>NZ_CP128543.1:157500-5112500 GCF_021283165.2 Pseudomonas soli
TCAGCTGGGAGAGCGCCTGCCTTGCACGCAGGAGGTCAGCGGTTCGATCCCGCTTGGCTCCACCACTCTTTCAGGTTTCGCAGCACTGCTCAGAACTTAGAAATGAACATTCGGTGATGAATGTTGATTTCTGACTTTTGTCAGATCGTTCTTTAAAAATTCGGATATGTGATAGAAATAGACTGAACACCAGTTTCACTGCTGGTGGATCAGGCTAAGGTAAAATTTGTGAGTTCTGCTCGAAAGAGCGACGTGCGAATTTTCGGCGAATGTCGTCTTCACAGTATAACCAGATTGCTTGGGGTTATATGGTCAAGTGAAGAAGCGCATACGGTGGATGCCTTGGCAGTCAGAGGCGATGAAAGACGTGGTAGCCTGCGATAAGCTTTGGGGAGTCGGCAAACAGACTGTGATCCAGAGATCTCTGAATGGGGGAACCCAGCCAGCACAAGCTGGTTATCTTGTACTGAATACATAGGTGCAAGAGGCGAACCAGGGGAACTGAAACATCTAAGTACCCTGAGGAAAAGAAATCAACCGAGATTCCCTTAGTAGTGGCGAGCGAACGGGGACCAGCCCTTAAGCTGGTTTGAGATTAGTGGAACGCTCTGGAAAGTGCGGCCATAGTGGGTGATAGCCCCGTACACGAAAATCTCTTGCCAGTGAAATCGAGTAGGACGGAGCACGAGAAACTTTGTCTGAACATGGGGGGACCATCCTCCAAGGCTAAATACTACTGACTGACCGATAGTGAACCAGTACCGTGAGGGAAAGGCGAAAAGAACCCCGGAGAGGGGAGTGAAATAGAACCTGAAACCGTATGCGTACAAGCAGTGGGAGCCTACTTTGTTAGGTGACTGCGTACCTTTTGTATAATGGGTCAGCGACTTATATTCAGTGGCGAGCTTAACCGAATAGGGGAGGCGTAGCGAAAGCGAGTCTTAATAGGGCGCTTTAGTCGCTGGGTATAGACCCGAAACCGGGCGATCTATCCATGGGCAGGTTGAAGGTTAGGTAACACTGACTGGAGGACCGAACCGACTACCGTTGAAAAGTTAGCGGATGACCTGTGGATCGGAGTGAAAGGCTAATCAAGCTCGGAGATAGCTGGTTCTCCTCGAAAGCTATTTAGGTAGCGCCTCATGTATCACTGTAGGGGGTAGAGCACTGTTTCGGCTAGGGGGTCATCCCGACTTACCAAACCGATGCAAACTCCGAATACCTACAAGTGCCGAGCATGGGAGACACACGGCGGGTGCTAACGTCCGTCGTGAAAAGGGAAACAACCCAGACCGTCAGCTAAGGTCCCAAAGTCATGGTTAAGTGGGAAACGATGTGGGAAGGCTTAGACAGCTAGGAGGTTGGCTTAGAAGCAGCCACCCTTTAAAGAAAGCGTAATAGCTCACTAGTCGAGTCGGCCTGCGCGGAAGATGTAACGGGGCTCAAACCATGCACCGAAGCTACGGGTATCACCTTTAGGTGATGCGGTAGAGGAGCGTTCTGTAAGCCTGTGAAGGTGAGTTGAGAAGCTTGCTGGAGGTATCAGAAGTGCGAATGCTGACATGAGTAACGACAATGCGAGTGAAAAACTCGCACGCCGAAAGACCAAGGTTTCCTGCGCAACGTTAATCGACGCAGGGTTAGTCGGTCCCTAAGGCGAGGCTGAAAAGCGTAGTCGATGGAAAACAGGTTAATATTCCTGTACTTCCAGTTATTGCGATGGAGGGACGGAGAAGGCTAGGCCAGCTTGGCGTTGGTTGTCCAAGTTTAAGGTGGTAGGCTGAGATCTTAGGCAAATCCGGGATCTCAAGGCCGAGAGCTGATGACGAGTGCTCATTAGAGCGCGAAGTGGTTGATGCCATGCTTCCAAGAAAAGCTCCTAAGCTTCAGATAACTGGGAACCGTACCCCAAACCGACACAGGTGGTTAGGTAGAGAATACCAAGGCGCTTGAGAGAACTCGGGTGAAGGAACTAGGCAAAATGGCACCGTAACTTCGGGAGAAGGTGCGCCGGTGAGGGTGAAGCACTTGCTGCGTAAGCCCACGCCGGTCGAAGATACCAGGCCGCTGCGACTGTTTATTAAAAACACAGCACTCTGCAAACACGAAAGTGGACGTATAGGGTGTGACGCCTGCCCGGTGCCGGAAGGTTAATTGATGGGGTTAGCGCAAGCGAAGCTCTTGATCGAAGCCCCGGTAAACGGCGGCCGTAACTATAACGGTCCTAAGGTAGCGAAATTCCTTGTCGGGTAAGTTCCGACCTGCACGAATGGCGTAACGATGGCGGCGCTGTCTCCACCCGAGACTCAGTGAAATTGAAATCGCTGTGAAGATGCAGTGTATCCGCGGCTAGACGGAAAGACCCCGTGAACCTTTACTATAGCTTTGCACTGGACTTTGAGCTTGCTTGTGTAGGATAGGTGGGAGGCTTTGAAGTGGGGACGCCAGTTCTCATGGAGCCATCCTTGAAATACCACCCTGGCAACCTTGAGGTTCTAACTCAGGTCCGTTATCCGGATCGAGGACAGTGTATGGTGGGTAGTTTGACTGGGGCGGTCTCCTCCCAAAGAGTAACGGAGGAGTACGAAGGTGCGCTCAGACCGGTCGGAAATCGGTCGTAGAGTATAAAGGCAAAAGCGCGCTTGACTGCGAGACACACACGTCGAGCAGGTACGAAAGTAGGTCTTAGTGATCCGGTGGTTCTGTATGGAAGGGCCATCGCTCAACGGATAAAAGGTACTCCGGGGATAACAGGCTGATACCGCCCAAGAGTTCATATCGACGGCGGTGTTTGGCACCTCGATGTCGGCTCATCACATCCTGGGGCTGAAGCCGGTCCCAAGGGTATGGCTGTTCGCCATTTAAAGTGGTACGCGAGCTGGGTTTAGAACGTCGTGAGACAGTTCGGTCCCTATCTGCCGTGGACGTTTGAGATTTGAGAGGGGCTGCTCCTAGTACGAGAGGACCGGAGTGGACGAACCTCTGGTGTTCCGGTTGTCACGCCAGTGGCATTGCCGGGTAGCTATGTTCGGAAGAGATAACCGCTGAAAGCATCTAAGCGGGAAACTTGCCTCAAGATGAGATCTCACTGGAGCCTTGAGCTCCCTGAAGGGCCGTCGAAGACTACGACGTTGATAGGTTGGGTGTGTAAGCGCTGTGAGGCGTTGAGCTAACCAATACTAATTGCCCGTGAGGCTTGACCATATAACACCCAAGCAATTTGCTCACGCAGATTGCGGTGGTGAAGACGAAACGAACCGAAAGTTCGCGACGAACCACAAAGATCACATATCCGAATTGGCTGGCATGTCTGCAAGGACGTACTGGCAACCGAATTTCTTGACGACCATAGAGCATTGGAACCACCTGATCCCATCCCGAACTCAGTAGTGAAACGATGCATCGCCGATGGTAGTGTGGGGTTTCCCCATGTGAGAGTAGGTCATCGTCAAGATTCATTTCGCAAAACCCCTATCTGCGCGAGCAGGTAGGGGTTTTGTCTTTAAGTAGAGACTATAGAGATTCGCAGGTACGTCCCACAGGACGGACCAGCACACAGATTTTCTTGACGACCATAGAGCATTGGAACCACCTGATCCCATCCCGAACTCAGCAGTGAAACGATGCATCGCCGATGGTAGTGTGGGGTTTCCCCATGTGAGAGTAGGTCATCGTCAAGATTCAATTCCAAAGCCCCTGATCGCGATGCGATCAGGGGCTTTGTCTTTCAGGTATCAATGCCTGAAGTTCCCGTATGAAATCGTCCAGCTCCCTGCGCTGGCACGAAGGGAACAGTATTCACAAGCACAGCACGGTCCCTGTAGGAGCGGCTTCAGCCGCGATCACCCGCGAAGCGGGTGCCAGGCACCGAGTTGCTTGCATCGCGGCTAAAGCCGCTCCTACAGATATCTCTTTTCGCTGTGCAACAGCACAGCCCGACCCCTGATCTTCAAGACAAAAAAAGGCCGCTCCCGGTTGGGAGCGGCCTTTTTGCTATCGGGGCATACGTCCCTGCCAGTGCTATCAGCTCAGCAGGTTACGCACATTGCCCATCGCCTCATCGGCAAACCCCTGCAGGAATGCCTGGAAGCCCGGCAGAGCCTCCGGCCCGCCCTCCCATGGCTCGGCCTGGATGGTCCAGGTCGCACGGCTGCGGCTGGCGTCGATCGCCTGCACTTGCATGGCCGCCCACAGATTGCCGATGTTCAAGCTGGTGTAGATCAGGCTCCAGGTCATGTTCATGGCCTGATCGTCGCGGCTGTTCAACTGCTCAATCACCACGTTGCCATCCTTGAACAGCTTCTTGCGCACCGAGCGCACACCGCTGCCGGTCATCTCGATATGCGCCAGGGCAGGAATGAACACCGGGAAGCCAGCGAAGTTGCCGACGATGTTCCATACGTTGGCGGCCGGCGCGGCGATCTCCACGCTGGAAACCACCAGGCAGCCTTGCGGGTTGCGGATCAGGGTATCGGGTTTGAGTGCTTGCATTGGATGTTGCTCCTGTTGTGTATGAAAGGGATCAGATAAAGCCGATGTCGGCCAGGTAGCGGCAGCCACGGCTGAGCAGCGCCGGGTCCTTGCTCGGGTAACGGGCGCCCATGCGCTGCACCCCGGCGCGGGCGTTGTCGTGGGCGATGCCGGAGATGTCGCCGATGTCTTCCTCGAAACCGTCCAGGTAGAAGCCCAGGACGTCGTACAGCGCGTTGTCGCTATCGACCCTGGCCAACTGGCGCTGCCATTGCTCGATGCTGACCAGTTCGAAGGCATGGCCCTGGGCATGGAACGAAGCCAGGTAGTCACGCCAGCGCAGGGGTTCGGGGTTGTGCAGGTTGAACACACACTGGCCGGCCAGGTGACGGCTGCTGTGGAAAGCGATGAAGCGGGACAGGAAGTCCACCGGCATGAGGTCGAAGTCGATTTCGAGCTCCGGCACCTGGCCCAACTGCAGCGAGCCCTTGAGCATCAGCATCAGCCGGTTGCGCTGCGGCTGGCAGACCCCGGTGCGGCTATCGAAGGTGATGTTGCCGGGGCGGAACAGGTTGACCCACACGCCCTGCTCACGGGCGCGGCTGAGGATGCGCTCGCCGACCCATTTGCTGAGGTTGTAGCCGTTGCGGATGTAGATTGGCGGGGTACTGGTCGGATCGCTCTCCAGCACGCGACCGTCAATGTCCACCGCGCTGCAAGCGGACAGGGTCGAGATGAAGTTAAAGATCTTTTTGCGCCGGCCTTCGCATAATCGCAGGCACTCGAACAAGGGCTCGATGTTGTCGGCTGCCAGGACCTCGTAGTCGAGCACATGGTTGACCTGCGCGGCGTTGTGCAGCAACGCGCCATAGTTACTGTCCAGGTAGTCGTAGTCGGCCTGGGCCAAACCCAGCAGTGGCTTGCGCAGGTCCGCTTCGAATACCCGCACGCGGCTGCGGTCCAGGGTGACGTGGTTGTCCTGCAGGGCCTGGGAGAAACGCTCATCGGCGGATAGCCCTGCGGCGCTGCGTACCAGGCAAGCGACTTCACTCGCGCCCCACTCCAGCAGGGCCTCGACCAGATGCACGCCAAGGAAGCTGTTGGCCCCGGTGACGATTACCTTGTGCACATCGCCCAGGCGCTCCAGCGGTTGCACTTGCAGGCCCAGTTCGCGGTTGGCGTCCTGCTCCAGGCGTACCAGGGAGGTTTGCAACGCCTCGTGATCGCCATCGAGCAGCGCGCCCAGGCGTTGCAGGGTCGGCTGTTCGATGAAGCGGTTGATGGCCACCCCCTGGCCGAAGTGTTCCCTGACCTCCAGGAGCAGGCGCGACAGCAGGATGGAGTGTCCGCCGAGGTTGAAGAAGCTCTCGTCGACGGAAATCTCGCTGTGTGGAAGCTCCAGCAGCGCACTCCACAGGCAGCGCAGGCGCTCCTCGGTGGTTGTCTGCGGTTCGATGCGCTGGCTGGTTGGCAACGCCAGTGGACGCAACGACAACGCCCGGCGATCCACCTTGCCGTTGGCGGTATAGGGCATCTGCTGCAGTACCTGATAGAACATCGGGCGCATGTAGTCGGGTAGGTGTCGCTCGGCATGCTCGCGCAGCAAGGTTTCGCCATCGGCCCGTTGCGGGTGGGCAAGGAAGGCCAGGACCCGCCGCTGGGCGTCGATCACCACCGCCACCTGGGCGAACAGCTGGCTATCGCGCAGGCAGTGCTCGATTTCTTCGGGTTCGACCCGGAAGCCACGGATCTTCACCTGGTTGTCTCGCCGGCCGCACAGCTCGATACCTTGGTCCGTCCATTTGCCGATATCTCCCGTGCGGTAGGCGCGCAGTGTGCGGCCCGCGGGCAAGCTCAGCTCGACGAAGCGTTCGGCGCTCAGTTCGGGGTTGTTCAGGTAGCCCAGGCCGACACCTGGCCCGACGATGTACAGCTCGCCCGGGGTCTGCTCACAAACCGGCTGCAGGTGTTGGTCGAGGATCAACACCTGGGTGTTGGCGATTGGCAGCCCCAGGTTGCGGTTGTCGTCGCCCGTACCGAACACCCGGGTCGTGGCCAGCACGGTGGTTTCGGTCGGCCCATAGATATTGTGCATCCGGCATTGCCCGGCCAATCGGGCGATGACCTCCGGTTCGCAGACGTCGCCGCCGGTGACCAGATGGCGCAGGCCCAGATGGAGATCCCGGGGCAGGATGCTCAGCAGCGCCGGTGGCAGGAACGCGTGGCTCACCTCCTCTCTGTGGATAAGTTGTACCAGCAGTTGCGGATCGCGACGCTGGTCTTCACTGGGCAGGACCAGTTCCGCGCCACAGGCGAACGTTGGCAGGATATCCAGCAGCGAGGCATCGAAGCCGATGGTGGAGAACTGCAGGACCCGGCTGTGCCGGTCCAGGTCCACATGCTCGCGATACCAGGCCATGAAGTGCGCCAGGTTGCCTTGGCTGAGCAACACGCCTTTCGGTTGGCCGGTGGTGCCGGAGGTGTAGATCGCCACGCAGGCCTGCTCGGCGGCAGCCTGGCGCAACGCCAGGCTGGGCGGCGGCAAGTCCTGCGCCAAAGGAAGGTTGCGCACATCCACATCAGGGATATCCACAGGCGTCTGGCCGTCGTGCAGCATGACGCAGGCGCCAGCGTCGTCGAGGATCAGCTGGCGGCGCTCGGCCGGCGTGGCCGGATCCAGTGGCAGGTAGATGGCGGCGCAGCCCAGCACCGCCAGCAAGCTGGCGTAGAGCTCGGGTGACTTGCCCATGCACACGGCGACCACAGGCGGCTGTTCCCCGGCGTTGGGCAGCAGCGGCAACAAGGCCTGCTGGATGATGGCGGCGCGGGCGTGCAGTTGCTCATAAGAGCAACGCTGGCCGTTGTGGTTCACGGCGGGAGACCCTGCGTGCACACGCAGGCTGTGCTCCAGGCCGCCGATCAGGCCTGTTTCGGCCTTCTCCAGCAAATCGGCGCGCAGTGTGCGGTTGAACGGATGGCGGTAGGCCAAAGTATCCAGCCAGTCCAGGCCGTGCTCACGCTCCAGGTCTCCCGGGCTCACCGCAGGCGTTTCCTGCAGATGCAACGGGTTGCGGGCGAAGCGGGTGACCTGCAGCGCCAGTTGCTCGCACAGGGCTTGCAAGGTGTCCTCACGCAGCTGTTGGCCATTGCCGGAGCGCGGCGTGTGTATCGGCACGCGATGGATCAGCCGCTGGGCGCTGGCACTGCCGCACCAGCACAGGGCCTCCAGTTGAGGCAGGGTGTCGGCGTAGCTCGCACCCAGGCGCAGCCTGAGCAGCGGCGTGCCGCCAAGGGGCTGCCAATCACTGCTGCGCAGTGCCAGGCTGCCATCCTCCACCACCAGGTCGGGTTGGGCCGACAACTGCCGGGGGACGGCCTGGGCGCTATCGGCCCTGGCCGAGCCATGTCCGTGCTCGGCGAGCAGGCGGGCGAACTCCTCCAGGGGCGGGCTGGTGCCCACCAGGAGTATGTCGAGGCGTCTCATGTCTAAGTCCTCAGGGCAGATAGTCGCGCAGGGCGTCCTGTACGCAGGGAGACTCGAGCATCGAGCTGCTGCGGAAGAAACGCAGGATGTTGCCCAGCAGCGGATGCTGGCGGTTGATCGGGTAGGCCAGGCCCAGCGCTTCCTCGCGCAGGGCCTGGCGCACCGAATCGCTCACCGGCAAGGCGTCGATCAGGGCGCAGTCGAAAGCCTGCTGGATGTCGTTGGTCAGGTACTGGCGCAGGAACAACGGGAGTACCTTGGCGATCATCTGGCGATCCGCCTCAGGCGCGGTATGCCAGTAGATGCGCGTCAGGCGCGCCCAGAAGCTCGAGTGACGACCTTCGTCTAGCAGGTGATCGGCCATCAGGCCCTTCACCGAGGGCTTGACCGAGTCGTCGCGGGCAAAGGCCGCGACATCGTCGGTCAGGGTGTTCTCGGCGATGCCCACGCAGATCAGCTCCAGGGCGTCACGCAGGGCCTCGGGCACCTGTTCCAGCACGGCTGGAATGGCGCGGCTGAGTTCGATTTCCTGGGGCAGGGCGATCGGCTCGATCCCGGTCAGGGCGATGCTCTGTTGCAGGAAGTCCATCGCCACCAGGGCGTGATAGTCCTCGTCCACCACCACGGTCATCGCGTCGTAGCGGCAGGCGAACGGGAAACGCACGGCAAAGCGGTCCTTGGCGATGCGCCGGGCGGTACGGTCGACGATCTCGGTCTCGAAGATCACCACGTCATTGATGAACTTGTAGAGGCTCTGTACCAGCACGAAGTCGCGCAACTGCGGGCACTCGCGCTGGAACGTCGCGCCGAGCACCAGGGGCTGGCGGCTCAGGGGGTAGATCAGGCGCTGGTCATCCTCTACCTGGCGTCGTGGCCGAGTGCGAATGGTCGCCCTGGCCTCCCAGGCCTCGGCAAAGGAGCGATACTCGAGGGCATTCATGGGGTGACCTCGGCAACAGCCGTTTTCAGCGACGTACGCAGGCGGTCCCACAGGGCCATGCGGCTGTCCACCGCGGCGATGGCGGCCACGTAGACGTCTTCCTGGCGCAGCGGATCGTGATCGACCAGGCGTGCCAGCAATTGCTCGGCGGCGGGGCCGTGGTCCTCGGAGTCGACCTCGATGTGACGTTGCAGGTAGTAGCGGAAGGTCGGTGCCTGCTCGGTGCCGATGCCCCACTCGTCGAGAATCTGCTGGAACATCGATGGAATGACGCTTTCCCGCCCGTGCAGGAAGGCGGCGGCAACCTGGTGGGCCGGTGCCTCGATGGCCACTTCGAGAGTGTCACGAACGAACCGCTGTGCCGCTTCACTGGCGCCACAGCGTTGCAGCGCGTCGAATGCCGCGACGCCTTGTTGCTGCAGGCTGACGAAGCGTTCGATGGCCTGGGTGCTTGCACCGACTTCGCGCATGGCATCCAGGTACAGCTCGAAGTGGCTGTAGTGACCATGATCCAGGCGCTCGTCTGATTCTTCGCCCAGAACGATCTCGTTGATCAGACGCGCTGCGGCCGGGTCCCTTGGTGGCAGCCAGGGCAGGCTGACGCAGGTCAGCTCCTGCTGCAGGCGTTTGGTCAGAGACATGAAGTCCCAGACAGCGAACACATGGGTTTCCATGAACCCCCGGAGCGTCTCCAGAGAATCGATTTCGGAAAATAGCGGGTGCAGGGAGAGTTTATGTTTCTTGTCGGAAAGTGTGCGCTTCAATGTGCTCATGATGAGCTCCGTTTAGGGTTGAAATACAGGGTTGGTATTACTCTGAAAGTTGCAAGGCAGATAAATGCCGGGCGAATGAAGGCCTCGAGTGGAAACTCGAATTCGAACAACAGGCAGAGGCCGGCAGGGCTCGTCTGGCTAAGCGCTCACGGAGGCGCAGGGCCGCTCCTTGGCTGGCGATATAAAAGTTAGAACAACTTCAAAGTTTGCCGCAATTGTTTTTTTGATTAATTTATATTCGGACTTTTCTTGAAATATACGGTTCTGAATAAAACTTTGAGTAAGTTTTATTTTGGCAATACGTACTCCTTCCGATAATTAACGATCAGAAAAAATGTCACAGAGTGAATGCCTCACTCGGAGCACGAATGAACGGAGAGGGGGAGAGTAACTATTGAGGGGCGGCTGATCGCTTGCGGTCCTTGCCCCGGTGCCAGGTTCCTTCTGCAAGTTAATGGGGAGGCAGACGGCCAGGTCCACGTCTGATGATCAGCGGCCGCTGCGGGGAGTAGAGTGTCCCCAAAAAGCTGGCACTGCCATGGCCAGGCACTGACCGGGCCACGGAAAAGCCTTGATCAGCACAGGGATGGCAGGGGGAGGATTAGAAACTCAGCAACCCGAGATGGGCGTTGAAGATGCGCACCAGGCGCTGGTTCAGCAACGAACTATCCACCGCTTGCAGCGGTAGCTCAATCAGCTCCAGCTCCCGACGAACCAGCCTGTGCCAACCAAGCATTGCCGCCAGGGAGCCTGGCGGATAGAGCACAGTCGTGGGGATATGAAGGGGCAGGTGGGTGGTACTGAATTGTGGGCTGTCACAGCTTGAAACAAACAAATGACGGGTCAGCCCTGGGCAAGCACCCTGCACCTTCTGTATCAGGGCCAGTGCGATATGCGCGCCTAGCCCTTGGGCAAACAAGGCGTGCGGCTGCACGAGGTAGGGTTGGAGCTGTTCAAGCAGCACCTGAGTCAGATGCCCAGAAATGGGCAGTAATTGTTCGGGGTCGGCGATGGAGGGCACATCGACCGCGACCAGTTCGATGGGATCGCCCAGGGTCCTTGCCCACGTGCGGTATTGGGCAAGTTGCTGTCGGGTGCTTGCCAGGCAGATCAAGCGAATCCTGGGGGGCTGGTCGGGCGTGGTTTCCTGTCGCGTCTGCACGTGCACTGCCGTTCCTTGTGGCGGATCGTGTCTGCGCAGCGACGCGGTCGCTGAGGTCGGCTGCGCGGTTGAGCAGAATCAGTTGCCCGATTGCTTGTCGAGGTAGTTCCTGATGGTTCGCGCGGCGTGGTTCAGGTGCTCTTCCAGGAGCTTGATGGCTTCGTCAACCAGTTTGTCGCTGGCAGCGTCGACCAACGCGATGTGGTCGTCCTGGGTGAGCTTGCCCAGCCCCATCGAGGACAGATGGAAGCGCAGGAAGCGTTCCTCCTCGTTGAGCTCGATCTCGATCATGCGCAGCAGTTTCTGGTTCTTTGCCTTGCTATAGAGGGCCATGTGGAACAGACGGTTGAGCCTGCCGATTTCAGCGTGGCGGGTCTCGTTCTCCAGTTGGCGGATATACGATCTGGCCTGGGCGATGTCGTCAGCGTCGAGCGAGGGGATTGACTGGCGCAGTGCCTCAGTCTCGAGCAGTACGCGCAGGGCGTAGGTATCGACGGCGTCCTCGCCGATCAGCGGTGCCACCACGGCGCCTTTGTGCATCACCACCTGTAGCAGGGACTGGGCCTCCAATTGGCGTAGCGCCTCGCGCACGGGCATGCGGCTGACGCCAAACAGGGTCGCCAGCTCTTGCTGGCGCACCGCGGTCCCCGGTGGCAGTCGGCCGTCGAGGATGGCACTGCGCAGACGCTCTTCGATGACACCGCGCGCCAGGTGCGGCGGTACCTGCTCGCTGCCTAGCACGGTGCTCAGGAGTTTGGGTTTCTCAGCCACGCGGGGTTCGCCTCGGCAACATGAAAATTGGATCCAATAACCCTAGTGAGGGAAGGGGGCGCTTGTCAAACGGATTGATCAGGCAGTTGCGCCGTGGCGCACTCACGAAACGCGGCTATCGTGAAGCAAGTTGCCGGCATTGGGAAGATGGTCAAGGTCGCCAGCCCTTGTACGAAGCGGCTTTGCCGACAGTTGGCAGCACTGGCAGCCGGCGCCATTGTCTTTTCTCGCGCCAGCCCGCACCATCGCTGCTTTCGACTGATCTGAACAGGTGTTCGCAGTGGCGATACCTTGGCCTCTCAACGCGATCGTTCGCCGGCTCGGCCTTGCCGTGCTGCTCGGCTGCTTGTGGCTGGGCATCACGCAGGCGGATTGGGACTTCTCGCAGATCAGCCGCCGTGCCCAGGCGCTCTATGGCCCATTAGGCCCGGGCCAGGGGCGTATCGATGCCTGGCAGAACCTGCTGTCGACACAGAAGCAGGGCAGCGAGATGGAGCAGTTGCAAGTGGTCAATCTGTTCTTCAACAAGCAGTTGCGCTACGTCGAGGACATAGACCTATGGCACGAGGTTGACTACTGGGCCACGCCGGTCCAATCGCTGATCAAAGGAGCGGGCGACTGCGAGGACTACGCCATCGCCAAGTACTTCAGCCTGCGGCGTATCGGCATTCCGGCGGAGAAGCTGCGCATCACTTACGTCAAAGCCCTGCGCCAGAATCGTGCGCACATGGTCCTGACCTATTATTCAAGCCCACAGGCGCAGCCGCTGGTGCTCGACAGCCTGATGGACGCGATCAAGCCGGCCAGCCAGCGCACTGACCTGCTGCCGGTGTACGCCTTCAACGGTGAAGGCTTGTGGCTGACCGGCGCAGGCGGCAACAGGAAGGTCGGCGACACCAAGCGCCTGTCGCGTTGGCAGGACTTGCTGAAGAAAATGCAGGCCGAAGGGTTCCCGGCCGAACCGGTTTACTGAAGGAGCACAGATGTCACTGTTCAAACAATTGCTGCTAGCCATTTGCCTGTTCCTGGTGATCGCCTTCAGTGGCAGTTTCATGGTCAGCCTGGAGAGCTCGCGCAGCCAGTATGTCAACCAGCTGCGTTCTCATGCCCAGGATGCCGCGACCGCGTTGGCGTTGTCGCTGACGCCGAATATCGATGACCCGGCGATGGTCGAGCTGATGGTCAGCTCGATTTTCGACAGTGGCTACTACTCGAGTATCAAGGTTATCGACCTGGACTCCAATGCCGTGCTGGTCGAGCGTCACGCAGAGCCCGACACCGGCGGCGTGCCGGGCTGGTTCATCCAGCTCATCGGCCTGGAGCCGGCCGGTGGCGATGCCCTCGTCAGCCGGGGCTGGCAGCAGGCGGCGCGGGTAGAGGTGATAAGCCACCCGATGTTCGCCTTGGCCAAGCTCTGGCAGAGCGCCTTGGGCAGCCTTGGCTGGCTGCTGCTGTGCGGCGCCGTGAGCGCGGTGCTCGGGGCGCTGCTGCTGCGCCGCCAGTTGCGTCCGCTCGACTATATGGTGGCGCAGTCCCACGCCATCGCCCGTCGTGAGTTCCTCAGTCTGCCCGAGCTGCCACGCACCCCCGAACTGCGCCGAGTGGTACAGGCCATGAACCAGATGGTCGAGAAACTCAAGGCTCTGTTCACCGAGCAGGCCGAGCGCAGCGAGAAGCTGCGTGCGGAGTCCTACCAGGACAGCCTCACCGGCCTGGCCAACCGCCGTTACTTCGAAATGCAGCTCAATGCCCGGGTCAGCAACTTGGAGGAGGCCCGGAGCGGCTACCTGCTGTTGCTGCGGGTTCAGGACCTGGCCGGGCTCAATGCCCGGCTGGGTGGTCAGCGTACCGACCAATTACTGCAGGCGGTGGGGGAGCAATTGCTTCGCACCTGTGCGAACTACCCCGAGACAAACGACCTGATCACGCGCAGCCGTGGCGGCGAGTTCGCGGTATTGGCGCCGGGCATGGTTCATGATGAGGCAATCCAACTGGCGCAAGCCCTGGAAGGCACCTTGCAGAGCCTGCACGAGACCGGAGCCAGCGATGTTGACCCGGTGGCCTGCATTGGCCTTGCCCCCTTCAGTCCAGGTGATGCGCCGCAAGGGCTCCTCAAGCTCGCCGACGAAGCTCTGGCCCGCGCCGAGAGTCAGCCCGCACCGGGTTGGGTATGCCTGGAACAGGGCGCCGCAGACCAAGCCGCCGACAGCCACCATGTCTGGCATACGCGCCTGGACCAGGCGCTGGGCCAAGGGCAGTTCGAGCTGTTCTTCCAGCCCGTCGTCGATGCCCGGGCGCCCGAGCGAGTGCTGCATTACAAGGTCATCTCGCGCTTGCACGACGAAGTGGGCGAAGCCCTGGCGGCCGGCCGTTTCCTACCTTGGCTGGAGCGCTTCGGCTGGATGCCACGGCTGGACTTGCTGGTGCTGGAAAAGGTGCTCAAGCACCTGCACGGGCATGGCGAAGCGTTGGCACTGAACTTGTCGGCTGCGACACTGGCCGATCCCAAGGCGCTGCAGCGGATCTATGACCTGTTGGGGCAGCACAGTGCACTGGGACCGCGGCTGACTTTCGAGATCGGCGAGGAGCAGCTGCCCGAGCAGTCGGTGCTGGAGCTCCTGACCCGGCGCCTGCGAACATTGGGCTTCAGCCTGGCGCTGCAGCGTTTCGGTGGGCGCTTCAGCATGATCGGAAACCTGGCTCACTTGGGGCTGGCCTACTTGAAAATCGATGGTGGCTATATCCGCAACATTGACCAGGAACGCCACAAGCGCCTCTTCATCGAAGCTATCCAGCGGGCGGCACACAGTATCGACCTGCCGCTGATCGCTGAGCGGGTGGAGACCGAGGGGGAGTTGAAGGTGCTGCGGGACATGGGTGTGCAGGGCATCCAGGGCCAACTGGTTGGTGGGCCGGCCCCCTGGCGTTGACCAGCCGTGTCATCAGTGCGAGGCAACTCGCACTGCAATACGCCGCCAGCTTGGTCAGATCAACCCGCCTTCCTCGTCTTCCTCTATCAGGTTGTTCAGGCTACCCAGCGCCTTGCGCGCGGTGGAGCGGTTGAGCAACTTGGCCTGGGCGCCGGGCGGCAGGTCGGTGATGCTGAACACGCCTTTGGCAGTCAGCACCTCGATCAGGTCCTCCAGCACCCGGATCATGTCCAGATCGCTCTGCTTGAGCTGCCTGAGGCTGTTCTCAACGACATCGTCGGCGAACCATTCCTGGATCTCGGCACTGTCGGCGGGGACCATGTCCGTAAATCCATCAAACCCGGCGGCTTCCACTCGCAGCAAACGGCCGTCAGCGTCGCGTTGCACGTAGAACATGGCGGCGTCCCTCGTCACGATGATTCCTTGTTGGTAGTCAGCAGCATAGGCAAAGTTCACCGGGCGTGTAGGCCCGGTGCACGAGTATGCGCGTGAAGCGTTGGCGGGGAAAGCCCGCCCCGACGCGGCGGCCGTTGCCGGCTGCCGCGGGGGAGGGAACTCAGCTGTTGGAGTTGTCGATCTTGATGGTCGGGTCGGCACCGCTGATCAACGAGTTGATCGTGGTGTTGGACCAGTTGACCCCTTCGAGCTTGATGCTCACATCGGCGTTGGCCAGGCCACCGGCGGCGTTGAGCTTGCCTTCGGTACTAACCTGCAGGGTCGACTCGCCTCCCACAGTGGTGATCTTCAGGAAGTTGTCGATGGTGCTGGCCTTTTCGCCCTGCAGCAGATCTCTCAGGTCGAGGCGGTCGCCTTCGCTTGCCTTGAAGTCCTTGATCACGTCGTTGCCCAGGTCGCCGGCCTTCCACACGAAGGTGTCGGCACCACTGCCACCGGTCATGATGTCATCGCCCTTGCCGCCAATGAGAATGTCATTGCCAGCACCGCCAAACAGCATGTCGTTGCCTTCACCGCCGAGCAGGGTGTCATTGCCGGTGCCGCCGAGCAGGATGTCGTTACCCTTGCCGCCGTCGATGTAGTCATTGCCACCCTGGCCGAAGATGATGTCGTTGCCGTTGCCGCCCAGCAAGGTATCGGCACCGTCGTTGCTGCGCGAGACATCGAACTCGGCATAGTTCTCGGTGATGTACTTGTGCATCGCCCGCGCGTCCACGCTGCCCGCGTCTACGCCGAGCTTGTCGGCGACATAGCCGCGGATCGCCTCGACACCGGTGCCGGCAACACCGTCGAAGACCATCAGGTCGCCGAAGATGATGTCGTTGCCGTCGCCACCGCTGACTGTATCGTTGCCCGGCTGTGTGACTTCGGTATGACCTAGGATGGCCTCGGCCAGCTTGCTCGGGTCAATGTTGGTCTGCGGCTTGCCGTCGGTGTCGTACGGTTTCAGGTCGTTGGTGTTGACGCCGTTGTTGAGGCCGATGGCCTCGACCTCGGACAGGCCCGAGAGCAACTTGAAGCTGTCCTGCGAGTTGCTCGTGGTGGCGCTGTTGGTGTCGTAGCCCAGGCCACCCCGTGAAGACAGCTCGTAAGTGCCGTTACCTTCCGCGTGCAGCTCGCCCGATACGCCGTATTTCCAACCGTTGCGGTAGTACTGCACCTGCAGGTTGCCGGCGTTGTCGATGCTGACGTAGTTGGTGTTGCTGCTGTCGATGTAGCCGTTGTACGCCATGCCCGGCTTGTAGTTGATCGAAGCCAGGAAGGTGTCCAGGGTGATGCCAGAGGTGCCCAGGGTCGGGTTGGAGTTCTCGTTGGTCTGGTAGTAGGTCGGCTTGCCATCGGTGATGAAGAACGTCTGGTTGCTGCCGGTATTGCCACCATCCTTGAGGTTCTGGAACCAGTTGGCGGTGGTCTTGAAGGCGTCTTCGTAGTTGGTGCCGCCATCTGCCCGCAGATTGTTCAGGGCGTTGAGCAGCTGCTGCAGGCCGGCATCGTTCAGGGTCACCGCAACGCTGCTCTTGACCTGGGTGGCGAAGTCCACCAGGAGGATGTTCACGGTACCCGACTGGTCGCCCTTGACGCTGGCGGCCAGGGTCTTGAACACCGATTCCAGAGACTTTTTCGCCGCATCCACGCCGGATGAACCCATGCTGCCCGAGGTATCGACGATGAAGGCGAGGTTGTAGTCCTGGCCCGGCACCACGTGCAGGCCGGTGACGTCGGCAACCACCACATCGTTGCCGTCGGTGCCGGTGATGTTGTCGCTGTCCGAGGACAGGTTGCTGGTGGTGTAGGACTGCGGGTAGACGGTGACCTTGATGGTGCCTTCGCTGGTCGCCGTGCTGCCGCCGACGCTCTCGGTGGAGGTCGAGCTGACCTTCACGTCGAACTGGCCTTGGTAGTAAGCCGGCGGCTTGATGGTCAGGCTACCCAGGTTCCAGCCGGTGACGTCCACCGCGTCCTTGCCGACGGTGAAGGTATGGCCGGCGTTATCGGCCAGCACCGAGCCTGCCGGGATGCCGCTGAGCTTGACGCTCAGGGACTCGGAGCCGTCGGTGTCGGTGAGGTTGGTGCTGATGCCCACCAGCTTGACCGGGGCACCGTTCTCGCTGCCTTCGTTGAGCTTGTAGCCGTCGTAGTAGCCCTGGTTGTTGCTGCCGTGCAGGTCGCCAACGGTCACGCCGGCGTTGGTCAGGTCCTTGACGCTCGGGTACATCGGGATGTTCGAGCTGTTGAGGTCGGTGACCGCGCCGTTGCCCACCTTGATGTTGACGTCCAGGCTGCCGGGGCCGGCCTGGTTGGCGTTGTAGATCTCCAGGGTGTAGTAGCCGCTGGTGGTCGGGGTGAAGCTGCCGGAAATGGCGCCGCTGGCCGAGCCCCAGGTGCCGCTGGCGACGTTCTTGCCACCGACGACGATCTGCAGACTATCGTCGGCGGTGCCGCTGAACGAATAAGTCTTGCCGGCTTCCAGGTAGATCAGGCCGGAGGTCTTCGACCCTGTGCCAGGCGTCACGGTGGCGACCGTGTCGACACCAGTGACGGTTTCGCTCTTGCTGGCATTGCCAGAGTTGGCGAAGACGTTCTTCAGTGCATCGCCGGTAATGCCGTTGCCGTTGCTACCCAGGCCGGTGAGGCTGTTCCAGGTTTCCTTGAGCAGGCCGATCGAGTTGACGTTGTTGTTGCCGATGCTCAAGTCCGGCTTGTCGGCCACCGGGGCTATATCGACCTTCAGGGTCACTTCGCCGCCGGCGTTGGTGCCGTCGTTGGGCTTGTACTTGATCTGCGCATAGTCGGCTTGCTTGTTGCCCACGCCGCTGCCGCCATAGCCGTCGACGCCCGACTGGTTGGCCAGCGGCACGAACTTGAGCTTGCCGGCGGCGATGTCGGCCTGGCTGATGTTCTGGTTGAGCGAGACATCCACCCACGAGGTGCCGTTGAAGAACTTCAGGCTGCCCAGGTCCGGCAGCTTGCTGATGGTCACCGACAGGCCGGTGTTGCCATCGGCGTCGCTGACGTTGAAGTCGCCCCACTTGAACACGTAGTCGGTGTCTTCGCTGCCAGTCACCGCACCACCGGTCGACACCGGCGCGTGGTCGTTGTCGATGATGGTGGTTGTGACGCTGGACTTGCTCGAGTCGACCTGCAGGTTCTCGAAGCCGCCGCCCGTGGCGCCGCTGATCTTGACCGTGAAGTTCTCCGAGCCCTCGACCAGCTTGTCGTCGATGGTCTTGATGTCGAAGCTGGTGCCGCTGCTGCCGGCCGGGATCTTCACGGTGACCACACCGGTGAAGTCCTGGCCGTCGGTGGCGGTGCCGCTGTAGGTCAGGGTGATGGTCACCTCGGACTTCGACGGGTTGCTCAGGGTCAGGTTGTAGTGGGCGGTGTCGCCTTCGGTCACCGAGGTGTCGCCGCTGATGCCGACGGTGGTGAGGTCGCCCTGGCCGCTCGGCTCGTCGGTGACGCTGGTGGTGACGGTGTTGCTGCCCAGGGTCAGCTTCTCGAAGTTGTCGCCACCGGCGACCGACTCGATCTTGTTGACGATGTTCGGTTGGCCACCGAGGTACGGGTCGTCCTTGGCGGTGATGGTGAAGGTGCCGCTGGCGCTGCCGGCCGGAATGGTGACCTTGGTGCCGTCGGTGAGGGTGAAGGTCAGGCCGTTGTGGCCGACTACCGACAGGCCTTGGGTATTGGTCAGGGTCACGGTGTAGGTGACCTGGCCGCCTTCGCTGACGGTGGTCTTGTCGGCAGACAGGGTGGCAACCACTTCACTGATGGTGTCGGTGATCTGCACGGTGGCGTTGCCACCCAGCTCGAGGTTCTCGAAGGTCTTGCCGGTGACTGCGGCATCGGTGATGCCCACGGTCAGCGAGCTGCCGTCCTTGAACACGTCGTCGCCTTGAGCTGCAGCCTTGTACTCGACCTGGGTCTGGCCGGCCGGAATGATTACCTTGGCACCGTTGCTCAGGGTCACGGTCAGGTCCTGCGCCAGTTTCTGGCTGACCTTGACGGTGAACGACGGCTGCTGGTCTTCGGTGACGTTGCCATTGCCGACGATGGTGACCGAAACCTTGTCACCCTGGTTGCCGGTGCCGGGCGTGCCCGAACCTGGCTCGTCGGTGACGGAGGTCTTCACTTCGTTCTGACCCAGGGTCAGCTTCTCGAAGTTGTCCGCGCCGGTGACGCCGGTGATCTTGTTGCTGATGGTCGGCTGACCACCGACGAACACGTCGTCCGGCGCGTTGATGGTGGCGGTGCCAGTGGCGCTGCCGGCCGGGATGGTGACCTTGGTGCCGTCGGTGAGGGTGAAGGTCAGGCCGTTGTGGCCGACTACCGACAGGCCTTGGGCGTTGGTCAGGGTCACGGTGTAGGTGACCTGGCCACCTTCGGACACGGTGGTCTTGTCGGCGGACAAGGTGGCCACGACTTCACTGATGGTGTCGTTGATCTGCACGGTAGCATTGCCGCCAAGCTCGAGGTTCTCGAACGTCTTGCCGACCACGCTGGCATCGCTGATGCCAACGGTGAGCGGGCCGCCGTCCTTGAACACGTCGTCGCCCTGGATCGGCGCCTTGTACTCGACCTGGGTCTGGCCAGCAGGGATCACTACCTTGGCGCCATTGCTCAGGGTGACGGTCAGGTCCTGGTCGAGCTTCTGGCTGACCTTGACGGTGAACGATGGCTGCTGGGCTTCGTTGACATCTCCGTTGCCGACGATGGTGACCGAGACCTTGTCACCCTGGTTACCGGTACCTGGAGTGCCAGAGCCCGGTTCGTCGGTGACGGAGGTCTTCACTTCGTTCTGACCCAGGGTCAGCTTCTCGAAGTTTTCCGCGCCGGTGACACCGGTGATCTTGTTGCTGATGGTGGCCTGGCCACCGATGAATACGTCGTCCGGCGCGTTGATGGTGGCGGTGCCAGTGGCGCTGCCGGCCGGGATGGTGACCTTGGTGCCATCGGACAGGGTGAAGGTCAGGCCGTTGTGGCCGGTGACCGACAGGCCCTGGGCGTTGGTCAGGGTTACGGTGTAGGTGACCTGGCCGCCCTCGGTGACGGTGGTCTTGTCGGCAGACAGCGTGGCAACCACTTCACTGATGGTGTCGTTGATCTGCACGGTAGCATTGCCGCCAAGCTCGAGGTTCTCGAACGTCTTGCCGACTACGCTGGCATCGCTGATGCCAACGGTGAGCGGGCCGCCGTCCTTGAACACGTCGTCGCCCTGGATCGGCGCCTTGTACTCGACCTGGGTCTGGCCAGCAGGGATCACTACCTTGGCGCCATTGCTCAGGGTGACGGTCAGGTCCTGGTCGAGCTTCTGGCTGACCTTGACGGTGAACGATGGCTGCTGGGCTTCGTTGACATCTCCGTTGCCGACAATGGTGACCGAGACCTTGTCACCCTGGTTACCGGTGCCGGGCGTGCCCGAACCTGGCTCGTCGGTGACGGAGGTCTTCACTTCGTTCTGACCCAGGGTCAGCTTCTCGAAGTTGTCCGCGCCGGTGACGCTGGTGATCTTGTTGCTGATGGTCGGCTGACCACCGACGAACACGTCGTCCGGCGCGTTGATGGTGGCGGTGCCAGTGGCGCTGCCGGCCGGGATAGTGACCTTGGTGCCGTCGGTGAGGGTGAAGGTCAGGCCGTTGTGGCCGGTGACCGACAGGCCCTGGGCATTGGTCAGGGTCACGGTGTAGGTGACCTGGCCACCTTCGGACACAGTGGTCTTGTCGGCGGACAGCGTGGCGACCACTTCACTGATGGTGTCGGTGATCTGCACGGTGGCATTGCCACCCAGTTCCAGGTTCTCGAAGGTATGGCCCGGAACCGTGGCATCGGTGATGCCGACGGTCAGTGAACTGCCGTCCTTGAACACGTCGTCGCCCTGGGCTGCAGCCTTATACTCTGTCTGGGTCTGACCGGCCGGGATCACCACCTTGTCGCCGTTGGACAGGGTGACAGTCAGGTCGTATCCAAGCTTCTGGCTGACCTTGACGGTGAACGAGGGCTGCTGGTCCTCGGTGACATTGCCATTGCCGACGATGGTGACGGACACCTTGTCGCCCTGGTTGTCGGTGCCCGGGGTTCCAGTGCCCGGCTCGTCGGTCACGGAGGTCTGCACCTCACCTTGGCCGAGGGTCAGTTTCTCGAAGTTGTCGGCACCGCTGACGGTCACCAGTTTGTTGCTGATGGTCGCCTGGCCGCCGACGAACACATCGTCCGGTGCATTGATGGTGGCAGTGCCGGTAGCGTTGCCGGCCGGGATGGTGACTTTGGTGCCATCGCTCAGGGTGAAGGTCAGGCCATTGTGGCCGTTGACCGGCAGACCTTGGGCGTTGGTCAGCGTCACGGTGTAGGTGATCTGGCCACCTTCGGACACAGTGCTCTTGTCGGCGGTGAGGGTCGCGACGACTTCATTGATGGTATCGGTGATCTGCACAGTGGCGTTGCCACCGAGCTCCAGGTTTTCGAAGGTCTTGCCGGTGACTGCGGCATCGGTGATGCCGACGGTCAGCGAGCTGCCATCCTTGAACACATCGTCGCCCTGGGCGGCAGCCTTGTACTCGGTCTGGGTTTGACCGGCCGGGATCACCACCTTGTCGCCGTTGCTCAGAGTCACGGTCAGGTCCTGCGCCAGTTTCTGGCTGACCTTGACGGTGAACGACGGCTGCTGGTCTTCAGTGACATTGCCGTTGCCGACGATGGTGACGGTGACCTTGTCGC
The DNA here is from genome assembly GCF_021283165.2 of Pseudomonas soli. NCBI lineage: Bacteria > Pseudomonadati > Pseudomonadota > Gammaproteobacteria > Pseudomonadales > Pseudomonadaceae > Pseudomonas > Pseudomonas soli. The sequence goes on from NZ_CP128543.1 coordinate 179,201, forward strand.
CTTGGTTATCGGTACCTGGAGTGCCGGTGCCTGGCTCGTCGGTCACGGTCGTGGTGACCGAGTTGTCGCCGAGGGTCAGCTTCTCGAAGTTATCCGCGCCGCTGACGCTTTCGATCTTGTTGACGATGCTTGGCTGGCCGCCGACGAACACGTCGTCCGGAGCGTTGATAGTGAAGGTGCCGCTGGCACTGCCGGCCGGAATGGTGACTTTGGTGCCGTCAGTCAGGGTGAAGGTCAGGCCATTGTGGCCGTTGACCGGCAGACCTTGGGCGTTGGTCAGCGTCACGGTGTAGGTGATCTGGCCACCTTCCGACACAGTGGTCTTGTCGGCGGTGAGGGTCGCTACGACTTCGCTGATGGTGTCGGTGATCTGCACCGAGGCGTTGCCACCCAGTTCCAGGTTCTCGAAGGTCTTGCCATCGACGGCAGCATCGGTGATGCCGACGGTCAGGGTATCGCCGTCCTTGAAGACGTCATCACCTTGGGCCTTGGCTTTGTACTCGGTTTCGGTCTGACCGGCTGGAATGACGACTTTGTCGCCGTTCGACAGGGTTACGGTCAGGTCGTGGTCGAGCTTCTGGCTGACCTTGATGGTGAAGGCGGGTTGCTGGTCTTCGGTGACATCGCCTTTGCCGACGATGGTGACGGTGACCTTGTCGCCCTGGTTATCGGTACCTGGAGTGCCGGTGCCTGGCTCGTCGGTCACGGTCGTGGTGACCGAGTTGTCGCCGAGGGTCAGTTTCTCGAAGTTGTCGCCACCGGCAACGGATTCAATCTTGTTGACGATCGAAGGCTGTCCGCCGACGAACACGTCGTCCGGTGCGGTGATGGTGAAGGTACCGCTGGCGCTGCCGGCCGGGATAGTGACCTTGGTGCCATCGGTCAGGGTGAAGGTCAGGCCGTTGTGGCCGGTGACCGACAGGCCCTGGGCATTGGTCAGCGTGACGGTGTAGGTGATCTGGCCGCCTTCACTGACGGTGGTTTTGTCGGCAGACAGGGTCGCGACGACTTCGCTGATGGTGTCGTTGATCTGAACGCTGGCGTTGCCGCCCAGCTCCAGATTTTCGAAAGCTTTGCCGTCAACGGCAGCATCGGTGATGCCGACGGTCAGGGTATCGCCGTCCTTGAAGACGTCATCACCTTGAGCTTTGGCTTTGTACTCGGTTTCGGTCTGACCGGCTGGAATGACGACTTTGTCGCCGTTCGACAGGGTTACGGTCAGGTCGTGGTCGAGCTTCTGGCTGACCTTGACGGTGAAGGCAGGCTGCTGGTCTTCGGTCACATCGCCTTTGCCGACGATGGTGACGGTGACCTTGTCGCCCTGGTTGTCGGTGCCTGGAGTACCGGTGCCTGGCTCGTCAGTGACGGAGGTCTTCACTTCGTCCTGACCCAGGGTCAGTTTTTCGAAGTTGTCGGCACCAGTCACGCCTTCCAGTTTGTTAGTGATGGTCGGCTGACCGCCGACGAATACGTCGTCCGGCGCATTGATGGTGAAGGTGCCGCTGGCGCTGCCGGCCGGTACGGTGACCTTGGTGCCATCGCTCAGAGTGAAGGTCAGGCCATTGTGGCCGTTGACCGGCAGACCTTGGGCATTGGTCAGGGTGACGGTGTAGGTGATCTGGCCGCCTTCACTGACGGTGGTTTTGTCGGCAGACAGGGTCGCGACGACTTCGCTGATGGTGTCGTTGATCTGAACGCTGGCGTTGCCGCCCAGCTCCAGATTTTCGAAAGCTTTGCCGTCAACGGCAGCATCGGTGATGCCGACGGTCAGGGTATCGCCGTCCTTGAAGACGTCATCACCTTGAGCTTTGGCTTTGTACTCGGCTTCGGTCTGGCCGGCTGGAATGACGACTTTGTCGCCGTTCGACAGGGTTACGGTCAGGTCGTGGTCGAGCTTCTGGCTGACCTTGACGGTGAAGGCAGGCTGCTGGTCTTCGGTCACATCGCCTTTGCCGACGATGGTGACGGTGACCTTGTCGCCCTGGTTGTCGGTGCCTGGAGTACCGGTGCCTGGCTCGTCGGTGACGGAGGTTTTCACTTCGTCCTGACCCAGGGTCAGTTTTTCGAAGTTGTCGGCACCAGTCACGCCTTCCAGTTTGTTAGTGATGGTCGGCTGACCGCCGACGAATACGTCGTCCGGCGCATTGATGGTGATGGTGCCAGTGGCGCTGCCGGCCGGGATGGTGACCTTGGTGCCATCGCTCAGGGTGAAGGTCAGGCCGTTGTGGCCGGTGACCGACAGGCCCTGGGCGTTGGTCAGGGTCACGGTGTAGGTGATCTGGCCGCCCTCGGTGACGTTGGTCTTGTCGGCGGTGAGGGTCGCTACGACTTCGCTGATGGTGTCGGTGATCTGCACCGAGGCGTTACCACCGAGCTCGAGGTTCTCGAAGGTCTTGCCGGTGACCGACGCATCGGAAATGCCGACGGTGAGGGTGTCGCCATCCTTGAAGACGTCATCGCCTTGGGCGGTAGCCTTGTACTCAACCTGGGTTTGACCCGCTGGGATAACCACTTTATCGCCGTTGCTCAGGGTTACGGTCAGGTCCTGACCGAGTTTCTGGCTAACCTTGACGGTGAAACTTGGTTGCTGGTCTTCGGTGACCGCGCCGTTGCCAACGATGGTCACGGAAACCTTGTCGCCTTCGTTGCCAGTGCCTGGAGTGCCAGTACCTGGCTCATCGGTCACGGTCGTGGTGAGGGTGTCCTTGCCGAGCGTGAGCTGCTCGAAGTTATCCCCGCCGCTGACGCTTTCGAGCTTGTTGACGATCGAAGGCTGCCCGCCGACAAACACGTCGTCCGGAGCGGTGATGGTGAAGGTGCCGCTGGCGCTGCCGGCCGGAATGGTGACCTTGGTGCCATCGGTCAGGGTGAAGGTCAGGCCATTGTGGCCGTTGACCGGCAGACCCTGGGCATTGGTCAGCGTCACGGTGTAGGTGATCTGGCCACCTTCGGTGACGGTGGTCTTGTCTGCGGTCAGGGTTGCGACGACTTCGCTGATGGTGTCGGTGATCTGAACCGAGGCGTTGCCACCCAGTTCCAGGTTCTCGAAGGCCTTGCCATCGACGGCGGCATCGGTGATGCCGACGGTCAGGGTATCGCCATCCTTGAATACGTCATCGCCCTGGGCCTTGGCCTTGTATTCGGCTTCGGTCTGGCCGGCCGGGATCACGACCTTGTCGCCATTGGACAGGGTGACGGTCAGGTCATGGTCGAGCTTCTGGCTGACCTTGACGGTGAAGGCTGGCTGCTGGTCTTCGGTAACATCGCCTTTACCGACGATGGTGACGGTGACCTTGTCGCCTTGGTTATCAGTGCCTGGAGTGCCAGTACCTGGCTCGTCGTTCACGGTCGTGGTGACCGTGTTGTCGCCGAGGGTCAGCTTCTCGAATTTGTCGCCACCGGCAACCGATTCGATCTTGTTGACGATGCTCGGCTGGCCACCGACAAACACGTCGTCCGGGGCCGTGATGGTGAAGGTCCCGCTGGCACTGCCCGCCGGAATGGTGACTTTGGTGCCATCGGTCAGGGTGAAGGTCAGGCCGTTATGGCCAGTGACCGACAAGCCCTGGGCATTGGTCAGGGTCACGGTGTAAGTGATCTGGCCACCTTCCGACACAGTGGTCTTGTCGGCGGTCAGGGTCGCGACGACTTCGCTGACGGTATCGGTGATCTGCACGGTGGCATCGCCACCCAGCTGCAGGTTCTCGAAGGTCTTGCCATCAACGACTGCATCAGTGATGCCGACGGTCAGCGAACTGCCATCCTTGAAGACGTCATCGCCCTGGGCATCCGCCTTATACTCGACCTGGGTCTGGCCAGCCGGAATCACCACCTTGGCACCATTGCTCAGGGTGACAGTGAGATCCTGGTCCAGCTTCTGGTTGACCTTGACGGTGAAGGATGGCTGCAGGTCCTCGGTGACATCGCCGTTGCTGACGATGGTGACAGATACCTTGTTGCCGGTATCCGGATCATCAGTGACGGTAGTGGTGAGTGTCTCCTTGCCGAGCGTCAGCTTCTCGAAGTTGTCCGCGCCGCTGACACCTTCGAGCTTGTTCACGATCGAGGGCTGGCCGCCGACGAATACGTCGCTCGGGGCGGTGATGGTGAAGGTACCGCTGCCGCTGCCGGCCGGTACGGTGACCTTGGTGCCATCGCTCAGGGTGAAGGTCAGGCCATTGTGGCCGGTGACCGACAGGCCTTGGGCATTGGTCAGGGTCACGGTGTAGGTGATCTGGCCGCCTTCCGTGACAGTGGTCTTGTCGGCGGTCAGGGTCGCGACCACTTCACTGATGGTGTCGGTGATTTGAACCGAGGCGTTGCCACCCAGCTCCAGGTTCTCGAAGGATTTGCCGTCAACGGCAGCATCGGTGATGCCGACGGTCAGGGTATCGCCGTCCTTGAAGACGTCATCACCTTGGGCCTTGGCTTTGTACTCGGTTTCGGTCAGACCGGCTGGAATGACGACTTTGTCGCCGTTCGACAGGGTTACGGTCAGGTCGTGGTCGAGTTTCTGGCTGACCTTGACGGTGAAGGCGGGTTGCTGGTCTTCGGTGACATCGCCTTTGCCGACGATGGTGACGGTGACCTTGTCGCCCTGGTTGTCGGTGCCTGGAGTACCGGTGCCTGGCTCGTCGGTGACGGAGGTTTTCACTTCGTCCTGACCCAGGGTCAGTTTTTCGAAGTTGTCGGCGCCGGTGACGCCTTCCAGCTTGTTGGTGATGGTCGGTTGGCCACCGACGAACACGTCATCCGGTGCGGTAATGGTGAAGGTGCCGCTGGCGCTGCCGGCCGGTACGGTGACCTTGGTGCCATCGCTCAGGGTGAAGGTCAGGCCATTGTGGCCGTTGACCGGCAGACCTTGGGCGTTGGTCAGCGTCACGGTGTAGGTGATCTGGCCGCCTTCACTGACGGTGGTTTTGTCGGCAGACAGGGTCGCGACGACTTCGCTGATGGTGTCGTTGATCTGAACGCTGGCGTTGCCGCCCAGCTCCAGATTTTCGAAAGCTTTGCCGTCAACGGCAGCATCGGTGATGCCGACGGTCAGGGTATCGCCGTCCTTGAAGACGTCATCACCTTGAGCTTTGGCTTTGTACTCGGCTTCGGTCTGGCCGGCTGGAATGACGACTTTGTCGCCGTTCGACAGGGTTACGGTCAGGTCGTGGTCGAGCTTCTGGCTGACCTTGACGGTGAAGGCAGGCTGCTGGTCTTCGGTCACATCGCCTTTGCCGACGATGGTGACGGTGACCTTGTCGCCCTGGTTATCGGTACCTGGAGTGCCGGTGCCTGGCTCGTCGGTCACGGTCGTGGTGACCGAGTTGTCGCCGAGGGTCAGCTTCTCGAAGTTATCCGCGCCGCTGACGCTTTCGATCTTGTTGACAATCGAAGGCTGGCCGCCGACGAACACGTCGTCCGGAGCGTTGATAGTGAAGGTGCCGCTGGCGCTGCCGGCCGGTACGGTGACCTTGGTGCCATCGCTCAGGGTGAAGGTCAGGCCATTGTGGCCGTTGACCGGCAGACCTTGGGCGTTGGTCAGCGTCACGGTGTAGGTGATCTGGCCGCCTTCACTGACGGTGGTTTTGTCGGCAGACAGGGTCGCGACGACTTCGCTGATGGTGTCGTTGATCTGAACGCTGGCGTTGCCGCCCAGCTCCAGATTTTCGAAAGCTTTGCCGTCAACGGCAGCATCGGTGATGCCGACGGTCAGGGTATCGCCGTCCTTGAAGACGTCATCACCTTGAGCTTTGGCTTTGTACTCGGCTTCGGTCTGGCCGGCTGGAATGACGACTTTGTCGCCGTTCGACAGGGTTACGGTCAGGTCGTGGTCGAGCTTCTGGCTGACCTTGACGGTGAAGGCAGGCTGCTGGTCTTCGGTCACATCGCCTTTGCCGACGATGGTGACGGTGACCTTGTCGCCCTGGTTATCGGTACCTGGAGTGCCGGTGCCTGGCTCGTCGGTCACGGTCGTGGTGACCGAGTTGTCGCCGAGGGTCAGTTTCTCGAAGTTGTCGCCACCGGCAACGGATTCGATCTTGTTGACGATCGAAGGCTGGCCACCGACAAACACGTCGTCCGGTGCGGTAATGGTGAAGGTGCCGCTGGCGCTGCCGGCCGGTACGGTGACCTTGGTGCCATCGCTCAGGGTGAAGGTCAGGCCATTGTGGCCGTTGACCGGCAGACCCTGGGCATTGGTCAGCGTCACGGTGTAGGTGATCTGGCCACCTTCGGTGACGGTGGTCTTGTCTGCGGTCAGGGTTGCGACGACTTCGCTGATGGTGTCGGTGATCTGAACCGAGGCGTTGCCACCCAGCTCCAGATTTTCGAAAGCTTTGCCGTCAACGGCAGCATCGGTGATGCCGACGGTGAGGGTATCGCCATCCTTGAATACGTCATCGCCCTGGGCCTTGGCCTTGTATTCGGCTTCGGTCTGGCCGGCCGGGATCACGACCTTGTCGCCATTGGACAGGGTGACGGTCAGGTCATGGTCGAGCTTCTGGCTGACCTTGACGGTGAAGGCTGGCTGCTGGTCTTCGGTAACATCGCCTTTACCGACGATGGTGACGGTGACCTTGTCGCCTTGGTTATCAGTGCCTGGAGTGCCAGTACCTGGCTCGTCGTTCACGGTCGTGGTGACCGTGTTGTCGCCGAGGGTCAGTTTCTCGAAGTTGTCGCCACCGGCAACCGATTCGATCTTGTTGACGATGCTCGGCTGGCCACCGACAAACACGTCGTCCGGGGCCGTGATGGTGAAGGTGCCGCTGGCACTGCCCGCCGGAATGGTGACTTTGGTGCCATCGGTCAGGGTGAAGGTCAGGCCATTGTGGCCGTTGACCGGCAGACCTTGGGCATTGGTCAGCGTCACGGTGTAAGTGATCTGGCCGCCCTCGGACACGGTGGTCTTGTCGGCGGTGAGGGTTGCGACGACTTCGCTGATGGTGTCGGTGATCTGAACCGAGGCGTTGCCACCCAGCTCCAGATTTTCGAAAGCTTTGCCGTCAACGGCAGCATCGGTGATGCCGACGGTGAGGGTATCGCCATCCTTGAATACGTCATCGCCCTGGGCCTTGGCCTTGTATTCGGCTTCGGTCTGGCCGGCCGGGATCACGACCTTGTCGCCATTGGACAGGGTGACGGTCAGGTCATGGTCGAGCTTCTGGCTGACCTTGACGGTGAAGGCTGGCTGCTGGTCTTCGGTAACATCGCCTTTACCGACGATGGTGACGGTGACCTTGTCGCCTTGGTTATCAGTGCCTGGAGTGCCAGTACCTGGCTCGTCGTTCACGGTCGTGGTGACCGTGTTGTCGCCGAGGGTCAGTTTCTCGAAGTTGTCGCCACCGGCAACCGATTCGATCTTGTTGACGATGCTCGGCTGGCCACCGACAAACACGTCGTCCGGGGCCGTGATGGTGAAGGTGCCGCTGGCACTGCCCGCCGGAATGGTGACTTTGGTGCCATCGGTCAGGGTGAAGGTCAGGCCATTGTGGCCGTTGACCGGCAGACCTTGGGCATTGGTCAGCGTCACGGTGTAAGTGATCTGGCCGCCCTCGGACACGGTGGTCTTGTCGGCGGTGAGGGTTGCGACGACTTCGCTGATGGTGTCGGTGATCTGAACCGAGGCGTTGCCACCCAGCTCCAGATTTTCGAAAGCTTTGCCGTCAACGGCAGCATCGGTGATGCCGACGGTGAGGGTATCGCCATCCTTGAATACGTCATCGCCCTGGGCCTTGGCCTTGTATTCGGCTTCGGTCTGGCCGGCCGGGATCACGACCTTGTCGCCATTGGACAGGGTGACGGTCAGGTCGTGGTCGAGTTTCTGGCTGACCTTGACCGTGAAGGCGGGTTGCTGGTCTTCGGTGACATCGCCCTTGCCGACGATGGTGACGGTGACCTTGTCGCCTTGGTTATCGGTACCAGGAGTACCAGTGCCCGGTTCGTCAGTGACGGAGGTCTTCACTTCGTCCTGAACCAGGGTCAGTTTTTCGAAGTTGTCGGCGCCGGTGACGCCTTCCAGCTTGTTGGTGATGGTCGGTTGGCCACCGACGAACACGTCATCCGGTGCGGTAATGGTGAAGGTGCCGCTGGCGCTGCCGGCCGGGATGGTGACCTTGGTGCCATCGGTCAGGGTGAAGGTCAGGCCATTGTGGCCGTTGACCGGCAGACCTTGGGCGTTGGTCAGCGTCACGGTGTAGGTGATTTGGCCACCTTCCGACACAGTGGTCTTGTCGGCGGTGAGGGTCGCTACTACTTCACTGACGGTGTCGGTGATCTGCACGGTGGCATCGCCACCCAACTGCAGGTTCTCGAAGGTCTTGCCCGTCACGCTGGCATCGGTCACGCCGAGGGTCACGGAGCCGGCGTCCTTGAATACGTCGTCGCCTTGGGCCGGCAGGCTGTAGGTGGCCTGGGTCTGGCCGGCGCCGATAACCACAGTGGCGCCATTGGAAAGGGTCACGGTCAGGTCATGGTCGAGCTTCTGGCTGACTGAAACAGTAAAGGTCGGCTGTTCGGCCTCGGTCACGTTGCCATTGCTGGCGATGCTGACGGTCACCGTGTCGATGCTGTCGCTGATCACGGTCTGGGTTGGCGTGGTGTCGGGCACCAGTTTTTCGAAGTTGCCGCCGGTGGCGCCGGTGATGCTGGTGCTGACCGTGCTGCCGTTGACGAACACATCGTTGGCCGGGGTCTGGAAGTCGACGCTGCCAGCGCTTTCGCCGGCTTTGACGGTAATAGTCTGGCCATTGGACAGAGTGACGCTGACCGGAGTCTGGGCCGGGTTGGTCAGAGTCACGGTGTAGGTGATCACGCCGCCTTCGGTGACGCTTGGGGTCGCGGTCAGGGTGGCAGTGGTAGTGTCGATCGAATCGTTGATCTTCGTTTCCGCTGGTGCCGGGTTCGGCTCCAGTTTCTCGAAGTTGCCGCCCGTTGTGCCCGTGATCGTGGTGCTTACAGTGCTGCCATTGTTATAGACGTCATTGGCCGGGGTCTGGAAGTCAACGCTGCCGGACGACTTGCCGGCGTCGATGGTGACGGTCTGTCCGTTGGACAGGGTGATGGTGACTGGAGTCTGGGCCGGGTTGGTCAGAGTCACGGTGTAGGTGATCACGCCACCTTCGGTCACACTTGGGGTCGCGGTCAGGGTGGCGGTGGTAGTGTCGACGGAGTCGTTGATCTTCGTTTCCGCTGGTGCTGGGTTCGCCACCAGATTCTCGAAGTTGCCGCCCGTTGCCCCCGTGATCGTGGTGCTTACAGTGCTGCCATTGTTATAAACGTCATTGGCCGGGGTCTGGAAATCAACGCTGCCTGACGACTTGCCGGCTTCGATGGTGACGGTCTGGCCATTGGACAGGGTGACGGTGACCGGGGTCTGGGCCGGGTTGGTCAGGGTCACGGTGTAGGTGATCACGCCACCTTCGGTCACGCTTGGATTGGCGGTCAGCGTGGCAGTTGTGGTGTCGATGGTGTCGGTGACCTGGGTCACCGCCGGGGTGGTACTCGGCGTGACGATCAGGCCATTGCCGCCGCTTGTACCGGTGATGGTCGCGGAAATCTGGCCGCCATCAATGTAGGGCGTGTCGTTGGCCGGGATATTGACGTTGACGGTGCCGGTAGTCTGGCCGGCCGGGATCACGATGACGGCGCCGTTGGACAGGGTCACGGTCAGGTTGGTCAGCGGAGGCTGGCCGACGGTGGCGGTATAGACGATGACGCCACCCGCCTCGGTGATCGTGGGGGTGGCGCTCAGGGTCAGACCGGTGGTGAGCGGGACGTTGGCCGTGTTGGTGCTGGCAGCGTTGCCGTCCAGTCCGCCCAGCTCCTCGACCGCCAGGCCGTTGCCGAAGCCTATCGGGCCGGTGGGGAAGCCGATGGTCGCGTCGACCACTCCGGCGGTTTCCTGAAGCAGGACGAAGCTATGCCCGCCGCCTACCGAACCGCCGCCCGCCGCGGCCGGGCCGGCTGCGGTGGCTTCAAGTTCGGTGGTTGGGTCGACGCCGGCGGCAATGGCTTGCTGCAGCTCTTCGACCGAGGGCGCCGCCTGGGCGGTGGCCTGGCTCAGGTCAATACTGCTGTCGGGGGCGTCGGCACTCCACTGGGTGTCGCGACCGAGGTCGAGCAAACGGCCGTCGGCCAGCTCCAGAGTGACCGCGCCGCCAGTGCCGGTGTCTACCTGTTCACCGGCAAGCAGGCGATCGCCTTCGATCAGAACGCGCCGGATGCCTTCTGGGGAAACTGCGATGACTTGGCCAACAATGCTTTTGACGATGGCAACAACAGTGCTCATTGGACTCTCCGGACTACCCGTTCAGTTGGCTTCCATGCCCGGCCGGCATTCGAAGGCGGCGACTGATGGAATGTTTCAATAATGTTTTTGACGCATAATTGCGTCAATTTTACGTCTATAATTTCTGGCTATTAAGTTTATGCCAAACTATTGACCTTCTGGCTGCCATCCTAAACAATCGCCAAGGTAATGTCACATTGATATTTGGCCAGCCAACCCCTTTCTTTTGTATTAATCGCACTGCCTATTCGGAAGCTTCCTACATACAGATCAGGGTTCGCCATTTTCCAAGGCAGGCACGGCTTCGGCTGTGATTTGGGACAACAGCTCTCTCGGGAACCAGTAAAAATGCGTGCGTCACTGTTCACCGCTCTTCCTTTCGCTCTCGCCGCCTCTTTCGTTCAAGCACAAACCTTGCCCGAAGCCATGCAGAAGGCCCTCGAGGTACACCCGGAAATCCAGGCCGGCGTGAACGCGCGCACGGCCGCGGACTATCAACTGCGTGCAGCCCAGGGCGGCTATTTGCCGCGGGTCGATGTGACGGCCGGTTATGGCCGCGAGGGCACCGACAGCCCAAGCACCCGCAACCGCTGGGAGACGCTCAACCGTGGCGAATCGGCGATCCGCCTGCGGCAAATGGTCTTTGACGGTTTTGCCACCTCCAGCGAGGTCGGGCGTCAACAAGCCACCGTCAACGCACGTGCCTACTCCCTGCTGGGGACCTCCGAGCGCACCGCGCTGACCGTCGCCCAGGTCTACCTGGACGTGCTATCGCGCCGTGAGATGGTGCGCCTGGCCGAAGAAAACCTGCGCAACCACGATCGTATCCTCGACCAGATCAAGTTGCGCACCAGCCGTGGCGTAGGCCGCATGGCCGACCTCGACCAGGCCGAAGCGCGCCAGGCCCAGGCCCGCAACAACCTGATCACCGAGCAGACCAACCTGGCCGATGCCAACACCAACTACCTGAGCGTCGTCGGGCAAATGCCCGACGAGTTAAGCACGCCCGCGCCATTTGTCGACCTGTTGCCGGCGACCCTCGATGAAGCTCGCCACCAGTTGGTCGAAGAGAGCCCGATCCTGCGTTCGGCCGAGTCGGACATCGCGGCTGCCGAGAAGCAATACGAAGCGGCAAAGTCTACGTTCTATCCACGTTTCGATGCCGAACTCGGACGAACGGCCGACAACAACCTCGACGGCGCGGTCGGCCACAACAACGAATGGCAGGCCATGCTGCGCATGAACTTCAACCTGTACGCCGGCGGCAGCAACAAGGCGGACCTGGAATCGAAGTCGTATCTGGCCAACCAGGCACTGGACATCCGCAACAACGCCTTGCGACAGCTCAATGAGGAGTTAGGCCTGGCATGGAATGCTCTGGAAAACGCCAACGCCCAGGTGCCGATCGCCCAGCAGTACGTCGATCACAGCAACCGGGTGCGCAGCGCCTATCAGCAGCAGTTCGGCCTGGGCGAGCGAACCCTGCTCGACTTGCTCGACAGCGAGAATGAAACCTTCACCGCCCAGCGCCGCCTGGTGGAGGTGAAGAACATACAAATGTTTACTCAGTACCGAATCAAGGCGACCATCGGCCAGCTGCTCAAGAGCCAGGGTGTCGTCGCGCCGATGGCGACGGTTGTGCAGAACGACCTGAGGCCCAAGGTGAACCTGCCGGGCATGAACTGAGGGAAGTCTTGAGTATCCCTGGCTCCTTCCGACGGTGGCTGCAGGCCGTTGGTTGGAGCGGGTTCAGCTGTTGGAATGGTCGACCTTGATGGTCGGATCGGCACCGCTGATCAGTGACTGGATCGTGGTGTTCGACCAGTTGACACCCTCGAGCTTGATGCTGACATCGGCATTTGCCAAGCCGCCGGCAGCGTTCAGTTTGCCGTCGCTGCTCGCCTGTAGCGTGGTCTCGCCGTCGACAGTGGTGATTCTGAGGAAGTTGTCGATGGCAATGTCCTCCTCACTCTGTAGCAGATCGCGCAGGTCGAGTCGGTCGCCTTCCTGGACGTTGAAGTCCCGGATCACATCGTTACCTTCGTCGCCGGCCCTCCACACGAAGGTATCGGCCCCTTTGCCTCCGATCAGCACGTCGTCACCTTTGCCACCCTCTATGTGATCGTCGCCACCCTGGCCGAAGATAATGTCCTGGCCAGCACCGCCCAGCAGTGTGTCGGCTCCATCATTTCTGCCCGAAACGTTAAATTCGGCGCTGTGCTCGGTGATGAAATTGTGCATGGTTTCGGTATTTACAGCATTCACCGGCATGTTCAATTTGTCGGCGACGTAATCTTGAATTGCATGAACACCAGCGCTGGCGATGCCGTCGAAGGTGATCAGGTCGCCGAAAAGAATGTCGTTGCCGCCACCACCATTGACGGTATCGTTACCCGGTCGGACAGACTCGGTGGTTCCGAAGATAGCCTCGGCCAGCTTGCTCGGGTCGATATTGGCCTGCGGCACGCCGTCGGAATCAAAAGGGTTCAGTTCCACAAGCTGGATACTGTCATTTATGCCGATGGCCTCGACATTGGACAGGTCTTTCAGCAGTTCGAAGCTGGCAAGTGCGTTGAGGAGGGAGTTAGGGCCCTGCTTTGGGTTTTCATGTACGACAGTAGACAGTTCGTAACCGCCATGGCCATTTGCGTACAATTTCCCAAGTGGCTCATGCTTCCATGTTTTATCGCTGTAATAGCTCAGCGTCAGGCTGCCATCGCTATCGATATTTATAGTGGAAGTGCCGCTGCCAAGGTGGCCGTTGTATGTCATGCCCTTCTGATAATCTATAGTGCTCAGGAAACTATCCAGAGTAGTGCCTGAGTCACCCAGTATCGGGTTGATGCGCTCTTCTTGATAATGGGTTGGTACGCCATCGGTGAGGAAGAACGTCTGGTTACTGGCACAGCTGCCAGCACTCTGGAGATTATTGAACCAATTGGCAGTTGTCTTGAATGCATCTTCATAGTTTGTGCCAGCGTTATCGCCCTCTCCCGGTTTGAGGGTGTTCAAGGCATCGAGCAATTGCTTTAAGCCTTCTTCGTTCAGGGTAACCGAAACGATGCTGTTGACGTTGGAGGAGAAGTCCACCAGGAGGATGTTCACGCTGCCTGAGTGGGCGCTCTGGGCGCTGGCGGCCAATACCTTGAACACTGTCTCGAGAGACTTTTTCGCTGCACCGACGCCTTCTTCTTTCATACTGGCAGAGGTGTCCACGATGAACGCAAGGTTGTAGTTCTGCCCGGGCAGGACACGCCAGCCCGCAATGTCTGCCACAACGATATTGTGATCAGCGGTGAGGGCGTAGGTGTCATCTCCCTCGTTCAGATTGATGCCGACGTAGGCCTGCGGCTGATCAGTAAAGGATGACGTCGCGTTAGGTGCATGGATCGTGTTGAGCGCCCGAGCGCCTGAGGTATATGCATTGCCAGGGGATTCGTGGAGATCGCTACAACTCGATGGCGTGCCAGTATCGGTTGGGAAGCCGATTCTCGGGGCAACCATCCCTGCGGTTTCTTCTAGCATGACGCTGCTGTGGCCACCGTCATCAGGGGCGTTTGGGGCGACGATTGGGATATCGAATTCGATAGTCGCGTCTGCGCCCACCGTGGTGGTTTGCTGCAGTGCTTCGCTCGACGATGCGGCTGTGCTGAGGTCGCTGCTGCCTGGAGGAGTGCCGGTCCACCGGGTGTCGCCACCCAGTTCGAAGATGCGACCATCGGCCAGTTCAAGGGTCACCGAGCCGCCGATGCCAGTGTCGAGTTGCTCTCCGGCAAGCAAGCGGTCGCCTTCGATCAATATACGCTGGATACCCTCTGGAGAAACTGCGATAACCTGGCCAACAAGGCTTTTTACGATGGCGGCAACAGTGCTCATTTAACTCTCCAAACTTTTATGCAGGGGTCTGCCATAGTGGCGGCCATGTGGTTATGTCACTTGGGCTTGGTGTGCTTGAATATGTGGCGCAAGCTTTAGGCTTTGCCTGCTCGATGGGCATGCTGCGTTGAAATAGGCTCGAGTTGAACTTTTACAGCCTGTAGGTTCGAGCACGGCCCGACCGCTCTTCGCCTTTTTTTGCCTTGCCTGATCGCCGCGCGACAACTATTCGTGATAACCCTAGGCCTGACTATGCCCCTAGGGTTTGCCTGAGTCCTTGGCATGTTTCGGATGATGCTAATCAATAATTTTTGCACTTCATATCGGAAATCGTGTTTCTGAAGAGTATTCCTACATGCCGTACATGATTGGGTAAATATTCCTACTGCTACAAGTGAGCTTTCATCTTAAAAGGTTAGGAGGAATTAGCTCTTATAGTCGTGACAGTATTTTTCCGGGAATCAGTTGAATGCGTGTGTTCTTGTTCGCCGCTCTACCTTTCACTTTCATCACTACGCTTGTTCAAGCCCAGACGTTGCCCGAAGCCATGCAGAAAACCCTTGAGGTGCACCCGGAAATCCAGGCCGGCGTGAACGCACGCGCGGCTGTGGACCATCAATTGCGTGCAGCCCAAGGCGGCTATTTGCCGCGGGTCGAAGTGACCGCCGGCTATGGCCGCGAGGGCAGCGACAGCCCAGGCACCCGCAATCGCTGGGAGACGCTCAACCGTGGCGAATCGGCGATCCGCCTGCGGCAGATGGTCTTCGACGGCTTCGCCACTTCCAGTGAGGTCGGGCGTCAACAGGCTACCGTCAACGCTCGCGCCTACTCCCTGCTGGGCACCTCTGAGCGCACCGCGCTGACAGTTGCCCAGGTCTACCTCGATGTGCTGTCGCGCCGGGAGATGGTGCGCCTGGCCGAAGATAACCTGCGAAACCACGAACGCATCCTTGACCAGATCAAGTTGCGAACCAGCCGTGGCGTCGGCCGTCTTGCCGACCTCGACCAGGCCGAGGCGCGCCTGGCCCAGGCCCGCAACAACCTGACCACCGAGCAGACCAACCTGGCTGATGCCAATATCAATTACCTGAGCGTCGTCGGGCAGATGCCCGACGAATTAAGCATGCCTGCGCCATTTCTGGACCTGCTGCCGGCCACCCTTGAGGAGGCCCGTCATCAGTTGATCAAGAACAGTCCGATTCTGCGTTCGGCCGAGTCGGACATCGCCGCCGCCGAAAAACAATACGAAGCGGCAAAGTCCACGTTCTATCCGCGCTTCGATGCCGAAATTGGACGAACGGTAGCCAACAACCTAGACGGTGCGACCGGCCACAACAACGAGTGGCAGGCGATGCTGCGCATGAACTTCAACCTGTACGCAGGCGGCAGCAACAAGGCGGACCTGGAATCGAAGTCGTACCTGGCCAACCAGGCACTGGACATTCGTAACAACGCCTTGCGCCAACTCAATGAGGAGTTAGGCTTGGCATGGAATGCTCTGGACAACGCCAACACCCAGGTGCCGATCGCCCAGCAGTACGTCGATCACAGCAAGCGGGTGCGCAGCGCCTACCAGCAGCAGTTCGGCCTGGGCGAGCGAACCCTGCTCGACTTGCTCGACAGCGAGAATGAAACCTTCACCGCCCAGCGTCGTCTGGTGGAAGTGAAGAACATACAAATGTTTACTCAGTACCGAATCAAGGCGACCATTGGCCAACTGCTCAAGAGCCAGGGTGTTGTAGCCCCGATGGCCACCGTTGTGCAGAACGACCTGAAACCCAAGGTGAACCTGCCAGGCATGAACTGAAAGGCGCCTTGAACCCACCCCCCGCAAGGATGAAGAGAGCGCCGCGTGGAATCCGAAGTCAGTCGAGTCCAACTCAGCCACGATCCACGCAGTCAGCATGACGACCCGCTGCTGGACAGTCTGCTGACCCTGTGTGTCCTGCATCAGAAACCCGCCAGCCGGGCCATGCTGACCACCGGGCTGCCCTTGCCCTCACAACGCCTGACCGCCGAGTTGCTGCCGCGTGCGGCCGCACGGGCCGGGCTGCAGGGGCGCCTGTTGCAGCGCAAGCTGGAGCAGATACCCAGCATCGCCATGCCGGCGATGCTGCTGCTCAAGGAAGGCCGCTGCGCGGTGCTGCTGGGCTGGGAAAATGAAGACACCGCGCGGCTGCTGCTCAGCGAAAGCGACGGCGGCGAAGTGCATGTCACCCGTGAGGCGTTGCTGGGCGACTATAGCGGCAAGGTGTTCTTCGCCCAGCCCCAGCACAAGTTCGACGTCAACCACGGCAACCTGATCCCTCGCGCGCGCTCCTGGTTCCGCGACACGCTGCTGCGCAGCAAATGGCTGTACATCGATGCCATCGCCGCGAGCCTGGTGATCAACCTGATCGCCCTGGCAGCGCCGCTGTTCGTGATGAACGTCTATGACCGCGTGGTGCCCAACCAGGCCACCTCGACCCTGTGGGTGCTGGCGGTGGGTATCGCCGGGGCCTATGTGTTCGACCTGATCCTCAAAGGACTACGCAGCCTGTGCCTGGACCTGGCCGGCAAGAAGACCGACCTGATCATATCGGCGACGCTGTTCGAGCGTATCGTCGGCATGGCCATGAAGTACCGGCCGGCGCGGGTCGGCAGCTTCGCCCAGAACATCCATGAGTTTCAGGGCCTGCGTGACTTTCTTGCCTCGTTGACACTGACCAGCCTGATCGACCTACCGTTTACTCTGCTAATCCTGGTGGTCATCGCCATCATCGGGGGGCACCTTGTATGGATTCCGATCCTGGCGTTCCCCCTTGCCTTGGGTATTGGCTACGCCTTGCAGAAACCGCTGATGGCGACCATGGAACGCACCATGGCTTTGGCCTCCGAGCGGCAGTCGAGCTTGATCGAGACCCTGGCCGGACTGGACGGGATCAAGGTCAACAACGCCGAGAGTGAGCGTCAGTACATGTGGGAGCAGACCCTAGGCACCTTAAGCCGACTGGAACTGCGGGTGAAGGTGCTGTCGGGCCTGGCCATGAACATTACCGCGCTGGTCCAGCAATTGGCGGGCGTGGCCATGATCTGCGTGGGCGTCTACCTGATCATCGACGGCAATCTCAGCATGGGTGGCCTGGTGGCCTGCTACATGCTCAGCGGTCGGGCCCTTGGCCCACTGGGCTCGCTGAACGGCCTGCTGGCCCGCTATCAGCAAGCCAAGGTGACCATGGTTGCCACCGACCAGATGATGGAGTTGCCCCAGGAGCGCAATTTCGAAGAGCGTCCGCTGAGCCGTCAGGTGCTGCAGGGCGCGATCGAGTTCCGCGGCGTCGAGTTCACCTATCCAAACCAGCAGAACCAGGCGCTCAAGGGCATCAACCTGAATATCCGTCCGGGTGAGAAGGTTGGCATCATCGGTCGCAGTGGTTCGGGCAAGAGCTCCCTGGCCAAGCTGATCGTCGGCCTGTACGAACCAGATAACGGCTCGCTGCTGGTCGATGGCGTGGATATCCGCCAGATCGACGTCAGCGAACTGCGCCATAACATCGGCTACGTGCCCCAGGACATCCAGCTGTTGGCCGGCACCCTGCGCGACAACCTGGTCAGCGGCGCCCGCTACATCGAGGACGAGCTGATTCTCCAGGCCGCGGAACTGGCCGGCGTGCACGAGTTCGCCCGCCTGCACCCCGACGGCTACGAATTGCAGGTCGGCGAGCGCGGCCAAAATCTTTCCGGTGGCCAGCGGCAGAACGTCGCTCTGGGTCGTGCGTTGTTGCTCAACCCGCAGATTCTGCTGCTCGACGAGCCCACGAGCGCCATGGACAACACCGGCGAGGAGCGGCTCAAGCAGCGCCTCGCCGCAGTGGTCGAGAACAAGACCGTGCTGCTGGTTACCCACCGGGCGTCGCTGCTGTCGCTGGTGGATCGATTGATCGTCATCGATCGTGGACAGATCGTCGCGGATGGCCCGAAAGCCGCCGTCATGGATGCGCTGAAGAAGGGGCAGATCAGTGTTGCATAAGCTGGATATGGGGCGTTTCAAGGACAACCTGCGCCGCTACTTCAAGGGCTCCGAGTCGCTGGCCGGGCAGCCGCTGCCCGAGGTCAACAAGGCGCTGATCGAGGACGCGCCGCGAGTGGTGCGTCTGACCATCTGGGGCGTGATCGCGTTCTTCTTGTTTCTCATCGTCTGGGCCAGCGTCGCGCCCATCGACGAGGTGACCCGTGGGGAGGGCAAGGCCATCCCGTCATCCAAGGTGCAGAAAATCCAAAACCTTGAAGGTGGCATCGTTGCCGAGATCTTCGCCAAGGAGGGGGAGATCGTCGAAGTCGGCCAGCCGCTGCTGCGCCTGGACGAGACCCGCTTTGCCTCCAACGTCGACGAGACCGAGGCCTCGCGCTTGGCCATGGCTCTGCGTGTGCAGCGTCTGAACGCCGAGGTCGAGGACAAGCCGCTGCAGATTGACGAGGAACTGCGCAAAGCCGCCCCAAGCCAGGCGGCCAACGAGCAGTCGCTGTACCTGAGTCGGCGTCAGCAGCTGCAGGACGAGATTGGCGGTCTGCAACAGCAACTCGTGCAAAAGCAACAAGAGCTACGCGAGTTCAACTCCAAGCGCGCCCAGTACGCCAACAGCCTGCAGCTGCTGCGCCAGGAGATCGCCATGTCCGAGCCGTTGGTGGCCCAAGGCGCTATCTCTCAGGTCGAGGTGCTGCGGCTGCGCCGGGCCGAGGTTGAGAACCGTGGGCAGATGGACTCCACCGCCCTTGCTATCCCGCGGGCCGAGGCGGCGATCAAGGAGGTCGAGAGCAAGATCGAGGAGACCCGCGGCAAGTTCCGCAGCGAGGCGCTGACCCAGCTCAACGAGGCCCGCACCGAGCTGAACAAGGCCACCGCCACCAGCAAGGCGCTGGATGACCGCGTGCACCGCACCATGGTCACTTCGCCAGTGCGAGGTATCGTCAAGCAGTTGCTGGTCAACACCATCGGTGGAGTGATCCAACCGGGCAGCGACATCATCGAGATCGTGCCGCTGGACGATACCTTGGTGATCGAGGCGAAGATCCTGCCCAAGGATATCGCCTTCCTGCATCCAGGCCAGGAAGCCACGGTCAAGTTCACAGCCTATGACTACACCATCTATGGCGGGATGAAGGCCAAGCTGGAGCAGATCGGCGCTGATACCATCACCGACGAAGACAAGAAGACCACCTACTACTTGATCAAGCTGCGCACCGAGAAGAGCCACCTGGGCAGCGACGAGAAGCCGCTGCTGATCATCCCGGGAATGGTGGCGACGGTAGACATCATGACCGGCAAGAAGACCATCATGAGCTACCTGCTCAAGCCGATCATCAAGGCGCGCAGCGAAGCGCTGCGTGAGCGCTGATCGCCTCAAGGGGCATCAGCAGTGCTTGTGTGCGGGCTGCGCCCGCGATGGCGTAAGTGCAAGCAGAGATGTTGCTTGGTCCGATGCCATGGTGGGGCAGTCAGTCATTCCAGATATTGCGCCGCCGCGTTGACCAATGTCCGTGCAATCTCTTCACGTAGCGTCTGCGGCGCTTCCACCACCAGTCCATCGCCCTGGCTCAGCAACCACCAGCGCAAGGGCCAACCGTCCGCCACCGTCGCTCGCAGTCGGTGCCCCTGATCCAGGGCGGTCAACCGCATATCCGCGCTCAGCGGTGTCTCGCGCAGGCGGCGGGCCAGCAAATCGCTGATCCACGCCTGCAGTTCGATGCCCTGACCTTGTCCAGGCTGCAAAGTATCGCCGCGCAGATACCCCTGCAGGTCGAAATTTCCGCGTAACTCCCCGCCGGCGTTGGCCGACCAGTGCCAGCCGAACGGGATGCTCTTGTCATTGCGCTCCAGTGGAAAGATCAGCGACAGCTCGTTGAGGTCGCGCTCGACCGTGCGTTTGCTGACATTGAAGCCCACGTCACGCAGGCGCCACACCAGTTCGGCACTGGTGATCCCGGGGGAGCGGCTGGGCAACTGGCGCAGCAATGCCCATTGGCGGCTGAGGGTGGCACGGGTGGTGGCGAACGGCAAAAGGAAACGTCCTTGTCTAGGCTTGCGGGCATAGGATGGCGGCACGTGCAGGGCATGGCAATTGGCCACAGCCTGCTCAGATCAAGGAAGATGCAATTGGTTGCCTGGGATCAATTCGTTCGCGACAGGTTTTGTCGTGGCATCGCGCAGAATCACGCCTCATCACAGTGGAGGTTGGAGCTGTGGGTCGTTCAATGAGGATGAACATGTCTGCCGCCAGCAATATCCACTCGCTGCTTGCCCGGCTTCTACCGGAGCGGATCGTCCCGGCGCCGGCTCGCCCGGGGCAGCGCCACCGGCTGTTCGCCGGGGTCGGCATGCCCGCCCAACAGGCCCTGAGCGGCGAGCGCTTTGGCCTGATCGACCGCCTGGACGAGGCAGTCGACCTGCAGGCGGTCTACCACGACCTCTGCCGCCAGGCCCTGCTGGGCAATGTCGCGGCGCTCAACGACCTGGGCTGGGTCTGGCTCAATGGCAAGTACTGGCGCGGCGACACGGTGCTGGCGGGGCACCTGTTGCGCATGGCGGCGTTGCAGGGCAACGCTGCCGCCTGGTTCAACCTCGGCCAGCAGCAATACTTCGGCAAGGGCGTCGATGTTTCCTACGTTAACGCGGCCGAATACTACCGCCATGCTTTCGAGCGGGGCATGGTGCATGCCGCTGCGGCGCTGGGCGATCTGTACGAGGAAGAGGTGTGCGACGGCGAACAGGAGTGGCAGGTCGACCCTCTCGAGGCTTACCAATGGTTTCTGCGTGGCGCCGAGCGTGGCGAGAAGCGCTGCCGCTTCGAAGTGGGGTACCGACTGCTGCACGGCCTGTACGTCGAGGCCGATATCAAGGCCGGTCTGTACTGGCTGGAGTTGGCGGCGGCAACCGGGGTGATGCAGGCCGCCGAGGAGCTGGCTGTGCATTTCAGCAGCCGCGACGCGGCGCGCTACCTGGGCTGGCGCGACCAGGCAATCCAACTGGGCAGCACGCTGGCACTGACCATGAAGCTGGAAGACCAGATCCAGCCTTAGCGCAGCGCGCCTGCCGGGATCATGAACAACCTTTCATGTTTTCCCTCCGTCACCTGCGGTTGACGACAGGGGGAGGGCAGGGCGTATATTGATAGTTAGCAAACTATGAATATCCTCGGTTCTCACATGTCCCTCGACGCACTGCACCTGAAAATCAGCAGCGGCATGGTTGTGGCTGCCCGGCACTGGCGCCGCCTGTGCCAGGGCGCCCTGACCGGCTACGGTATTTCCGAAGCCTGCGCCGTCCCCTTGCTGATGATCGTGCGCCTGGGCGATGGCGTGCATCAGGTGGCGGTGGCCCAGGCGGCCGGGTTGGAAAGCCCGTCGCTGGTGCGCCTGCTCGACCAGCTGTGCAAGGCTGGCCTGGTATGCCGCAGCGAGGATCCGCTGGACCGTCGTGCCAAGGCGCTGAGCCTGACCGTCGAGGGCCGCGCCCTGGCCGAGTCCATCGAAGGCGAGCTGGTGCGCCTGCGTCGTGAGGTGCTTGGAGGCATAGACCAGGCCGACCTGGAGGCCACCTTGCGGGTCATCCATGCCTTCGAACAGGCAGGCCTGCAGCCATGAGTGGCTTCTTCAGCTCGGTCCCGCCTGCCCGCGACTGGTTCTACGGCGTGCGCACCTTCGCCGCCTCGATGATTGCCCTGTATATCGCCCTGCTGATGCAGCTGCCGCGCCCGTACTGGGCCATGGCCACGGTCTATATCGTCTCCAGCCCATTCCTCGGCCCGACCACATCCAAGGCGCTGTACCGCGCCCTGGGCACCTTGCTGGGCGCTGGCGGGGCGATCCTGCTGGTGCCACCGCTGGTGCAATCGCCGCTGCTGCTGAGCATCGCCATCGCCCTGTGGACCGGCACGTTGCTGTTCCTCTCGCTGAACCTGCGCACGGCCAACAACTACGTGCTGATGCTGGCCGGCTACACCCTGCCGATGATCGCCCTGGCGGTGGTCGATAACCCGCTGGCAGTGTTTGACGTGGCCTCGTCCAGGGCCCAGGAAATCTGCCTGGGAATCGTCTGCGCGGCGGTGGTTGGCGCGGTGTTCTGGCCGCGCCGGCTGGCACCTGTGGTGGTCGGCGCCACCGGCAGCTGGTTCGGCGAAGCGATTCGCTACTGCGACACCTACCTGGCCCGCGAAGCCGGCGCCGACAAGGTCGGCGGCATGCGTGGCGCGATGGTCGCCACCTTCAACTCGCTGGAGCTGATGATCGGCCAGCTCGGCCATGAAGGCGCCGGCCCGCATACCTTGAAGAACGCCCGCGAATTGCGCGGGCGGATGATCCATCTGCTGCCGGTGATCGACGCGCTCGACGATGCCCTGATCGCCCTTGAAGGTCGTGCCCCGGCGCAGTTCGCCTTGCTGCAACCGGTGCTGGACAGCGCCCGTAAATGGCTCGAAGGCACCGCCGACAGCGCCTCGGTGGCACGCTGGACCGCCCTGCACGAGCAGATCGACCGCCTGCAGCCGGGCGCCGCCGCCCTCGACCAGCGCGCCGAGCTGCTGCTGTCCAACGCCCTCTATCGCCTGACCGAATGGGCCGACCTCTGGCAGGACTGCTGCAGCCTGCAGCACGCCCTGCGCAAGGACGACGCCACGCCCTGGCGCGCGGTCTATCGTCACTGGCGCCTGGGCCGGCTGACGCCGTTCTTCGATCGCGGCCTGATGCTCTACTCGGTGTTTTCCACCGTCACCGCCATCGTCGTCGCCTGCGGCCTGTGGATCGGCCTTGGCTGGAACGACGGCGCCAGCGCGGTGATCCTCGCCGCCGTGTCGTGCAGTTTCTTCGCCGCCATGGACGACCCGGCGCCGCAGATCTACCGGTTCTTCTTCTGGACGCTGATGTCGGTGATCTTCTCCAGCCTGTACCTGTTCCTGGTGCTGCCCAACCTGCATGATTTCGCCATGCTGGTGCTGGCGTTTGCCGTGCCGTTCATCTGCGTCGGCACCCTGACCGTGCAGCCGCGCTTCTACCTCGGCACCTTGCTGACCATCGTCAACACCTCGACCTTCATCAGCATCCAGGGTGCCTACGACGCTGACTTTTTCACCTTCCTCAATTCCAACCTGGCCGGTCCCGTGGGGCTGCTGTTCGCCTTCATCTGGACCCTGGTGGTACGCCCGTTCGGCGTGGAACTGGCGGCCAAGCGCATGACCCGCTTCGCCTGGCGCGACATTGTCGAGATGACCGCGCCGGCCACCCTGGCCGAGCACCGCCAGGTCGGCGTGCAGATGCTCGACCGCCTGATGCAGCACCTGCCTCGCCTGTCGCAGACCGGCCAGGACAGTGGCGTGGCCTTGCGCGACCTGCGCGTGGGCCTGAATCTGCTCGACCTGCTGGCGTACATGCCGCGCGCCGGCGCCCAGGCTCGCGAGCGCCTGCAGACGGTGATCGAGGAAGTCGGCGCGCACTATGCCGCCTGCCTGCGCGCCGGCGAGCGCCTGCATGCCCCGGCGGCACTGCTGCGCAACATGGAGCGCGCGCGCCTGGCGCTGAACCTCGATGAGCTTTACGAGCGCGGCGATGCCCGCACCCACCTGCTGCACGCCCTGGCCGGTTTGCGCCTGGCGCTGCTGCCAGGTGTCGAGGTGATGCTCGAGCCCGCCGAACAAACGCAACTGCCCCCGGGCCTCGACGGAGCACCCCTGTGATCGGTGAACTGGATATCAGCGGGGTGTTCCTGCCCACGCTGCTGGTGATGATGTTTGGCACCTACCTGTTGTACCTGGGGGTGCACGCAGTGCTGGTGCGCCTGCATTTCTACCGCCTGGTCTGGCACCGGGCGCTGTTCAACGTTGCCCTGTATGCCGTGCTGCTTGGCGCGGTGGACCACTTTTGCCGAAGCCTGATGCTGCCATGAAAAAACCTTTGCTGACCTTGGGCCGCGTGGTCCTGACCTTGCTGGTAGTGACCTTCGCCGCCGTGCTCGTGTGGCAGATGGTGGTGTACTACATGTTCGCCCCCTGGACCCGCGACGGCCATATCCGCGCTGACGTGATCCAGATCGCCCCGGATGTCTCCGGGCTGATCCAGCAGGTCGAGGTGCGCGACAACCAGACCATCAAGCGCGGTGACGTGCTGTTCACCATCGACCAGGACCGTTTCACCCTGGCCCTGCGCCAGGCCAAGGCAACCCTGGCCGAACGCCAGGAAACCCTGGCCCAGGCCTCCCGCGAGGCCCAGCGCAACCGTAAGCTGGGCAACCTGGTGGCGGCCGAGCAGTTGGAAGAGAGCCAGTCGCGCGAGGCCCGCGCCCGTTCGGCGGTGAGCGAGGCCCAGGTGCAGGTGGATGTCGCCCAGCTCAACCTCGACCGCTCGGTGGTGCGCAGCCCGGTGGATGGCTACCTCAACGACCGCGCCCCGCGCGCTCATGAGTTCGTCAGCGCCGGGCGCCCGGTGTTGTCGGTGGTCGACAGCGCCTCGTATCACGTCGATGGCTATTTCGAGGAAACCAAGCTGGGCGGGATCCATATCGGCGACGCCGTGGATATCCGTGTGATGGGCGACCCCACCCGCCTGCGCGGCCGAGTGCAGAGCCTGTCCGCCGGTATCGAGGACCGCGACCGCAGCAGCGGCGCCAACCTGCTGCCCAACGTCAACCCGGCGTTCAGTTGGGTGCGCCTGGCCCAGCGGATCCCGGTACGCATCACCTTCGACGAAGTGCCGGCGGACTTTCGCATGATCGCCGGGCGCACCGCCACGGTGTCGATCGTAGAGGGCCAACGCCCATGAAACAGCTGATCCTGGCGGGGCTGTGCCTGTCCCTTGGCGCCTGCATGATGGTCGGCCCGGACTACGAGCTGCCCAAGGAGGCCGCCGTGCAGCGCGGCGACCTCAACGGCCCGCTGCGCCAGGACGCCGATAGCGTGGTCTCGGCGCCAGTGCCCGAGGACTGGTGGCAGCTGTACCAGGATCAACGGCTCAACCAGCTGGTGCGCGAGGCGCTCGGCGCCAACACCGAGCTGCGCGTGGCTGCCGCCAACATCGCCAAGGCCCGCGCCCAGGTGGAGGTGGCCGAGTCGCAGGGTGGCTTCAATGGTGGCGTCAAGCTGGGTGCCCAGCGCCTACAGGAGTCCGGCGAAGCGTTCCTGCTGCCGGAGAAAGTGCCGGTTGCCAACATTGGCGAGGCGATCATCAGCGCCAGCTACCAGTTCGACCTTTGGGGCACCTTCAAGCGCGGCACCGAGGCCGCCAAGGCCAATGCCGATGCCGTGCAAGCCGCCGCCGACACCGCGCGCATCACCCTGGTGGCCGATGTGGTCAAGGCGTACACCCAGGTGTGCTCGGCCAACGAGGAGTACCACATCGCCCGCGAGTCGCTGGACCTGCAGCAGCAGAGCGTGCAACTGACCCAGCGTCTGCGCGACGCCGGGCGTGGCGACGAGAGCCAGGTCACCCGGTCGCAGACCCAGTTCAAGTCCTTGCGCGCCGAGCTGCCGCGCTTCAAGGCCGAGCGCGAGGCGGGCCTCTACACGCTGGCCGCGTTGCTGGCCAGGCCTGTCGAGCAATTGCCTGCCGGCACCGCCGATTGCGCCGAGCTGCCACAGCTGTCACAACTGGTTCCGGTCGGCGATGGCGCCGCTCTGCTCAAGCGCCGCCCGGATGTGCGTCAGGCCGAACGCCAGCTGGCGGCAGCCACTGCCACCATCGGTGTGGCCACCGGCGCGCTGTACCCGGATATCAGCATCGGCGCCCAGGTGGGCACCATCGGCATCCTCGACAACCTCGGTGAGCCGGCCACCAACCGCTGGGGCTTCGGCCCGCAGGTCAGTTGGGCCATCCCCACCAACGGCACCCGCGCGCGCATCCGCATGGCCGAGGCCTCGACCCAAGCGGCGCTGGCACATTTCGATGGGGTGGTACTGAATGCCATTCGCGAAACCCAGACCCGCCTGGCGCAATACAGCGCGCTGCTGGATCGGCGCGACGCGCTGGCCGAGGCGGAGCGCTCCGCCAAGGAGTCGGCGGACCAGACCCACATGCGCTATCAGGTGGGGCGTGAGTCGTTCCTGGCGGATCTGCAAGCGACGCGGACCTACACCGATGCACGGGCGCAGCTGGCGGCGGCCAACAGTCAGGTGGCGATGGGGCAGATAGGCGTGTTCCTGGCCTTGGGTGGCGGCTGGAAAAGCAGTGCCAGACCTTGAGGAAGAGTGTGGGAGCGACGCATCGCCGCTCCCACGAACCCCTATGAAGCCCCCATTTCCCTTAGGGGAGAGGCTTAGTTCAGCACCCGCGCCGGCTCATCCGGCGGCAGGTTGTCCCGCCCACGCGGCTGCTTCGCCTGCCCGGGCACCGAGCCGCCCAACTGCTCGGCCAACTGCTGCGCCACATCCTCGCCCAGTGCCTTCGATACATCGCGCACCACCCGCGGACGGTTCAACGTCACGCGGCGGTCTTGGCTTTTCACCAGCTTGGTGTCCTGCCCTTCACCCATGGCGGTGAACGCCGAGGTGATCTCGTAGGTGCGGGTGTTGATCAGGCTGAAGTCGGCGACCACGGTCAGGCCCAGCACCGCCGAGTAGCTGTCGGTGTGGTCCAGCGAGTTGATGTCCTGCTGGAAGTCGATGTCCGACAGGGTGCCGAACAGCACGTAGTCGGCACCCTTGAACGCGCCGTTCTTGATGCGGCGGATCACGTCGTACACGTCCTCCTTCGAGTCGGCGGTGTAGGGGCGGCCCTGGACCAGCTGGAACATGCCGGTCTTGAGGATCTCACCCTTGATGTCGCCACCGAACTTGCGCAGCTCGGTCTGCTCGATGTAGCTGTTGAGGCTCTCGTACTCGCTGTAGCTCGACTGGCCGCTGGCGTGGTACATGCCGGCCTGGCCGCTGCTCTGGGCGTTGATGGTGTGGATGTATTCCTCCACCTGCGCCTGGTAGGCCAGGTCGGTCACCGCCACCTTGGGGGCCGCCTGCGCGCCGAAGGCGCAGGCCAGGCCGATTATTGCCATCCATGCACGCATCGATCAGCGCTCCGTGGTCTTGCGGATTTCTTTTTCGTCCATCCACTCGGCCAGGCCGCTTTCCACGTCGATCAGCTGCAGGCTGAACTTGTAGAACACGTCCTTGTAGTCGCTGCTGCGCTTGACGATCGAGCTGATCGAGCCTTCCAGGCGGTATTTGGCGGCTATCATGTTGCCGGTCTTGGCCACGGTCTTCTTCTTGTACAGGCCGCTCTGGTTCTGCAGCTTGAGCTGGTCGACCTGGCTCTGCATGTCGGTGTTGTCGCTGGCGAAGCGGGCGGCGCCGGATTTCATCAGCTGGGTCTTGATCGAGGTGGTGATCTCGCGGGTGTCGATGTACTCGCTGGTCTTGTTCTTCACGTCGTACACCTGCACCACCGGGCGGCCGTGCAGCACGCCGGACTGGGCCAGCGAGCGGGTCATGCTCTCGGCTATCATCTGCAGGTCGGTGGAGCCGAACTCGTTGGTCACCAGTTCGACGGCCTTGCTGTCGCCGTAGCTGATGTTCTTGCCGCCGAGAACCGGCGAAGGGGTGCTGCAGCCGCTGACCAGGGCGATGGCGAGGGCGGCGAGGGAAAGGCGTGCAAACATCGAACGTGCTCCTGAAAGGGGGTTACCGGGTGTGGACTTCGAGGCGGAAGTCACGGGCTGCGGGGGTCGGTGCGATGGCGGGCAGGAACTTGGCCTGCTTGCCGTACAGCGGCAGGGCCTTCCAGCTCTCTTCATCGGCCACCGGGAAACCATCGCTGCCCAGCCAGGCGAAGCGGTAGAACAGGGTCTGGTTGCTGCGGCTGCTGTTGGTCAGCGCCACGTTGACGGTGAGATAGCCGTTTTCGCGGGCGACGCGCATCTGGCCGATCTCGATGTCATCCAGCTGGCCCATGGTCACCACCTTGCTGGCGGCGCTGCCCGGGGCAGGGGGCGGGGTGGCGCAGCCGGCCAGGAGGGCGACGGCGGCCAGGGCGAGGCATGTTTTGCGCATGTTCGATCCTTGGGTTACTTGAGGCTGGCGACAGCAGTGGCTGCGGCCTGCGGGGCGACTTCGACGGACGGGCCGCCAGCGAACACGCGGTTGCCGACCACGCGCAGGCTGACCACCTGGTAGGGGCGATCGACTTTCACCGTGACCTGGGTACCGCCGAGGCTCGACGGCAGGCTCACGTGGTGTTCGCCCTGCTTGAGGCGTACACGGGCCACCTGGGTTTCGTTTGGCAGGGTGCGCCAGGTACGGGTATCGGCACCTTCCAGCACGGTGGAGGCAATGCCCACCACCAGCCCGGCCATCGGGTTGGTCTGGTTCAAGTTCTTCTGCGCCACGCCGCGGCTGATGGCGCGCACGCTGGTGCGCAGGATGATGCCAGGCATGTCGTCGCGCAGGGCGCGGCGTGACATGGCAGTGGTGCTGTTGAGCGCGGTCAGGGCCAGGACCTTGTCGTTGAGCTGAATCTCGCTCAGGTGCGCGGTCGAAGTGTCCTCCCTGATGATCGGGAACGACAACGGAGTGATCACCAGGTTGTCCTGGATCGGCAGTGGCAGCGGGATGCGGATCGAATCACGAGCCGGGGCCAGGCCGGTCTGTACCACGATCAGCACGTCGCTTTCACCGGCCTTGGCGCTGTTCTTGTCCAGCTCCAGCAGCGCCTGGTCCAGCAGCGGGGTATTCGGGCGCAGCTCGGCGGCCTTGCGGTAACCCGGCGCGGCCAGGCCCTTCTCGCCGAGGGCTTCGTAGACATAGCCGGACAGGTAATGGCTGAAGGCGCTCTGGTAGCTGTTCTTCAGGCCGACCACCTCAGGGGCGTCGAGGCTGGCGACCGGGTAACCCTGCAGGTCCTTGTATTCGGTCTTGATGCCTTCCTTCTCGGCCTCTTCCTCGCGCTTGAGGTATTCCTTGTCGCGCAGCTCGGCGATGATCGCCTCACGCTCGTGGGTCTTCTTGATCTCGGTGCGGGCGCCGTCGAAGTCGTTCTGCGCCAGCAGGTTCAAGGCCATTTGCGTGGTCAACATGACTTTTTCGTAGTCGTAGCCTTCGTAGCGGCGCACCTTGTCGTTGACCAAGTAGCTGCCAAACTGGCTCAGGTACTTGTCGGTGTCGAGCTTGACCGACTCTTCCCACTGGAACACCACGCTGTCGGCCGAGCGCCAGGCGTCCTGGCTGCCCTTGAGGTCGCCCTTGGAGCGCAGCAGCTCGCCTTTCTCGAAGTAGTAGAGCAGGTCTTTCTTGTCGCCCTTGTTGTTGCTTTCCAGCAGGGCGAGGGCGGCGTCGACATTGCCGGCGGCCAACTGCTTGTTGGTCTCCTGCAGTTCGCTGTCGTAGCTGCGGAACACCGAGCAGCCGGTAAGCTGCACGGCGGCGACCAGGGTCGCCAGGGTGAGGGCGCGGGATACCATCGGACTTCTTCTTTCCCTGAAACGGTTGGCCGCGTGGGCGGGGGCGGCAGATCCCTCTGTTTTATCGCCAGAACCTCTCGATGGAGGCGCCTTGATTGCTAATGGCTATTACGGCGGCGCGGAATTATACCCAAAGTAGTAGCTATGTGATGGCGAATTGCTTCGCATTTTCTGCAGGCGTGCCATCGGTCGAAAAAGCGCTTTCCAGGCTGTTGACAGGTCAATTTGTCGCAAGATTTTTCATGAAATCTGCCAGTGAGCCTTGAGCGGGAGAGAGTGGAAGTGAACAATGTTCTCTTTCGTATTTCCGTCGAGATTGGCCATGATTTCCCGTTCCCGTCTGCTTGCCTGGCTGCCTGCCCTGTTGCTTGGCCCGGTGATGGCGCTGTGCAGCACCCCGACGCTGGCCGAAGCACCCGCCGAGGCGACCAAGGCGTTGCATCTGCTGGATTACATCGGTGCCGACTACCCACCGACCGTGCGCGACGGCAAGGTGGTGGACGACGGGGAATACCGCGAGCAACAGGAGTTCAGCGGGGTGCTGGCCGAGCTGGTCAAGGGGCTGCCCGAGCATGCCGAGCGCGGCGCGCTGGAGCAGGGTGTCCAGAGCCTGCGCCAGGCCATCGACCAGCGTCAGGATGGCGCCGGCGTTGCCCGTCAGGCCCGCCAGCTGGGTGCGCGGCTGGCCGTGGCCTACGAGGTAAGCCAGGCACCGGTGATCACCCCGGACCCGGCCCGCGGCGCATCGCTGTATGCCCAGAATTGCTCGATCTGCCACGGCGATACCGGGCTGGGCGATGGCCCGGCCGGCGTCGGCCTGGAGCCTGCGCCGGCCAACCTGCGCGATGCCGCGCGCCTCGACCAGCTCAGCCTGTTCGACCTGTACAACACCCTCGGGCTGGGCATCGAGGGCACCGAGATGCCCTCGTTCGCTGACCAGCTCGACGAGCGCCAACGCTGGGACGTGGCGGCCTACATCGCCAGTTTCACCGCCGATCCGCAGGCGGCAAAGAGCGACAAGACCTGGAACCTCGCCGACCTGGCCCGGCAGACCCCGGCCGAGGTTGCCGCCAATGAAGGCGCAAACGCCGTGGGCGCGTTCCGCGCCCAGCGGGCGCAACCGCCGCAGGTCAAGCGTGGCCCGGCGCAGCTGCTCGAGTACACCTCCAGCACCCTGGACAAGAGCCTGGCGGCTTACCGTGCCGGCGACCACGACCAGGCCTACGACTTGTCGGTGGCGGCTTACCTGGAAGGCTTCGAGCTGGTGGAAAGCTCGCTTGACAACATCGACACCCAGGCCCGCAAGGACACCGAGAAGTCGCTGATGGCCTACCGTCAGTCGCTGCAGGACGGCCTGCCGGTGGCCCAGGCCGAACAGCGCCTGGCTGAAGCCAAGGTCAAGCTCGAACAGGCCTCGAAGCTGCTGGGCAGCGATGGCCTTAGCTGGTCGTTGAGCTACATCTCCGGCCTGCTGATCCTGCTGCGCGAGGGCCTGGAGGCGATCCTGGTGCTGGCGGCGATCCTCGCTTTCCTGCGCAACACCGGCCAGCAGTCTGCGGTGCGTAGCGTCAACGTCGGCTGGGCCCTGGCGCTGGTCGCCGGTTTCGCCACCTGGGCCCTGGCGGCCTACGTGATCGATGTCGGTGGCGCGCAGCGTGAGCTGCTCGAAGGCTGCACGGCTTTGTTCGCCGCGGTGATGGTGCTGTGGCTCGGCGTGTGGATGCACGACCGCCGCCACGCGGCCGCCTGGCAGGACTACATCAAGAGCAGCCTGGTCAGTGGCGGCGGGCGCTTCGGCTTTGCCGTGCTGGCGTTCTTCTCGGTGTATCGCGAGTTGTTCGAGGTGATCCTGTTCTACGAGACCCTGTGGCTGCAGGCCGGGCCGGCTGGCCACCAGGCGGTTCTGGCAGGCGGTGCCACGGCGCTGGTGCTGCTGGTGGGCCTGGCCTGGGTGATCCTGCGCGGCTCGGCCAAGCTGCCGCTGTCGCTGTTCTTCAGCATCAACGCGGCTTTGCTCTGTGCGCTGTCGGTGGTGTTCGCCGGGCATGGCGTCAAGGCGCTGCAGGAGGCCGGCGTCCTGGGTACGCGGCCGGTGGCGTTCTTCGAGTTCGACTGGCTGGGGATCCACGCCGATCTCTACTCACTGAGCGCGCAGGCGGTGGCGTTGCTGGCTATCGTGTTCCTCTATGGGCGCAGCCGCTTGGCCGAGAAGCGCCGGGCGGCGGCCAGCTGAGTCTGTGCAGTGGGAAGGGGTGGTGTGCCGCCACCCCGCCCCGCAATGAGGCTGGGGCTGGCATAATGTCCGCCCGGAGCACAGGATTAATCTCATGCGTGTATGGATCGATGCCGACGCCTGCCCCAAGGCGGCCAAGGACCTGATCGTCAAGTTCGCCCTCAAGCGCAAGCTGGAGGTGGTGATGGTGGCCGGCCAGCCGCAGATCAAGCCGGCTTTCGCCTGCGTGCGGCTTATCGTGGTGCCCAGCGGCATGGACGCGGCCGACGACTACCTGGTGGACAACGCCGAGCCCGGCGAGCTGGTGATTTGCAGCGACGTGCCGCTGGCCGACCGCCTGATCAAGAAAGGCGTAGCCGCGCTGGACCCGCGTGGCCGCGAGTTCGACGAGCGCAACATGGGCGAGCGCCTGGCGGTGCGCAACCTGTTCACCGAACTGCGCGAGCAGGGGCAGGTGGGTGGCGGGCAGGCACCTTATGGCGAACGCGAGAAGCAGGCGTTCGCCAATGCCCTGGACCGGATTCTGGGACGGCTTTCCAAGCGTTGAGTACGTGGGGTTGCCGGTTCCCGCATGTGTAGGTGATCCTGTGGGAGCCGGCTTGCCGGCGATGGCCTGCGTAGCAGGCCTTCGAGGCCTTACTTGTCACCCTCGTGGGTCAGCTCCAGCACCCGATCCACCAACTTGTAGATGCCACCCGCCGCCTCGCTGATCGACTTGGCCAGCATGTACGCCGGGGTAGTCACCAGCTTGCGCTGGGTATCTTCGACGATGTCATGCACATCGCACTCTTCATGGGTGCCGCCCATCTTCACCACCGCCGCGCTGGTATCGGCGTCAGTGCCGATGGTGCAGACCACGCCCGGCCCATAGATCTTCGCCGCCAGGGCCGGCGAGATGCAGATCAGCCCGACCGGCTTGCAGGCGCCGGCAAAGGCCTCGGCCAGCGCCAGCACGTCCGGTTGCACGGTGCAGTTGGCGCCTTCGACGGCAAAGTTCGACAGGTTCTTCGCCGCGCCGAAGCCTCCCGGCACGATCAGGGCGTCGAAGTCCTCGACCTTGGCTTCGCGAATGTCCTTCACCTCGCCACGGGCGATGCGCGCCGACTCCACCAGCACATTGCGCGATTCGGGCATCTCTTCCCCGGTCAGGTGGTCGATCACATGCATCTGCGCGATGTTCGGCGCGAAGCACTGCACCTGGGCGCCGCGCTGGTCCAGGCGCAGCAGGGTGATCACGCTCTCGTGGATTTCGGCGCCGTCGTACACGCCGCAACCGGACAGAATCACCGCAACTTTTTTCGTCATGCTCAATACTCCAGTGTCGAGGCGCTAAATGTCCTCTAGTTTGGCAGATGTAGCCATGGGATTTGCCCCAGTGCGGGCCTAATCTTCGTGGACAACCTTGGAGGGGGCCGTTCATGGACCTGATTCTGCTGGCCGTGCCGTTCTTCTTCGTGCTGATCGCGGTGGAGCTGATCGCCGACCGCGTACGCGGGCGCCGCAACTACCAGCTTGCCGACTCGATCAACAGCCTGAGCACCGGTGCGCTGTCCACCAGCACCGGCCTTCTGACCAAAGGGGTGGGGCTGATCACCTATGCCGTGGCCTGGGAGCACCTGGCCTGGCTGCGGCTGCCGGCGGGTGCCTGGTGGGTGTGGGTGGTCGCTTTCGTGCTCTACGACCTCTGCTATTACTGGCTGCACCGCCTGGGCCACGAGCGCAACGTTTTGTGGGCCGCGCACTCGGTGCATCACCAGAGCGAGGAGTACAACCTCACCACCGCCTTGCGCCAGACCAGCAGCGGTTTTCTGTTTTCCTGGATCTTCTACCTGCCGCTGGCGTTGCTGGGCGTGCCGCCCCTGGTGTTCCTCACCGTGGCCTCGCTGAACCTGCTCTACCAGTTCTGGGTGCACACTCGCCATGTGCCCAAGCTGGGCTGGCTCGAGTGGATTTTCATTACGCCGTCCAACCATCGCGTCCACCATGCGCAGAATCCTCTGTACTTGGATCGCAACTACGGCGGCGTGTTCATAATCTGGGACCGGCTGTTCGGCACCTTCCAGGAAGAGGACGATCGCGAGCCGGTGATCTTCGGCGTGACCACGCCTTTGGCGAGCTGGAACCCGCTGTGGGCCAACGTGCAGTTCTACGCCCAGCTGTGGGACGACGCCCGGCGAACGGCCCGTTGGTGGGACAAGCTGCGTATCTGGTTCATGCCCACTGGCTGGCGGCCAGCGGACGTGACCGCCGCTTATCCACAGGCCAAGCAGGACCTCGCCGCGTTTCGCAAGTTCGCGATCCCGCTGGGCGGTGCACAGCAGTTGTACGTCACGGCGCAGTTCGCGGTCTACGTGGCGTTGGGCAGTTATCTGATGGAGATGGCGGACCAGGTGACGCCCGCAGCCCTGGCATTGGGCTGGACGGTAATGGCGTTCGGGCTGTTCGTGCTGGGCGTGGCGCTCGAGGATCGACCCTGGGCAGCGCGCCTGGAGCTGGCGCGCCTGCTATCGAATGCGCCAGCGCTGTACCTGGCCGGCGCGTTGGGCTTAGTGCTGGTCACGCCCCTGTTCTGGCTGCTGCTCCTGGGTTACAGCCTGCTCAGCCTCGGCGGCCTGGCCCTCTGCCGCCGCGCGACGCTCGGCGCGGCTGTTGCGAAAGCGCCGGCGCAGCCAGAGCGCGAGGCCCAGCACCAGCAGGCCGCCGAGCACCCATAGCTCGTATTTCTTGATGCTGCCCAGCATGCCTTCGAGTATGGCGCCGAAGTGATAGGCGGCCAGGCCCAGGGCCAGGGCCCAGACTGCGGCGCCGATGCCGTTGAGCAGCAGGTAGCGGCGTGGCGGGTAGCCGGACAGGCCGATGGCCACCGGCATCACCGTGCGCAGGCCGTAGACGAAGCGGAAGCTCAGCACCCAGATGTCCGGATGGCGGCGGATATGCTCCAGCGCGCGGTCGCCCATGGCTTGCCAGCGAGGCTTGCGGGCGAGGATCTTGCGCCCGTGGCGTCGACCCATGAAATACCACAACTGGTCACCGGCATAACTGCCACAGAAGGCCACCAGGACCACCAGCTTGATATCCATGTATTCGCGAAACGCAAGAAACCCTGCGAGCACGAGGATGGTCTCGCCTTCGAAGAACGTGCCGAGAAAAAGGGCAAAGTAGCCGAAATCGTTCAGGAATTGTTGAAGCATTTTCTGGCGTGCTGGCGAAATGAACGCGCAGCCTACCCCTTCGGGCGCGTTCGGGAAAGTGTCCAAATGTGTCTCGACGTGAACAATTCCTACAAGGACAATGACTGCGGCCACAAGTCGCAGGGTTGCCCTCGGGTGTCACACAGGCGTCATAATGGCCGCTTATAACTGTCGCGCTCGCCCGCCTGCGCGGGCTCAGGAGTCTGCCGTGAGCTTTACCCCCGCCAATCGTCTGTTTCCTGCCACCCGTCTGCGTCGCAACCGTCGGGACGAATTCTCCCGTCGTCTGGTTCGCGAAAACACCCTGACTGTCGATGACCTGATTCTTCCGGTATTCGTACTGGACGGCGAGGGCCGCCGCGAAGAAGTGCCGTCCATGCCGGGCGTCGAGCGCCTGTCGATCGACCTGCTGCTGGAAGCCGCGCAGGCTTGGGTAGAGCTGGGCATTCCGGCGCTGGCGCTGTTCCCGGTGACCCCGACCGAAAAGAAATCCCTCGATGGCGCCGAAGCCTGGAACCCGGACGGCATCGCCCAGCGTGCCACCCGCGCCCTGCGTGCCCGCTTCCCGGAACTGGGGGTGATCACCGACGTGGCCCTTGACCCGTTCACCACCCACGGTCAGGACGGCATCCTCGATGAGGAAGGCTATGTGCAGAACGACATCACCGTCGACGCCCTGGTGCGTCAGGCGCTGTCCCATGCCGAGGCCGGCGCCCAGGTGGTCGCCCCGTCGGACATGATGGACGGCCGTCTCGGCGCGATCCGTGAAGCCCTCGAAGTGGCCGGCCACGTCAACGTGCGCATCATGGCCTACTCGGCCAAGTACGCCAGTGCCTACTACGGCCCATTCCGTGATGCGGTCGGCTCGGCGCTGAACCTGGGCAAGGCCAACAAGGCCTCCTACCAGATGGATCCGGCCAACAGCGACGAGGCCCTGCACGAAGTGGCCACCGACCTTGCCGAAGGCGCCGACATGGTCATGGTCAAGCCGGGCATGCCGTACCTGGACATCGTTCACCGGGTGAAGACCGAGTTCAAGGTGCCGACCTTCGTCTATCAGGTCAGCGGCGAGTACGCCATGCACATGGCCGCGATCCAGAACGGCTGGCTCAGCGAAGCCGTGATCCTCGAATCCCTCACCGCATTCAAACGGGCAGGCGCCGATGGCATCCTGACCTATTTCGCCGTGCGTGCCGCTCAAATGATGAGAGGGCAGTAACGCTCTCCAGGAACGTCAGATGAATAACGAAGTGCTCAACCCTGTCGCGATCAAGGATGCCCAGGCCGTGCCCGAAGAAATGGTGCAGACCCCGCCCGACCTGCCGGCGGTAGCGCAGCCGGAACCTGTCGCTGAAGCCGCCCCGGCCCCTGTGCCTGCGCCGGCCCCGGCGATCGCCGTGCCGAGCCTGGACGACAGCAGCCTGTACATTCATCGCGAGCTTTCGCAGCTGCAGTTCAATATCCGCGTGCTGGAGCAGGCGCTGGACGAGTCGTACCCGCTGCTCGAGCGCCTGAAGTTCCTGTTGATCTTCTCCAGCAACCTGGACGAGTTCTTCGAAATCCGTGTGGCGGGCCTGAAGAAGCAGATCAACTTCGCCCGCGAACAGGCCGGCGCCGATGGCCTGCAGCCGCACCAGGCGCTGGCGCGGATCAGCGAGCTGGTGCACCTTGAAGTGGATCGGCAGTACGCGATCCTCAACGACGTGCTGCTGCCGGAGCTGGAAAAACACGCCATTCGCTTCATCCGGCGCCGTTACTGGACACCCAAGCTCAAGACCTGGGTACGACGCTTCTTCCGCGACGAGATCGCGCCGATCATCACCCCGATCGGCCTCGACCCGACCCACCCGTTCCCGTTGCTGGTGAACAAGAGCCTGAACTTCATCGTCGAGCTCGAGGGTGTCGACGCCTTCGGCCGCGATTCGGGCTTGGCGATCATCCCGGCACCGCGCCTGCTGCCGCGGGTAATCCGGGTGCCGGAAGACGTCGGCGGGCCTGGCGACAACTATGTGTTCCTGTCGTCGATGATCCATGCCCATGCCGATGACCTGTTCCAGGGCATGAAGGTCAAGGGCTGCTACCAGTTCCGCCTGACCCGTAACGCCGACCTGGCGCTGGACTCGGAAGAGGTCGACGACCTCGCCCGTGCCCTGCGCGGCGAGTTGTTCTCGCGCCGCTACGGCGATGCCGTGCGCCTCGAGGTAGCCGATACCTGCCCCAAACACCTCTCCGACTATCTGCTCAAGCAGTTCAGCCTGAGCGAGAGCGAACTGTACCAGGTCAACGGCCCGGTCAACCTGACCCGTCTGTTCAGCATCACCGGGCTCGACAGCCACCCCGAGCTGCAGTACACGCCGTTCACCCCGGCGATCCCCAAGCTGCTGGTGAACGCCGACAACATCTTCAGTGTGATCGGCAAGCAGGACATCCTGCTGATGCACCCGTTCGAATCGTTCACCCCAGTGATCGACCTGCTGCGTCAGGCCGCCAAGGACCCGCACGTGCTTGCCGTGCGCCAGACGCTCTATCGCTCGGGTGCCAACTCGGAGATCGTCGACGCCCTGGTGGACGCGGCGCGTAACGGCAAGGAGGTCACGGCAGTGATCGAATTGCGCGCACGCTTCGACGAAGAGTCCAACCTGCAGATGGCCAGCCGCCTGCAGGCCGCCGGCGCGGTGGTGATCTACGGGGTGGTCGGTTTCAAGACCCACGCCAAGATGATGCTGATCCTGCGCCGCGAGCAGGGCGAGATCGTCCGTTACGCACACCTGGGCACCGGCAACTACCACGCCGGCAACGCCCGCCTGTACACCGACTACAGCCTGCTGACCTCCGACGACGCCCTCACCGAGGACGTCGGCAAACTGTTCAGCCAGTTGATCGGCATGGGCAAGACCCTGCGCATGAAGAAGCTGCTGCACGCGCCCTTCACCCTGAAAAAGGGCATGCTCGACATGATCGCCCGGGAGACCCAGTTCGCCCTGGAGGGCAAGCCTGCGCACATCATCGCCAAGTTCAACTCGCTGACCGACGCCAAGATCATCAAGGCGCTGTACAAGGCCAGCCAGTCGGGCGTGCGCATCGACCTGGTGGTGCGTGGCATGTGCTGCCTGCGTCCGGGTATACCGGGGGTGTCGCACAACATCCATGTGCGCTCGATCATCGGCCGCTTCCTCGAGCATACCCGGGTGTTCTACTTCCTCAATGGCGGCGAGGAGCAGATCTACCTGTCCAGTGCCGACTGGATGGAGCGCAACCTCGACAAGCGTGTCGAGACCTGCTTCCCGGTGGAAGGCAAGAAGCTGTTGCTGCGGGTCAAGAAGGAGCTGGAAGGGTACCTGACCGACAACACCCAGGCCTGGACCCTGCAACCGGACGGGCGCTACGTGCGCAGCACCCCGACCGGCAACCAGAATCCGCGCAGTGCCCAGGCGACCCTGCTGGAGCGCCTGAGCAACCCGGTCCTCAACGTACGCTGAGAACGAAGCCGACCCGGGCCAGCCACTCCGCCTCGTTGGCGAAGTCGGCCTGGGTCAGCTGGTTTTCTTCCAGCCAGTTTCCAGGGAAGATCACTTCCAGGCTGTTGTCGCCGGCCTGCAGCACCACTTTCGGCATCTGCTGGGTGCCGCGGATGTGATGGAAGAGGATGGCGAAGCGCAGCAGCACGCACAGGCGGATCAGCTTGATGCCTTCGTCGCCGAACTCGGCGAACTTGTCCTTGGGAATGTTGCGGCGATGGCCGCGCACCAGCAGGGCCATCATCTGCTGGTCCTCGCGGGAGAAGCCGGACAGGTCGGAGTGCTCGATCAGGTAGGCACCGTGCTTGTGGTAGTGGTAATGGGCGATGTCCAGGCCCACTTCGTGCACTTTCGCCGCCCAGCCAAGAAGATCGCGCCAGTTGCCGTCCTCGAGGTCCCATGCCTTGGCCACTTGGTCGAAGGCGTGCAGCGCCTTGCGCTCGACCCGTGCGGCCTGGCCCTGGTCGACGTGGTAACGCTCCATCAGCGAGTTCAGGGTGCGCTCGCGCACATCTTCGTGATGGTGGCGGCCCAGCAGGTCGAACAACACGCCTTCGCGCAGGGCACCGTCGCAGTGTTCCATACGCTGCAGCTCCAGCGCATCGAAGATCGCCTCGAGGATGGCCAGGCCTGCGGGGAAAATGGTTCGGCGATCGGGCTTGACCCCTTCGAAGTCGATCTTGTCGGTCTCGCCCAGCTTGAACAGCTTGCGCTTGACCCAGGCCAAGCCCTCGGCGTTGACCTCGCCATTACCCAGTCCGCCGGACTTGATGGCGGCGCCGATGGCGCGGATGGTCCCGGACGAGCCGATGGCCTCATCCCAGGTCAGGCGGTGCAGGGCGTTCTCGATGCTCATCAGCTCCAGGCGCGCGGCGGTGTAGGCCTGTGCGTAGCGCGCCGGGGTAATCTTGCCGTCGCGGAAATAACGCTGGGTGAAGCTGACGCAGCCCATTTGCAGGCTTTCGCGCAGCAGCGGCTCGAAACGCTGGCCGATGATGAACTCGGTGCTGCCGCCGCCGATGTCGGCAACCAGGCGCTTGCCCGGGGTGTCGGCCAGGGTGTGGGACACGCCCAGGTAGATCAGGCGCGCCTCTTCACGGCCGGAAATGACCTCGACCGGGTGGCCGAGGATGGCCTCGGCGCGCTGGATGAATTCGTTGCGGTTGCGTGCTTCGCGCAAGGCGTTGGTGCCGACGATGCGCACCGCGCCCTGGGGCATGCCGTTGATCAGCTGGGCGAAGCGCTTGAGGCATTCCAGTCCGCGTTGCATGGCTTCTTCGCTGAGCTTGCGCTCATCGTCGATGCCGGCGGCGAGCTGAACCTTTTCTCCAAGCCTTTCGAGGATGCGGATTTCCGTATGATGGGCCTTGGCCACGACCATGTGGAAGCTGTTGGAGCCCAGGTCGATGGCGGCGATCAGAGACAGGTTCTTCGCGGTGGTATGCGGCATGGTCTGGAGGTTCTCGGTCGTTAACCCGGCAATCGTGCCACGATCGTGGTCCTACGCCAACGAGCGGCACTGCAAGGCTTGATGCATGGCAATGTCATAGCAATGTTATGACCGTGATATGACAGTTTCGATTCGTGGCGTCTTGCACAACTATAGTTACACTCAATCGTCTGTGGCTTCCTGTCGCGCCTGGGTGCGGCTATGATGGGCAACGTTTTTTTGTGCTTACGACCTGGAGATATCCATGAGCAGCGATCTTATCAAACATGTCACCGACGCTACCTTCGAAGCCGAAGTCCTGCAGGCTCAAGGTGCGGTACTGGTCGACTACTGGGCTGAATGGTGCGGTCCATGCAAGATGATCGCTCCGGTTCTGGACGACATCGCCACTGAATACGAAGGCAAGGTGACCATCGCCAAGCTGAACATCGACGAAAACCAGGAAACCCCGGCCAAGCACGGCGTGCGTGGCATCCCGACGCTG
The DNA here is from genome assembly GCF_021283165.2 of Pseudomonas soli. Lineage (NCBI taxonomy): Bacteria > Pseudomonadati > Pseudomonadota > Gammaproteobacteria > Pseudomonadales > Pseudomonadaceae > Pseudomonas > Pseudomonas soli. Next base: position 219,638 of record NZ_CP128543.1, read on the forward strand.
ATGCTGTTCAAGAACGGCAACGTCGAGGCCACCAAGGTCGGCGCGTTGTCCAAGTCGCAGCTCAAAGCGTTCCTCGACGCCAGCCTGTGATGTGAAGAAGCCCCGCAAATGCGGGGCTTTTCTTTATCTGTTGTAGGTGGTTTTCCTGAGGGCTGGCGAGCCCCGGCCTTGCGGCCATCCAGTCGGATGGCCCCGTAAAACACTGGCCAAAACCACTAGACGTCGAAAAAAGCAAGTGTTACATTCGGCCTCGCACTGCTTCTCCAGTGCCCTCTGCACGCCGTCGCCGAAGCATCCCTAATTCGAATCAGTACGCGATCCTGTCGCCATCTAGCGGCGCGGCCTCATTAAGCCAACTGCTTAATTTTTCCCTTCCTTACATGATTACGTCACTCCCCTTATGAACCTGACAGAACTCAAGCAAAAGCCGATTACCGATCTTTTGGAAATGGCCGAACAGATGGGCATCGAAAACATGGCCCGTTCGCGCAAACAGGACGTGATTTTCGCCCTGCTGAAAAAGCATGCGAAAAGCGGCGAAGAGATCTCGGGTGACGGCGTGCTGGAGATTCTCCAGGATGGTTTCGGTTTCCTGCGTTCGGCGGATGCCTCTTACCTGGCCGGCCCTGACGACATCTACGTTTCGCCCAGCCAGATCCGTCGCTTCAACCTGCGCACCGGCGACACCATCGTCGGCAAGATCCGCCCACCGAAGGAAGGCGAGCGTTACTTCGCGCTGCTGAAGGTCGATACCATCAACTTCGACCGTCCGGAAAACGCGAAGAACAAGATCCTGTTCGAAAACCTGACGCCGCTGTTCCCGAACAAGCGCCTGAAGATGGAAGCCGGTAACGGCTCCACCGAAGACCTCACCGGTCGCGTCATCGACCTGTGTGCCCCGATCGGCAAAGGCCAGCGTGGCCTGATCGTCGCACCGCCGAAAGCCGGTAAGACCATCATGCTGCAGAACATCGCGGCCAACATTACCCGCAACAACCCCGAGTGCCACCTGATCGTCCTGCTGATCGACGAGCGCCCGGAAGAAGTGACCGAGATGCAGCGCACCGTGCGCGGCGAAGTGGTCGCCTCGACCTTCGACGAGCCGCCGACCCGCCACGTGCAGGTCGCCGAGATGGTCATCGAGAAGGCCAAGCGCCTGGTCGAGCACAAGAAAGACGTGGTCATCCTGCTCGACTCCATCACCCGTCTGGCGCGTGCCTACAACACCGTGATCCCGAGCTCTGGCAAGGTGCTGACCGGTGGTGTCGATGCCCACGCCCTGGAGAAGCCGAAGCGCTTCTTCGGTGCCGCCCGTAACATCGAGGAAGGCGGTTCGCTGACCATCATCGCCACCGCGCTGGTCGAGACCGGCTCGAAGATGGACGAAGTGATCTACGAAGAGTTCAAGGGTACCGGCAACATGGAGCTGCCCCTGGACCGCCGCATCGCCGAGAAGCGTGTGTTCCCTGCCATCAACATCAACAAGTCCGGTACCCGCCGCGAAGAGCTGCTGACCGCCGACGACGAACTGCAGCGCATGTGGATCCTGCGCAAGCTGCTGCACCCGATGGACGAAATCGCCGCCATCGAGTTCCTGGTCGACAAGCTCAAGCAGACCAAGACCAACGATGAGTTCTTCCTGTCGATGAAGCGCAAGTAAGCTTCCCGGCCAGGTACTGAAAGGGGCTGCTTTGCAGCCCATCGCCGGCAACGCGGCGATGGGATCGCGAAGCGGCCCCTTTTCATTTTTTGCCCCCAAACAAGGCGTGAACGGCGCTACACTCTGCACCCCGACCGATACGCCCAACACGAGGCCTTTGCATGCAGTATCGCGATCTGCGCGACTTCATTCGTGGCCTGGAACAGCGCGGTGAACTCAAGCGCATCCAGGTTCCCATCTCCCCAGTTCTGGAAATGACCGAAGTCTGCGACCGCACGCTGCGCGCCAAGGGCCCGGCCTTGCTCTTCGAAAAGCCCACTGGGTTCGATATGCCGGTGCTGGGCAACCTGTTCGGCACCCCCGAGCGCGTGGCCATGGGCATGGGCGCCGAGTCGACCGAAGAGCTGCGCGAGATCGGCAAGCTGCTGGCGTTTCTCAAGGAGCCCGAGCCGCCGAAGGGCCTGAAGGACGCCTGGTCGAAGCTGCCGATCTTCAAGAAGGTCGTGTCCATGGCGCCGAAGGTGGTCAAGGACGCGGTATGCCAGGAAATCGTGGTCGAAGGCGATGACGTTGACCTCGGCCAGCTGCCGATCCAGCACTGCTGGCCGGGCGATGTTGCGCCGCTGATCACCTGGGGCCTGACCGTGACTCGCGGGCCGAACAAGGAACGCCAGAACCTGGGCATCTATCGCCAGCAGGTGATTGGCCGCAACAAGGTGATCATGCGCTGGCTGAGCCACCGCGGCGGGGCGCTGGACTACCGCGAATGGTGCGAGAAGCATCCTGGCCAGCCGTTCCCGGTAGCCGTGGCGTTGGGCGCGGACCCGGCGACCATCCTCGGTGCCGTGACCCCGGTCCCGGACACGCTTTCCGAATACGCCTTCGCTGGCCTGTTGCGTGGCAATCGCACCGAACTGGTCAAGTGCCGTGGCAACGACCTGCAGGTACCGGCTACCGCCGAGATCATCCTCGAAGGCGTGATCCACCCCGGCGAGATGGCCCCGGAAGGCCCGTACGGCGACCACACCGGCTACTACAACGAAGTGGACAGCTTCCCGGTGTTCACCGTCGAGCGCATCACCCACCGGCAAAAGCCGATCTACCACAGCACCTACACCGGCCGGCCGCCGGATGAGCCGGCGATTCTCGGCGTGGCGCTGAACGAAGTGTTCGTGCCGATCCTGCAGAAGCAGTTCCCCGAGATCACCGACTTCTACCTGCCGCCGGAAGGCTGCTCGTACCGCATGGCGGTGGTGACCATGAAGAAGCAGTACCCGGGCCATGCCAAGCGCGTCATGCTGGGTGTGTGGTCGTTCCTGCGACAGTTCATGTACACCAAGTTCGTTATCGTCACCGACGACGATATCAACGCCCGCGACTGGAACGATGTGATCTGGGCCATCACCACGCGCATGGACCCCAAGCGTGATACGGTGATGATCGACAACACCCCCATCGACTACCTCGACTTCGCGTCGCCGGTATCGGGGCTGGGGTCGAAGATGGGCCTGGACGCCACGCACAAATGGCCGGGCGAGACTACACGCGAATGGGGCCGGGTCATCGTCAAGGACGAGGCCGTCACCCGCCGTATCGATGAGTTGTGGGACCAGTTGGGAATAGATTGATGCAGGTAACCTTGCAGCCTTCCGGGGCGGTACTGGCGGTCGAACCGGGTGAAAGGATTCTGGATGCGGCACGGCGCCTGGGCTATGACTGCCCGAGCAGCTGCCGCAACGGCAACTGCCATGTATGTGCCGCGCTGCTGGTGGAAGGCAGTGTTCGCCAGGAAGGCCAGGTGCGCGATCACGGTGAGCTGTTCACCTGCATCGCCGAGCCGCTGGAGGACTGTGTGTTGCTGTGGGATGGTGTGCTGGCCCTGGGCGAGCTGCCGCTGCGCAAGCTGGCCTGTACCGTGACCGAGTGCGTCGAGATCGGTGGCGATGTCTGGCGCGTGCGCCTGCGCGCGCCGGCCGGCAAGCCGCCCCGCTACCACGCCGGGCAATATCTGATGATCGAGCGCGAGGGTATGGACAAGGCGGCTTTTTCGCTCGCTTCGGCGCCCCACGGTGGGCGTGAGCTGGAGTTGCATGTGCTGGCCCGCGAAAGCAGTGCCGTGCAGTTGATCAAGCAGTTGCAGCGCAATGGCCTGGCCCGCATCGAACTGCCATTTGGTGATGCTCACCTGGCGGAGTTGCCGGATGGCCCGCTGGTACTGATCGCCGCCGGGACCGGCATGGGGCAGATGCACAGCCTGATCGAGCACTGCCGGGCGCAGGGCTTCAAGCACCCGGTGCACTTGTACTGGGGTGTACGCCGGCCTGAAGACTTCTACCAGATCGAGCACTGGGCTGAGTGGGAGCGTCTGCCGAACCTGTTCCTGCACAAAGTGGTCAGCGATCTGTGCGGTTGGGAGGGGCGCTGTGGCCTGCTCCACGAAGCGGTATGCGAGGACATCGGCGACCTGAACCAGGTGCATGTCTATGCCAGTGGCTCGCCGAACATGGTCTACGCCACCCTCGATGCATTGGTCGAGGCCGGCATGGATGCCCACCGCATGCGGGCTGACGTGTTTGCCTACGCGCCACGCGGCTGAAGTCACCCGGCACGCTGCAAGGGAGTGTCGGGTTTAATAACCAAGTTTTTTCTGTTGGTTACATGGTGGGGATTGTTACCGGTGCGGGTAATAAGTTTCGCTATACTCGGACTATTAGTTTCCGTTCAGCGGATGCTTTAATGAAATCCTGTTTTCGGGGTTGAGTGCAAAGAGCGATTTGCCTTACGTTAGGCGCCAGGTAAATCGCCGGGCAAGCCCGTTCCCATGCGATCCTGGCGGGCCTTTGTGGAAGCGGGCTTGCTCCGCGATAGCATCCGAACAGGCACGGCAATACCTGCACTTTGGTAGTTCTCAGGAATTAATGGCGGCAGCTCATGTCGACGCTTGAAAGTTCATCCTGGCAAATAGCCTATCCGCCGTCACTCGACTTCGGGCAGCAGTTGACCCGTGAACAACTGCAGTGTTCGATGCAGGAAACCATGTCCCAGCACGAAGGCGGCCCGGTCTGGCTGTTTGCCTATGGTTCGCTGATCTGGCGCCCCGAATGCAACTCGGTCGAGCGGCAGCGGGCGCGGGTGCATGGTTATCACCGCGGCCTCTACCTGTGGTCCCACGAACACCGTGGTACACCGGAGTGCCCAGGCCTGGTGTTCGGCCTGGACCGTGGCGGCTCCTGCAGCGGCTTTGCCTTCCGTCTGGACGAAACCAACCTGCACGACTCGCTCATGGCCCTGTGGCAGCGTGAGATGCCGTTCCCGGCCTATCGTCCGCATTGGCTGAGCTGCCGCCTGGGCGATGGCAGCAAGGTGCAGGCGCTGGGTTTTGTGCTGGAGCGGCACCTGCCGTGCTACGCGGGCAACCTGCCGGACACCCTGCTCAGCCAGATCCTCGCCAGCGCCAAGGGGCGCTACGGCACCACGCGCGATTACGTGGAGCAGACCCTCAACGCCCTACGCAGCCACCAGATGCCCGATCGCAACCTGGAAGCGCGCTTCAGGCGTTGCCACAACCTGCGCGAGGTGTGAGCCCCGCGCATCGGCTTCACTCCTGGCCGGCGGCGGTGCCGAGGAACTTGCGCAGGAACTGGCGTGTGCGCTCTTCCTTCGGGTTGGCGAACAGTGCCTTGGCCTCGCCCTGCTCGACGATCACGCCCTTGTCGAAGAAGATCACCCGGTTGGCGACATCGCGGGCGAAGCTCATCTCGTGGGTGACGATGATCATGGTGCGCTTTTCCTCGGCCAGGCTACGGATGGTCTCCAGCACTTCACCGACCAGTTCGGGGTCGAGCGCCGAAGTGGGCTCGTCGAACAGGATCACTTCCGGCTCCATGGCCAGGGCCCGGGCGATGGCCACCCGTTGCTGCTGGCCGCCGGACAGGCGCCTGGGGTAGGCGTCTTCCTTGCCCGCCAGGCCGACCTTGGCCAACAGGCGCCTGGCCAGCTCGATGGCCTTGTCGCGGGGCGTCTTCTTGACGATCACCGGCCCTTCGATGACGTTTTCCAGGGCGGTGCGGTGCGGGAACAGGTTGAAGTTCTGGAACACGAACCCGGCCTGTTGGCGCAGGCGGCGGATAGCACCCTGTTGGCCGCCGAGCGGACGGTTGGCATCGATGCTGATATCGCCGATCTGGATGCGCCCGGCATCGGGGGTTTCCAGCAGGTTCAGGCAGCGCAGGAAAGTGGTCTTGCCCGAGCCGCTGGGGCCGATGATGGCCACCACTTCGCCGGGCTGCACGCTCAGGTCGATGCCGTTGAGCACGGTCTGGCCCTTGAACTGCTTGGTCAGGCCTTCTACTACGATCATCTCAGTGCTCCTGGTCGTGCTGGTTGACCCGCGCTTCCATGCGGTTCTGGAAGTGCGCCAGGATGCTGCAGAGGATCCAGTAGACCACCGCGACAGCCAGGTACATGGTGAAGACCTCGAAGGTCCGTGCGGTGATCAGCTGTGCCTGGCGGAATAGCTCGGGCACCTGGATGGTCGCCGCCAGGGCGGTGTCCTTGACCAGCGAGATGAAACTGTTGCCCAGCGGAGGCAGGGCAGTGCGCAGGGCTTGCGGCAGGATCGCCCGGCGCATGGCCTGGGTGCGGGTCATGCCGATGCTGGCTGCGGCTTCCCACTGGCCACGGTCGATCGAGGAGATTGCCGCGCGGAGGATTTCGCAGACATAGGCCGCCATGTTCAGTGACAGGCCGATCAGCGAGGCGGGGATCGGATCGAGCTCGATGCCGATCTGCGGCAGGCCGAAGTAGATCACGAACAGCTGCACCAGCAGCGGCGTGCCGCGGAAGAACGACACATAGATGCGCGCCAGCCAGTCCAGCGGCAGGATCTTCGACAGCCGCATCAGCGCCAGGGCAAAGCCCAGCACCAGGCCGAAGAACATGCCACCGACGCTGAGCAGCACGGTATAACCCGCACCCTTCAACAGGAAGGGCGCGGAATCGACAACGAGTTGCAGGCTTTCAGCGATCATTTGGTGACATCGGCACCGAAGTATTTTTCGGACAGCTTGGCCAGCGAGCCGTCGGCCTTGAGCTTGTCGATGGCCTTGTTCAGCGCATCGAGCAGTTCAGGTTCGCCTTTGCGCAAGGCCACGCCCGATTCCAGCTTGGAGAATTTCTCGCCAGCGAGTGCGGTCGGTTTCTTGTCCTTGGCGGTTTTCTGGACGTACTCGAGTGCAGCCAGGCGATCGATCAGGATGGCGTCGATACGACCGTTGCGCAGGTCGGCGAACTTGGTCGGGTCATCTTCGTAGGTGCGCACATCGGCTGTCGGCACATCCTGTTTGACCCATTGCTCATAGTTGGTGCCCAGGCCGACACCGACCTTCTTGCCACCGAGATCGGCGGCAGTCTTGATGTTTTTCTCGTTGTCACTGCCCTTGAGTACCAGGGCCTGAATGCCGGAAACGGTGTACGGCTCGGAAAAATCGTACTTCTTCTTGCGATCCTCGGAGATGGTCACCTGGTTAATCACCACGTCGAGGCGCTTGGATTCCAGTGCAGCGAGGATGCCGTCCCACTTGGTCGGCTGGACCTTGGCCTTGACCCCCAGCTCCTTGGCCAGCAACTCGGACAGCTCGACCTCGAAGCCGGTCAGCTTGCCGTTTTCGTCCTGGAAGCTGAACGGTGGATAGGTGCCTTCCAGGCCGACGTTGATCACGCCTTTTTCCTGGATGGTCTTCAACTGCTCGCCGGCAAAGGCCTGGCCGAGCAAGCCGGCGCCGAGCAGGAGCGCCAGGCTGGCGTTGAGAAGGGGTTTGGCGAATTTGGTCATGGCATGCCCCGCGCTTGTTGTGGAAGTAGTGAGGTGGCGACTATAGAGGTGGGCTTCATAGGCCGGGAAATAATAAAAAATCAGGTTATTATTCCAAATCTGCAAATTGCAGCGGCTTATACCCGACTTAGCTCAGGATGGAATAAAGCGTTGTTTTTTCCAAGAGGCAGATTTGACGTATCGTGTTTTGCACCTCCTTGTAGGAGCGTATGCATACCGAGAAAGCCGCCTGGCAGGAGAAACACCGTGAGCGAACAACCATCAACCGGGCACTGGCAGTTGCAGGGTATCGTCAGTGGCCTGCGCAACGCCCGCGAGCAGTGGCGCAGCAGCAATGGCCGCAGCAGCGGCGAGCAGGGCGGGCGCGAACTGCCGTCGCGCGAGGCGCTGCGGCAAATCCTCGAGCAGCTTTGCGGCGCGCTGTTCCCGATGCGCCTAGGGCCGGTGGACCTGCGCGAGGAGAGCGAGGACTTTTATGTGGGCCATACGCTCGACGCTGCGCTGACCGCGCTGTTGGCCCAGGCACGCCTGGAGCTGCGCTATGCGGCGCGTCATGGCAAGACTGATGTGATCGATGTCGATACCCACGCCCTGCGTCTGATCCAGGACTTCGCCGCAGCCCTGCCGGCGCTGCGCGTGCTGCTGGACACCGACGTACTCGCCGCCTACCACGGCGACCCGGCGGCGCGCAGCGTAGACGAGGTGCTGCTGTGCTACCCGGGCATCCTGGCGATCATCCACCACCGGCTGGCCCATCACCTGTACCGGGCCGGCCTGCCGCTGCTGGCGCGGATCAGTTCGGAGCTGGCGCACTCGGCCACCGGCATCGATATCCATCCCGGTGCGCAGATCGGCCCTGGCTTCTTCATCGACCACGGCACAGGCGTGGTAATCGGTGAGACCGCGATCATCGGCGAGCGGGTGCGTATCTACCAGGCGGTGACCCTGGGCGCCAAGCGCTTCCCCAGCGACGAGTCCGGCACCTTGCACAAGGGCCTGGCGCGGCACCCGATCGTCGAGGACGACGTGGTGATCTACGCCGGCGCGACCATCCTCGGGCGTATCACCATCGGCAAGGGTTCGACCATTGGCGGCAACGTCTGGCTGACCCGCAGCGTGCCGGCTGACAGCAACATTACCCAGGCGAACCTGCAGCTCGATTGCGAGGGCAAGAAAGCCCTCTAGCTCTAGGCTTATGAGGCGTGGCGGCGGGACTTCCCGCCACCACCTCGATCACGCCCTGGAGCGGCATCGGGTCGCATTGAAATCCAATCCATGTTTAACTTGAACGCTTGTTCAACGAAAAACGCTGGTCCATTGCCGGTGTTCAAAAGGAGGAATCGCCTTTGCTGAACCCGTTCAATCCGAACCTCACGTCCCGTGACGAGGTGCCCGTTCAATGAGTGCACCGACCCCCGACCTTGCCAACGGCAAGATCCGCATGAACCCCCCCGTGTTCTATTTCGCGGCAAGCTTCATCCTCATTTTCGGCTTGATCGTCATCGCTCAGCCCCAGGCTGCCGGCGAGTGGTTGCTGGCAGCGCAGAACTGGGCGGCCAACACGGTCGGCTGGTACTACATGCTGGCCATGACCCTGTACCTGGTCTTCGTGGTGGTCACCGCCTTGTCGGGCTACGGCAAGATCAAGCTCGGCGCCGACCATGACGAGCCCGAGTTCAGCTACCTGTCCTGGGCCGGCATGCTGTTCGCCGCCGGCATCAGCATCACGCTGTTCTTCTTCTGCGTCTCTGAACCTCTGACCCACATGCTCCAGCCGCCCCAAGGCGAGGCGGGCACGGCCGAGGCCGGGCGCCAGGCGATGCAGATCCTGTTCCTGCACTGGGGCCTGCACGGCTGGGGTGTGTTCGCCTTCGTCGGCATGGCGCTCGCCTACTTCGCCTACCGCCACAACCTGCCACTGGCCCTGCGCTCGGCGCTGTACCCGCTGATCGGCAAGCGCATCAACGGGCCGATCGGCTACGCGGTGGATGGCTTTGGCATTATCGCCACGGTATTCGGCCTGGGCGCCGACATGGGCTTTGGCGTGCTGCACCTGAACGCAGGCCTGGACTACCTGTTCGGCATCAGCCACAGCCAATGGGTGCAGGTGATCCTCATCACCCTGATGATGGGCGCGGCCGTGGCCGTGGCGGTCGCCGGGGTGGAGAAGGGCGTGCGGGTGATGAGCGACATCAACCTGTTCCTGGCCTGCGCGCTGCTGCTGTTCGTGTTGTTCGCCGGGCCCACCCAGCACCTGTTCAACACCCTGATCCAGAACCTCGGTGACTACCTTGGCGCCCTGCCACGCAAGAGCTTCGATGTGTACGCCTACGGCGAGCAGCGCGACTGGCTGGGCGGCTGGACGGTGTTCTACTGGGCCTGGTGGATTGCCTGGGCGCCGTTCGTGGGGTTGTTCATCGCCCGTATCTCGCGGGGCCGGACCATCCGCGAGTTCGTCTTCGGCGTGCTGCTGATCCCGCTGGGCTTCACCCTGGCGTGGATGTCGATCTTCGGTAACAGCGCCCTTGACCAGGTGATCAACCACGGCATGACCGCGCTCGGCCAGTCAGCCCTCGACAACCCGTCGATGAGCTTGTACCTGCTGCTGGAAACCTACCCGTGGAGCAAGGCGGTGATAGCCGTGACGGTGTTCATCAGCTTTGTGTTCTTCGTCACTTCGGCCGACTCCGGCACCGTGGTGCTGTCGACGCTGTCGGCCAAGGGCGGTGGCGCCGACGAGGACGGCCCGAACTGGCTGCGGATCTTCTGGGGGGCGATGACCGCGCTGATTACCAGCAGCCTGCTGTTCGCCGGCAGCATCGATTCGCTGAAGTCGGCGGTGGTGCTGACCTCGCTGCCGTTCTCGCTGATCCTGCTGTGCATGATGTGGGGGCTGCACAAGGCCTTCTACCTGGAAAGCCAGCGGCAGATCGCGCAGATGCATTCGCTGGCGCCGTTCGCCCAGTCCCGGCGTGGGCGTGGCGGTTGGCGCCAACGCCTGAGCCAGGCGGTGCACTTCCCGTCTCGGGACGAGGTGTATCGCTTCATGGACGACGTGGTGCGCCCGGCGATCGCCGAAGTGCGCGAGGTGTTCGAGCAGAAGGGCCTGGTGCTGATCACCCAGGACGACCCGAGCCACGACAACGTCAGCCTGAAGATCGGCCATGGCGAGGAGCAGCCGTTCATCTACCAGGTGCAGATGCGCGGGTACTTTACGCCGTCGTTCGCCCTGGGCGGGCTGGGCACCCAGGACTTGAAGAACCGCCGCTACTACCGTGCGGAGGTGCATCTGTCCGAAGGCAGCCAGAACTACGACCTGGTGGGCTACAGCAAGGAGCAGATCATCAACGACATCCTCGACCAGTACGAGCGGCACATGCAGTACCTGCACCTGGTCAGGTAGATCGCTGGCGACGCTATGCGGCCCTTTCGCAGGCTCCCACAGGGTTGTTGCAAAACCTGTGGGAGCTGGCTTGCCAGCGAAAGGAAGCCAAAGGCCTCCCCCGATCTTTCAGAACGGCGCATCCCCCAGGATGGTCGCCCGATGCATCACCCGCCGGCTGGGCCGGTAATCATCCACCGCAAAGTGCTGCGTCACGCGGTTGTCCCAGAACGCCACGTCATTTTCCTGCCAACGCCAGCGAATGCTGAACTCCGGCCGCGTCGCATGGGCGAACAGCAGCTTGAGCAGCGCCTCGCTCTCCTGCTCATTCAATTCGTTGATCCGCGTGGTGAAACCTTCATTGACGAACAGCGCCTTGCGTCCGCTGACCGGGTGCGTGCGCACCACCGGGTGCGACAGCGGCGGATTGTTGCGCCGGGTCGTCTCCCAGCGGGCCAGGTCCTCGGGCGTAGTGCCGAAACGTTCCAGCGGGAACGACTTGGTGAAATCATGGGTGGCGGTCAGGCCGTCCAGCATTGTGCGCAGCGGCGCCGACAGCGCCTCGAACGCAGCGATGCCGCTGGCCCACAGAGTGTCACCACCAAAGGCCGGCAACTGCTTGGCGCTGAGCACCGCGCCCAGCGCCGGGGTCGGCAGGAAGGTCACGTCGGTGTGCCACACGGCGTTGTCGCGCACGTCGGTGACTGCGGTGTCGAGGATCAACACCTGCGGTGTCTCCGGCACATTGGGATAGATCGGGTGGATATGCAGGTCGCCGAAGCGGGCGGCGAAGCGCGCCTGCTGCTCGGGAGTGATTGGTTGATCGCGGAAGAACAGCACCTGGTGCTCGAGCAGCGCCTGCTCGATGGCGTCACGCTGTTGGGCATTGATGTCGCGGCTGATGTCCACGCCGCTGATCTGCGCGCCCAGTGCCGGGCTCAAGGGGGTAACGGTCAGGCTCATGTCTTTTCTCGTTCCAGGTGCCGGTTTGCCGGCGTGGTCATTTGGGGATCAATGGCTCTGGCCGTGCCAGGGCACCAGCTTGCGCTGCAGGGCGCGCAGGCCCATCTCAAGGGCGAAGGCGATCAGGGCAATCAGCAGGATCCCCAGGACCACCACATCGGTGACCAGGAACTGCGCGGCGGACTGCACCATGAAGCCCAGGCCACTGGTGGCGGCGATCAGTTCGGCGGCGACCAGCGTCGACCAGCCCACGCCGAGGCCGATGCGGATGCCGGTGAGGATGTCGGGCAGTGCGCTAGGCAGGATCACGTGGCGGATCAGTTGGATTTTGCTGGCGCCCAGCGACTGCGCGGCGCGCAACTTGGCCGGGTCGACGGTGCGCACGCCGGTGGCGGTGGCGATGGCAATCGGGGCGAAGATCGCCAGGTAGATCAAAAGCACTTTCGACAGCTCGCCTATGCCGCACCAGATGACGATCAGCGGCAGGTAAGCCAGCGGCGGAATCGGCCGGTAGAACTCGATCAGCGGGTCGAGAACGCCGCGGGCCACGCGGTTGTAGCCGATGGCGATGCCCACCGGGATGGCGGTCAGGGTGGCGGCAAGCAGCGCCAGGCCGATGCGCCCCAGGCTCGCGCCCAGGTGCTGCCACAGGCTGGCGTCCATGTAGCCCTGGGTGAGCAGCGTCCAGCCCTTGGCCAGGATATCGGCGGGCGAGGGCAGGAACAGCGGCTCGATCCAGCCGGCGGCGGTAACCAGCCACCACACCAACAGCAGCGAGGCCAGGGTGAGGGCGCTGATCCAGCGGGTCGGTAAGGGCTTGCGGGTTTTCACGACAGGTGGCGTCCGGGGGGGCCGCTTGGCGGTGGCTGGCAATTCGATACTGCTCATGCGGACTCCTGACGTTGCGAGAACACCCGCGCCAGCACGTGCTCGCGGGTCTCGATGAAGCGTGGATCGGACTTGATCGCCCGCGCCGACTCGCCAGCGGCGTAGCGCTGGCCGAAGTCCAGTTGCAGGCGCTCGACCACCCGTCCCGGATTGGGCGCCAGGAGCACCAGCTCGGTGGCGAGGAACACCGCTTCCTCAATGTCGTGGGTGATCAGGAACACTGGCTTGGCGGTGCGCTGCCAGACCTGCAGCAGCAGCTCCTGCATCTGTTCGCGGGTAAAGGCATCGAGGGCGCCGAACGGTTCGTCCATCAACAGCACTCGCGGGTCGGCCGCCAGCGCCCGGGCAAGGCCCACGCGCTGCTTCTGCCCACCGGACAATTGCCATACGCGCCGCTCGCCGAAGCCGGCCAGGTCTACCAGTGCCAGCATCTCTCGTGCCTTGGCTTCACGCTGTGCACGCGGTACGCCTGCCAGCTCCAGGCCGAAGGCGACGTTGCCGAGCACGTCCTGCCAGGGCAGCAGGGCGTCGTCCTGGAACACCACGCCGCGCTCGGCCCCCGGGCCTTGCACCGGTGCGCCATCGAGGGTGATGCGCCCGCCGCTGGGGGCGACGAAGCCGGCGATCAGGTTGAGCAGCGAGGTCTTGCCGCTGCCTGAAGGCCCGAGGGCCACCAGCAACTGGCGCGGACCCAGGCTCAGGTTGATATCGGCCAGCACCGGGGTGGGGGCGCCGGGGTACTGTGCGCTGATGCGCTCCAGCTCGAGCAAGGCCATGACGGGCTCCAGATCAGTTGGGCAGGTACTGGGCGCTGACGTAGGGCGCGTAGTCCGGCAGCACGGCATCGACCTTGCCCTGCTGCTTGAGGAAGGTGGCGGTGTCGGTCAGCGCCTGGGTGGTCGGTGCGCCGAGTGCGCTGGCCTGGTCGGCGGCCAGTGGATAGACGTTGCCCTGCAGCAGCACCGGGATATCGGTGGGCTTGGCGCCAGACAGCTTGACCAGCTTGGCGACGTTGTCTTTGTCGGCCAGCCAGGCTTGCGGGTCCTTGCGGTAGTCGGCATAGGCGTCGAGGGTGACCTTGGCGAACGACTTGACGATCTCCGGGTGCTTGGCAGCGAAGTCCTTGCGCACGATCCAGGCGTCGAAGGTCGGCGCGCCTTTCTCGGCAAGCTCGCCGGAGGTGATCAGTACCTTGCCGTTCTCCTTGGCCACGCCCAGGGCTGGGTCCCAGACGTAGGTGGCGTCGATGTCGCCGCGTTTCCAGGCGGCGATGATCGCTGGTGGCGCGAGGTTGAGGATCTGCACTTTCGACGGGTCGATGTTCCAGCTCTTCAGCGCGGCCAACAGGCTGTAGTGGCCGGTGGAAACGAACGGCACGGCGACTTTCTTGCCCACCAGGTCCTGCGGGGTCTTGATGCTGTCGCGGGCGACCAGGGCTTCGCCGGCGCCGATCTGGGTGGCGATCAGGAAGGTTTCCACAGGCAATTTGCGGGTGGCGGCGGCGGCCAGCGGGCTGGAGCCGAGGTAGCCGATCTGCACGTCGCCCGAGGCGACAGCGGTGATCACGTCGGCGCCGTTGTCGAACTTGCGCCAGTCGATGCTGGCCTTGCTGTCCTTTTCATAGGTGCCATCGACCTGGGCCACCTTTGCCGGGTCGACGGTGGTCTGGTAGGCAACGGTCAGGTCGGCGGCCTGGGCCAGCCAGCTGGCACTGGTGAGGGTCAGGGCGGCGAACAGGCGCAGCGGAGCATGCGGGATCATGGTTGAACCTCTCGTCAGGCATTCTGGGATAGATGGCGAGAAGACTAGATGATCTAAGAAATATGAAATAAATAACTTTTTAGAATTAGCTTAAAAGCCAATCGCTCTGACCCACGGCCCTGTGGGGCGGCGGTACTGGTGGCGGAATCTGCCAAGCCAGCTAGGCTTGATCGGTTTCGACGGGGCGGTCGTCACGCCTGCAAACGTTTGCACATAACCTAAAGGTATGATTGACGGCGTCGATACAACGATTTGCAGGAATGGTTCCGATGTTATTCCGTAAAAATCTTACAGATTCATAAAACGGTCATTTTGGATTTATAGGATTGTCATTATCCTGTAGCGCAGATCGACGGATTAGACCAAAGTCGCGAATCGATCGTTAGCGATTGACTTGGCGGTCACGCTTTAGGGCTAAATCGCCAATCCGGGTGAGTGGGGCAGCAGACTCCGCCGCTTGAGACGCACAAAAATTAGAACGTAGAGGAGCAAAACATGTACAAGTCCAGCCTGGCCCTGGCCGTGGCACTGGGGGTTCTCGCCCAACAAGCAGGCGCTGCAGGTTTCGTCGAGGACAGCAAGCTGTCCCTGAGCTCGCGCACCATGTACTTCAACAACGATAACCGTGAAGTCGGTGCGGACAACCGTGAATCGGGTCAGGGCTTCAAGCTCGACTACATTTCTGGTTTCACCGAAGGTACCGTAGGCTTCGGTGTGGACGCTCAGGCGCTGTGGGGTATTCACCTCGACGGTGGCAAAGGCAAGCACCCTGACAACAGCTCCTTCTTCCCGAGTGAGACCAACGGTTCGGCAGCGGCCCAATGGGCTCGTCTTGGCGCCAACGCCAAAGCCCGCTTCTCCAAAACTGAAGCTCACTTCGGTAGCGCCTTGGCGCCAATGTTGCCGATCCTGGTCTCCAACGACGGTCGCCTGCTGCCGCAAACCTTTGAAGGTGCAACCATCACCTCGAAGGAAATCGACAATCTGACTGTCAACGCCGGTCAACTGACCCACGCCATGGGTCGTGCTTCGAGCAACCGCACCGGCCTGTCGGTCAACGGTGCTACCGCTGACAGCAACAAGTTCCGCTACGGCGGCCTGGACTACAAGCTCACTCCAGACCTGACCCTGCAGTACTACTACTCGAACCTGGAAGACTTCTACAAACAGCACTTCCTGGGTGCGACTCACGTCTTCAAGATCTCGGACGACCAGTCATTCAAGACCGACCTGCGCTACTTTGACAGCAGCAGCGACGGCCGGAACGGCAGTGGTGGCGGCTACAACTTCAACAACAACAACGGTTATGCCAAGCATGTCGGTGAAGTTGACAACAAAACCTGGTCGGCGATGTTCACCTATACTCTGGGCGGCCATGCACTCATGCTCGGTCACCAGCAGGTCAGCGATGACGGTGCGTTCGTCTGGCTGAACCAGGGTAGCGTGCGCGATGGCAATGGCCGTCCGGAAGGCGCGGGCGGTGCTAGCTTCTACCTGTTCACCGACAGCATGATCAACCAGTTCGCTCGTGCAGGTGAAAACACTACCTTCGGCCAGTACTCGTACGATTTCGCTCGTCTTGGCGTGCCAGGCTTGAAGGCGTCCGTTGCATATCTGCGCGGTACCGACGTTCGCAACGCTTCGGGCAACGGTTCCTACAGCGAGTGGGAGCGGGACGCGCGTGTCGACTACGTGATCCAGGAAGGTACTCTGAAGGGACTGGGCTTCAGCCTGCGTCAAGGTGTTTACCGCGGGACCAACGGTCCTGCCGGCAACACTGAATACACCAAAGACCAGGACCAGACTCGCTTCATCGTCAACTACACTTACGCCTTCATGTAAGTCGTAGCTGCACAAAGAAAGCCTCGCCTTGTGCGAGGCTTTTTGTGTCTGCGATTCCGTATGCGATCTGGTTATAAATAAATCGATATTTATTCTTTTTATTTTTATTCGGAAGCAGGCACATTGAACCCACAAGGCCAGACACAGCACAGGAGCCGCTTCCATGAGCCTCAAACTCGGCGATATCGCCCCCGATTTCGAACAGGATTCCAGCGCCGGCAAGATCCGTTTCCACGAATGGCTGGGCGACAGCTGGGGCGTGCTGTTCTCCCACCCGGCCGACTTCACCCCGGTGTGCACCACCGAACTGGGCCTGACCGCCAAGCTCAAGGATGATTTCGCCAAGCGCGGGGTCAAGGCCATCGCCCTGTCGGTGGACCCGGTGGACTCGCACCACAAGTGGATCGACGACATCAACGAGACCCAGAACACCGTGGTCAACTTCCCGATCATCGCCGACGCCGATCGCAAGGTCTCCGACCTGTACGACCTGATCCACCCCAACGCCAGCGACACCCTGACCGTGCGTTCGCTGTTCGTCATCGACCCGAACAAGAAGGTGCGCCTGACCATCACCTATCCGGCCAGTACCGGGCGCAACTTCAACGAGATCCTGCGGGTGATCGACTCGCTGCAGCTGACCGACAACTACAAGGTCGCCACGCCGGGCAACTGGCAGGATGGCGATGAGGTAGTGATCGTGCCTTCGCTCAAGGACGAAGATGAAATCAAACGTCGTTTCCCGAAAGGGTATCGGGCGGTGAAACCCTATCTGCGGCTGACCCCGCAACCCAATCGTTGAGGCATTCCTCGTTGCATTGCTCTTAGCCAAGCAGGGATCTTCGGGCCGTTTCGACGGCCCTTTTTTATTGTGTGGCTACAGTAATTCGTAAATTCATAAATGGAATAAACAAATGAAAAAATATGATTTATAGATATATGTGACGAGCTGTTAATGTCGTTACATCCAGCGGGGACAACCCCTCGCGGCCCTGCAATCGAATCGAAGGAAGCTCTTTCAATGCTGGTTGTCTCTGTCGGTGGTAGCCCCAGTCTTCGTTCACGCTCCGGCGTGCTGCTAGAGCGCTCGCGCGACTGGCTGCAGGAGCGGGGCGTCGAAGTGGTGACCTTCCAGGTGCGTGAGTTTCCCGCCGAAGATCTGCTGCATGCCCGTTTCGACAGCCCGCAGGTGCGCCACTTCAACGCACTTGTAGCCCAGGCCGACGGCTTGGTGGTGGCCACCCCGGTGTACAAGGCGTCCTTCGCCGGGGCCTTGAAGACCTTGCTCGACCTGCTGCCCGAGCGGGCCCTGGAACACAAGGTGGTGTTGCCGATCGCAACCGGTGGGAGCATCGCCCACATGCTGGCCGTGGACTACGCGCTCAAGCCCGTGCTGTCGGCCCTCAAGGCGCAGGAGACCCTGCAAGGGATCTTCGCCGACGACAGCCAGATTGCCTACGGCGAGGGCGCCAGGCCCGCGCAACTGGCCGCTGCCCTGGAGCAGCGCCTGCAGGATTCGCTGGAAACGTTCCACAGCGCCATGGCGCGCCGGCCCCAACCTGTCGCCCCCGGCGTGCTCAACGAACGCCTGATCAGTGCCCGCTGGAGTATCTGAACCAGGCTTGACCGCTCCATCGCTGTCCCCACCTTACTCGCCCGCCAACGAGGCAAGCAGGTGCTACCCGAACCCAACTCGCACAGGAGAGCGCCATGCGCACAGTCTTCTTGCGTCGTGGTCTGGTCGCCCTGTTCGCGGCGGCTGTGTCCTTCGGCGCCATCAGCCAAGCCCAGGCCGAGAGCCTGCGTATCGGTTACCAGAAATACGGCACCCTGGTGCTGCTCAAGGCCAAGGGGTCGCTGGAAAAGCGCCTGAAGGAACAGGGCATCGACGTGCAATGGACCGAGTTCCCCGGCGGTCCACAGCTGCTCGAAGGGCTCAACGTCGGCTCCATCGACTTCGGCGTGACCGGCGAAACGCCGCCGGTGTTTGCCCAGGCCGCGGGCGCCGATCTGCTCTACGTCGCCTATGAGCCGCCAGCTCCGCACAGCGAGGCGATCCTGGTGCCGAAGGGGTCGACGGTCCAGTCGGTGAAGGAACTCAAGGGCAGGAAAGTCGCCCTCAACAAGGGTTCCAACGTGCATTACCTGCTGGTGCGTGCCCTGGAAGACGCCGGTCTCAAGTACACCGATATCCAGCCCGTCTACCTGCCCCCGGCCGATGCCCGCGCCGCCTTCGAGCGCGGCAGTGTCGATGCCTGGGTGATCTGGGATCCGTACCAGGCCGCCGCCGAGCAACAGCTGCAGGCACGCACCCTGCGTGACGGCAAGGATCTGGTCGACAATCACCAGTTCTACCTCGCCACCCGCAGCTATGCGACCCAGCACCCGGCGGTGATCAACACCCTGGTTGAAGAAGTGCGCGCCGTGGGCGAATGGTCCCAGGCCAATCCGCATCAGGTCACCGACCAGGTTGCGCCGCTGCTCGGCCTGCCTGCCGACATCACCCTGACTTCGGTCAAGCGCCAAGGCTACGGAGCCGCGCCGCTGACCCCGGAAGTGATCGCCGCACAGCAGAAGATTGCCGACACCTTCCAGGCCCTGAAGCTGATTCCCAAGCCCTTGAGCATCAAGGACGTGATCTGGACACCCCCGGCCAAGGTCGCCAGTGCGCCTTGAACGTTTCGCCTGCGCCGGGGCGTCGCCCCGGCATGAGCCACCCTTGAGGAGACAACTCCAATGAGCCTTAACATTTTCTGGTTCCTCCCTACCCATGGTGACGGCAAGTACCTGGGCACCAGCGAAGGCGCCCGCGCCGTCGACCACGGTTACCTGAGCCAGATCGCCCAGGCCGCCGACCGCCTGGGCTTCGGCGGCGTGCTGATCCCCACCGGACGTTCCTGCGAGGACTCCTGGCTGGTGGCGGCGTCGCTGATCCCGGTGACCGAGCGCCTGAAGTTCCTGGTGGCCCTGCGCCCGGGGATCATCTCGCCGACCGTCGCAGCCCGTCAGGCCGCGACCCTGGATCGTCTGTCCAACGGCCGTGCATTGTTCAACCTGGTGACCGGTGGCGATCCGGACGAACTGGCCGGTGATGGCCTGCACCTGAACCACCAGGAACGCTATGAGGCGTCGGTGGAATTCACCCGTATCTGGCGCAAGGTGCTCGAAGGCGAAACGGTCGACTACGACGGCAAGCACATCCAGGTCAAAGGCGCCAAGCTGCTCTACCCGCCGATCCAGCAGCCGCGCCCGCCGCTGTACTTCGGTGGCTCGTCTGACGCTGCCCAGGACCTGGCCGCCGAACAGGTCGAGCTGTACCTGACCTGGGGCGAGCCGCCGGCCGCGGTGGCCGAGAAGATTGCTGCGGTACGTGAGAAAGCGGCCGCCCAGGGCCGTGAGGTGCGCTTCGGCATTCGCTTGCACGTGATTGTGCGAGAAACCAACGAGGAGGCCTGGGCCGCCGCCGACAGGCTGATCTCGCACCTGGACGACGACACCATCGCCCGCGCCCAGGCGTCGCTGGCGCGCTTCGACTCGGTCGGTCAGCAGCGCATGGCCGCGCTGCACGGTGGCAAGCGCGACAACCTCGAAGTGGCGCCGAACCTGTGGGCCGGTGTCGGCCTGGTACGTGGTGGCGCCGGCACCGCGCTGGTGGGCGATGGCCCGACCGTCGCGGCGCGGGTCAAGGAATACGCCGATCTTGGCATCGATACCTTCATCTTCTCGGGCTATCCACACCTCGAAGAGTCGTACCGCGTCGCCGAGCTGCTGTTCCCGCATCTGGACGTGCAGCGCCCGGAGCAGCCGAAAACCGGTGGCTACGTAAGCCCGTTCGGTGAAATGGTCGCCAACGACATCCTGCCCAAATCCGTGTCGCAGAGCTGAGGGCCGGGGCCATGAGTCGTGCATCCACCACCACCTGGTCCAAGCGCCTGGCGCCCTGGGCCCTGCCGATCCTGCTGCTGGCGGTATGGCAGTTGTCGGTCAGCGCAGGCTGGCTGTCGACCCGCATCCTGCCGGCGCCGAGCGCGGTGGTCAGTGCTGGCGTCGAGCTGGTGCGCAGTGGCCAGATCTGGACCCACCTGGCCATCAGCGGCTGGCGTGCCGGCCTGGGCTTCGTGATCGGCGGCAGTCTCGGCCTGTTGCTCGGTTTCATCACCGGCCTGTCGAACTGGGGCGAGCGCCTGCTCGACAGTTCGGTGCAGATGATCCGCAACGTGCCGCACCTGGCGCTGATCCCGCTGGTGATCCTGTGGTTCGGCATCGACGAGTCGGCAAAGATTTTCCTGGTGGCCCTGGGGACGCTGTTCCCCATCTACCTGAACACCTATCACGGGATCCGCAACGTCGATCCGGCGCTGGTGGAGATGGCGCGCAGCTACGGGCTGTCGGGCTTCGCGCTGTTCCGCCAGGTGATCCTGCCGGGGGCGCTGCCCTCGATCCTGGTCGGCGTGCGCTTCGCCCTGGGTTTCATGTGGCTGACACTGATCGTCGCCGAGACCATTTCGGCCAACTCGGGCATCGGCTACCTGGCGATGAACGCCCGTGAGTTCCTGCAGACCGACGTGGTGGTGCTGGCCATTGTCCTGTACGCGGTGCTCGGCAAGCTGGCCGACCTGGCCGCCCGTGGCCTGGAGCGTGTGTGGCTGCGTTGGCACCCGGCGTACCAGGTGGCGAAGAAGGAGGGCGCGTGATGACGGTGCTCAAGGCACAACCGCCACGCCTGCTGCGTGGCATCCCCCTGGCGGCCAGGGACCTGCGTCGTACGTTCGGCCAGCGCGAAGTGCTGCGCGGGATCGATCTGCACATTCCGGCTGGCCAGTTCGTCGCCATCGTTGGTCGCAGTGGTTGCGGTAAAAGCACCTTGCTGCGCCTGCTGGCCGGGCTCGACCAGCCCAGCGGCGGCCAATTGCTGGCGGGCGCCGCGGCGCTTGCCGAGGCCCGCGAGGATACCCGGCTGATGTTCCAGGACGCGCGCCTGCTGCCCTGGAAGAAGGTGATCGACAACGTCGGCCTGGGGTTGTCCGGCAACTGGCGGCCACGCGCCCTGGAAGCCCTGGAGGCGGTCGGCCTGGTCGATCGCGCCAATGAGTGGCCGGCGGCCTTGTCCGGTGGCCAGAAACAGCGGGTGGCCCTGGCCCGGGCGCTCATTCATCAGCCGCGTCTGCTGCTGCTGGATGAGCCCTTGGGCGCGCTGGACGCCCTGACCCGTATCGAGATGCAGCAACTGATCGAGCGCCTGTGGCGCCAGCACGGTTTCACCGTGCTGCTGGTCACCCACGACGTCAGCGAAGCCGTCGCCGTGGCCGACCGGGTGATCCTGATCGAAGACGGCGCCGTCGGCCTGGACCTGGTCATCGACCTGCCGCGACCTCGAGTGCGGGGTTCGCACCGCCTGGCGGCGCTGGAAAGCGAAGTGCTCAACCGTGTTCTCTCCGTCCCGGGCACGCCGCCCGATCCGGAACCTGTCGCCCCGTTGCCCACGCAGTTGCGTTGGGCTCATTGAATCCCCGAAACCGCAAAAAGGAATGACGCCATGACCATCAAAGCCATCAACGTTCGCAACCAGTTCAAAGGCACCGTGAAGGAAATCCTCGAAGGCCCGGTACTCTCTGAAATCGACGTGCAGACCGCCTCTGGCATCGTCACTTCGGTGATTACCACCCGTTCCGTGAAGGAGCTCGAGTTGCAGGTAGGCAGCGAGGTGATCGCCTTCGTGAAATCGACCGAGGTGTCCATCGCCAAGCTCTGATTTCCGGTGTCTTGCGAGGGAGCGGGCTTGCCCCGCGATGGCGTCAGTCGACACATCTACGTTGCCTGACTTGACGCTATCACGGGGCAAGTCGCATCGGCGCACCGCCGCTCCCACGCCGAATCAGCGTTTGGCCAGATAAGGCGGCAGATACAGCCCCAGATACGCCTCGAACACGCGCATCCCTTCCTCCGCCATGCGTGGCGTGATCGTCTCATGCAGCTGCATCGAGCGGGCATACACCCGGTCGCTCAGTTCCATCGCCAGGGCGAACACGTGCACCTCCCTCGGCATCGCTGGCAACTGAAAATGTCGGTCGAACAGCTGGTGCATCAACTCGCCCAGTTCCAGATCATGCTGGCGATCAGCCTGGACCACTTCGCTCAAACCATGCTGGGCGAGGATCAGCTGCCGCGCCGCGGCGTCCTCGTTGTAGATGTCGAGCATGCGCTGCTCGATCAGGCGCGACAGGCCAGGCCAGGTGCTGAACGCCGTGCTTTCGATCGGTGCGCTCAGGGCCTCGCGAAAAGCCCGGTGCACATCGGCGGTCAGCGCCTCCAGCAAGGCCGGCACGCTGGCGAAGAAGTGGTACACCGACGATGGCGGGATCTGCGCCCGTTCCGCCACGCTGTAGATCGACAACCCCGCCACCCCTTGGCCTGCCAGCAGCTCGCGTGCCGCGGCGAGGATCGCTTCGATCCTGGCCTGGCTGCTGGCGCGTGGCTTGCGCGGGGTGGCGGTGCGGTTCATCAGTTGCTGATTGCCAGGATGCTGGCCTGGTAGGCGCCGACGAACAGGTCGAAGTCACCGACCTCTTCCTGTTCCAGCTCGGACTGCTTGGCGATCGACTCGCGAGCAAGGGTTTCGAAGGCCTGTTGCTGCGCGCTGGTCAGTGGCTGCTCGCGGAAGCTCTCGGCGTGCAGGCGGCTCTGGCGTAGGGAGAACTGGACAAAGCTCTCGTCATGTTCGGTCATGCGCGCCAGCACCTGCGCCGATGGCGTCAGCTCGGGATCGTCGACCTTGGCCTGCTGTGCTTCCAGGGCCTTGGCGTGGTCATTGCCACCCTTGGCACGGTCGAGCAGCCCGGCCAGCTGGCCGATCCGCTCGATCAGTTCGCTTGCCCATTCCTTCAATGCGACCGGCTGGCCGTCACGGCGCAGCTCCAGGCCCGGGCGCCGACCTTCCTTGACCACGGTGAGGAAGTTGTCGGTGCACTGGCCGCACTCGCCGTTGTCCAGTTGCGGGCTCTCTTCGAGGGCGCAGAACAGCAGGAAGGCGTCGAGGAAACGGGCTTCGGTCAGGTCGATGCCCACTGGCAGGAACGGGTTGATGTCCAGGCAGCGTACTTCCACGTATTGCACGCCACGCGAGGTCAGGGCCTGGATTGGCCGCTCGCCGGTGTAGGTGACGCGTTTGGGGCGGATGTTCGAGTAGTACTCGTTCTCGATCTGCAGGATGTTGGTGTTCAACTGCACCCACTCGCCATCGACGTGCGTGCCGACCTCGACATAGGGCGGGTAGGGCGTGCCGACGGCCTTGCGCAGGCTATCGGTGTAGCTGGCCAGGTTGTTGTAGCAGGGCGTGAGGCCCGCCTGGGCGTTGCTCTGGTAGCCCAGGTCACTCATGCGCAGGCTGGTGGCGTAGGGCAAGTACAGTGTTTCGGCGTCGAGTTCTTCGAGCTGGTGCGGGCGGCCGCGCAGGAAGCCCTTGTCCAGGGCCGGGGACGCGCCGAACAGGTACATCAGCAGCCAGCTGTAGCGGCGGAAGTTGCGGATCAGCGCGATATAGGCCGAGGACTGGTAGTCGCGGTCGTCCTGCTCGCCGCCTTCGGCATCGCGCAACAGCGGCCACAGCGTCTCGGGCAGCGAGAAGTTGTAATGGATGCCGGCGATGCACTGCATGGTGCGGCCGTAACGCAGGGCCAGGCCCTTGCGGTACACGTGCTTGAGCTTACCGATGTTCGAGCTGCCGTACTCGGCGATCGGGATGTCTTCTTCGGCCGGCAGCGCGCAGGGCATCGACGGGCTCCACAGCAGTTCGTCGCCCAGTTTGCTGTAGACGAAGCGGTGGGTCTGTTCGAGGCTCTCGAGTACCTTGGCAGGGTCCGCCAGGGCTGGGGTGATGAACTCCAGCAGTGACTCGGAATAGTCAGTGGTGATCTGCTCGTTGGTCAGCGCCGACCCCAGTGCTTCGGGGTGCGGGGTCTGGGCCAGGCGACCTTCTTTGGTCACGCGCAGGCATTCGCGCTCAATGCCGTGCAGGCACTGCTTGAGCAGGTCGATATTGTCGCCGAGCAGGCTCAGGCGGCGGTTGAGGAGGTCGCTCAAGATGGATTCCTTCACGCGTCAGTCGCCCCAATATGGGGGTAGAGATGACGGTCTACAAGGGTAGTTGGGAAAGGAACTGGCGTTGTCGCCTGGTTTACGCGGTTCCGTCGCTGGCCTGTATGCGTCTGATCGCGGGGCAAGCCCGCTCCCACGAAGCGTAGAAACGTTCGTGGGAGCGGGCTTGCCCCGCGATCAGGTGTACAGCATTACGCCGAAAATACCGCAGATCGGGGCCTGTCAGCTAGAGAACCGCGAAGGTTCCCTGCGCCTTGGCCACCAGCTTGTCGTCCTGGAGCACGTCGGCGTCGACCACGAGGGTGCGCCGTCCCGCATGCAGCACCCGGGCGGTACACACGACCTCGCCCTCGCTGACGGCGCGCATGTAGTTGATCTTGCACTCGATGGTCACGCTCTGCTGGTCGAAGCCATGGCTGGCCGAGCAGGCCAGGCCCATGCTGATATCGACCAGGCTGAAGATCGCCCCGCCGTGCAGCTTCTGGCCACGGTTGCGCAGGTGCGGCTCAAGCGCCAGGGCCACTTCTGCAACACCCGTTTCCAGGCGTTGCAGGCGGCAGCCGAGGAGCTGGCTGAAGGCGCTTTCGACGTACTCCTTCGGTACTTCCATCACTTCTTCTTCAGTTGCTTGGCATTGGCGAACAGCGCTGCCATGGCGTTGTTGGCCGGCGCGGCGGCGGTGGCCTCGCGCTGGCGCGGCGCCTGCTGCTGGCGGTTGCCGCCATTGGAGCGGTTGCCGCCGCGGTTGCCCTCGACCTTCTCGCCCGGGGTGTCGCTCATGCGCATGGACAGGCCGACGCGCTTGCGCGGGATGTCCACTTCCATGACCTTGACCTTGACCACGTCGCCGGCCTTGACCGCTTCACGCGGGTCCTTGACGAACTTCTCCGACAGCGCCGAGATGTGCACCAGCCCATCCTGGTGCACGCCGATGTCGACGAAAGCACCGAAGTTGGTGACGTTGGTCACCACGCCTTCGAGGATCATGCCGGGTTCCAGGTCCTTGAGGTCCTCGACGCCGTCCTGGAAGGTGGCGGTCTTGAACTCCGGGCGCGGGTCGCGACCTGGCTTGTCGAGTTCCTGGAGGATGTCGGTGACGGTCGGCAGACCGAAGGACTCGTCGGTGAATTTCTTCGGGTCCAGGCGCTTGAGGAAGCCGCTGTCGCCGATCAGCGAGCGGATATCACGGTCGGTGTCGGCGGCGATGCGCTGCACCAGTGGGTAGGCTTCCGGGTGCACCGCCGAGGCGTCCAGCGGGTTGTCGCCGTTCATCACGCGCAGGAAGCCGGCGGCCTGCTCGAAGGTTTTCTCGCCCAGGCGGCTGACCTTTTTCAGCGCGGCGCGGGTAGCGAACGGGCCGTTGGCGTCGCGGTGGGCGACGATGTTCTGCGCCAGGGTGGCATTGAGGCCGGAAATGCGTGTCAGCAGCGCCACCGAGGCGGTGTTTACGTCCACGCCCACGGCGTTCACGCAGTCCTCGACCACGGCGTCCAGGCCCCGGGCCAGTTTCACCTGCGACACGTCGTGCTGGTACTGGCCGACACCGATGGATTTCGGGTCGATCTTCACCAGTTCGGCCAGCGGGTCCTGCAGACGGCGGGCGATGGACACCGCGCCGCGGATCGACACGTCCAGATCGGGGAACTCGCGGGCGGCCAGTTCAGAGGCCGAGTACACCGAAGCGCCAGCCTCGGAAACCATGATCTTGGTGACCTTCAGTGCTGGGTACTTCTTGACCAGCTCCGCCACCAGCTTGTCGCTCTCGCGGCTGGCAGTGCCGTTGCCGATGGCGATCAACTCCACCGAGTGCTTGGCGCACAGCGCGGCCATCACGGAAATGGTGCGGTCCCAGTCGTTCTTCGGCGCGTGCGGGTAGACCGTGGTGTAGTCCAGCAACTTGCCGGTGGCATCGACCACGGCGATCTTGCAGCCGGTACGCAGGCCCGGGTCGAAGCCCAGGGTGGCGCGCGGGCCGGCCGGGGCGGCCAGCAGCAGGTCGTGCAGGTTGTGGGCGAAGACGTTGATCGCCTCGCCTTCGGCATTGTCGCGCAGTTCACCGAACAGGTCGGTTTCCAGGTGGGTGTAGAGCTTGACCTTCCAGGTCCAGCGCACCACCTCGCCCAGCCACTTGTCGGCGGGGCGGTTGCGGTTTTCGATGCCGACATGGTTGCCGATCATCATCTCGCACGGGTGCAGGGTGCCTGGCAGTTCTTCGCCGACTTTCAGCGACGCGCTCAGCACTCCTTCGTTGCGCCCACGGAAGATCGCCAGGGCACGGTGCGACGGCGTGGTGCGCAGCAGTTCGTCGTGGGCGAAGTAATCGCGGAACTTGGCGCCTTCGTCTTCCTTGCCGGCGACTACGCGGGCGGTGAGCACCGCTTCCTGCTTGAGGAAGTTGCGCAGCTTGTCCAGCAGGCCGGCGTCTTCGGCGAAGCGCTCCATGAGGATGTACTTGGCGCCTTCCAGGGCGGCCTTGACGTCAGCCACGCCCTTGCCCGCGTCGACGAAGCGTGCGGCTTCGGCTTCCGGGTTCAGTTGCGGGTCGCTGAACAGGCTGTCGGCCAGCTCGCCCAGGCCGGCTTCCAGGGCAATCTGGCCCTTGGTGCGGCGCTTCTGCTTGTACGGCAGGTAGAGGTCTTCGAGGCGGGTCTTGGTGTCGGCCAGCTTGATATCGCGCGCCAGCTCCGGGGTCAGCTTGCCCTGCTCCTCGATGCTGGCCAGGATGCTGGCGCGACGCTCGTCGAGCTCGCGCAGGTAGCGCAGGCGCTCTTCCAGGTGGCGCAGTTGAGTGTCATCCAGGCTGCCGGTCACTTCCTTGCGGTAACGGGCGATGAAGGGCACGGTCGATCCTTCGTCCAACAGGCCCACGGCCGCTTCGACCTGCTGTGGGCGCACGCCCAGTTCCTCGGCGATACGGCTGTTGATGCTGTCCATGAAAACCACCTGACAAATAGTGAATGCAAGGCCGCGGGTGGGCGTTCAGCCCCGGCGACGCTGGGTGAAAGCCGCGCATTATACCCATCGGGCCGGGCTTGCGGTGATGGCGCGGGGCCAGTCGTCGATGGGGCGGCAGTGGCACGGCGGGAAAAATCTGCTAACAATGCACACGGCACGCGCGGCAATGGCTACGCCATAATGCGCGGCGATATCAGAGGAGTAATTCATGACCAGCACCGCAAACGCCGTAGAAGGCGACAAGATTCTCATCGTCGACGACGACCCGGGCCTGAGCAGCCTGCTGGACCGTTTCTTCACCAGCAAGGGCTTCCGTGTGCGCACCGTGCCCAACGTCGAACAGATGGATCGCCTGCTGGCCCGTGAAGTGTTCAACCTGGTGGTGCTCGACCTGATGCTGCCGGGCGAGGATGGCCTGTCGGCGTGCAAGCGCCTGCGCGCTGCGAACAACCAGATTCCGATCATCATGCTCACCGCCAAGGGCGATGAGCTCAGCCGTATCAAGGGGCTGGAGCTTGGCGCCGATGACTACCTGGCCAAGCCGTTCAACCCAGATGAGCTGGTGGCCCGGGTCAAGGCCGTGCTGCGCCGCCAGGCCCCGGCCGTGCCGGGCGCGCCGGGCAGCGAGGAAGAGACCGTCACCTTCGGCGACTACGAACTTTCGCTGGCCACCCGTGAGCTCAAGCGCGGTGAAGAAACGCACATGCTCACCACCGGCGAGTTCGCCGTGCTCAAGGCCCTGGTGATGCATGCTCGCGAGCCGCTGACCCGCGACAAACTGATGAATCTGGCCCGTGGCCGTGAGTGGGATGCCCTGGAGCGTTCCATCGACGTGCAGATCTCGCGCCTGCGCCGGATGATCGAGCCCGATCCTTCCAAGCCGCGTTACATCCAGACCGTATGGGGTGTGGGCTACGTCTTCGTGCCGGACGGAAACGCCGGCAAATGAGCCTGCCGGCTCGTCAGGGTGCAGCAGGGCGACCCATGCGGGTCGCCCTGTTTCGTCTACGGCGACCGGCCTTTTCAGTACAGTAGTTGATCGATGAAAACGCCTCTCTGGTTCCCGCAAAGCTTCTTCGCCCGCACCCTCTGGCTGGTGCTGATCGTCGTGCTGTTTTCCAAGGCACTGACGCTCGTGTACCTGTTGATGAATGAGGACGTGCTGGTCGACCGCCAGTACAGCCACGGCGTGGCCCTGACGCTGCGTGCCTATTGGGCAGCGGATGAAGAGAACCGCGAGCAGATAGCCGAGGCTGCTGGCCTGATCCGCGTGACCGGCGCCGGTGTCCCGGAGGGTGAGCAGCATTGGCCCTACAGCGAGATCTACCAGCGGCAGATGCAAGCCGAGCTGGGCGAGGACACCGAGGTGCGGTTGCGTATCCACGCACCGCCCGCGCTCTGGGTGAACGCGCCGAGCCTGGGACCAGGCTGGCTCAAGGTGCCGCTGTACCCGCATCCGCTACGTGGCCAGAAGATCTGGAACGTGCTTGGTTGGTTCCTGGCCATCGGCCTGCTGTCCACCGCTTCGGCCTGGATCTTCGTGCGCCAGCTCAATCAGCCGCTCAAGCGTCTGGTGTTCGCTGCCCGTCAGCTGGGCCAGGGGCGCAGTGTGCGCCTGCCGATCAGCGATACCCCCAGCGAAATGACCGAGGTGTATCGGGCGTTCAACCAGATGGCCGAGGATGTCGAGCAGGCCGGTCGCGAGCGCGAGTTGATGCTCGCGGGGGTATCCCACGACCTGCGCACACCATTGACTCGGTTGCGCTTGTCGTTGTCGCTGATGGGCAACGAAAGCGACCTCAGTGAGGACATGGTCCGCGATATCGAGGACATGGACGCGATCCTCGACCAGTTCCTGGCGTTCATTCGTGATGGGCGTGACGAGCCGGTGGAAGAGGTCGACCTGAATGAGCTGATCTACGAAGTGGTGGCCCCCTATAACCAGCATGAAGAACAGGTGCGCCTGTGCCTCGAGCCGATTCCGCCGTTCCCGCTGCGCCGTGTCTCGCTCAAGCGTATGCTCGGCAATCTGATCGGCAACGCGCTGCATCACGCCGGCAAGGGGGTTGAGGTGGCGGCCTATGTGTCGGGTGACCAGAGTGCGCCTTATGTGGTGCTCAGCGTGCTGGATCGCGGGGCGGGCATCGACGAGTCGGAACTGGAGACCATCTTCAACCCGTTCATCCGGGGCGACCGGGCGCGGGGCGGCAAGGGCACCGGGCTGGGGTTGGCGATCGTCAAGCGCATCGCCGCGCAGCATGGCGGCAATGTCGAGTTGCGCAACCGGTCCGGTGGCGGGATCGAGGCGCGAGTGAGGTTGCCGTTGGGTTTGTTGCTGCCGCGTAACGCCGTCTAGACCCATCGCGGGGCAAGTCGCACCGGTGCGCCGGTGCGACTTGCCCCGCGATTAATTTCAACCCTTGCCTTTGGTCCGCGTCTGATTCGGCCCGCTGTTCTTTTCCAGGTGCTCGATGATCATCCCGGCCACGTCTTTGCCGGTAGTCACCTCGATCCCCTCCAGGCCCGGCGACGAGTTCACTTCCATTACCAGTGGGCCATGGTTCGAACGCAGAATATCCACGCCCGCCACGCTCAGCCCCATTACCTTGGCCGCCCGAATCGCGGTCATGCGTTCTTCAGGGGTGATCTTGATCAGGCTGGCCACGCCCCCGCGGTGCAGGTTGGAGCGGAACTCGCCCGGCTTGGCCTGGCGCTTCATAGAGGCGATCACCTTGTCACCGACCACGAAACAACGGATGTCGGCGCCACCAGCTTCCTTGATGTATTCCTGGACCATGATGTTCTGCTTCAGGCCCATGAATGCCTCGATCACCGACTCGGCGGCCTTGGTGGTCTCGCACAGCACCACGCCTATGCCCTGGGTACCTTCCAGTACCTTGATCACCAGCGGCGCGCCGTTGACCATCTGAATCAGGTCGGGGATGTCGTCCGGCGAGTGGGCGAAACCGGTGATCGGCAGGCCGATACCCCGACGTGACAGCAGTTGCAGAGAGCGCAGTTTGTCCCGCGAGCGGGCGATGGCCACCGATTCGTTGAGCGGATAGACGCCCATCATCTCGAACTGGCGCAGCACCGCACAGCCATAGAAGGTGACCGAGGCGCCGATGCGCGGTATGACCGCGTCGAAGCCTTCCAGGGGTTTGCCGCGGTAGTGGATCTGCGGCTTGTGGCTGGCAATGTTCATGTAGGCCCGAAGCGTGTCGATCACCACCACTTCGTGGCCCCGCTGGGTACCGGCTTCGACCAGGCGGCGGGTGGAATACAGACGCGGATTGCGCGACAGCACAGCGATCTTCATGCAGCACCTGTGACAGGGGAAAGGGTGGCCGCGAAGGCCGGTTTGTCCTGAACGTACTTGAGGCCGGGGTTGACCACCAGTTGGCCATGGATGAGCGCCTTTGAACCAAGCAGCAGGCGATAGCGCATGCTCTTGCGGCAGGCCAGGGTGAATTCGACCTCCCAGACCCGGTCACCGAGCGCCAGGGGTGTGCGGATCACATAGCGGGTCTGGGCATGGCCGTTGGAGCTCTTGATCGTCTTCATGGTCACCATGGGCGCTTCGCACCGTCGATGGCGCAGTTGCACCACCGAACCCAGGTGGGCGGTGAAGCGTACCCATTGCTGGCCATCGCGCTCGAACGGCTCGACCTCCGTGGCGTGCAGGCTGGAGGTGCTGGCTCCGGTGTCGATCTTGGCGCGCAGGCCGGCGACGCCGAGGCCGGGCAGGGCGACCCACTCGCGCAGGCCGATCACAGTCAGGTGGTCAAATGTCTTCACTAAGCGTGCCCTGCGGATAAGGAGGTGAACTGTAATGACGGCACGGACTTTTTGCATCTGTCAGTCACGGTAGTACAGTTCCGTGAAAGACAGGATTCGAGGAAAAACCATGGCACAAAAGCCTGAAGACGACGACAAGGTACGCTTGGACAAGTGGCTGTGGGCAGCGCGCTTCTACAAGACCCGCGCATTGGCCAAGGCGGCCATTGAAAGTGGCAAGGTGCACTGCCGGGGCGAGCGCTGCAAGCCGGGCAAGGAGCCACGGGTGGGCGATGAGTTCGTGTTGCGCACCGGTTTCGACGAGCGCACCGTGGTGGTCAGGGCGTTGTCGGTGGTGCGCCGTGGCGCGCCCGAAGCACAGACGTTGTACGAGGAAACCGCCGAGAGTGTGAAGCGCCGCGAGCAGGCTGCTGAAATGCGCAAGGCGGGGGCGATGGGCGTGACCACCGACGGGCGGCCGACCAAGAAGCAGCGCCGGCAGATTCACCAGCTGCACGGCAGTTTCGAGTGACGAGGGCCGCGCAGCGGCCCCAGTCATGATCAGGCTGCGCGAACCACGCTCATCCGCCCGATCAATGGCAGCTTGCCCAGCAGGTCGAACAGCGGTCCCGTCCAGCGCAGCAACGCTGCGCTACCTTTGGCCGCCAGCGGCGTATAGCAGCTCCAGCCTAGCGCCAGCACTGCCATCAGCAGGCCACCGATGTAGTCATCCTGCCCCCAGTGGGCGCCGGCGACCAGGCGCGGCAGCATGAACAGCAGGGCCAGCCCCCACACGACCAGGTACTGCAGCGGGCGGCGGCTGAACAGGCTCATGAACAGTGCCCAGACCAGCAACACCGAGGCATGATCCCCCGGGAAACTCTTGCTCGAGCGGTCCTTGAGTTCCCAGGCCGCCTCAAGGTTCGGGTAGTAGTCACTGAGGTGCGCCACGTCGTCGAACATCATCGACGGGCTCTTGTGTTGCCACCCGGCTGCATCCACCCACTTGGAAAACAGCGCGCGAATCACCACTAAGAGGAGTAGCGTGACCAGAAAGCCGAAAAAGGCCTGGCGGACCTGGGTTGCCTTGAACACCCAGTCACCACGGATAAGCACTGCCAGAAGGATCAGGCCAACGACAATGTCGAACGGGCGCAGGCTGCCAACGGTCCAGATGTAGCGCCAGGTGGTGTTGTCGGCCAGCGGCGCATTCAGGCTGTGGAACAGCCACTCGTCGAATGTCAGGCAAAGGATCTGGCCAACGGGCCACAACCAGAAACACAGTAGTGCGATGGGCAGCAGGGTGCAGGTAGCCAAAGGTCCCCAGGACCACCTTGCTTGGAACAGTGGTCGATTATCCATAAAATACCTCGATATCCAGCAGGAAATAAGCGCCTTTTAGCGCTCTGCGACAGACCTTTCAGTCTCCTGTAATTATTTTGTAACCATTTTCAGAAAGCCAGACAACCATGAGCGACTTGCCAGATACCGATTTCACCCAACGCTTCCTTTTCGATGACCGCGATGTGCGCGGCGAGATGGTGGTGCTGGAACGCAGCTATGCCGAGGTGCTGGCCAAGCACGACTACCCGCAGCCGGTTAAGCATCTGCTCGGTGAACTGATGGCCGCGGCCGCGCTGCTGGTCGGCACTTTGAAGTTCGACGGGTTGCTGGTGCTCCAGGCGCAGTCCCAGGGCCCGGTTCCGCTGCTAGCCATCGAGTACACCAGCGAGCACGATATCCGTGGCTTGGCGCGTTACGAGACCGAGCAGATCAAGGCGGATGCCAGCCTTGCCGATCTGATGCCTGGCGGTCACCTGGTGCTGACTATCATTCCTGTCAACGGCCAGCGTTACCAGGGCACCGTCGAACTGGACGGCAAGGACCTGTCGGAGTGCTTCACCAATTACTTCGTCATGTCGCAGCAGGTGAACACCTGCATCTCGCTGGCCGCCGATGGCGCCCGTGCCCGTGGCCTGCTGGTGCAGCAACTGCCGGCCGAGATCCACAAGGACAGCGAGGAGCGCGAGGAAAGCTGGGCCCACGTCAAGGCCCTGGCCAACACCGTGAAGATCGAGGAGCTGCTCGGTCTGGACAACGAAACCGTGCTGCACCGCCTGTACCACGAGGACGCGGTTCGCCTGTTCGATATCCAGCCGCTACGGTTCCGCTGCAGCTGCTCGCGCGAGCGCTCCGGCAATGCACTGGTCAGTCTCGGCGAGCAGGATGCCAAGGCGCTGGTGGCCGAATGTGGCGGCCAGGTCGAGATCGATTGCCAGTTTTGTAACGAACGTTATTTGTTCGATGCGAGCGATGTCGCGCAATTGTTTGCCGGCGGTGGCACTGAGGCGCCGTCAGAAACTCAGCACTGAAACGGTTAACTACAGGAAATATTCCTGTCGAATTGCGCAAAAGCGCAGTTCTGACAGGAGGGGCCTACTTTTTTTGGGCTTTTCTGGCATAATCCGGCCACTTTTTTCGCTGTAGTAGTTTTTTCGAGACAACTACAAAACGTTTGGAGCACTCGGCCTCGGGCCGGATGGGGTATCTCATGACGCAAGCCAACAACACCGTGTACACCGACCTGAGCGTCGATGAGCTGGTAAAAGAAGCGCTGTCCCGCGGTGAAGGCGTGCTGGCCGATACCGGCGCGCTGGTGGTGGAAACCGGTCATCGCACCGGCCGTTCGCCGGCTGACCGTTTCATCGTCGAAGAACCTTCCACCCAGGACCAGATTGGCTGGGGCCCGATCAACCGCAAGTTCCCGGCCGACAAGTTCGATGCCCTGTGGAACCGCGTCGAGGCGTTCAACAACGCCCAGGATCACTTCGTTTCCTACGTTCACGTAGGCGCTGCCGCCGAGCACTACCTGCCGGTCAAGATGACCACCCAGACCGCCTGGCAGAACCTGTTCGGCCGTTGCCTGTTCATCAACCCGGCCCAGTACAACCCGGCTGGCCGCGATGAATGGCAGGTGCTCAACGTCGCCAACTTCGAGTGCGTGCCAGAGCGTGACGGCACCAACTCCGACGGCTGCGTGATCATCAACTTCGCCCAGAAGAAAGTGCTGATCGCCGGCATGCGTTACGCCGGTGAAATGAAGAAAGCCATGTTCTCGGTGCAGAACTTCCTGCTGCCGGCCGCCGACGTGCTGCCGATGCACTGCGCCGCCAACATCGGCGAAGCGGGTGACGTCACCCTGTTCTTCGGCCTGTCCGGTACCGGCAAGACCACCCTGTCGGCCGATGAAAGCCGTTACCTGATCGGTGACGACGAGCACGGTTGGGGCGAAGGCGTGGTCTTCAACATCGAGGGCGGTTGCTATGCCAAGTGCATCGACCTGTCCGAGAAGAACGAGCCGGTCATCTGGAAAGCCATCAAGCACGGCGCGGTGCTGGAAAACGTCGTCATCGACGATGCCAAGCACGCCGACTACGCCGACGTGAGCCTGACCCAGAACAGCCGCGCAGCCTACCCGCTGACCCACGTGGCCAAGGTCTCCGAGAAGAACCTGGGCGGCGAGCCGAACGCAGTCATCTTCCTGACCTGCGACCTGACCGGCGTGCTGCCGCCAGTGTCGATCCTGAACAACGAGCAGGCGGCCTACCACTTCCTGTCCGGCTACACCGCGCTGGTCGGTTCCACCGAAATGGGTTCGGGCAGCGGCATCAAGTCGACCTTCTCCACCTGCTTCGGCGCACCGTTCTTCCCACGCCCAGCTGGCGTCTACGCCGAGCTGCTGATCAAGCGCATCAAGGCGTTCGGCTCCAAGGTCTACCTGGTCAACACTGGCTGGACCGGTGGTGGCTACGGCGTTGGCAAGCGCTTCAGCATTCCCACCACCCGTGGTGTGATCGCTGCCATCCAGAGCGGCGCGCTGGTCGGTGCAGAAACCGAGCACCTGGACATCATCAACCTGGACGTACCCAAGGCCGTTCCGGGCGTCGAGACCGAGCTGCTCAACCCCCGCAACACCTGGGCTGACAAGGCTGCCTACGACGAAGCTGCCAAGGGGCTGGCTACGCTGTTCACCGAGAACTTCAAGAAGTTCGACGTTTCCGACGCCATCAAGGCCGCTGGTCCGCAGCTGTAAGCTGCTGCCGGTTCGGATAAGGAAGCCGCCCCTCGGGGCGGCTTTTTCGTTATTCGATGTAGGACCGGGTTTGAGCTGCGATGGAGGCGATACAGTACCGGCAGAATCTGTTTCACTTGCAGGGTACCCACCAGAATGCAGATGGCCCCATGACCGAGTCTCCGCAACGCTCCGCCTTCTCCCATTTCCATCCCATCCTCACCCGTCCGCAGGACAATGACCACAACGGCCACCTCGCCGGCTCCACCGTGCATGCCTGCTTTGAAACCGCGATCCAGGCCTTCTTGGTCGAACAGGCCGAGTTGGACCTGCGCGACGGTGAACTGGCCGGTTTTGTTGTAAGTTCGGCGGCAGATTTCTTCGCCTTGCCTGGCTTTCCCGACGTGCTTGAGGTGGGCCTGGGTGTGACCCGTCTGGCGGGCAGTACCGTTGAGTTCCGCCTGGCGCTGTTCCGCCCGGGCGAGGCCGAAGCCTGTGCGGCGGGCAGCATGGTGCAGGTGTTCATCGAGCGTGCCTCGGGCCGCCCGGCGGCACTGCCGGAAACGCTGCAACTGATCCTCGCCGGGCTGTCGCTCAATCGTTGAGGCGAATGATCCCTTCGCGTACAGCGAACAGCACCAGGCCGGGCACGTCGTGGATCTGCAAGCGGTGCATGATCTGCGAGCGGTGCGCCTCGACAGTCTTGATGCTCAAACCCAGGCCGTCGGCGATGGAGCGGGTGGTCTCGCCCCGGGCGATGAGGCGCAGGATTTCCAGCTGGCGAGTGGTCAGGGGTGGTGGCTGGACCTGATTCGCAACGCGCTTGCGACTGTGTTTGAGAGCCTGGCCGATGACCATCGGCAGTACCGCTGAAGACAGGTACTGGCCACCACCGCGCAGGGTTTGCAGAGCCTGCTCCAGTTCGGTCACCGTAGCGTTCTTGAGCAGAAAACCATGGGCGCCGAGCTGCAGGCAGCTCATTACATGCTCAAGCTCCGAGCGCGACGAGAACATCAGCACTCGGCTGGCAGGGGCGCGGATGAATAGTTCCTGCAGGGCCTGCTGACTGTCCAGCTCGCCGCTCATGTCGAGCACCACAATATCTGGCTTGAGCTTTTCGGCCAGGCTCACGGCACTCATGGCATCACCGGTGTCGCCCACCACGACGAAATCTTTCTTCTGCTCCAGCAGGGCACGTAGGCCGGCGCGGAAGAGGGGCGAATGATCGGCAAGCAGAATTCGGCAAGGCATGGATTAGGGCCTGTTTCGCAAGAGAAAGGGGGCGGCAGGCCTGCTCGATCCGAAAGCGCACTGCCGCGCAACTGCGCGATCAGTCCTTGTCTGCCGATGGGCGCGGCAGTGCCTCTTATCATAGGCGTTCGAACACCGACGGCAGTAGTGGGCGCAGGGGCAGGCCCGGCGCATGGACGCTTTCGCTGTGGCCGATGATCAGCAGGCCTCCGGGGCGCAGGTGTGCCAGCAGGTGTTGAAGCACCTCGCTCTTGTAGCGTGGTGCCAGGCTCGACAACAGGTTGCGCAGCAGGATGACGTCGAAGCTGCCGAGATAAGCAGGCATGGGGCGGATCAGGTTGATGGTCTGGAAGCGTACCCGCTCTCGCAGAGCCTGAGCGATGCACAGCCGCCCGGCCATCTCGCCGACGTCGCACAGGCAGTGACGGGTCAGCCAGCCCTCGGGGAAGTAACGGGCCTGGGCAATGTCGTAGATCCCATTGTCTGCGCTTTCCAGCAGTTGCGGGTCGAAATCACTGGCCAGCACCTCCCAACCGGGGTGGCGGGCTTTTTCTGCGGCTACCATTGCCAGGCTCCAGGCCTCCTCACCGGTGGCGCAGGCGGCGCTCCACAGACGGGCGGGGTGGTCGAGTTCGGCCAGCCAGGAGGCCAGGCATTCGAAATGCCGATGTTCGCGAAAGAAATAACTGTCGCGGGCGACCAGCAGGCGCAGCAACTGTTCGTGCTCGTTTGTGCCTTGTGGGCTGTCGAGCAAGTCGAGGTAATGCTCGAAGCTAGCCAGGCCGAGAGCCTTCAAGCGCTTGTGCAGGCGCGTCGCGATCACGGTCCGGCGATCATCGGCCAGTTGCACACCCGTAGCCTGCATTACCCGCTGACGTATTGACGCAAAGCTTGCTTCGCTGAGCAGAGGTGGGCGGCGGCTTGGCATTCCTCAGCCTCTCCTGGCCCGGGGTAGACAGATGGAGTCGGTGAAGGTCGCGCGCATTCCCTGCGTCCTGTGCTTGGTCAAAACAGCGATAATAACTAGTGGCTAGTGGCCTCCATATCGGGGCGGCCCTTAATCCCTTGGCGTGCCTGCAAATGAAAAGGCCCTGCCGATGAGGGCAGGGCCTTAGGCGTCAGGCGTAAGCCTGGCGATCAGTCGCGCCAGTGGCGCTTGTGTTTGCGGTGACCGTAGTGGTGGCCACGGTCATAGTGGCGGCGATCATCATAGTCACGGCGGTAGCGGCGCGACTCATGGCGCTCGTCTTCATCGGCCTTGTTGCCCATGTAGTTGCCCAGTGCCCCACCAGCGCCGCCGCCGGCCGCCGCACCGATGTAGCTACCGGTGGTACCCCCCACCGAGCGACCGACCACGTTGCCGCCGGCCGCGCCCAGTGCGCCACCGATGGCCGCTTCGCCGCGCTGGCGCTTGTCGGCACCCAGGGCACCGCCGGCCGCGCCGCCCAGACCGGCACCGATGGCGCCGCCGGTGCTACCACCGATGGAGTTGCCCACCACGGAGCCCAGTACCCCACCCAATGCGCCGCCAATGCCGGCCTCGGTGGTGCCGCCTGCCATGGCAACGCCGCTGAGCAGACCAAAAGACAACAACAGAATCGAGGAGTACTTCTTCATCAAGAGAGCCTCAGAGGGATGACGAAGCGGAATTTGAGGCTCGGCGAAGCGGCTGGCAATCGGAATCCGACGAGTAGCACGAGTTGTACACAATTCTCTAAGTTATTGAATTTTGTATGAAACTTTCTCGATTTTTGCTTGTCTGAGGTACTTATGACAAAGCCCTGAACCGTTGCGGAACAGGGCTTTTTTGTGGGCGGCGTTCAGCTTTGCCGGGCGCGAATCAGATGATGCGCCCGTCGTCCCGCGCGCGCTCCAACTTGATGGCGATGAACTTCGACGTCGGCGTGTAACTGCCGTCACCGATGCTCTCCAGCGGCACCAGCGGGTTCACCTCCGGGTAGTAGGCCGCCGCCTGGCCAGCGGGGATGTCGAACGCCAGCAGGGTAAACCCATGCACCCGGCGCAGATGTTCATCGCCCCAGAGCGACACAATGTCGACCTTCTGCCCCGGCTGGAAGCCCAGGCGGACGATGTCGGCCTCGTTGACGAACAGCACGTCACGCTGGCCGCGCACGCCACGATAACGATCGTCCATGCCATAGATGGTGGTGTTGTACTGATCGTGCGAGCGCATCGACTGCATGATCAGGTCCGGTATCTGGCCGCTGGCACGCACGCGCTCGTCGAGCAGGCTGTCCGGTAGCAGATTGGCCTTGAAGTTGGCGCGGCCGCTGGCGGTCTTCCACTGGCGGCTGCCGGCACTGTTGCCCAGGTAGAAGCCGCCGGGCAGGCGCAGACGCTCGTTGAAGTCGGCAAAGCCCGGGATGGTGTCGGCGATCAGGTCGCGGATACGGTCGTAGTCGGCCACCAGCCAGTGCCAGTCCACTGGCTGCTTGCCCAAGGTGGCGGCGGCGATGCCGGCAACCACGGCGGGCTCCGAGCGCATCTGTCGGGACAGTGGTTTGAGCTGGCCGTTGGAGGCGTGGACCATGCTGAACGAGTCCTCCACCGTCACCGCCTGCGGGCCTTCGCCCTGCAGGTCGATATCGGTGCGGCCCAGGCACGGCAGGATCAACGCCTGTTTGCCATGAATCAGGTGGCTGCGGTTGAGCTTGGTGCTGATGTGCACGGTCAGCTCGCAGTTGCGCAGCGCCTGGGCGGTGCGCTCGGTGTCCGGCGTGGCCTGGGCGAAGTTGCCGCCTAAACCGATGAACACCTTGGCCCGGCCTTCCAACATGGCGTGGATGGCCTCGACGGTGTTGTGGCCGTTATGGCGCGGCACCGGGAAGCCGAAGCGTTTTTCGATGGCATCGAGCAGCAACACCGGTGGGCGTTCGTTGATCCCCATGGTGCGGTCGCCCTGCACGTTGCTGTGGCCGCGCACCGGGCACAGGCCGGCGCCCGGTACCCCGAGGTTGCCGCGCAGCAGCATCAGGTTGACGATTTCCTGGATGGTCGGCACCGAATGGCGGTGCTGGGTGATGCCCATGGCCCAGCACATGATCACGCGTTTGCCTTTGCAGTACATGTGTGCCGACAGCTCGATATCGGCCAGGGTCAGCC
This sequence comes from Pseudomonas soli, assembly GCF_021283165.2. Taxonomy (NCBI): domain Bacteria; kingdom Pseudomonadati; phylum Pseudomonadota; class Gammaproteobacteria; order Pseudomonadales; family Pseudomonadaceae; genus Pseudomonas; species Pseudomonas soli. Next base: position 259,239 of record NZ_CP128543.1, read on the forward strand.
CGGACTGGGCCTGGATCTGTTCCCATGGGGTGGCGTCGACCACCGCCAGGTATTCGTCCACGCCATGGCCGTGTTCGGCGATGAAGGCATGATCGAAGATCGCCGGCGCGCCGCTGGCCTGGGCCTCACGCTCCCATTGCAGCAGGAACTTGGCCATGCCGCGCAGCAGCGCCATGTCGCCGCCCAGCGCCGGGCGGAAGAATGCGGTGTTGGTCGGTCGGTCGCTGTTGGTCAGCATCTCCAACGGGTTCTGCGGGTGCTGGAAACGCTCCAGGCCACGCTCCTTGAGCGGGTTGACACACACCACCTGGGCGCCGCGTTTCACCGCGTCACGCAACGGGTCGAGCATGCGAGGGTGGTTGGTGCCGGGGTTCTGGCCCCAGACGAAGATCGTGTCGGCGTGCTCGAAATCGTCGTACGTGACCGTGCCCTTGCCCACGCCGACGCTCTGGCCCAAGGCCACGCCGCTGGCCTCGTGGCACATGTTCGAGCAGTCGGGGAAATTGTTGGTGCCGTAGGCGCGCACGAACAGCTGATAGAGATAAGCCGCCTCGTTGCTGGCCCGGCCGGATGTATAGAACTCGGCCTGGTCGGGGCTTGCCAGGTTGTTCAGGTGCCGGGCGATCAGGGCGAAGGCGGCGTCCCAGTCGATCGGCCGGTAACGGTCGGTGATCGGGTCATAGACCATCGGCTCGGTCAGTCGGCCCTGGTACTCGAGCCAGTAGTCGCTCTGCCCCAGCAGCGCGCTCACGCTGTAGCGGGCGAAGAACGCGGCATCCACCCGGCGCTTGGTGGCTTCCCAGTTGACCGCCTTGGCGCCGTTCTCGCAGAACTTGACCATGCCGCTTTCGGGCGAGTCGCCCCAGGCGCAGCCGGGGCAGTCGAAGCCGCCGTTCTGGTTGGTCTTGAGCAGGGCGCGGATGTTCTTCAGGGCGTTGTCGCTGCCCACCCAGGCCTTGGCCACGCTGCGCAGCGCGCCCCAGCCGCCGGCGGGGCCGGGATAAGGTTTGTAGCGAGGGGTGGAGGCGGGGGCGTTGTCTGGCAGTTTTTCGTAGGAGGTCACGGCTGTTGCTACTCCGCCGCTGGGCTGAACACCCGCGGTGCGCTGTGTTTGGGCAGATGAATGAGGTTGAGGTTGTGCTTGCGGGCCCATTGCAGGGCCAGGCCGGTGGGCGCGGAAAGGCTTACCAGGGTCTGGATGCCGGCGCGCAGGACCTTCTGGATCAGTTCCAGGCTGCAGCGGCTGGTGACGATGGCCAGCCCCCCTTGGGTCTCGATGCGCTGGCGCAGCAGGGCGCCGATCAGCTTGTCCAGGGCGTTGTGCCGGCCAATGTCCTCGCGACCCAGCAGCAGCTGGCCGTCGCGGTCCATGAACAGTGCCGCGTGCACCGCACCGCAGTGCTGGCCCAGTGGCTGGAAGGCGTCGATGCGCTGGCGCAGGTCCTTCAGCCAGTGGGCAGGTGGCAGCGGCGCGCCAGGCAGCACGTTCAGCTCGGGCAGCGCCTGCTCCAATGCCTCGACGCCGCACAGGCCGCAACCGCTGGTGCCGGCCAGCTGGCGGCGCTGGTTCTTCAGGTTCCAGAAGGCGCGGCTGGATATCTCCAGGTCGGCGTAGAGCGCCGAACCGCTGCCGGAGAGCTTCATGTCGTAGATTTCCTCGGTACCGGCAACGATGCCGCTGCCGATGCTGAAACCGACGGCGAAGTCTTCCAGGTCGGTCGGGCTGACCAGCATCACCGCCTGGTTCAGGCCGTTGTAGACGATCGCCAACGCCACTTCCTCGGCCAGCGGGGTATTGTCGCGGGCGGCATCGGAAAGCTGGACGTAGTCGTAGGTGTTGCTGGCGGCGGGCAGGGCGAGAGGCGTTGACGCCGCGCAGACCGGTGGCTTGCTGTTCATCGGCTCGAATACCGGCTGGCAGTTTGACCCCACAAGCCTAGGCCCCTGTGCAGATGGCGTCTAATCGCTAGCGTCTATCCCGTGATAGAGCGCGTCGATTGGTCGCACCGGGGCGGGTTGGCCGATCCTGGCCTAGACTCCTGCTTCCATGGATTCACCATCAAAGGAGCGCCACATGAGCCTGTTCAGTTTCGTGAAGGAAGCCGGCGAGAAGTTGATCGACCTGCTGACCCCCGGCAATGCCAATGCCGAGGAACAGTTGAAGAAACACGTCAGTGACGTTGGCTTGGGCAACCCGAACATCTCGGCCACTGTAGAGGGTGACAAGGTCATCCTCAAGGGTGAGGTAAGCAGCCAGGAAGAGAAAGAGAAGATCATCCTGGCTGCAGGCAACATCGCCGGTGTGGCCTCGGTGGATGACCAGATCACCGTCACCGGGCCAATTGCTCAAGCTGCCCGGTTCGTCGAGGTCGAGAAGGGTGACACCCTGAGTGCCATCTCCAAGCGAGTCTACGGCGATGCCAACAAGTACCAGAAGATCTTCGAGGCAAACAAGCCGATGCTGAAGGATCCCAACAAGATCTATCCGGGGCAGGTGCTGCGTATTCCCGACTGAGGGGGCGCTTGTAGGAGCGGCTGAAGCCGCTCCTACGGGGCGATTGCGCAGTTACAACCCTTCCAGCAACTCCCGGTAATCCTCTACTGCCGTGAACTCCTGGGTATCGCGTGGCTCGGCCCGACTATCCGGCTGGCGCACAGCCAGCAGGTGCCCCACGCCAAATTGCCGGGCACTGCGCAGAATCGCCAGGGTGTCATCGATGAACAGGCTGCGCGCCGGCTCAAAGCCGATGTCCGCCTGCAGCGCATCCCAGAACTGCGGGCTCTCCTTCGGATAGCCATAGTCGTGCGAGCTGATCAGCCGCTCGAAGTACGGCGCCAGTTCAACCCGCTCCAGCTTCAGCGACAGCGAGTCGCGGTGGGCGTTGGTGATCATCACCACCCGCTTGCCGGCCTTGCGAATGGCGGCGAGGAAGGTATCGGCATCCGGCTTCAAGGCGATCAGGTCGGCGATCTCCAGCTTGAGCTCGCGGATCGGCAGGCGCAGTTCACGGCTCCAGAAGTCCAGGCAGTACCAGTTGAGCGTGCCGGCATGCTGTTCGAACAGCGGGCGCAGCTCGAGCTCGGCCATGGCCCGGCTCACGCCATGCAGCTCGGCGTAGCGCTGGGGCAGGTGCTGCAGCCAGAAGCGGTTGTCGTAATGGAGGTCGAGCAGGGTGCCGTCCATGTCCAGCAGGACGGTATCGATGGTGGACCAGGGAAGAACGGGCATGGGAAATTCTCGATCAGTCGGCAAGCCACGGTATAGTAACCCGTTCACGCCAAGGAGCCGCCCCATGCGCCAGAAACCCACCGTTCTCAGCCGCGAAATCGTCGCCAGCAGCCGCCTGTTCCGCGTGGAAGCCGTGCAGTTGCGCTTCTCCAACGGCACCGAGCGCACCTATGAGCGACTGGTTGGCCGCGGCAACGGCTATGGCGCGGTGATGATCGTGGCCATGCTCGATGCCGAGCATGCTGTGCTGGTCGAGGAATATTGCGGCGGTACCGACGAGTACGAGCTGTCGTTGCCCAAAGGCCTGATCGAGCCGGGCGAGGACGTGCTCGCCGCCGCCGACCGGGAGCTCAAGGAAGAGGCTGGTTTTGGCGCGCGTCAGCTGGAGCACCTGACCGAGCTGTCGCTGTCGCCCGGCTACATGAGCCAGAAGATCCAGGTGGTCCTAGCCACCGACCTGTACGAAGAGCGTCTGGAGGGCGACGAGCCCGAGCCGATGCGGGTCGACAAGGTCAACCTGCGCGAGCTCTCGGCCCTGGCCATGCACCCGCAGTTCAGCGAAGGCCGAGCACTGGCGGCGTTGTACCTGGCCCGTGACCTGCTGATCCAGCGTGGGGTGCTGAGCGTATGAATGATCGGCAACTGATGCAGGACGTGGTCAAGCTCGCCCTGTTGGCTGGCGAGGCGATCCTGCCGTTCTGGCGCGCTGACGTGGCGGTAAGCAACAAGGCCGACGATTCACCGGTGACCGCTGCCGACCTGGCAGCCCATCGGGTTATCGCCGATGGCTTGCAGGCGTTGGCGCCGCAGATTCCGGTGCTCTCCGAGGAGGACTGCGACATCCCGCTGGCAACCCGCGCAGGTTGGCAGCGCTGGTGGCTGGTCGATCCTTTGGATGGCACCAAGGAGTTCATCGCCGGTAGTGAGGAGTTCACCGTCAACATCGCGCTGATCGAAAACGGCGAGGTGGTGTTTGGCGTGGTGGCAATGCCGACCAATGGCCGCTGTTATTCCGGTGGGCGCGAGTTAGGTGCCTGGAAGACCGAGCATAACGAAGAGGCTCAACCGATCCAGGTGCGTAATGCCCCACCGGCGCATGAGCGGTTTACCGTCGTCGCCAGCCGTCGGCATTCCAGCCCGGAGCAGGAAGCGCTGCTGGCGGGGCTTGGGAGTGCGTTAGGGGAGCTGGAACTGGCCAACATCGGCAGCTCCTTGAAGTTCTGCCTGCTCGCCGAAGGCAGTGCCGACTGTTATCCGCGGCTGGCGCCGACCTCGCAGTGGGATACTGCCGCCGCCCAGGGCGTGCTGGAAGGTGCCGGGGGCGAGGTGATCGGGCTGGACGGGTTGCCGTTCCGCTACCCACCGCGTGAGTCGTTGCTCAATCCGTTCTTCCTGGCGTTGCCCCGCGCTGCTGAATGGCGACAGGCGCTCGTCGAACTGGCGAGTGCGATCAAAGCTTGAGCTTGTCGGGGCCGCTACGCGCCCCAAGCTTTCAGCGATGCAGCACGTATTGCCCGCTGAACGTCACCGCAGGCTCGTCACTACCCTCGTTGCTCACCACCGTCTCCAGCGTCAGGCGTGCCCGTCCACGACGTTGATACATTGTCAGAAACCGCTCCCAGGTCCTCTCGTCCGGCGCCGGGCAACGCGCCACGGCGGCCCCGGTGACTGGCAGCGGGTAGCTGATCTGCCCCTCCTGGATGACGATATGCCCGTCATCGATCCCCAGCTCGCGCAGACGCAGGTGCAGCCAGCCCCAACCCACCAGCACAGCGCCGCAGTACAGGCTGCCGCCGAACATGGTGCTCTTGTGGTTGACGTTGGGCGCCAAAGGCAGCTTCAGACGCAAGGTGTGCGCCTGCCAATCGATGACCTCCATGCCCATTTCGCGGGTCAGCGGAATATCGCTGTGCAGTACGGACTGCAGGTACTGGCTGTCGTTGCTCATTGACGGTTGTCCTCCTGGTCGTCGTGTCCGCCAAAGCTCAGGCTGTGCTTGCGCAGTTTGTCGTGCAGGGTCTTGCGCGGGATGCCAAGGGCCTCGGCGAGGCTGCGCATGGAGCTGTGCGGCTGCATCAGCTCGGCGGCGATCAGCGAGCGCTCGAATTGTTCGACCTGCTCGCTGAGGTTGCCGGCTGGCACCGGGACATGGCTATCGTTGGCCACCGCAGGCGCCTGGCCATCGAGGGCCAGCTCCAGGCCAAGGGCGAATCGTTCGGCGGCATTCTGCAGCTCGCGTACATTGCCCGGCCAGTCGTGGCGCAGCAGCAGGGCACGCTGCACCGGTTGCAGGTTGTGGGGGGGCAGGCCATGCCGGTCGCTGGCGGCGTCGGCGAAGTGCTGGAACAGCATCAGGATGTCGTCGCCGCGCTCACGCAGCGCGGGGATACGCAACGGTGCGACGTTCAGGCGGTAGTAGAGGTCAGCACGGAAACGCCCCTGGTCAGCGGCCTGGCGCAGATCTTCCTTGGTGGCGGCGATGATACGGATATCCAGCGGGATAAGCTGGTTGCCGCCCAGACGCTCGACCACCCGCTCCTGCAGCAGGCGCAGCAGCTTGACCTGAACATCCAAGCTCATGCTCTCGATTTCATCGAGGAACAGCGTCCCGCCATTGGCGAACTCGAACTTGCCGATGCGGCGCTTCTGCGCACCGGTGAAGGCGCCCGGCTCATGGCCGAACAACTCGCTCTCGACCACCGACTCGGCCAGTGCGCCGGCGTTGATCGCCACGAAGGGGCCGTCGCGCCGGCTCGACAGGTCGTGCAGCGCACGCGCCACCACCTCCTTGCCGGCGCCGGTTTCGCCAAGGATCAGCACGTCGGCGCGGGTGCCGGCCAGGGCGCCGATCTGCTCGCGCAGGCGCTGCATGCCGGGGGACTGGCCGAGCAGGCGCGTGGCCAACTGCTGGCGATCGCTCAGGGCCAGGCGCAGGCTACGGTTGTCGAGCACCAAGCGGCGCAGGGCCAGGGCGCGGCGCACGCTGTCGAGCAGGGCGTCGCTGGCGAAGGGCTTCTCGAGGAAGTCATAGGCCCCGGCGCGCATGGCCTGCACCGCCAATGGCACATCACCGTGGCCGGTGATCAGCAGCACCGGCAATTCGCTGTCGCGGGCGTGCAGTTGCTCCAGCAGTTGCAGGCCATCGATGCCGGGCATGCGGATATCGCTGACCACAACCCCCGGCCAGTCTTCCTCGAGGCGTTCGGCCAAGCCTTGGGCTTCGGCCAGGGCCACCACCTTGAGCCCGGCCAGGTCCAAGGTCTGGCTCAGGGCTTGGCGCAGGTGCGGGTCGTCATCGACCAGGATCACCTGGGCACGGCTGTCGATGGGTGTCTCGGTGCTCATGCCGAGGTGTCCTCCGAAGATTGCAGATTGGCGCCGGGCTTGGCCACGCGCAGTTTCAGGGTCAGCAGGGCACCGCCTTCAGGGTGGTTGCCCAGCAGCAACTCGCCGCCGAGCGCGTGCATCAGGCTTTCGCAGATAGCCAGCCCCAAGCCGAGGCCCTGGGTGCGGGTCTTGGTGGTGAAGAACGGCTCCTTGGCGTGCTCCAGGGCCTGGCGGCTGAAGCCTGGGCCATTGTCGCGGATGTACAGGTAGACGCAGCCGTCCTGGCGTTCGGCACTTAGCCAGAGCCTGCGCGGGTTGGCTTTTTCGGTCAGGGCATCGAGGGCGTTGGCCAGCAGGTTGCCCAGTACCTGGCGCAGGCGGGTTTCGCCGGCCTGCACCCACAGGGTGGCCTCAGGCAGGTCGCGCACCAGCTCTACGGCCATGGCCCGGCGACGCTTGGCCAGCAGCGCCAGGGCATCATCCAGGGCCGGTTGCAGGGCAACGCTCTCCGGGGCGTGCTGGTCGCGGCGGGCGAAGGCGCGCAGGTGGGCGATGATCGAGGCCATGCGCCCGGTCAGTTCGCCAATCAGCTTGAGGTTGCCGCGCACGTCCTCGGTGCGCTGATGGTCGAGGAGGATCTCGGCGTTCTCGGCATAACTGCGAATCGCCGCCAACGGCTGATTGAGCTCATGGCTTATGCTCGCCGACATGGTGCCCAGCACGGAGAGCTTGCCGGCCTGGACCAGTTCGTCCTGGGCGCGCACCAGCTCTTGCTGGGCGCTTTCGCGCTCCAGCACCGCGCTCTTAAGCCGGGTATTGAGGCCTTCCAAATCGGCGGTGCGCTCGATCACGCGCTTTTCCAGCTCTTGTCGGGCACGGGCCTCGAAGTCGATGCGGTCGATATAGTGGCGTCGGCGCTGCATCACCAGGCCAGCCAGGAGCATGGTCACCAGCAGCGCGCCACCGCCGATGGCCATGACCGTCTGCACCGAGCGGTCGACCAGCAGGCGTGGGGCGAGGATGTTCACCTGCCAGCCGGTTTCCTTGATGTCGCGGGTCTGGATCAGCCAGGCGTCACGGTCAAGGCTCAGCGGCTGTGGAGCCTGGGTCGGGTAGGGCTGGATGGCGACGATGGCCTGGCGCTCGGCCGCGGTCAATTCGCGGGTGGCGCGGAACCGCCAGTCCGGGCGTGAGGTGAGCACCACCACGCCGTTCTGGTCGGTCAGCAGCAGTTGTTCCGGCGTGCGGCCCCACAGGGTTTCGGTGTGGTCGAGGTCGACCTTGACCACCAGCACGCCGATCACCTTGTCGCGGTCGTGCACGGCGGCGGCGAAGAAGTAGCCGCGCTTGGCCGAAGTGGTGCCCTGGCCGAAGAACCGTCCCAGCCGCCCCTCCATCGCCTCGATGAAGTACGGGCGGAACGAGAAGTTGCGGCCGACGAAGCTGTCCTGCTTGTCCCAGTTGGACGCGGCCAGGGTGTTGCCGCTGACATCCATCAGGTACATCACCTCGGCACCGGTCTGCTGGGTGATGTCCTTGAGCAACCGGTTGGCGTTGGTCACCGCCTCGAGGCGGAACGGGTCGGCCAGCACGCCGCGCAGCGCCGGCAGGTCGCCGAGGATCTGCGGCAGGGTTTCGTAGCGGTGCAAGGTGCCCAGCAGGTTGGCAACGTAGAGGTCGAGGGTCTGGCGATTCTGCGAGGCCAGCTCATCCTGGTAGTAGCGTTCGGCCAGGTGGTGCAGCGGCCACAGCAGTGGGGCCAGGCACAGCGCCAGCAGGGCCAGGCTGCGCCAGCGGGGGCGGCGGGGAGGCGTGGGTCTTGGGATCATCGCAATAAGGGCGCCAGTAGGATCTGGCGCAATTATGCGCTACTTGAGGCAGTCGATGAGTGCATCGTGCCAGTGCGGTTGGCTGACGTGCCATTCACGGGCCAGGCGGGAACAATCCAGGCGTGAGTTGAGCGGTCGTCTTGCCGGTGTCGGGTACTCGCTGGAAGGGATCGGCAGCAGTTCGGCGCAAGGCCGCCCCTGGGCCTTGAGCTGGTCAGCGATGGCCTGGGCGAAGCCGAACCAGGAGGTCTCGCCCTGTGCGGTCAGGTGGTAGGTGCCCCAGGCACCGGCCTGGCCGTCGCGCCAGCGCTCGATCAGCGCGCGGGTGCTGGCGGCGAGGGTGCCTGCCCAGGTCGGGGCGCCGATCTGGTCGTTGACGACTTTCAGCTGTGGACGTTCCTGAAGCAGGCGCTGCATGGTCAGCAGGAAGTTGCGTCCATGCAGCGAATAGACCCAGCTGGTGCGCAGGATCAGATGTTCACCGGCGACAGCGGTGATGGCCTGTTCGCCCGCCAGCTTGCTTCGGCCATAGACGCTCAGTGGATTGGGGGCGTCATCCTCGCTGTAGGGAGCTGGCTTGCTGCCGTCGAAGACATAGTCGGTGGAGTAGTGGATCAGCGGTGCGCCGAGCCGTGCGGCTTCTTCGGCCAGTATCCGGGGCGCTTCGGCGTTGATGGCATGGGCCAGCTGCGTTTCGCTTTCGGCCTGGTCGACTGCCGTGTAGGCGGCGGCGTTGATGATCAGGTCGGGCGCCATCTGGCGCAGCACGGCGCGCAGTTGCCCTGGTCGGGCCATGTCGAACCCGTCACGACCGAGCCGCTGCACATCGCCCAGGCCGCGCAATGCTTCCTGGAGTGCCAGTGCAACCTGGCCGTGGCGGCCGCAGACGAGGATCTTCATGGGAACAGCTGTGCATCGGCAAATGACATGGCGGCCTGGTCCTTGGCCGACAGCAACGGTTGCAGGCCGTTCAGCTGCCAGTCGATGGCCAGCTGCGGGTCGTCCCAGCGGATGCCGTACTCGGCGTCGGGGTTGTAGTAGTCGGTGGTCTTGTAGAGCACTTCGGCCGACTCGCTCAACACCCGGAAACCATGGGCGAAACCGGGTGGCAGCCACAGTTGGCGGTGGTTGGTGGCGGACAGTCGCACCGCCACCCACTGGCCCAGGGTTGGCGAGCTGCGACGGATGTCCACCGCCACGTCGAGGATATCGCCTTGCAGCACGCGGACCAGTTTGCCCTGGGCATTTTGCAACTGGTAGTGCAGCCCACGTAGCACTCCGTGTAGGGAGCGAGAGTGGTTGTCCTGGACGAATGGCGTATCGATGCCGGTGCGCAGGGCGAAGTCGCGGGCGTTGTAGCTTTCGTAGAAGAACCCTCGGCTGTCACCGAACACCTTGGGCTCGATGATCAGGACGTCGGGAAGTGCGGTGGAGATGACATTCATGGCTGTTCTTCGGCCAGTTGGCTCAGGTATTGGCCGTAGCCGGTCTTTTGCAGTTCGCAGGCCTTGGCCAGCAGTTGCTCACGGCTGATCCAACCGTTCTGGAAGGCGATCTCTTCCAGGCAGGCCACCTTCAGCCCCTGGCGATGTTCGAGGGTCTGCACGTACTGCGAGGCTTCCAGCAGGCTGTCGTGCGTGCCGGTGTCGAGCCAGGCGAAGCCACGGCCGAAGCGTTCTACGCGCAGGTCGCCGCGTGCCAGGTAGGCGTTGTTGATGTCGGTGATCTCCAGTTCGCCGCGGGCTGACGGGCGGATGCTCTTGGCGATGTTCACCACATCGTTGTCGTAGAAGTACAGGCCGGTCACGGCAAAGCTGGACTTGGGTTGCCGGGGCTTCTCCTCGATCGACAACGCCCGGCCATCGGCGTCGAACTCGATCACGCCAAATCGCTCCGGGTCCTTGACCCAGTAGCCGAACACGGTGGCGCCCGAGGTGTGCTTCACTGCACGCTGCAACTGTTCGCTGAAGCTCTGGCCGTGAAAGATATTGTCGCCAAGAATCAGGCAGACGGCATCTTCACCGATGAACGACTCTCCGATCAGGAACGCCTGTGCCAGCCCGTCGGGGGACGGCTGTTCGGCATAGCTTATGTGAATGCCGAACGGGCTGCCGTCACCGAACAACTGGCGGTACTGCGGCAGGTCTTGTGGCGTGGAGATCAGCAGGATGTCGCGGATGCCGGCGAGCATCAGCACCGATATCGGGTAGTAGATCATCGGTTTGTCGTAGATCGGCAGCAACTGCTTGGAGACACCGAGGGTGATGGGGTGCAGGCGGGTGCCCGTGCCGCCGGCCAGGACGATTCCTTTAGTCATGCGATCAGGTCCTTGAAGTCCGAATTGCCCAGGCGCTGTCCTTGATAGCTGCCGTCCTGGACCTGGCGGCACCAGTCGAGATTGTTCAGGTACCACTGCACGGTCTTGCGCAAGCCTGAGGCGAAGGTTTCCTGCGGTACCCAACCGAGCTCACGCTCGATCCTGCCGGCATCGATAGCGTAGCGCAGGTCATGCCCCGGGCGGTCCTGGACGTGGGTGATCAGGTCGGTGTAGCGGGTCACCCCGGCGGGGTGCGCAGGGGCCAGCTCTTCCAGCAGCGCACACACGGCCTGCACCACGTCGATGTTCCGCTGCTCGTTGTGGCCGCCGATGGTGTAGGTCTGGCCGACCTCTCCAGCGGTAACGATCCGGAGCAGGGCTCGGACGTGATCCTCGACGTACAGCCAGTCGCGGACTTGCTGGCCATCGCCGTACACCGCAAGCGGCTTGCCGGCCAGGGCGTTGAGGATCATCAACGGGATCAGCTTTTCTGGGAAGTGATACGGGCCGTAATTGTTGGAGCAGTTGCTGATCACCGTCGGCAGGCCGTAGGTACGTTGCCAGGCGCGGACCAGATGATCGGCTGCCGCCTTGCTGGCCGAGTAGGGAGAGCTGGGGGCGTACGGGGTGTTTTCATCGAACAGTCCGTCGGGGCCGTGCAGGTCGCCGAACACTTCGTCGGTGGAAACGTGGTGGAAGCGGAACGTGTCGCGGGCAGGCTTTTCAAGCGAGCTCCAGTAACCGCGAGCGGCCTCCAGCAGGCTGTAGGTGCCGACGATATTGGTGTAAATGAAGTCCGCCGGGCCATCGATGGAGCGGTCGACGTGCGACTCTGCGGCCAGGTGCATGATGGCGTGTGGCTGGAACCTGGCAAGCAAGGCGCTGACACTGACCTGGTCGGCGATATCAGCCTGGACAAATTCATAGCGGGGGTTGTCGGCGATCCGCTGCAGGGACTGCAGGTTGCCCGCGTAGGTCAACTTGTCGAGATTGAGCACTTCATGCTCGGTATGGTCAATCAGGTGGCGGATCAGGGCCGAGCCGATGAAGCCGGCGCCGCCGGTGACGAGAATGCGCATGTGCAGATGCCTGTGCGGAAAACGTGGTGGCAGATGCCTAGCTTGTTGGCTGGCGTCGTCTGTTGCAAGTCTTGTTGCAGGGCGGCCTGTCGTCTGTGCAAGGCTGCCACTTGCTTATCGGCAGCGGTGGTGGCGATATAAGCGACAAAAAAACGAGGTTTCCCGTTCATGCTCCTGAGCACCCTGATCCAGCGTTCGAGCCAGCCCAGTCCTTCACTTGGCGAGGCCCAGGCCCATGCCCTGCTGAGGTCGCACTACGACTTGCAGGGCACGTTGCAGGTGCTGGGCAGCCAGCAGGACCTCAACTTTCGCGTGGACAGCGACCAGGGCCGCTTCGTGCTCAAGGTCTGCCATGGCGGCTATGCGGCGGTCGAACTGCAAGCCCAGCATGCGGCGCTGGCGTTCCTGCATGGGCAAGGCGTGCCAGTGCCGGTAGTGCGCAAAGCCAGTACCGGCGAGCTATTGCTGGACCTCGAGGTCGATGGCCAGCCGCTTCGGGCCCGCCTGCTCGATTACATCGACGGGCAGCCACTGACCCGCCTGGGCCATTTGCCAGCGCGGGTGATGGCTGAGCTCGGTACGCTTTGCGCCCGTGTCGATGAGGCGCTAGCCGATTTCGACCATCCAGGCCTCGAGCGCACCTTGCAGTGGGATCCGCGCCATGCCCAGGTACTGATCCCGCATTTGTCGCCCGTGTTGCAGAATGCCCAGCGCCGGGCGCAGGTGGAGCAGGTCGCCCAGTCGGCAGCCGCACGTCTGCAACCGTTGGTCGACCTGCTGCCGATCCAGGCCGTGCACCTGGACATCACCGACGACAACGTGGTCTGGGCGCGCGATGCCGAGCGGCAGTGGCAGGTGCAGGGTGTCATCGACTTCGGTGACCTGGTGCGTACCTGGCGCATCGCTGATCTGTCGGTGACCTGCGCGGCCTTGCTGCATCACGCCGAGGGCGACCCGCTGCGGATCCTGCCGGCGGTCAGCGCCTACCATGCCGTGAATCCCCTGCAGGACTCGGAGTTGCGCGCCCTCTGGCCGCTGGTGCTGAACCGAGCAGCCGTGCTGGTGCTCAGCAGCGAACAGCAACTGGCCATCGATCCGGACAACCAGTACACCCGTGACAACATCGCCCATGAGTGGGAGATCTTAGATACGGCCTGCGCCGTGCCCGCAGCTTTGATGGAGGCGGCGATCCTCCAGGCGGCTGGGCGCAAACCGGCCAGCATCGATCTTGGCGATTGCGCCGTGTTGCTGCCGACGCTGAACGGCGAGGCGATGACCCGGGTCGACTTGGGCGTGCTCAGCCCCCACTGCGAGGCGGGCAACTGGGAGCAACCCGGCTTTGACCAGCGCCTGCTTGCTGCCCAGCCGGGGCCGGCGTGCAGCCTGCATGGGCAGTACCGCCTGTCGCAAACCCACATCGACCGGCCTGAAGAACCGGCTACCTGCGCCTTGGGCGTGGAGCTGAACCTGTTACCCGGCACCGCGTTGCAGGCGCCCGCTGCTGGGGTATGGCAATGCATCGGCGATGGCCGTGGCTGCCTGCGCACCGCGCACTGGAGTCTGTGGCTCGATGGCCTGGAGGAGGCACCGACCGATGGCCAGGCGTTGCGCAAGGGCCAGGCCATCGGCGCGACCTGTGGGTACCTTCGCGTGCAGCTGTGCGTGGATACCGATATCCGTCCGCCATTCTTTGCCACGCCCTCCCACGCTGCCGCCTGGCTGGCCCTGTGCCCGTCACCGCGCACCCTGCTCGGCTTCGACTGCGATGCCGAGCCGCTGGCCGACGCACGGGCCCTGCTGGCCCGTCGCGATGCCAGCTTCGCACGCTCGCAGAAGCACTACTACGCCCAGCCTCCGCATATCGAGCGCGGTTGGCGCAACTACCTCATCGACATGCAGGGCCGCTCGTACCTGGACATGCTCAACAACGTCGCGGTGCTTGGCCATGGTCATCCGCGCATGGCCGCCGAGTCGGCGCGCCAGTGGTCGCTGGTCAACACCAACTCGCGCTTTCACTACGCAGCCATCGCCGAATTCTCCGAACGCCTGCTGGAAGTGGCCCCGGAAGGCTTCGACCGGGTGTTCCTGGTCAACAGCGGCACCGAGGCCAATGACCTGGCGATTCGTCTGGCCTGGGCCTACAGCGGCGGGCGCGACCTGCTCAGCGTGCTGGAGGCCTATCACGGCTGGTCGGTGGCCACTGACGCGATCTCCACCTCCATCGCCGACAACCCCCAGGCCCTGGAGACCCGGCCAGACTGGGTGCATCCGGTGGAGGCGCCGAACACCTTCCGCGGTCGCTACCGGGGCGCTGACAGCGCCGCCGACTACCTGCGCGATGTCGATGCCAAGCTGGCCGACCTCGACGCCCGTGGTCGCCAGTTGGCCGGGATGATCTGCGAACCGGTGTACGGAAACGCTGGGGGCATCTCGTTGCCGCCGGGCTACCTGCGCGAGGCCTACGCCAAGGTGCGCCAACGCGGCGGGGTGTGCATCGCCGACGAGGTGCAGGTCGGTTACGGGCGCCTGGGCGAGTACTTCTGGGGCTTCGAGGAGCAGGGCGTGGTGCCGGACATCATCACCATGGCCAAGGGCATGGGCAACGGCCAGCCGCTGGGCGCGGTGATCACCCGGCGCGAGATCGCCGAGGCGCTGGAGGCCGAGGGCTACTTCTTCTCGTCGGCCGGTGGCAGCCCGGTCAGTTGCCGCATCGGCATGGCGGTGCTGGAGGTGATGCGCGACGAAGGGTTGTGGGACAACGCCCGAGACGTGGGCCGTTACTTCAAGGCTCGGCTGCAGGCATTGGTCGATAAATATCCGCTTGCTGGCGCCGCCCATGGTTCTGGGTTCTACCTGGGGCTGGAGTTGGTGCGTGATCGCCAGACGCTGGAACCCGCGACCGAGGAGACCATGATCCTGTGTGATCGCCTGCGCGATCTGGGGATCTTCATGCAGCCGACCGGCGACTACCTGAACATCCTCAAGATCAAGCCACCGATGTGCACCACGCGGGCCAGCGTGGACTACTTCGTCGACAGCGTGGAGCGGGTCCTCGACGAAGGGCTCTGATTCAAGGCATGCAGGCCTGGTAAATCGATTGTTATCGGTTTGTCAGGCTTTTTTATGCCTAAATATTTTATGATTATCTATTTAATGTCGATATTTATCGGTTGTATTATCGACGGATCATTACGCTGCCTATATTGGCGGGCCTGCATCTTTTTCGATCACCGACCTGGCGCCCCTGGCCCCGGGCCTTCGCAGAGGTTACCCATGAAGACCCTCAACTCGACCCCCCGCGCCGACGGTTTCCACATGCCCGCCGAGTGGGCCCCGCAGACCCAGGTGTGGATGGTCTGGCCGGAGCGTCCGGACAACTGGCGCCTGGGCGGCAAGCCGGCGCAGGCCGCGCACGTGACCCTGGCCAAGGCCATCGCCCGCTTCGAGCCGGTCACCGTGGCGGTGTCCGCCGGGCAGTACGAGAACGCCCGTCGCCAGCTCGACCTGCCCAACATCCGCGTGGTCGAGATCAGCAACGACGACGCCTGGGTGCGTGACACCGGCCCGACCTTCGTCATCAACGACCACGGCGAGGTACGCGGCGTGGACTGGGGCTTCAACGCCTGGGGCGGTTTCGACGGCGGCCTGTACGCGCCCTGGAACCGTGACGAGGAGCTGGCCGCCAAGGTCATGGAGATGGAGCGCGTGCAGCGTTACCACACCGAAGGCTTCGTGCTCGAAGGCGGTTCGATCCACGTCGATGGCGAAGGCACCCTGATCACCACCGAAGAATGCCTGCTCAACCGCAACCGCAACCCGCACCTGGACCGCGAACAGATCGAGGAGATCCTGCGCGAGCACCTGGCGGTCGAGACCATCGTCTGGCTGCCGGACGGCCTGTACAACGACGAGACCGATGGCCACGTCGACAACTTCTGCTGTTACGTCAGCCCAGGCGAAGTGTTACTGGCCTGGACCGATGATTCCAATGACCCCAACTATGCACGCTGCCACGCCGCCTACGAGGTGTTGAAAAACACCCGCGATGCCAAAGGGCGCGAGTTCGTGGTGCACAAAATGCCGATCCCGGGGCCGCTGTATGCCACCCAGGCAGAATGCGACGGCGTCGATCACGTGGCGGGCAGCCAGGAGCGCGACCCTTCGGTACGCCTGGCCGGTTCCTACGTGAACTTCCTGATCGTCAACGGGGGCATCATCGCCCCGAGTTTCGACGACCCGGCTGATGCCCAGGCCAGAGCGATCCTGGCCAAGGTTTTCCCGGACCACGAAGTGGTGATGATCCCAGGGCGTGAACTGCTGCTTGGCGGTGGCAACATTCACTGCCTGACCCAGCAGCAGCCGGCACCGGTCAAACGCTGATCGGCCACTGAGAGAAAAGCCCGTCGCAAGACGGGCTTTTTTTTGCTGGCGATAGTCGGACACTTGGAATGGCACAGCAATTGTATTGATTTTTCCTCGTACTTCAGGGGAATCGGCCTACGCCGTTCTGTAACGTGCCTGAAGTAACTTAGCCGCTCACTCGGCCCAGGGAGTACGTGAGGAAATGAACGCAGCAAGTGAGTCGGCTTTGCCCTCAACGGCGGCCAGTCACCAATCGCTCAGAATCCTGGCTCAGTGGTTGAAACGTCATGGAGACGATCGGGTCAGGACGACCGACCCACGACGCCTGCTGGATGGGCGATACCCCCAAGGCCTGATCAGCGAGGAAGAGCTCGAAGCTCTGCTGGCTGTCTGGCATTGACCGGGAAGGAACCCGTCGCAGAAAAAAACGCCACCGCAATTGCGGTGGCGTTTTCGTTTGGGCGGCCCGTCCTTGATGCTCGCTGCTGTCACAACTCAGAAGCTATAGGTTCCGGTCACCACCAGGCTGCGCGGATCGCCCACTTGGATCTGCGCCGCACTGGTGGCCGAGCTGTAGTAGGTCTTGTCGGTGATGTTGCTCAACGCCGCGCGTACATCCCAGTCGTGGGTGCGATAACCGGCCAGCGCGTCCCAGCGGCCGTAGCCCGGCAGGATCACGGTGTTCTGGTTGTCGGCGTAGCGGTCGCCGACCAGGGTCAGGCCGGTTTCGGCGTACCAGCCCAGCTCCGGCTTCCAGGTCACGAACAGGCTGGCGTTACGCTTGGCCACGTCGTTGATGCGGTTGCCCTGCTGGCCGTTGTTGTCCTTGACGATGGTCGCGTCCTGCAGGCCGATGCCGCCGCGCACATACCAGTTGCCCACCACGTTGCCGGTGGCGGTTAGCTCGATGCCGCGTGAACGCTGCAGGCCGCTGAGCTGGATCAGTTCCGGGTTGATCGGGTCGCGGGTACGGCGGTTGTACAGTTCCAGTTCGTAGATCGCCAGGGTGGTGCTCAGGCGTTCGTCGAACCATTCGCTCTTGACCCCGATCTCCTTCTGCCGGGTCTGTTCCGGGTCGGTCTGGTTGGCGTTGCCGGCCGCGCCAGGGGTGATGCCTATCAGGCCGCCACCGACCGGAGAGTAGGTCTTGCTCCAGGAGGCATAGAAGGAGTGATCCTGCCAGGGGGTGTACACCACGCCGATACGCGGACTGAAACTGTTGTCCTTCTGCTTTTCCGAGATGTTGCGCAGTTTGTTGGTGGTGTCCACCTCGAACTGGTCGAAGCGCCCGCCGGCCAGCAGCTGCCACTGGTCGTTGAGGCGGATCTGGTCCTGCAGGTAGATCCCTCGGCTCTCGACGTCGGTGTGGTTGTTGCTGGACACCCGCATCGTGCCGTTGTGCTGCTGGCTGGCCGTGGCCCCCTGCAGCGGTACCGAGGGCACGCCCACGCCTTGGCTCAGCAGCGAGTTGCGACGCTGTTCGCCCATTTCCAGACCCACCAGCAGCGTGTGCTCCAGACCGAAGGTTTCTACATGACCTTCGAGTTCGACGGTGTTGTAGAGATTGCGGGTGCTCAGGTCCTGCTGCCAGCGCTGGCGGTCCACCAGTCCGGTAGCGGGGCGGTAGGCGGTCAGGTAGGTATTGTCGAAGTCGCTCTCCAGGGTGAACAGGCTGAAGGTGTGGCGCAGTTGCCACTGGTCATTCAGCTCGTAGTTCAGGCGCGAACGCAGCGACTCGGCGCGGTCGTTGATGTAGTCGCGCTGGGTGTCGCCGTAGGTGGTCTTGCGGCTGACATCGGCCGGGCGCCCGGTGAGCGGGTTGCCGGGGATGCCACGGTCGGGCGTGCGGTCGTAACGGCTGTACTCATACTGCACCAGCCAGTTCAGCTCGGGGGTGATCTGCCAGCTCATGGACGGGGCGAACAGTTGGCGGTGGTTGCCGTCAATGCCGTCGCGGAAGCTGTTCTTGTCCTCGTTGCCCAGGTTCAGGCGCAGGCTGAGGGTGTCGCTGGGGTCGGCGCTGAGGTCGGCATATAGGCTGCGCAGGTCCTGGCTGCCACCTTGAGCCTCGATGCTCGAGCGGCGGCCGTGCTCCGGCGCCTTGCTCACCCGGTTGACGATGCCGCCCTGGCTGCCACGGCCATAAAGCACTGCCGCTGGCCCCTTGAGTACCTCGACCCGCTCGATGTTGTGCAGGTCGCGGGTGTACTGGCTGTCGTCGCGGACTCCGTCCAGGTAGAAGTCGTTGCTGGCGTCGAAGCCGCGGATACGCAGGCTGTCGAAGCGGGTGTCGGCGCCACTGCTGACGTTGGGGATGCCTTCCAGCGCCTTGCCCAGGTTGCTGCTGCCGTAGTCCAGCACGTTGCGGGTCTTCACCGAATCGATGGCCTGTGGCACGTAGCGCGCGGGGGTCGAGGTGCGGGTCGCGGTGGTCACGTCCTTGACTCGCGGGTTGTCCTCTTCGCGGGTGCTGTCGGCGGTCACCGAGGTTTCCGGCAGTGTGGTGGTGGCGGCACTGGCCAGGCCGGTGCTGAACAGCAGCGACAGGCCCAGAGTCAAGGGTGAGAGGCGGCAGGGGGCAGGCATCGAAGGCGTCCAAGGGAGGAGTGAGAAATTGGGCGCGAATGGTAATGCTTGCTATTTGCTGTTGCATCGACATTTGTAAAGGGTTGCCTTTACATATGTTTCAAGATGTTGCTATTTGTTTGAATTGATTTGAAGTGTATTGGCATTCACAAGGATGCGCTTCGGAATGGCTTGTGGAAGCGGCGGTGAGTGCAACGTTGCTCTGCGCGTGACCGCGCAGTGGGAAGAACAGGGCAGTTCAAGGCTTTCGGAAGGACTGCGGGAACATGGCCGTATGACGGTTTTATGGATTTCGACTGCTTTCCACAAAAGAGACAAATTTGCGCTGACCCACGACAGATATGCATGTAAATGCACCAGTGCTGACCTTGTTTTTGGTTATATCAACCTGCATTTCACGTTTTTTTGACATGTATAAGCAGGCAGGGCTAGGATTCGGGCTCTACGCCTGCTGGCCATTCTCTGGCCATGCGGCTGCAAGGCCCGTTGCAGACCATTGGCGGGCCTTCGGCTTGGATCCGCATAGCGTCGAACCTACGAAGGGGCGTTGGTTCCTGGCGTTCTGATGCAGAGCGTTTTTGAATACGAAATAAGGAAAATAACATGTTGAAAACCAGGATCAGCCTGGTCGCCCTGGCGATGATCGCCGCGACCCAGGCACAGGCCAATGACCAGGCCGAGAGCAAGGGCTTCATCGAGGACAGCCACGCCAACGTCCTTCTGCGCAACGCCTTCATCAACCGTGACAAGAAGCATCACACCAACGACCAGTCTCAGTGGGGCCAGGGTGTCATCGCCAACTTCTCCTCCGGTTTCACCCAAGGCACCGTCGGTGTAGGTGTCGACGCCTTCGGCCTGTACGCCCTGCGCCTCGATGGCGGCAAGGGCCGTAACCAGGGTGGCGGTGTCGACTTCTTCAAGCGTTCCGATCCCACTTTCGATGGTGAAAAGACCAACGCTCCGCACAACCTGGCCCGTGGTGGCGCTGCGGTGAAGTTCCGTGTTTCGAACACCGTACTCAAATACGGTGACCAGATGCCGGCCCTGCCGGTCCTGCAGTACGACGACGGTCGCCTGCTGCCAGAAAGCTTCACCGGCACCATGATCACCTCCAAGGAGATCAAGGGCCTGGAAATCAACGCCGGCCGCTTCACCCAGGAAGCGCGCAAGAGCGCCGAGCGTCGCGATGGCGGCGGCCTGAAGTCGATCAACGTGCTCGGCGGCAGCTACAAGTTCACCGACAACTTCACCGCGTCGCTGTACACCGCCGACAACGAAGACGTGATGAAGAAGCACTACCTGGGCTTGAACTACGTCTTCCCGATTGCCAGCGACCAGTCCCTGACCCTGGACTTCAACGGCTACAAGTCGGACATCGACAACAAGTACGTGCGTGCCGCCAAGCTCAACGGCGACTCCAACACCATCTGGAGCCTGGCCGCCACCTACGCTTACGGCCCGCACTCGTTCACCCTGGCGCACCAGCGCAGCACCGGCAGCACCGGCTACAACTACGGCTGGTACCAGAACGATGGTGGCGTGGGTGACGGTGGCTCGACCATCTACCTCGCCAACTCCTACTGGTCCGACTTCAACGCAGAAGACGAGCGCTCCTGGCAGCTGGGCTACGGCCTGGACTTCGGTGCCTTCGGCGTGCCGGGGCTGACCTACAAGTTTGCCTATGTAGTGGGTGACAACATCAACACCCGTAAAGTCGGCGCCCCACAAGGCTTCGGTGAAGGTAAAGAGCGCGAGATCTTCAACCAGATCCGTTACGTGGTTCAGGAAGGCCCGGCCAAGGACCTGTCCGTCAAACTGCGTAGCTCCTTCCTGCGGACCAACAATGCTGTCCAGCAGAACGGTTACAACGACGACGGCAACGAAGTCCGCGTATTCGTCGAGTACCCGATCAGCATCTTCTGATCCTGATCCCGCGTCACCCGCAGCCCCGGCCTATGCCGGGGCTGTTTCTTTCCGGCGCACGTTAACCGACGCCGCCACCTCGATCTCCCCCGTCTCCGGCGCAAAGCTGTCACTGCGCGCCATCCGCCACATCCGTGCATAGAACTCGCTGTCGATCGCACCGCTGAGCAGCTCGCCCGGCTTGAGGAAGGTGTGCAGCTGCGAGAACAGGCTGATCTCGCTGGCGCTGATACGCCGCGCCAGGTGCTTGGGCTTGAGTTCAGAAGGATGGTCCAGGCCGGCAGCGGCAAGCATCTCGGCCAAGGCGTGCAGGGTATTGCGGTGGAAGCTGGCGACCCGCTCGGCCTTCTCCGGCACCACTAGCGCGCGCTGGCGCAACGCATCCTGGGTCGCCACGCCGGTCGGGCACTTGTTGGTGTGGCAGCTTTGCGACTGGATGCAGCCGATGGCGAACATGAAGCCCCGGGCCGAGTTGACCCAGTCCGCGCCGATGGCCAGCACGCAGGCTATGTCGAAGGCGCTGACCAGCTTGCCCGCCGCGCCGATGCGGATGCGCTCGCGCAGGTTCAGCCCCACCAAGGTGTTGTGCACGAACATCAGGCCCTCACGCAGCGGCACGCCCATGTTGTCGGAGAACTCCCGGGGCGCCGCGCCGGTGCCGCCTTCCTTGCCGTCGACGACGATGAAGTCCGGGGTGATGCCGGTGGCCAGCATGGCCTTGGCGATGCCCATGAACTCCCACGGGTGGCCCAGGCAGAACTTGAAGCCCACCGGCTTGCCGCCAGACAGCTCGCGCAGCCGGGCGACGAACTGCAGCAGTTCCCGCGGCGTGGCGAAAACACTGTGGGCGGCCGGCGAGATGCAGTCCTCGCCCTCGCGCACGCCTCGGGTGGCGGCGATCTCGGCGCTGACCTTGTGCGCCGGTAGGATCCCGCCATGGCCCGGCTTGGCGCCCTGGCTGAGCTTGATCTCGATCATCTTCACCTGGGCGGCACGGGCCTGCTCGGCGAAGCGCTCGGGGTCGAACTGGCCGTCCTCGGTGCGGCAGCCGAAGTAGCCGCTGCCGATTTCCCAGATCAGGTCGCCGCCGTGTTCGCGGTGGTAGGGACTGATGCTGCCCTCGCCAGTGTCATGGGCGAAGCGACCAAGGCGCGCGCCCTTGTTCAGCGCGGCGATGGCGTTGGCGCTGAGGGCGCCGAAGCTCATGGCCGAGATATTGAAGATCGACGCCGAGTACGGTTGGCGGCACTGCGGGCCGCCGATGCGGATGCGGAACGACGCAGGGTCGGGCATCGGCACCGGCAGCATCGAGTGGCTGATGAACTCGAAGCCCGGTTTGTAGGCATCATTGAGCGTGCCGAAGGCTTTCTCGGCACTTTCGTTCTTGGCCCTGGCGTACACCAGCGAACGCTGGGCGCGGGAGAACGGCAGCTTGTCGTCGTCGCCCTCGATCAGGTACTGGCGGATCTCCGGGCGGATGGTCTCGATCAGGTAGCGGATATTGCCCAGGATCGGGTAGTTGCGGCGCACGGCGTGGTGGCGTTGGCGCAGGTCGTTGAGGCCGACCAGGCTGAGCAGGGCGCTGGTGACGGTAAAGGGCCAGAGCCAGGTGTGGGCAAGCAGCAAAGGGGCACTGGCAATCGTGAAGACCAGACACAGGAACAGGCAGGCATAGCGGCTGGGGAGCGAGTCTTTCATGGGTCCATCGCAGGCGGGATGACCCGGCCTAGGATAGGCAAAGGTTGCGCAGGGAAAACCTGGGGTTTCGGTAAAAGACTGTTACTCGACGCGGATGCGCCTGGCGCGGACACCGGCTACCGCGCCGTACCTGCCGGTCCCTCGGCATACAGGTATCCATACCCCTACACAGGGGCTTCAGTCGGCCCCTCCAGCGCCAAGGCCTTCCAGCTCGCCTTGCGTTTACGTTCGATGAGCGCGGCCAGGGCCTTGGCGGTCGGAGCACCCTTGCCGGTGAACTTCACCGGTGCCAGGGTCAGCAGGGTGACCTTGTCACTTTCGGGAATCCGCACGTCATCACCATGCTTGTTCCAGGGCTTGTCCACCGCCAACAGCGCATCCACCGCGCAAGGCCAGCGCAGGTCGGCAAATTGTGGATCGTCACGCTGGAACAGCATGCCCTCGGCCACCGGGCCGTGCTCGAAGGTTGTGGCGGCGAGGCGTGCCAGCATTCGTACTGGAAAACACCAGGCGTCTGGCACCGGCAATCCGGCCTGGGGCAGTGCCCAGTCACCTGGCAGGCAGAGGAACAACTCGGTCATCGGGGCAACCTGGTACAGGCCGCTGGTGAACAACAGCTTGTAGTCAGTCTTGCTATCGATCAGGCTGACATGCAGCGTGCTGCGAGGGTCTTCACTGGGGGGGCAGAACTCGGTGGGCAGGACCCACCCAGCAGTATTGTGCACGAAGGTGACAATGGCCTGTCCGGCGCCTTCGGCATCGGCACCCTCGACATCGTTGATGCTGCGTGCGCCGTGTTCGAGCAGCAGATCGACCGTGCGCTGATGCCCCCATTCACGCGCAGCGTCCAGTGCGCTGTCATTGGCGCGTCGGTGCAGGCGATTGACCTGTGCGCCTCGAGTCAGCAGCAGTGCGACGACCTCGTTGTGGCCCGATTGGGCCGCTGCGTATAGCGGTGGGCAGACGCTGAGTGGCAGGCCATCGACCCAGGCACCGGCATCGAGCAGGCAAACGCAGGTTTCAAGGTGCCCTTCACTGGCTGCCAGTTCGAGTGCACTGGCATGGCCCTCGTCTACATACGGCTGGTTAGGCGCCAGGCCCAGCTCCAGGAGCAGGCCACAGTTCGCAGTCTGTCCGGCCCGGGCGGCCATATGCAGCAGCCCTTCCTCGTCGGCCTCGCCATAGCGGGGCAGCACCAGCAGCTCGGGGTATTTTTGTGCGAACGCACGTAGCCGCTCCAGCTTGCCCTCTTCTACATCGTCATAGAGGCGGTCGAGCTTGGTCTCATGCTTTTCGTAGAGTTGTTGCCAGTCGATCATCAGATGAAAGTTCCCCGTTTGAAGGCCAGTCCCATGCGTTTTAATTCGCGCTCCACCGCTTTCAATCCTTTGGCATCGGCTTTCTGCAGACGCTCGAAGACTTTCTGGGCCGACGCGACAGTGTGGGTTTTGCCGCCATTGCGCGCCCAGGTGAAATTGCGTAAATCGGTGTTCAGGTCGATTTTATGCTTGGCCATGATCGCCTGCGCATTGAGGATGTAGTCACGGTTCTGCTGTTTCCAGTTGCGTGGCGCGTTTTCCCGAACGATGTGGTGCCGGTGCGGGTTTTTCATGTTTTTGGGCGCGCGCCCCATCTTCTTCTTGTCTGCGCTACTCAACCGGCAGACTTCCAGCCCTAGTGGGTCGATCCAGGTGGCGGGTGTCGGGGCGTATTGGTACAAGTTCAGCCCGCCCGCCAGGCCGATCGGATCCGGCTGGGTAAACCGACCCACATCCGGATCGTAGAAGCGGAACAAGTTGTAGTGCAGGCCGGTTTCCCTATCAAGGTACTGGCCCTGGAACCTCAGGTTTTGTTGCTCGACGAGTGCCGGCTCGCGCAGTTCCTGCACCGTATTACCCCAGACCTGATAGCGGGCCTGCCAAACGATGTTGCCAGCTTCATCACTCAGTTGCTCCGCCAGGCCATTGAGGTCGTTGTGGTAGTGATGTATCTGCTGGTACTCGCCCAGGCCGTCGACACGGGCCAGGGGCTCATGGCTGTCGTCTTCATACAGGTAGAGGCAGCGTTGCCCATGGCGACGCTCTTCGAGCAAGCGGTAGCCGTCCCAGTCGAACCGGGTGAGGCCGAGGCACTGCCCCGTATCATCGTATTCGCTCTTGGCGATGCGTCTGCCAAGGGGGTCGTACTGCATGCGCACCACGCGCTCGCGTCCGCTGTGCTGGGAGCGCACTTCGATCAGACGGTGCTCGGCATCGTAACGCAAGCGCTGCACACCGCGCCGCGCGCTACGCTTCTCGATGAGTCGGCCAAAAGCGTCATAGCGGTAACGCTTGTCCTGGTAAGTCAGCACGCGATTGTGGCGGACCCAGCCACCTTGTGGGCCATCGAGCAGGTTGGCTGCCGCATCATAGGTGAAGGTTTCGCCCGGCTGCATACCGGTTGGCTGGCTGGCGATGATGCGTTCACTGGCATCGTGGCGCAGATGCTGTGCGTGCTGCTCGCCAGGGCTCTGCCGTAAGCGCGTTGTGAGGTTGTCCGCCAGGTCGTATTCGAAGTGCTGCTGCAGGGGGGCTGGCAGCTGCCTGGGCATTCCACGCGGTCGACTTCGACGCGAACGCAAGCGGCCGGATCGGTCGTACTCGCTGTGGGTATCGAGGTTGCCCTGGGTGCGCAGGACTTCGCGGTGCAGGCGGTCACGCTCGAAGTCGCAGATCACCTTGCCATCGAGATTCACCTGATGCAGATAGCCACTGCCGTAGTAAAGCTGGTTCAGCTCGCGGCCGTCCGGTAACTGGGTGCGGATGCGATTGCCCAGTTCATCGTAGTGATGGCGTAAAACACCCGATGTACCGTGCTCCTCGATCAGTCGACCCAGGGCATCGTAGGCAAAGCCAAGCTGTTGGCTATCGCCCTGGTTGTCGGTGAAGCGGACCATGAGCAGTTGGTCGAGTGCATCGTATTGGTGCTCGGTACGTCCGTCGTCGGTCACCTTGGCCAGGAGGCGACCACCGGCATCGCGCTCGAAGACGTGGCTGATCGGCGCCATCGGCGTGCCGGGTACCAGTGCCAGTCCCAAGCCATGGGGCGCAGGCATGTAATCAAGGCGCTGCAGACAGTCGAGGCGGTCGTAATGGTAGCGTCGGGCGCTGCCATCTAGATCACGCTGCTCAACCAACCGGTCGGCGGGGTCCCAGGTAAATCGATAGCTTTCGCCGTTCTCGTTGGCCAGGCTGAGCAGACGACCATAAGTGTCGTAGCGGTACGCGACGGTCCGCCCCAGGGGATCAACCTGCCGTTGCAGTCGGCCGCAAACGTCGTAGTGAAACTCATAGCCATGGCCGGTGGGGTCCTCACGTCGCACCAGCAGGCTGGCGGTATTGTACCGGTAGTGCTCGCTGCGACCATCTGGCGTGCGGACCTCCAGCAGTCGTCCCTGTGCATCATGGCGATAGTCGGTGCGTTCCCCTTGTGCGTCGACCACCGTGGCCAGGTAGCCATGGCGGTCATAGACGAGGCGCGTGGTGTAGCCGGAGCAATCGGTAAATGCACTGATCAGGCCCAGGTCGTTCCATTGCAGTTGTCTGGCTTTACCCATGGCGTCGACGATTTCGACCGTGCGTCCGTGTCCGTCATGGCGATAACGGGTTACCAGGCCTAGCGGATCAGTTTCCCGGACACAATTACCACGCTGATCGTAGCCGTATTGCCAGCAGTTGCCGGCGGCGTCGGTCCAGGCGCGGGGTAGTGCCCAGTGCTCCATCCAGTGTGTCGACTCACTGCGACCAAGAGGGTCGATAGTCTGTGCGAGGTTGCCAGACGTGTCGTAGTCGAACGTCCACAGCCCACCGTCCGGGTCGCTGGCGGCCAGCAGTTGGCGCTCGTCGTTCCAGTCGAAGCGCCAGGTCCGGCCAAGGGCATCAGTGTAGGCGGTGACCTGGTATTGGTTGTTCCAAATGCGGATGCTCTGGCGTTGAAGCCCATCGGTGATACGGGTCACACCTGCGGCTACATCGTACTCAAAAAGGTACTCGTCACCCTCGTCGGTCCAGTGCCGAGCCACGCGCCAGCCATCTTCGGTCAGCACCCACTCGTAATGGCAGCGCAGGCCGGTTGGTAGTTGGTGCTCGATCATCCTCTGGCCCTGGTCATAGGCGAAGCGTCGTTTCACCTGGCCCTGGGCGTCTCGCACCTCGGTGAGGTTTCCTCTGTCGTCGTAGTTGTAACTGACCAGTTGTTCGGTGCTGGTATCGGCGAAGCGGCGTTGCACATGGCTGACACGTTGAGGCCATTGCGGGCTGTAGTGCAGTTCCACCTCGACCAGGCCGAAGGTATCCCGCAGGCCGCGCAGGCGCCCGCGGTCGTCATAGTCCAGGTAGACACGATTGTCGTTGCGGTCGCCGATCTGGCTCAAGCGCAATCTGGCTGGGTTGCCGGGCACCTGCTCAAATAGACGATAGCGGCCATCACGATCTTCGATCAGTACCTCACCGTTGAGTGCTCGGCGCACGCTCAGGCCTTCGCCGGTGCTATAAAGCGCATCTCCCAGCGGGAGATGCCCCATGTCGATTGCTCGGGCCTGCTCATCGTTGAAGACCAGGCTTTCACCGCCATCGGCATGGGGTATGACGTCGATATGGACCTCGTAAGGTACGCTCCAGCCGCTGCCGAGCAGTCCTGCCTCACGCTCCCCATGGCTGTTGTAGTAGCGCTGCCAGTCCAGTGGGATCAGTGCCGGCAGCTCGAAATCCAACTCGGCCTCACCATTGAGGATCTTCGCACCAGTAGGCGCATGCACCGGGTTGGGTGAGCCGGCGATGGCCGAAGTGAGGGCACTGGTGACTTGGCTGGTCACCAAGCTGGTGACGCCCCCGATCAACATGCACCCAAACTTGCTGTAAAACTTCCCCCCCCGCCCTCGCAACATCATCAACGCCGTAATAGCCAGGCCGATCCCCGGCGTCTTGCCGCTGCGGATCTCGCGCACCACGATCGGCCCGCCGCCGATGCGCACGTTGTCCGACACCAGCCCGCCATCGACGATCACCGCCTCGCAGGTGCTACGGTCGCCGCTGCGGCAGGCCGGGTGGCCGTTGATCAGCACCTTGCTCGAACCCTCGGCCAGGTACTGCGGCGGCATCGGCGGGTGCTTGGTGCACAGCACCTTGTCGTCGGGAGCTTCCTGGGTGTTGGCCGATGGGCTGGCGACGGTCGGCCGCCACATCTGTGAGAAGAAGCCCTTGGCCATGTCAAGGAAGGTCTCTTCCTGCTCCTCGGCCTGCGCGTCACCGCCCTCGCCACTGGCCGGGGCCGAGGGCGCGGTGACCACGCCGGCCGCGCGCGCGGCGCGCTTGCCGTTGGTCTTGGTGTTGGGCGAGCCACTGGCGATGGTGGCTTGCACGGTCGGCGGGAACAGGGCGTTGCCGATGCCTTCGCATAATCGACTGAGCCCGGTGTCGGCGCCGGTCTTGGCCATGACCACGCCGACCACCAGGCCCACCACCGCGCCAAGCACAAAGCAGCCCAGGCCGCCGGTGACCACGGTAATGCCCAGTGCCGCACCCACCGCAGCGGTGGCCAGGGCGCCGATGGCGACGTTGGCGGCCACTTCCAGCACGCCGCCGATGATGTCGGCCATCACCGAGGTGTGCAGCAGCGCATCGCCTTCGCGGGCGGCCCAGAGTGCGTCGGACATGGTGCGGTGTCAGCCCAGGTTGTCGAAATCGAGGGACTGCTTGAGCGCCGCCCAGTGCGTCGCCTCGGTCTCGCCCAGGGGGGTGGGTTTGACATAGCTCAGGGCGAACATCTTGCGCGTGCCCGGTATCACCAGCGCCAGCTGGTACTGGTAGACCTTTTCCTGGCCCTTGCTGAACTGGCTGCTCAGCTCGATCGCCTCGATCGGCTGCGCCGCGCCCACCTGGGTGGCGCGGGCCGGCTGGAACTGCAGGTCCTTGACCTGTTGCTGCAGGCGCTGCAACTGGCCGTCAAAGTTGCTCTGCAGCGTCTCGCCCTCTTCGAGCAGGCTGCGGCTGACGATCAGCGAGGTGCCCAGGGCTTCGAAGCGCAGGATGTTGATGCTGGTGTCGCGTACCTGCGCATCGGGCAGGGCGAAGCGGAATTCGTTGAGGCGGTAGCTCATGGTTTGGTCTCGTTACTTGCCGGTACCGGGGAAGAGGGCCTTCACCGCACCGTCGATGGCCGTTTTAACGCCCTGGTTGTTCGGGCCGGTCTGCGCGCCGCTGCCCACGTTCAGGTCAAGGGTGCCGCCAGTGTTGATCTCGGCGTCGGCGTTGGCGTGGAAGCTGAACTGCTCGCAGCTGATGTTGATCTGCCCGCTGGCGTTGAGCTCGATCACGCTCTTGCCGCAGACCAGGCGCAGGTTCTCGCCGACTTCGATCAGGTAGCTGGTGCTGACACTGTCGGTCTTGCTCGCGCCGACCAGCAGCATGTCGTCGCGGCGCACGGCGCGGATGCGGTCCTGGCCGATGGTGATGGTCTCGAGCATGCCGACGGTCTGGGTGCGGTTGATGCCCACCGACAGCGTCTCGCTCTGCTCGACCACGGTGTCCATGTTGCGTTCGGCATGCATGTACAACTGCTCGGCGCCCTTCTTGTCTTCCATGCGGATTTCATTGAAGTTGGCCGGGCTGCCGCCCTTGCTCGAACGGCTCTTCATGCCGCTTTGGGTGGCGCCGCCGGGCAGGTCGTAGGGCACGGTCTGTTCGGCGTTGTACACCCGCCCGGTGATGATCGGCCGGTCGGGGTCGCCTTCGAGGAAGCTGACGATCACCTCCTGGCCGATGCGCGGCACCTGGATCGAACCCCAGTTCTTACCGGCCGTGGCCTGGGACACGCGGATCCAGCACGAGCTGTTCTCGTTGGACTGGTCGTGGCGGTCCCAGTGGAAGTGCACCTTGACCCGGCCGTACTGGTCGGTCCAGATCTCCTCGCCAGCCGGGCCGACCACCACGGCGGTCTGCGGCCCCTTGACGATCGGGCGCAGCGAACTGCTCACCGGGCGGTAACTCTGCTGCGCGTCGATGCAGCTCAGGTTGCTCTCGAACTGCGCCGCGCCGCTGCCGCCACCGCTTTCCAGGCGTTCCTGGTGCACGTAGTAGCGGGCGGCGACGATCAGGTACTCGCGGTTCTGGTCCTGGCGGCTGAAGTTGCTCAGGCTGAAAAGATGGCCGCTGCCCAGGCCCCGGGCGTTGCCACGCAGCTCGACGCGCTCGTGCAGGCTTTGCAGCGATTCCAGGCGGGTGCGGGCGTAGTGCTCGCCATCCTGGGTCTGTTCATAGGCACCGGGGTAGTCGTACAGCGGGTAGTCGCCGGCCTGGTGCGGCCGGGGCATCGCCGAACGCACGTCGATGCGCGCGCTGGGGCGCTGGAAGTCGTAGTCGTTGAGCTCCAGCGAGCCCGGCTGGACTTCCTGGGCCAGGTGCCAGTCGTTGATATGGTCGCGCTCGCGGTGCTGGCCGTCCGGCGGGTAGTAGGGCACGGTCTCGTAGCCGGGGGCCTTCTGGTGCGCGCCATAGGCGTCGGCGAGCACCAGCACGTGGCGCTCCTGCTCGTGGCGGAAGAAGTAGTAGATGCCTTCTTCTTCCATCAGGCGGCTGACGAAGTCGAAGCTGGTCTCGCGGTACTGCACGCAGTACTCGCGCTCGCGGTAGTTGCGGCTGAGCAGGTCCTCGAAATCCGAGAAGCCCAGGTCGCGAAACACCTGCTTGATGATCTGCGGCGCGCTCAGGTGCTGGAAGATCCGGCAGTCGCTGGTGCGCGTCAGCAACCACAGCCAGGGGCGCAGGGTGACGCGGTAGCTGGCGAACTGGCCCTGGTCCACCGACTGGCTGCAGCGGGCGACGATGCCGTGGAAGTGCCGCGATGTGCCGACGCTCTGCTGCACGCTCAGGCTCATCGGTTTGCCCAGCAGCTGGTTGAGGTCGATGGCGGGGTCGTCGCTGGTCAGCTGCAGCTCATAGTCGAACAGGCGGCCAAGCTCCTCGCTGCCGCCCATCTCGGCAAGGATCAGCTTGTCCGGCCCCAGGGGGCTGTTGATCTGCGCCAGGCGCGTGAACTGCTTGAACAGCATGGTCGGTCCTGTCAGTCGGCGGCGCCGAAGTCATAGTGCAAGTCGTTGTCGCGACGGCTGATGCTGACGCTGGCCAGCGGCTTGCCTTCGAGCAGGCGCGTGAGGAACTCGCGGCTCATGTCCGGCAGCAGGCCGTTGGTGAGGATGGCGTCGATCATGCGGCCACCGCTTTCGGTCTCGGTGCAGCGCGAGACAATCAGCTCGACCACCTCGTCGTCGTAGGCGAAGCCGACCTTGTGGGTACCTTCCACGCGCTTGCGAATGCGCTCCAGCTGCAGGCGGGTGATGGCCTTGAGCATGGTGTCGCTGAGCGGGTAGTAGGGGATGGTCACCAGGCGGCCGAGCAGCGCCGGCGGGAAGATCTCCAGCAGCGGCTTGCGCAGCGAGGTGGCCACGGCCTCGGGGTCGGGCAGGGCCTGCGGGTCCTTGCAGGTGTTGGCGATCAGCTCGGTGCCGGCGTTGGTGGTGAGCAGGATCAGGGTATTGCGGAAGTCGATCTGGCGGCCTTCGCCGTCTTCCATCACGCCCTTGTCGAATACCTGGAAGAAAATCTCGTGCACGTCGGGGTGGGCTTTTTCCACCTCGTCCAGCAACACCACACTGTACGGGCGGCGGCGCACGGCCTCGGTCAGCACGCCGCCTTCGCCGTAGCCGACGTAGCCGGGTGGCGCGCCCTTGAGGGTCGAGACGGTATGGGCTTCCTGGAATTCGCTCATGTTGATGGTGATCAGGTTCTGTTCACCGCCGTACATGGCCTCGGCCAGGGCCAGGGCGGTCTCGGTCTTGCCCACGCCGGAGGTGCCGGCGAGCATGAACACGCCGATCGGCTTGTTCGGGTTGTCCAGGCCTGCGCGGGAGGTCTGGATGCGCTTGGCGATCATCTTCAGCGCGTGATCCTGACCGATGATGCGCTTGGCCAGGTGCGAGTCGAGGTTGAGCACGGTCTCGATTTCGTTGCGCGCCATGCGCCCCACCGGGATACCGGTCCAGTCGGCGACCACCGAGGCCACTGCCTGGTAGTCCACGGTTGGCAGGATCAGCGGGCTCTCGCCTTGCAGCTGGCTCAGGCGCTGCTGCAGGTCGACGAGTTTTTCGCGCAGCTCATGGCTGCCCTGCACGTCCACTTCCTGATCGACCACGCCGACCTGTTCACGCAGTTGCGCACGGGTGGCCAGCAGCTCGTCGACCATGGCTTTCTCCTCGGCCCAACGGCTTTCCAGGGCGGCCAGGCGCTCGCGCTCCTCGGCCAGCAGGCTGTCGGCCTGGGCCTGACGTTGCCCGGTGTTGACACCGATGGCGGCTTCGCGGGCGATGATCTGCAGCTCGACTTCCAGCGCCTCGATGCGCCGACGGCTGTCGTCCACCTCGGCCGGCACTGCGTGCAGGCTGATGGCCACGCGGGCGCAGGCGGTGTCGAGCAGGCTCACCGACTTGTCGGGCAGCTGGCGCGCCGGAATGTAGCGGTGCGACAGCTTCACGGCGGCTTCCAGCGCTTCGTCGAGGATCTGTACCTGGTGGTGCTTCTCCATGGTCGAGGCCACGCCGCGCATCATCAGCAGCGCCTTGGCTTCGCTCGGCTCGTCCACCTGGACGACCTGGAAGCGCCGGGTCAGCGCCGGGTCCTTCTCGATATGCTTCTTGTACTCGGCCCAGGTGGTCGCCGCCACGGTGCGCAGGCTGCCACGAGCAAGGGCCGGCTTGAGCAGGTTGGCGGCATCGCCCGTGCCGGCCGCGCCGCCAGCGCCGACCAGTGTGTGGGCTTCGTCGATGAACAGGATGATCGGCTTGGGCGAAGCCTGCACGTCTTCGATGACCTGGCGCAGGCGCTGCTCGAACTCGCCCTTCATGCTGGCGCCGGCCTGCAGCAGGCCGACATCCAGGCTGCGCAGTTCGACGTCTTTCAAGGCCGGCGGCACATCGCCGGCGACGATGCGCAGGGCGAAGCCTTCGACCACGGCGGTCTTGCCGACGCCGGCCTCGCCGGTGAGGATCGGGTTGTTCTGGCGGCGGCGCATGAGGATGTCCACCAGTTGGCGAATTTCCTCATCACGGCCGACGATGGGGTCGAGCTTGCCGCTGCGCGCCTGTTCGGTGAGGTCGACGGTGAAGCGCTTGAGTGCCTCCTGCTTGCCCATCGCCGCTGGCGCCACCGCGCCGCTGGCTTCGCCCGGGGCGGCAGCGCTGAAGCCGTCGCTGGCAGCCAGGTTGTTTTCCGGCGAGTCGCCGACGTACTCGTCGAAGCGCTCGCTCAGGGCCTCGACCTTCAGCTTGGCGAATTCGCTGGACAGCCCCAGCAGGGCGTTGCGCAGGCTCGGGGTCTTGAGGATGCCGACCAGCAGGTAGCCGGTGCGCACCTGGCTTTCGCCGAACATCAGGCTGCCGTACACCCAGCCGCGCTCGACGGCTTCCTCGACCTGGGAGGACAGGTCGGTGATCGACGTCGAACCCCGCGGCAGGCGGTCCAGGGCGTCGGTCAGGTCGCGGGCCAGGCGCGCCGGCTCGACGTTGAACTGGCGGATGATGCGGTGCAGGTCGCTGTCCTGCAGCTGCAGCAGCTGGTGCAGCCAGTGCGCCAATTCGACATAGGGGTTGCCCCGCAGCTTGCAGAACACCGTGGCGGCCTCGATGGCCTTGTAGGCGACACTGTTGAGTTTGCCGAACAGCGCGGCGCGGCTGATTTCACCCATGGTCCTGACTCCTTGTTGGCGGGGCGTTGACCGGCCGCTCGGCGTAGTACCGGGCAAGCTTCAGGTCGTTGGCATCGTGCGACGGCCGGCCGAGCCAGGTATCGAACCCCAGGCGTTGGCCGGCATTGAGTTGCAGCGCGGGCACCTGGCCCTGCGCGAGAATGAGGTTGAGGTCCCAGTCCAGTTCCTGGCCCAGGTACTCGGCGACCCACGCGGCCAGCTCGACGAACGCCTGCCCGCCGGGGAGCAGGGCGTGGTACTGGTCGAGGGTCAGCGGGCCCAGGCACAGGCGGAACTTGTGCTGGCGGTCCCAGACGTAGCGGCCCAGGCACAGGTCGACACCCAGGCGGTTGGCGCGCACGCCGAGCTGGCTGCGTTCAGGCAGCTCCAGCCACTGGCCGACGTATTCCTCGAGCTTCACCGGCACGCCGAAGTAGCTGGCCAGGATGCTGCACAGGCCATCCGGGTAGCGGGTCTGCGCCGCCAGGTGGCCGGACCAGTGCAGCTTGGCGGTATCGGCCAGCGGCCCCTGGCCTTGCAGCTCCGGTTGACCGCGGCCGCTGAGGGCGGCCAGGCGCGCGGCCCAGTAATCGTCGCCCGGGCGGTCATGGCTGACGGTCGGCCGGGCCTCGGCCCAGGCGCGATAGAACAGGCTCAGCAGGCGGTGGTGGAAGACATCGAGGAAGCGCTTGCTGGTCGGGTCGGCGTGGTTGCGCTGGCGCTCGCGCATGTACTCGGTCAGGTGCAGCGGCAGCGGGCCGTTGGGGCCGCCGAGGCCGAAGAAGAACTGCTCCAGGCGCGCTGGCTGGTCGTCGTTGGCCGTGACCGAGGCCAGCGTCGCCGGGGCGAAGCCGCAGTCCAGGCGCTGGCCCAGGCGCACCGGTTCGTCGGCCAGGCGCAGCGAGTGGCCGAAGCGGGGCAGCTCGGGGTTCTCCGCCTCGAGGCGACGCAGCGCCTGGAAGAAATCGTATTCCCAGGGCTCGGCCTGCATGGCCTGTAGCGTGTTCACAGGTTCGGCCTGCGCCCGGGCTTGGCTTTCCAGCGCATGATCTCGCCTCTTTCGCTGGTGCGCAGCACGGTTTCGGTGAAGCTGTTGATCGACACATAGCGGGTCAGGAAGCGCTCGAACACCGCGCCCAGCAGGAACACACCGGTGCCGCGGAAGGCGTTCTCGTCGAACGTCAGGGTGATCTCCAGGCCACGGCCGAAGACGATCGGCCCGGGCATCGGCAGGCGCCGCGTGCAGGGTTTGCAGTTGACTTCGCGCAGGCCGTCGATCTGCAGCTGCAGGGCGCTGTCCTGCTGGTCGCCGTACAGGCGCAGCAGCTCGCGCAGGGCGGCGGCGCCCTGGCCTTGCTCGGCCAGTGACAGGTAGTTCAGCGACAACTGGCTGATCAGGCGCCAGGCCCGGTTGTCGTGGGCGTGGCTGGCCTTCGGTCGGCTGGGGCCGGCCAGGCAGCGCACGGCGGATACCGGTGCGCTGTCGGCCAGGCTGAAGTCGCTGCGCCCGTCGCCGACATTCATGAACAGCGGCAGGTCGCGGTTGCTGCACAGCGCGCTGATGCCCAGCTGGCGCAGGTCATGGCGGTACGGCGCCTGGTTGCCATCGACCAGGCTGACGAAGGTCTCGCTGCCCATGTAGCTGGAGCGCGTACCGTTGCGCCGCTGCTCGCTGGAGAGCACGCGCGGTTCGCGGCGCACCAGGTAGTACGCCTGGTCACGGCCATAGCGCGACGGGTCGCGCACCGCGTAGAACGGCAGGAATTCCTGGTCCGGCCCGGTACCGTGGCCGGTGACCCGCTGCAGTGAGTGGATCTCGAAATCGGTGGGCCGGGTACGGTCGGCGATCACATGGTGCTCGTGGACCCGGTCGGTCAGGTGGATGCGATCCACCCGGCGCGGGAACAGGTTGATCGCCGGGGTGCAGAACGGCACGAACTGGGCGGGGCCCACGCTGCTTTCCAGCGCGGCGTCGATACGGTCGAACAGCACCAGCAGCTCCAGCTCCTGGCCGTCGCAGCGCTTGACCGCGCGTTCCAGCCCGGCGAAGTCGACGAACAGATAGCGCTGGGGCAGGGCGAAATACTCCTGCAACAGGCGATAGCCCTGGAAGGCCTGCGGCACCACCGGCAACGCTGCTTCGCGGTCATCGAAGCCACAGGGCAGCAAGGCGTCCTCGACGGGGATGCGTTCGACCCAGTCGGCGCCCGGCTGGCGCACGAACACCGCGCAGGCGCTGCCCAGCAGTTGTTCGTACAGGCGGAACGGGGTTTCGTCGGCACCGTTGAGGTACAGCGGCAAGTGCGTCAGCGGCAGGCTGGAGAACGGAATCTCGGCGCCGCTGCGCAGGGTCAGGCGCAGTCCGGCGCGGGCTTTCGGTTCGCTGGCGGCCAGGCGCCCGAGCACAGCCCCGGGGTTGCCGAAGTACTCGGCCCGGGCAACCTGCAACGGCCACAGGGTGACGTCCTGGGTGCTGCGAAATTCGCAGGGCGTCTGCGAATTGCGCCCAAGATTGGCGCGCAGGACGCTGTCACGGGGTAGCTGGAATCCGGCGGCCAGCGAGCCTTCGTCGGGATCGGTCTGCAGTTGCACCACGGTCATCGATGGCGTCGGCGCCAGGTAGTGCGGGTAGGCGATTTCCAGCAGGTTGTGGGTGAAGGTCGGGTATTCGGCGTCGAGCTTGAGCTGCACCCGCGCGGTGAGGTAGGCGAAACCTTCGAGCAGGCGCTCGACGTAAGGGTCGGCGCACTCGATCCCGGACAGCGTCAGGCGCCCGGCGATCTTCGGGTATTCCTTGGCGAACTCCGCGGCACCCTCGCGGATGTGCTGCAGTTCCTGGTTGTACAGTTCGAGCAGGCGCGGGTTCATGCGCGCCTCCGGCGGTCGGCGGGGGCCACACGCACGTGCCCGGATTCCAGGTCGACGTCGGTCTGGAGCAGCAGCGGCAGGGCTGCAGGCTGGGCCCACAGGTCGCCTTCGATCTCGAAGCTCAGGGCGTTGGCGTTCATCTCGCCGGGTGCGGCCTGGGCGCGTACCTTCAGGGTATGGGCGAGGATGCGCGGCTCGTAGGTGGCGATGGCCTGGTGGATGATGCGTTCGAGCGCGTTGAGGTCGATGTTCGACGCGCTGTTGCCGGCCAATGCCGGCAACCCGTAGTTGATTACCGAGGCGCCGGCCGGGGAGTTCAGCGTGGCGCCGGTGTCGAGCAGCGACGTGGTGTTGAGCAGCCAGGCCAGGTCGCGCAGTACCGAGGCCTTGAGCTGCTGCAGGCTGAGCACGCGCTTGTCGGGGGCTTCCTGTGGGTTGCCCGGGTCATCGTCGGTCAGGCGATCCAGCAGCGAAGGCTGCAGGCGGTCGCGGGTGGCGATTTCGGCTACCACTGGAACATCCCTGTGAACATTTTCTGGTCTTCGAAACCGGTGTCGCACGAGGCGCTCGGCGCCGGCGTTGAGGCTTCCAGGCCGGCCTGGGTCAGGCGCACGGCGCGCGAGGTCTTCAGGCATTCGCCCTTGAGCGTCGGGTGTGGCTGCACATGGGTCACCAGCACGATTGGCGTGCCATTGAACTGCTCGACCCGGGCCTTGCCGGCGCGGTCCGGGCTCAGGCCGCAGGGCCATTGCATGTCCAGCGCCAGGCGCTGTTCGCCGCGATCGAGCACACACTGGCCGGCATTCTCGCTCAGCGTCACGGTCTGCCCGCCCAGGTTGGCCTGGTTCAGCAGTTCGGCGTCGGCGCAAGCGCTCAAGGCCAACAGCAGGGCGCCGGCCAGGGCAGCGCGGGTCATGTGAGCTCCCAGAACCAGACTTGCTTCGACTGGTAGTTGTGGTCGGAGAAACCTTTGGTCAGGCCGCGGTTCCACAGGTCGATATGGTCGCCCGTGCGGTTCTCCTGGCTCTGCCCGGTGCGGGCGAAGCAGTCTCTGTAGAAGATGATCCCGGTCTTGGCCTTGAGCGCTTCGCGGGCCTGGGCGGTACCGGCAATCTTCAGCGGGTAGAACAATCGTGTCTCCAGCCAGTTGGCCAGGGATTCGGCGCCACGGGCATGCTCGTGGGCGCACTTGGGTTCGGTATAGGTCGATTTGTTGACCTTGAGGCTCATCTCGCCGTTGAGCGCGATGCTCATGCGGATGGCGCACTGGTTGTCCCACGGGCCGTCGCAGGGCGAGGACACGCTCGGGTAGGCATTCCACAGGTTGATGAAAGAAGGCTTGGCCATTATGTTCACCGTGAGCGGGTGACGCGTGGGGAGGTGCGCCCGCGCCGCGCCCAGGCGCGGCACGGGCGCGGTCGATCAGATCTTGACGTTCGAGCGGATGTTCCAGCCGTACTTGATCGGGCCGCCTTCCTTGGTGCCGTCGGCTTTCTGCGGCTGGTAGTCGACGGTGACCTTGGCGAAGTTCAGGGTCACGTTCTCGGTCAGGCGGTCGTCGCTGCCCGAACCGCCGGTGCTCAGCGAGCTGATGATCACCTCTTCGAGGTTGATGATCAGGTACTCGACCTGGCTTTCACCGCCGGCCTTGCGCACCGTCAGCTTGACCTTGTCGATGTGCTTGCCGCTGGAGCAGTGAGCCATCAGGTTGGGGCTGGACTTGTCGATGTACTTGGTGATCGACAGGTCCTGGATGTTGACCTTGCCCGAACCGCCGCCGCTGCCCAGGTGCATGTTGCCGGACTGGGACATGCCCCAGCTCCAGTTGAGCACGTCGATTTCGTCCTTGTGGGCCTTGTCGTGGGACTCGCCCTTGATGTCGCCGATCTTGATGAAAATATCTACAGCCATGATGTCCTCGGGATTTCGCGTCGGTTAGCGGTGGTATTGGCTGATCGCGGGGCCCGCCCCCTCTGTGGGCGCGGGCGGCCCCGCGATGATCAGGCCCCTTTGGCCGAAGGCAGCTTCGACACCAGGCGCAGCGACACGGTCAGCCCTTCGAGCTGGTAGTGCGGGCGCAGGTAGAAGCGCGAGTTGTAGTAACCCGGGTTGCCTTCGACTTCCTCGACCACCACTTCGGCGGCCGCCAGCGGGTGCTGGGCCTTGGTGGTCTCGGTGGAGTGCGCCGGATCGCCATCGACGTAGTTGAGGATCCAGTCCTGCAGCCAGCGCTGCATCTCGTCCTTTTCCTTGAACGAGCCGATCTTGTCGCGAACGATGCACTTCAGGTAATGGGCGAAGCGGCAGGTGGCGAACAGGTACGGCAGGCGCGCGGCCAGGTTGGCGTTGGCGGTGGCGTCCGGATCATCGTACTCGGCCGGTTTCTGCAGCGACTGCGCGCCGATGAAGGCGGCGAAGTCGGTGTTCTTCTTGTGCAGCAGTGGCATGAAGCCGTTCTTGGCCAGTTCCGCCTCGCGGCGGTCGGAAATGGCGATCTCGGTCGGGCACTTCATGTCCACGCCACCGTCGTCGGTGGGGAAGGTGTGCGCCGGCAGGCCTTCGACTTCACCGCCCGACTCCACGCCGCGGATGCGCGAGCACCAGCCGTAGTGCTTGAACGAACGGTTGATGTTCACCGCCATGGCGTAGGCGGCGTTGGCCCAGGTGTACTTGCTGCTGTCGGCGCCGTCGGTGTCTTCCTCGAAGGCGAAGGCCTCCACCGGGTCGGTCTTGGCGCCGTAGGGCAGGCGCGCCAGGAAGCGCGGCATGGTCAGGCCGATGTAGCGCGAGTCTTCCGATTCGCGCAGCGAGCGCCAGCCGGCGTATTCCGGGGTGGTGAAGATCTTGGTCAGGTCGCGCGGGTTGCTCAGTTCCTGCCACGAGCCCATGCCCATCACCGTCGGCGAGGCGGCGGAGATGAACGGCGCGTGCATCGAGGCGCAGACCTTGGACACTTCGCCGAGCAGCTCGACGTCGGGCGGCGACTGGTCGAAGTAGTAGTCGCCCACCAGGCAGCCGTACGGCTCGCCGCCGAACTGGCCGTATTCCTCTTCGTAGAGCTTCTTGAACACCGGGCTCTGGTCCCAGGCGGTGCCCTTGAACTTCTTCAGGGTCTTGTGCAGGTCGGTCTTCGAGATGTTGAGCACGCGGATCTTCAGCTGCTCGTCGCTCTCGGTGTTGTTGACCAGGTAGTGCAGGCCACGCCAGGCGCTTTCCAGTTTCTGGAAGTCATCGTGGTGGATGATCTGGTTGACCTGGGCGGTGAGCTTGGCGTCGATGGCGGCGATGATCTGCTCGATCGAGCCGATGGCATCGTTGGACACCAGGCTGGTCTGCGCCAGGGCCTGCTCGGCGAGGGTGCGCACGGCGCTCTCGACGGCTTCCTTGGCCCGCTCGGTCTTGGGCTTGAACTCCTGCAGCAGCAGGCTGGCGAACTCGCTCGGGTCCTGGGTGGCCGCCTGCGGGGCCTGGCTGTCGCGCAACGGATCGTTCATGGTCGGTCTCCTCAGGCCTTCGGCTCGGTGTCGGCGGGTTTCGGCGCGCTGGCCAGGGCCTGCAGCAGGGCCGGGTCCTTGATGGCCTTGAGGATGATGTCCTCGGCACCGGTCTTGCCGTCCATGTAGGTCAGCAGGTTGGCCAGCTGGGTACGGGCCTCGAGCAGCTGGTTCAGCGCGTCGACCTTGCGTGCCACGGCGGCGGGGCTGAAGTCGTCCATGCTCTCGAAGGTGATGTCCAGGCTCAGGTTGCCTTCACCAGTCAGCTCGTTGGGCACGTTGAACGCCACGCGGGGCTTCATGGCCTTGAGGCGCGAGTCGAAGTTGTCGACGTCGATCTCCAGGAACTTGCGGTCGGCCACCGCCGGCAGTGGCTCGGCGGGCTTGCCGGCGAGGTCCGAGAGCACGCCCATGACAAAGGGCAGCTGGACCTTCTTCTCGGCGCCGTACAGCTCGACGTCATATTCGATCTGCACCCGCGGCGCACGGTTGCGCGCGATGAACTTCTGGGAGCTGTCTTTCGCCACGTTGTTCCTCCTGGTCGCCGGTACGGCGGCGTTGCTTGTTGCGGGCGTCGGTGTTGATGCGGTGTCGAGGCGTCAGTTGTCGCCTTCGGGGCCGCGCAGGTTCTCGAATTGCGACAGACCCTCGGGGATCAGGTCGCGGACGATGGTCGCGAAATCGGCGTTGACCAGGTTCTTCGCCCGGCGCAGCAGCACCGGCAACGGGCTCGAGGGCTCGTGGCGGGCGTAGTACTGGAGCAGGCGTTCGAGGCTCTGCAGCACGTCGTCGCGGCTGTTCACTTCGCCGGGCCGCGCCGTCGGGCGGGGGGCGGCGGCGCTGGCAACGGGTTGCCGGTCGTCATCGCTGCTGCTGGCGGGTTGCTCTTCGCCGCTGCCCGAAGGCGGCGCTGCGCCTTCCGGGCTGTAGTCGGCCAGCACTTGCTGGACCTGGCGCAGCGGCTGGCGCAACGCAGACAGATCGACGCCGCTGGACGAGCCGACCTGGTCATTGACCCGGCTCTCGATGACGTCAAGGGCGTCGCGGGCCAGTTGCAGCGCCTGGCGGCACTGTTCGAGCTGCTCGGGGTCGGCATCGCGCAGGGCGGCGGCCAGTTCCTCGGCGCTCAGCTGTTCGCTGGCGAAGTGCTGCACACCGGCTGCATGCAGGGCGGCGCGCAGGGTCACCGGGCCGAACGCCCGGGAGCGCACCAGCACGGCGTCGCGCAGCAGGCCGATGTTGGTGTCGCAGGTAAGGCCGGCGAGGGCATTGATGCGTACGGTAGGGTCGTTGTCGTCGGCGGCGTCCAGCTGCGGGTGCAGGTGCAGCCAGTACTCGCCGAGCAGGTCGCGGATCAGCTCGAGGCTGGCGGCCAGGCCCGGCAGGCCGTGCAGGGCCAGGTTGGCCTGGACCAGGAAGTGGGTGATGCGCAGGTCCTTGCTGCGTTGCAGCAGGTCGGTGCAGGACTGTTCGATTGCACGCCACTGCGGCGGTTCGGCTGCTTGCACGGCATCGCCCATCACGCGCTCGGGGCGGCCCTGGGCATCGCGTTCCAGTTGCAGGAAATCGGCGTCGTATTCGAGGTCGTCGCCGCACGGGAAGTCTGCGGAAATAGCGGCGAGCAGCTGCGGTGAGTTCACCAGAAATCGATCTCCATATCGGCCCTTGGCGAGGGCTTCGTATGCGCCAAGTTACAAATGTGAATTGGCGCACAAACTTGTCAAAGAATGCGAAGTTGATATCACGGTGATATCACTTTGGCACTCTTAAGTTGCGCATTTATGGTTTATTTCCAAATTGCTGTCAAGGTAAGCTACGCGCCGCGCAAGGCGACTGTGAACCAGTTGGCAACCCTTGGCGTCCATTGGTCAGGTGCCATCAAAGTGCCTTGCCGATAGGGTTTAATACGACCTTCCGGGAAGCGTGTTTTGGCATCGGGCCCTTGATTTCAAAGGGTCTGGTCGAAATGCCAGGTCGGGCTCGTTTATCCACTCAAATGGATAGATGAGTGTTTCATATATATGCAAGGAGGCATGATGGCACTTTGCCTGACCATTACCAGTTATCACAAGATCACCCCGGGCCAGTGCCCGGAGAAGTTGCTGGAAAACGGTGCCATCAGCGTCGGTCGGGCTGCGGATAATGATTGGGTACTTCCCGATCCGGAACGCCTTGTTTCTTCGAAACATTGTGTGATCCAGTTCAAGGATGGTCGCTACTATTTGACCGATAACAGCACCAATGGCGTGGAGTTGGTGCATGCCGGTATTCGCCTGCGTCGCGGTAACAGTGAGCCGTTGATGGACGGCGAAGTTATTCGAATTGGCGATTACGAGATCCAGGCACGTATTGATTCCGGCCTGTCGATCCCGTTTGCCGGGCAGCCCGAGGCTCATAGTTTCGAGGCCTTGATGGCCAACCAGGGGGCCACCCCCAATGCGCCCATCGCCGGTGCGCCTGCCGCCTTCCTGCAGGGGGCGTCGAGCCACGACACCCTGCCGGATCTGTTCGATTTCCTCGGCCCTTCCAGCGTGGCGCCTGTCAGCCAGCCGGATCATGTCCCCGCGCAGCAGCATGATTTTCGACCGCCCACGCCGGTAGCGCCGCCGCCCGCGCCGTTACCGGCAGCCACGCCCGGCGCGCCGGGCGTGATCCCGGATGACTGGAACCTGTTCGATGAAACCCCGGCACCTGTTCTCCAGCCCGCCCCGGTACTGGCGCCAGCACCGCCACCGCCGCTGCCGGAGCCGCTGACCCCGAGCGAGCCTGTTGTTCGGCCGCAGCCCGTGGTGACGGCTGCCGCGCCTGCTGACAGCGATGCGCTGCTCCAGGCTTTCCTGCGTGGCGCAGGCATCGAGCACCTGCGCATCGACGCCGTCGATGCCGCCGCGCAGATGGAGGCCATTGGCCGCAGCTACCGGCTCATGGTCGAGGGCCTGATCGATGTGTTGCGCGCGCGCAGCAGCCTGAAAGGCGAGTTCCGCATGCAGCAGACCACCATCGCCCCGGTACAGAACAACCCGCTGAAGTTCGCTCCCAATGCCGACGAAGCGCTGTTGTTGTTGCTGCGCGAGGGCAACCAGGCGTTCATGGCCCCCGACCAGGCGGTACGCGACAGCTTCGACGACCTGCGCGCCCACCAACTGGCGGTGATGGCAGGCATCGAGGCGGCGCTCAAGCACCTGCTCAAACGCTTCGAACCCGCCCGCCTGGAAGAGCGTCTGGCACCTGCCGCCGGGCTGGCCAAGCTGTTCGGCGGTTCGCGCCAGGCCCACTGCTGGCAGCAGTTCACCGAGCTCTACAGCCAGATTTCCCGAGAGGCCGAAGACGACTTCCAGGACCTGTTCGGCCGCGAGTTCAGCCGCGCCTACGAGGCCCACAGCCAACGCATTCAACGTTCCTGAGGCCAGCGCCCGGGATACAGGAAGAACACAAGACGTCATGAGGACGAGGATGAGTGCAACAAGACTGATCGCAGCCCTGGCCATGGTGCTGCTCAGTGCCTGCAGCAAGGACACGCCAAGCGAGCCTGCCCCCGAGGCGGCGCCCGCCACGGGAGTCACCCTGTACTTCAGCGCCGCCGCCGGGCTCAACCCCGGTGCCAGCGGCATGCCCGCGCCGGTACGGGTGCGCATCTACGAGCTGAAGAACAGCGCCGCCTTCGCCCGTGCCGACTATTTCGCCCTGGCCGAACGCGCCCAAGCCACCTTGGCCGCCGACCTGATCGACCAGGATGAAGTCCTGCTCCAGCCCGGCGAGCAGCTGCGCCTGGAGCGCCCGCTCGACCCGGCCACGCGCCAGGTCGGCCTGGTGGTCGGTTACCGCGAGGTCGACCGCGCCCAGTGGCGCAGCGTGCTGCCGGTACCGCCCCGTGACTATCAGATCAGCCTCGATGTGCGCGCCGTGCGCAGCGCCGTGGCCACCCCACAACCTGAGCCTGCCCGCTAGGCAATCGGAGAAAGCATGTCCTGGAACAATCGCGTGGTCTGGTCGGAAGGGATGTTCATCACCACCCAGCACTTCCAGCAGCACGACCGCTACCTGGAAAACTTCGTCGATGCCCGCAGCCGGCCGCTCAGTGCCGCCGCCTGGGGCTTTTCCGAACTGCTGATCGATCAGGGCCTGCTGGCCCAGGGCAAGCTGGCGATCCTCAGCGCCCGTGGCCTGCTGCCGGATGGCACGCCGTTCGATATTCCCCGTGACGACCTGCCGCCCGCGCCGCTGGAGATTCCCGACGACCTGCGCAACGGTGTGATCCACCTCGGTCTGCCGCTCAAGCGTGCCGGCGCCCGCGATACCGTCGACGACGGCGAGGTGCCTGACGGTGCGCGGTACGTTAGCCGCGTCAGCGAAGTGCGCGACGACAACGCCCCGTTCGAAAACCGCGCGCCGCTTGCCCTGGGCAGCCGTGCCCTGCGCCTGCTGCGCGCCGAGGATGGCCTGAGCGACTATGCCGCGTTGGGCGTGGTGCGTATCCGCGAGAAGCGTGCCGACCGCGCACTGGTGCTGGATGACAGCTACATCCCGCCGCTGCTCGATGTGGCCACCAGCAACCAGCTCTCGGGCTTTCGTGGCGAGCTGCTGGGCCTGCTGCACCAGCGCGGCGAAGCATTGGCCGGGCGCGTGGTCGCCTCGGCCAATGGCGGCGCCTCGGAGATCGCCGACTTCATGCT
Organism: Pseudomonas soli; assembly: GCF_021283165.2. Lineage (NCBI taxonomy): Bacteria > Pseudomonadati > Pseudomonadota > Gammaproteobacteria > Pseudomonadales > Pseudomonadaceae > Pseudomonas > Pseudomonas soli. Next base: position 303,397 of record NZ_CP128543.1, read on the forward strand.
GCTGCAACTGGTCAACCGCGCCCAGCCGCTGGTCGAGCACCTCAACCAGCTGACGCCGCTGCACCCCGAGCGGCTGTACAGCGAGCTGGTGGCCCTGGCCGGCGAGTTCGCCACCTTCACCCGCGATGGCCGCCGTCCGGAAAGCTACCCGGTGTACCAGCACGACGACCTGGCGGCGACCTTCGCCCCGGTAATGGCCGCGCTGCGCGAGGCGCTGTCGATGCTGATCGACAGCAAGGCCGTGGCCATCCCGCTGGTCGAGAAGGCCTACGGCATCCATGTCGGCATGCTCGCCGACCGCAGCCTGCTCGACAGCGCCAGCTTCGTGCTGGTGGTGCGCGCCGACGTGCCCAGCGAGACCCTGCGCAGCCGCTTTGGCCAGCAGAGCAAGATCGGCGCGGTGGAGCACATCCGCGACCTGGTCAACCTGCAACTGCCGGGCATCGGCCTGCTGCCGCTGCCGGTGGCGCCACGGCAGATTCCGTTCCACGCCGGTTCCACCTACTTCGAACTCGACCGGGGCAGCGAACACTGGAAGCAACTGCAGCATTCCGGTGGTTTTGCCTTCTACGTCGCTGGCGAGTTCCCCGGCCTGAACCTGGCCTTCTGGGCCATTCGAGGATAAGCCGCGATGCAATCGGACGATCCGCTCGCCAACGACCGCACCCAGTTCATGCCGCGCCCCGGTGGCCGTGGCCCGCAACCGGCCGCGCCGGGGCCTGCGCAAGCTGCGCCGCCGCCACCCCTGAACGTGCCGGCCGAACCGCTGGCGCCGGGCCAGGCGGCGGGCCTGAACCCGCTGGAGCAGGCGGCCGGTCCATTGTTGGCGCTGCTCACGCGCCTGCGCAACACCATCGCCCATCCGGCCCCGGCCAGCCTGCGTGCGCAACTGCTGGCCTACCTGCGCCAGTTCGAAGAGCGTGCCGAGGCCGCCGGGGTGCCGCGCAACGAGGTGCTGCTGGCGCGCTATGCCTTGTGCACCGCGCTCGACGAGGCGGTGCTGAGCACGCCCTGGGGCAGCGCCAGTGACTGGGGCAAGCAGAGCCTGCTGATCACCGTGCACAACGAGGCCTGGGGCGGCGAGAAGGTGTTCCAGCTGATGGAGCATTGCCTGCAGAGCCCGCGTGAACGCCTGCACCTGCTGGAGTTGCTGTACCTGTGCACCAGCCTGGGCTTCGAAGGCCGCTACCGGGTGATGAACGGTGGCCGCGCCCAGCTCGAGGCCCTGCGCGAACGCACCGCCGCGACCATCCGCAGCGCCCGTGGCGAGTTCGAGCGCGAGCTGTCGCCGCACTGGCGCGGTGTCACCGTGGCCCGCGATCGCCTGGCGCAGTTCGTGCCGCCCTGGGTCGGCCTGGCGGTGGCCCTGGCGTTGCTGCTGCTGGTGCTGTTCGGCCTGCGCCTGAAGCTGGCGGCCGACGCGGAGCCTGTGTTCCGCGGCATTCATGCCCTGGGCGAGATCCCGGTGCAGGCCATGGATCGTCCGGTGGTGCAGCCCAAGCCCGTGGAGCGTCCGCGCCTGGCCGGTTTCCTCGTCGAAGACATCAAGGCCGGCCGGGTCGCCGTGCAGGACGCGGTGGACCGTTCGGTGGTGACCATCCGTGGCGACGAACTGTTCGCCTCGGCCAGCGCCAGCATCAAGGGCGACTTCGAGCCGTTGATGCTGCGCATCGCCGAAGCCGTGGCGAAAGTGAAAGGCAACGTGAAAGTCACCGGCCACAGCGACAACCAGCGCATCGCCACGCTGCGCTTCCCGTCCAACTGGGCGTTGTCCCAGGCCCGCGCCGAAGAGGTGAAGAACCTCCTCGCCGCCCGCACCGGCCAGCCCGAGCGCTTTACCGCGCAGGGCCTGAGCGACACCGAACCGCTGACGTCAAACGACAGCGCGCAAGGCCGGGCGAAGAATCGCCGGGTTGAAATCACCGTTCTGGCGGAGGGCGTCGAGTGAAGGCGTTTTTCAGTTTTGTCATTCGCTGGGTAGTTCCGCTGCTGGGCCTGCTGGCCCTGAGCCTGATCATCTGGTTCCTCGGCCCGCTGCTGGACATGCTGGTGCCTGCCGCTCCGCGCCTGGTGCTTATCGGCCTGTTGTTCGCGGTGTGGGTCGCCTACCGCGTGTGGCGCATCGTCCAGGCCCGCCGTCAGGCGGCCAAGGTCATGCAGAGCCTGGCCGCAGAGACCGCGGCGGACCCCGCCAGCGTGGCCACCGCTGAAGAGCTGGCGACCCTGCGCCAGCGCATGGACGAAGCCCTGGTGCTGCTGAAGAAGGCACGCCTGGGTGGCGACGAGCGACGCAACCTGTATGAACTGCCGTGGTACGTGATCATCGGCCCGCCCGGCTCGGGCAAGACCACCGCGCTGGTCAATTCCGGCCTGCACTTCCCGCTGGCGGCGCAGCTGGGCGAGGGCGCCATCCGTGGGGTTGGCGGTACGCGCAACTGCGACTGGTGGTTCACCGACCAGGCCGTGCTGCTGGACACCGCCGGCCGCTACACCACCCAGGACAGTCATGCCCAAGTGGACAAGGCGGCCTGGCTGGGCTTCCTCGACCTGCTCAAGAGCCAACGCTCACGCCGCCCCATCGACGGCGCGTTCATCGCCATCAGCCTGTCCGACCTGCTGCTGGGCAGCGATGCCGAGCGCGCTGCCCACGCGGCGGCGATCCGTACCCGCATCCAGGAGCTGTACAGCCAGCTGGGCGTACGCTTCCCGATCTACCTGATGCTGACCAAGCTCGACCTGGTGCCGGGGTTCATGGAGTTCTTCGACACCCTGAGCAAGGAAGAACGCGCCCAGGTTTGGGGCATGACCTTCCCGCTCGACGATGGCCAGCAGGGCGACGGGCCGCTGGCGCAGTTCGGCAATGAATTCGCCTTGCTGGAACAGCGCCTGAACCAACGCCTGGTCGAGCGCCTGCAGCAGGAGCGCGATCCGGCGCGGCGCGACCTGGTCTACGGCTTCGTCCAGCAGTTCGCCGCCTTGCGTGGCAACCTGAAAACCTTCCTCGACGGCATCTTCAAGCCCAACGCCTTCGAAGAGCGTGCGCTGCTGCGCGGTGTGTATTTCACCAGCGGTACCCAGGAAGGCAGCCCCATCGACCGCCTGATCGGCAGCATGGCCCAGAGCATGGGCCTGGACCGTGCCCATCTGGCACGACAGAACGGCACCGGGCGCAGCTACTTCATCGAGAAGCTGTTCAGCGCCGTGGCCTTCGCCGAGCGTGGCCTGGTTGGCAGCAACCCGAAGATCGAGCAGCGGCGCAAGTGGATCGCCCGTGGCGCCCTGGCCCTGAGCGTGGCCCTGGTGCTGGTGGTCGGTACCCTGTGGACACTGAGCTACCGCGCCAACCAGCAATACATCGCCGAGGTCGACAGCCGCCTCAAGCCGCTGGGCAAGAGCGTGCAGGAGCTGAGCCCGGCGCAGCGCAACGTGGTCGAGGTGCTGCCGCTGCTCAATGGCGTGCGCCGCCTGGCCGAGGATCCGCCCGGCTGGGCCGAGGGCCTGGGGCTGTACCAGGGCGACATGCTCGAAGGCGAGTCGGACAGCGTCTACCGCAAGCTGCTGATCGCCATCTTCGCCCCGCGCCTGGTCACCCGCATCGAGGAGCAGCTGTATGGCGGTGGTCCGTCCGACTACCTCTACGAGGGGCTCAAGGCCTACCTGATGCTGGCCGACGGCGAACACTATGACGCCGAGTTCATCAAGGCCTGGGTCACCCTCGACTGGGAGCGCAGCCTGCCGCGCGACCTGGCCCCGGACCTGCGCCAGGCCCTGGAGCAGCACCTGGCGGCGCTGTTCGACAAGCGTCCGCCGAACGCCCGCCTGGACCAGCGCCTGATCGACGATACCCGCCGCCAGCTGCAGCAACTGCCGGTGGCGCAACGGGTCTACGATCGGGTCAAGCGCCAGAAGCTGCCCGCCGGGGTCAGCGACTTCCGCGTCAGCGATGCCGCCGGGCGTGACGCCGCGCTGGTGTTCCGCTTCAAGGACGGCAAGCCGCTGAGCGAACCGCTGCCGGGCATCTTCACTGTCGAGGGCTACCGCAAGGCCTTCCTCGCCGCCAGCCTGGCCCACAGCGAGACCCTGGCCGAGGAGCGCTGGGTGCTGGGTCGCGAGGCCAGCGAATCGGCCGATGCCAAGCGCCTGTCCGACGATGTGCTGCAGCTGTACTACCAGGACTACATCCGCCATTGGGATGCCTTGCTGGCCGACCTGGACTTCGTGCCGATCACCAGCGTCGGCCAGGCCGCGGATGTGCTGCGGGTGTTGTCCGGGCCGACTTCGCCGATGAAGAAGCTGCTGCAGGCGGTCGCCAAGGAGACCAACCTGGAGCAGCCGACCACCCTCGACAAGGTCCAGGCCAAGGCTGAACAGGCGGGCGTCGATCAACTGCGCCAGCGCCTCGGCGGCCTGCTCGGCGATGCCCCGTTGCCCAGCGACAACCCGGCCGCCCGCGAGGTGGACCCGGTCACCGCGCACTTCGCTGAACTGGCCGCGCTGGTGGAAACCGGCGAAGGCCAGCCTGCCGCCATCGACGGCCTGCTTACCGACCTCAATGCCCTGTACGTTCAGGTCAGCGCCATGGTCGGCGCCAGTGGCGATGCGCTGCTGGGCGAGGCCAAGAACCAGGCCCAGGCTGCGGCGCAGCGTGTTGCCCTGGGGGCCGCGCGTCAGCCGAAGGTGGTGCAGAACCTGGTGAGCTCGGTGCTTGGCTCGACCCACAACCTGGTCATGGGCGGGGTGCGCAATCAGCTCAACGCCGCCTGGACCAGCGAGGTGGTGAACGTCTATCGCCAGTCCCTCAGCGGTCGCTATCCGTTGGTGGCCGGCAGCTCTCGGGATGCGACCCTGGAGGACTTCGGCCTGTTCTTCGGCGTCGGCGGGGTGATGGACAACTACTTCCGCAAGTACCTGCAACCCTACGTCAACACCTCCAGCACCCCCTGGAGCTGGCAGCCGGGCGCGGCGCAGAAGCTGGGGATCAACAGCAACGTGCTTTACACCTTCCAGCGCGCGGCGAGCATCCGTGACGCGTTCTTCCGCAACAGCAACGGCGTGCAGCCGGGGGTGCGCTTCGAGCTCAAGCCGGTGGCGATGGACGCGACCATCACCCAGTTCCTGCTCGACCTCGACGGCCAGCAGGTGAGCTACGACCACGGCCCGAGCCGGCCGGTGGCGTTGCAGTGGCCGAACCCCAACAGCATTGGCGTGGTGCGCCTGTCAATCTCGCCGCCCTCGGCCAGCGGTCGTTCGGGGCTGACCGTGGAGGGGCCGTGGGCCTGGTTCCGCCTGCTCGACCAGTCCGACCTGGTGGCCGGTGGCTCGCCGGAGCGCTTCAACCTGCGCCTGCGCGTCGACGGCGCCAGCGTGTCCTACGAGCTGCGTGCCAGCAGCGCCTTCAACCCGTTCCGCAGCCGAGTGCTCAGCGGTTTCAGCCTGCCGGAGCATCTGTGAACGACGTGGGTTTCTACGGAAAGCTGGCCTGCCGCGGCGACTTTGTCAGTCGCGGCCTGCCGCACGGTTTCATCCAGCCCTGGGACCAGTGGCTGGCGGCGGGGCTCCAGGCGAGCCAGCAGGCCTTGGGCGAGCGCTGGCTCGAGGCCTATCTGGTCAGCCCCTTGTGGCGTTTCGCCCTGGCGCCGGGGCTTTGTGGGCCAGAGGCGGTGGTCGGGGTGCTGATGCCGAGCATCGACCGGGTGGGGCGGTACTTCCCGCTGACCGTGGCCCAGGTGCTGGAACCGGGGGAGCCGTTGGCGCCTGTGGTGGCCGGGGCCGAGGAGTGGTTCGAGGCGGTCGAGGAGAGCCTGCTGGCGACGCTTGAGCCGGGTGCCGCCTTCGAGGATTTCGAGGCTGCCTTGCAGCCTTTTCGCGGTGCGAGGCCGCTTGTGCAAGAGCCGCGTGCGACGGTGGGCGGGTTGCAGCGGTTGGATGCGACCACGCCGCAGGGGCGCGCCCTGGCCTTGGCCGAATGCGCCTGTGAAGGCAAGAGCCTTTGGTGGGGCAGGGGTTCCGAACGGATCGCCCCGGGGCTGATGCGCTGCGCGGGCTTGCCGCGCAGCGAGGATTTCGCCGGTTTTCTATTGGGTAGCGAGGCGCGGATCGGATGACCGGCATGCAGTACACAGCGGCCAGCTACAGCCATGTCGGCATGGTGCGCAAGATCAATGAGGACGCCTGCCTGGAGTTGACCTGGGCAGGCCTGTGGGCGGTGGCCGACGGCATGGGCGGCCATGCGGCGGGCGATTATGTCAGCAGCCTGGCGGTCGATAGCCTGCGCAGCCTGCCGAGGCTCGATTCCCTGGACGACTTTGCCGGCGAAGTGCGCGACGGCCTCGCCTGGGTCAACGGCATCGTGCGCGAGGAAACCGCGCGCCGTGGCGTGGCGATGATGGGCAGTACCGTGGTGGTGCTGGCCGCCCGAGGCGACCAGGCCATCGGCCTGTGGGCCGGCGACAGCCGCCTGTACCGCCTGCGCGACGGCCGTATCGAGCGCCTGAGCCACGACCACAGCTACGTCCAGGAGCTGCAGGACAGCGGCCTGCTCAACGAAGCCGAAGCCCGTGTGCATCCTCGCGGCAACATCGTCACCCGCGCCATCGGCGTCGAGAACCACCTCGAGCTGCAGGCCGTCGCCTTGCAGGTGCAGCCCGGCGACACCTACCTGCTGTGCAGCGACGGCCTGAACAAGACCGCCGAGGACCACGAGATCGCCGAGGTGCTCGGCCACGCCGATCCTTATGAGGTGGTGCGCAGCCTCGTACACCTGGGGCTGACCCGTGGCGCCCCCGACAACATCACCGCCGTCGTCGTGAAGGCCAGCTGAAGACATCATGGACATGCAGATTCCCGGATTCGACATCGACAGCGAGCTTGGCCAGGGCGCCATGGCCAGCGTGTACCTCGCTACCCAGCGCTCCCTGGAGCGCAAGGTGGCGCTGAAGATCATGGCGGCGAGCCTGGCCGCCGACCCGACCTTCTGCGAGCGCTTCCTGCGCGAGGGCCGCACCCTGGCGCGGCTGGCGCACCCGAACATCGCCACCATCCATGACATCGGCAATGTCGGCGAGCTGTACTACATGGCCATGGAGTACCTGCCCAGCGGCACGCTGAAGGAGCGGATCGCCGAGGGGCTGACGCCCGAGCAGGGCCTGGCCTACGTACGCCAGATCGCCCAGGCGCTGGGTTATGCCCATGCCCAGGGCTTGGTGCATCGCGACGTCAAGCCTGCCAACATCCTGTTCCGCGCCGATGGCACCGCGGTGCTGTCGGACTTCGGCATCGCCAAGTCGCTGGATGACCGCACCCAGTTCACCCAGGCCGGTTTCGCCGTCGGCACGCCGAGCTACATGAGCCCGGAACAGGCGCGCGGCATGGAGATCGACGGGCGCGCCGACCTGTATGCACTGGGTGTGGTGCTGTACGAAATCCTCGTCGGCAAGCTGCCGTACAACGGCACCGATGCGTTGTCCACGGCGCTGGCACACCTGACCGAGCCGCTGCCGGAGCTGCCCATCGAACATGGCCGCTACCAGGACATCCTGCGCGGTCTGCTGGCCAAGGATCCCAACGAGCGCTTCGCCGACGCGGCGGCGTTGCTGGCCGCGCTGGACCGTCTGACGGTCCAGGCGCCGGCCGAGGACAACGACAGCACATTGGTTCGCCCGCTGCCGATCCCGCCACCGGCCATCCCGCTGCCGGTGTCCATCGATGTTTCGCAGGCCGTTACCGCTCCCGTGAGCGAGCCTGCCCGGCGGTCCGAACCCAAGCCCGCGCCTGCTGTGAAGCCCGCCTCGAACAAGCCGGCCAAGGCCGTGCTGGCGGTGGCGATAGCGGCGGCGCTGGGTCTGGGGGGCGCGTTCTTCTGGTTGCTTGGCGGCAATGACGCGCCCGCGCCTGAAACGCCGGTGGTGCAGGCGCCCGCCGACAGCGTGGTCCCCACCCAACCCAAAGTCACGCCGGTGGCCGCCTCGGACGACGGTCGTCCACTGCTGATGCCCGGCAAGAAGACCCTGTTCCAGCGTGTGCTGACCAAGCCCGATGCCCAGCTGGTTGCCCAGCCCGGCGATGCCTCGGGCGAGACACTGCCGGCTTTCTCCGTGCTCTATGTCTACCAGCGCAAGGACGTCGGCGGCCAGGCCTGGGTCCAGGTCGGCGCCGCCAGCGACGGCCAGCGCGAGGGTTGGCTGCCGGCGGCGCAGACCAGCGACTGGAAACAGAGCCTGGTGCTCAAGTTCACCGAACGCTCGGGCCGCTCGCCGGTGATGTTCATGCGCCAGGTGGACGATGTGCAGCATCTGCTCGACGACACCCCGCTGGCTCGCGACAGCCTGCTCAAGGCGCAGAACAACCCCGACCAGGTGCCCCAGGTGATGGCCCTGGAACCGGCGGCCAGCGCCGTGCCGCAGAACCAGTTCTACCTGATGCCGATCTTCGACTACCGCGAAAGCTTCGACGCCGGTGGCCAGCCGGTGCAACTGCTCAACATCGCCTCCATCGACCCCGGTGCCAGCGCCCGCGACAGCGCGCCCCAGGTGGCCGGCGTCGCGGCGGTCGGCGACAACAGCTTCCGTACCGGCATCGTCCTGGTGGTGGACACCTCGGTGTCCATGCAGCCGTACATCGATCGGGTACGCCAGGTGGTCAGCGAGCTGCAGCAGCAACTGGCGGCCCGTGGCGAGCTGGACAGCGTCAGCTTCGGCTTGGTCGGCTTTCGCAACAGCGTCAAGCGCACCCCGGGCCTGGAGTACCTGAGCAAGACCCTGGTCAGCCTGGAGCAGGGCCGCGACCCGGCGCGTTTCCTCAAGGCCGCCTCGCAGGTCAAGGCCACCAGTGTTTCCAGCCACTCGTTCAACGAGGACGCCTTCGCCGGCGTGATGCAGGCGGTCGAGGGCATGGACTGGTCCGGCTACGGCGGGCGCCTGATCCTGCTGGTCAGCGATGCCGGCGCACTGCGCAAGAACGACCCGTTCAGCAGCACCCAGATGAACGAAGCCGAAGTGCGCCAGGCCGCGCTGAGCAAGCAGATCAAGATCTACGCCCTGCACCTGCGCACCCCCGCCGGGGTCAAGAACCACGGCGCGGCCGAGTCCCAGTACCGCGTGCTTACCGCCGACAGCAACCCGCAGATCGGCGACCTCTACGTCAGCGTGCCGGGCGGTGAAGTCGGTGCTTTCGGCGACCGCGTGCGCGAGATCGGCTCGACCTTCGCCGAGCTGGTGCACCAGGTGCGCAACCAGCAACCGCAACCCGTACCGCTGCTGACCTCGGCCTCGAGCCTGGCGGCCAAGTCGCAGGCCATCGGCTACGCCATGCACATGGACTTCCTGGGCCGCCATGGCGCCAGCCAGGCGCCGCAACTGGTCAGCGCCTGGACCGCCGACCGCGACCTGACCAACCCGACGCTGCCGACCCTGCAGGTGTGCGTGATGCTGACCAAGCTGCAGCTCAACGACCTGCAGCAGTCGCTCAAGCTGATCGTCGATGCCGCGCGCAAGACCCGCAGCTCGCCGGGCGACTTCTTCAACGAAATCGCCAGCGCCAGTGCCTACATGAGCCGCGACCCCGGCGCGTTGCGCAAGGGCGCCAACCTGGCCCAGGGCGGCGTGCTCGGCGAATACCTCGACGGCCTGCCGTACCGCAGCAAGTCCCTGAGCATGACCCAGGACCTGTGGCTGTCGCTGTCGGTGGCCGAGCAGGAGGACTTCATCGACGAGCTGGACTCGAAGATCCGCCTGTACGAAACCTTCCACAACGACATGGCCAACTGGGTGCGCTTCGGCAAGGCCGAGCCGGGCGACGCCCTGTACCGTGTCCCGCTGTCGACGCTGCCGTGATGATCCGTCTGGACGGGGTGCGCAAGACACGCGGGCAGGGTGCCCAGCGTTACAGCCTGGAGATTGACCGGCTGCATCTGGCGGCGGGCGAGCGGGTGGCGCTGGTCGGGCCCAGCGGCTGTGGCAAGAGCACCTTGCTCGACCTGCTGGCGCTGGTGCTGGCGCCGGACGCGGCGCAGGGCTTTGCCCTGGGCGGCGAGGATGTCGCCGGGCTGTGGCGTGCCCGGCAGCTCGACCGCCTGGCCAGCTGGCGCAGCCGTCACCTGGGCTATGTGCTGCAGGCCGGTGGGTTGCTGGGTTTTCTCGATGTGCGCGGCAATATCCGCCTGCCACGCCAGTTGCTGGGGCTCGGCGATGACGGCAGCGTCGAGCGTCTGGCCGAAGCGCTGGATGTGCACGACCAGCTGGGCAAGAAGCCCGCGACCCTGTCCATCGGCCAGCGCCAGCGGGTCAGCTGTGCCCGTGCCCTGGCCCATGGCCCGGCATTGTTGCTGGCCGATGAACCCACGGCGTCCCTGGACCCGGTGAACGCCGATAGGGTGATGCAATTGCTGTTGCGCGAAGCCGAGGCGTGCCAGGTGACCTGCGTGGTCGCCACCCATGACGAAGCCCTGGCTCACAAGGCCGGGCTGACGGTGCTGCGCATGGCCTGCCGGCGCGACACCGACGGCGGCGTCACGGCGAGCCTGGAGAGGGCCGCTTGATGCGCCCGCTGCTGATCGCCGGGCTGGCCTGGCAGGACTTCCGCAACGATGCGCGGTTGTCGGCGTGCGCCGTGCTGGCGCTGGTGGCGGTGATCGCGCCGTTGCTGGTGCTGTTCGGGCTGAAGTTCGGCCTGGTCGGCAGCCTGACCGAGCGGCTGCAGCGCGACCCGGGTGTGCGCGAGATCATTCCGCTGGGCGGTGGACGCTTTCGCGCCGAGTTCATCGAGGAACTGGCCCAGCACCCGCGAGTGGCCTTTGCCATTCCGCGCACCCGGCAGATTGCTGCCACTGCCGAGCTGTTGCTGCCGGCCCATGGGCGTGGCCTGACGGTGGAAATGCTGCCCACCGCCGAGGGCGACCCCTTGCTGGCGCAGGTAGCTCCGCCAGACGGCCTGCAACAGGTGGTGCTGAGCTTTACCGCCGCGGAAAAGCTCGGTGCCAGGGCCGGGGACGAACTGCAGGCCAGCTTCAGCCGCCAACAGGCCGGGCAGATGCAATGGCGACGCACGCGCCTGCAGGTCAGCAGCGTGCTGCCTCTGGCAGCGTTCGAGCGCGATGGCCTGTTTGCCTCGCTGCAACTGCTCGAAGCCGTCGAGGATTACCGCGATGGCCGCGCCGTGGCTGCGCTGGGCTGGCAGGGGGAGGAGCAAGGCAGCGCGTCAGCGCGGGTGTACCCGGCCTTCCGCCTGTATGCCCGCGAACTGAACGATGTCGAGCCGCTTCGCCAGTTCTTCGCCGAACGCAAGCTGCTGGTTTCCACACAGGCCGCGCAGATCGCCCAGGTGCAATCGCTCAGCCGCAATCTCGACCTGGTGTTCTGGATCATTGCCAGCCTGGCCGTGGCCGGCGCCGTAGCGGCAATCGCCGCAGGCGCAGTGGCGGCGGTCGAGCGCAAGCAGCGCGAGCTGGCAGTGCTGCGTCTGTTGGGCTTCGGCACGGCCGCACTGCTGTTGTTCGTGATGCTCCAGGCGCTCTACAGCGGGCTGCTGGCCGCCGCCGTGGCGGGGCTGTTGTACCTGCTGGCCGAACATGGCCTGAACCGACTTTTCATGCAGGTGCCCGGCGAGTTCGCCAGCCACCTGCTGCCCATGCACTACCTCGTTGCGTTGTGTGCCGTGCTGCTGGCCAGCACCGCCGCCGCCGCCTTGGGCGGCTGGCGGGTGGCGCGCATCGAGGCTTGCCAAGGAATACGTGATGTCTGATCGCCGCCTCGGGGCTGCCGCCCTGCTCCTGACCGCTTTGAGCCTGGGCGCCTGCTCCCCGGCCGATGGTGACGACAAAGCCAAGCCAGTTGCCCAGGCGCAGCCGGGGACTGAAAGCAAGTTCGACAACCCCAAGCCGTTGCCGGGCGATGTCAGCCTGCCGCTGCCGTGTGGCGGTGAGCTGGTGCTGCGCAGTGTCTATGTGTTGGCCCAGGGCAGCCTCGACGACCGCGAGGTCAACCTTGGCTACCCGTTCAGCGAAGGCGAGGCCGGCTACAAGCAGTCGTTCATCTCCGGTTACCGACGCGACTTCATCAATGGCCAGTTCAGCCTGCAGGACCTGGCGCCACAGTGGCAGAAGGCGGTTGCGCCAAGCCTGCCGAAGGTCGAGAAAGGTGGCCCGCTCACGCCGATGATGTACTTCATCGGCAAGTACGAAGTGACTGCCCGCCAATACGCCCAGGTGATGGCCCAGGCGCCGTCGCTGGCCGGTGGTGACGCGGCACCGGCCTGCGAGGCGAACAACGACGCGGCGGGGCGTCTGCCCAAGGTAAAACTGTCGCGCTTCGAGGCCGAACGCTTCGCCGCCGTCTACAGCGCCTGGCTGATGAAGCATCACCGCGACCTGCTGCCGGTCAGCGGCCGAGGCAGCAAGGCCGAGGATGGTGGCGTGGGCTTCGTGCGCCTGCCCACCGAGGTGGAATGGGAGTTCGCCGCCCGTGGCGGTTCGGCGGTCAGCCGCCAGGAGCTGGAAGGGCGGTTGTTCCCGCGTAAGGTCGAAGGCGCCGACAGCGAAGGGCCGCTGGGCGACTTCGCGGTATTCAACCAGGTCGCCGGTGGTACCGGGCAGGCGGCGCGGCTGATGCCGATCGGCACCAAACAGCCCAATCCGCTGGGCTTGTTCGACGTGATCGGCAATGCCGCCGAGATGGTCCAGGAGTCGTTCCAGCTGGTCAACGCCGGGCGCCTGCAAGGCGCCTACGGCGGCTTCGTGGTCAAGGGCGGCAACTACCTCGAAGGCGAGGGCACCTTGTTCACCGGCATGCGCCGCGAGTACCCGCTGTTCGGCGTCGACGGCACCGAGCAGCGCAACGAGACCACTGGTTTCCGCGTGGCCATCGGCGCCTTGTCGGCGCCGCGCTCGCGCTACCAGGAACTGTTCGAGCAGTGGCAAAAGGAAGGTCGCCTGGCCGGCCTGACCGACGACATCGACGCCGCCCAGGATCCGACCAAGCGCCTGGACAGCATCATCGCCGCCGCCACCGACCCGCGCCAGCAGGCCGAGCTGGGGCTGGTCAACGAAGAGCTCAAGCGCAATGTGTCGCTGATCGCCCGCCAGCGCGAGGAAGCGGCCGTCAACCTGATCCAGTCCGCCGCCCTGGTGGCCGAAACCGTCAATAACTACAACATTCGCCTGACCAACCTGCAGAACACCCAGGCCAAGGCCGAGGCTGCCGGCGACCAGACCAGCGCGCGCATGTACGGCGCGGCCATCGCCAATGGCCGCGCCGCCCTCGACGGCGCCGTGGCGATCTACATCGACAACCTGGCCAGCGGCACGCGCTACACCGACGCGGTGATCCAGGCGCAGTTCCAGCGGGTCAAGGAAGAGCTCAATCGCAAGCCTGTGCTGGGCAACAGCCTGGTCACCCGCGCCACCCTGTTCGTCCGCCACGTTGGGGAGTACCGCCAGAACCGGCGGGCCGATCCGGCGACGATCCTCAAGGAGCTGCTGGCATCGGCCGCCCCGCGACCCTAAGGACAGCTTCGACAGAAAGGACTCCCGGGTGGCACGAAGCCCCCGGTCACCCAGAAACCCAAGAAGAGAAACCAGACCATGTTCACCCGCAAACCCCTGATTACCGCATCCCAGGCCCGTACCGCACTGCTGCTGGCAGCCGGTTTCAGCACCGTGCTGTTGAGCGGTTGCGCCAGCTCGCCGGCGTCCAAGGTTGGCGCCACGACCAAGGTCGAGTACTACCCCAACTGCTACGAGCCGGTGCAGCACCTGCGCTCCACCGACGGCGACATGACCCGCTCGGTCGCCACTGGCGCGCTGCTCGGCGCGGTCGGCGGCGCCCTCACCGGCGCCCTGGTCGACAAGGAAAAACGCGGCCGTAATGCCGCCATCGGTGCCGCTGGCGGCGCCCTGGTCGGTGGTGCCGCCGGTTACTACACCGAGCGCCAGAAACAGATCAGCGACGACAAGCAGCGCATCGCTTCGTACGCCACCGACATCAACAAGAGCGCGGCCGACATGGACCGCACCACTGCCTACGCCAAGTCGTCGCAGAGCTGCTACCAGCGCGAGTTCGCCAGCCTGATCCAGAACCGCAAGGCTGGCCGCATCAACGACACCGAGGGCCGCAAGCGCCTGGCCGAGATCGTCGCCGGCCTGCAGGAGTCGAACAACCTGCTGACTGCCGTGAATGGGCGTCTGGGTGAAAACCTCAACAACTACACCCAGGCCTACGAGCAGGACCTCAAGCAGGTGGGCGTGCAGCGCACCGAAGTGGTCGCCGTGGCCGAGCCGCCGAAGGTGGCGACCACCGGCAAGAAGAAGGATGTGAAGAAGGTCCAGCCGGCCAAGACCAACACCAAGGTGCCACAGGAAGCGGTGGCCACCGAGAAGACCCTGCAGAACGCCAACGGCAAGAAAGCCGAGGCCCAGCAGGTGGCCAAGGCGGGTACCGACCAGGTCAACGCCATGTGCCGCAACCCGGATATGGGTGACTGGGCGCCGGTGCCGTGCCCGAACGTGTGATACCGCAGCAGGGGGCGCTTTGCGCCCCATTCGCTGCGGTTCGTCGCCACGACAAGCCTCAGCGAATGGGCTGCGAAGCAGCCCCGAGGACACCGAGCATTGTGTAAGGAAAACGATTCGTGACAGACCTGCTCTCCAATCCCCTGGGCAGTACTTCGCAATTCATGGCGCGCCAGCGCATGCAGGGCCGCATCGATCAGCAGAAGCTGTTCAAGGCCATCGACGCCGACCCCGGCATCGTCGGCGCAGGTGTCGTGTACATCGATGCCGATTACAACGTCATCACCCTGCGCGAGTTCCAGCCTATCTGCAGCATCAAGCCCAAGCGCATCATTCTGCGCGAGGCGCCTCGCTACACCTCGCCCGAGCAGTTCATGAACCAGTTGCAGACCAACCCACGCGAAGCTCGGGTGGTGAAGGAAGCAGTCAACACCACATTATCCTGCGCCGGCGCCGTGCTGGGCTGGATCGTCATGTTCAGCGGCACCATCGCCGTGCCGTTTTCCGGCGGAGCCAGCTTGGCGTTGACTGTCGCAGGCTATGCCGCGGCAACCGCCAGTACCGCGCAATGCGGGATAGGCCTGGTGCGGACCGCTTTCGAGGCAACCGACCCTTCGCTCAATGACGCGCTGGACCAGGAGGCGTGGTACCAGGCGGCCACTCCTGTGCTCGATGCCGTGTCGCTGATGGGCGTGGGGGCTTCAGGGCTTACGACGCTGAAGTTTCTCCAGGTGCGCAAGGCGGCGACCGGCAACAGCTGGTATCAGCTGACCCGTTCGCTGAGTCGACAGCAACGCAAGGCACTCACCACGGAATTGCTGATGATCAAGCATCCGACCCTGACGGCCAAGCAGTTGAAGCTCCGCCAAAGTGCGGGTGAGCTGGTCAAACGTTTCACGCCTACGCAGATCAGTCATTCCACGCAGACGCTGATCAAGGACTCACTGGGTGGCTTCATTGGCCTTGCCGGCAGCGGTACTGTGCAGGGGATGGCCGTAGGGCTTTACGAGGAAATCACCGAATGACCCGGCATCCTGAGCTGAAGGGTTTTCTCCAGCGTTACTTCGGTGTGTTCATCGCTGCCTACTTTTCGTCGATCATCGCCGTCGCCTGGACCTTTGCATTGGTGTGGAGCACCTATTGCCGAAGCTGCTCGAAGGACGGGGTACTTCCCTGGAGCCTGCTGGCGACATTGACAGTCTTCATGCTGGGACACGGCGCCGTGGTTCGCGGGCGCGCATGGGGCGCGTGGTTGGTGGCAGGGCTGTGCGTGGGATGCATGGTGCTCACGCTTGCGACCTATGGGCATCGTCCCAACCTGTTCATCTATACCAGCAGCCTGTTGGCTGCGTTGGTGACCTTGCTGTTGCTCAACTGCCAACGATACCGGGAGATGCGTATCCGCCTGGCGGAGTATCGGGCGAAGAGACGCCTGGCGCGACAGGCGCGCCGATGAGCTCGGATAGCTCGGCACGGTTCATGGCCCGTTACTTTCCTGTCTTCTTGCTGGGCATTTTCATGTCGATCCTTCCGGTGGCCATGACGGCGACGCTTTGGTTCGACACTTACTGGCGTAACCATCCGGACAACCCTCTCTACACCGTGATGGTCACTGGTGGGCTGGTAGTGCTGTTGTGCCTGGGTCATATCGCGATGGTTCGCGGGCTGAATGGGGCACTGTGGATGATATTGCCAGTGCTGGCGGTTGCCTTGCTGACGGCGTTGAGCTTGATCGAGAGCAGTCTGCATACAGTGTTGCAGCTCGCGGCGCTGGTGCTGCCATTACTGGCAATGCTGGTGTTCAACAGCCAGCGGCATCGGGAGATGCGCCGGCTGTTGGTGGAACTGCGCAAGAAGAGGTGCTAGCCCGTTTCTACAGGTCCGCCGCAAGGGCGTCGATTTGCTCCTGCCGCTCGGCCTGGTTGACCCGTGCCCCGGGATTGAGCGTGGACCACTGCGGATGCGCCCGCGCCTTGCGCGAGGCCTCGGGCAGCTTGCCTTCGCGCCAGCCTTTGTCCTCCGGCGCCGCCAGGCGGATGCTGTCCTGCGCCGCGTGCCCGCGTGCCTCCAGGGCCAGTATCAACTGTTGCTGACGCAGGGCCAGCAGGCGCAGCACGGCGTCATCCACCGTCAGCTCGCGCTGGCCCTTGAGCTTGCCCATCAGGCGCGAGCCATAGTTGCGTGCGGTCTGCAAGGCGCCGCCGGCAATGGCCCCGGCGAGCGCGGCGGCACCCAGGGTGAGGCCGCCAACCAGCAGGTCGACGCCAGCACCTGCCGCCGCGCCCGCCGCCACGCCGCTGCCCAGGCGCACACCGAGCAGCTTCAGGGTCTCCGGATTGAACAGGTCGTCGCCCCAGCGCCCATCGAGCAGCGGCAGGTCGCCGGCATTGGCGTCCTCGCGCCGGAACGCATACAGCTTGAGCAGTGCCTCGACACAGCGTTGCTCGCGCTGGCGCACTGCCTGGCGCAGGGCTTCGACGGCCTGTGCTTCGGCGGCGGGCTCGGCCTCTACGCTGCGTCGGTAGGCGGCACAGTCGAGCAGCAGCTCAGCGACTAAACGCTTGCCACTGTGGCGGCGGGCTTCACGCTGAGCCTGCTGGTCATCGATCAGCCGTTGCAGGGCAGGGCGGGCCTCTTCCAGCAGCAGGGCCAGGCTTTCGTAGAGGCGGCGCTCGCCATCCTCGGGTGGGGCCACGCTGTCGAAACGCACCAGCGCATGCAGGCCCAGGCGCGCCAGGGCCTCGCGCCACTCGGGCTCGCGGTGCTGGCTGCTGGCAACGAAGTTGAGTACCGGCAACAGCGGCTTGCCGCAGCTGGCCAGCACCTCCAGCTCGTCGCGGTACTTGGCCAGCACCGGTTCGCGGGCGTCGATCACGTACAGCCCGGCATGGCTCGCCAGCAGCTGGCGCAGCACCTTGGCTTCCTGCTCGAAGCGCTGGCGCGCCTCGCTGCCCTGGAGGAAACGTTCAAGCCGAGCGGGACCGTCCAGGCGCTCGCCCGGGCGTTCGAGGCGCTCCAGGTAGTCGAGCAGGGCGATGGCGTCCTCCAGGCCAGGGGTGTCGTACAGCTCCAGCAACGGCTCGCCTTCCACCGACAGGCGGGCGCCTTCGACATGGCGCGTGGTGCTGGGGCGGTGCGAGACCTCGCCGAAGCCGACGTCGCGGGTGAGGGTGCGCAGCAGCGAGGTCTTGCCGACGTTGGTGTGGCCGACCACGGCCAGTTTCAGCGGCTCAGTCATGGCCATGCTCCAGCCAGGTCAAGGGCGAGGTGTCGGCATGGGACAGGCCCAGGCGGTCGAGGGCCTCGTGCCAGTCGCCCAGGCGTGCCGCGTCCAGGGCCTGTCCGGGTTGCGCCTGCAGCAGCCAGATGCGCGTGGCACCGGCGTTGCGCGCCAGTTCCGCAAGCAAGGCCAGGCTGCCACGGTCGGGCGAGCGACGCGGGTCGCAGGCAATGGCCAGACGCGCCGGGGGGAAGCGGCTGAGTTGCTCGAGCAATTTGTTGCGCGACTCGCGGCTGTCGAGCACGCCCGCGTGGGTGACCGATCCGGGCAGGGCCGGTGGCCAGGGGCGCTGGTCGTCCAGCTCCAGGCCGACCAGCAGGGCACCGCCGCTGTCACGCTCCAGCTGGCCGGCCTCGAAGCGGGGCAGGGTGTCGGGGGCTGGGTCCTGCACGCCGAGGCGCTCGCTACGCGGCATCAGCGCTTCGCGCAGCTGCGCGTAGCCGGGCAGGTTGAGGTCCAGCGCCAGGCGCTCGCGGCCTTGGCGCCAGCGCCACAGGCACAGCGCGGCCAGCAGCAGGCGGGGCAGCAGGCCGTAGACCAGGACCACGCCGAGCAGCCAGCTGGCCCAGGCCTGGCGCGCCAGGTCGAGTGCCGGCAGGGTGTCGCCGCTGGCGCGAATCATCGCCTCGTCCGGCACGGCGAAACCCAGCAGCGAGGGCAGTGCGCCCAGGGCCTGGGTGAGGCTGATGAAGGGTTCGGCGGCAAGTAGCGTGGTTTCCCAGACGAAGCCGTAGCGTCGGGTCGCCAGCAGGGCCAGGAGCATGCCCAGCGCCGCGAGCATCGCCAGCGACCACAGGCCATGCACCAGCAGGCCGAGCAGCCAGCGGTTCAGGCGCTGGCGCTGCAGCAGCACCAGCAGCGCGGGGGCCAGTTGCGCGGCCTTGGCGTCACGGGCAAAACGCTCGCTTAGCCACAGCCACAGGCGGCCCAGCGCCGCGCCATGCTCACCGGCGAAGAAGAAACCCACGGCCCAGCCGAGCAGCAGCACGAGGTTCAGCCCGAGCAGGCTGCCAAGGGCCCAGAACACGTTCACCGGCCGCTGGCCGTCGCCCAGGGCCGCCAGCCCCAGGCCGGCGCCACTGAACAAGGCCAGGACCATCAAGCTCAGCAATGCCAGCCGTGCGCCCTGCTTCCAGTGGTGCAGCGCCGTGTCCATGCCGTCGCGCTCGGCCAGCCACAAGGCGCGTGCCTCGATGCGCGTGGCCAGGTCGCCGCCTTGGTGGCGGGCGCGGCGGTTGGCTTCCTGGTCTTCCAGGGGGCCGGCGTGTTCCTCGCGCAGGCGTACCGCTTCGGTGAGCCAGCGCTTGTCGAGTGGAGTGGGTGCAGTCACAAGCTCTTCCATTGCACAGGTCTGGCCGCAAGCATAACCCACGCGCCCGGTGCTATCCTCGCCGGCATGAATACATCACTCCCCCTAAGCCTGATCGCGGCGCTCGCCGAGAACCGTGTGATCGGCATCGACAACACCATGCCCTGGCACCTGCCGGGGGACTTCAAGTACTTCAAGGCCACTACCCTGGGCAAGCCGATCATCATGGGGCGCAAGACCTGGGATTCGCTGGGCCGGCCATTGCCGGGGCGGCTGAATATCGTCGTCAGCCGTCAGCCGGGGCTGCAACTGGCCGGTGCCGAAGTGTTCGCCTCGCTGGAGGCGGCACTGGTGCGCGCCGAGCAGTGGGCGCGGCAGCAGGGCGTCGGGGAATTGATGCTGATTGGCGGTGCGCAGCTGTATGGGCAGGCGTTGGAGAAAGGGCTGGTGAGCCGGATGTACCTGACCCGGGTGGAATTGTCGCCGCAGGGTGATGCCTGGTTCCCGGAATTCGACAACGGGCAGTGGCAGTTGACCTCAAGCGAGGCGCAGTCCGAAGCGGACAAGCCGGCCTATCACTTCGAAGTCTGGGACCAGGTCTGAAAATGGGGCTGCTCAGCAGCCCCCGGTAATGTGTCAGGAGTGACTCAGCTCAGCATGTTGGTCCCCACTCAGCACCTGCTGGTCGGTCTGCTTCAAGAGCTGGCTCGTCACAACGCCGGCAGTCATCGAACCGTTCACGTTCAACGCCGTGCGGCCCATGTCGATCAGCGGTTCCACCGAGATCAGCAGCGCCACCAGTTCCACCGGCAGGCCCATGGCCGGCAGCACGATCAGCGCGGCGAAGGTCGCGCCGCCGCCGACGCCGGCAACGCCTGCCGAGCTGAGGGTGACGATGGCCACCAGCGTGGCGATCCACAGCGGGTCGAAGGTATCGATGCCCACTGCCGGGGCGACCATCACTGCCAGCATCGCTGGATACAGGCCGGCGCAGCCGTTCTGGCCTATGGTGGCACCGAACGACGCGCTGAAGCTGGCGATCGACTGCGGCACGCCCAGGCGCAGGGTCTGCGCCTCGATGTTCAGCGGGATGCTGGCGGCGCTGGAGCGGCTGGTGAAGGCGAAGGTCAGCACCGGCCAGACTTTACGGAAGAAGCGTAGCGGGTTGACGCCGGTCAGCGCCAGGATCACCCCGTGGACCACGAACATCAGGCCCAGGCCGATGTACGACACCACCACGAAGCTGCCCAGCTTGAGGATGTCGTCGAGGTTGGAGCTGGCCACTACCTTGGTCATCAAGGCCAGCACACCGTAGGGGGTGAGTTTCATCACCAGGCGCACCAGGCGCATGACCCAGGCCTGCAGTACGTCGATGGCCGACAGGGCGCGCTCGCCCTTGTCCTTGTCGTCCTTGATCAACTGCAAAGCGGCCAGGCCCAGGAACACGGCGAAGATCACCACGCTGATGATCGAGGTCGGCTTGGCCCGGGCCAGGTCGCCGACCGGGTTGGTCGGGATGAACGACAGCAGCAGTTGCGGGATGTTGAGGTCGGCGACCTTGCCCGCGTAGTCGCTGTGGATGGCCTGCAGGCGGGCGCTTTCCTGGGCACCGGCCACCAGCCCCTCGGCACTCAGGCCGAACAGGTTGGTCAGGGCGATACCGAGCAGCGCGGCAATCGCGGTGGTCAGCAGCAGGGTGCCGATGCTCAGCACACTGATGCGGCCCAGCGCCGAGGCGTTGTGCAGGCGGGCCACGGCGCTGAGGATCGAGGCGAAGATCAGCGGCATGACGATCATCTGCAGCAAACCGACGTAGCCATTGCCGACCAGGTCGAGCCAGCCGATGGTGGCCTTGAGCACCGGGTGCCCGGCGCCGTAGATGGTGTGCAGCACCAGGCCGAAGCCGACGCCGAAGGCCAGGCCCAGCAGCACCTTCTTGGCCAGGCTCCAGTCGGTGCGACGGGTTTGCGCCAGGCCCAGCAGCAGGGTCAGGAACGCCAGCAGGTTGAGTGACAGCGGCAGGTTCATTGAAGCTCCGGAAAAAGGCAAAAGAGGCATCGCCTCTGTGAGCGATTACGAACGGAAATGCTAACAGCCTGAAAACAAACGAATTTATACCTAAAAGGAATTTGCATAGTCGTTTATGGAATAACGCCTGGTCGTTTTTGGCAATACACATGGCGTTTGCGGTTGCTTCGAGGTCGGTGGCGCATGCCTGCCTGTCACAAATCAGGTCTAGGGTTGAGCGGCCACGTCCTTGGGAGAACCGCATATGAAGTCAGCTCCGAAAATCCTTGCCGGCGGCCTTGCCCTGTTGCTCAGTGCCAGCAGTTGGGCGGCCACCGAGCTCAAGCACTGGCCGGCCGAAGCCGCACAGAAGCTCGACGCGATGATTGCCGCCAACGCCAACAAGGGTAACTACGCGGTATTCGACATGGACAACACCAGCTACCGCTTCGACCTCGAAGAGGCGCTGCTGCCGTTCATGGAAAACAAGGGCCTGCTGACCCGCGACAAGCTCGATCCCTCGCTCAAGTTGATTCCGTTCAAGGACAGCGCCGAGCACAAGGAGAGCCTGTTCAGTTACTACTACCGCTTGTGCGAACTCGACGACATGGTCTGCTACCCCTGGGTGGCCCAAGTGTTCTCGGGCTTCACTCTCAAGGAACTGAAGCAGCAGGTCGACGAGCTGATGGCCTCGGGCAAGCCGATCCCCAGCACCTACTTCGAGGGCGACCAGGTCAAGAGTATCGAGGTGCAGCCGCCGAAGGTGTTCACTGGCCAGGCCGAGCTGTACAACAAGCTGATGGAGAACGGCATCGAGGTCTATGTGATCTCGGCGGCGTCCGAAGAGCTGGTACGCATGGTCGCCTCCGATCCCAAGTACGGCTACAACGTCAAACCACAGAACGTGATCGGTGTGAGCCTGCTGCTCAAGGACCGGGCCAATGGCCAACTGACCACCGCACGCAAGCAGATCAGCGCCGGGCAGTACGATCCCAAGGCCAACGAGGGCCTGGAGTTGACCCCGTACCTGTGGACGCCGGCTACCTGGATGGCGGGCAAGCAGGCGGCGATCCTGACCTACATCGATGAGTGGAAGAAACCGGTGCTGGTGGGGGGCGACACCCCGACGAGCGATGGCTACATGCAGTTCCATGGCGTCGATGTGAACAAAGGCGGCATCCACCTGTGGATAAACCGCAAGGCCAAGTACATGGATCAGCTCAACGGCATGATCGCGAAGAATGCAGCGGCCCAGGCCAAGGAAGGTTTGCCGGTGACGGCGGACAAGAACTGGGTGATTGTGACGCCGGAGCAGATTCAGTAAGGACTTCGAGTACGGATTCAGCTTGTATTTGCCATGTTATTGGATCCAATATCAATGATGTCCTAATGGCATCATTGGGGCAGCCCTGGCATGGCAATCCGCACTCAACGATTTCTTTATCACCTAACAAGTGTTGCAAACGTCCCCTCGATTTTTCAGCGTGGACTGCTCCCACGGAACGTGCTGGAGGAGGAGCAGTTCACCGATATTGCTGATGCGGAAATCATTCTGGGCCGCCGTCAGCAGGGCCTTGAGCAGTATGTGCCCTTTCATTGGTTTGCCAAGAATCCGTTTGATGGAAGGGTCTATCAGAATCGACCTGATGAAGAGTTTGTGCTGGTCGCTGTGGAAAGGAGACATGCGCAGACACATAACTGGAACGTCATAGCTCGACATCCCTTATCGGGTAGTCGTTTTGAGCTGTTAGGGTATGACGAAGGTGTCGAAGCTATAGATTGGGATCTTATGGACCGGCGGGATTACCATGATCAGGAATGCAAGCATGTCTGTATGGCAGAATGTCTTGCCCCCGGGCCCGTCCCCGTTTCTCAGTTCGCAAAAATCTACACACCTTCCGATGACATCTGGAGATATGTAAGGTCGCAAGCTGTGGTTGCCGGGTTCAGGAACCTCTGGATCGATGCCAATAGGAATATGTTCCCTGCCCGATGACGTATACCAGACTTAACCCAAGCAAAGCCCTGATCTGGCGAATCGTCCATCGCGACAACCTCCCGTGGCTGCTGGACAACGGCTTGTGTGCGGTTTCCAGAGGGAACCTCTCCAGTGGCTACGTCGGAATTGGCAATCCTGACCTGATCAGCAAGCGTTCCAGGCGAGCGGTGCCCATCGATCCCGGTGGGACGCTGGCAGACTACGTACCGTTCTATTTCACACCGTTCTCTGTGATGATGAAGAACATCCATTCAGGACGAGGCGTACAGCAACGTCGGAACGAGGAGATCGTGATTCTTGTCTCCAGCCTGTACCATGTGCGCTCCCTGGGCCTGCCCTTTGTCTTTACTGATGCTCATGCGTATCCGGACTGGGCAGGCTATTACAGCGATCTGGAACATCTGGACAAGATCGACTGGCAGATCCTGCAGTCCAGGGATTTCAAGCGCGACCCAGACGATCCACGAAAAATGGAACGCTATCAGGCTGAAGCCTTGATCCACGGGCACGTTCCGGTCGCTGGCCTTCTGGGGATTGTCTGCTACAACGAAGCTTTGCAACGTCGTGTTGATCAGGAGGTCCGGCAACGTCAGCTGGATCTTCCCGTGCATGCTCGACCTGGGTGGTATTTCTGATGATTCGCTTTACGCAAGGTAACCTGCTGGAGGCCAAGGCCGAAGCGCTGGTTAACACAGTAAACACCGTAGGGGTGATGGGTAAAGGCATTGCGCTGATGTTCAAGGAGCGCTTTGTAGAGAACTATCGTCTGTACGCGGCTGCCTGCAAAGCGGACGAAGTCGTCACTGGAAAGATGTTCATCACTGAGGTTCGCGAGCTGGACGGCCCGCGCTGGGTTGTGAACTTTCCGACCAAGCGTCATTGGCGTTCTCCATCACAGCTTGCCTGGATCACGGATGGCCTTTATGACTTACGGCGTTTCATCCTTGCCAATGCTGTGAGCTCCATAGCAATCCCCCCACTGGGTGCGGGTAATGGTGGGTTGCCATGGGCTGCTGTGCGCGAGCAGATTGAAGTGGTGCTGGGGGATCTGGATACCGACGTGCTGGTTTTCGAACCCACGAGCAAATATCAGAATGTCTCCAAGCGCACAGGGGTCGAGAAGCTTACCCCTGCCCGAGCGCTCATAGCCGAGTTGGTGCGTCGTTATTGGGTACTTGGCATGGAGTGCAGCTTGCTGGAGATCCAGAAGCTGGCGTGGTTCCTGGAACGTTCAATCGAGCGCTTTACTCCCGATGACAACCCGCTCAACCTGCAGTTCAGTGCTCACAAGTACGGTCCATACACTAACCGGCTGGAGCATCTGCTGAATAACCTTGATGGTAGTTATCTGCATTGTGACAAGCGTATCGGTGATGCTGGCCCCTTGGATGTGATTTGGTTCGATGAGGGCCGTAAGGCTTTCGTTGATACTTACTTGCACAGCGAGGCCAAGGCCTATTTACCTGCGTTGGAGTTCACAGCTGAGCTGATTGATGGCTTTGAGTCTCCGTTTGGTATGGAGCTTCTGGCCACGGTTGACTGGTTGCTTCATCGGGATGGGGTGGCACCAACGGTCGATGCCATTCGGGATGGGTTGAAGAACTGGTCCGGCGGAAAGGAAGCTGCCACCCGCAAGAGTGCCTTGTTCGATGATGACTCTTTGTCAGTGGCGCTCAAAAAGCTCTCGGCATTCCACGTTCAAAGTGCTTCACCAGTACATTGACCGAGTCAGATCGGCAAGAAAAAACCGGCACACCAGGCGCCGGTTTTTTATGCCTTTAGAACCTCACAGCCCTTCGAGCATTGCCTTGTTGCGCACCGCGCCCTTGTCGGCGCTGGTGGCCAGCAGGGCATAGGCCTTCAATGCGGTAGTAACCTTGCGTGGACGCACTTCCGCCGGCTTCCAACCCTTCTTGTCCTGCTCGACACGACGCGCGGCAAGCTCTTCATCGCTGACCAGCAGGTTGATCGAACGGTTGGGGATGTCGATCAGCACCTTGTCGCCATCGCGAACCAGGCCAATGGCGCCGCCTGCGGCGGCTTCCGGCGAGGCATGTCCGATGGACAGGCCCGAGGTGCCGCCGGAGAAGCGGCCATCGGTGAGCAGCGCGCAGGCCTTGCCCAGGCCCTTGGACTTCAGGTACGAGGTCGGGTAGAGCATCTCCTGCATGCCCGGGCCGCCTTTCGGGCCTTCGTAGCGGATGATGACGATATCGCCGGTCTTCACTTCGTCGGCGAGGATGCCGCGTACCGCGCTGTCCTGGCTTTCGAAGATCTTCGCGTTGCCCTCGAACACGTGGATCGACTCATCCACGCCGGCGGTCTTCACCACGCAGCCGTCCAGGGCGATGTTGCCGTACAGCACGGCCAGGCCGCCCTCTTGCGAGTAGGCGTGCTCGAAGCTGCGGATGCAGCCGTTTTCGCGGTCGTCGTCCAGGGTTTCCCAGCGGGTCGACTGGCTGAACGCGGTTTGCGTGGGGATACCGGCCGGGCCTGCCTTGAAGAAGGTGTGCACGGCTTCGTCATCGGTCTGGGTGATGTCCCACTTGGCGATGGCTTCTTCCATGCTGGCGCTGTGCACGGTCGGCAGGTCGGTGTGCAGCAGGCCGCCACGGGCCAGCGAGCCGAGAATGCTGAAGATGCCGCCGGCGCGATGCACGTCTTCCATGTGGTACTTCTGGATGTTCGGCGCCACCTTGCACAGCTGCGGCACCTTGCGCGACAGGCGATCGATGTCGCGCAGGTCGAAGTCCACCTCGCCTTCCTGGGCCGCGGCCAGCAGGTGCAGGATGGTGTTGGTCGAGCCGCCCATGGCGATGTCGAGCATCATGGCGTTCTCGAACGCCTTGAAGTTGGCGATGCTGCGCGGCAGCACGGACGCGTCGCCCTCGCCGTAGTAGCGCTTGCACAGTTCGACGATGGTGCGGCCGGCGGTAAGGAACAGCTGCTCGCGGTCGGAGTGGGTCGCCAGCGTGGAGCCGTTGCCCGGCAGGGCCAGGCCCAGGGCCTCGGTCAGGCAGTTCATCGAGTTGGCGGTGAACATGCCGGAGCACGAACCGCAGGTCGGGCAGGCGCTGCGCTCGTACTCGGCGACCTTCTCGTCGCTGGCCGAGGAGTCGGCGGCGATGACCATGGCGTCGACCAGGTCCAGGCCGTGGCTGGCCAGCTTGGTCTTGCCGGCTTCCATCGGGCCGCCGGAGACGAAGATCACCGGGATGTTCAGGCGCAGGGCGGCCATCAGCATGCCGGGGGTGATCTTGTCGCAGTTGGAGATGCAGACGATGGCGTCGGCGCAGTGGGCGTTGACCATGTACTCGACGGCGTCGGCGATGATCTCGCGGCTGGGCAGCGAGTACAGCATGCCGTCGTGGCCCATGGCGATGCCGTCATCCACGGCAATGGTGTTGAATTCCTTGGCCACGCCACCGGCGCGTTCGATCTCGCGGGCAACCAGCTGGCCCAGGTCCTTCAGGTGCACGTGGCCCGGGACGAACTGGGTGAACGAGTTGGCGATGGCGATGATCGGTTTCTTGAAGTCTTCGTCCTTCATCCCAGTGGCGCGCCACAGGGCACGGGCGCCGGCCATGTTGCGGCCATGGGTGGAGGTCTTGGAACGATAATCAGGCATATAGCGCTCCTGGCGGCTTAATCAGGTCACTGGCTTTGCGCGAAAAATGCCTGCGCGACGATCATGCTGCGTTGAAAACAGGCTCGGAATGCGCATTGACAACCAGTCAACTCCGCTTCCTCGCCTGTTCTCGCCTTGCCTGATCGCCGCTCGGCGACTTTTCGCGCAAAGCCAAATAAGGGAGTGAGCTTCTCTTGTCCTAAAAACGCCGAAGGCCGGTTGCCACAGGCACGGATGGGGGTCGAAGGACCGCGCGGGATCGCCGCAGGCTCGACCAGAGCTCATAAACCCGCCGGGGATGTCTGGCGATGAATAGCCCGATTCTACACCGCCGCGCTCGTGAGGGAATGGCGTTGTGATAATTGGCTTCCGCCAGCCCGCAAGGTAAAGGCCTTGGCGTGGTACGAGCCGGTTTCGGTAGACTTGCGCGCCTCCTACCTCACTGGCCAAAAGGATTTGCAATGCCAGCGCCAAGTCGCTCCTTATTGTTCTACGTCGTCATCGGCCTGATCCAGGGCCTGGTGTGGCTCACCACCGTGAAGGGGGAGGGTCAGCTGCTGGGTTTCAGCCTGTCGGTAGCCCTGTGCGTCGCGGTGGCGGTAGCGGGCGTGAACCTGCAGTTGCTTGGCAGCGCGGTGCTGCAGCGTGGCACCGGCTGGTTGGTACTGGGCCTGACCGTGCTGCTCAGCGGGATCAGTGCCTGGCTCCTCGATACCGGGCATATGGACTGGCTGCAGCAGACCTGGTGCCTGGCCGCCATCGTGCTGGCCTATATCGGAACCGCGTTCATTCTCGCCTGGCCGACCGGCGAAGGGTTGCGCCCGCGCTACGAAGACCTGTTCCGGCATGCCTGGAACAACGTTTTCATCGTCTTCCTGGCACAGCTGCTGACCGGACTGTTCTGGCAACTGCTGTGGTTGTGCGCGCTGCTGTTCAGCATGCTGGGCGTTGCGCAGGTCAAGGACGCGGTGGAGTCACCGGTGTTTCTCTGGCTGGTGTTGCCGGTGGTGTTTTCGCTGGGCATGCGCATGGGCCGGGAAAACGAAAAGATCATCGGCCTGCTGCGCGGCATCCTGTTGACGCTGTGCCGCTTCTTGCTGCCGCTCAGCGCGCTGATCGCCGTGCTGTTCACCCTGACATTGCCGTTCTCCGGCCTGCAACCGGTGTGGGACACCGGCTATTCGACCACTCTTCTGTTGGTACTGGCGGGCATCAACCTGTTCCTGGTCAACGGCGTGTTCCAGGATGGCCGGCAAGGTAGCGTCTACCCCGCGCCGCTCAAGCGCCTGGTGGAGGCCAGCCTGCTGTGCCTGCCGGTGCTGGTGGGCCTGGCGGCCTATGCGAGCTGGCTGCGTATCGACCAGTACGGGCTGACACCGACACGGATCATGGCGTCGATGCTGGTGGCCGTAATGCTGGCGCATGGCCTGGCGGCGGTATGGGCGGTGCTGGGTTCGCGCCAGGCCTGGCTGCACAGCCTGCGGCTGAGCAATCCATGGATCGCCCTGCTCAGTGCGCTGCTGGTGGTGGTGTTCTATACGCCTCTGCTCGATCCGCAGGCATTGAGTGCGAGGAGCCAGGTGCAGCGCCTGGTCAACGGGCACACGCCGATCACCGAGTTCGACGCCGAGACCTTGTATCGCGACCTCGGCCAGCCGGGGCGTGAAGCCTTCGAGCAGCTCGAGCAGCGGCTGCAGACGGATGAGCTGTTCGATGCGGGCCGCCGCCAGCAGTTGCTGGCGCAGATGGCCCAGGTGCGTCAACCGACAGTGGCCGAAGACCATGGCCCGAAGTTCGAGTGGCTCGGGTCGGTGCAATCGAGCAGCGAGTCATTGGCCGACGCCACGCTTGCGCAAAGCCAGTGCGGTGGCAAGGGCTGCTACCTGTGGGCAGTCGACCTGGATGGCGACGGGCACAACGAGGTGTTGATGATCCCCCGGCACACCTATGCATCGCAGCTGTTCGTCTTCACCTGGGAGGACCGCGAGTGGCGTGAGGTGGGCAGCCTGAGCGGCAACATGGAAAACCTCGAAGGCCTGGCCAACGGTATTCGCGAGGGGGCGGTGAAGCTGGTGGCGCCGCGTTACAAGACGCTGAGCATCGATGGCCAGGAGCTGCGGCCTGACTTCAGGCGCTAGCGCCCGGCGCAGAAACTCCCCGGGGGCCGCTTGGCGGCCCGTCGCGGGCAAAAGGTCATTGCTGGCCGATGCCCTGCAGGTACTCAGAGCGCTCATCGCTACGCTGCGCCACGCAGGTGTCCCACGCCGCCTCGAACGCCTTGCTGCCGGGTTTCTCGGCCCAGGTCTCGACCTTGCAGTCGGCGTCA
This sequence comes from Pseudomonas soli, assembly GCF_021283165.2. Lineage (NCBI taxonomy): Bacteria > Pseudomonadati > Pseudomonadota > Gammaproteobacteria > Pseudomonadales > Pseudomonadaceae > Pseudomonas > Pseudomonas soli. The sequence goes on from NZ_CP128543.1 coordinate 332,446, forward strand.
CGCAGCTGCGTCCAGAGTTTCTCGGCGGCTTCCAGCTTGCCGCTCAGCGCCGCGGCCTTGTCGCTTTCATCCGCGTACTGGTCGCGAATGCGCTGCATGAGGTCGTCATAGGCCGCCTTCAGCTCGCGTTCGGCGGTCTGCTTGTTGTAGGCGGCGCAGGCATAGCCCTGCTGGTCGGTCTCGACGTTGTCGCAGGGGGTACTCTCCTCTTCGGCGGCGTGCGCGCCGAAAGCCACTGCCAGCAAGACCAGCCATGCCATTGATTTCATCGGGTTTCTCCTGAAGAGGCTGCGAGTCGCTGGATTCTCGCTCAGCCCAGGCCCGGGCGATAGCTCCCCGAGAAAATGTTCATGAAACAGCGTTGTCGAGACTCGCTCTCATTGCCGAGGGGCGCGTTAGAGCGTGCCAGGTCAGCCATTGACGCTTTCGGCAAACCCCCTGTCGTTTTTGCATCGGGGCGCCTCGGGCCGCAGGCATATGCTGGCCCCAAAGCGTCGGCACAAGGTTCGGCGTCTGCAAACTTCAATAAAAGGGGACAGCCTGATGAGCCCAGCCGAACTTCACGCCGACAGCATCGTCATCGACGGCCTGATCATTGCCAAATGGAACCGCGAGCTGTTCGAGGACATGCGCAAGGGCGGGCTGACCGCGGCCAACTGCACGGTGTCGGTGTGGGAGGGCTTCAAGGCCACTGTCGACAACATCGCTTCCAGCCAGAAGCTGATCCGCGAAAACAGTGACCTGGTGATGCCGGTGCGTACCACCGCCGACATCCGCAAGGCCAAGGAACTGGGCAAGACCGGCATCCTCTTCGGCTTCCAGAACGCCCACGCGTTCGAGGACCAGATCGCCTACGTCGAGGTGTTCAAGCAGTTGGGCGTGGGCATCGTGCAGATGTGCTACAACACCCAGAACCTGGTCGGCACCGGCTGCTACGAGCGCGACGGCGGGCTGTCGGGCTTCGGCCGCGAGATCGTCGCCGAGATGAATCGGGTAGGCATCATGTGCGACCTGTCCCATGTCGGCTCGAAAACCTCCGAGGAAGTCATCCTCGAGTCGAAGAAGCCGGTCTGCTATTCCCACTGCCTGCCCTCGGGCCTCAAGGAACATCCGCGCAACAAGTCCGACGCAGAGTTGAAGTTCATCGCCGACCACGGCGGTTTCGTCGGTGTGACCATGTTCGCGCCGTTCCTGGCCAAGGGCATCGACTCGACCATCGACGACTACGCCGAAGCCATCGAGTACACCATGAACATCGTCGGTGAAGATGCCATCGGTATCGGTACCGACTTCACCCAGGGCCACGGCCAGGACTTCTTCGAGTACCTCACGCACGACAAGGGCTACGCCCGGCGCCTGACCAATTTCGGCAAGATCATCAACCCGCTGGGCATCCGCACCGTCGGCGAGTTCCCCAACCTGACCGAGACGCTGCTAAAGCGTGGCCATTCCGAGCGCGTGGTACGCAAGATCATGGGCGAAAACTGGGTCAACGTATTGAAAGACGTCTGGGGCGAGTAAGCCGCTCTCCAAGCCTGAAAGCCCCTGCCAGCAACGCCGGGGCACACCAAAAAAAATTTGTATGGAGTTGAGTTTCCATGGCCAAGATCGCCCCGCAATTGCCAATCGAAGTCGACAGCGAGACCGGTGTCTGGACCAGTGACGCCCTGCCGATGCTCTACGTGCCGCGGCATTTCTTCGTCAACAACCACATGGGCATCGAGGAAGTGCTGGGCGCCGACGCCTATGCCGAGATCCTCTACAAGGCCGGCTACAAGTCCGCCTGGCACTGGTGCGAGAAGGAAGCCGAATGCCATGGCCTCGAAGGCGTGGCGGTGTTCGAGCATTACATGAAGCGCCTGAGCCAGCGTGGCTGGGGCCTGTTCGAGATCCAGGACATCGACCTGGACAAAGGCACCTGCAGCGTCAAGCTCAAGCACTCGGCGTTCGTGTACGTGTACGGCAAGTGCGGCCGCAAGGTCGACTACATGTTCACCGGCTGGTTCGCCGGCGCCATGGACCAGATTCTCGCCGCTCGCGGCAGCTCGATCCGCACCGTGGCCGAGCAGGTCTACGGCGGGTCGGAAGAAGGCCACGAAGATGGCCTGTTCGTTACAAAGCCGTTGTAAGCCGGAGATAGCGTCATGGCCTTCGAAGCAATGTTCCAGCCGATCCAGATCGGCAAGCTGACCATCCGCAACCGCGTGCTCAGCACCGCGCACGCCGAGGTGTATGCCACCGATGGCGGCATGACCACCGACCGCTATGTGAAGTACTACGAAGAGAAGGCCAAGGGCGGGATCGGCCTGGCGATCTGCGGTGGCTCGTCGGTGGTGGCCATCGACAGTCCGCAGGAGTGGTGGGCCTCGGTCAACCTGTCCACCGACCGCATCATCCCGCACTTCCAGAACCTCGCCGACGCCATGCACAAGCATGGCGCCAAGATCATGATCCAGATTACCCACATGGGCCGGCGCTCGCGTTGGGACGGCTTCAACTGGCCAACGCTGATGTCGCCGTCGGGGATCCGTGAACCGGTGCACCGCGCCACCTGCAAGACTATCGAGGTGGAAGAGATCTGGCGGGTGATCGGTAATTACGCCCAGGCTGCGCGTCGTGCCAAGGAGGGCGGCCTGGACGGCGTCGAGCTGTCGGCCGTGCACCAGCACATGATCGACCAGTTCTGGAGCCCGCGGGTCAACAAGCGTACCGATGAATGGGGCGGCACCTTCGAAGGCCGCATGAAGTTCGGCCTGGAAGTGCTCAAGGCTGTGCGCAAGGAAGTCGGCGACGACTTCTGCGTGGGCATGCGCATCTGCGGTGACGAGTTCCACCCCGATGGCCTCAGCCACGAGGACATGAAACAGATCGCCGCCTACTACGACGCCACCGGCATGCTCGATTTCATCGGCGTGGTCGGCTCGGGCTGCGACACCCACAACACCCTGGCCAACGTCATCCCCAACATGAGCTACCCGCCGGAGCCGTTCCTGCACCTGGCGGCCGGCATCAAGGAAGTGGTCAAGGTCCCGGTGCTGCACGCGCAGAACATCAAGGACCCGAACCAGGCCACGCGCATTCTCGAAGGCGGCTACGTCGACATGGTCGGCATGACCCGCGCGCACATGGCCGACCCGCACCTGATCGCCAAGATCAAGATGGGCCAGATCGACCAGATCAAGCAGTGCGTCGGTGCCAACTACTGCATCGACCGCCAGTACCAGGGCCTGGATGTGCTGTGCATCCAGAATGCGGCCACCTCCCGCGAATACCTGGGCGTGCCGCACATCATCGAGAAAACCACCGGGGTCAAGCGCAAGGTGGTGGTGGTTGGCGCTGGCCCCGCCGGCATGGAAGCGGCCCGCGTGGCAGCCGAACGTGGCCACGACGTGACCCTGTTCGAGAAGAAGGAGCAGATTGGCGGGCAGATCACCATCGCCGCCAAGGCCCCGCAGCGTGACCAGATTGCCGGTATCACCCGCTGGTACCAGCTGGAGCTGGCGCGCTTGAAGGTCGACCTGCGCCTGGGCACTGCCGCCGACGTGGTGACCATCCAGGACCTGCGCCCGGATGTGATCGTGCTGGCGGTGGGCGGGCACTCGTTCCTTGAACAGAACGAGCACTGGGGGGCTGCCGAAGGCCTGGTGGTCAGCAGCTGGGACGTGCTCGACGGCAAGGTCGCGCCGGGCAAGAACGTGCTGGTGTACGACACCATCTGCGAATTCACCGGCATGTCGGTGGCCGACTTCATTGCCGACAAGGGCAGCCAGGTCGAGATCGTCACCGACGATATCAAGCCGGGCGTGGCCATGGGCGGCACCACCTTCCCGACCTACTACCGCAGCATGTACCCGAAAGAAGTGATCATGACCGGCGACATGATGCTGGAGAAGGTCTACCGCGAAGGCGACAAGCTGGTGGCGGTGCTCGAGAACGAGTACACCGGCGCCAAGGAAGAACGGGTGGTCGACCAGGTGGTGGTGGAAAACGGTGTGCGTCCCGACGAGCAGCTGTACTACGCGCTCAAGGACGGTTCGCGCAACAAGGGCCAGATCGACGTGGAGGCGCTGTTCGCCATCAAGCCGCAGCCGATCCTCAGCCAGCCGGGCGAGGGTTACCTGCTGTACCGCATCGGCGACTGCGTGGCCCAGCGCAACGTGCACGCGGCGATCTATGACGCCTTGCGGCTGTGCAAGGATTTTTGAGCCCAGGACCAACGCGGTTCCTGTAGGGAGAACACGGTGGGAGCGGGCTTGCCCCGCGATAGCGCCAGCAGGTGCAACCTGATTGGCCGACCGGACGCTATCGCGGGGCAAACCCGCTCCCACCGAGCTCTCCCACAGGGACCGACGCACGCTTACCGCTGTTGTGGGAGCCTCCCATGTTGAACACCCTTCTACCCATCCTGCTGTTCACCGCCCTCGCCCTGGCGGTGCTCGGCGCCCTGCGCCGGGTGCGCATGTGGCGGCGCGGGCGGCCGAGCAAGGTCGACCTGCTTGGCGGCCTGCTGGCCATGCCACGGCGCTACCTGGTGGACCTGCACCATGTGGTCGAGCGTGACAAGTACATGTCCAAGACCCACGTGGCCACCGCCGGCGGCTTCGTGCTCTCGGCCGTGCTGGCGATCCTGGTGCATGGCTTTGGCCTGCACAGCAAGATCCTCGGTTACGCCTTGCTGGTGGCCACGGTGGTCATGTTCAGTGGCGCCTTGTTTGTCTTCAAACGCCGGCTGAACCCGCCCTCCCGGCTGTCCAAGGGCCCGTGGATGCGCCTGCCCAAGAGCCTGCTGATGTTCGCGGCGAGCTTCTTCATTGCCACCTTGCCGGTGGCGGGAATCCTGCCTGAAGGCACGGGCGGCTGGGTACTGGTGGCACTGCTGGGTATCGGTGTGCTGTGGGGCGTGTCCGAGCTTTTCTTCGGCATGACCTGGGGCGGGCCGATGAAGCACGCCTTCGCCGGCGCCCTGCACCTGGCCTGGCACCGCCGCGCCGAACGCTTTGGCGGTGGCCGCTCCACGGGCCTCAAGCCGCTGGATCTGGAAGACCCGAATGCGCCGCTGGGCGTGGAAAAACCGGTGGACTTCACCTGGAATCAGTTGCTCGGTTTCGACGCCTGCGTGCAGTGCGGCAAATGCGAGGCCATGTGCCCGGCGTTCGCCGCTGGCCAGCCGCTGAACCCGAAGAAACTGATCCAGGACATGGTCATCGGCCTGGCCGGTGGCACCGACGCGCGCTTCGCCGGCAGCCCGTACCCGGGCAAGCCGATCGGCGAGCATGGCGGCCACCCGCACCAGCCGATCGTCAACGGCCTGGTGGATGCCGAGACGCTGTGGTCGTGCACGACTTGCCGCGCCTGCGTCGAGGAATGCCCGATGATGATCGAGCACGTCGATGCCATCGTCGACATGCGCCGCCATCTGACCCTGGAAAAGGGCGCCACGCCGAACAAGGGCGCCGAGGTGCTGGACAACCTGATTGCCACCGACAACCCCGGCGGCTTCGCCCCCGGCGGGCGGATGAACTGGGCGGCTGACCTCAACCTGAAGCTGCTCTCAGAGGTGAAAACCACCGAGGTGCTGTTCTGGGTCGGCGATGGCGCCTTCGACATGCGCAATCAGCGCACCCTTCGCGCCTTCGTCAAAGTGCTCAAGGCGTCCGGAGTGGACTTTGCCGTGCTCGGCCTGGAAGAGCGAGACAGCGGTGACGTGGCGCGCCGTCTGGGCGATGAAGCGACCTTCCAGCAACTGGCCAAGCGCAATATCCAGACCCTCGCCAAGTACCAGTTCCAGCGCATCGTCACCTGCGACCCGCACAGCTTCCATGTGCTGAAGAACGAATACGGCGCCCTTGGCGGCGAGTACCAGGTGCAGCACCACAGCACCTACATCGCCGAACTGATCGCCGCCGGCAAGCTCAACCTCGGCCAGCACAAGGGCGGCAGCGTCACCTATCACGATCCCTGCTACCTGGGCCGCTACAACGGCGAGTACCAAGCCCCGCGCGACGTGCTCAAGGCCCTCGGTATCGAGGTACGCGAAATGCAGCGCTCGGGCTTCCGTTCCCGTTGCTGTGGCGGAGGCGGCGGTGCGCCGATCACCGATATCCCCGGCAAGCAGCGTATCCCCGACATGCGCATGGACGATATCCGCGAGACCGAGGCCGAGTTGGTGGCCGTGGGCTGCCCGCAGTGCACGGCGATGCTCGAAGGCGTGGTCGAACCGCGCCCGCAGATCAAGGACCTGGCCGAGCTGGTCGCCGATGTACTGATCGAAGATGAGGCCCCAGCCAGCGCAAAGTCGCCAGCGGCCAAATGTGAACCTGCGGAGGTGCACTGATGAGCGACATCATCCGCCGTGACCCACGCGCCGAGTGGATCGCCCGTAACCGCCTGCACCCGCTGCATGCGGCCATGCAGACGCAACAAACCAGCTGGATGGGCCCCAATGGGCTGATGCGCAAGAATCCCCATGCGATTGCTGCTGGCTTCATAGGCCCCAACGGCCTAAAGCGTATCGACCGCAGCGGCGCCCAGCAGGGCACCGGTGTGGGTGGGCGGCGCACAGCCGCCGCCGAGGTGCAGCTGCCGCTGCACCAAGTTGCCGCGCCTGCGTTCTATATCGCCGTGGTCCCGGACATGGTCGGCGGTCGTCTCGGCAGCCACGACCGCGACCTGCTGGGCCTGGCCCACAGCCTGGCCGGTAGCGACGGTGCGGTGCTGGCCGTGGTGTTCGGCGAGCACAAGGAAAGCAACTTTTCCACAGCCGGCGTCGACCGCCTGCTGGTCGTCGAGGGTGAGGCCTTCGAGGGTTATGCACCGGAACAACTGGTCCAGGGCCTGCGGGCTGTGGATAACCAGTTCGCACCACGCCACTGGCTATTGCCTGACAGCCGCAGCGGCGGCGGAGAGCTGGGCCGACGCTTCGCCGCGGCCCTGGGTGAGCGCCCGGCAACAAGGGTGTGGCAGGTCAAGGATGGCCAGTGCATCGGCCGTGCTGGCGCGGGCCAGCAAGATATCCAGCGCGCCATGCCGAGGCTGATCCTGGCCGCCGCCGAATGCGCCGAGCCGGTCAGTGAAACCCGCCATGAAGCCCTGCCAGTGGAGTTGTCCACAGGCGTGGCGCGCAGCCTGTCGCGCATCGAAGACCTCGGCTCGGTGGCCGTGGACCCGGCGGCCATCGCCATGGCAGAGGCCGAGTTCATCGTATCCGGCGGCAACGGCGTCAAGGACTGGGACCTGTATCACCAGGCCACCGCTGCCTTGGGCGCCACCGAAGGCGCCTCGCGGGTGGCGGTGGATGACGGCTTCATGCCGCGCAACCGCCAGGTCGGCGCTACCGGCACCTGGGTTACCGCACGGGTTTACGTGGCTGTGGGTATCTCCGGCGCCATCCAGCACCTGCAGGGCATCGGCGCCTGCGACAAGGTGGTGGCGATCAATATGGACCCGGGATGCGACATGATCAAACGGGCCGACCTGTCGGTGATTGGCGACAGCTCGGCGATTCTCCAGGCACTGATCGAGGCTGTGGATAACTTCCGCAGCGGCGGCCAGCGCGACGCGGCATAGGGGCACGCGCATGAGTACGAAAGTCATCAGCCTGGTTTCCATCGGTGCCCACCCCAGTTCCGGGCGCGCCCGTCGCGCCGAGCAGGATGCCCGCGCCGTCGAACTGGGCCTGCAACTGGCTGGGGATAACTTGCAGGTGGTGCATGCCGGCGATCCCCGCGAAGAAGCGCTGCGTGGCTACCTGGGCATGGGGCTGGATCACCTGGATGTGCTGGAGCAACCCGCTGGCGCCGATGTGCTGGGCGTGCTGGGCGATTACCTGCGCGATGCCGGCGCCCAGTTGGTGCTGGCCGGCAGCCAGGCCGAAACCGGCGAGGGCTCGGGCATGCTTCCGTTCCTGCTGGCCGAGAAGCTGGGTTGGCCGTTGGTGGTAGGACTGGCCGAGGTGGAATCGATCGAGAATGGCACCGCCCAAGTGTTGCAAGCACTGCCACGCGGCCAGCGGCGTCGCCTGAAAGTGCGCCTGCCATTGCTGGCGACTGTGGATAACGCCGCGCCCAAGCCACGACAATCAGCCTTCGGCCCGGCCCGGCGTGGGGTGCTGGCGGCGCGCACTGCAGAGGTTGTGGACGATCCGTTGCTGGCCAAAGATGCCCTGCAACCGGCCCGCCCACGCCCCAAGCGGCTCAAGGTGATCAAGGCCAAGAGCGGCGCCGATCGCATGAAGGCCGCCACGGCCAAGGCCAGTGGCGGAGGCGGCAAGGTGCTCAAGGATGTTTCTGCTCAGGAGGGGGCCGAAGCGATCCTGAAGCTATTGGTGGAGGAGGGTGTCCTGCGCTGATGCCACCAGGGGCACGTCGTCTCCGTATAGCTCCGCTCCTACTGGCCTTGCGTATCGCCTGTAGGAGCGATCATTGCTTTTTGCCCACCGTTTCTGTTTGCCAAACTGTGGATAAAGTGTTCGCCATTTGCTGGAGAGCACGAAACTCAAGGCGCACGGGCAGTCGTTCGAAAATTGATCAGCCCAGGTTTTGGCGAATTGAAAGCCAGAAATCCGGATTGGATAGCTTAAGCAAGTATTTGCCCACAAATACTGTTGATCGACCTGTGGATAATTTGTAAAGAGTTGCTTGAAGCCCACGCTGTCGGTGCCTTGCATGCAGTTGATCAGAAAATGATCAAAGCTATGCAGCATGCTGTAGAGCCATGCATCGATAGGTCTGGCGCATGATATCCACAGCGGTGTGATGGTTGACCTGTTGTTTTCAACAGATGCTGTTGGCGTCCCTGTGGATAACGTGTTGGATGAACGCTACAGGCGTTAATTTACGTGGCGTCCATTTGGTTGATCGTTTTTTGATCAATCGGCTAGCGGCAGCCGCCACATAGGCATCTTATGGATAAAAGTGGGGCTGAAGGTTAAGAAGCTTGCCCTTGACCTGGCATTTTTACCAGTTATCACAATTTCGCGTCGGTGATAGCGTACTTCCAGTAGCCCTTCTACAGGGCTGTGCAGGCCTTCGCGGGGCAGGCATCGACCTTATCGGCTGTCATTTCCTCTTAGGAGTTCTAGTTAATGTCGAGCACGCTACTGGCAGTTGATCGCCTTCACAGTCCACTTGCCCGTTTTGGTGCATGCACTAGCACTGCCGCGTACTTGCCACATGGTTACAAGCATGGGCTCACCGCGAAGCCAAGTCTCGGTTTCACCGGCCAGCTATGCGAGCCCGCCGTAGGTTTTTACCTACTGGGTAACGGCCATAGAATTTACAATACAGTACTGAAGTGTTTTCACTCTCCTGACAGGCTAAGCCCTTTTGGCAAGGGAGGGATAAATACATATGCCTATTGTAGTCGTGATCCTGTAAATAGGACTGATCCTAGCGGTAGACTTCCAATGACTGCCCCTGTGACATCAGCGGTCAATGTAATTGTTTATGCTACAGGAGCTAAGATTACATTTGATGGTATAAATATGGGGCTTAAGCACTGGAGGTCTGAAGTCACTGGGGCGAAACGTCCGTGGACAGATCCGCTAAAGCTACCTGAGTTAGTCTCGCAATTCCTGAAAGTCTCAACTATTACTTTGTTAGGTGCAAGTGAGTTAAGAAAATTTTTTGCTTCTAAAGTTACAGATCCTGAAAACATGTTTCAGCAATCAAACCGGGACGATGATTTGACGCAGGCCTTGATTGTTAAGGCCGCAGCAGCAGCAACAGGGACCGCGTCTGTTATAATTGAGACTTTTATCGCGGGCGTGGATCTGGATAGAGCAAGAATGAAGAATAATCTAAATAAGAATATGCGTAGTGGAGAGGATCCCGAGGCTGGACATGACTTCGGTGCTGCCGCGGATATTGCGATGTTAGATACGTCAAGTGGTGCGGATGCTGGTCTGTGAGTTTTCCTGAGATTCTGGTTGACCCAATTTTATTGGGTTTATGGAATCATGTGGTTGACCCATAGATAGAATGTGCAGGTACGTATTCCCGACGTATAAATGATGGCGACGCTTATACTTGTCGAGGATGGAGAAATTGCGCCCTGAACCGACCACGCCTTGGCTGGTGCGCCAGGCGTGGTCGATTTCTTTCACTGAGCGAGCACTTCCTTCAGGTAGGGTGCCGGCTCCGCCCCCAAGTTGTTCAACAACCGCTGACTATACCAATCGATAAAATTCACCACCCCAAACTCATAAGTCTTCGAATACGGCCCCGGCTGGTAAGCCGTGGAATTGATCCCCCGCTGGTTCTCCTCGGCCAACCGCCGATCCTGGTCATTGGTGGCATCCCACACCTTGCGCATCTCTTCAGGGTTGTAATCCACCCCCTCCACCGCATCCTTGTGCACCAGCCACTTGGTGGTGACCATGGTTTCCTGGGCGCTGATCGGCCACACGGTGAACACGATCATATGATCGCCCATGCAGTGGTTCCACGAATGCGGCAGGTGCAGGATGCGCATCGAGCCGAGGTCCGGGTTCTTGATGCGCCCCATCAGCTTCTTGCAAGCCACCTTGCCGTCCATGGTCATCGACACGGTGCCCTTGAGCAGCGGCATGCGCACGATGCGGTTACGCAGGCCATGGCTCTTGTGCAGGTAAGGGATTTTCTCGGCCTCCCAGGCGGCGGCCGAGGCGGCCACGTGGTCCTTGAATTCCTGGCTGGCCCGCGGGTCGTTGGTGTCGTCCCATTCCAGCAGGGTTTTCAGCAGCTCCGGGTGCGAGCCGTTGCAGTGGTAGCACTCGCGGTTGTTCTCCAGCACCAGCTTCCAGTTGGCCTTTTCCATCAAGGTGGTCTGCACCGCCACCTTGGTGTTCTCCATGTCGTACGGTTCCATGTAGTGGTCGAGGGTGGCGAGGAACTCGTCGATGGCCGGCGGATTCTCGGCCAGGCTGATGAAGATGTAGCCCCCGGCCACCTTAACGTTCACCGGTTTCAGACCGTACTGGTTCATGTCGAAGTCGGCGCCCATCTCGGTGCCGGCGAACAGCAGGCGGCCATCGAGTTCATAGGTCCACTGGTGGTAGTGGCAGACCAGCTTGGCCACCTTGCCTTTGTCGCTCACGCACAGGCGCGAGCCGCGGTGGCGGCAGACGTTGTGGAAGGCATGCACCTTACCTTCGGCACCGCGTATCACGATGATCGGGTTCTTGCCGATCTGCAGGGTGATGTAGTTGCCCTTGGTCGGGATCTCGCAAACCATGCCGGCGATCAGCCACTCCTTGTGGAAGATCTCCTGCATGTCGATCTGGAACAGGCGCTCATCGCAGTAGAACGGTTGCGGCAGCGAGTAGGTGCGCTCGCGGGTCTGCAGCATCTTGGCGGTGGCCTTGCGTGCAGGTTCCAGTGGATCGCCCAGGCTCAGGGTTGCGGTGACGTCCATCGTGTGGTCCTCGTGGCCGCGTGCGGCCGGCTGAAGTGGCTAATCGTTGTTGTAGTGCCGCAAGGCTGTTCTTTGGGATAAACAGCGTGTTGTTTTGCCGAGGAGTGTGCGTCCGGGCCGGGAAAGGACCATATCCACGGGCGACATGGCCGCATCGAATTCCGACGCGCCAGCCCTTGTAGCGCGGGGCTGGTCGCGATAAGCACGCCGATGTCGCGGATGGGAATGTACGTAGACGGCGCTATGCGCATTATCGGAGCCATAAGAAAGGCCGACAGTCGGCTGCTGGAGATGAACATGTCCGATACCTTCCTCAATCCGGTTACCACCCAGACCTGGGCCAATGGCCGCCACATCGTGCGTTGCGTCAAGGTCATCCAGGAAACCTGGGACGTGCGCACCTTCTGCTTCATGGCCGACCAGCCGATCATGTTCTTCTTCAAGCCCGGGCAGTTCGTCACCCTTGAGCTGGAGATCGAAGGCAAGCCGGTGATGCGTTCGTACACCATCTCCAGCTCGCCGTCGGTGCCTTACAGCTTCTCGATCACCGTCAAGCGGGTGCCGGGCGGGCTGGTCTCCAACTTCCTCCACGACACCATGCACGAAGGCGCCGAGTTGCCGGTGCACGGGCCGGTGGGGCTGTTCAACGCCATCGACTTCCCGGCCGGCAAGACCCTTTATCTGTCCGGCGGCGTCGGCATCACCCCGGTGATGTCCATGGCGCGCTGGTTCTACGACACCAACGCCAATGTCGACATGGTCTTCGTGCACAGCGCCCGCTCGCCGAAAGACATCATCTACCACCGCGAGCTGGAACAGATGGCCTCGCGCATCCCCAACTTCAGCCTGCATATCATTTGCGAGAAGCACGGGTTGGGCGAGCCGTGGGCGGGTTATCGCGGCTACCTCAACCAGCGGCTGATGGAGCTGATCGCCCCGGACTACCTTGAGCGCACCATCTTCTGCTGCGGCCCCACGCCCTACATGAGCGCGGTCAAGCGCATGCTCGAAGCGGTCGGCTTCGACATGAAGAACTACCACGAGGAATCGTTCGGCGCGACGCCGCCTGAAGCCAAGGCCGACGCAGTGGAGCACGCCGAAGCGGCGGCCGATGCGCCGGAAGTGGATGCAGCCGACCTCAACCTGGTGGAGTTCGTCGGCAGTGACAAGAGCATCCGCGTGGCCCCGGGCGAAACCGTGCATGCGGCGGCGGCCAAGGTCGGGCTGATGATCCCCAAGGCCTGCGGCATGGGCATCTGCGGCACCTGCAAGGTGCTCAAGCTCGGCGGCGAGGTGGAGATGGAGCACAACGGCGGGATCACCGAGGAGGACGAGGCCGAGGGCTACATCCTGTCGTGCTGCAGCGTGCCAAAGGGGGATGTGCGGATCGAGTATTGATCCTCGATCGGATGCGATCGCGGGGCAAGCCCGCTCCCACGCAGTGAGGCTGGTGGGAGCGGGCTTGCCCCGCGATGCGTTTGAGGATCAGGTACGGAATCGCGCCACCAACCCATTCAGATCCACCGCCAGCCGCGACAGTTCGGCACTTGCCGCGCTGGTCTGGTGCGCCCCGGTGGCACTCTGCACCGACAGGTCGTTGATGTTCACCAGGTTGCGGTCCACCTCGCGGGCCACCTGGGCCTGCTCCTCGGCGGCGCTGGCAATCACCAGGTTGCGCTCGTTGATCTGCGCCACCGCGCCGGCGATGGTGTCCAGTGCCAGGCCCGCGCCACGGGCGATGTTCAGGGTCGATTCGGCGCGCTCGGTGCTGGTGCGCATCGAGTCCACGGCCTGCTCGGTGCCACCCTGGATGCTGCCGATCATCCGCTCGATCTCGCTGGTGGACTGCTGGGTGCGGTGAGCCAGGGCACGCACTTCGTCGGCAACCACGGCAAAACCACGGCCTGCCTCGCCAGCGCGGGCGGCCTCGATGGCGGCGTTGAGCGCCAGCAGGTTGGTCTGGTCGGCCAGGCCGCGGATCACGTCGAGCACCTTGCCGATATCACGGGACTGCTCGGCGAGGTGTGCGATCAGCTTGGCGGTGGCCTGCACATCGCCGCTCATGCGCTCGATGGCGCCCACGGTCTCCAGTACCAGGTCGCGGCCATCGCCGGCCGAGCGGCTGGCTTCGCTGGAGGCTTCCGAAGTGCTGACCGCGTTACGGGCCACTTCTTCGACGGCACTGGTCATCTCGGTAACGGCGGTGGCGGCCTGCTCGATCTCGTTGTTCTGCTGCTGCAGGCCACGGGCGCTTTCGTCGGTGACGCTGTTCAGCTCTTCGGCGGCGGAGGCCAGCTGGGTGGCGGAGCCTGCGATCAGCTGCAGGGTGTCGCGCAGCTTGTCCTGCATCTTGGCCATGGCCTTGAGCAGGCGCGCGGCCTCGTCGGTGCCGTCGGCGTGAATGCTGTGGGTCAGGTCGCCTTCGGCGATCTGCTCGGCGGCCTTGAGCGCCTCGTCGATGGGCTTGACGATGCTGCGGGTGAGCAGGAAGGCGAACAGCAAGGTCAGCACCGTGGCCGCTACCAGCAGGCTGATGACCAGGGCGAAGGCGCCGCTGTACTGCTCGGCCGCCTGGGCGTTGGTGGCGCTGGTCTGCTCGGTGTTGATGCGCACCAGCGCGTCCATGACCTTGTTGATCTGCTCGGAGTTGTCCAGCAGGTCGCGGTTGAGCAGTTCGCGCAGGGCATCGAGGTCGCCGGCCTGGCTCAGGCTGCGCATGCGCGCCTCGAGCTGGCGGTACTGGTTGAGCAGCAGGCCGTACTGGTCGAAGGCGGCCTTCTCGTCGGCGGCGGTCACCAGCGGCTCGTAGGCGCGGCGCGCCTTGTCGATCTGCGCGTTGCGCTCGTCCAGCAGGCGCAGGGTGTCTTGCTGCGTGGCCGGCTCGCGGTTGAGCAGCAGGCGGTAGGAGAGGGTGCGCAGGCGCAGGTTCAGTGCGGTCAGCTCGTCGAGGGTCTTGATGCTGGGCACGCTGACTTCTTCGATGGTCACGCCGGCCTGGCGGATGTTGCCCATCTGGATCAGCGAGAAGATACCCAGGCCGAGCATCAGCACACCGATCACGGCGAACCCGAGCAACGCGCGGGGCGCGATATTCATATTGCGTAAGGACATGGAGGCGGTTTCCAAGGCAGAGGAGGTGCCGCGATCCATGCGACGGAAGAAGACCTGCCTGCCTATCGGTCGTGACCGGCCAGTCTTTAGGCTGACTTGATGAAATTGTGAGGCAGCTAACTATTTTCCTGACCAGCGGTTGACCTAGGTCGGAACAAGGGGGCTGATCCTGGGTCAACCTCAACCCGGCAAACACCTTTTGAATCCGATATTTAATGGCGGGGGCGCAGGTTTTTCCTTATCGTGTGCGCCCTTTGCAACAACCGAGATAGACGCATGTTGGAAACTTCCCTGAATCAACTCGAGCAACTGGTCAGCGACCTGATGCACAAGAACGCACAGCTGGCCGAACAGAACGCCAGCCTCAGCCAGGAACTGGCGCAAGCCAAGGAAGAGAACGACAGCCTGCAGTTGTCGCTCATGGAGCAGGAAGAGAAGCACGGCGCCACCGCCGCGCGCATCCAGGCCTTGGTCGAGCGCGCCAGCGCAGGTGTCGTGAACGCATGAGACTGCAAGCGCAGCCGGTCAACGTCGTGTCGATCCTGGGCAACGACTATTCGCTGAAGGCCCCCGAGGGCCAGGAAGAAACCCTGAACCAGGCCGTGCGCATGCTCAATGTCGCCCTGGCCGAGACCAAGCGCAGCTACCCGACCCTGATCGGCGACAAGCTGCTGGTGCTGGCAGCCCTGAACCTGTGCTCCAAGCAGATCGAACTGCAGCGCGAGCACGACCGCACCCTCGAGCGCACCCAGGCGCAGATCGACGCTACGGTCGATGCCATCAGCAAGGCCGTCTCCGACGTCTGACTGACGTCATCGTGCGCCTTCGTGAGAGCGAGCTTGCCCCGCGATGCGGGCGTCCAGTCTGTCGCAGATCACTGGAACAACTGGATACTTAAGTGTATACACTTCCCGAAAAACAATAATTATCGGGGAGTGGCACATGCGCATCTGGCAGCGGAGCATCCAGTGGCAATTGATCGCGAGCATGGGCGCCGCCCTGCTGGCGAGCATCCTGGTGGTGGTGGCGATCTATACGGTGGCGCTCAACCGCCTCACCGAGCGCTATCTAGTCGATACGGCCTTGCCGGCCAGTATCGAGGCCATCCGCAACGATATCGAGCGCATGCTCGGCCGCCCGCTGGTGGCGGCCGCAGATATCGCCGGCAACACCCTCCTGCGCGACTGGCTGGCTGCCGGTGAAGATCCCGCCGCGCTGCCGGCGTTCATCGAGTACCTCGACGCCGCCAAGCAGCGCAACCACGCCTTTACCACCCTGTTCGCCTCCACGGTGAGTGGCAACTACTACAACGAAAAAGGCCTTGACCGCACCCTCAGCCGCGCCAACCCCAAGGACAACTGGTTCTACGGCTATATCGACAGCGGCGCCGAACGCATGCTGAACATCGACATCGATGGCTCCACGGGGGAACTGGCGCTGTTCATCGACTATCGCGTGGAAAAGGCCGGCCAGCTGGTGGGCGTGGCAGGCATGGGCCTGCGCATGACCGAGCTGTCCAAGCTGATCCACGACTTCAGCTTCGGCGAGCACGGCAAGGTGTTCCTGGTGCGCAACGACGGGCTGATCCAGGTTCATCCCGACCAGCAGTTCAGCGGCAAGCGTCAACTTGCCGAGCAGCTGGACGTCGAGGCGGCAAACGCTGTGCTGATGGGCGGCGAGGGCCTGCGCAGCAGCCGTTTCCAACGTGATGGCGAGGACTACCTGGCCTTGGGCCTGCCCTTGCGCGACCTGAACTGGACGCTGGTGGCCGAGGTGCCGGAAACCGAGATCTACGCCCAGGCGCGCCAGGCCATCTGGCAGACCTGCCTGATTGGCGGCGCCGTGGCGCTGATCTCGTTGTTGCTGGTGGTGCTGCTGGCGCGCGGGCTGGTACGGCCGATCCGCCAGGTCACAGCGGCGCTGGTGCAGATCGGCGGTGGCGCGGGCGACCTCAGCCATCGCCTGGACGATGCGCGCCAGGACGAACTGGGCGATCTGGCCCGGGGTTTCAACCGCTTTCTCGACAGTCAACGCGGCCTGATTGGCGAGGTGCTGCGCACCACCGAACGCCTGCACCGGTCGGTGGAGCAGGTGACCCAGGTGGTGGACAACACCGCCGAGCGCTCGGGCCGCCAGCAGGAGATGACCGAAATGGTCGCCACCGCGGTGCATGAAATGGGCCTGACCGTGCAGGATATCGCCCAGAACGCCGGCTCCGCCGCCCACGCCTCGCAATCGGCGCGGGACGAAGCGCTGCAGGCGCGGGAGGTGGTGCGCCGCTCGATCCACAACATCGAGGGCATGTCCGGGGAGATCGGCCGCGCCGCCGAGGCCGTGACCCAGCTGGCCGACGAGGTTGCCTCGATCGATGAGGTGCTGGCGGTGATCCGCAGCATATCCGAGCAGACCAACCTGCTGGCGCTCAACGCCGCCATAGAGGCAGCGCGGGCCGGTGAGATGGGCCGGGGCTTCGCGGTTGTCGCCGATGAAGTACGCACCTTGGCGCGCCGCACCCAGGTGTCCACCGACGAAGTGCAGCAGATGATCCAGCGTCTCAAGCAGGGCGCAGGCATGGCGGTGGCGTCGATGCAGGCCGGGCAAACGGCCACCGGCAACGGTGTCGAGTCGAGCCAGCGCACTGGTACCTCGCTCGGCGCGATCACCGATCAGGTCGAGCGCATCAGCGGCATGAACGAGCAGGTAGCCACGGCCACCGAGGAACAGTCGGCGGTGACCGAGGAGATCAACCGGACGGTACAGGGCATTTCCGACCTGGCGCGGCAGACGGCGGCCGAGGTGCAGGATTGCCGCGAGGAGTGCCAGGCGCTGCGTGGTTTGGCCGATGACCTGGCGCGACAGATGGGTGGGTTCAGGCTGTAAAACAATCGCGGGGCAAGCCCGCTCCCACGACAGTTGCGTGGGAGCGGGCTTGCCCCGCGATTAGGGTCTGTCAGGCACCAACGATGGCGCGGATATCCGCCGCCAACTCCCGCACGCGGGATTCTTGGGTATCCCACGAGCACATGAACCGAGCACCACCGCTACCGATGAAGGTATAGAAACGCCAGCCTTTGTTGCGCAACGCCTCCAGCGCAGGTTCCGGCATCTGCAGGAATACCCCGTTGGCCTCAACCGGGAACATCAGCTCCACCCCCGGCAGGTCACTCACCAGCGACGCCAGCAGCTGCGCGCAGTGGTTGGCGTGCTGGCCATGGCGCATCCACGCGCCGTCTTCGAGCAGCCCGACCCATGGCGCCGACAAGAAGCGCATCTTCGACGCCAACTGCCCGGCCTGCTTGCAGCGGTAGTCGAAGTCCTCGGCCAGGTCGCGGTTGAAGAACAGGATCGCCTCGCCCACCGCCATGCCGTTCTTGGTGCCGCCAAAACACAGCACATCGACGCCAGACTTCCAGGTCAGCTCGGCCGGCGAACAGCCGAGGAACGCGCAGGCATTGGTGAAGCGCGCGCCGTCCATGTGCAGGTTCAGGCCCAGCTCCTTGCAGGTGGCGCTGATCGCCTTGAGCTCGTCGGGGCGGTAGACGGTGCCCACTTCGGTGGCCTGGGTAAGGGTCACCACCCGCGGCTTGGGGTAGTGGATGTCCTGGCGCTTGAGCGCCACTTCGCGGATCGACTCGGGGGTGAGCTTGCCGTTGACGCTAGGCGCGGTGAGCAGCTTGGAGCCGTTGGAGAAGAACTCCGGCGCGCCGCATTCGTCGGTCTCGACGTGAGCGGTCTCGGAGCAGATCACGCTGTGGTAGCTCTGGCACAGCGAGGCGAGTGCCAGGGAGTTGGCAGCGGTGCCGTTGAAGGCGAAGAACACTTCGCAGTCGGTCTCGAACAGCTTGCGGAAGTACTCCGAGGCCCGTTCGGTCCACTGGTCGTCGCCGTAGGCGCGTTCGTGGCCCTGGTTGGCCTTTTCCATCGCGGCCCAGGCTTCGGGGCAGATGCCGGAATAGTTGTCGCTGGCGAATTGCTGGTTGTTGTTGGTCATGACGCCTGTCCTTTTTACGACGCAGGCACGCACTCTAAACCATCGATTCGGCGGTTGCCTATACAGGTTGTCCAAAGGCAGCGCAGGCCTCGTGGGAGCGGGCTTGCCCGCGATGAGGCCATCCGGGGCAAGCCCGCTCCCGCGCTGTTTTCCACAGTGCCTTGAACAATGTCGTAAACGCGCCATTGCAAGGCGCGCGCAGGCATCTGTACCGCCGTGCCCGGTCATACCATCGCTGCAAAGGGTGGGAAAACCCTCACCAGACAAGAAACGATCGCTGCCGGGAGATACACGATGTTCAGCAAGCAAGACCAGATCCAGGGTTACGACGACGCACTGCTGGCGGCGATGAATGCCGAGGAACAGCGCCAGGAAGATCACATCGAGCTGATCGCCTCGGAGAACTACACCAGCAAGCGCGTGATGCAGGCCCAGGGCAGCGGCCTGACCAACAAGTACGCCGAAGGCTATCCGGGCAAGCGCTACTACGGCGGCTGCGAACATGTGGATAAAGTCGAGGCGCTGGCCATCGAGCGCGCCAAGCAGCTGTTCGGCGCCGACTACGCCAACGTCCAGCCGCACTCCGGCTCCTCGGCCAACGGCGCCGTGTACCTGGCCCTGCTGCAGGCCGGCGACACCATCCTGGGCATGAGCCTGGCCCACGGCGGCCACCTGACCCACGGCGCCAAGGTGTCGTCCTCGGGCAAGCTGTACAACGCCGTGCAGTACGGAATCGACACCGCAACCGGCTTGATCGACTACGACGAAGTCGAGCGTCTGGCCGTGGAACACAAGCCGAAGATGATCGTCGCCGGCTTCTCGGCCTACTCCAAGACCCTGGATTTCCCGCGTTTCCGCCAGATCGCCGATAAAGTCGGCGCGCTGCTGTTCGTCGACATGGCCCATGTCGCCGGCCTGGTCGCCGCCGGCCTGTACCCAAACCCCATCCCCTTCGCCGACGTGGTCACCACCACCACCCACAAGACCCTGCGCGGTCCGCGTGGCGGCCTGATCCTGGCCAAGTCCAACGAAGAGATCGAGAAGAAGCTCAACGCCGCCGTGTTCCCCGGTGCCCAGGGCGGCCCGCTGATGCACGTGATCGCCGCCAAGGCGGTGTGCTTCAAGGAAGCACTGGAGCCCGAGTTCAAGGCCTACCAGAAACAAGTCATCGAAAACGCCCAGGCCATGGCCCAGGTGTTCATCGAGCGCGGCTACGACGTGGTGTCGGGCGGTACCGACAACCACCTGTTCCTGGTCAGCCTGATCCGCCAGGGCCTGACCGGCAAGGACGCCGACGCCGCCCTGGGCCGCGCCCATATCACCGTCAACAAGAACGCCGTGCCCAACGACCCGCAGTCGCCGTTCGTCACCTCGGGCCTGCGCATCGGCACCCCGGCCGTCACCACCCGCGGCTTCAAGGTCGCCCAGTGCGTGGCGCTGGCCGGCTGGATCTGCGATGTGCTGGACAACCTGGGCGACGCCGATGTCGAGGCCGATGTGGCCAAGAACGTCGCCGCGCTGTGCGCCGACTTCCCGGTCTACCGCTGAGTGGAGCAGAACACCATGCAACGTTATTCGGGCTTCGGCCTCTTCAAGCACTCCCTCAGCCACCACGAGAACTGGCAGCGCATGTGGCGCACGCCGACGCCGAAAAAGGTCTATGACGTGGTCATCGTCGGCGGTGGCGGCCATGGCCTGGCCACCGCCTACTACCTGGCCAAGGAGCACGGCATCACCAATGTCGCAGTGATCGAGAAAGGTTACCTGGGCGGCGGCAACACCGCCCGCAACACCACCATCGTGCGTTCCAACTACCTGTGGGACGAGTCTGCGCACTTGTACGAGCACGCCATGAAGCTGTGGGAAGGCCTCTCACAGGATATCAACTACAACGTGATGTTCTCCCAACGTGGCGTCTACAACCTGTGCCATACCCTGCAGGACATCCGCGACTCCGAGCGCCGGGTCAACGCCAACCGCCTCAACGGCGTCGATGGCGAGCTCATCCGTACCGAACAGGTAGCGACCGAGATCCCCTATCTGGATTGCTCGAAGAACACCCGCTACCCGATCCTCGGGGCCACCGTGCAACGGCGTGGCGGAGTGGCTCGCCACGATGCCGTGGCCTGGGGCTATGCCCGTGCCGCTGACGCGCTGGGCGTGGACCTGATCCAGCAGACCGAAGTGATCGGCTTCCGCAAGGAAAACGGCGCGGTGATCGGCGTCGAGACCAACAAGGGCTTCATCGGCGCCAAGCGCGTCGGCGTGGTCACCGCCGGTAACTCCGGGCACATGGCCAAGCTCGCCGGCTTCCGCCTGCCGCTGGAGTCGCACCCATTGCAGGCGCTGGTATCGGAGCCGATCAAGCCGATCATCGACAGCGTGATCATGTCCAATGCCGTGCACGGCTACATCAGCCAGTCCGACAAGGGCGACCTGGTGATCGGCGCCGGCATCGACGGCTGGGTCGGCTACGGCCAGCGCGGCTCGTACCCGGTCATCGAGCACACCCTGCAGGCGATCGTCGAGATGTTCCCGATCCTCTCCCGCGTACGCATGAACCGCCAGTGGGGCGGCATCGTCGACACCACCCCCGACGCTTGCCCGATCATCTCCAAGACCCCGGTGAAGAACATGTTCTTCAACTGCGGCTGGGGCACTGGCGGCTTCAAGGCCACCCCGGGCTCGGGCAACGTGTTTGCCGCCAGCCTGGCCAAGGGCGAGATGCACCCGCTGGCCGCGCCATTCTCCATCGACCGTTTCTACAACGGCGCGCTGATCGACGAACACGGCGCCGCTGCCGTCGCCCACTGACCCCGGAGACAACCGTCATGTTGCACATCTTCTGTCCCCACTGCGGCGAGCTGCGCTCCGAGGAAGAATTCCACGCGTCCGGCCAGGCCCATATCGCCCGCCCGCTGGACCCGAACGCCTGCTCCGACGAGGAGTGGGGCACCTATATGTTCTTCCGCGACAACCCGCGTGGCATCCACCACGAGCTGTGGGATCACGTTGCCGGCTGCCGCCAGTACTTCAACGTCACCCGCGACACCGTGACCTACGAGATTCTGGAAACCTACAAGATCGGCGAGAAGCCTCAGGTCACCGCCGCCTCGAAACAGAGCAGCGCGCCAGCGACCGCCAAGGGCCAAGGGGAAAAAGTATGAGCCAGACCTATCGCCTCGCCAGCGGCGGCCGTATCGACCGCAGCAAGGTGCTGAACTTCACCTTCAACGGCAAGACCTACCAGGGCTATGCCGGCGACACCCTGGCCGCCGCGCTGCTGGCCAACGGCGTCGATATCGTCGGGCGCAGCTTCAAGTACTCGCGTCCCCGCGGGATCATCGCCGCCGGCACCGAAGAGCCGAATGCGATCCTGCAGATCGGCGCCAGCGAAGCCACCCAGATCCCCAACGTGCGCGCCACCCAGCAGGCCCTGTATGCAGGCCTGGTGGCCACCAGCACCAACGGCTGGCCGAACGTCAATAACGACATGATGGGCATCATCGGCAAGGTCGGCGGCAGCATGATGCCGCCCGGGTTCTACTACAAGACCTTCATGTACCCCAAGTCGTTCTGGATGACCTACGAGAAGTACATCCGCAAGGCGGCGGGCCTTGGGCGCGCGCCGCTGCAGAACGACCCCGACAGCTACGACTACATGAACCAGCACTGCGACGTGCTGATCGTCGGCGCCGGCCCCGCCGGCCTGGCCGCCGCGCTGGCCGCCGCGCGTAGTGGTGCAAGGGTGATCCTCGCCGATGAACAGGAAGAGTTCGGTGGCACCCTGCTCGACAGCCGCGAAACCCTCGACGGCAAACCGGCCGCCGACTGGGTCAGCGCCGTGGTGGCCGAGCTGGAGAGCCTGCCGGAAGTCACCCTGCTGCCGCGCAGCACGGTCAACGGCTACCACGACCACAACTTCCTCACCATCCACGAACGCCTCACCGACCACCTCGGCGACCGCGCCCCGATAGGCCAGGTGCGTCAGCGGGTGCATCGCGTGCGCGCCAACCGCGTGGTGCTGGCGGCTGGTGCCCACGAGCGCCCGCTGGTGTACGGCAACAACGACCTGCCGGGCAACATGCTTGCTGGCGCCGTATCGACCTACGTGCGCCGTTACGGCGTGGCCCCAGGCCGCAAGCTGGTGCTGTCGACCAACAACGACCATGCCTACCGCGCCGCGCTGGACTGGCACGACGCCGGCCTGCAAGTGGTCGCCATCGCCGACGCGCGCCACAACCCACGCGGTTCGCTGGTCGAAGAGGCGCGTGCCAAGGGCATCCGCATCCTCACCTCCAGCGCCGTGATCGAGGCCAAGGGCAGCAAGCACGTCACCGGCGCCCGCGTGGCCGCCATCGATGTGCAGGCGCACAAGGTCACCAGCCCCGGTGAAACCCTCGACTGCGACCTGATCGCCACCTCCGGCGGCTACAGCCCGGTGGTGCACCTGGCCTCGCACCTGGGCGGTCGCCCGGTCTGGCGTGAGGACATCCTCGGCTTCGTGCCGGGAGATGCGCCGCAGAAGCGCGTGTGCGTCGGGGGCGTGAACGGTGTCTACGCCCTCGGTGACGTGATCGCCGACGGTTTCGAAGGCGGTGTTCGCGCCGCTACCGAGGCGGGCTTCAAGGCCAGTGTCGGCACCTTGCCGAAAACCCTGGCGCGCAAGGAAGAGGCCACCGTTGCCCTGTTCCAGGTGCCCCACGACAAAGGCACCGCCCGTGCGCCGAAGCAGTTCGTCGATCAACAGAACGACGTCACCGCCGCGGCCATCGAGTTGGCCACCCGCGAAGGCTTCGAGTCGGTCGAGCACGTCAAGCGCTACACCGCGCTGGGCTTCGGCACCGACCAGGGCAAGCTGGGCAACATCAACGGCCTGGCCATCGCCGCCCGTTCGCTCGGGATCGGCATCCCGGAAATGGGCACCACCATGTTCCGCCCCAACTACACGCCGGTGACCTTCGGCGCGGTAGCCGGCCGGCACTGCGGCCACCTGTTCGAGCCGGTGCGCTTCACCGCCCTGCATGCCTGGCACATCAAGAACGGCGCCGAGTTCGAGGACGTCGGCCAATGGAAGCGCCCGTGGTACTTCCCCAAGCCAGGTGAAGACATTCACACCGCCGTGGCCCGCGAATGCAAGGCCGTGCGTGACAGCGTCGGCCTGCTGGACGCCTCGACCCTGGGCAAGATCGACATCCAAGGTCCGGACGCCCGCGAGTTCCTCAACCGCATCTACAGCAACGCCTGGACCAAGCTCGACGTGGGCAAGGCCCGCTACGGCCTGATGTGCAAGGAAGACGGCATGGTCTTCGACGACGGCGTGACCGCCTGCGTCGGCGACAACCACTTCATCATGACCACCACCACCGGCGGCGCCGCTCGCGTGCTGCAGTGGCTGGAGCTGTACCACCAGACCGAATGGCCGGAAATGAAGGTGTACTTCACCTCGGTCACCGACCACTGGGCGACCATGACCCTGTCCGGCCCCAACAGCCGCAAGCTGCTGGCCGAGGTCAGCGACATCGACCTGGACAAGGACGGTTTCCCGTTCATGAGCTGGAAGGAAGGCCTGGTCGGCGGCGTGCCGGCGCGGGTGTTCCGCATTTCGTTCACCGGCGAGCTGTCGTACGAGATCAACGTGCAGGCCAACTACGCCATGGGCGTGCTGGAGCAGATCGTCGAGGCGGGCAAAAAGTACAACCTGACCCCGTACGGCACCGAGACCATGCACGTGCTGCGCGCCGAGAAGGGCTTCATCATCGTCGGCCAGGACACCGACGGCTCGATGACCCCGGACGACCTCAACATGAGCTGGTGCGTGGGCCGCAACAAGGCCTTCTCTTGGATCGGCCTGCGCGGCATGAACCGTGAAGACACCACCCGCGACAATCGCAAGCAGCTGGTGGGCCTCAAGCCCGTGGACCCGAACGTGTGGCTGCCGGAGGGCGCCCAGCTGGTGTTCGACCCCAAGCAGCCGATCCCGATGGACATGGTCGGCCACGTCACCTCCAGCTACGCGGCCAACTCCCTGGGCTATTCGTTCGCCATGGGCGTGGTCAAGGGCGGCCTCAAGCGCATGGGCGAGCGGGTGTATTCGCCGCAGGCCGATGGCAGCGTGATCGAGGCGGAAATCGTGTCTTCGGTGTTCTTCGACCCGAAGGGTGAGCGGCAGAACGTCTAAGGCTTCCGGCTGGCGACACCGGATACTGTGGGAGCGGGCTTGCCCCGCGATGCGATGGAGGCCTTGGCGCCCCCATAGCGGGGCAAGCTCCCACGGTGCCGATGCCGCTCTGACCTACAAGAATTCAAGGCAGGTAAGAAATGAGCGCTATCAACGTCTTCCAGCAAAACCCAGGCCCTGAAGCCAAGGCTCAGTCGCCACTGCACCACGCCGACCTGGCCAGCCTGGTCGGCAAGGGCCGCAAGAATGCAGGCGTGACCCTGCGCGAAAAGAAATTCCTCGGCCACCTGACCCTGCGTGGCGACGGCCATGACCAGGCCTTCGCCGGCGGCGTGCACAAGGCCCTTGGCCTGGAGCTGCCGGTGGCCCTGACCGTGGTCGCCAACAGCGAGATGTCGCTGCAATGGGTCGGCCCGGACGAGTGGTTGCTGATCGTCCCCGGCGGCCAGGAGTTCGCCGTCGAGCAGAAGCTGCGCGATGCCCTCGACGGCCAGCATATCCAGGTGGTCAACGTCACCGGTGGGCAGACCCTGCTCGAGCTGCGTGGCCCCAACGTGCGCGACGTGCTGATGAAATCCACCAGCTATGATGTACACCCGAACAACTTCCCGGTCGGCAAGGCCGTCGGCACCGTGTTCGCCAAGTCGCAACTGGTGATACGCCGCACCGCCGAGGACACCTGGGAGCTGGTGATTCGCCGCAGCTTCTCCGACTACTGGTGGCTGTGGCTGCAGGACGCGTCGGCCGAGTACGGCCTGGCCATCGAAGCCTAAGGAGCAGCACCATGAGTCGGGCACCGGACACCTGGATTCTCACCGCCGACTGCCCGAGCATGCTCGGCACGGTCGATGTGGTGACGCGTCACCTCTACGAGCAGCGCTGCTACGTCACCGAGCACCATTCCTTTGATGACCGGCTATCGGGGCGGTTCTTCATACGTGTGGAGTTCCGCGCCGCGGACGGCTTCGACGAGGAGGGCTTCCGTGCCGGCCTCGCCGAACGCAGCGAAGCCTTCGGCATGGCTTTCGAGCTGACCGCGCCGAATCACCGCCCCAAGGTGGTGATCATGGTGTCCAAGGCCGACCACTGCCTGAACGACCTGCTGTACCGCCAACGCATCGGCCAGTTGGCCATGGACGTGGTAGCGGTGGTGTCCAACCACCCCGACCTGGAGCCCCTGGCGCACTGGCACAAGATTCCGTACTACCACTTCGCCCTCGACCCCAACGACAAACCGGCGCAGGAGCGCAAGGTGCTGCAGGTGATCGAGGAGAGCGGCGCCGAACTGGTGATCCTCGCCCGCTACATGCAAGTGCTGTCGCCGGAGCTGTGCCGCCGGCTGGATGGCTGGGCGATCAACATCCACCACTCGCTGCTGCCTGGCTTCAAGGGCGCCAAGCCGTATCACCAGGCCTACAACAAGGGCGTGAAGATGGTGGGTGCCACCGCGCACTATATCAACAACGACCTGGACGAAGGGCCGATCATCGCCCAGGGCGTGGAGGTGGTGGATCACAGCCACTATCCGGAAGACCTGATCGCCAAGGGGCGGGATATCGAGTGCCTGACCCTGGCACGGGCGGTTGGCTATCACATCGAAAGAAGGGTGTTCCTAAACGCGAATAGGACTGTCGTTCTCTAAGCCGAAACCATCGCGGGGCAAGTCGCATCGCGATGGTTTTTTTACGACAGATGGTGCGCCGCAAACAGGTATCCCCCTGTCGCATCCAGTCACCGCCCCATCCCCCATCAAGCCCACAATCCCTTCATTCCAGTAACACAGGCCGCCCACGGAAAGGCGGCGCTTTCCACCACCGCTGCATAAATACAAATCAAGCGAGGTAAGAGCATGTCTG
Organism: Pseudomonas soli; assembly: GCF_021283165.2. NCBI lineage: Bacteria > Pseudomonadati > Pseudomonadota > Gammaproteobacteria > Pseudomonadales > Pseudomonadaceae > Pseudomonas > Pseudomonas soli. The sequence continues at coordinate 358,976 of NZ_CP128543.1, forward strand.
GTAACCGTGGAGTGGTGTATCTCGGCGCGGGCAAGGTCGAGGTGCAGAAGATCGACTACCCCAAGATGCAGGACCCGCGCGGCAAGAAGATCGAGCACGGTGTCATTCTCAAGGTGGTCTCCACCAACATCTGCGGCTCCGACCAGCACATGGTCCGCGGCCGCACCACCGCCCAGGTCGGCCTGGTGCTGGGCCACGAAATCACTGGTGAAATCGTCGAGATGGGGCGTGATGTCGAGCGCCTGAAAATCGGCGACCTGGTGTCGGTGCCGTTCAACGTCGCCTGCGGTCGCTGCCGCTCGTGCAAAGAGATGCACACCGGCGTCTGCCTTACCGTCAACCCGGCCCGCGCCGGCGGCGCCTACGGCTATGTCGACATGGGCGACTGGACCGGCGGCCAGGCCGAATACGTGCTGGTGCCGTACGCCGACTTCAACCTGCTGAAACTGCCGGACCGCGACAAGGCCATGGAGAAGATCCGCGACCTGACCTGCCTGTCCGACATCCTGCCCACCGGCTACCACGGTGCCGTCACCGCGGGCGTTGGCCCGGGCAGCACCGTCTACGTTGCAGGTGCCGGTCCAGTCGGCCTGGCTGCCGCAGCGTCCGCCCGCCTGCTGGGCGCCGCCTGCGTGATCGTCGGCGACCTTAATCCGCTGCGCCTGGCCCATGCCAAGTCCCAGGGTTTCGAGGTGGTCGATCTGTCCAAGGACACCCCGCTGCATGAGCAGATTGTCGATATCCTCGGCGAGCCGGAAGTGGACTGCGCCGTCGATGCCGTCGGCTTCGAGGCCCGTGGCCATGGTCATGAAGGCGCCAAGCACGAAGCCCCGGCCACCGTGCTCAACTCGCTGATGCAAGTGACCCGCGTCGCCGGCAACATCGGCATCCCGGGTCTTTATGTGACCGAAGACCCGGGCGCGGTGGATGCTGCCGCCAAGATCGGCGCGCTGAGCATCCGCTTTGGTCTGGGCTGGGCCAAGTCCCACAGCTTCCACACCGGGCAAACCCCGACCATGAAGTACAACCGCCAGCTGATGCAGGCGATCATGTGGGACCGCATCAATATCGCCGAAGTGGTGGGGGTGCAGGTGATCAGCCTGGATCAGGCGCCCGAGGGGTATGGCGAGTTTGATGCAGGGGTGCCGAAGAAGTTTGTGATTGATCCGCATAAGACGTTTAGTGCGGCGTAGGTCGGAATAATCAGAGCCCCGTATATAGGGGCTCTGTTTTTTGTATTGCTCATGTTCGATAGGCACTTTAAGTGTGCGACTTTTTCGGCTCTGATGAATTTGCAGTTGGAGATGTTTCGTCTTTTTCAGAGAGCCTTTCGTAAAAAGTATTACGGTTTTTTGGGGGGGAATGACGGAGCACTGAGCCCTGCATATCAGTTGCTAGTAATGTCGTGGAGGTCATGCGCTTATGTTTCTGTGTCATACGGGAAACCTATGTTGAGAGACTTTGCGCCTGAAGCTGCTGTGAAGCCAGAAATCTGACGGTTTATGTATAATTAAAAGTATTATTTGGTGTTGGTTCGCATAAGGTTTTGCGCGTAGTCAAGGTCGGCTTCAAGCTGCTTTAGATGATGGGTGAGTAGAATAAGATTTTTTTTGGGGGCTGAATACTGTGCTGATAATTCTGTAAATATTATGCGATTTTTTTTTGTTTTGTCATCTATAGCAGAGATTTCGTCTGTTATTGTGCCAAGGTCTTGAGTCCTTTTAAGTAACTCAACGTATTTTTTGCGCTGCGTGTTAAGGTCATCTATGGCGGCTTCCGCTTCAAGCATTTTTTTAATGCCGCGACCATATTTTTTTTTGTAATTTTGAATGTTTTGGCTCGTTTTCTGAATTTCTTGCGTTTGTTCTTGACTTAAATTTTGTAGATGGATAGTTTCTGAATCGGTGAATTTAGGAGCTGGTACTAGTTTTGTTTGACCGTTGATTTGTTCATTTCTGTAGAGCTTCCCGTTTATATTGCTTTTATCGCCGATTAGCGTTAAGCCCGCTGGGCTTCGTAGCGGATTTTTCATGTAGCCGGAGGCGTCCGTATAATTTACCGGGTCATTAGAACAGTAAGCGTAAGCATTGATGTTACCGGCTCCGAAAGGACTTAAGCGGTCGGGCGAGTGAAAACGCATCAGTATTGGATTGTAGGCTCTGTAGCTGCCAAGTAGGTAGAAGCCTGCAACTGTGCGAAGTTCCGCGTTGAATCGGAGCTGGGGGCTGTCCGAGATTGCATGTGGGTCGAACCCGTAGGTCGCATACGATAGTGAAAGAGGCTCTTGTTTTGTATGCGCACGCAATATTGAACCTTGCATGTCTGTTGCCAGTAACGATGTTGCCGAGGGGGAGAGGTGCTTCGGTTGCATGACTGTCTCCAAATGATCTTGGGTCTCCTTCACAAATTTGCGGCAATGGAGCTAGGCCCGCTACTGGCAAAAATGCTAGGTCTCAAAAAGAATCCTACCCAGAATGAGGCTATACCCCACATACTGCTTGAGGTTGCAGGAAATATCCTACGCGATATGTCGATGCACTTCTGATTGTCCGGGGAAATCCTGCCCACTAGGCTTTCCCGGTCGCTGTCGGTTCAGCGATCGGGTGTGGAAACCCGGATATGCGTCCTGGAACGTGTCGTTATGGCGGCTGTGCGCGGGAGGCTTAGTGCCTACCGGGTTTTCCTGAATGCATCCGAGTCCACCCCGTGTACAGCTGCAACCCTTTTGTGTGGAAACGAATAATGCAGCATCACTGCATTCAGGTGACTGTCATGAAAAAATCGTCCCCCGACCCACCCGAAGACCTCCACGCCAAATTACAACTCCCACCCGGCCAATCCCTTTCCACTGCTCTCCTCGAAGGCGCCGTGCCCATCGAGGAGGTGCTGATGAACGTCTGCCATTTCATGTTCATCGCCTATACCGACGGCTATCACGCCCAAGAGCTGGCGACCGACGGCGATGTGAAGCAGCTCCAGGCGTCGAGCCTGCAGCATCTGACTGTCGCCTGGGGGCAGTCAGATGCGCTGGTGGGGGCGTTGAAGCAGGTGCCTGCCTCGGGCTTTTATCAGCCGGGTTGAAATAGCCGCGGTCGCTGTGCGGCCCATCGCCGGCAAGCCCACACACAGGTACAGCGCAGGCCTTAGGCTGTTGTGCAATCCACTGTGGGAGCTGGCTTGCCAGCGATTGGGCCTTGGGATGAACACCGATGGCCGGCCCGGAACAAACCTCCGGCACCCCAGTCCAACCCTTCGTTTCCCGGCCATTCCGGCCGACGAGGTCCCTCCCGATGAAAGCATTCACCCTGACAACCCTGACAACCCTGATGACCCTGGCCGTAAGCCCGGTGTTCGCCTTCAACCTCAGCGACGCGGCCAATGCCGTCTCGGCCATGCAGAACCAGCAGGTTCAGGGACAAGCGCCAGCCGCCCAGGCCAACCTGCTCAACACGCTGGGTAGCGAATTGAAGATCACTCCGGAGCAAGCCATCGGCGGCGCGGGGGCCATGTTGGGCCTGGCGCGCAACAACCTCAGCGGCGATGACTACGGGCAGTTGACCAAGGCCGTGCCGGGGCTCGACCTGCTGTCGGGCAACAATGCGCTGGGTGGGCTGAACGGCTTGGGGCAGTTGCTGGGCAATGACAAGAACAGCTCGGCCCTGAGCAATGCGCTGGGCGGTGAAGTCGAGAACCGCAATGACCTGGACAACGCCTTCAAGGCGCTGGGCATGGATACCGGGATGATCGGCCAGTTCGCGCCGTTGATCCTGCAGTACCTGGGCCAGCAGGGGATTGCCGGGTCGCTGCTGCAAAACCTGGGGAGTTTGTGGGGTAGCCCGGCGGTACATACCCCGTCGGTCTGACCCCCACCCTCTGCAGGAGCTTGCACTGCCACTCCTGCAGGAGACATGCGGGGCTACGCGGTTTCGGAGAAATCCACCAGCCGCACTGGCCGACGAAAACCGGCCGTCAGCACCGCCAGGTACGCCAGCCCCAACGCAAACCAGCACAAGCCGATCACCAGCGTCAGCGCCGACAGGCTGGTCCACAGCCACAAGGTCAGGCCCAACCCCACCAGCGGTACCGCGCCATAGCGCAGCAGGCCCAGCGGCGTGCGCTGTCCCGCGTCATCCATCAGGTGCGTCTTCACCACCGCCAGGTTCACCGCCGAGAACGCCACCAGCGCGCCAAAGCTGATCAGCGAGGCGAGGGTGGCCAGGTCGATCACCAGTGCCAGCAGCGAGAACGCCGATACCAGCAGGGTGGCGAACACCGGCGTGCCGAAGCGTGGCGACAGGTAGCCGAAGCTGCGCTGCGGCAGTACGTGGTCGCGGCCCATGGTGAACAGGATGCGCGACACCGCCGCCTGCGAGGCCAGCGCCGAGCCCAGGCTGCCGGCAACGAAGGCAGCGGTGAAGAAGTTGGCGAGGAACTGCCCGCCGGCCTTCATCATCACTTCGTTGGCGGCGGCATCGGTGTTGGCGAAGGTGCTGCCCGGCAGCACCAGCTGGCTGACATACGCCAGCACGGTGAACAGCAGCCCGGCGCCAAGGGTGGTGAGGATGATCGCTCGCGGCACGTCGCGGCGGGCGTCCTTGCATTCTTCGGCCAGGGTCGACACGGCATCGAAGCCGAGGAACGACAGGCACAGCACCGCAGCCCCTGCCATCAAGGCAGCGAAGCCCGGCGCGCTGCCATCACCGCGCAGCGGCGCCAGCAGGTCCACCGGCTGGCCGGCCAGGCCCTGCCAGGACAGGGCGACGAACACGCCGATGAAGACGATCTGCGCGCCGACGATCAGGTTGCTGGTCTTGGCCACCGAGTGGATGCCGACCACGTTGAGCACGGTCACCACGGCGATGGCCGCCAGCACGATGGCCCAGGCCGGGATGGCCGGGAAGGCGATGTTGAGGAACAGCCCGATCAGCAGGTAATTGATCATCGGGATGAACAGGTAGTCGAGCAGCAGGGACCAGCCCGCCAGGAAACCCACGTTGGGGCCGAACGCCATGTTGGTGTAGGAGTACGCCGAGCCCGCGACCGGGAAGCGCTTGACCATGAAGCTGTAGGAGGTGGCGGTGAACAGCATGGCCAGCAGGGTGACCAGGTAGGCAGCGGCGGTGCGGCCACCGGTGAGTTCGGTGACGATGCCGTAGGTGGTGAAGATGGTCAGCGGGACCATGTACACCAGGCCGAAGAACACCAGGGCGGGCAGGCCCAGGACGCGGCGCAGTTGCGCGGGGGCGGAGCAGGGAGGGTTGGCCATCGATCGATCCTGGCTTTTCTTGTAGTTGTGGTTGATCGATTTTTATCCACTCAGATGGGTGGTGACAAACAAAGAGTTCCTTATGTCGATTATAAATCTGGATTTTAATCGGGGTTTGGTGAGGTATTTGTAGGCCCTATCGCGGGCAAGAGCGCGCCAGGGCCATTGGTTTCAGCGCATCTCTGCGCGCAACTGCGCGATCCGCTGGTCCTTGTCCAGCCACAGCTGGTTGACCCAGGCCTGCACCGTCTGACGGAACGTCGGATCGTTCTCGTAATCGCCCGCGCACAACGCCGGGTCCAGCTCGCGCACGCGGATGTCGATGATTACCCGGCTGATACTGCCGTTGAGCAGGTCCCAGAACCCCGGCGCCTTGTCGCCCGGGTAGACGATGGTCACATCGAGCAGCGCATCCAGCTGCTCGCCCAGCGCCGCCAGTACGAAAGCCACGCCGCCGGCCTTGGGCTTGAGCAGGTGACGGTAGGGCGATTGCTGCTCGGCGCGCTTGGCCTCGGTGAATCGGGTGCCTTCGAGGTAGTTGACCACGGTCACCGGTTGGCGCTTGAACAGCTCGCAGGCGGCCTTGGTGATCTCCAGGTCCTTGCCCTTGAGTTCGGGGTGCTTGTCGAGGAAGGCCTTGCTGTAGCGCTTCATGAACGGGTAATCCAGGCCCCACCAGGCCAGGCCCAGCAGCGGTACCCAGATCAGCTCTTTCTTGAGGAAGAACTTGAAGAACGGCACGCGGCGGTTGAGGCTCTCGATCAGCGCCGGGATATCCACCCAGGTCTGGTGATTGCTCACGCACAGGTACGAGGTGTCCTGGCGCAGCGTGTCGACGCCGCGAATGTCCCACTGGGTGGGGATGCACAGGGCGAAGATGGCCTTGTCGATTTCCGACCAGGTTTCGGCGATCCACATCACCGCGGCCGACGCGTAGTCGCGGCCACGGCCCGGCAGCACCAGCTTGAGCAGGGCGAAGACCAGCAGCGGGCCGATCAGCACCAGGGTGTTGAGCAGCAGCAGGGTGAGGGTGAGGATGCCGGTCAGCAGGCGACGCATAAGGGGACTCTTGTTGTGTGAGGTGAACGGTTGGCAATGATAAGCAGGGTATGGCCCTTAGCCAAACGTCGTACGTCCATTAACTGGGACAAATGTTTCACATTATGTTGTTTAACCTGTGGCGACGAACCTATCCTGCCCGCACAGTCTAAGCACTGACCCCTCTCAAGGAAGCCTGCCCTGTGAAACCCTTGCTTGCCCTGCTGTCCCTTCTGGCGCTGCCGGTAATGGCCGCCGAACCGACGCTCTATGGCCGTTACGAGAACATCAAGCTGCCGGAGATCGGCCAGACCCTCAAAGCCAAGATGGATACCGGCGCCTGGACCGCTTCGCTGTCGGCCAAGGACATCGAGATGTTCAAACGTGATGGCAACGAGTGGGTGCGCTTCCGCCTGGCGACCGAGGGCGCCAGCGACAAGCTCTACGAGCATGAAGTGTCGCGTATCAGCAAGATCAAGAACCGCGCCGAGGAAGATGACGAGGAGGAGTCGCCCGCGCTCTCGCATCGCCCGGTGATCGACCTGGAAATGTGTCTGGGCGATGTGAAACGCACCGTGGAGGTCAACCTGGTCGACCGCAGCAATTTCCGCTATCCGCTGTTGATCGGTTCCAAGGCCCTGCGCAAGTTCAAGGCGGCGGTGGACCCGCGCGAGAAGTTCACGGCAGGCAATCCGGGCTGCTGATGCAGCAGTTGCAAGCATAGAGCGACAAGCTGCAAGAAACGGCGGATCGGTGTAAGTTGCCGCGATCCGCTTTCACTTGAAGCTTGCAGCTCGAGGCTTGCCGCTCAGATGCCCCACATCCTCATCGTCGAAGACGAATCCGCCATCGCCGACACCCTCATCTACGCCTTGCAGGCCGACGGCCACAGCACCGAGTGGGTGACCCTCGGCAGCGCCGCCGTCGAGCAGCAGCGCCTGTGCCCGGCCGACCTGGTGATCCTCGATATCGGCCTGCCCGATATCAGTGGCTTCGAGACCTGCCGCCAGCTGCGCCGCTTCAGCGAGGTGCCCGTGATGTTCCTCAGCGCTCGCGACGCCGAGATCGACCGCGTGCTGGGCCTGGAGATCGGCGCCGACGACTACGTGGTCAAGCCATTCAGCCCCCGCGAGGTGGCGGCGCGGGTGCGGGCGATCCTCAAGCGCATGGCGCCGAGGGTTGAAGTGGCCAGCGACAGCACACCGTTCCAGCTCGATACCTTGGCGATGCGTATCAGCTACCGGGGTCAGGCGCTGGCGCTCACCCGCCATGAGTTCCGCTTGCTGCAAAGCCTGCTCGAGCAACCGCGGCGGGTGTTCAGCCGCGAGCAACTGCTCGACGGCCTGGGCGTGGCCTCGGATGTGGGCTACGAGCGCACCATCGACAGCCATATCAAGAGCCTGCGCGCCAAGCTGCGCCAGGTTGCCCCTGACGCCGAGGCGATCCAGACGCACCGCGGCCTGGGCTACAGCTACAGCCCGGAGCACGCCTGATGCGCCTGGGGATTCGCATCTTCCTGGTGTACTTCCTGTTCGTCGGCCTGGCGGGTTATTTCCTGCTCAATACAGTGCGCGAGCAGATCCGCCCGGTGGTGCGTCAGTCATCGGAAGAAACCCTGGTGGACACCGCCAACCTGCTGGCCGAGATCCTGCATGACGATGTGAAGAACGGCACCCTGACCCAGGGCCGCCTGTCGCAGGTACTGGCCTCCTATGGCGAGCGGCGCCCGAGCGCGCAGATCTGGGGGTTGGCGAAAAACCAGGTCAGCCACCGGATCTACGTGACCGATGCCAAGGGCATCGTCCTGCTCGACTCCAGCGGCCGGGACGTGGGCAAGGACTATTCGCGCTGGAATGACGTCTACCTGACCTTGCGTGGCCAGTACGGCGCACGTTCGACCCGCAGCGACCCGGATGACGAAAGCACTTCGGTGATGCATGTGGCGGCGCCGATCCTCGACGGTGGCCAGATCATCGGCGTGGTCACCGTGGCCAAGCCCAACAGCTCGCTGCAGCCATACATCGACCGCTCCGAGCGGCGCCTGCTGATCCTCGGCCTCGGGCTGATCGTGCTCGGCCTGTTGGTCGGTGCGGCGCTGTCGTGGTGGTTGACCCGTTCGCTGCGCCGCCTCACCCACTATGCCCAGGCGGTCAGCGAGGGCCAGCGCGCCGCGCTGCCGCACTACAAGGGCGGCGAGCTGCTGCAACTGGCCACGGCGGTGGAGCGCATGCGCACCCAGCTCGAAGGCAAGGCCTACGTCGAACGTTATGTGCACACGCTCACCCATGAACTCAAGAGCCCGCTGGCGGCGATCCGTGGCGCCTCTGAGCTGCTGCAGGGCGACATGCCGCAAGAGCAGCGGGCGCGCTTTGCCGGCAACATCGAGCGCGAGAGCGACCGCCTGCAGCAGATGATCGAGCGGTTGCTCAACCTGGCCCGGGTCGAACAGATGCAGGCCCTGGAGGACGAGCAGCAGGTGGCGGTGGCGGCGTTGATCGACGAACTGTTGCTGGCCCAAGGTACAAGGATCGACGGTGCCGGGTTGCAGGTGCGCCAGCGGATCCCGGCGGGCCTCAGGCTACTGTGCGATCCATTCCTGATGCGCCAGGCGTTGGCCAACCTGCTGGACAATGCATTGGACTTCACCCCGCAGCAAGGCGCATTGGCCTTCGAGCTGGAGCGCGATGGCGAGCGGGTGGCCTTAAGCCTGTTCAACCAGGGGCAGGCGATCCCCGAATATGCCCTGGGCCGGGTCAGCGAGCGCTTCTATTCGCTGCCAAGGCCCGGCACCGGGCGCAAGAGCACCGGGCTGGGGCTGAACTTCGTGGCCGAGGTGATGCAGTTGCATGGCGGGGCGCTGGCGGTGGACAACGTCGAGGGTGGCGTGCGGGTGAGGTTGTGGCTGCCGGCGCGGCGACTTACCTGAGAGGCAAGTCGCCCACTCCCACAGGCTTTCTGCTGACCGCTCCAATCTCCACACAATCTCCACATTCCCTCCCCAAGGGCTCCACGCAGCGGGCAGACACTGCCCCCATCGCAAACGGAGCCCAACCCCATGAACAAGACCCTAGGTTTCAAGCTCGGCCTGATTGCCGTGCTGATCCTGCTGCTGCTGATTCCCCTGCTGATGATCGGCGGCTTGATCGACGAACGTCAGCAACTGCGCAACAACGTGCTCGGCGAGATCGCCGCGAGCTCCAGTTTCGACCAGTTGGTCAGTGGCCCGGTCGTGGTAGTGCCCTATCGCAAGTACGAGCGCCGCTGGATCGACAAGGACGGCAAGAGCGTCCAGGAAACCAGCACGGTCCACGGCCAGCTGTATTTCCTGCCGGAAACCTTCGAAATGGATGTGGGCGTCGATACCGAGCTGCGTGCCCGGGGCATCTACCAGGCGCGCTTGTTCCATGCCAAGAGCAGGATCAGCGGCCGTTTCAAGCTGCCCGAGCGCTGGGGGATCGAGAAGGACTACGAAGACTATCGCTTCGACAAGCCGCGGCTGATGGTCGGTATCAGTGATATCCGCGGCATCGAGAACAGCCTTGAACTGAAGTTGGACGACCAGCGCCTGCCGTTCCAGCCCGGCAACGGTGTCGACTGGTTGCCTGGCGGCGTGCATGTGGACCTGCCGCAGTTCAGCGAGCCGCAGGCCCGGGAGTTCACCTATGCCTTCGACCTGGACCTGCTGGGCACCGGGCAACTGGCCGTGCTGCCGGTCGGGCGCAGCAGTACCGTGGACATGCGCGCCAACTGGCCGCACCCGAGCTTCATCGGCAACTTCCTGCCCAGCCGCCGCGCCATCGACGAGAAAGGCTTCAGCGCCCACTGGCAGACCACGTTCTTCGCCACCAACCTGGAGGAGGCGGTGCGCCTGTGCGCCACTGCGCAGAAGTGCGCTGACTTCACCGACCGGGCTTTCGGCGTCAGCTTCGTCGACCCGGTGGACCAGTACCTCAAGACCGAGCGGGCGATCAAGTACGCGCTGCTGTTCATCGCCCTGACCTTCGCCGGCTTCTTCCTGTTCGAGGTGCTGAAGAACCTCAGCGTGCACCCGGTGCAGTACATCCTGGTGGGCGTGGCCCTGGCGTTCTTCTACCTGCTGCTGCTGTCGTTGTCGGAGCACCTGGGGTTCGGCCTGGCCTATGGGCTGTCGGCGTCGGGCTGTGTGCTGCTGATCGGCTTCTACCTGGTGCACGTGCTGCGCAGCCTGGGACGCGGGGTGGGCTTTGCGGCGGGGTTGGCGGCGTTGTACGGCATGCTCTACGGGCTGCTCAGCGCCGAGGACTACGCACTGCTGATGGGCTCGTTGCTGTGCTTTGGCCTGCTGGGTGTGTTCATGGTGCTGACCCGCCGGCTGGACTGGTCGCGGGTGGGGAGGTTGGGATGAGGGAGGATAGAGAGATCGGGCGGTGGTTGGCCCAGCGGATCGGGCAGTTGTTTCCTGTGCTGCCGAGGTGAGGCCATCGCGGGGCAAGCCTGCTCCCACGCAAATCCAGGCTTCGATCCAGATTTTGGCGTGGGAGCGGCGATGCGGCGGCCCGACTTGCCCCGCGATAGGGCCCGGTCAGGCTGCCGGTGCGGTGGCCAGCATCGACGCCCGCTGGCTGACCTCGGCGTACCACGCCGCCAGCCCCGGATACTCTCCGCGCCAGTCGAACTCCGGCTGGCGCAAGTCCAGATAACCCAAGGCGCAGGCCACACCGATCGCGGCGATATCGAAGCCGGAGATGATCTCTGCCAGGTGCTCGTGCTCCAGGCTCGCCAGCCCGCGGCGGATCTTCTCGCCCTGCGCTGTCACCCAACCGTCCCACTGCTTGTCCATCGGGCGCAGGAAGGTCTCGTAGCGCGTGGCCACGGCGGCATCCATGATCGCGTCGGCCTGCGCGGCCAGGGTCAGGCGCCGCCAGCGCGCCGAGCCCTCGCGGGGGATCAACGGCAGGCCGACATGCTGGCTGTCGAGGTATTCGCAGATCACCCGGCTATCGTGCAACACGCTGCCATCGCCCAGGCGCAGGGCCGGGATCTTGCCGATCGGGTTGTCGCGGTTGAGCTGCTCGTCGCCGTTCAGCGGGCTGATGTTCACGCCCTGCACGCTGACGCGCTCCAACTGGCCGGTCTCGTGCAGGACGATCATCACCTTGCGCACGAACGGTGACAACGGCGAATGGAACAGGATCATGGCTCAGTTGCCCTGCAGGCTGGGCGGCAGGCACACGCCGGTGCCGCCGATGCCGCAGTAGCCGTCCGGGTTCTTGGCCAGGTACTGCTGGTGGTAGGCCTCGGCGAAGTACACGGTCGGCGCCTGGGCGATCTCGGTGGTGATCTCGCCAAAGCCTGCCTTGCTCAGTTCGGCCTGGAAGGCGGCCTGGCTGGCCTGGGCTTCCTCGAGTTGCTGCGGCGAGGTGCAGTAGATCGCCGAGCGGTACTGGGTGCCGACATCGTTGCCCTGGCGCATGCCCTGGGTCGGGTTGTGCAGTTCCCAGAACATCGCCAGCAGTTCGCGGTAGCTGACCTTGTTCTTGTCGAACACCACCAGCACCACTTCGGTGTGGCCGGTCAGGCCCGAGCAGACTTCTTCATAGGTCGGGTTGGGGGTGAAGCCGCCGGCGTAGCCGACCACGGTGCTGACCACGCCTTCGCGCTGCCAGAAGCGCCGCTCGGCGCCCCAGAAGCAGCCCAGGCCGAAGATGGCGAAGTCGATGTCGCCTTCGAAGAACGGGCCGAGCAGCGGGGTGCCTTCGAACACGTAGTGGAACTCGGGCAGGGTCATCGGGGTTTCGCGGCCAGGCAGGGCCTGTTCCGCGGTGGGCAGGACATTTTTGTTCACCAGGATTTCCGAACGCAGGACCATGGCCGTTCCTCTGTGTTTTTTCAGTGGGATAGGTGTTGGACCCATCGCGGGGCAAGTCGCATCGGCGCACGCGATGGGGACCGAATGGCTTCTATAGTGCCCGAGCTTTACGCTGCTGTCAGTCCACCGGACCACGGGGATAGCGGCGCAGTTTTTCGCTCAGCTCGCGCCCCGGAATAGGGCGGTCGAACAGGTAGCCCTGGCCGACGTCGCAGCGGTGGCGGCGCAGGAATGCCAGCTGCTCGGGCGTCTCGATCCCTTCTGCGACCACCTTGAGCTTGAGGTTGTGGGCCATGGCCACCACCGCCGAGGTGATCTCCATGTCGTCCTGGTTGTCGGGGATCTCGTTGATGAAGCTGCGGTCGATCTTGATGATGTCGATCGGGAACTTCTTCAGGTAGCTCAGCGAGGAGTAACCGGTGCCGAAGTCGTCCATGGCCAGGGTCAGGCCCAGCGCCTTGAGCTCGTCGAGCTGGCGGTGGGTGTCTTCGGTGGCTTCGAGCAGCAGGCCTTCGGTCAGCTCCAGTTCCAGCAGGTGCGGTGGCAAGGCTTCCTCCTTGAGGATGCCAGCGATCGAGCCGACCAGCTCCGGGTCGGAGAACTGCTTGGGCGACAGGTTGATGGCCACGTGTAGGTTGCCAAGACCTGCTTCGCGCAGCTGCTGGCTCATGCGGCAGGCCTGGCGCACCACCCACTTGCCGATGGGGATGATCAGGCCGGTTTCCTCGGCCACGCTGATGAACTGGTCGGGGCGGATCATGCCGCGCTCGGGGTGGTTCCAGCGCAGCAGCGCCTCCAGGCCCAGCAGGCGACCGCTGCGCAGGCACAGCTTGGGCTGGTAGAACACCTCCAGTTCGTTCTGGGTCAGGGCGCGGCGCAGGTTGTTCTCGACGAACAGCTTGTAGCTGGCCTCGGCGTTGAGCACCTCGGTGAACACCTGGACCTGGTGCTTGCCGTTGGCCTTGGCCTTGTGCAGGGCCAGGCCTGCGTTCTTCATCAGCGTGGCCGGGTCGCTGCCGTGCAATGGCGCGCAGGCCAGACCCACGGAAGCGGTGACGTTGATCAGCTGGTTGTCGACGAACATCGGCTTGTCGAGGGTGCGCAGCAGCTGGTGGGCCACGCCCTGGCCGTCATCTAGGCTGGTGTCGTCGAGCAGCACGGCGAACTCGTTGCTGGCGAAGCGCGCCAGGCTGCCGCCGTTGGCCAGGCTGTTGCGCAGGCGCCGGGCCAGGCTGATCAGCAGCTTGTCGCCGGTCTGGTGGCCGAGGCTGTCGTTGATCCGCTTGAAGTTGTCGATGTCCACCAGCAGCAGGCAGATAGGGCTGTTGCTGTCGCGGGCGAAGCGCTCGTCGAGGTTGCGGATGAACGCCGGGCGGTTGCCCAGGTTGGTCAGGTTGTCGGTGTAGGCCAGGCGCTCGATGCGCTGCTGGGCCAGCTTGCTTTGGGTGACGTCTTCGTAGATGCCGATGTAGTGGGTCAGCTCGCGGTTGTCGCCGTACACCTTGGAGATCGACAGTTGCCCCCAGTAGGGCTCGAGGTTCTTGCGCCGGCTCTTGAACTCGCCCTGCCAGCTGTTGCCCATGGCCAGGCTCGACGGCGAGTCGAACAGCAGCTCGCTGAGGTTTTCCAGGGCCGGCAGTTCGGCCAGGTGGTGGCCCTGGACTTCCTCGGTGCTGTACTGGGTGATCGCCGTGAAGCTGGGGTTGACGTATTCCACCACGCCGTCGCGGTTGACCAGCAGGAAGGCGCTGGCGCTCTGCTCCACGGCCCGCTGGAAGAGGTGCAGGGCGCTGGCGGCGGTGCGTCGGTTGTGGTTGTTGATGACCTGGGCGAACTGGTCGGCCAGCTCGCCGGCGAAGGCGATCTCGTCCGACTGCCAGGCCCGCGGCTGGCCGGTCTGTTCCAGGCACAGCACGCCGACCACCTGGCCATCGATGCGGATACTGGCATCGAGCATCGCGTTGTCGTCGGTGCTGTACAGCGACTCGGCCATCTCGCGGGTGCGCGGGTCGTGGCTGGCGTTGTGGGCGTCGATGGCGCGGCTGGCGTGCAAGGCCTCGAGGTAGTCGGGAAAGCGGCTGGCGTCGATCGCCTCGGGCATGCGGTGCTGTTGTTCGCGGCGGTACCAGGCGCTGATCGGCTCCAGGCGCTGATCGTTCAGGTACCAGATGCTGGCGCAGTCGACCCGGTAGATCTCGCAGGCGCTGCGGGTGATCAGTTCGGCGGCTTCGAGCAGCGAGTTGCCGACGCTGTAGCGCTGGCGTGCCAGGCGCAGGATCAGGTCCTGCTGGGCGCGTACCCGATCCAGGTGCTCGAGCTGCTCCTGCTGGGCGCGCTGGTTCAGCTGTAGCGCCAGTTGCAGGCGATTGTTGCGCGATTCCAGGTCGTTCGCATCGAGGTCGGGGGCGTCTTGCGGGTGATCGTCGAACACCGTCAGGTAGCCACGCAGCAGTTGGCGGCTGTGCTGTTTGTAGCTTTCGCCGACTTCCAGCAGGCGCAGTGGCGCTGGGCTGGCGTGCAGGGTGTAGTGCACCCGGTAGTGGCCGCGCTGAGCCAGTTGCAGCTGGATCTCGTCGTGCAGCTTATAGCGGGCCTGAGGCTCCATGAGGCTGGCATAGGGCGAGCCGATCAGGGCGCAGAGCTCGGCAGCGGGCAGGCCGAATTGGCGGTCGCACGCCGGATCAAGGTAGAGCATCGCCCAACTGGCTTCGTTCAGCCGTTCGAAACGCAGCATGCCGAGCCGCGAGGGCACGGGGAGCTGCGTCACGACCTCGGCCGCCACACGGCTGGCGGCATCGGGTTGGCTTTTCATCGAAGACTCGCTTGAACTGGGGCGCGGCCTGAGGCACGGCGTATCGGGCAAGGTTGCATCATGTCCCGTGGGCTGGCAAGCGCCCATGCGGGATGCTGTGAACAGGTTGTCGGCCAACAGGATGAAATCTGAAGCGAGGTCCTTGGTGGGAGCGGGCCCAATAAAAAAAGCCCCGCCAATTGGCGGGGTTGAGGTACGAGCGTGGCAGCTCGAAAACGGTGCTGCCCCTCGCTTGAGGGGCAGCGTGCAGCGATTACAGCAGCATGGTGCGGATATCGCCCAGCACGTCGCCCAGGCGCTTGGTGAAGCGCGCGGCGGCGGCGCCGTTGATCACTCGGTGATCGTAGGAAAGCGACAGCGGCAGCATCAGCTTGGGCTGGAAGGCCTTGCCGTCCCAGACAGGCTGCATGGTTGCCTTGGAGACACCCAGGATCGCCACTTCCGGCGCGTTGACGATCGGCGTGAAGCCGGTACCGCCAATATGGCCGAGGCTGGAGATGGTGAAGCAGGCGCCTTGCATGTCGTCGGCCGAGAGCTTCTTGGTGCGAGCTTTCTCGGCCAGGGCGGCGGCTTCGGCAGCCAGTTGCAGCAGGCTCTTCTGGTCGACGTTCTTGATCACCGGGACCAGCAGGCCGTCCGGGGTGTCCACGGCGAAGCCGATGTGCACGTACTTCTTGCGGATGATCGCCTTGCCGCTTGGCGCCAGCGAGCTGTTGAAGTCCGGCAGTTCCTTGAGCAGGAAGGCGCAGGCCTTGAGCAGCAGCGGCAGCACGGTCAGCTTGACGCCAGCCTTCTCGGCCACGGCCTTCTGCGCAACGCGGAAAGCTTCCAGCTCGGTGATGTCGGCGGAGTCGAACTGGGTCACGTGCGGTACGTTCAGCCAGCTGCGGTGCAGGTTGGCGGCACCGACCTGCATCAGGCGAGTCAGGGCGACTTCTTCGACTTCACCGAACTTGCTGAAGTCAACAGCCGGGATCGACGGGATGCCAGCGCCGCCGGTAGCACCGGCAGCCGGGGCTTCCTTGGCCTTCTGCATCATGGCCTTGACGTAGACCTGCACGTCTTCTTTGAGGATGCGACCGTGCGGACCGGTAGCCGCGACCGAACCCAGGTCGACGCCGAATTCACGGGCCAGTTGGCGAACGGCAGGGCCAGCATGGACCTTGGCGTTGCTGCCGGCGGCCGGCGCGGTGGCGACCGGTGCGGGGGCGGCAGCCGGAGCAGCAGCGGCAGGTGCCGCGGCTGGAGCAGCCTCAGCCTTGGCCGGAGCGGCGGCTGGCGCTGGCGCGGCAGCAGGGGCAGCGCCGGCGGCTTTGATCTTGAAGATCAGGTCGCCGGTGCCGACTTCGTCTTCCAGCTTGCACAGCACGGCTTCGATCACGCCAGCGGCGGGCGACGGGATCTCCATGGAGGCCTTGTCGGACTCCAGGGTGATCAGCGACTGGTCGGCTTCGACGGTGTCGCCGACCTTGACCAGTACTTCGATGATCTTGGCCTTGCCCGATGAGCCGATGTCCGGCACGTGGATGTCCTGCACGCTGGCGGCAGCCGGGGCTGCGGCCGGAGCAGGGGCGGCTTCGGCGGCAGGCGCTGGGGCAGCAGCTGGCGCCGGAGCAGCAGCGGCAGGCGCCTCAGGTGCCGCGGCAGCGGCACCCTCGACTTCCAGGACCAGCAGCTCGTCGCCTTCTTTCAGGCGGTCGCCCAGCTTGACCTTCAGTTCCTTGACCACGCCGGCCTTGGGGGCCGGGATCTCCATGGAGGCCTTGTCGGACTCCAGGGTCAGCAGGCTCTGGTCGGCCTCGATACGGTCACCGACCTTGACGAACAGCTCGATGATTTCACCTTCACCGCTGCCGATGTCAGGTACGCGAATGAGTTCGCTCACTTAAAAATACTCCTCAGCAGTCCAGTGGGTTGCGCTTGTCCGGGTCGATGCCGAACTTGACGATGGCGTCAGCCACAACCTTGGGTTCGATCTCGCCACGGTCAGCCAGGGCTTCCAGGGCAGCCAGCACCACGAAGTGGCGGTCGACTTCGAAGAAGTGACGCAGCTTCTTGCGGCTGTCGCTGCGACCGTAACCGTCGGTACCCAGGACTTTGAACTCTTTGCTCGGCACCCACTGGCGAATCTGCTCGGCGAACAGCTTCATGTAGTCGGTGGAGGCGATGACCGGGCCCTTGCGACCGGCCAGGCACTCTTCGACGTAGGTCTGCTGAGGCTTCTGGCCAGGCTTGAGGCGGTTGGCGCGTTCCACGGCCAGGCCGTCGCGACGCAGTTCGTTGAAGCTGGTGACGCTCCACACGTCGGCGCCGACGTTGAACTCTTCACGCAGGATCTTCGCGGCTTCGCGGACTTCGCGCAGGATGGTGCCGGAGCCCATCAGCTGTACGTGGTGCGCGGCTTCGCGGGTGTCTTCTTCCAGCAGGTACATGCCCTTGATGATGCCTTCCTCGACACCGGCCGGCATGGCTGGCTGCTGGTAGGATTCGTTCATCACGGTGATGTAGTAGAAGATGTCCTGTTGCTCTTCGGTCATCTTCTTCATGCCGTCCTGGATGATCACCGCCAGCTCGTAGCCGTAGGTCGGATCGTAGGTGCGGCAGTTCGGGATAGTGCCCGCCATCATGTGGCTGTGACCGTCTTCGTGCTGCAGGCCTTCACCGTTGAGGGTGGTACGGCCGGCAGTACCGCCGATCAGGAAGCCACGGGTGCGGCTGTCGCCAGCGGCCCACGCCAGGTCGCCAATGCGCTGGAAGCCGAACATCGAGTAGAAGATGTAGAACGGCAGCATCGGCTGGTTGTGGCAGCTGTACGAGGTACCGGCAGCGATGAACGACGACATGGCGCCGGCTTCGTTGATGCCTTCCTCGAGAATCTGGCCCTTCTTGTCTTCGCGGTAGAACATCACCTGGTCTTTATCGACTGGCTCGTAGAGCTGGCCAACCGACGAGTAGATGCCCAGCTGGCGGAACATGCCTTCCATACCGAAGGTACGGGCTTCGTCCGGGATGATCGGGACGATGCGCTGGCCGATGTCCTTGTCCTTGACCAGCTGCGCCAGGATGCGCACGAAGGCCATGGTGGTGGAGATTTCGCGGTCGCCCGAACCGTCGAGGATCGCTTTCAGCGTTTCCAGTGGCGGGGTCGGCACGCTGAAGCTCTTGGCGCGGCGCTGAGGCACGAAACCGCCCAGGGCAGCACGACGCTCGGCCAGGTACTTGGCTTCGGCAGAACCTTCTTCAGGCTTGAAGAACGGCAGGTTCTCAAGGTCGGCATCCTTGACCGGGATGTCGAAGCGGTCACGGAAGTGACGCAGGCTTTCGACATCGACCTTCTTGGTATTGTGCGCGGTGTTCTTGGCTTCGCCGGCACCGGTACCGTAACCCTTGATGGTCTTGGCCAGGATGACGGTCGGCTGCTCCTTGTGGTTCACAGCCTGGTGGTATGCCGCGTAGACCTTGTACGGGTCGTGGCCGCCACGGTTGAGCTTCCAGATCTCCTCGTCGGACAGGTCTTCGACCATGGCCTTGAGCTCTGGGGTGTTGAAGAAGTTCTCACGGACGTACGCGCCGTCCTTGGCCTTGTAGTTCTGGTACTCGCCGTCGATGACTTCGTCCATGCGGCGCTGCAGGGCACCATTGGTGTCCTTGGCCAGCAGTGGGTCCCAGAAGCGGCCCCAGACGACCTTGTTGACGTTCCAGCCACCGCCACGGAACACGCCTTCGAGTTCCTGGATGATCTTGCCGTTGCCGCGAACCGGGCCGTCGAGGCGCTGCAGGTTGCAGTTGATGACGAAGATCAGGTTGTCCAGCTTCTCGCGGCCGGCCAGGGCGATCGCGCCCAGGGATTCCGGCTCGTCGCACTCGCCGTCACCCATGAAGCACCAGACCTTCTGCTTGCCGGCCGGGATGAAGCCACGGGCTTCCAGGTACTTCATGAAGCGCGCCTGGTAGATGGCCTGGATCGGGCCCAGACCCATCGAAACGGTCGGGAACTGCCAGAAGTCAGGCATCAGCCATGGGTGCGGGTACGAAGACAGGCCGTTGCCGTCCACTTCCTGGCGGAAGTTGTTCATCTGTTCTTCGTTGATGCGGCCTTCCATGAAGGCGCGGGCGTAGACGCCCGGGGAAGCGTGGCCTTGGAAGAAGATCAGGTCGCCGCCGTGTTCGTCGGTCGGGGCCTGGAAGAAGTAGTTGAAGCCGATGTCATACAAGGTGGCGCTGGAGGCGAAGCTGGAGATGTGTCCGCCCAGGTCCGAGTCTTTCAGGTTGGTACGCATGACCATGGCCAGGGCGTTCCAACGCACCATCGAGCGAATGCGGCGTTCCATGAACAGGTCGCCGGGCATGCGTGCTTCGTGGGTGACAGGGATGGTGTTGCGGTACGGCGTGGTGATGGCATACGGCAGCTGCGAGCCACTGCGGGTGGCCAGCTCGCCCATACGGGTCATCAGGTAATGAGCGCGGTCTTCGCCTTCTTTGTCGAGGACCGACTCCAGGGCATCCAGCCATTCCTGGGTTTCGATTGGATCGAGGTCTTGCATGGCTTGCTCCAGGGCGGAAAGGCCACCAGAATCGATGGCCTGAGTTTGCGACTGGCCTTATGGGCAGACGTCGTGAATTCTTGGATTACCGGACAGTCATCCGGCGCGGTGTAGTTTTACTACAAATGCTTTCGCATTTCATGCTTTTGCACGTTGGGCGTAGTAGTAAAACTACACAAATGCGACGTTTGGTCGCACCCTGGGTTGTGAGGAAAAACGTTCATGTTGGTTGGCGTTGTGTTGCTAACGGGTGGATCTTGATGTTTTTTGCCAATCTTTCGGTTTTTTCGGCTATTTCCAACTTTTGTACGACAGTCCAACCGTGGTCCAGCCTGCGCTTGACCCCCTCAACCCCTCTCATTCACGCCGATCAAGGATAGACCATGCGCCTGCCTTTGCCGCTCGATCTGCCTGCCGCTCTCCAACCACTGGTCGTTCGTAATCGACAGTTCCTAGCAGACGCACTGGTTGCGCACCCTGACCTGGCGACAAGCAGCTGGACAGAAGATCAGCGTCGGCAGTTCGACCAGGTGGCGGCGGCCAGCGAATTCGTGCTCACCCAGGCCCAACGCGAGCCGGCGATGCTGTTCGACCTGTTGGCCGGCGGCGAGATGGCACGTGCCTTCGCACCAGGCGAATTGCGTGCGCGCATCAAGGACGCCGCCCAGGCCGCGCAATCCGAGGACGAGTTGGCGCGCAACCTGCGCCGCGAGCGCAATCGCCAGCAGCTGCGCATCATCTGGCGCGACGTCACCCGCCAGGCGGCGTTGGCCGAGACCTGCCGCGACCTGTCCGACCTCGCCGATGCCAGCATCGACGAAGCCTATCAATGGCTGTACCCGCGCCATTGCCAGCAGTTCGGCACACCCATCGGCAACCGCAGCGGCCAGCCCCAGCACCTGGTGGTGCTGGGCATGGGCAAGCTGGGCGCGGTGGAGTTGAACCTGTCGTCGGACATCGACCTGATCTTCGCCTTCCCCGAGGGCGGTGAAACCGAAGGCGTGAAGCGCTCGCTGGACAACCAGGAGTTCTTTACCCGCCTCGGCCAGCGCCTGATCAAGGCGCTCGACCCGGTCACCGTCGATGGCTTCGTGTTCCGTGTCGACATGCGCCTGCGTCCTTACGGCTCTGCAGGCGCGCTGGTGCTCAGCTTCAATGCCCTGGAGCAGTACTACCAGGACCAGGGGCGCGACTGGGAACGCTACGCCATGATCAAGGCGCGGGTAGTGGCCGGCGACCAGGCGGCCGGCGCGCAGTTGCAGGAGATGCTGCGGCCATTCGTCTATCGGCGCTACCTGGACTTCTCCGCCATCGAGGCGCTGCGCACCATGAAGCAACTGATCCAGCAGGAAGTGCGGCGCAAGGGCATGGCCGACAACATCAAGCTGGGGGCCGGCGGCATCCGCGAGGTCGAGTTCATCGCCCAGGCATTCCAGCTGATCCATGGCGGGCGCGACCTGAGCCTGCAGCAGCGGCCATTGCTGAAAGTGCTGACCACCCTGGAGGGCCAGGGCTACCTGCCGCCGGCGGTGGTCACCGAGCTGCGCGACGGCTACGAGTTCCTGCGTTACACGGAGCACGCGATCCAGGCCATCGCCGACCGCCAGACCCAGATGCTGCCGGACGACCCGACCGACCGCGCGCGCATCGCCTATATGCTGGGCTTTGCCGATTGGGATGGTTTCCATGCCCAACTGATGAACTGGCGTGGGCGGATCGACTGGCATTTCCGCCAGGTGATCGCCGATCCGGATGAGGATGAGGCCGAGGGCGAACTGGTAGTCGGTGGCGAATGGTCGCCCCTGTGGGAGCAGGCTCAGGATGAAGAAGCCGCCGGGCGCCAGTTGCAGGAGGCCGGTTTCCACCAGCCTGCCGAGGCGCTGCGCCGGCTCAATGCCTTGCGGGTCAGCCCGACACTGCGTTCGATGCAGCGCATCGGTCGTGAACGCCTGGATGCCTTCATCCCGCGGCTGCTGGCCCAGGCGGTCGAGCACGACAACCCGGACCTGGTGCTGGAGCGGGTGCTGCCCCTGGTCGAGGCGGTGGCGCGCCGCTCGGCCTACCTGGTGCTGCTCACTGAAAACCCCGGCGCGCTGCGCCGTCTGCTGACCCTGTGCGCGGCCAGCCCATGGATCGCCGAACAGATGGCGCGCTACCCCCTGCTGCTCGACGAGTTGCTCAACGAAGGCCGACTGTTCAGCCCGCCGCTGGCACCGGAGCTGGCCGCCGAGCTGCGCGAACGGCTCACCCGTATCCCCGAGGATGACCTGGAACAGCAGATGGAGGCCCTGCGCCACTTCAAGCTGGCCCACAGCCTGCGCGTGGCGGCCTCGGAGATCAGTGGCAACCTGCCGTTGATGAAGGTCAGCGACTACCTGACCTGGCTCGCCGAGGCCATTCTCGACCAGGTGCTGGCCCTGGCCTGGCGCCAGACCGTAGCACGCCATGGCCAGCCCAAGCGCAGCGACGGCAGCCTATGCGACCCTGGCTTCATCATCGTTGGCTACGGCAAGGTCGGCGGCCTCGAGCTGGGTCACGGCTCGGACCTGGACCTGGTGTTCATCCACGACGGTGACCCGAACGCCGAGACCGACGGCGCCAAGCCGATCGACAGCGCGCAGTTCTACACCCGCCTGGGCCAGCGCATCATCCACCTGCTGACCACCCAGACCAACTCCGGCCAGCTCTATGACGTGGACATGCGCTTGCGCCCGTCCGGCGCCTCGGGGTTGCTGGTGAGCTCGCTGGGCGCCTTCGAGCGCTACCAACAGAACGAGGCCTGGACCTGGGAGCACCAGGCCCTGGTGCGGGCCCGGGTGCTGGTGGGTTGTCCACAGGTGGCGAGTGCGTTCGAGAGCGTGCGGGCCAAGGTGCTCGGCCAGCCCCGTGACCTGGACAAGCTGCGCACCGAAGTGAGCGAGATGCGCGCCAAGATGCGCGACAACCTGGGCACCAAGGCCACCGCCGCGGGCACGGCGGGCAATGCCTTCGATGCCGGGCAACCCTTCGATATCAAGCAGGATGCCGGCGGTATCGTGGATATCGAATTTATGGTGCAATACGCCGCTTTGGCCTGGTCCCACGACCATCCGGCCATACTGCGCTGGACCGACAACATCCGTATCCTCGAAGAGCTCGAACAGGCCGGGTTGATGCCCGCCGCCGACGCCGTGCTGCTGCGCGAGCTGTACAAGGCGTTCCGCTCGGCCTCGCACCGCCAGGCCTTGCAGAAGCAGGCCGGGGTGATCGACGCGGCGCAGTTCGCCGAGGAGCGTCGCGAGGTGCGGCGGATCTGGGGGCAGTTGGGTTTGAGCTGAGATTGTCGGGGCCGCTTTGCGGCCTTTTCGTCGCGGTTCGTCGCCACGGCAAGCCGGCTCCCACAGGTGAATGCGGTCCATGTGGAAGCCGGCTTGCCGGCGAAAAGGGCGCAGCGCGCCCTCGGTGGTACACTGTCCGCCACATCGCCTGAATATAAAGAGGGGAGGCCAGGTTGTAGCGCAGCCTGCAGCCTCCCCGAATGTTTCTGGATAAAGCATGAGAATACTGATCATTGGCCCCAGCTGGGTCGGCGACATGGTAATGGCGCAGACCCTGTTCCAGAGCCTCAAACAGCAGCACCCCGACTGTGTGATCGACGTGTTGGCACCCGAGTGGAGCCGGCCGATCCTCGAACGCATGCCCGAGGTGCGCCAGGCCTTGAGCTTTCCGCTCGGCCACGGCGCGCTGGAGCTGGCCACGCGGCGGCGCATCGGCAAGTCGCTGGCCGGCCAGTACGACCAAGCGATCCTGCTGCCCAATTCGCTCAAGTCGGCGCTGGTGCCGTATTTCGCCGGCATCCCCAAGCGCACCGGCTGGCGCGGCGAGATGCGCTACCTGCTGCTCAACGATGTGCGCAAGCTGGACAAGGCGCGCTACCCGCTGATGATCGAGCGCTTCATGGCCCTGGCCTACGCACCGGGTAGCGAACTGCCCAAGCCGTATCCGCGCCCGGCCCTGCAAATCGAGGCGGCCAGCCGCGAGGCCGCCCTGGCCAAATTCGGCCTTGAGCTGGACCGCCCGGTGCTCGCCCTGTGCCCCGGCGCCGAGTTCGGCGAGGCCAAGCGCTGGCCCGCCGAGCATTACGCCGAAGTGGCCGAGGCGATGATCCGCCAGGGCTGGCAGGTGTGGTTGTTCGGTTCGAAGAACGACCACCCTGTCGGTGAGCAGATCCGCGACCGACTGATCCCGGGCCTGCGTGAGGAATCCTGCAACCTGGCCGGCGAGACCTCGCTGGCCGAGGCCATCGACCTGATGTCCTGCGCCAGCGCGGTGGTGTCCAATGACTCCGGGCTGATGCACGTGGCTGCCGCTCTCAACCGTCCGCTGGTGGCGGTGTATGGCTCGACCTCGCCGGGCTTTACCCCGCCGCTGGCCGACCAGGTGGAAGTGGTGCGCACCGGTATCGAATGCAGCCCATGCTTCGACCGCACCTGCCGCTTCGGCCACTACAACTGCCTGCGGCTGCTGGAGCCGGCGAAAGTGATCGCCGCCTTGCACAGCCTGGGTGGTTCCGACCTGATCGCAACCGTGGCCGAGGTCGACTGAGTGCGGGTCCTGATCATCAAGACGTCGTCGCTGGGTGACGTCATCCATACCTTGCCGGCCCTTACCGACGCCGCCCACGCCATCCCCGGCATCCGTTTCGACTGGGTGGTGGAGGAAGGCTTCGCCGAGATCCCCAGCTGGCACCCGGCGGTCGATCAGGTGATTCCGGTGGCTATCCGCCGCTGGCGCAAGAATATCTGGCAGACGCTCAAGAGCGGCGAGTGGAAGGCCTTCAAGCAGCGCCTGCGCGAGCGCAAGTACGACCTGGTGATCGATGCCCAGGGCCTGGTCAAGTCGGCCTGGCTGACCCGTTACGTGAAAGCGCCGGTAGCCGGCCTGGACCGTTACTCGGCTCGTGAGGGCTGGGCCAGCCGCTTCTATGACCGGCGGCTGTCGGTCGCTGTCGGCCAGCACGCCGTTGAACGCGTGCG
Organism: Pseudomonas soli; assembly: GCF_021283165.2. Lineage (NCBI taxonomy): Bacteria > Pseudomonadati > Pseudomonadota > Gammaproteobacteria > Pseudomonadales > Pseudomonadaceae > Pseudomonas > Pseudomonas soli. The sequence goes on from NZ_CP128543.1 coordinate 383,499, forward strand.
CCAACTGTTCGCCCTGGCCCTTGCCTACGACCTGCCGGAAGGGCTGGGCAACTACGGCCTTGACCTCAACCGCTTGCAACTGCCGCCTGCCGCGCCCTACGTGGTGTTCCTGCATGGCACCACCTGGGCCACCAAACATTGGCCCGAGGCCTACTGGCGCGAGCTGGCCGAGCGCATGGGCCGGCGCAAGCTGCAGGTGATGCTGCCGTGGGGCAATCCTGCGGAAAAAGCCCGCGCCGAGCGCATCGCCCAGGGCTTGAGCAATTGCCAGGTGCTGCCCAAATTGAACCTGGCGGGCGTGGCCCGTGTGCTGGCCGCCGCCAAGGCCTGCGTGGCGGTGGACACCGGCCTGGGCCACCTGGCCGCCGCCCTGGATGTGCCGACCATCTCCCTGTTCGGCCCCACCAACCCTGGTCTGACCGGTGCCTACGGACGCGCCCAGATCCACCAGGCGAGCGACTTCCCCTGCGCCCCGTGCCTGCAGAAGAAGTGCACCTATAAACCGAGTGCCGAGGACCTGCGCCGGTTCGATCTCAAACGCGAGTGGCCGCTGTGCTTCACTCGCCTGAATCCCGAGCATGTGGCGGGCCGCTTGAGCGCGCTGCTGCTGGCTGAGGATGTTCGTTGATGCAATTGGCTTTTGTGCTCTACAAGTATTTCCCCTTTGGCGGGTTGCAGCGTGACTTCATGCGCATCGCCCTCGAATGCCAGAAGCGTGGCCACCAGATCCGTGTGTACACGCTGATCTGGGAAGGCGATATTCCGCCGGGCTTCGAGGTGCTGGTGGCGCCGGTCAAGGCGCTGTTCAACCATCGCCGCAACGAGAAGCTCAGTGCGTGGATGGCGGCGGACCTGGCCAAGCGTCCGGTCGATCGCCTGATCGGCTTCAACAAGATGCCCGGCCTGGATGTCTACTACGCCGCCGATGGCTGCTTCGAGGACAAGGCCCAGACCCTGCGCGGCGGCCTCTACCGCCGCTGGGGCCGCTATCGCCACTTCGCCGAGTACGAGCGGGCGGTGTTCGCCAAGGATGCACGTACCGAGATCCTGATGATCTCCGAGGTGCAGCAGCCGCTGTTCATCAAGCACTACGGTACGCCCGAGGCGCGTTTCCACCTGCTGCCGCCGGGCATTTCCCAGGACCGCCGGCGCCCGGCCGACGCCGAGGCCATCCGCGCCGCCTTCCGCCAGGAGTTCGGCCTGGCCGACGACGAGTTGCTGCTGGTGCAGATCGGCTCGGGCTTCAAGACCAAGGGCGTCGACCGCAGCCTCAAGGCCCTCGCGGCGCTGCCGTCAGCCCTGCGCAAGCGTACGAAACTGATGGTCATCGGCCAGGACGACCCCAAGCTGTTCCAGGTGCAGAGCACGGCTCTCGGCCTGGGCGACCAGGTGCAGTTCCTCAAGGGGCGCAGCGATATTCCGCGCTTCCTGCTTGGCGCCGACCTGCTGATCCACCCTGCCTACAACGAAAACACCGGTACCGTATTGCTAGAGGCGCTGGTCGCCGGCCTGCCGGTGCTGGTGTCGCAGGTGTGCGGCTATGCCCACTACATCGCCGAGGCCGACAGCGGCCTGGTGCTGGACGAGCCATTCGAGCAGGACCAGCTCAACGCCTATCTGCAACGCATGCTCGAAGACGCCGCGGCCCGTGCATCCTGGGCGAGCAACGGCGTGGCGTTCGCCGCCACCGCCGACCTGTACAGCATGCCGCAGCATGCCGCCGATGTGATCCTTGGGCAGGAGACCGCATGAAGCTGATACTGGCCGAACCGTTCAAGCGCCTGTGGGCCGGGCGTGACCCCTTCGATGCCGTCGAGGCCCTGCAGGGCGAGGTATATCGCGAGCTGGAAGGCCGTCGCACCCTGCGTACCGAGGTCGATGGCGCGGGCTTCTTCGTCAAGATCCACCGTGGCATCGGCTGGGGCGAGATTTTCAAGAACCTGCTCAGCGCCAAGCTGCCGGTGCTCGGTGCCGGCCAGGAGTGGCGTGCGATCCAGCGCCTGCATGAAGCTGGCGTGCCAACCATGACCGCCGTGGCCTACGGCGAGCGCGGTGGCAATCCGGCCACCCAGCATTCGTTCATCGTCACCGAGGAGCTGGCGCCGACCGTCAGCCTGGAAGACTTCAGCATCGATTGGGTGAAGCAGCCGCCAGCGCCGCGCCTGAAGCGCGCACTGATCGCCGAGGTGGCGAAGATGACCGGCGGCATGCACCGCGCAGGGGTCAATCACCGCGACTGCTACATCTGTCATTTCCTGCTGCACACCGACCGCCCGGTGACGCCGGAAGACTTCAAGCTGTCGGTGATCGACCTGCACCGCGCTCAGACACGGGCGAAAATTACCCGCCGCTGGCGCGACAAGGACCTGGCCGCCCTGTATTTCTCGGCCTTGGACATCGGCCTGACCCGCCGCGACAAGCTGCGCTTCTTGCGTGGCTACTTCCAGCGCCCGTTGCGCCAGGTGCTCAAGGACGAGGCCGCACTGCTCGCCTGGCTGGAGCGCAAGGCGCAGAAACTCTATGACCGCAAGCAACGTTACGGGGACGCACTCTGATGGCGAGCTGGAACCTGGCGCCTGAGTATGCGCACCTGGCGGCCGATTTCGGCAGTATCGACGCGGTGTTCGCGATCAAGGGCGAGCGCCTGACCCGCGACCCGCTGAGCGAGGTCATCCGTATCGAACGGGACGGGGTCAACTACTACGTCAAACGCTACACTGGCGCCGGCAAGCACATGCGTCGCTACCTGGGGCGCCCGCGCGTCAAGGCCGAGTGGCAGAACCTTAAGCAGTTCGCCAAGTGGGGCATCCCCACCGCCGACGTGGTCGCCTGGGGCCTCGAGCGCCAGGGCCTGGCGTTTGGCCGTGGGGCGATGATCACCCGCGAACTGCCACGCACCGAGGACCTTTCGGCGTTGGCTGAGCGCAATGATCCGCGCCTGCGTGACGCGGCCTGGGTCGACCATGTCAGCCGCCAGCTGGCGCGACATACGCGGGTGATGCACGACCATCATTTCGCCCATAACGATCTGAAGTGGCGCAACCTGCTGGTCGATGACCAGGGCACGCTGTTCTTCATCGATTGCCCAACCGGTGACTTCTGGCGCGGCTTCATGCTGCGCCATCGGTTGATCAAGGATCTGGCATGCCTGGACAAGGTTGCCAAATATCATTTGTCGGCGACCCAGCGCCTGCGCTTTTATCTGCAATACCGTGGACATGCGCGTCTGCATGGCCGCGACAAGAAGCGTATCCGTCAGGTCCTGGGTTTTTTCGAGGGAAGAGAATGACCGACTACCTGGCCAGTGCCGATCAGGCACTGCTGCAACGCCACGGACTGGGCGACTTCGAGGCGCTCTGGGCTTTGCAACTGGACGCTGTCGATGAACCCAACACTGGCCGTGGTGGCTGGAGCAGCGTTTTCCGTTTGGAGCTGGAGGGCAAGGGCTTCTACCTCAAGCGCCAGAGCGACTACTTTACTCGCAGCCTGCAGCGGCCATTTGGCGAGCCGACGTTCGCCCGCGAGTTCCGCAACATCAGCCGCTACCAGAAGCTCGACATCCCTGCCTTGCAGGCGGTGTTCTACGGCGAGCGCAAACAGGCTGGGCAGCATCGCGCGATTCTCATGACCCGCGCGTTGGACGAATGGATTGATCTCGAGCAGTTGCTTGCCCGCTGGTCGCAGATGGCTGCGCCGCAGCGCGAGGCGATTCTCCAAGCCTGTGGACGACTGGCCCGCACCCTGCACGCCGCCGGGCAGATGCACGGTTGCTTCTACCCCAAGCATATCTTCCTGCGTGAGCGCCGCGAGGGCTGGCAGGCACAGCTGATCGACCTGGAGAAGACCCGCCCGCTGCTGTTCGGCATGCGTGACCGGGTCAAGGACCTCGAGCCGCTGCTAAGGCGTGCCCGTGCCTGGAGCGAGGCAGACGTGCGTGTGCTGCTGGCCGCCTACCTGGAGCAGCCGGCAGACAGCGCCCTGGTTTCCACTTGGCTGCAACGCCTGACCCAACGCCGCCGTCACAAAGAGGCCCGCTGATGCGCCTGTCCGAATTGAAGGAGGCCGGGCGCAGCCCAAGCCTGCCCCTGACCATCACCCTCGCTGACGCGGCGGGCAGCGCCGACCTGCAACTGCTCAGCCTGCTGCGCGTGCTGCCGGGCCAGCGCTATGTCGGCGCCGGCATCTGGCGTGGCACCAAGGTCCTGGCCAAGTTGCTGGTCGGCGGCAATGCCGCTCGCCACTTCCAGCGCGAACGCGATGGCGCCCGACTGATGGCCGACCAGGGCCTGACCACGCCGCGGCTGCTGGTCGATGGCCTCAAGGAAGGCGAAGGTGGCTGGCTGTTGTTCGAATACCTCGATCACGCCGAAAGCCTGGGTGACGCCTGGGCCAAGGTGGAATCATTGCCGATGCTCGCCGACGAGCAGCACCTGGTGCTTGGCGAGGCGTTGACCGCTGTTGCGCACATGCACGCCAAGGGGTTGTGGCAGGAGGACCTGCACCTGGACAACCTGCTGCGCCAGGACGGCACGCTGTACCTGATCGACGGCGCCGGTATCAAGGCCGAAACCCCCGGCCAGCAGCTGTCGCGTCAGCGCGTGCTGGAAAACCTCGGGGTGTTCTTCGCCCAGTTGCCCAAGCGCCTGGAGCCTTTCATCGAGGAGGCGCTGGTGCACTACATCCTGGCCAACGCCGAGCATGCGCTGCCGCTGGAGGCGTTGCAAAAGCAGGTGGACAAGGTGCGCAACTGGCGCCTGAAAGACTACCTGGACAAGGCCGGGCGCGAATGTACGCTGTTCAGCGTCGAACGTAGTCTGTCGGGCCTGCGCGCCATCCGTCGCGGCGAAGTCGAGGCGCTGCTGCCGGTGCTCGAGAAGGCCGATGTACTGATTGACCAGGGCCACCTGTACAAGACCGGTGGGGCGGCCAGTGTGGCGCGTATCGAGGTGGGCGGCCGCACGCTGGTGCTCAAGCGCTACAACATCAAGAATACCGCCCACTGGTTCAAGCGCTTCTGGCGCCCGAGCCGGGCCTGGCATTCGTGGATCGAAGGGCACCGCCTTGAGTTTCTCGACATCGCCACGCCTCGCCCCCTGGCGGTGCTGGAGCAGCGGGTGATGGGGCTGCGCAGCACGGCCTATCTGGTGACCGAGTACGCCGACGGGCCGGACTTGATCGAATGCTTTGCACCCTACGTGCAAAGTGGCGAGGCGCCCGACGCGCAGGTCGAGGCCCTGGTGCTGGTAATGCAGCAACTGATCCGCGAGCGCATCAGCCATGGCGACTTCAAGGGCCACAACCTGTTCTGGCAGGACGGCCAATGGTCGCTGATCGACCTCGACGCCATGTGCCAACATGCCACCCAGCTCAGCTTCGCTCCGGCGTTTGCCCGTGACCGGGCGCGCTTGCTGCGCAACTGGCCGAGCGGCAGCGCCTTGCATCAGCGCCTGGACGCTGTGCTGCCTCGGCTGACAGCGTAAGCCTGCGGCAGCGTCAGCCAGGCGCTGCTGCGCCCGGCCTGGCGAACTTGGATACGCCACTGATGATCCTGCCAGCGTAACACTGCCCAAGGCTCCACGCCGGTGCTACGGGTAGCCGGGATCGGCAGGTGGTAGCGGCCCTGAAGCAGATGGCGGCGCAGCGCCAGCTGGCCGCCGCGGGTTTGCAGGTACAGCTGCTCATGGGCCAGGTAAAGCCCGTCGATGTCGCCGATCGCTGTCCCGTCGAGCTCTTCGGGTAGGCGGCAGTCATCGAACAGCCGCTCCAGGTCTGGCAGGCCGTCATACCAGAGCAGTGGTGAGTCGATCACCCAACGGCCATCGGCCAGGCGCTTGAGCGGCTGTAGTTGGTAAGCATCCGGCTGGGCGGGGTCGATCACGCGCCAGCGCTGGCCATCGAAGGTGACCCGGTAGTGTCGCTGCTGTGCATCCTGGATGAAGTAGTGGCTCAGTCCTTCGAATTCCGAAGCTTTTTCGAAGACCCCCTCGCCATAGATGCCATCGATTCGATAGCGCAGGTGTTCGGCTGGGGCCGCGACGCTGTAGTGGCTGGGCATCGGCAACGGCGGCTGCGCCGGCATGCCGCGTAGCAGGCGGCGCATCAGGCCGGTGGTGGCCAGGCTGGTGGTCGCATCGTTGAAGTGACCCAGTGCGCTGTACACATGCTGCAGCACACCATTGAGGTCTTCGGCGCGATAGGCCTCCGCGCTGCCCCAGATCTCGATCGCCATGCGCCCCAGCGACATCGGGATCAGTAACCTCGACGGCAGTATCAGGCTGATCAGGTCGAGTACCCGCCAGGAGATGGCGACAGCTTGTTGCGCGTCTGCTTCAGCCGAAGTGCGGCTGTTGGCATCGGCGACTGCCAGCATGCCGTGGACTTCGGCCATGTAGTAGGCGAAGAACAGATCGTCGGCGATTGCGGGTGTACTCAGCACTGGGCCCAGGCGACCTTTGACCAATAATCCTTCAGTGGCGGCCTTGGAACGTTGCGCCATGCGACTGGTGACATAGCTGCGCAAGGCGGGTTTGTGCTTGAGCAGTCGTAGCAGTTCGCGTGGGCTGGCGAACGCACGCCAGGCCCTGCGGTCTGGCGCGTCGGGGGTGTACAGCACGAACAGGCCTACCCGAGGCGTGCTGCAGTTGATGAGCAATACGCCTTGCACAGTATGGCCACCGATCAACAATTGCCGCACGGTGAGAGAGTCGCCATCCACCGGTGGGCGCAAGGCGTTGTGAGGGTAGTCCAGCACCTGGCGTACCCATGCATAGCCACGTTCGCTGCCACCAGCGGCTAGATGCCCAGCATAGCGCGCCTTGGCCGCTTCGGCGCGCATCCGCGCACGGTTGATCCGGCAATGGGCATGCAGACGCCAGGCGCCAACCGTCGAATCGATCAGTTGCGCCCTCAGGTACTCGACATAGCTGCCCCCTACGCTCAGATGCCGCACCATGCGCTTGATGTAGCCTGGCGACAGTTCGGCTGGCAATGGCTTGCCAAGGCGGTGGACGATGCGGGCGGTGAGCCAATAGTCAAAATCGAACCAGGCCACGTTGCGCAGCGCCAGTTGATCAAGGGAGTAGCGCTCGTGGATGTTCTCGACGAGCTGGCCGCCGACCTTTTCCAGCCCGCGCCAGGTGATGTAGCTGGATGGGTTGAATGGATTCAGGTGGGGGCCGACCTGCCGGGTTTGGGTGACGTAGACCTCGATATCCGCAGGCGCAATGGTCAACCCCAGGTCATTGCGCAAGTGTTGTTGCACGCGCTGGCGTGCCCAGTCCTCGAGGCGGTTCTGTTCCTGGAACTGGCGCAGGGTGAGAATCCCGGGGGCGGCTACCTGCTGACCGGTGGCCACCAGTACTTGCAGGGTCTGCATGATATGCGCCAGGGCTTGCGGGCCTGCCTGGCGCAGCCAGTTGGGCAGGTGCTTTTCCAGCAGCAGGGCATAGCGGGTATCGAGCAGCGGACGCTTGCCACATTCATCGCCAAGAGCAACGGCCTTGCCGATGTCGGCCTGCGCATCTGCTGTCGCCCAGGCAGTGTGGAGACGCCGCCGTTGCGCCTCTATCAGGCTGTCCACCTGGGCCTCGATAGGGTCGTCTGCGTACCATTGGTAGCGCAGGCGGTCAGCGAGACGGGCGTTGGCGATCTGCTCAGGCTCGACCAGCAGTTGCAACAGTGGAGTGCTCTGGATCGGGTCGTCGAGCCGCTCGCACAGCTCCTGATGCAGCTCGGCCAGTGACGTGTAGACCTCGATGCCCTGGGGCAGGCCGAACAGGTACGCCGGCCCATGTGCTTGTGCAGGAACCTGGTTTGCGCCTTCCGCTGTGCCAGCCATGAGCACGAAGGTGCCAGGGAGTGCGGCCCGCCATTGGGGGCGGTCGCGGCTCAGGACCGGTCGGTACACCTGTACGCGCTGCGCCACCGGCTGGCGGTGGCGTTGCCAGGCGCAGGGCAGGTCGAGGCAGCTACTGACGAGCTGCGCCTGCTGCTCGCTCAGCGTCTGGTCGTGGATGCGCAAACCGAGCTCGGCCTGCATCAATGCCCTGCGCAGGTCCACCAGCCGCAGACGGCGTGAGCGCCCCTGGGTATCGGTAGCCGTCCAGAAACTGGCGATCTCATGGTGGAGTCGGGGCCTAGCCTGCGCGTGCCGGCCGGGTACGGGCATTGCGGCGAGCAGCGTGAGAATCTGTTGGTCGATGAATTCGATACGTTCCAGGGGACGCATGGCCGCTCCTTGCTGTGGGGAGCGTCCACGCTACTGGGCCCTTGCGGGCGGCCTGTGGTATCCGGCTATCGACCGCACAGGCTGCGCACGCCGAGCACGGCGGGGACGCCCAGACCCAGCCAGGCGAGCGCGTCCCAGGGCCCATCACCCAGCAGGGCGGCGAACAGCCCGGCGGCGGCCAGCAAGCCGATGAGCAGGGGCCAGGCGAAAATCCGCAGGGTTGGCTGTGACTTGTGGCTCATGCACGTGCCTCCCTGGCTTTGCGTTGCTTGCCCCACCACAGGTACAGACCACTGCCGAGCACGACGATGGTCAGCACGTCCAGCACCGCCCACAGAATCTGCATGGGGCGGCCACCGTAGTCACCGAAATGCAGGGGCTGGGACAGGCCCATGGCGTCCATGTACCAGGGCCGGGCGCCGACCGCGGTCACTTCCAGGGTGCGGGCGTCGATGAGTACCGGGGTAAACAGGTGGGATGTCAGGTGCGTGGCACCGTTCATGAATACCGCGTAATGGTGTTCGCTGGAGAAGCGCGTGCCGGGGAAGGCGATGAAGTCCGGACGCATGCCTGGCGCGGCCTGTTCGGCGATCTTCAGCAACTGCGTGGCCGGGGCGCGTTCGGTGAGCGGCGGGGAATCGCGGTAGGGGGCGACCATGGCCGCCAGGCTGTCATTGCGCCAGGCGGCGATCACCAGGTCGGACAGGGCGCTGATTACCCCGGTGACGCCGACCACCAGGGCCCAGGTCAGGGTCACCACGCCGATCAGGTTGTGCAGGTCGAGCCAGCGCAGGCGCCGGGATTTGTCGTGGCGCACCGTGGCGAACTCCAGGCGGCGCATGAACGGCGCGTACAGCACCGTGCCGGAGATGATCGCGATGATGAACAGCAGGCCCATGCAGGCCAGCCACAATTTGCCGGGCAGCCCGGCGAACATGTCCACGTGCAGACGCAGCATCAGCATCATGAAACCGCCGTTGGCTGCCGGCATGGCCACGGCCTCGCCGGTGCGCGCATCGAGCATGAAGGTGTGCGATTGGTCCGGGTGGGTGCCGGCGGTGGCGGCCATGATCGCCACCACGCCGTTGGGTTCGTCCTCTTCGTAGCCGAAGTACTGCATGACTTCGCCAGGGCGGTGTTGCTCGGCCTTGAGCACAAGTTGCTGCAGGTCTAGATGCGGGGTGCCGGCGGGCATCTCGCGCAGTTCGGGGGCATCGCCCAGCAGGTGTTCCAGCTCGTGGTGGAAGATCAGCGGCAGGCCGGTCAGGGCCAGCAGCAGTAGGAACAGCGTGCACACCAGGCTGCTCCAGGTGTGGATCGCTGACCAGCGGCGGATGGTTTGGCTTTTCATCACGGCTCCTTACACCATCGCGGGGCAAGCCCGCTCCCACGATCTGCGGGAGTAGGCTTGACCCGCGATGGCCACTCAGAACTTGTAGTTGACGCTGGCCATTACGTTGCGCTCGTCGCCGTAGTAGCAGTAGTAGCCATCGCAGGTCGACAGGTAGTCCTTGTTGAACAGGTTCTTGGCATCCACGGCAACCGTCACGCCCTTGAAGGTACCGTTCAGGCGGCCCAGGTCGTAGTGCACCGAGGCGTCGTACACGGTATACGAGCCGACGTGGCCCCAGTCGGTGTTTGTGGTGTTGCCATAGGTGTCACCTACATAGCGCACACCCACCCCGACGCCGAAGCCGTCCAGCGGGCCGCTGTGCCAGGTGTAGTCGGCCCACGCGGTAGCCTGGTTGCGTGGCACCTGGGCCATGCGCTTGCCTTTCTCCTCAGTGGTGCCCTTGACGATCTCGCTATCGTTGTAGGTGTAGGAGCCCACCAACTTGAGGTTTTCGGTTACATCGGACGTGGCCTCCAGCTCCAGGCCCTTGACCCGGACTTCACCCACCTGGCGGGTGACGTTGGCCTCGGTGACCGACATGTTCTCCTGGGTCAGGTCGAATACCGCAGCGGTGAACAGGCTCTTGCTGCCTGGCGGCTGGTACTTGATACCTAGCTCATACTGTTTGCCTTCGGTGGGCTTGAAGGCATCGGTGCTGTTGACCGAGGAGCCTGACGCAGGTTCAAAGGACTCGGCATAGGAGATATAGGGGGTCATGCCGTTGTCGAAAACGTAGCTCAGCGCCGCATTGCCGCTGAACTTCTTGTCACGCTGGGTATTGGTGGCATCGCTCATGTTGTGGAACGTGGTACCGGTGTGCACCCAGTCTTCGCGGCCACCCAGTGTCAGGCGCCAGTTGTCCAGGGCCATCTGGTCTTGAAGGTAGAGGCCGGTCTGCTGCGTTTTCTGGGTGTAGTCGTACATGTCGAAGTACTGGACGTTCGAGAAGTCCTGGCCGTACACCGGGTTGTGGATGTTGCTCGGCGGCACGCCGGCCGAGCCCCAGCGCCAGTGGGCATTGCTGCTGGAACGCTGGTGATCGAGCCCAAGCAGCAGGGTGTGGCTGACCACGCCGGTCTGGAAATCGGCCTGGAAGTTGTTGTCCACGGCGAACTGGCTGATGTCCTCCTCGACAATACCGGCGGTGCGTTGCACGGTGCCATCGGGGCTGACGGCTTCATCCGGGCCTTTGGGCCAGATCGAACCGCCAGCGGTGATCCCTTTGAAGTCCAGTTCGTTGCGCACGTAGCGCAGGTTCTGGCGGAACTGCCACATGTCGTTCAGTCGGGTCTCGAACGCATAGCCCAGGTGGTAGTAGGTACGGTCGTAGGATTCCCAGTCGGGATCGCCCAGGTTCTTGTGGTGGGAAATCTTGCCTGCCGGGCTGGCCAGCTTGGTGCCCTGCAACGGCAGGAACTGGCCGGTGATGCCGGTATCGTCGCGGGTATACTGGCTGAGGAAGGTCAGCTTGGTATCGTCGTTGATGTTCCAGGTCAGGCTGGGAGCGATGTTGTAGCGTTTGTCCGGAATATGATCGACTGGTGCGCCGCTGTCGCGCACGGTGCCGCTGACACGGTAAAGAAACTGGCCGGCATCGTCGACCTTGCCGGTGCTGTCGAAGTTGATCTGCTTATGGTTGTTGCTACCCACCTGGGCTTCCACTTTATGGCTGCTTTCCAGCTGGGGCCGACGGCTGGTCATGTCCAGCAGGCCACCAGGCGGGGTCTGGCCATAGACGGACGAAGCAGGGCCGCGCAGTACGGCAATACGCTCCAGATTCCAGGTCTCGATCTTGGGGGTGGCGTAGTTGCCCTGAGGCAGTGGCAGGCCGTCGAGGAACTGGGTGGGCACGAAGCCACGCACCAGCAGCCAGTCATTGCGCGAGTCTGCGCCGTATCCGCTGCTCTGCACGCCTGCGGTGTAGCGCAAGGCGTCATTCAGGTTGAGGACCGGGCGGTCTTCCATCTGCTGGCGAGTGATCACGCTAACTGAGCGTGGCAACTCCGCGATGGCAGTATCTGTCTTAGTGCCCGCCGCAGTGCGGGTCGCGGTGTAGCCCTCTACCACGCCCCAGGCGCTTTCAAAGCTGCTGTTGGCGTCGATGTTTGTCTCCGGCAGTGCCAGCGTGCCCTCGCTTGCCGTTACCAGGCTATAGCTGCCGGCGCTGCTCTGCTGCAGTTGCAAGCCCGTACCACGTAGCGCGGCTTGTAGAGCGCCGACGGCGTCGAACTGGCCGCTTACCGGTGCCGAATTGCGCCCACTGACCAGCGCCGGATCCAGCGCCAGGGCGATACCGGCCTGGCTGGCGATCTGGTTCAGGGTGCTGGCCAGCGGTGCGCTGGGCAGGTTGTAGGCACGCATGGCGGACTGTTCGGCGGCGAACAGGGCGGTGCTGGCCAACGGGGTGGCCAGGCCGATGGCCAGGGCCATCAGGCTGGGGCGAAGCAAAGCATCAACGGCACGGGACATTCAGCGGCTCCTCGACGAAATAGTGCTGACTGCTTCCTTGCCGAGCGAGAGTGGAAAAGTGACAGGGGGGTGTGAAAAAAAATACGACTGATTTGCAAAACCCTTTGGGAGGCGGCAAGCCGGCTGCCAAAGGGCGGTCTGGCTGGGGCTATTTGGCGGTAACGGTGACCCACCACGGCGTATGCCGTTCGATCTTCACCGGCAGCACCGGTTGCAGCGAGGCCAGGGCCAGGTCGGTGTCGGTCAGCGGGAAACTGCCGCTCACGCGCAGCTCGGCCACTGCGTCGCTGACGCCCAGGTGGCCGCTGCGGTACTGGCCGAGGGTGGCCACCAGGTCGGCCAGGCGCACGTTGTCCACCACCAGCATGCCGCGGGTCCAGGCGTCGCTGCCGACCGCCACGGGGCTGACACTGCCCAGGCCGTCGGCGCTCATCAGGACTTGCTGGCCTTCGCGCAGCACCTGCTCGTCGCCGCTGTGCTGGGGTTTGGCGGCTACCGATGCCTGCAGCACCTCCAGGCGTGTGCCGGCCTTCTCGCGCTTGACCAGGAAGCGGGTGCCCAGCGGGCGTAGGCGACCTTCCTCGGTGCGCACCAGCAACGGGCGGCTGTCCTTGTGGCCGGTTTCCACCGAGATCTCGCCCTGGTGCAGGACGATCAGCCGTTGTTCGCCCTGGAAGTCGATGTCCACCGCGGTCTGGCTGTTGAGGCTGAGCAGGGTTCCGTCTTCCAGGCGCAGGGTACGCAACTCGCCGGTGCTGGTGCTTTGGTCGGCCAGCCAGTAGGTGGGCGACAGTGACGGTGCGCCAGCCCAGGCCAGCAGACCGCCGAGTAGCAGCATGCCGGCCAGGCCGCCCAGGCGCTGGCGCAACCCGGCCCGGGATTGCAGCAGGGCGTGGCGTACCGGTCCGGCGGCAGCGTTGACGCGCTGGTCGAGCATGCCCAGTTGCAGCCAGGCGCGGGCGTGCTCCTCGTGGGCGGCGTGCCAGCGCGTGAACTCGCTGCGTTCGTCCGGGGTACCGCTACCTTCGTCGAGGCACAGCTTCCAGGCGATGGCCGCTTCCAGCACCTTGCTGGAAACCGGGGCATGCCTCATGTCGGCTCACCGTAAAGAGCGACATAGCACTGGCGCAGGCCTTGGGCGATGTACTGGCGCACGCGCGAGACCGACACCCCGAGGCGCTCGGCGATCTCGGCGTGCCCCAGGCCGTCCAGGCGGTTGTACAGGAAGGCTGCCCGGGCCTTGCTCGACAGCTTGCCCAGCAAGCGATCGATGGCCTTGAGGTCTTCGAGGATCAGGTGTTGCTGTTCCGGTGACGGGTGCTCGGCTTCGGGCAGCAGCGCCAGTTCCGCGAGGTAGGCCTGCTCGAGGGCGGCACGACGGAAGTGGTCGAACAACAGGCCCTTGGCCACGGCGACCAGAAAGGCGCGCGGTTCGCGAGGGGCGTCCAAACGCTCGCGGCCGAGCAGGCGCACGAAGGTGTCCTGGCTCAGGTCCTCGGCACGCTGGCGGCAGGCGGTGCTGCGCTGCAGCCAAGCCAGCAGCCAGGTGCGATGGTCGCGGTACAGCGCTCCGACCAGTTCGGCATGTGGACTGTGCGCAGACGTCAAGAAGCGTTCCCCGGGAAAGAATGCGTTAACTAACGATAATTATTCGCGATTGTGGCAGAGGCAGGGGGAGGGCGCAATTGACGCTTATCGGATTGCCAGCATGTCAGGGGAGCGCGATAAAAGTCAGAGGCCGTGGTGCTGCGCCTTGCGTCGTCGCCACTGGCGCACCCGCTGCTCCAGCTGCAGCGGGCTGTCCAGTTGCTGGCGGCGCGCCTGGCTGAACAGGATCAACGCGAGTTCCGCGGTCACCTGGGCATCGGCGCTGGCATGGTGGCGGGCCTGGACTTCGAGACCGAAACGGGCGATCCAGTCGTCCAGCCCGGCCTCGCGCAGCACGGTGTCGGGGTTGAGCATCGGCGCCAGCTCCGCCACGTCGAGAAACGGATGCTGCAGGCGCAGACCCAGGCTGTCCTTCAACGCCCGGGCCAGCATGCGCTGGTCGAACGGGGCATGGAACGCCAGTACCGGACTGTCGCCAATGAACGTCATCAGGTCGAGCAGGGCTTCGACCGGTTCGCAGCCGGCGGCCAGGGCGCTGGGGCCCAGGCCGTGGATCAGCACGCTGGCGTTGGTCTTCTGTTCGGGGCGGCGCAGGGTCCGTTCGAACGGCCGGCCGAGGTCGATGGCACCGTCCTCGATGGCCACCGCGCCGATCGACAGCACCTGGTCGCGATTGAGATTCAGGCCGCTGGTCTCCAGGTCCAGCACCACCCAGCGCTGTTCGCGCAGGGAGCACACGCCCAGGGGAGCAGGGCCGGGCAACGCGTCCAGGCGCCGCTGCAGCGCCGCATCGAGTTCGGGTGCTGTGGGGCGCAACCAGGCGAACAGGTTCACAACTGGTACCGCAGGGCCAGGCTGCTCTGCAGGCGCTGGGCCTGGCGCAGGGACTCGCGCAGGATGCGCCGATCCAGGTGGTTGAGGCTGTCGGGGTCGAGCCGGTTGGAGTAAGGCATGTTCTCGCGGCTCTGGCGCTGGTGCTGCTGCATGCGGGTCTGCTGGATGAAGTGGTAGGCCTCTTCATAGGCGGCGCCGTCGAGCGGGTCGATTACCCCCTGAGTAATCAGCTGACGCAGCCGTTCGAGGGTGTTGCAGGCCGTTATGCCATGGGCTAGGGCCAGCAGCCGAGCGCCATCGACGAACGGGGTCAGGCCTTGCACCTTGAGGTCGAGGGTGGCGGCCTTGTCGTCACCCTGGCGGGTCAGCACGAACTCGCGCAGGCGCCCGACCGGCGGACGCTGGCGCAGGGCGTTGTCGGCCAGCATGCGCTGGAAGATGCGGTTGTCCGCGACCTGCTCCAGCAGGCCCTGGCGCAGTTGCTCGCAGCCTTGCTCGTCGCCCCAGACCACGCGCAGGTCGAAATAGATGCTCGAGCGCAGCAGGTTCTCGGGGCTGGCTTCGCGTACGAAGCCGGCGAAGCGCCGCGCCCACTCGCCACGCGACAGGCACAGCTCGGGGTTGCCGGCCATCACGTTGCCCTTGCACAGGGTGAAGCCGCACTGGGCCAGGTTGTGGTTGATATGCTGGGCCAACGGCAGCAAGCGTGCGCGGATCGCCTCGGCTTCGGCGCCGTCACGGGCCTCGAAAAGAATGCCGTTGTCCTGGTCGGTGTGCAGGGTCTGCTCGCGGCGGCCCTCGCTGCCGAAGCACAACCAGCTGAACGGCACGCCGGGGTCGCCGCGCTCGGCGATGGCCAGTTCGATCACCCGGCATACAGTGTGGTCGTTGAGCAGGGTGATGATCTGGGTAATCTGCGTCGAGGACGCGCCGTGGGCGAGCATGCGTTCGACCAACTGGCCGATTTCGCCGCGCAGTGACACCAGGCTGTCCAGCCGCGGTGCATGGCGGATGGTGCGGGCCAGGTGTACCAGGTCGACGCGTTGCAGAGAGAACAGGTCGCGCTCGGAAATCACCCCGCACAGGCGCTGGTTGTCAACCAGGCAGACGTGGGCGATGTGGCGTTCGGTCATCGCCATGGCGGCGTCGAACGCACTGGCCTGTGGGCTCAGGTAGAACGGTTTGGCGGTCATGTAGCGCTCGATGGGCGCGGTCAGTTCGGCGCTGGCGTCGGCCACCACCTGGCGCAGGTCGCGCAGAGTGAAGATGCCGATGGGGTGGCGCTGCTCATCGATGATCACGATGCTGCCGACCTGTTGCTCGTGCATCAGGCGCACGGCTTCGCGCAGTGCCAGGTCTGGCGTGCACACCACCGGGTGGCGCAGCGCCAGTTCGCCCAGCGGTGTGTTAAGCGAGTACTGCGTGCCCAGGGTTTCCACGGCGCGCTGGCGCACTTGCTGGTTGACCTGGTCGAGCAGGCTGCTGACGCCGCGCAGGGCGAAGTCGCGGAACACCTCGGACATGGAAAACACACGAATGAACGCGGCCTTGTCCAGTTGCAGGCAGAAGGTGTCTTCGCCGGCCAGGTGCTCGGTGCGGGTGGCCCGCTCGCCGAGCAAAGCCGCCAGCGGGAAGCATTCACCGCTGGTGATCTCGAAGGTGGTCTCGGTGCCTGGCCTGGTGACATGGTGACGTTCGCCGACCACGCGCCCCTGCTTGACGATATAGAAGTGCTCGACCGGGCCCTCTGCCGGCGTGATGATGCTTTCTCCGCCCGCGTAGAAGCGCAGCTGGCACTGTTCCACCAGGTAGGCCAGGTGGCTGTGTTCCATCTGGTTGAACGGCGGGAAACGCTGCAGGAACTGCAGGGTGCCCTGGATGTTTTGCAGTACCGCTGTCCTGCCGGCCTGGGTATAGGCGTCCTTTTTGCTCATGAAGCTGACCGTATCGCTACGCCGAACTATATATATCTATCTATAGGGGTCGGCTTTGTTGTTCTCGGCCCCCATGGTCGGCTGGCCGTACTGTGGTGCCCATTGGACGTAAGTCTAGAGCGAGGCTGTCAAGGATCCGACGAAAGGCGAACCGGGCTATGTAAATTTCGCGGTCCTAAGCTGTGAACGAGATTTTTTTGACGAGATGGGCCATGGCCGAGCATGAAGACATACTGAGTGACGCCGAGCGCGAGGCACTGGCCGGGGTGAGTGCGCCTGTCGCGGCTCGTCCCGTGGTACTGGTGGTGGACGACAATCCGGTGAACAGCGAGGCGCTGAGCCTGTACCTGAAGAGCCGAGGCATCGCCTGCATGACGGCAGACGGTGTGCAGGAAGCGATGTTGAAGCTGCATTACGAACCACGGATCGCGCTGATGATCACCGACCTGCGCATGGAGCCGAAGGATGGCCTGGAGCTGATTCGCCAGGTTCGCGAGTCCGAGCGGGCGGCGCTGTCGATCATCGTGGTGTCGGGCGACACCGATGTGAAGGAGGCGGTGGACGTGATGCACCTGGGGGTGGTGGATTTTCTGCTCAAGCCGGTGGACCTGGGCAAGTTGCTGGAGCTGGTGCGCAAAGAACTGAGAATGGATTAATCGTACTGGGTCTGCTTCGCAGCCCAATCGCCGGCAAGCCGGCTCCCACAAGGATAGTGCTGACCTGTGGGAGCCGGCTTGCCAGCGATTGGGCCGCAAAGCGGCCCCTTGATGATCTACAGCCCGTTGCGCGCCTTGAACTCGCGGCGACGACGGTGCAGGACTGGCTCGGTGTAGCCGTTCGGTTGCTTGGCACCCTCGATCACCAGCTCGATCGCCGCCTGGAACGCGATGTTGTCATCGAAGTTCGGCGCCATCGGGCAGTACAGGGCGTCACCGGCGTTCTGCTTGTCCACCACCGCGGCCATGCGCTTGAGGCTTTCCAGCACCTGCTCCTGGGTGACTACGCCATGGCGCAGCCAGTTGGCCAGCAGCTGGGCCGAAATCCGCAGGGTGGCACGGTCTTCCATCAGGCCGACATCGTTGATGTCCGGCACTTTCGAACAGCCCACGCCCTGGTCGATCCAGCGCACCACGTAGCCGAGGATGCCCTGGGCGTTGTTGTCCAGCTCGTTGCGGATCTCTTCGGCCGACCAGTTGGTGTTGGCCGCCAGCGGGATGGTGAGGATATCGTCGACCGAAGCTGGGGTGCGCGAAGCCAGCTCGCGCTGACGGGCCTGCACATCGACCTTGTGATAGTGCAGGGCGTGCAGGGTGGCGGCGGTCGGCGACGGTACCCAGGCGGTGTTGGCGCCGGCCAGCGGGTGGGCGATCTTCTGCTCGAGCATGGCGGCCATCAGGTCGGGCATGGCCCACATGCCCTTGCCGATCTGCGCGCGGCCCTGAAGTCCGGTGGCAAGGCCGACATCGACGTTGTTGTTTTCGTAGGCGCCGATCCACTTCTCGTTCTTCATGGCGCCCTTGCGCACCACGGCGCCGGCTTCCATGGAGGTGTGGATCTCGTCACCGGTGCGGTCGAGGAAGCCGGTGTTGATGAACACCACGCGCTCGGCCGCGGCCTTGATGCAGGCCTTGAGGTTGACCGTGGTACGGCGCTCCTCGTCCATGATGCCGACCTTGACGGTGTTGCGTTTCATCCCGAGCAGATCTTCGACGCGGCTGAAGATCTCGGCGGCGAACGCCACCTCTTCAGGGCCATGCATCTTCGGCTTGACGATGTAGACGCTGCCGGTTCGGGTGTTCTTGCGGCTAGTGTTGCCGTTGAGGTTGTGCAGGGCGATCAGGTTGGTGAACAGGCCGTCCTGGATGCCTTCGGGGATTTCGTTGCCCTGGGCGTCGAGGATCGCCGGGTTGGTCATCAGGTGCCCGACGTTGCGCACGAACAGCAGCGAGCGGCCGTGCAGGGTCACGCTGCCGCCATTGGGCGCGGCGTATTCGCGATCCGGGTTCATGGTGCGGGTGAAGGTCTTGCCGCCTTTGCTCACGCTTTCAGCCAGGTCGCCTTTCATCAGGCCCAGCCAGTTGCGGTAGACGATCACTTTGTCGTCGGCGTCGACGGCGGCGACCGAGTCTTCGCAGTCCATGATGGTGGTCAGTGCCGATTCCATCAGGATGTCTTTCAGTCCGGCGGCGTCGGTGCTGCCGACAGGGGTGCTGGCGTCGACCTGGATCTCGAAGTGCAGGCCGTTGTGCTTGAGCAGCACCGCGGTCGGCGCAGCGGCATCGCCGTGGAAACCGATCAGCTGGGCATCGTCACGCAGCCCGCTGTTGCTGCCGCCTTTGAGCGCGACTACCAGCTTGCCGCCTTCGATGCGGTAGGCGGTGGAGTCGACATGGGAGCCGGCGGCCAGTGGCGCGGCCTGGTCGAGGAAGGCGCGGCCGAAAGCGATCACCTTGTCGCCACGGACCTTGTTGTAGCCCTGGCCTTTTTCAGCGCCGCCTTCCTCGCTGATGGCATCGGTGCCGTACAGCGCGTCATACAGCGAGCCCCAACGGGCGTTGGCGGCGTTCAGGGCGAAGCGGGCGTTCATCACCGGCACCACCAGCTGCGGGCCGGCCATGACCGCGATCTCTTCATCGACGTTCTGGGTGGTGGCCTGGAAGTCCTCGACGGCTGGCAGCAGGTAGCCGATTTCCTCGAGGAACGCCTTGTAGGCCACGGCGTCGTGGGCCTGGCCTTTGCGGGCCTGGTGCCAGGCGTCGATCCTGGCTTGCAGCTCGTCGCGCTTGGCGAGCAGGGCTTTGTTCTTCGGAGCGAGGTCTTTAATGATCTCTGCCGCCCCGGCCCAGAACGCATCGGCCTTGATGCCGGTTCCAGGGATCGCTTCGTCGTTGACGAAGTCGTACAGGGCCTTGGCGACCTGAAGGCCACCGACTTGAACGTATCCAGTCATTGCTTGCCTCACCTCTGCTCAGCTATTTCGCTTTCGCTCTTCTGTATTAAGCCTGTAGCGCTTCTCTAAACACGGCACCAGTGCATGCCCGCGTGATCCGGGGCGGCTGGGTGCGGCTCGCCGAACGGGCCGGCGGGCGGTTGGCGTATTTTCACAGGCGCCTTGGCAGACATCGAAACGACGTTTTTGTAGTCCGCGCCGATGCATACTACATGAAGCAGCAGGCAGGTAAACATCAGACTAAAAGCGTCGCTCTGCGACCGATTGGTCGCATGGGGTCACGCTGGGAGATGACATGTTCGCAAAAAACAGGTGGATTGTTCCAGATAAATCTTGGAACAGTACACGATGAGTTGTCTTGACTGTCCTGCGGCAGGTTGCCGCGCCTTGCCTATACTGATTTGATCCCCGTATCGCCCCCATCTGCGGCGGCGCTTGCAGAGCAATGAAGGAGTGGCCCCGTGGACCATCTTGTACTGACCGTGATTGCGCCTGACAAGGCCGGGCAGGTAGAACGTATCGCCCAGTGCATCGCCGATCACAACGGCAACTGGCTGGAAAGCCGCATGTCACGCATGGCCGGCCAGTTCGCCGGGATCTTGCGAGTGGCGGTACCGGCGGAGAACTACGCCGAACTGGTCGAGTCGTTGCAGAAACTGGGCGACCACGGCATTCGCGTATTGATCGCCGAAAGCGGCATAGAGCCGTCCTGCACCTGGAAACCGATCGCGATGGAGCTGGTGGGCAACGACAGGCCCGGCATCGTTCGCGACATTACCCGCTTGCTGGCAGAGCTTGGGGTGAACGTGGAGCGTCTCAGCACCGAGGTGCGCCCGGCGCCGATGAGCAGCGAGCCGTTGTTCCAGGCCGATGCGCTACTGGCGCTGCCGTTGACCCTGTCGCTGGATGATTTGCAGGCAAGGTTGGAGAGCCTGGCGGATGATCTGATGGTGGAGTTGAAGTTACGGTCGGAGGATTGATAGCCATAGCGGGCAATCGAGGGGCAAGACGGCTCCCACGGTTATCCCGATTTAACGGGGACGCCCCTGTGGATAACCTGGGGGCGTACCGCTACAGCCCAATAACCACGCTGGTTAGCCAGCATTGAGCAAAAAACACTCAGTAATCAGTCGCTTGTGCACAAACCACGGGGACGAGGGTGTGGATAACCTCTGGAGACCTCGCTACAGGCCACGAATTTCGTGGCGTGTAGCTGTTTGATCATTAATTGATCAGGCGCGCTTGCGCAAACTCAGCCAGGCATCGACGCTGTACACCGCCAGCCCCGCCCAGATGCACGCGAACGCCAGCAGGTTGCTGGAGGTCAGGTGCTCATCGAACAGCCACACCGCTTGCAGCAGCACCAAGGTCGGCGCCAGGTACTGCAGGAAGCCCAGGGTGGTGTAGGGCAGGTGGCGCGCGGCGGCGTTGAAGCACACCAGGGGTATCAGGGTGACCGGGCCGGCGGCGATCAGCCACAGGGCCTCGCTGCTATTTAAAAACGCCAGGCTGGCGCTGTTGGCCGTCGGGTGCAGCAGCAGCCAGCCGATCGCCAGGGGTACCAGCATCCAGGTCTCGACCACCAGACCGGGCAGCGCCGCTACCGGCGCCTGCTTGCGGATGAGGCCGTAGAAGCCGAACGACAGGGCCAGCGCCAACGATACCCAGGGCAGGCTGCCGACCTGCCAGACCTGTTGCGCCACGCCCAGGGCCGCCAGGCCCACTGCCAGCCATTGCAGGCGGCGCAGGCGCTCACCGAGCAGCAACATGCCCAGTAGTACGTTGATCAGCGGGTTGATGTAGTAGCCCAGGCTTGCTTCGAGCATGCGCCCGTTGTTCACCGCCCATACATAGGTCAGCCAGTTGCCGGCGATCAGCGTGCCGCTCAGGGCCAGAATGGCCAGGCGCCTGGGGTTGTCGCGCAGTTCGCGCCACCAGCCGGGGTGTTTCCATACCAGCAGCAGGAGCGAGCCGAACAGCGCCGACCAAAGCACCCGATGGACGATGATCTCCACCGCCGGGACGCTCTGGATCGCTTTGAAGTACAGGGGGAACAGGCCCCAGATGATGTAGGCGCCAAGGCCCAGAATATACCCGCGACGCGGGTTTGCGGCGTGCATGCAGAATCCTTGCTTAGGTAGCTAAATAAAGCGACGCCTATTGTAGACAGAGCGCGGCGCGCTTCTAGAACAATTTCAACGGTTGTTCATCCAGCGCGGCCATCTGTTCGCGCAGGGCAAGGATCTGGTCGCCCCAGTAACGCGGCTGGCCGAACCACGGGAAGCTCGGCGGGAACGCCGGGTCATCCCAGCGCCGTGCCAGCCAGGCGCTGTAGTGCAGCTGGCGCAGGGCGCGCAGTGGCTCGATCAGGGCCAGCTCGCGCGGGTCGAAATCGTGGAACTCGTTGTAACCGTCGATCAGCTCGGCCAGTTGGCCGAGGCGCTCCTCGCGGCTGCCGGCAAGCATCATCCACAGGTCCTGCACCGCCGGGCCCATGCGGCAGTCGTCGAGGTCGACCACATGGTAGACGTCGTCGCGGTGCATCAGGTTGCCGGGGTGTAGGTCGCCGTGCAGGCGGATCCGCTGGTGCGGGGTGCGGGCGTAGATATCCTCGACCCGCTTGAGCAGGTCGCGGGCCACGGATTCGAAGGCCGGCAGCAGCTCGCGAGGAACGAAGCCCCCGTCCAGCAGGGTGTTGAGCGAAGCATGGCCAAAGTTGTCCACAGTCAGCTGTTCACGGTGTTCGAATGGCCGGATGGCCGCCACGGCATGCAAACGCCCGAGTAACTGACCCAGGCGATACAGCTGGTCGAGGTTGCCCGGCTCCGGAGCATGGCCGCCACGGCGCGGGAACAGGGCAAAGCGAAACCCCTGGTGCTCGAACAGGGAGCGACCCTCGTGCAGCAGCGGAGCCACCACGGGCACTTCGCACTCCGCCAGCTCGGCGGTGAAGGCGTGTTCTTCGAGGATTGCCGCATCGCTCCAGCGCCCAGGGCGGTAGAACTTGGCGATTAGCGGCTGTTCCCCCTCGATGCCCACCTGATAGACACGGTTTTCGTAGCTGTTGAGCGCCAGCACCCGCGCATCGCTGAGAAAGCCCAGGCTTTCCACGGCGTCCAGCACGAGGTCGGGGGTGAGGGTGTCGAAGGGGTGGGACATGAAAGGCTCCAGGCGCGGGAACGGCGTGGCTGCATGTTACCCCAATCACATGGCAGGCCCCGCCCTTGTCGTATACGGTTAGACCGGCACCCCCAGCAACACGAACGACGGATGGAACTGCACCCGCATCATGCTCTGCGGCCCGACTTGATACTGCGCCAGCCAGTCAGCCTCGGCGAAAGCGCACAAAGTCTGTCCGTTACCCAGCGCCAGGCGCACCTCGACGGGACCGTCCTGCTCACCGACAAGCTCCTCGACCTTGGCCTGCAGGCAATTGCTGCCTTGCGCCGCCAGTTCGTCCGGCCCCAGCAACTGTACCCACCCCGCCTTCAGCAATGCCACGACGGTGCCGCCCAGCGCCAGTTCCAGGCGCTCGGTACTGCCCCGGGTGATCAAGGCCTCGATCTCCAGACCGCCGCCCAAGTCCAGGCTGATGCGGTCATGCCGGCCTTCGCGGCGCAGCCCGCTGATCCGCCCTTGCAACTGGTTGCGCGCACTGGTGCGCAGCATCAGCCGGCCGAGCAACGCGAGGTCGTTGCTGTCCTCGGCGGATTCCAGGATCTCTGCCTGCAACGCCTGCAGCCGCTGGTACAGGCGCAGGATGCGTTCGCCTTCGGCGGACAGCCGGGCACCACCGCCCCCCCGACCCCCAGTGCTGCGCTCCACCAGCGGCTGCGCCGCCAGGTTATTGAGTTCGTCGATGGCATCCCAGGCGGCCTTGTAGCTGATACCGGCAGCCTTGGCGGCGCGGGTGATGGACCCTTGCTCGGCGACATGTTGCAGCAGGGCGATGCGCTGTGGGCGGCGGGTGATGTGCTGGGCGAGCAAGGCGGGCAGGGACATGGGCGGACATCAGGCGTGGTGTAGGTCCTGCGACGTTGCCGCCGCCACAGGGGCAAGTCAAGCCTGCCCCGGGCGCGGTGTGCGTGCCAGGCAGTAGATGTCCACCCGCCGGGCACCGGCTTTGCGCAGCAACCGGGCGATGGTCTGCGCGGTCGCCCCGGTGGTCAGCACGTCGTCGACCAGCGCCAGGTGCAGGCCTTGCAGTTCCCTGCCGGGGATGAGGGCGAAAGCCTGCCGCAGGTTGCGTTGCCGGGCCTTGGCGCCGAGCGCCTGTTGCGCCGTTGTATCACGCACCCGCTGCAGCAGGTGCTCGTCGCAGGGCAGGCGCAATTGTCTGCCCAGCCAGCGGGCGAGCATCGCTGCCTGGTTGAAGCCGCGCTGGCGCAGTCGTCGTCCGGCCAGGGGAACGGGCAACAAGCAGTCAGGCCGTGGCAAGCCTTCGTAATAGTGCTGGTTCAGGCTCTGGCCGAGCAATTGGGCCAGTAACCGCCCCAAGGGCCACTGGCTGTTGTGCTTGAAGCGGCTTATCAGGGTGTCGACGGGAAAGCCGTAATGCCAGGGCGCGATTACCCGTTTGAATGCCGGTGGGTGGCGGCTGCAGCTGCCACAGAGAAGGTCGTCCAAGGCCAGTGGCAGCGCGCATCGGCGGCATTGCTCTTGCAGCCAGGGCAGCGCCTGTTCGCAGGCGAGGCACAGGGAATAGGGCTGCCCTGCGGGCTCGTCGCAGAGTAAACAGGATTGATCGATATTTGTACAGATGTAAACCAGTATGTTCTTGATTGGTTGACAGTTCATGGGCCTTCCGTGACTATGCGAGCTATCCGTGATGCGCTGGAAGGTTTTCCTGTCCCGGCGTCAGTCAGACCATAGATAAGGAAACGCCGATGAGCGCTAGCGCAATTGCAACAACCCGTCACGACTGGTCCCTGGCCGAGGTCAAGGCACTGTTCCAGCAGCCGTTCAATGACCTGCTGTTCCAGGCCCAGACCATGCACCGCGCGCATTTCGACCCCAACCGTGTGCAGGTCTCCACGCTGCTGTCGATCAAGACCGGCGCCTGCCCGGAAGATTGCAAATATTGTCCGCAGTCCGGCCACTACAACACCGGGCTGGAAAAACAGAAGCTGATGGAAGTGCAGAAGGTGCTGGAGGAGGCCGCCCGGGCCAAGGCCATCGGTTCGACCCGCTTCTGCATGGGCGCGGCGTGGAAGCATCCTTCGGCCAAGGACATGCCTTACGTGCTGGAGATGGTCAAAGGGGTCAAGGCCATGGGCCTGGAAACCTGCATGACCCTCGGCAAGCTCGACCAGGAGCAGACCCAGGCCCTGGCCCAGGCCGGCCTGGACTACTACAACCACAACCTCGACACCTCGCCGGAGTTCTACGGCAGCATCATCACCACCCGTACCTACAGCGACCGCCTGCAGACCCTGGCCTACGTGCGTGACGCCGGCATGAAGATCTGCTCCGGCGGCATCCTTGGCATGGGCGAGTCGCTGGACGACCGCGCAGGCCTGTTGATCCAGCTGGCCAATCTGCCCGAGCACCCGGAGTCGGTGCCGATCAACATGCTGGTCAAGGTTGCCGGCACGCCGCTGGCCGACGAGGAAGACGTCGATCCGTTCGACTTCATCCGCATGCTTGCCGTGGCCCGGATCCTCATGCCCAAGTCCCACGTGCGCCTGTCGGCAGGCCGTGAGCAGATGAACGAGCAGATGCAGGCCCTGGCATTCATGGCCGGAGCCAACTCGATCTTCTACGGCGAGAAGCTGCTGACCACGGCCAACCCGCAGGCTGACAAGGACATGCAGCTGTTCGCCCGCCTGGGTATCCAGCCGGAAGCTCGCGAAGAGCACGCCGACGAAGTGCACCAGGCCGCTATCGAGCAGGCGCTGGTCGAGCAGCGCAGCAGCGAGCTGTTCTACGACGCAGCCTCGGCCTGAGCATGGCCTTCGATCTCGCCGCGCGGCTGGCCGAACGGCGTGCCGCGGACCTCTATCGTCAACGGCCGCTGCTGGAAAGCCCGCAAGGGCCGCAGGTGGTGGTCGATGGCCAGCCGCTGCTGGCCTTCTGCAGCAATGACTACCTGGGCCTGGCCAATCACCCCGAGGTGATCAAGGCCTGGCGCGATGGCGCCGAGCGCTGGGGTGTCGGCGGTGGTGCCTCGCATCTGGTGATCGGCCACAGCACGCCGCACCATGCCGTTGAAGAAGCGCTGGCCGAGTTGACCGGGCGGCCCCGGGCATTGCTGTTCTCCACCGGCTACATGGCCAACCTGGGGGCTATCACCGCGCTTGTGGGGCAGGGCGACACAGTCTTGCAGGACCGCCTCAATCACGCTTCCCTGCTCGACGGCGGGCTGCTCAGTGGCGCCCGTTTCAGCCGCTACCTGCACAACGACCCGGCCAGCTTGGCCAGTCGTCTAGAGAAAGCTACCGGCAATACCCTGGTGGTTACCGACGGCGTGTTCAGTATGGATGGCGATTGCGCCGACCTTCCGGCCCTGGCCAATGCCGCCTGCAGCCGCGACGCTTGGCTGATGGTCGACGATGCCCATGGCTTTGGTACCTTGGGCGTCAACGGCGGCGGCCTGGTCGAGCATTTCGGTCTGGGTGTCGATGATGTGCCGGTGCTGATCGGCACGCTGGGCAAGGCCTGTGGTACCGCCGGCGCCTTCGTTGCCGGCAGCGAGGACCTGATCGAGGCGCTGGTGCAGTTCGCCCGGCCGTACATCTACACCACCAGCCAGCCGCCGGCATTGGCGTGCGCCACGCTCAAGGCGCTGGAGCTGCTGCGCCGGGAGCGCTGGCGGCGTGAGCACCTGGCCGCGCTGGTCCGGCAGTTCCGTGCCGGGGCCGAGGCGATCGGCCTGACCCTGATGGATAGCCACACTGCAATCCAGCCGATCCTTATCGGCGATGCGGGGCGGGCGCTGGCATTGTCCCGCTTGCTGCGCGAACGCGGCCTGCTGGTCACAGCGATTCGCCCGCCCACCGTACCCGCCGGCAGTGCCCGTCTGCGGGTGACCCTGAGTGCTGCCCACAGTGAGGCGCAGGTGCAGCTATTGTTGAATGCATTGGCCGAGTGTTATCCACAGCTGGAGTCCGCCGATGCGTAACCGAATGATCCTTCTGCCCGGCTGGGGGCTGGGCACCGCCTCACTGGAGCCGCTGGCCGCCAGCCTGCGTGCCCAGGACCCGCGCCTGCAGGTCGAACTGATGCCGTT
The DNA here is from genome assembly GCF_021283165.2 of Pseudomonas soli. NCBI lineage: Bacteria > Pseudomonadati > Pseudomonadota > Gammaproteobacteria > Pseudomonadales > Pseudomonadaceae > Pseudomonas > Pseudomonas soli. The sequence goes on from NZ_CP128543.1 coordinate 410,142, forward strand.
GCCGGATCTGCCTGACAACGACCCGCTGGCCTGGGTCGACTACCTCGACCGCAAGCTGCCCAACGACGTGTGGCTGGGCGGCTGGTCGCTGGGTGGCATGCTTGCCAGCGCCCTGGCGCACAAGCGCGGCGATCATTGCTGCGGCTTGCTCACCCTGGCCAGCAACCCCAGTTTCGTCGTTCGGCCGGACTGGCCGCACGGAATGGCGCCGGATACCTTCGGCACCTTCCTTGATGGCTGCCGCAGCCATACCCAGGTGACACTCAAGCGCTTTCGTACCTTGTGCAGCGACGGCGCGCTGCAACCGCGCACCTTGCTGCGCCAGCTGGGCGTCGGCGTGCCCGACACCGATCCGCTGTACCTGGCCACTGGGCTGGAGGTGCTGGCCAGCCTTGATACACGCGCTGCCCTGGAGCAATACGGCGGCCCGCAGTTGCACCTGTTCGCCGGTAGTGACGCGCTGGTACCGGTGGAGGCTGCCAAGGCCCTGAGCGACCTGTTGCCTGACGTGGAAGTCGGCCTGGTCGAAGACAGTTCCCACGCCTTCCTGCTGGAGTACCCGCAGGAGCTGGCGGCGGGCATCAAGAGTTTCCTGCATGAGAGTGGTGATGACTGATCTTTCCCAGCCCACCTTGCCCGGTGCCCTGCCGGACAAGCGCCAGGTGGCGGCTTCGTTTTCCCGCGCCGCGGCCAGCTACGACAGTGTCGCGGCCCTGCAGCGCGCCGTAGGCATGGCGCTGCTGGATAAACTGCCCGCAGGGCTCGCCCCAGCGCGCTGGCTGGACATGGGCAGTGGCACCGGCCATTTCAGCCGGGTCCTGGCCGAGTGCTTCAACGATGCCGATGGTGTGGCGGTGGACATCGCCGAGGGCATGTTGCGCCATGCCCGTGAGCACGGCGGCGCCCGGCACCATGTGGCAGGTGACGCCGAGCGTCTGCCGTTGCTCGATGGCAGTGTAGATCTGCTGTTCAGCAGCCTGGCGGTGCAGTGGTGCGGCCAGTTCGCCAGCGTGCTGGGTGAGGCACGGCGGGTGCTGCGCCCAGGCGGGGTGTTGGCATTCAGCAGCTTGTGCGTGGGCACCCTCGATGAGTTGCGTGCCAGCTGGCAAGCCGTCGATGGCATGGTGCATGTCAATCGCTTCCGGCGTTTCGAGGATTACCAGCGTCTATGCGGGGACAGCGGCCTGGAGCTGATCGACCTGGAGCGACGTCCCCATGTACTGCATTACCTCGACGTGCGCAGCCTGACCCACGAGCTCAAGGCACTGGGTGCGCACAACCTCAATCCGGGGCGCCCATCGGGGTTGACCGGACGCGCGCGGATGCAGGGCCTGTTGCAGGCCTATGAACAGTTCCGCCAGCCTCAGGGGCTGCCTGCCACCTATCAGGTGGTGTATGGCGTCTTGCGCAAACCGCTGGCCGGGGAGCAGTGACATGAGCCAGGCCTATTTTGTTGCCGGCACCGACACCGATGTCGGCAAGACCACCATCGCCGCGGGTCTGCTGCATGCGGCGATGCAGTCGGGGCTGAGCACGCTGGCGGCCAAGCCGGTGGCATCCGGGTGCATGGTGACGCCCAGAGGGTTGCGCAACAGCGATGCCTTGGCGTTGATCGATGAAAGCTCGGTCAAAATGCCGTATGAAGCGGTCAATCCTTTCGCTTTTGAGCCGGCCATCGCTCCACACGTGGCGGCGCACGAGGCGGGGGTGGTGTTGAGCGTACCGGTGCTGCGTGATGCGATGCAGCAGGTGCTGGCGCAGCACGCCGACTTCACCTTGATCGAAGGGGCCGGCGGCTGGCGGGTGCCGTTGTCCGACCATGCCAACCTGTCAGACCTGGCCATTGCCCTGAAACTGCCGGTAATCCTGGTGGTAGGGGTGCGGTTGGGATGTATCAACCACGCCTTGCTCAGCGCCGAAGCCATCGCCCGCGACGGCCTGCAACTGGCCGGTTGGGTGGCGAACATCGTCGATCCGCGGACATCGCGCCTGGAGGAGAACCTGTCGAGCCTGGCTGAGCGGCTGCCCGCGCCATGCCTGGGGCGCATACCCTGGTTGAAACAAGCGAGCGCCGCTGCGGTGGCGGAGCATTTGCACCTGGACCTGCTGGATTAGGCCTTTGCCTATCAGCTGGCACTAGGCTATTAGGGATTTAAACGGGCCTTTTTCCCGGTCTGCTGCTTTAATAAGGTCTGTTCATCATCCAGCGTCATGGAGTCCTGACATGGAAATCAATGCGAGTTCCGCCTTCTACGCGGGCCTGGGTGCCATCCAGAACGGGCAGAACCGGGTCGATCAGGCCGCCCAGCAGATCGCCAGCGGCGCCGTCGAGCGTGGCACCAGCGGGCAGTCCAGCGACTACCAGGCAGAGCGTCTGCGCAGCGTTGACCGCAGCCAACAGATGGATCTGGCCACCAGCACCGTGCAACTGGCCCTGGGCAAGCACGAAGTCGAACTGGGTGCCAAAGTCGCCAAGGCTTCCGATGAAATGCTCGGCCGATTCATCGACACCTACGCCTGACTCGCTGAACCACATTCGCTTACTTCGCGGGGCAAGCCCGCTTCCATTCGTGGGAGCGGGCTTGCCCCGCGATACGTTTGAGGGTGTTTGGCCGAATTGTCATATTCGGCGGCATAAATGCCATTGTTAGCCCACCTTGACAGCGAGGCGTCCTAAACGTAAGTTTCAAACAACTGTTTGACCGAAAGCCGCCAAGAGCTGGTCGGTACCCGCGGTCTCCCTACCGAACTCATCACAGAGGTTCATCGCAATGCCTGATTACAAAGCCCCCTTGCGTGATATCCGCTTCGTCCGCGACGAACTGCTCGGCTATGAGGCGCATTATCAGAGCCTGCCGGGCTGCCAGGACGCCACGCCCGACATGGTCGACGCGATCCTGCAGGAAGGCGCGAAGTTCTGTGAAGAGGTACTGGCCCCGCTGAACCGCGTCGGCGACCTGGAAGGCTGCACCTGGAGCGAGGCGGGCGTGAAGACCCCGACCGGCTTCAAGGAAGCCTACCAACAGTTCGTCGAAGGCGGCTGGCCGAGCCTGGCCCATGACGTCGAGCACGGCGGTCAGGGCCTGCCAGAATCGTTGGGCTTGGCCCTGAGCGAAATGGTCGGTGAAGCGAACTGGTCGTGGGGCATGTATCCAGGCCTCTCCCACGGTGCAATGAACACCATCTCCGAGCACGGAACCCCAGAGCAGCAGGAAACCTATCTGACCAAGCTGGTGTCCGGCGAATGGACCGGCACCATGTGCCTGACCGAACCGCACTGCGGCACCGACTTGGGCATGCTGCGCACCAAGGCCGAACCTCAGGCCGACGGTAGCTACAAAGTGTCCGGCACCAAGATCTTCATCTCTGCCGGTGAACACGACATGGCCGACAACATCGTGCACATCGTCCTGGCCCGCCTGCCCGATGCGCCGGCCGGCACCAAGGGTATCTCGCTGTTCATCGTGCCGAAGTTCCTGCCCAACGCCGAAGGAGGCGCGGGCGAGCGCAACGGCGTGAGCTGCGGCTCGCTTGAGCACAAGATGGGCATCCACGGCAACGCCACCTGCGTGATGAACTTCGACAGCGCCACCGGCTATCTGATCGGCCCCGCCAACAAGGGCCTGAACTGCATGTTCACTTTCATGAACACCGCTCGCCTGGGCACCGCGCTGCAAGGCCTGGCCCACGCCGAGGTGGCGTTCCAGGGTGGTCTGAAATATGCCCGTGACCGCCTGCAGATGCGCTCGCTGACCGGCCCTAAAGCCCCGGATAAAGCCGCTGACCCGATCATTGTCCACCCGGACGTGCGCCGCATGTTGCTGACCATGAAGGCGTTCGCCGAAGGCAACCGCGCCATGGTCTACTTCACCGCCAAGCAGGTGGACATCGTCAAGTACAGCCAGGATGAGGAAGAGCGCAAGAAGGCCGACGCGCTGTTGGCTTTCCTGACCCCGATCGCCAAGGCGTTCATGACCGAAGTTGGTTTCGAGTCGGCCAACCACGGTGTGCAGATCTACGGCGGTCATGGCTTCATCGCCGAATGGGGCATGGAGCAAAACGTACGCGACAGCCGCATTTCCATGCTGTACGAAGGCACCACAGGCATCCAGGCGCTTGACCTGCTCGGCCGCAAGGTGCTGATGACCCAGGGCGAGGCGCTCAAAGGCTTCACCAAGATCGTTCACAAGTTCTGCCAATCCCAGGAAGGCAACGCCGCCACCAAGGAGTTCGTCGAGCCGCTGGCCGCGATCAACAAGGAATGGGGCGAGCTGACCATGAAGATCGGCATGGCCGCGATGAAGGACCGCGAGGAAGTGGGTGCCGCTTCGGTGGACTACCTGATGTACTCCGGCTATGCGTGCCTGGCCTACTTCTGGGCCGACATCGCCCGCTTGGCAGCCGAGAAACTGGCAGCCGGCACCAGCGAAGAGGCGTTCTACACCGCCAAACTGCAGACTGCGCGCTTCTACTTCCAGCGCATCCTGCCGCGTACCCGCACCCACGTGGCGGCCATTCTGTCCGGCGCCGACAACCTGATGGCGATGAAGGAAGAAGACTTCGGTCTGTCCATCTAAGCCCAGACGGTTGCACGAAACCGCCTGCCGTTACCGGCAGGCGGTTTTTTTTGCCTGTGATTTTGGCTCCAGGAGCCTGTCGCGGGGCAAGCCCACAAGTTAGGCAGAGGCCCGCGATGGGCCTTGCCAACAGGCCAATGTCGCATCCAGTTACGAGAAAGTCTCAAGCTGGCCGCCATCCTTGCCGTTAAAGCGTCCGTAAATTCATCTATTCATGTGCGCTGCCGATGAAGTAGGGGCACAATGCCATTATTGATCTGCCGGGTCGGAGATTACCCTTGTTTCGTCTATCCGCTGTACGTGCGAGCCACTTTCTGCCATCGCTGATCCTTCTGCTGGCGGGGCTCGCTGCAGCCTATGTGAGGGACCTCAGTGTCTTTTTCACATCGCTGTTCAATGTTTTGCCCACCTTGGTTCTGTTACTGGGCGGCGCCTACTGCGCGGTGTATCGCCGCCAGCGTGAGCTGTTCCTGATGGTCACGGTGTACATCGCCTATTTCCTGCTCGACACCCAGACCGACTTCTACCGCGACAACGGCCGGGTCCGTGACGATGCCGCGGTGATCTTCCACTTGGTTTGCCTGTTGTTGCCGGCGCTGTTTGGCCTGTATGGCGCCTGGCAGGAACGTACGCACCTGGCCCAGGACCTTCTGGCCCGTTTCGCCGTGCTGTTCGCGGTTAGCAGCGTGGCCGTGGCGCTGGAGCAAAGTTTCCCCGAGGCGCTACTTGGCTGGCTGGCCGAGATCCGCTGGCCCTCGTTGCATGGCCAGTGGATGAGCCTAATCCAGTTGGCCTATCCGCTGTTCCTGGCGGTGTTCATCCTGTTGGTGGCGCAGTACCTGCGTGAGCCCAGGCCGTTGCATGCCGCACAGATCATCGGCCTGGTGGGTATCTTCTGGATGCTGCCCAAGACTTTCATCCTCCCCTTCACCCTGAACATCATGTGCAGCCAGGTGATGCTGATGATTGCCGCGGCGGTGTCCCACGAGGCCTACCAGATGGCCTTCCGCGATGAGTTGACCGGCCTGCCGGGACGACGGGCCTTGAACGAGCGTATGCAACGCCTGGGGCGCAACTATGTAATCGCCATGACCGACGTTGACCACTTCAAGAAATTCAACGATACCCATGGTCATGATGTCGGCGACCAAGTATTGCGCCTGGTTGCAAGCCGCTTGTCCAAGGTGACCGGCGGCGGTCGCGCCTACCGTTATGGTGGCGAAGAGTTCGCCCTGGTGTTTGCCGGCAAGACTGCCGAAGAATGCTTGCCCCACCTGGAGGCGGTACGGGAGATGATCGCCAACTATGCGATCCAACTGCGTGACCAGAACAGCCGGCCGCAGGATGACTCAACCGGTCGCCAGCGTCGCGGGGGCGGCGCAAACACCACGGTGTCGGTGACCATCAGCATCGGCGTGGCCGAGCGCCAGGCCGAGCACCGCAACCCCGATGAAGTGCTCAAGTCGGCCGACCAGGCGCTATATAGCGCCAAAGGCGCGGGACGTAACTGCGTCATGACCTTCGGCCAGCAGTCGCGTCGTGGTGCTGTGCGCATGGCAGGTTAGTGAGTGACTATGGTAGACCATTCGGTCGCATGATGACCCTATGTCTCGTAAAAGTTGTTCGGTTACACTGCGGTCATCCCAGTGCTGCGGCCCTCATCGGCCGCCCCGACCCCGATAGCGAGAGGTTGTCATGGCTGAATATAAAGCGCCCCTGCGCGATATGCGCTTCGTCCTCAATGAAGTCTTCGACGTGGCCACGCTCTGGTCGCAACTGCCCGGCCTTGCCGAGGCAGTCGATGCCGATACGGCCATGGCGGTGCTGGAGGAGGCCGGCAAGGTCACCGGCAAGACCATCGCGCCGCTGAGCCGTGCCGCCGACGAAGAGGGTTGCCATTGGGACAACGGCTCGGTGCGCACCCCGGCGGGCTTCATCGAGGCATACAACACTTATGCCGAAGGTGGCTGGGTCGGCGTTGGCGGCGATCCGCTCTTCGGTGGCATGGGCATGCCCAAGGTCGTTTCGGCCCAGGTCGAGGAAATGGTCAATGCCTCGAGCCTGGCCTTCGGCCTGTACCCGATGCTGACCGCCGGCGCCTGCCTGTCGATCAACGCCCACGCCAGTGAAGCGCTCAAGGAAAAGTACCTGCCGAACATGTACTCGGGTGTCTGGGCCGGCTCCATGTGCCTCACCGAGCCCCACGCCGGTACCGACCTGGGCATCATCCGCACCAAGGCCGAGCCCCAGGCTGATGGCAGCTACAAGGTCAGCGGCACCAAGATCTTCATCACCGGTGGCGAGCACGATCTCACCGAGAACATCATCCATCTGGTACTGGCCAAGCTGCCGGATGCACCGGCAGGCCCGAAAGGCATCTCGCTGTTTCTGGTGCCCAAGTTCCTGGTCAACGAAGATGGCAGTCTCGGCGCGCGCAACCCGGCCACTTGCGGCTCGATCGAGCACAAGATGGGCATCCAGGGCTCGGCCACCTGCGTGATGAACTTCGACGAAGCGGTCGGCTATATCGTCGGCGAGCCGAACAAAGGCCTGGCAGCCATGTTCACCATGATGAACTACGAGCGCCTGGGGGTTGGCATCCAGGGCCTGGCCTCGGCCGAGCGCTCCTACCAGAACGCCGTGGAGTATGCCCGCGACCGTCTGCAGAGCCGCGCCCCGACCGGCCCGCAGGCCAAGGACAAGGTGGCCGACCCGATCATCGTCCACCCGGACGTGCGCCGCATGCTGCTGACCATGAAGGCGCTGACCGAAGGCGGCCGGGCGTTCTCCACCTATGTGGCGATGCAGCTCGACAGCGCCAAGTACAGCGAAGACGCCGCGACCCGCAAGCGCAGTGAGGAACTGGTGGCGCTGCTTACCCCGGTTGCCAAGGCCTTCCTCACCGACCTGGGTCTGGAGTGCACGGTGCATGGCCAGCAGGTCTTCGGCGGCCATGGCTACATCCGTGAGTGGGGCCAGGAGCAGCTGGTGCGCGATGTGCGCATCACCCAGATCTACGAAGGCACCAATGGTATCCAGGCACTGGACCTGGTCGGTCGCAAGGTGGTGGCCAGTGGTGGCGCTTACTACAAGCTGTTCGCCGACGAGATTCGCGAGTTCATCGCCGTCAGCGCTGCTGACCTTGGCGAGTTCACCAAGCCCCTGGCGGCCTCCCTCGACCAGCTCGACGAGCTGACCAACTGGGTGCTGGATCAGGCCAAGGGCAACCCCAACGAGATCGGCGCGGCTTCGGTCGAATACCTGCACGCATTCGGTTATGTCGCCTACGCCTACATGTGGGCACTGATGGCGCGGGCTGCCAAGGCCGGCGAAGGCGATGCGGACTTCTATGGCGCCAAGTTGGGCACGGCACGTTTCTACTTTGCACGCCTGTTGCCGCGAGTCCATTCGCTGGCGGCGTCGGTGAAAGCTGGTAGCGAATCGCTGTACCTGCTGGACGCTGCGCAGTTCTGACCCCGAGCGGACTGCTTGATAACCTGATTGCGGCATGAGGCCGCCCGGCACCGGATACATCCGGTGCCGGGCGGCTTTTTGTTTTGCCGGCGGCACATGTTTGTGAACAAACCTCTTTTGTAAGCTTTGGCTTACAAGACGTGGTGACGTTTCGCCTCTTTCCTGAGATTGGATCCACGGTTACTCTTTCTTACATGGACGTAGCGCAGGACGCGCAATGGACAGAGCAGGACGCCTTACAAGGAAGTTGCGCAGGAAGCGCGAAAAGATAGAACAGGGACAAGAAGGATTTCCTGCCAGGATGGCGGGGTGATAGGGATGTCGAAGGGAAACAGTCTGGAAAACCCCGCTTAGGCGGGGTTTTCTTTATGGGCGCGTTTCAGACAAGCACGTCCAACGGTGAAATCCCCAGCTGGCGTGGGTCGGCTTCTTCCTCCAACAAGCTGCGCAGCAGCTCGACCGAGGCCTGTTGACGTTGTGCGTCACGAAACAACAGGCCTACCTTCAACGGAATACGTGGCTCGCTGAGAGGTTTCCATAGCAGCTCCTGGTCGTCCTGGGTGGCTTCCTTGGCCCGACCCGGCAGGATGGTCGCCAGCGCAGTGTGCGCCAGGCTGTCGAGGATACCCGCCATGTTGTTCATCTCGGCCTGCACCTGCGGCCTGCGCCCTTGGCTGGCCAGTTGCGCCTTCCAGATCTGGCGGATCTGGAATTCTTCGCCAAGCATCAGCATCGGTAACTCGGCAGCCTGACGCATCGAGACTTTCTTGAAGTCCTTCAACGGGTGGGCACGGGGGATGACCAACTGCAGTTCATCTTCGTACAGCAGCAAGCCATGCAGGCCAGGCTGGCGTGGCGGCAGGTAGCTGATGCCGATGTCCAGGCTGCCGTTGAGCAGGCGCCGCTCGATCTCTGACCCCGACAGTTCATAGATCTGTACCACCAGGTGCGGCTGGGCTTTGCGCACCCGCTCCAGAAGTTGCGGCACCAGGCTTGGCCGCACGGTCTGCAGTACCCCGATAGCCAGGGTGCGCAGTGATTGGCCCTTGAAGTTGCCCATGGCCTCGTGGGCCCGTTGAAGGCCTTCGAGCAAGGGCACGGCGTGGTTGTACAGGGTATGCGCGGCGAGCGTGGGCAGCAGGCGTTTGTTGCTGCGTTCAAACAGGCTCAGGTCGAGGCTGTGCTCCAGCTGGCGAATCTGTTGGGACAGCGCTGGCTGGGACAGCGAAAGGCGTTCGGCGGCGCGGCCCACATGGCCTTCTTCATAGACCGCGACGAAGTAACGCAGTTGGCGAAAATCCATAAGTGATACTTATCGAAAAAGCTGAGAAATCGAAATGGCCGGGAAACGACTAGAGCCCTAGTCTATCGCCGTATTCCAACGGGTTACAGCGCTCAACCCGGCGATTGTTACCGCAGCTGAGAAACACTTTTGATAGGCAAGGCAGAATATTCAATTCCGGCGTCAGACCGGAGCCTTGACCGCCCACCACCGTGATTGGCCGGAGTCCCGATGAACCTGTTCAACCTGCGCCGTTCGGCACCCGCCGTCGCCGAGCCCAAGGGTGCCTCGGTGAGCGTGCCGGCCGCCGCGCAGTGCTCCCGCGAGCGGCTGATGCCCAGCATCGAACGTGCGCCGCACGTGTTCGTGCGAGGCCAGGGATCGTGGTTGTGGGACGACGAGGGTCACGCCTACCTGGACTTCACCCAGGGTTGCGCGGTGAACAGTCTGGGCCACAGCCCGAGCGTGCTGGTCAAGGCCCTGGGCGACCAGGCCCAGGCCTTGATCAATCCAGGCGCGGGCTACCACAGCCGCGGCCTGCTGAACCTGGCCGAGTTGCTGTGCCAGCGCACCGACAGTGATCAGGCCTACCTGCTCAACAGTGGCGCCGAGGCCTGCGAGGGGGCGATCAAGCTGGCGCGCAAATGGGGCCAGCTGCACCGCAACGGCGCCTATCACATCATTACCGCCAGCCAAGGTTGCCATGGGCGCACGCTCGGGGCGTTGTCGGCGTCCGACCCGCTGCCATGCAACCGTTGCGAGCCCGGCTTGCCGGGCTTCAGCAAGGTGCCTTTCAACGACCTGGCGGCGCTGCATGCGGCGGTCGACTCGCGCACCGTGGCGATCATGCTCGAGCCGATACAGGGTGAGGCCGGCGTGATTCCGGCCACCCGTGAGTACCTCCAGGGTGTCGAGCGGTTGTGCCGTGAGCTGGGCATTCTGCTGATCCTCGATGAGGTGCAGACCGGTGTAGGACGTTGCGGCGCCCTGTTGGCAGAGGAAACCTACGGCGTGCGGGCCGACATCATCACTCTCGGCAAAGGCCTGGGCGGCGGTGTGCCGTTGGCCGCGCTGCTGGCCCGCGGACGCGCCTGCTGCGCCGAACCGGGCGAGCTGGAAGGCAGCCACCATGGCAACGCACTGATGAGCGCTGCCGGGATGGCTGTGCTGCAGACCGTGCTGGAGAAGGGGTTCTTCGAGCAGGTGATGGACAGTGGTCGCCACCTGCGCGATGGCCTCAGCCGCCTGGCTGGCCGCTATGGCCAGGGCGAAGTGCGTGGCCAGGGGCTGCTGTGGGGGCTGCAACTGCGTGAGGGGACCGCAGTGCCGCTGGTCGAGGCGGCATTGCAGGAAGGCTTGCTGCTCAATGCCCCGCAGGCCGATGTTGTGCGCTTCTCGCCGGCGCTGACCGTGAGCAAAGGCAACATCGACGAAATGCTTCAGCGCCTGGCCCGGGCGTTCACCCGGCTGCATGCCCACCAGCACAATCGCCGCGAAGTTCCGGCCTGACTTGGCACCGGCATACAGAATTTCAACGAACCGTCTCGCGTTCCTGCGCATCGCCTCTGGTCTGAAATACATGGCCAGGGGCGTTTTTTTGCCCGGTGGAACCTCCGGGCGGTGCGACTAGTCTGTGTTGATACACTTTCAAGGAGCGCACCGCATGGACTTCATTCGCATCATCATCGCTATCCTCCTGCCACCGCTGGGCGTATTTCTCCAGGTGGGATTCGGTGGCGCGTTCTGGCTGAACATCCTGCTGACCCTGCTGGGTTATATCCCCGGGATCGTGCACGCGGTGTACATCATTGCCAAGCGCTGAGAGCAAAGACCGCTCTGCAAGCATGAACTGCGTGGGAGCGGCGCACCGCCGCTCCCACGCAGTTGCAGTTGAAGCCTGAAACTCTGTTTTGCCCTACCGGCCTAGCAACCGGCAGTAGAACTTCCACTCTTCGTCGAGCGCATGCGCCAGATTCGCCGCCTGGCGAAACCCATGCCGCTCGCCCGCATAAAAATGCCCCTCGGCTTGGATGCCATTGGCCTGTAGGGCCTCGAGCATCAAGCGTGTCTGCCCCGGTACCACCACCGCATCCAGCTCACCCTGGAAGAAAATCACCGGTACCTTGATCCGTCCGGCGTGCAGCAATGGTGTGCGCTGGCGATATCGATCGGCATCGCGTTGCGGGTCGCCGATCAGCCAGTCCAGGTAGTCGCTTTCGAACTTGTGGGTGGCCCTGCCCAGCGCTTCGGGGTCGCTGACGCCGTACAGGCTGGCGCCGCCACGGAACACATCCTGGAAGGCCAAGGCGCATAGGGTAGTGTAGCCCCCCGCGCTGCCACCGCGGATGAAGGCCTGGGCCGGGTCGATCAGGCCCAGCTCGGCAAGATGCCTGACTGCCCCGCAGGCGTCCTCGACGTCGCATTCGCCCCAGCGCAGGTACAGCGCCTGGCGATAAGCGCGACCGTAGCCGCTGCTGCCTCGGTAGTTGAGGTCGGCGACGGCGAAGCCGCGTTGGGTCCAATACTGGATACGCGAGTCGAGCACCGGGTAGCAGGCCGAGGTCGGGCCGCCATGGATGAACACCACCAGTGGGGGTAGGCCGGCCGTACCTTGCATGGCTGGGTAGAAGAAGCCGTGGGCCGAACCATCGCCACTGGCATAGTGGATCGGCTGGGGGCGGCTGATGTGTTCCACCGGTAGCACCTCGGCGCCGCCTGCCAGTACTTCGACTGCGTGGCTGCGCTGGTCGATGGCGATCACCGCCGCTGGGCTGATCGGCGAGGCGGCCACTGCATAGATGCGCTCGTTATCCAAGGCCAGGCCACGGAACCGCGTGTATGCACTGGCATAGCGTTCCACTTCGCCGCTGTCGCGGCGCAACCCCAGTTCTCCGAAGCCGTCCTCGAACCAGCTGGCCAGATAGCTGGCGGGGCCGAGGGCCAGCCAAGTGCTGGCGCCCAGCTGCCAAGGAGCTGCGGCGTGGTCTGCGGATGCGGCGGGCAGACGTTGCCAGTGTCCGTCGAGCTCGCCCCAGGGTTGCCAGAAACCGTCGCGATCGGAAAGGCAGTACAAGCGGCCTTGCTCATCGAAGCGGGGCTGCTGCAAGGATTCGTCCTGCGCGGCGACGCAGCGTACCGCGCCCCAGGCGCCAGAAGGTTCGCGTTCCCGGCACATCAGGCGGGTGACGGTCCAGGGTTGCGCCGGCCGGTCCCACTCGATCCAGGCCAGGCGGCATCCATCGTGGCTCAGTGTGGGGGAGGCATAGAAGTCGGCGCCTTCTGCCAGGATCTGTCGATGCTCTGCGGTGAGACCCACAAGGCGATGCTCGACCTGCTCCCCGTGGTGTTCCTCGACGGCCAGAACCAGGCCCGCATGCCACTGCACATCACCGTAGCGGCGGTCGTCAGCATGGGTGAGCCGGTGCGGCAAGCTGCCGTCCAGTGCCTGCAGATAGACCTGCTGGTCCTGTTCGTTGACGAACACCAGCCCTTCGTCGCTCAGGCAAAAACTGCCGCCGCCGTACTCGTAGACCCGGCTGCGCACACTGAACCCCTCCGGGGTCAGGCAACGTGCCTGGTGGTCGCGCCAATGCCAGATCCGACAAGCGCCATCGGCCGGCCGGAACTCGTTCCAGAACACACCGTGTTCGCCGACCTTCAGTTCGGCGAAGTCGGTCCCGGCGGCCACCGCCTGGGTGGCGCTGAACTCAGCCGCGGGCAATGACATGGGAGTTGCGCTCGTTGCGGAAGGTCATCTGTTCAATCTCCAGCGTAGCGTGCTCGGCTTCTTCGCGGGCCTTGAGGATGATGCCGTGGTCCGGTGACTTGGCGCACACCGGGTCGGCCTTGCTGGCATCGCCGGTGAGCATGAAGGCCTGGCAGCGGCAGCCGCCGAAGTCCTTTTCCTTCTCGTCGCACGAGCGGCACGGCTCGGGCATCCAGTCATAGCCCCGGAAGCGGTTGAAGCCGAACGAGTCGTACCAGATGTGGCGCAGGTCATGGTCGCGCACATTGGGGAACTGCACCGGCAGCTGGCGCGCGCCATGGCAGGGCAGGGCGGTGCCGTCCGGGGTGATGGTCAGGAACAGGCTGCCCCAGCCATTCATGCAGGCCTTGGGGCGCTCTTCGTAGTAGTCGGGGGTGACGAAGATCAGCTTGCACGGGCTGCCTTCGGCCTTGAGCTTGTCGCGGTACTCATTGGTGATGCGCTCGGCCCGTTCCAGCTGGGCGCGGGTCGGCAGCAGGCCAAGGCGGTTGAGGTGCGCCCAGCCGTAGAACTGGCAGGTGGCCAGCTCCACGAAGTCGGCCTCAAGGGCGATGCACAGCTCGATGATGCGGTCGATCCGGTCGATGTTGTGCCGATGGGTGACGAAGTTGAGCACCATCGGGTAGCCGTGGGCCTTCACCGCCCGGGCCATCTCCAGTTTCTGCGCGAAGGCCTTCTTCGAGCCGGCCAGCAGGTTGTTCACCTGCTCGTCGCTGGCCTGGAAGCTGATCTGGATATGATCCAGCCCGGCCTGCTTGAACGCGGCGATCTTCTGCTCGGTCAGGCCGATGCCGGAGGTGATCAGGTTGGTGTAGTAGCCCAGGCGCCGGGCCTCGCCGATCAGCTCGGCGAGGTCCTGGCGCACCAGCGGTTCGCCGCCGGAAAAACCGATTTGCGCGGCGCCCATCTCGCGGGCTTCGGCCATCACCTTGAACCACTGCTCGGTGCTCAGCTCTTTGCCCTGCTCGGCGAAATCCAACGGGTTCGAGCAGTACGGGCACTGCAGCGGGCAGCGGTAGGTGAGTTCGGCCAGGAGCCACAACGGCAGGCCGACCGGCACCTCAGGCGAGGGTGATCCAGTGTTCGGCACGGGCCACCTCCATGAACTGCTCGATGTCGTCGGCGACTTCGGGCACACCGGGGAACTGCTGTTGCAGCTCGCTAATGATCGCGGCGACGCTGCGCTGGCCATCGATCAGTCCGCCAATCAGGCCCGCGCTGTCGTTGAGCTTGATCATCCCCTCGGGGTACAGCAGCACATGGCCCTTTTGCGCGGGCTCGTACTGGAAACGATAGCCGGGGCGCCAGGCGGGCACTTGTTGACGGTCGAAACTCATAGGGCAATCCCCTTGTGCCAGACCCGCTCGGCGGTGACGCTGTGATACGGCGGGCGGTTCAGTTCATAGGCCATGCTCATGGCATCGAGCATGCTCCACAGGATATCCAGCTTGAACTGCAGGATCTCCAGCATGCGCTCCTGCCCTTCGCGGGTGGTGTAGTGCTGCAGGGTGATCGCCAGACCGTGTTCTACATCACGCCGGGCCTGGCCCAGGCGGGTGCGGAAGTATTCGTAGCCGGCCGGGTCGATCCACGGGTAGTGCTGCGGCCAGCTGTCCAGGCGCGACTGGTGGATCTGTGGGGCGAACAGTTCGGTCAGCGAGCTGCTGGCGGCCTCCTGCCAGCTGGCGCGGCGGGCGAAGTTGACATAGGCGTCGACGGCGAAGCGCACGCCGGGCAATACCAGCTCCTGGCTACGCAATTGGTCCGGGTCCAGGCCCACGGCCTGGCCCAGGCGCAACCAGGCCTCGATGCCTCCGTCCTCGCCGGGTGCGCCATCGTGGTCGAGCAGGCGCTGGATCCACTCGCGGCGGATTTCGCGGTCCGGGCAGTTGGCCAGGATCGCCGCATCCTTCATCGGGATGTTGACCTGGTAGTAGAAGCGGTTGGCCACCCAGCCCTGGATCTGCTCGCGGCTGGCGCGGCCTTCATACATCGCCACGTGGTAGGGGTGATGGATGTGGTAATAGGCACCCTTGGCGCGCAGGGCCTGCTCGAACTCGGCAGGGGACATCGGCGTTGCGTCGCTCACAGGGCCTCCTTACAGCTCGATACTCATGCCATCGAAGGCGACTTCCACGCCCCGGCGCTGTACTTCGGCGCGTTCCGGCGAGTCTTCGTCGAGGATCGGGTTGGTGTTGTTGATGTGGATAAGCACCTTGCGCTGACGTGGGAAACCGTCCAGCACCTCGAGCATGCCGCCCGCGCCATTCTGCGCCAGGTGGCCCATCTCGCGGCCGGTGCGGGTGCCGACACCGCGGCGCTGCATCTCATCATCCTCCCACAGGGTGCCGTCGACCAGCAGGCAGTCGGCGCCGTGCATCATCTCCAGCAGCTTGGCGTCGACCTGGCCCAGGCCCGGCGCGTAGAACAGCTTGCCGCCGGTGCGGGTGTCCTCCACCAGCAGCCCGAGGTTGTCGCCCGGGTGCGGGTCGAAACGGTGCGGCGAGTAGGGCGGTGCGGCGCTGCGCAGTGGGAAGGGGGTAAAGCGAAGGTTAGGGCAGGCATTGATGACGAAGCTGCCAGCCAGCTCAATGCGGTTCCACACCAGCCCGCCGTTCCAGTGGCTGAGCATGTTGAACAGCGGGAAGCCGGTGGTCAGGTCCTGGTGGACCATATCGGTGCACCACACCTGGTGCGGGCAGCCTTCGCGCAGGCTGAGCAGGCCGGTGGTGTGGTCGATCTGGCTGTCGAGCAGGACGATGGCATCGATACCGGTGTCACGCAGGGCACGGGCCGGCTGCATCGGCGCGAAGGCCTGGAGCTGGGCGCGGATGTCCGGTGAGGCATTGCACAGGATCCAGTGCTCGCCGTCGTCGGACAGGGCGATGGACGACTGGGTACGCGCCGTGGCGCGCAGGGTGCCGTCGCGGTAGCCCTTGCAGTTGACGCAGTTGCAGTTCCACTGGGGGAAGCCGCCACCGGCGGCGGAACCGAGAATCTGGATGTACATGCGCGCCCTCGTAAACGCTGATCCGAAAAACGACAACGCCCCGGCGGGCCGAGGCGTCGTAACGCACTGCCGCTCAGCGGTTGGCGAAGTACATGGTAACTTCGAAGCCGATACGCAGGTCAGTGTATGCAGGTTTGGTCCACATGGGTTTGCTCCTTCCGGATGGGGTTTGAGGTGGTCGGTTCATTATTGGGTTCTCTCAGGCACGAGAGGTTCCATTGACCGAGATTGCGCTATCTTACAAGAAAAAATTGTACCGAAAGGTTAATTATTCGAAATGTGCCCTTGCGCAAACGGTAACAATCATTTCGGCCCTCACCGCCATTTGGCGTCCGGCGCGACGGCATTGGCCAGGCAAAGCCAACCGTGCCTGGCGTCGATGAGTTGCTGCAGTAGTTCGTCCAACTGAACTTGCTCGACATTGAGAATAGACCGGCGCATCCGCGACAGGTCCGGATTGTGGGTCGCCATATGTGCCTGCCAGGCCCATTGAGCGACATCGGCATTGCTCATCGCCGCTTCGTCGAACTGCTTTGCCAACTGCGCACGGGCAGCGGCGTCCAGTGCGACGCCTCGACTTAGCAGTTCCAGCAGGTGGCCAAGGATCTGCGCGTGGCTGGCGTGCGGCGATTGCACGCCGAACAGGAGCCCACCGTAGCCTTCGATCTGACGAAAGGCGCTGAACACCGCATAACCCAATTGCAGCTCGACGCGCAGACGTTGATAGACGGGGCCTTGCAACAGATGGGCGAGCAGGCGGCCGGTGGGCTGCAGGTGCGCAGGCAATGGACAGAACAGCAGCAGTGCGGGCTCGCTGCCCGAAGTCTGGATTTGCCGCCAGTGGCGCTCGTGGAACGGATGAGGCTCTGAGGGCTCGGCAGGTTGACCCATGAGGCTTTGCAGTACCGTTCCCAGCGCCCCCTGTTGCGCCGCGTCGAATCCTTGCGCCAACCCCTGCCACCGGGCCTGCTGCCAGAGTGAATCGAGCTGCGGCTGGTCCGGCGTGCAGGCCGGTAGTGGTTGCATTGCGCCCATCAGCAAGGTGTTCGGCAGTGCCTTGAGTAACGCGCGGATCGGTATCAAGGGGGCTTCGGCTGCCGTTGGTGCCTGCCAATGCTGCCTGGCAGGCGCGCGCAGCAACGCAAGCGCCTCCTGTGTGGCGTTGATCACGGCCAGGGGATGCCCCGCCAGGTGCAACTGCCAGTACTCGCCGCAGGCCTCGAAGCCCAGGTGCAATGCCGCCTGCGTGGCACGCTCGCGCAACGGTCGAAGGCTGTGCTCGAGAACGGTCCACAGGCGTTGGCGCAGAGGTGACGGAACCTGCCAGCGCAGGTCCAGGGCCGTGAACTGGCGTGCTGGCGGCAGGCAGTGGCCGATAGCGAGCGCGGCTGGCAATGCACTGCCGATCGTGGGCAGGGCGTCTGCCAGCAGTGCTTCCTCGGGTGGCAGTTGCCAGTCCCCTGCAGCCATGGATGGCAGGTCGGCCAACAGTGCATCGAAGGCGGCCAGTCCTTGGCCCGACAGACCGCTGAACGACCGGCCGGCGCTGTCGCGCTGGGCCAGTTCGAGCGCGCTTCCAGCTTGTTCCCGGCGCTGCTGTAGTTGAGTGAAGCGCAGGTTCAGCTGTCCAGGATCCTGCTGGCGTAGAAAGCCCAGCCAGCCATGCAGCAGCGCCCGGGCCTCGGCCAGGCAGGCCTCGTCCGACAGCTGCAACTGGACATGCCAGAGCAGCTGCCCGGCATGGGCGTGGAGTTGTTGCGCCTTGCAGTCCTGCAGCCAGCCCCGTTTGCGCAAGGCATCCAGCCAACCGCCAGGCCGGCTGTCGGTGAGCTGGGCCAGTAACAATTCAAGCGCCTGCTCCGCGCCTTCCGGCATGCGTTCATGGGCGAACAGCCAGTCCTGACGGGCACCCCATGCGGTTGGCTGGCGCAAAGGCGCTTCGAGCAAGGCGGGCGGCGGATTGCGGACGGCGCCCGGACCCTGGGCGAACAACTTGCCGTAACGTCTGCCCAGTTGTGCCAGCTCATCCAGTGACTGCGGGCCGACCAGGCTCAAGGTAAGCTGCGTGCCTTGATAGTGGTGTTGATGGAACAGTCTCAGCCCTTGCTGGAAGGCCGGGCTTTCCAGCGGCAGGCTGTAGCGGTTGCCCGCATGGAAAGCGCTCAGCGGATGGCGCGCCGACACCGATTGCAACAGAGTGAACTGGCGTTGGGCTTCGGGGTTGCGCGACCAGGCGATGAACTCGGCATGAATCACCTCGCGTTCGCGGCGCTGGCGCTCGATGGCAAAGTCCGGTTCGGCGAGCATCTGGCACAGACGCTCCAGCCCGCCGGCCAGCGCCATGGGCGGCACTTCGAAGAAGAAGTCGGTGGTGCGCTCGCGGGTGCTGGCGTTGACCTGGCCACCCAGGCCCTGGACATAGCGCATGAGGCCGTCGTGCAGCGGGAAGCGCGCGGTGCCGAGGAAGAACAGGTGTTCGAGAAAGTGCGCCAGGCCCGGCCAGCGCGCCGGGGCGTCGTGGCTGCCTGCATGCACCCGCAGCGCTGCCGCAGCGCGCTTGAGGCGTGGGGCATGGCGCAGGGTCAGGTGCAGGCCGTTGGCGAGGGTGAGGTGGCGAATGGCGTCGGACATGACGCCATGCTAGCGCGCAATGCTGAGGTTGTCTGGTCTGGCCCTGCCGCAGTTAATGCAGATCCCGACGCAGGTCCGCCAGGTAGGGAAATGCTTCCCGCCCTTTCAATACCCGCTCGCGCTGCAGATCTGCCAGCAACAGTCCTTCTTCGTGGCCGGCTATTGCCAGCACATCCCCGTCCGGCCCAATGATGCTGCTCTGCCCGCAATACTGGATCTCGCTCTCGCTGCCGCAGTAGTTGGCGTACACCAGGTAGCACTGGTTCTCTTGCGCCCGCGAGCGCACGGTCACCTGGCAGACGAAGTCGTAGGGCGCCATGTTCGCCGTCGGCACCAGGATCAGCTCAGCGCCGTTCAGCGCCAGGCGCCGGGCGTTCTCCGGGAACTCGATGTCGTAGCAGATCAACAGACCTACCTTCCAGCCGTCCAGCTCGACTACCGGGAAGTGATCGGCGCCTGGGCTGAACATCGAGCGGTCGAGCTCACCGAACAGGTGGGTCTTGCGGTAGTTGCACAGGCTGCTGCCATGGGCATCGATCAGTTGCACGCTGTTGTAGATCGCCCCGTCCTCGGCCCGCTCCGGATAGCCATAGACGATGGCGATCCGGTGCGCTTGGGCAATCTCGACGACGCTCATCGCCGAGGGGCCGTCCTCGGCCTCGGCCAGGCGTTCCACCTGGTCCAGGCCGATGTTGTAGCCGCTGAGGAACATCTCCGGGCATACCAGCAACTGCGCGCCGCGGGCAGCGGCCAGCTGGGCCTGGTGCTGCAGGCGCTCGAGGTTGCTGGGCACGTCCAATGGCTTTGGCGTACCCTGGTAGAGGGCGATGCGCATGGCGCTACTCCTTCGCTCAGTCGGCCAGGGCGATCGGACCGATCTCGTGGAACACATCGCCTGGGCCGGGATTGTCCGGGTGGGTCTGGCCACCGAAGTGGTTGATGATACCCCACACGGCATTGAGCGAAGTCTGCACCGCGCCTTCGACCCAGGCCGGGGTCCACGACACGTCGTCACCGGCGATGAAGATGCCGCGCTGCTCGGCGGGCATGTCGGCCTGCATGAAGTGTGCGTACATGCGCTGGTTGTAGCGGTAGTGGCCCGGCAGCGCGCCCTTGAAGGCGCCGAGGAAGTGCGGGTCGGCCTCCCACGAGATGGTGATCGGATCGCCGATGATATGCCCGGCGATATCGGTCTTGGGGTAGATCTTCTTCAGCGCGTCGAGGGCCAGTTGCACGCGCTTTTCGGTCGGGTGCGGCAGCATCTTCAGGGCGTCGCTCATCCAGGCGTAGGACAGGCAGATCACTCCCGGCTTGTCGTCGCCGTTGTCGAACAGGTAGGTGCCGCGGGTCAGACGGTCGGTGAGGGTCATGCTCATCAGGTCGCGGCCGGTCTGCGGATCCTTGTCCTTCCAGAACGGGCGATCGACCATGACGAAGGTCTTCGACGACTGCATGTAGCGGGTGCGGTCCAGGGCCATCCACATTTTCTGTGAGAACAGCGACTCCTCGCAGTCGATCTGGGTGGTCAGCAGCCAGCTTTGGCAGGTGGTGAGTACAGCAGCGTAGTGGCGCACGTCACCATAGTTGTCGGTGACCGCCAGGCGACCATCGCTGGCGCGGGCAATGCGCTTGACCCCGGTGCGCGGCGCGCCGCCATGCAGCGTACTGAGGCTGGTGCCGGCCGGCCAGTGGGCGCAGCGCTCCGGTACATGGCGCCAGATGCCCTGCGGCACCTGCTCGACGCCGCCGACCACCAAATGCTGATGGTCGTCGCAGTTGGTCATCACCACGCGGAAGATTTCCAGCATCGAATTGGGGAAGTCCGAGTCCCAGCCGCCTGTGCCGAAGCCCACCTGGCCGAACACCTCGCGGTGCTGGAAGCTCAGTTTGGCGAACGAGCGCGAAGTGGCGACGAAGTCATAGAAAGTGCGGTCGTCCCACAGAGGCACCAGCTTGTTCCACAGGTCTTTCAGGCGCGGCACGTCGCGGTCACGAATGGCCTGCTGAATGTCGGCGAACTGCGCGCCGCTCTCCAGGGCGTCCGCCCAGGCGTCGGCCACTTCGTGGAACAGGTGTGGCAGGTCGGCGTACTTCTCGGCGTAGTAGGTCTGGCCTTCCAAGTCGATCACCGTACTCCCCGAGGCCGGCGTCAGCGGGTTAGGGAAGGGCTTGGTCTCCAGGCCCAGCTTGTCGACGTAGTGGTAGAAGGCGGTGGACGACACCGGGAAGCGCATGCCGCCCAGTTCGGCGACGATGCCGTCGGTGCCGTTGAACACCTGCGAACGCAGCCTGCCACCCAGCTTGGAAGCTTCGTACACCACGGGCTTGAGGCCCAGCTTCATCAACTCGTAGGCCGCCACCAGCCCGGCAATACCGCCACCGACGATCGCCACCTCTTCGCCATGGCGCGCCTCGGGAATGCTGCCCAGGCCGGCCGGGTGCTCCAGCCAGTCGTCGAAGGCGAAGGGGAAGTCCGGGCCGAAGATGGTGATGGGTTTCTTGCCGTCGGCGGGGTGGCGGTTTTTCTTGTTCATGTAATGACCTTGCCAGGGGCTGCGCAGGGGGCGGAGCCTGAGTATAGAGAATGCCTGGTGGCCATTTTATGAAGCGGGGTGTTCGTTATTAAGGTGAAAACTGACGTCGTTATGTGATTTGTTTCGTCTTGATGATTGATGTTCATTAAAAAATGACGAATCAGCTCAATGATGCCAAGTGCTCGACGGTTTCAGGGTACTTCTGCACCAGCCGGATCAGTGCCACGGCCTGGGCGTTGGGCTTGGAGCGGCCTTGCTCCCAGCTCTCCAGGGTGCGGGCGTTGGTGCGCAGGTACGCGGCAAACACCGCCCGGGACATGTTCAGGCGCTGGCGCAGCTCGGTCAGTTCATTGGGGGCCAGCGGGGCCAGTTCCTCGAAGGTTACCTTGTGCGAACGCAGGGTCAGTTTGCCGGAGCGCACATCGGCAAGGGCATCGAAACCTTCGGTGAGTTCAGTGAAGATGTTGCGTGGCATTGGTCGTCCTCATCAGGTATTCGCGTTCAAGCAGGTTCTTCAGGGCCTGGCGTTGCTGCGGTGTCAGGTCATCCTGGACTTCCTTTCCGTAAAGCGTGAAAAGCCAGAACTGCAGCCCAGCCTGCCACCAGTAGTAGATGATCCGGGTGCCGCCTCGCTTGCCTTTATGGCGTAGTGCATCGGCGAAACGCACCTTCCTGAGGCCGCCCGTTCCCTTGATGACGTCACCCGCATGGGGATGCAGAAGCAGTACGCGTTGCAGAGACCGGAAATCTTCATCGTCCAGATACTGGCTGCGAAAGCGCTCGAAAGCGGGCAGCTCGATAAATAGGGCATCCATTTTTTGTACGTGATCCGCGTATAGTTTGTGATGAGGTTTGTGCTACGTCAATAGGGCAGATGTCATCAGCCTAAACGTGGATCGAGGGAGTGCTGGCGGGGGAGAGTTGCCGGATATGTCATTGGGAGGATGCTAGGTTTTTGTTTGTCAGACCATTTCCTACAGACGTGAAATTTAACGAGACCTATCCTACAAGCCCTGTCGCTCCGGTCTGGCTGTGCGGGTAAACCTTCGCGGTTAACTTCAGCCGGTCACCGCATATTCGGTGATCGGGCGTGAGAACCCGGCGATCAAACTGGAGGCATGCTGTCATGGCAGCTGTGCGCGGGCAGGTTCTGCCTGGCCGGAATGTAGCCTCCAACTTCGCCGGTTCTCACCCCGCCCATGGCTGCCACCCATTCCCGTGAGAAGGTTGCGTGGTGGCCTGCTTGAGCCGGTAATGGAGGCAACACCATGAAAAAGGTCGTCCCCGACCCACCCCTCACTTTGAACCCAACCACCGAGCAGTCCTTCTGCTCCTGCCAGTCCAGCCATCCCCCTATCTTCACCGTACGCCCCGGCGTCGATGCCGCCGACGCCCTGGTCCACGCGAGCATGCTGGCCCAGGCCATCCAGGAAATCGCCGACGACTATGCCCAGCATCATGCCCCCGAGGCGGGGCGGGCGATGATCTGGTCGATCCTGCATTCGGCGGAAACGGTACGGGCGCTGCTGGAGGGGTTGCTCGACGCGATGGAGGCCTGAGGACCTCAGCCTGGCTGCCCGCGGTCCACCTTGCTGCTGAGGATGATCGACGTGGTGGTCTTCTCCACCCCGTCGAGGCTGCCGATCAGGTCGAGCAACTGGTCCAGTTGCTCCGGTGAGTCGCTGAGCAGCCAGGCCACATAGTCGAATTCGCCACTGACCGCGCACAACTGCTGGACCTGCCCCATGGCGCTCAGGTGGCGTACGATGTCCTTGCCTGAGCGCGGCTGCGCCTTGATCCCCACGTACGCCTGCAGACCGCCGCCGATCAGGCGCTGCCCCAGGCGCACGCCATAGCCGGTGATCACCTTGTTGCGCTCCAGGCGTTCGAGGCGCGAGTTCACCGTGGTACGGGCGATCCCCAGTTGGCGGGCGAGCGTGGCGACGCTTTCGCGGGCGTTGATCTGCAACAGGGAGATCAACTGGCGATCGATGGCGTCGAGGGTGATGGAGGAGGTGGCCGGCATGGTAGGTCTCTTTTGTCGAGCTGCTAGCCTATGCAAGCGCGACCGATTCGCGCAAGGCGCCCAAGGCTGGCATTACGTTGGCAAGGCGGTACGATAGCGGGCCGCTGCCGCTCGGCAGCCTGGACCATGGCAGGAGTGATTGACCCATGAAGTTCAAGGACTGGTACTGGCGGCGATGGATTCGCCAACACGGTTGCAAGGTGAGCACGGGCATTTCCAAGTTCGGCAAGCGCGCCAGGCTGGCGCTCGAGGCCGAGGTGCGCATCGGCGATGTGGCGGTCAGCGCCGCCACCCTGGATGTCTCGATCGGGGCTCACACCTATATCCGCAGTGGCGGCTCGCTGCAGGTGGTCGAGTCGATCGGGCGCTATTGCTCGATCGGCAGCGCGGTGGTCATCGGCCAGGAAAAATACGCTCATCCCACCGACTGGCTGAGTTCCCACCCTTTCCAGTTCACCGGCACCCAGTGGCAATACGAGCCGCCGAGCACGCCGGCACGCATTGGCCATGACGTGTGGATCGGCGAAGGTGCGATGATCATGGAGGGCGTCGAAGTGGGCACGGGCGCGATTGTCGCCACTCGCGCCCTGGTGACTCGGGACGTGCCGCCCTATGCCGTGGTGGCGGGCTTTCCAGCCAAGGTGGTGCGTTATCGATACCCGGAAGCGATGATCGAGCGTCTGCTCGCATCGCGCTGGTGGGAGCGCGATACCCGGCAGTTGCTGGAGCTGCCGCTGCACGACCCTGCCGCCTGTCTTGACCGGATCAGCGGGCTCGGTGAGGCAAGTTACACGAGGATCGAAATTTCGCGGCGGGGCTGCAAGGTGCTGGCGTCGGTTTGAATCGCCGAGAGACGTTTACGACCGGGGCTGCTGCGCAGCCCTGATCGGATTTGATCAACGTGACGCGCTGGTCTGCGCCGTGGCGCAAGGCGACTTCAGGCCAGCAGTCATGCTCTCGACATTGTCGAGCATCTGGTTGCCTTTGTTGACCTTCTGCGCGTTCTCGGCAAGCTGCATGCGTTGGTCATAGGTGGCTGAAGTGCCATTCATGCTGTTCTTGGTTTCGAGCACGGAGTTGGCGATGCTGAGCAGGCTGCGGCCTGTGGAGATCAGGTTGTCGGTTGCGCTGGGCGTGCACGGGGCATTGCCGCCAGCCATCTGACTGGGCTGCTGGCCCTGGTTGTAGGAGCCCGGTGCCACGCAACCTGCGAGCGTGGCCAGCATCGGTACAACGAGCAGGGTTCCAAGCGTTCCTTGGATGTTCATGTGACGTTCCCTCGATCACTGGGCTCCGACCCGGTGCCGAAGCGATGGAGGGATTCTAGAAACGCGGCCGTGATGGCGAAATAGAACGGGTGTGCTAGAGGCACTTTGCCGCTGGTCAGAGCGACCCGAACTACAGATCCAGAGACTGCACCGGTATACCCAGCGCTGCCGCGATCTTCTCGCGGGTAGCCTTGCGTGGCCGTTCGGCCGCTTCTTGTTGGGCGTAGGCTGACTGGGATATACCCAGGCGCTCTGCCACTTGAGCCTGGGTGAGGTCCAGATGCTTGCGCCACGCGCCGATGGGGGTCAAACCGTCTTTGACCATGTAGCCCACGACTGCATTGGGCACCAAGTCATCCTTTGGGCGGCTGGAGATGTAGTCGGCGTAAGGGAGCACGACGAAGGCTGGCCGGCCATCCGCCCCGTTGATGATCTGTACGTTAGTAGGTGTGCTCATCGCGCTTCTTGACCTCTTCGATATTTACGATCTTCACCCCGCCGTCCCAGTCGAAAAGGATGCGGTAGTTCCCGACCCGTAGCCTGTAGCCATACTGATGGTTGACCAACGTCTTGACGTTCTGGACGTTCGGCATGTGAGCCAGTGCCTGGGCGGCATCGTAGATCTTGGGCTGATCGGCCTTGTTGATCTTTCTGAGCTGTTTGACTGCCTTGCGTGACCAGCTGATCGTGCCCATGCCCATTTCACCTTGCTCCCAAGGTTGAATTATAAGTTATTTATAAGTTTTGTCGAGATGGGGCAGGTGGTCGCAGTTGGCATGAAGGGGCGATCTGGGGTCGGGGCGGGGTACGGCTGCCAAACACACGAAAGCCGCGCAATGCGCGGCTTTGAAGGTGGTGGGCCCACACGGACTCGAACCGTGGACCAAAGGATTATGAGTCCTCTGCTCTAACCGACTGAGCTATAGGCCCTCAGCAGGAGCGCTGGATTATAACGAGGGTTTCGATAGCGTGCCATCCGAAAGATCCGTTTGTGCTATGCGAAGAAAGGTCGCCGCGAATTCGTCCGGCGGCAGGGGCAGGCTGACGATATAGCCCTGAATCTGCTCGCAGCCTTCGGCGGCGAGGAAGCGCTGCTGCGCCTGGTTCTCCACGCCTTCGGCAATGATCGTCAATTGCATGCTGCGGCCCAGGGCGATGATCGCGCGGGCGATGGCGGCGTCGTGGGGATCGTCGGGCAGGCCGCGGATGAACGACTGGTCGATCTTGAGGATGTCCAGCGGCAGGCGCTTGAGGTAGCTGAGCGAGGAGTAGCCGGTGCCGAAGTCGTCGATGGCCAGCTGCACGCCCAGCTGCTTGAGCTGATGGAGCACGCTCAGGGCTTCCTCGGCCTGGCTCATGATGAAGTTTTCGGTGATCTCCAGCTGCAGGTCGCCCGCCTTGAGCTGGTAGTTGCGCAGCAGTTGCTCGATGCGCCGGGCCAGGTTGGGCTGGCGCAGCTGGGCTCCGGCGAGGTTGATCGAGAGCGGGCCGAAGGCGTGGTAGGTCTTCTTCCAGCTGTGCATCTGCCGGCAGGCCTGTTCAAGTACCCAGTCGCCAAGCTGGAGAATGGTGCCGTTCTCCTCGGCCAGGTGAATGAACTGCTCGGGGGGCACGTCGCCGAAGGTTGGATGGGTCCAGCGAATCAGGGCCTCGGCGCCCACCAGGCTCTGGGTCTTGAGGCTGAACTTGGGCTGGTAGCACAGGCTCAGCTCGTTGCGCTCGATGGCGCGGCGCAGTTCGTGCTCCAAGGCAATGCGCTCGCTGGCCTGGGTGGTCAGTTCGCGAGTGTAGGCCTCGACCCGGTTGCGGCCCTTGGCTTTGGAGCGGTACATGGCGGCGTCGGCGTTGCGGATCAGGTTGGCGACATCGGTGCCGTCTTGTGGGTATAGGCTGATGCCGATGCTGGCACTGGTGAAGAACTCGTGCTCGCCGGCCTGGAACGGTGCGTGGAAGCCGGCCAGCAACTTGTTGGCGATGGCGCTGGCATCGCTGGGCTTGTGCAGGCCGGGCAGCAGGATGATGAATTCGTCGCCGCCCAGGCGGGCCACGGTGTCGACATCACGCACCTGCTCCTTGAGGCGCTGGGCGATACCCTTGAGCAACAGGTCGCCCACCGGGTGCCCGAGGCTGTCGTTGATGTGCTTGAAGCGGTCGAGGTCGAGGAACAGCACCGCGCCCTGGCGGTTGGAGACCTGGGCGCAACTGAGTGCGGCCTGCAGGCGGCTTTCGAACAGGGCGCGATTGGGCAGGCCGGTCAGCGGGTCGTGGTGGGCCTGGTAGTCGAGCTTGGCCTGGGCGTGCTTCAGACTGGAAATGTCGGCGAACACGGCGACGAAGTGGGTGATCTCGCGTTCGTGGTTGCGCACGGCGCTGATGGTCAGCCAGCCGGGGTAGAGTTCGCCGTTCTTGCGCTTGTTGTAGATTTCCCCCTGCCAGTGACCTTCGGCGGTCAACTGGTGCCACATGGCGACGTAGAAGGCGCTGTCATGTTGGCCGGAGGCGAGCAGGCGCGGGGTCTGGCCGAGGGCTTCGATTTCGCTGTAGCCGGTGATTTCGCTGAACGCGCGGTTGACTGCGCTAATGCGCTGGTCGGTGTCGGTGATCAGCACGCCTTCGGCGGTGTTCTCGAACACCGTGGCGGCGAGTTGCAGTTTCTCCTGCATCAGGTGGCGTTCGGTGATATCGCGGGCGATGGTCAGCATGCAGTCGACGCCGCCAATGGGCAGTGGTCGGGCGGACAGTTCGCAGAGGCGGATCTGGCCGTCGCTGCGGCGGATGTGGCAACTGAAATCGCGCACGAAACCGTCACGCTGCAGTTGATCGACCAGGCGCTGGCGCTCGTTGAGGTCGACCCAGATACCCAGGTCCAGCGAGGTCTGGTCAACCGTTGGGCTGATGTCGTAGCCGGTGAGGCGGCAGAAGCCTTCGTTGACCTCCAGCAGCAGGCCATCGCTCTGGCGTGACAGCAACAGGCCATCGGGTGAGGCATGGAAGGCCTTGGCGAACTTCTCCTCGGAGGTCTGCAGTTGCTGCTGGGTTTCCTTCAACTGACTGATATCGCGGATCGCCACCACCAGCGCCGGCATGCCGTCGAGGTCGAAGGTCTCGGCCGAGGTCAGCCCGGTGAACAACTCGCCGTTGTTGCGGCGGAAGGTCATTTCCAGGTTGCGGATGCCGCCGCGATGCAGGCGTTCGAGCAGGGCCGGGCCGGTACCGGCCACGCCCCACAGGCCGAGCTCGGTGGCGGTGCGGCCGATCACTTGCGCCGGACTCAGGCCGATCAGTTCTTCGAAGGCCTCGTTGACCTCCAGCAGGCAGCCATCGCTGTGCCGTGCGATGATCAGGATGTCCGGGCACTGCTGGAACACCGAGGCGAACTTCTGCTCCGACAGGCGCAGGGCATCTTCGGTGTGCTTGGTTTCGCTGATGTCGATCATCAAGCCGCGCATCAGCGACTTGTGGCCGTGTTCGATCATGCTGACGATGTTGCGTACCCATAGCGTATGGCCGTCGGCGCGGATCACCCGGTAGTCCAGGCTGTGGTCGCGCCCGGCGGCTGTTTCGCTGTCGCAGTAGGCCTGCGCCCACAGGGCATCTTCCGGGTGCAGGATGCTGCGCCAGAAGCCCGGCTTGAGCCATTCTCCCGTCGGGTAGCCGAGCAGGTCCTCGGCGTGCGGCGATACATAGCTGTAGCTGAAGTCGTTGGCATCGGCTTCCCAGGCCACCGCTGACAGGCTCTCGATCAGGCCGCGGTAGTGGTACTCGCTGCTGCGCAGTTCCTGTTCCAGGGCGATGCGCCGGGAAATCTCCGAGCTCAGCCGGCGGTTGATACGGATCACCACTGCCAGAATCGCCATGAGCACCAGCACGGCCGGCAGGCCGTAGAGCAGCACGTCGTGCCAGAAAGTCCTTTGGTCGACGACGTTGCCTACCCAGCGCTGCTGTATGTGGCTGACTTCGCTACTGCTCATGTCGGCGATGACCTTGTCGAGGATGCCAACGAGCATCTTCTGTTCCCGCGGCACGGCCATGGCCAGCTGGTAGCGGTATGGCGTTTCACCGCTTACATACAAACCATCCAGCTTGAGTTGGCGAAGGCTCCAGATGCTCGAAGCGAGGTCGCCGACCACGGCGTCTACCTCATCAGTAGCCAGGGCCTGCAAGGCGGAGCTGACATTGGGCATGGCCACCAGGTTGAGGTCCGGGTGGTGGGTGCGCAGCAGCTCATGAGGGGCATAGTTCTCCACTACGGCGATCTTCAGGCCATAGAGGTCCTTGAGGTTGCGCGGTTGCGCGCCGCCGGAGTGGGCGAGGATGACGATCGGGAAGTCCAGGTAAGGACGGGTGAAGGCCAGGTAGGCTTGCCGTTCCGGGGTGGACATGATTCCGGGGAGCAGGTCGAGCTGGTTGCTACGTGCCTGTGCCAGGACTTCGGTCCAACTGCTGGGCTCGATCGGCTTGAGGGTTATCCCCAGGCGTTCCTGGATCAAAGCGATGTAATCGGCGGCCAATCCCTGGTAGCGACCTTCCTGGTCGCGGAATTCGAACGGCGGCCATGAAGCATCGACGCCCAGGCGCAGCTGCTGGTGGGCGCTGAGCCAGGCTTGTTCCTCGTCGGTCAGGGTCAGGGCGCCGGCCGTTGTGTTCCAGGCGAGCAGGATCAGCAACAGGAAGGCCGGCATCAGGGGCATAGCGGCCTCTCGATCAGGGGGTCTGATTCGAGTGTAGACGGGCTTGCCGCCCGCTGGGTAGACAGGGGCCACGACCTTCTGTCACATAAGAAAAACCCCGGCCTGGGCCGGGGTTTTTCTTTACTCGTCGAGGAAGGAGCGCAAGTGCTCGCTTCGCGTCGGGTGGCGCAGCTTGCGCAGCGCCTTGGCTTCGATCTGACGGATCCGCTCACGGGTCACGTCGAACTGCTTGCCGACTTCTTCGAGGGTGTGGTCGGTGTTCATGTCGATGCCGAAACGCATGCGCAGCACCTTGGCTTCGCGTGCGGTCAGGCCCGAGAGCACGTCACGGGTCGCTTCCTTGAGGCTTTCGACCGTGGCCACGTCGATCGGGGACTGCATGGTGGAGTCCTCGATGAAGTCGCCCAGGTGCGAATCTTCGTCGTCACCGATCGGGGTTTCCATGGAGATCGGCTCTTTGGCGATCTTCAGGACCTTGCGGATCTTGTCCTCAGGCATCTCCATGCGCTCGCCCAGCTCTTCCGGGGTCGGTTCGCGACCCATTTCCTGCAGCATCTGGCGGGAAATACGGTTGAGCTTGTTGATCGTCTCGATCATGTGCACCGGGATACGGATGGTGCGCGCCTGGTCGGCGATCGAGCGGGTGATCGCCTGGCGGATCCACCAGGTGGCGTAGGTCGAGAACTTGTAGCCGCGACGGTATTCGAACTTGTCCACCGCCTTCATCAGGCCGATGTTGCCTTCCTGGATCAGATCGAGGAACTGCAGGCCGCGGTTGGTGTACTTCTTGGCGATCGAGATCACCAGACGCAGGTTCGCCTCGACCATTTCCTTCTTGGCGCGGCGAGCCTTGGCTTCACCGATGGACATGCGGCGGTTGACGTCCTTGATCTCGGCGACGGTCAGGCCGGTCTCGCTCTCGAGGTCGATCAGTTTTTGCTGGCAAGCGACGATGGCGGCGTTTTTCTCACCCAGGGCGGCGGCCCATTTGGTGTTGCGCTTGGCCAGGTCACCGGACCAGGTCTGGTCGGTCTCGTTGCTCGGGAACAGGCGCAGGAAGTCGGCACGCGGCATGCGCGCGTCACGCACGCACAGTTGCATGATGGCGCGTTCTTGCTGGCGCAAGCGATCCAGGGCACTGCGTACGCGCTCAACCAGAACGTCGAACTGCTTGGGCACCAGCTTGATCGGCATGAACAGGTCGGCCAGCGCCTGCATGGCGCTGATGCTGTCTTTATGGCCTCGACCGTGTTTCTTCAGCACTTTGAGGGTATCGACCAGCTGATCCTTGACTGCACCAAAACGCTGGGCGGCAACGACCGGGTCCGGACCGCTTTCGGCCTCTTCCTCGTCGTCGCCATCGGCGTTCTCTTCGTCTTCTTCGTCGCTTTCTTCCTTCGCGGCAGCGGCCTTGGCACCCGGGATTGGTACCTCTTCGGTCGGTGCGGCGATGTTGTCGTCAGGGTCGATGTAACCGCTGAGGACGTCGGAAAGACGGCCGCCTTCGGAGGTGACACGGTCGTATTCGCCGAGGATGTAGTCGACAGTACCCGGGAAGTGAGCGATGGCGCCCATGACTTCACGGATGCCTTCCTCGATACGCTTGGCGATTTCGATCTCGCCTTCGCGGGTCAGCAGCTCGACGGTACCCATTTCGCGCATGTACATGCGCACCGGGTCGGTCGTGCGGCCGATATCGGTCTCGACAGCCGCCAATGCGGCGGCGGCCTCTTCGGCTGCGGCCTCGTCAGTGTCGGCTTCCGCCAACAACAGGGCATCCGCATCCGGAGCACTCTCGAATACGTTGATCCCCATGTCGTTGATCATGCGGATGATGTCTTCCACCTGCTCCGGATCTGAAATATCCTCTGGCAGGTGGTCGTTGACCTCCGCGTAAGTCAGGTAGCCCTGCTCACGACCGCGGGTGATCAACTCTTTGATACGAGATTGCTGTTGCGCTTTTCCGGACATAACACCCTATCCACTGAAGGTCTTGGCGGGCAAAAAACAAGCCGAGGATTATACCCGAGCATGGACCTCACGCGCCAGATGAGGTCGGGTTTTGTGCGGGAACATTACGGCTCAGCAGGGTAAGCAGCTGAGATTTTTCCTCTGTACTCAGTTCACTTAGACGCGCTTTCCTGAGCAGATGTTCCAGGCTGCGCTCGCGCTGGCGAGCGGACAAGCTAGTTATAGTGTCGAAAAACTGTTGTTCAAGGTTGTCGGCATCGATCAACCATTCCTTTTCCGCCAGAGCGCGCAGCAGGCGACCCTGTTCGGTCCCGTGCCAGCGCGCGATCAGCTGCATTGAGCTTAGCTTAGGATTCTTCTGCGCGGCCTCGATGAGGGCCACCAGCAGCTGGCTGTACAGTTGCTCTTCGTCGGCGAAGTGGCTGGCATCCTCGACCTTGCCCGCCAGCAGCGGGTGATGCAGCAAGGTGCGCAAGGCCGAGAGCGTCGGTGGTTCCACTGGCGCGGGCACCCGTGGCGGCGCTTCGCCGCGCTGGCCATCGCGCTGCCACGGCTTGCCACCTTTCTTGTCCCAGGGTTTGCCGTCCCACTGCTTCTTGCCGCCACCTTTGTTCGGCGTCCAGGGGCGTTGCTCCTGTTGTGGCGCCGAGTAGTCGGGCTGGTAGTGCATGTCGCCATGGTCAGGCACGTAGCTTGCCATGGCGTCGTAGTCGTAACCGGGGTCGTAATCAGGCGCGCTGGGTGCTGGCGCGCTCTGGGCCAGTTGCTCCATCTGCTGCGGGTCGAGGCCGGTGATGTCTTTCAGGCGGTTGCGCATCAGTTGGCGCAGGTTGGCGCCCGGGACCTTTTCGATCAGCGGTGCGGCCAGCGTCACCATGTGCGCCTTGCCTTCCAGTGAGCGCGGGTCGGCCTCGTTGCTCAACTGCTCGAAGAAATAATCGGCCAGTGGCTGGGCGTGCTGGTTGATACGGGCCTGGAAGGCATCGGTGCCTTCGGCGCGCACCAGGCTGTCCGGGTCTTCGCCTTCGGGCAGGAACAGGAAGCGTGCGCGGCGACCGTCCTGCAGGCTCGACAGGGTCGCCTCCAGGGCACGCCAGGCGGCCTTGCGGCCAGCCTGGTCGCCGTCGAAACAGAACAGCACGCTGGGCACCACGCGGAACAGGCGCTTGAGGTGTTCCTCGCTGGTGGACGTGCCGAGGGTGGCCACGGCGTTGCGCAAGCCCTGCTGGGCCAGGGCGATGACGTCCATGTAGCCTTCGACGACGATGATCTCGTCGAGGTTGCGGTTGTGCTTGCGCGCCTCGTACAGGCCGTAGAGCTCCTGGCCCTTGTGGAACACCGGGGTTTCCGGGGAGTTCAGGTACTTGGGCTTGTCGTCGCCCAGTACCCGGCCGCCGAAGGCGATGACCCGGCCGCGGCTGTCGCGGATCGGGAACATCACTCGGTCGCGGAAGCGGTCATAGCGCTTGCCGCTTTCGGCGTTCTCGATCAGCAGGCCGGCGTCGATCATCACTTTCTGTTGCAGCGAGTCAGCACCCAGGTGCTTGAGCAGGTTGTCCCAGCCCGGCGGCGCGAAGCCCAGGCCAAAGTCGCGGGCGATCTCGCCGGACAGGCCGCGCCCCTTGAGATACTCCACTGCCGCCTTGCGGGTGGCGTGGCTGCGCAGGGCCTGGCGATAGAACTCGCTGGCCGCCTCGAGCAAGGGGTACAGCGGCGAGTCTGTCGGCTGGCGCGGCTTCTGCCCGCGGCGGCCTTCCTCGCGGGGGACTTCCATGCCGGCCGCTCGGGCCAGCTCCTCGACTGCCTGGGGGAAGTCCAGGTTGTCGTGGTCCATGACAAAGCCGAGGGCGTTACCCCCAGCGCCGCAACCGAAGCAATAGTAGAACTGCTTGTCGGGGCTGACAGTGAAGGAGGGGCTCTTTTCCTTGTGGAACGGGCAGCAGGCGGAAAGATTCTTGCCGGTCTTTTTCAGCTGGATGCGCGAACTCACCACATCGACGATGTCGGTGCGGTTGAGAAGGTCATCGATAAAGCTCTGGGGAATTAGCCCGGCCATGGCAGTCTCGTCATCTGGCAACTGGCAAGTCTAAACGCTTGTGCGCGGGTTTGGCGTGGGGTGTCGCAGGAAGAGGTGTGTGCTCGTCGGTAGCCGGTGAAGGCTCGTCAGAAAAGACGTGCACGCCTGGCCAAAGACCAGTTCTGACGCGTTGAGGCAGGTTGCCCATGGCTTTTGCCGGGGCACCCCAGGCGCATGGCCAAGGGTTTCAAGCAACCGCTACCATAAGCCCGGCACGAGGCCGGGCATGGCAGAAGCTTTGCGTAGAACGGCTGTACTTAGTACAGACGAACGGCGCGGCGCTGTTCGCGCTGAACTTTCTTCGCGTGACGCTTAACAGCGGCAGCGGCTTTGCGCTTACGCTCGGCGGTCGGCTTCTCGTAAAACTCGCGGCTACGAACTTCAGCCAGTACACCGGCTTTTTCGCAGGAGCGCTTGAAACGACGCAGAGCTACGTCGAAGGGTTCGTTCTCTTTAACTTTGACGGCTGGCATCCAGGGCTACCTTAATTCATTACCGGGGTAGACGTGCTCCTGGCAAAACATAAGGTGTGCTGGAGAACGTCGGTTTTCAAGGGTTGCGGATGTTAACCCTTAGCTGGCCGGAATGCAAAGCCTCTGATCGAAAACCGCTGGTCGGCACCGGGCACGGGGACTATCATGCGCGCCTTCGAATTCAGCCTCCACAAGGCACGGACCCATGCTAGTACTGGGATTGGAAACATCCTGCGACGAAACTGGCGTCGCATTATACGACAGTGAACGCGGCCTGCTGGCCGACGCGCTGTTCAGCCAGATCGACCTGCACCGCGTCTATGGCGGCGTGGTGCCCGAGCTCGCCTCGCGCGATCACGTCAAGCGCATGCTGCCCCTGATACGCCAGGTGCTGCAGGAGGCCGACTGCGTCGCCACCGAGATCGACGCCATCGCCTATACCGCAGGCCCAGGCCTGGTTGGCGCGCTGCTGGTGGGCGCCTCTTGCGCCCAGGCACTGGCGTTCGCCTGGGATATTCCGGCGATCGGTGTGCATCATATGGAGGGCCATCTGCTGGCGCCGATGCTCGAAGAGCAGCCGCCGCAGTTCCCGTTCGTCGCCTTGTTGGTTTCAGGTGGCCATACTCAGCTGGTGCGGGTCGATGGCATCGGCCAGTACGAACTGCTGGGCGAGAGCCTCGACGACGCCGCCGGCGAGGCGTTCGACAAGACCGCCAAGCTGATCGGCCTCAATTATCCGGGTGGCCCCGAGATCGCCCGTCTGGCCGAACAAGGCACGCTCGGGCGCTTCGTGTTCCCGCGGCCGATGTGCGACCGCCCCGGGCTGCAGTTCAGCTTCAGCGGCCTCAAGACCTTTGCCCTGAATACCTGGCAGCAATGCCGCGATGCCGGGGACGACAACGAGCAAACCCGTTGCGACGTGTCGCTGGCGTTCCAGCAGGCGGTGGTGGAAACTCTGACCATCAAGTGCAAGCGCGCCCTCAAGCAGACCGGCCTCAAGCGCCTGGTCATCGCCGGCGGCGTGAGCGCCAACAAGGCCTTGCGTGTTTCGTTGGAAGAGATGCTGACCAGCATCAAGGGCAACGTCTACTACGCCCGCCCACGTTTCTGCACCGACAACGGTGCGATGATCGCCTATGCCGGTTGCCAGCGTCTGTTGGCCGGGCAGCAGCAGGACCTGGCGATCAGCGTGCAGGCGCGCTGGCCGATGGAGCAGTTGCCGGCAGTATGAAGTGAGCCGGGCTTGTGCGAATGCATCAGAAGTGGCGTTCGCGCCCGGCGAACAGGTCACGCAGGTTGCGGCGGTGGCGCCAGACGATCAGCACCGTCAGCACGGTCATCGGCAGCAGTGCTTCAGGCTCGCGCCAGGCCAGCAAGGGCAGCGTCAGCGGTGTGGCGATCAACGCCGCGAGCGAACTGGTGCGGGTCAGGTAGAAGGTCAGCAGCCAGGCGCCAATGGCCAGCAGGGCCGCTGGAAAGTACAGCGCCATCAGCATGCCGGCGGCGGTGGCCACCCCTTTGCCGCCTTTGAAGCGGAAGTACACTGGGAACAGGTGACCGAGCACTGCGCAGATGCCCACCCAGGCCTGCTCTTGCTGGTCGAGTCCGGCCAGGCGAGCAAGCAGCACAGGCAACATGCCCTTGCACAGGTCGCCGAGCAGCGTCAGGATCGCCAGTTTGCGGCCCGCCAGGCGTAGCATGTTGGTGGCGCCGGCATTGCCGGAACCGCTGGAGCGCGGGTCGGGGCTGCCACTGAGGCGGCTCAGGACAATGGCGAAGGACAGAGAGCCGAGCAGGTAGGCAAGCAGCGCCAGTGACCAAAACATGCTAACTATTCCGGGCGAGGACGCCCTGATTCTAACGGCGCCTGTCGCCCTTGTCGTGCTGTGGAGAGAAGTGCTTGGACAGAGTGTTCATCGAAGGCCTGGAAGTCGATACCGTGATCGGCGCCTATGACTGGGAGCGGGATATTCGCCAGTGCCTGCGCCTGGACCTGAGCTTCGCCTGGGACAACCGTCCGGCGGCGGCCGGTGACGACCTGTCGCTGGCACTGGACTATGCCAGTGTCTCGGCACGTATCCAGGCGTTCGCCGAACAGGCCCGTTTCGAGCTGGTCGAGACCTTCGCCGAGCGCTTGGTCGCGGTGTTGATGGCGGAATTCAACATTCCCTGGGTGCGCCTGAAACTCACCAAGCCGGGCGCGGTACCGGCGGCCCGTGGTGGTGTTGGCGTGGAGATCGAGCGCGGATGTCTCTGAGCACGGTATACCTTGGGCTGGGCAGCAACATCGAGCGTGAGCGGCACTTGTGCGCCGGGCTCGATGCCCTCGCCGGCATCCTCAAAGACATGCAGTGTTCCGCGGTGTTCGAGAGCCAGGCCGTGGGGATCAAGAGTGGCCCGTTCTACAACCTGGTGGTGCGCGGGCGCACCGAACTGCCGCTGCTGGAACTCGATCGCCGGCTCAAGTTCATCGAGGCCGACAATGGCCGCTACGCGCCGGACCGCAAGGGGCTGCCACTGGATATCGACGTACTGATGTTCGATGACCTGTGCGGGACCTTCGATGGCCTGGTGCTGCCGCGCGCGGAGATCCTGAAGAACGCCTTCGTGCTCTGGCCGCTGTCCTTGCTGGCCCCGGAGTTGGTGCACCCGGGCGAGGGCAGGTCCATGGGGCAGTTGTGGCGGGAGGCGCGCATCGAGCAGGTACTGGCGCCGGTACCGTTCGAATGGCGCGGGTTGCAGTTGACCCCCGCTTAGCCTGCCCCGGCCTCTTCGCGGTTCTACCTGCGAAGAGGCCGGGCAGATCAAGCAGCCTTGTAGGCTTCGAGCGCCTTCAGTCGCTCACCTTTGAGCGCTTCACCCAGGCCCTGGCCGGCAAGCCCGGCTTCAAGCAACGGCTTGACATCCACGGCGCGTGCAGCTTCAGCGGCCCCGCGCAAATACTCGCCTTGTGGATACTCTGAACCCAGCGCCGCCATCTCGCAGGCGGCGATGAAGTCCTCGAAGCGCTTCGGCCGTCGGTACACATCAAACTTCTGCAGCATCTCCAGCAGGCTTGCAGGTTCCAGCTGCGGAGCCTGGTCCGCTCGCTCGGCAAACTCCCCCACCAGCATCGCCAGTTCCTGGCACTCACGCGGGGCCTTGAAGCGCTGGTTCAGCGCTTTGAGCGCGGCAGGCTGCAGCCCGCGTAGCAGGCACGCCCAGCGCACCGCCAGCGGCTGCTGGTGCCTTGCCGCCTGGTGCAGCGCGGCCAGTGTACTGGCGCCCTCAAGCTCGGGCATCAGCTCGCTCAGCCCGCCGCAGCTGCGTAGCACCTCAATGAACACCTGCGGCTCGCTTTCCATCAATGCGCGCTCGATCTCCTTCCAGCTGCGCTCGGCGGTCAACGCCTGCAGTTCGCCTGATTCGGCGATCTGGCGCATCAACTGCAAGGTCTCATCGGCTACACGAAAGCCCAGGGGCGCGTAGCGCGCGGCAAAGCGGGCAACGCGCAGCACCCGCAGGGGATCTTCGGCGAATGCCGGGGAAACATGGCGCAGGAGGCGCTGCTCGAGATCTGCCTTGCCATGGTAGGGATCGTGCAGGTTGCCGTGCTCGTCCTCGGCCATTGCATTGATGGTCAGGTCGCGACGAACCAGATCCTCCTCGAGGGTGACTTCGGGGCTCGCGTGGAAGGTGAAACCACCATACCCGCGCCCGCTCTTGCGTTCGGTACGGGCCAGGGCATATTCCTCGCCCGTCCTGGGGTGAAGGAATACCGGAAAATCGGCACCGACCGGACGAAAGCCCTCGGCCTGCATTTGTTCGACCGTGGCGCCGACCACCAGCCAGTCGACGTCGCTGACCGGACGGCCGAGCAGACGGTCGCGCACGGCGCCGCCAACCTTGTAGATCTGCATGTGGAACCTCCATTACTGGCGACAGGATACCTTGTCGACGGCAATGGAGGTGGGCTGCCGCTAGAGGTGGTGCACCACGGCCAGGTCCATGCGCCCGTAGTCGCCGGCCTCGCTGTGCTCGCCCCGTGGCGGCATGTGGTGGGTCTTCATCACCTGGTCGCCCTGAACGGTCTCCAGGTGGATATCGAAGCCCCACAGGCGGTGCAGGTGCTTGAGCACCTCTTCGGTGGAATCACCCAGGGGTTTGCGGTTGTGCTGCTGGTGGCGCAGGGTGAGCGAGCGGTCGCCGCGGCGATCAATGCTCCAGATCTGCACGTTGGGTTCACGGTTGCCCAGGTTGTACTGGGCGGCCAGTTGCTCGCGGATGGTGCGGTAGCCGGCTTCGTCATGGATCGCCGGGACCAGCAGGTCGTCACGCTGGTCATCGTCGAGGATGCTGAACAGCTTGAGGTCGCGCATCACCTTGGGCGACAGGTACTGCAGGATGAAGCTTTCGTCCTTGAAGCTGCTCATGGCGAACTTGATGGTCGAAAGCCAGTCACTGCCGGCGATATCCGGGAACCAGCGGCGATCTTCCTCGGTGGGGGCCTCGCACATGCGACGGATGTCGGTGTACATCGCAAAGCCAAGGGCGTACGGGTTGATGCCGCTGTAGTAGGGGCTGTCGAAGCCAGGCTGGAACACCACGCTGGTATGAGACTGGAGGAACTCCATCATGAAGCCCTCGGTGATCAGGCCCTCGTCATAGAGGTCGTTCATCAGCGTGTAGTGCCAGAAGGTCGCCCAACCTTCGTTCATCACTTGGGTCTGGCGTTGTGGATAGAAGTACTGGGCGATCTTGCGCACGATGCGCACCACCTCGCGCTGCCAGGGTTCGAGCAGCGGGGCGTGCTTCTCGATGAAGTAGAGAATGTTCTCCTGGGGCTCGGCGGGGAATCGCGCATCGTCCCTGTCGCCGCCTTTTTCCACGCCTTTGGGAATGGTCCGCCAGAGGTCATTGATCTGTCGTTGCAGGTGCTCTTCACGCTCCTTCTGCCGGCGCCGTTCTTCTTCGGCGGAGATGGGGTAGGGGCGTTTGTAGCGATCCACGCCATAGTTCATCAGCGCATGACAGGAGTCGATCAGGTCCTCGACGGCGTCGATGCCATGACGCTCCTCGCACTGGGCAATGTACTGCTTGGCGAACACCAGGTAGTCGATGATCGAACTGGCGTCGGTCCAGGTGCGAAACAGGTAGTTGCCCTTGAAGAAACTGTTGTGGCCATAGCAGGCGTGGGCGATCACCAGTGCCTGCATGCACATGGTGTTTTCTTCCATCAGGTAGGCGATGCACGGATCGGAATTGATAACGATCTCGTACGCCAGGCCCATCTGGCCCCGACTATAGGACTTCTCGGTGCTGAGGAACTGTTTGCCGTAGGACCAGTGGTGATAGCCCAGTGGCATGCCCACCGAGGCGTAGGCGTCCATCATCTGTTCGGCGGTGATGACTTCGATCTGGTTGGGGTAGGTATCCAGGGCGTAGCGGGCGGCCAGGCGACTGATCTCGCGGTCGTACGTCTGGATCAGCTCGAACGTCCATTCGGAGCCGGTGGAAATGGGTTGGCGTCTCTGCTCTCTGGCGGTCATGTGGCTAACCTGCGCTGGAAGAGTTCACGGAAGACCGGGTAGATATCGCCGGCCGATACCAACTGCTGCTGGGCGAAGGTGTCGGGAAATGCTTCGCCGATGCGCTCGTACTCATACCACAGCGCTTGGTGCTCGCGTGGGGTGATCTCGACGTAAGTGTAGTACTGCACATGCGGCATGATCTGGTTGGCGAGGATGTCGCGGCAGATCGGCGAATCGTCGTTCCAGTTGTCACCGTCCGATGCCTGGGCGGCATAGATGTTCCAGTCGCTGGCCGGGTAGCGCTCGGCCATGACTTCCTGCATCAGCTTGAGCGCGCTGGAGACGATGGTGCCGCCGGTCTCGCGGGAGTAGAAGAACTCTTCCTCGTCCACTTCGCGGGCGCTGGTGTGGTGACGGATGAACACCACCTCGATGCGGTCGTAGTTACGCTTGAGGAACAGGTATAGCAGGATGAAAAAGCGCTTGGCGATGTCCTTGGTAGCCTGTGTCATGGAGCCTGAGACATCCATCAGGCAGAACATCACTGCCTTGGAGCTGGGGTTGGGTTGCCTGACCAGGAGGTTGTACTTGAGGTCAAAGGTGTCGAGGAAGGGCAGGCGATTGATGCGCGCCTTGAGGCGCTCGATCTCGGCCTCGGTATCCTGGATGTCGGTGAAGTTGTCCGGCTCCTCGACCTTGAGCCGTTCCAGTTCCTTTTGCGCCTCGCGCAACAGCGCGCGGCTGCTGCCGCTCAGGGCGATACGGCGGGCGTGGGCCGAGCGCAGCGTACGCACGATGTTGATGCGCGAAGGATTGCCCTCGTTGGCAATACCGGCGCGCACGGTCTTGAAGGTGTCGGCACCAGTAAGGTGGCGTTTGACCAGGTTGGGCAGTTCCAGGTCTTCGAACATGAATTCGAGGAATTCTTCCTGGGTGATCTGGAACACGAAATCGTCCATGCCCTCGCCGGAGTTGCCGGCCTTGCCGCGCCCGCCTCCACCGCCGCCACCTTGGGGCCGGGCAATGTGTTCGCCAGCGGTGAACTCCTTGTTACCTGGGTGAACGATGGTCTGCTTGCCGCCGCGGCCGTGGTGCAGCACCGGTTCGTCGATGTCACGCCCCGGGATACTGATCTGCTCGCCGTGTTCCATGTCCATGATGGAGCGGCGGCTCACGGCCTCTTCGACGGCTTTCTTGATGTGCTCACGGTAACGCCGCAAGAAGCGCTGGCGGTTGACCGTGCTCTTGTTCTTGCCGTTCAGGCGTCGGTCGATAACGTAGCTCATGGGCCCTCCGGTAGCTGGGTACAGCTGCAAGCTTCAAGCTACGAGCTGCAAGTAAAAGCAATCGCTGCCGACACAGGTCAGCGGTGTGCCGGGGCACACCGCCAAGCGGCCGGTGCGTGCGGCTTTTACTGCGATTTCCTGACCCGCAGGTACCATTCCGACAGCAGGCGTACCTGTTTGTCGGTGTAGCCACGTTCCACCATCCGGGTGACGAAATCGTTGTGCTTCTGCTGGTCTTCCTTGCTGGCCTTGGCGTTGAAGCTGATGACCGGCAGCAGGTCTTCGGTGTTGGAGAACATTTTCTTCTCGATCACCACCCGCAGCTTCTCGTAGCTGAGCCAGCTGGGGTTCTTGCCATTATTGTTGGCACGGGCGCGCAGCACGAAGTTGACGATCTCGTTGCGGAAGTCCTTCGGATTGCTGATACCGGCCGGCTTCTCGATCTTCTCCAGCTCCTCGTTGAGCGCGATGCGGTTGAGGATTTCGCCAGTCTCCGGGTCGCGGTACTCCTGGTCCTGGATCCAGAAGTCGGCATACAGCACGTAGCGGTCGAAGATGTTCTGGCCGTACTCGCTGTAGGATTCCAGATAAGCGGTCTGGATTTCCTTGCCGATGAACTCGATGTAGCGCGGCGCCAGGTACTCCTTGAGGTAGCGCAGGTAGCGCTCGCGTACTTCGGCAGGGAACTGCTCCTGCTCGATCTGCTGTTCCAGCACGTACAGCAGGTGCACCGGGTTGGCGGCAATCTCATGTGGATCGAAGTTGAATACCTTGGAGAGGATCTTGAAGGCGAAGCGGGTCGACAGGCCGTTCATGCCCTCGTCGACGCCGGCGGAGTCGCGGTACTCCTGGATCGACTTGGCCTTGGGGTCGGTGTCCTTGAGGTTCTCGCCGTCGTAGACGCGCATCTTCGAGTAGATGTTGGAGTTCTCCGGCTCCTTGAGGCGTGAAAGCACTGTGAACTGGGCGAGCATCTTCAGTGTGTCGGGCGCGCAATGAGCCTTGGCCAGCGAGCTGTTGATCAGCAACTTGTCGTAGATCTTGATCTCGTCGCTGACGCGAAGGCAGTACGGCACCTTGACGATATAGATACGGTCGATGAACGCTTCGTTATTCTTGTTGTTGCGGAAGGTGTGCCATTCCGATTCGTTGGAGTGGGCCAACAAGATACCGGTGTAGGGGATCGCCCCCAGGCCTTCGGTACTGTTGTAGTTGCCCTCCTGGGTAGCGGTGAGCAGCGGGTGAAGCACCTTGATCGGCGCCTTGAACATCTCGACGAACTCCATCAGGCCTTGGTTGGCCCGGCACAACGCGCCCGAGTAGCTGTAGGCGTCGGCGTCGTTCTGCGGAAACTCCTCGAGCTTGCGGATATCCACCTTGCCGACCAAGGCCGAGATATCCTGGTTGTTCTCGTCACCTGGTTCGGTCTTGGCGATGGCGATCTGGTTGAGGATCGATGGATAGAGCTTCACCACCCGGAACTTGCTGATGTCGCCGCCGAACTCCTGCAGGCGCTTGGTGGCCCAGGGCGACATGATGGTATTCAGATAGCGGCGCGAAATGCCGAATTCTTCCTCGAGGATCGCTCCGTCCTCGGTGGCGTTGAACAGCCCGAGTGGCGACTCGAAGACCGGCGAGCCCTTGATGGCGTAGAACGGTACCTTTTCCATCAATTGCTTGAGTTTTTCGGCCAGCGACGACTTGCCGCCGCCCACCGGACCCAGCAGGTAGAGGATCTGCTTCTTCTCTTCCAGGCCCTGAGCGGCGTGGCGGAAGTAGGAGACGATCTGGTCGATGCACTCTTCCATGCCATGGAAATCGGCAAAGGCCGGATAGCGGCGGATCACCTTGTTGGAGAAGATCCGCGACAGCCGGGAGTTACTTGAGGTGTCGATCAGCTCTGGTTCACCGATGGCCAGCAACAGCCGCTCGGCCGCCGAGGCATAGGCGCTGCGATCCTCTTTGCACAGCTCAAGGTACTCCTGCAGCGAAAGTTCTTCCTGGCGGGTGGACTCGAAACGTTGTTGGAAGTGGCTAAAAATGCTCATGACGTCACCTCGCTCGATACGTGGAGACGACGCCGGATCAGTCAGCCGATGCTGGCATGCAACCGGTTTTGTCGGTTGCTGTATACCCCCCAGAACACCCTGTAACGCTACCGATGACCCGCACGCCGGTGTACCGGCTCTCCCCTTTTTTGGATGGCCTGGGCTTAAGGATAGTTGGTTATACGAGAGGTCAAGGGCGGGGAGCGGAGAAGACGCCTACGACCGTTCGTCAGGTCGGGCCCTAGCCCGCGCCAAGCGCGGGCTGCAGGAAAAATGAAAAAATTATTCGGCGCTGCCCTGGGCGGTTTCCCCCGGGTAGGTGTTACGCCACAGTTCGAAGCCACCATCGATGCTGTAGACGTTGGAGAAGCCCTGGCCGACCAGGTAGGCGGCGGCACTCTGGCTGGAATTGCCGTGGTAGCAGACTACCAGTGTAGGCGCGTCCAGGTCGGCGCTGCGGATGAAGTCGGCTACCGAGTGATTATCCAGATGAGTGGCGCCGGCGATATGGCCGGCGGCAAACGCCTGTGGGTCGCGGATATCGACAACGATCGCACCTTCGGCACGCAGGGCGAGGGCTTGTTCTGGGGAGATACGCTTGAATTCGCTCATGGGTGCGGTTCCTTCATGGCTGATCGTTGAGAGATGCCGGCGGGCGAGGTGTGCCTTCGCGGGTGCAGTCGCAGCGGTGGAATTCGCCGCTGTCGACATTGTACAGGGTCATCGCGCCCCCCCAGACACAGCCGGTGTCCAGGGCAATCACACCGGGGACGTCGACCCGGCCTTCGAGGGCTGCCCAGTGGCCGAAGATGATCTTCACATGGCGCGAGCGGCGGTCCGGGTGAGCGAACCATGGTTTATAGCCTTTGGGCGCGCTGTCGGCGCCTTCCTTGCTCTTGAGGTCGAGCTTGCCGGTGGCGGTGCAGAAGCGCATGCGGGTGAAGTAGTTGGTGATCACTCGCAGGCGTTCGACGCCGGCCAGATCCTTGCTCCACTTGTTCGGCTCGTTGCCGTACATACCGTCCAGATACAGTTTCAGGCGACTGTCGTCGCGCAGCACCTCCTCGACCTCCGCCGCCAGCTCCAGCGCCTTGCCCAGGGTCCACTGCGGCGGGATGCCGGCATGGGCCATGGCGATGCCGCGGGCTTCGTCGTAGTGCAGCAGTTTCTGCTGGCGGAGCCAGTCGAACAGATGGTCGGCGTCCGGGGCTTCGATGACTTCGCGCAGGGTATCGCTTTTCTTCAGGCGCTCGACATTGTGCCAGGCGGCCAGCAGGTGCAGGTCATGGTTGCCCAGCACGCAGACCAGCGCATGGCGGATCGAGTAGAGATAACGCAACGTCTCGAGGGACTCTGGGCCACGGTTGACCAGGTCGCCCACCAGCCACAGGCGATCGACAGCCGGGTCGAAGCGCACGCGCTCGAGCAGGCACTTGAGTGGTTGCAGGCAGCCTTGCAGGTCCCCGACGGCATAGGTGGCCATCAGTGCAGCGCCCCGGGCACGGCCAGGCGGAACGGGGCGATCTGGGCATCGAAGCGTTTGCCGTCTTCGGCGAACATCTGATAGCTGCCCTGCATGGTGCCGACGCGGGTGCTGATCACCGCACCGCTGCTGTAGGTGTGGCTCTGGCCTGGCTCGATCAGCGGCTGTTGGCCGATCACACCGGCACCGCGCACCTCCTCGACTTCGC
The DNA here is from genome assembly GCF_021283165.2 of Pseudomonas soli. Lineage (NCBI taxonomy): Bacteria > Pseudomonadati > Pseudomonadota > Gammaproteobacteria > Pseudomonadales > Pseudomonadaceae > Pseudomonas > Pseudomonas soli. Next base: position 454,457 of record NZ_CP128543.1, read on the forward strand.
CGTCACCGTTGGTGATCAGCCAGTGGCGGGACATCAGCTTGGCCTTGAGCGTGCCGTTATTCTGCACGGTGATGGTGTAGGCGAAGGCGAAGCGGCTGCTTTCGGGGTCGGATTGTTCTTTGAGATAGCGGGTCACGACGCTGACGTCGATCTGGTAGCGGGGGTCGGACATGCAAGGGCCTTGGGCGAACTGACGCAATAACGCAGTCTAGGCCATTGGCGGGGGTGGAGGCCAGTCATGCCTGAGCGCGGGGCAAGCCCACCCCCAGGGTGGGACGGGCTTGTCCTGCGCAGGCTCGGTCAGGCCTGCTATTCGGCCAGCTTGTCGGCCAGGCGCACGAAGGCGGCGAGGTCGAGCTGCTCGGGGCGCAAGCTGCCGTCGACGCCAGCGGCCTCGATGGCCTGGCTGTCGAGCACGCCCTTGAGCGTGTTGCGCAGGGTCTTACGGCGCTGGTTGAAGGCTTCGCGCACCACGTGCTCCAGCAGCTTGGGGTTCTTGGCCGGGAAGGGCAGCACTTCGTGGGGCACCAGGCGCACGATTGCCGAGTCCACCTTTGGTGGCGGGTTGAAGGCACCCGGGCCGACGTTGAACAGGTGCTCCACGCGGCAGTGGTACTGCACCATGATCGACAGACGGCCCCAGTCGCCGCCGCCAGGGCCCGCAGCCATGCGTTCGACCACTTCCTTCTGCAGCATGAAATGCATGTCGCGGATCAGGTTGGCGTGGGCCAGGAGATGGAAGATCAGTGGCGTGGAGATGTTGTAGGGCAGGTTGCCCACCACCTTGAGGCTGCGCTCCGGCACACCCAGCTGATTGAAGTCGAACTTCAGGGCGTCACCCTGGTGCAGGCGGAAGTTGTCGCGCCCGGCGAACTTGTGTTGCAGGATCGGCACCAGGTCTTTGTCCAGCTCGACCACGTCCAGCTGAGCGCCGCTGCCCAGCAGGCCCTCGGTCAGGGCGCCCTGGCCCGGGCCGATCTCCAGCAAGTGTTCGCCGGCCTTGGCGTTGATCGCCCGCAGGATACGGTCGATGATTCCGGCGTCATGCAGGAAGTTCTGGCCGAAGCGCTTGCGCGCCCGGTGTTGGTATTGCTCGGTCATGGTCGGTTCTCGGCCATCTGGTAGGCGGTTTGCAGGGCGACGCGCAGGCTGCCGGTGTCGATCCGGCCGGTGCCGGCCAGGTCCAGGGCTGTGCCGTGGTCGACCGATGTGCGGATGATCGGCAGGCCCAGCGTCACGTTGACCGCGGCGCCGAAGCCCTTGTACTTGAGCACGGGCAGGCCTTGGTCGTGGTACATCGCCAGCACCGCGTCGCAGTGCTCCAGATATTTGGGGGTAAACAGGGTATCGGCCGGCAGTGGGCCGCGCAGGTCCATGCCTTCGGCACGCAGGCGTTGCAGCGCCGGCTCGATGATGTCGATTTCTTCGCGGCCCAGGTGGCCGCCTTCTCCGGCATGCGGGTTGAGCCCGCAGACCAGGATGCGTGGGTTGGCGATGCCGAACTTGTCGCGCATGTCCGCATGCAGGATGCGGGTGACGCGCTCCAGGCGCTCGCCAGTAATGGCCTCGGCAATGTCCCGCAGTGGCAGGTGGGTGGTCACCAGTGCCACACGCAGCCCGTGGGTGGCCAGCATCATCACCACTTGCGTGGTGTGGGTGAGGTCGGCGAGGAACTCGGTATGCCCGGAAAAGGCGATACCGCTTTCGTTGATCACGCCCTTGTGCACCGGCGCGGTGATCATCCCGGCGAAGTGCCCGTCCAGGCAGCCTTGCCCGGCACGGGTCAGGGTTTCCAGGACGAATGCGGCGTTGGCCTTGTCCAGCTGCCCGGCTGTCACCGGGCGGGCCAGGGGGGTATCCCAGATATACAGGCTGCCGGCGGCAGCCGGTTGCTCCGGCCAGGCGGTCGGCACAACCGTGATCAGCTTGACGTCCAGGCCCAGCTGCGTGGCCCGCTCGGCGAGCAGGTCACGGCTGGTGATGGCGATCAGGGGGTAGGGCTGTACCTCGGTGGCGAGCAGCAGGCACAGGTCGGGACCGATGCCGGCAGGCTCGCCGGGGGTGACGGCGAAGCGCAGGGGTTTCACTGGGCGGCCTGGTCGGCGCCAGGCAGCTTGATTTCAACGTAGGCTTCGTCGCGGATCTGGCGCAGCCAGTTCTGCAGCTCTTCGTCATACTTGCGGTTGCGCAGGACGTTCATGGCCTGCTGCTCGCGAGCCTGTTCGGTGCTGTCGGTGGCGCGGCGGCCAAGCACTTCCAGCACATGCCAGCCGTACTGGGTCTTGAACGGCTTGGTCACCACGCCTTGCTCGGCATTGGCCATCTGCTCGCGGAACTCAGGTACCAGGCTGTTCGGGTCGACCCAGTTGAGATCGCCGCCGTTGAGTGCCGAGCCCGGGTCTTCCGAGAAGCTCTTCGCCAAATCGGCGAAGTTTTCACCGTTCTGGATGCGGTCGTACAGGCGCTCGGCCAGTTGCTCGGTGGCGGCTTCGCTGCGGATTTCGCTCGGTTTGATCAGGATGTGGCGAACATGCACTTCGTCGCGCAGCACGCTTTGGCTCCCGCCGCGCTTCTCTTCCAGCTTGAGGATGATGAAACCGGTGGGGATGCGGATTGGCTGGGTGATATCGCCGACCGCCATGCCGCTGAGCATCTTGGCGAAGTCTGGAGGCAGTTGGCCTGCCTGGCGCCAGCCCATTTCGCCGCCTTCCAGGGCATTTTCACTGCGCGAGCGGGCGATGGCCATCTGGCCGAAGTCCGCGCCTTGACGGAGTTGCTGGTAGACATCACCTACCTGACGCGCTGCAGCCTGGATTGCCTCCGAGTTGGCACCTTCCGGGGTCGGGATGAGAATGTTGGCCAGGCGGTATTCTTCTGACAATTGCATCTTGCCCAGGTCCGAGTTGAGGAAGTTCTTCACTTCTTGCTCGGACACCTGAATGCGCTCGGCCACGCGGCGCTGGCGCACACGGCTGATGATCATCTCGCGCTTGATCTGCTCGCGGGCGTCATCGTACGACAGGCCATCATGGGCCAGGGCTGCACGGAACTGTTCCAGCGACATGCCATTGCGCTGGGCAATGGTACCGACGGCCTGGTTCAGTTCTTCGTCGGTGATGCGGATGCCTGAGCGCTCGCCGATCTGCAGTTGCAGGTTCTCGACGATCAGGCGTTCCAGCACTTGCTGTTCCAGTGCGCTGGTGGGCGGCACGCCGCCGCCACGTTTGGCGATGGTCTGCTGCACTTCGCGAACGCGCTGGTCCAGTTGGCTCTGCATGACCACGTCGTTGTCGACGGTGGCCACGATGCGGTCGATGGGTTGTACCGCGGCATGCACCGCGCCACTCAACAATGCGGCGCCCAGCATCAGCGGGCGCAGACGATCAATAAGCTTGCTCTTCACGGGTACGGTAACCTTGAATGCCTTGGTCCAGGAACGATTCGACCTTGTTGCCGACTACACCACCGAGCCCTTTGAGCACGATCTGCAGGAAGATGCCGTGGTCGCCCTTTTCGTTTTCAGGTAGGGCCTGGCTGAAGTCGTCGTAGTCCATCCAGTAGCGACTGATCAGGCGCAGTTTCCAGCAGCAGTTGTCGTACTCGAAGCCGCCCATCGCTTCCAGTGTGCGGTTACGGTTGTAGTCATGCTGCCAGCGGGCAATGACGCTCCATTGCGGCACGATCGGCCAGATGACCGAGAAGTCGTGCTGCTGGATCTTGTAGTAGTCCTTGATGTAACCCGGCGTGCCCGGCGTACCGTAGTCACCACCGCCGACCTTCCAGTTACCGGTCTGCGAGTCGTAGGTGATCAGGTCGTTTCGGTAGCGATAGCCGAGATTGACGACCTTGTTCGGGTTGTCCTCGGGCTGGTAGTGGAACATCGCGCTGCCTGAGCGAGGGCTGTGGGTGTCCGGGTCCCAGTTGTAGGCCGAATTGAAGCGCCAGTCGCGGTTGAAAGCGTATTCGTATTCAAGCGCGTACGGCGACACATCCGACTTGCTGTCCACTCGGGTACGGTAGTCGATCCCTGGCAGTTGGACCTTGCGATCCTTGAAGTAGAACGCCTGGCCGATGCTGAAGCGCTGGCGTTGGAAGCCGTTGTCTTCGATCCAGCGGTTGGTTACGCCCAGCGACAGCTTGTTCTCGTCGCCAATACGGTCGGTGCCAACGAAACGGTTGTCGCGGAAAAGCGAAGAGTAGTTGAACGTGTTCTCGCCGGTGTCGAAGAGCGGGATATCGGTCTGGTCTTTGTACGGCACATAAAGGTAGAACAGGCGTGGTTCCAGGGTCTGGCGGTAGTTGGTACCGAACAGCTGGGTGTTGCGATCGAAATACAGGCCACTGTCGACACTGAAGACCGGAATGTCGCGATTCTGGTTGCTCTTGAAGTCGCCGTAGAGTTCAGTCCGGCCTGGATTGTCGATCAGGTCCTGTTTGCCCTTGCTGTCCAGATCCAGATCGTAATGGGTGTAGACGTATTTCAGTTTCGGGGTGATGAAACCATAGCTTGCCTGCATGGGCAGGCTGATCGCCGGTGCAAGATTCAGGCGAGTGCCATTGGAGCGAGCAACACCGAAGATGTTCTCGTCCAGGCGACGACCTGCACGACCGGCAGACGCGTCGGGTTTGCCGTCCTTGTCAAGAACGAAGTCGTCCTTCAAGTCACGATCGAAGCGTACCGCTTCGCTGTCGTAGGTCAGGTCGAAGCCACCCGGATGGTAGGGCAGCATGCCGTTGAAAGTGATCTGCGGCAGTCGGTCGTATGGAGTGGTCTGCGAAATGGTCGCCATCTCGTAGGCATGCACGTTCAGACGTGCGGTATAACTGTCACCCCGGTAGGTCAGCGCGCCCTGCTGGTTGACGATGTCTTGGGTCTTGATGCCGATCTGGTCAGATTCCAAGTCCTGGAAATAGAACGGGTCACTGATGTCGGTGTAGTCCACCTCGGTCATCAGGCGCTCGTCGAGGCCGCCCTTGTGCTGCCAGTTGACCATCCAGCGGTCTTTCTTGTAGTCCGTCTGCTTCTTGCGGTCATCGTCCTGATCGTTCAGGAACGCGCCACCGAACTGCCCTTCGCTGGACTTGGTCAGGTAGCGGAACTCGCCTTCCATCAACATGCCGCGCTTGGTCATGTAGCGCGGGTACAACGTGGCATCGTAGTTCGGTGCCAGGTTGAAGTAATACGGCGTGACCAGCATGAAGCCGGTGTCGCTGCTGGAGCTGAACGACGGCGGCAGGAAGCCGGACTGGCGACGGTCGTCGATCGGGAAGTAGATGTACGGTGTGTAGAACACCGGGAAATCCTTGACCCGCAGCGTCACGTTGGTCGCGGTGCCGAAGCCGGTGGCCGGGTTCAGGGTGATGTTGTTGCCCTTGAGTTGCCACGCGTTGCTGCCCGGCTCACAGGTGGTATAGGTACCGTCCTTGAGGCGGATGATGGCGTTTTCCGCACGCTTGGCGTACAGCGCGTTGCCGCGGATGTGCGACTTGTGCATCACGTATTCGGCGTTGTCGACCCGGGCCTCGCCGGTATCGAGCTGGATCTGCGCTTCGTCGCCGACCACCAGCGAGCCGTTGTCGCGGATCTTGACGTTGCCCTTGAGCTCGCCGCGGTTTTCGGCCTGGTACAGGTTGGCTTCGTCGGCTTCGGCCTGCATGCTGCCCTGGCGCATGACCACGTCACCGGCGAGGGTGGCGATCTGCTGCTCCTGCTGGTACTTGGAGACCTTGGCGTTGATGTAGGTCGGCGACTCGTCCTTGGGCGTGGAGTCGTTCATGCCCGGGCGGGTCGGCTCGATGTAGGCGCCGCCGCAGTACGGGCCGGTCTCGGCCAGCTGCGCGGCAGTGAGCTTCTCGCGCGGGACCCAGTCCAGATGGCTGTAGTCTTCGCTGCGCGACTTCAGGCCGCGGCCCTTGGCCTCGGTGACCAGCATCGGCTTGTCGGCCTCGGTCGCGGCGACTTCGCCGGATGCCTCGGCACCCGTGCTGGCCGCGGCAGCGCCCGGGTGTACCGGGCGCGGAGGCAAGTTGGCAGCGGTCTTGGGCTTGCAGTCCCAGCCACCGGAAGCGGACACTTGGCAGTCGAACTGCTCGGCCGCTACCACGTACGACGTGGCCAGGGGTTGCAGGGCCAGCAAACCGCCAGTCACGAGCAACGGAAACTTTCTACGAAACGCGGGGGATTTCAATGCCATCTTATTAGTCCGGGCTTCCTGCGTGCCATCTGCCCGCGTGTGGGGGCCGCACGCCTCTCGATGGTCTGAAAAAGATGCTGGATAATAAAGCATGACCCGCTTGACGGCTAGGGCCGTCGGAGAACCCTTGTAATGCCCGATCACGATGTACGCCTGCAACAACTGACCGCCTGGCTTGCCGGGCAACTGGAGAACCTCTTCCGTACCAATGCCTGGGGCGAAGTGCCCGCCGGCAGCCTGACCGCCGCCAGCAGCGATGCGAGTTTCCGCCGCTACTTCCGCTGGGAGGGCGCCGGGCACAGCTTCGTGATCATGGATGCGCCGCCGCCCCAGGAGAACTGCCGCCCGTTCGTCGACATCGACCATTTGCTGGCCACGGCCGGCGTGAACGTGCCGGTCATCCATGCCCAGGACTTGGAGCGCGGTTTCCTGCTGCTGGGGGATCTCGGCCGCCAGACATACCTGGACATCATTGATCAGGGCAATGCCGATGCCCTGTTCGCCGACGCCATCGATGCGCTGCTGGCGTTCCAGCGCTTGCCGATGGACGCGGCACTGCCCAGCTACGATGTCGCCCTGCTGCGCCGTGAGGTCGAGCTGTTCCCCGAGTGGTACGTGGGCCGCGCGCTTGGCCTGAGCTTCAGCGACGCGCAACAGGCCATTTGGCAGCGGGTCAGCCAGCTGCTGATCGACAGTGCCCTGGCCCAGCCCAAGGTACTGGTGCACCGCGACTACATGCCGCGCAACCTGATGCACAGTGCGCAAAATCCAGGCGTGCTGGATTTCCAGGATGCGGTCTATGGCCCGGTCACCTACGACATCACCTGCCTGTTCAAGGACGCTTTCCTCAGCTGGCCCCAGGCCCGCATCGAGGGCTGGTTGCGTGATTACTGGCGCAAGGCGCAGGCCGCCGGGATTCCGGTACAGGCAGACTTCGAAGCCTTCCAGCGTGCCAGCGACCTGATGGGGGTGCAGCGCCACCTCAAGGTGATCGGTATCTTCGCGCGCATCTGCCACCGCGACGGCAAGCCACGCTACCTGGCCGACGTGCCGCGTTTCTTTGCCTATATAGATGAGGTGATCAGCCGCCGGCCTGAGCTGGCCGAGCTGGGCCAGCTGATTGCCGAACTCCAGGCCGGGGCGCGTTCATGAAGGCGATGATCCTGGCGGCAGGCAAGGGCGAGCGCATGCGCCCGCTGACCCTGCACACGCCCAAGCCGCTGGTGCGAGCCGCCGGCAAGCCGTTGATCGAGTATCACCTCGAGGCGCTGGCCCGTGCCGGTATTGGCGAGGTGGTCATCAACCACGCCTGGCTTGGCCAGCAGATCGAGGATCACCTGGGCGATGGCAGCCGCTTCGGCCTGGTGATCAGCTATTCGCCGGAGGGCGAACCGCTGGAGACCGGTGGCGGGATCTTCAAGGCGCTGCCGTTGCTGGGTGATGCGCCGTTCATCCTGGTCAATGGCGATGTCTGGACCGACTACGACTTCGCCGGCCTGAATGCGCCGTTGCACGGCCTGGCGCATCTGGTGCTGGTGGACAACCCCGGCCACCACGGCCGGGGCGACTTCCGCCTGGCGGACGGGCAGGTGAGCGATGGCGATGACGCCCCGGGAACGCTGACTTTCAGTGGTATCTCTGTACTGGACCCGGCGCTGTTCGCAGGTTGCCAGCCCGGCGCATTCAAACTGGCCCCGTTGTTGCGCAAGGCCATGGCCGACGGTCGAGTGAGTGGTGAGCACTACCGTGGCCACTGGATCGATGTCGGCACCCTCGAGCGTCTGGCCGATGTCGAGCGCCTGATCGGGGAGCGTGCCTGATATGTGGTGGCCGAGCACAGTGATTGGTGCCGGTGCCGGTTTCGCCGTGGCCAGCATCCCCGGCGCGTTGCTGGGGGCGCTGCTGGGCCAGGCCATGGATCGGCGCCTGCGGCTGCAGGGTTGGGAAGACGTGCGCGAGCGCCTGGGCGGGCGCCCGGCGCTGCGTGACGAAGAGTTGTTGTTTGTGTTGCTCGGCCGCTTGGCCAAGAGTGATGGCAGGGTTGTCGAGGGTCACATCCAGCAGGCGCGACAGGAGATGTCCCGTCTGGACCTGGCGGAACCTGCTCGGATGCGAGCGATTGCCGCGTTCAACCGCGGGAAGTCGGGCAAGGAGCGCCTGGGGCACTACCTGCGCCGTATCAGGGTGCAGCCCCACGGCGCCGAAGGTACCTTGCGCGCCTGCTGGCGCATGGTCTGGGCCGACGGCAAGGCCGGGCGGCAGGAACGCGACCTGTTGCTGGGCTGGGGCCAGCAACTGGGGCTCAGTCGCAACCAGGTGCAGGCCTTGTCGCTGGAGTATGAGCCTCGCCGGTCGTCGATAGAAGGTGGCGTCATGACCTATGCGGCGGCGCTGAGGTTGCTGGGGGTGGAGCCGGACACCGAGGCCGACCGGGTCAAGCAGGCCTATCGGCGATTGCTCAGCCGGCATCATCCGGACAAGCTGGTGGGCAGTGGCGCCAGCGAAGCGAAGGTGCGCGAGGCGACCGAGCTTACCCGCGAGCTGCATCAGGCCTATGCCATGATCCGCAAGCGGCGGGGCTTGTAACGCCATTGTGGGCAAGGTCGCGCCTGCCGGAGTAGGCAGGCGCGGTCACTCTTACTCTGCCTTCGGCGTCAGCCAGCCGCGTACCCGACGCAACAGTTGTTCCTGCTCCGCCGATTTGTTGCCAGGCACGGCCATCAGCGAAAGCTGTCGGTACAGGCTGCTCTTCTGCCGCTTGCTAGCTTGCAGGCGCTGCTGGGCCGCGAGCCGATCGGCTGTGCGGGTGGCGTAGTAGAGGTCGGCGGTCGGCACCTTGAGGGTCGGCGTCAGGCTCAGCAGGTCATGCTCGACCCGCGCCGGTGTCTGCGCGGCGACCATCACCAGTTTCTGCACTTGAGGCGGCTGCTTCTCGCTGAGATAGCGCGCGGCCCAGTATGCGCCACTGCCGCTGCCCAGCAGCACGATGCTGCGCGCCTTCTGCTGCTGGGCATAGGCCACGGCGGCGTCGAGGCGGGCGAAGATACGCTCGGCGTCCTCCTCGCTGGTGTGTTCGTCGGCTTCGACCGCGTCGGTGCTCTCGGCGGTATCCGCTTCCGGCGCGGTCGCCTGGGCGACGTTGGCGTTGGCATCGGCAGGCGTGTCCTTGGCCGGAGCCGACTCGCCGTCCTCTTTTTTCGGTTCGACTGCAGGCTTGGCCTCGACCCGCGCCTGCGGGCGCTCGGCCAGCAGGTCGGGCATGCTCAGGCTCAAGGTGCCCCAGCCGACATCGGGGAAACCACGGCGCAGCGGGCCAACGGTGGTCGGCCAGTCGGCGCTTTCGCCCGCGCCAGGGACAATGATCACCGCGCCTTGCGGGTCGCTGTCGTTGGCCGGCTTCCACAGCGCCAGGAAGTTTTCACCATTGGCCTGCAAGGTCTGTTGTTCTGCCTTGGGTACCTGGCGCTCGAGGGCCAGTGCATCGTCCTGGCTACGCTCGAGCAGCGGTGGGCGCGGAGCGGGGGCGGAGGCGGCCGCCTCGACGGGCGCTTCGGGTTTCTCGGCGTCGTCGGCCTGAGCCGCGAACGGCAGGGCCGAAGCCAGGCAGAACATTGCCAGCGTCGTGCGATAAAGTGTGAACATCGATCAATCCAAGGCCAGAATCATACTGGCAGCCTAATGGTATTTGCCCGCGACGGCCACGCCAGGTGGCCGTCATTGCCAAGACGAGCGTAGAGATGAAGCGAGTGCGTTGCCTGTGGGTTATCGGCTGGTTGTGTCTACCCTTGATCGCCCTGGCCAAGCCGCCGGCGCCGCCCGCAGTGGTACTGGATCCAGCCCAGCAGCAATGGTTGGACGAACACCGCGGCTTGCGCGTCGGCCTGGTACTGCAGGCGCCCTATGCCCAGTTCGACCGCCGCCTGCAGCAATTCTACGGGGCCAACGTCGAACTGGTCGGCGCCCTGTCCCAGGCGTTGGGCCTGGATTTGACCTGGCGCGGCTTTGCCGATCAGGCCGCCCTTGAGCATGCCTTGCAGGCGGGCGAGATCGATTTCGCCCCAGGCCTTATGCAAACGCCGACCAGCCTGCGGCTGTGGCTGTTCAGTGACCCTTACATGCGTGTGCCGCAGCTGGTGGTGGGGATGCGCAGCGGCGCGGTAGCCGTGGAACTGGAAAAACTGAACGCCAATGACCGCGTGGCGGTACGCATGCCCGGTACCTTGGCGGATTACCTGCGCGGCAACTACGGCAATCTGAACCTGCAGGGTGTACCCGACGAGCGCGAGGCCCTGCAGTTGGTGTTGGGCGGGCAGGCCAGCTTCGCCGTGCTGGACGAGGCGCAGCTCAGCCGGCTGTCGCGCGAAGGCGAGTTCGCCGACCTCGCGGTGGTGGGTGATATCGGTCTGCCGCAACTGCTGCGGGTCGGCTCACGGCGCGATTGGCCAATGCTGGCCGATATTCTTGAGCGTGCCTTGCAGGTCCTGCCGGCCAAGACTCTGGAGCAGATGCACCAGCGCTGGTTGCAGCCCAGGTATCCACGGTTCTCCGAATCCGCCGGGTTCTGGCAGAACCTGGCCTTGCTGTTCGGCCTGCTGCTGCTGTGCGCCTTGGCCACCCTGGCTTGGCAGCGTCGTCAGCAGCGCGGCCTGGAGCGTGGGTTGCTGGCGGCCCGGGAGAGCCTGGTCGAGCGCCAGGTGCGTGAGGAGGCTTTGCGTCTGAGTCAGTTTTCCATCGACCAGAGCACGGTGGGCATCCTCTGGGTCAACTGGGACAGCCATGTGCGCTACGCCAACCATGCCGCCGAGCGCATGCTGGGCTTTGCCGAGGGGGCGTTGCTGGAGCTGCCACTGGTCGTTATCGAGCCGAACCTGAAGATGGATCGCTGGCTGGAACTGTGGAAGCGTGCCCGTACCGGAGATGGCGGCGAACAGCAGTTCGAAAGCCAGTGTCGGCGCGCCGATGGCAGCCTGTTCCCGGTCGAGTTGTCGCTGTCGTTCCTGCGTTTTCGCGATGCCGAGTACCTGGTGGTGTTCCTCGCCGACGTCACCGAGCGCCGGCGCGACCTGGCCGCGTTGCGCGAAAGCGAGGCGCGGCTCAAGGGGATCGCTGGCAACGTGCCGGGGCTGGTGTTCCGCCTGGAGCGCGATCCGGCCGAAGGCGACCCGGAATTTCCCTACATCAGCGAAGGCAGCGAGGCGCTGGTCGGCTACACCCCGGCGGCGATCCAGCACCCGCAGATGGGGCTGCGCAACCTGGTCCACCCGGAGGATCGCGCCGACTACCATCGGGTCCAGGACCTGGCCTTGGCCAGCGACCGGGACTGGTCCTGGCAGGGGCGTATCCTCACCCGCCAGGGCGAGCAGCGCTGGGCCGACATCAAGGCGACCACTCGCCGCCTGGCCGATGGGCGCATGGTGTGGGATGGCGTGGTCTGGGACATCACCCAGGGCAAGCAGGCCGAGCTGGCGCTGGCCGGGTCCCAGGAGCAATTGCGCGAGTTGTCGGCGCACCTGGAAAGCGTGCGCGAAGAGGAGAAGGCGCGGATTGCCCGCGAAGTCCACGACGAACTGGGGCAGATGCTCACGGTGCTCAAGCTTGAGGTGTCGATGTGCGAGCTTGCCTTCGCCGAACTGGATCCCGCCCTCAACGAGCGCCTGGCCAGCATGAAGCGCCTGATCGCCCAGCTGTTCCAGCTGGTACGCGACGTGGCTACGGCCCTGCGCCCGCCTATCCTCGACGCCGGCATCGCCTCGGCCATCGAGTGGCAGGCGCGGCGTTTCGAGGCTCGCACGCAGATCCCCTGCCTGGTGCAGGTACCGGACAATCTGCCACCCTTGAGCGATGCCAAGGCCATCGGCCTGTTCCGTATCTTGCAGGAGGCGCTGACCAACGTCATGCGCCATGCCCAGGCGCACACGGTGCAGATCGAGCTGGTTCACGAGGCCGGGCAGTTGCGCATGACCGTGATCGACGACGGCGTGGGGTTTGCCATGGAGGCGGCGCGGCCGACTTCGTTCGGCCTGGTGGGTGTGCGTGAGCGGGTGCTGATGCACGGTGGCAGCATGAGCCTGGACAGCGAGCCGGGCGAGGGCACCAGCCTGAGCGTGGCGATTCCTTTGAAGCAGGAGAAACAATCGTGATTCGAGTGCTGGTGGCGGAAGACCACACCATCGTCCGGGAAGGCATCAAGCAATTGATCGGCCTGGCCAAGGACATGCAGGTGGCGGGCGAGGCGGGCAATGGCGAGCAGTTGCTGGAGACCCTGCGCCACACGCCCTGCGAGGTGGTGCTGCTGGATATCTCCATGCCTGGGGTGAATGGCCTGGAAGCGATCCCGCGGATCCGCGCGCTGAACAACCCGCCGGCGATCCTGATGCTGTCGATGCATGACGAGGCGCAGATGGCGGCGCGGGCGCTCAAGGCCGGAGCGGCGGGCTATGCGACCAAGGACAGCGATCCGGCGCTGTTGCTCACGGCCATCCGTCGAGTGGCGGGGGGAGGGCGCTACATCGACCCGGCCCTGGCCGACCGCATGGTATTCGAGGTGGGCCTGACCGAAACCCGGCCGCTGCACACCCTGCTGTCCGAGCGTGAGTTCTCGGTGTTCGAGCGCCTGGCCCAAGGCGCCAACGTCAACGACATCGCCCTGCAACTGGCGCTGTCGAGCAAGACCATCAGCACCCACAAGGCGCGGCTGATGCAGAAGCTCAAGGTCAACTCGCTGGCGGAGCTGGTGAAATACGCCATGGAGCACAAGTTAGTGTGAGTGTTCTGGTTACGACAATGGCTTTTACGCGATCTCACCGCAGGAGCGGCTAAAGCCGCTTCTGCAAAGCTCGAGTTACCTGAAAACGCCATCCTTGTAGGGCGATCCCTACAACAAGTCTTCCATCCGGATGATGGCATTCTCTCAGCGCCCCCGATTTCCGGGGCTTTACGCGTCTTCTACGCTTTTGCCTACGCAGTCATTCCAACAAGAAGGTGCAGGGCATGAGCGAGGCGAATTCGAACGAGACGCTGGTCAGCTTCCGAGGTGTGCAGAAGAGCTACGACGGCGAATCGCTGATCGTCAAGGACCTCAACCTGGACATCCGCAAGGGCGAGTTCCTGACCCTGCTCGGCCCTTCCGGTTCGGGCAAGACAACCAGCCTGATGATGCTGGCAGGTTTCGAGACCCCCACCGCCGGTGAGATCCAGCTGGCCGGGCGCTCGATCAACAATGTGCCGCCGCACAAGCGCGATATCGGCATGGTGTTCCAGAACTACGCACTGTTCCCGCACATGACCGTGGCCGAGAACCTGGCCTTCCCGCTGACCGTGCGCAACCTCAGCAAGACAGACGTCAGCGAGCGGGTCAAGCGCGTGCTCGGCATGGTTCAGCTTGATGCCTTCGCCAAACGCTATCCCGGCCAGCTTTCCGGTGGCCAGCAGCAGCGCGTGGCGCTGGCACGCGCCCTGGTGTTCGAGCCGCAACTGGTGCTGATGGACGAGCCGCTTGGCGCCCTCGACAAACAGCTGCGTGAACACATGCAGATGGAGATCAAGCACATCCACCAGCGCCTGGGCGTGACCGTGGTCTACGTGACCCACGACCAGGGCGAAGCGCTGACCATGTCCGACCGGGTGGCGGTGTTCCATCAGGGCGAGATCCAGCAGATCGCCGACCCGCGCACCCTTTACGAAGAGCCTTGCAACACCTTCGTCGCCAACTTCATCGGTGAGAACAACCGCATCAACGGCACCCTGCTGGCCAGTGACGGTAATCGTTGCCAGGTGCAACTGGCCCGTGGCGAGCGGGTCGATGCGCTGGCGGTGAATGTCGGCCAGGCCGGTGACCCGGTGACCCTGTCGATCCGCCCCGAGCGGGTACGCTTGAACGGCCACAGCGAGAACTGCGTCAACCGCTTCTCCGGTCGTGTCGCCGAGTTCATCTACCTAGGTGACCACGTGCGGGTACGCCTGGAGGTCTGTGGCAAGGCCGATTTCTTCGTCAAGCAGCCGATCGCCGAGCTCGACCCGGCCCTGGCTGTGGGCGACGTGGTACCGCTGGGCTGGGAGGTGGAGCACGCCCGCGCGCTCGATCCGATTGCCGAGGCCCATTGATGGTTTGCTTCACCAACCCTGAACTGTGGAGAGAATAATAATGCGCAAGCAGTTGAAACTGACCGCCCTGGCCCTTGGCCTGTTCGCCGCCGGCCAGGCCATGGCGGCCGACCTGACCGTGATTTCCTTCGGCGGCGCCAACAAGGCGGCCCAGACCAAGGCGTTCTACGAGCCTTGGGAAAAGGCGGGCAAGGGCAAGATTGTCGCCGGGGAGTACAACGGCGAGATGGCCAAGGTCAAAGCCATGGTCGACACCAAGAGCGTCAGCTGGAACCTGGTCGAGGTGGAGTCGCCGGAGTTGGCCCGGGGTTGCGATGAAGGCATGTTCGAAGAGCTTGACCCCGCACTGTTCGGTAATGAAGGCGACTTCGTGCCCGGGGCCATTCAGCCGTGCGGCGTGGGCTTCTTCGTCTGGTCCACGGTGCTGGCCTACAACGCCGACAAACTCAAGAGCGCGCCTGCCAGTTGGGCCGATTTCTGGGACACCAAGAAATTCCCGGGCAAGCGCGGCCTGCGCAAGGGCGCCAAGTACACCCTCGAATTCGCCCTGATGGCTGACGGCGTCGCACCCAAAGAGGTGTACAAGGTGCTGGCCACCAAGGAAGGCCAGGACCGCGCCTTCAAGAAGCTCGACGAACTCAAGCCGAGCATCCAGTGGTGGGAAGCCGGTGCCCAGCCGCCGCAGTACCTGGCCTCGGGTGACGTGGTCATGAGCTCGGCATACAACGGTCGTATCGCCGCGGTGCAGAAGGAAAGCAACCTCAAGGTGGTGTGGAACGGCGGCATCTACGACTTCGATGCCTGGGCCATCCCGAAAGGCGCCAAGGATGCGGAGGAGGCGAAGAAATTCATTGCCTACACCGTCCAGCCCGAGCAGCAGAAGACTTACTCCGAGAACATTGCCTACGGCCCGGCCAACTCCAAGGCCGTCCCGCTGCTGGCCGACGCGGTGAAGAAGGACATGCCGACCACCCCTGAGAACATCGCCAACCAGGTGCAGATCGACGTGGCCTTCTGGGCCGACAACAGCGAACAGCTGGAGCAACGCTTCAACGCCTGGGCGGCGAAGAAGTAAACCATCTGGAGCCTTCATCGCCGGTAAGCCGGCTCCCATAAAACCTGTGCAGTACTTGTGGGAGCCGGCTTGCCGGCGATGGGCTGCGCAGCAGCCCCAATTTCAGCCTGTATCGCGGAGTTCGCCATGGCCATTGCAGTGCCCCTCAACGAAGGCGCGGGTAAAAGCCTCAAGCAGCGCCTCAAGCATGCCGAGCGGGTCAACCGCTGGAAGGCCCAGGCGTTGATCGCGCCGCTGGCGCTGTTCCTCCTGCTGGTGTTCCTGGTGCCGATCGCGGCACTGTTGTACAAGAGCGTCGGCAACCCCGAGGTTGTCGCCGGCCTTCCGCGCACCGTCGAGGCAGTCGCGCAGTGGGATGGCAAGAGCCTGCCGGGCGAGGAGGTCTACAAGGCCCTGAGTCAGGACCTGGCCGAGTCTCGCAAGAACCAGACCCTGGGTGACCTTTCCAAGCGCCTTAACATGGAGCTGGCCGGCTACCGCAGCCTGCTGGCCAAGACCGCGCGGGCGCTGCCGTTCAAGGCCGAGCCTGCCTCCTATAAAGAAGCCTTGCAGACGCTCGACGAGCGCTGGGGCGATCCTGCCTACTGGCAGGCGATCCGTCGCAACACCAGCAGTGTCACGCCGTTCTACCTGCTGGCCGCGCTGGACCACCGTATCGACGACCTGGGCGAATTGGCCAAGGCCACCCCCGATCAGGCCATCTACCTGGACATCTTCGCTCGCACCCTGTGGATGGGGGTGGTGATCACCGTGATCTGCCTGGTGCTGGCGTATCCCCTGGCTTACCTGCTGGCCAACCTGCCGACCCGGCAGAGCAACCTGCTGATGATCCTGGTGCTGCTGCCGTTCTGGACCTCCATCCTGGTGCGGGTGGCTGCATGGATCGTGCTGTTGCAGTCAGGCGGGCTGATCAACAGTGCGCTGATGGCCGTGGGCATCATCGACCAGCCGCTGGAACTGGTGTTCAACCGTACCGGCGTGTACATCTCCATGGTGCACATCCTGCTGCCGTTCATGATCCTGCCGCTGTACAGCGTGATGAAAGGCATCTCGCCCAGCTACATGCGGGCGGCGATCTCCCTCGGCTGCCATCCGTTCGCCAGTTTCTGGCGGGTGTACTTCCCGCAGACCTACGCCGGTGTCGGCGCCGGCTGCCTGCTGGTGTTCATCCTGGCCATCGGCTACTACATCACCCCGGCGCTGCTGGGCAGCCCGAACGACCAGATGGTCAGCTACTTCGTCGCCTTCTACACCAACACCAGCATCAACTGGGGCATGGCCACCGCCCTGGGCGGGTTGTTGCTGCTGGCCACCGTGCTGCTGTACCTGATCTATAGCTGGCTGGTCGGCGCCAGCCGCCTGCGCCTGAGCTGAGGAGCCTTGTCATGCTGAGCCCTTACATGTCGCCCGTGGAGCGGGTGTGGTTCTACAGCCTGCGCATCCTGTGCGGCCTGATCCTGCTGTTCCTGGTGTTGCCGGTGCTGGTGATCATCCCGCTGTCGTTCAACAGCGGAAGCTTCCTGGTCTATCCCCTGCAAGGCTTTTCGTTGCACTGGTACCAGGACTTCTTCGCCTCCGCCGAATGGATGCGCGCCCTGAAGAACAGCATCATCGTGGCCCCGGCAGCCACGCTGCTGGCCATGGTGTTCGGCACCCTGGCGGCCATCGGCCTGACCCGTGGCGACTTCCCCGGCAAGTCGCTGGTGATGGCGCTGGTGATCTCGCCGATGGTGGTGCCGGTGGTGATCATCGGTGTGGCCAGCTACCTGTTCTTCGCGCCGTTGGGCATGGGTAACAGCTTCACCTCGCTGATCCTGGTGCATGCGGTGCTGGGTGTGCCGTTCGTGATCATTACCGTGTCGGCCACGCTGCAGGGGTTCAACTACAACCTGGTGCGCGCGGCGGCGAGCCTTGGGGCCTCGCCTCTACTGGCCTTCCGTCGGGTGACCTTGCCGTTGATCGCCCCTGGGGTGATCTCCGGTGCGCTGTTCGCCTTCGCCACGTCGTTCGATGAGGTGGTGGTGACCCTGTTCCTTGCCGGGCCCGAGCAGGCGACCCTGCCACGGCAGATGTTCAGCGGCATCCGCGAGAACCTGAGCCCGACCATCGCGGCGGCGGCCACCTTGTTGATCGCCTTCTCGGTGATCCTGCTGCTGACCCTGGAGTGGCTGCGTGGGCGCAGTGAAAAACTGAGGACCCAGCAGCCAGGTTGAATCTTCGGCGCGGGTGACGTAGGAGCGGGCTTGCCCCGCGATGGCATACCGAATTCGCGATCGCAATCGCGGGGCAAACCCGCTCCCGCGCCATCCGTTCGACCATCTGCTGCGCCGGCGTTGATACCAATCAGCCCCGATTCGCTTCCCTGAGTTACAATGCGCGCCACCGTGATTCTGCCCAACAGGTGCGCCATGCAGCCCTACGCTATTGCCCCCTCCATTCTGTCCGCCGACTTCGCCCGCCTGGGCGAGGACGTCGACAAGGTCCTGGCCGCCGGGGCCGACATCGTCCACTTCGATGTCATGGACAACCACTACGTGCCCAACCTGACCATCGGTCCGATGGTCTGCAGCGCCCTGCGCAAGTACGGCGTGACCGCACCCATCGACGTGCACCTGATGGTTAGCCCGGTCGACCGCATCATCGGTGACTTCATCGAGGCCGGCGCCACCTACATCACCTTCCACCCGGAAGCCTCGCAGCACATCGACCGCTCGCTGCAACTGATCAAGGACGGCGGCTGCAAGGCTGGCCTGGTGTTCAATCCGGCCACCAGCCTGGATGCGTTGAAGTACGTGATGGACAAGATCGACATGGTCCTGCTGATGAGCGTCAACCCGGGTTTCGGCGGCCAGAAGTTCATCCCCGGCACCCTCGACAAGCTGCGCGAAGCCCGTGCCCTGATCGACGCCAGCGGTCGTGACATCCGCCTGGAGATCGACGGTGGCGTGAACGTCAACAACATCCGCGAGATCACCGCCGCCGGTGCTGACACCTTCGTCGCCGGCTCGGCGATCTTCAATGCCCCGGACTACAAGGAAGTCATCGACAAGATGCGTGCTGAAATGGCGCTGGCACGCGCATGAGCGGCTTCGAGCAGCTGTTCCCGGGGACACTGCCCAGGCTGGTGATGTTCGATCTGGATGGCACCCTGATCGATTCGGTACCCGACCTGGCCGCAGCCGTCGACCAAACGCTGCTCGAACTCGGGCGACCGCCTGCAGGCCTTGAGGCCGTGCGCCACTGGGTCGGTAACGGTGCCCAGGTGCTGGTGCGCCGGGCGCTGGCCGGTGGTATCGACCACGCCGCAGTGGACGACGAACTGGCCGAGCGCGCGCTGGCGCTGTTCATGGAGGCCTATGCCGACAATCATGAACTCACCGTGGTCTACCCCGGTGTGCGCGACACCCTGCGCTGGTTGCGCAAGCAGGGTGTGGAAATGGCGCTGATCACCAACAAGCCCGAGCGCTTCGTTGCCCCTTTGCTCGACCAGATGAAGATCGGGCGCTACTTCCGCTGGATCATCGGCGGCGACACCCTGCCACAGAAGAAGCCCGACCCTGCGGCGCTGCTGTTTGTCATGAAAATGGCCGGCGTCAGCGCCGAGCAGGCGCTGTTCGTCGGCGATTCACGCAGCGACGTGCTGGCCGCCAAGGCCGCGGGGGTGCAGTGCGTCGGCCTGAGCTATGGCTACAACCATGGCCGCCCCATCGACGAGGAGTCGCCCAGCCTGGTGCTCAGCGACCTGCGCCTGCTGCTGCCCGGTTGCTTAGTCACCGACACTGGGATAACGTTGGCGGACCTTCAAGCCCCGCAAAGCAGAGACAACGACGTGGTGGTTACTGGCAAATTCTGGATGAAAGTCATCAAGGCCCTGGCCCGCTGGCGCTGGCGCGCCTGACTCCCGCCCGCCGGCGCCTGCCGGTACATCCGTTTGCCCGACCCCATTGCTGCTTGCCCCGAGGCTACACATGACCCGCGAAGAATTCCTGCGCCTGGCCGCTGCCGGCTACAACCGCATCCCCCTGGCCTGCGAAACCCTGGCTGACTTCGACACGCCGCTGTCGATCTACCTGAAACTGGCTGACCAGCCCAACTCCTACCTGCTCGAGTCCGTGCAAGGTGGCGAGAAGTGGGGCCGCTACTCGATGATCGGCTTGCCGTCGCGCACCGTCATGCGTGTGCATGGCTACCATGTGAGCATCCTGCAGGATGGCGTCGAGGTCGAAAGCCACGACGTCGAAGACCCGCTGGCTTTCGTCGAGGCGTTCAAGGACCGTTACAAGGTCGCTGACATCCCAGGCTTGCCGCGCTTCAATGGTGGCCTGGTCGGTTACTTCGGCTACGACTGCGTGCGCTATGTGGAAAAACGCCTGGGTGCCAGCCCGAACCCCGATCCGCTTGGCGTGCCGGATATCCTGCTGATGGTCTCCGACGCGGTGGTGGTGTTCGACAACCTGGCCGGCAAGATGCACGCGATCGTGCTGGTCGATCCGGCCGAAGAACAAGCGTTCGAGCAGGGCCAGGCCCGCCTGCAAGGTTTGCTGGACACCCTCCGCCAGCCGATCACCCCGCGGCGCGGCCTGGACTTGAGCGGGCCGCAGGCGGCCGAGCCCGAGTTCCGCTCCAGCTACACCCGTGACGACTACGAAAGTGCGGTGGGCCGGATCAAGGAATACATCCTGGCCGGCGACTGCATGCAGGTGGTGCCGTCCCAGCGCATGTCCATCGACTTCAAGGCCGCGCCCATCGACCTTTACCGGGCGCTGCGTTGCTTCAACCCGACGCCGTACATGTACTTCTTCAATTTCGGCGACTTCCATGTGGTCGGCAGCTCGCCGGAAGTGCTGGTGCGGGTCGAAGACAACCTGGTGACCGTGCGCCCGATCGCCGGTACCCGCCCGCGTGGCGCCACCGAAGAAGCCGACCGGGCCCTGGAAGACGACCTGCTGTCGGACGACAAGGAAATCGCCGAGCACCTGATGCTGATCGACCTCGGGCGCAACGACGTGGGCCGTGTATCGTCCACCGGCAGTGTGCGCCTGACCGAGAAGATGGTGATCGAGCGTTACTCGAACGTCATGCATATCGTGTCCAACGTCACTGGTCAGCTGCGGGAAGGCCTGACCGCCATGGACGCACTGCGGGCGATCCTGCCGGCCGGCACCCTGTCGGGTGCGCCGAAGATCCGCGCGATGGAAATCATCGATGAGCTCGAACCGGTCAAGCGCGGTGTCTACGGTGGCGCGGTGGGCTATTTTGCCTGGAATGGCAACATGGATACCGCCATCGCCATCCGCACTGCGGTGATCAAGGACGGCGAACTGCATGTGCAGGCCGGTGGCGGCATTGTCGCCGACTCGGTGCCGGCGCTGGAGTGGGAAGAGACCATCAACAAGCGCCGGGCGATGTTCCGTGCGGTGGCGCTGGCCGAGCAGAGCTGCTCCAAGTAGATTGATCGGGGCCGCAACGCGGCCCCGACAAATCAGAAGTCCAGGCTCAATGCCACGCTCACTCCCTGCTGGCGCAACTCATCACTCTTGCGCCAGTTGTAGTTCCCCCGCAGGTTCAATCCCGGCACCAGTTCATGGCTCACCCCCAGGCTGGCCCGCGTCAGGTTGCTGTGTGGTGTATAGCCGGTGAGGGTGAAGTCGTTTGCCGGCAGGCTGGTCAGATGCATGCGCAGGTCCTGCTGGTCATCCTCGAACTCATGCTCGCGGGCCACCTCGGCGAACAGCTTTGTCGTCGGCAGCACTTGCACGCTACCCAGCAGGCCGGCTCCGAGCCGGCGTGACGTACGTTCCTGGTCGTCGAAACCGAGCGCTGTGGAGCGGCCGCTCTTCTCGTCGTAGCCATCGACCTTGACCCGCGCGTAGTCGGCACTGATGAACGGCGCCAGTTGCCAGTGGCTGCTCTCGGGCGCCAGGTTGTAGCCCACCCGGCCGGTGACGGCCCAGGCCTCGCCATCGGTGTCGCCTTTCTCGCTGCGGTCGTTCACACCCAGGGCGAAGGTGCGCTTGAGGTCGCGGTAATCCAGGTGACCGGCGGTCAATGCCGCATCGGCCCACCAGCGATCCTGGCGGTACTGGGCGAAGGCGCTGGCCAGGTAGCTGTCGAGCTTGTAGTCCGAGTCATCCTGGCCCGCCTCGAGTTTTTGCCGGTACACGCCGGCCGCCAGCCCCACGCGCCAGGCGTCGTCGAGCCGGTAGCTGCCGCCGAGGGTCAGGTTGTAACCGCGCCCGTCACCACTGGCGGCGCTGCGCTGGCTGCCGAAGTCCAGGTCCTGGCCGCCGGTGGCGACGAAGGCCTGCCATTGACCGACGGCCTGCCAGGGTGTTTGCCACTGGTTGCGCAGTTCATCCTGGTGGGCGCGGATACTGGCGTGGGCGATTTCCGGGAGCAGGGTCAGTTCCCACGGCGCGGCCAGGATCGAATAGGCATAGTCGGCGATCAGCTGCTGGCCGGCGATGGTCGGGTGTACCGAGTCGTTGAACAGCAGCCGGGTCGGGTCCGGGGTAGTACCGTTCAGCCCGTAGACCGGGTTGCCCACGCAGCCGTCGCCGCTGTAGCAGGTGCCGACCAGGTTCTGGTCGGCGGCCAGGCCGAACTGGGCGGGGCTGGTGAGGGCCTCTTGCAGCAGGGTTGGGATGTTGAGCGGAATGATCTCGGCGTTGATCTGCCCCAGCTGGCTGACCAATGACTGGTTGAACACGCCGGACAGCTGCGACAGCGGTCCTTGCTGGGGGGTGCCGCTGAAGTTCGGTGTCTGTCCCAGGTCTGGCAGCAGCCAGACCATGATGTAACGCGCGCCGCCCTGTTGCAGCGCCTGGGCGCTGGCCGCCAGGCGGGCACCTGCTGCGGCTGCGGTCGCGGGGCTGTTGACCAGGCCTTGGAGGAAGTCGTTGCCGCCACCGGTCAGGTAGTACAGGGCATTGGGGTCGGCGCGCAGGCCGTTGGCCAGGTAACCGTCACGCTCGCGCAGGACCACCCCCGCGCCAGGGCGCCCGGGCGGGATGACGGCTTTCGAGGTGTCGGTGATCGAGTCGAGGATCTGCTGGGTGGTGTAGCCGCCCACGGCCCAGTTGTTGCCGTCGGGCGTGCCTTGCAACTGGTTGGTGAGTGATGTCGATGGTCCCAGGGCAGTTCCCGAAAAGCCCAACCTGCCCCCCAGGATCATCGGCGAGACGGGCGCGTAGTTGCCATCGGCATCGCGGTTGGTGAAACGCATGCCTGGCGTGCCGCCGGTCAGGTCGGGAAACTGCCCGGCATCACTGAGGCTGTCGCCAAAGACGATGAGCGATGAATAAGGGGAGGGGCCGGCCATCGCCTGGCTGCAAGCCAGGGCGAGGATGCCGAGGGCGGAGTACAGGAAGGGAGTCTTGCGCATGCATGAATATCCTTTTCGTTGTTTTTATCGAAGCAAGCCGCATGACCTTAGCAAATCGCCGGTCTTCGCCCACCATCGCATTGGTTTCCCAGTGTTTACGGGCGTATTGCGCCCGTCGCCCCGGTAGGCTACTGTGCCCTGACGTATGAACGAGACCTACCCCGTGTTGATCGTCAGCAAACTCTTGATGCGCGTTATCAAGGCCGTCGCCCGTTGGCGTTGGCGCGCCTGACTTTATCTCTTGCCGGCATGCCCGGCCCGCTCCTGTTTGCCTTCCCTTCGCTTTAACCGCCGCCCACCGCGGAATTTTCCCGCGCCCACGGCAGCAGGGAAGGCTCGAATCAAAAGTCAGTATTCAAGAGGTTCGTTCCAGATGTTACTGATGATCGACAATTACGACTCCTTCACCTACAACGTCGTGCAGTACCTCGGCGAGCTCGGTGCCGAGGTCAAGGTCATTCGCAATGACGAAATGACCATCGCCCAGATCGAAGCCCTGAACCCCGAACGCATCGTCGTCTCCCCGGGCCCCTGCACGCCGAGCGAAGCGGGTGTGTCCATCGAGGCCATCCTGCATTTTGCCGGCAAGCTGCCGATCCTCGGCGTGTGCCTGGGTCACCAGTCCATCGGCCAGGCCTATGGCGGTGACGTGGTGCGTGCCCGCCAGGTGATGCACGGCAAGACCAGCCCGGTGTTCCACCGCGACCTGGGTGTGTTCTCGGGCCTGAACAACCCGCTCACCGTGACCCGCTACCACTCCTTGGTGGTCAAGCGCGACACGTTGCCCGACTGCCTGGAAGTGACCGCCTGGACCGCGCATGAAGACGGCTCCGTCGACGAGATCATGGGCCTGCGTCATAAAACCCTGAACGTGGAGGGGGTACAGTTCCACCCGGAATCCATCCTCACCGAGCAGGGACACGAGCTGTTCGCCAACTTCCTCAAGCAGACCGGCGGACGCCGTTAAGGACCGATCATGGAAATCAAGACCGCTTTGAGCCGCATTGTCGGCCACCTGGACCTGTCCACAGAGGAAATGCGCGACGTCATGCGCCAGATCATGACCGGCCAGTGCACCGAGGCGCAGATCGGCGCCTTCCTCATGGGCATGCGCATGAAGAGCGAGAGCATCGACGAGATCGTCGGCGCGGTGTCGGTGATGCGTGAGCTGGCCGACAAGGTCGAGCTCAAGACCCTCGACGGCGTGGTCGACATCGTCGGCACCGGCGGCGACGGCGCCAACATCTTCAACGTGTCCACCGCCTCGGCCTTCGTGCTGGCGGCTGCGGGCTGCACGGTGGCCAAGCACGGCAACCGCGCCGTTTCCGGCAAGAGCGGCAGCGCCGACCTGCTGGAAGCCGCCGGCATCTACCTGAACCTGACCCCGGTGCAGGTGGCCCGCTGCATAGACAGCCTCGGCATCGGCTTCATGTTCGCCCAGACCCACCATACCGCGATGAAGCACGCCGCCGGCCCGCGTCGCGAGCTGGGGCTGCGTACCTTGTTCAACATGCTCGGCCCGCTTACGAATCCGGCCGGTGTGAAGCACCAGGTGGTCGGCGTGTTCACCCAGGCCCTGTGCCGCCCATTGGCCGAAGTGCTGCAGCGGATGGGCAGCAAGCATGTGCTGGTGGTGCACTCCAAGGATGGCCTGGACGAGTTCAGCCTGGCTGCGCCAACCTTTGTCGCTGAACTGAAGAACGGCCAGATCACCGAGTATTGGGTCGAGCCGGAAGACCTCGGCATGAAGAGCCAGAGCCTCCATGGCCTGGCGGTCGAGGGCCCGCAGGCCTCGCTGGAACTGATCCGCGATGCCCTGGGCCGACGCAAGACCGAGAACGGCCAGAAGGCCGCCGAGATGATCGTGCTCAACGCTGGCGCGGCGCTGTATGCCGCTGATCACGCGATGACCCTGGCCCAGGGTGTCGAGCTGGCTCACGATGTCCTGCACACCGGCTTGGCCTGGGAAAAACTCCAGGAACTGGGCGCCTTTACCGCGGTATTCAAGGTGGAGAACGAAGCATGAGTGTACCGACGGTGCTGGAAAGGATCATCGCCCGCAAGTTCCAGGAAGTGGCCGAGCGCAGCGCGCGGGTCAGCCTGGGCGAGCTCGAGCGCCTGGCCAAGGTGGCCGATGCCCCGCGTGGCTTTGCCAATGCCCTGATCGAGCAGGCCAGGCGCAAGCAGCCGGCGGTCATCGCCGAAATCAAGAAGGCTTCGCCGAGCAAGGGCGTGATCCGCGAAAACTTCGTGCCGGCGGAAATTGCCGTCAGCTACGAGAAGGGTGGCGCGACCTGTCTGTCGGTGCTGACCGACGTGGACTACTTCCAGGGCGCTGACATCTACCTGCAGCAGGCGCGTGCCGCCGTTTCGCTGCCGGTGATCCGCAAGGACTTCATGGTCGATCCTTATCAGATCGTCGAGGCCCGCGCCCTGGGTGCCGACTGCGTGCTGTTGATCGTGTCGGCGCTGGACGACGTGAAAATGGCCGAGTTGGCGGCCACGGCCAAGGACGTCGGCCTCGACGTGCTGGTCGAAGTGCATGACGGCGATGAACTGGAGCGTGCGCTGAAGACCCTCGACACACCGCTGGTCGGGGTCAACAACCGTAACCTGCACACCTTCGAGGTCAGCCTGGAGACCACCCTCGACCTGCTGCCGCGCATCCCGCGTGACCGTCTGGCGATTACCGAAAGCGGCATCCTCAACCGGGCCGATGTCGAGCTGATGGAAATCAACGAGGTGTATTCCTTCCTGGTCGGCGAGGCGTTCATGCGCGCGGAGCAGCCAGGGTTGGAGCTGCAGCGGCTGTTCTTCCCCGAGCAAGTGAAGAAGACCGTTCAGCAACTGGACTGATCGAACCGAAAGCCGGCGTTTTTGCCGGCTTTTTCATACCTGTACCGGCCTCATCGCGGGGCAAGCCCGCTCCCACGTTGTCCCGTATTGGCGTGGGAGCGGGCTTGCCCGGCGATGAGGCCGGTGAATCCAACACGCAAGGTGGCTCGATGAGCGATCAACCTCTAGCCCTGACCGTCGAGCAGGGCCTGCACGCCGAACAAGACCTGCTGGCCGCCGTCTGCCGCGGCGAACGCGATTCCGGCGTGCTGTTCTGGCGCCCCACCGACCACGCCTTGGTCATGCCCCGGCGCATGAGCCGACTGGATAACTTCGAAGCCGCCTGCGCGGAACTGGCCATCGCCGGTTGGCCGGTACTGCTGCGCGAAACCGGTGGCGAGCCGGTGCCGCAGTCGCACTCGACGGTCAACGTCGCGCTGGTCTATGTGGCTCCGCGTAGCGAAGGCGACCATGGCCGTATCGAAAATGCCTACGAACGCCTGTGCCTGCCGCTGTGCGAAGTGCTGCGCGAATGGGGTGGAGTGGCGTCGGTGGGCGAGATCGACGGGGCTTTCTGCGACGGCCGTTACAACGTTAACCTCAACGGTCGCAAGCTGGTCGGCACGGCCCAGCGCTGGCGCCAGGGCCTGGGCGGCAAGCGCCCGGTGGTGCTGGTACATGGAGCGTTGCTGCTGGACAACGAACGCGAATCGATGGTGGCGGCGGTCAATCGCTTCAATGAATGCTGCGAACTGGAGCAGCGCTGCCGCGCCGACAGCCATATCGCCCTGCACGAAGTGGCGCCCGCCGCGCCGTGGTTCGAGCGTCTGAACCAGGCCTATGCGCAAGTGCTCGCGGCGCTACCTACGGACTAGGGTCTGTACGAAATGTGTCTGCGCGAAGGCCAGACAAGGCGAAACGGGGGGAGGAAGCGGAATGTACTGGAGTACATGAGCATTCCGAGCCCCGTTTCAACGCAGTATGGGCGAGTGCAGATACATTACGTACAGAGCCTAGCGGGTGCCGTAGACCACCATGGTCTTACCCTTGACCTGCACCAGGCTGCGTTCCTCGAGGTCCTTGAGGACGCGGCCGACCATCTCCCGTGAACAACCGACGATACGACCGATCTCCTGGCGGGTGATCTTGATCTGCATGCCATCGGGGTGGGTCATGGCATCAGGCTGCTTGCACAGGTCGAGCAGGCAGCGGGCGACGCGGCCGGTGACGTCGAAGAACGCCAGGTCGCCGACCTTGCGCGTGGTGTTGCGCAGGCGCTGGGCCATCTGGCTACCCAGGGCATAGAGGATGTCCGGCTCCAGGCGCGCCAGCTCCCGGAACTTGTCGTAACTGATCTCGGCCACTTCGCACTCGGTCTTGGCGCGGACCCAGGCGCTGCGCTGATGCTCCTGGCCGGCGGGTTCGAACAGCCCCAGCTCGCCGAAGAAGTCACCGCTGTTGAGGTAGGCGATGATCATCTCGTGGCCGTCGTCGTCCTCGATCAGGATGGTCACCGAACCCTTGATGATGAACGACAAGGTCTCGGCCCGGTCACCGGCGCAGATGATGTTGCTCTTGGCGGCGTAGCGGCGGCGTTGGCAGTGGGCCAGCAGCTTGTCGATGTTCTTGATCTTGGGTGGCAGGGCTGAGGAGACCATCACGAAATCCTGTTCGATGCGACGCATTGGCTTTTTATAGAGGCTGCCTGGCAGTACGCGCCAGTCATTTGGCGCCAGCTTATCAGACACTTCAACTTGAATCGGCACAAAAGCGACGCGGCTTGAGCTTTTCCGACAGCCTCGCAAGGTCTAAGCTGACACCCTTTTACGAGATCGGGAGTCCGGATAGATGAAGGCACGCATCCAGTGGGCCGGTGAAGCGATGTTCCTTGGCGAGTCGGGGAGTGGCCACGTCGTGGTCATGGACGGCCCGCCCGAAGCCGGAGGCCGCAACCTGGGCGTGCGCCCGATGGAAATGCTCCTGCTTGGCCTGGGTGGCTGCAGCAGCTTCGACGTGGTCAGCATCCTCAAGAAATCCCGCCAGGCCGTGGAAAGCTGCGAAGCCTTCCTCGAAGCCGAGCGCGCCGGTGAAGACCCCAAGGTGTTCACCAAGATCCACATGAACTTCGTGGTCAAAGGGCGAGGGCTGAAAGAGGCGCAGGTCAAGCGCGCAGTGGAACTGTCGGCCGAGAAGTACTGCTCGGCGTCGATCATGCTCGAGCGTGCCGGTGTGGAGATCACCCACGGTTACGAAATCGTCGAACTCGGTTGATCGAAGGCAGCGCCTGCCGGTCAGGCGCTTTGCTTGTGCAGGCGTTCGACACCTAGCAGCAACGCGAGCCCCGGGATCAGCGCAAGCACCAGCCAGGGCGTATTCACCCCGAGCAGGATGAGGATTTCGCTGCTGCTCCAGGTGGTGCCGAAGTGTTCGGCAAACACCTGGCACTGCAGCCACGCAGCTAACGTGCCAGCGAGCACGAACGTGCCGATCAGCAGTTGGCGGCTGGCTAAAAACACGCTGAGCAGCAGGAACAGCAATTGCGCGGGCAGTGTGCCGAGCATCAGCTCAGCGGTGCTGTTGCTGTCAGGGTCGGTAAGCGTCGGCAGTTCCAGGCTGAAAGTACTGTGCCCGACACTGGCGACCATCAGACAAACGAACAGATAGGCGACCGGGATCAGGCCAAGGCCCTGCAGCAGCCGGGTGAGCGATCGTCCCATGTTCAGCGACGCAATGCCGGCAGCAGTTGCAACAGGCGTTCGGGTAGCTGTGCCCGAAGCTGCTCGCTCAATGCCTCACGTCGCTTCTGGTACAGCACGCCGAGACCGATCACGCCGAGGCCGATCAAGGTCAGTATGACCGGGAACAGCAGGGAATCGGCGAACACCTCGTAGGACAGATAGCCCAGATAGGCCGCCACCCCCATCGCTCCGAACACCATGAACACGGGGCGGCGCAGCAGGACGGCCAGGCCCATCAGTCCCAGGTTGATCAGGCAGTACAGCGCCTTGCCCCACTCGCTGCCGCTGTCCATCAGCGTCAGCCCCCCCCAGAACGCCGCCAGGCCGGCGAGATAGCCCCAGAAGGCATAGTCCCGGCGGGTGCGTCCGTCGATCACCAGAAATACCAGCAGCAGGCCCAGGCCGAACCACAGCGAGACCGTGCGCCGTTGCTCCCAGCTGAACAGGTCGCCATGGAACCACTCGCTCAGGTCCATGGACATGAACCACAGGGCCACCGCGATCGGCATGACGATGAAAGGGAAGGGAATCAGGCGCAGCATCAGCAGTCCAGCCAGTACCGTCGCTGCCTCCATCGCCAACCAGCCACCCTGCACGTAGGTGTAGTACTGGTGGTAGTCGCCCTGGGCGTCGTCCAGCGGCCACCAGCCTGCCAGGCGCTCGATAGCGAACACCGCCAGCGGCACGATGCTGACCGCCACGGCGGCCAGCACGCCGGCGGCGACAGGCTGGTTGCGTCGTTGCAGCGACAAGGCGAACAGGGTGATTCCGGCGATGTAGAGCAGGGCGATGGCCAGCAGTGCACCGTCGCCTATACGCATCCAGGCCTCGGTGAGCAACCAGCCCATGGCACCCATGATCAACAGTGCGCCGAAGTAGAACGCCACATGGGCCAGCTGGAAGCTGGCGCGGCTTTCCGGCTGCTGGCGCAGGAAGGCCAGCAAGGCCTGGTCCTGCCCCGGGTGCAGCACCCCGGCGCTTACGGCGCGTGCCAGGTCCCTGGCGTCGAAACGTTCCATGGTGCGCGTCTCAGATTCGGTAGGTGCTCTTGGTCATGACCTTGGCCAGCAGGCTCATGCCAAAGCGCACGGGCGCGGGGAAGCGGTAGCCGCCGGCTTCCAGCGCGGACTCGGCATGGTGTTCCTCGTCGACGCGCATCTGTTCGAGGATGGCGCGGGACTTGCCGTCGTTCTCGGGGATCTGCTCAAGGTGCTCGTCCAGGTGCTTGCACACCTGATGCTCGGTGGCGGCGACGAAGCCCAGGCTGACCTTGTCGCTGACCAGCCCGGCGAGGGCGCCGATGCCGAACGACAGGCCGTAGAATACCGGGTTGAGCACGCTGGGGTGGCTGTTGAGCTGGCGAATACGCTGCTCGCACCAGGCCAGGTGGTCGATTTCTTCTTCGGCCGCATGCTCCATGGCCTTGCGCACCTGGGGCAGCTTGGCGGTCAGGGCTTGGCCCTGGTACAGCGCCTGGGCACAGACTTCGCCGGTGTGGTTGATGCGCATCAGACCGGCGATATGGCGGGACTGCTGCTCATCGAGCTCGGCGTCCGGCTGGACGATGGCCGGCGAGGGGCGGGCGGGTTGGCCGCTGAAGGGCAGCAAGGTGCGCATGGCGGTATCGGCCTGCAGCAACAAGCGGTCGAGCGGCGAGTAGTGACGTTCGGTAGCCATCGGGCACCTCCGCTGAAGTGATGCCCGACAGTCTACCTCAATCCCCTTGGACGGGCTTGCCTTGGATCAGCCAGGTGGCCAGTTCATCTGGCGCTGGCCAAGCACGTGCATGTGGATGTGGTAGACGGTCTGGCCGCCTTTCGGGTTGCAGTTCATGACCACGCGGAAGCCTTCCTCGCAGCCCTGCTCGACGGCCAGGCGCTGGGCGGTGAACAGGATATGGCCGGCCAGGGCCTTGTCCTCTTCGGTCAGGTCGTTGAGGGTGCGGATGTGTTTTTTCGGAATGACCAGAAAATGCACAGGTGCCGCTGGGGCAATGTCCTTGAAGGCCAGGATCTGGTCATCTTCGTAGATGATATCCGCCGGGATTTCCCGGTTGATGATTTTGAGGAATAGATCGTCCACAGCACGTGCTCCATGGTGAGTGTCGGGGCTGAGTGTACTGAGCCCGACGCTGCTCGCCCAGTGGCTATTCCATGCCGACCGGGCAGTAGCGCCGATGGATAACGCCGGCCAGCTTGCGCGCCAACCAGCGCGGTAGCAGGCGTGGGGCGAAGGCCAGCCAGCGGTTGCGCCTGCCGGGCAGGATCAGGGCGCGGTTCTTGTCCAGGGCGCGCACCGCATACAAGGCGATTTCCTCGGGGCTTAGGCAGCGGGTGTTGCCTTCCAGCCGGGGAATGCGACGTCTGGCTGAGCGCACCGGTCCCGGGCACAGCACCGACACCTTGATCCCGGTGCGTTTCAGCTCTTCGCGCAATGCCTCGGAAAAACTCAGCACATAGGCCTTGCTGGCCGCGTAGGCGGCCATCCACGGCCCGGGGGCGACGCCGGCAAGTCCCGCGACATTGAGGATCTGCCCGCCACCCTGGATCGCCATCAGGTTGCCGATGGCATGGCACAGGCGACTGAGCGCGAGGATGTTGACCTCGAGCAGGTCCTGCTCATCGGCCCATTCATGCGCCAGGAATGGCCCATAGGTGCGCTGCCCCGCGCAGTTGACCAGAAGGTCGATACGCCGCTCGCCTTCCTCCAGCTCGAGCACGAAGCCCGAAAGGCGCAAGGGTTGGCTGAGGTCGCAGGCACGGAACAGCACTTCCACGCCAAAGCGTTGGGTGAGTTCGATGGCCACCGGCTCCAGCGTTTCACGCTGGCGTGCCACCAGGATCAGGTTGCGCCCGCGCCGCGCCAGAGCCTCCGCCAGGGCCAGGCCCAGGCCGCTGGAAGCACCAGTGATCATGGCGTAACGGGTCATGCAAGGCTCCTGGGGCGAAAGGGGCGCCTAGTGTACAGCGTGGCCGTTTTGCTACAAGGCGTTGCTGCGCAGCTGCTGGCTGCGTTCGAGGGCCGCTCGGTATTCGTCCTGCAAGCGCGCGATCAGGTCACCGGCAGTGGGCAGGTCATGGATTTCGCCGACACCCTGGCCGGCCGACCATACCGTCTTCCAGGCCTTGGCTTCCTCGTCCAGCGGCTTGAGCTTACCGGCCTCGTGGTTGCTCTTGAGCGCGGCCAGGTCGTAACCGGCCTGTTCGAGGCTCTGGCGCAGGAAGCTGGCGGGGATGCCGGACACCGCCGGGGTATGCACGATATCGGCCGCACCCGCGCCCAGGATCATCTGTTTGTAGGCGTCCTGGGCCTGGCTCTCGCGGGTGGCGATGAAGCGTGTGCCCATGTAGCCCAGGTCCGCCCCCAGCAATTGTGCGGCCAGCAGTTCGTGGCCATGGTTGAGGCAGCCCGCCAGCAGCAGGGTCTTGTCGAAGAACTGGCGGATCTCCGCAACCAGGGCGAACGGGCTCCAGGTGCCGGCATGGCCCCCGGCGCCGGCCGCCACGGCAATCAGCCCGTCGACACCTGCCTCTGCGGCCTTTTCGGCGTGGCGGCGGGTGGTCACGTCATGGAACACCAGGCCGCCATAGCCGTGCACCGCGTCGACCACCTCCTTCACCGCGCCAAGGCTGGTGATGACGATGGGGACCCGATGCTCGACGCACAGTGCGAGGTCGGCCTGTAGACGCGGGTTGCTCGGATGCACGATGAGATTGACCGCATAGGCAGCGGGTGCCTGCAGTTCGGCCAGCCCTGCTTCGATCTCCTCCAGCCAGGCCTTGAACCCTGCACTGTCACGCTGGTTCAGGGCCGGGAAGCTGCCCACCACGCCATTGGCGCAGCAGGCCAGCACAAGCCGGGGGTTGGAGATCAGGAACATCGGCGCCGCGACCAGAGGCAAGCGCAGGTGTTTTGCGAGCGAGGCGGGCAGGGACATGGCGAAACTCCTGTAGGCGGGTGGATATCGTCAGAACGGTTTGACCACCACGAGGATTACGACGCCCAGCAGCATCAGTACCGGTGCTTCGTTGAACCAGCGGTAGTAAACGTGGCTGCGGGTGTTGGTGCCGGCGGCGAAGCGTTTGCGCTGGGCGCCGCACATGTGATGGTAGACGGTGAGCAGCGCGACCAGGGTGAGCTTGGCGTGCAGCCAGCCCTGGCTCAGCCAGCCGGGGTTCAGGTACAGCATCCAGCCGCCGAACACATAGGTGGCGATCATCGCCGGGTTCATGATGCCCCGGTACAGCTTGCGCTCCATGGTGACGAAGCGCTCGAGGCTGATGCTGTCCTGGCTTTGGGCGTGATAGACGAACAGCCGTGGCAGGTAGAACAGGCCGGCGAACCAGCAGACCACGCTGACGATATGCAGCGCCTTGATCCATAGATAGAGCATGGGGAGTTCCTTCAGGTTTTCACGGTCGTCAGATAGTAGAGGCCAAGGGGCCGAAGGGTCATCCCAAGAGTTGTTACAGGCGCCTTGGCCCCCTATTATCGTGCGCTTTCCAGTGGTCTCGTTGATAAGGGGCAAGCGTCATGATCAAGGTCGGTATCGTCGGCGGCACGGGTTACACCGGTGTCGAACTGCTGCGTCTGCTGGCGCAGCATCCACAGGCCGAAGTGGCGGTCATCACTTCGCGCTCCGAGGCGGGCGTGGCGGTTGCCGACATGTATCCGAATCTGCGGGGCCACTACGACGGCCTGGCGTTCAGCGTTCCGGACAGCAAGACCCTGGCGGCCTGCGATGTGGTGTTCTTCGCCACGCCCCACGGTGTCGCCCACGCCTTGGCCGGTGAGCTGCTGGCCGCCGGGACCAAGGTCATCGACCTGTCCGCCGACTTCCGCCTGCAGGACGCTGTCGAGTGGGGCAAGTGGTACGGCCAGCCCCATGGTGCACCAGAACTGCTCAAGGATGCGGTCTACGGCTTGCCCGAGGTGAATCGCGAGAAGATCCGCCAGGCGCAGCTGATCGCAGTGCCGGGTTGCTACCCGACCGCCACCCAGCTCGGCTTCCTGCCCCTTCTGGAGGCTGGCCTGGCCGATCCGTCGCGCCTGATCGCCGACTGCAAGTCGGGCGTCAGTGGCGCCGGGCGTGGCGCTGCGGTAGGTTCGCTGTTCTGCGAGGCTGGGGAAAGCATGAAGGCCTACGCGGTCAAGGGGCATCGTCACCTGCCGGAGATCAGCCAGGGCCTGCGCCAGGCAGCCGGCAAGGACATCGGCCTGACCTTCGTGCCGCACCTGACGCCGATGATCCGCGGCATCCATGCCACGCTCTATGCGACGGTCGCCGACACTTCTGTCGACCTGCAGGCGCTGTTCGAGAAGCGCTATGCCAATGAACCGTTCGTCGACGTGATGCCCGCCGGCAGCCACCCGGAAACCCGCAGCGTGCGCGGTGCCAACGTCTGCCGCATCGCCGTGCACCGGCCGCAGGGCGGTGACCTGGTGGTGGTGCTGTCGGTGATCGATAACCTGGTCAAGGGCGCGTCAGGCCAGGCGGTGCAGAACCTCAACATCCTGTTCGGCCTGGATGAACGCATGGGCCTGTCCCACGCGGGCCTGCTGCCGTAAGCCAGCGTACGTTGCCAAGTCCCGCCGTGTGCGGGCCTTTTTCGTGGGGCCGACTAAAGCCGCACAATTCTTGACCGATTTTCTCGGACAAGCGGATAATACGCCCCATCGAGTTTTATGGCGGCACTGCGCCGGGAGAATCAACATGAGCGTCGAATCCTTCACCCCCACGGCTTTGGAGTTCACCCCCGGGGCTGCGCACAAGGTGAAGACCTTGGTCAGCGAAGAGGGCAACGACCGGCTGAAGCTGCGTGTGTTCGTGACCGGCGGCGGTTGCTCGGGCTTCCAGTACGGCTTCACCTTCGATGAGGACGTGGCCGATGACGACACCATCGTCGAGCGCGAAGGCGTCGCGCTGGTCGTCGACCCGATGAGCTACCAGTACCTGGCCGGCGCCGAGGTGGATTACCAGGAGGGCCTGGAAGGCTCGCGCTTCGTGATCAAGAATCCGAACGCCACCACCACCTGCGGTTGCGGTTCGTCGTTCTCGATCTGATCGGGTCGGGCATAAAAACGCCGCGCATTTGCGCGGCGTTTTGCATTCAGGCGGGGTAGATCGCGCCGAGGATGCGCAGGCCTATGGCGGCGGTCACACTCGGCCGATTGGCGGGAATGCCTTCCAGGCAACAGTGGGCCAGCCAGGCGAAGGCCATGGCCTCTACCCAGTCGGGGTCCACGCCATGCGCGGCGGTGCTGGCAACCTTTGCCCCAGGCAGCAGGGCGGCCAGGCGAGCCATCAGGACGCCGTTGCGGGCGCCACCACCGCAGACCAGCAGGGCTTCAGTCCCTGACTGAGCCTGGCGTAGCGAGTCGATGATGGTGTGGGCCGTAAGCTCCAGCAGCGTGGCTTGGACGTCTTCGTCGCGATAAGCGGGTAGCCGGGCCAGGTGGGCATCCAGCCACGGCAGGTTGAATACCTCGCGCCCGGTGCTCTTCGGGCCGCTGCCAGCGAAGAACGGATCGCTCAGCAGCGCCTTCAACAGATCGTTCTGCACGCAGCCGCTGGCCGCCCAGGCGCCGTTGGCATCAAAGGCCTGGCCTTGCTTGCGCTCGATCCAGGCATCCAGCAACACATTGCCCGGCCCGCAGTCGAAACCATGTACCGGTTGATCCCGCTCGATCAGGCTGAGGTTGCTGAAGCCGCCTACGTTGAGGATCGCCAGGTTGTGGCCAAGATGGCCGAACAAGGCTTCGTGAAATGCCGGTACCAGGGGGGCGCCCTGGCCGCCTGCCGCCACGTCGCGGCGGCGGAAGTCGCCCACTACGCAGATGCCGGTGAGCTCGGCCAGCAGGGCCGGGTTGCCGATCTGCACGGTGAAGCCGCGAGCCGGTTCATGGCGAACGGTCTGGCCGTGGCTGCCGATGGCGCGAATGGCCTCGGGTGCCAGCCCTTGAGCGTTCAGCAAGTTGTTGATGCCTTGGGCGGCCAGCGTGGCCCAGCGATTCTCTGCCAGGGCGGCACGCGCGATCTCATCGGGGCCGCTGGCGCAGAGGCCGAGCAGGTCCTGGCGCAGGTCGACGGGCATGGGGATGTAGTGGGTGGCGAGCAGCCGCAGCTGCTCGTCTTGCTCGATCAGGGCGATGTCCAGGCCATCGAGGCTGGTGCCGGACATCACCCCCAGGTAGAGCGCCATGGGCTCAGCGCTTGTTGGCTGCGAGCAGAGTGGCCTTTTCCTGATCCATGCGGGCGATCAGGGGCTGGCTCTGCTGGTTGAAGCGCTGGCGCTCGGCCTTGGCGATCGGATCGGCCATCGGCACCTTCTGGCTCAGTGGGTCGACGTGCACGCCATTGACCTGGAACTCGTAGTGCAGGTGCGGACCGGTCGAAAGGCCGGTGGTGCCGATGTACCCGATGATCTGCCCCTGCTTGACGCTGGAGCCGGTCTTGATGCCCTTGGCGAAGCCCTGCATGTGGCCATAGAGCGTCTTGTAAGAATTGCCGTGGGCGATGATCACGGTGTTACCGTAGCCGCCACGGCGGCCGGCGAGCTCGATGCGACCATCGCCTGCAGCCTTGATCGGCGTGCCGCGTGGCGCGGCGTAGTCCACGCCCTTGTGCGCGCGGATCTTGTTGAGGATTGGGTGCTTGCGGCCGGCGGAGAACCGCGAGCTGATGCGGGCGAAATCCACCGGGGTGCGGATGAACGCCTTGCGCAGGCTGTTGCCGTCGGCGGTGTAGTAGTTGGTGTTGCCCTGCTTGTTGGTGTAGCGCACGGCGGTGTAGGTCTTGCCGCGGTTGGTGAAGCGGGCGGAGAGGATGTTGCCGGTGCCGACCACCTTGCCGTCCATCATCTTCTGCTCGTAGACCACGTCGAATTCGTCGCCCGGGCGGATGTCCTGGGCGAAATCGATGTCGTAGCCGAGGATACGCGCCATGTCCATGGTCATGCTGTGGGACAGGCCGGCGCGCTGGGCGGAGGCGGACAGCGAGCTCTTGATCACGCCATGGGCGTAGGCGGTGCGCACCACCGGCTTGCTGACCTCGCGCTCGAAGGCGAAGCCC
Source organism: Pseudomonas soli (assembly GCF_021283165.2). Classification (NCBI taxonomy): domain Bacteria; kingdom Pseudomonadati; phylum Pseudomonadota; class Gammaproteobacteria; order Pseudomonadales; family Pseudomonadaceae; genus Pseudomonas; species Pseudomonas soli. Next base: position 490,857 of record NZ_CP128543.1, read on the forward strand.
TTGTCGGTGCGGTTCAGGCGGATGGTCTCGAGGTTGCTGACCTTGCTGTGCAGGCTTGCCAGCTGACCGTCCTTGTCCAGCTCGAATTGCAGCACCTGGCCATGCTTGAGCTGGCTGAACTGCTTGGCCTGCTTGTTGCTGGCCAGCACGTCGTGAACGACGTTGGCAGGCAGGCCGACCTTGTTGAACAAGGTCGAGAGCGTATCGCCGCGGCTGACGACCACTTCGCGGTGACCCGGGGCCTTGTCCTCCGGTTTGGCCGCAGGGGCTGGAGCGGGTTCCGCCTTGGCCGTTTCGGGTTCTGCACCTTCGATCTGGGCGAAGGGCGAGTCGCTGTTCTGCTCGGCCTGTACCAGCGGGGCGCCGCGGGACTCGTCCTTGAGCTGTTCGGCCGGGCTTTCCAGCTCCAGGCTGAGGGTGGTTTTCTTGGCTTCCACTTCGCTGGACGGGAATACCAGCAAAGCCAGACTGAGAAGGGCGGCGATGCCGCTGGCGGCCAACAGATGGCTTTTCGGATAAAGCGGGGGCGCTTTAGGCGTTTCGTTGGTCATAGGTAAGGTGACTTTGAAAAAGGTGAAATGGAAAAGATGAATGACATGATGAAGATGAAATAACTGTATAAAATATAACCAAATCCATTCTCACGCAAGGGCGCATAGACGTTGCGGTGCGCCGTTCGGGTCACAATCCGTTGCGAAACTTGTATTTGATGGCCGATCTTGTATGGTTGGCTCCCCTTGAATCCTAGCGTTGCGGGTCTGTCTATGAAGTCGGTTGAAGAGCAGCTGGCGCTTATCAAGCGCGGTGCGGAAGAGGTATTGGTCGAGTCGGAACTGGTGGAGAAGCTCAAGCGCGGCCAGCCGCTGCGCATCAAGGCGGGCTTCGACCCAACCGCGCCCGACCTGCACCTGGGGCACACGGTGCTGATCAACAAGCTGCGTCAGTTCCAGGAGTTGGGCCACCAGGTCATCTTCCTGATCGGCGACTTCACCGGCATGATCGGCGACCCCAGCGGCAAGAGCGCTACTCGCCCGCCACTGACCCGCGAGCAGGTGCTGGACAACGCCGAGACCTACAAGCAGCAGGTCTTCAAGATTCTCGACCCGGCGAAGACCGAGGTGGCGTTCAACTCCACCTGGATGGACACGCTCACGCCTGCCGACTTTATTCGTCTGGCCTCGCAGTACACCGTGGCGCGCATGCTCGAGCGCGATGACTTCGACAAGCGCTACACCACCAACCAGCCAATCGCGATCCATGAGTTTTTCTATCCGCTGGTCCAGGGTTACGACTCCGTCGCCTTGAAGGCCGATGTCGAGCTGGGTGGCACCGACCAGAAGTTCAACCTGCTGATGGGGCGCGAGCTGCAGCGCGCCTATGGCCAGGAGGCGCAGAGCATCGTCACCATGCCGCTGCTTGAAGGGCTGGATGGCGTGAAGAAGATGTCCAAGTCGCTGGGCAATTATGTCGGCATCCAGGAAGCCCCTGGGGTGATGTATAGCAAGCTTGTGTCGATTCCCGATACCTTGATGTGGCGTTACTTCGAGCTGCTGAGCTTCCGTTCGATGGAAGAGATCGATCAGTTCCGGGCGGATGTCGAGAACGGTGCCAACCCGCGTGACATCAAGATCAAGCTGGCCGAGGAAATCGTGGCGCGTTTCCATGGTGAAGAGGCCGCGGCCAATGCGCACCGTGCTGCGGGTAACCGCATGAAGGAAGGCGAGCTGCCAGAAGACCTGCCGGAGATCGAAGTGGCCGCTGCTGAAAATCTGCCTATCGCCGCCGTGCTGAACCGGGCTGGCCTGGTGAAGAACTCGGCGCAGGCGCGGGATCTGCTCGGCGCTGGCGCGGTCAAGGTGGATGGTGAGGTGATCGACCGTGACTTCATGTTTGTGCTCGGCGCGACCCACGTGTGCCAGGCGGGCAAGAAGGCGTTTGCTCGGGTTACCCTCAAGGCTGAGTGATTGCCTGCAGGTGTAGCTATATAGAAGCGGGGAGGCCGGTAGGCCTCCCCGCTTTTGTTTTAGCGCTGCTTACTATAGGTGTCAGGATGGTAGGGCGTCGGCGAGCACCTGGTGCGATCTTTTTGATTTTTATGAAATTAACGGTTGACGGGCTTTCAGAACCCCTTATAATGCGCCCCACTTCCAGCGACATCGGAACGAAAAATTCCTTGAATATCAATGAGTTGATCGATCAAGAGGGTTGCGGAGGTGCTTCGATCGCCAGATCGGCAGCGGTGAAAAAGGCAGTTGACAGCAGGTTGTAACGCTGTATGATTCGCCTCCCGCTACGAGAGATCGCAGCGAGTCAAGTGTTTGAAGTTGAACGGATTTCTCGCAAAATACTTCAAAATAAACGCTTGACAGCCAATGAGGAAAGCGTAGAATGCGCGCCTCGGTTGAGACGAAACGCTCTTAACCAAACGCTCTTTAACAAATTGAATCAAGCAATTCGTGTGGGTGCTTGTGAGTATGGACTGATAGTCGCCAAGATTATCAGCATCACAAGTGGCCATGCGAGAAATCACATAGTCATTTGAGATTGCTGAGCCAAGTTTAGGGTTTCTTAAAAACCCAAGCAGTATTGAACTGAAGAGTTTGATCATGGCTCAGATTGAACGCTGGCGGCAGGCCTAACACATGCAAGTCGAGCGGATGACGGGAGCTTGCTCCTTGATTCAGCGGCGGACGGGTGAGTAATGCCTAGGAATCTGCCTGGTAGTGGGGGACAACGTTTCGAAAGGAACGCTAATACCGCATACGTCCTACGGGAGAAAGCAGGGGACCTTCGGGCCTTGCGCTATCAGATGAGCCTAGGTCGGATTAGCTAGTAGGTGAGGTAATGGCTCACCTAGGCGACGATCCGTAACTGGTCTGAGAGGATGATCAGTCACACTGGAACTGAGACACGGTCCAGACTCCTACGGGAGGCAGCAGTGGGGAATATTGGACAATGGGCGAAAGCCTGATCCAGCCATGCCGCGTGTGTGAAGAAGGTCTTCGGATTGTAAAGCACTTTAAGTTGGGAGGAAGGGTTGTACGCTAATACCGTGCAATTTTGACGTTACCGACAGAATAAGCACCGGCTAACTCTGTGCCAGCAGCCGCGGTAATACAGAGGGTGCAAGCGTTAATCGGAATTACTGGGCGTAAAGCGCGCGTAGGTGGTTCGTTAAGTTGGATGTGAAAGCCCCGGGCTCAACCTGGGAACTGCATCCAAAACTGGCGAGCTAGAGTATGGTAGAGGGTGGTGGAATTTCCTGTGTAGCGGTGAAATGCGTAGATATAGGAAGGAACACCAGTGGCGAAGGCGACCACCTGGACTGATACTGACACTGAGGTGCGAAAGCGTGGGGAGCAAACAGGATTAGATACCCTGGTAGTCCACGCCGTAAACGATGTCAACTAGCCGTTGGAATCCTTGAGATTTTAGTGGCGCAGCTAACGCATTAAGTTGACCGCCTGGGGAGTACGGCCGCAAGGTTAAAACTCAAATGAATTGACGGGGGCCCGCACAAGCGGTGGAGCATGTGGTTTAATTCGAAGCAACGCGAAGAACCTTACCAGGCCTTGACATGCAGAGAACTTTCCAGAGATGGATTGGTGCCTTCGGGAACTCTGACACAGGTGCTGCATGGCTGTCGTCAGCTCGTGTCGTGAGATGTTGGGTTAAGTCCCGTAACGAGCGCAACCCTTGTCCTTAGTTACCAGCACGTTATGGTGGGCACTCTAAGGAGACTGCCGGTGACAAACCGGAGGAAGGTGGGGATGACGTCAAGTCATCATGGCCCTTACGGCCTGGGCTACACACGTGCTACAATGGTCGGTACAGAGGGTTGCCAAGCCGCGAGGTGGAGCTAATCTCACAAAACCGATCGTAGTCCGGATCGCAGTCTGCAACTCGACTGCGTGAAGTCGGAATCGCTAGTAATCGCAAATCAGAATGTTGCGGTGAATACGTTCCCGGGCCTTGTACACACCGCCCGTCACACCATGGGAGTGGGTTGCACCAGAAGTAGCTAGTCTAACCTTCGGGAGGACGGTTACCACGGTGTGATTCATGACTGGGGTGAAGTCGTAACAAGGTAGCCGTAGGGGAACCTGCGGCTGGATCACCTCCTTAATCGAAGACATCAGCCTGCTGATGAGCTCCCACACGAATTGCTTGATTCATTGTGTAAAGACGATGCTGTAACGCGACCCTGTTATAGGTCTGTAGCTCAGTTGGTTAGAGCGCACCCCTGATAAGGGTGAGGTCGGCAGTTCAAATCTGCCCAGACCTACCAATTACTTGGTGCGGCTGGTCAAATGGGGCCATAGCTCAGCTGGGAGAGCGCCTGCCTTGCACGCAGGAGGTCAGCGGTTCGATCCCGCTTGGCTCCACCACTCTTTCAGGTTTCGCAGCACTGCTCAGAACTTAGAAATGAACATTCGGTGATGAATGTTGATTTCTGACTTTTGTCAGATCGTTCTTTAAAAATTCGGATATGTGATAGAAATAGACTGAACACCAGTTTCACTGCTGGTGGATCAGGCTAAGGTAAAATTTGTGAGTTCTGCTCGAAAGAGCGACGTGCGAATTTTCGGCGAATGTCGTCTTCACAGTATAACCAGATTGCTTGGGGTTATATGGTCAAGTGAAGAAGCGCATACGGTGGATGCCTTGGCAGTCAGAGGCGATGAAAGACGTGGTAGCCTGCGATAAGCTTTGGGGAGTCGGCAAACAGACTGTGATCCAGAGATCTCTGAATGGGGGAACCCAGCCAGCACAAGCTGGTTATCTTGTACTGAATACATAGGTGCAAGAGGCGAACCAGGGGAACTGAAACATCTAAGTACCCTGAGGAAAAGAAATCAACCGAGATTCCCTTAGTAGTGGCGAGCGAACGGGGACCAGCCCTTAAGCTGGTTTGAGATTAGTGGAACGCTCTGGAAAGTGCGGCCATAGTGGGTGATAGCCCCGTACACGAAAATCTCTTGCCAGTGAAATCGAGTAGGACGGAGCACGAGAAACTTTGTCTGAACATGGGGGGACCATCCTCCAAGGCTAAATACTACTGACTGACCGATAGTGAACCAGTACCGTGAGGGAAAGGCGAAAAGAACCCCGGAGAGGGGAGTGAAATAGAACCTGAAACCGTATGCGTACAAGCAGTGGGAGCCTACTTTGTTAGGTGACTGCGTACCTTTTGTATAATGGGTCAGCGACTTATATTCAGTGGCGAGCTTAACCGAATAGGGGAGGCGTAGCGAAAGCGAGTCTTAATAGGGCGCTTTAGTCGCTGGGTATAGACCCGAAACCGGGCGATCTATCCATGGGCAGGTTGAAGGTTAGGTAACACTGACTGGAGGACCGAACCGACTACCGTTGAAAAGTTAGCGGATGACCTGTGGATCGGAGTGAAAGGCTAATCAAGCTCGGAGATAGCTGGTTCTCCTCGAAAGCTATTTAGGTAGCGCCTCATGTATCACTGTAGGGGGTAGAGCACTGTTTCGGCTAGGGGGTCATCCCGACTTACCAAACCGATGCAAACTCCGAATACCTACAAGTGCCGAGCATGGGAGACACACGGCGGGTGCTAACGTCCGTCGTGAAAAGGGAAACAACCCAGACCGTCAGCTAAGGTCCCAAAGTCATGGTTAAGTGGGAAACGATGTGGGAAGGCTTAGACAGCTAGGAGGTTGGCTTAGAAGCAGCCACCCTTTAAAGAAAGCGTAATAGCTCACTAGTCGAGTCGGCCTGCGCGGAAGATGTAACGGGGCTCAAACCATGCACCGAAGCTACGGGTATCACCTTTAGGTGATGCGGTAGAGGAGCGTTCTGTAAGCCTGTGAAGGTGAGTTGAGAAGCTTGCTGGAGGTATCAGAAGTGCGAATGCTGACATGAGTAACGACAATGCGAGTGAAAAACTCGCACGCCGAAAGACCAAGGTTTCCTGCGCAACGTTAATCGACGCAGGGTTAGTCGGTCCCTAAGGCGAGGCTGAAAAGCGTAGTCGATGGAAAACAGGTTAATATTCCTGTACTTCCAGTTATTGCGATGGAGGGACGGAGAAGGCTAGGCCAGCTTGGCGTTGGTTGTCCAAGTTTAAGGTGGTAGGCTGAGATCTTAGGCAAATCCGGGATCTCAAGGCCGAGAGCTGATGACGAGTGCTCATTAGAGCGCGAAGTGGTTGATGCCATGCTTCCAAGAAAAGCTCCTAAGCTTCAGATAACTGGGAACCGTACCCCAAACCGACACAGGTGGTTAGGTAGAGAATACCAAGGCGCTTGAGAGAACTCGGGTGAAGGAACTAGGCAAAATGGCACCGTAACTTCGGGAGAAGGTGCGCCGGTGAGGGTGAAGCACTTGCTGCGTAAGCCCACGCCGGTCGAAGATACCAGGCCGCTGCGACTGTTTATTAAAAACACAGCACTCTGCAAACACGAAAGTGGACGTATAGGGTGTGACGCCTGCCCGGTGCCGGAAGGTTAATTGATGGGGTTAGCGCAAGCGAAGCTCTTGATCGAAGCCCCGGTAAACGGCGGCCGTAACTATAACGGTCCTAAGGTAGCGAAATTCCTTGTCGGGTAAGTTCCGACCTGCACGAATGGCGTAACGATGGCGGCGCTGTCTCCACCCGAGACTCAGTGAAATTGAAATCGCTGTGAAGATGCAGTGTATCCGCGGCTAGACGGAAAGACCCCGTGAACCTTTACTATAGCTTTGCACTGGACTTTGAGCTTGCTTGTGTAGGATAGGTGGGAGGCTTTGAAGTGGGGACGCCAGTTCTCATGGAGCCATCCTTGAAATACCACCCTGGCAACCTTGAGGTTCTAACTCAGGTCCGTTATCCGGATCGAGGACAGTGTATGGTGGGTAGTTTGACTGGGGCGGTCTCCTCCCAAAGAGTAACGGAGGAGTACGAAGGTGCGCTCAGACCGGTCGGAAATCGGTCGTAGAGTATAAAGGCAAAAGCGCGCTTGACTGCGAGACACACACGTCGAGCAGGTACGAAAGTAGGTCTTAGTGATCCGGTGGTTCTGTATGGAAGGGCCATCGCTCAACGGATAAAAGGTACTCCGGGGATAACAGGCTGATACCGCCCAAGAGTTCATATCGACGGCGGTGTTTGGCACCTCGATGTCGGCTCATCACATCCTGGGGCTGAAGCCGGTCCCAAGGGTATGGCTGTTCGCCATTTAAAGTGGTACGCGAGCTGGGTTTAGAACGTCGTGAGACAGTTCGGTCCCTATCTGCCGTGGACGTTTGAGATTTGAGAGGGGCTGCTCCTAGTACGAGAGGACCGGAGTGGACGAACCTCTGGTGTTCCGGTTGTCACGCCAGTGGCATTGCCGGGTAGCTATGTTCGGAAGAGATAACCGCTGAAAGCATCTAAGCGGGAAACTTGCCTCAAGATGAGATCTCACTGGAGCCTTGAGCTCCCTGAAGGGCCGTCGAAGACTACGACGTTGATAGGTTGGGTGTGTAAGCGCTGTGAGGCGTTGAGCTAACCAATACTAATTGCCCGTGAGGCTTGACCATATAACACCCAAGCAATTTGCTCACGCAGATTGCGGTGGTGAAGACGAAACGAACCGAAAGTTCGCGACGAACCACAAAATCACATATCCGAATTGGCTGGCATGTCTGCAAGGACGTACTGGCAACCGAATTTCTTGACGACCATAGAGCATTGGAACCACCTGATCCCATCCCGAACTCAGCAGTGAAACGATGCATCGCCGATGGTAGTGTGGGGTTTCCCCATGTGAGAGTAGGTCATCGTCAAGATTCATTTCGCAAAACCCCTATCTGCGCGAGCAGGTAGGGGTTTTGTCTTTGCGCGTTTGGCAAGTTAACACCCACCCTTGTAGGAGCCCGTCGCCTGTAATGGCAGCGGTAGCCCTTTTCCTATGCAAGCCCTCGGGGCGTGGCTATCATGCCAGCCTTATTCCGAGTCGAGATTGGCATGCTGAAGTTGTTGAACCTCCTCAAGGATGGCCGGTTCCATTCCGGAGAAGCCCTGGGGGCCGCCCTCGGGGTGAGTCGCAGCGCCGTTTGGAAGCAGCTGCAGCACCTGGAGAGCGAACTGAACCTGACCATTCACAAGGTACGTGGCCGCGGCTATCAGCTGGCGGCGCCGTTGAACCTGCTCGAAGCGCAGGCAATCGCCAAGTTCGCGCAGGGCGAGCCGTGGCCGGTGTTCATTCACGACACCATCGACTCCACCAATGCCGAAGGGCTGAGGCTGATTGCGCAAGGGCAAGCGGCGCCGTTTCTGGTGCTGGCCGAGCGCCAGAGTGCAGGTCGCGGTCGTCGTGGGCGTCCGTGGGTCAGTCCTTTTGCGGAAAACCTCTATTACAGCCTGGTCTTGCGCATTGATGGCGGCATGCGTCAGCTGGAGGGCTTGAGCCTGGTGGTTGGCCTGGCGGTGATGCGTACACTGCAGGCGTTCGGGCTAAAGGATGTGGGGCTCAAGTGGCCCAATGATGTCCTTGCCGACGGGCGCAAGATCACCGGAATACTCCTGGAGCTGGTCGGGGATCCTGCGGACGTCTGCCATGTGGTGCTGGGTATCGGCATCAATGTAAACATGCAGGGCAACGAACAGATCGATCAGCAATGGGCCTCGATGCGCGGTGAAGCTGGGCAGCTGGTGGATCGCAACCACCTGGTGGCGGTGCTCAGCCAGCAGTTGCAACACGAACTTGGTCGCCATCGCCGCTATGGCTTCGCTGCGTTCCAAGAGGAATGGGAGCAGGCGCACCTGTGGCAGGGGCGCAAAGTTTCGCTTGTCGCGGGCACTTCGCGTATCGAAGGTGTCGCGCTGGGGGTGGATGGGCAGGGCGGCTTGCGTCTGGAGGTCGATGGTGTGGAGAAGAGCTTCAGCGGCGGCGAGCTGAGCCTGAGGTTGCGTGATGATTCTTGAGCTCGATTGTGGAAACAGCTTTATCAAGTGGCGCGTCATCCATGCAGCCGACTGCACCATCAACGGTGGCGGCATCGTGGACTCCGATCAGGCATTGGTCGCAGCTGTCGCAGGGCTCTCTAGCCTGAGTCTGACTGGTTGCCGCATGGTCAGCGTGCGCAGTGAGGAGGAAACTTCATCGCTGTGCGCATTGATCCAGGCCTCGTTCGGGGTCGAGGTAAACGTGGCCCAGCCTGTGCAGGAAATGGCCGGCGTGCGCAATGGCTATGACGATTATCAGCGTCTGGGCATGGACCGCTGGCTGGGCGCGCTGGGCGCCTATCACCTGGCCGGGCGAGCTTGCCTGGTCATCGATTTCGGCACCGCGGCCAAGGCCGATTTCGTCGCGGCCAATGGTGAGCACCTGGGGGGCTACATCTGCCCGGGCATGCCGCTGATGCGTAGCCAGTTGCGCACCCATACCCGGCGTATTCGCTATGACGATGCGTCGGCCGAGCGCGCCCTGAGCAGCCTGGCGCCGGGGCGCTCGACCGTCGAGGCGGTCGAGCGTGGTTGTGTGCTGATGCTCCAGGGCTTCGCCCGTACCCAGATCGAGCAGGCCAGGGCGATGTGGGGTGAGGACTTCACTGTGTTTCTGACCGGTGGGGATGCGCCCTTGGTACAGGAGGCGGCACCGAAGGCTCGGATCGTGCCGGACTTGGTATTCGTCGGTTTGGCCATGGCCTGTCCATTGAACTGAGGTGACTGACTATGCGCTGGTTGTTTCTGCTGTTGGTTGTGCTCAACGTCTTTTATTACGTGTGGCATCAGCAGGAAGCTCCCCTGAAGGTCAAGGAAGTCGCCCCGTTGGCTTTGTACAAAGGTTCTCAGCAGGAAATCCGCCTGTTGCGTGAAACCGGAGTTGCGCCGCCCGTCCGGCGCCGTGACGAATGCCTGGTGGTTGGGGGCATGGCTGCGCCCGAGCAGCTCGAGGCCTTGCGTCAGCGGCTGGTCAGTCTGGATATCGCTGCCCTGCCAGTGGTTGGTCAGCTACCGGGTGCCGACGGGCTCTGGCTCAAGGTTGCCCCGGAAAGCGAGCGTTTGCTGGACCCGGCTGTGCTCTCGACTCTTTCCAAGGATTTCAAAGACTTAAAACACAAAATTATTTTGTGCGAGGGTATTGCAACTGCCGAATAGCTTGATAGAATGGCGCCCGCTTCACAGGGAACATCACCTAGGTGGTAGATCTGGAGGCAGTGTCAAAGCAGCTAAGTTTCAGATTTGATTGAAAAAATTTGAAAAAACGCTTGACACTGGGACGGCAGACAAATATAATGCCGGCCACATCTGGAGGGATTCCCGAGCGGCCAAAGGGGACGGACTGTAAATCCGTTGCGAGAGCTTCGAAGGTTCGAATCCTTCTCCCTCCACCAGTTTTAGCGAGAGCCGCAAGCTCCGCGGGTATAGTTTAGTGGTAGAACCTCAGCCTTCCAAGCTGATGATGCGGGTTCGATTCCCGCTACCCGCTCCAAGTTTGCTGTTGTTGCACAAAGTGTTTCGCTCTTGTAGCTCAGTTGGTAGAGCACACCCTTGGTAAGGGTGAGGTCAGCGGTTCAAGTCCGCTCAAGAGCTCCATATAAACAAGGCAGATATGAAAATATCTGCCTTTGTTTTATCAGCGGTATGACTATTTCTTCTGCGGAGGACTGTATCGATGGCTAAGGAAAAGTTTGATCGTTCGCTACCTCACGTTAACGTCGGCACTATCGGCCACGTTGACCACGGTAAGACTACTCTGACTGCAGCGCTGACCCGCGTCTGCTCCGAAGTTTTCGGTTCGGCCGTCGTTGAGTTCGACAAGATCGACTCGGCTCCGGAAGAAAAAGCTCGCGGTATCACCATCAACACCGCGCACGTCGAGTACAACTCGAACATTCGTCACTACGCTCACGTTGACTGCCCAGGTCACGCTGACTACGTGAAGAACATGATCACCGGTGCTGCCCAGATGGACGGCGCGATCCTGGTTTGCTCGGCCGCCGATGGTCCGATGCCACAAACCCGTGAGCACATCCTGCTGTCCCGTCAGGTTGGCGTTCCGTACATCGTGGTCTTCCTGAACAAGGCTGACCTGGTAGACGACGCTGAGCTGCTGGAACTGGTCGAGATGGAAGTTCGCGACCTGCTGTCCACCTACGACTTCCCAGGCGACGACACCCCGATCATCATCGGTTCGGCTCGTATGGCGCTGGAAGGCAAAGACGACAACGAAATGGGCACTACCGCTGTCAAGAAGCTGGTAGAAACTCTGGATGCCTACATCCCTGAGCCAGTTCGTGCCATCGACCAGCCGTTCCTGATGCCAATCGAAGACGTATTCTCGATCTCGGGTCGTGGTACCGTTGTTACCGGTCGTATCGAGCGTGGTATCGTCCGCGTTCAAGACGCCCTGGAAATCGTTGGTCTGCGTGACACCACCACCACCACCTGCACCGGTGTTGAGATGTTCCGCAAGCTGCTGGACGAAGGTCGTGCTGGCGAGAACTGCGGCGTTCTGCTGCGTGGTACCAAGCGTGACGACGTTGAGCGTGGCCAGGTTCTGGTCAAGCCAGGTTCGGTCAAGCCGCACACCAAGTTCACCGCAGAAGTCTACGTCCTGTCGAAGGAAGAAGGCGGCCGTCACACTCCGTTCTTCAAAGGCTACCGTCCTCAGTTCTACTTCCGTACCACTGACGTGACCGGTAACTGCGAACTGCCGGAAGGCGTTGAAATGGTAATGCCAGGTGACAACATCCAGATGACTGTCACCCTGATCAAGACCATCGCAATGGAAGACGGTCTGCGTTTCGCCATCCGTGAAGGCGGTCGTACCGTCGGCGCTGGTGTCGTAGCAAAAATTATCGAATAAGTAGTTGATTTACTTGATCAGGTCGGTATAATGGCCGGCCTGATACAGCGTTACAGGTCAGTAGCTCAATTGGCAGAGCGACGGTCTCCAAAACCGTAGGTTGGGGGTTCGATTCCCTCCTGACCTGCCATTCACCTCGGTGTGATTGGCTTTCTTCTTACAGGATCCTCCCCGATGACTCCCAAAACTGAAGCCCAAGAATCGCGTTTCGACTTGTTCAAGTGGCTGGCTGTAGTGGCTTTGGTGGTTGTCGCCGTTGTGGGTAATCAGTATTACTCCGCGTCGCCGATCCTGTACCGCGTTCTTGCACTTCTCGCCCTGGCTGCGGTTGCTGGCTTCGTTGCCTTGCAGACTGCGAAGGGTAAGTCGTTCTTCACGCTGGCGAAGGAAGCGCGGACCGAGATCCGTAAAGTCGTGTGGCCGACCCGCCAAGAAACCACTCAGACCACGCTGATTGTCGTGGCTGTTGTTCTGGTTATGGCGCTGCTGCTGTGGGGTCTCGACTCCCTGCTCGGCTGGGCGGTCTCCTTGATTGTTGGCTAAGGGTGTCCCGTGGCTAAGCGTTGGTACGTAGTGCATGCTTACTCGGGTTACGAGAAGCATGTGATGCGCTCCCTGATCGAGCGCGTCAAGCTGGCTGGCATGGAAGACGAATTCGGCGAGATCCTGGTCCCGACCGAAGAAGTCGTTGAAATGCGCAACGGCCAGAAGCGCAAGAGCGAGCGCAAATTCTTCCCTGGCTATGTATTGGTCCAGATGGAAATGAACGAAGGGACTTGGCACCTTGTCAAGGATACCCCTCGAGTCATGGGTTTCATTGGTGGTACCGCAGACAAGCCTGCGCCGATCACTGATAAAGAGGCCGAGGCCATCCTCCGTCGCGTTGCCGATGGTAGTGACAAGCCGAAGCCGAAGACGTTGTTCGAGCCGGGTGAAGTGGTTCGAGTCGTTGATGGTCCGTTTGCTGACTTCAACGGCACCGTCGAAGAGGTTAACTACGAAAAGAGCCGCCTGCAGGTTGCAGTGCTCATTTTCGGTCGCTCTACTCCGGTGGAGCTCGAGTTCGGCCAGGTCGAGAAGGTCTAGCAGGACGAAGCATCCCATACCCCGCAGCCCTATGTGCTGCGGGGTTTTGTCGTCACTGGGATAAAACGCAAGTCATCCGGGGAGCCATCTGGCGTTTGTACCCGATTTTGGAGTAGCTCATGGCTAAGAAGATTCAGGCTTACATCAAGCTGCAAGTAAAGGCCGGCCAGGCCAACCCAAGCCCACCCGTTGGTCCAGCACTGGGTCAACACGGTGTTAACATCATGGAATTCTGCAAGGCCTTCAACGCCCGTACTCAGGGTCAAGAGCCAGGTCTGCCGACTCCAGTGATCATCACTGTCTACAGTGACCGTAGCTTCACCTTCGAAACCAAGAGCACCCCTGCCTCGGTTCTGCTGAAGAAAGCTGCTGGCCTGACCAGTGGTTCGGCTCGTCCGAACACCGTTAAAGTCGGTACCGTTACCCGCGCTCAGCTGGAAGACATCGCGAAAGCCAAACAGGCTGACCTGACTGCCGCTGACCTGGACGCTGCTGTACGCACCATCGCTGGCTCTGCCCGCAGCATGGGCCTGAACGTGGAGGGTGTGTAATGGCTAAGCTGACCAAGCGCCAAAAGGCAATCGCCGAGAAAATCGAAGCAGGCAAGGCCTACAACTTCGAAGAAGCGGCAACTCTGCTGGCCTCGCTGCCTGCTGCCAAGTTCGTCGAGTCCTACGACATCGCCGTCAACCTCGGTGTTGACCCGCGTAAATCCGACCAGGTCGTACGTAGCGCTACCGTGCTGCCGCACGGCACTGGCAAGACCGTACGTGTTGCCGTCTTCACCCAGGGCCCGGCTGCTGAAGCCGCTCTGGCTGCCGGCGCTGACCGCGTAGGTATGGACGATCTGGCTGCCGAAATGAAAGGCGGCGACCTGAACTATGACGTCGTCATCGCATCGCCTGATGCCATGCGTGTTGTAGGTCAGCTGGGTCAGGTTCTGGGTCCTCGCGGCCTGATGCCTAACCCGAAAGTCGGTACCGTTACCCCAGACGTAGCCACTGCCGTGAAAAACGCCAAGGCTGGTCAGGTTCGCTACCGTACCGACAAGAACGGTATCATCCACACCTCCGTTGGCAAGATCGGCTTTGAAGCTGGCAAGCTGAAGGAAAACGTTGAAGCCCTGATCGCTGATCTGAAGCGTATCAAGCCGGCTTCCTCGAAAGGTATCTACGTCAAGCGCGTTACCCTGAGCACCACCATGGGCCCAGGTCTGATCATCGATCAGAGCTCGCTGGACGTGTAAGACCATGCCGGCGGGTGTAAGCTCGCCGGCAGCAAAAATTGGGGTCCCTGCCTGGCGGGGGCTATCCAAGACCGTAGGCGGCGCAAGCCTTAAACAACCAGCCTACGCAGATGGTGCTCCCGGTTCCTTACCGAATCAGACACCAAAACGACATCCGGCTTCGGCCAGATGAAACGGTAACAAGCAGGAGTTTTACCCGTGGCAATTAAACTCGAAGACAAGAAGGCCATCGTCGCTGAAGTCAACGAGGCTGCCAAAGTCGCTCTGTCCGCTGTCGTGGCTGATGCCCGTGGTGTGACTGTAGGCGCAATGACCGGACTCCGTAAAGAGGCTCGTGAAGCTGGCGTATACGTACGTGTCGTACGTAACACCCTGCTCAAGCGCGCTGTTGCCGACACTGAATTCAGTGTCCTCAACGACGCCTTCACTGGCCCGACCCTGATCGCTTTCTCCAACGAACACCCGGGCGCCGCTGCTCGTCTGTTCAAAGAGTTCGCCAAGGGTCAGGACAAGTTCGAGATCAAGGCAGCTGCGTTTGACGGTAAGTTCATTGCAGCGAACCAGATCGACGTGTTGGCTACCCTGCCGACCCGCGACGAAGCCATCGCGAAGCTGATGAGCGTGATCCAAGGCGCTACCAGCAAGCTGGCCCGTACCCTGGCAGCCATTCGCGACCAGAAAGAAGCCACCGCTGCCTAAGGCACCGGAAACTCTTTCAAATCATACGTTTAATTTGATAGCTGCGTAGGCTGTCACCCCAATACAGGATTTAAGTCATGTCTCTGACTAACGAGCAAATCATCGAAGCAATCGGCCAGAAAACCGTTCTGGAAGTTGTTGAGCTGATCAAAGCAATGGAAGAAACCTTCGGCGTTACCGCTGCTGTTGCCGCTGCCGGCCCAGCTGCTGCCGCTGCCGTTGTTGAAGAGCAAACCGAGTTCAACGTTGTTCTGGTTGAAGCCGGCGACAAGAAAGTAAACGTGATCAAGGCCGTTCGCGAGCTGACTGGTCTGGGCCTGAAAGAAGCCAAAGAGAAAGTCGATGGCGCTCCTCAGGTTGTAGCTGAAGGCGTTTCGAAAGAAGCCGCTGAAGACGCTAAGAAGAAGCTGGAAGAAGCAGGCGCTAAAGTCGAGCTGAAGTAATTTCGACTTTGCGATGCCAGCCCGAGCGTCAAGCGAAGGGCTGATGGCTGGTGGCTTATGCCACCGGCCTTTTTCCGTTATTGGTGGCCGATCAGGTCGGCCCCGATAACGAGCTGCAAGACACCCAAGAGGGTGGCGCAAACCAAAGGGTTTGCACGATTTTCTGGCTGCTCCCGCCGGGAGATGCCAAACAAGCAGGTGACCAAGCTGGGGAATGCTGATGGCTTACTCATACACTGAGAAAAAACGTATCCGCAAGGACTTTAGCAAGTTGCCGGACGTCATGGATGTGCCGTACCTCCTGGCCATCCAGCTGGATTCGTATCGCGAATTCCTGCAGGCGGGAGCATCCAAGGATCAGTTCCGCGACGTCGGTCTGCATGCGGCCTTCAAATCGGTATTCCCGATCATCAGCTACTCCGGCAATGCTGCCCTGGAGTACGTCGGCTATCGCCTGGGCGAGCCGGCTTTCGATGTGAAGGAATGTGTCCTGCGCGGTGTGACCTTCGCGGTCCCGCTGCGGGTGAAGGTGCGCCTGATCATCTTCGACAAGGAATCGTCGAATAAAGCGATCAAGGACATCAAAGAGCAAGAAGTCTACATGGGTGAAATCCCCCTGATGACTGAAAACGGTACCTTCGTTATCAACGGTACCGAGCGTGTGATCGTATCCCAGCTGCACCGTTCGCCTGGTGTGTTCTTCGACCACGACCGTGGCAAGACGCACAGCTCCGGTAAGCTGCTGTACTCCGCGCGCATCATCCCTTACCGCGGTTCGTGGCTGGACTTCGAGTTCGACCCGAAAGACTGCGTGTTCGTACGTATCGACCGTCGCCGCAAACTGCCGGCCTCGGTACTGCTGCGTGCCCTGGGTTACAGCACCGAAGAGGTTCTGAACACCTTCTACACCACCAACGTATTCCACCTTTCCGGCGAGAAGCTCAGCCTGGAGCTGGTGCCTCAGCGTCTGCGGGGTGAAGTTGCGGTCATGGATATCCATGACGACAGCGGCAAGGTCATCGTCGAGCAAGGCCGCCGTATTACCGCGCGCCACATCAACCAGCTGGAAAAAGCTGGCGTGAAAGAGCTGGACGTTCCGCTGGAGTACGTACTGGGTCGCACCACCGCCAAGGCGATCGTGCATCCGGCTACCGGCGAGATCATTGCCGAGTGCAACACCGAGCTGACCACCGACCTGCTGGTGAAGATCGCCAAGGCCCAGGTCGTTCGCGTCGAGACGCTGTACACCAACGACATCGACTGCGGTCCGTTCATCTCCGACACCCTGAAGATCGACACCACCAGCAACCAACTGGAAGCGCTGGTCGAGATCTACCGCATGATGCGTCCAGGCGAGCCACCAACCAAGGACGCCGCCGAGACCCTGTTCAACAACCTGTTCTTCAGCGCCGAGCGTTACGACCTGTCCGCCGTTGGCCGCATGAAGTTCAACCGTCGTATCGGTCGCACCGAGATCGAAGGTTCGGGCGTGCTGAGCAAGGAAGACATCGTCGAGGTCCTCAAGACCCTGGTCGATATCCGTAACGGCAAAGGCATCGTCGACGACATCGACCACCTGGGTAACCGTCGCGTCCGTTGCGTCGGCGAGATGGCCGAGAACCAGTTCCGCGTTGGCCTGGTGCGTGTTGAGCGCGCGGTCAAAGAGCGTCTGTCGATGGCTGAAAGCGAAGGCCTGATGCCGCAGGACCTGATCAATGCCAAGCCGGTTGCGGCGGCGGTGAAAGAGTTCTTCGGTTCCAGCCAGCTCTCGCAGTTCATGGATCAGAACAACCCGCTTTCCGAGATCACCCACAAGCGCCGCGTTTCCGCACTCGGCCCTGGTGGTCTGACCCGTGAGCGTGCTGGCTTCGAAGTCCGTGACGTACACCCGACTCACTACGGCCGCGTGTGCCCGATCGAGACCCCTGAAGGTCCGAACATCGGTCTGATCAACTCCCTGGCGGCCTATGCCCGCACCAACCAGTACGGCTTCCTGGAAAGCCCGTACCGCGTGGTGAAGGAAGGCGTGGTCAGCGACGACATCGTGTTCCTGTCCGCCATCGAAGAAGCCGATCACGTGATCGCCCAGGCTTCGGCCGCGATGAACGACAAGAAGCAGTTGATCGATGAGCTGGTAGCTGTTCGTCACCTGAACGAATTCACCGTCAAGGCGCCGGAAGACGTCACCCTGATGGACGTTTCGCCGAAGCAGGTAGTGTCGGTTGCCGCGTCGCTGATTCCGTTCCTCGAGCACGACGACGCCAACCGTGCATTGATGGGTTCCAACATGCAGCGTCAGGCTGTACCGACCCTGCGCGCCGACAAGCCGCTGGTAGGTACCGGCATGGAGCGCAACGTTGCCCGTGACTCCGGTGTCTGCGTGGTTGCTCGTCGCGGTGGTGTGATCGACTCGGTCGACGCCAGCCGTATCGTCGTGCGCGTTGCCGACGACGAAGTCGAGACCGGTGAAGCAGGTGTGGATATCTACAACCTGACCAAATACACCCGCTCCAACCAGAACACCTGCATCAACCAGCGTCCGCTGGTGAGCAAGGGTGACAAGGTTGCGCGTGGCGACATCATGGCCGACGGCCCGTCCACCGACATGGGTGAACTGGCACTGGGTCAGAACATGCGCATCGCGTTCATGGCGTGGAACGGCTTCAACTTCGAAGACTCCATCTGCCTGTCCGAGCGTGTGGTTCAGGAAGACCGCTTCACCACGATCCACATCCAGGAACTGACCTGTGTGGCCCGTGACACCAAGCTTGGCCCAGAGGAAATCACCGCGGACATCCCGAACGTCGGTGAAGCTGCGCTGAACAAGCTGGACGAAGCCGGTATCGTCTACGTGGGTGCCGAAGTCGGCGCTGGCGACATCCTGGTCGGCAAGGTCACTCCGAAAGGCGAGACCCAGCTGACTCCGGAAGAAAAACTGCTGCGTGCGATCTTCGGTGAGAAGGCCAGCGACGTCAAAGACACCTCCCTGCGTGTGCCGACCGGCACCAAGGGTACCGTCATCGACGTACAGGTCTTCACCCGTGATGGCGTCGAGCGCGACAGTCGCGCCCTGGCCATCGAGAAGATGCAGCTGGACGAGATCCGCAAGGACCTCAACGAAGAGTTCCGCATCGTCGAAGGCGCGACCTTCGAGCGTCTGCGTTCGGCTCTGAACGGCCAGGTGGTCGACGGTGGCGCGGGCCTGAAGAAAGGCACCGTGATCAGCGACGACGTGCTGAACGGTCTGGAGCACGGCCAGTGGTTCAAACTGCGCATGGCCGAAGATGCACTGAACGAGCAGCTGGAAAAGGCTCAGCAGTACATCGTCGATCGCCGTCGCCTGCTGGACGACAAGTTCGAAGACAAGAAGCGCAAGCTGCAGCAGGGCGATGACCTGGCTCCGGGCGTACTGAAGATCGTCAAGGTCTACCTGGCAATTCGCCGTCGCATCCAGCCGGGTGACAAGATGGCCGGTCGTCACGGTAACAAGGGTGTCGTCTCGGTAATCATGCCGGTCGAAGACATGCCGCACGACGCCAACGGTACTCCGGTCGACGTCGTACTGAACCCGCTGGGCGTACCTTCGCGTATGAACGTCGGTCAGATCCTTGAAACCCACCTGGGCCTCGCGGCCAAGGGTCTGGGCGAGAAGATCGACCGCATGATCGAAGAGCAGCGCAAAGCCGCTGAACTGCGCACCTTCCTCACCGAGATCTACAACGAGATCGGTGGTCGTCAGGAGAACCTGGAAGAGTTCACCGACGAAGAGATCATCGCCCTGGCGAACAACCTGAAGAAAGGCGTGCCAATGGCCACTCCAGTCTTCGACGGTGCCAAGGAGCGTGAGATCAAGGCCATGCTGAAACTGGCTGATCTGCCAGAGAGCGGCCAGATGGTGCTGTTCGATGGCCGTACCGGCAACAAGTTCGAGCGTCCGGTGACCGTTGGTTACATGTACATGCTCAAGCTGAACCACTTGGTGGACGACAAGATGCACGCGCGTTCCACTGGTTCGTACAGCCTGGTTACCCAGCAGCCGCTGGGTGGTAAGGCGCAGTTCGGTGGTCAGCGTTTCGGGGAGATGGAAGTGTGGGCGCTGGAGGCATATGGCGCGGCATACACCCTGCAAGAAATGCTCACAGTGAAGTCGGACGACGTGAACGGCCGTACCAAGATGTACAAGAACATCGTGGATGGCGATCACCGTATGGAGCCGGGCATGCCCGAGTCCTTCAACGTGTTGATCAAAGAGATCCGTTCCCTCGGTATCGATATCGATCTGGAAACCGAATAACACGTGACGCGAGGGGAGTGGGCAGGTAATGCCCGCTCCCTGCTCCGCCAGGAGGAAAGGCCTTGAAAGACCTACTGAATTTGCTGAAAAACCAGGGTCAAGTCGAAGAGTTCGACGCCATCCGCATCGGTCTGGCGTCGCCTGAAATGATCCGTTCGTGGTCGTTCGGTGAAGTCAAGAAGCCGGAAACCATCAACTACCGTACGTTCAAGCCTGAGCGTGACGGCCTGTTCTGCGCCAAGATCTTTGGCCCAGTCAAGGACTACGAGTGCCTGTGCGGCAAGTACAAGCGCCTCAAGCACCGCGGCGTGATCTGCGAGAAGTGCGGCGTTGAAGTTGCCCTGGCCAAGGTTCGTCGTGAGCGCATGGCGCACATCGAACTGGCCTCGCCGGTTGCCCACATCTGGTTCCTGAAGTCGCTGCCGTCCCGTATCGGCCTGCTGATGGACATGACCCTGCGTGACATCGAGCGCGTGCTCTACTTCGAGAGCTACGTGGTGATCGATCCGGGCATGACCACCCTCGAGAAGGGCCAGCTGCTGAACGACGAGCAGTACTTCGAAGCGCTGGAAGAGTTCGGTGACGACTTCGACGCCCGCATGGGTGCCGAGGCTGTCCGCGAGCTGCTGCACGCTATCGACCTGGAGCACGAGATCGGCCGCCTGCGCGAAGAAATTCCGCAGACCAACTCGGAAACCAAGATCAAGAAGCTGTCCAAGCGCCTGAAGCTGATGGAAGCTTTCCAGGGGTCGGGCAACCTGCCTGAGTGGATGGTCCTGACCGTCCTGCCAGTACTGCCGCCGGACCTGCGTCCGCTGGTTCCGCTGGATGGCGGCCGCTTCGCGACCTCCGACCTGAACGACCTGTATCGTCGGGTGATCAACCGTAACAACCGTCTGAAGCGCCTGCTCGATCTGTCGGCGCCGGACATCATCGTGCGCAACGAAAAGCGCATGCTGCAGGAAGCGGTCGACGCCCTGCTCGACAACGGCCGTCGCGGTCGCGCCATCACTGGCTCGAACAAGCGTCCGCTGAAGTCCCTGGCCGACATGATCAAAGGTAAGCAAGGTCGCTTCCGTCAGAACTTGCTCGGTAAGCGCGTGGACTACTCCGGTCGTTCGGTAATTACCGTAGGCCCGACCCTGCGTCTGCACCAGTGCGGTCTGCCGAAGAAGATGGCCCTCGAGCTGTTCAAGCCGTTCATTTTCGGCAAGCTGGAAATGCGTGGTCTGGCGACCACCATCAAGGCTGCCAAGAAGATGGTCGAGCGCGAGCTGCCGGAGGTGTGGGACGTTCTCGCCGAGGTGATCCGCGAACACCCCGTACTGCTCAACCGTGCGCCGACCCTGCACCGTCTGGGTATCCAGGCCTTTGAACCGGTACTGATCGAAGGTAAGGCTATCCAGCTGCACCCGCTGGTCTGCGCCGCGTACAACGCCGACTTCGACGGTGACCAGATGGCCGTTCACGTGCCGCTGACCCTGGAAGCCCAGCTCGAAGCGCGCGCGCTGATGATGTCGACCAACAACATCCTGTCCCCAGCCAACGGTGAGCCAATCATCGTTCCGTCGCAGGACGTGGTACTGGGTCTGTACTACATGACCCGTGAAGCCATCAATGCCAAGGGCGAAGGTCGCGTATTCGCCGACCTGCAGGAAGTCGACCGCGTTTTCCGCGCCGGCGAAGCCGCCCTGCACGCGAAAATCAAGGTTCGTATCAACGAAACCGTGAAAGACCGTGATGGCAGCATCACCAAGAACACCCGTATCGTCGACACCACTGTCGGCCGTGCGCTGCTGTTCCAGGTAGTACCGGCCGGCCTGCCGTTCGACGTCGTCAACCAGTCGATGAAGAAGAAGGCGATCTCCAAGCTGATCAACCAGTGCTACCGCGTGGTGGGTCTGAAAGAGACCGTGATCTTCGCTGACCAGCTGATGTACACCGGTTTTGCCTACTCGACCATTTCCGGCGTTTCGATCGGCGTTAACGACTTCGTTATCCCGGACGAGAAAGCCCGCATCATCGGTACCGCTACCGACGAAGTGAAGGAAATCGAGAGCCAGTACGCCTCCGGCCTGGTCACCCAGGGCGAGAAGTACAACAAGGTCATCGACTTGTGGTCCAAGGCGAACGACGAAGTGTCCAAGGCGATGATGGCCAACCTCTCGAAAGAGAAGGTCGTCGACCGCGAGGGCAAGGAAGTCGAGCAAGAGTCCTTCAACTCGATGTACATGATGGCCGACTCCGGTGCGCGTGGTTCCGCCGCTCAGATCCGTCAGCTGGCCGGTATGCGTGGCCTGATGGCCAAGCCGGACGGCTCGATCATCGAGACGCCGATCACCGCGAACTTCCGTGAAGGTCTGAGCGTACTGCAGTACTTCATCTCGACTCACGGTGCTCGTAAAGGTCTGGCGGATACCGCGTTGAAAACCGCGAACTCCGGTTACCTGACTCGCCGTCTGGTAGACGTTGCCCAGGACCTGGTCGTGACCGAGATCGACTGCGGCACCGACCAGGGCCTTCTGATGACCCCGCACATCGAAGGCGGCGACGTTGTCGAGCCGCTGGGTGAGCGCGTACTGGGTCGTGTCATCGCCCGTGACGTATTCAAGCCAGGCACCGAGGACGTCATCGTTCCGGCCGGTACCCTGGTCGACGAGCAGTGGGTCGAGTTCATCGAGCTGAACAGCATCGACGAAGTCGTCGTGCGTTCGCCGATCAGCTGCGAAACCCGCTACGGCATCTGCGCCAAGTGCTACGGTCGTGACCTGGCTCGTGGTCACCAGGTGAACATCGGTGAAGCTGTCGGCGTTATCGCTGCGCAGTCGATCGGTGAGCCGGGTACCCAGCTGACCATGCGTACGTTCCACATCGGTGGTGCTGCAAGCCGTACTTCGGCTGCTGACAGCGTCCAGGTGAAGAACGGCGGTATGGTGCGCCTGCACAACCTGAAACAGGTTGAGCGTGCCGACGGTAACCTGGTTGCCGTATCGCGTTCCGGCGAGCTGGCGATTGCCGACGAGTTCGGTCGTGAGCGTGAGCGTTACAAGCTGCCTTACGGTGCCGTGATTTCGGTCAAGGAAGGTGACAAGGTCGAAGCTGGCGCCATCGTCGCCAAGTGGGACCCGCACACCCACCCGATCGTTACCGAGCTGAAAGGTACCGTGACCTTCGTGGGCATGGAAGAAAACATCACCATCAAGCGTCAGACCGACGAACTGACCGGTTTGACCAACATTGAAGTTCTGGACGTCAAGGATCGCCCTGCCGCAGGCAAGGAAATCCGTCCGGCAATCAAGATGGTCGACGCCAATGGCAAGGACCTGTACCTGCCAGGTACCGACGTACCTGCCCAGTACTTCCTGCCGGCCAACGCCCTCGTCGGCGTGGCTGACGGTGCCCAGATCGGCGTCGGTGACGTTATCGCGCGTATCCCGCAAGAAACGTCGAAGACCCGTGACATCACCGGTGGTCTGCCACGCGTTGCCGACTTGTTCGAAGCGCGCCGTCCGAAAGAAGCCTCGATCCTGGCTGAAGTCAGCGGCACCATCGCGTTCGGTAAAGAGACCAAGGGCAAGCGTCGCCTGGTCATCACTCCGACCGACGGTAGCGATCCGTATGAAGAGCTGATTCCGAAGTGGCGCCATCTGAACGTCTTCGAAGGCGAACAGGTCAACCGCGGCGAAGTTATCTCCGACGGTCCGAGCGATCCGCACGACATCCTGCGTCTGCTGGGTGTGAGCGCGCTGGCGAAGTACATCGTCAACGAGATCCAAGACGTTTACCGTCTGCAAGGCGTGAAGATCAACGACAAGCATATCGAGACCATCCTGCGTCAGATGCTGCGCAAGGTCGAGATCTCCGAGTCGGGCGATTCCAGCTTCATC
Organism: Pseudomonas soli; assembly: GCF_021283165.2. Taxonomy (NCBI): domain Bacteria; kingdom Pseudomonadati; phylum Pseudomonadota; class Gammaproteobacteria; order Pseudomonadales; family Pseudomonadaceae; genus Pseudomonas; species Pseudomonas soli. Next base: position 514,313 of record NZ_CP128543.1, read on the forward strand.
AAGGGCGACCAGATGGAACTGACTCAGGTCCTGGTAGAGAACGAGCGTCTCGCCGGCGAAGACAAGTTCATCTCCAAGTTCACCCGTGTTTTGCTGGGTATCACCAAGGCTTCGCTGTCCACCGAATCGTTCATCTCGGCGGCTTCCTTCCAGGAAACCACCCGTGTACTGACCGAGGCGGCGGTAACCGGCAAGCGTGACTACCTGCGCGGCCTGAAAGAGAACGTGGTCGTGGGTCGTCTGATCCCGGCCGGTACCGGTCTGGCCTACCACAGCGAGCGCAAGCGTCGCCGTGATGCCGACAAACCGCTGCGTGTGAGCGCCAGTGAGGTGGAAGCCGCACTGACCGAAGCACTGAATTCCAGCGGTAACTAAGTACAGGGCAGGGCCCCGGCAAGCCTCGGGCGGGCATCGGCGACATGATTTGTTGCCGATGACCGGGCGAGGAGGGCCGGGGCCTCGTCTTGACTGGGTGCAAGATCCTCTTTAGACTTTTGTACCCTTAAATTTGGTGAGGCTCCGTCTCGCCAATTTTTGGCTTTCTTGCAAGACAATAGAGTCGCAAGACAATCAGTGGAGCTAGTAGATGGCAACTATCAACCAGCTGGTACGTCAGCCGCGTAAGCGTTCGGTCGAGAAGTCCGACGTTCCTGCGCTGCAGAACTGCCCGCAGCGTCGTGGCGTGTGCACCCGCGTGTACACCACCACGCCGAAAAAACCTAACTCGGCACTGCGTAAAGTATGCCGTGTGCGTCTGACCAACGGTTTCGAGGTTTCCTCGTACATCGGTGGTGAAGGCCACAACCTGCAAGAGCACAGCGTCGTCCTGATTCGTGGCGGCCGTGTAAAAGACTTGCCAGGTGTTCGTTACCACACCGTTCGCGGCTCTCTGGATACTTCGGGCGTCAAAGGCCGTAACCAGGGTCGTTCGAAGTACGGTACCAAGCGTCCGAAGTAATCGGCCGTTTGCACATATCCAATTTTTTGAGTCGATAAGAGTAAGGTCGGGCAGGGGTCGAAGACCCACGTCCCGGGCTAACCTGAAGACCGTTTGAGGGCTTATCATGCCAAGACGTCGTGTAGCAGCAAAACGTGAGATCCTGGACGATCCGAAGTACGGATCCCAGATCCTCGCCAAGTTCATGAACCACGTGATGGAAAGCGGCAAGAAGGCCGTGGCCGAGCGCATCGTTTACGGTGCCCTGGACGCAGTCAAAGCACGCAAGAACAGCGACCCCCTGGAAATCTTCGAGAAAGCTCTCGACGCCATCGCTCCGCTGGTCGAAGTAAAGTCCCGCCGTGTCGGCGGTGCCACTTACCAGGTCCCGGTTGAAGTTCGTCCGTCCCGTCGTAACGCTCTGGCAATGCGCTGGCTCGTAGACTACGCCCGCAAGCGCGGCGAGAAGTCGATGGCTCTGCGCCTGGCCGGTGAACTGCTGGATGCTGCCGAAGGCAAAGGTGCTGCAGTCAAGAAGCGTGAAGACGTTCACCGTATGGCTGAAGCCAACAAAGCGTTCTCGCACTACCGCTTCTAATTCAAGCATCAATCATTTTGCGAGGGCTTTATGGCTCGTACTACAGCAATTAACCGCTACCGTAACATTGGTATCTGTGCCCACGTTGACGCGGGCAAGACCACCACTACCGAGCGGATCCTGTTCTACACAGGTCTGAGCCACAAGATGGGCGAGGTGCATGACGGCGCCGCGACCACCGACTGGATGGTGCAGGAGCAGGAGCGCGGTATCACCATTACCTCCGCTGCCGTTACCACCTTCTGGAAGGGTTCCCGTGGTCAGTACGACAACTACCGCGTAAACGTCATCGATACCCCCGGCCACGTTGACTTCACCATTGAAGTTGAGCGTTCGCTGCGCGTACTCGACGGCGCGGTCGTTGTGTTCTGCGGTACCTCCGGCGTTGAGCCGCAGTCCGAAACCGTATGGCGTCAGGCCAACAAGTACGGCGTTCCACGTGTTGTCTACGTGAACAAGATGGACCGTGCTGGTGCCAACTTCCTGCGCGTTGTCGGTCAGATCAAGAACCGTCTGGGTCACACCCCGGTTCCGGTCCAGCTGGCTATCGGTGCGGAAGACGACTTCCAGGGTCAGGTTGACCTGATCAAGATGAAAGCCATCTACTGGAACGACGACGACAAAGGTACTACCTACCGCGAGGAAGAAATTCCTGCCGAGCTGGTGGACCTGGCCAACGAATGGCGCAGCAACATGGTCGAGGCTGCTGCCGAGGCCAACGAAGAGCTGATGAACAAGTACCTTGAAGAAGGTGACCTGTCCGTCGAAGACATCAAGGCTGGTCTGCGCGCCCGTACCCTGGCGAGCGAGATCGTTCCTGCTGTCTGCGGTTCCTCGTTCAAGAACAAGGGCGTTCCCCTGGTTCTCGACGCCGTTATCGACTTCCTGCCTGCGCCAACCGAGATCCCTGCGATCAAGGGTATCCACCCTGATCTGATCGACGTGCCGAAGGACGAAGTCACTGCAGAACAGTACGACGAGCGTCCTGCTGACGACAACGAGCCGTTCTCGGCTCTGGCGTTCAAGATCGCTACCGACCCGTTCGTTGGTACTCTGACCTTCGTCCGCGTTTACTCGGGCTTCCTGACCTCCGGTGACTCCGTCATCAACTCGGTCAAGGGCAAGAAAGAGCGCGTTGGTCGTATGGTGCAGATGCACGCTAACCAGCGTGAAGAGATCAAGGAAGTGCGCGCTGGCGACATCGCTGCTCTGATCGGCATGAAGGACGTCACTACCGGTGACACCCTGTGCAACGCCGACAAGCCGATCATCCTCGAGCGTATGGACTTCCCTGAGCCTGTAATTTCGCTCTCCGTAGAGCCGAAAACCAAGGCTGACCAGGAGAAGATGGGTATCGCGCTGGGCAAGCTGGCCCAGGAAGACCCGTCGTTCCGCGTCAAGACCGACGAAGAAACCGGCCAGACCATCATCTCCGGTATGGGTGAGCTGCACCTGGACATCCTCGTTGACCGCATGAAGCGCGAGTTCAACGTCGAGTGCAACGTCGGCAAGCCGCAGGTTTCGTACCGCGAGAAGATCACCAAGTCCAACGTCGAGATCGAAGGCAAGTTCGTTCGTCAGTCGGGTGGTCGTGGTCAGTTCGGTCACTGCTGGATCCGTTTCTCGGAGCCGGACGTCGACGACAAGGGCAACATCACCGAAGGTCTGGTGTTCACCAACGAAGTCGTTGGTGGTGTGATTCCTAAGGAATTCATCGCCCCGATCCAGAAGGGTATCGAAGAGCAGATGAAAAACGGCGTTGTTGCCGGCTATCCGCTGCTCGGCCTGAAGGCTACGGTATTCGACGGTTCGTACCACGATGTCGACTCCAACGAAATGGCGTTCAAGATCGCCGCTTCGATGGCGACCAAGCAACTGGCCCAGAAGGGTGGTGGCGTGGTCCTTGAGCCGATCATGAAGGTCGAAGTTGTAACCCCGGAAGACTACCTGGGTGACGTGATGGGTGACCTGAGCCGTCGTCGCGGGATGATCCAGGGTAATGAAGACTCGGTGTCCGGCAAGGTAATCACTGCTGAGGTACCGCTCGGAGAGATGTTCGGTTACGCAACCGACGTTCGTTCCATGTCTCAGGGTCGCGCAAGCTACTCCATGGAATTCTCCAAATACGCCGAAGCTCCGTCGAACATCGTCGAAGCACTCGTTAAAAAACAAGGCTAATCCCCTTTAGGCAAGAGGTTCACTGTCGTGGCTAAAGAAAAATTTGATCGTTCCCTTCCCCACGTTAACGTCGGCACCATCGGCCACGTTGACCACGGTAAGACCACTCTGACCGCAGCTCTGACCCGCGTCTGCTCCGAAGTTTTCGGTTCGGCCGTCGTTGAGTTCGACAAGATCGACTCGGCTCCGGAAGAAAAAGCTCGCGGTATCACCATCAACACCGCGCACGTCGAGTACAACTCGAACATTCGTCACTACGCTCACGTTGACTGCCCAGGTCACGCTGACTACGTGAAGAACATGATCACCGGTGCTGCCCAGATGGACGGCGCGATCCTGGTTTGCTCGGCCGCCGATGGTCCGATGCCACAAACCCGTGAGCACATCCTGCTGTCCCGTCAGGTTGGCGTTCCGTACATCGTGGTCTTCCTGAACAAGGCTGACCTGGTAGACGACGCTGAGCTGCTGGAACTGGTCGAGATGGAAGTTCGCGACCTGCTGTCCACCTACGACTTCCCAGGCGACGACACCCCGATCATCATCGGTTCGGCTCGTATGGCGCTGGAAGGCAAAGACGACAACGAAATGGGCACTACCGCTGTCAAGAAGCTGGTAGAAACTCTGGATGCCTACATCCCTGAGCCAGTTCGTGCCATCGACCAGCCGTTCCTGATGCCAATCGAAGACGTATTCTCGATCTCGGGTCGTGGTACCGTTGTTACCGGTCGTATCGAGCGTGGTATCGTCCGCGTTCAAGACGCCCTGGAAATCGTTGGTCTGCGTGACACCACCACCACCACCTGCACCGGTGTTGAGATGTTCCGCAAGCTGCTGGACGAAGGTCGTGCTGGCGAGAACTGCGGCGTTCTGCTGCGTGGTACCAAGCGTGACGACGTTGAGCGTGGCCAGGTTCTGGTCAAGCCAGGTTCGGTCAAGCCGCACACCAAGTTCACCGCAGAAGTCTACGTCCTGTCGAAGGAAGAAGGCGGCCGTCACACTCCGTTCTTCAAAGGCTACCGTCCTCAGTTCTACTTCCGTACCACTGACGTGACCGGTAACTGCGAACTGCCGGAAGGCGTTGAAATGGTAATGCCAGGTGACAACATCCAGATGACTGTCACCCTGATCAAGACCATCGCAATGGAAGACGGTCTGCGTTTCGCCATCCGTGAAGGCGGTCGTACCGTCGGCGCCGGCGTCGTAGCCAAAATCATCGAGTAATCACTCGACCGATTGAAAAAGCCCCCGCTCAGCGGGGGCTTTTTTTATTGGGTTGACACTAAATTGGGGCGTCTATAGAATCACGCCTCCTTTTAGCGGGCGTAGTGCGTCCGTTGGGAACAGCCTGGAGTCTGAAATCCAATGCAAAATCAGCAAATCCGTATCAGGTTGAAGGCTTTCGACCATCGCCTGATCGACCAATCCACCCAGGAAATCGTGGAAACCGCGAAACGTACTGGTGCACAAGTGCGTGGTCCAATTCCACTGCCTACCCGCAAAGAGCGTTTCACCGTTCTGGTCTCCCCGCACGTCAACAAAGACGCGCGTGACCAGTACGAGATCCGCACTCATAAGCGTGTTCTGGACATCGTCCAGCCAACGGATAAAACCGTTGACGCGCTGATGAAGCTCGATCTGGCGGCCGGCGTGGAAGTACAGATCAGCCTCGGCTAAGACTTCGGTCTGGTCGTGTAACGCTCTGAAATGGGCGGCCATAGCGGGTGAAAGCCCCGTACACTCATGAGGTTTACAACATGACTATTGGTGTAGTCGGTCGGAAAGCGGGCATGACCCGTATTTTCACCGAAGAAGGTGTCTCCATTCCGGTCACGGTCATCGAGATCGAGCCGAATCGCGTCACCCAGTTCAAAACCGAAGAAACTGATGGCTACCGTGCAGTGCAAGTCACTGTCGGCGAGCGTCGTGCTTCGCGTGTGACCGCCGCTCAGGCAGGCCACTTTGCCAAGGCCAACGTTGCCGCTGGTCGCGGTGTCTGGGAGTTCCGTCTTGAAGAAGGCGATTTCCAGGCTGGCGATCTGATCAAAGCTGAACTCTTCACTGCAGGCCAGCTGGTAGACGTAACCGGTCAGTCCAAAGGTAAAGGCTTCGCCGGTACCATCAAGCGCTGGAACTTCCGTGGTCAAGATAACACCCACGGTAACTCCGTATCGCACCGTGTCCCTGGCTCCATCGGCCAGTGCCAGACTCCTGGTCGTGTATTCAAGGGCAAGAAAATGTCCGGTCACATGGGCGCTGAGCGCGTGACTGTGCAGTCCCTGGAAGTAGTACGCGTAGACGCTGAACGCAACCTGCTGCTGATCAAGGGTGCCGTTCCAGGCGCTACTGGCGGCGACGTGGTTGTGCGTCCAGCTGTCAAGGCTCGCGGGTAAGGGGAAACTGACATGCAACTTAATGTAAATGACGCTCAGGCGATCGAAGTTTCCGAACTGACTTTCGGTGGCGAATTCAACGAGACGCTGGTACACCAAGCAGTCGTGGCCTACATGGCCGGCGGCCGTCAGGGCACCAAGCAGCAGAAGACCCGTTCTGACGTAGCCGGTGGCGGTAAGCGCCCATGGCGTCAGAAAGGTACTGGCCGTGCTCGTGCCGGTACTACCCGTGGTCCGATCTGGCGTGGCGGTGGTGTAACCTTCGCAGCTCGTCCTCAAGATCACTCGCAGAAGCTCAACAAGAAGATGTACCGCGCAGCCCTGCGCTCCATCCTCGCCGAGCTGGTGCGTAGCGACCGTCTGGTCGTGGTTCAGGACTTCGCTGTTGAAGCACCGAAAACCAAAGACCTGCTGAACAAGCTGAACGGCATGGGTCTGAGCGACGTACTGATCGTTTCGGACGCTGTTGATCAGAACCTGTACCTGGCTGCTCGCAACCTGCCGCACGTCGACGTACGTGACGTTCAAGGTTCCGACCCGGTCAGTCTGATCGCATACGAGAAAGTGTTGATCACTGTCTCGGCCGTGAAGAAATTCGAGGAGCTGCTGGGATGAACCAGGAACGCGTATTCAAAGTCCTCCTTGGCCCGCACGTTTCCGAGAAGGCTACCGTTCTGGCTGAGAAAAAAGGCCAGTTCGTATTCAAGGTTGCTACCGATGCAACCAAGCTGGAAATCAAGAAAGCTGTCGAAGGCCTGTTCAACGTAAAAGTTGAAAACGTGTCGACCGTTAACGTTCTGGGTAAAACCAAGCGTACCGCACGTGGTCTGGGCAAGCGTAATGACTGGAAGAAGGCGATCGTCTCCCTTCAGCCAGGCCAAGATCTCGATTTCAGCAGCAGTGCTGAGTAAGGAAGGGGTGCATCATGGCAATCGTTAAATGCAAACCGACTTCCCCTGGCCGCCGTTTCGTGGTCAAGGTGGTCAACAAGGAGCTGCACAAAGGCGCTCCTCACGCACCGCTGATCGAGAAGAAATCGAAGTCTGGTGGTCGTAACAACAATGGCCGCATCACCACGCGTCACGTGGGTGGTGGTCATAAGCAGCACTACCGTCTGGTCGACTTCCGTCGCAACGACAAAGATGGCATCCCAGCCACTGTCGAGCGTATCGAATACGATCCAAACCGTACTGCTCACATCGCCCTGCTGTGCTACGCAGACGGTGAGCGTCGCTACATCATCGCCCCTAAAGGCGTGAGCGCTGGCGACCAGCTGATCGCAGGTGCCCTGGCCCCAATCAAGGCCGGTAACTCCCTGCAACTGCGCAACATTCCAGTAGGTAGCACCATTCACGGCATCGAACTGAAGCCGGGTAAAGGTGCTCAGATCGCTCGTTCCGCTGGTGCTTCGGCTCAGCTGATCGCTCGTGAAGGTGTCTACGTGACCCTGCGTCTGCGCTCTGGTGAAATGCGTAAAGTCCTGGCTGAGTGCCGTGCGACCCTGGGCGAAGTCTCGAACTCCGAGCACAGCCTGCGTTCGCTGGGTAAAGCTGGTGCCAAACGCTGGCGCGGCGTTCGCCCAACCGTTCGTGGTGTTGCCATGAACCCGGTTGACCACCCGCATGGTGGTGGTGAAGGTCGTACCTCCGGTGGTCGTCATCCGGTATCGCCATGGGGCTTCCCAACCAAGGGTGCTAAAACCCGTGGTAATAAGCGTACCGACAACATGATCGTCCGTCGTCGCAAGTAACTAGAGGGATACGACAGTGCCACGTTCTCTGAAAAAAGGTCCTTTTATCGATCTTCACCTGTTGAAGAAGGTCGAAGTGGCGGTGGAGAAGAACGATCGCAAGCCAGTTAAAACCTGGTCGCGCCGTTCGATGATCCTGCCACAAATGGTCGGTCTGACCATCGCGGTACACAACGGTCGCCAACACGTCCCAGTTCTCGTGAACGAAGACATGGTCGGCCACAAACTGGGCGAGTTCGCCGGTACCCGCACCTACCGCGGGCACGTGGCTGACAAGAAAGCCAAGCGTTAAGGGGTAAGGAAATGGAAGTAGCCGCTAAGTTGTCGGGCGCTCGCATCTCCGCCCAGAAAGCCCGCTTGGTCGCCGACCAGATCCGCGGGAAGAAGGTGGGCGAAGCGCTCAACCTGTTGGCCTTCAGCAGCAAAAAAGCCGCTGAAATCATGAAGAAAGTCCTCGAGTCGGCCGTTGCCAACGCCGAACACAACGAAGGCGCAGACGTTGATGACCTGAAGGTCTCCACCGTCTTCGTCAACGAAGGGCGTTCGCTGAAGCGCATCATGCCACGTGCCAAAGGCCGTGCTGATCGCATCGTCAAGCGGTCTTGCCATATCACTGTCAAGGTTGCGGACAAGTAACGGAGTCGATCAGATGGGTCAGAAAGTACATCCCACTGGCATTCGCCTGGGAATCGTCAAGGAGCACACCTCCGTCTGGTACGCAGACGGCGCGACTTACGCAGATTACCTGCTGAAGGATCTGCAAACTCGCGAGTACCTCCAAGACAAACTAAAAAGCGCGTCCGTTAGCCGTATCGATATCCATCGCCCGGCTCAAACTGCACGCATCACCATCCACACCGCCCGTCCCGGTATCGTTATCGGCAAGAAAGGTGAAGATGTTGAGAAGCTGCGTCAGGACCTGACCAAGCAGATGGGTGTGCCTGTGCACATCAACATCGAAGAGATCCGCAAGCCGGAACTCGACGCCATGCTGGTTGCTCAGAGCGTAGCCCAGCAGCTGGAGCGCCGCGTAATGTTCCGTCGCGCCATGAAGCGCGCCGTGCAGAACGCCATGCGTATTGGTGCCAAGGGCATCAAGATCCAGGTGAGCGGTCGTCTCGGCGGTGCCGAGATCGCACGTACCGAGTGGTATCGCGAAGGTCGTGTGCCCCTGCACACCCTGCGTGCCGATATCGACTACAACACCTACGAAGCTCACACCACTTACGGTGTGATCGGTGTGAAGGTTTGGATCTTCAAAGGCGAAGTTATTGGTGGTCGCCAGGAAGAGCTGAAGCCGCAAGCACCAGCGCCTCGTAAAAAAGCTGCTAAGTAAGGGGTACGCCAAATGTTGCAACCAAAGCGTACAAAATTCCGCAAGCAGATGACCGGCCACAACCGTGGTCTGGCACTGCGCGGTAGCAAGGTCAGCTTCGGCGAGTTCGCTCTGAAAGCTGTCGCCCGCGGTCGTCTCACCGCTCGCCAGATCGAGTCGGCACGTCGTGCCCTGACCCGTCACGTTAAGCGTGGCGGCAAGATCTGGATCCGTGTGTTCCCGGACAAGCCGGTTACCAAGAAGCCTCTCGAAGTGCGGATGGGTAAAGGTAAGGGTTCCGTGGAATACTGGGTTGCCCAGATTCAGCCAGGCAAAGTCCTGTACGAGATCGAGGGTGTTTCTGAAGAGCTGGCGCGCGAAGCTTTCGCCCTGGCTGCTGCAAAGCTGCCACTCGCCACCTCCTTTGTTAAGCGGACGGTGATGTGATGAAAGCGAATGAACTTCGTGAAAAATCCGCACAGCAACTGAATGAGCAACTGCTCGGCTTGCTGCGCGACCAGTTCAATCTGCGCATGCAGAAAGCAACTGGCCAGTTGGGGCAGTCGCACCTGCTCTCGCAAGTTAAGCGTGACATCGCTCGCGTGAAAACTGTGCTCAACCAGCAGGCAGGTAAGTGATCATGGCTGAAGCTGAAAAAACCGTCCGTACGCTGACTGGCCGTGTCGTCAGCGACAAAATGGACAAGACCATCACCGTTCTGATCGAGCGTCGCGTAAAGCACCCGATCTACGGTAAATACGTTAAGCGTTCGACTAAGCTGCACGCGCACGACGAAGCCAACCAGTGCAAGATCGGCGACAAGGTTTCCATCCGTGAAACCCGTCCGCTGGCCAAGACCAAGTCCTGGGCACTGGTTGAAGTCCTCGAACGCGCTGTTGAAGTCTAAGGGCTAGGGGTCGGAGAAATTTTATGATTCAGACTCAATCCATGCTCGATGTGGCCGATAACAGCGGCGCTCGTCGCGTCATGTGCATCAAGGTGCTCGGCGGTTCCCACCGTCGTTACGCCGGTATCGGTGACATCATCAAAGTTACCGTCAAGGAAGCAATTCCTCGCGGTAAGGTCAAAAAAGGCCAGGTGATGACCGCTGTTGTCGTCCGTACCCGTCACGGTGTACGTCGCGCTGACGGTTCCATCATTCGTTTCGACGGCAACGCTGCTGTTCTGCTGAACACCAAGCAAGAGCCGATCGGTACTCGCATCTTCGGGCCAGTGACCCGTGAACTTCGTACCGAGAAGTTCATGAAGATCGTTTCGCTCGCCCCTGAAGTGCTCTAAGGAGATCCGACATGCAAAAGATTCGTCGTGACGACGAGATCATCGTGATCGCCGGCAAAGACAAGGGTAAGCGCGGTAAGGTGCTGAAGGTTCTGGCTGATGACCGTCTGGTCATCGGTGGTGTGAACCTGGTCAAGCGTCATACCAAGCCTAACCCGATGGCGGGCGTTCAGGGCGGTATCGTCGAAAAAGAAGCGCCACTGCACGCTTCCAACGTTGCCATCTTCAACAGCGAAACCAACAAGGCTGACCGCGTTGGCTTCAAAGTAGAAGAAGGCAAGAAAATTCGTGTCTTCAAGTCGACCCAAAAAGCGGTTGATGCTTGAACACTGCTAGGTAGAAGACCATGGCACGACTGAAAGAGATTTACCGGAACGAAATCGCTCCCAAGCTTAAGGAAGAACTTAAGCTGTCGAACGTGATGGAAGTTCCGCGCGTTACCAAAATCACCCTGAACATGGGTCTGGGCGAAGCGATCGGCGACAAGAAAGTCATCGAGCACGCTGTTGCCGACCTGGAAAAGATCACCGGTCAAAAGCCGGTCGTGACTTTCGCTCGTAAATCCATCGCGGGCTTCAAAGTCCGTGAAGGCTGGCCGATCGGCGTCAAGGTGACCCTGCGTAGCGACAAGATGTACGAATTCCTGGACCGCCTGCTGGCGATCTCCCTGCCTCGGGTTCGCGACTTCCGCGGCCTGAATGCCAAGTCCTTCGATGGTCGTGGCAACTACAGCATGGGCGTGAAAGAGCAGATCATCTTCCCGGAAATCGACTACGACAAGATCGATGCTCTGCGCGGTTTGGACATCACCCTGACCACCACTGCTCGTTCGGACGACGAAGGCCGCGCTCTGCTGCGTGCTTTCAAGTTCCCGTTCCGCAACTGATTGGAGTAGGAAAATGGCCAAGAAGAGCATGAAAAACCGCGAGCTGAAGCGTCAGCTCACGGTAGCCAAGTACGCCAAAAAGCGTGCCGAGCTGAAAGCGACCATCGTCAACCTGAACGCCTCTCCAGAAGAGCGTTTCGCTGCCGTTGTCGCCCTGCAGAAGCAACCACGTGACGCCAGCGCTTCGCGCATGCGTAACCGTTGCCGCATCACCGGTCGTCCGCACGGCGTGTACCGCAAGTTCGGCCTCGGCCGTAACAAGCTGCGCGAAGCCGCCATGCGTGGTGACGTGCCAGGTCTGGTCAAGGCCAGCTGGTAATCCCGGTTGGCGTGACCACCGGTGGAAGGGGAGTGATCTTCCGACCGCCGGTGACCTCGCATTGAAACAAGCCCCTATATGGGGCTTGTTTCGTTTCTGCCTTGTGTCTAGAATGACCGGCTCACCTGAGCCCGGGTTTTTTGCCCTGCCTGCTCGGGTGGTTGTGATAGCCGCAAGGCTAATAATTCTTGTATCAGGAGCATCTAGCCCATGAGTATGCAGGACCCGTTAGCGGACATGCTAACTCGCATCCGTAATGCCCAGATGGCTGAAAAGTCTGTCGTAAGCATGCCTTCTTCTACCCTGAAGGTCGCGGTTGCCAAAGTACTGAAAGACGAAGGTTACATCGCCGGCTACGAAGTCAACGGCGAAGCCAAGCCTTCCCTGTCGATCGAACTCAAGTACTTCGAAGGCCGTCCGGTCATCGAGGAACTGAAGCGTACCAGCCGTCCTGGCCTGCGCCAGTACAAGGCCGTCTCTGAGCTGCCGAAAGTACGTGGCGGCCTGGGCGTGTCTATCGTCTCCACCAACAAAGGTGTGATGACTGACCGCGCTGCGCGCGCTGCCGGTGTCGGCGGCGAAGTTCTGTGCACAGTGTTCTAAGGGGAGATAGGCATGTCTCGCGTCGCTAAGAACCCCGTTAAGCTGCCAGCAGGCGTCGAAGTCAAATTCGCCGGTCAGCAGCTTTCGGTAAAGGGTGCCAAGGGCACTCTCGAACTGAACGTTCACTCGTCTGTTGAAGTTACCGAAGAAGCTGGTGAGCTGCGTTTCGTCGCTCGCAACGGTGACCAGCAAGCTCGCGCCATGGCCGGTACCACCCGCGCCCTGGTGAACAACATGGTCCACGGCGTAAGCCAAGGCTTCGAGCGCAAGCTCCAGCTGGTCGGTGTTGGTTACAAAGCTCAGGCCAAAGGCACCGTCCTGAACCTGGCTCTGGGCTTCTCGCACCCAGTGGATTACGAACTGCCAGCCGGTATCACCGCTGAAACCCCAAGCCAGACCGACATCCTGATCAAGGGTATCGACAAGCAGCTGGTGGGTCAGGTGGCCGCTGAAGTCCGCGGTTTCCGTCCGCCAGAGCCTTACAAGGGCAAGGGTGTGCGTTACGCGGACGAAGTAGTCCGTCGTAAAGAAGCCAAGAAGAAGTAGGGCCTAGCAAATGACCGACAAAAAAGTTATTCGACTGCGTCGCGCTCGCAAAGCACGCCTGAAAATGCACGAGCTCGAAGCCGTGCGTCTGTGCGTGTTCCGCTCCTCGCAGCACATCTATGCCCAGGTCATTTCGGCCGACGGCAGCAAGGTTCTGGCAAGCGCCTCGACCTTGGACAAAGAACTGCGTGATGGCGCCACTGGCAACATCGACGCGGCCACTAAGGTTGGCAAGCTGGTAGCTGAGCGCGCGAAAGCCGCCGGTGTATCTCAAGTTGCCTTTGACCGTTCCGGCTTCAAGTACCATGGCCGCGTCAAGGCGCTGGCTGATGCTGCTCGTGAAGGCGGGCTGGAGTTCTAAGTTATGGCAAATAACGATCAAAAGCGCGACGAAGGCTACATCGAGAAGCTGGTTCAAGTTAACCGCGTAGCCAAAACCGTTAAAGGCGGCCGTATCTTCACCTTCACCGCGCTGACCGTGGTAGGTGATGGCAAGGGTCGTGTTGGCTTTGGCCGTGGCAAATCGCGCGAAGTACCTGCCGCGATCCAGAAAGCCATGGAAGCTGCTCGTCGCAACATGATTCAGGTTGACCTGAAGGGCACCACCCTGCAGTACGCCACCAAGGCCGCCCACGGCGCCTCGAAGGTCTACATGCAGCCTGCCTCGGAAGGTACCGGTATCATCGCCGGTGGCGCAATGCGTGCCGTCCTGGAAGTTGCTGGCGTTCAGAACGTCCTGGCCAAGTGCTACGGTTCGACCAACCCGGTGAACGTGGTTCACGCCACCTTCAAGGGTCTGAAAGCCATGCAATCCCCTGAGTCCATTGCTGCCAAGCGCGGCAAGACTGTTGAGGAGATCATCTGATCATGGCAACCGTAAAAGTTACGCTGATCAAGAGCGTCTCGGGCCGTATCCCTAACCACAAACTGTGCGTGAAGGGTCTGGGTCTGCGTCGTATCGGTCACACTGTAGAAGTCCAGGATACTCCCGAGAACCGCGGGATGATCAACAAGGCTTACTACATGCTGAAGGTCGAGGGTTAATCGATGAAACTCAATGATCTGAGTCCAGCGCCGGGTTCCCGTCGCGAGAAGCACCGTCCGGGCCGTGGTATCGGTAGCGGTCTGGGTAAGACCGGTGGCCGTGGTCACAAAGGTCAGACCTCCCGTTCTGGTGGTTCCATCGCTCCAGGCTTCGAAGGCGGTCAACAGCCGCTGCACCGTCGCCTGCCGAAGTTCGGCTTCGTTTCCCTGAAAGCCATGGACCGCGCTGAAGTGCGTCTGTCCGAGCTGGCCAAGGTGGAAGGCGATCTGATCACCGTTCAGTCCCTGAAGGACGCAAACGTGATCGGCCAGCACGTACAGCGTGTGAAAATCATGCTGTCGGGCGAAGTCACTCGCGCAGTCACCCTCAAGGGTATCGCCGTCACCAAAGGTGCACGTGCGGCTATCGAAGCAGCTGGCGGCAAGTTCGAGGAATAAATGGCTAAGCAAGGTGCTCTCTCTTCGCTCGGTAAGGGCGGGATGTCGGAACTCTGGGCTCGTCTGCGTTTTCTGTTCATGGCGATCATCGTCTATCGGATTGGCGCGCACATCCCGGTACCAGGCATTAACCCGGACCGTCTCGCGGATCTGTTCCGGCAGAATGAGGGGACCATTCTTAGCTTGTTCAACATGTTTTCCGGCGGCGCGCTGGAGCGCATGAGCATCTTTGCACTGGGGATCATGCCGTACATCTCGGCATCGATCATCATGCAGCTCATGACCGCTGTCAGCCCGCAGCTGGAGCAGTTGAAGAAGGAAGGTGAAGCTGGCCGTCGCAAGATCAGCCAGTACACCCGCTACGGCACCGTTATCCTGGCGCTGGTCCAAGCCATTGGCATGTCCATTGGCCTGGCCAACCAGGGCGTGGCGTTTTCTGTTGGCCTCGGCTTCCATGTCGTCGCCGTCTCCACCTTCGTGGCGGGCGCGATGTTCATGATGTGGCTGGGCGAGCAGATCACCGAGCGCGGTGTGGGCAACGGTATCTCGATGTTGATCTTCGCAGGTATCGTTGCCGGTCTTCCGAGAGCAATCGGGCAGTCTTTCGAGTCTGCACGCACAGGCGATATCAACATCTTCGCCCTGGTCGCAATCGGTTTGCTGGCAGTAGCGATTATCGGCTTCGTGGTGTTCATCGAGCGTGGTCAGCGTCGTATCGCCGTTCACTACGCCAAGCGTCAGCAGGGCCGCAAGGTCTTCGCTGCGCAGACCAGCCACCTGCCGCTGAAAGTGAACATGGCGGGGGTAATCCCGGCCATTTTCGCGAGCAGCATCTTGCTGTTCCCGGCTTCGCTGGGTGCCTGGTTCGGTCAGTCTGAAGGTATGGGCTGGCTGCAGGACATCTCGCAGTCGATCGCTCCTGGTCAGCCGTTGAACATTCTGCTGTTTAGTGCAGGGATCATTTTCTTCTGCTTCTTCTACACAGCGTTGATGTTCAACCCGAAAGACGTAGCGGAAAACCTGAAGAAGTCCGGTGCCTTTATTCCGGGCATCCGTCCTGGTGAGCAGTCGGCGCGCTACATTGATGGCGTTCTGACCCGTTTGACCATGTTCGGTGCTCTTTACATGATGGCCGTGTGCCTTCTGCCCCAGTTCCTGGTGGTAGCAGCAAACGTGCCGTTCTACCTTGGCGGGACCTCGTTGCTGATTGTGGTAGTGGTTGTGATGGACTTCATGTCCCAAGTACAATCGCACCTCGTTTCGCACCAGTACGAATCCCTGATGAAGAAAGCCAACCTGAAAGGCTACGGCGGCAGCGGTCTGCTGCGCTGATTTAGCCCCTTAAGGTTCGAGGAGTCGGTAATGAAAGTTCGTGCATCGGTGAAAAAGCTGTGCCGCAACTGCAAGATCATTCGTCGCGAAGGTGTCGTGCGCGTGATCTGCAGCGCGGAACCGCGTCACAAGCAGCGCCAAGGCTGAGTGTGATCCGCGCTTCAAACCCAGCAGCTAGTGTGCTGCTGGGTTGATTATTCGTTTCTACAGCGATATTATCTCGCGCCCTATTTCTTGGCTTCCGGGGCGTAGGTAGCTGTCAATTGGAGTCCCACTGAATGGCCCGTATTGCAGGCGTCAACATTCCAGATAACAAGCATACTGTTATCTCGCTGACCTACATCTATGGTGTCGGTCGCACAACTGCACAGAAAATCTGTGCAGATGCTGGTGTAAACCCAGCCGCTAAGATCAAGGATCTGAGCGACGAGCAAATCGAAACCCTGCGTGGCGAAGTCGCGAAGTTCACCACCGAAGGTGACCTGCGCCGTGACATCAACATGAAGATCAAGCGCTTGATGGACCTGGGTTGCTACCGCGGCCTGCGTCATCGTAAAGGTCTGCCGGTTCGCGGTCAGCGCACCAAGACCAACGCACGCACCCGTAAGGGCCCGCGTAAGCCGATCCGCAAGTAATCGCCCAGGAATATAGACATGGCAAAACCTGCTGCTCGTCCTCGTAAAAAAATCAAAAAGACAGTGGTTGATGGCATCGCCCACATCCATGCGTCTTTCAACAACACCATCGTGACCATCACCGACCGTCAGGGCAACGCGCTGTCCTGGGCTACTTCCGGTGGTTCGGGTTTCCGTGGTTCGCGCAAATCCACCCCGTTCGCAGCACAGATCGCTGCTGAGCGTGCTGGTCAAGCTGCGCTGGAATACGGTCTGAAGAACCTCGACGTGAACGTCAAGGGTCCAGGTCCAGGTCGTGAGTCCGCCGTTCGTGCACTGAACAGCTGCGGCTACAAGATCGCCAGCATCACCGACGTGACGCCAATCCCGCATAACGGGTGCCGTCCGCCGAAGAAGCGTCGCGTGTAATCAGGAGACAGATAAATGGCACGTTACATTGGTCCAAAATGCAAACTGTCTCGCCGTGAAGGCACTGACCTGTTCCTGAAGAGCGGCGTTCGCGCTCTGGAATCGAAGTGCAACATCGAAGCAGCCCCAGGTATCCACGGCCAGCGCCGTGGCCGTCAGTCCGACTACGGTACCCAGCTGCGCGAGAAACAAAAAGTTCGTCGTATCTACGGTGTTCTGGAGCGTCAGTTCCGCGGTTACTACCAAGCTGCTGCCTCGAAAAAAGGCGCAACTGGTGAGAACCTGCTGCAACTGCTCGAGTGCCGTCTGGATAACGTCGTTTACCGTATGGGCTTCGGCTCGACTCGTTCCGAGTCCCGTCAGCTGGTTTCGCACAAAGCTATCAGCGTCAACGGTAAAACCGTAAACATTCCATCCTACCAAGTTCGTCCGGGTGACGTGGTCTCGGTTCGCGAGAAGTCGCTGAACCAGCTGCGCATTGTTCAAGCCCTTGAACTGTGCGCCCAGCGTGGCCGCGTTGAGTGGGTTGATGTGGATGCTGCTAAAAAGTCGGGCGTTTTCAAGAACGTTCCTGCTCGCAGCGACCTGTCCGCCGACATCAACGAAAACCTGATTGTCGAGCTCTACTCCAAGTAAGGGCTAGAAAATAGGTGCATCCATGCAGATTTCGGTAAATGAGTTTCTGACACCCCGTCACATCGACGTGCAGGTTGTCAGTCCAACCCGCGCCAAGATCACGCTCGAGCCTCTCGAGCGTGGCTTCGGCCATACCCTGGGCAACGCGCTGCGCCGCATCCTGTTGTCCTCCATGCCTGGCTGTGCAGTAGTCGAGGCCGAGATCGATGGCGTACTCCACGAGTACTCCGCGATCGAAGGTGTACAGGAAGACGTCATTGAAATCCTGTTGAACCTGAAAGGCCTGGCTATCAAACTGCACGGTCGTGACGAAGTTACGCTGACCTTGTCGAAAAAGGGTTCGGGGGTGGTTACCGCTGCCGATATTCAGCTGGATCACGATGTCGAGATCGTCAACCCCGATCACGTAATCGCGAACCTGGCGTCCAACGGCGCCCTGAACATGAAGCTCACTGTAGCTCGTGGTCGCGGTTACGAGCCGGCCGACTCCCGTCAGACCGACGAAGACGAAAGCCGCAGCATTGGCCGTCTCCAGCTGGACGCTTCGTTCAGCCCGGTGCGTCGTATCGCCTACGTGGTCGAGAACGCCCGTGTTGAGCAGCGTACCAACCTGGACAAGCTGGTCATCGATCTGGAAACCAACGGTACCCTGGATCCTGAAGAGGCCATCCGTCGTGCCGCGACCATCCTGCAACAGCAGCTGGCCGCGTTCGTCGACCTCAAAGGTGACAGCGAGCCGGTTGTGGTCGAGCAGGAAGACGAGATCGATCCGATCCTGCTGCGCCCGGTTGACGACCTGGAACTGACCGTACGTTCGGCCAACTGCCTCAAGGCGGAGAACATCTACTACATCGGCGACCTGATTCAGCGTACCGAAGTAGAGCTGTTGAAGACTCCTAACCTGGGCAAGAAGTCCCTGACTGAAATCAAGGACGTCCTGGCCTCCCGTGGTCTGTCTCTCGGCATGCGCCTCGACAACTGGCCGCCTGCAAGCCTTAAGAAAGACGACAAGGCGACTGCCTGATCGTCGTAATCACCGAACGTTGTGTTTGGTAAGGAATGAATCATGCGTCATCGTAAAAGTGGACGTCACCTGAGCCGTACCAGCTCTCACCGCAAAGCTATGTTCCAGAACATGGCTGTGTCGCTGATCGAGCACGAGCTGATCAAAACCACCCTGCCGAAAGCCAAGGAACTGCGCCGCGTTGCCGAGCCGCTGATCACCCTGGCCAAGGAAGACAGCGTTGCCAACCGTCGTCTGGCCTTCGACCGTACCCGTTCGAAGTCCGCCGTTGGCAAACTGTTCAACGACCTGGGCAAGCGCTACGCCACCCGTCAGGGCGGCTACCTGCGTATCCTGAAGTGCGGTTTCCGCGCTGGCGACAACGCGCCTATGGCGTACGTCGAGCTGGTTGATCGTCCGGTCGGTGGTGCTGTAGAAGCTGCCGAGTAAGACGTTCTGTCTGCTACAAGAAACCGGGCCTAGGCCCGGTTTTTTGTTGTCTGGTGAATTGTTATTTTCTATTGATGTAAGTCATCTAATGAATTTGTTCTTGTAACTTCGCTCGACAATACTCTCCTCAAGCCGATTAGCCGGCAATTCAAGACCGATCAGGAGAGCCCATGAGCAAGATTCTCACTACCGCCAGCGGTGCACCCGTAGCCGACAACCAGAACTCCCGTTCCGCAGGCCCCCGTGGCCCGCTGCTGCTCGACGATTTCCACCTGCTCGAGAAGCTTGCCCACTTCAACCGCGAGAACATCCCGGAGCGTCGCGTTCACGCCAAAGGCTCCGGCGCCTACGGTACCTTCACCGTCACTCGTGATATCACCGAGCTCACCAGTGCCAGGCTGTTCGAGGCTATCGGCAAGCAGACCGAGACGTTCCTGCGATTCTCCACCGTGGGTGGTGAGCGCGGCTCCGCGGACACCGAGCGAGACCCACGTGGTTTCGCGGTGAAGTTCTACACCGAGGAAGGTAACTGGGACATCGTCGGCAACAATACCCCGGTGTTTTTCATTCGTGATCCGCTGAAGTTCCCCGACTTCATCCACACCCAGAAGCGCCACCCACAGACCAACCTGAAGAACGCGCAAATGATGTGGGACTTCTGGTCGCATTCGCCCGAGGCACTGCACCAGGTCACCATCCTGTTCTCCGATCGCGGCATTCCCGATGGCTACCGCCACATGCACGGCTTCGGCAGCCACACCTACAGCCTGATCAACGCCCAGGGCGAGCGGAGCTGGGTCAAATGGCACTTCAAGACCCAGCAAGGCATCAAGAACCTGGCGCCGGCCGATGCCGCACGCCTGGCCGGGAGCGACCCGGACTACGCCCAGCGTGACCTGTTCGAGGCCATCGAGCGCGGCGATTTCCCGCGTTGGACCGTGTGCATCCAGGTGATGAGCGAGGCCGAGGCGGCCAGCCGCGACGAAAACCCGTTCGATGTGACCAAGACCTGGTCGCAGAAGGACTACCCGTTGATCGAAGTCGGTGTGCTGGAGCTCAACCGCAACCCGCTCAACTACTTCGCCGAGGTCGAGCAGGCGGCGTTCGGGCCCAGCAACATGATCCCCGGGGTTGGCCTGTCGCCAGACCGCATGCTGCAGGGCCGTGTGTTCGCCTATGCCGATGCGCATCGCTACCGCGTAGGCACCAACCACCAGCAACTGCCGGTCAATGCGCCGCGCTGCCCGGTGAACAGCTATCAGCGCGACGGCTCCATGGCCATCGGCGCATACGGCGGCGCTCCCAACTACGAGCCCAACAGCCATGCGAGCGCGCCGAAGCAATCTCCGCGGCATGCCGAGCCCGCTCTGGCGCTGAACGGCTCGGCGGATCGTTACGATCACCGTGAGGACAACGATTACTACAGCCATGCCGGGGCACTGTTCCGCCTGATGAGCGATGAACAAAAGGCGCTGTTGATCAACAACATCGCCGGGACCATGGCCGGTGTCAGCGACGATGTCATCCAGCGTCAGCTGCAGTACTTCTTCAAGGCTGATCCGGCCTATGGAGAAGGGATCGCGAAGGCGTTGGGTGTGAATCTCGCCTAAGTCGAAGTGATAAGAAGAACCGCCCTCATTTGGGCGGTTTTTCAATGAATATCACTACTGTTTAGCCGATTTTTTGCTTCTAATTGCGCGTTTTTCAGTGACCGCGAGCAAAACCTGGTTCACACTAGGCCCTATTGATGTATTCACACGGAGAAGCAGGGCGATGCAAGGTCACCCGGACGTAATCAACTATCTCGTCACGTTGCTGAAGGGCGAACTGGCAGCACGCGATCAGTATTTCATCCACTCGCGCATGTACGAAGACTGGGGCTTGACCAAGCTCTACGAGCGTATCAACCACGAGATGGAAGAAGAGACGCAGCACGCCGATGCCCTGATGCGCCGTATCCTCATGCTCGAAGGTACTCCGGACATGCGCGCCGACGACCTGGAAGTGGGCAGCACCGTGCCGGAAATGATCGAGGCCGACCTCAAGCTCGAGTACAAGGTACGTGCCGCGCTGTGCAAGGGCATCGAGCTGTGCGAACTGCACAAGGACTACATCAGCCGCGACATCCTGCGCGCGCAGCTGGCCGACACCGAAGAAGATCATACCTACTGGCTGGAGAAGCAGCAGGGTCTGATCAAGGCCATCGGCCTGGAGAACTATCTGCAGTCGCAGATGTAAGTTATCCACAGCCCTACGAAAAAGCCCCTGGCACCGATGGTACCAGGGGCTTTTTCATGTCGCCGGCGGCACTCAGGCCCGGTCACGCTCAAGCAGCGGCTTGAGGTAGTGGCCAGTGTACGACTGCTTCATCTTGCTCAGCTCCTCTGGGGTGCCACAGGCAATGATATGGCCGCCTTTGGACCCGCCTTCCGGCCCCAGGTCCACCAGCCAGTCGGCGGTCTTGATCACATCCAGATTGTGCTCGATCACCACCACGGTATTGCCGTGGTCACGCAGGCGGTGCAGTACATCCAGCAGTTGCTGGATGTCGGCGAAGTGCAGGCCAGTGGTGGGTTCGTCGAGGATGTACAGGGTCTTGCCAGTGTCGCGCTTGGACAGCTCGCGAGACAGCTTGACCCGCTGCGCTTCGCCGCCCGACAGCGTGGTCGCCGATTGCCCCAGCTTGATATACGACAGGCCCACATCCATCAGGGTCTGCAGCTTGCGCGCCAGGGCAGGTACTGCGTCGAAGAACTCGCGGGCATCCTCGATGGTCATTTCCAGCACTTCGTGGATGTTCTTGCCCTTGTACTTGATCTCCAGGGTCTCGCGGTTGTAACGCTTGCTCTTGCACACGTCGCACGGCACGTAGATGTCAGGCAGGAAGTGCATCTCGACCTTGATCAGGCCGTCGCCCTGGCAGGCCTCGCAGCGACCACCCTTGACGTTGAACGAGAAGCGCCCCGGACCGTATCCGCGCGAGCGCGATTCCGGCACGCCGGCGAACAGCTCGCGGATCGGCGTGAAGATGCCGGTGTATGTCGCGGGGTTCGACCGTGGCGTACGGCCGATCGGGCTTTGGTCGATATCGACCACCTTGTCCAGGTGCTGTAGGCCATCGACGCTGGCGTGCGGCGCCGCTTCCAGGCTGCTCGCGCCGTTGAGGGCGGTGGCGGCCAGGGGGAACAAGGTGTTGTTGATCAGCGTCGATTTGCCCGAGCCGGACACACCGGTCACGCAGGTCAGCAGGCCGATCGGCACTTCCAGGTCGACGTTCTGCAGGTTGTTGCCGCGCGCGCCCTTGAGTTTGAGCGACAGTTTCTTGTTGCGCGGGGTGCGCTTGGCCGGCACGACGATCTTCTTGCGCCCGGACAGGTATTTGCCGGTCAGCGAGTCGGGATGCGCCATCACCTCCTCGGGCGAGCCCTCGGCGACGATCTGCCCGCCATGCACACCAGCGCCCGGGCCGATGTCCACCACGTAGTCGGCCAGGCGGATGGCGTCCTCGTCGTGCTCGACCACGATCACCGTGTTACCGAGGTCGCGCAGGTGGTTGAGCGTCGCCAGCAAGCGGTCGTTATCGCGCTGGTGCAGGCCGATCGAGGGCTCGTCGAGGATGTACATCACGCCCACCAGGCCTGCGCCGATCTGGCTGGCCAGGCGGATGCGCTGGGCCTCGCCTCCAGACAGGGTATCGGCGCTGCGGTCGAGGGTGAGGTAGTCGAGGCCTACGTTGACCAGG
This sequence comes from Pseudomonas soli, assembly GCF_021283165.2. NCBI lineage: Bacteria > Pseudomonadati > Pseudomonadota > Gammaproteobacteria > Pseudomonadales > Pseudomonadaceae > Pseudomonas > Pseudomonas soli. Next base: position 536,822 of record NZ_CP128543.1, read on the forward strand.
AACTGCAGGCGCTCGCAGATCTCCTTGAGAATCTTCGCCGCGATCTCGCCACGCCGACCGGTGAGGGTCAGCGCGCCGAAGTAGTTGCTGGCTTCGCCGATCGGCAGGTTGGTCACTGCCGGCAGGGTCTTCTCGCCCACCCAGACATGGCGCGCTTCGCGGCGCAGGCGGGTGCCGCGGCAATCAGGGCAGGGCTGGGTGCCGAGGAACTTGGCCAGCTCTTCACGCACGGTGGCCGACTCGGTCTCGCGATAGCGACGCTCAAGGTTCGGCACGATGCCTTCGAACGGGTGCGAGCGCTTGACGATGTCGCCACGGTCGTTGAGGTACTTGAAGTCGACACTTTGCTTGCCACTGCCGTTCAGGATGACCTTCTGGTGCTCGGCGGACAGCTCGCCGAATGGTTCTTCCAGGCTGAAGCCGTAATGCGCGGCCAGCGAGCCGAGCATCTGGAAGTAATAGACGTTGCGCCGGTCCCAACCGCGAATCGCGCCTTCGGCCAAGGTCAGCTCGGCGTTGACCAGGCGCTTGGTGTCGAAGAACTGCTTGACCCCCAGGCCATCGCAGGTCGGGCAGGCGCCAGCCGGGTTATTGAAGGAGAACAGCTTCGGCTCCAGCTCGCTGATTGCATGGCCGCACACCGGGCAGGCGAAGCGCGCCGAGAAGATCACTTCTTCGCCTTCCTCGTCGTCCATCGGCGCCACCAGGGCGATGCCGTCGGCCAGCTTGAGCGCGGTCTCGAAGGACTCGGCCAGGCGCTGCTGCAGGTCGGCGCGGACCTTGAAGCGGTCTACCACCACATCGATGCTGTGTTTCTTTTGTTTGTCGAGCTTGGGCAACTCGTCGAGCTCGTAGAGCTTGCCGTTGACCCGGGCGCGTACGAAACCCTGGGCGCGCAGCTCGTCGAACACCGCCAAGTGCTCACCCTTGCGCTCGCGGATCACCGGCGCCAACAGCATCAGCTTGCTGCCTTCGGGCTTTTCCAGCACCAGGTCGACCATCTGGCTGATCGTTTGCGCCTCAAGCGGGATGTCATGGTCCGGGCAGCGCGGGGTGCCGACGCGGGCATAGAGCAGGCGCAGGTAGTCGTAGATCTCGGTAATGGTGCCGACGGTCGAGCGCGGGTTGTGCGAGGTCGACTTCTGCTCGATGGAGATGGCCGGCGACAATCCTTCGATGGTGTCGACGTCGGGCTTTTCCATCATCGACAGGAACTGCCGGGCATAGGCCGACAGCGACTCGACATAGCGTCGCTGGCCTTCGGCGTAAAGCGTGTCGAACGCCAGCGAGGACTTGCCGGACCCGGACAGGCCGGTGATCACGATCAGTTTGTCCCGGGGCAGGGTCAGGTCGATGTTCTTCAGGTTGTGGGTACGCGCCCCACGGATCAGGATCTTGTCCACTACGGCCTCGCTCGGCGGGCATAAACAAAGCAGTATACGGCGCGCTGCCAGTACGCGGCAAAGCGTCGCGTATATGCCGTCAAGGCGTCGGACTGTTAGAATCGCCGCCGGTTCACACGAGGTTAATCCATGCACGACACCCACAACGAGCGCATGAGTGGCAGCGAAACCCGCGCCGCGAGCGGCCTGGCCCTGGTCTTTGCCTTTCGTATGCTGGGCATGTTCATGGTGCTGCCGGTGCTGGCCACCTACGGCATGGACCTGGCCGGCGCCACACCGGCCCTGATCGGCCTGGCCATCGGCGCCTATGGTCTGACGCAAGCGGTGCTGCAGATTCCGTTCGGGGTGGTTTCCGACCGCATCGGTCGCCGACCGGTGATCTATGTGGGGCTGGTGATCTTCGCCCTGGGCAGTGTGCTGGCGGCCCAGGCCGACTCGATCTGGGGCGTTATCGCCGGGCGCATCCTGCAGGGCGCGGGGGCGATTTCCGCGGCGGTCATGGCGCTGTTGTCCGACCTGACCCGCGAACAGCACCGGACCAAGGCCATGGCCATGATCGGCATGAGCATCGGCTTGTCGTTCGCCGTGGCGATGGTGGTCGGCCCGCTGTTGACCCGCGCCTTTGGTTTGTCAGGATTATTCCTGGCCACTGCAGGACTTGCCCTGGTCGGCATCGCGCTGATCGCCTTCGTCGTGCCCAGCTCGCACAGTGTGCTGAGCCATCGCGAGTCCGGTGTCGCCCGCCAGGCCCTCGGCCCGACCCTGCGCAATCCGGACCTTCTGCGCCTGGACATCAGTATTTTCGTGCTGCACGCCATCCTGATGGCCAGCTTCGTGGCGCTGCCCCTGGCCTTCGTCGAGCGAGGCGGGCTGCCCAAGGAGCAGCACTGGTGGGTGTACCTGACCGCGCTGCTGGTTTCATTTTTTGCAATGATCCCCTTCATCATCTACGGGGAAAAGAAGCGCAAGATGAAACGCGTGTTGCTCGGCGCGGTCAGTGTCCTGCTGCTGGTGGAGGTGTTCTTCTGGCAGTGGGCTGACAACTTGCGCGGACTGGTGATCGGCACCGTGGTATTCTTTACTGCATTCAACCTGCTGGAGGCATCCTTGCCTTCGCTGGTCAGCAAGGTGTCGCCTGCCGGCGGCAAGGGCACGGCGATGGGGGTGTACTCCACCAGCCAGTTCCTTGGCGCGGCACTGGGTGGCATCCTCGGTGGCTGGTTGTTCCAGCACGGTGGCTTGAGCATGGTGTTCCTCGGCTGCGCTGGCTTGTGCGCCTTCTGGCTGCTGACGGCGTTGCGCATGAACGAGCCGCCGTACGTGACCAGCCTGCGCATGCCGCTGACGCCGGAAGCGGTCCGGGAAGCCGGGCTGACCGAGCGCCTGATGGCCGTGCCGGGTGTGACCGACGCTGTGGTGGTGGCAGAAGAAGCCGCCATCTATATCAAACTGGATACGAAAATTTTGGACCGTGCGACCCTCGAGCGTCTGGTGAACCCAGCCTCTGCGGCGTGCGAAGCCTAGGAGAACGTTATGGCCCGTGGGGTTAACAAAGTCATTCTGGTCGGTACCTGCGGTCAGGATCCCGAAGTCCGCTACCTGCCCAACGGTAACGCCGTGACCAACCTGAGCCTGGCCACCAGCGAGCAGTGGACCGACAAGCAGTCGGGCCAGAAGGTCGAGCGCACCGAGTGGCACCGTGTCTCGCTGTTCGGCAAGGTCGCCGAAATCGCCGGCGAATACCTGCGCAAGGGTTCGCAGTGCTACATCGAGGGCAAGCTGCAGACCCGCGAGTGGGAAAAGGACGGCATCAAGCGCTACACCACCGAGATCATCGTCGACATCAACGGCACCATGCAGCTGCTCGGCGGTCGTCCGCAGGGCCAGCAGGGCGGTGGCGACCAGTACAACCAGGGTGGTGGCAACAACTACAACCAGGGCGGTCAGCAGCAACAGTACAACCAGGCTCCGCGTCAGCAGGCCCAGCGCCCGCAACAAGCGCCGCAGCGCCCAGCGCCGCAACAGCCGGCTCCGCAGCCTGCCGCTGACTTCGACAGCTTCGACGACGATATTCCGTTCTGATCCTTGCCTGTGGGCACTAGGTGCCACAGGTGAACGGAGCTGTGACAAGAAACCCGCTTCAGGCATGAAGCGGGTTTCTTTTTGCCTGTCAGCTTTCTTCGAGCGCCGCCTGGGCAAACTGTGCATCAAGCTCTGGTGTTGCTCCGCTGATGCCTATACCGCCGATATGCCTGCCGTTCGCATCCATGATTGGCAACCCGCCTTCCAGCAAAGTGAAACCGGGCAGCGAAGCGTAGGGATTGGCTGGCAATCCGGCGCTGCGTTCACCCAGTGAGCGGGATGAAAGTGGAAAGCGTGCAGATGTAGCGGCTTTGAGCTGCGCTACCTGGACACTACCGCTGCTGGTGCCGTCCATGCGGTGGAAATGCTTCAGATTGCCGTGGTTGTCGACGATGCTGATGACGATGGCGAAGCCCTGGGCACGGGCGGCGCGCTCGGCGGCGGCGGCCAGGCTTCGAGCCTTCTCGGCGCTAATGGGCGAAATGGCAGGGGTGTCGGGCCGGTTGGGTGGGGCCGCCAGTGTGGGCGTTACGTGCATCGGGAGGGCGAGCAAGAGCCCGACCATGAAGTGTTTCGTGTTCATTCATACGTGCCTCGTCCATGTGGATTCAGCAACCTAGCAAGCAAAAGCTGGCTTGAGATGTAGTCCGTTTCTGATCGCAATGTGGGATTGCATTACCTTTCCATGATCCATGTCACCCCACTTCCCAGATTCTTGACTAGGCTTAACAGTTGGCGGTCTCTGTCCACCGCCACCGTGAAGTCCCTGAGGCGCCGGCCAAGTCCTGTGCGCCCAAGAACCTGATCAGGAGTGCACGATGGACCTCAACCGTCGGCAATTCTTCAAGGTCGCCGCCGTCGGCCTTGGAGGCTCGAGCCTCGCGGCGTTGGGCATGGCCCCGACCCCCGCGTTCGCCGAGCAGGTGCGCCACTTCAAGCTGGCGCACACCAAAGAAACCCGTAACACCTGCCCCTACTGCTCGGTCGGCTGCGGCCTGATCATGTACAGCCAGGGTGACGCGGGCAAGAACGTCAAACAGAACATCATCCATATCGAGGGCGACGCGGACCATCCGGTCAACCGCGGCACCCTATGCCCGAAAGGCGCGGGCCTGCTGGACTTTATCCACAGCCCGAGCCGCCTGCAGTACCCCGAGGTGCGCAAGCCGGGCAGCAACGAGTGGACCCGCATCGAGTGGGACGAAGCCCTCGACCGCATCGCCGACCTGATGAAACAGGACCGCGACGCCAACTTCATCGAGAAGAACGCCCAAGGCCAGACGGTCAACCGCTGGCTCACCACCGGGTTCCTTGCTGCGTCCGCCGCTTCCAGCGAAGCGGGCTACCTGACGCACAAGGTGGTCCGTGCAACCGGCATGCTGGGGTTCGATAACCAGGCGCGTGTCTGACACGGCCCGACGGTGGCAAGTCTTGCCCCGACGTATGGCCGTGGCGCGATGACCAATCACTGGTCTGATATCGCCAACGCAAATCTGGTCCTGGTGATGGGCGGCAACGCCGCTGAAGCGCACCCGTGCGGCTTCAAGTGGGTGACCGAAGCCAAGGCGCACAACAAGGCGCGGCTGATCGTGGTCGATCCGCGGTTCACCCGTACTGCCTCGGTGGCCGATTACTACGCGCCGATCCGTACCGGCAGCGACATCGCCTTCATGGGCGGGCTGATCAACTACCTGCTGAGCAACGACAAGATCCAGCACGAGTACGTGCGCAACTACACCGATGTGTCGTTCATCGTCAAAGAGAGCTATGGCTTCGAGGACGGGCTGTTCAGCGGCTACGACGCGGCCAAGCGCGTGTATGCCGACAAGTCCGGCTGGGGCTATGAGCTGGGCGAGGACGGTTTTGCCAAGGTCGACCCGACCCTGCAGCACCCGCGTTGCGTGTACCAGTTGATGAAGCAGCACTACAGCCGCTACACGCCGGAGCTGGCGAGCATGACCTGCGGCATGCCCCAGGACCAGATGATGAAAGTCTGGGAAGAGATCGCCACCTGCTCGGTGCCGGGCAAGACCATGACGATCCTCTATGCCCTGGGCTGGACCCAGCACTCGATCGGCGCGCAGATCATCCGCAGCGCGGCGATGGTGCAGTTGCTGCTGGGCAACGTCGGCATGCCCGGCGGCGGGGTCAACGCCCTGCGCGGGCACTCCAACATCCAGGGCCTGACCGACCTGGGCCTGCTGTCGAACTCGCTGCCGGGCTACCTCACGCTGGCCGGCGACGCCGAGCAGGATTACGCCACCTACATCGACAAGCGCGCCTCCAAGCCGTTGCGCCCGGGGCAGCTGTCGTACTGGCAGAACTACGGCAAGTTCCACGTCAGCCTGATGAAGGCCTGGTACGGCGCCAATGCCACGGCGGAGAACAACTGGGGCTATGACTGGCTGCCCAAGCTCGACGTGCCGGCCTACGACGTGCTGCGCATGTTCGAGATGATGGGCCAGGGCAAGGTCAACGGCTACATGTGCCAGGGCTTCAACCCGATCGCCGCGTTGCCGGACAAGAACCGCGTCACCGCCGCGCTGGCCAAGCTCAAGTGGCTGGTGATCATGGACCCGCTGGCCACCGAAACCTCCGAGTTCTGGCGCAACGCCGGCCCGTTCAACGACGTCGACACGGCCAACATCCAGACCGAGGTGATCCGCCTGCCCACCACCTGCTTCGCCGAAGAGGACGGTTCGCTGGTCAACAGCAGCCGCTGGCTGCAGTGGCACTGGAAGGGCGCCGATGGGCCGGGCCAGACCCGTACCGACGTGCACATCATGAGCGAGCTGTTCCTGCGCCTGCGCAAGCGCTACCAGGCCGAGGGCGGCGCCTATCCGGACCCGCTGCTCAACATCAGCTGGCCGTACAAGGTCCCTGAGGAGCCTTCGCCGGAAGAACTGGCCAAGGAGATGAACGGCTGGGCGGTCAGCGATCTCACCGACGCCACCGGCGCCACGCTCAAGGCCGGGCAACAGCTCGCCGGATTCGCCCAGCTGAAGGACGATGGCAGCACCGCCTCCGGTTGCTGGATCTTTGCCGGCAGCTGGACCGAGCAGGGCAACCAGATGGCCCGTCGCGACAACAGCGACCCCTATGGCATGCACCAGGTGCAGAACTGGGCCTGGGCCTGGCCGGCCAACCGCCGCATCCTCTACAACCGCGCCTCCAGCGACCCGCAGGGCAAACCGTGGGATCCGGAGAAGAAGCGCCTGGTGTGGTGGAACGGCAAGGCCTGGACCGGCACCGACGTGCCCGACTTCAAGGTCGACTCGCCGCCGGAAGCGGGGATGAACCCATTCATCATGAACCCTGAGGGCGTGGCGCGTTTCTTCGCCATCGACAAGATGGCCGAAGGGCCGTTCCCCGAGCATTACGAACCGTTCGAGACGCCGATCGGCATCAACCCGCTGCACCCGCAGAACAAGAAGGCCACCAGCAACCCGGCCGGGCGCATCTTCGATTCGGTGTGGGACACCTTGGGCACCCACGACGAGTTCCCCCATGCGGCGACCACCTACCGGCTGACCGAGCACTTCCACTTCTGGAGCAAGCATTGCCGGCTCAACGCCATCGCCCAGCCCGAGCAGTTCGTCGAGATCGGCGAGGTGCTGGCGAACGAGAAGGGCATCAAGGCCGGCGACCGGGTGCGGGTGTCGAGCAAGCGCGGGCATATTGACGCGGTGGCGGTGGTGACCAAGCGGATCCGTCCGCTGCAGGTCAACAACCAGACCGTGCACCAGATCGGCATCCCGTTGCATTGGGGGTTCACCGGCGCCACGCGACACGGTTACCTGACCAACACCCTGGTGCCGTTCCTCGGTGATGGCAACACGCAGACGCCGGAGTCCAAGTCGTTCCTCGTCAAAGTGGAGAAACTCTGATGGCCAGCCAAGACATCATTGCCCGCTCGGCCACCACCACCGTGCCGCCTTCGGTACGCCAGCAGCAGGAAGTCGCCAAGCTGATCGACACCACCAAGTGCATCGGCTGCAAGGCCTGCCAGGTGGCGTGCTCGGAGTGGAACGAACTGCGTGACGAGGTCGGCCACAACCATGGCACCTACGACAACCCTCAGGACCTCAGTGCCGAAACCTGGACCTTGATGCGTTTCACCGAGCATGAGCGCGACGACGGCAACCTGGAGTGGCTGATCCGCAAGGATGGCTGCATGCACTGCGCCGATCCGGGTTGTCTGAAAGCGTGCCCGAGCCCGGGGGCGATCATCAAGCATGCCAACGGTATCGTCGACTTCAACCAGGACCACTGCATCGGTTGCGGCTACTGCATCACCGGCTGCCCGTTCAACATCCCGCGCATTTCGCAGAAGGATCACAAGGCGTACAAGTGCACCCTGTGTTCCGACCGCGTGAGCGTGGGCCTGGAGCCGGCCTGCGTGAAGACCTGCCCGACCGGGGCGATCGTCTTCGGCAGCAAGGAGGAGATGAAGGTGCACGCCGACGAGCGCATCGTCGACCTGAAGTCGCGGGGCTACGACAACGCCGGGCTGTATGACCCGGACGGTGTCGGCGGCACCCACGTGATGTACGTGCTGCACCATGCCGACACACCGCGGATCTACGCCGGCCTGCCGGACCAACCGGTGATCAGCCCGCTGGTCGGGTTGTGGAAGGGCTTCAGCAAGCCGTTGGCGCTGCTGGCCATGGGCGCGGCGGTGCTGGCTGGGTTCTTCCACTACGTACGTGTCGGCCCGCAGCGGGTCGAGGAAGACGAGCATCCGGCACCTGTGGATAACGATGTCCACCAGGTGGACCCGGCGGTGCATGTCTATGATCCGAACCGCCCGGGCGGGCAGGGGGAGCAGCGGCCATGAACGACAACAAGCCTATCCTGCGCTACAACGCCAACGAGCGGAGCAACCACTGGATCGTCGCGATCCTGTTCGTGCTGGCCGGCCTGTCGGGGCTGGCGCTGTTCCACCCGGCGCTGTTCTGGCTCAGCCACCTGTTCGGCGGCGGGCCGTGGACACGGATCCTCCACCCGTTCATCGGCGTGGCGATGTTCGTGTTCTTCCTTGGCCTGGTATTGCGCTTCTGGCGCGCCAACTTCATCACCGCCAACGACCGCCTGTGGCTGCGCCGCATCGACCGGGTGATGCTCAACAAGGAAGAGGGCGTGCCGCCGATCGGCAAGTACAACGCCGGGCAGAAGCTGCTGTTCTGGACGTTGCTGGCGTGCATGCTGGTACTGCTGGTCAGTGGCGTGGTGATCTGGCGCGCGTATTTCAGCCATTGGTTCGGCATCGACGTCATTCGCCTGTCGGCGCTGCTGCATGCCCTGGCGGCGTTCGTGCTGATCCTCAGCATCATCGTGCACATCTACGCCGGGATCTGGATCAAGGGCTCGATCGGCGCCATGCTGCATGGCTGGGTCAGCCGCGCCTGGGCACGCAAGCACCATGAACTTTGGTACCGGGAAGTCACCGGCGAAAAGACGCCGCACAACCACGGTAGAAAAGAAGGATGAGCGTTTGAGCACGATTCTTGAACCAGGGCAGATCGAAGCGTCGGCGGTAATGCCGCCGTTCTTGCATCTGCCGCCCACCAACTTGTTCGCAGTGCGGGCCGAGCGCCTGGAGCACCTGGCCGAGGGCAATGCCCTTGGTGAGTACCTGCGTCTGGTCGCGCGGCTGTGCCGGATCCAGCAGCAGCTTGTGGATAACCCGCCCGGTGGCTTGCCGGTGGCCGAGGAGCGTCAGCGCCTTTGCGTAAGTCATGGCCTGCCACCCCTGGCAGCGGACGGCCTGGTGCGCGAAAGGCAGTGGCTGGTGTGGCTGCAAGCGCTGCTCGATCGCTGCGAGCCGGCGCCCGAAGGGCCACTGGCAGCGGCGCTGGGCAGCCTGCGCGAGAGTGGTGACGAGCAGCGCAAGGGCTGGGCCGTCGCGCTGCTCGGTGGCCAGTACGACGCCGTACCGGCGGCCTTGGTGCCCTTCTTGGGCGCGGCGTTGCAGGCCGCCTGGTCGAGCTGGTTGCTGGCGCTGCCAGAGCCTGAGCTCAAGCCTGGTGGCAGCCTGGCCCAGTGCCCGGCCTGCGGCTCGCCGGCCATGGCCGGTGTGGTGCGCAATCGTGGCAAGCACAACGGCCTGCGCTACCTGGCCTGTTCGCTGTGTGCCTGCGAATGGCATGTGGTGCGGGTCAAGTGCGTGTACTGCGAGTCGAGCAAGGACCTGCGCTACAGCAGCCTCGAGGATGACCGCCATGCACCGGGAAAGGCACCGCTACGCGCCGAGTGCTGTCCGGGGTGCCAGGGCTACCTGAAGCAGAGCTACCTGGAGAACGACGCGGCGGCCGAGCCGTTGGCCGATGACCTGGCGAGCCTGGCGCTGGACATGCGGCTGGACGAGGAGGGCTTCCATCGGCTGGCGCCGAACCTTATGTTGGCACCGGGTGGTGGGTGAGTGTCTACACTTCGCTATCGAGTTGCCCCCATCGCCGGCAAGCCGGCTCCCACAGGTACAGCGCAAGCCTCGAGTCTGGCGCTGGAGCTGTGGGAGCTGGCTTGCCAGCGATAGGGCCCGAACAGACAACGGATCAGTCACAGGTAGTACCGCATGTCTCCAAGCCCCGCCAGCGACACCCCACGCTTGCCCTCCATCGACACCCTGCTGCGCCATCCGGCCTGCCAGCCGCTGCTCGACCGTCATGGCCGCGACGCTACCCTGGCCACCCTGCGCCAGCTCCTCGACGACTTGCGCGAACCGGCTCGTCTGGGTCAGCTTGGTGCCGTGGAACTGAGCGCCGACGTCCTGCTCGGCCGCACGGGCGAGCGCCTGGCCATCCAGCAACGCAGCCAGGTGCGCCGGGTCTTCAACCTCACCGGCACGGTACTGCACACCAACCTCGGCCGCGCCTTGCTGCCGGAGGAGGCGGTGGAGGCGATGCAGGTCGCTGCCCGCTATCCGCTGAACCTAGAGTTCGACCTGGCCACCGGCAAGCGGGGTGACCGCGACGACCTGATCGAAGGCCTGATCCGCGAGCTGACCGGCGCCGAAGCCGTCACCGTGGTCAACAACAATGCCGCCGCCGTGCTGCTGGCGCTCAACAGCCTGGGCGCACGCAAGGAGGGCATCATCTCCCGCGGCGAGCTGATCGAGATCGGCGGTGCGTTCCGCATCCCCGACATCATGGCCCGCGCCGGGGTCAAGCTGCACGAGATCGGCACCACCAACCGCACCCACGCCCGCGACTACGAAGGCGCGATCAACCCGCGTACCGGCCTGCTGATGCGTGTGCATTGCAGCAACTACAGCATCCAGGGCTTCACCACCCAGGTACCCACCGCCGAGCTGGCGCGCATCGCCCACGACCATCAGTTGCCGCTGCTCGAAGACCTGGGCAGCGGCAGCCTGCTCGACCTGACCCGCTGGGGCCTGCCGGCCGAGCCGACGGTGCGCCAGGCGCTGGCCGACGGCGCCGACATCGTCACCTTCAGCGGCGACAAGCTGCTGGGGGGGCCGCAGGCGGGGATCATCGTCGGGCGCAAGGAACTGATCGCGAAGATCAAGAAGAACCCGCTCAAGCGTGCCCTGCGGGTCGACAAGATTACCCTTGCCGCGTTGGAGGCGGTGCTGCAGCTCTATCGCAACCCCGATCGCCTGGCTGACCGCCTGCCCAGCCTGCGCCTGCTGACCCGTGCGCAAGCCGAGATCGCCGCCCAGGCCGAGCGTCTGGCGCCTGAGTTGGCTGCTCGTCTCGGCGCGCAATGGGTGGTGAGCGTCGAGCCGGCCCTGGGCATGATCGGCAGCGGCAGCCAGCCGGTGGCGCGGCTGCCCAGCGCGGCGCTGTGCCTGCGCCCGCAGGTGTCGAAGAAACTGCGCGGGCGTAGCTTGCATGTGCTGGAGCGCGCGTTGCGCGACCTGCCGGTGCCGGTGCTCGGGCGTATCGACGACGATGCCCTGTGGCTCGACCTGCGCCAGCTGGACGACGAGGCCCAGTGGCTGGCGCAACTGCCGGCGTTGCAACTGGGGCCGGTGCAGTGATTGTCGGGACTGCCGGCCACATCGACCATGGCAAGACCGCGCTGCTCCAGGCCCTGACCGGCCAGGCCGGCGACACCCGCCGGGAGGAGCGCGACCGGGGCATGACCATCGACCTCGGTTATCGCTACGCGGCGCTGACGGAAGGAGCGCCGCTGACCGGTTTCATCGATGTGCCGGGCCACGAGCGGTTTATCCACAACATGCTGGCCGGTGCCCATGGCATCGACCTGGTACTGCTGGTGGTAGCTGCTGACGATGGGGTGATGCCACAGACCCGTGAGCACCTCTCGATCATCGAGTTGCTGGGCATTCCCCAGGCGTTGGTGGTGATCAGCAAGTGCGACCGGGTCGAGCCGTCGCGGTTGAGCGAAGTCCGGGCCCAGGTCACCGAACTGCTCGCGCCCGGCCCCTTCGCCGGGGCTAGGCAGTTTGCGGTTTCGAGCCTGTCCGGCGAGGGGATCGACGCCCTGCGCGAGGCTTTGCTGGCGGCTGAAGCGCATGTTCGCCAGCGCAGCGTGCGTGGCGGTTTCCGCCTGGCGGTAGACCGGGCTTTCGCGGTTTCCGGAGCGGGAGTTGTGGTCACCGGCACGGCGCTGGCCGGGCAGGTCAGCGTCGGTGATACCTTGCTGCTGGGCAAGGCCGGCAAAGCGGTGCGGGTGCGTGGCCTGCATGCCCAGAACCAGGCGGCCCTGGTCGCCGCAGCCGGGCAGCGGGTGGCCTTGAACATCAGCGCGGAAAAGCTTTCGGCCGAGCAGGTGCATCGTGGCGACTGGCTTGTGCCGCAGTGGCTGCATGCGCCCAGCGTGCGGGTCGATATCGACTTCACCCTGCTGCCGGGCGAAACCCGCACCTTCGAGCATTTCAGCGCGGTGCACGTGCACCTGGGCACCCAGGATGTCACCGCCCGGGTTGCCTTGCTCGAAGGTGAACGGCTCGCCGCCGGCCAGCGCATGTTCGCCCAGTTGCTGCTCAATGCCCCGCTGCAGGCGGTGCATGGGGATCGCCTGGTACTGCGTGACCAACGCGCCCAGTGCACGCTGGGTGGTGGGCGTGTGCTCGACCCGTTCGCCCCGAGTCGGCAACGGCGCAGCGAGGCGCGCTTGCGTCAGTTGCAGGTGCTGCGCGAAGCCGACAATCTCGAGCAAGCGCTGTCGGCCCTGCTCGAGGCGGCCCCCGGCGGTCTCGAGCCCCGGCGTCTGGAGCGCCAGTTCAACCGCCTGCGCGAGACCTGGCAGTTGCCGGATTCGGTGCTGGTGATTGCCACCCGTCAAGGTCAGCTGTTGTTCGATCGCTTACAGTGGCAGGCACTCAAGCGACAGGTGCTGGAGCGTCTGGCGCAGTTCCATGAGCAGGAACCTGACCAGCTTGGCCCGGACCGGGATCGCTTGCGCCGCTTTACCGCCTTGCCATTGGAGCGCCCCGCGTTTGTCAGCTTGCTGGATGAGTTGCTGGGCGCAGGTGCGATCAGCAGCAGTGGCCCATGGCTGCACCTGCCGGACCACCGGGTCCAGTTGAGCGACGCGGACAACGCGTTGTGGGAGCGGCTGTTGCCGCGCCTGTTGGCAGGTGAGTTCGACCCGCCCTGGGTAAGGACCCTGGCCGGCGAGGAGGGCTGCGAAGAGGCTGATGTCCGGCTGTTGTTGCGCAAGCTGGCCCGATTGGGCGTTGTGCATCAGGTGGTGCGTGACCTGTTCTACCCGGAGACGACGCTCAGGCGCATGGCAGAGCTGCTGTTGCGCCAGGCCGCGACATCGACGATAGTGCAGGTCGCGGCGTTTCGCGATGGTTTGGCCATCGGTCGCAAGCGCAGTGTGCAGATTCTCGAGTATTTCGACCGCGTTGGCTTGACCCGACGAGTTGGCGACCTGCGTCATATTCGCGTCGACAGCGCCCTGGCCCAACCGCAACACGGGCCCTGATTTCAAGGAAGGCAATCGCGCCCGGTGGCGCGGCCGGGCTTCAAACCCGGTTGGGGACGGCAGCCGTTCCCGGGCAGGTTCGACTCCCGCTGCCTTCCGCCACTTTTCCAGATGCTGAAACCATCGCGGGGCAAGCCCGCTCCCACGGATTTGTGGGAGCGGGCTTGCCCCGCGATGGCGAACGGAAGATCTGCGAGTCAGGCGCGCTCGCCGCACAGGTCCAGCGCGAACCAGTGCTCCGCCGCCTGTACATCCAGCCCCGAGCCCAGCAACGCGAACAGCTTGCCCAGCGCCGCCTCGCGGGTCATGCCGCCGCCACTGACCAGCCCGGTGTCGCGCAGGCGGCTGCCGGCGGCGTAGGTGTCGAACACCACCGAGCCTTCCGGGCACTGGCTGATGGCAACGATCATCACGCCACCCTGGCGGGCGTCGTGCAGCGCGTCGAGCAGCGCCTGGTCATCCGACGGGCCGGTGCCGCTGCCGTAGCACTCCAGCACCAGGCCCTGGATGCCGCTGTCGAACAGGCCGCGCAGGTGTTCGGCCGCAAGGCCCGGGAACACCGGCATGACCGCCAGCTTGACCGGCTGGCGTGGCTGGCGGTAGTCCAGGCGGGTTGGCAGTTCCGCGGCACGCTCGCCATCACGATGGCGCGGCAGCACGGTGAAGGCGTCGAACGCCTCGCTGCGCAGTTTCGAGGCGCGGCAGCCGTGCAGCAACTGGCCATGGAAATACAGCTGCACGCCGTCTTCCAGCCCGTTTTCGAACAGATTGAGCGCGCCGACCAGGTTGGCCCAGGCATCGCTGTCCGGCGCGCCGGCCGGCAGCATCGAGCCGGTAAGCAGCACCGGCACCGGCAGGCCCAGCAGCAGGAACGACAGGGCAGCGGCGCTGTACGCCAGGGTGTCGGTGCCATGCAGCACCAGCACGCCGTCATGCCCGTCGCGTTCGACCGCCTCGACGATGGCATCGCGCATCGCCAGCCAGTTGGCCTGTTGCATGTTGGCGCTGTCGATCAGCGGATTGAGTTCACGCAGCGCCCATTGCACCTTGGGCGCATCGCCGCAGGCGGCAAAGTGTTCGCGCATGCGCGCTTCGAAGCCACCGGCCGGCGCGAGGCCTTCGGCGGTCTGCAGCATGCCGATGGTGCCACCGGTGTATAGGACAAGCAGATTCTTGACTGCACGCATGGAAGTATTCCGTAGCGATGTAGCGAAAGAAAGAGACAACCGCCCCGGGCGGGGCGGTTGTGGCAGGGCAGGGTATCAGTGCTGCGCTGACGCCGGGGCGGCGGCTTTGTCAGCGGCTGTTTCAGCCTGCGGGTTGGCCGGCCAGGCGGCGCGGTCCAGGTCCAGGTCGGCGAACTTGCTGGAGTCGAACACCGGCTGCTTGATGCCCGCCTTGCGTTGTGCGTCGTAGTCGCGCATCACGCGCAGGCCGACCTTGAACAGCATGGCCAGGGCGATCAGGTTGACGAAGGCCAGGCAGGTCATGGTGATGTCGGCGAAGGCGAACACGGTCGACAGGTCCTGGGTCGAACCCCACACCACCAGCGCCAGCACCAGGCCACGGAAGGTCATCAGCACGGCACGGTTGCGGCTGAGGAACTGCAGGCTGTTCTCGCCCAGGTAGTAGTTGTAGAGAATGCAGGTGAAGACGAACAGCGACAGCGCGACGCTGACGAAGATGCGGCCCCAGTCACCGACCACGGCGGCCAGCGAGTTCTGGGTCAGGACGATGCCGTCACCTTCGAAGCCCGGGGTGTAGAAGCCCGACAGCAGGATCAGCAGCGCGGTGCAGGTGCAGATCACGAAGGTGTCGAGGAACACGCTGAAGGCCTGGACCACGCCCTGGGCGCCCGGGTGCTTCACGGCAGCCACGGCGGCCACGTTCGGTGCGCTGCCCAGGCCCGCTTCGTTGGCGAACACGCCACGCTTCACGCCCATGACGATGGCGCTGCCGAGCAGGCCGCCGAACGCCGGGTCGAGGCCGAAGGCGCTCTTGAAGATGGTTTCCAGCATGGCTGGCACGTGTTCGATCTGGGTGCCGATCACGTACAGGGTCACGCCGATGTAGGCCAGGGTCTTGACCGGTACCAGCAGGTCGGACACTGCGGCGATGCGCTTGATGCCGCCGATGAAGGTGATGGCCAGCAGCACGGCGAGGACGATGCCGGTCTGCTTGGGATCGAAGGCGAAGGCGTTCTGCAGCGAGTGGGTCACGGTGTACGACTGCAGGCCGATGAAGGCGAAGCCGTAGGTGACCAGCAGCAGGATCGAGAACACGATGGCCATGCTTTTCAGCTTCAGGCCGTGCTGGATGTAGTACGCCGGGCCGCCGCGGTACAGGCCGTCGCCGTCGGCGCGCTTGTAGACCTGGGCCAGGGTGCATTCGAAGAAGCTGCTGGACATGCCCACCAGTGCGGTGACCCACATCCAGAACACGGCGCCTGGGCCGCCGAGGGTCACGGCGATACCGACACCGGCGATGTTACCGGCGCCGACGCGGCCGGCGAGGCTCAGCATCAGGGCCTGGAACGAGCTCAGTTGGCCTGCCTGGCCGCGAAGGGATTCCTTGAAGACGCCGAACATGTGGCCGAAGTGACGGAACTGGACGAACCGCGAGCGGATGGTGAAGTAACCGCCGAGTCCGACGATCAGCACGATGAGGAGTTTCCCCGAAAGGAAATCGTTGAGTGCTTCGAGCATTGGAAAATGACCTCGATTCTTATTCTTCGCGTGGAAAGACCAGCGGACGGCAGGCGCACCGCTATTCATTGGGGGCGCATGGTTGGCCATGACAACTATGGTTACAATTTCGCGGGTTGCTCCATTTTGGTGCGAGTTGATGCTAGAATGACGCCACTCGCATCACCTGGACCCGCGTATCATGGGCGATCATTTCGCTATCAACCTCAAATTGGCCTGCAGCCATTACCGCTCTATCTCCGAGGTTTGCCGGCAGCTGTCGATCAACCGGGCGCAGTTCAACAAGTACCTGAGCGGCCAGAGCCGTCCGACGGCCTACAACCTAAAGCGCATCGGCGACTTCTTCGGTGTGGAGGACTACGAGCTGGGCCTGCCGCCCGAGCAGTTCGCCCGCCTGATCGGCGCACGCAACCAGCAGCAGCCTGTCGGCCCCCAGGACGACCCCATCAGCGAGCTGTTCAAGCCACTGCATAAAGAAGCCGGCAACCTCTCGCGCTATTGCGGCTACTACTTCGAATACTCCAACTGCATGTCGGTGCCCGGTTCGATCCTGGTGTCGCTGGTGCACCTGTGGGAGGAGCGCGGCAGTTTCCTGTTCGAGCGCCAGGAACGCCAGGAGCGCAGCAGCGGCCTCGACCGGCATGCCGAGGTGCGCTGCCGCTACCTGGGTGCGGCGTTCCAGCTGCAGGACCGGATGTTCCTGATCGACTACGAGTCGCTGACCCTCAACGAGATGAGCCAGACCGTGCTCATCCCCAGCTTCAAGAGCCGTATCAGCCGCCTGAACGGCCTCAAGACCGGGGTTTCCAGCGGTGACCGGCGCAACCCGGCCTGCACCCGCGTGGTGTGGGAATACCTGGGCGAGGAGATCAACCGCATCAACGCCTTCCGCCAGATCAAGCTTTACCGCCCGGACGATCCGCGCATCGACGACGATATCCGCGACCGCCTCAGTGCGGGGATGATCAGCAACGGGTTGTTCGAGATCGAGTGAATCAACGTTGATGGCGCATTGACTCGTGGGCGCCCGCAGAGCTAGTCGAGAATGAACGCCGCCACCGCGTCGGCCACCTGATCCGCCACCTGTGGCCGGTCACGCAGGTGCGCGGCGATGCCGTGGTCGCAGTCGGTGAGCATCAGGCATTCCACATGGGGCGCCGGCACCGAACGCAACAAGGCGTGGGTGACTTCCTCGGGGATCGGGCTGTAGCGCTCGACACCCGCCAGGCGCCGGGTGCCGGCAGAGGTCCCGGGGCCCTGGCCGTGCACCTTGGAGTTGAGCCCGTCATATTCGCCGATCACCAACAGTACCCGGCCCTGGAACTGGCGCAGGAAGGCATAGCTGTCGCAGTCGAGGAACGCATAAGGCTTGCGAATCGCTTCGCTGAAGGCTGGGCCGAAGGGGGCGACATGGGCCGCATCGGGATAGACCGCCGGGCAGATCAGCACCAGCTTGCGCACGTTGGGGCGCTGGGCGGCCAGCTTGAGGGCGATGGCGGCGCCCAGGCTGTGACCGACCAGGGTGTCGCTGCGCGCATCCAGATGCTGGTGGAAGCGCAGGGCTTCCTCCAGGTTGCTGGCCAACGACGCGTCCTTTGCACCAGGCTCGCTGGCCAGGCTGTGGCCGGAGAGGTTGCCGGTCAGCGAGCCGATCCCCTGCTGTTGCAGGCGATAGAGCAAAGGGTTCAGGCGGGTGAAATCGGAGCGGGCGCCGCCGACCACAAAGACAGTAGGGGCGCACTCATGTACCGGGAGCAGCAGGCGGGCCTGTTGCCGATAACCGTCGAAAGCCTCGTCGATAAAGCGTTCCGGGCCGGGAGCGGGTTCGTCGTATTGCCATCTGGCGCGCAGCGCGGTGTTCGACTCGGCATCCATGTTGATCTCCTTGAACAGGCCATGCGCAGTATAAGTAGCTGTCGGCAAAGGCGGAACACCCGTCCGATCGGCGCCAATCGGCACGCGGTGCGCGCCAGGCCTTGCCTGGGTTGGACTTCCCCTGTCGGAAACAGCAAAATGAACCCTTTCCTCCATCGACCAGACCGGACCTGTTGACTCTATGCGTATGCGCCTGATGCTGTTGGGTGGTGGCAATGCCCTCGGGCAAGCGCTGATTCGTCTCGGGGCCGAGGAAGATATCGCTTTCCTGGCGCCTCGCCCTCCGGAAAACGGCTGGGATCCGGCCAGCCTGACCCTGCTGCTCGACGAGCAGCGCCCGCACACCGTGATCAACCTGGCCTACTACTTCGACTGGTTCCAGGCCGAGTCGGTCAGCGAGCAACGCCTGGCCCAGCAGGAGCGGGCGGTGGAGCGGCTCGCCGAACTGTGCCAGCACCACGAGATGATCCTCGTGCAGCCGTCCAGCTATCGGGTGTTCGATGGTTCGCGCGCCACGGCCTACAGCGAGAAGGACGAGCCGGTGCCGCTCGGCCTGCGTGGCCAGGCGCTGTGGCGCATCGAGCAGAGTGTGCGCGCCACCTGCCCGCAGCATGTGCTGCTGCGTTTCGGCTGGCTGCTTGATGAAAGCCTCGATGGCGCGCTCGGGCGTTTCCTGACCCGTGCCGAGCAGCCCCAGGAACTGCTGCTGGCCGATGATCGCCGCGGCAACCCGACGCCGGTGGACGACGCCGCGCGGGTGATTCTCTCAGTGCTCAAGCAACTCGATTGCCAGGCGCCGCTGTGGGGTACCTACCACTACGCCGGCAACGAGGCCACCACGCCGTTGGTGCTCGGCCAGGCGATCCTCACCGAGGCCACCCAGTGGCGCAAGCTGGCCGTGCAGGCGCCTACCGCCCAGGCCCACGCCGCCCGCCCGGATGCCAGCGAGGAGCCGCAGCACGCGGTCCTGGCCTGCAAGAAGATCCTTCATACCTTCGGCATCAAGCCACGCGCCTGGCGCGCCGGCTTGCCGCCCCTACTGGACCGATTCTACCGACATGGCTGACGCCCCCATCCTGATCACCGGCGGTGCCGGCTTCATTGGCTCGCACCTGTGCGATGCGTTGCTGGAGAAAGGCTACGCGGTGCGTATCCTCGACGACCTGTCGACCGGCAAGCGCGACAACCTGCAGCTTGGCCACCCGCGCCTGGAACTGCTCGAGGGCGATGTCGCCGATGCCGCGCTGGTGGCCCGTGCCGCCGCTGGCTGCCAGGCGGTGGTGCACCTGGCAGCGGTGGCCTCGGTGCAGGCCTCGGTGGAAGACCCGGTGAAGACTCACCAGAGCAACTTCATCGGCACGCTGAACGTGTGCGAGGCGATGCGCCTGAACGGCATCCGCCGCGTGCTGTTCGCCTCCAGCGCGGCGGTGTACGGCAACAACGGCGAAGGCCAGTCGATTGCCGAAGATACCCCCAAGGCGCCGCTGACCCCCTACGCGGTGGACAAGCTGGCCAGCGAGCAGTACCTGGACTTCTACCGCCGCCAACACGGGTTGGAGCCGGTGGTGTTCCGCTTCTTCAACATCTTCGGGCCACGCCAGGACCCTTCATCGCCGTATTCCGGGGTGATCAGCATCTTCTGCGAGCGCGCCACCAGTGGCAAACCGATCACGGTGTTCGGTGATGGCGAGCAGACCCGCGACTTCCTGTTTGTCGGTGACCTGGTCCAGGTAATGGTGCAGGCGCTCGAGCAGCAGGCGGTGGAAGAGGGCGCGGTCAACATCGGCCTGAACCAGGCGACCTCGCTGAACCAGTTGCTCAAGGCGCTGGAACAGGTGGTGGGCGGTTTGCCTGCAATCAGCTACGGCCAGGCACGGTCGGGGGACATCCGCCATTCGCGAGCGGACAACTCGCGTTTGCTGGCACGTTTCGACTTCCCTGAGCCGACGCCGTTTGTCGAAGGCCTCGCCCGCTTGCTCGGCAAAGCTTGAGCCTCTCGCGGGGCTTGCCCCGCGATGATGTCACGAATGCCGGATCAGCTGTCGCCGGCAATCCTCCGGCCCCAGCACTCGCCCGTCCCGGGCCCGCACCTGCAACGTCTCCAGCCCCTGGCCGCGATCATCGACCAACTGCGAGCGTGACTCTCCTGACGTGAACAGGTACCGCTCCCCCCATTGGCGCAAGCCGATCACGATCGGAAACACCGAACGGCCCTTCTCCGTCAGCACATATTCCTTGTAGGCACTGCCATCGGATGCAGGCTGCTGTGCCAGTAGCCCGGCCTCCACCAGCAGTTTCAGGCGCGCAGCGAGGATGTTCTTCGCCAGCCCGAGGTTTTTCTGCAATTCGCTGAAACGGCACGGGCCATCGAAGGCATCGCGCAGAATCATCAGCGCCCAGCGGTCGCCGAGCACCTCCAGGGCGCGGGCCACTGGGCATTGCTGGTTGTTCTCGTCGAGCATGAGGCGTTCCTTGGGGGTGATCTAGTTGCAGAATAAAACCATGTTTGCTAGAAATCCAGTTTCATGGTTTTAAATTGAAACCAGATTTGGAGGGATTGCTGATGCCACCGCTCACCCGCGGATTGACGCTGTTGCTGGCTGCCGCCTGCGCCCTGGCCGTGGCCACGGTGTACCTCGCCCAGCCGCTGCTGGAGGCCATGGCCGCAAGCCTCGGCGTAAGCGCTGCGCACGCCGGCCTGGTGGTGGGCATGACCCAGGCCGGCTATGCCTTGGGTCTGTTGCTGATCGTGCCGCTGGGCGACCTGGTCGATCGCCGCCGGCTGATCGTTGGTCAGTTGCTGGCATCGGCCGGCGCGTTGTTGGCCGTGGCGTTTGCCGTGGACTGGGCCATGTTGCTGGCGGTGATGGCCATGGTCGGCCTGGCTGCGGTGGTGGTGCAGGTGATGGTCGCGCATGCCGCCACACTGGCCACGCCAGCTCAGCAGGGGCAGGCGGTGGGGACTGTCACCAGTGGCGTGGTGCTGGGCATCCTGTCAGCGCGCTTGGTCTCGGGTGCACTGGCTGACCTGCTGGGCTGGCACGGCGTATACGTCGTGGCTGCGGGGCTGGCGTTGGCCATGGCGTTGTTGCTGGCCTGGCGCTTGCCTGCTGTCAAACCGCAGGGGCCGAGGCAGCGCTATCGGGTACTGCTGGTTTCAGTGCTGCGCTTGTACCGGCATGACCGTCTGCTACGTCAGCGCGGTGTGTTTGCGGTGCTGATCTTCGCGGCGTTCAGCGTGCTGTGGAGCGCGATGGTGTTGCCCCTGAGCGCCCCGCCGCTGGCGCTCGATCACACCCAGGTCGGGTTGTTCGGCCTGGCCGGCGTGGCTGGCGCGCTGGCGGCATCGCGTGCCGGGCGCCTGGCGGATCAGGGGCATGGCCGGCGGGTGAGCGGTTGGGCGCTCGGGCTGTTGACGCTGTCATGGCTGCCCAGCGCCTACCTGGAGCAGTCATTGCTGGCGCTGGTGATCGGGGTGCTGATGCTGGACCTGGCCGTGCAGGCCGTGCATGTGACCAACCAGAGCTTGTTGCTGGCGGGGCGCGGCGAGATGGCCAGCCGGCTGATCGGTGCCTACATGTGCTGCTATTCGGTGGGCAGCGGGGTGGGAGCGGTCGTGGCGACCTGGGTGTATGGGCAGTGGGGCTGGGTGGCGGTGTGCGGGTTGGGGGCGGGGATAAGCGCTGCTGCCTGGGGCTACTGGGGGTACCTGTGGTGGGGCGAGACGGCGCGGGGCAAGCCCG
The DNA here is from genome assembly GCF_021283165.2 of Pseudomonas soli. NCBI lineage: Bacteria > Pseudomonadati > Pseudomonadota > Gammaproteobacteria > Pseudomonadales > Pseudomonadaceae > Pseudomonas > Pseudomonas soli. The sequence continues at coordinate 558,551 of NZ_CP128543.1, forward strand.
CTCCAGAAGGAACGGGCTTGCCTGCGGATCAGAACTTGTAGCCGATGCCGACCATGTAGACCCATGGATCGACGTCCACGTCGACCTTGGTCTTGCCGACGCCCAGGGCGCTCGGGCCATCGATGCTGGCCTTGGTGTCGATGTCGACGTACCAGACCGCGGCGTTGAGCAGCAGGTTGTCGGTAAGCATGTAGTCCATGCCCAGCTGGCCGGCGATACCCACCGAGTCCTTCAGCTTCATGTTGCTGAAGCCCTGGGCCTTACGATTGCTCTTCAGGTCTTCATCGAAGAACATCGTGTAGTTGATGCCCACGCCGGCGTAGGGCTGGAATTTGGAGCTTGGCTCCATCGGGTAGTACTGCAGCGACAGGGTCGGTGGCAGTTGCTTGATGTCGGCCAGCTTGCCGTCCAGGCCTGGGCCGAGGCCCTTGACGCCGACGGTGTGCTGGAACGGCGTGGCAGCCAGCAGCTCAAGGCCGATGTGGTCGGTGAGCATGTAGGCGAAGGCCAGGCCCAGCTGGGTGTCGCTGTCCAGGGTCGCCTTGGTGCCCGACACCTTGGCGCCATCGAGCTTGATGTCACCGCTGCTTTCGTTCGGCGCAGTGGTGATGGCGCCAGCACGGAGGATGAAATCCCCCGCCTGGTGGGCGTGGGCAACAGGGGCTGCGAGCGCCAACGCGACGAGCGAGGCACTGAGCAAGGACTTGTTCATGGAAGCTCCCAGAGGACGTGAGTAATCGAGTAGTCCAATGGTACGAAGCTGACTAAACAGAAAGTTTGACCCAGCTCAACGAAGCCTCTTCAAACGGGCGTGCACAGTTCTCACTTCAGCTCATAAGCGTAGATTTTCTCGGCTTCCATCTGGTAGCCCGCATCCGCCAGCTCGCTGCTGGACGCCTTGACCTGCATCGTGCCTTCGATCCAGTAGGGTTGATAGAGGTCTTCGATGCGCACGCCCATCTCGCTGAAGATGTGCACGATCTGGTTCGAGGGTGGCGGTGGCACGTGGATGCAGGCGCCGTAGTAGGGCACCAGAAGGAATTCGGTGGTGCGGCCTTCGTCGCTGACCTCCAGTGGCACGATGTAGCCGGGGATCTTCACCGGCTGGCCGTCCAGTGCCTTCACCACCGGCGCGTTGGGCGCCTGCTGGCGCGCGGCGGGGGCGGCCTCGGCGGCCAGCGCGTCGCTGATCTGCGACAGGTCGTGCAGTGGCGTCAGTTGCGGCGGGATGATCGGCGCGCCTTCGGGGATCAGGGCGGGCCAGTCCAGTTCACGAGGTTCGGCGGCGCACACCGTGGATGCCAGCAACACCACTGCCAGTAACAGGTAATGCCAAGCGGTGGAAGCCTGCCTTTTGTCCATGGACGTCGCGCTCATGAAGGTTCTCAAAGATGAATCGACAGGCCATCGGCCAGCGACTGTCGGTAGGCGCGCCAGGCCGGCACGCTGCCCATCAGCAGCGCCGCGCCAAGGATGATAGCCAGCAGCGTCCACTCATGGGCGCTTGGCCAGGCCAATGGCAGGTACAGCCCGTAATTGGCCTGCACATAGCCCTGTGCCAGGGCTATGCAGGCATACAGCAAGCCAAGCCCGGCGGCGATGCCCGACAATGCCAGGGCCAGTGCCTCGAGCACCAGCAGCCCGGCGATGTGCCAGGGACGGGCCCCCACCGAGCGCAGGATGGCCATTTCCCGGCGGCGTTCGTTGAGGCTGGTGAAAATCGCGGTGAGCATGCCGATCAGGCCGGTGAGCACGACGAACAACGACACCACGAACAGTGCCTGCTCGGCCGTGCCCATCAGGCTCCACAGCTCCTGCAGGGCCACACCGGGCAGGATCGCAAGCAGGGGCTCGGCACGGTACTCGTTGATCTCGCGCTGCAGGCTGAAAGTGGCGATCTTGCTGTTGAGCCCGAGCATGAAGGCGGTGATGGCGGTGGGTTGCAGGTCCATGGCGCGGGCCTGCTCGGCACTGATGCGTCCGGCGCCACGGGCCGGGACGCCGTTGTGCCAGTCGATGTGAATCGCCTCCATCCCTGCCAGGCTGATGTGCAGGGTGCGGTCCACCGGGGTGCCGGTGCGCTCGAGCACGCCGACCACGGTGAATGGCTTGTCGTCATGCTTGACCAGGCTGATGGCGGCCACGCCGTGCGCCAGCACCAGCTTGTCACCCAGTTTGTAGTGCAGCGCCTCGGCGACTTCGGCACCCAGCACCACTTCGAACGGATCGTCGGCGAACGCCCGGCCCTGGTCGAGTGCCAGGTGCTGGCGGCGACCGAACTGGTAATGGCTGAAGTAGTCGGCGCTGGTGCCCATCACCCGGTAGCCGCGGTGCGAATCGCCCAGGGAAATCGGGATCGCCCACTTCACCCGTGGATCCTTGGCGTAATGCTCGTAGCTGTCCCAGCGGATATTGTTGGTGGCATTGCCGATGCGGAACACCGAGTACAGCAGCAGATTCACCGACCCCGAACGGGCGCCGACGATCAGGTCGGTGCCGCTGATGGTGCTGGCGAAACTGGCGCGGGCTTCGGTGCGTACCCGCTCGACGGCCAGCAGCAAGCACACCGACAGGGCGATGGCGAACGCGGTGAGCAGGGCGGTGAAACGGCGGTTGGCCAGGCTGGCCAGGGCAAGGCGAAGCAGGTACATCAGGCCTCCCGGGGCTTGGCGGCGCGATTGAGCTCGGCCAGGGACAGATGGCGGTCGAACAGCGGCGCCAGGCTCTGGTCATGACTGACGAACAGCAGGCTGGCGCCGGCGTCGCGGCATTCGTCGAACAACAGGCGGATGAACGCCTCGCGGGTGTCGGCGTCGAGGGCCGAGGTCGGCTCGTCGGCGATCACCAGCTCGGGCTGGCCGATCAGCGCCCTGGCCGCGGCGACTCGCTGCTGCTGCCCGATCGACAGGCTGTCGGCGCGGCGGGCGAGCAGGGCCGGGTCGTCCAGACCCAGGTGGGCGAGCAACTGGGCAGCGGCCTGGTCGATGCTGCCGTGGCGCTGGGCGGCGCGAGCGGCACGGCTTTTCGAGAAGCGGCAGGGCAGCTCGACGTTTTCGCGCACCGAGAGGAACGGCAGCAGGTTGAACTGCTGGAAGATGTAGCCGGTGTGATCGACCCGGAAGCGGTCGCGCGCGCCCTGGCCCAAGGTCGCCAAGTCCTGGCCGAGCAGGCGGATGCTGCCCTGGCCTGGGCGGTTGACCCCGCCCAGCAGGCCGAGCAGGGTGGTCTTGCCACTGCCGCTGGGGCCCTTGAGGAACAACGCCTCGCCGGGCTCCAGGCGAAACGCCGGGATCTCCAGCAGCGGCGCCTGGCCAGGCCAGGCGAACACCAGGTCATGCAGTTCGATCAGCGGCTGGCTCATTCAGAACTCGACCACGGCCTTGGCGGGGGTGGCTTCCACGCCTTTCTGGCCATTCGGGCCGATCAGTTGCACGTTGATCTTCTGGGTTTGCGGGAAGGTTTTGAACAGGCGGCCGAGGTCGATCTGGGTGAGTTTGCCCGGGGTGGCGCAGGTCAGTTGGTAACGGGCATTGATGTCGGCGTGCTGGTGCGCGTCGCCGCCAGCCTCGGGGGCATTACCGAACAGCGGGCTTTCCAGGTCCTGGGCCTCCTCCTTGCAACCGGCGGCCTGGGCGATGGCGAACAACTTCAGGGGTTGTTCGAGCTGCTGGCGGGCGGCGGCGACCTTGGCTTTGTCGGCGTCGCTGCTGGCGGCGTGTTCGAAGCCCACCAGGTTCATTGCCGGGCTGTCCAGCGCCAGCTCGAGGACGTTGCCGTCGAGTACCGCGTTGAGCTTGGCCACGCCGTGCTCATGGGCGCCGAGGGTGCCATGGGCGTGATCGTGATCATGGTCGTGATCGTCGTGGGCATGGGCCACGGCCAGGGGAAGCAGGGCAAAGGGCAGGGCGAGCAACAGACGACGCATGGACGGCTCCACAGGCGGCTTAGGATGAATTTGTGATGTTATAACAATTTGCATTTGCCCCGCCAGCCTGCCTGGCACAGGTTTCATGTTCGTGGGAGCATGGCGTAATCGAGCCTGGAAACAAGGAAATAATCGTGAGAATTCGTGGGCAGATCGGCGCGTGGCCGGTGGACCTGACTGTCGAGCTGGAGCCGCATGAGTGGGCGCAGCTGGGGCGTAGGATGGATGTCCAGGCCCCGGTGGAAGCTGCGCCGGTCAGCGCCAGCCCCGTACCCCGACAGGATGACGGACAGTGGGTGGCGGCGCGTGAAGTGCTGCGTCAGGCGGGGCAGATGGGTGGTCCGGAACTGCTGGAGCGTCTGGAAGGTTTGGCCGGAAGCGTGGCGGCAGGCAAGCGGCTGCTGGTGCGGTTGCGCCATAGCAGTGAGGTGAAGGTGGAAAGTGGCGTGGATGCGCCGGTGTATCGCTGGGTGGGATGAGGGGCTGCATAGCAGCCCCAGCAGCCTCAGAACAACGCTGAGGACAGCTTGCGGCGGTACACACTGACCAGCGGATGCTCGTTGCCCAGCAGCTCGAACACCTGTAGCAGCGCCTTCTGCGGCAGGCCGTTCTCGTAGGCGCGGTTGCGCTGAAACAGCTTCAGCAATCCATCCATTGCGGCCTCGTACTGCTGGCGTGCCAACTGTTGGATGCACAGCTGGTAGGTTGCTTCGTCATCCTGCGGATTCTGCGCCAGGCGGCTCTTCAGCTCCGCGGCTTCCGGCAGGCTGGCGGCCTGGCGCAGGAAGGTCAGCTGGGCCTTGGCGCCGGCCAGTGCGGCCTTGTGCTCGTCGGTCTTGACCGCGTCGAGCACCACCTGGGCCTCGCCCAGCTCGCCACGCTCGGCCAGGCAGCGGGCGTAGAGGATCAGCGCCTCGGCATTGCTGTTGTCTTCACCCAGCAGCACCTGCAGCAGGGCCTCGGCCTCGCTGAAGCGACTTTCGGCGAACAGCGCCTTGGCCTGCTCCAGCGGCGCGGCGGCGGGCGGCGCGGGCATCTGCACATGGGGTTCGAGCATGGCGCGGATGGCCGACTCGGGCTGCGCGCCGGCAAAGCCGTCGACCGGTTGGCCATCCTTGAACAACACCACGGTCGGCAGGCTGCGGATGCCGAACTGGGCGACGACCTGCTGCTCGACGTCGCAGTTGATCTTGGCCAGCAGCAGCTCGCCCTGGTAGCCCTCGGCGATCTTCGCCAACAGCGGCATCAGCGCCTTGCACGGCGCGCACCATTCGGCCCAGAAGTCGACCAGTACCGGCTTGTGGAAGGAGTTCTCGATGACCAACTGCTGGAAGGTGGCATCGGTGGCATCGAAGATAAATGGTGTTTCCTGGCTCATCGTGACTCTCGCAAATCCGTGAATGCCCCCACTATAAGGGCTCGCGGCTGGCGTGGTACAGGCTGACCCGGCGGAATTCGTGCGGCTCGGCCAGATCCGGCAGGGTCAGCGCCTCCAGCACGCCGAGCGGACGGTACAGCGGGTGGCTGAAATCGCGCACCCGCGAGTCGGCCACCAGCGCCTGGCGGCCACGGCCGAGGAATGCGTCCAGCAACGGCAGGTTGGCGCGGTCGTAGAGCACATCGGCGACCAGGATCAGGTCGAAGCGGTCGGCCTCGGCGAAGAAGTCGCTGCTGTAGCCCAGTGTCACGTTGTTCAGTGCGGCGTTGGCGCGGCAGGCGTCCAGGGCCAGCGGGTCGAGGTCGCAGGCCACCACCTCCAGCGCGCCGGCCCGGGCGGCGGCGATCCCGGCGATGCCGGAGCCGGCGCCGAAGTCCAGCACGCGCTTGCCACGCACCCAGTGCGGTTGCTCGGCCAGGTAGCGCGCCATGGCCAGGCCGCTGGCCCAGCAGAAGCTCCAGTAGGGAGGCTCTTCGAGAATGCGCCGGGTTTCCTCGCTGCTGAATGCGCGATCCATGTTCTGGTCGTCGATCAACCAGAGTTTCAGGTCGCACTCGGGCAGTTCACTGACGATCAGGCGTGCTTCGCCGATCAGGCCGCTCAAGGCCTGTTGCAGGGCCAGCGGGGCCATCTATGGTGCCTTTTCGAAACGCAGCGGGCCGGTGGCCTGGGTCTGGGCCTGGGCGATGGGTACCGGAGGCAGGTGCAGGATCAACTGGCCGGAGCGGCTGGCGCGGCCGCGCAGTTCGACCCGCGCGCCGGCCGGGAAGGCTTCGGGGTTGAAGCGCAGTCGGTAGGGCAAGGCCTGGCCGGTGCCGCTCAGGGTGCTGCTGGCCAGCAGTTGCTGCGGGCGGCCACGCTCGTCGATTACCAGCAGGGCCAGCTCCACATCGGCACCTGCCGGGATTTCCATCAGGGTACCGCTCAGCTCGCGCTGGTAGGCCGGCAGCGGGCCCAGGGGTTCGGTCTTCTTTGCCACCTTGGCCGGCACCGGGGCCGGGGCTTGCTCCGGATTTGGGCGGTCGCTGCCGCAGGCGGCGAGCAGGGCGGCGCAACACAGCACGACGAGCGCTCGAGGGTACATGGGGTCGTCCTTCACGGGCAGATTTGCATGGATGGTAACCCCTTTGGCTTGTCTTGCCAGTGCAATGCGCTACCATGGCCCTCCCTTTTTTTGTTGCCTGTCACCATGCACTGTCCGTTTTGCGGGGCCAACGACACCAAGGTCATCGACTCGCGCCTGGTCGCCGAGGGCGAACAGGTGCGTCGCCGTCGCGAGTGCGTCGCCTGCGGCGAACGTTTCACCACCTTCGAAACCGCCGAGCTGGTGCTGCCGCGGCTGATCAAGCAGGACGGCACGCGCCAGCCCTTCGATGAAGACAAGCTGCGCGCCGGCATGCAGCGCGCGCTGGAAAAGCGCCCGGTCAGCGTCGAGCGCCTGGAAGCGGCGTTGGCGCACATCAAGAGCCGCCTGCGTGCCACCGGCGAGCGCGAAGTGAAATCGCTGGTGGTCGGCGAGATGGTGATGGCCGAGCTGCGCAAGCTCGACGAAGTGGCCTACATCCGATTCGCCTCGGTCTACCGACGTTTCCAAGACCTCGACGAATTCCGCGAAGAAATCGACCGCCTGGCCCGCGAGCCAGCCAAAGAGTAAGCATGTCCAGCCAAGCCATTCTCGATGCCCACTACATGGCCCGGGCCGTGGAACTGGCCCGCAAGGGCCTGTACAGCACCCACCCAAACCCCCGCGTGGGCTGCGTGATCGTGCGCGATGGCGAGGTGGTCGGCGAGGGCTGGCATGTGCGTGCCGGCGAGCCGCACGCCGAGGTCCATGCCCTGCGCCAGGCCGGCGAGCGCGCCCGAGGCGCCTGTGCCTACGTCACCCTCGAACCCTGCAGCCACCATGGCCGCACGCCGCCGTGCGCCGAAGCCCTGGTCAACGCCGGGGTGGCGCGGGTGGTCGCGGCCATGCAGGACCCCAACCCGCAAGTGGCCGGCAATGGCCTGCGCCGTCTGCGCGAGGCCGGCATCGAGGTCGCCAGCGGGGTGCTCGAAGCCGAGGCTCGCGCCCTCAACACAGGCTTCTTCAAGCGTATGGAGCACGGCCTGCCATTCGTGCGCGCCAAGCTGGCGATGAGCCTGGACGGTCGCACCGCCATGGCCAGCGGCGAGAGCCAGTGGATCACCGGCCCCGCCGCTCGTGCCGCGGTCCAGCGCTTGCGCGCCCGGTCCAGCGTGGTGCTGACCAGCGCCGAGAGCGTGCTGTTCGACAACGCCCGCATGACCGTGCGTGGCGAGGAACTTGGCCTGGATGAGGCGCTCACCGCCCTGGCCGTGTCGCGCCCGCCGCTGCGCGTGCTGATCGACGGGCGCCTGCGCCTGCCACTGGACGCGCCGTTCTTCCAGGCCGGCCCGGCGCTGGTGGTGACCGCCACCGGCGAGGACCCTCGTTATGCCGCCGCCGGCCATGAGTTGCTTGACCTGCCCGGCAGCGACGGCCGCGTCGACTTGCCGGCCCTGCTGCGGGTGCTGGCCGGGCGGGGCGTCAACGAAATTCTCCTGGAAGCCGGCGCCGGTCTGGTCGGCGCCTTCGCCCGCCAGGGCCTGGTCGACGAGTACCAGTTGTTCGTCGCCGGCACCTTCCTCGGTTCCGACGCCCGTCCGCTGCTGGACTGGCCGCTGTCGAAAATGAGCGAGGCACCGCGGCTGAAGATCACCGACATGCGCGCGGTCGGCGATGACTGGCGAGTCACTGCCATCCCCCTGCCGGCCCCCGGCGTATAATGCCTGGCTTGCTTCGCGCAGCCCGTACTTGAGGAGAACAGTATGTTCACCGGCATCATCGAATCCATCGGCACCATCCGCAGCCTCACCCCCAAGGGCGGTGATGTGCGCGTCTACGTTGAAACCGGCAAGCTCGACCTGGCCGACGTCAAGCTTGGCGACAGCATCGCGGTCAACGGCGTGTGCCTGACCGCCGTCGAGCTGCCTGGCGACGGCTTCTGGGCCGACGTCAGCGTCGAGACCCTCAAGCGTACCGCCATGGTCGACCTCAAGAGCGGCAGCCGGGTCAACCTGGAAAAGGCCCTGACCCCGACCACTCGCCTGGGCGGACACCTGGTCAGCGGCCACGTCGACGGTGTCGGCGAAATCGTTTCGCGCGCTGATAACGCCCGCGCCATCCAGTTCCGCGTGCGTGCGCCCAAGGAGCTGGCCAAGTACATCGCCCACAAGGGCTCGATCACCGTCGACGGCACCAGCCTGACGGTCAACGAAGTCGATGGCGCCGAGTTCGAGCTGACCATCGTCCCGCACACCCTGTCTGAAACCATCATGGCCGACTACCGCGCAGGGCGTCGGGTGAACCTTGAGGTCGACCTGCTGGCCCGTTACCTGGAGCGTCTGCTGCTGGGCGACAAGGCCGCCGAGCCGAGCAAAGGCAGTGGCATCACCGAAAGCTTCCTGGCCGCCAACGGCTTCTTGAAATCCTGATTGAGAAGGGGGTGCCGCGTGGCGCTCAACAGCATCGAAGAACTGGTCGAAGACATCCGCCAGGGCAAAATGGTCATCCTCATGGATGACGAAGACCGCGAGAACGAAGGCGACATCATCATGGCGGCCGAGTGCTGCCTGCCCGAGCACATCAATTTCATGGCCAAGCACGCCCGCGGCCTGATCTGCATGCCGATGACCCGCGAGCGCTGCGAAACCCTGAAGCTGCCGCTGATGGCGCCGCGCAACGGTTCGGGCTTCGGCACCAAGTTCACCGTGTCGATCGAAGCCGCCGAAGGCGTCACCACCGGCATCTCCGCCGCCGACCGCGCCCGCACCGTGCAGGCCGCCGCGGCCAAGGACGCCAAGGCCGAAGACATCGTCAGCCCTGGGCATATCTTCCCGCTGATGGCCCAGCCCGGCGGCACACTGGCCCGCGCCGGCCATACCGAGGCCGCCTGCGACCTGGCGCGCATGGCCGGTTTCGAGCCGAGCGGAGTGATCTGCGAGGTGATGAACGACGACGGCACCATGTCGCGCCGCGCCGAGCTGGAAGTGTTCGCTGCCGAGCATGGCTTGAAGATCGGCACCATCGCCGACCTGATCCACTACCGCATGATCCACGAGCGCACCGTGCAGCGCGTTTCCGAGCAGCCGATCGAGAGCGAGCTGGGCGAATTCAACCTGGTCACCTACCGTGACGCGGTGGAAGGCGACGTGCACATGGCCCTGACACTGGGCAAGATCTGCGCCGAAGAGCCGACGCTGGTGCGGGTGCACAACATGGACCCGCTGCGCGACCTCCTGCTGGTCAAGCAGCCGGGGCGCTGGAGCCTGCGCGCGGCCATGGCCGCGGTGGCCGAGGCCGGCAGCGGCGTGGTCCTGCTGCTGGGCCACCCGCTGGACGGCGACGTGCTGCTGGCGCACATCCGCGAAAGCGCGGGCGATGCGCAGCCCAAGGCACCCACCACCTACAGCACCGTCGGTGCCGGTTCGCAGATCCTGCGCGACCTCGGTGTGCGCAAGATGCGCCTGATGAGTTCGCCGATGAAGTTCAATGCGATATCCGGATTCGATCTGGAAGTTGTAGAATACGTGCCCTCCGAGTGACTTGAGGCGGCCTGATCGCCCCTAAGCTCGAGTCAAAACCCTCCCGAGGCCGCCACAGCGCGGCCTCGCTCTTGAAGATGAGAACTCCGGAATGACCCTGAAGACCATCGAAGGTACCTTCATCGCCCCCAAAGGTCGCTATGCTTTGGTGGTTGGCCGCTTCAACAGCTTCGTCGTCGAAAGCCTGGTAAGCGGTGCAGTCGATGCCCTGGTACGCCACGGCGTCAGCGAAAGCGACATCACCATCATCCGTGCCCCGGGCGCGTTCGAAATCCCGCTGGTGGCACAGAAAGTCGCCCAGCAGGGCGCTTATGACGCGATCGTCGCCCTGGGCGCGGTGATCCGTGGCGGTACCCCGCACTTCGAATACGTGGCGGGCGAGTGCACCAAGGGCCTGGCCCAGGTGTCCATGGAGTTCGGTGTTCCGGTGGCCTTCGGCGTACTGACCGTCGACTCCATCGAACAGGCCATCGAGCGTTCCGGCACCAAGGCCGGCAACAAAGGTGCCGAAGCTGCCCTGTCCGCTCTGGAAATGGTCAGCCTGCTGGCGCAGTTGGAGGCCAAGTGATTAGCGACGAAAGCGATCGTTTCAACCCGCGCGATCCAAAACCCGCGGATGCCGGCAAGCCCTCGAAGAGCGCCAAGCGTCGCGAAGCCCGCAAGCTCGCCACGCAAGCGCTCTACCAGTGGCACATGGCCAAGCATTCGCTGAACGAGGTCGAAGCGCAGTTCCGGGTCGACAACGATTTCACCGATATCGACGGCGCCTACTTCCGCGAGATCCTGCACGGGGTCCCAGCGAAGAAGGCCGAGATCGACGAGGCGCTCAAGCCTTGCCTGGACACGCCACTGGAAGAGCTCGACCCGGTCGAACTGGCCGTGCTGCGCCTGTCCACCTGGGAGTTCATGATGCGCGTCGACGTACCGTACCGCGTGGTCATCAACGAAGGTGTGGAACTGGCGAAAGTCTTCGGTGCCACCGACGGGCACAAGTTCGTCAACGGCGTGCTCGACAAGCTGGCTCCGCGTCTGCGTGAGGCGGAAGTCAAGGCGAACAAGCGCTGATCGCGGCGCTGACCAGCCATGGGTGAGTTCGAGCTGATCCGTCACTACTTCGCCGCCGCGCCCTGTGCGCAGGGCGGCGTGGGTGTGGCCCTGGGGATCGGCGACGACTGTGCCCTGCTGGACCTGCCTGCCGGCGAGCAGCTGGCGATCTCCACCGACACGCTCGTGGCCGGTGTGCATTTCCCCGCAGTCTGCGACCCGTTGCTGCTCGGCCAGCGCGCGCTGGCCGTGGCGGTCAGTGACCTGGCGGCCATGGGCGCCACGGCCATCGGCTTCACCCTTGCCCTCACCTTGCCCCAGGTCGGCGCGCAATGGCTTGCCGGCTTTGCCGACGGGCTCGGCCGCATGGCCGCGCGCTGCGCTATCAGCCTGATTGGTGGCGATACTACACGCGGCCCGTTGAGCATTACCGTGACCGTGTTCGGCCGGGTGCCGACCGGCCAGGCGCTGCGCCGTAGCGGCGCGCAGCCGGGCGACCTGCTGTGTGTTGGTGGTTTCCTTGGTAATGCGGCAGGGGCCTTGCCGTTGGTGCTGGGCGAACGCGAGGCGGCAGCCGATGTGGCCGGGCCATTGCTCGAGCATTACTGGTCGCCCGTGCCGCAACTGCAACTGGGCGAGCGCTTGCGCGGCCTGGCCACGGCGGCGCTGGATATTTCCGATGGCCTGCTGGCGGACTGCGGGCATATCGCCAAGGCGTCCGGCGTGGCGCTGCAGGTGAACCTGGCGCAGGTCCCCGTGTCTGCTCCTTTACAGGCTTTCCTCGGTCGAGAAGCGGCCTTGCATGCAGCGCTCACTGGTGGTGACGACTACGTGCTGGCGTTCACCGTGCCGGAAAGTGCACTGACGACCCTGGCCCGCGAGGTGCACGTCATCGGTCGTGTATTGGAAGGCCAGGGCGTGACCTTGCGTGACCCGCAAGGCCAGGACATCACCCCCGTGCAACGGGGCTATCAACATTTCAGGGAGACACCGTGACCGACCACCCCAACCAGGTGCCTGCGGAGTTCGTTCCGCCTTCGGTCTGGCGCAACCCGTGGCACTTCATCGCCTTCGGCTTCGGCTCGGGCACCCTGCCCAAGGCACCGGGGACCTGGGGTTCGCTGGTGGCGCTGCCGTTCATCCCGCTGTGGCAGATGCTGCCCGACTGGGGCTATTGGCTGTTGCTGGGCATCAGCATGCTGTTCGGCGTGTGGTTGTGCGGCAAGGTGGCCAACGACTTGCGCGTGCACGACCATGAGGGCATTGTCTGGGACGAGATCGTCGGCATGTGGATCACCCTGTGGCTGGTGCCGGAAGGTTGGCAGTGGCTGCTGGCGGGGTTCCTGATGTTCCGCTTCTTCGACATCCTCAAGCCGTGGCCGATCCGCTGGGTCGACCGCCATGTGCATGGGGGGTTCGGGATAATGCTCGACGATATCCTGGCCGGCGTGTTCGCCTGGCTGGGCATGCAGGTTCTGGTGTGGGCGGTGGCCTGATACAGGGAGCGTTGCGATGGGCCTGAAGGCTGTGGTGCTGGCATCGATGCTGTTGGTCACGGGGCCGGGTGCGATGGCCCAGGAGGCGCCGGCGCAGGTGCGTCTGGTCAGCGAGGCGTGGGTCGACTACACCAATGCCGATGGCACCGGGCTGGCCTGGGACGTGTTGCGCAAGGTGTTCGAGCCGGCCGGGGTCAAGGTCGTGGTCAAGAGCGCGCCCTACAGCCGCGCCGTCGGGCTGGTGAAGCGCGGCGAGGCGGATGCCTGGGTCGGCTCCTACAAGGAAGAGAACGCCGACAACCTGTATCCGCAGTGGTACTTCGACCAGGACCATATCTATGCCCTGGGCCTGGTCGACAAGCCGGTGCCAACGCTCGAGACCATCGGCCAGTACCGGCTGGCCTGGGTGCGCGGGTACGACTATGCCAGCTATCTGCCCGAGGTCCACAACTTCCGCGAGATCCAGCGTCGCGAGGGCATCCTGCCGATGCTCGAGCATGACCGGGTCGACTTCTACATCGATGCGCTCGCCGAGGTCGACTATGTGCTTGGCCAGGCGCCCGATGCCACGCGCTTTCGCCGCACCCACGTCGCCGAGCTGCCGTTGTACCTGGCCTTCACCCACAGTGAACAGGGCAAGGTCCTGCGCGACCTGTTCGACCGGCGCATGGAGCAACTGGTGCGCAGCGGCGAGCTGAAGCCGATCTTCGAGCGCTGGAAGCAGCCTTACCCGTTTACGGTTGATCACCTGCCTCATCAGTAAGTACCCGCAGTCTGCTCCCGCAGGGGCCGGTGTGGGGCCATATGCATCTAACTTTTCGATCTTAAGCCACGATATTCCTCCTGCGCACCTGCGCCGGGCTGCTGATACAATCGGCCGATCTGAAAAAACCTACTGCCCAGGAGCACAACGTGCCCGTCGTCTTTGTTGCCGCCTCGAAACTCCCGACTCCCTTTGCGACCTTCACCATGCATGGCTTCCTCGACGAAGCCACTGGCCGCGAGCACGTGGTGCTCAGCCTGGGTGATATCGCCGACGGCGAGCCGGTGCTGGGGCGTCTGCACTCCGAATGCCTGACCGGCGATGCGCTGTTCAGCCAGCGTTGCGACTGCGGCTCGCAGCTGGAGGCTGCATTGCAGGCCATCGCCCGTGAAGGCCGTGGCGTACTGCTGTACCTGCGCCAGGAAGGCCGTGGCATCGGCCTGCTGAACAAGATCCGCGCCTACGAGCTGCAGGACGGCGGTGCCGATACCGTCGAGGCCAACGAGCGCCTGGGCTTCGCCGCTGATCAGCGTGACTACGCCATGTGCCTGCCGATGCTCGAGCACCTGGGCGTGAAGTCGCTGCGTCTGATGACCAACAACCCGCGCAAGGTAAAGGCCCTGACCGACATGAGCATCAAGGTCGCCGAGCGCGTGCCGCTGCACACTGGCCACAACCCGCACAACCGCCTGTACCTGGCCACCAAGGCCGACAAGCTCGGCCACATGATGGGCAACAAGCACCAGGGCGAGGTGCCCCAGGCGTGACGCGCACAGAGGTGAAGCGGCGGCTGGCGCTGGCCTGGTGGCAGTACCTGGCCGTGGGATTGCTGCCGCTGCCGGTGATGGCCTGGGCCTTCGGTGGCGGCGAGGCGCTGATCCCGGTGTTGGCCATGCCGCTGTTCATCGCCGGTGCCGCCAGCATGTTCCTCAGCCTGCCGCGCTTCAGCGCGTACAAGCGGGCGTTGATCGCCACCGACAAGGCGCTGGGCAGCGCCGAAGAGCCGGCCGCCTGGATCGAGCTGGCGCGGGTGCGCCGCCTGGCCATGCTGTTCGCCTGCTTCCCGGCCTGGGTTGCCGCGCTGTCGGTGCTGGTCGGGCTGGAGGCAGTGCCGCAGATTCTCCTCGCCCTGTCCACCGTGGTGCTGCTGTACCTCTATCGCATCCCGCGCCAGCTCGGTTGATGCGGGCGCTGCTCGCCGGTTTTTCGCTGTTGTGCCTCGGTGCTTTGGCCGAGGCTGCGCCGCGGGTAGTCAGCCTGGCGCCATCGATGACCGAGATCGTTCTGGAACTGGACGCCGGCGAGTTGCTGGTCGGTGTGCTCGATGGCGGCGAGCGTCCGCCGGCGCTGGCCCGGTTGCCTTCCGTCGGCCGTCATGGCCAGCTCGACATGGAGCGTCTGTTAAGCCTCGAGCCCGACCTCTTGCTGCTGTGGCCCGGCAGCGTGCCTCCGGCCCAGCGCGACCAGCTCAGGCGCCTGGGCATCGCCACGTTCAGCGGCGAGCCCGGCAACCTCGACCAGTTGATCGACCAGATCGAAGCCATCGCCCAACGTATTGGCCGTGACCAGCAAGGCCGCGCCTATGCCGCCAGCCTGCGTGAGCGGTTGCAGGGGCTGCGTGACCGCTACCGGCGGGAGGCGCCGCTACGGGTGTTTTACCAGGTCTGGGACAAGCCGCTGTACACCTTGGGTGGCCGCCAGGTGGTCAGCGACGCCTTGCGTGTGTGTGGGGCACGCAATGTGTTCGACGACCTGGCCCAGCCCGCCCCGCAGGTCAGCGTGGAGTCGGTGCTGCTGCGCGACCCCGAGGTGATCCTGGCGGGCGATGAGGCGCAACTGGCGAGTTGGCGCAACTGGCCGCGGCTGAGCGCGGTGAAGGGCGAGCGCTTACTGGTGGTGCCGGACAAAGGCCTGGAGCGGCCCAGCGGGCAGATGATCGAGGCGACTGCTCGGCTGTGCGCGTTGCTCGATGCTAAAGCGCCGGTGTCCAGGTAAGGCTCAACAGCCAGGTGCGTCCTTCTTCGCGGTAGCCGTAGTCATTGCCCTGGTAGTTGTAGAGGTTGCGGCTGTAACGCTTGTCCAGCAGGTTGTCGAGCTTCAAGTCGAGCCTCAGCTCGCGAGTGGCAGCCCAGCCACCGCGAACGCCCAGCAGCCCGTAGCCGCCGATGGGGGCGTTGTTGGTTTCGTCGTTGTAGCTGCTGCTCACGGCCTGCCAGCTGGCGCCAACATTGAAGCGGTCGTATTGACGGTCGATATCCAGGCTCAGCGTACGCCGCGCGCGCCGGGACAACGTGTGGCCACTCTTCCGGTCACGCGGGTCGATCAATGCCAGGCCCAACGTCGATGTCCAGGCCCCCCATTGCTGGTCCAGCGCCATCTCGAAGCCGTTGATACGGGCCTGGGCAACGTTGCCCATGGTATTGGCATCTGCGTCGTAGCTGATGGCGTCTCGCAAGTCGGTGCGATAGAGCGAGGTCTCCAGGCGGCTGCTGTCGGTCAGTTGACTGCGCCATTGCACCTCATAGGATTTCGAGTGTTCCGGCTTGAGATCGGGGTTGCTGAAGCCGGGGTAGTACAGGTCGTTGAACGTGGGGGCGCGGAACCCCTCGCTGTAGGAAAACAGCAAGTCATTACGGGCGTTCAATGGCAGGGTCAGGCTGCCGCTCCAGGTGGTCTGGCCGCCGAACTGCTGGTTCTCGTCGTGGCGTACGCCCAGTTCGGTCGAGAAGTGCTCGTTGTGGAAGCGATGCTGGGCGAACACTGCGCGGTTCCAGCGGCTGTCCTCATTGAAATCGGTACTCGAATGCACCCGGTCCTCGTACCACTCGCCACCCAGTAGCACGCTGTTGTCGTCATCGATGGTCAGATCGTTCTGCCAGGTGACTTGGTCGCGGTAGGTGTTGAATGGCGAGCTTTGGTGCGTGAGCTTGTCGCGGCTGTCGTCGCGGTTCTCGCTGTGGGCCATCTCCAGTCGGGAATGCCACAGATCGGTAAGTTGGGCATCGAAGTAACTGCCCAGGCTGCTGACGGCGAAGTTCGAGTAGGGCACTTGCGGGCTGCTACCACGAGGTTCGTCGAACTCACGACGCCCACGGCTGTCGAGCAGGTTCAGGCCCGCTTCGAAGCGCTCGTTGAAGCTGTGGCTCAAGCTCAGGTTCAGCGAGCGGTTGCGATAGGCGTCATGGTCGCCATCGCTGGCATACGACGGCCCGGTCGAATCGATGCCGGCCGTCTCGTCCAGGCTGGCGCCGAGGTTGAAGCGGGTCGCGCCATCGCCACCGGACAGGCCCAGGCTGCGCTGCCAGGTCTGGTTGCTGCCGGCCGCCAGGCGCAGGCGCGGTTGCAGGCCCTGGCCCTCGCCACGCCGGGTGAAGATCTGGATCACCCCGCCGATGGCGTCGCTGCCGTAAATCGCCGAGCGCGAACCGCGCAGCACTTCCACCCGTTCGATCTGGTCGATGCCGAGAAACTGCAGGCCGCTGTCGCCGGATGTGGCGTTGGCGATGCGCACGCCATCAACCAGCACCAGGGTCTGGGCGGCCTTGGTGCCGCGCACGAAGATGCCCGGCAGACTGCCGCGACCGCCGGTGGGCGCGACCTGCACGCCGGGCACGCGGGCGAGCAGATCGGTGACGCTGCTGGGTTGCAGGCGGTCGATGTCGGCACGGGTGAACACCGTATTGGCCGCACTGGTGGCGGTACGCGACTCGACCTGGCGATTGGCGCTGATCAGCACGTCGGGAAGCTTCAGGGCGTTGTCGCGTTCAGCGGCCATTAGCGGGAGGGGCAGGCAGAGCAGGGTGGTGAGGCTTGGGAGTTTCATGGCTAGTTCCAGCGCAATCGCCGGCAAGCCGGCTCCCACAAGGGACTGCGATCCCTGTGGGAGCCGGCTTGTCGTGGCGACGAACCGCGGCGATGGGCCGCAAAGCGGTCCCAGGGATTACAGGCCGAGCTTGGCCATTCGGGCTTTGACGGAGGCTTCGATCCCTGCCACATCGAGCCCGCACTCGGCCAGCATCTGCGCAGGCTTGGCATGCTCGACATAGATATCCGGCAGGCCCAGGTGCAGCAGCGGCTTGACCACCGCTTCGCGGGCGAGGAACTCGCCCACCGCTGCGCCGGCGCCACCCATGATGGCATTCTCTTCGATGGTCACCAGCAACTCATGGTTGGCGGCCATTTCCAGCACCAGCGCCTCGTCCAGAGGCTTGACGAAACGCATGTCGACCACGGTGGCATCGATCTGCTCGGCTACCTGCAGGGCTTCGGCCAGCTGTACGCCGAACACCAGCAGGGCGACCTTGCCACCCTGGCGGCGGACCACGCCCTTGCCGATCTCCAGTGGCTCCAGGTCGCCGCTGATCGGCGCGTTGGGGCCGGTGCCGCGTGGATAACGCACGGCGGCCGGGCCCTTGTAGTGGTGGCCGGTGCTGAGCATCTTGCGCAGCTCGTTCTCGTCGCTAGGGGTCATCACCAGCATGCCGGGGATGCAGCGCAGATAGGACAGGTCGTAGGCACCGGCGTGGGTCGGGCCGTCCTCGCCGACCAGGCCGGCGCGGTCGATGGCAAACAGCACATCGAGGTCCTGCACCGCCACGTCATGGATCAGCTGGTCATAGGCGCGCTGCAGGAAGGTCGAGTAGATCGCCACCACCGGCTTGGCACCCTCGCAGGCCATGCCCGCGGCCAGGGTGACCGCGTGCTGCTCGGCGATGGCGACGTCGAAGTAGCGCTCCGGGTAGCGTTCGCTGAAGTCGATCAGGTCCGAGCCTTCCTTCATCGCCGGGGTGATGCCCACCAGGCGATTGTCGGCGGCGGCCATGTCGCACAGCCACTGGCCGAACACCGAGGCGTATTTCGGGCCGCTGGCCTTCTTCGGCGCGACCGGCTTGTCGGCCGGCTCCAGCTTGGTGATGGCGTGGTAGCCGATCGGGTCGACCTCGGCCGGGGCGAAGCCCTTGCCCTTCTTGGTCACCACGTGAAGGAACTGCGGGCCCTTGAGGTCGCGCATGTTGCGCAGGGTGGCGATCAGGGTCGGCAGGTCGTGGCCGTCGATCGGGCCGATGTAGTTCCAGCCCAGCTCCTCGAACAGCGTGCCCGGCACCAGCATGCCCTTGGCGTACTCTTCGGTGCGGCGGGCGATTTCCCAGGCACCGGGCAGGCGCGACAGCACTTTCTTGCTGCCTTCGCGCATGCTCGCGTAGGTGCGGCTGGAAAGGATCTTGGCCAGGTAGTTGGACAGGCCGCCGACATTGCGCGAAATCGACATGTCGTTGTCGTTGAGGATCACCAGCATGTCGGCGTTGACTTCCTGGGCGTGGTTCAGCGCCTCGAAGGCCATGCCGGCGGTCAGCGCGCCGTCGCCGATCACCGCGATCGACTTGCGCGGGTCGTTCTGCAGGCGGGCGGCGATGGCCATGCCCAGCGCGGCGCTGATCGAGGTGCTGGAGTGGCCGACGCCGAAGGTGTCGTACTCGCTCTCGCTGCGGCGCGGGAAGGCGGCGATGCCGTCTTTCTGGCGCAGGCTGAGCATTCGCTCGCGCCGGCCGGTGAGGATCTTGTGCGGGTAGGCCTGGTGGCCGACGTCCCACACCAGCCGGTCATCCGGGGTGTCGAAGACGTAGTGCAGGGCGATCGTCAGCTCGATGACGCCCAGGCCCGCACCAAAATGCCCACCGGTCTGCCCAACGGTATAGAGCAGGTCCTGGCGCAGCTCGTCGGCCAGGGTCTCCAGGTCGGCTTCGGCCAGCCGGCGCAGGCCGGCGGGCGTGTCGGCGCGGTCCAGCAACGGCGTGACCGGGCGTTCGCGGGGGATCTCTTGAAACGTCGTGGGCATCAGGCGAGTCGTTATAGGTGTGAAGACGCGGCAGTTTACCCCATTGTAGGAAAAGCTGCCCATTCAGTCGGGTGTGGTGAAGGTGTCGTTGATCAACGTGGGAGCGGCGGTGCGCCAATGCTCCCACGGGTGCCTCAGTGGCGGCGCTCGACGATGTAGCGAGCCAGCGCCCGCAGTGGCTCGGCATTGTCGCCAAAGCCTGCCAGCGCGGCCAGCGCCTGGTCGCGCAGCTCCAAGGCATAGGCTTTGGCCGCCTCCATCCCGAGCAGCGCTGGGTAGGTTGGCTTGTCGCGGGCGATATCGGCCCCCTGGCGCTTGCCCAGGGTGGCGGTGTCGCTCTCCACGTCGAGGATATCGTCCTGCACCTGGAACGCCAGACCAATGGCCTGTGCATAAGTCTGCAGCAAATCGAGTTGGACCTGCCCGGCGCGGGCGCTGGCCAGGGCGCCGAGGCGCACGCTGGCTTCGATCAGCGCGCCGGTCTTGTGCCGGTGCATGTACTCCAGGGCTTTTTGGTCGAGCTTCAGGCCCACCGAGCCGAGGTCGATGGCCTGGCCGCCGACCATGCCCGCGGGGCCGGCCGCCTTGGCCAGGGCCTGGACCATCTGCAGGCGGATGGCGTCTGGCTGCGGGCTCAGGCGCGGGTCGAGCAAGGCGTTGAAGGCCAGGCTTTGCAAACCGTCGCCGGCGAGGATTGCGCAGGCTTCGTCGAAGGCCTTGTGAGTGGTGGGCTGGCCGCGGCGCAGGTCGTCGTCGTCCATGGCCGGCAGGTCGTCGTGTACCAGCGAGTAGGCGTGGATCAGCTCCACTGCGCAGGCAGCGCCGTTGGCCTGCTCCGCCGGCACGCCGAAGGCCTCGCAGGCGGCGTAGGCCAGCAGCGGGCGCACGCGCTTGCCGCCGTTCATCACGCTGTAGCGCATGGCCGCGTAGAGGCGCTCGAGCTCCTTGGAGGGGGCTTGGAACAAGGGTTCCAGGGCCGCGTCGACCCGAGCCTGGGCACTTGCCTGGTACTGGGCGATCATGCCTCGGGCTCCGCGTCGAACGGCTGCGCGGCCAGCTCGCCGTCACGCTCCAGGAGGATCTGCACCTTCTGCTCGGCCTGGGCCAGGGCGCCCTGGCAATCGCGGGTCAGGGCAATGCCTTGCTCGAAGGCGGCCAGCGACTCTTCCAGCGACAGTTCGCCGTTCTCCAAGCGCTCGACCAGGGCTTGCAGGTCGGCGAGGGATTGTTCGAAATCGATGGAGGCTTTTTTGCGGGCCATGGCGACAGTCTCGGTGGTGTCCAGAACGGCGCGACACTAGCAGAGCGGGGCAGGGGGAGCAAATTGCAGGGGGAGTTCGTCGCATTTTGTTGCACTTGTCCCCAGCGGCCCGTCTTGCAATCTGCGGAGCAATCGAATTGTGGGGGTGGCGGCCCTCTGCCATAATCCGCGCGCTCTGGCCCGCGGGCCAGCGGCTTCCCTCCCCGACGTCATGTAATGGACTACGTTGTGAGCTTCCTCTCGATCGAATTCGGCCTCTGTTTCACGCTGTTCTTCCTGCTTTATTGGAGCCTGTGCTGGAGTGTCCGGCTGCAGAACCTGCTGCTGCTGACGGCCAGCTATGGCCTGGTAGCCAGTTTCAGTCTGCAGTCGCTCTACATCCTGCTGGGCTACAGCGTGTTGGTGTACTTGCTCGGCCTGCTGGCGGGGCGCTACCCCGGGCGCTGGTTCAGCCGCGTGCTGCTGTTGACGCTGGTGCTGGGCTGTTTCTACCTGTTCAAGTACCAGGCGTTCTTCGTCGAAGGCGCGCAGGCCGCGCTGGCCACCGCCGGGTTCGACGTGGCGCTGCCGCTGCTGGAAGTGCTGGTGCCGATCGGGCTGTCGTTCTATACCTTCCATTCGGTCAGCTACCTGGTGTCGATCAACCGGCGCGAGCTGGCGCCGTCGGCGCCGCTGGACCTGGCCTTATACCTGGCGTTCTTCCCCAGCCTGGTGGCCGGGCCGGTCAACCGCGCCCTGCACATGCTGCCGCAGATCCGCCCGCCAGCCATGCGCCAGGTGCTGGAGCCGCAGCGGGCACTGGGGTTGATCGCGATGGCGGTGGTCAAGCTGTTCTTCCTCAGTGCCTGGCTGGGCAGCGAGTGGGTGGACCCGGTGTTCGACACCCCGGGCAGCGCCACCCCCGAGCAGGTGCTGCTGAGCGTGTACGGCTACAGCCTGCTGATCTACTTCAACTTCAGCGGCTACACCAACCTGGTCACCGGCATCGCCCTGTTGCTGGGGTTCCGTCTGCCGGACAACTTCGACGCGCCATATGCCGCGCACAACCTCAAGGAATTCTGGGGGCGCTGGCATATCAGCCTGTCACGCTTCATCCGCGACTACGTCTATATCCCGCTGGGCGGTAACCGCCAGGGGGTATGGCGCGGCAACCTGAACATGCTGCTGGCGATGCTGGTGTCCGGGCTGTGGCACGGGGCGAGCGTGAATTTCATCATCTGGGGCGCGCTGCACGGCGTGGGCCTGGCCATCTCCAAGCTGTTCAGCCAGTGGTGCCCGGGGTTTGCCCGCCTGCCGGGATCGGGCTTGCTGGCGCGGTTGATGACCTTCCACTACGTGGCGTTCGCCTGGATCTTCTTCCGCAGCCCGACGCTGGAGGGCGCGCTGGAGATGCTCGGTGACATCGCCCAACTGAGCCTGGCGGGCCTGAACAGTGCCACGGGCCTGATACTGCTGGCCTGCGTGCTGTTCGTGGCCAGTTATCCACAATGGCTGGTGCTGCTGCGCCAGAGCGGCGCGGCCTTCCAGCGCCTGCCGTGGCAGCTGTACCCGATCCCGCTCGGGGTCGGCGTGTCGCTGGTGATTTTCGCTTCGCAGTCGGGCGTGCCGGGGTTCATCTATGCAAGCTTCTGATAGCAAACAGCTGTTCCAGGTGCAGATGGGCGCCGCCCGTGGCCTGTACGCGATCGTGGTCACAACCGCGCTGTTGTTCTGGCTGAACCAGGATTCGATCAAGCTCTACTGCCAGCAGAAGTACCACCAGAGCTGCGAAATCCCGCTGCTGGGCCAGATGCCGGCCTGGCGCACGGGCGCGCAACTGACGGCACTGCTCGAGGCGCGCCGCGACGACCTGCTCGAGCGCCTGCAGCCAGCGCCGCAGGTGGTCGAAGCGCCGCTGCCCGAGGTGCTGCCCGCACCGATACCGGTGGTCACGGTCGACCTGCAGACCCCGGCGGCACTGGCCAAGCCGCTGCCGCACGGTGCGGCACACACGCCGGCGCCGGCTACTGTGCCCGCGCCCGTCGCTGTCGCCCAGCCCGTCGCGGCAGTGCCGGCGTCAGCGCCAATGCCAGCGGCAACTCCGGCACCAGTCCCGGCGCCGGCATTGCTGCAACCCGGCACCGTGGCCTCCCTGGCCGCCGGTGACGAGGTGTTCCTGGTCGGCGATTCGCTGATGCAGGGCGTTGCCCCGCACCTGGCCAACAGCTTGCGCAAGCGCTACCAGATCCGCACCGTCAACCTCAGCAAGCAGAGCACCGGCCTTGCCTACCCGGGCTTCTTCAACTGGCCGAAGACCGTGGCCGAGACCCTCGACCACGAACCGAACGTGCGCCTGATGGTGGTGTTCCTCGGCCCCAACGACCCGTGGGACATGCCTCAGGGCAAGGGCAAGCCGTTCCTGCGCTTCAAGTCGCCGGAATGGGAGGTGGCCTATCGCGCGCGGATCGATTCGATCCTCGAACAGGCCCGCTCGCATAACGTGCAGGTTATCTGGGTCGGGCCGCCGAACATGGAGAAGGCGCGGCTGTCCACCGCCATGGGCTACCTCAGCGGGCTCTATCAGGAGCAGACCGCGCTGTACGGCCAGCACTACGTGTCGGCCAACCCGATCCTCGGCTACGCCGACGCCAGCTTCTCGTACACGGTGCAGACCGCGCAGGGCAAGCGGGTGAAGGTGCGGGTCGACGACGGCATTCATTTCACCATCACAGGCCAGAAGATGATCGCCGAACAGGTACTGTCGCTGATCAGCTTCCCTGGCCTGACCGTAACAGGACATTGAGATGCGCCAATGGCATCACCTGCTGGGCCTGGCCCTGCTGATCAGCGCCGCGCCGGGTTGCAGCACCGGCGCCAACAGCGTGAGCGCCCAGCCCGCGGCGCGGCCCACCGCCACGCCCGTCACTCGCCAGGACGGCAACGTCGCCCTGCTCGCGAGCAAGCTGCGCAATGCCAGGCGTGCCCCGGTCGGCATCGTCCAGCTGGGTGACTCGCATACCGCCGCCGACCTGTTTAGCGGCGAACTGCGCAAGCTGTTACAGGCGCGCTACGGCGATGGCGGCATCGGCCTGGTGCCAGCCTCGCCGGTGCCGGGGATTCGCAACGACCGGGTGATCATCAAGAGCGAGAAGCGCCAGTGGGAGCTGGTGTCGGCGCGCAACCAGCAGAGCCAGCAGTTTCCCCTGGGTGGCTACCTGTCGCTGCCGCAGGCCAACCGCTCCAGCGTGATGCTGCAGGCGCGTGACGAGGACCGCCAGCGCTACAAGGTCTCGGCGCTGTACCAGTCCAGCGGGACTGCCAGCCTGCTGGTCAATGGCGGCCAGCGTCGGGTGCTGCCGGCCAGCAATGGCCAGTGGCGCTTCAGCCCGGCGTTCGCCAATGTCGGCCTGCCGGTGCACCTGACGATGGAGGGTGGCCGTGGCGTCGCCTTGGGTGGCTGGTACCTGCAGGGGCAGAAGAATGCCGGTGTGACCTATTCGACGCTGGGCATCAACGGCGCGCGCCTGGAGGTGGTGGACAAGTGGCAGGCGGGTTGGCGCGACAGCCTCAAGGCCGTGCGGCCGGACCTGGTGATCCTGGCCTACGGCACCAATGAGGCGTTCGACGACAAGCTCGACCTGGCGCTGTACCAGACGCAGTTGGAGGCGACCCTCACGGGCTTGCGCAAGGACCTGCCGCAGACGGCGATCCTGCTGGTCGGCCCACCGGACTCGATCAAGCAGCGCAAGGCGCGCAGTTGCGCGGCGCGCCAGCCGCAACCGCTGGCCTCGGTGATCCGTATCCAGAAGCAGATGGCGCGCAAGCACAAGGCGCTGTTCTGGGATTGGCAGGGGTTCATGGGCGGGCCGTGCTCGATCGCCGGCTGGCAGGCGCAGGGGCTGGCGCGGCCTGATCTTGTCCATCTGACAGCCGATGGCTATCGCAAGAGTGCGGCGGGCTTGTATGAGTTTCTGAAGGGACCGTTGGGGTTGCGTTGAGGCCTGGCCTGATCGCGGGGCAAGCCCGCTCCCACGAAGCACCTTGGTACTTGGCGTGGGAGCGGGCTTGCCCCGCGATGCCTTTGGATCAGGCCGGCTCGGCCTCCAGCTCAACCATCGCCTCGCGATAGCGCGCCAGCTCCTCGATGGTTAGCACCGGCAGGTTGTACTGCCGCGCATACACCGCCACCTGTTCGCCGCGGGCCATGCTGCCATCGGGGTTCATCAACTCGCACAGCACCGCCGCCGGGCGCAGGCCGGCCAGGCGGGCCAGGTCCACCGAGCCTTCGGTGTGGCCGCGACGGATCAGCACGCCGCCGTCACGGGCGCGCAGCGGGAATACATGGCCGGGGCTGACGATGTGGCGCTGTTGCGCGGTGGAGCGCAGCGCGGCTTCGATCGTGGTGATGCGGTCCTGCGCCGACACGCCGGTGCTGACGCCCTCGGCGGCTTCGATGGTGACGGTGAAGCCGGTGCCGTGGCGGGCCTGGTTGTTCTGCACCATCGGCGCCAGCTGCAGGGCGTCGACGGTGGCTTCGTCCAGGCACAGGCAGACGATGCCGCTGCAATCGCGGATCATCATGGCCATGGTCTGCAGCGACAGGTTCTCGGCGGCAGCGACGATGTCGGCTTCGTCCTCGCGGTCGTCGTCGTCGAGCAGCAGCACCGGGCGCCCGGCCTGGAAGGCGGCGATGGCGGCACTGACGTTGGGGAATTGCTTGTTAAGCGGGGTGGACATGAAACGCTCCTCGTGAATGATCGATGAACGTCTCGGGGCGAACAAAATGCGCGCGCAAGGGCGCCTGGGCGGCCCCTGCCAAACGCCTTCTTTCATCCGGACTATGACCGTCGGCCCTGGAATCTCACCAGATCTGCTGACCCCCGGCATGGCCGGGGCGCTCGCGGGCTCATCTTTCGATTTACCGCCGGTGGGGACTTTCACCCCGCCCTGAAGACCGGGCAAGCATACCCCACGGTGGCGGACTGCTGGCAAGCCCTACGACTTTAGTTGCTGCCAGTCGAGTCCGAACCGCGCCAGGTACTTGCGCAGGCGGTCGGCGTCGTTGGGGTTGGCCTTCTCCTGCCGCGACACCGCGAACAGCTGGCGCCCGGCCTCGGACAGGCTAGGGGTGCGGCGGCACACATCGATCACCGCCTGCAGTTGCACCTGGTCGAACAGGTCCAGTTCGCGGCCGTCCAGCAGCGGCTCGGTTGCCGATTCCAGGCCCCAGGCATAGCGCAGCCGTTCGATCTCTTCCTCGACCAGTGCCTCGTCGATGCGCCCGCTGTCGGCCAGGGTCGCCATGCGCGTGATCGATGCCGACAGCTCGCGGAAGTTGCCGGCCCAGCGTGCTTCGCTGGCGTGGGCAAAGGCCAGGTAGCGGCGCTTGGCTTCGAGGTTGAAGCGCACCTGGCGGCCTTGCTCACGGGCGTGGCGCTGCAGCTCGAAATCCAGGTTCGGCTCGATGTCTTCGCGCCGCTGGGCCAGGCCCGGCAGGGCGAAGGTCCACAGGTTGATGCGGGCGAACAGATCTTCGCGGAACGAGCCGTCGGCGACCTTGGCGCGCAGGTCGCGGTGGGTGCCGGCGATCAGTTGGAAGTCGCTTTCCACCTCACGGTCGGCGCCCAGCGGGAAGAAGCGCTTTTCTTCGATGGCCTTGAGCAGCATGGCCTGTTCGTCGGCGCCCAGCTCACCTATTTCGTCGAGGAACAGCATGCCGCCGTCGGCGGCGCGCAGCAGGCCGTCGCGGGCGTTCTGCGCGCCGGTGAAGGCGCCTTTGGCGTGGCCGAACAGGGTCGACATGGCGCCGTCACCGCGCAGGGTGGCGCAGTTCACCTCGATGAAGCGACCGCCCAACTGGTGACGACCGCGCTTGAGCTCATGGACGCGCCGGGCCAGGAACGACTTGCCGGCGCCGGTCGGGCCGACCAGCAGCATCGGCGCCTTCGAGCGCAGGGCGACCCGTTCGATCTGCTCGATGGTGCGGTTGAAATCCGGGTTGCGCGTGGCGATGCCTGACTTGAGCAGCGACTGCCCCTCGACCTGTTCGCGGCGAAAGCGCGAGGCGATCGGGTCGTAGCGCGACAGGTCGAGGTCGATCAGCGTGGCGATGCCGGCCGGGTCGCTGTTTTCGTCGTGCTTGCGCGAGGGCGAGGTCTGCACCAGGCGCGCCGGCAGGTAGCGCGCCTCGGTGAGCAGGAACCAGCAAATCTGCGCGACGTGGGTACCGGTGGTGATATGCACCAGGTAGTCCTCGTGCTCGGTGTCGAAGCTGTAGCCGCTGGCGAAGTCGTGCAGGGCGCCGTAGACCTCCTCGAAATCCCACGGGTTGCGCAGCGCCAGCGGGTGCAGGCGCACCTCGGTGCCGGGCGAGACCTGCTGGATGTCGGCGCGGATGCGCTCGGCCAGGCCGAGGTCGCGTGCGTCGGGGCCGTGGATAAGTTCCAGGCGGTCCAGGGGCAGGTCGGATTGCTGGCACAGGCCGATGGTTGGCCGCCACCTGTTCCAGCGCGCCGCACCCTTGCCGTTGCGGTCGAGGGTGGTGCCGAGAAAACCGATGGCAACGAGGGGCTTGGTCATCCGTGATTATCCAAAAAGATAAATATGTATCTCAGGATATACGAAAAGTGAAATAGGTATGACACGTTGCAATGTGCAGCTTAACGCGCAATAAAAAATAAATGCTTATAAATCAGATAATTAAAAGATTTTTCAAGAACGAATGAAAACCTGGCACGCCGCTCGCTATATCCCTCTCGACCGCATCGCCAGGCAGGCCCTCGGGACAGGGGAACCCCCCGCCGGTGCACGTACCCACCTTCAGGTGTCGGTGTCGTGCATGCCGCCGCCGCAACGACCGGTCATTGCTGCGCTGGGCCCCTGGAAAGGCCGGCGCAGACGCTCGCCGGGCAAAGCCCCGGCACTACCCTCCTAAGGTAGCTGTAACCGCAACACCCGCCGGGTGGGCACAGGCAACGCAAGCAGGGCCAGGACGGCCCGTCACTGCGAAGGACGCCTGGCCCGCCGCTGGCCCACCCGGCTCGCCGGCCGGGCCTGGCGCAACGATGGTGGCCGCTGGAGCAATGCTCCCGGCCCCGGACTCCGCCAGGCTTCGCTCGCGACGCCCGATGGGTTGGCGACCCCGGCAACCAAGGACATTGAACAAAGGATGAGCAAGATGAACATGTTGAAGCGCTTTGTAGTGAAGAAGAACGAACACGGCCTGTTGCTGAACGATGGCGATTTCGAGGCGATCCTCGAGCCGGGCCAGTACAAGCGTTTCGATTGGCAGGGGCGGCTGACGCTGAAGACCTGCCCCCAGGATTCCCCGCTGCACGACTATCCCCTCGAGCGCTATCTGCGCCAACATGAGCCGGCGTTGGTCGAGCAGTATTTCCTTACCCTGGACATGGCCGAAAACGAAGTGGGCCTGCGTTTCGAGGATGGTCAGTTGAAGGAACTGTTGGCAACTGACAGCCGCCGCCTGCAATGGAAAGGTCAGACCCGGCAGAGCCTGACGCGGATCGATCTGGCCCAGGGGCGGCGCCTGGACGCCGAGCTGCTGGCACGCCTGAACAAGCCGGGAATCGCCGGCATGGACAACGTGCTGCTGGTGACGGTGCCGACCTTCAGCGTCGGTGTGCTGCGCATCGATGGTGTCGTGGTCGACCTGCTGCTGGCCGGGCAGCATGGATTCTGGCGCTGCGGCGCCCAGGTAGTGGTGGACACGGTGGATACGCGTCGCCCTGTTTCGGACGTCAACGTCCGGGAGTTGCTCGCCCGTGGCATGGACCAGCACCTGGTGTGCATGGACCTGAGCGAGCATGAGGTCGGGCTGCGCTTCGAGGACGGCAAGCTGGTCGAAGTGCTGCCGCCGGACAGCCGCCGTGCCTACTGGAAAGACCAGGCCAGGCACGAGCTGCAACGTCTCGACCTGACCCATGGCCAGTGCCTGGACGCCGAGTTGGTGACCCGCCTGAATCGCCCGGGTATCGCCGGCATGGACCATGTGCTGCTGGCGCTGGTGCCGGCCTTCCATGTCGGCGTGCTGAAGATCGACGGCGTGGTGGCCGGGGTGCTCGAGCCCGGACAGCATGGCTACTGGCGTTGCGGCAGCCAGGTAGCGGTGGAGAAGGTCGACACCCGCCTGCAGGCACTGGAGGTGAGCGGCCAGGAGATTCTCACCCGCGACAAGGTCAACCTGCGCCTGAGTCTGGTGGCCAACTGGCGTTATACCGACGTGCTCGGTGCCCATGGGCAGATGAGCAAGCCGGTTGAGCACCTGTACCGCGAGCTGCAGTTCGGCCTGCGTGCGGCGGTGGGCACCCGGACCCTCGATGAGCTGTTGGAGAACAAACAACTGATCGACGACAGCGTTACCGAGCACCTGCAGGCGCAGTTGCCGGGCAGTGGCTTGGAAGTAGGTAGCCTCGGGCTGCGCGACATCATCCTGCCGGGCGAAATGAAAACCCTGCTGGCGCAGGTGGTGGAGGCAGAGAAGGCAGCCCAGGCCAACGTGATCCGGCGGCGTGAGGAAACCCAGGCGACCCGCTCGCTGCTCAACACTGCCAAGGTGATGGAAGGCAACCCGACGGCCCTGCGCCTGAAAGAGCTGGAAACCCTGGAGCGGGTGGCCGAGCGCATCGACCGGATTTCGGTGTTCGGTGGCCTGGATCAGGTATTGAATGGCATGGTCAGCCTCAAGGCGGGTTGACCCTGTGCGACACGACGTAACGCAACAAGGAACAAGGTAATGAACATACTCGAAGTGGCGGGCGGCAAGCCGATCAAGCTGTGGACCGACGGTGTGCCGGTCGAGGACGACGCCCGCAAGCAACTGATGAACACGGCGAAGATGCCGTTCATCTTCAAGCACCTGGCGGTGATGCCGGACGTGCACCTGGGCAAGGGCTCGACCATCGGCAGCGTGATCCCCACCGTGGGCGCGATCATCCCGGCGGCGGTGGGCGTGGACATCGGCTGCGGCATGATCGCCGCGCGTACCTCGCTGCATGCCCGTGACCTGCCGGACAACTTGCATGGCCTTCGTACAGCCATCGAGAAGGCCGTGCCCCATGGCAAGACCTTCGGCCGTCGCGACCAGGGGGCCTGGGACAACGTGCCGAACCAGGCCGACCAGGTCTGGAGCGGCCTGGCCGGGCGCTTCAAGGCAATCACCGACAAGCATCCGCGCCTGGAGAAGACCAACAACCGCCAACACCTGGGGACACTGGGCGGCGGCAACCACTTCATCGAGGTCTGCCTGGACGAGGCCGACCGCGTCTGGTTCATGCTGCACAGCGGCTCGCGTGGCGTCGGCAACGCAATCGGCAACCTGTTCATCGAACTGGCGCAGGCCGACATGCGTCAGCACATGGTCAACCTGCCGGACCGTGACCTGGCGTATTTCGAGGAAGGCAGCCGGCACTTCGCCGACTATGTCGAGGCGGTGGAGTGGGCGCAGGACTTCGCCCGGCACAACCGCGAACTGATGATGCAGGCGGTGGTCGCCGCCACCCGCAAGGTGCTGGGCAAAGCGTTCGAGGCCAGCCTCGAGGCGGTCAACTGCCACCACAACTATGTGCAGAAAGAGCAGCACTTCGGCCGCGAGGTACTGGTGACCCGCAAGGGCGCGGTGTCGGCGCAGAAGGGCCAGCTGGGCATCATCCCTGGCTCCATGGGCGCGAAGAGTTTCATTGTGCGTGGGTTGGGCAACGAGGAATCGTTCTGCTCGTGCAGCCATGGTGCGGGGCGGGTGATGAGCCGCACCAAGGCCAAGAGCCGTTTTACGGTCGAAGACCAGCAGCGCGCCACTGCCCACGTGGAGTGCCGCAAGGACAAGGATGTGATCGACGAGATCCCGATGGCCTACAAGGATATCGATGCAGTGATGCAGGCCCAGCGTGAGTTGGTCGAAGTGGTGCACACCCTGCGGCAGGTGGTGTGTGTGAAAGGTTGAAGCGGGCGACTGGGCTGCTCTGGAGCAGCTGTTCGAGTGCTCGACCGAGTGTCACAGGCGTATTGCCGACTCAAACGGATTGCGGTATTCATGATGGCGCTTTGATATCTATTTGCTTTCCGGTCAGCCGTTCACGGCCCGACCGTGCCACTCGAACCCCAGCAGTTCACGATTTTCCGCACCCACCCGGTTGATTGAAGTGACACAGGAGTCGTCATGCAGGCAGCGAAAGAGCTCGATCAGGTCACCAACGTGAGTTTCCTCTTTGGCATTGCCAAAGTGCAGGCCGAGGCGCCCCCGGACTATGCCCGTCAACACCTGCTGCGTTACCTCGCACAGTATGGCGAGCAGGACGTGGATGAAGAGCGTCTGCAGCAGATGACCAGGCTGATGTCCGCTATCCCGCTCACCTCGGCCGATACCTTGCCGACGTTGCGCGATTCGGTGCTCAGGCAGCATGCCGCGCGTACTGCCTGTATCCGCCAGGCTGTGGAGCGTCAAACGCCATTGCTGGAAGGCGAAACCTTGCAGGAGGAGAGCTTTGCGTTTCTCGGCAAACCGTACAACGGCTGTCGTGTCCGTTCGGTGGCACTGTTGCGCACTACCAACTACGGGCAGCTGGTGTACCTGTTCAAGGATGTGGTGGTGGGGCAGGATGGCCAGCTGCTGTTCATCGAGGCAGTTGGCCAGGTGAACTCTCCAGCAGCGGATCTGGAACTGAGCTCGACGGATGTCGTTGCAGCGGCATTCGGTGAGCTCGGTGGCAAGCTTGCCTCGTCACTGGCCTCCGCTGTTGGTGGTGCAATTGGCAAGGCACTGTTCGAACAGGCCTTTCCGCCAGGCGTGCCGAGCTACTTCGACCAGGTCTATGTTGAGCTCAAAAGGATTGTCGGTGGTGAATTGCAGCAAAGCCTGATCGATAGCATCGACGGCTCGATCAAGAGCATCCAGCAGCACCTGGAGACCGAATACCTGCCGGCCAAGGAATCACT
Organism: Pseudomonas soli; assembly: GCF_021283165.2. Lineage (NCBI taxonomy): Bacteria > Pseudomonadati > Pseudomonadota > Gammaproteobacteria > Pseudomonadales > Pseudomonadaceae > Pseudomonas > Pseudomonas soli. The sequence goes on from NZ_CP128543.1 coordinate 589,845, forward strand.
CGATCTCACGCTGCCGGAAGATCGCCAGCAATTGTACGCGCTTTTGCAGAAGTACGAGACCACTTACCTCTCGGGCCCGGGGGGAATGCTGGGCACGCTGATGAACGAGAAGTACGCCAAGCTCGGTTTCGGCGTGTTCCTGATTGCTGCCGGTGTACAACTTGCGTTGTTCCAGGAGATGGCTTTTGTCGATCCGAAGGGCCTGGGACGCGATGGCACGCTACGCAGCCCGCTGCAGTCCAGTTATGGCCAGCCTGGGACCGGCACAGTTGCCAGGGCCGCGAAGATGTACGCCGATTTCGCCGCCGAGCTGTGGCAGCGGATCATCAAGGACCGTGAAGCGAAGATCAGCCATGATGTGCGCGATATGTGCGCCCCGGGGGATACCGGGGGTACCAGCTGCCACCGCTATGGGTGGCTCGACGATGAACTCGAGCGTAACGTGCTGCTGCCGTGCACCCGGAAAACCAAGGTTACGCTGTACCGCGTCTGCGATGGTGACAAGAGTGGCAAGAATCCCAACCTCGACTTCATGAACGAGCGTTTCGCGAATTACCCGGTGGAGCGTGTAGAGGCGCTGCGCAAGTCGTTGGGTGTGCCGGAAACCATCATCGAGCATTGGAGAAGCCTCATCGAGACGCCGGTCCGGCCAGCGTCCGAGCCCGCTCGCCAGGCCTGATGCGTGAGGCGCGGGCCAAGTGATTGGCCGGCGCCTGCGGGCGGCCCTTGCTGTACATCCCTTCCACCACCCTATGCAGCGAGGCTGCCAGCATCGGGCCGTGTCCCAGCCTCGGGAAGCGTTCATAGCGAGCCTGCGCCAGTGTGCCGGCGAGGCTCTGCCACTATCGTCGGCCGGTGAGGAAAAGCTTGGGGGCATGGGATTGCCTTGATGAGAATTCATTGCAATACGAACACTCCGATTGGCGGCGGTGCCGGGGCAATAGCCAGGTGCTGGCATTTCTTCGCGTTACACGGTATCTGCTGGGGGGCTTGCGGGATGTCAGCGGCTGATGAATATCCCGCCGGCCTCGCTGCGGGTACGCAGCTTATGGCTCTGGGCCAACATGGCCAGGGCCAGGGGCAGGTCATCGATCGGGAAACTGCCCGAAACCCGCAACTTGGCCAACGCCGGGTCGCAGACCAGGCGCTGGTCGCTGTAGCGCATCAGTTCCTGGGTCCATTGCAACAACGGCATCTCGTCGATTATCAGCAGGCCATTGCGCCAGGCCAGCTGGGCGTCGCGTGCATCCTCCAGTGGATCGAATCGATCACGGCTGAAGCGCAGCTGCGAGCCTGCCTGGACGATGACACCGCCGGCGGCTTCGGGCTGGACCTGTACGGCGCCTTCGTACACCGCGAGCAGGGTCTCCTGGGGAAACTGGCGCACGCTGAAGCGGGTGCCCAACGCCTGCATGAGGCCTTGCCCGGTCCGCACCCGCAAAGGCCGCGACGGGTCCGCCGCAGTGACGATGTATATCTCGCCCCGGCGCAAGTGCAGCAGGCGCTGCTCGGCCGTGAAGCGCACCCTCAGCTCGCTGTGGCTGTTGAGGGAAACCTGGGTGCCGTCGGCCAGCAGCACATCCCGGCGTTCGCCCAAGGCGGTCAAGTACTCGGTGCCACCTTCATTGCGCCGCCATGCCCACCAGCCCAGTGGTGCCGCGCCCAGCAACACCAGCAGGCTGCGCAGCACGGTGCGCCGGCTGCTGTCGGGGCGCACCAGCGTCTGTCGGGCCAGGGTGGGAGGCAGGGTGCCGAGGCGGGTGAGCAGGCGCTGTGCCCGGTTCCAGGCACGTTCGTGCTCGGCGTCGCGGTATCGCCAGTGCTCCAGTTCGAGCTGTTGTGCCGGCGTCAGCGGCCCTTCCTGCATCAACAGCAGCCAGGCGGCGGCCTGGGCGAGAATGGCCTGGGCGATGGGGGGCTGGTCACTCATCGGGCATCTGGCTCAGGCAGGCGACGTAGCCCTCGTGAATATATTTCTTCACCGTCGGCAAGGCGATGTTCAGTGCCTGGGCGATGTCTTTCTGCTTCATGCCGTCCAGTGTTGCCATCAGGAAGGCTTGCCTGACCCGTGGCCGCAGGCTGTCGAGCACGGCATCGATCTCGTGCAGGGTCTCGAGAATCACGCTCTGCTGCTCGGGCGCCGGATGTTCGACTTCGGGCACCAACGCCAGGGCCTCGAGCCAGGCCTGCTCAAGGGAATGCCGCCGACGCCAGCTGACCAGGACGCAATTGGCGATACGGGCCAGGTAGGCACGTGGCTGGCGCAGGGTATCGGGCTGGGTGGTGTCCCGGCTGGCCAGCACGCGCACGAAAATGTCCTGGGCCAGGTCATCGGCCACGCCACGCCCCCAGGAGCGCAAGCGATACGCCAGCCAGCCGCGCAACCAGGCGTGGTGCTCGACGTACAGCGCGGTCACGGCGCAGTGCTGGATGTGCCGTGGTGGGTTCTTGAAGAGGGTCATGGGCAGCGGGGTCAAGGGCGTAAATGCAAACAATTATCACTAGATTTGGCTAAATCACAAGATCAAGTGAAAATGCGAATCGCACGCATATACCTTTTTCGCTGTCGTGCGACAGAAGAGGTGCAAGCCCGCATCGAGTGCCGGGCACTGACCTCACGAGCGAGAAAAACATGCCCGCCAGCTATCGGCTTCCCCCTGTTTCGCGCCCATCGCAACGCTTGTCCCCGATCAGCTTCGCCGTGCGCTGCGCGGTGCTCGGCTGTTTGCTGGGCTCTGGCGCAAGCCTGGCCCAGGCCGCCCCGGCGGCAACCGAGAACAGCCGACCCGACGACGCCACGCGCCGCGACTACGATATCGCCCAGGGGCCGCTGGGCACTTCGCTGGGCGTGTTCGCCAAGCAATCGGGGCTGTTGCTGTCCTACGATCCCGACCTGACCCGCGGCCGCGCCGCGCCAGCGCTCAAGGGCCGCTACACCGTGCAGGAGGGCGCCCGCCGCCTGCTGGCCAATACCGGCCTGCAACTGCTGCCCACCTCACGGGGGGCATACATCCTCATCCCGCAGGCCCAGGCCCAGGCCCAGGCATCGGCGACGGCAACCGAGCTGACACCGACCGTGGTCGCCTCCAGCGAAATGGTCGACCCGCAGCGTGACACCTACCGCGCGCCGCGTTCGACGGTGCACCTGTCGCGTGAAGACCTCGACCGCTTCAGCACCGTGTCGGTGGGCGACATGCTCAAGGGCGTGGCCGGCGTGCAGGTGGGCGACAGCCGCAACGGCGGCGCGCTGGACGTCAACATTCGCGGCATCCAGGGGCAGAGCCGGGTGGCGGTCAGGGTCGATGGCTCGGAGCAGGCGGTGGATGTCTACCGGGGCTACGGCGGCACCCAGCAGCGCAGCTACATCGACCCCGACCTGATCAGCAGCGTCACCGTGAACAAGGGCCCCAGTACCCGATCGGGGGCTATTGGCGGCTCGGTGGAGATGAAGACCATCGGCGTGGATGACATCCTGGTCGATGGCAAGGACGTCGGCGTGCGCCTGACCGGCAACCTGTGGAACAACGGCGTCGAACCCGAGCACCGCAACCGCCATTCCCGCGACGAGGACCTGAGTGCGGCGCCGCGTGATGAGCGCGGCAGCCTGTTCGGCTCCAAGGCCGAGTCCGGCAGCGCCGCCTTCGCCTATTCCCACGAGCGCTTCGACCTGGTGGCGGCCTATGCGCACCGCAACCAGGGCAACTACTTCTCCGGCAAGAAGGGCCAGGACCGCTACCGCCTCTATGATCGCTGGGGCGAGGAGCAGGCCAGTGTCGCCAACACCTACAATGCCGGCGAGGAAGTGCTCAACTCGTCGTTCGAGACCGACTCCTACCTGCTCAAGACCACCTGGCGGCTGGCCGACGACCACACCCTGGACCTCGGCTACCGGCGCTTCGACGGGCACATGGGCGAGATCATGCCGTCGGACATCTTCCGCTACGGCACCGCCGGCATCTACCAGTACCCCACCAGCGAAATCGAGATCGACACGTACACCGCGCGCTATCACTACCTGCCCGAGGGCAATCCGTGGGTGGACCTCACCAGCAACCTGTGGATGACCGACTCGAAGACCAGCACCTTGAGCGCGGCCTGGATGGCTCCCAAGTCGCAGCTGTTCCGCACCGACCGCGCCTGGTCGCGCCAGGACAACCGCCGCATCGGCGGCGACCTGAGCAACGTGTCGCGCTTCACCACCGCCCATGGCGATTTCAAGCTCGACCTGGGCGGTGCCTTCCAGCTCGAGGACCTGCAGCCGCAGAAAAGCGTCGTGGCCACCCAGCACGACATCAACGCCAACCGCATGTTGCGCGATGCCTCGCGTCAGGAGTTCAGCTTCAACGGCAACCTGGAGTACAAGCCTGTCGAGACGGTGACGCTGTGGGGCGGCGGCCGCTATGCCCACTACCGAACCAAGGACAACACGGTGCTGGCCGAGGCGCGCCGCGAGGAGCGCGAAATGCGCTGGATCACCGCCAGCAGCCCGGGGCACTGGGGCAGCATGATATGGTTCCCGGACCAGAACGGCCAGTACACCGACGCCACCGACCCGCGCCTGAACAACGGCATTGTCTTCGAAAACAGCAACGAGCCGTTCAATGGCGTGCCGTTCAATGAGTCCGGCGCGACCAATGTGGTTGTCCATCCTGAAGGTGTAAACCGAGTGGTCACCGGCTATGACTACACCCCACAGGGCAAGAGCAGCGGCGGTGGTTTCTCGCCGGCCTTCGGCATCAATGTCGAGTTCCTCCCCGACACTTTCGTGTACGCGTCCTACACCCAGGGCCTGCGCCTGCCTTCGCTGTTCGAGACCAGCCAGGGTACCCAGCAGGTCTCCCCGGGCAAGCACCTCAAGCCCGAGCGCTCACGCAGCTGGGAAGTGGGCGTGAGTGCCTTGCGCAGCGACCTGCTGACCGCGGGTGACGAGGCGTCGGCCAAGCTGGCCTGGTTCGACAACGACATCAAGAACTACATCACCCGCTACTATGACCCAAGCCCGGGGCTGTGGGGGCAAATGACCTTCAGCAACACCGACAGCTTCCACACCCGCGGCCTGGAGTTGCAGTCGCACTACGATGCCGGACGGGTGTTCGCCGACCTGTCGGCCACCTACTACCTGATGACCGAGACCTGCGACGCGGCCTTTGCCGGCAAGCTGCGCGCCAGCGCCAATCAGTACCAACGTACCCACGACACCCCGGACTGCACGCCGGGCAGCTACATGGGCTCATACACCAACACGCAGAACCCGCCACGCTTCTCGGCCAATCTGCTCACCGGCTTGCGCTTCTTCGACGAGGCGCTGACCGTGGGCGGGCGCATGACCTATACCTCGGGGCCCACCGCGCAGATGGACAAGCCCTGGCAGACCGGCGCCACCACACCGCAGATCGACTATCGCTCGGTGGCGCTGTTCGACCTGTTCCTCAAGTACAAGGTGCTGGAGCACACCGAACTGAACGTGTCGGTGCAGAACCTGACGGACCGCTACTACCTGGATCCGCTGGCGCAGAGCTTCATGCCGGCACCTGGACGGACTTGGCGGGTGGGGATGGTGGCGCGATTCTGAGGGGTGCCTTGCTTGTCGACAGGCATTAAAAAGCCGGCTTGTGGCCGGCTTCTCGGGGACGGTCTTGGCTCATTTTTGATAAGCCGCAACCGCCTTAAACGGTTGGCAACATGGCCGGAAAAAGATGGCGGACGGCTGTGTGAGGCGTCGCCAGGCCCTCTGGAATGCGGCTTGCACCATCAGGGGGCATGATGTGCCGCGTAGCATACCCGTGTGCGGGGTCCCTGCCCAGCAAAAAGTGGTGCGAGGTGTTTCAGCCCGGACGCACAGGGCGCAGGCATGACCACCAGAACACCCAGCCGAGGATTTCCAGCTTCTGCACGCGACGTTGATAGGCTGTGTAGCGTTCGCTGGGGTGGTTGAGGCGGTCATGGCTGTGCAGGCACAGCGTGCCGTTGTGGCCAACGGAGAGACGCTGCACTCGCAGACGGCCATTGTGCAGCAGCGCATAGCACTCGCCCTCCACGACCCGGGTAAAGCCGCAGTCGATAGCAAGCAGGGCGCCTTCGGGCAGCAGGGGGGCCATGCTGTTGCATGGCATGCCGAGGCAGATGGCGTTTGCCGTTGTGACCTCCAGGGCCTCCAGGGCCCGGCGGGGGACCGGCTGGTAGTGCCCGGGCAGAACTTGCAGACGGCCCTGCTCCAGGTGATGCAGGGGCAAATGCGCCATGTCCGTGTCCAAGGCCAGCAGTGGCGGCGGCAAGGGACTGGCAGAACAGGTGGATCGGACGGGGCGAAGCGGGGTCGGATGCTTCGGGCCTTCTCCACTGCGCAGCCAGCGCATGCGGACGCAGAACAGATCGGCTATCTCCTCGAGTCGGGCTTGGGGCACGCCGCGTTTGAACCAGTTGTTGACGTGCTGCGGCGTGATCTTGCGCTGGGCGGCAAAGTCTGAAGGGGTCAGGTTGCACTCCAAAAGGAGGGCTTTGAGACGGTCGCCGGATGTTTTCATGACAGCGAGTCTATAGTTCCTTGAAGTGCGTGGAAATCAACCCGATGTCGAAGTGATCTGTAGGAAACGTGTTGAATTGTAGGGTGCGCCTTAGGATTGCGTAGGATAAGTCGATAGGCCGCCAGGCTGCGGCGAATGTCCATAAAAAAAACCCTGCCGGAGCAGGGTTTTCTTCGTGTCAGGTTCAGCCCTTGTAGGCTGCGACCGATTTGGTGATCGCGGCGCGGGCGGCGTCTGCGCCTTCCCAGCCTTCGATCTTGACCCACTTGCCCTTCTCGAGATCCTTGTAGTTCGCGAAGAAGTGCTCGATCTGCTGGATCAGCAGGGCAGGCAGGTCGGTGTATTCCTTCACGTCGACATACAGCTGCGACAGCTTGTCGTGAGGAACGGCGATGACCTTGGCGTCGCCGCCACCGTCGTCGGTCATGTTCAGCACGCCAACGGGACGGGCGCGGATCACCGAGCCTGGGGCGACCGGGTACGGGGTCACGACCAGCACGTCCAGCGGATCACCGTCGTCGGCCAGGGTGTTGGGGATGAAGCCGTAGTTGGCCGGGTAGAACATAGGGGTGGCCATGAAACGGTCGACGAACAGGGTGTCGCTGTCCTTGTCGATCTCGTATTTGATCGGCGCGTGGTTGGCCGGGATCTCGATGGCGACGTAGATGTCGTTCGGCAGGTCTTTGCCGGCTGGAATCTTGCTGTAGCTCATTGGGCAATGCCCCCGTGTTTGATCAAAAAAGTGGCGGCGATTATAGGCACATTCCCACAGTGGGTGCCACGCCCGGCCTGATGTGCGGCTTTCAGCCGTGGCTGGCGCGGTAGTCCGGGTGCTCGGCCTGCAGACGTGCCAGGCGGCCCAGCGGATCCTGGCGGTAGAACAGCGACAGCTGCTGGTAGACCTTCGGGTAGGCCTCATGCAGCAGGTCGGGTGCGCTGAAGAAGTATTCGCTGGTGACGGCGAAGAACTCGGCCGGGTTTTCCGCGGCATAGGGGTCGATGGCCGTCTCGGCGTCGGGGTTGGCGTCGAGCTGGCGGTTCAGGTCGTCGTAGGCCTGCTGCATGGCCTGGGCCCAGTCCTCCACGCGCATGCCGCTGTGCAAGGGCGGCAGGCCGTTGGCATCGCCGTTGAGCATGTCCAGCTTGTGCGCCAGTTCGTGGATGACCAGGTTGTAGGCTTCCCAGCCGCCGCTGCTCAGGACGCCGGGCCAGGCGAGGATCACCGGTCCCTGCTGCCAGGCTTCGCCGCTGTGCTCGGCGTCCCAGGCATGCTCGACCCCGCTGCTGTCGCGGTGGCGCTGAGGGCTCTTGAAGTCGTCGGGGTAGAGGATGATCTCGTGGAAGCCCTGGTACCAGTTCAGCTCGCCCAGGTGCAGCAGCGGCAACTGGGCCTGGGCGGCGAGGAACAGGCGCTGCTCGTCGTCCAGCTCGACGCCGGGCAGGGTGGTCAGGTGCTTGTCGTGCAGGAACAGCACGCAGGCGTCACGCAACCAGCGGTCTTCTTCGTCGCTGATGCCGTCGAGCAGCGGCAGGCGATCACGGATCACCTGCCACAGCTGTGGATCGACCGGATAGCGGGCCAGGGTGCGCCGGCGCCGCCAGGCGCTGAACGACCACATGCCCAGGTCAGTGGGCCTTGGCCGTGCGACCGAAACGGCCGCGCAGCAGTCCAAGGATCATCGGTATCAGCGACAGCAGGATGATCGCCACCACCATCAGCGACAGGTGCTGCTTGATGAACGGCACGTTGCCGAAGAAGTAGCCCAGGGTCACCAGGCCGCCCACCCACAGCAGCGAGCCGGCTACGCTGAAGGCCAGGAAGCGCGGGTAGTGCATGTGGGCGATACCGGCGACGAACGGCGCGAAGGTACGCAGGATCGGCAGGAAGCGCGCCAGGGTGACGGTCTTGCCGCCATGGCGCTCGTAGAACTCGTGGGTGCGCTGCAGGTAGTCCTTGCGGAAGATCTTCGAGTTGGGGTTGCGGAACAGGCGTTCGCCCGCCGTGCGCCCGATCACGTAGTTGGTGCTGTCGCCGAGGATTGCCGCGGCCATCAGCAGGCCGGCCAGCAGTACCGGGTCCATCCCGCCACCGGCGGCCACGGCGCCGGCGATGAACAGCAGCGAGTCACCCGGCAGGAACGGCATGATCACCAGGCCGGTCTCGCAGAAGATCACGGCGAAGAGTATGGCGTAGATCCAGGGACCGTAGTTGTTGACCAGCAGATCGAGGTAGGCATCGAGATGCAGGATGAGGTCCAGCGGGTTGAAATCCATGTACAGCACCTGTGTTCTTGACCCGCTTCTACGGGCACGCGATGACGGACAGTGCCATGGTTGGGGAGGTTTACCGGTTGTGCCGGTAACTTTTCGCACATGACAGGAGGGGGATTATACGGCGAAGTCCGGATTGTGCCCGGAGAGTTTGTAGCGGGGGGTTACGACAATATGGGGGCATACGGTTTCGTGGGAGCGGGCTTGCCCTGCGATAGGGGCGTCCTGGCAATCGCGGGGCAAACCCGCTCCCACACTGCACGATATGCCGACGTATCGATCAGGCTCTGTGCGAAATTTTCCGTACGGACTTCAATCCTGGCTGATCGGCAGGATGTAGTTCTCGAACTCGGTGTCCTTGCGAAAGCCCATGGATTCATAGGTCTTGCGCGCCACCTCGTTGTCGCTGCTGGTGGACACGCGCATGCGCACGGCGTTGGATTTCTTGGCCATCTTCTTGGCCTCGCGCATCAGGTTGTCGGCCACCAGCATGCGCCGCGAGTCTTCGGCCACATAGATATCGTTGAGGATCCACACGCGCTTGAGCGACAGCGATGAGAAGCTCGGGTAGAGCTGGCAGAAGCCCATCAGGCGGTCATCGCCATCATCCGGCAGGGCCAGGTAGATGATCGATTCCTTGCGCTTGAGGCGTTTTTCGAGAAAGGCCCGCGAACTGTCCGGGTAAGGCAGTTGCCCATAGAACTCGCGGTATTTCACGAACAATGGGGTGAGCAGGTCAAGGTGTTCCAAGGTTGCCTGGATGATGCGCATGGGCGGGCCTCTGAGTCCATTGGGAATACGGCGGATTGCCAGCAGCGTCCACTGGCATGCTGCCTAAAGCAGGCTAGAAGCGCAATCCGCCTTCGGTGACATGTTTTTTACCCTTCACCGAGCAGGAAGTTTCCGTTTTTCCCGGCAGAATCTTCGCTGTCGATACTAGGGACCTCGGCTTCGTCCTTCAGATTCACCCCCGACAGCTGGCGCCTGCAGGCCTCGCGCATCAGGTACAGCAGGCGATGAGCGGCCATGCCGTAGCTCAGGCCTTCGAGGCGCACATTGGAGATGCAGTTGCGGTAGGCGTCGGTCAGGCCGACCTTCGGCGCGTAGGTGAAGTACAGGCCCAGGCTGTCGGGTGAACTCAGGCCTGGGCGTTCGCCGATCAGCATCACCGTCATGCGTGCGCCGAGCAGCTCACCCACTTCGTCGGCCACCGCGACCCGGCCTTGCTCCACCAGGATTACCGGGGCGCTGCTCCAGCCATCGGCGGCGGCCTGTTCCTCGAAGCGGCTCAGGAAGGGCAGGGTGTGGCGGTGCACGGCCAGCGCCGACAGGCCATCGGCAACAACGATGGCCAGGTCGACGCCGCCAGGGTTGGCCTGGGCGTGCTCGCGCAGACACTGGGCCGAGCCCTCGTGCAGGCGTCGGCCCAGGTCCGGGCGTTGCAGATACTGGTGGCGGTCGCTGGCGGCGCTGTGCAGCAGCATGCTGTCGCGCCCGCGCTCGCTGAGTTGCTGGCGCAGGCCGACGTGGTCGAAGGGCAGGTGCACGGCGTCGCGGGCCTGGGCATGGGCGAACTGGAAGTCCAGTTGGGCGCCGGTCGGCAGGCTGATGCCGGTGCGGCCCAGGGCGATGCGTGCCGGCGTCAGGTTGCGCAGGGCCAGCCAGGGGTTGTCGGGGGTGGGGGTGTGTCGTTCCATGCTCACCTCTAGGCCAGCTGTGCCAGGGCCTGGCGGAAGGCCGCCGGCAGGTTGTCGCCGAAGCGGATACGGCCATCGGCCTGGGTGAAGATACCGGTACGTTCCAGCCACGCCTCGAATTCCGGCCCGGGCTTGAGGCCCAGGGTCTGGCGGGCATAGAGCGCGTCGTGGAACGAGGTGGTCTGGTAGTTGAGCATGATGTCGTCGGAGCCGGGGATGCCCATGATGAAGTTGATCCCGGCCACGCCCAGCAGGGTCAGCAGGGTGTCCATGTCGTCCTGGTCGGCTTCGGCGTGGTTGGTGTAGCAGATGTCGCAGCCCATCGGCACGCCCAGCAGCTTGCCGCAGAAGTGGTCCTCGAGGCCGGCGCGGATGATCTGCTTGCCGTTGTACAGGTACTCCGGGCCGATGAAACCGACCACGGTGTTGACCAGGAACGGCTTGAAGTGCCGGGCCACCGCATAGGCGCGGGTTTCGCAGGTCTGCTGGTCGACGCCGTGGTGGGCGTTGGCCGACAGGGCGCTGCCCTGGCCGGTCTCGAAGTACATCAGGTTCTGCCCGACCGTGCCGCGCTTGAGTGACAGGCCGGCCTCGTAGCCCTCCTGCAACACGTTAAGGTTGATGCCGAAGCCGGCGTTGGCCGCTTCGGTGCCGGCAATGGACTGGAACACCAGGTCCAGCGGCACGCCGCGGTTGATCGCCTCGATCGAGGTGGTGACGTGGGTCAGCACGCAGGACTGGGTGGGGATGTCGTAACGCTGGATGATCGCATCGAGCATTTCCAGCAGCGCGCAGATCGAGGCGATGCTGTCGGTGGCCGGGTTGATGCCGATCATCGCATCACCGTTGCCGTACAGCAGGCCGTCGAGAATGCTCGCGGCGATACCGGCCGGCTCGTCGGTGGGGTGGTTGGGCTGCAGGCGCGTCGATAGCCGCCCGCGCAGCCCCATGGTGCCGCGGAACGCGGTGACCACGCGGATCTTCTGCGCCACCAGCACCAGATCCTGCACGCGCATGATCTTCGACACTGCGGCGGCCATTTCCGGCGTCAAGCCGGGGGCCAGGGCCCTGAGGCTGTGTTCGTCGGCCTGGTCGCTGAGCAGCCAGTCGCGCAAGCCGCCGACGGTCAGGTGGCTGACCGCGGCGAAGGCCGCGGCATCGTGGGTGTCGATGATCAGGCGGGTGACTTCGTCCTGTTCGTAGGGGATCAGCGCTTCGCTGAGAAAGTGCTTGAGCGGGATGTTGGCCAAGGCCATCTGCGCGGCCACCCGCTCGCCGTCGTTGCTGGCGGCGACGCCGGCCAGGTAGTCCCCCGAGCGTGCCGGGCTGGCCTTGGCCATCACCTCCTTGAGGCTGTCGAAGCGGTAGACCTGGTGGCCCACGGTATGCGTGAAACTTGCCATACAGAATCTCCAGGGCGCCGCAGGGCTGGCCTGCGGCGCAAGTCGGCAATCAGTGCAGGGCCTCTTCGGCCTTCTGGATCGCGGCGAATTCCTCTTCCGGTGTACCGGCCACCAGGTGGTGGCGGCTGTAGAACGCAAAGTAGGCAATTAATACTGCATAGATCACCGCGGCGCCAATCACCACCCGCGGATCGACCAGGAAGCCGGCGACCACGGCGATACAGGCCAGTACCAGGGCCACGCTCGAGGTAAAGATGCCGCCGGGGGTGCGGTACGGACGCTCCATTTTCGGGCGGCGGATACGCAGGGTGATGTGCGCGGCCATCATCAGCACGTAGGACAGCGTGGCGCCGAACACCGCCACCAGGATCAGCAGGTCGCCCTGGCCGGTCAGCGACAGGGCGAAGCCGATGATCCCGGGGATCACCAGGGCCAGTACCGGGGCCTTGCTCTTGTTGGTCTCGGACAGTTTGCGTGGCAGGTAGCCGGCGCGGGAAAGCGCGAAGATCTGCCGCGAATAGGCATAGATGATCGAGAAGAAGCTGGCGATCAGGCCGGCCAGGCCCACCAGGTTGACGAAGCCGCCCATCCAGGTCGAACCGCCGTAGGCCTTCGACAGCGCCTCGACCAGCGGGTTGCCTGAGGCCTTGAGGGCTTCGGAACCGGCGCCACCGGGGCCGACCACCAGGATCAACAAGGCGAAGGCCAGCAGCACCAACATCGCGCCGATCAGGCCACGGGGCAGGTCACGCTTCGGGTTCTTGGTCTCTTCGGCGGCCAGTGGTACGCCTTCGACCGCGAGGAAGAACCAGATCGCGTAGGGGATCGCCGCCCAGACACCGACATAGCCGAAAGGCAGGAAGCTGCTGGCGCCGACGGCGTCGGTCTTGGCGATGTCGAACAGGTTCGCTGCATCGAAATGCGGCACCATGCCGATCAGGAACACGGCCAGGGCGATGGCGGCAACCGCGGTGATGATGAACATCAGCTTCAGCGCCTCGCCGACGCCGAAGATGTGGATGCCGATGAACACGATGTAGAAGGCCAGGTAGATCATCCAGCCGCCGATGCCGAACAGCGACTGGCAGTAGGCACCGATGAACACGGCGATGGCTGCGGGCGCGATGGCGTACTCGATGAGGATCGCCGTGCCGGTGAGGAAGCCGCCCCAGGGGCCGAAGGCGCTGCGGGCGAAGCCGTAGCCGCCGCCGGCCGTGGGGATCATCGACGACAGTTCCGCCAGGGAGAAGCACATGCACAGGTACATGGTGGCCATCAGCAGGGTGGCGAGGAACATGCCGCCCCAGCCGCCCTGGGCCAGGCCGAAGTTCCAGCCGGCGTAGTCGCCGGAGATCACGTAGGCCACGCCCAGGCCCACCAGCAGCACCCAGCCGGCGGCACCTTTTTTCAGTTCACGTTGCTGGAAATACTCGGAATTGACCTTTTCGAAGTCGACGGAGGAGCTTGCCGGCGCGCCGGCGGAATGATCGCTTGGCATGGATTCACCTGTTTTTCTTCTTGGTGGCCGGAAGGGTTCCGGGCCGATGGTGATAGGTACTGCAGGAAGCGAGCCAGAGCGGTTGCTGCACGGCAACCGCGCTTGGTTGATCGGCCTCATCGCGGGGCAAGCCCGCTCCCACGTGGGAGCGGGCTTGCCCCGCGATGATTCGTGCTTAGAAGAAGCCCAGCGGGTTGATGTCGTAGCTCACCAGCAGGTTCTTGGTCTGCTGGTAGTGGTCGAGCATCATCTTGTGGGTTTCACGGCCGACGCCGGACTTCTTGTAGCCACCGAACGCGGCATGCGCCGGGTACAGGTGGTAGCAGTTGGTCCACACGCGGCCGGCCTTGATTCCGCGGCCCATGCGATAGGCGCGGTTGATGTCGCGGGTCCACACGCCGGCGCCCAGGCCGAATTCGGTGTCGTTGGCAATCGCCAGGGCCTCGGCTTCGTCCTTGAAGGTGGTGACGCTGACCACCGGGCCGAAGATCTCCTCCTGGAACACGCGCATCTTGTTGTTGCCCTTGAGCAGGGTCGGCTGGATGTAGTAACCGCTGGCCAGCGCGCCTTCGAGCTGCTCCACCTTGCCGCCGGTAAGCAACTCGGCGCCCTCTTCCTGGGCGATCTTGAGGTAGGACTGGATCTTCTCGAACTGCTGCTGCGAGGCCTGGGCGCCGACCATGGTGTCGGTGTCCAGTGGATCGCCGCGCTTGATCTGCAGCACCTTCTTCATCACCACTTCCATGAACTGCGGGTAGATCGATTCCTGCACCAGGGCACGCGACGGGCAGGTGCACACTTCGCCCTGGTTGAAGAAGGCCAGCACCATGCCTTCGGCCGCCTTGTCGATGAAGCTCGGCTCGGCCTGCATGATGTCCTCGAAGTACACGTTCGGCGACTTGCCGCCCAGTTCGACGGTGGAGGGGATGATGTTCTCGGCGGCGCATTTCATGATGTGCGCGCCGACCGGCGTAGAGCCGGTAAAGGCGATCTTGGCAATGCGCTTGCTGGTGGCCAGGGCCTCGCCCGCTTCACGGCCGTAGCCTTGCACCACGTTGAGCACGCCCTTGGGCAGCAGGTCGCCGATCAGTTCCATCAGCACGGTGATGCCCAGTGGAGTCTGTTCGGCGGGCTTGAGTACCACGCAGTTGCCGGCGGCCAGGGCCGGGGCGAGCTTCCAGGCGGCCATCAGCAGTGGGAAGTTCCACGGGATGATCTGCCCGACCACGCCCAGCGGCTCGTGGATGTGGTAGGCCACGGTGGTTTCGTTGATCTCGGCGGCGCCGCCTTCCTGGGCCCGGATGCAGCCGGCGAAGTAGCGGAAGTGATCGACCGCCAGCGGGATGTCGGCGTTGAGGGTTTCGCGGATCGGCTTGCCGTTGTCCCAGGTTTCGGTGATGGCCAGCAGCTCGAGGTTCTGCTCGATGCGGTCGGCGATGCGCAGCAGGACGTTGGATCGGTCCTGCACCGAAGTGCGGCCCCAGGCATCGGCGGCCGCGTGGGCCGCGTCGAGGGCCTTTTCAATGTCTTCGGCGGTGGAGCGGGGGAACTCGGCGATCAGCTTGCCGTTGACCGGGGAGGTGTTCTCGAAATACTGCCCCTTCACCGGCGCCACGAACTCACCACCGATGTAGTTGCCGTAGCGGCTCTTGAAGTTGACCTTCGCGCCTTCGGTGCCGGGATGTGCATAACGCATGATGTGTCTCCTGGTCGTTGTGATTGTTGCGGAGTTACCAAGCGTAGAGCAAAGGTCGGGCCAGCGCCTGGAGGCCCTTGTTTATCAATGACTTGGGTCAAGTGCGGCGCCGCGATTGAAATGACCTGTGCCAGCCTCGGCACGGCCAGGGTGACATTTTGTACCCGTTGCGACACAGGCCGTGACCGCAGGGTCGGTGCAACGTTGCAAAGCGTTCACGTCTGGAGGATGCTGACGGCACGCTCTATCTGCGGAGAACAACAAGAAATGCAGAGCAATCCGTTCAGCCGCCATGCCCAGCAAGTGCTCACGGTCGCCCAGGGCCAGACCAGCGGGCCGGGCAGCGACCCGTCCATCGCCCGCTCCTGGCTGCGTTGCCTGGAGGACTACCACCTCGACCCCGCGCGGGTCCAGGCACCGGTGGTGCTCGAACACGGCCGCCTGCTGGAGAGCCGCGAGCGCCTGCGCCAGGTGCTGCAGATCGCCGACAACGAGATGAACAGCCTGCACCAGCAGTTGTCCGGTGCCGGGCACGCGGTGCTGCTGACCGATGCTCGCGGGGTGATCCTCAACTGCGTCACCGCGCCCAGCGAGCGGCGCATCTTCGAGCGTGCCGGGCTGTGGCTCGGCGCCGACTGGAGCGAGGCCCGCGAGGGCACCAACGGTATCGGTACCTGCCTGGTCGAGCGCCAAGCCCTGACCATTCACCAGGACGAGCACTTCCGTGGTCGCCATACCGGGCTGACCTGCTCGGCCAGCCCGGTATTCGACCCACACGGCGAGTTGCTGGCGGTACTCGATGTGTCGTCGGCGCGGCCCGATGTCTCGCGCCAGAGCCAGTTCCACACCATGGCGCTGGTCAACCTGTCGGCGAAGATGATCGAGAGCTGCTACTTCCTGCGCCACTTCGAGCAGCAATGGCTACTGCGTTTTCACTTGCAGGCCGAGTCGGTCGGGTTGTTCAGCGAGGGCCTGCTGGCCTTCGATGGCGACGGGCGGATCTGCGCCGCCAACCAGAGTGCTTTGAACCTGTTGGGGACCATCCGCGGCGGAGTGCTGGGCAAGCCATTGGACAGGTTCTTCGCCTGCAGCCACGATGAAATGTTCAGCCGCGCCACTCTCCAGGGCAGTACTGCCTGGCCGCTGCACACCCGCGACGGTCGCCAGGTATTCGCCAGCCTGCGCGGCCAGGCACGGGCGCCGGTGTGGTCGGTGCCGGTGGCCTTGCCCCAGACCGCTGCGCCGGGCATCTGCCTGCTCGATCCGGCCTTGCGCGAGGACTTCCGTCGCGCCGTGCGGGTGTTCGAGCGTGACGTGCCGCTGCTGTTGCGCGGCGAAACCGGTTGCGGCAAGGAGGCTTTTGCCCAGGCGGTGCACCAAGCCAGCGCACGCCGTGACAAGCCGTTCGTGGCGATCAACTGCGCATCGATCCCGGAGAGCCTGATCGAGAGCGAGCTGTTCGGCTATCGCGGTGGCAGCTTCACCGGTGCGCGCAAGGAAGGCATGCGCGGCAAGCTGCTGCAGGCCGATGGCGGCACCTTGCTGCTGGACGAGATCGGCGACATGCCGTTGGCGCTGCAGACTCGCTTGCTGCGGGTACTGGAAGAGCGCCAGGTGGTGCCGATCGGTGGTGAGCCGCAGGCGGTGGATGTGCGGATCATCAGCGCCACCCACCGTGACCTGCTGGAGCGGGTGGCGCACGGCGGGTTCCGTGAAGACCTCTATTACCGCCTCAATGGCCTGGAGGTGGCCCTGCCGGCGTTGCGCGAACGCAGCGACAAGGCGCCGCTGCTGGACTTCCTGCTGGCGCAGGAGGCCGAAGGACAGGTCATCGAAATCGAACCGAAAGCACGACAAGCGTTGCTGGACTTTGCCTGGCCAGGGAACGTGCGGCAGTTGCGCAATGTGCTGCGCACGTTGGTGGCGTTGTGCGAGGAGGGGCGGATCGAGTATCCGGACCTCCCGCAAATGGTGCGCAATGTGGGAGTGGGTCCTGCCAACGCCATCGCGGGGCAGGCTCGCTCCCACGATGGTCGTGTGTGTCTTGGCGATGCCGAGCGCCAGGCCTTGCTCAGCGCCCTGGAGGCAAACCACTGGCACATGACCCGCGTCGCCGAGCACCTGAGCATCAGCCGCAATACCTTGTATCGAAAACTGCGCAAACATGGCATAGCCAGGGCCTGCTGAGCGAAACAGCGGGTGCGATTTCCCTCGCCCTGGGCTACCCTGCCTCGACGTTTTGCGAGGTCGATCATGCACATTCATATTCTCGGTATTTGCGGCACTTTCATGGGTTCGCTGGCGGTGCTGGCCAAGGACCTTGGCCACCGTGTCACCGGCTCCGACGCCAACGTGTATCCGCCGATGAGCACCCAGCTCGA
This sequence comes from Pseudomonas soli, assembly GCF_021283165.2. Lineage (NCBI taxonomy): Bacteria > Pseudomonadati > Pseudomonadota > Gammaproteobacteria > Pseudomonadales > Pseudomonadaceae > Pseudomonas > Pseudomonas soli. The sequence continues at coordinate 607,315 of NZ_CP128543.1, forward strand.
AGCCCAGGGCATCGAGCTGACCCAAGGCTACGACCCGGCCCAGCTGGAGCCGGCACCGGATCTGGTGGTGATCGGCAACGCCATGTCGCGGGGCAACCCGGCGGTGGAGTATGTGCTGAACAAGGGCCTGGCGTACGTATCGGGCCCGCAGTGGCTGGCCGACCATGTGCTGCAGGGCCGCTGGGTACTGGCCGTGGCCGGTACCCATGGCAAGACCACTACCAGCAGCATGCTGGCCTGGGTGCTGGAACACGCCGGCATGAGCCCGGGCTTCCTGATCGGCGGCGTGCCGCAGAACTTCTCGGTGTCGGCGCGCCTGGGCGATACGCCGTTCTTCGTGGTAGAAGCCGACGAATACGACAGCGCTTTCTTCGACAAGCGCTCCAAGTTCGTGCACTACCATCCGCGTACTGCGATCCTCAACAATCTCGAGTTCGATCACGCGGACATCTTCCCCGACCTTGCGTCCATCGAGCGGCAGTTCCACCACTTGGTTCGCACCATTCCCAGTGAGGGCCTGGTCATTCACCCGACCACCGAGCAGGCGCTGGAGCGCGTCATCGGCATGGGCTGCTGGACCCCGGTGCAGACCACGGGCGAGGGTGGCCAGTGGCAGGCGCGCCTGCTCAGCGCCGATGGCTCGCGCTTCGAAGTGCTGTTCGAAGGTCAGGCGCAAGGAGTGGTGGATTGGGCGCTGACCGGCCAACACAACGTCGCCAATGCCCTGGCCACCCTGGCTGCCGCCCGCCATGTCGGCGTGGCGCCGGCCATGGGTATCGAAGGCCTGAGCGCCTTCAAGAGCGTCAAACGCCGCATGGAACTGGTTGCCGAGGTTCAGGGCGTGACCATCTATGACGACTTCGCCCACCACCCGACCGCCATCGCCACTACCCTCGATGGCCTGCGCAAGCGCGTAGGCGAGGCGCCGGTGATCGCGGTGATCGAGCCGCGCTCCAACTCCATGAAGCTGGGCGCGCACCGCGACGGCCTGCCGGAAAGCGTCAACGACGCCGACCAGGTCATCTGGTACGCGCCGCCCAACCTGGGCTGGGATCTGGCCGGCACCGCCGCGCAGTGCAAGGTACCGAGTGTGGTCGCCGACAGCCTCGAGGCGATCATCGAACGGATCAAGGGCCAGGCCCGCCCGGGTACCCATGTGGTGATCATGAGCAACGGCGGCTTCGGCGGCCTGCACGGCAAGCTGGCCGAGGCGCTGAAGTGAGCGGGCCGGAACGCATCACCCTGGCCATGACCGGCGCCTCCGGGGCGCAGTATGGCCTGCGCCTGCTCGATTGCCTGGTGCGCGAAGACCGCGAGGTGCATTTCCTCATCTCCAAGGCCGCGCAACTGGTAATGGCTACAGAGACCGACGTGGTGTTGCCAGCCAAGCCCCAGGCCATGCAGGCGTTCCTGACCGAGTACACCGGCGCGGCCGACGGGCAGATCCGCGTGTATGGCAAGGAGGACTGGATGTCGCCGGTGGCCTCGGGCTCCGGCGCGCCGGCGGCGATGGTGGTGGTGCCGTGTTCCACCGGCACCCTGTCGGCGATTGCCACCGGTGCCTGCAACAACCTGATCGAGCGGGCGGCCGACGTGACCCTCAAGGAGCGTCGTCAGTTGATCCTGGTTCCGCGGGAGGCGCCATTCTCGACCATCCACCTGGAGAACATGCTCAAGCTGTCGCAGATGGGCGCGGTGATCCTGCCGGCGGCACCGGGCTTTTACCACCAGCCGCAGACCATCGACGACCTGGTCGACTTCGTCGTGGCACGCATCCTGAACCTGCTGAATATCCCGCAGGACATGCTGCCGCGCTGGGGCGAGCATCATCATGGGGTCGATGATTGAGGCGGTTTGTGCTGGGGCTGCTGGTGTTGGCCCAGCTCGGTGGCTGCGCCACGGTCCGCACGTTGGATGCCAACAAGCCCGGGGCACCGGTGGTGTATGCCGGGACACGGCTTGACCTGTACGTGATCAATGGTGGGTGCTGTCCAGAAGATCGGTTCGGGGCCGAGGCGCCGGCCTATCCGGGGCTGGACCTTCCTGGGAGCGCGTTGCTCGATACGCTGCTGCTGCCGTTGTCGTTATTGACGGCGGCGGGGGTGGGGTTCAACGCTACCGGTGGGTTGTAACAGCATCGCGGGGCAAGTCGCAGCGGCGAACCGCCGCTCCCACGTCCTTGAGCGATAGCCCGTAGCGTGGGAGCGGGCTTGCCCCGCGATGGGCTTGATGCCTTACTTCTTGCCTAGCTTGCGCAGCTCGTCCGACTCGACCACGCGAATTCCATCCTCCTCCTCCAACGCCAGCCGCCACAGCGCCCGGGCCAGGGTGCAGGCCTCGATGCCGCGGTACTTGCCCGGTATCAGGCGGGCGAAGGGTGCGGCCATGCGCTCACCCAGCCGTGGCTGGATCCGCTCGCCCAGCAATAGCGAAGGCCGCACGATGGTCAATTGCGGCCAATCCTGCTGCTTTAGCGCTTCCTCCATCTCGCCCTTGACCCGGTTGTAGAAGATCGAAGACTTCGGATCGGCGCCGAGCGCGCTGATCACCAGTAGATGGCGGGCGCCCATCTCCCTGGCGCGCTTGCTGAAGGCCACGACCATATCCAGGTCCACGGCGCGGAAGGCCGTTTCAGATCCGGCCTGCTTGAGGGTGGTACCCAGGCAGCAGAACGCTATGTCGACACGGCCAGCCAGTTGCGGGAGAAACATGGCCGGGTCACCCACTGGGTTTTCCAGGTGCGGATGCTCGGCCAGCGGGCGGCGCGTTGGCGCCAGCACGCGGCTGATAGTGGGCTCGTTGAGCAGGCGGTCGAGCAGGTGTTCTCCTGTCAGACCCGTGGCACCGGCAAGCAGGACATGCTGAGGCGTCAGGTACATGGTGTTTCTCCCTCGTTACTACACAGCTTAGTGGGCGCCAGGTGTTTTTGCCTGTTCCTCCGAAGCTGGCTGGGCTTCATTGCGCAAGGCTTGCTCGGCTTGTTGGCGGCGCAGGCGCTGCCAATGGCTGATTACCGCCGGCGGCGCCCAGAGCTGCGGCTCAGAGGCTTCGAAACCTTCCCTTCGTTCTCGTTCGGCAACGCTTTGCCGCGCCAGTTCAAACGCCTGTTTCAGATCGTCGGTCTGGTTCAACGCTTGGGCGAAAAGGGCGTCGCCGAAGTAGGTGAAGTCGGCTTCTTCCGAACAGCCGAATGACACCCGGTCTGGCCGGGCGGCGGTCATGACCAGGGTGCGGTCGTCCTTGAGCGGGGCGATGTAGCCACCGGAATAGCAGGCGGAGATGACGATCACCTTGTCGCGGTCCTTCAGCGGGGCGAGGGCGCTGGCCAGCTCGTCGGCGGAGAGGTCGGCCAGTTGCAGGCGTGGTTGGTCGAGCACCAGTTGGTGGTCGTGGCTGCCATGGCTGGTCAGGTAGATGAACACCAGGTCCTCGGGGCCGCTGCGCTCGGCCAAGGTGCGGGCAGCGCGGGTGATGCTCTCACGGGTGGCCATGGGCCGGTCGGCCAGATGATCGCGATGGTTGACCAAGGTGATCTGGCCGAGGGCGCCGAAACGCACCTTGAGCATATTGCTGACATAGTCGGCCTCACGCAGGAACACACTTTGCTGGCCGTCGCCGGCCACCACAAGGCTGTACAACTGCACGGGTGGGACCGACGCAGGCACCTTGGCCAGCGCATCGGCCAGCAGTTTGCCCTGGTTGAGCAGGGCCAGGTCGAGCGGGTCGGGCAAAAGCTTGCCCTGGGCGTCGCGCACGCGCACGCCGTTGACCCAGGTACCGGCTTCGCTGCGACCGTCCGGGTGGGTCAGCTTGCCACGCCCGTGGTAGGCATCGTCGGCGAAACCGCCGATATACTGGCTACCGTCAGCCAGTTGCAAGGTGCCGGTGCCAGCGAAGCGCCAGTCACGGAAACCGCCCTTGTAGCGGCTGCCATCGCTACCCAGCAGTTCGCCCTGGCCGGCCAGCGATCCGTCCTTGAAGTCGCCGATCCAGACGTCGCCGTCGGCGCTCTCGTAGCGGCCACGGCCCTCGAGGCGATTGTCCTTGAACTCGCCGATGTACTGTTCGCCGTCGGCGCTGTCGTAGGTGCCGGCTCCCTGTAGCTGGCCATCGATGAAGTGCCCGCTGAACTGGTTGCCGCTGGCATCGCTGCGCACCCCGGCACCGTTCGGTTTGCCCTTGGCGAACAGGCCCTGGTAACGGCTGCCGTCAGCCAGTTCCAGTTGCCCCGCGCCATCGTACTGGTCGTCCTTGAACTGGCCGCGGTAGGTCTGGTCGTTTTGCTTGAGGGTGCCTTCGCCATCGCGGCGGCCATGCTTGAAGGTGCCGGCGTAGTGGCTGCCGGGCGTGGTCAGGTCACCCAGGCCCTGGAACAGGCCTTCACTGAACTGGCCACGGTAGACCTCGCCGTTGCTGCCATGCCACTCACCCTGGCCGTGCCATTGGCCATCCTTGAAGCTGCCGGCGTACCAGCTGCCGTTGGGATAGTCGATGCGCCCCTCGCCCTGTAGCAGGCCATTCACCACCTGGCCACGGTAGCGGCCGCCATCGGGCAGGCGCGCGTCCGGCGGAGACAGGGATTCGCCTTCGCCACAGGCGGCGAGCAGCAGGATCAGGGTCAGGGGGAGCAGGGGGCGCATGGCGGCTTCCGCGGAAAACGATGCGCCGAGTATGCCGCAGAATACGCCAGGCCGTGAATTGGGGCGCTGCGCGCCCCGTGCGTCTGCTCCAGGCGCGGCGTGGTGGTCAGACGAAGCAGAGTGACAGTGGTTCGGCTATGTAGGCCGGTTTCTCTTCGCCTTCGATTTCAAGGGTTACCGTGGCCTTGAGCAGCCATTGCCCGGGCTTTTTCTCGGTGGCGTCGGTCAAGTCGACCTTGAGTCGTACCTGGCTGTCGACCTTCACCGGCTGGATGAAGCGCACGCTGTCCAGGCCATAGTTGACCACCATCTTCAACCCCTCGGGCAGCACGAGGATGTCCTCCATCAACTTGGGGATCAGCGACAGGGTAAGGAAACCATGGGCGATAGTGCTGCCGAACGGGGTCTTGGCCGCTTTCACAGGATCGACATGGATGAACTGGAAATCGCCGGTGGCTTCGGCGAACAGGTTGATGCGTTCTTGGTCGATCTTCAGCCATTGGGAACGGCCCAGCTCCTTGCCAACGTACTGCGAAAGCTCTGTAACGGGTACATAGGGCATCGCGACATCTCCAGATTGTCATTTGGTACGAATGTTCAAGATCAGCACGCAGCACCGTTTCAGTCAAGTTGCCCGCTTTTCGCCGAATATCGCCTTATAGGCAATTGCTTAGCGTGCTTATAATGACCGCCATGTTCTGACGGAGGTCCCTATGCTGTTGCGTGGTCTGACCTGGCTGGTGCTGTTCCAGTTGCTGGGAACGGCGATCAACCATTTGTTCCTGCACATCCTGCCCGGGCCCATCATCGGCCTGTTGCTGCTGCTGGTGTTCCTGATGGTTCGTGGCGAAGTCGGCCAGCCGCTCAACGAGGCCGCCGGCAGCCTGCTGCGCTACCTGCCGCTGCTGCTGGTGCCGCCGGCGGTGGGGGTGATGGTCTATGCCAGGGACATCGCCGCCGACTTCTGGGCGATCGTCGGGGCGCTGTTGATCTCTTGCCTGGCGACCCTGGTGTTCGTGGGGGTGCTGATGCAGAGACTGATCCACCGCCAGGGCAAGCAAGAGGAGCAGCCATGACCCTCGATTGGCACGGCGCGCTCGACGCGGTCATCCACCATCCCCTGTTCGGTATCGGCATCACGCTGGCCGCCTACCAGCTGGTGCTGGCAGGGTATGAAAAAACCCGCTGGATCTTCCTGCAACCGGTGCTGGTGTCGATGCTGGTGGTGATCGGCATCCTGCTTGTCTGCGGCATCGACTACGCCGAGTACCGCAAGAGCACCGAGATCATGAACATCCTCCTGGGCCCCGCCACCGTGGCCCTGGCGGTGCCGCTCTACCTGAACCTGCGGCGGATCCGTCAGCTGTTCTGGCCGACATTTACTACGCTGGTAGTCGGAGGCCTGTTCGCCACCGTGGCATGCCTGGCGCTGGGCTGGTGGTTTGGCGCCGAGCACATGATCCTGATGACCATGGCGCCGAAGTCGGTCACCTCGCCGATCGCCATGCTGGTGGCCGAGCAGATTGGTGGTGTGGCGGCCCTCGCTGCGGTGTTCGTGCTGATCACCGGGGTGATCGGCGCGATCTTCGGCCCGGCGCTGCTGAGCCGCTTCGGCGTACTCAGCCCCGAGGCCCGGGGCATGGCGCTGGGCGTCACCGCTCACGCGGTGGGCACGTCGGTGGCCTTGCAGGAAAGTGACGAATGCGGCGCCTTCGCCGCGCTGGCGATGAGCCTTATGGGGGTGGCCACGGCGGTGTTCCTGCCGTTGGCGGTCAGCCTGGTGGCTTGAGGAATCGAGATGACATTACCGCTGTTTCCCCTCAATACCGTGCTGTTCCCCGGTTGCCTGCTCGATCTGCAGATCTTCGAGGCGCGCTACCTGGACATGATCGGCCGTTGCATGAAGCAGGGTGAAGGCTTCGGCGTGGTATGCATCCTGGAAGGCGAGCAGGTGGGCAAGGCGGCGCCGGTAGTGGCGTCGGTCGGCTGTGAGGCACTGATCCGCGACTTCGTGCAGCAGGACAACGGCCTGCTGGGTATTCGCGTCGAAGGCGTGCGGCGTTTTCGTGTCGAGAGTACCGAGGTGCAGAAGGACCAGTTGATGATCGGCGAGGTGCAGTGGCTGTCGGAGCTGGCGGACGGACCGCTGCAGGAGCAGGACGATGACCTGCTGGCGCTGCTGCTGGCCCTGGGCGAGCACCCGATGGTCGAGGCGCTGGACATGCCGCGGGATGTCGACGGGCGACAGGCGTTGGCCAACCAGTTGGCCTACCTGTTGCCGTTCGTGGAAGAGGACAAGCTCGACCTGCTGGCCATCGACTCGCCGCAGTTGAGGCTGGAAGCGATCCAGGCATTGCTGGAGCGGATCCAGGGCGAGTTGTTCGCCTGAACCATCCAGGCCCGCTCCGATGGAGCGGGTTGCCCAGTGATGGCCGTCAGTATTGGTAGCGCAGCAACGCCTTGGGCAGCGCGTGCAGGGCAAAGAATGTCAGCAACGCGATGCACGCTGGCAATACCAGCCACCATACCCGCTGCGGCAGCGCGGTGAGTGGCTGGCGATATTGCACCAGGGTCAGGCTCAGCGCGCACACGCAGCATGCCAGCAGCGCGCCGGCGAGGATATCGGTCGGCCAGTGCGCGCCCAGGTATACCCGCGACAGCGCGATGGCCAGGGCCGGAATGCATCCCAGCAGCACCCAGGTCAGGCGCATGCGCGGCGGCTGGCCACGCCCGGCCAGCACCGCCAGCACCAGGAAGAAGGCGAACGATGCCGAGCTATGCCCGCTGGGCATGCTGTAGCTGGTCAGCGGGTCGGTCAGCACCTCGGGGCGGGCGCGGGCGAACAACCATTTCAGCGTGCCGTTGGCCAGGGCTGTGCCGATCAGCGTCGCGCCGGCGAACAGCGCATGGCGCCATTGCCGGGCCAGCAGCAGCAGGCCCGTGAGCAAGCCGCCGAGGAAGAACTGGGTGCGGAAGTCGCCCAGGCGGGTGATCACCACCACGGCGCCGTCGATGGCCTGGCTGCGGTGCTCCTGGACCAGGGTCATGACGCCCTGGTCGAATTCGCTCAAGTAGCGCCAGCCGATGAACAGCGCGGCTACCGCCAGGCCGCTCAGGGCAGCGATCAGGCGGGTGCCGTGACGCTGATCGCGGATGCTGGTGCTCAGGCTCAGGCCGATCAGCACCGCCAGGGTGCCCATGACAATCCCCGCGTCCAGCCAGAAGCCTTCCGGCAGTGGCAGGCGCATCGCCGCGCCGGTGGCCCAGCCGGGCAGCAGGTAGGCCACCGACCAGCCGGCGCCGGCCACCAGGCTAACGGCGATGAAGCGCGGCAGGGGCATGTCGAACATGCCGGCGACCATCGGCAGCATGGGCCGCAGCGGGCCGATGAAGCGGCCAACCAGCAGGCTTGCTATACCATAGCGCTGGAAGTACGCCTCGGCGCTGCCGATCCACTCCGGGTGGCTGCGCAGCAACGGCAGGCGGCGGATGTTCTGGTGGAAGTACTTGCCGATGGCGTAGGAGATCGCGTCGCCGAGCATGCCGCCGAGGAAACCCAGCAATAGGGTTTCGCCCAGGCTGAAGGTGCCGCTGCCAGCCAGCACGGCGACCGCGAACAACAGTACGGTGCCGGGCACGATGATACCGGCGATGGCCAGGCATTCGACGCAGGCCACGAGGAAGATTGCCAGGCCCAGCCACTGAGGGTTGGCGCCAAGCCAGGTGGTCAGGCTGTCCAGCCATTGGCCCATGGTTCAGTTTCCTTGTTCAAGCATGAAGAAGTCTTGCCCTTCGACCTGGCCGCGTCGCAGCGGGTTTCGGGTGCAGTGGCGGGCGTAATCGGCATCGACGAAGCGGTAGGGCAAATGTTCGTCGCGGCCATGGGGTATGCCCAGGCGGGTGGTCTGGATCACCCGGGGGACCGCGATGCCGCAATCCTCGACGTACAGGCGCTCGGGGTCGAAACGCCGGGCATCCCAGTGCGGCACCTTCAGGCCCATGGCGCGGCACAGCAGGGTCTGGCCGTTGCACAGGCGTTCGGGCGGGCGCAGGTTGCCGCTGGCGTCGGGGTTGTTCAGTTGCATCCGGGCCAGGCTGTTGGCATCAGAGATGGTGTCGATCCAGGGGTAGGCGGACTTGATCAGCACCGCGTTGCCCGGGCCCTGGGCGCTGAAGTTCAGTGAGTCGCCGCCGCGGGCGTAGTACATGTAGATATGCCCGCCACCGAGGAACAGCGCCTTGCGCTTCTCGGTGAAACCCAGGGACGCATGGCTGCCCTTGTCGGTGAGGTAGTAGGCCTCGGTTTCGATGATGCGCGCCGCCAGCCATAGGTCGCCCTGGCGGTGACGGATGACCTTGCCCAGCAGGTCGCGGGCGAGGGTCTGCGCATCGCGATCGAAGAAACTGTCGGGCAGGGCGCGGGCCGGGCAGGGGGCTGGGGCGGACATACGGGCGGTTCGTGGCTGTGAAGGCGGGGATGATAGCAATGAATGGCTTAATCGAGGCTGAATCAAGTTGACGCTGTCGCGGGGCAAGCCCGCTCCCACGGAAATGGCTGCATGCCCCGTAGGGCGTGGGAGCGGGTTTGCACCGCGATGACGCTGAGGTGTGTTTCGATACGGGTGGTTACATCTTTCCTACGTATTGGCGGCAGCCATTTTCTACCATCCGCCACCCGCCGCTGGGCGTACCCGAGCGCTCCAGTTATAATCAGCCGATTTCCCCTTTGCCAAGACACCGAACCCATGACCGAGTCCGTTCTTGACTACATGACCCGCCTGGGTCGCGCCGCCCGTGAGGCCTCGCGGGTGATCGGCCGTGCCAGCGCCGCGCAGAAGAACCGCGCCCTGCAGGCCGCCGCCGACGCTCTCGACGCGGCCCGCGACGCGCTCACCGCAGCCAACGAACAGGACCTGGCCAATGGCCGCAAGAACGGCCTGGAACCCGCGCTGCTCGAGCGCCTGGCGCTGACCCCGGCACGCATCGACGGCATGATCACTGGCTTGCGCCAGGTGGCCAGCCTGCCGGACCCGGTCGGCGCCATCCGCGACATGAGCCACCGCCCGTCGGGGATCCAGGTCGGCAAGATGCGCGTGCCGCTGGGGGTGATCGGCATCATCTACGAGTCGCGCCCCAACGTGACCATCGACGCCGCAAGCCTGTGCCTGAAGTCGGGGAACGCCACCATCCTGCGCGGCGGCTCCGAAGCCATCCATTCCAACCGTGCCATCGCCACCTGCATCCAGCGCGGCCTGGCCGAGGCCGGCCTGCCGCCGGCAGTGGTGCAGGTGGTCGAGACCACCGACCGTGAAGCCGTGGGCGCGCTGATCAGCATGCCGGAATTCGTCGATGTCATCGTGCCCCGTGGCGGCCGCGGCCTGATCGAACGCATCAGCCGCGATGCCCGTGTACCGGTGATCAAGCACCTGGACGGTATCTGCCACATCTTCGTCGATGCCCACGCCGACCTGGACAAGGCCTGGCGCGTTGCCTTCAATGCCAAGACCTACCGTTACGGTATCTGCGGCGCCATGGAGACGCTGCTGGTGGACCAGTCGGTGGCCGAGCGCTTCCTGCCGGAAATGGCCCGCCGTTTCCAGGACAAGGGCGTCGAACTGCGCGGTTGCGAGCGCACCCGGGCGTTCATCGACGCCAAGCCGGCCAGCGAAGACGACTGGCACACCGAATACCTCGACGCGATCCTGTCGATTCGCGTGGTCGACGGCCTGGAACAGGCCATCGAGCACATCAACCACTATGGCTCGCACCACACCGATTCGATCATCACCGAGCACCAGGGCCAGGCCCGGCGCTTCATGGCCGAGGTCGACTCGGCGTCGGTCATGCTCAACACCCCGACCTGCTTCGCCGACGGCTTTGAATACGGTCTGGGCGCGGAAATCGGTATCTCCACCGACAAGCTGCATGCCCGCGGCCCGGTCGGCCTGGAAGGCCTGACCTGCGAGAAGTACGTGGTGATCGGCGATGGCCAGCTGCGCGGCCAGGAGCCGTGCTGAGTTGAGCAACCCTGTCGCAGTCCGGCGCGTCGGCATTCTCGGCGGCACCTTCGACCCGGTGCATATCGGTCACCTGCGCAGTGCGCTGGAAGTGGCCGAATTCATGTGCCTGGACGAACTGCGCCTGCTGCCCAACGCCCGGCCGCCGCACCGCGACACTCCGCTGGTGGCTGCGCAGGATCGCCTGGCCATGGTGCGCGGCGCCGTGCAGGGCGTCGAGCGCCTGAGCGTGGATGCCCGCGAGCTGGCCCGCGACAAACCGTCGTACACCATCGACACGCTGGAGTCGATCCGCGGCGAACTGAACGCGCACGACCAGTTGTTCCTGGTGCTGGGCTGGGACGCATTCTGCGGCCTGCCCAGCTGGCATCGCTGGGAAGAGCTGCTGCAACACTGTCACATCCTGGTGCTGCAACGCCCGGATGCCGATGTCGAACCCCCTGACGAGCTGCGCAACCTGCTGGCGGCGCGCTCGGAGAGCGATCCCACCGCCATGTCCGGCCCGGCGGGGCACATTTCGTTCGTCTGGCAGACCCCGCTCGCGGTGTCCGCCACGCAGATCCGACAGCTGCTGGCCAGCGGCAAGTCGGTGCGGTTTCTGGTGCCGGACGCAGTACTGGCCTATATCGAGGCGCACGACCTGTATCGTGCGTCCAACTGACGGCGCCCATGGGCGCCTCAATCAATGAGTTGAACGAGTTTTATATGACCAAGCAGAAAATCAACGGCATCAGCGGCGAAGAACTGGTCGAACTGACCAAGGCCGCGCTGGAAGACGTCAAGGCCCAGGACATCCAGGTCATCGACGTGCGTGAAAAGCACAGCCTGACCGACTACATGATCATCGCCACCGGTACTTCCAACCGCCAGATCAACGCGATGCTGGAAAAGGTCCGTGAAGCGGTCAAGGCCAAGGGCGCACAGCCATTGGGCGAAGAAGGCAAGGGCGACAGCGACTGGGTGCTGCTGGACCTGAACGACGTCATCGTGCACATGATGACCGCCGCCGCCCGCCAGTTCTACGACCTGGAACGCCTGTGGCTGGGCGCCGAGCAGAGCCGCGCCAACGACGGCAAGCACCACAGCCCGGAGCACGCTCACGAGTACTCCGACAAGCTCAAGGACCGGGAATAAGGAAGCGTCGTGCGTCTGCGCCTGATCGCGGTCGGCTCGCGCATGCCCAAGTGGGTCGAGGAAGGCTGGCATGAATATGCCAAGCGCCTGCCCCCGGAGCTTGCGCTGGAGCTGGTGGAAATCCCGCTGAACACCCGCGGCAAGAACGCCGACGTCGCCCGCCTGATCCGTCAGGAGGGCGAGGCGATGCTGAGCAAGGTGCAGCCCGGGGAACGCATCGTCACCCTCGAGGTCCATGGCAAGCCCTGGAGTACCGAGCAACTGGCGGGCGAGCTGGACCGTTGGCGCCTGGATGCGCGTACGGTCAACCTGATGGTGGGCGGCCCGGAAGGGCTGGCGCCGGAAGTCTGCGCACGCAGCGAGCAGCGCTGGTCGTTGTCGCCGCTGACATTGCCGCACCCGTTGGTAAGGATACTCATCGGCGAGCAGATCTACCGCGCCTGGACCGTGTTGTCCGGGCATCCCTACCACAAATGAACCTGTAAGCCTGTCCGATGCCGCAGCAGATCCGCCTCAAGGACCACGAGAAAGACGCCCGCCTGGTGCGCAACCGCGTCGTCGTGGGCGCCGTGGCGGTGGTGCTGCTCGTCTGCGTATTGATCGCCCGGCTGTATTACCTGCAGGTCATCCAGTACGACTATCACTCGACGCTGTCGGAGAACAACCGGGTGCATGTGCAGCCGATCCCGCCGACACGCGGGCTGATCTTCGACCGCAACGGCGTGGTGGTGGCCGACAACCGCCCCAGCTTCAGCCTGGTGATGACCCGCGAACGCGCTGGCAACGCGGGCAAATGGCAGGATGTGCTGGACGTGATCGTCGAGGTGCTCGAGCTCACCCCTGACGACCGTGCCCTGTTCGAGAAGCGCATGAAGCAGGGGCGCAGGCCGTTCGAGCCGGTGCCGATCCTGTTCGAGCTCAATGAAGAGCAGATCGCCCGCATCGCGGTCAACCAGTTCCGCCTGCCTGGGGTAGAGGTGGCGGCGCAGTTGGTTCGTCACTATCCCCAGGGCGCGCACTTCGCCCATTCGGTGGGCTATGTCGGGCGAATCAACGAGAAGGAACTCAAGACCCTCGACCCGGTGAACTACAGCGGCACCCACCATATCGGCAAGACCGGCATCGAGCGCTTCTACGAAGACGAACTGCATGGCCAGGTGGGCTACGAGGAAGTCGAGACCAACGCTCGGGGCCGGGTGCTGCGGGTGCTCAAACGCACCGATCCGAAGCCGGGCAAGGATATTGTCCTGAGCCTCGACATCAAGCTGCAGGAGGCCGCCGAGCAGGCGTTGGGCGGGCGCCGTGGCGCCATCGTCGCCCTCGATCCGCGCACCGGCGAAGTGTTGGCGATGGTCAGCCAGCCGAGTTTCGACCCCAACCTGTTCGTTACCGGCATCGGTTTCAAGGCCTACGCCGAACTGCGCGACTCGATCGACCGGCCGCTGTTCAACCGCGTGCTGCGCGGCCTCTACCCGCCGGGCTCGACCATCAAGCCGGCGGTGGCGATCGCCGGGCTCGACAGTGGCGTGGTGACGGCGGGCAGCCGGGTGTTCGACCCGGGTTACTACCAACTGCCCAACTACGATCACAAATACCGCAACTGGAACCGTACCGGCGATGGCTGGGTTGACCTGGATGTGGCGATCATGCGGTCAAATGACACATATTTCTACGATCTTGCACACAAAATGGGCATCGATCGGCTGTCCAGCTATATGAACAAGTTTGGTATCGGGCAGAAGGTCGCCCTGGACATGTTCGAGGAGTCGCCCGGCTTGATGCCGTCTCGTGAGTGGAAACGCGCGACCCGCCGCCAGGCCTGGTTCCCCGGCGAAACGCTGATCCTCGGCATCGGCCAGGGCTATATGCAGACCACACCGCTGCAGTTGGCCCAGGCCACCGCGCTGATCGCCAACAAGGGCGTGTGGAACCGCCCGCACCTGGCCAAGACCATCGAAGGCCAACCGCCGGTGGACGAGAACCCCATGGAAAACATCGTACTGCGCGACAAGTCCGACTGGGCCCGGGTCACCCATGGCATGGAGCAGGTGATGCACGGCGCCCGCGGCACCGCCCGCAAGGCCGCAATCGGCTCTCAGTACCGCATCGCTGGCAAGAGCGGTACCGCCCAGGTAGTGGCGATCAAGCAAGGCGAGAAGTACGACCGCAACAAACTCCAGGAACGCCACCGCGACCACGCCCTGTTTGTCGCCTTCGCCCCGGCCGACGCCCCCAGGATCGTGGTCTCGGTGATGGTCGAGAACGGCGAGTCCGGATCCGGCGTCGCTGCCCCCGTGGTACGTCAGGTCATGGATGCCTGGCTGCTTGACGAGAATGGCCGGCTCAAGCCCGAGTTCGCCCCCGCCACAGTCGCCCAGGAATCGGCCCCGTGAAGAACAACTTCGACCGCATGCTCTCCAGCGAGGACGTGATGCGCAGGCGCGCCAGCTTCCTGCAGCGCATCCATATCGACGGTCCCTTGCTGCTTATCCTGCTGACGCTCGCCGCCGGCAGCCTGTTCGTGCTGTATTCGGCCAGCGGCAAGAACTGGGACCTGCTGATGAAGCAGGCCAGCTCATTCGGCATCGGCCTGGTGTCGATGTTCATCATCGCCCAACTCGAGCCGCGCTTCATGGCGCGTTGGGTGCCGCTGGCGTACCTGGCCGGGGTATTCCTGTTGATCGTGGTTGACGTCATGGGCCACAACGCCATGGGCGCCACGCGGTGGATCAACATTCCCGGGGTGATCCGCTTCCAGCCCTCGGAATTCATGAAGATCATCATGCCGGCGACCATCGCCTGGTACCTGTCCAAGCGCACCTTGCCGCCGCACCTCAAGCATGTGGCGATCAGCCTGATCCTGATCGGCGTGCCATTCATCCTCATCGTGCGTCAGCCCGACCTGGGCACGGCGCTGCTGATCCTCGCCTCCGGCGCCTTCGTCCTGTTCATGGGCGGGCTGCGCTGGCGCTGGATCGTCAGCGTGATCGCGGCGGCGGTGCCGGTGGCGGTGGCAATGTGGTTCTTCGTCATGCATGACTACCAGAAACAGCGCGTGCTGACCTTCCTCGATCCGGAAAGCGACCCGCTGGGCACCGGCTGGAACATCATCCAGTCGAAGGCGGCCATCGGTTCGGGCGGCGTGTTCGGCAAGGGCTGGCTGCTGGGCACCCAGTCGCACCTGGACTTCCTGCCCGAGAGCCACACCGACTTTATCATCGCCGTGCTCGGCGAGGAGTTCGGCCTGGTTGGCATCTGCCTGCTGCTGCTGATCTACATCCTGTTGATCGGCCGCGGGCTGATGATCACCGCCCAGGCCCAAACCCTGTTCGGCAAGCTGCTCGCGGGCAGCCTGACCATGACCTTCTTTGTTTATGTGTTCGTCAATATCGGTATGGTCAGCGGCCTTCTGCCCGTGGTGGGCGTGCCGCTGCCCTTTATCAGCTATGGCGGAACTTCGTTGGTGACGCTGCTGTCAGCGTTTGGCGTTCTGATGTCGATCCATACGCACCGCAAATGGATCGCACAGGTTTGAAAAAGGTGAAGAATTTCATGCAAGCAGTGCGTGGCTGGGCTGCCCGCCTGGCGCCGTGGTTCGGCGCGTTGGGTCTGCTCGGCGCAGTCCAGCAGGCCAATGCCGGTGACTATGATGGTTCGCCACAAGTGGCCGAGTTCGTTGGCGAGATGACTCGCGACTACGGCTTTGCCGGCGAGCAACTGATGGATGTGTTCCGTGAGGTGCAGCGCAAGCAGGCGATCCTCGACGCGATCTCGCGGCCGGCCGAACGGGTCAAGCCGTGGAAGGAATACCGCCCGATGTTCATTACCGATGCGCGCATCGCCCGTGGCGTGGACTTCTGGCGCCAGCACGAGGCCGTGCTGGCCCGCGCCGAGCAGGAATACGGCGTGCCGGCGCAGGTGATTGTCTCGATCATCGGGGTGGAAACCTTCTTCGGCCGCAATACCGGCAACTATCGCGTCATCGACGCGCTGTCCACGCTGGGCTTCGATTACCCGCCACGCGCCGAATTCTTCCGCAAGGAGCTGCGCGAATTCCTTCTGCTGGCCCGCGAAGAGCAACTTGACCCGCTCACGCTCAAGGGCTCCTACGCCGGCGCCATGGGCCTGCCGCAGTTCATGCCGAGCAGCTTCCGAGCCTATGCCGTGGACTTCGACGGCGACGGGCACATCAATATCTGGAACAACCCGGACGATGCCATCGGCAGTGTCGCCAGCTACTTCAAGCGCCACGGCTGGGTGGCCGGGGAGCCTGTGGTCAGCCGTGCCACCGTGCGTGGCGAGCGCGCCGACGAAGGCCTGACCAGCGGCATCGAGCCGGTGAAGACGGTCGCGCAGTTGCGGGCGCTGGGCTGGTCGAGTCATGATGCGCTGCGCGATGATCTGCCGGTCACCGCCTTCCGCCTGGAAGGTGAATACGGCCCTGAGTATTGGATGGGCCTGAAGAATTTCTACGCGATCACTCGCTACAACCGCAGCGTGATGTATGCCATGGCGGTGCATCAGCTTTCGGAACAGCTGGTTCTGGCACGGGGCGTCAAGTAAATGCGCGAAATCTTCACTGTAAATACCGCAAAACTGCTGACCTGCGTCGCCGTCGGCCTGGTGCTGGCCAGTTGCTCGTCGAGCCGGCCCTCCACCCCGCAGAGCGGCAACACCGTGCGTGCGCAACCGGGCCTGGACATCAACCGTGCCCACAAGGATGGCGCGCCCTGGTGGGACGTGGACGTCAACAAGATCCCCGACGCCACGCCGACCGTGCACACCGGCAACTACAAGGCCAACCCGTATACGGTGCTGGGCAAGACCTACTACCCGATGCAGGACTCGCGCAACTACCGCGCCGAGGGTACCGCGTCGTGGTATGGCACCAAGTTCCATGGCCAGAACACTGCCAACGGCGAGCTCTATGACCTCTACGGCATGAGCGCGGCGCACAAGACCCTGCCGCTGCCGGCCTACGTGCGGGTGACCAACCTGGCCAACGGGCGTAGTGTGATTCTGCGAGTCAACGACCGTGGTCCGTTCTACTCCGACCGGATCATCGATCTGTCCTACGCGGCGGCGAAGAAGCTTGGCTATGCCGAGATCGGCACCGCCCACGTGCGCGTCGAGGGCATCGACCCGCAACAATGGTGGGCCCAGCGTGGCCAGCAGCCGCCGATGGTGCTCAAGGAGCCGCAGGTCGCTCAGGCCCAGCCGATTCCCGCCAGCACCGGGCGTGTCGAGCAGTGGACCCCGCCGCCGCAGCAACACGCGGCGCCCGTGGTGCCGGTGCAGGTGGGCGGAAACAATGTGCCGAATGCCAGCGGCGGCAGCATCTTGCAAGTGGGCGCGTTCGCCAACCCGGACGCCGCTGAATTGCTCCGCTCGAAGCTGAGCACCATGGTCAGCGCACCAGTATTCATCAGCTCCGTGGTGCGTAACCAGCAGACCCTGCATCGAGTGCGCCTGGGGCCGATCAACAGCCAGGGCGAGATCCAGCAGGCACAGGACAGCATTCGCCTGGCCAATCTAGGCCAGGCGAAAGTCGTGACTGACTGAGCGGCATCGCGCAGCGAACCCGCGCCCATGCCAGGTGGTCCGAACGGCGTGGGAGCGGGTATGCCCCGCAATGAATCAGCACACCGACCTGTCGGTTTGTTCATGAATTGCCGGTCGTAGGTATGTACAATGCCGCTTTTGCCCGCAGCGGCATTACGCCGCACTTTCTGGGCCAGGCCACAGGCCATAAAACTAGACTGACGGGGCGCTGGGCAAATGAACTTGCCCACGGAACATCAGACCATTAGCGATTTACGAGAGACGGATGAACATCACCAACCTTGCCAAACGACTTTGCCTGCCTGTTCTGCTGATGATCACGCCTGCTGCCTTCGCAGCGGAGCAGATGATGCCGGCACCACCGCAACTGGCCGCCAAGTCCTACGTACTCATGGACGCGTCCAGCGGCAACGTGCTGGTCGAGAACAACGGTGACGAGCGCCTGCCGCCAGCCAGCCTGACCAAGCTGATGACCGCCTACATCGCCACCCTGGACATTCGTCGTGGCCAGATTGGCGAGAACGACCCGGTGACCGTCAGTGAGAACGCCTGGCGCACCGGCGGTTCGCGCATGTTCATCAAGGTTGGCAGCCAGGTGACCGTCAGCGACCTGCTGCACGGCATCATCATCCAGTCCGGCAATGACGCATCGGTCGCCCTGTCCGAGCACATCGCCGGCAGCGAAGATGCCTTCGCCGACATGATGAACAAGACCGCCACCGACCTGGGCATGGCCAACAGCCACTTCATGAACCCCACCGGCCTGCCGAACCCGGAGCACTACTCCTCGGCCCACGACATGGCCCTGCTGGCGCGCGCGATCATCAACGAAGATCCGGCGCACTACGCCATCTATTCGCAGAAAGAGTTCTTCTGGAACAACATCAAGCAGCCTAACCGCAACCTGCTGCTGTGGCGCGACAAGACCGTCGACGGCCTGAAGACCGGCCACACCGACGAAGCCGGCTACTGCATGGTCGCCTCGGCTGTGCGTGACGGCCAGCGCCTGATCGCCGTGGTATTTGGCACCAACAGCGAGCAGTCCCGCGCCGCCGAGACCCAGAAGCTGCTGACCTACGGTTTCCGCTTCTTTGAAACCCAGACCTTCTACCAGAAGGGTACCGAGCTGACTCAAGCCCAGGTTTGGAAAGGCGCGACCAACCAGGTCAAGGCCGGCCTGGCCAACGACCTGACCATGACCATGCCTAAAGGCCAATTGAAACGCCTCCAGGCGTCGATGACCATGAACCCGCAACTGACCGCTCCGATTGCCAAAGGTGACGTCATCGGCAAAGTGGAAGTCAAACTGGATGAGAAAGTGGTTCACAGTGCCGACCTCATCGCCCTGGACGGCGTCGAGGAAGCAGGTTTCTTCGGCCGCATGTGGGACAGCATCCGCCTGTTCTTCTACGGTTTGTTCAACTGATACGTGACTTGCACGCCCCCGTGAACCAGGCGGGGGCGCTGCTGCCACGGCTTACGAGGCCGTTTCCGCCATGAGCGAAGAAGACGTCAAGTCGCACAAGATCGAATTCCCCTGCGAGGATTACCCGATCAAGGTGATCGGTGACACCGTTGTCGGTTTCAAGGACACGGTAATCGAAATTCTCAGCAAGTACGCCAAGGTCGACCTCTCGACGCTGGCCGAACGCCAGAGCAAGGAAGGCAAGTACACCACGGTGCAACTGCATATCGTTGCCACCGGTGAGGACCAGTTGCACGACATCAACAGCGCCTTGCGCGCTACCGGCATCGTGAAAATGGTGCTGTGATGCCCGCTTGCCTCGGTTTTCGCGATCTTGGCCTGCAGCCCTATGAACCGGTGCTGGAGGCCATGCGTCGCTTTACCGAGCAGCGCGGCCCGGACAGCCTGGACGAAGTCTGGCTGGTCGAGCATCCTCCGGTGTTCACCCAGGGCCAGGCCGGCAAGGCCGAACACCTACTGGTGCCCGGCGAGATACCGGTGGTGCAGACCGACCGCGGCGGACAGGTCACCTACCATGGCCCCGGCCAGCTGGTGGCCTACCTGCTGCTGGATGTGCGCCGCCTGAGTATCGGCGTACGCGAGCTGGTCAGTCGCATCGAGCAGACCCTCATAGACCTGCTCGCCAGCTATGGCGTGCAAGCGGTGGCCAAACCCGACGCTCCGGGCGTCTATGTCGATGGCGCGAAGATCGCGTCCCTTGGCCTTCGAATCCGCAATGGCCGTTCGTTCCACGGCCTTGCCCTGAACGTGGACATGGACCTTGCGCCATTCCGCCGAATCAACCCCTGTGGGTATGCGGGGCTGGCCATGACCCAGCTGCGCGACCTGGCAGGTCCGATCGAACTCACTGAGGTCAGGACAAGGCTGCGCGGACAGCTGGTCAAGCACCTCGACTATGCTGAGCAGACGACCCTGACGGGCGGAATCGACTGATTATGACAACTGTGCAAGAAACCGTGCCGAACCTGATCTCGACGCAAGACGTCACCCCGCGCCCTGCTCCCAAGAAAGTGGAAGCCGGCGTGAAGCTGCGTGGCGCCGACAAGGTGGCACGTATCCCGGTGAAGATCATCCCCACCGAAGAGCTGCCGAAAAAGCCCGACTGGATCCGCGTGCGCATTCCGGTTTCCCCGGAAGTCGACCGCATCAAGCAACTGCTGCGCAAGCACAAGCTGCACAGCGTATGCGAAGAAGCTTCCTGCCCGAACCTGGGTGAGTGCTTCTCTGGCGGTACCGCCACCTTCATGATCATGGGCGACATCTGCACCCGCCGCTGCCCGTTCTGCGACGTCGGTCACGGCCGGCCGAAGCCGCTGGATGTCGACGAGCCGAAGAACCTTGCCGTGGCCATCGCCGACCTGCGCCTGAAGTACGTGGTGATCACCTCGGTGGACCGCGACGACCTGCGTGATGGCGGTGCCCAGCACTTCGCCGACTGCATCCGCGAGATCCGCGCGCTGTCGCCGGGCGTGCAGCTTGAGACCCTGGTGCCGGACTATCGCGGCCGTATGGACGTGGCGCTGGAAATTACCGCACAGACCCCGCCGGACGTATTCAACCACAACCTCGAGACAGTGCCGCGCCTGTACAAGGCGGCACGCCCGGGCTCGGACTACGACTGGTCGCTGGACCTGCTGCAGAAGTTCAAGCAAATGGTCCCGCACGTACCGACCAAGTCCGGCCTGATGCTGGGGCTGGGCGAGACCGACGAGGAGGTCATCGAGGTGATGCACCGCATGCGCGAGCACGATATCGACATGCTCACCCTCGGCCAGTACCTGCAGCCGTCGCGCAACCACTTGCCAGTACAGCGCTTCGTGCACCCGGACACCTTCGCCTGGTTCGCCGAGGAAGGTTACAAGATGGGCTTCAAGAACGTCGCCTCCGGTCCTCTGGTACGCTCGTCGTACCACGCCGACCAGCAAGCTCACGAAGCCAAGATCAAGCTCTGAGTCGGGCTTGAGCGGGATATGCCGATGCGCGCCGGAAGGCGGCATCGGCATTTTTTTGAGCTGCATGTTTCAAGCGACGAGCTGCAAGGAGTGGCGCGATGAATTGCCTGGAGACCGCTGACCCCCTGTTGCCCAAGGCACTGCCTGGCAACGCCCGTTTCGCCATCATCGCCCCGGCTGGCCCGGCGCGGCTCGATACCGACAAGGCTCGCCAATGGTTCGAGAAGCGTGGGCACCAGTGCCGGATCTACCCCGGGGTGCTGCAGGCGGACGGCTACCTGGCGGGCAGCGATGAGCAGCGCCTGCGAGACCTGCATGACGCGTTCCGTGACCCGGACATCGACGCGATCCTGTGCATGCGCGGGGGCTACGGCAGCATGCGCCTGCTGGACCGTATCGACTTCGACCTGATCCGCCGTCACCCCAAGCCACTGGTGGGCTACAGCGATATCACCGCCTTGCATACGGCGATCAACCGGCATGCGGGGTTGGTGACCTTCCATGGGGCGATGCTCAATGCCGACTTGCTGGGAGCGAAGCTGGAGCCGACCGTACGCTCATTGTTCGACCAGCTTGGCGGGCAGGTAGTGGCGGGGGACGAGATTGCCCATCCGGCGGCTTTTGCGCTGACCGGAATCATTCCCGGAGTGGCCAGTGGCAGGTTGGTTGGCGGCAACCTGTCGGTGCTTGGGGCAACATTGGCGACCTTGGGCGAAGTCGACACTCAGGGCAGCATCCTGTTCATCGAGGACGTCAACGAGCCGCTCTATCGTGTCGACCGCCTGCTGACCCAATTGCGCCTGGCCGGCAAGCTCGCGGGCGTGCGTGGTGTACTGGTGGGGGATTTTGCCGGGATCACGGTCGCGGCCATGACGCCCTTGCTGCTGGATATCTTCGGCCCGCTCGGGGTGCCGGTGCTGGCGGGGTGGCGTAGCGGGCATTGTGACCCGAATGTGTGCCTGCCGTTGGGGGCGAGGGTCAGGCTTGAAGCGGGAGAAAAGCGGCTGGTGCTCGAACAGGCCTTGTTCAAAGCCTGAAACAGTTGGGGCCGCTTTGCGGCCCCGATACGTTCTAGCGACGCAGGCTGTCGAGCAGCTTGTGCGTCGGATAACCATCCGCCGGCCAGCCCTGCGCCTGCTGCGCATTGCGAATGGCCTTGCGGGTATTGGCACCGATGATCCCGTCGGGATTGCCTGCCTCATGGCCACTGGCGTTGAGCAAGGTCTGCAGCTCGATACGTTCGCTGCGGCTTAGCGGCAGGTCTTCTTTCGGCCAGCTGCCGGCAATGAACCCCCAACCGTAGAAGCGATCCCCCAGCAGGCTCACCGCCAGCGCGTAGGAGGACGAGTTGTTGTACTTGAGGATCGCGCGGAAGTTGTCCAGCACCAGGAACGCCGGCCCACGGGCACCAGCGGGAAGCAGCAGGGCAGCGGACAGCTGGTTGCTGCCAGCGGGCAATGCGGTGCCGGCGGGCAGTTTCACGCCCAGCTGCAACCATTCGCTGACGCTCTTGCGCTGGCTGCCATCGGCCAGCCACCAGTCGAAACCGGCAGGTACCTGTACCTCGAAGCCCCAAGGTTGGCCACGCTTCCAGCCGGAGGCCTGCAGGTAGTGCGCGGTGGATGCCAGGGCGTCAGCGGTGCTGTTCCAGATGTCACGGCGACCATCACCGTCGAAATCCACCGCGTGAGTGAGGTAGGTGGTCGGGATGAACTGGGTCTGGCCCATGGCGCCGGCCCAGGAACCGCGCATCGCGTCAGGCTGGATGTCGCCGTTTTGCAGGATCTGCAGGGCGGCGATCAGCTGGTCCTGGGCGAACTGTGGGCGGCGGCCTTCATAGGCCAGGGTGGCCAGCGAACGGATCACCGACTTGCTGCCCTGAAACTGGCCGAAGTTGCTCTCCATGCCCCACACCGAAACCAGCACCTGGCGGTCGACGCCGTAGCGTTGCTCGATGCGGGTCAACAGCTCGGCATTCTGTTCGAGCAGTTTCTTGCCGTTGCGTACGCGCAGCGGCGACAGGGCACCGTCCAGGTATTCCCAGACCGGGCGGCTGAACTCCGGTTGGCTGCGGTCGGCCTTGATCACGTCCATGTCCGGAGTGACGCCGAGGAAGGCGCGGTCGAACAGGCTGACGCTGATCCCGGCTTGCAGGGCTTGCTCGCGGAAACCGGCCTGCCATTGGGCGAAGGTCTGCAGGGGCTGGATTTCGCTGCTGCTATCGGGCGTGGCGCCGGGTAGCGTAACGACGGGTGCAGGCTGGGCGGGTGCCAGCGGCAGGGCATCGGCGGCGGTGGGTTTCTCGGCGCAGGCGACGAGCAGGATGAAGCTTGTGGCCGCGATCAGCTGGCGGGGTTGCCAGCGGAGAGTGAGACGAGAGGGCATGCACAGATCCAGAATTGCAGGTCAGGTGCCGACCATACCATGCCTGCGCATTTCATGCCTTTTCAGGCGGCCATAAAGCAGGAAGCCTCCCAATCTCTCGATTGGAAGGCTTCGCGGCGGTAGCTGCCTTTGCCTTTTCCTGCCTGTTCCTGGCGGCAGCGGAACAGTGGTTGGGCGATGATCGACTTGGCCTTGTTGGGGCCGTGCTTCTTCGGCTTCTTGCTCATGGTGGATCCCCGATCTGTGTGGATTGCGGGCGCACTCTAGGCCTGTAGCGCTATGTGAGCCAATTGATTGTGTTTATGGCGTCAGGGCTCATCGCGGGCGTGACCCACGATGAGCCTTACTCGGCGGGCAGCGCCAGGCGCTGCCCGGCCATGAGCAGCGACAAGCGCGCCAGACTGGTCCATGGCGAGCCCTCGGCCTGGCCCTTGATCTGTGCATCGATACGCTGGGCATCCTGCAGGAGCATGGCCCAGCGCTGCGCAGAGAGGCGCTGCAAGGCTTTGCTCACCAGCGGACGGCGCTTGTCCCACACCGGCGGTCGGGCCTGGCTGAACGCCTTGTCCAGTGGCACGCCCTGGCTGAACTGCTGCGCGAGGCCGGCCAGCAGGCGCAGTTCGCGGGCAAGGGCCCAGAGAATGACCGGCGGCTCGACACCTTCGCCGCGTAGCCCCTCGAGCATGCGCAGGGCATGGGCCGCTTCGCCATTTAGAATGGCATCGACCAACCCGAACACATCGAAGCGGGCGCTGTCGGCAACAGCGGCCTGGACGGTCTCGACGGTGATCTGGTTGCCCTCGGCGAGCAACTTGAGCTTCTCGATCTCCTGGGCGGCGGCCAGCAGGTTGCCCTCGACCCGAGCGGCGATCAGGTCGATGGCGTCACGCTGGGCCGACAGCCCGGCCTGGGACAGGCGCTGGTTGATCCACTGCGGCAATTGCTGGGCGTCCACTGGCCAGATCTGGATGAACTGGCAGTGCGCGCCTTCGATCAAGGCCTTGCCCCACTTGGTTTTCTGCGCGCTGCCATCGAGCTTGGGCAGGCTGATCAGCAGTAGCGTGTCCTCGGCCGGGTTGGCGCAGTATTCCATCAGCGCGGCAGCGCCTTTGTCGCCGGGCTTGCCCGAGGGCAGGCGCAGCTCCAGCAGCCGGCGCTGGGCGAACAACGACAGGCTTGCCCCGGCCAGCAGCAGATTGCCCCAGTCGAAGTTGGCATCGGCGCTGAACACCTGGCGTTCGTCGTAGCCCTGCTGGCGCGCGGCGCTGCGGATGGCGTCGGCGGCCTCCTGGCACAGCAGCGGGTCGTCACCGCTGACGATGTAGACGGGCGCCAGCTGGCCTTGCAGGTGCTTGTTGAGTTGAGCGGGGGAGAGCTTCATGGCGAAGGGCGGGGCACCTCAGGTGCCCCGTTCAGGCTCAGGGAGCCGGGACTTCCAGCGGCGACTGCTGGGGCGTCTCGTCCTGGATACGCTGTGCCTCCTGGAGGGCGCGGGCTTCAGCCTTGGCGCGTTCGTCGGCCTTGTGCTGAAGGTCTTGCAGGCGCACCGGAGTCAGTTGCTGAAGGCGGACCATCATGCCTTGGACCAGGTCACGGCGCATTTCCTGACGGACCTGGACGGCTTCCTGGCCCGAGCCGTTGATGTTGTTGCCATCGTAGACGTAGTACTTCTGTACCTGCAGCTTGTCTTCCAGCAGTACCGTGTCGTTCTGGCCCTCGACTGTGTAATTCAGCACAGTGGTCAGCTCGTACTCGGCTGAGCGGCTGCCACCTGTATAGGTCGCGGCGCGCTGGCTCTCCTGCTCATTGGTGAGCACGAGCTTGTAGGGGGCGCCGTTGTACACTTTGACACCACTGTTCTGCAGCGTACGGCGCAGTTGGGTAATGGTCTCGCCATAGGCGTTGCGGGCGCTGAGGTCCAGCTCCTTGATGGTCAGTTCGGTAGTGCCGGTGCCGCGCAGCTGGAAACCGCAGGCGCTGAGCAGCACAGCCAGGCCCATTACCAGCAGATTGCGTTTGATCATGTGTGTTGCTCCCTCGTGGACCGATTACGCCCGCCGGCAGGATATGCAGGCGGGCGTTGCCATCAGTTGGCGACGATGTTGACCAGTTTGCCCGGAACGACGATGACCTTGCGGATGGTCAGGCCGTCGGTGAAGCGCAGGACATTCTCGTTGTTGCGAGCGGCGGCTTCGACTTCCTCGCGACTGGCAGCGGCCGGCATCTCTACCTGGCCACGCAGCTTGCCGTTGACCTGAACCACCAGCGTCACGGTGTCCTGCACCAGTGCGTTCTCGTCGACCGTCGGCCAGGCCGCGTCGATCGCCGCCTGGTCGTGGCCCAGTGCTTTCCACAGCTCATGGGAGATGTGCGGGGTGATCGGTGCCAGCAGCAGGGTCACGGCCTCGAGGCCCTCCTGCAGCAGGGCGCGGTCCTGGGCGGTGGCCTGTGGCGCCTTCTCCAGCACGTTCATCACGGTCATCACCTGGGCGATGGCGGTGTTGAACTTGTGGTACTGGCCCACGTCGGTGCTGGCCTGCTTGATCGCAGCATGGATGGCGCGACGGATGACCTTCTGCTCGTCGCTCAGGGCGGCGATGTCCAGCGTGCCCGGCAGGCCCTGGGCCACGTGGGCCTGGGCCAGGCGCCAAACGCGGCGCAGGAAACGGCTGGCGCCTTCGACGCCGGAGTCGGACCACTCCAGGCTCATGTCGGGTGGCGAGGCAAACATCATGAACAGGCGGCAGGTATCGGCGCCGTACTGCTCGATCATCGACTGTGGGTCGACGCCGTTGTTCTTCGACTTGGACATCTTTTCGGTGCCGCCGATTTCCACCGGCAGGCCGTCGGTCTTCAAGCGAGCGCCGATAATCTTGGCCTTGGCATCACGCTCGATCTCGACGTCGGCCGGGTTGAACCAGTCCTTGCCGCCGTTGCTGGCTACGCGGTAATAGGTTTCGGCGACGACCATGCCCTGGGTCAGCAGGTTCTTGAACGGCTCGTTGGAGGTGACCAGGCCTTCGTCGCGCATCAGCTTGTGGAAGAAGCGCGCATACAGCAGGTGCAGGATGGCGTGCTCGATGCCGCCGATGTATTGGTCAACCGGCAGCCAGTGGTTGGCGGCTTTCGGATCGACCAGGCCCTTGTCGTAGTTCGGCGAAGCGTAGCGGGCGAAGTACCAGGACGACTCGACGAAGGTGTCCATGGTGTCGGTTTCGCGCTTGGCCGCGGTGCCGCATTTCGGGCAGGTGCACTCGTAGAACTCGGGCATGCGTGCCAGGGGCGAACCGGCACCGTCCGGAACCACGTTTTCCGGCAGGGTGACCGGCAGCTGGTCTTCCGGCACCGGCACGTCGCCGCAGGATGGGCAGTGGATGATCGGGATCGGGCAGCCCCAGTAGCGCTGACGGCTGATGCCCCAGTCGCGCAGGCGGAACTGGGTGCGCGACTTGCCGAGGTCCTTGCGGATCAGCGCGGCCTCGATGGCGTCGAAGGCACCCTGGAAATCCAGGCCGTCGAATTCGCCGGAGTTGATCAGCTGGCCATGCTCGCCGTAGGCGGCCAGCCACTCGCTGCCGACTTCGTCGCCGACGCTGGTGCGTACCACCGCCTTGACCGGCAGGTTGTACTTGTGGGCGAATTCGAAGTCGCGCTCGTCGTGCGCCGGCACGGCCATGACCGCGCCATCGCCGTAGTGCATCAGCACGTAGTTGGCGACCCATACCGGCAGCTTCTCGCCGGTCAGCGGGTGCTCGACGAACAGGGAAGTGGCCATGCCCTTCTTCTCCTGCGTGGCCATGTCGGCCTCGGCGACGCTGCCGCTCTTGCACTCGTCGATGAACGCCTGCAGCGCCGGATTGCCCTGGGCGGCCTGGGTGGCCAGCGGGTGTTCGGCGGCGACGGCCACGTAGGTCGCGCCCATCAGGGTGTCCGGACGGGTGGTGAAGACTTTCAGGGTGCCCTCATGACCGATGCTCGCCTGGTCATAGGGGAACTGCACTTCCATGCCGCGGGACTTGCCGATCCAGTTGCGCTGCATGGTCTTGACCTGCTCGGGCCAGCCCGGCAGCTCGTCGAGGCTTTCCAGCAGCTCGTCGGCATAGTCGGTGATGCGGAAGTAGTACATCGGGATTTCGCGCTTTTCGATCAGCGCGCCCGAGCGCCAGCCGCGGCCGTCGATGACTTGTTCATTGGCCAGTACGGTCTGGTCCGCCGGGTCCCAGTTCACGGTGCCGTTCTTGCGGTAGATGATGCCTTTTTCGAACAGGCGGGTGAACAGCCACTGCTCCCAACGGTAGTAGTCCGGTTTGCAGGTGGTGACTTCACGCGACCAGTCGATGGCCAGACCCAGGCTCTTGAGCTGGGTCTTCATGTAGTCGATGTTCTCGTAGGTCCACTTGGCCGGGGCGACGTTGTTTTTCATCGCGGCGTTTTCCGCCGGCATGCCGAAGGCGTCCCAGCCCATCGGTTGCAGGACGTTCTTGCCCAGCATGCGCTGGTAGCGGGCGATCACGTCACCGATGGTGTAGTTGCGCACGTGGCCCATGTGTAGCTTGCCGCTCGGGTACGGGAACATCGATAGGCAATAGTAGGTGTCTTTGCCTGGCTGTTCGGTGACAGCGAACGATTGTTGCTCGTCCCAGGCATTCTGGGCGGCGGCTTCTACATCACGGGGCGTGTATTGTTCGTGCATGGCTACTTTGTATTGAGAGATAAGAGACATGTTCCAGGCAGCTCGGGCTTGCTGCGTCCGGCACTCCGGATCTGCAAGAGTGAACGCCGTAGCATACATGAGCGCCGCGCATCGTGGGAAACCCTGATTGCATCGCCCGCCGCGCGGGCCGTTGGTCGCGGCGCCCGGCCGCTTTTACGAGTGACGCTAAGCTCATTTGTGGGGGGAGATATTCTTACCTTCAATGAGGTGAACGGATGGGAGAGTCGCAACTAACCGCAAGCAAACCGGAGCTATACGAACGCCTGATCGACCGGCTGGGCCTGGCATTGGAAGTGGCCAGGACCTCGGTGCGATTGCGCGACGAGATGCCTGCCGAACTGGAGTTGCGTGGCCTGAGCCATGCCGAGTTCGAAGTCATCAAGGCCTACCTGGAATCCCTCCCGGACGGCCGCTTTGCCAGTGCCGGTGCCTACCCGCAACCGGAGCCGTCCTCGGCCAGGATCGTCTGGCTCAAGGACCGCAGGCGCCCCGGCGCCCCAGCCAGCTCCAGGACATTGCCGTCCCGATAGCCGTTCAGGGTTGCAGGCGCGGCGACGCGCCGGTTTTCGCAATGCACGCATCGATCGGCGCCGGTTGCCCTTGAGGCCCGGCGCCGATCCTCTTAGGCTGCACGCCTTCCATGGAGGTGTGTGATGCCGCTGCGCTTTTTCATCAAACAATGGTTGATGCCGCCCGGCGTCCTGTTCCTGTTGCTGCTTGCCGCTTGGTGGTGGCGCCGTCGCCGTCCACGCCTGGCCGCGGCCTGTTTCACCCTGGGGTTGGGTGGCTTGTGGCTGATGAGCTTGCCACTGACGGTCGAGCAAGTTGCCCGAACCCTTGAAACAGAGCCTGCGTTGGCGCTCGAGGGGTGGGCAGGCCTGGCCTCCAGGGCCGACGCCATCGTGGTCCTGGGTGCCGGGCGGGAGCGCGGCGATCCGGCCTGGGGTGGTCTTGATCAGCCAACCTACGTCGCCCTCGAGCGCATGCGCTACGCCGCGCAACTGGCCAAGGCCTCAGGGCTGCCGGTGCTGACCAGCGGTGGCTTGCACTATGGCACGCCGCCCAGTGAGGCCCAGCTGATGGCTGACCGCCTGGAGGCGGATTTTGCGGTAAAGGTTTCCTGGAAGGAGGAAGCCAGCCGCACCACCTGGGAAAACGCCGAGTTCAGCGCCAAGGTGTTGCAGCCGCTGGGTATCAAGCGGGTAGTGGTGGTGACACAGGCCTGGCACATGCAGCGCTCGCGCTGGAGTTTCGAGCGGGCCGGGTTCGAAGTGGTACCGGCACCGGTGGGGTTCCTGGGGAGGGATCATGCGCGGCCGTTCGCGGGATTGCTGCCGGAAACCCGGGCAATGTGGCAGAGCGGGCAGTTGCTCAACGAGGCGGCGGGCTTGGTGGGGTATCGCCTGTTCTACTAAGGACTGGGGCTGCGTAGCAGCCCCAGGGGTGCCTCAGACGGTTCGCGCGATGCGTCCGGCCAGCAAGGCCCAGCCCAGTAGCAGCACGCAGACGATCGCCAGCGGCCACGAGCGCCATTGCAGGTACGGCGTCAGTTGCTGCATCGGTACCACCTCGCCATACAGGACCGCCCGCTGGAACTGCGGGACCTGCGCGGTGATCCTGCCGAACGGGTCGATCAGCGCGGTCACACCGTTGTTGGTGGCGCGGATCATCCAGCGGCCGGCCTCCAGCGCGCGCATCTGGGCCATCTGCAGGTGCTGCAGCGGGCCGATCGAGGTGCCGAACCAAGTGTCGTTGCTGATGGTCAGCAGCAGGTCGCTGCGTGCGGCCAGGCTCGCAGCGAACTCGGGATAGACCACTTCGTAGCAGATGTACGGGGCAACCTGGTACCCCTTGGCCTGCAGCAGTGGCTGGTCCGCGGGGCCACGGGCGAAATCCGACATCGGCAAGTTGAAGAACTCGATCAGGCCGCGCAGCATGTCCTGCAAGGGCACATACTCACCGAAGGGCACCAGCTTCTGCTTGAGGTAGGTGCCGTCGCCTTCGCCGGCCACAGTGATGCCGTTGAAGTAGCGGCGTTGGTGGTGAACCATCTGCCGCACCGGCAACCCGGTGATCAACGCCGAATGCCGTTCGGCGGCGAAGGTGCCCATCATGTCGATGTAGCCCTGGGCCTGGTCCTTGAGTACCGGCACGGCGGTTTCCGGCCAGATCAGCAGATCGACGGGCTTCGAGCTGAAGCTCATGTCACGGTACAGCGCCAGTTGCGCATTCACGTGTGCCGGGTCCCACTTCAGATCCTGTTCGACGTTGCCTTGCAGGGCAGCGACCTTCAGTGGATCGCCCGCCGGTTGCGTCCAGGCATGATCCTTCAGAGCCAGGCCAATAATCCAAGGCGCCACCAACAGTGCTACACCAACGGCCAAGAACGAGCGGCGCTCGCGAAGGCGATGGAGGTTGCACAGCAGGGCCGCGGTCAACGCCAGAGCGAACGAGATCAGCCACACACCGCCCAGCGGCGCCAGGCCCGCGAGGGGGCCGTCGAGCTGGCTGTAACCTGCGTAGAGCCACGGGAAACCGGTGAGGAACCAGCCTCGGAAAGCTTCTTGCAGCAACCACAGGGCGGCAAAGCACAAGGCGTCGGCCAGTGGCGCCTCGTCACGCCGCAACCAGCGTGCCCAAAGCCAGGCGGGCAGGGCGAAGAAGAAGGCCAGGCAGGCGAAAAACGCCAGCAGCAGCAGGATTGCCAGCAGCGGCGAGGCGCCGCCATAGGTGTTCATGCTGACGTAGATCCACCAGGTGCCGGCACCGTAGAGGCCGAAGCCGAAGCACCAGCCCCGGCCCAGCGCCTGGCGCGGGCTCAGTTCGCGCAGCCCTGCATAGAACAGCGCGAGGGACAGCAGGGCCAGCGGCCAGATGTCGAAGGGGGCCAGGGCCAGCAGGGTGGAAGCGCCGGCCGCCATGGCCAGCAGGTTACCGGGCCAGCCGGGGCGGGTGATCCAGCGCATGTTCGTCCTTAACGGTTGATCGGTGTCAGGCGCAGCAAGTGTATCCGGCGGCTGTCGGCATTGAGAATGCGGAAGCGGTAGCCGCCGATCTCGGTGGTTTCGTTACGTTTGGGCAAATGGCCGAACGCACTCATCACCAGGCCGCCGACCGTATCGAACTCGTCATCGGAGAACTCGCTGTCGAAGAACTCGTTGAAGTTCTCGATCGGGGTCAGGGCCTTGACCAGGAAGTCGCCGCTGGGCAGCGGCTTGATGTAGCTGTCTTCCTCGACGTCATGCTCGTCCTCGATATCGCCGACGATCTGCTCGAGCACGTCTTCGATGGTCACCAGCCCCGCCACGCCGCCGTACTCGTCGATGACGATGGCCATGTGATTGTGGTTGGCGCGGAACTCGCGCAGCAGCACGTTCAGGCGCTTGGACTCGGGCACGAAGGTAGCCGGGCGCAGCAGATCCTTGATGTTGAAGCTGTCGCCATTCTCCTTGAGGATCAGCGGCAGCAGGTCCTTGGCGAGCAGGATGCCGAGCACATCGTCGTGGCTCTCGCCAATCACCGGGTAGCGCGAGTGCGCGGCATCGATAACTGCCGGCAGGAACTCGCGGGGCGACTGGTTGGCCTTGATGCTGATCATCTGCGAACGCGGCACCATGATGTCGCGCACCTGCAGGTCGGCGACCTGGATGGCGCCTTCGACGATGGTCAGCGCTTCGCTGTCGAGCAGCTTGTTCTGATGGGCTTCGCGCAGCAGCTCGAGGAGCTCCTGGCGGTTTTTCGGCTCATGGGCAAAAGCCTGGGTCAGCTTACCCAACCAGGACTTTTGCCCGTTGCTCGATCGGTCTTCGCTCATGGCGGTTACTCGTGATCCTTGCAGTATCAGTGTGTGATTGTTTCGGTTTCGTCGTCGGCGTAAGGGTCCGGATGACCCAGTTCCGCCAGCAATTGCCGTTCCAACGCTTCCATTTCCTCGGCCTCATCGTCTTCGATGTGGTCGTAGCCGAGCAGGTGCAGGCAGCCGTGGATGACCAGGTGCGCCCAGTGCGCCTCCAGGGATTTGCCCTGTTCGGCGGCCTCGCGCTCGACCACTGGCACGCAGATCACCAGGTCACCCAACAGCGGGATATCGAGCAACTCGTCCGGGACGTCGGCGGGGAATGACAGCACGTTGGTGGCGTAGTCCTTGTGCCGGTAGGTGTGGTTCAGCTCGCGGCCTTCGGCGGCGTCGACCAGGCGAATGGTCATTTCCGAGTCGGCGCTGCGCTGGCGCAGGGCAAGTTCGCACCATCGGCGGAAGGCGGCGTCATCCGGGGCAGCGGCGTCCGTGGCCCGTTGCAGGTCGAGTTCAAGCATCTTTGCCGGGTGCCTCGGGCTTGGACTGACGGGCTTCGAAGCGGTCGTAGGCTTCGACGATACGCTGCACCAACGGGTGGCGTACCACGTCCTTTGGCTGGAAATGGGTGAAGCTGATGCCTGGCACGTCCTTGAGCACCTCGATCACATGGGCCAGGCCCGACTTGGTGCCGCGGGGCAGGTCGACCTGGGTGATGTCACCGGTGATCACCGCGGTCGAGCCAAAGCCGATGCGGGTGAGGAACATCTTCATCTGTTCGAGCGTGGTGTTCTGACTCTCGTCGAGGATGATGAAGCTGTTGTTCAGGGTGCGGCCGCGCATGTAGGCCAGCGGAGCGATCTCGATCACCTGGCGCTCGATCAGTTTGGCCACGTGCTCGAAGCCAAGCATCTCGTAAAGTGCGTCGTAGAGCGGGCGTAGGTACGGGTCGATCTTTTGGGCCAGGTCGCCGGGCAGGAAACCGAGCTTTTCGCCGGCCTCGACCGCCGGGCGCACCAGCAAGATGCGGCGCACCTGCTCGCGCTCCAGCGCATCGACCGCGCAGGCTACGGCCAGGTAGGTCTTGCCGGTACCGGCCGGGCCGATGCCGAAGTTGATGTCGTTGGCCAGGATTTCCTTGACGTAGCGCTGCTGGTTGACGCCGCGTGGGCGAATGTTGCCCTTGCGCGTGCGCAGCGAGACGCTGACCTCGTTGACAGCCGGATTCTCGAGGCTCTCAACCGCCGATTCCTGAAGATAAAGGTGGACCGTTTCCGGCGACAGGTCGGTTGCCTTGGTCTCGCGATAGAGGCGGCGCAGCAGCTGTTCGGCGGCAGAAGTGGTCTTGGGTTCTCCAATCAGTTCGAACTGATTGCCGCGGTTGCGGATCTCGATGGCCAGGCGTTGTTCGATCAGGCGCAGGTGCTCGTCGAACTGGCCGCACAGGTTGGCGAAACGGTGGGCCTCGAAGGGTTCGAGGATGAAGCGATGGGGTTGTATGGGTGCGTTCAAGGTCGTTTTTAGCCGCTCGACGGCAATGAATGTGAACTCAAGAATAACCCTAGAGTGGCAGTGGCGAAAGCACTGAAACGATCAAGGGTCGGTGCGAAGCGTCCTCGAGCATGGCGGGGCAAGCTGACGAATTGATGATAGGGGCCAGCTACAGGCAGGGCAATGGTTCAGGGAAGGGGAGAGAAAGGGGTGCGCCCTTCGGCATTCTGCAGTTCCAGCAGGTATTTGCGGAAGATCTGGCCGAGTACCTGGGTAGCGTGCTCGAGTTCGTCGCGGGGCATTTGCTCGGTGACTTCGTCAGCCATGTCCAGCGCGTCCTCGGCACCGTTGACCGCGGCGATCTTGAGCAGTATGTAGGCTTGGACGTTGTTCGCCTTGACCCCTTCACCGTGGAAGAACATCGATCCGAGGCGGTACTGTGCCTGCGCCTGGCCTTGCAGCGAGGCTTTCTCGAACCATTTGAGCGCGTTGTCGAGTTGACGCGGTGTGCCGCTGTAGTAGAACTCGCCCAGCTCGTACTGCGCTTCGGCATCCCCTGACTGCGCGATTTGCTCACAGGCCTTGAGGGCATTTTGCAGGTCTTCGGGCGCGGTATCGAGGGCGCAGCGGCCCGTCGCCGGAATCAGCAACGAATTACCGCCCTCTGCCAGTGCCAGCAGGGGCTGAAGAAGCAACAGGCAGCCCAGGGTCAGGGCGCGGCCGGTGCGGTTCATGGGGATCGACTTACCTCTGCAAAGCTGCGGCCAATGTCTCTGGTGGCACATTATGGGATAAGCAGCGCCTACCTTACAAAGATTTACGCGAATTTCTACAGCACAATGGGACGCGTCGGGTTGTGATGGGTGTCACAGGCTTGCCTGGCTCTGCCTGATCGCAATCAGGCAGAGCCAGGCACATCCTTTACTTCAGCTTGGCAAATGCCCGCTCGGCAGCATCCAGGGTGATCTGCAGCTCCTTGTCACCATGGGCGATTGAGGTGAAGCCCGCCTCGAATGCGCTTGGCGCCAGGTAAACGCCGCCTTCGAGCATCAGATGGAAGAAGCGCTTGAAGCGTTCGGCATCGCTGGCCATCACGTCGTCGAAGGTGACGATATCGTCGGCGCCGCTGAAGTACAGGCCAAACATGGCGCCCGCCTGGGTGGTTACGAACGGGATACCGGCAGCGTCGGCACGCTGTTGCAGGCCATCGAGCATGCGGCTGGTGAAGGCACTCAGCTCGTCATGGAAGCCCGGGCGGCTGATCAGCTTCAGGGTGGTCAGGCCGGCGGCCATGGCCAACGGATTGCCCGACAGGGTACCGGCCTGGTAGACCGGGCCCAGCGGGGCGATGCAGCCCATGATCTCGCGCTTGCCTCCGAAGCAGCCGACCGGCATGCCGCCGCCGACGATCTTGCCGAAGGTCGACAGGTCGGGGGTGATGCCGTAGTGGCCTTGGGCACCGCCAAGGGAGACGCGGAAGCCGGTCATCACCTCGTCGAAGATCAGTACCACGCCGTGTTTGTCGCACAATGCGCGCAGGCCTTCGAGGAAGCCCGGCGCCGGCGGCACGCAGTTCATGTTGCCGGCCACCGGCTCGACGATGATGCAGGCCACGGTCTGGCCGACGTCGGCCAGGGTCTTCTCGACCGCGGCGATGTCGTTGAACGGTAGGGTCAGGGTGTGCTTGGCGAAGTCCGCCGGCACCCCGGCCGAGCTTGGCACACCCTGGGTCAGCAGGCCGGAGCCGGCCTTGACCAGCAGGCTGTCGGAGTGACCGTGGTAGCAGCCTTCGAACTTGATGATGGCGTCACGGCCGGTGTAGCCACGGGCCAGGCGGATGGCGCTCATGGTCGCTTCGGTGCCGGAGCTGACCATGCGCACCATCTCCATCGACGGCACGATCGAGCAGACCAGGTCGGCCATCTCGGTTTCCATGGCGGTCGGCGCGCCGTAGGACAAACCGTGCTCCAACTGCTTGCGTACGGAGTCCAGCACGTCCGGATGGGCATGGCCGAGGATCATCGGGCCCCAGGAACCGACATAGTCGACGTAGCGCTTGTCGTCTTCATCGATGACGTAGGCGCCTTCGGCGTGCTTGAAGAACAGTGGGGTGCCGCCGACGCTCTTGAAGGCGCGCACCGGCGAGTTGACGCCACCGGGGATGTGTTTCTGGGCTTGGGCGAACAGGGCTTCGGAACGGGACATGGGATCTTCTCTCGAAATCAGCAAGCGAACAGGGCATTGAAGGCGCGGGCGCGGCGGGTGACTTCCTGCGCGCTGTCGGCACCGAACAGGCCGTGGATCACCGCCAGCAGGTCGGCGCCATGGGCGACTAGCGGGGCGGCGTTGTCGAGGGTGATGCCGCCGATCACCGCGATCGGCAGCTTGACCTGGGCGCGGGCCTGCTCCAGCAGATCGACGCTGGCGGCGGGCGCACCCGGTTTGGTGACGGAATTGAAGAAGCGACCGAAGGCGACATAGCTGGCGCCCTCGTTGGCGGCCTGCTGCGCGAGGTCGAGGCTGGCGTGGCAGGTCGAGCCGATGATCGCCTGGCGGCCGAGCAGGGCGCGGGCCGGCGTGAGCGGGCCATCGGTCTGGCCGAGGTGCACGCCAACGCCCAGGCGGGCAGCCAGTTCGGCGTCGTCGTTGATGATCAGCTCGGTGCCGTAACGCTCACAGAGCGTCTTCAGCGCTTCGGCCTCGCGCAGTCTGGGGGCGGTGTCGTCGCTCTTGTCGCGGTATTGCAGCAGACGAACGCCACCTTCCAGTGCCGCTTCAACGTGGGAGAGGAAACGGCCGGCCAGCAGCTGGCTGTCGGTGATCGCGTACAGACCGCGGAGCTTCATCGGATGGCCTCGAGTCAGGAACAGAAATCCAGGGGCAGGCGGCGCGGCACGTACTGGCCCTTGCCCAGCTGCTCTGCGTCGCGCAGGGTGCGCCAGGTGTAGTCCAGGGCGCTGCGCACGGCGCTGGTCAATGCTTCGCCCAGGGCCAGGCGGCCGGCAAGGGCACTGGCCAGGGTGCAGCCCGAGCCGTGGTAGCTGCCCGGCAGGCGTTGGCAGGTCCAGGTGTGCTGTTGACCGTCGCGGCTATACAGGCGGTTGTGGATTTCCACCTCGTCGCCGTGACCGCCGGTTATCAACAGGTGTCTACAGAACGGCAGCAATTTCTCGGCGCACTCGTCTGCGGTGCCTTCGGGCAGTTCCGCCAGAATGCGTGCTTCCGGCAGGTTCGGCGTGGCGATGGTGGCCAGCGGCAGCAGGCGTTCGCGCAGCGCGTAGCCGACCTCGTCCTTGCCCAGGCGGCCACCGCCACCGGCGCGCAGCACCGGGTCGCAGACCAGTGGCAGGTGCGGGTGGGCGGCCAGCAGTTCGGCGACGGTGTCGACCATCTCGATCGAGCCGAGCATCCCCAGCTTCACCGCGGCCACCGTGGAGTCGGCCAGCACGGCGTTGGCCTGGGCCAGCACCCACTCGCGGTCGAGCACGCGGAAGTCGGAAACGTTGACGGTATCCTGCACGGTCAGGGCGGTCACGGCGGGTGCGGCGTGACAACCCTGGGCGATCAGGGCTTCGATATCTGCCTGCAGCCCGGCGCCACCACTGGGGTCGTGGCCGGAGAGACAGAGGACAACGGGGCGGGAGCTGTAGGTATTCATGGTCGGCGAGCTTATCACCAAACCTTTTTGTGCGGTTCGGTCGCGGTGAGAGATTTGCTGATCAAGTGGTCAGATTGGTTTTATTGGATATTCTGAAACGTGCGTTCTAGAGCCTCTGCTTTGAAATTGACAGTAGCTGCTGAGCAATGCTGGAGGCTATG
The DNA here is from genome assembly GCF_021283165.2 of Pseudomonas soli. Classification (NCBI taxonomy): domain Bacteria; kingdom Pseudomonadati; phylum Pseudomonadota; class Gammaproteobacteria; order Pseudomonadales; family Pseudomonadaceae; genus Pseudomonas; species Pseudomonas soli. The sequence goes on from NZ_CP128543.1 coordinate 644,308, forward strand.
CTAGAGTGCTCGGATAACTCGATGAACGGGTTCTGCCGGATCACGTCGTCTCAAAGGGAAGGGAGGCAACCGCGACGCGACCGGACAGGCCATGCTGGGGCTGTATGCGCTATTTGCTGATTGTGCTTCTGGGCTGCTTGCCCCTGCTGGCCGGAGCGGTCGAATTCGACGACGCCACCGGACGCTTGCCGCTGGGCCGCTACATGCAGGTCTATGAAGACCACGAAGGCAGCGCCAGCATCGCCCAGGTCAGTGCCGGTGCATTCGCCAAACGCTTCCATGCCCATCACGACGAGGTGCTCAACGCCGGCTATTCGACCTCCGTTTTCTGGCTCCGGGTCGATCTCGCCTATGCAGCCACACCTTCGCCAGCACCACGCCAGTGGTTGCTGGAGCTTGCCTACCCGCCGCTGGATCATCTGGAACTCTATCTGCCCGACGCCCAGGGCACTTATCGGCTGGCCCAGCGCACGGGTGATGCCCTGCCCTATGCCAGCCGGCAGATCCGCCAGAACAACTACCTGTTCGAGCTGCCACTGCGTCCCGGTCAGGCGACGACCGCCTACTTGCGTCTGCAGAGCGAGGGTTCGATCCAGGCGCCGCTGACCTTGTGGTCGGCTCAGGCTTATCTGGAAGACCAGCCCACGCGTCTTTATGTGCTGGGGATGATCTATGGCGTGCTGCTGGTGATGCTGGTGTACAACCTGTTTCTCTACCTCAGTGTGCGTGATGTCAGCTACCTGTACTACATCCTCTACATCGCTTCGTTCGGCCTTTATCAGGTCTCGGTCAATGGTGCCGGCATCGCCTACTTCTGGCCCGACAGTCCCTGGTGGGCCAACGCCGCCACGCCATTTTTCATCGGCGCCGCCGGGCTGTTCGGCTGCCAGTTCGCCCGGCACTTCCTGCAACTGGGCAACCTCAGCCGTGGCCTCGACCGCCTGCTGAAGGGGTTGATGGCTGGCGGCGCGCTGGTGATGGTGCTGGCGGTGACCCTGCGTTACGGCGTGGCGCTGCGCATGGCCACGCTGCTGGCGCTGTTGTTCACCGTGAGCGTCTTCAGTGCGGGGTTGTATGCCTGGTGGCGCGGCTTGCGCGTGGCGCGCTGGTTCATCATCGCCTGGACGGCCTTCCTCGTCGGCGGGCTGGTCAACACCTTGATGGTGCTGGGGTACCTGCCCAACCTGTTCATCACCATGTACGCCAGTCAGTTGGGCGCTGCGCTGGAAGTGGCGCTGTTGTCGCTGGCCCTGGCCGACCGCATCAACAGTTTGCGTGAGCAGCAGGCCCAGGCCCTGCGCGAAACCGGACGCACCCTGGAGCAGATGAACCTGCAACTGGCCCGCAGCAACCGGCTCAAGGACGAGTTCCTCGCCACCGTGACCCACGAGCTGCGCACGCCGATGAACGGCGTGATCGGTTCGCTGGAGCTGCTGCACACACTGCCCATGAGCGCCGAGCAGGCTCAGTACCATCGCACCGCCACCGGTTCGGCCCAGGACATGATGGCGATGGTCGACGATATCCTCATCCTCACCGAACTGCAGGCCGGGCGCCTGCGCAACCATGGCATGGCGTTCAGCCTACGGCGCCTGCTCCAGGAACTGCGGGCCGGTTATGCGAGCCAGGCGCTGGCCAAGGGCCTGTACCTGAGCCTGGACATCCCCGCCGACCTGCCCGACAGCCTGGTCGGCGATGCGCAGAAGCTCGCCCGCTGCCTGGCGTGCCTGGTGGACAACGGGCTGAAGTTCACCCACCAGGGCGGCGTTACCGTGCAGGCCCGTGGCCGGCGTACCGGACCTGACAGCCTGGCCCTGAGCCTCACGGTCAGCGACAGTGGCATCGGTTTCGACGACCTGGACCAGGCGGTGCTGTACCAGCGCTTCTTCCAGGTGGACGGTTCGATGACCCGGCGCTATGGCGGATTGGGGATCGGCCTGTCCATCTGCCGCCAGTTGAGCGAGTTGATCGGCGCCACGTTGTCCCATGAGTCCACGCAGGGGCTGGGCAGTCGGTTCGAGCTGACGCTGCCCCTGGCGGTGGCACAGGTGCAGGCTCCACCGGCGCGTGCCGCCTCGAGGCTGGACCGCTTCTGAACAGAGGTGCCCCCGATGTAGTCCGTTTTGTCACTTTGACTGACCGGCCCGCGGTGCTTCACTGGGTTATCCAGGCATGAACGGATCCAGGAGGCCCACGATGAACCTGCACCAGTTCGCGGAAACCCACGAAGTCACCAACCAGCCGCCGTCCCTCGACGGTGCCAACCTCTACCGCCTCGACCAGCCCTTGCAGGAGTGGTCGCGGCGCTTCGGTGCCGGCTGGGCCGAGTCGCGGATCGACGCCTACGGCGCCCTGGCCGGTGGCCCGCTGATGGCGGCGGGTTTCCTGGCCAATGCCCACAAGCCCGAGTTCAGCAGCCATGACCGCTATGGTCACCGCATCGACCTGGTGGAATTCCATCCCGCGTATCACCAGTTGATGCGTACTGCCGTCGAGCATGGCCTGCCCTCGTTGCCGTGGGCGGAGCCACGAGACGGTGCCCACGTGGCCCGGGCCTCGATGACCTATCTGCACAGCCAGGCCGAAGCCGGTACCGGCTGCCCGCTGACCATGACCTTCGCCGCCGTGCCGGCCCTGCGCCTGCAGCCCGAGCTGGCTGGCTACTGGCTGCCCAAGGTCCTTGCCCGCGAGTACGACCCGCGCAATGTCGGCGACCGGCACAAGGCCGGCGTCACGATCGGCATGGCCATGACCGAGAAGCAGGGCGGTACCGATGTGCGCGCCAACACCACCCGCGCTTACCCGGTCGGCGCGCCCGGGCCGGGCCAGCCCTATGAACTGGTGGGGCACAAATGGTTCTGCTCGGCGCCGATGTGCGATGCCTTCCTTACCCTGGCGCAGACCGACAAGGGCCTGAGCTGCTTCCTGTTGCCGCGCCACCGCCCTGACGACAACCGCAACCAGTTCTATATCCAGCGCCTGAAGAACAAGCTCGGCAACTGTTCCAACGCATCCAGCGAAGTGGAGTTCCGTGGCGCCCTGGCCTGGATGGTGGGCGAGGAGGGGCGCGGCGTGCCGACCATCATCGAGATGGTGGCCATGACCCGCTTCGATTGCATGGTCGGCTCCAGCGCCTTGATGCGCCAGGCCTTGACCCAGGCCGCGCATCATTGCGCCCATCGCAAGGTCGGTGGGCGCGTGCTGGCCGAACAGCCCTTGATGCAGAACGTGCTCGCCGACCTGGCCCTGGAAAGCGAGGCCGCATTGGCCCTGAGCCTGCGCATGGGCCAGGCGCTTGATCGGCTCGACGACCCGCAGCAGGCACATTTCGCCCGCCTGGTGACAGCCGTGGGCAAGTACTGGATCTGCAAGCGCGCCCCCGGGATGATCAACGAGGCCGCCGAGTGCCTGGGCGGCGCCGGCTACGTCGAGGACAGCATCCTCCCGCGGCTGTACCGCGAGGCGCCGGTCAACTCGACCTGGGAGGGCTCGGGCAATGTGCAGTGTCTGGACGTGCTGCGCGCCTTGTCGAAGGAGCCAGGTGTACTGGAGGCACTTTTCACTGAGCTCGGGGATGGTCATGGCGACCCACGCCTGGCGGCGTTCATCGGCAACCTCAAGGGCGCCTTCGCCGATACCGGCGATATCCAGTACCGCGCCCGGCAACTGACCGAGGACATCGCCGTGGCGTTGCAGGCCAAGCTGTTGCTGGAGGCGGGCAACGCCACGGTGAGCGATGCGTTCATCGGCAGCCGGCTGGGCGCTGGCGGGCGGGTGTATGGTGCGTTGCCGCGCGGGGTGGATGCTGCGGCGTTGGTGGCCAGGGCCACGCCGGCGTGGACTGGGTAACGCCATCGCGGGGGTGTTTTTACCCTGCAACGCAGGCAAGATGGTGGTCATGCATTCCATAAGACAGGAAGCCCAGCGTGAGCCAAGCGTTTGTAGTCGTTGATACCCCCGAACAGGCCGTCGACCGTCTGGCGGCCTTGCATGAACAGGCCACCGGTGCCCTGAGCCAGGCCCTCAAGCGCTACCTGAAAGACCGCACCGAGCCCGGTGACGAAGAACGCGCGCTGTTTCGCTACCCGGCCCTGCGCCTCATCTATTCCAGCCAGGGCGAAGTCGCCGCGACCACCCGCGCTTACGCCAAGGTCCAGGTGGATGGTACCTACAGCGTCACCGTCACCCAGCCCGCGGCGTTCCGTGGCTACCTGCTCGAACAGCTGCGCCCCTTGATGCACGACTACACCGTGACCGTGGAAGTTGGTGTCAGCGAACAGAACATCCCTTACCCCTACGTGGTAGACCAGGGCGATGAGCTGGCGGGCAGCGGCATCACCGCGGCCCAGCTGGCACGCGTTTTCCCCAGCACCGACCTGTCGGCGGCCACCGACAACACCGCCGATGGCCTGTACGACTGGGAAAGCGCCGAGACCCTGCCGCTGGCGCTGTTCGACGCCGCCCGCGTGGACTTCTCCCTGCGCCGCCTGGTGCACTACACCGGCAGCGACTGGCGGCACATGCAGCCATGGATCCTGCTGACCAACTACCACCGCTACGTCGACCAGTTCATCGCCCATGGCCTTGAGCAACTGCGCGAGGATCCACGCTTCGTGCGCATGGTCCTGCCGGGCAACGTGGTCATCGAGAAGGGCATGGACAACGGCGAGGCCCAGGCGCTGGTTGCCAGCGTGGTCTGGCACCGCTACCAGATGCCGGCCTACCACCTGATCGCCGCCGACGGCGATGGCGTGACCCTGGTCAACATCGGCGTCGGCCCGTCCAACGCCAAGAACATCACCGACCACCTGGCGGTGCTGCGTCCGCACTGCTGGCTGATGATTGGTCACTGCGGCGGCCTGCGCCAGTCGCAGACCATCGGCGACTATGTGCTGGCCCACGCCTACATGCGCCGCGACGGCATCCTCGACCGGGTTGTGCCGCCGAACATCCCGATCCCGGCCCTGGCCGAGGTGCAGCTGGCGTTGCAGGAGGCGGCGGCGCAGGTCACTGGTGAGCGTGGCGAGCAGCTCAAGAAGCGCCTGCGCACCGGCACCGTGCTCACCTACGACGACCGTAACTGGGAGCTGCGCTGGGCCCAGGAGCGCCCGCTTATCAACCTGTCCCGTGCCGTGGCGGTAGACATGGAAAGCGGCACCATCGCTGCCCAGGGCTACCGACTGCGCGTTCCCTACGGCACCTTGCTGTGTGTCTCCGACAAGCCGCTGCACAGCGAGATCAAGCTACCGGGGTCGGCCAACGCCTTCTACAACCGCGCGGTCAGCCAGCACCTGAAGATCGGCATCGCCGCCCTCGACCTGCTGCGCACCGAGCTCAACTCGCTGCACTCGCGTAAACTGCGCAGCTTCGATGAGCCGCCGTTCCGCTGAGGATCCATGCCCCTGCCACCCCGTAGCAACCCGCGTCGCCCTGCGGCGCGACCCACCGGCCCGCGTCGCCAGCCCAAGGCGCCGCCGGCCGAGCCGCGCCTGATCCTGTTCAACAAACCGTTCGATGTGCTCACCCAGTTCAGCGACGGAGAAGGGCGCGCCACGCTCAAGGATTTCATCGACATTCCCGGCATCTACCCGGCCGGGCGCCTGGACCGCGACAGCGAAGGCCTGCTGCTGCTGACCAACGACGGGCGCCTGCAGGCGCGGATCGCCGACCCCAAGCACAAGCTGGCCAAGACCTACTGGGTGCAGGTGGAGGGCGAGCCGAGCGAGGAGCAGCTACAGCGCCTGCGCGAGGGCGTCGAACTCAACGACGGGCCCACGCTACCGGCGCAGGCACGCCTGCTCGAGGAACCCGAGCTGTGGCCGCGCAATCCGCCGGTCCGCTTTCGCAAGAGCGTGCCGACTGCCTGGCTGGAGCTGGTGATCCGTGAAGGGCGCAACCGCCAGGTGCGGCGGATGACGGCGGCGGTGGGGCTGCCGACCTTGCGTCTGGTGCGGGTGCGTATCGGTGACTGGACGATCGAAGGGCTGCAGCAGGGATGTTGGCGGGAAGTGGCGGCGAAGCTGTAGTCGCCGCCCAGGGTGGGGTTGTCAGACCCCTTCCAGGAACCCCACCACCACGCTCTTGATGATGAACGCCAGCACGCCAAGGCCCAGCACGAAGAACAGGATCAGCGTGCCGAAGCGGCCAGCCTTGGACTTCTTCGCCAGGTCCCAGACGATGAAGCCCATGAAGGCGATCAGCACGGTGACGAGGATGATCATCATCCATTCTTCGAATACGGCGGGATCCATCGGTTTACTCCAGGCAAGCACAAAGCCCGATCATACGCCGGGCGCGCAGGGATTCAACGCAGGTGGGTCAATGGCAGCTCAGTGCTGGCCAGTACCTGGTTGAGCACGAAGCTGGAGCGCACACTGGTCACCCCTTCGATACGAGTCAGGCTGCCCAGCAGCAGTTTCTGGTAATGATCCATGTCCGGCACCACCACCTTGAGCTGGTAGTCGGCGTCCATTCCGGTAACCAGGCTGCATTCGAGGACCTGGGGCAGGCTGCGGATCGCCGCCTCGAAGGTTTCGAAACGTTCGGGGGTGTGCCGGTCCATGCCAATCAGCACATAGGCCGTAAGGCTCAGGCCGAGTTTCTTGCGATCCAGCAGCGCTACCTGGCGCGAGATATAACCGTCGTCTTCGAGCTGCTTGACCCGACGTGAGCAGGGTGACGGCGACAAGCCGATGCGTTCGGCCAGTTCCTGGTTGGAGATGCGCGCATCGCGCTGCAATTCGGCGAGGATGCTCAGGTCGTAGCGGTCGAGCTTGCTCATGAAAAGGGCCTTTTCTGTTCAGATTGCGGCGAATTATCGATCCTGAGTGAAAAATTGCGCAAGCCCTATTTAACAGAGCAATCTTCGCAATCCTCTGCCCCGGCGTCTGCCCTATCTTTATCAACAGAATCACTGCCCGGACATCAGTCCACGGCGACGCGCCCTAGGCGGGCGGTCGCGGCCAGCGATCCAACAGGATCCGCCAGGCCCCCGGGCTACGCACTGTCCAGAAGACGGCGCGAGGTGAGCCGGTGCCACAAGTGCCGAGCACGGACGACAATTCCCGAAGGGAGGCCGCAAGGCCTCCCTTTTTTATTGTGCTGAAGATTGCACAGGCCTGGCCTGGCGGCGACTCGCCACGGCGAGCGCCGCCAGCAGCACCAGCAAGCCGCCGATCACGGCAATCATGAAGCCGCTGCGCGCTGTCGTGGCGTCCACCCATTGGCCGGCACCTGCCGCGCCGATGGCCACGCCGACATTCAACCCGGCGAGCAGCCAGGTCAGGCCCTCGGTCAGCTGGCGCTCTGGCACGCTGCGCTCGACCAGGGCCATGGCCACGATCATGGTCGGGGCGAAGAACACCCCGGCCATTAACACTGCCGCCGCGAGCTGGGCGATATTGCCGACCAGGAGCAGCGGCAGGGTGCTGAGGGTGGTAGCCAGCGCGCCGACCAGCAACTGACGGGGCTGCGACATCCGCCAGCGCAGGGTGCCGAACAGCAGCCCGGAAACGCAGGAGCCCACGGCATAGGCCGACAATACCAGGCTGGCGGCAGCCGGTTGCCCTTGTTCGCTGGCGAAGGCGACGCTGACGATGTCCACGGTGCCGACGATCATGCCCATTGCCGCCATCAGCAGCGTCAGCTGAGGCACCCCGTCGCATCGCCAGGCCGGCAGGTCACGTCTGGACGAGGTTTCGGCAGGGGCCACCGGTGGTTCGCTGCCGGTCTGCAGGGTCAACGCCAGGGTACCCAGCAGCAGTAACGCGGCAGCCGCCAGCAACCCGGTCTGGGGCCACAGCGCCACGCTGAGCCCGACGGCCAGCGGTGGGCCAGCAATGAAGCTGGCTTCATCGAGTACGGTTTCCAGCGAGTAGGCAGTCTGCAGTTGCGGCTGGCCACGGTACAGATGGGTCCAGCGCGCCCGGACCATAGCCGACATGCTCGGCATGCAGCCGGCCAGCAGGGCGGCGACGAACAGCAGCCAGTCGGCGCTACGCCACCAGGCGCAGGCAGCCATCAGCAGCAGCCCGAGCACGCTCAGCAGGCTGGCCCGCGGCAGCACGCGGCGCTGGCCCAGGCGATCCACCAGGCGTGATACCTGTGGCGACAACAGGGCATAGGTAAGCACGAAGCAGGCCGACACCGCCCCGGCCAAGGCATAGCTGCCGCGCCATTGCGCCACCAGCGTAATGATGCCGATACCGGTCATGGGCAACGGCAGGCGGGCCAGCAGGCCGGCCAAGGTGAACCCGAGGGTGCCGGTCGGGACGAACAAGTGTGCATAAGGGTTGGGCATGTCGCTTCCTCCGTGAGACGGCCCGCTTGCTGGCGGCAAGGCAGGACGTGGATAATACGTACAGTGCGTATGATTAAATATTCATACGAGTTGAATGTAAATATTCATACGGATTGTACGTAAAGGAGAGGCCATGGTTCGTCGCACCCGCGCCGAGATGGAAGAAACCCGCGCCGCCTTGCTGGCAATGGCCCGCCAGGTCTTCAGCGAACAAGGTTACGCACAGGCGTCCATGGATGACCTGACCGCTCGCGCCGGGCTTACCCGTGGCGCGCTCTACCACCATTTCGGCGACAAGCAGGGCCTGCTGGCGGCCGTGGTGGCACAGATCGATGGTGAGATGGATGCACGTCTGCTGGCCATCTCCGCATCCTGCGATGACCCCTGGCAAGGCTTCTGCCAGCGTTGCGAGGCCTACCTGCGCATGGCCCGCGAGCCGGAAATCCAGCGCATTGTCCTGCGTGATGCGCGCGCCGTCCTGGGTGCGGCCTCGCCTGAGGCGCAGCAGCATTGCATCGCATCACTGCAGCGGATGCTCAGCGGGCTGGTCCAGCAAAGTGTGGTTGCCGAGGCCGATCCCTGGGCGTTGGCGGCCCTGGTACATGGCAGCCTGTCGGAGGCGGCGGTCTGGATCGCCCAGGTGGAGGACGGCGATTCCCGCCTCGGCCAGGCTCTGGTTGCCCTGGAATTAATTCTGCGTGGCCTGCTGGCGCGCTAGGCTGTCGGCTATTTCATCTGCCGGTCGCGGTCTGCGCAGTAGACTGCGAACGGTAAAGGCGAGCGTTTTCATCGAGAGGAACAACATGAGTTCGCGCATCTGGCGGTTGGCAGGCGTTGGTTTGCTGGGCCTGGGCATCAGCCTGGGCGCCATGGCCGAGGGCCCCGGAGACGGGCATGACGGTCATGGCGGCCAGCAGGAGCAGGGCGGTGGTGAACGGCGCGGATCACCGCTCAATTCACGGGACGAAGTGCGCCAGACGCAACCGCCGCGCCAGGGCTACTACCAGGACATTCCCCGGCGTTACGGTGACAACCGTCACTGGGAGGCGGGAGGTCCGGGTCAGCGCCCCGGCGGCGATTGGTCGGGACGGCCCGATGGTCATGGCAATGGCTGGGGGCCAGGACCGCAGTATCACCCAGGGCACACCGTCGATCGCTTCCCGGACCGCTACTGGAAGGTGCCTTATCGTGGGCAGGACTACTTCTACTCGGGCGGGTATTGGTACCGGCCACATGGCGGCGGCTACGTGGTGGTCACGCCGCCTTACGGTGTGCGGGTCGGCTATCTGCCGCCCTATGCCCGCGAGGTGTGGTTGAGCGGTGCGTTGTTCTTCCTGGTGGCCGACACCTACTACCAGTACCTCGCCGACAGCCGCGAGTACGTGGTGGTCAACCCGCCCAGCGTTGCGCCTGCACCGCAGCAGCAGGGCAGTGGCTATGATGTGATCGCCTACCCGATGTACGGCCAGGGGCCGGAGCAGCAGGAGCAGGACCGCTACCAGTGCCACCGCTGGGCGGTGAGCCAGTCGGGGTTCGATCCGGCGACGGCGACCTATGCGCCGCCGGCCAATGTGGCGGACAACTATAGGCGGGCATTGGGGGCCTGCCTGAGCGGCCGCGGCTACAGCGTCAATTGACAAGTCAGTTGCGATAGCCGGCTACACCGGGTCGGCATGAACCATCACATCGGCCCGCGGATAGTGTTGGCGAATGACCTGAGATGCCTGCACGCACAATTCATGGGCGGCGTGCAGCGGCATTTCGCCGGGCAACTCAAGATGCAGCTGCACAAACCACTGGTTGCCTGACACCCGTGTGCGCAGGTCGTGTACGCCCTTCACGCCTGGTATCGCCAGCACTATTTCATGCATGCGCTCGCCGACATCGGCCGGCAGTTCCTTGTCCATCAGGATTGCCGTGCTTTCGCGAGCGATATGCAGCGCGCTCCACAGGATATACAAGGCGATCCCGAGGCCGAACAGGGCATCGAGCTGCGGCCAGCCGAAGCGGGCCAGCAGCAGCGCCAGGAGGATGCTGGCGTTGAGCAGCAGGTCCGAGCGGTAATGCAGCGAGTCGGCTCGCACGGCCGTGGAGCCAGTCGCCCGGATGACTTTGCGCTGGAATGCCAGCAACGCGAAAGTGAGCACCAGCGACAGCAGCATCACGGCGATACCGGCAGCGGTATCGCCCAAAGGCTCTGGCGACGACAACCGATCAACCGCCTGGACCCCGATCAGAACCGCGCTGACCCCGATGAACAGCGCCTGGGCCATGCCGGCCAGGGCTTCGGCCTTGCCATGTCCGAAGCGGTGGTCGTCGTCGGCGGGGCGCAGAGCGTAGTGAACGGCCAGCAGGTTAAGGAACGAGGCGGCGGCATCCAGCGCCGAATCGGTCAGCCCGGCCAGCAGGCTGACCGAGCCGCTCAGCCACCAGGCCACGGCCTTGCTCAGCACCAGGATGCAGGCAACGCTCAGCGACGCACGGGTGGCCAGGCGCAGCAGGCGTTGGTGTTCGGCGTTGGCGGTCATGCGCTATGAATCGTCCGTGGTCAGATCAGGCGGCGGGCACCAGGCCGTAGCTGGCCAGTTGTTCGACACTGCCACGGTGCTGGATCAGCCGTGGGTCGTTCAGCGGCAGGCGCTGGCCCAGTTCGCTCTCCAGGATAGCCTGCAGCTTGGTCCTGTCGACGTGGCCATCTGCATTGATCGCCGGCTTGAGCTTGGCCGGGTCGACCTGAGCGCTCTTGCCGCCAGGGTAGTAGATGGCACCGGTGGCAAAATCGATGCCGAAGGCGATCAGGCCGGGGAGCACGTAGAAGAGAATACCTATGGCATCCATGGCCGCCACCACAGGGTCGATCTTGCCTTCGATCTGGCCGCGACGGTCAGGGTAGAACAGGGTGCCGCAGGCCGTCAGCTGGGTCAGCAAGGTGGCGATGAGGGCGCCACCGATGACGCGGGAGGGGATGCGCATGTGAATCTCCGAAAGGTAACGACGATCAAGGGCGCGGCAATCGCCGGCGCCTGAGGTTAAGACCATGATAGGGCTGCCTCGGTTCGCCGTTATACTCGGACGATTGTTCGAGGACCACCATGATTTCATTACCGATCGATGCCGTACTGTCCGACCTGCGCCAGGCCCTGGCCGAACGTGACGAAGCGGTGCTCGAGGCGCCACCCGGCGCCGGCAAGACCACCCGCGTACCACTGGCGCTGCTCGACGAACCCTGGCTGGCCGGGCAGACCATCCTCATGCTCGAGCCCCGGCGCCTGGCCGCCCGCGCCGCTGCCGAACGCCTGGCCAGCGAGCTGGGCGAGAAGGTCGGCGAAACCGTGGGTTATCGCATCCGCCTCGACAGCAAGATCGGCCCGAACACGCGCATCGAAGTGGTCACCGAAGGCATCCTCACCCGCCGCCTGCAAAGCGATCCTGCGCTTGAAGGCGTGGGCCTGGTGATCTTCGACGAGTTCCACGAGCGCAGCCTGGATGCCGACCTGGCCCTGGCCCTGAGCCTCAACGGCCGGGCGCTGCTGCGTGACGAGCCGCCGCTGAAGATTCTGCTCATGTCGGCGACCTTGGAGGGTGAGCGCCTGTCGCGCCTGCTCGACGATGCACCGATCATCAGCAGTCAGGGGCGCATGCACCCGGTGGATATTCGCTGGAGCCGGCCGTTCCAGCCTGGCGAGTTCGTCGAGCCGCGCGTGGTCGACTGCGTGCTCCAGGCCCTGGCCGACGAATCCGGCAGCCTGTTGGTGTTCCTCCCCGGGCAGGCCGAGATCCGCCGCGTGCACCAGGCTCTGCAGGAGGCCGTGGGCGAGCGTCCGCAGATCCTGCTCTGCCCGCTGCACGGCGAGCTTGAGCTGAGTGCCCAGCGCGCCGCCATCGAGCCGGCGCCCAAGGGCCAGCGCAAGGTGGTGCTAGCCACCAACATCGCCGAGACCAGCCTGACCATTGACGGTGTGCGCGTGGTGATCGACGCAGGGCTTGCGCGGGTGCCACGCTTCGACCCCGGTAGCGGCATGACCCGCCTGGACACCCAGCGCATCTCCCGGGCCAGCGCCACCCAGCGCGCCGGTCGGGCCGGGCGCCTCGAGCCTGGCGTGTGCTATCGGCTGTGGTCCGAGGCGCAACACGACCAGTTGGCGGCCCATGGCAGCGCCGAGATCCTCCAGGCCGACCTGGCCGGGCTCGCCCTGCAGCTGGCGCGCTGGGGCGTACCACCGGAGCAGCTCAGCTGGCTCGACCAGCCACCTACGGCCGCCTATGGCCAAGCCCTGGACCTGCTGACCCGACTCGGCGCCTTCAAGCCAGGTTGCCGCGACGTTCTGAGCGCCCATGGCCAAGCCATGGCCGAGCTGCCTGCGCATCCACGCATCGCCCATTTGCTGCTGCGCGGTCAGGATCTCGGGTTGGCCGACCTGGCGTGCGATGTCGCAGCGTTGCTAGGCGAGCGCGACATCCTGCGTGGCGGTGGTGCTGACCTGCATAGCCGGCTGGCTTTGCTCAGCGGTGAAAGCCGCGCCGCGCGAGGTGGGCAGGGCGGTGTGCAGCGTGCGCGGCAGCTGGCCCGGCAATACCGCGGCCAGCTGCGTGGCAAACCGCGCAACCCGGTCGCCGACCCCGACCATCCACGCTGGCTGGGCGCGGTGCTGGCGCTGGCCTACCCCGACCGGGTGGCGCAACAGCGCCGCGAAGGCGGCGGCGAATACCGCCTGGCCAATGGCCGGGCGGCACTGTTCGCCGAAGCCGATGTGCTGATGAAGAGCCCGTGGCTGGTGATTGCCGATCTGGGCAGCCGGCAGGGGCAGCGCGAGGAACGTATCTACCTGGCTGCAGAGTTCGACCCGGTATTGTTCGACGCAGTGCTGGCCGAGCAGGTCGAGCAAATCGACCTGCTCGACTGGGACGAACGCGAGCAGGTGTTGCGCGCCGAGCGCCAGCGCAAGGTCGGCGAGCTGGTCCTCAGCCGTGAACCGTTGCCTGGGCTGGACGACGAGGCGCGGGCCAAGGCGTTGCTCGGCCTGGTTCGGCGCAAAGGCTTGAACCTGCTGGCCTGGACCCCGGAACTGCGCCAGTGGCAGGCCCGCGTCGCGCTGCTGCGTCAGCTGGATCTGGAAAAGGACGGCCACAGCGAGTGGCCCGATCTGGGCGATGACGCCTTGCTGGCCAGCCTGGAATACTGGCTGCAACCCTACCTGGGCAAGGTGTCGCGGCTGAGCCATTTCTCTAACCTGGACCTGGCCTCGATCCTGCGCAACCTGCTGCCCTGGCCGCTGCCCCAGCGCCTGGACGAGCTCGCACCGTCGCACCTGGCCGTGCCTTCGGGCTCAAGCATACGCCTGGACTACAGTGAGCAACCACCGATCCTGGCCGTGCGCCTGCAGGAGCTGTTCGGCCTGGCCGATACTCCACGCATCGCCAATGGGCGGCAGCAGGTCAAGCTGCACCTGCTGTCGCCAGCACGTCGGCCTGTGCAAGTGACCCAGGACCTGGCCAACTTCTGGCGCACCACCTACGCCGAGGTGAAGAAGGACCTGAAAGGGCGTTATCCCAAGCATTACTGGCCGGACGACCCGCTGGTGGCGCAAGCCACGGCCAGGGCCAAGCCGAGGAAACCCTGAACGCGCGCGATCAGTTGGCTGCGCCCGCCTCACTCTCCAGCAGCATGAACAACCTGTACAGCACCACGGTGCTGAACAGCTGCAGGAAGCCGCTGAGGCTGTCCAAAGCCAGTTGCACACCGGCCTGCGGTTCGGGGAACAGCTGCAGCAGCAGGCCGTCAATCAGCCACAGCGGCGCCAGCACCGAGAGCATGCACACCATGATGCGCAGGAAGTGCCCGGTGGTCATGCGCGCGCTGGTGCGCATCGCCTCGATCACCGGCAGGCCGCGCAGCACCAGCAGGTACTCGGCGAACACCAGGTTCACCATGATCCACACGCCGGGGAAGATGAACAGCGCCAGGCCGGCCATGATCAGCAGCGAGCTGATCACGATCAGCAGGGCCAGCATCGGCCACAGCTGCAGGGCGCGGGCGAACAGGTCGCGCTTGGCGGTGTCCTGGCCATTGCTGCGGGTGTCGAGGTAGAGGATCAGCGCGGCGCTGTACAGCGGATAGAACAGCAGGCTGACCAGCATGCCGTAGGCAGGCGAGGCCTGTTCGCCGAGATGGTTGTAGAGCAACTGGGTGCCGAGGGCCTCAAGTACCACCAACGGCAGGCACAGCTGGAGGATGCTCGTCAGGTGACGGCGGAAGAAGTACAGGGAGTCGCGCAGAACGCTCAACGGATTCATCGGTCAACATCGCATGGCGGAAAAAGCAGGGCGTAACTTTAGCCCAGACCGCCCGCTTGCTGAAAAAAGTTTCATGGCCGGGGCAATTGAATCACCGCGCCCGGCCCCCCATCTTTGACGCTGTCCGATGCCCTGTTCAGCGCACGAGGTTGCCCCGATGAACACTGAAGAACAAACCCTGATCGATGGCCTGTTCGGCCGTCTCAAGCAAGCCGAAGACCCGGCCCAGCCGCGCGATGCCCAGGCCCAGGCACGCATCGAGGAGCACCTGCGCCAGCAGCCGGCGGCGCCGTACTACATGGCCCAGGCGATCCTGGTGCAGGAAGCGGCGATCAAGCGCCTGGACGAACAGAACAAGCAGCTCGAGGCCGAGCTCAAGCAAGTGCGGGCGCAACTGGAGGCAAGTCGCCCCAGTGGCAGCGGCGGCGGTTTTCTTTCCAGCATCTTCGGCGCCGGAGCGCGCAGCCCGGAGCCGCAGCGGCCGGTGGCACCGGCTTCGAGTTCCTCAGGAGGCTGGCGTGAGCCATCGCCACAGGCTTATTCCCCGCCGCAACCACAACAGGGTTTCGGTGCGGCGCCTGCTCCGGCGCGCAGCGGTGCCAGCAGCTTCCTCGGCGGGGCAATGCAGACTGCTGCGGGGGTGGCTGGTGGCGTGCTGCTGGCTCAAGGTATCAGCAGCCTGTTCAACCACAACTCGCAGCCTGAAGAAATCGTCGAGGTGATCAAGGAAGAGCCGGCGCCGGCCAGCGATGCTGGAGGCTGGAACGATCAGGACAGTCAGCGCCAGGTGGCCGACAACGGTGGCTGGGGCAATGACCAGGGCGGGTTCGCCGATACCGACTACAGCGGCGGCGACGATGGCGGCTTCTTCTCGGACGACGACTACGTCTGAGGGCTCTGGCATACTGCAGCGTCTGATTGCGGGGCAAGTCCGCTCCTGCCGAAGCGTGGGGGCGGGCATGCCCCGCGATTGTCTGCCACCGCCAGAGAGAGGCTCCCGGTGAAGAAAATCGCGCTGTTCGCCGATGTACAGAACCTCTACTACACGGTTCGCCAAGGCCATGGCTGCCATTTCAACTACGCCGCGCTGTGGGCCGACGTCAGCCGCGAGGGCCAGATCGTCGAAGCGGTGGCCTATGCCATCGACCGCGGCGACAGCAAGCAGCAGCAGTTCCAGCAGATCCTGCGCAACCTCGGTTTTGAGGTGCGCCTCAAGCCGTTCATCCAGCGTGCCGACGGTTCGGCCAAGGGCGACTGGGACGTTGGCATCACCCTCGATGTGATCGAGGCGGCAGCTCGGGTCGACCAGGTAGTGCTGGCCTCCGGCGACGGTGATTTCGACCTGTTGCTGGAGCGGGCAATGCAACGCCATGGCGTGGAAACCGTCGTGTACGGCGTGCCGGGGTTGACGGCGTTGTCGGTAATCCGCGCCGCAAGCCGCTACGTGCCGATCGAGGGCAGGCTGCTGCTGCGTCACTGAACCCAGGCTCAGGTTTTTTTGCCGTTGCCCCCCAGATGCCCCAGCGGCACCCTTCGTGCCACCGCGCTGGATAGGATGATCGAGGTCTTGGTGAAGCCCAGCTGCGACACGCGGTTGATCAGCGCCTCCAACTCGCCCATGGACGTGACGGCCGCTTGCATGATCACGCACGGGTCACCGGTCACTCGGTGGCACTCGGTGAGTTCAGGGATCTTCTCCAAGGCCTCGTAGGCCTGCTGGTTGCCATGGCTGGCCAGGCGCAGTTCCATCACGCACTGGATCGGCAGGCCGATTTTTTCCAGGTCGACCTTGGCCGTGTAGCCGCTGATAACACCGCTGGCCTCCAGCTTGGCCACCCGCTCGGCCACCGCCGGGGCGGAGAGATTGACCTGGCGCGCCAGCTGCGCGTAGGTGGCCCGGCCGTTTTCCAGCAGCGCGGCGAGAAGCATGCGATCGTACTTGTCCATGGCGATTCCAGGTGACCTTGCAATCGACGGTGAAGCGTCTGCATAACCGTGTATTGCAAAGTGTTTTGGTGTTTTAAACGTGTTTTGTAACTTAAGTTTGCGCGAGGGCCTTTCTAAACTAATCCACCCGTAAACGGATTTCGAGCCCTGCCATGTCCACCGCCCGCCGCTTCCCGCTGTTGCTCATCGGAGCCTTCCTTGCCTTGTACCTGGTGTGGGGCTCGACCTACCTGTTCATTCGTATCGGCGTGGAGTCCTGGCCGCCGATGCTGATGGCCGGGGTGCGTTTCGTGATTGCCGGCAGCCTGCTGTATGGCTTCCTGCGCTGGCGTGGCGCGCCGGCGCCGACCTGGCCGCAGTGGCGCGCCGCCGGCGCCATCGGCTTTCTCCTGCTCAGTTGCGGCAACGGTGGCGTGACCCTGGCCGAGCATGCCGGAGTCGCCTCGGGCGTGGCGGCGCTGGCGGTAGCCACGGTGCCGCTGTTCACCCTGGTGTTCGGGCTGTTCTTCGGCCATCGCAACTCGCGCCTGGAATGGGCGGGGATTGTTTTGGGGCTGGTCGGCATCGGCATGCTCAACCTGGGCTCGAACCTGCAGGCCAGCCCCATGGGCGCGGCGCTGATCCTGTTCGCCGCGGCGGCCTGGGCCTTCGGCTCGGTGTGGAGCAAGAGCCTGCCGCTGCCCCAGGGCGCCATGGCCAGTGCCGCGGAAATGCTGGTGGGCGGCGCCGCCTTGCTGATCGGCAGTGCCGTGAGCGGCGAGCGCCTGACCGAGATGCCCACGGCGGCCGGTTGGGGGGCGCTGGCCTACCTGGTGTTCTTCGGCTCGATCCTGGCGTTCAGTTCCTACATGTACCTGCTCAAGCACGTGCGTCCGGCGGCTGCGACCAGCTACGCCTACGTCAACCCGGCGGTGGCGGTGCTGTTGGGGATCGTTTTCGCCGGCGAGCAGATCGGCGCCGAGGAGTGCGTGGCCATGGCGGTGATCATTGGCGCGGTGGTGCTGATCGGCCTGCCGCAATGGCGCAAGGCGCCGCAGCAGCCGGTGCCGCTGAAAGGCGAAATGTGCAAGTAGGGCAGGGCGTTGCGGTAAACTTGCCGCCTTCGCTGAACCCCCTGACGGTATTGCCATGAATTTCGCCCAACTCGGCCTGATCGAACCGCTGCTGCGCACCTTGCAGACGCTGGACTACACCACGCCCACCCCGATCCAGGCCAAGGCCATCCCCGCCGTGCTCGCTGGCCGTGACCTGATGGCCGCCGCCCAGACCGGCACCGGCAAGACCGCCGGCTTCGCCCTGCCGGTGCTGCAGCGCCTGGCCCTGGAAGGGGAGAAGGTCGCCAGCAACTCGATCCGCGCGCTGGTGCTGGTGCCGACTCGCGAGCTGGCGGAGCAGGTGCACAACAACGTGCGCGAGTATGCCGAAAACCTGCCGTTGAGCACCTACGCGGTGTATGGCGGGGTCAGCATCAACCCGCAGATGATGCGCCTGCGTCGTGGCGTTGACCTGCTGGTGGCGACCCCAGGCCGCTTGCTCGACCTCTTCCGCCAAAACGCGGTGAAGTTCAATCAGGTGCAGACCCTGGTGCTCGACGAAGCCGATCGCATGCTCGACCTGGGCTTTGCCGAGGAGCTGCAATCGGTGTACGCGGCGTTGCCGCGCAAGCGCCAGACACTGTTGTTCTCCGCCACCTTCTCCGAGCAGATCCGCCTGCTCGCGGGCCTGGCGCTGAACGATCCGCTGAGCATCGAAGTGAGCCCGCGCAACGCCGCCGCGACTACGGTCAAGCAGTGGCTGGTGCCTGTGGATAAAAAGCGCAAGGCCGATCTTTTCATCCATCTGATGCGCAAGCAGCGCTGGAAGCAGGTGCTGGTGTTCGCCAAGACTCGCAACGGTGTCGATCAACTGGTCGAGCGCCTGTTGGCCGAGGGCGTGAATGCCGACGGCATCCACGGCGACCGTCCGCAGGCCACCCGCCAGCGTGCCCTGGACAGCTTCAAGGCCCGTGAGATCCAGGTACTGGTGGCCACCGATGTGGCCGCTCGCGGCCTGGACATCGACGACCTGCCGCTGGTGGTCAACCTCGACCTGCCAATCGTCGCCGAAGACTACGTGCACCGCATCGGCCGTACCGGCCGCGCGGGGAACAAGGGCGAGGCGATTTCGCTGGTGTGCGCCGACGAGGTGCAATTGCTGGCCACGATCGAGACCCTGATCCGCCAGGTGTTGCCACGGCACGAGGAGCCGGATTTCATCCCCGATCACCGGGTGCCGGTGACCGATGCCAGTGGCCAGGTGCTGAAGAAACCGAAGAAGCCCAAGAAGCCGAAGGAGAACAGCGCCAAGCGCGGCCTGGGGCGCTGGATGGACAGCGAGGGCGCGGGGGCTGCGGCACCGGCGGTCAAGGCGGTGCGCAAGGTGCCGGCGTTCGGTGGCAAGCCGCGCAAGCCCAAGCCTTGAGATCCTCGGGGCTGCGTAGCAGCCCGGCATTCATCAGGTCAGGCGCGTCAGCCAATCAGCCGCCGCATTTCCCGCCCTCAACCCACTAGCGAAGCACGCCGTCAGCAGGTACCCACCCGTCGGCGCTTCCCAATCCAGCATCTCCCCCGCGCAGAACACCCCGGGCAGGTTGCGCACCATCAGTCCGTCGTCCAACCCTTCGAACCGTACCCCGCCGGCGCTGCTGATCGCCTCGTCCAGCGGCCGGGTCCGCACCAGCACGATCGGCAGCGCCTTGATCGCCGCCGCCAGGCACCCGGGGTCGGCAAAGGTCGCCTGGTCGGTCAGTTCGCGCAGCAACGCCGCTTTCACCCCGTCGATGCCGAGCTGACCGTGCAGATGCTTGGCCATCGAGCGCGATCCACGCGGCTTGGCCAGGGCTTGGGCAATCTTCTCCACAGGCCGGTCCGGCAGCAGGTCCAGCAGCAGGGTTGCTCGACCGTCGCGGTTGATCGCCTCGCGCAGCGCCGCCGACCAGGCATACACCAGGCTGCCCTCCACTCCCTGGGCGGTGAGGATGAACTCGCCCTTGCGCGGTGCGGCGCCGGGGACGCTCAAGGCAATGTTCTTCAGCGGGGCACCGGCGAACTTGTCCTTGAGCAGCGTGCTCCAGCCTTCGACTTCGAAGCCGCAATTGCTCGGTTGCAGCGCTGAGATATCCACACCCCGCTCGACCAGCAGCGGCACCCAGGCGCCGTCCGAACCCAGGCGCGCCCAACTACCGCCACCCAGCGCCAGCACCACGGCGTCTGCCTGCACGTGTCGTTCGCCCTGTGGATAACTGATCCGCAAGGCACCAGCGTCGGTCCAGCCCAGCCAACGGTGGCGGGTGTGGATAACCACCCCGGCCTCGCGCAGGCGCTTGAGCCAGGCACGCAGCAGCGGCGCGGCCTTCATGTCGCGGGGAAATACGCGACCCGAGGTGCCGACGAAGGTTTCGATGCCCAGGCTGTGAATCCACTGGCGCAGGGCATCGGCGTCGAAGTCGTGCAGCAGCGTGTCGATCTCGCCGTGGCGTTTACCGTAGCGGCCGACGAAGGCCGGGTAGGGCTCGGAATGGGTGATGTTCATGCCACCGACACCGGCCAGCAGGAACTTGCGGCCCACCGAAGGCATGGCGTCGAACACTTCAACCGCCATCCCGCGCCTGGCCAGGGCTTCGGCGGCCATCAGGCCAGCAGGGCCGCCACCGATCACGGCGACAAGGGGGCGGGAGGCGGGGCGAGGATCGTTCATGGCGGGCGGCAGGCTGTGGAAAAGAGCGCGCATTCTACCCCAGCGGGACGGCTCGCGGCACTGCTCAAAAAACAACCAACTCTTTGCAGCTCAGGCAGTTAAAGGGCTGGAGCGGCTTTCTCGCAGGTTATCCACAGGCGGTTCCACAGTCATTGTGCACAACCGAGCACCCGCGCCGCGCTGTGGTGGAGGATGCCGTGGCGCCGGGCCAGGGCCTGGCGGTCCTTGCTGTAGCCGCCACCGATCACCCCTACCACCGGGATGTCGCGGCCCAGGCATTGGCGCAGCACATGCTCGTCGCGGGCAGCGAGGCCTGCGTCGGTCAGTTGCAGGTAGCCCAGGGCGTCGTCCTTGTGCACATCGACGCCGGCGTCATACAGCACCAGGTCTGGCTGGTACAACGGCAGCAGGTAGTTCAGCGCATCCTCGACCACCTTGAGGTATGCGCTGTCGTGCATGCCGCGGGGCAGGGGGATATCCCAGTCGCTCTGGGCCTTGCGCGCCGGGAAGTTCTGCTCGCAGTGCAGGGACACGGTGATCGCCTCCGGCGTGTCGTGGAGAATGCGCGCCGTACCGTCGCCCTGGTGCACGTCGCAGTCGAAGATCAGCACCCGGTGTACGCGTCCGGCTTCCAGCAGGTAACGGCTGATCACTGCCAGGTCGTTGAAGATGCAGAAGCCGGCCGGGTGATCGTAGTGGGCATGATGGGTGCCGCCGGCCAGGTGGCAGGCGATGCCATGCTGCAGCGCTTGCTCGGCGGCCAGCAGTGAACCACCTACTGCATGCACGGTGCGTCGGGCCAGGGCTTCGCTCCAGGGCAGGCCCAGGCGGCGCTGGTCCTCGCGGGACAGTTCGCCGTTCATGTAGCGCTCGATGTAGGCGCGGTCATGGGCCAGGGCGAGGATCTCGTTGGGGCAGATTTCAGGGCGCAGCAGGGCCGCGTCGGTGGTCAGGCCGCTGTCTACCAGGTGATCGCGCAGCAGGCGGAACTTGTCCATCGGGAAGCGATGGTCCGGCGGGAATTCGGGGCTGTAGTCGTCGTGGTAGATCAGCGGCAGGGGCATGGTGTCGGCGCGTTGGGGGCGAACACCGATCTTGCCAGTATTGGTGGCGCCGGCGCCAACGCAATCGCGGGGCAAGCCCGCTCCCACGCAGCTGCGGTCATCTTGTGGCGCTCATTGGCCTGCCGATGCCAGCACCCTTTGCCAGTCTGGCTCGTTCATCCGCCCCAGAATCCGCGCCTTGCCATTGCCATCCACCGACACGAACAGCGCACTGGCGTAGCCGCTTTCACGCTCACCGCCCGGCACATGCTGCTGGCGGGCGAAGTGATCGATGCAACCATTGTGGGTCACCAGTATCAGGTTGTGCCCGGGCCGCTTGCGGGCCATGGCCTCGGCGGGGAAAGGACGGTCGCAGCGCTCCAGCCAGTCTTCGCTGGAGACGGCCTGGCCAAGGATGAAATGCGCGGTCTGGCGGGTTCGCAGCTTTGGGCTACTGAGCAGATCGGCACCGCTCAGCCCCAGTTGCCGCAGGCCCTGGCCGACCCGCTGCGCCGCCTGGCTGCCGGCCACGGTGATGCCGGTCGCATCGTCCAGGCAGGGGCCTGGGGCACTGTCACAGCGTTCGGCGTGGCGGATCATCACGATCACCGCGCCGTCCTTCCAGTCCTGCAGCAGGCCGCTTTCGCTCAGTTGTTGCTCGTTGCCAAGATTCACGATGTGCGTCCTCGTCGCTAGCCAGGTGCTGGCCCCGGCCAGTGCCAGGAGCAGGCCGAAGGCGGCGCCGAGCGCGGTGCGAGAACGGCGGCGTTCGGGGCGGGCCAGCAGGGCCGGGTTGTGCAGGGTGTTGCTGGGGTGCATGCGTCACTCCGATGGCAGTGCGGCGTCGACAAAGGCCGCGGTAGTGTCCGGCATTGTGCAAAGAGGCCTGTCGGGGGGCGGTGAAGCCGATGTGAAAAAAGCATCGGCTGGCCGATGTGCGCGGCCTACGCTGTACACTGGCAGACTGTGATTTCGGAGCCGCGCCGATGACCCCCATCCTCGAACTGGAAAGCCCGCGCCTGGTGCTGCGCCAATGGCAGGACGACGACCTGCGCGAGTTCGCCGCCTTGTGCGCCGACCCACAGGTGATGCGTTATTTCCCCGCACCGATGACCCGGGTCGAGGCAGCCGCGCTGATCGGCCGGGTGCGCGGTCATTTCAACGAATACGGTTTCGGCCTCTGGGCCCTGGAGCGCAAGGACAGCGGCGCCTTCATCGGCATGACCGGCCTGCTCAACGTCAATTTTGACGCGCCCTTCGGCCCGGCGGTGGAAATTGGCTGGCGCCTTGCCCGCCGGCATTGGGGGCTGGGCTTCGCCAGCGAGGCCGCCTGGGCCTGCCTGCGCTGTGCCTTCGCCCAGCTGCATCTGGACGAGGTGGTGTCGTTCACCACCGAGGGCAATTTGCCGTCGCAGAAGGTGATGCAGGCCATCGGCATGGTCCAGGACCTCGAGGCCAGCTTCGAGCACCCGCGCCTGCCACCGGGCGATCCGCTGCGCCCTCATGTGCTCTACCGCATCGACCGCGCCCGCTGGCAACAGAACCTGCGCGGCTGAATAGGTGGCCATTCGTACGGCGGGACTACAGACAAACCCTGTATCATTTGCCGCCATAACAGCGCCGTATTGCCTTGCCAGGAGAACCCCATGAGCCACGTACTCGACGATCTGGTCGACTTGCTGAGCCTCGAGTCCATCGAGGAGAACCTGTTCCGCGGACGCAGCCAGGACCTGGGCTTCCGCCAGCTGTACGGCGGCCAGGTGCTCGGCCAGTCGTTGTCGGCGGCCAGCCAGACGGTCGAGGACGCGCGCCATGTGCATTCGCTGCATGGCTACTTCCTGCGCCCGGGTGACGCCAGCATGCCGGTGGTGTACTCGGTGGACCGCGTGCGTGACGGCGGCAGTTTCAGCACCCGGCGGGTCACGGCGATCCAGAAGGGCCAGCCGATCTTCACCTGCAGCGCTTCGTTCCAGTACGACGAGGAAGGCTTCGAGCACCAGGCGCCGATGCCCGACGTGGTCGGCCCGGAGAACCTGCCCAGCGAGGTCGAGCTGGCCAGTGCCATGGCTGAAAGGCTGCCCGAGCGCATCCGCGAGAAGGTGCTGTGCGCCAAGCCCATCGAGATCCGCCCGGTCACCGAGCGCGACCCGTTCAATCCCAAGCCCGGCGATCCGGTCAAGTACGCCTGGTTCCGTGCCGACGGCAACCTTCCGGACATTCCGGCGCTGCACAAGTACCTGCTGGCGTACGCCTCGGACTTCGGCCTGCTGACCACGGCCTTGCTGCCCCATGGCAAGTCGGTGTGGCAGAAGGACATGCAGATCGCCAGCCTCGACCACTCGCTGTGGTTCCACCGTGACCTGCGCGCCGACGACTGGCTGCTGTACGCCACCGACAGCCCCTGGGCCGGCAACGCCCGTGGCTTCTGCCGGGGCAGCATCTTCAACCGCGCCGGGCAACTGGTGGCCTCGTCGACCCAGGAAGGCCTGATCCGCCATCGCAAGGACTGGGCATGAGCCTGGGCGACATCCGCCACTGGGTGTTCGACATGGACGGCACCCTCACGGTCGCCGTGCATGACTTCGCGGCCATCCGCGAAGCGCTCGATATCCCGTCCGAGCACGACATCCTCACCCACCTGGCAGCCTTGCCGGCAGCGGAGGCGGTGGCCAAGCATGCCTGGCTGCTGGAGCATGAGCGCGACCTGGCGATAGCTTCCAAGGCCGCCGACGGCGCCGTGGAGCTGGTGCGCGAACTGGCCCGACGCGATTGCCGGCTGGCCATTCTCACGCGCAATGCCCGCGAGCTTGCCCACGTGACCCTCGAGGCCATCGGCCTGGCTGACTGCTTCCCGGTCGAACTTATCCTCGGTCGCGACGAGGCGGCACCCAAGCCCAGCCCGGATGGGTTGTTGCAGATCGCCCGGGCCTGGGGTGTAAGCCCCGGTGCAATGGTGATGGTCGGTGACTACCGCTTCGACCTCGACTGCGGGCGGGCCGCAGGCACCCGCACCGTGCTGGTCAACTTGCCGGACAATCCCTGGCCGCAGCTGGCCGACTGGCACGCGGCAGATTGCCGGGCGTTGAGGGCGTTGCTCGGCTGACGGCCCTGTCGCGGGACAAGCCCGCTCCCCGTGCCTACCATCGTGGGAGCGGGCTTGCCCCCGCGATCCTCCAGACCTGTCTAAGCTGCACTGCACCTTTTCCCACGATGGAGACCCACCCCATGAGCACCAAGGCTCTCTACGTCCTGCCCGGCGGCGGCTACGACAAGGTCCAGGTCGGCACCTGCGAAACCGCCGCGCCCGCAGCCTGCGAGATCACCGTGCGCCTGCATGCCAGCTCCCTCAACTACCACGACTTCGCCGTGGTCAGTGGCATGTGGGGGCCGAGCGAGCGGCGCATCCCGATGGCCGACGGCGCTGGTGAAGTGATCGCGGTGGGGGCCGGGGTCAGTGAGTTCCAGGTTGGCGATGCCGTGGTCAGCACGTTCTTCCCCGACTGGCTCGGCGGCCAGGCCCAGGTCGAGGGCTTCGCCAGCGTGCCGGGGGATGGCATCGACGGCTACGCCCGCGAACAGGTGACCGCCCGGGCTACCTCCTTCACCCTTGCGCCCAAAGGCTACAGCCATGCCGAGTCGGCGACGCTGACCACCGCCGGCCTCACCGCCTGGCGCGCGTTGATGAGCGACGACCACCTCAAGCCCGGTGACAGCGTGCTGGTGCAGGGCACCGGTGGCGTTTCGATCTTCGCCCTGCAGTTCGCCAAGCTGGCCGGCGCCACGGTGATTGCCACCTCGTCCAGCGATGCCAAGCTCGAGCGCCTCAAGGCACTGGGCGCGGATCACCTGATCAACTACAAGGCTACGCCTGCCTGGGGCGAAAAGGTCCGTGAACTCACCGGCGGCCGTGGCGTGGACCATGTGATCGAAGTCGGCGGCCCGGCCACCCTGGAGCAGTCGATGATCGCGGCGCGTATCGGTGGCCACGTGTCATTGATCGGCATTCTCACCGGCGTGGCCGGGCAGTTGCCGTTGGTGCAGGCGCTGGTGCGGCAGATCCGCCTGCAGGGCGTGCTGGTGGGCAGCCGCGCCCAGCAGCAGGCGATGGTTCGCGCCATCGACGCCAACGGCCTGCGGCCGGTGGTGGACAAGCATTTCGAACTGGAGCAGATGGTCGAGGCGTTCCGGTACCAGGAGAGCAACCGGCATTTCGGCAAGATCTGCCTGACCTGGTGAAGGTCTGTGCAAGGACCTGTGAAGAGACGGTGCGCTGTTTGGCGGGGGACCCAGTCAGGTATGGGACAGCAATGGAAACATCAGCGTCTGCCCATCGACACTGGTGGATGCCGCGCCCCAGACGAACAGCGCATCATCGTTATCCACAACTCGGGACGCGAAGCCATCGCTATGTAGCGGTGCAAACCCCAACACAACCTCCCGGGTCGTTGCCGTGACCAGTTCAGCCAGCACATCGGCCAGCACCAGTTCGCGTTCGCAGAACACATCCACCAGCACCATCCGCTCGCCATCATGTTCGATCACCACATAGGCCTCGTGCACTGAGGAATGCAACACCGCCTCCCGGTATGGCCCATCGCAATAGAACATCGTCAGCGGCACATTCGGCACCAGGCTCAATCGTGCCTGTGGACAACTCTTTTCCAGAGCATCAATGAAGCGTTGACGTTGTTCGCCATCGTCCATGTTCACCGGGTGGAAGGTCGTGGCCCGTGGCTGCGCAGCCCAGGGTTGGTAGTACTCGTGTTCGACCACTCGGCGAAAACCGAACTTGGGATAGAGATCGACTACGGTGCTGTTGGCGAACAGGTACAGCAGGTCGCATTGGCCTGCCCAGCGCTCCACCAGCACTTCCATCAGATAACGGCTGTAGCCACGGCCTCGTGCTTCGGGCGCAGTCATCACCGTGCCGATCTGAACGCAGCGCAGATGTTGGCCACCGAGGGTGAAGTCGAGCAGGTTGGCCGAGGCGTTGGCCAGCATCTTTCCGTCGCGAACCAGTGAGCACGGCTGGTTGTCGGCCTGCCAGAAACCGGCCTGGTACCAGGCTTCGAAGTCGAAGCCATAGGTCTGGTGGGTGAGGGCGTTGAGTTCGGCGCGCAGATGCGGGTTGTCGTGGTAGCGCTCGACCTGCGCGAGCGCGGGGTCGTCGAGGATGATTGCCATGGCGTCCATACCTGTCCGTGTAGTGAAGGTGAACGTTAACCGTAGCGTGGATGAAAAGTTGTAAGGGTTTGTACCCCCTTAGGTGCCTGGCGTCAGTCCGGCACCAGTCGATCCCGGCTGTTGGACAGATGCAGGCACATGGCTGCCCGCGCCGCGTCCGGGTCTTGCCGGCGGATGGCATTGAGGATCGCCTCGTGTTCCAGGTTCGCCAGGTACGCGTGCCTGGCCAGCCTGGCTCCGGCACGCTCGGCCTGGGCGATACGATTGCGGGGGATCAGCGCCTTACCCAGGTGCGCCATCATCTCGCCGAAATACAGGTTCCCGGTGGCCTCGGCGATCAGCAGGTGAAAGCGCCGGTCGGCTTCGATGCAGCTGTCGCCGGCGGCGGCCAGGTCCTGGTAGTCGTCCAGCGCCTGGCGCATCTGCGCCAGCTGGCGCTCGTCGCGGCGCAGGGCGGCGAGGGCGACAGCCTGGCCCTCCAGGCCGAGGCGCAACTCCAGCAGGTCGCGCACGCTGGCCGCGCTTTCCGGGGCCACCCGCAGCCCGGACTGGGCCTGGCGTTCGATGACGAAGGTGCCGATACCGTGGCGTGTTTCCACCAGGCCCGAGGCCTGGAGTTTCGACAGCGCCTCGCGGACCACGGTGCGGCTGATGGCGTGATCGCGCACCAGGGTATTTTCCGAGGGAAGTCGGTCGCCTGGTGCGTAGGTACCGAGGAGGATCTGCTGGGTCAGGCGGGAGACCAGGTCGTGGGCGCGGGACATCAGAGGTTCTCAGGTGATGTGGGCTTGCCTGGCGATTTTGCCATGGAGGCTGCACGAACACCGTCAATCTACTTGTATGACAAGTTGCGTGCAAAGATTTTTTTGATCTGGAAATTGGCTGCTTATTGCTAGCCTCAGAGTCCTGGTTTGTGAGTTTTTTGCCGATTTTATCCAGTAAATAGCTTGTATTTTGCGATTTATAAGAAAAATTGCCGTTGTCGTACAACTGCCTCGGGAATATGCTTCTTCGCACCTGGAGGTCAGACAACTCTCTGCCCTTCACCATTCCCCAATAAAAACAATGAGTGGGAGCCCCCCATGAACGACACCCCAGATCCGTCTGCGCACGCGCTCGCCAGCGCCGTGGCCAAGGTCAAGCGCCATGTCCTGCCACTGTTCGTCATCATGTTCATCGTCAACTACCTTGACCGCGTCAATATCGGCTTTGTCCGCCCGCACCTGGAGAGCGACCTGGGCATCAGCGCGGCGGCCTATGGCTTCGGCGCCGGCCTGTTCTTCATCGGCTATGCCCTGTTCGAAGTACCGTCGAACATGCTCCTGCAGCGGGTCGGCGCGCGCCTGTGGCTGACCCGTATCATGTTCACCTGGGGGCTGGTGGCCACGGCCATGGCCTTCGTGCAGACCGAAACCCAGTTCTACGTGCTGCGGTTTCTGCTCGGGGTCGCCGAGGCCGGCTTCTTCCCCGGAGTGATCTACTACTTCACCCGCTGGCTGCCGGCCGCCGAGCGTGGCAAGGCCATCGCCATCTTCCTCAGCGGTTCGGCCTTCGCCTCGCTGATCTCCGGGCCTTTGGCCGGGGCGCTGATGCAGATCCAGGGCATGGGCCTGCACGGCTGGCAATGGATGCTGTTCATCGAGGGCATGGCCTCGGTGATGCTGTGCTTCTTCGTGTTCTTCTGGCTCGACTCCAAACCCCACGACGCCAAGTGGTTGAGCCGCGAAGAGCAAGACGCGCTGGTGGCCGCCATCGACCTGGAGCAGCGCGAACGCGAGGCCGGCGGCGTGGCCAAGGTCTCGGCCTGGCGCCTGCTCAAGGACCGGCAGATTGTGCTGTTCTGCCTGATCTACTTCTGCATCCAGCTGACCATCTACGCTGCCACTTTCTGGCTGCCGAGCATCATCAAGCGCATGGGCGAGATGAGCGACCTGCAGGTCGGATTCTTCAACTCGATTCCCTGGTTGATCTCGATCATCGCCATGTATGCCTTCGCCGCCTGCGCCAAGCGCTGGCGGTTCCAGCAGGCCTGGGTCGCCGCGGCATTGCTGGTGGCCGCCTGCGGCATGTTCATGTCCACCACCGGCGGGCCGGTGTTCGCTTTCGTCGCGGTGTGCTTCGCCGCCATCGGTTTCAAGTCCGCGTCGTCGCTGTTCTGGCCGATCCCCCAGGGCTACCTGGATGCACGCATCGCCGCGGCGGTGATCGCCCTGATCAACTCGGTGGGCAACCTCGGCGGCTTCGTCGCGCCGACCACCTTCGGTTTGCTCGAGCAACAGACCGGATCGATCCAGGGCGGCCTGTACGGCCTGGCGGTGACCTCGGTGCTGGCCGCCATCGCGGTGTTCTTCGTACGCATGCGCCCCAAGGGCGTGGCTTCCCCTGACCTCAAGGCCGCTTCGGCCAACTGACCCCGAGAGAGATTTCATGAACATGCAGACAACCCCGCAGGCTCTCCTCGCCACGCCAGTGGTCACCGAGCTGCGCGTGATCCCGGTGGCCGGACACGACAGCATGCTGCTCAACCTCAGTGGCGCCCATGGCCCGTTCTTCACCCGCAACGTCGTGGTATTGCGCGACAGTGCCGGCAACACCGGCCTGGGCGAGGTGCCCGGCGGCGAGAAGATTCGCCAGACCCTCGAGGACGCCCGCGCCCTGGTGGTCGGCCAGCCCATCGGGCACCACCAGCGCGTGCTCAACGCCATGCGCCAGGCTTTTGCCAACCGTGATGCGGGTGGGCGCGGGTTGCAGACCTTCGACCTGCGCATCACCGTGCACGCCGTCACTGCCATCGAGTCGGCCCTGCTCGACCTGCTCGGACAGTACCTGGGCGTGCCCATGGCCGCGCTGTTGGGCGAGGGCCAACAGCGCGAGGCGGTCAAGATGCTGGGGTATCTGTTCTACATCGGTGATCGTCGTCGCACCGACCTTGCATATCGCAACGAGGCCGATGCCGACGACAACTGGTTCCGGCTGCGCCATGAGCAGGCTCTGACCCCGGAAGCAGTGGTGCGCCTGGCCGAGGCGGCCCAGGCCCGCTATGGTTTCAACGACTTCAAGCTCAAGGGCGGCGTGCTGCGCGGCGAGGAGGAGATGGAGGCGGTCACGGCGCTGGCCGAGCGCTTCCCCGAGGCACGCATCACCCTCGACCCCAATGGCGCCTGGTCACTCAAGGAGGCCATCGCCTTGTGCCGCGACATGCACGCCGTGCTGGCCTATGCCGAAGACCCTTGCGGAGCCGAGAACGGCTATTCCGGGCGTGAGGTCATGGCTGAGTTCCGTCGTGCCACCGGGCTGCCCACCGCCACCAACATGATCGCCACCGACTGGCGGCAGATGGGCCATGCGATCCAGTCACAGGCGGTGGACATCCCTTTGGCCGACCCGCATTTCTGGACCTTGCAGGGATCGGTTCGGGTGGCGCAGATGTGCCATGACTGGGGGCTGACCTGGGGCTCGCACTCGAACAATCACTTCGATATCTCGCTGGCGATGTTCACCCAGGTGGCGGCGGCCGCGCCCGGCGAGATCACCGCGATCGACACCCACTGGATCTGGCAGGACGGCCAGCGCCTGACCCGCGAACCGCTGCGCATCGTTGATGGTCATGTGCGCGTGCCGCAGCGTCCAGGGCTCGGAGTCGAGCTGGACGAGGACCAGTTGGCCCAGGCCCATGAGTGCTATCGCAACATGGGGCTGGGGGCTCGGGATGACAGCGTGGCCATGCAGTATCTGATCCCGGGGTGGGCTTTCGATAACAAGCGGCCTTGCCTGGTGCGCTGATCAAGCACTTACCGGCAAACATTTCCTGCTGCCACCGGCGTTGCCGGTCGGGCGTAGGCAGACGCCTGTGCAGCACCGCCCCGGCCAGCCGGGGCTTTTTTCGTTTACGCCGCCGTTGCGTACACCACCACCGCCGCCCGCAACTTGCGCCCGCCGAACAGGCTCATGCGCTGGAACTCCTGGTGGCTGACCGGCAGGTGCTGGCAGTCCAGAGCCTGTCGGTGACGAGCGTGGTCGGTGTCGGGGTCGTGCAGGTAGACGAAGTCGTCGTCGCAGGCGGTGACCAGTACCCAATGTGGCGCCTTGCTGCCGGTCAGCCGGTAGTTGCTGATCAGCACCAGCGCCAGGCCGCCTTCGGCCAGTACCCGGCGCAGGTCGGGGGCCTGCCGGGCGATCACCACGTCGCTGTCCTGCAATTCGGCGCAGAAGTCCTCATGAACCAGGCGCATGACCTCCTTCTTGCCGGGCTGGCGCACGCCATCGAGAAACAGCGGCCCTTCGGTATTGAGCAGCAGGCGCACGCGAAAGCCCCGACGCCATGCGGCCAGCGCCAGCCCGTGGGGGCTGCAGCCGCCGTGGCCGGAGGTCATGAACACGGTGGTTGCTTCGCGCCACAGGCGCAGTTCCTCGCGGCGGCTTGGCGGGCGCTGCGATCGCAGCGCGGCCATGGCCATCAGCAGGCAGGCCGGGCCGCAGGTGAAGTCGGTGGTCTGAGCGTAGTAGGGGACCGGTCGCGTTTCGTCCGTCGGGTGCTGAAGGATGCGCTTTTCGTAGCGCAGGGCGCTGGTGTGGTCTTGGTAATAGTCGTCGACCTGGGCGAAGCGTCGGTAGCCATGGCGTTCGTACAGGGCGATGGCCTTGGGGTTGTCGGTGCGCACCTCAAGACGCAGGTAGGCGCGCTCGTGTTCCAGGGCGCAGCGTTCGGCCTGTTCCAGCAGGCGCGCGCCAAGGCCATGGCCACGCGCCTGTTCGGCAATGGCGATGGAATACAGCCGGGCCAGCGAGGTGCCGCGGTGGAACAGCAGCAACGCATAGCCCATCAGCTGGCCGTCGCGTTGCGCCACCAGCAGGCTGGCGTTGGCGTGGGACAGCATCCAGCGGAAGCTGCGCGGGGTCAGCCGGTCGAGGGTAAAGCACTGATTCTCCAGCGCCAGCAGGGCCGGCAGGTCGTCAACAGTTGCCAGGCGAAATTCGATGTGCATAGGGCCGCCGTAAAAGTTGCGTAATGAAACGGGACATCCGAAAAACTTCGTGCTTAATAGAAACCGTGTCTACCCAACACAGGGCTTCAACAATGTCATCGTTTCAGGAACCCTTGCCTGGCTGGCCCGGGAAAAGTTCGCACTCAAGTACGGCTGGTGTTATTTATCCTCTGACCCTGGATAACAAGTCAAGTCAGCTGGTAATCATCGTGGAGCGGCGTGAAGACTGGGCTTCCTACCTGCCCAGCGAAGACGTCGTGACGGCCCAGGAGTACTTGGAAGAACCGCGCGAGGCTGACAGCGGCAAGCGTGTACAAGTGATTAACCTATGCCGTAATTACAAGTATCTAGGTCACGGTTATTATTGCTCGTTGTTGGCCGAGGCGCGCGGGCATAAAGTTATTCCCTCGGTCAGAAGTATCAGTGAGTTGACCCGAAAGTCGTTATACGGATTGGCCCTCGACGACATGGCGCGCAGCCTCGAGAGTGCCTTGGCCAATCACCCCTACGGAGAAACCGAAGGGTTCACCCTGACCCTGTATTTCGGCCGTACCGATCTGGAACCGCTGCAGGACATCGCCCGCCAGCTGTTCGAAAGTTTCCCGTGTCCGATCCTGCTGGTGGAGTTCCGCAAGACCAGTACCTGGCATATCGCCGGGGTCAAGGCTGGTGCGCTGCACAAGTTGCGTGAAGACCAGCAGGACCCGTTTGCCAACGCTCTGGATGGCTTCAGCCGCAGGATCTGGCGCCAGCCACGCTCGCGGCGGGTGGCGCGCTACGACCTGGCGATCCTCCATGACCCTGACGAAGCGTTGCCGCCTTCCAACCCCAAGGCACTGGAACACTTCATCCGCGCCGGGCGCCAGTTGGGGGTCGACGTCGAGCTGATCGGCAAGAAGGACTACGCACGCCTGGCCGAATACGACGCGTTGCTGATCCGCGAGACCACCAGCGTCGACAACCACACCTACCGCTTCGCCAAGAAGGCCGAGAGCGAAGGGCTGGTGGTAATGGACGACCCGGCATCGATCCTGCGCTGCACCAACAAGGTCTACCTGACCGACCTGTTGCGCAGCCATCGCCTGGCAATGCCGGCCAGCGAGATCCTCTACCGCGACAACCCTCAGGCCCTGGAAGGCATCGGCGAGCGGCTGGGCTTTCCGCTGGTGCTGAAGATTCCCGACGGCTGTTTCTCCCGAGGCGTGATCAAGGTCAAGGACCCCGGTGAACTCCAGGCCGCCACCGCCGAACTGTTCGAGCATTCGGTACTGCTGCTCGCCCAGGAATACCTGTACACCGAGTACGACTGGCGTATCGGCGTGCTCAACCGCAAGCCGATTTTTGCCTGCCAGTACTTCATGTCCAAGGGCCACTGGCAGATCTTCAACCACCAGGCTCAGCGCGACGAGGTCAACGGCGAGTGCCGCACCCTGGCCGTGCACGAGGCGCCGCGGGCGGTGGTGGACTTGGCGGTGAAGGCAGCCAACCTGATCGGCGATGGCCTGTACGGCGTCGACCTCAAGCAGGTCGATGACCGGGTGGTGGTGATCGAGGTCAACGACAACCCCAACCTCGACGCCGGCATAGAGGACGCCTACCTGCACGACGACCTCTACACCCTGGTGCTTGAGGAGTTCATCCGCCGTCTGGAGCAGAAACGCCGGGGGCAAGCCTGGTAACGAGGTGCTGGCATGATCGAAAGCTACAGCCTGACCCATGGCCAGTTGCGCAAGCGCAAGGGGCTCGACTGCGAGGTGCTGCTGTTCGTCGAACCGGACAGCGCCGAGCGTGAACTGTTGCAGGCGTGGTTCCACCTGGACGCCCATGCCCTGGCTTCGGCACTCGACCCGGACGAGGTGTCGCGCCTCGAACTGCACCGCGATGGCCTGTTCCTGATCTGGAAACGCCCGGAGAGCTACACCGGGGGCGACAGTTTCGCCTTCCAGGTGTCTTCGTTTGGCATGCTGATGGTCGACGGCCACCTGGTGCTGATCGCCCCGGACGCGTCCCTGCTCGACGGCCTCGGGCAGCGCTATGCGCTGCACGATCCGATGGATGTGCTGCTGGCCATCCTGCTGGACAACCTGCACCACTACCTGGGGCACCTGAAAGTGATCAAGATGGTCGCCCGCGAACTGCAGCAGCGCTTCGAGCAATCGCTGGAGAACCATCACCTGATGCAGATGTTCAACCTCAGCGAGAGCCTGATCCACTACATCAACGCCATCCACAGCAATGGCGCGGTGCTCTCGCGCTTGCGCGCCCATGGCGAGAAGCGCCATTTCAACCCTGAGGTGCTGGCGCTGATCGACGACCTGGTCATCGAGAACAACCAGTGCCACAAGCAGGCCGAGATCTACTCGACGGTGTTCGCCGGCTTGATGGACGCTCGCGGCAACCTTGCCAACAACGCGATGAACGAAACCCTGCGCAAGCTGACCCTGATCAACGTGGTGTTCCTGCCACTGAACCTGATCGCCAGTATTGGCGGCATGTCCGAGTTCAGCATGATGACCGCGGGTGTGCCCTGGTGGCTGGCCTATGCCGTGCTGGTGCTGGCGATGCTGTTGCTGGGCGTGCTTATGGTGCTGGCGCTCAAGCGCCTGGCCCGGGGACGTCGTCCCATGGTGGTGCCTGCGCAACCCAAGCGTCCCGATGTGCGGCCGACCCCTTCTTTCCCTGGTATCGCCAATTGGAGAACGCCATGAGCAACCTGCAGATCGGCCTGATGATCGTCACGGTGGTCGTGGTGTTCGCGTTGGTGAACTTCTACCGGGATTACCTGCGTGACCGCGACTGACGCAATCAGGCATGTCCGGGGGCTTGACTGACGTGCATGGGCACGCGGTGTCGTGATCGAACAGTTGTCTGACGTTTTCGAGCATTTTGCTGGCGCCGCGCCCAGCTTAAAGTGAAGCCCGCATCCCCATGGTGCGTTGCCCCGGGCGCATGAGAAGGCCGTAACAGAGCGTGCGCAACGTACTCCGCCCTTAGCCGAGGAGACCGTTTCGCCTACGCCTGCCCGTCCCTTCCTTGTGTCAGTAAAAAGAGAACAAGACCAATGAACACCGTGGGAACTGATGGCAACCTTGCTCAAGGTTTCAAGCCACGTCACGTAACGATGCTGTCCATCGCCGGCATCATCGGCGCGGGACTTTTCGTCGGCTCCGGGCATGCCATCGCGGCTGCCGGGCCCGCCACCATTCTGTCCTATTTCGTGGCCGGTACCCTGGTGGTGCTGGTCATGCGCATGCTCGGCGAAATGGCCGTGGCCCACCCCGACACCGGCTCGTTCTCCACCTATGCCGACCAGGCCATCGGCCGTTGGGCCGGCTACACCATCGGCTGGCTGTACTGGTGGTTCTGGGTGCTGGTGATTCCCATCGAGGCGCTGGCCGCGGGGCATGTGCTCAACGCCTGGTTCCCCCAGGTAGACAGCTGGATCTTCGCCCTGGCCTCGGTGCTGTTGCTGGCCTGCACCAACCTGTTCAGCGTGGCCAAGTACGGAGAGTTCGAATTCTGGTTCGCCATTCTCAAGGTCACCGCGATTCTCGGCTTCATCGGCCTGGGTTTTGCCGCACTGGCAGGCTGGTTGCCGGAGCGCGAGGTCAGCGGGTTGAGCACGCTGGTCGACGAGCATGGCGGCTTCGCCCCCAAGGGCTGGTCGGCGGTGGTCGGTGCCTTCATCACCGTGATGTTCAGTTTCATCGGCACCGAGGCGGTGACCATCGCCGCCTCCGAGTCCAGCGATCCGGCGCGCAACATCGCCAAGGCCACCCGTTCGGTGATCTGGCGCATCAGTACGTTCTATATCCTGTCAATCTTCGTGATCATCTCGGTGGTGCCCTGGAACGACCCGCAGCTGGCGGTGGTGGGCTCCTACCAGCGCGCGCTGGAAATCATGAATATCCCCAATGCCGCGCTGATGGTGGACTTTGTGGTGCTGATCGCGGTGACCAGTTGCATGAACTCGTCGATCTACATCGCCTCGCGGATGATGTACTCGCTGGCCAAGCGCGGCGATGCGCCGGCGCTGCTGAAGAACACTTCACGGGTTGGCGTGCCGCGTGCGGCGGTGTTCGGCAGCACCCTGATCGGCGCGGCCATCGCCATCCTCAACTACTTCGCGCCCAAGGGCGTGTTCGAGTTCCTGCTGGCCAGCTCCGGCGCTATCGCGCTGCTGGTGTACCTGGTAATCGCCATTTCGCAACTGCGCATGCGTGGGCGGCTGGAGCGCGAGAACGCCAACCTCAAGTTCCGCATGTGGTTGTTCCCCTGGCTGACCTGGGCGGTGATCCTGTTCATCGGCGGCGCACTGGCCGTGATGATGTTTACCGAGGAACACCGCGCCGAGGTCAGCGCCACCTTGAGCCTGGCGATCATGATCTCGTTCCTCGGCATCATCACCACCCGAGGGCATGGGCGTCGGGCGGTGGCCGCGCGGTCGCCTGGCTGAACCTGACTCTGTAGCCTGCGCGGGTTCTGTGGGAGCGGGCTCCTAGGCCTGCTCCTTGCGCACTGTGAGCCATCTGGATCTTCATCGGCGTGATATATCCGTGCCATCATCTTTTGTCTTACACTCCTGCCATCAGCTCGCAAGGGAGTGCGCAACATGCTTCGCGGTTTCCGTCTGGCTTTGACCCTGGGTCTGTTGTACCTGCCACAGGCGTACGCCGGCGACCCTCCCGCCGACCCTTTGCTCGATGCACCCGTGGCGTCCAGCGCCGGGCAGAACCCCCGTGGTGTACTGCGGGCCCGCGACCAGGCCGTGTTGTCCAGTGAACTGGCTGGGCGCATCATCGAGATGCCCTATGCCGATGGCCAGGATTTCAAGCAGGGCAGCATCCTGGCGCGCTTCGATTGCAGCGCTTACCAAGCCCAGCTCAACGCCGCCCAGGCTGCCGTGCGTGCTGCCCGTGAAGAGCTCAACCACAACCGCCAACTGGCCGCGTTGAAGTCGGTCGGTCAGTTCGAGGTGTCGTTGGCCGAGGCCAAGCAGGCCCAGGCCCAGGCCGAGGCACAGGTGTACCAGGTGCAGGTCAGGCGCTGCGTGGTCAGCGCGCCGTTCGATGGCCGGGTGGTGCAGCGCCGGGCCCAGCCCCATGAAAGCGTCGCCAGTGGCTCGCCGCTGCTCGAGGTGGTGGACAACCGCTCGCTGGAGATCCACCTGCTGGTGCCCTCGCGGTGGCTGGGGCAGCTCAAGCAAGGCCAGCCGTTCGAGTTCGTTCCCGATGAAACCGGCAAGCCGCTGCAAGCACAGGTCAAGCGCGTCGGCGCCCGGATCGACGAGGGCAGCCAGACCTTGCTGCTGATCGGCGAACTGCCCCGCGACAGCCAGGGGCTGCTGGCCGGCATGAGCGGCACCGCCCACTTCGCCGCACAACCATGACGGCCGCCGCCACGGGTGTGGCCGAGCATGCCTTCGCACTGTTTCTCGGCCTGCAGCGCCAGGCCCGCCAGGCGGCTGGTCCCGAGCAACTGGCCTACAACATGGTCAACGATGGCCAGACACTGTTCGGTTTTCGCCATGCCGCCCTGCTGATCGCCGGCAAGGTTCGGGCACTGACCGGCATCAGTGTGGTCGAGGCCCATGCGCCGTTCGTGGCGTTTGTCGAACGTGCCGCTCACACGCTACAGGCTGCCGGCGTCGCGGCCCAGGCCGGGGCCGTGGAGCCGACGATGCTGGACTCCCAGGCCCAGGCAGACTGGCGCTCGTTATCCGCCGCCCACGCATTCTGGCTGCCCTTGCTCGATCGCCAGGGCAAAGTGTTCGGTGGGCTGTGGCTGGCCCGCGACCAGGCGTTCAACCCCGCCGAGCAAGCCCTGCTCGATCAGTTGGGGGAGACTTACGCCCACGCCTGGCTGGCTTTGGGCCCGGCAAAACCCTGGCGATTGCGTTGGCCACGGCGGCGCCTGCTGGTGGCCTTGGGGATGTCGTTGCTGGTGCTGCTGGTGCCGGTGCGCCAGTCGGTGCTGGCTCCGGCCGAGGTCGTGCCGCGGGCGGGGCGGGTGGTTGCCGCGCCGCTGGACGGTGTGATCGCTGAGTTCCTGGTCAAGCCCAATCAGACGGTCGCTGTCGGTGACCTGCTGGTGCGCTTCGACGCCACCA
This sequence comes from Pseudomonas soli, assembly GCF_021283165.2. Taxonomy (NCBI): domain Bacteria; kingdom Pseudomonadati; phylum Pseudomonadota; class Gammaproteobacteria; order Pseudomonadales; family Pseudomonadaceae; genus Pseudomonas; species Pseudomonas soli. The sequence goes on from NZ_CP128543.1 coordinate 681,904, forward strand.
CCCTCAAGGCCCAGGTCGATGTCGCCGAGCGCGCCCTCGGGGTCGCCGAGGCCGAGCTCAAGGCCAGCACCCAGCGTGCCTTCAGCGATGCCGAATCCAATGCCCGCCTCGACCTGCTGGCCGCCCGTGTGGAACAGAAACGCGCCGAACTCGACTACGCCCGCCAGCTCCTCGGCCGCAGCGAAATTCGCGCTGAGCGTGCGGGGATCGCGGTGTTCGCCGATGCCGAGCGCTGGACCGGCAAGCCCGTGCAGACCGGCGAGCGGCTGATGCAACTGGCCGATCCGCAGCAGGCCGAACTGCGCCTGGAACTGCCGGTGGGCGATGCCATCGCCTTGCAGCCTGGTGCCGAAGTGGCGTTGTTCCTCGACAGCGACCCGCTGCACCGCCATGGCGCCCGCCTGGAGCGCGCGGCCTACGAGGCCCAGGCCACCGCCGCCGGGCAACTGGCCTATCGGCTGGACGCCGGTTTCGACGAGGCTCCGCCGCGCATCGGCTTGCGCGGTACCGCCAAGGTGTATGGCGAGCGCGCACCGCTGGTCTACTACCTGCTGCGTCGCCCGCTGGCTGCGTTGCGTCAGGGGCTGGGGCTGTGACCCTGCCAGCGCTGCGCGCCGACCTGCAACTTTCGCCGGCGGCGGCCGGGCATGACGGCGCGCCGCAGTGGACCCTGGCCGACCCGCTGCGCGGGCGTTACTTCAAGCTGGGCGGTGGCGCCGTGCGGCTGCTGCAGCACTGGCGCCTGGGTGACCCGCAACGTGTGCTGGCTGCCGCCAATGCCGAGCCTGGCCTGGCAGTCGACGAGCAGGCATTGGAAGAGCTCTTGCTGTTTCTCGGCCAGCACGACCTGATCGGCGCCGAAGATGCCCGCCAGCGCGAAAGCTATGCGACCAAGGCCGCCGCCACCCGGCAGAGCCTGTGGACCCGTGTGCTGCACCAGTACCTGTTCTTCCGGATTCCGCTGTGGCGCCCGGATGCCTTCCTCAACCGCGCATGGCCGGTGCTTGAACGCCATGGCGGCTGGATCTTGCGCTACGCCCTGCCGTTGGTGCTGGCGTTGGGTGTGTTCCTGGTGATTCGCGACTGGTCGCGCTTCATCGCCACGTTCCCGCACCTGTTCAGCCTCGGCGGCATCCTCGCCTTTGGCGTGGCGCTGGGGTTCGCCAAGCTCTGCCATGAGTTCGGCCACGCCTTCATGGCCAAGCGAGCCGGGTGCCGAGTGCAGAGCATGGGCTTGGCGTTCATGGTGCTGTTGCCGATGTTCTACACCGATGTCAGTGATGCCTGGCGCGTCAGCGACCGCCGTGCGCGGCTGCTGATCGATGCCGGTGGGGTGTTCGCCGAGCTGCTGCTGGCGGTGCTGGCGCTGCTGGCCTGGTCGCTGCTGCCTGACGGCCCCGCGCGCACGGCGGCGTTCATGCTGGCCAGCGCCACCTGGATCACCACCTTGCTGGTCAACCTCAACCCCTTCATGCGTTTTGACGGCTACTTCCTGATCAGCGACCTGTGGCGGGTCGAGAACCTGCAGAACCGCGCCTTTGCCCTGTGTCGCTGGCGACTGCGCGAGGCGCTGTTCGGCTATGGCGAGCCGGCCCCGGAAGCCTGGTCGCCGACCATGCGCCGTCGTTTGCTGGTGTGGGGCTATGGCGCCTGGCTGTGGCGCGCGGTGCTGTTCTTCGGTATTGCCCTGGCGGTATATCACCTGTTCTTCAAGGTGCTGGGCATCTTCCTGATGCTGGTGGAGCTGGCCTGGTTCATCGGTTTGCCGGTGTACAAGGAGTTGCGGCAATGGTGGCTGCACCGTGGCCAGGCGGCGCCGGGCAAGACGCTGCGGGTGGCGGCCGCGCTGGCGTTGTTGCTGGCCGTGCTGGTGCTGCCCTGGCGTGGCGCGGTGGACGTGCCGGCGATGCTCGAGGCGTCCCGCGTCAGCGCCCTGCATGCGCCGGTGGCGGCACGGGTGAAAAGCTTGCCGGTGGGCGAAGGGCAGGCGGTTCGCCAGGGCGAGCTGCTGGTGGAACTGGAGTCGCCTGACCTGACGTCGCGCCAGTCCATCGTGCGCCGCGAGATCGATATCCTGCAGCTGCTATTGCGCCGTCAGGCCGGGCGCAGCGAGACGGCGGCGGACGTTGGCGTGCTCGAGCAGCAACTGGCCGAAGCCGTGGCCGAGTACCGCGGCCTGGCCGCCCAGCGTGAGCGTTTGCAACTGCGCGCGCCCCGCGACGGTGTGTTGCGTGACCTGCCGGCCGGCCTGGCAGCGGGGCAATGGGTCAGTCCGGCACAGACCTTGGGCCGGCTGGTCGAGCCAGGGTTGCGTTTGCGCGGCTACCTGGCCGAGGCCGACCTGTGGCGGGTGGCGGCCGGCAGCGAAGGGCGCTTCATCGCCGATGACCCGGCGCGCCCGGCATTGCCGGTGCGCGTGGAGCAGGTGGATGTCACCGGTGTTGCCGTGCTGGAGCTCGAAGCGCTGGCCTCCGACCGTCATGGCCCGGTAGCCGTGCGACGTGATGGCCAGCAGCGTGCGGAGCCGGTGCAGGCCCAGTACGGCGTACATTTGAGCCCGCTGGGCGAAGTGCCCGATGTGGCGCAGCCGTTGCGTGGGCTGGTGGTACTGGAGGGCGCGCGCGAGTCGTTGCTGGGGGCCGCCTGGCGACGGTTGGCGGCGTTGGGGGTTCGTGAGAGTGGGTTTTAGGCGGCCTTTCCCGCCAGGCTCCCGTCGTAATTACGCGATCCATCGCCAGGAATGCCGTTCAAGACAATGCCGACGCAAGGAGCCCGCATGACCGAGACCGCTCTGCCACTGTGTTCCCGCCTTACCTTGCCCACGAACCTGCCCGCGTTGCAGCAGGCCCTGACCCGGCTGGACACTCATGCCTGGCAGGCGCATTTCAACCGGGGCTACCACGAAGGTGATTGGAGCGGTGTGGCGCTGGTCGCCGCCGAGGACGCGCCGTTGCCGCTGGCCCCAGGCACAGGCTCGCCGTCAAGCCTGGCCTGGTGGCAAGGCGAGCCGGCCTGGCAGCAAGCCCTTGCACCCTTCCAGGCATCGCTGCGCGCCGCCCGCCTGCTTCGCCTGGGGGCGGGGGCGCGGATCCACGAGCACCGTGACCCTGACCTCGGGCGCCCAGGCGGCTGCCTGCGTTTGCATATACCGCTGCTGAGCCCCCCGGGCGTGGAGTTTCTTGTGGATGGCCTGCAAGTGCCGATGCGCCCAGGCGAGTGCTGGTTCATCGACCTGTCGCGCCCCCACCGGGTCAACAACCCCGGGCCCGGTGAGCGTATCCACCTGGTACTTGACTGCGCGGCCGACCCTTGGCTGCTGGCGCTGATCGACGAAGGCCTGGCGCAGACGCCGGCATTGCAACCCGGCAGGGCCGGGCAGGCATTCGAACGGTTTCGCCAGCAGGTGAGTGAGGCGCCGGCATTGGCTGCGCAACTACAGGCGTTGGAGGATCCTCGGGCCTTCGTGGCCGAGGCGGTGCGCCTTGGTGCCGAGCTAGGGCTGGCGTTTTCCGAGGCAGAGGTCCTGGGCGCGATGCGCCGGGGCAAGCAGGCATGGAGCGATCAATGGCGAGTGTGAATACCCCGATGGATTTTCACGGCTGGCTGCCCATCCGCCTCTGGCAAGGCGACGCCGGATGGCGGGTGGACTGGTGCTGGTTCGGCGAACAGCGCCTGACCCGCCCGTTTTTCCGCGATGACGTCGACCAGGCGTTACGCCTGCCGTTCAACCAGGCTATGCGCCGCGACACCGATGTCTCAGCTTTGCTCGATTGGCACGCCCGTAGCCCGGGGCTGACGCCCTCGGCCTTGGTGTTTCACGCTTCACGCTGTGGTTCGACGCTGATCGCCCAATTGCTGGCCAGCCAAGCGCGAAATATCGTGCTGTCCGAGCCGCCGCCATTGGACAACCTGTTGCGTGCCGCGCGCCAGGACCCGTCCGCCGCCGCCTGGCAGGCCGATGCATTGCGGGCGCTTTGCTCGGCCTACGGTCAGCGTCGTCGGGGCGACGAGCGCCAGTTGCTGATCAAGCTCGATGCCTGGAACATCTTCGACGCATCATTGCTGACGGCGCTGTATCCCGACGTGCCTCGGGTGTTTCTCTATCGTGACCCGCTGGAAATCGTCGTCTCGCAACTGCGCCAGGCGGGCATGCACCGGGTGCCGGGGCTACTCGGCGCTTCGGGCCTGGACAACTTGCTGTCCGCCCCCCAAGCCATGGACACGGTGGAATACACCTGCCGGATGATTGGCGAAATCCTCACGGCTGGCCTAGCGTTGTGCGAACGCCACGGTGCCATCGCGGTGAACTACAGCGAATTGCCCGACGCCGTCTGGGGACGCCTCGGGCCACTGTTCGGCATCCAGCCAGGCGATGTGGCTGACCTGCGCGCCGTCGCGGCCTTCGACGCCAAGCAGCCGGCCATGAACTTCAGCGCCGACAGCCAGCGCAAGCGCGAGGAGGCCGACGACGAAATACGGGCTGCGGTCATCCGTTGGGCCCAGGCGCCTTACAACGCGTTGGAATCCATACGGTTGCGAAACGTCTAGGAAATGGCGTCAAACTACCTCGAACGGGTGTTTGAGAAAAAAGTTGAAAAGACCCTGTTCGGGTAGTGGCTATTTGCCTTGATCTTCGGCTACGCTGCTGCAGATTGTGTAGGACAATTCACTTGGATGTGCGCCCCTCACCATGGGGTAACCTTATGCAGGGAAGCCATACCCGATGTCCATTTCCGAGGTGAGCCTCCGTCCCATCGTGGACGTCGACCGGGCGTTCCTGCGCACCCTCTACGGCACCACTCGTGCCGCCGAAATGGCCCTGCTGCCGTGGCCCCAGGCCGCCATCAATGTGTTCCTCGACCAGCAGTTCCAAGCCCAGCACGACTATTACCAGGCCCAGTTCGCCGACGCCGACTTCTTCATCATCGAAGTGGCGGGCGAGCCCATTGGCCGCGTCTACCTGCACTGGACCGACAGCCACGTGCAGTTCATCGACATGGCCCTGCTGCCCGTCTGGTGCGGGCGCGGCATCGGCAGCCGGTTACTCGGGCAGTGGCTGGCACACGCCGATGCCGACGGCCTCAGCGCCGGCCTGCATGTCACCCCTCATAACCCGGCCTTGCGGCTTTACCAGCGCTGCGGGTTCGAGGTGGTCGGCGAGACCGGCCTGTCCCTGAAGATGCGCCGAGCGGCGCTCACCACTGCCATACGCGCCTGAAGGACCAGACCCATGCATGCCATGCCCACGTTCGACGCACTGCAACAGGCCACCGGCAGCCATTTCCAGCTGTGGATCAGCGACGAACAGGCGCTCCAGGCGCAACTGCTGGCCGTGACCGAAGGACCGGCCATGTCGCCGCGTCACCAGCGTTATGCGGCGGAATTCGCCCTGCCGGCCGGCACCGAGCTGCCGCAGGCGGTGTTCCGCCTGTCGCCGCCAGGCGAGCAAGGTTGGCTGCTGTTGATGACCCCGGTGAGCCCCGATGACGATGGGCGCCCGGTGCTGGAAGCGATTTTTCACGTAGACCGGCCGCTCTGAGGGCGTCCGCCACACGCGTCATGTCCGGCGGGCCATGGGGCCCGTCTTCGCAGTGTTGTCATAGGAGAGCAGCAAATGAGTGAGCCGTTCCTCGGTCAGATCACCTTGTTCGCAGGCAACTTCGCCCCTCGGGGCTGGGCCTTCTGCCAAGGTCAGCTTCTGAGCATCGCCCAGAACACCGCGTTGTTCTCGATTCTCGGGACGACCTACGGTGGCAATGGCCAGACCACTTTCGCACTGCCTGACCTGCGTGGCCGGGCGCCTATCCAGCAAGGGACGGGGCCGGGGTTGCCGAATGTCGTGCTAGGGGAGGTGGCAGGTGCCCCAACGGCCAGCCTGACGTCACTGAACATGGCCTCGCAACCCGTGATCATCCCGGCCAGCACGGTGTCGGTCGCCATCCCCGCAGCGGAAGGCGATGCTGACCTGCCCGCACCTTCGACCAGTGGCGTGCTGGCCAAGCCCAAGGACACCACGGGCTCCGGTGCTGCGATCGACATCTATGCCTCGACCGCCAGCGACACGACGCTCAAACCGTTCAACCTCACCATTCCGGCCAGCACCGGTGCGACCACGGGGCAAAGCCAGCCCTTCTCGATCCGAAACCCCTACCTGGGTATCAACTTCATCATTGCAGTGGAAGGGCTGTTCCCGTCCCGCAACTGAGGCCGGATAGGCAACAAGCAGGGCTGCGGGGCGCACATCGGCGCCCCGTCGTCCGTTCAGGATTTTCCAACAAGGACAGGCCGTCCTCACCCGTAAGGGCGGCACGCACAACCAGCCCCAGGGCTGAGCGAGGGCATCATGGCATTCTGGAAACGCGGCAAGGACACCCACACACCCAACGTTTCCACGAGCCGCCCGAGCCTCATCCAGGCCCTGGAGCCGCGCATGATGTTCGACGCCTCGGTGGGCGTGGTCGCCGACCAGGGCGCCCAGGCGGTCGAAGCAGTCGCAGCCGCCAGCGTGGCCAAGGACACCAGCGCCGCGAGCGATGCGGCCAGCACCCGCGACAGCGCCACCCACGAGCCCGTCCACGAGGCGGCGCCCGCCACCGCGCCGGTCACGGCAGCTTCGGGCAACCACGAAGTAGTATTCGTCGACTCCGCCGTCAGCGACTACCAGAAGCTCATTGCCGGCCTGCCCGCCGGGGTCGAAGTGGTGGTGCTGGAGAACGGCAAGGATGGTTTCAAGCAGATCGCCGATTACCTCGATGGCCGCAACGACGTGACCTCGATCGATATCATCAGCCACGGTGACAAGGGCTATGTCTACCTGGCCGGCAACGCCATCTGGGCCAACCAGCTGGCCAGCCACGGCGCGGACCTTGCGCGTATTGGCAACAGCCTGGCGCCGGGCGGTGACATCCGGTTCTTTGCCTGCAACACCGGGGCCGGCAGCGACGGCCAGCTGTTCGTCAACGAAGTGGCGCGGCTCAGCGGTGCGGATGTAGGCGCTTCGTCCGACGCCACCGGTAACCGCGCCGGCGAGGACTGGGCGCTGGAGACCGTCTCCGGGGTGGTTGCCACGGACGTCGGCGTGCAGCGTGGCAACCTGTCGGCTTTCAACACTTCGCTTGCGACCATCACCGTCACCACCACCGATGCGTCGGCCATCACCAACGATGGCCAGGTGTCCCTGGCCGAGGCCATCCAGGCCGCGAACACCGACACCTCGGTGGACGGCTCGGCCGCAGGCAGCGGCAGCGACATCATCGTGTTCCACCAGAACCTGAAAGGGCAGACCATCCGCTGGTCCTCGGCCACGGCACTGGCGGTGACCAGCAACATCACTATCAACGGTGATGTCGACGGCGACGGCAAGGGCGACATCATCTTGAGCGGTGACGTCAACAACAACGGTACCCGCGATACCCTCGAAGCCTCGGGCCTGCAAAGCAACGGCGGGGGCGTGCTGACCGTGCGCAACCTGGATTTCCGCCATTTCTCCAGCAACATTGCTGGCGGCGCGATCCGCGCCAACGGCGGCTCGATCACCGTCGAGGACTCCAACTTCGAGAGCAACGCCGGCACGGTGATCAACTCGGCGACCACCGCAGGATCCACCGTGGTGGTGCGCAACACCACGATCCACGACAACAGCGCCAGCATTGTCGGCGGCACCGCCATGTCGACGCTCGTGCGCCTGGGCGGCGCCAACAACCACGTGCTGGAAAACGTCGCCATCTACAACAACACCGGCACCTACGGCGCCACCGGCACGGTGGCGGCCGGCTCGATCATCGTGCTGAGCAACAGCGGCGGCACGGTGCGCATCACCAACAGCACCATCGCCAACAACGTGTTCCTCAACACCAGTACCGGTAGCATCACCTCGGGCGGCCTCGGCTGGGTCAGCGGCCAGGCCGGCACGGTGACGGTGCAGAACAGCATTCTCACCGGCAATACCGTGAACGGCACCCAGCTCGATGCGGCCACCAATGGTGGCGTTGGCGGCGGCTACACCAGCACCACCAACTTGATCGGTACCGCGGTCAACTTCGTCAACACCGCCACCGGTGACTACCGCTTGGCCAGCACCGCCAGCAACGCCATCGACCAGGGCACCCTCGCCGGCGCACCGCTCACCGACCTGCGCGGCTTCGACCGGCCCCGTGGCGGTGGCGTTGATATCGGCGCCTACGAGGTGCTGTATTCGGCGCCGCCGGTGGTCGACCTGGACACCGGCACCGGCGGCAACGACAGCACGGTCAACTTCGCCGGCACGCCGGTGGCCATCGTGCCGAATATCAGCCTCACTCAGACCGACGGCGACACCCAGGTCAGCGGCGCGACCTTGACCCTCGGTGGCGTGCTCGACGGCGGCAACGAAACCCTGTCGCTCAGCGCCGGGCAGATCGCCACCGCGGCCAGCACGGCATCACCATCAGCGGCTCCGGCACCACGGTGCTGTCGCTCAGCGGTGTGGCCACCCTGGCCCAGTACCGCTCGATCCTCGCCGTGGTGGCCTACGGCAACAGCACCGGGGCATACACCAGCGGCACCCGCAGCGTGACGGTCAGCGTCAATGACGACATGGGCAGCACCACCCGCACCGCTTCGGTGGTGGTCCAGCCACTCAACGCCGCGCCGGTGATCGCCAACCTCAACGGCGACAGCCAGACCTTCACCCAAGGCGCTGGCTCGGTGCTGCTCGACAGCGGCGGCAATGCCACCGTTACCGACAGCGACTCGGCCGACTTCTCCGGCGGCAACCTGACCGTGGCGGTGAGCGCCAACGGCGTAGCCGGCGAAGATGTGCTGGGCATTCGCAACCAGGGCAATGGCGTCGGGCAGATCGGCGTCAGCGGCAACACGGTCAGCTACGGCGGCGTGGCCATCGGCACCTACACCGGAGGCACGGGGGGCGCAAACCTGGTGCTGACATTCAACGGCAATGCCACGGCGGCGGCGGTCCAGGCGGTGGTGCGCAACCTCACCTACGACAACAGCAATGCCGCCAACAGCATCGGCCAGGCCACCCGTACCCTGTCGGTCACCATCAACGATGGCGACGGTGCCACTTCCAGCGCGGCGTCGGTCACGGTGGCCATACACGAGACGGTTCCGCCAACCGCCACCATCAGCCTCAGCGACACGGCCCTGAAAGTGGGTGAGACGGCGACGGTGACCATCACCTTCAGCGAGGTGGTGAGCGGCTTCACCAATGCCGACCTGACGGTGACCAACGGCACCCTGAGCGCGGTGGCCAGCAGCGATGGCGGCAAGACCTGGACCGCCACCTTCACCCCGACCAGCAACATCACCAGCGCCAGCAACGTCATCACCCTGAACAACGCCGGCGTCACCGACCTGGCCGGCAACGCTGGTGCTGGCACCACCAGTTCGGCCAACTACAGCATCGACACCCAGCGCCCGACGGCGACCATCGTGGTGGCCGACAGCAACCTGAGCATCGGTGAAACGTCGCAGGTGACCATCACGTTCAGCGAGGCCGTGACCGGCTTCACCAATGCTGACCTGACGGTGGCCAACGGCACCCTGAGCGCCGTGTCCAGCAGTGATGGCGGGATCACCTGGACCGCGACGCTAACCCCGAACAGCGCCATCAGCGACGCGACCAACCTCATTACCCTGGACAACACCGGGGTGAGCGATGCCGCTGGCAACGCCGGCAGCGGCACCACCAACTCGAACAACTATGCCATCGACACCCAGCGCCCGACGGCGACCATCGTGGTGGCCGACAGCAGCCTGAGCATCGGTGAAACGTCGCAGGTGACCATCACCTTCAGCGAGGCCGTGACCGGTTTCACCAATGCCGACCTGACGGTGGCCAACGGCACCCTGAGCGCTGTCTCCAGCAGCGACGGCGGGATCACCTGGACCGCGACGTTCACTCCGAGCAGCGCCATCAGCGACGCGACCAACCTCATCACCCTGGACAACACCGGGGTGAGCGATGCCGCCGGCAACGCCGGCAGCGGCACCACCAACTCGAACAACTATGCCATCGACACCGTGCGCCCGACCGCGACCATCGTGGTGGCCAACCCCACCCTGGCCATCGGCCAGACGTCGCTGGTGACCTTCACCTTCAGCGAGGCAGTAGTTGGCTTCAGCAATGCCGACGTGACCGTGGCCAACGGCAACTTGAGCGCGGTGTCCAGCAGCGACGGCGGGATCACCTGGACGGCCACCTTCACCCCGTCGAGCAATATCACCGACACCAGCAACCTCATCACCCTGGATAACAGCGGGGTGGCCGACCTGGCCGGCAACGCCGGTAGCGGCAGCACCGACTCGAACAACTACACCATCGACACCCAGCGGCCGACGGCCACCATCGTGGTCGCCGACAACAATCTCACCGTCGGCGAGACCACCACGGTGACCATTACCTTCAGCGAGGCGGTCACTGGCTTCACCCTGGCCGATCTGACGGCGCCGAATGGCAACTTGAGCGGGCTTTCCAGCAGTGACGGCGGCATCACCTGGACGGCGACCTTCACCCCTTCGGTGAACGTGCAGGACGCCACCAACGTGATCGCCCTGAGCAACAGCGGGGTGGCCGACCTGGCCGGCAACGCCGGCAGCGGTACCACCAACTCCAACAACTACGGCGTCAGCACCTTGCAACCCACGGCCACTGTGGTGGTAAGCGATGCGGCGCTGCGTATCGGTGAAACCTCGCTGGTGACCATCACGTTCAGCGAGGCGGTGAGCGGTTTCACCAATGCCGACCTGACGGTGGCCAATGGCACCCTGAGCGCGGTGTCCAGCGCCGACGGCGGCATCACCTGGACCGCCACCTTCACGCCAACCAGCAATATCCAGGATGCGAGCAACCTGATCACCCTAGATAACAGTGGCGTGGTCGGGACGAGCAGCGGTAACGCCGGCTCCGGCACCACCGACTCGAACAACTACGCCATCGACACCCAACGCCCGACCGCAACCATCGTGGTGGCCGACAGCAGCCTCGCGATTGGCGAGACGTCGCTGGTGACCATCACCTTCAGCGAGGCGGTTAGCGGCTTCACCACCGCCGACCTGACCGTGGCCAACGGCACCCTGAGCGGACTGAGCAGCAACGACGGCGGTATCACCTGGACTGCGACCCTGACGCCGACCGCCGGCATTACCGACACCTCCAACCTGATCACCCTGGACAACAGCGGGGTGACGGACACCGCTGGCAACGCCGGTTCCGGCAGCACCGACTCGAACAACTACGCCATCGACAGCCAGCGCCCGACCGCCACCATCGTCATGGCCGACAGCGATCTGCGTGTCGGTGAAACCTCGTTGGTGACCATCACGTTCAGCGAGGCGGTAACCGGCTTCAGCAACGCCGACCTGACCGTGGCCAACGGCACCTTGAGCGCGCTCTCCAGCGCCGACGGCGGTATCACCTGGACCGCCATCTTCACGCCAAGCACCGGTGTGCAGGACGGCACCAACCTGATCGTACTGAACAACACCGGCTACACCGACCTGGCCGGCAACAGCGGAGTCGGCACTACCTCATCGGCCAACTACACGGTCAACACCGTCGTCCCCACCGCCACTGTCGTGGTTGCCGACACGGCCCTGCGCACGGGCGAGTCGAGCCTGGTGACGATCACCTTCAGCGAGGCGGTCAGTGGCTTCACCCTGGCCGACCTGACGGTGGCCAACGGCACCCTCAGCGGGTTGAGCAGCAGCGACGGCGGCATCACCTGGACCGCGACCCTGACACCTGGCAGTCAGGTTGAGGACACCAGTAACCTGATCACCCTGGACAACAGCGGTGTGGTCGGGGTGTCTTCCGGCAACGCCGGGGTGGGCAGTACCGACTCCAACAACTATGTCATCGATACCCGCGTTCCCAGCGTGACCAGCGTCGGTGGCCCGGCGGGGGTTTCCTACAACGCCGGCGACTCGCTGGTGTTCGTGGTCAACACCAGCGAAGCGGTCCAGGTCACGGGGGCGCCGCGCCTGGCTCTGGATATCGGCGGGCACGCGGTGTTTGCCGAACTGGTGGCGGGCGCCGGCACCTCGACCCTGGTGTTCCAGTACGTCGTCCAGGCCGGTGACAACGACGCTGACGGCATCACCGTGACTGGCCTTGCCGCCAATGGCGCGACCCTTGTCGACGCCGCGGGCAACGCCATGGACCTGACCCTGAATGGCGTGGCCGATACCCACCAGGTGTTGGTCGATACCCAGGCGCCGAGCGCGGTCGGCATCGTCACCCTCGACCCGTCGCCGAGCAACGCCCAGAGCGTGCGCTTCACCGTGACCTTCAACGAGCAGGTCAATGGCGTCGACCTCAGCGATTTCAGCCTGGTCGGCACCGGCTCGGCCGGCGGTGCGCTCAGCGGCCTGCAAGCGCTGGGCGGGGGAGTCTATGTGATCACCGTCAGTGGCGTGCACGGCACCGGCACCCTGGGCCTGAACCTCAATGGCAGTGCCACGGGTATCACTGATGTGGCCGGTAACGCACTGGTCGGTGGCCTGACCGGCGCCACATACAACATCGACCGCGACGCCCCCACGGTGAGCAGTGTCGGCGTGCCGGTCGGCGTCCCCTATAACACGGGCGATGTGCTCACCTTCGTGGTCAACACCAGCGAAGCGGTGCTGGTCGACGGTGTGCCGCGGCTTGCCCTGGATGTCGGCGGGCGCACGGTTTACGCCGATTTCGTGGCCGGTTCAGGCACGCCGACGCTGGTGTTCCAGTACCAGATCCAGGCCGGCGACAACGATGCCGACGGCATCCAGGTGCTCGGCCTGTCGGCCAATGGCGCGAGTCTGCACGATGCGGCCGGCAACCAACTGACACCGGGGCTGAACAATATTGGCGATACCCATGGAGTCATCGTCGACGGCACGCTACCCAGCGTGGTCTCGATCGTGGCGAATCCGTCGCCGACGCCGGGCAGCCAGTCCTTTACCGTGACCTTCAGCGAGGATGTCAGCGGTGTGGACTTGGGCGACTTCGAACTGCTGACCAGCGGCAACGCCAGCGGCACGCTGCAGTCGCTGGTACGCCTCGACGGTCATACCTGGCAGGTCAATGTCGCAGGGGTAGCGGGTAGTGGTGGCCTGGCCCTTGGGCTCAAGGCCAGTGGCACCGGCATTCGCGATGGTGCAGGCAACGACCTGGTCGGCGGCTTCGCCGGCCAACGCGTGACATTGCAGTCTACCGACGGTGATCCGGAATTCCGCGCTTATCCACCGGCGCGCCCGGGCCAGGCCAGCCCAGGCACGCCAGTGGTGATCGCACCGTTGCCGGCAACGGCACCGTTCCAGTCGCCGCTGCTGCCACAGCCGTTGTTCGAAGTGCCGACAGTGGGCGGCGGTCTGCCGACCTTGGGCAATCTGTTCATCCAGAACGGTGCGCTGGCGCCCAGCTACCTGTCCCAGGTATTCGCCGGCCAGCACGCCGACAGCGCTATCGGCAACGGTTCGGGGGCCGGTTTCCTCGGCTTTGGTGGCGGTGACGCCAATGTCTTCGGGGCCAGCAGCCTGGCCAACATCTTCGACAAGACGCTGCCGGATGACGGTGGCCAGTATGAACTGAGCGGTGGCAAGCCATTCCGCCAGGGGGCAGAGGCGGGGGCGGGCAAGGGCCTGACCGGGGCACCGACCCTCGGGCAGCAGTTGCAGGCCTTCCGGGAGGGGGAACAACACCAGGCCAGGCAACTGGCGCAGGCGTTGGGCCAGGTCGAGGTACCCGTGCCGCAGGCCTGAGCCTGCGCACGCGAGCAATCCAATTAGAAGAAAAGCAGTGCCGTACCAAGGGGGCGGACAGGGATGAGCAGAGCATCGAGGATTTTTGCGGTAAGCGTACTGGCACTGGCGGTAACAGGGTGCGCGGTCAAGACCCAGCCCATCGACCGCAGCGTCAGCGAGCAGCGGGCGCGGGCTGACCTTGCCAGCATGTTCAAGGGCCAGGAGGCCTTGCACGGGCCGCTGACCCTGCACCAGGCCATGGCCCGTGCGGTCAAGTACAACCTGGAGGCACGCCTCAAGATCATGGAGGAAGCCCTGGCCCAGCGCCAGGTCGACCTGGCCACCTTCGACATGCTGCCGCGCATGGCCCTGTCTGCCGGTTACGCCGGGCGCAGCAACGTCAGCGCATCCAGCAGCCAGAGCGTACTGACCAATACCCAGTCCCTGGAGCCATCGACCTCCCAGGACCGCGACCGCGACGTGGCCGACCTGACCATGGTGTGGAACGTGCTCGACTTCGGTGTCAGCTATGTCAGCGCCAAGCAACAGGGCGATCAGCGCCTGATCGTCCAGGAACGCCGGCGCAAGGTGGTGCAGACCATCATCCAGGACGTGCGCTCGGCCTACTGGCGTGCGGTCGCCGCCGAGCGCCTGCTCAAGCAGATCGACGCGCTGATGGTGCGGGTCGAGCAGGCCCGGGACAACAGCCAGCGCATGGGTGACCAGCGCATCGGCGACCCGATCCAGGCGCTCAACTACCAGCGCTCGTTGATCGAGGCCACCCGCCAGTTGGAGGAACAGCGTCGCGCGCTGTCGCTGGCCAAGACTGAACTGGGGGCGCTGATCAACCTGCCGCCGGGTAGCGAGCTGACCCTCGCCGCCACCGATGACTACAGTGTACCGGAGCTCAAGGTAGGCCTCGAAGCGCTGGAGCAGCAGGCCCTGGCCACGCGCCCCGAATTGCGCGAGCAGGACTACCAGGCCCGCATCAGCGCCGCCGAGGTACGCAAGTCGATGCTGCGCATGCTGCCGGGGCTGGAGTTCTCGGCGGGCGGGCACTACGACAGCAACAGCTTCCTGACCAACCAGCACTGGGCCGATTATGGCGTCAAGGTCACCTGGAACCTGTTCAACGTGCTATCGGGGCCGGCGTCCATCGATGTGGCCAAGGCCGGCGAGCAGGTGGTCGAGGCGCGTCGCCAGGCGATGTCGATGGCCATCCTGGCCCAGCTCTACGTGGCCAATGCCAATTACAACGAAGCTCGCCGCCAGTTCGCCACCAGCCAGCAACTGGTCGCCCTTGACCAGCAGATCGTCGAGCAACTGCGCAATCGCCACCAGGCGCAGGGCATTGGCGAGCTGGAGCTGATCCAGGGGGAACTGAATGCGCTGCAGGCCGACCTGCGCCGCGACTTGGCCTATGCCGAACTGCGCAACAGCTATGGCCAGGTGTTCGCCAGCGCCGGGCTCGACCCGCTGCCGCAGACCCTGCCGTCCGGCGAGCTCGCCGACATTGCCCAGGCCCTGGGCAACAACGAGGCACGCTGGCAGCGTGGCGATATCGCCCCGGGCAGTTGAGCGCAACCAGCAGGCGCGGGGTCAGCCCGCGCCTACTGCGCTTGGTGCAGTACCCGCTGCTGTACGTACGCCAGCAGTTGCGCCGTGGCTATCGCCAGCGGCACTTTTGCCGTCTCCACCACCAGCTCCGGTCGCTCCGGCACTTCGTAGGGCGCATCGATCCCGGTGAAGGCCGGCAGCTCTCCCGCTCGGGCGCGGCGATACAGGCCCTTGGGGTCGCGGGCCTCGCAAGTGGCCAGATCAGCCTTGACGTGCACTTCGTGGAAGCCCGCCTTGCAGGCCTGGCGCGCGGTGGCGCGTCCGGCGCGATAGGGCGAGATCAACGCGGCAATGCAGATCAGCCCGGCATCGGCAAACAGCGCCGCCACCTCGGCTGTGCGGCGGATGTTTTCGTGGCGATCCTCGGGCGAGAAACCCAAGTCGGCATTCAGCCCTGTGCGCAGTACATCACCGTCGAGCACGTAGCAGCCATGTCCCAGCTCATGGAGCTCTCGGGCCAGGGCCTGGGCCAGTGTCGACTTTCCCGCACCTGAGAGTCCGGTAAGCCAGATGACCGCGCCAGCTCGGGCACGTGCCGGTGGATGTTCATCGCTTCCTGCGTGATGCACCTTGGACGTCTCCGAAAGGGGGAGGGCCCGAGTGTACTGCGCGGCGTGGTGGAATGTCAGTGGCCGGGGAAAAGCAGCTGGGCAACGCCTGGATCGCTCAGCAGGCGGGCGGGGTCATGGCCGACTCCGGGCAGTACGTACTGACGATGCGCGAGCGCAATCGACCAGCGCTGGGCCAGGAAAGCCTCGTAGCGCAGGTAGTTGAGTTGCCGCTCGACCCGGTCACTGCCCTGGGCCTGGGCTGCACAGCTGCGGTCCATGATCCGGCTGTGGGGGTGGCGGTCGCGCTCGCCGACCAGGTAGGTCACGTCGCGTGCGGCGTAGCGGCCCAGCACCTGGCGGGCATCGAGATGCTGCGTGACGAAGTAGTCCGGTGCGCCTGGCAGGCCATAGCGGTAACGGTCGTAGTCGGCGCACTGCGCGGCAGGTAAAGGGTCGAAGCCTTCGCCAAGGGGGCGGTTGGCATCCAGGTACAGATAGGTGGAGGGGCTGGCGACAATGTAGCGCACATGGATGCCAAGGGCTCGCAGCGCCTGGTCGCCGGTGCCGAGCAGCGTGTAGCGCTGCAACAGTTGGCCACCGGCGGAATGGCCGATCAAGGTGATGTCTTCAAGGTGTGGAAATCGATGACGATCGGCAAGGTAGGCGAGAAGGTCGTCGAGCACGGCAAATGCCGAGATGCCGGAACGTCCGGCCACGGACTCGTGGCCCTGCAACCATTGGCTTTTCACCCACAAGGGCGGAGTGGGCGTTGCCTGGGGATCGTCTTCGCTGAAGAAGCGGGGGGCCAGCAGCAGTGTGTCGTCCTGGGTGAGTCCCGCATTGCCGAGCAGGGTCAGGCCGCTGCGATAGTAGTGGTCGGCATCACGGTGCACGCCATGGAGCACGATCACTGCATGTTGGACTGGCAGGCGGGTGTCGAGCCTGGCATTGGCATAGGTGAAGAAAGGGTAGGGCACAGGCTTGCCCAGCGTCACCGTCTGCATGGTGTCGCCGGCCCACGCGGGCCAGGCCAGGCAGGCGAGCAACACCAGCAGTGCCCGATAGCCGGCACGTAGGTGATCATTCGGCACCTTGGCGCACTCCTTCTATATAGCGCAGCACCGCGGGCGACTTTTCGAAGCGGCGGTGCACCAGGCTCAGCCATGAACTTGCCTGGGCGTCGGCGATGGGCCGGTAGTTGACCTGGGGCAAACTGATGCGCTGGACCACCGACGCCGGTACCACGGCCACGCCCTGGTCCAGTGACACCAGGGTGAGCACCGCCACCAGGCTGCCCGGTTGCGGCCCCAGGCGCGGGGTGAAACTGCCCTGGCTGGCAATTGCCAGGGTGCCGGAAATCTGCTCGGGCAAGATGAAGGTTTCGTCGACCAGGCGTGAGGCCGGGATGGTCTTCAGTTCGTTGAGGCGCGAGCTGGCCGGTAGCGCCAGGACGAAACCTTCCTGATGCAGGGCGATGGCGTTCAGGGTCTGCGACAGCTCCATCGGCGAGCGCAAGTAGGCGAGGTCGAGTTGGCCCTCCTCGACAAGCGAGGGGAGATCGAGCATGGGCACTTCGCGAATGTTCAGCTGTATGCCGGGACAGGCCTGGGCAAACCGACTGACCTGTTGCTGCAGGGTACCGGAGTAAGCCGCCGAGGCAACGTAGCCGAGCTCGATCCGCCCACTGTCGCCGCGACCGGCACGCTGCGCACCCAACTGCGCGGCGTCGAACTGCTGCACTGCCTGTTCGGCCTCGGTGAGCAAGGCCTGGCCGGCGGCGGTGAGGCTTACCTCGCGCTGGCTGCGTTCGAACAGCCGCACGCCCAGCTCACGCTCCATGTCCTGGATCTGCCGGCTCAGGGTCGGCGGGGCGATGCCCAGTTGCTCGGCAGCGCGGGTGAAGTGGCCGTGGCGGGCGACGGCAAGGAAGTAGCGGAAGTGACGTATCTCCATGGGGCCTCGTTAGCCAGGCGCTAATGACGCGGGACGTGCTGGCTAACAAGCCGGGCGCCCTGCGGCGTTATGGTTGAGGCAACACTACAAGGCTGGCGTCGTGGCGGTAAAGCGGCGACGACCTGCCTGCTCTCTATAATGGAGCCTTGCCATGCCTGCAGCCGCCTCACCACGCTTCACCCTGTTCACTGCCTCGGCGGTGTGCGCCGTGATCATCCTCGACACCAACATCGTCGCGGTCAGCCTGCCCAGCATTGCCCGCGATCTGTCCGGCTCGTTCAGCGACATCGAATGGGTGGTCAGTGCGTACTTGCTGGCGTTCGCTGCCTGCCTGCTACCCGCTGGCAGCCTGGCCGACCGCTTCGGCAGGCGGAGCATGCTGCTGCTCGGCCTGGCGCTGTTCGGCGCTGCCTCGCTGGCATGCGGCGCCGCGCCGAGCCTGTTGTTCCTTGATCTGGCCCGCGCAGCCAAAGGCATCGGTGCCGCGTTGTTGCTGACTGCCGCGCTGGCCGCCATCGGCCACCGTTTCCATGCGCCGCAGGAACGCATGCGGGCCTGGGCCTTCTGGGGCGCCTGCATGGGCGCGACCATCACCTTCGCGCCGCTGCTCGGTGGGCTGATCGCCAGTACCTTGGGCTGGCGCTGGATCTTCTATATCAACCTGCCGCTGGTGATCGTGCTGGCGTTCATGGTCGTACGCAGCATCGAGGAGTCCCGCGACGGTTCGGCGGCGCGGTTCGATCCACTGGGCAGCCTGACTTTCGCCGGTGGCCTGGGCTACCTGATCTGGGCCTTGATCGACGCCAATCGGGTCGGTTGGGACAGCGCCCCCACGTTGGGGCGTCTGCTGATCGCCGCGTTCCTGCTTGGCCTGTTCGTGATGGTCGAGCGCAGCCAGGCGCGGCCGATGGTCGACCTCGGCCTGATGCGCAGCGGGCGCTTCATCGGTGCCTTGCTGGGGATGTTCGCCTATGCCGCCTGTGCGCAGGTGATGATGACTTTGCTGCCTTTGTACCTGCAGGGCGGTTTGCAGCTGTCGGCCTTGGCTGCGGGCGCGGGCATGCTGCCGTTCGCCGTGGCCATGCTGCTCACGCCTCGGCTGGGCATGCGCATGGCTGCGCGCCTGTCGCCGGCCCAGGTATTCGCATTGGGGTTGGTCCTGGTCGGGGTGGGCAACCTGGCCTGCGCCTGGGCCACCGGCCAGGGTAGCTATGCCGCGTTCGCCCTGGCCAGTGTCGTGCTGGGCGCCGGAGCCGGGCTGCTCAATGGCGATACGCAAAAAAACATCATGGCCTGCGTACCGCGTGAGCGCACTGGTATGGCTTCGGGGCTGAGCACCACCACGCGCTTTGGGGCCATCGTCCTTGCCATAGGCATTCTCGGCGGCATCCTTGCGGCGCGCAGTGGGCAACTGCTGCGCGATGCTCTGGCGATTCATGCACCCGAGGCGTTGGGGGCGGCGGGGGAGATGGCCATACGGGTGGCGGCGGGGGATCTGCAGGCCGCGTTGGCGTTGCTCGACCCAAGGCTGAGAGAGGTGGCGGCACCACTTGCGCGCCAGGCGCTCATCGGCGGCTTCGAGGCGGTGCTGTGCAGTGCCGGTGTCGCGGCGCTGATCTTTGCGCTGCTGGTGGGGGTACTGCTGAACAAGCCCTTGCCGATCGGGCAGGCTCTTCATCAGCCTGAACCGGACATTGCAAATATATGAAATTAACGGTTGACGGGGTTTCAGATCCCCTTATAATGCGCCCCACTTCCAGCGACATCGGAACGAAAAACTCCTTGAATATCAATGAGTTGATTGTTTGGAGAGGTTGCGGAAGTGCTTCGATCGTCAGATCGGCAGCGGTGGAAAAGGCAGTTGACAGCAGGTTGTAACGCTGTATGATTCGCCTCCCGCTACGAGAGATCGCAGCGAGTCAAGTGTTTGAAGTTGAACGGGTTTCTCGCAAAATACTTCGAAATAAACGCTTGACAGCCGATGAGGAAAGCGTAGAATGCGCGCCTCGGTTGAGGCGAAAAGCTCTTAACCAAACGCTCTTTAACAAATTGAATCAAGCAATTCGTGTGGGTGCTTGTGAGTATGGACTGATAGTCGCCAAGATTATCAGCATCACAAGTGGCCATGCGAGAAATCACATAGTCATTTGAGATTGCTGAGCCAAGTTTAGGGTTTCTTAAAAACCCAAGCAGTATTGAACTGAAGAGTTTGATCATGGCTCAGATTGAACGCTGGCGGCAGGCCTAACACATGCAAGTCGAGCGGATGACGGGAGCTTGCTCCTTGATTCAGCGGCGGACGGGTGAGTAATGCCTAGGAATCTGCCTGGTAGTGGGGGACAACGTTTCGAAAGGAACGCTAATACCGCATACGTCCTACGGGAGAAAGCAGGGGACCTTCGGGCCTTGCGCTATCAGATGAGCCTAGGTCGGATTAGCTAGTAGGTGAGGTAATGGCTCACCTAGGCGACGATCCGTAACTGGTCTGAGAGGATGATCAGTCACACTGGAACTGAGACACGGTCCAGACTCCTACGGGAGGCAGCAGTGGGGAATATTGGACAATGGGCGAAAGCCTGATCCAGCCATGCCGCGTGTGTGAAGAAGGTCTTCGGATTGTAAAGCACTTTAAGTTGGGAGGAAGGGTTGTACGCTAATACCGTGCAATTTTGACGTTACCGACAGAATAAGCACCGGCTAACTCTGTGCCAGCAGCCGCGGTAATACAGAGGGTGCAAGCGTTAATCGGAATTACTGGGCGTAAAGCGCGCGTAGGTGGTTCGTTAAGTTGGATGTGAAAGCCCCGGGCTCAACCTGGGAACTGCATCCAAAACTGGCGAGCTAGAGTATGGTAGAGGGTGGTGGAATTTCCTGTGTAGCGGTGAAATGCGTAGATATAGGAAGGAACACCAGTGGCGAAGGCGACCACCTGGACTGATACTGACACTGAGGTGCGAAAGCGTGGGGAGCAAACAGGATTAGATACCCTGGTAGTCCACGCCGTAAACGATGTCAACTAGCCGTTGGAATCCTTGAGATTTTAGTGGCGCAGCTAACGCATTAAGTTGACCGCCTGGGGAGTACGGCCGCAAGGTTAAAACTCAAATGAATTGACGGGGGCCCGCACAAGCGGTGGAGCATGTGGTTTAATTCGAAGCAACGCGAAGAACCTTACCAGGCCTTGACATGCAGAGAACTTTCCAGAGATGGATTGGTGCCTTCGGGAACTCTGACACAGGTGCTGCATGGCTGTCGTCAGCTCGTGTCGTGAGATGTTGGGTTAAGTCCCGTAACGAGCGCAACCCTTGTCCTTAGTTACCAGCACGTTATGGTGGGCACTCTAAGGAGACTGCCGGTGACAAACCGGAGGAAGGTGGGGATGACGTCAAGTCATCATGGCCCTTACGGCCTGGGCTACACACGTGCTACAATGGTCGGTACAGAGGGTTGCCAAGCCGCGAGGTGGAGCTAATCTCACAAAACCGATCGTAGTCCGGATCGCAGTCTGCAACTCGACTGCGTGAAGTCGGAATCGCTAGTAATCGCAAATCAGAATGTTGCGGTGAATACGTTCCCGGGCCTTGTACACACCGCCCGTCACACCATGGGAGTGGGTTGCACCAGAAGTAGCTAGTCTAACCTTCGGGAGGACGGTTACCACGGTGTGATTCATGACTGGGGTGAAGTCGTAACAAGGTAGCCGTAGGGGAACCTGCGGCTGGATCACCTCCTTAATCGAAGACATCAGCCTGCTGATGAGCTCCCACACGAATTGCTTGATTCATTGTGTAAAGACGATGCTGTAACGCGACCCTGTTATAGGTCTGTAGCTCAGTTGGTTAGAGCGCACCCCTGATAAGGGTGAGGTCGGCAGTTCAAATCTGCCCAGACCTACCAATTACTTGGTGCGGCTGGTCAAATGGGGCCATAGCTCAGCTGGGAGAGCGCCTGCCTTGCACGCAGGAGGTCAGCGGTTCGATCCCGCTTGGCTCCACCACTCTTTCAGGTTTCGCAGCACTGCTCAGAACTTAGAAATGAACATTCGGTGATGAATGTTGATTTCTGACTTTTGTCAGATCGTTCTTTAAAAATTCGGATATGTGATAGAAATAGACTGAACACCAGTTTCACTGCTGGTGGATCAGGCTAAGGTAAAATTTGTGAGTTCTGCTCGAAAGAGCGACGTGCGAATTTTCGGCGAATGTCGTCTTCACAGTATAACCAGATTGCTTGGGGTTATATGGTCAAGTGAAGAAGCGCATACGGTGGATGCCTTGGCAGTCAGAGGCGATGAAAGACGTGGTAGCCTGCGATAAGCTTTGGGGAGTCGGCAAACAGACTGTGATCCAGAGATCTCTGAATGGGGGAACCCAGCCAGCACAAGCTGGTTATCTTGTACTGAATACATAGGTGCAAGAGGCGAACCAGGGGAACTGAAACATCTAAGTACCCTGAGGAAAAGAAATCAACCGAGATTCCCTTAGTAGTGGCGAGCGAACGGGGACCAGCCCTTAAGCTGGTTTGAGATTAGTGGAACGCTCTGGAAAGTGCGGCCATAGTGGGTGATAGCCCCGTACACGAAAATCTCTTGCCAGTGAAATCGAGTAGGACGGAGCACGAGAAACTTTGTCTGAACATGGGGGGACCATCCTCCAAGGCTAAATACTACTGACTGACCGATAGTGAACCAGTACCGTGAGGGAAAGGCGAAAAGAACCCCGGAGAGGGGAGTGAAATAGAACCTGAAACCGTATGCGTACAAGCAGTGGGAGCCTACTTTGTTAGGTGACTGCGTACCTTTTGTATAATGGGTCAGCGACTTATATTCAGTGGCGAGCTTAACCGAATAGGGGAGGCGTAGCGAAAGCGAGTCTTAATAGGGCGCTTTAGTCGCTGGGTATAGACCCGAAACCGGGCGATCTATCCATGGGCAGGTTGAAGGTTAGGTAACACTGACTGGAGGACCGAACCGACTACCGTTGAAAAGTTAGCGGATGACCTGTGGATCGGAGTGAAAGGCTAATCAAGCTCGGAGATAGCTGGTTCTCCTCGAAAGCTATTTAGGTAGCGCCTCATGTATCACTGTAGGGGGTAGAGCACTGTTTCGGCTAGGGGGTCATCCCGACTTACCAAACCGATGCAAACTCCGAATACCTACAAGTGCCGAGCATGGGAGACACACGGCGGGTGCTAACGTCCGTCGTGAAAAGGGAAACAACCCAGACCGTCAGCTAAGGTCCCAAAGTCATGGTTAAGTGGGAAACGATGTGGGAAGGCTTAGACAGCTAGGAGGTTGGCTTAGAAGCAGCCACCCTTTAAAGAAAGCGTAATAGCTCACTAGTCGAGTCGGCCTGCGCGGAAGATGTAACGGGGCTCAAACCATGCACCGAAGCTACGGGTATCACCTTTAGGTGATGCGGTAGAGGAGCGTTCTGTAAGCCTGTGAAGGTGAGTTGAGAAGCTTGCTGGAGGTATCAGAAGTGCGAATGCTGACATGAGTAACGACAATGCGAGTGAAAAACTCGCACGCCGAAAGACCAAGGTTTCCTGCGCAACGTTAATCGACGCAGGGTTAGTCGGTCCCTAAGGCGAGGCTGAAAAGCGTAGTCGATGGAAAACAGGTTAATATTCCTGTACTTCCAGTTATTGCGATGGAGGGACGGAGAAGGCTAGGCCAGCTTGGCGTTGGTTGTCCAAGTTTAAGGTGGTAGGCTGAGATCTTAGGCAAATCCGGGATCTCAAGGCCGAGAGCTGATGACGAGTGCTCATTAGAGCGCGAAGTGGTTGATGCCATGCTTCCAAGAAAAGCTCCTAAGCTTCAGATAACTGGGAACCGTACCCCAAACCGACACAGGTGGTTAGGTAGAGAATACCAAGGCGCTTGAGAGAACTCGGGTGAAGGAACTAGGCAAAATGGCACCGTAACTTCGGGAGAAGGTGCGCCGGTGAGGGTGAAGCACTTGCTGCGTAAGCCCACGCCGGTCGAAGATACCAGGCCGCTGCGACTGTTTATTAAAAACACAGCACTCTGCAAACACGAAAGTGGACGTATAGGGTGTGACGCCTGCCCGGTGCCGGAAGGTTAATTGATGGGGTTAGCGCAAGCGAAGCTCTTGATCGAAGCCCCGGTAAACGGCGGCCGTAACTATAACGGTCCTAAGGTAGCGAAATTCCTTGTCGGGTAAGTTCCGACCTGCACGAATGGCGTAACGATGGCGGCGCTGTCTCCACCCGAGACTCAGTGAAATTGAAATCGCTGTGAAGATGCAGTGTATCCGCGGCTAGACGGAAAGACCCCGTGAACCTTTACTATAGCTTTGCACTGGACTTTGAGCTTGCTTGTGTAGGATAGGTGGGAGGCTTTGAAGTGGGGACGCCAGTTCTCATGGAGCCATCCTTGAAATACCACCCTGGCAACCTTGAGGTTCTAACTCAGGTCCGTTATCCGGATCGAGGACAGTGTATGGTGGGTAGTTTGACTGGGGCGGTCTCCTCCCAAAGAGTAACGGAGGAGTACGAAGGTGCGCTCAGACCGGTCGGAAATCGGTCGTAGAGTATAAAGGCAAAAGCGCGCTTGACTGCGAGACACACACGTCGAGCAGGTACGAAAGTAGGTCTTAGTGATCCGGTGGTTCTGTATGGAAGGGCCATCGCTCAACGGATAAAAGGTACTCCGGGGATAACAGGCTGATACCGCCCAAGAGTTCATATCGACGGCGGTGTTTGGCACCTCGATGTCGGCTCATCACATCCTGGGGCTGAAGCCGGTCCCAAGGGTATGGCTGTTCGCCATTTAAAGTGGTACGCGAGCTGGGTTTAGAACGTCGTGAGACAGTTCGGTCCCTATCTGCCGTGGACGTTTGAGATTTGAGAGGGGCTGCTCCTAGTACGAGAGGACCGGAGTGGACGAACCTCTGGTGTTCCGGTTGTCACGCCAGTGGCATTGCCGGGTAGCTATGTTCGGAAGAGATAACCGCTGAAAGCATCTAAGCGGGAAACTTGCCTCAAGATGAGATCTCACTGGAGCCTTGAGCTCCCTGAAGGGCCGTCGAAGACTACGACGTTGATAGGTTGGGTGTGTAAGCGCTGTGAGGCGTTGAGCTAACCAATACTAATTGCCCGTGAGGCTTGACCATATAACACCCAAGCAATTTGCTCACGCAGATTGCGGTGGTGAAGACGAAACGAACCGAAAGTTCGCGACGAACCACAAAGATCACATATCCGAATTGGCTGGCATGTCTGCAAGGACGTACTGGCAACCGAATTTCTTGACGACCATAGAGCATTGGAACCACCTGATCCCATCCCGAACTCAGCAGTGAAACGATGCATCGCCGATGGTAGTGTGGGGTTTCCCCATGTGAGAGTAGGTCATCGTCAAGATTCATTTCGCAAAACCCCTATCTGCGCGAGCAGGTAGGGGTTTTGTCTTTGTGCCCGGAAAACTCATGGCCTGACCGGGCAGCATCGCGAGCCCCCGCCTGCTGTCTCCGTGATAAGGTTTCCCGTCAGCATCAACCGCATTCCCGAGAGCTCCTATGCCGCAGACCACCTCACTCCACCCAGGTTTCATGATCGTCCAGGGCAATCGCCTGGACGAGCTGCGCAATCTGGTGGTGAGCGTGATGCGCCGCTACCCCCTGGCGCCGCTGGAGAACGAGATTGCGCTGGTACAGAGCAACGGTATCGCCCAATGGCTGAAACTGGCGCTGGCCGAGGACCCGCAAGACGACGATCAGGGCGGTTGCGGCATCGCCGCTGCCATCGATGTGCAGCTCCCGGGCAGCTTCATGTGGCAGTTGTACCGCCGCGTGTTGGGCCGTGATGAAATCCCCGAGGTTTCGCTGCTCGACAAGGCCCCCCTGACCTGGCGCCTGATGCGCCTGCTCCCGGAAGTGATCGAACGCCCGCACTTCGAACCACTGCGCCGCTTCCTCACCGACGACAGCGACCTGCGCAAGCGCTACCAGCTGGCCGAACGGCTCGCCGACCTGTTCGACCAGTACCAGGTCTACCGCGCCGACTGGTTGAAGGACTGGGCAGATGGTGCCCACGTACTCAATACCGCCCGTGGCGAGCGCAAGCCGTTGGCTGCTGGCAATCGCTGGCAGGCCGAGCTGTGGCGGCTCCTGCTCGAGGACGTGGGCGCGGAGGGCATGGCCCAGAGCCGAGCTGGTGTGCACCAGCGCTTCATCGAGCGGATCAACAGCCTGGAGCAGGCGCCCCCAGGGCTGCCGGCGCGGTTGATCGTGTTTGGCATTTCGTCGCTGCCCGCACAGATCCTGGAAGCCTTGGCAGGTCTTGCCCGTTTCAGCCAGGTCCTGTTGTGCGTGCACAACCCCTGTCGTCACCACTGGGGCGATATCGTCGCCGACAAAGACCTGCTGCGGCACCAGTACAAACGCCAGCAACGCAAGCAGGGCATGCCTTTGCAGCTGGACGACGAACTGCTGCATCAGCATGCTCATCCGCTGCTGGCGGCCTGGGGCAAGCAGGGGCGCGACTACATCAACCTGCTCGACAGCTACGACGACCCAGGCAGCTACCAGAATGTCTTCAGCGAAGGCCGTATCGACCTGTTCAGTGACGCCCAACCCGAGACCCTGCTCAACCAGCTGCAGGACGATATCCTCGAGCTGCGGCCTTTGGCCGAGACGCGTACGCAATGGCCAGCAGTCGATCCGGCCAAGGACCGCTCCGTGCGCTTCCACCTGGCCCATAGCCCGCAGCGCGAAGTCGAGATCCTCCACGACCAGTTACTCGCCCGCTTCAGCGCCGACCCGACGCTGCGCCCCCGCGACGTCATCGTCATGCTGCCGGCCATCGACACCTACGCGCCGCACATCCGTGCAGTGTTCGGCCAGCTCGATCGCAACGACCCGCGCTTTATCCCCTTCACCCTGACCGACCAGGGCCAGCGTGGTCGCGACCCACTGCTCATTGCCCTGGAGCATCTGCTCAAGCTGCCCGACAGCCGCTTTGCCGTCAGTGAAGTGCTCGACCTGCTGGACGTACCGGCCGTGCGCGCCCGTTTCGCCATCCAGGAAGGCGACCTGCCGACGCTGCATCGCTGGATCGAAGGGGCGGGCATCCGCTGGGGGTTGAGTGCCGAACAGCGCGCCAGCCTGGGGCTGCCGGAAGGTCTGGAGCAGAACAGCTGGCGATTCGGCCTGCGCCGGATGTTGCTGGGGTACGCGGTCGGGGTAGGCGAAAGCTGTGACGGCATCGAGCCTTATGATGAGATTGGCGGCCTCGATGCCGCATTGATCGGGCCGCTGGTGGCCTTGCTCGATGCCTTGGAGGTCGCTTGCCAGGCCCTGACCCAGCCGGCCTCGGCGCCAGACTGGGGCGCCCGGCTGCACGCCCTGCTGCAGATCTTCTTCCTGGCCGAGAACGAACACGACGAGCTGCTCCTGGTGCAACTGCAGGATCTGCGCGACACCTGGCTGGAGACTTGCGAGGCGGTGGGCCTGCAAGACCTGCTGCCGCTAACGGTGGTGCGCGAAGCCTGGCTGTCGGGGTTGGACCAGGGCAAGTTGTCGCAACGCTTCCTTGCCGGTTCCGTGAACTTCTGCACCCTGATGCCCATGCGCGCCATCCCGTTCCGCGTGGTCTGCCTGCTGGGCATGAACGATGGTGACTATCCACGCGCCCAGCCGCCCCTGGACTTCGACCTGATGGCCAGCGACTATCGTCCGGGCGACCGCTCCCGGCGGGAGGATGACCGTTACCTGTTGCTCGAAGCCTTGCTGTCGGCACGTGACCAGCTCTATGTCAGCTGGGTCGGGCGCAGTATCCGCGACAACAGCGAGCGTCCGGCCTCGGTGCTGATCGGGCAACTGCGCGATCACCTGGCCGCCGGCTGGCAGCTCGCCGGTGCCAAGGCCGGGTTGCGCGATGACGCTGGGCAGCAGTTGTTGCATGCGTTGACCCAGGAGCATCCGCTGCAGCCGTTTAGCCAGCGCTATTTCCAGAAAGGCAGCCCGCTGTTCAGCTTTGCCCATGAGTGGCTGGCCTTGCATCAGGCCGAGGACGGCGCAGCGACCGCCGCTATCGGGCTGTCGCCCTACGTCAGCGATGAACCGCTGAACCTGGTGCAGCTTCAGGATTTCCTGCGCCACCCGGTACGGCATTTCTTCAGCCAGCGCCTGAAAGTGTTCTTCGAAACGTTGGAAGCGCCGACGCCGGACGAAGAACCCTTCGTCCTCGATGCCCTGCAGCGCTATGGCCTGAGTGAAAGCCTGCTTGGCGCCGCGCTGGCCGACCCCGACAACGCCGAGCGAGCCCTGCAAGCTCAGGCCCGGAGGCTGCAGGCCTGCGGGCTGCTACCGTTGGCCGGGTTCGGTGAGGCCTTGCAGGCGGAGCTGATCCAGCCGCTGCCGGACTTGCTGCAACGCCATCGACAGTTGCTGCAGCGCTGGCCGACGCTGGTCGAGGGTGCCCTGCCGATTCACTTCGAACAGGGCGCGCAGCGCCTGGAAGGCTGGCTCGGCCGTGTGTACCAGGGCGAAGACCAAAGCCTGCTGAGCATCGCCACCGTGCCCAATACCCTGAGTGCCGGGCGTAACAGCCTGAAATGGCATCGCCTGATCCCGGCCTGGGTCATGCACCTTGCCGCCTGCGCCTCGGGCTATCCACTGCACAGCGCGTTGGTGGCCAGCGACCTGACCTTGCTGCTGGCACCACTGCCGCAGGCCGATGCGAGGCAGCGCCTGGGCGAGTTGCTGGTGGCACGCCAGGCGGGAATGAACGCGCCCTTGCCCGTCGCGGCCAAGACTGCCTTCGCCTGGCTGGCCCAGGAGGATCCGGACAAGGCGCTGGCTGCAGCAGCCCGGGCCTACGAAGGTGACGGCCAGAACAGCTTTGGCGAGCGCAGCGAGAGCCTGGCCCTGGCCCGTCAATACCGTGACTTCGCCGCACTGGCCCTCGATGAAACCTTCGAGGGTTGGTGCGAAACCCTGTATCGCCCCTTGTTCGCGGCGCCCTGGCAAACCCTGGGCAACCCGGAGAGCGCCCAATGACCCAAGCCCGCCCCCTGGCGCTGAGCTTTCCTTTGCACGGCAGCCAACTGATCGAGGCCAGCGCCGGCACCGGCAAGACCTTCACTATCTCGGCCCTGTACCTGCGCCTGATCCTTGGGCATGGCGGCGAGCAGGGCTTTGCCCGCGAGCTGCTGCCGCCGCAGATCCTGGTGGTGACCTTCACCGATGCGGCAACCAAGGAACTGCGTGAGCGTATCCGTGCGCGCCTGGCTGAAGCGGCGCGCTTTTTCCGCGGCGAACTCGAGGATGCCGACCCCTTGCTGCACCTGTTGCGCGAGGATTATCCACAGGCGCACTGGCCACGCTGTGCCAACCGCCTGGAAATCGCCGTGCAATGGATGGACGAAGCGGCGGTATCGACCATCCACGGCTGGTGCCAGCGCATGTTGCGTGAGCATGCGTTCGACAGTGGCAGCCTGTTCACCCAGAGCCTGGAAACCGATCACAGCGAGTTGCTGGGCCAGGTCATGCGCGACTACTGGCGGCGCTTCTGCTACGGCATGCGTGGCGAGTCGCTGGCCTGGGTGCGCGGCAACTGGGGCAGCCCCGATGCTTTGTTGCCAAGGATCAGGCCATTGTTCGGCCGCGTCCGAGGCCAGACGGACGATCAGGAGCCGCAAGCCTTGATCGAGGCGACCCTGCGCCAGCGCACCGAGCAACTGGCCCAGCTCAAGGCCCCTTGGGCCGCCTGGGCCGACGAGCTGCAGCAGATCTGCCGCGATGCCGTGGCGGCCAAGCAGGCGGATGGGCGCAAGTTGCAGGCACGCTACTTCGAGCCCTGGTTCGACAAGCTGCGCGCCTGGGCCGGTGATGAGCAGGCCATGGAGCTGGACCTGGGGACCGGTTTTACCCGGCTGACCCCGGCGGGCATGGCCGAGGCGTGGAAGGCCGGCGAGCCACCGCAGCACCCGGCGCTGCACGCCATGGCGGCCCTGCGTGAACAGTTGCAGGGGCTGGCCAGCCCCGATGCGCGCCTGCTGGAGCATGCCGCCGCCTGGGTTTCGGCGCGCTTCGAGGTGGAGAAGCGTCGACGCGCCGAAATGGGCTTCGACGACATGCTGCTGCGCCTTGAGCATGCCCTGGGCAGCGATGCCGGCGAGCGCCTGGCCGCGTTGATCCGCGAGCAGTTCCCGGTCGCGTTGATCGACGAGTTCCAGGACACCGACCCCGTTCAGTACGGCATCTTTGAACGTATCTACCGTATCAGCGAGAACAATCCGGACACCGGCCTGTTCATGATCGGCGACCCCAAGCAGGCGATCTACGCCTTCCGCGGCGCCGACATCTTCACTTACCTGGCCGCGCGCCGCGCCACCGCCGGGCGCCTGCACAGCCTGGACACCAACTACCGCTCGAGCCAAGCCATGGTCGCGGCGGTGAACCGGGTATTCCTCCAGGCCGAGGAGCGTGCCGAGGGCCGTGGGGCATTCCTGTTCCGGGCCCATGGCGACAACCCGCTGCCCTTCGTCGAAGTACGCGCCAAGGGCCGTGGCGAGCAATTGCTGGTGGCCGGGCAACCGAGCGCGGCCCTCTGTTGCTGGCAGCTGGATAGCGATGAGCCGGTATCCAGTACCTTGTATCGCCAGCAGCTGGCGGCCAGTTGCGCGAGCCATATCGTCGAGCTGCTCAATGGCGGGCAGCAAGGCATCAGTGGTTTCGCCGACGCCGCTGGCAAGCTGCGCCCCTGCCTGCCCTCCGATATCGCCATCCTGGTGCGCGACGGCCGCGAGGCCCAGCTGATCCGCGCCGAGCTGGCCGCCCGCGATGTGCGCAGCGTGTACCTGTCGGACAAGGACTCGGTGTTCGCCGCCCAGGAAGCCCACGACCTGCTGGCCTGGCTCAAGGCCTGCGCCGAACCGGACTCGGAGCGCCTGCTCAAGGCCGCCCTGGCCAGCCTGACCCTCGACCTGCCGCTGGTCGAACTGGAGCGCCTGAACCAGGACGAACGGGTCTGGGAGGGCTGGGTGATGCGTTTTCGCCGCTACCGCGACATCTGGCAACGCCAGGGCGTGCTGCCGATGCTGCGCCGCCTGCTGCATGACTTCCAGCTGCCCCGCGCGTTGATGGGCCGCAGTGACGGCGAACGCGTGCTGACCAACCTGCTGCACCTGGCCGAGCTGTTGCAGCAGGCGGCGGGCGAACTGGATGGCGAGCAAGCGCTGATCCGCCACCTCACCGAGCACCTGGCCAACGCCGGGCAAGCGGGCGAGGAGCAGATCCTGCGCCTGGAAAGCGACGAACAACTGGTCAAGGTGGTGACCATCCACAAGTCCAAGGGCCTGGAATACCCGCTGGTGTACCTGCCGTTCATCTGCACCAGCAAACCGGTGGATGGCCAGCGTCTGCCCCTGGGCTGGCACGATGAGCAAGGCGTGGCGCACCTGACTCTGACGCCGAATGCCGAGCAGATCGAGCGCGCCGACGACGAGCGCCTGGCCGAGGACCTGCGCCTGCTCTACGTCGCCCTGACCCGCGCCCAATACGCCTGCTGGCTGGGCGTCGCCGACCTCAAGCGCGGCACCCAGCGCAGCTCGCAACTGCACCGTTCGGCACTGGGTTACCTGCTCGGCGGCGGGCTGCCATTGCCTGCCTCCAGCCAGCTGGGCGAGTGGCTCCAGGCACTGGCAGCGAGCAACCCGGCCATCAGCCGGGGGGCGCTGCCCGAAGTACAGACACAGAGCTATCGCACGCCGGACAGCCAGCGCGAACTCCTGCCGCCGCGCAAGCCACGGCGCGCCGCCGCGGAACACTGGTGGATTGCCTCCTACAGTGCCCTGCGGGTGGGCGACCAGACGCTGATCGCCGACAGCTCCCAGGCCCAGCAACTGCTGGACGACGAGGTGCTGGACAGCCAGCTGCTGCGCGAGGTCCCGGCCGAGGCGGGCGATATCCACCGCTTCCCCCGTGGGCCGAACCCGGGGACCTTCCTCCATGGCCTGCTCGAATGGGCGGGTCGCGAAGGTTTCGCCGAGATCAGCAGCCAGGCCGAGGTGATCGAGCGCACCGTGGGGCGGCGCTGCAATCGACGCGACTGGACCGGCTGGATCCCCACGCTGACGCAGTGGCTGCAGCAATTGCTGCTGCAACCCATGCCGCTGCAGGGGGCCACCCTTACCCTGGCGCAACTGAACCACTACCAGATCGAAATGGAGTTCTGGTTCGCCAGCCACCAGGTCGACGCCCTGCGCCTCGACTACCAGGTGGCGCGCCATACCCATGCCGGCGCGGCGCGCCCGGCCGCGCAGCCGACCTTGCTCAATGGCATGTTCAAGGGCTTCATCGACCTGGCGTTCGAGCTCGATGGGCGCTACTACGTGGCCGACTACAAGTCCAACTGGCTTGGCCCCGATGCCGAAGCCTATGGCGCCCTGGCAATGGAGCAGGCGATCCTCGAACATCGCTACGACCTGCAGTACGTGCTCTACCTGCTGGCCCTGCATCGCCAGTTGCGCGCCCGCCTGCCTGACTACGACTACGATCGGCATGTCGGTGGCGCGGTGTTCATCTTCCTGCGCGGCGTCACGTCGGCAGGCCACGGGCTGTATCATGCGCGGCCACCCCGGGCGCTGATCGAGCAGCTCGACGCGATGTTCCGGGGTGAGCAAGAACCTGAACAACAGGACCTGTTTGCCGGAGCCGCGCCATGAGCCGCAACCTCGATGACCTGCTGCCCACGCCATTGCAGGCGGAGCATCTGAGCGCCCTGGCGCCGCTGAGCGCCAGCCACGACCTGCTGGCGTTGCTCGATCGCTGGGTCGAGCGCGGGTGGTTGCGTGCCCTGGATCGGGCCTTCGTGAGTTTTCTCGAGGAACGGGCGCCAGGCAGTGACCCGTTGGTGCTGCTGGCCGCGGCGCTGGCCAGCCACCAGCTGGGGCATGGGCATGTCTGTCTGGACCTGCGCCAGACTCTCGCGGAACCAGACTTCGCCCTGTCGCTGCCTCCGGAAGGCGATGCCCTGGCCGGGCCGCTGCTGCTGCCTTCGCAACTGCTGGCCAGCCTTGACCTGGGTACTTGGCTGCAACGGATCGCCGAGAGCTCGCTGGTCGCGGCGGGCGATAGCGTCGAACAGCGCGCCCGGCCACTGGTGCTCAGCGCCGAGCGTTTGTACCTGCGCCGCTACTGGGCTTACGAGCGGCGGATCGACGGCGCCCTGCATGAGCGCCTGGCACGCCGTCAGCCTCAGCCCGCCGATCTGGCCCAGCGCCTGGCGCAGCTGTTCGACGGCGGCTCGGCGGCCGGCGAGGTGGACTGGCAGAAGCTGGCATGCGCCCTGGCCACCCGAGCGGGTTTCAGTGTGATCACCGGCGGCCCCGGCACCGGCAAGACCACCACCGTGGTGCGCCTGCTGGCGTTGTTGCAGGGGCCGGCGGTCGAGCAAGGCCGACCGCTGCGTATCCGCCTGGCGGCACCGACCGGCAAGGCCGCGGCGCGCCTGACCGAGTCCATCGGCCAGCAGGTCGAGCGCCTGCAGGTGGACGTTGAGGTACGGGCGCAGATCCCCACCGAGGTCAGCACCGTGCACCGCCTGCTGGGCAGCCGCCCAGGCTCTCGGCATTTCCGCCATCATGCCGGCAACCCGTTGCCGCTGGACGTGCTGGTGATCGATGAAGCCTCGATGATCGACCTGGAGATGATGGCCAACCTGCTCGATGCCCTGCCGTCCACCGCCCGGCTGGTGCTGCTGGGCGACAAGGACCAACTGGCCTCGGTGGAAGCCGGGGCGGTGCTGGGCGACCTGTGTCGCGACGCCGAGGAAGGCTGCTACTGGCCCCAGACCCTGGCCTGGCTTGAGCAGGTGGGCGGGCAGTCGCTGGCGGGCATTGGCCTGAAACCGGGCGATGGGCAGCGCAATCCGCTGGCCCAGCAGATCGTGATGCTGCGTCATTCGCGGCGTTTCGGCGAAGGCAGCGGCATCGGCCAATTGGCGCGCCTGGTCAATCGCCAGCAGGCGCTGGAGGCGCGGGCGCTGCTGGCGACCCGACCTGCGGACGTTCATTGCCTGACCCTGGGCGGCGAACACGACAAGCGCTTCGATCGCCTGTTGCTCGACGGCCTTGGCCAGGGCGGCGAAGGGCCGCAGGGTTACCGTGGCTACCTGCGCACCATCGGCCGCTTGCGCCCGCCGCCTGGCACGCCGGGCGACGATCCGCGCTGGGAGCGTTGGGCCGCCGAGGTACTGCAGAGCTTCGAAGCCTTCCAGCTGCTTTGCGCCGTGCGCAGGGGCGCCTGGGGTGTCGAAGGCCTGAACGAACGCGTGGCCCGGGTGCTGCACAATGCCGGACTGATCGATAGCCAGCAACCCTGGTACGAGGGCCGCCCGGTACTGGTCACCCGCAATGACTACGGCCTCGGCCTGATGAACGGTGATATCGGCATTGCCCTGCGCCTGCCGGACGAGCAGGGCGAGGCGTTGCTGCGCGTGGCCTTCCCGCGCAACGATGGCAGCGGCGGGGTGCGCTTCGTCCTGCCCAGCCGGCTCAGCGAAGTGGAAACCGTGTTCGCCATGACCGTGCACAAGTCCCAGGGCTCGGAATTCAGCCATACCGCGCTGGTGCTGCCCGATGCCTTGAACCCGGTGCTGACCAAGGAGCTGGTGTACACCGGCATCACCCGCGCCAAGCATTGCTTCAGCCTGATCGAGCCGCGCGCCGGGGTGTTCGAGGAAGCGGTGGAGCGCAAGGTCAGGCGAGTCTCGGGGCTGATGCTGGAGCAAGTCTGACTCTGGAGTTCGCCGCCGATATGCTATCGTTGCGGCATTATCCGCAAACATTTTGTGAGATTTTCCCCCATGACTGTGGCTGTCTCGGTCTTGAGACGAGTGACGGGTTGTGCGCTCTCGCTGCTGATGGCCACGCTGTTGTCGACCGGCGCTCCCGCCTGGGCGGGCACTGCCGCGTCGGATGCGCAGGCGCAGCAACGGGCCAAGGCCGTGACCCAGGTGGTACTGGGGATCCTCAGCTACGCACGCTGGCCTGCCGACCCCAACCCCTTGCGCCTGTGCCTGGTCGGCCCTACCGAGTACGCCGACGACCTGATCAAGGGCAATGTGCAGAACTCCGGGCAACCCCTGCAGGTGCGCCGTCTGCTGGCCGACGACCCGAGCGTGGCCAATGCCTGTGATGCCATCTATATCGGCAAGCTCGACAAGCTGGAACGTGAGCGGTTGTTCCAGCGGGTCAATGGCCACCCATTGCTGAGCATCAGCGAGGCCGATGACCCGTGCACCGTGGGTAGCCTGTTCTGCCTGCGGGTCAGCGACCAGCAGGTGGCGTTCGACGTCAACCTCGACTCGGTGGCGCGCAGCGGTGTGCGCATCCACCCCAGCGTGCTGCAGCTGTCGCGACGGCGGGCAGGGCAGCCATGAAGCGTTCAGCCAAGCGCTTCAGCCGGCCGACCCTGCGTGCTGTGCTCGGCCGTCGTCACCTGAGCGTGGCGCTGCTCGCCGCGGGCCTGGCCGGTGTGCTGGTGACCCTGCTCGGCGTGGCGGCGTTGCGCGTCTATGCCAATCACAACCTGCACCTGATCGCCCGCTCCATCAACTACACCGTCGAGGCGGCCGTGGTGTTCGACGACAGTGCCGCGGCCAACGAAGCGCTGGCATTGATCGCCTCCACCGAGGAGGTCGCCGACGCCAAGGTCTATGACAACGACGGCGAACTGCTCGCCCATTGGCAGCGTGATACGCCCGGCGTGATGGCGCAGTTGCAGACCCAGGTGGCGCGCGGACTGCTGGAAGAGCCGATCAACATGCCGGTGCAACACATGGGCCAGCGCGTCGGGCATATCGAGTTGACCGGGCAGGGTGGCAGCCTGGTGCGCTTCCTGCTCAGCGGCCTGGCCGGGATCCTGGTGTGCACGGTGCTCAGCGCGGTGCTGGCGCTGTATCTTTCACGGCGCCTGTTCAGCGACATCATCCGGCCCCTGCGCAACCTGGCCAGCGTCGCCCATGCGGCGCGGCGCGAGCGCAGTTTCGACCGCCGCGTGCCGGAAACCCAGATCGCCGAGCTCAACGAGCTGGGCAACGACTTCAATGCCCTGCTCGATGAGCTGGAGGTGTGGCAGAGCCACCTGCAAAGCGAGAACGAAACCCTCGCCCACCAGGCCAGCCATGACAGCCTGACCGGCCTGCCCAACCGCGCCTTCTTCGAAGGGCGGCTGAGTCGCAGCCTGCGCAACGCAGCGCGCACGCAAGATCATCTGGCCCTGTTGTTCCTGGACAGCGACCATTTCAAGCAGATCAACGACAGCCTCGGCCATGCGGTGGGGGACGAAGTGCTGATCAGCGTGGCTAGTCGGGTGCGTGCGCAACTGCGCGAGCATGACCTGGTGGCGCGCCTGGGCGGTGACGAGTTCGCCGTGCTGCTGACGCCGCTGCACTCGCGAGAGGATGCCAAGCGCATCGCCGAGAAAATCGTCGACAGCATGAAGCTGCCGGTGCAACTGGAGGATGGTACCAGTCTGACCACCTCGCTGAGTGTCGGTATCGCCTATTACCCGGACGACGGCCGCGACCCGGCCAGTCTGCTCAATGCCGCCGATGCGGCGATGTACCAGGCCAAGCGCAATCGCCGCGGCCATTGGCAAGTGGCACAGACGGAACGCTGTGCCAACGATGCAAAGAACAGGAGCTGAACCGTGACCAAGCGTTTTTCCGTACTGCGTTTCCCGTTATTCACCCTGCTGCTGGCGCTGTTCGCCCTCACCGGCTGCCAGAGCGTGCCGCCCAAGGGGCTGACACCCGAGCAGGTCGCCGTGCTCAAGCGCGAGGGCTTCGCCCCGACCGATGACGGCTGGGCGTTCGACCTGTCCGGCAAGGTGCTGTTTGGCAGCGACCTGGATAGCCTCAACAGCCAGAGCGAATCGATCGTCGAGCGCATCGGCAAGGCGTTGCTGTCGGTGGATATCCAACGCGTGCGCATCGACGGTCACGCCGACGCCTCGGGCAAGGCCGCCTACAACCAGCAGTTGTCCGAGCGCCGCGCGCAGAGCGTGGCCAAGGCCTTGGCCGGCATCGGCATGCAGCCGCAGAACATCCAGACCCGCGGCATGGGCAGCAGCCAGCCGGTGGCGGACAACCGCACCGCCGCAGGGCGCATGGAGAACCGCCGGGTGTCGATCGTGGTGGGGTCGGAGTGATACCGACATCGCGGGGCTTGCCCCGCGATGATGCCTTCCCTCAATCCCGAGCGAACTTCATCTCCCGCGTCTCCCCCATCAACAACGGCGCATTGGCCTCGGTCACCTCACGGATGTAATCCCACAGCAGGGTGATCCGCTTCAACTTGCGCAGGTCCTCCCGGCAGTACATCCAGAACTGCCGCGTCACCTCGATCTGCTCCGGCAGCACCGTCACCAGCCGTGGGTCCTGCGCCGCCAGGAAGCACGGCAGGATCGCCAGCCCACGCCCCTGCAATGCCGCCGTGTACTGGGCGATCACGCTGGTGCTGCGCAGGTGCGCGTTGGCGTTGGGGATCAGGTTGGCCAGATACAGTAGCTCCGAGCTGAAGGCCAGGTCGTCCACGTAGCTGATGAACGGGTGGCGCCCCAGGTCGGCAATCTCGCGGATGGGTTCATGGCTGTCCAGGTAATCCTGGGTGGCATACAGGCGCAGGCGGTAGTCGCACAGCTTGCAGCACACGTAAGGGCCATGTTCCGGACGCTCCAGGGCGATGACGATATCGGCTTCGCGCTTGGACAGGCTGATGAAGTGCGGCAGCGGCAGGATGTCCACAGAGATCGCCGGCCAGGCATCGACGAAGTGGCTCAGCTGCGGGGTGACGAAGAAGCTGCCGAAGCCTTCGGTGCAGCCCATGCGCACATGCCCCGACAATGCCACGCCCGAGCCCGAGACTTGCTCGCAAGCCATGTGCAAGGTGCTCTCGATCGACTCGGCATAGCCCAGCAGACGCTGGCCCTCGGCGGTGAGGACGAAGCCGTTGGTCCGCGATTTTTCGAACAGCAAAGTGCCCAGCGCCCCTTCCAGTGAACCGATGCGCCGCGACACCGTGGTGTAGTCCACGGCCAGGCGCTTGGCCGCACTGCTGGCCTTGCGGGTGCGCGCTACCTCAAGAAAGAACTTGAGGTCGTCCCAGTTCAGCGCGCTCAGGGAGGTGAGGTCTTTTTGCATGATGATCCGGTTTTTTTGTGCATTCTTGTTGGATGTTTGCACATCTATACTCGATCTCAGCCCCTGTACGCCACCCCGTGTCCATGCCGGCGTAGGCGTCTTCGTTCCGACAATAATTCCAAGGAGAGCGCAGATGAACGCACCCCAGACGCCCGACCAGACCAAGGTCGAGCAGGTCAAGCTGCTGATCGACGGCCAATGGGTCGAGTCGAAAACCACCGAGTGGCGCGACATCGTCAACCCGGCCACCCAGCAGGTGCTGGCGCGTGTGCCGTTCGCCACCGTCGAGGAAGTGAACGCCGCGGTGGCCGCCGCCGAGCGCGCCTTCAAGACCTGGCGCGACACTCCCATCGGCGCGCGCATGCGCATCATGCTCAAGCTGCAGGCGCTGATCCGCGAACACAGCAAGCGCATCGCCGTGACCCTCAGCGCCGAGCAGGGCAAGACCATTGCCGATGCCGAGGGCGATATATTCCGTGGCCTGGAAGTGGTCGAGCACGCCGCCTCCATTGGCACCCTGCAGATGGGCGAGTTCGCCGAGAACGTCGCCGGCGGCGTCGACACCTACACCCTGCGCCAGCCGATCGGCGTGTGCGCCGGCATCACCCCGTTCAACTTCCCGGCGATGATCCCGCTGTGGATGTTCCCGATGGCCATCGTCTGCGGCAACACCTTCGTGCTCAAGCCGTCCGAGCAGGACCCGCTGTCGACCATGATGCTGGTCGAGCTGGCGCTGGAGGCTGGCGTGCCGGCCGGCGTGCTCAACGTGGTGCATGGCGGCAAGCAAGTGGTCGATGGCATCTGCACCCACCCGGACATCAAGGCGATCTCGTTCGTCGGCTCGACCGAAGTCGGCACCCACGTCTACAACCTGGGCAGCCAGCACGGCAAGCGCGTGCAGTCGATGATGGGTGCCAAGAACCACGCCGTGGTGCTGCCCGACGCCAACCGCACCCAGACCATCAACGCCCTGGTCGGCGCCGCCTTCGGCGCGGCCGGCCAGCGCTGCATGGCCACCTCGGTGGCGGTGCTGGTGGGCAAGGCCCGCGAATGGCTGCCGGATATCAAGGACGCGGCGAGCAAGCTCAAGGTCAATGCCGGCAACGAGCCGGGCACCGATGTCGGCCCGGTGGTCTCCAAGCGCGCCAAGGAGCGTGTGCTGGGCCTGATCGAAAGCGGTATCAAGGAGGGCGCCAAGCTCGAACTGGACGGCCGCGACGTGAAGGTGCCGGGCTACGAGCAAGGCAACTTCGTCGGTCCGACCCTGTTCTCCGGGGTGAAGACCGACATGCAGGTCTACACCCAGGAAATCTTCGGCCCGGTGCTGGTGACTTTGGAGGTGGATACCCTCGACGAGGCCATCGCCCTGGTCAACGCCAACCCGTTCGGCAACGGCACCGGCCTGTTCACCCAGAGCGGCGCGGCGGCGCGCAAGTTCCAGAGCGAGATCGACATCGGCCAGGTCGGCATCAACATCCCGATTCCGGTACCGGTGCCGTTCTTCAGCTTCACAGGTTCGCGCGGTTCCAAGCTTGGCGACCTCGGCCCGTACGGCAAGCAGGTGGTGCAGTTCTACACTCAGACCAAGACCGTCACCGCCCGCTGGTTCGACGATGACAGCGTCAATGACGGTGTGAACACCACCATCAGCCTGCGCTAAGGAGCTCGTCATGCGTATCGCATTCATCGGCCTGGGCAACATGGGCGCGCCCATGGCCCGCAACCTGATCAAGGCCGGGCACCAGCTCAACCTGTTCGACCTGAACAAGACCGTGCTGGCCGAACTCGCCGAGCTGGGCGGGCAGGTCAGCACCTCACCGAAGGACGCCGCCGTCAACAGCGAGCTGGTGATCACCATGCTGCCGGCCGCCGCTCATGTGCGTGGCGTGTACCTGGATGAAGAAACCGGCGTGCTGGCCGGCATTCGCCCCGGCACTCCGACCGTGGACTGCAGCACCATCGATCCGCAGACCGCCCGTGAGGTCTCCAAGGCCGCCGCGGCCAAGGGCATCGACATGGGTGATGCGCCGGTCTCTGGCGGCACCGGTGGCGCGGCGGCCGGCACCCTGACCTTCATGGTCGGCGCCAGCGCCGAGCTGTTCGCCACGCTCAAGCCGGTGCTGGAGCAGATGGGCCGCAATATCGTGCATTGCGGCGAAGTCGGCACCGGGCAGATCGCCAAGATCTGCAACAACCTGCTGCTGGGTATCTCGATGATCGGCGTGTCCGAGGCCATGGCCCTGGGCAATGCGTTGGGCATCGACACCAAGGTGCTGGCCGGGATCATCAACAGCTCGACCGGACGTTGCTGGAGTTCGGACACCTACAACCCGTGGCCAGGCATCATCGAGACTGCCCCAGCTTCACGGGGGTATACCGGCGGCTTCGGCGCCGAACTGATGCTCAAGGACCTGGGGCTGGCCACCGAGGCCGCGCGCCAGGCGCACCAGCCGGTGATCCTGGGTGCCGTGGCCCAGCAACTTTACCAGGCCATGAGCCTGCGCGGCGAAGGTGGCAAGGATTTCTCGGCGATCGTCGAGGGGTACCGCAAGAAGGATTGACCCGCGAGTGGACTTGATCGCGGATCGTATGGTCCTCCCCCTTGTAACTGCGCACCTTGGGGGAGGGGCATGTGCTCCGCGATTTTTTTGCTTCGAGCTTTCAGGCAAACACGAAGTATTTGCGCACCGTCTCGACCACTTCCCAGGTCCCTTTCATCCCCGGCTCGATCACGAACACATCCCCCGCCTTCAGATGCTTCGGCTCCTCGCCTTCCGGGGTGACGATGCAGTAGCCATCGAGGAAATGGCAGTACTCCCACTTCTCGTAGTTGACCTCGAACTTGCCCGGCGTGCAGATCCAGGTGCCCATGATCTTGCTGCCGTCGGCGGACAGGTAGGCGTTCAGGTTGACGGTGTGCGGGTCGCCGCCGATGCGCTTCCATTTGGTCGCGTCGACCACCGGGGTCGGACAGGTTTCGCGCAGGACGGTGATGAAGTCGGACATGGCATGGCTCCAGGTAACAGGTGAGATGACGCGTCACC
The DNA here is from genome assembly GCF_021283165.2 of Pseudomonas soli. Taxonomy (NCBI): domain Bacteria; kingdom Pseudomonadati; phylum Pseudomonadota; class Gammaproteobacteria; order Pseudomonadales; family Pseudomonadaceae; genus Pseudomonas; species Pseudomonas soli. The sequence goes on from NZ_CP128543.1 coordinate 722,960, forward strand.
ATAGGGCCATCGAAGTACGGGCAGTTGCCTGGGCTCGACGTCCAGCTGTCAGAGCGCGCTATCTCAACCCAAGCCTGCCGATCGGCCAGGCTTCACGCCCACCAGTAACGCACGAAGTGGAAGAACACGGGCGCTGCGAAGCACACCGAGTCCATGCGGTCGAGCATGCCGCCGTGGCCTTCGATCATGTGGCCCCAGTCCTTCACTCCGCGGTCGCGCTTGATCGCCGACATCACCAGCCCTCCAAAGAAGCCCATGGCATTGACCGTCAGCGCCATCAGCGCCGCCTGCCAGAAGGTGAACGGGGTGATCCAGCACAGCAGGGCGCCGACCAGGGTCGCCAAGGCCACGCCGCCGGCCAGGCCTTCGACGGTCTTCGACGGCGACAGGTTGGGCGCCACCTTGCGCTTGCCGAACAGCTTGCCGCAGACGTACTGCAGCACGTCGCTGATCTGCACCACCAGGATCAGCCAGGCGATCAGCAGCAGGTTGCGGCCTTCGTAGCCGGGGATGTCCAGGGTCATCAGCGCCGGCACCGAAGACACGCAGTACACCGCGATCATCAGGCCCCACTGCACCTTCGAGGCGCGCTCGAGGAAGCGCGTGGTGTCGCCGCCGAAGCTGGCGAGGATCGGCAGCAGCAGGAACAGGTACACCGGGATGAAGATGCTGAACAGGCCGTACCAGTCCATGGCGATCAGCAGGTACTGCACCGGCAACGCCACGTAGAACGCCGCCACCAGGGCGGGGTAGTCGCTGCGTCGGGTCGGGGTGAGGGTCATGAACTCGCGCAGGGCGTAGAACGAGACGCCGTAGAACAGCACGATGACGCCGTACTTGCCGAACAGGAAGGCGATGCCGATCACCAGCACCATCACCCACCAGGCATTGATGCGCGCGTTGAGGTTGTCGATCACCGCATGTGGCGCGGGGCCGGCACGCCACTTGAGCAGGCGGCCGACGAGGCTGGCGAGCAGCAGCAGGGCGCCGATACCGGCGAATAGCGACAGGGTGTTGTGATCCATCTCAGGCTTCCTTCGGGGCCAGGTTCAGCAGGGCCTGGCGGGCCCGCTCGAGAAAGGCATGCTTGGCTTCGTCCTGCTGCAGGTGCAGCGGCTCGCCGAAACTCAGGGTGCACAACAGCGGCAGCGGCAGGGCGCGTCCTTTGGGCATGACCCGGTTGAGGTTGGCGATCCACACCGGCACCAGCTCTACCTGCGGGTTGGCCGAGGCCAGGTGGAACAGGCCGCTCTTGAACGGCAGCAGCGGGTCATCGGTGAGGTTGCGCGTGCCTTCCGGGAAGAAGATCAGCGAGTCACCCTGGGCAAAGGCGTCGAGCACCGGTTGCAGTGGGTTGCCCTCGCAGGCCAGCTGGCGATCGATCAGCACGCCGTTGAACACCTGGCGGATCAGGAAGTCGCGGATGCCCGGCTTGCACCAGTAGTCGGCGCCGGCCACTGGCCGGGTGCGGCGGCGCAGCGGCTCGGGCAGCGCGGCCCAGAGCAGCACGAAGTCACCGTGGCTGCTGTGGTTGGCGAAGTACAGGCGCTGCACCGGTTGCGGCGTGCAGCCCAGCCACAGGGCGCGGGCACCGGTGATCAGGCGGGCGGCGGAGGTGATGACGAAGGCAGTCAGGCTGGCGAGCATCGGGGTTATCCGGTGAAGGGAAGGGTGACGGCGAGCAGCACCTGCGCGGCCAGGCACAAGGCCTGACGGCGCAGCAGGGCCAGGGCAGCCTCGCTGCGTGCAGGCCAGCCGCGTGGATCGTCGGCGGTCGGTTTCAGGCGCAGTTCGAACAGGGCACGGTCCAGGGCCTGGGTATCAGCGGGCAGGCTGTCGCGGCTGGCGAGCCGGGCGAACAGCTCGGCATCCAGGGCAACGCGTATGGCCCAGTACTTGTGCGCCAGGCCAAGCGCCAGCAACGTTGCGCAGAACACCCGGGGCAGCGCTGGCAGCGGCACGCCCAGCATGGGCGCCAGGCTGCAGGCCAGGGCCAGCAAGGTGATGCCGTCCGACCAGCGCTCCAGTTGGCGGCCACGGGCGAGCAGGCTGGCGACGACGAGCAGGTTCATGGCTGTGTCTCCAGCGGCTGCAGGGCCTGGCGGTGGGCTGGATGCAATACCACGCCGGGGCGCGCCTGGCGGATCAGTGTTTCGGCATGCGCGATTGCCTTGCAGCGACCGCTGACAACCAGCCAGGCGGCGACTGCGCTGGCGCTGCGTGAGTAGCCCAGTGCGCAGCAGACCAGTACCGGGCCGTGCCGGCGCAGGTGTTCGATAGCCTCGGCAGCTTGCTGCAAGGTCTGCGTGTCAGGGGCGACCAGGTCCAGTGACGGCAGGTTCAGGTAGGACTGCGAAGCCTGTGGCGTCTGCTCGTGGCAGCGCGCTTGCCCCGCGATGCGGACCCGGCAGGCGAGCTCCGCGCTGAGGTCGATCACCGCCGGGAACTGCACCGTATCACCCGCGCCCGGCACACGCCCGAGGTACACCCCCTCGCACACCTCATCCGCCTGCGGATGGCGCCAGGTCCACAGCCTTGAATTGATCCAGGCAGCAATCAGGTAAGGCGCCAGCAATGCCGTCGCCGCGACCGACAGCCGGCCATCGCTGCTTTTCTGGAAACCTTGCGCTCCGAACAGTGCGTAGTTCAACGCTACCAGCAGCAGTGAAAACGCAGGCCAGAGCAGCCACAAGGCGGAGTGCCCCAGCTTGAACCCGAGCACGGCCAGCAGCAGCGCGCCCAGTCCATAACGCAACGCCAGCCGCCAGCGTTTGGGATCGCGTGCCAGGCGTGCCTGCTGCCAGGGCAACGGCCCTTGTTGCGGCCACAGCCACAGGCAGACGAACCCGGCCAACGCCCCGGTCGGCACATCGATGAAGTGATGCTGCCAGGTGCTCAGGACCGACAGCCCGATCAGCCCCATCCAGCCGTGCACCAGCCAGCGCCAGGCGGGATGCCGCGCATGGCGGGCGAACATCGTCCAGATGATCACCAACAGCGCGATATGCAGCGAAGGCGCCTGGTTGTAGGGCTTGTCGAAGCCCATCAGCACATCGAACAGCCAGCCGAACAGCCCTGACAGCTCGGGACGCTCGAAGGTGAAGCGCAGCGGCCAGAGCAGGAAGCAGGCCACGCAGATCATCTGTGCCGTGAGCAATGCCAAGGCATGTCGGTCCATCTCGCGACGTGTACGTGGCAGCAGGAACGACAACCCGTACAGCAGGTCGATCGACCAGTACGGGATGATAGTCCACGGCCACAGCGGCATGTGCCGTTCCCAGGCGAACACCAGGCTGCCGATATCGTCGCGTCCGGCCGTGTAGGAGTTGGCCAGGCCGTAGCTGAGGAAAAACAACGGTCCGAGCAGCAACAGCCAGAGCACGCCGCGGCGGATCAGCCCGGTTTCACGGGCCATCAGCGCACCCGCTGCGCTAGGCTGACGCTGAAGATGCCCCATTCATCGATGCGCTGGGTGATCTTGCGGAACCCTGCGGCCTCGACCAACTGATCCATCTCTGCCTGGCTGCGTCGGCGCATAACCCAGGCCTGGCCGCCGCGGTGGCTGGTCAGGGCGCGGGCGATCATCTCCAGCTGCGGATGCCAGGGCTGGCCGGTGTAGACCAGGTAGCCGCCGTCCTCGACGGCATCGGCCAAGCCCGCCAGTGAATTGCCGACCAGCTCGTTGCTGGCGAACAGCTCGTAGAGCCCCGAGACCACCGCGAGGGTGGGGCGTGGGGTGAGGCTGGCCAGGCTTTGCCGATCGAAGGCATCACCCTGGACGAAGCGGGCGATCTCGCCGAGGTCTTTTTCGCTGATCAGTGCGTTGCCCTGTTGCACGTTCAGCTCGCTGTAGTCGCGCAGCAGGATCGAGTCGGGCAGTTGCTGCAGGCCTTGCAAGGCCTCGAGGATATAGCGGCCATGGCCGGCGGCGATATCGACGATATGGACCGGGCGCTGCTGCTCGCGCAACTGGGCGATGGCCAGGCGCAACAGCTCCTCGACGTTCAGCTTGCGCTGGCGGATACCGCGCCAGCCGATGGCGTCCAGGTAGTTCCGGTCGACCAGCTCGCCCAACCGGCCTTTGCCGGTCGGCGTATTGCGGTAGACGTAGTCGAGGGTCGAGCCGGAGTCGAAGCCGGTGTCGAAGCCCAGTTTCACCCCCTCGGAAAGGCCCTTGCCCAACTGCAGGCCGGCGCGGGTGGCGCGCCAGTAGAGGTCGCGTGGCGAATGGCGTGGCAACGGCGCAGCCAGGCTCTCGGCCTCGGCGCAGCTGGCGCCGCTCCTGTCGGCGTCCAACAAGGAAGGGCGCGCTGGCGGCGCGTCGAAGCAGTGCTCGACGAAGCGTTCGATCCGCGCCAGGGCGTGGGCGCGGTCGCGCTCGCCAAGGGTGTCATGGAAGAAGCCTGGCAGGATGTGCTTTTCCTTGCGTGCGCTGCCCAGGCGATCGAAGAACTGCTCCTGCGGCTTGCGCTCGACCACCAGGTCCGCGCCGGAGATCAGCAGTTGCGTCGGCACCTGGATTGCCTGGGCGTCGGCCACCACGCGGTCGGCGGCGTCATACAGGCCCAGCAGCATGCTGACCGAAATGGGCCGGCTGATCAGCGGGTCGGCGACATAGGACATGACCCGCTCCGGGTCATGGGTCAACAGGCGCGGCTTGACGTAGCTGTTGACGAAGAAGTTGCCGCGCAGGGCCTTCATCAGCTTCAGCCCGGGGCGGGCGAAGGGCACATAGAGTTTGACCTTGAACGCCGGCGAAGCGAGCACCAGGCAGCGCACCCTGGGCGCATAGTCGTGGGCCCAGGTGGCGATCAGTACCGCGCCGACGCTTTGCGCCAGCACCACCATATCGGGTTCGGCGATGCCATGGCTGGCCTGGAGGTGCTCGATGAAGGTCTGCACGTCGCGCACGCTGGTGGCGAAGCCCGGGCTGTCGCCGCGTGCTCCTGGCGATTGGCCATGGCCACGGGCGTCCCAGGCGAAGAAATCATAACCGGGCATGTTCAGTTCGTCGGCCAGGTGGGCCATGCGCCCGCCGTGCTCGTGGCCGCGGTGGAACATCACCACGGCGCGGCGTGGTTGATGCTCGTTGCGCGTGGCGGGCCAGTGGCGATAGTGCAGCTCGACGCCGTCATGGGTGCAGAAATGCAGCGATTGCGCTTGGCGCATGGCGAATATCCTTGTCCGGCAGCGAGGGGCTCAGCGGGTTTCGGCCAGGCCGTGGCGAACCCGGTTGTACAGGGTATAGAGCGAGAGCAGCAGGATCACCAGCAGCAGGCCATTGATCCAGCTCGCGGCCAGCAGCCCGAACGCCACGCCAGTGCCCAGCACGCCGAAGGCGAAGGCCCGGTCGCTCTTGCCCATTGGCCCGTCGTAGCGGCGTGACGCGCCGGCCAGCGGGCCCATTACCCCGGCGTATTCGCTGATCACGGCGAACACCACCACCAGCACCACCAGTGCCGGCGAAACGCCGGGCAGCAGGGCGAACGGCAGGTACAGCGCGGTGTCGGCGATCACGTCGCACAGTTCATTGAGGTAGGCGCCGAGCCTGGACTGCTGGCCGAACTCGCGGGCGAGCATGCCGTCGACCGCGTTCAGCGCCATGCGCAGCAGCATCCACAGCGGTATCAGGATGAACAGCCAGGTGGCCTGGTGCTGCCAGGCGAGCAGCAGGCCAAGGACGATGGAGACCGCCGCGGCGGCGACGGTGACCTGGTTGGCGGTGACGCCACGCTCGTACAGGCGTTGCACCGAAGGGCGCAGCAGCGCCTGGAAGCGGGGTTTGAGCTGGTAGATGGATGGCACGGCGAATTCCCTGTCATGGTGCGGCATGGCCGCGATTGTGGGGAATCAGGCCGGGGGCAGGCAAGGGGGCAGGTGAGGGCTTTCGCCTGGTTTCGTGACGCAGCGCTGCAAAGCGGCGCCGCTCTCAGCGAATCCAGCGGTCGCGCTGCTGCAAACGCCACCCCAGCCACCCCAGCGTCACCGCCCGCAGCACCATGAAGCCGAGGAACGCCCACCACAGCCCATGGTTGCCGAACCCGCGCATGGCAAGCGCCAGGGGCAGCGCGACCGCCACCGACAGCAGCATCGCATTGCGCATCTCGCGTGCCCGCGTCGCGCCGATGAACAAGCCATCGAGCAGGTAGCTCCACACGGCTACCAATGGCAGCACCGCCAGATAGGGCAGATAGGGATACGCGGCTTCGCGCACACTGGCAATGTCGGTCTGCAGGTCGATGAACAGGTGCCCGCCCAGCAAGAACAGCACGGCGAACACCAGGCTGACGATCAGCGACCAGCCGCAGGCCACCACCAGTGCCTGCTTCAGGGCACTGCGGTCACGGGCGCCGATGGCATGGCCGCACAGGGCCTCGACCGCATGGGCCAGGCCATCGAGGGCATAGGCGGTGAGCATCAGCCCATTGAGCAGCAGGGCATTGGCTGCCACCGTAGCCTCGCCCAGGCGCGCACCCTGCACGGTGAGCAGCAGGAACACCAGTTGCAGGGCCAGGCTGCGCAGGAAGATGTCGCGGTTGACCGCCAGCAGCGGCCGCCAGCTCTGCCAGCGTTTCAACGCGGCCCAGGCGACCTGCCCGGGGTAGGCGCGCAAGGCCGGGCGGGTGAGGGCCAGGCCGAGCAGGGCGGCGCTCCATTCGGCGATCACCGAGGCCCGCGCCGAGCCGACCACCCCCCAGTCCAGGCCAAGTACGAACCACAGGTTCAGGGCGATGTTGAGCAGGTTGGTCGTCAGCAGGATCGCCAGCGGCGCCCTGGCGTTCTGGGTGCCGAGGAACCAGCCGACCAGGGCATAGCTGGCCAGTGCTGCCGGCAGGCCGAGCAGGCGGGTGTGGAAGAAGGCTTCGGTCGAGGCATGCAGCGCCTCGCTGGGCTGCATCGCCTGCAGTGCCAGTTGGCTGAAGGGTAGGGCCAGCAGGCCGATCAGCACGGCGAAAGCCAGCGCCAGCAGCAGCCCCTGCACAAGTACCTGGCGCAGCGCGGCGCCGTCGGCGCGGCCGGCGGCCTGGGCGGCGAAGCCGGTGGAGCCCATGCGCAGGAAGCCCAGCAGGCCGACCATGAAGGTGAACAGCGTGGCACCGACGGCCACCGCGCCCAACTGATGGGCATGGGGCAGGTGGCCGATCACCGTGCTGTCGACCAGCGCCACCAGCGGCACCGAGATGTTGGACAGGATCATCGGCGCGGCCAGGGCCCAGACCTTGTGGTGGGTGGGGCGGTTGCGCCAGGCGGTGGACAGTGAAGACATGCGGGCTCCTGCGTGATTGCGCAACGGATTGTACCGGCCCGGCAACCTATTGGCGCGAACACGGTCTCACTTACCGCGCATCGCCAGGAAAGCCTCGAGCCGTTGCGCTATAGTTGCCCCCCTCACGTACACGCTGCCGAAGAGTTCTCTCTCAAATGCTCAACAAAGGATTGTTGCTGGCCTGCGCGCTGGCCCTGCTCAGTGCCTGTGATTCTTCCACCCCGGACAAGCCATCGGCGCCTGCTGCTGACGCCGCTGCCGTCGCGCCTGTCGAAACCCGGACGGCCAAGCGCGAAGATCCGGCAGTGCTCGCCAAACGCTATGCCGGCCGTGAACTGACCGTGCTGGACGTCTCGGAAGTGCAGCTCGACGGCGCCAGCACCCTGTCGGTCAGCGTCTCCGCGCCGCTGGACGCCAATCAGGACTTCGCCGGCAAGTTGCACCTGGTCGACACCGTCAAGGGCAAGGTCGACGGCGCCTGGGAACTCTCCGACAACCAGATGGAACTGCGCCTGCGCCACCTGGAGCCCCAGCGCAAGATGGTCCTGACCATCGACAAGGGCCTGCTCTCGGTCAACGGCAACCAGCTGCAGGCCGAATCGGTCAGCCGCTTCGAGACCCGCGATATGCAGGCCACGGTGGGCTTCGCCAGCCGCGGTTCGCTGCTGCCCACGCGCCTGGCCGAAGGCCTGCCGGTGATTGCCCTGAACGTCGACAAGGTCGATGTCGAGTTCTTCCGCATCAAGCCGGACATGCTCTCGAGTTTCCTGGTCAACTGGGGGCGCAACAGCAGCCTGTACTACTACCAGTCCAAGGAAACCCTGGAGATGGCCGAGCTGGTCTACAGCGGCCGTTTCGACCTCAACCCGGCGCGCAATACCCGCGAAACCGTGCTGTTGCCGATCGCCGGGATCAAGCCGCTGCAGGAGCCAGGCGTATACCTGGCGGTGATGCGTGCCTCGGGCACCTATGACTACTCGCAGCCGGCGACCCTGTTCACCCTGAGTGACATCGGTGTCTCGGCGCACCGCTATCGCGATCGCCTGGACGTGTTCACCCAGGCTCTTGAGGGCGGCAAGGCGCTCAAGGACGTCACCCTCGAGTTGCACGACGACAAGGGCAAGTTGCTGGCCCAGGCCAAAACAGACGGCGACGGTCATGCGCAGCTGCCGATCACCGCCAAGGCCGATACGCTGATCGCCACTCAGGGCGTGCACACCACCCTGCTGCGTCTGAACACCGCGGCGCTGGACCTGGCCGAGTTCGACATCACCGGGCCCCAGGCCAACCCGCTGCAGTTCTTCATCTTTGGCCCCCGTGACCTCTATCGCCCAGGCGAGACCGTGCTGCTCAACGGCCTGCTGCGCGACCAGGATGGCAAGCCGGTCAAGGCCCAGCCGGTGAACGTGGAAGTACGCCGCCCCGATGAGCAGGTCAGCCGCAAGTTCGTCTGGGAGGCCGACCAGAACGGCCTGTTCCAGTACCAGCTGCAACTGGCCAGCGAAGCGCCGACCGGCCGTTGGCAGTTGCTGCTCGACATGGGCGGTGGCCGCAAGCAGGTTTACGAATTCCTAGTCGAGGACTTCCTCCCCGAGCGCCTGGCGCTGGAGCTCAAAGGCAGTGCCGCGCCGCTGGCGCCGGAGCAAACCGCCACGATCCAGGTCAATGGTCGTTACCTCTATGGAGCTCCCGCCGCCGGCAACCGCCTCAGTGGCCAGGCCTACGTGCGTCCGTTGCGTGAAGCGGTGAAGGCGCTGCCGGGCTATCAGTTCGGCGCGGTCACCGAGACCGAGCTGAACCAGGACCTGGAACTGGACGAAGTCACCCTCGACCAGAACGGCAAGGCCCGCATCGACATCGAAAGTCGCTGGGCTGAAGCCCGCTCGCCGCTGCAACTGACCGTGCAGGCCAGCCTGCAGGAGTCCGGTGGTCGGCCGATCACCCGGCGCCTGGAGCAGCCGATCTGGCCTGCCGAGCGTATGCCGGGCCTGCGCGGCCTGTTCGACGGCGAAGAAACCGATGGCGACGGCCCGGTGGAGTTCGAGTTCCTGGTGGCTGATCGCGACGGCAAGAAACTGGCCGCCGACAACCTGAAGGTACGGCTGATCCGCGAGCGCCGCGACTACTATTGGAACTACTCGCAGAGCGATGGCTGGAGCTACAACTACAACGAGAAGTTCCTTACCCAGGCTGAAGAAACCGTCAGCGTGAAGGCAGGTTCCACCGCCAAGCTGAACTTCCAGGTGGAGTGGGGTCCGTACCGTGTCGAGGTGGAAGACCCGCAGACCGGCCTGGTCTCCAGTGCCCGCTTCTGGGCCGGCTACCGCGCCCAGGACAACGCCGAGGGTGGCGCCGTGCGCCCTGACCAGGTGAAGATCGCCCTGGACAAGCCAGCCTACAAGGAAGGCGGCACCGCCAAGGTCACCGTCACCCCGCCGGCCGCCGGCAGCGGCTACCTGATGATCGAGTCCGCCGACGGCCCGCTGTGGTGGCAGGAAATCGAGGTGCCGGCCGAGGGCAAGACCTTCGATGTCGAACTGGACAAGAAGTGGGCGCGCCACGACCTGTACATCAGCGCCCTGGTGATCCGCCCGGGTGAGCGCAAGGCCAACGCCACGCCGAAACGCGCCGTGGGCGTGCTGCACCTGCCGCTGGACCGCGCCGAGCGCAAGCTGGCCGTGTCGCTGCAGGCGCCGGAAAAAATGCGGCCCAAGCAACCGCTGACCGTCAAGGTCAAGGCGGTCAACGCCGATGGCAGCGTGCCCAAGCAGGTGCATGTGCTGTTGTCGGCGGTGGACGTGGGCATCCTCAACATCACCGACTTCAAGACCCCCGATCCGTTCGCCAGCCTGTTCGGCCGCAAGGCCTATGGCGCCGACCAGCTGGACATCTATGGCCAGTTGATCGAAGCCGGCCAGGGCCGCCTGGCCAGCCTGGCCTTCGGCGGTGACGCCGCCATGGCCAAGGGCGGCAAGCGCCCGAACACCACGGTGACCATCGTCGCCCAGCAGAGCCTGCCGGTGACCCTCGATGAAAAAGGCGAGGGCCAGGCCAGCGTCGATATTCCCGATTTCAACGGTGAACTGCGCCTGATGGCCCAGGCCTGGACCGAAGAACACTTCGGCATGGCCGAGGGCAAGACCGTGGTCGCCGCGCCGCTGATCGCCGAGCTGTCCGCGCCGCGCTTCCTCGCCGGTGGCGATCAGACCCGCCTGGCGCTGGACCTGGCCAACCTGTCCGGCCGCGCCCAGCAACTGAGCGTGCAGGTGTCCAGCGAAGGTCAACTGAGCCTGGTCGGTGGCGCTCAGCAGAACTTCACCCTCGCCGAAGGCCAGCGCACCACCCTGATGATCCCGGTGCAGGCCCAGGGGGGCCTGGGCCAGGGCAAGGTTCGCGTGCAGGTCAACGGCCTGCAGCTGCCGGGTGAGCCGGCTAGTACCTTCGAGCGTGAATGGACCCTGGGTATTCGCCCGGCTTACCCGGCGATGCTCAAGCACTACCGCGTGGCCCTCAAGGACCAGCCCTGGAGCCTGCCCGACAGCGACCTGGCCGAGTTCGAGCCTGCGGGCCTGGAGGCCAGCCTGGCGTTATCGAGCCGCCCACCGCTGAACCTTGCCGAGCAGATCCGCGCCCTGGAAGCCTACCCCTACGGCTGCCTGGAGCAGACCACCAGTGGCCTGTACCCGTCGCTGTACGCCGATGCCGACAGCCTCAAGCGCCTGGGCATCAAGGGTGAGCCGGCCGATGTGCGCAAACGCAAGATCGAGATGGGCATCGAGCATCTGCTGGGCATGCAGCGCTACAACGGCAGCTTCGGCCTGTGGAGTTCGGACAGCGAGGAGGAATACTGGCTGACTGCCTACGTGACCGATTTCCTGCTGCGCGCCCGCGAGCAAGGCTACGGTGTACCGGCCGAGGCGCTGAAGAAGGCCAGCGAGCGCCTGCTGCGCTATGTGCAGGAGCGCAACCTGATCGAAGTCGACTACAGCCAGAACGCCGACCACACCCGCTTCGCCGTGCAGGCCTACGCCGGCCTGGTGCTGGCGCGCAGCCAACAGGCGCCGCTGGGCGCCTTGCGCAGCCTGTTCGAGCGTCGTGCTGACGCCCGCTCCGGTTTGCCGCTGGTGCAACTGGCGGTGGCGCTGGACAAGATGGGCGACAAGCAACGTTCGCAGCAGGCGCTGCAGGCGGGCCTGGCGGTCACCCGCGGCAAAGGCTGGCTGGCCGACTACGGCAGCGCCCTGCGTGACCAGGCGTTGATCCTGTCCCTGCTGCAGGAGAACAACCTGGCCGCCAATCAGGTCGACCAGCGCCTGTTCGGCCTGTCCGACGAGTTGGCCGCCAACCGTTGGCTGTCTACCCAGGAGCGCAACGCGCTGTTCCTTGCCGGCCGTGGCCTGCTGGGCAAGCCGGAGGGTACTTGGAAGGCTCGCCTGGACAGCGCCGGTGAAGTCCGTGAGTTCGACAACAATGATTCGGGCATGAAGCTCGAGGGCCCGCTGCTGGCCTCGCCATTGACCGTGCAGAACCAGGGTGGCGACACCCTGTACCAGCAGCTGACCTTGTCCGGCTACCCGCGCCAGGCTCCGGCCGCCAGCGGCAATGGCATGGAAATCCGCCGCGAGTACCTGGGCATGAATGGCCAGGCGCTGGATGTGCGCAACCTGCGCAGCGGTGACCTGGTGCTGGTGCACCTGGCGCTCAAGGCCCAGGACCAGGTGCCCGACGCCCTGGTAGTGGACCTGCTGCCGGCAGGCCTGGAGCTGGAGAACCAGAACCTGGCGCAGAGCGCTGCCAGCCTGGACAATGCCAGCAGCGCGGTGAAGCAGTGGCGCGAGTCGATGCAGAACGCCAGCGTGGTGCACCAGGAGTATCGCGACGACCGCTACGTGGCCGCGCTCAAGCTCGACAGCTACGGCACCACCCACCTGCTGTACCTGGCCCGTGCGGTGACGCCGGGCAGCTACCGCGTTCCGCCTCCGCAGGTGGAGTCGATGTACCGGCCCAACCTGCAGGCGATTGGTGATAGCCAGGGCGAGATGATTGTAAGAGCTCGCTGACCCTCAAGCTGTGAGCTGCAAGCTACAAGAGAAAGCAGTCGATGCAGGCTGCTTTCAACTTGCCGCTTGTAGCTCCAAGCTTGCAGCTGCTTTCAATGCACTACCCAGCTCAACACCCACAACCCCAGCAACGCCCAGATGATCCCGAGGATGATCGATGCGCGCATGAAAGCGCGGACCGCCGAGTACAGCAACATCAGGCCGACGATAAGCGCCAGGATGCTCACCAGCGAGGTGTCCATCCCCAGCGTGCGCGCCAGGCCATCGATGAAATTGCCACCGGCGTTGGCCAGCAGGTTGAACAACCCGCTCAAGCCATCGACGATGAACCGGATCACCGAACCCAGTGCCTGGCCCAGCCATTCGAAAAAACCTTCTACATGCATAGTCGCTTCCTGATCAACGAATCGGCGATTCCCAGCCTTTGGCCATCACCTGGCCCGGTCGGTTCCCGATGCCAAGCTTAGCGCGCCCGCGCCTGACCAGGCTGCTGCGGCGTGTCGCCGTCAGCGTGCTGCTGGGCATGGCCCTGCTGTGGCTGGCTGACCGTATCTGGCCATTGCCCATGCCGGGCGACGACCTGGCGCGGGTGGTGCTGGCCGAGGACGGCACACCGTTGTGGCGCTTCGCCGACGCCGACGGCGTGTGGCGCTATCCGGTCAGCCCGCAGGAAGTCTCGCCGTTGTACCTTGAAGCCCTGCTCGCCTACGAGGACCGCTGGTTCTATCGCCACCCCGGGGTGAACCCCATGGCCCTGGCCCGGGCTGCATGGCTCAACCTGCGTGGCGGGCGGGTGGTGTCTGGTGGCAGCACGCTGTCGATGCAGGTGGCGCGCCTGCTCGACCCGCACGACCGCACCTTGCCCGGCAAGCTGCGCCAGCTGTGGCGCACGGTGCAGCTGGAGTGGCACCTGTCCAAGGACGAAATCTTGCAGCTGTACCTCAACCGGGCGCCGTTCGGCGGCACCTTGCAGGGCGTAGCGGCAGCCAGTTGGGCGTACCTGGGCAAGTCGCCGAAACACCTGACTCCGGCCGAAGCCGCGTTGCTCGCGGTGCTGCCTCAGGCGCCGAGCCGGCTGCGTCCGGACCGCCACCCTGAACGCGCCCAGCGTGCCCGGGACAAGGTGCTGCAGCGCCTGGCCGAGTACCAGGTGTGGCCAGCCCAGCGCATCGACGAGGCGCGTGAGGAGCCGCTGTTGCTGGCGCCACGCCAGGAGCCGGCGCTGGCGCCGCTGCTGGCCCGGCGCCTGAATACGCCGAACAGCCCGCCACTGATCCGTACCACCCTGGACGCCGCCTTGCAGCGGCGCCTCGAAGACCTGCTGCTGGGCTGGCGCGCTCGCCTGCCCGAGCGCACTTCGGCGGCGTTGCTGGTGGTCGAGACGCAGAGCATGGCCGTGCGCGCGTATCTCGGCTCCATCGACTTGAGCGATGAGCGCCGCTTCGGTCACGTGGACATGATCCACGCCCTGCGTTCGCCCGGTTCGACCCTCAAGCCGTTCCTCTACGCCATGGCCATGGACGACGGCCTGATTCACTCCGAATCGCTGTTGCAGGATGTGCCACGACGCTACGGCGACTACCGCCCCGGCAACTTCTCCATGGGCTTCAGCGGCCCGGTGTCGGCCAGCTCGGCGCTGGCGCTGTCGCTCAACTTGCCGGCGGTGCAACTGCTCGAAGCCTACGGCCCGAAACGCTTCGCCGCGCAGATGCGCATGGGCGGGATGCCGCTGGTGCTGCCGCCGCTGGCCGAGCCGAACCTGTCGCTGATTCTTGGTGGCGCAGGCAGCCGCCTGGAGGACCTGGTCGGTGGCTATGCCGCGCTGGCTCGTGGTGGGCTGAGCGCGCAGGTGCGCCTGCAACCTCAGGACCCGCTGGTGGAACGCCGCTTGCTGTCGCCGGGTTCGGCCTGGATCACCCGGCGCATTCTCAGCGGCCTGGCGCGGCCGGACCGTGACCCCCACGCCGAGCTGGTGCAGCGTCCGCAATTGGCCTGGAAGACCGGCACCAGCTACGGCTTTCGCGATGCCTGGTCGGTGGGCGTCGGCCCGCGCTACCTGATCGGCGTATGGATCGGCCGCCCCGACGGCACCCCGGTGCCGGGCCAGTTCGGCCTGGCCTCGGCGGCGCCATTGATGCTGCAGGTGCATGACCTGCTGAGTAACCGCGACAGCCAACGCGGCATCGAAGTGCCGGTCGAACCGGTGCCCGATTCGGTCGGTGTGGCGGCGATCTGTTGGCCGCTGGGCCAGCCAATGAACCGTCAGGACCCGAACTGCCGTCGGCAACGTTTCGCCTGGACCCTCGACGCTACCACGCCACCGACCTTGCAGGCTGCCGACCAGCCGCTGGGGCTGGGTTTGCGCGAAACGGTGTGGCTCAACGAGCGCGGCTTGCGTGTCGATGCCTCTTGTCCCGGTGCCAGGGCGCATGATGTCGCGCTATGGCCGGCCCCGCTCGAGCCGTGGTTGCCCAGCGCCGAACGCCGGGCAGCGCGGCTGCCGACTGTCGACCCCGCCTGCCCACCGCGGATGGCGGCCAGTGCGCCACCGCTGTCGATCGTCGGGGTGCGGGCCGGCGACAGCCTGCGTCGCCCGGCCACCAGCCATGAGCCGCTGCAGGTGCGGGTGTCGGCATTGGGTGGGGCGGGGCGACGCTGGTGGTTCCTCAATGGCCTGCCCTTGGGCGAGACCCAAGGGCAGGACAGCCTGCAGGTAAGTTTCGAGCAGGCCGGGCGCATCGAGTTGAGTGCTTTGGATGAAAGCGGCGAGACGGCGCGGGTGGAGTTCCAGGTCAGCGAGTAAGCACGTTGCCCAGGCTCAGCCTTTGACCGGGTTCAGATCGAAGGCACCAGCC
Organism: Pseudomonas soli; assembly: GCF_021283165.2. NCBI lineage: Bacteria > Pseudomonadati > Pseudomonadota > Gammaproteobacteria > Pseudomonadales > Pseudomonadaceae > Pseudomonas > Pseudomonas soli. Next base: position 738,142 of record NZ_CP128543.1, read on the forward strand.
TGGTACTGGAACAGCAGGCAATCGGCCGCCGCGGTGCAGCCGCTTTCATGCACCAGGTTGGCGGGCAGTTTGTAGTAGGCGCCTGTCGGGTACTCCACCCGCTTGCCATCGATCACCGCGTAGAAGGTTCCGCTCAACACCATGGTCGGCAGGGTCTGGCTATGGGTGTGCAGGCCATTGTCGGTGCCTTTGCGGAATTTTACGTAGGCCGAGTACGGCCCCTTGCCGAACAGGTCGCCTTCGACATTGGCGTAGCTCACCGCGCCGTGGGTGCCGGGCACCTGCTGCCATTTCAGCGAAGCGCTGTCAGGGACCGAACTCAGGGTGTCGCCAGCGGCGCTGGCGGTGGCGGTAATAGTGGCCAGGGTGAGGCCGGCGAAAATCGTGTGCAGTGCTTTCATGGGAGGCTCCTTCGCCAAGTGACAATGGGCGAAGGTTAAACAATCAAGTTATGCACAAATACTTCTTCAGAGTGCCATAACCTGTGCGTTTTAAGCACAAATCAATGTTGCCATCGCTGCTCTGCGTAGTACGCCTGCACGTAGTCGAGGAGTGCCCGTACCTTGGGCGCCACATAGCGGCTCTGCGGGTAGACCGCGTACACAGTGCGTGAGGGCAGCGACCAGTCCGCCAGCACCGGCACCAGGCGCCCGTCGCGCAAGGCATCGTGGGCGATGAAGCGGTCGAAGCTGGCGATCCCCAACCCGCCGATCGCTGCCGCGCGCAGGGCCATCGGCGAATTGGCGCTCAGGCGCTGGGGCATCAGCAACTCGCGGCGCTCGCCGGCGGGGCCGGTCAGTTGCAGGCGCTGTGGATGCGGCAAGCGGCTGTAGCCGAGCAATGGGTGGGCAGCCAGGGCGTCGGGGGTGGTCGGCGTGCCGTGACGCTCCAGGTAGCCGGGAGCGGCCACCAGCAGCACCTCGCTGTCTGCCAGCCTACGGGCCACGAGGCTGGAGTCGGGCAGGTGGTCGGTGACCCTCAGGCAGACATCGATGTCTTCTTCCAGCAGGTCGATGAAGCGGTCGCTGCAATGCAGTTCGACCTGCAATCGCTCGTGACGTCCGACGAAGTCGGGTAGCCAGTGTCCGAGTTCCAGCTCGCCAAAGGCAGTGGCCACACCCAGGCGCAGCGTGCCGCTGGGCTGTTGTTGATGCTCGGACAGTTCAAGGTTCATGGCCTGCATCTGCTCGAGAATCCGGGTGCAGTGGCGATAGAACAGCGCCCCGGCTTCGGTCATTTGCAGGCGACGGGTGGTGCGGTTGAGCAGTTGTGTGCCGAGATGGCGTTCGAGGTGCTTCACCTGGCGCGACAGCACGGTGTGGGAAACGCCCGCCTGGTGGGCGGCGGCGCTGAAGCTGCCGAGGTCGACGACTCGGCGGAAGGTCTGCATGGCGCTCAACTGGTCCAATGGCACATCACTCCTTGCAGCGAACGGCGGGGCCCTGGCGGCCCCGCGTCGTCGCGGGTCAGCGCCGAACCAGCAGCACCCCGCTTTCCATATGGTGGGTGTAGGGGAACTGGTCGAACAGCGCGCAGCGTTCGATACGGTGGGTATCGTGCAGCTGGGCGATGTTCTGCGCCAGGGTTTCCGGGTTGCAGGAGATGTACAGGATGCGCTCGAAGCGACGGGTCAGCTCGCAGGTGTCCGGGTCCATGCCGGCGCGCGGCGGGTCGACGAACACCGTGCCGAAGTCGTAGCTCTTCAGGTCGATGCCTTCCAGGCGGCGGAACGGGCGGACCTCGTTCAGGGCCTGGGTCAGCTCTTCGGCCGACAGGCGCACCAGGCGCACGTTGTCCACGCCGTTCTCGTCGAGGTTGTGCAGGGCGGCGTTGACCGAGGTCTTGCTGATCTCGGTGGCCAGTACCTGGCGGGCGCGGGTGGCCAACGGCAAGGTGAAGTTGCCGTTGCCGCAATACAGCTCGAGCAGATCGTCCTGGCGCTCGCCCATGGCCTCGAAGGCCCAGCCGAGCATCTTCTGGTTCACCGCGCCGTTCGGCTGGGTGAAGGCGCCTTCGGGCTGGCGATAGCTGAAGGTGCGCCCGGCGATGTCGAGCTTCTCCACCGCGTAGTCGCGGCCGATCACCACACGCTTGCCTTTCGAGCGGCCGACCACGCTGACACCGAGGTCGGCGGCCAACTGCTGCGCGGCGGCCTCCCAGGCCTGGTCCAGCGGGCGGTGGTAGCACAGGGTGATCATTGCGTCACCGGCCAGGGTGGTGAGGAACTCCACCTGGAACAGCCGGTTGTCGAGGTCTTCATTGGTCTGCCAGGCGGCTTTCAGGCGCGGCATCAATGCATTGATGCGCTCGCTGGCGATCGGGAAGTCGTCGATCAGGATGGCCTTGTGCTTCTCGCCCGGGGCGAACATCGCATAGTGGCGCTGGCCGCCTTCGCGCCACAGGCGGAACTCGGCGCGCAGGCGGTAGTGCCCGCGCGGCGAGTCGAACACGGCCGGCTCCGGCGCGTCGAACGGGGCCAGCAGGTCGCGCAGGCGGGCGGCCTTGGCCGCCAGTTGCACGTCGTATTGCGCGGGATCGTAGGCAGCACTCATGCGGGGAACCAACCCAGCTTGATGACGAACAGGATGGACAGGATCACCAGCGCCGGGTTCAGGTCATGGCGACGGCCGGAGATCAGCTTGATGGCGGTCCAGGCGATGAAGCCGAAGGCGATGCCGTTGGCGATCGAGTAGGTCAGCGGCATGGCCAGGGCGGTCACCACCACTGGCGCGGCTTCGGTGACGTCGTCCCAGTTGATCTCGGCCAGGCCCGAAGCCATCAGCACGGCGACGAACAGCAGCGCCGGAGCGGTGGCGAAGGCCGGCACGCTGCCGGCCAGCGGGGCGAAGAACAGCGCCAGCAGGAACAGGATGGCGACCACGATGGCGGTCAGGCCGGTGCGCCCGCCGGCACTCACGCCCGCCGCCGACTCGATGTAGCTGGTGGTGGTCGAGGTGCCCAGCAGCGAACCGGCCATGGCGGCGGTGCTGTCGGCGATCAGGGCGCGGCCCATCTTCGGCATGTGGCCGTCCTTGCCCATCAGACCGGCGCGTTTGGCCACGCCGATCAGGGTGCCGGAGTTGTCGAACAGGTCGACGAACAGGAAGGCGAAGATCACGCTGATCAACCCGACATCCAGGGCGCCGGCGATGTCCAACTGCAGGAAGGTCGGGGCCAGCGACGGTGGCATCGAGACCACCCCGCCGAACGGCGTGACGCCCAGCGCGATCGCGGCCACGGTCACCGCCAGGATACCGATCAGCACGGCGCCGCGAACCTTCAGCGACTCGAGGGCGACGATCAGGAAGAAGCCCAGGGTGGCGAGGATCGGCGCGGGTTTGCTGAGGTCGCCCAGACCCACCAGGGTGGCTGGGTTATCGACGACGATGCCGGCGTTATGCAGGGCAATCAGCGCCAGGAACAGGCCGATGCCGGCAGCAATGGCCGAGCGCAGCGGCAGCGGGATGCTGTTCACGATCCATTCGCGGATGCGGAAGATCGACAGCAGGAAGAACAGCACCGCGGAGAGGAACACCGCGCCCAGCGCCACCTGCCAGGTGTGGCCCATGTGCAGGACCACGGTGTAGGTGAAGAAGGCGTTCAGGCCCATGCCCGGCGCCAGGGCGATCGGGTAGTTGGCGATGATGCCCATGGTCACCGAGCCGATGGCCGCGGCCAGGCAGGTGGCGACGAAGAGCGCGCCCTTGTCCATGCCGGTCTCGCCGAGGATGCTCGGGTTGACGAACAGGATGTAGGCCATGGCCAGGAAGGTGGTGACGCCCGCGAGAATCTCGGTGCGCACGTTGGTGTTGTGTGCTTTTAGTTGAAACAGCCTTTCCAGCATGCCTGCTCCCCGGGCGCGCTCGCGCCGTGAATGTATCGACCCCAACAGCAAAGCACAGACCGTACCGGGTGCCGTGGTTTTGTGTGGGGTGGAAAAAAGCCGCGCATCATACCAGCAAGGATGGCGGGGGCCTATGGCCATTGGGGAGAGAGGCCATTCGGGCCCTCTCGCGGTTTTTCGCCTCGCGAGGGGGCGAACACGGTTTTCAGCCGTTATGCATACGGTCGCGATGGGTCAACGTCGGGAACAGCTTCATCCATACCCCGGTCACCAGCAGCGTGCCCACGCCGCCGAGCACCACCGCCGGCACTGTGCCAAACCAGTGCGCGGTCAGCCCCGACTCGAACTCGCCGAGCTGGTTCGAGGCACCGATGAACAGCCCGTTCACCGCGCTTACCCGGCCGCGCATCTCGTCCGGCGTCTCCAGCTGCACGAAGGCGCCGCGGATGACCATGCTGATCATGTCCGCCGCGCCGAGCACCACCAGCACCGCCAGGGAGAACCAGAACGAGGTCGAGAGGCCGAAGGTGATGGTCGCCACCCCGAACACGCCGACCGAGGCGAACATGATCAGGCCTACCTTGCGCTCCACCGGGAAGCGCGCCAGCCACAGCGACATCAGCAGCGCGCCCACCGCCGGCGCCGAGCGCAGCAGGCCCAGGCCCCAGGCGCCGGTGAGCAGGATGTCCTTGGCGAACACTGGCAGCAGCGCGGTAGCGCCGCCCAGCAGCACGGCGAACAGGTCTAGGGAGATGGCACCGAAGATGTCCGGACGGCTGCGGATGAAGCGTACCCCGGCCAGCAGCGATTCCAGGTTGGCCCGACCGCGCTGGGGCAGTTGCTGGCGCGCGTCGAGGCTCAGGGTCAACAGGCAGGCGATGAGGTAGAGGGCCACGGTCGGGCCGTACACCCAGGTACTGCCGAAGGCGTAGAGAAAGCCGCCGACCGCCGGGGCGACGATGGTCGCCGACTGGGTGGCCGACGCCGACGCCGCCACGGCCCGTGGGAACAGCCCTGGCGGCACCACGTTGGGTAACAGCGCCTGGGTCGCCGGCATCTCGAACGAACGGGTGGCGCCGAGCAGGAAGGCGAGGATGAAGATCAGCTCGCGGCTGACGTTGTCGGTGACGCTGCCCAGTGCCAGCGCCAGGGCGATCAGCGCCTGCAGGGTCTGGCACAGGGCGGCCACCTTGCGTCGGTCGTAGCGGTCGGCGACATGGCCTGTGTGCAGCATGAACAGCATCCGGGGCGCGAACTCGACCAGCCCGACCAGGCCCAGGTCGAGGACATTCCCGGTCAGTTGGTAGAGGTGCCAGCCAATGGCCACCGTCAGCATCTGGAAGCCGCTGGCGGTGAACACGCGGGCCAGCCAGAAGGCCAGGAAAGGGCGGTGATGACGCAGCAATTGCGGGGCGGAATCGGACATCGGGGGGCTGCAGCCTCGGAGATAGAGGGGCCTGCAGAGTAACATCTGTTTGTAACAAATAGTTGCTGAAAGTCGTGTGGATCAACTGCCGCGAATTCGCAAAAGAGGGTGAGGCAACCGGTCACGCGGCAATCAACCACACATCCGGATGGAGCATTCAGGACTATGCTTCCATTCAGTCGTTGATCTGGATCAATCGTTCCAGATGCAACGATCTTGGCCTTCGGGCCGGAATCCCCGCGATCGAACAGAACAATTCTAACGCGCCGCACTCGATACCCGTGGGGGCAGTGGGCGACAGGCCATGAGCCCGGTCGCCGGATTACCTGAAGAGGAAGCACCATGTTCGGATTGGAAGCTCTAGAGCTCGCCCGAATCCAGTTTGCCTTTACCGTGTCCTTTCACATCCTGTTCCCGGCCATCACCATTGGCCTGGCGAGCTACCTGGCGGTCCTAGAAGGCCTTTTGCTGAAGACCGGCGACAACACGTACCGTGACCTCTACCACTTCTGGTCGAAGATCTTCGCCGTGAACTTCGGCATGGGCGTGGTCTCGGGCCTGGTCATGGCCTATCAGTTCGGCACCAACTGGAGCCAGTTCTCCGATTTTGCCGGATCCATCACTGGTCCCTTGCTCACTTACGAGGTCTTGACCGCCTTCTTCCTCGAGGCCGGTTTCCTTGGTGTCATGCTGTTCGGCTGGAACCGTGTAGGCCGTGGCCTGCACTTCTTCGCCACCTGCATGGTGGCGCTCGGCACGCTGGTGTCGACCTTCTGGATCCTCGCTTCCAACAGCTGGATGCAGACCCCCCAGGGCTACGAGATCGTCAATGGCCAGGTGATTCCGGTGGACTGGTTCGCGGTGATCTTCAACCCGTCCTTCCCCTATCGCCTGATGCACATGGCCACCGCGGCCTTCGTCGCCACCGCGTTCTTTGTCGGCGCCTCGGCGGCCTGGCACCTGTTGCGCGGGAGGGACAACCCGGCAGTGCGTAAGATGCTGTCGATGGCCATGTGGATGGCCCTGGTGGTGGCGCCTATCCAGGCCGTGATCGGCGACTTCCATGGCTTGAACACGCTCAAGCATCAACCGGTGAAGATCGCCGCCATCGAAGGCCACTGGGAGAACAAGCCCGGCGAGCCGACGCCGCTGATCCTGTTCGGCATTCCCGACATGCAGGCAGAAACCACGCGCTTCAAGATCGAGATTCCAGCCTTGGGCAGCCTGATCCTGACCCATAGCCTGGACAAGCAAGTGCCGGCGATGAAGGACTTCCCGCCCGAGGACCGACCCAACTCGACCATCGTGTTCTGGTCGTTCCGGGTCATGGTTGGCCTGGGCATGCTGATGATCTTCGTCGGCCTGTGGAGCCTGTGGCTGCGCAAGCGCGGCACCCTGTACAGCTCGCGGCCGTTCCTCTACCTGACCCTGTGGATGGGCCCGTCGGGGTTGATCGCGATCCTCGCCGGCTGGTTCACCACCGAGATCGGCCGCCAGCCGTGGGTGGTCTACGGGCTGATGCGCACCGCCGATGGGGTGTCCAACCATAGCTACGCGCAGTTGGGGTTCACCCTGGTGATGTTCGTGGTGGTCTACTTCGCGCTGTTCGGCACCGGCCTGGGCTACATGATGCGCCTGGTGCGCAAAGGGCCGAAGACCGGTGAAGGCGATGAGCACACCCCGGGTGGCCCTGGCCAGAAACGTACGCCGGCGCGGCCGCTGTCCGCCGCCGATGAAGGCCATGAGGCCGACTCCAGCAGCCTGAGCAAGGGGAACTGAGATGGGTATCGATCTTCCGCTGATCTGGGCCGTGATCATCATCTTCGGCGTCATGATGTACGTGGTGATGGATGGTTTCGACCTGGGCATCGGCATGCTCTTCCCCTTCGTCCAGGACGAGCGTGACCGCGATGTAATGATGAACACGGTTGCTCCGGTATGGGACGGCAACGAGACCTGGCTGGTACTGGGCGGGGCGGCGCTGTTCGGGGCTTTCCCACTGGCCTACTCGGTGGTGTTGGAGGCGCTGTACCTGCCACTGATCCTGATGCTGGTGGGCCTGATCTTCCGGGGCGTGGCCTTCGAATTCCGCTTCAAGGCCCGGGCCAACAGGCGCCATATCTGGGACAAGGCCTTCATCTGGGGCTCGCTGGTGGCGACCTTCTTCCAGGGCGTGGCCCTGGGCGCCTTCATCGAGGGCTTCAAGGTGGTCGACCGCAAGTTCGTCGGTGGCACCCTCGATTGGCTGACGCCGTTCACGGTGTTCTCGGGCCTAGGCCTGATCGTCGCCTACACGCTGCTGGGCTGCACCTGGTTGATCATGAAGACCGAAGGGCCGCTGCAGCAGAAGATGCATGACATGGCTCGGCCACTGGCGCTGGTGCTGCTGGTGGTGATCGGCATCGTCAGCCTGTGGACGCCGATCGCCTATCCGCAGATCGCCGAGCGTTGGTTCAGCATGCCCAACCTGATCTGGTTCATGCCGGTGCCGATCCTGGTGCTGGTGACCTTCTACGGGTTGCTGCGGGCGGTGGCGCGCAATGCCCACTACACCCCGTTCCTGCTGACCCTGGTGCTGATCTTCCTCGGTTACAGCGGGTTGGGCATCAGCCTGTGGCCGAACATCATCCCGCCGTCGATCAGCATCTGGGATGCTGCGGCGCCGCCGCAGAGCCAGGGCTTCATGCTGGTGGGCACGCTGTTCATCCTGCCGTTCATCCTTGGTTACACCTACTGGAGCTACTACGTGTTCCGCGGCAAGGTGACCCATGAAGACGGCTATCACTAGGAGCGCCGGGCGATGAATGTCGAAGAGAAGAAACCGCTGTGGCAACGCCTGGGTTGGCTGGTGCTGATCTGGGGGCTGAGCGTGGCAGCGCTTGGCGTGGTGGCTTATGGCATGCGCATGTTCATGAACGCGGCAGGCCTGAGTACTCACTAAGCCATTGAGTCATCGCGGGGCAAGTCGCACCGATGCGACTTGCCCCGCGATGCTTTTATTTCCGGGCCTTGAGCACCACGAACTTCGGCGTTGCCGCCACCTGCTCGACGCCCCGGAACAAGCGCGCCAGCTTGCTGTGATAGCCCAGGTGGCGGTTGCCGACGATGTACAGCGCGCCACCGACTTCCAGCGCCTCGCGGGCCTGCTGGAACATGCGCCAGGCGAGGAAGTCGCCGACCACCTGCTGCTGGTGGAACGGTGGATTGCACAGCACCACGTCCAGCGATTGTTTCTCCTGGCCGGCCAGGCCGTCCGCGGCCCTGATCGTCACTTCGCGTTCGCCCAGTGCCGCCTGCCAGTTCTCCCGCGCCGACTGCACCGCCATGTACGACTCGTCGACCAGGGTGAACTGCGCATCCGGGTTGGCCAGGGCGCAGGCAATCGCCAGCACGCCATTGCCACAGCCGAGATCGGCTACGCGGGCGCGGCCCAAATCACGTGGCAGATGCGGCAGGAAGGCGCGAGTGCCGATGTCCAGGCCTTCGCGGCAGAACACGTTGGCGTGGTTGACCAGCTCCAGGGCCGGCGTGTCCAGGCGGTAGCGGCTGGGGTAGGGGGAGCGCGCGACGGGCCGTTGCGCGACAGTGGCACTCAGCAGGCGCGCTTTCTTCTGCGCCAGCGAAGCCTGCACCGGGCCGATGTACTTCTCCATGAGGTCGCCGGCGGCTCGTGGCAGGTGCTTGATCATCGCCCCGGCGATCACCTGGGCTCCAGGCGCCAATTGGCCCTGCAGGCGGATCAGTTGCTCCTCGAGCAGGGCCAGGGTCTTGGGCACGCGCACCAGCACGCGGTCGAACGGGCCCTGGAAGGGCTCGTTGGCCGGGATGAAGGGCACGCTGTCGAACGGCTTGCCGTTCCCCGCGAGGTTCTTCTCCAGGGCCAGGTGCGCCAGGTGCGAGTCGCCGCTGCTGGTCACGTCCAGGTGTCCGGCCAGGCTGGCGGCCAGGGCGCCGAAGCTGTCGTTGAGCACCAGCACCTTGCACCCTGCGCCCGGTGCCTGGGCGGCCAGGTGTTCCAGCAGGTACTGGTCGGCGGCATCGAACGCCAGCAGCGGGTCGTTGGCTTGCTCCGGCTGGCGGATCAGGTCGAGGTCGGCGAAGGGGCTGTTGAACAGGGGCATGACGTGGGGCTCTGCTGCGTATCTGCCCGGCGCGCGGGTGCGGCGGGCTTGCGGCGGGGAATTCTACAGGGCTTTGCGCCTGGGTGGGGGACGCGCTGTCAGAGCAGGCCGCGCAGGGCGGCAATGGCGATGGCGCCAGCTTTGTTGGAGGCGTTGGTCTTGCTGATCACACTGCGAATATGGAAATTCACGGTGCTGGTCGACAGCGAGAGGATCATCGCCACGTCGGCGGCAGTCTTGCCGGCGGCGGACCACTTGAGCACTTCAAGCTCGCGTTCGCTCAATTGCGGCAGTGGGCTGTACTTCGCCAGGTGGTGCGTGCTGAGGGCGGCGTGCAAGGTGTTGCACAGCCACATGACCTGGGCACTCTTCTCGAACAGTTCGTCGCGGGAGACGGCGCCTTCGGCCCTGGAGACGCTCAACTGACTTTCGTTGTGCTGCTGGTCGTGCACCGACTGACTCCAGCCATGGATCATGCCGTAGGCGCTGGCGGCCTCACGCAGCTGTGGCACCTCATGAAACAGATCGTCGTTCCAGACCAGTGGCAACGTCGTGTGGTGGCATTTTGATACTGTCGGGTCTATGTTGATGAAGTCTTCAGCCTGATAGAGGGTGTTCCAGGCGCTTGGGTAATTGTTGTAGAGGACGATTTGGGGGCCACGGGCAGCGATATGCAGGTGCAAGGTCAGGCCGATGAACTCCATGTCCAGTGCTTGGGCCAGTTTCACAGCCTGGCCGAACACCTGCTGCGGCTCTTTCTCCTCCAGCAGTTGCTGGAGCTGCTCGCTCTTCCAATGTGGCATCTGAGGCTCCCTTTACGTCTTCGTGGATCCAAAGTGAGGACTACACGGACCGTAGTGTAGGAAAGCTCCTACTGGTGTGCTGGGTTTTTTTGCTATAGCTGTGTCGCTTTTTTAGGTAGTTCTGCTCGGTGTCGTGTCATGCCCTACAAATCGACGGTGTTTATCTGCGCTGCTTTGCGCGACACTGTGCGCTCTTGATTCGTGGAGCCCGTCATGACCGCCAGCGCCGACAAATTCACCCGCCAGACCCTGCTCGGCGTCCAGCCTCTGACTCCCAACCTGTTTTCCCTGCGTGTCACCCGCGATGCAGGCTTTCGCTTTCGTGCCGGTCAGTTCGCCCGGCTGGGCGTGAACAAGGCCGATGGCAGCGTTGTCTGGCGTGCCTATTCCATGGTCAGCGCGCCCCATGACGAGTTTCTCGACTTCTTCTCCATCGTGGTGCCCGGGGGCGAGTTCACCAGTGAGCTCAGCCGGCTTGGCGAAGGCGACACCCTGCTGATCGACCGCCAGGCCTTCGGCTACCTGACCCTTGACCGCTTCGTCGGCGGCCGTGACTTGTGGCTGCTGGCCACCGGCACCGGCATCGCACCGTTCATGTCGATCCTGCAGGACTTCGAGGCCTGGGAGCGCTTCGACAATATCAAGCTGGTGTACTCGGTGCGCGAGGCGAAGGAGCTGGCGTATGTCGATGAAATCGCCGCGTTGGAACAGCGCGACTACCTGGCGGAGTACGCGGGCAAGCTGCAGTTCATTCCGGTGGTTACCCGAGAGCAGCATCCGGGTGCGTTGAATGCGCGGATTACCACGTTGATCGAGAACGGTGAACTGGAAAAGGCGGCGGGGCTGGCGCTGTCGCCGGAGCATTCACGGATCATGCTGTGCGGCAACCCGGAGATGATCGACGAGACGCGCAAGGTGCTCAAGGCGCGGGACTTGCAACTGAGCCTGAGCAAGCGGCCGGGGCAGGTGGCGGTGGAGAATTACTGGTAAGGAACAATGGCGCTTTTTGGATCGCCGTCACTGGGGCCGCTGCAAAGCGGCCCCAGTCGTTTTGTGCTTCAGGGCTGGCGATTCTGCGCCTTGAGCAAGTCGCGAATCTCGGTCAGCAGGGCTTCCTCGGCGCTGGGCACCGGCGGCGCGGTCGGTGCCACGGCCTCTTCGCGCTTGAGGCGGTTGATCACCTTCACGCCCATGAAGATGGCAAAGGCGACGATGATGAAGTCGAGCACGGTCTGGATGAACTTGCCGTAGGCCAGCATCACGGCCGGCACATCGCCTTCGGCAGCCTTGAGCGTGATGGCCAGGTCGCTGAAGTCGACACCGCCGATCAGCAGGCCGATGGGGGGCATGATCACGTCACCGACAAAGGAAGAGACGATCTTGCCGAACGCCGCGCCGATGATGATACCCACCGCCATGTCGACGACATTTCCCTTGACCGCGAAGGCCTTGAATTCACTGAGCATGCCCATGCTGTATTCCTTTGTTACGAATGGAGAGGTAAACGCAGTGTAAGCCACTAAAACGCTTCATGCGTGACGTTCGCAGCTACAGACTGTTTATAGAGCGAATAGTTTTGTCGTCCGCCGAGGCCTCCGGGGCACGTCCGTGTTCGGCTATCATGGCGGTTTTTTCCAGGAGACCCAGCCCATGGCCAAGGCCAAGCGTTTGTATGGCTGCACCGAGTGCGGCGCGACCTTTCCCAAGTGGGCCGGGCAGTGTGGCGAGTGCGGGGCCTGGAACACCCTGGTCGAGAGCATGATCGAAAGCGGCGGCGCCGCGGCACCGAGCGGGCGCGCCGGCTGGACCGGGCAGCAGGCGCAGATCAAGACCCTGGCCGAAGTGAGCGTCGAGGAGATCCCGCGCTTCACCACCAGCAGCACCGAACTCGACCGTGTACTCGGCGGCGGCCTGGTGGATGGTTCGGTGGTACTGATCGGGGGCGATCCGGGTATCGGCAAATCGACCATCCTTCTGCAGACCCTGTGCAACATCGCCGTGCAGATGCCGGCGCTGTATGTCACCGGCGAGGAATCGCAGCAGCAGGTAGCCATGCGCTCCCGGCGCCTGGGCCTGCCCCAGGACCAGCTCAAGGTCATGACTGAAACCTGCATCGAGACCATCATTGCCACCGCGCGCCAGGAAAAGCCGCGGGTGATGGTGATCGACTCGATACAGACCATCTTCACCGAACAACTGCAGTCGGCGCCGGGCGGCGTCGCCCAGGTGCGCGAGAGCACGGCATTGCTGGTGCGCTATGCCAAGCAGAGCGGCACGGCGATCTTCCTGGTCGGTCACGTCACCAAGGAGGGCTCGTTGGCAGGTCCTCGGGTGCTCGAGCACATGGTCGACACGGTGTTGTATTTCGAGGGTGAGTCCGATGGCCGCCTGCGCCTGCTGCGCGCAGTGAAGAACCGCTTTGGCGCGGTCAACGAGCTGGGTGTGTTCGGCATGACCGACCGCGGCCTCAAGGAAGTCTCCAATCCGTCGGCGATCTTCCTCAATCGCACCCAGGAAGAGGTGCCCGGCAGCGTGGTCATGGCCACCTGGGAGGGCACCCGGCCGATGCTGGTGGAGGTCCAGGCGTTGGTTGACGACAGCCACCTGGCCAATCCGCGACGGGTGACGTTAGGCCTGGACCAGAACCGCCTGGCCATGCTGTTGGCGGTGTTGCATCGACACGGCGGCATCCCCACCCATGATCAGGACGTGTTCCTCAACGTCGTCGGTGGTGTGAAGGTGCTTGAGACTGCCTCCGACCTGGCGTTGCTGGCTGCGGTGATGTCGAGCCTGCGCAATCGTCCGCTGGCCCATGGCCTGCTGGTGTTCGGCGAAATCGGCCTGTCGGGCGAGGTACGCCCGGTACCCAGTGGCCAGGAGCGTTTGAAGGAAGCGGCAAAACATGGCTTCAAGCGTGCCATCGTGCCTAAGGGCAACGCGCCGAAAGAGGCGCCCGCCGGGTTGCAGGTGATTGCCGTGACCCGTCTGGAACAGGCACTGGACGCATTGTTCGAGTAGGTCAATTTTTTTATAAGTGATTCTCAATAGCGAGTAGCATGCCGCCACCCTGCGAGCACCTCATGGAGTGCGTCTGGCGGAGTCAGACCTCAAGCGGCTGTTTCTCAAGCACGCGAAAAACCTTCAAGGCCTGCTCTCGCGCAAGGTGCGCGACTCACTGCTGGCCGCTGACCTGGTGCAGGACAGTTTCCTGCGCATGGCCGAGCAGCAGTGTACCGAGACGATCGACAACGCCCAGGCGTACCTCTATCGCACCGTGCACAACCCGAAGATCGATCACGTGCGTTAGCAGCAATGGCGCAAGACCGACACGATGCCCCACGAGGCTTTCGAGGCGCTCGTCGAGGATGGCCCCGGGCTCGAGAGCGAGCCGTGCGCGAGCAGCACCTGCGTCGGTTGCAGGCGATCCTCGGCGAGTTGCCCGAGCGCACCCGGGAGATCTTCCGCCTCAACCGCCTGGAAGGCATGACCCACGCCGAGGTCGCCAGGGATCTGGGGATCTCCGACAGTTCGGTGCAAAAGCATCTGGCCAACGCCCTGGCCTATGTGATGCCGTGCCTGCAGGAAACCGAATGACCAACGGTTTACGGTCCTGGTTGCAGCTGCGCTATATGGCGGGGGGCTGGAGGCCGGTGATCTGAATGTGTTGAATCGGTACTTTGTGGCTCACGGCTAAAGCGATCATAGGATTCCACGCATCTTCCCATACAAAAAAAGAGCCGACGATGCGCGTCGGCTCCCCTCGGTGATCGTCCTGGTCAGCGATCAGTGTTCGGCAACCGCTTTGCGCCTGGGCGTCTCGTTGCCGTGCTCGTCCAGTTCCAGCACCGGTACCTCGTTGCCCTCGGCGTCGAACAGCTTGCCGTCCTTGAAGTAGTCGCCATCACGCAGGGCCGAAATATCGGAGTACTGGATGGTGCGCTCGTAGGCCGCGGCGAACACCGACTGGTTTTCCGAGTTGCCGGTGGTGAAGTGGTTGAACATCAGGTTCAGCAGAATTGCCATGATCGCCGCCGAGCTGATGCCGGAGTGGAAGATGGTTTCGAACCAGCTGGGGAAGCTGTGGTAGAAGTTCGGCGCCGCGATCGGGATCATGCCGAAGCCAAGCGAGGCGGCGACGATGATCAGGTTGACGTTGTTCTTGTAGCTGACTTTCGACAGGGTACGGATTCCGCTGGCGGCCACGGTGCCAAACAGCACGATACCGGCGCCACCGAGTACCGGGGTAGGCACTGCCGCAATCACCCGGCCCATGATCGGCAGCAGGCCGAGCACCACCAGGATCACGCCGCCGGTGGCCACCACATAGCGGCTCTTCACGCCGGTGACTGCCACCAGGCCCACGTTCTGGGCGAAGGCGCTCTGGGTGAACGAGCCGAAGATCGGCGCCAGGATGCTCGATGCCATGTCGGCGCGCAGGCCGTTGCCCAGGCGCTTGGAGTCGACCTTGGTGTCGATGATTTCACCGACCGCCAGGATGTCCGCCGAGGTTTCCACCAGGGTCACCATGATCACGATGCACATCGACAGGATCGCGGCGATGTGGAAGGTCGGCATGCCGAAGTGGAACGGGGTGGGGAAGGCGAAGATCGGGCCTTCGGTGACCTTGCTGAAATCGGCCATGCCCAGCGACCAGGCGATCAATGTGCCGGCGACCATCGCCAGCAAGATCGACAGGCGCGAAATGCTCGCGCTGCCGAGCTTGCTCAGCAGCAGGACGATGGCGAAGGTCAGCGCCGCCAGGCCGATGTTGGCCATGCTGCCGAACTCTGGCGAGGCGCTGTTGCCGCCCATCACCCAGCGGGCCGCGACGGGCATCAGGGTCAGGCCGATGGTGGTGATGACGATGCCGGTCACCAGGGGCGGGAAGAACTTGGTGATGCGCGAGAACACCGGGGTAATCAGGAAACCGATCAACGAAGCTGCCATTACCGCGCCCAGCACCGCCGGCAGGCCACCGCCGCCCTGGCTGCCAAGAATCGCGCCCATGGTCGCCACGCCCGCGAACGACACGCCCTGGACCAATGGCAGCTGGCAGCCGAAGAACGGCAGCCCAAGGGTCTGCAGCAATGTCGCCAGGCCACCGGCGAACAACGAGGCAGCAATTAGCAGCCCGATCTCCGCCGGCGCCAGGCCGGCGGCCTGGCCGAGGATCAGGGGTACGGCGACGATCCCTCCATACATGGTCAGGACATGCTGCAGCCCGTAGGCCAGGTTGGCGCCGAGGCCGAGGTTTTCGTCCTCGGGGCGCGGGGCGGGAGACGTGCTGGGGGACGTGGTCATTGGAGCAGGCTCTCTGTTTATTGTTGTGCCGCTACTGTAGACAACTAGCGCAAATAATTGCCACTAAAATTGTATACAAAGTTTTGATCGTAGCGTCGTAAAGGATGCATCCAGGGTGCCTGAAACCTGGATGCACGTTGCGTTCCAACCTGCGAGAGGCTGTTCCAGAGGGGTGTGTACAAAGGGGCTGGGAAAGGCAGGAAAGCTGTCTGGCTGGACAAGAAAGCGGTCACAGCCAGATTGTTAGCAGGCTAAGAGATATCATTCTTCGATGAGTTCGCGCAGCTCGCGCATCATTTCGGTGCTGTCCGCCAGGTTCAGTTCCACAAGACGGTGCAAATGGGTCATCGAGTCGATGTCGATGTGCAGGCAGATGAAGCCCAGGCGCGTGGACTCGTCGTGGCGCAGTTCGACCTGCATCCTGACCTGGGTTTTCTTGTCGTTGAGGTGGATGACTGCGTCGAAGTCCTGGGTGGGGTCCGCATCCCAGGGTTCCGGGCGCTCTACCAGCAAGCCCTTAAGCGACAGGTCGAGGAGCTTCACCGGCCAGCGACGTTCGCCCTGGCGCAGTTCGGTAGGGGCATCGAAGGCGATGCGCTGGAAACGGCGGCGTTCGTCGTGGGAGCTAGTCATGGCTGGATCCTCGTCAGATCTTCTGACTATAGCCCAGCCATGGCCGTCCCTTTCGGAGGATTAACCGGAGGCTATTTGCCGCCGACGATGTTCACATCGCTGCAGTTGTAGAAGCCTTCGCCGGCCGGGTCCTTGCGCTGCCAGCGGCTGTAGATGACACGCTTGCCGATGTGGTTCTTGAGATCGACCTCAAGCTCGTAGTACCCATTTACTGGTGGCACGTCGCCGATTTCCTGCACCAGTTCCAGATCGTCCCACTTCAGCGCGCGCTCTGCGGGGTTGTAGCCAGGCTTGGACACATAGATTTCCCAGTAACTGGGGTTATGCACGGCCTCGATCTTGTAGCGCATGTGCACTTTGTTGTCGGCCCCCTTGCGCAGTTCCTGGGTGGCCCACTCGGCAGGTTGGTCCAGGCCGCTCTTGTCGTTGACCAAGAGGTACAGCCAATTCGAATCCAATTTCAACTTGCGCAAAATTTCGAGGAGTGCGTTCCTGACCTTGCTTAGTGAATCCGCTGCCACGACATTGCCCGCCGAGCACAACTGGCCGTCGGGGATAGCCTTCTTGACTTCTTCGATTTTGTCGTACTCGGGGATGTTCTTCGACACTTCGTGCCATTGGATGAACTGATAGGTCGCCTGTTGGGCGTTGTTGTCGAACTTGCGGTAAACGTGTTGGTACGCCGCTTTGCAGCCTGGACTCTTGATACCTGAGCCATCTTCTGGCCAGTGGTAGTCTTGTGCGTTGAAGCAAGCCAGTTGGCGCGCCACGGGTACTTCCATGGCGCCATGCATTGGCTCGATGGGGGCGGCATGGGCAGGTATCGCCGCAGTGGCGAGCAGGCCGATGAAAGAGGTGTGAAGCAGGTACTTGGTCTTCATTGTGAACATCCTTGTGTATTCAAGACCTGTTCAAAATGCACTCTGGACTGTGGCCCGACAACTGGCAGAATTACCAGGTGAGTTGCGGGAACAACGCTCTAGGTCGGAGCCCCTGGGGTAGCAAGGACGCTCATCTGGATATGGTAATGGAGGCGAGCAGGCCCTAGACTCAGAGGGCTGTCTATTCCAACCACTTAAGCTGGAAGCATGCCATGAACAACAATAACAGCCTGCTACGCCATATCCCGTGGCTGGCGCTGGCAGTCATAGGGGCCTGCGCGCTGGGCGTCGTCGCCCTGCGTCGCGGTGAGGCGATCAATGCCTTGTGGATCGTCGTCGCGGCAGTGGCCATCTACCTGGTTGCCTACCGTTACTACAGCCTGTTCATCGCCACCAAGGTGATGCAGCTCGACCCACGCCGGGCCACGCCGGCGGTACTCAACAATGATGGCCTGGACTACGTCCCGACCAACAAGCACATCCTTTTCGGCCACCACTTCGCCGCCATCGCCGGCGCCGGCCCGCTCGTGGGCCCGGTGCTCGCGGCGCAGATGGGCTACCTGCCCGGCACGCTGTGGCTGATCGCTGGCGTGGTGCTGGCCGGCGCGGTACAGGACTTCATGGTCCTGTTCCTGTCCACACGGCGCAACGGCCGCTCGCTGGGCGACATGGTCCGGGAAGAGATGGGCCGCATACCGGGCACCATCGCCCTGTTCGGTTGCTTCCTGATCATGATCATCATCCTCGCGGTGCTCGCGCTGATCGTGGTCAAGGCCCTGGCCGAGAGCCCGTGGGGCATGTTCACGGTGATCGCGACCATCCCGATCGCGATGTTCATGGGCATCTACATGCGCTACATCCGCCCGGGCCGCATCGGTGAAATCTCCATTGTCGGCGTGGTCCTGCTGCTGCTGTCGATCTGGCTGGGGGGCCAGATCGCCGCGGATCCGGTGTGGGGCCCGGCGTTCACCTTCACCGGCGTGCAGATCACCTGGATGCTCGTGGGCTACGGTTTCGTCGCCGCTGTGCTGCCGGTGTGGCTGGTACTGGCGCCGCGCGACTACCTGTCGACCTTCCTCAAGATCGGCACCATCGTCGGCCTGGCCATCGGTATCCTGATCATCGCGCCCGAGCTGAAGATGCCGGCGCTGACCCAGTTCACCGACGGTACCGGCCCGGTGTGGAAGGGCACCCTGTTCCCGTTCCTGTTCATCACCATCGCCTGCGGCGCGGTGTCCGGCTTCCACGCGCTGATCTCCTCGGGGACCACGCCGAAGCTGCTGGACAACGAAACCAACGCCCGTTACATCGGCTACGGCGGCATGCTGATGGAGTCGTTCGTCGCCATCATGGCCATGGTTGCCGCCTCGGTGATCGAGCCGGGCGTGTACTTCGCCATGAACAGCCCGGCCGCAGTGGTCGGCGCCGACGTCGCTTCGGTGGCGCAGACCGTCAGCAGCTGGGGCTTCATGATTACCCCCGAGCAGTTGGAGGCCACTGCCCGCGACATCGGCGAGCACACCATCCTCGCCCGTGCCGGTGGCGCGCCGACCCTGGCGGTCGGTATCGCGCAGATCCTGCACCAGGTGCTGCCGGGCGAGAACACCATGGCGTTCTGGTACCACTTCGCCATTCTGTTCGAGGCACTGTTCATCCTCACCGCAGTGGACGCCGGTACTCGTGCCGGGCGCTTCATGCTGCAGGACCTGCTGGGCAGCTTCGTTCCGGCGCTCAAACGCACCGAGTCGTGGGGGGCCAACCTGCTCGCGACCGCCGGTTGCGTGGCCATGTGGGGTTACCTGCTGTATCAAGGCGTGATCGATCCGCTGGGGGGTATCAACACCTTGTGGCCGCTGTTCGGTATCTCCAACCAGATGCTGGCCGGTATCGCCCTGATGCTCGGTACCGTGGTACTGATCAAGATGAAGCGTCAGCGCTATATCTGGGTCACCCTGGTACCTGCGGTATGGCTGCTGATCTGCACCACCGCCGCGGGCCTGATCAAGCTGTTCGACCCGAACCCAGCTGTGGGCTTCCTGGCCCTGGCCAAGAAGTACAGCACCGCGCTGGACGCCGGCCAGGTGCTGGCGCCTGCCAAGGATATCGGTCAGATGCAGCACGTGATCTTCAACGCCTACACCAACGCTGGCCTGACGATCCTGTTCCTGGTGGTGGTGTTCAGCATCCTGTTCTTCGCCCTCAAGGTCGGCTATGCCGCCTGGGGCCGCAAGGAGCGGACCGACAAGGAAACCCCGTTCCAGGCCCTGCCTGACGCTTGAGAGGAATGCCGCGATGTTCAACGACCTGGGTCGACTGGGCAAGTACCTGGGGCAGGCAGCCCGCCTGATGGTCGGCATGCCTGATTACGACAACTATGTCGAGCACATGCAGACCAAGCACCCGGACAAGCCGGTGATGAGCTACGAGGCGTTCTTCCGCGAGCGCCAGGAAGCGCGTTATGGTGGCAAGTCCGGGCCCAAGTGCTGTTGAACCCGCGACACGCGTGAACCAGTGGGAGCCCGGGCAACCGGGCTCCCACTTTCATTTTCAGCTGCAGGAGACAACCGCGTGCAAACGCCGATTCCCGTTACCGTGCTGACCGGCTTTCTCGGTGCCGGCAAGACCACACTGCTCAAGCACATGCTCAAGGCCGAGCACGGCCTGAGGCTCGCCGTGATCGAGAACGAGTTCAGCGAGGCCGGCATCGACAGCCAACTGCTGGGCGATGAGCCAGTGCAGGTCATGACCCTGGCCAACGGCTGTGTGTGCTGCAGCATCCATGGCGACCTGACCCGTGCCCTGTACCTGCTGCTCGAACGCCTGGACGCCGGCGAGATCGCCTTTGATCGCCTGGTGATCGAGTGCACGGGCCTCGCCGACCCGGCACCCGTGGCACAGACCTTCTTCATCGACGAAGAGCTGCGCGAGCGCTATATCCTCGATGGCATCATCACCCTGGTCGACACCGCCCACGCCGAACTGCACCTGACCCAGGCCATCGCCCAGGCCCAGGTCGGCTTTGCCGACCGTCTGCTGCTGAGCAAGACCGATCTGGTCGAGCCGCAGGTGGTCGATGCCCTGCGCGAGCGCCTGGCGTGCATCAATGGCCGGGCGACGATTCGCGTGGTCGAGCACGGTCGCATCGACCTGGCCGAGCTGCTCGATGTGCGAGGGTTCAACCTCAACCCGGACCTTGGCATCAGCCCCGGGCCCAGCTTGCGCCCGGTCCTCAAGCCCGCCACCCCGGATCGCATTTCGACGCTGGTGCTGTGCACCGAAACACCGTTGGATATCGATCGGCTCAGCGACTTCATGAACGAGCTGCTGGAGGAGCACGGCAAACAGCTGTTGCGCTACAAGGGCGTGTTGAATATCGCGGGTGAAGATCGCCGTTTGGTGTTCCAGGGAGTGCTGAAGCTGTACGGCTTCGACTGGGACGCCGAGTGGAAGGAAGGCGAGCTTCGGGAAAGCGTGATGGTGTTCATCGCCGATGAGCTGCCGGAGGAAAGGATTCGGGCTGGTTTCGAAGCTTTGAGCCACGCCTGATTGGGATACAGCCGACTGTTCGATGCCGCCGTAAGGCGGCATTTTTTTGGCCTCGTTTCAGCGATCAGGCCAGTCGAGGTGGCCGCTTGCAGGAGGTACTTTTTTTGGTACACTTGGCCGCGTCGGATCTAAAAATAAATGTGCAGTTCTTCTGTAGTGCGTTGGGTAATGAGCCCGTGAGGGAGTGGCTAAAGGGCTTGGCACGTGAAGAACGCTATCTGATTGGCATGGAAATCAAGACCGTTCAGTTGGGATGGCCACTTGGCATGCCCTTGGTCAGAAAGCTGGAGCACGGGCTTTGGGAAATCCGTATCGACATGGGGCATGTCGTTGCCCGTGTACTGTTCACGATCATGGATGGCGTGATGTTCATGCTCCATGGATTCATCAAGAAAAGCCAGAAAACGCCTTCAGCAGATCTGGCCCTGGCCAGGCAACGCAAGGCCAGCTTACGGAGGTCAACTACATGAACCCGCATATCGGTTCGAACTTCGATGATTTTCTCGCCGAAGAGGGCATCCTCGAAGAGGTCACGGCGGCTGCGCTGAAACGGGTGATCGCCTGGCAACTGACGCAGGCGATGAAGCAGCAAAAGATCAGCAAGAAGGCTTTGGCCGAGCGTATGCACACCAGTCGGGCGGCGGTCGATCGAGCCTTGGATCAGACAGACGCTGGCATGACCTTGGCAACGTTGGCTAGCGCTGCCAGGGCCTTGGGGCAGCGCGTGGAAATACGTCTCGTACCGGATGTCGCGCCAGCCCGATGAAGTACAAACATGAAAAAGCCCGGCACAAGGCCGGGCTTCTTCATTTCAGGCGTCTGCCAATCAGTTGCCGTACACCGGCAGCTTCTTGCAGATGGCCTTGACCTTCTCACGTACGGCGTCGATCACCGCTTCGTTGTTCAGGTCGGCCAGGATGTCGCAGATCCAGCCGGCCAGTTCACGGCACTCGGCTTCCTTGAAGCCACGGGTGGTAACGGCTGGGGTGCCGAAACGCAGGCCCGAAGTGACGAACGGCGAACGTGGGTCGTTCGGTACCGAGTTCTTGTTGACGGTGATGAAGGCCTTGCCCAGAGCGGCGTCGGCGTCCTTACCGGAGATTTCCTGCTTGATCAGCGACAGCAGGAACAGGTGGTTCTCGGTGCCGCCGGAGACGACGTTGAAGCCACGCTCGATGAATACGCTGGCCATGGCCTGGGCGTTTTTCACGACCTGCTGCTGGTAGGCCTTGAACTCAGGCTGCAGGGCTTCCTTGAAGCAGATCGCCTTGGCAGCGATGACGTGCTCCAGCGGGCCGCCCTGGGCGCCCGGGAAGACGGCGGAGTTCAGCTTCTTCTCGATGTCGGCGTTGGCACGGGCCAGGATCAGGCCGCCACGTGGACCGCGCAGGGTCTTGTGGGTGGTGGTGGTGACCACATCGGCGAACGGCACAGGGTTCGGGTACACACCAGCGGCGACCAGGCCGGCGACGTGAGCCATGTCGACGAACAGGTAGGCACCGACCTTGTCGGCGATTTCGCGGAAGCGTGGGAAATCCAGCACTTGCGAGTAGGCGGAGAAGCCGGCAACGATCATCCTCGGCTTGTGCTCGACAGCCAGGCGCTCGACTTCGTCGTAGTCGATCAGGCCGTTGGCGTCGATGCCGTACTGGATGGCGTTGTACAGCTTGCCCGAGGAGGAAACGCTGGCACCGTGGGTCAGGTGGCCGCCGTGGGCCAGGCTCATGCCCAGGATGGTGTCACCGGCCGACAGCAGGGCCAAGTAGACAGCGGCGTTGGCCTGGGAACCGGCATGCGGCTGGACGTTGGCGTAGTCGGCGCCGAACAGCTCCTTGGCGCGGTCGATGGCCAGCTGCTCGACGACGTCGACGTACTCGCAACCACCGTAGTAGCGCTTGCCTGGGTAGCCTTCGGCGTACTTGTTGGTCAGAACCGAACCCTGGGCCTCCATGACCGCCGGGCTGGTGTAGTTTTCCGAAGCGATCAGCTCGATATGCTCTTCCTGGCGCAGAGCTTCTTGCTGCATGGCTTCGAAGAGCTCGGCGTCGTACTTGGCAATGGTCAAATCACGGCTGAACATGGCGGTCCTCAAGGATCGGGCAGAATTGGGGGAGCATTCTAACCGATTGATTCGCCGCTGGCATATGAAGTGGCATCAAGTCGCGGACCAATGGGCTTCATGTTGCAGGCCGCGTGGCGACTGGGCTGGAGTTGACTTTGAGGTCCGGTTTTTTCCAGGTTGCATGAGGTCTGGTGGGCGCGAAGACCCCGCGCAGCGCCTACTGGAACATGAACAACGTCTCGTTGCTGAACTGGGCCTCGAACTGGTTGGCGGGCATCGGTCGGCCGAACAGGTAGCCCTGCACCTCGTCACAGCCGTGTTCGCGCAGGAACTCCAACTGCTCATGAGTTTCCACGCCCTCGGCGATCACCGCCAGGTTGAGGCTGTGGGCCATGGCGATGATCGCCCGGGCGATCTGTGCGTCCTGTTCGCCTTCGGGCAGACCATCGACGAAGGTGCGGTCGATCTTCAGCACGTCGATGGGGAACTGCTTGAGGTAGTTGAGCGACGAGTAGCCGGTGCCGAAGTCGTCGACCGCGATGCTCAGGCCCAGGTTCTTCAGGCTGTCGAGGATCTGCATGGCCTCGTTGACCTCGCGCATCAGGATGCTTTCGGTCAGCTCCAGCTCCAGGCACGCCGGCGGCAGCCCCGTTTCGTCGAGGATAGTTGCGATGCGCGTGCCCAGCTGGCCGTCGGAGAACTGCCGGGCGGAGATGTTCACCGACACCTTGGGCACACGCACTTTCTGCTGGTGCCAGGCCTTGAGCTGACGGCAGGATTCGCGCAGTACCCAGTCGCCAACGTCGACCACCAGGCCCAGCTCCTCGATCACCGGGATGAAGTCGCCCGGCGGCACCAGGCCGCGTGTCGGGTGGCGCCAGCGCAACAGCGCCTCGGCGCCGGTCAGGCGCTTGCCGTCGCCGCTGAACTGTGGCTGGTAATAGAGGATGAACTCGTTCTGCTCTAGTGCATGGCGCAGGTCGCTTTCCAGTTCCAGACGCTCCAAGGCGCTGGCGTTCATGTCCGCTTGGTAGAACTGGAAGTTGTTCTTGCCGCGTTCCTTGGCGTGGTACATCGCCGTGTCGGCGTTCTTCATCAACTGGCTGAGCTCGCTGCCGTCCTGTGGGCTCAGGGCGATGCCGATACTGGCGGTGACGAAGAACTCGCGGTTTTCCAGCACGAACGGGGTGACCAGCCCGTCGAGGATGTGCTCGGCAACATGGATGGCGCGGTTGAGGGCCTGCTCGCGGCTGGCCTTGGGCTGCAGCAGCAGGGTGAACTCGTCGCCGCCCATGCGCGCCACGGTGTCGTCGTCGTCGACGCAGGCCAGCAGGCGCTCGGCCATGTCCTTGAGCATGCGATCGCCCGCCGCATGGCCAAGGGAGTCGTTGATCGGCTTGAAGCGGTCGAGGTCGAGGAACATCAGCACCACCCAGGCCTTCTGGCGCTCGGCCTGTTGCAGGGCGGTGTACAGGCGGTCCTGGAACAACGTGCGGTTGGGCAGGTGAGTGAGGGCATCGTAGTAGGCCAGGCGGTGGATGCGCTGCTCGCTGGCCTTGCGTTCGCTGATGTCGGTGAAGAAGCACACATAGCTGGCCAGGTCGCCTTCATCGTCGAGCACCGCGGTGATGCCTACCCACGCCGGGTAGTGCTCGCCGTTGCGCCGTTTCAGCCAGACCTCGCCTTCCCAGCTGCCGCGCTGGCTCAGTTGCTTGAGCACGTAGCCTTGCTGGGCGTTCTGTTGCTGCTCGACGGTGAGCATGCCGGGGAGCTGGTCGAGCACCTCGGCCACGGCATAGCCGCTGACGCGGGTGAATGCTTCGTTGGCCTGGACGATATAGCCGGCCGGGTCGGTAATGAGGATCGCCGAGGTGGAGTGCTCGAACACGGTCGCGGCCATGCGCAGGTCTTTTTCGGCCCGGCGTTGCTGGCTGATGTCGCGGCCCACGCCGAGCACCCCCTCGAAGCGCTCGTGTTCGTCCCACACCAGCACCAGGCGCAGCTCGATGGGGATCTTGCGGCCGTCGGCGCGCAGGCAGTCGAACAGGAACAACTGCGTAGGCAGGGTACTGCGCAACTGGGCCAGTTGCGTGCTGTCGTCCAGCACCTGGCTGACGCGCTCGAGCAGGTTGTAGACACCGCTGAGCTGGGCCGGGTTGGCAATGATCGACTGCCAGCCGTTGGCAAAGATCCAGTCGGCCTGGTAGCCCAGCACCGCCTGCACCGAGGGGCTGACATAGTTGAGCTGCAGCTGGCTGTCGGTGGAGAAGATCACGTCGCTGATGCTCTCGGCGAGCATGCGGTAGCGCTGTTCGCTGTCGCGCAGCGATTCGCTGGCTTCGATCTGCACGGTGACATCCTTGCCCACGCCGATGATACGTGTGACCAGGCCTTCGCTGTCGCGGGTCAGCACCTGCTCGCGGATGTCGTAGCACCGCCAGCCACCGTCGCGATGGCGGAAGCGCAACTGGCAGTGCAGCGACTGGCCATAGCCGGTGTCGCGCTGCTGCTGGCGCAGGGCGCGGTAGTGCTCGGCATCGCCGGGATGCAGGAGCATCTCCCAGAAGCGGTCACCCATCTGTGCCAGCTCCGCGCGGTCGTAACCGAGGGTCTGGCCGAGGTGGCGGTTGCTGAAGATCATCCGCTGGCTGTCAACGTCCTGCACGTAGAGCTGGTCGGGCACGGTACGCACCACGTCCGACCAGAAGCCCTCGCGTTCGAGCAGCGACAGCTCCACCTGCTTGCGGCTGGTGATGTCGCTGATGCTCAGGATTACCGCCTGGTAGTCACGGCGCTGCTGCGGCAGTCGGGCCATCAGCCACAGGTGCAGTTCACCACCGAGCGGGGCGGGTAGGCGGACCTCCAGTTCGAGTTGCTGGCGCTCTTCGATCAGCGCGTCGATCAACTGCATGCCGATACTGTCGCGGCTGTCCCCGCTGCCATCTATCAGGCGCTGCCAGGCGCCAGCGTGGGAGTCGACGTTGAGCAGTTGGCGGGCCACCTGGTTGATCTCGGTGATCTTCAGTTCCGCAAGCAAGGTGCGGCGCAGCTTGGTGTCCAGGGCCAGGCTTTGCTTGAGCGCGGCGCGGTTGCGCAGGTGGTAGCGGTCGAGCTGCCCCGGCAGGCTGGAGAGATCGAGCACGCACAGGGCCACGCCGGTGCCCTCGAAGATTTCCTGGTAGCGCCGACGGTCTTCCTGCAAGGCGCGTTGGCGACGGCGCATGTTGATCAGCGCCAGCACCGGCAGCAGCGCGCAGAACAGCACCAGCACGCATTTGCCGAGCAGCGCCGGCAGCAACCTGTCGCGGGCCAGGCCGGCATCGAACAGGCCACGCAGTTGCCAGGTGCTGTTGTCGATGAAGGCAAGCATCACGCTTTGCAGAGGCTCTTCGCTGGTCTGCCGGTGCCCGTGGCGCTCGATGACCTCGCCGCTGCGGCTGTTTTCCAGCAGCCACAGGGGATGGGTGGGGCCGTCAAGGTGACGGGTCAGCTCCTGGTAGTAGTCGCGGCTCAGGCGCAGCAGCCAGTAGCCGCGGTCTTGCTCGGTCGGCTGGCGCAGCAGCAGGTAGAGCCGCTGATTGTCGGCATCGTTGCCATAGAAAAATGCCCTGCCCTGATTCAGTTGCAGCAGGTCGTCAATCAGCTGACGGTCGGGTGAGCCAGCGAGGGTGTCGCTGCGCACCTGCCCGGTGGCGTCAAGCCAGGCCAGGTCGCGCAGGGCCGGCAGGCGGGCCTGCAAGGTGGCGAGCAGGCTGGGCAGGGCGACAGGCGCCGGAGGTTTGACGTAGGG
Organism: Pseudomonas soli; assembly: GCF_021283165.2. Taxonomy (NCBI): domain Bacteria; kingdom Pseudomonadati; phylum Pseudomonadota; class Gammaproteobacteria; order Pseudomonadales; family Pseudomonadaceae; genus Pseudomonas; species Pseudomonas soli. The sequence goes on from NZ_CP128543.1 coordinate 764,549, forward strand.
CTGGACCAGGTTCAGTGATTGCTGGGCCTTCAGCGCCATGTTCAGGCTCAGATGGTCGGCCAGTTCGGCACTGGTGGCCAGGCTCTGCTGGCGCAGGTCGGCCTGGGTATGGCGGTACTGGGAGAAAAGTTGCCACAGCAGCAGCCCCAGCAGAACCAGGGCGAGCAGGGCCAGCGCCCCCTTGAGCGAGCCACGCAGGTGCGTGCCGGCCGTGGAATCGGCAGGACGCAGGGATGACGGTTGCGTGAGATTGGTCAAGCGTTGGGTCCTGCGATTGGGCTGACGATGGCAGGGGTTGCGTTGTCGCTGCATGCACGGCCCGTGCCGTGGTTGCTGGGCGCACTATAAGACGCACGCGGGAAGCCGACTAGCATGCCTTCAAATATGGCAAAGTGCCAGTCCGCATGTCCGATGCCGGCCGGCAGTTGGTCATGCCGGTTCTGCAAGTCCCTGCAACCTGTGCGAGAATGCCGCCCGCTTCATAGTCAACGCATCGGAGATGTACGGTTTTGGTTACCCACTATTCCACCAATGGCCTCGATTCCGCCTGCGGGCGTAGCAGTCAGACGCTGGTCAGCACTGCCGTGGCCGAGGACGTATCCTGCAAGACCTGCCAGCGCTCGCTGGCCAAGCCGGACGCGGCTGCCGCCAGTGCCAACAAGACGCCGTCGCTGGCCGAGCTGCGCAAGTCGGCCAAGGCTGCCGCCGAGCCGGTCGCCCAGGTTGCCGCACAAACCACCGCCAAGCCCACACCCGCGCCTGCCAAGGCCGTGGGCAAGCCGGCTGGCAAACCTGCCCGCAGTGGCGGCTTCAGCGTCAAGTCCGCCTGGGCCGCGCGCCTGGCCGAGCAATCGGACCGTTGCCGCCTGCCGCGTGGCAAGGCCAGGCAGTCGCACGTCTGAGCCTGCGCCAAGCCCGCCCCACCCGTGCCGGCGTGGGCGCGGGCTTGCCCCGCGAAGGCCGCCGGGCGGCCCCGCCATCTACCCCATCTGTGCAACGCCGCGACTTGGCGTAGAATGGCCCACTTTATTCAATGACCCCGTAATCACATCCCCTGGCCAATGCCGGGGCGCGTGTATTTACCTATCTGATAGAGGGCTTGGTTTTGGCTCAATACGTCTACACCATGCATCGGCTGAGCAAGGTCGTGCCGCCGAAGCGGGAAATTCTCAAGAATATTTCCCTGTCGTTCTTCCCGGGAGCCAAGATCGGCGTGCTGGGCCTGAACGGCGCTGGTAAATCGACCCTGCTGCGGATCATGGCGGGCGTCGACAAGGAATTCGACGGCGAAGCCCGTCCGATGCCCGACATCAACGTCGGCTACCTGCCCCAGGAGCCGCAGTTGGACCCGAGCAAAACCGTGCGTGAAGTGGTCGAGGAAGCGGTCAGCGTGATCAAGGACGCCCAGGCCCGCCTGGACGAGGTCTACGCCGCTTACGCCGACCCGGATGCCGACTTCGACAAGCTGGCCGCCGAACAGGCCAAGCTCGAGGCCATCCTGCAGGCCGCCGACGGTCACAACCTCGAGCGCCAGCTGGACGTCGCCGCCGATGCCCTGCGCCTGCCGGCCTGGGAGGCGAAGATCGAGCACCTGTCCGGTGGCGAGAAGCGCCGCGTGGCCCTGTGCCGCCTGCTGCTGTCGGCCCCGGACATGCTGCTGCTCGACGAACCGACCAACCACCTGGACGCCGACTCGGTAGCCTGGCTGGAGCGCTTCCTGCACGACTTCCCCGGTACCGTGGTGGCAATCACCCACGACCGTTACTTCCTCGACAACGTCGCCGGCTGGATCCTCGAACTGGACCGCGGCGCCGGCATCCCGTACGAAGGCAACTATTCGGGCTGGCTGGAAGCCAAGTCGGACCGTCTGGCGCAGGAATCCAAGCAGCAGAGCGCCCACGAGAAGGCCATGAAAGAGGAACTGGAGTGGGTGCGCAAAGGCGCCAAGGCCCGCCAGTCCAAGTCCAAGGCCCGTCTGCAGCGCTTCGAAGAGATGCAGTCGCAGGAATTCCAGAAGCGCAGCGAGACCAACGAGATCTACATCCCGGCCGGTCCGCGCCTGGGCGACAAGGTCATCGAGTTCAAGAACGTCACCAAGGGCTATGGCGATCGCGTGCTGATCGACAACCTGTCGTTCGCCATGCCTAAGGGCGCCATCGTCGGCGTGATCGGTGGTAACGGTGCCGGTAAATCGACCCTGTTCCGCATGCTGATGGGCAAGGAGCAGCCGGACTCGGGCAGCATCGAGATCGGTGAAACCGTGCAGCTGGCCTGCGTCGACCAGAGCCGCGAAGACCTGGACGGCAGCAAGACCGTGTTCCAGCAGATCTCCGACGGCTCCGACCAGATCCGCATCGGCAGCTACGAGATCCCGTCGCGCACCTACGTCGGCCGCTTCAACTTCAAGGGCGGCGACCAGCAGAAGTTCGTCAAGGACCTCTCCGGTGGTGAGCGTGGCCGCCTGCACCTGGCCCTGACCCTGAAGGAGGGCGGCAACGTCCTGCTGCTCGACGAACCGTCCAACGACCTCGACGTCGAAACCCTGCGTTCGCTCGAGGAAGCCCTGCTGGACTTCCCGGGCGCCGCCATCGTGATTTCCCACGACCGTTGGTTCCTGGACCGTGTGGCCACTCACATCCTGGCGTACGAAGACGATTCCAGCGTGGTGTTCTTCGAAGGCAACTACACCGAGTACGAAGCCGATCGCAAGAAGCGCCTGGGCGACGCCGCTGCCCAGCCGCACCGTGTGCGTCACAAGAAACTGGCCCAGTAAGCCGGTTTTTGCTGCACAACGATGGGGCCCTCAGGGGCCCCATTTTTGTGCCTGGCTTTCAGGGATGAGAAGGGCTGCGTGGGAGCGGGCTTGCCCCGCGATTGCTGCGTTAAGGGAGAGCAGGGAGAAAGTGCACTCTCACGAGTACAGCGAGAAACTTGTATACAGTTATAGAAAACGCACCAATTAATTTCATAAAAACGACATTTCGCCCTGTTCCAGTGCGATTGGTTCTTGGTACATTCCCGAAAAAACCAAAAACAATCCCTCTCTTGGTGAGATGTCTACCATGATCGAATCTGTCGACGATTTCCTGGCCCGACTGCAACAACGCGATCCGGCCCAGCCCGAATTCCACCAGGCCGTGGAGGAGGTGCTGCGCAGCCTGTGGCCTTTCCTCGAAGCCAACCCTCACTACCTGCAGGCAGGCATTCTCGAACGCATGGTCGAACCCGAGCGTGCCGTGCTGTTCCGTGTGTCGTGGGTCGACGACCAGGGCAAGGTCCAGGTCAACCGCGGCTACCGCATCCAGATGAGCAGCGCCATCGGCCCGTACAAGGGCGGCCTGCGCTTCCACCCGTCGGTCAACCTGGGCGTACTCAAGTTCCTGGCCTTCGAGCAGGTGTTCAAGAACTCGCTGACCTCGCTGCCAATGGGCGGCGGCAAAGGCGGCTCGGACTTCGACCCGAAGGGCAAGAGCGACGCCGAAGTGATGCGCTTCTGCCAGGCGTTCATGAGCGAGCTGTACCGCCACATTGGCGCCGACCTCGACGTGCCTGCGGGTGACATCGGCGTCGGTGCCCGCGAGATCGGCTTCCTGTTCGGCCAGTACAAGCGCCTGGCCAACCAGTTCACTTCGGTGCTGACCGGCAAGGGCATGACCTATGGCGGCAGCCTGATCCGCCCGGAGGCCACCGGCTACGGCTGCGTGTACTTCGCCGAAGAGATGCTCAAGCGCCGCGACCAGCGCATCGACGGTCGCCGCGTGGCGATCTCCGGTTCCGGCAACGTTGCCCAGTACGCGGCGCGCAAGGTCATGGACCTGGGCGGCAAGGTGATCTCGCTGTCCGACTCCGAAGGCACCTTGTATGCCGAAGCCGGCCTTACCGATGCCCAGTGGGACGCGGTGATGGAGCTGAAGAACGTCAAGCGCGGTCGCATCAGCGAGCTGGCCGAGCAGTTCGGCCTGGAGTTCCGCAAAGGCCAGACGCCCTGGAGCCTGGCATGCGATATCGCGCTGCCGTGCGCGACGCAGAACGAACTGGGCGCCGAAGACGCCCGTACCCTGCTGCGCAATGGCTGTATCTGCGTTGCCGAAGGGGCCAACATGCCGACCACCCTGGAGGCTGTGGATATCTTCATCGAGGCCGGCATCCTCTACGCGCCTGGCAAGGCATCCAATGCCGGTGGCGTGGCCGTGTCGGGCCTGGAGATGTCGCAGAACGCCATGCGCCTGCTGTGGACGGCCGGGGAGGTGGACAGCAAGCTGCACCACATCATGCAGTCGATCCACCATGCCTGCGTGCACTACGGCGAGGAGGCCGATGGCAGCATCAACTACGTCAAGGGCGCCAATATCGCCGGCTTTGTGAAGGTGGCTGACGCGATGCTGGCCCAGGGCGTGGTCTGATTCGATAACTTGCGGCCGCTTCGCGCCGAAAGGGGCGCGAAGCGCCCGCGATGATTTCAGCACTCACCCAGAATGGCCAGTACCTCGATCATCTGGTCCCCCGCCGGCCGTCGCCACAACACTTCATCCCCAGGCCCGGCGCCCAGAAGCGCCTGCCCCAGCGGCGAGCCCCAGTTGACCAATCCTTGGGCGGCATCGGCCTGATCCTCGCCCACCAGTTGCACCTGATGCTCCTGGTCATGTTCATCGACGAACCGCACCAGGCTGCCGATCTGCACCTTCTCCGTGGACGTTACAGCAGGTACCACCTGCGCGCTCTGCACCCGAGCAGTGAAGTAGCGCAGGTCACGCTCGGTATCGGCCAGCCGCTGCTTGTCGGCATCGCCTTCGGCCTGCAGCGCGGCGCGCAATGCATTGAGCGCGGCCACTCGCTGCTGCAACTGTGCCAGGCCGTTGGCGGTGACGTAATTGGGCTGGTCGCTGACCAGGCGCTCGACCGGCTGGCTGGCCTGGGCGGCGGCCTGGTCTTCATTGACGAATGCTCGGCTCATGGTTGGCCTCCTTGTGCTGGAGACCATGGTGGCAGGCTGCGGGTTTCAACAGTTGTCCATTTACGACGTCAGTTGCGGCGGTATGCACGGGCCGCACCTTGGTCTTTCTCCTTCTGCCAGTCGCGGTCACGCTCGTCCCAATAGCGTTCGCGATACTCGCGCAGGTCTTCGTTGGACTGCATGGCGTGGCACTGGCGAAAGCCATCGTCCCAGCCGCTTTCGTACTGGCGGTTATTCAGGTAGCGCGGGACATCCTTGCGGAAGTCGCCGGCCATCAGCCCGGCGGCCTGGCGACCGCTGCTGCAGCCGTCCTGGAAGCCGTCGGCATAGGCGGGCGGGTAGCCCTGGTTGACCATTTGTTCATGGGTGGTTTCGCAACCCGCCAGCAGCAAGAGAAACAAGGCTAACCAGTACCGCGACATGACCACAGGACCCTCGGATTGATACCGCAAAGTCTAGGTCGGGAATTGTTGGCGCGATGTCAAAACGCTGTCGAAGGATTGCATCGGGACTGGGACCGCAAAGCGGCCCAGGTGCTCAGTACTGATACCACTTCAACTCCAGCATCACCTCGTTCTGCGCCGTGGCCAGGTGGCTGAATTGGCGTGAAGCACTCAATCGCAAGCCCAGGTCGCGGCTGATCTCCCATTGCTGGTTAAGGCTCACGCTACGCCGTACTTCGCCGTTGGTGAAAAAATCACCCTTTGCCTCAAGCGTCAGGTTGCCCAGCGGGTTGCGCCACAGCAGCCCGCCGTTGAACCCGGCGGCGGGCGAGATTAACTCAGCGAAATCGTTGTGATGCTCGACCCGCACCGTGCCCAGGGCAAAGCCCAGCAAGTCGTCACCCAGTTGCCAGGTACCGCCGGCGCCGCCGTTGACATGGCTGACCAGCACCTCGTCGTCATGCTTGCCCGGCACGCGCTCCAGACCGCCCGCGACCTGCCACGACCATGGCTTGAGCAGTTCGTTGCGCGGTGTCAGCGAGCGGATGGTGGCCAGGTCCAGGCGTTGTACCTGCCAGTCGTTGCCCTCGTACTGACGCAGCTTGAGCTGCAGGATCTCGATCTGCGCGCCGAGGGGGAAACTGTCCATGTTGTCGTTGAGGTCGTGGTAAGCCATGCGCAGGCCATACTCGGCGTAGGCGCGGTCCTCACGGGTACCCACCCCCAGTTGCCAGGTTCGCGACTGGTGGCCGTCCTCCGGCAGGCCGGGCCGCTCGATCTGCAATGGCGGCGGCGGGTTGCGGTTGATCGCCCTGAGCAGTTCATAGCTGCGGCCGGCCTGGGCCGGGTCGCGTTCCTGGCCGTTGGCGCGGTAGCGCTCCAACCGGTAGGCGGCGTCCTGTACCAGCGCCTGGCGGTCGCGGGGCAGGGCGGTGAAGGAGGGGCTCTGCAGCTGCGCGGTGTCGGCGCTGATGGCCAGCACCTGCTGCTTTTCCTCGTGGTCCAGCGGCTCGGCACGGGCCAGCAGTTCACGCTCGCGGGACGGGCGGTAGCGCACGTCCGCCACCAGCCCGGACTGTTTCACCGCCTTCACGGTGTCGGTCGGGATGGCGGTCAGCGGGAACTGCGAGGTCAGGTCCAGGCTGGGGCGTGCCACCTGCAACAGCTCCAGCAGGCGATAGGAGCAATTTTCGTCGAAGAAGAAATAGTCGAACTTGATCTGCTTGAGTTCCCACACGTGCTCGACCATGCGCCCGGTCTCTTCTGGGGTCAGGTCCAGTTGATACTCCCACAGGTCACGGTTTTCCAGGCTGCGGTACTCGGACAGCTTTTCCTGGTAGGGCATCATCGCGAACAGCCCGGGATAGCCGCCCATCAGGCCTTTCCAGGCATAGAGGATGCTGTTGTCGCTGCCCTCGATGTAGGCGCCGAAATTGATCGCGTAGCTCAGCAGCGTGGTGTCGTCACGCCGGGTATTGGACTGGTCGATGCGCAGCAGCGTATGGCCGAACATCGACGACGGGCTGTTGAGGTAGGCAGCCGGGAAGATCAGCGCCGCGCTGTGCGGGTCGATCGACTTGTACCAGGTATCGAATTCCTGGCAGGCCGGGCTCGGCAGGTCGGTGAGGGCCAGCTGTTCGCGCAGCCAGCGGGTCCGTGCCGGGAACACGCACTGGGCATGCTTGTCACCCAGGCTGGCCGGGGCATAGAGCGCGGCGACCGTTGCCTGCAGCTCCTGGTCCGGGTGATGCGCGCCATCCTCGGCGAGAAAGAAGCGCGGGTCGTCCACATAGCTGCGCCAACCGCCAAGCTTGGCAGTCTCGTAATGGCCGAGGGCGATCCAGTAGGGCGTGGCCGCCAACTGCTGGACGCGGGCCAGGTCAAGCTGTGGGGCGGCATGAAGCGGTGCGCTGACGATCAGCGCCAGGGAAGCGAGGCGTTTGAGCATGTCGGGCAACTACATCCTGATGATGCCGAAAGGTAAAGCGCCAAACCCGCCCCGCTGCCGGGGCGGGAGGCGTGGTACTCAAGCCTCGGTGGCGTACTTGGCCAACTGCGGGTCGCTCTTGAGCACCGCCAGGGTGTTGGAATGGACAGTCTCGGCAGTCACGTCGGCGCTGCTGAAGATCTGCTGGAAGTGCTCGTGGGTGACAGCGGCGAAATGCGCGCGGTCTTCAGGGGCTACACCTAGGACCACGGCATAGGTGGTCAGAGCTTCGCCCTGGCCCTGGGCCATGTCTTCGGAGAGCTCGTTCATCATGCCGTTCATGGCGAACCAGGATTTGCCGCCATAGGTGAGTGCGGCCTTGGTCGAGCAGCCATTGGTGCCCGAGGTCATGCCGAATGTTGCGTTGCCGGAAGTGCCGTTGGTGGTGGAGGCCAGGAAGTGGGCCGGCGTGCCGCGCTGGCCCTCGAACAGCAGGTTGCCCCAGCCGCAGTTCGGGCCGCCTGGCGCTTCAGCCATGGCGTTGATCGAGACAGCGGCGAACAGAGTACCCAGAAGAATCCGTTTCATAGCGATGTTCTCTTTCTCAAGTGACGTACCAATGGTCAGGTTTCTGGCAACGCAGTTGCCAGTGCGAGAGGATTTCCATCCTCCTGCGCAGCTTGGAGTTTAGGCACGATCCAAAGGTTGCGTTGTTTATTGCGAAAAATTGCTTGCGTGATGGCCAGGCTTGGGCTGTGACATAAAGTCCCACGGAGCCTTGCCGCTACGCGCTGGCAGCGCCAGAATGCCTTTCATCCGCCCCGCCGAAGTAAGGAAACCCAATGCCCGATCCTGTCGCCTCGCGCCTGCGTCTCGCGCCAGAAGCCCTGACCCGGCGTTTCTCCGCTGAACAGTTTGCTTTTTCCAATACCGACGATCTGGAGCCATTTCGTGGTGTGCTGGGCCAGGAACGTGCTGTCGAGGCCCTGCAGTTCGGCGTGGCCATGCCGCGTCCCGGTTACAACGTGTATGTGATGGGCGAGCCCGGTACGGGCCGTTTCTCCTTCGTCAAGCGTTACCTCAAGGCCGAAGGCAAGCGCCAGCACACCCCGGCCGACTGGTTGTATGTCAACAACTTCGAGGACTCGCGCGAGCCACGCGCGCTGGAACTGCCGGCTGGTAGCGCCCATGAGTTCATCAGCGACATGAACGGCCTGATCGACAACCTGTTGGCTACGTTCCCGGCGGTGTTCGAGCACCCTTCCTACCAGCAGAAGAAAAGCGCCATCGACCGCGCCTTCAACCAGCGCTATGACCGGGCACTGGATGTGATCGAGCGCGCCTCGCTGGAGAAGGATGTGGCGCTATACCGCGACAGCAGCAATGTCGCCTTTACCCCCATGGCCGATGGCAAGGCGCTGGACGAAGCTGAATTCGCTCAACTGCCTGAGCAATTGCGCGAGCGCTTCCACGAGGACATCGCCGAGCTCGAGGAGCGTTTGAACGAGGAGCTCTCCAGCCTGCCGCAATGGAAGCGTGAATCGAACAACCAGTTGCGCCAGCTCAACGAGGAGACCATCACCCTTGCTCTACAGCCGCTGCTGGCGCCGTTATCGGAAAAGTACGCAGAAAACGCCGCAGTGTGCGCCTATCTGCAATCGGTGCAGTTGAACCTGCTGCGGACTGTCGTCGAACAATTGGTCGATGACAGCAAGACCGACGCGGTGGCGCGCAAGATGCTCGAGGAGCAATACGCCCCCAACCTGGTGGTCGGCCACCCGGGCAAAGGCGGGGCGCCGGTGGTGTTCGAGCCGCATCCGACCTACGACAATCTGTTCGGTCGCATCGAATACAGCACCGACCAGGGCGCTTTGTACACCTCCTATCGCCAGCTTCGCGCCGGTGCGTTGCACCGCGCCAATGGCGGCTTCTTGATTCTCGAAGCCGAGAAGATGCTCGGCGAGCCCTTTGTCTGGGACGCCCTGAAGCGTGCCTTGCAGTCGCGCAAGCTGAAGATGGAGTCGCCGCTGGGCGAACTGGGCCGTGTCGCCACGGTGAGCCTGACGCCACAGATGATCCCGCTCAGCGTCAAGCTGGTGATCATTGGCTCGCGCCAACTGTACTATGCGCTGCAGGACCATGACCCGGACTTCCAGGAGATGTTCCGGGTGCTCGTGGACTTCGATGAAGACATGCCCATGGTCGACGAGAACCTGGAGCAGTTCGCCCAGTTGCTGCGCACCCGCACCAACGAGGAAGGCATGGCGCCGCTGACCAGCGATGCAGTGGCGCGCCTGGCCACCTACAGCGCGCGCCTGGCCGAGAACCAGTCGCGGCTGTCGGCGCGCATCGGCGACTTGTTCCAGCTGGTCAGCGAGGCCGACTTCATCCGCCAGCTGGCCAGCGAGAGCATGACCGACGCCGGTCACATCGAGCGCGCCCTGAAGGCCAAGGCCCAGCGCACCGGGCGGGTGTCGCAGCGGGTGCTAGACGACATGCTCGCCGGGATCATCCTGATTGACACCGAAGGCGCGGCGATCGGCAAGTGCAACGGCTTGACCGTGCTCGAGGTCGGCGATTCGGCGTTCGGCATGCCGGCGCGGATTTCCGCCACCGTCTACCCGGGCGGCAGTGGCATCGTCGACATCGAGCGCGAGGTCAACCTGGGGCAGCCGATCCACTCCAAGGGGGTGATGATCCTCACCGGCTACCTGGGCAGCCGCTATGCCCAGGAGTTTCCCCTGGCGATCTCGGCGAGCATCGCGCTGGAGCAGTCCTATGGCTATGTCGACGGCGACAGCGCCTCGCTGGGCGAGGCATGCACGCTGATCTCGGCGTTGTCGCGTACGCCGCTGAAGCAGTGCTTTGCCATTACCGGCTCGATCAACCAGTTTGGCGAGGTGCAGGCGGTCGGTGGGGTCAACGAGAAGATCGAAGGCTTCTTCCGACTTTGTGAAGCCCGTGGCCTGACCGGTGAACAAGGGGTGATCATCCCGCGTGCCAACGTCGCCACGCTGATGCTCGACGAGCGGGTGGTGCAGGCGGTCGAGGCTGGTCGTTTCCATGTCTATGCCGTCAGCCAGGCCGACGAAGCCTTGAGCCTGCTGGTGGGCGAGGAGGCCGGCGAGATGGATGACAAGGGCGAATTCGCCGAGGGCAGTGTCAACGCCCGGGTGGTCGAGCGCCTGCGGGTGATCGCCGAGATGATCAGCGAGGAAGAAATCAAGGAAGCCGAGAAAGAGCGCCTGGAGGAGGTCATCACCCAGGCCAAGCCTGCGTAAGTCAATAAACTGGCGCTAGCGGCGAAGTGCTACCGTTCAGCGCCAGTTTTCCAACTTTTTCCTTAGGTCGGCTACAGTGGAACTTAAGGACGTTATCAGGGTTCAGGATGGAAACAGCCTGAAGGTTTCAGGCTGAACAGGGCTTTACAGAGGGGACGCCGCCATGCGCAACCTCAGCCTCACCCGCCAGTGCCTGGGCCTGGTGACCCGCATCGAATGCAGCATCCGTCCGCTGGCCGGCGACAATGGCATGTGGACCTTGCTGTTCGCCGCCGGCATGGCCGGTGAACAACCCTCGGCGATCAAGGCCCAGGGCCCGTTCCACGGGCCGATGGTCGCCGAATCGGTGATGAACGCCATCGTCGACAGCCTCACCCTCCATGGCTATCAGGTCGCTGAAGATCCGCAGATCTGGTGCCTGCACCTGCAGGCGCAGTTGCGTCGGATCAATGGTGAACGTTGCCGGAACCTTGGGGATTATCAGTTCCATCCCGAAACCTGACCCAATGATCTCGTCGCCAGCAAGCTGTTACACACCTGACCTGTGGGAGCCGGCTTGCCGGCGATAGGGTATCGAGGACTTATCGGGCCTGCGGCAACTGACCGCAGGCTTTTGCTGTAACAGGTGGCTGGATATACTCGCGCTCGCTTTTCCAGTCACTTCAGAGTCCCTTATTGTCCATGGAACGTATCCTCGAAAACGCGATGTATGCCTCGCGCTGGCTGCTCGCCCCGATCTACTTCGGCCTCTCGCTGGGCCTGTTGGCACTGGCCCTGAAGTTCTTCCAGGAAATCATCCATGTCCTGCCCAACGTCTTCACCCTCGCCGAAGCCGACCTGATCCTGGTGATCCTGTCGCTGATCGACATGTCGCTGGTTGGTGGCCTGCTGGTGATGGTGATGATCTCCGGCTACGAGAACTTCGTCTCGCAGCTGGACATCGACGAGAGCAAGGAAAAGCTCAACTGGCTGGGCAAGATGGATTCCTCGTCGTTGAAGATGAAGGTCGCCGCATCGATCGTCGCCATTTCCTCGATCCACCTGCTGCGGGTGTTCATGGATGCGCAGAACATCTCCACCGACTACCTGATGTGGTACGTGATCATCCACATGACCTTCGTCATTTCGGCATTCGTCATGGGTTACCTGGATCGCATCACCAAGCACTGATCCGTCTGCGCTCATCGCGGGCTTGCCCCGCGATGCTTTTCAGCTCCTGACGGATGGTGGCTTGTACTTTCAGCAGGTCTGTACAAAAAATGAGCACTCATGCGCGGTTCCCGCAGCGAGGTGCGTCCATGAACCTGCATCAGCTCAATTCCGAGGCCAGGGCTGGCCATGTCGACGAACTCAACCTGATCGCCATCGAAGGCGGCGATTATCTGTTGGAGGCCCGGATCAAAGGCCGTGCCCACCCCCTTGCCGACGCCCGTGGTGAACGCCTGAGGGTGCATTCGGTGGAGGATGCAAGGCAGCTTCTGCAAGCCATTCCCCAAGTGTCGATGAATCTTACCCATTGGTCCGTGCAAGACGAGATGTGCGGCATGGGCACGCACCCGGAAGAAGACCTCAAATTACCGATCTCCCAGCGATCGGCCTGGTAGCTGCTTCGCGCGGCGCCAGTGTGCTAGGCTGCTCGCCCTTTTCATCAGGGCGCGGATGCAGTGCGCCCTCAAGCGGAGCACGCCAATGTCCGAACTCAATCTGTCCACCGACGAATCCCGCGTCAGCTACGGCATCGGCCGTCAGCTGGGTGGCCAGCTGCGCGACAACCCGCCACCGGGCGTCAACCTGACCGCCATCGTCGCCGGCCTGACCGATGCCTTCAACGGCGCCGACAGCCGCGTCAGCGAAGAAGACCTGTCGGCGGCCTTCAAGGTCATCCGCGAAGTGATGCAGGCAGAAGCTGCTGCCAAGGCCGAAGCCGCCGCTGCCGCCGGCAAGGAATTCCTGGCTGACAACGCCAAGCGTGAAGGCATCGTGACCCTGGCCTCGGGCCTGCAGTACGAAGTGCTGACCGCAGGCGAGGGCGCCAAGCCGTCCCGCGAAGACAACGTGCGTACTCATTACCACGGCACCCTGATCGACGGCACCGTGTTCGACAGCTCCTACGATCGTGGCCAGCCTGCCGAATTCCCGGTTGGCGGCGTGATCGCCGGCTGGACCGAGGCCCTGCAACTGATGAATGCTGGCAGCAAATGGCGCCTGTACGTGCCGAGCGAGCTGGCCTACGGCGCTCAAGGCGTCGGCAGCATCCCGCCGCACAGCACCCTGGTATTCGACGTCGAACTGCTCGACGTTCTGTAATACCGTCGGGGGCCGCTTTGCGGCCCATTCGCGGGCAAGCCCGTTCCCACAGGAACAGCACAAGACCTTAGGTCGTTGCGATCAGTGTGGGAGCCGGCTTGCCGGCGATGAGGGCAGGCCTGCTAAATTCAGTTCCAATCCGTTCCGCCCGGGCGCAATGCCCGCGCATAGCAGAACAGGAACAGGTTCCTCACCAGCTCCTTGAGCACTCCCGGCTCACTCGAATTCAGCCCCATGAGGTCCAGGTCGCCCTGGTCGCGCAATTCATCGAGCGCGTCTTCCTCGAGCACGGCGCAGACTTCGCCAGTCTCGCGATGCAGGATACGCAGGTAAGGGTGGGGGCGGTCGAGCCAGGCGTCGATCAGATAGGTCATGGCTACTCTCCTTGGATAGCGGTTCCAATGAGAATAATTCTTATTATCAAAATAGCAAGAGACTATTGGAAGATTTCTTCCGAATGGTCCCGGCGATCCTGTTGCAGGATCTGTCAGGGCCGCCCGTTGGGCAGCCCCGAGGGGCAGGCGATCAGACCTTGCGCACGAACTCAGACTTGAGTTTCATCGCGCCGATGCCGTCGATCTTGCAGTCGATGTCGTGGTCGCCGTCGCACAGACGGATGTTCTTGACCTTGGTGCCGACCTTGACCACCAGGGACGAACCCTTGACCTTGAGATCCTTGATCACGGTGACGGTGTCGCCGTCCTGCAGGACGTTGCCGACCGAATCCTTTTTCACCACGTCGTCGCTGGCGGCTTCGGCTTCGCCGTTGGCCGACCACTCGTGGGCGCATTCGGGGCAGATCAGTTGGGTGCCATCCTCATAGGTGTATTCGGAGTTGCATTGGGGGCAGGGTGGCAGAGTGCTCACGGCGTTTCCTTTCAAGTACAGGCGGTTAAAGGCGCACATTGTATAGGGTTTAGTGATTTCCTGCACAAAAGCATCGCGGGGCAAGCCCGCTCCCACGCCATGATGTGCTGGCGTGGGAGCGGGCTTGCCCCGCGATAGGGGTGATGCGATGTGTCAGTGCGTACGCGCTACGGCAAACTCGCTCAGCTCTACCAGTGCATCCCGGTACTCGCTGGCCGGCAGCACTTCCAGGCAGGCAATGGCGCGAGCGACGTAGTCGCGGGCCATCTGCGCGGTGTAGTCCAGCGCGCCGGATGCCTCGACGGCGAGGCGGATCTGCTCCAGGTCCTCCAGGCCACCCTTCTGGATCGCCTGGCGTACCAGAGCGGCCTGCTCCGCGGTGCCTTCGCGCATGGTGTAGATCAGCGGCAGGGTCGGCTTGCCTTCGGCCAGGTCGTCGCCGACGTTCTTGCCCAGGGTCTCGGAGTCGCCCTTGTAGTCGAGCAGGTCGTCGACCAGCTGGAAGGCCACGCCCAGGTGGTCGCCGAAGGTACGCAGGGCCTCGCGCTGCGCGTCCGTGGCGCCGGCCAGGGCGGCGGCGCTGTGGGTCGAGGCTTCGAACAGCATCGCGGTCTTGCCGCGGATGACGTCCATGTAGATTTCCTCGGTGGTGCTGGCATCACGCACGCGCGACAGCTGCAGCACTTCACCTTCGGCGATCACCCGTGTGGCCTTGGAGAGGATCTGCATGACCGGCATCGAGCCCAGCTCGACCATCATCTCGAACGAGCGCGAATAGAGGAAGTCGCCCACCAGCACGCTCGGCGCGTTGCCCCACAGGGCGTTGGCGGTGGAGCGGCCACGGCGCATGCCGGACATGTCGACCACGTCGTCGTGCAGCAGGGTGGCGGTGTGCAGGAACTCGATGGTCGCCGCCAGCAGGCGCAGGTCGTCGCCCTCGCGGCCCAGGGCCTTGCCGCACAGCAGCACGAGCAGGGGGCGCAGGCGTTTGCCGCCGGCGGACGTGATATAGTCGCCGATCTTCGATACCAGCGGCACGCGCGAGGTCAGCTGCTTCTTGATGATCTCGTCGACGGCGCTGAAGTCATCAGCTACCGCGCGGTAGAAGGTTTGGGGTTGCATCGGCTGCTCCATTGAGGTTGCGCGGCATGCTAGGTCGCAGGTACCGGTGTGTCAAGGCGCGGTGGCCGTGGCCCCGGGCCGGTACTTGCAAGCATTTATGGGGTTGCGTACAATCGCGCACCCTAACTTCCTGGGCAGCACCTGCCTTACGCAATTGCACCGGGCCGTTCCAGCCCTGTGCAGCCATGCCAGCCAATACTCATCATATAAAGCGCTGGGTGAGCAGGATTATCGGAGAAATACCATGTCTTACGCAGTAATCGTTACCGGCGGCAAGCAGTACAAAGTCGCTGAAGGTGAACTCCTCAAGATCGAAAAACTGGAAGTCGCCACTGGCGAATCCGTGACCTTCGATCGCGTTCTGCTGGTCGCCAACGGTGAAGAAGTCACCATCGGCGCTCCAGTTGTTGCTGGTGCTAAAGTAGTGGCCGAAGTCGTTTCGCAAGGCCGTCACGACAAGGTTCGCATCATCAAGTTCCGTCGTCGTAAGCACCACATGAAGCGCATGGGCCACCGCCAGTGGTTCACCGAAATCAAAATCACCGGTATCCAGGCTTAATCGCCCCGATCCCCTGAATTTATTGGAGAATTGAACCATGGCTCACAAGAAGGCTGGTGGTAGTACTCGTAACGGTCGCGACTCAGAATCGAAACGCCTTGGCGTGAAGATGTATGGCGGTCAGGTCATCAAACCTGGCAACATCATCGTCCGTCAGCGCGGCACCGAATTCCACGCTGGCTACGGCGTTGGCATGGGCAAGGATCACACCCTGTTCGCCAAGATCGAAGGCGTGATCAAGTTCGAGAAGAAAGGCGAGTTCATGCGCCGTTACGTGAGCATCGTCGCCGCTTAATCGCGACGTCGCTCCAGAAGCCCCGTCATGCGACGGGGCTTTTTCGTTTGTGGTGAGCCTCTTGCAAAGCTGTTTGTCTGGGCTGCCGGCGTTGGTTTCTGATTCGTACGGGGCCGCCGCGCTCATTTTTGCAAGAGCCTCATGGTTTTCTGGTTTTCGACTCGTCGTCCGACGAGAGGCGGTTTTGAATGAAGTTTGTAGACGAAGTATCGATCCGGGTAAAAGCCGGTGACGGCGGCAACGGTTGCATGAGCTTCCGCCGCGAGAAATTCATCGAGAACGGTGGCCCCAACGGCGGCGACGGCGGTGACGGCGGCTCGGTGTACATGGTGGCCGACGAGAACCTCAACACCCTCGTCGACTATCGCTATACCCGCCACCACGAGGCCCAGCGCGGCCAGAACGGTGGCAGCACCGATTGCACCGGCAAGAAGGGCGAGGACCTGTTCCTGCGCGTGCCGGTCGGCACCACCGTGATCGACGCCTCCACCCAGGAAGTGATCGGTGACCTGGTCACCCCGGGCCAGAAGCTGATGGTCGCCCAAGGCGGCTGGCACGGCCTGGGCAACACCCGTTTCAAGTCGAGCACCAACCGTGCGCCGCGCCAGACCACCCCAGGCAAGCCGGGCGATCAGCGCGACCTGAAGATGGAAATGAAAGTCCTGGCCGACGTCGGTCTGCTGGGTCTGCCGAACGCCGGCAAGAGTACTTTCATCCGCTCGGTTTCGGCCGCCAAGCCGAAGGTCGCCGACTACCCGTTCACCACCCTGGTGCCGAACCTTGGCGTGGTCAGCGTCGACCGCTGGAAGAGCTTCGTCATCGCCGACATCCCTGGCCTGATCGAAGGCGCCTCCGAAGGTGCCGGCCTGGGTATCCGCTTCCTCAAGCACCTGGCCCGTACCCGCGTGCTGCTGCACCTGGTCGACCTGGCGCCGCTGGATGGCAGCAGCCCGGCCGACGCAGCCGAAGTGATCATCAACGAGCTGGCGCAGTTCAGCCCGGCGCTGGTCGACCGTGAGCGCTGGCTGGTGCTGAACAAGGCCGACATGATCATGGACGACGAGCGTGACGAGCGCGTCAAGGAAGTGGTCGAGCGCCTGAACTGGGATGGCCCGGTGTACGTGATCTCGGCTATCGCCAAGCAGGGTACCGAGAAGCTCAGCCATGACCTGATGCGTTACCTCGAGGACCGCGCCGACCGCCTGGCCAATGACCCGGCCTACGCTGCAGAGTTGGCCGAGCTCGACCAGCGCATCGAAGACGAGGCCCGCGCCCAGCTGCAGGCCCTCGACGACGCCCGCACCCTGCGTCGCACCGGCGTCAAGAGCGTGCACGACATCGGCGACGATGACGACTGGGATGATTTCGAGGACGATGAAGACGGCCCGGAAATCATTTACGTGCGCGACTGATCGGTTGCAGTACACTAAACGCCGCTCTCTGGAGCGGCGTTTTTGTATCCAAGGTATCTACAGATTCGACATAGGTTGGAAGAGAAGATGCGAAGCAAGGTGACTGGCGCCAAGCGCTGGGTCGTGAAGATCGGCAGCGCGCTGCTGACCGCCGACGGCAAGGGCCTCGACCGTGGCGCCATGGCGGTGTGGGTCGAGCAGATGGTGGCCCTGCGTGAAGCGGGCGTGGAACTGGTGCTGGTCTCCTCCGGGGCCGTGGCGGCGGGCATGAGCCAGCTGGGCTGGACCACGCGACCGAGCGCGATGAACGAGCTGCAGGCCGCCGCCTCGCTTGGCCAGATGCGCCTGGTGCAGGCCTGGGAGTCGAGCTTCGGCGAACACGGCAAGCACACCGCGCAGATCCTCCTGACCCACGACGACCTCTCCGACCGCAAGCGTTACCTCAACGCCCGCAGCACCCTGCGCACCCTGGTAGACCTGGGCGTGGTGCCGGTGATCAATGAGAACGACACCGTTGTCACCGACGAGATCCGCTTCGGTGACAACGACACCCTGGCGGCGTTGGTGGCCAACCTGGTGGAAGCCGACCTGCTGGTGATCCTCACCGACCGCGACGGCATGTTCGACGCCGACCCGCGCAACAACCCCGAGGCCCAGCTGATCTACGAAGCCCGCGCCGATGATCCGGCGCTGGATGCCGTGGCCGGCGGCACCGGCGGCGCCTTGGGCCGTGGCGGCATGCAAACCAAGCTGCGCGCCGCGCGCCTGGCCGCCCGTTCTGGTGCGCATACCATCATCATCGGTGGCCGTATCGAGCGCGTGCTCGACCGCCTGAAGGCCGGTGAGCGCCTGGGCACCCTGCTGTCGCCTGAGCGCGGCATGCTCGCCGCGCGCAAGCAGTGGCTGGCCGGCCATCTGCAGACCCGTGGCACCCTGGTGATCGACAACGGTGCCGTGAAGGCGCTGCGCGAATCGAACAAGAGCCTGCTGCCGGTCGGCGTGAAGACCGTGCAGGGCAGTTTCCGCCGTGGCGAGATGGTGGTCTGCGTCGGTCCCGACGGCCTGGAAGTGGCCCGTGGCCTGGCCAACTACAGCGCCCTGGAGGCGCAGAAGATCATTGGCCAGCCGTCCGATGCCATTGAGGGCCTGCTGGGCTACAGCGCCGAGCCTGAGCTGGTGCACCGCGACAACCTGGTGTTGGTCTGAAGGAGATGCAAGTGCTTAAAGGATTGATTGCCGCCGCCGCGCTGGCACTGCCGATGCTGGCCGGGGCCGAGGAAATCGGCCAGGTGTCCACCGTGTTCAAGTTCGTCGGGCCGAATGACCGCATCGTCGTCGAGGCGTTCGACGACCCGAAGGTCGATGGTGTGACTTGTTACCTGTCGCGGGCCAAGACCGGCGGCCTGAAAGGTGGGTTGGGTCTGGCCGAGGACCGCGCCGAGGCGTCGATTGCCTGCCGTCAGGTCGGGCCGATCCAGTTCAAGGGTGAGCTCAAGGATGGCGAGGAGGTGTTCAAGGAACGCACCTCGCTGGTGTTCAAGACCATGCAGGTGGTACGTTTTCTCGACAAGAAGCGCAACACGCTGGTGTACCTGGTGTACAGCGACCGCGTGATCGAAGGCAGCCCGCAGAATGCGGTGACGGCGATTCCGATCGTGCCTTGGGCTCAACAGTAACAGCCGGTTGAAATGATCGCGGGGCAATCCCGCTCCCACAGAGCCTTGTGGGAGCGGCGGTGCGCCGATGCGAATTGCCCCGCGATGCTTTTCGGTTTGAATCAGGCCAGTTCCTCGGCCTCATCCTCACGCACTATCGCCTTCACCTCGTCGCGACGGCTGATGTACTTCCAGTCCGACTCGTCGATGTAGATGCCATTCGGCCCGCTGCCACCTTCCAGGTCGATCGCCACCCGCGCCGACACCTGCGGCTTCACGCTCGCCAGGATCGGCACGAAGCCCAGCTGCTGGCTGGTTTCCAGCAACGCCGCCTGGTTGCGTTCGTCGATGTCCGCCGCCTCGTCGAGGTAGTACGGCAGGCGAATGTGCCCGGCCAGGTCGCGGTCCATCAGGTGCAGCAACAAATACATGTTGGTCAGCGCCTTGATGGTCATGGTGGTGCCGTTGGACGCGGCGCCATCGATGTCGGCGTGGATCACCGGCTGGCTGTTGATCTTGGTGATCTCGAAGGCCAGTTCGAACAGGTCCTTCAGGCCCAGCTGGTTGTGGTTGGCCGCCACCAGCCGCGCCAGGTACTCCTTGGCCTCTTCGTTCTTGTGATCCTGCTCGGCGCTCTGGGTCAGGTCGAATACCGACAGGGTCTCGCCTTCCTCGTACTGGCCGGCGCTGTGGATGATCTGGTCGATGTGCTTGAGCGCTTCCTTGTTCGGTGCCAGCACCACGCGGAAGCTCTCCAGGTTCGATACCTGGCGCTTGTTGATCTCTCGGTTGAACAGCGCCAGCTGGTGCTCGAGACTGTCATAGTCGCTACGGATGTTGCGCAGGGTCCGGGCGATGTCGGTGACCGCGGCGCGGCGGGCCTTGGCCAGGGTCAGCGCTTCCTCGGTGCGGTGCGAGTAGGCGTTTATCAGCAACTGCAGGCGGCGCTCCATGTCGTCTTCGCTGTCGAACTTGGCCACGCCCTTCAGGCGCACCTGGGCGTACAGCGCCTCGATCTGGTTGTCCACGCGTTGCAGGGCCTGCCAGCTGTCCTGGTAGTCGTTGAGCAGCGGCAGCAGGTTGTCCATGGAGTCGTCGATGGCTTCCATGAACGGCGTGCCGAACGGCAGGTCGGCCGGCAGCAGTTGGCGACGGCGCAGGGCGTCTTCCAGGGTGCGCTGCTTGGCTTCCAGGTCGGCGATCTGCCGGCCCACCAGTTGCAGCTTGGCCGACAGCTGCTGGACGCGCTCGGTGAAGGCGTCGCTGGAGCGCTTGAGCTCGTCCTGGGCGGCTTCCAGCTGGCCCAGTTGCTCCATTTTTTCCGGCTCTTCGGCAGCCAGGGTCTCGGTGCGGCGGAAGTCTTCCAGGGCCTTCTGCGCATCCAGCACCTGCTGGTACAGCGCCTCGGTCTGCGCCTTGCTCGCGGCGCGGTCGAGGGCCACGGCCTGCTGGGTCTTGAGCTGCTTGAGCTCCTTCTCCAGGCGTTCCTTTTGGTCGCGCAGGGCGGCGCGGTCGGCCAGGGCCTGCAGCGCGGGCGGGTCGATGTGCGAGATGTCGATGGACAGGCCGGGCACTTCGAAGCGCTCTCCCTTGAAGCGGTCGAGCACGCTTTCCAGGGTCTTCACCCAGACGTCGCTGTCGTCCAGCTCGATGCCGCGGTCACCCATCGGCAGGCTGAACAGCGCGCCGTTGAACAGGCGCATCAGGCGGTCCACGTCCTGCTGCGAGAACTCTTCGCGCAGGCGGGCGTAGCTGTTGTTGTCGGCGTGGTCGAGCTGCTGCTTGACCGCCTTGACGCGTTTTTCAAGGTCGCGCACGCGCTCGTCGAGGTCTTCGGCGGAAAACTGCCGCGACTGGGCCAGGGCGCCGGCCAGTTCATCGTGGGCGTCCTTGGCGGCCAGCAGCTGCTGCTCCAGCACCTTGACGTCGGTGACCAGGGCGAAGCGGTGCTTGAGCACCGACAGCTCCCCCAGCCAGCGCTGGATGCCGGTGATCTCGCGCTCCAGGCGCATCAACTCCTGAGTGCCGCCGCGCTGGTCGTTCTGCAGGCGGTCCTGCTCGCCACGGTAGTGCTCGGCTTGGATGGTCAGCTCTTCCTTGCGTGCCATGGCGTATTCCTGCCATGTGCCCAGCAGGTTGTCGAGCAGGGGCGAGATACGGTGCAGCTTGCCGCGCAGGATGTCGCGCTGGGCCACGCCGCCGGCCAGGGCCTCGACCAACGGGCCGGCAGCCACCAGGGCGTTGTAGTCGCCCTCCATGCGGCGCACATCGCGGAAGGCCTCTTCGCAGGCAGCGATGTAGTCGACGCTGCCCGAACGCAGGCTGTGCTCGAAGGCATCGAGGAACAGTTGCTTGAGCTTGGCGGCGGTGATTTCGCGCATGTGCAGCAGGTTGATGAATAGCGCCCGGAATGTCTTCAGACTCTGTTCGCTGGTCGAGCGCAGCGGGATCAGGGTCAGGTCCAGCGGCACCGAGGTGTGGCCGCCGACCAGCAGCCGGCGTAGTTCGTCAGGCTTGAGCTCGTAGGCCTTCAGGCCATGGCGCTCGAGGTTGGTGAACAGCTCTTTCTGGCGCAGGCAGGTGTCGTCTTTCTGGTAGTGGGCCAGGTCCAGCTCGCCTTGGTAGGCGAAGAACTGGTGGCCGAAGCCGCCGCCCGGGCCGCGGCCGACCACGCCGATCACGTGAGGGCCGTGGGGCAGGTTCAGCTCGCAGAGGATGTAGCTGGTGTCGGTGGCGAAGTAGAAGCGGCGTGACTGCTCCAGGCTGTACTTGCCAAAGCTCATGTCGGACATGCGCGCCAGGATCGGGAACTGCAGGGCGTTGATCGACGCCGATTTACCCAGGTTGTTGGCGCCATAGACCGACAGCGGGTGTTCCAGGGGGAACAGGCCGAGGCTGTAGCCGGCGGTGTTGAGCAGTGCGAAGCGGCGGATGCCGTAGCGTTCCTGGCTCATGCGTCAATCTCCTGTTGCTCTTCGCGGATCGCCCGAGCCAGGGCATCCTCTTCGCTTTCCTCGCCATCGAACGGGGTGAGGTCGAGCGGATCGTCGGTGCGGTTGAGTTCTTCGGGCGTCTCTTCCACAACCAGCACGGGTACCGGCAGCGGCAGGTCGCTGTGCAGGGTGGCGGCCAAGTCGCGGTCCTGCTGGACCGACAGGCAGACGTCGAGGAAGCGGTGCATCGGCGGCAGGAAGCGGTAGATGCCGCCTTCCTCATGGGCAAAGCCGAGCTGGCTCATGCGGCGCATGATTTTTTCTTCGAGCTCGTCGACGGTCTGCACTTCGGCCTGCAGGAACAGGTCGCGGTACTTGTCCAGCAGCGACGGCAGTTCGTCACGGCCGATGCTGCCACCGTCGAGCACGGCCATCGGGTCGCGCCCCTGGTCGGCGAGGTGCTCGACCAGGATGAAGGTAAACAGCGACAGGCGCTGGGCGGTCTTGTTGACCTGCGCGGCGGCCTGCTCGGGGACGAAGTAGTAGAAGCCGCGGGTATCGCACACCAGCTCGAAGCCCAGGGCCTTGAACAGGGTGCGGTACTGGTCCTGGAAGTTCGACAGCTGGGCGTACAGCTCCGGGTCGCGGCGGCTGACGTGGAAGCCCTTGAACAGCTCGCGGAAGATCGGCGCGAGCTGGGACAGTTCGGAAAGATCAAGATGCATGGGTGGGGCTCGCGGTGGATTCGGTCGTGGTCGCCGGCTTGTCGCGGCTGGAGGTCAGGGCGAAGGAGCGCAGGCTGACCAGGTGTTCGCGGGTGAGGTATTGCTGGCGGTCGAGGCGCTCGCGGCTGAAGCGCTTCTCGCGCGACAGGCGCGAGAACCAGTACAGCAGTTCGTCGGTGGCGCCTTCAGGCTCCTGCTCCAGCAGCCAGACCATCAGGTCCGGCAGCGGCAGGGCGTCTTCGCAGCGCTCGAGCATTTCCTTGACCGTGCGCGGGGCGCGGGGCAGCGGGCCCTTTTGCGTCTTGTGCGCCTTGGGGAAGCGCGCGGGCTTGGGCTCGAAGCGGGCCAGTGCATAGACGTAGGCCTCGACCTGGCTGGCGCTGCCGAGGAAGGTGCTCTGCGGGCGGGTGAACAGCGGCATGGCGGCCTGGGGTACGGCGTCGATGCCTTTCTTGCGGATCACCGACAGCGCCAGCGCGGCGCCGCGGGTCACGGCGTTGTGCCGGCGCGCCTCTTCACGCAGCGGCAGCAGCAGCTCGCGCGCGTGGCGCAAGGTCAGCTGGGCGCTGGTCTGCATCTCGAGGATGCGCGCGTGGGTGCGCAGCAGCATGTCGTCGTCGACCAGGTGGCCCAAGCGCGCCTGCTCACCCAGCAGGCGCAGCAGTACGGTCTCGACCTTGCGCACGCCCTGCTCGAAGGCGCCGTCGGCGTTGACCAGCTGGATCATCGGCTCGACGTACTCGTCCCAGGTCGCCAGTACTTCGGCGTAGCGCTGGCGCAGGGGGATCTGGCGGTTGCTGGTCTTGGCCCGCTCGGCCACGGCCACCAGTGCCTGCTCGTCGTTGTCGAGCTTCTTCAGTACATCGCGCACGCGCATGTCGAGCAGGCGCAACTGGCGCGCCAGGTCGTCGCTGTCGCGGTTGTCGAAGGCGTCCTGGATATGCCCGGCCAGGCGCTCCAGGTGGCGCAGGTAGGCCTCGATCTCCAGGCACAGGCCCAGCCGGTGCTCACGGCGCAGATAGGCGAGGAAGTCGTGGATCTGCGCGTTGAGCTCGAAACGGTTCGGGCTCTTGGCCACCGGGACCAGGATGTCCAGGCGGATCCACACGTCGAGCAGCTGGGTGATGTCCTGCGGGGTGCTTTCCACCTGCTGGCGGGCCAGTTGCTGGCGCAGCTCGACCAGGCTCAGGGTGCCCTGGTCGAAGCGCTCGCACAGCGGCTCGATCAAGGCCCAGTGTTCGGCTAGGGCGCGCAGGACGCGCTTGGGTTCGATCATTGGCGGGTCGACTCGTTGCCAAATAAAAGCGGCGATTGTACTGCATCCGGGGGGGAGGATTTCACCCCTTGGTCTGTTATGGGGATAACCCTGATCCTTTTGGGGGATTCACCGGCCTCATCGCGGGGCAGGCCCGCGATGACCGACAATCTGTTGCGGCGCATCCAGGTCAACAGCGTTAGAATGCCCGACTGTTTCGACTATCCACCGGATACCCGCGCCTTGCTGATCGAGTCCCGCCGCCGCGCCTACCTGTCCGCCATGCAAGTGGTGCACTGGCTGCCGCGCGCCGAACTGCCGTTCGCCGCGCCGTCGCGGCCAGAGCTGCTGTTGCCGGTGGCGCCGGTCGATGAGGTCGACTTCGAGGTGCGTCCGGCCGCGCCTGCGCCGAGCGCCACTCCGGCAGCCCCTCAGGCGCGTGCCGAGCGGCCGAAGATCGAGATCCCGCGCCCGGGCAGCGCGCCGAAAGTCGCCGCCAAGCCGGTCGAGGCAGAGGCAGAGCCTCCCGCGCCGCGCCCGGCGCCTGTGCCACCACCGCGCTTCGCCCTGCAGTTGCTGCGTGCCGGCGACTGTCTGCTGCTGGTGGAGCTGGCCACCGGCCAGCCGTTCCAGAGCCGCGACCCGTCCTACCTGCTGCTCAAGGACATGCTGCGCGCCGCCGGTCTGCCGGACGCCCCGCAGATCATTGGCGAGCCGGTGCGTTGGCCGCTACTGATGCGCGGCAACATGGACCAGGGGCCGGATGCCGCCCGGGACTTTGTCCAGGGCTTTATCGCCGCTCGCCTGGAAGAGGCGCCGTGCGCCTGCCTGTGGCTGATCGGCCTGCCGGCCATTCGCTTCGCCGGCCAGGCAGACGGCGAAGCTTATTACCAAGAACTCAAGGTCGACCTGCTCGGCGATGCCTGGGCCTTGCCCGGCCTTGAACTGTTGATGGACGAGCCGCAGCGCAAGGCGGACGTCTGGAAAGCCATGCGCCAGCTGATGGCGCGCTGGAAACGCGTTGAATGAGTGACTCGATCAGTTTCCGCCCGGCAACCGAGGCGGATCTGGATACCCTGCTGAAGATCGAATATGCCGCCTTCAGCCATCCCTGGACCCGCGGCATCTTCCAGGATGCGCTGAAGTCCTACGAAGTGTGGCTGATGTTCGACGGCCAGCAGCAGGTCGGCCATGGCGTGATCAACGTGATCATCGACGAGGCGCACCTGCTCAACATCACAGTAAAGCCGGAGAACCAGGGCTGTGGCCTCGGCCTGCGCCTGCTCGAGCACCTGATGTCCCGGGCCTACCAGCTCAATGGCCGGGAGTGTTTCCTGGAGGTGCGTGCCAGCAACCAGTCGGCATATCGCTTGTACGAGCGCTATGGCTTCAATGAAGTCGGTCGGCGCCGTGACTACTATCCGATGGCGGGCGGGCGGGAAGATGCGCTGGTGATGGCCTGTACGTTGCTCGAAGACTGATTTCGCACGCTGTCTTGTATTGGGGCCGCTATGCGCCCCATCGCTGGCAAGCCAGCTCCCACGGCGATGGCACTTGGCTTGAAGGCGGCGCGGTCGGGGTGGGAGCCGGCTTGTCGGCGAGAGGGCCGCATCGCGGCCCCTTGTGCAAGTAACTCAGATCTCTGGGTGCTGCACTTCGACCGGTTTACGCAGGTCGCGCAAGCTGCGCGTCACCGTTCCGGTATTGCACTTGGCTGCCGCCTGCTCCGGGGTCATCTCGCGGATGGTGCGGTAGAACAATTCGCAGGTCTGCTTCTTCTGGGTTACCTGCCACTTGCTGGTGCAGGCATCCAGGGTGAGCTTGGCATCGGCCTGCGGGTTGCGCCCCATGCCGGCCTGCCAGCAGGCGGCGGAGAGGTCCTGGCCCATCATCTTCAGGCCTGCGGCGTCGGCCTTGTCCTGGTCGCCGTCGTAGCTTTTCGGGTCGGCGGCGTACCAGATCGCGCTCGGGTGGTTAGCGCCGAGCACGGGCACCTTGGCGCTGTTGGCCTCGGGGCTGATGCTTACCAAGCCGAGCACATTCACCTTCGGCCCATACTGCTGCTGGATCCAGGCCCGTACCGGCGCGCCGAACGCGACCATCGGCAAGGCGCCTTTGCCGTCGTGGGTCAGGGCCACTTCCTTGACCATGCGCACCTGGTAGTCGTTGAAGTAGCTGTAGACCCCTTCCAGGTCCTTGCCGGCGCTGGCCGGCGCGGCGATCGGGGCGATGTCGACGATGGTCTGGTAGGCCGGGGTCTGGGTAGCCTCGATACCGTTGAAGGTCAGAAGTTGCGCCCAGCGGTCGGTGGTGTTGGACTTCAGGTAGTCCTGGTAGCGGGTCAGCGAGTAGTCCGGCGGGAAGTGCAGCAGTTCGATGCTGCGGCGGTTCTCCAAGGCCATGCCCAGGGGCAGGAACAGGTACCAGCTATAGTCCCAGCCGCCTTTCTGGTTGAGGCGGGTGGCGCCCTGGTAGGCCAGCTCGCCGCTGTCGAGCAGCTTGCGCAAGGGTTCGGTGTAGCTCGCCGGTACGTCGGTGATGCTGGCGCGCAGC
This sequence comes from Pseudomonas soli, assembly GCF_021283165.2. Classification (NCBI taxonomy): domain Bacteria; kingdom Pseudomonadati; phylum Pseudomonadota; class Gammaproteobacteria; order Pseudomonadales; family Pseudomonadaceae; genus Pseudomonas; species Pseudomonas soli. The sequence continues at coordinate 790,837 of NZ_CP128543.1, forward strand.
TTGTCGTTGTCGCGGTTCACCGTGACCTTGGCATTGGCATAGCCGTCGCGCTGCACGCTCTGGGTGAGGTAGTGCTCGACGGTCTGTTCGAGTGTCCAGTCGCGGTAGCAGATCACGTTGCAGTTGTTGGGATAGGCGAACAGCCGGGTGACCCGCTGGGCATCGCCCAGGTCGATCTGCGCGTCGGCCATGGCCAGGCCGCTGAAGGCGAGGGCGGCCAGGCCCGATACAGCAATCTTGTGCATGCTTAACTCCTTGTCAGTGGCCGCCAGGACGGCGGACCGCCCATGGTGGATGAAGAGGTGGGGGAATGAAAAGCGCCAGGATATGGCTATTGGCTAGCGCGCTGATCGGGCTGGGTACGGCCCAGGCCGATGAACGCGATGTGTGGATGTTCGCCCAGTGGGCCGGGGATCACGAGAACCGCAGGTTTCGTGAAATGCTGGTGGACGCCCGGCTGTATGGCGTGGTGCCGATCCATCAGTTGCTGCGTTCGGCCTCGGACTGGCGCCTGTGCAAGGCTTCACCCTTCGCGGTGCCGCCGGCGAGCCACTGGCCGGCGGTGCGTTCAACCCTGGCATTGATCAAGACCCTGGACCAGCAGGGCATCCTGCGTCAGTTCGAAGTGGTGTCGGCCTACCGCGATCCCCGGCTCAATGCCTGCGCCGGCGGCGCGCCGAGCAGTGCGCACATGCGCGCCTTCGCCGTCGACCTGCTGCTGCCACCCTGGGCCGACCCGAACCCGCTGTGCCGCTTCTGGCAGCAGCACGGCCAGGCCTGGAACATGGGGCTTGGCCGTTACCCCTCGGGGCGTATCCATATCGACACGGCCGGCTATCGCACCTGGGGCGGTGACGGCGGGGCCGGGTCGTCGTTCTGCAGCAAGCCCAGGTGAGCCAGACAGGCTCGGCACTCGTCGCCGACCCACTGCGCGAAGCGCTGGCGCTTGCTGCCGTCGTCCAGCGGCTGCGGGCTGAGCAGGTGGTAGCCGGAGCCGTCGCGCAGGAAGCTGTACGGCGCCTGTAGCTGGCCATTGTCCAGTTCGTCGCGAACCATCAGCGCCGAGGCGATGGCCAGCCCCATGCCCGCGCTGGCGGCCTGGATCGACAAGTAGAAGTGCTCGAAGTCGCTGCGCGCCGTGTGCCGGATGCCTTGGCCGCTCAGGCGTAGCCAGGTGGCCCAGGCATCGGGGCGGGTGGTGCTGTGCAGCAGGCGTTGGCCCTTGAAGTCTGGCCTTGCGACCGGGCCGATCCACTCATCGCAGATCTTCAGGCTGTGCAACTGGCGGTCCCAATGGAAGTCATCGCGGCGCAGTGCCAGGTCGATGCCGCCACGGGCGAAGTCCACCGGCCCGCCGGCCGCCACCAGGTGCAGTTGCAGGTCGGGGTGTGCGGCGTGAAAGCGCGGCAGGCGCGGGATCAGCCAGCGCATGGCGATGGTCGGCTCGCAGGAGACCACCAGTACGTTGTCTTCTGGCTGCTGTTGCAGGCGCTGCACGGCGCCCTCCAATTGCTCGAAGATCGACTGGGTGGTGCTGTGCAACTCGCGACCGGCGGGGGTGAGAAAGATTGCCCGGTTGCGCCGTTCGAACAGTGCCACGCCGAGGCTTTCCTCGAGCAGGCGCACCTGGCGGCTGACGGCGCCGTGGGTGACATGCAGGTGCTCGGCGGCGCGCACGAAGCTTTCAGTGCGGGCGGCGATGTCGAAGTAGCGAAAGGCGGTAAGGGGAGGCAGTTTCATGTGCTGGCCTGTTCCGGCTTTATCGCGGGGCAAGCCCGCTCCCACGCATGCTGAGGCTGCGCTCGTGGGAGCGGGCCTGCCCCGCGATAGGCCAGTCGATTCAATGCGAATAGGTGAGTAAAACTAGCAGATTAGCCAGACTATAAATCGATTTTTACTCGTTCAAGGCAACAGGATAATCCCATCTTCCGTGAATTTTCATCGAGGATCCCTGTTCGTGAACGAACTCATCGCCGTAGCCCTGTTCACCATTCTGGCTGTCATCAGTCCTGGCGCCGACTTCGCCATGGTCACCCGCAGCAGTTACGCACAAGGCCGCAAAGCTGGCCTCGCTGCCGCGGCAGGCATCGCCCTGGGCGTGCAAGTGCATGTGCTGTACACCGTGCTCGGCATCGCCGTGATCATCAGCCAGACCCCGACCCTGTTCCTGGCCATGAAGGTAGTGGGGGCGGGCTACCTGGTGTACCTGGGCTATAAATCGCTGACCAACACCACGCGCATCAGCCTCGACGGCCTGGCGCAAGGCGCTTCCAGCGTGGCGAGCGCGTTGCGCACGGGCTTTCTGACCAATGCGCTGAATCCCAAGACCATGCTGTTCGTGGTCAGCGCCTATACCCAGGTAGTGCGGCCGGGCAGCCCGCTGGCGCTGGACTTCGCCTATGGCGCGTTCATGTCGTTTGCCCATTGGGTGTGGTTCAGCCTGGTGGCGGTGTTCTTTTCCAGTGCGCGACTGCGGGCGGCGATGATCGAGCGCCAGCGCACGGTTGACCGGGTAATCGGGGTGGCCTTGATCGGCCTGGGGCTGGCCGTGGTGGTGGCGGGAGTGAAGTAACGTTTTCGCGGGCAAAGAAAAAGGGCTTATCTTTCGATAAGCCCTTTTAGAAGGTGGTGGCTACACAGGGACTTGAACCCCGGACCCCAGCATTATGAATGCTATGCTCTAACCAACTGAGCTATGTAGCCAACTTGGCGCGCATTATTAGCTCGAATCGCGATCCTGTCAACAACGTTTTCAAAAAAAATTTCCAACCTTTCAAACGCTTAGCCCGGAAGGGCGCCTCAACGCACGATCAGCCAGTGGCCGAGCAGGTTGTGCAGGCGCAATTGCTGATCGGCGGCCAGGCGCTCGAGGCTCTGCGCCGGGTGGTCGAGGTCGAAGTCACCGCTGATCCGCTGATAGGCTGCTTGCTCGTTCATCATCCAGACACGCTGGCCACGGTAATCGGCCAGGCGCTCCAGCACTTCGCTCAACGGCAGGTTCCTGGCCTTCAATTGGCCGTTGCGCCAGGCATCGGCCAATCTGGCATCGATCTTTTCGACCGAATTGATACGGCTCTCGCTGAACGTCACCCGTTCACCGGCATTCACCAGGCGCTGGTCGCCCCCCTGCAGGACCGCGGCCTTGCCGCTGAGCACCACCAGTTCGTCGTGGTCGGCATGGCGGGCGATCTGCAGGCGGGTGCCGAACACCTGGATCCGGGTGTCATCGACCTGCACCTCCATGGCCCGGCCATCGAGCATCACCTCTAGATAGACCTGGCCCTGCACCAGATGCAGTTGGCGGGTGCGGCCACGCAGGTCGACATTCATCGCGCTGGCGCTGTCCAGGTGCAGGGTCGAGCCATCGGCCAGGCGCACGCTGCGGCGTTCGCCGCTGTCGGTGTGCAATTCGCTGCCCAGGCGCTGCATCAGTGGCCAGTAGAGCCAGGCCAGTGCCGCCACCAGCATCAGGAACAGCAGCGCCAGGCACAGCCCGGCACGGTTGCGGCGTACCTTGGCGACCCGTGGTCGGGGCCGGGCCGCCGGCACCTGCAACTGCTGCCAGTAAGCTTCGAGCTGGGCATAGGCCCTGGCGTTGAGCGGGTCTTGGCACCAGCTGGCGAATGCCTGGCGCAGGGCCTCGTCGCAGCCGGGTTGGCGCAGGCGCGAGAACCAGTCCAGGGCTTCTTGCTCGGGGTCGGGCGTGGGCTGCAAGGCGGGCATCGGGCTCATGGGATCGGTCTGCTCGCAGGGGGCGGGCGGTTTCGCCCAGCGTTCACAGGGAAGAGGAGAAAGGATGCTAAATATATTGAGAATTATTTACAAGTACGTGTCGGATGGAAGGCTCGCGCAAATAAAAAGGTAGCTTCGTATCTATTTGTTTCACGATAATCGGATCCCAACCCGCAGACGGACATCCAGCCCATGGCCATCAGCAGCACCCCGACTTCCAGCGCGAGCAGCCCGGCAAACCCGGCCACGCCGCTGGTGATGAGCATCATTGGTTTCTGTGCCCTGGCGCACCTGATCAACGACCTGATCCAGGCCGTGCTGCCGGCGATCTACCCGATGCTCAAGGCCAACTACAACCTGAGCTTCGCCCAGATCGGCCTGATCACCCTGACCTTCCAGATCACTGCCTCGTTATTGCAGCCGTGGGTGGGCTTCTTCACCGACAAGCGGCCCACGCCGAACCTGTTGCCGCTGGGCACCCTGTGCACCCTGGTGGGGATCGTGATGCTGGCCTTCGTTGGCAGCTTCCCGATGATCCTGCTGGCCTCGGCGTTGGTGGGCATTGGCTCCTCAACCTTCCACCCGGAGACCTCGCGCATCGCCCGGCTGGCCTCGGGCGGGCGCTTCGGCCTGGCCCAGTCGAGCTTCCAGGTCGGCGGCAACGCAGGCTCCGCCCTTGGCCCGTTGTTGGCGGCGGCAATCGTCATTCCCTTCGGCCAGACCCACGTGGCCTGGTTCGGCGTGGCCGGGCTGTTCTTCTTTGCCGTGACCTTGATGCTGCGCCGCTGGTACAAGGAGCACCTGAACCAGGCCAAGGCGCGCAAGGCGGTGCAGGCCACCCACGGCATCTCGCGCCAGCGGGTGATCATGGCCTTGGTGGTGCTGGGCCTGCTGGTGTTTTCCAAGTACTTCTACATGGCCAGCTTCACCAGCTACTTCACCTTCTACTTGATCGAGAAGTTCCAGCTGTCGGTGGCCAGTTCGCAGCTGCATCTGTTCCTGTTCCTTGGCGCGGTGGCGGCGGGCACCTTCTTTGGCGGGCCCATAGGTGACCGCATCGGGCGCAAGGCGGTGATCTGGTTCTCGATCCTCGGCGTGGCGCCGTTCACCCTGGCGCTGCCCTATGCCGACCTGTTCTGGACCACCGTGCTCAGCGTGGTGATCGGTTTTGTCCTGGCTTCGGCGTTCTCGGCCATCGTGGTGTATGCCCAGGAACTGGTGCCGGGCAATGTGGGGATGATCGCCGGGATCTTCTTCGGGTTGATGTTCGGGTTTGGCGGGATCGGCGCGGCGCTGCTGGGGTATGTGGCCGACCTGCGTGGGATCGAGTATGTGTACGGGGTTTGCTCGTTCCTGCCATTGTTCGGGTTGCTGGCGGTGTTCTTGCCTTCCACCGGCAAGCACTGAGAGGAGCGGGCGTTGTAGCGCGGCGGCGTCCACAGAGAGGGCGAAGCCACTGTGGCGATTGACGGTCCGGATCACCTTGGCCTAGAGTGCCGCCTCCTCAATATCCTGCGTAGCCGATGCAATGCGCCGTACCCGTAGTCTTCGCCCACACCGCCAGCCTGTCGCCCCGACAGCGCGCCGCGCGTGGCCGAGCGACACGGTGCTCAAGCGTCGACGCAGCGTGCTGTTCGCCTTCACCTTCTCGCCACACCTTGCCCTGAACTGATCCGCGCCCCTGCGTAGCGCGCCTTCCCGGCGTGACGGCGGGCGTCTGCGTTCGAACATCTTTCAGCGGATTTTCCAGTCGGCCAGGGCCAGAGCCCCTGTGCGCCGGCTTGCAAGGAGTGGTACATGAACATGCGTTTGCTGGCGGGCCTGTTGTTCGCCGTGTCGGTGGTCGGTTTCAGCCTCGGGGCGAGCCTGCCGCTGGTGTCGTTGCGTCTGCACGAGGCGGGGGCGGGGACGCTGGAGATCGGCATCATCTCGGCGATCCCGGCGGCGGGCATGATGCTCTCGGCGTTCATGGTCGACGCTTGTTGCCGGCACCTGACCCGCCGCGTCATCTACTTGCTGAGCTTCAGCCTGTGCACCCTTAGCATCGCCTTGCTCGAGTGGGCCTTCGACTCGATGCTGTGGCTGGCGCTGCTGCGCCTGGGGCTCGGTATTGGCATGGGCATCGCGATCATCCTCGGCGAGTCGTGGGTCAACGAGCTGTGCCCCGAGCACAACCGCGGCAAGATCATGGCGCTGTACGCCACCAGCTTCACCGGCTTCCAGGTGCTCGGCCCGGCGCTGCTGGCGCTGTTGGGCGCCAATAGCCCATGGCTGACCGGCGTGGTCACCCTCTGCTATGGCCTGGCCTTGCTGTGCATCCTGTTCACCGTGCCCAACGATCATGTCGAGCATGAGGAAGACGCCAAGAGCTTCGGCCTGGCCGGTTTCTTCCGTGTGGCCCCGGCCTTGTGCGTGGCGGTGCTGTTCTTCTCGTTCTTCGATGCCGTGGTGCTGTCGCTGCTGCCGGTGTACGCCACCAGCCATGGTTTCGCCGTGGGCGTGGCGGCGCTGATGGTGACCGTGGTGTTCGCCGGCGACATGCTCTTCCAACTGCCGCTGGGCTGGCTCGCCGACCGGGTCGAGCGTACCGGGCTGCACCTGGTATGCGGGTTGGTGGCAATGATGATCGGCATCGCCTTGCCCTGGCTGCTGCAGATGACCTGGCTGCTGTGGCCGCTGCTGGTGGTGCTCGGCGCGGTGGCGGGGGGCATCTATACCTTGGCGCTGGTACTGATCGGGCAGCGCTTCAAAGGCCAGGACCTGGTCACGGCGAACGCCAGCGTCGGCTTGCTGTGGGGCGTCGGCAGCCTGGTCGGGCCGCTGGTCAGCGGCGCGGCGATGGACGTGGCGCCCCATGGCCTGCCCATGGCGCTGGCGCTGATGGCGGGGCTGTTCGTGTGCTTCGCCCGCCAGGCCTATCGCCGGGCAGGCAAGCTTCAGGCGGTGGCGGACTGACCCCCAGCCATCGAACGGCAGGTCAGAAGGTTCCGCGCAAGGTCACCGACACATTGCGCGGATCGCCCCAGTAGTACCCGGTCGGCGTCGGCGCCACCTGGCGGTAGTACTTCTTGTCGAACAGGTTGTTGGCGTTCAACTGCAACGAATAGTTGTCGTTGAAGCGGTAGTTCACCATCGCGTTGTACACCGCATACCCCGACTGCGAAGCTTCGGCTGTGCCGCTGCGGTTGTAGATGGCGCTCTGCGCCTGCACGCCGCCGCCCACGGTCCAGGCCTGCAGCTCGCCCGGCAGGCGATAGCTGGTGAACAGGCGCAGCATGCGCTTGGGGTCGGTGGTGCGGATCGGGTTGCCGTTGTTGCCGGTGGTGTCCTTGAGGTATTCGGTGGTGTTGTAGGTGTAGCCGCCGGTCACGTTCCAGCCCGGCAGCACTTCGCCGGAAATCTCCAGCTCGAAGCCCTGGCTGCGGTTCTTGCCCGCGGCGACCTTGCAATAGCCGCTGGTGTAGTTGGGCAGGCACGGGTTAGGCCCGCTGAGGTCGTCCAGTGCGTTGCCGACCTGGTAGATGCGGAAGAACGCCAGCGAGGTGTTCAGCCGGCCCTCGTAGAACTCGCCCTTGATCCCGGTCTCGTAGGCTTCGCCGGTGACCGGCTCGAGCACGGAGCCGGCGGCATCGGTGTTGGTCTGCGGGTTGAAGATCTCGGTGTAGCTGGCGTAGGTGCTGAAGTTCTCGTTGAGGTCGTAGATCAGCGCGGCGTAGGGCACGATCTCGTTGTCGACGCTGAACTTGCCGTTGGCCTTGGTGTTGTTTTCCTGCTCGTAGTCATACCAGTTGGCGCGGGCGCCGATGATCGCGGTGAGCGGATCGGCCAGGGAGATGCGCCACGTGGCATAGGCACCTTCCTGGGTGGTGCGGGTGCGTACCGGGTGGGCGGTGATGTCGATGCTCGGGTTGGCCAGGCTGGTCTTCGGGTCCCAGGTGCGGATGTCGAACACGCCCGATTGCACATTGTTGGTGGCCGAGGCGTAGGAGTCGTTGCGGATGCGTTCGACGCCCAGCATCAGCTCGTGGCTGCGACCGAGCAGGTCGAACGGGCCGTTGAGGGTGGCACTGAGGTTGTTCTGCAGGCTCTCGCCGCCATCGCCTTCGGTGACCTGGTAGCTCATCAGGTAAGGGTTGCGGGTCGGGTTGGCGGTGCCGGTGGCACGGCTGAAGTAGGTCTGCTTGAAGCCGTTGTCGTCCAGCTCGAAGTGGGTGCGCTGGGCCATCAGCTTGAGCGTCCAGTCATTGTCGAAGCGATGCTCGAGCTCGGCGAAGGTCTGCAGGTTGCTGCGGTTCCAGCGGTTCCAGTCGGCGCCCAGGTAGGTGCTGCGGCCGAACGGCAGTGGCGAGCCGTCGTAGTCGGCCGGCAGGTTGCCCCAGGCGCCGGTGGCGTCGAGCTGGGTCCACTCGAGGCCAGTGGTCAGGGTGGTGCTGTCGTCGAGATCGAAGGCCATGACCCCGTACAGCACATCCTTGCGCTCCTGGCGCGATTGCTGGAAGTGGTCCTTCTCGTCATGCACCGCGATCACCCGGCCACGCACGTTGCCAGTCTCGGTCAAGGGGCCGGAAAGGTCGGCGACGTAGCGCTGGGCATCCCAGGTGCCGAGGGTGACGCTGCCTTCGCCCTGGAACTCATAGGTGGGGCGCTTGCGCACCAGGTTGACGGTGCCGGAGGGGTTGCCGGCGCCGCGCAGCATGCCGGTGGCGCCGCGCAGGATCTCGGCGCGGTCGAGGATTGCCGAATCGCTCTGGATGAACGAACCACCGCCACTGCTCTGCACCACGGTGGCGCCGTCGTACTGGATGGCATCGATCTGGTAGCCGCGCGAGTAGTACTGCACCCGCTCACTGTCGGTCAGGTTGACCACCACGCCTGGGGTCTGCTCGAGCAGGTTGGTGAGGTTGGTGATGTTCTGGTCGTCGATGCGCTGGCGGGTGACCACGGTCACCGATTGCGGCGTGTGGCGGATGCTTTGCGGCGTCTTGCCGATGGTGACCGCCCCAGTGGTGTAGGAGCCGCTGTGCTCGGTGGTCTCGCCCAGGCGGTTGCTGGAGATGCTGGTGGCGCCCAGTTGCAGGGCATCGCCTATCTCCAGGGCGGGTATCAGCAGGAAGCTCTTTTCGCTTTCCTGCTGGACCTGCACATCGCTGCCCCGCAGCAGGATCTGCAACGCCTGCGCGCTGTCATGCCGGCCCTGCACGCCTTGGGTGGTCTTGCCCTGCAGGCTGCCGGCGTCGAACGACAGGTTCAGCCCCCCCTGGCGCGCCAGCTGGTCCAGCGCGGCGGCCAACGGGCCGGCCGGGATGTTCCAGTCGCGCTGCTGGCTCTGGCTGGCGGGCGCGGCGACGGCGACTGTCGGCAGCACGCCTGCGCAGGCCATGCCCAGGCCGAGGGCGGCAGCGTGGATGGCATGGCGCAGGGTGGCGTTGCGAGGGGAACACGGGCGAATCATGAAGCGCTCCTGAAGGTTGTCAGACCACTGTTCGGGCTTGTTTTCCTTCAGGCCGGACGAGAATGAGATTCCACCTCATTTATTTTCATCAATTGTTCAGGCGGCGCCGATGCTCACCCAATAGCGTGTGCGGTAGTCGACGCGCACCGGCAGGCTACGGGCGACCAGCAGCAGGACCTGGTCGGTGTCGGCCAGCTGGTAGGTGCCGGAGATCTTCAGCCCGGCCACCTCCGGCGCGCAGCGCAACACGCCGGGGCGGTAGCGCGACAGCTCGTCGATGAACTCGCCCAGGGGCATCTGCTGCACGCTGAGCACGCCGTCGGTCCAGGCCCAGGGGTCGCCATGCACGGTGGCAGGCCGATAGTCGCCTTGGGCGAACACCTGCAGCACCTCGCCAGGCTTGACCGAATGCGCGGCGCTGGAGGCGGGGAACAACGTCACCTCGCCTCGGCGCACGGCCAGCAGCAGGCCCTGGGCGTTCTCGCGCAGCAGCAGCTGGCCGCCCTGGGTGCCGAGGGTGCCAACCGGGGTGTCGATGCTGAACGGGCGGTTGTCGTTGACGTTGCTGTCCAGGCTGATTTCACCACGGAGCAGGGTCAGCCGGCGCTGGTCGGCGCTGTAGCGCAGGTCGATGGCACTGGCGGTGTTCAGGTGGATCAGGCTGCCGTCGCTGCCGAGCAGTTCACGGCGCTCGCCGGTGGCGGTGCGGCTGTCGGCCATCCAGGCCGACAGGCCCAGCGGTTCACGTGCCGCCCAGCCAGCGCCTCCGCCAAGGGCCAATACTGACAGCAGCTTGAGATGGTCGCGCCGGCTCATGCGTCGGCGCTCGGTACCGGCGAGGGTCTGCCGACTCAACTCGGAGGGCAGGCTGGCCAGTTCGTCACCGAGGCTGCTGACCCGCTGCCAGGCCTGGGCATGCTGCGGGTGGCTGGCCAGCCAGCGCTGGAACTGCTGTTCGGTGCGTGGGCCGGGGCTGTCGTAGCGCAGTTTGACCAGCCATTCGATGGCCTGGTCGACCTGGGCCTGGGTCGGTGACTGGTCAGGCGTCGGCATAGCGCATCCGGTAGCAGACGCCTAGGGCCTTGGCCAGGTCGCGTTCCACCGTGGCCCGGGAAACGTCCAGGCGCTGGGCGATCTGCGTCAGGCTGAGGCCGTCGAGCTGGGCCAGCAGGAAGGCCTGTCGGGCCCGGGGCTTGAGGCGTTGCAGGGCAAGGTCGAGGCGCTCGAGGGTGTCGAGGATCAACAGGCGTTGCTCCTCGCTGGGCGCCTCTTGTTCCGGCAGGTTGGCCAGGCTTTCCAGGTAGGCATTTTCCAGGGCGCGACGGCGGAACTGGTCGATCATCAGGCCACGGGCGATGCTGCTCAGATAGGCGCGCGGCTCTTTGAGTGGCGAGGCCTGGCGCGCCTTGAGCAGGCGCACGAAGGTGTCCTGGGCCAGGTCCGCGGCGTTCTCCCGGCAACCCACCCGGGCGCCGAGCCAGCCGCGCAGCCAGCGGTGATGGGCCTGATAGAGCAGATCGACCTCGGCCGGTTTCAGCGTGTCTTCGATCTGCATCGTCTGGAGAGCCTGCGCGGATAATGTGATTGTTAATAGTTCTCAATTCTATGCGGGGCGCCACGGGCGGATCAATGGTATGCCAGCGATTAGATGCGCAAGATTGAGCGTTTCACCGATGAACGGTTGGGCTAGGCTGGGAGGCTGTGTCCATGGGAACGCCAACAATGATCCTTGCAGACCTTTCCCCGCAGGCCTTTGAGGCTGCCGCTGCCTGGCTGGCCGAGCAGGATGCGGACTGGGCGCGGCATATTGCCGCCGTGGGGCCCTGCCTGCATCGGGCGACCCCCGGTCGTGAGCCCTACGAGGCGCTGGTGCGGGCCATTGCCTACCAGCAGTTGCATGCGCGGGCGGCCGAGGCGATCCTCGGGCGGTTGCTGGCGTTGTTCCCGGATGGAGCGTTTCCCTCGCCCAGACAGTTGCTGGCGGTGACGCCGGAGGCGATGCGCGCCTGTGGGCTCTCCGCTAGCAAGATCGCCACGGTTCACGGGATCGCCCAGGCGCGTGTGGAGGGTGTGGTGCCCAGCCGGGAAGAGGCGCTGCATATGTCGGATGCCGCACTGGTCGAACGCCTGGTGGCGCTGCGAGGAGTCGGGCGTTGGACGGTGGAGATGCTGTTGATCTATAGCCTGGAGCGATCGGATATCCTGCCGGTGGATGATTTTGGCGTGCGTGAGGGGTATCGACGCATGAAGGGCCTGGACAAGGCGCCGACGCCCGCGCAAATGCGGGTATTGGGCGGGGCGTGGAGCCCCTATCGCACCGTGGCGGCCTGGTACCTGTGGCGGGCTTGACCCGTGATTGGCCCGTTAAAGATAACGCAAGATTCGGAGTGTTCACTTTCGGCCAAGCCGTCAAGCTCAGCGCATCGAACCAAGGAGAGGCGCCATGACCCCCGCCCCGACCACCTACACCACCGACGCTGAACGCTGGCACGCCGTGCAGTCCCGCGACACCGCCGCGACCGGCCACTTTGTCTACGCCGTGCGCACCACCGGCGTCTACTGCCAGCCCGCCTGCAAGTCGCGCCTGGCCAAGCGCGAAAATGTCGAGTTCTTTGCCGACCCCGGCCAGGCCGAGGCAGCTGGCTACCGCGCCTGCAAACGCTGCAAGGCCGGGCAGGGCAGCCGGCGCACTGACCTGGTGGCCCGCGCCTGCCGCCTGATCGAGGCCCGTGAAACCGCGCCCAACCTCGACCAGCTCGGCAGCGAGCTGAACGTCAGCCCCTTCCATCTGCATCGCCTGTTCAAGGCCGAGACCGGCCTGACCCCCAAGGCCTACGCCTCGGCCTTCCGCGCCCAACGTCTGCGCCAGCGCCTGGATGCCGCCGACAGCGTCACCGAGGCCATCTACGACGCGGGCTACAACTCCAACAGCCGGTTCTACGAGAGCGCCGCCGAGCGGCTGGGCATGCGCCCGCGGGAGTACCGTGCCGGCGGCCAGGGTGCCACCATCCATTTTGCCGTGGCCCAGTGCTCGCTGGGGGCGATCCTGGTGGCCCAGAGCGAGCGGGGCATCTGCGCGATCCTGCTGGGTGACGAGCCCGAGCCCTTGCTCAAGGACCTGCAGGACAAGTTCCCCAAGGCCCGGCTGATCGGCGGCGATGACGCCTTCGAGCGGCTGGTGGCCGAGGTGATCGGCTTTGTCGAGGCGCCGGCGCTGGGCCTGGCGTTACCCCTGGATGTGCAGGGCACGGCGTTCCAGGAGCGGGTCTGGCAGGCGCTGCGCGAGGTGCCGCCCGGGACCACGGTCAGCTACACCGACATCGCCGAGCGCATCGGCGCGCCCAAGGCCGTGCGGGCGGTGGCCCAGGCCTGCGCGGCCAACGCGATCGCCGTGGCCATTCCCTGTCACCGGGTGGTGCGCCGTGACGGTGACCTCAGTGGCTACCGCTGGGGCATCGAGCGCAAGCGTCAGTTGCTGGACCGAGAGACGGCACTCTCCTGAGCGCGCGGACCGAGTAGAATTCACGCCCTGTCGAGTTGCGTAGAGGAACATTCGATGAGGCGTGTCAGCCTTGACCGATTCTATGCGGGGATTTTCGCCCTGCTGTTGTGCCTGGCCGTCCCGGCCTGGGCTGCCCCGGCCACGCCGGCATCGCGCCTGGCCGTGGCCGAGCAGCAGGTGCTGGACGAGAACGCCAGCCTGGAAGAGTTGAGCGAACGCCTCGACCAGATCCGCCAGGGCGTCACCAGCAACGCCAACGATGACCTACTCGCGCAGTTGCGCCAGTCGGCCCTGCAGGTGCAGCGCCAGGCCGATGCGCTGGCCACCCAGCGCACCGCCGACGTGCAGCGCCTGGACGACCAGCTCAACGTGCTCGGCCCGCCCATGGCCGAAGAGGCCGAGAGCCTGACGCGGCAGCGCAAGCAGCTCACTGACGAAAAGAACAAGGTGGTCGCTGAGCAGAAAGACGCCACCACGTTGACCCAGTCGGCCCGTGACCTGTCCACGCAGATCGTCAACCTGCGCCGCAGCCTGTTCAACTCGCAGATCACCAGCCGCGCCGCCAGCCCGTTGAGCCCGGCGTTCTGGTCGAGCCTGATCCGCCCCACCGACGACGACGTGGCGCGCCTGCGCGACCTGCGCGACGAAGTCTCGGACGCCATGGCCAGCGCCCTCAGCGCCGAAAACCGCTGGTTGTTCATCACCGCGCTGGTGGCGGCGGTGCTGGTCTGGACCCTGGTACGGCGGCTGCTGGAGCGCCTGCTGGCCGATGCGATGATCCGCTGGCTACCCGAAGGCCGTCTGCGCCGCAGCGCCCTGGCCCTGAGCGTGAGCCTGGCCACTCTGGGCACCATCTCCGGCTCGGTGTCGCTGCTGCGTTGGGGCCTGGAGAGCAGCGCCGACCTGGGTACCGACGTCGCCAGCCTGACCAACCATATCCTGGCGCTGGTGATCTTCAGTGCCTTCATCTCCGGCCTGGGCCGCGCCATGCTGTTGCTGCAGCGCCCGTCCTGGCGCCTGCCACCGATCCCTGACGAAGTGGCCAGCGCGCTGGGCTGGTTCCCCAAAGTCCTGGCCCTGGCACTGATGGTGCTGCTGACCCAGGAGCGCATCAACAGCGTGATCGGTGCCAGCCTGGCGCTGACGTTGGCCACCAACGGCGTGACCACGCTGGTGGTCTCGCTGCTGTTCGTCGTGGCCCTGCTGCGCTACCGTCGTGCCCGTCGTCAGCATGGCCTGGAGCGTCCCAAAGGCCTGGCCGGACTGATCCCGTTTGTAATCGTGGTGTGGGTGGTGGCGATCCTGCTGCCCCTGCTCGCCGGCTATCTGACACTTGCCTATTTCCTCACCGGCAAGCTGTTGTGGATCAGCGTGGTGGTGACCTGCGCCTACCTGCTGGTGACCGTGTTCGGCGACCTGTGCGAAACCCTGCTGTCGCCGCGTCAGCCTGGTGGCCTGGCGCTGGCCTCGGCGCTGGGCCTGCAGCAACGCCACCAGGCCCAGGCCAGCACGGTGCTGGCGGGAATCGGCCGCACACTGCTGCTGTTTGCCGCCGCGTTGCTGATATTCATGCCTTCGGGCACCAGCCCCGGCGAGCTGCTGCTGAGCCTGGCGGACTGGGACGGCACCGGTGGCAAGGTGCTGGGCAACCTGAACATCGTGCCCCAGGACATCTTCCTGGCCGTGGCGATCTTCCTCGGTGGCTGGTTCGCCATTCGCGTGGTCAAGCGCTGGCTGAGCGAACGCCTGCTTCCGGAAACCGACATGGACGCCGGCATGCGCGCCTCGCTGGTGACCCTGGTCGGCTACCTGGGCTTCCTGTTCCTGGCCATGCTGGTGATGTCCACCTTGCACATCAACCTGACCAGCCTGACATGGGTAGTCAGTGCGCTGTCGGTGGGTATCGGTTTCGGCCTGCAGCAGATCGTGCAGAACTTCATCTCCGGCCTGATCCTGCTCACCGAGCGCCCGGTGAAGGTGGGTGACTGGGTGAGCCTGGCGGGTGTCGAGGGTGATATTCGCCGGATCAACGTGCGCGCCACGGAAATCCAGATGTCTGACCGCTCGACGGTGATCGTGCCCAATTCGCAGTTCATCTCGCAGAACGTACGCAACGTGACCATGGCCAATGCCCTGGGGGTGGTGGGCATCACCCTGACGCTGCCGCTGGAGACCGACCCTGCGAAAGTGCGCGAGGTGTTGCTGGCGGCGTACAAGGAGCACGAGTCGATCCTCGACGCGCCGGCCACCTCGGTTACCTTCAAGGACCTGACCAGCAGTGGCATGGTCATCGGGGTAAGCGGCTATGTCGCTTCGCCTCGACAGGTATCGGGCACGCGCAGCGACCTGCTATTCACCATTCTCGGGCGCTTGCGCGAAGAGGGCATCGCCCTGTCGTCGCCGGCGAGCATGGTGCTGGTGCAGGAGAACGGGCGCCAGGCCGACGAACCGGCATAAGGCCAATCGCGGGGCCAGCCCGCTCCCACTGGTTGCACATGTCGGCGTGGGAGCGGGCTTGCCCCGCGATGGGGTTTGAATGCGATTGCGTGAAGGCTGGCAGGTGTTCGCCGATAGGCGTTGAAAAAACTCGCCGAACACCTGCCTGCCTCCCCGTTTTTTAAAAAGGGACGCCTAAAAAATCACCCCAAGCACCGCGTCACATGCTTCACCGACTGATACCCCGAAAGCCCCCAAGGCCCGAGCTCACGCCCGATCCCGCTACCCTTGGTCCCGCCCCACGAGGTTTCGACGAATACCGCCTGCACCGAGTTGATCCACACATGCCCCACCTCCAGCGCATCGGCCACGCGCTCGGCGCGTTCCAGGTCGGCGGAGCACACGGTGGCGACCAAGCCGAAGCGGCTGTCGTTGGCTTGGGCGATGGCCTCGGCCTCGCTGCCGAAGCGCCGCGCGCACAGCACCGGGCCGAAGATTTCTTCGCCCCACAGGCGACTGCTTACCGGTACATCCACATACAACGTCGGGCTGACGAACCAGCCGTCGCGGTCCAGCGCGGTGCCGCCGGCCAGGCACTTCAGGCCCTCTTCGCGGGCGGTGGCGAAATAGCCGGCGACCTTGAGCCACTGCGCTTGGCTGGTCAGCGGCCCCATGTCCACTTCTTCAGTGAGCGGGTTGCCCACGCGCAACGCCACCAGCGCCGCCTGCAAGCGCGGCAGCAGGGCATCGGCGATGCCCTCCTGCACCAGCAGGCGCGAGGTGGCCGAGCACATCTGCCCGGCGTTCCAGGTAATACCGGCGACGATCCACTCCACCGCCTGGTCGACATCGCAATCGTCGAACACCACGATGGCCGACTTGCCGCCCAGCTCCAGCGTTATCGGCCGGCACTGGGCCGCGGCGGCGCGCATCACTTGGCTGCCGACGCCGTTGCTGCCGGTGAACGATAGCTTGTCCAGGCCGTTGTGGCCGCTCAGCGCAGCGCCGGTCTCGGCCTTGCCGCCCACGATGTTCAGCACGCCGGCCGGCAGGCCCAGCACCTCGGCGATCTGGCCGTAGGCCTGCTCGATCAACGGGGTGATTTCGGAGGGCTTGAGCACCACGGTGCAGCCGGCCGCGAGGGCCGGGGCGAGCTTCCAGGCGCTGGTCACCAGCGGGAAGTTCCACGGCACGATAAGACCGACCACGCCCACCGGCTCAAGGCGAGTGCGGGCGGTGAAGCCCGGCGCGGCCAGGGGCACGTCACGGTTTTTCGCCGGTAACTGCTCGGCCAGGTCTGCGTAGTAGGCGAAGGTTGCACTGGCGTCGTCGAGGTCGATCTCGGCCTCATGGCGAGGCTTGCCGTTGTTGCGCATCTGCAACGCGATCAGTTCGTCGCGGCGCTGGCCCAGCTGTTCGGCGAAACCGCGTAGGTAGGTGGCACGCTCGGTGGCGCTGACCGTCTTCCAAGGCGCCAGGGCACGGCGCGCGGCGGCCACGGCCTGGTCGACCTGGGCGCTGCTGGCGGCCATCAGTTCGGCGAACGGCTGGCCGTCGGACGGGTTGTGGACAACGATGCAGTCGCTGCCCTGGCCTTCGACCCAGCGGCCGTCGATGTAGTGAGGTGTGGTCATGGTCGGATTCCAGTCAGGCCATTTCGGCAGTGGTCACAGGCTTTACCGGCGTGCTTTTGCAGCGCACCCAGCGCGGGCCACGGGGGCCATACACGCCAGCAGGTTCAGGGAACAGGTTGAGCAGGATCAGGTACAGCACGGCGGCGATGCCGAGGGTCGCCGGCAGGCTCAGGTCGATGCCGCCGGCGAGCTCGCCCAGCGGGCCGACGAACTGTCCGGGCAGGTTCACGAAGCACAGGCCAACCACCGCGCTGGGGATCCACGCGCCCATGCCGCGCCAGTTCCAGCCGTGCTCGAACCAGTAGTGGCCGCCTTGCTGGCCACGGGTGAACACTTGCAGGTCGTCGGCGTGGTAGAAGCCGCGGCGGGTGATCAGGCCGAGGATCATGATCACCATCCAGGGGCTTGTGCAGGTGATGATCAGCACGGCGAAGGTCGACACGCTCTGCACCAGGTTGAAGGTGAAGCGGCCGACGAAGATGAAGCCGATGGCCAGCACGCCGATCAGCAATGTGGCGGCGGCGCGGCTGAGCAGGCGCGGGAACACGCTGGACATGTCCAGGCCGGTGCCGTACAGCGCCGTGGTGCCGGTGGACATGCCGCCGATCACCGCGATCAGGCACACCGGCAGGAAGAACCAGCCCGGCGAAATTGCCAGCAGGCCGCCGACGTAGTTGTTGGCGGCGATGTAGTCTGGTGCCTGGCTGGCCACCAGGGTGGCGGTGCACAGGCCGAACAGGAACGGGATCAGCGTGGCGGCCTGGGCGAGAATCACCGCCAGCATGATGCGCGACTTGGGCGTTTGGCGCGGGATATAGCGCGACCAGTCGCCGAGGAAGGCGCCGAACGACACCGGGTTGCTCATGGCCAGGATCGCCGCGCCGACGAACGCCGCCCAGAAGCCGGCCTGGCCGAGGTAGACGCTGCCGGCGTAGCCCGCATCGAAGGGCCCGGCAAAAGCGAAGATGCCCAGCAGGAACAGCAGGCTCGAGGCCCACACCGCGATCTTGTTGACCCACAGCATGAAGCGGAAGCCGAAGATGCACACCACCAGCACCAGTATCGCGAACAGGCCGTAGGCCAGGCCCAGGGTCAGGTCGGTTTCCGGCAGGCCGACCAGGCGCTTGGCGCCGCCGACCAGGGCATCGCCGGAGCTCCATACCGACAGCGAGAAGAACGCGACGGCGGTCAGCAGTGACAGGAACGAGCCGACGATACGCCCGTGCACACCGAAGTGCGCGCCGGACGACACCGCGTTGTTGGTGCCGTTGAGCGCGCCGAACAGGCCCATCGGCGCGAGGATCAGCGCGCCCACGCCGACGCCGAGCAGGATCGCCCAGACCCCGGCCTGGAACGAGAGCCCGAACAGCACCGGGAAGCTGCCCAGCACGGCGGTGGCGAAGGTGTTGGCACCGCCGAAGATCAGGCGGAACAGGTCCAGCGGGGCGGCGTCGCGTTGATCGTCGGGGATCTGTTCGACGCCATTGGTCTCGATACCGGTCGAGTGGCTCATGGTGATGCTCCAGCGCGAATGTTGTCGGCCGTCGGGCGGCCTTGTTGTGGGTGCGATGGCAGTGCGGCAGGGCCGCTTGAAAGAGGATCAGGCCGGCGAGACGACCGACAGGTGCTCGTGACAGGCCAGCCAGCGGTCGCCGTGCAGGCGGAAGACGATGGTCTCGCGTTCATTCAGGTCGAGGGTCTCGCCGGCGACGTTCAGGCGTGTGGTCACGTCGTGCATGAAGATCGCCACCTCGCCCTGCAGGCTCACCTGGGCATTGCTTGACTCGCAGCCGAGCACAGCGAAACCGTCCGCCTGCCAGCTGGCCCAGAGTTCTTCATAGGCACGGCGCGACAGCAGCGGTTGCGGCACGGTGTGGAAGAGGAAGGTGGCGTCTTCGCTGAAGCAGGCGAAGTAGCGGGCGGTGTCGTTGTTGGCGAAGGCGGCGACGAGGTCGGCGGCGGCCTGCCGTACCTGGAGTGTCTGGTCCACGGGAGTGGCCTCACGGTTTATTGTGATTGTTGGTGAAGCGATTCTGGTGGGGGCCGGCGGGTGGAAGAATCGCTGTGGTCAAATAATCAGTTCAGGAAATCGTGAACCAATGGACTGACCGACCAAGTAACCGACCAAGTTATCGACCGAGTAGCGCTGCTGAAAATTACCGATCCATCGGATCGGTGATTGGGGCAGGCGTTTCATCATCGTTCCCCCAGCGCAACTCTGAGGGTTCACCCATGGGCCTACCGGCCCGCAACTCTCCTCTCTACCGTTAGGCCTGTCGCCCGCCTGGCCACAGGCCGCACGGGCATATTCCACGGCCCGCCGACTGACGGTCGCTTCGTTCAGCCTGCGTTGCCTACTCTCATAGTCCCCACTGTGGATGTGTGGGGCGCGGCCCGACCGCAGCGGCCAGGATGGCCAGTTCTCACACCAAGAGGAGAGAACGATGAGCAATTTCTCGCAAGCCGCCAACTTCGAAGGCCAGGTGCCATGCATCGACCCCGACAACGTCGCGATGCTGCTGATCGACCACCAGAGCGGCCTGTTCCAGACGGTCAAGGACATGCCCATGACCGAGCTGCGGGCCAATGCCATCACCCTGGCCAAGGTCGCCAGCCTGGCGAAGATCCCGGTCATCACCACCGCCTCGGTACCCCAGGGCCCCAACGGCCCGTTGATCCCGGAAATCCACGAGGCTGCGCCACACGCGCAATACGTGGCCCGCAAAGGTGAGATCAACGCCTGGGACAACCCCGAGTTCGTCGCTGCGGTGAAGGCCACCGGGCGCAAGCAACTGATCATCGCCGGCACCATCACCAGCGTGTGCATGGCCTTTCCCAGCATCAGCGCGGTGGCCGCCGGCTACCAGGTGTTCGCTGTCATCGACGCGTCAGGCACCTACTCCAAGATGGCCCAGGAAGTGACCTTGGCGCGGGTGGTCCAGGCCGGCGTGGTGCCAATGGACACCGCCGCCGTCTGCTCCGAGGTGCAGCGCACCTGGAACCGTCCGGATGCCGCGCAGTGGGCCGAGGCCTACAGCGCTGTATTCCCGCACTATCAACTGCTGATCGAGAGCTACGCCAAGGCCCAGGCCGTCGTCACCGGCCATGAGCAACTGGACTCGCAACGCAACTGAACCTGGCTGTTTCCCATCCAAGCAAGGAGATCCACCATGGCATTCCAATACAAGCGTCTGGACAAGAACAACGCCGCGGTACTGCTGGTCGATCATCAGACCGGGCTGCTGTCGCTGGTGCGCGACATCGACCCGGACCGGTTCAAGAACAACGTGCTGGCGCTGGCCGACCTGGCCAAGTACTTCAAGCTGCCGACCATCCTCACCACCAGCTTCGAGACCGGCCCCAACGGCCCGCTGGTGCCCGAGCTCAAGGAGCAGTTCCCCGAGGCGCCCTACGTCGCCCGCCCCGGCAACATCAACGCCTGGGACAACGAGGACTTCGTCAAGGCGGTGAAGGCCACCGGCAAGAAGCAGCTGATCATCGCCGGCGTGGTCACCGAGGTGTGCGTGGCCTTCCCGGCGCTGTCGGCGCTGGAGGAGGGCTTCGAGGTGTTCGTGGTCACCGACGCTTCCGGCACCTTCAATGAATTGACCCGCGACTCGGCTTGGCGCCGCATGGAAGCCGCCGGTGCCCAGCTGATGACCTGGTTCGGCGTGGCCTGCGAGCTGCACCGTGACTGGCGCAACGACATCGAAGGGTTGGGCACGCTGTTCTCCAACCACATCCCCGACTACCGCAACCTGATGACCAGCTACAGCAAGCTGGCCAAGTGACCGCCAACCCGGGCCCCGTTGCCGGGGCCCGGGCCTGGTGACGCCCACGGCCCCTGTGACGATCCCTGTAGAATGGCGGATGATGCAGCGGTGAGCCGTGGACGAGTGTTGCCGATGTTCGACCTGAACGACCTTTATCTCTATGCCAAGGTGGTGGAGCACGGCGGCTTCGCGCCCGCCGGGCGCATCCTTGGCCTGCCCAAGTCACGCCTCAGCCGGCGCGTGGCCAAGCTCGAGGAGCGCCTGGGCGTGCGCCTGATCCAGCGCTCCACGCGGCAGTTCCAGGTTACCGAGGTGGGCCTGGAGTATTACCGCCATTGCCTGGGCATGCTCGAGCAGGCCGTCGCCGCCGAGGATGCCGTCGAGCGCAACCGCGCCGAGCCCCGTGGCATCGTGCGCCTGGCCAGCAGCACCGCGCTGCTCGACTCGCGTCTGGCGCCGATGCTGGCGCGCTTCATGGCGCAATGCCCGGTGGTCGAGTTGTTGGTCAAGAGCTACAACCGCCGGGTGGATGTGATCGGCGAGGGCTTTGACCTGGTGCTGAGCGTGCAGCACCAGCCACTGGAAAGCAGCGAGCTGGTGATGCGTCGCCTGGCCCCGAGCCGTCAGTGCCTGGTGGTTGCGCCGGGCCTGCTGGCCGAACACGGGCGGCCCGTGTCACCGGAAGGGCTCCAGGTCCTGCCGAGCCTGAACTGGGGCGCCAATGTGCAGGACGCCACCTGGATGCTGATCGGGCCTGCGGGCGCCGAGGCTGCCGTGCGCCATCGCCCTCGTGTGGTGTCGGACGACCTCACGGTACTGCGCGAGGCCGCCCTGGCCGGTGTGGGCGCGGTGCTGTTGCCCGAGGAGGCGGTGCGTGCCGACCTGGCTGACGGGCGGCTGGTGCATGTCCTCGACGATTGGGCTCCACGGGAAGGGGAGGTGGTGGCGCTGTTCCCTTCCCGGCGCGGGTTGATGCCCGCGGTGCGCAAGCTGATCGACTACCTGGCCGACGCCTTCGAGCAGGAGCAGCAGACCGCTACGCCGGTTCGCGCTTGCTGAAAACTGGCTCGGCAGGAGGGCGGGCCGACCAGAATGCCAGGCCCGCCGCCAAGGCGGTCAGCGCGGCGCCGGCCCAGGGGGTGGCCGCCAGCGTCGCCCCGGTGATCACCACGCCGCCGATGGCCGAACCCAGCCCGACACCGAGGTGCATGGCCGACATGTTCAGGCTCATGCCAGCCGGGAAGGTATCCGGGCCACGGGTCGCCAGGTAGCTCTGCACCACCGGTGAGGTGGTCCAGCTCAGCCCACCCCAGAGCATCATGGTCGCCAGGAACCACCATGGCGTGCCCACGCTCAAGGGCAGTACCAGCAAGCTGGCGAGATAGAGCAGCGGCGCCAGCGCGATGGAGCGGCCTGCGCCGAGTCGGTCCGCCATCCAGCCGCCGACATAGCCGCCCGAAACACCGGCGATGCCGAAGGCGGCGAACACTGCCGCCAGCCATTGCAGCGGAATGTCGGCGACCTGGTGGGCATAGGGGGCCAGGTAGGCGAAGACCGTGAAGTGCCCGGCAATCATCAGCAACGACACGCCCTGGGCTGCCATCAGGTGGCTGTCGCGCAGATGGCGGACATAGCTGCGCAGGGCGATGCGTTCGCTGCTCTGCAGCTGCGGCAACCCTTGCCAGGCCATCAGCAGTACCGCCATTGCCAGCACGCTCAGCCCGGTGAAGACGCCACGCCAGCCCAGCACGTCGCACAGCAGCATCCCAGCCGGCACCCCCAGCACCAGTGAGCTGCAGATGCCCATGAAGATCACCCCGATGGCGCGGCCACGCTGGGCCTCGGGCACCATGCGCGTGGCCATCAGAGTGCAGGTCAGGCAGGTCAGGGCGCTGGTCGCGGCCATGCCTATGCGCGCCACCAGCAACGCGGTATAGCCAGGCGCCAGGGCTGCTGCAAGGTTGCACAGGGCAAAGATCGCCAGGGTGGCGCACAGCAGGCGGCGCAAGGGCAGGCGTGTGGTCAGCAGGGGAGAGAAGGGCGCGGCGAGGGCGAAGCTCAGGGAGAACACCGTGGTCAGCTGCCCGGCAATACCGAGCGGGACTTGCAGGCCATCGGCCAGGGCCGGCAGGATGCCGACCGTGATGTTTTCTGCCATGCCCGTGACGAACGTCGCCAGGGCCAGCAGCCAGATACGCGGGCTCATTGTGTTGCCTCCGATAAACAGGCCGGCCAAGGTCCGGACCCATTTGTCCCGACGGTTGACCGGCAAGGGTCAGGTCCATCGGGTTTCGAGGCAGTGCTTCGGTTATCCCGGTTCAAGCAGGGGGAGTGTAGGGCCGCTGGGGTACACGCGCAACCTGGGCAGGCGCGCGCTTGTTCATCACTTCAGCTCGGTTTCGATGAACACCACTTCGTGATCGCTGGCATTGACCACGTTGTGCTCCACACCGGCCTTGCGAAAGTAGCTCTGGCCCGCCTCCAGAGGGGCGAGCTTCTCGCCTTCCGGGGTCTCCAGCAACAACGTGCCATCGGTCATCGGCACCACCACGTAGTCATGGCCGTGCAGGTGCCGGCCAGTCTCGGCACCTGGGGCGAAGCGCCATTCGGTGACGATCACTTCTTCGGTGTTCACCTGAACGGTGGGTACGGCTTTGGGACGTTGGGTTGTTTGCGTCATGGAAGCATGCCTGTTCACGGAAAGGCGACTAGCCTGGACCGGTGCCGAGCGACGTTAAATGCAACTCTGCTGGCAATCAGTTACGCAACTGCTCAACTTTTCCCGGCACAAATGCATCGCGGGGCAAGCCTGCTCCCACGCGTCCAGTACAGATTACGTGGGGAGCGGGCTTGCCCCGCGATGGGAGGGCGCCGGGCTGTGCTTAGACGTTGAAGCGGAAGTGCATCACGTCGCCGTCCTTGACGATGTAGTCCTTGCCTTCAAGGCGCCATTTGCCGGCTTCTTTTGCACCGCTCTCACCCTTGAACTGGATGAAGTCGTCATAGGCCACCACTTCGGCGCGGATGAAGCCTTTTTCGAAGTCGGTGTGGATAACGCCGGCCGCCTGTGGCGCGGTGGCGCCCACGCGCACGGTCCAGGCACGCACTTCCTGCACGCCGGCAGTGAAGTAGGTCTGCAGGTTGAGCAGCTCGTAGCCGGCGCGGATCACGCGGTTCAGGCCAGGCTCTTCCAGGCCCAGGGCCTCGAGGAACATGTCCTTCTCCTCACCGTCGTCGAGCTCGGCGATCTCGGCTTCGATCTTGTTGCACACCGGTACGACCACCGCGCCTTCTTCCTCGGCGATGGCCTTGACCACGTCCAGGTGCGGGTTGTTGTCGAAGCCATCTTCGGCAACGTTGGCGATGTACATCACCGGCTTGCTGGTCAGCAGGTGGAAACCGCGGATGACGGCTTTTTCGTCGTCAGCCATGTTCTTCATCAGGCTGCGTGCTGGCTTGCCTTCGGTGAAGTGCGGGATCAGTTTTTCCAGGATGGCCTTCTGTGCCAGGGCATCCTTGTCGCCGCCCTTGGCGTTGCGGGCGACCTTCTGTAGTTGCTTCTCGCAGCTGTCGAGGTCGGCGAAGATCAGTTCGAGGTCGATGATCTCGATGTCGCGCTTGGGGTCGACGCTGTTGGAAACGTGGATCACGTTCTCGTCTTCGAAGCAGCGCACCACGTGGGCGATGGCGTCGGTTTCGCGGATGTTGGCGAGGAACTTGTTGCCCAGGCCTTCACCTTTCGAGGCGCCAGCGACCAGGCCGGCGATGTCGACGAACTCCATGGTGGTCGGCAGGATGCGGTTCGGCTTGACGATCTCGGCCAGCGCGGCCAGGCGTGCGTCGGGCATCGGCACGATGCCGCTGTTCGGCTCGATGGTGCAGAAGGGGAAGTTCTCCGCCGCGATGCCGGACTTGGTCAGGGCGTTGAACAGGGTGGACTTGCCGACGTTGGGCAGGCCGACGATGCCGCAATTGAAACCCATGGGTATTCCCCTATCTAAAAGTGTCAGGCCTTCTGGCTGTGCAGTTCGCGCATCGCCTTGGCGAAGTCGCCGGCAAGCACGTCGGGCATCACGCCGAGGGCAAAATCGATGCTGGCGTCGAGCTTCTCCTGCTCGGCGCGCGGCGCGCGGCCCAGGACGAAGTTGGAGACCAGTTTGGCGTCACCCGGGTGGCCGATGCCAAGCCGCAGGCGGTGGAAGTCGTTCTGGTTGCCGAGCTGCGCGATGATGTCGCGCAGGCCGTTGTGCCCACCATGGCCGCCGCCTCTCTTGAGCTTGGCGACGCCGGGGGGCAGGTCGAGTTCGTCGTGCGCCACCAGGATAGCTTCCGGCTTGATGCGGAAGAAATTCGCCAGAGCCGCCACGGACTGGCCGCTGCGGTTCATGTAGGTGGTGGGGATCAGCAAACGAACATCGTTGCCTTGATGGCTGAACTTAGCCGTCAGGCCGAAATACTTTTTGTCAGCGGACAGCGAGACGCGCTGGGCGCTGGCGAGGCGTTCAACGAAAAGAGCCCCTGCGTTATGCCGGGTCTGTTCGTATTCGGGGCCGGGGTTACCCAGGCCGACGATCAACTGGATGGCGGTCACGTCAGGGGCTCTTCCTTGGAGTTGGTGGGTTACGGTGCGCGCGGCACTGTAACCCGATCAACGCCGGCGTGCGAGTGGATTACTCGGCAGCGCCTTCAGCAGCTTCAGCGGCAACGCGCGGGGCGTGGACGTTGGCAACAGCTTTGTCATCACCGTGGGCCAGAGCGACGAACTCTACGCCTTTCGGAGCTTTCAGGTCCGACAGGTGGATGATGGTGCCGACTTCGGCCTTGGACAGGTCGACTTCGATGAACTCAGGCAGGTCTTTGGCTTCGCAGGAAACTTCGATCTCGGAAACGACGTGGGAGATCTCGCCGCCTTTCTTGATCGGGGCTTCTTCGCCGACGAAGTGAACCGGAACCTTGGCGGTCAGCTTCTGGCCAGCAACGACGCGAACGAAGTCGGCGTGCATGATGAAGCCTTTGGCCGGGTGACGCTGCATGGCCTTGACCACGACGTTCTGCTTGGCGCCATCGACGTTCAGTTCGATAACGTGGCTGAAGGCAGCTTCGTTTTCGAACAGCTTGGCGATTTCCTTGGCCACGATGGTCAGGGACTGGGCTTCTTTATCGCCACCGTAGACAACGGCAGGGATGTTGGCGGAGTGACGCAGGCGGCGGCTCGCACCTTTCCCCAGGTCAGTACGCGCTTGGGCGTTCAGGATGAAATCAGTCATTTTGCTTCTCCAAAATAGCCCCCCGAGGGCGTTTGCGACCAGCGCCAACGGGGATGGCAAAAAAGCCCCGCCCCAACGAAAGCTGGGGCGGGGCGCTTCATATCAACACGTGTTCCGCTTAGCGGAACATCGCGCTGATCGATTCTTCGTTGCTGATGCGGCGTACCGCTTCAGCGACAACCGGTGCGATATCCAGCTGGCGGATACGGTCACAGGCTTGAGCCGCGGCGGACAGCGGAACGGTGTTGGTCACCACCAGCTCGTCCAGTACCGACTTCTCGATGTTCTCGATCGCGCGGCCCGACAGGACAGGGTGCGTGCAGTAGGCGTAAACCTTGGCAGCACCGTGTTCTTTCAGGGCCTTGGCCGCGTGGCACAGGGTGCCGGCGGTGTCGACCATGTCGTCTACCAGGATGCAGGTGCGTCCTTCGACGTCGCCGATGATGTGCATAACCTCGGAGTGGTTAGCCTTTTCGCGGCGCTTGTCGATGATCCCGAGATCGACGCCCAGGGACTTGGCGACGGCGCGAGCACGCACCACGCCACCGATGTCTGGGGAAACGATCATCAGGTTCTCGAAACGCTGGTCTTCGATGTCGTCGACCAGTACGGGCGAGCCGTAGATGTTGTCGACGGGGATATCGAAGAAACCCTGGATTTGGTCAGCGTGCAGGTCGACGGTGAGTACACGGTCGATACCTACGACAGTGAGCATGTCAGCGACGACTTTGGCGCTGATGGCTACACGTGCCGAACGCGGACGGCGGTCCTGGCGGGCGTATCCGAAGTAAGGAATCACGGCGGTGATTCGCGACGCTGAGGAGCGGCGGAAGGCGTCGGCCATCACTACCAGTTCCATCAGATTGTCGTTGGTTGGGGCACAGGTGGGCTGAATGATGAAGACGTCTTTACCGCGGACATTTTCGTTGATTTCAGCACTGATTTCGCCGTCGGAGAACTTACCGACAGAAACATCACCCAGTGGAATATGCAGCTGACGTACGACACGCCGAGCCAGATCGGGGTTAGCATTCCCCGTGAAGACCATCATCTTGGACACGCGCAGTACCTGAAGGCTGAGGGTAACCTGGATGAGTATAAGAAATGGCAGGGGCGGCTGGATTCGAACCAACGCATGGCAGGATCAAAACCTGCTGCCTTACCGCTTGGCGACGCCCCTGTATCTGTTGCTGCGAATTCTTATGAACTCGACTTCTTGATCAGACTTTGCAGCTTGCGATGCAACATCGAAACATTGCTTCCTTTCGCCACAAACCCTGTTTGGGTCTCTGAAAGAAGGGCCAGAACTTTATCAGCTTCGGCTTTGCTTGGGAAGGCCCCAAACACACAGCTTCCAGTGCCGGTCATTCGAGCTTCGGTAAATTTACCCAGTGAAATCAACGCATTGCGAACTTCAGGGTAACCTTGCTCTACCACCGGTTGGCAGTCATTTCGACTGTTTCCCTCGGGAACGGGGCGCATCTTAAGGGGGAGGGAATCACGTGTCAACTCTGGATGCGAAAAAATTTCCGCTGTGCTGACAGACACTTGCGGTACCAGTACGACATACCAGGGTTCGGCGGGGTCGACCGGGGTAAGTTGCTCGCCGACACCCTGGGCAAAGGCAGCATGGCCACGGACGAACACCGGCACATCGGCGCCGAGCGAAAGGCCCAGGGTCGCCAGGCGGTCTTCGTCCCAGTCCAGTTGCCACAAGTGCGCAAGTGCCAGCAGGGTGGTCGCCGCGTCAGAGCTGCCGCCTCCGATACCGCCTCCCATGGGCAGTACCTTGTTTAGCCAGATGTCGGCGCCGAGCTGGGTACCGGACTGGGTCTGCAGCATCCGCGCCGCGCGAACGATCAGGTTGCTGTCGTGGGGCACGCCGTCAATTTCCGTGCGCAGGCAGATCTGGCCATCTTCGCGCAGGGCGAAGCTCAGTTCGTCGCCATGCTCGAGAAACTGGAACACGGTTTCCAGCTCGTGATAACCATCGGCGCGGCGCCCGGTGATGTGCAGCCACAGGTTGAGCTTGGCCGGCGCAGGCAGTGTCAGCTTTTGCATCGAATCAGTGCCCCAGCTGGCGTGGCTGCCAGTCCTTGACCACCAGGGTTACGTCGATGTTCTCGCCGTGCAGCTTCAGGCGCTCGGGCAGCCAGTAGCCGTTCTGCTCCACATAGCTCAGGTATTCGACCTTCCAGCCGTCCTGGGCGAGGCTGGCCAGGCGGCTGTCGCCGTCAAGGGTCAGCTGGCTCTTGCTGTCCGGGGCGGGCAGTCCGCGCACCCACCAGACCAGGTGCGACACCGGCAGGCGCCAGCCCAGTTGCTCTTCCAGCAGGGCCTCGGGGTTGGCCGCCTCGTAGCGGCCCTGGTTGGCGACTTCCAGCACCACGCCGCCGGGGCGCCCGGTCAGGCGTGCCGCGCCGCGGCCCAGGGGGCCGGCCAGGCGGATGTCGTAGTAGTCCTGGCGTTGCAGCCAGAACAGCGTGCCGCTGCCCGAATCACGCGGGGCGCGGATGCCGACCTTGCCGTTGATCTGCCAGCCGTCGAGGCTGCCCAGCTGCTGCTTGTGCTCGCGCCACAGCTGCGGGTTGCCCTGGCCCTGTACGGCTTCCTTGCTGCCGAAGCCAGCGCAGCCGGCGAGCAGGGCGATGAGGGTGAAGGTGATGCAATGACGCAGAAGCATGGTTTACAGGCTCTCGGATCCGGTCAGGCGCAACAGGGTCTTGCGCAGGATGGGGCTGTCGGCCTGGGCTTCGAAGCCCTTGGCCCAGACTTGGCGGGCTTCGCGGCGCTTGCCGTTGGCCCAGAGGACTTCGCCCAGGTGGGCGGCGACTTCATGATCGGGGAAGCGTTCGAAGGCCAGGCGCAGCTGGCGCTCGGCTTCCTCGAGGTTGCCCGTGCGATAGGCGATCCAGCCCAGGCTGTCGAGCACGGCCGGGTCGTCCGGGGTGAGCTGGTGGGCTTTGTCGATCAGCGCCTTGGCTTCGCCGTAGCGGGTGGTGCGGTCGGCCAGGGTGTAGCCCAGGGCGTTGAGAGCCATGGCGTTTTCCGGCTCGCGGGCGATGATGGTGCGCAGGTCTTTTTCCATCTGTGCCAGGTCGTTGTGCTTCTCTGCGAGCATGGCGCGGGTATAGAGCAGGTTGAGGTCATCCGGGTAACGTTTGATCGCCTGCTCCAGCACTTGAGATGCCTGGGCCTCCTTGCCGTTGTTACCCAGGCTTTCTGCTTCGATCAGGTACAGTTGGATAGCGTAGTCCGGCTGTGCCTCACGGGCTTCGCCGAGCAGCTTCGAGGCTTCGGCGCTACGTCCGTTGGCAATGAGGATATCGGCCTGTCGCAGTTGCGCCGGCAGGTAGTCTGGGCCGGGCCCGACCAGGGCGTACTCGCGCAGGGCAGCGGCGGGTTGGCTGCGTTCTTCGCGGATGCGGCCGAGGTTGAGGTGGGCGGCGTCGACATTGGCGTCCCGTTCGACAAGCTCCTGCAGGTAGCCTTCGGCTTCGTCCCAGTGCTTGGTTTCCAGGCATACCAGGGCAAGCGAGTAGCGGATCTCATCATCTTCCGGATACTGCTGCAGCAGGCTCTCGAATTCGGCCTTGGCGTCATTGATGCGGTCCTGCTCGACCAAGGTGCGCGCGTAGGTCAGGCGCAGACGCTTGTCTTCAGGGTTGTCGCGAATCGCCCTACGCAGCAGTGGCAGGGCCTCGGGGCCGCGGTCCAGGGCTTGCAACAGGCGGGCGCGCAGCAACATCGGTGCAATCTCGCCATTCTGCGGTGGGTGGGTCTCGAGCAGGTCGAGGGCCTGTTGTGGCTTGTCGTCTTGGTTGAGAAGCAGGGCCTTGCCGAATACCAGCTGACCGTTGTCGGGGTATTTCACCAGCAGGCGGTCGAAGCTTTGCATCAAACCGTCGCGGGTGTGCTGGTCGGTCTCGGCGGCCGACAGGGCGAGGAAGTCGAAGTGGGTGTCGCCCTGGCCTTGCAGCACCTTTTCCATATAGGTCATGGAGTCGTCGTAGCGTCCGGCACGGGCTAGCTGGATGGCGGCGGCGCGCTGGGCGTCGAGATTCTGCGGGTCGTTGCGGGCCCAGATCAGCGCGGTGTCCAGGGCCGGTTCGTCGGCGCCCAGGTACTCGGCGATACGATAGGCGCGTTCGGAGACGGCCGGGTCCTGGGTCTTCTCGGCCTGGTCGACGTAGTTGGCCAGGGCGATGTCGAAGCGGTTGCGCTGGCCGGCCAGCTCCGCCACCAGCAGGCTGTACAGGGTGTCCTGCTTGAACGATCCGTACACCACGGGCTTTTCCGCGCTCTTGCCGGCGTCGGCGGCGGGCGTCTGGACGTCCGTCTTCGGGGCCAGGCTCTGGCAGCCTTGAAGCAGGGCGAGGGCAAGCAGCAATGCGTAGGATTTGTTCATAGAGGCTTATAAAGAGGCTAAACCGGCGGTCGGAGCATGATGACACAAGCGCGATGGCAAACCCACCTGCGAAGGTCGTGGTGTGAAGCGGTGCTTCGGAGTATAGGGACAATGAGCCGGAGCGGTGGTTCGCAACCACTCCACGGCATCCTGCCCTTGCCCTTGCCCTTGCCCTTGCCCTTGCCCCTTGCCCTTGTTTTTGTTTTTGCTTTTGCTTCTAAGCGCGCGGTAGTTCAGGCAATGCCAATTGCGACTTCAGGAGGCCGAACGCAGGTCTTGCGGAGGGAGGTGACGGGCATGGATGCCCGTCAAGCGCTGCGCCCCAGGATGGGGCGTTCAGCGCGGACCTCCCGGGAGCAAGGCCGGAGTGAGGGGACCCCGGAGCGAAGCGTAGGGGCCGGATGAATGGAGCCGGGCGGCTTTGGTTACTTTGGCCGTCCAAAGTAACCCGCCGTAAGGGCGGAAAGGTGACTGTGAGTCGCCGCAGCGAATGAATGCGCATACAGCTTTCAATACACACGCTCTAAAAAGCCAAAGCCAAAGCCAAAGCCAAAGCCAAAGCCAAAGGCAGATAGAGGTGGCAGGACAGCCGATAGCCTGGCCGCATTAGCACAATAGCGAACGGTGGTTGTTCTAAAACCTGCGAAGTAGGACAATTATCGGCTTCACGTCCCAACCAGCGATCTTGCATGGCCTTTCTTGCCCTTGGTATCAACCATAAGACTGCCTCGGTAGACGTACGCGAGCGCGTGGCGTTTACGCCCGAGCAGCTGGTCGATGCCCTGCAGCAGCTGTGCCGACTGACCGCCAGCCGCGAAGCGGCGATCCTGTCGACCTGCAACCGTAGCGAACTCTATATAGAACAGGACCACCTTGCCGCCGATGCCGTGCTGCAATGGCTGGCCGACTATCACCAGCTGAGCCTCGACGAGCTGCGCGCCAGTGCCTATGTCCACGAGGAGCACGACGCGGTCCGGCATATGATGCGCGTGGCCTCCGGCCTCGATTCGCTGGTGCTCGGTGAGCCGCAGATCCTCGGCCAGATGAAGTCGGCCTACGCCGTGGCGCGCGAGGCCGGCACCGTCGGCCCGTTGCTTGGGCGCCTGTTCCAGGCCACCTTCAGCGCCGCCAAGCAGGTGCGCACCGATACCGCCATCGGCGAGAACCCGGTGTCGGTGGCGTTTGCCGCAGTGAGCCTGGCCAAACAGATCTTCTCCGACCTGGGCCGCAGCCAGGCGCTGCTGATTGGCGCCGGCGAGACCATCACCCTGGTCGCCCGCCATCTGCACGAGCAGGGCGTGCGCCGTATCGTCGTGGCCAACCGTACCCTGGAGCGCGCCAGTATCCTCGCCGAGCAGTTCGGTGCCCATGCGGTGCTGCTGGCGGACATCCCGCAGGAGCTGGCCAATAGCGACATCGTCATCAGTTCCACCGCCAGCCAATTGCCGATCCTGGGCAAGGGCGCGGTGGAGAGTGCGCTGAAACAGCGCCGGCACAAGCCGATCTTCATGGTCGACATCGCCGTGCCGCGAGACATCGAGCCGCAGGTCGGCGAGCTGGACGACGTCTACCTCTATACCGTCGATGACCTGCATGAAGTGGTCGCGGAAAACCTCAAAAGTCGTCAGGGCGCCGCCCAGGCCGCCGAGGAGCTGGTCTCGGCCGGCGCGGATGATTTCATGGTGCGCCTGCGTGAGCTGGCGGCGGTGGACGTGCTCAAGGCCTATCGCCAACAGAGCGAGCGCCTACGCGACGAGGAACTGCAAAAGGCCCAGCGCCTGCTGGCCAACGGCGGCAACCCCGAGGACGTGCTCATGCAACTGGCCCGGGGTCTGACCAACAAGCTATTGCATGCACCCAGCGTACAACTGAAAAAGCTCTCCGCCGAAGGCCGCCTCGATGCGCTGGCCATGGCCCAGGAACTCTTCGCCCTCGACGAGGGCTCGACGGACAAATCCCCGCAATGAAAGCGTCGCTGCTGAACAAACTGGACACGCTCCAGGACCGCTTCGAGGAACTCACCGCGCTGCTCGGTGATGCCGAAGTCATTTCCGACCAGACGCGCTTTCGCGCCTATTCCCGTGAATATGCCGAAGTGGAACCGGTCATCGGGGCCTATAAAGAATGGCGCAAGGTCCAGGACGACCTTGAAGGCGCCCAGGCGCTGCTCAAGGACGCCGATCCCGATCTGCGCGAGATGGCGGTGGAGGAAGTGCGTGAAGCCAAGGAGCTGTTGGTGGGCCTGGAGTCGCAGCTGCAGCGCATGCTGCTGCCCAAGGACCCCAACGACGGGCGCAACGTGTTCCTGGAAATCCGTGCCGGCACCGGTGGCGACGAGGCGGCGATCTTCTCCGGCGACCTGTTCCGCATGTACTCGCGCTATGCCGAGAAGCGCGGCTGGCGCCTGGAGATCCTCTCCGAGAACGAAGGCGAGCACGGTGGCTACAAGGAAATCATCGCCCGGGTCGAAGGGGATAGCGTCTACGGCAAGCTGAAGTTCGAGTCCGGCGCGCACCGTGTGCAGCGTGTGCCGGAAACCGAGTCGCAAGGCCGTATCCATACCTCCGCCTGCACCGTGGCGGTGTTGCCCGAGCCCGACGAGCAGGTGGCGATCGAGATCAACCCGGCCGACCTGCGCGTGGACACCTACCGCGCATCCGGTGCCGGCGGCCAGCACGTCAACAAGACCGATTCGGCGATCCGTATCACCCACTTGCCCACCGGCATTGTGGTCGAGTGCCAGGAAGAACGTTCGCAGCACAAGAACCGTGCCCGCGCCATGTCCTGGCTGTCGGCCAAGCTCAACGACATGCAGACCAGCGCCGCGCAGAACGCCATCGCCAGCGAGCGCAAGCTGCTGGTCGGCTCGGGCGATCGCTCCGAGCGCATCCGCACCTACAATTACCCACAGGGACGGGTTACCGACCATCGCATCAACCTCACCCTTTATTCGCTCGATGATATTCTCGCCGGCGGTGTGGACGCGGTGATCGAACCGTTGCTGGCCGAATACCAGGCCGATCAGCTGGCTGCCCTGGGGGACTGAAATGACCATCATCGCCAGCTTGTTGCGCAACGCACAGTTGCCGGACTCACCGACCGAACGGCTGGACGCCGAGTTGCTCCTGGCTGCGGCCCTGGGCAAGTCGCGCAGCTACCTGCACACCTGGCCCGAGCGCATCGTCAGCAGCGAGGCGGCAGCCGCCTTCGCCGGCTACCTCGAGCGCCGTCGCGCCGGTGAACCGGTGGCCTATATCCTCGGCCAGCAGGGGTTCTGGAAGTTGGACCTGGAAGTGGCACCGCACACGCTGATCCCGCGTCCGGACACCGAGCTGCTGGTGGAGACCGCCCTGGAGCTGGTTTCGCCCAAGCCCGCCCGGGTGCTCGACCTGGGCACCGGTACTGGGGCCATCGCCCTGGCCCTGGCCAGCGAGTGTCCTGGTTGGCAGGTGATGGCGGTGGACCGTATCGACGAGGCCGTGGCCCTGGCCGAGCGCAACCGCCAGCGCCTGGGTCTGGGCAATGTCCAGGTGCTTGTCAGCCACTGGTTCGACGCCCTCGCCGGTGAGCGCTTTGACCTGATCCTCAGCAACCCGCCCTATATCCGCGCCGCCGATCCGCATCTGGTGGCCGGTGACGTGCGTTTCGAGCCCAGTAGCGCACTGGTGGCCGGTGAAGACGGATTGGACGATCTGCGCGTGATCGTGGCCCAGGCGCCAGGGCACCTATTGCCTGGTGGCTGGCTGCTGCTCGAGCATGGGTATGATCAATCCGCCGCGGTACGTGCATTGCTGGTGAGCGGCGGCTTCACCGAGGTGGTCAGCCGGGTCGACCTGGGTGGCCATGAACGCATCAGCCTGGGACGTCTGCCATGTTGAGCGACCAGGAGCTTTTGCGCTACAGCCGGCAGATCTTGTTGTCGCAGGTGGATATCGACGGTCAGTTGCGTCTGAAACACAGCAAGGCCCTGGTCATCGGCCTGGGCGGGCTAGGCTCGCCGGTGGCGCTGTACCTCGCGGCGGCGGGTGTCGGTGAGCTACATCTGGCCGACTTCGACACCGTCGACTTGACCAACCTGCAGCGACAGGTGATCCACGACAGCGACAGCGTCGGCATGAGCAAGGTCGATTCGGCGATCAGGAGGTTGCAGGCGATCAACCCGCAAGTCAGCCTGGTTACCCATCGCCAGGCGCTGGACGAGGATTCGCTGGCCGTCGCCGTGGCGGCGGTGGACGTGGTGCTGGACTGCTCCGACAACTTCGGCACCCGCGAGGCGGTCAACGCCGCCTGCGTCGCCGCTGGCAAACCGCTGGTCAGCGGCGCGGCGATCCGCCTCGAGGGCCAGTTGTCGGTGTTCGACACCCGTCGCGACACCAGTCCTTGCTACCACTGCCTGTATGGTCATGGCAGCGAGGCCGAACTGACTTGCAGCGAGGCCGGGGTGATTGGCCCTTTGGTAGGTTTGGTCGGCAGCCTGCAGGCGCTGGAGGCCTTGAAGTTGCTGGCAGGGTTTGGCGAGCCATTGGTGGGGCGCCTGTTGCTGATTGATGCATTGAGTACGCGCATGCGCGAGCTGCGGGTCAAGCGCGACCCAGCCTGCGCCGTGTGCGCCAGCCGTCATGGCTGAGCGTTTGGCGCCTATTGGCGTGATGGACTCCGGTGTTGGCGGCTTGTCGGTACTAGCCGAAATCCAGCGCCTGCTGCCCAGCGAGTCGTTGCTGTATGTCGCCGACAGCGGCCATGTGCCGTATGGCGAAAAATCCCCGGACTACATCCGTCGGCGCCTGCGTCACATTGCCGAATTCTTCCGCGAGCAAGGCGCCAAAGCCATGGTGTTGGCATGCAACACCGCCACAGTGGCGGCAGTGGCCGACCTGCGTGAGCTGTACCCGGACTGGCCGTTGGTGGGGATGGAGCCGGCGGTCAAGCCGGCGGCGGCAGCGACCCGTTCCGGCGTTGTCGGTGTGCTGGCAACCACCGGCACCCTGCAGAGTGCCAAGTTCGCCGCTTTGCTTGATCGCTTCGCCAATGACGTGCAAGTGATTACCCAGCCGTGCCCGGGTTTGGTCGAGCGCATCGAGGCGGGTGACCTGGTCAGCGAGCAGTTGCGCCAATTGTTGTCGGGCTACGTGAAACCTTTGCTGGCGGCTGGATGCGATACGCTGATCCTGGGCTGCACCCACTATCCGTTTTTGCGGCCCATGCTGGCGGAAATGGTGCCGGCGGATGTGGCGATCATTGACACCGGTGCTGCCGTGGCGCGACAACTGCAGCGCTTGCTGGGCGCTCGTGAACTCCTCAGCGACGGACCGGCGCAGGCGACGGCGTTCTGGAGCAGTAGCGAGCCAGGCAGCTTGGAGCAGGTGCTGCCGCTGCTGTGGAACCAGCCCGGCAGCGTGCAGCGCTTCGTGCCTTGAATCACGCTGTCAGCTGTTCTCTGGCAGTGGCCACAGTTCGCTGGGCTTGAGCACTTCCAGCACCAGCTGGGGTTGGCGCTGCTCCAGGCGCGACAGCAACTCTTGCGCAGCACTTTGCGCCGACCAGGGTTCAGGTACAGCCTGTGCCGAGGTCACAGGGCTTTTCAGCAACTGCGGCGCCACGACGGTCAGATCGATACCCAGCGTTTGCAAGGTGGCGCGCTGCTCATTCAACCAGGTCGGCAGGCTGTTGCCGCCAGTGAGCGGCTGGTTCGGCTCGAACAGTTGCAGGGCCGAATAGCGGCTGAGGATGGCCATGACCTGAGGCTTCTTGCCTTTGGCCAGCAAGGGCAGCGCCGCGGCCAGGCACTGGTGAGTAGCTTGCAGGTTGCTGCTGGCGATCTGCTCGAATAGATCTTTATCCGCCAGACTGTCTGGCAGGTAATCGCAGGTCCCAGCATTGATGATCAATGCATCCAGCGCATCCGATTGGGCTCGAAGCTGATGGCTGGCGTCCTGCAAGGGGCCGGAAAGGCGCAACAAGCGTGTGCCGTAACCTTGGCCCAGGGTATGGAGTTCCTGGCTATCCTTGCCACTGGCGGTCACCGTGTGTCCCTGTGCGAGCAACTCTTCCACCAAGGCCAGGCCGAGTCCGTGGCCGGCTCCTGTAATCCAGAATCGACGTGTCATGGTTTATGCCCCTGATCCTGCCAGCTGGACAAGCTTTTGAAAGCTTCCAATGCGCGTTGGCGACTACTTTCGAGATCGACTATCGGGTTGGCGTAAAGATTTGTACCAAATAGATCGGCAGATATCACTGGGTAGTGAATCGATTTGTCGTCCCTGGCTTGCAGTTCGGGCAGCCAGCGACGAATGAACGCGCCATTGGGGTCGAAGCGTTGTGACTGAGTAACAGGGTTGAATATCCGGAAATACGGCACGGCGTCGGTGCCGGTCGATGCGCTCCATTGCCACCCGCCATTATTGGCGGCTAAGTCGCCGTCTATCAGATGCCGCATGAAATGCCGTTCGCCATGCCGCCAGTCGATCAACAGGTTCTTGCTGAGGAACATCGCGACAATCATGCGTAAGCGGTTGTGCATCCAACCGGTGTCCAGTAACTGGCGCATGGCAGCATCGACGATAGGAAAGCCCGTGCGGCCCTCCTTCCAGGCTTGCAGATCGGCGGGCGCATCGCGCCAAGCCAATCCCTCGGTGTGGAGGCGAAAGGCGCGATGCCGCGAGACGCGGGGGTAACCCACCAGTGTGTGCTTGTAGAACTCACGCCACAGCAGCTCGTTGACCCATGTCTGAGCGCCCGCGCTGCCGCTGTCGAACTCGCCTCGGTTGCTCGCCAGGACCGCGTGCAGGCACTGGCGTGGCGAGATCACGCCCGCAGCGAGATAGGGCGAAAGCTGGCTGGTTCCGGCCTTGGCGGGCAGGTCGCGCAATTGCGCGTAGTCTTCGACGATTTCGTCGATGAAGCGCTGCAACCGCTGGCGAGCTTCCTTCTCACCCGCAGGCCAGCAATCGCGCAAGGTTTGGGTAGGACTCTCGAAGCCTTCAATGTGCTCGGGAATGGCGTCACTACGGATCCCCAAGGCCTCTTGACGCTGTACCGTTGGGGCTAGGGGCGGCAGGGCACGGTGCAGGTGTTCGAGGCAGACCCGTTTGAACTGGCTGAATACCTGGAAATACTGCCCACTACGGGTCAGCACAGTTCCGGGCTGGAACAACAACTGGTCGAGATGGCCGGTGGCCTCGACCCCTGCTCGCTGCAATGACTCACGCGTGGCCTCGTCGCGTTGCGCCTCGTTGATACCGTACTCGTCATTCCAGTGCACGGCTTCGATGCCGTGCTGGCGGCAGACTTCGAGCACGCATCGAGGCGTATCCGCCCAAGTGGAGACCTGGCGAACCAGCAGTGGAATGTTCAGCGCCTCCAGCGACTGGCGCAGCAGCCGCAGGTTGCGCAGCCAAAAGTCGACCTTGCAGGGCGCGTCGTCATGGGCCAGCCATTGCCCGGGGCTGGCGATCCAGAGGGCCATGGTCGGGCCGCGCTGGCAGGCTGCCGCCAGGGCGGTGTTGTCGTCGATACGCAGGTCACTGCGTAGCCAGATCAGTTGCATGGAGAACGGGTCCACGATTGGTCAGGGTTGCTGGAAGCGGCGCAAGGCGGCTTGCGGGCTGTCGAACAGATACAGGTCGGTCAGCGGCAGGGCACGAAGCTCAGCTTCATGAAGAGTGACCGTGCTACCGCCCAGGAGTTTCTTCACGTTGGTTTCCCGAAGTGCTCGCCCCAATGCGGTCAGGTCTGGACGCCGCCCGAGATGCAGCAGCAGCGTATGCGGTCGCAGTCGATCCACGGCCAGGCGCAGCTGGCGAGGCTCGACGGACCACTCGAGAATCTCCAGGTGATGGCCATTGCTGCTCAGCAGCCAGGCGCAGAGCCAGAACTCCGTGTCAAAGGGGGTATCGTCGGTGCGGGCGAGCAGTATGCAGGGGCCGGTTAGTGATTGGCCATCGTGATAAACACGGGCGCCCAGCTTGCTGCGCAGCCAGGTATGGAAAAAGACCTGCTCGAGACGGGCGTCGAAATGGGTTTGCCAGCGCGATGTGAGTGCCTCTAGTAGCGGCAAGAGCAGGCGTTCACAGACGGTCACGGCAGGGTAGAGGGCCATCATCTGGTTCAGTAGTTGGTCCAAGGGGCGCTGGGCCAGGCGTGTAGTTGCCGTGATCATTTGCTCGATACGTTCACCCCATTCGCCCTGGAGGGTTGGCGGAGTGTTCGTTGAGCCGTCCAGCAGCTCGCGCACCTGGCTGATTGCGGCGCCGCGCTCCAACCAGCACAACGCGGCCTGGACCCTTTGCACCTGGTCTTGGGAATAGAGGCGATGGCCCTTGGGAGTGCGCTGGGGCTTGATAAGGCCGTAGCGACGCTCCCACGCGCGCAAGGTGACCGGATTGACGCCGGTGAGTCGCGCTACCTCGCCGATGGGCAGCAGTTCGTCAGATGGCATTGCGTAATCCAAGGTTTTCCGGATGGGGTTGCAGGTACGCCTGCTGCATGAGGTAGGGATCGGGATGGTTGCGCAAGTGGTGCTTGAGCAGGGTCAACGGCACGACCAGTGGCACCACGCCTTTCTGGTATTGGCCGATGAGCTGTTGCAGTTCAGCCTTGTCGGCTCGATCCAGGTCATTGCGCAGATAGCCGCTCAGGTGCTGCAGCACGTTACCGTGGGTGCCGCGGCTGGCGCAGCGACGCAGCGCCTGCATCAGCTGGCTGAAGTATTGGCTACCGATGTGCGCGGGATCATCGTCACGGTTCAAGCTGCCAAGCAGGCGGCCGAGGCTGCGATAGGCCTGTGGGTTGTGGGCCATGAGCAGGTACTTGTAGCGCGCATGAAAGCGAGTCAGCGCGCCTCGGCTCAGGCCCTGACGCAGTTGTGATTGCCAGTCGGCGTAAGTGTAGACCCGGGCAATGAAGTTCTCCCGCAGTACCGGATCGTGCAGACGCCCCTCTTCCTCGACCGGCAGATCCGGGCGCCGGGCACAGAACGCCGCAGCGTACACCCCCCGTCCAGCCCGCTGCGCAGGACGGCCTTCATCCTGATAGACCTTCACTCGTTCAAGCCCGCAAGACGGCGATTTCTGCATGAAAATGTAGCCGCAGATGTCGTCGATCTGCTCGGCCATTTGCTCGCCGTATTCGCGTAGCGGGCCGGTGAAGTCGGTGGTGCTGTTGAGCGTGCCGGTGACCACCGGATGTTCGGGATCACCGACCAGACGAATCGGCTCGCGCGGGGTTCCCAGGCCGATGGCGACTTCAGGGCACAACGGTACCCAGTCGAAATGTTCATCGAGCAGGTCCAGACACAGGCTGGAGGCTTTATGGCCAGCGTTGTAGCGCACATTCAGGCCAGTCAGGCAGGCACTGATGGCCAAGCGTGGCTTGCGGCTGGAAAGGGGAGCGTTCATCGCGGTCTCCGAAATACTTGTACAGGCTGAAAAATTTGTACAAGTTAATTTCAGCACAGATGAAAACTTATACAAGCGAAATTTTTGTATAAGTTTTCAGCGCGACTATTCGAGGTGCTCCAGCAGTCGCCTGGCGGCTTCCTGGCCGCTGAGCCAGGCACCTTCGACGCGCCCGGACAGGCACCAGTCGCCACAGGCATACAAACCCAGGTCGGCATCGGCCAGCGTGCCCCACTCGTGGTTGACCGCGGGGCGGGCG
This sequence comes from Pseudomonas soli, assembly GCF_021283165.2. Classification (NCBI taxonomy): domain Bacteria; kingdom Pseudomonadati; phylum Pseudomonadota; class Gammaproteobacteria; order Pseudomonadales; family Pseudomonadaceae; genus Pseudomonas; species Pseudomonas soli. The sequence continues at coordinate 830,695 of NZ_CP128543.1, forward strand.
TACAGCCAGCGGTGGGCGAGGGCAAAGGTAGGCGCGGGCACCGAGCAGCTGAGCATTTCGGCGAATGCACCCCACAGTTGTTCAATCACCTCTTCCTTGGCCAGGTCGATGTGCTGTTTGCTCCAGTCGGACGTGGCGTGCAGTACCCAGGTATCGAGGTGTGCGTCCCGGCCTGGCTTGCTACGGTTACGAGCCAGCCAGTCGAGCGGGTTGGCCTGTACGAAGCAGCCCTGCATCGGCGTGTCGAGTGGTGTCTCGAAGCCCAGGGCGATGGCCCAGGTGGGTTCCATCTGCACGCCTGCGGCGACCGCCGCGAGTTTCGGTGCGGCGGCCAGCAGCGGTGTGGCCTGGGGGGCCGGCACAGCGATCACCACTCGGCTGAACGGTCCATGGCTGCAGCCTTCGGTGTCCTGCAAATGCCAGTACTGCTTACCGCGGAACACTTCGGCGATGCGGCAGCCGAAGTTGACCGTGACATCCTTGAGCAAGCCGCGGGTGATGGCGCTCATGCGCGGCACGCCGACCCAGCGGACCTGTTCGTCCGGGGAGGGCGTCAGTTCGCCATCTCGGTAGTTGTACAGTTGCGGTTTCCACTGCGCGGCCCAGCCCGAAGCGACCCAGTGCTGGACCTGCTCGACGAAGCGCCGGTCACGGGCAGTGAAGTATTGTGCACCAAGGTCGAGGGCCCCGGCATCGCTGCGCTTGCTGGCCATGCGGCCGCCGCTGCCATGGCCCTTGTCGAACAAGTGGACGGTCTGCCCGGCCTTCTGCAGGGCCTGGGCTGCGGACAGGCCGGCGATACCGGCTCCGATGATGGCGATGGGTACTGTCATGATGGCCTCTTCGAACCTAGCTTCACGCAGCGTACGCTGCCAGGCAAACCTGTACAATGCACAATGTTTGTATAAGGTTATTCCGCTCGATAGGCAGGTGGCCTATGTTTATCCGAGAGCGATCAGTCAAAAAAGTGCCTTGATCTTAAAAATAGACCACGGCCGCCAAGTGTGAGGACACAGCCATGCATATATTGCTGACCGGCGGTACCGGCCTTATCGGCCAACACCTGTGCCAACTGTGGCGGGGCCAGGGGCATCGGCTGACTGTCTGGAGCCGCAGGCCTGAACAGGTGGCGAAAATCTGTGGCACTGGAGTGCGTGGTGTTGCGCGGCTGGACGATATCGCCAAGGACGACCCAGTGGATGCAGTCATCAACCTGGCCGGCGCGCCGATCGCCGATCGCCCCTGGACTGCGGCGCGCCGGACCCTGCTCTGGGCCAGTCGGGTGACCCTTACCGAACAGTTGCTGGCCTGGCTGGATAGCCGTGAGCAGCGGCCGTCGGTGCTGATTTCCGGCTCTGCGGTGGGTTGGTACGGCGACGGCGGTGAGCGCGAACTCACGGAGACCTCGGCCCCGGTGAAGGAGGACTTCGCCAGCCAGCTGTGCATCGCCTGGGAGGAGACCGCCCTGCGTGCACAGGCATTGGGGATCCGCGTGGTGCTGGTGCGAACTGGCCTGGTGCTGGCGGCCGATGGCGGCTTTTTGTCGCGCCTGCGACTGCCCTACAAACTGGGCCTGGGCGGGCCTCTGGGCGATGGCCGGCAGTGGATGCCCTGGGTGCATATCGATGATCAAATCGCCCTGATTGATTTTCTCATGCAGCACAAGGAGGCCAGCGGTCCCTATAATGCCTGCGCGCCGGAGCCGGTGCGCAATCGCGAGTTCGCCAAGCGCCTGGGGCGCACCTTGCATCGTCCGGCGTTCATGCCGACGCCGGCGCTGCTGCTCAAGGCCGTGCTCGGCGAGCTGTCGACGCTACTGCTCGGTGGCCAGCGTGCCCGCCCTGTACGCCTGTTGGCGGCGGGCTTCACGTTCCGTTTCAACGATCTGCAATCGGCCCTGGACAACCTGTCCAGCCGCCTCTGACATAGGACGCTGCATGACTGATCATGCCCTGCTGCTGGTCAACCTGGGTTCGCCGGCTTCCACCTCGGTAGCCGACGTGCGCCGTTACCTCAACCAGTTTCTGATGGACCCCTATGTGATCGATCTGCCCTGGCCGGTGCGGCGGTTGCTGGTGTCGCTGATCCTGATCAAGCGGCCGGAGCAGTCGGCCCATGCTTACGGCTCGATCTGGTGGGATGAAGGTTCGCCCCTGGTGGTGCTGACCCGCCGCCTGCGCCAGGCGATGCTCGAGCATTGGCCCCATGGCCCGGTGGAGATCGCCATGCGCTATGGCGAGCCAGCACTGCCTGACGTGCTCGAGCGCCTGGCCACGCAAGGTGTGCGCAAGGTGACGTTGGCACCGCTTTATCCACAGTTCGCCGACAGTACCGTGACTACGGTGGTGGAGCTGGCCAAGCAGACCATCGCCGAGCGCCGGCTGCCCTTGCAGACCCGCGTGCTCCAGCCGTTCTACGAGCATCCCGACTATATCGAGGCATTAGCTGCCAGCGCCCGCCCGTACCTGGAGCAGGACTACGATCACCTGTTGCTGAGCTTCCATGGCCTGCCCGAACGGCACCTGAAAAAGCTCGACCCCACCGGCAACCATGACTTCCAGGCGGCCGACTGCTGCAAGGACGCCAGCGCCGAGATGCGCGCGGTGTGCTATCGCGGCCAGTGCCTGGCCACGGCCAGGGCGTTCGCCGAGAAGATGGGCATCCCCGAGGGCAAGTGGTCGGTGTCGTTCCAGTCGCGTCTGGGCCGAGCCAAGTGGATCGAGCCGTATACCGAAACGCGTCTTGACGAGCTAGGCAAGGCGGGGGTGAAGAAGTTGCTGGTGATGTGCCCGGCGTTTGTCGCCGATTGCATCGAGACGCTGGAAGAGATCGGCATGCGCGGCAGTGAGCAGTTCATCGAGGCCGGCGGCAAGGAGCTAGTGTTGGTGCCGTGCCTTAACGATCACCCAGAGTGGGTGAGAGTGCTGGCGGGACTGTGCGAGAAGGCCTGAGCGGGAATCCGTGATGCTGCGTGGGAGCGGGCTTGCCCCGCGAAGGCGATGGCCTGGGCTTAGCCATCGCGGGACAAACCCGCTCTCACATGGGTGCAACTACTTGGTCATTCAAGGCAACTGATCATCCAGTTTCTTGTTCTTCCAGCCATCATTGCCCGGCAGGATCAGGTTCAGGGCAATGGCCACCACGGCGCACAGGGCGATGCCCTTCAGGCCCCAATCGTCCGGGCCGTCACCGCTGCCGATCAGCACGCCGCCGATACCGAACACCAGGGTCACCGACACGATCACCAGGTTGCGGGCCTCGGCCAGGTCGATCTTGTGGCGGATCATGGTGTTCATGCCCACTGCGGCGATCGAACCGAACAACAGGCAGAGAATGCCGCCCATCACCGGCACCGGAATGCTCTGCAGCAATGCGCCGAACTTGCCGATGAAGGCCAGGGTGATGGCGAATACCGCCGCCCAGGTCATGATCTTCGGGTTGTAGTTCTTGGTCAGCATCACCGCGCCGGTCACTTCGGCGTAGGTGGTGTTGGGCGGGCCGCCGAACAGGCCGGCTGCCGTGGTGGCCAGGCCGTCACCAAGCAGCGTGCGGTGCAGGCCGGGCTTTTTCAGGTAGTCGCGGCCGGTCACGCTGCCCACCGCAATCACCCCGCCGATGTGTTCGATCGCCGGGGCCAGGGCTACGGGCACGATGAACAGAATGGCCTGCCAGTTGAAGGCTGGCGCTGTGAAGTTGGGCAGTTCCAGCCATGGGGCCGCGGCGATCTTGGCAGTGTCGACCACGCCGAAGGCGAACGACAGCGCGAAGCCCACCAGCACGCCGGAGATGATCGGTACCAGGCGGAAGATGCCTTTGCCGAACACGGCCACGATCAGCGTGGTCAGCAGTGCCGGCATGGAGATCAGCATGGCGGTCTTGTACGGCATCAGCGCAGCACCGTCACCACCCTTGCCCATCGCCATGTTGGCGGCGATCGGCGCCATGGCCAGGCCTATGGAAATGATCACCGGGCCGATGACCACCGGCGGCAGCATGCGGTCGATGAAGCCGGTGCCCTTGATCTTCACCATCAGGCCCATGAAGGTGTACACGAAGCCTGCCGCCATGACGCCGCCCATGGTCTCGGCCAGGCCGAACTGGCCCTTGGCGAGGATGATCGGGGTGATGAAAGCGAAGCTCGAGGCCAGGAACACCGGGACCTGACGGCCTGTGACCAGCTGGAACAGCAGGGTGCCGATGCCGGCGGTGAACAGTGCCACGTTGGGGTCGAGGCCGGTGATCAGCGGCATCAGCACCAGCGCGCCGAATGCCACGAAGAGCATCTGCGCGCCCGAAACGACCTGGCGCCAGAGCGGGTCGTTGAAGCCGTCCTGCATGGTCAGGCGTCCTTCTGCTTGGTGCCGAAGATCTTGTCGCCGGCATCACCCAGGCCCGGCACGATGTAGCCGTGCTCGTTGAGGCGCTGGTCGATCGAGGCGGTGTAGATCTGCACGTCCGGGTGGGCTTTTTCCACCACTTCGATGCCTTCGGGCGCCGCGACCAGGACCATGGCGCGGATTTCCTTGCAGCCGGCTTTTTTCAGCAGGTCGATGGTGGCGACCATCGAGTTGCCGGTGGCCAGCATCGGGTCGATGATCAAGGCCAGGCGCTGGTTGATGTCCGGCGCGAGCTTCTCGAGGTAGGTATGGGCCTCGAGGGTTTCCTCGTTGCGGGCCACGCCCACGGCGCTGACCTTGGCGCCGGGGATCAGGCTGAGCACGCCGTCGAGCATGCCGATGCCGGCGCGCAGGATCGGCACTACGGTGATCTTCTTGCCGGCGATTTTCTCGACTTGCACCTTGCCGCACCAGCCGTCGATCTCGTAGGTTTCGAGCGGCAGGTCCTGTGTGGCTTCATAGGTCAGCAGTGCACCGACTTCCTGGGCGAGTTCGCGAAAATTCTTGGTGCTGATATCGGCACGGCGCATCAGGCCGAGCTTGTGGCGGATCAGCGGATGGCGGATCTCACGAGTAGGCATAGGGGGAGGGCTCCGGGAGGCGGGCAAAAAAACCGCGCTAGATTAATCTATTCAGTCCTTGATGTCGTGCAGTCATTGTGCACGTTAGTCCATAAAGGCTTGATCTGGGACGAGCGGATGCGTACCTTTGCTCGCTTTTCCAAAACGCACCCCCTGGAGAGCGCCATGTCCGCCGATCTCGAGCATATCCGTCAAGTGATGCGCGAGGCTGATTGCCTGTACAACGAAGCCGAGGTCGAGGCCGCCATCGCCGAGGTCGGTAAACAGATCTGCAAGGACCTGCACGACAAGAACCCGGTGGTCTTCTGCGTGATGAACGGTGGCCTGATCTTCTCCGGCAAACTGCTGACCCACCTGCAGTTCCCGCTTGAAGCCTCGTACCTGCACGCCACCCGCTACCGCAACACCACCAGCGGTGGCGAGCTGTTCTGGAAGGCCAAGCCGGAAGTGTCGTTCATCGACCGCGACGTGCTGATCGTCGACGATATCCTCGACGAAGGGCACACCCTCAGCGCCATCATCGAGTTCTGCAAGCACGCCGGCGCCCGCGCCGTGCACACCGCGGTGCTGATCGACAAGGACCACGACCGCAAGGCCAGTCCGGACCTGAAGGCCACCTACACCGGCTTGTCGTGCGTCGATCGCTACGTCTTCGGCTACGGCATGGACTACAAGGGTTACTGGCGCAACGCCAACGGCCTCTTCGCCGTCAAGGGGATGTGAGCATGCGCCAGCCTGCGTTCCTCGATCAGTCGTTGTTCGTCGGGCTGGCACAAAAGGCCGCCGAGAGTCCGCGTGGCCGCCAGCACCACAACTTCCACCAGATGGAAGAGCCCTGCCACCGCATGGCGGTGGGCTTGCAGCCAGCTACCTATATCCCGCCGCACAGGCACCTGAGTGACGACAAGGCCGAGGTCTTGATCGTCCTGAAAGGGCGCTTGGGTTTGCTGATTTTCGATGACCTGGGACAGGTCACCGACAAACGTGTGCTGCAAGCGGGCGGCGAGTGTCTTGGGGTCGACCTGGTGCCTGGCACCTACCATGGCCTGGTGGTGCTCGAGGCCGACAGCGTCATGTTCGAGTGCAAGGCCGGGCCGTACCGGCCGGTGGGCGAGGGGGAGCACGCTCATTGGGCGCCGCGTGAAGGTGAAGCGGCCGTTGCCGAGTATCACGCCTGGATGCGCGCGCAGTTCGATTGAGCTTGCGCCAATCTTGAGCCCGCGCCCTCACCTCAGGACCGGGCTTGCTCCGCGACAGGGCCTGTGCGTAGAGTGCCTGCTCATGCCAAGGAGCCCCACATGCGTGCGATCGTCCCCCTCCTGCTGGCGGTGAGCCTGCCGCTTGCCGCCGCGCCGCTGCACAGCCAGTTCCTCCCGCCCGACGACCTCTCACTGCGCCAGGAAGCACCGGTCAGCCAGCAACTGCTGCAGGTCACCGACTACAGCGTGGTGGTCGGCACCCAGCGCCAGTCCGACCAGCAGCCGATCCCGATCACCTCTTCCTTGCAGGTGCGCCTGAAGGGCAAGCCGCTGAGCAAGGGCTCGACCATTGGCCAGGTCTTGCTCAATTTCGACGGCGAGGGCGGCAAGAGCCTGAAGAAACCGGTGTACGACGACAAGGCCCGCACGCTGACGCTCAACTATCCGTTGGCCGACTATCGGGTGATCATCGACCTGCTGCGTAACGAGACGCTCTACGTACAGTTCCTCACCTATGCCAACGGCCATATCTGGGCCGACCTGCACACCGGTACCGTACGTACGCGTTGAGACTCGCCGTCGCCGGGGGGTACACTGCCGGCCTTCGAAAATGTCCGTGATGGTCCAGTTGGAGTCGGCGATGCGTAAAGACAAGAAACAAGTGATTGGTGACGAGATCAGCGACGAGTACATCAAGACGTTCCTGCAGTTCGAACCGGCCGATGGCCTGACCTCGCCTTCGCATCACAAGCTGATCAAAGGCTACCGTGGTTTGCGCGTCGACGACTTCGAGCGTTACGTCGGTTTCTTCGTGTCGGCCGGCTACGATCTGGATGGCAAGGACGAACATGGCAAGACCTTCGCCGAGGCCATAGCCGACCAGCGCAATGCGCCGGAGTACATCGAGATCATCGAAAAAGCTCGCGGCTGATCTGGCTGCCCCGCTTTGCGGGCTCGGCCCAGGCAAAAAAAACGCCCCGGGGGGGCGTTTTTTCGTTTCAGCCGGATCAGGCGTAATGCTTGGCCGGGCTGCTTTCCACCAGCTCCAGCGCCACATCGTTTTCAGCGCTGATCTTGTGGTATAGGGCCGCGTCGGTGGCCAGGGTCTTCTCACGGGCGGGGAAGATTTCCTTGAGCTTGGCGGCCCAGGCGCCCTTGGCCTGCTCTGGGAAGCAGCGCTCGATCAGCTCGAGCATGATCGACACGGTCACCGATGCGCCCGGCGATGCGCCCAGCAGGGCAGCCAGGCTGCCGTCTTCGGCCGAGACCAGCTCGGTGCCGAACTGCAGGATGCCGCCTTTCTTCGGATCCTTCTTGATGATTTGCACGCGCTGGCCGGCCACTTCCAGGCGCCAGTCCTCGGCTTTCGCCTCCGGGTAGAAGCGGCGCAGCGATTCCAGGCGCTGCTCCATCGACTGCATCACTTCGCTGACCAGGTACTTGGTCAGGTCCATGTTGTCACGGGCTACGGCCAGCATCGGGCCGATGTTGCCCATGCGCACCGACAGCGGCAGGTCCATGAAGGAGCCGTGCTTGAGGAACTTGGTGGTGAAGCCGGCGTATGGCCCGAACAGCAGTGATTTCTTGCCGTCGACCACGCGGGTGTCCAGGTGTGGTACCGACATCGGCGGGGCGCCGACCGCGGCCTGGCTATAGACCTTGGCCTGGTGCTGCTTGACGATCTCCGGGTTGTCGCAACGCAGCCACTGGCCGCTGACCGGGAAGCCGCCGAAGCCCTTGCTTTCCGGGATGCCGGACACCTGCAGCAGGGGCAGGGCGGCGCCACCGGCACCGAGGAAGACGAAGCGGGCGTCCACTTCACGGCTGCCGCCGCTGTTGACGTCCTTGATGCTCACGGTCCAGCCGCTGCCGTTGCGGCGCAGGCCGACGACCTTCTTGCTGTACTTGACCTGGGCATCGGGCGAGTCGCCAAGCAGCTTGAGGAGCTTGTTGGTGAGGGCACCGAAGTTGACGTCGGTGCCTTTCATCACGCGGGTGGCAGCGATGTGCTGGTCGGCCGGGCGGCCTGGCATCATCAGCGGCATCCAGTCCTTCATCACCGCCTTGTCTTCGGTGTATTCCATCTCGGCGAAGGCGTGGTGCTGCTTGAGCAGCTCGAAACGCTTCTTGAGGAACGAGACGCCCTTGTCACCTTCGACGTAGCTCAGGTGCGGCACCGGGTTGATGAAGGCGCGCGGCGAGCCGAAGTTGCCTTTGCGGCTCAGGTAGGCCCAGAACTGGCGCGAAACCTCGAACTGGGTGTTGATGTGCACGGCCTTCTTGATGTCGATGCTGCCATCGGCGGCCTGCGGGGTGTAATTGAGCTCGCACAGGCCGGCATGGCCGGTACCGGCGTTGTTCCAGGGGTTGGAACTCTCCGCGGCTCCGGAGTCCATCGCCTCGACGACCTCTAGCTTCAGGGTCGGGTCGAGCTCCTTGAGCAGTACGGCCAGGGTGGCACTCATGATGCCCGCGCCTACCAGTACCACATCAACCGATTCGTTCTGCGCCATTAACGCGTCTCCACAATCTACAGCACCTAATTGACAGCATAGGATCCCTGGGTTGGCCAGGATCGCCATGTCCGACTCTTCGCAGTTCTTGCAACTTCCGCGGACACCGCCAATCAGTCTTGGGTGTTCGGCTATTGAACGCCCATTGCCACGGGTGCGGCAATTCGACTTATGGTCAAGTGGTCCGTCGTGCGTTATGGACCGGCCTCAGGCGTTCATCAGGGATGAGCGCTCTTGCCGTCTGTTCAGGGCTGTTCGGTACACATCTGCCGCTCTTGCACATGCCAGACTGTTCATTTGCTCGCCACACTCTCGTGAAGTTGTGAAAAACCGTTTTTTCACGCTCTTTTGGAGTCGTGAACCTCAAAAGTGGACTGCGCGATGGCAACCCGCAGGTTCATGCGCAGCGGACGGCCGAAAACAGCAGGCACGACAGCCAATGCAAGACCTGAGTGGAAGGCTCTCTGTGGGCGAAGCGTCGAGGGTGCCGGGTTGAAGCGGCGAATGCGGGGCCCGATCAGGAGACGTCCTTATAATCGGGGGGAGATTATAACGATGTCGCGGGCGGAAAGGGCGTACTTGTTGGTTTTTATTGCAGCGTTTGTCAGGCTGCGAGGGTGCGTTGCTGCCAAAGGCGCATTGCACCCTGGCAAACCCGGGCGCTGGCCGGCAGCGGGCGGCCCAGCCAGGCCAGTCGCGCTTCGCTGACCTGCACCCAGGTGCCGTTGCCCGGCGGTGTGGCGCAGTGCTTGAAGGCCAGGCAGGTGCCATCGCTGTCGAGGCGGGCGTAGGTGGCGTGGCGCGGGCGGTGGAAGAGCAGGGTCCAGAGCGAGGCCATGACGTGGTGTCCTGTGAGGGAGGGCTGACGCAAGGATAAACGCAGGGGCATGAAACGATTGTGACAAGCGGGCCGGGCGATGGCTGGCGTGTGGCGCGCTAGGTATACTGTGGGCCTTTGCCGCTTTTTCTGGAGAAATGCGCATGTTGCAACGTCTGTTGGTCGGTTTGTTCGCGGTGGCCAGCCTGAGCCTGGCCGGTTGTGCCCACAGCCCGCAGCAACTCAGCCCGCAACCCAAGCTCACCCAGCAATTGGCCCCGGTCGGCCACGGCCAGCCGGTGGTGGTCAGGGTCGTCGATGGGCGCGCCTCGCAGTCGCTCGGCACCCGTGGTGGCATGTACCCCGAGACCAGCACCATCACCGTCAATGGCAATGACGTGGTGCCCAAGCTGCAGGCCCAGGCCGAAGCGGCGGTGCGCCTGCTGGGCTTCACCCCGACGCCGAATGCCGGCAATGCCCCGCAGTTGACCGTGACCCTGGCCGAGCTCAAGTACCAGTCGCCCAAGGACAAGATGTACGTGACCGAGGCGACCATCGGTGCCACCTTCCGCGCTGATGTGTCGAACGCCAACCGTCGCTACAGCGGCCGTTATGGTGCGTCGCTGGACCAGCGGTTCGGCATGGCGCCGAACCAGGAAACCAACACCAAGCTGGTGAGCGACGTGCTCAGCGATGCCCTGACCCGCCTGTTCAAGGACCCGACCGTCGGTCAGGTACTGGGCGAGTAAGCACGCCGATACCGCGTCAAAAAGCCCGCTGCCTGGGATCAGGCAGCGGGCTTTTTCATGGCTGTCTCTAGTGTTGTGTTTCACAAATAACGACCATAACTCGCGGTGCTTTTTGCGCTCATGCGGCGTTGTCGCTCCTCGCCGTAGCTGGGCTACGACTCGTCGCGACGCCTTGCCTGAGCGCAAAAATCACTCGCGAGTTATTGGTCGTATTTGCAAAACACCACACTAGGGCCAGTCAGGCGGCCTGGACGTGAAAGTCCAGAAGGCTGATGCCCGTGTGCGGGTCGATCTCCGGCAGGTCGTCATGGGCATGCCCGCCCAGGGCGCAATACACCAGCCACTGACGGTCCTGGACGTTGATCGCGAAGCTGTCGATCAGCGCCTGTTGTTCGTCGCTCTGGGCCACGAGGTAGAGGCGGTCCTGGTTTTCGGCGTGCAGCATGACAAGCTCCGGTCAGTTGAAGGCCGACAGGGTGGCCTGTCTTGATGACGAGCGTGTGACAGGTGAAATTAGATGACAGCTGGTCGCAAAGTGGCGGTGGTCGATGTGGGCTTGGGTAGAATGCCGGGCTTTGCCACATGTGATACCGAGGTCGCGTAATGTCGTTGCAAGTGCTCTGGGGCTTCCTGGCCGCCCATCCGGCCAAGCTGATCAATCTGCTGGCTTTGCTGATCACTTGCCCGGGCGGCTTGCTGCTGCACGGCGCCCGGCGCCGCGAGGCGCTTGCGAGGGAAAGCCTGGCGATGGATGAAGGGGTGGTGGACGTGCTCGAGCAGCGGGTGCCGCGCTATTACTACATCCTCGGCTTCTGCTGCCTGGCGATGGCGTTGCTGCTGTCCTGGTTCAGTACCTGGATCTGAATCGCTGATGTCGACCCTGTAGGAGCGGCTTCAGCCGCGATCCAGGCAACGCGGTGCCTGGCACCCGCTTTGCGGGTGATCGCGGCTAAAGCCGCTCCTACAGGTGTGTTGTCAGGCTGAAGTGGGCTGACGCTTCACCTGATACTGATTGCGCACCGGCGTCGCGTACTGCTGCACCAGGTACGGCTGCTGCTCGACCGGGCAGGCATCCAGCCGGCGCTGCCATTCTTCCTTGGCCTTGGCCAGTTCATCGGCGGGGAACAGTTTTTCCGCGCTCGGCACTTCGAGTGCCGCATCTTTCTCCGCCCACATCGCATAGGCCAGGTAATGCACCGGGAACAGCCGGTAGCCGCCAAGGATCTGCCGGTCGATGGCCTGCGCCAGCTGCTTGGTGTCCTCGTGGTACTCGGTCACCGGAGGGGCGAAGTTGATGTGAACCCGCCCTTTGTAGCCGGTGATGCCCTGGGCGATGCTGTTGTCGTCCTCGCCGGGTGCCTTCTTGTAGGTGCCGGTGGTGGCGCGGATGTACAGCTCGCGGGCCTTGGCCTGGTCGCAGGGGTCGTACTCGTAGCTGATCGACACGGGGATCAGGTTCAGGCTCTGGATCACCGCGCCGAACGGTTCGTCCTTGCGGCTCATGTGGAACATTTTCAGGATCGCCGAATCGGTGCGGTCGTCACCGTCCTTAGCGCGGCCTTCGGCCTGGGCGATCCAGATCGACGCGCCATCGTTGCGGATCGAATGGTTGATGTAGGCCGAGAGCAGTTGATAGGCGGCCAGTTTCTCGCGGCGGCCGCTGATCGAACGGTGCACGATGAAACTCTTGTTCAGGCGCATCATGTCGCTGACGAACGGCTTTTGCAGCAGGTTATCGCCGATGGCGATGCGCGGTGTCGGCAGGCCGGCGTGGTACACCGCATAGTTGACGAAGGCCGGGTCCATCACGATGTCACGGTGGTTGGCCAGGAACAGGTAGGCGGTACCGGACTTGAGCTGTTCGACGCCGCTGTAGGTGACGCCGTCGGTGGCGCGGTCGATGGTGCGGTCGACGTAGTACTCGACCTTGTCCTGCAGCGTGGATACGCAGGTCACGCCGGCAAATTCCTTGCGCAGGCGCCGGGCGATCAGTGGTTTGAGCAGCCAGCCGAAGGCACCCGCCGCGCGCGGAAAGCGGAAGTGGGTGAGGATATCGAGGAATGCCGGGTCGCTGAGCAGGCGTGCCAGCACAGCAGGGACCTCAGCGTCGTCGTACGGTCGGATGGCATCGAATTCGCCCATCATGCTCTCTTGTTGGAAACGGCTAGGGTAATTAGGTAGGGGCGGGCTCCGAAAAACGGCTCGGACGCACACAGGCCCTGTAAACAGACCGGCAATTATACGCACAAGTCACTCCGGAGGCCGCGATGCTGGAAACTGCGATCTACGATTGCCCTTACTGTGGCGAGGAAGTCGAAACCACGGTGGACTTGTCCGGCGGCGACCAGGAATACATCGAGGACTGCCAGGTGTGCTGCAAGCCCATTCGCTTCGTGCTGCAGGTCCATGGTGAGGAGTGGATGCTCGATGTCTACGGTGAGAACGACTGATGCGGCGAATCTATGAACCGGAAAGCCTGCTGGAGGCCCAGGTACTGGTGGGCATGCTGGCCAGCGAAGGCATCGAGGTGCACCTGGTCGGGCGCGACCTGATGGGCGCCGTGGGCGAGTTGCCGATGCACGGCTTGCTCGGTCTGGCGGTGCCCGACGAGCAGGCCGGGTACGCACGGCAGCTGATCGATGAGTACAATGCCGCCCAGCCGCTTGCCGGTGACGAACCGGAGAGTTATCCCGGAACCCTGATCTGCTAGGTTTTGATTTCGCCCATGTGTGGACGCTACGCCCTGTTTCGCTGGTCCCAGAGCTTCGCCGGCCTGCCGGGCTTCCCCCCGGGCCAGAAGGCCCAATGGAATATTGCGCCCGGCGCCTCGGTACTGATTCAGCGCCAGGTCGACGGCCAGCTGCAGCTGGCCAGCGCTCGTTGGGGGCTGACCCCGGCCTGGCTCACCGACCTTTCCCGCACACCGGCACAGGCCCGTGCCGAAACCCTGGCCGAGCAGCCGATGTTCCGCGAACCCCTGCGCCAGCGCCGTTGCCTGATGCCCGCCAACGGCTTCTACGAATGGCGCGGCACGGCGCGCAAGCGCCCGTACTGGGTAACGCCGGGGGAGGGCGCGTCGTTGTTCTTCGCCGCGGTGTGGGAGATCTACCCGGTGCAGGAACAAGAGTGGCTGAGTTGTGCGGTGGTCACGCAAGCGGCGATGAACCAGCGTCGGCCGCTGATTATGGACGAGGCCGAGCAGGCGCTGTGGCTGGACCCCGGCACGCCGATGGCAAAACTGCACGAGCTGCTGGCCAAGCCGCCGACGGCACTGCGTGAGCGGGCGCTGGCACATTTCGTCAACGATCCGAAGCTCGATGGGCCGGAGTGCCTGACCCCCGCCTGACGGCGTAAGCTGTGAGTTGCAAGCGGCAAGTCAAAGCGGTTCGTGCTCGGCTTTGACTTGTCGCTATACACTTGCGGCTTAAAGCTCAGACCCTGAATTGATTGATCAGGCGGCGCTGCTGCTCCGCCAGCTTGGTCAGCTCGGCGCTGGCCTGGCTCGACTCGTCGGCACCGCCCGCCACTTCGCCGGCCACCTGGCCGATGTTGATCACGTTGCGGTTGATGTCCTCGGCCACGGCACTCTGTTCCTCGGCGGCACTGGCGATCTGGGTGTTCATGTCGTTGATCACCGACACCGCCTGGGTGATGCTTTCCAGCGCCTCGGCAGCGCGGCTGGCCTGCAGCACGCTGTCGTCGGTCTTGCCCTGGCTGTCTTCCATCACCTTGACCACTTCGCGGGTGCCCTGCTGCAGTTGCTGGATCATCTGCTGGATTTCTTCGGTGGCCTGCTGGGTCTTCTGCGCCAGGTTGCGCACCTCGTCGGCGACCACGGCGAAGCCACGGCCCTGCTCGCCGGCGCGGGCGGCCTCGATGGCGGCGTTGAGCGCCAGCAGGTTGGTCTGCTCGGCAATGGCGCGGATGGCCACGAGGATCGCATTGATGTTTTCGCTGTCGCGGGCCAGGTCCTGGACCACGGTGACTGCGCGGCCGATCTCGCTGGCCAGGGCGCTGATGGCGCTGGAAGTGTCGCGCACGATTTCCAGGCCCTGGTTGGCGGCGCGGTCGGCCGCGCTGGCGGCCTGGGCGGCTTGCGTGGCGTTGCGCGCGACATCCTGGGCGGTAGCGGTCATTTCATGCACGGCGGTGGCCACCTGGTCGATCTCGGCCATCTGCTTGTGCACGCCCTGGTTGGTTCGGATGGCGATGTCGGCGGTGTGCTCGGACGAATCGCTGACCTTCTGCACCGAACCCACTACCTGGCTGATCATGGCCTGCAACTTGGCCAGGAAGGTATTGAAGCCCTTGGCGATGGCACCCAGCTCGTCGGCGCGGTCGCTGTGCAGGCGACGGGTCAGGTCGCCTTCGCCCTGGGCGATGTCGTCGAGCATCGCCACCATCTGCTTGAGCGGGCGGGCGATGCCCAGGGCCAGCAACCAGATCACCAGCAGGCCAAGGGCGGCGATGCCGAGGCCAACGAGGGTCATGCCCGTGATATCGGTACGACGCTGTTCGGCCAGATCCTTCTGCAGCTGGTTGACCTCAGCCATCACGGCGCTCAGCGGCAGTTCCAGCAGCAGTGTCCAGCGGGCATCGGTGTTGGCGACCTTGAACGGCAGGTACAGCTCGATGCGATCCTTGCCGGCGTCCACTTCGTAGTGCAGGGTTTCGCCGCTCAGGCTGTTGAGGGTGCTGGCTTCGTCGCTGTCCAGCACATCGCTGGCCTTCTCGCCGAATTTCGCCGGATCACGGGTATAGGCCACCAGGCGGCCGTTGCTGGAAACCAGCGCCAGCTCGCCGGCGCCGTCGTACAGCTGGCGATCGGCGGCATTGAGCAGGTCCTGGATGAAGTTCACCGACAGGTCGGCACCGGCCATGCCCTGGAACTGGCCATCGACCATGATCGGTTCGACGAACGACGCCAGCATGACCATCTTGTCGCCCACTTTATAAGGCGCGGGGTCGATCACGCAGGCCTTCTTCGACTCCTTGGGGCACAGGTAGTACTCGCTGGCGCGCACGCCGGTGGCGAGGACTGTGCGGTCGTCGACATCGGCCAGCTTGTCCTGGCCAAGGCTGCCATCGCCATTGCGGAACCACCAGGGCAGGAAGCGGCCGTTGGCGCTGTCGATACCCACCAGGCTGCTGCCGACGTAGCGGGCATCGGCATGGTCGAGGGCGTTTGGCTCCCAGCCAAGGTAAGCGCCGAGCACGCTTGGATTGACCTCCACGGTGCGCTTGAGCTGGTTGATCAGGTGCTCGCGGTCGACCCTCATCAGCGCTTGGCCGTCGCTTCCCTGCATGCCGAGCATGGCGTTGCCAGTGGCCAGGCCGCGGGCGATCGACAACGGAGCTTCGAGGCCGCGCTGGATCTCGCTGACCTGGGTGCGCGCCAGGGCGGTGAGGCGCTGCTCGATGACGTTTTCGAACTGTTGCTGGGTGCGCTGTTGCACCAGGGCCTGGGTGCGTTGCCCGGAGTAGACGGCGTACAGCACCAGGGCCGCGACAATACTCAGCACGATGGCACCGGCCAGGGCGGCTACGGAAAACTGGATCGACTTGAACTTCATGGCAAAGCTCCGCGCGCAAGGAGGTCGTTACCGAGTGTTATCGGCGGGCTAATACCAAAGCATGAGGACCTTGTCAGAAATCTTACCTGCGGCTCTGGCAGGGGCGGGCGTCTGGGCCTAGGATACGCGGCACGTAAAAAGGGAGTGTTTTCATGCGTAAGTCATTCGTTGTCAGCATGCTGACGGTCGGCGTCCTGCTCGGCGGCTGCCAGGCGGTCAATACCACCAGTGGTGGTGCCGTGGGCGTCCAGCGCCAGCAATACATGTTCAGCATGCTTTCGACCGATGAGGTCAACAAGATGTACGCCCAGTCCTACCAGCAGACCCTCGGCGAGGCGTCGAGCAAGGGCGTGCTGGACAAGAGCAGCAATGATGCCAAGCGCGTGCAGGCCATCGCCAAGCGCCTGATCGCACAGGCGCCACAGTTCCGGCCGGATGCCGCGCAGTGGAACTGGGAAGTCAACGTGATCAAGAGTGACGAGCTCAACGCCAATTGCGGCCCGGGCGGCAAGATCATCGTCTACACCGGGCTGATCGATCAGCTGCAGCTGACCGACGCCGAGATCGCCGCAGTGGTGGGCCATGAAATCGCCCACGCCCTGCGCGAGCACAGCCGTGAAGCGATGTCCAAGGCCTACGGCGTGGAAATGGCACGCCAGGGTGCCGGCGCGATCTTCGGTCTGGGGCAGGACAGCATGGCCATGGCCGACACCGTGGTGAACTACGCCATGACCTTGCCCAACAGCCGGGCCAACGAGAACGAAGCCGACCTGATCGGTCTCGAACTGTCGGCCCGTGCCGGCTATGACCCGAACGCCGCGATCACCCTGTGGAACAAGATGAGCAAGGCGTCCGAAGGCGCGCCGCCAGAGTTCATGAGCACCCACCCGGCTTCGAGCAGCCGTATCGCCTCGTTGCAGGCGGCGATTCCGAAGGTGATGCCGCTGTATCAGGCGGCCAAGAAGTAATCCTTCGGGGATATGCAAGGCGTGGGAGCGGGCTTGCCCCGCGATGAAGGTGTAAAACCCAGCATCTTCAGAGCGAAAGCAAGCCCGCATCTACGGTCAGCCTATCCAGCCACTGGTCTTCATCGCCGAATACACCGCGACGATGGCCAGCACCACGAACGCGGTCGCCGCCAGGCGACGGATCAGCGTCAGCGGCAGTTTCTCCGCCGCGAAGTTGCCTGCCAGCACCACCGGCACGTTGGCGATCAGCATGCCCAGGGTGGTGCCGATGATCACCATGATCAGGTGCGGATACTGGGCGGCCAGCATCACCGTCGCCACTTGGGTCTTGTCGCCGATTTCGGCGAGGAAGAACGCGATCAGCGTGGTCACGAATGGCCCGAACCGTCGTGCGCTGCTGGTTTCTTCATCGTCCATCTTGTCCGGCACCAGGGTCCACAACGCGGTGGCGGTGAAGCTCGCGGCGAGGATCCAGTGCAATACCGACTCGGTGAAGAAGCTGCTGACCCAGGCGCCGACCGCGCCAGCGGCGGCATGGTTGGCCAGCGTCGCGGCGACGATCCCGGCAATGATCGGCCAGGGCTTGCGGAAACGGGCCGCGAGGATGAGCGCGAGCAGTTGCGTCTTGTCGCCGATTTCGGCAAGCGCGACGATCGCGGTGGGGACGAGCAATGATTCCAGCATCAGGATTCCTACGGGGGCGGGTCGACACGGCTATGACACGTACGACCTCCCCGCCCCGGGTAAGGTGTGCGTGTCATAGGTCTTGTCAAACCCTGGACCTGTCTGCGCAGATCGTGGGTCGCACGCGCCATGGCCTGTGGGCCAAGTGTGTTGACGCGTACCGGGCGAGCTGAGTGCTCGCGGGAGACTACTCCCCTAGGACGGAGCGGATTCTGCCTAGACGAATCGCTTTCGGCAAGCCCTGTTTTTATCCATGTGTTGCGCGGTAGATGCGAAAACCTTGTGCTTCGGCACGGATCTCACAGTTGCCCAGGGCACCTTCGATGAGCGGTTGGTAACGAAGGAAACTGTTGGCTACCAAACGGATTTCACCGCCTTTTCGCAGATGTCCCCTGGATTTTTTCAGCAGGTTTTCCGAGGCGTGATAGTCGGTATGTACACCGGTATGGAACGGCGGATTGCTCAGGATTACGTCCAGGTCGGTGGGGGCCGCATCGATCCCGTCACCGCTGATCACCTCGCCTTCCAGACCATTGGCGGCCAGAGTCAGGCGACTGGCCGCGACCGCAAAGGCGTCGACATCGAGCAAGGTGACCTGGCTCTGCGGATAGCGACGCTTGATCGTGGCCCCGAGCACCCCGGCACCACAGCCGAAGTCCAGGACATGACCGCTCGGCAGGCCGTCGAGGTGTTCCAGGAGCAGGGCCGTGCCTTTGTCCAGGCGCCCGTGGCTGAACACGCCGGGCAGGCTGATCACCTGCAGCGGGCCATCTTCGAGGGGCAGTTCAAAGCGTTCGGCCAGGCTTTCCAGAGGCTTGGCCTCGGGCGCGTTGTCCACGGTCACCTGCCATAGCTGGCAGTGGCGGGCGCTGTCGAGCTTGCGTGGCCGGCCGAAGGCCTGCAATTGCTTGGCCGCGCTCTCGACGCCACCGCGTTTCTCCCCCACCAGGTACAGCGTGCGACCGGCAAGGCGCGAGGCCAGGGCGTTGAGCAGGTAGGCCGCCAGCTCGCGTGACTTGGGCAGGAACAGCACGGCGGCGTCGAAGGCTACCTCGGGCACTTCGACACCGTAGTGGCTGCGCCCGGCGAAGCGGCTCTCGAGCACGGCCTGGTCGCCGGCATGCCAGGTCCAGCCGTGGGCCCCAGGCAACTGGCCGAGCAGGCCATCGGCCTGGGCGCCGGCGACCAGCAGCGGGCCTTGGAACAGCTCTGCCTGGCGGAGCAACACTTCACTGCGCGGGTCCATGGACGACGCCTCCTGAAAAAGTGGCGCAGTGTACCAGAGGCGGGTCAGCCGACCACGCGCCGCGGCTGCCCGGTGAAGTAGGCCTGGGCGTTCTCGGCCAGCTGGCCGACGATGCGCTGGCGCGACTCCACCGCGCCCCAGGCACTGTGCGGGGTGATGATCAGGCGGGGGATGTCCGCCGCCAGCAGCGGGTTGCCGTTGACCGGCGGTTCGACGCTCAGCACATCGGTAGCTGCGCCACCCAGGTGGCCGCCGCGCAGGGCGTCGGCCAGGGCCTGTTCGTCGATCAGCCCGCCGCGGGCGGTGTTGACCACCAGCGCGCCGGGCTTGAGCAGCGCCAGCTCGCGGGCACCGATCATGTGCCGGGTCTGCTCGTTGAGCGGGCAGTGCAGGGTCAGGGCATCGACCTGTGGCAGCAATTCGTGCAGTGGCAGGCGATCGGCCCGGGGTGGCCGGCCGGGGATCTGCCCGCTCAGCACGCGCATGCCGAAGGCCTCGGCCAGTCGCGCCACCGCGCCGCCCAGTTCGCCATGGCCGAGCAGGCCGAGGGTCTTGCCCTCCAGCTCGACGATTGGGAAATCCAGCAGGCAGAACTGGCTGGCCTTGGCCCATTGCCCGGCCTTCACCGCCTGGTCGTAGTCGCACAGGCGCGTGGCCAGGGCCAGCAGCAGGGCCAGGGTGTGCTGGGCCACCGACGGCGTGCCGTAGCCCTGGCAGTTGCTCACGGTGACGCCCTGAGCACGGGCGGCGGCCAGGTCGACATTGTTGGTGCCGGTGGCGGCCACCAGGATCAGCTTGAGTTGCGGGTTGGCGGCCAGCGTGGCGGCATCGAGCATCACTTTGTTGCTGATGACGGCCACGGCACCTTGCAGGCGTTCGGCGACCTGGTCCGGGTGGGTCGTGGCATGCAGTTGCAACGTGTCGAACTGGGCATGCAAGGGTGAAAGGTCGAGGTCACCCAGGTCCAGTGACTGGTGATCGAGAAACACGGCGCGACGTGGGCTGGACATCAGGGGCTCCGGTGGCAGGGCAGGATGGGCTCGGCGCAGTGTCCGGCCCGGCGCCGCCGCTCGTCAACGGTCGCGCCTGCGCTCATACCCGCACGGCACAAATCATTCCTTCGGCTGATTTGACCGCTGCGTCACCGAACTACAGTTGTTGCCTGAACTGTCCTGCCCGCTTTGAAGAAAAGGGATACCCATGTTGCAGACGCGCATCATCCAGCCCGCCGAGGGCGCCTACCAGTACCCACTTCTGATCAAGCGCCTGCTGATGTCCGGCGGCCGTTACGAAAAGACCCGCGAGATCGTCTACCGCGACCAGATCCGCCTAACCTACCCGCAACTGAGCGAGCGCATCGCCCGCCTGGCCAACGTGCTGACCGAGGCAGGGGTGAAGGCCGGCGATACCGTGGCAGTGATGGACTGGGACAGCCACCGCTACCTGGAGTGCATGTTCGCCATCCCGATGATCGGCGCCGTGGTGCACACCATCAACGTGCGCCTGTCGCCGGAGCAGATCCTCTACACCATGAACCACGCCGAAGACCGCTTCGTGCTGGTCAACAGTGATTTCATCGGCCTCTACCAGGCCATCGCCGGGCAACTGACCACGGTGCAAGGTACCGTGTTGCTGACCGATGGGCCGGACAAGTCTGCCGACCTGCCGGGCCTGCAAGGCGAGTACGAGCAGCTTTTGGCCGCGGCGAGCCCGCATTATGACTTCCCCGATTTCGATGAAAACTCGGTGGCCACCACCTTCTACACCACCGGCACCACGGGCAACCCCAAGGGCGTCTACTTCACCCATCGCCAGCTGGTGCTGCATACCTTGGCCGAAACCTCGGTCCTCGGCAGTCTGGACAGCGTGAGGCTGCTGAGCAGCAACGATGTCTACATGCCGATCACGCCGATGTTCCATGTGCACGCCTGGGGCATCCCCTACGCGGCGACCATGATGGGGATCAAGCAGGTCTATCCGGGGCGCTATGAGCCGGACATGCTGATCAGGCTGTGGCGTGAGGAGAAGGTGACTTTCTCCCACTGCGTGCCGACCATCCTGCAGATGCTGCTCAACTGCCCCTCGGCAGCCGGCCAGGATTTCGGTGGCTGGAAGATCATCATCGGCGGCAGCGCGCTCAACCGCGCCCTGTACCAGGCCGCACTGGCCCGTGGTATCCAGCTCACCGCCGCCTACGGCATGTCTGAAACCTGCCCGCTGATCAGCGCCGCGCACCTGAACGACGAGTTGCAGGCCGGAAGCGAGGACGAACGTACCAGCTACCGGATCAAGGCCGGCGTACCGGTGCCCTTGGTCGAAGCCGCCATCGTCGATGGCAATGGCAACTTCCTGCCCGCCGATGGCGAAACCCAAGGCGAGCTGGTGCTGCGTGCGCCCTGGCTGACCATGGGCTACTTCCGCGAGCCGGAGAAGGGCGAGGAACTCTGGCAGGGTGGCTGGCTGCACACTGGCGATGTCGCCACGCTCGATGGCATGGGCTTCATCGATATTCGCGACCGCATCAAGGATGTGATCAAGACCGGTGGCGAATGGATCTCGTCGCTCGACCTGGAAGACTTGGTCAGCCGCCACCCAGCGGTGCGCGAGGTCGCGGTGGTCGGGGTGCCCGATCCGCAGTGGGGCGAGCGCCCGTTCGCGTTGCTGGTGGTGCGCGAGGGGCAGAGTATCGATGCACGTGCGCTCAAGGAGCACCTCAAGCCTTTCGTCGAGCAGGGGCACATCAACAAGTGGGCGATTCCCAGCCAGATCGCCCTTGTTACTGAAATTCCCAAGACCAGCGTCGGCAAGCTCGACAAGAAGCGCATCCGCGTGGATATCAGCCAGTGGCAGGCCAGTAACAGCGCATTCCTTTCCACCCTGTAACCCAGGCGGGGGTCGCGCTTTGTCGGCGCGACCCCGCAGGCTAGACAGTATGCCGCCTTGTCAAACAGCAGAATTGAGCCATGCTTGAGCACTGCCAGCGCGCAGGCCGGCCGATCGGGGTGGGCCGCAAGCAGGACGCGCAAATCACACTTTAGAGGGATCAAGCACCTGTGACCGCTGGCTATAGTCGGGTCAGGGGATTTTCAGGAATGGGGGAGGGCGCCGCACGGCAACGCGCGGCGTCACGGGCAGGAGCCTGCTTCACCAGGCGCTCGAGCCGTTTCTGAAAGGACTCACTGCCATAACAAAAAAGTACATGGAGTAGCGTCGATGACATCTGCAAACCCGTTCTGGCGCCGGGCGAAACTGCCCCTGGCCGTCAGCCTCGCTTCCACGCTCGCAAGTCCTGCTTTCGCGGTCAGCTTCAACATCGGTGAAATCGAAGGCCAGTTCGACTCGTCGCTCTCCGTTGGCGCCAGCTGGTCGACGGCCAACCCGAACAAGAACCTCATCGGGGTCAACAACGGCGGCAAAGGCTTGTCGCAAACCTCCGACGACGGCCACCTGAACTTCAAGAAAGGCGAGACGTTCTCGAAGATCTTCAAGGGCATCCACGACCTCGAGCTCAAGTACGGCGATACGGGCGTGTTCGTCCGCGGCAAGTATTGGTACGACTTCGAGCTCAAGGACGAAGGCCGCGAGTTCAAGGACATCAGCGACTCCAACCGCAAGGAGGGCGCCAAGTCCTCCGGTGCCGAACTGCTCGACGCCTTCGTCTATCACAACTACTCCATCGCCGACCTGCCGGGCTCGGTGCGCCTGGGCAAGCAGGTGGTGAGCTGGGGGGAGAGCACCTTCATCGGTGGCGGCATCAACTCGATCAACCCGATCGATGTGTCCGCATTCCGCCGTCCGGGTTCCGAGATCAAGGAAGGCTTGATCCCGGTCAACATGTTCTACATCTCCCAGAGCCTCACCGACAACCTGTCGGCCGAAGCGTTCTACCAGATCGAATGGGACCAGACGGTCGTCGACAACTGCGGCACGTTCTTCTCGCAGCCCGACATCATTGCCGACGGCTGCACCGACAACCTGCGCGTGTTGAACAGCAGCCGTACTCTCAATGCCTTGCCGGCGGTAGCTCGGGGCGTACTCGCGGCCAACAATGTCAACTACAACGAGGAAGGCGTGCTGGTACGCCGCGGTGCTGACCGGGATGCCCGTGACAGTGGTCAGTGGGGCCTGGCGTTCCGCTACATGTACGAGCCGCTGGACACCGAGTTCGGCGCCTACTTCATGAACTACCACAGCCGGGCACCGATCTTCAGCGCCACCGGCGCCTCGCCTGCTGCCTTCGCCCGCGCCCGTGCGCTGGCGACCGGCCCATTGGCGGGGCTTGCGCCCCTGGTCGTGGCCGGCAACTCGCAGTACTTCGTCGAATACCCCGAAGACATTCGTCTCTACGGCCTCAGCTTCTCCACCACCCTGCCCACCGGTACCGCCTGGAGCGGCGAGATCAGCTACCGTCCTAACGCGCCTGTGCAATTGAACAGTACGGACATCCTGTTTGCCGGTGTCAAACCGCTGGGCGGTCCGTTGTTCGGCAATGCTTCGGTACTCAACGGCCAGCCGGGGGAAGACCTTCACGGTTACAAACGCAAGGAGATCACCCAGTTCCAGACCACTTTCACTCACTTCTTCGATCAGGTCATGGGTGCCAGCCGCATGACACTTGTCGGTGAAGTCGGCGTCACCCATGTGGGTGGTCTGGAGAGCCGTGACAAGGCCCGCTATGGCCGCGACCCGGTCTATGGTCCAGGTGATCTGCCAGGCAATGCCTGCCGCCTGCTCAATACCAGCACCATCGGTGGTTCAGGCCTGGGCAGCTCTACCGCCAACCTGACCCGCAATTGCGAGGGAGACGGTTTCACCACCAGCACCTCCTGGGGTTACCGCGCACGCGCCATCTGGGACTACAACGACGTCTTCGCTGGGGTCAACCTCAAGCCCAGCGTGGCCTGGTCCCATGACGTCTCGGGTTACTCGCCTGGCCCTGGCGGCAACTTCGAGGAAGGGCGCAAGGCCGTCAGCCTGGGCCTGGACGCCGAGTACCAGAACACCTACACGGCGAGCCTGTCGTACACCAACTTCTTCGATGGCAAGTACACCACCGTGGATGACCGCGACTTCGTCGCGCTCAGCTTCGGCGTGAACTTCTAAGAACATTGATCCAGGACGACAAAGAATGAAAATGACCACACGTCTGCTGCAAGCCGGTGTACTGGGCATGTCCCTGCTGGCAACCAGCGTCATGGCTGCGGTTTCCGCTGACGAGGCCGCCAAGCTGGGCGCGTCGCTCACCCCGATGGGCGCCGAGAAGGCCGGTAACGCCGATGGTTCCATCGGGCCGTGGGAGCCGCTGTCCAAGAGCGTCGGCAGTGCCGACGCCAAAGGCTTCCTCTCCGACCCTTACGCCAGCGAAAAACCGCTGTTCACCATCACCGCGCAGAACGTCGACCAGTACAAGGACAAGCTTTCGCCTGGCCAGGTGGCGATGCTCAAGCGTTACCCGGATACCTACAAGATTCCGGTGTACAAGACTCACCGCGGCTCCACGGTGCCGGACGATGTCTTCGCCGCCATCAAGGAAAACGCCACCAAGACCACCCTGGTCGGAGGTGGCAACGGCCTGGAGAACTTCAAGACAGCCGTACCGTTCCCGATTCCCAAGGATGGCGTGGAGGTGATCTGGAACCACATCACCCGCTACCGTGGCGGCAGCGTGACCCGCCTGGTCACCCAGGCCACCCCGCAGCAGAACGGCTCCTACAGCCTGGTGTACTTCCAGGACCAGTTCGTCTTCCGCGACAAGATGAAGGACTACGATCCGGCCAACCCCGGCAACATCCTGTTCTACTTCAAGCAGGAAGTGACCGCTCCGGCGCGTCTGGCCGGGACCGTGCTGCTGGTCCACGAAACCCTTGACCAGGTCAAGGAACCGCGCAAGGCCTGGATCTACAACGCCGGCCAGCGTCGTGTGCGCCAGGCGCCGCAAGTGTCGTACGACGGCCCGGGTACCGCCGCCGACGGCCTGCGCACCTCCGACAACCTGGACATGTACAACGGCGCGCCAGACCGTTACGACTGGAAGCTCGAAGGCAAGAAGGAGATGTACATCGCCTCCAACGCCTATAAGCTGGACGATCCGAAGCTCAAGTACAGCGACATCATCAAGGCCGGGCATATCAACCAGGACCTGTCGCGTTACGAGCTGCGTCGCGTCTGGCACGTGGTCGCCACGCTCAAGCCGGGCCAGCGCCACATCTATGCCAAGCGTGACTTCTATATCGACGAGGACACCTGGCAGGCCGCGGTGATCGACCAGTATGACGGCCGCAACCAGCTGTGGCGTGTTTCCGAGGCTCACGCCCAGCCGTATTACAACGTGCAGGTGCCGTGGTACACCCTCGAAGCCATCTACGACCTGCAGTCGGGTCGCTACCTGGCGCTGGGCATGAAGAACGAAGAGAAGCGCGCCTACGACTTCGGCTTCAGCGCCAGCAAGGCTGACTTCCAGCCAGCGGCATTGCGCCAGGCGGGTGTGCGTTGAGCCGTTGAACGCAAACTCCGTTTGATCTCCCAGAACGCCCCGGCTTGCCGGGGCGTTTCTGTTCCAGGGGTGTCCGTCCATCAGCATTGTTTCTTTTTGTTGTAGTCTTTTTCGCTCGATGCGTTTCCATCATCTTCAAATGCGCCGCGTTTGCCGCTAGTCTCGCAACCATCCGTACTGCCGCATTACTCCAATCAGAACGAGCCGGCCATGACAGATTTGTCCCGTACGCATGGAGTCGCCAGCCAGGCCCTGGGCCTGCTGGACGGGCGTTTCTTCCGTCCACCCCTGCCGGAGGCTCACGTCCCCCGAGCGCGCTTGTGCCAGCGCTTGCAAGGCGGGCTGGGCGGGCGTCTGCTGTTGGTGAACGCACCGGCCGGGTTCGGCAAGAGCTCGCTCGCCATCGAATTCTGCCAGGAGTTGCCCGGCCATTGGCGCAGCCTCTGGCTAGGGTTGAGCCAGCGCGATGCCGACCCGGGCCGCTTTCTCGAGCGCCTGCTCGAAGGGCTGCAGCAGTTCTGCCCGGCGCTCGGCGGGCAGGCCATGGGCCTTTTGAAAATGCGCCAGCGTCATCAGCCCTTCGCCTTCGAGGAATGGCTCGATGGCCTGCTTGATGAGCTCGCGCTCTATCTGCAGCCGGACACCCCCCTGCTGCTGGTCCTGGATGACTACCATCTGGCCCAGGGCCCGGTGCTCGATCGATGCCTGCAGTTCTTCCTCAATCACCTGCCTGCCGGGCTGGTCCTGCTGGTCACCAGCCGTCAGCGGCCCGACTGGCATTTGGCACGCCTGCGCCTGTCGCGCCAGCTGGTCGAGCTCAACGAGCAGGACTTGCGCCTGACTGCCGATGAAGCGTTGGCGGTGATTGGTCGTCAGCCTACCGGTCTGCGCGGCCAGGCCTTGGATAATCTGATCCAGCGCAGCGACGGCTGGGTGGCCGGGCTGCGTTTCTGGCAGCTGGCGGCCAGCGAATCCGGCGATGACAACGCCTTGCCCCAGGCACTGCATGGCGGCGAGGGACTTATTCGTGACTACCTGCTCGAGGAGGTGATCGAAATCCTGCCGGCGCCCGTGCAGGCGTTTCTCTACGACACCGCCTGCCAGGAGCGTTTCTGCGCCGAACTGTGCGATGCCCTGCGTGAGCGGCACGACAGTGCCGAGATCCTGCGCTACCTGCAGGCCCACCAGGTGTTCCTGGTGCCGCTGGATGAGCATGGGCTGTGGTTCCGCTATCACCATCTGTTTTCCGACCTGTTGCGCAGCCGGCAGGCCAGTGGCCCCCAGGCGGGGTTGCACTTGCGTGCCTGCCGCTGGTTCGAGGGGCAGGGCCTGCTGGACGAAGCGGTGGAGCAGGCCCTGCGGGCCGGCCACCTGGATGTGGCGGCGGACCTGGTGCAAAGCCTGTCGGAGGAGCAACTGCTCGCCGAGCAGAATGTCGGCATGCTGCTGCGCTGGAAAATGGATCTGCCCGACAGCCTGCTGATCAGCACGCCCAGGTTGATTGTCCTGTACAGTTGGGCCCTGGGGCTTGCCTGCCAGTTGGACGCCGCCGAGGAACTGGCGGCCTACCTGAGCCGTTTCCTGCCCGCGCCTTCGGCCACGGCGCAAAAATCGATGCTCGCCCAGTGGCTGGCCTTGAGCGGGGTCATCGCCCGCGGCCGTGGTGATCGCGAGCGAACCCTCGCCTATTGTGGCGAGGCGTTGCAGAGCTTGCCGAGCAAACGTTATGGGCAGCGCCTGGTGTGCCTGTCGACCTTGTCGAACCTGGCCATCGCCGATGGCGATTTCTGGCGGGCGCGGGGCTGGAACCGAGAAGCGCTCGAGTTGGCGCAACGGGTCGGCAACCCGCTGTTCGAGGCACTGGCCCATTACGACCGGGCGCGGGTGCTGCACGCTCGAGGCGAGATACTGCGGGCACTGGATGAAGTGCGCCAGGGGCTGCAAAGGTTGCAAGGCCTGTCGGGCCAACGCCTGTATGCGGTGCGCGCCCGCCTCACTTTGTACGAAGGCTACCTGTTGGCCACCCGCCTGCACTGTGCCCCGGGCCGTGCGCGTTTGCGCGCCGGGCTCAGCGAGGCGCGGAGCTGTCGCGATATCAGTGTCCTGATCGGGCATTGCGTGATCGCGTCGCTCGATGGGCGCGAAGGGCGGTTCGCCGAGGCATTCTCCGAGCTGGCCGAGGCCGAGCGGCTGATGCATATCTGGGATGTGCCGCCGATCTTCTACCTGGCCATGATTACCCTGGTGAAGTGCGAGCTCTGGTTGGCCCAGGGACGTACGGACCTGGCGGAGTCGTGGCTGTTGCGCCTGGGGCAGACCTACGGTGGCGAGCAGCCTGCCGCCGCGCCGGAGTTCCACCCCTTGTTGCCGCTGCATATCGAGTTGCAGCAAGCGTTGCTGGAGCGGGTGCTGGCCCGTGTCGACGATGCCGAAGCGAGGCTGCACAGGCTGATCGAGCGCGGGCAGGCCAGCGCTGGCATGACGCTGATGGTCAGCGCGCAGTGCCAGTTGATCGCATTGCTGTTGGCCCAGGGGCGTGAGCCCGAGGCGGCCAAGCTGCTTGCGCAGGCACTGGAGGCTGCGCAGGGAGGTGCGTTGCAGGCATTCCAGCGCTTGATCGAGGAGCAGCCGCAATGGCTGCGCGAGCAGTTGGCCGGCCGTGCCGCCTGCCCCGTGCAGCGCGATCTGCTGACGCACCTGCCGCAAGCCCTCGTCGCCAGCACCTGCACCACCGAGGCCCTGAGCAGCCGCGAGTTCGCCGTGCTGGAGCTTATCGCCCAAGGTTGTTCGAACCAGCAGATCAGCGAGCGGCTGTTCATTTCCCTGCACACGGTCAAGACCCACGCCAGTCATATCAACAGCAAGCTGGGTGTGGAACGGCGTACCCAGGCGGTGGCCAGGGCCAAGTCCCTCGGGTTGCTCGTCTAGTGTCCTGTCTCGGAAATAAGCTGTTCACTTTTGGCGGCGTCTTGGGCGCCCGGCCCGCGTTGCCACTCCTCGCCAGAGCACTGCTATGACTCGTCGCGGCGCCTTGGCCGAACACCCAAGCCACTCGCCAAAAGAGAACGTATTTTTGAGACAGGACACTAGTGATCTGCGGCATGGGCGGCCGTTAACATAGCGGCACAAGGCTATCGCCGTTCCGGGCTCATCTTTCCCGATCCGCTGCCGATACACTTTTCGGCGATACGCATCGCCGTGCGCCACTTCCCCACTTCTTCCAATACAGGTCGTGTTGATGCTGCAGTATGGGCAAAAAAGCTTTCTGATCGTCGACGACTTTACCGACTTCCGCACCTCGACCCGCTCGATGCTTCGCGAGCTGGGCGTACGTGACGTGGACACCGCCGACAGTGGCGAACAGGCGCTGCGCATGTGCGGGCAGAAACGCTACGACTTCATCCTCCAGGATTTCCACCTGGGCGATGGCAAGAAGAATGGCCAGCAGGTGCTCGAGGACCTGATTCTCGACAAGCTCATCAGCCATGAGTGCGTGTTCATCATGGTCACGGCCGAGAGCAGCCAGGCCATCGTGCTCAGCGCCATCGAGCACGAACCCGACGCCTACCTGACCAAGCCCTTCAACCGTGTGGGCCTGGCCCAGCGTCTGGAGAAACTGACCCAGCGCAAGACCTTGCTAAAGCCCATTCTCCAGGCCCTGGATCGCAGCCGCCCGGCCGAGGTACTCGCCGCCTGCGCCGAGCTGTGCAAGAAAGACCCGCGGTTCGCCCCGTTGTGCCTGCGCTATCGCGCCGACGCCCTGCGCGACCTCAATCGCTTTGATGAGCTGGAGAAGTTCCTCAAGAATATCCTGGCCAGCCGCCCGCAACCCTGGGCCTACGCGGCGCTCGGCAGCCTGTTGCACAAGCGTGGCCAGAACGCCCAGGCCCAGGGCGTCTACGAGCAAGCCCTCAAGGCCTTCCCGATCATGCCCAACCTGTACGATGGCATGGCTGATGTGCTGGTGGCCCAGGGCGAAACCAAGCGCGCCCAGCACATGCTCGAGGAGGCCGTGCGCCTGTCGCCACTCGCCGTGCGCCGCCAGGCCGCGCTGGGCAAGCTGGCGCTGGATAACGCCGACTTCGAAAGCGCGTCCAAGGCCTATCGCCATGCGGTCAACCAGGGACAGAGCTCGCGCTACAAAGACGCCGAAAGCAATCTCGGCCTGGTCCAGGCGCTGATGAGCAAGAACACCGGCAACGGTCTCGATGCGCGCACCCGGGTGGAAATCAACACCGTGCTCAGCGAGGTGGCCAAGGAGAACGTCGAGGACCAGGGCCTGCAGGTGCGCGCCCGCCTGATGAAGGCTGCCAGCCTGCAGCAGGCCGGAGACCCGGATACCGCCGCCAAGCTCACCGAGCAGGCCATGCTGCGCCTGGAAAAAATGGATCAGTTTTTCTCCGTCGAGGCGGCGCTGACGGTGGCCAAGCAATTGCAGCAACTTGGTCAGGACGCGGCGGGCACCTCTATCCTCAAGGGCTGCGTGGAAACCTACGGGGACGACCCCAAGGTCATGCAGAGCGTCGCCAAACTCACCGACGACCCGCTGGTGCTGGGAGCGGTGACCGAAGCCGTGGACCTCAACCGTCAGGGCGTGCGCAGCTACCAGGGTGGCCAGCTCAACGAGGCGCTGGGCATGTTCCGCAAGGCGCTTTCGCTGCAGCCGAAGAACATCAGTATCGCCCTGAACACCGCCCAGGCCCTGCTGCGCATCGGCGGCGAGACGCCACCGCCGGCGTTGATGCAGGAGTGCCGCGACTGTCTTACCAGCGTGGCCGGCATTCCCGCCAGCGACAGCCGCTACGACCGTTATCGCAAACTGCACATCCGGGTCTTTGGCGCATGAACCAGGACAACCAGGGGCTGGATTTTTCCACGGTGATCGCCTCCACCGTGCACGACCTGAAGAACTCCCTTTCGGCACTGACCCACGCACACAGCCAATGGCTGGCGCGCCTGCCCGAGGAGCTGCGCGGCGGTACCGAGCAGGGCGTGGTGGAGCACGAGCTCAGCCACCTGAACGGCATGCTGGTGCAGTTGCTGGGGCTCTACAAGCTGGGCGTCAACCAGTTGCCCATCTGCCCGGACTACCACGAGCTGGACGACTTCATCGAGGCCCAACTGGCGGCCCAGGAAGATGTGATCAAGCATCGCGACATCCTCGCAACCTGGCGCATCGAGACCGAAAGCCCGTTGGGTTTCTTCGACCGTGAACTGGTCGCCTCGGTGGTGGCCAACGTCCTCACCAACGCCATCCGCTATGCCGGCCACGCCTTGTTGATCAGCATCGAGGAAGAGGGCGAGCAGCTGGTGATCAGCGTCAACGACGACGGCGCCGGTTATCCACAGCGTATGCTCGAACGCCAGCATGACTACGTGCAGGGCATCGATTCGCAGAGTGGCAGTACTGGATTGGGGCTGTATTTCGCGGCGCGGATTGCCGCGTTGCACGAGCGCAATGGCGTGCGCGGGCGGATCGAGATCGCCAATGGCGGGACGCTGGGGGGCGGGTTGTTCCGGTTGTATCTGCCTTGATTTGGTGAGAGGCAAGCTGGACCATGGTCATATTTGCTCTCTCTATCGACTGTACCGAGTTCCAGAACGATGAACCCATTGCCCGTTAGCCTCATCCGCGAAACCTTCCCCGTCGGCCCCTTGCAGTGCAACTGCACCTTGATCGGTGACCCGGTCAGCAAGCACGCCATCGTCGTCGACCCGGGCGGGGACGAGCAGAAGATCCTCGCCCGCCTGCAGCATCATAGCCTGACCCTGGTGAGCATCATCCACACTCACGCGCACTTCGACCATTTCCTCGCCTCGGGCAGGCTCAAGGAGCTGACCGGCGCCACGCTGCACCTGCACAAGGCCGACCAGCCGCTGTGGGAAAACCTGGAAATGCAGTGCCAGATGTTCGGCGTGCCCTATACGCCGGTACCGTCGCCGGACCAATGGCTGAGCGACGATGAGGCGCTGGCCTGCGGCTGCGGCGTGGCGTTGCACACCCCCGGGCACACGCCGGGCTCGATGAGTTTCTGGTTCGCTGAGCACAAGTTGCTGATCGCCGGCGATACCTTGTTCCGCCGTGGTGTCGGACGCACCGATTTGTGGGGAGGCGATCAGCGGGCTATCGTTCGTTCCATCAAGGAACGGCTGTACCGCCTGGATGAGGACGCCATCGTGGTGACCGGCCATGGCCCGGACACCCGCCTCGGCGACGAGATGCGCGAGAACCCCTTCGTGCGCGCCTGAGGTTTCATGGAATTTTTCCGCTGCGCTGCAATCCAAGGCTGGCATAGATCCGTAGTCGATCCGCTGCACTTTCGAATTTCAGTAGGAGCTTGTCCATGTTCACCATGCGTCGTCTGATTATCGTCGCTACCGCCGCCGCGCTGATGTCTGGTTGTGCCAGCCCCAACCCGTACGACAGCCAGGGCCAGGCGCAGGGCTCCACAGGGATGAGCAAGACCGCCAAATATGGTGGCCTGGGCGCGCTGGCCGGCGCCATCGCCGGTGCCGCCATCGACCACAACAACCGTGGCAAGGGGGCGTTGATCGGTGCCGCCGCGGTCGGTGCCGCCGCTGCCGGTTACGGTTACTACGCCGACAAGCAGGAAGCCGAGCTGCGGGCGCAGATGGCCAATACCGGCGTCGAAGTGCAGCGCCAGGGTGACCAGATCAAACTGATCATGCCGGGCAACATCACCTTCGCCACCGATTCGGCGAACATTGCCCCAAGCTTCTACTCGCCGCTGAACAACCTGGCCAACTCGTTCAAGCAGTTCAACCAGAACACCATCGAAGTGGTGGGCTTCACCGACAGCACCGGCAGCCGCCAGCACAACATGGACCTGTCGCAGCGCCGCGCCCAGGCAGTCAGCACCTACCTGACCTCCCAGGGCGTGGATTCGTCGCGGGTCAGCGTGCGTGGCATGGGCCCGGACCAGCCGATCGCCAGCAACGCCGATGCCAACGGCCGTGCGCAGAACCGTCGGGTCGAGGTCAACCTGAAGCCGATCCCGGGCCAGCAGTATGACCAGCAAGGGACCGTGCAGCAGTATCCATAAGCGCCGGATTGGCGATGCCGGGGCTGCGCGCCAGCCCCGGCAATTGCGCTAGATCGCCGGGCACTGGTTGGTCACGCAGTGAATCCCGCCCCCTCCCGCCGCAATGGCGTCGATGTCCAACTGCACCACCTTGCGCCCCGGGTACAGCTTCACCAGCAACGCCCGCGCCTGCTCATCGGCACTGCGGTCGCCGAACTGCGGGGCGATCACCGCTCCGTTGATCACGAAATAATTGATGTACCCCGCCGCGAAATCCGGATTGTCCTCGTTGAACTTGCTGCGCCTTGGTTTCAAGGGCGGCGACATCGTATGCACTTGTAGCTTGCGCCCGTCGGCATCGGTGGCGTTGCGCAGGATCTCGAGGTGCTTGAGTGTCACCTCGTGGTCGTAGGAGTCCGGATCGTTGTCCAGGTTCGCCACCACCACGCCGGGCGCGGCAAAGCGAGCATAGAAGTCCACGTGGGCATCAGTGATGTCCTTGCCCTTGATGCCCGGCAGCCAGATGATCTTGCGCAGCCCCAGCCGCTCCTTCAGTTCCGCCTCGATCTGGGCCTTGCTCCAGCTGGGGTTGCGGTTGCTGTTGATCCAGCTGCTCTCGGTCATGATCCCGGTGCCATGGCCGTCCACTTCGATACCGCCGCCTTCGCCCACCAGCTCGCTGCGCTGGTACTGGGCACCAGCCAACTTTGCAACGCGGGCTGCGAGCTTGGCGTCATGGCGGTGTTGCTGCTTGCCGCCCCAGCCATTGAAGTTGAAGTCCACGGCGCCCAGCGCGCCATCGTCATCGACCACGAAGTTGGCGCCGATGTCGCGCATCCAGATGTCGTCCAGCTCGGTCTCGACGTAGGTGATGTTGTGGCTGCCGCATTCCTCCTCGGCAATGTCGCGTTCGCTGGCGCGGCAGAACACTGTCACCGGCTGGTAGGCAGCGATGGCGCGGGCGATGCGCCCGAGGGCAGCCTGGACGTCTTCGGTGAAGTCTTCCCAGATGGCGTCCTGGGCGCCGAAGGCGATGTAGGCGCGCTGGTGCGGCTCACCCTCGTCGGGCATGAACCAGCGGCCTGCTTCGCTGGCGCGGGCGCTGCCGCTGGCGAAGGGTAGGCCGAAGCCGGCGGCGGCACCGAGGCCGGCGACGACGCTCATGTGTTGGAGGAAAGTGCGGCGAGTGGGCATGGGGTCAGTCCTGTGCGGTCTTGAAACGGGTCCAGACACGCATGCGCGCGCGCATGTCGGCCTGGGGGATGTCCTTGCCCGGGATCAAGCGGGTGAAGGTGGCATCGCTGAGGTAGATGTCCGGGTTGTCACGCAGGCGCGCGTCCACCTGCGACCGGGC
Organism: Pseudomonas soli; assembly: GCF_021283165.2. NCBI lineage: Bacteria > Pseudomonadati > Pseudomonadota > Gammaproteobacteria > Pseudomonadales > Pseudomonadaceae > Pseudomonas > Pseudomonas soli. Next base: position 864,312 of record NZ_CP128543.1, read on the forward strand.
CTTGGCACTGGCAGTGGGGTAGCCGGTGAAGTTGCTGATCGCGGCCATGTTCTCCGGGCGCATGACGAAGTTGATGAAACGATAGGCGTACTCCGGGTGCTTGGCATCGGCGGGGATAGCCATGGTTTCCATCCACACCGTGGTGCCTTCGCGAGGCACGCGGTACTGGAAGTCGATGGCCTTGCCCGCGGCCTCGGCGGTGCGCTGGGCCTGGATCACGTCGCCGCTGTAGCCCAGCGACAGGCAGGTGTTGCCATTGACCAGCTCGGTGACCGGTTGTGACTGAAGCTTGCGCACGTACGGGCGGATGCCCTTGAGCAGCTCGCTGGCGGCGGCCAGGTCTTCACGCTTGGCGCTGCGCGGTTCGCGGCCCAGGTAGTGAAGCACCACGGCCAGCACTTCGTCGGGCGAGTCGATCATCGAGATGCCGCAGTCGGCGAACTTGGCCGCCAGCTCCGGCTTGAACAGCAGGTCGAGGCTGTCGAGCGGGGCGCCGGGCATGCGCTCGCGGATCTTCTTCGCGTCCATGGTCAGGCCGATGGTGCCCCAGGTGTAGGGCACGGTGGCCTGGCTGGCCTTGGGGTAGCGGTCGTGCAACTGGCGCAGGCCAGGCTCTATATCATCGAGCGCGCTCAGCTGCTTGCGATCCAGGGGCCGCAGGCTGCCGGCGCGCATCAGCCGTTCGGCCACGGTGTCGCCAGGGAAGACCAGGTCGTAGCCGCTGCGCCCGGACATCAGTTTGGCCTCGAGCACCTCGCTTCCGTCCATGACGTCGTAGATCACCGGGATGCGGGTTTCGGCGGTAAAGCGCTTGAGGGTGTCTTCGGCAAAATAGTCGGCCCAGTTGTACAGGCGCAGGGCGTCCTGTTCGGCCTGGGCAATACCGGCACAGGCCAGCAGGGCGGCGATGGCGAGCAGTTTCGATGGACGGCTTGGCATGGTTCAGGCCCTCGCAGTCGGTGGGGTACGGCCGTCAAGGGTCAGCAGCGGCGCATACATGTCGGGGCGGCGGTCGCGGTAGATGCCCCAGCTCAGGCGGTCTTCGCGCATGCGCGCCAGGTCCAGGTCGTGCAGCCAGACGCCGCTGTTGTCGCGGTCGGCCTCTTGCAGCATCGCGCCCTTGTGGTCGCAGATGAACGACGAGCCGTAGAAGCGCATGCTCAGGCTGTCGTCGCTGCGCGCCACTTCATGGCCGACGCGGTTGGCGGCCACCACTGGCAGCAGGTTGGCGGCGGCATGGCCACGCATGGCCATCTGCCAATGGTCGCGTGAATCCAGTTCGGCGGCGCCAGGCTCCGAGCCGATGGCAGTGGGGAACAGCAGCACTTCGGCGCCCATCAGCGCCAGGCAGCGGGCCGTCTCGGGGAACCACTGGTCCCAGCAGATGCCGATGCCCAGGCGACCGAAGGCTGTGTCCCAGACCTTGAAGCCGGTGTCGCCGGGGCTGAAGTATTCCTTTTCCTGGTAGCCGATGGCGTTGGGGATGTGGGTCTTGCGATACACACCCAACAGGCGCCCGTCGGCATCGGCCACGGTCAGCGAGTTGAAGAAGGCGTTGCCGGCCCGTTCGTACCAGCTGAGCGGGAGCACCACGCCCAGTTCCTTGGCCAGCGCGGCGAAGCGCTTGAGCAGCGGGCTGTCGTGGTAGTCCTGGGCCAGGGCCTGGTGGCTGTGGCACTGCTCGATGCAGAAGTACGGGGTGGCGAACAGCTCCTGCAACAGGATCACCTGGGCACCCTTGGCAGCGGCCTGGCGCACCAGTTGTTCGGCGTGGTCGAGGTTGGCGGGCAGGTCCCAGCTGCAGGCCATCTGCGTGGTGGCGATGCGCAGCGTGCTCATGGGCGCGCTCCTTGCCAGGCCGGCTGCTGCTGGGTGATGCAATGGATGCCGCCACCGCCGTGGGCGATATGGTCGATGCGCACCGGTACCACTTCGCGACCGGGGAAGGCCAGGGCCAGTTGCTGCGCCGCGGCCTGGTCGGCGTCGATGCCATAGGCCGGCATGATCACCGCGCCGTTGGCCAGGTAGAAGTTGGTGTACGAGGCGCAGAACACCTCGGCTTCGGTGTCCACGGCCGCGGTGGCCTCGAACAGCTCGAGCAGTTCGAACGAACGGCCCTGGGCGTCCGTGGCCAGTTCCAGCGCGCGGCGGTTTTCGCGGGCCACTTCGGCATACACCGAGCCATGGTCGTGGGTGGCGTCCACCAGTAGCACGCCGGGGCGGGCGAAGGCGCAAACGCCATCGACGTGACCGTCGGTCATGTCGCCGGTGACGTACTGCGGGTCGCCCGGCAGCCAGATGGTCTTGCGGATGCCCAGCAGGCGGGCGAAGCAATCCTCGAAGTCAGCCTTGCTCAGGCCCGGGTTGCGGTTGGGGTTGAGCAGCACCGATTCGGTGGTGATCAGGGTGCCTTCACCGTCCACATGGATGGCGCCGCCTTCGTTGCACAGCGGAGTGCTCAGGCCTTCCAGGCCAAGGTGGTCGAGGATGCGCCGGGCCAGGCTGCGGTCCTTGCCGTGATCGGACTTGCCGCCCCAGGCGTTGAAACGCCAGCTCAGGCCCGCCACGCCGTGTTGCGGGTGGGTCAGGAAGGTCGGGCCGCTGTCGCGGCACCAGCTGTCGTCCACGGCCAGCTCGACCAGCTCGATACCGGCGCCGCACAGTTCGCGGGCGATGGCCATGGCCGACGGATCGACCACCATCTTCACCGGCTCGAAGCGGGCGATGGCGGAGGCCACTCGGGCGTAGTCGCGCTGCACGTCGGCCAGGGTCACGCCCCAGCCCGACTCCCACAGAGGTTGGTTGTGCGGCCAGATCATCCAGGTGGCGGCGTGGCGGGCCCATTCGGCGGGCATGCGCCAGCCGCTGTCGAGGGACAGGGTCATAGTGAACTCCGATCTATTAGGGATTGTTATCAACGAAGCCCGCCGTCGCGGGTGTTGTTGTCCATGTTATGACTGGGAATCCAGGGCGACAAACGATAGATTTAGCGTATTTCTGATCAGTCAGGCTTATCAGCATGCTCAAGCATTGGCCCCCGCTCAACGCCCTGCGCGGCTTCGAAGCCGCTGCCCGGCTGGGCAGCTTCCACAAGGCCGCCGAGGCCCTGAACCTCACCCAGTCGGCAATCAGTCAGCAGATCCGCAGCCTGGAGGGCTACCTGGAACAGCCGCTGTTCCACCGCAGTGGCCGTAGCGTCAGCCTGACCGACGCCGGGCACGATCTGCTCAGCACCACTCAGGCCTTGTTGCAGCAACTGGCGGTGGGCATCCGCCGCCTGGAGCAGTACCGCAAGCCCAACCAACTGGTGGTCAACACCACCCCGGCGTTCGCCCGGCACTGGTTGCTGCCGCGCCTGGCGGACTTCCACCAGCGCTGCCCAGACGTGGACCTGTGGCTGTTCACCAGCTTCGAGGTGCCGGACATGGCCAGCGAGACCATCGACCTGGCGATCCGCGACGATATCGGCGCCCAGGCCGAATGCAGCTTTACCGTGCTGCACCAGGACCAGCTGTATCCGGCGTGCCGTCCGGACCTGCCCGAGCAGGGGCGGACCACCCTGCATGGCGAGCGGGAGATGGACTGGAGCCATTGGCAACTGGAGGGCGGGGAGGACGTGGGGCAGCAAGGCAAGGGGCTGAACTTCTCCGACCCGGGGTTGCTGCTGGAGGCGGCGGGCGAGGGGCTGGGGATCGCCCTGGTCAGTCAGTTGCTGGCGCGGCGGATGGTCGACGAAGGGCGCCTGCGGCCCTTGTCGGTACAGCGCGTGCGCGGGCCGGTGTGGAGCTGCCTAGTGCATTGGGAAAGCCAGGAGGATCCGTTTGCGCGGCAGTTCCTGGGATGGTTGAAGGCGGCGCTGGCGCAGGTATAGCGTTTATCAGAGCCGCTGCGATTTTTCATTGCTCCGATCACCCCGTAATATGTGTCGGATGACTTGCGAGGGTAGTCTCACCCTCTAGATCAAACGGCAGCACCCCGAATCCGGGCGCTGCCCCAGCCTAAACCTGACGAGGTACAGACATTGGCCATCATTCATCCCAAGGTTCGCGGTTTCATCTGCACCACGACTCACCCCAAGGGCTGCGAGCTCAACGTCCGTGACCAGATCGAAGCCACCCGCAAGCTGGGCGTGCGCGAGGATGGTCCGAAGAAAGTCCTGGTGATCGGTGCCTCCAGCGGCTACGGCCTGGCCGCCCGTATCACTGCGGCGTTCGGTTTCAAGGCCGATACCCTGGGCGTGTTCTTCGAAAAGCCGGGCACCGAGACCAAGGCCGGCACCGCTGGCTGGTACAACGCCGCCGCCTTCGACAAGTTCGCCAAGGCCGAAGGCCTGTACAGCAAGTCGATCAACGGTGACGCCTTCTCCGACGAAGCCCGCGCCAAGGTCATCGAGCTGATCAAGAACGAAATGGGCGGCCAGGTCGACCTGGTCATCTACTCCCTGGCCTCACCGGTGCGCAAGCTGCCGCAGACCGGTGAAGTGATCCGCTCGGCCCTGAAGCCGATCGGCCAGCCGTACAAGTCGACCGCCATCGACACCAACAAGGACACCATCATCGAGGCCAGCATCGAACCGGCCACCGAGCAGGAAATCGCCGATACCGTCACCGTGATGGGTGGCCAGGACTGGGAATTGTGGATCGACGCCCTGAATGCCGCCGGTGTTCTGGCGCCACAAGCCCGTACCGTGGCCTTCAGCTACATCGGCTCCGACATCACCTGGCCGATCTACTGGGACGGCGCGCTGGGCAAGGCCAAGCAGGACCTGGACGAAACCGCCCAGCGCCTGGCCGGCAAAGTGGGTGGCAGTGCCAACGTGGCCGTGCTCAAGTCCGTGGTTACCCAGGCCAGCTCGGCCATCCCGGTGATGCCGCTGTACCTGTCGATGGTGTTCAAGATCATGCAGGAGAAGGGTATCCACGAAGGTACCCAGCACCAGCTGGATCGCATGTTCCGTGACCGCATGTACCGCGCCGATGGCGCCCCGGCGGCGCTGGACGAGAAGGGCCGTCTGCGTCTGGACGACTGGGAGCTGCGTGATGACGTGCAGAACGCCTGCCGTGAGATGTGGCCTAAAGTGACCACCGAGAACCTGTTCGAGCTGACCGACTACGCCGGTTACAAGAAGCAGTTCCTCAACCTGTTCGGCTTCGAGCGTGCTGACGTCAACTACGACGAAGACGTGGCCACCGACGTACGGTTCGACTGCGTCGAGCTGTAAGCAAGTCCTTGACCGCGCAGCCGTTCATGACGGCTGCGCGGTTCCCGCCGACGACTTGTTAATATTCTGAAACAAATCCCTCGCTGGCCCTTTGCCATGGCCACCCTCCGCCTGATCTATACACCAGCTATTGGCCTGGCAATTTCGCTGGCGCCGAGGAGGGAGCAATGGGTGTACTGCAAAAACTACAAGAACGCATCCGCCAGAAGGGCCTCAAGCGCACCTTCAAGACTTTTTTCGAGCGCTACGTGTTTTTCCATTGGGAACTGCTGTGGATGGAGCGCGACCTGATCAGTCCGGTGCCGCCGCACAGCCTCAAGGCGCATGCGCCGGTCACCCTGGCGCAGATCACCACGGCCAATGCCGATGCCTTCGCCCGACATTTCGGCGACCGTGTCGAGACCATGCGCGAGCTGGCCGCCGAGGGCCATACCGGGCACATGTACCTGGATGAGCAGGGCGATGCCGTGGCATTCATCTGGGCCAGCGTGGTCGATTACCACGACAAGCATTACTATGGTTGCACCTTCCCGGTGAAACCCGGCGAGTTCTTCGAGTTCGGCGGCGAGATGACCCGGCCGTACTTTGGCAGCGAGTTGTCGGTGACAGCCCAGGTCGAGCTGTGGAACACCATGCGCGAGAAGGGCTGCCACAAGGTGGTGGACGTGGTGGAGACCCACAACGTGCCAGCAATGAAACTGCACCTGCGCATGGGCTACCACGAGCAGGGCCGGGTGATGCATGTGTACGGCCTGTTCGGTCGCTGGAAGCTGTTCCGCGAAACCCGCTACCACGGCTCGCGCCTGGCGGTGCTGCGCAAGCCGGGCGTGGCGCGGGCGCTGCCGACCACCTGAGCCTGTCCCGCGATTACAGGCAAGGTTTTTTTTGCTAGCGTTGGCGCACGACAACAGCCCGTCCGCCAGCATGGCGCGACGCCGCAGGGAGCGCGCCATGAGCAGCCTTACCCAACCCTCCTGTGCCTTTCGTCATGTCGCCGCCGACGGCTATGGCCTCGGCGGATTTCGCTGGCGCCACGCTAAGCCCGATCCCCTGCGTCCCCTGGTGATCATCAATGCCGCCACTTCGGTGCGTTGCCGCTATTACTCGCGTTTCGCCGACTACCTGTTCGCCCAGGGCTTTGACGTGCTCACCTACGATTATCGCGGTATCGGCGAGTCGCGCCCGGCCACGCTGCGCGGTTTCCAGGCGTCCTGGAGCGACTGGGGCCGGCTGGACTTCGAAGCGATGTTGCAACTGGCCGCCGCCGAGCATCCGGGCCAGCCGATGCATGTGGTCGGCCACAGCTTCGGCGGCTGGGCGCTCGGGCTGGCGCCGTCGGCGGGGCAGGTGCGCCATGCACTGCTGGTGGGCGCGCAGTTCGCCTATTGGCGCGATTATGCGCCGGAGCAGCGTTGGCAGCTGTTCGGCAAATGGCACGTGGTGATGCCGCTGTTGACCCGGATGTTCGGCTATTTCCCCGGCAAGCGCCTGGGCTGGCTGGAGGATACCCCGGCCGGCGTGGTACGCGATTGGGTTGCCCGTACGCCGCGTTACGAGCAGCGGCCCAGTGGGCGTCTACTGTCGGCGACGCCATTTGCCCAGGTACAGGCGGCGACCCTGGCCATCAGCCTGACTGACGATCCGTTCGGCACGGTGGCGGCCACTGAACGATTGTTGGGGTACCTGCAAACGGGCGAGCGGCGGCATCTGCGGGTGGCGCCTGTGGATATCTCGGTCGGGGAGATCGGGCACTTCGCGTTCTTTCACGATCGGTTTCGTGAAAGTCTGTGGCCGATTGCGCTGGAGTGGTTGCACAAGGGGCGCCTTGAGGCTGGAACACCAGGCCGGCTCATCAGTTGATGTCCGGTTGGGGCCGCACAGCGGCCCCATCTGCTATCAGCCCAGGCGCGCAAGTGGCTGGGTGGTGAACTTCACCCCGGCCAGCCCATGCTTGATCAGCGCACGGATATTGCCATGGTCGCTGCCCTCGGGCGTGGCGACCACGCTGCGGTAGTGCTCACCGAAGGCCAGCAGTGCCTCCTGGTCGCTCAACCCTTCGAGCAGCGCCAGGCCCAGGGTCTTGCACGAACCTTCGTTCTGCCCGGCGGCGTTGTGCACGTCGCCATTGTCGAAGGCCTGGGGCTGGTAGCTGTAGTTCGCGGCGATGAAGGCCAGGGTGTCGGCAAAAACGTGTTCGCCGCTGGCGAGGCTGCTGCGCAGGGTATTCAGGTCAGTCACGCGGTTTTCCTTGTTCGAACGCCGCTTTCTGCTCGGCGCTGGCTTCGTTCTGGTATTGGGCTTTCCAATCGGCATAGGGCATGCCGTACACCTGCTCGCGGGCATCGTCCAGGCTCAGCTCGATCTGGCGATCATCGGCGGCGGCCTTGAGCCACTTGGACAGGCAGTTGCGGCAGAAGCCGGAAAGGTTCATCAGGTCGATGTTCTGCACGTCGGTACGTTTTTGCAGGTGGTCGACCAGGCGCCGGAACGCGGCGGCTTCGAGTTCGAGCTGTTGTTGCGGGGTCATGGGCGATCTCTTCAGGTCATGCGGTTCTTCAGATGGCGGCCACCGTTGATGACCACCTGGCTGCCGGTGCTGTACTGGCTTTGCAGCAGGAACAGCACGGCGTCGATCAACGGGCGGGCGCCGGGTTCGAATTCGAGCAGGGCCTTTTTCAGCGTCTGCTCGCGGTACTGCTCGTCGCCGCCTTCCTTGAGGATCAGCAGGCCAGGCAGGATACCGTTGACCCGCACCTTGGGCGCGTATTTTTCGGCGAACGACAGCACCATGTTCTGCAGCGCGGCCTTCGTCGCGGCATAGCCGATGTGGCTCTTGCTGCCGCGCGAGGAGGTCTCGTCGCAGATGTGGATGATGTCGGCTTTGTCCACCTTGTCCAGCAGCTCGCCGAGGGCGAGGTTGAGGTGGTAGGGCGCCTCGACGTGCAGGCGGAACATGGTGTCGAGGTTGTCCAGGCCATCGTCGAGCCACAGCGAGGCGTTATGGATGATCGCACGCAGGCCGTCGTACTCGCGTTGCAGGTACTCGATCAGGGCCTGGCGGTCTTCGCTGCGGGTCAGGTCGGCCTGGAACTGCCGGATGTTCGGGTGGGCAGCCTGCCCCTGCAAGGTGCGGCTGGCGCTGACCACCGTATGGCCGGCCTGGGCTAGCTCCATGGCCAGGGCCAGGCCGACGCGCTGGCTGGCGCCGGTGATGAGGATTGGGCTGTTCATGTTCGGGCGGTCTGTTCGTCTGTCCGTGCGTGATGCCCCAGCATACCCGAACTGCACGGCCTTGCGAGCCCGTGCCTCAGCGGCTGCGCAGCCCCTGGGAACGCTCGGTGGCGGCGCGTGGCGTGGCGTTGAGCCAGCCGGCCAGCAACCGGGTGGACAGAGGGATGAACAGGTACACCATCAATGGCGTCAGGGCCAGGGTACTGAGCAGCACTCGAGGCAGCAGGTCGAGTGGCGCCAGCCAGTGGCCGAACAGCAGGTTGAACAGTAGCGAAACCGGAAAGAACGCCAGCCAGATGGCCGTTGCCTGCTTCCAGCGCGGTGGTTTTTGCACTGTATTGGTGCCGAACCAGTCGTCGATACCGCTCACGCGCCTCTCTTTGGGGCGCTCGAACAGGCCGTTGCCGCGTTCCAGCCAGGCCCTGCGCGAGGCGGAATGCTCCCAGGCGTGCATGGTCTGTTCGCTGGCGAAGCGGAAGATGATCTGGAATTCGTCGCCCTCGCTCGGCGGGGCGAGGATGCCCGAGCCCAGGTAGCCGGGAAAGTCGTTGGCCAGTTGTTCGCCTTCGTGCAGCCAGGCCAGCAGGTCCTGGTAGCGGCCGCAGGCGGCGCGGCGCGACACCATCAAGGTGACGGGTGGGGTAGACATCGTGTATCTCCTGGCGACGGGGCTGGCGGGTAGCCGGCCCCTGGCTTGCGGCCCGGGGTGATGGGCGGCGCAGGCGGGCTTGCAAGAATCGGGCACGGATTATCGCCGATCAATCATGACCGGTCAGTTTCAATGGCTGGACGGTCGTCAGAAGGTGTTGGGTGCCTGGGCGTGCAGCTCGGGGTGGGCCTTGCGGTGGGCCTGGAGGATATATTCGCGCAGGCGCTCGACCTCTTCGGCCGGAGTGTGGGTCAGGTCGTAGGCGGCGAGGCGCGGGGTGATGCGCCGGCGCAGTGCGCCGTGCAGGCCGATCGGCGGGATGTCCTCGGCGGCGAAGCGCAGGTTGAATTGCGCAGGGGCTTCAGCCCCACCGCGCACTTCCAGCAGCACACCCTTGAAGGAAATGTCGCGTACCCACAGGTCGCTGGCCTGGCCGTGATCGTCCAGCAGCGCGGTCGGCTGCTGCAGCGAAAGGCGCCATGGCCGCAGCATGGGGCCGTCCTCGTAGATGTCCGGCGAGCCCAGTTGCAGGTGCAAGGCGTGGAACTCATCCTCGACCAGTTGCAGGGGGAAGCTCAGCTGCTGATTATTGAAGCTGGCTTGCAGCGTCACCTGCTCGTTGGCCACCAAGCGGGTGAGCAGGTCCTTGAGATGACGGTCGCCATTGACCAGCAGGCTCGACATGGGGTCAGCCAGGTTCAATTGGGGCGAATGCTGCATGTCCTGGATGAAGTCCAGTTCGTCCTGGGAGAGTAGGGCGTCTGCTTGCATGGTCTGACTCGAAGGGGCAATCGGTAACGGCGATTTTGTTCACGGCGGTGGACAGTGGCTAGTCCGTTTCGTTCCGGGCATTCGTCGGATAATTCTCAAGCTAGTGACTTTAGGCGGGGCGGCCTTTTGCCACTGTCGAGTGCTAGTATCCTACGTTTTCACTCAGTTTCGGAATCCTCACCCGATGAAAGTCGCCATTATTTCCGGTTCGGTGTACGGCACCGCCGACGAAGTCGCCCGCCACGCCGAGTCGTTGCTCACGGCCGCCGGCCTTGAAGCCTGGCACGCGGCCCGCGCCACCCTGCAGGACATCGAGGGCTTTGGTCCCGACGCGTTGCTGGCGGTGACCTCGACCACCGGCATGGGCGAGCTGCCCGACAGCCTGATGCCGCTGTACAGCACGATCCGCGATGTGCTGCCGGCGGCCTGGCGCGGCTTGCCAGGGGCGGTGATCGGCCTGGGCGACTCCAGCTACGGCGATACCTACTGCGGCGGTGGCGAGCAGATGCGTGAGTTGTTTGCCGAGCTGGGGGTGAACGAAGTGCTGCCGATGCTGCGACTCGATGCCAGTGAGACCGTGACACCCGAGGCCGATGCCGAGCCGTGGCTGGCGGAGTTTGCGGCTGTGCTGAAAGGCTGATGTTGCCTGGACCGGCCCCGCGATAGGGCCGGTCGCCTCAATGCATGGCTGAGTCTTCACGCAACAATGCCAGCCACGCCTGCGCCGCCCGTGACAGATACGCCCCGCGCCGCCAGATGAAGGCGATATCCCAACGCAGGTACTCCGGCGCCCGCAACGGCAAGCGCACCACCCCGGGCCGTTCCAGCGCCCGTGCGACGATCGCCGGCAGCAGCACCACGCCTTGCCCGGCCGCCACCAATGCGGCAAGAAAGTCTGCCTGGCCGCTACGCCCACCCTCCTTGGGCGTGAAGCCTTCCTGCTGGCAGGCGCTGAGCAATCGATCGTTGAGCACGAAACTGCGCTGGTACAGCAGAAACGGCGTGTCGGCCAGCTGTGCCAGGGCGACGTCGACCTGCCCGGCCAGCGGATGGCCGGCGGGCAGCAAGGCCTCCAGTGGCTCATTGCAGAACGGCTGGTAGTCGAACGCCGGGTCGCTCGGGGTGAGGCTACCGCCCAACTCCAGCTCGCCACTCTTGACGGCTTGCTCGACCATGCGGCTGCCACCTTCGAGCAGTTGGATCGAGATATTCGGATGGCGCCGCCGGTACTCGGCGAACAATCCGGCGAACAGCGCATCACTGCCCAGCAGCGGCAGGCCCAGGCGCAATTCGCCGCGGGCCATCTGGCTGAGGTCGTCCAGTTCGCTCAGCAGTTCCTGGCGCTGGCGCAGTAGCGCCTCGCCGCGCTCCAGGACGATGCGCCCGGCGGCAGTCAGCAGCAGCTGTGAGCCCTGGCGTTCCAGCAGCGGCTGGCCGATGTCCTGTTCCAGCTGGGCGACCTGCTTGCTCACCGCCGACTGGCTGATGTGCAGGGTACCCGCCGCCTGGGTGAAGCCGCCTTTGTGGACGACTTCGATGAAACTGCGCAGCTGTTTGAATTCCATGTATGCCGAATTCCGTTTTGGAATGGCTGTTAGTCTAACAATTCGCTTCTGGCCTAGGGGGCCGACTTTTACAATGGGCTCGTTGTCGAGGAACTCCCGCCCATGAATCCTGCATTATTGAAAAAGACCTTGCGCCTGCTCGCCGAGCTGACAGTGTTGCTGGCGCTGTTCCTGATCGGTGGCCAGCTGGCCGCCTGGCTTGGCTGGCCGATTCCTGGTGGCGTAATGGGCCTGGCGCTACTGCTGGCACTGTTCGCCACCGGCCTGCTCAAACCGGCCACGTTGCAATTGGCTGCCGGCTGGCTGATGGCCGAGATGCTGCTGTTCTTCATTCCCGCGCTGATGAGCCTGCTGGACTACGGCAGCCTGCTGCGCAGCGAGGGCTGGCGCATCCTGCTGGTGATTGCGCTGAGTACCCTGCTGGTGATGGTGGTCACCGCGGTCACCGTCGAGATGGTGTGCCGTTGGAGGCTGCGCCATGAGCCTTGAACCCATGCCGCTGTTCTGGCTGGCCCTGACCCTTGGCGCCTACCTGGGCAGCCGCTGGCTGTACCGGCGCAGCGGACGCTACCTGCTGTCGCCGCTGATCCTGGTGCCGGCCTTGCTGCTGGCGGTGGCCGTGCCGCTGCACACCGCCTACACCGAGTACGCCCGCAACACGCATTGGCTGATGGGCGTCCTCGGCCCGGTCACCGTCGCGTTCGCGGTGCCGATCTGGCAACAACGGGCACTGCTGGCGCGGCACTGGCCGGCGCTGCTGGTCGGCATGCTCGCCGGCAGCGTGGCTTCCATCGGCAGCTCCTGGGCGCTGGCGCACCTGCTCGCGCTGGACGATGCGGTCAGCCTGTCGTTGCTGCCACGCTCGATCACCACACCGTTCGCCATGCCCGTGGCCCAGGACCTGGGCGGCGTGCCGGAGCTGACGGCGGTGTTTGTGATGTTTACCGGGGTGCTCGGGGCGATGTTCGGCGGCATTCTCCTGCGTTGGCTGCCCTTGCGCACACCGCTGGCACGGGGCGCTCTGTTCGGGGTTGGCGCCCATGGCGCGGGGGTGAGCCGCGCCCAGGAAGTAGGGCGCGAGGAAGGCTCCGTGGCTGGCCTGGTCATGGTCCTGACCGGGCTGCTCAACCTCTTGGCCGCGCCGTTGCTGGTGATGCTGGTCTGACCGTTCGTGCCACTGACTCGCACGGTCATCAGGCTGGCTGCCAAGGCGACTTATCACCTTCGTATAGGCCTCTAGACTGAGCCTCGACATAGAGAGCACATGTATGTGCCGAGGTGACATGCAATGAACGCAGCCTTGCCCTCTTCCGACACTTATCCACCGGGACGACCGTGATGCCACTGGCCGAAATTCCATTGTGCGTCTGGCGCACCCGGAGCCAGGGTTTCACTTTCCGGGGCCAGAGCATCCGCTACTGGACGGCAGGGCAAGGAGAGCCCCTGCTATTGCTTCACGGTTTCCCCACGGCCAGCTGGGATTGGCACTACCTGTGGGCACCCCTTACCCAGCGTTTTCGCGTGGTGGCCTGCGACATGCTTGGCTTCGGCGATTCGGCCAAGCCTGCGGACCACGACTACAGCCTGCTCGAGCAGGCCGACCTGCAGCAGGCCTTGCTGGCGCACCTGCATATCGACCAGCCGGTGCACCTGCTGGCCCACGACTACGGCGGCAGCGTTGCCCAGGAGCTGCTGGCCCGGCACCACGAACAGCGGCTCCAGGTGGCCAGTTGCGTGTTCCTCAACAGCGGGCTGTTCCCCGAGAGCTGCCGGGTGCTGCTGGTCCAGAAGCTGCTGCTCAGCCGCCTGGGCTGGCTGGTCGGGCGCTCGTTCGGACGCGATGACCTGGTGCGCAACGTCACCCAGGTCTATGGCCCGTGCACGCATCCCAGCGAGAGCGCCCTGGATGACTACTGGAGCCTGATCGTTTCCAACCGTGGCCCACGGATCCTGCATAAACTGGTCAGCTTCCTGCCGGAGCGCCGGGCCCAGCGCGAACGCTGGGTCGCCGCGCTGCAGCGCCCCGGCGTGCCGCTGCGCTTCATCAATGGCGCGGTCGATCCTTTGTCTGGCGCGCACATGGTCGAGCGCTACCGCGAACTAGTACCGCAGCCGGACACCGTGGTGCTGCAGGGCATCGGCCATTATCCGCACACCGAGGCGCCGGTGCAGGTGCTGCGCCATTACCTGGCGTTTCGTGAACAGCCGCTGAGCTATATCCCACTGAAGGTTGCCTGGTCCTGACTGGGCGATCATCGCCGGTCGTTATAAAGCGGCATTCGCCACGGTGCGCTTGATTGCCCGGCCCAGGCGGCTGGCGGAGACTGCGTTGCATCCCTTCATTGCCAGGAGCCTTGAGCATGAGCGAGCCGGTACGTCTGCAGGATCGAGTGGTGATCGTCACGGGGGCCGGCGGTGGCCTGGGCCGGGCCCATGCGCTGTTGTTCGCCGCGCGCGGCGCTCACGTGGTGGTCAACGACCTGGGTGGGTCGACACATGGTGAAGGCGCCAACACCTCGGCGGCCGACCGCGTGGTGGAGGAGATCCGCGCCGCGGGCGGTTCGGCGATCGCCAACCATGACTCGGTCACCGATGGCGCGCGCATCGTCGAGCAGGCCCTGGATACCTTCGGCCGGGTCGATGTGCTGGTAAACAACGCCGGCATCCTGCGCGACAAGACCTTCCACAAGATGGAAGACGGCGACTGGGAGCTGGTCTACCGCGTGCATGTCGAAGGTGCCTACAAGGTCACCCACGCCGCCTGGCCGCACCTGCGGGCGCAGAACTGGGGGCGGGTGATCTTCACTTCGTCCACTTCGGGCATCTACGGCAATTTCGGCCAGGCCAACTACGGCATGGCCAAGCTCGGCCTCTACGGGCTGACCCGTACCTTGGCCATCGAGGGCCGCAAGCACGGCATCCTGGTCAACGCCATCGCCCCGACCGGTGGCACGCGCATGACCGAGGGGCTGATCCCGCCGCAGGTGTTCGAGCGTCTGCAGCCCGAGCTGATCAGCCCGTTGGTGGTGTATCTGGGCAGCGAGCAGTGCCAGGACAGCGGCGAGCTGTTCGAGGTGGGCGGCGGCTGGGTGGGCAAGGTGCGCTGGGAGCGTAGTCAGGGCGTGGGCTTCGATCCGCGTGAAGGGTTCACCCCCGAGCAGGTGGCGGACAACTGGGCGCGGATCGGTGATTTCGAAGGCGCGCAGCACCCGCAGGACAGCTTGCAGGCGTTGCAGCAGATGATGGCGAACCTGCAGAAGTATCCGTTGGGTTGATTGGCGCCGACCTTGCAATTCTTGCAGAAATAAAAAAGGCCGCTGCAATCGCAGCGGCCAATCGAGACGTTAGATCAAGGAGCTTCAAAATCAACGTCGGTGAACCTGGGCGGGCGCGAAAAGCAGGGGGGAGAGCCCTTCGTGCCGGCCAGTGAGATCAGAATAAGCGCATGATCCCGTGGGAAAAATACCCGCTTATGACATTCACCTTTACGTTTCGAGCAAAAGTGCGAGGCGGACTATAGGCCGCTCTCGCAGGAAAAGTCCGTAATGCTTTGTAAGCCCTTTTACTGATCCGCGCCGTATCCCATTCGCCAGCTGGTGGCCTGGGTGGCGGCGAGCAGGCGCCGGGCGGCCGGGCCATGCTCGTCGGCGTGGAAGATCGAGGTCGGGCCGACCACGGTCATCACTGCGGCGACCTGGCCCATGGCGTTGAACACCGGCGCGGACAGCGCGTCCACCCCTGGCATGAGCAATCCGTGCACATGGTGCAGGCCGCGCTGGCGGATCTGTTCGAGCAAGGCGGCATAGTCGTCCGCCGTCTGGCCGAGCGCTGCCAGTTCCCGGTCGCGCAGCTCCACGGTCTCGCGCTCGGGCAGGTGCGCGGCGAACACCAGTCCGGTGGAGGAGCTGAGCAACGGCAGCACCGAGCCGATCTGGGTCACCACCGTCACCGCCCGCACCGCAGGCTCGATGCTCACCACGGTCGCCCCCTGGTTACCCCACACGGCGATGAAGCAGCTTTCGTTCAACTCGTCGCGCAATTGCGACAGTGGCAGCGCCGCCACCTTCAGCACATCGATGCTACCCAGGGCCGCCATGCCCACCCGCAACGCCTCGCGCCCCAGCCCGTAGTGGTTGGTGGCCGGGTCCTGTTCGGCGAAGCCGCTGGCGATCAGCGCCTGCAGGTAGCGGTGCACCTTGCTCGCCGGCATGTCGACATGTTCGGCCAGGCGCGACAGCGAGGTAGAGGGGGAAAGTTCGGCCAGGGCCTTGAGGATGTCGGTGCCGACTTCCGCCGAGCGGACCTTCTGTTTGCCGTTGTCGGTGCTGCTGGCTTTGGCCATGGGGGACTTCTATGCAGATTTCATGGGGTGGCGCCTTTATAGCTTGACGCCTGCGCGCGGGCAAATTACGTTATTCGTAATCTGATTACGATAAAAACAATGCAGACGCGCTGCCGCCCTTGGTGCCGGTTTCAGGATCGGGCTCCGCAGCCAGCTGCCCGAAACGGCTCCCTGTAGCCCGGAGGCACCGATGACCCGCGACACATCCCCTGAACTCCAGTACCTGAGCGGCTTCGGCAACGAATTCGCCAGCGAAGCCCTGCCCGGCGCCCTGCCGGTCGGGCAGAACTCGCCGCAGA
Source organism: Pseudomonas soli (assembly GCF_021283165.2). Classification (NCBI taxonomy): domain Bacteria; kingdom Pseudomonadati; phylum Pseudomonadota; class Gammaproteobacteria; order Pseudomonadales; family Pseudomonadaceae; genus Pseudomonas; species Pseudomonas soli. The sequence continues at coordinate 880,390 of NZ_CP128543.1, forward strand.
AGGCTCCCTATGGCCTGTACGCCGAGCTGCTGTCGGGCACCGCGTTCACCATGACCCGCAGCGAACTGCGCCGTACCTGGCTGTACCGCATTCGCCCCTCGGCCCTGCACCCGCGCTTCGAGCGCCTGGAGCGCCAGCCGCTGACCGGGCCGTTGGGAGGCGTCAATCCCAACCGCCTGCGTTGGAGCCCGCAACCGATCCCGTCCGAACCGACCGACTTCATCGACGGCTGGCTGCCAATGGTGGCCAACTCGGCATCGGAAAAACCGGCCGGCGTGAGTATTTACATCTACCGCGCCAACCGTTCCATGGAGCGGGTGTTCTTCAACGCCGACGGCGAGTTGCTGCTGGTGCCCGAGCAAGGCCGCCTGCGCATCGCCACCGAACTGGGCGTGCTTGAGGTCGAGCCGCTGGAGATTGCGGTGATCCCGCGTGGCATGAAGTTCCGGGTCGAACTGCTCGATGCCCAGGCCCGGGGCTACATTGCCGAGAACCACGGCGCGCCGCTGCGCATCCCTGACCTTGGCCCGATCGGCAGCAATGGCCTGGCCAACCCGCGTGACTTCCTTGCCCCGGTTGCCCATTACGAAGAGAGCACCGGCCCTATGCAGCTGGTGCAGAAGTTCCTCGGCGAACATTGGGCCTGCGAGCTGCAGCACTCGCCCCTGGACGTGGTCGCCTGGCACGGCAGCAACGTGCCGTACAAATACGACCTGCGCCGCTTCAACACCATCGGCACGGTCAGCTTCGACCACCCCGATCCGTCGATCTTCACCGTGCTGACCTCGCCTACCAGCGTGCATGGCATGGCCAACATGGACTTCGTGATCTTCCCGCCGCGCTGGATGGTGGCCGAGAACACCTTCCGTCCACCATGGTTCCACCGCAACCTGATGAACGAGTTCATGGGCCTGATCCAGGGCGCCTACGATGCCAAGGCCGAAGGCTTCCTGCCCGGCGGCGCTTCGCTGCACGGGGTGATGAGCGCCCACGGCCCCGACGCCGAGACCTGCGACAAGGCCATCTCGGTGGACCTGGCGCCGCACAAGATCGACAACACCATGGCCTTCATGTTCGAGACCAGCCAGGTGCTGCGCCCGAGCCGCCAGGCCCTCGAAAGCCCGCAGTTGCAGGCCGACTACGATAGTTGCTGGGCCACCTTGCCGAGCACCTTCAACCCGAACCGGAGATAACCGATGAACCACACCGCCATTGCCCGTAGCTGGGTCGAGCACGCCAACGGGCACCGCGACTTCCCGTTGCAGAACCTGCCCTTGGGCATCTTCAGCCGCCCAGGGCAGGCGCCACGTTGCGGCGTGGCCATCGGCGACGCGATCCTCGACCTCGAGGCCGTGCTGGCCGCCGGGTTGTTCGAGGGGGCGGCCAAGGCTGCCGTCGAAGCCACCGTCGGTGGTGCGCTGAATGACTTCTTCGCCCTTGGCCGCGAGGCCCGTGTCGCCTTGCGCGAGCGCCTGCTGGCACTGCTGGGCGAGGGCAGCGAGCACCAGGCGGCCCTGAAGGCCGCGCTGTACCCGGCTGATGAATGCCAGCTGCACCTGCCGGCGAAGATCGGTGACTACACCGACTTCTACGTCGGCATCGAGCACGCCAAGAACGTCGGCAAGCTGTTCCGCCCGGACAATCCGCTGCTGCCCAACTACAAGCATGTGCCGATCGGCTACCACGGCCGCGCCTCGACCATCCGCCCGTCCGGCACCGACGTACGCCGCCCCAAGGGCCAGACCCTGCCGGCGGGCCAGACCGAGCCGAGCTTCGGCCCTTGCGCGCGCCTGGACTACGAGCTGGAACTGGGCATCTGGATTGGCCAGGGCAATGACATGGGCCAGCCGATCCCGATCGGTGACGCCGCCGAACACGTGGCCGGCTTCTGCCTGCTCAACGACTGGTCGGCGCGCGACATCCAGGCCTGGGAATACCAGCCGCTGGGCCCGTTCCTGTCCAAGAGCTTCATCACCACGGTGTCGCCGTGGGTGGTCACCGCCGAAGCCCTGGAGCCGTTCCGCTGCGCCCAACCAGCCCGTCCGGAGGGTGACCCGCAGCCGCTGTCGTACCTGCTGGACAAGCGCGACCAAGCCGCCGGCGCCTTCGACATCGAACTGGAAGTGCTGCTGCTGACCGAACGCATGCGCGAGCAGAACCTGCCGGCGCATCGCCTCACCTTGAGCAGCACCCGCAGCATGTACTGGACCGTGGCACAGATGGTCGCCCACCACAGCGTCAACGGCTGCCAGCTGCAACCGGGCGACCTGTTCGGCTCGGGCACCCTGTCGGGCGCGGCGCCAGGCTCGTTCGGCAGCCTGCTGGAGATCACCGAAGGCGGCAAGCACCCGGTGGAACTGGCCAGTGGCGAAGTGCGCAAGTTCCTCGAGGACGGCGACGAGATCATCCTGCGCGCCCGTTGCGTGCGCGATGGCGTGGCCAGCATCGGCTTCGGCGAATGCCGTGGCACCATCGTCGCGGCCGGCTGAGGAGGGCAGGGCGATGCAACTGTTCAGCTACTACCGCTCCACATCTTCGTATCGGGTGCGCATCGCCCTGGCGCTCAAGGGCCTGGAATACCAGGCCGAGCCTGTGAACCTGCTCAAGGGCGAGCAGCGCGGCACGGACTACCTGGCGCTCAATCCGCAAGGGCGGGTGCCGGCCCTGCGTACTGACGCTGGCGAGTTGCTGGTGCAGTCGCCGGCGATCATCGAATACCTGGAGGAAGCCTTCCCGCAAACGCCACTGCTGCCCCGTGAGCCCGAAGCCCGGGCCAGGGTGCGTGGCGTGGCGGCGATCATCGGTTGCGATATCCACCCGTTGCACAACGTCAGCGTGCTCAACCAGCTGCGTCATTTGGGGCACGACGAGGCCCAGGTCAACCAGTGGATCGGTCACTGGATCAGCCAGGGGCTGGCGGCGGTGGAGCAACTGATCGGCGATGACGGCTTCTGCTTCGGGGCGACGCCGGGCCTGGCCGACGTCTACCTGATCCCGCAGCTGTACGCGGCCGAACGTTTCAACATCGACCTTGGTGGTTACCCGCGCATTCGCCGGGTGGCCGCCCTGGCCGAGCAGCACCCGGCCTTCCAGCAGGCCCACCCGGCGAGGCAGCCCGACACGCCCGACTGATCGCCACCGCCCGCACCTGCACTCATAACAACAAAAGACAGGGACCTTGCGATGCACAACCAGATAGCCAGCTTTCGCGCGGCGCTAGACGCGCGCCCGGTGTCACCCTACCAGTGGCGCCTGCTGCTGCTGTTGATCCTGCTGTTGGTCACCGATGGTTATGACGCCCAGGTGCTGGGCTATGTGATCCCCGCGCTGGCCCAGGACTGGGGCCTGGAAAAGGCCGCTTTCGGGCCGGTGTTCAGCGCCAACCTGCTGGGGCTGACGGTCGGTTCGCTGGCGGTCACGCCACTGGCCGACCGCTTCGGCGTGCGCCGGGTGCTGCTGTGCTGCGTGCTGCTGTACGCCAGCCTGACTCTGCTGATGGTGTTCGCCACTTCCCTCGACAGCCTGATGCTGGCGCGCTTTCTCTGCGGTATCGGCATGGGCGGCGCGATGCCCAGCGCCATGGCGCTGATGGCCGACTACGCGCCGCCCCGACTGCGCACCTTGATGGTCACCCTGGCGGCCTGCGGTTTCTCGCTGGGTGGCGCTGCGGGGGGCTTCGTCGCCGCAGGCTTCATCGATCATTACGGCTGGCAGGCGGTGTTCCTCGCCGGCGGCGTGGCGCCCTTGCTGCTGTTCCCGTTCCTGGCGCTGTTCCTGCCCGAGTCACTGCCGCGCCTGCTGCGCGACGCCCCGCCCTATGCACGGTTGCAGCGGGTCACCGCTCGCCTGCTGCCGGGCTGGCAGGTACCGGCGGCGCGCATCGCCACCGACGAGCCGGCGGACAGCAAGCTCACCGTGGTGGCGCTGTTTCGCGAGGGGTTCGCCCGGCCCACGCTGCTGCTGTGGAGCACCTTCTTTGTCAGCCTGATCCTGTTGTACTTCATGATCAGCTGGCTGCCGTCGCTGCTGCAGGAAAGCGGGCTGGCGCTGAACCAGGCCAACCTGGTGACTTCGCTGTTCCTGTTCGCCGGCACCTTCGGCGCGGTGTGCCTGGCCTGGTGCGCCGACCGCATGGCCAACAAGGCCCATTTGTTGGCGGGCGTGCTTTTGGGGGCAGCGCTGTTCAGCGTGCTGGTCGGCATTAACCATGATGATCCGCGCTGGCTGGTGCCCAGTGTGTTCGCCGCCGGGTTCTGCATCATTGGCGGGCAGTTGACGCTCAATGCCTTCGTCAGCAACTTCTACCCGGCCCAGGTGCGCGCCACCGGTACCGGCTGGGCCTTGGGTGTCGGGCGCTTCGGCTCGATCCTCGGACCTTTGCTTGGCAGTCTGCTGCTGACCTTGCACATGCCTGTGGAGCAGATCTTCTTCTTCTGCGCCGTGCCGGCGCTGCTCGGCGCGCTGCTGATCAGCCGGGTACGCGCACCGCAGCAGCGCGAAGCGACGGTGAAGGGCGAGGCTTTAGTGGATTGAGCGTCTGCCGTTGGGCAACTGGCCAAGGCGTTCCGTGAGTTTCAGGCGCTGCACCGGGTCGTCGGTCAGCAGCAGTGCGTGCTCCAGGTCGAAGCGCTCTGCCTGGGGGCAGTCCAGGTGTTGGTACAACGTGGCCCGCGCCAGGTAGTCGCCGACCTGCACCGGGCCCAGTTGCATGACCCGCTCGGCGTCGATAAGCGCCGCGAGGTCGTTGTCGTTGCTGATATGCAACTGGCGAAGGTTGCGCGACAGGCGCTGGAGCATCTGCATCGGCGAGGCGCTGCGCAGGTGCTCGGCGGTCAGCGGCAGCTGTGGGCCGAACTGGCGGGCGAGCAGCTCGCGGCAGTCGTTGGGGTACAGGCGCCGGCCGCCGCAAGGGTCGAGCAGGTGGTCGGCACCGGGCACGCGCAGCAGGAAGTGGCCGGGAAAGTTCACGCCCTCCAGGGGAATCGACAGGCGGCGGGCCAGCTCCAGAGCAAGGATCGCCAGCAGCAGAGGTTGGCCACGCCGGCGTTGCAGCACTTTGTCCATCAAGGCCACGTGTGGACGCAACGGGTGGTACTCGTCCTGCTGGTAGCCCAGTGCGTTGAGCTGACGCAGCAAAGGCTGGGCCAGTTCGTTGACCGGCAGCATCGGCAGGCTGGTGCTGACTTCGCGTTGCAGCTCGTGCAGCCTGGCCAGGCTGGCCGCGGGCTCGACAGTGCGGTCATGCTCGGCAGCGATCCACAGCGAGGCTTCCAGCAGGGCGACCGGCTCGCGTTCCAGGCAGGCCAGGCAGGCTTGGCGTGGGTTCATGGGGCTTCTCCATCACGCTTAACTTGTAGCCCTGGCGCGGCTTTTCGTCCAGTGGTCCGCCCGCGCGGTGTGCGGCCTTGACCTGTTTATACTGGTAGGAGCACCTCTCGGGGGAGCCCGTCGATGTTCGCGCTCATGCAAAGCACCCGCACCCAGTCACTGCACCTGTTCATCGACCCGCCCACGGGTTTGAAGGCCGTGGTGGCGATTCACAGCGAACAACTCGGCCCGGCCATGGGCGGCTGTCGCTACTTGCCCTATGCCGACGACGAGAGCGCCATGACCGATGCCATCCGCCTGGCCCAGGGCATGAGCTACAAGGCGGCCTTGGCTGGCCTGCCGATGGGCGGCGGCAAGGCGGTGATCGTGCGCAATCCGCATGTGGAAAACCGTGCAGCGTTGTTCGAAGCGTTCGGGCGCTTCGTCGACACGCTTCAGGGGCGTTTCATCACCGCCGTGGACAGCGGCACCTCGACCCTCGACATGGACTGCATTGCCCAGGCCACCCCCTACGTCACCAGTACCACCGCCTCGGGCGATCCTTCGCCCCATGCGGCGCTGGGCGTGTTCGCCGGCATCCGCGCCACCTCGATGGCAAGGCTTGGCAGTGACAACCTGGAGGGGCTGCGAGTGGCGGTGCAAGGGTTGGGCAACGTCGGCTATGCGCTGGCCGAGCAACTCCATGCGGCGGGTGCCGAATTGCTGGTCAGCGACCTGGATGCAGGCAAGGTGCGGCTGGCCGTGGAGCAGCTAAATGCCCACCCGGTGGCCCATGAGGCCTTGCTCAGCACGCCGTGCGACATCTTTGCGCCGTGTGGCGTCGGGCCGGTGTTGAACGGGCAGAGCGTGATGCAACTGCGTTGCGCGGCAGTGGCGGGGTCGGCGAACAACCAGTTGACCACGCTGCAGGTGGCCGACCAGTTGGAGAGCCGGGGCATCCTGTATGCGCCGGATTATGTGATCAATGCCGGTGGGTTGATCTATGTGGCGCTTACCCATCGGGGCGAAGGGCTGGGGACCATTACCGCACACCTGGCGCGGATACCGTCGCGGCTGACCGAAGTGTTCGCCCATGCCCAGGCGGAGAAGCGTTCTCCGGCACGGGTGGCGCAGATGCTGGCGGAAAGATTGCTGTACGGCTGAAAGCCATTTCGCGGGGCAAGCCCGCTCCCACGAGATTTTCCATGGATGCGGGCCTTGCGGGCTTGCCCCGCGATGGCGTCATTCTACCGCGCCGCCTTCAAGCAGCTCCGCCAGCGCATCGGGCTGGCTCTTGAATGCCCGGGCGAACACATCGCGGTTCTTGGCCATGTAGATGCCGGCTTCCTCTACCTGCTGCTCGCTCATCGAAGGCACCGCCTTGTGCAGTACCTCGGCCAGGCGTTCGGCCAGCTCGAGCATCTTGTCGTGACGGTCTGCTTCGGCCTTATCCATGAACAAGCGCTCCGGGTCGCGGCTGCTGCGGTACACCACTTCGACGGCCATTCATCACCTCTGTGCCTTTTTGCTGATTGGGTTGCGGACAACTGTATTTTTATACAGTACATCGCCAGGCCATCACCCTGCAACTGCAATGATGGCCAGGCAAACTGAAAATCAGCGTAGCCCACAGGTGCCCTGCGGCAATCGACCGCCTTCCAAGACAGGAGCCATGGCCCTTTAACTGCATGGCACCAGACCTTCAGTATCAGGAATCGAACATCGTGAACATCAAATGGGCAGAAAAGCTGCGCAAGGGCCTGCACGGCTCCGCCGACTCGCTGGGCAACCTGTGTGTGGAGGCCTTCCACTACCTGGCGCTGTTCGGTATAGGCGCGATCACCGCCTATGCGGCGGTGGTGACCTTCCTGGACATGCTGGGCAAGGGCGGGGTGAGCGTCGATGACATCCTGCTGCTGTTCATCTACCTGGAGCTGGGGGCGATGGTGGGGATCTACTTCAAGACCAACCACATGCCGATCCGCTTCCTGCTCTACGTGGCGATCACCGCGCTCACGCGCCTGCTGATCGGCGACGTCTCGCACCACAAGGCGCCGGATGTCGGGCTGCTGTACGTGTGCGGTGGCATCCTGCTGCTGGCCTTCGCCATCCTGGTGGTGCGCTACGCCTCGTACCGCTACCCGTCGACCAAGGCGCTGGATGCCAGTGGCAAGGAAGTGGACGAGGGCAAATAGCCCTCAGTTGGCCAGGCCGGCGGCAGGGAAGCGGCGCTCGCCGTGCGCGGGGCGGGTCAGCGCGGCAAGCACTTCCAGCGGGTTCTGCCCCAGCTCGATGGCCAGGCCCAGGCGGATGCTGTCGATGACCCGCTGCAGGCGTACCGGGTCGTTGCGCTGGGCCTGGCTGATCAGGCGCTTGGCAACCACGCCACTGTCGTCGGAGAGGGTCAGCATGATGCTGCCGTCCAGGCGCTCGATGCTCAGGTTGACCCGGTACTCCGGGGCGAAGGCGGCGCTGATCTGATCAAAGGGATTGTTCATGGTCGGGGTCTGCAGTGAATGATTGCAGAAGTTGACCGGGCTCGGCCAAGGTTGGTTCAGGCCCGCTGATCGGCGAACAACGAAAACGCCCGGCGCAAGGCCGGGCGTTCTTGTCTGACCCGTTGCCGGTCAGGCGTCTGGGTCACTCAGTTCCAGGGCGCCGCGCTTGCTGCGCAACTTGCCGTAGAAGTGTTCCAGGGCGTGATTCAGTTTGCTGGCGGCGCCATCGACGGCATGTTCCAGCGAAGTGGCGGTGTGGGTCACGGAAATCGGCTGGTGACCCTTCGGGCGAGCCTCCATCTGGCAGCGTTTGTCGTGGGGACCGGGCTTGGCGCCGTTTTCGTCACGCAGGTGGACTTCAATGCGGGTGAGGTCGTCCTCGTAACGTTCGAGGCTGCTTTGCAGGGTACTGCGGACCCATTGGTCGAGACGGATGTTGCCTTCGATATGGTTGCTGCTGTTGACCTGGATTTGCATGATTCAATCCTTATTCAGCTTGCTCGCGAGAGGCGCGCCTAGGCCACTGAGGGCGTTGGTTTTCCTGCGCCTCTTGACTCTAAAGTCAGGCAAGCGCCGGACGAATTCAAGCCCTTTCTGAAAATAAATTTCCTGTTGCAATTCGCTCCGCTCACAACGATGACGGCCGATCACTGCAATCAATAATGCTGGGCCATCCGCCAGGCGACCCCTAAGCTCAGGCGCATTTCCTCACCCGTCGGGAGCGCCGCATGTCCAGCAACCCTCTGTTCCAGCCCTTTACCCTCGGCACCCTCGATCTGCCGACCCGTGTGGTCATGGCACCGATGACTCGTACCTTCTGCCCCGGTGGCGTACCCCATGACGCAGTGGTCGACTATTACCGTCGCCGCGCCGCCGCCGGTGTCGGGTTGGTCATCACCGAGGGCACCACGGTCGGGCACAAGGCCGCCAATGGCTACCCCAATGTGCCGCGCTTCCATGGCGAAGATGCCCTGGCCGGTTGGAAGCGTGTGGTCGACGCGGTCCATGCCGAAGGCGGGCGCATCGTGCCGCAATTGTGGCACGTGGGCAGTGTGCGCCGACTGGGCACCGAGCCGGATGCCGACGTGCCGGGTTATGGCCCGAGCGGCAAGGAGAAGGATGGCCAGGTACTGGTCCAGGAGATGAGCCACGACGACATTCGCGAGGTGATCGCCGCCTTCGCCCAGGCCGCGCGAGATGCCCAGGCCATCGGCATGGACGGTGTGGAAATCCACGGCGCCCACGGTTACCTGATCGACCAGTTCTTTTGGGAGGCCAGCAACCGTCGCGACGACGAATACGGCGGTGACCTGGCCGGACGCTCGCGTTTCGCCATCGAGCTTATCCAGGCCGTGCGCGCAGCCGTCGGCCCGGACTTCCCAATCATCCTGCGCTTTTCGCAGTGGAAGCAGCAGGACTACAACGCACGCCTGGTACAGACCCCGGAGGCACTGGCGGCATTCCTCAGCCCCTTGTGCGAAGCGGGTGTGGATATCTTCCACTGCTCTACCCGGCGCTTCTGGGAGCCGGAATTCGAGGGCAGCGAGCTGAACCTGGCCGGTTGGACCCGCCAGCTCACCGGCAAGCCGACCATCACCGTGGGCAGTGTCGGCCTGGATGGCGAGTTCCTGCAGTTCATGGTCGCAACCGACAAGGTGGCCAAGCCGGCCAGCCTCGAAGGCTTGCTGCAACGCTTGCAGGACCAGGAGTTCGACCTGGTGGCCGTGGGACGCGCCTTGCTGGTGGATGCCGAATGGGCGCGCAAGGTTCGCGAGGGACGTGAGGCTGATGTGCTGCCGTTCAGCCGTGAGGCGCTGACGACCCTGGCTTGATCACCAGGGGCGGCGACTGTTCGCGGGTAGCCTGCAACCCGCGGCAGGCATCGTACAGGTAACCCTCGAACTGCTCGATGATCGCCGGCCAGCCCTGGCGGCTGGCATGCTGGCGAGCATTGAGGCGCACCCGGCGCAGGGTTTCGCTTTCCTCCAGCAACCAGCAGGCGGCGTCGATGAACGCCGCCTGATCACCCGGCATGGCCAGTGCGCCGCTGTGGCCGTGACGGATGTGCTGGGCGGCCGCGGCTTCATCGTAGGCGACCACGGCAAGACCCGAGGCGAGCGCCTCGAGCACCACGTTGCCAAAGGTCTCGGTCAGGCTCGGGAACAGGAACAGGTCGCCGCTGGCATAGTGCTCGGCCAGCACCTCGCCGCGCTGCGCACCGCAGAACACCGCGTCGGGCAGCAGTTGTTCGAGCTGGCCGCGCAGTGGGCCATCGCCGACGATCACCAGGCGCAGCCGCCGGTGCGGGTAGGCCCTGCGCAGGGCTTCCATGCAGGGGCGCAGCAAGGCCAGGTTCTTCTCCGCGGCCAGGCGCCCGACGTGCAGCACAGCCAGGTCATCCACGGCCAGCCCCCACTGCTCGCGCAGGGCCTGGCTGCGCCTTGCCGGGTTGAACAGGCCGGCATCGACCCCGCGGGCCATCAGGCCAAGGCGTTCGAAGCCGCGGCGTTGCAGTTCCAGGCGCTGGCTGATGCTGGGCACCAGGGTGATGGCGGTACGCCGATGGAACCAGCGCAGGTAGTGGGTCAGCAGCCGCGACAGCAGCCCCAGGCCATACTGCCCAGAATACTGCGCAAAGTTGGTATGAAAGCCACTGACCACCGCCACGCCCAGGCGCCGGGCGGCGCGCAGGGCGCTCAGGCCCAAGGGACCTTCGGTGGCGATGTACAGCACGTCCGGACGCTGCCGACGCCAGCGGCGCCAAAGCTTGTGCATCGACACTTCGCCCCACTGCAGGCCGGGGTAGCCGGGCAATGGCCAGCCGCGGCACAGCAGCAGTTCGTCGTCGTTGCCCGATGCGCTGTCGGCAGCCTGTCGCGGGCGGATCAGTTCGACCTGATGCCCGCGCTGGCGCAGCCCCTCGCTGAGGCGGCCGAGGGTGTTGGCCACGCCATTGATCTCGGGTGGGAAGGTTTCGCTGACCAGGGTGATGCGCAAGGACGGTGTGTTCATGGCAAAAAGTGTCCGACGCCCCCATTGCGGTCATATGACGTCTTTGTGACGTGCGGATGACGCCTGATTTCCGGCAGTTCCATCCGTTTGAATATTTCCTTGCAACGCACTCAAGAACTCTCGGGACGCAGCCGATGCAGATGCATTCGACTACGGGAATACGCTCCGGGAGAGCGGCCATGTTCAACAGCAAACTGAAGAAAGAAATCCAGCAACTGCGCGAAGAACTGATGTCCATCGAGCAGGTCAAGAACAGCCTCGACAGCGAGATGCTGGTGCTCCAGCTCGACCCGCAGGGGCGCATCGAGTCGGTCAATGGCAACTTCGAGGCCGAAATGGGCTACCGCGCCGAGCAGCTCATCGGGCGCAACATCGAGGAGATCGTCCCGGCCCATGTGAAGAAGCTCGATTTCTATCAGCGCATGAAGCACGCCATCACCCGGGGCGAGCACCTCAACGGCGCCTTCCGCCTGCTGCGTGGCAACGGCGAAGAGGCCTGGCTGCGCTCGATCCTGCAACCGGTCAAGGACAGCGACGGGCGCATCAAATACTTCTCCCTGCATTCCAGCGACCTGACCCGCACCATCGAGACGTCTCGCGAGCATGAGAGCCTGATCAAGGCCCTGATGCGCTCCACCGCGGTGATCGAGTTCAACCTCGAAGGCCAGGTGCTGACCGCCAACGACCGCTTCCTGCAGACCATGGGCTACACCCTCGAACAGATCCGCGGCAAGTCGCACCGCATGTTCTGCGAGCCGGAAGAAGCCAATTCAGCGGGCTACCAGGAGTTCTGGAACAGGCTGCGCCGCGGCGAATTCGTTGCCGAGCGCTTCAAGCGCATCGATGCCCATGGCCGCGTGGTGTGGCTGGAGGCCTCGTACAACCCGATCATCGACGCCCACGACGTGCTCTACAAAGTGGTCAAGTTCGCCACCGTGATCACCGACCAGGTCAACCAGGAACTGGCCGTGGCCCAGGCCGCCGACATCGCCTACACCACCTCGCTGGAAACCGACGACAGCGCGCGCAAGGCCACCGACGTGGTGACCCAGACCGTCGAGGTGATGCGTGGGCTGGAAGGCTCGATGCAGGACGCCGCCGAGGGTATCCAGGCGCTGGACAAGCAGTCGAAGGTGATCGGCGCGATCATCAAGACCATCAGCGACATCGCCGGGCAGACCAACCTGCTGGCGCTCAACGCCGCCATCGAAGCCGCCCGCGCCGGCGAACAGGGCCGTGGTTTCGCCGTGGTCGCCGACGAAGTGCGCCAACTGGCCTCGCGCACCAGCAGCGCCACCGAGGAAATCGCCAAGGTGGTGCAGCAGAACGAACAGCTGGCCCAGGCCGCGGTGGACATCATCGACACCAGCAAGCGCCAGGCCGAGCAGGGCCTGGCCTTGGCCGCCGATACCGGCGGGGTGATCGTCGAGATCCAGGAAGGAGCGAAGAAGGTGGTGGATGCGGTGGGGCAGTTTTCCAGCCAGTTGAACCACTGACCGAACTCAAGCCATCGCGGGGCAAGCGCGCTCCTACAGATCTAGTGGGAGCGGGCTTGCCCCGCGATGGCGTTCATTCAGCCGCGTTCACGTACCCAGAACAACGTTGCCCCGGCCACCGCCGCCGGCATCATCAGCACGTTGACCCCCGGAATCATCAGCGCCAGGTAGGTGATCCCGCCAAAGCCCATCGATTGCCAGCGCTTGGCGCGCAGCCAGGCGAGCATGTCCTGCCAGCTCATCTTGTTGTTGTCCGCCGGGTAGTCGATGTACTGGATGGCCATCATCCAGATACCGAACACCAGCCACAGCGGCGCGGCGATCACGTTCACCACCGGGATGAACGACAGGATGAACAGGCCGATGGCCCGTGGCAGGAAGTAGCCAAGCTTGCGCATCTCGCGGCTGAGGGTGCGTGGCACCATGGCCACCAGCTCGCCCCAGCTAAAGGGTGGGAAGTTGTCCTGGCCGCGCACCACCACTTCGACCTTTTCCGCCAGGAAGCCGTTGAACGGCGCGGCGATAATGTTGGCCAGCAGGGTGAAGGTGAAGAACACCATCAACAGCACCAGGGCGACGAACAGCGGCCACAGGATGTAGGTGAGAAAACCCAGCCAGTCGGGCAGGGTGGGCATCAGCGCATCGACCCACAGGCTGAACTGGTGGCCGGCAAAGTAGATCAGGCCGCCGAACAGCAGCAGGTTGACCGCCAGGGGCAACAGCACGAACAGGCGCAGGCTGGGGCTCAGGACCAGTTTCAGGCCTTCGCGCAGGTACTGCGGGCCGGACAGGACGGGGGCTTGCATCGGAATGCTCCGCTTGAGGAAAACGCGCTGACCTTACCGAGTTTGGCGCGCCGACGAAAGGCACCGCGCCTTCGGGAAACGGCGTGTAACAAAGCGCTGGCATAATGCCTGTCGGTTTCCTCGGCGGATAGAGACTGTCTATAAGGTGGATTGTCGAAGGATATTTCCTTAATCTCTGCGGCCTCGCTACAGTGCGCTCAACTTTTTTGGTTTTGGACCAACGCGTTGTAGCCTTCCCCAAGTGCTGCGTGGGTCCCTTTTAATTCCAGCTGGCGCAACCGGCGCACCGACGCCGGCCCCGTGCGGCCCGCTCGACAGGAGTTCGACATGTCCGAAGTACGTCATTCGCGCGTCATCATTCTCGGTTCCGGCCCTGCCGGTTACAGCGCCGCGGTGTATGCCGCCCGCGCCAACCTCAAGCCGCTGCTGATCACCGGCATGCAGGCGGGCGGCCAGCTGACCACCACCACCGAAGTCGACAACTGGCCGGGCGACCCCCACGGCCTGACCGGCCCGGCCCTGATGCAGCGCATGCAGGAACACGCCGAGCGCTTCGAGACCGAGATCGTCTTCGACCACATCAACGCCGTCGACCTGGCCAACAAGCCGTTCACCCTGCGCGGTGACAGCGGCACCTACACCTGCGATGCGCTGATCATTGCCACTGGCGCCAGCGCCCGCTACCTGGGCCTGCCGTCGGAAGAAACCTTCATGGGCAAGGGCGTGTCGGCCTGCGCCACCTGCGACGGTTTCTTCTACCGCAACAAGCCGGTGGCGGTCGTCGGCGGCGGCAACACCGCCGTGGAAGAGGCGCTGTACCTGGCCAACATCGCCAGCAAGGTGACCCTGGTACACCGTCGCGACACCTTCCGCGCCGAGAAGATCCTGATCGACAAGCTGCACGCCCGTGTCGCCGAAGGCAAGATCGAACTCAAGCTCGACGCCACCCTGGACGAAGTGCTGGGTGACAACATGGGCGTGACCGGTGCGCGCCTGAAGAACAACGACGGCAGCTTCGACGAAATCAAGGTCGACGGTGTGTTCATCGCCATCGGCCACACCCCGAACACCTCGCTGTTCGAAGGCCAGCTGACCCTCAAGGACGGCTATCTGGTGGTCCACGGCGGCCGTGAAGGCAACGCCACCGCCACCAACGTCGAGGGCGTGTTCGCCGCCGGCGACGTGGCCGACCACGTCTACCGCCAGGCCATCACTTCCGCCGGTGCCGGCTGCATGGCGGCCCTGGACGTCGAGCGTTACCTGGACGGCCTGGCCAACGCCGCGCACTGATCCAGCCTTTGCGGGCCAGCCCGCTCCTGCACACAACGTGGGAGCGGGCTGGCCCGGCGATAAAAAAACCGGCCATCTGGCCGGTTTTTTTGTACCTGCGATTCAGCTCACAGACTGAGCCGCATCGACAGGTCCACCGCCTTCACATCCTTGGTCATCGCACCGATCGAGATGTAGTCCACACCGGTGTCGGCGATCACTCGCAGGGTGGTTTCGTTGACCCCGCCGCTGGCCTCAAGCTTGGCCTTGCCCGCGGTGATGCGTACCGCTTCGCGCATTTCATCCAGGCTCAGTTCGTCAAGCATGACGATATCGGCGCCCGCCACCAGCGCCTGGCGCAGCTCGTCCAGGCTTTCCACCTCGATCTCCACCGGCTTGCCCGGGGCGATGCGGTGCGCCGCCGCCACTGCCTCGGCCACGCCGCCACTGGCGGCGATGTGGTTTTCCTTGATCAGGAAGGCGTCATACAGGCCGATGCGGTGGTTGTGGCAGCCGCCGCAGGTAACCGCGTACTTCTGCGCCAGGCGCAGGCCCGGCAGGGTCTTTCGGGTATCGAGCAGGCGCACCTGGGTGCCCTCGACCAGGTCGGCCAGGAAGCGTGCGCGGGTTGCCACGCCCGAGAGCAGTTGCAGGAAATTCAATGCCGAGCGTTCACCACTGAGCAGCGAGCGCGCCGGGCCTTCGAGGTGGAACAGGGCCTGGTTGGCGGTGGCGCGCTCGCCATCGGCAACCTGCCAGTGCACCGCTACCCGCGGATCGAGTTGGCGGAAAACCGCATCGACCCATGCGGTGCCGGCGATCACGCAGTCCTCGCGGGTAATGATGGTCGCCTTGGCCAGGCGCTCGGCTGGGATCAGCTGGGCGGTGATGTCGCCGCTGCCGATGTCCTCGAGCAGCGCGCGGCGCACGTTGGCTTCGATTTCGGCGGTCAGGTCGGCGAGGCGTAGGTTCGGCATGGTCGGCTCCACAAGCTAGGTGCCGGCGATTATAGGGCAGGGGGGCGGCGTGTACAGCTGCCGTGCCGATGACCTTTGGTCAGGCGGTTTGAGCAATTGTGCAAATGCATTGTCCGTTGAGGCGTGCGAAAGGCGTGCTAGCAGCTGTCAGAATTTTCACCGATAATAGCGCCTTGTAATTGGCGTCATAGCTTTGACGACCACCCTTCCAATCGAACAACGCAACATCCACCAAGGAGTCCGGGATGCATGATGAAGGCAAGGTGGTGCCCTTGGCGGCTGCCATCGACCGGGGCGCGCGTGCGCCCTCGCCATGCCTTCCGGTCTTGCTCCTGCAAGTGCGCGACAAGGCTGCGCTGCAATTGCGCCAAGGCTTGCAGGCGCTGTTCGACAATGCCGACGACACCCTCTTCGAAATGGCCGATAAGGCCAGTGGCCGCCTCGACCAGAACCTCTACTTCGAGGCCATGCGTGATCTGCGCCTCAAGCGCAAGAGTATCGAGCGCGGGTTCCTCGACACCTTCTACGACGCCTTCGCGCGTATCGGCCAGGGCGGTGGGCTCGAGGCCCTGGTCAGGTCACAGACCCAGGACAGGTCGGCGCTGAAGCGAACCGTGGCCGTGCAGGCCATGGTCGATCGGGTGCTGTCGCGTGACGGGTTTCTGCTCGATCAACTGAACCTGCGCTTCACCACGTTGCTGGAAGTGCCGCTGGAAACCGCGCACAACCCACTCGGCCCAGGCAACCTCTGCGGTTACTTCCTGGATGCCGGGCGCAACCTGGGCGTCGGCGCCAGCGTCAAGATGGTGCTGGTCAAATTATTCGAGCGCTACGTGCTGCGCGACCTCGACCTGCTCTACGGCGAGGCCAGCCAGTTGCTCGCCAGTGCCGGCGTGCTGCCGGACCTGCTGCCCGCGCCACGGCGTCGTGCCGAGGACCGGCGCGGCATTGCCAGGCGCGTGCCGGCCAGCGCCATGCCGGGCGGCCTGCCCGACTCCGCTGGCCAGGCGTTCTTCGCCTCGGTGCAGGCGCTGCTGGCACCGGTGCGCGGGCGGGTCACGCCGCGTTTGCAGGCGGCCGGCGCGGCCCAGCCGACCAGTACCGGCGACCTGCTGCGCCTGCTCACCCACTTGCAGCACTATGTGCCGGCCCCTGGCGAGCCGGATGACTTCAACCTTGGCCAGCAGCTGGAGCAACTGCTGTTGCGGGTCAGCGTGCGCAGCGGCACGCGGCGGCGCATTGCCACCGACGACGAAGACACGATCAATCTGGTCGACCTGCTGTTCGCCTTCATCCAGGGTGACCACAACCTGCCGGCCAGCCTGCGCGCGTTGATCGTGCGCCTGCATATCCCTGTGCTCAAGGTGGCGCTGATCGACAAGGGCATGTTCAGCCGTGGCAGCCACCCGGCGCGCCGCCTGCTCAACGAAATCGCCGCCGCGGCCATTGGCTGGGAGACCGAGGCCGAGGGGCTGCGCGACAGCTTGCACCTGCGCGTCGAACGTATCGTGCAGCGCCTGCTCAATGACTTTTCCGACGATTGCGCCCTGTTCGACGAGCTGCTCGATGAGTTTCTCGCGTTCAGCCAGGATGAACGTCGGCGCAACGAACTGCTCGAGCAGCGCACCCGTGACGCCGAGGAGGGCCGCGCCCGTACGCTGCTGGCCCGCCAGCGTGTGCAGCAGGAGCTGAACGACCGCCTGCATGGCCGGGTGCTGCCGCAGGTGGTGGTGCAGATGCTGGTGCAATCCTGGAGCCAGGTGCTGCTGCTGGCCTGGCTGAAGCAGGGTGAGGCTTCGCCAGCCTGGGCCGAGGCCCTGGCGACAGTGGACGACCTGCTGGTCAGCATTGCCCCGTACCGTGAGCCACAACGCCTCTTGGAGCAGGTGCCGGGCCTGCTCAAGGCGCTGCGCGATGGTCTGGCGGGGGTGGCGCTGGACTCCGCCGCCACCCGTGATTTCTTCCTGCAACTAGAGAAGCTGCATCAGCGTGCCTGTGGCGGCACGCCGGAGGCGGATGCCGCGCTGGACGAAGTGTGGGTGGAGGACGATATCGTGCTGGTCGTCAGTGATGAGTCCGAGTTGGACGCTGGCCTGCCGCTCGACGAGCATGACCCTGCCGTTCATCAGGTACAGCGGTTGCAGGTCGGCACCTGGGTCGAGGTGATGGACGACGACGAGGCGCTGCGCTGCAAGCTGGTGGCGCGTGTCGACAGCAACGACCGGCTGGTCTTCAGCAACCGCACCGGCATGAAGGTGCGCGAATGGAACCGCATGGGCCTGGCCATGGCCCTGCGTCGTGGCGAGGTACGCCTGTTGGACAATGGCCTGCTGTTCGAGCGGGCACTGGAGGCGGTGCTGGAGCAGTTGGGTGGGCTGCAGGCGCAGCAAAGCTGAAGCTTCCTACACAATCATTTACATGCAAGCACTGGCCGCCCACGGCATACTGACCATCTGTCTCGGGCGTCATTTCAGGATCTGCACCATGCAATTGGACCGCGCGACCGGCTGGTTCACCGGCGTCAGCCACTGCCCCTCGCCGAACTTCAACGCCCGCCCCGAAGGTGAGGCCATTGCGCTGCTGGTCATCCACAACATCAGCCTGCCTCCGGCCTGCTTCGGCACCGGCAAGGTGCAACAGTTCTTCCAGAACCGCCTGGACCCGGACGAGCACCCGTATTTCGCGACCATCAACCACCTGACCGTCTCGGCGCACCTGTTCGTCGAGCGCGATGGCGCGGTGACCCAGTTCGTCTCGTTGCTCGACCGTGCCTGGCATGCCGGCGTGTCGCGCTTCGGCGAGCGCGAGGGCTGCAACGATTTTTCCATCGGCATCGAGCTGGAAGGCACCGACGAGCTGCCCTACACCGATGCCCAGTATGCCACCCTGGAGCGGCTGACCCGCGAGATCCGCGCGGCTTGGCCGGTGATCGACGCCCAGCGCATCTGTGGCCACAACGATATCGCTCCGCAGCGCAAGACCGACCCGGGCCCGGCCTTCGACTGGCCGCGCTACCGCGCCGCGCTGCAACGCAACGAGGACAAGGCATGAGTTTTCTGGTGTTGGTGCTGGCGCTGTGGGTCGAGAAGTTCTCGGCCCTGCGCCAGCGGTTGCAGCGCGACGGTTTCTACCTCGGCGAGCTGGTGCGCCTGGAGCGCAGCGGCAAGGTCCACCCGTGGTGGACGCTGAGCATCCTGATCCTGGCGCCGGTGGCGCTGCTCGTGCTGCTTTTGCATGTGCTGGAGCCGGTGGCCTACGGCTTGCTGGCGCTGCCGGTGCATTTGCTGGTGTTGGTCTACAGCCTGGGGCGCGGCGATGTGAAGGCGGCGCTGGGGCCGTTTCGCGACGCCTGGCGCCGGGGTGACGAACAGGCGGCGCTGCATGTGGCCGAGCGCGACCTGGGGCTGGCCGCCGACGACGCCCAGAGCTTGATCAAGCGGGTTCAGGGCCACCTGCTGTGGCAGGCCTACCAGAGCTTCTTCGCGGTGATCTTCTGGTACTTCCTGCTCGGCCCGGCGGCGGCGCTGGCCTACCGCCTGCTGGCGCTGACCATGGACAACAGCCGCCAGCCGGCCTTGCAGAGCCTGGCCGGGCAACTGCGCCACGCCATGGACTGGCTGCCGGTACGAGTGATGACGGTGAGTTTCGCCCTGGTCGGCAACTTCGTCGCGGTGACCCGCGTGATGCTGCACGAACTGCTCGACTGGCACATCAGCGCCGGACACCTGGTGGCCAAGGTTGGTCGGGTGGCCGACGACATCCCTGAGGAGGAGGACCGCCAGCGCGGCCTGGAGCGGCTGGACAGCCTGTGGGATCTGCTGCTGCGCTGCGCGGTGCTGTGGTATGCCTGCTTTGCCCTGTGGACCGTGCTGGTCTGAAAGACTTCTAGCACCTCCCTGTAGGAGCGGCTTCAGCCGCGATCACCCGCGAAGCGGGTGCCAGGCTCCGCGGTGTCTGCATCGCGGTTAAAGCCGCTCCTACCGAATCGCGCTTAACCATAAGTTACAAACCTTGATTCCAATCTGCGCTATACAAAGCCACTGGCCCTGGATGGCCTAGTGCTACCCCGCAGAACAACAAGAATTCAAGGAGGTGACCTGTGAAGCGTCTGCTCTATCCGGCCATCGCACTGATGAACCGGCTGAGCTTCGGCATGAAGTTCAGCCTGATCAGCGTCCTGTTCTTCCTGCCCATGCTGGTCACCAGTTTTTATCTGGTACGCGACGCCTACAACCAGCTCCAGGCCACCCGTGGTGAATTGCAGGGGCTGGCGCCGTTGTCCGAGAGCCTGACGTTGCGCGGCGACCTGGAGACCCTCGGCAACCTGCTGCAGATCAACGCCGTGCTGGGCCAGTCGGGCCAGGCCGGCGATGTGGAAAGCCGTATCGCGGCGCTGCAGGACAAGGTTCAGGCCCGGCTCGATGGCCTCAAGGGTAGCGACCCTGCGTTCGAGGCCAAGCGTGCAGAGCTGGCCGAGGCCTTCGCCAGTGCCCGTGACGAAAGTTCGCTGCAGAACAAGGCGGCGCTGTTCGACAAGTTGCTGGCCCAGGCCCAGGTGCTGGGCAAGCTGGTGGCCAGCCAGTCGGGCCTCAGCCAGGACAGCCAGGCCTCGGTGCGTCAGTTGAGCGAGTTGCTCGGCAATGCCACGGCCCAGGTGACCCAGGCCATCGGTGAGGGGCGGGCAATGGGCGCGGTGGCCCTGGGCCGCGGCTTCATGGACTCCTCGGGCAGCGCGCGTTTCGAAGACCTGCTGCAGCGCCTGGAGCGCTTGTCCGCCGATTACGCCATTCGCCTGGATGACGCCCTGGCAACCGATGCCGGGCTCAAGCTTGCGCTCGCCAGCAGCGCCCAGGCCAGCCAGGCCACCGTCAAGCAGGCGGCGACCCTGTTCGAGGACCAGGTGGTAGTGGCCGAGAGCCTGGACGCGCCGTGGGCCGGTTTCTACCAGCAGACCAGCGACCTGATGGCGCAAACCTACCGCTTGAACGATGCCGTGCTGGCCCATCTGCACGGGCAACTGGAAGAGCGCCTCGGCCAGCACCGCCTGCGCACGGTCGCGCTGGTGGCGGCCTTGGCCAGCGTCTTCGCATTGATCATCTACCTCTACAGCGGCTTCTACGTATCCACCCGGGAAACCCTCGGCAACCTGGGCACCGCCATGGACAAGGTGGCCGCAGGCGACATGACTATCAGCTTCCAGGCCAGCAGCCGAGACGAGCTGGGCGAGTTGGGGCGTGGTTTCAACGAGACCGTGCGGCGCATTCGCGGGCTGATCGAGCAGGTCGGCAAGACCGTGACCACGGTCGAGGAACAGGCCGGCCAGGTGCTGTCGGTGTCGAGCCGCAGCAACCAGGCGGTCAGTGGCCAGCGCGAGCAGATCGAGCAGGTGGCCACGGCCATGAACCAGATGAGCGCCACCGCGCTGGAGGTCGCCCGCAGCGCGGCCCTGGCCGCCGAAGGCGCGCAGCGGGTCAACCATGAGAGTGCCTCGGGCCGCGACCTGGTGGCGAGCCAGCAGGGCAGCATCGCCCGCCTGGCTGGCGAGATTGACCAGAGCGTGGCGGCGGTGAACCAGCTGGCGGGGGACAGCCAGGCCATCGGCCGAGTGCTGGAAGTGATCCGTAGCATCGCCGAGCAGACCAACCTGCTGGCCCTCAACGCCGCCATCGAAGCGGCCCGAGCCGGCGAGCAGGGCAGGGGGTTTGCCGTGGTTGCCGATGAGGTACGCACCCTGGCCAGGCGCACCCAGGACTCCACCGAAGAGATTGCGCAGATGATCCAGCGCCTGCGCGAAGGCGTGGGCGCGGCGGTGCGGGTGATGGGCAGCAGCCACCAGATGGCCGCCGGCACCGTGGACGAAGCGCGCCAGGTGCAGCAGGCGCTGGGCAATATCCTTGGCGCGGTCGGTGGGATCGTCGAGCAGAACCAGCAGATCGCCGCCGCCGTCGAACAGCAGACCGCCGTGGCCCACGACATCGACCAGAACATCGTGGCGATCAACCGTGCGGCGCAGGACACTACCGAAGGCGCTTGTCAGACCGAAGATGCTAGCCGCGCATTGTCGGCGCAGGTGGTGGAGCTCAAGCGGCTGATCGGGGCGTTTCGGGTCTAGTGACTAGGCTCTGTACGGAATGTATCTGCACTCGCCCATACTGCGTTGAAACGGGGCTCGGAATGCTCATGTACTCCAGTACAGTCGGGCGCGACCCCGGCCGTTCCTCCCCCCGTTTCGCCTTGTCTGGCCTTCGCGCAGACACATTTCGTACAGACCCTAGTGTTGCGGGGCTGAATGGACGAGGCGATTCGAATGGTTGGAGCAGCGGTTTCAGGAGTTGGTTTGCTTGGCTTCGTAATGGCGGGTCTGGTAAGGCAGCAGGGCTTGCGCTTTCAAACCGAGCCCTTCATCAAGCCCCCAGGATGCTGCCAGTTCATCACGGCGCTTGCGTACAGCGGTCGGTGACTGGGCAATTGGCATGGCGTGGGGAAACAGCTCAAGTGCGTGGCGGGTATCCATGACACGGTGGACCGAAGCACAGGAGAAGCGCGTCAATTTCTCCAACAAGTAACCCACTCGACGGACCTGAAGTTCATCGGGATGACACCTCAGAAACGCTCGCGCAGCGCTGACCAGGTCGACATCCGAATACCAGACAGCCTGCGCTACGTGGACAAGGGTTGAGTCATCCGCTTCATTCAAGGGAGATCTGGCCAGCTTGTCCAGCGCGGATGTGAAGAGGTTGCCGTCAAGACGCTTCGCCATCTTCGGGCTCCAGGAAGTCTTGCAAGAGATTGGTCAGTACGGTGGTCGGTGGTTCCTTGGACCCAACATACACATCGATTGCCTCCAGTGCCAGCCTCCGTAAGTCAGTGGTCAGGATGAGACCCGAACGGAGCAATGCGTGAATGTCACTCAAGTCTTGTTCGCTTGCCCTGGCCAGCTTCGATATGGCGATGTCGACAGGCGCTGCGATACGAATATGCAAGGGGGAGGTTTCCGGGAACTCTGCCAATGGCAGGCTGCGCTCCAGATAGTCTTCGTGGATCGGCCCGAAAGTTGTGGTGTAATGCAGGTCGTAGTGCAACTCCAGCATGCGTCCGGATTGGGCATCGAAGAAGGCTTGAGGGACTTCGGCGAGTAGAGCTTGCAAGTCGAACGGCTCGGCGAGGCTGTTCTCGTAACATTCGGCATCGACATCCACGGAAACGCGATGATGAGTATAGAGGTGGACAGCACACCCTCCGAATATGATGATTTTCAATGCGCCTGGCCCTGCTTGCTCTTGCACCATTTCCGCTTCCACTGACTTGAACATGGAAATCAGGGCTTGTCCCAGATCGCTCTGGGTGTTCAGGTGTGGAGGAGTTGCATTCAGACGGTCCATTGCCAACCTCGATATCCTTGTGACCAGCTCGTAGGCGTACTTGAGCAAGATTCACCCAAGCGCGTTCGGGGCATCAATCTAGTTGGACGGTCGAGGTGTCGGAAACAGAAAAGTAGCTTCTGGGTGTTGCCAAAGTGCAGGCTGGAACAGCGGTGATTTACCAGCCGAACAGTGCGCAGGCATTGTGGGTGCTGGTCTTCGCCAGTTGCTCGACATCGACACCTATTACTTCAGCCAGTGCCTGTGCAATCTCTGGTAAATATTCCGGGCTGTTGCGCTGCCCCGGGAACATCGCCGGCGCCATGTCCGGCGCGTCGGTCTCCAGCACCACGCTGTCCAGGGGCAACCGCGGCAGGGTCTTGCGCAGGCGCAATGCCTGGGGCCAGGTGCCGGCGCCGCCCAATCCCAGCTTGAAGCCGAGCTTGATGTACTCCCGCGCCTCTTCGTAGCTGCCGGCAAAGGCATGGATGATCCCCGCCCGCACCGGCTTGTAGCGCTTGAGCGTGGCGATCACCTGGGCGTGGCTGCGGCGCACATGCAGCAGTGACGGCAGCTCGAAGTCGCAGGCCAGTTGCAGTTGGGCCTCGAACAACGCCTGCTGGCGCGTCGGGTCCAGTTCGGGCAGGTAGAAGTCCAGGCCGAACTCACCCACCGCGCACAGCCGCGGGTTGCCGCGCAGGCGTTCGAGCCAGTCGCGCAACTGCGCCAGGTGCTCAGGAAGGTGCTGCTCGAGGTAGATCGGGTGCAGCCCCAGCGCCGCGTACACGCCTTCGTTGGCGCAGGCCAGGTCCCAGACTCGCTGGAAGTTGTCCTGGTACACCCCCAGCACCACCATGCGCTCCACCCCGCGCGCCGCCGCGTTGGCCAGAAGGCGCGGGCGGTCGGCGTCGAAATCGGCGAAGTCGAGGTGGGTGTGGGTGTCGATCAGGCGCATGCTCAGGCCTTGGCGATCCGCTGCTTGAAGGTGCGGCCGATGGCGTGCACGCCGGGCTCGTAGCGCTTGTCCTCGATGGCGGCCAGGGCCAGCTCCAGCGCGGTGGCGGCAATCAGGCCGTGCTGCTGGGCCATGGCGTTTACCGGCAGCGGCAGGAAGTCGAGCAACTGGTTGTCGCCGAAGGTGCCCAACTGCAGCTGGCGTGAGTCCTCGGGGCGCGCCTGAAGCGTGTCGAACACGCCTTGCAGCAGCACGTAGGACGTGGTCACCAATGCATCCGGCAGGCCACCCAGTTCATCGATCAGCTGTTGCATCAGGCGTTGGCCGCACTCGCGGCTGAAGGCTTCGCCCTGGCAGCGGCGCACTTGGCCGGCGAAACCTTGCAGGGCTTCGTCGAAACCACCGGCACGGGCCTGGCTCACCGACAGCTCGGGGCGGGCGCCGATCAGGGCGATGCTGCGCGGGCGGGTTTTCAACAGGCTCTGGGCCAGCTGGCGGCTGGCGTCGCGGTCATCGCTGATCACCGAGCAGAAGTGCGCCGGGTCCAGGCGCCGGTCGATGGCGATCACCGGCAGGCCCTTGGCCTGCAGTTCGCGGTAGCTCTCGTCTTCCGGCGGCAGGCAACTGGCGACGAACAGCGCGTCGCAGCGCCGGGCACGGAACAGCTGCTGCAACTGGCGTTCGCTGTCGGGCTGGTCGTCACTGCTGGCGATCAGCAACTGGTAGCCACGGGCACGGGCGCCTTGCTCCAGTTGCTTGGCAATGCGGGCGTAGCTGGGGTTCTCCAGATCCGGGAGAATGAAGCCCAGGGTGCGGGTGTGGCGGCTGCGCAGGCCGGCGGCCTGGGGGTTCGGGGTGAAGCCGTGGGCCTCGACCACCGCACGCACGCGCTCGACGGTGCTGCTGCTGATGCGCTGCTGTTCGGCCTTGCCATTGATGACGTAGCTGGCGGTGGTCACGGACACACCGGCCAGACGGGCGATATCGCTGAGTTTCACCGAATTTTCCTTGTTGTTTCCGGGACTGCCTGCGGGGCTTGACCGGCTAGTTTCACCCATCGACGGGCCCGCGCGCAGACGACCATTGTCGCAATTGTCCGACAGGATGGGGCTTTTTCGTTGGCAGATTATCGAGTAACGTGGCCGCTTGGTCAGATTAAACGTTTCAGCAAGGCGAATTTTCCTGCCTGAAAATCAGTCTTCGCCGGTTGTGCTGATCGTTTCGGCGGCTTTTGCCGTCGAATTCCACAACAATACCTCGGTAGCCGACGGGGCTGCCGCAAAAGGAGAGGGTCATGCTCGAGCTTGCCGTTGAGCAGATTGCCATGGGCCAGCGTGCCGCCGACAAGGGCGAGGCACTGGCGCTGCTGGCCGATCGACTGGTTGCCGATGGTCTGGTCGCCGAGGGTTACCTGGCGGGGCTGCAGGCCCGGGAGACGCAAGGCTCGACCTTCCTCGGCCAGGGCATCGCCATCCCCCACGGCACGCCGCAGACCCGCGAGCTGGTGTTCGCCACGGGCGTACGCCTGCTGCAGTTTCCCGACGGCGTGGACTGGGGCGACGGCCAGATCGTCTACCTGGCCATCGGCATCGCCGCCCGCTCCGATGAACATTTGCGCCTGCTGCAACTGCTGACCCGCGCCCTCGGTGAAACCGACCTGGCCGAGGCGCTGCGTCGCTCCGGCAGCGCCGAGGCACTGCTCAAGTTACTGCAAGGGGCGCCACGCGAGCTGGCGCTGGATGCCCAGCTGGTCGGCCTCAACCTGGCGGCGGAAGACTTCGACGAACTGGCCTGGCGCGGCGCTCGTCTGTTGCAACGCGCCGGTTGTGCCGACAGCGGCTTTGCCGCCGTGCTGCAGCAGACCGAGCCGCTGCCGCTGGGCGAGGGCCTGTGGTGGCTGCACAGCGAACGTGAGGTGCGCCAACCGGGGCTGGCCTTCGTCACCCCGCAGCAACCGTTGCGCTACCGCGATCAACCGCTCAATGGCCTGTTCTGCCTGGCCAGCCTCGGAGCGGCGCATCAAGCCCTGCTCGAGCGCCTGTGCGAGGTATTGATCGAGGGCCGTGGGCAGATGCTCTACCAGGCCACCAGCAGCCGCGCCGTGCTCGAAGTGCTCGGCGGCGAGGCGCCCGCCGACTGGCCCAGCGCCCGGATAGTATTGGCCAACGCCCATGGCCTGCATGCTCGCCCTGCAAAGGTACTGGCGCAGCTGGCCAAGGGTTTCGAGGGCGAGATCCGCATACGGCTGCACGACAGCGCCCAGCCGGCCGTTTCGGTGAAGAGCCTGAGCAAGCTGCTCAGTCTGGGCGCCCGCCGTGGCCAGGTCCTGGAGCTGATCGCCGAGCCCGGTATTGCCGCCGATGCCTTGCCGGCGTTGCTGGCGGCTATCGAGCAGGGCCTCGGCGAGGAGGTCGAGCCCTTGCCGCAAGCGGCAGCAGTGGAGCAGCCGCAGGTCGAAACCCTCCAGGCGCCGCCGCCCGGCAGCACCCTGCAGGGTGTCGCGGCCGCGCCGGGTATCGCCAGTGGCCCGGCCCATGTCTGCGTCGAGCGCGATATCGACTACCCGCTGCGCGGCGAGTCGCCCGCCCAGGAGCGGGCCAGGCTGCGCCAGGCCATCGACACAGTGCACGCCGATCTTCAGGCCCTGGTGCAACGCAGCGACAAGGCCATCGGCGAAATTTTCGTCACCCATCAGGAAATGCTTGCCGACCCGGCCCTGACCGACGACGTCGAGCTGCGCCTGGCCCAGGGCGAAAGCGCCGCAGCTGCATGGATGGCGGTGATCGAAGCCGCTGCCCGTCAGCAGGAGGCCCTGCACGATGCGCTGCTGGCCGAGCGGGCCGCCGATCTGCGCGATATCGGTCGTCGGGTGCTGGCGCAACTGTGCGGCGTCAAGGACAGCGCCGAGCCAGAGCAGCCCTATGTGCTGGTGATGGCCGAGGTCGGCCCTTCGGACGTGGCGCGCCTGGACCCGGCACGGGTCGCCGGTATCGTCACCGCCCAGGGCGGCGCCACCGCACACAGCGCCATCGTCGCTCGCGCCCTGGGCATCCCGGCGGTGGTCGGGGCCGGGGCGGCCGTGTTGTTGCTGGATAGCGGCACGCCGCTGCTGCTCGATGGTCAGCGCGGGCGGGTCGTGGTTGCGCCAGCCGAGGCCGAGTTGCAACGAGCCCTGGCAGAGCGTGATGCCCGCGAGCGTCGGCTGCAGATCGCCTGGGCCAACCGCCATGAGCCCGCGCGGACGCGCGACGGCCATGCCGTCGAAGTGTTCGCCAACATCGGCCAGAGCAACGGCATCGACAAGGTGGTGGAGCAAGGTGCCGAAGGCATCGGCCTGTTGCGCACCGAGCTGATCTTCATGGCCCACCCGCAACTGCCCGATGTGGCGGCCCAGGAAGCCGAGTACCGTCGGGTGCTCGATGGCCTGGACGGACGGCCACTGGTGGTGCGCACGCTCGACGTCGGGGGCGACAAGCCCTTGCCGTACTGGCCGATCGCGGCTGAGGAAAACCCCTTCCTCGGCGTGCGCGGCGTGCGCCTGACCCTGCAACGCCCGCAGGTGATGGAGGACCAGCTGCGCGCATTGCTGCGTGCCGCGGACAACCGCCCGCTGCGCATCATGTTCCCCATGGTCGGCCAGCTCCATGAATGGCGCGCCGCCAAGGCCATGGTCGAGCGCCTGCGCCAGGAGGTTCCGGTGGGCGACTTGCAGGTAGGTATCATGGTCGAAGTGCCGTCGGCCGCCTTGCTGGCGCCACAGCTGGCCCGTGAAGTGGACTTTTTCAGTATCGGTACCAACGACCTCACCCAGTACACCTTGGCCATCGACCGCGGTCACCCGAGCCTGTCGGCACAGGCCGACGGCCTGCACCCGGCAGTGCTCAACCTGATCGACATGACCGTGCGCGCCGCCCATGCCCAGGGCAAGTGGGTGGGCGTGTGCGGCGAGCTGGCGGCCGACCCGCAGGCGGTCGCCGTGCTGCTGGGCCTGGAGGTGGACGAACTGAGTGTCGCCGCCCGCAGCATTCCTGAAGTCAAGGCACTGGTGCGCCAGACCGACCTTTCGACGGCCCGCGCCCTGGCGCGCGAGGCCCTGCAACAAGACAGCGCCGAGGCAGTTCGGGCGCTGGTGGAGCGTTTTTGATGGCCAAGATCCTCACCCTCACCCTCAACCCGGCGCTGGATATCACCATCATCCTCGACCGCCTGCGACCCGGCGCGGTCAACCGCAGCCAGGCCCAGCACAGCCATGCCGCCGGCAAGGGGCTGAACGTCGCCCAGGTGCTGGCCGACCTGGGTCACAGCGTCACTGTCGGCGGTTTCCTGGGGCAGGATAACCTGGCGCCGTTCGAGGCGCTGATTGCCTGGCGCGGGTTCGCCGATTGCTTCGTGCGCGTCCCGGGCGAGACCCGCAGCAACATCAAGCTGGTCGAGGCCGATGGCCAGGTCACCGATATCAACGGGCCAGGGCCGCAGGTCGACGAGGCCGCCCGCGACGCCTTGCTGCAACGTCTGGCACTCGTGGCCCCGGGGCATGACGCCGTGGTGGTGGCCGGGAGCCTGCCACGGGGGATCAGCCCCGAGTGGTTGCGCGAGCTGCTGCTGATGCTCAAGTCCCAGGGCCTGAAGGTGGCCCTGGACAGCAGCGGCGAAGCCTTGCGCGCAGGCCTGCAGGCCGCGCCCTGGCTGGTCAAGCCCAACACCGAGGAGCTGGGTGAAGTCCTCGGGCTGCCGGTGCAGGCTGCGGACGAGCAACGCGCGGCCGCACGGCGGCTGCTCGCCACTGGCGTCGAGCATGTGGTGGTGTCCCAGGGCGAGCAGGGCGTGAACTGGTTCGCCGCTGGCCTGGCGCTGCATGCGCAACCGTCGAAAGTGCGCATCGCCAGTACCGTCGGCGCCGGTGATTCGCTGGTTGCCGGCATGGTCCATGGCCTGCTCCTGGCCGAAGCGCCCGCCGCTACCTTGCGCCGCGCCACCGCCATCGCCGCCCAGGCAGTCACCCAGGTCGGCTTCGGCGTTCACGACCGTGAGCAACTGGAGCGTCTGGAAGCCGCCGTGCGCCTTACAGAACAACAAGAAGAGGGCTGCTGATGAACATTGCCATTGTCACCGCCTGCCCCAACGGTCAGGTGTCCAGCGTGCTCAGCGCCCGCCTGTTGGCCGCCGCGGCCCAGCGTCGGGGCTGGAAAACCTGCGTCGAGGTGCATGACGCCGAACATCCGGAGCTGCGCCTGACGCCAACGCAGATCGCCGAGGCCGACTGGGTGCTGGTGGTCAGCACCGGGCCGCTGGACCTGGCGCGCTTTGCGGGCAAGCGCCTGTACCAGAGCACGCCGGCCCAGGCCCTGGCCGACCGTGAAGGCTTCCTCGACGAGGCCGCTGCGGGCGCCCAGGTGCAGGTAGCGCAAACCCCGGTGCATGGTACGCCGAAGATTGTCGCTGTGACCGCCTGCCCGACCGGCGTGGCCCACACCTTCATGGCCGCCGAAGCCCTGCAACAAGCGGCGCAGGCCATGGGCTACCAGCTCACCGTGGAAACCCAGGGTTCGGTCGGCGCGCGCAATCCGCTGCCGGCCGAGGCCATTGCCGCAGCCGATGTGGTGTTGCTGGCCGCCGATATCGAAGTACCGGCTGCGCGCTTCGCCGGCAAGCGCATCTACCGCTGCGGCACCGGCATCGCCCTCAAGCAGGCCCGCGCCACGCTGGACAAGGCCCTGGCCGAGGGCAAGGTGGAGGCGGCGGGAACGACCGGCGCAGTGCCGCCGGCCGAGAAGACCGGTGTCTACAAGCACCTGTTGACCGGGGTTTCGTTCATGCTGCCGATGGTGGTGGCCGGCGGTTTGCTGATCGCCTTGTCGTTTGTGTTTGGCATCGAGGCCTACAAGGAACCCGGCACGCTGCCCGCCGCCTTGATGCAGATCGGCGGCGAGGCGGCGTTCAAGCTGATGGTGCCGCTGCTTGCCGGCTATATCGCCTGGTCCATTGCCGACCGCCCGGGCCTGGCGCCCGGGATGATCGGCGGCCTGTTGGCCAGCACGCTCGGGGCGGGGTTCATCGGCGGCATCGTCGCTGGCTTCCTGGCGGGCTACAGCGCCAAGGCCATCGCCCGCTGGGTGCGCCTGCCCAGCAGCCTCGACGCGCTCAAGCCGATCCTCATCATCCCGCTGCTGGCCAGCCTGTTCACCGGCCTGGTGATGATCTACGTGGTCGGCCAGCCCGTGGCGGCCATGCTCGAGGGACTGACCCATTTCCTCGACAGCATGGGCACCACCAACGCCATCCTGCTCGGGCTGCTGCTCGGCGGCATGATGTGCGTCGACCTTGGCGGGCCGATCAACAAGGCCGCCTATGCCTTCTCGGTGGGGCTGCTGGCCTCGTCGAGCTACGCGCCGATGGCCGCGACCATGGCCGCCGGCATGGTGCCGCCGATCGGCCTGGGCATCGCCACCTTCCTGGCCCGGCGCAAGTTCGCCCAGAGTGAGCGCGAGGCCGGCAAGGCGGCGCTGGCGCTGGGCCTGTGCTTCATCTCCGAGGGCGCGATCCCGTTCGCCGCCAAGGACCCGCTGCGGGTGATTCCGGCGAGCATCGCCGGGGGCGCGCTGACCGGGGCCTTGTCGATGTATTTTGGCTGCAAGCTGATGGCGCCCCATGGCGGGTTGTTCGTGCTGCTGATCCCCAACGCGATCAACCATGCGCTGTTGTACCTGCTGGCCATCGTCGCCGGCAGCCTGCTGACGGCGGTGGTGTACGCGCTGATCAAGAAGAGCGAGCAGGTGGAGATGGTCGTGGCGCCAGCCAAGGGCTAGGCCCGCGATTGCTCCATCAAATGCTTCAACCCCTGGTCTTGCCCCGCAACGGTTTCAGCAGATCGCCCAACCCGTTGTGGTCGATCTCGTGCATCAGCGCCAGCAACCCGCCAAGCTCCCCGGGCGGGAAGCCTTTACGGGCAAACCATGCCAGGTAGTCCCCGGGCAGGTCGGCGATGATCCGCCCCTGGTACTTGCCAAAAGGCATGGTGCGGGTGACCAGCAGTTGCAGGGTTTCGGGTTTCATCGGGCGGTGGCCTGTGGCGGTTGAAGCGCGACCTTACTGCAAACTGCACGACGACCCAAGCGGCGATCATGCAGAACGCCCTTGAGCGGCATGTTTGTGAAATCTTCAAGTTACTGATTTTAATGAATTATTTTTATTTCCTGGGTTTGGCACGAAGCCTGCTCCGATCAAGGTGACTATGACCTGCCAAGGAGTTGTTGCCATGAGTAATCCCAACAAAGACACGATCGACGTACTCAACGACCTGATCGAGTACAGCAAGGATGGTGAGAAAGGCTTCAAGACTTCTGCCGAGGATGTGAAGAACCCTGAACTTAAAGCATTCTTCGTGCAGCGTGCCAGCGAGTGCGCCAGTGCCGCCGCAGAGTTGCAGGGCGAAGTGCGGCGCCTGGGCGGCGACCCGGAAACCAGCACCAGCATCAGCGGTGACCTGCACCGTGGCTGGGTCAACCTCAAGTCGATGGTCACCGGCAAGGATGAAGAAGCGGTGCTCAATGAAGTGGAGCGTGGGGAAGACCATGCGCTGAAGGCCTACAAGGAAGCCCGCGAGAAGCTGGTCAAACTGGGGCGTTCGGCCAATGACACTTCGTATGCCTTGGTAGAGAAACAGCTGCAGGGCGTGCAGCGCAATCATGATCAGGTGAAGGCTCTGCGTAACGCAGCCCGCGCTCGGTCCTGATCAGCATGGGGCCGTTTAACGGCCCCATGACTCACTCCTCGGGTCCTTCCACCCGATTCCGCCCATTGGCCTTGGCCCGATACAACGCCTCGTCAGCATCACCCAGCAGCGCCGCCAGGTCCTGATGGGTGCCGGGGATATGCAGGCCAATCCCCACACTGACTGTCACCGACCGCTCGTCATCGCCGAACGGCGGCATCGCTTCGACACTGGCGCGAATCCGCTCGGCCAGCAACCGCGCACCGGCCAGCTCGGTTTCCGGCAGCACCACCTGGAACTCCTCCCCGCCGTAACGCGCCGCCAGGTCCGCAGGGCGGCGGATGCACAGCTCGATGGTGGTGGCCACCTCGCGCAGTACATGGTCGCCACCGGCATGGCCATGGCGCTGGTTGAAGGCCTTGAAGTGGTCCACATCCACCATCAACACCGCCAGCGGCTTGCGGTTGCGCTGGGCACGCGCCCATTCCTGGCGCAGCACCTGGTCGAGGCGGCGACGGTTGGCAAGGCCGGTGAGGCTGTCGGTGGCGGCGAGGGTGGCCAGGCCCAGTTCGGCATCGTGGCGCCGACGTAGCTCGCGGCCCAGCAGCAAGGTCAGCCAGAGGATGCCAATGCACAACACGCCGGTGGCCACGCTGACCACGATCGCGGTACGCCGCCACGACTGGAACACTTCATCGGCCGAGTGGGCCACCAGCACGATCAACGGCAGGTCGGCGACCCGGGCGAAGGTGTAGAGGCGCTGGCCCTCATAGGCCGTCGAGCGGGCGGTGAAGCTGCCACTGCGCTCGCTGAGGATGCGCTTGAAGTTGGGGCGCTCGCTGAAGCTGGTGCCGATCAGTGGATCCTGCGGCCGGGTCGGCTGGCGCGCCAGTAGCTGGCCGTCGGTGTTGAGCAGGTTGATGCTGCTGTCCACGCCGATGTCCAGGCGCTGGAACAGTTCGTTGAAATAGGACAGGCGCAAGGCCCCGGCGGCCAGGCCCTGGAACTCGCCGTTGGCGCCGGAGATGCGCCGGCTGAAGCTGATGCACCAGTCCAGGTTGCCCAGCCGCGCCTTGAACGGCGGACTGATCAGCAGGCCCAGGCCCGGGCGGTCTCGGTGCGCCTGGAAGGCCACGGTGTCGGCGAAGTTGGCCTGGCGCGGCACCGCGCTGGTGGAGTCGCCGAGCACGTCGCCCTTGGCGTCGAGCCAGAGAATGTCGCCGCGCACCGGCGCGGAGAAGGCCTGGTTGAACAGGATCTGCTGGCGCAGCTTGGTCGGTACGTTGAGCAGATCGGGGTGCTGCACGGCCCAGATCAGGCCCTTGAGCGACTGGTCGTAGAGTTCGACGTTGCGCAGGATGTCGCTTTCGATCAACTGCACGATGTTGCTCGACGAGCGCATTTCCGATTGCTCGACGCTGTCGCGCTCGCGTGCCAGCAGGTAGCCGACGATAGCCACTATGGCGAGCACGGCAAGGCAGCTGCCCAGGTTGAGGACCAGCTCGGGGTGTGACTTGTACAGGGCGGATCGTGGTGATCGGGTGGGCAACGTCATGCTCGCAACTGCATAAGCCCCGGGATCCATGGGGAGTGGGCCGGAAAGCGGCGGCGGTATTTTAGGCAAGGCGCGATTGTCGGACAAGATCAAAGGTGTTTTGCCCGACGGAATTGATTCAGTAGGCCTGCGATGGGATGTACGACATTTCCGAATCTGAAACCAAATGCTTCAGTTGGGCTGTGCTTGGGACCTATCCTACGCGCTTGCCGGAAGGGTCTGGATAGGCCGGGAAATGCATCAGGGCTAACGTCGTCGGGTCGCCAAATTTGGTGACCGGGCGTGAGAACCTGATGATATGTCTTTCGGCCACTTCAATGGCAGCCGTGTTCGGGCAGACCTCTGGTCTGGCCGGGTTTCATGTCCTCGGTTTCTCACCCCGTACACGGTTGCCACCTAATCCTGTGAGAAAGGTTCAAGTGGCGATTTTCTTCAATCGACATGAGCGATTTGAAATGAAAAAGCTAGTACCTGACCCACCCATCCCCTACATCTCCATCATCGACCATCTGCCCCTCGCCGAAGTCTGGGAGCATGCCGCTGTCCTGATGACCATGATGACCCGCACCTGCGACGTCTACATGGCCTTTCCCGTGGATGAGCGTCCCGAGATCCTGGTGGAGAACATTTCCATCCTCAGCCGGCTGCTGAGCTGCCTGATGGCCCACGCCAGGTCGCTGGAGGTGCAGCCATGAGCGAGCAGCCCGAACGTTTTGCCACTGCCGGCGTTTCGACATTCCTGGAGTGTTTTCGTGTTGAGCCCGATGTGCCTTTCAGCCTGGCGTTCAACGAGCTGTCGGTGCTGCAGGGTTGCATCCTGCACCTGACCACGGAGGCGGAAATGGAAGGGGATTTGAAAGCAGGGAGTGCAGCGCGGATCCTCAGTGCCATGGCCAAGGCGCTGATCAATGACCTGGAGATTGGGTTGAACCGTACCCGTTGAAGTCCATCGCAGGGCAAGCCCGCTCCCACGCCTGATAATCCGCCTGGCGTGGGAGCGGGCTTGCCCTGCGATCGGTTTCAGATCAGAACACGTTCAACGGATAATCCACGATCATGCGGAATTCGTTGTTGTCCTGAATCGTCGAGTAGGCCGCGTTGGCCCGGTGCGTGGCATAGCGCAGCAGCACCGACAGGTCCTTCATCTGACCTTCCTGGAACACATACTTCACGTCGAAGTCGCGCTCCCAGTGCCGGGCATTTTCGCCTTCGGCGTTGTAGAAATCGTAGTACTGGGTGTCTTGGCTGGCCTTGGTCAGGTCGGCCTTGCCGCGCGAGTACGACAGCGAGGTGCTCAGGCCTGGGATGCCGAGGCCGGCGAAGTCGTAGTCGTACTGCAGCTTCCATGAGCGCTCGTTCGGCGCGTTGAAGTCCGAGTACATGCGCGAGTTGTCGAGGAAGATGCTGTCGCCCAGGTTGATGTAGTCGAACGGCGTGTCGCCATTGACCCGCTGGTAGGCGGCGGTGACGCTGTGGTACCCGGCGGCGACGGTGAAGTGCACGCTCCAGGTGTTGTTGTCGATGCTGCCCAGCTTCGACTGGCCGGTGTCCTGGGTGTGATAGAAGTGCACGCCTGGGTTCAGGCTGACCAGGTCGTTGACCGCGTAGGTGTAGTCGAAGTCGGCGTAGTACTGGTTCCAGATGTCCTTCAGCTCGGCGGCGTAGAGGTTGGCGGTGACGCCCTCGGTGCCGCTCCACGACGCGCCGGCCCAGCTCAGGTTCTGGCTGTCCTGCTCGCGTGTCTGGTTGCTGTAGTAGGTGTTGATGCGGCGGTGGCCGCTCTGGTTGTACGGCTTGGTGAAGCTGACCTTGCCGCCTTCGAGCATCAGCCCGTCGATGCTGTTGTTGGTCAGCGCGACGCCGCGGAAGGTCTGCGGCAGCATGCGGCTTTCGCCACCGGCGATCACCGGGTTGGTGAGGAACAGGTCACCGGCCTTGAACTCGGTGTCGAAGCCCTTGAGCTTGATCGCGCCGCCGGCAGTGGAGAAGGCGTGGCGCGCCTTGTCTTCCGGTGCGCTCGGCAGGATCGAGGTGCCGGCACGGCCATCACCGCCGTCGAGCTTCAGGCCGACCATGGCGTGGGCGTCGAGGCCGAAGCCGATTACGCCAGGCGTGTAGCCGGACTCGAAGCGTGCGACGGCGCCCTGGCCCCACTCGCGTTTGTCCTTGATCGAGGCATTCTTCTCGTTGCGGTTGAAGTAGGCATTACGCAAATGCAGGTTCAGCGTGGAGCCCTCGATGAAGCCATCAGCCTTGGCTTCATCGGCCTGTGCGGCCACGGGCATCGTTGCGGCCAATGCAACGAACAACGGGGTGAAACGAAACGCGAAAGACACCGGTACAAACTCCTTTGGTCAAGCGATGGGGCAGTTTTTTATTGTCGTGTCTGCAAGTTCTTATTAGAGACGTAACAGCCAGGCTGAGATTTTCGACGCATAAAAAAAGCCGCTGAAAGGCAGCGGCTTTGAAAGGCTAACATATCGTCACAGGCAGTGCCCATGGTGTAGCCCAGGGAAAACTGGAAACAGCTGGCGTGGCCGGTCAGCTATCGGCATCGGTATCGACAGATACCTTGGAAGCTGTCTGCTGTGCGTCTTTAGCCGCAGCGGACTGCTGCGCGGCGTAGGCGTCACGCGCCTCCTGGTGAACCGCGGCGAGTTCGGCGTTGCGGGCGACGAAGGCCGGGGATTCTTCCGCCATGGCCAGGGGCGACAACAACAGGGAAGACAGGACGAAAACGCTGGCAATACCCATACTGTTGGACATTTGGAACAACCTTCTTGCGGGGCAAGTGCTAATGGAGACAGGGCTAAAGTTAGTCCTGTAAACAGCGGGGAAACAGAGGCTGTTCAGATAAGCACTGTTGCGCAAAAAGTAATGATCGCGGCAAAAATACTCAGACTTTTACCGCAAACCCGCGTAGTTGAGCGCTCGGCAAGTTGATACCGAAGGTATTGGCCCCGGCCTCGCTGTGCACGAAAACACTGCCGCCGTGCATCAGGGCGATTGCCTTGACGATGGCCAGGCCCAGTCCGTGGTTGCCGCCGCCGCTGTTGGCGCGGGCCGCATCCACCCGATAGAAGCGCTCGAACAGCATCGGCAGGTGTTCGTCGTCGATCGCCGGCCCCGGGTTGCTCACCGCGATGCTGACTTGCTCGTCATTCGCCTCGATGCGCACCTGGATCGCCTGGTGCGGTGCGGTGTGCTGCACGGCGTTGTTCAGCAGGTTGATCAGCGCCCGGCGCAACTGGGCCTTTTCGATGCAGGCCTGGGCATCGCCGCTGACGGTGACGCTGACGTGGGCGTCTTCGAGGATGTAGTCGAGGTAGTCGAGGGTGGTGGCCACTTCCTCGGCCAGCGAGGCCTGGGTAAGGGCGGTGGCCTTGCTGCCCTGGTCGGCGCTGGCCAGGAACAGCATGTCGTTGATGATGCTGCGCAGGCGCTCGAGTTCTTCGAGGTTCGATTGCAGCACCTCGAAGTAGTGCTCGGCGCTGCGCCCGCGGGTGAGGGCGACCTGGGTCTGGCCGATCAGGTTGGTCAGCGGCGAGCGCAGTTCGTGGGCGACGTCGGCGTTGAAGGCTTCCAGTTGCGAATAGGCCTGGCTGACTCGGTCGAGGGCGGCATTGAAGGTGCCGGCGAAGCGCGCCAGTTCCGGCGGCAGGTCGCGGGTCTGCAGGCGATCGTCCAGGCGTGGCGGCGCCAGGGCCTGGGCTTCTTCGGAGAGGGCGAGCAGGGGCCGCAGACCAATACGCGCGACCCAGTAACCAAGCAGCGAGGCCAGCAGCACGCCGAAAACCGCCAGGCCAACGATGGCCACCAGCAGGCTGTGCTGGGCCTGCCAGAAGGTTTCAGTGTCGATGCCGATCAGAAAACGCAGGGGCGGGCGCTCACCCTGCGCGGGCAGCTCGCTGACCAGCACCTTGTAGGGATAGGGGCTGTCGGACAGGCGCAGCTCGCGCATGCCCACAGGGCCCTTGGCGAAGTCGCGCACCTGTTCGCTGGGATGGCCGTACTCGAAGGACGGGGCGCCGCTCACCACCCAGAAGCGGATGCGTCGGTCTTCTTCGCTCAGCAGGTTGAGTTTGTTGTTGATCTTGGCCCAGTGCTCGGAGGTGCCGAAGCGGTTGAGGGTGGATTCGAGCACGCTGAAGCGTGCGTCCAGTTCGGCCGCCGGCAGCAGGTCGAGGCTGTGGTCGACCTGGCGGTACAGCGCGCTGCCGATCAGCACGAACACCGCCAGCGCCACCAGGGCGAAGAGCGCCGACAGGCGCAGGGCGATGGAGTTGCGCCAAGGATTCATCGGGCGTTACCTGCGGCCAATTCATGGGGGCGGGTAGTGCAGGTTTCAGCCACGATGTTCCAGGACATAGCCCATGCCTCGAATGGTATGCAGCAGCTTGTTGTCGAACGGCCCGTCGAGCTTGGCGCGCAGGCGCTTGATCGCCACCTCGACGACATTGGCGTCACTGTCGAAATTGATGTCCCAGACCAGCTCGGCGATGGCGGTCTTGGACAGGATCTCGCCCTGGCGCCGGGCCAGCACGCTGAGCAGCGAGAACTCCTTGGCGGTCAGGTCCAGGCGCTGGCCGGCCCGGCTGGCCTTGCGCGCCATCAGGTCGATCCACAGGTCCGCCACCTGGATCTGCAGCGGCTCATGAATGGCGCTGCGCCGGGTCAGGGCCTGCAGCCTGGCCACCAGTTCGAGGAACGAGAACGGTTTGCCCAGGTAGTCGTCGGCGCCTTCGCGCAGGCCGTGGATGCGGTCCTCGACCCGCTCGCGGGCGGTGAGCATGATCACCGGCGTCTGCTTGCGCGCCCGCAGTGCGCGCAGCACGCCGTAGCCATCCAGGCCAGGCAGCATCACGTCGAGCACGATCACCGCGTAGTCGCCTTCGAGGGCCAGGTGCAGGCCGTCGATGCCGTCGCGGGCCAGGTCGACGGTGAAGCCCTGCTCGGTGAGGCCACGATGCAGGTAGTCGGCGGTTTTTTCTTCGTCTTCGATGATCAGCACACGCATGGTCTTGTCTCAACTGGCGGTCGGCGCGGGGGCGACGGTGGCCTGGCGGCGGTGGAACAGACGCTCCAGGGCCAAGTATATGACCGGGGTGGTGAACAGCGTCAGGGCCTGGCTCACCAGCAGGCCGCCGACCACGGCGATGCCCAGTGGCTGACGCAGTTCGGCGCCGGCGCCGAAGCCGAACATCAGTGGCAGCGCGCCAAGCAATGCGGCCAGGGTGGTCATGATGATCGGGCGAAAGCGCACCAGGCACGCCTGGTGGATCGCCTGCTCGGGCGTCATGCCGTGGTTGCGCTGGGCTTCGAGGGCGAAGTCGATGAGCAGGATGCCGTTCTTCTTGACGATGCCGATCAGCAGCACCACGCCGATCAGGCCCATGATGGTGAAGTCCTGGCCCATGGCCCAGAGCAGGATCAGCGCACCCAGGCCCGCCGAGGGCAGGGTGGAGATGATGGTCAGCGGGTGCCCGAAGCTCTCGTAGAGCACGCCGAGGATGATGTACACCGCCACCAGCGCGGCGAGGATCAGGTAGGGCTGGCTCGACAGTGAACTCTGGAAGGCCTGGGCGGCCCCCTGGAAGTTGCCGGCGATGGAGTCGGGCATGCCCAGTTCGCGCTGGGTGCGTTCGAGGATCTGCACCGCATCGCCCAGGGCCACGCCGGGGGCCAGGTTGAACGACAGGTTGGCCGCCGGGAACAGGCCGTCGTGGCTGATCGACAGCGGCCCGGTGCTGGGCGGTGCGACATGGGCCAGGGCCGACAGCGGCACCATCTCGCCCGACAGCGGCGAGCGCAGGTAGAAATAGTTGAGGCTCTCGGCCTTGCCGCGCTGGCGGGCGTCCAGTTCGAGGATCACCTTGTACTGGTTGGTCTCGGTCTGGAACTCGCTGATCTGCCGCTGGCCGAAGGCATCGTACAGCGCCTGGTCGACGTCGGTGGTGGTCAGGCCGAAGCGCGCGGCGGCCTGGCGGTCGATGTCGATGCGGGTGACGCTGGCGCCCAGTTGCAGGTCGTTGGACAGGTCGCGGAACGCCGGATTCTCGCGCAGGCGTTCGGTCAGGCGCTGGGTCCACAGGTTCAGCGCAACGCCGTCGTTGCTCTTGAGCACGTACTGGTACTGGGTGCGCGACGGCCCGGAACTGAGGTTGATGTCTTGCCCTGCGCGCAGGTACAGGACGATGCCGGGAACCTGCGCCAGTTTTGCGCGCATGCGGTCGATCCATTCGCTGGCCGACACGTCGCGCTCGCCACGGGGCTTGAGGGAGATCCAGAAGCGCCCGTTGGCGATGGTCTGGTTGCTGCCGGTGACACCTACCGAATGGGAGAAGGCGCGCACCGCCGGGTCGGCTTCGATGATCTTCGCCAGGGCCTTGTGCTTCTCGATCATCGC
Organism: Pseudomonas soli; assembly: GCF_021283165.2. Lineage (NCBI taxonomy): Bacteria > Pseudomonadati > Pseudomonadota > Gammaproteobacteria > Pseudomonadales > Pseudomonadaceae > Pseudomonas > Pseudomonas soli. The sequence continues at coordinate 919,743 of NZ_CP128543.1, forward strand.
GGGGTAGGACACATCGGCCGCCGCCTCGCTGGTGCCGAGGATGAACCCGGTGTCCTGCAGCGGGAAGAAGCCCTTGGGGATGGCCACGTAGCCGACCACCGCCAATGCCAGGGTCAGGCCGAACACGCCGAGGGTGACACGCTGGTGCGCCAGGGCCCGGTCCAGGCCCTTCTCGTACCAGCGCACCAGGCGCTGGCCGAAGCCGCCATGCTGCGTCTCGGGCGGGCGGCGCATGCACAGCGCGGCGAGGGTCGGTGCCAGGGTCAGCGAGACCACCACCGAAATCAGGATGGTCGCGGTGGCGGTCAGGGCGAATTCCTTGAACAGCCGGCCGACCACGCCGCCCATGAACAGCAGCGGAATGAACGCGGCGATCAGCGAGAAGCTGATCGACACCACGGTGAAGCCGATCTCGCCGGCGCCCTTGAGCGCGGTCGTGCGGCTGTCGTCGCCGGCCTCCAGGTGGCGGTGGATGTTCTCCACCACGACGATGGCATCGTCGACCACGAAGCCCACGGCGATGACGATGGCCACCAGGGTGAGGTTGTTGAGGCTGAAGCCGAACACGTACATCAATGCGCAACTGGCGATCAGCGACACGCCGAGCACGCTGGAAACGATGAAGGTCGCCGACCACTGGCGCAGGAACAGCGCCATCACCCCGATCACCAGGGCCACGGCGATCAGCAGGGTCAGCTCGACCTCGTGCAGCGAGGCGCGGATGGTCTGCGTGCGGTCCTGCAGCACCGACACCTCGACCGCTGCCGGCAGCATTTCCTGCAGGCGGGGCAGGGCAGCCATCACCCGGTCCACGGTGTTGACGATGTTTGCCCCGGGTTGGCGGAAGATAACCAGGTTCAACCCCGGCTGTTCGCCGGACCAGGCCCTGACGTAGGCGTTCTCGGCGCCGTCGATCACCTTGGCGACGTCGGCCAGGTGCACCGGGGCGCCGTTGCGGTAGCTGACGATCAGCTTCGCGTAGTCGTCGGGGTGGAACAGCTGGTCGTTGGCGGCGAGGGTCGACACGCTGTGCTCGCCGTACAGCGCGCCCTTGGCCAGGTTGAGACTGGTCTGCTGGATGGCCTGGCGGATATCGGCCAGGGTCAGGCCGATGGCGGCGAGCTTTTCGGGCTGGGCCTGCACGCGGATGGCCGGGCGTAGTTGCCCGGTGATGTTGATCAGGCCGACCCCGTCGATCTGGCTGAGCTGGCGGGCCAGCAGGGTCTCGGCATAGTCGCTCAGTTGGTTGCCAGGCATCTGCGCCGAGCTGACGGTGAGGATCAGCACCGGGCTGTCGGCCGGGTTGACCTTGCGCCAGGTGGGCGGGCTGGGCAGGTCCTGGGGCAGGCGCGCGGTGGCGGTGTTGATCGCCGCCTGGACCTCCTGGGCGGCGGTGTCGATGTTCTTGTCGAGGGTGAACTGCAGGATCAGGTTGGTCGAGCCCAGCGCGCTGCTGCTGGTCATCTGGGTCATGCCGGGGATGGCGCTGAACTGCACCTCCAGGGGCGTGGCGACCGACGAGGCCATGGTTTCCGGGCTGGCACCGGGCAACTGGGCGGTAACCTGGATGGTCGGGAAGTCGGCCTCGGGCAGCGGCGCCACCGGCAGGCGCGGGAAGGCGATGGCACCGAGCAGCACCAGGGCGAAGGTCAGCAGCAGGGTGGCGATGGGGTGGTCGATGCACCAGGCCGAGACGCCGTTGCGGGTGTTCATGGCTGGCTCCTGCTTTCGGCCATTTGCGCCGGGGCAGGGGTGTCGGGGGTGACTTCCACGGTGCTGCCGGGCTTGAGCCGCGACTGACCGTCCAGCACCAGGCGATCGCCGGCCTTGACCCCGGCAATGACGTTCAGCGTGCTGTCCTGGTACACCACCTTGACCGGTACGGCGCTGACCTTGTCGCCGTCCAGGCGGTAGACGAAGTGGCCGTCGATGCTGCGCTGCACCACCGGCGGCGGCACCACCAGGGCGTCCTCGTCCACCGCCGTGCGCAGGCGCACGGTAACCAGCTGGCCCGGCCACAGGCGTGCGTCCCGGTTGTCGAACTCGGCCTTGACCCGCACCGTGCCGGTGGTGGCCGAGACCTGGTTGTCGATCAGCATCAAGTGCCCCTTGGCGAGCAGGCTGCGTTCGCCGTCGGCGTCCAGGTAGGTCTCCACTTCGGCGGGTGTGGCCGAGTTGAGCAGGCCCTGCAGGACTGGCAGCTGCTGTTGGGGCAGGGCGAACTCCACGGCGATCGGGTCGATCTGGGTGACGCTGAACAGGCTCTGAGTGTCGCTGGTGCGTACCAGGTTGCCAGGGTCGACATTGCGAATGCCGACGCGACCGCTCACCGGCGAGCGGATCTGCGTGTAGCTGAGCTGCACCGCGGCATTGTCGATGGCCGCCTGGTTGCCCTTGATCGTTGCCTGCAACTGGTTCACCAGCGCCTGCTGCTGGTCGAGGGTCTGTTTGGACACGCCGTCGTCGCTGCTGAGCAACTGGTAGCGCTTGAGGTTGACGTTGCCCACTTGCAACTGCGCCTGGGTCTGGCCGAGCTGGGCGCGGGCCTGGTCGAGGTTGGCGCGGATCGCCCGGTCATCGAGGGTGGCCAGCAGGTCGCCCTGTTTGACCCACTGGCCTTCCTTGACCAGCACCTGGGTCAGCACGCCCTCCACCTGCGGGCGCACCTCGACGCTGTGCAGCGACAGCACCGAACCGATGGCGCTCAGGTAGCGCGGCACGTCCTGCTGGGCCACGGCGACCACGCGCACCGGTATCGCGCTGGCGGCGCGGTTGGCCGGGGCTTCGCGGCGCAATCCCTGCCAGGCACTGATGGCGATCAGCAGGACAAGGGCCATGGCGGCGAGTACGAGGTAGCGGGACGGACGTCGCATCGGGGCAGGCACCTTGGCCAAGGGGCTGGGAAATGGATTGGACTATTGCAGGGTTATAGCGCGCCGTCCGGGTCGGCAGCGTGACGCCTGGCTGTCATGGCTGTCAGTTTCGGTGGGTTGATGGCCAAGTGCCAATACCCTGCCATGGATCAATGTTACGTTGGCGTTTGCCCCTAGAGTCGTACGCCCTGCCGATTTCACGTACAACAACGAGAGCCTCCGATGAAGTGCAATATGCCTGTTACCGGTCGCGAAGTGGATTACCCCGGCGACGCCAATATCCTGTCCACCACCGATCTGGACAGCCGCATCACCTATGCCAACGACGATTTCCTGCGAGTCAGCGGGTTCGCGCGCGAGGAGCTGCTGGGCAATCCCCACCACATCGTCCGCCACCCCGACATGCCGCCCCAGGCCTTCGCCCAGATGTGGCAGGCGCTCAAGGCCGGACGCTCGTGGATGGGACTGGTGAAGAACCGTTGCAAGAACGGTGACCACTACTGGGTGAGCGCTTTCGTCTCGCCGATCAGCAGTGGCGGGCAGGTGCTGGAGTACCAGTCGGTGAGGACCAAGCCTGGGGTCGAGCAGGTCGCGGCGGCCGAGCGGTGCTATGCAAGGTTGCGCGAAGGCCGGCGTGACTGGCGCGAGCGCTTACCGGTACTGCAGTTGGGCACACGCTTGTCGCTGGCGGTCGGTGTGGTACTGGCGCTGGTGATAGGCGCGGGTCAATGGTGGCTGGGGGCACCGCTGCTGGAATCGCTGGTGGAGATGGTGGCGGCTGGGGGCTTGAGCAGCTTGGCGATCCTGGTGCTGCTGCGCCCATACGAGCGGCTACGTCGGCAGGCCCAGACGATCGCCGACAATCCGCTCAGCCAGCACCTGTACACCGGCCGGCGTGACGGCCTGGGGCAGATCGAGTTCGCCATGCGCATGCTCAAGGCGCAGCTGGGGGCGGTGGTCGGGCGTATCGGCGACACCTCCTCGCGCCTGGCCGGGCACTCGGGCTCGCTGGTCGAGGCCTTGCACAGCAGTCACGCCAACAGCCTCGAGCAGCAGAGCGAAGCCGACCAGGTGGCCACGGCGATCCACCAGATGAGCGCCAGTGTCGCCCAGGTCGCCAGCAGCGCGCAGATGGCGGCGATGGCGGCCGACCAGGCCGAGGACGAGACCCAGTCAGGCCACCAGCTGGTCGATCGCAACCGCTGCGCGATCCAGGACCTGGCCGGCTCGCTGGTGGAAGCCAGCGAGGTGATCCAGCAACTGGAGAACCACAGCAGCGAGATTTCCGGGGTGCTCGACGTGATCCGTGGCATCGCCGAGCAGACCAACCTGCTGGCGCTCAACGCCGCCATCGAGGCGGCGCGCGCAGGCGACCAGGGGCGGGGGTTCGCGGTGGTCGCCGACGAGGTGCGTGGCCTGGCCCAGCGCACCGCGCAGTCGACCCACGATATCCAGCGCATGATCGGTGCCCTGCAGGACGGTGCCCGCGCGGCGGTGCAGGTGATGCAGCAGAGCAGTGCCCATGCCGGGCACAGCGTCGAGCAGGCGCAACTGGCCAGCGACGCGCTGGACAGCATCAGCGTGCGGGTCAACCAGATCAACGAGATGAGCCTGCAGATCGCCGCGGCGGTGGAGCAGCAGAGCCAGGTCAGCGAGAACATCAACCGCAACATCACCAGCATCCGCCAGGCCAGCGAGGCGACGGTCAGCGTCGGGCAGCGCAGCCACAGCAGCGCCAGTGACGTGGCGGACCTGGCCAAGGACCTGCGGCGGCTGGCGGATGAGTTCTGGCGGCGCTGTCAGTGATTGACTGAGTTGTCTATGCCGGATCTATCTAGAAACCGATGAACGCATAGTAGACCGGCGCTACGCCCGTCACCTGTAGGCGATGACCCTGCAGATCGGCCGCAAGTGTCTCGTCCTGCACATGCACCACCCACGGTCCATCGACCGCCTGTGGCGCCTGCTCCAGCACCGAGGCAAACGCCGCCATGTCCGGCAGCCACGCGGTAAACCCATTGCCCTTCAGCGCACTGGTGGTCATCCCCAGCGCCTGACAGATCGCCACCTTGGCCGCGATATCATCGCGGTCGGCCTGGCGTGAGGCTTCGATCAGGGCACGCAGCGCCTCATCCACCGGCAGGTTGCCGTGAATCAGTTCCGGCCCTTGCGTCCAGGCCTCGGGCGGGCAGTCCTTGTTTTCCGGGCGCAGCGGCAGGTGCGGGTTGATCTCCGCCGGGTAGATGCGACAGACCAGCGGGCGGCTTTCATAGATACCGCACAGGTCGTTGTCATCGAGGTTGCGGCAGCGCCCTGGATTGAACGCGGCGAAGGTCACCGATACCTGCAACTGCGCGTCACCGCATGGCACCGGGTGCGAACGGCGCAGCACATGCTCGCGCTGGTCTGCCGGCATGCCGGGGCCATCGGCGAGAAAACCTTCGATCAGCACCACCACCTGACCACCAGAGATCGCCCACTGGTGGGCCTCGGCAAGCGTCAGCGGCACATGATGGCCCGTGCAGCATTTGCCGCAGCCGGTGCAGGCGAAGCGAATACTGTCGCTCATCGTTTGCCGGCTTCCCATTCCGTGGTAAAGGCTTGCTGGCGTTGGCGGTCGTAGAGGCACAGCTCGGTACCGGTGCGGTTCTGCATGTGCTTCTGGGGGTAGATGCCCTCGATCAGCAGCGCGCTGTAACCGATCTGGTCGTCGAACTCGGCGGGTTTGCCCAGGGCGTGGGCGTCCTTGAACTGGCTGGCGGCCAGACAGGCTTTGAGCATGTGCTGGCGTTGGTCGCTCCAGGCTTGGTTGCTCGAAGCGTGTACTGCGCCGCTGGCGAAGGCGCAGAGAATCAGGAACGAATTGAGTAATTTCATACGCGACACCGGCAATGAACCTGCGAAGGGCGCGAATTATGCCCGAACGTTTTCCTTCATCAAGTCAGGAAAGTCCTGACTTGATGTGTCAGCGCTCCTCGAACACCACCGCCCGCGCCGCCGTCACCAGGCAGTTGGTCAGCTCCGGCGAGGAGAACTTGGTGAGAATGGCATTGGCCCCGGCCAGCTTGGCCTTGTCACCGCTCATCGCGCTGTCCAGCGAGGTGTGCAGCAGGATGTACAAGTGCTGGAAGTCCGGGGTTTCGCGCAGGGTGCGGGTGAAGGCGAAACCATCCATCTCGGACATCTCGATGTCCGAGACGATGATGTTGATCTCCCTGTCGGTGCCTTGCAGCTCCAGCAGCACATTGATCGCATCCTTGGCGCTGCGCGCGGTGTGGCACTCGATGCCAAGGTTGCGCAAGGTGTGCACCGACTGCTGCAACGCGACCTGGCTGTCGTCTACCACCAGGATGTTGGCGGCGGCCAGCAGGCTTGCATCTTCTTCGCTGACTTCCCCCGGGTGCGGTTCGTGGGGGGGCGGGGCGATGCCGTGGATGACCTTTTCGATATCCAGCACCTGCACCAGGGTATTGTCGACCCGGGTGACGCCGGTAATGAACGAGCGGTTGCCCGAGCCGTAGGGCGGCGGTTTGATGTCGGTGCTCAGGCAATGGACGATACGGCTCACCGCTTGCACGTGCAGGCCCTGGCGCGAGCGGCTGATCTCGGTGACGATCAGGCAGCCGCCGTCGGGGTCGGCCAGGGGCATTTCGCCGATGGCGCGGGACAGGTCGATCACCGACAACGAGTTGCCGCGCAGGGTGGCGACGCCTTTGACGTGCGGGTGGGACTCCGGCAGCTTGGTCAGCGGCGGGCAGGGGATGATCTCGCTGACCTTGAGCAGGTTGATAGCCATCAGCTTGCCGCTGCGCAGGGTGAACAGCAGCAGGGACAGCGAGTCCGCGCGGGCTTTTTGCGTGGCCATGGACAACCTTCGCTATGAATGAGGGGGAGGATGCCGGGTTATCGGCTTTCTGGCGCCAGGCTTTAGCTTAGTTTGCTATTCGCTCTGTATGGGGCTGCTTCGCAGCCCCGTCAGCGCAGTCCCAATCGCTTGGCCAGCCTGCTCAGGTTGGCCCGATCCAGCCCCAACTCCCGGGCTGCGGCTGCCCAGTTGTCCTGGTGACGATCCAGGCACGCTTCGACGATCTGCCGTTGATAATCATCCACCGCCTCGCGCAGCCCCCCCTCGGGCAGCGGCGCGTCAGCTGACGGTGCCTCGGTTTCTGCCAGTATGCTCGGCGCCACGTTGCGCAGATCGAGGTCAGCCGCTTCCAGGGTGAGGATCTTCGGCCGCCGTCCTTGCTGCCCCAATGCCTTTAGCGCCGAGCGACCGATCAGGTGTTCCAGTTCGCGGACGTTGCCCGGCCAGCCGTACGCCAGCAGGGCGGCCTGGGCGTCGGTGGACAGCCGCAGGCTCCCCAGCCCCAGGCGCGCGCGGTTCTGTTCGAGGAAAAAGCCAGCCAGCAACAGCACGTCGCGGCCTCGCTCGCGCAGGGGCGGAACTTGCAGCGGGTAGACGCTCAGCCGGTGGTAGAAGTCGGCGCGGAAGTTGCCATTGCGCACCTCTTCGGCCAGGTCGCGGTTGGTCGCGGCGATCAGGCGTACATCGACCTGATGGTCGCGGTCCGAACCCAGGCGTTGCAACTGCCCGCTCTGCAACACCCGCAGCAACTTGGCCTGCACCGCCAACGGCAGCTCGCCGACCTCGTCGAGGAACAATGTGCCGCCGTTGGCCAGCTCGAACTTGCCGCGGCGTTCACCATGGGCGCCGGTAAAGGCGCCGCGCACATGGCCGAACAGTTCGCTCTCCACCAAGGTGTCGGGCAGGGCGGCGCAGTTGAGGCTGATCATCGGCTTGCCGGCACGCTGGCTGGCATGGTGCAGGGCCTGGGCCACCAGTTCCTTGCCGACGCCGGTCTCGCCAGTGATCAGCACGGTCAGGTCGCTGCCACCGACCAGGCGGATCTCCTCGACCAGGCGCTTGTGCGCCTTGCTCTGGCCGATCAGTTCGCGGTCCTGGCCGCTGGCCTGGCGATATACCTCGGCGCGCTGGTGTTCATCCTCGGCGCGCAGGGCCAGGTGCTCGATGCGCTCGGCCACGGTTACCGTGGCGGCGGCCAGGCTGGCGAAGGCCTGCAGGGCGTCGAGCTCGAGGCTCTGGAACTGGCCGGCGGTGAGCGCGTCGAGGGTCAGCAGGCCCCACGGGCGTTCGTCGACCATCAGCGGGCAACCCATGCAGTCGTGCACCTCGAGATCCACATGGGCGGCGTCGACCAGGCCGTCGTAAGGGTCGGGCAGCGGGCTGTCGCTAGGGAAGCGGGTGGGCTCGGGGCGGCTGAGCAGGGCCTGGAAGCGCGGGTGCTCGCTGACCCGGAAGCGTCGACCCAGGGTGTCCGCTGACAAGCCATCCACCGCCAGCGGCACCAGCCACTCGCCATCCAGGCGCAGCAGCGCCGCGGCATCGCACGGCAGCAGACCGCGCATGGCCTGCAGCAGCCGGCGGTAGCGTTCCTGGTCGGGGAGGTCGCGGGACAAGTCGCTCACCAGAGGGAGGAGGGCAGTGAGCAGGGGCTTTGCAGTCATATGGACTCCTGTTGGTCGGAATGACTATACGCCTGAGTGTGTCCTTTTGACATTGATCAATGAAAAGCCCCGGTTTTATTGACGATCAAAGTTGGCACGATTGCTGAAATGGTCTACGCAACCATTCGAAGCCACAGGCTCAGGAGTTGTCGTAATGCTCAATGCCGAACAACGTGCAATCATCAAAGCCACCGTGCCCCTGCTGGAAAGCGGTGGCGAGGCCCTGACCACCCACTTCTACAAGATGATGCTCAGCGAGTACCCCGAGGTACGCCCGCTGTTCAACCAGGCCCACCAGGCCAGCGGCGACCAGCCGCGTGCCCTGGCCAACGGGGTGCTGATGTACGCCCGGCATATCGACCAGCTCGAGCAGCTGGGCGGTCTGGTAGGCCAGATCATCAACAAGCACGTCGCCCTGCAGATTCTCCCTGAACACTACCCGATCGTCGGCAGCTGCCTGCTGCGCGCCATCGAGGAAGTGCTGGGCAAGGAGATCGCTACCGCCGAGGTGATCGCCGCCTGGGCGGCGGCCTACGGCCAGCTTGCCGACATCCTCATCGGCGCCGAGGAGAACCTGTACAAACAGAAGGAAGAGGCCGCCGGCGGCTGGCGCGGCACCCGCGAATTCCGCCTGGTACGCCGCGAGCAGGAAAGCCGCGAGATCGTCTCGTTCTACTTCGCTCCGGTCGATGGCAAGCCGGTGCTCAAGGCCGAGCCGGGCCAGTACATCGGCCTGAAGCTGGAAATCGATGGCCAGGAGCAGCGTCGCAACTATTCGCTGTCGGCCCTGTGCGACGGTGAGCAGTACCGCATAAGCGTCAAGCGCGAGGCGGGCGGCAAGGTCTCCAACTACCTGCATGATGGCTTGATGGTCGGCGATACCCTGCAACTGTTTCCGCCTTCCGGTGATTTCACCCTGGTCGCCAGCGACAAGCCGCTGGTGCTGATCAGCGGCGGCGTGGGCATCACCCCGACCCTGGCCATGCTTGAGGCGGCCCTCGAGACCGAACGCCCGGTGCACTTCATCCATTGTGCGCGCAACGGCGCGGTGCATGCCTTCCGCGACTGGATCGATGGCCTGGCGGCGCGCCACCCGCAACTCAAGCGCTTCTACTGCTACGCCGAAGAAGATGGCAGCCAGGCTGCCGACGCAGTGGGCCTGCTGGACCAGGACCTGCTGGCCGAATGGCTGCCGCGTGAGCGTGATATCGACGCCTACTTCCTCGGGCCCAAGGGCTTCATGGCGGCGATCAAGCGTCAGCTCAAGGGCCTGGGTGTGCCGGAAGGGCAGAGCCGCTACGAGTTCTTCGGCCCGGCTGCGGCGCTGGAGTAAGCGATAGGCCTGGCTGGCCCCATCGCCGGCAAGCCGGCTCCCACAGGTATCGCTGAACCCTGTGGGAGCCGGCTTGCCGGCAATGGGGCCGGGACAGGCTACGAGTAATTCATCCCAATCGCTGCGGTTCGGCGTTCTGTCGGGCCGCCAGCACACGGATGCTCCCGGCCGTGGGTAATCGAGAACAAAGCGGACGATGACATTCGACGCTGTCGGCCTGGCCGAGCGCCGAACCGCAGCGATTGGGCCTAACCGGTCTTCTATATAAGGAAGAGGTAAACGCGGTTACACCCGCTTTCATCTTTAATCCTCCTTTAATCACTGTATCCTTCACTCTCAGGTGTCGAGGGGCCTGCTCCTGCCCGGCACCTGGGCTGGCGCATTTTTCACGTGCGTCAGTGAACCGAAACCGACCCGCTCGGTCCTAGGTCATCAGTGGATAGCCGCGCACGCCCCCGCTCGATGCATTCAAAGGTCATCTTCAGCGTGTAGACTGGGCGCCCCTCGGGCAGCCCGCGCTGTCACTCTCCATCGAAGGAATCGGCAATGAACGAACTCTCATCGCGCCTGAATCGGGAACGGCGCTTTCTGGTGCTCCTCGGCGTGATCTGCCTGGCGCTGATCGGCGGCGCCCTGTACATGCAGGTGGTGCTGGGCGAGGCACCTTGCCCGCTGTGCATCCTGCAGCGCTATGCCCTGCTGTTCATCGCGATCTTCGCCTTCATCGCCGCCGCCATGCCCGGGCGCCGCAGCCTGACCTTCTTCGAGGCGCTGGTGGTGCTCAGCGCCATCGGTGGCATCGTTGCCGCCGGCAACCATGTGTATATACTCGCCAACCCCATGGTCAGCTGCGGTATCGACACCTTGCAGCCCATCGTCGACGACCTGCCGCTGGCCAAGCTCTGGCCGCTGGCGTTCCAGGTCGATGGGTTCTGCTCCACCCCATACCCACCGATCCTCGGCCTGTCCCTGGCGCAATGGGCGCTGGTGGCGTTCGTGCTGACGGCGGTGCTGGTGCCCTTGGGCATCTACCGAAACCGTCGCCGCGCTTAGACCAAAGTCCCGAATTGACCTGGGTCTATTGCGCGGCGAGATAAGCTGCAAATGGCCCCCGATGATTGATCCAGGTCAGCCACCAGCCCTTGCGCGGCAAGGGTTTCAGGGCTACTGCGCGGGGTGCGACAAACTGTCGCGAAGTTGATTTTTTGACCAGTATTGTTACGCATCCTGTAAAAGACTGTTGCTCAATAAGTCATAGTCATCGTGGGGCGACCTATCTACAATCGCCCCCAATTTCCGTTCGGCACTGCTTGCGAGTCGCAGGATTGATGGGAGCCGCAGCGCTTTCCATTTGCTGACTTCGACAAGTTTCGCCCAACGGCGATACCGGGCGGACACCCCTCCGCGTTTTCCCGCACCAAATGGACTTGGTCTGAAGTACAGGCCTGTTGCCTACGAAACCATAAGCACCGCCAACCCGCTTGACGCCAAGATCCAGCAGTCGGATCCCTGGCAGGGGCGGGTACGGGCGCCAATTGCCGCACTTGGCAGGACGAAGTGTTGGCTACCAAACACAAATTGCATTGAAGCAAGCTGATCTAGAGGTCGTGAGATGAGTAAAAAGCGTTACCCCAGACTGTTTGGCATATTGCCCTTTTTAGGCATGCTTTTACTCAGTGGGTGCAACTGGACCCTGCTCGATCCGAAGGGCCAGGTCGGCATTGAGCAGAAGAACCTGATCCTGATCGCCACCGGCTTGATGCTGCTGGTGGTCGTGCCCGTGATCATCATGACCCTGGCGTTCGCCTGGAAGTATCGTGCGTCCAACAAGGCCGCCACCTACACCCCCGACTGGTCGCACTCGACCAAGATCGAGGCCGCGGTGTGGATCATCCCGATCCTGATCATCATCGCCCTGGGTTACTTCACCTACCACTCCACCCACAAGCTGGACCCGTACCGTCCACTGGATTCCGATGTGAAGCCGGTGCAGATCGACGTGGTCGCGCTGGACTGGAAATGGCTGTTCATCTACCCGGAACAGGGCATTGCCACGGTCAACAAGATCGTCTTCCCGGCCAATACCCCGGTCAACTTCCGCGTGACCTCCGACGCCGTGATGAACTCCTTCTTCATCCCGGGCCTGGGTGGCCAGATCTACGCCATGGCTGGCATGACCACCAAACTGCACCTGATCGCCAACGAGAACGGTGAGTTCGACGGTATCTCCGCCAACTACAGCGGTGCCGGCTTCACCGGTATGAAATTCAAGGCTGTTGCCACCTCCCAGGCCGACTTCGATGCATGGGTCGCCGAGGTGAAGGCTTCGCCGAAGAAACTGGACCAGGCCGAATATGACGCCTTGGCCAAAGCAAGCGAAAACAACCCAGTCGCGCTGTACAGCGAGGCTCAGGCTGACCAGTTCCAGCGCATCGTCGACAAGTACGAAGGCATGAACCGCGGTCGTCCGAACCACGAAGAAGCAGGCAGCAAAGACCTGGCCACTACCAAGGGTGTGGAATCGAGTATGCAACCAGCTGCCGGTGCAGAGGAGTAAGAGATGTTCGGTAAATTAACTCTGGAGGCGATACCGTATCACGAGCCGATAGTCATGGTGACGCTTGCCATGATCGCGCTCGGTGGTATCGCTGTCGTTGGTGCCATCACCTATTTCCGCAAGTGGACCTACTTGTGGACCGAGTGGCTGACCACGGTCGACCACAAGAAGATCGGCGTGATGTACATCATCGTCGCTATGGTCATGCTGCTGCGCGGCTTCGCCGACGCCATCATGATGCGTACCCAGCTGGCTGCCGCCACCGGTGGCTCCGAAGGCTACCTGCCGCCTGAACACTATGACCAGATCTTCACCGCCCACGGTGTGATCATGATCATCTTCATGGCGATGCCGTTCTTCACCGGCCTGATGAACCTTGCGGTTCCTCTGCAGATCGGTGCACGTGACGTTGCCTTCCCGTTCCTGAACTCCCTGAGCTTCTACCTGCTGCTGGCAGGCGTGCTGCTGGTCAACATCTCGCTGGGCGTTGGTGAATTCGCCAAGACCGGCTGGGTTGCCTATCCGCCGCTCGCGGGTATCCAGTACAGCCCTGGGGTGGGTGTCGACTACTACATCTGGGCACTACAGCTATCAGGTCTGGGTACGACGCTTACCGGCGTGAACTTCCTCGTCACCGTGATGAAGATGCGCGCCCCTGGCATGAAGCTGATGGACATGCCGATCTTCACCTGGACCTGCACCTGGGCCAACGTACTGATCGTCGCTTCCTTCCCGATCCTGACCGCCGCACTCGCGCTGCTGACTGTTGACCGTTATCTGGACTTCCACATCTTCACCAACGAGCTTGGTGGGAACCCGATGATGTACGTCAACCTGTTCTGGGCGTGGGGTCACCCTGAGGTCTACATCCTGATCCTGCCGGCCTTCGGCGTGTTCTCGGAAGTCACCTCGACCTTCGCAGGCAAGCGCCTGTTCGGTCACCACTCGATGATCTACGCATCGGGCGCAATCGCCATCCTCGGCTTTGCGGTCTGGCTGCACCACTTCTTCACCATGGGTGCCGGCGCCAGCGTCAACACCTTCTTCGGCCTGGCGACGATGCTGATCTCCATTCCGACCGGTGTGAAGCTGTTCAACTGGCTGTTCACCATCTACCAGGGCCGTCTGCGCTTCACCGCGCCGATCATGTGGACCCTGGGCTTCATGGTCACCTTCTCCATCGGTGGCATGACCGGCGTCCTGCTGGCTGTTCCAGGTGCCGACTTCGTTCTGCACAACAGCCTGTTCGTGATCGCCCACTTCCACAACGTGATCATCGGTGGCGCGGTATTCGGCTACATCGCCGGCTTCGCCTTCTGGTTCCCGAAAGCCTTCGGTTTCACCCTGAACGAGAAGTGGGGCAAGGCTGCCTTCTGGTTCTGGATCTCCGGCTTCTACGTAGCGTTCATGCCGCTGTACGCCCTGGGCTTCATGGGCATGACCCGTCGTCTGAACCACTCCGACAACCCGCTGTGGGAACCCTACCTGTACGTAGCCGTAGTCGGCGCCGTGCTGATCCTGTTCGGTATCGCCTGCCAGCTGATCCAGATCTACGTCTCGGTTCGCGATCGCAAGGACAACATGGACGTCACCGGCGACCCATGGGGCGGCCGTACCCTGGAATGGTCGACTTCGTCGCCACCTCCGTTCTACAACTTCGCCCACATGCCTGAGCACGTTGGCCTGGACGCCTGGCACGAAGCCAAGCAAGCCGGCGCCGCCTACAAGGCTCCGGCCAAGTACGAAGCGATCCACATGCCGAGCAACACTTCCACCGGTCTGTTCATGGGTCTGTTGCTGACCGTGTTCGGCTTCGCCTTCATCTGGCACATCTGGTGGCTGGTGGGTGCGAGCCTGGTTGCGACCATCGCTGTCTTTGTTCGCCACGCCGCGCGTGACGACCAGGGCTACATGGTGCCGGCCGAAGAAGTGGCGCGCATCGAAGGCGAGCGCATGAAAGCGCTGGCCAACGCTGGTGCACTGCCTGCTGGCGGCGCACGTGTCGAATCGTTTGAACGGGTGTAATCAATGTCCAGTCAAGTAATCCACGGTGGCGCGCATGGTCATGACCATGCGCACGATGACCACCACCACGACTCGGGCCAGATGACCGTACTCGGTTTCTGGCTGTACCTGATGACCGACTGCATCCTGTTTGCGTCGCTCTTCGCCACCTACGCGGTGCTGTCCGGCGGTTTCGCCGGCGGCCCGTCGGGTCACGACATCTTCCAGCTCGACTTCGTGCTGGTCGAAACCGCGTTTCTGCTGCTGTCCTCGATCACCTTCGGCTTCGCCATGCTGAAGATGTTCGCCGGCAACAAGGCAGGTGTACTGGGCTGGTTGGCTGTGACCTTCCTGTTCGGTGCAGGCTTCATCGCGATGGAAATCTATGAGTTCCATCACCTGATCGCCGAAGGCTACGGCCCGCAGCGCAGTGGCTTCCTGTCGGCGTTCTTCGCGCTGGTCGGTACCCACGGCCTGCACGTGACTGCCGGTCTGATCTGGATGGCAATCATGATGTACCAGATCAACAAGCACGGCATCACGCCGACCGCCAAGACCCGCATGAGCTGCCTGAGCCTGTTCTGGCACTTCCTCGACGTGGTCTGGATCTGCGTGTTCACCGTCGTCTACCTGCTGGGGGTTCTGTAATGGCTAGCGCACACGACACTCATCACGAAGGCAATCACGGTAGCGTGAAGTCCTACATGATCGGCTTTGTACTGTCGATCATCCTGACCGCGATCCCGTTCGGCCTGGTGATGTACCCAAGCCTGCCGAAGAACCTGACCGTCCTGATCGTGGTGGCCATGGCCGTCATCCAGGTGGTGGTGCACCTCGTGTACTTCCTGCACATGGACCGCTCGAAAGAGCAGCGCTCCAACGTGTCGACGTTCCTGTTCACCGTTCTGGTAATTGCACTGCTGGTCGGCCTGTCGCTGTGGATCATGTTCAGCATCCACTTCGAAATGCTGGCCAAGTGAGGTAAGACTGCATGTCCGTGAAGCACTTTATCCAAATCACCAAACCGGGGATCATTTTCGGTAACGTGCTTTCCGTGGCAGGCGGTTTCTTCCTTGCCGCCAAGGGGCATGTGGATTTCGCCCTGTTCCTGGCGGTGGTGATCGGTACGTCCCTGGTGGTCGCGTCCGGATGCGTGTTCAACAACTGCATCGACCGTGACATCGACCACAAGATGGAGCGCACCAAGAACCGCGTCATGGTCCAGGGCGGCATGTCGCTGCCCCTGGCGCTGATCTACGCCACCCTGCTCGGGGTGGCGGGTTTCAGCTTGCTGTATGTCCAGGCCAACCCGCTGTCGGCGTTCTGCGCCCTGGTTGGCTTCGTGGTCTACGTCGGCTTCTACAGCCTGTGGCTCAAGCGCAAATCGGTGCACGGCACCCTGGTCGGCAGCCTGTCCGGTGCCATGCCTCCGGTGATCGGCTACTGCGCGGTGAGCAACAGCTTCGACCTGGCCGCGTTCACCCTGCTGGTGATGTTCAGCCTGTGGCAGATGCCGCACAGCTTCGCCATCGCCATCTTCCGCTTCAAGGACTACAGCGCCGCCAACATCCCGGTCCTGCCGGTGGCGCGCGGTATCCTCGCGGCGAAGAAGCAGATCGTGCTGTACGTGCTGGCCTTCGTCCTCGCCACCCTGATGCTGACCCTCGGCGGCTACGCCGGCCTGGGTTACCTCGCCGTGGCGGCCGCCATGGGCCTGTACTGGCTGTACATGGCCTGGGGCGGCTACAAGGCAGAGGACGACAGCAAGTGGGCGCGCAAGGTATTCGGCTTCTCCATCCTCACCGTCACTGCCCTGAGCGTGATGATGGGCGTGGACAGCCAGACCGCGGCCGACGTGCTGATGACCTACGCACGCTGAAACACCCCAGCTGCACAAGACGCCCCGGCTTGCCGGGGCGTTTTTTTGCCTCGGAAAATTCATTCGAAGGGCAGTTGACAGCGCCATGCCCTTTGCCGGATGTTATGCGCCGCAGGTCAGGACGACCTGCAGGCCAGGGTAGGCCGCGATCCATTCGGATCGATCCACATGACAAGGACTGTTCCATGACCGAATCGAGCTCCGCTCCTTCGGCGTGCGCGGCTTCGCTGCGCCAACGCCATGCCTCTGCCAGCACCGCTACCGCGCTGGCCATCCTCGAATGCCTGTTTCGTCGACGCAGCCTGGCCACTGGGCAGGATGACGCGCTGGATGATGCCGTGCTCGCCCCGCACCTGCCCAAGGTGCTGCAGGCCGTCGAGCGCGGGCTGCCGGTGGAGATGGTCCTCCCGGCCTTCCCCGGCAAGTCGCCCAACCGCCAGAAGACCCTCGGCCCGCTCCCGGACCTGGCAGAGCACCATGCCATCGACGAGCTGAACCGCCTGGCTGAGGAAATCCGCGCATTGCATGCCCCCGGTGCAGTCATTCACATCTGCTCGGACGGCTATGTCTTCGCCGACCTGGTGCGGGTGCCCGATGCCCATGTCCAGGCCTACACCGACGATATCCAGCGCTATGCCGGCCAGCACTATCCCGGCCGTTTCACCTTGTTCGACCTCAAGGATGCCTATCCGCAACTGGGCTGCCTGGACTCCATGCGCGAAGAGCTGATGATCGAGCATGGCCAGTCGCTGCGCGTCCTGCAGCAGCGCTTCGAGGACGAGGAGCACATGCGGTTGATGTACTGCGGCATCCATCGTTTCCTCGCCGAGGACTACGCCGGACTGGTGGAGTTCGAAGGCATGAGCATGAACGCGGTTAAGAAGGCCGCCAAGCCCGCCTCCCAGCGGGTGATCCAGCGTAGCGAGGCCTGGAGTGCGTTGCTGCAAGCGCGCTATCCGCATTGCCTGCGCCTGTCGATCCACCCGCAGTTGGCGGTGTCGAGCAAGATCGGTATCCGCCTGGTGCCGACCAGCGACCTGTGGCGCACCCCCTGGCATTCGGTGGCGATCAAGCGTCGTGGCGTGGTGACCCTCGACCGGCGCAGCAATGTCGATGAGCGTTACAGCCGGCTGGTATTCCGCCGTGGCCGGCCTTGCCACTACGCCAGCGCGCAGTGAGGGTGGCGCCAATGGACATACGCGCGGTTCTGTTCGACCTGGACGGCACCCTGGTCGATACCCTGCCGGATATCGCCTGGTGCCTGAATCATGTGCTGAGCCTGCACGGGCTGCGCACGCTGCAGCCGGATGAGGTGCGCGGGATGATCGGCGGCGGTGTGGCGGCGATGCTCGAAAGGGCCGCCGTCGGCCTCGACGCCGAGCAACGTCAACGCCTGCATGACGACTACAGCAGCTGCTATCACGACAACCTGGTCCGGCGTTCCCGAGTCTTCCCAGGTTGTATCGGCCTGATCGAGAGGATTGCCGACAAAGGGCTGCCCATGGCTGTCGTCACCAACAAGGCCCACACCCTCGCCGAGCGTGTCGTACAAGGGCTGCTGCCCGCGCAGCGATTTGCCGCGGTGCTCGGTCATCGCCCCGGCGAGCGGCTCAAGCCGGCACCGGACATCGCGCTGCAGGCTGCCGAACGGCTGGGCATCGACCCAGGCCACTGCCTGTTTGTCGGCGATACCCCGGTCGACCTGTTGACCGCCAAGGCCGCGGGCATGCCCGCCGCCGCCGTCGGTTGGGGCTACGGCGAGTGGCAAGCGTTGCTCGAGCAGCGGCCACAGTTCCATTGCCAGCAACCCTTGCAGCTGCTCCGGGCCCTGCGCCCGGAGCAAGTGCGCCACTGTGCAAGCCAATCCGCAACGCCAATCGGTTCGCTGTAGCCGTTCTCAAGGAAGACACGACATGCAAGACAAAGACAGCTGGATGGAAGCCGTCGGCCAGGTGCTGGACGCTTACCTGCTCAAGGCCCAGGACGACCGCTTCGACCAAGCGGGCAGGGCGCACCTGGCCCACGACCTGGCGCGCTGCTTCGACAGTGGCGAGCCGCTGCGCATGGTGCTGCCGGGTTTCCCGTGCAAGTCGCCGAATGATCACGACAAGACCTTCGGCGTACTGCCCGACCATGGCGAGGTGATCGCCATCGAGCGCCTCGACCGCCTCGCCCAGGAGCTCGCCGAGCTCCACGCCCCTGGCTGCGAGATCGCGATCCTCAGCGACGGCACCACCTTCAACGATATCGTCGGCGTGCCGGACGACGTGCGCCGCGCCTACAACCAGGCGCTGCGCACCCTGTGCACCACCCATTGCATCCGCTGGGTGAGCATGGAGGACCTGTTCCCCCAGGCCAGCAGTGCCGAAGCCCTGCGTGCCACCCTGGTCAAGCAGGCCCGTCTGCCGTGGAAGAACGTCGAGGCACTGATCGAGCAGTGCCAGCACGACGAGGCCCTGGGCCGGACCCACGACAAGTTGTGCAGCCACCTCTACAACGACCTGCGCCTGTGCCGCCAGGCCGGGCAGGACGAAGACGAGCACCTGCGCCAGATCAGCTACAAGGCCTACCAGATGATGCTGCGCGGCCAGGCCTTGAATGCGGCGGTCGAGCGGTTTTTCCCCGGGCACGTGCGCCTGTCGGTGCACCAGTACGACAACGCCGGCCCCAAGTTCACCGTGGCCCTGGCCGAGGGGCTCGATCATGTAGCCAGCCCCTGGCATGCAGTGCCGGTGCGCCAGCTTGACGGTCACCAGACCCTGCGCGGCCGCGCGCAGATCGACGCCGCGCGGCATGTGCTGGTGACCTGGCAGGGGCAGCCATGGCTGTTCCATGAAACAGCGGGCGAGGCGCTCGAGGGCTTCAACTTCACATTGCAGAAGCTCCCCCTGTTCGGGTTGCTGGTCAGCGACCCGCTGGGGCTGGGTTTCCAGCGACTGTCTACCGAGACCTTGCAAGCCCTGGTGCGCAGTTTCGGTTTTGTCTGCCTCAGAGGCTGTGAATTCACCGACCAGCAGGCATTCGCCACAGACTGTGAGCGTTTCGGCACCATCTACCGTTGGTCCTTTGGCGAGGTGCATGTGGTCAAGCCGGCCGACCAGCCCCAAGGCGTGGTGCATTCGCTGGAGAAGACCCCCTTGCACTGGGACCTCAACATGCTGCCCGACAGCGATCCGCTGGTGCAGCGCGATGCCAAGTTCTGCGCCCACACCTTCATGCTGTATTGCAAGACGCCGCCGCAGCCGGGGGAAGGGCAGACCACGGTCGTCGACAGCCGCAACGCCTTGCGCAAGGTGGGCCTGCGCACCGCCCGCCAGTGGCAGGGCATCGATTTGACCTACTACACGCGCATGACCTATTTCGGCGGTTCGCCGCGCAGCTACTCGCTGGTCGACCTCGATCCGCGCAGCGGCGAGCGGGTACTGCGCTACCAGGAGGGCTGCCAGTCGTCGTTGCAGACCCTCGAACAGAAGGTGCAGGGGCATGACGAAGCCTTCCAGCAGGCATTGATCAGCCAGCTCGATGAACTGGTCTATGACCCCGAATGCCTGATTGCCCATGAGTGGCAGGCGGGTGACCTGGTGCTGATCGACAACTACCAGACCTTGCACGGGCGCCTGCCGATGAGCGCGGCCTCGGCCGCGCGCGAACTGTGGCGGGTGCAGGTCTACTGAGCCCTTTGACGGCGGTGCTTGCCGGTGTTTCGGCAAGCTCCGCCTGCTGAGGAGGGTTCTGTAATTACGATTTTTTTCAAATGAAGTGGCTGAAAAAATATAATAAAACAGGAAATTATCCTTTACTAAGTGATCATGGCGGGATTATGTTGTTTGTCGGCCGCCGCAGGCCAGCGTCGCTCGGACGGTTCCGGGCGCTTACGTCTCTCGAGGAACACATGGCCAACCCAGGTTCGCCGCGCCGCTTTGCGCGCATCGATCGTCTCCCCCCTTACGTCTTCAACATTACTGCCGAGCTCAAGATGGCCGCCCGCCGCCGTGGCGAGGACATCATTGACCTGAGCATGGGCAACCCTGATGGCGCCACGCCGCCACACATCGTCGAGAAACTGGTGCAGGTTGCCCAGCGCGAAGACACCCATGGCTATTCCACCTCCCGTGGCATCCCGCGCCTGCGCCGCGCCATCTCCAACTGGTACAAGGAACGCTACGAGGTCGACATCGACCCGGAAAGCGAAGCCATTGTCACCATTGGCTCGAAGGAAGGCCTGGCGCACCTGATGCTCGGCACCCTCGACCACGGCGACACGGTCCTGGTGCCCAACCCCAGCTACCCTATCCACATCTACGGCGCGGTGATCGCCGGCGCCCAGGTACGTTCGGTGCCGCTGGTACCGGGCGTGGACTTCTTCAACGAGCTGGAACGGGCGATCCGCGAATCGATCCCCAAGCCGAAGATGATGATCCTCGGCTTCCCGTCCAACCCCACCGCGCAGTGCGTGGAGCTGGATTTCTTCGAGCGTGTGGTGGCCCTGGCCAAGCAGTACGATGTGCTGGTGGTGCACGACCTGGCCTACGCGGACATCGTCTACGACGGCTGGAAAGCGCCGTCGATCATGCAGGTGCCGGGGGCCAAGGACATTGCGGTGGAGTTTTTCACCCTGTCCAAGAGCTACAACATGGCCGGCTGGCGGATCGGCTTCATGGTCGGCAACCCTGAGCTGGTCAGTGCCCTGGCGCGGATCAAGAGTTACCACGACTACGGCACCTTCACTCCGCTGCAGGTGGCCGCCATCGCGGCCCTGGAAGGCGACCAGCAGTGCGTGCGCGATATCGCCGAGCAGTACCGCCAGCGCCGCAACCTGCTGGTGAAGGGCCTGCACGAGCTGGGCTGGATGGTCGAGAACCCCAAGGCCTCTATGTACGTATGGGCGAAGATCCCTGAGCAGTACGCTCATCTGGGATCGCTGGAGTTTTCCAAGAAGCTGCTGGCCGAGGCCAAGGTTTGCGTGTCGCCGGGGATCGGCTTTGGTGACTACGGTGATGATCATGTGCGTTTCGCCCTGATCGAGAACCAGGACCGTATTCGCCAGGCTATTCGCGGGATCCGTCAGATGTTCCGCGCTGATGGTTTGACCAGCAAGTAAACAGGTCCGACCTCATCGCCGGCAAGCCGGCTCCCACAGGATGGCACCGGACCTTGTGGAAGCCGGCTTGCCGGCGATGGGCCGATACAGGCGATATCGATCACGACTTTCAGATCGCCGATCAGCGGCGATCTTTTTTGCATTCCCCCTCTTCTCAGCCGCCCGCGCCTGGATTACAAATAGCGCCGCGGGCGCCCGCCCCGATAACAACAACCTCCCTCCCTGGCCATCATGTCCGAACAGAACCCTTGCCTGACCTGCGGCGCCTGCTGCGGCTACTTTCGTGTGTCTTTCTTCTGGGGTGAGTGCCAGTCCGCCGGTGGCCTGGTGCCCGACGACCTGGTCGTGCAGATCAACCCGACCCGCGTCGCCATGATCGGCACCGACGCCAAGCCCTGCCGTTGCGTCAGCCTCGGTGGCGAGATCGGCACGCAGGTGGCGTGCTCCATCTACGAGAATCGCTCCAGCCCCTGCCGCGAGTTCGAGGCGTCGTGGGAAAACGGCGTGCACAATCCGAGCTGTGACGACGCTCGGGCAGCCTATGGCCTGCCACCGCTGACGCCGCCGGGCGCCAACGAGCCGCATTGGCCGGATGACGGGGCGGAGGTCGCCTGAACCTGCTCGGGTCAAGCCTGCTCCTCGCGGAGCAGGCACTACCGTTCGTCGGTTGGATCCAATGAATGCATCGCTGAAACCCGCGAAACACGTGCCGCCTCGACAAAGTATTAACACCATTTGACCGGCCCCGACGCCAAACCGCCCAGCCCTGAGCGGCTACACATTCCTTCAAAGGATATTCGTAGCCATAGATCAGGCGTTTCGGCCGTCGCGTGTGTCACTGCTCCTGCCCACCCTGCTGTACACGCTTTCAAGGACTGAATCGCCTGATCCACGAAGGAGCTTTCCGTGGACAGTCGCGCCGCCCCCCGTTCGCCCGCCCGTTTCTCCCAACTGTCGCTGGCCGTCAGCCTGGCCGTGACTGCCATGGCCTTTGGTCTGCACGGCGAACAGGCGCTGGCCGCCTGCAGCCTGGCCGGTTCCACGGTGACCTGCAGCGGCGCGGCCAACCCGCTCGCGCCGAGCTATTCCAACAGTGGCAACGGCCTGACCGTCAACGTCAACACCGGTGCCTCGCTGGGCGTGCTGCTGGGCGTGGGCGGCACCGCGCTGTCGCTCACCGGCAACAACATCACGTTGAACAACTCCGGTACCGTCAACCCGTCGTTGCTGGGGATCCTTAGCATCCAGTCCACTGGCGCCGTGATCGGCAACACCAGCACTGCCAGTACCATCAACATCACCAACAATGCCACGGGTGTGATTCGAGGAACCGGGGCGGTGCTGGGCGCGAGCCTGTTGAACCTTACCGGCATGGCAATGGACGTGCGTAACGCTGCCGGAGGTGTCACTACCATCAACAACGCAGGCAGCATCGGCTCCACGGCATTGGCCAGCCTGACGATCATCAGCGAGGACACCCCGGTCATCGCCGTGAGCGGTGGCGGGTCGGTGGACTTCACCAACACCGGCACCGTGCTGGGTCGTACAGCATTTCAGGCGTCGGCAGGCGGCAACACCTTCACCAACGCCGGGAGCCTGACCGGCAGCCTGTCCATGGGCGCGGGCAGTACCAACCGCTTCAACGCCATCACCGGCTCCAGCCTCAGCGCGGGAGCCGGTGTCGGTGTTTCGCTGCTGGTCACCAGTAACCCCAACCTGGCCTTCGCGCCTGCAGGGGTGGTCGACGGCGGTGCCGGCGGCACCAATACCCTGGCGCTGCAGAACGCCATCGGTGGCGGCAGCGGCACCAGCGGCAGCGGCACCATCAACGCCTCGAACTACATCAACTTCAACCGCCTGATCGTCGACAGCGGTACCTGGTCGCTGATCGGGCAATTGCTCAACGGCACCACCCAGACCACCCTCAACGGTGGCTTGCTCAACTTCGACAACGCCAGCGCCTTCGGTACCGGTGGCATCACGGTGAACGGCGGTGGTCTCGCGGGCACGGTGGCAGGCCTGGGCCTTAATAACGCGCTGACCTTGAATGCCGGCCTGAACGTGGGTGGCGCCACCGACATGGCCCTCAATGGCGTGGTTTCGGGTGTTGGCGGCTTGACCAAGACCGGTGCCGGGCTGCTCACCCTTGGCGCCAGCAACACCTACAGTGGCGGTACCACCCTGGCCGCCGGGGGCCTCAACCTGACCAGCGCCACGGCGCTCGGCACAGGCGGGCTGACCGTCAGTGGCGCCGGCAGCCTGCAAGGCAGCGTGCCGCTGGTGTTGAACAACGCGGTGGCGCTGAACGCAGCCTTGACGCTGCCCGGCAGCAACGCACTGACCCTTGGCGGCGTACTCAGCGGCACCGGCTCACTGGTCAAGAGCGGCACCGGCAGCCTGACGCTCAATGGCCTCAATACCTTCAGTGGCGGCACCTCCCTGGCCGGCGGAACGCTTACCTTGGGTAGCGACACGGCGTTGGGCAGCGGCGCCCTGACGGTGACCGCCAGCAGCACCCTGGACAGTGCCTCGGCGCTCAACCTTGGCAACGCAATCGCCCTGAGCGCAGGCACGCTCACCCTCGCTGGCAACAATGCCACCACCTTGGGTGGCATCATCAGCGGTACCGGTGCGCTGGCTAAGGCGGGCGCAGCCGACCTCACCCTCAACGGCATAAATACCTACAGCGGCGGTACCAGCCTGGCGGGTGGCAAGCTTACCGTCGGCAACGGCAGTGCGCTGGGCACTGGCGCGCTGACCTTGGGGGGTAACGCCAGCCTTGATGCCAGCAGCGCGGTAAGCCTGGGCAACGCCATCAGCCTTGGCGCCAACACTCTGAACCTGCTCGGCACCAGTGCCACCACCCTGGGTGGCGTGATCAGCGGTACCGGTTCGCTGGTCAAGAGCGGGGCAGGGGACCTGGCGCTGAACGGCAACAACACCTTCAGTGGCGGCCTCACCCTCAACGCCAGCAAGCTCACCGTCGGCAACAGCAACGCCCTGGGCACCGGCGCCCTTACCCTTGGCGGCAACGCCAGCCTGGACGCCAGCACGGCGGTGAGCCTGGGCAACGCCGTCAACCTCGGCGCCAATACCCTGAACCTGTTGGGCACCAGCAGCACCACGCTGGGCGGCGTGATCAGCGGTACCGGCGCGCTGGTCAAGAACGGCAGCGCCGGGTTGACCCTGAACGGCAGCAACACCTTCAGCGGCGGCACGACCCTCAACAGCGGTGTTCTCACCGTGGGCAACAACAACGCCCTGGGCACCGGCGGCCTCACCTTGGGCGGCAACGCCAGCCTCGACGCGGGCGTGGCGGTGAACCTGGGCAACGCCATCGACCTGGCCGGCAACACCCTGACGTTGCCTGGCACCAGCGCAACCACCCTGGGTGGTGTGATCAGCGGCACCGGCGCGCTGGTCAAGAACGGCAGCACCAACCTGACCCTGGGCGGCGCCAACACCTTCAGCGGTGGCCTCACCCTCAACGCTGGCACCCTGACCCTGGCCAGTGCCACGGCGCTGGGTACCGGCGCCCTGACCGTGGGCGGTGCATCGACATTGGCCAACACGGCGGCGCTGACCCTGGGCAACGCGGTCAACCTGGGCGGCAACCTGACCCTGACAGGCGCCAACAACCTCAACCTGGCCGGGACCCTCAGCGGCACCGGCGGCCTGGTCAAGAACGGTAGCGCCAGCCTGACCCTCAGTGGCAACAACACCCACAGTGGCGCCACCACGCTCAACGCCGGCACCCTGGTGCTGGGCAGCAACACCGCGCTGGGCACCGGCGTGCTCAACGCCGCGGCCAACACCAGCCTGGACACCAGCGTCGCCGGGCTGAACATCGGCAACGGCCTGAACCTGGCCGGTAACCTCAACCTGCCCGGCAGCAACGACCTGACCCTGAGCGGCGTCATCGCCGGCAGCGGCGGCCTGACCAAGGCCGGCAACACCACGCTGACCCTGAGCGGCGCCAATACCAACAGCGGCTCCACCTTCCTCAACGGCGGCACCCTGGTGGTCGGCAACAACACGGCGCTCGGTACCGGCATCCTCAACACCGCCGTGGGAACGCACCTGGACGCCAGCACCGCGGTCAGCCTGGCCAACGACGTCATTGCCGCCGGCCCCCTGACCATCGACGGCACTGCCAACCTCGGGCTGAGCGGGGTGATCAGCGGCATCGGCTCGCTGGTCAAGAACGGCAACGCCAGCCTGGCCCTGAGTGGCAGCAACACCTTCACCAACGGCACCCAGCTCAATGCCGGTACCTTGATTCTCGGCAGCAACACCGCACTGGGCATCGGCGGACTGACCCTGGGCGGCAACGCCAACCTGGACACCAGTACCGCCGTCTCGGCGACCAACAGCATCAGCCTGGGCGGCAACACCTTGACCGTGCTGGGCAGCAACGCCACCACCCTGACCGGGCAGATCAGCGGCACCGGCGCCCTGGTCAAGAGCGGCAGTGCCGGCCTGACGCTCAATGGCAACAATACCTTCAGTGGCGGCACCACCCTGAACGCGGGGCTGCTGACCCTGGGCAACAGCAATGCCCTCGGCACTGGCGGCCTGACCCTGGGCGGCAATGCCAGCCTCGACGGCAGCGGCACCCTGAACCTGGGCAACGCCATCAACCTGGCCGGCAATACCCTGACCCTGCCAGGCAGCAACACCACCACCCTGGGCGGGGTGATCAGCGGCACCGGCGCATTGGTCAAGAACGGCGCCACCAACCTGACCCTGAGCGGTGCCAATACCTTCAGCGGCGGCCTCACGCTCAATGCCGGTACCTTGACCCTGGCCAGCGCCGCCGCGTTAGGAACCGGCGCGTTGACGGTCGGTGGCGCGGCGACCCTGGCCAACTCGACGGCGATGACCCTGAACAACGCCGTCAACCTCGGCGCCAACCTGACCTTGCCGACCACCAGCAACCTCACCCTGGCCGGCACGCTCAGCGGCGCTGGCGGCCTGGTCAAGAACGGCAGCGCCACCTTGACCCTGAGCGGCAACAACACTCACAGCGGCGCCACCACCTTCAACGCCGGCACACTGGTGGTCGGCAGCAACACGGCGCTGGGCACCGGCGCGCTCAACGCCGCCAACAACACCACGCTGGACACCAGTGCGGCCGGGCTGAACCTTGGCAACGCACTCAACCTGGCGGGCAACTTCATCCTGCCCGGCAGCAACGATTTGACCCTGAGCGGCGTCATCGCTGGTGCCGGCGGCATCACCAAGAATGGCGGCACCACCCTGACCCTGACCGGCAACAACAGCAACAGCGGCATCACCCGCCTGAACGCCGGTACCCTGGTGGTCGGCAGCAACACCGCGCTGGGTACCGGTACCCTCAATACCCTGGCCGGTACCCACCTGGATGCCAATACGGCGGTGAGCCTGGCCAACGATGTGAACATCGCCGGCCCGTTGACCATCGATGGCAGCGCCGACCTGGGCCTGAGCGGCGTGGTCAGCGGCATCGGTTCGCTGGTCAAGAATGGCAACGCCAACCTGACCCTGAGCGGCAACAACCTCTACACCAACGGCACCCAGCTCAATGCCGGCACCCTGACCCTGGGCAGCAACACCGCGCTGGGTATCGGCGCCCTGACCGTGGGCGGCAACGCCAATCTCGACGCCAGCACCGCCGTTGCCGTGACCAACGGCATCAACCTCGGCGCCAATACCCTGACCGTGCTGGGCAGCAACGCCACCACCCTCGGCGGTCTCATCAGCGGCAGCGGTGCGCTGGTCAAGAACGGCAGCGCCGTGCTGACCCTCAACGGCAACAACACCTACAGCGGCGGCACCACCCTCAATGCCGGCACCCTGGTCCTGGGCAACAACAACGCCATCGGCGTCGGCGCCCTGAGCGTGGGCGGCAATGCCAGCCTCGACTCCAGCGCCACCCTCAACCTCGGCAACGCCATCGCCCTTGGCAACGGCGCTACCCTGAGTCTGCCAGGCAACAACACCACGACCTTGGGCGGCGTGATCAGCGGTGCCGGGGCCTTGACCAAGGACGGCAGCAGCAATCTGACCCTGAGCGGCGCCAACACCTTCAGCGGTGGCCTGAACCTCAATGCCGGCACCCTGACCTTGGCCAACGCCGCGGCGCTGGGCACCGGGGCATTGAACGTCGGCGGTGCCTCGACGCTGGCCAACAGCGTGGCGATGACCCTGGGCAACGACGTCAACCTCGGTGCCAACCTGACCCTCGGCGGCAGCAACAACCTGACCCTTGGCGGCGTGCTCGGCGGTACCGGCGGGTTGATCAAGAATGGTGTGTCCGACCTGACGCTTACCGGCAACAACACCTTCAGCGGCGCCATCGACCTGCTTGGCGGCAGCATCACCACGGTCGGCAACACGGCCCTGGGCAATACCTCGGCGGTCAGCGTCGGCGCCGGCACCAGCCTCAATCTCGGCGCCAGCGCCACCATCGGTGGCCTGAGCGGTGCCGGCACGGTGAACATCGCCGGCGGCGGCGACCTGACCCTGGGCGGCAACAACCTCAACAGCGTGTTCAGCGGTGCCCTGGCCGGCAGTGGCGGGCTGATCAAGACCGGTACCGGCAGCTTCGAGCTGTCCGGCGTCAACGTGCTCGGCGGCAATACCACGGTCAATGCCGGCCTGCTCAACGTCACCGGCTCGCTGGCCAGCCCCAGCGTCCAGGTCAACAGCGGCGCCAGCCTCGGGGGCACCGGCAGCCTGCTCGGCGCAGTCGACATTGCCAATGGTGCGCACCTGCTGGCCAACAGCGGCGCGACCCTCAGCACCGGTGCGCTGACCCTGCACAGCGGCTCGATCCTCGATTTCGGCCTGGCATCGCCGGCCACCGGCGGCACCGCAGTGGTCAGCGTCAATGGCAACCTGACCCTGGACGGTACCCTCAACGTCACCGACCTCGGCGGCTTCGGTACCGGTATCTATCGGCTGTTCGACTATACCGGCGCGCTGGTCGACAACGGCCTGCTGATCGGCAACGTGCCGGGCGTCATGTTGCCCGGCGACCTTCAGGTGCAGACGTCCATTGGCAGTCAGATCAACCTGCTGGTCGGCGGCGCCAGCGGCACCGTGCAGTTCTGGGATGGCGCGCAAAGCGTGCCCAATGGCGTGATCGACGGCGGTACCGGTACCTGGAACGGTGGCAACACCAACTGGACCGATGTCAACGGCGTGCTCAATGGCAGCTGGGCCAGCGACTTCGCGGTATTCCAGGGCACCGCAGGCGATGTCACCGTGGTCGGCACCCAGGCCGCCACCGGCCTGCAGTTCGTCACCAACGGCTATCGCCTGATCGGCACTGGTGGCCTGGACCTGGTCAACGGCAGCAACGGCGCCTTCGCCTTGCGCGTCGACCCAGGCGTCACCGCGACCCTCAACGTCGGCCTCTCTGGCAGCGGTCAACTGGCCAAGCTCGACAGCGGCACGCTGGTGCTCAATGGCGCCAACAGCTATACCGGTGGCACCCTGTTCAATGGCGGCACAGTGGTGGTCGGCAACAACACTGCCTTCGGTACCGGCACGGTCAGCACCGCCAACGGCACTACCCTGGACAGCAACACGGCCGTCACCCTCGGCAACGCCTTCAGCCTCAGCGGTGCCCTGACCGTCGCCGGTTCCGCCGATCTGGGCCTGTCCGGTGTGGTCTCGGGGGTTGGCAGCCTGATCAAGAACGGCGGCGCCAACCTGACCCTGGGCAATGCCAACACCTACAGCGGCGGCACCAGCCTGGGTGCCGGTACCCTGACCCTGGGCAACGCCCAGGCCCTGGGCACTGGCGGCCTCACCGTGACCGGCGCCGCCAGCCTGGCCACCACCGGCAACCTGGCGCTGGGCAATACCATCGCCCTGAACGCCAACCTCACCCTGCCGGGGAGCAACGACCTTACCCTCAACGGTGCGCTCAGCGGCACCGGTGGCCTGATCAAGGGCGGTGCCGGCACGCTCACCCTCAACGGCAGCAACAGCCAGCAGGGCATTACCAGCCTGAACGGCGGCACCCTTGTGGTCGGCAGCAACACGGCGCTGGGCACGGGTGCCCTGAACGCAGCCGGTGGCACCACCCTGAGCAGCAATGCCAGCGTGACCTTGGCCAACCTGATCAACCTGGCCGGTAACCTGACCATCGCCGGGGCGCAGAACCTGACCTTGGGCGGCAACGTCACCGGCGTCGGCGGTTTGACCAAGACCGGCAGCGGCACCCTGACCCTGAACGGCACCAATGGCAATCTGGGCAACACCAATCTCAATGCCGGCACCCTGGTGCTCGGCAGCGCCAGCGCCCTCGGCCTCGGCCAGCTCAACGCGGCTGCCGGGACCACGCTGGACAGCGCCTCGGTGATCACTATCGGCAACACCGTCAACCTGGCGGGCAACCTCACCATCGCCGGCAGCAACGACCTGGGCCTGGGCGGGCTGGTCACGGGGGCCGGCAGCCTGACCAAGAACGGTGCCGGCAACCTCACACTCAGTGGCGCCAACACCTTGATTGGCGGCGTGACCCTCAATGCCGGCACGCTCACCCTGGGCAACAACCAGGCCCTGGGTACCGGCAACCTTGTCGTCGGCGGCGCCAGCAACCTGGCCACCACGGGTGCCTTGACCCTGGCCAACCAGGTGGCGCTGAACGACACCCTGAGCCTGACCGGCACCAACGACCTGACATTGAACGGCGTGATCAGCGGTACCGGCGGCCTGACCAAGACCGGTACCGGCAACCTGACCCTCGGCGCCGCCAACACCTATCAAGGCAGTACCACGCTTGGCGCTGGCACCCTGACCCTGGGCAACAACAGCGCGCTGGGCACGGGCAACCTGTCGGTGACCGGCAACAGCACCCTGGCCACCACCGGGGCGCTGCAACTGGCCAATGCCATCGGCATCGGCGCTACCACTACCCTGAGTATCAACAATGCCCAGGCCCTGACCCTAGATGGTGTGATCAGCGGTGCCGGGACGCTGAACAAGCTGGGCGCCGGGCAACTGGTACTCAATGGCAGCAACACCTACGCCGGCGGCACCTCGCTGCAGGCCGGCAGCCTGCTGCTGGGCAATGCTGGCGCCTTGGGCAGCGGCGCCCTGACCGTCAACGGCGCGGCTGGCCTCGACGCCAGCCAGGCGCTGGTACTGGCCAATGCCGTCAACCTCGCCGGTGGCAACCTGACCCTCGGCGGCAGCCAGGCGCTGACCCTCGGCGGTGTGGTCTCCGGCAACAATGGCCTGGTCAAGAACGGCGCCGCCAGCCTGACCCTCAACGGCAACAACACCTACAGCGGCGGCACCACCCTCAACGCCGGCACCTTGGTGGTCGGCAGCAACACCGCGCTGGGTAGCGGCGATCTCAGCACCGGCGCCAACACCAGCCTCGATGCCGGCAGTGCGGGCGCTACCCTGGCCAACAACGTGCACCTGGGCGGCACCCTCAACCTGCCCGGCAGCGCCGACCTGACCCTCACCGGCGTGGTGGATGGCGTCGGCGGCCTGAGCAAGGCCGGTGCCAGCACCCTGACCCTCAATGGTGCCAACAGCTACCTGGGCGGCACCACCCTCGGTGCCGGCCGGCTGGTGGTCGGCAACGACAACGCGCTGGGGCAGGGCGCCCTGACCGTCGTCGGGGCCTCGTCCCTCAGCAGCGGCGCCAGCACCACGCTGGCCAACAACGTCACCCTCAACGCTGGCCTGACAGTCGATGGCAGCAACGACCTGACCCTAAACGGCGTGATCAACGGCACGGCAGGCCTGACCAAGAACGGCAGCGGCAACCTGACCCTCAATGGCAACAACGGCTACCAGGGCGGCACCCAGCTCAACGCCGGGCGCCTGACCCTGGGCAGCAGCGGCGCACTGGGTACCGGCACCCTGGCGGTCACCGCCGATGCCACCCTGGCCAACAGCTCACCCATGGCCCTGGGCAACACCATCGCCCTGAGCAACGGCGCCAACCTGACTGTCGAAACCGCCAATGCGCTGATCCTCAGCGGCGACCTTGGCGGCAGTGGCAACCTGGTCAAGACCGGCGTCGACGACCTCACCCTGGTCGGCGTCAAGACCTTCACCGGCAACGTCGATATCCAGGCGGGCTCCCTTACCACCCTCGGCAGCGGTGTGCTGGCCAACGTCGACACCCTCGACGTCGGCGCCAGCGGCCAGCTCAACCTCAACGGCAACGCCAGCCTCGGCAGCCTGACCGGTAGCGGCCTGGTCGATGTCGGCGTCGGCAGCGTGCTGAGCCTGGGCGGCAACAACCTCAGCAGCACCTTCGCCGGTGGTCTCAACGGCCTGGGCGGCCTGACCAAGGTCGGCAGCGGCACCCTGACCCTGACCGGCACCAGCAACCTGGCCGACAACACGCAGGTCAACGCCGGTACCTTGAAAGTCGACGGCACCTTGGGCAGCAACCTGCTGACCGTGGCCAGCGGTGCGACCCTCACCGGCAGCGGCACCGCCAATGCCTCGGTGGTGATCGACAACGGTGGCCACCTGGCCGGGCAGAGCGGCGCGACCCTGGGCCTCGGCAGCCTGGTGCTCAACAGCGGTTCGATCGTCGATATCGGCCTCGGCTCGCCGTCCACTGGCGGCACCGCGCTGTTCAACGTCGGTGGCAACCTGACCCTCGACGGCACGCTCAACGTGAGCAGCATCGGCGGCTTCGGCAACGGTGTGTACCGCGTCTTCGACTACGCCGGCGCCCTCACCGACAACGGTCTGGACTTCGGCAGCCTGCCGCTGGGGGTGGGCCTGGGTGACGTGACCTTGCAGACCGCCCTGGCCAACCAGGTCAACCTGCTGGTCAGCGCCGCGGGGCTCAATATCCAGTTCTGGGATGGCAGCCAGAACGTGGCCAACGGTCAGGTCGACGGCGGTGCCGGCGTGTGGAACGCCGGCAATACCAACTGGACCGACCTCAACGGCCTGACCAACACCACCTGGGGCAGCACCTTCGCGGTGTTCCAGGGCACCGCCGGCGATGTCACCGTTGACGGCAGCCAGACGGTCAATGGCCTGCAGTTCGTCAGCGATGGCTACCGCCTGCTGGCCGGCACCGCCGGTGCGCTCGACCTGATCAACGGCACCAGTGGCGACACCAGCGTGCGGGTCGATCCGGGCGCCACGGCGACCCTCGATGTCGGCCTGACCGGCGTCGGCAAGCTCAACAAGCTCGACAGCGGTACCCTGGTGCTCAACGGCAGCAACAGCTACAGCGGCGGTACCGTGCTCAGTGGCGGCACTTTGATCGTCGGCAGCAACACGGCCCTGGGCAGCGGCGCGCTTGAAACCGCGGCGGGTACCACCCTCGACAGCAATGCTTCGGTCGCACTGGGCAATGCCATCACCCTGGCGGGGCCGCTGAACATCGCTGGCAGCAATGACCTGGCGCTGGGGGGCAACATCGGCGGTGCCGGTGGACTGGTCAAGGCTGGCAGCGCCCGGCTGGCGCTGGCTGGCAACAACACCTATGCCGGCAACACCGCGCTCAACGGCGGCACCCTGATGCTGGGCTCCAATACCGCGCTGGGCAGCGGCAGCCTGAACACCGTGGCCGGCACCAGCCTGGACAGCAGCCAGGCCGTGACCTTGGCCAACAACGTCAACGCCACCGGCGACCTGACGATCCTGGGCAGCAACGACCTGACCCTCGGCGGTACCGTCGGCGGCAGCGGCCGCCTGCTCAAGGCCGGCCTCGCCCGCTTCGCGCTGATGGGCGCCAACACCTACAGCGGTGGTACCGAGCTGCAGGCCGGCACCTTGGTGGTGGGCAACGATGCGGCCCTTGGCAGCGGCGGGCTGGATGTCACCGGTAATGCCAGTCTCGACAGCGCCAGTGCCGTAACCCTGGCCAATCCGGTCAACGTGGGGGGCGTGCTCAACGTGTTGGGCAGCAACGATTTGCACCTGGCCGGCGTGCTCAGCGGTGCCGGTACCTTGAACAAGAGCGGCCTGGCTGACCTGACGCTGTCGGGCAACAACACCTTCAGCGGCATCCTCAATATCCTGTCCGGCAGCCTGAGCACCATCGGCACCACCGCCCTGGGCACCCAGAGCGAGCTGAATGTCAGCAGTGGCGCCAGCCTCAACCTCGACGGCAACACCACATTGGGTGATATCGGAGGCACCGGTGCGATCGCCATCGCCGCCGGCAACAGCCTGAGCGTCGAGGGCGGCACCTTCGATGGCAATATCGGTGGGACCGGCACCCTGAACAAACTCGGCGCCGGCACCCTGGCGCTGCGCAGCGCCAACAGCCACACCGGCAATACCAACGTGCAAGGCGGCGGGCTGAAGGTGGATGGGTCCCTGGCCAGCGGCACGGTCAACGTCGCCAGTGGCGCCACCCTCAGCGGCGCCGGCAGCCTCGGTGGTTCGGTGACCGTGGCCAATGGCGGCAACCTGGCGGCCATCGGTGGCAGCACCCTGAATGCCGGCAACCTGGTGCTCGACAGCGGCGCCAACTTCAACGCTTCGCTGGGCGCGCCGTCGGCTGGCGGCACACCGCTGGTCAACGTGGCCAACGACCTGACCCTGGGCGGTACCCTCAATGTCACCGACATCGGCGGCTTCGGCGCCGGCGTGTACCGCCTGTTCGCCTACGGCGGCAGCCTCACCAACAACGGCATGAGCTTCGGCACCACGCCGGTGCCGGTCACCGACCTGACGGTGCAGACCGCCGTGGCCAACCAGGTCAACCTGGTGGTCGGTGGCGCCAGCAACGTGTTGTTCTGGGACGGCAGCCAGACCGTGGCCAACGGTGTGATCGAGGGCGGCAGCGGCGTCTGGGGTGCCACCAACACCAACTGGACCGACGCCAACGGCGTGCTCAACGGCACCTGGAACGATACCTTCGCCGTGTTCCAGGGCGCCCCCGGCACCGTCACCGTGAACGGCAGCCACAGCATCACCGGCCTGCAGTTCGTCACCGACGGCTATGTGCTCAATGCGGGGACGGCCGGTGAACTGCTGGGCAACGGCACCACCAACCTGCGGGTCGACAGCGGCGTCACCGCCACCCTCAACGTCGCCCTCAACGGGACCGGCAGCGTTGCCAAGCAAGACGGCGGCACCCTGGTGCTCAACGCTGCCAATGGCTACAGCGGCGGTACCGCCCTCAACGGCGGCACCTTGGTGCTAGGCAACAATAGCGCGCTGGGCAGTGGCGCCCTGACGGCCGCGGGCGGCACCACGCTGGACAGCAACACCGCCGTGACCCTGGCCAACAATGCCGTGCTCAACGGCGCCCTGGCCATCGCCGGCAGCAACGCCCTGACCCTCAACGGGGTGGTCAGCGGCACCGGTGGGCTGATCAAGAATGGCGCTGGCCTGCTGACCCTGAACGGTGCCAACACCTACAGCGGCGGGACCCAGATCAACGCAGGCGGCGTGGTGGGCAATACCACCAGCCTGCAAGGCGCGATCCTCAACAACGCGGCCCTGACCTTCGAGCAGAACGCCAATGGCAGCTACACAGGCAACCTCACCGGTACTGGCACGCTGACCAAGAACGGCACCGGCGAACTGCTGCTGACCGGCATAAATGGCCTGACCGGCGCGACCCAGGTCAACGCCGGCAGCCTGCTGGTCAATGGCCGCCTCGACAGTGCCAGCGTGCAGGTCGCCACCGGCGCCCGCCTGGGCGGCAGCGGTACCTACGGCGGCGCGGTGCAGATCGCCAATGGCGCCACCCTTGCCGCCGGCCAGAGCGCAACGCCGCTCACTGTCGGCAGCCTCGACCTGGCGTCGGGCAGCGCCCTGGACTTCAGCCTCGGCGCCCCGGCGGCCTCCACCACCGTGGTCAAGGTCAACGGCAACCTGGTGCTGGACGGCACGCTGAACATCACCAATGCCGGTGGCTTTGGCACCGGTGTCTACCAACTGTTCAGCTACGGCGGCACGCTCACCGACAACGGCCTGGTGTTCGGTGCGATTCCGGGCAGCGTGGTGCTGGGTGACCTGACCCTGCAGACCGCCATCGCCAACCAGATCAACCTGGTGGTGCAGAACTACGGCGAAGAGCTGCAGTTCTGGAATGGCGGCAAGACCAACCCCGATGGCAGCATCGGCGGCGGCAGTGGTACCTGGGGGCCGAACACCGGTTGGACCAACGCCAGCGGCACCAGCAATGAAGGTTGGAGCGGTGGCTACGCGGTCTTCGGCGGTACTCCGGGCACCGTCACCGTGGTGGGCAACCAGTCGTTCGAGGGCTTGCAGTTCCTCAGCAACGGCTACCAGGTCGTTCCGGGCGCTGGGGGTAGCCTGACGCCGGTCAATGGTGCCGACGGCAGCCTGGCGCCAGTACGTGTCAACGCAGGCGGCACCGCCACCGTCAGCGCACCTCTGGTCGGTACCGGCGGCATCGAGAAACTCGACGCTGGCACTCTGATCCTCTCGGGCGCCAACACCTACAGCGGTGGCACCACCGTCAGTGGCGGTACCCTGGTCGGCAACACCACCAGCTTGCAGGGCAACATTCTCAACAACGCCAACCTGGTCTTCGCCCAAGGCAGCAATGGCACCTTCAGTGGCACTCTCAGCGGTACCGGCACCACCACCAAGCAGGGCGGCGGTACCTTGCTGCTGACTGGCAACCAGCCGTTCAGTGGCGCCTTCAATGTCAACCAAGGCGTGTTGCAGGTGGGCGATGCGGCCAATCCGGGCAGCAACCTCGCAGCCCAGGTCACAGTGGCCAATGGCGCCGCACTGACCGGCAATGGCACCGTCGCCGGCCTCACCAACAATGGCACCGTGCTGCCAGGGCCTGCCGGTAACCTGAACGTGTCGGGCAACTTCACCAACGGCGCCACCGGCACCCTGGTGATCGACCTCGGCACCTCGCCGGTGAACTACCTGAATGTGGGCGGCACCGCCAACCTCGGCGGCAGCCTGATGGTCGCCAACCTGGCCAGCGGCAACGGCCAGTACACCGTGGTCAGCGCCGCGGGCGGGGTGAACGGCACCTTCGCCACCACCAACCTGGCCAACTCGGCGTTCCTCAACAGCTCGCTGGACTACGGCGCCAACCAGGTGACCCTGTCGGTCAGCCGCAACGGCAACTCCTTCGCCGATGTCGCCGCCACTGGCAACCAGCGTGGCGTGGCCACCGCGCTGGCCAGTGCCGGGGCGCCGGCCGAACTGGTCAACAACCTGCTGCCGCTGGACCGCCAGG
Source organism: Pseudomonas soli (assembly GCF_021283165.2). NCBI lineage: Bacteria > Pseudomonadati > Pseudomonadota > Gammaproteobacteria > Pseudomonadales > Pseudomonadaceae > Pseudomonas > Pseudomonas soli. The sequence goes on from NZ_CP128543.1 coordinate 956,185, forward strand.
GCGCCCAGGCCGCGTTTGACAGCCTGTCCGGCGAGATCCACGCCAGCACCGCGACCGTGCTGATCGAGGACTCGCGCTACGTCCGCGACGCGGTCAATGACCGCCTGCGCCAGGCCGACTGCACCAACCAGGACGACCCGCGTCGCACCCTGGCGCCGACCGCCAACCAGCAACTGACCAGCGAAGGCTGCCAGGGCCAGGCCGTGGGCTGGATCCGCGCCATCGGCGGCTGGGGCACCTATGACGGCAGCAGCAGCCATGCCAGCGTCGACCGCGACCTGTCGGGCTTCATGCTCGGTGTCGACCGCGCGCTGGACGATGAGTGGAAAGTCGGCGCCGCCGCCGGCTACACCCGTTCGAGCATTGATGCGCACCGTCGCCGCTCCGACGCCACGGTGGACAGCTACCACCTGACCACCTACCTCGGCTACCAGCTCGATGCCTTCGCCGCTCGCTTGGGTGTGGCCTACAGCTGGCACGACATCGACACCAAGCGCGATGTCAGCGTGGGCAGCTATGACGACCGTCTCAAGGCCAAGTACAAGGCGCGCAGCGCCCAGGTGTTCGGTGAGGTGGGTTACGCCATAGATGCCGGCGGCATTGCCCTGGAGCCGTTCGCCGGGCTGGCGTATGTCAACTACGACAGCGATACCGCCCATGAGAAGGGTGGGGCAGGGCGGCTGGAGGGCAAGGTCGACCAGGATGTGACCTTCTCCACCCTGGGCGTGCGGGCTGGCAAGCGCATCCTGCTCGACAACGGCAGCACTATCACGCCGCGGTTGTCGGTGGGCTGGCGCCATGCCTTCGGTGACGACAAGCCCGATGCCGATCTGCGCTTCATCGGTGGTGGCGACGGTTTCAGCACCGAGGGTGTGCCGATTGCCAAGGACGCGGCGGTGGTCGAGGCCGGGGTGGACCTGTCGGTGGGCGCGAGCGGCAAGCTCGGGGTCGGGTACTCCGGGCAGCTGTCCAGCGAGAACCGCGACCATGGCGTGGTGGTGAGCTTCAGCATGGGGTTCTGAGGTAGCTTGCAGGGGCCGTCGTGTGGCCCATCGCGGGGCAAGCCCGCTGTCACGAGATTTGGCGTGTCTCTCGTGGCAGCGGGCTTGCCCCGCGATACGTTTCTGCATGCGTAAGATTTTTCCGAAATTGAAACCAAATCCTTCAGCCAGCCAGCGCTTCGGACCTATCCTACCCGCCTGCCGGAAGGCTCTGAATTGGCCGGGAAATACATCAGGGGTACCGTCTCTGGGTCGTCACATTTGGCGACCGGGTGTGAGAAGCCCGTTGTGTGAACCATGTCGATTTCGTCAATGGCGGTCGTGCGCGTGCAGGCTTTGGCCTGACCGTGGATTCATGGTTACACACGGGCTTCTCACCATGCGTACGACTGCCACCCTAATCTGTGAGAAGGATCGAGGTGGTTGTTCCTGAAGTTCAATTTCGAGGAGTAACCATGAAAAAACTTGTACCCGACCCACCCTATCCAATCCCCTTCGTCACCATCATCAGCGACCTCGACCCCGAGGAAGCCATGGCCCATGCCAACAAGCTGATGCACATCCTCAGCGACACCGTCCACGCCTACACCGTCTGCCAGCGCGATGCGCGCCTCGACGTGATGATGGACAGCGTCGAGATCCTCGGCCAACTGGTCATCTCGCTGGTCCGCCACGCCCGGGCCAAGGGGGCGCCGGTATGAGCGACGACTTCAAGCCCGGCCCGACCCAGGGCAAGACCACCTGCCTCGAGATCTTCTGTATCCAGCCCGGCATCCCGTTCGACCACGCTTTCAGCGACCTGTCGGTGCTGCTCGGCTGCGTGGCGCATTTCACCACCGAGGCCGAGATGGAGGGTGACCTCATGGCAGCCAGTGCGGCGCGGATTCTCAGCGGGCTGGCCAAGGGGCTGATCGATGACATGGAGCTGGGGTTGAACCGGTAGCGGTGAAAGGGGGCCGCAAAGCGGCCCCAGGGATGCCAGACCGAGCCACTGTCGTTAGACTGTCATCTCCTCACCACCGGACAGGAGTCCCGGCGTGCCCGACCCCCGCAGTTTCCCCAGCGACCTGTGCCTCGACAGCCCACGCCTGCAGTTGCGCCCCATGCGTCATGGCGACGCGCAGCAGTGGCTGACCATCATGGCCGACCCCGAGGTCATGCGTTACTGGTACCACGCCCCCTGGCAGACCCTGGCCGAGGCCGAGAGCGCCCTGGCTGCCGACCGCGAGGCGTATGCCGCCGGCCAGTTGCTCAAGCTGGGCATGTACCGCCGTGACAACGGCGAGCTGATCGGCATGGTCCAGCTGTTCAACCTCGAAGAGGCCTCGCGCCGGGGCGAAATCGGCTACTGCCTGGCCAAGTCCGCCCAGGGCCGGGGCTACATGGACGAAGCGCTGACCTGCTTCATCGACTACCTGGCCCACACCCTGCACCTGCGCCGCCTGGAGGCGGAAATCGACCCGCGCAACCAGGGCTCGGCACGTACCCTTGAGCGCCAGGGCTTCGTCCTGGAGGGCACCCTGCGCGCCCGCTGGTGCGTGGCCGGCGAGTTGTCTGACTCGGGGCTTTACGGTCTGCTGCTAGAACCGCCTGTCGCCTGACGCCCGCTTGCGCTATGGTCGCGCCTTTCGCTGCTGGATGTAGCCTGCGCGTGCCTGCTTTTTATGTGATGTTCACCCTTGTGCTGTTCCTTCTTTGCCTGTGTTTCGATGGCCTGCTGATGGGCGTCGACGGGCATATGCCGGCGCTGCAGATACTGCTCATGGGCCCATGGGGCATTGCCTTCGGGTTGTACCAGTGGTTTGCCAATCCGTTGTTGGGGCTAGCAATCCTCGCTCGCCGGCGTTTTCGCCGGGTGGCGCTTGGCGCGGGCCTGATCGCCCTGGGCCTGGCGCTCAGTTGCCTGGGCATCGAGCGGCTGCCGGACAACCGCAGCTATGAATTCCTGCCGCTTACCGGCTTCGGCCCCGGCTACTACCTGTGGACACTGGCAATCCTGCTGTTCTGCCTGGGGCAGGGATGGTGGTGCCGCAAGGTGCAGACGGCGCAGGATATGCCGCGCTGGCGCTGGTTCGATGTGCTGCTGATCGCGGTGCTGACGAGCACGATCTACCTGGCGACCAAGATGCCCAGCCTGGGCGTGCAAATTCGCAGTTCCGACGAGCCAATGGAGCAGGTACAGGCAGGCTGAACTCTCCAGACGCGCCTTGGGTTTGGAAAGACGGCAGGGGCTGGGTTAAGGTCGCAGCTCGTTCGCTTTTACCAGGTGCCTGACTTGCCCGCTTTCTACCTGACCACAAGCCTCGCCCTGTACCTGCTGAGCCTGGCCTTCGATGGTGCCCTGACAGGCGCAGGGCGACATGTACCGGCATTGCAGATGCTGCTCTACGGCCCATGGGGTATCGCCTTCGGCCTGTACCAGTGGTTCGCCAACCCACTGCTGGCGTTGGCGATCCTCGCCCACCGACGGTTCCGCCGCCTGGCGCTGGGGTGCGGCCTGCTGGCGCTGTATCTGGCGGCCAGCAGCTTCGCCATCACCCGCTTGCCGGACAACCAGAGCTACGCCTTCCAGGATGTGACCGGCTTTGGCGCGGGCTTCTACCTGTGGTTGCTGGCGATCCTGGTGTTTTGCATGGGACAGCTATGGTGGTGCTGGAAGGCGCGTTCAGCAGCGGATGTACCGGGTTGGGGCTGGCTCGATGTGGCGCTGATCGCGGCCCTGAGCGTGGCGCTGTATGCCGGTACGCAAATGCCATCGCTGCGCTTCGAGCCGCACAAGGTGATCGTGCCGCCGGAGCAGCCGCGCACCTTGTGATGGCCTTAACGCGCCGTGCCCCACTGCACCGCGATCATCCCGAGCACGATCATTCCCACTCCCGCCAGCCGCAGCAGGTTCACCGGTCGCTCCGGCAGGCCCATGAGGCCGAACTGGTCGATCAGCAGCGACGACAGCACCTGCCCGGCCACCACGCAGACGATGAACCCCGCCGCGCCTAGCCGTGGCGTCAGCACCAGCGCGGCGGTGATGTAGAGCACCCCGGCAATCCCACCGAACCAAGCCCACCAGGGCGCATGGGCCAGTTGCTGCACCTGTGGCAGCGGCGCGCGCATCAGCAGCAGGGCCGGCACCAGCATCAGCAGGCTGACCAGCAACGACACCCCGGCCGCCCACAACGGATGGCCGAGCAGGCGCCCGAGCGCGGCGTTGCTGCCCGCCTGAAACGGCACGGCAGCCCCGGCGAGCAGGGCGATGAGCAAGGGAAGGGCGGCGAAGAGGCTGGCGGGCATGGTGTCTACTCCTGGTCAAAACACTGGCCTCAGTCTTCGCTATGCACTTCAATGATGGAAATTCGAACTTTGCACAGGCTGTATTCGTAGCATGGATGATTTGCGCCGTATCGACCTCAATCTATTGCTGACTCTGCACGCCCTGCTCAGCGAGCAGCATGTCTCGCGTGCGGCATTGCGCCTGCACCGCAGCCAGCCGGCGGTCAGCCATGCGTTGGCGCAGTTGCGCGAGATCTTCGCCGATCCGCTGCTGGTACGACGCGGTGGCCGCCTGCAACTGACGGCCCGCGCCGAAGCCCTGCACGCGCCGCTGCAGGAGGCTTTGCAGCAACTCGACGGATTGCTCGGCACGCCGGGCTTCGAGCCGGTGCGGGCTCGGCGTACTTTTCGCCTGGCCATGTCCGACTACGGCGCCCGCGTGGTGTTGCCTTCGCTGATGCGCCTGTTGCGGCGCGAAGCACCGGGCATCGACCTGGTGGTGTCCCAGGGTAGCCGCGAGGCGATGCTCGGCCAGTTGATCGACGGCGAGGCGGACCTGGCGTTGGGCGTGTTTCCGGAGCTGCCGACGGAAATGGCTCAGCAGGTACTGTTCGAGGAGTCCTTCGTCTGCCTGGCCGATCGCGCCAGCCTGCCGCCTCGCGGTGGCCTGGCGCTGGACCCGTGGCTGGCGCGGCCCCATGTGCTGGTGGCGGTGCGCCCCGGCATCGACAACGAAATCGACCAGGCCCTGGCCACCTTGGGCGCACGTCGGCGCATCGCCTTGACCCTGCCGCATTGGGGCGTGGCCCAAAGTGTCATTGCCGGAACCGACCTGGTGCTCACCGTGGCCCGGCGCAGCCTCGTTGGTGCTCGCCTGGATCCGGCCCTGCGCCAGTTCGCGCCGCCCCTGGCGATCTCGCCGTTCGCCTTCGCCCAGGCCTGGCACTCGCGGCGCGACGGCGATGCCGGGCACCGCTGGCTGCGGGCGCAAATCCAGGTGTTGTGCGTGAACGAAGGCGGAGCAGAATGCTAGGCTGTGCCGCATTCATTTGCGAAAAGGAAAGCCCATGTTCAAGCATTGCCTGGTCGGCGCCGCCGCCCTGCTGATCGTTGCCGGCGCCCAGGCCGAGGACTATTCGCCCACCTACACCCAGTGCATGGACAAAGCCTCCAGCACCCTGGCCATGGGGGCCTGCATCCAGGCCGAGACCCAGTTGCAGGATGATCGGCTGAACCGGGTCTACAAGCAGCTCATGGCCAAGCTCGACAGCCAGCAGCAGAAGGACCTGCGCGAAGTCCAGCGCACCTGGATGAAGTACCGCGACGGCAACTGCGCGTTCCACGGCAAGTTGAGCAACGGCAGCATCTACCGCATCGAAGGCGCGATGTGCGAGATGGACATGAGCAAGGACCGGGCGGCGGAGCTGGAACGGGTGCTCAGCCCGGGGCAGTGATGTGGCGTTCGCGAATCAGGCGCCGCGTTGCTCACGCAGTGCCCGGGCCTTCAGGTACTCACGCACTTCCACCCCGTCTCCGGCGAACTCGATCCGTTGCGCCTTGGCCGCACGCTGGTAGGCGTACATCGGGTCGTAGTATTCCTTGAGCAGCCCTTCTATCCACCCTCGGTGCAGGCTCACGTCGCCGCTGCGCAACTGCTCCTCCAGCGCCTGGTCGAGCAACGTCGACAGCCGCTGGAAGCGCTCGCCGCCCAGGCGTTTGTGGATGTTGATCAGGCTCTGGCGCATGCGTTCGGCGAACAGCGGGCCGCCGGCCTGTGCACCGTGCACGGAGATGAACTCGGCGCACAGGTTGATCACGTAGTCGCGCAGGATGCGTTCCACGCGATGCTCGAAGCTGTCTTCGAGCCACACCAGCGGATAGCGCTGCATGCCCTGGTACAACTCCAGCGGCACCGCGCAGCTGCCGACCACGCGACCTTCGTCCTCGAGCACGAACTGGCCGATGCCCTGGTCACGTTTTTTCAGAATGTCGATGGCCAGCGCATTCTCGAAATCGATCTGCGCCGGCTGTGCGGTGGCGCGCTTGCCGAAGCTGGAGCCGCGGTGGTTGGCATGGCCTTCCAGGTCCAGCACGTTGTCCAGCTGGAGCAGCACGTCGGTCTTGCCGGTGCCGGTCAGGCCGCCCACCAGCACGAAGTCGCAGTGCTGCACCGCTTGTTGGGTAGTCTCCAGCAGCAGGGTGCGCATGGCCTTGTAGCCTCCCACCACCTTGGGGTACTGGATGCCGGCTTCTTTGAGCCAGCCTTGGACGATCTGTGAGCGCAACCCGCCGCGGAAGCAGTACAGGTAGCCGTCGGGATGAGCCTGGGTGAAGGCCGTCCAGGCGTCGAGGCGTTGCTGCTTCACCGCACCGTTGACCAGCTGGTGGCCCAGGGCGATGGCGGCGGCCTGGCCCTGCTGCTTGTAGCAGGTGCCGACTTTCTGCCGCTCCTGGTCGGTCATCAGGGGGAGGTTGACCGCACCGGGGAAGGCGCCCTTGGTGAATTCGATCGGCGCGCGCATGTCCATCAGCGGCACGTTGTTGAGGAACAGCTGTTTCAGCTCGGTGCAGTCGGGGCGCATCAGATCACCTCGACTGCGTGGCTCTGTCGTTCGACCAACTCGCCGATCGGCGCCAGTTCGAGCCCGAGTTCCCGGGCCACGGCAAGGAATTCGGCCTCGCCCTGCGGGCTGACCGCCACCAGCAGCCCACCGCTGGTCTGCGGGTCGCACAGCAGGTGCTTCTGCTCGTCGCTCAGTGCGCCGATCTTGTGGCCGTAGCTGTCGAAGTTGCGCAAGGTGCCGCCGGGGATGCAGCCCTCGGCCAGGTAATGCTCGACGCTGGGCAGGCGCGGTACGGCAGCGAACTGCAGGCGGGCGGTAAGGCCGCTGCCCTCGGCGACTTCGACCAGGTGGCCGAGCAGGCCGAAGCCGGTGACGTCGGTCATCGCCTGCACGCCGTCGAGCTTGCCGAAGCGGCTGCCGGGGGTGTTGAGGGTGCACATCCAGTCGCGGGCCAGACCCTGGTCCTGTTCGCGCAGCTTGGCCTTCTTCTCGGCGGTGGTGAGGATGCCGATGCCCAGCGGCTTGGTCAGGTACAGGCGGCAGCCGACGCTGGCGGTATCGTTGCGCTTGAGGTGGCGCTTGCTTACCACGCCGGTGACGGCCAGGCCGAAGATCGGTTCCGGGGCGTCGATGGAGTGGCCACCGGCCAATGGGATGCCGGCCTCTGCGCAGACCGCGCGGCCACCGCGGATCACTTCGCGGGCGACCTCCGGCGGCAATACGTTGATCGGCCAGCCGAGGATGGCGATGGCCATCAGCGGGTCGCCGCCCATGGCGTAGATGTCGCTGATGGCGTTGGTGGCGGCGATGCGGCCGAAGTCGTACGGGTCGTCGACGATGGGCATGAAGAAGTCGGTGGTCGAGACCACGCCACGTTCGTCGTCCAGGGCGTAGACGGCAGCGTCGTCGCGCGAGGCGTTGCCGACCCAGAGGTTCGGGTCCAGCGCCTGGGTGCCGCTCTCGGCGAGGATTACATCCAGCACCTTGGGAGAAATCTTGCAGCCACAACCAGCGCCGTGGCTGTACTGTGTCAGACGAATCGGCTCGCTCATGTGCACCTCGACTTTTCGTGATGCGCGATTGTAGCAAAGCTGGCCTTTGTGCCTGCGGCTCTTATACTTCCCTCGTTTGCCAGCATCGCGGGGCAAGCCCGCTCCCACGCCGGGAAAACCCCGCGATGCGACATCGAACCATGTCCCGCTATCGAACCGGAGAATCCCCATGCTCAAACGCCCCCTGGCACTGTTTGCCGGTCTCGCGCTGTCCTGCTGCGCCGTGGTCGCCCAGGCCGCCGATGTGCTGCGCGTCAGCGCCATCCCCGACGAGGCGCCGACCGAACTGCTGCGCAAGTTCAAGCCACTGGGCGAATACCTCGAGCAGCAACTGGGCATAAAGGTGCAGTTCGTGCCGGTGGCCGACTACCCAGCGGTGGTCGAGTCGCTGGCCAGCGATCGCCTGGACCTGGCTTGGCTGGGGGGGTTCACCTTCGTCCAGGTGCACCTGAAGGACCCCAAGGCCACGCCGCTGGTGCAGCGTGAGCAGGATGCCAAGTTCACCAGCAAGTTCATCACCGCCAACCCGGACGTGAAGAGTCTCAAGGACCTCAAGGGCAAGACCTTCGCCTTCGGTTCGATTTCGTCCACCTCGGGCAGCCTGATGCCGCGTTACTTCATGCTCAAGAACGACAACATCAAGCCAGAGGAATACTTCAGCCGCGTCGCCTATTCCGGCGCCCATGATGCCACCGCCGCCTGGGTCCAGGCCGGCAAGGCCGATGCCGGCGTGCTCAACGCCAGCGTCTGGGACAAGCTGGTCGCCGCCGGCAAGGTCGACACCAGCAAGGTGCGGGTGTTCGCCACCACGCCGGAGTACTTCGACTACAACTGGACCGTGCGCGGCAACATGGACCCGGCGCTGAAAGAGAAGATCAAGCAGGCCTTCCTCGCCCTGGATCCGGCCAAGCCTGCGGACAAGGCGATCCTCGACCTGCAGGCCGCCAGCCGCTTCATTGAAACCAAGCCGGAGAATTACCAGGGCACCGAGCAAGCCGCGCGCGAGGCCGGCCTGCTCAAGTGAGTATCCGTGTTCAGGGCGCCAGCGTGCGCCATGGCCAGGTCCAGGCCTTGAGCGCGCTGGACCTGCAGATCGGCCAGGGCGAGCGGGTGGCGATCATCGGTCCGTCCGGAGCCGGCAAGTCCAGCCTGCTGCACCTGATGGCCACTGCCGTGCCGCCCAGTGGCGGGCGCCTGGAGTTGTTGGGCGAGCAGCCCTGGGTTCTGTCTGCCCGCGCCCGTCAGCGCTTGCGTGCACGGGTCGGCCTGGTGCACCAGGCACCGCCCCTGCCGCCGCGCCAGCGGGTGGTAACCGCCGTGCTGGCGGGGCGCCTGGGGCAGTGGGGCACCTTGCGCGGGCTGCTCAACCTGATTCACCCCGGGGATATTCCCGGTGCCCGCGCGGCACTGGCCGAGCTGGGCATGGCTGACAAGCTGTTTGCCCAGTGCGGGCAGTTGTCGGGGGGGCAGTTGCAACGGGTCGGCATCGCCCGCGCCTTGTACCAGCGACCTGAAGTGCTGCTGACCGACGAGCCTGTTTCGGCCATGGACCCGGTGCTCGCCGATCACAGCCTGGCGTTGCTCAATCGTCATGCCCAGGCCCATGGCGTGACGCTGGTCGCCAGCCTGCACGCGGTGGAGCTCGCCCTCGCGCACTTTCCGCGCATCGTCGGCATTCGCGCCGGGCAGGTGGCGTTCGACTGCCCGGCAGCGGCGGTCAGCGAAGCGATGCTCGATGCCTTGTACGCCAACGAGCAACTGGCCTCGCCTGTTGCCTCGACGGCCAGCCCGCAGGTGCAGATCCCGCGATGCTGAGCACTGACCAGCGAGATCCTGCTGCCATCCCACGTGTGCTGTTGACCCTGTTGTGCCTGGCGTTGCTGTGGCCGGGCCTGCGCCTGAGCGAGCTGGACCCCGGCGTGCTGTTACAGGCCGAGAACCGCCAACAGATGGCCGGCTTCGTCAGCGCGTTCTGGCCCCCGGCCCACGACGCCGGGTTTCTCGATTTGCTGCTCACCGCCACGGTGCAGACCCTGGCCGTGGCCACCGCGGGCATGAGCCTGGCACTGCTGCTGGCGGTACCGGCCAGCCTGCTGGCCAGCCGGGCGTTGTCTTTGCGGGCAGCCTCCAGCGCTGGGCGCCTGGGGCCATGGTCCCGGGCTGCGCGCCTGCCGGTGCGTGGCCTGCTGATTTTCCTGCGCAGCGTACCGGAGATCGTCTGGGCACTGTTGTTCGTCCGCGCCGTGGGCCTGGGCCCGACTGCCGGCGTGCTGGCCATCGCCATCACCTACAGCGGCATGCTCGGCAAGGTCTACGCGGAGATCTTCGAGTCGGTGGACCAGCGCCCTGCCCATGCCTTGCTGCAGGCCGGCAGCAGCCGCCTGTCGGCGTTTCTCTACGGCACCCTGCCCGAGGCCGCGAGCGAGGTGGTGTCCTACACCGTGTACCGCTGGGAGTGCGCGGTGCGCGCTTCGGTGGTGATGGGCTTCGTCGGTGCCGGTGGGCTGGGCCAGCAGATCGATCTGTCGATGCGCATGTTCGCCGGTGCCGAGGTGGCGAGCATGCTGCTGACTTTCCTGCTGCTGGTCGTGCTGGCCGACTTGCTCAGCCGTTTCCTGCGCGGGAGGCTGGCATGAACCGGGTGATCAATGGGCTGGTGATCGCCGCGATCCTGGCGGCGGTGCTGGCATCGTTCGCTTATCTGGAGCTGGACCTGGCAGCGGTCGTCGGCAGTGGCGGGCCGGCGCAGATGGGCGAATACGCGGCGCGTTTCCTGCACCCGGACCTGTCTGTGGCGCACCTGCGAGCGGTGGGGCAGGGGGCCTTGGAAACGCTGGCGATGTCAGGAATAGGGACAATCCTGGCGATGCTGCTCGGCCTGTTGCTGGCGCTGCCGGCCGCCGGGCGTTTCGGCTTGCCGTTGCAGGGCGCGGCGCGCCTGCTGCTCAATGCGCTGCGGGCGATTCCGGAGCTGGTCTGGGCGGCGCTGACCGTGTTGGCTGCGGGCCTGGGACCGAATGCCGGCACCCTGGCGTTGGCGCTGCATACCGCCGGGGTGTTGGGACGGTTGTTTGCAGAGGCACTGGAGAATGCACCGCCCGAGCCTGCGGCGGCGATCCGCCTGCAGGGCGGCAGCCAGGTGGCGGCCTTCTGCTTCGGCACCTTGCCCAACCTGTGGCCACAACTGCTGGCGTACAGCCTGTATCGCTGGGAGAACAACATCCGCATGGCCAGCGTGCTGGGCTTCGTGGGGGCGGGTGGGCTGGGGCAGATGCTCTACGCGACCCTGAGCCTGTTCCAGGAGGCCCAGGCCAGCACGGTGATCATCGCCATGCTGGTGCTGGTGTTGCTGGTGGATGCCCTGAGCGATGTGTTGCGCCAGCGTTTCGTACGCGCCTGAGTACATTTCGCGGCACCTGATCCTTGACTGTAGTCCTGCTCCGGGCCCGCGCCAAGCCCTGTTCGTCAATCCGAAAAATAAACTTCACCTGAGCGTAAAAAGACTTTTTTCGGTCATGGTTTTTGCGGTATCAAGGAACCAGACAGCCGAACCCTGCAGCACAGGTGGCGTCATCCACGCCCTCCTTGCCAGGTGAGCTTCCCGCCCGTAACGACGCGGATACGGGGAGAACGGCAGTCACTTTGCGGCGCAGCCGTTCGCGCCGTGTGGCTTTCACATAAGGTGAACGAGTATGGATGACCAAGGACGCAACCCTTCCTCCAACCAGCCAATCCTGTATGTGCTCGATACCAACGTCCTGATTCACGACCCCAACGCCCTGCTCAACTTCGAGGAGCACCACGTCGCCATACCGATGACGGTGCTGGAGGAACTCGACAAGCTCAAGACCGGTAAACAGACCATCGCCGCCGAATGCCGCCAGGCCATCCGCCTGATCGACCAGACCCTCGGCGACGCCTCGCCCAGCGATGTCGAGCAGGGCGTGCCGATCCAGCGCGGCAAGAGCGGGCCCAAGGGCTTCCTGTCCATCCTCATGAGCACGCGCAACGAGCCCAACCGCCTGCTCCCCGAGAACCTCGCCGACAACATCATCATCAACCAGCTGCTGGACCTGCGCGCCAAGCGCAAGGACCTCGACGTGGTGCTGGTGACCAAGGACATCAACATGCGCCTGAAGGCGCGTGCGTGCGGGATCGCCGCCGAGGACTACAGCACCGACCAGTTGGTCGACGATGTGTCCTTGCTGTCCAAGGGCTACCACTCGGTCACAGGGTCGTTCTGGGACCGCGTGAGCAAGGTCGACACGCGTCAGGAGCGTGGCCGTACCTGGCATCGGGTGCAGTTGACGGACAACTTGCCCGCCGTGCACGTCAACGAGTTCATCATTGACGAACAGGGCTTCGTCGGCTGGATCAAGGGCATCCGCAACGACGAGCTGCTGCTGCTCGACCTGCACCAGGAACCGCTGCTGCACCAGGAAGCCTGGGGCCTCAAGCCACGGGACATCCACCAGAGCCTGGCGCTGTTCGCCTTGCTCGACCCGGATATCCACCTGGTCAACCTGACCGGTGCGGCGGGCTCGGGCAAGACCATCCTGGCGCTGGCCGCGGCCATCGAACAGACCATGGTCAGCAAGCGCTACCGGCGCATCATCGCCACCCGCAGCGTGCAGGGGCTGGACCAGGAGATCGGCTTCCTGCCGGGCACCGAGGCGGAGAAGATGGAGCCTTGGCTGGGTGCCATCACCGACAACCTCGAAGCCTTGCACATGGATGACGAGAGCACCCACGGCAGTGTCGAGTACATCCTCGAGCGGGTGCCGCTGCAGTTCAAATCGCTGAACTACATCCGTGGGCGCAGCTTCCAGCAGAGCCTGATCCTCATCGACGAGTGCCAGAACCTCACGCCGCACCAGATCAAGACCATCATCACCCGTGCCGGGACCGGCTCGAAGGTGGTCTGCCTGGGCAACCTGGCGCAGATCGACACCCCCTACCTGTCGGCCACCAGTTCCGGCCTGACCTACCTCACCGAGCGCTTCAAGGACTTCCCCCACGGCGTTCATATCACCCTGCAGGGCGTGCCACGCTCGGTACTGGCCGAGTACGCCGAGTCGCACCTGTAACCTGTCGCCGGCCATCCCGTTCCCACCGTGGGAGCGGGATGGCCCCGCGATGCGCTGTTCTGCCCTCTGCTCAAAGCTGACCGGCAGGTTTACACTCTGTTATCCCTTCCCAGGAGCAGAGCAGTGCTGACTCATCTTGATTCCCAGGGGCGCGCCAACATGGTCGACGTCACTGAAAAGGCCGTGACCGCCCGCGAGGCGATTGCCGAGGCACGTGTGCGCATGTTGCCGGACACCCTGCGCATGATCGTCGATGGCCAACACCCCAAGGGCGACGTGTTCGCGGTGGCGCGCATCGCCGGCATCCAGGCGGCGAAGAAGACCAGCGACCTGATCCCGCTGTGCCATCCGCTGATGCTCACCAGCGTCAAGGTCGAGCTGGCCTCCGAGGGCGAGAACGTGGTGCATATCGTCGCCCGCTGCAAGTTGGCCGGACAGACCGGCGTTGAAATGGAGGCGCTCACCGCCGCCAGCGTTGCCGCGCTGACGATCTACGACATGTGCAAGGCAGTGGACAAAGGCATGGTCATCGAGCACGTGCGCCTGCTGGAGAAGACCGGTGGCAAGAGCGGGCACTACAAGGTGGAGGGGTGATGAAGGTCAAGGTCATGTATTTCGCCCGCTACCGTGAGTTACTGGGCATCGACGCCGAGCGCCTGGAAGGCGACTTCAAGGTGCTGGACGATGTGCGCCAGGCTTTGGCGGGCAAGGGTGGGCACTACGCGGTGCTGGCCGAGCAGAACCTGATGTGTGCCCGCAACGAAGAGCTGTGCCGGCTCGATGAACCATTGGAAGAGGGTGACGAGATCGCGTTCTTCCCACCCGTCACCGGAGGTTGACCATGGCCGTGCGCGTTCAGGAGGCGGCCTTCGACCCGGGCGCCGAAGTCAACGCCATGCACGCCGCCAATGTCGGCGTGGGCGCGGTGGTCGGGTTTGTCGGCTATGTGCGTGACTTCAACGATGGCCGGGAGGTGGCGGGGATGTTCCTCGAGCACTACCCAGGCATGACCGAGAAGGCCCTGGCCAAGATCGTGGTCGAGGCCGAGGGGCGCTGGCCGCTGCTCAAGGTCGAGGTGCTGCACCGTATCGGCGCCCTGGAACCGGGCGAGCCGATTGTCTTTGTCGGCGTGGCCAGCGCGCATCGGCAGGCGGCGTTCGACGCCTGCAACTTCATCATGGACTACCTGAAGACCCGGGCGCCGTTCTGGAAGAAGGAGAATACCCAGCAAGGGCCGCGCTGGGTGGAAGGCAAGCAGAGCGACCAGGATGCGGCAGGGCGCTGGGACTGAATGAGACGGTGATCGTGGGAGCGGGCAAGCCCGCTCCTACAGAGGCCTGTCAGTGATGCTTGCGCGGCACGGGCTTCAACAGCTCGTCCGGCGGCATCTCGCACTTGATCTTGCGCCCCAGCAACTCTTCGATCGCCGGCAACTGGTACGAATCGTCCTCGCCGGCAAAGCTGATCGACACGCCGCTGGTGCCGGCGCGACCGGTACGGCCGATGCGGTGCACGTAGTCGTCCGGGTCTTCCGGCAGGGTGAAGTTGATCACATGGCTGATGCCGTCGATGTGGATGCCACGGCCGGCCACGTCGGTGGCCACCAGCACGGTGATGCGCCCTTCACGGAAGCTCTCCAGGGTGCGGATACGCTTGTGCTGCGGCACGTCGCCCGAGAGCTGGGCGGCGTTGATGCCGTCACGCACCAGTTTTTCCTCGATGCGGCGCACCTCGTCCTTGCGGTTGGCGAACACCATCACCCGTTCCCACTTGTTCTGCGTGACCAGGTTGTACAGCAGCTTGTACTTGTCGCTGCCGGCCACGGCGTAGACGTGCTGTTCGACGGTTTCGCTGGCGACGTTCTCCGGCTCGATCTCGACGATGGCCGGGTTGGTGGTCCACTGCTTGGCCAGGTTCATCACGTCGTCGGTAAAGGTGGCGGAGAACAGCAGGGTCTGGCGCTCGCTCTTGGGCGGGGTCTGGCGGATGATCTGGCGGACCTGGGGAATGAAGCCCATATCGAGCATGCGGTCGGCCTCGTCCAGCACCATCACCTCGACCATGTCCAGGTGCACCTCGCCGCGCTGGTTGAAGTCCAGCAGGCGGCCCGGGGTAGCCACCAGGATGTCGCAATGGCGTGCTTCCAGCGACTTGAGCTGCTTGTCGAAGTCCATGCCGCCGACAAAGCTCATCACGTTGAGGCCGGTGTACTTGGTCAGTGCCTGGGCATCCTTGGCGATCTGCACCACCAGCTCGCGAGTCGGGGCGATGATCAGCGCCCGCGGCTCGCCCATGTAGCGTTCCTTGGGCGGTGGGGTCTGCTGCAGCTGCGAGATGATCGAGATCAGGAACGCGGCGGTCTTGCCGGTGCCGGTCTGGGCCCGGCCGATGGCGTCCTGGCCGCGCAGGGTGTAACCCAGGACCTGCGCCTGGATCGGCGTGCAATAGGGGAAGCCGAGGTCGTGGATGGCATGCATCAGTTCATTGGAGAGCTTGAAGTCGTGGAAACGCGTCTTGCCTTCCTGCGGCTCGACGACGAAATCCTCCGGCTTCCACAGGCTCGCCTGCGGCTTGGGCTTGCGTTCGCGGCGTGGTTTGTCCTTGGCGGGCGACTCGGCGCGCGGCGGTTGGGCGACCTGGACGGCGGCTTGTGGCTCGGCCTTGGCCTTGGGCGCAGGCTTTGGCCTGGGTTTGCCCGCCTGGCGCTCTGGCGCCTGGGCGGCGGCCGGCTGAGGAGCCGGCTCGGGTTGGGACGCGGCGATGGGCGGTGCGGCGTCACCTTTGGCGAATATTTTCTTGAGTGCCTTGAGCACGGTCGTCTCGTCAACTGGTTAAGGAATGTACGCCGGGCAGTGTAATGCAAGAATCGGGCGCGGCGTAGTGCAATGCGGGCTGGGCTACAGAATCACTGCAACTGGCGGCTCAGCCAGTCGTGGATGTCCTTCAGCTCCTCGACCACCACTTCGTGCTCCATCGGGTACTCATGCCACTGGGCGGCCACGCCCCAGGTATTGAGGTACTCGAACGCCGTGCGGCCCATCGAGGGGATCACCACCGGGTCGTGCACACCATGCAGGCACAGCGCCGGCGTGCGTTGCTGGCAGGCACTCAGTTGCTGCGCGTCGCTGAAAGTCGGCGCGTAGGTGGAGAGGGCGATCACCCCGCCCAGCGCTTCCTGCCACTTTATATAGGCAGTGTGCAGCACCACCGCACCGCCCTGGGAAAACCCGGCGAGGAAGATGCGCGACAGGTTGATGCCCTTGGCCTGTTCGGCCTTGATCAGGGCGATCACCTGGTCGGCCGACTCTTCCAGTTGCGCCTCGTCGATGGCCCGCGCCGGGGTCATGGCCTTGATGTCGTACCAGCTGGGCATCTGGTAGCCGCCGTTGATGGTCACCGGACGCGTCGGTGCCTGGGGCATGATGAAGCGGGTGCTCAGCAGGCGTTCCTGCATGAATTCCGCTACCGGTAGGAAGTCGTAACGGTCGGCCCCCAGGCCGTGCAACCAGATCACACAGGCGTCGGCGGTTTTCTGCGGTTCGAGAATCAGCGGTTGGGTCATGACTGCTCCGAAAGAGTGCTGGCGTACTGATGTAGTGCTTAAAAAGAAGGCATTGCAGGCTAATGCCAGAAAAAGATGTCGCAACTCTACAACTTTTCCCACTTGACTACCGCTTAATCGCTTAAGCCTTCGACTGTGGTACGCCCTTTGCTATGTCCTTGTCATGCGAAGAGGTGGACCGGTCCCGGTAACACCCCTCGTGTGGATCGAAGGCTGTCATAGAACAGCCCATTGCGCCAATTGACCCAAAAACAAGCCAACAAGGGGTCGGATGCGCCTCATAAGGGTGCGGTGCAATTCCGGCTCATACAACAAGAGCGATTTGGAGGTTGTTGATGAAGATGTTGAAAACCACCCTGGCAGTCCTGACCGCCGCCGCCGCGCTAGGCGCCACCAGTTTCGCCCAGGCCGGCGCCACCCTCGACGCGGTGAAGAAGAAGGGCTTCGTCCAGTGTGGCGTGAGCGATGGTCTTCCCGGCTTCTCCGTGCCTGACGCACAGGGCAAGATCGTCGGCATCGACGCCGATGTGTGCCGCGCCGTGGCCGCCGCCGTGTTCGGCGATGCGACCAAGGTCAAGTTCAGCCAGCTCAACGCCAAGGAGCGCTTCACCGCGCTGCAGTCCGGCGAAGTCGACGTGCTGTCGCGCAACACCACCTGGACCAGCTCTCGCGATGCCGGCATGGGCCTGGTGTTCGCCGGCGTCACCTATTATGACGGCGTCGGTTTCCTCGCCAACAAGAAGCTCGGTGTCTCCAGCGCCAAGGAGCTCGATGGCGCCACCATCTGCATCCAGGCCGGTACCACCACTGAACTGAACGTCTCCGACTACTTCCGTGCCAATGGCTTGAAATATACCCCGATCACCTTCGACACCTCCGACGAGAGCGCCAAGTCGCTGGAGTCCGGCCGTTGCGACGTGCTGACCTCGGACAAGTCGCAGCTGTTCGCCCAGCGCTCCAAGCTGGCCGCGCCGACCGAGTACGTGGTGCTGCCGGAAACCATCTCCAAGGAGCCCCTGGGCCCTGTGGTGCGCAAGGGCGACGAGGAATGGTTCAGCATCGTCAAGTGGACCCTGTTCGCCATGCTCAACGCGGAAGAAGCAGGGGTCACTTCGAAGAACGTCGAGGCCGAGGCCAAGTCCACCAAGAACCCTGACGTCGCCCGTCTGCTGGGCGCCGATGGCGAGTACGGCAAGGACCTCAAGCTGCCCAAGGACTGGGTAGTGCAGATCGTCAAGCAAGTCGGCAACTATGGCGAAGTGTTCGAGAAGAACCTGGGCCAGAGCACCGACCTGAAGATCGACCGTGGCATGAATGCCCTGTGGAACAACGGCGGCATCCAGTACGCGCCACCTGTGCGCTGATGGCTGCACCCCGCGGCGGCATCCTGCCGCCGCGGGTCGTTCGAATCCCTTCTTTTCGGGGCACTTCATGCAAAATCAAATCGGCGCACGGAAAGGGTTTTCCCTTAGTGATCCACGTGTGCGCGCGTGGCTGTTCCAGATCCTCACCGTAGTCTTCGTGGTGGGCCTGGGCTGGTACCTGTTCCATAACACCCAGACCAACCTGCAGCACCGGGGCATCACCTCCGGTTTCGATTTCCTCGAGCGCAGTGCCGGCTTCGGCATTGCCCAGCACCTGATTCCCTACGTGGAATCGGACAGCTACGCCCGGGTGTTCGTCATCGGCCTGCTCAACACCCTGCTGGTGACCTTCATCGGCATCATCCTGGCTACCTTGCTGGGCTTCGTCATCGGCGTGGCGCGGCTGTCGCCGAACTGGATGATCAACAAGCTGGCGACGGTGTACGTGGAGACCTTCCGCAACATTCCACCGCTGCTGCAGATCCTGTTCTGGTACTTCGCCGTGTTCCTGACCCTGCCGGGGCCGCGGGGCAGCATCAATATCGATGACACCTTCTTCATCAGCAACCGTGGCCTGAACATGCCCGGCGCCTCGATGGCCGAAGGCTTCTGGCCGTTCTTGATCGCGTTGGTGCTGGCGATCGTCGCCATCGTGTTGATGGTGCGCCTGGCCAACAAGCGTTTCGATGAAACCGGCCAGCCATTCCACAAGTTCTGGGTGGGCCTGCTGCTGTTGATCGGCATCCCCGGCGTGTGCGCGTTGCTGTTCGGCAGCCCGGTGCACTGGGAAGCGCCGCAGCTCAAGGGCTTCAATTTCGTCGGTGGCTGGGTGCTGATCCCCGAGCTGCTGGCGCTGACCCTGGCGCTGACCATCTACACCGCGGCGTTCATCGCCGAGATCGTGCGCTCGGGTATTCGTTCGGTCAGCCACGGCCAGACCGAGGCAGCTCGTTCGCTGGGCCTGCGCGAAGGCCCGACGCTGCGCAAGGTGATCATTCCCCAGGCGTTGCGGGTGATCATCCCGCCGCTGACCAGCCAGTACCTCAATCTGGCGAAGAACTCGTCGCTGGCCGCCGGTATCGGCTACCCGGAGATGGTCTCGCTGTTCGCCGGTACCGTGCTCAACCAGACCGGCCAGGCCATCGAGGTGATCGCCATCACCATGAGCGTCTATCTCGCCATCAGCATCAGCATTTCGCTGTTGATGAACTGGTACAACAAGCGCATTGCGCTGATCGAACGGTGAGGGTCCTTCCGTGACAGCCCATGTTTTCAAACCCGACATGCCGCCACCGGTGAAGACCGTTGGCGTGCTCGCCTGGATGCGGGCCAACCTGTTCTCCAGCTGGCTCAACACCTTGCTGACACTGTTCGCCCTATACCTGGTATGGCTGATCGTGCCGCCGCTGGTGCAGTGGGCGTTCATCGACGCCAACTGGGTCGGCACCACCCGCGCCGACTGCACCAAGGAGGGCGCCTGCTGGGTGTTCATCCAGCAGCGCTTTGGCCAGTTCATGTATGGCTACTACCCGACGGAACTGCGCTGGCGCGTCGACCTGACGGTGTGGCTCGCCGTGCTCGGCGCGGCCCCGCTGTTCATCAAGCGCTTCCCGCGCAAAGCGGTGTACGGCCTGGGCTTCCTGGTGCTGTATCCGATCCTGGCCTACATCCTTCTGCACGGTGGCACGCTGGGCCTGGACACAGTGCCCACCAGCCAATGGGGCGGCCTGATGCTGACCCTGGTGATCGCCACGGTCGGTATTGTCGGTGCGTTGCCGCTGGGCATCCTCCTGGCGTTGGGGCGACGCTCGAACATGCCGGCGGTGAAGGTGGTCTGCGTGACCTTCATCGAGTTCTGGCGCGGCGTACCGCTGATCACCGTGCTGTTCATGTCATCGGTGATGCTGCCGCTGTTCCTGCCCGAAGGCATGAGCTTCGACAAGCTGCTGCGGGCGATGATCGGCGTGATCCTGTTCCAGTCGGCGTACATCGCCGAGGTGGTGCGTGGGGGCCTGCAGGCCATCCCCAAGGGTCAGTACGAAGCCGCCGCGGCCATGGGCCTGGGCTACTGGCGCGCAATGGGCCTGGTGATCCTGCCCCAGGCGCTCAAGCTGGTGATCCCCGGCATCGTCAACACCTTCATTGCCCTGTTCAAGGACACCAGCCTTGTGATCATCATCGGCCTGTTCGACCTGCTCAATAGCGTCAAGCAGGCCGCGGCCGACCCGGCCTGGCTGGGCATGGCGACCGAGGGCTATGTGTTCGCTGCCCTGGTGTTCTGGATTTTCTGTTTCGGTATGTCCCGCTACTCCATGCATTTGGAGCGCAAGCTGGACACTGGCCACAAGCGTTAGGAGTTTCGAAATGAGTGAAGCGATCAAGCAGCCTGCCGGCCCCGAAGGCATCATCCAGATGCAGGGCGTGAACAAGTGGTACGGCCAGTTCCATGTGCTCAAGGACATCAACCTCAACGTGCGCCAGGGCGAGCGCATCGTGCTGTGCGGGCCGTCGGGCTCGGGCAAGTCCACCACCATCCGCTGCCTCAACCGGCTTGAGGAACACCAGCAGGGACGTATCGTCGTCGACGGTGTCGAGCTGACCAACGACCTCAAGCAGATCGAGGCGATCCGCCGCGAAGTGGGCATGGTGTTCCAGCACTTCAACCTGTTCCCGCACCTGACTATCCTCGAGAACTGCACCCTGGCGCCCATGTGGGTGCGTAAGCTGCCACGGCGCAAGGCCGAGGAAATCGCCATGCATTTCCTCGAGCGTGTGCGCATCCCTGAGCAAGCACACAAGTACCCCGGGCAGTTGTCCGGCGGTCAGCAGCAGCGGGTGGCGATTGCCCGGGCGCTGTGCATGAAACCGAAGATCATGCTGTTTGACGAACCGACTTCGGCGCTGGACCCTGAGATGGTCAAGGAGGTGCTCGACACCATGGTCAGCCTGGCCGAGGATGGCATGACCATGCTCTGCGTGACCCACGAGATGGGCTTTGCCCGCACCGTGGCCAACCGGGTGATCTTCATGGACAAAGGGGAGATCGTCGAGCAGGCGGCGCCGGACGACTTCTTCGACCGGCCGCGCAGTGACCGGACCAGGTTGTTCCTGAGCCAGATCCTGCACTGATGCACTCGGCCAGCCACCTTGCAAGCAAGGGCGGTTGGCCAGTTCAGGCGCGTCTGCCACCTATGATTTGATCAAGCAGGTCAAGCGTTGCCTTGATGTTCGGGCGCGCACCGATCTGCTGTACTTGCGCCTCTTTGTAGCCCGCCTCGGTGACCAGCGCATGCATATGCGCCGTGTCCAGGCACAAGTTGTACCGACGGATGGCGTAGCCCTGGACAACCGCCAATGCCGCGGCCGTGAGTGGGGTAGCGCTCGAGGTACCGCCGAAGTACATGTACCTGGTCTCGGGCGTTCCGCCATCCCACAGGTCTGCGCCGTCCCCGTTTTGCCGCAGCGTGCCGGTTGTCGCGACGTTGTCGCCCCATGAGTTGAGGGTGGCGTGAAGGTTGTAGTTGGAGGTGCTGTGGCGCTTGCCATCGTTATGGTTGCAAGAGCCGACCATGATGCCGCCCGAGTCGCCATAGTTATTGAAGTCGGAATGCGTGGCGAGGTCCAGGCCACCATTGCCTGCGGCGAAGAGCACGATCGCACCTGCATCCACCAGGGCCCGCACCGCATCCCAGTAGCGTTTGTCGTGGACCGCCGGTGCATAGGGCAAACCACCGGAGCCCTGGATGTTGAACGCGATGATATCGCCGGGGCAGTAATCAGCCAGGATGCGTTGCCACGAGGTATTGTCATACATGTACAGGCGGGCCCCCCAGGCAACCCCCGTGACCCCCTTGCCGTTGTTACCGGCGGCAATGCACCCCGCCGACGCGCTGCCGTGGTTCTTGGCGTAGCCTGCGTTGGTGACCACGTCGATGTAGCCCTTCAGGTCCTCATGGTCCTCGAAAACCCCAAAATCCAGGAAGCGCACACTTGCCTGTTCGCCGTTTGCGTCTTGTTTCCAGGCGTTTCGTGCATTCATTCCCAAGTTGTCGTCGAGGTAGCCCTGATGCACGGTGAGGTCGGGTGTTTGTTCCAGGGACGGTGCGACTTTAGCGGTCTCTAGCGCTTTTTGTAGTGGGTAGACTGGCAGGTCGAAAGCGACGTATTTGACGATGTCAAGTTGCTCCAGCCTCTTGGCCAATTCCAGCTTCTGCCGACTATCCTGCTTCTGCGTCTTCACGCGGTACAGATTGCAGAAACGGTTGAGGTTTGCGGCCCGGCCAGTGTGGGACCATCGAGTCGCTACCCAGACCGGCTCGAAGGTGATTTGCGGGAAGCCCTCGAGCGTGAGAGGAGGACGGTTCTTTACGGTTTCATTCCCGCCGTCCTGAAACATCACTTGCAAGTCGTAGTCTTTGCCGTTGGGGGGCAACCGCCGGAAGCCTTTCAAATTTTGGCTCGCGCGGGGCGCGGGAGCCTTACTTACACTTAGGCGCTCTTTTAGGTGCTCTTGGAAAGCGCGGCATAGCCAAGAGCCATGGGTATAGCGGGTGGTGTCGATCTCCAAGTCGCTTATCCTGGATACAGACCCCTCGTAACTGTGCAGTTCCACCTCTAGCCTGTAGCGCCCCGGTTCTCGCTTCGTGAAGGTCTGCCGTTGCGTGGGAGGCTGCGAAGTCAGGGAGTCAAGAATGTAGCCGTCGGCCCTTTTCAGTATGAACTTCGCCTTGTCGACGTGCCGCAGCTCTTGCTCGGGGCACATGCACTTCAGATAAACGTGAATTTCCTCGTTGTAGTCGACGCTGGTGAAATAGCCGCTATGGATGGGGGCTTGCGTTGCCATGATTGCCTCCTGCTGATCGACACTTCCGTTTAGCGTCCGCTATCCGGGTAAAGGACAATCTACATCGGTCATGGCATGGCAACACCTGACATAAATGCCAGTGGCGCAGCGGGCTGAGGGAAACCAAAGGAGCTGCAATGCGGCCCCGGGGATATCGTCAGCGTTCTTCCTTGCCGGCGGGCACCGGCGCAGGCGGCGGTCGCAGCCCTACTTCGGCCACCAGCTTCAGTTGCTTGCCGTTGCGCATTACTTCGATCGCGACCTTGTCGGTGGGCTTGATCCGCGCCACCTGGTTCATCGACTTGCGCCCGTCGCCGGCCGGCTCGCCATTGATGCTCAGGATCACGTCGCCCAGTTGCAGGCCGGCGCGCGCTGCCGGGCCATCGCGGAAGATCCCCGCCACGACGATGCCGGGGCGGCCCTGCATGCCGAACGAGTCGGCCAGCTCCTGGCTCAATGGCTGCACTTCGATGCCCAGCCAGCCACGGATTACCTGGCCATGCTCGACGATCGACTTCATCACCTCCAGCGCCAGCTTGACCGGGATGGCGAAGCCGATGCCCTGGGAACCTCCGGACTTGGAGAAGATTGCGGTGTTGATGCCCACCAGGTTGCCGTTGGCATCCACCAACGCACCGCCGGAGTTACCCGGGTTGATCGCCGCATCGGTCTGGATGAAGTCTTCGTAGTTGTTCAGGCCCAGTTGGTTGCGGCCGGTGGCGCTGATGATGCCCATGGTCACGGTCTGGCCGACACCGAAGGGGTTGCCGATGGCCAGGGTCACGTCACCGATATGGATGTTGTCAGAGCGGCCGATGGTGATCGCCGGCAGGCTCTTGAGGTCGATCTTCAGTACCGCCAGGTCGGTTTCCGGGTCGCTGCCGATCACTCGGGCAAGGGTTTCGCGGCCATCCTTGAGGGCCACGACGATCTGGTCGGCGCCGCTGGTGACGTGGTTGTTGGTCAGCAGGTAGCCTTCCGGGCTCATGATTACCGCCGAGCCCAGGCTCGATTCCCAGCGCCGCTGCTTGGGCAGGTTGTCACCGAAGAAGCGGCGGAACTGCGGATCCTCGAACAGCGGATGCGCGCTCTTGTTCACCACCTTGGTGGTGTAGAGGTTGACCACTGCAGGCGCTGCCAGGGTCACGGCATCGGCATAGGAGACCGGTCCCTGCATGATTTTGGTGGTTTGCGGAGCTTGTTGCAGGTTGACGTCCTGGCTGGGCAGGCCGACCCATTCGGGGAAGCGCTGGATGACCAGCATGGCGATCAGCACACCGGTGAGCAGGGGCCAGCCGAAGTAACGCAGAGCCTTGAACATGAATGGATCCTGGGAGTAGGGCGGGGGCCGTGACAATGTGGCCCGGGGCGCGAGCGGGCGCGATCATACACCTGATAAAACCGAACGGCGATGGCCGGACACCCCGAGCGCCCGCCAGCGGTTTCCCCCACGCCGGCGACGGCCCATAATGGCGGCCATTATAGAGCCTGACGCCCGCCGCAACGCCGAATTCGAGGAGATTTTTCATGGCAGTCGCCCTAAACACCCTGGTCGAGGAAGCCGAGCGCTACCTGGTCAGCGCCAGGATCCAGGATTACTGCCCCAACGGCCTGCAGGTCGAGGGCCGCCCCCAGGTCAGCCGCATCGTCAGTGGCGTAACCGCCAGCCAGGCGTTGCTGGACGCGGCGGTCGAGGCCGAGGCCGACTTGGTGCTGGTGCACCACGGCTACTTCTGGAAGGGCGAAAGCCCCTGCATCACCGGCATCAAACAGCGCAGATTGAAGACCTTGCTCAAGCACGACATCAGCTTGCTGGCCTTCCACCTGCCGCTGGACGTGCACCCGGAGGTGGGCAACAACGTCCAACTGGCGCGCCAGCTGGACATCACTGTCGAAGGCCCGCTGGATCCGAACAATCCCAAGGTGGTGGGCTTGGTCGGTTCGCTGGCCGAACCAGTCTCGGCGCGGGATTTTGCCCGCCGAGTGCAAGAGGCACTGGGGCGCGAACCGCTGGTGGTCGAGGGTGAGCGGATGATCCGTCGAGTCGGTTGGTGTACCGGAGGCGGGCAGGGCTACATCGACACAGCCATTGCCGCCGGAGTCGACCTGTTCCTCAGTGGCGAGGCATCGGAGCAGACCTTTCACAGTGCCCGCGAAAACGGCATCAGCTTCATCGCCGCCGGCCATCACGCCACCGAGCGCTACGGCGTGCAGGCGTTGGGTGATTACCTGGCGCGGCGCTTCGCGGTCGAGCATCTGTTCATTGATTGCCCAAACCCGATCTGATCGGCTTTTCGCCAGGCAAGGCCCAAACCCGCAGTCATATCATTAGACCTTTTCGATCTAGTCGCACGCCTAAATAGAATCAGGCGCTGTGATAAAGTGGCTCGCTCGAACACGGCCCGCAGGCCGTCCATAAGATCGTTTTTCGTGAGTAGCCATGGTCGACAATCTGACGCACTTGAAACAGCTGGAGGCGGAGAGCATCCACATCATCCGCGAGGTGGCCGCCGAGTTCGACAACCCGGTGATGCTGTACTCGATCGGCAAGGATTCCGCGGTCATGCTGCACCTGGCGCGCAAGGCGTTCTTCCCGGGCAAGCTGCCGTTCCCGGTGATGCACGTCGACACCCAGTGGAAGTTCCAGGAGATGTACCGCTTCCGCGACAAGATGGTCGAAGAGATGGGCCTGGAGCTGATCACCCACGTCAACCCCGAGGGTGTGGCGCAGGGCATCAACCCGTTCACCCATGGCAGCTCCAAGCATACCGATATCATGAAGACCCAGGGCCTGAAGCAGGCGCTGGACAAGCACGGCTTCGACGCCGCCTTCGGTGGGGCGCGCCGCGACGAAGAGAAGTCGCGAGCCAAAGAGCGCGTCTACTCGTTCCGTGACAGCAAGCACCGCTGGGACCCGAAGAACCAGCGCCCGGAGCTGTGGAACATCTACAACGGCAAGGTCAACAAGGGCGAGTCGATCCGCGTGTTCCCGCTGTCGAACTGGACCGAGCTGGACATCTGGCAGTACATCTACCTCGAAGGCATCCCGATCGTGCCGCTGTACTTCGCCGCCGAGCGTGAAGTGATCGAGAAGAACGGCACCCTGATCATGATCGACGACGAGCGCATCCTCGAGCACCTCTCCGAGGAAGAGAAGGCGCGCATCGTCAAGAAGAAGGTGCGTTTCCGTACCCTGGGCTGCTACCCGTTGACGGGTGCGGTCGAGTCCGAAGCCGAGACCCTGACGGACATCATCCAGGAAATGCTCCTGACCCGGACGTCCGAACGCCAGGGCCGTGTCATCGACCACGATGGCGCCGGTTCCATGGAAGACAAAAAACGCCAAGGCTACTTCTAATTTCAGGGTTCCAGCATGTCGCACCAATCTGATCTGATCAGCGAGGACATCCTCGCCTACCTGGCCCAGCACGAGCGCAAGGAACTGCTGCGCTTCCTCACCTGCGGCAACGTGGACGACGGCAAGAGCACCCTGATCGGGCGCCTGCTGCACGATTCGAAGATGATCTACGAGGACCACCTCGAGGCCATCACCCGTGACTCGAAGAAGTCCGGCACCACTGGCGAGGAAGTCGACCTGGCGCTGCTGGTCGACGGCCTGCAGGCCGAGCGCGAGCAGGGCATCACCATTGATGTCGCCTACCGCTACTTCTCCACCGCCAAGCGCAAGTTCATCATCGCCGACACCCCGGGCCACGAGCAGTACACCCGCAACATGGCCACCGGCGCCTCGACCTGCGACCTGGCCATCATCCTGGTCGATGCCCGCTACGGCGTGCAGACCCAGACCCGCCGGCACAGCTATATCGCATCCCTGCTGGGCATCAAGCACATCGTCGTTGCGGTCAACAAGATGGACCTCAAGGGCTTCGACGAGCAGGTCTTCGAGTCGATCAAGGCCGACTACCTGAAGTTCGCCGAGGGCATCGACCTCAAGCCGAGCAGCCTGCACTTCGTGCCGATGTCGGCGCTCAAGGGTGACAACGTGGTCAACCGCAGCGAGCGTTCGCCGTGGTACACGGGCCCTGCGTTGATGGAGATCCTCGAGACTGTCGAGATCGCTGCCGACCGCAATGTCACCGACCTGCGTTTCCCGGTGCAGTACGTCAACCGCCCGAACCTCAACTTCCGCGGCTTCGCCGGCACCATCGCCGGTGGCGTGGTGCACAAGGGCGACGAGATCGTCGTGCTGCCGTCGGGCAAGAGCAGCCGGGTCAAGTCCATCGTCACCTATGAAGGTGAACTGGAGAACGCCGGGCCTGGCCAGGCGGTGACCCTGACCATGGAAGACGAGATCGACATCTCCCGTGGCGACCTGCTGGTGCATGCCGACAATGTTCCAACGGTGGCCGACCAGTTCGACGCCATGCTGGTGTGGATGGCCGAGGAGCCGATGCTCCCGGGCAAGAAGTACGACATCAAGCGCGCCACCAGCTATGTGCCGGGCTCGATCGCCAGCATCACCCACAAGGTCGATGTGAATACCCTGGAGCAGGGCGCCGCCAGCGCGCTGCAACTCAACGAGATCGGCCGGGTCAAGGTCGCCCTGGACAGCGCCATCGCCCTGGACGGTTACGAGAGCAACCGCACCACCGGCGCATTCATCGTCATCGACCGCCTGACCAACGGCACCGTCGGCGCCGGCATGATCATCGCCCCGCCGGTCCTGCCACACGGCGGCACTGGCCAGCACGGCAAGCTGGCCCATGTGTCCACCGAAGAGCGCGCCCTGCGCTTCGGCCAGCAGCCAGCCACCGTGCTGTTCAGTGGCCTGTCGGGCGCCGGCAAGAGCACCCTGGCCTATGCCGTGGAGCGCAAGCTGTTCGACATGGGCCGTGCAGTCTACGTGCTCGACGGCCAGAACCTGCGTCACGACCTGAACAAAGGCCTGCCGCAGGACCGCGCCGGGCGCACCGAGAACTGGCGCCGCGCCGCCCATGTGGCGCGCCAGTTCAACGAAGCCGGCCTGCTGACCCTGGCCGCCTTCGTCGCCCCTGATGCCGAGGGCCGCGAGCAGGCCAAGGCGCTGATCGGCAAGGAGCGTCTGGTTACGGTGTATGTCCAGGCCTCGCCTATGGTGTGCCGCGAGCGTGACCCGCAGGGCCTGTATGCCGCCGGTGGCGACAACATCCCGGGCGAGAGCTTCCCATTCGATGTGCCGCTGGATGCGGACCTGGTGATCGACACCCAGTCGGTCAGCGTCGATGAAGGCGTTAAGCTGGTGCTGGATGTGCTGCGTCAGCGTGGGGCGATCTGATTGATTGCCTGATGTGAAAAACCCCGCTTCGGCGGGGTTTTTCATTTGTACGGCGTTTGTTGGCAGGATTTTGGGTCTGCTTTGCGACCCTAGATATGCTTCTCCGACACCGGAATCACCCGTCGCTCTTTCACCGCCTTGTACGAAAAGCTCGAATAGATCTCCTTCACCCCCGGCAACCGCTGCAGCACCTCCCGGGTGAATTCGCCAAACGATTCCAGGTCCCGTGCCAGGATCTCCAGCAAAAAATCATAGCGCCCGGAGATATTGTGGCAGGCGACGATCTCGGGGATCTCCATCAGCCGTTTCTCGAACGCCAGGGCCATTTCCTTGGTGTGCGAGTCCATCATGATGCTGACGAACGCGGTCACCCCGAAGCCCAGCGACTTGGGCGAAAGAATGGCCTGGTAGCCGGTGATGTAGCCGTTGTCCTCGAGCAATTTGACCCGCCGCCAGCAGGGCGAGGTGGTCAGGGCGACCTGGTCGGCGAGTTCGGAAACGGTCAGGCGGGCGTTGTCCTGCAGGGCGGCGAGCAGGGCGCGGTCGGTACGGTCGAGCGTTGAAGGCATATCTTGCCCTCCTGGTTCTATTTTTGTTGTTTTTCTTTCAAAACATGCCCGATTGCGTGGGCAAGTTTGGAAAAAGCGCGGCAGCTTGGTGGCATAAGCTTATAACAAACCACAAGAGACTGTTGCCATGCGCGACTCCAACAACAACACCGGTTTCTCCACGCGGGCCATCCACCATGGCTATGACCCGATGTCCCATGGCGGCGCCCTGGTGCCGCCGGTCTACCAGACCGCCACCTACGCTTTCCCGACTGTCGAGTATGGCGCCGCCTGCTTCGCCGGCGAAGAGCCGGGGCACTTCTACAGCCGTATTTCCAACCCGACGCTGGCCCTGCTGGAGCAACGCATGGCGTCGCTCGAAGGCGGCGAGGCAGGGCTGGCGCTGGCCTCCGGGATGGGCGCCATCACCGCCACGCTATGGACCCTGCTACGCCCGGGTGACGAGCTGATCGTCGGCAGCACCCTGTATGGCTGCACCTTCGCCTACCTGCACCACGGCATCGGCGAGTTCGGCGTGAAGATCCGCCATGTGGACCTCAACGACATCCCGGCACTCAAGGCCGCGATCACCGCAAAGACGCGGATGATCTACTTCGAGTCGCCGGCTAACCCCAACATGCAGTTGGTGGATATCGTTGCCGTCGTCGAGGCTGCAAAGGGCCATGACCTGAGCATCGTGGTCGACAACACCTACTGCACGCCCTACCTGCAGCGCCCGCTGGAACTGGGCGTCGACCTGGTGGTGCATTCGGCCACCAAGTACCTGTCCGGACATGGCGATATCACCGCCGGGCTGGTAGTCGGGCGCAAGGCGCTGGTCGACCGCATCCGCCTGGAAGGGCTCAAGGACATGACCGGCGCCGTGCTCTCGCCCCACGACGCCTCGCTGTTGATGCGCGGCATCAAGACCCTGGCCCTGCGCATGGACCGCCACTGCGCCAATGCCCAGCAGGTGGCCGAGTTTCTCGCCGAACAACCTCAGGTTGAGCTGCTGCACTACCCGGGCCTGCCATCCTTCCCGCAGTACGCGCTGGCCCAACGGCAGATGCGCCTGCCGGGCGGGATGATCGCCTTCGAGCTGAAGGGCGGGATCGAAGCCGGGCGCCGTTTTATGAACGCCCTGCAGCTGTTCAGCCGCGCGGTGAGCCTGGGCGATGCCGAGTCGCTGGCCCAGCACCCGGCGAGCATGACCCACTCCAGCTATACCCAGCAGGAGCGTGCCGAGCATGGCATCTCGGAAGGGCTGGTGCGTCTGTCGGTGGGGCTGGAAGACATCGACGACCTGCTTGCCGACATTGCCCAGGCCCTGAAGGCCTGCGCCTGAATCGCCACGGACGAGGCCTGCGCGATGGTAGCGATGATGAACCCGAACGAGCCGTTGACGGCCCTTGATACCGCCCTGGACAGCGATCCAGCGGAAACCGCCGAGTGGTGCGAGGCGCTGGCCTCGACCCTGGCTCACTGCGGCCCGGCGCGGGCCCGCTACCTGCTGCAGCGCCTGCAGGCCCATGCCCTCGAGCTGGGCCTGGAGCGCGAGGCCCAGGTCTTCTCGGCCTACCGCAACACCGTGCCGGTGGAACAGCAGGGCGCTTACCCCGGTGATCTCGAGCTGGACGAGCGTATTACCGGCATCCTGCGCTGGAACGCCCTGGCCATGGTGGTACGGGCCAACCACGCCTATGGCGAGCTGGGCGGGCATATCGCCAGCTACGCCTCGGCGGCGGAAATCTTCGAGGTCGGCTTCCAGCATTTCTTTCGCGGCGAGGGCGGTGGCGTGCAGCGCAGCGGCGACCTGGTGTTCTTCCAGCCGCACTCGGCGCCTGGCATCTATGCCCGCGCATTTCTTGAAGGGCGCCTGAGCGAGGAACAGCTGGCCAACTACCGGCAGGAGGTCGGCGGCAACGGGCTGTGCTCCTATCCGCACCCTTGGCTGATGCCGGACTTCTGGCAGTTTCCCACAGGTTCCATGGGCATCGGCCCGCTCAATGCGATCTATCAGGCGCGCTTCATGCGCTACCTGCATCATCGCGGGCTGCTCGACACCTCTGCCCGGCATGTCTGGGGAGTGTTTGGCGATGGCGAGATGGACGAGCCGGAGTCGACCGCCGGCCTGACCCTGGCTGCCCGTGAAGGCTTGGACAACCTGACCTTCATCGTCAACTGCAACCTGCAGCGCCTGGACGGCCCGGTACGCGGCAATGGCCAGATCATCCAGGAGCTCGAAGCGTTGTTCAGCGGTGCCGGCTGGAACGTGATCAAGGTGCTGTGGGGTTCGGAGTGGGACGCCCTGTTCGCCCGTGATCACGAACACGCGCTGCTGCGCCAGTTGGCGGCGACGCCCGACGGTCAGTTCCAGACCCTCGGCGCCAAGGACGGCAGCTACAACCTCGAACACTTCTTCAAGCAGAACCCGGCCTTGCAGCGCCTGGTGGCGCACATGAGCACCGAAGAGATCAACGCCCTCAAGCGCGGTGGTCATGATTTTCGCAAGCTGCATGCCGCCTATGCCGCCGCCAGGGCCTGGAAGGGCCGGCCGACGGTGATCCTGGCCAAGACCAAGAAAGGCTATGGCATGAGCAGTGCCGGCGAGTCGCGGATGACCGCGCACCAGGCCAAGAAACTCGACGTGCAGGCACTGCTGGCCTTCCGCGACCGTTTCCATTTGCCGTTGTCGGATGAGGCGGTGGAGCAACTGCGTTTCTATCGCCCGGCCGAAGACAGCCCGGAGATGGTCTATCTGCGCCAGCGCCGCCAGGCACTGGGTGGGCCGCTGCCGCTGCGGCGCAACGACTGTGCCACCTTGCCTGTGCCCGAGCTGGAGGCATTCGGCGGTTTCGCCCTGCACGCCGAAGGCAAGGAGATGTCCACCACCATGGCCGCGGTGCGCTTGCTGGGCAACTGGCTCAAGGCGCCGGGGTTGGGGCCACGAGTGGTGCCGATCGTCGCCGACGAGGCGCGCACCTTCGGCATGGCCAGCCTGTTCCGCCAGATCGGTATCTATTCGCCCCACGGGCAACGCTACGAGCCGGAGGACGCAGGCTCGCTGCTGGTCTACAAGGAGTCGCGGGACGGCCAGCTGCTGGAGGAGGGCATCACCGAGGCCGGGGCGATCTCTTCATGGGTCGCGGCAGCGACCGCCTACGCGGTGCATGGCGAGCCGATGCTGCCGGTGTACATCTACTATTCAATGTTCGGCTTTCAGCGGGTCGGCGACCTGATCTGGGCTGCCGCCGACCAGCGTGCCCGGGGCCTGTTGCTGGGCGCCACGGCGGGGCGCACCACGTTGGGCGGCGAGGGCTTGCAGCACCAGGACGGATCGAGCCTGGTAATGGCATCGATGGTGCCCAACTGCCGGGCCTGGGATCCGTGCTTTGCCGGCGAGCTGGCGGTGATCCTCGACCATGCCGCGCGGCGCATGCTGGTGGAGCAGCAGGATGAGTTCCACTATGTGGCGGTGATGAATGAAAACTACCCGCAGCCGTCGTTGCCCGAAGACATGCACGACGATGTACTGCGAGGCATGTATCGCTTTGCCCGGCATTCCTCGGCCGCACCCCGTGGCCAGGTGCGCTTGTTGGGTTCGGGCACCATCCTGCGCGAGGTGATTGCCGCCGGCGAGTTGCTGGCCAGTGACTGGCAGGTCGACAGCGAGGTGTTCAGCGTCACCAGCTTCAGCGAACTGGCGCGTGGGGCCAGGGATGCGCAACGCTTGGCGATAGCCGGGGAGCAGGCGGATTGCCATGTGCGTCGTTGCCTGCCCGGCGCCGCCCCGGTGATCGCGGCCAGCGACTATGTGCGCGCCTGGCCGCAATTGATCGCCGAGTATGTGCAGGCGCCCTATGCCACCCTGGGCACCGATGGTTTCGGGCGCAGCGATACGCGCCAGCAGTTGCGACGGTTTTTCGAGGTGGACCGGTATGCCGTGGTGCTGGCGGCCTTGCATGGGCTGGTATGCCAGGGCGTATTGCCGAGGGATGTACTGGGGCAGGCGCGGGCGCTTTATGACATCGGCGAGGAGGGCGCGGCCTGGTATCGCTGAGGTGATCCGGGCCGGCTCTATCGCGGCCCAAGCCCGCTCCCACGGAGTGTTAGGGCGAGTAGACAGCGCCCACAAAAAAGGCCTCTTGCGAGGCCTTCTTCATGTCATCGATTCAGCGCTTGAGCCCGTAGCTCTCATCGAGCATGCCCGGCGAGTTCGGCGACTTCGGTGCGTAGTCGCGTGGCACTTCGGCGGTATCCTTCGGCGGCGTCAGGCGATCACGCGGGCCTTGCGCGGCTTCGGAGTGCAGCGCGGCCAGCAGGCGTTGGCGGGTCAGCTCGTCCAGGGCCAGGCGGTTGGCGCCGTCGGCCAGGTGATCCTGCACGTCCTGGTAGCTCTGGGTCAGTTTTTTGACCAGCGATGCAGTGCTGTTGAAGTGGGTTACCACTTCGTTCTGGTAATTGTCGAAGCGCTGCTGGATGTCATCCAGCTGGCGTTGGGTGTTGCTTGGTGCCGCGTTGGGCAGCAGGCGGGCCAGCGCGAAACCGACGACGACACCGACAACCAGGGCCAGGGTCGGCAGCAACCAAACAAGGAGCGAGTGTTCCACGAGTCCTTCCTCTATAAACGGCTTTGCTTTACGTTAACGGCTCAGACCTGCGCTGTATACCGCGAGCGATCGCAAATCAGAACAGAATTCCTTTGCTAGACGAGTCGACCCTTCACGAGGTCACGGAGTAGTACCTTGCTTATCCGCGAAACCCCCTTGTTCATTGATGGCCCGACCGGCCAGCTCGAGGCTTTGTACCTGGACGTGGCCGATGCCCGCGGCGCGGTGCTGATCTGCCACCCCAACCCGGTCCAGGGCGGCACCATGCTCAACAAGGTGGTCTCGACCCTGCAGCGTACCGCCCGTGATGCAGGTTACGTCACCCTGCGCTTCAACTACCGCGGCGTTGGCCAGAGCGCCGGCAGCCATGACATGGGCGCTGGCGAGGTAGCGGATGCCGAGGCTGCCGCAGCCTGGTTGCGCCAGCAGCATCCCGAGCTGCCGTTGGTGCTGATGGGCTTCTCCTTCGGCGGCTTCGTTGCCGCCAGCCTGGCCGGTCGCCTGGAGGCGGCGGATGTCGAGCTGCAACAGCTGTTCATGATCGCCCCGGCGGTGATGCGCCTGAACGCGCAGTTCCCGCTGCCCGAGCGCGTCGCGCTGATCGTCGTGCAGCCGGACACCGACGAAGTGGTCGATCCGCAACTGGTCTACGATTGGTCCG
The DNA here is from genome assembly GCF_021283165.2 of Pseudomonas soli. Lineage (NCBI taxonomy): Bacteria > Pseudomonadati > Pseudomonadota > Gammaproteobacteria > Pseudomonadales > Pseudomonadaceae > Pseudomonas > Pseudomonas soli. The sequence continues at coordinate 990,019 of NZ_CP128543.1, forward strand.
CCGCCCTGTCGCGCCCCCACGAGCTGCTGAAAGTGGCAGAATGCGGACACTTTTTCCATGGCAAGCTGACCGATCTGAAGGATCTGCTGCTGCCGCGCCTTTCGAACTGAGCCAAGCCTGAATAAGCGAACCCCCATGACCACGCGCATCCTCACCGGTATCACCACCACCGGCACCCCGCACCTGGGCAACTACGCCGGCGCCATCCGTCCGGCCATCCTCGCCAGCCAGCAGCCCGGCGTCGACTCGTTCTACTTCCTGGCCGACTACCACGCCCTGATCAAGTGCGACGACCCGCAGCGCATCCAGCGTTCGCGCCTGGAGATCGCCGCCACCTGGCTCGCCGGTGGCCTGGACCCGGCCAAGGTGACCTTCTATCGCCAGTCGGACATCCCCGAGATCCCGGAGCTTACCTGGCTGCTGACCTGCGTCGCCGCCAAGGGCCTGCTCAACCGCGCTCACGCCTACAAGGCGTCGGTGGACAAGAATGTCGAGGCCGGCGAAGACCCGGACGCTGGCGTTACCATGGGCCTGTTCAGCTACCCGGTGCTGATGGCTGCTGACATCCTGATGTTCAATGCCAACAAGGTGCCGGTTGGCCGCGACCAGATCCAGCACGTGGAGATGGCACGTGACATCGGCCAGCGTTTCAACCACCTGTTCGGCCAGGGCAAGGACTTCTTCGCCCTGCCCGAGGCGGTGATCGAGGAGAGCGTGGCCACGCTCCCGGGCCTGGACGGTCGCAAGATGTCCAAGAGCTACGACAACACCATCCCGCTGTTCACCAGCGCCAAGGACATGAAGGATGCGATCTCGCGCATCGTCACCGACTCCAAGGCCCCCGGCGAGGCCAAGGATCCGGACAACTCGCACCTGTTCACCCTGTTCCAGGCCTTCTCCTCGCCGGCGCAATGCGCCGAGTTCCGCGAAGAGCTGCTTCAGGGCCTGGGCTGGGGCGATGCCAAGCAGCGCCTGTTCCAGCTGCTCGACGGCCAGTTGGCCGAAAAGCGCGAGCACTATCACCAGCTGATCGCGCGCCCGTCTGAGCTCGAGGACATCCTTCTGGCCGGCGCCGCCAAGGCCCGCAAGATCGCCACGCCGTTCCTCGAGCAACTGCGCGAGGCAGTTGGCCTGCGTTCGTTCCGCACCACCGTGCAGGCCAGCACCGAGGTGAAGAAGAAGGCCGCCAAGAGCGCCCGCTTCGTCAGCTTCCGTGACGAGGATGGCAGCTTCCGCTTCCGCCTGCTGGCCGCTGATGGCGAGCAATTGCTGCTGTCGCGCAGCTTCGCCGATGGCAAGAGCGCTGGGGCGGTGAGCAAGCAGCTGCAACAGGGCGGCGAGGCCGATGTGCGAGTCGAGGGCCTGGGCTTCTCGCTGTGGCTGAACGGTGAGCAAGTTGCCGACGGGCCGCAGTTCGAGGCCGCCGAGGCCCGTGACGCGGCCATCACCAGCCTGCGCGAGGCCCTGGCGCCACAGGCGGACTGAGTCACTTTGACGCAAGTCTGATTGCCATTAAGCGGGCCGGTCGCTACAGTGACGGCCCGTTTTTTGTTGCCTCGCTAACGAAATCATGACGCCCCTAGAACGATACCAAGCCGATCTGAAACGCCCCGACTTCTTCCATGACGCGGCGCAGGAAACTGCGGTGCGTCACCTGCAGCGCCTGTACGACGACCTGGTACACGCGCAGAACAACAAGCCGGGCGTGTTCGGCAAGCTGTTCGGCAAGAAGGAGCAGACGCCGGTCAAGGGCCTGTACTTCTGGGGCGGCGTGGGCCGGGGCAAGACCTACCTGGTCGACACCTTCTATGAAGCGCTGCCGTTCAAGCAGAAGATGCGCACGCACTTCCACCGCTTCATGAAGCGCGTCCACGAGGAGATGAAGACCCTCAAGGGCGAGAAGAACCCGCTGACCATCATCGCCAAGCGCTTCAGCGACGAAGCCAAGGTGATCTGCTTCGACGAGTTCTTCGTCTCCGATATCACCGATGCCATGATCCTCGGCACCCTGATGGAAGAGCTGTTCAAGAACGGCGTGTCGCTGGTGGCCACTTCCAACATCGTCCCGGACGGCCTGTACAAGGACGGCCTGCAGCGCGCGCGCTTCCTGCCGGCCATCGCCATGATCAAGCAGTACACCGATGTGGTGAACGTCGACAGCGGCGTGGACTACCGTCTGCGCCACCTGGAGCAGGCAGAGCTGTTCCACTTCCCGCTCGACGACGCGGCGCATGAAAGCCTGCGCGCCAGCTTCAAGGCGTTGACCCCAGAGTGCACCCAGGCAGTCGAGAACGACGTGCTGATGATCGAGAACCGCGAGATCCATGCCCTGCGCACCTGCGATGACGTTGCCTGGTTCGACTTCCGCGCCCTGTGCGACGGGCCGCGCAGCCAGAACGACTACATCGAGCTGGGCAAGATCTTCCATGCCGTGCTGCTGAGCAACGTCGAGCAGATGGGCGTGACCACCGACGACATCGCCCGGCGCTTCATCAACATGGTCGACGAGTTCTACGACCGCAACGTGAAGCTGATCATCTCGGCCGAGGTGGAGCTCAAGGACCTGTACACCGGCGGGCGCCTGAGCTTCGAGTTCCAGCGCACGCTCAGCCGCCTGCTGGAGATGCAGTCCCACGAGTTCCTGTCGCGGGCGCACAAGCCGTAAACCATTCCTTTCGTGGGAGCGGGGCAAGCCCGCTCCCACGATAGAAGATTCATGCCTCTTGCATGAACTGCTGCCGATACTGGTTCGGCGACAACTCCGTGTGCTGGCGGAACAGCCGGGCGAAGAAGCTCGCGTCGTCGTAGCCCACCTCGTAGCTGATGGTCTTGATGCTCTTGCGCGTGCTCGACAGCAGGCCCTTGGCGGTCTCGATGCGCAGGCGCTGCAGGTAGTGTAGGGGCTTGTCGCCGGTGGCGCTCTGGAAGCGGCGCATGAAGTTGCGGATGCTCATGCCGTGGTTTCGCGCCACATCCTCGAAGCGGAACTTGTCGGCGAAGTGCTCTTCTAGCCAGTGCTGGATCTGCAGGATGATCAGGTCCTGGTGCAGCTTCTGGCCGCCGAAGCCCATGCGCCCCGGGGTATAGTTGCGCTGCACCTCGTAGAGGATGTCGCGGGCCACCGCGCGGGCCACGTTGGCGCCACAGAAGCGTTCGATCAGGTAGATGTACAGGTCGCAGGCCGAGGTGGTGCCGCCGGCGCAGTAGAGATTGTCGGCGTCGGTCAGGTGCTTGTCCTGGTTCAGGCGGATCTTCGGGAAGCGCTCGGCGAAGCTGCTGAAGAAGCGCCAGTAGGTGGTTGCCTCCTTGCCGTCGAGCAGCCCCGACTCGGCCAGCCAGAACACGCCGCTGGCCTCGGCGCACAGCACCGCGCCACGGGCATGCTGCGCGCGCAGCCAGGGCAGCACCTGCGGATAGCGTTGCAGCAGGTTGTCGAAGTCATCCCAGAAGGCCGGCAGGATGATCACGTCGGCATCATTGAGGCCGCTGTCGACCGGCAACTGCACGTTGCTGAAGCTGTCCACGGGCAAACCGTCCGGGCTCACCAGGCCGATCTCGAACATCGGTTGCAGGCCCAGGCCCAGCTGCTTGCTGTAGCGCAGGCTGGCCAGGTGGAAGAAGTCCTTGGCCTGCATCAGTGTCGAAGCGAACACTTTATCAACGGCCAGGATGCTGACGCGCCGCAGCGACGCCGGGGGTTGGGTAAACATCATTGTCATTGTTCTTATAGGGTAGAGTGGTCAATCACCGGCTGGATCGTCTTATTTTTTGGCGATTGTGTCTACCCCACGAAAGAGCAGTGCAGCGTCTGTGTTGCATCAAGGCGCGGGGTTCGGCTGCTCCTGATGGACCGCCTCGATCGCCGCCAGCAGTTCATCGCCCAGGTTCAACGCCTGGCTGTCGATGTTGCTGCGCAGTTGCTCGAGGTTCGTCGCGCCGATGATGTTGCTGGTCACGAACGGCTGCCGGGTCACGAACGCCAGCGCCATCTGCGCCGGGTCCAGCCCGTGTTCGCGGGCCAGCTGCACATAGCGGCCGCAGGCGGCCACGGTCTGCGGATTGGAGTAGCGGGCAAAGCGGCTGAACAGGGTCAGGCGAGCGTGTTCGGGGCGGGCGCCGTTTTCGTACTTGCCTGACAGCATGCCGAAGGCCAGCGGCGAATAGGCCAGCAAACCACACTGCTCGCGGATTGCCACCTCCGCCAGGCCCACCTCGAAGCTGCGATTGAGCAGGTTGTAGGGGTTCTGGATCGACACCGCGCGGGGCCAGCCGCGGGTTTCGGCCAGGTGCAGGAATTTCAGGGTGCCCCACGGGGTTTCGTTGGACAGGCCGATGTGGCGGATCTTGCCGGCGCGCACCTGTTCATCGAGCACCTCCAGGGTTTCCTCCAGCGGGGTGAAAATGTCCTGGGGCAGGTGCTGGTAGCCGAGCTTGCCGAAGAAGTTGGTGCTGCGCTCGGGCCAGTGCAACTGGTAGAGGTCGATGCGGTCGGTCTGCAGGCGTTTGAGGCTCTCGTCCAGCGCGGCGACGATGTGCTGGCGGTTGTGCTTGAGCTGGCCGTCGCGGATGTGGCTGATGCCGTTGCCGGGGCCGGCGACCTTGCTGGCAAGGATCCAGTCGTCACGGTCGCCGTTGGCGGCGAACCAGTTGCCGATGATGCGTTCGGTGGCGGCGTAGGTCTCCGGGCGCGGTGGCACTGGGTACATCTCGGCGGTGTCGATGAAGTTGATGCCGCTGGCCTTGGCCAGGGCGATCTGGGCGAAGGCCTGGTCCTGGGTGTTCTGTTCGCCCCAGGTCATGGTGCCCAGGCACAGGGCGCTGACGTCGAGGTCGGTACGGCCGAGCTTACGGTATTCCATCGGGTATACGCTCCATGGCAAAGATGAGCATAAAAGCAGGTTGAAATTTTTCCTGCAATCTGGATAATTCTGCCCCTCTCCGTGTGGCGGAAGTGATGCACCACCATGCAGGGAACCCTTGTCGAACATTGGCGTGCCCGACCCGAGCCCCCAAAAGCGTCAGCGTTCGGCTGCGCGCTTGCCCTTGGCAAGCTGTGCACTATCCAGTAAGATTCGCCGTCTATTTTTCGCTGGGCGGCCTCTGAGGCTTTAGAGAATGAAAACTTTTACTGCTAAACCGGAAACAGTAAAGCGCGAGTGGTTCGTAGTCGACGCCGCTGGTCAGACCCTGGGTCGTCTGGCTACCGAAATCGCTAGCCGCCTGCGTGGCAAGCACAAGCCAGAATACACCCCTCACGTTGACACCGGCGACTACATCGTCGTCATCAACGCCGAGCAAATCCGTGTGACTGGTGCCAAGTCTTCCGACAAGATGTACTACTCCCACTCCGGCTTCCCGGGCGGTATCAAGGAAATCAACTTCGAGAAGTTGATCGCCAAGGCCCCTGAGCGTGTTATCGAAACCGCGGTCAAAGGCATGCTGCCGAAGAACCCGCTGGGTCGCGACATGTACCGCAAGCTGAAAGTGTACGCGGGTGCTGCTCACCCACACACTGCTCAGCAGCCTCAAGAACTGAAGATCTAACGGGATAGTTCATTATGTCGGCGACTCAAAACTACGGCACTGGCCGTCGCAAGACCGCAACCGCTCGCGTTTTCCTGCGTCCAGGTACCGGTAACATCTCCATCAACAACCGTTCTCTGGACGTGTTCTTCGGCCGCGAAACCGCTCGCATGGTTGTTCGCCAGCCGCTGGAACTGACCGAAACCGTTGAGAAGTTCGACATCTACGTCACCGTTTCCGGTGGTGGTGTCAGCGGTCAGGCCGGTGCAATCCGCCACGGCATCACCCGCGCCCTGATGGAATACGACGAAACCCTGCGTGGCGCTCTGCGTCGTGCTGGCTACGTCACCCGCGACGCTCGTGAAGTTGAGCGTAAGAAAGTGGGTCTGCGTAAAGCGCGTAAGCGTCCTCAGTACTCCAAGCGTTAATACCGCTTCGGCAGTCGAAAAAAGCCCGGTTCCTTTTTGGAACCGGGCTTTTTTTATGTCTTCAACTAACCTGTCTGCTAGTCCGTGGCCGTTTGTCGCATAGACGCAGATCAAGCAAAGCGAGGGTAGTGGCCCGACGAGCGGGTAATCACCTTGTCAGCGTGTGGATTTGTTCCTTACCATTGCGGCCAATTTTTAGTGCCACAGACGTACCTAAGTAGATGCCTGTTCAAACAGGCCAAGCAAGCTGATGGGAGAGGACTGAATGAGCAATGACGGCGTCAACGCAGGCCGGCGCCGCTTCCTCGTAGCCGCGACATCCGTGGTCGGGGCAGCGGGGGCAGTGGGGGCAGCGGTACCGTTCGTGGGGTCATGGTTTCCCAGTGCCAAGGCGAAAGCCGCAGGGGCACCGGTGAAGGTCAATATCGCCAAGGTCGAGCCCGGTCAGCAGATGGTAGCTGAATGGCGTGGGCAACCTGTATTCATCGTGCGGCGAACGGAGGAGATCCTCGGTAATCTGAAAAAGATCACCGGCGAGCTGTCCGACCCTGAATCCAAGGCGTCGGTGCAGCCTACCTACGTCGACCCGCAAGTCCGCTCGATCAAGCCCGAGATTCTCATCCTGGTGGGCCTGTGCACACACCTGGGTTGTTCGCCGACCTTCCGCCCTGAGGTCGCCCCGGCTGACCTCGGGCCGAAGTGGGTCGGTGGCTATTTCTGCCCCTGCCACGGTTCGCACTACGACCTTGCCGGGCGTGTCTACAAATCCCAGCCAGCGCCTCTAAACCTGCCAGTGCCACCGCACTCGTACGAGTCGGACGAAATCATCGTCATCGGCGTCGATCAGGAGAACGCATGATGAGCAAGTTCATGGAGTGGATCGATGCGCGCTTCCCCGCGACGAAGATGTGGGAAGACCATCTAAGCAAGTATTACGCGCCCAAGAACTTCAACTTCCTGTACTTCTTCGGCTCGCTGGCGTTGCTGGTGCTGGTCAACCAGATCGTCACCGGCGTGTGGCTGACCATGAGTTTCACCCCCTCGGCGGAAGAGGCCTTCGCCTCGGTCGAGTACATCATGCGCGACGTCGAGTACGGCTGGATCCTGCGCTACCTGCACTCCACCGGCGCCTCGGCGTTCTTCATCGTGGTCTACCTGCACATGTTCCGCGGGCTGCTCTACGGCTCCTACCAGAAGCCCCGCGAGCTGGTCTGGCTGTTCGGCATGCTGATCTACCTGGCGCTGATGGCCGAGGCGTTCATGGGCTACCTGCTGCCCTGGGGGCAGATGTCGTACTGGGGTGCCCAGGTGATCATCTCGCTGTTCGGCGCGATCCCGGTGATCGGTGATGACCTGACCCAGTGGATTCGTGGTGACTACCTGATCTCCGGCATCACCCTGAACCGCTTCTTCGCCCTGCACGTGGTGGCCTTGCCGATCGTGATCCTGGGCCTGGTGGTGCTGCATATCCTGGCGCTGCACGAAGTGGGTTCGAACAATCCCGATGGCGTGGACATCAAGAAGAAGAAGGACGAGAACGGCATTCCGCTGGATGGCATCCCGTTCCACCCGTACTACACCGTCAAGGATATCGCCGGGGTCGTGGTGTTCCTCTTCGTGTTCTGTGCCGTGGTGTTCTTCTTCCCGGAAATGGGTGGCTACTTCCTGGAAAAACCGAACTTCGAGCAGGCCAACGCTTTCAAGACCCCTGAGCACATCGCGCCTGTCTGGTACTTCACACCGTTCTACGCGATCCTGCGCGCGGTGCCCGACAAACTGTTCGGGGTAATTGCCATGGGCGCGGCAATCGCGGTGCTGTTCGTGTTGCCCTGGCTTGACCGCAGTCCGGTGCGCTCGATGCGCTACAAGGGCTGGCTGAGCAAGATCTGGTTGCTGGTGTTCTGCGTGGCCTTCGTCATCCTTGGCGTGCTGGGCGTGCTGGCGCCGACCCCGGGGCGTACCTTGCTGTCGCAGGTGTGCACCGTGTTGTACTTCGCCTACTTCCTGCTGATGCCGTTCTACACAAGGCTCGAGAAGACCAAACCGGTTCCGGAAAGGGTGACTGGCTGATGAAAAAGTTTATTGCAGTATGCTTGCTGGCATTGATGCCTGGCCTTTCGTTCGCCGCCGAGCACGGCCTGGAGCTGGACAAGGTCGATATCGACCTGACCGACAAGGCCGCGATGCAGGATGGGGCGCGTACCTTCGCCAACTATTGCATGGGGTGCCATAGCGCCAAGTTCCAGCGTTACGAGCGTGTCGCCGATGACCTGGGGATTCCCCACGAGCTTATGCTCGAAAACCTGGTGTTCACCGGCGCCAAGATCGGCGATCACATGAAAATCGGCATGCAGCCGAACGATGCCAAGACCTGGTTCGGCGCCGCGCCGCCCGACCTCACCCTGGTTGCCCGGGTGCGTGGCAACGACTGGTTGTACACCTACCTGCGCAGTTTCTATGAGGACAAGGCGCGGCCATATGGGGTGAACAACAAGGTCTTCCCCAACGTCGGCATGCCTAACGTACTGGTTGGTCTGCAGGGCAACCAAGTGATTGGTTGCAAGCAGGTGCAAAGCGTGGTCGATGGCAAGAAGCAATACGACCCGCTGACCGGCAGCCCATTGACCCATGAAGCGTGTGACCAGCTGACCGTCGAAGAGAAATCCGGTACCCTGACGACCGAGCAGTTCGACGAGAAGGTCAAGAACCTGGTGACCTTCCTGGCCTATTCGGCCAACCCGGTCAAACTGGAAAGCCAGCGCATCGGTACCTACGTGTTGCTGTACCTGGCTTTCTTCTTCGTGTTCGCCTACTTGCTCAAGCGCGAATACTGGAAGGACGTGCACTGATCACGCAGTAGTTTCTGGTAGTTGAACGCGCCCGGGGTGCCCCAGCGATGTCGCTGGGGCACCCCGGGCGCGTTTTCATTTGCAGTATTACAAGCATCCCGTACGAGGAGGCGCTACATGGGCGCAACCAACAGGTTAGCCTGCTATTCCGACCCCGCTGACCATTACTCCCACCGGGTACGCCTGGTGCTCGCGGAGAAAGGCGTTACGGTGCAGATTATCGATGTCGACCGCAATCGCCTGCCACCCAAGCTGGTCGAAGTGAACCCTTACGGCAGTCTGCCGACCCTGGTCGATCGCGATCTGGCGCTGTACGAGTCGAGCGTGGTGATGGAGTACCTCGAGGAGCGTTACCCGCACCCGCCGCTGATGCCGGTCTATCCGGTGGCTCGCGGCAACAGCCGCCTGCTGATGCACCGCATCCAGCGCGACTGGTGCAGCCTGGCCGACACCGTGCTGGACCCGCGCAGCAGCGAGCCGGCACGTACCCAGGCGCGCAAGGAGTTGCGCGAGAGCCTGACGGGCGTGGCTCCGCTATTCGCTGAAATGGCCTGCTTCATGAGCGAGGAGCAGAGTCTGGTCGATTGCTGTCTACTGCCCATACTCTGGCGCTTGCCGGTGATGGGTATCGAGTTGCCGCGGCAGGCCAAGCCGCTGCTGGATTACATGGAGCGACAGTTCGCCCGCGAGCCTTTCCAGGCGAGCCTGTCTGCTACTGAACGTGAAATGCGCAAGGTTTAAAGAGGAGCCGTTGATGAACTCCAGTCGCCCCTATCTGGTTCGTGCGCTGTACGAGTGGATCGTCGACAACGATTGCACGCCCCATATGCTGGTCAACGCCGAGTACCCGGCGGTCCAGGTGCCACAAGGTTTCGCCAGCGATGGCCAGATCGTCCTGAACATCTCCCCCAGTGCCGTGCGTAGCCTGCATATGGACAACGAGGCGGTGAGCTTCGAAGGGCGCTTCGGTGGCGTGGCGCATACGCTGTATGTGCCGATTGGTGCCATCCTGGGGATCTACGCCCGGGAGAATGGCCAGGGCATGGTCTTCGAGCTGGAGCCGCCGCTCGCGGACGAGGATGACCTTGAGGACGGCGGTGTCGAACCGGATGATGATGGTCCGCCCGAGCCGCCGCGTCCGAGTGGTCGTCCGAGCCTGAAAGTCGTGAAGTAACAGGCAGAAACGAAAAAGGCGATCCGCAGGGATCGCCTTTTTCATTACTGCCGCAATTACAGGTCCTTGATGCTCTGCACCTGGTCCTTGTTGATGCGGGTCGGCTTGCCATCCAGTTGCTTGAACTCGTAGAAGCCGGAGTTGCGGTCGAAGTGCGGCGTGTCGGTGGTCTGCAGTTCGCGGCCATCGTTGAGGGTGATCACGCTCGGAGTGGAGCAGCCGGCCAGGGTGGCGAAGGTGCCGATCAGCAGAGCGGGCAGCAGCAGCTTTTTCATGGGGTACTTCCTGGATCAGAGTGAAAAAGGCGAGCGTCCCGACGCTCGCCAAGGGGTTGTCAGTCGATGTACTCGAACAGCTTGACGATCTTCTGTACGCCCGACACACCTTGCACCACATTGGTGGCAGCGTTGGCCTCTTGCTGTCTTACCAGGCCGAGCAGGTAGACGATGCCGTTTTCGGTGATCACCTTGATGCGCGAGCTGGGCACGCTCTCGTCGGTCAGCATCTGGGTCTTGATCTTGGTGGTCAGCCAGGCGTCGTTGTTGCGCGCCAGGATCGACGACGGCTGAATGACTTGCAGCTCGTTGTGTACCTTCTTGACTCGCTGCACCTGGCCGGCGGTCTGCTCGGCGAGGGACTTGAGATCGGCGCGTGGGGTCTGGCCGGCAAGCAGCACGACACCGTTGTAGCTGCTGACGACGATGTGCGAGCCTTTGTCCAGCTCCGGGTTGGCCTTGGCGATGTTGACCGAGACCTTGGTCTCGATCAGCGAGTCATCGATCTTGCTGCCGATGGTGCGGGTGCCGCGGTCATCCTCGATAGGCGAGTTGCGCGCCGAGGTGAGTACGGAACTGCAGCCCGATACGCCGAGGCACAGGGTCAGGGCCATCAGGCCGATACGCTTGGAGATCATTCTTCACTCCCGAACAGTTGGCTGTCGATCAGGTCGCACAGACAGTGGATCGTCAGCAGGTGGACTTCCTGGATGCGCGCGGTGACCGTGGCGGGGACGCGGATTTCGACGTCCTCGGGCAGCAGCAGCGAGGCCATGCCGCCGCCATCGCGCCCGGTCAGGGCGACGACAATCATTTCGCGGTCATGGGCGGCCTGGATCGCCTGGATCACGTTGGCCGAATTACCGCTGGTGGAGATCGCCAGCAGCACATCGCCGGGCTGGCCCAGGGCGCGGATCTGCTTGGAGAAGACTTCGTTGTAGCTGTAGTCGTTGGCGATCGAGGTCAGTGTGGAGCTGTCGGTGGTCAGGGCGATGGCCGGCAGGCTCGGACGCTCGCGCTCGAAGCGGTTGAGCAACTCCGAGGAGAAGTGCTGGGCATCGCCGGCCGAGCCGCCGTTGCCGCACGCGAGCATCTTGCCGTCGTTGAGCAGGGCGTTGACCATGACCAGGCTGGCCTGCTCGATGTGGGGTGCCAGGATGTCCATTGCCTGTTGCTTGGTGTCGATGCTGGCCTGAAACAGCCGGCGAATTCGGGATTGCATGTCCATCTGGGTGACCTTAAGAGGGGCGGTGGCCTTTGCTACGCGCAACAGTGACCAGCCCGCGAAACATAGAGCTAGAAAATCGAATTGGGTTCAGCACTCGAAGGCATTTTTCAGCCATTGAAGCGGTTGCCCCGCATGCCCCCGGCCCTGCAGGGCGATAACGTCGAAGCGGCAGGGGCGGGTGGCCCAGCGGGGTTCGTGCTGCAGGAAGAGGTTGGCGGCAAGCGCCAGTCGTTGCTGCTTGCGCCCATCGATACTGGCGAGCGCTCCGCCGAACTCCGCATGCAACCGGTAGCGGACTTCGACGAATACTACTGTATCGGCATCGAGCATGACCAGATCGAGCTCGCCCCCCTTGCATCGCCAGTTGCGCTCCAGTAGCCGCAGACCTTGCCCTTGAAGGTATTCAAGGGCGTGATCTTCGGCTGTCTGGCCGGCAAGGCTGGGCGATGCGCCGGGCATCAGCGAGGGGTGTCCGGCAGGCGCTTGACCTGGCCGCCGGCGAATTCGGCCCATGGCAGCTGGCGTTCGATGCGCTGGCTGGGGTTCATGCTCAGGCTACCGGACAGGCCTTCGACGCGGTTGTCCGGCAGCGCTTTGAGCTGGCCCAGGCGCGGAGCCAGGCTGTAGGCGTCGACGCCCATGGCGTACAGGCGGCCGAGGCTACCGGCGGCCTGGGGCCACTGCTGCACGACTTGCTGGCGCAGGCTGTTGGTGGTGTCCAGCAGCCAAGGCGTTTCGCAGAAGCGGATGCCGTTCATGTCGTTGTACTGGTTCACGTCACCGCTGGCGCTGTACAGGTTGGAGGTGGCGTAGACCGGCACGTCGCCGGCGTACTGGAAGTTCAGTGTCGGCTTGATCTGCTGGGCCTGCTGCGGCGTCGAGGCGAGGAAGATGAAGTCGATGTCCTGGCGGCGCGAAGGCTGCGCGGCGATGGTGCCGCCGACGGTGCTCTGCAGGCTCTTGGCGCGGCCTTCGCTCTGGCGCAACTGGAACAGATCGGCGATCTGCTGGGCAAGGGCGACGGGCTGGGCGATGCGCTGCGCGGTGATCAGGGTGCCGCCATTGCCTTCCCAGTCCTGGCGGAAGGCGGCGAGCACGCGGTCGCCCCATTCACCGCTCGGTACCAGGGCCACGGCGCGAACCATGCCGTCGGCGCGGGCACGGCGTGCCACTTCGCGGGCTTCGTCCTCGGCGGCCAGGCCGAACTGGAACAGCTGTGGCGGCGCTTTTTGGCCGGCGTCGGCGTAGTTCAGGGCCAGGGTGGTGATAGGCAGTTGCGGGTAGGCGGCGAGCTTCTTGACCAGCGGCTTTTCCAGCGGGCCGACCACCAGTTGCACGCCGGCAGCCTGGGCCTGACGGTAGAAGTCGTCGAGCGAGGTGATGCGCGAGCTGTCGAACACTTGTACCGCAGGGGCGGGCTGGCCACCTTGCTGGGCCTGGAAGTGAGCGGCCATGAAGCCGTCACGCAGCGCACGGGCGACACCGGCCAGTGGGCCCTCCTGGGGCAGCAGCAGGGCGATCTTGGTCAGTGGCTGGCTGGCCAGCTCCTTGAGCTTGACCAGGGCTGTCGGCAATTGCTTGGCTGCCGGGTGTTCGGGGTGCTGCTGGCGCCAGGTGTCAATGGCGGCCTGTTGCTGTTCCAGGGTGCCGGCGCGCTTCACGGCCAGGGCCAGGCTGGTCCAGCCGGCCAGGGTCTCGTCGGCGGCCGGCTGCTGCAGTTGTTCGGCGGGCAGCGAGGCGACCAGGGCCCAGATCGCGTCATTGTTGGCGCTGGCGGCCTGGCCGCTGAGCAGGGGGGCCAGCAGCGCGCGCTGCTGGGCGGCGGCCAGGGCCTGGCCGTCGGCTTCGAGGGCTGCGGCATGAACGCTGTAGGTGCGGGCCTGCTGCTCGGTCGGCAGTTCGCCGACGCGCTGCAGGCTCGGGTGGGCGAGGGCGGTCAGGGCGGCCTTGGGCTGGTTGCGGCTCATGGCGAGCTCGGCGGCCAGGGTGGAGGCGAACACCTGCTGGGCGGGCTTGAGCGGCTCCAGCGGGACCTGCTCGAGAATCCGCGCGGCGCGCGGGAAATCCTTTTGCTTGTATGCCAGGTCCGCGGCGCTCAAGCGCAGCAGGGCCGCATCCTCGGCGGACTTGCTGGAGGCCGCCTTCTCGAGCAGTTGCTCGATGCTGGCGTCCGGGGTGCGTGGCAGTTCGCCCAGGCTGGATGAGGGCGAGCTGGCGCAGGCTGCCAGCAGGGCAGCAAGGCAGAGGGCTGTGAGCAGCCGCAGACAAGCGATCATGTAAAGGTCCTGTTACTCGATCAAGTTGGCCGGCAATTGTACCCAAGCGGGGGGCACGGCGCGATCTCGCCGACACTGAACCTTCACTATAGGTGGCCCGTGGTGTGCCCGGGGCGAAGTTCTTTGCGCCCTGTTACCGGTGCTCGGGCTACAATGGCGACCTTTGATCCGGAAAGCAGGTGTGCGCAGTGACTGATGTTGCAGGGGTTTCGAAATCCACGTTGGGCAAGCTTTACGTCGTTGCCACGCCCATCGGCAACCTCGACGACATGAGCGCCCGGGCGCTGAAGGTGCTGGCGGATGTCAGCCTGATCGCCGCCGAGGACACCCGCCACTCGGTGCGTCTGCTGCAGCATTTCGGCATCGACACGCCGCTGGCCGCTTGCCATGAGCACAACGAGCGTGACGAGGGCGGGCGCTTCATCACTCGCCTGCTGGCCGGCGACGATGTGGCGCTGGTGTCCGATGCCGGCACGCCGCTGATTTCCGATCCGGGCTATCACCTGGTACGCCAGGCGCGTGCTGCGGGCGTGCAGGTGGTGCCGGTGCCGGGTGCCTGTGCGTTGATCGCCGCGCTGTCGGCGGCGGGGTTGCCGTCGGACCGCTTCATCTTCGAAGGCTTCCTGCCGGCCAAGGCCGCCGGGCGCCGTGCGCGTCTGGAGCAGGTCAAGGAAGAGCCGCGCACCCTGATCTTCTACGAGGCGCCACACCGGATCCTCGAGTGTCTGGAGGACATGGAGGCGGTGTTCGGTGGCGATCGACCGGCGCTGCTGGCGCGTGAGATCACCAAGACTTTCGAGACCCTCAAAGGCTTGCCGTTGGCCGAGTTGCGCGCATTCGTCCAGGGTGACAGCAATCAGCAGCGTGGCGAGTGTGTGGTGCTGGTGGCCGGTTGGAGCGCGCCGGAGGGCGAGCAGGCGATCAGCGCCGAGGCGCAGCGGGTGCTGGATCTGCTGCTGGCCGAACTGCCGCTGAAGAAAGCAGCGGCGCTGGCGGCCGAGATCACCGGGGTGCGCAAGAACCTGCTCTATCAGTTGGCCCTGGAAAAGCAGAAAGCCCATTAGTGGCATAATGGTATTAATGGTCGCGCCGCTTGTTCTTGAGCGCTGCTACCGGTAACCTTGGCGGCGGAGAGTCGATCGGACAGTCGCTGCCGTCTTTTGTTCCGCAAAAGGCGGGGGAGGAAAGTCCGGGCTCCATAGGGCAGAGTGCCAGGTAACGCCTGGGAGGCGCGAGCCTACGGAAAGTGCCACAGAAAACAACCGCCTAAGCACTTCGGTGCCGGTAAGGGTGAAAAGGTGCGGTAAGAGCGCACCGCACGGCTGGCAACAGTCCGTGGCTAGGTAAACCCCACTCGGAGCAAGACCAAATAGGGTTCCATACGGCGTGGCCCGCGTCGGAACCGGGTAGGTTGCTAGAGGCGTCCAGTGATGGCCGTCGTAGAGGAATGACTGTCCTCGACAAAACCCGGCTTACAGATCGACTCTCCACCTCTTCCTTTCCTGCTTGAATCGATAGCAGATGCGTCCTGGTAATACCGAAAAAATCTTACTCTTAATAAATTACTTTAACTTCTCACTCTATCCGCTTGAGTGTGTTTGATTTTTCCCGTCAGTTTTTCCCGCCTGTAATCCTTCTCCCTTCCTTTGTTGCGCTAAATCGCCGTCCTGTAAGGGATTTCCTTATGAACGTGCCTTGACGGTGTGGCGGGCGGATTCCTATAGTGTGCGCAAGTGGCAGAAAGTGGGATGAAGTGGGTTTTCTGGCACAAAAAAGCTAACATTGTGGGGAATCGCAGCCGTGTTTCGCGGAGCCAACGCCGTCAGCCTCGATGCAAAGGGCCGTCTCGCCATGCCGAGCCGGTACCGTGACGAGCTCGATTCGCGTTGCAATGGTCAATTGATCGTGACCATCGACGCCGTTGACCCCTGCTTGTGTGTTTATCCCCTCGATGAGTGGGAACAGATAGAAGCTAAGTTGCGTGCCTTGCCGTCGTTGCGTGAGGAAAACCGTCGCCTGCAGCGTTTGCTGATTGGCAATGCGGTGGACCTGGAGCTCGATGGCAGTGGGCGTTTCCTGGTGCCGCCCCGTCTGCGTGAGTACGCCAAGCTGGACAAGAAGGCGATGCTGGTGGGGCAGCTGAACAAATTCCAGCTGTGGGATGAGGATGCCTGGAACGCAGTTTCGGCAGCTGACCTTGCAGCTATTCAACAACCGGGCGCCATGCCCGATGATTTGCGTGACCTGATCCTGTGACCATAGATAGCGGCTTCAACCACATCACCGTCCTCCTCGACGAAGCCGTCGAGGCATTGGCCCTGCGCGCCGACGGTTGCTATCTGGACGGCACCTTCGGGCGTGGCGGCCACAGCCGCCTGATCCTCAGCAAGCTCGGGCCGCAAGGGCGGTTGCTGGGCTTCGACAAGGATCCTCAGGCGATTGCCACCGGGCAAGCGCTGGCGGCCGAAGACGGCCGCTTTGTCATTGTGCAGCGCAGCTTTGCCGAACTCGGCGACGAAGTGCGCGCCCGCGGCCTGGACGGCAAGGTCAGCGGCATCCTGCTCGACCTGGGCGTATCCTCGCCGCAACTGGACGACCCCGAGCGCGGCTTCAGCTTCCTCAACGACGGCCCGTTGGACATGCGCATGAACCCGGGCCAGGGCATCAGCGCCGCCGAGTTCGTCGCCACCGCCCCCGTCGAAGAAATTGCCCGGGTGTTCAAGGAGTACGGCGAGGAGCGCTTCGCCGGCCGCATGGCGCGCGCCGTGGTCGAGCGCCGCGAGAAGCAGCCGTTCACCCGTACCGCCGACCTGGCGGAAGTGCTCAAGGTCGCCAACCCGGCCTGGGAAAAGGGCAAGAACCCTGCGACCCGCGCTTTCCAGGGCCTGCGCATCCATGTCAACAACGAGCTTGGCGACCTCGAGACCGGCCTTGAAGCCGCGCTCGACGCCCTTGAGGTGGGTGGCCGCCTGGCAGTGATCAGCTTCCACTCGTTGGAAGACCGTATCGTCAAACTGTTCATGCGCAAGCTGGTCAAGGGCGAGGCAGACAATTTGCCGCGCAACCTGCCGGTCCAGCACAAGGCCTTCGAGCCGAAGATCAAATTGATCGGCAAGGCGCAGTTCGCCTCCGAAACCGAACTCAAGGCCAACCCTCGGTCGCGCAGCGCCGTCATGCGGGTCGCGGAGAAGTTGCGGTGAGCAGGCTGTTTGCCAAGCCGCTGCCAGGCGGAAGCTTCCTGATGCTTCTGCTGTTCGTCGCCGTGCTGATTTCGGCGATCGCCGTTTCCTACAGCGCCCACTGGAACCGTCAGTTGCTCAACACCCTGTACGGTGAACTGAACGAGCGCGACAAGGCCCAGGCCGAGTGGGGCCGGTTGATCCTTGAGCAAAGCACCTGGACTGCCTCCAGCCGTATCGAGAGCCTGGCCTCGGAGCAGCTCAGGATGCGCGTGCCCGCCGCTGACGAAGTGCGAATGGTGGCGCCATGATGAAGCTCGAAGGCGCACTCTACCCCTGGCGCTTCCGGGTGGTGATCGGTTTGCTGGCGCTGATGGTCGGTGCCATTTGCTGGCGCATCATCGACTTGCAGGTCGTCGACCGCGACTTCCTCAAGGGCCAGGGCGATGCTCGCAGCCTGCGCCATATTCCCATCCCCGCGCACCGCGGCCTGATCACCGATCGCAACGGCGAGCCGCTGGCTGTCAGTACGCCCGTCACCACCTTGTGGGCCAACCCCAAGGAAATGCAAGCGGCCAAGGATCGCTGGCCACAGCTGGCCGCCGCGCTCGGGCAAAATCCGCAGCAATTGAGCGAACGTCTCACCCAGCAGGCCAGCAAGGAGTTCATCTACCTGGTCCGCGGCCTGACCCCGGAGCAGGGCCAGCACGTCCTCGACCTGAAGGTTCCGGGCGTCTACGGCCTCGAAGAGTTCCGCCGCTTCTATCCGGCCGGCGACGTCACCGCACACATGGTCGGCTTCACCGACCTGGATGACCATGGTCGTGAAGGCGTCGAACTCGCCTACGACGAATGGCTCGCCGGGGTGCCCGGCAAGCGGCAGGTGATCAAGGACCGGCGTGGCCGGCTGATCAAGGACATCCAGGTAACCAAGAACGCCAAGGCCGGCAAGACCTTGGCGTTGTCGATAGACCTGCGTCTGCAGTACCTGGCCACCCGCGAGCTGCGCAACGCCATTGCCGAACAGGAAGCCAAGGCCGGCAGCCTGGTGATCATGGACGTCAAGACCGGCGAGGTCCTGGCCATGGTCAACCAGCCGACCTACAACCCGAACAACCGCCGCAGCATGTTCCCGGCCGCGATGCGCAACCGGGCGATCATCGATGTGTTCGAGCCTGGCTCGACGGTCAAGCCGATTTCGATGAGCGCCGCCTTGCAGAGTGGCCGCTGGAAGGTCACCGACAAGGTCGAGGTCTATCCGGGCAGCCTGCAAATCGGCCGCTACACCATCAAGGACGTGTCGCGCAGCGAGGGCCCGATTCTCGACCTGACCGGCATCCTGATCAACTCGTCCAACGTCGGCATGAGCAAGATCGCCTTCGATATCGGTGGCGAGGCCATCTACCGGGTCATGTCCCAGGTAGGCCTGGGCCAGTACACCGGCCTCGGCTTCCCCGGCGAGCGTGTCGGCAACCTGCCCAACCACCGCGAGTGGCGCAAGGCCGAGACCGCGACCTTGTCGTATGGCTACGGCGTGTCGGTGACCGCCCTGCAGCTGGTGCATGCCTACGCCGCACTGGCCAACGACGGCAAGATGGTGCCGCTGTCGATCCTCAAGGTCGACAAGGCCCCGGAATCGGTCCAGGCGATCCCCAAGGAAACCGCCGAAACCGTGCAGGGCATGCTGCAGCAGGTAATCGAAGCGCCGCGCGGGGTATTCCGTGCCCAGGTGCCGTTCTACCACGTGGGTGGCAAGTCCGGTACGGCGCGTAAAGCCACCGTCGGTTCCAAGGGCTACACCGAGAACGCCTACCGTTCGCTGTTCGCCGGCTTCGGCCCGATGAGCGACCCGCGCTATGCCATCGTCGTGGTCATCGACGAACCGAGCAAGGGCGGCTACTTCGGCGGCCTGGTCTCGGCACCCGTATTCAGCAAAGTGATGTCGGGCACCCTGCGCCTGATGAATGTACCGCCGGACAACCTGCCGCCCTCGACGCAGCAAGCCAGCGCAGTACCCGCCAAGGGAGGGCGAGGTTGATGACGATGCCATTGAGCAAACTGTTCGCCCATGCCAGCCGCGATCCGTTGATCCGCGAGCTGACCCTGGACAGCCGCCAGGTGCGCCAGGGCGATCTGTTCCTCGCTGTGCCGGGCGCCAAGGTCGACGGCCGTGAGCATATTGCCGACGCGCTGGCCCGTGGCGCCGCCGCGGTCGCCTATGAAGAGCAGGGCACCTGCGTGTTGCCGCTTACCGACGTGCCGCTGATCCCGGTCAAAGGGCTGATCGGCCAGCTGTCGCAGATCGCCGGGCGCTTCTATGGCGAGCCCAGCCGCCAGTTGAACCTGGTGGGTGTCACCGGTACCAATGGCAAGACCAGCGTCACCCAGCTGGTGGCTCAGGCGCTCGACGCCCTTGGTCAGCGTTGCGGGCTGATCGGCACCCTGGGCACCGGCTTCTACGGTGAATTGCAGAGCGGCCGCCTGACCACGCCGGACCCGATTGCCGTGCAATCGACCTTGAACGACCTGAAAAAGAGCGGCGCCAAGGCCGTGGCCATGGAAGTGTCCTCTCACGCCCTCGAGCAAGGGCGCGTCGCCGCGCTGGAGTTCGATATCGCGGTGATGACCAACCTGTCGCGCGATCACCTGGACTATCACGGCAGCATGGAGGCCTATGAGGCCGCCAAGGCCAAGCTGTTCGCCTGGCCGAGCCTGCGTTGCCAGGTGGTCAACCTGGATGATGAGTTCGGACGCCGCCTGGCTGCCGACTTCGCCCGCCGCCCGAGTACCGATCATATCGAGACCCGGTTGCTCAGCTACAGCCTGGAGAACCCCGACGCTTCGCTGTTCTGCCGCGAGGCCACGTTCGACGATGATGGCGTACGAGCCACCCTCGTTACCGCACAGGGCGAACGCAGCCTGTGCAGCCAGCTGCTGGGGCGCTTCAACCTGAGCAACATACTGGCGGCGGTGGCTACCCTGCTGGCGCTGGACTATTCGCTGGACGAAATTCTCAAAGTCACTCCGCAGCTGCAGGGCCCGGTCGGCCGCATGCAGCGCCTGGGTGGCGGTAAAAAGCCGTTGGTGGTGGTCGACTACGCCCACACCCCGGATGCCCTGGAAAAGGTGCTCGAGGCATTGCGCCCGCACGCCCACGGCAAGCTGCTGTGCCTGTTCGGCTGTGGTGGTGATCGTGACGCCGGCAAGCGTCCGCTGATGGCGGCAGTCGCCGAGCGCCTGGCCGATCGTGTGCTGGTGACTGATGACAACCCGCGTACCGAGGATCCGCAGCGCATCTTCGATGACATTCGCCCCGGCTTTGCCCAGCCCGACAGCGTGGAGTTCGTCGCTGGCCGTGGCCTGGCCATTGCCCATCTGGTCGCCACTGCTGCTGCCGAGGATGTGATCGTCCTGGCCGGCAAGGGCCACGAGGATTACCAGGAGATCAATGGCGAGCGCCATGACTTCTCCGATCTGGTCGAAGCCGAGAAGGCCCTAGCCGCCTGGGAGGCTCCACATGCTTAAGCCCATGATGCTCAGCCAGCTGACTGCTGCTTTGAACGCACGCCTGGCAGGCGCCGACGCCAGTTTCACCGGCGTCAGCATCGACAGCCGCAGCGTCGCTGCCGGTCAACTGTTCGTCGCCCTCAGCGGGCCGCGCTTCGATGGCCATGACTACCTGGTCGATGTGAAGGCCAAGGGGGCGGTTGCCGCGCTGGTCGAGCGCGAAATCACCGATGTCGATCTGCCGCAACTGGTGGTTGCCGACTGCCGTGTAGCGCTTGGCCAGCTCGGCGCGCTGAATCGTGCTGCCTTCGACAAGCCGGTGGTGGCCATTACTGGCTCCAGCGGCAAGACCACGGTCAAGGAAATGCTCGCCGCGATCCTGCGTACCCGCGGGCCGGTGCATGCCACCCGCGGCAATCTCAACAACGACCTCGGCGCACCGCTGACCCTGCTGGAGATCGCCCCGGAGCACAGCGCCGCGGTGATCGAGCTGGGGGCCTCGCGCATCGGCGAGATCCGCTACACCGTCGGCCTGACCCGGCCACAGGTAGTCATCATCAACAACGCCGGTACCGCCCACGTCGGCGAGTTCGGCGGCCCGGAGAAGATCGTCGAGGCCAAGGGCGAGATCCTCGAAGGCCTGGGCGAGGGTGGCACGGCCATCCTCAACCTGGCCGACAAGGCGTTCGATATCTGGCGTCGGCGCGCGGGCAATCACCGCGTCGTCAGCTTTGCGCTGGACAACCCGCAGGCCGACTTCCACGCCAGCGATATCGGCCGCGACGCCCGTGGCTGCCCCTCGTTCACCCTGCATGGCCCGGACGGCAGCGTCCCGGTGCAATTGAACCTGCTCGGCATCCATAACGTCAGCAACGCCCTGGCTGCAGCAGCAGCAGCCCATGCCGTTGGTCTGAGCCTGAGCGGCATCGCCGCCGGCCTTGGCGCCGTGCAACCGGTCAAGGGCCGTACCGTTGCGCAGATTGCGCCCAGCGGCGCGCGGGTGATCGACGACAGCTACAACGCAAATCCCACCTCGATGTGTGCCGCCATTGATATACTCGCCGGCTTTTCCGGCCGCACCGTCCTGGTGCTCGGGGATATCGGCGAACTGGGGCAATGGGCCGAGGAAGGTCACCGCCAGGTGGGTGACTATGCACGTGGCAAGGTCGATGCGCTGTACGCGGTGGGCACCAACATGGCCCATGCCGTTCAGGCATTCGGTACCAATGGTCGCCATTTCGCCACTCAAGCTGAGCTGATCGAAGCCGTCAAGGCCGAGGCCGCCAGCGACACCACTATCTTGATCAAGGGCTCGCGCAGCGCTGCGATGGAAAACGTCGTGGCCGCACTGTGCGGCGCCAGCGGGGAGAAACATTAATGCTGCTGCTGTTGGCTGAGTATCTGCAACAGTTCCACAAGGGCTTCGCAGTCTTCCAGTACCTGACCCTGCGCGGGATCCTGGGTGTACTGACCGCGCTGTCCCTGGCCCTGTGGCTGGGCCCGTGGATGATCCGTACCCTGCAGATCCGCCAGATCGGTCAGGC
Organism: Pseudomonas soli; assembly: GCF_021283165.2. NCBI lineage: Bacteria > Pseudomonadati > Pseudomonadota > Gammaproteobacteria > Pseudomonadales > Pseudomonadaceae > Pseudomonas > Pseudomonas soli. The sequence goes on from NZ_CP128543.1 coordinate 1,012,002, forward strand.
CGTGCGTAACGACGGCCCACAATCGCACCTGTCCAAGTCCGGCACCCCGACCATGGGCGGTGCGCTGATCCTTTCCGCCATCGCCATCAGCACCCTGCTGTGGGCCGACCTGACCAACCGCTATGTGTGGGTGGTGCTGATCGTCACCCTGGCGTTCGGCGCCATCGGCTGGGTCGACGACTACCGCAAGGTCATCGAGAAGAACTCCCGCGGCCTGCCGAGCCGCTGGAAGTATTTCTGGCAGTCGGTATTCGGCCTGGCTGCGGCGATCTTCCTGTACAAGACCGCGCCGACCAGCGTCGAGACCACGCTGATCATCCCGATGCTCAAGGACCTGGCCATCCCGCTGGGCGCCGGCTTCATCGTGCTCACTTATTTCGTCATCGTCGGCTCGAGCAACGCGGTCAACCTGACCGACGGCCTCGATGGCCTGGCGATCATGCCGACGGTGATGGTTGGCGGCGCGCTGGGCATCTTCTGCTACCTGTCGGGCAACGTGAAGTTCGCCGAATACCTGCTGATCCCCTACGTGCCGGGCGCGGGCGAGCTGATCGTGTTCTGCGGCGCGCTGATCGGCGCGGGGCTGGGCTTCCTGTGGTTCAACACCTACCCGGCCCAGGTATTCATGGGCGACGTCGGCGCGCTGGCCCTGGGCGCTGCGCTGGGCACCATCGCGGTGATCGTGCGCCAGGAAGTCGTCCTGTTCATCATGGGCGGCGTGTTCGTGATGGAAACCCTGTCGGTGGTCATCCAGGTGGCTTCGTTCAAGCTCACCGGCAAGCGCGTGTTCCGCATGGCGCCGATCCACCACCACTTTGAACTCAAGGGTTGGCCCGAGCCACGGGTGATCGTCCGCTTCTGGATCATCACCGTGATTCTCGTGCTGATTGGCCTTGCCACCCTGAAACTGAGGTAAACGAGCGTGTCACTGATCGCTTCCGACCAATTCCGCATCGTTGTCGGCCTCGGCAAGAGCGGCATGTCCCTGGTTCGCTTCCTGGCGAGCCGGGGCATTGCCTTTGCGGTCGCCGACACCCGCGAGCAACCGCCGGAACTGGACACCCTGCGCCGTGAATACCCGCAGGTGGAAGTGCGCTGTGGCGAGCTGGACGTGGACTTCCTGTGCCGGGCCAGCGAGCTGTATGTCAGCCCGGGCCTGGCCCTGGCCACGCCTGCGCTGCAACAGGCCGCGGCGCGTGGCGTCAAGCTGTCCGGGGACATCGAGCTGTTCGCCCATCACGCCAAGGCGCCGATCGTGGCCATCAGCGGCTCCAACGCCAAGAGCACCGTGACCACCCTGGTCGGCGAGATGGCCGCCAAGGCAGGCAAACGTGTGGCAGTCGGCGGCAATCTCGGCACCCCGGCCCTGGACTTGCTGGCTAACGACGTCGAGCTGTACGTGCTGGAGCTGTCGAGCTTCCAGCTGGAAACCACCGACCAGCTCAACGCCGAAGTGGCCACCGTGCTGAACATCAGCGAAGACCACATGGACCGCTACAGCGGCCTGCCGGCCTATCACCTGGCCAAGCACCGGATCTTCCGCGGCGCCCGCCAGGTGGTGGTCAACCGCCAGGATGCCCTGAGCCGTCCGTTGCCGGTCGAAGGCCGTCCGTGCTGGACCTTTGGCCTCAACGCACCGGACTTCAAGGCCTTCGGCCTGCGTGAAGTGGACGGCGAGAAATACCTGGCGTTCGAGTTCCAGACCCTCATGCCAGTGCGGGAGCTGAAGATCCGTGGCGCTCACAATCACAGTAACGCCCTGGCTGCCCTGGCCCTCGGCCACGCCGTCGGCCTGCCGTTCGCGCCTATGCTCGACGCGCTGCGCGAATTCAAGGGCCTGGCCCATCGTTGTCAGTGGGTGCGCGAGCGCAACGGCGTGAACTGGTACGACGATTCCAAGGCCACCAACGTCGGTGCCGCGCTGGCGGCCATCGAAGGCCTGGGCGCCGATATCGAGGGCAAACTGGTGCTGATCGCCGGCGGCGATGGCAAGGGTGCCGATTTTGCGGCCTTGCGCACCCCGGTGGCGCAGCATTGCCGCGCCGTGGTGCTGATCGGCCGCGATGCCGCACGCCTGGCCGAAACCCTGAAGAATGCCGTGCAACTGGTGCCCGTGCAGACCCTCGATGAGGCCGTGCAGCGTTGCGCCGAGCTGGCCCACGCCGGTGACGCGGTGCTGCTGTCGCCGGCCTGCGCCAGCCTCGACATGTTCAAGAACTTTGAAGAGCGCGGGCGCCTGTTCGCCCAGGCAGCGGAGGGGCTGGCATGATCTTCGGCATCCTCAAGCCGTACCCGTCGCCGCTGATCAGCGGCCGTGGCATCGACCTCGACTTCCCGCTGCTGGCCGGTTGCCTGGCGCTGCTCGGCCTGGGCCTGGTGATGATCACCTCGGCCTCCTCCGAAGTGGCCGCGGTGCAGTCCGGCAACCCGCTGTACCACATGTTCCGCCACCTGGTGTACGTCACCCTGGGCCTGGGCGCCGGGTTGATGACCATGCTGGTGCCGATCGCCACCTGGCAGCGCATGGGCTTCATGATGCTGATCGGTGCCTTCGGCCTGTTGGTGCTGGTGCTGGTGCCCGGTATCGGCCGTGAGGTGAACGGTTCGATGCGCTGGATCGGCTTCAGCTTCTTCAACGTCCAGCCGTCGGAGATCGCCAAGGTCTTCGTGGTCATTTATCTCGCCGGCTACCTGGTGCGTCGCCAGACCGAGGTGCGCGAAAGCTGGATGGGCTTCTTCAAACCGTTCATCGTGCTGCTGCCAATGGCCGGCCTGCTGCTGATGGAGCCGGACTTCGGCGCCACGGTGGTGATGATGGGCGCTGCGGCGGCCATGCTGTTCCTCGGCGGGGTGGGGCTGTTCCGCTTCTCGCTGATGGTGGTGCTGGCGGTCATATCGGTGGTGGTACTGGTCCAGGCCCAGCCTTACCGGATGGCGCGCCTGATCACCTTCACCGACCCCTGGAGCGACCAGTTCGGCTCCGGCTACCAGCTGACCCAGGCGCTGATCGCCTTCGGCCGCGGCGAATGGTTGGGCGTGGGCCTGGGCAATAGCGTGCAGAAGCAGTTCTACCTGCCCGAGGCGCACACCGACTTCGTGTTCTCGGTACTGGCCGAAGAGCTGGGGGTGGTCGGCTCGTTGCTGACCATCGCGCTGTTCGTGTTCATCACCGTGCGTGCCCTGTACATCGGCCTGTGGGCCGAGAAGGCCAAGCAGTTCTTCGCCGCCTACATGGCCTTTGGTTTGTCATTCCTGTGGATCGGCCAGTTCCTGATCAACATCGGCGTGAATGTCGGCCTGTTGCCGACCAAGGGCCTGACTCTGCCGTTCCTCAGCTACGGGGGCAGCTCGCTGGTGATCTGTTGCGCCTGTGTCGGGCTGCTTTTACGCATCGAGTGGGAGAGCCGCACCCATCTTGGCAGCGAGGAACACGAATTCAAGGAAAGCGATTTTGCCGAGGAGACCAGTCATGGCCGCTGACGGCAAGAACGTCCTGATCATGGCCGGTGGCACTGGGGGCCACGTGTTCCCGGCCCTGGCCTGTGCCCGCGAGTTCCAGGCACGCGGCTACAGTGTGCATTGGCTGGGTACCCCGCGTGGCATCGAGAACGAACTGGTGCCCCAGGCCGGCCTGCCGCTGCACCTGATCCAGGTCAGCGGCCTGCGCGGCAAGGGCAAGCTGTCGCTGCTCAAGGCGCCGTTCACCCTGGTCAAAGCCGTGATGCAGGCGCGGCGCATCGTCCGTGAGCTCAAGCCGGTCTGCGTGGTCGGCTTCGGTGGCTATGTGACCGGCCCCGGTGGCGTAGCCGCGCGGTTGTGTGGCGTGCCACTGGTGATCCACGAGCAGAATGCTCGCGCCGGTACCACCAATCGGTTGCTGCTGCCGCTGGCCGCGCGTGTCTGCGAAGCATTCCCGGACACCTTTGCCGCCAGTGACAAGCTGCGCACTACCGGCAATCCGGTGCGCCCGGAGCTGTTCATGGACGCCCTGCGCGCGCCCCTGGCCGAGCGCCGTGCGCGCCTGTTGGTCATGGGCGGCAGCCTGGGTGCGGAACCATTGAACAAATTGTTGCCTAAGGCCCTGTCCGAGGTGCCGGCGAACCTGCGCCCCGAAGTTTTCCACCAGGCGGGCAGGAACCACGCGCCCGTCACCGCCGAGCGTTATCACGAGGCGGGGGTCGAGGCCCAGGTCGAACCGTTCATCAAGGACATGGCCCATGCCTATGGCTGGGCCGATATGGTGGTGTGCCGGGCCGGCGCCCTGACCGTCAGCGAACTCGCGGCGGCGGGCCTGCCCTCGATGCTGGTGCCCTTGCCCCATGCCATCGACGACCACCAGACTCACAACGCCCAATACCTGGCACGTGAAGGCGCCGCCTTCCTGATGCCACAAGCGACTACTGGCGCAGCGCAGCTCGCTGAACGCCTGAACGAGGTGCTGATGCAACCCGAGAAACTCAACGCCATGGCCGGCACCGCCCGCCGCCTGGCCAAACCTGCCGCAACCAGCACCGTGGTGGATATCTGCCTGGAGGTGGCCCATGGTTGAGAGCCAGAAAGCCATGCCGCATCCGAAGATGGGCCGTATCCGTCGCATCCACTTCGTCGGTATCGGCGGCGTCGGCATGTGCGGCATCGCCGAAGTGCTGCTGAACCTCGGCTATGAAGTGTCCGGCTCCGACCTCAAGGTGTCGCCGGTCACCGAGCGCCTTGAGTCGTTCGGCGCCGAGATCTTCGTCGGCCACCGCGCCGAGAACGCCGCCAATGCCGATGTGCTGGTGGTGTCCAGCGCGATCAATCCGGCCAACCCGGAAGTCGCCACCGCACTGGAGCGCCGCATCCCCGTGGTGCCGCGTGCCGAGATGCTCGCCGAGCTGATGCGCTATCGCCATGGCGTGGCGGTGGCCGGCACCCACGGCAAGACCACCACCACCAGCCTGCTGGCCTCGGTGTTCGCCGCCGGTGGCCTGGACCCGACCTTCGTCATCGGTGGTCGCCTGACCGCGGCCGGGACCAACGCGCAGTTGGGCACCAGCCGCTACCTGATCGCCGAAGCCGACGAGAGCGACGCCAGCTTCCTGCACCTGCAGCCCATGGTCGCGGTGGTCACCAACATCGACGCCGACCACATGGCCACCTACGAAGGCGACTTCAACAAGCTGAAGAAGACCTTTGTCGAGTTCCTCCACAACCTGCCGTTCTATGGCCTGGCGGTGATGTGCCTGGACGACCCGGTGGTGCGCGAGATCCTGCCGCAGGTCAAGCGCCCGACGGTTACCTACGGCTTCAGCGAAGAGGCCGACATCCGCGCCATCAATGTGCGTCAGCAGGGCATGCAGACCCACTTCACCGTGCTGCGCCGTGACTGTGAGCCGCTGGAAGTGTCGGTGAACATGCCGGGTAACCACAACGTGCTCAACGCGTTGGCGACCATCGCCATCGCCACCGACGAAGGCATCAGCGACGAGGCCATCGTCCAGGGCCTGTCGGGCTTCCAGGGCGTCGGTCGACGCTTCCAGGTCTACGGCGAGCTGCCGGTCGACGGTGGCAGCGTGATGCTGGTCGACGACTATGGCCACCACCCGACCGAGGTCGCCGCGGTGATCAAGGCCGTGCGTGGCGGCTGGCCGAGCCGCCGCCTGGTAATTGTCTACCAGCCGCACCGCTATAGCCGCACCCGCGATCTGTACGACGATTTCGTGCAGGTGCTGGGCGATGCCAACGTGCTGCTGCTGATGGAGGTCTACCCGGCCGGCGAAGAGCCGATCCCCGGCGCCGACAGCCGCCAGCTGTGCCACAGCATCCGCCAGCGCGGCAAGCTCGATCCGATCTACATCGAACGCGGCGCCGAGCTCGCGCCGCTGGTCAAGCCGCTGCTGCGCGCCGGCGACATCCTGATCTGCCAGGGTGCCGGCGATGTCGGCGGCCTGGCCCCGCAATTGATGAAAAGCCCGCTGTTCGCAGGCGCCAAGCAGGAGAAGTCGAAATGACCAGCGCCTACGACAAGTTGCACTCGACCCTGGACGTCAAGGCCTTTGGCCGCGTCGCCGTGCTGTACGGTGGCAAGAGTGCCGAGCGTGAGGTTTCCCTGAAGTCGGGCAAGGCAGTGATCGAGGCGCTGACCAGCGCTGGTGTCGACGTAGTCGCCATCGACGTCGGCGACGACCTGCTGACCCGCCTGCAGAGCGAGAAGATCGACCGCGCCTTCATCATCCTCCACGGCCGTGGCGGTGAGGACGGCAGCATGCAGGGCCTGCTCGAATGCCTGGGGATTCCCTACACCGGCAGCGGCATCCTCGCCTCGGCGCTGGCCATGGACAAGCTGCGCACCAAGCAGGTGTGGCAGAGCCTGGGTATCCCCACGCCGCGTCACGCCGTGCTGGCCAGCGAGCAGGATTGCGTGGCCGCCAGTGCGGAACTGGGCTTCCCGTTGATCGTCAAACCCGCCCATGAAGGTTCGAGCATCGGCATGGCCAAGGTGAACAGCGAGCAAGAGCTGGTCACCGCCTGGAAAGACGCCGCCAACTACGATTCGCAAGTGCTGGTCGAGCAGTGGATCCACGGTCCGGAGTTCACCATCGCCGTGCTGCGTGGCCAGGTGCTGCCGCCGATCGCGCTGGGCACCCCTCACGTGTTCTACGACTACGACGCCAAGTACATCGCCAATGACACCCAGTACCGCATCCCGTGCGGCCTGGACAGCGTCAAGGAGCAGGAGCTGATCGACCTTACCGCGCGCGCCTGCGATGCCGTTGGTATCGAGGGCTGGGGCCGTCTGGACGTGATGCAGGACGAGCAGGGCCGTTTCTGGCTGCTCGAGGTCAACACCGCACCGGGCATGACCGACCATAGCCTGGTGCCCATGGCGGCCCGTGCCGCCGGCCTGGACTTCCAGCAGCTGGTGCTGGCGATCCTGGCCGACAGCGTAGCGACGAGAGGTTAATAGCCATGCAAGGCGCGATGATACGTCAGCAGCCACCCGTCACCGGCCGTAGCAAGCCGGTGCCGCGTGGTGCCAGCCGACTGGTGGCTGACGAGCCCGTATCGGCGCGCCTGCCGCGGCCAAGCTTCGGCGGCCTCAAGCGTCTGCTGTGGCCGGTATTGCTGGTGGCCGCCGGTTTTGGCGCCTATGAGGGTGCCATTCGCCTGATGCCCTACGCCGACCGGCCGATCACCAAGATTGCCGTGCAGGGCGACCTCAGCTACATCAGTCAGCAGGCGGTGCAGCAGCGGATCGCGCCCTACGTGGCGGCGAGCTTCTTCACCGTCGACCTCGCGGCGATGCGCGTCGAGCTCGAGCAGATGCCCTGGATCGCCCACGCCGAAGTGCGCAGGGTGTGGCCGGACGAGGTGGTTATCCGCCTGGAAGAACAGTTGCCGGTGGCGCGCTGGGGCGACGAGGCCTTGCTCAACAACCAGGGGCAGGCCTTCACCCCGCGCGAGCTGGCCAACTACGAGCACCTGCCGCAGCTGTTCGGGCCGCAGCGCGCTCAGCAACAAGTCATGCAGCAGTATCAGGTATTGAGCCAGATGCTGCGCCCCATGGGCTTTTCCATCGCTCGCCTGGAGCTGCGCGAGCGAGGCAGCTGGTTCCTGACCACTGGCGCGGGTAGCGCCGGCCCAGGCATCGAGCTGCTGCTGGGGCGCGACCACCTGGTGGAGAAGATGCGCCGTTTCATTGCCATTTACGACAAATCGCTTAAAGACCAGATCACCAATATCGCCCGCATCGATCTGCGTTATTCCAACGGACTTGCCGTTGGTTGGCGGGAACCGAATGCACCGACGACGGCCCAACCCGCCGTTGCGAAGAATTAGAGAGAGGCAGGACCATGGCAAACGCGCATAGCGGCAAAATGATCGTCGGGCTGGACATCGGCACCTCCAAGGTGGTGGCGCTGGTGGGTGAAGTCGGCGAGGACGGCACCCTGGAGATAGTCGGGATCGGCACCCATCCGTCACGCGGCCTGAAGAAGGGCGTGGTGGTGAATATCGAATCGACCGTGCAGTCGATCCAGCGCGCCGTCGAAGAGGCCCAGCTGATGGCCGGCTGCCGCATCCATTCGGCGTTCGTCGGTGTTGCCGGCAACCATATCCGCAGCCTGAACTCCCACGGCATCGTCGCCATCCGCGACCGTGAAGTCAGCACCGCCGACCTCGAGCGCGTGCTCGATGCCGCCCAGGCCGTGGCCATCCCGGCCGACCAGCGGGTGCTGCACACCCTGCCGCAGGACTACGTGATCGACAACCAGGAAGGCGTGCGCGAGCCCCTGGGCATGTCGGGCGTGCGCCTGGAAGCCAAGGTCCACGTGGTTACCTGCGCGGTGAACGCGGCGCAGAACATCGAAAAATGCGTGCGTCGCTGCGGTCTGGAAATCGACGACATCATCCTCGAGCAACTGGCCTCGGCCTACTCGGTGCTGACCGACGACGAGAAAGAGCTGGGCGTGTGCCTGGTGGACATCGGTGGTGGCACCACCGACATCGCCATCTTCACCGAAGGCGCGATCCGCCACACCGCGGTAATTCCGATCGCCGGCGACCAGGTCACCAACGACATCGCCATGGCCCTGCGTACGCCTACGCAGTACGCCGAGGAAATCAAGATCCGCTACGCCTGCGCTCTGGCCAAGCTGGCCGGTGCCGGAGAGACCATCAAGGTGCCGAGCGTGGGTGATCGCCCGCCGCGCGAGCTGTCGCGCCAGGCCTTGGCCGAAGTGGTGGAGCCGCGTTACGACGAGCTGTTCACCCTGATCCAGGCTGAGCTGCGCCGCAGTGGCTACGAGGACCTGGTGCCGGCCGGCATCGTCCTCACCGGCGGTACCGCGAAGATGGAGGGTGCCGTGGAACTGGCCGAGGAAATCTTCCACATGCCGGTACGCCTGGGCGTGCCGCACAGCGTCCGCGGGCTGAGCGACGTGGTCCGCAACCCGATCTATTCCACCGGCGTGGGCCTGCTCACCTACGGCCTGCAGAAGCAGTCCGAGGACCTGTCCCTGACCGGTATCAGCAACAGCAACAGCAGCAACAACAGCTATGGCGATGAACCCAAGGGGCCAGTGCTTGAGCGACTCAAGCGTTGGGTCCAGAGCAACTTCTGAGTTTCAAAGCAGTAGTGGTAGGCGCGACAACTAGAGAACTGTAAGGAGAGGGAAAATGTTCGAGCTCGTAGACAACGTCCCGCAAAGTCCGGTCATCAAGGTGATCGGCGTCGGCGGTGGCGGCGGCAACGCCGTCAACCACATGGTCAAGAGCAGCATCGAGGGCGTGGAATTCATCTGCGCCAACACCGATGCTCAGGCGCTGAAAAATATCGGCGCGCGCACCATCCTGCAACTGGGCACCGGTGTGACCAAGGGCCTGGGTGCTGGCGCCAATCCGGAAGTCGGCCGTCAGGCCGCGCTGGAAGACCGTGAGCGCATCGCCGAAGTGCTGCAGGGCACCAACATGGTATTCATCACCACCGGCATGGGTGGTGGTACCGGTACCGGCGCGGCGCCGATCATCGCCGAAGTGGCCAAGGAAATGGGCATCCTCACCGTCGCGGTGGTGACCCGTCCGTTCCCGTTCGAAGGCCGCAAGCGCATGCAGATCGCCGATGAAGGCATCCGCATGCTGGCTGAAAGCGTCGACTCGCTGATCACCATCCCCAACGAGAAGCTGCTGACCATCCTGGGCAAGGATGCAAGCCTCTTGTCCGCCTTCGCCAAGGCTGACGACGTGCTGGCCGGCGCCGTGCGCGGCATCTCGGACATCATCAAGCGTCCGGGCATGATCAACGTCGACTTCGCCGACGTACGCACCGTGATGGGCGAGATGGGCATGGCGATGATGGGTACCGGCTGCGCCAGCGGCCCGAACCGTGCTCGCGAAGCCACCGAGGCGGCGATCCGCAACCCGTTGCTCGAAGACGTCAACCTGCAGGGCGCTCGCGGCATCCTGGTGAACATCACCGCAGGGCCTGACCTGTCGCTGGGCGAGTACTCCGACGTGGGTAGCATCATCGAGGCCTTCGCCTCCGACCACGCGATGGTCAAGGTCGGCACCGTGATCGACCCGGACATGCGCGACGAGCTGCACGTGACCGTCGTGGCCACTGGCCTGGGCGCGCGCATCGAGAAACCGGTCAAGGTGGTCGACAACACCCTGCAGACTGCTCAGCAGGCATATGAGGCCTCCAATCCTGCCCCGGCTCGCCAGGAGCAGTCGGCCGTCAACTACCGTGACCTGGAGCGCCCGACCGTGATGCGCAACCAAGCGCACGCAGGTGCTGCGGCTGCCGCTAAACTCAACCCCCAGGACGATCTGGATTACCTGGATATCCCGGCGTTCCTGCGTCGTCAGGCCGATTAATGGAATTTATCAGGGGTATAAGGGTGATTGGTGTTCAGCAAAGGCCGGGTCTGTTATCATCCCCAGCCTTTGTTGATACCTGTTCGCAATTTGCGCTGAAGCGGCCAATGCCATGATTAGACAACGCACCCTGAAGAATACCATCCGTGCCACAGGCGTCGGCCTGCACTCCGGGGAGAAGGTCTACCTGACCCTCAAGCCTGCGCCTGTCGACACCGGCATCGTCTTCCGTCGCGCCGACCTCGACCCTGTGGTCGAAATTCCGGCGCGCGCGGCCAACGTCGGCGAGACCACCATGTCGACCACGCTGGTCAACGGTGACGTCAAAGTCGATACGGTCGAGCACCTGCTCTCCGCCATGGCGGGCCTGGGCATCGATAACGCCTACGTCGAGCTCTCCGCCTCGGAAGTGCCGATCATGGATGGCAGTGCCGGACCCTTCGTATTCCTGATCCAATCGGCCGGCCTGGAAGAACAGGACGCACCGAAGAAGTTCATCCGCATCCTGCGTGAAGTGACAGTGGAAGAGGGTGACAAGCGCGCCACTTTCCTGCCCTTCGACGGGTTCAAGGTGAGCTTCGAGATCGATTTCGATCACCCGGTCCTCAAGGGCCAGACCCAGAGCGCTGTTGTCGACTTCTCGAGCACCTCGTTCGTGAAGGAAGTCAGCCGTGCCCGTACCTTCGGTTTCATGCGTGACATCGAGTACCTGCGCAAGCACAACCTTGCGCTGGGTGGTAGTGTCGAGAACGCCATCGTCGTCGACGAGACGGGTGTGCTAAACGAAGACGGCCTTCGTTCCGATGACGAATTCGTCAAGCACAAGATCCTCGACGCCATCGGCGATCTGTACCTGCTGGGCAACAGCCTGATCGGCGAGTTCAAGGGATACAAGTCCGGGCACGCGCTGAACAACCAGCTGCTGCGCAAGCTGATCGCGGAAACCGATGCTTGGGAAGTGGTGACTTTCGAAGATGCCAGCACGGCACCGATCTCGTACATGCGCCCTGTTGCGGCTGTGTAAGTTCGAACACTCTCTCTAGTGATTAAGGCCACCCTCGGGTGGCCTTTTTTATACGCGATGATCCAGGTTGCATCTTATTTGGAGTCGGGTTTGAGCAAAACCGATCAAGTCTTGGCATGTGTCGCCAGCCGCTCCAGCGCCGCCTTGAGCTTGGGATCGCTGATGCCCTCGGCGGACCCGCGGATGCTCAACGCGGCAGTTTCCGTCAGCTCCGGGCCTTGGCCTGCGCGCTTCGCTGGGACCAAGGGCGGCTGTACCTTGAATTGGATGCGGCTGAGGTTGGCGAAGGCTTCCATGGCCTGGAGCTGGCGTTGCAGACGCTTCTGCTGGTAGCGCAGGCGGGTAGCCCAATGGCCGTCGGTTACCACCAGCAACAAGGTGCCTTCCTTCCAGGACGCCACGTGGCAATGCTCCCGGGCGGCCGGTTGCAACTGACTCTCGAGCAGACGCTGCAGATGCTCGATGCGCTCGGCTTGGTTGAGCAGCAAGCGCAGTGGCCGCGCCTTGCGCAGCAGGTCGGCGGGTGGGCGGGCAGGGCTAGGTTTGTAGGCCATGGGATTGCGCTGAAAATGACAGGACCATCAGTCTAACAGTTGGTCATTCATCACGGGGCCCGCTCGGCCCACACGCCGTGATCAGGGGCGGGAGCAGACTGGCCCCGCGATCGTCCGTCGGATCTTGATACAAGTCATTGGCGATACGTTTCATCTATGCGCACCTTGAACTTGTGCAAAAAGGCCCTATGTTAGTCAGGCCCCCTAAAAGCGCTGTGCCAGCATCGTGGAAATCCACCACTTTCCTCACCATCGTTTCCGGGTAGAATGCTCGTTCGCATGCGGCCTCTGGGCTGCACGGGCGACTCATGGGGCCGCCCTCCATCCCTACGTGTGGAAGATCCTGCCGATATGTTTGCGCCTTTGTTAAAAAAACTTTTTGGAAGCAAGAACGAGCGTGAAATCAAACGCATGCTCAAGACGGTGAGCACCGTCAATGCCTTCGAAGAGAAGATGGTGGCCCTCTCCGATGAGCAACTGCGGGGCAAGACCGCAGAGTTCAAGGAACGCCTGGCCAAAGGCGAAACGCTCGACCAACTGCTGCCAGAAGCCTTCGCGGTAGCCCGCGAGGCCGGCAAGCGCGTGATGGGCATGCGTCACTTCGATGTCCAGCTGATCGGCGGCATGACCTTGCACGAAGGCATGATCGCAGAAATGCGTACCGGTGAAGGCAAGACCTTGGTCGGTACCCTGGCCGTCTACCTCAATGCGCTGTCCGGCAAGGGTGTGCACGTGGTCACCGTCAACGACTACCTGGCCCGCCGCGACGCCAACTGGATGCGCCCGCTGTATGAGTTCCTCGGCCTGACCGTCGGCATCGTCTCGGCGTTCCAGCCGCCGGAAGAGAAGCGTGCCGCCTACGCCGCCGACATCACCTACGGCACCAACAACGAATTCGGGTTCGACTACCTGCGCGACAACATGGCGTTCAGCCAGGACGAGAAGTTCCAGCGTGAGCTGAACTTCGCGGTGATCGACGAAGTCGACTCGATCCTCATCGACGAAGCGCGTACCCCTCTGATCATCTCCGGCCAGGCCGAGGACAGCTCCAAGCTGTACATCGAGATCAACCGCCTGATCCCGCGCCTGACCCAGCACATCGAGGAAGTCGAAGGCCAGGTGACCCAAGAGGGTCACTACAGCATCGACGAGAAGAGCCGCCAGGTCGAACTGAACGAGGCCGGCCACCAGTTCATCGAGGACATGCTCACCCAATCCGGCCTGCTGGCCGAGGGCGAGAGCCTGTACTCCGCGCACAATCTGGGCCTGCTGACCCACGTCTACGCCGGCCTGCGGGCGCATAAACTGTTCCACCGCAACGTCGAGTACATCGTCCAGGATGGCCAGATCCTCCTGATCGACGAGCACACCGGCCGCACCATGCCGGGCCGCCGCCTGTCCGAGGGCCTGCACCAGGCCATCGAGGCCAAGGAAAACCTGAACATCCAGGCCGAAAGCCAGACCCTGGCCTCGACCACCTTCCAGAACTACTTCCGTCTGTACACCAAGCTGTCGGGCATGACCGGTACCGCCGACACCGAGGCGTTCGAGTTCGCGCAGATCTACGCGCTCAACGTGATGGTCATCCCGCCGAACAAGCCGTTGGCGCGCAAGGATTTCAACGACCTGGTGTACCTGACCGCCGACGAGAAGTACGCGGCGATCATTGCCGACATCAAGGAAAGCATGGCCCAGGGCCGTCCTGTCCTGGTCGGCACCGCGACCATCGAAACCTCCGAGCACATGTCCAACCTGCTCAAGAAGGAAGGTATCGACCACAAGGTCCTGAACGCCAAGTACCACGAGAAAGAAGCCGAGATCATCGCGCAAGCCGGTGCGCCGGGTGCCCTGACCATCGCTACCAACATGGCCGGCCGTGGTACCGACATCCTGCTGGGCGGTAACTGGGAGGCCGAAGTCGCCGCCCTGGACAACCCGACCGCCGAGCAGATCGCCCAGATCAAGGCCGACTGGCAGAAGCGTCACCAGCAGGTGCTGGAGGCCGGTGGCCTGCACGTGATCGCCTCCGAGCGTCACGAATCGCGCCGTATCGACAACCAGCTGCGTGGCCGTGCCGGCCGTCAGGGCGATGCCGGCTCGAGCCGCTTCTACCTGTCGCTGGAAGACAGCCTGATGCGCATCTTCGCCTCCGACCGGGTGAAAAACTTCATGAAGGCCCTGGGCATGCAGTCCGGCGAGGCCATCGAGCACCGCATGGTGACCAACGCCATCGAAAAAGCGCAGCGCAAGGTCGAGGGTCGCAACTTCGATATCCGCAAGCAGCTGCTCGAATACGACGACGTGGCCAACGAACAGCGCAAGGTGATCTACCACATGCGCAACAGCCTGCTGGCGGCCGAGAACATCGGTGACACCATCGCCGAGTTCCGCCAGGAAGTGCTCGATGCAACCATCAGCCAGCACATCCCGCCGCAGTCGCTGCCCGAGCAGTGGGACGTGGCTGGCCTCGAGGCTTCGCTGTCCAGCGACTTCGCCATGAAGCTGCCGATCCAGCAGTGGCTCGACGAGGACGATCACCTCTACGAGGAGACCCTGCGCGAGAAGCTGCTCAAGGAAATCACCGACGCCTACAACGAGAAGGAAGACCAGGCCGGCATCGACGCCCTGCGTACCTTCGAGAAGCAGATCCTGCTGCGCGTGCTGGACGACCTGTGGAAAGACCACCTGTCGACCATGGACCACCTGCGCCACGGTATCCACCTGCGCGGCTATGCGCAGAAGAACCCCAAGCAGGAGTACAAGCGCGAATCCTTCACCCTGTTCCAGGAGCTGCTCGAGTCGATCAAGCGCGACACCATCCGCGTGCTGTCGCACGTTCAGGTCCGTCGCGAAGACCCGGTCGAGGAAGAAGCCCGTCTGCGCCGCGAGGCCGAGGAACTGGCCAGCCGCATGCAGTTCCAGCATGCCGCCGCACCTGGCCTGGAAGGCGAGCAACTGGCCGAGGAGGGCGCTGAAGTCGCCGTCGCATCGGCCCCTGTGCGCAACGACATGAAGCTCGGTCGCAACGAGCCTTGCTGGTGTGGCTCGGGCAAGAAATTCAAGCATTGCCATGGTCAGATTGAATGATCTGAACCACCTGCAGTAACGTGACACATCCGGGGCCGCTTTGCGGCCCCGCTTTTTGTTCTCAACCGATTTATCTAGGAGCGCTCTAATGGCTGTTGGTCTTGGTCCCCTGCCCACCCTGCACCCGGTTCCCGGTTTCGAACTCGGTATCGCCTCGGCGGGCATCAAGCGCCCGGGGCGCAAGGATGTGGTGGTGATGCGCTGCGCCGAAGGCTCCAGCGTCGCCGGCGTGTTCACCCTCAACGCCTTCTGCGCGGCACCGGTGATCCTCTCCAAGCAGCGCGTGCAGGGCACCGTGCGTTACCTGCTGACCAACACCGGCAACGCCAACGCCGGCACCGGCGCCCCGGGCCTGGCCGCCGCCGAGCGCACCTGCGCCAGGCTGGCCGAACTGGCCGGCGTGCCGGCCGAGTCGGTCCTGCCGTTCTCCACCGGTGTGATCGGCGAGCCGCTGCCGGTCGAGAAGATCGAAGGCGCGCTGCAGGCCGCCCTGGACAATCTGTCGGAAAACAACTGGGCCGAAGCCGCCACCGGCATCATGACCACTGACACCCTGCCCAAGGGCGCCAGCCGTCAGTTCCAGTTCGACGGCAAGACCATCACCGTCACAGGCATCAGCAAGGGCGCGGGGATGATCCGCCCGAACATGGCCACCATGCTCGGCTACATCGCCACCGACGCCAAGGTCGCCCCGGCGGTGTTGAAGGACCTGATGCTCGACGGCGCCAACAAGTCGTTCAACCGCATCACCATCGACGGCGACACCTCGACCAACGACTGCTGCATGCTGATCGCCACCGGCAAGGCCGATGTGCCGGAAGTGACCGAAGCCAGCGGCGCGCTGTTCGAAGCACTGAAGCAAGCGGTGTTCGAAGTGTGCATGGAGGTGGCGCAGGCTATCGTCCGTGACGGCGAAGGCGCCACCAAGTTCGTCACCGTGCAGGTCAACGGTGGTGGCAACCACCAGGAGTGCCTGGACGTCGGCTACGCCGTGGCTCACTCGCCGTTGATCAAGACCGCGCTGTTCGCCTCCGACCCCAACTGGGGCCGCATTCTCGCAGCTGTCGGTCGCGCCGGCGTGCCCGAGCTGGATGTCAGCCTGATCGACGTGTATCTGGACAGCGTGTGCATCGCCAGCAAAGGCGGGCGCAGCCCGAGCTACACCGAGGCGCAAGGCTCGGCGGTGATGGCCCAGGAAGAGATCACCATCCGTATCGACCTCGGCCGTGGCCAGTGCAGCGAAACCATCTGGACCACCGACCTGTCCCACGAGTACGTGAAGATCAACGCCGAATACCGCACCTGATGTCACAGGGGCTGCACAGCAGCCCCAATATCCCGAATTTTATGGAGCCGAACCATGAGCTATCACCTGATCATCGGCGACAAGCTGTATTCCTCCTGGTCGCTACGCGGCGCCCTGGCTCTTGAGCTGGCTGGCACCCCCTACGAAGAAACCCTGGTCAAGCTCAACCAGCCCGACACCCGCCAGCGCCTGCTGGCCTTCTCGGCCACCGCCAAGGTGCCGCTGCTCCAGAGCGAGCATGGTGTGATCGCCGACTCCCTGGCCATCGCCGAATACCTCAACGAACGCCACCCTGAGGCTCGCCTGTGGCCTGAGGACATCGCCGCCCGTGCCCAGGCCCGTTCGGCCTGTGCCCAGATGCACAGCGGCTTCTTCGCCCTGCGCGGCGCCATGCCGTTCGACCTGTCCCGCGACCAGGCGCTGGAAAGCGTGCCGCTGGATGTGCAGGTCGACATCGACCGCATCGTCGCCCTGTGGTCCGAGTGCCGCCTGGTGGCCAAGGATAGCGGCCCGTTCCTGTTTGGCCGGCCGACCCTGGCCGATGCCTTCTTCGCCCCGGTGGCCGTGCGCCTGCGCACCTACCGCGTCGAGGTGCCGGCCGAGGCCGCCGCCTACATCGAAACCATCTACCAGTGGCCGGCCTTCCAGGCCTGGCAGCGGGCGGGCCTGGCGGAGCGTGAAGGGTGAAACGGATTCATGTAGTGGCCGCGGTCATCCGCGGTGCCGATGGTCGCATCCTGATCGCCCGTCGTGCGGATACTCAGCACCAAGGCGGCTTGTGGGAGTTCCCCGGCGGCAAGGTGGAAGCGGGGGAGAGCGTCGAAGCGGCGCTGGCCCGTGAGCTGCGCGAGGAGCTGGGCATCGAGGTCACGGGTTCACGCCCGCTGATCAAGGTCAGCCACGATTACCCGGACAAGCAGGTGTTGCTCGATGTGCGCGAGGTGGATGGCTTTACCGGTGAGCCACATGGGGCAGAAGGGCAGCCTTTGGCGTGGGTGGCTCCGCGTGACCTGGGGCAGTATGCGTTCCCCGAGGCGAACAAGCCGATCGTCGCCGCCGCGCGTTTACCTGATCAATACCTGATCACCCCGGACGGTCTGGAAGTGCCCGAGTTGCTCAAAGGTATCCAGAAGGCCGTGGCCAGCGGTATCAGGCTGATCCAGCTACGGGCACCGGACATGTACGACCCCAAGTACCGCGATGTGGCGGTCGACGCGGTTGGCCTGTGCGCAGGCAAGGCGCAACTGATGCTCAAGGGGCCGCTTGAATGGCTCGGCGACTTCCCGTCTGCCGGCTGGCACCTGACCGCCGCGCAGTTGCGCAAGTACGCGGCCAAGGGCCGGCCGTTCCCGAAGGAGCGCTGGCTGGCGGCGTCCTGCCACAGTGCCGAGGAGCTGGCATTGGCCGAGCAGATGGGGGTGGACTTCGTCACCCTGTCGCCGGTGCAGGCGACGCAGACTCATCCTGAGGCTGAGCCGTTGGGTTGGGATGAGGCACAGCGCTTGATCGCCGGGATCAGCCATCCGGTGTTTCTGCTGGGTGGGGTGGGGCCGGGTGAGCGGGAGCAGGCGTGGGATGCCGGTGCCCAGGGCGTGGCGGGGATTCGGGCGTTCTGGCCTGGGGCTTGAGTCATCCGCCAATCGCGGGGCAAGTCGGGGCGCCGCAGCGCCGCTCCGACTTGCCCCGCGATGCTTTCAGACGGGCTTCTCGGCCGCCTGCCACAGCACTTCGTCGACACCTTGGCGTCGTCCAATGATCCGTGCTGCGACAAACAGCAGGTCCGACAGCCGGTTGATGTAGGCCAGCCCCACTCCCTCCAGCGGCTCCAGCGTGTTCAACTGCTGGCAGCGTCGTTCAGCTGCGCGTGCCGCGCTGCGACATACATGGGCCTGGGCCACCAGCATCGAGCCTCCGGGGAGGATGAAGTTCTTCAGTGGCCCCAACTCGTCGTTCCAGCGGTCTATCGCAGCCTCCAGGCGCTCCACTTCAACGCTGTTCAGCGCCTGGTAAGTGGGCATCGCCAACTCGCCCCCCAGGTCGAACAGCCGATGCTGACAAGGCGCCAGCACCTCGATCAGCTCGCTCAGCCCTGCCTCGGCCAGACCCGCCAGCAACACGCCGAGCTGGCTGTTGAGGCTGTCGACCTCGCCGATCGCCTCGACGCGCGGATGGTCCTTGGGCACCCGGCGCCCGTCGCCCAGGCCGGTTTCACCTTTGTCGCCGGTGCGGGTATAGATCTTCGACAGGCGATAGCCCATGTCATGTCTCCGTGTTCAGGGGGGCCGGTTGGGCCTGGTTCAGGGGCAGGCGCAGGGTGAAGCAGGTACCCTGGCCGGGGGTGGACTGCACTTCCATCTGCCCCTTGTGGTTGTTGGTGATGATGAAATACGACACCGACAGGCCCAGGCCGGTGCCCTGGCCGATCTCCTTGGTGGTAAAGAATGGCTCGAAGGTGCGCTTGCGCACCGTCTCGGGCATGCCGACGCCGTTGTCCTCGACCTGGATTTCCGCCCAGGGCGGGTTGAGCCTGGTGCGCAAGGTGATACGCCCAGGCTCGCTGGGTTGCGGGCGCTGGTGGATGGCCTGGGCGGCATTCTTCAGCAGGTTCAGCAGCACCTGCTCCAGTTCGTTGGCGGTGCAGGGCACCGGCCCCAGCTGTGGGTCGAACTGGCGGACGATGGCCTGTCCCTTGAAGTCGAAGCCGATGGCCAGGTCGAAGTCATTGCCGGCAATCTCCACCGCCTGGTCGATCAACGCCGGCAGGTCGCAAGGGACTAGCTGGCGGTTGCTGCGGCGGCTGAAACTGAGCATATGAGTGACGATCTTCGCGGCCCGCGCGCCGGCTTGCTGGATGCCGTCGAGCAACTGTGGCACCTCGCGGCTGGCCAGGTAGCGATTGATGGTCGGCAGGTCGATGCCCAGCTCGTTGGCCTGCTCCTGATTGCGCGGCAGGTCCGGCGACAGACGGCGGCGGATGTTCTGCACGTTGTGCAGGATCGCGCCCAGCGGGTTGTTGATCTCGTGTGCCATGCCGGCCGCCAGGCCGCCGACAGAGAGCATTTTCTCGGATTGCACCATCATTTCTTCCAGCGATAGACGCTGGGTGATGTCGTCGATACGGATCACCACGCCGCGTCCGCCACCGCCCATCAGCGGGTAGAAGGTCAGCGCGTAGTGACGCAAGTCCTCGCCCTTTGGCCAGGTGACCCGCTCGATCTTGGCCACCCGGTGTTTCTCCACGCTTTCCTTGAGCTGCGGCAGGAACGGCTTGAGCGGCTCGAAGGCGAGGAAGATCGGTTGGTTCAGCGCTTCGTCCAGCGGTGTCCCGGAGAGTACCGTGGCCTCGTGGTTCCACTGGGTGACGTAGAGCTGTTCATCGAGGGCGATCAGCGCCGAGGGCATTGAGTCGATGATGCTGTTGAGGTAGTTCTGGAAACCGGTGAGCTTTTTCTCGATCTTGCTGCGGACCTGGACTTCCAGCTCCAACTTGCGGTTGGTGTGGCGGGTTTCCTCAGCCAAGCCCTGGGCCTGGTCGTAGGCGTTTTGGAATTCGTCCCGGGTGCGTTTGAGTTGCTGTTCACGGGCTTCAATGCGCGACAGCATGGTGTTGAACGCTTCAGCCAGGCCGCCGATCTCGTCGTCATTGCCGCGCTGGGCGCGCAGGGCATAGCTCTCCTCACGGGTGACCTGGCGGGTCAGCTCTTCGAGGCGGTTGATCGGCAGTGTGATCAGGCGTTTGATCTGCCGAGCGATGACTAGCCACAGCAGCACGCTGAAAACCAGGATCGCCAGGCTGGCGGAGAGGGTGCCGGTGTAGAACGCGGTGGGCAACTCGCTGCTGGCCACCAGCAGCAGATGTGCGGGTGGGGCGGCGCTGCGCGGCAGGCGGATCAGCTGAGTACTGCGAAACTCCATCAGGCGCCAGCCATCGATGTTGCGGTAGCGCTTGGGCAGGGTCAGCGGGTCGCCATGCTGTAGTTGCGCCAGCAGGCGGCCATCGCCGCCATAGATCGCCGCGGCACGCAGGGGGGCATAGCTGTCGAGTTCCTTGAGCAGCGCGCTGGCGGTCTCCGGTGTGTCGCCGG
Source organism: Pseudomonas soli (assembly GCF_021283165.2). NCBI lineage: Bacteria > Pseudomonadati > Pseudomonadota > Gammaproteobacteria > Pseudomonadales > Pseudomonadaceae > Pseudomonas > Pseudomonas soli. The sequence continues at coordinate 1,032,411 of NZ_CP128543.1, forward strand.
CGCGGGCCGACAACTGCGGATTGGACACCAGCTTGCCGATGGTCTGCAGGGCCTGGGGGGCCATACTCTCCTGGGTGATCCAGTAGGCGGCGCTGATGAATGCCAGGTTAGCCACCAGCAGAATGGTCACCAGCAGCACCAGCAGGGCCGCCAGCAGTTTCTGCCCGACCGGGAGGTTTTCCAGGCGTTGACGCAGGGTCATGGGTCTGAGTGTGTCCGTTTCCGATGAATGGGCAGGATCAGTCGCTGCGCAGGCCGCGGGCCTGCAGGTTATCGACAAGGCGTCGGTGCAGGTGTTCCAGTTGCGGCACTGCCAGGCCGTGTCTGCCGGCGGCACGACAGGCGTGGCCGAGCAGGTAGTGGACCTCGGTGCGCCGGCCATGGCGGACATCCTGGTACATGGAAGAATAGTTGGCCGCGGTGGCCAGGATCACTCGCTGTACTTCCTCGTGCAGGTCGCTGGCCGCTTCGGGCTGGCCGCAACGATGCAGCAGGTTGACCAGTTCGTCGCACAGCGGGTCGACTTCGGTCAGGTGCCCGAGCAGGCCGCCATTCTGGCAGTCGTGCAGTACCGTCAGTGGGTTGATCGCACAGTTGAGCGCCAGTTTGCGCCACAGGCGAGCAGGGATGTCGAGCGCCCACTCGGCCGGTATGCCGGCCTCGTGCAGGTCGTCGAACCAGGTCGGCATGCCCGGGCTGGCCGGATCACCCAGCCAGTTGAATCCGTGGCCGGCAAAGCGAACCTGCCAGTCGGCTTCGCGGAACGCGCCCTCGGTGCTGGAGGCGAAGATGCAGCGGGCGTGGGGCACCTGCTCGGCGACCTCGTCCTGGCTGCCCAGGCCGTTCTGCAGCAGTATCAGCTCGGCGCCATGGGCCAGCCTGGGGGCCAGGCGCGCCACGGCAGGCGCGGCGTCATAGGCCTTGCAGGCGACCAGCAGGCGATGGATCGGGCCGGGCGCGTCGAAGCTCTCCGCGGGGATCGCATAGTGGTGCTGGACATCCTGCTCCATCAGGGTCAGCCCGCCCTTGCGTTCATAGGCGGCCAGGCGCTGCTGGCCGCGCAGGATAAGGCGGACTGCCTTGCCCGAGCGGGCCAGGCGGCAGGCCCAGAGGCTGCCGAGGCTGCCGGCGCCGAGAATATGCCAGGTGCTGCTCATCTGCGTTTCGCAACCCGTTATAATGAGTCCGCATTTTAACCATCAAACCCGACGCGCTCCATCTTCAGGCCGAGCGCGCTTTTTTTTCTGGAGATCAACCATGCCTTCGTTCGACGTGGTATCGGAACTGGACAAGCACGAAGTGCAGAACGCTGTCGACAACGCCATCAAGGACCTCGACCGTCGCTACGACTTGAAGGGCAAGGGCACCTTCGAGTTTAAGGACAAGGAGCAGACCGTGCTGCTGACCGCCGAGGAGGAGTTCCAGCTCGAGGCCATGCTGGAAATCCTGCGCCTGGCACTGGTCAAGCGCAAGATCGACGTCAAATGCCTGGAAACCAAGGATCCCTACGCTTCGGGCAAGGAGAAGAAGCAGGAAGCCAAGTTCCGCGAAGGCATCGACAAGGACCTGGCCAAGAAGATCGTTGCCACCATCAAGGACGGCAAGCTCAAGGTCCAGGCCGCCATCCAGGGCGAGCAGGTTCGCGTCACCGGCAAGAAGCGCGATGACCTGCAGGAGGCCATTGCCTTGCTGCGCACCAAGGAATTCGACATGCCGCTGCAGTTCAACAACTTCCGCGACTGATCGTACAGCGGCCCGGAACCTTGATGGCGCATTGATGTCCATCGGGGTCAGGGCCGCTGGCTTTGCGCTGCCCGCTTCACTGTGTACTTGCCGTTCGGCATCAGGAGATAAACATGGATTTGAACGCTGAAGTCGATCAGCTTGTTCGCCAATCGCAGACCTGGGTTCCCTTGATCATGGAGTACGGCAGCCGCCTGTTGCTGGCGCTGCTGACGCTGGCCATCGGCTGGTGGATCATCAACAAACTCAGCGCCCGTCTCGGCAAGCTGGTGGGCCTGCGCGCCGACGCCGCACTGCAGGGCTTCATCAGCACCCTGGCCAATATCGTGTTGAAAGTGCTGCTGATGGTCAGCGTGGCGTCGATGATCGGTATCGAGACCACCTCGTTCGTCGCCGCCATCGGTGCCGCCGGCCTGGCTATCGGCCTGGCCTTGCAAGGCAGCCTGGCCAACTTCGCCGGCGGCGTGTTGATCCTGATGTTCCGCCCCTTCCGTATCGGTGACTGGATCGAGGCCCAAGGGGTCAGCGGTACCGTGGACAGCATCCAGATCTTCCACACCGTGCTGCGCACTGGCGACAACAAGACCGTGATCATGCCCAACGGCAGCCTGTCCAACGGCATCATCACCAACACCAACCGCCAGCCGACCCGTAAGGTGGTGTTCGACGTGGGGGTGGATTACGACGCCGACCTGCAGAAGGCTCGCAATGTACTGCTGGAGCTGGCCCAGGATCCGCGTGTACTGCAGGACCCGGCGCCGCAGGCGGTGATTTCGACCCTGGGCGACAGTTCGATCACCGTGTCGCTGCGCATCTGGACCAAGACCGCCGACTATTGGGACGTGATGTTCATGCTCAACGAACATGCCCGTGATCGGCTCAAGGCCGAAGGCATCGACATTCCCTTTCCACAGCGAGTGATTCGCGTGGTGCAGGAGACCGTGGCGTAACATAAGCGTCCGCGAAATCGGGGCCGCTTCGCGCCCCATCGCCGGCAAGCCGGCTCCCACAGGGTCAACAGTCAACCTGTGGGAGCCGGCTTGCCGGCGATGGGGCGCGAAGCGGCCCTGTTTTTTACACTTGTTCACAGCCAGGCGCTGCCATATCTGGCATACACCCTGATCTTGCCTGCCAATCCGATGTCCGCCATGAAACCTCTGCTGTATATCACTCCCCTGCGCGCCCTGCTGTTCGGCCTCACCCTGGCGCTGTTCGAACTATTGACCTATCTGGCGAGCGACGCGGTCATGCCCGCCATGCCGGTCGTGGTCGGCGATCTCCAGGCCAGCCCCGAATACATTCCCCATGCCCTCAACCTCTACCTGCTGGGTGGCGTGCTGCTGCAATGGCTGATCGGCCCGTTGGCCGACCGCTATGGCCGGCGCCCGCTGTTGCTGGCGGGCTGTGTGTTCTTCGGGGGGGCGTGCCTGGCAACCTTCTGGGCCCAGGATATCGGTGTGTTCAACCTGCTGCGGCTGTTGCAGGGCATCGGCCTGGGTTTCGTCGTCACAGTCAGCTACCCGGCGCTCAACGAGGCATTCAGCGAGGCCGACGCGGTGCGCATGATGGCGCTGCTGGCCAACATCGCGCTGCTGTCGCCGTTGCTTGGCCCACTGGTGGGCACCCTGATGCTGCAGTGGCTGGACTGGCGGTGGCTGTTCGTGGCCTTCGCCGGCGGCGCGGTGCTGTGCTGGCTGCTGCTCTACCGGCTGATGCCGGAAACTCTGGGGGTGGAGCGCCGCGACGGCTCGTGCCTGCCGTTCACGCCCATTCATCTGCTGCCATTGCTGGCAGGTTATGGCCAGTTGCTGGGCAATCGTCGTTTCGTGGCCGGTAGCGCGGCGCTGGGACTGGTAGGTTTGCCTCTTATTGGCTGGATCGGCCTGTCACCTGTGCTGCTGATCCATGATGAAGGCCTGAGCACGATGGAATACGCGCTTTGGCAATTGCCGGTGTTCGGCGGGCTGATCCTGGGTAACCTTATCATCAACCGTATCGCCGATCGCTACCCGCTGCCGGCCTTGGTGCGTGGCGCTCTGTGGCCTTACCTGGCTGGCTTGTCGCTGATGGCCCTGGCAACCTGGCTCTGGCCAACGGTGACCAGCGTGGTTTCCGGCATGTCGCTGTACGCCTTGGGGTTGGGCGTGGCCAACGCGGTGCTGTACCGCATGACGCTGTTCTCCAGTGAGCAGAGCAAGGGCCTGGTGTCGGCGATGCTGGGCATGATCACCATCGCTTTGCTGGGATTGGGCGGTGCGGTGTTGGCGATGCTGGGGGGCGGTGCCAGCCTGATGCACTTTGCCCTGGCTGCGGGCGTGGCGGGCGCGCTTGCGCTGTGGCCCTTGTGGTTCGTGGTAGGCGGGCGTTCGGGGGACGGAACTGCGACACAGTAGAAACATCGCGGGGCAGGCCCGCTCCCACGCAGTCCTCAGACTGAATACGTGGGAGCGGGCTTGCCCCGCGATGAGGCCAGTGAAGGCCTAGTGTTGTTCAGCCGCCGGGCTCTCCACCGGCGCCGGCTTTCCCCGACCGACTTCCTGGCGCCAGTGCAGCGCGATCAGCACCAGCGTCGGCACACCCAGCAGCGCGGTGACCAGGAAGAAGTCGTGATAGCCGAACTTTTCCACCATGACCCCGGAATAGCCGCCGATCAGGCGTGGCAGCAATAGCATGATCGAGCTGAGCAGGGCGTACTGGGTGGCCGAGAACTTCAGGTTGGTCAGGCTCGACAGGTAGGCGACGAAGGCCGAGGTGGCAAGCCCCGAACTGAAGTTGTCCAGCGAGATGGTGACCACCAGCATTTCCAGGTTCGGGCCCATGTCGGCCAGCATCAGGAACAGGATATTGGTGGCTGCCGAGGCCGCGCCGCCGATGAACAGGATCGGCAGGATGCCGAAGCGCACGATCAGCAGGCCCCCGGCGCCGGCGCCGACCAGGGTCATGATCAGGCCGAAGATCTTGCTGACGCTGGCAATCTGGTCCTTGGTGAAGCCCATGTCGATGTAGAACACGTTGGCCATCACGCCCATCACCGTATCGGACATGCGGTAGGTGGCGATCAGCCCAAGCAACAGCAGCGCCTGCCAACGATAGCGCACGATGAAGTCGTTGACCGGCGTGAGTACCGGCGCCAGGCCGCGACGGCCAAGGGATGACAGGCAGGCCCAGGTCAGCAGCACATAGAGGATCAGGCGTAGGAAGGCCCGATCTTCGAGCAGCAGGTCGAGCATGGTCGCGTCGCCGAACGCCACGCTGCCCCAATCGGTGTTGAACATCTGGGTGAAACTTGCCGGCACCGAGACCAGCAGGATGATCAGTACGAACACCGACGCCAGCTGGTGCATCAAGCCATAGCGCGCGGCCGACAGCTGGGTGCGCAGGGGGACCGGCGGCTCACGCATCACCAGGGTGGTGAACACGGCGGGCAGCATCAGCACGCCGAACAGCACGTAGGTGCCGGTCCAGGCTTCGTGCAAGTAGCTGAAACCGGTGGAGCCGAACCACTCGGCGAAGAACAGCGCACCGGCAGTGGCCAGCAGTGCGGCGACCCGGTAGCCGGCCATGTAGCTGGCGGCCAGGGCGGCCTGGCGCTGGTCGTCGGCAATCTCCAGGCGGTAGGCGTCGACGGCGATGTCCTGGGTGGCCGAGGCGAAGGCCACCAGCACTGCCAGGGCGACAAGCCACGACAAGTGTTTCTGCGGATCGCAGAAGCCCATGCCGACCAGCCCTAGCACCACCAGGACCTGCGACAGCAGCAGCCACGAACGGCGCCGGCCCATGCCGCCGAGCAGTGGCAGGCGCCACTGGTCGAGCAGCGGCGACCAGACCCATTTGAAGGCGTAGGCGAGGCCGATCAGGCTGGCGTAGCCAATAGTCTCGCGGGCCACGCCGGCCTCGCGCAACCATACAGAAAGCGTCGAGAACACCAGCATGTACGGTAGGCCGGCGGCGAATCCGAGCAGCAAAAGCACCAAAGTTGACGGGCTGGCATAGGCAGCGAGCGCAGCGCGCCAGGTTTTACGGGGCATGGGCCAACATCTGCCTCAAGGTTTGCGAAAACAAAGCGCGCACTCTAACCGCTGTGCTCCATCGGACGCCAGCCATGGCGCGCCATATCCACACGATTATTAGCCACATTCACGCCTTCTGCGCGTAGCCGGACGCGTTGTTCGTCGCCCGAGGGCGTGCCCAGGGCCAGGCTCAGCCTGCCACCCGCGCCCAGCACCCGGTGCCAGGGCAGGCGAGTGTCCTGCGGTAGCTGCGAAAGTGTGCGCCCCACCCACCGCGCCGCGCGGCCAAGGCCTGCAAGCTCGGCCAGTTGCCCGTAGCTGACGACTTTTCCCTCCGGTACCTGGCCGAGTACAGAATACAGCGCCATTCGTCGGGCATCTGCATCTTGCGCCGCAGCTGGATCGAGGGCGCACATCAGGAGATCCCTGTCCTGCAGATGAAACCGGACAGAAGGTCGCGGCAAATGCGAGTGGAACTCATCGGCATGGTCTGGGTCTGTCCTTGCTCAGGTTGTCGGTATCTGGATAATGCCCGGCTTTTTCGTCGAATCGAACCCATATTGCGCTTATGTCTTCTAGAACCCTGCTGTGTTTCATCGCTGCATCCCTTTGTACGCCCGTGCTCGCTGACACCGTGTGGATGAAGAACGGTGACCGCCTGAGCGGCAAGATCAAGGTCTTCGATGGCGGCAAGCTGCTGCTGGAAACCCCCTATGGCGGTTCGATCGCCTTGGATTGGAAACAGGTGAAGACGCTGGAAAGCGATCAGGAACTGCTGGTCAAGCAAGATGCGTACAGCGGCGAGAAGGCCAAGTCGCTGAAAGCCGCTGAACCCGGCAAGGTGACTCTGGCCAATGGCGAGGCGCCAAAGACCGTGGAGCTGGCCAGCATCGAGCAGATCATGAAGCCGCGCCCCGTGGTCGAAGACTTCCTGTGGAAGGGCAACGTCGATGTGGCGATGGACTACAAGCGCGCCGAGAACAACACCGACGACTATGACGTCAGCTTCAAGACCACCGCCCGTCATGGCCGTTGGCGGCACAACGCCGAGGGCGAGTACAACCGCGAGACCAAGGACGATGTCACCACCACCAATAACTGGAGCGCCGAGTACGCGCTCGACCGTTTCATCACCGAGAAGTGGTTCTGGCAGGGGCGCCTGGAATACAAGCGTGACCATATCGAGGATCTGGCCCGCCAGCGCACCGTCGGTACCGGCCCGGGTTATCAGTTCTGGGACGACGAACTCGGCGCGTTCTCGCTGGGTTCGCTGATCAACCGCACGGACTTCGAGTACCGCGATGGCGGCAAGGACAATTTCTATTCCGCCGCGGTGAAATGGGACTACAACCGCTACCTGATCGGCAAAAAAGTCGAGTTTTTCACCAATGGCGAGTTTGGCAAGCCGCTGGGCGGCGTCGCCGACTACTCGCTGGATGCCGAGATGGGGCTGCGTTACAAAGTCACGGAGTGGGCCTCGCTCAACCTCAAGGCCGAAAAGGACCTGATCAAGGGCACCCGCGACAGCGATCTGGACAAAACCCGCTATACCGCCGGATTCGGCGTTACCTGGTAAAAACAGGCGTTAGCAGTAAGCTACAAACGGCAAGCAAGCGTCGTGTGTGCGGTCTCAACGGACGGTGCCGCCTTGCTTTTTCTTGTCGCTTGTAGCTTATAGCTTGCAGCTGATTTTTTCAGGAGCCTCTCCAGTGAGTACCAACGCCCTTCGCCCCGCCCGGGAACTGCTGCTCAAGGAATACCGCGGTGTCCTCTCCACGCATTCCAAATCGATGCCAGGGTTCCCATTCGGCTCGGTGGTGCCGTATTGCCTCGACGCCGACGGTCATCCGCTGATCCTCATCAGCCGCATCGCCCAGCATACCCATAACCTGCAGCGGGATCCCAAATGCTCGCTGTTGGTGGGTGAGCGCGACGCCGAGGATGTCCAGGCAGTCGGGCGGCTGACGGTAATGGCCGAGGCCCGCAAACTCACTGACGATGCCGCTATCGAGGCTGCTGCGAGTCGCTACTACCGGTATTTCCCCGAATCTGCGAACTACCATAAGGCTCACGATTTCGACTTCTGGGTGCTTGAGCCAGTACGCCACCGCTACATCGGTGGTTTCGGCGCGATCCACTGGCTAGATCAGGTGACGCTGGCCAATCCCTTTGCGGGCCAAGCCGAACAAAGCATGATCGAGCATATGAATGACGACCATGCCAATGCTATTGACCACTATGCAAAACTGTCAGGGCTACCGCGTTCGGCACACATGGTTGGTATCGACAGCGAGGGCATGCACTTGCGTATAGGCCAGGGCATCTACTGGTTGCCTTTCCCCACTACTTGCAACACCCCGACACAAGTTCGCGAGGCCTTGGTTTCGCTGGCTCGTGCGGATGTATGGCCCGGTTCGTCGCAAGGCGAGGGTTGAAAACCTGCGTCGAGGCATCCATCTGATGGTCTTACAGGAAGATTCTCTTCCGTCGAGGAACCCTTGATGCGTGCTTTTCTATTGCTGTTACTGCTTTTCCCCGTGCTGGAGCTGTTCGTCTTCGTCAAGGTCAGTGCGGCAATCGGTTTCTTCCCGGCGCTGCTGCTGATCATCGCCGGTTCCGCCCTTGGGGTGCTGGTGATGCGCGTTGCTGGCCTGGCCACCGCCCTGCGTGCCCGGGAGAGCCTGCAGCGCGGCGAACTGCCAGCCGAGGACATGTTCCAGGGCTTGATGCTCACCGTCGGTGGTGGCCTGTTGCTGCTGCCGGGCTTCATCAGTGACTTGCTGGGCCTGCTGTGCCTGCTGCCGTTCACTCGACGCCTGGTGGTCGGTCGGCTGCGTCGCCGCGCCGAAGAGCAGGCCCTGCGCCAGCGGGCGTTCCAGGACGATCCGCTCCAGGCCCAGCCCCGCGATGGCGGGCATCGTCCGAATGTGATCGAGGGCGAGTACGAGCGACGCGATAAATAATACCCAGGGTGTGTTGCAGGAGCGGGCTTGCCCCGCGATGGCTGAAGCTGTCGCGAGGCAGGCCCGCTTTTGCGATGGGGGGCTGAAAATTTTTCCTCTCAAGCCTTGTAATCGATTTTGGCGGCCTCATGTATGTGGTCACCGCAAGGTTTCTGGTGGCAACACCAGACATGACACAGGTGGTTCGCCATTTGCGGGCCATCCCCGGCAACGCCGGATCGAATCAACCCGCCGGTGCTGGCACCGGCCGATGAAAACCACAATTTGGGAGAGATCGACAATGAAGCTTCGTCCTCTGCATGACCGCGTCGTCATCCGTCGCAGCGAAGAAGAATCGAAAACCGCTGGCGGTATCGTCCTGCCGGGTTCGGCCGCTGAAAAACCAAACCGCGGTGAAGTCGTTGCGGTAGGTACCGGTCGCATCCTGGACAACGGCGAAGTACGTGCGCTGGCCGTGAAAGTGGGTGACAAAGTGGTTTTCGGCCCTTACTCGGGCAGCAACACCGTGAAAGTCGATGGCGAAGACCTGCTGGTCATGGCCGAGAACGAAATCCTCGCCGTCATCGAAGGCTGATTTCCCCGACTTCCCGTTACTCCAAAGAATTCCAAGGATTAAACGATCATGGCTGCTAAAGACGTAAAATTCGGCGATTCCGCTCGTAAGAAAATGCTGGTTGGTGTCAACGTTCTGGCTGACGCGGTAAAAGCGACCCTGGGCCCGAAAGGCCGTAACGTGGTTCTGGCCAAGAGCTTCGGCGCGCCGACCATCACCAAGGACGGTGTTTCCGTCGCCAAAGAAATCGAGCTGAAAGACGCCTTCGAGAACATGGGCGCCCAGTTGGTCAAGGAAGTTGCTTCCAAGGCCAATGACGCTGCCGGTGACGGCACCACCACCGCCACCGTTCTGGCTCAGGCCATCGTCAACGAAGGCCTGAAGGCCGTCGCTGCCGGCATGAACCCGATGGACCTCAAGCGCGGCATCGACAAGGCCACCGCTGCCGTTGTCGCCGAGCTGAAGAACCTGTCCAAGCCATGCGCCGACTCCAAGGCCATCGCCCAGGTAGGTACCATCTCCGCCAACTCCGACAACTCCATCGGTGAAATCATCGCCGAAGCCATGGAAAAAGTCGGTAAAGAAGGCGTGATCACCGTTGAGGAAGGCTCGGGCCTGGAAAACGAACTGTCTGTCGTCGAAGGCATGCAGTTCGACCGTGGCTACCTGTCGCCGTACTTCGTCAACAAGCCGGATACCATGGTGGCTGAGCTTGAAGGCGCGCTGCTGCTGCTGGTCGACAAAAAGATCTCCAATATCCGTGAGCTGCTGCCGGTACTGGAAGCTGTAGCCAAAGCCGGTCGTCCGCTGCTGATCGTTGCCGAGGACGTCGAGGGTGAGGCCCTGGCTACCCTGGTGGTCAACAACATGCGTGGCATCGTCAAGGTCGCCGCAGTCAAGGCACCAGGCTTCGGCGATCGCCGCAAGGCAATGCTGCAGGACATCGCTGTCCTGACTGGCGGCACCGTGATTTCCGAAGAGATCGGCCTGTCCCTGGAAACCGCCACCCTGGAGCACCTGGGTAACGCCAAGCGCGTCATCCTTTCCAAGGAAAACACCACCATCATCGACGGTGCTGGCGAAGAGTCCGACATCCAGGCGCGCGTTACCCAGATCCGTGCCCAGGTTGCCGACACTACCTCGGACTACGACCGTGAGAAGTTGCAAGAGCGTCTGGCCAAGCTGGCTGGCGGTGTTGCCGTGATCAAGGTCGGTGCAGGCACCGAAGTCGAGATGAAAGAGAAGAAGGCTCGCGTTGAAGACGCCCTGCACGCTACCCGTGCAGCCGTTGAAGAAGGCGTGGTGCCTGGCGGCGGTGTTGCCCTGGTTCGCGCCCTGGCGGCCATCGTTGACCTCAAAGGTGACAACGAAGACCAGAACGTCGGTATTGCCCTGCTGCGTCGCGCAGTCGAAGCGCCGCTTCGCCAGATCACTGCCAACGCCGGCGACGAGCCAAGTGTTGTCGCTGACAAGGTCAAGCAAGGTTCGGGCAACTACGGTTACAACGCCGCTACCGGCGAGTACGGCGACATGATCGAGATGGGCATCCTGGACCCAGCCAAGGTCACCCGTTCGGCCCTGCAAGCCGCAGCTTCGATCGGCGGTCTGATGATCACCACCGAGGCCATGGTTGCCGACCTGCCGGAAGACAAGCCAGCTGCTGGCATGCCTGACATGGGTGGCATGGGTGGCATGGGCGGCATGATGTAAGCCAGCCTTACCCCCCGGTACCAAGAAGAAGCCCCGGTTCGTGAGAACCGGGGCTTCTTCGTTTTCCTTGTCCCTGCCAGGGATCAGGCTGCGCTGCGCTCGACAGCAGGTAGCTTGGTCGTCGCGTGGCGATACAGAATCAGGTAGTACGACCCCAGCCCGATTAGCCAGCAGAACACCGCTGTCCACACGTTGTGTGACAGGAAATGCGCGCCCTGCATCATCCGCCCGATCGACAGCACCGACCCGGCGACGAAGGCCACTGCCAGCGCGACCCGGGCCAGACGTGGCTTGCGGTCACGCAGCATGAAGAACAGGCCGAACAGGCAGAACCCGGTCGCCGCATGCCCACCGGGCCAGCACAGGCCAGGCTTGTCGGTGGCCGGACGGGCTTCGAGCAACTTGCTGTAGGTCTCCTTGCCACCGAACTGCGTCAAGCTCCAGGGGCACTGCACCTGGGTAACCTTCTTAAGTGGCGTGACGAAGGCCGTCGACAGCGCCAGCGCCAGTACCAGGCAGCCTAGCTCGCGGCGCCAGCCCGCCACTCGGTTCCAGAAGAAGCTCAGGGCGAACCCGGTCAATGCCAGCAGACCGAACAGGATCACACCCTGCTTGACGCGGTCATGCAGGATGTTTTCCAGCAGATAGCTGTGGCGGCCAATGAATCCGCCGGCGGTCGGTTCGTAGAACAGGTTGGCAAGGTCCATGTCCAGCGAAGTCCATTCCAGCAAAACAAGGGTCACGACAGTGATAAACGGGATGCCCAGGTAAAGCCATGGGTTGATGGGACGAGGGGAGACGCTAGCCTGCATGGTGACTCCAGAGGGTGGACGAGACGGTGCATTGTCCTCGGGCCGCTATCCTGTGTCCGTGAATGATCGGTGAAAAAACTGTCAAGGCCGGTGTTTTAGCTTCAGGGCATGGCACCATGCGCGCAATGGCCGTAAGCTGCGCCTGCCGCGCCCGGCGAAGCGCCGCAAAGGAGATCTTGATGCGCATTCTTTTGGTTGAAGACAACCGCGATATTCTGGCCAACCTGGCCGACTACCTCGGCATGAAGGGCTACACCGTCGACTGTGCCCAGGATGGCCTGTCTGGCCTGCACCTGGCCGCGACCGAACACTACGACCTGATTGTGCTCGACATCATGCTGCCGGGCATCGACGGTTACACGCTGTGCAAACGTCTGCGCGAGGATGCCCGCCGCGACACCCCGGTGATCATGCTCACCGCCCGCGACCAGCTGGACGACCGCCTGCAAGGCTTCCGCTCGGGCGCAGACGACTACCTGCTCAAGCCGTTTGCTTTGTCGGAGCTGGCCGCGCGCATCGAGGCAGTGCTGCGCCGTGCCCAGGGGGGCGGCCGGCGCACCTTGCAGGTGGTTGACCTGACCTACGACCTCGACACCCTCGAGGTGACCCGCCAGGGCCGTCTGCTCAAGCTCAACCCTGTCGGTCTGAAACTGCTGGCCGTACTCATGCAGAAGAGCCCCCATGTACTGCGCCGCGAAGTACTGGAAGAAGCCTTGTGGGGCGATGACTGCCCCGACAGCGACAGCCTGCGCAGCCACGTGCACCAGCTGCGCCAGGTGATTGACAAGCCTTTCGAAAAACCGTTGCTACATACCGTCCATGGCGTCGGCTATCGCCTCGCCGAGGGCCGTGATGGAGTTTAAGCAGAGCCTTGCCCAGCGCATCATCATCGCCTTTGCGCTGATGAGCGCGCTGGTGGCCGGGGCCTTTGCCTTCGGCATTGTCGCCACAGTGCACCTGGTTGAAGAGCGGTTGATCTCTTCTGTGCTCGGTGGCGACCTGCAACGCTTGCTGCGCATGGACAGCGTCAGCGACTGGAGCCACCGGCCGCGCCCCGACCAGTTGTTCTACTTCAGCGGCGGGCGCGACGATTTCGAACTACCCAAGGACCTGCGTCACCTGGATGCAGGTTTTCACGAGGTATTTCGTGATCAGCTCTCGTACCACGCGATGGTCGAGATCGTTGACGGCCGACGTTATGTGCTGCTGCAGGATCAGAGCGACTTCGAAGAGCGCGAGCGAGTGTTGTTCGCCGTTGTCGTGGTCGGTTTCGTGCTCAGCCTGGCCCTTGCGGTGATTCTCGGCTGGCTGCTGGCTCGACGTGTGATGGCACCGGTGATCCGTCTGGCGCGCCAGGTCCGCCACCGTGACCAGTTGCTGGGATTGGCGCCGCCATTGGCACCGGATTATGCGGCGGACGAGGTCGGCCAGTTGGCCGTCGCTTTCGACGATACCCTGGGCCGCCTGCGTGATGCGTTGACCCGTGAGCGCTTGTTCACCAGTGATGTCAGCCACGAGCTGCGAACGCCGCTGATGGTCCTGGCCACTTCGTGCGAGCTGTTGATGGAGAACCCCAATCTCGAACCCCGTGCTCGCAGCCATGTCGAGCGTATCGTCCGGGCGACCGAGGAGATGCGCGAATTGGTCAAGACTTTCCTGATGCTCGCCAGGGCGCAGCGAGACGAGGGCGCTGTGGCCTCACGGGCGTCGCTGCGCGAGGTAGGGGACGACTTGATCGGCGTTTGGCGCGACACCATCGAACAGAAGGGGCTGGCGCTGTATTACGACGGCCGGGTAAGCGCCAGCCCGGTGCTGTACAACGCTACATTCCTGCAGTCGGTGATGGGCAACCTGTTGCGCAATGCCGCCCACTACACCGATAGCGGTTATATCCGTCTCAGCCTGGAGGCCAATGGCTTCAGCGTGGAAGATAGTGGGGTAGGAATCCCTGAGGAGCAGCGCGAAGCGATGTTCCGGCCCTTCGTGCGAGGCGACGAGCGTCGGGGCGAAGGGTTGGGGCTGGGCCTTTCACTGGTGCAGCGCATCTGTGACGACCAGGGCTGGCGCGTGACCCTGACGACAACGCTGCCCCATGGTTGCCGTTTCCGGGTCGACCTGAGCCAGGGAGCCCCACTGCCGCCGGGACCCGACGGGATATTGGATCCGGATTAACTTCCGGTAACACCTGCTGATTTTTCCTACGGATTTTTCACATAGGCATGACCTGACGCCAACGTCCGCCTGCATAAGGTGGGCGCACTGGAGTCAGGAGATGCCCAATGCGTAGCCCCATCAAACTCGAATTCTCGGAAAAATACGACCGGGATCATGCTCGTCAGTATTTTCTCAAGCACCAGGATGGCCTGGCTCGGCGCCTTTCCCACCAGCGCGACGAACAACTGGCGCGACGAGCCCTGGCGCTTGCCGGCGAGCCGGGGCTGGTGCTCGATCTGCCCTGTGGTGCAGGACGGTTCTGGCCTTTGCTGGCGGAAAAAGCCAACCGGGTCATCATCGGGGCAGATAATTCTGCCGCGATGATTGAGACAGCCTGTGCGGCACAACCGCCAGAGATCGTCAAGCGGGTACGGCCCTTGCAGACTTCCGCCTTTGCGATCGATCTGCCGGACAACGCGGTGGACAGCATTTTCTGCATGCGCCTGTTCCATCACATAGGTGATCCCGCGCATCGAAAGACAATTCTCTCTGAATTTCAAAGGGTTAGCCGTGATAGTGTGATTTTGTCGTTGTGGGTGGACGGCAATTTCAAAGCTTGGCGTCGGCGCAAGCTTGAGGCTCGGCGCAGCCTCCGGGCTGCGCAGGACAGCTACCAAAATCGATTTGTGTTACCTGCGGCTACAGTGGAAGAAGAGTTTTCCTCAGCTGGCTTCAGAATCCAGGAACGTCTCGACTTTCTGCCGTTCTATGCCATGTGGCGAGTTTACGTATTGCGCAAGGGGTAAAGGGTCATGGCGGTAGCGCAGCATCAATCCAGACAGTTCGATTTTTACTGGCAGCAGCAAGGGGAATGGGTCGAGGAACCCAACCAGCGGCGTGGCGGCGAGAGCGGCGTGCAACGACTGAGTGATGACCACGGCCACATGCTGTATGCGAAACGCCAGGTCGGGCATATCTACCGCAGCCTTCTGCATCCCTTCGGGCGCCCCACGGTGTTGCGCGAACTTGATGCGTTGCACAGTTTCGAGCAACTGGGCGTGCGGGTACCCCGTATCGTCTATGCAGGTGCCGAGCGTGACGCCGATCACCAGTGGCGTGCGTTGCTGGTCAGTGAAGCCCTAGACGGCTTTGTCGATCTTGACACCTGGCATGCCTCGGGGGCTCGCGAGCGATACCCACAGGCAGTGCAAGAGCGCATGTTCAAGGACCTGGCCGACAATCTGGCGCGCATGCACCTGGGCCATTGGCAGCATGGTTGCCTGTATGGCAAGCATGTGTTCGTCAAGGTATATGGCGAAGGCGAGCAGGCCCGGGTGGAGGTCGCATTGCTGGATTTGGAGAAATGCCGTCGGCGCATCAGTTGCCAGCGGGCGGCGTACAACGACCTGCGTCAATTGCGTCGCCACTCGTCGTTCAGTGAAGCGGAGTGGCAAACCTTGCTCTACTTTTACCAAATGGCGTTTGGCAGCGCTGTCAAAGGTTTAGGGCAATGAAACTAGAAATCGCTCGAGCTTTGTTCCTGGTTGCGGCGTTAGCGGTGACTACCGCAGCGGCGGCGGCCTGGGAGCAACCGCGGCCCATGGTGTTCAGCAAGGCCGGGGAGGGTGGGCAGTGCCCGTTGCCTCGTGTGGTGAAGGCTGACCAGGCGCAGGCTCAGCCAGATCATGATCTTTTACTGTTTCTGTTCGGAATGAGCCAGGGCCTGCGGCCGGTTGGTTGAGGCAGGTCGTCTTGACGGGCGCCAGGGGATCTCCATGAGCCTCTGGCGTTTCGCCGTTTAATCCGCGGTACTCGCCTGATAGCTGTCGATCACTTCCTGCGCCGCGCGAAACGCATCGATCGCCGCCGGCACCCCTGCATACACCGCGCAATGCAGCAACGCCTCGCGAATCTCCTCGACCGTGCAGCCATTGTTCAACGCCCCACGTACGTGGCCCTTGAGTTCCTGCGGGCACTTGAGCGCGGTCAGAGTGGCCAGGGTGATCAGGCTGCGGGTCTTCAGCGGCAACCCGTCGCGGGCCCAGACGCTGCCCCATGCATGTTCGTTGACGAAGTCCTGCAGCGGTTGGGTGAACGCCGTTGCGTTGCCCAGGGCGCGATCGACGAACGCATCGCCCATCACCTGGCGGCGAATACGTTCACCCGTCTGTTTCGTGTCGGCCATGTTGTTTTCCTTAGTGTTGGCGGCGCCAGGCGCGGATCGTCGTGTAAAGCAGCACGACCCCGAGCACCGGCATTACATAGAACAGCATCAGTTGTTCGAGGCGTCCGGCCAATGGCAGGCCGGTGGTGAAGGTCACCACGTGCAGGCCGTAGGCCAGGTAAAGACACAGGAATACCAGGCCTTCGGCGCGGGTTACCCGGTAGCCTGAATAGAATACTGGCAGGCACAGCGCGGCGACGCCGAGCATCACCGGCAGGTCGAAGTCCAGTGCATTGGGTGAAATCGACAAGGGAGCGGGTGCGGTCACTGCCGTCAGCCCCAGCACCGCCAGCAGGTTGAATAGGTTGCTGCCGATCACCGTGCCCACGGCGATCTCCCGTTCGCCACGCAGGGCCGCGATCAGCGCGGCGGCCAGTTCCGGCAGCGAGGTGCATACCGCAACCACGGTCAGGCCGATGATGCGTTCGGACAGGCCCAGGTCGGTCGCCACCTCGACGGCTGCCTCCAGTACCAGGTAACCCGCCAGGCTCAGCAGCCCCAGCCCCAGGAGAATCTGCAGCAGTGCCCCGCTCCAGAAGCGCAGCGGGCTGGCGTGCTTGGTGCATGGCGCCGGGTAGGTGCGGGCGTAGTGGCGCGACTGATGCCAGAGCATGGCCAGGTAACCGGTCAACCCGAGCAGTAGCAGGCCGCCTTCGAGCCGCCCCAGTTCACCGTTGAGCGCGAGCAGGTATACCAGGGCGCTGGCGAGGATCATCAATGGGATATCCAGGCGCACCAGCTGGCGTGACACACGCAGCGGAATGATCAGTGCGGCAAGGCCCAGGATCACCAGCACGTTGAAGATGTTGCTGCCCACGACGCTGCCCACAGCGACATCCGGCGCGCCCTGGTAGGCGGCTTGCAGGCTCACGGTCAGCTGTGGCGCCGTACTGCCGAAGGCGACCAGGCTCAGGCCAATGATCAGAGGGCGCACGTGCAGGCGGCTGGCCAGGCGCAGAGCGGCGCGTACCAGTAGCTCGGCACCAAAGATCATCAGCTGCAGGCCCAGGCCCAGTTGCAGCAGGCTGAAGGCGGGGAGGGTGGCCAGGTCGAAAATGGCGAGGGCTCCAGTCAGGTCAATCGCTCAGACCTTGTACCCGGACTCGCGCGGTTCCGCTACGGAGCATGTCGATTTTTTCTGCGGCTGCGCGTGAAAGGTCGATCAGCCGGCCGCGGGTGTGCGGGCCACGGTCGTTGATGCGTACCACAACGCTGCGCTGGTTGGCCAGGTTGGTGACCAGCACACGGCTGCCAAAGGGCAGGCTGCGGTGGGCGGCGGTGAGGCCATGCTGGTTGAAGGGCTCGCCGCTGGCAGTGCGTTTGCCATGGTGGCGTGAACCGTAATAGGAGGCGGTGCCGGTTTCGTTGTAACCGCGGGGGTCGATGTCGTGGCTGGCGCAGCCGGCCAGGACGGAGAAGAGGGTGAGGGTGGTGAGGGATCGTTTTAGCAAGTCGGACACTCCGGTGTTGCCGCAGACGATCGCGGGGCAAGCCCGCTCCCACGACAGATCGTGGGAGCGGCGGTGCGCCGATGCGACTTGCACCGCGATTGGGGTCACCCTTCGAGCTTGGCCTTGAGCAATTGGTTCACTTGCCCCGGGTTGGCCTTGCCTTTCGACGCTTTCATCGCCTGGCCGACGAAAAAGCCGAACATCTTGCCGCGCTTGGCTTCATCGGCGGCGCGGTATTGTTCGACCTGTTCGGCGTTGGCGGCGAGCATCTCGTCGAGCATCTTGTCGATCGCGCCGGTATCGGTGACCTGCTTGAGGCCGCGGCTTTCGATGATGCTGTCGGCATCGCCTTCGCCGGCGGCCATGGCCTCGAACACGGTCTTGGCAATCTTGCCGCTGATGGTGTTGTCACGGATGCGCAGCAGCATGCCGCCGAGGTATTCGGCACTGACCGGCGACTGGTCGATCTCGACGCCGAGCTTGTTCAGCAGGCTGCCCAGTTCCACCATCACCCAGTTGGCGGCCAGCTTGGCATCGCCGCCGATCTTCACCACCTGTTCGAAGTAGTCGGCCTGCTCTCGGCTGGAGGCCAGCACGTTGGCGTCATAGGCCGACAGGCCGTACTGGCTCTGGAAGCGCTCGACCTTCTGTGGTGGCAGCTCCGGCAGGGCGGCGCGCACGCTGTCGAGGAAGCCTGGCTCGATGACCACCGGCAGCAGGTCCGGGTCGGGGAAGTAACGGTAGTCGTTGGCTTCCTCCTTGCTGCGCATGGAGCGGGTCTCGTCCTTGTTCGGGTCGTACAGGCGGGTTTCCTGCACCACCTTGCCGCCGTCCTCGATCAGGTCGATCTGGCGCTGGATCTCGCTGTTGATCGCACGTTCGATGAAGCGGAACGAGTTGACGTTCTTGATCTCGCAGCGGGTGCCGAACTCGGTCTGGCCCTTCGGCCGGATCGACACGTTGCAGTCGCAGCGCAGCGAACCTTCGGCCATGTTGCCATCGCAGATGCCCAGGTAGCGCACCAGGGCGTGGATGGCCTTGACGTAGGCCACGGCTTCCTTGGCGCTGCGCATGTCCGGTTCGGAGACGATCTCCAGCAGCGGGGTGCCGGCGCGGTTCAGGTCGATGCCGGTGGCGCCGTTGAAGTCTTCGTGCAGGCTCTTGCCGGCATCTTCTTCAAGGTGCGCGCGGGTCACGCCGATGCGCTTGATGGTGCCGTCTTCCAGGGCGATGTCCAGGTGGCCCTTGCCGACGATCGGCAGGTCCATCTGGCTGATCTGGTAGCCCTTGGGCAGGTCGGGGTAGAAGTAGTTCTTGCGCGCGAACACGTTGCGCGGCCCGATCTCGGCATCGATCGCCAGGCCAAACATGCACGCCATGCGCACGGCCTCCTGGTTGAGCACCGGCAGCACGCCAGGCATCCCCAGGTCGACCAGGCTGGCCTGGGTGTTCGGCTCGGAGCCGAAGGTGGTGGCGCTGCCGGAGAAGATCTTCGACTGGGTGGCGAGCTGGGTATGAATCTCCAGCCCGATCACAACTTCCCATTGCATGTGTGAACTCCTCAGAAGCCGTTGGGGGCGCGGGTGTGCCAGTCGGTGACTTGCTGGTAACGGTGCGCGATGTTGAGCAGGCGGCCTTCCTGGAAGTACGGGGCCAGCAGTTGCACGCCCACCGGCAGGCCGTCGACGAAGCCGGCTGGCATCGACAGGCCCGGCAGGCCGGCCAGGTTGGCGGTGATGGTGTAGACGTCTTCGAGGTAGGCGGCGACCGGATCGCTGCTCTTGGCGCCAAGTTTCCAGGCCGGGTTCGGCGTGGTCGGGCCGAGGATCACGTCGACGTCGGCGAACGCGGCCATGAAGTCGTTCTTGATCAGGCGGCGGATCTGTTGCGCCTTGACGTAGTAGGCGTCGTAGTAGCCGGCCGACAGGGCGTAGGTGCCGACCATGATGCGGCGTTGCACTTCCGCGCCGAAGCCTTCGCCACGGGAGCGTTTGTACAGGTCGGTCAGATCTTTCGGATCTTCACAGCGATGACCGAAGCGCACGCCGTCGAAGCGCGACAGGTTGGAGGAGGCTTCCGCCGGGGCGATCACGTAGTACGCCGGGATGGCATGCTGCATGTTCGGCAGGCTGATTTCCTTGACCACCGCGCCGAGCTTTTCCAGCTCCTTGACGCTGGCCTGAACCAGGTCGGCGATGCGCGGGTCGAGGCCGGCGCCGAAGTATTCCTTCGGCAGGCCGATGCGCAGGCCTTGCAGCGAGGCGTTCAGGTTGGCGCTGAAGTCCGGTACCGGCTCGTCGACCGAGGTAGAGTCCTTGGCGTCGAAGCCGGCCATGCCCTGCAGCAGCAGGGCGCAGTCTTCGGCGGTACGGGCCAGCGGGCCGCCCTGGTCGAGGCTCGAGGCGTAGGCGATCATGCCCCAGCGCGATACGCGGCCATAGGTCGGCTTGAGGCCGGTCAGGTTGGTGAAGGCTGCCGGCTGGCGGATCGAACCACCAGTGTCGGTACCGGTGGTGGCCGGCAGCAGGCGCGCGGCCACGGCGGCGGCCGAGCCGCCGGAGGAACCGCCGGGCACGTGCTCGAGGTTCCACGGGTTCTTCACCGCGCCGTAGTGGCTGGACTCGTTGGCCGAGCCCATGGCGAATTCGTCCATGTTGGTCTTGCCCAGGGTGACCATGCCGGCTTCGGCCAGCTTGGCGACCACGGTGGCGTCGTACGGGGCGGTGAAGCTGTCGAGCATCTTCGAGCCGCAGCTGGTGCGCACGCCGTTGGTGCAGAACAGGTCCTTGTGGGCGATCGGCGCACCGAGCAGCGCGCCGGTCTCACCAGAGGCACGGCGGGCGTCGGCGGCGCGCGCCTGGTCCAGGGCCTGTGCTTGGGTGACGGTGATGAAGCTGTTGAGCTGCGGGTCGAGCTGCTTGATGCGCGACAGCAGGGCACCGGTCAGTTCTTCCGAGGAGAACGACTTGTCGGCGAGACCGCGGGCGATTTCGGCCAGAGTGAGTTGATGCATGGCAGGCGCTATCCCTTAATCGATGACTTTCGGAACCAGGTACAGACCGTTTTCGGTCGACGGGGCGACGGCCTGGTAGCGGTCGCGCTGGTTGCTTTCGGTGACCTGGTCGGGGCGCAGGCGCTGGGTGGCTTCCAGCGGGTGGGCGAGGGGCTCGATGCCAGAGGTGTCGACGGCTTGCATCTGGTCGACCAGCCCGAGAATACTGTTCAAGGCATCGGTGATGCGTGGCAATTCGCCTTCATTCAGGCCCAGGCGGGCCAGATGGGCGATCTTTTCCACGTCGGAGCGTTGAAGCGCCATGGGGATCTCCAGGGAAACGAAAAACGGAATGGGTCCGCAGATGAGGAACATGCCGGCATTCTGGCGGTCAAAGGGCCGCGAACATCGGCAGGCATGCTCGGAAAAACAACCAATTTAACATATTGGCTCCTTGCCCAAAATCCCTGCCATTGTTAGAGTTTGCCGCACTTTTTTACCCACGCTTTCCCCAGGGTCACTTTCCCATGTTCAAGAAACTGCGTGGCATGTTTTCCAGCGATCTGTCCATCGACCTGGGTACTGCCAACACCCTTATCTACGTGCGTGAGCGCGGTATCGTCCTGAATGAGCCCTCGGTTGTTGCCATCCGTACCCACGGCAACCAGAAAAGCGTCGTCGCAGTCGGTACCGAAGCCAAGCGCATGCTGGGCCGCACCCCCGGCAACATTGCTGCCATTCGTCCGATGAAGGACGGCGTGATCGCCGACTTCAGCGTTTGCGAAAAGATGCTGCAGTACTTCATCAACAAGGTGCATGAGAACAGCTTCCTGCAGCCCAGCCCTCGTGTGCTGATCTGCGTGCCGTGCAAGTCGACCCAGGTCGAGCGCCGCGCCATCCGTGAATCGGCCCTCGGTGCCGGTGCCCGTGAAGTATTCCTGATCGAAGAACCCATGGCCGCCGCCATCGGTGCCGGCCTGCCGGTCGAAGAGGCCCGCGGCTCGATGGTCGTCGATATCGGTGGCGGTACCACCGAGATCGCCCTGATCTCGCTCAACGGCGTGGTCTACGCCGAATCCGTGCGCGTCGGCGGCGACCGCTTCGACGAAGCCATCGTCACCTACGTGCGCCGCAACTACGGCAGCCTGATCGGCGAATCCACCGCCGAGCGCATCAAGCAGGAAATCGGTACCGCCTACCCGGGCGGCGAAGTGCGCGAAGTCGACGTCCGTGGCCGCAACCTGGCCGAAGGCGTGCCGCGTGCTTTCACCCTGAATTCCAACGAAGTGCTCGAGGCGCTGCAAGAATCGCTGGCGACCATCGTCCAGGCGGTCAAGAGCGCCCTGGAGCAGTCGCCGCCGGAGCTGGCCTCGGACATCGCCGAGCGCGGCCTGGTGCTGACCGGTGGTGGCGCGCTGCTGCGCGACCTGGACAAGCTGCTAGCCCAGGAAACCGGCCTGCCGGTGATCGTCGCCGAAGACCCGCTGACCTGCGTCGCCCGCGGCGGTGGCCGTGCCCTGGAGATGATGGACAAGCACGCCATGGACCTCCTCTCCAGCGAGTGATCGCTGAAGCAGTAGTGTATGTCCAGGTTTACAGGTGGCACGCACAGTGCTACCTGTAAGCGCTGTGCTGGCGCCCGCCCGGGCGCCTTTTCCGTCAATCCGCAGCAGGCCGGTGCATTGCCCCATGTCCAATGACCTCCTGAGTCGTCCACGAGGAACGGCCCATTAAACCGCTTTTCTCCAAGGGCCCCTCGCTGGGCGTTCGCCTGCTCGTGCTGGTCGTGCTGTCGGTCGCGCTGATGGTGGTCGACTCGCGCTTCGACCTGCTCAAGCCAGTGCGCAGTCAGATGGGCCTGGTGCTGATGGAATCCTACTGGATCACCGATCTGCCGCAGCGCACGTGGCAGGGCGTGGCTGGCCAGTTCGGCAGTCGCACCGAACTGATCGCCGAGAACGAGAAACTCAAGACCGAGGCCCTGCTGCTGCAGGGGCGCCTGCAGAAGCTGGCCGCCTTGACCGAGCAGAACGTGCGCCTGCGTGAGCTGCTCAACTCTTCGGCGCTGGTCAACGAGAAGGTCGAAGTTGCCGAGCTGATAGGTGTCGATCCCAATCCGTTCACCCACCGTATCCTGATCAACAAGGGCGAGCGCGATGGCGTGTTCCTCGGCCAGCCTGTGCTCGATGCCCGTGGCCTGATGGGCCAGGTGGTCGAGCTGATGCCTTACACCTCGCGGGTGCTGCTGCTCACCGACACCACCCACAGCATCCCGGTGCAGGTCAACCGCAACGGCCTGCGCGCCATCGCCAGTGGCACGGGTAACCCGGAGCGCCTGGAGCTGCGCCACGTGGCCGACACCGCCGACATCAAGGAAGGTGACCTGCTGGTCAGCTCCGGCATGGGCCAGCGCTTTCCGGCCGGCTATCCGGTGGCGACGGTCAATGAAGTGATTCATGACTCCGGACAGCCTTTCGCCATTGTCCGTGCCATCCCCACCGCCGCGCTCAACCGCAGTCGCTATATGCTGCTGGTGTTCAGCGACCGGCGCACGCCCGAGGAGCGCGCCACCGAGGCCGCGATCGCTCAGGAAGAAGCTGATCGCCAGGGGGCCAGCCACAACCAGGTGCCGGCCGCGCCAGCTCCCGCGGTACCGGCTGGCGCCCCCCAGCAACCACCTGGTTCGCCCTCCGCGACCCCAGCGCCGGCTGCAGGCACGGCGCCGGCCCAACCGGCCGCCGCGCCCGCCCAACCCCGGAGACAATAATGGCCAGCACCCGTAGCAGAAACGGCTGGGCCATCTGGCTGACCTTCGCCATTGGCCTGTTGCTCAGCGTTTCGCCCATGCCGCAGTTCATGGAAGTGTTCCGGCCGATGTGGCTGGCCCTGTTGCTGGCCTTTTGGACCCTTGCGGTACCGGGCAAGGTCGGTATGACCACCGCGTTCCTGCTGGGTTTGGCCGAGGATGTGCTGTATGGCACCCTGCTCGGCCAGAACGCCCTGATCCTTACCTTGATCACGTTCCTGGTGCTGTCATTGCAGCAGCGCCTGCGCATGTTCCCCATGTGGCAGCAGAGCCTGGTGATCCTGGTGATCTTCGGTATCGCCCAACTGATCCAGCTGTGGCTCAGCGCGCTGACCGGTAATCGCCTGCCGACCCTGGCCCTGGTCTGGTCGGCGGTGATCAGCGCCTTGCTCTGGCCGTGGGTCAGCTTTGCCCTGCGCGGCCTGCGCCATCGTCTGCATATCCACTGACGCGCCGCCACTGACAGGGAGATGTCCACATGACCCAGCTGTACCTGGCCTCCGGCTCGCCACGCCGCCGTGAACTGCTGACCCAGATTGGTGTGCCGTTCACAGTGGTCAGCGCGCCCATCGATGAAACCCCGTTGCCGGGCGAAGCGCCGGCGGCCTACGTCGAGCGCCTGGCCCAGGCAAAGGCGGTTGCGGGCTTCGCCCACACCGATGGCGCAGGGGTGGTACTGGGCGCCGACACCACCGTGGTGCTCGATGGCCAGATCCTTGGCAAGCCGGAGGAACGTGAGCAGGCGTTGGCCATGCTTGGCGACCTTTCCAAGCGCGAACACCAGGTGCTTACCGCCGTTGCGCTGACCGATGGCCAGCGCAGTATCAGCCGCTGCGTCAGCACCACCGTGCGCTTTCGCACCATCTCTTTCGAAGAGGCGCTGCGCTACTGGGACAGCGGCGAACCGCTCGACAAGGCCGGTGGCTATGCGATCCAGGGCTTGGGCGCGGTGTTCGTCAGCGGCATCGAGGGCAGCTACTCGGCCGTGGTCGGGCTGCCCCTGAGTGAAACCGCCGAACTGCTCGAGCAATTCGGCGTGCCATGTTGGCAACTGCAAGAGGGTTCCGCACAGCGCTAGCCAGCCACGCCGCAGCAATCCATCATTACCCCAGACCACTGACGAGAGCGCGCCATGAGTGAAGAGATCCTGATCAACATCACCCCGATGGAATCACGCGTGGCAGTGGTGGAGAACGGAGTCCTGCAGGAGGTGCACGTAGAGCGCACCCAGCGCCGTGGCATCGTCGGTAATATCTACAAAGGCAAGGTGGTGCGGGTGTTGCCGGGCATGCAGGCAGCCTTTGTCGATATCGGCCTGGAGCGGGCCGCGTTCATCCATGCCTCGGAGATTTCCCAGCGCGAAGGGTCTGCGGTGGAGACCATCACCGCACTGGTCCATGAGGGCCAGGCGCTGGTAGTGCAGGTCACCAAGGACCCCATAGGCAGCAAGGGCGCTCGCCTGACCACTCAGCTGTCTATTCCGTCCCGCTACCTGGTTTACATGCCGCGCAGCAGCCATGTCGGTATCTCCCTCAAGATCGAAGATGAAGCCGAGCGTGATCGCCTCAAGCAGGTGGTCACCGACAGCATGGCCCAGGAGGAGATGAAGGACGCCGGTGGCTTCATCCTGCGTACCGCGGCCGAGGGCGCACGTGCCGAGGATATCCTTCAGGACATCCGCTACCTGCGCCGCCTGTGGGAGCAGATCGGCTCGCAGATCAAGACCAGCGGAGCGCCCGTGGTCATCTATGAGGACCTCGGTCTGGCGCTGCGGACCCTGCGTGATCTGGTCAACCCGAAGATCGAGAAGATCCGCATCGACTCGCGGGAGACCTTCCAGAAGACCACCCAGTTCGTGGCCGAGTTGATGCCGGAAATCGCCGATCGCCTGGAGCATTACCCTGGCGAGCGGCCGATTTTCGACCTGTACGGCGTGGAAGACGAGATTCAGCGTGCGCTGGAGCGCAAGGTACCCCTCAAGTCCGGTGGCTATCTGGTGGTAGACCCGGCCGAGGCGATGACCACCATCGACGTCAACACTGGTGCGTTCGTCGGTCATCGCAACCTCGAAGAGACCATCTTCAAGACCAACCTCGAGGCGGCCACCGCGATTGCCCGGCAACTGCGCCTGCGCAACATCGGTGGGATCATCATCATCGACTTCATCGACATGGAGGACGAGGAGCACCAGCGCCAGGTCCTGCGTACCTTGGAGAAGCAGCTCGAGCGTGATCACGCCAAGACCAACATCATCGGCATCACCGAGCTGGGCCTGGTGCAGATGACGCGCAAGCGCACCCGGGAAAGTCTTGAGCAGGTGCTGTGCGAACCATGCGCGGCGTGTCAGGGGCGCGGCAAGCTGAAGACACCGGAGACGATCTGTTACGAAATTTTCCGCGAGATTCTTCGGGAAGCCCGTGCCTACCAGGCCGAGGGCTATCGTGTGCTGGCCAACCAGAAGGTCGTGGACCGCCTGCTCGACGAAGAGTCGGGCAATGTCGCCGAACTTGAAGCTTTCATCGGGCGAACCATCCGCTTCCAGGTGGAGTCCATGTATTCCCAGGAACAATACGATGTGGTGCTGCTCTGACCCTTTCTAACAGCGGTCGCCCCATGGATGGGCTGGCAAAGCGCTATACACCGGCCATAGTTAAGGGACGACTTGGAGGGCCTCGGCCATGGAACGTCTGACCCGCGTTCTGAGCGCCTTGACCCGCTGGGGGCTGGTTATCTGCGCCCTGCTGGCGGTGCTGGTGGCGCTGTATGTCAGCCTCGGTCGGCAACTGGTGCCTCTGGTCGCCGAATACCGTGCAGACGCCGAACTCAAGGCCGAACAGGCCTTGGGCATGCCCGTGCACGTCGGGGCGCTCGAGGGGCGCTGGAGCGGCCTGGCACCGATGCTGCGGGTGCGCGACCTGCAACTGGGCGAGGGGGCCACAGGGTTGCGTCTGGACGACGTCAAGCTGGTGCCTGACCTGTGGGCCAGTCTCAAGGCGCGTGAAGTGCGTCTGGCGCGGATCCAGCTCAGCGGCCTGCAATTGATCCTGCGTGAAAACCAGGAGGGTGTCTGGGCCCTTGAAGGCCTGCCGCAGCAGCAAGATGCTCCGCTTGACCCGGCGCAGGCACTCACGCGTCTGCGCCAACTTGGACGAGTCGATGTCTTCGACAGCCAGGTCACCCTGCATCCATGGCAGCGCGATCCCCTGACCCTTACCTACGTCAGCCTCGGCGTGCAGGCGGGGGCCTCACGCCAAAGCGTTGATCTGCGCGCCACGTTGCCCGACGGCCAGCCCCTGGCGATGAGCCTGAACAGCCGCGCCACAGCCAAGACCTGGCGCGACGGACGTGTACAAGCCTATCTCAGCCTGCCGCAGAGCGACTGGGCGCGTTGGTTGCCGCCGCGATTGCTAGGCCAATGGCAGGCCAGTGCCTTGCGTGCCGGTGGTGAGTTCTGGATCGACTGGAGTCAAGGGCAACTGCAACGGGCGATGGTTCGTCTCAATGCTCCGCAGCTCAAGGGGGCCTATACCGGGCGCAAGGCCATCACCGTGGACAACCTGGCGCTGTCGGCCTGGTTCCAGCGACAGGACCAGGGCTTTGACGTCGCTGTCGACTCTCTGGCCATGACGCTTGGCAAGGCGCGTTGGGAGTCGCACCTGCAACTGGCTCAGCGTCCGGGGCAGGGCCCAGCCGAGGAAAGCTGGCAAGTGCAGGCTGACCGGCTCGACCTGACACCGCTGACGCCGCTGATCGACGCCCTGGCGCCATTGCCGGACAAACTGATGACGGTGGTCGACGCGCTCAAGGTGACGGGTGCCCTGCGCAATGTGCGCCTGGACATCCGCCCCAAGGCCGAAGGTGACCAACGGCTGCAGTTCGCCGCCAATCTGGAAAAGGTCGGCTTCGATGCCTATCACGGCGCGCCTGCTGCCGGTAATGTCACCGGGGCGATCAGCGGTGACCTCGGGCAAGGCGAGCTACGCCTGGATACCCAGGCATTCATGCTGCACCTGTACCCGATTTTCGGCAAACCCTGGCATTACCCTAAAGCCAATGCCCGCCTCACTTGGACCCTGGACAAGGAGGCCTTCACCCTGGTCGCCCCCTATATCAAGGTGCTGGGCGACGAGGGCAAGATTGCCGCGGACTTTCTGATTCGTATCCACCTGCAGCCGGGCCATGAAGACTACATGGACCTGCGGGTAGGCCTCACCGAGGGCGACGGGCGCTACACCGCCAAGTATCTGCCCGAGGTGCTAAGCCCCGCTCTGGACGAATGGCTGCGCAGTGCCATCGTCAAGGGCAGCGTCGACGAGGGCTACTTCCAGTACCAGGGGTCACTGCATCATGATGCACCCCCTCACGCTCGCGATATCAGCCTGTTCTTCAAGGTGCATGACGCGGCGCTGGATTTCCAGCCGGGCTGGCCGCAGGTGCAACAGGTCGATGGCAATGTCTATATCGAAGATACCGGCGTGCGCATCCAGGCTCACAAAGGGTTGCTGCTGGACACCCAGGTCAGCGATGTCAGTGTCGACATCCCTCATGTGGAAGGTGGACAGCCCAGCCACCTGCTTTTGGAGGGTGATTTTGCGGGCAGCCTCGGCGACGGGCTGAAGATCCTCAAGCAAGCGCCTATCGGCACCGAGGAAATATTCGCCGGCTGGGAGGGCGAGGGGCCGCTCAAAGGCAAGGTCAAGCTCGATGTTCCTCTGGCTCACGGGCAGCGGCCCAAGGTGCTGGTGGATTTCGCGACTGCCGACGCCATCTTGAAAGTGGCGCCTCCGTCCCTGGAGCTGAGCCAGCTGAAGGGCAACTTCAGCTTCGATATCGACAAGGGCCTGAGCGGCAAGGACATCAGCCTGCACGCCTTCGGCAAACCGGTCAGTGCCCAGATCACCGCCGAAGGGCAGGGCCAGATCCAGACCCGGATCAATGCCAGTGGCCAGGTTGCCCTCAAGGCCCTGACCGACTGGTTGCAGTACACGCAGCCACTGCCAGCCTCGGGCGAGCTGCCGTATCAGTTGCAAGTAACACTGGGCAGCCGCGATAACCGCTTGATCGTGAATTCATCACTCAAGGGCCTCGCTATCGACCTGCCGGCGCCGTTTGGCAAAGCTGCCGGGGAGACGCGCGACAGCCGCTTCGGCCTGACCCTGCAGGGCCCCGAACGGCGTATTGATGGCAGCTACGCAGATCTGGCCCGTTTCGCTTATGCCGCTCCTGCGGACAGGCTGGCCCAGGGCCGTGGCGAGCTGTTGTTGGGCACAGGCGAGGCCAGTTTGCCGTCTGGCCAGGGCCTGAGGGTGCGTGGCCGGCTGGAGACACTGGACCTGGCCCCTTGGCAGCAACAGATGGAGCGCCTCGCCGGCAAGGATCCGGGCGGCAGTGCCCGGCAGAACTTGCAGAGCGTTGACCTGAGCATCGGCCAGCTCAAGGCATTCGGCATGGACCTCAACCAGGCAGTGATTCGCCTGCTGCGTGGCGGCCCAGCCTGGGACCTGCGCGTGGACAGCAGGGAGGTCATCGGCAACGCGCGTATTCCCGATGCCAAGACCGCGCCAATGTCCATCCGCCTGCAGAGCCTGCGCCTGCCGCCGGCCGACCCTAACGAAGCCCAGGCTGAGAATGCGCCTGACCCCCTGGCTGATGTCGATCCGCGCAAGGTGCCCGCGCTGGATCTGACCATCGACAAACTGTACCGCGGCGACGACCTGTTTGGCAGCGCTACGCTGAAGCTGCGCCAGGGAGCCCGGGGCATGCTGATGAGCGACATCGACCTGGACCTCAAGGGGCTGCATATCGACGGCACTGGTGGCTGGGAAGGCGAGCCGGGCAGTAGTTCGAGCTGGTACAAGGGGCGCATCGACGGCAAGGATCTCGGCGATGTCCTCAAGGCCTGGGGTTTCGCCCCTACGGTCACCAGCCGCGATTTCCGCATGGATGTGGATGGCCGCTGGCCAGGCTCGCCGGCCTGGGTAAGCCTCAATCGGTACTCCGGCAGCCTCGACGCTGCCCTGCGCAGCGGCCAGTTCGTGGAGGTCGAGGGCAGCGCCCAGGCTTTGCGGGTGTTCGGTCTGCTCAACTTCAATTCGATTGGCCGACGCCTGCGTCTGGACTTCTCCGACCTTTTCAGCAAAGGACTGGCCTATGATCGGGTCAAAGGCTTGCTGGTAGCCAGCGAGGGGGTCTACGTGACGCGCAAGCCGATCACCGTCACCGGGCCCTCGAGCAACTTCGAGCTTGATGGCACCATGGATTTTGTCCGGGACCGGGTCGATGCCAACCTGCTGGTGACATTGCCTGTGACCAACAATCTTCCGCTCGCCGCATTGATTGTCGGCGCACCGGCGGTGGGTGGCGCGCTGTTCCTCGTTGATCGCCTGATCGGTGATCGGGTGGCGCGCTTCGCCAGCGTGCACTATCGCGTCGAAGGACCGGTCAAAGAGCCTAAAATCACCTTTGTGAAACCCTTTGATAAATAACCCAGGGGTGGTCATGACGTCAGCAGTGATCCAGATGGTCAGCCAGGACGATGTGCTGGCCAACCTGCAACGTGCCACGGTGCTGATCGAGCAGGCTGCCGCTGGTGGCGCGCGGCTGGCGGTGCTCCCGGAAAACTTCGCCGCCATGGGCCGGCGTGACGCCGCGGTCATTGGTCGGGCCGAGGCGCTGGGTGAGGGGCCGATCCTGCCATGGTTGAAACGCACCGCCCGCGACCACAGGTTATGGATAGTCGCGGGTACCTTGCCGTTGCCGCCGGCCGGTCAGCCTGAGGCCAAGGCTCATGCCTGCTCGCTGTTGATCGACGAGGATGGCGAGATCGCCGCTCGCTACGACAAGCTGCACCTGTTCGATGTGGACGTGGCCGATAACCGTGGCCGCTACCGCGAGTCGGACGATTATGCCCACGGCAGCCGGGTAGTGGTGGCCGACACACCGGTGGGCCGCCTGGGCCTGTCGGTGTGCTACGACCTGCGCTTCCCCGAGCTGTACAGCGCTTTGCGCGCCGCTGGGGCCGAACTGATCAGCGCGCCAGCGGCGTTCACCGCGGTGACCGGCGCCGCGCACTGGGAGGTGCTGATTCGCGCACGGGCCATCGAGACCCAGTGCTATGTACTGGCGGCCGCCCAGGGCGGCGTACATCCGGGGCCTCGGGAAACCCACGGCCAGGCGGCGATCGTTGATCCCTGGGGGCGGATCGTCGCGCAACAGGCGCGAGGCGAGGCGGTGTTGCTTGCCACGCGCGATATCGAAGAACAGGCGTCCATTCGGGCGCGCATGCCGGTTACAACACACCGGCGCTTTTTCTCGCAGGACGCCTTGCGGCCTGCGCATACCTCGGAGTGACTATGAGCCAGATGTTATCCACCGTCAGTGAGCAGCTCCTGGCCCCGGGCGGGTTGACCCTCGACAGCCTGCAGACGGTGCTGGGCGAGTTGGCCGGTCCCGGCATTGATGCCGCCGACCTGTATTTCCAGGGCCAGATCTCGGAAACTTGGGCACTGGAGGACGGTATCGTCAAAGAAGGCAGCTTCAACCTCGACCAGGGCGTTGGCGTGCGTGCCCAGTCCGGCGAGAAGACCGGGTTTGCCTATAGCAATGCGATCAACCTTGAAGCCCTGACGTCGGCGGCGCGTGCCGCCCGCTCGATCTCCCGCGCCGGGCAGAACGGCACTGTGCAAGCCTTCCGCAGCCAGGACGTGACCGCCCTGTACGCGCCTGACAACCCCCTGGATGTACTGACCCGCGCCGAGAAGGTCGAGCTGCTCAAGCGCGTCGATGCCGCCACCCGTGCCCTCGACTCGCGCATCCAGCAGGTCAGCGTGAGCATGGCTGGGGTGTGGGAGCGCATCCTGGTAGCTGCCGCCGATGGCAGCCTGGCCGCCGACGTGCGTCCTCTGGTGCGTTTCAACGTCAGCGTGATCGTCGAGCACAACGGACGTCGCGAACGTGGTGGGCAGGGCGGCGGTGGGCGCACCGACTATCGCTATTTCAGTGAAGAGCGGGTGATGGGCTACGCCCGTGAGGCGCTGCGCCAGGCGCTGGTCAACCTCGAGGCGATTCCCGCTCCGGCCGGCACGCTGCCGGTGGTGCTCGGCCCGGGTTGGTCGGGCGTGCTGCTGCACGAGGCGGTCGGCCACGGCCTGGAAGGCGACTTCAACCGCAAGGGCAGCTCGGCGTTCAGTGGTCGCATCGGTGAAAAGGTGGCTTCAAGCCTGTGCACTATCGTCGACGACGGCACGCTCGAAGGCCGTCGCGGCTCGCTCAGTGTCGATGACGAAGGCACGCCAACCGAGTGCACCACGCTGATCGAGAACGGCATCCTCAAGGGCTACATGCAGGACAAGCTCAATGCCCGCCTGATGGGCATGGCGGTAACTGGCAATGGCCGGCGCGAATCCTACGCGCACCTGCCGATGCCACGCATGACCAACACCTACATGCGTGCCGGGGACAGCGACCCGCAGGAGATCATCGCCTCGGTGAAGAAGGGCATCTACTGCGCCAACCTTGGCGGTGGCCAGGTGGACATCACCAGCGGCAAGTTCGTGTTCTCCACCAGTGAGGCCTATCTGATCGAGGACGGCAAGATCACCGCGCCAGTAAAAGGCGCGACCTTGATCGGCAATGGTCCGGAAGCGATGCGCGGTGTGTCGATGGTCGGCAACGACCTGGCGCTGGACAGCGGCGTGGGCACGTGCGGCAAGGATGGGCAGTCGGTGCCGGTGGGCGTTGGCCAGCCGACCCTGAAGCTGGATGCGATCACCGTCGGTGGTACCGGTGGGTGATGTTCAATCGCGGAGCAAGTCGCACGGCGCACCGCCGCCCCCACGGTTTCGAGCGTGGGGACGGTGGTGCGCCGATGCGACTTGCCCCGCGATGGCCTCAGCGCAAGCCGCGCTGGGTTTCGTCGAGGTCGCGGATGTACTTGAACACTTTACGCGCTGCCGCTGGCGGCTTGTTCCGCGCCTTTTCATGCTGGGCATGACGGATCAGCGAGCGCAGATGCTGGCGATCGGTGTCGGGGAACTCGTTGACGAAGCGCTCGAGGTCTTCGTCGTTACCGTCGATCAGGCGATCGCGCCAGCGCTCGAGACCGTGGAAACGCTCGTTGTACTGGCGGCTGGAGCTGTCGATCTGCTCGAGCACGGCATGGATGGCGTCCAGATCCTGTACGCGCATCAGCTTGCCGACGAACGACATGTGGCGCTTGCGAGCGCCGTGGGCGGTGTGCTTGCTGGCCTCGTCCAGCGCCTTGCGCAGCTCGTCGGTCAATGGCAGGCGAGCCAGGGTGTCGGCCTTGAGAGTGGTGAGGCGCTCACCAAGCTCGACCAGCGCATGCAGCTCGCGCTTGATCTGGGTTTTGCTTTTTTCGCCATCGAAGGCGTCGTCGTAAGAATCAACCATGGGGGCCGTCCGCAAGAAATCGCCGCCATGATAACCAGTCGGGGGCCGCTTGTCCGGCCCGGTCGTAGAATGACCCAAGCCGTACGCAGAATTTTCAGTGGAGAAAACCATGAGTGCAGTCCAGAGCGTAGGCCCCAAGGACCTGCCGGCGTTGCAGGAGCAGGTCGAGGCGATTGTCGCCGAGGCGCGCCGCCAGGGCGCCAGCGCCTGCGAAGTGGCGGTGTCGCTGGAGCAAGGGCTGTCCACCACGGTGCGCCAGCGCGAAGTCGAGACGGTCGAGTTCAATCGCGACCAGGGGTTCGGCATCACCCTTTACGTAGGCCAGCGCAAGGGTTCGGCCAGCACTTCGGCCAGCGGCCCTGAGGCGATCCGTGAAACGGTTGCCGCTGCGCTGGCAATCGCGAAACATACCTCCGAGGACACTTGCTCGGGGCTGGCCGATGCCGCGTTGATGGCCCGTGAGATCCCCGACCTGGACCTCTACCATGACTGGGACATCGAACCGGAGAAAGCCATCGAGATGGCGCTGGCCTGCGAGGCGGCGGCGTTCGATGCCGACAAGCGCATCAGCAACGCCGACGGCACCACGCTCAATACCCATCAGGGTGTGCGGGTGTACGGCAACAGCCATGGTTTTATCGGTGGCTACGCCTCGACCCGTCACAGCCTGAGCTGCGTGATGATCGCCGAAGCCGATGGGCAGATGCAGCGTGACTATTGGTACGACGTCAATCGCCAAGGCCAGTTGCTGGCCGACCCGCGTAGCATCGGCTTGCGTGCCGCGCAGCGCGCGGCAAGCCGCCTGGGTGCCCGTCCGGTACCTACCTGCGAGGTGCCGGTGCTGTTCTCGGCTGAGCTCGCCGGCGGCCTGTTCGGCAGCTTCCTGTCGGCAATTTCCGGCGGCAACCTGTACCGCAAGTCGTCGTTCCTCGAGGGTACCCTTGGCCAGCGCCTGTTCCCCACCTGGCTGACCCTCGACGAGCGGCCACACATCCCGCGTGCGCTGGGCAGTGCAGCGTTCGATGGCGATGGCCTGGCCACTTACGCCAAGCCGTTCGTCGACAAAGGCGAGCTGGTGTCGTACATCCTCGGCACCTATTCGGGGCGCAAGCTGGGTTTGCCGAGCACCGCCAACTCAGGTGGCGTGCACAATCTGTTCGTCACCCACGGCGTCGAGGACCAGGCCGCACTGATCCGGCGCATGGGCCGTGGCCTGCTGGTAACCGAGCTGATGGGCCATGGGCTGAACATGGTGACCGGCGACTACTCGCGGGGTGCGGCTGGCTTCTGGGTGGAAAACGGCGAAATCCAGCACGCCGTGCAAGAAGTGACCATTGCCGGCAACATGAAGGACATGTTCCAGCAGATCGTCGCCATTGGCAGCGATATCGAGACGCGTAGCAATATCCACAGCGGCTCGGTGCTGATCGAGCGCATGACGGTCGCGGGTAGCTGACAGCGCGGCGGGTGGGAGCGGGTTTGCCCCGCGATAGGCCATTGCAGCTATCGCGGGGCAAGCCCACTCACACGCATCAGCATTTTCCGTGACGAACGACCCGGCCTTCGCGCCGGGTTTATTTTGCCTATTGTCTAGCTTGAACTGATTCTATTTATCACTTAATAATGAATATCATTATCCAGTAACTCGGCGATGATGTTCATGAAAACCGTCCTCCACGAACTGCCCTACCTGGAAAACTGGCGCTGGCTCAGCCGGCGCATCCGTTGCGCGCTGGAACCCGACGAGCCACGCCTGATCGAGCACTACCTCGCCGAAGGCCGCTATCTGGTGTGCTGCACCGAGACCTCGCCGTGGCCGGTGGCCTTGACCGCCTTGCGTCTGCTGCTAGATACCGCCAACGATCGCATGCTGCCCTGGCACTGGCGCTGCCTGTGCCTGGACCAGGCCTGGCGTCCGCTGCTCGACCTGCGCAATCTCGACCGCCTCGAACAGAACCAGCGTTGGCAGCCCTACGCGATGCAGCTCGCCAATTGCGTGCTGCTGCCGTCGATTTCTCCCGAAGAACTGATGCAAGGACTTGAAGATGAGTGATACCCGTATCGAGCGCGACAGCATGGGTGAACTGCAGGTGCCGGCCCAGGCCCTGTACGGTGCCCAGACCCAGCGCGCGGTCGACAACTTCCCGGTCAGCGGCAAGCCGATGCCGACCCAATTCATCCGTGCCTTGCTGCTGGCCAAAGCCGCAGCGGCCAAGGCCAACGTCGAGCTGGAACAGCTCAGCGCAGGGCAGGGCGCGGCCATCGTCAAGGCGGTGGAACAGCTGCTCGCCGAGGATTTCATCCAGCACTTCCCGGTGGACGTCTTCCAGACCGGCTCCGGCACCAGCTCGAACATGAACGCCAACGAGGTCATCGCGACCCTGGCCAGCCATGTGCTGGGCGAGCCGGTCAATGCCAATGACCACGTCAATTGTGGCCAGAGCAGCAACGACATCATCCCCACCACCATTCACGTCAGCGCCGCCCTGGCCCTTCACGAACAGCTGCTGCCGGCCTTGCGCCACCTCACCCAGGTGATCGAGGCCAAGGCAGTCGAGGTGCACAAGCACGTGAAGACTGGCCGCACCCATTTGATGGACGCGATGCCGGTACGCATGAGCCAGGTGCTTGGTGGCTGGGCCGCCCAGATCAAGGGTGCCCAGGCGCATATCGAAGCCACGCTGCCGAGCCTGCAGGCACTGGCCCAGGGCGGCACTGCCGTGGGCACCGGGATCAATGCCCACCCGCAGTTCGCCGCAGGCTTTGCCCGCCAGTTGAGCGGCCTGACCCAGGTCGAGTTCACCCCTGGCGAGAACCTGTTTGCCCTGATCGGCTCCCAGGACACCGCCGTGGCGCTGTCGGGCCAGCTCAAGACGGCTGCCGTGGCGCTGATGAAGATCGCCAACGACCTGCGCTGGATGAACTCCGGCCCGCTCGCCGGCCTTGGTGAAATCGAGCTGCAGGGCCTGCAACCAGGCTCTTCGATCATGCCGGGCAAGGTCAACCCGGTGATCCCGGAGGCCACCGCCATGGTCGCCGCCCAGGTGATCGGCAACGACGCGACCATCGCCGTGGCCGGCCAGTCGGGCAACTTCGAGCTCAACGTGATGTTGCCGGTAATCGCCCGCAACCTGCTGGAGAGCATCGAGCTGATGGCCAACGTCAGCCGTTTGCTGGCCGACAAGGCGATTGCCAGCTTCAAGGTCAACGAGGCCAAGCTCAAGGAGGCGCTGTCGCGCAACCCGATCCTGGTCACCGCGCTGAATCCGATCATCGGCTACCTGAAGGCCGCCGAGATCGCCAAGACCGCCTACAAGCAAGGGCTTCCGATCATCGATGTGGCACTGGAGCACACCGACCTGTCGCGGGACCAGCTCGAAGCACTGCTGGACCCGGAAAAACTTACCGCCGGCGGCATCTGAACCCGGGCCACCCAGGAGGCACGTCATGCAGCATTGGAAACGCACCACCCAAGATGCAAACCGCCTGTTCGAGCTGGGCGAGCTGGTCGACGCCCGGGAGCACTACCTGCAAGCACTGGCCTTGGCCCAGGTGCTGTTCGAGCGCTGGCATGACGTCGACGAGGCGGTGGCTGCACTGGTCATCGCCCACCACAACCTGGCCGACCTGCACCTGCGCCTGAACCAGCCGCACGAAAGCGCCGACTACCTGTGCGCGGCGCACCAGCGGCTGCTCCAGGCCAGCCAGGATCCGCGCCTTCCCCAGGCCCTGCGCGACGCGGCCTTGCGCCACAGCGGGCGTACCTACACCGAACTGCTGAGTTTCATCGCCGAGTATGGCCAATACCCGCGTACCGAGCGCCTGCTTAACCGCCAGGCGCCCGCGGCCAGCGAGCTGGTTGCGCTCGCGGACATCACGGATCGCAAACCTGCCTACGGAGTCCATTGACATGCCACATACCTTGCCTGCGTTGCCCTACGCCTACGATGCGCTGGAACCGCACATCGACACCCAGACCATGGAGATCCACCACAGCAAGCACCATCAGACCTACATCAACAACCTCAACGCCGCCATCGAGGGCTCCGAATGGGCCGAATGGCCGGTGGAGCGACTGGTGGGCGCAGTCAAGCAACTGCCCGAGAAACTGCAAGGGGCGGTGGTCAACCAGGGCGGTGGCCATGCCAACCACACGTTGTTCTGGTCCGTCATGTCGCCCAAGGGCGGTGGCCAACCCGAGGGTCAGGTAGCCAAGGCCATTGACCAGCAGCTTGGTGGTTTCGAGGCGTTCAAGGAGGCCTTCACCAAGGCAGCGCTGACCCGGTTCGGCAGTGGCTGGGCCTGGCTCAGCGTGACCCCGCAGAAAACCCTGGTTGTGGAGAGCAGCGGTAACCAGGACAGCCCGCTGATGCACGGCAACACGCCGATCCTCGGCTTGGATGTCTGGGAGCACGCCTATTACCTGAAGTACCAGAACCGCCGTCCTGAGTACATTGGCGCTTTCTACAACGTGGTCGACTGGACCGAAGTGGAACGCCGCTACCTTGAAGCCCTGAAGTGAGTCTGACCGGTATGCGCTCCGAGGTGATGTCTGTCAGCAGTGTGCGCCTGTTCCGCCTGGCGCTTGGGACCGTGCTGTTGCTGGTCGGCACCGCATTGCTGGTGTCGCGTGGCATCGCCTGGCTGGACCTGCAACCGCGCATGTTGCGAGCCCTGGAGGGCGGAGCCCTGTGCGCATTGGGGACGGCCTTGGGCGCAGTGCCGGTGTTGGTAATCCGCAACATGCCAGTGGCCGTGGCCGACACCTTGCTCGGTTTTGGGGCCGGGGTGATGTTGGCGGCCACCGCGTTCTCGCTGATCATTCCCGGGCTGGATGCGGCCCAGGCCATTGGCTTCAGCCCATGGGGCGCCGGTGGTGTGATCAGTGGCGGCCTGCTGTTCGGCGCACTGTGCCTGTTTCTGGTCGATCTCAAGGTTTCAGGCGCCTCACCGGAGGCTTTGGTCGGCAGCGATCAGCAACCGGTGATTGCTGCCAGGATCTGGCTGTTCGTCATTGCCATCATTGCCCACAACATCCCCGAAGGCATGGCCATCGGGGTTTCCGCTGGTGGCGGAATGCCTGATGCCGATAGCCTGGCCATGGGCATCGCGCTGCAGGATGTGCCGGAGGGCCTGGTGATCGCGCTGGTGCTGGCAGGGGCGGGCATGCCGCGCTTCAAGGCGTTCCTGATCGGTGCGGCATCGGGGCTGGTCGAGCCGCTGGCCGCGGTGATCTGTGCCTGGCTGGTGAACATCGCCGAACTTTTGCTGCCGCTGGGCCTGGCCTGTGCGGCGGGGGCGATGCTGCTGGTGGTGACCCAGGAGATCATTCCAGAGTCACGCAGCAACGGGCATCACCGCCTGGCAAGCCTGGGGTTGTGTGTCGGGTTCTGTCTGATGATGGTGATGGACACGGCGATGTCCTGACGCCGCAGTTCAGAAACTGCTGGAGCCAGCCTTGCTGGCGAAGCAGTCATCGCAGTATTGGCGTGGGAGCGGGCTTGCCCCGCGATGCATCGCACCGGCGACACTGGTATCGCTGGGCAAGCCCGATCCCACGCTCCA
Source organism: Pseudomonas soli (assembly GCF_021283165.2). Classification (NCBI taxonomy): domain Bacteria; kingdom Pseudomonadati; phylum Pseudomonadota; class Gammaproteobacteria; order Pseudomonadales; family Pseudomonadaceae; genus Pseudomonas; species Pseudomonas soli. The sequence goes on from NZ_CP128543.1 coordinate 1,070,805, forward strand.
GTTTCCGTTTGCAGTCCTCGCCTGGCTCATTCGCCTTCGTCGAAGAAGTTCTCGATCAACGTGACCAACGCTTCCATGGCGTCGGTGTCCTGCTCACCCTCGGTGAGCAGGTGCACCTGGGTGCCCTTGCCGGCGGCGAGCATCATCACCGCCATGATGCTCTTGCCGTCCACCAGCTTGTCCGGCGCGCGCCCGACACGTACCTGGCAGGGGAAGCGCCCGGCCACGCCGACGAACTTGGCGGCCGCCCGCGCATGCAGGCCCAGCTTGTTGATGATGGTGATTTCGCGGGCGGGCATCGTGGGGCGGATCCTGTGGCTAGAGGTCGCGGTGGCGGACCTGGACGTTTTTCAGGGATTGCTGGAGCAGTTGGCCAAGCCGTTCGGTAATGTACACCGAGCGGTGGTGGCCGCCGGTACAGCCGATGGCGATGGTGACATAGGCACGGTTGCTGGCGGCGAAGCGCGGCAGCCATTTGAGCAGGTAGCTGGAAATGTCCTGGAACATCTCCTCGACGTCCGGCTGCGCGGCCAGGTAGTCGATCACCGGCTGTTCGAGGCCGGAATGTTCGCGAAGTTCCGGCTTCCAGTACGGATTGGGCAGGCAGCGCACGTCGAACACCAGGTCGGCGTCCACCGGCATGCCACGCTTGAAACCGAACGACTCGACGAGAAACGCAGTGCCGGGCTCGGGCTGGTTGAGCAGGCGCAGCTTGATCGAGTCACGCAACTGGTACAGGTTCAGGTTGGTGGTGTCGATCTTCAGGTCGGCAAGATCGGCAATCGGCCCCAGCAGCTCGCTCTCCACCCGAATTGCCTCAGCCAGCGAACGGCTGTCGTTGGTCAGTGGGTGGCGGCGGCGGGTTTCCGAGAACCGCTTGAGCAGGGTGTCTTCGTCGGCATCCAGGTACAGCACGTCGCACTGGATATGCCGGGAACGTGCCTCCTCCAGCAACTGCGGGAAGCGTGACAGATGGCTGGGCAGGTTGCGCGCATCGATGGAGACCGCAACCTTGGGTTGCAACAGCTCTGTGTTGATCAAGGCGTTTTCGGCCAGCTGCGGCAACAGCCCGGCGGGCAGGTTGTCGATGCAGTAGTAGCCGTTGTCTTCCAGTACGTCGAGGGCGGTGCTCTTGCCGGAGCCGGAGCGACCGCTGACGATGATCAGGCGCATGTTCAGTGCTCGTTCTGTACGTCCAGGACGACCTGGTAGAGGGTCTCGCTGCTGTCGGCGGCACGCAGGCGATCGCGGACCTCCTTGCGATCGAGCATGCTGGCGATCTGGCGCAGCAGTTCAAGGTGGGCGTCGGTGGCGGCTTCCGGGACCAGCAGGACAAACAGCAGGTCGACCGGGGCGCCATCGATGGCATCATAATCGATGGGGGCATCCAGGTGCAGCAGGGCGCTGACAGGCGCGCTGCAACCTGTCAGGCGGCAGTGGGGAATGGCGATGCCATTGCCAAAACCGGTGGAGCCCAGTTTTTCGCGAGCCCACAGGCTGTCGAAGACGTCTTGCATCTCCAGCTCGGGTACTTGCTCGGCGATCAGGTTGGCGACCTTTTCCAGGGCGCGCTTCTTACTGCCGCCCGGCACGTTCACGAGGGAACGGCCGGGGGTCAGGATGGTTTCAAGTCGGATCATGGATGAGGGGGATCAGCGGGCGGCTGCGCCTTGCAGCAGGCTTTGCTGTTTTTCCTTGTGCTTTTTCAGTTGACGGTCGAGCTTGTCGGCCAGGGCATCGATGGCTGCATACATGTCTTGGTGTTCGGCGTTTGCCACCACCTCACCGCCGGGAATCTGGAGCGTGGCTTCGATCTTCTGCTGGAGCTTCTCGACTTTCATGATCACCGTCACGTTGGTGATCTTGTCGAAATGACCCTCCACCCGGGCGAGCTTCTCGAGCACGTAATCGCGCAGTGGTTGGGTGACTTCTACATGCTGTCCACTGATGTTGACTTGCATACAGCTTCTCCTTTGTTGCCCGTGCATAAAGAGGCAGGTGTTGCACCTGCCACTGAAACGCTGTGGCACATCCGGGGGCTACATCAGCCGCTTACGCTCGCTCGAGGGTGCGATCCCCAACGACTCGCGATACTTGGCGACGGTGCGACGGGCTACCTGGATGCCTTGTGCCTCCAGTAAACCAGCGATCTTGCTGTCACTCAATGGCTTTTTCTGATTTTCCGCAGCCACCAGTTTCTTGATGATCGCGCGGATAGCCGTAGACGAGCATTCGCCGCCTTCGGCGGTGCTCACGTGGCTCGAGAAAAAGTATTTCAGTTCGTAGATGCCGCGTGGGGTGTGCATGTATTTCTGGGTGGTTACCCGGGAAATTGTCGATTCATGCATGCCTACCGCTTCGGCGATGTCATGCAGGACCAGCGGTTTCATCGCCTCGTCGCCATGGTCGAGGAAGCCACGCTGGTGTTCGACGATCTGCGTCGCCACTTTCATCAGCGTCTCGTTGCGGCTCTGCAGGCTCTTGATGAACCAGCGCGCTTCCTGCAACTGATTGCGCATGAACGTGTTGTCGGCGCTGGTGTCGGCACGACGGACGAAGCCGGCGTACTGCGGATTGACGCGCAGCTTCGGCACTGCCTCCTGGTTGAGCTCGACCAGCCAGCGCTCGCTGTCCTTGCGCACGATGACGTCGGGCACGACGTACTCGGGTTCACTGGACTCGATCTGCGAGCCTGGGCGCGGGTTGAGGCTCTGCACCAGTTCGATGATCTGGCGCAGCTCGTCTTCCTTGAGCTTCATGCGGCGCATCAGCTGGCTGTAGTCACGGCTGCCGAGCAGGTCGATGAAGTCGGTGACCAGGCGCTGTGCCTCGCTCATCCAGGGTGTCGAGGCCGGCAGCTGGCGCAGTTGCAGCAGCAGGCATTCGCCGAGGGTGCGGGCGCCAATGCCGGCAGGCTCGAACTGCTGGATACGGTGCAGTACTGCCTCGACCTCGTCCAGCTCGATGTCCAGCTCCGGGTCAAAACCGGCGCAGATTTCTTCGAGGGTGTCTTCCAGGTAGCCCTGGGCGTTGATGCTGTCGATCAGGGTGACGGCGATCAGGCGGTCGGTGTCGGACATCGGCGCCAGGTTGAGCTGCCACAGCAGGTGGCTTTGCAGGCTCTCGCCCACCGATGTGCGAGTGGTGAAGTCCCATTCGTCATCATCGTTGCTTGGCAGGCTGCTGGCGCTGGTCTGGTAGATGTCTTCCCAGGCGGTGTCGACCGGCAATTCGTTGGGGATCCGCTCGGCCCACTCGCCGTCCTCGAGGTTTTCCGTGTTGCTGCTGGAGGTTTCCTGGAAACTGTTGTCCTGGGCTTCGGCGACCTGCTTGTTCTCGGCGTTGTCCGCCATCGGGTCGCTGTTGTCGAAGTCCTCGCCGTCTTCCTGACGTTCGAGCATCGGGTTGGACTCCAGCGCTTCCTGGATTTCCTGCTGGAGGTCCAGGGTGGAGAGCTGAAGCAGGCGGATGGCCTGTTGCAACTGAGGTGTCATCGTCAGTTGCTGGCCCATTTTTAGGACGAGCGATGGTTTCATGGCTGGGGCTTAATACCTTGTTGCCGGCGCGCATGCGCCATCCACTACACGTAGGGCGCTTGGGCGCCGACTTTAAGCAAGTTATATGCCTGAAATTGCAGCGTTTGCCTAGAGCACTTTAACAACTTAAGCCCCGATCAGGCGCATTCGCCAGTGCTCCGGGCAGGCCTGCGGTCAGAGTCGGAACTCGTGCCCCAGGTAAACTTCCTTGACCAGCTGGTTGGCCAGGATGGTCTCGGCATCGCCTTCGGCGATCAGTTGGCCATCGTTGACGATGTAGGCCGTCTCGCAGATGTCCAGGGTCTCGCGAACGTTGTGGTCGGTGATCAATACGCCGATGCCCTTGTTCTTGAGGTGGTGGATGATCTGCTTGATGTCGCCGACGGAAATCGGGTCGACACCGGCGAACGGTTCGTCCAGCAGGATGAACTTGGGTGCGGTGGCCAGGGCGCGGGCGATCTCGACCCGGCGACGCTCACCACCGGACAGGCTCATGCCCAGGTTGTCGCGGATGTGACTGATGTGGAATTCCTGCAGCAGGCTTTCCAGCTCCTTGCGCCGGCCTTCGCGGTCGAGGTCCTTGCGGGTCTCGAGGATGGCCATGATGTTGTCGGCCACCGACAGCTTGCGGAAGATCGAGGCTTCCTGCGGCAGGTAGCCGATACCGGCCTGGGCGCGCCCGTGCATCGGCTGGTGGCTGACGTCGAGGCTGTCGATCAGCACACGGCCCTGGTCGGCCTGGACCAGGCCGACGATCATGTAGAAACAGGTGGTCTTGCCGGCGCCGTTGGGGCCGAGCAGGCCGACGATCTGGCCGCTGTCGATGGACAGGCTGACGTCGCGCACGACTTGCCTGCCCTTGTAGCTCTTGGCCAGGTGCTGGGCTTTGAGGGTTGCCATTTACTCGGCCTTTTTCTTCGGTTGAATGACCATGTCGATACGCTGACGCGGTGCAGTCACGTTGCCACCGCGCCCGGCGGTAGCCACCTGGGTCTTGGTGTTGTAGACGATCTTCTCGCCTTCGGTGGTGTTGCCTTCGTTCTCGACCTTGGCGCGGTCGGTGAGGATCACCACGTCTTTCTGCGCCTGGTACTGGATGGTCACGGCCCAGCCTTTCATCTTGTCGGGCTTGGCGGCGCTCTGCTGCTGCTCGAAGTAGGCCAGGTTGCCCACCGAGGTGACCACGTCGATATCGCCATTGGCGGCGCGGGTCATGGTCACGGTGTTGCCTTTGATCATCATCGAACCCTGGGTGATGATCACATCGCCCGTGTAGGTGGCGACGCCTTGCTTGTCGTCCAGGTGGGCGTTGTCCGCCTGGATGCGGATCGGCTGGTCACGGTCGTTCGGCAGGGCGAAGGCGCTCGCGCTTCCCAGTGCTACGCCCAGGCTGAGCAGAAGGGGGATGGTTTTAACGAGCCTCATACTGTCCTCTTACGTTAGAGAGCAGGTCCATCCTGCCTTCTTTCAAATACGCTTTCATTCCTTTGCCCGTAGTCGTGCCACCGGCGCCGTCGATTCTAACGGCTTGCTCGGTCTGCGCATATTGCTTCTGCGGGAACACGGTCATGCGTGTGCTGGTGATGATGGTTTCGCGTTGCTTCTCGTCGGTGCGCGCCACGCGCACTTCGTCGATCAGCTCCACCTCGGTGCCGTCCGGGTTGACCTCGGCGCGCTTGCTCTGCACATGCCAGGGGTACTCGGTGCCACGGTACATGTGCAGGTCGGGGGTGGTCACCAGGGTGACCTCGCTGGCCTTGAGGTGCTCGACCTTGGCGGCGGTCATCTCGTACTGCAGCTTGCCGTCGGGTAGGAACTGCAGGCTGTGGGCGTTGATCGCGTAGTAGTCGATGGCGCTCTGGTCGACCTGGGCCTGGGGTTGCTCGAGGAAGCTTTCCGGGCTGATGTTCCAATAGCCTACCGCAACCAGTACGGCGGCAATCCCGCCTAGCAGCGCGACATTTCTGATCTTCTTGCTGAGCATGGGCAGCCTTACAGGTAATGGGCGTTGGCAGCGTCCAGGGTGCCCTGGGCCTGCATGATCAGTTCACAGAACTCGCGGGCGGCGCCTTCGCCGCCGCGGGCCTGGGTAACGCCGTGGGCGTGCTGGCGAACGAAGGCCGCGGCATTCTGCACCGCCATGCCCAGACCGACGCGGCGGATCACCGGCAGGTCGGGCAGATCGTCGCCGAGGTAGGCGACCTGTTCATAGCTTAGATTGAGTTCGGCGAGCAGGCCGTCCAGCACCACCAGTTTGTCCTCGCGGCCCTGGAACAGGTGCGGGATACCGAGGTTCTTGGCCCGGCGCTCGACCACGGGGGTCTTGCGCCCGCTGATGATCGCGGTGGTCACGCCCGAGGCCATTAGCATCTTGATGCCATGGCCGTCGAGGGTGTTGAAGGTCTTGAATTCGCTGCCGTCCTCGAGAAAGTACAGGCGGCCATCGGTGAGCACGCCATCGACGTCGAACACGGCCAGCTTGATGGCCTTGGCGCGTTGCATCAGGTCCTGGTTCATTTACATCACTCCGGCGCGCAGCAGGTCGTGCATGTTCAGGGCGCCGGTCGGGCGGTCGTCCTGGTCGACAACCACCAGCGCGCTGATCTTGTGGTCTTCCATGATCTTCAGTGCCTCGGCGGCGAGCATCTCGGCCCGGGCGGTCTTGCCGTGCACGGTCATCACTTCGTCGATGAGCGTCTTGTGCACGTCGATGTTGCGGTCCAGGCTGCGGCGCAGGTCACCGTCGGTGAAGACTCCGGCCAGCTTGCCGTCGTTACCCAGCACCACGGTCATGCCCAAACCTTTGCGAGACATTTCAAACAGCGCGTCCTTGAGCAGGGTGCCGCTCTTTACCACGGGCAGTTCTTCGCCGGCATGCATGACATTCTCGACCTTCAGCAGCAGGCGACGGCCCAGCGCGCCGCCCGGGTGGGAGAAGGCGAAGTCTTCGGCGGTGAAGCCGCGAGCCTCCAGCAGGGCAATGGCCAGGGCGTCGCCCAGCGCCAGCGCCGCGGTGGTGGAAGAGGTGGGTGCCAGGTTGAGCGGGCAGGCTTCCTGGGCGACGCTGGCGTCGAGGTTGACTTCGGCGGCCTGGGCCAGGGGCGAGTCCGGTTTGCCGGTGAGGCTGATCATCTGGATGCCCAGGCGCTTGATCAAGGGCAGCAGGGTGACGATCTCGGCGGTGCTGCCGGAGTTGGACAGGGCAAGAATGACATCGTCACGGGTGATCATGCCCATGTCGCCATGGCTGGCCTCGGCCGGGTGCACGAAGAATGCCGGGGTGCCGGTGCTGGCCAGGGTGGCGGCGATCTTGTTGCCGATGTGCCCCGACTTGCCCATGCCTACCACCACGACCCGTCCCTTGCTGGCCAGGATCAGTTCGCAGGCCTTGACGAAGTCCCCGTCGATGCGGGCCAGCAGGGCCTCCACGGCCTCGAGTTCGAGGCGCAGGGTGCGCTGGGCGGATTGGATCAGCTCGCTGGATTGAGTCATGTCGAAACGCAATGCCTGATGAAAAGGCGGCGATTATAGCCGCAATGTGTGAAAGGCTCATCCTTCGAATGTCATATGGATGCCGCGCTTGCCTGTCTGTGCCCTGAACGAGTGGGGTGACGGCCTTGGGGCGGGCCTATCAGCGGTGCTATAGTTCGCCGCTATTCGGCCCGCCGGGGACCTGTGTGCCTTCCAGATGAAGGCAGGCGTCCACTATGACGAGGCTGCACTAGCAAGGAGTCTAGATGAGTGTGGATAGCGCCTACGCGGTCGAGTTGAAGGGCGTCACCTTCAAGCGCGGTTCGCGCAGCATTTTCAGCAACGTGGACATACGCATTCCCCGCGGCAAGGTCACCGGCATCATGGGGCCTTCGGGGTGCGGCAAGACCACCTTGCTGCGCCTGATGGGCGCGCAGTTGCGCCCGGCCGGCGGCGAAGTCTGGGTCAATGGGCAGAACCTGCCCGCGCTGTCGCGGGGCGACCTGTTCGATGCGCGCAAGCAGATGGGCGTGCTGTTCCAGAGCGGTGCGTTGTTCACCGACCTGGATGTGTTCGAGAACGTGGCCTTCCCGCTGCGGGTGCATACGCAGCTGTCGGACGAGATGATCCGCGACATCGTGCTGATGAAGCTGCAGGCCGTGGGCCTGCGCGGCGCCATCGACCTGATGCCCGACGAGCTGTCCGGTGGCATGAAGCGCCGTGTGGCGCTGGCCCGTGCGATCGCCCTCGACCCGCAGATCCTCATGTACGACGAGCCGTTCGTCGGCCAGGACCCGATCGCCATGGGCGTGCTGGTGCGCCTGATCCGCCTGCTCAACGATGCCCTGGGCATCACCAGCATCGTGGTGTCCCATGACCTTGCGGAAACCGCGAGCATTGCCGACTACATCTATGTGGTCGGTGATGGCCAGGTGCTGGGGCAGGGCACGCCAGACGAACTGATGGGCTCGGACAACCCGCGCATCCGCCAGTTCATGAAAGGCGACCCGGATGGCCCGGTACCCTTCCACTTCCCTGCGCCTGACTACCGCGCCGATCTGCTGGGGACGCGTTGATGCGCAGAAAATCCTTACTCGAACGTATCCGTCTGTTCGGCCGTTCGGCCATCGATGTGCTGGCCGTGCTGGGACGCTCGTGCCTGTTCCTCGGCCATTCGCTGGGCGGGCGCAGTGGTATCGGCGGCGGTTTCCAGCTGCTGGTCAAGCAACTGTATTCGGTGGGCGTGCTGTCGCTGGCGATCATCGTCGTGTCCGGCGTGTTCATCGGCATGGTGCTGGCCCTGCAGGGCTACAGCATTCTCAACAAGTACGGCTCGGAACAGGCGGTGGGGCAGATGGTCGCCCTGACCCTGCTGCGCGAGCTGGGGCCGGTGGTCACTGCATTGCTCTTTGCCGGTCGCGCGGGCTCCGCGCTGACCGCCGAAATCGGCAACATGAAATCCACCGAGCAGTTGTCGAGCCTGGAAATGATCGGCGTCGACCCGCTCAAGTACATCGTGGCGCCACGCCTGTGGGCCGGCTTCATTTCGCTGCCGCTGCTGGCGCTGATCTTCAGTGTGGTGGGCATCTGGGGCGGCTCGTGGGTTGCCGTGGACTGGCTGGGCGTCTACGAAGGCTCGTTCTGGGGCAACATGCAGAACAGTGTCTCTTTCAGCGACGACGTGCTCAACGGGCTGATCAAGAGCCTGGTGTTCGCCTTCGTCGTCACCTGGATCGCCGTATTCCAGGGGTACGACTGTGAGCCCACTTCAGAAGGGATCAGCCGTGCCACCACCAAGACCGTGGTCTATGCCTCGTTGGCAGTCCTGGGTCTGGACTTTATTCTGACCGCCTTGATGTTTGGAGATTTCTGATGCAAAACCGCACCCTGGAAATCGGTGTCGGCCTGTTCCTCCTGGCCGGGATCCTGGCGCTGCTGCTGCTGGCCCTGCGTGTCAGCGGGCTGTCGGCCAGCCCGAGCAGCGACACATATAAAGTTTATGCGTACTTCGACAATATCGCCGGTTTGACGGTCAGAGCTAAAGTGACCATGGCCGGTGTGACCATCGGCAAGGTCACCGCCATCGATCTGGATCGCGACTCCTACACCGGTCGGGTGACGCTGCAGTTGGACAAGCATGTCGACAACCTGCCGACCGACTCCACTGCCTCGATCCTGACTGCCGGCCTGCTGGGCGAGAAGTACATCGGCATCAGCGTGGGCGGCGAGGACGTGGTTCTCAAGGATGGCAGCACCATCCACGACACGCAGTCGGCGCTGGTGCTGGAAGATCTGATCGGCAAGTTCCTGCTCAACTCGGTGGGCAAGGAACCGAAAGAAGCTCAACCGGCTAATTAAGGAGTTTCCATGATTTCGATCCTGCGACGTGGCCTGCTGGTTCTGCTGGCGGCCTTCCCCCTGCTGGCCCTGGCGGCGCCGGGGCAGTCTGCCCGTGATGTGATCCAGGGCACCACCACCCAGTTGCTCAGCGACCTGAAGAGCAACAAGGAGCAGTACAAGGCCGACCCCAATGCGTTCTACAACGCGCTCAACGCCAATCTTGGCCCGGTGGTCGATGCCGACGGCATCTCCAAGAGCATCATGACGGTCAAGTATTCGCGCAAGGCCTCGCCCGAGCAGATGCAGCGCTTCCAGGAGAACTTCAAGCGCAGCCTGATGCAGTTCTATGGCAACGCCTTGCTGGAGTACAACAACCAGGGCATCACCGTCGACCCGGCCAAGACCGAGGCTGACGATCGCACCAGCGTCGGCATGAAGATCACCGGCACCAACGGTGCGGTCTATCCGGTGCAGTACACCATGGTCAAGCTGGACGGCGAGTGGAAGGTGCGTAACGTCATCGTCAACGGCATCAACATCGGCAAGCTGTTCCGCGACCAGTTCCAGGATGCCATGCAGCGTAATGGCAACAACCTGGACAAGACCATCGACGGTTGGGCCGGTGAAGTGGCCAAGGCCAAGGAAACAGCCGACAGCTCGCCGGATAAGGAAGTCAAATGAGCGACGCCGCCGTGAGCATGGCCGCGCCGGGCGTTCTTGCCCTGGCCGGCGTGCTGGATTATCGCAGCGGCCCGGCCCTGCGCAAACAGGGCAAGGCGTTGATCGCCGCCAGTGGCGAGGCGCGCCTGGTGTTCGATTGCACTGCGGTGGTCAAGTCGAGCAGCGTCGGCCTGTCGTTGCTGCTGGGGTTCATGCGCGATGCCCAGGCGGCTGGAAAAACCTGGGAGTTGCGCGGTATCCCCGAGAACATGCAGGAAATTGCCGGGGTCTATGACCTCGATGAGGTATTGGCGGGCTGATGCCCTGCCGTTCGGGAAAGGCCCCTCGGTCAGTGCGCCCCTTCATGGGCTTCGCAGGCGAGGGGCTTTTTTGTATGATGGCCGACCCGCGCGCGTTGGGCGCCGATCGAGGTTGAGCATGCAGGCCGTAGAAGTTAAAAGCTTTCTGGAAGAGAAATTGCCGGGAACCCAGGTCGAAGTTGAAGGCGAAGGCTGCAACTTCCAGTTGAACGTGATCAGCGACGAGCTGGCCGGCCAGAGCCCGGTCAAGCGTCAGCAGGCGATCTATGCTCACCTCAATCCGTGGATCGCCAACGGCAGCATTCACGCGGTAACCATGAAATTCTTCAGCAGCGCAGCCTGGGCTGAGCGCACCTGAGCCTACTTGGCGGCGAGATACGTATGGACAAACTTATTATCACTGGTGGCGCGCGTCTCGATGGCGAGATCCGCATTTCCGGCGCAAAGAACTCCGCCCTGCCGATCCTTTCGGCCACCCTGCTGTGCGATGGCCCGGTCACGGTCGGCAACCTGCCGCACCTGCACGACATCACCACCATGATCGAGCTGTTCGGCCGCATGGGCATCGAGCCTGTGATCGACGAAAAGCTCTCGGTGGAGATCGACCCGCGTACCATCAAGACCCTGGTCGCTCCCTACGAGCTGGTCAAGACCATGCGTGCCTCGATCCTGGTGCTCGGCCCCATGGTGGCCCGCTTCGGTGAGGCCGAAGTGGCCCTGCCGGGTGGCTGCGCCATCGGTTCGCGTCCGGTCGACCTGCACATCCGCGGTCTGGAGGCCATGGGCGCGAAGATCGACGTCGAAGGCGGCTACATCAAGGCCAAGGCCCCCGAAGGCGGCCTGCGTGGCGCGCACTTCTTCTTCGACACCGTCAGCGTCACCGGCACCGAGAACATCATGATGGCCGCCGCCCTGGCCAAGGGCCGCAGCGTGCTGCAGAACGCCGCCCGTGAGCCGGAGGTGGTCGACCTGGCCAACTTCCTGATCGCCATGGGTGCGAAGATCCAGGGCGCCGGTACCGACACCATCACCATCGATGGCGTCGAGCGCTTGCACTCGGCCAACTACCGTGTCATGCCCGACCGCATCGAGACCGGCACCTACCTGGTCGCCGCTGCCGTGACCGGTGGCCGCGTCAAGGTCAAGGATACCGACCCGACCATCCTCGAAGCTGTCCTCGAGAAGCTCAAGGAAGCCGGCGCCGACATCACCACCGGCGAAGACTGGATCGAGCTGGACATGCACGGCAAGCGGCCGAAGGCCGTTAACCTGCGTACCGCTCCGTACCCGGCGTTCCCGACCGACATGCAGGCGCAGTTCATTTCACTCAACGCCATCGCCGAAGGCACTGGCGCGGTGATCGAGACCATCTTCGAAAACCGCTTCATGCACGTGTATGAAATGCACCGCATGGGCGCGCAGATCCAGGTCGAGGGCAACACTGCCATCGTCACTGGCGTCAAGGCGCTCAAAGGTGCGCCGGTAATGGCCACCGACCTGCGTGCTTCCGCCAGCCTGGTGCTGTCGGCGCTGGTCGCCGAAGGCGACACCCTGATCGATCGCATCTACCACATCGACCGTGGCTACGAGTGCATCGAGGAGAAACTGCAGATGCTGGGCGCGAAAATCCGTCGCGTGCCGGGTTAGCAGTCACCGTGGCGCAGGGACGCGCCAGCCGAATCGTATGCGGTCGGGCTGCTGAGCCCGGCCGGCAGTAGACGCTTAAGGACCGACGTTCCAATGTTGACCATCGCGCTATCCAAAGGCCGTATTCTCGACGATACCCTGCCACTGCTGGCCGAGGCCGGTATCGTGCCGACCGAGAATCCGGACAAGAGCCGCAAGCTGATCATCCCCACCACGCAGGATGATGTGCGCCTGCTCATCGTGCGTGCCACCGATGTGCCGACCTATGTCGAGCATGGCGCCGCCGACCTCGGTGTGGCCGGCAAGGACGTGCTGATGGAATACGGTGGCCAGGGCCTGTACGAACCCCTGGACTTGCAGATCGCCCAGTGCAAGCTGATGACCGCTGGCGTAACCGGCGCACCAGAGCCCAAAGGCCGCCTGCGCGTGGCTACCAAGTTCGTCAATGTAGCCAAGCGCTACTATGCCGAACAGGGCCGCCAGGTCGACATCATCAAGCTGTACGGCTCCATGGAGCTGGCGCCACTGATCAACCTTGCCGACAAGATCATCGACGTGGTCGACACCGGCAATACCCTGCGCGCCAACGGCCTCGAGCCCCAGGACCTGATCGCCACGATCAGCTCGCGCCTGGTGGTCAACAAGGCCTCCATGAAGATGCAGCACGCCCGTATCCAGAGCCTGATCGACACCCTGCGCAACGCCGTCGAATCGCGACACCGCGGCTGACCTCTGCGCGCGACCTCCGCTGTCGCGCCCGTCTATCCGCGTCATAGCCTTTTTTCTCAGGTGCCCGCGCGGATGGAGTGGTAGCTTTAGGGCGCCTGAACATCCGCTAATAACGAGGCCCTCGCCATGACCGTGTCCACTGCAATTGCCCGTCTCAACGCCGCTGACCAGGATTTCGCCCGACATCTGGATCATCTGCTGAGCTGGGAAAGTGTGTCCGATGACGCGGTCAACCAGCGCGTGCTCGACATCATCAAGGCCGTGCGTGAGCGCGGTGACCAGGCACTGGTGGAGTTCACCCAGCGTTTCGATGGTGTTGATGCCAAGACGATCGACGATTTGATCCTCGATCGCGAGCGCCTGGAGCTTGCGCTGACGCGCATCACCCCGGTACAGCGCGAGGCCCTGGAAAAGGCCGCCAACCGCGTGCGCATCTACCATGAGCGGCAGAAGCAGGACTCGTGGCAGTACACCGAGGCTGACGGCACTGTCCTCGGCCAGAAGGTCACGCCGCTGGACCGTGCCGGGCTGTATGTGCCTGGTGGCAAGGCGTCGTACCCATCGTCGGTACTGATGAATGCCATTCCGGCCAAGGTCGCGGGGGTCAGCGAGGTGGTAATGGTAGTGCCGACCCCGCGTGGCGAGGTCAACGAACTGGTACTCGCCGCGGCCTGCATCGCCGGGGTCGACCGTGTGTTCACCGTCGGTGGCGCCCAGGCCGTGGCAGCCCTGGCCTACGGTACCGAGAGCGTGCCGCAGGTGGACAAGATCGTCGGCCCGGGCAACATCTATGTGGCGACCGCCAAGCGCCATGTGTTCGGCCAGGTCGGCATCGACATGATCGCCGGCCCTTCGGAGATCCTGGTGGTCTGCGACGGCCAGACCGACCCGGACTGGATCGCCATGGATCTGTTCTCCCAGGCCGAGCACGACGAGGATGCCCAGGCGATTCTGGTCAGCCCGGACGCCGCTTTCCTTGATCGCGTCGCTGCCAGCATCGACAAGCTGCTGCCGACCATGGAGCGTGCCGAGATCATCGAGAAGTCGATCAATGGCCGTGGCGCGCTGATCCAGGTGCGTGACATGCAGCAGGCCATCGAGGTGGCCAACCGCATTGCCCCCGAGCACCTGGAGCTGTCCGTGGCCGATCCGCAGGCCTGGTTGCCGCAGATCCGCCATGCCGGCGCGATCTTCATGGGCCGTCACACCAGCGAGGCGCTGGGCGACTACTGCGCCGGCCCCAACCACGTGCTGCCGACTTCCGGCACCGCGCGCTTCTCTTCGCCACTGGGCGTGTATGACTTCCAGAAGCGTTCGTCGATCATCTTCTGCTCCGAGCAGGGCGCGTCCGAGCTGGGTCACACCGCTTCCGTGCTGGCCCGGGGCGAATCGCTGACCGCCCACGCGCGCAGCGCCGAATACCGCATCCTCAACGAGAAGGGGAACTGAGCATGAGTCGATTCTGGAGTCCGTTCGTCAAGGACCTGGTGCCTTACGTGCCGGGTGAGCAGCCGAAGCTGGCGCGGCTGGTCAAGCTGAACACCAACGAGAACCCCTATGGCCCGTCGCCCAAGGCGCTGGAAGCCATGCGCGGCGAGCTCAACGACAACCTGCGGCTGTATCCGGACCCGAATGGTGACCGGCTCAAGCAGGCGGTGGCCGAGTACTACGGCGTGACGCCAGCGCAGGTGTTCGTCGGTAACGGCTCGGACGAGGTGCTGGCGCACATTTTCCACGGTCTGTTCCAGCATGACCGCGGGCCGCTGCTGTTCCCGGACGTGAGCTACAGCTTCTACCCGGTGTATTGCGGTCTGTACGGTATCGCGTTCGAGCAGGTAGCACTGGATGAGCAGTTCCAGATCCGGGTTTCGGACTACAGCAAGCCTAATGCCGGGGTCATCTTCCCCAACCCCAATGCGCCGACCGGCTGCCTGTTGCCGCTTGAGGCGGTCGAGCAACTGCTGCAGGCCAACCGGGATTCGGTGGTGGTGGTCGATGAGGCCTACATCGATTTCGGTGGCGAAACGGCCATCAGCCTGGTTGATCGCTATGACAACCTGCTGGTGACCCAGACCTTGTCCAAGTCGCGTTCGCTGGCGGGGCTCAGGGTTGGCCTGGCGGTGGGGCATCCCGACCTGATCGAGGCGTTGGAGCGGATCAAGAATAGCTTCAACTCCTATCCGTTGGATCGCATGGCGATTGTCGGGGCGGCGGCGGCGTTCGACGACCGTGAGTATTTCGATGAGACCTGCCGCAAGGTTATCGACAGCCGGGACGTGCTGGTTTCTGAGTTGGTGGCGCGTGGGTTCGAAGTGCTGCCTTCGGCGGCGAACTTTATCTTTGCCCGGCATCCCGGGCAGGATGCTGCCGGGATCGCGGCGCGGCTTCGTGAGCAGGGGGTGATTGTTCGGCACTTCAAGCAGGAGCGGATTGCGCAGTTCCTGCGGATTACGATTGGGACGCCGGAGATGAACCAGGCTTTGCTTGATGCTTTGAATTGATATCAGGGGTTTGACAGGGGGGCGGATTGGGGGTGGTTGTTCTGACTTCTGATTCGCCCCTTGTTGTTGTTGTTGTTGTTGTTGTTGTTGTTGTTGTTGTTGTTGTTGTTGTTGTTGTTGTTTGGTGGTTTTGGAAGTTGTATGCGCATTCATTTTTGATATTGACGCTTATTCACCTTTCCGCCCTTACGGCGGGTCCCTTTTTGAAGGATCAAAAAGGAACCAAAAAATCCTCGCTCCATTCATCCGGCCCTCCGCTTCGCTCCGGGTTCCCTCACTCCGGCCTTGCTCCCGGGAGGACCGCGCTGAACGCCCCATCCTGGGGCGCAGCGCTTGACGGGCATCCATGCCCGTCACCTCCCTCCGCAAGACCTGCGTTCGGCCTCCTGAAGTCGCGAAGTTACGGGCGGCGCCTGGACTGGCGCAGCTGTCGCTAGTTGGAGCGTAATTAAACTCTCGATTGTTTCGCGGGGCACAGCCAATATATAACTTACTTTGAAACAGTAAACCTCGCATTTCCTGCTCTTGCTCTTGCTTCTAAGCGCGCGATAGTTCAGGCGCTGCCAATTGCGACTTCAGGAGGCCGAGCGGAGTTCTTGCGTAGTGGGGCGACGGCCATGGATGGCCGTCGAGCGCTGCGCCCCAGGATGGGGCGTACAGCGCGGTACCCACGGGAGCAAGAACGGAGCGAGGGAACCCCGGAGCGAAGCGTAGGGGCCGTATGAACGGAGCCGAACGGTTTTGCCGACTTTTGCCACGACAAAAGTCGGCCGCCGTAAGGGCGGAAAGGTGACTAAATGTCGATATCGTCTACGAATACGCATACAAAACCAAAAACAATCACCCTCAAGCCCCAGCAACACCTTTATGCGCCAAAACACTATAAATGCACGGCAAAACAAACAACGTAAACAAAGTCCCCACCGACATCCCGGTAGCAATCACCATCCCGATATCAAACCGGCTAACCGCCCCGGCCCCGGTGGCCAAAATCAAGGGCACCATGCCAAACACCATGGCCGCCGTGGTCATCAGCACCGGCCGCAGGCGAATCGCAGCGGCTTCTTCGATTGCCTCGCGTACCCCAAACCCCCGCTCGTCCCGTAGCTGATTGGCAAACTCGACAATGAGAATCCCATGCTTGGTAATCAGCCCGATCAGTGTCACCAACCCCACCTGGGTATAGATGTTCATGCTCGAGACCCCAAGGAACAGCGGCAAGAGCGCACCGCAGATGGACAACGGCACGGTCACCAGAATCACCAGCGGATCGCGGAAGCTCTCAAACTGCGCCGCCAGCACCAGGAAGATGATCGCCAGCGCCAGGCCGAAGGTCACCCACAACGCGCTGCCCTCCTGGACGAACTGCCGAGCTGTCCCGGCATAGTCCAGTGAAAAGCCTTCCGGCGCCTCCTCGCGGGCGATGGCGCGCACGGTTTCCAGTGCTTCACCCATGCTCACCAGCGGAACGCCCTGGATGATCGCCGAGTTCAGCTGCTGGAACTGGTTGAGCTGTCGCGGCCGGGCCCGGTCGCTCAGGGTGATCAAGGTCGATAATGGCAACAGTTGGCCTTGCTCGTTCTTCACGTAATAGTTCTTCAGCCACCCGGGGTTGGCGCGGTAGGGCCGTTCAACCTGGGCGATGACCTTGTAGCTGCGACCCTCCAGCGTGAAACGGTTGATCTCGGCCTCGCCAAGCAAGGTCGCCAGGGTGCTGCCAAGGGTGTCCATCGACACGCCCATCTGCGCCGCCTTGGCGCGGTCGATGTCGATCACCACCTCCGGTTTGTCGAAGGCCAGGTCGATGTCGAGGAAGGCGAATTTACCCGAGGCCTGGGCGCGCTCCTTGACCCGTTGCGCCACCTCCAGCAGCGCCGGGTAATCACCGGCGGTGTTGATCACCAGCTGGAACGGCAGGCCCTCGCCGGTGCCGGGCAGCGATGGCAAGTTGAAGCCGAAGATCTGCAGGCCGCCGATCTGTTCGAGTTTGGCCTGCACCAGCGGCAACAGCTGCATCTGCGTGCGCTCGCGTTCGTTCCAGGGTTTGAGCAGGAAGCCGCCGATACCGCTCTGTACGCCGTTGAAACCATTGATCTGGAATGACGAGTAGTACTCGGGGAAGCCCTTGAAGATTGGCGTGAACTGGTCGGTATAGGCGTTGAGGTAGTCCAGGTTCGCGGTTTGCGGTGAACTGCTCATCATGAAGATAACCCCCTGGTCCTCCTCCGGGGCCAGCTCGTTGCGGGTGAACATCAGCAGCACCGGGATCAGGCACATGATGAGCACGGCGAACACCAGCACCACCGGGCGGCTGTTGAGCGTACCGTGCAGCAGGCGCTGGTAGCGTACCTTGAGCGATTCGAAGATCAGGTCCAGGCGGTGGGCCAGCCCGCTGGGGTTCTGTTCGTGGCGCAGCAGCACGGCGCACATCATGGGGGAGAGGGTGAGGGCGACGACCCCGGAGATGACCACGGCTCCGGCCAGGGTCAGGGCGAACTCCTTGAACAGGGCGCCGGTCAGCCCGGTGAGAAAACCAATGGGAGCGTACACAGCAGCCAAGGTGATAGTCATGGACACGACCGGCAGGGCGATCTCGCGGGCACCCTCCAGGGCCGCTTCGAAGGGCGTCTTGCCTTCTTCGATATGGCGGTGGATGTTTTCCACCACGACGATGGCGTCATCCACCACCAGGCCGATGGCCAGTACCATCGCCAGCAGGGTCAGCAAATTCAGCGAATAGCCCATCATCTGCATGAAAAACAGCACGCCAATCATCGACAACGGGATGGTCACCACCGGGATCACCACCGACCGCAGGGCGCCGAGGAACAAAAACACCACGACGATGACGATCAGCACCGCCTCGCCGAGGGTCTTGATCACTTCGTCGATGGAGGCCTGGATAAACAGGGTGGCGTCGTAGGCGATGGACACCTTCAGGCTGGAGGGCAGTTGTTCTTCGAGCTGCGGCATGATCCGCCGTACTTCCTTGATAACCTCCAGCGGGTTGGCCGCCGGCGTGGCCTTGATGCCGATGTAAACCGAGGGCGTGCCGTCGAACGAACTGACCGTGTCGTAGTTTTCGGCGCCCATTTCCACCCGGGCCACGTCACCCAGCAGTACCCGGCTGTCACCGCTGGTCTTCACCGGTAGGGCGGCGAAGGCTTCGGCAGACTTGAGCTCGGTGCTGGCGTTGATGCTGGTGACCACGTACTCGCCCTTCACTTCGCCAGCTGCGGAGAGGAAGTTGTAGCGGCGCACGGCGTTGGTCACGTCCACTGCTGACAGGCCGAAGCCGGCCAGCTTCACCGGATCGATCCAGATACGCATGGCGAACACCTGGTTGCCGAGAATCTCGGCCTCGGCCATGCCCGGCAACGTGGCCAGTTTGGGTTGGATGACCCGTGACAGGTAGTCGGTGATCTGCGGGTTGCTCATTTCCTTGCTGTAGAAGCTGATGTACATCAGTGCCGAGGCGTCGGCGGCCTCCTTGCTCAGTACCGGATCCTCGGAGTCCTGGGGCAGCTTGTTGCGCACCTCGTTGGCCTTGGCCAGCAACTGGGTGAACAGCCGGTCGGTGTCGGCGCCGATCCGCGCGTAGACCGAAATGATCGAGAAGTTCTGCCGGCTCACCGAGGTCATGTAGTCGATGCCGTCGGCGCTGGCCAGGCTCTGCTGCAGCGGCTGGGTGATGTAGCCCTGGATGGTCTCGGCGTTGGCCCCGGGGTAGGCGGTCGTCACCGTGATCAGGGCGTTTTCCATCTGCGGGTACTGGCGGATCTGCAGCTTGCTCCAGGCCTGCAGGCCCAGCAGCAGGATCAGCAGGCTGACCACGCAGGCCAGCACCGGGCGGCGGATGAACGGGTCGGTGAACGCCATGGCCGCCTCCCGTTCACTGCGCGCCAGGCGCGGCGGGTTTCAGGGCTGAATCGGCGCTGATGCGGATCGCCGCGCCTGGGCTCAGCTTGAGCTGACCCGCGGTGACGACCTGGTCACCGGCCTGCAGGCCCTTGAGCACCACGACCCAACCGTCGCGACGCTCGCCGGTCTGCACGGTGAGTTGTTCGGCGATCAGCTGCGGCTGATCGTTGGCATCGTGCAGCGGCTGGCCGTCCTCGCCCTTTTTCGGGCTGACGCGATACACCGAGTTGCCGTAGAGGGTGTAGGTGATGGCGTTTTCCGGCACCACGACCTGCGGTTGCGGGTCGGGCAGCAACAGTTGCAGGCTGGCGAACATGCCCGGCAGCAGCTTGCCTTCGGGGTTGGCCAGGGTGGCGCGGACCATCAGGTTGCGCGTGCTTTCCTCGACCTTGGGGTTGATCGCGCTGAGGCTGGCGGGGAAGGTCTGGTCAGGGTAGGCGGCCACCTGGGCCAGCACGCGCTGGCCGAGGCTCAGGTGTGGCAACGCCTGCTCGGGCACATTGAAGTCGACGTAGAGACTGGACAGATCCTGCAGGGTGGCGATCACCGTACCGCTGGGCAGGTAGGCGCCGACGTCCACTTGGCGGATGCCGATGGTGCCGCTGAACGGAGCGCTGATGCTCTTTTTCGCCAGCGATGCCTTGAGCTGGTCAACCACGGCCTGGTTGCGCCGGTACTGGCTGGCCAGGCGGTCATATTCGCCACGGGAGATCGCCGAGTCGCCGACCAGTTGGCTGCCGCGGCCGAAGTCGACCTTGGCCAGCCCCAGGTCGGTCTGTGCGGTGCCGAGCAGGGCGGTTTCCTGGTCGCTCTCCAATTGCAGCAACAACTGGCCGGCCTTGACCTGTTGCCCGGATTCGAAATGCAGCGACTTTACCGTCCCGGCCACCTCAAGGCTCAACTCAACGCCCTGGTAGGCCTTGAGGCTCCCGACCGCCGGCATGCGCTCCTGCCACTGGCGTAGCTCGGCCTGGGCAGCGGCAACACTGACCGGGGGCCTGGGCTGCGAGAACATCTGCACTTGCCGGTAGATGGAAAAGGCCTTGATGCCCCCCAGGATCAACACGATCAGCAGGACGACGGCCAACATGATCAGCATGCGGCGGCGCAACATGGTCCGGTTCCCTGGAGGTGGATTTTGTTGTTCGTCGGGCACGACCACGGGCGATCCGGCCCACGTGCGATGGGGCAAGTATTGTCGGTTTTCTGGAAAAGGGGAGGAGATAGATTGCCTGTTGTGGCCCCATCGTCGGCAAGCCGGCTCCCACAGGAGGGTGTTGCTGGTGTGGGGCTTGCCGGCGATGGGGCCGGTGCAGGCAATAGAGCGATCAGACCAGGTGCAGATGGTTATCCCAAAAGCCTGAAGGCAGGTCCATCGGTTGCCCGATCAACTGCGCCTGGCGGCAATCATAGAAGCGGCAGCGGCCTTGCCCGGAGGTGACTACGAAACCATCCTTCACCGCTCCGACCCCGGCGCAATCGGGCATCGGCGCATCAAGTTTGACTGCGCCGCTGTCCAGGTCCCAGATGAACAGTCGGTTGGCCCGCGGCGCGGTCAGCGCCACCAGGCGCAGGTCGCTGTGGATGGCGACGCTGGCGGTGTACTGGGCCATCGATTGCAGCTGGCGCTCCGGCACCGGGAAGGCCTGGAACGGCTCGCCCGGGCGCTTGATTGCCAGCAGTTCGGCGGTTTCTTCCGAGCCACCCATGAACTGCTGGCAGGCGGCGATGGTGCCATCATCGCCAACTGCCAGGTGACGCACGCTGTTCATCTGCTGGGCCAGGGTCTCCTTGCTCAGCAGCGTGCCGTCACGCTGCATCAGCACCAGGCTCGGCTCCATGGCGTCGAGGTTCATCTCCACCCGGCTCTCGGCCTCGGTGCGGATGCCGCCGTTGGCCACCACCAGGGTCTCGCCATCGGGCAGCCAGGCCACTTCATGGGGTCCGATGCCGTGGGTGGGGATCTCGCCGCTGTGCACCAGGCGCTCGCCCTCGAAGCGGTAGACGCCCAGTACGCCACGGCCTGGGTCGCTGGTGTCGTTCTCGGTCGCATACAGCCACTCGCCACCCTTGTGGATTACCGCATGGCCATAGAAGTGCCGGTCGGGCTGTGAGGCGAGGGTCTGCAGCAGGCGCCCGTCACGCAGGTCGACCAGATAGCTCTCGGTGCCGGGTCGGCGCGCGACGAACAGCGCGATGGGCAGCGTCGGGTGGTTGATGATCGCATGGCAACGCTGGGCCACCTGGGTGCTGAACACCTGGGTGCCGTCCAGGCGGAAGCCGACGGCGTAGTGCTTGCCGTCGCCGTCGTCGCGGGCCGAAAGCAGCAAGGGTTCGCTGCCTTTGCCGCGGAACAGGCTCCAGCCACCCAGGGTGAGGGCGCTGAGCAGAACGCTACCGAGTTTCAGGGCCTGGCGTCGCAGCATGATCAGTCACCGTCGTTGGCGTTGAAGCCCAGCTGGATGTTCAGCGCCTTGGCCAGCTCGCCTTCGTGCAGGCGGTGGACGACGTTGAGGGCATCGTAGATTTGGTTGAGGGTCTGCTTGCCGGCGTCATCGGCCAGCAGTTCGCCGAGGGTCTTCTGGTTGTCGGCCAGCAGCTTGAGCGCAGCAGCATAGGCGTCGTCGATCTTCTGTGCCAGTGCCGTCTGGTCCTTGGCCAGCAGTCCGCGCAGGCCTTGGTTGTCGACCCCGACCCAGACAGTCTGGGCGGCCTTGAGCGAGGCTTCCAGGCTCTTGATCGACGAGTGGCTGCGCCAGGCCTCGGCCTGCAGTGGTTGGGCAATGCCCTTGCTCTGCCGGCCCATTGGCGCGCCGAGCTTTTTCTTCAGGCTGTCCAGGGCGGTGACCTGGGCACGCAGCACGTCGGCGATCGCCTCGTGGGAGTCGGCGTAGCGCTGGTTGGGGAACTTGGTCATCTGCGACAGCATGCCGTCGGTGCTGTTCCAGCCCTTGAGGATCTCTTCGGCCAAGGCCTTCTGGTGTTCGCCGATGGCGACCAGCAGCGGGCAGTAGCGGGCCTTCTGTTCGGCGCTGGCGATGTCTGGCTTGCTGTCGAACAGGATGTATTCGTAGGCGGACAGGCCACGGACCACGACGCTGGCCTTGCCCAGCGATTCGACGGTGACCGCCTGCTCGCCGTTGACCAGTTGCTCGACCTGGCGGCCGACCAGGTTTTTCTTGTCCGGCCAGAACTGCACCTGCCAGGCACGGTTGCCTTCGGCCAGCGGGCCGACCAGCAATGGCTGCAATTCGGCCCAGGCTTTTTGCGCGTTGAGGAAGTCGGCACGGGCGGTCTCGAGGTCCTGTTTGCCCTCACAGTAGGCCAAGGCGCTGGCGGCCAGTTGCCGGTCGGCCTCAACCCAGCGGCTGTAGGTCGGCAGGATCACCTGCTTGGCGATGGCCGCGGAGGTCACTGCCTGTGGGTCTTGTGGCGAGCAGGCGCCCAAGGCGAGTGCGGCGAGGCTGGTGAACAACAGTTTGGGTCGGAACATGCCCGGCTCCTTGTGCGTTTAAAGTGAATTCAGGAACGCCAGCAGCGCTGCGCGCTGCTCGGCATTGAAGGTCAGTACATGGTCGCGCGCCGCCTGGGCTTCGCCGCCGTGCCAGAGCACGGCCTCGAGCAGGTTGCGGGCGCGGCCGTCATGCAGGAACTGGCTGTGGCCGCTGACGGTTTCGCTCAGGCCGATGCCCCACAGCGGTGGGGTGCGCCAGTCCTGGCCGTTGGCGGCAAATTCGGTGCGTTCGTCACTCAGGCCCGGGCCCATGTCGTGCAGCAGCAGGTCGCTGTAGGGGCGGATCACCTGGTTGGCCAGTTCCGGCTCGGCCGCATTGGCGGCGGTGGTGAATTGCGGGGTGTGGCAGCCCTGGCAACCAGCCTGGTAGAACAGGTTCTTGCCGGACAATACCTGCGGCGCATCGACGTTGCGCCGGGCCGGCACGGCAAGGTTGCGGGTGTAGAAGGTGACCAGGCGCAGGATATTGTCGCTGACCTCCTTTTCGCCGCCCTGGCCATTGCCATTGGGCGCGGCCAGGCAATCGAGCTGCGCTGCGGTGCAGTCGTCCTTGGGCAACAGGGTGGTGGTCAGGCCCATGTCGCCGGCGAAGGCGTGCACGTTCTGCTGGTTGACGTTTGGCTGTCCTGCCTTCCAGCCGAAGCGGCCGACCACGGTCCTGCCCTGGGCATCGTCCCACACGCGGTTGGCGCGGCCACGGATACCGTCGCGGTTGTGGTCGTCGGGATCCTCGTTGGCCAGCAGGTCGGCTTCGGGGATGGCTTCAAGCAGGCCCAGGCCGATCATTGGCGGAGCGACCCGGGCGGAGAAGCGTGTGTCGGGGTGCAGCGGGCCGTAGCCGAGCTGGCTGATTCGCAGGGTCGGGCGTCGCAGTTCGACCTGGTGGCCGTCCGCGAAGGTGACATTGTGGTTGTCGTAGGTCACGCGGACCTTGCCTTCCGGGGCCACGCCGGGGATGGCCATGTCCTGGAACTGGGTACCGTAGACGGGCTCCGGGACTACCCCCAGGCGCTCGATCACCTGGGCGTAGTACGGCTGGTCGGGGATCGACAGACGCACCAGCATCGACACCGCGTTGCTGTCGTCTGGCTCCGGCGGATGGCCGCGACCATCGCGCACGTGGCAGTTCTGGCAGGCGTTGGTGTTGAACAACGGGCCGAGGCCATCGCGGGCGGTAGTTGTGGAGGGGGCGATTACCCAGGGGTTGCGGAAGAAGCTGTTGCCCACGGCGAAGTCCAGGCGCCGCTCGGGCGTGAGGTTGGCCGAGGGCAGCGAGTAGGCGTTGCGATCGCTGCGCTGCACCGTCGCCTTGCCGCCGGAGAGCGCCTCGCCGGGCTCGGCCTGGGTGAAACGCGGGGCGTCGTCACAGGCGGCGAGGGCGAAGGCCAGCAGCAGAGGGCTTAGGCGGAGCAAGGACATCGACAATCCTGGGCATGGGCGAAAAACCGGCGTGCAAGCTTATCAGGCCAGGGGGGATTGAATAAGAGCAATTTGCAATTACCAGATGAAATAGGCTTTACCTGGAAATGTCCGCGACCACCCATTCCGCTCCCGAACACGGAAATGAAAAAGGCGGCCCGAAGGCCGCCTCTGCTGAACCGCAACGCTGATCAGAATTCGTGATCGGCGGTGTCCGGGTTCAGGTTGTCGATGCCCAGCTTGCCCGCGGCCTGCTCGATCGCGCCGGTCTGCTTGACCAGGGAAGCGATGGCGTCACGCACGATCTGGTTGCCGGCGGCGTTGTCGGCGGCGATCAGCTGGTCGTAGTGCTCGCCCTTGAGAGCGTGGTCGACGATCACCTGGATCTTGGCTTCGGTGGCTTCCAGGTCGGCCTTGAGGGTGGCGTCGGTGGCCGGGTCGGCCTTGGCCACCAGCGACGACAGGCTCGGGCCGCTCAGCTTGCTGCCGTCGACACGGGTGTACTCGCCCAGGTAGACGTTGCGGATGCCCTTGGCGTCGTAGAAGTGCGAGTAGTGGGTGTTGTCGCTGAAGCAGTCGTGTTCATCTTCCGGCGAATTGGCCTCCAGCGAGACCTTCATGCGCTCGCCCGCCAGTTCGCCCAGCGACAGGCTGCCCATGCCGAACAGCATCTTGCGCAGGCCATCGTTGGCCGGCTCTTTTTCCAGGCTGGCGCGGTAGTTGTCGGCGACGTTCGGCGCCCAGTTGCCGACCATTTCCTCAAGGTCCTTGACCAGCAGGTCGGTGGCCGCCTTCAGGTAGGCACGGCGACGGTCGTTGTGCCCGCCGGTGGCACCTTTGCCTTCGAGGTAGTCGGAGGCCGGGCGGTTGCCCGCGCCTGGGCCGGTGCCGTTGAGGTCCTGGCCCCAGAGCAGGAATTCGATGGCGTGGTAGCCGGTGGCGACGTTGGCTTCGGAACCGCCCAGCTCGTTCAGGCTGGCCAGCTTCTCGGGGGTGATGTCCTTTACGTCGATTTTGTCTTCGCCCACCTGGATCTCGGTGTTGGCGATGATGTTGGCGTTGGCCGCCGGGTTGCCCAGGGCGTGCTCATAGCTCTTGTCGACGTAGTCGATCAGGCCTTCGTCCAGGGGCCAGGCGTTCACCTGGCCTTCCCAGTCGTCGATGATGGTGTTGCCGAAGCGGAAGACTTCGCTCTGCAGGTAGGGTACGCGCGAGGCGACCCAGGCGTCCCGGGCGGCTTTGAGCGTCTGGTCGTCGGGCTTGGCGAGGAAGGCGTCGACGGCAGTCTGCAACTGCTTGGCGGTGCTCAGCGAGTCGCTGTACACGGCATGGACCATCTCGGCGTAGTGCTTGACCACGGCCTTGGCGGCGGCTTCATCGACAGCCCCTGGTGCCGCGGTGGTGGCAGCGGCAGATGTCTGGGCTTGCGGTGCGGCGGCCTTGTCGTCATTGCCTTCGCCGCAACCGGCGAGGGCGATGGCGATGGCCAGCAGACTGGCGGAGGCCAGAGGCATTCGAATCATTGTTGGTTTCCTGCGTCGTGTGGTTGGACCATGGGTGGACCGTGCGCCGTGGCACGCGAAACCGCAACATCATGCGAAAGATTTGCATTTGCTGTAAAGGGGCGGGCGCGCATTTCATGCAAACGCCCGCTTGCCCTGCTTGGCCGAGATTGGTGGGGGTTACAACGCGGAAACCTGGTTGCGTTGCGCCTGCTTGAGGAAGTTGGTCAGTTCGCGCGCGGACAGCGGCTTGCTGTAGTGGTAGCCCTGACCCTCATGGCAGCCCTGGGCGATGATGTAGGTCTCCTGTTCGGCGGTTTCCACGCCTTCGGCGATCACCTGCATGCCCAGGCTCTTGCCCAGCTGGATGATGGCGCGAACGATGGTGGCGTCGTCATCGTCGTCGAGCAGGTCCTGGACGAAGCTCTTGTCGATCTTGATCTTGTCCAGCGGCAGCGATTTCAGGTAGCTGAGCGAGGAGTAACCGGTGCCGAAGTCGTCGATGGCGATCAACGCCCCGGAGCGGCGCAGGCTCAGCAAGTGCTGGGCGGCGGTGCTGATGTCTTCCATCAGGCCGGTCTCGGTGACTTCCAGCTCCAGGCTGCGCGGTGGCAGGCGGTAGGCCTGCAGCAGGTTGTTGACTACCCGCGGTAGCTCGTTGTGGTGCAGTTGCACGGTGGACAGGTTGACCGCCATGCGCAGCTCGCTGAAGCCCTGGTCGTGCCATTCGCGCAACTGCCGGCAGGCCTGGTCGAGCACCCACTCGCCGATGCTGATTATGCTGCCGTTCTGCTCGGCCAGGGGAATGAACTGGTCGGGCGGGACCATGCCCAGCTCCGGGTGCTGCCAGCGCAGCAAGGCTTCGACGCCTACCACGCGGTGGTCGCGGTAGCTGATCTGCGGCTGGTACACCAGGTACAGCTGGTTGCGCGGCAGGGCTTCGCGCAGGTCCTTTTCCAGTTCGCGGCGGCGGCGCATCTCACTGTCGACGCTGGCGATATAGAACTGGTATCGGTTACGCGAGCGGGCCTTGGCCAGGGTCATGGTCTGCTCGGCCTTTTGCAGCAGCTTCTCAGTGCTGTCGCCGTCCTCGGGGAACAGGGTGATGCCGATGGTGGCGCGCAGGCGGATCTGCTGGTGGTCGAGGTCGAAGGGCGCCTCGAGGTCATCGAGGATGCTCTGGGCCAGCTCGGCGGCTTCGTAGGGCTGTTCGATATTGGCCTGGACCAGGGCGAACTGGTCGCCACCCAACCGGGCCAGGGCGCCGAGGCGCCCGCTGTGGGCGCGCAGGCGGTCGGCCAGCGCCAGCAGCAGCTGGTCGCCGACCTGGTAGCTGAACTGCTCGTTGATGCCCTTGAAGTCGTCCAGGCCCACGCACAGCACGGCGACACGGCGTTGCAGGCGGCCACCGTCGATGAGGATCTTGTCCAGTTGCTGCTGCAGTTGCTGGCGATTGGGCAGGCCGGTGAGAAAATCGTACTGGGCCATGCGCTGCAGACTGTTCTCGGCCTCGTGGCGCAGGTGGGTGTTGCGTTCGATGGAGGCCAGCAACTGGTTGGCGGTGTTGACCCAGATGCCCAGTTCGTTGCGCTCGTGCCCCTTGAGCAAGGGGATCTGGT
Organism: Pseudomonas soli; assembly: GCF_021283165.2. Lineage (NCBI taxonomy): Bacteria > Pseudomonadati > Pseudomonadota > Gammaproteobacteria > Pseudomonadales > Pseudomonadaceae > Pseudomonas > Pseudomonas soli. Next base: position 1,097,984 of record NZ_CP128543.1, read on the forward strand.
GCTGGCTGGGGCGGTCGGGGTTGATTTGCGTCAGGTGCTCGATGATCTTCGACAGCGGCTTGGTCAGCAGCCAGTGGTACACCAGATACAGCACCAGGCCCATGGCCAGGGCGCGCAGCACGCCGGAGATGAAGATGATCACCGCGTTGACCAGGAAACCCTCGCCATAGGCGGAGGTGTCGAGGGTAATGCTCAGGTCGCCGTAGTATTCACTGTAGGGGCCGCGGCCGACCAGTTGCGTGGTGTAGGTGCGCTCCTGGCCGAGGATCAGGTCGGTCAGCCAGCGCATGGACATGTCCTGCAGTGGCCGGGACTTTTCCGCGAGCATGGTTTCGTTGGGGTGGCCGATGGAGGCCATGCGTACCGAGCCGTCCTGGAACAGGCCTTCCATCACCTGCATGCCCATTTCCCGGTCGAGGCTGTACACCGCCTGCGTCGAGGGGTCGCGGAACATGTCGAGGATGCGCTGGGCGTCGTTGTTCACCGACTGGCGGGTCTTGTAGGCGTCATAGACGATCTGCGCACAGCTGAGTACGACGCCGACAGCCAATGCCGAGAGCAGTACGACCCGCAGCAACTTGACCGATAAGCTGTTTCGGAATTCCAGCTTCAATGGGGTTTCCTTAATCCATGCGCATGCCATTATTTTGCCATCAACCATGGCGACAGACTATCGACCGAATGCCCCGGCAGGCAACACGTCCGTCGACGGATCTGCCCTTGGCTCTATATCGGTTGAGCGGTCATGCGACTTGAGTGCGCTGCGTCAACTTTCCAGAAGGTTGATGTTAGCGCGCTATGCGGGCTGAGCAAGAGCGCACGGATGGGTTGCAGGCAATTCTGTCAGGTTGGCCCTGGGGGCAGCGAGCTTGCTTGGCGCTAGCGTCATGGCAGGCAACAAAAAACCCGGCACGAGGCCGGGTCTTTTTGCAGGCTTGGCGAACAATCAGGCCTTGAAGGTCTTGCCTTCGAACTGCTCGGCAACGAACTTCCAGTTGACCAGGTTCCAGAACGCCTCGACATACTTCGGACGCAGGTTGCGGTAGTCGATGTAGTAGGCGTGTTCCCAGACGTCGCAAGTCAGCAGCGGGGTGTCGCCGCTGGTCAGCGGGTTGCCGGCGCCGATGGTGCTGGCCAGGGCCAGGGAGCCGTCGGCCTTCTTCACCAGCCAGCCCCAGCCGGAGCCGAAGGTGCCGACGGAGACCTTGGTGAACTCTTCCTTGAACTTGTCGAAGGAACCGAAGGCGGTGTTGATGGCCTCGGCCAGAGCGCCAGTTGGTTGGCCGCCGGCGTTCGGCGCCAGGCAGTTCCAGTAGAAGGTGTGGTTCCAGACTTGAGCGGCGTTGTTGAAGATACCGCCGGAGGAGCTCTTGACGATCTCTTCGAGGGTCTTGCCTTCGAATTCGGTGCCTGGGACCAAGTTGTTCAGGTTCACGACATAGGTGTTGTGGTGCTTGTCGTGGTGATACTCCAGGGTTTCCTTGGAGATGTGCGGCTGCAGGGCATCGTGGGCGTATGGCAGCGGCGGCAATTCAAAAGCCATGGTGGATCTCCTGATTCAGGTCTGTTCGCGGTATGCGCAAGGCCGATCACGGGCGGCCCGGTGAGCGTCGGCGAGTTTGTACTCTTTGCGACGCAAGGGCTGGATCATAGCACCGGCCTCGGCGCTTAACCACGCAACATCTATAGGGAATAGAGGTTCCAGAGCGGTTGGCTGGGGCCGACAGGTGGGCTGCTTGACTGTCGTAGCCCTGCGTGGGATACCCGGTTTTTTCGCGGCGTCAGTTGAAGATCAACTGCGCCGCCACCGCGAACATCATCACCGCCACCATCAGGTCCAGCATGCGCCAGGTCGCCGGACGTGCCAGCCACGGTGCCAGCCAGGCGGCGCCGATCGCCAAGGTCGAGAACCATACCAGCGAGGCACTGGCGGCGCCGGCCACGTAGGCGCCGGGCACGGCCTGCTGGGCGCCGAGGGAGCCGATCAGCAACACGGTATCAAGGTAGACGTGCGGATTGAGCAGGGTCACCGCCAGGGCGCTGAGCAGCACCGCGCGGCGCGAACGCATGCCCTGGCCTTCCTGATGCTGCAGGCTCTGTTTCGAGCAGGCGCTGCGCAGGGCCTTGGCGCCGTACCAGATCAGGAACAGTGCACCGCCCCAGCGGGCCACGGCCAGCAGTGTCGGGTTGTGCGCCAGCACCGTGGCCAGACCGAACACCCCGGCGGCGACCAGCAGGGCATCGCAGACGATGCACAGTGCCGCCACTGGCAGATGGTGTTCACGGCGCAGACTTTGTGCCAGGACGAAGGCGTTCTGCGCGCCGATGGCCATGATCAGGCCGAAGGCCACCAGCATGCCGTTGAGATAGCTTTGCCACATAGCGGGAACACTCCAATGGCGCCGATGCGGGATCGGCGCGGGTTACCAAGAAAGATGTGGCCATTCTGGCGGTTGCGGCGGTATAAGAAAAACAAATATAGCTGATCAGTCATTAGAGAAATCGATGTTCGACTACAAATTGCTCGCCGCCCTCGCCGCGGTGATCGAGCAAGGCGGCTTCGAGCGCGCCGCCCAGGTACTGGGATTGTCGCAATCGGCCATCTCGCAACGCATAAAGCTGCTCGAGGCACGGGTTGGCCAGCCGGTGCTGGTGCGCGCCACGCCACCGAGCCCGACGGAAGTCGGGCGCCAGTTGCTCAACCATGTGCAGCAGGTGCGCCTGCTCGAGCGCGATCTGCAAGGCCAGGTGCCGGCACTGGACGAGGAGGGCATGCCCGAGCGCCTGCGCATCGCCCTCAACGCCGATAGCCTGGCAACCTGGTGGGCCGGGGCGGTGGGCCGTTCTGCGCCGAGCAGCAGGTGCTGCTCGATTTGGTGGTCGAGGACCAGGACGTCGGTCTGAAACGCATGCGCGCCGGTGAAGTGGCGGCCTGCCTGTGTGGCAGCGAACGGCCGGTGGCCGGAGCGCGCAGCTTGCCGTTGGGCTTGATGCGCTATCGGGCGCTGGCCAGTCCCGCGTTCATGGCGCGTTACTTTCCCAACGGGTTCGCGGTCGAGCGCCTGGCCCGCGCCCCGGCTGTCGTGTTCGGGCCTGACGATTTCCTGCAGCATCGCTACCTGGCGTCGTTGGGTGTGCAGGAAGGTTTCCTGCACCACCTTTGCCCCTCATCCGAAGGTTTCATGCGCATGACAGAAGCCGGCCTCGGCTGGGGGCTGGTGCCGGAGCGACAGGTGGCCAAGCAGCTGGTGCGTGGTGAGCTGGTGGAGATCTGTGCAGATACCCCCATCGATGTGCCCTTGTACTGGCATCATTGGCGCAACGGCGGGCAGTTGCTCGCCCAGTTGACCGAGCACCTGCGCCATTCGGCGCGGAATTGGCTGGTGCCCTTGTAGGCACTTCAAGCGTCAGCTGCATCTGAAATAGAGCAAGGCGGAGTCTTACATGCGAATTCTGGTCACCGGCGCGAGCGGCTTCATCGGCGGGCGCTTTGCGCGTTTCGCCCTGGAGCAGGGCCTGGAGGTGCGGGTCAACGGCCGGCGGGCAGAGGGTGTGGAGCATCTGGTCAAGCGTGGGGCGCAGTTCATCCCCGGCGACCTGGGCGACGCCGAACTGGCCCGGCGCCTGTGCCAGGGGGTGGACGCGGTGGTGCACTGCGCCGGCGCAGTGGGCACCTGGGGCCGCTATCAGGACTTCCACCAAGGCAACGTGGTGCTCACCGAGAACGTGGTCGAAGGCTGCATCAAGGAGCATGTGCGGCGCCTGGTACACCTGTCGTCGCCGTCGATCTACTTCACCGGCCGCTCGCGTATGGATGTCCGCGAGGACCAGGTACCGCGTCGATTCCATGACCATTACGCGCTGACCAAACACCTGGCCGAGCAGAAGGTGTTCGGCGCCCAGGAGTTCGGCCTGGAGGTGCTGGCGCTGCGCCCGCGCTTCGTCACCGGGGCCGGCGATGCGAGCATCTTCCCACGGCTGATGCGCATGCAGGCCAAGGGGCGTGTGGCGATCATCGGCAATGGCCTGAACAAGGTCGACTTCACCAGTGTGCACAACCTCAACCAGGCACTGTTCAGCGCGCTGTTCGCCGAGGACCAGGCTTTGGGCCAGGCCTACAACATCAGCAACGGCCAGCCACTGCCGCTGTGGGATGTGGTCAACTACGTGATGCGCCGCATGCAGCTACCCCAGGTCACCCGCTATCGTTCACCTGCCCTGGCCTACAGTCTGGGGGCGCTCAACGAGGCTGCCTGTCTGCTTTGGCCCGGGCGCCCGCAACCGACCCTGAGCCGCACGGCGGTGCAGGTGATGAGCACGGATTTCACCCTCGATATCAGCCGCGCCCGCCAGTATCTGGACTACCGGCCCGGAACCGATGTGTGGGCGGCGCTGGATGAATTCTGCAGCTGGTGGCAGGCGCAACACGGGCAACGCTGAACCTGTGCGCGGGATGATGGTCATCAGTGCGCCGCCCTGGCGGTTTATACTCATGCCTCTTTGCTACCACCGCGGTTGAATGCACCCATGCGTAACGACGCCCACGATGATTTCGACGACGTGCCCACCCTGCGTGCCGGCACCCCTGATGACGATGAATTGCTGCCTGCCCATGTGGCCCGTAGCCGCCAGAAGGCGGTGCGGCCGCGTAGCAATGGCCCGCTGTGGACATTGCTGGGCGCCTCGTTCATCGCCCTGGCCGGGCTTGGCTGGTGGAGCTTCCAGCAGATCACCCTGATGGAGCAACAGCTGGTCGCGACCCAGGAAAGCTTTGCCCGTATCAGTGAAGAGGCCGCCGGGCGCTTGCAGGTGATCAGCGGCAAGGTCGACGCCAGTGAGTCCAGCAACAGCACCGGCAGCGAGGCATTGAAGTTGCAGATTCGCCAGTTGCAGGCTTCCCTGGCCGAGCAGGGCAAGCAGCAGCTGGGCGTCGCCGGGCAGGCGGGGGACCTGGGCAAGCGCCTGGAGCAAGTGCTGGCCGATACCCGTGAACAGCAGAAGGCGGTCACTGAACTGCAAAGCCAGTTGCAGGCGCAACTCAAGGTCCTCAATGCCGAGCTGGCCGCGCTCAAATCGGGGCAGGTGGATGGCGGTAAGCTCGATGGCCAGCTCAAGAGCCTGAGCAACGACGTGGCGACTTTGAAGAAACAGGGCAACCCAAATGCCGCCATCGAGAGTCTGGAGCAAGATATCCTGGTGCTCAAGAGCCAGGTGGACAATCGCCCTACGCCCACGGCCGGTGGCGCCTCGGTGCAGGAATTCGATGCCTTCCGCGGGCAGGTAACCCGCAACATCAGCACGCTGCAGAGCCAGATCCAGAACCTGCAGCAGCAGATTAACTCCCGTCCTTGAGCGCGCTTCTACGCGCCTGCTCTACTTCCCTGCCTATTTTGAAGCTCCGTGCGTGATCTACGCGCGGGGCTTGCTCGTGGTTTGTCCACAGTGGTTTCAGCCGCCTCTTGCAAGCCCCAGGTGCGCGTAAACCTGGGCGCAGCAGCGTCAGCTTTCAGGCCTATGGCAGCGCGCACCTAGCATTTCTGTCAGGTGTGGGCCTGGATGGACTTTGTTATTACTGCTTCACCCAGACGGTGGTGGCCAAGCAGCCGCGATCACGATCTCGGCACCGCGTCATCCGGAGCTGAGCATCATCCGGGCCAATGACACCGGGGTGGAGCCTACATTCAGGTACCGCGCAATCCACGCTCACAACAGCACACGCCTGAACACGCCAAATGCAAGGGGAGGTTGCCATGAATACGCCTGCTCACCCGTTGATCAGCAGCGCAAAAGTAAAGAAGACTTCGACGCTGGTTTTTCCGAAACTCGCGATGGGCGAGGCCATTGTTGAAGATCTGATTGATGACGGTACCGGAAAGATGGAATTGCTGCCTAAAACCAAGCAAGAAGACGCGCTAAAGGTAAAGGTACCGAACTGGCCAGAGTCCGAGGTCGATTACATCATCGCATTGACATGGGACGACGTGCGTCTCGATAACATTCCTGGCGCTTTCCACTCCATAGCTCAGGCAGAACAGGCAAACCCTGATTTTAAATTCGAGCTCAGCGTGCCTGCCACGTATTGGGCCTCGGTGGCTGATGGAGAGGATGCGCGGTTTCGCCTGGGCTATGACGTACAACCGTTCCCGGATGACCGTTGGGATTTAGGGCCCCGGCGCCTTGTGCGCATCGACCGAGAGGCTCCGGGAGGCAGCGATGGAGCCTTGGCCAAACTGCAGTTTCCCAAGGTGGTGGAGGAGAGAAGGCGCATTCTGGTGGGAGACTTCACCTCCGGCCTGTTGGATACCGAGGTCAAGGGATATGTGTCGCAGCAGGTGGGTGACCAGATCGTGGTCACCATGACCGATGGTACCAACAAGGTACCGATCGGGCCGATCACCGTTTTTAGCGCAACTGATCCCACTACCGTGCCATTGCCTTTGATCGACTTGCAGAAGTTGGACGACAGAAAACCCATCACCTTCACCTACCAGTCGACCGACCGGGCGGGGAACGTGTCGCTGGCTTCGGTCCCGCACGACACGCTCGAGTTGCTGTTGACGGATATCCCGGACCTGCTGCCGGTTCCCGAAGTGCCAGGTTTCGATGCTGGCGGTGATCCACCTGTCCTCGAGGCGGATGCCCGGGCGGGTGTGGACGTGCATGTTCCCCAGATCACCAGCGTCGCGGTGGGTGACGAGATCGTCGTGTTGTGGGGGAGCCAACGTGACGCGCCGCAGCGGGTCAACCAGATTCCGCCAGCGCCGGATCCACTGATGGTGCTCAAGCTGCCCTACCCGCTGACCAGCGCGGAAACGGAGTACGGCCCGGTGGCCGTTGCCTATGAACTGTGGCGAGCCGGTTCGTTGATCGGTACATCGGATGGCGCCGCGAATGTAGAGGTCGATCTACGGGTGCCAGGTGGCCCCGACCCTGATCCGGAAACGCCCGGGCATGACGACCTGGTGCCCGCCACGATCAAAGGTGGTAGCTCAGGCCAGGACGACAAGCTGGATCCCGAGGATGTCGCGGCAGGCGCCGAGGTTACCATTGCGTGGGAGGGGCTCAGTGCTAGGGAAGTCCTGGCCGAGGGGGACAAACTCGCACTGTGGTGGGGGAACCAATCGCCTCATCCGCTCGATTCGGTCACTGCGCACGAGGCGTCTGAGCAGCTACCTATCGTCCGTGCGGTGCCAGCAGCGTTGTTGGGTGCCGAGCCCAGCGGCCAAGTGGTAATGGCCTATGCAGTCACCCGGGAAACTGAAACAGGAGGGCCGGAAAACACCTCGTTTTCACCCCCGAAGCTGGTCGAGGTCCTGCGCGCTGACGAGTTGCCGGGGCAAGGGGGGCCACTGCCTTCGCTGGAGTTCACCAAACTGAATGGCAACGGTGCCATTGGCCGGGAGGAGGCACAACGAGAGCTGCCGGTGCGTATCGCTGGCTACAAAGGTATGGCGCCCGGCGATGTGATCGTGATCACGGTCGATGGAAAGCGCGGCCTTGGGATGCCAGAAGATCCGATTCCCGGCTTCCCGGTGAGCGGGCCGTCGTTCCGCATCGAGCAGCACCATATTGACGAGGGTGAGGTAGTGCTGGCGCTCAAGCGCCAATATGCCTACATGGTTTGTCGAGGTCACCTGCACGTGAGCTACACCGCCAGTAACGTTTTCGGCTCGGTGGCGGCGGCGCATCAACCTACGCCAGTCTCCGTGCGTGAGGCTGGGCAGGATAATTGCCCAATTCCCACTCAACGCTTCTGAAGCCATATCCCTGGCGAGCGCCTGCTCGCCAGGGGGCACTACCTGGGAGGCAAAGGCCATGTCCGAAGAACTGTCGCGCAATCGCCCCGCTGTCGGTAAACACGTCGCGCAACTGCCTGAACCTGTGATCCCTCAGGCTTTTAAGGGCAGGGGGATTGGCTTGCGCTTGCTGGATGATGAGCAGTCGCCGTTGAAGGTCCAAGTGCTGGCAATCCACATGCAACCGAACGACCTCGTCACGCTGTATTGGAACGACGATGAAATAGAGCGCAAGACGGTAAGCCCGTCGGTGGTCAAGCGAGTTCGCAAGGCGCAGGCACTCGGTATCGAATCCGGTACCTATCTTGATTTCGACGTACCACCGTCGAAGATTCCCGACGGTGCTGGCGTCGTCTGGTACAAGTGGAAAGACGATATCGGTGAGCAGGAGGACGATTCGTTAAAGCTTGATGTCATGGTCAAGCGCAGCTTGCCCGGCGGTGTCGACCCCGATCCCAGCACCTCCTTCAACGAGAACCTGGATATGCCGGGGGGCATCCCGCCTTTCATCGATGCTGACCAGGCTGCCAAGGGAGTAGAGGCCATCATCATGGGCGGCTACCCCAATCGTGGGCCGAACGATTGCTACGAGCTCCAATGGCATGGCAAATCCATAAAGGGGCCGGTGCCTTCAGGCGCGGATTCTTTCCCTGTCACGGTCGGCCAGGACATCATCGAAGAGGTCGGCAGTGTCGAACAGCTCATCGTTCGCTATGAAATTCGCGACGAGGTCAATAATCGCTCGCTGTGGTCGCGAGAGGCCTACGCCAAGGTGGATCTTGCCGAGCGTACCCTGGACGCGCCGGTGGCCTTGGATGCCGACGAGGACGGCAACATCGATTTCAACGCCCTGGAGGGTACGCCGCTCAAAGTCAGGATTGAACCTTACCGCGATATTACAGCCGGCGATCAGCTGAAGCTGACCTGGACGGGTGTCAATGCCAAGCAGGAGCGCCTGGACCCCGTAGACCAACCCCATACCGTGACCCAGCAGGAAGTCACCGCCGGCATTGAGCTCGAGTTGAAAAATGACTTGGCGGTCGCCGCATTGCAAGGGGGCGCATTGTTGGAGTACCAGGTCAACGACCAGGCGGGGCGCAAGTCGCATGTTCTGGAAATCACTGTATCGGGCAACCTTGAACTCGACGCGCCCAGTGTGGATGAAGCCAGTCGCGGGGGGCTCGACCCGCATGATGTGCCGGACGACGGCGTAACCATTCGCATCGCTGCCTACGCACATATGGCCGTGGGTGACGAAGTGTCGGTGTGGTGGAAAGGCACTGCTGCGGATGGCGCTACTCACGACCATGATTGGACTTTGCCCGTGGAACGCGTCGGCGATATCGAGCACCTCGTCGAGAAGGACCTGGTACTCGAGTTGGTGGGCGGGACGCTCGAGTTGTTCTACGCACTGACCGCCAAGGGGGGCGCCAAGTTCGAGTCTGCCCCGTGCAAACTGGTGGTGCCGGTCGACTTGCGACGCCCCTCGGTGGAGAAGGCGTTCGGGGACGATAACGACCAGCTCGATTTCCATAAGGATTTTGCCAATGCGTCACATGTGAAAGTTACGGTTCCGCGATACTCCGGCATGGCGACTGGCGACAAGGTGGCAGTGGTCTGGACCGGCCCGAACTTCCCCTACCAAATGCCGTGGCAAGTGATCACAGCCCCTGGGGATGTGGTGTTCCAGTTGCCACGGGTGGTGTTGCTGGACTCGATCGGAACAACGGTTGACGTCAAGTACCTCGTCGAGCGTGGTGGTGAGCCGCCCGAGGCAACGTCGGAGGCCCTGGCGTTGACCGTGCTTGCCCAGGCGCTGGAGCTACCGGCCCCCGGGTACCTGTCTTCCGGGGGAGACAATCCAAGGTTCAACCTCAACTATCCCAATATCAAAGAGGGAGACAAAGTCGAGATCCGCTGGGAAGTGGATCCGGCAATTGAGCCCACCCTGCGCGAGGCCACTCTCGATGTGTACAAGGACGGGCGATCCTTCCTGATAAAGGTGAATCCGGCCTGGCCCCAGACTGACAGACGCAAGAAAGTGTTCGCCAGTTACTCCATCGAAGTAGACGGTTCAAGGTTGTATTCCCAAGTAAAGTCATTCCAACCCGACTGATATCAATTGCCACGGCGATGTGCTGGGCACTGGTAAGAAGGGGCAGTGTTTGCCTATATAAAAACAGGAATTCTCCTACATAGGTTTTTACCTTTTTTGTCGAGACTGCGGCCAATTGGCTACATCCAGGTGGCTGATTTCAACTTTTCGGTAGCACGGGTGAGAAACTGGGACGGGAGAACAACATGAAGGTAAAGCACGCTAGAGTACCCCTGAGCCTCGCCGTCGGCCTGGCGGTGATGGCAAGTACCGGGGCGGTCGAGGCAACGCAGATTATCGACAACCGTTCCGAAGTGGTCAGCGGCCCGGTGGCGGACGACTATATGGTGCGCAACCGCGGGGCCTTGGAAGTCACTGCCACGGGGAGTACGCAGGGCATCGATGTGCGCAGCCGTTCGACTCTCGTCGTCAATGGTGGGGAAGTGGCCGGTAGCGGCACCCAGGTGGGGGTCGCCCTGTCTGACGAGAGCAGTGCGGCCCTGGTCGATGCGACCGTTTCCGGGGGAACCTTCGGCGTGTCGGGCAACACCCAGTCGAGCATGCAGGTGCAAGGCGGCACCATCGTCGGCAACAATGGTGCGTCGTTCACGGGGGGCAGTACCCTGAGCCTGTCCGCTGCGGCCCTTACCGGCAGGACCGGGGTCGGTGCCTTCATGCTAGGCGGCACTCTGAACGCGTTGCAAGGCTCGGTCATTACCGGACAGACCCAGGGGGTGCAATTGCGCCAGGGCACCACGGCCACTGGCGGTAGTGACTCGAGCATGACCCTGGACGGCTCGACCGTCGAAGGCAAGACGGGGAGTGCCATCATTGTGCGCGATTCCGCGGATGGCAACAAAGGCACGGTAAACATCCTCGTGGGCAACAACAGCCGGCTCATCGGCGGCAATGGCAACATCCTCGAGGTCACCCGTGGCATGACCGCCGACTTCACGGCAGACAACAGCCAGTTGTCCGGGGACGTGGTTGTCGACGGCACCAGTACGGCCAATCTGCTGTTTCGCAACGGGGCGTCGCTCAGGGGTAACCTGGTGAACGTGGAGAGCCTGACGCTTGAGAGCGGCGGTCGCTGGGCCATGACCCAGGATGCGCAGGTGGGCAACCTCTCGCTGGACGACGGCACCGTCGATTTCACCGACCGGGATACCACGCCCGGTTTCAAGACGCTGACACTCGACAGCCTCGAGGGTTCGGGCGTGTTCGTGTTGGGCATCGACCTGGCCAGCGGCACCGGCGACTTGCTGAAAGTAACTGGCGCGGCAGAGGGCAATCATCAACTGAGCATCGCCAGCACCGGTGTTGACCCGGTGGAAGGGCAGGCGCCACATCGCATAGTCGAGACCGGTGGCGGTGATGCCACGTTTGGCCTGTTGCACGAGATCGATTTCGGCACCTTCCTCTACACCTTGGAAAAAGGCGACGGTGAGGACAACTGGTACCTGAAGCAGAAGCCCGGCAACGTGCTGACCCCGAGTGCCCATGCGGTGTTGGGCATGTTCAGCGCCGCGCCGACCGTGTGGTATGGCGAGCTGTCGTCGCTGCGCAGCCGCATGGGCGAACTGCGCCTGGGCCAGGGCCAGGGCTTGTGGATGCGCAGCTATGGCAACCGCTACAACCTGTCGGCGGGTAGCGCCGTGGCCTACCAGCAGGACCAGAACGGTGTAAGCTTCGGCGCCGACGGCACCTTGCCTGGCTACGATGGCCGTTGGTTGCTCGGGGTGATGGGCGGCTACAGCGAGTCGGGCCTGGATTACAGCCTCGGCTCTTCCGGCAAGATCAAAAGTTACTATGTCGGCGCCTACAGCACCTGGATGGCCGACAGTGGCTACTACATCGACGCCGTGCTCAAGTACAACCGTTTCCGTAACCGCAACGATGTGGTGATGAGCGATGGTCGCAAGACCAAGGGCGAGTATCACAACGACGGTCTCGGGGCCTCGGTTGAGGTTGGTCGGCACTTCAAGCTGGACGATGGCTGGTATGTCGAGCCGTTCACCCAGCTGTCCGCTTTGTGGGTCGATGGCGACAGCTATACCCTGGACAACGGCCTGCGGGCCGAGAGCGATGGCGCCAACTCGGTGCTTGGCGAGGTCGGTGCGCAGGTCGGGCGCAGCCTGGCGCTGGACAATGGCAGCATCCTGCAACCGTACCTCAAGGTGGCGGCGGCCCACGAGTTCATCAACAGCAACAAGGTCAAGGTCAACAACAACCACTTCACCAACGACCTCTCCGGTACCCGAGGCGAGGTGGCAGTGGGCCTGGTGGCGCAGGTCTCGGAAGTGTTGCAGCTGCATGGCGAGTTCCAGTACAGCAATGGCGAGCATATCGAGCAGCCGTACGGGGTGAACCTGGGCTTGCGCTACAACTTCTGATCGTTCGCAGGTATCCACTTGTAGAAGCGGGCAAGCCCGCTTCTACAAGTCCTGCATTCCCCTACATCCGTGGGTAGTCGATATACCCAACCGGGCCTTTGCCATAGAACGTCTCCGGATGCGGCGCATTGAGCGGTGCATCGGCAGCCAGGCGCGCTGGCAGGTCGGGGTTGGCGATGAACGGAATGCCGAAGGCCACTGCATCGGCTTTACCGCTGGCCAGGGCAGCGTTGGCGCCGGCCTTGTCAAAGCGCTCGTTGACGATGTAGGGGCCGCCGAACGCTGCCTTGATCAGCGGACCGATGCTGTCGTCAGCCGCTTTTTCCCGCGAGCAGATGAAGGCGATGCCGCGTTTGCCCAGTTCCCGGGCCACATAGCTGAATGTCTCGGCACGGTCAGCGTCGCCCATGTCATGGGCATCGGCCCGTGGCGCCAGGTGCACACCCACACGGCCTGGGCCCCACACCTCGATGGCGGCATCGGTCACTTCCAGCAGCAACCGCGCGCGGTTCTCCAGCGAGCCGCCATAACGGTCGGTGCGCTGGTTGGTGCTGCTCTGCAGGAACTGGTCGAGCAGGTAGCCGTTGGCACCGTGGATCTCCACGCCGTCGAAACCGGCGGCCTTGGCGTTCTCGGCGCCGCTGCGGTAGGCCTCGACGATGTCGGCGATCTCTTCGGTTTCCAGCGCGCGCGGGGTCGGGTAGTCACTGAGCGGGCGCACCAGGCTGACATGGCCCTTGGGCTGGATCGCGCTGGGGGCCACCGGTAGTTCACCGTTGAGGTACGACGGGTGGGAGATGCGCCCGACGTGCCACAGTTGCAGGAAGATGCGCCCGCCCGCGCCGTGGATGGCCTTGGTCACGTTGTGCCAGCCACGTACCTGCTGGTCGTTCCAGATCCCGGGGGTATCCGGATAGCCGACGCCCATTGGCGTGACCGAGGTTGCTTCGCTGAGAATCAGGCCGGCGCTGGCGCGCTGCACGTAGTATTCGGCCATCAGCGCATTGGGCACGCGGCCTTCGTCGGCGCGGCAACGGGTCAGCGGGGCCATGATGATGCGGTTGGGCAGTTCCAGGTCGCCCAGGGTGATCGGGTCGAACAACGTAGTCATGTGCGAAGCCTCGCTTGGATCAGGTCAGAGCTCTTGGCTCATTTGCTCGAGGAACGCCTTGATGGTCGCCTCGTTGCGTTTGAAGAAATGCCATTGGCCGATCTTCTGGCTGCTGATCAGGCCGGCGCGCTGCAGGGTGGCCAGGTGAGCGGACACGGTCGACTGCGACAGGCCGCAGCGCTGGTCGATCTGCCCGGCACACACACCGTGTTCGGTGCTGTGGTGCTGCTCGGGGAACTGCGCGGCCGGGTCTTTCAGCCAGTTGAGGATGTCTCGCCGGACCGGGTGGGCCAGGGCTTTTATTATTTCGTCGAGATCGAGGGGCATGGTTGGGCTCGTGGCGTGTAGCGGTATATCGCGATGGAGCGAAATATAAATCGCTGCATCGCGATATACAAATATGAAGTGGTCATAAGGCAAGTCTTGATAGCTATATCGTCTTGTGACGATATAGTCGCCAGCGGTGCTAGACTGGCGCCATGAATTATCTCGCGCACCTTCATCTGGGCGGCCCCGCGCCGCAGCAACTGCTTGGCAGCCTGTATGGCGATTTCGTCAAAGGCGAGCTCGCCGGGCGCTTCCCGCCTGTGCTGGAGGCTTCTATTCGGCTGCACCGGCACATTGATCGCTACACCGACAGCCACCCACTGGTGCTGGCGGCGCTGGCGCGTTTCCCGCGCGAGCGGCGGCGGTTCGCCGGGATCGTCGTGGATGTGTTCTTCGACCACTGTCTGGCGCGGCACTGGGCGGCGTATGCCGAACAGCCGCTGGCGCAATTCACCGATGATTTCTACAAGGTATTGCTCGCCGAGCCGGAGTTGCCGGGGCGGTTGGCGCGCATCGCGCCGGTGATGGCGGCCGACGACTGGCTGGGAGCGTATGGCGATTTCGCCACCCTGGAGCAGGTGTTTGCCGGGATTGCCCGGCGCCTGTCACGACCTGAGGGGATAGCTGGGGTGATGGTGGAACTGGAGCGGTTGTACGAGCCGTTGCTGGCGGACTTTCGCGAGTTCTATCCGCAGTTGCAGGCATTTGCCCGGGGACAGCAATCGGCTTGAGTCGGCAATCGCGGACTCAGGCTGCCCGAGCCTGTCGCCTCGGTGCGACCTCGACGTTCTCGGCGCCGAAAAGCGCCAGATGGACCGCCTGTTGCGCTTCGAAAGCCAGTACCGCGCGTTCCTTGCCCGCGCTGCCGATTGGCGGCAACAGGTGGATCAGCACTTGTCCGCGGTCCTGTGCGAACAGCCGCATCAAATGGGAAACCAGGTCGTCCTCGCCAATGAACGGCGCGATCGGATCGGTCTGGCCTGCGCGCAGGTACTGGATTGCCACCGGCTGTACTGGCGTGTTCTGGTCGATTGCTCCGGCCAGCAGGCGCCCATGGAAGGTGCGCAGGCTGCGACCGTCCGTGGTGGTGCCTTCGGGGAATATCAATAGAGGGCGTTGCTCGCCCAGTTGTTCGCTGATCTGCTCGCGCAGGCGCTGGGCATCGCCGCCTCCGCGACGAATGAACAGGGTCCCGGCCTTCTCGGCCAGCCAGCCGGCCAGCGGCCAGTGGCGCACCTCGGCCTTGGACAGGAACGACAGCGGGGTGAGCATGCCGAGCAGTGGGATGTCGGTCCACGACACATGGTTGCAGACCCACAGCATCGGCTGTTGCGGCAGCTCGCCCCTGACCTGCACTTCGAAGGGCAGGGCGGCGACCAGGCGCCCCATGAACATCCGTGTCCAGCGTTGGCGCTGTTCTATCGAGGCGCTCAGCCCCAGACGCTCGCCCAGGGCGATGACACTGGCCATGGCCAGCCCCAGGGCCAGTACCAGGAACAGCCGCAGCAGGCGGGCAGCGGCCCGTATGCGCGGCATCAGACCGCCGCCTTGAAGTGACGGGCATAGCGTGGGCAGAGGTCGTCGCGCTTGAGCAGGATGAACACGTCGGCGACCTGGAAGTCCTCGTCCCAGCACGGCTCGCCGCAGATCTTCGCGCCCAGGCGCATGTAGGCCTTGAGCAGCGGCGGCATTTCGGCGATGACGTTGTTCGGCAGCGGCAGGCTGGGCAGCGGGTTCTTCGGTTCGGCACGCAGGTGCTCGGTGCACAGGTAGCGTTCGCGCAGGCGCTGCATGATCGCATGGGCCTGCACGCCGCCGTCCTGCATGGGGATGCTGGCACAGCCCATCAGGTAGCTGTAGCGGCCCTCATTGAGCACCTCGGCCAATTCGCTCCAGAGCACGGCGATGGTGCCGCCGTTGCGGTAGGCCGGGTCGACGCAGGTACGGCCCAGTTCGAGGATCGGGCCCTGCAACTGCAACAGGCCGTGCAGGCTGAACTCCTCTTCGCTATAGAAGCGGCCGAGGCTGCTGGCGGCCTGGTGATCGAGCAGGCGGGTGGTGGCGACCAGTTGACCGGTGGCCAGGTCGCGCACGCCGATGTGGCGGCAGTGGATGTCGTAGTCGTCCATGTCCAGGCCGTGTTCGGCGCCCTTGAGCTTGGCCTTGAATTCGGCGCTGAACACCTTGAAACGCAGGGCCTGTGCTTCCTGCAGGGCCGCGGCGCCGACCAGGCGTTCGGCTTGCAGACGGCGTTCAGTGCTGGTGTCGCCAGAGCGAGCGATCCGGGTCATCGTGAGTCTCCATAAGCCAGCCAAAGGGTTGCGGCCGGTCGGCTTTGTTGTGCAAAGTCAGCCTAGGTACGCCCGGTGTCACTCCCGTGAATCTTTGGTGATGCTTGCGTGACACCCCTGAAAGGAGCTTGCGATGGCCTGGTTGCAACGACTCAACGACCCCTTGCGCCACCCGCTGGCGGCGCCCCTCGGTGAAACCTATGCGGCGGTGCTCGAGCGCCTGGGCACGGTGGCGCCGTTCGAGCTGGCGGTGCTGGGCGGGCGGGCCATGGCCACTCCCGGGCTGGCGTTCCTGCTCGGCTACCAGGCGGCGCTGCGGGTCCTATGGCCCAGCGCTCCGGCCAGCCTGGGCGCGTTGTGTGCCACCGAGCGGCGCAGCGTGCGCCCGGCGGACATGTACACCCGGCTGGACGGCCTGCGCCTGACCGGCAACAAGGACTTCGTCACCGCTGGGCTGGACGCCGAATGGCTGCTGGTGGCCGCTCGTCACGAAGGCGCGGGCGAGGCGCCGCGCTTGCAACTGGCGGTGGTCTATCCGGGCGAGCCGGGGGTCAGCCTCGAAGCCTTGCCGACACTGCCGTTGATGCCCGAAGTGGGGCATGGCCGCCTGCAGCTCAAGGATGCCGCGTGCGAGTTGCTGGCCGGTGATGGCTGGGATGCCTACGTCAAGCCGTTCCGCTCTCTCGAGGACCTGTATGTGCTCGCCGCGCTGGTGGCCTGGCTGCATGGCGTAGCCCAGGAGTGCGCCTGGCCGCAGGCCCTGCGCCTGAAGCTGATCGGCCTGCTCGCCGGGTGCGCCGAGGGCAGTCGGCAATGCCCGGACAGTGTGGCCTGCCATTTGCTGCTGGGAGGCCTGTTTGCTCAGTTCCACGATTTGCGAGGCGAGATCGACCAGGCGTTGGCCGCAGGGCCGGAGCACTGGGCGCAGTTGTGGCAACGCGACCAGGGCCTGCTGGCGCTGGCCGGCGCCGCCCGTGACAAGCGCCTGGCCAAGGCCTGGAGTGCCGCCGGACTGTCATGAAAGCCTGAGAGGCTGTGGGCACCTTTGAACCTGGGCCACTGTGCGCCCCATCGCGGCTGAAGCGGCTCCTACAGGCCATGCGCAACCTTTGTAGGAGCGGCTTCAGCCGCGATGGGCTGCAAAGCAGCCCCTTGCAGGACTCTCCATGAAGGCAGTGATGCTTGCCCTGGCCATGACCACAGCCCCGGCCTTGGCCGAAGACTGGCCCTCGGCGCAGTGGCCAGTCGATAACGCCGTTATCAACTGGCAAACCGTAGACACCTACGCCTTCGCGCCACACGATACCGAGCGCGGCGGCATTCGCACCGATGCGCTGTTGATCATCCGCGATGGCCGCATTCTGCATGAGCGCTACGCCGAGCCAACCCGTGTCGACACTGCGCACCTGACCTGGTCGGTGAGCAAGAGCGTGCTGGCCACGGTCATGGGCGTTGCCTACGGCGAAAGGCGCTTCCAGCTCGACGATCCGGCTTTGCGCTATTACCCGGCCTTGCAGGCGCACCCAACGTTGCGCCTGGCCGACCTGCTGCATTGGGCCAGTGGCCTGGCCTGGCAGGAAGATTACGAATACGCGCCGTTGAAGTCGTCGGTGGTGGCCATGCTCTACACCCGTGGCCGCACCGACATGGCCGCCTACACAGCGGCCAGGCCTGCCGCCAGTGCGCCCGGCACGCAGTTCGTCTACTCCAGCGGCGACAGCAACCTGCTGGCCGCCAGCCTGCGCGCCATGCTCGCGCCTGAGCGCTATGCCGACTATCCCTGGCAAGCCCTGTTCATGCCGCTGGGGATCGACAGCGCTGTCTGGGAGCGCGATGGCGCAGGCACTTATGTGGGCTCCTCGTACCTCTATCTCAGTGCTCGCGATCTGGCGCGCATCGGCCTGCTGATGCAGCGTGACGGGCGCTGGCGCGAGCAACAGTTGCTGCCGGCCGAGTGGGTGGCGTTCAACCGCACCTTGTTCAGCGCCGCGCAGCCTGTGCCGGGCGAGGCCAACCCCGGCGGGCACTGGTGGCTCAACCAGCCATTGCCCGGCCAGCCGGTGCCGTGGCCGGATGCGCCGAGCAATACGTTCGCCGCACTCGGCCACTGGGGTCAGGCGCTCTATGTACTACCCACGCAAAAGCTGGTGATCGTGCGCTACGCCGATGACCGCGATGGCAGCTTCAGCCACAACGAACTGCTCAAGCGGGTGCTGGACGCCGTGGCCGGGGAGGGCGCATGAAGCGGGTGGTGCTCCTGCTGTTATTGGCCGTGTCTGCCTGGGCCTGGCACGAGCGCCAGGCGTTGGCGGACTTCCCGGGCATCCTTTCGGCCTACTCGGCGAAAGAGTACTGCTCGTGCCGGTTCGTGATGGGTTTCCCTGAGGCCTATTGCCGGGGCTATGTGCGCCAGTACCTGCCCTTGGGCCTGCTGAAAGAGGACAGCCCCCGGCGCCTGGTCACCGCCGAGGGCCTTGGCCGGCGCAACCAGGCGGCCTGGCAGGGTCACCGCGAAGGCTGCCGCTTGCTGCCGTGAAACCGTGCGGGTAAGGTTGACGGCCTTGATTCACAGGATTTCACATGTTCAAGCCGTCCCGTCTGCTGCCCGCCCTCCTGCTCGCCCTGTGCCTGCCCGCCCATGCCAACTGGCACCTGGATGGCGAATCCTCGCGCCTGTCCTTCGTCACCGGCAAGAATGGCAATATCGCCGAGGTCAACCGTTTCCTGGTGCTGCATGGCAAGGTCGACCGCAAGGGCGCGGCTGAGGTCAGCATCGAGATGGACTCGATCAGCAGCGGCATCCCGCTGCGTGACGAGCGCATGCGTGACGGCCTGTTCGCCTTCGAACAGTTCCCCGAGGCCACGGTGCAGGCACAGATCGACCTGCGCCCGATCAACGACCTCGCCAACGGCGCGCAACTGGAGCTGCGCTTGCCGGTGAGCGTGACCCTGCATGGCCAGACCCGCAGCTACAACACCCTGCTGCTGGCCACGCGCCTGGACGAACGGCGTTTCCAGGTGGTGACCCTGGAGCCGCTGATCCTGCGTGCCTCGGAGTTCGGTCTCCTGCCGGGCCTGGAGAACCTGCGCAAGCTGGCCGGGCTCAAGTCGATCAACCCCTCGGTGCCGGTGAGCGCGGTGCTGATCTTCACCGCCCGCTGACATGCCGGGGCCGGTCTTCCCGTGGCGGGATGGCAACCAGTTCGAACTGCTGATCGACGGCCCCGAGTTCTTCCCGCGCATGCTTCTGGCGATCGTGCGTGCCGAGTATCAGGTCGACCTGGAGCTTTATCTGGTCGAGGCCGGGGCGTGCGCCGAGGCGGTGGTCGAGGTCCTGGAACAGGCCGCGCGGCGTGGCGTGCGGGTGCGTTGCCTGTTCGACGACTATGGCTCGCTGGCCTTTACCTCCGTCTTGCGTGAGCGCCTGCTGGCGGCGGGTGTCCAGCTGCGCTGGTACAACCGCCTGCGCTGGCGCCGGGGCCTGCGCAATCTCTATCGCGATCATCGCAAGCTGTTGCTGGTGGACGAGCGCTGGGCGGTGGTCGGCGGTACCGGGGTCACCGACGAGTTCTGGACACCCGAAGCCGACACCAGCGAGTGGCACGAAGTGATGGTGCGCATGGAGGGGCCGATCGTCACCGACTGGCAACTGTTGTTCGACCGCCAGTGGCACGCCAACCAGCGCCGCACCGCCTGGCGCCCGCCCGAGGGCTTCGGACTGCCGCGCCTGCCCCAGGTGCCGGCGCAGGGCCAGGGCATGGGCCGGGTGGCCTATGCCGACGCCCGCCAGCACAAGGACATCCTGCATGCGCTGGTGCGCGCCCTGAACAGCGGCCAGCGGCGCATCTGGCTGGCCACGCCGTACTTCCTGCCGACCTTCAGCGTGCGGCGCTCGCTGCGGCGTGCCGCGCAGAAGGGCATCGACGTGCGCCTGCTGCTCACCGGCCCGCGCACCGACCACCCGGCGGTGCGCTATGCCGGACATCGCTATTACCCAAGGCTGCTGCGCGCCGGGGTGCGGATCTTCGAATACCAGCCATGCTTCCTGCACCTGAAGATGGTGCTGGTGGACGACTGGGTCAGTGTCGGCTCGTGCAACTTCGATCACTGGAACCTGCGCTTCAACCTCGAGGCCAATGTCGAGGCCATCGACCCGCCACTGAGCGCGGCCGTGGCCGCCAGCTTCGAGCGCGATTTCGCCCAGAGCCTGGAAGTCGACCTCGCGCGCTGGCACGCCCGGCCACTGTGGCGTCGTGTGCAACAACGCCTATGGGGCTGGCTGGACCGGCTGGTGGCCAACCTGCTCGACCGCCGCGACTAGTCGCACGTATCGCGGTCGGGCAAAGCGGACTATCTTGCTGGGACTGTTCCCAGACTACCGAAGGAGTGGATACGATGACGGCGAAGAAGATTCTCATGCTGGTGGGCGATTACGTCGAAGACTACGAGGCGATGGTGCCGTTCCAGGCCTTGCTCATGGTCGGCCACACCGTGCATGCGGTCTGCCCGGAGAAGGTTGCGGGGCAGACGGTGCGCACGGCGATTCACGATTTCGAAGGCGAGCAGACCTACAGCGAGAAACCCGGGCATAACTTCGCCCTGAACTACGACTTCGTCCAGGTGCGCGCCGAGAGCTACGACGCCTTGCTGATCCCGGGCGGGCGGGCGCCGGAATACCTGCGCCTGAACGACAAGGTGCTGGAACTGGTCAGGGCGTTCGATCATGCGGGCAAGCCTATCGCCGCGGTGTGTCATGGCGCGCAGTTGCTGGCTGCGGCCGGGGTACTGGAAGGGCGCGAGTGCAGTGCCTACCCGGCGTGCGCCCCCGAAGTGCGTCTGGCGGGTGGACAGTTCATCGATATCGCGATGGACCAGGTTCATGTGGACGGCAACCTGGTGACAGCGCCGGCCTGGCCTGCTCATCCGGCGTGGCTTGCGGCGTTTCTCAAGGTGCTTGGGACGCGCATTCAGTAAGGGCGTCAGCATCAATGCGGGCGCGTTCAGGGGGTGGCGGTAGCGGTCATGGAGAAATACCTGTCGTGCCGGGACAAGGGCAAGTTGCGACGCCGATGGTAGGGTTTCCCCTCACGCCGGCTTGCCCGAGCGCGTTATCCACCGCGACCAGACGACTGCTTCTCCATGGAAATACGCCTGCTGCATGGCGCGGCGATTGCGCCTTACATCGATGAGCTTGCACGCTTGCGCCTGACGGTGTGGCGCGAGTATCCCTACCTCTATGAGGGGTCGCTGGAGCATGAGGCGAATCACTTGGCTACCTACGCCGACTCTGGCCGTAGCCTGATGGTGCTGGCGTTGGACGGCGGCCAAGTGGTAGGGGCCTCCACAGGCCTGCCGCTGATAGATGAAGCGCCTCGCTTCCAGCAACCGTTCCTCGCCCAGGGGCGTGATCCGACGTCGGTCTACTACTTCGGTGGCTCGGTGTTGCTACCTGCTTATCGCAGTCAGGGCCTGGGCGTACGCTTTTTCATCGAGCGCGAATCCTACGCACATAAGTTGGCGGAGTTCGATTACTGCACGTTCTGCGTCGTCGAGCGCCCAGGCATACACCCGCTGCGGCCTGCCAGTTACAAACCATTGCACGGTTTCTGGCGTAACCGCGGCTTCCTGCAGGACCCTTCATTACGCACCCGTCATGCCTGGTGCGATCTGGACGAGCAGGAAAGCAGCAACAAGATCATGTCGTTCTGGCTCAAGGCGCTACCGATATGATATGCCTGGCGGGGTGTCTACCGGCATGAACCTCATTATGGGAAGTACATTCGTCCGGTTGCCGGTTCCAGGGTCCTGTCGAAATCGAACGGACCTTTGGCACCGAACAATCGACGGTATCTGGAGATCTTCTGCATGGGCACTGTGGACCAGAGATTGCCGACGTCCAGCCTGTCCATGCGGCTTACACCTGGGACGTAAGTGATCTTGTCGGTACCATAAACCGGGCGTTGCAGCACATCGGCGATTCGTTGCGCCGCGCCGCTTTTTCCGCCCCAGCAGGCGAGCAGGACGATGGGCTCGCCTGCTGGGGCGTTGGCCACCCGCGGGGCTATCTCGCGCAGCGCGATGCGTGCTGCGTCTTCGTATTGGCCGGCCGCGTTCATCAAGACACCGTCCTTGCCCCCATGTGTTTCAAAAGCTTTTATCCCTCTGCCCCACGCATCGTCGTACCAGACGACCTCTGCTCGGTTGGTTCTGGGGTTTCTGAACATGACGTCAATGGGAGGCTGAGGATTCTTGGGGGCGTGAACCGCAGGCTTTCTCAGTGCATTGCTGCGCTTGAGGGTGCTGACGCTTTTTCCAGCCATCCGTGTCAAGCCCCCCGTGGCAAGACTGGATAGCCCTGTGCCTAACGATATCCAGCCGAGCACGTTGGCGGCTTGCTCATTCTTGCCTTGCACTTGCATCGCCATGGCTGCCGCTCCCGTGCCCAGGGACACGATGTTGAGTGTCGCCGTCGCCACGGCCAGTGCACCGCTGGCACTGAGAATACCGCCAGCGGCCAGCGCGGCGCCGGCGGCGCCAAAGCTGGCGACCGTGGCCAGGGCTCCGACCGCCAGACCAATGCCGGCTATTACCCAGGTCTGCCAGCTGTGCCCATCTGGGTCGATGCGGTTGACCGGGTCGCCGCCACAATAGGTATAGGCATTGATACCGCCATGACCGAACGGGCTTTCGCTGTCGGGCGCGAGGAAACACATCAGCAATGGGTCGTAGGGCCGATAGCCTGCGGCGATGTACCAGCCGGTCAGGGGTTCACGGCGTTCCCCTGCATATCCGAATGGCTGTTGCTGGTCGTTGCCCTGTTCGCTGCCGTGAGGGCTGTATTGCAGCATGCGCACCTGGTCACCGGCGTTGAGGCGCACCGAGCCTTGGCCGTCGCAGCCTAGCAAAGTGGTCTGGCGTACACCTTCGGTGATCGCGCTCACGGCGAACAGCGTGCTGCCGTCGCCAATCACTTCAAGCGTGGTGTTCCCCCGGTGCTCATGGGTCAGTTGCCTGCCGCTGAAGAAACTGCGGTTGAGCGAGCCATTGATCGTTCGGTCGCGCAGCTGGCCATTCGGGGTGTAGCGGTACTCGCATGTCTTGCCCCCATGTTCGACACTTTGCAGTCGTTCGTGGGCGTCCCACGTCAGTTTGCGACCCAGGCTGTCTGCGATGACGCGCCCGTGGGCATCGTAGGTAAGCTCGATCCGCGCCGGCCAGCTGGAATGGCTATGATCGATCGCCACGACCCGGCAAGGGTCAGCGGCTGCGTAGTGGAACTGGGCGATATCTTCGCTGCCGTCGTTGAAACGACTGATGACCTGTCGATAGCCGTCGAGTTCATTGAAGACAAACCGTTGCTCGACGATGGCGTTGCCGAACGGGTCCCTCGGTGCAGCATTGGTGTTCGCGGTAAAGCGCACCATGCGGCCTCGCGAATCGTAGGCGAAGCGTTCGTCTGCCTCTTGCTGGCCGTACTTGCCAGTACGTCGGATGAGCTGATCGAGCGCGTTGTAGCCGAGGGTTTGGGTGAAGGTTCGAGTTGCACCGTTTTCGGTCAAGCTGAAGGTGTTGCTGGCTTCTCGCCCCATGGCATCGTAGCTCAGTTGCCTGACCAGCACGCGGGCATCCTGATCCTGCGTGGTGGCTTGAGCGACGCGCGACAGTGCATCATAGGAAATGCGCGTACTGACCTTGCCTGTGATGATTTGCGCGAGCCTGCCGAGGGCATCGTAATGGCGTTGTTGTTCGGTGCCGTTGGCGCCCACGAAACCCAGTGGCTTGCCACCTAGCGATGTGCGCCAATGGGTAATGTGCTCGGCGCCATCGATGACCCAGGACTCCTGCTGCGGCAAGCCGGCGGGGGAGAAGCTCCACTTCAGCGTCCCCAGGGCACCACTGGCCTCGGTGGGCTGACCCAGGCAAGGGTGATAGTGCAGTTGTTCGCTGTGGCCGCCCTCGGTACTGGACGAAAGCAGTACGTCATTCAGTTGTGGTTCGTAGGCGAAGTCCACGCGTCGACCATCGGCAAGCGTATTGGCGCAGGGAGGCAACTGGCCCGGGCGGTAGTGGTAGAGGGTGGTGCGCCCGGCCACCTCTACCGCACGCTGGCGGCCCAGGCCGTCGAAAGTCTGCCGGCCCAAGGTAATGGCATTCATGCTTGTTCCTCCTGCGCAGGGGCGGTGGTGGTAATCAATTCGGGATGCTGTCCATCGCTGTGGGGCGCGAAGTGCCAGGCGAGGGTTGTGCCATCTTCCAAGACCTTTTCGATGACCCGCGAATAGTGGTCATATCGGTAGCGGGTAACGGTAGTGGACATGTTCGGTACGCTGAGCCGCTCTTCGACCACCCTGTCCAGGCCATCGCGCACCCACTTCAAGGTGCGGGCAAGATTGTTGTTGCAATCGTAGTGCTGCTGTTCGATGGGGCTCCCCGCAAGGTTTTTCAGGGTCACGGTCCGAGGGCTGCAGAGTCCGCCCGCAGCTTGCCATTGTTCGCAGCGACGGGTGATTGGGTCATGGAGCGTGTGTGCATGTATGCCGTGGGCGTCAATGGTCAGGGCGGTCTGCCCCCAGTCGTCGAAGGCAATGATGGTAGTCAGGGACAGCGGGCCAGGAGAGTCCTTTGACAACCAGTCCTGGGTCGTCCGGCGTATCTGCCGGCCCAGGGCATCGAATTGGCAATGCATGATTTCAAGGAAGCGGCCGGGCTCGTTGTCCAGGTCTTCCAATTCGATACGCCGGGTACGTCCATCGCCGTCGAGCCACAGACGCTGGCGTTGGCCGGTAACCTCCACCAGCTCGATCATCATTGGCGGCAGGACGCTGGAGCCTTGCAGGTTCACCGCCAGTGCGTCGCCCAGGTGGTAACGCACCAGGCGCTGTGTCTGGTACGGGCTATCGGCTGAGTTGAGTGTTCGGACGATACGGCCAATCTGGTCATACTCGTAGCGGGTGAGCGCCCCGCTTTCGCTACGTTCCCAAGTGGTCTGGCCTGTGAGCAGTGACTGCGCGCTGTCGTGGGTCGAGCGGTTCACGTCGTCGTTCTCGAAGCCGATCACCGTGGTCCGCAAGAGCAGTTCGCCGTTTGCCTGCCCATAGTGGTATTCGGTAGCGGTTGACTTGTCGTTGAGGGTCGTGACGCTTCGCTGGATTCGCCCGTAACAGGTATGAGGTTGATGGAAATACGTGTGGCGGGTCTCCTCCAGCGTGCGGCTGTCCAACTCGTCAAGCAACTGTTCACGCTCGACCACGATATGCGCAGGGGCATCGACCACCCGTGAAGGAAGTGGCGCATAGGTGTACGTGCTGCTCAACACCGGAGCTGAGCCATCAGCTTTGGCTGGCCGAATAGTTTTCTTGCGCACAAAGCGCACCATCCCCAGGGGATCCGCTGGGCAACCTTCTCCCCCTTCGGCGGGATAGTAGCAATTGATTTCACAGATCCCGGTTGGGTAGTCGACCTGGGTGATGTTGCCGTAGTTATCGTACTGATAAAGCGTCGTTTCGGTGCGAATGGCCCCAGGGCGGCGATGGTCCGTGTAAGTGGTCGAGACCTGATGGGGGAGCTGGCAGGTACTGGATTGCTCCTCCCAGGTTTTGCCAGGATCGATACCATAGCGGGTATGCGTGCTGATCTCGCAATCGCCTCGTCTCGAGCTTTCCAGGAGGGGCAGATGAAAGCGGTTCCAGGTGCGGGTGATGGTATCCAGGGGCGTGCCCTGCGCATCGCTGACCGTTTCGACCACTTCGTACTGGTAGTCGCTTTCGACCTGGTAGAGGTTGTCCCGTCCGTGCTCCCAGGAAAACGCCTGGGCGCTGCCGAAGCCAAGGAAATTGGCCGTGCCGACCCATCGGTAGTGGTGCATCCGTTCGGTGTCGGGGGTGCCGGCGCTGTGGGTCCATGATTCGACCCGCGGCAGGTGGGAAAACGGTGCGTTGGCCTGCAACTGATGGCCGTCGGCCCCGGTCGCCCACTTGACGATGTCATGGGCACCCAGCGGGCTGTCCACGGTGGTGGGCAGCAGCAGGCGAGCGCCATTGTCCAGGAGCAGGTCGTCGTACTCGATTACGAAGGGACGCTGGATGCCGGGCACGTGGATTTCGCTGAGTCGGTCATTGCTCAGCGCCAGGCGCAACTTGAGCGCTTGTGAGGTATCCGGGTTGACGATGAGATGGACTTCATCCTCCAGCTGATCCACATTCAGCAGCGCGCGCTGTTCATCACGGATCCGCTGGAGAATGAAATGGTCGTCATTGCCGTAGGGGGCCCAGTCGATGAACAGGCGATGGCCCTCCGGGGAGTGCATTTCCTCAACCAGATAGCACCCACTGTCTTCCTGCTCACGCAGGATTTCGCACTCTCCGGACTTCTTGTCTACCCGGAAATCGCCGTTGTGTTGTGGAGTGACCCGCAGCGTCGGGAGTTTTTGATCGGTGAAGGTCAACGGCGTGTCGGGTGCGAATGTGGAAGCATCTTGATCAATGGCGTACTGCTCGCCGGAGGCGAGCCTCAGGGTGTTCCGGTCGAGCTCGGACAGCCCAATGGTCCAACCTAGTCCGTAGCCTTTGTTGATACTTGAACCCAGCACGCTGAAGGCCAGGGTGACCGAGAGCGCCGGTCCACTCAGCTGGTTGGCGGGAGGGAGCGGCAGGGAGACCGCGAGGGTGAACTGGCCGGTACGGTTGTCCACGCCGGTTTTCATGAAGCCCAGAAAATTACTGGCTTGGGTATGTATCGAAGACATCAGGTGTTTCCTGGCGCAGGGGAGAGATCGGTACCCTTTCGATGGACACCGATTTTCTGGGAAGGTCAGGCGTTGTTCGCGTTTACCGTGAAGGACACATGTTTGCCTGCTTCTGCGACAGAGAACTCGACTTCATAGGCGTTGCCATGCTGGTCGATCACGTTCCAGATACTGCGCCTCGACTCGGAACTGCTGTAGTGGCGGTTATAGAAGCGCCTGGCGTACAGATGAATCAGCATGTGGCCAGGACGCTGGTGATAGGCTCGGTCTGAGTCTGGAGATTTCACCGTGAATGGCTGGCCTACCTCATAGACTGTTACCTTGCGGTGCTGGCTGTAGTCATTGGTGAGCTGGAACGAGATCAATGCGTGAGCCCAAGCGTTCATTTCATAGATGGCGTGAGAGGCCGGAGTGGCCAGTGCCCGGCTTTCGACCATCACGGTTCTCGGATCGGTAAATCCGAAGTAACCGGCGGTTTCTTCGAACTCATCATCCCAGTAATTCAGGTTCAAGCTCGGGAGCTTGTACTTGAGGGGGGACTCGACGCTCAGTTGGAAGAGGTCTTTGTGGGCCGGCACAGGCGCAATTGACTCAATAACGACCGACGACTTGAAGGGTTCGGCATTGGTGACGAAGAGATGATCTTCATCCATCCAGATCGCCGCGTGGATTTGGCTGAGCGTGCCTCCAGGACGCTTCGACGACACATAGAAACGTCGGTGAATGGCGTTGGAGGATGACGCCATCAGCGCGCTGGGTGCGCTGCCGCTGGCGTTATGGTAGACGAATCGCTCGTCGCGCTGCGTATGCGCGTACAGGTCCGGATGATCCAGTACTCGAGGATTGCCTTCGTCATCGATCTGGACCAGGGTTAGCGAGTTGAGACTTTCTCGAGAGATGGTCTGGCCGTTCCGAGGTTCAAGTGTGACTGTGATCTCCACCTGTTGGCGGCCATTGGCATAAACGCGACGGGAGTTGGAGGTGATATCCAGTTGGAAACGGCGTAGCCATTGATTGGCTTTTACGGTGTTGCTCATGAGGTCTGCCTCTGCAGGAGATGAGGCCTCATTTGAGTCGGAAATTACGCTTTGAGAGCAGTACATATTGCTGGCTGTAGGAGCCAGCATCAATTTCTTGCGAGCAAAAAAAACCGCTCCTCAAGGGAGCGGCTTGTTTCCTACTGCGGTGTAGACGTTACTTCACTTCCACCGCCAGGCTTTCGGCGATCTTGCTCTGCCACAGCGCAGGGCCGGTGATGTGCACCGATTCACCCTTGCTGTCCACCGCGACGGTGACCGGCATGTCCTTCACTTCGAACTCGTAGATCGCTTCCATACCCAGCTCGGCGAAGGCCAGGACCTTCGACTTGCGGATGGCCTGGGCCACCAGGTAGGCGGCGCCGCCGACGGCCATCAGGTACACGGCCTTGTTGTCCTTGATCGCCTCGATGGCGGTCGGGCCACGTTCGGACTTGCCGATCATGCCCAGCAGGCCGGTCTGTTCGAGGATCTGGCGGGTGAACTTGTCCATCCGCGTGGCGGTGGTCGGGCCTGCCGGGCCGACTACTTCGTCACCGACCGGGTCGACCGGGCCGACGTAGTAGATGAAGCGGCCTTTGAGGTCCACAGGCAGCTCTTCGCCACGGTTGAGCATCTCGACCATGCGCTTGTGCGCGGCGTCGCGGCCGGTGAGCATCTTGCCGTTGAGCAGGATGGTCTCGCCGGGCTGCCAGCTGGCAACCTCTTCCGGAGTGATCTCGTCGAGGTTCACGCGGCGAGCACTTGGGCCGGCTTCCCAGACGATTTCCGGGTAAGCGTCCAGCGACGGCGCTTCCAGCTCGGCAGGGCCGGAGCCGTCGAGCACGAAGTGGGCGTGACGGGTCGCGGCGCAGTTGGGGATCATGCACACCGGCAAGGAGGCGGCGTGGGTTGGGTAGTCCATGATCTTGACGTCGAGCACGGTGGTCAGGCCGCCGAGACCTTGGGCGCCGATACCCAACTGGTTGACCTTGTCGAACAGCTCCAGACGGATCTCTTCGATGCGATTTTGCGGGCCACGGGCTTTCAGCTCATGGATGTCGATGGATTCCATCAACACTTCCTTGGCCATCACCGCGGCCTTCTCGGCGGTGCCGCCGATGCCGATGCCGAGCATGCCGGGCGGGCACCAGCCAGCGCCCATGGTCGGCACGGTCTTGAGCACCCAGTCGACGATCGAGTCGGAAGGGTTGAGCATGGCCATCTTCGACTTGTTCTCCGAGCCGCCGCCCTTGGCTGCGACATCGACCTCGACCTTGTCGCCCGGGACGATGGAGTAGTGGATCACTGCCGGCGTGTTGTCCTTGGTGTTCTTGCGGGCACCGGCCGGGTCGGCCAGGATCGAGGCGCGCAGGACGTTCTCGGGCAGGTTATAGGCGCGGCGCACACCTTCGTTGATCATGTCGTCGACGCTCAGGGTGGCGCCGTCCCAGCGCACGTCCATGCCGACGCGCACGAATACGGTGACGATGCCGGTGTCCTGGCAGATTGGGCGGTGGCCGGTGGCGCACATGCGCGAGTTGATCAGGATCTGGGCGATCGAGTCACGCGCGGCAGGCGACTCTTCACGCAGGTAGGCCTCGTGCATCGCCTGGATGAAGTCGACGGGGTGGTAGTACGAAATGAATTGCAGGGCGTCGGCGACGCTCTGAATCAGGTCGTCTTGCTTGATCACGGTCATGCAGCGCGCTCCTCTTAAAGACGGGAACATTCGAAAAGGCATTCCGACAGTGCACACCTGTATGTCAGGAACGCCTGGCAAGGCGCCGGCTGGTCGGGCCGGCACAAAAAAGGCGCGGCAGTATACCGTGCCCCGCCTGCGGAAACACCTGCACGTGGTCTGGACCAAGGTCGGCAGGGAAGGGGCATCCTTTTTGCTGATGACATGCGATGCTGTTGTATCGGGAGCGTTTCGCCGGCAATGGGGCGCAAAGCGCCCCTGGAAAACCTTGAATCGAATGAGAAACCTGACCATGCCCGAACTTTGCGTGGGCGAGCGCCAATGGGCAGTGCCAAGCGGCAGCAATCTACTGGATGCCCTCAACGAGGCAGGCCTGGATGTGCCCTACAGCTGCCGCGCCGGCAGCTGCCACGCCTGCCTGGTACGTTGCCTCGATGGCCAGCCCGAGGATGCCAGGCCCGAGGCCCTGAGTGCGGCCCAGCGCGACGAGGGCTGGCGCCTGGCCTGCCAGTGCTCGGTGGCCAGCGACTTGCGGGTGGCGCTGTTCGATCCGCTGCAGGATGGCCTGCCAGCCACGGTGGTTGCACTGGATTGGTTCGGCGACGTGCTGCGCCTGCGTCTGCGCCCAGGCCGGACGCTACGCTACCAGGCTGGCCAGCATCTGGTGCTGTGGTGCGGCGATGTGGCCCGCCCCTACTCGCTGGCGAGCCTGCCGGCAGAGAATGAGGCGCTGGAGTTTCACCTGGATTGCAGCCGCCCCGGCGCGTTTTGCGACAGGGCCCGGCAGTTGCACGTAGGCGATGCGCTGAGGCTGGGTGAGCTGCGCGGCGGTGCACTGCACTACGACCCTGACTGGCAGGCGCGGCCTTTGTGGCTGCTGGCGGCGGGCACCGGGCTGGCGCCCTTGTGGGGTATCCTGCGCGAGGCCCTGCGTCAGGGGCATCAGGGCGAAATTCGGCTGCTGCATGTGGCGCGCACGCCAGCCGGGCACTACTTGGCGGAGGCATTGCAGGCGGTGGACGGGGTGAAGGTGGAGTTGGTGCTGGTCGAGCAGTTGGATGAGGCGCTGGCCGGTTTGCGCCTGCCGTCGCGCCAGACCATGGCATTGCTGTGCGGGGCGCCGACAAGTGTCGAACGGTTCGCCCGGCGCCTGTTCATTGCCGGGATACCGCGGAATCAGGTGTTGGCGGATGTGTTCACCGAGCATGCCTAGGCATTGAAAAATCGCGGGGCAAGCCTACTCCCACGCAGGTGATACCTGATGCGTGGGAGCGGGCTTGCCCCGCGATAGCGTTTTAACGCCAGATCAGCCGACCAGCGGATCACCGACATGCAGGATCTTCATGCCGTTGGTGCCACCGATGGTGTGGTAGCTGTCACCCTTGGTCAGGATGACCCAGTCGCCTTGCTCCACCAGGCCGCGCTTGAGCAGCTCGTCGACGGCCGCCTGGCTGACCTTGTCGGCCGGCAGCGACGCCGGGTCGAAGGCGATCGGGTAGACGCCGCGGAACATGTTGGCACGGGCCTGGGTGGCGCGGTGCGGCGACAGGGCGAAGATCGGCACGTGCGAACGCAGGCGCGACATGATCAGCGGGGTATAGCCACTTTCGGTGAGGGCGATGATCGCCTTGACGCCGGGGAAGTGGTTGGCGGTATACATGGCCGCCAGGGCGATGCTCTCGTCGCAGCGTTCGAAGGTGGTGTGCAGGCGGTGGCTGGACTTCTGGCTGGTCGGGTGCTTCTCGGCGCCCGAGCAGATACGGGCCATGGCCTGGACTGCCTCGATCGGGTAGCTGCCGGCCGCGCTCTCGGCCGAAAGCATCACCGCGTCGGTGTTGTCGAGCACGGCGTTGGCCACGTCGGACACTTCGGCGCGGGTCGGCATCGGGTTCTGGATCATCGACTCCATCATCTGGGTCGCCACGATCACCGCCTTGTTATTGCGGCGGGCGTGCTGGATGATCTTCTTCTGGATCGCGATCAGCTCGGCATCGCCGATTTCCACGCCCAGGTCGCCTCGGGCCACCATGACCGCGTCGGAGGCGAGAATCAGTTGGTCAAGGGTCTCGTCGTCGGCCACTGCTTCGGCGCGTTCGATCTTGGCCACCAGCCAGGCGCTGCCGCCGGCTTCGTCACGCAGCTTGCGGGCGTATTCCATGTCGCTGGCGTCGCGCGGGAACGACACGGCCAGGTAGTCCAGGTCCATTTCCGCGGCCAGCTTGATGTCGGCCTTGTCCTTCTCGGTCAGGGCCGGTGCGGTCAGGCCGCCACCTTTGCGGTTGATGCCTTTGTGGTCCGACAGCGGGCCGCCGATGATCACCACGCAGTGCAGGGCATCTGCGGTGGCCGTTTCGACGCGCATGACCACGCGGCCGTCGTCGAGCAGCAGCTCGTCACCGACGCCGCAGTCCTTGACCAGGTCGGGGTAGTCGATGCCGACGATATCCTGGTTGCCTTCGGTCAGCGGGTGAGCGGTGGAGAAGGTGAACTTGTCACCGACTTTCAGTTCGATGCGCTTGTTGGCGAATTTGGCGATGCGGATCTTCGGACCCTGCAGGTCGCCCAGCAGCGCGACATGGCGGCCGTTCTTGGCGGCGATGTCACGGATCAGGCGGGCGCGGGCCTTGTGCTCGTCCGGGGTGCCGTGGGAGAAGTTCAGGCGTGCCACGTCCAGGCCGGCGAGGATCAGCTGTTCGATCACTTCCGGCGAATTGCTGGCGGGGCCAAGGGTGGCGACGATTTTGGTACGGCGGATGGTCATGCACAGACTCCTATAGTGAAGCGCAGCGAAAGGCTACTCCTCAATTGCGTTGTAGTCATTGTTCCGTTGCACTACCTGCACGGTTGCGAGTATGGCGTTTGACCGGTCGCGATATGCTTGCAAAAGCCGGTGAAGATTTGTCGTGAAAGGCCGATACAGTGCCCATCAAAGGAGAATTTCCATGCGCACCCTGATCGTTTTGACCATGGCGGCCAGTGTCGTCGGCTGCACTCGCTGGTCCATGGACCACCACCTCAACAATGCCTATCGCGCCTATGACCGTGGCGATTGCGCGAAGGTCATGCTCGAGCTGTCGCAGGTCGACCGTACCAGCCGTGCCCGGCCGTTCATTCACCCGGAAGTGTCGCTGCTGCGTGGCCAGTGCCTTGAGCGCCAGAAGCTCTACGTCGACGCGGCGCAGACCTACCAGTACCTGATCCAGCAGTACCCGCGCAATGAATACGCCTACCGCGCCCAGGCACGCCTGCAGACACTGGAGAAGCTCGGCCACCTGCGCGGCAGCGAAGCGGCGGTGGCCAGTCCGGTGAACACTACACCTTGGCGTTAATCCCAAGGTGTCGATGATTTCATGTAGTCCGTCCGTCGGACTGGGCTAATCTGTTGGAGAGTTGTAACGATCATCGCCAGTACCTTGTCTTCCTGGCTCCAGGTACAGGACTTCACTGCGATCATGTTTATCGAGCGACACATACAACGTCACCAGCTGCCTTGCGTGCTCAAGGTCTTCAACCGCTGCACCGACCAGCAAATCGGCTATCTGGGCAATGCCTCGGAAGACGGCCTGATGTTGATCAGCCAGTTGCCGGTGCTGGTGGGGCCGGACTTCGAGCTGCAATTGCGGGTTCCCCTGGCCGGCGGTGGCCTGCAGTTCATCAACCTCACTGCCAGTTGCCTGTGGTGTCGTGAAGACGAAACGCCCGGACATTTTGATGCCGGCTTCATGCTGCTGCAGGCCCCTCAGGAATATGATGAGTTCGTCCGCTCCCTGCGCGACTTCTTCAGCTTCCGGCCGATGAACGCCTCCGCGTGAGGCTGGCCCAGCCCTCACGCGTGCCGTTAGACTCTGGTCGACCTTGTTACAGGACGACCCCGTGAGCTCCAGCATCTTCTGGCACGACTACGAAACCACCGGCATCAATCCACGCTGCGACCGCCCACTGCAGGTGGCCGGCGTTCGCACCGACCTCGACCTCAACGAGATCGAGGCGCCTATCAGCGTCTATTGCCGCCCCTCCGACGATATCCTGCCGCACCCAGCGGCCTGCCTGGTGACCGGCATCACGCCGCAGCAGTTGGCCAGCCAGGGGCTGTGCGAGGCCGAATTCATGACGCTGATCCATGAGCAGCTGGCCCGGCCCGGCACTTGTGGCGCCGGCTACAATACGTTGCGCTTCGATGATGAGGTCACCCGCTATAGCCTCTACCGCAACTTCTTCGACCCCTATGCCCGTGAATGGCAGGGTGGCAACAGCCGCTGGGACTTGATCGATGTGGTGCGTACGGCCTATGCGCTGCGCCCGGAGGGCATCGTCTGGCCACAGCAGGATGGGCGCACCAGCTTGCGCCTGGAGCTGTTGAGCAAGGTCAATGGCATCGATCATGGCCATGCCCACGAAGCGCTTTCCGACGTGCGGGCGACCATTGCCCTGGCCCGGTTGATTCGTGACCGACAGCCCAGATTGTATGACTGGTTGTTCCAGTTGCGCAGCAAGCATAAGGTCATGGAGCAGATCCGCCTATTGCAGCCCCTGGTACATGTATCCGGACGTTTCTCGGCGCAGCGCAATTATATCGGTGTGGTGCTGCCATTGGCCTGGCACCCGCGTAATCGCAACGCGCTGATAGTCTGCGACTTGCAACAGGATAATTCGCCTCTGCTCCAGGAGAGTGCGCAAGCATTGCGTCAGCGTTTGTACACGCGGCATGAAGACATGGCCCAGGGCGAACTACCGGTACCGCTGAAGTTGGTACATATCAATCGCTGCCCGGTGCTGGCGCCGCTATCGGTACTGCGCCCAGCCGATCAACAACGGTTGGGGCTTGAATTGTCGGTGTTGCAGGCACGGGCGGAGCAGTTGGCCAATCAGCAGATGACCTGGCGAGACAAGCTGGACATCATCTATCAGGAAGAGGGCTTTGCTTCCAGCGAAGATCCGGAGCAACAGTTGTATGACGGTTTCCTCGGTGAACGGGACAAACGGCTGAGCGAACAAGTGCGGTGTACCGATCCGGCGCAATTGGCCAAGGGGCAGTGGATGTTCGATGATCCGCGCATGCCGGAATTGTTGTTCCGCTATCGGGCGCGAAACTTTTCCGAAACCCTTGATGAACAAGAGCGTGCACGGTGGCATGAGTTCTGTCAGCAACGTCTTACAAACCCTGCCTTTGGTGCGCCGAACACCCTGGCCAATTTCGAGCAGGCATGCCAAGCCAGCCTGGCAGACGCCAGCGAGGCGGGGCGCCAGGTACTGGAAGCCTGGCAGGGTCATATCCGACAACTGAAAGTGCAATATCTGCTTTGAAATGTGCAGATAAACAAAAACGCCGGCGAATGCCGGCGTTTTCATGTTCAAGCCAGTACGCGGGTCAAGCTTATCAGTCCAGCAGTGTGGCCCAGCTTTCGACGACGTCGCCGCCCCACTTGGCTTTCCACTCTTTCAGGGTCTTGTGGTTGCCACCCTTGGTTTCAATTACCTCGCCGTTGTGCGGGTTCTTGTATTGCTTGACCTTGCGCGCACGTTTGGTGCTGGTGGTCTTAACTGCGCCACGTGGCGTCTTGCTCAGTTTGCTTTCCGGATCGAGCAGCGCGATCACGTCACGTAGCGATTTGCCATTTTCGGCCATCAGTTCGCGCAGCTTCTTCTCGAACTCCAGCTCTTTTTGCAGTTTGCCGTCCTGCGACAGATTGGCCAGACGGGCCTGGAGTTCCTTGATAGCTTCTTCGGTGGCGCGGTACTCGTTGATCAGGGACATGATGTGTTCCTTAATGCATGTTCGGAGAGAGACAGTAGGGCAATAATAGACAGACGAAACTCTCAAGTAAACAATTTAAAATTCAAGACTCAATTAATAGTAGGGCACGACTTCCCTGACGTTAGGTTAAGAAAAATTTACAATTTTCTTGAGCCAATGCCGATTTGCCCTTGGGAAATAGCAATTGGACCTGCGCGATCAAGCCTCCCGGCCAAGCCGCTCAGGTAAAGATGCTTACTGCGTTTTTCTCGCCAGGTCGCTAGAATATGCGCCTTTGCGAAGTTCTGGAGTCTCCCTCATGCGCACCTATCGACTGGTGATTGCCTGCCCCGACCGTGTCGGCATCGTGGCAAAAGTCAGTAATTTCCTGGCCCTTTACAATGGCTGGATCAATGAAGCCAGCCACCATTCCGATGAACAGAGCGGTTGGTTCTTCATGCGTCATGAGATCCGTGCCGAATCTCTCCCTTTCGGTATAGAGGCCTTCCGCGAGGCATTTGCCCCGATCGCCGAAGAATTTTCGATGACCTGGCGGATCACCGATTCGGCACAGAAGAAACGTGTGGTGCTCATGGCCAGCCGTGAGTCACATTGCCTGGCAGACCTGCTGCACCGTTGGCATACCGACGAGCTTGACTGCGAGATCCCCTGCGTTATCTCCAACCATGATGACCTGCGAAGCATGGTCGAATGGCATGGCATTCCGTTCCACCATGTACCGGTCGACCCGAAGGACAAGCAGCCGGCATTCGCCGAGGTATCGCGCCTGGTCGAGGAATACGGCGCCGATGCCGTGGTGCTGGCGCGCTACATGCAGATCCTGCCGCCGCAGCTGTGCCAGGCATATGCGGAAAAAGTCATCAACATCCACCATAGCTTCCTGCCGTCGTTCGTGGGCGCCAAGCCTTATCACCAGGCGGCGTTGCGTGGCGTGAAACTGATCGGCGCGACCTGCCACTACGTGACCGAGGAGCTGGACGCAGGCCCCATCATTGAGCAGGATGTGGTGCGTGTCAGCCATGCCGACAGCATCGAGGACATGGTCCGCTTCGGGCGTGACGTGGAGAAAATGGTCCTGGCCCGTGGCCTGCGTTATCACCTGGAAGACCGCGTGCTGGTGCACGGCAACAAGACTGTTGTGTTCAACTGACACGGGGCCGGCAAATGGCGGATCCACGTGACAAGGCCGGCGCTTCGGCGCCACCAACCTTGGGCGAGGGCTGCCTTGCCCGTTTCGATCCCGAAGCGTTGAGCGATGATGACGGCACCGAGTTCGCGGGTGCCGCCGAACTCTGGAGGCGGCTCAATCCGCCTGTCGGCGCCGACGATCCAGCAGTGGACGCGCCAGCAGATAAAGGAATACCGGCCCCCCGGCCAGCAGGTAAAAGTAGTAGGTAACCGCGCGCCAAATGAGGATCGCCGCGGCTGCCGTCGAGCTTCCTACCAGCGGTGACAGCAAGGCCGCCGAGGTCAGCTCCGCCGCGCCCGCGCCGCCCGGCAGCAGGCTGAACTGCCCTGCACTGAGCGACAGCATCTGCACCAGGAAGCTCGGAATCCACGCCAGGTCGACGCCCAACCCCCGCAGCACCAGATAGAGCACGCTGTAGCGCAGGCACCAGTGCGCGCAAGTGAGGAAGAACACCGCCGCCAGCCTGCGCCGTGGCATGCGCAAGGTATCCGCCAGGGCATGGGCAAAGCGCAGTACCTTGCGCGCCCAGCGCAGCCTGCGTTGCGATGTCACGCCCAAGCGGCGCAGCAGCCGGCCATTGCCACGCATCACCGCGTGCCGATAGCGCACCAGCAGGACGATCACGGTCAAGGCGATACACAGCAGCAAGGCGCTGCCCATCAACATGTGTGCCTGGCTCTGGCCAAGACGATGGAACAGGGCATAGGCGGCGATCGCCAGCATGGCGCAGAAGAAGAACAAGAGGTCGTTCAACTGGTCCATGGCGAACACCGCGCCGCTCCGTGATGGAGCAATACGCTCGCGTGCCAGCAACGTCATCAGGGTAAGCGGGCCGCCGGTGCCCCCGGGGGTGGTGCAGATGGCGAACTCGGTGGCGATGATCACCCCAAGGCTACGCATCCGGCCCACCTGGGCGCCTTGCTCGCCGAGCAGCAGGCGCAGGCGGATGGCATTGATCGCCCAGCACAGCAGGATCATGCCGAGCAGCAACATCATCAGCCCGGGTGCGAAAGACTGGAGCCGGGGGAGCAGCTCGCTGCCACCAAGCAAGGCGGGCACCAGCACCGCCAGCAGCAATGCCAGGCCGAGCCAGCCCAGGCGGGTCATGGGGTGGCCTGGCGCTCCAGCCAGGCCGACTTGGTCAGTGGCTCACGGCCTTGCTCCAGCAGTTGCCGCAGGGTCTGGAGCCAGTAGTTGCGCGCGCTGGGGTGTCGCATGTCGACCGGATGCAGGCCTAGTCGCAGGGTGTCGGCCTCACGCCAGCGTCGGCGTTGCCAGTCGCTGACCACCCTCGACAGCCCGCGGCGCCAGGCGCTGCGGGCGCTCCATACCAATCCGGGGGCAGCGAAGGCGGTGAAATCGGGTAGCCGGTACAGGTGCCTTGGCGTGCTGGTGTAGCGTAGCGGCAGTTGGCGCAGCGCCGCGCGCGTGCCTTCGCTCATCAGCCAGGCAGGGGCGACGAAGCCTGCCACTGGCCAGCCCTGTTGCCCGAACAGCGTCAGCCCGGCTTGCAGGCGCTGTAGTGCGCTGGCCTGGTCCAGGCTGTGAAACTCGCCTTCGTGGGTGTAGATTCGGCGCTCGACGTATTCGCGCGGCCCGCGTGGCGGAGGACCGTCGTCGGCATGATAGTAGCCGTGCAGGGCCAGTTCGTCACCACGAGCCAAGCGCCGTTCGAGCAGGCGGCAAAACTCGGGCGAACGCGTGAGTGGGTTGCGATGGTGGAAGTCCGGAACTACCAGCCAGGTCATGGGCACGCCACCCATGTCGTCGATCGCCTGGACGAAGGGTTGGTAATCCGGCCAGGTTTCCGGCGCCACATCGTGTAGCACCAGCATCAGGCTGCGGTTGGCCAATAGGGTCTCAGCCATGGGCGCGTACCGGCAGCGAATGGCCGAGCACTGCCTGATAGTGCTGAAGCAGGCCATTGACAACGTTGTCCCAGCTGTAATGACGCTCCACGTGTTGACGCGCCTGGCTGCCAAGCGCGCGCACGCCGCTGTCGAAGATCTCGCGTACGGCATTGGCCATGGCCCTGCCATCGTTGGGCAGGCACAGGCGGCCGCACTGCTCGCCGACGATCTCGCCGAAGGCGCCGGCGCGCACAGCCACTACCGGTGTCCCACAGGCCATGGCCTCGAGAATCACCAGGCCGAAGGTTTCCTGATCGCCGGCATGTACCAGCAGGTCGGCGCTGGCCAGAAGCCGGGCGACCTCGTCGGGTGGGCAGAAGTGGTCGATCACGCTGACATTGCCTGGCACCCCGGCCGGCATGTTCGAACCGACCAGAAGCAGGTGGTAAGGCTGTCCGAGCAGCTGCATGCAGTCCAGAAGCACCGGCAGGTTCTTTTCCCGCGAACCGCGGCCGGCGAAGACCAGCAGGCGACTATTATCAGCGATGCCCAGTTCGCGGCGCAGGCCTGGGTCGTGCTTGTCGGGGTGAAATTGCACTAAATCTACCCCTAGCCGCTGCACATGGACATTCTCGACACCCAGCCTGCGCAGCTTGTCGGCCATCACTTGGCTGGGCGCCAGTACCCGGTCGAAATG
Organism: Pseudomonas soli; assembly: GCF_021283165.2. Taxonomy (NCBI): domain Bacteria; kingdom Pseudomonadati; phylum Pseudomonadota; class Gammaproteobacteria; order Pseudomonadales; family Pseudomonadaceae; genus Pseudomonas; species Pseudomonas soli. Next base: position 1,136,950 of record NZ_CP128543.1, read on the forward strand.
TCCATAGAGTTTGCTGACGTAGGCCTCGACATTGGGGGTGAACCAACTGCCCATGCGATTGCTCACCAGTAGTGGCAGGTCGGAGTGATAGAAGCCGATCACCGGCACATCAAGTTGGCGCCGTGCCTCCAGGGCCGCCCAGGCGGTGAGGTAGGGATCGCCAACTTCGATCAGGTCGGGTTGCAGACGACGCAGTTCCTTGCACCAGGGGGCCAGACGCACCGGGAAACGGTAGCCGTTGCCGAATGGCAGGGGCGGCGCTGGAACATGGTAGATGCCGTTGACCTGGCTGGCGCTGGCGCCAGGAATCAACAGGCTGTGGCGAACGCCAGGCATGGCGTCTAGACGGCGATGTTTGGCATCAAGATAGGTTCGTACGCCGCCGCTGGCTGGGGCATAGAACATGGTGATGTCGGCGATGTGCACGATCAGCATCCCTCCGGGATCGTCCTCGGTGTGTCATCAGGCGGTAAAGGGCCGGCGATGACGCGCCTTAGGGTTGACCTTCTTGGAGGATAGTTTGTTCGATCAGGGTTTGGCTGGGCCCGCTCCCACGCAGGGTGGGAGCGGGTGAAGGGTCAGATGCGGAAGCTGCCGACCAGATGTTTGAGGCGACCGGCCTGCTGCTCCAGGTCCGAACAGGCGCGCAGGGTGGCCTGCAGGTTCTCGACGCCTTCCTGATTGAGCATGTTGATCTCGTTGATGTCCATGTTGATCGAATCGACCACGGCAGTCTGTTCTTCGGTCGCGGTGGCCACCGACTGGTTCATGCCGTCGATCTCGCCGATGCGCTGGGTGACGCTGCCCAGGCGCTCACCGGCCTGATTGGCGATGTCCATGCTGTCCTGGCTGTGGCGCTGGCTCTGGCCCATGGTGTCGACCGACTCGCGGGCGCCGACCTGCAGCTCCTCGATCATGGTCTGCACCTGTTGCGCCGACTCCTGGGTGCGGTGCGCCAGGTTGCGTACCTCGTCGGCGACCACGGCGAAACCACGGCCGGCCTCGCCAGCGCGGGCAGCCTCGATGGCGGCGTTGAGGGCAAGCAGGTTGGTCTGCTGGGAAATGCTGGTGATCACCTCGAGGATCTGGCCGATGTTCACGGTCTTGTTGTTCAGCGTCTCGATATGCTCACTGGAGGTGACGATCAGGTCCGAGAGACGGTTCATCGCATCGATGTTGCGCTGCACCACCTGCTGACCTTCCTCTGCCAGCAGGCGAGCGGAACTGGCGTGCTGCGAGGCCTGGGCGGCATTGCCGGCGATCTCCTGGGCAGCGGCGCCGAGCTGGTTGATGGCGGCGGCGACGCTGTTGGTGCGGTTGGACTGCTCGTCGGAGTTGGCCATCGATGAGTTCGAGGCGCTGATGACCCGCAATGCCACTTCGTTGACCTGTTCGGTGGCCGATGACACCTCACGGATCGAGCCATGGATGCGTTCGACGAAGCGGTTGAAGGCGGTGCCGAGGATGCCGAACTCGTCGTGATTGTGGATTTCCAGGCGGCGGGTCAGGTCGCCTTCGCCTTCGGCGATGTTCGACATTGCACGGGTCATGGTGTGCAACGGCTGCATCAGTACGCGGATCAACAGGCCGAGCAGGGCGATGATGATCACTACCGCAACCACTGTGGCGATCACCGCCGAGGTGCGGAAGGTGCTGAGCATCGAGAAGGCCTTGTCCTTGTCCACCGACAGGCCGATGTACCAGTTGGCCGACGGCAAGCCTTTGACCGGGGTGAAGGTCAGCAGCCGGGTTTCGCCATTGAGCGTCACTTCGGTCAGCTCGCTGGATAGCCGCGGTGTGTTCTGTGGGAACAGGTCCGACAGCGACTTCATCACCAGGTTCTTGTCCGGGTGCACCAGGATCTTGCCTTGGTCATTGACCAAGAAGGCATAGCCCATGCCGCCGAAGTTCAGCGAGTTGATGATCTCCACCAGGCCGTCGAGGGCTAGGTCGCCACCGACCACACCCACCGAGCGCGAGGCGGTGCTGATGATCGAAATGACCATCTTGTTGGTGGCCATGTCGATGTAGGGTTCAGTGAGGATCGGGCCGCTGGCGTTCAGGCCGTCCTTGTACCAGGGCCGCACGCGCGGGTCGTAGCCGTCGGGCATCTTGGTGTCCGGGCGTACGGTGAATGTCCCGTCAGGCTGGCCCAGGTAGATGGTCAGGAAGCTCGAAGTGAGGGCGTTCTGGCCCAGCAGTGTGCCGGTGTTCTGTGGGAACTGTGCGAGGTTCTGGGCGACGTTGTCGACCAGTTTGATGCGTCCTTCGAACAGGTTGCGGATGTTGGTGGAGGTCGATTCACCCATCTCGGCCAGGTAGTTCTCCAGGTCTTCGCGAATGGCATTACGCTGGAGATAGTCGTTGTACAGGGTGAACAGGCTGAAGGCGAGTATCACGATCAGTGATGCCGCCAGAAGAATCTTGTGGCTGAAACGAAGGCTTTTGTTCATAACGTGATCGTGTCCGCTAAGGTTTTTATCGGGTCGTTCGCACAAAGCACGGCTGGAAAACAGTGCAACAATTCCCGTGGGTCCTTTTCGGGTTGTTACTGTCTTTCTGGTAAGAGTCACTCTGAACTATCGGCTGTAACGCGGCAGAACTTGAGTGGGGGATGAAAGAAGATGTCAGATTTCTTACGAATGGTTGTAGGTGCAAGCCCGGATGGTCAGCCCATATCCCAAGCCATGCGCCTGGCCAACCGGCATGGCCTGGTGGCCGGTGCCACGGGGACTGGCAAGACGGTTACCCTGCAACATCTCGCCGAGCTGTTCAGTGACGCCGGGGTGGCGGTTTTTGCCGCGGATGTGAAGGGCGACCTGTGTGGTCTCGGGGCGGCGGGTGCGCCGCAGGGAAAGGTGGCCGAGCGGATTGCCGGGATGCCCTGGCTGAAACACACGCCCCAAGGCTACCCGGTGACCCTGTGGGATGTCGCGGGCCAATCAGGGCATCCCCTGCGTACCACCTTGAGTGAAATGGGGCCGCTGCTGCTGGGCAATCTGCTGGAGCTTACCGACAGCCAGCAGGCGGCCTTGTATGCGGCGTTCAAGGTAGCCGACCGTGAGGGCTTGCTGTTGCTCGACCTGAAGGACCTCAAGGCCCTGCTCGCGCACCTCAAGGAAAACCCGCAATTGCTGGGGGAGGACGGCGCGTTGATGACCGGTGCTTCCACGCAGGCTCTCTTGCGCCGGCTGGCGACCCTGGAGCAACAAGGGGCCGAGGCATTGTTCGGCGAACCGGCGCTGCAGCTCGAAGACCTGCTGCGCCCCGAGGGCGACGGGCGCGGCCGCATCCACCTGCTCGATGCCAGCCGCTTGGTACATGATGCCCCTAAGGTCTATGCGACGTTCCTGCTGTGGCTGCTGGCAGAACTGTTCGAGCAACTACCGGAGCGCGGCGATGCCGACAAACCTGTGCTGGCGTTATTCTTCGATGAGGCGCACCTGCTGTTCAACGGCACGCCCAAAGCGTTGCAGGACCGCCTGGAGCAAGTGGTGCGGCTGATCCGCTCCAAGGGCGTGGGAGTGTATTTCGTCACTCAGTCGCCGGGGGATCTGCCGGATGCGGTATTGGCCCAGTTGGGCTTGCGCATCCAGCATGGCCTGCGCGCCTTCACCGCCAAGGAGCAGAAATCATTGCGTGCAGTGGCTGATGGGTTTCGGCCGAACCCGGCGTTCGACAGTTTGGCGGTGCTTACCGAGCTCGGTATCGGCGAAGCCCTGGTCGGCACCTTGGAAGAGAAGGGCACGCCAGCCATGGTTCAGCGGGTGTTGATCGCGCCGCCACAGTCGCGGATCGGACCCTTGAGCGTGGCTGAGCGCAGTGCGCTGATCGCGGCGTCGCCGTTGGCGGGGCATTATGACAAGCCGATCGACCGTGAGTCGGCTTATGAAATGCTCACGCAGCGCAAGGGCGCGCCGGTGGAGCCGGTTCCCCAGTCCAAGGCCGGGGAAGACAGCTTTGCCGACAAGGCCGGCGAGTTCCTGCAGAGCGCGGCGGGGCAGGCGATCAAATCGGCGGTGCGCCAAGCGGCCAATCAGTTGGGGCGCCAGTTGGTGCGGGGGTTGATGGGGTCGCTGCTGGGCGGGAAGAAACGTTAAGCCTTATTGGGCTAAACGCGGAGAAAATCGCATCGGCGCACCGCCGCTCCCACGAAAAAGGCGCCCTGTAAGGGGCGCCTTTTTCAGTACTGCATCAGCACTCAGCTAATGGCCTTGGTGGCCAGCCAGAACAGGCCGGCTGCCAGGCCCATCGACGCCGGCAGGGTGAGCACCCAGGCCAGCAGGATGGTTTTCACGGTGCCGCCTTGCAGGCCGCTCTTGTTGGCAACCATGGTACCGGCCACGCCGGACGACAGTACGTGGGTGGTGGACACCGGCAGGCTGAATACGTTGGCCATGCCGATGGCGCAGGCCGCGGTGATCTGGGCCGACATGCCCTGGGCATAGGTCATGCCCTGCTTGCCGATCTTCTCGCCAACGGTCAGCACCACGCGTTTCCAGCCGACCATGGTGCCCAGGCCCAGGGCCAGGGCGACGGCGACGATCACCCAGAACGGGGCGTATTCGGTGGTGGCGGTCAGGTCCTTGCGCAGTTTATCCAGGTCAGCCTTTTCACGAGGCTCCAGGCCAGGCAGCTTGCCGACCTTCTTCGCCGTGTCGTCCAGGCACAGCAGGTAGCGGCGCACTTCGACGCGCTTCTCGGCGCTCAGGGCGCGATAGTCGGTCACACCGGCGAGCGACGATTGCAGCGCGGCGATGGTGGGCTCGGTCTGCTGTGGATTGCAGCTGAACTGCTCCGGCAGGTCGCTTGCCTGCGCCTTGCCCAGCGCCAGGAACTCGCCAAGGGTGGCGGCGTTGCGCTGGTAGAACTGGCTCAGGTGCAAGGTGGCGTCACGGGTGCGCTCGATCTGGTAGGTGGTGCTGTTCAGGTCGAGGACGAACTTGGCCGGGACGATACCGATCAGTACCAGCATGATCAGGCCGATGCCTTTCTGGCCATCGTTGGAGCCGTGCACGAAGCTCACACCCATGGCCGAGATCACCAGCACCAGGCGGTTCCAGAACGGCGGGTGCTTCTTGTCGTCAAGCTTGCGGCGCTGGTCAGGGGTCTTGTGCATCTTCGACAGCGGGCGCCACCATTTCAGGCCAATCAGCACCAGGGCGGCGACAGCAAAGCCGGCCATTGGCGAGAGCACCAGGGACATGGCGATATCAATGGCCTTCTGCCAGTTGACGCCGTCACCCAGCGGAATGTCGCTGAGCAGGGCGTTGGCCAGGCCGACCCCGAGAATCGAGCCGATCAGGGTGTGCGAGCTGGACGCCGGAATGCCGAAGTACCAGGTGCCCAGGTTCCAGGTGATGGCGGCGGCCAGTAACGAGAAAACCATGGCCAGGCCGTGGCCGGTGTTCACATTGATCAGCAGTTCGACCGGCAGCAGGTGGACGATGGCATAGGCCACCCCGACACCACCGAGCAGAACGCCGAGGAAGTTGAACACGCCAGAGAAGAACACGGCGAGGTGCGGTGGCATGGCCTTGGTATAGATGACGGTGGCTACCGCGTTGGCGGTGTCATGAAAGCCATTGATGAACTCGAAGGCGAGCACGAAGGTCAGAGCGAGCGTCAGGCTCACGATAACCCAGGCATCCAGTCCGCTGAATAAATCGATCATGAAGGTTGTCTGGCGGTCTTAGGGGGGGCGGATTATGCCAGAAAACGATGGCAATCGATGCACCTGCGGCTGACCGATGGCAGGCAAATGCCAACATGGCACAAGCAGCCAGGTGCCGGGTAATCGCAAAAAAACGCCGTTAAAAATCGATAAAATTCAGAAAAATCAGCTATTTGAGGTGATTTTTACTGGGCTTGCGCAATTAAAACGACTGTATGAAATTTGTGTGATTCCATTTCATATCACAGGTTTTTGCTCATCCGGCTGGCTTCAGACCCTTCCTGGGTGATAGCGCATTGGCATCGATCGGCTTCAGTTGTCGTCGCTGCGCAGTTCCTTTTCGATCTTCTCGATTTCCTGGGCGAACGCCTGGTCGAGAACGCTGGCACGTTTACGCCAGGGCTTGCGTTCCGGATCGGGTTGCGCGGCATAGGTGGTGACTTCACCACCGTAAACATCCTTGTAACGTTCAGCCTGGCGCTCGAGTTCCGCGCGCAGTTCTTCTTTCGTCACAGTAATACCTGATTAGGTTGAAGTTGGGCGTCAGCCTTTAAATACACACGCAGAATGCGGATATGTCGGCAAGCCGAACAATTCATTGCAGCGAAATGGCAATGTATGAGTTGGCAAGCTGCGGTGCAGCACACGGCGAGCCACTGCAAAGGCAGGGACTGGCAGTCTAAAGGCAACGAAAGTGCGTCGATTGGATCCGTTAAACGGTGCTTGCAATCAACACCGGCAATTATAGCAATCGCCCGGTTGAAGGCTATCGTTCTTTACCTGCAACTGACAATAGACCTGAAGTTTGTTGTGCAGCCTATAAGCCCTTTGTCGTGCAGGCATTCAAAAGGTTCAAGTCGATGGCAAGCAAAGTTCGCCGGCCACTGTCAGAAATGAAAACGGCCTCGCTTAAGGGCGAGGCCGTTGCCTGGGACTTCTACGGTGGGTACCTGACCAGTCTCTCCAAAGAAGCCACATGTGGCAGGGGAAAGGTATAAGCAAAAGTGTCAGCGGTCAATTGCGATTATCGGCCGTTCGTTCGATAATCGCACGAGGTAGCGATTTTTTTGAGGCATGCCCATGAGTGAAGAAACCAGCGGCCAGTCAGCCCACGAGTCCGCACGCAGTAGCAGCCCCACCCTGGCCCCGCCGATCGTGGCATCGGCGGCCAAGCGTATCCAGGCGTTCACCGGCGACCCCGACTTCATGACCTCCCTAGCCCGTGGCCTGGCAGTGATCCAGGCCTTCCAGGAGCGCAAGCGCCACCTGACCATCGCCCAGATCAGCCACCGAACGGAGATCCCGCGGGCCGCGGTGCGGCGCTGCCTGCATACCCTGATGAAGCTGGGTTATGCGACCACTGACGGGCGTACCTATTCGCTGTTGCCCAAAGTGTTGACCCTTGGTCATGCCTACCTGTCATCCACGCCATTGGCGGTGTCGGCTCAGCCTTATCTGGATCGCATCAGCGACCAGCTCCACGAGGCGGCGAACATGGCCACGCTGGAGGGCGATGACATTCTCTATATCGCACGCTCCGCAACGGTCGAACGGCTGATCTCGGTCGACCTTTCAGTCGGCGGGCGATTGCCGGCCTACTGCACTTCGATGGGCCGTATCCTGCTGGCGGCATTGGATGATGCCAGCCTGCACGAATACCTGGAACGAGCCGACCTCAAGGCCCGAACCAGCCGTACCCTGCATGATCCGGAGTCGTTATTTGCCTGTATCCAGCAGGTGCGTGAGCAAGGTTGGTGCGTGGTGGACCAGGAGCTGGAACAAGGGTTGCGCTCGATTGCGGTGCCGATCTATGACGCATCCGGTCAAGTGCTGGCGGCGCTTAATGTCAGTACTCATGTCGGCCGCGTCAGCCGCGGGGAGCTGGAGCAGCGTTTCCTGCCGATCTTGCTGGCGGCAAGCAGGGATTTATGTCATCAGCTATTTGGCTGAGCCCGCCGGGGCGCATTGCGCCCCAACGCCGAAAAGCAGGCGCCCGTAGCGACCCGGCTCAGCTGGCTTTCCAGTGATGCGGCCATTGCAAGCAACACCGTACTTTGCTCGTGCGCAGGAGCGTTGAACACATCACGCCGTTTCCTGTTCGATAAACGCACAGTGTCGCTCTCGGCGAATTGCGCCGCCCACGCCTGCTGATTAATGTCTGTCGCACCTGTCGGCTGCGCCGACCGGATAATAACAACAGGCCCGAGGGCATCCCCATGACCACTGTCCCTTCGCTGTCGCGGTCGCACCCGCGCACGGTGCTGCTGCACTCCGGCTGAGCCTCGGCCGTCGTATCCGCTGTTCCCTGTTCCAGTGCAACCGCCCTGCGCGGTAGCCTGCCTGTGCCCAACTCCCGGATAAAAATAATGAACAAGCCACAATCCGCTGTCGGCAACTGCCTCGACGTCCAGTCCTTCATCAACGCCCAGCCGCTGTCCCGTTATCAGTGGCGGGTGGTGATCCTGTGCTTCCTGATCGTCTTTCTCGATGGGCTGGACACTGCCGCCATGGGCTTCATCGCCCCGGCGCTGTCCCACGAGTGGGGCATCGACCGGGCCAGTCTCGGCCCGGTGATGAGCGCCGCACTGATCGGCATGGTGTTCGGCGCCCTCGGCTCCGGCCCGCTGGCCGACCGCTTCGGGCGCAAGGGCGTGCTGGTAGGAGCGGTGCTGGTGTTCGGTGGCTTCAGTCTGGCCTCTGCCTACGCGAGCAATGTCGACCAATTGCTGGTGTTGCGCTTTCTGACCGGTCTGGGCCTGGGGGCTGGCATGCCCAACGCCACCACCTTGTTGTCGGAATACACCCCGGAGCGCCTCAAGTCGTTGCTGGTGACCAGCATGTTCTGTGGTTTCAACCTGGGTATGGCCGGCGGTGGTTTCATCTCGGCCAAGCTGATCCCGGCCTACGGCTGGCACAGCCTGCTGGTGATCGGTGGCGTGCTGCCGCTGCTGCTGGCCGTGGTGCTGTTGGCCTGGTTGCCGGAGTCGGCGCGCTTTCTGGTGGTGCGCAATCGCGGCGCCGACAAGGTGCGCAAGACCCTGGCGCCGATCAATCCTGAACAGGTAGCCCAGGCATCGAGCTTCCGCGTGCCGGAACAGAAGGCGGTGGCGGCGCGCAACGTGTTTGCGGTGATCTTCTCGGGTACCTATGGCTTGGGCACCGTATTGCTGTGGCTGACCTATTTCATGGGCCTGGTGATCGTCTACCTGCTGACCAGCTGGCTGCCGACCCTGATGCGCGACAGCGGCGCAAGCATGGAGCAGGCCGCTTTCATCGGCGCATTGTTCCAGTTTGGCGGGGTGCTGAGCGCGGTGGCAGTGGGTTGGGCCATGGACCGTTTCAACCCGCACAAGGTGATCGGCATCTTCTATTTGCTCGCAGGTGTGTTCGCCTACGCCGTTGGACAGAGCCTGGGCAACATCACCTTGCTGGCGACCCTGGTGCTGGTTGCCGGCATGTGCGTGAACGGCGCGCAATCGGCCATGCCCTCGCTGGCGGCGCGCTTCTATCCGACCCAAGGCCGTGCCACAGGCGTTTCCTGGATGCTCGGGATCGGTCGCTTCGGCGCGATTCTCGGCGCCTGGAGCGGGGCTACGCTGCTGGGGTTGGGGTGGAATTTCGAGCAGGTGCTGACGGCACTGCTGGTGCCAGCGGCATTGGCCGCGGTGGCTGTCGTGGTGAAAGGGTTGGTCAGCCACGCGGATGCGACCTGAGGTCTGGGAGGCTCGCTCCTGCAGGATCGTATAAATAGCAGGGTAACAAATTGTTCGATAATCGCACAAAAGTGCGATTATCGGATTGAGATACCCCCCTCAGTCTCCTTAATCTGGGCCCATCGCAGCGATGCATCGGTCCGCTGCTCACTGACCCGACTCGACCTGACCAGGAGTCTCCAATGGCAGCAATCCTCTCGCTTCACGAGGCCGTGAAGCAGTTCATCCAGGATGGCGACAGTGTCGCCCTCGAAGGTTTCACCCATCTGATCCCGACCGCCGCCGGCCACGAGATCATTCGCCAGGGCAAGCGCGACTTGACCCTGGTGCGCATGACCCCGGACCTGATCTACGACCAACTGATTGGCGCCGGCTGCGCGCGCAAATTGATCTTCTCCTGGGGCGGCAACCCCGGCGTCGGTTCGCTGCACCGCCTGCGCGACGCGGTGGAAAAACAGTGGCCCCACGCCATCGAGATCGAGGAGCACAGCCACGCCGACTTGGCCAACGCCTATGTCGCCGGCGCCTCCGGCCTGCCGTTCGCGGTGCTGCGCGCCTACGCCGGCTCCGACCTGCCGAAGGTCAACCCGCTGATCAAGTCTGTCACTTGCCCGTTCACCGGCGAAGTGCTCGCCGCCGTGCCGTCGGTGCGCCCGGACGTCACCGTGATCCATGCGCAGAAGGCCGACCGCAAGGGCAACGTGCTGCTGTGGGGCATTCTCGGCGTGCAGAAGGAAGCGGCGCTTGCAGCCAAGCGCTGCATTGTCACCGTCGAGGAGATCGTCGATGACCTGCAGGCACCGATGAATGCCTGTGTGCTGCCGACCTGGGCCCTCAGCGCGGTGTGCCTGGTGCCCGGCGGCGCCCACCCGTCCTACGCCCACGGCTACTACGAGCGCGACAACCGCTTCTACCAGGCCTGGGATCCGATTGCCCGTAACCGTGAGTCGTTCACTGCCTGGATCGACACCTATATCCGTGGCACCGCCGATTTCACCGAATTCCAGGCCAGGCTGGCCAGCACCGCGGAGGCCGCGCAATGAGCTACTCCACTTCCGAAATGATGACCGTCGCCGCCGCCCGTCGCCTGCGCAACGGCGCCGTCTGCTTCGTCGGCATCGGCCTACCGTCGAAGGCCGCCAACCTTGCGCGCCTGACCTCATCGCCCGACGTGGTGCTGATCTACGAGTCCGGCCCGATCGGTGCCAAGCCCAGCGTGCTACCGCTGTCCATCGGAGACGGCGAGCTGGCCGAGACCGCCGACACCGTGGTGCCGACCGGCGAGATCTTCCGCTACTGGCTGCAAGGCGGGCGCATCGACGTCGGCTTTCTCGGCGCCGCCCAGGTCGACCGCTTCGGCAACATCAACACCACCGTGGTCGGTGACTACCACGCACCGAAGACCCGTCTGCCGGGTGCAGGCGGCGCACCGGAGATCGCCGGCTCCGCCAAGCAGGTGCTGATCATCCTCAAGCAGTCGCCGCGGGCCTTCGTCGACAAGCTCGACTTCATCACCTCGGTCGGCCATGGCGAAGGCGGCGATTCGCGCCAGCGCCTTGGCCTGCCGGGAGAGGGGCCGGTCGGCATCATTACCGACCTGTGCATCATGGAGCCGGAGGCAGATACCCACGAGTTCGTGGTCACCTCGATCCACCCAGGCGTGACCCGCGAGCAGATCATCAAAGCCACTGGCTGGGCGATCCGCTTTGCCGAAGGCGTGCAGCAAACCGCGGCACCCAGCGAGGTAGAGCTGTCCGCTTTGCGCGATCTCGAAGCGCGTACCGCCGCCGCCCATGGCCAGACGGCAGGAGAAGCCTGATGCGTGACGTCTTCATCTGCGACGCTGTTCGTACCCCTATCGGCCGTTTCGGCGGGGCCCTGGCCGGCGTGCGCGCCGACGACCTGGCGGCAGTGCCGCTCAAGGCATTGATCGAGCGTAACCCGGGTGTGCAATGGGACCGGCTCGACGAAGTGTTCTTCGGCTGTGCCAACCAGGCTGGCGAGGACAACCGTAACGTGGCGCGCATGGCGCTGTTGCTGGCCGGCTTGCCACACAGTGTCCCGGGCGTGACCCTCAACCGCCTGTGCGCGTCGGGCATGGACGCCGTCGGCAGCGCCTTCCGGGCCATCGCCAGCGGCGAAATGGAGCTGGCGATTGCCGGTGGCGTCGAGTCGATGTCCCGCGCGCCGTTCGTGATGGGCAAGGCCGAGAGCGGCTACTCGCGCAACATGAAGCTCGAGGACACCACCATCGGCTGGCGTTTCGTCAATCCGTTGATGAATGCCCAGTTCGGTGTGGACTCGATGCCCGAGACCGCCGACAACGTCGCCGATGATTACCAGGTATCGCGTGCCGACCAGGATGCCTTCGCCCTGCGCAGCCAGCAGAAGGCTGCCGCCGCGCAGGCCGCCGGCTTTTTCGCCGAGGAAATCGTGCCGGTGCGTATCCAGCACCGCAAGGGTGAGACGGTGGTCGAGCACGACGAACATCTGCGCCCGCAGACCACGCTGGAGGCACTGGCCAAGCTCAAACCAGTCAACGGCCCGGACAAGAGCGTTACCGCTGGCAACGCCTCGGGTGTCAACGACGGTGCCGCCGCGCTGATTCTGGCGTCGGCCGAGGCGGTGAAGACGCACGGCCTGACCCCACGTGCCCGGGTGCTGGGCATGGCCAGCGCCGGTGTGGCGCCACGGGTGATGGGCATCGGCCCGGTCCCCGCGGTGCGCAAGCTGACCGAGCGCCTTGGCATTGCCGTGGCCGACTTCGATGTCATCGAGCTCAATGAAGCCTTTGCCAGCCAGGGCCTGGCGGTGTTGCGCGAGCTGGGTGTGGCGGACGACGCTCCACAGGTGAACCCCAACGGTGGCGCCATCGCCCTGGGGCATCCGCTGGGCATGAGCGGGGCACGTCTGGTGCTGACGGCATTGCATCAGCTGGAGAAGAGCGGCGGGCGCAAGGGGTTGGCGACCATGTGTGTGGGCGTTGGGCAGGGGTTGGCGTTGGCTATTGAAAGGGTCTGATCCTTTGGAACCCGGCGCTCCCACGAAAATGCCTGTGCCAGGCTACGTGGGAGCGGGCTTGTCCCGCCATGACGCACGGGCAAGGCGGAACGAGTGTGTAACCAGGTATGTCTAGAATTACCTGTGACCCTCCAGGAGCAAACGCACCATGACCTCAACCTATTACACCGGCGAAGAACGCAGCAAGCGTATCTTCGCCATCGTCGGCGCCTCGTCGGGCAACCTGGTGGAATGGTTCGACTTCTATGTCTACGCCTTCTGCGCCATCTACTTCGCCCCGGCCTTCTTCCCCTCCGACGACCCCACGGTGCAGTTGCTCAACACCGCCGGCGTGTTCGCCGCAGGCTTCCTGATGCGCCCTATCGGCGGCTGGATCTTCGGCCGCCTGGCCGACCGTCACGGGCGCAAGAACTCGCTGATGATCTCGGTGCTGATGATGTGCGGCGGCTCGCTGATCATCGCCTGCCTGCCCACCTACGCCAGCATCGGCACCTGGGCGCCAGCGCTGCTGCTCCTGGCGCGGTTGATCCAGGGGCTGTCGGTGGGCGGTGAGTACGGCACCACCGCCACCTACATGAGCGAAGTGGCGCTGCGTGGCCAACGCGGTTTCTTTGCCTCGTTCCAGTACGTCACCCTGATTGGCGGCCAGTTGCTGGCGGTGCTGGTGGTGGTGATCCTGCAGCAACTGCTCACCGAGGACGAACTGCGCGCCTATGGCTGGCGCATCCCGTTCGTGGTCGGTGCCATTGCCGCGTTGATCTCGCTGATGCTGCGCCGTTCGCTGAAGGAGACCAGCAGCGCCGAGACCCGCCAGGACAAGGATGCCGGCAGCATCAGCGGGCTGTTCCGCAATCACGCTGCCGCGTTTATCACGGTGCTGGGCTATACCGCCGGTGGTTCGCTGATCTTCTATACCTTCACCACCTACATGCAGAAGTACCTGGTCAACACCGCCGGCATGAACGCCAAGAGCGCCAGTTTCGTCATGACCGGCGCGCTGTTCCTGTTCATGATCCTGCAGCCGCTGTTCGGCATGCTCTCCGACCGCATCGGTCGGCGTAATTCGATGCTGCTGTTCGGCGCCCTGGGGACGCTATTCACCGTCCCCTTGCTGATGGCGCTGAAGACCGTGACCAGCCCGTTCATGGCCTTCGTGCTGGTGACCCTGGCCTTGTGCATCGTCAGCTTCTACACCTCCATCAGCGGCCTGGTGAAGGCCGAGATGTTCCCGCCACAGGTTCGCGCATTGGGCGTGGGGCTGGCCTACGCCGTGGCCAACGCGGTGTTCGGCGGCTCGGCCGAATACGTGGCACTGGGCTTGAAAACCTTGGGGATGGAGAACACCTTCTACTGGTACGTGACCGCCATGATGGCGGTGGCTTTCCTGTTCAGCCTGCGCCTGCCGAAGCAGGCGGCGTACCTGCACCATGATCACTAAGGACGTTGCATGAGCAACCAACTGTTCGACGCCTACTTCACCGCCCCGGCCATGCGCGAGGTTTTCTCCGACCGGGGCCGGCTGCAGGGCATGCTCGACTTCGAGGCGGCCCTGGCCCGTGCCGAAGCGGCCGCCGGGCTGGTGCCGCACACGGCGGTGACTGCCATCGAGGCGGCCTGCAAGGCCGAGCGCTATGATGCCCGGGCGCTGGCCGACGCCATCGCGGTGGCCGGCAATTCGGCGATCCCGCTGGTCAAGGCCCTGGGCAAGGTGGTCGCCAGTGGCGTACCCGAGGCCGAGCGCTACGTGCACCTGGGCGCTACCAGCCAGGATGCGATGGACAGCGGCCTGGTGCTGCAACTGCGCCATGCCCTGGGATTGCTCGAAAACGATCTCGGCAAGCTGGCCGACACCCTGGCGCATCAGGCATTGCAGCATGCCGACACGCCGCTGGTGGGGCGGACCTGGCTGCAGCATGCAACGCCGGTGACGCTGGGCATGAAGCTGGCCGGTTTGCTCGGCGCCCTCACTCGCCATCGGCAACGCCTCAAGGAACTGCGCCCGCGCCTGCTGGTACTGCAGTTCGGTGGCGCTTCCGGCAGCCTGGCGGCGCTGGGCAGCAAAGCGCTGCCGGTGGCCGAGGCCCTGGCCGCGCAACTGAAGCTGACCTTGCCTGAACAGCCATGGCACACCCAGCGCGACCGCCTGGTGGAGTTCGCCTCGGTGCTGGGCCTGGTCGCCGGCAGCCTGGGCAAGTTCGGCCGTGACGTCAGCCTGCTGATGCAGACCGAGGCAGGCGAGTTGTTCGAACCCGCCGCACCGGGCAAGGGCGGGTCCTCGACCATGCCGCATAAACGCAATCCGGTCGGGGCGGCGGTGTTGATCGGCGCCGCTACCCGCGTGCCCGGGCTGCTCTCGACCTTGTTCAGCGCGATGCCCCAGGAGCACGAACGCAGCCTCGGCCTGTGGCACGCCGAGTGGGAAACCCTGCCGGAGATCTGCTGCCTGGTCTCCGGAGCACTGCGCCAGGCCCAGCTAATCGCCGAAGGCATGGAGGTGGACGCCGAACGCATGCGCCGCAATCTCGACCTCACCCAGGGCCTGGTGCTGGCCGAGGCGGTCAGTATTGTCCTCGCCCAACGCCTGGGCCGCGACCGTGCCCATCACCTGCTGGAGCAGTGCTGCCAGCGCGCCGTGGCCGAAGGGCGCCATCTGCGTGCAGTGCTCGGTGATGAGCCGCAGGTCAACGCCGAGTTGTCCGGCGACGAGCTCGACCGCCTGCTCGACCCCACCCATTACCTGGGCCAGGCCCGCGTCTGGGTGGCGCGCGCCGTGGCCGAACATCAACGTTTCACTGCCTGATAGGAGACCGCTGTGGCGCTTTTGCAACTGGCCGATGGCGTACTGAACTACCAACTCGATGGCCCGGCCGATGCGCAGGTGCTGGTGCTGTCCAACTCCCTGGGCACCGACCTGGGCATGTGGGATGTGCAGATTCCCGCCTGGAGCGAACACTTTCGCGTGCTGCGCTACGACACCCGTGGCCATGGCGGCTCGCTGGTCACTCAAGGCCCCTACAGCATCGAACAGCTGGGGGGCGACGTGCTGGCCCTGCTCGATGCGCTGGACATCGAGCATGCGCACTTCGTCGGCCTGTCCATGGGCGGCCTGATCGGCCAGTGGCTGGGCATCAACGCCGGCCACCGCCTGCACAGCCTGACCCTGTGCAACACCGCGGCGAAGATCGCCAACGACGAGGTCTGGAACTCTCGCATCAACACGGTGCTCAAGGGGGGGCAGCAAGCCATGGCGGACCTGCGCGATGGCTCCATCGCCCGTTGGTTCACCCCGGCCTTCGCCCAGGCGCAGCCGGCCGAGGCCCAGCGCATCTGCCAGATGCTCGCGCACACCAGCCCAGAAGGCTATGCCGCCAACTGCGCGGCGGTACGTGATGCCGATTACCGCGAACAGCTGGGGCGCATCCAGGTGCCGACGCTGGTGGTGGCGGGCACCGCGGACGTGGTCACCACGCCTGAGCATGGCCGCTTCATGCACCGCCGCATCGTCAACGCGACCTATGCCGAGTTCCCGGCGGCGCACCTGTCCAACGTCGAGATCGGCGCGGCCTTCACCGCCCGTGTGCTCGATTTCCTGCTGGCCCGCTGAGGAACCTGCCATGGATGAGAAACAACGTTACGAAGCCGGCATGCAGGTGCGTCGCGCGGTGCTCGGCGATGCCCACGTGGACCGCAGCCTGGAAAAGCTCAATGATTTCAACGGCGAGTTCCAGGAGATGATCACCCGGCACGCCTGGGGCGATATCTGGACCCGCCCCGGCCTGCCACGGCACACCCGTAGCCTGATCACCATCGCCATGCTGATCGGCATGAACCGCAACGACGAACTCAAGCTGCACCTGCGCGCGGCCGCCAACAATGGCGTGACGCGGGAGGAGATCAAGGAAGTGATCATGCAGAGCGCGATCTACTGCGGCATCCCGGCGGCCAATGCCACGTTCCACCTGGCCGAGTCGGTGTGGGATGAACTTGGGGTGGAGTCCAGGCAGTAACGCATCGCGGGGCAAGTCGCATCGGCGCACCGCCGCGACTTGCCCCGCGATCACTTCACACGACTGCTTTCTTCTGGCGAACGGCAACAGGCCCGGCATTGGCCTCCACGGCCTTTTTCAGCTCGCCGCACAGCCCAACCATGAACGCCAGCTCCGCCACCACGAACAGCGGGCCGATGATAAGCCCGCTGAGGTCATCGACAAATGCCGGCTTGCGCCCTTCGTAGGCATGTCCGACGAACTGGATGATCCAGCCCACCACGAACGCACCCAGCCCGGCACTCAACCACAGCCCGGTACTCTGCACGGCCAGCGCGTGGCCGGCCCACAGGCACAAGCCCAGCAGCAGGCCCATCACCAGGCCGAAGCGCAGGTCCAGGCGCAGGTAAAACCATACTGACCAGATCGCCAGCAGCAGCGCTGGCGACAGCCAGAGGCCCACCACCTCCCAGCCCGGGCGTGACAGCAGCACGGTCACGGCCAGCACTATCAGCGGAATGCCGATGAAGTGGGTGGCGATGTTGCGTGGATCGCGGTGGTAGGCCGCGTATTGACTCAAGTGCTCGACGAGGTTTTTCATTGTTGTTCCTCCATCAGGGGTGAGCACAGCTTGCCCCTGTCCATTCATCGTCGTCTGTCGCCTGGCCGACAGAGTTCGCTTTGCGAGGTGCCATGCACGATCCGCGTACCCAGCTGCTGCATGGCCAATGGTTCCGGCAGTTGCCCGTTACCGTTCAGGATAGTCTGCTGGCCCTGGGCCGTCCGCGTGAGCTGGCAGCGGGGCAGCGACTGTTCCAGCGCGGCGATGCGCCGTGTGGCTTGTATGCGGTACTCGAAGGGGCGATGCGGGTCGGGGCGGTCAGCAGCGCAGGCAAGGAGGCGTTGCTGACGCTGGTCGAGTCACCCCACTGGTTCGGCGAGATCAGCCTGTTCGATGGCCAGCCGCGCACCCATGACGCCTATGCCGAGGGGCCGACACGCCTGCTGTGGATTCCCCAGGCGCCGTTGCTGGAATGGTTGGCCCGCCAGCCAGAGTACTGGCGCGACCTGGCCCTGCTGATGAGCCACAAGTTGCGCTGGGTGTTCGTCGCCCTCGAGCAGCAGAGCCTGCTGGCCGCCGCGCCGCGGGTGGCGCAACGGCTGTTGCAGATGGCCGAGGGCTACGGTGAGCGCGATGTCGCCCAATGGCGGCTGCAGGTGTCCCAGGAACAGCTGGCCTTGATGCTGTCGCTGTCGCGCCAGACCATCAACCAGATCCTCAGGAGCCTCGAACAGGCCGGCGTGGTGCGCCTGGGCTATGGCGAGGTGGAGATTGTCGATGCGTCACGTCTGCGGGCGATGGGGCAGCATCCAGGCTGACCAGCGTGTCGATCATTGCCTGCGCCGCCGGTGACAGGCGCTGGCCACTGCGGCTGATCACTCCACAACGCACGCTGAGTACTTGCAGACCTGGCGGCAGGTTGCGCCAGTGCAGACGCACCAGATGGCCGGCGGCCAGGTCCTCGACCACCGCCTCTTCGCTGGCCGTACCGATGGCGTCGCTGGCCAGCACCACGCTGCGCAGCACCGCCAGGTGCTCGGTCTGCAGGTGCGGGGTGAAGTCGGTGCGTCCGCTGAGATTGGCCAGGCGTTTGCGCACGCCGGGGGCCAGCAGGGCGCTGGCCAGCGGGTAGGCGAACAGGTCGTTGGTCGACAGGCTGTCCTTGGCCAGCAATGGGTGCCCGGGGCGGCAGAAGAACAGGCCTGGCCGCGGGGACAGTGCCTCGGTGTGGAAGTTGGGATCGGCCTCGAAGGGCCGCACGTCATCGACGAAAAACTCGATCTGCTCGCGACGCAGGGCCTGGCCAAGGCGCTCGGCATTGTCCACCAGCAGGTCGGTGCGGATACCGGGATGAGTCCTGATGAAATGTTGCAGGGCCTGGGGCACCAGGCGCACGGCCAGGGCCGGGCCGCTGCCGAAGTGCAGCTCTCCGGCATCGAGCTTGGTCATCTGCAGGACGTCGTTGTTCAGTTGCGCGGCGCCCTGGACCAGGCGACGGGCATGTTGCAACACCACATGGCCCTCGGGGGTGGGGGGCAATGCCTTGCTGGCGCGATCGACCAGGGCGCAGCCAAAGGTATGTTCGAGGTTCTGGATTGCGCGGCTGAAGGCGGGTTGGGTGATGCCCATGGCGTCGGCGGCGCGGACGAAACTGCGGTATTCGGTGAGGGCGATGAAATAGCGCAGTTGGCGGAGGTCCATGCTCGGGCTCTGGTGCGGGGATCGGAGCTTGGTTTTAGCGGCTTGTTACATATAGCGTCAAAGAATGTTATTTGATTTGCATATGTTATTTGGTTATTTGCCGGACGGCAGGTCCAATCGCGAGGCAAGTCGGGTCGCCGCATCGCCGCTCCCATGCCGCTCCTGTTTTGTGCGGGCGGCGTGGGAGCGGGCTTCCCGCGATGGCTTCAAAGAAGATTGAACGGGTAGCTGACAATCAAGCGGTTCTCATCGAACGCGTTGCTGCTGAAATCCCTGCGCATGGTCGAATTACGCCACTTCACCGACAGGTCCTTGAAGGTTCCGGCCTGCACCACGTAGGCCAGCTCGGTCTCCCGGGCCCATTCCTTGCCATCGTCCACCCCTCCGGCATGCACGTTGTCGCCTTTGATGTAGCGGTTCATCAAGGTCAGGCCGGGGATACCGACGGTGACGAAATTGAAGTCGTGACGCAGTTGCCAGGAGCGCTCCTTGGCATTGTCGAAGCTGGCGTTGTAACTGTCGTTGGCCAGTGTGCCGCCACTGGTGCCGTTGACGCGCATCCAGGCGTCGTCGCCACTGACCTTCTGCAGGCCCATATAGAAGGTGTGGCCCTGGTAGCGCGCCGAGAGCATGGCCGAGGTGGTGCGGTTGTCCAGGTCGCCGGCGCGGGCGCTGCCATCCTCCTTGCCGAGGAAGTAGCCCAGGTTGGCGCCCAGGGTCCAGTCGCCCAACGGCTGGCTGTGCACCAGGTTCAGATACTGCTGGCGATAGATGTCTTTCAGCCGGGCATCCCACAGGCCGAGCATCGTGCGTTTGTCGTTGAAGCTGTATTCGCCGCCGGCGAAGTTGAAGCGGTCAGAGGTGATACCGGCACGCCCCTGCATGAACAGGTCTTCCATGCTCGCATCGTTGCGCGGGCTGTTGCCGCGGAACTGGCCGGCGTACAGGGTCAGGCCGTCGATCTCCTTCGAGGTGAGCTGACCGCCGCGGAACGTCTGCGGCAGCGAGCGGCCATCGTCCGAACGCAGGATCGGCAGCACCGGCATCCATTCGCCGACTTTGAGTTCGGTCTGCGACAGGCGCGTCTTGAACGCCACCCCCAGGCGGCCGAAATCGTCCGCCGGGCGGCCGTCGTCATGCACCGGCAGCAGGTGGGTGCCGGCGGTGCCCTTGCCGCCATCGAGCTTGACCGAGTAAAGCCCCAGCACATCGATGCCGAAACCGACGGTGCCTTGGGTGAAGCCGGAGCGGGCGTCGAGAATGAAACTCTGGGTCCATTCCTCGGCCTTGCCCTGGGGATTGGCTGGGTCGACGAAGTTGCGGTTGATGTAGAAGTTGCGCAGGTTGAGGCTGGCCTTGGCGTCTTCCAGGAAGCCACCTTCGGCGGCCACGCCGGGCAGGGCGCAGGACAGGGCCAACAGGCCGGGCAGCAGCTGGCGTGCGGGTTGCAAAGTGCTCATCTGTCGTGGATCTCTTGTTTTTATTGGGCGAGCCGGGTCGCTGCGGGTACGGCCGCAGGGATGGGCATCTTTAGAGAGAACTTGTGCAACGTTGCGGGGGCGATGGTGCGGGGGAGGGTGGGGGCTAGGCAATTCGTTGCAAGCGGAACGGGGCGGTTATCGAACGCAATGTGACCGCGCAACAAAAAGCCCACCGCGAGGGTGGGCTTGGTGCCGTTACCGGTCCAGTCAGCCTTTCGGTGTCTGGATCGAAGCCTGCTGCTGGGTCTGCTCGTACCAGCCGCCGCCGAGGGCCTTGTACAGGTTGACCTCGCTGACCAACTGCGACAGGCGATCACCGATCAGCGACTGCTGGGCGCTGAACAGGTTGCGCTGGGCATCGAGGAAGGTCAGGTTGCTGTCGATACCGATGCGGTAGCGGCGCTCGGCCAGGCGGTAGTAGTCCTGGTTGGCCGCGACCAGGTCGCGTTGCGCCTGCAGTTGCTCTTCGAACGTCTTGCGTGCGGCCAGGCCATCGGCGACTTCCTGGAAGGCGGTCTGGATGGTCTTTTCGTACTTGGCGACGTTGATGTCCTTCTGGATCTTCGAGTAGTCCAGGCTGGCCCGCAGGCTGCCGGCGTTGAAGATCGGCAGGTTGATCTGCGGCTGGAACAGCCAGGTGCCCGAACCACCCTTGAACAGCCCGCCCATATCCGGGCTCAGGGTACCGGCGTTGGCGGTCAGGCTGATGCTCGGGAAGAACGCTGCCCGCGCTGCGCCGATGTTGGCGTTGGCGGCCTTGAGCAGATGCTCGGCCTCCTGGATGTCGGGGCGGCGCTGCAGGATGTCGGACGGCAGGCCGGCCGGCACTTCGGCCAGCTGGTCGGCATTGAGCTCCAGCGGCTTGGGCAGGTTGGCCGGCACGCCGGTACCTACCAGCACGGTGAGGCTGTTCAGGTCCTGGGCGACCAGGCGCTGGTACTGCGACAACTTGACGCGAGCGCCTTCGACGGCGGTGCGCGCCTGGCTCAGGTCCAGGGCCGAGGCCACGCCCACCTCATTGCTGCGGCGGGTGAGGTTGTAGCTCTCTTCGTACGTCTTGAGCGTTTCCTCGGTCAGTTTCAACAGCGCCTGGTCGGCCTGCCACGTGTAATAGGCGTTGGCCACGCTGGCCACCAGGCTGATCTGCGTGGAGCGGCGCGCCTGTTCGCTGGACAGGTAGGTTTCCAGGGCCTGCTGGGTCAGGCTGCGCACCCGGCCGAACAGGTCCAGCTCATAGGCACTGACACCCAGGGTGGCCGAGTACTGGCTGGTTATATTCGCCTCGCCAGTTTGTGACATGTTCGCCGGCACCCGCTGGCGGCTGCCGCTGCCATTGGCGGAAACCGCCGGCAGCAGGTCGGCGCGCTGGATGCGGTACTGCGCGCGGTAGGCGTCGATGTTCAACGCCGCGACCCGCAGGTCGCGGTTGTTTTCCAGCGACGTCTGGATCAACTGCTGCAGCGCCGGGTCGTGGAAGAACTGGCGCCAGCCCTGTTCGGCCGCGGCGACGTCGGCCGATTGGGTCGGCGAGTACGCTGGGCCTTGAGGCCACTGCGCGGCCACCGGCGCCTCTGGCGTCTGGTAGTCGGGGATCAGCGAGCAACCGCCGAGGATGAAGGCGGTTACCGCCAGGGACAACAAAGACTTGGTCATTGCCCAGCCTCATAACGTGGAGTTTCAGGGGTGGCGTGTTCTTTCGGCTCTTTGCTGCCGAACAGCGACGACACTGCGACGAAGAATAGAGGTACCCAGAAGATGGCCAGTATGGTTGCACTGATCATGCCGCCGATCACACCGGTGCCGATGGCGTGCTGGCTACCCGCGCCGGCGCCACTGGCGATGGTCAACGGTACCACGCCGAGGATGAACGCCAGTGAGGTCATGATGATCGGGCGCAGACGCATGCGGCATGCTTCGATGGCCGCGTCGTACAGGCTGCGGCCCTGTTCGTGCAGCTCCTTGGCGAACTCGACGATCAGGATGGCGTTCTTCGCCGCCAGGCCGATGGTGGTCAGCAAGCCGACCAGGAAGTACACGTCGTTGGACAAGCCGCGCAGGCTGGTGGCGAGCAGGGCACCGATGATACCCAGTGGCACGACCAGCACGACTGCGATCGGGATCGACCAGCTTTCATACAGCGCTGCCAGGCAGAGGAACACGAACAGCACCGAGAGGGCGAACAGTGCCGGCATTTGCGAGCCGGAAAGTTTTTCCTCGTAGGACATGCCGGTCCAGGAGAAGCCGATGCCGGTTGGCAGTTCGCCGGCGATACGCTCGACTTCGGCCATGGCTTCACCGGTACTGTAGCCTGGTGCCGGGGTACCAAGGATCTCGACCGCTTCCACGCCGTTGTAGCGCGACAGCTTCGGCGAGCCGTAGGTCCATTCGCCCTTGGCGAATGACGAGAAGGGCACCATCTCGCCCTTGCCGTTGCGCACGTACCACTTCTGCAGGTCTTCCGGGCTCATCCGGGCGTTGGGCGCACCTTGGATGTAGACTTTCTTGACCCGGCCACGGTCGATGAAGTCGTTGACGTAGCTACCGCCCAGGGCGATCGACAGGGTGTTGTTGATGTCGGCGATGGTCACGCCCAAGGCACTGGCGCGTTCGTCGTCGATGGTCAGCTGGTACTGCGGCTCGTCGTTCAGGCCGTTAGGACGCACGGCGCTGAGGATCTTGCTCTGCGCGGCTTTGGCCAGGAACTGGTTGCGCGCTTCCATCAGCTTAGCGTGGCCGACCCCGGCGCGGTCCTGGAGGAAGACGTCGAAGCCGGTGGCATTACCCAGTTCGAGTACCGCTGGCGGGGCGAAGGCGAATACCATCGCGTCACGGAAGCCGAAGAAGTGCATCTGCGCGCGCTGGGCAAGGGCGAACACGCTGTTCTCCTTCGAGCGCTCACCCCAGGGCTTGAGCATGATGAACGCCATGCCTGAGCTCTGGCCGCGACCGGCGAAGTTGAAGCCGTTCACTGTGAACACCGACGAGACGGTATCGGCTTCGTCCTTGAGCAGGTACTCGCGCATCTGGTCGACCACTACCTGGGTGCGCTCGGCACTGGAACCGGCCGGGGTCTGCACCTGGGCGAACAGCACGCCTTGGTCTTCTTCCGGCAGGAATGCGGTCGGGATGCGGGCGAACAGCCAGATCATGCCGACCACGATCAGCGCGTAGGCCAGCAGGAACGGGATCTTGTTGCGCAGGATGGTGCCGACGCTACGCTCATAGCCGACGACGCTGCGGTCGAAGTTGCGGTTGAACCAGCCAAAGAAGCCGCGCTTGGCGACATGGTGCTCGCCCTTCTTCAGCGGCTTGAGCATGGTGGCGCACAAGGCCGGGGTGAAGATCAGCGCGACCAGCACCGACAGGCCCATGGCCGAGACGATGGTGATGGAGAATTGGCGGTAGATCACACCGGTGGAGCCGCCGAAGAAGGCCATCGGCAACAGTACTGCCGACAGTACCAGGGCGATACCCACCAGGGCGCCCTGGATCTGTTCCATGGAGCGCTTGGTCGCCTCCTTGGGCGGTAACCCTTCCTCGGACATCACCCGTTCGACGTTCTCCACCACGACGATGGCATCGTCCACCAGCAAGCCGATGGCCAGGACCATGGCGAACATGGTCAGGGTGTTGATGCTGAAGCCGGCGGCGGCGAGGATGCCGAAGGTCCCGAGCAACACCACCGGCACGGTCATGGTGGTGATGATGGTGGCGCGGAAGTTCTGCAGGAACAGGTACATCACCAGGAACACCAGGACCACCGCTTCGATCAGGGTGTGGATCACGCCGCTGATCGATTCGGTAACCACCGGGGTGGTGTCATATGGGAACACGGCCTTCACCCCCGGCGGGAAGAACGGTTCCAGGTCGCTGATGGTCTTGCGCAGAGCCTTGGCGGTATCCAGAGCATTGGCGCCGGTCGCCAACTTGACCGCCAGGCCCGAGGCCGGCTTGCCGTTGAACTGGGCGCTGATGGCGTAGTTCTCACCGCCCAGGCCGACCTGAGCCACGTCCCCCAGGCGTACCTGGGAGCCGTCGGCATTGACCTTGAGCAGGATCTTCTCGAATTGCTCGGCGGTCTGCAGACGGGTCTTGCCGATGATGGTGGCGTTGAGCTGGGTACCTGGCAGTGCCGGCAGGCCGCCAAGCTGGCCGGAGGACACCTGCACGTTCTGCGCGGCGACCGCGGTGCGCACGTCAACCGGGGTCAGCTGGAACTTGTTCAGCTTGGCCGGATCCAGCCAGATGCGCATGGCGTACTGCGCACCGAACACCTGGAAGTCGCCCACGCCTGCGGTCCGCGAGATCGGGTCCTGCATGTTGGAGACGATGTAGTTGGCCAGGTCGTCCTTGGTCATGCTGCCGTCTTCGGACACCAGGCCGATCACCAGCAGGAAGTTCTTCACAGCCTTGGTGACGCGGATACCTTGCTGCTGCACTTCCTGCGGCAGCAGCGGGGTGGCCAGGTTCAGCTTGTTCTGTACCTGGACCTGCGCGGTGTCCGAGTTGGTGCCCTGCTCGAAGGTCGCGGTGATGGTCATGCTGCCGTCGGAGTTACTTTCCGACGACACATAACGCAGGTTGTCGATACCGTTGAGCTGCTGCTCGATAACCTGCACCACGGTGTCCTGCACCGTCTGCGCCGAGGCGCCCGGGTAGGTGACGGAGATGGCGATGGCCGGCGGGGCAATGCTCGGGTACTGGTTGATCGGCAGCTTCAGGATCGACAGGGCGCCGACCAGCATGATCACCAGGGCGATCACCCAGGCGAAGATCGGGCGATCGATAAAGAACTTCGACATGGTTTACTCCGCTTTGGCGTCTGCGTTCGCCGTGTTGGCCTGAGCAGGGCCGGCCGGCTTCTTGACGTTGGTGGCTTCGCTGACCTTGACCTCGACCCCTGGTCGCACGAACTGCAGCCCTTCGGTGATCAGTCGGTCGCCCGGTTTCAGGCCTTCCTCGATCAGCCAGTCGCTGCCCAGGGTACGGCTGGCCTTGAGCTGGCGCAGTTCGACCTTGTTTTCCTGGTTGACCACCAGCGCGGTCGGTGCACCCTTGAGGTCACGGGTCACGCCCTGTTGCGGGGCCAGGATGGCGTTGGCGTTGACCCCGGCCTTGAGCCGCGCATGCACGAACATGCCGGGCAGCAGGGTGTGGTCGGGGTTGGGGAAGATCGCGCGCAGGGTGACGGAGCCGGTGGTTTCGTCAACCGCGACTTCGGAGAACTCCAGGCGGCCCTGTTGCTTGAACAGGCTGCCGTCTTCCAGCACCAGCTGAACCTGGGCCGCGTTGTCGCCGGCCTTCTGCAGTTGACCGCTTTCCAGGTCACGGCGCAGCTTGAGCAGCTCGGCGGTGGACTGGGTGACGTCGACGTAGATCGGGTCGAGCTGCTGGATGGTGGCCATGGCGTTGGTCTGGCCGTTGTTCACCAGGGCGCCTTCGGTGACCGAGGAGCGGCCGACGCGGCCACTGATCGGGGCCAGTGCCTTGGTGTAGCGCAGGTCGATCTGGGCGCTCTTGAGCGACGCCTCGGCCTGCAATCGTTTGGCATTGGCGTCATCGTATTCCTGCTTGGAGACGGCCTGCTCGTCGATCAGTTGCTTGTAACGCTCGGCCAGCGAGCGGGTAGCCTGCAGGTTGGCCTGGGCGTTGGCCAGGTTCGCCTCGTAGACGGCCGGGTCGATCTGGTAGAGCTGCTGCCCTTCCTTGACGTCGCTGCCTTCCTTGAACAGGCGCTTGAGAATGATGCCGTTCACCTGTGGGCGGACCTCGGCCACACGGTAGGCGCTGGTGCGCCCCGGCAGTTCCGAGGTCAGGGTGAAGGCTTGCGGTTGTACGGTCACGACGCCGACCTGAGGAGCCTGCGGCGCAGGCGCTGCTTCCTCTTTCTTACAGCCACTGAGCAGGGTTGCCAGGGCCACGGCGGAAACCAGGGCGGTTACGGCTGGCTTGAATTGCATGAGGATCCTCGGGTCGCAGGAGCAGGGGAGCTCAAGAATATAGTGGAAGTGCTTTGTCAGAAAAACGCTATCCGGTGGATAAATAGCTTGCTAAGGAATATACTTACATTCATGGTTGTTTGTAAATAGCGCCGGTGCGTCGTGAGTGACCACCGCCGATCGCCCAAATCCACCCGGGAGCGGCCCTGAAAGAGCCTGCCCCGGCCTGATTCCCGCTCGCCAGATCGAGCGCGCGGGGCCTGATGAGGTTGTACTGCCATGGTCCGTCGAACCAAAGAAGAAGCCCAGGAAACTCGCGCCCAGATCATCGAGGCGGCGGAGAAGGCCTTCTACAAGCGCGGGGTAGCGCGTACCACCCTGGCCGACATCGCTGAGCTCGCCGGCGTCACTCGCGGGGCGATCTACTGGCACTTCAGCAACAAGGCCGAGTTGGTGCAGGCGCTGCTCGACAGCCTGCACGAGACCCATGACCACCTGGCCCGCGCCAGTGAAAGCGAGGATGAACTCGACCCGCTCGGCTGTATGCGCAAGCTGTTGCTGCAAGTGTTCAACGAGTTGGTGCTCGATGCCCGAACCCGGCGTATCAACGAAATCCTGCATCACAAGTGCGAGTTCACCGACGACATGTGTGAGATTCGCCAGCAGCGTCAGGGCGCGGTGCTGGACTGCCATCAAAGCATTGCCCTGGCCTTGGGCAATGCAGTGCGTCGTGGCCAGTTGCCTGCCGAGCTCGAGATCGACCGGGCTGCGGTGGCCATGTTTGCCTATGTGGATGGCCTGATAGGCCGCTGGCTGCTGCTCCCGGAGAGCTTCGACCTGTTGGGCGATGTCGAGAAATGGGTCGACACCGGGCTGGATATGCTGCGCTTGAGCCCTGGCTTGCGCAAATGACACTTTGTTAACGATTGTGAGGAAGTGTTATCCCTTTTCGGTTAACGCAGGATTAATAACGCGGGAGCGAGCTTGCCCGGCGATGACAACCTTCAGGCCGTGATGTCGCCTGGGCGGACGCTATCGCGGGGCCAGCCCCCTCCCACGACTTTCAGCGCCCGCGCAACTGTCTGTCCGGCAAGGCCAGCGCGGCCAACAGGCCGATCAGCGAAGCCCCGGCACTGACCAGCAAGAGGTCGCGGAAGGTTTCCAGCAAGCGCGCCTGGGTGTGCGGATCCGCCTCGCCCGCCTTGAGGCTGCCCAGCAGCGGGTTGCCGAGCACTTCGAAGCCGCCCTGGTGCAACCACGCCAGTAACAGGCTGGACATGCACGCCACCCCCATTGCCCCACCCAGCGAGCGGAACAGGTTGGTGGTGCTGGTCGCCACGCCGATGTCCTGGCTGTCCACCGCGCTTTGCGTGCCCACCAGCGAGGTGGGAAATTGCAGGCCGCAGGCAATGCCTGTCAGCAGCATGAACAGCGCGCTCTGTAACCAGGCTTGCGGCGGGGTCAGCGCCATGGCTGCGATGGTCATTGGCATCAATAGCGCGCCTGTGAGGATCTGTGGCTTGAAGCGCCCGGTGTGGCTGGTCATGCGCCCACCTGTAAAGGCGCCGATGGGCAACCCCATTGCCAGTGGCAGCAGGTGCAGCGCCGCGCTGTCGGCGCCGGCGCCGGTGATGCCCTGATAGCGCAGGGGCATCAGCATGGTCAGCGAAATGGACTGGAAACTGGCGAAGAAGATCACGCACCAGCACAGCACCGCGACCCGGTTGCCGAACAGGCCCAGAGGCAGCAATGGTTCGCGGCAGCGCCGCTCGTGGGCTACGAACGCCGCCAGCCCCAGCAGCGCGCAGGCCAGCAACGCCAGGACTTCGGACGACTGCCAGGCATGTCCCTGGCCGACCAGGGTGATGCCCAGCAGCAGGCTGCCCAGGCCGAGGATCATCAGCACCGCGCCGAGGTAGTCGACCTGGGCCTGGCGATGCTTGACCGGCAACCCGTCCAGCGCCCGGTGGATCACCCACAGCGCGGTCAGCCCCAGCGGCAGGTTGATCCAGAACACCCAGCGCCAGGACAGGTACTCGGTCAGCCATCCGCCCAGCACCGGCCCGGCGACGCTGGCCAGTGCGTACATGCTGCTGAAGTAGCCCTGGTAGCGACCGCGTTCACGAGGTGGCACGAAGTCGCCGATGATTGCCTGGCTAACCGACACCATGCCGCCGGCGCCGATACCCTGAAGCACCCGGGCCAGCACTAGTTGCGGCATGTCCTGAGCCAGGCCGCAGGCCACCGAGGCCAGGGTGAACAGGGCGGTGCCGGTGAGAATCATGCGCCGCCGCCCATACAAGTCACCGAGCTTGCCGTAGATCGGCACGGCGATGGTCATGGCGACCATGTAGCCGGAGATGACCCAGGCGAGCAGGCCGACATCGTTGAACTGCGCGGAAATCGCCGGCAGTGACACGGCGACGATGGTCTGGTCGAGGGCACCGAGGAATATCGCCAGCATCAGGGCGGTGAGGACGCTGCGTAGAACGGTGGGGGGCAGGGCGGCGGTCACGGTGGATACCTTGTGGTCAGAGCTGGCGTGATCGCGAGGCATCGTGGGAGCGGGCCTGCCCCGCGATGGGCTCATTCATGGTAGGGCATTGTACGCTGAGTTACATAGCTACCTATGTACTCCGTGCATCCCCTATGCAAGATCGGCATTGGCGCATTCATCCAGTGCTGCATGGCCGCGTGATATCGTGGCTTGGCCGCAGAGGCTGAAATCCGGGGCCTGCACCAGCTTGGTGCAAGTATTTTTCAGAGGATTTCGCGTTGCTGTATGTCCACACCTTCTATTCCTCTGCCTGCATGTCGAGCATGACCGCCCTGATGGCGACGGTTAGAACAGTCAGGTAGACCCGATACAGGGGTCGGTTGTCAGCCGTTCACAATTTCTCATTACAAGCGGAGTGATCATGCCCAAGGCTTCCCACCACGATCTGCGTTTTGCCTTCCGCGAACTGCTTGCTTCAGGTTCGTGCTATCACACCGCGTCGGTCTTCGACCCGATGTCAGCCCGTATTGCCGCCGACCTTGGTTTTGAGGTCGGCATTCTCGGCGGTTCGGTCGCCTCGCTGCAGGTCCTGGCGGCGCCGGATTTCGCCCTGATCACCCTGAGCGAGTTCGTCGAGCAGGCTACCCGCATCGGCCGTGTCGCCCAGTTGCCGGTGCTTGCCGACGCCGACCACGGCTACGGCAATGCGCTCAACGTGATGCGCACGGTGATCGAACTGGAACGCGCCGGCGTTGCCGCGCTGACCATCGAGGATACCCTGCTGCCGGCCCAGTTCGGTCGCAAGTCCACCGACCTGATCTCGGTGGAGGAGGGCGTGGGCAAGATCCGCGCGGCGCTGGAGGCGCGGGTCGATTCGGCGCTGGCGATCATTGCCCGCACCAATGCCGGCGTGTTGACCACCGAGGAAATCATCGTGCGCACCCAGAGCTACCAGAAGGCCGGCGCCGATGGCATCTGCATGGTGGGGGTCAAGGACTTCGAGCAACTCGAGCAGATCGCCGAGCACCTGAGCGTGCCGTTGATGCTGGTGACCTACGCCAACCCCAACCTGCGCGACGACGAGCGCCTGGCGCGCCTGGGCGTGCGTATCGTGGTCGACGGCCATGCCGCCTACTTCGCCGCGATCAAGGCCACCTACGATTGCCTGCGCCAGCAGCGTGGCCTGCAGCACAAGTCGGACAGCCTCGGTGCCACCGAGCTTTCGCACACCTACACCCAGCCCGAGGACTATATCCGCTGGGCGAAAGAGTACATGAGCGTCGAGGAGTGATCCGACCTACCTGACGGCGCTCAGCGTGGCGCTGTGGGGAACGCAATGCTCATGTACGCAACTGTTGGCCGTGTTGGGCTGGCTGCGCAGCAGCTCCACCCGCCAGCAGGCCGAGCCGTACAGCCCGGCCACCGCGACCAGGGCGAAGACGAGGGCGCAACGCCTGGATTTGATACTCATGGTGCGGACCTCCTGTTGATGCAACAGGTGATACCTACAAGCATAGGCCCAATGCGCGTAACTGCACCGTCTTGACTCAACTCAATCCTTTGTCCCACTCCGGTTCGTCGGCAAACCGCTGCGCGAGAAAGTCGAGCATGCTGCGCAACGTCGCCGGCATGTGCTTGCGCGAGGTGTACACCGCATTCAGGGTCAGTTCCCGTGGCTTGGCTTGCGGCAGCAATCGCACCAGCTCGCCACTGCGCAGCGCGGCGGCCGCCTGGTAGGTGGGCAGCATGGCGATGCCGGCATTGGCCAGGGCGGCTTTCTGCAGGGTCATGGCCTCGTTGGCGCTGATGTTGCCCTGCACCGGCACGGCGACGTTCTGCCCGTCCACCTCGAAGTGCCACAGGCTGTGACCGAAGTAGGCGTGGGTCAGGCAGTTGTGCTGGCTCAACGCCTCGACCCGGTCCGGCGTACCGTACTCGCGCAGGTAGGCGGGGCTGGCGCAGATCACCGAGCGGCACACGCTCAGGCGCCGGGCAATGAGGTTGGGGTCGACATCGTTGCTGGTGCGGATCGCCAGGTCGATGCGCTCGTCCACCAGGTTGACGGTGCGGTCGAGCATCTGCAGCTCAACCTTCACCCCGGGGTAGCGTTTGACGTAGGCCGCCAGCGCATCCACCAGCTGGGCCTGGCCGAACGAGGTGCTGACGCTGATGCGCAGCTCGCCACGGGGCGCGTCGTCCGGTTGGCGCACGGCGCTTTGCAGGTCGCCGGCCAGCTCCAGCATCTGCCGACAGCGTGGCAGGGTCTCGAGGCCTGCGGCCGTCAGGCTGAGCTTACGGGTGGTGCGTTGCATCAGGCGTGCCCCGACCCAGTCCTCCAGCTCCGCCAGGTAGCGGGAAACCACGGGCCTGGAGAGTTCCAGATGGTCCGCGGCGGCCGACTGGCTGCCCAGGTCGACGACGGTGACGAATACGCGCATGGCGTTGAGCCGATCCATGATCTGTCCGATTTCAGAAACAAACTATGTCGAAGCATCGCATTTTTTGTATTGGATCGGGCAACTAAGCTTGCACCCATCGTCCCACTCACAGGATCTTGCAATGTCTCTCTTCACGCCCCTTCGCGGCCTGCTGCTGGCCTGCCTTACCTTCGGCGGCCAGGCCATGGCTGCCGAACCGCTCAAACTGGACGCCTACAACCCCGGTCACGCGGCGATCTTCCCGGTCAGCTCGGTGATCGTCAGTGGTGCCCACGACGCCATCCTGGTCGACGCCCAGTTCGGCAAGGCCCAGGCCGAACAGCTGGTCGAGCGCCTGCGTGCCAGCGGCAAGCAGCTGACCACCATCTACGTCAGCCATGGCGACCCGGACTACTACTTCGGCCTGGACACCATCACCCAGGCGTTCCCCAAGGCCCGCGTGGTCGCCTCGGCCGCCACGGTCGAGCACATCCGCAAGACCATGGACGCCAAGCTGGCCTACTGGGGCCCGCAAATGGGCGCGGACAAGCCGGCACGTCTGGTGGTGCCCCAGGTACTGCAGGGTGATCGCCTGGAACTGGAAGGCCAGGCACTGCAGGTCGTCGGCCTGGACGGTCCGCAGCCGGACCGCAGCTTCGTGTGGATTCCCTCGATCAAGGCAGTGGTCGGTGGCGTGGTGGTTTCCGAAGGTATCCATGTGTGGATGGCCGACACCCAGACCGCGCAATCCCATGCCGACTGGCTGAAGACCCTGGCGAAGATCGAACAGCTCGCACCGCGCACGGTGATCCCGGGGCACTACCTGGGCGACGGCAGCCGTTCGCTGGACGCGGTGCGCTTCACCGCCGGCTACATTCGTGACTTCGATACCGAGGCCGCCAAGGCTGCCAATGCCGCCGCGCTGATCGCGGCGATGAAGCAGCGCTACCCGAACCTGGGTGACGAGAGCTCCCTTGAATTGGGTGCCAAGGTCGCCAAGGGCGAGATGAAGTGGTAACCCTTTTCAACCTGTTGGAGTGTTTCCCATGAGCAAGATCGCAATCATCGGCGCCACCGGGCGCGCCGGCAGCCAGTTGCTGGAAGAGGCCCTGCGTCGGGGTCACAGTGTGGTGGCCATCGCCCGCGATCCTAGTGCGCTGCAAGGCCGTGACGGCGTGACGGTCAAGGCGCTGGATGCCAAGGGCAGTGCCGCCCTGCAGGCGGCCGTGACGGGCTGTGACGCGGTGCTGAGCGCGGCGCATTTCTCGACCATCGAGCCTGAAGCGATCATCGAGCCGGTCAAGCGTGCCGGGGTCAAGCGCCTGCTGGTGGTGGGCGGGGCCGGTAGCCTGCTGCTGCCGTCCGGGCAGCGGGTGATCGACAGCCCGGATTTCCCGCAAGCCTACAAGGCCGAGGCCAATGCCGGTGTGCGCTTCCTCGATACGCTGCGCCAGGAGCCGGCCCTGGACTGGACATTCCTGTCGCCGTCGGCGGAGTTCGTCGAAGGTCAGCGCAGCGGGCACTACATCCTGGGCAAGGATCACCTGCTGATCGGTGCCGATGGCAAAAGCTGGATCACCTTTGCCGACTATGCCATCGCCATGCTCGACGAGCTGGAAAAGCCGGCGCATTCACGGGCACGGTTCACGGTCGGCTACTGAGTCGTCTGCACCGTGGGGCAGGTCGGGTCGCGATTGATGTCATGTGCGGGCACGCGCCTGCAGCCACTCCATCAACTCGATCAACCCCGTGGGCATGCTCTTCGACGGGCTGACCAGGTAATAACCCTTCCCGGTCGTCACCTTCAGCTCGAACGGCATGCACAAACGCCCGGCGCGCAGGTCGTCGGCAATCAGCGAATAGTCGCCGATGGCGATCCCCGTCCCCTGGGAGGCCATGGCCATCGCCATGTCCAACGTCTCGAAGTGCTGCTTCGGCCCCTGGGGTTCGACGCCGGCATTGGCCGCCTGCAACCACAACCGCCAGTCGTGCTCGTCCCGAGAGGGGTGCAGCAGCATCTGCCGCGCCAGGTCCTGCAGCTGCAAGGGAGCGCCAGATAGCGATGGTGCGCAGACCGGTGTCAGTTGTTCATCGAACAGCTTGCGTACCTGCAGTCCATGGTTCGGCACCGCACCATACACGACGGCCGCATCGAAGCCCTCGCGGCGAAAATCCACGCCATGTTGCACCGTGGTGGTCAATTCCACCGGCACGTCCGGGCGCAGTGCCTGCCACTCCAGCAAGCGTGGCAGCAGCCAACGCATCACACAGGTCGGTGCCTTGAGCTGCAAAGTCGTGCTGCGGCCACCGACCTCACGCACGCCTTGCTCAATCATTGCGAAAACCTGCTGCACCCGAGGCAGCCAGTCCTGTCCTTCGCGGGTCAGGGCCAGACCACGGGCCTGGCGCTGGAACAACGCATAGCCCAGGTGTTCCTCGAGCCCGGCGATTTGTCGGCTGACCGCGCCCTGGGTGATATGCAGCTGTTGCGCGGCACGGGTGAAGTTGCAGTGCTGCGCGGTCACCAGGAAGGTGTGCAGGGCGGGGAGGGGCGGCAGGCGTTTCATAGTGGCAAGCCATGATATGAGGTCATGGCTAGTATGTGTTTTTTTGCATTGTGGCGGTAGTCGGCGCTTGGTTCCATGAGCACCAGTCTCAACAAGAATCGGGTACTCGATGATGGCAACCTGTGGTGAAGTGCTGGTCAAACTCCTCGAAGGCTATGGTGTCGATCATGTCTTCGGCATTCCCGGCGTGCATACCGTGGAACTCTACCGCGGCCTGGCTGCCTCCTCGATCCGCCACATCACCCCGCGCCACGAGCAGGGCGCCGGGTTCATGGCCGATGGTTACTCGCGTACCCGGGGCAAGCCTGGGGTGTGCTTCATCATCACCGGCCCGGGCATGACCAACATCACCACCGCCATGGGCCAGGCCTACGCCGACTCGATCCCGATGCTGGTGATTTCCAGCGTGCAGTCGCGTAGCCAGCTGGGTGGCGGGCGCGGCAAGTTGCACGAACTGCCCAACCAGGCCGGGCTGGTGGCGGGCGTGGCGGCGTTTTCGCACACTTTGATGAGTGCCGATGACCTGCCCGAAGTATTGGCCCGTGCCTTTGCGGTGTTCGACGGGGGCCGCCCGCGCCCGGTGCATATCGAGATCCCGCTGGATGTGCTGGTGGAACCGGCCGATCACCTGCTCCCGGGCCGCCCGGTGCGCACCGCGCGGGCGGGCGCGGCACCGCAGACCGTGCAGCAGATGGCCATGCGTCTGGCCAGGGCGCGCCGACCGTTGATCCTGGCCGGCGGTGGTGCCCTGGAAGCCGGCGCCGGGCTGGCCAGGCTGGCCGAGCACCTGCAGGCGCCGGTGGCGCTGACCATCAATGCCAAGGGGCTGCTGCCGGCCAACCATCCGCTGCAGATCGGCTCGACCCAGACTTTGCCGGCCACCCGTGCGTTGGTTGCCGAGGCCGATGTGGTGCTGGCCATCGGTACCGAGCTGGCCGAGACCGACTACGACGTGACGTTCAAGGGCGGTTTCGAAATCCCTGGCAGCCTGCTGCGGATCGATATCGATCCGGACCAGACAGTGCGCAACTACCTGCCCGAGCTGGCCCTGGTGGCCGATGCCGCACAGGCGACCGAGGCCTTGCTGGTGGCCCTGCACATGCAGGCGCAACCCCCGCGTGATGATCACTGGGGCGCTGCTCGGGCCGCCCGGCTGCGCCAGGACAATGCCGCCACCTGGGACCAGCCGACCTTGAGCCAGACCCGTTTGCTGAACAGCATCCTGGAAACCCTGCCGGACGCTGTGCTGGTGGGCGATTCGACCCAGCCGGTCTACACCGGCAACCTGACCCTGGACATGACCCGTCCGCGGCGCTGGTTCAATGCCTCGACCGGCTACGGCACGCTGGGCTATGCGTTGCCGGCGGCCATGGGCGCCTGGCTCGGCAGTGCCGAAGCACGTGCCGCACGCGCGCCCACGGTATGCCTGATCGGTGATGGCGGGTTGCAGTTCACCCTGCCTGAGCTGGCCAGTGCCGTCGAGGCGCAGGTGCCGCTGATCGTGCTGCTGTGGAACAACCAGGGGTACGAGGAAATCAAGAAATACATGGTCAACCGGGCGATCGAGCCGGTCGGTGTGGACATCCACACCCCGGACTTCATCGGCGTGGCGCGAGCGCTGGGGGCCGATGCCGAGTCGGTGGCTGACGTGGCGCAGTTACAGGCGGCGCTGGGCCGAGCGGTGGAGCGCGCGGGGCCGACATTGATCCAGGTGGATCAGGGCCAATGGCAGTTGGCTGTGCAAGGCTGACTGCGCCACGAGGGCTATGCCCTCGATTCGCCGGCAAGCACCATGGGGGCGGCGGGTCGTTCAACTGGCGCTGGCGCGCAACCTTGCCACGTCACGGATCGGCGGCGCGCCGTACAGCCGGCTGTATTCGCGGCTGAACTGGGATGGACTCTCGTAGCCCACCCGGTAGCCGGCCACGGCAGCCTCCAACCCCTCGTTGAACATCAGGCGTCGGGCCTCCTGCAGGCGCAGTTGTTTCTGGTATTGCAAGGGGCTCATCGACGTCACCGACTTGAAGCGGTGATGCAAGGTGGAGACGCTGAGGTTCACTTCCCGGGCGAGGTCTTCGATACGCAATGGCTGGTGGTAATGGTTGTTGAGCCAGGTAATCGCCTGGCAGACCCGATGGGTCTGGCTGTTGGCCAGGGCGATTTCGTACAGCCGGTAACCCTGGGGGCCGCGCAACAGGCGGTAGAAGATTTCCCGGCGGATCATCGGCGCGAGGATGGCAATGTCGCGTGGCGAGTCCAGCAGTTTGATCAGGCGGATCAACGCATCCAGAAGCTGCGGATCGCTTTTCTCCACGTACAGGCCGAGGCCTGATGGCCGGTTGGGCACCACCATCGGGCTGCTTTCGGCGATCAGCTGGCTCAGTTGCGCCGGGTCGATATCCAGGCGCAAGCCCAATGCGGGATGCTCGGGGCTGGCCTTGAGCAGGGCGCCGCTGATCGGCAAGGTGACCGACACCACCATGTAGTGCAGCGGATCATAGGCGTAATGTTCGTCGCCGAGGATCAGGGTCTTGCTGCCTTGGGCAAGAATGCACAACGCCGGCTGGGCCAGCGCGGGCATGCCGCGGATTTCCTCTTGATAGCATGTGAGGTAAAGGTCTTCGATGGCCGACGCGGGGCCATGGGGCTGGCCGGCGTGGCGCTGGATCAGCGCGGCCAGTTCCTGGCGCTGCAGCTCAAGGGTCGAGTCGGGTGGCGGGAGCGTGGTCATGACGTGGTTCCTCTACTGACCGGGCCAGCATAGGTATGGGCAATGTCGGGCGCTAGTCGAATGCTGTCGTTCGATTGCCTGATCCTGTCGCGCGGCAGGATCAGGCAATCGCTCGGCAGTAATGGCCTAACGTCGCGCGAGGGTGGGGCCCTAATCTTGGCAGCCTGTTTTCCCGTCCGTAGCGCTTCAAGGAGATCGTTCATGACCCAGCCTCAACCGGTCACTCACCTGGCTTTCATCCGCGCCAGCAACGGTCGTTCGGCGGAACTCGGCATGCGCCTGCGCGACCTGCTGGAGCCGTCGCTGCGGGCGCCCGGCTGCCTGAGCTTCAGTGTGCAGCGTTCGCAGGTCGATGCCGATCTGTGGCTGCTCAGCGGCAGCTGGAGCGACCAGCAGGCGATGAGCGGCTATTTCGCCTCGCCCACCCTGGAGGTGTTTGGCGAGCTGGTCCAGGCGCAGGTGGTCAGCAGCCTGGACCTGCATACCTTCGCCTGATGTGTAGAATGCCGCCCCTATATCATTCAGGCGGAGTGCAGCATGGCACGTAGAGAATTCCCCCACTTCGAAGCGGTCTCGGCGATGGTCCCGGTGCAAGGCGGCGGCTACCACGCGGCGATCGCCGTGAAGGCCCTGGGCATGGGCGGTGCGCCGCGCTTTCACAAAGTGCTCGACGGGCAGGTGTTCCAGTCGGCGATCGCGGCCGACGCGGCCGCTTGTGCTGAACTCGAACGCCTGCAGGGCGTGGGCGAGGAAGGCGAACTGGTCTTCTGATCAGACCTGTGGACGGGCCATCTTGAACAGCTCGCCCAGCGCAAAGTAGTCGGCCGGGCCACCGCCACGCAGAATCGGCTCGGCGGCGGCGGTGTCGTAGATGCCGTCCTTGAGCAGGTGCTCGGCAATGTGCACCGCCACTACCTCTCCCAGGATCAGCCAGCTGGGCACAAGTTCCTGGTCGGCGCGTTTGAGCTGGACGATCTGGCTGACCTTGCATTCGAAGCTCACCGGGCTCTCGCCCACGCGCGGCACCTTGACCACGTTGGACATGGCCGGGGTCAGGCCACTGAGCGCGAACTCGTCGATATCTGCCGCCACCGCGGCACAGCTCTGGTTCATCTGCTCGGCCAGCGGCCGGGTAGCCAGGTTCCAGACGAACTCGCCGGTCTGCTCGATGTTGTTCAGGCTGTCTTTGCGCCCGACGCTGCAGAAACCGATGATCGGCGGGATGTAGTTGAAGGCGTTGAAGAAGCTGTAGGGCGCCAGGTTCAGGCGGCCTTCGCGATCGTGGCTGGAGATCCAGCCGATGGGCCGTGGGCCGACGATGGCGTTGAACGGGTCGTGGGGTAGGCCGTGGCCTTTGGCGGGTTCGTAGTAGTACATCTGCGCAAGGCCGTGAGGCCCTTCCTGGTGGGGGACGAGGCGCCTAGTGTGCCAAGGCTTTGCCTGGCTGAAAATGATCAAGCCCGGCCGAAGCCGGGCTGGTTGCTCGCATCAGTGATCAGCTGATGCGGTTGCCGTTGGTGCGGTCGAATCCGTCTTCGGCAAAGCGTTGGCCGTTGGTGCGGTCGAAACCGTCTTCGGCGAAGCGCTGGCCGTTGGTGCGGTCGAAGCCGTCTTCGGCAAAGCGCTGGCCGTTGGTGCGGTCGAAGCCGTCTTCGGCAAAGCGCTGGCCGTTGGTGCGGTCGAAGCCGTCTTCGGCGAAGCGCTGACCACCCGTGCGATCAGAACCATCTTCTGCGTAGCTGGCCGACTGGCTCTGGGCGGCGGCGAAAGTGTGGGCGCTGGTACGGTCGAAACCGTCTTCGGCGAAAGCGCCAGTGGTCAGAACCGAGAGGGTCAGGGCGAGGATCAGTTTGTTTTTCATGGTCGTTGCTCCGGTGGATCAGTGGGTTATTTGCTTCTATGGGTTCAATACTACGCCGATTAAATTGATTAAAAAGCGCAAAAAACAACGTAAAATAATCAATTAAATCGATTGTTGTGGGCGCGCTTGTCCCGCATCAAAAGCAGTACCTGGCCTTGTCAGGCCATGCGAGTGGTGCGGCTTTTTCAGTTGGCCAAGCATGAATGGTGGGAATTAATGCCGAATTAACAGCTCACGAGTGTTTGCCGTACGCGACCAACGCTTTTTTCATGCAACACCAACCGTTTTTTCAGACAGCGCTCTTCACCATCGCCGCACTTAAACCTGGAGCGGCACAACGATGAACAAACTCCCGCAAATCACCCTGGCCTTCTGGGTCATGAAGATCTGCGCAAC
Organism: Pseudomonas soli; assembly: GCF_021283165.2. NCBI lineage: Bacteria > Pseudomonadati > Pseudomonadota > Gammaproteobacteria > Pseudomonadales > Pseudomonadaceae > Pseudomonas > Pseudomonas soli. Next base: position 1,175,496 of record NZ_CP128543.1, read on the forward strand.
CACACTCGGCGAGACGGCGGGCGACCTGCTGTCGATGACCCTGAACATCGGTTATGCGATGAGCTCGCTGCTGCTGATCAGCGTGTTCCTGCTGACCCTGGTCACCCAGCTCTACTCGCGCCGCTACAACCCGATGCTCTATTGGCTGGTGATCCTTTCCACCAGCACTGCCGGCACCACCATGTCCGACTTCATGGACCGCACCCTGGGGCTGGGCTATGCGACAGGTTCGGCGCTGCTGATCGGCATCCTGCTGCTGACCTTCGCGGTGTGGCGCCTGAGCGGCAACCCATTGGATGTCACCCGTATCAAGAACCGCAGCGGCGAGCTGTTCTACTGGGTGGCGATCCTGTTCTCCAACACCCTCGGCACTGCGCTGGGCGATTACCTGGCCGACGATTCGGGCCTGGGCTTCGCCGGCGGTGCGCTGTTGATCGGCTCGGCAATCGCCGTGGTGGCGGCTGCCCGTTACTGGACGAAAATCTCCGGCGTGGTGCTGTTCTGGATCGCCTTCGTGCTCACTCGCCCATTCGGTGCGACCCTGGGCGATGTGCTGACCAAGACCCACGAGAAAGGCGGGCTGGACTTCGGTACCGTGGGTTCGTCGATGGTACTGGGCGGGGTGCTGCTGGTGCTGGTGCTGGCGGCCACGTACTACCAGCGTCGTGAGCCGCAACGAGCGATGGAGATGCCCTGAGTGACACCTATTCGGCTCATTCAGTGAACCGAATAAACCCGCTATTCAGGACGAGACACACCCAACAAAAAGGGGCGCTCCACCAGCCGGAGCGCCCCTTGTTCATTGCAGTGCAGCTGATCAGTCAGTGGTGATCCGCGAATGCTGCTTGGTGTCCTTCATGGTCGCGTACACCAGCAGCGAGCAGGCGATGCAGCCGGTGACGTACCAGTAGAAGCCGGTTTCCATGCCGTTGCTCTTGAACCACAGGGCCACGTATTCGGCGGTGCCGCCGAAGATCGACACGGTCAGCGCGTACGGCAGGCCGACGCCCAGGGCGCGGATTTCGGTGGGGAACAGCTCGGCCTTGACCACGGCGTTGATCGAGGTGTAGCCGCTGACGATGATCAGCGCGGCCATGATCAGGAAGAACGCGCCCCACCAAGTCTGCACGGTGTGCAGGGTGCTGAGGATCGGCACGGTGAACAGGGTGCCGAGCACGCCGAACGCGATCAGGATCGGGCGACGGCCGATCTTGTCGGACAGCCCGCCGATGATCGGCTGCAGGCACATGAAAAGGAACAGCGTGGCCGCCGAGATGGTGGTCGAGTCGCTGATGCTCATGCCCACGGTGTTGACCAGGTACTTCTGCATGTAGGTGGTGTAGGTGTAGAAGGCCAGGGTGCCGCCCATGGTCAGGCCGACCACGGTCATCAGCTCTTTGGGGTGGCGCATCAGGGTGCGCATCAGGCTCTCTTTGGACTTCTCTTTCTTGGTGAAGGAGGCGGTCTCTTCCATGCCGCGGCGCAGGTACAGGGCAACCACCGCGCACAGCGCGCCGATCACGAAGGGTACACGCCAGCCCCAGGCATACAACTGCTCGGTGGTGAGCGTCTGCTGCAGGATGATCAGCACCGCCAAGGCGATGAGCTGGCCGGAGATCAGGGTCACATACTGGAAGCTGGAGAAGAAGCCGCGGCGTTCCTTGCTGGCCATCTCACTCAGGTAGGTGGCCGAGGTGCCGTATTCACCCCCTACCGAGAGGCCCTGCATCAGGCGGGCGATGACCAGCAGGACCGGTGCTGCGACGCCGATGGTCTCGTAACCCGGCGTCAGCGCGATGACCAGCGAGCCTGCGCACATCAGCAGTACCGAAGCCATCAGCGCCGCCTTGCGGCCCTTGCGGTCGGCGTACAGGCCCATCAGCCAGCCACCGATCGGGCGCATGAGGAAGCCCACGGCAAAGATTGCGGCGGTATTGAGCAGTTGGGCGGTGGTGTCGCCGGCGGGGAAGAAAGCCTTGGCGAAGTACAGCGAGAATGCGGCGTAGACGTACCAGTCGTACCATTCGACCATATTGCCGATGGAACCACTGAAGATCGATTTGAGGCGGCTGGCGGTGGACTTTTCCGCGGCGGGCGCAACGGCCGCCCCGGTGGGCAGAGTGCTGGCGTTATCCATCAGGGATACCTTCTCGTTGTTTTTGTGGAGCGCGCTCGGGGCGCAGCTTGAGAAGGGTTTTGCAGGAGGTGTGCCAAATGGGTGCTTGGTGGTCCATTTGAGGGCGTGTTGTGCCCTGTCGCGGGCAAGCCAGCTCCCAGCGTATCTGGCTTGCATGGTGCTTTGTGGGATCTGGCTTGCCAGCGATGGGCTGCCAGGCAGCCCCCGGCGATTCGGCATGCGGTGAGCGAACTTCCGCTCATTGGCCTGAATCGATAAGCGGAAATCCGCCTACTCGTTGCCGAGAAAGTCCTCACGTACCAGGCCATGCCGCTGCATCTTCTCGTTCAGCGTACGCCGTGGCAGTTGCAGCGCCTCCATCACCCCCTTGATCTCGCCCTTGTGCTGGCGCAGCGCCGCACGCAGGCATTGGGCTTCGAACGCCTCCATCTGTTCGCCCAGCGACTGTCCGCCTGGCAGGCTCTCAAGGTTCGGCGAGTCCAGCCCCAAGGCATGACGTTCGGCGGCATTGGCCAGCTCACGCACATTGCCCGGCCAGTCGTGGGCCAGCAACTGCGCCAATCGTCCCCCGCTGACCGCGGGGCAATGGCGGCCCAGGCGTTCGGCGGCAGTGCGAGCGAAGTGTTCGAACAGCAGCGGGATATCTTCACGGCGCTCGCGCAGCGGTGCCAGGCGCAGCTCGGCAACGTTGAGGCGGTACGCCAGGTCCTCGCGAAAGCGCCCTGCACGGGCCTCTTCGAGCAGGTCCGGTTTGGTCGCGGCGATGATGCGCAGGTCGACGGCGATGCTCTGGTTGGCCCCCAGGCGCTCGAGCTTCTGCTCCTGGATCACCCGCAGCAGCTTGGCTTGCTGGGCCAGGGGCATGCTCTCGATCTCGTCGAGAAACACCGTACCGCCATTGGCGTACTCCAGCTTGCCGATGCGCTTGCCCTGGGCGCCAGTGAACGCGCCGCTCTCATGGCCGAACAGCTCGGCCTCGAACAGTGTTTCTGGAATGGCCGCGCAGTTGAGCGCGACGAAGGGTTTGTCGGCGCGCGGGCCGAAGTCGTGCAGGCAGCGGGCCACGCGCTCCTTGCCACTGCCGGTTTCACCCCGGATGAGCACGTTGACCGGCAGGCTGGCCAGCTCGAGTACCTGGCGACGCAGCTGCTGCAGCCCCTGGGACATGCCCAGCAAGGTGTTCTCCAGCTGTGCCTTGAGGTCGGCCTGCTCATGCAGGCGGCGGTTTTCCAGGACCAGCTGGCGTTTTTCCAGGGCCCGGCGCAGGCTGCCCATCAGGTGCTGCGGGGTGAAGGGTTTTTCCAGGAAATCGTAGGCACCGTTGCGCATCGCCTCCACCGCCATGGGGACATCGCCATGGCCGGTGAGCAGGATCACCGGCAGGTCCGGGTCGGCCTGCTGTAACCGGTCGAGCAACTGCAGGCCGGACATGCCGGGCATGCGCACGTCACTGATGACCACGCCGGTAAAGTGCGCCGGAAGTTGCGCCAGGCACTCCTCGGCACGCTCGAACAGTTGCACGTTGAAACCCGACAGACTCAGCCATTGTTCCACCGCCGCGCGGATGCTGGCTTCGTCATCGACGACGATCACTGAATTCAACATACCGTCTCCAGGTCGCGGGGCAGGGTGAGGCTGAAGCGCGCGCCCCCCGCCAGGTTCTCGACCTGCAGGTGGCCGCCGGCATCGACGACGATACCGTAGGAGATGGCCAGGCCAAGGCCCAGCCCCTCGCCGACCGGCTTGGTGGTGAAGAATGGGTCGAAGACGCGGCAAAGGTCGGTGGCGAGAATGCCACCACCTGAGTCGAGCACGCTCAAGCGCCACTGTCCATCGTCCGCCTCGATACGGATCTCCAGACGTTTGTATCGCTTGTCGGCCATGGCGTCGAGGGCGTTGCGCAAAAGGTTGATCAGCACTTGCTCCAGGCGGATCGCGTCGCCACGGACCCAGGCTGGACGCGCCAGGTACAGCGCCACTTCGACGCCTTCAGCGCGGATGCGGGTGTCCAGCAGGTGCAAGGCCTGGTCTACCACAGTGGCCAGGTCCAGGCGTTCGCGCAGGCCTCCGGGGCTGTTGCGGGCGAAGGTCTTCAGGTGGCCGGTGAGCGCGGCCATGCGGGTCAGCATCTGCTCGAGCGGCTCCAGGGCCTGGCGGGCTTCGTCATGGCGGCCATGGTCGAGCAGCAGGCGCAGGGTTTCCAGTTGCATGCGTTGTGTGGTCAGGGGCTGGTTGATCTCATGAGCCAGCGCGGCCGACATCTGCCCCAGCGCCGCCAGCTTGGCCGATTGCACCAGGCCTTCCTGGGCAGTGCGCAGCTCACGGGTACGTTCTTCGACCTGGCGTTTGAGCTCTTCGCGGCTGCGTTGGCGCAAGCGGGCCAGACGCAACCTCTGGCTGACGAACAGCGCGGCAAACACCAGGCTCAGCCAGACCGCGGCGGCAGCTAGGGCCGCGTTGCGCCCATCCTCGGCAACCTGCGGTTTGCGCAGCAGGTGCAGGGTCCAGCCTTCGGCCTCCAGGGGCAGACGCTCCCACAGGTATTCGGCGGTGCCATCCGGGCCTTGCACGCGAGTCAGGTGGCTGGTGTCGGTGAAGCGGGTCAACGCCTGGTGCTGCAGGGGCACCAGCGGCTGCTTGTCGTACTGGCGGGTCTCGGCCAGCTCGGCGCGGTCTGCGCCGGATAGCGGTTGCAGCTCGCGGTAACGCCAGCCGTCCTGGTTGGCGATGAACGTGATGCCGCGGGCATCGCTGACCAGCAGGATGTCGCTGCCCTGGCGCCATTCACGTTCGAGCTCGGGGAACTCCAGCTTGACCACCATGGCGCCGAGGAAGCGGCCTTGTTCATCGTCCACCGCACTCGCCAGGAAGTAGCCCGGCACGCCGCTGGTCACGCCGACGGCGTAGAAACGCCCACTGCCCTGGCTGCGAGTTTGTTTGAAGTAGGGGCGAAAGCCGTAGTTGGAACCTACATAGGTGGTCGGCAGGCGCCAGTTGCTGGCGGCGATGGCCAGGCCTGTGCGGTCCAGCAGCTCCAGGGTGGAGGAGTTGGCGGCGCCATTGATGCGTTCGAGCTTGCGGTTCAGGGCGTCCTGCACCTGTTTGGTAACCGGGCCGCGGAGGGCGGCGATCAGCTCCGGGTCCAGCGCCAGTACCGCAGGCAATGCACGGTAACGCTCGATCAGGGTATGCAGGGCGTTGGCGTACAGGCCCAGTTGCTGGCTCGCTCTACGGGCGTCGGTTTCCATTGCCTGGCGCTTGGCCTGGTGCATGGCCCAGCCTGCACTGAGGCTGGTGCCGACCAGGATCAGCAGGATGATCAAACCCAGGCGCAGGGTGCGGAAGGATGAGGGCATGGAGCGGATCCGGGATTGCGGTTGTCTGTGTCGGCCTCATCGCTGGGCAAGCCCGCCCCCGCATTGTCACCTGCAGGATCGGTTCGCCCCGCGACGGGGCCTGTTCTGGCTTACAGCAGTTCGAAGCTCTGCTGCTGCACCGCCTCTGAATCCAGGCCAACCTGCACATTGAACTGGCCAGGCTCTGCGACACGCTGCAGCTGGCCATTGTAGAACTTCAGGTCTTCCTCGTTGATGTCGAAGGTCAAGGTTCGCGACTCGCCGGCTTTGAGCATCAGCTTCTGGAAGTTCTTCAGCTCCTTGACCGGGCGGCTCATCGACGCGCTCTGGTCCTGGATATACAGCTGCACCACAGTCTCGCCGTCACGCTTGCCGGTGTTCTTCACGACGACCTTGGCCTTGAGGGTCGCGCCACGTTTCAGCTCGGTTTGCGACAAGGTCAGGTCCGACAACTCGTAGCTGGTGTAGCTCAGGCCATAGCCGAATGGATACAGCGGACCGTTGGGCTCCTCGAAGTATTGCGAGGTGTAATTGCCGGGTTTGCCTGGGGTGAACGGCCGGCCGATGCGCATGTGGTTGTAGTACATCGGGATCTGCCCAACCGAACGCGGGAAGGTGATGGCCAGGCGTCCGGAGGGGTTGTAGTCGCCGAACAGCACATCGGCGATGGCGTTGCCGCCCTCTGTGCCGCTGAACCAGGTCTCGAGGATGGCGTCAGCCTGCTCGCGCTCCCAGGCGATCGACAGCGGGCGGCCATTCATCAACACCAGCACCAGGGGTTTGCCGGTGGCTTTCAGCGCTTTGATCAAATCCCGTTGGACCGCCGGGATTTCCAGGGTGGTGCGGCTCGAGGACTCGTGGGACATGCCACGGGACTCGCCGACCACAGCCACGACCACGTCCGACTGCCTGGCGGCCTTGACCGCTTCGTCGATCAGCACCGCGGCCGGGCGCGGGTCGTCGACGATTTCCGGGGCGTCGAAGTTGAGGAAGTTCAGGTAGTCGAACATCGCCTTGTCGCCAGTGACGTTCGAGCCCTTGGCGTACACCAGCTTGGCCTTGCCTTCCACGGCGCGGCGCAGGCCTTCGCGCACGGTGACCGAGTGCTGCGGTTTGCCGTCGGCGGCCCAGCTGCCCATCATGTCGATCGGCGCATCGGCCAGTGGGCCGACCACGGCGATGGTGCCGGCCTTTTTCAGCGGCAGGGTCTGCTCGCGGTTTTCCAGCAGCACCAGGCCACGGCGTGCGACATCGCGTGCGGCTTCCCGGTGCAGGCGGTCCTCGGCGTAGTAGTCCTTCAGGTCGGTTTCAGGCTTGGGAATGCGCACGTAGGGGTCCTTGAACAGCCCCATGTCGTACTTGGCGCCCAGCACTTCACGCACCGCCTGGTCCAGTTCGGCCTGGCTGACCTCGCCTGACTTCAATAACCCGGGCAGTTCTTCGCCGTAGAGGGTGTCGTTCATGCTCATGTCGATGCCGGCCTTGATCGCCAGCTTGGCGGCTTCACGGCCGTCACGGGCCACGCCATGGCGGATCAGTTCCTGGATGGCGCCGTGGTCGCTGATGGTCACGCCCTTGAAGCCCCACTCCTTGCGCAGCAGGTCATTCATCAGCCAGGTGTTGGAGGTGGCCGGCACACCGTTGATCGAGTTCAGCGCCACCATCACCCCGCCGGCACCGGCATCGAGCGCGGCGCGGTAGGGCGGCAGGTAGTCGTTGTACATCTTCGGCAAGCTCATATCGACCGTGTTGTAGTCGCGGCCCCCTTCCACGGCACCGTACAGGGCAAAGTGCTTGACGATGGCCATGATGCTGTCGGCGTTGGCGGGGCTCGAACCCTGGAACGATTTGACCATCACCTGGCCGATCTTCGAGGTCAGGTAGGTGTCCTCGCCAAAGCCTTCGCTGGTGCGCCCCCACCGCGGGTCACGGGCAATGTCGACCATCGGTGCGAAGGTCATGTCCAGCGAGTCGGCGGCTGCCTCGATGGCCGAGGTGCGGCCGACCTTGGCGATGGCGTCCATGTCCCAGGACGAGGCCAGGCCCAGGCCGATCGGGAAAATGGTGCGCTCGCCATGGATAGTGTCGTAGGCGAAGAACATCGGGATCTTCAGGCGGCTGCGCATGGCCGCGTCCTGCATCGGACGGTTCTCGGGGGCAGTGCGCGAGTTGAAGGTGCCGCCGATGCGTCCGGCGGCAATTTCCTCGCGGATCTTCGCGTGGGGCATTTCCGGGCCGATGCTGATCAGGCGCAGCTGGCCGATCTTCTCGGCCTCGGTCATCTGGCTGACCAGATGGTCGACGAACGCCTGCTTGTCCTGCAGGGGCGGGGCGGTAGGGGCGGCAAGGGCCGCCTGACTGGCAAGGCCCATGGCCAGGCCCAGCAAAGACAGTTTCATCATCAATTCCGTTGTCGAGTGATAGCGGTGGGCCGAGACGTTTCGTACGCCTGTTGTTGTCGTGTCCGCTGGCCGTTCTGTGGATCATTCATCCATGATCCGACGCAGTCGCGGATTATGCCTTATATGGGGCACTTGTTGAGATACACTCCCGCCCACCCGATTGCCGGGATAACAATGATAAGAACGCTCGAGAGACGATGGCATGACCGAATACGAACAGCGCCAGATCGCCGAAGCGATCGCCCGCGCCGAGCGGCGCACCGATGCCGAGCTGGTCACGGTGCTGGCCCGCCGAGCCGATGACTTCCCTTATCTGCCATTGCTCTGGGCCGCCTTGCTGGCCTTGCTGGTACCCGGTGTGTTGCACCTGTGGCTGGGCGGCATTGGCGTCAATGGCTTGTTGCTGGCGCAGATGCTGACCTTCATCAGCTTGTGCCTGGTGTTGCGCCATCCGCGCCTGGCTACCTGGGTGGTGCCGTCGATGCTGCGCCGCCGGCGCGCCTCGGGCCTGGCCCGGCAGCAGTTTCTCGAGCTCAACCTGCAGCGTACTGCCGGCGCCACGGGGGTGTTGATCTTCGTCAGCGAAGCCGAGCGGCATGTCGAGATCCTGGTCGACGAGGGCATCGCCCGGTACCTGCCCGAGCAGGCACGCGAGGCGATCGTCGCCCGTTTCACCGATCAGGTGAGCCAGGGCCAGACCTTGCAGGGCTTCGTCGAATGCATCGAGGCCTGCGGCGAGTTGCTCAGCGAGCATGTCCCTGCGACCCATGCGCGCAACGAACTGCCCAACCGCCTGGTGATTCTCGACTGACTGTTGGCCAGTTGTCCGTGTTTCACCAGGGGGCCTATCGACGTAGAATGCCCGGCATTGCGCATCGCGCCCCCGCATTTCGAGGCACCCGTTCCCATGTCTTCCCCTTCCTCCGCCCCTGGCGCGCCGGACGCGCGCGCCCAGTTCCTGAGCCTGCTCGCCGATGCCCTGGGCGACGGCAGCCTGAGCAAGCTGGTGCTGGCCCGCCATGTCGGCACCGACCAGACCCTGCAGAGGATCATCGCCAAGCCGGTGCAGATCAAGGGCCAGGTCTGCCTGTCGTTGGTCTACCGCCACCAGACTCGCGACATCACCCGCAACCTGGGGTTGGACGAGGCGCAGGCGCTGGTGGCCGCACTGCTACCCGAGAGCTTTCGCAACGCGCACCTGTTCACCGCTGCCGGCGAGGTGCACCTGGAGTTCAGCAAGAAGGGCAAGCCGATGCTGCGCCGGCACCTGGCCCAGCAGGCGCCCCGCGAGGCGGGCGCGGCTGGCCATGATCGGCAGAAGAGGCGTTATCTGGAGCTGTCGCGGCCGTTCCTGCGCGACCTGGGGGTAACCGACGCGCAGGGCGCGCTGATCCCGTCCATGTCGCGCAAATGGAAGCAGATCAACAAGTTCATCGAGGTCTTCGACCATGCCTTGAGCGACGCGCCCGTGGACGCCCAGCAGAGCCTGAAGGTCGCCGACTTCGGTTCGGGCAAGGGCTACCTGACCTTTGCCATGCACGACTACCTGCGCAACACCCTAGCCCGTGAGGCGCAGGTCACTGGTGTCGAGCTACGCCCGGACATGGTCGAGTTGTGCAATGCCGCCGCCGCGCGCCTGGAGCACCCGGGCCTGATGTTCGAATGCGGCGATGTGCGCAGCGTGGTGCCTGAGGCCATCGATGTGATGATCGCCTTGCATGCCTGTGATATCGCCACCGACTATGCCATCCACACCGGCATTCGCTGCAACGCCGCGATCATCATGTGCTCGCCGTGCTGCCACAAGCAGATCCGTCCGCAGTTGCACAGCCCGGGCTTGTTGCAACCGATGCTGCAGTACGGGCTGCACCTGGGCCAACAGGCCGAGATGCTCACCGACAGCCTGCGCGCCCTTTACCTGGAAGCTTGCGGCTACGAGACCAAGGTATTCGAGTTCATCTCGCTCGAGCACACCAACAAGAACAAGATGATCCTTGCGGTCAAGCGCCGCCAGCCCCAGGACAATGCGGGTTTGCTGGAGAAAATCGCCGAGCTCAAGGCGTTCTATGGGGTGCGCGAGCATTGCCTGGAGACCCTGCTGCAGGCGGATGGCCTGATCGCTGGGTGATCGATCTCATCTGAACCTACAGCATTTTCCCAATCTCGGTTAGGTGGTTTCCGAAACGACCTTTCTGAGTCTTTTGCATCCCACTCGGCACCTAGTCTGGCTTGTGATGACGCCCATCAGCGTTGCCTGGTTGTCACTTGACAACCTTTTTTTCATGTCCATACTGGAGCTCGAACGATGGTCCGTCCCTTCCATCCAAACAAGGAAGTCGAGCAGTCCCTGAAGCACGCCGAAGCGCGGGGCTGGAAAGTCACGGTGCGAGGAGGCCATTGCTGGGGGCGGGTCTATTGCCCTAACAACGACCGCGAATGCCGCTGCGGCGAGTTCTGCATCACCAGCGTGTGGAGCACGCCCAGAAACCCGGGCACCTTCGCCCGCCAGTTATGCCGGATCGTGGACAACTGTACGTCGACAAGCGTGATAGCCAATCAGTCAGTGGAGCGAAAGTGATGGAGTACGAGTTCACCCTCAAATACCAATTGACCGAGGACATGGACGTCGAGGCGCTGATCGAGCGCCTGGGGGAGGCCGGTTGCGATGATGCAGTGGTCGGTAGCGGCCAACCGGGCCGTCTGGCCCTTGCCTTCGCCCGCGAGGGCGGCACGGCGCGGGAGGCACTGCACAGCGCTTTGGCGGATGTGCGGAAAGTGTTGCCGGATGCCCGGCTGATCGAGGTCAGCCCCGACCTGGTCGGCCTGACCGATGTGGCGGAGCTGGTGGGGGTTTCCCGGCAGAACATGCGCAAGCTCATGCTCACCCATCACCGTAGCTTTCCGGCCCCGGTGCATGACGGCACGCTCTCGCTTTGGCACCTCGCCGACATCCTGTCGTGGATGCAGGTGCGCGGCACGCATGCCGTCGCCCAGGCAGTCCATGAGCTGGCCATCGTGGCGATGCAGGTGAATGTCGCCAGGGCCCAGGAGCGGGTGGCGAACGGCAGGTGATGCACTCCGTTGCATCATTGCCTGCCAGCAGGCTCAGAAGAACCGGGTCACGCTGATCTTGGCATTGCGTCCCTGGGTATAGGCGTTTTCACCTGACAGCTCCGGCCGGATGGCCTTGTTGAACAGGTTGTCCACGGTCAGGTTGACCTCGGTGCCCTTGAGGTAGGGTTGCTGCGGTTTCCAGTTGGCGAACAGGCCGTGGATCTGGTACTTCTCGTTGCCGAAGTTGTCGTAGTAACGGTCACCGAGCGCACTCGCGGGGCCCTCGAAGTACTTGTCGCTGGGCAGGTGGTGGGTGGCGCCGACGAACTGCGCGGTCCAGCCGACACGGGCATCCCAGGCCGGGATCTTCACGCCAAGGGTGGTGATCCATTTCGGTGCCGGTACATCCTTGGCCCAGACATCCGGCCCCCAGGGGTTGGTGTACGCGCCCTCGTGGCGACCTTCCATCCACGCGTACGATACCGCACCGAACCAATAGGTGGCGTCGTAGAAGGTCTCGATTTCGAAACCCTTGTAGGTCACGTCGCCGATATTGCGGTAGTTGCCCATCAGCCCGTCGCCGCAGGTGTTGGCAATGGTGCCGCCGCTGACCAGTTGCTCTTGGCAGCCGATGCCGGTGGCCTTGAAGATCTCGTCAGTGACCTTGTTGTGGAATGCCATGGTGCGAATCTGCGCGCTGTCGCCTTGGCTGAACACATTGGTGAAGGTACTGATGCTGCCGACCCGTACACCGGTGATGCGCTCGGGGTCGAGGTTGCGACTGGTGGCGGTGCGGCTGCCGACACCCTGCACTTCATACTGTTCATCCAGCACCGGGGCGCGCCAGGTCTTGCTGTAGTCGGCGAACAGCGCGGTCTGTTCGGTCATCTTCCAGAACAGCGACAGACGTGGCGACCAGCCGCTGTAGGTCTTGTCACTGTAGTCGTGGCCAGCCACCGGGTTGTTGTAGTAAGGCGCCTGGTTGGGCTTGCCCTCATTGGTCACATGGTCGTAGCGCAACGATGGGGTGATGGTCAGGTCGCCCAGGGTGATGGCGTCCTGCAGGTAGTAGCCCTGGCTGTCGACCTGGCCGCTGGGCATGAAGTACGGCTGGTAGTGACCATGGTTGTACTTGGGTACTTCGTAGGTCTTGCCGGGCATCCACATCTGCGTGTCACGGTCATGGCGACGCAGCTGCACGCCTGCGGTAAGCGCATGCTCCAGGGGACCGGTGAGGAAGGTGCTGGTGTTCTTCACATCGAGCATGCGGTCCTTGTACTCGGTGTCCATCTTGCGTCCACCAGTGGCGGGCTGGAAGAACGCCGTGGCGTCGCGCTCGTCGGTCTGCTTGGTGTCCGATTCGGAGTACTTCACCTGCAGGTCTACCCACGGGTTCTCGATCGGTTGGTACTTGTAGGTGGCCGACCAGGTGGTGTCGATGGTGCGGCGGTTGGCGAGGAAGCGCTTGAGGGCGGCTTCGTAGCCGTACTTCTTGATATCCGCCGCAGTGGGGGGCGTGCTGAAGGCGGTCGATGAGAAGGTGGTCCAGCGCTGGCTTTCTGATTGTGCCCAGGACAACCCCAGGCTGTGCTCGTCGGTGAAATGGATATTGGTCTTGAGCAGGGCGCCGTCCAAGTCCAGGGCGCTGTAGGGGATGCGCTGGGGGTTGATTGGCCATTTGCCGGTGGGGTCGGGCAGGCTGTCGGCCATTTTCAAATTGCCGCCGTCACGCTTGGTGTAATACACAAGTCCGTCGATGCGACCGTCGTCGGTACGGCCGAACAATGCCGAGCTATAGATCTGCTGGTGGTCGTTGCTGCCATAGCCGTATTTGAGCATCGCACCGCTGTTGCGACCTTCCTGAAGCAGGTCGCCGGCGTCCTTGGTTTCCATGTTGACGCTGCCGCCGAAACCGCCATTGCCGGTCTTGACCGAGTGCGGCCCTTTTTCGACCTCGATGTGCTTGATCAGCTCGGGCTCGATGAAGATGGTGCCTTGCTGATAGCGCTCGAAGCCGCTCTTGGGCGCACCGTCGAGGGTCATCGGCACGTCCTCGGCGTCGCCGAAGCCCCAGATGTTGATGGTCTGGCCGCCGGGCTTGGACGAGCCCCCCATATTCACCCCCGGCAGGGTCGCCAGCACGCTGGGAATGTTGCTGGGCTGGTAGCGGTCGATCTGCTCTTGGTCGAGGGTCGAGCGCCCGACGTTGCCAGCGTCGACCTGCTGGCCATCACCAACAATGCTCACGGCACCGAGTTGCAGGCTGTTGTCGGCAGCCGGATCGTCTTCGCGCAGGCGTACCACATAGGTGTTGCCCATGCGCACCACGTTGAAGCGGCTGCCCACCAGCAGGCGGCTGATGGCCGCTTCGGCTTCGAAGTCGCCCTTGAGCACTGGCGCCTGGGCACTGCCGAGCAGGGCCTCGTCGAACAGCAGCTGGACCTTGGCCTGCTGGGCCAGTTGGCTCAGCGAGCGCGCCAGCGGTTGCGCCGGCAGGTCGAATGGTACCGGTGCGGCTTCGGCGGCCAGGCTCATGGCCAGGCACAGGGCCAGCAATGTGGGTCGGACAGGCAGGCAGTGCAATGGACGCAACGCGGACAACATGGTTTCCCCCAAACGGCAAAAGGCCGGAAAAAGCCCGCCATCACGCGGCAGGCGGGGAGGAAGACGCGATGTTGCGACAAAACCTCACCTGCGAATGATAAAAATTCTCAAATTATTTTTTAGCGTCGTTCGATACGCAGGCGGCCGTCGGCCAGCAAGGTGGTCTTGACCGGCAGCAGGGCGGGCAGGGCATTGAGCAGGGCGTCCGGGTCGTGGACGTCGAGGTTGCCGGACACCTTGTAGCGGCCAAGCGTCGGGTCGGCCAGCACCACCGGCTGCTTGCGATACAGGCCGAGCTCGTCGATCAGGCTGGCCAGTTCGCGGTTGCGAAAGCTCACCTGGCCTTCGCGCCAGTCGGCCACTTTTTGTTCGCCCAGTTCACGGCGGGTCAGGGTGCCGCGTGCGAGATCGTAGGTGGCGCCTTGGCGGGTACCTAGCAACAACGGCGGTTGTCGTTCGCCGGGAGTGTCGAACGCTACCTGGCCGTGGGCGACCGCCACCACCAGTTCGCGGTCGCCCCGGCGCACATCGAAACCAGTGCCGACCACGCGCACGCGGCCGCTGCCCGCATCGACGAACAGCGGTCGCTCTTTGTCGGGTGCCACCTCGATATACAGCTGGCCATGTTCTAGCTGGATCAGCCGCTGTTCGGCGCTAAAGTCCAGGTGCAGGCGGGTCTGGGCGTTGACATGCAGCTGGCTGCCATCGGGCAGTTGCAGCACCTGTACGGCCTGGCTGGCGCTGATGCGTTGGCTGAAGGCTTCGCTGCCCGCGCCCAGGTTGCCGGCCAGCACTGCGCAGAGCAGGGCCGCCGCCGTTGCCAGGGCCGGGCGCCAGCGTGGCGCCCGGGGTACCGGTAAGGGCACGGGGCGATTGGCTTGCTTGAGTGCCGCCAGGTCATCCCACAGCTGTTCGAACTGGCGATAGGCGCGGGTGTGCTCGGGCGTCTGCATCCACCGAGCGAACGCCTTGCGGTCTTGCCGTGAAGGCTGGTTGCGGTTGCGGCTGAACCAGCTCGCCGCCTGGGCGTCGATCGGGCGCGGGTCGAGCTCGTCGGTGGGGGTCATGGGAACTGCTCCGTGCCGTTGTCACTGTCCAGGCGTTGCTTGCATTGCAGCAGGGCGGCGGCGATGTGCTTTTCGACCATGCTGACGGAAATGTTCATGCGTTCGGCGATCTGGGCCTGGGTCAGGCCTTCGAAACGGTGCAGCATAAGGGCTTCGCGGCGTCGCGGCGAGAGTTCTGCGAGCACCTGACGCAATTGATTCAGCCGTTGTTGCTGTTGGGCGTGGTCCAGCGGATCGTTGGCCGGCGCGTCCTGCTGCTCGGGCAGGGTGTCGTCGGCCAGCGCCGCATGGCGCACTTTCTGCCTGCGCCAATGGTCGCTCAGCAGGTTGCGCGCCACCTGGAACAGGAACGCGCGCGGCTGCTCCACCTTGGCCCGATCCCGGTAACCCAGCCATTGGGCGAAGACATCCTGGGTCATGTCCGCGGCGTCACTGGCATTGTCCATGCGCTTGCGCAGGAAATGCAGGATGTCGGCATAGAAACCGTGGGCGACGGGGTCGGGTTTGGGGCGCTGCATGCACGCTTTCCGGGGCTGGCGGAGAGGAAAGGGTGCGGATCTTATCGAGAATTATTTACATTTGCAAAGTGTGCGGCTCAGCGCCGTCGATCCTGTGCGGCCGGAACGGGGATGGCCAGTTCAGCCAAGCCCAGGGGGTGGCTGGCAGCATCGAAAAAGTGCAGCGGAACCTGCGAAAGATCGCCGAAGCGATCAATGAAGTGCTGCTTCTGGTTGATGATCGATGCCTCGCTCAGTGGCCGGATGGCGATGGCCAGGTGCTTGGGCCGCGCCTGGCGGATGGCGTCGAGCAGGTGCTGGTCGCTGGCGTCCAGGTGCTGGCCGAACAAGCATAATCCGTCGTGTTCGCGGGCCAGCTGGCCCAGGCTCCAGGACAGATAGTCGGAGTTGCGGATGGCGCGCAGCTTGTCTTCGCTGCGGCTTTCGTTGACGAACAGCGGTACTTCGCCGGGAATGTTCACGGCGAAGCCTTCGAGCAGTTCGGCCTGTTCCGCGCTGCGTCGGCGGGTACTGCCGTCGGGCAACTTGAGCAGGTGCATGCCGCCGTGCAGGTGGAGGATGCGGATACCGTCGGCCTGGCTGCGGCGCACGTCGAAGAAACCCTGTTCGTCGAACAGGTTGGCGAAACCTTGCGTATCCTCGGCCACGGCCCAGGGCAGGATCAGGTCGTAGTTGCTGGTGTAGATGTTGCGGTACTGGCGCAGTGCCTGGTTGATGGCCGTGCGCGTCGCGCCGGGGAAGCGCGGCCAGGGCAGATGCACGGCACGCACCGCGTGGATCAGCGCTTCCTTGATCGAGTAGTAGCGGTTCAGCGGCGCGGTGGAGTTGATCGCCAGCGCGGCGTTGGCCCGCACCGTGGTGTTCAGGGTGCTGAGCAGCGGCTCGAACAGTTCGCTGCCCAAGGCCTTGAACAGTGCCTGGTCGCTCACCCCCAATGCCTTGTGCCGCACCCGCTGGGCTTCCTCGAACAGCGAGAAGTAGCCGAACGGTTTCCACAGCGCGCGGCTGGCACCATTGCCCAGCAGCAGGGCGGTGCTGGGGTGGCGCTGGTTGAGGTCGGCCCAGGTGGGCAAGTGGGCGTCGAGTGCGGGCATGGGCGGTCCATTGGGTGTGGCGGAAAACGCCGGGGACTTTAGCATGTCATGCAGAGTGTGCGAGGCTTGCGCCCTCAAGGACTGCACCGTTGACCTTGCCGGCGTCTTCCAGAGGCCGGCCCCGATCTGCAAAGGATTACCCATGTACAAGACCCTTCTCCTGGCCACCTTGCTGGCGAGCACCGCGGCCCATGCCACTGACGGCAAGGCCCTCGCCAAGGCCCAGGACATCCCGCATCCGGCCGTGATCGCCCACCGTGGCGCCTCGTTCGATGCTCCCGAATCCACCACTCCTGCCTACCTGCTGGCCCGCGAATTGGGCGCCGACTACCTGGAAATGGATTTGCAACGCACCCGCGATGGCGTGCTGGTGGTGGTCCACGACGATGTGCTGGCCCGCACCAGCGACGTCGCCGCACGTTACCCCGAGCGCAAAGCGAGCCCGGTCAGTGCCTTCACCCTGGCCGAACTCAAGGCGCTGGACGCTGGCAGCTGGTTCAACAAGGCCTATCCAGAGCGTGCCCGCGAAGCGTTCAAGGGCCAGCGTATCCTGACCCTGGACGAAGTGATCGATATCGCCGAAGGCAACCCCGAGCGTCACCCGGGCCTGTATATCGAGACCAAGGAGCCGGCGCAGTTTCCCGGTATCGAGCAGGACCTGAAAAAGCGCCTCGAGGCCCGTGGCTGGCTAGACAAGCCGGGTAAGGTGATCTTGCAGACCTTCGATCGCAACAGCCTCAAGCTGCTGCACGAGGCCATGCCGCAGGTACCGAAGATCCTCTTGCTGTGGGTGGCCAAGGGCAGCATCGAGCCGGCATCGGGGCAGGACTTCGCCGAATCCGGCGAGCAGGTCAAGTCGGCCTTCTACGCCCGTCAGCAACCCAAGGACCGTGCCGAGTTCCTGCGCTGGCTCGACTATGCCAAGGCCGGTGGCGCCATTGGTACCGGCCCTTCGGCAATCCGCACCGACCTCGGCGAGCAGAGCTACTCCGACCTGATTCAGCCGTGGATGAACCAAGCCAGCCACGACAAGGGGCTGCTGGTGCACGTGTACACCCTCGACGAGGCGGTGGATTTCGACAAGGCGATGAAAGCCGGCGTCGACGGCATCTTCACCAACCGTGCCGGTGAGCTGATGCGTTTCTATAAACGACCGATGCCACAGAACGAAGGCCAGTTGCTGCGCAAGCTGGGTTACTGATCGGCAACATGATGGGCAGGGGACACAGACTGTGGCGCGGGCTTGTTTGTCGTAAAGCCGATCCGAGGCCCCGTTCAAGGGGCGTCGGTGCGTGGTAGTCCCCCTCCCTCAATCCGCAGCACCCTCCCGGCGAGCCCTGTTGCGCCATACCCGATACGCCCGAATCCCCGCCCGTACCGAGCCGAACAGCAGGTTTTCCTCCATCTCCCGCGCCATCCCGGAACGCACTAGCATGCGCAGGAAGGTGCCGCGGGCGCGGGCGATGGCGAAGTGGATGCCCTGGGCGGCGAGGGTGTCACGCACCTCGCGCAGGGCGGCGATGCCGCTGACGTCGATGCTGGTCACAGCTTCCGCATCGAACAGCACTACCTGGGTTTTGTCCACGTTCTGCACGGCTTCGAGCAGGCGCATCTTGAAGTAGTCGGCGTTGAAAAACAGGATCGCGTCGTCGAAGCGGTACACCAGCAGGCCTGGCACCGTGCGGGCATCCTTGTGCTGGCGCACGTCCACCTGGCCCTCGATGCCCGGCACCCAGCCCAGCACGGCGTCTGTGGGCTGGTAGATGCTGTAGAGCAGGCGCAGGATGGCCAGGGTCACGGCGAACACGATGCCCGGCAACACGCCCAGGCCGAGTACGCCGACCGTGGTCAGGAGGCACAGCCAGAATTCGAAGCGGCTGAGCTTGCGGATGGTCTTGAGCGACTTCACGTCGATCAAACCCCAGCCGGCCATGAGCAGCACCGCGCCCAGCGCAGCCTGGGGAATCCAGGCCATGGGCGCGGTGAAGAACAGCAGGATCAAGGCGATCACCAGTGCGGCGATAATGCCCACCAGCTGGCTCTTGCCGCCGACCATGTCGTTGACTGCGGTGCGCGAGTCGGCGCCGCTGATGGCGAAGCCCTGGGAAATGCCGGCGGCCAGGTTGCTCACGCCCAGCGCGAGGAACTCATGGTTGGCGTTGATCGCGTAGCCGTGGCGGGCGGCGAAGCTGCGGGCGGTGAGCATGGCGCTGCAGAAGCTGATGGTGGCGATACCCAGCGCATCGCGTAGCAGGCTCTTGGTTTCCGCCAGGGAGCTCTGTGGCCAGGCCAGCTCGGGAATGCCCGCCGGCACCGGGCCGAGGATCGCCACGCCGAAACGGTCCAGGCCGAACAGCCCGGCAAGGGCGGTGAATACCACCACGGTCACCAGCGCCGACGGCAGCCGCGGATAGCGCCGTGGCAGCCAGATCAGCAGGCCCAGGCCGGCCAGGCCAATGGCTAGCGTCAGCCAGTGGATCTCGCCCAGGCGCTGGAAGAAGTTGATCAGGCTGAGGACGAATCCGTCGCCTTCAATCTTGAATCCCACCACCTTCGACAACTGCCCGGCGAGCAGGCTCAGGCCGATGCCGTTGAGGTAGCCGATGAGGATCGGCCGCGAGAAGAAGCTGGCGATAAAGCCGGCCCGCGCCACCCCAGCGGCGATCAGCATCACGCCCACCAGCACGGTGACGATCACCGACAGCTCGGCGATGCGTTGCGGGTCGCCCATGGCCAGCGGTGCCACGGCGCCACCGATCATGGCGCAGGTGGCGGCGTCCGGGCCGACCATCAATTGCCGTGAGCTGCCGACCAGGGCATAGACCATCATCGGCAGCACGCAGGCATACAAGCCGTACTGTGGCGGCAGGCCGACGATCTGCGCATAGGCGATGGCGATGGGGATCTGGATCGCGGCCACCGACAGGCCGGCCTGGAGGTCAGCATGGAACCACTCGCGGCGGTAGTGCAGCAGGTTGGCCAGGCCCGGTAGCCAGCGGGAGAGAAACATGCGCAGTCCTTTGGAGATGTTTCAGAAAGCGTAGCGGTCAGGCGCCGCGAACGGCTGTGTATTCAAGCCAATTGGCGCGGCGGTGGCTATGGGCCAGATCAACAAAGGCACGTTGGAAACGAAAAAAGGAGCCGAGGCTCCTTTTGACAGCGACGACGTCAATGGAACGTCGTGCGGGGAATGCGAGATGGAGCGGGTGAAGGGAATCACCCAAGGCAGCCAACCCATTGATTAATAAAGATTTTTTCTGGTTATTAAAACCAGAAGTGGCCTCTGAATGTACCACATCACCCCTCTTGGCGAAAGGCATAAATCCACCGCCTTCTGCTGGCAGCTACCGACAGCCACTGCGATCAGGAAGGGAGCGCTTTTGCGATCTGCAGTGCCCTGCGCTCGAACCGTTCGGAAACAGGGTTCGCTTGCCCCTGGGGCCTATGCAGGTGCGCCACGATTTCGTAGGGGCCGTCGTCCAGTGGTCGCATGCTGACTCCCCATCCAGGGGCGTGCTTGATACGCGATTGTGCGGATACCCCGACACCGTAGCCGGCAGAAACCCATAGCGCCATCATCTCGAAGGAAGTCACGTACTGAAGGTTCTGCGGGTCAGCAGGCAGACGCGCGAGCAGCCGACGATCCAGCGAAGAACAGGTCTCAGCCTCCCAGCGAAAGATCGGATAGTTCTGGAGGTCGGCGATGGTGAGCGATGCCTGCTCAAGCAAGGGAAGCCTCAGCGGTATCGCAACGGCCATGTGCTCAATCCACAAGGGCTGGGTTTCCAGGGCCGGATCGCTCGCTCCTTGAAGCGACATTCCCACGTCGTAGCGGCCTTCACGAAGCCCATCAAGCAGCTCGTCACCTGCCACTTCAAAGAACGTGATGCTGACCTCGGGTTCTTCCGCTCGTTGCAGCGCGAGCAGCGCCGAGAGCTGAGATGACGATACGCCTGGCGCAATCGCAAGCCTGAGGTGGGCGGGTTGGCTGGTGATGTTGTCCACGGAGAACCTACAGAAGCGACGAAGCAGGTCAAGGGCAAACCAGCATCATAGTAAAGAGAGAAGTTTAACGTCTATATGTTTAACGTGGTTAATTTAAGAGGATTGTTTGACGCTTCTGTTGATGCAGAAGCTTACTATTCAGCCAGGTCGTCCACCTGGCACACCCACATATGAATCCGAACCAGCATTAGCTTTCGGGCGGGCCGTGCGTGCCGCTCGCGTCGCGCAGGGGGTCGCTCAAGACGATTTTGCGTATCAGGCGGGAATATCGCGTTCGCACATGGGCAAGATCGAACGCGGGGAGCATGTGCCGACGCTGCCTTTGATACTGAAAATCGCTGCCGCACTCGGGATAAGCGCCAGCGAATTGATGGCCGCGACTGAAAAGAACCTCAGCGCGGGCAGTGAGCCGCAAGATTCGGCATAGCGGTCGTAAGTGTCTTTTCGGATATTGGCAGCGCAAGCTGTCGCAGCCAACGGCGCCGGGCGGGTGCTTAGCCCGACAGCGGAACACTGGAATGCCTCTTACGTATCGACAACCACAACATTAGCCACAGGGATTTTCTGGGAAATAGCAGCGTAAAGATCAACGTCCGTCTGCTGGGTCTGAATGGATACCACCAAGCTATATCGCGCCGGCAGGCCATAACGTTCCAGCGCAGGCCGTGTCCGCCACCACCCAGCCGAAGGATACACAGCAATGAAGCCACGGCTGGCCAAGTCAGCCGCCGTACCTTTCCAGACATCCTGATGCAGCGAACCACGATGCCGCTGCCGTTCGCCCAACAGCCAATTGGGATCTGAGGGGTTCACAGGGTCACCCTCATCCTCGCGCTGCGCTGCCGCATTCACCCGTGCGACAAAATGCTCGGTGGATGCATCCAGCGGACGCTGCACATCGAATCGCAGGCGATGCGAAGGGTAGTGATACTTCGAGGCCACACCACGTGCCGAAGGATTGGGTTCGATGAAGTAGGAGAGCGTGACACGCATCTCGACGGGCGTGTCCTGCAATGCCTCCAACTCATCCTTCGGCCAAGGCAAGGAATGCAAATTCATGTCGCGCGTCACGACCTTGCCTGAAACCTTCGCGTAAGGCTGTACCACGTCCTCAACCAGCAAGGTCAGCGAGTCTCCCGCGCTCCATAGTGCCCGGTTCAAATCCGGGACTCCCCAGCCGCAATGGCGAATCAAGTGAACGTAATCGTCCTTGTTCGGCACCACGGGCAGGAACATCCCGCGCATGGCCTCGCTCCATTGCGCAGAATGCACCAGCAACGCACGCACGGTTTCCGGCCGGAGGTGCGGATAGGCCGCCATGATCTGAGCCACCATTCCCGCACACAATGCCGACGCGGCACTGGTGGCGTTGCTGGTGGTGAACAGGCGATCCAGCGGCTGGTTGTGGGTCGTCAGCAAGTTCAGGCTGGCCATACCGACCGCACCCAGTTCATCCTTGGCCGTATTGCCTCCTTCCAGCACAACCTCGGGCTTCAACGGCCATGCCCGATCCCACGTTCTGGTTGTCGTCGTGAAGGGGCTGAGGCCGCCGGCTTCGGCGACGGGGCTCAAGGAAGGATGACCTTCCGTGTCGATCTTGTCAGTACAAGCACCCACCGTGATTGCGTTCCATGCCTGGCCGGGGTCATGCACGAGATTGGTGGAAAGGCTATCGGGATATCCAGCCCACGCATTGGGGTCGCGCGTGTTGCCGGCGGACAGCACGAACAGGCGCGGACTTTCACCAGCCCCATCGGTATCCGCAGCAAGGCCATCGACAGCAGCAGACCACGAGGAAGGACGGCCACGGTCACGGTAGTCCGAAGCCGTCACCGCCGAAGCAAACACGCGCGACCGATTCGGCGCAGAGATTTCAGGCCGCGCGACGCCTTCCGTGAAAAGATAAGCGTGGTGGCGCGCATCACCTTCATTCGCACCTTCCGCCGGTATCAGCTTCACCGACTCCAGTCGATGAGGGACATTGATTGAATCAGCAGAGGCCAGAGCATCCGTGAGATCGCCATAGGCAGCCAAGCCCGCCAGGCCGGTGCCATGATCAGCCTCATCATCCACGCCCCAGGCCGGCTCCACGGTATGCAAATCGCTCGCATCCATCAAAGGCGCCAAGAGCGGATGCGCACGAGTCACTCCGGAATCCAACAGGCAGACGCGGGGAGCCGTATCGTCCGACGGCTGCAACCGGGCACGACGCAGCAAGTCGTCCGCCCACGCCTGCTGCTCGCGTACGCCCATGCCATCGAAGAACTCAGCAGTCTCCTTGGCATAGCGAAGTTCAGCCACACAGTTCAGCGTCATCACCGACCGCGAGAACTGCTGCTGCGATCCATACATCAACAGCACCGTGCGTTCGGGGAAATTGACCTGCTTGTCACTGACGACACATTCCGCCAATCGAGCAAGTTTCTTGAAGTCCTCTACAACGATTTGCCGCTGTCCCGCCCCTCGAACCGGAAGCCAGACCTCCCACCAGAAGGCGGTCGCGAGATCGTCAGGCAGCAATTCGGGGGCGTCAGTCCACAGAGCCCTGATTTCTGCTGCCCGGATGGATTCGATGGCATCGATCAGCTTGCGGTGATCTCGCGCCTTGCCGTTACGATCCTTTTTCTCTTCGAGGTAGTCGGAAATGTATTTCTCGAAATGCGCCAGCTTTCCATCAGGGACAAAGACATTGGCGAAGGTCCGGTTGCCCTCGTGACGAACACTGAGAAGCTCAATCCTCTTGCGAGCATCCGCCAAGCTCTCGAACGCCAGCTCAACATCCGGTTGACTGGAAAACTGGATTTGCAAGCCAAGGCCACTTTCCAGTTGCAGTTCCCCTTGAACTCGCACCGCCTCTGCCACAGCAGGCTTCAAGATCTCGATTTGTGCTCGGAGGGACGCACTCTGTTGCGGCCGAGGCAAGGCCGGTACGTTTTGCGTTGGGCCACCGCCCGGAGAATGTGCGGTAAACCCGACGGTCTTTGATGTATTTCGAAGAATGAAGTGTGGGCGTTTAGCTTGTGGCTGATCCGGCATGGTTCGGTACGGCCTTCTTGTGATTCATTCTGAAGCTTAATTTGCGGCGCTCATCGAGAGCGCGTGTCAGCATATCCACCTTCACACACGCCTCGTCGTGCATCACCGCTTCCTTGATGGACTCATCCACTGCACGTTTAATCTCTGCGTAGCTCAAACCCTCCGCTCTGCTTGTAAGCGCCTTGAGTGGAAAAGGTTTGGGCGCGAACTTCCCAAGCCGCGACTGGATCAGCCTGGCGGCTTGCGGCGCACCTGGAAACCGATACTCGATCACATCATCAAACCGGCGGAAAAGTGCGTAGTCAAGGATCTCCACATGGTTCGTCGCTGCGACGATCAGGCTATGGGATTGATCGCTTTCAATCATTTGCAGAAAGCTGTTCAGTACCCGCCGAATCTCACCCACGTCATTGGCCAGCCCTCTTTGCGAGCCGATGGCATCGAACTCATCAAAGAAGTAAACACCCCGCACATCATTGATGGCATCGAATATTTGACGCAGCTTGGCGGCGGTCTCTCCCATGAACTTGGTAATCAGGGCATCCAGCCGAACAGAAAACAGCGGGATACCCAGTTCACCGGCCAGCACAGAGGCCGTCATCGTTTTGCCGGTGCCAGGCGGGCCGACCAGCAACAATTTACGTCTCGGCGACAGGCCATGCTCGCGGATACGCGAATGGTGCTTCTGTTCCTTCATGATGCGGCCAAGCTGTTCGGCCATCTCCGCATCGAGCACCATGTCCGACAGTCGATTCTTTGGGTAGGACACCGTCAGCAAGTTCGCCAGTTCACCGCGTGGACGGGCCAATGGCACCAGTTTGCCCTCGGTGCCATGCGATGAGACACGGGCTTTCGCCGCGTCGATCATGTCGCGCAGTTCTTCGGCAAGCTTGCCATGCCCCACCTTGGCTTCACGAGCCGCGACCTGCATGGCGACGGAATAGAAGTGCTGGTCATCCCGCTCGATATGGGATTTCACCAACGCCTTGAGTTGTTCGGCATTAGCCATAGTGGCCTCCCACCTGCGCTGTCATGTTGGCCGATGCTCCCAGTGATGCCAGCGCAGACTGCATTAACTGATCGGCGACGTGCTCGTCTATCGCACCCAGTTCGCTTTGGTCGGCAGCCAGAACGAACAGCAGGCCGACAGGCACATGCAATGCCTCGGCAATTCTTGTAACCGTCGAAAGTGTCGGGTCGCGCTTATTGTTCTCAAGCATCGACAAGTACGACACGGAGCAATTGGCTCGGTTCGCAATGGTGCTTTGAGAGACGCCCCGTTGCGTTCGGCACAGTCGAATGGCTTGTCCAACATTCATGGCGCTTGCTTTCTCACGGGTTGCGACGAGCGTAAGTACCCTGGAATTTTACCACCAGTGAACATTATTGACGAGACTTCTCCTCCGGATACCGCACTGGCAGGCTTCAGGCAGCCAGTCCTGGCCGCTGCGGATCAATCGTCCGAGTGCGCGCGCAGGCGCGCGATGAATCGTTCCACCGACACCGGCGAGTCCTCGCCGGCGGGCCGTAGCAAGTAGGTCGTGATGACTGCGGAATCCATGGCCAGAGGGCGGATCACCACGTCGGGGCGCAGGCTCGCCGCGATCCTGGTTTCGGTGATGAAGCCTACCCCGTAGCCGGCACCGACCAGGGTGAGCATCATGTCCAATGACGACACGTGCTCGGCGACGTCGGGTGGACGCTCCAAAGGCCGCAGCAGCCGCGCCAGTTCACGATGGTAGCCTTCGCATGCCTGCGGGTCACATAAGACCAGTGGGTAGATCGCAAGCTGATGCAGCGGAACAGCCTTGTGTGAAAGTAAAGGATGCCGGGCGGGCACGGCTACCACCAGCGGATCGTGCCAGAGTGGCTCGGTAACGATGTCGTCGCCGACTTCCGCCGTGTGCGCAAACCCGATCGAGAAGTCACCTGAGCGCAAACCACGCAACTGATCGGCCAACGGCACTTCGGACAGGCGAATCTCGATCTCCGGCTCTTCCTCGCGGCAGCGGGCCAGGAGGGCCGACAGCCTGGGATCGATTGCACCGTCGGATACGGCAATGCGAAGGCTTCCGCTCAGGCCCGCAGCGACCGCCTGTACGTTCTCCTGAGCCTGTTTGAGGACGGCGAACACTCTGCGCACATCTTGCAGGAACGTTGCTCCCGCCTCGGTCAGTACCGTGCCTCGGCGGTTGCGCTCGAAGAGCACCACACCCAGATCATCCTCAAGCTCTTTGATGGCGCGGGACAAGGGTGGCTGTTCGATATGCAGGCGCTCTGCGGCCCGTGTGAAGTGCAGCTCTTCTGCGAGAGCCACAAAGCAGCGAAGGTGTCGCAGTTCCATGGGTCGTGCTCCTGTTCCGTATCAGCGATCTATTCGCACCAGCTCTCGTCCGCAGTGACCTGCTGGATGCACGTCCAGTCCACGTCACTCCTGGCGCGCTGCGCTGGACTGAAGCGCCTGCCAGTCCACGCCGGATCACTCATTTGCGCCTCAAAAATGGTTATCATAATACAGCTAACTAGTGAATCAACTTAGATTTATAGACGTCTTTCCACACAGACCATATACTTTCTGCAGAAATTTACACGAGCATTCGCTAACCCGAACGAGCCAGTCAGGATGCCCCACCAACAGCTTGCCGATCTCACCCAGCCACAGCGTGACCGCCTCGCGTTCGTGGAATTGCGTCTGCGCTTCATTGGGGAGATGCGCCGCCAGGACTTGGTCGCGCGTTTTGGTATCCAGTCCGCTGCCGCGTCCAGGGATCTGGCGCTGTACAAGGACTTGGCTCCGGGCAATATCGACTACGACGGCAAAGGCAAGTTCTACGTCCTGGGTTCGAGCTTCCAGCCGATCTTCGATTTCCCACCCGAGCGGGTGTTGTCGTGGCTGACCCAGGGGTTTGGCGACGGTGAACCGATGCACATCAAGGCGTGGGTGGCCAGCGAGAGCCCGTCCCGGCTCACTCACCCTGACCTGGCAATCTTGGCGAGCGTCACTCGGGCCATTCATTACGAGTGCCCGCTCGGCATCGAGTACCACTCCATCTCAAGCGGTCGCACGGAGCGCGAGATCGTTCCGTTTGCGCTGATCGACAACGGTCTGCGCTGGCACGTTCGCGCGTTCGACCGCAAATCCCAGGATTTCCGGGATTTCGTCATCACCCGGATCAGACGCCCTGTCGTGCTCAAGGGCCAGCCAGTGGCGGCTCACGAGATGAGCGATCAGGACATTCAGTGGACACGGATCGTCGAGCTGGAACTGGTTCCCCATCCGGACCAGCCCCGGCCAGAGATCACCGAAATGGACTACGGCATGCAGGGCGGCGTGCTGCGGATGAAGCTGCGTGCAGCCACGGCCGGGTACATCCTGCGCAAATGGAGTGTCGATTGTTCCCCCGACCATAGCCTGCGCGGCCCCGAGTACCGGCTTTGGTTGAAAGACCACCTTGCCATCTACGGTGTGCGCAATGCTGTGCTGGCGCCGGGATATGCATCGCCAAGTACAGAGGCGTCGATAGACGACTGAACGGGAACGACCATGAAGCTGATCCACAACACCGGTTCGCAGCGCGTCATCGATTTGATCCGCCCTCATCTCAAGCGTGGCAATCAGCTCGGTTGCGTGACGCCTTCGTTCTCTCTTTACGCCTTCGCTGAAGTCCGAGAGGCTCTGTCCACCCTGGAACGGGTCCAATTGATTGTGCCTCCCGACGATGCGGTGCTTGAACTCCTTGGTTCGGAAGGTGACCGTGCCGCGCGCAATCGTCTGCAGGCACGCTGGTTGGCCAATCAGTGCGCGAAGTGGATCAGTGAGAAGGTTGATCTGCGGCGGGCATCAAGATCAGTGCCTCAAGGTGCAGCAGTCATGCGCAGGCTCGATGGAACGCCTGAACAAGTGGTGCTGGGGTCGTTCGCCTTCAGCACATCAGGCCTTGGCCTGACGCCAGGCAACCCATTGAGCTTGATTCAGGCATCGGAATCTGCTGACGAGGCCGCGCAGCTTGCCCAATGGTTCGATCACCAGTGGGCAAATCTGCAAAGCGTTTCTGCCACCGATTCGGAGGACAAGAGCAAAGGGCGTGATGCCGTTCTCGAAGCGCTGCGAGCCCTTGGTGAGCACCGCGACCCGTTCACCATCTACACATTGATGTTGCATCACCTGTTTCGTGACAGTGGCGACGAGATGGATGAAGAGCGCATCGTCAAGTCCGCCACCGGCATTCGCAATACCGTGGTGTGGAAGAAGCTCTTCAAGTTCCAGCGCGACGGCGTGGTGGGCGCGATCGACAAACTCAACCGCTTTGGCGGCTGCATCATTGCCGACAGTGTCGGCTTAGGCAAAACCTTCGAAGCCCTGGCCATCATCAAGTACCACGAACTGCGCAACGACCGCGTGCTGGTGCTGGCGCCCAAGCGCCTGCGCGATAACTGGACGCTTTACAAGGCCAACGACAAGCGCAACGTCCTTGCAGGCGACCGTTTCAACTACGACGTCCTCAACCACACCGACCTGTCACGCGATGGCGGCACATCCGGCGATATCGATCTGTCGCATGTGAATTGGGGCAACTACGACCTGGTGGTGATCGACGAATCGCACAACTTCCGCAACAAGGCCACCCACAAAGGCAAGGAGTCGCGCTACGACCGCCTGATGCGGCGGATCATCCGCGAAGGCGTCAAGACCCGCGTGCTGATGCTCTCGGCCACACCGGTCAACAACCGCCTGGCCGACCTGCGCAACCAGATTGCCTTTGCCACCGAAGGCGATGACACCGCCCTGATGGAGCACGGCATCGCCAGCATCGAGGCCACGACCCGCAAGGCGCAGGCGCAGTTCAACCGCTGGCTGGCGCTGGACGAAGCTGAAAAAACACCGACCCGGCTGGTGGAGATGCTGGGTTTCGACTACTTCACCTTGCTGGACCATCTCACCATCGCCCGCTCTCGGCGGCACGTGGAGAAATACTACGGCACCAGCGAGACAGGCCGCTTCCCGGATCGCCTGCCACCGATCAACATCAAGGCCGACGTTGACCTTGCGGGCGAGTTCCGCGCCATCCGCGACATCAATCAGGAAATCCGCCGACTCACCTTGGCCAGTTATGCGCCGCTGCGCTATGTCCTGCCCCACAAACAGGAAGCCTACGACGCCAAGTACAGCACGCAGATTCGCGGCGGAGAAAGCTTCTTCCGCCAAGCGGACCGCGAAGAAAGCCTGATTCATCTCCTGCGTGTGAACGTGCTCAAACGCATGGAAAGCGCCGTTTCTTCCTTCACCCTGACACTGCAAAGGCAGCTCAAGGACGTGGAGGCCACGCTGGGCCGCATTGAGTCGCATGCCGATGCACTGGAGGAAATCGACATTGCCGACGTCGATATCGACGACCCCGCGTTCGAGTCCTTGTTGGTCGGGCGCAAAGTCAAGGTGCTGCTGGATGACGTGGATCTGATCCGCTGGAAGCAGGATCTGCTGGAAGACCGCAACCGCCTGGCAACCCTGCTGGCGGCTGCCAAACAAATCGATGCCGCCCGCGACGCCAAGCTGACCGCACTGCGCGACTTGATCCAACGCAAGTGCCACGATCCGATCAACCCCGGCAACCGCAAGATCATCGTGTTCACTGCTTTTTCCGATACGGCGCACTATCTCTATGCGCAGCTCGCTCCCTGGGCCAAAAGCACGTTGGGTGTCGATGCTGCGCTGGTCACCGGGAGCGCCGGCATACAGACCACCTTGCCCGGTCTGCGCAAAGGCATGAGCGATGTGCTGTCGGCATTTGCGCCGCGCGCCAAGGAGCGCCCGGCCGAACTGGCCGCTGAAGGCGAGATTGACTTGTTGATCGCCACCGACTGCATTTCCGAAGGGCAGAACCTGCAAGACTGCGACTGGCTGATCAACTACGACATCCACTGGAACCCGGTGCGCATCATCCAGCGCTTCGGACGCATCGACCGCATCGGCTCGCCCAACCAGCGCATCCAGCTCGTGAACTTCTGGCCCAACATGGAGTTGGAGGAATACATCAACCTGGAACAGCGCGTCAGCGGTCGCATGGTGCTGCTCGATGTCTCGGCCACAGGGGAAGAAAACCTGATCGAGCAACAATCCGGCAACGCCATGAACGATCTGGAATACCGGCGCAAGCAGTTGCTCAAATTGCAGGACACCGTCATCGACATGGAAGACCTGTCCACCGGCGTGTCGATCACCGACCTCACCCTGACCGACTTCCGCATCGATCTGGCGCAATATCTGAAGGCGCACCCCGGCAAGCTCGACACCCAGCCCCTTGGAGCCTATGCGGTGACCACGACACTGGATGCCGATATTCCCCCCGGCGTGATCTTCTGCTTGCAAGCCTGCGGCCCGGCAGCAAAGCCCGCCGCATCGTCCGACTACCCGCTCGCGCCGCACTACCTGGTGCATGTCGGCGATGACGGAACCGTATTGCTGCCTTACCCCCAGGCCAAACGCATCCTGGACCGCCTCAAGCGCCTTTCGCTGGGGCGCGAACGACCTGATGAAAGTGCCTGCGCGCGGTTCGACAAGGCCACCAAAGGGGGCGAAGACATGCGCCATGCCCAGAAGCTGCTCGCGGCGGCAGTGGCATCCGTCGCCGGCAAGCACGAGGAACGGGCCGTGGCCAGTCTATTCACGCCCGGCGGCACGCACGCCATGAAAGGCGAATTCGCCGGCAGCGGTGATTTTGAGGTGGTGGCATTCCTGGTGGTGCTGCCGGAAAGGGAGGCAGCATGACGGTCATCGACGCGCACGCCGTTATCCAGGCATTGGGCCTGCCCGACAGTTGCCGGGTAGAGCAGCGCGTCCCCAAGAAACTGCTGTTGGAGAATGGTGTGCCTACGGCGTCCGACAAACGCTTGATCACCGATGCCATTGAAGAAATCCAGTGGTTCGCCGCGCTCAAGCCCAACACCATCGGCGTGCCTGACTACCGGGACGCGCAGCGCGAGTACCTTGAGATCGCAGTGCTGGTTGTGACCTTGCGGGGTACCGTCAAACCCGCCAGTTGCTCGCGGCTGGCTGAACTGGTGCACCGTGCGGTGCCTTATCCGGTGCTGTTGCTGTTGGTTGAAGGACAAACGGTGGCCTTGTCCCTGGCCCACAAGCGCTGGGCGCAGAACGAGGCCAGCAAAGTGGTGCTCGACGGCAGCCTTACGTTGGCCTTGCTATCCCACGCAACCGCCAATGCCACGGCGACCGATGCCGCAGCACGCTCCGAAGCCGAGCATGCCTTCGTGCAATCCCTGTCGATTGCACACCAGCCCCAGACCTCGTTGCACGCCCTCTATCAAGGCTGGATGGATTGCGTGCAGGCCCTGCAGGCTGCGCGGCGGACAGGAAACTACCGAACCACGGCAACGCCGGAGCAGGCGGCGGCGCGTCGGCAGGCGCTGGCCGATTGCGAGCGGCTTGAAGGCGAGATCAGCCGCCTGCGGGCACAAGGCGCGAAGGAAAAGCAGATGGCACGCCAAGTCGAAATCAATCTCCAATTAAAAGCACTGTTGGCCGAGCGTCAGCAGATCGCTCAATATCTCTGAGGAATAGAAGTGAAGGCCACAGAAACCAACCTGCTCAAGTTCTTGAAGAAATCTCCGCAGTTCGTCATTCCCATCTATCAGCGCAATTACTCCTGGACGGAAGCCCAGTGCCAACAGCTGTGGTCAGATTTGCTGAGGTCGGGTCGTGACGAGCAGATTAATGGCCATTTCATCGGTTCCATCGTTTATGTGGAGCGTGGTCTGTCCACCGTCACCACCCAGGAAGCACTGCTGGTCATCGACGGACAACAACGTCTTACCACGTGCACCTTGTTGATTGCAGCACTGGCCAAGCACTTTGAAGCCAATCAGCTGCCTGAATTGCTGGACAGTTTCTCCGCGCGAAAGCTGCACAATTACTACCTGCTCAATCCTGAAGAGGACGGCGAGCGCCACTACAAACTCATTCTGTCGGAAACTGATAAGAAGACGTTGTTGGCCATCATCAAATCCGCACCGATGCCTGCGGAGATCAGTACCCGCATAGAGCAGAACTACACGCTCTTTCAGGCGCTGATAAACAAGCATCAGGACGAGCTCAAAGCCATCTGCCAAGGGTTGGCCAAATTGCTCATCGTCGAGGTGTCGCTCGATCGCACTCAGGACAATCCTCAGCTCATCTTCGAGAGCATGAATTCCACCGGCCTTGAGCTCAGCCAGGCCGATCTGATTCGCAACTAGCGTATAGGAAGTTCAAACGCCCTTTTCGGGCAGTCTGCTGGGTAGGCGGCGGTCGCGCAAGCCCCGTTTTGGGCACGGATCGGACGTCTGTGAGTGGGATTTCGGCATCGCGGGGCCACGCAGCGGCGTTGTCAGCAGCCATGCTTCGCTGATTCCCGACAGCGGGCCGAGCGCCGCCCTGCGGATCGTGGCCGCATCGGCTCGGATTCCGGTTTCGCCGTCGGCTGTGCAGCCGGCAGATCGTCACGCGGCTTGCACTGGCGGCGCGCGCGCTGCGGGCCTGTAGTGCGCTTCTTCCCGCGCGCCGTGCTTCTCGAAGTGGGCGAGGATGGCGCGGATGGCGGTGGGTTCCTCGATGCTGGCGACGATCCGCACGGTGCCACCGCAGTGGACGCAGGCGGTGACGTCGATGGAAAAGACCCGCTTGAGCCGTTGCGCCCAGCTCATCGCACGGCGCTTCTCCTCGGGGCTGCGCGGCGCGTCGTGGGCGCTGACGTCCACTGGCGCCGCATCGCCCGCAGGCCGCTTGCCGCGCCCCGAGGGCGTCAGCTGCGCACGCAGGTTTGCATTCGGGGCGAATACGCCGTGGAAGCGGGTGAGATGCGCGCGAGGTGGCGGGACCAGCGCCGCCAGCTTGGCGATGAAATCCACCGGATCCCATTCCACATGCGTGGTGCCATTGCGCCACGGGGTCTTGAGCTGGTAACGCACCCTGCCCTGGAGCGCTATCGACAGCCGCTTCTCGCTGATCGCCGGGCGCGTGATGTAGCGGCACAGCTTTTCCAGCTTGTGGCTTTCGTGTGCTTCGGCCGCCACGCCGGCATGCAGTGAGAAGCCGCCGACCTTGCCGGCTTCGCCCTCCAGCGAACCGGCGTCACCGGGCAGCGTTTGCAGCGTGACGACCTTGCAGCCAGCGTCGCGGCCGGTGGCGATGCGGTAGGTGATCGAACTCATCCGCAGCCCATCCATGCTGTCGTCGCCTGCAGCGCTGTCTGCCAGGAAGGCCGATTCGCCCTCCCCTTCGAGCCAGCCTTTGCGCGTCAGGTGCCGACACACCCGGTGCGCGATGGTAGCTGCCAGCTGGGTCAACTGCGCGGTGGTGGGCGCACGGGCGCGGTGCAGGCGCAGTTCGCGCCGCGGCAGCTCGGTGGCTTCCACGTACACGCCGTCGAGCCACAGCATGTGGAAGTGGATGTTCAGGTTCAGCGCGCTGCCGAAACGCTGGATCAGCGTCACCGCGCCGCACTGGGCGCTGGCGCGGTCGATGCCGGCTTGATCGGCCAACCAGCCGGCGATCACGCGCTGCACGATGCCCAGCACCGGGCCAATGGCTTCTGGCTTGCTGGCGAACAGGAAACGCAAGGGGTACGGAAAGCTCAGCACCCATTGCCGCACAGGCCGCGGGCCGAACACCTCCTCGACCAGGTGCCGCGCACTCTCGGCCATGCGTCGCGCGCCGCAACTCGGGCAGAACCCGCGCTTCTTGCAGGAGAAGGCCACCAGCCTCTCTGCACGGCAGTGCTCGCACACCACCCGCAGGAAGCCGTGCTCGAGTACGCCGCAACGCAGGTAGGCATCGAACGCCTCGCGGACATACCCGGGCAGCGAGCGGCCCTCCGCTTCGATCCGTGCAATGAAGTCCGGGTAGTGCGCCTCTACCAACGCGTACAGCAGCGTGCGCTCGGGCGCGTGGCGCGCGTACCGCGAACCGGTGTGGGCGGACGGCAGTGGCGCGCATCCCGCGGCTTGCCGCCGGGATGTGGCGAGGCGCGGCACGCAGCGCTCCGGTGCGGGGACGGCTGCTCAGTGTTGCGCCTGTGTTCGCACGTTCGTATCGGTGCGTTCTGATCTTCGCGTCAGACATTGCCGCGGCGCGGGCACAACAAAAAGCCCGGCATCGCTGCCGGGCTCCGGCCCCGTCCTTGGGGCCTTGATGTCGGGTCGTTGCCGGGATCGGACCGCGCTGGCGCGGTCCGGTTCCCTGACGACCGGGCCAACCGGATCAGAAATCCATGCCGCCCATGCCGCCCATACCGCCAGCACCCGGCATGGCCGGCTCTTCCTTCTTCGGCACTTCGGCCACGACCACTTCGGTCGTGATCGCAAGGCCGGCGACGGAAGCGGCGTGCTGCAGGGCCGAGCGGGTCACCTTGGTCGGGTCCAGGATGCCCATGGCGATCATGTCGCCGAACTCGCCGGTGGCGGCGTTGTAGCCGTAGCTGCCTTCGCCGGCCTTGACGTTGGCCACGATCACGCTCGGTTCTTCACCGGCGTTGGCCACGATGGCGCGCAGCGGGGCTTCCAGCGCACGGCGGGTGATGGCGATGCCCAGGTTCTGGTCTTCGTTGATGCCCTGCCAGGGCAGATCCGTGCACAGCACCTTGCCGTAGAAGAACAGCAAGGCCGCCAATGCCTGACGATGCGTGGAGACCGAAACCTTGCGCTCGTTCGCCAGCCAGGACAGAAATGCCTCGACTTCGCTGCTGCCCAAGGTTGCCGGGTGACGCACACCGTGGAAACGGATGAAGGCACGAACCCAGTGGACATAAGCCTGTTCGGTTCGTAAACTGTAATGCAAGTAGCGTATGCGCTCACGCAACTGGTCCAGAACCTTGACCGAACGCAGCGGTGGTAACGGCGCAGTGGCGGTTTTCATGGCTTGTTATGACTGTTTTTTTGTACAGTCTATGCCTCGGGCATCCAAGCAGCAAGCGCGTTACGCCGTGGGTCGATGTTTGATGTTATGGAGCAGCAACGATGTTACGCAGCAGGGCAGTCGCCCTAAAACAAAGTTATGCCGCACCCACCCCTATGGAGTCTTGATGTTAAAAGTTATTAGTAGTTTATTGGTCTACATGACCGCGTCTGTCATGGCTGTCGCAAGTCCGTTAGCCCATTCCGGGGAGCCGAGTGGTGAGTATCCGACAGTCAACGAAATTCCGGTCGGAGAGGTCCGACTTTACCAGATTGCCGATGGTGTTTGGTCGCATATCGCAACGCAGTCGTTTGATGGCGCGGTCTACCCGTCCAATGGTCTCATTGTCCGTGATGGTGATGAGTTGCTTTTGATTGATACAGCGTGGGGTGCGAAAAACACAGCGGCACTTCTCGCGGAGATTGAAAAGCAAATTGGACTTCCCGTAACGCGTGCAGTCTCCACGCACTTTCATGACGACCGCGTCGGCGGCGTTGATGTCCTTCGGGCGGCTGGGGTGGCAACGTACGCATCACCGTCGACACGCCGGCTAGCCGAGGCAGAGGGGAACGAGATTCCCACGCATTCTCTAGAAGGACTCTCATCGAGCGGGGACGCAGTGCGCTTCGGTCCAGTAGAGCTCTTCTATCCTGGTGCTGCGCATTCGACCGACAATCTGGTTGTATACGTCCCGTCAGCGAACGTGCTATACGGTGGTTGTGCCGTTCATGAGTTGTCACGCACGTCTGCGGGGAACGTGGCCGATGCCGATCTGGCTGAATGGCCCACCTCCGTTGAGCGGATTCAAAAACACTACCCGGAAGCAGAGGTCGTCATTCCCGGGCACGGTCTACCGGGCGGTCTAGACTTGCTCCAGCACACAGCGAACGTTGTCAAAGCACACAAAAATCGCTCAGTCGCCGAGTAGCAGATGCGGCATAACTGGCTGAATGGCCCACCTCCGTTGAGCGGATTCAAAAACACTACCCGGAAGCAGAGGTCGTCATTCCCGGGCACGGTCTACCGGGCGGTCTAGACTTGCTCCAGCACACAGCGAACGTTGTCAAAGCACACAAAAATCGCTCAGTCGCCGAGTAGCAGATGCGGCATAACAAATCGTTGGAGCGGGACTTTTGCTACGCAGGCTGCGCCTACTCCGCAAAAGCCCCTCAACTCAGGCGTTAGACCTAGCCCATGAAAACATCGACCCTGTGTAAAGCTCTCTTAAAAGACGCATGTGACGAAACGCTGTCGTTTTACAGAAGCATGCTCACTACACAAGATTTGGCCTCCGTAAAAGACGAAGAGTGGCGGGCAATTATTGGTCTGGCCCGCGAGCTAAAGCCGCATCAGCAGGAAATACTCTTATCTTTTGCACGCCTAGCATCAATTGATGCCATTTCAACCTTTTGTGGAGCAATTGATGGCACAACACAGGTTGGGGGGCAGTTTGTTGCATTCTCGCTCACTGATGAGTCAGGCACAGAACATGCTGGTTCAATGCAAGATAGGGCGGTTGCAGGAGCTGAGTGCAACACGGTCATTGAATTGAAGCTGGAGCATCATGCCGCATAGTCATGGCCTTCTGCATCACCTCACCCATAACTTCGATGGGGCACTTGAAGTCGAAGCGCTTACGCGGTCGCATGTTCAGTTGCAGTGCAATAGCGTCGAGTTCTTCTTGGCTGTGTACCGACAAGTCCGTGCCCTTGGGCAGATACTGGCGGATCAGGCCATTTATGTTTTCGTTGCTGCCGCGTTGCCAAGGGCTATGCGGGTCGCAGAAGTAAATTGCCACCCCGGTCTGCTGGGTGATTTCAGCATGCCGCGCCATTTCTCGGCCCTGGTCGTAGGTCATGCTCTTGCGCATCGCCAGCGGCATGCCATTGAGCGCTGCACTGAAGCCTTCCATCGCCGAGGTCGCCGTCGCGTCGTTCATCTTTACCAGCATCAGGTAGCCACTGGTACGTTCCACCAGCGTGCCTACAGACGAGGCGTTGGCCTTGCCCTTGATCAGATCGCCTTCCCAATGCCCTGGCATCAGCCGGTCTTCGATCTCCGGTGGGCGCACATGGATGCTGACCATCTCGGGGATCTGGCCGCGTCGATCCACGCCGCCAGAGCGCGGCCGTCGCGTCGTCTTACTTTGGCGCAGGCAGATGATCAGCTCTTTACGCAGCTCGCCGACCGGCAAGGCGTAGATGGCGTTATAGATCGTCTCGCGACAGACGTAGGCTTCTCTGAGGCTGGGAATGTTCATGCTGCGCAGCTTGCCGGCAATCTGCTCGGGAGACAAACGCTCGCGCAGCATATGGGCCACCAACTGGAAGCGCTCACTACTCGGCAAGAGCTTTCGTTTCGGTCGACAGCGTTGGCGGCGGGCCTGCATCTGCTGCTGGGCCATGCGGGCCGAGTAGCCGCCACAGACATCTCGATTGCGGCGCAGCTCCCGGCTGATGGTCGAAGGGGATCGGGTGATCAAGCAAGCAATCTTGCGCAGGCTGAACCCTTGGGCACGGCCGATTTGAATGGTGGCGCGTTCTTCAACGCTGAGTTCGGAATAAGACATAGGGGCAGCACCGTACCGGAAAGGTCAGGTGTTGCACTCAGTTTTTGCCGCCGCCCTCTTTTTTAAGAGGAGCTACAGCTGTGTCGGCTGGGACAATAATTTTGCAAGTTCTTCTAGGGAATAAGCCATATTTTTGCTACAGTGAACCAAATTAAGATCATCTATTTACTAGGCCTCGCATTTGCGGGGTTTTTAATACTGAATAAAAGGAAAGCTTGATGGAATTGCCCAATATTATTCAACAATTTATTGGAAACAGCGTTTTAGAGCCAAATAAAATTGGTCAGTCGCCATCGGATGTTTATTCTTTTAATCGAAATAATGAAACTTTTTTTCTTAAGCGATCTAGCACTTTATATACAGCGACCACATACAGTGTTTCTCGTGAAGCGAAAATGTTGAGTTGGCTCTCTGAGAAGTTAAAGGTGCCTGAACTCATCATGACTTTTCAGGATGAGCAGTTTGAATTCATGATCACTAAAGCGATCAATGCAAAACCAATTTCAGCGCTTTTTTTAACAGACCAAGAATTGCTTGCTATCTATAAGGAGGTACTCAATCTGTTAAATTCAATTGCTATTATTGATTGTCCATTTATTTCAAACATTGATCATCGGTTAAAAGAGTCAAAATTTTTTATTGATAACCAACTCCTTGATGATATAGATCAAGATGATTTTGACGCTGAATTATGGGGAGACCATAAAACTTACCTAAGTCTATGGAATGAGTTAAATGAGACTCGTGTTGAAGAAAGATTGGTTTTTTCTCATGGCGATATCACGGATAGTAATATTTTTATAGATAAATTCAATGAAATTTATTTTTTAGATCTTGGCCGTGCTGGGTTAGCAGATGAGTTTGTAGATATATCCTTTGTTGAACGTTGCCTAAGAGAGGATGCATCGGAGGAAACTGCTAAAATATTTTTAAAGCATTTAAAAAATGATAGACCTGACAAAAGGAATTATTTTTTAAAACTTGATGAATTGAATTGATTCCAAGCATTTTCTAAAAATACTTAATTGTCATTTTACGTCGATTCTTTGGACCGTAGATGCAGAACAAGATCGTGAAAGAATTTATGATTATCTTGATGAAAGAAATCCAATTGCTGCAATTGAATTCAAACATCGACCCACGGCGTAACGCGCTTGCTGCTTGGATGCCCGAGGCATAGACTGTACAAAAAAACAGTCATAACAAGCCATGAAAACCGCCACTGCGCCGTTACCACCGCTGCGTTCGGTCAAGGTTCTGGACCAGTTGCGTGAGCGCATACGCTACTTGCATTACAGTTTACGAACCGAACAGGCTTATGTCCACTGGGTTCGTGCCTTCATCCGTTTCCACGGTGTGCGTCACCCGGCAACCTTGGGCAGCAGCGAAGTCGAGGCATTTCTGTCCTGGCTGGCGAACGAGCGCAAGGTTTCGGTCTCCACGCATCGTCAGGCATTGGCGGCCTTGCTGTTCTTCTACGGCAAGGTGCTGTGCACGGATCTGCCCTGGCAGGGCATCAACGAAGACCAGAACCTGGGCATCGCCATCACCCGCCGTGCGCTGGAAGCCCCGCTGCGCGCCATCGTGGCCAACGCCGGTGAAGAACCGAGCGTGATCGTGGCCAACGTCAAGGCCGGCGAAGGCAGCTACGGCTACAACGCCGCCACCGGCGAGTTCGGCGACATGATCGCCATGGGCATCCTGGACCCGACCAAGGTGACCCGCTCGGCCCTGCAGCACGCCGCTTCCGTCGCCGGCCTTGCGATCACGACCGAAGTGGTCGTGGCCGAAGTGCCGAAGAAGGAAGAGCCGGCCATGCCGGGTGCTGGCGGTATGGGCGGCATGGGCGGCATGGATTTCTGATCCGGTTGGCCCGGTCGTCAGGGAACCGGACCGCGCCAGCGCGGTCCGATCCCGGCAACGACCCGACATCAAGGCCCCAAGGACGGGGCCGGAGCCCGGCAGCGATGCCGGGCTTTTTGTTGTGCCCGCGCCGCGGCAATGTCTGACGCGAAGATCAGAACGCACCGATACGAACGTGCGAACACAGGCGCAACACTGAGCAGCCGTCCCCGCACCGGAGCGCTGCGTGCCGCGCCTCGCCACATCCCGGCGGCAAGCCGCGGGATGCGCGCCACTGCCGTCCGCCCACACCGGTTCGCGGTACGCGCGCCACGCGCCCGAGCGCACGCTGCTGTACGCGTTGGTAGAGGCGCACTACCCGGACTTCATTGCACGGATCGAAGCGGAGGGCCGCTCGCTGCCCGGGTATGTCCGCGAGGCGTTCGATGCCTACCTGCGTTGCGGCGTACTCGAGCACGGCTTCCTGCGGGTGGTGTGCGAGCACTGCCGTGCAGAGAGGCTGGTGGCCTTCTCCTGCAAGAAGCGCGGGTTCTGCCCGAGTTGCGGCGCGCGACGCATGGCCGAGAGTGCGCGGCACCTGGTCGAGGAGGTGTTCGGCCCGCGGCCTGTGCGGCAATGGGTGCTGAGCTTTCCGTACCCCTTGCGTTTCCTGTTCGCCAGCAAGCCAGAAGCCATTGGCCCGGTGCTGGGCATCGTGCAGCGCGTGATCGCCGGCTGGTTGGCCGATCAAGCCGGCATCGACCGCGCCAGCGCCCAGTGCGGCGCGGTGACGCTGATCCAGCGTTTCGGCAGCGCGCTGAACCTGAACATCCACTTCCACATGCTGTGGCTCGACGGCGTGTACGTGGAAGCCACCGAGCTGCCGCGGCGCGAACTGCGCCTGCACCGCGCCCGTGCGCCCACCACCGCGCAGTTGACCCAGCTGGCAGCTACCATCGCGCACCGGGTGTGTCGGCACCTGACGCGCAAAGGCTGGCTCGAAGGGGAGGGCGAATCGGCCTTCCTGGCAGACAGCGCTGCAGGCGACGACAGCATGGATGGGCTGCGGATGAGTTCGATCACCTACCGCATCGCCACCGGCCGCGACGCTGGCTGCAAGGTCGTCACGCTGCAAACGCTGCCCGGTGACGCCGGTTCGCTGGAGGGCGAAGCCGGCAAGGTCGGCGGCTTCTCACTGCATGCCGGCGTGGCGGCCGAAGCACACGAAAGCCACAAGCTGGAAAAGCTGTGCCGCTACATCACGCGCCCGGCGATCAGCGAGAAGCGGCTGTCGAT
Organism: Pseudomonas soli; assembly: GCF_021283165.2. Classification (NCBI taxonomy): domain Bacteria; kingdom Pseudomonadati; phylum Pseudomonadota; class Gammaproteobacteria; order Pseudomonadales; family Pseudomonadaceae; genus Pseudomonas; species Pseudomonas soli. The sequence continues at coordinate 1,215,421 of NZ_CP128543.1, forward strand.
AGCGCTCCAGGGCAGGGTGCGTTACCAGCTCAAGACCCCGTGGCGCAATGGCACCACGCATGTGGAATGGGATCCGGTGGATTTCATCGCCAAGCTGGCGGCGCTGGTCCCGCCACCTCGCGCGCATCTCACCCGCTTCCACGGCGTATTCGCCCCGAATGCAAACCTGCGTGCGCAGCTGACGCCCTCGGGGCGCGGCAAGCGGCCTGCGGGCGATGCGGCGCCAGTGGACGTCAGCGCCCACGACGCGCCGCGCAGCCCCGAGGAGAAGCGCCGTGCGATGAGCTGGGCGCAACGGCTCAAGCGGGTCTTTTCCATCGACGTCACCGCCTGCGTCCACTGCGGTGGCACCGTGCGGATCGTCGCCAGCATCGAGGAACCCACCGCCATCCGCGCCATCCTCGCCCACTTCGAGAAGCACGGCGCGCGGGAAGAAGCGCACTACAGGCCCGCAGCGCGCGCGCCGCCAGTGCAAGCCGCGTGACGATCTGCCGGCTGCACAGCCGACGGCGAAACCGGAATCCGAGCCGATGCGGCCACGATCCGCAGGGCGGCGCTCGGCCCGCTGTCGGGAATCAGCGAAGCATGGCTGCTGACAACGCCGCTGCGTGGCCCCGCGATGCCGAAATCCCACTCACAGACGTCCGATCCGTGCCCAAAACGGGGCTTGCGCGACCGCCGCCTACCCAGCAGACTGCCCGAAAAGGGCGTTTGAACTTCCTATACGCAAGGAACGTCTCGCCTGCCAAATCGGGCCATGTGACGGCTGACCGCTTGGCGAGCGGATGCCGTTCCGGTAGCACCGCCAAGAGCGGTTCGGTCCATGTGCGACGGGAATGGCAGTCGGGTGGTTGGGGCGTGCCCGCGACGAACGCCACGTCCAACCTGCCGGCGCGAAGCTGCACCACCGCTTCACGGGCCGGGCCTTCGGCGATCTCGACTTCAACATCGGGGTAATCCTTGCGGTATTGGCCGATCAGCTTTGCGAGGAAGCTATGCGGAATCAGGGCATGGATACCGATACGAAGCCGGCCGCTTTCTCCGGCTGCCGCCATGCCGGCGGTTTTCACCGCATGGTCGAGTTGGTCAATACCTACGGCTATCCGCTCGACGAAATGGCGTCCGGCCTCGGTCAGCCGAACGCCGCGCGCATGACGCTCGAACAAGAGGATGCCGAGGTCTTCTTCCAGTGCCTTCACGCGGGCGCTGACGCTGGACTGTGCAACGCCGAGCGCGTTGGCGGCGTGACGGAAGTTGAGATATTCGGCGACAGCGAGAGTGTGAACTAAGGTCATCATTGGCACTCGCCCCGAAAGGAGATGATTGCTCAACAGATTTAATCCGTCATTTCTCCTAAGTCTACGCATGCCAAATCGCCATGACTAAATCACAATGAAGTTGCGAATGGTCTGCGTAGTATTGGCAGACATATTAAATAGAGGATCGCGCCGACAATCCAAACCCAACCGTTCCATGCCCCGGCGGTGGCAGAATAGAGTGCTGTGAAGCCAAGCGGTCCTGCGATAGAGCTTAGATTGGTGAGGCTCGTTAGCGTTCCTTGCAAAGCCCCTTGCTTGTTACTGCTGACATTGTTTGAGAGCATTGCCTGCAAGGCCGGCATGCCAACACCCCCGGCGGCAAGCAGCAACAGAATCGGGAACACCATCCATCCCTGCGTGGCAAAAGCCAGAAGAACGAAGCCAGTCGCATCCGCAGCCATGCCAAACAGCAGCGTGCGCCGCTCTCCAAGCCGGCTTGAAAGCGGGCCGGTAACAAACGCTTGGAAGATCGCATGTGTTGCCCCAAACGCCGCGAGCGACAAACCAACGGTCGCGGTGTTCCACTGAAAACGGTCCTCGCCATATATGACCCATAGGGCTGCAGGCACTTGGCCGATCAGTTGAATAATGAAGAAAACTGCGAAAAGCGCACCTAGCCCGCGCAATGCATCATCCAGCCGTAACAGAACGAATGGTTTGATGCGAACCGGCTTTCCGGTCCCGCCATGGCTGTGATGAGTCTCCTTGAGGAAAATGCAGGCAAGCAGGAACGCGAACCCGTTGAGAAGGGCGGCGGCGATAAACGGGGCATGAGCAGAGATACCACCGAGCATGCCACCAAGTGCTGGCCCGGCAATCATGCCCGCCCCATAACAGGCCCCCATGTAGCCGAACCAGCGTGCGCGAGAACCTTCCCCCGTCGAATCGGCAATGGTTGAGGCTGCTACAGCTCCGGTTGCGCCCGTGACGCCGGACACGAGTCGGCCGATATAGAGCACCCATAAGACCGGCGCTGATGCCATAATCGTGTAATCGACTGCGGCTCCTGCAAGAGAAGCCAGAAGTACCGGACGCCGACCGTAAGAATCCGAAAGCTGTCCAAGCATGGGCGCGAAGACGACCTGCATCAATGCATAGAGCGACAGCAAGGCACCATAGTGTCCAGCGACCTGCTCTGCTGGCACAAGCTCACGCAGAAGCGTCGGAAGGACGGGCATGATGAGGCCGAGACCCATGGCGTCAAGACCCACGATCAGCAGGGCAATGATGGCAGAGCTGCGCACCTGAAACTCCAGCGCCGCTCAATGGAGCGACTTTATCAACGATAAGGAGATGGAAATATAACTTATCGGTGATAAATTGTCAAGCACTGGCGAAGGAACGTGAATGACCAAACTGGACAAGGGCACCGTGATCGCGGCGGCGCTAGAGCTGTTGAACGAGGTTGGCATGGACAGCCTGACGACGCGGAAGCTCGCTGAACGCCTCAAGGTTCAGCAGCCTGCGCTTTACTGGCATTTCCAGAACAAGCGAGCGCTGCTTGATGCGCTCGCCGAGGCGATGCTGGCGGAACGCCATACCCGCTCGCTACCCGAAGAGAATGAGGACTGGCGGGTGTTCCTGAAAGAGAATGCCCTGAGCTTCAGAACGGCGTTGCTCTCTTATCGGGACGGCGCGCGTATCCATGCCGGCACTCGACCGACAGAACCGAATTTTGGCACCGCCGAGACGCAAATACGCTTTCTCTGCGCGGAGGGCTTTTGTCCGAAGCGCGCCGTTTGGGCGCTCCGGGCGGTCAGTCACTATGTGGTCGGTTCCGTTCTCGAGCAGCAGGCATCTGATGCCGATGAGAGAGTTCCGGACAGGCCAGATGTGTCCGAGCAAGCACCGTCGTCCTTCCTGCACGATCTGTTTCACGAGTTGGAAACAGACGGCATGGATGCTGCGTTCAACTTCGGACTCGACAGCCTCATCGCTGGTTTCGAGCGGCTGCGTTCATCTACAACAGATTAGAGGCTTATGCCCCTTTGCCGCCCCAACTGCCACGACACCGATCCGCTTTGCACGATGCCCATGACCTCACGGCCGAGCTGGCGGTCGATGACCGGCCGCCACGGGACAAGGGAAATGAGCGGTATCTTGCCAGACAGGATACCGCCATTCACGAGGTTTCGAAGATTATTGCGCCGCATCGGAGCGGGCTTGCTTCCAGTCGTCGGCTAGACGACTGGCGACTTCTCGGTGGCAGCATCACGGGATCGAAGGAGCGCCAGCCCCAACGACACCAGCACTGCCATTGCCGTGGCGTAACAAATCACGGGCCACGCTGTATCGCCGTTTAACAGCGTCACCGCCAATGTCCCGACGATACTGACTATCAGGCTTTGGATGCAGAAGTAGAACGCAACCGCTGATCCAGCGATGTCGTCGAACTGCGCAAGTGCGCCGTTGGCGGTAACGGACACCGTGAAGACAATGCCGACCGCGACAACCCACATCGGCAGGATGAAGCTGAAAAATGACGGCGATCCGAAAAGTTGGCCGATCCCCAACAGGATCGCGCCGGAAACGAGCAACGCCATCCCGCGCGCTACGCATCCCGCGATACCCCATTTGGCAACGAAGGACTTTGCGAAGCGGGTTGTCGTGACCATGACCAGCGCGACAGTCGCGAAGGCCAAGCTAAATCCGATCTCGGAATAGCCGGCTTGGCCTATGAGAACACGGGGGGCTGTCGAGAAGAAAACGAAGAATGTGCCCATGCCGGCACTAAATCCGACCGTGTAAACCCAAAAGGCCGGACTCGCGAAGATCGGCAAAACAGATCGTTGCGTTCTGGCCTGATCCAACGGTCGGGTTTCATGCCACCTGAAACTGGCGTTTAAGAGTGCGAGCGAAGCCAGTGCAGCCAGTGTGATGAAGATCGCCTGCCATCCCCAAAACTCGCCGATCAGCGCACCGGCTATAGGGCCGAGCGCAGGCACGAACGCCAGCATCGAACTGAAAAGGCCGTAGATGACGGCACCTTCGGGACGATTGGCATATACGTCGCGCACGGTCGCGAAGGTGGCCACCAGCATGGCCGATGCTCCAACAGCCTGAACCAGACGAAACGCAACAAAGGCTAATGCAGTTGAAGAACAAGCCGCTCCCAGAGACGCAGCAACGAAAGCCGTTGCGCCTACAAGCAGGATCGGCCGTCGCCCGACGCGATCGGAGAGTGGCCCAAAGATCACTTGGCCCACACCGAGCATCACCATGTAGAGGCTCAACGTGAGTTGGATTATGGATGGAGTCGTGTTCAGGACGCCCGGCATCGCCGGAACGACTGGAAGATAAATATCCATCGCCAGCGAGGCGAGGATGTCGAAGGGAGCCATAAGCAGCAAGGCTGCCGGCAGCGTATAGGCCCACGCGGGGCGTGTGGTGGTCATGACGAATCAACCTCTCGATTAAGGATACCGGGCAGCGTCTGCTCGTCAGCAATCAGATGGGATTGGTCTTACAGAGCGCCGCAACAACAATTCTGATGTTGCGGCTTACTTGTCTGCTGACTTGGAATTTCCCATGCTGATGGCTCCACGATTACGAAATTGAATAGCAGCTCTTATCGAATTAGTTGTTGCGTTGCAATGCGGTATCGTTGGCTCCTATAGCCCCAACCCCCGCTGCCGCCCTAACTGCCACGACACCGAACCGCCCTGCATGATACCCGCGACCTCGCGGCCGAGCTGGCGGTCGATGATCGGCCGCCACGGGACAAGGGTGAACTCGTGGCTCTTTTCCACGATGGCGAACTTGCCGCTCGTTAGCTGGACAGTCCCGGTGAACTTGCCGCTGACACTCTCACCATCCTTGGCGGCGCGGAACGGCAGCGCCTTGCCCTCGGCCATCTCCGCACCGGCGCGCGCAACTTCCCGCTCGCGCAGGGTGGCGAGAAGATTGCGCCGGTAGAAGATTCGGCCGTCCCTGTTGCGCGTGGCGTCGCGCTGTTCGATATGATGCTCGCGGCGCTGGTCCATGGCTTCGCGGACCTGTTGCCCGAAGCCGGTCGGCGCAAGGTCGGCCGTTTCGCCATGGACCAATCGCCGGTCCATCCCCGGATCGAGGATGAGCCGGTCGGCAGCGACCCCGCTCCGTCGCAAGGCGGAAACCCGCGCCTCGAAGAACCGCACAATCTCGTCGAGCGCGTCTTCGGGTCGAAGGTGACCGGTGCGGGTGGCGATGCCATCCCGCTGCGCTGAGTGCATAACCACCAGCCTGCAGTCCGCCTCAGCAATATCGGGATAGAGCGCAGGGTCAGGAAATCCTTGGATATCGTTCAGGTAGCCCACGCCGCGCTTGAGCGCATAGCGCTGGGTTTCCGGTTGGAAGCTGTCGATTGAAACACGGTGCATCTGATCGGACAGGGCGTCTAAGAGCGGCGCAATACGTCTGATCTCATCGGCCGGCGATACAGGCCTCGCGTCCGGATGGCTGGCGGCCGGTCCGACATCCACGACGTCTGATCCGACTCGCAGCATTTCGATCGCCGCGGTGACAGCGCCGGCGGGGTCTAGCCGCCGGCTCTCATCGAAGAAGGAGTCCTCGGTGAGATTCAGAATGCCGAACACCGTCACCCTGCTGCGTAACATCGTTGCTGCTCCATAACATCAAACATCGACCCACGGCGTAACGCGCTTGCTGCTTGGATGCCCGAGGCATAGACTGTACAAAAAAACAGTCATAACAAGCCATGAAAACCGCCACTGCGCCGTTACCACCGCTGCGTTCGGTCAAGGTTCTGGACCAGTTGCGTGAGCGCATACGCTACTTGCATTACAGTTTACGAACCGAACAGGCTTATGTCCACTGGGTTCGTGCCTTCATCCGTTTCCACGGTGTGCGTCACCCGGCAACCTTGGGCAGCAGCGAAGTCGAGGCATTTCTGTCCTGGCTGGCGAACGAGCGCAAGGTTTCGGTCTCCACGCATCGTCAGGCATTGGCGGCCTTGCTGTTCTTCTACGGCAAGGTGCTGTGCACGGATCTGCCCTGGCTTCAGGAGATCGGAAGACCTCGGCCGTCGCGGCGCTTGCCGGTGGTGCTGACCCCGGATGAAGTGGTTCGCATCCTCGGTTTTCTGGAAGGCGAGCATCGTTTGTTCGCCCAGCTTCTGTATGGAACGGGCATGCGGATCAGTGAGGGTTTGCAACTGCGGGTCAAGGATCTGGATTTCGATCACGGCACGATCATCGTGCGGGAGGGCAAGGGCTCCAAGGATCGGGCCTTGATGTTACCCGAGAGCTTGGCACCCAGCCTGCGCGAGCAGCTGTCGCGTGCACGGGCATGGTGGCTGAAGGACCAGGCCGAGGGCCGCAGCGGCGTTGCGCTTCCCGACGCCCTTGAGCGGAAGTATCCGCGCGCCGGGCATTCCTGGCCGTGGTTCTGGGTTTTTGCGCAGCACACGCATTCGACCGATCCACGGAGCGGTGTCGTGCGTCGCCATCACATGTATGACCAGACCTTTCAGCGCGCCTTCAAACGTGCCGTAGAACAAGCAGGCATCACGAAGCCCGCCACACCGCACACCCTCCGCCACTCGTTCGCGACGGCCTTGCTCCGCAGCGGTTACGACATTCGAACCGTGCAGGATCTGCTCGGCCATTCCGACGTCTCTACGACGATGATTTACACGCATGTGCTGAAAGTTGGCGGTGCCGGAGTGCGCTCACCGCTTGATGCGCTGCCGCCCCTCACTAGTGAGAGGTAGGGCAGCGCAAGTCAATCCTGGCGGATTCACTACCCCTGCGCGAAGGCCATCGGTGCCGCATCGAACGGCCGGTTGCGGAAAGTCCTCCCTGCGTCCGTTGATGGCCGGCAGCAGCCCGTCGTTGCCTGATGGATCCAACCCCTCCGCTGCTATAGTGCAGTCGGCTTCTGACGTTCAGTGCAGCCGTCTTCTGAAAACGACATTTGAACCGGGAACCTTCCCTTTTTGGCTAGGCGTGAAACAATGGTCATTTTCCCTATACCCAAAATGACCAGGAGGCCCGCATGAAAGTCGCACGCATCTACCTGCGCGTGATGTCATTTTCAGAAGACGACTGCACGGAATATCAGGAGTCGGCTGCACTGGTGGATTGCAGCGCGGTGTACAGGGCCGTCTTGCTCACCTTGAGCCGTGTAGCGGCCTCTCGGACATTAAGCCCGTTGGCGATGTGCTCCCGCGCTCGCTGCAACTTGTCGGCGGTGACAACCGGCTTTCGCCCGCCCTTCCTCCCACGAGCGGCGGCGGCAGTCAACCCGGCCTTGGTGCGCTCGCGGATCAAGTCGCGCTCGAACTGGCCCAGCGCGCCGAACACGTGGAAGATGAGCCGCCCGCCTGGCGTGGTGGTGTCGATGGCTTCCGTCAGAGAACGGAAGCCGACGCCTCGCGCTTCCAGCGCGCCTATCGTTTCGATTAGGTGCGGCATAGAGCGCCCGAGCCGATCCAGCCGCCAGACGGCCAGCACGTCGCCGTCGCGCAGGTAGGCCAGCGCATCAGCCAAGCCGGGGCGGTCGGCCTTGGCCCCGGAAGCCGTGTCCTCGAAAACGCGCTCGCAGCCTGCCTTGCGTAGCGCATCCGTCTGCAAGGCGGTGTCCTGTTCCGCCGTCGATACCCGCGCATAGCCGATCAGTGCCATTTGCCGCCTCTCTTGTCCGTCATTCCGTCCGCCTATCTTAATGTCCGACAACCCGTTGTGCAATAACTTTGCTGGACAGTGTCCGGCATGGCCGACTAATGATCGTTTGACGGACATTGACGGTAAGGCATTTTTGCATTACTATGTGAAGCATCAACCTTGATTGCGAGGGCAAACCACCATGACCACATTGACCGTTACCGCACGGGGACAAGTGACGTTTCGGAAGGACGTACTGCAACACCTCGGCATCAGGCCAGGCGACAAGATCGAGCTGGACTTGTTGCCAGACGGTCGGGGCGTGCTCAAGGCGGCACGGCCCGCAGGGACGATAGCCAGCTTTGTCGGCCTGCTCGCGGGCAAGACGCAGAAGGTTGCCACCATCGAAGAAATCAACGAGGCGGCGGCGCAAGGCTGGGCAGGTAAGCAATGAAGGTCGCAGTCGATACCAACGTCCTTGTGCGTGCGGTTGTGCGTGACGATCCCGCACAAGCGGACGTTGCCGCCGCAGTCTTGACCGACGCCGAGTTGATCGCGGTCGCGCTGCCGTGCCTATGCGAATTTGTTTGGGTGCTGCTGCGTGTCTACGGCTTCCAGCAAGCCGACGCGGCCAGCGCGATCCGGGCACTACTGGCCGCCGCGAATGTGGAAGTGAACCGGCCTGCCGTGGAGGCTGGCTTGCTGGTGCTCGACGCGGGCGGAGACTTTGCCGATGGCGTCATTGCCTACGAAGGCAACTGGCTTGGCGGGGAAACCTTCGTTTCCTTCGATAAGAAGGCGGTGGCACTTCTCACGGCGCAAGGGCAATCAACGCGCCTTTTGTGACGGACATGAGCATGAACGAATTCCGCCGACTGGCCGCGAAGATCGACCAACACATGCAGCAGCTTGCCGCCCAGGGTGTCAGCGAGGCCCATGCCATCATCAATCGCATGATGGGGTACGGGCCTGACCTGCACAGGATTTGGGTCGGCACATCCGATCAGCAGCTCATGGCGCTGTCCCGCGAGTTCCCAGGGTTCTACCGCTACGCCCGCATCATGGAAGAGGCATCCGAAGCCGAGCGCCGCAAGGCTTCGCGGCCCTATGACGGCATGGCCGAGTTCTCCGAACAGCACAAGCAAATGGGCGCGCAACTGCTGACCACGGCGGCCACGCTTGAGCGTGGCTACCAGGCGTTTCGTGCGAGCGGCAGTCTCCAAGACTTCCGGCCTCAGCTCGACGAGCTGGGCCGCCTGCATCGGCAATGGCTGTCCGACCTGGAAGCCTTCAAAGACTCGCTGCGCACGCAGGGCGCAGAACCCAAGGTGCTGGAATACGTGAACGAGGCTTTCGGCCGCCTGGCCGAGCGCATCAAGCAGCTTGCCGGTTGATCGCCGGAATTTTCGGCGGTTCCGGCTTTGTCGCGCCGTGCACAAGAGTTCTGAGCAATTCCGATCTCTCGCGGCGCTTCGTGCATAGAACTTCTGACCGTTCCCGGTCAGAAGTTCTATGCACACACGGCGGCCAGCCCAGTGAACTGGTGCAGTCGCCTTCTGAAAACGACACGTGAGCACGGAGGAACAAGACCTAAGCCGGCAGGATGCCATCGTGGAGAGCACGAAGGCGGCCGGCTTTTACGTCGCCGGCATCTACCGCGAGAAAGCCAGCGGCGCACGCGCCGATCGCGCCGAGCTGCTGCGCCTGATTGCCGACCTGCAACCTGGTGAAGTCGTGGTTGCGGAGAAGATCGACCGAATCAGCCGCTTGCCGCTGGCCGAGGCCGAACGCCTGGTGGCCTCGATCCGGGCCAAGGGCGCCAGGCTAGCCGTGCCTGGTGTGGTGGATTTGACGGAGCTGGCCGCCGAGGCGAAGGGCGTGGCCAAGGTTGTTCTGGAATCCGTCCAGGACATGCTTTTGAAGCTGGCGTTGCAGATCGCACGCGATGACTACGAGGATCGGCGCGAGCGTCAGCGGCAAGGCGTGGAGCTGGCCAAGCAGGCCGGCCGCTACACCGGCCGTAAGGCCGACACACTGGCGCATGATCGGATCATTGCGCTGCGCACTGCTGGGCATAGCATCGCGGAAACGGCGAAACTGGCCAGGTGCAGCGAAAGTCAGGTCAAAAGAGTGTGGGCATTGCACAAAGCCGTGGCTGTTGAGTTGCATCTAAAATTGACCCACTTAGGGTAAAGATTTGCGTCGAAATTTGACCCACGTATGACACTGTTTCCCGTCTGGATATGGCGGGAGAAATCAAGGAGTGATAAACGTGGCGATATTGAGCGCAATTCGACGCTGGCATTTTCGCGATGGTGCGTCGATTCGGGAAATAGCCCGACGAAGCGGCCTGTCCAGGAACACCGTTCGCAAGTATTTGCAAAGCAAGGTGGTTGAACCGCAGTACCCAGCGCGAGACAGCGTTGGCAAGTTAAGTTCTTTTGAGCCCAAGTTAAGGCAGTGGCTCTCCACCGAGCACAAAAAGACAAAGAAGCTGCGCAGAAACCTGCGCAGCATGTACCGGGATTTGGTCGCTTTGGGCTTTACCGGGTCTTATGACCGAGTGTGTGCCTTTGCCCGACAGTGGAAAGATTCCGAACAGTTCAAGGCGCAAACCTCGGGCAAGGGTTGTTTCATCCCCTTGCGCTTTGCTTGTGGCGAAGCCTTCCAATTCGATTGGAGTGAGGACTTTGCCCGCATAGCGGGCAAACAGGTCAAACTTCAGATTGCCCAGTTTAAGTTGGCCCACAGCCGGGCCTTTGTGCTTCGGGCTTACTACCAGCAAAAACATGAAATGCTGTTTGATGCCCACTGGCATGCCTTTCAAATCTTCGGTGGCATTCCCAAGCGCGGCATCTACGACAACATGAAGACCGCTGTGGATTCGGTGGGGCGTGGCAAAGAGCGCAGGGTCAATCAGCGGTTCACTGCCATGGTCAGCCACTACCTGTTAGATGCGCAGTTCTGTAATCCAGCATCGGGTTGGGAGAAAGGCCAGATTGAGAAGAACGTGCAGGATTCCCGCCAACGCCTGTGGCAAGGGGCACCAGACTTTCAAAGCCTTGCTGATTTGAATGTGTGGCTTGAGCATCGCTGCAAAGCGCTGTGGTCTGAGCTGCGCCACCCCGAATTGGACCAAACCGTGCAAGAGGCCTTTGCCGATGAACAAGGCGAGTTGATGGCGCTACCCAATGCCTTTGATGCATTCGTGGAGCAAACCAAGCGAGTCACTTCAACCTGCCTTGTTCACCACGAGGGCAATCGCTACAGCGTTCCTGCCAGTTACGCCAACAGGGCCATCAGCCTTCGGATTTATGCAGACAAGCTGGTGATGGCTGCCGAAGGCCAACACATTGCCGAGCATCCAAGATTGTTTGGCAGTGGCCACGCTCGGCGTGGCCACACACAATACGACTGGCACCATTACTTGTCTGTGCTTCAGAAGAAACCTGGGGCGTTGCGCAATGGTGCGCCATTTGCTGAATTGCCACCCGCGTTCAAGAAGCTTCAATCCATCTTGCTGCAACGCCCCGGCGGTGACCGTGACATGGTGGAAATTCTGGCCCTTGTATTGCACCACGATGAAGGTGCGGTACTCAGTGCTGTGGAATTGGCATTGGAGTGTGGCAAGCCATCGAAGGAGCATGTGCTTAATCTGTTGGGACGTTTGACCGAAGAACCTCCACCCAAACCGATTCCAATTCCCAAGGGGTTAAGGCTGACATTGGAACCACAGGCCAACGTGAACCGCTATGACAGTTTAAGGAGAGCCCATGATGCAGCATGAAGGCCATGTGAGAATCCTCAAATCCTTGAAACTCTTTGGCATGGCACACGCCATTGAGGAGTTGGGCAATCAGAATTCACCAGCATTTAATCAAGCCTTGCCCATGCTGGACAGCTTGATTAAAGCTGAAGTGGCAGAGCGTGAAGTACGTTCGGTGAACTATCAATTGCGGGTGGCCAAGTTCCCCGTGTATCGGGACTTGGTGGGCTTTGACTTCAGTCAAAGCCTGGTTAATGAGGCCACGGTCAAACAATTGCACCGGTGCGACTTCATGGAACAAGCCCAGAACGTGGTGCTGATTGGTGGGCCAGGCACAGGCAAGACTCACCTGGCCACAGCCATTGGTACACAAGCAGTGATGCACTTGAACCGACGGGTGCGTTTCTTCTCCACCGTGGATTTGGTCAATGCACTGGAGCAAGAGAAATCATCTGGGCGTCAGGGACAAATCGCAAACCGTCTGTTGTATGCCGATTTGGTGATTCTGGATGAGCTGGGATATTTGCCTTTTAGCCAAACCGGTGGGGCACTGCTGTTTCACCTGCTCTCAAAGCTGTACGAAAAAACCAGCGTGATACTGACCACCAACTTGAGCTTCTCGGAATGGAGCCGAGTGTTTGGCGATGAAAAGATGACAACAGCGTTGTTGGACCGACTAACCCACCACTGCCACATCCTGGAAACCGGCAATGAAAGTTACCGCTTCAAACACAGTTCAACTCAGAATAAGCAGGAGGAAAAACAGACCCGCAAACTGAAAATCGAGACATAATTCTGACAACAAGGGGTGGGTCAAAATTCAATGCAAATCCCGGGTCAAATTTGGGTGCAAATCAACAGATATCGACAACCTCTCGCGCAACCAAGACATCGCGGTCGGACTGCAAGTGATCTTGAAGCCACGGGCCCGTCCCACCCCGACATGGACCTCGATGCCCGAACGGACGTTAGATTTCGAGTTCTAGGCGTTCTGCGATGAAGGTTGGATCCCAGCCGGGATTGAAAGTGTCGACGTGGGTGAATCCGAGCCGCTCGTATAGGCCACGCAGGTTCGGGTGGCAGTCGAGCCGCAGCTTGGCGCACCCCTGCGTTCGCGCGGCATGGCGGCAAGCCTCGATCAGCGCGGAGCTGACACCCCGGCCCGCATGTGTCCGTCGCACCGCGAGCTTGTGCAGATATGCGGCCTCCCCCTTGAGGGCGTCGGGCCAGAACTCGGGATCCTCGGCCGACAAGGTGCAACAGCCGACGATGCCGTCGCTGCAACTCGCGACTAGGAGCTCGGATCTCAGGACGAAGGTCTCCGCGAATGTCCGGTCGATCCGCGCGACGTCCCAGGCGGGCGTTCCCTTGGCGGACATCCACGCCGCAGCGTCGTGCATCAGCCGCACAACCTCGTCGATATCACCCGAGCAGGCGACCCGAACGTTCGGAGGCTCCTCGCTGTCCATTCGCTCCCCTGGCGCGGTATGAACCGCCGCCTCATAGTGCAGTTTGATCCTGACGAGCCCAGCATGTCTGCGCCCACCTTCGCGGAACCTGACCAGGGTCCGCTAGCGGGCGGCCGGAAGGTGAATGCTAGGCATGATCTAACCCTCGGTCTCTGGCGTCGCGACTGCGAAATTTCGCGAGGGTTTCCGAGAAGGTGATTGCGCTTCGCAGATCTCCAGGCGCGTGGGTGCGGACGTAGTCAGCGCCATTGCCGATCGCGTGAAGTTCCGCCGCAAGGCTCGCTGGACCCAGATCCTTTACAGGAAGGCCAACGGTGGCGCCCAAGAAGGATTTCCGCGACACCGAGACCAATAGCGGAAGCCCCAACGCCGACTTCAGCTTTTGAAGGTTCGACAGCACGTGCAGCGATGTTTCCGGTGCGGGGCTCAAGAAAAATCCCATCCCCGGATCGAGGATGAGCCGGTCGGCAGCGACCCCGCTCCGTCGCAAGGCGGAAACCCGCGCCTCGAAGAACCGCACAATCTCGTCGAGCGCGTCTTCGGGTCGAAGGTGACCGGTGCGGGTGGCGATGCCATCCCGCTGCGCTGAGTGCATAACCACCAGCCTGCAGTCCGCCTCAGCAATATCGGGATAGAGCGCAGGGTCAGGAAATCCTTGGATATCGTTCAGGTAGCCCACGCCGCGCTTGAGCGCATAGCGCTGGGTTTCCGGTTGGAAGCTGTCGATTGAAACACGGTGCATCTGATCGGACAGGGCGTCTAAGAGCGGCGCAATACGTCTGATCTCATCGGCCGGCGATACAGGCCTCGCGTCCGGATGGCTGGCGGCCGGTCCGACATCCACGACGTCTGATCCGACTCGCAGCATTTCGATCGCCGCGGTGACAGCGCCGGCGGGGTCTAGCCGCCGGCTCTCATCGAAGAAGGAGTCCTCGGTGAGATTCAGAATGCCGAACACCGTCACCATGGCGTCGGCCTCCGCAGCGACTTCCACGATGGGGATCGGGCGAGCAAAAAGGCAGCAATTATCAGCCCCATACCTACAAAGCCCCACGCATCAAGCTTTTGCCCATGAAGCAACCAGGCAATGGCTGTAATTATGACGACGCCGAGTCCCGACCAGACTGCATAAGCAACACCGACAGGGATGGATTTCAGAACCAGAGAAAGAAAATAAAATGCGATGCCATAACCGATTATGACAACGGCGGAAGGGGCAAGCTTAGTAAAGCCCTCGCTAGATTTTAATGCGGATGTTGCGATTACTTCGCCAACTATTGCGATAACAAGAAAAAGCCAGCCTTTCATGATATATCTCCCAATTTGTGTAGGGCTTATTATGCACGCTTAAAAATAATAAAAGCAGACTTGACCTGATAGTTTGGCTGTGAGCAATTATGTGCTTAGTGCATCTAACACCTGAGTTAAGCCGCGCCGCGAAGCGGCGTCGGCTTGGACGAATTGTTAGGCCGCATATCGCGACCTGAAAGCGGCACGCAAGACCTCAACCTTTTCCGCCCCGAGTGAGGTGCATGCGAGCCTGTAGGACTCTATGTGCTTTGTAGGCCAGTCCACTGGTGGTACTTCATCGGCATAGTAAAAGTAATCCCAGATGATCGCCTCCCAGCTGTTACAACGGACTGGCCGCCCGGCGATGACGCCCTCAGCCGCCTCTGGGCACGAGCCCTGCGGAGCCTCCGCGATTTCATACGCTTCGTCTGCCCACCAAGCAGGTTCGCAGTCAAGTAACTCATCCCCGATCTCCGCTAAGAATCCATAGTCCAACTCCTCCATGACGCGCCCGCCGAGCATTTCAACTATTGCCTCGAGCTCGCCGCGCCTCTCGCCGGGAAACGTCAGATCAATATCATCGTGCTTGCGTGTTACACGCCCTAGCCGTGCATCGATCGCCCAGCCCCCACCGATCCAGAGCGGCAGATTTCGCTCATCTGCCGCAGCTAGAATTTTGTGTATCAATGTGACCTGCGTTGTGTCCATGCGGCCTAACTTTGTTTTAGGGCGACTGCCCTGCTGCGTAACATCGTTGCTGCTCCATAACATCAAACATCGACCCACGGCGTAACGCGCTTGCTGCTTGGATGCCCGAGGCATAGACTGTACAAAAAAACAGTCATAACAAGCCATGAAAACCGCCACTGCGCCGTTACCACCGCTGCGTTCGGTCAAGGTTCTGGACCAGTTGCGTGAGCGCATACGCTACTTGCATTACAGTTTACGAACCGAACAGGCTTATGTCCACTGGGTTCGTGCCTTCATCCGTTTCCACGGTGTGCGTCACCCGGCAACCTTGGGCAGCAGCGAAGTCGAGGCATTTCTGTCCTGGCTGGCGAACGAGCGCAAGGTTTCGGTCTCCACGCATCGTCAGGCATTGGCGGCCTTGCTGTTCTTCTACGGCAAGGTGCTGTGCACGGATCTGCCCTGGCTTCAGGAGATCGGAAGACCTCGGCCGTCGCGGCGCTTGCCGGTGGTGCTGACCCCGGATGAAGTGGTTCGCATCCTCGGTTTTCTGGAAGGCGAGCATCGTTTGTTCGCCCAGCTTCTGTATGGAACGGGCATGCGGATCAGTGAGGGTTTGCAACTGCGGGTCAAGGATCTGGATTTCGATCACGGCACGATCATCGTGCGGGAGGGCAAGGGCTCCAAGGATCGGGCCTTGATGTTACCCGAGAGCTTGGCACCCAGCCTGCGCGAGCAGCTGTCGCGTGCACGGGCATGGTGGCTGAAGGACCAGGCCGAGGGCCGCAGCGGCGTTGCGCTTCCCGACGCCCTTGAGCGGAAGTATCCGCGCGCCGGGCATTCCTGGCCGTGGTTCTGGGTTTTTGCGCAGCACACGCATTCGACCGATCCACGGAGCGGTGTCGTGCGTCGCCATCACATGTATGACCAGACCTTTCAGCGCGCCTTCAAACGTGCCGTAGAACAAGCAGGCATCACGAAGCCCGCCACACCGCACACCCTCCGCCACTCGTTCGCGACGGCCTTGCTCCGCAGCGGTTACGACATTCGAACCGTGCAGGATCTGCTCGGCCATTCCGACGTCTCTACGACGATGATTTACACGCATGTGCTGAAAGTTGGCGGTGCCGGAGTGCGCTCACCGCTTGATGCGCTGCCGCCCCTCACTAGTGAGAGGTAGGGCAGCGCAAGTCAATCCTGGCGGATTCACTACCCCTGCGCGAAGGCCATCGGTGCCGCATCGAACGGCCGGTTGCGGAAAGTCCTCCCTGCGTCCGCTGATGGCCGGCAGCAGCCCGTCGTTGCCTGATGGATCCAACCCCTCCGCTGCTATAGTGCAGTCGGCTTCTGACGTTCAGTGCAGCCGTCTTCTGAAAACGACAGACTCGACCACCACCAGTTGCTGCGTGTGCTGCAAGGAAATCCCGCTCGATGCCGCCTTCACCCCGGAAGGCGCGGAATACGTCGAGCACTTCTGCGGGTTGGAGTGTTATCAACGCTTCGAAGCGCGTGCCAAGACAGGGAACGAAACCGATGCCGATCCGAACGCCTGCGACTCGCTACCGTCAGATTGAGGCATACCCTAACTTGGCGTCAGACCATCCGGCGCTAAATCGTCAGAATAGAGTTGCCTTCCGAATTGATTGACATGCGCCGTCAAGGGTCATAGATTTCTTCCTGACACATTTCCCTCAGGAGGATACCTTGCACGGTCAGCGCATCGGTTACGTCCGCGTCAGCAGCTTCGACCAGAACCCAGAACGGCAGCTCGAACAGATCCAGGTGGATAAAGTGTTCACCGACAAGGCGTCGGGCAAGGACACACGGCGGCCCGAACTGGAACGGCTGCTCGCCTTCGTGCGCGAAGGCGACACGGTCGTGGTGCACAGCATGGATCGTCTGGCGCGCAACCTCGACGACCTGCGCCGCCTGGTGCAGGGCCTCACCCAGCGCGGCGTACGCATCGAGTTCCTTAAGGAGCATTTGACCTTCACCGGCGAGGACTCGCCGATGGCGAACCTGATGCTGTCGGTAATGGGCGCGTTCGCCGAGTTCGAACGCGCCTTGATCCGCGAGCGGCAGCGCGAGGGCATCGCGCTCGCCAAGCAGCGCGGGGCCTACCGTGGCAGGAAGAAATCCCTGTCGTCTGAGCGTATTGCCGAACTGCGCCAACGTGTCGAGGCTGGCGAGCAAAAGACCAAGCTGGCTCGTGAATTCGGAATCAGTCGCGAAACCCTGTATCAATACTTGAGAACGGATCAGTAAATATGCCACGTCGTTCAATCCTGTCCGCCGCCGAGCGCGAAAGCCTGCTGGCGTTGCCGGACACCAAGGATGAGTTGATCCGTCACTACACGTTCAGCGAAACCGACCTCTCCATCATCCGGCAGCGGCGCGGCCCGGCCAACCGGCTGGGCTTCGCCGTGCAGCTCTGTTACCTGCGCTTTCCTGGTGTCATCCTGGGCGTCGATGAGCCGCCGTTTCCGCCCTTGTTGAAACTGGTCGCCGACCAGCTCAAGGTCAGCGTCGAAAGCTGGGACGAATACGGGCAGCGGGAGCAGACCCGGCGCGAGCACCTGGTCGAACTGCAAACGGTGTTCGGCTTCCAGCCCTTTACCATGGGCCACTACCGGCAGGCCGTCCAGTTGCTGACCGAGATGGCCTTGCAGACCGACAAGGGCATCGTGCTGGCCAGCACCTTGATCGAGCACCTGCGGCAGCAGTCGGTCATTCTGCCTGCCCTCAACGCCGTCGAGCGGGCGAGCGCCGAAGCAATCACCCGCGCCAACCGGCGCATCTACGATGCCTTGGCCGAACCGCTGTCGGACGCGCATCGCCGCCGCCTCGACGATCTGCTCAAGCGTCGGGACAACGGCAAAACGACCTGGCTGGCCTGGCTGCGCCAATCGCCCGTCAAACCGAATTCGCGGCACATGCTGGAACACATCGAACGCCTCAAAGCGTGGCAGGCGCTCGACCTGCCTTCTGGCATCGAGCGGTCGGTGCACCAGAACCGCCTGCTCAAGATCGCCCGTGAGGGTGGCCAGATGACGCCCGCCGACCTGGCCAAGTTCGAGGCGCAGCGACGCTATGCCACCCTGGTGGCGCTTGCCATCGAGGGCATGGCCACCGTCACCGACGAAATCATCGACCTGCACGACCGCATCCTGGGCAAGCTGTTCAACGCCGCCAAGAACAAGCATCAGCAGCAATTCCAGGCGTCCGGCAAGGCGATCAACGCCAAGGTGCGGTTGTTCGGCCGCATCGGCCAGGCGCTGATCGAGGCCAAGCAGGCGGGCCGCGATCCGTTCGCCGCCATCGAGGCCGTCATGTCCTGGGATGCCTTCGCCGAGAGCGTCACCGAAGCGCAGAAGCTTGCGCAGCCCGAGGACTTCGATTTCCTGCACCGCATCGGCGAAAGCTACGCCACGCTGCGCCGCTACGCGCCGGAATTCCTTGCCGTGCTCAAGCTGCGGGCCGCTCCCGCCGCGAAGGACGTGCTCGACGCCATCGAGGTGCTGCGCGGCATGAACAGCGACAACGCCCGCAAGGTGCCCGCCGACGCGCCGACCGAGTTCATCAAGCCGCGCTGGCAGAAGCTGGTCATGACCGACACCGGCATCGACCGGCGCTACTACGAACTGTGCGCGCTGTCGGAGATGAAGAACGCGTTGCGTTCCGGCGACATCTGGGTGCAGGGGTCGCGCCAGTTCAAGGACTTCGAGGACTACCTGGTGCCGCCCGCGAAATTCGCCAGCCTCAAGCAGGCCAGCGAATTGCCGCTGGCCGTGGCCACCGACTGCAACCGGTACCTGAACGACCGGCTGACGCTGCTGGAAACACAGCTTGCCACCGTCAACCGTATGGCGACGGCCAACGAGCTGCCGGACGCCATCATCACCGAGTCAGGCTTGAAGATCACGCCGCTCGACGCGGCGGTACCCGACACCGCCCAAGCGCTGATCGACCAGACGGCAATGATCCTGCCGCACGTCAAGATCACCGAACTGCTGCTGGAGGTGGACGAATGGACGGGCTTCACTCGGCATTTCGCGCATCTGAAATCGGGCGACCCGGCCAAAGACAAGAACCTGTTGCTGACCACGATCCTCGCCGACGCGATCAACCTGGGCCTGACCAAGATGGCGGAGTCTTGCCCCGGCACGACCTACGCCAAGCTGGCTTGGCTGCAAGCCTGGCACATCCGCGACGAAACCTACGGGGCGGCGCTGGCCGATCTGGTCAACGCACAGTTCCGCCATCCCTTCGCCGAGCACTGGGGCGACGGCACCACCTCATCGTCGGACGGCCAGAACTTCCGCACCGGCAGCAAGGCCGAGAGCACCGGCCACATCAACCCGAAATACGGGAGCAGCCCAGGGCGGACGTTCTACACCCACATTTCTGACCAGTACGCGCCATTTCACACCAAGGTCGTGAACGTCGGCGTGCGCGATTCGACCTACGTGCTCGACGGCCTGCTGTACCACGAGTCCGACTTGCGGATCGAGGAGCATTACACCGACACGGCGGGCTTCACCGATCACGTCTTCGCCCTGATGCACCTCCTGGGCTTCCGCTTCGCGCCGCGCATCCGCGACCTGGGCGACACCAAGCTCTACATCCCGAAGGGCGACGCCGCCTATGACGCGCTGAAACCCATGATCGGCGGCACGCTCAACATCAAGCACGTCCGCGCCCATTGGGACGAAATCCTGCGGCTGGCCACCTCGATCAAGCAGGGCACGGTGACGGCCTCCCTGATGCTCCGAAAGCTCGGCAGCTACCCACGCCAGAACGGCCTGGCCGTGGCGCTCCGCGAGCTGGGCCGCATCGAGCGCACGCTGTTCATCCTGGACTGGCTGCAAAGCGTGGAACTGCGCCGCCGCGTGCATGCCGGCCTGAACAAGGGCGAGGCGCGCAATGCGCTGGCCAGGGCAGTGTTTTTCAACCGCCTGGGTGAAATCCGCGACCGCAGTTTCGAGCAGCAGCGCTACCGGGGGGTCTCCTCGTTTTCAGTGCAATAAGTGACGGTACGCAAAGCTAGCACTGGCGCGGGGGTGGTCTGGGTAGACCGTTGATTTCATTGACTTTCCTGTTCGCTTTGTAAACGGGTATGGTGGCCTCCCACTTTTGAGGTTCACGATGCAGGGTTGGCACACAACGTTTTTGGGGATGCGTGGGCTCCCCCGCGATATCAGCGACTTCGAGATGAAGGCATTTTTCACCTTCGATGGTGCCGAGCGCGACGCAATCAATGCACGCCGAGGTGATTCCCACAAGCTTGGTCTGGCGCTCCATATTGGTTTCCTGCGCATGAGTGGGCGTTTGCTCGGTGCCTTTCGGGTAATTCCAGTAGCCTTGTGGCGCCACCTTGGCAACGAGCTTGGCATTGCAGCACCAGAAGTCGCCTCGCTGAGAGCCATGTATGAACGCGGGCGCACGCTATTCGATCACCAACAAGTAGCCTGCACGGTCCTTGGATTCCAGTGGATGAGCGAGCACCAGCGCCGCTCACTGGTACGTGAACTGCGCGACGAAGTGGCGCGCTGCGCCGACCGCGATCAGCTACTCGTGCGGGCGCGTCAATGGCTGTACAAGAACAAGCTGGTGATCGTGCACGAGCGGGCAATTCGGACACTGATTGCGGCGGCACTTGCCCAGCTTGAAGTTGAAACAGGCACCGCCATCGCCGCCAGCGTTGATCCAGCAACACTTGATCGCTGGCGAGCCTCAGTTTCAGAGCTGCGCCCAGATGGACAAACCCAGCAGAGTTGGCTATGGGCTGCACCGGCGAAACACTCAACCCGCCAAATCAGCGAGGTACTGGAGCGCATCGACCTGCTTTACACGCTGGACGTTCATAAGCACCTGGCAGACATCCCCGATCTCATCTTGCGCCGCTACGCGCGCCGACTTGTCTCCAGGCCGCCCTCAGCCGGAGCCAAGATCAAAGAGCCAGCGCGCACCGTGGAGGTCGCATGCTTTCTTCGGTATTGCCTGTTCACCACCACAGACCAGTTGATCCTTATGGTGCAGCGCCGGATCGCCGATCTGTGGCGTCAGGCTGCCGCCGATGTCCCCGCTACCGTCAATTGGGCCGCAATGTACAAAACGCTGCTCGGCGAACTTGTTGCCTTGAGCGCGCAAGGTGCGGTGCCAGATGCTGAGTTGCGTGCCCGTCTTGAAGCCTTGATCACCGAAACCCAGAAACGCAAACCACCGAGCAGGGCCTCCCTGGTCCGCGAGGGATTGATTGATGGAATTCGCCCCGTGCGGTCGTTGCTCGTCGCCATTGCAAAGCTGCCCTGGCAGGCCACCGGCGAGCATCCTGCCATCGAGTACCTTGCCAAGCTGCAAGCTTTATATCTCAAAGGATCCAGAAAGCTGCCAGTTGAAGTGGTGGCACCAAGTCTGGGAATGATCTGGCAGGTTTCGATCTCCAGCCCAGACCGGGAACGGGCGTTTCAGGCGTTGGAGGTGGCCACCCTGTTTGCCCTGCGCCGCGCGGTGCGCAATGGCTCGGTCTGGATTGAGCACAGCCTGAGCTTTCGGGGTCGTGCGCGCTTGTTCTTCACGGACGAGCGTTGGCAGGCAGAGTCCAAGAAACACTATGCCCGTCTATCGTTACCCAGCAAGGCTGCCACTTTCTTGAAGCCTTTGCTGGCCAGAGTAACTGCCGGTGTCGATGCGGTGGCCGCTGCAGCCCGCAGTGGCGTACTGCGCGTGGATGATGAACTCCATTTGTCGCCATTGCCCGCAGAGGACGAAGACCCAGAAGTGACCAAGCTGCGCGCGGCTTTGGATCACCGCATCGGTGAGGTTCAATTGCCGGAAGTGATTCTGGCCGTTGACGCCCAGGTGCGCTTTAGCTGGATCATGCTCGGACGTGAGCCGCGCTCTACCGACGAGCTGCTGATGGTCTATGCCGGCATCATGGCCCACGGCACCAGTCTGACTGCGGTCGAATGCGCGCGCATGATTCCGCAATTGTCTGCCACCAGCATTCGCCAGGCCATGCGCTGGGCGCGGGACGAACGGCGTCTGAGCCAGGCCTGCCAGGCTGTGCTGGAATTCATGCAGCGACACCCGATTGCCGCCACCTGGGGGCGGTCCGATTTGGCATCTTCTGACATGATGACCATGGAGACCACCAAACGGGTGTGGCAAGCCCGGCTTGATCCTCGGCGCAACACACCTTCCATTGGAATCTACTCCCATGTAAAAGACCGGTGGGGCATCTTCCATGCGCAGCCCTTTGTGCTCAATGAGCGCCAGGCGGGCGTGGCCATTGAAGGTGTCATCCGCCAAGAAAAGCTGGAGACCAGCCAGCTTGCTGTGGATACCCATGGCTACACCGACTTTGCCATGTCACATGCCCGTTTGCTTGGTTTTGATCTTTGCCCGCGGTTGAAGGAACTCAAACAGCGCCACCTCTTTGTGCCACGCGGCACCAAAGTGCCCGCAGAAATCGCTGCGGTGTGCGAAGCCAATGTCGACGTCGCTTTGATCGAAAAGCATTGGGATAGTCTGGTGCACCTGGCAGCCTCGGTCATGAGCGGACATGCCAGTGCGGTGGCAGCTCTTGCGCGGTTCGGTTCTGCCGCCCAGGGCGATCCAATCTATGAGGCTGGCGTGCAATTGGGGCGGTTGCTGCGTACGGCGTTTTTGGCTGACTACTTTGTCAAGGACGCTTTCAGGAACGAGTTGCGCCGGGTGCTCAATCGGGGCGAGGCTGTTAACGCCCTCAAGCGCGCCATTTATACCGGCCGGATCAGCCCGGCGCAGGCCAAACGTGTCGATGAAATGCAGGCTGTGGCCGATGCGTTGAGCCTGATGGCCAACATCGTGATGGCGTGGAATACCTCACAGATGCAGGCGGTCCTGGATCGCTGGTCGAACCGCCGCCAGGTCATTCCACCGGAACTGATCGGGAAGATTGCGCCCACCAGGCTGGAGAGCATCAACTTGCGGGGTGTGTTTCGCTTCCCGGTTGACCGCTATGCTGACCAAATCCTGCCTTCGCGGCCAAATGCATCGATAACTGGCACCAATGGATGAAACCGACCACGGTTTGACGCCACGAATCGCAGATTTGAAAGTGAACAGGAAAGTCAATGAAATCAACGATCTACCAACACCACCTCCGCGCCAGTGCTAGCTTTTCGTACCGTCACTTATTGCACTGAAAACGAGGAGACCCCTACCGGGCTAGCGGCCTCAATCTGGTAACGGCTGCCGTCGTGTTGTGGAACACGGTCTATCTGGAACGGGCTGCGCACGCGCTGCGTGGCAACGGCCATGCCGTTGATGACGCGCTGTTGCAGTACCTGTCGCCGCTCGGTTGGGAGCACATCAACCTCACCGGCGATTACCTCTGGCGCAGCAGCGCCAAGATCGGCGCGGGCAAGTTCAGGCCGCTACGACCGCTGCAACCGGCTTAGCGTGCTTTATTTTCCGTTTTCTGAGGCGACCCCTTGAGCAACATTGCGAGACCGAGTTCAATCGAATTCGCGCCACCGCATTTCCGAGGGCGTATTTCGAGAAGGACAACGATGCGCGCAGCGGCAGCAAGGGAGACTACATCTTTCGCGACTCCGATGAAGCTGGCACCGAGATCGTCTCGATCATGTTCGAGATGAAGAACGAGAATGACGAAACTGCCACCAAGAAGAAGAACGAAGACTTCCTGAAGGAGCTCGACAAGGATCGCACCGAGAAGGGCTGTGAGTATGCGGTGCTAGTTTCTCTACTCGAACCGGACAGTGAGTTATATAACACTGGGATCATTGATATGTCCCACCGCCACCCGAAGATGTACATTGTTCGGCCGCAATTTTTCATTCCCATCATCACGCTGCTGCGAAATGCGGCGATGAATTCGCTCAAGTACAAATTGGAACTGGCGCTCGTGAAGGCGCAAAACATCGATATCACGAACTTCGAGACCCAGCTGGATACGTTCAAGACCGCATTCGCGAAAAACTACGACCTCGCCTCCAGGCGATTTCAGACAGCAATCGATGAAATTGACAAGTCGATCGACCACCTACAGAAGACGAAGGAGGCCCTGCTTGGCACCGACAGGAATCTTCGACTTGCGAACGACAAGGCGCAGGACGTGACGATCAAGAAGTTGACTCGGGGTAACCCAACAATGGCTGCGAAGTTCGCCGAACTCAAGGACGGCGGATCTTCTGATGCTGAATGAGTCTGGTCATTCACGTCGGAAGCACGGCCAAGTAGGGATTGTTTGGTGGCACGTCACCGAATACCGATTGCGGCTGAAGAAGCAGGTAGCCGTGTAGCTTGCGCGATTTTCGCGGCCCGGTGACTTCGCAAGTCCAAATATTCAGTCCGCTAGCTTGTTTGCGATGCAGTTGCAGCCGCTCGAAGCGTTTTTGCACCCACCGCCAATCTTGCTGGTTCTCCTGCTTGGCGAATGCGCCTACCTGTGGGTGCTCCTGCGCATAGCGCTGGAAGACGCCTGGGCTGACCAGGTAAGCGGTATCGCTCACCGTATGCACGAGCGCCTTCGCATCGTTGATGATAAGCCGGCGTGATGCGATGCCCTGTTGCAGCCATGTCATGAAGTGCTCGCCGGAGGGCCGCGCCGTTGAGGGCGATGTCGCAGCCGTGGGCATAGACGTCGGTGAAACCGTGACCATCGCTGGCATGGACGCCTCGGGGCGCGTGGCAGGCGTCATGCTCGAAACGACTTCCGCATCTTGCTGGGTGCCGCTCGAATCACCCATGCCAACCATCGTGAGCATGTCCTCCAGCGCGTCGGGCAAGGCCTGGTGGGCCGTGGGCGGCGGAGCCAAGGCAGCGGCGCTGCCGCCTTCCCAAGGTCGGGGCCCCTGGTCTTCCTGGGCGGGCTTCATCACGACCGCAGGCGGGGTAGCTGGCGCACTGGCGTCGTTTTCTGCGAGCGTCGCGTCGATCGCCACCGTACCGGCAAAAGGTGCTGGCCGCTCGCCGGATTCCCAGATCAGCGCCGGCGCCAGTCGCAACAAGGTGAATGAATGGGACCAGCCCGTCGTGCTGATCACGGTCGCGCGCCAGACTGCCTTCCCGTCCGGCGTGGGCTTCAACATGCCGTGATCCTGCAGCACGTTGAACACGGCGGTGTTGTTCGCAGGGATGCCGTCGATGCCCTGGGACAGCAGGTGTGCGCGCAGCTTGTCCGAGACCGTCTTGCTCACCAGCCACAAGCCGTCTTCGGTGAGCCAGCCATCGGAGGCCTCGGGTTGGTTCAGCTTCAGCTCCTCCTTGAGCAGGTAACGCAACCCGTCCAGCAGCTTGCGTTGCAGTGCGTGCTTGGGCGCGACCATGGCGCGGGCAGGATCGCCGCCCAGTTCCAGGGCGACCGAAGCGCGATCGGCCTGCACGACGAGTTCGCCAAGCACCCCAGCGTGTTCGTATTGGCCGGCAAGAACATAAAGCAGCGGTCCCCAGAGCGCGGGGTAGCCGCTGAGCCAGTCCAGGATTTGGCGATCGAGCAGTTGGTGGTGGAGCAATCCCGTCGCGGCGCTGTGCAGGCGGTACTCGCGATCATCGCGGTAGCGGAAGCGGTACGGCTGCTGCAACGGGCCGTGCCAAGGGTGCCAAGTGCTGCCGTCGGCCAGTTCGACATGCAGATCGACGGCGATCTTGCCGATGTCATGCAGCAGCGCAGCGTAGGCGACGGCGGCGGTCCAGGCCTCGGACTGCGCCGCTTGGTCTTCGGGGTTGGCGCCGATAGGTAGCAGATGGGACTGCCGTAGCTTCAGGCTGTAGGCGACGATCTCCAGGCCATGGTCGAGCATGCCGCCGGGGTACGCATGGTGATGGGCCTCCGATGCAGGGAACTGCTGGACCAACTCGGCGTAGCACTCCAGCGGAGCGCGATAGAGGATGGCGAACTGCTTGCGCGACAGCGATGTGCGCTGCCAGATGTGTTCCAGCAGCTTTTGCCGGCGCGGTATCGCCAGTAGGGATGCGGCCGACTCGGGCCGCAGCAGCCCTTTCGGAAGATCAGTGGCTGGCGTTGGCGACGGAGCGGCAGCGACCGAGGCCCGTTTTCGCTGGAACAGGGAGAGCATGAGGGTGTCCTGATGGCGGGCCGACCGGGAGGCCTTTTTGCTTTTTCGAGGTAGGGCCTTTCCCCTTGCACTCCATTCCCTTCCCCTTTCGGCCTTTTGGCCCTTAACAGCCTTTGGGTATAGGGCGCCAGGCGTTGATCGTCCACCACCAATGCGGGTTGCAGCGGGGCCGGATTGATGCGGGAAGGCGGGCTGTTCCCAGCCTACGATGGGCCGATTCTTGGACTCGGGAGGACGCCATGAGGCCCCACCGCATTGACGATGTAAGGAAGTTTCCTTACAATGCAGGCATTGCCTCCAGGAGAACCGCCATGCCTGCCATTCATGAAGTTGCCACGCTGACCTCCAAAGGCCAGATCACGCTACCCAAGTCAATCCGGCAGGCGCTTGGCGCCGATACCGGCAGCAAGCTCGCGTTCGAGCTGCGTGGCAGTGAAGTCGTCGTGACCCGTGCTGATGCCGAGCACGAAGACCCCGCCATTGCCGCGTTCCTGACCCTTCTGGCCCGCGATATTGAGGCTGGCCGGAACATTCGCGGGTTGCCGAAGGATCTGGCTCGCACGATGCTAGAGCATGCGGGCCACAAGGTGAGCCTGGCCGACGATTTCGATGAGGACGTGGAAATTTGATGCAACAGCATGGCTGGACGCTGCTGTTCCACGACAACTTGATCGAGCAGATGATGAAACTGCGCGCAGCTGTGCTGCGTGCGCAAGAGAGCGACCCGGAGCGCTTCGGGTCCAACGCCAACGTCAAGTTCTTCCGGGCCTTGGTCCAGTTGATGCAAGATGTGGTGCCGGGCGATCCAGCCCGCGACGAATATCGTCAGGGCAACACCATGGGGCCGGCTTATCGCCATTGGCGGCGGGCCAAACTTGGAAGACGGTACCGGCTGTTCTTCCGGTACGACTCGAAGGCGAAGGTCATCGTATATGCCTGGGTCAACGACGAGCAGACCTTGCGGTCATCGGGCAGCAAGTCAGATCCATACGCAGTGTTCGAGAAGATGCTCGGGCGGGGAAATCCGCCAGACGACTGGAACGCATTGGTACAGGTAAGCAGGCAGGATTGGAGCAAACTGGAGTAGGCATTCCTCACGTAGCAGGAGACGACCATGAACACGACGACCCGAATCAGCACCTCGGAGCGCCTCGGCCGCACCGTCGGTCGTGGATGGCGCACTTATGTGCGTGGCGAGCGACGGTTGTCGAACTGGCTCGCCTCCAAGGGGGTGCCGGTCGTTGGTGCCGCTATGGGATTGTGGGTGGTCAAGCTGGTCGCACTTGGTGTGCTGCTGTACACCGCGTCTTGGCTGGCGCTGCTGCTGGTGGCCGCGGTGGTGGCTGCATGGGTGGCGCGCAATGCGGGCCTGGACGACGACCCGACCGAGCCGGAATGGCGCAACGGGCCTGCTGGATTCGGTCTGTACACCTACGATGGTTTCCGAATCGATCCGCACATCGAGGACGACGAGTAGCGCTGCTCACTTTTTTGAGATGGCATTGATCGCAATGCCTCCGCCCTTGCCTCCGGCAGCCTTGGCGTCCCCCGTTGCCCCGGCGAGGCCTTGCAGGACATTCCCGGCGCGAACACCCGCCCAAGCCAAGGCCATGATCCAGAACGTGGGCAGCACGATGAACATCGTGCCCATGACGAACATCAGAAGCATGTCGCCGAAGGCATTGTTCAGCCCCACCAACGGGTCGAAGTTGGTGTGCGGCCGGTTCCAGCCGAACCCCCAGCCATAGAGCGCATCCAAGATCGTTGAATCGACCCAGCGTGCGAGCTGGAACCAGAAATCCACGAAGAACAGCGCGAACTGCACGACGCTCACGGTGACGACCGTCTTCAGGTCATAGGTGCCCACGACCAGCACCAGCGGGATGCAGATCACGAGCGCCATCTTGAGCAGCGCGAGCACCATGGGCAGCGCCTGGCGCACCACGTCCATCGCCGGGAACGCGGCGACCGCCCCCACGGCCATCCCGACGTCGCCAGCCGCGCGCGTCACGATGTTCGGCAAGGTCTTGTCGATCTGGCCGCCGTAGTCGGTATAGACCGAACCCTGGTTGAGCTTCTGCTGCCGTGGCGAGGCAATCGCGCGGATCACGGAATCGTCCACCTCGGCACGGCTCAGGAATCCGGCCCAGCCCGCCAGGCGATTCAACAGGCTCGGGTCCACCTGCCCCAGCAGCCGCGCACGCAGGCCGTTGCTGCCGTCGGCCCACCACTGCCTGCAGTTCGGGTAGCCGCCACCGCTGGCCACTTGCGCAAGCCCCGCATCGCGGGTGCTGTCGTAGGGCCAGTCGTCGCGCGGCGTGCTGGAGCGGTAGGTGTCGTAGTAGCCGCTCGTGTCCGTGAAGAAGTGCGAACCGATCCAGGTCACGTCGTGCATCTGCGTCTCATCGAGGTTCGGGCGCTGCATGAACAGCTTGGCGCGCGCCGGCCCGTAGCAGTCGCGCGAGAAATCCGCCACCTCCTGAGCCAGCACCGGATCGTCGATGCGCGTGGCGTCGATCTCCATGCGCATCTGCCGCAGATCGGTGCCGCACGGGATTGCGGCCACCGAGGCCCCCGTGACGGCGCGCGAGAGCGCGTGCATGAAACCCCACCAGACCGGCACCTTGGCACTCTGGTTGTTGATGGTGCTGAAGGACTGCGACCAGCCGGTATCCGTGGGCTGCGGCACGCTGACCTGGCACTGGGCCGAGCGCGAGCTGTCGTACTGGATGGTGTTGAGATCCACGTCGATGAACGGGATGCCCGCAAACATCACCACCACGATGGCGACGAACACCCGGTTCTCGATGCGCGCAGCCGAGAGCACACCCTTGTTGCCTTCGTCGGCTCCCTCCGAGCGGGCCTTCAACCATTCCTGCACGATGATCGCAACGAACGGCAGCGCGAAGACACCGCTGGAGACCAGCACCGCCCAGATGCCGTTATGGACGATCCAGGACACGAGGGTCAGGTAGTACTCCAGGTAGTCGGTCGTGAAAAGCGTCATGGCCCGAATCTCCCTTCAGCCCTGCATCAGCAGGCTGGCTTCCAGCACCACGATGGCGAAGACGCCGGCGATCTCGCTGCGCACCAGGCGGCGCCGTGCCTGCCCATCTGTCCCGTTTTGTTCCTCGCGTGCCAGCAGCCGGCGGCGCATCCAGACCCAGCCATAGGCCGTCGCCCCATACAGGCACAACCGCCACACCAGGAAGTAGCCCGCGGCAGCCACCAGCCACTGCTCCCATCCAGCAACGCTGCCGACGAGGTAGATACCGACGATGTTGGCGCCCACGGCCGCGGCGACGAGCATCACCGCCCACAGCAGTGCCTGCCCCACGCGCCGGCTGAACAGCCAGCGCGGGCGCCACGAGGTCGTGCTCATGGCCGGCTCCCTGGGTTGCCCTTCTGCAACTGGTCGAGGCGGTCGGGCACCGGGTCGCCTTCGTAGATGCCGCGCGAGCCGGCCGCGCGCGTGCCGTGGCGCTGGATGATGGCCATCGGCGAGTTGTTGGCCAGCTCGCGGCGCAGTTCCAGTTCGGTCTTAAGGTTGCGGATCTCCTGGTCGAGCGTGTCGCTTTCGTGGTTCACCGCCGCGACCGCCAGCTGGTTCGCCGCCACGTTGGGTTCCTTCTTGCCGGTCAGCAGCGTGCGCTGGAGCAGCAACGCTTTCTCCAACACCGACGACAGCGCGACCTCCGATGCCAGGCGCCGCGCCAGCAGCTCCTTGTCCGGCTCGTCACGCAGCGCCTCGATCACGCCCCGCGTAATGGGCAGCGAGGTGCTGCCGGCCGCACGCAAGTGCTCGAACGTCGTGTTGCGCGTCCCCGAGACCAGTTCCTGCAGGGCTTCCAGTTTCTCCTCGTACTCCTCCTGGATCAGCGGCGTCAGTCCGACGCCGGGCACCGTCTCGGTCTTGGTGCAGGCATCGCAGGTGCGCTGCACCTGTTCCCCAAGCACCCGTGTCGCCCATTCGGTGGCCTGCTGCGGCGACGTCCAGGTCTGGCAGGACAGGCTTGCGCAACTGGTGGGCGCGATGGAGGACGTGTCAGTCACGCCGCGGCCGTTGACGAGGTTGTAACCCGCGCGGGTCACGTCGCCGACCACCCGGACGGCGGGCTGGCCCGCGCCACCGGCATTGCTGCCGCCGACCCAGGGCACGCCATCGTTGCCACGGCGCGTTTCGGCCTGCTCGATCGCCGACACGGCATCCGTGCTCGACACCGCATCGCGCAACGCCATGCCTTCGGCCATCTGACTCCAGCCCAACTGGCCGCCCGCCGTGTCGGCCATCCTCTCGGCCATGGCGCGGCACGTCAGCTTCGAGCGGTCGAAATCCAGCCGCGCCTGCAGCACGCCGTTGGTCAGCAGGTTGTACAGACCGGGATCGGCGCGCTGGATGATCAGCGCAGGCAGGGATGCCACGGCGCTCGTGGCGCTCTGGATCACGTTGCTCATGATCTGCTGGAAGCCGTTCGTGATGCCGTTGAGCTGGTTGCGCAGCGTGGTCTGGATGCTCATGTCGCCGCAGATGAGATTGCTGTTCCAGCCCACGCCGACCCCGATCGAGCGCATGCCGGCGGCGCGGCCCATGGATACCGCGCTGCCGCCGCCGATCGAGTACATGACTTCATCGCCGATGACGGGGCCGCTGGTCTGGAAGCCAGCCTGCGCCCACGCGAGGCCGCAGCCCAGGGCGAGCGCGCCGGCCAGCACTGTGGGGCGCAGCAGGCGGCATGCCTTGGTGGAGAGGTTCATCAGTTCAGGACGCTTCATCGCCGTACCCTCATTGGAAATCGACGCTGCCGAGGAACACCTGGCCCCGGCGTTCGCAGCACGAATAAGGCCGCCACAGCGCCCAGGCGTAGTCGCCTTGCTGGGCCTGGGTCAGGAAGCCGCTGCGCGGGAAGACCGTGCAGGACGAGGACAGGACGGGCGTGAGTTCCTGCCACTTGCCGGTCGAGGCATCGCCTTCCATCAGCGCGCCGGCAGGCCAGTAGCCGGGCCGCGAGTTCGCGAGCAGCGGCTGGTAGACGTGGATCTGCCCGCGGCGCGTGACGACATCGCCGGCGCGCTGGGCCACCACGGCGCCAGCCTTGTGGTCGTCGGCCTGGTGCAGGAAGCCGCCGCGCGGATACACGTTGCCCCACAGGTTCAGCGTGGTGCGCGCGCCGACCTCGCGCCTGCCCGGAATCAGCGCCTCCGGGTAGGCCATCTCGGGCACGTTGTAGCGCCAGGCCAGCGTGTCCAGGGTGCTGAGCAGGTATGGCATGAACGCCGTACCCGCACCCTCGCAGAAGTAGCCCGACGATGAGACGAACTGGTTGAACACCTCGACGCCGGGGTGGCCGATGACGTCCGCGTTCTTGAACTTGGCGAGATTGTTCTCGTGGTCTTCGTTGGTGGTGCCGTCTCCGCCGGCCTGGGCCGAAGGGTTGGGCGTGCTCATCGGACGAACTTCGACCCAGGGGTTCTCGCCGGTGTTGCTGTAGCTGGAGACGACCGCATCCGGGATGTAGTGGCGAACTTTGATGGACGTGCGCACCGTGCAGCCCGTCCAGGTGCAGTAGAGCCAGTAGCAGATGCCGACGACGCGGTATTCGAGGCAGTCTGGCGATGCCACTGAGCCAACGATGGTTGCGGTGTTGAGGGCGTAGCTGCCCGTGGCGCTGAGCAGCAGCACTGAGGCCACGCCAGCACGCAGGAGGCGCATCCGCTCGAAGGGGCGGGTCATGGCTGCGGCCTCCGGTGTTGCGCAACGCGCGCGACGGCACGGGCCACGTCCGGCTCGCCATAGACCACGTAACGCTGATCCACCACGACTGCCGGAATGCTGGTGACGCCCAGGCTCCAGGCGTCGGCGACGCCCTGGTATGCGGAAGCGATGCGGCGCTGGAGGCCGGCACCGCCGTTGTTCAGGCGGCGCTTGACGATGGCCGTGGCCTGCTCGGGATCGGCGGGCAGCTGTGCGGAAAGCTCGGCTTCGATGCGCTGGCCTTCATCCAGCTCGATCAGCCGCTCTCCACCCATAGTCTTGACCGGGTGGCGGCTGTCGGTGACGACCACCACATCGGCGGCGAAGGTGGCTGGGCTGAAAACGGCCAAGGATGCCGGCAGTGCAACGGCCAGGCCAAGGGTTCGCCAGCCGGATGCGAAGCGGAATAAAGATGCTGGCATGTCGCGTGCCCTGGAAGTTGATCAGAGCCATAGTCGAACGCGAACCCGCTGCCGCCCCAACAAACAATGCGCATCGCGGGCACCCCGCATACCTTTTCGGTGCTGTCGCATGGAAAAAGCGGAGGCCGAAGCCTCCGCTGTGATTACAAAAGACCAGACTCGGCGAACGAGTACGGTGCGCCTTGACCAATCACGAAATGGTCGAGTACCCGCACGTCGATAAGCGCCAAGGCCGTCTTCAACTGCTCGGTCAGCAACCGATCCGCATTGGATGGCTCGGTGGTGCCCGAGGGGTGCTGATGCGCGAAGATGACCGCAGCGGCGTTCAGTTGCAACGCTCGCTGCAGCACGACACGTGGATAAACCGAGGTCGCATTGATCGTTCCATGGAACATCGGCTCCACGGCCAGCACGGCGTGCATGCTGTTCATGAACACGACGACGAATATTTCGTTGGGCTCGGCGACCAGCTTCAAACGAAGGTAGTCCCTGACCGCTGCGGGCCGCTCAAGACGTGGCCCTGCTTTGAAAACCCGCCGCTCCAGCAACACGATGGCTTGCTGAACGATCCAGTCCTCGTTCTGAATAGAAATATCGGAAAGCGACTCCAGGCAGGAGTCATTGATGACGACAGACATGGCGAACCTCCAGGCAGGGAAATCGGAGAGCGCACATGCCCCTGGAGGGCAGGCCCTCCAGGGAATGGAACAACGGAACAAGGTGCATCCATCACCGCTGCTGCGGTGATCGTTCGCGCCCAGGATGCGAGGCGAACGGGTGACGGTCAGCGCAGCGTGCTGCGCCGTAGCCTCAAAGACCGCAGGCTACCTGGGCATGTCGCCGACAACGTCGGCAGGCATTTCGGTGGTCGGTGGAGCGGCGGCATCCTCAGCCACCAGCATGTCCATGGCCGACAGCAGTGCATCGCCTTCGATCGGCCCCTGCAACACGACTGCCTGATCGGTTTGGCGATCCTGCAGACGAATCGAAGGCGTCGCGGTCACGCCGCCCTTGGTGGCTTCCTCGGCCTGAGCGCGAATCACCCTATCCGGTCGCTCGCTGGCCAAACACTGCTCGACGGCTGGGTTGAGGCCGGGATAGCGCAGACCCTCGGGCAAGCCCAAGCCGTCGCTACGTGTGTGCGCATAGATCCATTCAATGGCCTGCCAGAACGCAGCATGCCCGCCACTTTCGGCGGCGCACTCGGCCAGGCGTGCCTCGGCGGAGGCGGCCGGTTCGTGCGCGGCCAGCGGCTGGTGGTGCCATTGCAGAGCTACGTCCGCGTTGGCACCCACCCAGCGCTTGAGCTGCGGGAAGTACGCTCGGCAGAACGGACATTCGAGGTCGGCATAGAGCGTCAGCGTGAAACGGCCCTGCGCGTTGCCCATCTGCCAGGGAGGCCCGGCCACCTGCGCGGTGCTGACCTGCGCGGGAGCCTGCAACGCGGGTTCACTGGGTGCGCGGGACACGAGCCAGATCAACAGCAGTGTGATCAGTCCAATCGCCACGAACCAGGGCCAGCGCCGATGGCGGAGCGCCTGTACCGGCATAGGAATGGAAGGACGTTTCGGTTTCACGGCATTCTCCGGCTGCTATTGCGGCAGGCCCAAGGCTGGCGACTCGATGCCACGCGCCTGGTCGATCTTCTCGGCCACCTTGAAGGCCGCGTCGAGTTCACTGATGCCGTGTTGCTGCATGAGCTGGTAACGCTCGGCTTTTTCCTCGGGTTCGGTCTGCGCGAGCGCGAGATAGAGGCTCGGTGGCACGGCCCGAAACAGCACTTCAAGGCTCTTGGAGAGGATGACGCCCTCGGTGAACTTCCCTGCTTCCTTGCGCGCGGAAAGCATCAGCGCCTTCTGCGCAGGCGAGAGTTCGCGGAACCGCGCGATCTTCTCCACCTCATCGGGCGGCATCGACAGGCAGATCCACCACTCGATCATGTTGAGCATGGGCTCTGCAGCGCGCGGCAAGTCGTCGATGTTTTGTGTGGCGAGCCAGAACCAGGCCCCCAGCTTGCGCCACATCTTGGTGATCTTCACCACGTAGGGGGCGAGCAGCGGGTTCTTGGTGATGATGTGTCCTTCGTCGGTGACGTTGATGATCGGGCGGCCCAGGTACTGATCGCGCTCGGCAATGTTGTTCACCGTGCTGATCAGGCTGATGTAGGCAATGGAGAGCTGCGCGTTGTAGCCCTCGCGGGCATAGGTCGCCAGATCGACCAGGGTGATGTCGGCTTCGGGCCACGGCGAACCGTCGCGGTCGAACATTTCGCCGTCCGTGCCTTGACAGAACATGTCCATGGCATCTGCCATCTCCAGCAGCCGCACGCGCCGCATCTCTGGCAGCGTTGGGTCCTGGCCGCGCTCGCGCAGCGCGTTGCGCACGTCGCGCGTGAGCACCGTGCGCTTCTCGGCCACGCAATGCTCGGCGGCGTCGAGGATGCACTGGCGGATGAGCGAGCGATCGGCCCGCGTCATCCGGGCCTCTTCTTTATCCTCGCCGCCGGTGATCATCAGCCGTGCGGTGATTTCCAACTCGCCGAGTACGTCGCGCTGCTCGTCCGCTTCCATGGCCGATGCATCGGGTGGCATGTCCTCGTCCAGCACATCGGCATCCAGCGTCTGCACGTCGCTCGGCGTTTCGATCAGCCGACGCGCGTCGGCGAACGGCGCCAGGCTGATGCCCGAGCCGGGGGCCAGCTTGACCCGGTTCACAGTCAGGCCCAGGCGCTTGGCGAAATCGCTGAACAAGCCGAAGCTGTTGCCGGCTTCCACGATGAAGAGGCGCGGCCGGTAGATGGCCGTGACCTGGTTCAAGAGGTTGTTGAGCGTTGCGCTTTTGCCGGAGCCGGTGGGGCCGAACAGGAACAGGTGCGCGTTCATCTGCCGATCCAGGCGGTTGAGCGGGTCAAAGGTGATCGGCCCGCCGCCTCGATTGAAGAACGTATTGCCCGGATGGCCCGTGCCCTGGCTGCGGCCCCAGGCCGGTGAGAGGTTCGCCACGTGCTGGGCGAACATCAGTTGGGTGAACCAGTTCCGTCGATCCTGGCTCGGGTTGTAGCAGCACGGCAGCCAGCGCAGATAACTGTTCAAAGGCGCGACTTCATCGTCCTCGCGCACGGGCTGCAAACCGGCGTTAAGCATCACGTTCGCCAGATCAAGGCCGCGCCGGTCCAGTTCGGCTTCATCCCGGCCGCGCAAATAGAACGCCAGTGTTCCCCGGTACAGCTTGTGCGCGCTGCCGATCAGCGAGCGGGCCTCCTGCACATCCTTGAGCGTCTGCTCCGATGCCAGTGTTTCGCCGACTGCCTTCTTCGCCAGGTGGTTCAGGTGCGATTCGAGGATGTCCTGGGGTGTCGCCACCATGGTCAGACACATCGTCGTGTCCTCGGGCATCTGATCGAACAGCGTATTGATCGCATCGCCTTTGCGGGTTTCGCCAGTCAAATGCCCCGTGCCGGGCGGCATGCGCAGCCGGTCAGTGACCAGCACACGATGCGGCATGCCGTCGAAGTGCCAGGTGCCGTGATCCGCGTCCGAGCGTGGCTGGCTGAAGAAAAGCCGCTGGCTGAAATCCCGCCCGCTCGCCAGCTCGATCTCGCCGTCTTCTGTCTCGTCGGGGTAGCGTGCCAGCGCATAGAAGCGTTCGCGGTCCTCGATCCCAGGGCCGAGCAGCGTGGGACGCGGGTTGAACCACCGCAGCAGCCAGTCATGGACGTCGGCCGCGGCCATGCGCCGGGCCTGGATGCCGGCGTTCGCCAGCCCGCCACACAAGCGATCGCAGACGATGTTCAGCATCTGCTCGGGCGTCTGGCCGCGGCGGTTCGCCTGCCCGGTGGCCCGGCGATAGACGACCATGCGCACGCGCCGCGTCTGGCCGCGCCAGCGCAGCCGTGTGACCACCGTGTCCTCGAACAGCCCGCCGGGCTTCGCTACCGCGCGCAGGTGGTGTCCGAAGAAGCGAAGGTAGAACTCGGTGAAAGCCGTATTGCGGGCGCGCGGCTGCACGTAGTCGCGCAGGGTCTGCATGTACTGGTCGAAGCTGGGTTCGTCCTGGGCGTAGAGCTGGAGTACCCAGGGGTTCTCGTCCAGTTCATCGAACGAGTCCTGGAGCGCGTTCTCCAAGGCGTCGCGGGCATGCGCGAGCCAGCCGGGTTCCCGGCCCTCGGTGCCCAGCGGCACCAGCTCGTAGAACGCCGCGACCGATTGCCCGTCTTCCAGCAGCATCGACTTCGACTGGGGCAGGAACTCCACCCAGGGCAGGAATTCCGCGAACGACGGCGCAACGTCGTACAGCGCCTGCTCGTCGGCCACGGTCGCCGGCCTGTGGCCATGGACCGCCGTGCCGGGTTCGGGGATGCCGGCCTGACGCAGGGCCTCGACGTGGCGCTGCCAGCCGTCCGGCTGCTCGTCATCGTCTGCGTCGGATGCAGTCAGCTTCGGCCAGGGGAGTTTCCAGCGCATCAGTAGTCCTCCACGCGCTCGCCGGGCATGGCGTACTGCACGCGCTGGTACAAGGGAAAAACCGTCGTATAGCCCGGCACGGGCACCGGGTCCGTGCCTGCCAGGTGCGGGTACACGTACATCACCAGGTCGGGATTCGGCAGGCGCTGGAACTGGCGATAGACCTCGTTGCGCGCTGTGCGCGTGTAGCGCATCTGCTCGGCGGGCGCGGCCTGTACATCCATCTCGGTCAGCGGCCGGCGCAGGCTCTGGCGCGCGTCGAGCAATTGCCTGCGTGCCACCTGGCCGGCGCCACCGCCGCCGTCACCGGCGTTCTGCTGCCAGATGTCCATCATCGTGCTGTCGCCGTGGGGCAGCAGCTTTTCCTTGCTGGTGGCGCAGCCGCCGAGCACCGCGACGGCAAGGGCCAGCGCCAGGCCCTTATTCAAGTTCGAGAGCATGGCTTTCTCCTGCACGGTGATCGACCTTGCGACCTTCGGGATCGAAATCGATGGCGAGCGGCTTTTCGAGGTGGACGGCGACCTTTGCGCCGGGTTGGACATAGACGGCGGCGAAGGCCTGGCCGTACAACTTGTTCACCCAATCGGCCATGTCCCGAACGCCGCCGGCCAGGATGCGGCCCACGGCTTCGTTGCCCGAGATGCCGACGCTTCCGATGGAGCCATCGGCGCCCACGTAGGACATCTGACCGCTGTCGCTGTCGATGAGCGAGGCGACGCCGGCACCCGCCGCGGTGATCAGCGCCTGTGAGCCGAGGTACTGCTGGGCGTTGCTGCGCCGCTCTCCGCTGACGCAGGGAATGCCATAGGGGTCGCTGATCCAGCCCAGGCCGTCGCGCTGCTGGTTGTTCTGCTGGTTGCCCTCGCGGTCTTCGGGAATCGTCCGAATGGTCCCGTCATGGAACACAAAGGTGATGCTGCGCACCTGGCCGCGCACGCAAGAGAGCGTCCAGTCACCCGAGGCCGTGCCGGAAAACACGGCGCCCGCCACGTCGGGAATGTCAATTCCGTTTGCCGTGAGGTTGTCGGGACCGACCAGGACTTTGAACGGATACGGATCGTTGACCGTACCGTCGATCGGCACGCGGCCGATCAGCGCCGTCATTGCCACCGATCCCATCAGCGTCGAGTTGGTCGGCACCGTATAGACCGGCTTGGCGCTCTTGACGCCTGCGGCGCGGGCGCCCGCGTTCGCCACGGTTTGTGCCGTGGTTTCCAGCGTGCTCTGCGCGGGGCCGAAGCTCGTCGGAAAGCTCATGCCGCCACCCGTGCCACGACTGCCGTTACGCCCATCAGTGGGCTTCGCGTCGTCCGGCTCGACCCAGCGCACGCCGCCTTCCATGCCTGCCTCGTCGCCGTTACGCAGCCCCAGGCCCACGGGTAGATCGGCGTGGCCGCCGCCGCGCCCGCCGATGCCTTCCAGGCGCCGCTGCAGGTCGGCGAGCAGTCCCTCGGTCTGCTGGCGCTCGCTGGCTGCCTGCTGCTGGTCGCGGCGCAGGTTGGAGCGCTCGGTCTCCAGCGCCGAATTGATGCGCTGGTCGATGGCGTTCTCGCGCTGGCGCAGGCGCTGGTTCTCTTCGCGCTGAGACTTGTTGTCCAAGAGCGTGGTCTGAAGCTCGGTGCGCAATTGCTTCACCTGCGCCACCAGGGTCGCCACGGTATCGCGGGGGGTATCGCCCTCGATGCCCAGCGCCTTCATCTCCTCGGGCGTGAGCTGGGCGCCGGCATCGGCTGCGGGCTGTGTCGACGTGCTCCCACCGGAGAACAGCCGGATGGCGACGAACAGCACCAACAGGGCCACGGGGATCATCAGCCACTTCAGGAGTCCGTTACTGCGCATGGCGAGTCTCCTTGCCATCCGCGGCCTCGTTGTCCCGTGTCTCGATTTGCGGCTGCGGCAGATGCGCAGCCGGGTCGAAGCGGTGGATAGCGGGCAGCAGCGACTGCGCGAGGCCACGCCCGCGCGTCACCAGGTACAGAACGGTGGTGTCCTCGGGCGTTCCGCGTGGACCCAGCGCCTCGTGCTGGAAGCTGGCCGTGAGGAAATCGCCTTGCAGCACACGCGGGTCGAGGGTGATCCAGCCGCTGCTGCCGTTGGTGAGACGCACGGCGGTGACCCACTGGTCTTCCAGCCGCCACGACGCGAGCGCGACCGCGCGCACCGGCAGCGTCGGCATCAGCGTGGTCAGGTCCATGTCGCGGCGCAGATTGACCCGCATGACACCCGGCAGCGCCTCGACCGTACGCAGCGGCGCATAGAGGTTCTGCGCGGCGAAGCGCGTCAGCGCGACCGAGACCGGGGTTTCGCGCCGCGCCGTCCGCGCGCCTGCCTGATTCTGGGTGTGCGCCGGGGGCGCGTCGGCACCCTCCGGCTGATCGCCATAGCGCGCCGGGGTGCTGTTGCCCTCGACGATGCGCACCGGCTCCAGCTCGGCTTCGCCGTCCTTGGCCGGCTCGGCGGCGATGTCCAGCAGGATCAATGCGCCCGTGTCGGCGTCCTGCAGTTGCAGCCGTGTTGGTTCGATCGGCGCACTGGCGCGCAGGTACACCGCACCGCCCGCGCTCTGCACGCGCAGACGTTCGCCCACGCCGGCAGGCACGCCCACGCGGACGTTCCTGTCGATGAACACGATGCGCTCCTGGCCGACACGCAACGGCACGGCCAGCGGCAGACGTTCCCAGCGCAGGATCTCCACCGCATGGGCGACAGGTGCTGCGACTACGACCAGCAGCCCCAGCAGTGCGAGTACAGGATGCTTCATGGGGTTTCTCCTTGGGGCGCTTGCGGAGCCAAACCACCGGGCGCCGGGCGCGTCGGCTCCGGGGCGCCGATGCGCTGCGGCGCCCCTTCGTAGCAGTCGAGTACCAGGCCGAACGGGTTGCGGGCGGGATCGATGTCCACGCGCGTGACCTTGATGGGGTAGCGCACCAGGGCGCGCTTGACCTGTTCCGCGCCGTAGTACTCGTCGGCGCTGATGTCCAGTGTCACCACCCAGTCGCGGTCGGAGACCACGCGCACGCGCGTCGTAGGGTCGTCGCCGTAGCCACGGCCCGGGATTTCGTAGATGCCGCGCACGCGCTGGCGCAACTCACCCGTGCTGCGGCGGTAGTCGTAGTCGGCTCGCAGGAAAGCCTGGCAGGACGGCGTGAGATACGGCGAGAGTGTGTGAAGGTTGCGTGCGTAGTCCTCTTCGCCATTCGTGGGCCAACGGTGGAGGGTCTGAAACACGTAGAACGTGAACGCATAGACCGATTCGGGCGGCACTTCCCACCACTTGCGGGTACTGCCGGAGCGCAGATCAGGCGGGACGTGGATGGTCAGGTCGCGCGGAGCGCTCCACCAGCCGCCGCCCATCACCAGGGCGACGATGACCAGCGCGCCAGCACCCAGGCGAAGCGTCTTGATGTGCGCCTGCAGATGGGTGATCTCGTTCTTGAAGCGGCTCATCGTGCCCCCCTTGCAGCAGACCTTCGGGTGGTCCAGAAGCCGGAGCGTGAGATCAGCACATGGCCGCCCACCCAGCCCGCCACCAGCGGATAGCGCGTGGCGATGCGCCACTGGAGTTGCCGATACAGCCAGGTGTCGGGACGCCCACGCTTGAGGCGACGCAGGATGCCGCCCCCGATGAACACGCCGAAGGCCACGCCCAGCACGACGAACGTGGGCGCGAGCGCGATCGTGCGGAACACCCAGGACAGCGGCGCACCGACCAGCAGGCCGGCGGCACCGGACAGGCCGCAGCAGATCCACAGCTCGTCGGCGGTGAGGCCGCGCACGACAACGGGATGGCGGTTGAGCCGGTGCGGAAGGAACGTGACCGTCCCGTCAGCACGGACGTGCTGCTGCTCGGACATACCGGCCTCGCCTTACAGGATGCCGGTGGCTTCGGTGAGCAGCCAAATGCCGATCACGAGCAGCACCGCGCCGATGGCGACCGTGAGGCCGAATTGGCCCCAGGTTTTGCGACCAGTGTGGATTTCCGCGTAGGTGCCGTAGGCGTGGTAGCACACGCCAATGAACATCGACGCCACAACCAGCAGGGCCACGAGCATGATGATGTCGTAGCCGTAGTTCCTGATCGTCTCCATGATGCCGCTGCCGGCGCCCCGGGTCGGGTTCTCCAACTGCGGCAGGCCTTGCGCGAACGACAGCGCCGGCAGCGCGGCGGCGCCCAGAGCCACGGTGGTGCGCTGGACAAAACGGGAAGTGAGGATGCGGTTTTGCATGGTCAGGCCTTTCAGGTCAGGAGAGGAGGAAGAAACTCAGGACGAGGTACATCGCGACGAAGCGGATGCAGACGCCGAGGAACTGGCGCTGGTTGAGGCGGCTCTCGGACCACCCTACGTAAGCCGTTCGGATGGCCCAGACGCCCCAGACGAGCAGGACCGCGAACACGACGCCGACCAGGACGGTCGCCATCGCGGAAGGCGCGATGCCGCTGTTGGCTTGAAATGCCGAGACTTGGGCGCCGTTCATGGCTTGGCCTCCGCGGTCGTCGGCGATGGCTCGACGGCCCGCTCGGTGCGGTAGTCGCCGGCCAGCTCGGCGGGGTCGCGCGGCTGAGCACGCGAAGGAGAGAGGTGCGCCTGGATGCCGGCGCGCACGCGCGCTAGGTCAGCCAGCAGCCGCGGGTAATCGAAGTGGTAGCGCTCGCCCGGCTGGACGGGAGCATGCGCGGCGCTGTCGGCGACGGTGCGCTCCAGCGCGTCGAGCTGGCGCAGCGCCGCGACCAATTCCTGACGCTGCGCGGGGGGCTCGGCCAACGCCATCGGGGACTGGCCCAGCAGGAGGGCCGTCACGAGAAAAGTGGGCACGCCGCGATGCGCGGCACGCAGCCAGGTTGAAGCCACCATCGCGCCATTCCTGTGTGATCAGCAATGGCTCGATCGTGGAGATCAGGGCTGCTTTAGGCCGCAAACAATAGGAACCCGCGGATGACCGGATTGATGGATGCCGAGGCTGTTGGTGTCAGCCTGGGCTATCCTGCGGTCAGAAGTAGATCGAGGAGGAATTTATGGGGCTAAAGACCGAGCTGAAAGCTCTGGTGGATGAGTTAGATCGCGTGCACAAGGGGGCCACTCCATGGTCCGAAGAGGCCGGCATTCCTGATTTCATCACCGCTGAGAACGGTATGCAGCGGTACTTCACCAAGAAGGCAAGAGAGGCGCTTGGGCAGTTCTCCAGCACCCTCCATCAGAATCGGACTCTGAACTCAGTGAAGATCGAACCCGAGGCCTTTCAGAAAATTGCCCGCCAAGCCGTTGCCGATATGCACGCCTCGGGTGAGCTTTCGGGGTTTGATGAATGCGATCAGGGCGGGCTGCTTCCCAAACTGAAATTGCTTATCGAGGAACGACTCGCAAGCATCACCAACGAACACACGCACTATTTCCCTGCCTGGACCCTGGGCATGGAGAGGAAGTCTCCGTTCTCCCTCGGCCCGGTGACATTCTTGAATAGGTCGGACTGGATAGATTCTGTAGATTTCCCTCAGCAGGGAAAGGATCACTATCTGAACCAACCAGAGGCGAACCACCGCTGGAAGGAAATTCTCAAGGATGCCTTGCAGAAGGCCAATGATGGCTCCTCCATCGAAGGGCTGGCCAACGCCGTCTACAGTGCGATAGTCGGATGTCCAGCCTTGGTCAAGGTAACAGTCCGTGGCTATGAGCGTGAATTCTCACGCAAGCTGGCGAGATTGGTTGGCAAGACAGCGCTTGACGCTATCTCTCTGGGCTTTGGAGCCCCCGAGTGCTTCCTGCAACAGGCGCTTCAAGACGAGCGCCTACCGCCTGCGGGTAGCGATCGCCTGGTCGAAACCAAAGGGTTTCTGTGGTTGCCTGGAAGCTCGCTCGGGAAGCGGATTCCTTCGCAACCTCCTGAACGAGTAAGGCAAGCGTTGGATGACATGACATCTATTCTTCCGGCATTCGCGGCGATCCTTGATGGGCTGCTTGATCCATCGAGTCACCCGCATCCCAAGCTTGCCAATCGATGGGCTACTGCGCTGGATTGGTTCGGCGAAGGAAACCGTGAGTTAAGCGATGCTATAGCGTTGGCGAAGCTCGGAACCTGCCTGGATGTACTGAGCTGCGGCGGCAGGAACGGCGGTATCTGTAAAATGGTCGTGCATCTGACCGGAACGAGTGACGACACGCAGGTAATACGAGGCAACCGTCCTCGCACGCTGAAGCAATTGGTCAAGGACATCTATGACCATGGTCGATCGCAGATACTGCATGGCACGCACTACGACAGACTGGAATCATTCGCGGCAGAGCGGCAGTATGCAGCCTACCTCGCACGGATCGTATTGATTGAGTGCGCAGTGCGACTACAGCGTTATGGTGGTCCAGATGATGACGGGGCGTTCAGCACAATATAGCTAGAGGTACTTTTTGAAGCTCCCCGCAGTCAGGGATATACCCAGTCCAAGCAAGGCGGTGCTCGGCAGCAGGATCAGCAGCGGATGCACCGATACCGGCAGCGCCAGGTACGTCACCCAAGGCAGCACGGCCAGCGGCATCAGGCTCGCCTTTGCGCGGTGGTAGATGAAGCCGGATTCCCGGCCCGCGCCGAAGCGCCGCACGTCACGGCGCACCAGGCCATCGATCAGACCTACGAATGCCGCCGTGAAGATCAGTGGCAGGGTGAGCACCAGGACCAACAGACGCACGAGAAAGGTCAGCGTCGTGAACGCTGCCGCAATCAGGTAGCTCTCGGTCCAAACATAGACTTGGCTGATGAAATAGCGGAAGTTGCGCGTCTGGCCCTGGCTCGACGCACGGGCGCGCTCGGCGGTCTGGCTCATGCGCTCCAGCAGCCCCGAACGCACGAACACCCATTCGTAGCCGGTATCTACCAACTCGTGCGCTGTGCGCCCCGGCTCCTGCACGATCACGCTGCGCGTGAAATGGCTAGACAGGTGCCCCAGCTCGTACTGCAGCATCTGCTGGGAGTGCCGCCAGCTTTGATCCTTCCAGAACAAGTGCATGCCCACGCACTCCATGACGATGGAGAACAGCAGCGAGCCGATCAGTACCCCAAGCAGCCGAAAAGGCAGCGTGATCGTGCCGATGACCAGACCCTGGCGGCGGCCTTGCTCCCTTCGTGTGGTGCCGGCGGCATCGCTCATGGTGCGGCCTCGTCTCTGGCCATATCGCCCGTGCCGGAGGCAGGAGCGTCGGCGGTGGCCACCTCATCGAGCAGGTCATCGGGCAAGGCCGTGTCCTGCAAGACCGGGGAACTGGTGAACTCCCACCACTGCGTGGCCTCACTGTAGCTCTGGCGCATGTAGCCCGCGAGTTGTTGCAGATCCTGCGGCATGACCTCATCGGGGTCCGGTGCCGGCAGCGGCATGCGAACCTTCCAAAGCTGGCCGCCCTGCAACAACGCGAAACACTGACCCTTGGGTAAGGCGACGACGTGCGACGGCTCGATCATCGGCACGCTGGACATGCTGATGCGGTCCTGCGTGTTGCTGGTGAAATCCGTCGCCCCGCGGATGTCGGAGCTGTCGGTCGCGCCGGAGACGATGGTGGTCGTATAGACCTCGACCTTCGGCAATTGCCGGGTCAGCAGTTCAGCGGTGGCCGTCTCGCGCACGCGCAGCATGAACAGGTTGTTGAAGTTGCCGATCACCTGACCGGCCTTCGCGCGGTTGCCGATGCGAGCCTCGATGTCCGAAAGGGTCTGGGTGTACGCGGTGACTTGCAGACCGGCGCCGCCGCCTTTGTTGATCAGCGGCACGAACTCGTCACCCATGAGTTCATTGAATTCATCCGCGTGGACGTTGATCGGCACGCGCGTGCCAGCCGATGCGCCCGGCAGGCCGTCATCGATCCCGTGCTTGTAGATATGGCCTGCCACCGAAACGAGATCGCTGAACATCGAGTTGCCGACCGCTGCGGCGACCTCGGCATCGG
This sequence comes from Pseudomonas soli, assembly GCF_021283165.2. Classification (NCBI taxonomy): domain Bacteria; kingdom Pseudomonadati; phylum Pseudomonadota; class Gammaproteobacteria; order Pseudomonadales; family Pseudomonadaceae; genus Pseudomonas; species Pseudomonas soli. The sequence continues at coordinate 1,260,200 of NZ_CP128543.1, forward strand.
ATAGCGCGTCCAGGCCCACATAGACGACGGCGCGCTTTCGGATGACCTGCATCCAATCGAAGATCGGGCGGGGGTCGGCCAGGTCGGAATAGTTCGGCGCCAGAAGCTGGGAAATCTTCCCGCTGGTGAGTTTCTCCAGCAGCGGCAGCAGCGATGCGACGATCTTGTCGAAATACGTCTTGTCGTAGCGAACCGCCGAGCGCAGGCCGTCGAGCACCGGGTCATAGTTACGGGCCTGGGAGAGGTACTGCTCCAGCGCCACCACGCGCTTCTCGCGCCCAATCATGTTGCGCGGGATGTTCTTCTCGTTGAGCTTGGCCTCGATCTGGACGATCACCTCCCAGGCCTTGGGCTCGGTCTTGGCGAAGTAGTGCTGGGCGTACTCGATGAACAGCGCGTCGATGTTGATGACGTGGCGCTGGATCAGCATGTAGTCCGGGCGCTGGCCCAGTTCCACCAGGGCGCGGGCGATGATATTGACGAAGCGCCACGCAAACTCGCGAAATGCCGCGCTGTTGCCTTCCCCGGAGAGCTGCCCTGCAACACGGGTGGCCACCTCGCTGATGCGCCCAAAGCGGCCCACAGCGTTGTAGCGCGCGGAAATGTCGGGCCAGCCCAAATGGAAGACATAGAACTCACCCTCACGACCCGCGCGTTTGGCCTCGACGTACACCCGCTTCAAAAGATCGGCATCGCCCTTGGGGTCTATGACGATGACGACCTCGTGCTCGCCGTCGGCGTTCTTGCGCCGAATGTCCTGGGTCACAAACAACTCGGCCAACCGCGTCTTGCCCACGCGCGTGGTGCCCAGCACCAGCGAATGCCCGACGCGCTCACCCAGCGGCAGGCTGACGTCCACCTCATCGGGTTCGATGCCGTGCAGGCGCGGCAGGCCGCCCACAGGCGGCAGCGGGCGCACCGGGTTGAAAGACACATCCCAGCCCGTGAGCGCGGGCAGCCGAGACAGCGGGAACGGCGCGAACTCCAGCCGTTCCTCCAGCCTGCGCGCCAGCCGGTAGGCCGGCGTCAACTCGACGTAGCGGCGAAATTCCGGTCGGTACGTCTGCATGAGCCGATGGGTGTGTTTCTGCTCCCACAGAAACCCGCGCCCCACGAACAGACGCTGCTGGCTGACCGGTACGTCCTTGCTGGTCATCACGTAGCGCGGCAAGCGGCGAATGTTGCGCCGGTAGCGCAGGATGACGCGGGCATCGCGGTAGCGGATGGCACCGTAGGCGCAGAACGCCAGCGCACTGCCGACGCCCATGGCCGGACTCAGCGCGAGCGACCACGGGGCCACCAGGGACAGAAACGCGGCGCCTGCACACGCCGCGACGGTATAGAACTCCACCGCTGGGCGCAGCAAAACCTCGACCGGCTGTTTCCCCGACATGGCTTCATTGCTCGATGCCGGTGGCTGTGATCAGCACCGGGTAATGTCGCAGAGCCAGGCGCTCGGCCAGGTCGTCACCGGCCACAGGCGCGAGGGCTACGCCCGGCACCAGGGCGCGCAGCCGTGCCAGGCCCTGCACGGTCTCGACGTTAACCACCAGGCCCACCGCGCCGCGCTGGCGCAGCGAGGCCGCCTGACGACGAAGCCAGGCGCGGGACGCCTCGTCGTCGCCGATGACCACAAAGGGCCGCAGGCCCGGCGCCTCTATCACCCGCCGCGCGACGGTGCCAGGTGTGAGCTTGGCACTGCGCACCGGCAACATCGCGGCCTCGTCCATGGGCGTGGCGGGCACCGGGAGCATTGGGATGGGCGGTCGGGCCGGCGCATCGGCGCGCGGCTGAAGGTTCAGAGCCTCGTAGTACGGCAGCGCCGACGCGCCGCCACGGTCTTCGACCACGATCAGCGGCTCGCCGGCACGCGAGGCCAGCGGCAGAGCCGCCAGCAGCACGAGCAGACCCTTCAGCGTGAAGTTGCTCAGAGGGAGGTTCGTCATGGGGATGTCTCCTGGCGCGCAGCGAGGGCCGCGGTGGTTGGGTGCGTGCCCTGCACACGGGCAAGGTGGCGCGACACGCTCCGCCTGTAACGGGCGGCAGGTTCTCCGCCCGCAGGACGGTGGTAGCGACCGATTGCCAGCAACCAGTCCTCGCCAGTGGTGTGCTGCTCTTTCAGGATTTCAGCGGCGATGGAAAGATTGCGGTACGGGTCGAGCAGGTCGCACGCGCTGGCGTAGCGCTGTTGGTGGTAGCCGAGGTTGATCTGGCCAAGGCCCGCGTCGATGCGCGTGTGCGGCGTGGCGCGCATCGCCTGCTGCAAACCGGCGCAGGCGTCGGCGCGTGTTGCGTAACGACGCGACTGGCCAGCGACGTTGAGCGACCACGGCCACGGGACGATGCGTCCATTGCGTCGGATGCCGCTCTCTTGCAAGGCTACGGCGTAGAGCACCGTCGAGGGGATGCCTGCGCGCTGTGCGGCAAGCTGGTAAGCCGGTGGCGGAAGCTCCTGGGCATGGGCGGCGCAGGCGCACAGGCCCGCCGCGATCACCAGTGCGCGCAAGCACTGCGAAACGGAGGTGGCCACTATGGCTGGCGCTGCCATTGACCGTTCACCTCGCGCACGACCGCAGGAAGGTCTCCGGGCAAGCTCAGCGACAGCCACCGCCCGCCATCATGGTTGAGCGTGATGCCACCGCTGCGCACGCGCGCCGGATCGACGTTCGCCCGCTTGGCCCAGTCGCGGATACGTGTGTCGTCCTGGCGGCTGCCGACCATGTACAGGTCGAACTCGGTACCAGAGGATTGCAGGCGCTGCACGAGCTGCCCGCAGGCCGCGCAGCCGTCCTTGATGAACACTGCCGTGCGGCCTGAACCGCGCAAGGGATTGGCGCTTGTGCCGGTGTCGGGCTTGTCGTCAGGCAGGTTCACCCGCTGCATGCCGGGATTCAGGCGCTGCCAGGCCTCGTCGTAGGCACGCTGGTAGGCGAGCAGCTTCTCGACACGGCGTGCCTCGATCTGTACCTGCAGCTCTGCGTAGCGGAGCCGTTCCTCGTCGGTGCGCGCCTCGATGCCCAGGGCGGACAGCGGGTCCAGGTTGGGTGAGTAGATACCCAGCGGCCCATCCATCAGTTCGCGATAGCGCGCCCACTCCTGCGGTTGCAAGCCCCAGTCGCTTGCCACCCGGTCGTCCAAGGCGCGAGTGACCAGCGGACGCTCCTGGCTCTGGGCATTGCCGGCGGGGGCCGTGGTCGGTTGCTGCGCCCAAGCGGACAACTGGGCAGACACCAGCAGAAGCGCGGAAAGGATAATGGCAGGCTTCATGTCATGTCCTCAGCTCAAGGGATCGCCACGCGACGGGTCTGGTCGCCGGCCTGAAACACGGCGGAGTTGCCCTCGACCGCCTGAAAGCGCCATGGGCCGAGCGAATCGCCGGGCAGCAGTACCTCAAGCTGGTCGGGCGTGAAGTCCCCGCTGCTCGGCGCGACGGACAGGCTGCGCTGGCCGGCGCGAAGTTCGGCGCCGACGATGCGGAACGGCAGTGGCAGCGGTTCCGGCTTGGCGTTAGGCCTGCGCGGTGTGCGCGGCTGAGCGGGTGCTGCGGTGCGCGCAACGGTCTGGCGCGTCTTGATTTGCTCGACCTCCGTGCGCAGCGCCTGAAGGTCGTCAGCAGCGGCATAGCCGCTCAGCGTTGTCTCGACCTGGGCAGCGCGTGCTTCCAGGAGTTCGCGGGTGTCTTTAAGGTCTGCCGCCGTTGCGACGGTTGGACGCTGCTGGATGGCCTCAATGGCCTCGGCCAGACCTACCGCCTGCGCTTCGAGACGTTGCAGGCGGGAATTAAGCAGCTCCTGGTCGACCTGCTCGTTCACCGCCTGGTAGCCGAGAGCGACGAAAACGCTGAGGCCGATCAGCCAGAGCCACATCAGGCTCTGCAACATCATGGCGGTGATCGGGCGACGGGGAGACTGCGCGGCATTCATGGCTGGCCTCCCGAAACCGAAGGCATCAGCGGAAACGTCTGCACCGCCTCGGCAGCAGGCGGTTCGTGTTCGTGCTCGGCGGTCGCACTGCCTCCAGCCTGCTCAAAGCAAATCTGCCGTGCCCGGTCATTCGCGTGCAGTTCCCAGGCCGGGCCAGCCAGGGTAAGCAGCGCATCGCGCAAGGTCATGGGGCCAAGATGCAGGTGCGCCGCCGGCAGCGGCAGCGCATACAACTCGGTCACGGCGTGGGCCATCTCGCAAAGCTGGTAACCACTGCGTTTGAGCACATGCCGCAGGCCATCGCCCACCGTGGCACGGGCATCCTCCGGCATGGACACATCGATGGTCTGCAACAGCAAGTCACGCTGCGCTGCCGAGGGTGCCAGCTCAACCAGCGTGTAGCGGCCATAGCGCACGACGGGAATGAACTCGGGTGCCTCGGGTTGGGGAACGGAGGCGATTTCCTCTATGGCGTCTGGTGCCAGTGGCGCGGTCGTGGTGGCGCAGCCGCTGGCCAGGGCAGCGGCCAGGAGACCAGCGCCGACCAGACGCCGGGATACATGGATGGCGGGCATGGCATCGGCTCTTCTGTTGCGATGCCGATACATTGGCGGCGCGATGCCGTGCGGTCAGCCAGGAATGCGAACTGGGTGGTGCCCGGTTTGCTGCCTTGGGCAAGCGCTCGGCCTTCACGGGAACACTTTGGAATGAGAGAAAAACGCAGCCCCGCCCACGAAGAACGCGGACGGGGCTGCAAGGTGGGAAGAACAGAAAGCCGGCGGCGCTAGGCCGGCTTGTGGCGTGGAAATCAGGCGGTGACCAATTGCCGGGCCAGCGCCACTTCGACGGAATCACCGTCCTGGTTCAGGACATCCAGCCCCGATTCGGGCACATCGCCCGAGGTGGACTGCGAGACCATGATCTTCTTGGCCATCAGTTCCAGGCAGGTCATCTGCGAGGAACCGGCATAGCCGAGGTAGATCACGCGCACGGGTTGCTTCTGCCCGATGCGCCAGGAGCGGCGTGCTGCCTGTTGGAGCGAGTACACGTTGTAGCCACTTTGCATGAACACAATCGTCGGGAACTCCAGCAGGTCCAGCCCCGTCTTGACCAGCTCGGGATTGGTGACGAGCACGTCGATGCCACGGTCCAGTTGCTCGGCGATCCAGTCTTCTCTGCGGCTGGCATCCACGCTTGCGCGCAGCACCGCCACCTTGAAGCCTTCCTGCTCCAGCAGCCCCTTCAGGCGCGACGTGGTATCGCGCGTGCCGGTATAGACCGTGTAGGCCAGAACCTTGCGGCCCTGTGTCTTCTCCTGCCTGCAGATCTCGATCAGCTCACGCTCCTTGGGGCTGATCTCGAACTCATTGAACTGAGCCGGGACAAACGCCAAGGTGTTGCGCGTGCGTGGATGCACCACGGTCTCCGACCGGAAGCAGCAATCCGGCCAGGCCAGCAGCACGTTGAGCACCACCCCCAGCAAGGTCGTATCGCGTCGCGCCAGAGCCTGTTTCAGCTCTGCGGTCAGCCGACCCGCCAAATCGCGGTAGGCCGCAGCTTGCGCCACGTCCATCTGGACTTCACGAAACTCCTCGTCATACGGTGGCAGGACGTTGCCACCGATGTCCTTGAGCTTGAGAAATATGGTGAACGGCAGGATGCAACGCAAGACCCCTTTCGGGCCGAAGCCGGGAGCCTTGACCGTGCGCACCGATACCTTGGTGCCCTTGGCCGTCTTGTGCGCCGTGCCGGCGCTCTCGGAGTAGATGTCCTTGAGGACGCCGTGATCGCGCATGAACGCCATCGCAGCCGAGGTCATGCTGCCGCTCGTGGTCGGGCGGTAGCCGTCTTCGATCATCCGCCCTGGCAGTGCCCGGAACAGCAGGTAGAACAGATCATCGCCGTAGCCGCCCATCAGCGTGCCGGTCAGCAGCAAGGTCTTGCGAGCCTTCGCCGCCAGCACGCCCATGGCCTGGCCCTGGGCACTGCCACCGTTCTTGTACTCGTGCGCCTCGTCGGCGATGAGCAGGTCGAACGTGCCTTGCGGCAGGTAGCGTTTGATGAACTCGGACGGTTGGTAGCCGCCCTCGCCAAAGCCAAACTCCATGTTGGCCATCGCACGTTCCATGCGCGTGGCCTGACGGTCGGAAAACACCAGCTCGCCATTGCCGTCCATCAGGTTGATGAACTCGTGGATGTTGTCACCCAGCATCGAGGCCAGGAAGCCGTCACCAAACTTCTGCATCAACTTCTGCGCGGTGACTTCCCCGATGGTCGGGATGCGCTTCAAGGCTTTGAGGACGACAGAGGACTGGTCACTGCCGGACAGACTACGCGGGCGGATCAGCGTCCACAGGGGCGCGGCGCAGTGGCTGCACTTCCTGCGGGACTCCTCGGCTTCGAGCGAGATCGGGTTGACCGGTTCGCCGTCGAGGTCCGTAATGACCGTGCCGCAGTTCGGGCATGCTGCCACGTCGCCGTGGCGGGTGCGCCGCTGGGTGAAGACCGGCTTCCAGTGGAACCCCATCCGCATCCGCACGCGCCCCAGGACGAAAAACTCCTGGCCCGTGGGCTGCACACCCAACTGCTCGCGCAGCTTGATGAGCTTGACCAGCGTATCCGGGCCATTGAGCACCCAGACCTTGGCGCCGGCCACCGTCTCCTGGATCTCGCGCCGCCACTTGTAGACCAGGTGGGGAGGCGAAAGTACCAGCGTGCGGCGGTAGCCTTCGGCGTTGAGCACCGCGGCCGTGGCGATGCCGACGGTCGTTTTGCCGCAGCCCATTTCGCCATTGACGATCGCAGCGCGTTCGCCTTGATCGACCAGCAGCTCGGCGGCAGCATGGACAACGTCGGCCTGGGCCTGGAACAGCTTGCGCTTGAGGCTGGCAACGACGAGTTGCCGCTGTGCTTGCGCTTGGCCGGTATAGACCGGCGGGTTGGCGCGGTTGAGAGAATCAAGCAGTTCGTCGCCGAACTCGCCGACAAAATCCTGAAGGCTCAGGGTCAGAGGGGATGATTCCGCTTCGAGCAGTTCGCCCGGTACGGGCGCTGCATTGCTGGCGGTGGTGTCGAGATCAACGGGCATGGTGATGCTCCATAAAAAGAATGGGGCATGCACCACCCCAGCGGGGCGATGACATGCCCCGTGGTGGGAAGAGAGACGGCGAACCGTCGGTGGTTGGACAGTACAGGCACTCCTTGGCCTGCGGTGACAACTCGCGGTCAGTACTCGTTGGGCAGCAACAGCGTGGTGACGCTGCGATCCCATTCGGTGATGATCCAAATCTTCAGGCCGGGTGTGACCTCGTAAGAAGAAAACAGACGATCCTCGCCGGACTTCAGCGCGGCATCGTTCTGCCGCCTGTCGCTGTCGTCGAGGTCGCCCCAATCGCCGCCGAGGTGGCGACGCAGGTAGGGAGTCGGGTTGAGCCGGCCCTGTCGGACCAGGTCATCGACGCCGCAGGTCATGACCACCTGGCCTGGCGAGAAGCGCAGGCTCGGTGTTTGGCTGATGGAAAGTGCTTGGGCTGCCATGGAAGGCTCCTGGATATGGAGGGGCCACGGCACCCCATCGGGGCGACTGGACCCCGGTAGGTGGAAAAATCGACGGCGAACCGTCGGCGGTGAAAAACAATCAGCGAATGGTCAACACCTCGCCCCGTGTCGGGGAATCAGGCGTCATGTCCCACGCGCGGATGACGGGAACAAACTTGTCGGTGAGGATGCGCGTCTCGGCGATCGAGCCGTCTTCGCGCTCGGTGAATTCCCGCTGGAGCGTCTTGTCCTTGTGGGTGTCACCTTTGACGACGAGCACGCGCCCCGTCTTGGATTGCACGACTCCCGAGATCGCGCCTGCGGCCAGAGCCAGGGCGAGATGCCAGTGGGACAAGGCCCGCGCCGGTGGACGTAGCGTCTGCTGCGCGGCCCCCAACTGCGTATCCCGCGACGGCCAGAGGCCTTGCAGTCTGCCAACCTCATCGGCGAACTGCTCCGGCTCCATCGTCACGCGGAAGAAATGCCCCGGCTCCGCCGGGCTGGCGGGGACGATGTACGGCAGGAACGGCCATTCGCTCGGCAGCTCCTCGGCTTCGATTTCGCCAAGCCCAATCTGCAGCAACAGACTGCGCACGGCCTTGACGGCATCGGGTGTCTGCTCACGCTGACGCACCCGTCGCCCGAAGATCACCACCTGCTTAAACTGCGTTTCCACCGCTCGATAGATCCGCAGGTCGGTGTAGTGGCGTGTCAGCCAGCCGACCAGCTCGGCATCGAGCACGTAGCCGGGGACGATGAAGACCAGCACGCCGCCGTACTGCAACAGGGGCAGCGTGCGCTGGTAGAACAGCTTTTCGAGGCGGGCTCGGCCCTGACCTTGATAGCCAATGTTGCCGTTGACGTCCTTGGACAGGTCGCCATACGGCGGATTGAGCCAGAGCAGACCGAAGGACTGCTTGGAGATCATCGTGTCCATCAGGTCCGCGTGCAGACAGTGATCGACCAGACCACGGGCATGGCGCGCCCGCTCTGCGTCGAACTCGACGGCGAACGCCTTGGCATGCTCGCGCCCCAGGGCATGAGCCGCTTCAGCGATTGCCACGCCTTCGCCGGCGCAGGGATCGAGGATGCACATCGGCCCATTGGATTCAGAGTTACTGGGCATCAATGCGTTGAGCGCTCTTTCGAGCGTGGGTTCGTCGGTCGGGAAGTACCCGTTTTTCACGAAATTGCGGGCGAGCCGCGGGAACATGAGAGCCATGGAAGTCTCCTGGTTGGCGGGGATGATTGGCGCAGGCACGCCTTGGCGTGCCTGCGCAGGTGGGTCAAGCCGCTACCGTTTCCGGCGTCCAAATCTTGGCCGGATAGGGATAGGCGGTGAGCACGTCACTGCGGATCAGCGAGCCGAGCGCCTGGGTCAGCGCCGGCACGTCGATGGCGAGCCGATGGCCCACCAAAGGCCCGAGGGCGAACGGCAGGCGGGTCAGCATCTCGCGGCTTTGCAGCAGTTCCAGCACGGTTTCGCGCCAGTGGTCGAGCAATGGCAGTGGGCAGGTGTCCTGCACCAACGTCCACAGGCGGTCAAGCCGGTGGTCGCTATCGCGGGGCAGCAATGCCAGTGCGCTGGCGTTGGCCTTGTCGGGCTTGACGCAGCGCCGATCGAACAGCCACACGTTGGACAGCGAACCGAACAGCGTTCGCCGGTAGGCGCGGGTCATGCGCTTTTCCAGGCGATCGACGTTGCCGACGAACACCGGGACGCTGCCGCCCTGGTCGGTGATGACGTGGAACTGCTCCAGGCCTTGCTCGTCACGCCCGAGGGTCAGGCGAGCAAGGAACTGCTGGACGGCGGTGTCCCGCGCCCAGATCGACAGGAAGATCAGATTGCCCTGGTCATCGCCGACGCAAGCGTCGGCCATCACGTCCGGGCATTCGTCGATGCGATACAGCGTGGTGGAAGAAGGGTTTGCGGGCATAGTGGTGTCCTCGGATAAGCGGGAACAGCAGCGCCGCTGGGGCAAGTGCTGCCCCTTGGGGTGGTAGGGCAAACGCCCTGGCTCAGGCCGTCAGCGTCGTAGCCGGGGCTGCTTTGGGTATGCGCCTCTGCGCGTGGTAGGCGCGAACGCCTGCACGCCAGTCGGCGGATTGCTCCGGTGCGAGATCCAGATAGGACAGCGGGCACGAGTAGTAGTACGGGTGCATGGATTCGTCCAGCGGCTTGTAGCCCCACTGGCCGCCGCTGCGTTGCAGCAGATCGCAGCGGATATAGCGCAGGGACTGACCTGGCGCGAGATCACGATGTACGCCGTCGGCTTTGGCCGTCACTTGCGTAACAGACCAGAGGACGTTGCCACGCAGTGCGTGGGCGATGACCTTCACGCTGGTGCGCTCGGTCTCTTGCGGTGTGATCAGTTCCGCGATCAGTTCAGACCGCGATTGGGGGGAGAAATACCAGCCCATGAGAGGCCTCCGGGAGAAATGAAGCCGGAGGCTTCCCCCGAGGGGAAGGCCCCCGGCGGGTGGGTGAGGAACACCGCAGATGCAGCGTTCCGTACTACGCGGGTTGCAGTTCGGCCTGGCGGCTCCACTCTTGCGTCTTGAAGTCCAGCGCATAACCCAGTTCGCTCAAGCGAGCGATCTGCGCGCGCAGGGTGCGGCGGTCGATGGTCGAATCCAGTTTCACGGACTCATCCAGCGGCCACAGCAGGCCGAACAGCGCGGCATCGCCCTCTTCGGTACTGCCGGAGGCAGTCGCCGTAGCGGGCGTCGGCGCATCCACACCAAAGGGGGTGGTATCGACCAGCGGGTCTGCGGATGCCTGCACAGGTGCGGGCTTGGCGGGCCTGGACGTTTTGGCTGGTTTGGCTGGTTTGGCCGGCGTTACCGCAGGCTGTTCGCCCAGCTCTTCATCAAGTGGATCGAGGTCCTGAGTGGCGAAGCTGCGTGCCTCGTCACGGCTCAGTTTGTCGATGTCGTAGAGCGTCATTCCGTCCAGACTGGCGCGGATTTCGAAACGCATGCCACCACCGACCGGGTAGGACTTCGGGAAGATGTACCTGATGATGAACTCCCCGTCGTACTTGCCTTCGGGGTATTGCTCCAGCTCCGGGTCCTTGACCTCGAACGTACCGAGGTGCGTGGCGAGGCGACCGACGGTGAAGGGGCCGTTCTTGCCGCGAATGGTGCGCAGCGTGAGTTGGCCGGGGACGACAATGGGCGAAACCGATTTATCGGATGCCGATGTGGCTGCCATGATGGTTCTCCTTAGCGATTGGGAAAACGACAAGGCCCGCGAGGGCCTTGCCGATCAGAACGAATCAGCCAATGCCGGCTCCTGCTTCTCGACTTCACCTTCGGGCTCGCGCTCGGCGGGCTCGGCAGGCTGATCGGCAGCGGGGCCGGCGTCCTCGGCTTCGGACGCGGATGCGTCCTGGGCTGGCGGCGTCTCGGCTTGCGCGGGGCTCGTCGGATAGACCTTGGTGCCGTCGATCTTGATCAGGCCGATGTGGATCAGCGTCGATTCCAGGCTTGCGGCCGGTTCCCCAGCGCGTTCACCCTTGGTGCGGATGTACGGATCGATCTTCATGTCGTTGAGACGGAAGGCGATCAGCACCTTGCAGTCCCCTTCGATGGCCTGCACGCACCGGCGAACCAGATGCTCGGCTTCAGGGGTGGTAACGATGGTGTCGAAGTACCGATACTCCGGTTCATCGACAGGCCCGGCCAGCGCGGCGACGGTGCAAGAGAGGAACGGGTCGCCATCTTTGGGCGTGACGTCCTTCGGACGGCTGAGGTAGCCGATGCCGCGGGTGATCAGCTCGTGATGCCTGATCGAAGCCAGTTCGGCTCGGTCAAGTGGCTCGGCCTTGAGCAGTCGCGCCTTGAGGGACGCGGCGGCTTGGCCTTTCTGCTCGCCCTTGTCGCGGATGTACGCATCGCCCCACAGGTCGCCGAGGCGAAAGCGCACCAGCGGGCGCTGCTTGGGATCGTCAACGCCGATGCAGCGCTCGACCAGCTTCTTGGCCTCGGCACCCGAGACCTTGACATCGAAATAGCGATAGCTGGGGTCCTTTGCGGAACCGACCAGCGCGGCGATGGTGCATGCCAGAAAAGGCTGCGCACGGCGGCCGCCCCGAACAGGCACTTCACGGACACGCTGGATGTAACCGATGCCCGAGGTGTGGAGGTCGAAATACGATTTCTCGTTGGACGTGGTGCTCATGGTGAATCTCCATAGGGATGAAGCGGAGACACGCCAGTCCCACGCTGCGGGGAAAGGTGCGTAACCCCGCGATGGGTTGATAAGGCGAAAGCATCCACCACCAGAGACTGGTGGCCGCTCGCGGATGGATGCGGTGCGAGCTGGCTCGGTCACGCAGTGGGAGCTGCGCCGCAACCTCGAAGACCGATGGTTGCCTGGCATGTCGCTGACAACGTCAGCAGGCATGGGCTCAGCATGGCCTCGCCTCGCGCGCGAGGCAGCCATCAATCGGCATCCGGGCGATTCCCTTTGATGAATCTCCCAGGCAGAAAAAAGGCCCTCCTTCCGAATGGAGGGAGAGCCTGTGGGGGCATGTCGCCTGGTTTTTTTCGTGGTGTCACGCAGGTACAGCGCGGCGCCGTCGGGACGTCTCCGCGCCGATCACGCTCACATCGATCAGACGCCAGCGTCCGTCGTCGATGAGCCGCTCCAGCACTTCGCCGAGCATGTCGAAGTACACCTCGTCGTGCCGATCGACCAACTCGCCGTCGCGGCGCAGCTCCACCGCATAGGTATCGCTGCCGCGCTGGTAGAGGATCGTCACCTGGCCGGCGAACTTCGCGGTCGAAACCGTGAAACTGATCGCCGGGGGCGTTTCGATGATCCTGGACGGCTTCGGATCGACCCAGGTGAAGTCGTGGGCGCCCGCATCGACCAGCATGTGGGTGATGCGCCGGAACCTGTCGGGCGCCGGCATTTCCTCCAACTGCTCGATGAGCTGACCCAGTTCCATGCACTGCGGCTCGGGAATGGGCAGCTTGGCCGGCGCGGAGCCGAGGATGTGTGTCTTGACGGTGTAGGGAGTGCCGTCGGACATCATCTCGGTGCGCTCTTCTGGCGTGTCCGCACGCAGGCCGTCGAAACGGCGACGGGCATAGGGTTGGACATGCACCTTGGTGCCCTCGCTGGGAACGGTGGTCACCAGGTTGGGATCGAGTACCGCGAACTCGCTGGGCTTGAGCTTGACGACGATGGCGTCTTTGCTGGCTGCTACCACCTTGCCGTCGAAGGGCTGGGGATCAATGACGAAGCCCAGTGTCGAGGACTGTGGTTGATCATCGAACACGCGGTACTTGAACGATCGCACGTTGCGCGGCACATGGCCTGCGACCAGCGAAGGCATCAGGGTCTTGATGAGAGAGCGATCCATGTGAATCTCCTTGAGGAAGAACAAGGGATTCCCGCCCGCAAGGGAGAGGTCCCTTGTGGGTGAATGGGCGCGATGCGTCCGTAGGAAGAAACAACCAGCACGGTTTCCCGCGCTTGCAGCCTTGAAGGTCTTGGCTGCCTGGGCATGTGTCGGCAACGCCGACGAACATGGGGTAAGGATGGCCCTTGAGTGAGCGGCCTGCGCTCAGCAAACCGCACCGCGCCGCACCCGCTTTCCTGCGCCGGGACAAGAAAAGGCCCCTCGAAAGGGGCTGGGTGGTCAGGCTTGGTACACGAAGTAGTGTTCGCGCTGACGTGGAAAGAACACGTGCTTCCACGTGTCGCCGCCGGTGTTGCCACCGTCGAAAACGACCATTTCGTAGTCGTCAATGTCGGTGTCGGCCAGATCGGCGCTGGCGATATGGCGCATGTGCAGCGTGCCACTCAAGCGCTCGAATACCAGGATCTGGCCGATGGCGTCGTCCTGGCCCATGGCGTTGACGCAGGCTCCAAGCTGATGCTCGAAGTCGCGTGCGGGCGAGATGAGGTCGGGGAACATAAAGTGCTCCTATGAAATTGGACCAGCCCGGCTCCTAGAAAGGAGACGGGCTGGCATGGAGGGCAAAGAGGAAGGTGGGCTCGTGGTGTGTTTGCTAGGACTCGGCCAGCGGCAAGCCCGGCAACACGGGCGCGTCGGCGTCGAGGATGAGGATGCGCACATCGGCCTGGCCAGCCAGTTCCAGGATGTTCGCCAGGTCGTCTGGCATGCCCTTGCTGCGGTGCTCCTGCCGAAGCTGCTCGGCGGTGATGCCATCGGCGTGCTCCAGGTTCTGGTCCGTCCAGGGCGTTGAGATCAGCTTGACGCCGATCGCCGGGCTGTACGGAACCCGAAAGGCGATGAACAAAAAGGCCTCCGGCGTGGCGAGGTCCGCCAGATTGGCGAGGTACTGGCCGGTTTCCTGGCTGATGTGCGCGCTGCTGATTTCCCAGCAGCGGCTGTAGTAGCCGGTCTCGAAACTCAGGCGCTGCACGATTTCCCGCGCGGCCTCGACCGAATAGCTGTCACCGACGTGGATCAGGCGATCGTCGAAGTCCTCGCCATGAATGGCATAGACCACGGCACCGATCACGCCTTCGCCGTTAACGCCCTCATCGGCATCGCATTCGGCCAGCACCTCGGCGCTTATAGGTTCAGAGCCGTTCGTGACCACCGCGAAATCGCTGGTGACGATGCAGGAAGATGAAATCAGTTCCTGGTCGGAAAGATGTTGCTGGCTCGGGTGGATATTTCGCCAGACATGCGGGCTTCCGTCCTCGTAGCTGATGGACAGCGTGCGGACGATTTTCAAGTTCCAGTAGCCGCGAACAAAGGGATTGGGATTCTGAGACATGGGAACGCTCCAGATTGAATAATGGAGCCAATTCCCGCCACCGGGAATTGGACCCAGTGGGTTGAAAAGGGAAAATGCGTCAGTCGGCGCTGATCGTTGGCTTTGATTCAGCCGCTTTACGCTGGGCTACGGAAAGGAAATCGAGGGACATGGCCGTGTGGACGCATGTCCCTCGTGGGGAACGAAAAGACGGGGGTGTGCCCGAAACGGGCTCACCAGCCGCTGTAGTTCACCATCAAGTCGGCGATGACCTTGCGGCGTTGCAGATCGAGGCCGTCGAAGTCCGACAGCCCGTCGAAGTGGCAGCGCTTGAGCATGGCACCGCCCTCGCGCGCGTTGTAGAAGCTGACCATGGCGGACAGGAACATGCGTTCGCCGCTGCTCAGGACGCCGAGGGCATCATTGAGCAGCAGCATGTTGGGACGCAGATCCCACTTGCTCTTGGCCTGGTTCAGACCTTCACGGGTGCCGTCGCCGAACCATTCGGGGCCAGCGATCTCGGCACCACGCTTCCATGCCTCGAAGAAGGCTTGGGGCGCGGCAGCGAAATGCTGCTCTTCCCGCATGATCTGATCGACGACTTCCTGCGGCAGCAGTTGATTCATGGCGTGATTCCTCCAGTTGGATCAGGGAATGGCGAGCTGGGACCAGCCGCCTCTTTCGAGGGCACGTTGAGCCGCCGCATGGCTGCGGAAGTACTCGTGCGATTCCCGCGAAACGGGACCTTCGGTATCGCGCGTGCCGATGTAGTGGCCGGCGGCGCTTTGCAGGACTTCGAGCGGCAGGAACTTGCCGCAATAGGTCAAGGCCAACTGGCCGAAAGAGGCTTTGTGGGACATGGGTAGGCTCCTTGGAAAAGCGAGGCCTTGTCCCTCACGGGATGGCAGCTCCCGCACGTGGTGGATAAAAAGCATCGGCGTCACGGGGACGCGCGTCCGCAGACTTGATGCGATACGGACTGGCGGGTTACGCGGGAAGAACCCACGGCAGCCTGGAACCCATGGCTGCTGGCATGTGCTGACGAATCAGCGAACATGCGGGCAGCTTCGTCCGGGAGCCTCGCTGCGTCAGTTGGAAAACGGCAATCGGCCCAGCCCGGATTGATGGCGCGGAGACAGAAAACCCGCATCGAGTGCGGGCTGTCAGGGGGGGCGTGGGTGCGTTGGCTCACTCGGTCTTGTCGCCCAGGACATACTGCTTCCACAGGGCGAATGCCTCGTCCTGTCCCAGTTCGGCCAGGACCACAATGGGTTGCGTTTGCCGCGCACGCAGCGAAGCGAAATACGCCTTACGGTCGGCGATGGCCTTGAGGTTGATGCCATCGATAAACAGCAGCTTGCCGTCCTTGATGAACAGCACCTTGTTGCCAAGGTCGCGCTCGAACGCGGCTCGTACTTTCTCCGGTTGTTGCATGCGTCGGTTTCCTGTTGCTGTGGCCGGCCCTTGGATCGGAACGTTGATCGACGAGACAAAGGAGCCGAAGGCTCGCTGACCTTCGGCTCGGGAGGAAATAACCACCCGTGGGCTGTTGCAGGCCCGGTCGTCGCTCGAACCGTCTGCTCATCAGCAATCACACCCGGCCCATGTCGTGGCTGGGGCCGGCATCGTCTGGCGCACATCCGCGCACAAAGGGAGCCCGTTTTTGCGCCGGTGGGCACCGGCACTGAATACCGCTGACCACAAAGGGTCTCCGGGTGGCTCGCGCTGCCAGGCAAGCCATCGGGGGACCACTTCGCAGTGGGCGGGAGAAACACAGACCAGCAGAACACGCGGGAGGCGGTTCGCGGAAAAACTACCTTCAGGTCCCGCAGCCGGGGACGGCTCGACGGGACGCGCACACGGACAAGAAGGCGTTGCGCGCTGGGCGACCCGCAGGGGCGTGCGGGACACGGGCCACGCCTTTGAAACAGGGTGCGGCCCACGGGAAACGGAGTCGGTTAGGCGCCTTTGCGGCCGCTGCTACGCGAGCGCGAAGCGCCACGCTTGGGCGGACCAGATTCGACCGGCAGCGTGCCTTTGCAGTCGGGGTAGCGACTGCACGACCAGAATGGACCGCTCTTGCCGGTGCGTTGGCGCGTCGATGCGCCGCACTGCGGGCATGCTGGTCCATGGGCAAGCTTGATGGACAGGGACATGCTGCCGTACTGCGCGATCAACTGCGAAATCCAGGCGGCCTGCTTGCCAATGAACACGTCCAGCGTGAGCTGACCAGCCTCGATCATGTCGAGTGCCTGTTCCCACACGGCGGTGGTGCCGGGGTCAGCAATCGCCGCAGGCACGGCATCGATCAGCGTGAACGCCGCATCCGATGCACGGATGGAGCGTCCCTTTTTCACGATGTAGCCGCGAGTGATCAACCCGCTGATGATGTTGGCCCGCGTCGCCTCGGTGCCGATGCCCGTCGTGTCCTTCAGCTTCTGCTTCAGGCGCGGGTCGGTCACGAAACGCGCAACACCCTTCATCGCCTTGACCAGTTCGCCCTGCGTATAGGGCTTGGGTGGCATCGTTTTGAGTGCCTTGATGTCGGCCCCAGCGATCTGACATGCCATCGCTTCGCGCAACGCGGGTAGCACCTGGCTGCGTGCAGAGGCGTCGGCGTCCTCATCAGCGCTGCCTTCACGTTCGGGCTCGTCCAGCACCAGGCGCCAGCCCTTGACGACGACCTGCTTGCCCGTAGCCACCAGCTTCTGCTGGCCGCAGGAAAGCTCGGCCACGGTGCGGTCGAACTCGTGGTGAGGGAGGAACTGGGCCAGGTAATGCGCCCGGATTAGCCGGTACACGGCCCGTTCCTTCTCGCTCATGACGGAAAGATTCGCCGGTTCGAGCGTCGGGATGATGCCGTGGTGCGCTGTGACCTTGCCGTCGTTCCATGCACGCGAACGCTGGGTGCGGTCGAGCTGACCCATGATCGGGCGCAGCGACGGGTCGGTCTTGAGCAGGCTGTCCAGGACGGTGGGCACCTCGGCGAACATGC
Source organism: Pseudomonas soli (assembly GCF_021283165.2). Lineage (NCBI taxonomy): Bacteria > Pseudomonadati > Pseudomonadota > Gammaproteobacteria > Pseudomonadales > Pseudomonadaceae > Pseudomonas > Pseudomonas soli. Next base: position 1,277,396 of record NZ_CP128543.1, read on the forward strand.
TTTCGGGCAGGTAGCCGGAGTCCGAGCGCGGGTAGGTTGTGGCCTTGTGCGTCTCGTACAGGGCCTGGGCTATCTGCAATGTCTCCTGTACGTCCAGCCCGAGCTGCCTGGAACAGACCTCCTGAAGCGTCCCCAGGTCGAACAGCAGGGGCGGGCCTTCGCGCACGCGCTCGGTCTCGACCGACACCACCTGGGCGCTGCCCGCAGCGCGAATCTGCTGCGCCGCCTGCTGGGCGACCGGCTGTTGCAGGCAACGACCGGCGTCGTCGGTGCAGCCGTCGGGCGCAACCCACTGCGCGGAGAAAGCCTGACCCTCTGTGGACAAAGACACGTCGATGGCCCAGAACGGCGCCGACTTGAAAGCCGCGATTTCGCGGTCGCGATCAACGACCAGCTTCAGGGTCGGGGTCTGGACACGTCCGACCGACAGCACGCCGTCGTAGCCCGCCTGCCGCCCGAGCAGCGTGAACAGACGGCTGAGGTTCATGCCGACGAGCCAGTCTGCCCGCGAACGCGCCAGCGCCGAGTAGTACATCGGCAGCGTATCGGATGATGGTCGCAGCTTGCCGAGCGCAGTGCGGATCGACGCATCGTTGAGCGCCGACAGCCACAAGCGCTCGATGGGGCCACGGTAGCCGCACAGGTCGATGATCTCGCGGGCGATCAGCTCGCCCTCGCGGTCGGCATCGGTGGCGATGACGAGATGGGTCGCCTTCGCCAGAAGCGCCTTGACGACCTTGAATTGCGTGGCGGTCTTGGGTTTGACCTCGACCCGCCACTGCTGGGGAATGATGGGCAACTGCTCCAGCGACCAGCGCTTGAGCGCCGCGTCATAGACCTCGGGTGCTGCCGCTTCTACGAGATGGCCGATGCACCAGGTAATCGTGACGCCGGAGCCGTTGAGGCAGCCTTCACCGCGCTGTGTCGCGCCGAGAATCCGACCAATATCCTTGCCCTGGGAGGGCTTCTCGCACAAGAACAGCCGCATATCCGTCCATCCGATTTCCGTGGTTCATTGAGTTGCTGGAATCGAGGATGCCGGTCCCCACCAGGGGCAACAGCAAACAAGTCGCAAGCGGTGGCGACCACTTTCACGGGATGGAATGGCTGGGGCGGAGATGGTATGCAGCCGGGGTGTGCGGGCCGGGAGCCGCGATTTTCGGGAGCACGTGGAATCCGGTGGACGTAGATGGAGCTATCCCCTGGGGATAGCTCGCGGGTGCATGGAGCGGCGAACAGTGGCCGACCCATGCCGGGTCACTTCCTACGCCGCGGCTCTTTTGGCGCAGCCGGTTCCTGGGCGGCCTGGGGCTTTGCCTCCGCATCCTGCGGCTTCGGGCTGAGGGTCACGGACTCGATGCGAAACGGCAGGATGCCGACGCTGCGCGCGTTGATCTGCCAGGTTTCGCGCGGCTGATCTTCGTTGTCCGTCCAGGGCTCGCGCTCCATGCGGCCGACGACCAGGATGCGCATGCCTTTCTGGTAGAGGCTTTTCCAGTGCGCGGCGTCGCGGTGCCAGATTTCCACGGGCGCCCAGAAGCCGCCGCGATCCTCGAAGTCGCCGCCTTTGGTGGGAACGGGGTTGTCGAAATACACGTTCAGCCGCAGCAAGCGCCGCGGCTCGTCGTTGCCGTTGGGGAACTCCCGGTATTCGGGCGGGGAGCCAATGTTGCCTTCGCCCCAAAAGTGCGTGCTCATGTTGCAATCTCCATGGTGGTTGAAATACCCGTGCCGCGTCGGCGTCGGGTGTGTGCTGGGGTGTCCGGTGCCATCACCGATCACGCATTCCAGGTGGGATGGACTTGAGCCGGCGCAGGTAGGCGTCTTCCGCCACAGCCGCCTTGCTGGCGCATTCCTGGGCCTGCCTGCCCAGGGTGTGCAACAGGCTGATCTGCATGTTCAGCGTGATGCGCTGAAGCTCGATCGCGTGCAGCTCGGCCAGTAAGTTGACCGGCGTGCCGGTGCTCGCCATCAATTCCTGCCACAGGGCTACGCCCATGGCTGAGCGGTCGTGCTTGCGCCAGCGCAAAAACGCCGTTCCTGCGCCAGTGGTTTGTTGGGCCAACTCCACGGGCAGCAGGTGGAAGGGATGCCCGACTGCCTGTTGCAGCACCTGCCGCTGAGCCAAGCCAATCAACTCGTCGCGCATGGCGAAGCACTGGCTGGCCCAGGCCTCAAGATCCCCCTTACCCTTAAAAGGCTTTAAAAGGCCTTTTAGAGAGGCCGCGTGTTCCAGCTTCACGAAGGCAGCCTGTTGCAGGCCCTGGAAGTAGCGGGGTTCGCGGTTCGGATCGCTCATGCCTGCTCGCCCTTGATCTCGCCGACGCCGACCTCGGGCACCGCGCCGGTGGCGGCCTCGTCGTTGGGGGCAGGCGCTGCAGCAGGACTCTCGACACGCTGTTGCAGGCCACGGCGCACGATGGGCGGCGCGAACTTCGAGCGGTGCGTGCCTTCCAGCACGTCCTGCGGCAGTTCGCCGAATTTCTCCAGCGCCGCCCGTGCTGCGGCGTTCTTTGACACGAAGTCGTCGCGCGTACAGCCCGAATAGCGGTATTGCTGGGCCAGCGAGAACAGGCTGCGCAGTGCATGGGCGCCCTCGTTGAGCCAGCGCTCCAAGGTGCTGCGGTCGATGAGCGCCGTGTGATGGGCGAGGATCAGTTTGCGGGCGATGTCGTCGTAGTCGGCCAGCAGATAGACGGCGGCAAAGCCGAGCTGCGCATTGACGAACAGCGGCAACTTGACGGGTTGCACGTTGAGGTTCTCGCCCAGGCTGAGTGCCGGCGGTACGCTTGCCAGCGCCTGATCCACCTGCTCGCGCAGCGCTTGCAGCGTGGTCTTGGTCTGGTCGAGCTTGACCTCGATGCGCAGCATCCACCAATCCGAGTACGGGTCGTCCTGCTCCGAACCGCGCCGCATCTTGTTCATTTGGGCGATGTAGCCGTTCAGGCCGACGATGCCCGGTCGCCCCTCGGCGGCGGCACGGCCATGCCAGATGCGCGAAGCGTGGTGGGTGTGAAGCGTCAGCGACATCGCGCTGCGCAGGGAGCCGAGATTCAGTTGCAGAGATTCATTGGTTGCCATGGTGTCCGCTCGTTGTGGGGAAAGGAGCGGTCAGCTTCGGCAGGAAGCGGAAGGCCGTCAGTCAACAAACCGAAACCTGCCAGACCCCGGTTCAGCGCGTGGTGGCCGCCTGCGGCGCGAGCTATCCCCAGGGGATAGCTCCAAGGAGCGCCAGCGAACGCTGCACGTCAGGATCAGGACGGACAAGGCCGATGCTGCGGCAGATGTTCGAGGCGAGGCCTGCGACTGCACGGCATCCGCCCCAACGGTGGAACTATCCCCAGGGGATAGCTCTACTGGCATCCATGGGCGTCCACTTCACCGCCTTGCCGGCCTGCTCACTTGCTGGCGAGCAGATTTCGCAGCCGCTCGATGTGCTGCCTGGCGACTTCTGGTGGCACCGGCTTACCCTGCGTTTGGGTCGGCGGTGCGGGTGGTGGCCGTTCGTTTGGTTGAGTGGGTGCCGGTGGCGGGTCTTTCTTTGCCCAGGCATTGAACTCACCGTGGATGGCCCGCTGGATGATGCCGAACAGATACCCTGCGGGATTGCGGATGCCGGGGTTGCTACAACGCGCGGCCCATTCGTCCAGCACGTCCTGCCTCAGCGAGGGATCAACTTGCTGCAATGCCACCTTGGCACCCGCCTGCTGTTCCGCCTTCAGTTGTGCAAAGCGCTTGGGCCATTGCAGATCGCCCAGCGCGCGCGCCTGCGCAGTAGTACGTATTTCATTAATACAACTACTACGTACTGTACGGGCCTGCTTCGGATTCCGAAGAGAGACGTCTGGCGCGGGTTTCAGCCCTGCTTCGGAATCCGTAGCGGGTCGTTCACGATTCCGAAGAAGGCTCGGAGCCCCTTCTTCGGAATCGTGAATGGCGTCTTCCTGTGGATAACTTTCGCAGGCCGTGGGGTTCTGGTTGGCGAGACGTTCGGCCATCACCTGCAACCGTGACGGGAGGGTGCGTCCGGCCAGTAATGGGTCTTCGCCGATTTCCTTGAGCGTGTGCAGGCCCACGATCTGCACGGCCTTGGCAGAATGGCCGAGCGCCTGGCTGACGAGTTGCAGGTAGTCCGGGTCGAGCTGCATGGCCTCGAACGGTGTCAGGGGTTCGTCGTGCAGCACGTACAGATTGCCGAGGATGCGGCCGGTCTTGGGGTCGCGCCGTCGCCGAACCAGGCTCAGCCAGCGGGTCAGGCGCATCAGTGTCAGCGCCCGTGCCACGGTTTCATGCGAGGCCTGGCCTGCGCAGGGCATGGACGCTAGCCAGGGGCGCAACTGCTCGTAGGTGGGAAATGCGGTCACGCCATCGTCGTTGAGCATCAGTCGGAACACTTGCCAGGCGTTTCGTTCCAGCGGCGTCAGGCGGCGGTCGAGGAACAACTTGCGTGGCACCGTCTCGTGCCGGTTGCCACTGAACAGGAAAGCATCGCCGGAGGTGGGCGTGGGCGACTGTGCAGGTGTAGACGCAGGTGCGCTGGGGGCGGGCTTGGGCGCAAGGTCTTTCAGCGCAGCATCGAACAGTTCTGCCAGTGCGATGGGGCCTTGGCGTAGGGCTCGTGGTGCGGTGTCGTCCACGGCCATGACTCACGCCAATCCCTGATCGACCCAGCTCTTGATCGAGGCCCAGACCACCGACAGAGGCAGCGACATTCCTTCGGCCAAGTCCATGGCGGCATCGAGGATGGAAGTGTCATCTTCGAGATCGACGGTTCTGCTGTTGGTCACGGCCTTCCATTGCCGCCACAGCTCCGTGTCCTGCTCCTCGTCCAGCACGGGGTGCCGGCCCTTGCGCTTGGGCAGACCGAGGATTTCACGGCGAAGCGCTACTTCCTGATGCGTCAAGCCATAGAACTTGCTGACCATCTCCGTGCTCGCGCCCAGCCTGAGCATGCGATCGACCGTGGCGATTTCCTTCTCCACGTCCTGCGCCTGCTGGAGCAGCCGCCGCAGCACTTCGCGGTTGACCGTCACTGAGCACCAGGAGACGTTGGCGTTGGCCAGCACGCTGATCAGCGCAGGATGCTTGAGGGCGTCCAGCTCTGCCTCGCCAAACCCCATCAGTTTGCAGCGGCGCAGTTGCCCATTGCGCAGGTCATAGAGGGCCTGGGCGATGACAGCCTGGTTGAGCGGGTGTGCTGTGGACATGCTGGCCTCCCTCGCTTAGGTTCCAGAGTCCGCAGCGCCGGCTTCGAGATCGAGCAGGCGGCGGGCCAGTCGCAGCAGGCGGAACAGCTTGACCAGCGCGGTGTCGCTCAATCGTCGGGTTACGTCGCCCTGGCCGTGCAGCAGCGCCGGCAGGTCGATGACGAGTTGCCCGTTGTCCAGACCGACGTCGGCGGGCTGCTGACCGGCCAGGCAAGCCAACAGCGCATGGACGGCACGGCCCTTTGGCGCCAGGCTTGAGGTATGGGCACGGCAGGCGAAGCCGATGCCTTCTGGACGGTCATCGATGCACTCGCCCAGGTGTGCCTCGCCCGCAATCTCGCGGGCAAACTGCGCGACGTGGATGCGCAGGTGCTCGGGTGTGTCCAGGCCGGGGGCGATGTACCAGACATCCGAGATCGGATAGAGCCCACCAGCCTGCACCGGGATGGACTGCAAGACATTCGCCGAGAAGTCGTGCGGCAGTGCATCGCCCAACTGGTCGGCGACCATGCGCTGGATGGACTCAAGCCGTTCCGTTGTCGGCGCCGGCGAGACGATGTGCTCCTGAAGCCGGTCGCCATCTGTCGCCGGGCTGACCGCGTCCGAATGACTGGCTTCCGCGTCGCTCTCGCCCGTCGAGGGAGTTGCCGTCGGCCTCGCAGCAGGTGGCGCAGTATCGGCAGGTGGGCGCGCAATGGCCTCTGGCTCTGGCAGGGCAGGCGGCGTCGAGGGCGGCGTCGGCTCGCTGACCAAGGCGCGCTGGCGGCTCTCGGATTCGGTCATGTCCAGAGCGAGCACGTCGTAATCAACACCCAGCAATTCGGTCATCTGGCCGATCAGCTCGTCCTGTATGCGCTGCGCAGAGAACTCGTCGGCCTGGACATCGAATTGCGACAGCACTTCCTGAAAGAACTCGTCGAAGTCCTGAACCAGTGAGCGGCCTTTGGCGTAATGCGCCCAGGTGCGCTCGCAGGCCTTGCGCATGACCGACAACCGCTCGACCTGGTGACGCCCCAGGCCGGCGTAGAGCACGGTCGGGATTGCGGGCAGCAGGTAGCGTACTGCGTCGGCCATCCGGCTGATGTGCGACTGCTGCACGGGGTATCCGTCGGCGGCCAGGCGGCGGGCCAGCTCGGACTGGCTCAGGGTGGAGCCGCTTTCCAGTTCGTAGAATTCGCGCGCTTTCTCGACGCCCAAAGCCCGCTCGATGAAGGTGAGGCCACCGCGCAGTTCGTTTTCCGCAAGATGCCCGGTGAGCGCGACGATCTCGCCACGCTCGGGCCACGGGCGGAACAGGCATGAGACCCGAAAAAATCGTTCGTCCTTGGTCTCCGACCAGAGTTCGCGCAGGATTGCCAGTCGCGTGTTGCCGCCATTACGGATGATGTAGTGATCGTCGCCGGGCCGCCGGGTGATGGCCGGAGCCGCGTCCAGACCACGCTCGCGGATGGATGCCTTGATTTCCTCGTACACCGGATTGCGCTTCTTGCGCGGGTCGTGGTCGTAGGGGCGCAATTGGTCGAGCGTCACGACCATGGGCGTGTCGGCGATCGGGTCGCTCAAGGTCGTTGCTGACGGGCCGCTGCGCTCGAACCCGGACGCAAGCAGTTTGCCGGCCATCTGCTGGGAAGTGATCTCAGTCATGGCCGCCCCCCTGCGCTTGGGATCGGGTCTCGCGCTCGGCGCGACGGATCTGCGCACGGGCGTTGAGGGCTGCCCGGTGATCGCTGGCCGTCGAACTGGTGTAGATCGCGGCGCAGCCTGACTTGGTGAACTTGAGGTGACCGCCCGCCGTGCGCTTGACGTGCCAGCCTTCGCCCACGGCGAACTCGATCAGGGCGCGCAGCCGGCTGTGACCTCGGGCCAGTTCATGTGCGTTGGCCATGGGGCCTCCTGGTATCAAGAGGCTGTGGCGGACGGCCGGACACTGCGGCAAATCGATCCTGCCACTGCGGGAGCAATTCGCCGGCAAGATCGCGCATGGTGGCGAGCGCGGCGGGAGCGACTCTGCCCACTGGCTGGCGGTACTCGACCCGATGCACCGGCAGGCCGCGCGTAGCAGCACGCGGATAAGCCTCAATGGCCGGCACGTCGGTAGCCAACACACGGATGTCAGCATGGTCCTGGAACAGATCGCGCAGCGCCTGCTGGATCAGGCGGGCGTTGGCGGACACCGGATGGACGCGGTTGATGAGCAGATGCAGCGGCGGCGGCGCGATGCCCAGCTGCCGGTACGGTGCAATGTCCTCCAGCAACTGCATGGTGCCGCGCCGCAGCTCGCGGGCGGCGAGAATTTCCGGGGTCACGGGTGACAGTGCGAGGTCGGAGGCCAGCACCGCCATCTCCAGCAGCACCGAGCGCGCGCCCTGGGTGTCGATCAGCACCAGGTCGTAGAGGGGATTGAGCGCCGGAAGCAGATGCCGCAGCCGCAAGCGCCCGTCCGGCGCGTGCAGCAGCAAAGTGTTCAGTTCGCCTCGGTGGTCGTTGGAGAGCACCAAGTCCAGGCCCGCGATGATCGTGCGGGACACAAGCTGGTCGAGGTCGCGCTCGTTGAAGGCCAGCAATTCATAGATACCGCCCGGCGCGCGGTGAGCCAGCTCATAGTATGAGGACAAGGTGGGCTGCACATCGAGGTCGAGCAGCAGCACGCGCAGTCCGGCGTCCGCAGCGAGACCGCCGAGGTTCGCAGCGGTGGTAGTCTTGCCGACCCCACCTTTGGTTGAAATGATGGATACGACCTGCATGGCGTTCTCCGTGTCAAGATGAAAAGTCCGCGGGAGAACGGGTCAGGCCCGGTTGTTGACGCGCTCGTCGATCCACTGATCGATTTCGATGGAGTCCCAGCCCACGGCGCGCACGCCCAGACGCAGGGCCTGCGGGAACTGGCGTTTCTTCATCAGGTTGTAGATGTGGGCGCGCTTGAAACCTGATTTCGCTTCGACTTCTTCCAAGCGCAGGATGCGGCGCTCGTTTGGCTGCAGTACAGATGTTTGCGACATGGCAGTCACTCCTGAACGCTCAGCGGCGTTTGTTGGCGTGACCTCTATTCAATAGACACGGCTGCGAAAAGACATTGCAAATGCAATCTCCGCGACTGCACATACAAGCTGGCAAATCTCAGCGGGAGGCGCTACGCAGCCGGCGCCTGGCGGTGGCAAACTTACCGTTCAATGTCCGCTCCGCGATGCCCATGGCGCCGCTGTGATGGGCGACCAGCGCGCTGACCACGGCCTCCTGCGTCTTGAAGCTGGAGTACGGCGTGCCCGATGGCGACTGGCCGAGCATCAGCTCCAACAGGCCGCCAACGATGTTCAGGTAGGTGGCCTCGGCTCGATCACTGATCGGACACTGCGCGCATGCCGGAATCACCGTGGGCTGCTTGAGCAGCGCGTCATGCTTGTCCTGCAACTCGCGAAGCTGACGTTTGGTCTGTTCCAGGACGGATTTCAAAGCCTGGCGTTCGACCAGCATGGCTTGCCCTGTTTCCAGAGAGATGAAGGGATGGGTGATGCGCTCGCTGCGGGAGAAGAGAAAGCCGGGCCGCTGCTCGGGGTAGTGCTGGCGCATCCAGCACTTCAGATCGACATGGCGCACCGTCAGATCAGGCGATTCGATCAACGTGGTGTCGCGCGTCGTGATGCCGTGCTGCCCGAAGGGCAGTTCCCCGTTGAGGATGCCGTCATAGATGCGGTCGGTGTACAGCCGCAGTTCGCCCAAACGTGGGCAGTCCAGCGACTGCGGCAGATTCATCGGCGACGAGACCGAAGCCAGAATCACCTGCTCGTATCGCAGCAGTCCGGCCCAGCGGATGGACGCTTCGAGCGGGCGGTAGAACACCTTTGATGTTGGTGCATCATTTTTGTTCTCGTGCATGCTCCGTCTCCTTCCAGGAGAAGAACTACAGGGCCGACTGCTTTTGCAGCCGTCCCCATGGTCGGCCTGTTGTCCGCGCAAGACGCGAGTGATGACGCCCGCTTTTGATTACTTCTGATCAGTTCGCGCAACGAGTAGGCGTTGTGTGCTCGATGTACAAAAATCCATTGAGCACAAGAAAAGCGAGCGTCCGTCGCGGCTCGACAGTGACGCTTGCGCTATCAGGATCGTGAGAAGTGGCGGTTCACGCAAAACCGTATCGGTATGGTCTGATACGGCAGCGGTTTGAAAAAGCTGCGAGCGGTCGGAATCTATTGATCGGGGCTTGGGATTGGCTGCGGAAATCCGCTGGCGTCATATCCGATCAGGATACTGATATAGCGAGATAGCATCACAGAGAAGTCGCCTATGGTGACTGCCAAGCGCAGATTCGACGCTAAACACTGCCTGCCAATACTTGGAAATCGCGAGTTGGCGGGTGGTCATGCAACGATCGACCTATTGGTTCCCTGCTTGGACCTTGACCGGACGGGCTGCCGTCCGGCCTCAGCTCAACGGGCGACCAGATCTTCGGGCGTATCAACCAACATTGCCGTTTTTACCAGGCGCTCTACAGTCTGCCTGGCCAGCACCGGAGATACTTCCGATTGCTCTGCAAGCTCATCGGTTTCTATGGCATGTGCGGCGACCAGTCGAGCTGCAAGATGCAGGTTGGTCGGATCGACTGCCTCGATGACTGGACACTTGCCCAGGGCATCGTATGGCCGCAGCAGTGCGTGATAGATGTGCCAGGTGTCGATGCCGCGCGGCACCAGCTTCAGGACAGCCTGAATCAGCTTGCGTTTGATGGGGTCGAGTTGCCAGTCCGGGACGCGCTGTCCACGGTGACCCAGATGGATCGACAGGAGATTGCCAGCCTGAATCTCGTAAGTGATCCAGCGGCGGGACTTGCCAACCAGCTTGGCGTAGTCGGCCACCGACAGGTTGTGGGATGCCTCGAACATCTCCAGCAATTGCAAGCGCTCGCGCTGCACCTCTGACAGCGTGGGTCGCGCGTACTCGGGCAGATGCACCGCCGAAAGTCGATAGACGGAAGCTGGAACCGCTGGCGCATCCGGTGCAGGCGCAACGATCAACTGAGGGGCGTTTGGATTCAGGGCGGGCGGCTGCGCTGCCGCCTGTCCGGCAATCGTGGGCAGACCCTGCAGCGTGATGGTCAGGTGCGTGCTGGCAACTTCGAGCTGATTCTGCTCGAACAAGTCCAGGCGGTCGGCCCAGTCTTGCATCATGACGCGGCGCTGCTCGACGTACTCGGCGTGGTTGTAGGTCGCGCTGATCCGATCCGGATCGGCATGCGAGAGTTGGGCGTCTACCCACTTGGGCGGATAGCCCAATTCATTGAGCGCGGTCGATACGGTGGCGCGAACGCCGTGCCCAGTGAGCTGATCTTCATAGCCCATGCGCTTGAGCGCGCCATTGAGCGTGTTCTCGCTGAGAGGTTTTTTCAGGCACCAATCACCGGGGATGAGATAGACCTGCGCTGGCTTCAGATTTCCCAGCAGATGACGAACGACTTCTTGTGCCTGCAACGACAGTGGCACGATGTACGGCGGGATGTCGGCGAAACGCTGGCGCTTCTTCTTGGTGAGCTGCTTGCGTTGCTTGAGCCTGACAACCGGGATGATCCACAGACCGCGCTCCAGATCGAACTGATCGGGCGTGGCGTAGCGCAATTCACCGGTGCGCACGCCCGTGAGCAGCAGCAGACGTAGACCCAGTTGCGTATTCAGGCGGCCGCTGTACTTGCGCAACGTCTGCAGCATGGCCGGCAGTTCGGGCATGCGCAAAAAGGGGTTGTTCTCCACCGGCGGCAGCGGCATCGCCACCACATCCAAATCCTTGGCCGGGTTGTCGCCCATGTTGGGCACCACCACCGAGGCGTAGGTGAATAGCTGGCTGAACCAGGTGCGCAGCTTCTCGGCGACCGACAGCGAGCCACGTTTTTCCACTCTGCCGATGATGTCCAGCAGGTGGGCGCGAGTGACGTCGTAGACGGTCAGGTGGCGCAATACGGGAAACACATCCTTGGCGAAGACGCGCCCGATCTGTTTGGGCGTGCTCTGGCGGCCCTCATTTTCCAGAGAGAGGCTGCGGTGGGCCAGCCATTTGTCGTAGATGGCCTGGAAGGTGTGCTCGCCCGCCAGGACAATCACGTGGCGTTTGCGCTTGCGTTCCGAATGCGGGTTGATGTCCTTGGCCAGCATGGCCCGGGCCTCGTCGCGCAGATGACGGGCATCTTTCAGGGAAAGCGCGGGATAGCCGCCGAAGGACATGCGCTCGCGCTTGCCGCCCCAAGTGAAGCGGAAGTGCCAGGCCTTGAAGCCGGTGGCTGAGATATGGAAGTAGAGACCGTCGAAATCGACAAGCGAATACGCCTTGCCGGTCACCTTGGCCTGTCGAACCTGGAGGTCTGAAAGCATGAGCCCAACTCCTGCGAAACGAGTTGGATGCCATGTTCCCGACGGAACCCCGGCTCCTCCAGCAACAATACGGTTTTGGGAACCTCCGCATTGCCAATGTACCACTCAACGTACCAGTTGGAACCGGCTGTGAGTGGATTTCGCTGGATGTCAGTGGATCGATATTGGGTGAAAATCCTCAATCCTGACAATGACTTACGACGTTCCCTGGCGTTCGGCGGAAGACCCTGGAAAGTCGAAGTGGAGCGGGTAGAGGGAATCGAACCCTCCTCAATAGCTTGGGAAGCTATAGTTTTACCAATAAACTATACCCGCTTCGAAGCAAGACTTTTTACCAGAACCCTCCTCGAATGAGAAGCCCCAAGCTTGTAAAAAAGCCTGTCGGCGGCCCGTAGCCTGAGGGTGGCGAGGGCTACAGGACGCCGATGCGGTCAGATCGCCAGTGCATGCTGCCCCGGTTCCTGTGTGTAGCGTTGGCGGGATTCACGCAAGGCCGGCTTGAGGAAACCGAGCATGGCATCGCGGGTATCCTCGCAGGCGCTTTTGTGTTCCATGTCCAGGAAGTGGCCGGCACCGCGGATCACGCTGAACTGGCTGCGTCCGACATGGCGGCTGAACTGGCGCGCATCCTCGACGGTGGTGTACTCGTCGCGGTCGCCGTTGATGAACAGCACCGGGATGTCGATGTTGCGCGCGGCCTTCAGCGCCCGCTCCAGGTCGTGGTCGAGCACCTGGTTGATGTGGAAGTGCATCTGCGCGTACTCATGGCTGTCCAGGCTGCTGACGTGCCGGTAGTTGAAGCGCTTGAACAACGACGGCAGGTACTTGCCGATGGTGTCGTTGACCAGGTTGCCCACCTGGTAGCGGTCGCAGGCGGCGAGGTACTGGCAACCGCGGTCGAGGTAGTCGCGCATCGGTTCGTTGATCACCGGCGAGAACGAGCTGACGATGGCCTTCTTCACCAGCCGCGGCTGGTGCGCCAGGGCCAGCAGGGTGCAGGCGCCGCCCCAGGAGAACGACATCACGTGATCGGCACGGAAGTGCTCGATCAGCTCAAGCAGGATGTGCGCCTCGGTTTCCTTGGTCAGTAACCGTTCATGGCGGTTGTGGGGTTTCGACTTGCCGGCGTACGGCTGGTCGTACAGCACCACGTTGAACTGCGGGTGCAGGCTGCGCACTGTCTGTGCAAAGGACGCCGTCGTGGCCAACGAGCCATTGATCAGAATGATCGTCTTCTCGGCGCCCTGCGCGCGATGGAGCTCCGTGTAAACCCGGTACTGCCCTTGGATATCAAGTACAGCGATTTCTGGCCTCATGTCATCGACTCCTGGCGCAAAAAGGGTATTCGCGTCACCTCGTGGCCTGCGTGGTCGCTTGGCGGGCTGGCGCCGAACCGACCGGAATGGCCATCAGGGTGCACGTGCTTTATGACAGGTAGGCATTCGCCTGGAACTGAAAACCGGTGGGCCCTTGTGTCGATCCTTGACGCTGGTGTCGACGGTATTGTTGTGGCGGGCGATTACCGTGCCCCAGGGCATCGAGACCCCAGGTGGCCGGTAAAGGGCGTCTTGGACTGCGGTTGTGACTGGTTGGTCACATGCAGACCGACGAGTTAGCAGTCAAGCAGCGCGGCTAGGATCGCGCAAGTGCCGTCGGGACAATCTTTGGTGGGAAACCGCCGAATGGTGATCGGCTCAGACCGAGGCGATTTCCGCGTCGGTCAACGCCCTGAACTCTCCAGTATGCAATATCGGGTCCAGGGTGATCGACCCCATGCTTTCCCGATGCAGCGCCACCACCTTGTTCTGGAAGTGTCCGAACATCCGCTTCACCTGGTGATAGCGGCCCTCGACGATGGTCAGGCGCGCGCTGCGCGGGCCGAGGATATCCAGCTGCGCGGGCAGGGTGGTGAGGTCTTCGAAGGCGAAGTAGAAGCCTTCACGGAACCTCTCGACGTAGTGCGCACCAATCTCGTCTTCGGTGTGCACCAGATAAGTCTTGGGCTGCTTGGTCTTTGGCTGGGTCAGGCGCCGCGACCACTGGCCATCGTTGGTCAGGATCATCAGCCCGGTGGTGTTGTAGTCCAGGCGCCCGGCGATGTGCAACTCATCGCGCAGCGCCGCCGGCAGTAGGTCGAGCACGGTGCGGTGCTGTGGGTCCTGGGTGGCGCTGACGCAACCGCTGGGCTTGTGCAGCATCAGGTAGCGTGCCGGGTGCCCGGCCTGGAGCACCTGCTCGTCTACTGCGACGCGGCTGAATTCACGCACCTCCAGCAGTGGGTCGGCGGTCGCCACTCCGTCCACGCGCACACGCCCTTGCGCCAGCAGCAGGCGCACTTGCTGGCGGTTGTAGCAGGGCAGGTTGCCGAGGAATCGGTCGAGGCGCATGGTGGGTCGTCTGCGGGAAATCGGCGCGCAGTCTAACGGATAGTGCGCGCCTGCGCTGCCTTGAGCTGCGCGTCCACCTGTGCGCAGCGCGGGCACAGGCAGGCCTTGTCGCGCAGTTCTGCGGGCAGGGCTTCGATGACTGCCGAGTCGATGACCACCTCGAAGCACCAGCAGCCTTGCGTGGCGCTGCGTGGATCGGCCAGGCCGCATTGGTTGAGGGCGCCGCAGGCGGGGCAGCGTTGGGGGTCAGGCATGGTCGGTTCCGGGCATCTCGCTGCAGACGCGGTTGCGTCCACCTTGTTTGGCACGATAGAGGGCGTGGTCGGCGCGGGTCAGCAGATTGTGCAGGCTGTCGCCGCGCTGCAGGGCAGACAGGCCGATGCTCGCGGTCAGGCGCAGTGGCTGGTCGGCATAGCTGAAGGTCAGTTGCTCGGTGCGCCGACGGATCTTCTCCGCCACTTCGATGGCCTGGCGGCCTTCGGCTTCACGCAGCAGCACGATGAACTCCTCGCCGCCCCAGCGGCAGAGTATATCGGACTGGCGCAGGCTGCTCTGCAGCACATTGGCGAACTGGCGCAGCACTTCGTCGCCGGCCAGGTGGCCGTGAGTGTCGTTGAGGGCCTTGAAATGATCGAGGTCGATCAGCAGGGCGACCAGCGGCGCACTGTCGCGCTGGGCCTCGACCAGCGCCTGGCCGGCCAGCAGGTCGAAGCTGCGGCGGTTGGGCAGGCCGGTGAGGCTGTCGAGGGTGGCCAGCGCCTCGGCGTTGTCCTGGTGGCGCTTGACCATGGCGTTGAGCAGCGACAGCACGACCAGGGTGATCATCGCGCAGATCGCCAGGTTCAGGTACAGCGACTGGCGGATGCGCTCCAGGGCGCCGGTCTCGCGCTTGTCCACCAGCAGGTACCAGCCCAGCTCCGGCAGCAGGCGCACGTTGAGGAAGTGGCTGTGGCCGTCGTTGTCGGTGTACTCATGGCTGCCGGTGGTGGGTGTCGGCATGCGCGCCAGCAATGCCTGCCACTGGTTGCTGTCGGCCAGTTGCTGGCCGGCGCGCAAGCCGTGGGGACCACCGTCGGAGCCGGTCAGCAGGACCTTGCCCTGCGCATCGGTGAACAGCACCGATCGCTGGTACCTGCGTTGATAGTCATCGATCAGGCGCACCACCGACTCCACGCTCAGGCCCACCCCGGCGGCGCCGATGAAGCGTTGCTGGTAGTCGAGCACGCGGTGGTTGATGAATACGGTGAGCTTGTCCTGGTTGGCCATGTCCAGGTCGACATTGATCTCGTAGGGTTTGTTCGACTGGCGCAGGCGGAAGTACCAGGCGTCGCGCCAGGCATCGGGGCGTACCTGCTTGAGCACGCCCTTGGCCTGGTAGTAGGTGAGGCTGCGGTCGGAAACGAAGAAGCTGGTGCAGGTGACCTGGCTGCCCATCACTTCGCCGAGGTAGCGGGTGACGCGCGTGGTGTCCTGCTCGCCGCCCAGTACCCAGTCCCGCAGGAAGGTGTCCTGGGCCATCATCGATGAGATCAGCACTGGGCGAATCAGGTCTTTCTGGATTTCCGAATAGACCGTGTCGGAGGTCAGCGGCAGCTCGGTGTTGACGATCCCGTCGCGGATCGCCCCGCGCGAGGCGTAGTAGCTCAACAGCGAGGTGGCCAGGAAGCCGCAGGCCAGCAACAGCAGCAGGGCAAGGATCAGCGAGCGTTGCGAGAACAGGGCGGAGGGCGAAGGCATGATCTTCCCGTGAAGTGTGCCGGTGGCCACATTCTAGTGAGATGACCGAAAAATGACTGCATGTTTTTCAGGGTTATACGACCTGTTTCAATTTGTTGCAGAAATGGCACCGAACCCTGGCGCGACTGTCTTATCCAGTGTCGATGAACGCATTGCCATCGACGCCCGCCAGCGCCGCTGTGCCGGGCACCCCTGCGGTCCAGGAGGCCGCCATGTACCCACGAATCCTGCTCATCGTCCTGCTCGGACTGCTGACATCGGCCTGTGCCCCTTATTACGCGGACAACGGCTATTACCGGCGTGACTACTACACCAGCGATCGCTACGTATACCCTGGCTACTACCGCCAGGATCGCTACTATGTGGCGCCGCAGCCACGCTATTACTACCAGCCCGCGCCGCGTTACTACCGGCCCGCACCGGTGCCGCAGTACCGCCCTTATCCGGCGCCCGGCGTGCAGCCGCGCTGGCAAGGCAACCCACGCTACGACTATGGCAACCGCCAGCGCTACGACTATGGGCGCGATCGCGACCGCCACGACTACCGCAATGACGATCGCCGAGGTAATCGCTGGCATTCGAACGGCCAGGGCAATCGCGACCGTCGACCAGACGGCGGGCGAGGTAGCGAGCGGGGCTGGTCGCGTTGACCGCGTGCGCACAGGCACCGCGATGCGTCATCCCAGTTCTGCCAGCGGGTGCCGCCCCTCCCAGACCTTGCTGAAATGCGCTTCCACCACCGCCGCTGGTACCTGCGCCACATCCGGCCAGTGCCAGTGCGGGGTGTTGTCCTTGTCCAGCAGGCGGGCGCGCACCCCTTCGCTGAACTCCGGGTGACGGCAGCAGTTCAGGCTCATTGTGTACTCCATCTGGAATACCTGGGCCAGCGAAAGGTGCCGTGCCCGGCGGATCTGTTCCCATACCAGGTGCGCCGTCAGCGGGCAGCCCTCATGCAGGCGCTGACCCGCCGCCGCCAGCAACGGATCGGCATGCCGGGCCAGGCCGGCCAATGCCCGCCAGGCCGCGACGGGGTCGGCCACGTCGAGCACTTCGTCGATCACGGCCCGACGTGCCAGCCATTGCCCTTCGGGCAGCTCCACGCAGGCACGGTGCTGTTCGGCCTTGAGCAGGCTGTTGAGCTGCAGGGCGGTCTGCTCCTGCCAGTTCAACTGCAGCAGCTCTTCGATCAGCGCCTCCTGCTGATGCTCGCCCAGGAAGCGGTCGGCCAGGCCCAGGTCCAGTGCGTCGCGGGCATTGAGGGGCGCGCCGGTCAGCCCCAGGAACAGGCCAAGCTTGCCGGGCAGGCGGGCCAGGAACCAGCTGGCGCCGACGTCGGGATACAGGCCGATGCTGATCTCGGGCATGGCCAGGCGACTGCTGGGTGTGACGATGCGCACTGCGGCGCCTTGCAGCAGGCCCATGCCGCCGCCCAGCACATGGCCATGGCCCCAGCACAGCAGGGGCTTGGGGTAGGTGTGGAGGTGATGGTCGAGACGGTACTCACTGGCGAAAAAGGTGGCCGCAAGCGGCGGTACACTGCCGGGGTGTTCGCGGCACGCCTGGACCAGTGCCCGCACGTCGCCGCCGGCACAGAAGGCCTTCGGCCCGTTGCCGCGCAGCAGCACGCAGACGATCCCGGGGTCGCTGGCCCAGGCGCGCAGCCGTTCGTCGAGCACTTCGATCATGGGCAACGTCAGGGCATTGAGCGCCTTGGGCGCGTCAAGGGTGGCGATGCCGATACGGGCGCCGTCGGCGCCGGTCAATACCTCGCATTGAATGGACATGGGTTACCTCGCGCAAATCATCCCCTCAGTATGGCCTGCCGCGCCGAAGCTGCCGGTCGTCGGTCGGATCGATTGACAAGCCGGCCAGGCTTTCCTAGTGTCGCGGCACTTTGCTTTTGGATGCCCCCATGACCGACGACGATCGCATCAAACTCGAGCCCAGCTGGAAAGCCGCGCTGCGTGCCGAGTTCGACCAGCCCTACATGCATCAGCTACGCGAGTTCCTGCGCGGCGAATACGCCGCCGGCAAGGAGATCTACCCGCCCGGGCCGCTGATCTTCAACGCCCTGAACTCCACGCCGCTGGAGCAGGTCAAGGTGGTCATCCTCGGCCAGGACCCGTACCACGGCCCGGGCCAGGCCCATGGCCTGTGTTTCTCGGTGCAGCCGGGCATCGCCACGCCGCCGTCGCTGGTCAATATCTACAAGGAGCTGCAGCGCGACCTCAACCTGCCGATCCCCAGCCACGGCTACCTGCAGAGCTGGGCGGAGCAGGGCGTGCTGCTGCTCAACACCACCATGACCGTGGAGCGGGCCAATGCGGCTTCGCATGCGAAGAAAGGCTGGGAATTCTTCACCGACCGGATCATCCAGGTGGTCAGCGAGCAGTGCCCGAACGTGGTGTTCCTGCTGTGGGGCGCGCATGCGCAGAGCAAGCAGAAGCTGATCGATGCCAGCAAGCACCTGATACTCAAGTCGGTGCACCCGTCGCCGTTGTCGGCCTACCGTGGGTTCTTTGGTTGCGGCCATTTCAGCCGCACCAACAGCTTCCTCGAGCAGCGCGGCATCGCGCCGATCGATTGGGCGTTGCCGCCGTTGTGACCTGAAGGAGGGCCGCGAAGCGGCTCATCTTGCTCAGTGCCTGGCCCACTGCCGGAACAACGGCTCGGCCAGAAACAGCACGAACAGCAAGCGCATCACCTGCAGGGCCGTTACCAGCGGCACCGACAGTTGCAAGGTCTCGGCCGTCAGGCTCATCTCGGCGATACCCCCAGGCATCATGCCCAGGGTCAGCGAGCGCAGGTCCAGGTGCGTCAGCAGGCTCAGCGCCCAGGCCGCGCCGGCGGCGATCAGCATGCACAACGCCGTGGCCAGCAGGGTGCGCCCCAGGAACGATGGCGCCCGGCGAAAGAACGCCCGGTTGAAGTGGCAGGCCAGGCCACTGCCGATCAACCACTGGCCGATCTGGCTGGCGCCGTTGGGCAGGCCTATCTGCAGGTTGCCCGCCAGGCTTACGCCGGCAGCCACCAGCAACGGCCCGAACAGCCAGGGGTTGGGTTGGCGCAGGCGTTGCCACAGCAGTGCCATGAGCACCCCTAACGGCGCTATCAACGCCAGCCAGCCCCAACTCACGCTGCCGGCATGGTTCAGCGGCACGCCATCGCCCAGCAGCAGTTTGAACAGCGCCGGCACGCACAGCACCACCGCCAGAACCCGCAGGCTCTGCGCCGCGGCCACCTGGCTGAGCACCGCGCCATTGCGCGCACCGAGGTTGACCATCTCGCCCGAGCCGCCCGGCATGCTGGCGAAGAACGCCGTCGCCCGGTCTTCACCGGTGCGCCGCAGCAGCCACACGCTGATCACACTGGAGAGGGTGGTGAACAACGCACCGAAGAAGATCAGCGCGAAGTGGCTGGCCACCTGTTCGATCACCGCCGGGGTGAAGTGCAGGCCGATGCCGATGCCGATGATCCACTGCCCGCACTTGCGGCCATTGGGGATTTCACTGAGCTGCCAGGGGGTCAGGCAGCGCACCAGGATGATCGCCAGCAACGAGCCGACCATCCACGGCAAGGGCCAGCCGACCTTGCTGGCGGCAAAGCCGCCCGCAAGGCCGACCAGCCCGGTGGCCCAGAACAGTGGCAACGACCGGTCAGGCATCGGCCGTTGCCCGGCGCTGCAGGGCACGTTTGCGCCAGATGCGCAGCAGCGGCAGGCTCAGCATGCACACCACCAGCACCCACACGCCCATGCTGATCGTGCTCGACCAGAGGATGCCCAGTTCGCCGTTGGAGATCGACAGCGCGCGGCGCAGGTTCTGCTCCATCAGACCGCCGAGGATGAAGCCCAGCAGGATCGGCGACAGCGGGAAGTCCAGCTTGCGCAGGATGTAGCCCATGATGCCGATGCCGACCATCAGGAACAGGTCGAAGGTGGTGGCATGCACTGCGTACACGCCGATCGCGGTGATGATCGCGATCACCGGCACCAGTGCCCAGTTCGGCACGGCAAGGATGCGGGTGAAGATGCGGATCATCGGGATGTTCAGGATCACCAGCATGATGTTGGCGATGAACAGCGAGGCGATCAGGCCCCAGACGATGTCCGGTTGCTGTTCGAACAATAGCGGGCCGGGAGTGATGTTGTACAGCGTCAGGGCGCCGATCATCACCGCGGTGGTGCCCGAGCCTGGCACGCCCAGAGTCAGCATCGGCACCAGGGCGCCGCAGCAGGACGCGCCAATGGCGGTTTCCGGGGCAGCCAGGCCGCGAGCGTCACCCTTGCCGAACTTGCCTTTATCGCCGGCGATGCGCTTCTCGGTCATGTACGCAACGGCACTGGCCAGGGTCGCACCGGCACCCGGCAACACGCCCATGAAGAAGCCGAGCAGGCCACAGCGAATGTTGACTAAGAATACCGATGCCGCTTCCTTGAGGTTGAACAGCATGCGCCCGGTGGCCTTGACCGCCACATGGCCATGGTGGGTTTTCTCCAGCAGCAGGAGGATCTCGCTGATCGAGAACAGCCCCAGCACCAGCACCACGAACTGGATGCCGTCGGCCAGGTGCACGCTGTCACCGGTGAAGCGGTACACGCCGCTGTTGGCGTCGATGCCGACCGCCGAGAGGAACAGGCCGATCAGCGCGGCAATGAACGTCTTCAGTGGTTTGTCGCCGGCCATGCCGCCGAGGGCGACGATGGCGAACACCATCAGCACGAAGTACTCCGCCGGACCGAAGGCGATTGCCCATTTCGCCAGCAGCGGGGCGAACAGCACCATGCCGCAGGTGGCGATGAAGGCACCGATGAACGAGCTCCAGGCCGACAGCGACAGGGCCACGCCGGCCAGACCCTGGCGGGCCATGGGGTAGCCGTCGAGGGTGGTCATCACGGTGGAGGCTTCGCCCGGGATGTTCAGCAGGATCGAGCTGATCCGCCCGCCGTACTCGCAGCCCAGGTACACGGCGGCCAGCAGGATCAGCGCCGACTCCGGCGGCAGGCCGAGGGCGAAGGCAATAGGGATCAGCAGGGCCACGCCGTTGATCGGGCCCAGGCCCGGCAGCAGGCCGACCACGGTGCCGATCAGGGTGCCGGTCAGGGCGGTGACCAGGTTGTACGGGCTCAGGGCGACGCCGAAGCCCTGGCCCAGGTAGCTCAAGGTATCCATGTGTCAGTTCTCCAGTACGTCGAGCAGGCCGAGGGGCAGGGGGACGTCCATCACCCGGTCGAACAGCCAGTAGAGGAAGATGCTCATGCCCACCACCACGAGGGCGCTGTGCAGCCAACGGCCACCGTACAAACGGGCCATGGGCAGGCCGACCAGGATGGCGCTGAGGATGAAGCCCAGCGCCTCGAAGGTGGCGGCGAAGACGATCAGCAGGCCGACGCAGGCCGCGATCTTGATCAGGGTCTCGCGGTCCAGTTCCGGCTCATCATCCTTGCGCACGATGGGCGTGGGGCGAATGGCCAGGTACAGCAAGCCCAGGCTCATCAGGCCGAGCATCAGCAGCGGGTAGGCGCGCGGGCCCACCGGTTCGTAGGAGAAGGCGGCCTGGTAGGGCCAGGCCATCACTGCCAGCACGGCGCACAGCGCCAGCAGGACGAGGGCGAAGAGGCGTTGCAGGATCATGTAGAAATCCTCGAAAAGGATTGCTGAAGCACAACTCGGGATCTGTGCTGGCCGTATCGCTGGCAAGCCAGCTCCCACAGGACGTCCGTCGCTTCAGAACCTAGCGCAGGCCCTGTGGGAGCCGGCTTGCCGGCGATGAGGCCAGTACAGGCTGCATGGCTTACTGGATCAGGCCGAATTCCCGGGCCAGCGCCTTGTAGTCCGCCACCTGCTTCTTCACATAGCCGTCCAGCTCTTCGCCGGTCATGGCGAACGGGAACAGTTCGCGCTGGTCACGCAGCTTGGCGAAGTCCTCCGAGGCCAGCAGCTTGTCGAACGAGGCCTTCCACCAGGCGTAGTCCTCGTCGCTGACCTTCGGCCCGAGGTAGAAGCCGCGCACCACCGGCCAGACGATGTCGTAGCCCTGCTCCTTGGCGGTGGGGATGTCTTTCATCTCCGGCTCGTCCAGGCGGTTCTCGGAGAACACCGCGAGGATGCGCATGTTGCCGCTCTGGATGTGCGGCATGGAGTCGGAAATATCGGTGGAACCCACCTGGATGTGCCCGCCGAGCAGCGCGGTGGCGATCTCGCCGCCGCCTTCCAGGGCCACGTAGCGCAGGTCGCGCGGGTTGATGCCGGCGGCCTTGGCGATCAGCGCGGTCTGCATCCAGTCCTGGCTGCCGACGGTGCCGCCGGAGCCGATCACCACCTTGCTCGGGTCCTTCTTCAGGGCCGCGACCAGGTCATCGAGGGTCTTGTAGGGCGAGTCGCTCTTCACCGCAATGGCGCCATAGCTGGTGCCGACCGCCGCCAGCCATTTCACTGCGTTCTCGTCGAAGCGGCCGAACTTGCCCTGGGCCAGGTTCAGCAGCGAGCCGCTGGACCAGGCCACCAGGGTGCCGGCATCGCCTGGCCGCTGGGCGACCACGGCGTTGTAGGCTACCGCGCCGACGCCGCCGGGCATGTAGGTCACGCGCATGGGCTTGCTGAGGATCTTCTTGTTGACCAGGGCGCTTTGCACCAGCTTGCAGGTCAGGTCGAAACCTCCGCCGGGCGAGGCCGGGGCGATGCATTCGGGGCGTTTGGGTTCGGCGGCCAGGGCGTTGCCGGCCAGCAGCAGGCAGCCGGTGGCCAGGACGAGGCGGCGCAGTGAAAAAGTCATCGTCTATCTCCGTGAGCGTTGTTGTTATGGGTTACCACAGAGCCACGCTGTAGCTCACCAGCAGCCGCACCTCGTCCGCGTCGCGGGCGAAGTTGGAGCGGAAGGTGGCGTTGCGCAGGCGCACGGCGACGTTTTTCAACGGGCCGCTTTGTACCACGTACTTCAGTTCGGTGTTGCGTTCCCACTCCTTGCCCTCGCCGCCGGCTGCGCGGCTGACATTGTCGCCGCTGATGTAGCGGGTCATGAAGGTCAGGCCGGGGATGCCGAGGGCGGCGAAGTTGTAGTCGTAGCGTGCCTGCCAGGAGCGCTCGTCTCTGCCGGCGAAGTCATTGATCTGGACGAAGTTGACCAGGTAGGGGTCGGCACCGTCGACGTAGGGGAAGGCGCTGTCGCCGGAGAGCTGCTGCCAGGCGCCGCTGACCTTGTGCCCGCCCAGGGTGTAGCTGAGCATGCCGTTGACGGTGGTGTTGTCGATCTTGCCGGCCTTGGCCGCGCCGGCATCGTCGCTGATCGCCAGGCGCAGGTCGGCGCCCAGGGTGCCCGGGCCCCACGGCTGGGTGGCGAGCATGCCGATGAAGTGCTGGCGGTAAATGTCGTCGAGCTGGGCGAAGTGGTAGCTGCCGGTGATGCGGTCGGTGAACTGGTAGTCCAGGCCGCCGGTGTCGAAATGGTCGGCGCTGAAAGTGCCGCCGAAGCGACTGTTCTTGTTGTTGAGGGCCAGGTCTTCCCAGTTGGTGTCGTTGCGGTCCTTGGCTTTTTCCAGGCGGGCGCCGGTGAAGGTCAGGCCTTTGATCTCCTTCGAGGTGACCAGGCCGCCTTCGAAGGTCTGCGGCAGGATGCGCCCGTCGTTGGGCTGCAGCGTGGGCAGCTCGGGGATCAGCGTGCCGACCTTCAGTTCGGTCTGCGAGACCTTGACCTTGCCGGTCAGGCCGAGCTTGGAGTATTCGTCGGCAGCCTTGCCGTTGTCGTGGGTCGGCAGCAGGCCGGTGTCGGTGCGGTCCTTGCTGGAGTCGAGCTTGACCCCGAGCATGCCCAGCGCGTCCAGGCCGAAGCCCACGGTGCCTTCGGTATAGCCGGACTCGAAGTTGAGCATGAAACCCTGGGCCCATTCGTCGCGCTTGGATTGCTGCGCACTGGTGCCGTCGCGGAAGTCGCGGTTGAAGTACATGTTGCGGGTTTCGAAGGTGGCCGTGCTGTCTTCGAAGAAGGCGGCCTGGCTCATGGGCGCGACACCGGCAAGGGCGAAGGCGCTGGCGAGGGCGGAAGGTCGGGCGGCGAGGGAACGGATAGGCGCGTACGCCTGCGGCTGCGTGGACAGCATCGTCGGTGACTCCATTTATTGTTCTTATGTGTTTGCACCTTGCTGGTGCTTTTTGCGGCGCGCGGGGCAGCCGTGGTGCGATGCTAGGTAACCAACCTTTCGCTAACCTTTCAGCGTGAAAGGTTTGTTGCGAGGGCTTCACAGCACTCGCCACGGCGGTACACTCCGCGCAAAAAGCCCAGCCGAACAGGGAGAATCCGATGCGTGTGCTGCTGGTCGAAGACCATCTGCAACTGGCCGAAAGCGTGGCCCAGGCCCTCAAGAGCCAGGGCCTGACCGTGGACGTGCTGCATGACGGCGTGGCCGCCGACCTGGCCCTGGCCAGTGAGGACTATGCCGTGGCGGTGCTGGATGTCGGCCTGCCGCGCATGGACGGCTTCGAAGTGCTGGCGCGTTTGCGCGGCCGCGGCAAGACGTTGCCAGTGCTGATGCTCACCGCCCGCAGCGATGTGAAGGACCGGGTGCATGGGCTGAACCTCGGCGCCGACGACTACCTGGCCAAACCCTTCGAGCTGACCGAGCTGGAAGCAAGGGTCAAGGCCTTGCTGCGGCGCAGCGTGCTCGGCGGCGAGCGCCAGCAGCGTTGCGGCCCGCTGGTCTATGACCTGGATACCCGGCGCTTCGGCCTGGACGGCGAGCCGCTGACCTTGACCCAGCGCGAACAGAGCGTGCTCGAGGCGCTGATCGCCCGCCCCGGCCGGGTGATGAGCAAGGAGCAGCTGGCGGCGCAGGTGTTCGGCCTTGACGAGGAGGCCAGCCCCGATGCCATCGAGATCTACATTCACCGCCTGCGCAAGAAGCTCGACGGTCACCCGGTGGCCATCGTCACCTTCCGTGGCCTGGGCTACCTGCTCGAGCACCGCGATGCGTGACAACGGCAGCCTGCGCGGGCGCCTGCTGGGCAACCTGGCGCTGCTGCTGGTGGTGCTGATGTTGGCCAGCGGCCTGAGCGCCTACTGGAATGGCCGCGAAGCCGCCGACACCGCCTATGACCGGACCCTGCTGGCGTCGGCGCGGACCATCGCCGCCGGCCTGTCGCAGCGCGACGGCACCCTCAGCGCCGATGTGCCCTACGTGGCCCTGGACACCTTCGCCTATGACAGCGCCGGGCGTATCTACTACCAGGTTTTGGACATCAACCAGAAGCTGATTTCCGGCTACGAGCACCTGCCGCCCCCGCCACCGGGCACGCCGCGCACCGACGACTACCCGGCGCTGGCGCGTTTCTACAATGCCACCTACCTGGGCCAGGATGTGCGTGTGGTCAGCCTTCTCAAGGCGGTGAGCGAGCCGAACATGAACGGCATGGCCGAGATCCGCGTGGCCGAGACCGAGGAGGCGCGGGTGCGCATGGCCCGCGGGCTGATGGCCGACACCCTGCTGCGCCTGGGGATGCTGGCCTTCGGCGCGCTGGTGATGGTGTGGTTCGCGGTGAGCGCCGCGCTGCGTCCCCTGGAGCGCTTGCGCACGGCGGTGGAAGAGCGCCAGCCGGACGACCTGCGCGCCTTGCCGGTGGTGCAGGTGCAACGTGAACTGGGGCCGCTGGTGCGTGCGCTCAACCATTTCACCGAGCGGCTGCGTGGCCAGTTCGAGCGCCAGGCGCAGTTCATCGCCGATGCCGCCCACGAGCTGCGCACGCCGTTGGCGGCGCTCAAGGCGCGGGTCGAGCTGGGCCTGCGTTCGCGGGAGCCGGAGGAGTGGCGCAAGACCCTGGAGGCGGCAGCCCTGGGCACGGACCGACTCACCCACCTGGCTAACCAGCTGCTGTCGTTGGCGCGTGTGGAGAACGGCGCCCGGGCCATCGCCGAAGGCGGTGCCCAGCGCCTGGACCTGAGCCAGCTGGCCCGCGAGCTGGGCATGGCCATGGCGCCGCTGGCCCATGCCCGCGGCGTTGCCCTGGCGCTGGAGGCCGAGGCCCCGGTATGGCTCAAGGGCGAACCAACCTTGCTCAACGAGCTGCTCAGCAACCTGGTGGACAATGCCCTGGCCCACACCCCGCCCGGTGGCGACGTGGTCTTGCGGGTCCTGGCGCCGGCGGTCCTCGAAGTCGAGGACGATGGGCCGGGGATCCCGCAGGATGAGCGTGAGCGGGTGTTCGAGCGCTTCTACCGGCGCAGCGCCCAGGGCAGCGGGCTGGGGCTGGCCATCGTCGGCGAGATCTGCCGGGCGCACCTGGCGCAGATCAGCCTGCATGACGGCGAGCGCGGCGGGTTGAAGGTGCGGGTGAGTTTTATCGCGGATTGATGTCGGCTGTCGCGGGGCTTGCCCCGCGATCAGCCCTGTCGATTCAGCGCAACATGCTCCGCGCATCCAGCAGTTCGGCGATATCCAGTTCGGTGCCATAGGGCAGCCCCAGGTGCCGGTAGGCGGGCAGGGCGGCCAGTGGCCGGCTGCGCTCGCGCTGGCTGATGCAGCGGGCGATCTGGACGATGTCGATGTAGTCGATCTGGTCGGTGCGCCGGTCCAGGTCCTGCACCTGGCTGGGCAGGTTGACCAGCTGCTCGGGGAACTCCCAGGCACTGAGGATCTTGTCGCCCAGCACTGGCTGGATCTGCTCGATCACGAAATGCAGGCAGATCGGGTCGGACAGCAGTTCGTTGTGCTCTTCGGCATAGATCAGCACCGGCAACGCGCCGATCTGGTGCACCAGGCCGCCGAGGGTAGCCTGGTCGGGCTTGAGTTGGGTGTAGCGTCGGCACAGTTCATAGCTGATGCCCGCCACATCCAGGCTGTTGGCCCAGATATCGCGCAATTTGTGTTCGACCGCCGGGGCGCGGGCATGGAAGATCTGCTCGATCACCAGGCCGATGGCCAGGTTGCAGCTGTAGTTGATGCCCAGGCGGGTGATCGCGGTGTGCAGGTCGGTGACTTCGACGGCGGCGCGCAGCAGCGGGCTGTTGACCACCTTGATCAGGCGTGCCGACAGGGCGGCGTCGCGGCCGATCACCTTGCTCAAGGCGGACACGCTGATCTCGCTGTCTTCGGCGGCTTCGCGAATGCTCAGGGCAACTTCCGGAAGCGTCGGCAGGACCAGGTCGTCCCGGTCGATGGCGGCGAGCAATTGCGCTTGGACCTTCTCGGCCAGCTTGTTCATGGACTTCTCTACGGCAAAGGTGGTGCAGCCCCGGCATGAAGCCGGGGCGGGCTGGTCAGCGCTGGATTTCCCGGTCGCGGTCCAGTTCGTAAGGCAGGTCGAGGAGCGTCAGGCGCGGGCCTTCGAGGCTGCCCAGATGCAGGTTGTCGTCCACCACCGCATCGGCGCTGAGCACGGCCAGCAGTTCGACGGCGCTGCCGCTGCTGGCGGCTATCACCACCTCGCCGACCGACGAGCCGTGGGTTGGCGAGAAGATCTCGGCGCCCGGCTCGGGTACCGCTGTCTCGGCCAGCGCCAGGCGATACTGGCGGCGTTTGAGCTTGCCCAGGTACTGCATGCGGGCGACGATCTCCTGGCCGGTGTAGCAGCCCTTCTTGAAGCTGACGCCATCGACGGCCTGCAGGTTGATCATCTGCGGGATGAACAGCTCGCGGGTCGGGCCCATGACCTGGCCGATGCCCGCGCGCACCTGGCCGAGCAGCCAGTCGTTGAGCGTGCCCTCCGGCAGCGCGGCGGCGAGGGCCTCACGCACAGCGCTTGCCCGCTCGGCAGGCGCCCACAGTTCGACCCGGCCGGCCGAGGCGCGGACGGCGATCAGGCCATCATGACGCGCGGTCGCGCCGGCCTCGTCCGCCACGCTCAAGCTCAGCGCCTGCAGGGCCGCGTCGCCGCGCTGCAGGCCGAAGCGCGCCCAGGCGGCGCTGTCGTCGCTCAGCGTGGCCTTGGAGAACACCGCGTACTTCTTCAGGTCGGCCAACTGCGCCTCGAGCAGCTCGCTGGCCATGGCCAGCAGGTAGCCGTTGCCCTCGGGCAGGATACGGAAGCTCGATTGCATGCGGCCCTTGACCGTGCAGCGGGCACCAAGGCTCGCATGGGCTTCGCTGAGATAGCTGATGTTGCAGGTGACTTGACCCTGCAGGAACTTGCCGGCGTCGGAGCCGCGGACGGCGAGGATGCCCTCATGGGAGAGGGAACAGAAGAAAGCGGAATCGGCCATGGGTCATCGCGGTAGCTAAAGACTGGCGGCCATCATAGAACGCCGGTAACAAAATAGGTAGGTGAGTAGACCAACGCCTTGTGCCGCTTCATTCGCTGCGCGGTATACTGCGCGACCATTCGAGGAGGGCCCCATGGTCGAACAAACTGAACTCAATCGGCTTTTCTGGCACAGCCGTCGCGGCATGCTGGAACTGGACGTGCTGCTGGTACCGTTCACCCAGGAAGTCTACCCGAGCCTGAGCGAAGCGGACCGCGAGCTGTACCGTCGCCTGCTGACCTGCGAGGACCAGGACATGTTCGGCTGGTTCATGGAGCGTACCGAGTCCGAAGATCCGGAGCTGCAGCGCATGGTCCGCATCATTCTGGATCGTGTCCAGCCCAAGTGATTGTTTCGAATGCCGTTGGCAGGGCTCACGCCTGTTGCTGGCGGCCTATCTCGCCTGCCTGGCGCTGGCACTCATCGTCGGCGTTGTGGTCGCGTTGCCCGGTTGGCTGAAGGGCCTGCTGGTCATTGCCTCCCTTGCCCACGCCTGCTGGGCCATTCCCCGCCGGATCCTGCTGACCCACCCCGGCGCCGTCACCGGCCTGCGTCGCGAGTCGCGTGGCTGGCATATATACAGTCGTGCCCGGGGGTGGCAGCCAGCGCGCCTGTGCCGTGACAGCGTTGCCTTGCCCGCGGTGGTAGTGCTGCGCTTCGTGCGCAAGGGGCAATGGTTCAGCCAGAGCCAGTGCATCCCCAAGGATGCCCTGGCGCAGGAACAGCATCGAAGGCTGCGGGTGCGGCTGAAGTTCAGTCGGCGCCGCTGGGCCGCGCCGGCCTGAAGGGTCAGACCCCCTGCGGGATCTCTTCGCCGCCGAGTGCTTCGAACAGCACCGGCAGGAACTCGGTGAAGGTCATCATCATCAGCAGGAAGCTGGCGTCGAACTGTTGCTGGGCCTCGTCGCCACCATCCTGCTCGGCCTGCTCTTGCAGCAGCTCCTCGAACTTCAGGCGCTTGATCACCATCTTGTCGTCGAGCACGAACGACAGTTTGTCCTGCCAGGCCAGGGCCAGCTGGGTGACCACCTTGCCGGTGCTCAGGTGCAGCTGGATTTCCTCGCCGGTCAGGTCCTGACGCTTGCAGCGCACGATGCCGCCGTCTTCGGCGGTGTCACGCAGTTCGCACTCGTCGAGGACGTAGAAGCCTTCGGCGGCCTGTTGCGACTTGACCCAGTCGGTCATGGTCGCGCTTGGCGCGATCTTCACGGTGGCCGGGCGCACCGGCAGCGAACCGATCACTTCACGCAGGGTCGACAGCAGGTCTTCGGCGCGCTTGGCGCTGGCCGAGTTGACCAGGATCATGCCCAGGCGCGGGGCGATGGCGGCGAAGATCATCGAACGACGAATGAAAGCGCGCGGCAGGAAGGCCTGGATGATCTCGTCCTTGATCTGGTCACGTTCCTTCTTGTAGACCTTGCGCATCTGCTCGGCCTCGATCTCCTCGACCTTCTCCTTGACCGCGTCGTTGACAACGCTGCTGGGCAGGATTCGCTCTTCTTTACGTGCGGCGATCAGCATGAATTCGCCACTGACGTGAACCAGGGGGGCATCCTCGCCCTTGCCGAACGGTGCGACGAAACCGTAGGTGGTCAGTTCCTGGCTGGCGCAGGGGCGGGCCGGCTTGCTGGCCAGGGCGGCCTCCAGGGCCTCGGCCTCGAACGGTACTTCCTGGGTCAGGCGATAGGACAGCAGGTTCTTGAACCACATGAGGGGGAATCTCTCCTTAATACATAAGGCGGGCATTATTCTCCGAGCGACGGTTCCAGGCCAACCCTGTCAGAGGGCCAGCAGTCCTATATAGAGGAAGAAAATCGCGGCGCGGCTAGGTCTTTGAAAGGCCTGGAAATTTTTTTCATTTTTTTTGAAAAAAGTGCTTGCCAGGGTAGGAGGTCCTCCGTAGAATGCGCGCCACACCGAGACGAAGGGTGATTAGCTCAGCCGGGAGAGCATCTGCCTTACAAGCAGAGGGTCGGCGGTTCGATCCCGTCATCACCCACCACTCGATGTATAGCGCGGCGGTAGTTCAGTCGGTTAGAATACCGGCCTGTCACGCCGGGGGTCGCGGGTTCGAGTCCCGTCCGCCGCGCCATATTAAGCTTCCAGGGCCCACTGAACACCCGGAAGCAACAGAGAAAGCGACCTTAGGGTCGCTTTTTTTGTTTCTGGCGTTGCGTCAGAATCCCCCTGTCCGCCGCAAGTGGCCAGCAGGCCTTGCGCCGGTTCCTACCGCAAGCAAGAGACCGACCATGCAGGATGCCAGCCTCTCTACCGCTCCGACACACGCCACTCCCTTGCTGGGAATCGACCTGGGTACCACCAACAGCCTGATCGCCGTCTGGCAGGATGGCGAAGCGCGGCTGATCGCCAATGCCCTGGGTGAGGTGCTGACGCCGTCAGTGGTCAGCGTCGATGACGATGGCAGCATCCTCGTCGGCCAGGCCGCCAGAGCACGCCTGACTACCCACCCGCAACGCAGCGCCGCGGCGTTCAAGCGCTTCATGGGCAGCGACAAGCGTTACGCCCTGGGCGAACACCGCTTCACCCCTGAAGAACTGTCAGCGCTGGTACTGGGTTCGCTCAAGCAGGACGCCGAGGCCTATCTGGGCTGCCCGGTGAGCGAGGCGGTGATCTCGGTGCCGGCCTATTTCAGCGACGAGCAGCGCAAACGCACGGTGTTCGCGGCCGAACTGGCCGGGCTCAAGGTCCAGCGGCTGATCAACGAACCCACCGCCGCCGCGATGGCCTACGGCCTGCATGAGCAGAAGTTCGAGCGCACCCTGGTGTTTGACCTGGGTGGTGGCACCTTCGACGTCACGGTACTGGAGTACGCCCTGCCGTTGATCGAGGTGCATGCCTCTACCGGCGACAACTACCTGGGCGGCGAGGATTTCACCGAGGCGCTGCTGCAGGCCTGCCTGCGTGACTGGAACCTCAAGGCCGAGGACCTGGAACCCCAGGCCCTGGCCAGCCTGCACGACGCCATCGAGCAGCTCAAGTGCGAGGTGGGCGAGGGCAGTCGCACCTTTGCCTGGAGCATGGATGGCCAGCCCCGCGAGTGGCAGTTGGACGAGCAGAAGCTGCAGGCGATCTGGGCACCCTTGCTGGCACGGGTGCGCACCCCCATCGAACAGGCCCTGCGCGATGCCCGCTTGAGCCCGCGGGAGCTGGACAGCCTGGTGCTGGTCGGCGGCGCCACGCGCATGCCGCAGGTGCAGCAACTGGTGGCCAAGCTGTTTGGCCGCCTGCCGTACCGGCACCTGGACCCGGATACCATCGTCGCCCTCGGCGCCGCCAGCCAGGCGGCGTGCAAGGCCCGCGACGAGGCCATCGACGAACTGATCCTGACCGATGTCTGTCCCTATACCCTCGGCGTGGCCTCGTCCCGGGGCGAAGATGTCACCGGCGCCTTCTCGCCGATCATCGAGCGCAACACGATCATCCCCACGTCCAAGGTGCAGCGTTTCTACAGCAGCCACCCGGAACAGAAGTTCGTGCGCATCGCCGTGTACCAGGGCGAGCGGCCATGGGTGCGGGACAACATCCTGGTGGACAGTTTCGAGATTCCGTTGCAGTCGACCGGCGAGATCCAGTCGCTGGACGTGCGCTTCAGCTACGACATCAACGGCCTGCTGGAAGTGGACGTGACCTTCCTCGAGAGCGGCCAGAAGCATAGCCACAGTATCGACCGCAGCCCCACCGGGCTGGATGCGCAGGCACGCCAGGCCAGTGAGGAGCGCCTGGCAAAATTGAAGATCCACCCACGTGACACGCTGCCCAACCGCACCTTGCTGGCCCGCCTGGAGCGAGCCTGGATGCAGAGCCTGGGCGACGAGCGCGAGCTGATCGGCAACTGGCTGGACGCCTTCAATGCCGTGCTGGCCGGGCAGCAGGCCAGCGAGATCAGCCGTGAGCGCCAGGCATTGAGCCAGGCGCTCGACGAGCTGCGTTACTGAGCGTTGAGCCGGCGCAGGGTGGCCTGCAGGCCGCCCTCCAGCGGCTGCCCTTTGCCCGGTACCGGGCCGTAACGGTTTGGCAGCTTGTCGCCGGGCAGGCCCAGCAGCACCAGTGACGAGAACGGCAACACACGGGTCAGCACCATTACCAGCAGCAGTGCCGGCACGCCGTGGCCGAGGTCGCGCAGGCGGCGCAGGAAGCCGCTGATCGACAGGATGCTGATCGCCACCAACATCGCCGGAATATGCAGCATCAGGCTGGCGCCCAAGGCGATGATTGCCACGTGCACGGCTAGGCCCGTGCGGTTCAGTCGACTCTTGAGCTTCCAGAACGCCCACATCGGTGCCGGCGGTTCCTTGATCATGTCCAGCAGCAGGCGTTCGCTCCATGACAGCACAGCCATGATCGCGCAGCGCAGGCCGGGGTCCTGTTCCGGGTCGTCCTTGACCTTTTGCAGGGCGCGCAGCACCCGGGTCTTGGGTGGGGTGCAAGTGTTCAGCAGGCTGTTCAGCGCATCCAGTACCTCGTCGACCGTGCGGCTGTCGAGGCCTTGCGCGCGTATCGCGGCAGCCGGCGGGTGTTTGGCCTGGCCGTCCAGCAGCCCCCGGCGTAGCGCTTCGAACCAGTCGTCTTGCAGGTCCAGCGCCTGCATGCGGTCGCGCAACGCGCAGCGTTGTGGTTCGTCCAGCGACGGATCGTGGTGCAGCACTGCGCAGAACAGCAGGTAGCCCAGTGCGTAATCGGTACGCAGCCCGCCGTCGTCGTTGTCCAGGCAAGCCAGCAGTTGCGCGGCGTTGGGCAGGCGCGTGCTGTTGAGCACCTGTTGCAAGGTCAGCAGGCGTGCCGAGATCAGCGCTTGTACCGGGTCGCGGATATCCAGGCTGCCGAGCAGCCCACTGGCGCCTTCGGGGCTGGTCAGCAGTTGACCGAGCAGGGCGTGTGTCGGAGCGAACGGATGCTCGGCCGGGTAGTGCAGCTGCGCGGGCAAGGCCGGGTCGATCAGTGCCAGCCAACGTGAAGGTTGCTCCAGCAGCGCCAGCATGAACAGCTGCTGGCGGTGCCACTGCCACAGTGCCTCCCCTTCGGGCATCGGCGGCAACAGGACCCCGGCTTCGGCCAGGCGGTCCTGCAGTTGCAGGGCGAATGGCGTGGTGAACAGGCGGCGCATGTCGAACTGACGGTTGAGCGTGTGCAGGGCATGGGCCGGATAGACCCGCATGCGCCGCAGCCATTCACGGCAGACCGGGCGAATGGCATCTTCGGTCAGGGCCTCGGGCAAGGTAACCGCCGGATCATCGCTGGCGCAGAGCTGCGTCAGCGCCTGGACCACAGGAGCCTGATCGAGCCAATGCAACTGCTGGCTTGCCTGGCGCTGGAAGCCCTCGAGGATCAGCGCGTCGAGGGCGTCCTCGGCCGGTGGCTGGGCAAGGACCAGGCGCAGCAAACCGGCCTCGCCGCGCTGCAGGGCCCAGGCATGCCAATACAGGCGGTGCAGGTTCTGCTCCGGCTGCTCCTGCAGCAGCCAGGCCAGCAGGGGCAGTTCGTCGTCACCGTCCAGATGCCAGTCGACGAAGGTGCTGGCGATGCCGTCCAGCCCCAGGCGCGAGGCTTCGGACCAGCGCGCCAAGGTCTGCGCTGACTGCCCCGGGCTGCCCCATGCCTGGGCCGGGTCGCCAAGGTCTTGGGGCCAGCCGGCTGGCGTGTGCAGGCGGTCGAAGGCCTGGATCAGCAGGGGCAGGCGCTGGGGCTGATGGCGGGCACAGAGGTCGATCAGCCAGCGCTCGGCCTGTGGATGCTGGTGTTGGCGGTACAGCCGCAACCAGCAGTCCAGGGCTTGTTGCTCGGCCCCCAGGGCATCGGCCTGGCGGGCCAGCAGGTAGAGCAGGTCGGCATCGTCCGGGGTTTGCGCCTGTTGTGCCTGGAGCATGCTGTGGAAGGTCCGGCTGGCGATGCCGGCCTGGCTGAACTGCACCAGCAGGCGCTGTACCAGTGCCGGGTCGTCCGGGATCGCCAGGCAGGTATGCACGCTGGCGAACTGCTCGTACTCGAACAATGGACGGTGCTGGTAGCAGTATTCGAGGCTGCGGAAATACCACAGGCTCTCCATTTGCGCCGGGGCTGGCCAGTCGCGCATGCAGGCGGTATCGAAGGGATCCGGCTGCGCGAGACGGTCGAGGAAGGCTTCCACTTCGTGGGGGTTGTCCAGGCGCAGCAACTGCTCGGCCCAGCCCAGGCGCCGGGCCAGCAGACCCGCGCAGTGATGGGACAGCGGCCCGCAGTCGCGCAGTGTGTGCAGCAGCTGCCAGCCGAGGTCGTCCAGTTCGCCCAGTGGCAGTTCGTCCAGCTCGGCGATGTAGCCCTGCCAGGCTTGTGGGTCGAAGCGCAGGGACGGCTCCTCGAGCAGGCGATGGAAGTGCTGCAGCGCCGGATGGGGAGTGTCCTCGGCGACCCTTGGCTCGGCCTCCTGGGTTTCCTGCTCGCGGGCCAGGCGCAGCGCTTCCTCGTATGCCGCACGCAGGGCCTGGAAACCTTCCGGGTCGGTTTCCGGATGGTGCGCGGGCAGGCGGCCGCGGTAGGCCAGGCGGATGGCGTCCAGGTCCTGGGTCGGTTCGATCCCCAGGCGAATCCAGCAACTCATGACCAGCAGTCCTCTTCCAGGGTGGCGGGGCGCGCAGGTTCCGGCAGGTCCATGTCCCAGGGCAGCCCGGCCAGCAGCTCATGGGCGCCGAGACGCAGGTTAAGCAGGATGCAGCGGTTCCAGTGTTCGCTGCCCTGGCGCTCGAGATCGGCGGCCAGGGTCTCGTCGCTGCTGTCGCTGACATTCCACAGCGCCTTGCCGAACAGGTAGCCGGCCAGGTAGCAATCCCAGCGGTTGTAGTAGTGGCGGGCGCGCAGCGCCAGGCGGTAGTGCAGGTAGAGGCTTTCGTCGCGATCGATCAGGCCTTTCTTGACCCCGGCGCGCAGCAGGAAGCTCATGCGCCCCAGGTCCCAGGCGCGGGTGCCGCCCGGGCCGCAGTCGGGGAAGGTGCGTGCGGCATATTCGTGGCGGATGCGTTCGCGTGGGGGCAGGGTGTCGAGCAGGGCCTGCCACTGGCTGGGCAGGCAGCGCTGGTACTGCCAGTAGGCTTCGCTCATTTCGGTGGCGTGGCCGTTGTCGGCCATGTTCAGCATATCCAGCAACTGGGCACGGTCGCTGATCCCCCACCAGCGTTCCAGATCGGTCTGGTCTTCGCCTTCGAAGTAATCGGGGGCGGTGTAGCTGGCGCCGTTGAGGGCGGCCATGGGGGCGGAGAGGGCATGCAGCCAGTGCTGCGCGGTTTCGTCCATGAAGGGGTCCTGGAGGCGCTGGGAACTGGCGTGGATTGTATAGGAAACCGCGGGCCGGTTTTCAGGGGTATACGCCGAGTCGATAGGCTTCGGCCACCTCCCGGAGCACCTCGCACACCCACTGCGCCGGCAGGCTCTGTGCCAGGGCGGCATTGCGGCAGATCCCCACCGAGCCGCCCGGTTCGCGCACGCCCAGGTCGAGTTCGGCAAGTTCGCCCCGCCCGAGGTCGATCAGCACGGCGTCGCGCGGGGCCACCCAGACCGCCTCGCTGCCCAGCACGTAGCGCCTGCTCAAGGCTAGCGACAGGGTTTCCAGGCGTTGTGCCGGCAGCGGGATGGCGCATTGCACGAACAAGCTGTCGGCGTGCTGGCGAATGGTCGTGCCGGGCGGTGGCAGCACCAATGGATAGGTACCGACCTGCCTGTGGTCAATAGGCTGGGCCGCCAGCAGTGGATGCCCGGGTCGCACCACCAGGGTCATCGACTCGCTGTACAAATGCTCGAACGACAGCCCCTGGATCTGCGGGCTGTCGGTCATGCGACCGATCACCAGTTCCAGCTCGCCAAGGTGCAACTGCCCAAGCAGCTGGGCGCTGGCCCCGGTCACCACGCTGATGACCAATGCCTCGTGCTGCTGGTGCAGGCGGCACAGCACCTCGGGCATCAGCAGCCCTTCGACTGTCGACAGCACGCCAATACGCACCTGCGACGGCGCCCGAGCCTCACCGCGCAAACTGCCGACCCCGTCACGCAGCGCCTGCACGCTGGGGCCGGCATAGCGCATGAAACGGGTACCGGCCGGGGTCAAGGCGGCGCCTTGGTGGCTGCGCTCGAACAGGCGAGCTTCCAGCAGATCCTCCAGCTCCTTGAGGGTCTTGGAGATCGCTGGCTGGCTGATCGCCAGCACGTCGGCGGCCCTGGCTAGGCTGCCCTGTCGGGCAATCTCCAGGAAGCACAGCAGGTGGCGGAACTTGATGCGGGTATCGAGGTTCATGCCCGGCAGTGTATCCGCGCGGGCCAGACCTGCAACGTCTGGTTGCTCCGTTCGAGCATCAGCTACGGGCCAGTTCGACTTCGCCGCCGCGCAGGCGCACCGTCCACACCCGCAAGGCCTGTGTCGGGTCCTCCAGGCAGCGCCCGTCGTGCAGGCAAAAATGCTGCTTGTAGAGCGGCGCCGCGACTACCAGTTCGCCCTGCAGACTGGCCACCAGCCCGCGCCCGATGATATTGGCGCCGGAGCGCGGATCACGGTTTTCCAGCGCGTAGACCTGTCGATCCCGCCCCGGCAGGTAGAACAGCGCGACCTGCTCGCCTGCATGCCACACTACCACCCCGGAGTCGGCGACCAGGTCACTGGCCTGGCACACCGCCTGCCAGCGGGTTTCACTTGCTACAGCCGTGTTGGACAGGTTCATCACATTGTCTCCTCATGGGTGGGAATCAGCTGCAGGGGCGCCGCCGGCCGGCGTTGGCCGCGCTCGCGCACGAAGTGCACATCCGGATCGGCGCGTTGGTCATTGACGAAGGTGCGGAAGCGCTTGAGCTTTTCCGGGTCGCCCAATGCGTTGGCCCATTCGCATTCGTAGCGGTCGACCACCTGCTGCATCTGCGTCTCGAGTTCGCGGGCCAGGCCCAGGCTGTCGTCGATCACCACCTGCTTGAGGTAGTCGAGCCCGCCTTCGAGGCCCTCGCGCCACACCGAGGTGCGCTGCAGTTTGTCGGCGGTGCGGATGTAGAACATCAGCACACGGTCGATCAGGCGTACCAGGGTCTCGTCGTCCAGGTCGGTGGCGAACAGTTCGGCGTGGCGCGGGCGCATGCCGCCGTTGCCGCACACGTACAGGTTCCAGCCCTTGTCGGTGGCAATCACGCCGATGTCCTTGCTTTGCGCCTCGGCGCATTCGCGGGTGCAGCCAGACACCGCGAACTTGAGCTTGTGCGGCGCGCGCAGGCCCTTGTAGCGGTCCTCCAGGCGCAAGGCCATGGCCACGCTGTCCTGCACGCCATAGCGGCACCAGGTGCTGCCGACGCAGGATTTCACCGTCCGTGTCGACTTGCCGTAGGCGTGCCCGGTCTCGAAGCCGGCGGCGATCAGCTCGCCCCAGATCAGCGGCAGCTCGTGCAACTGGGCACCGAACAGGTCGATGCGCTGGCCGCCGGTGATCTTGGTATAGAGGTCGTACTTCTTTGCCA
This sequence comes from Pseudomonas soli, assembly GCF_021283165.2. Lineage (NCBI taxonomy): Bacteria > Pseudomonadati > Pseudomonadota > Gammaproteobacteria > Pseudomonadales > Pseudomonadaceae > Pseudomonas > Pseudomonas soli. The sequence goes on from NZ_CP128543.1 coordinate 1,314,782, forward strand.
CCTGGCCGATCACGATGAGTTTTTCCGGGGTGATCTCGCCGCCGGGAATGCGCGGCACCACCGAGTAGCTGCCGTTCTTCTGCATGTTGGCCATGAAGGTGTCGTTGGTGTCCTGCAGCGGCACCAGCGCCGGGTCCATGATCGGCTGGTTCCAGCACGAGGCGAGGATGTTGCCCACCGCCGGCTTGCAGATGGCGCACCCCACGTGGCCTTTGCCATGGCGTTCGAGCAGCTCGCTGAAAGTGCGGATACCCTCCACCCGCACCAGCCCGTAGAGCTCCTGACGGGTGTAGGCAAAGTGTTCGCAAAGGCTCTTGTCGACGGTCACGCCGCGGGCGGTCAGTTCGTGCTCGAACACTTGCTTGAGCAGCGCCGCGCAACCGCCGCAACCGCTGGCCGCCCTGGTGCAGGATTTGACGCTGGCGAGGTCGCTGCAGCCACCGTCGATGGCGGCGCACACCGCGCCTTTGCTGACGTTGTGGCACGAGCAGATGGTCGCGCTGTCGGGCAAGGCATCGGCGCCTAGCGCCGGTGCGCCGCTGCCCTGGGGCAGAATCAGCGCGGCCGGGTCGGCCGGTAGCTTGATGCCGTTCTGGGCGTATTGCAGCAGGGTGTCGTAGTAGCTGTTGTCACCCACCAGTACCGCGCCAAGCACACGCTTGCCGTTGGCATCGACCACCAGGCGCCGGTATGAGGCGCTGGCCTCGTCGATGAAGCGGTAGCTGCGCGCGCCCGGCGTGACGCCCTGGGCATCGCCGATGGAGCCGACGTCCACACCCAGCAGCTTGAGCTTGGTCGACATGTCGGCGCCGCTGAATTCGCCCGCCGACTCGCCCATCACCAGGGCAGCCAGGTTACGCGCCATGGCGTATCCCGGAGCGACCAGGCCGAACACACTGCCGTTCCACGAAGCGCATTCGCCAATGGCGAAGATGCGTGGGTCGCTGGAGCGGCACTGACTGTCGATCACCACGCCGCCGCGAGGGGCGATCTCCAGGCCGCAGGCGCGGCCCAGGGCATCCTGCGGGCGAATGCCGGCGGAAAACACGATCAGGTCGGTTTCCAGGTGTTCGCCGCCATCGAAGTTCATGCGGTAGCGGTAGTGTTCGCCAGCGCTGATCGACTGGGTGGCGCGGGCCAGGTGCACGCCCACGCCCAGCGCCTCGATGCGCGCCTTGAGCGCCGCGCCGCCCTCGCCATCCAGTTGGACCGGCATCAGGCGCGGTGCGAACTCCACCACATGCGCTTGCAGGCCTAGCGACTTGAGGGCGTTGGCGGCTTCGAGGCCGAGCAGGCCGCCGCCGACCACCACCCCACGGCGGGCGCTGCCGGCGGCGGCTCGGATCGCATCGAGGTCTTCAAGGGTGCGATAGACCAGGCGCGCATTGCCGCTGGACCCTTCGATGGGCGGCACGAACGGGTAGGAACCGGTGGCCAGGATCAACTGGTCGTAGCCGAGGCGGCCTTCGGCGGTGATCACTTCCTGGCGTTCGCGATCGATGTCCAGTACCGCCTCGCCCAGGTGCAGGTGCACGCCGTTACTCGCATAGTAGTCGCGGTCGCACAGGGCCAGGGTTTCGGCGCAACTGCCGGTGAAATATTCCGAGAGGTGCACCCGGTCATAGGCGCGCTGACGCTCCTCGGCGAATACGTGCAGTTCGAAGCGCGCCAAGGCGCCGCGCTCGATCAGTTGCTCGACGCAGTGATGGCCGACCATGCCGTTGCCGACGATGACCAGTCGCGCTCGTTGTGCTTCGTTCGCTGTTGCCTGCATAGCCGATCCTCGATCACGGAAAAACGAAAAAGGCGCCTGGAGCCGAAGCTCCAGGCGCCTTTGCCTGTACTCATCAGTGTGAGGCCCCTGTCGACCGCCGTTGGTCGTTGGGGCTGTTGTGCATCGGTTGAAGCAGGGAATGTGCCAGGCTCCCGGTCATCGCGGGGCAAGCCCGCTCCCAAGAGGGTTGCAGCGTGCCACGAGACCTTTGGGCATGAGTTGGCCATGTGATGCGGTCGCACAAACAGGGTGCAGCCTCACCACCGTGGTGCATCAATACACATCTCGCCGGTAGCGCTTGTCCCGCGCCAACCCCTCGACGTACGCCGCTGCCATGGTCTTGTCCAGGCCACCATGTTCCGCCACGAGCTGGCGCAAGGCCGCGTCCACGTCCCGGGCCATAAACCGGGCATCGCCACAGACATACACATGCGCGCCGTCCTGCAACCAGCGCCACAGCTCGGCGCCGTGCTCCAGCAGGCGGTGCTGCACATAGACCTTTTGCGGCTGGTCACGCGAGAACGCGGTGCTCAGACGCACATGCCCGCTGGCCTCCCAGGCCTGCATTTGTTCGCGGTAATAGAAGTCGCAGGCGGCATGCTGCTCACCGAAGAACAGCCAGTTGCGCCCCTTGGCCCCACGTACCTCGCGCTCTTCAAGGAAGGCGCGGAAGGGGGCGATACCGGTACCAGGGCCGATCATGACGATGGGCACCCCGTCGTCCTCGGGCAGGCGGAAGTGCTTCGATGGCTGGGCAAATATCCCCACCTCCAGCGCCGCTGCCCGGTCCGCGAGGAAGCTCGAACAGACGCCCTTGCGCTCGCCATGGCGCACGATGGACACGGTCAGGTGCACCTGGCCGGGATGAGCCCGGGGGCTGGAGCTGATCGAGTACAGGCGCGGCTGCAAGGGTTTGAGCAGCGACAACCAGTTGCCCAGCGGCAAGGCCTGGGGGTGTTCGCGCAGCACGTCGGCCAGCTGGCGGCCCCACAACCATTCCTTGAGTTCGTCCTTGCACTCTGGCAGCAGCAGGCGTTGCAGGTCGGGAGCGTGCTGGCTGAAGGTTTCGAGCTGCTGGCGGCTGACCTGGGTGATGTCCAGGTGCCGCTCCAGCGCGGTTCGCAGGGGCATTGGGGCATGGCCCTCGAGTTCGATCTCGGTTTGGCCTTCCAGCTGCATCAGCGTGAGCAGCTCGTCGACCAGATCCGGGCAATTGCGCGGCCATACGCCCAGGGCATCGCCAGGTTGATAGCGCAGGTCGCTACCGGACAGGTCGAAGACCAGTTGGCGAGTCTCCTTGGTTGAACCCGGGCCGCTGAGCAGGCGGTTTTCCCGCAAGGTGGCAGGCCAGGGCTGCTGTTTGCCGCGGACGGTGACTGGCGCGGCGGCGGTGGTCGCCGGGGCACCGCCAAGCTCGGACAACAGGGCATCGAGCCAAGCGCCGAAGGCCGCCTCGCAATCCGGCTCGCAGTCGACCCGATCCAGCAGGCGCTGGGCGCCCAGGTCGGCCAGGCGTTGGTCGAGCTTGCGGCCGAAGCCGCAGAACTGGTCGTAGCTTGAATCGCCCAAGGCCAGCACGGCGTAAGGGAGGGTGGCGCAACTGGCGCCTTCGTCGTCCAGCAGCGCCCGCCAGAACGCGGTGCCGCTGTCCGGCGCATCGCCGTCGCCGAAGGTGCTGGCGATCAGCAGCAGGCTGGCGGCACCTCGCAGTTGGGATGGGCGCACCGCCTCCATGCAACTGAGCGCGACCACCAGCCCCGCGTCGCGCAGGCGCTGGGCGCAGCGTTCGGCGAGCTGTTCGCTATTGCCGGTCTGCGAGGCCCACAGCACGTGGTGGCGAGGGCTCAAGAGCGCTGCTTGAGATGCCGGTGTGGGCGGGGCGTACAGGCTAGCCAGCAGGCCGTCGATGAACAGGCGTCGCCCCGGCGCCAGGGGCGCATTGGGCGGGAGGGAGGGCACGCCATCGCTGTGGGCCTGGCTCAGGCCGAGCAGGAAACCTTGCAGGTAATGGCGCTCGTCCTCGGCCAGGACTGGCGCCGGCAACGACTCCAGGCCGAGCAGCCGGGCCAGGGTGGCGGTGGGCAGGGTGATGGGCTCCGAGGCACGCGTCAGTTCGAGGACATCGATGCGCTCGCCAGCGACCCTTTCCAAGGCCACGGCACAATGCTTTAAGGCCGGTTGCAGCGAGGTTGGGTCCACCGCGTCGCAGGTCACCGCGTTGATTGCCAGTTGCTCGCCGTACAGATCGTTCCAGTGAAACGGAGCGAAACAGTTGCCCGGCAGCACTCGCTCGCTGAGCCGCGCCGGCAGTACGGCCTGGCCACGGCGCGAGCGGATCGCCACCTGGTCCTTTGGCGCGATGCCCAGGCGCCGGGCGTCGTCGGGATGGATCTCGACGAAGGGGCCGGGCTCCAGCTTGTTCAGGCTGGGTACCTGGCCGGTCTTGGTCAGCGTGTGCCACTGGTGCTGGACGCGGCCGGTGTTGAGCACGAAGGGGAAGGCATCTTCGGGCAGCTCCGCCGGCGGCAGCCAGGGGCGGGCGAAGAACCGCGCCTTGCCGGTGGGCGTCGGAAACACCGGCGTCTGTGGGGCGTCTGGCGCGACATAGCGCAGCGGGCTGCGAGTGTCCTTGCGCCCCGGCGCGCTTGGCCACTGCTGCGGGCCCTGGCGCAGGTCGGTATAGGCGATGCCGCGCAGGTCGTAACCGGTGTCGGGGTTGTGGAAGCGGCGGATCTCATCGAACACCGCTTCGGCGTCGGGGTAGTCGAAGGCGTGCGCATAACCCAGGGCACAGGCGATGCGCGCGATCAGGCGCCAGTCCTCGAGGCTTTCGCCGGGCGCCTCGACGGCGCGGGGCATCAAGGTCAGGTTGCGCTCGCTGTTGATCATCACCCCTTCGCCCTCGGCCCACAGTGACGCCGGCAGCAGGATGTCGGCGTAGCGGTTGGTCTCGGTGTCGAGGAAGGCGTCCTGGCTGATCACCAGCTGTGCCTGGCGCAGGCCGTCGATCACCTGCTGGCGGTTGGCGACGCTGGCCACCGGGTTGCTGCAGATGATCCAGCAGGCTTTTACCTCCCCCTGCTTGAGTTGCTCGAACAGCGCCACGGTGCCTTCGCCCCCTTCACTGCGCAGGGTGCCGGGGGGCAGTTGCCATTGCGCTTCGACGAAGGCGCGGTCGGCCGCCACCTGCGCCGAACGCTGGCCCGGCAGGCCCGGTCCCATGTAACCCATCTCGCGGCCGCCCATGGCATTGGGTTGGCCGGTCAGCGAGAACGGCCCGCTGCCGGGTCGGCAGATGGCGCCGGTGGCCAGGTGCAGGTTGCACAGGGCATTGCTGTGCCAGGTGCCGTGGATGCTCTGATTCAGGCCCATGGTCCAGCAGCTCATCCATTCGCCCGCCGCGCCGATCAGGCGGGCGGCTTCGCGGATATCGGCCTCGGCCAGCCCGGTGATGGCCGCGACGCGTGCGGGGGTGTAGTCCTCGAGAAACGCAGGCAGTACCTCCCAGCCTTCGGTGTGGCGCGCGATGAAGTCCGCGTCGGTATGGCCATTGGCGTGCAGCAGGTGCAGCAGGCCATTGAGCAGGGCCAGGTCGGTACCCGGGCGCAGTTGCAGGAACAGGTCGGCCTTGTCGGCGGTGGCGCTGCGCCGGGGGTCGACGACGATCAACCTGGCACCGGCCTTGAGCCGGTCGAGCAGGCGCAGGAACAGGATCGGGTGACAGTCGGCCATGTTCGCGCCGATCACCAGGAACACCTCGGCGCGCTCGAAATCCTGGTAGCTGCCGGGCGGGCCGTCGGCGCCAAGCGATTGCTTGTAGCCGCTACCGGCGCTGGCCATGCACAGGCGTGAGTTGGACTCGATATGGCGGGTGCGGATGAAACCCTTGGCCAGTTTGTTGGCCAGGTACTGTGCCTCCAGCGACATCTGCCCGGAGACATAGAGGGCTACGGCATCGGCGCCGTGGGTGTCGATGATCGTGCGCAGGCGCCTGGCCGTCTCGGCGATGGCGGTCTCCAGCGGGCGACGGGCTGGTTGCTGGCTGCGCTGGTCACGGACGAAAGCGTGGGCCATGCGCCCGACCTCCAACGGCACATGGGCGGTCAACCCCTTGGTGCACAGGCGCCCGAAGTTGCTGGGGTGCTGCTTGTCGCCGCTGACCTTGACCACCTTGCCCCCCTTCACGTGCATGACGATGCCGCACCCGACCCCGCAATACGGGCAAACACTGCGCACTTCACTGCCGCTCATCACGATCTCCTGCTGACTAAACGACAAAGGCGCCGGCTGCCCGGCCTGCAAGTGGCAAGCGGGGCAACACGGCGCCTTCGTCGTGGAGAGAGAACCATCGGCGTTGATGGCCTCGATGCCGTGCAAACAGCAAATCCCGGGCCATTTCATGCAGGGCGCGGTGTTGCTGTGTGAGTGGGCTCGCCCGGCGTGGGACGCGCACCGATATGGGGAGCTGCGCACCAGCGGATGGCATCGGTCGAACTATGGCTATATGATTCGCATACGTTTCATATATAGGTAACCGCACATGGGTATCGTCAAGATCGCCGACGAACTCCACGAAGACCTGCGCGTAGCCAGCGCCGCGCTGTCGCGCTCGATCAACGCCCAGGCCGAGCACTGGATCCGTATCGGCATGCTGGCCGAGTTGCACCCGCAGGCCACCTACCAGGAACTGCTGCGCCAGTTGCTGCGCCAGGAGCAGGCCAATCTCAAGGAGCTGCTGCAATGAGCAAGGTCATCCTCAAGGACCCCGCCCAGCTCGAATTGATGCGCCGTGCCGGCCAGTTGCTGGCCCGGGTGTTCGCCGACCTCGACGGTTTCATCCGCCCCGGCGTGACCACCATGCAGATCAACGACCGCGCCGAGGCCTTCATCGTCCAGACCCTCAAGGCGCGGCCGGCGAGCAAGGGCCAATACGGTTTTCCCTTTGCCCTGAACACGTCGGTGGACCATGTGGTCTGCCATGGCATGCCCAAGGCCGATGAGGTGTTGAAGGAGGGTTCGATCGTCAACGTCGACATCACCCTGGAGCAGGGCGGCTATATCGCCGATTCGTCGAAGATGTACAGCATCGGCCAGATCGGCGAAGAGGCCCGACGGCTGGTGGACACTACCTATGCTGCGCTGTGGAAAGGCATCGAGCAGGTGCGCCCTGGCGCGACCCTCGGTGACATCGGCCACGCCATCCAGGCCCACGCCGAGGCCGCCGGCTACAGCGTGGTGCGCGAATATTGCGGGCACGGCATCGGCACGCAGATGCACGAGGCGCCGGAGGTGCTGCACTACGGCCAGCGTGGCACGGGTATGAAGCTGCAACCGGGAATGGTGTTCACCATAGAGCCGATGATCAACCAGGGAGGGCGTGGGACCCGCGGTTTGCGCGATGGCTGGACGGTGATTACCCGTGACCGGAGCCTGTCGGCGCAATGGGAGCACACCGTGGCGGTGACGCAGAGCGGCGTCGAGGTGCTGACCTTGCGCGAGGAGGAACGCGTGGCGCAGGGCGATGGGCGAACGTCCCTCGGAGCCATGGTCTAGGCTGAAACCTACCGGTACCGGCCCACGCCCTACTACAAATGCCGGCCCGGCAACCATTGGAGTCCCTGGGAGGTGCGCCATGAGCCTGCTGCTCGAACCCTACACCCTGCGTCAGTTGACCCTGCCCAACCGTATCGCCGTTTCCCCCATGTGTCAGTACTCCGCCGTCGACGGCCTGGCCAATGACTGGCACCTGGTTCACCTGGGCAGCCGCGCTGTCGGTGGCGCCGGCCTGGTGATCAGTGAAGCGGTCGCGGTCACCGCCGATGGACGCATCACAGCAGAAGACCTCGGCCTGTGGAGCGACGAGCAGATCCCCGCGTTGCAGCGCATCACCCGCTTCATCACCGCCCAGGGCGCTGTTCCCGGCATCCAGCTGGCCCACGCCGGACGCAAGGCCAGCACCCACAGGCCGTGGCTGGGCAAGCACGGCAGCGTCAAGCTCGAAGACGGCGGCTGGCAGCCGGTAGGGCCCTCCAGGATTGCCTTCGACCCCGAGCACACCGTCCCCCATGAACTGAGCAAGGACGAGATCCAGCAGGTCGTCGACGCGTTCGTTGCCGCCACCGAGCGGGCCTTGAAGGCCGGCTTCAAGGTGGTCGAGATCCACGCCGCCCACGGCTACCTGCTGCACCAGTTCCTCTCGCCGCTGAGCAACCAGCGCCGCGACGAGTACGGCAGCTGCTTTGAAAACCGTATCCGCCTGACCTTGCAGGTTGTCGAAGCGGTGCGCCAGGCCTGGCCACAGGAGCTGCCGCTGTTGGTGCGGGTGTCGGCCACCGACTGGGTGGAGGATGGCTGGAACCCGGACGAGACCGTGGAGCTGGCCCGCCGGCTGCGCGCCCTGGGTGTCGATCTGATCGACGTGTCGTCGGGAGGGACCTCGGTCAACGCAGAGATCCCCACCGGCCCCGGCTACCAGACCCGTTTCGCCGAGCGGGTGCGCAAGGAGTCGGAGATCGCCACCGGCACCGTCGGCATGATCACCGAGCCAGCCCAGGCCGAGCATATCCTGCGTACCGGCCAGGCCGATGTGATCTTCCTTGCCCGCGAACTGTTGCGCGACCCTTACTGGCCATTGCACGCCGACGACGACCTGGGCGGCAACAAGGCGACCTGGCCGGCGCAATACCAACGCGCGACAAGCCGGGCCAACCCGATCCACGAATCGGACTTGCGCGACTGACTCAGCTGCAGGCGGCTTGGCTGAGGATGTCGCTGACCCACTGGTTGATGCTCTTCTGCGCCAGCTCGGCCTTGGCCGCCACGCTGGCGTGGAGAGTAGGCTCCAGGCGCAGGCTGAGTTTGCCGGAGTAGGTTTTCTGCGGTTCACGCCCCAGGCGCCGACAGGTTTCGAGGTAGTCGTCGACAGCTTCCTCGAACGCCTGGCGCAATTCACTGATCGACTCGCCATGGAAGCCGATCACGTCGCGGATCCCGGCGACATGGCCGATCAGCAACTGGTCTTCGTCACTGTATTCAATGCGCGCCGAGTAGCCGCGGTAATTCATCACATTCATGGTGTAACTCCTGCCTGCTCCAGGAACTGGCGGGCATCGCGCACCTGATAGGGTTTGGCGTGCCGATCGGGGTGAGGGCGATGAAAGGTCGCAACCTCACCGTTGAGTTCGAAGCGCACACGCGAGCCTCTACCCTCGACAACCCGGGCACCGAGCGAGACCAGCAGGGATTCCAGGCGCGACCAGTCCAGCGTTCGGGGAACGAGCTTGTTGAAGACAAGTTCGAGTAACGCACGTTGACTATTCATGGTATCAGTCTGTGATACCAGCGCCATTTAACTCAATAGATCGGCGGTAGGGTGTAGTTCAGGCAATAGGTAGGAAAAATCGCGTTGCTTTGCAGGAAAAAAGCCGGTGAGTGTTTCCCCCACCGGCTAGTCGTGCATCAGTGCTTGAACATCACATGGCGCACACAGGTGTAGTCCTCCAACCCGTACATCGACATGTCCTTGCCATAGCCGGAATGCTTCTGCCCGCCGTGCGGCATCTCGCTGACCAGCATGAAATGCGTGTTGACCCAGGTGCAGCCATATTGCAGCCGTGCGGCGAGGCGGTGGGCGCGTCCGCTGTCACGGGTCCACACCGACGAGGCCAGGCCGTACTCCGAGTCGTTGGCCCATTCCAGCGCCTGGGCTTCGTCGCTGAAGCGGGTGACCGACACCACCGGGCCGAATACCTCGTGGCGGACGATTTCGTCGTCCTGCAGCGCATCGGCCAGCACGGTCGGTGCGAAGAAGAAGCCATCACCGGGCAGTGCCTTGCCACCGGTGACCAGGCGAATGTGCGGCTGGGCGATGGCACGGTTCACCAGGCCGGCGACCTTGTCGCGATGCTGGGCGCTGATCAACGGGCCGAGTTCGGTGTCGGCCGCCTGCTGCGGGCCTGGCTTGATGCTCGCAACCGCCGCGCCCAGGCGTTCGACGAAGCGTTCGTAGATGCCGTCCTGCACGTACAGCCGGCAGGCGGCGGTGCAGTCCTGCCCTGCGTTGTAGAAGCCGAAGGTGCGGATGCCGTCGATGGCCGCGTCGAGGTCGGCATCGTCGAATACCAGCACCGGCGCCTTGCCGCCCAGTTCCATGTGCATGCGCTTCACGCTGTCGGCGGTGGCGCCAATGATGTGCGCGCCGGTGGGGATGGAGCCGGTCAGCGACACCATGCGCACCTTGGCATGGGTGACCAGTGGGGTGCCGACGGTCTGGCCACGGCCGAAAAGGATATTGAGCACGCCGGCCGGCAGCAGCTCACGGACCAGCTCGCCAAGGCGCAGGGCCGTCAGCGGGGTCAACTCCGATGGCTTGATGACCACGGTGTTGCCGGCAGCCAACGCGGGGGCGATCTTCCAGGCCAGCATCATCAGCGGGTAATTCCACGGCGCGATGGAGGCGACCACGCCCAGCGGGTCGCGGCGGATCATCGAGGTGTGCCCGGGCAGGTACTCGCCCGCCGCCAGGCCACCCAGGCAGCGTGCCGCGCCGGCGAAGTAGCGGAACACGTCGGCAATGGCCGGGATCTCGTCGCCGAGCGCCGCGGCATAGGGCTTGCCGCAGTTGTCCGACTCCAGCCGGGCCAGTTCCTCGGCGTGTCGTTCGATGACCTCGGCAATCGCCAGCAAAGCGCTGGCGCGTTCCTTCGGGGTGGTCTGCGACCAGTGCTGGAAGGCTTGGTCGGCGGCGCGCACGGCGGTGTCTACCTGGGCTTCGGTGGCTTCGTTGATCTGCGCCAGGGCGCTGCCCTTGGCCGGGTCGAGCACGGTCCAGGCCGGGCCTTCGCCGTTCACCAGGTGACCGTTGATCAGCATTCGGGTTTGCATGGAGCGGTTCTCCTTATGGGCCTCGAGCGCACTGCGCCGCAATGACGCTACAGACTAGAAGCGACTGGCCGTACCGACAAACGAGAGTGGGCAACATCTGGATGCAAATGCGTTAAGCGAGGCTTCAGCTTGCCGGCCTACTCTGGGGCCTTCTCAACGTCGAATGTTTGCGAGGTGTGTCAGATGAACACGCGTGGTCTGCTCGATCAGCTCTTGAAAGCCGGTCAATCTCTGCTGCAGAACCAGCAGGGCAAGAGCCTCAGCGACAAAGGTTCGGGGAACATTGGCAGCCTGTTGTCTGGTGCCGGCGGTGGCGCATTGGCAGCGGGCGCCATGGGCTTGCTGCTGGGCAACAAGAAGGCCCGCAGGTATGGCGGCAAGGCACTGACCTACGGCGGCCTGGCCGCGCTCGGGGTGCTGGCCTACAAGGCCTATGGCAACTGGCAGGTCCGCCAGGGCGCCGGCGATCAGCAGCCGCAGACGCTGGATCGCCTGCCCCCGGCCCAGGTCGAGCAGCACAGCCAGGCCGTGTTGCGGGCGCTGGTGGCGGCAGCCAAGTCCGACGGCCATATCGATGACCGTGAGCGGGCTCTGATTGAAGGCGAGTTCACTCGCCTGGACAGCGACCGCGAGTTGCAGCAATGGCTGCACGCTGAACTGAACAAGCCGCTGGATCCGGCCGAAGTGGCCCGCGCCGCGCAGACCCCGGAAATGGCTGCCGAGATGTACCTGGCCAGCGTGATGATGGTCGACCAGGAGAACTTCATGGAGCGCGCCTACCTCGACGAACTGGCGCGCCAGTTGCGCCTGGACCCTGCCTTGCGCCTGGAGTTGGAGAACCAGGTTAGGCTTGCCGCGGGTCAATGAGCCTGCAATTGGCCATATCAATGGGCACGGAGGCCTGAGTACAGCAGCATTCAGCCGCAAATACGTAGGACGCCTGGGCTATACTTCGGCGATTTTTCCCGCTCGTATCGAATTCCTGAGGGCTGAATGTGAAGAACTGGACCTTGCGCCAACGGATCCTGGCAAGTTTCGCCGTGATCATCGCCATCATGCTGCTGATGATCGTGGCCGCCTACTCGCGGCTGGTGGCGATCGAGTCCAGCGAGGAGGCGGTAGGGTCCGACAGCATTCCCGGGCTCTACTACAGCTCGATGATCCGCAGCGCCTGGGTCGACAGCTATGTCACCAGCCAGCAACTGGTCGGCTTGTCGAACCACCGCGAGTTCACCACCACCGATGCCGAGTTGTTCAAGAGTTTCGACGACCGTTTGAAGCAGCATATGGCCAGCTACCAGGGCACTATCCGCGACCCGGCCGACCAGGCCGCGTTCGACGATTTCACGCGCCAGGAAGAGGCTTACGTCAAGATTGTCGACCAGGTCCTGGAAACCTATCGCCAGAAGAACTACGCCGAAGCCCAGCGGTTGATCGCCGAGGTGCTGACGCCCGCCTGGAGAGAAGGGCGCCTGCACCTGAACGAAGTGATCGAGCGCAACCGGGAGTCGGCCGACAACGCCACCAATGAAATCGTCAGCGCCGTGGCCACCGCCAAAGGCAGCATGATCGTCTCGCTGCTGCTGGCAATCGTCGCCGCCGGCGTTTGCGGCCTGCTGCTGATGCGCGCGATCACCGCCCCCATGCAGCGCATCGTGCACGCCCTCGACGGCCTGCGTTCGGGCGACCTGAGCATGCGCCTGAGCCTGGACCGCAAGGATGAGTTCGGCGCGATCGAGGGCGGCTTCAACGAAATGGCCGAATCCCTGGCCAATCTGGTGTCGCAGGCCCAGCGTTCGTCGGTGCAGGTGACCACCTCGGTCACCGAGATCGCCGCCACCTCCAAGCAGCAACAGGCCACCGCCACCGAGACGGCCGCCACCACCACCGAGATCGGCGCCACCTCGCGGGAAATCGCCGCGACCTCGCGGGACCTGGTGCGCACCATGACCGAAGTCACCTCGTCGGCCGACCAGGCCTCGAGCCTTGCCGGTGCCGGCCAGCAGGGCCTGGCGCGCATGGAGGAGACCATGCACCAGGTGATGGGCGCCGCCGACCTGGTCAACGCCAAGCTGGCGATCCTCAACGAGAAGGCCAGCAACATCACGCAGATGGTGGTGACCATCGTCAAGGTCGCCGACCAGACCAACCTGCTGTCGCTCAACGCCGCCATCGAGGCGGAAAAAGCCGGTGAGTACGGTCGCGGTTTCGCCGTGGTCGCCACCGAAGTACGCCGCCTTGCCGACCAGACCGCCGTGGCCACCTACGACATCGAACAGATGGTGCGCGAGATCCAGTCCGCAGTGTCGGCCGGGGTGATGGGCATGGACAAGTTCTCCGAGGAGGTGCGCCGCGGCATGTTCGAGGTGCAGCAGGTGGGCGAGCAGCTCAGTCAGATAATCCATCAGGTGCAGGCGCTGGCGCCGCGGGTGCTGATGGTCAACGAGGGCATGCAGGCCCAGGCCACCGGCGCCGAGCAGATCAACCAGGCACTGGCCCAGCTCAGCGATGCCAGTACCCAGACCGTGGAATCGCTGCGCCAGGCCAGTTTCGCCATCGACGAACTGAGCCAGGTAGCCGCCGGGCTGCGTGGCGGTGTTTCGCGGTTCAAAGTCTGACGACGATGAACGAACCGTCCCCTCGCGAGGATCGCGAATCAGCCGGCAAGGGCGTGCTGTACCTGCAATTTCGCATCGCCGACCAGCGCTTCGCCCTGGACGTGCGCGAAGTGATCGAAGTGCTGCCGTGCCGTACCCTCAAGCCCATTGCCCAGGCGCCGGGATGGGTGGCCGGGGTGCTCGCCCACCGTGGTGTGCTGGTACCGGTGATCGACCTGTCGGCGCTGAGCTTCGGTGTGCCGGCACAGTCGCGCAGCAGTACGCGGATGGTACTGGTGCACTACCGTGCCGACTCGCGCCGCCCTGACCTGCAGCTGGGGCTTGTCCTGGAGCAGGCCACCGATACGCTGCGCTGTGCCCCCGAGGAATTCCAGCCATACGGCCTGGACAATGCCGACGCGCGCTACCTCGGGCCGGTCCGCCAGGACGCCCGCGGTTTGTTGCAGCGCATCCAGGTGAACGACCTGTTGTCGGACGCGGTGCGTGAGCTGCTGTACCCCGGCGGGCCCGGGCAGGAGCCAGCATGAGCGAGCAACGTTTCTTCCGTTTCCTGCAGGAACGTATCGGGCTGGATGTGGAGTCGGTCGGCGCAGCGATGGTCGAGCGCGCCCTGCGCCAGCGCTGCACGCTCGTGCAGGCTGCGGATCTCGATGACTACTGGCTGCGTTTGCAGCAGTCCGGCGATGAGCAGCAGGCCCTGATCGAGGCGGTCATCGTTCCGGAGACCTGGTTTTTCCGCTACCCAGAATCCTTCACCGCGCTGGCGGGGCTGGCGCACAAGCGTGCGGCAGAACTTGCCGGCGCACGGCCCCTGCGCATCCTCAGCCTGCCGTGCTCGACGGGCGAGGAACCCTACTCGATCGCCATGGCCTTGCTCGACGCTGGCCTGAGCCCGGGCGCTTTCCGCGTCGATGGCATTGATATCAGCCCCAGTTCGGTGGCCAAGGGCGAGCAGGCGCTGTACGGGCGCAACTCCTTTCGCGGCAGCGAGCTGGCCTTTCGCGAGCGGCACTTCAGCCCAAGCGGCGATACCCATCGCCTGGATGAGCGGGTGCGCCAGCAAGTCAGCCTGCAGGCGGGCAACGTGCTCGACCCGGCGCTCAAAGCGCGTGAAGGGCTATACGATTTCGTGTTCTGTCGCAACTTGCTGATCTACTTCGATGTTCCGACCCAGCAGCGGGTGTTCGAGGTACTCAAGCGCCTGATCCACGCCCAGGGCGTGCTGTTCATCGGCCCCGCCGAGGGCAGCCTGCTGGCGCGCCTGGGCATGCGCCCGCTGGGGATTGCCCAGTCATTCGCCTACGTGCGCCAGGATGATGCCCCACGGCCTGTTGCCAAGCCGTTGCCGGTTGCGCGCCAGCCGGTCGCTGCGCCGCTGCCGCCACGTGTCGTGGCACTGCCGCCCCGCGTCGCCAGGTCGAGCGCGGTGCCAGCGACGCCGGTACCGGCGCAAGACGAAGCGCAGTTGCTGGCCCTCATTGCCCGGCAGGCCAATGCCGGTGAAAACCGGCAGGCCAGGGCGGACTGCGAGCGCTATCTGCGCCAGTTCGCCCCCAAGGCGCAGGTCTATTACTGGCTGGGGTTGCTCAGTGACACCGAAGGCGATGCCGCGCAGGCCATCACCCATTATCGCAAGGCGCTCTACCTCGAGCCGCAGCACCCTGAGGCACTGATGCACCTGGCCATGCTGCTGGCTGCGCAGGGGGACGAGGCCGGTGCCCGGCGCCTGCAGGAGCGTGCCGCCCGGGCCGGCAGGGAGTCTGAACGATGAGCGGCGGATACCATATGCAACTGATCGCCAATGACGACCAGCCCATCGACGATTGCTGGAACCGCATCGGCGTGCATGGCGACAAACAGTGCCCGTTGCTGGGGCGGCATGTGCACTGCCGCAATTGCGAGGTGTATGCCGACGCGGCCACGCGCTTGCTGGATCGCTATGCGCTGGTCCAGGACGAACAGGTCGAAACGGCCATCGTGGGGGAATGCGCGGTCGGCCGCTCGATGCTGCTGTTCCGCCTCGGCGAGGAGTGGCTGGCCCTGGCCACCGCCTGCCTTGCCGAGATCGCCCCGGCGCAGCCGGTGCACTCGTTGCCGCACCAGCGCTCGCGGGTGCTGCAGGGTGTCGCCAATGTGCGCGGTGCGCTGGTGCCTTGCCTGTCGCTCGCCGACCTGCTGGGCGTGCCGACGCAGTCGGGCGCGGAGCGCACCGGGCGGAGCATGCCGCGCATGCTGATCCTGGCGGCCGAGGGTGGGCCGGTGGTGGTGCCGGTGGACGAGATCGACGGCATCCATCGTCTTGACCTTGCGGGCCAGGACCACGGCCGCGATGCTGCGCATTTCACCGCCGCCGTGTTGCAGTGGCGAGGGCGCAGTGTGCGAGTGCTGGATGAACAACACTTGATGTCAGCCGTGAAGCGGAGCCTGTCATGACCCCGGAGCAAATGCGCGATGCGTCGCTGCTCGAGCTGTTCAGCCTGGAGGCCGAGACCCAGACCCAGGTGCTCAGCGCCGGCTTGATGGCGCTGGAGCGCAACCCTGCGCAACCCGACCAGCTCGAGGCCTGCATGCGTGCGGCGCACTCGCTCAAGGGTGCTGCGCGGATTGTCGGTATCGATGCCGGGGTCAGCGTCGCCCACGTCATGGAAGACTGCCTGGTGGCCGCCCAGGAAGGTCGCCTGCTGCTGCGTCCGGAGCATATCGACGCCTTGTTGCAGGGCACTGACCTGTTGATGCGCATCGCGACCCCTGGAGATCAGGGTGGCGACGCCGCCGTGGCGGTGTTCCTGGCACAGATGACAGCACTGCTCGACCCTTCTGCGCCCGTGCCGGTGATCGCGCAGGCTGGCGTTCCAGGCGCGCCGCCCGCTGCCTTGGCGGCGCGGCCGGAACCCGAGCCAACGCTCCAGGCCCCGCCGGAGCTTGAACCCGAAGCTGAACCCGTGCCAGCCCGCAAGGCCGGCAAGCGCGGTGGCGAGGGGGGCGAGCGGGTCTTGCGGGTGACCGCCGACCGTCTTAACAGCCTGCTGGATCTGTCGAGCAAGTCGCTGGTCGAGACCCAGCGGCTGAAACCCTACCTGGCCACCCTGCAGCGCCTGAAGCGCATGCATGGCCAGGGCATGCGCGGCCTCGATGGCCTGAAGGCCCAGCTGGAAGAGAGCGGGCAGGGGCCGGAGGTGCTGGAAGCGCTGGCCCAGACCCAGCAGTTGCTGGCTGAAACCCAGCAGATCCTCTTGCAGCAGGCGGCCGATCTCGACGAGTTCGGTTGGCAGGCCAGCCAGCGCGCGCAACTGCTGTACGACACGGCGCTGGCCTGTCGCATGCGTCCGTTCGCCGATGTGCTCACCGGCCAGAGCCGGATGGTCCGCGACCTCGGGCGCTCGCTGGGCAAGCCGGTGCGCCTGTTGATCGAGGGCGAGAAGACCCAGGTCGACCGTGACGTGCTGGAAAAGCTCGAGGCGCCGCTGACGCACCTGCTGCGCAACGCGGTCGATCATGGCATCGAACTGCCCGAGCAGCGCCTGCTGGCCGGTAAACCGAGCGAGGGCACCGTGCGCCTGCGCGCCTCGCACCAGGCCGGGCTGCTGATTCTGGAACTGTCCGACGACGGTGCCGGTATCGATCTGCAGCGCTTGCTCGAGAGTATCGTCGAGCGCGCATTGTCGCCGGCCGAGACGGTGGCGCAGATGAGCGAGGCCGAGCTGCTGACCTTCCTGTTCCTGCCGGGGTTCAGCCTGCGCGACACGGTCACCGAAGTGTCCGGGCGCGGTGTCGGCCTGGATGCGGTGCAGCACATGGTCCGTGAGCTGCGCGGCTCCATCGAGTTGACCCAGGTGGCCGGCCAGGGATGTTGCTTCCATGTGGAAGTACCGTTGACCTTGTCGGTGGTTCGCAGCCTGGTCGTCGAGGTGGGCGGCGAGGCCTACGCCTTCCCGCTGGCGCATATCGAGCGCACCGTCGACGTGGCGGCCGAGGCCATCGTGCAGATTGAAGGGCGGCAGCACTTCTGGCACGAAGGGCGACACATCGGCTTGGTGGCCGCCAGCCAGCTGCTCAACCGGCCGGCGGCCCAGGGCGACGAACAGAGCCTGCGGGTGGTGGTGATCCGCGAGCGCGAGCAGCTCTATGGGGTGGCCGTCGAGCGGCTGATCGGCGAGCGGGTGCTGGTGGTGATGCCGCTGGACCCGCGCCTGGGCAAAGTCCAGGACATCTCCGCTGGCGCCTTGCTCGACGACGGTTCGGTGGTGCTGATCGTCGATGTCGAGGACTTGCTGCGCTCGGTGGACAAGCTGCTCAGCACCGGCCGCCTGGAGCGTATCGAGCGCGGTGGGCGGGGCGTCAAGGGTGCGGTGCGCAAGCGCATCCTGGTGGTCGACGACTCGCTCACCGTGCGCGAACTGCAACGCAAGCTGCTGGGTCACCGCGGCTACGAAGTGGCGGTGGCCGTGGATGGCATGGACGGCTGGAACGCGCTGCGCAGCGATGATTTCGACCTGTTGATCACTGACATCGACATGCCGCGCATGGACGGGATCGAGCTGGTCACCCTGGTGCGGCGCGACAACCGCCTGCAATCGTTGCCGGTGATGGTGGTGTCCTATAAGGATCGCGAAGAAGACCGGCGTCGTGGACTGGATGCCGGTGCCGACTATTATTTGGCCAAGGCCAGCTTCCACGACGATGCGTTGCTGGATGCGGTCGAGGAGCTGATCGGAGGTGCCCAGGGATGAGAATCGCCATTGTCAACGACATGCCCATGGCCGTCGAGGCCCTGCGCCGGGCGTTGGCATTCGAGCCCGCGCACCAGGTGATCTGGGTCGCCGGCAACGGCGCCGAGGCGGTGCGCCTGTGCGCCGAGCAGACGCCGGATCTGATCCTCATGGACCTGATCATGCCGGTCATGGACGGCGTGGAGGCGACCCGGCGCATCATGGCCGAAACCCCCTGCGCCATCGTCATCGTCACCGTGGACCGCAAGCAGAATGTGCACCGGGTCTTCGAGGCCATGGGCCATGGCGCCCTGGATGTGGTCGACACCCCGGCATTGGGCGCGGGTGATGCACGCGAGGCGGCCGCGCCACTGTTGCGCAAGATCCTCAACATCGGCTGGCTGATCGGCCAGCAGCGGCCCAGCGCGCCTCGGGCGGTTAGCGTGCCGCTGCGCGAGGCCTCGCAGCGCCGCGCACTGGTCGCCATCGGCTCGTCCGCGGGTGGGCCTGCCGCTTTGGAAGTACTGCTCAAGGGGCTGCCGCGCAGTTTTCCGGCGGCCATCGTGCTGGTCCAGCATGTCGACCAGGTTTTCGCCGCCGGCATGGCCGAGTGGCTCAGCAGCGCCTCCGGCCTGCCGGTGCGCCTGGCCCGCGAGGGTGAGCCGCCACAGCCGGGGCAGGTGCTGCTGGCCGGCACCAACCACCATATCCGCCTCCTTAAGAATGGCGAGCTGGCCTACACTGCCGAGCCCGTCAACGAAATCTACCGCCCCTCGATCGATGTGTTCTTCGAGAGCGTGGCGCGCTGCTGGTCCGGCGATGCGGTGGGCGTGCTGCTCACCGGCATGGGGCGCGACGGCGCCCAGGGCCTGAAGCTGATGCGCCAGCAGGGCTTCCTGACCATCGCCCAGGACCAGCAGAGCAGCGCGGTGTACGGCATGCCCAAGGCCGCTGCGGCGATCGACGCGGCGGTGGAAATACGTCCGCTGGAGCGAATCGCCGGACGACTGATGGAAATCTTTCCGAAATGACGATATGTATTGAGTCGCGCCGCGTGGCCGGCAGTGGATGGGTGATTACGCATGAATGATCTACCGATCGAAGGTTTCACGACCATCAACGAAAGTGCGGCGATGGTCCTGCTGGTCGATGATCAGGCCATGATCGGCGAAGCGGTGCGCCGTGGCCTCGCCCACGAAGAGAACATCGACTTCCACTTCTGCGCCGACCCGCACCAGGCGGTGGCCCAGGCCATGCGCATCAAGCCCACGGTAATCCTCCAGGACCTGATCATGCCGGGCCTTGATGGCCTGACCCTGGTGCGCGAATACCGCAACAACCCGGCCACCCAGGACATTCCGATCATCGTCCTGTCCACCAAGGAGGATCCGCTGGTCAAGAGCGCGGCCTTCGCCGCCGGGGCCAACGACTACCTGGTCAAGTTGCCGGATACCATCGAGCTGGTGGCGCGTATCCGCTACCACTCGCGCTCCTACCTCACCCTGTTGCAGCGCGACGAGGCCTACCGCGCGCTGCGCGTAAGCCAGCAGCAGTTGCTCGACACCAACCTGATGCTGCAGCGGCTGATGAACTCGGACGGCCTGACCGGGTTATCCAACCGTCGTCACTTCGACGAATACCTGGAGCTGGAATGGCGCCGGGCGATTCGCGAGCAGCAGCAGTTGTCGCTGTTGATGATCGATGTCGACTATTTCAAGGCGTTCAACGACAGTTTCGGCCACCTGGCCGGCGACGAGGCCCTGCGCCAGGTGGCCGAGGCCATCCGTGGCTGCTGCTCGCGTCCCACCGACCTGCCGGCGCGTTATGGCGGTGAGGAGTTCGCCCTGGTGCTGCCCAACACTTCGCCCGGCGGCGCGCGCCTGGTGGCCGAAAAACTGCGCCAGACCATCATGGGCCTGAAGATCGCCCATACCGTGCCCGAGGCGGCGTCGCACCTGACCGTGAGCATCGGCCTGGCGACCCTGACCCCGAGTGTCGGCAGCCATTGCCGACAGCTGATCTCGGCGGCGGACAAGGGGCTGTACCAGGCCAAGAACAGTGGGCGCAATCAGGTCGGGATCGCCTGAGTCAGTTGCTGAAAGGGCAACGGTGTTTTCTGTGGGAGCCGGCTTGCCGGCGAGAGGCCGCGACAGCAATTGCAAGACTGGAGCCTCACCTGCAAAAGCGTGCTACGACTCATGAAACAGCGTGAATACTGGCCAAAGGCTGCCTGTGCGACCATGAACAACCTTTCACCCAGGAACTTCCAGTCCCCAACCCGCTCTTATGCCGGTAGCCATTGGTCGCGGCCGCCTGCTAAGCTCGCGGCTTTACCCTGATTGCCCTCATGGCGCATGAACAAGGAAATTACATGAAACAGCATCGTTTGGCGGCCGCGGTTGCCCTGGTAGGCCTGGTCCTCGCCGGTTGCGACGCCCAGACCAGCAGCGTCGAGCTGAAGACCCCAGCACAGAAGGCCTCCTACGGTATCGGCCTGAACATGGGCAAGAGCCTGGCCCAGGAAGGCATGGACGACCTCGACTCGAAAGCCGTCGCCCAAGGCATCGAGGACGCTGTTGGCAAGAAGGAACAGCGCATCAAGGACGAAGAGCTGGTCGAAGCCTTCACCGCCTTGCAGAAGCGCGCCGAAGAACGCCTGACCAAGGCCAGCGAGGAAGCAGCCGCCGCCGGCAAGAAATTCCTTGAGGAAAACGGCAAGAAACCTGGCGTGATCACCACCGCCTCGGGCCTGCAGTATGAAGTGGTGAAAAAGGCCGATGGCCCGCAACCCAAGCCGACCGACGTCGTCACTGTCCACTACGAGGGCAAGCTGACCGACGGCAAGGTATTCGACAGCTCCGTCGAGCGCGGCAGCCCGATCGACCTGCCGGTCAGCGGCGTGATCCCGGGTTGGGTCGAAGGCCTGCAACTGATGCATGTCGGCGAGAAGTACAAGCTGTACATCCCGGCTGAACTGGCCTACGGCGCCCAGAGCCCGAGCCCGCTGATTCCGGCCAACTCGGTCCTGGTGTTCGACCTGGAACTGCTGGCCATCAAAGACCCGGCCAAGGCTGGCGAAGCACCGGCCAAGTAATAGCCGTCGTGTTGCATGAAGACGCCCCGTTTCGACGGGGCGTCGTCGTTTTCAGCAGTGCTTGACGCGAACCGTTGGCGTCATTCACTGTCGCAAGCAGTGCCCGGCCTGAATATAGGTGCCTTTGTCGCAAAACGTTTGCGCGGTTGAAACGGTTGTGTAAAAAACGCCCGATTCGTACCCGGCCCTTGCCCGGTGGGCACCACGCGGCGTCAATGCCGCCCTGTTCACAAGGTTATCCACAATAAATGTGGATAACCTCTGGCTCCCCTGGAGGCCCCATGAGCGCACCCTGGAATTTCGCCCGCTTCCTGCCCCTTGCCGAACGCTTGCTCAGCCGTGGCCGGCTGCCGGCATTGCTGTTCGCAGTGGCCCGCAAAGGGCCGAAGCTGGGCCAGCTGCGCGAGGACCTGCGCCTGATGCAGGCGCTTTGCCTGGCCTGGTGGCGTGGCGAGTACCGCGCTGTCAGCCCCAAGGCACTGTTGACCATCGTCGCCGGGCTGCTCTACTTCGTCAGCCCACTGGATGCCATCCCCGACTGGCTGCTGGGTGTCGGCCTACTCGATGACATCGCCGTGCTGGGCTGGGTGCTCAAGACCGTGGCTGATGAGCTGGGCCGCTTCAAGGACTGGCGCGACAGCCAGGCGCCGGAGCGGCTGCGCGTGGTCGAACGGCTGCCGGATACCGCTGAAGCACTGCGCCTGGAAAGGCCTGGCAGCTGATTCCGCACAGACCCCCGAGGTTGGTAATATAATTGGCATAAGGGTTATGCCTACGGATTACATGCCGTAATCCAACGTCAAGGGGGTTGTATGGGTATTCAGGTCATCAGCCGGGACGGTCAGCCCGAGTACGCAGTGGTTCCCTGGGAGCAGTATCAGGCGTTGCTCGCGGCCGCAGGCCAGGCACCGGCCAGCGCACCCGTCACCGACAGCAATGTTGCCAGCACTCAACCAAGCGCCAGCCTGTCCTCACTGGATGAGCTGGCGTCCTTGCGTCAGGCCAAGGGGCTGGCGCCGGAGCAGCTGGCACGCAGTGTCGGCATCAGCCCGGCATACCTGGCCATGATCGAGTCTGGCGAGCGCCGCCCCGACGCGGCCATTCTGCGCAGCCTGGCGTGGCACCTGGGCGTGGCCGGCTGGAGCGAGCCGTCATGAGCCAGGTCAGGATCAGCCGTCAGCAATGGCAGGGCCTGCTGAGCGAGCTCGACCTGGCCCGCCGGCAACGCCATCTGCTGACCTACCGGGCACTGCTCGAGCGTTTGCAATTGCCCAGCCCCGCCATGCAGACCTTGACCGCGGCCCTTGAGTACCTGGCGGTGCTCGACGCCCGCGCCGAGCAGCCGCTGCGCAGTTCGCTGGTGATCAGCCAAGGCGCCAGCCGCCTGCCACGCACCGGGTTTTTCGAGTGTGTCGAGCGCCTGGGACGGTTTTCCGGTCCGGTGGACGGCATGGAGGCTGCGTCCTGGCATGCCTCGGAAGTGGTGCGGGTGTTCGAGTACCGCTATCCAGAAGAGGCTTGAAACCGGAGGAGGGAGCTACCTGACGTGGTAGCGGTTGCCGGAGCCTGCCAGGGGGTTACTCCAGTACTGTCGTATCGATCAGGCTCAGGCTCGCGCCACCGATTTCCTTGGCCTTTCTTTTCGCTTGTGAGGCAAGCTCGGCCAGCTGGCCGGCATCCATCCCTGCGCAGCTTCCCGGTTCGAGCCAAACCACCCCGATCGACAAGGACAGCAACTCGAACGTTTCATGTTGACCTTGCCTGTTGTGAGCGACGAAGCATCCGGCTTCCAGGTGTTCACCACGATAGAAGCGTCGACAGTCCCGAACGAAGGCCTCTACCAGCAGTTCAATACGAGCTCGCCAGTCTGCCGATCCCAATACCAGCATGAAATCATCCCCACCGATATGGCCGACGAAATCCCTGCTTGGATCGACGCAGTCGCTCAGGCACTGTGCCAGGCACAACAGCACTTCGTCGCCACGGGCATAGCCATAGATATCGTTGAAGGGTTTGAAGTTGTCGATGTCCACGTAGCATACGGCGGCCTCGCGCCGTTGCAGCAGCAAGCGCGCCAGGCACTGCTGGATCGGCACGTTGCCCGGCAGCAAAGTGAGTGGGTTGGCGTGCCTTGCCTGCTGGATCTTCTGTTCGGTGATCAGCTTGAGTACGTCGATCACTCGCCCCAGCCCCACGTAGCGCCCACTCTGGGTGATGATGAAATCTTCCTCGATGCGCTGGCGGGCGCGGCTGGTAAGCAGCCGGCTGACTTGCTGCAGCGACTGGCTGCGCTCGACGGCGAGAAAATCCTGGCTCATCAATCGGCTGATTGGTTTGCGGGCGAAAAGGTCGGTGCCGAAGGGCTTTAGCAGGGCCTCGGCTAGTGAATAGCGGTGGACGATGCCACAGGGTTTGCCACGCTCGTCCAGCACCGCGAGCGAATTGAGGTTGGCCTGGCGGTGGAACGCCTCGAGCACGTGCTGAATGGTGGTATCGCGCGTGACCGAGGGTTGCAGGATGAGTAGCGCGCTGAGATCGCTGCTGTCTTCGTCCAGTGCCACGTTCGTATCCATCGCCGGGGGCAACGGGCCGATGCTGTCACCTGGGGGAAACTCCTGGGGGCGCCCCAGCAGGTAGCCCTGGACCAGATCCACCCCCATGTCGCCCAGTATCGCCAGTTCCTCGGCCAGCTCGATACCTTCCGCGATCACCTGGGCACGGGAAGCACGGGCGATCTGCAGGATCGAACCGACGAACTCACGCTTGAGTGGGTCCTGGTGGATGCTGTCGATGAAATGTCGGTCGATCTTTACATAATCCGGGCGCAATTCCGACCACAGCCGCAGGCTGGAGTACCCGGCACCCAGGTCATCCAGAGCGATGGAAAAACCCATGTCGCGGTAGT
This sequence comes from Pseudomonas soli, assembly GCF_021283165.2. Lineage (NCBI taxonomy): Bacteria > Pseudomonadati > Pseudomonadota > Gammaproteobacteria > Pseudomonadales > Pseudomonadaceae > Pseudomonas > Pseudomonas soli. The sequence goes on from NZ_CP128543.1 coordinate 1,338,765, forward strand.
GGTGCAGGGCGTTGTACAGCAGTTGGAAGTCTTCGGTGGGGGTCTGCTCGGTCAGTTCGATGACCACCCGGCTGGGGGACAGGCCGACCTGTTCGAGCATCTGCAGAGTGCGCCCGGAAGGGTAATTGGGTTCCACCAGGGATTCGGGCGAGACGTTGAGAAACAGCTGGCCCCCAAGGTTCAGCTCGCTGAAGCGTCGGCAGGCGGTTTCCCGGCACAGCACCTCCAGTTCACCCAGGCGACCGGCCTGGCGGGCGATGGCGAACAGGTTCAGGGGCGAGTGCAAGGGGCTGTTGGAGGGGCCGCGACTCAGGGCCTCATAGCCGAGGATGCGCCGTTCGGAAAGGCAGACGATGGGTTGGAACAGACAGTGGATGCTGCGTTGAGCCAGGATGGCACTCAATGCGCTGAGCTGTTCGGTGACGGTCATGGACTGCTTCCTGAATTGAAAAGGGCCGGACGCTTGCACGTTCGGCCCTTCTATTTCACGACAGTCCGGTGACTGTTTGATGACAGCTCACATTATTTTGCCATCATTTCAGTGCTTGGCCACCGAGGTGCTGAGGCTCAGGTAGTCGAGCAGGATGCGACCGGTCTCGGACAGGTAGGCATCGTCCTCGGGCTTGGTGTCGTCCGGCTCGGCGGGCAGGGCGTCCTCGTCCTCTTTTTTCAGTTCCTTGAGCGGCTCTTCGCCCTTGGCCTTGCGTCGGATGTTCTCAAGCGCCAGCTGTTTGGCTTCGATCTCGTCGTGGCGAGCGCGACGTTGCTGCTCGTTGAGGCTGACGGTCTTCTCGTTCATCAGCTTCTGGGTCAGTGCCAGGCGGTCGCGGATATAGACGAACTCGGCATCCTTGTCGCTGCGCGCCTCATGCTGCGCCTTGAGCTGCGTCAGGAACGGTTTGAACGGATCGGAGGCAGGCTTGACCACTGGACGGATGGTGTCCCACGGCATGGCTTCAGGCAGCGCGCTTTCGCCGATCTCCTTGGTGTCGATGATCGACGGGTAGGCGATGTCCGGCAGCACGCCCTGGTGCTGGGTGCTCTGCCCGGAAACCCGGTAGAACTTGGCCAGCGTCAGCTTGAGTTCGCCATGGTTGAGCGGCTGGATGGTTTGCACGGTGCCTTTGCCGAAGGTCTGGCCACCAATGATCAGCGCACGGTGGTAGTCCTGCATGGCCCCGGCGAAAATTTCCGAGGCGGACGCCGACAGGCGGTTGACCAGCAGTGCCAGCGGGCCTTTGTAGAAGGCGCCGGGGTTCTCGTCTTCGAGCACGTCGACGCGCCCGTCGCTGTTGCGCACCAGCACGGTCGGGCCCTTCTCGATGAACAGGCTGGTCAGCTCGGTGGCTTCCTGCAGCGAGCCGCCACCGTTGTTGCGCAGGTCGATGACCACGCCGTCGACTTTCTCTTTCTGCAGCTCGGTGAGCAGCTTCTTCACGTCGCGGGTGGTGCTCTTGTAATCCGGATCACCAGCGCGGTAGGCCTTGAAGTCCAGATAGAAGGCCGGGATCTCGATGATGCCGAGCTTGTAGTCGCGGCCATCCTGCTTGAGCTTGAGCACCGACTTCTTCGCCGCCTGCTCCTCGAGCTTGACCGCTTCGCGGGTGATCGAGACGATCTTGCTGGTCTGGTCGTTCGGCGCGTTGCTGGCCGGGATGACCTCCAGGCGCACCACCGAGCCTTTCGGGCCGCGGATCAGCTTGACCACTTCGTCAAGACGCCAGCCGACCACGTCGACCATTTCCTTGTTGCCCTGGGCGACGCCGATGATCTTGTCGGCCGGCGCCACCTGCTTGGTCTTGGCGGCAGGGCCGGCCGGCACCAGGCGTACGATCTTGACCTGGTCGTTGTCGCTCTGCAGCACCGCGCCGATGCCTTCGAGCGACAGGCTCATGTTGATGTCGAAGTTCTCGGCGTTGTCCGGCGACAGGTAGTTGGTGTGCGGGTCGTAGGACTGGGCGAAGGTGTTGATATAGGCCTGGAAGATGTCTTCCGCGCGGGTCTGGTCCAGGCGCGCCAGCTGGTTCTTGTAGCGCTTGGTCAGGGTTTCCTGGATCTGCTTGGGATCCTTGCCGGCGATCTTCTGGCGCAGCACTTCGTCCTTGACGCGCTTGCGCCACAGGTCGTCGAGCTCGGCCTGGTTCTTCATCCACGGGGCATCCTTGCGGTCGACCAGCAGGTCTTCCTTCACCGTGAAGTCGATCTTGTCGGCACCCTTGGCCAGCTCCGCCAGGGCGAAGTCCAGGCGCGATTTCACGCGGTCAAGGTAGCGCTTGTAGATGGTGAAGCCCGGCTCGAGGTTGCCGCTTTTCAGGAAGTCGTCGAACTGGGTCTTCCATTTGTCGAATTCGGCGATGTCGGCGGCAGTGAAGTAGCTGCGCGAAGGGTCGAGCAGCTTGATGTAGCTGTCATAGATGATGACCGAACGGGCGTCGTCCAGCGGCGGCTTGCTGTAGTGGTGGCGCTTGAGCAGCTCGACGATGTTGAGGCTGGCGACTACTTCGTCGCGGTCTGGCTGCAGGCTGTCCCACTTGTTGGCGGCGGCCGCATTGCCACCGAGCGTGAGGCTGCCCAGGCCGATCATGAGGGCGAGGGCGGTGCTGGGGAGGAAATGCTTCATGCTGATTCGACGTGGAGGCAATTGATCACGCATAGTAGGCCGTCTTATCCGTTCGCCGGTTCCATCGGAGCCGGACGCATACTGCAAAAAGCCTGGGACTTGGCGTGCCCAGGCTCGGTCATATGATTCAACTATGGAGGCACTGTGAAGGCATTGCAAGGCGTTGACGGACATGTGGCGTGGGTCGAGGCCGAGCGCCCGGCATGCGATGCCGGGCAGGTACGTATCCGTGTGGCCGCCGCGGGCCTGAACCGCGCCGACCTGCTGCAGCGCGCAGGGCTGTATCCGCCACCGCCCGGTGCGAGCCTTTACCTGGGCCTGGAATGCGCCGGCGTGGTCGAGGAAGTTGGAGCCGGTGCCGATTGGCGCGTGGGCGATCGGGTCTGTGCATTGCTCGCCGGCGGCGGCATGGCCGAGGAGGTGGTGGTCGACGCCCGTCATGTGCTGCCGGTGCCCGAAGGGTTGAGCCTGCACGAGGCCGCTGCGATTCCAGAGGTGTATGCCACGGCCTGGCTGAACATCTTCCAGCTGGGGGCATTGAAGGCTGGCGAGAAGGTACTGGTGCATGCCGGCGCCAGTGGCGTGGGCTCTGCGGCCATCCAGCTGTGCAAGGCATTCGGCAGCCCGGTGTGGGTCAGCGTCGGCTCGCCGGAGCGCCTGGCCTACTGTGAGTCGCTGGGGGCTGCGGGTGGCGTGGTGCGTAATGGCAACCTCGACGACCTGAAGCAGCTCGGTCCATTCGATGTGATTCTGGACCCGGTGGGTGCCAGCTATGCGTCGCTCAACCTTCAACTGCTGGCCCTAGACGGGCGTTGGGTGATCATTGGCCTGATGGGCGGGCGCAAGGTCGAGCTGGATTTGGCGCTGGTGTTGGGCAAGCGCCTGGAAATCACCGGGTCCACGCTGCGCAACCGTGATGACGGGTTCAAGGCCGAATTGTTGCGCGAATTGCGCCAGCAGGTGTGGCCGTTGTTCAGCGAGGGGCGACTGTCGCCACAGCTGGTCGACACCTATCCGGGTGAATTTGCCGAAGCTGCGTATGCGGAGCTGGCAAGCAACCAGGTTTCCGGGAAGCTGGTGCTGGTGATCGATCCAGCATTGGCTTGATGGCGGTTCGTGGGAGCGGGCCGGCGCCGCGAGGTCGATACAGAGGCTGTTCTCTTCGCGGCTAGCCCGGTCCCATGCCGGTCCAGGTCTTACTCGTGGTTCGCTGGTACCAGGATCGTGTCCTTGGCCTCCGGTAGCATCCCCGGATAATCCAAGGTGTAATGCAGGCCCCGGCTTTCCTTGCGTTGCATGGCCGAGCGGATCATCAACTCGGCCACCTGCGCCAGGTTGCGCAGCTCGATCAGGTCACGGCTGACCTTGTAGTTGCTGTAGAACTCGTCGATTTCGTCCAGCAACATGCGCACCCGGTGCTCGGCCCGTTGCAGGCGTTTGCTGGTGCGCACGATGCCGACATAGTCCCACATGAAACGCCGCAGTTCGTCCCAGTTGTGCGCGATGATCACGTCCTCGTCCGAATCGGTGACCTGGCTGGCATCCCAGCAGGGCAGGGCACGGGGCATGGCGACCTGGTCCAGGCGCGCCTCGATGTCGGCGGCGGCAGCGCGACCGTAGACGAAGCATTCAAGCAGCGAGTTGCTGGCCATGCGGTTGGCGCCATGCAGGCCGGTGAAGCTTGTTTCGCCGATGGCGTACAGGCCGGGCACGTCGCTGTGGCCATGCTCGTCGATCATTACCCCACCACAGGTGTAATGGGCTGCCGGTACCACCGGGATAGCCTGACGGGTGATGTCGATACCGAACGCCAGGCAGCGTTCGTAGACTGTCGGGAAGTGATTCTTGATGAAGTCGGCCGGCTTGTGGCTGATGTCCAGGTAGACGCAGTCCACCCCCAGGCGCTTCATCTCGTGGTCGATGGCGCGGGCAACGATATCCCGTGGCGCCAGCTCTTCACGTGGGTCGAAGCGCGGCATGAAGCGCTCGCCGTTGGGCAGGCGCAGCAGCGCACCCTCGCCGCGCAGGGCCTCGGTGATCAGGAAACTCTTGGCCTGCGGATGGTACAGGCAGGTCGGGTGGAATTGGTTGAACTCAAGATTTGCCACCCGGCAGCCGGCGCGCCAGGCCATGGCGATGCCGTCGCCGCAAGCACCGTCGGGATTGCTGGTATAGAGGTACACCTTGGCCGCGCCGCCGGTGGCCAGCACGGTGAAACGGGCGCCGAAGGTGTCCACCTCGCCGGTGTTACGGTCCAGGACGTAGGCGCCAAGGCAGCGATCTCCATCCAGGCCCAGGCGCCGCTCGGTGATCAGGTCGACGGCCACGCGCTGTTCCAGCAACTGGATGTTCGGCCGCTTGCGCGCCTGCTCCAGCAAGGTAGTGAAGATCGCGGCGCCGGTGGCGTCGGCGGCATGGATGATGCGCCGGTGGCTGTGGCCGCCCTCGCGGGTCAGGTGGAACTCGAAACCGCCGTCGTCGACGCTGTAGTGTTCGTCACGGGTGAACGGCACACCCTGCTCGATCAGCCACTGGATGGCTTCGCGGCTGTGCTCGACGGTGAAACGCACTGCATCCTCATGACACAAGCCACCTCCGGCATTGAGGGTATCCTCGACATGCGACTGTACGGTATCGGTGTCATCGAGCACTGCGGCGACGCCGCCTTGGGCCCAGAAGGTCGAACCGTTGGCCAGGTCGCCCTTGCTCAGCACGGCGATGCGCAGGTGGCCGGGAAGGTTCAGTGCCAGGCTGAGACCGGCGGCACCGCTACCGATCACCAGGACATCATGTTGGAATTGTTGGCTCATGTCGGGACACTAGTAATCTTTGGGGGGGGCACGGCACAATAGTCGGGCGCCGATGGCAATGTGAAACTATCGTGAAACCGGATCGGGTTGCCTTTATAGCAGTCCCGGGCGCCTGATTTCCAATGGCACTTGCGGGTGAGTGGCGATCTTTCTGGGAACTTTCCGATATGCCTGGAAATCCTATACAGGCTGCCCTTACGCCAAAGATTGCCGCGGCGACGCAAGGCACCAGTCCTATTCTGGGCTGGCACCTGCGTAATGAATCCTGATTATCGACGTAGCCGGCCGTAACCGCGCTGCGTCTTCCGTGCGAGCCGACCAAGGGCCGTAGGAAACTTGCTTGGAGGGGAGAACTTTTGCGCAAAGCCCGAGTCTATGGTTGCAAGCCTGAACGATGGTTGTTGCAACGCTCCTTCGAGATCATTGAGGAGTGTTCATGCTAACCCAGGAAGAGGATCAGCAGCTTGTCGAGCGCGTGCAGCGTGGCGACAGGCGAGCGTTCGATCTGTTGGTGCTGAAGTATCAGCACAAGATTCTCGGGTTGATCGTACGTTTCGTACACGACACCCATGAAGCGCAGGACGTGGCGCAGGAAGCCTTCATCAAGGCATACCGTGCGCTTGGGAATTTTCGCGGAGACAGTGCCTTCTACACCTGGCTGTACCGCATCGCCATAAACACGGCGAAGAACTACCTGGTATCCCGTGGAAGGCGGCCACCAGACAGTGATGTGAGCTCCGAGGATGCGGAGTTTTACGACGGCGATCATGGCCTCAAGGATCTCGAGTCCCCAGAGCGCGCGTTGTTGCGGGATGAAATCGAAGGCACTGTCCATCGAACAATCCAGCAACTGCCGGAAGATTTGCGCACGGCACTGACCCTGCGCGAGTTCGATGGACTGAGTTATGAAGACATTGCCAGTGTCATGCAATGTCCGGTGGGTACCGTGCGCTCTCGAATTTTCCGCGCTCGGGAGGCCATAGATAAAGCCCTGCAACCTTTGTTGCAGGAAACCTGAGACAGCGGCGACAGCCAAGAGAGGAACCGCCATGAGTCGTGAAGCTTTGCAGGAATCGCTGTCCGCAGTGATGGATAACGAAGCGGACGAACTGGAACTGCGTCGCGTGCTGAACGCGGTCGACGATGCAGAAACCCGCGCCACCTGGTCGCGCTACCAGATTGCCCGCGCAGCCATGCACAAGGAACTGCTGATGCCCAAGCTGGACATCGCCTCGGCAGTTTCCGCGGCGCTGGCCGACGAGGCCGTCCCGGCCAAGGTCAAGCAGGGCCCATGGCGCAGCATCGGCCGCCTGGCCGTGGCCGCATCGGTGACTGTTGCCGTGCTCGCTGGCGTGCGCTTGTACAACCAGGATGAAATCACCGGAGCCCAGTTGGCCGCCCAGCAACCGGCCCAGCAAGGGCTGAGCATGCCTCAGGTGCAAGGTCCGGCTGTATTGGCAGGCTATAGTGAGAGCAACGAGCAACCGACCGGGCCAATGGCCAACGGTGTGCTGCAGAACCAGGCTGGCTGGGATCAGCGGCTGCCAGGTTACCTGCGTCAGCATGCCCAGGAGTCCGCGCTGAAGGGCAACGAGACCGCGCTGCCTTACGCTCGCGCTGCCAGCCTGGAAAACCGCTAAGTAAGGAGGATCATGCGCGCGCTACCTCTCCTGTCGCTGCTGCTTGGCAGCAGCCTGACGGTGCAGGCCCTGGCCGCCAATTCCTCGCCTGAGGCGAGTGAGTGGCTGAACAAGCTGGCACGGGCCGAGCAGCAGCAGAGTTACCAGGGTTCCTTCGTTTACGAGCGTAACGGCAGCTTCTCTTCCCACGATATCTGGCATCGCGTCCAGGATGGCAAGGTCAGCGAGCGGCTGTTGCAGCTCGACGGCTCGGCCCAGGAAATCGTGCGGGTCAATGGCAAGGTGCAGTGCGTCAGTGGCAACCTGGTCACCAGTGTGAGTGCCCCGCCGGATAATGCCGCGCGTGTGCTTGATCCCTTGAAACTGATGAGCTGGTACGACCTGAGCGTGTCAGGCGAGTCACGCGTTGCCGGGCGCGACGCCGTGGTTGTCTCCCTCACCCCGCGTGACCAGCACCGCTATGCCTTCGAACTGCACCTTGATCGCCGCACCGGACTGCCCCTGCGTTCGTTGATGCTCAACGACAAGGGCCAGTTGCTTGAGCGTTTCCAGATGACTCGCCTGGATACCGACACGGTGCCGACCGACGCCGACCTTGGTGCTGGCGCTGCCTGCCGACCTGTCGATAAGATCGCGCCAGGCACTTCAGAGGGTGTTGCCGGATGGCGTTCCGATTGGCTGCCGCCGGGTTTCGAGCTGGTCAACAGCTCAGTACGGCGCGATCCCGAGCGCAAGAGTACTGTCAGCAGTCTGATGTATGACGATGGTCTGGCCCGTTTTTCGGTCTTCCTTGAACCGATCGGCAACGAGTCCGGTATCGATACCCGCGCCCAGCTTGGGCCCACTGTCGCAGTATCGCGGCGCCTGACAACCCCCAAAGGCAAGGTGATGGTCACGGTGGTTGGCGAGATTCCGCTGGGCACGGCCGAACGTGTCGCCTTGTCGATGCGGGCCCAGGATGCCCAGGCGCGGCAATGACAGCGCAGTGTTCTGACAGCTCTTGTTACACAGAGCTGACATGAAATTAAGGCATTGTCATTTGCAATCCTGCCGCAAATTTTCTATAGGTCAGGCTTCTCGGAGTCTGGCCTTTCCTGCGTCTGCGGGAACCTTACTGCTAACTACGCTCGTTGTGACGGGAGCCGTATGTCAATACCACGCTTGAAAACCTACCTATCGATGTTCGCTGCCGTGCTGATGCTCGGCCAGATGCTCAGCGCCCAGGCCGAAGAGTCCCTGCCGGACTTCACCACCTTGGTCGAGCAGGCCTCGCCGGCAGTGGTCAACATCAGTACCAAGCAGAAACTGCCGGATCGCCGCGTTGCCGCCGGGCAGATGCCCGACCTCGAAGGCCTGCCGCCGATGTTCCGCGAGTTTTTCGAGCGCAACATGCCGCAGCAGCCGCGCTCCCCACGCGGTGATCGCCAGCGTGAAGCGCAGTCTCTGGGATCTGGCTTCATCATTTCCAGCGACGGTTACGTGCTGACCAACAATCATGTGGTAGCCGACGCCGACGAGATCATCGTCCGCCTGTCCGACCGCAGTGAGCTGCAGGCCAAGCTGGTGGGCACCGACCCACGCACCGACGTGGCTCTGCTCAAGGTCGACGGCAAGAACCTGCCGACCGTGAAGCTGGGCGATTCGGAAAAGCTCAAGGTAGGTGAATGGGTGCTGGCCATCGGTTCGCCGTTCGGCTTCGACCACTCGGTGACCAAGGGTATCGTCAGCGCCAAGGGCCGCACGTTGCCTAACGACACCTATGTGCCGTTCATCCAGACCGACGTGGCGATCAACCCGGGGAACTCCGGTGGCCCGCTGTTCAACATGAAAGGCGAGGTGGTGGGCATCAACTCGCAGATCTTCACCCGTTCCGGCGGCTTCATGGGGCTGTCGTTCGCCATCCCGATCGACGTGGCGATCGATGTGTCGAACCAGCTGAAGAAAGACGGCAAGGTCAGCCGCGGCTGGCTGGGCGTGGTGATCCAGGAGGTCAACAAAGATCTGGCCGAATCCTTCGGCCTTGACAAGCCGGCCGGCGCCCTGGTGGCACAGGTCCTGGAGAACGGGCCGGCAGCCAAGGGCGGCCTGCAGGTGGGCGATGTCATTCTGAGCATGAATGGCCAGCCGATCGTCATGTCCGCCGACCTGCCGCACCTGGTGGGCAGCCTGAAGGATGGCGAGAAAGCCAAGCTCGAGATCATCCGCAACGGCAAGCGTCAGAACCTGGATGTCACCATCGGCGCATTGCCCGAGGATGACGCCGACATCGGCATGGGTGCCGGTGCCGATGGCAGTGCCGAACGCAGCAGCAACCGCCTGGGCGTCTCTGTCGCCGACCTGAGCGCCGAGCAGAAAAAGTCGCTCGAACTCAAGGGCGGTGTGGTCATCAAGGAAGTCCAGGATGGCCCTGCGGCCATGATCGGCCTGCGTCCGGGCGATGTGATCAGCCACCTGAACAACCAGGCCATTGCCTCGGCCAAGCAGTTCACCGAGATTGCCAAGGACCTGCCGAAGAACCGTTCAGTGTCCATGCGCGTGCTGCGCCAGGGGCGCGCCAGCTTCATCACCTTCAAGCTGGCTGAATAAGCTGGATGAAAGGTAGGAAAAGGGCAGCTTCGGCTGCCCTTTTCTATGAGTGGGCAGGCGTCCGCTGTCCGTGGCGGCCTGCTGCCATGCAGCTTGTATACAGACCGATAGAGGAATCTCCCATATCCCCGCGGCTTGAGGTACAATTCCCGGCTATTTTTCGGCGGGCGTCCGGCTCGCAGCCTTTTCGAGTGTTGACCCGTGAGTGATTTGAGTCATATCCGCAATTTCTCCATCATCGCCCACATCGACCATGGCAAGTCGACGCTGGCCGACCGTTTCATCCAGATGTGCGGTGGCCTGTCGGCGCGCGAAATGGAAGCCCAGGTCCTCGACTCCATGGACCTGGAGCGCGAACGCGGTATCACCATCAAGGCCCACAGCGTCACGCTGCACTACAAGGCGCAGGATGGTAAAACCTACCAGCTGAACTTCATCGACACCCCCGGCCATGTCGACTTCACCTATGAAGTCTCGCGCTCGCTGGCGGCGTGCGAGGGCGCGCTGCTGGTGGTCGATGCCGGCCAGGGCGTCGAGGCGCAGTCGGTGGCCAACTGCTACACCGCCATCGAGCAGGGCCTGGAAGTCATGCCCGTGCTGAACAAGATGGACCTGCCCCAGGCTGACCCGGACCGCGTCAAGGACGAGATCGAGAAGATCATCGGCATCGACGCTACCGACGCCGTGGCGTGCAGTGCCAAGAGCGGCATGGGCGTCGACGAGGTGCTCGAGCGCCTGGTACATACCATTCCCGCACCGACCGGTGAGATCGATGCACCGCTGCAGGCACTGATCATCGACTCCTGGTTCGACAACTACCTGGGCGTGGTCTCGCTGGTGCGTGTGCGCCAGGGCCGCGTGAAGAAAGGCGACAAGATCCTGGTCAAGTCCACCGGCAAGGTGCACCTGGTCGACAGCGTCGGCGTGTTCACCCCGAAACACACCCAGACCGCCGATCTGAAAGCCGGTGAAGTGGGCTTCATCATCGCCAGCATCAAGGACATTCACGGCGCGCCGGTCGGTGACACCCTGACCCTGTCCAGCACCCCGGAAGTCGAAATGCTGGCGGGCTTCAAGAAGATCCAGCCGCAGGTCTACGCGGGCCTGTTCCCGGTCAGCTCCGACGATTTCGAGGACTTCCGCGACGCCCTGCAGAAGCTGACCCTGAACGACTCGTCGCTGCAATACATGCCGGAAAGCTCCGACGCCCTGGGCTTCGGCTTCCGTTGCGGCTTCCTCGGCATGCTGCACATGGAGATCATCCAGGAGCGCCTGGAGCGCGAATACGACCTGGACCTGATCACCACCGCGCCAAGCGTGATCTACGAGCTCGAGCTCAAGACCGGCGAGACCATCGTCGTCGACAACCCATCGAAGCTGCCGGACGTCTCGTCCGTCACCGACTTCCGCGAACCGATCGTCACCGCGACCATCCTGGTTCCGCAGGAGCACCTGGGCAACGTCATCACCCTGTGCATCGAGAAGCGTGGCGTGCAGCGCGACATGCAGTTCCTCGGCAGCCAGGTGCAGGTGCGCTACGACATGCCGATGAACGAAGTGGTCCTGGACTTCTTCGACCGGCTCAAGTCCACCAGCCGCGGCTACGCGTCGCTGGACTACCATTTCGACCGCTACCAGTCGGCCAACCTGGTCAAGCTGGACGTGCTGATCAACGGCGACAAGGTCGATGCCCTGGCCCTGATCGTGCACCGCGACAACGCCGCCTACAAAGGCCGTGCGTTGACCGAAAAGATGAAGGAACTGATCCCTCGGCAGATGTTCGACGTGGCGATCCAGGCAGCTATCGGCGGCCAGATCATCGCGCGGACAACCGTCAAGGCGCTCAGAAAGAACGTACTGGCTAAGTGCTACGGCGGTGACGTCAGCCGTAAGAAGAAGCTGCTGGAGAAGCAGAAGGCCGGTAAGAAACGCATGAAGCAGGTGGGTAACGTGGAAATTCCACAGGAAGCCTTCCTCGCTGTGCTCAGGTTGGATAGCTAGGTCCTATGTCGCTAAATTTCCCGCTGTTGCTCGTCATCGCCGTTGCCGTCTGCGGTCTGTTGGGTCTGCTCGACCTGCTGTTCCTGGCCCCGCGCCGGCGTGCGGCGATCGCCAACTACCAGGGCAGCGTCAGCCAACCCGAAATGGCCGTGGTCGAACGCCTGAACAAGGAACCGTTGCTGGTTGAGTACGGCAAGTCGTTCTTCCCGGTGCTGTTCATCGTGCTGGTGCTGCGCTCCTTCCTGGTCGAGCCGTTCCAGATCCCGTCGGGGTCGATGAAGCCGACGCTGGAAGTGGGCGACTTCATCCTGGTGAACAAGTTCTCCTACGGCATTCGCCTGCCGGTGATCGACAAGAAGGTCATCGAGGTGGGTGATCCGCAGCGCGGGGATGTGATGGTGTTCCGCTACCCGAGCGACCCCAACGTCAACTACATCAAGCGTGTGGTCGGCCTGCCGGGCGATGTGATCCGCTACACCGCCGACAAGCGCCTGTTCGTCAATGGCCAGGCGATTGCCGAGCAGTTGGTCGGCAGCGAGCCGGGCACCCTGGGCAGCGCCGAGCTGTACAAGGAGAAGCTCGGTGAAGCCGAGCACCTGATCCGCAAGGAAATGACCCGCTACCGCATGCCGCCGGACCAGCAATGGAGCGTGCCGGCCGGTCACTACTTCATGATGGGTGACAACCGCGACAACTCCAACGACAGCCGTTTCTGGGATGATCCGAACATTCCCAAGGAACTGCACGGCATGGTTCCGGACCGGAACATCGTCGGCAAGGCCTTCGCGGTCTGGATGAGCTGGCCAGAGCCGAAACTCAGCCACTTCCCGAACCTGTCGCGGGTCGGGCTGATCCATTGAGTAACGACGGCGCTGTCCACGGACGGCGCCGATTGCATTTCTGACATAGGCTGTGTTCTCAGGGAGCGAGGCTTTCGCCGTTGCCGGCGTCTGACCACAGTCAAACCGTCTTTCAGGATGTTGATTTGAACAACGCGTTGAACATTGCCGGGGTGGCCCCATGAGTGGTTCCCTTGCACGCCTGGAGCGCAAGCTCGGCTACACCTTCAAGAACCAGGACCAGATGCTGCTGGCCCTGACCCATCGCAGCTACGCCGGGCGCAATAACGAGCGCCTGGAGTTCCTTGGCGATGCCATCCTCAACTTCGTGGTCGGCGAGGCGCTGTTCGAGCGCTTCCCGCAGGCGCGTGAAGGCCAGTTGTCGCGTCTTCGCGCCCGTCTGGTCAAGGGCGAGACCCTGGCGCGGCTGGCCCGCGGCTTCGACCTGGGCGAATACCTGCGCCTGGGCTCGGGTGAGTTGAAAAGCGGTGGTTTTCGTCGCGAGTCGATTCTTGCCGACGCCCTCGAGGCCCTGATCGGTGCGATCTACCAGGACGCCGACATGCAGACCGCGCGCGAGCGAATCCTCGCCTGGCTGACCGACGAGTTCGATGGCCTGACCCTGGTCGACACCAACAAGGACCCCAAGACGCGCCTGCAGGAGTTCCTGCAGTCGCGTGCCTGCGAGTTGCCACGTTACGAAGTGGTGGATATCCAGGGCGAACCGCACTGCCGGACCTTCTTCGTCGAATGCGAAGTGGTCCTGCTGAACAAGAAAAGCCGCGGCCAGGGCGTGAGCCGGCGTATCGCCGAGCAGGTCGCCGCCGCCGCCGCATTGATCGCCCTGGGCGTGGAGAATGGCAATGACTGAGAATACTTCGACCCGCTGCGGCTATGTTGCCATTGTCGGTCGCCCCAACGTGGGCAAGTCCACGCTGCTCAACCACATCCTCGGTCAGAAGCTGGCGATCACCTCGCGCAAGCCGCAGACCACCCGTCACAACATGCTCGGGATCAAGACCGAGGGTGACGTGCAGGCGATCTACGTCGACACCCCCGGCATGCACAAGGCCAACGACAAGGCGCTGAACCGCTACATGAACCGCAACGCCTCGGCAGCCCTGAAGGATGTCGACGTGGTGATCTTCGTGGTCGACCGCACCAAGTGGACCGACGAAGACCAGTTGGTGCTGGAGCGCGTGCAGTACGTGACCGGCCCGCTGATCATCGCGGTCAACAAAACCGACCGCATGGAAGAGAAGGCCGAGCTGATCCCGCACCTGCAGTGGCTGCAAGAGCAGCTGCCGAACGCCGAGGTGATGCCGATTTCCGCGCAGCAGGGGCACAACCTCGAAGCGCTGGAAGCACAGATCGCCAAGCACCTGCCCGAGAACGATCACTTCTTCCCGGAAGACCAGATCACCGACCGTAGCAGCCGTTTCCTTGCCGCCGAGCTGGTGCGCGAGAAGATCATGCGTCAGCTCGGTGCCGAGCTGCCGTACCAGATCACCGTGGAGATCGAGGAGTTCAAGCAGCAGGGCCATGTGCTGCACATCCATGCGTTGATCCTGGTTGAACGCGACGGGCAGAAGAAGATCATCATTGGCGACAAGGGCGAGCGCATCAAGCGCATTGGCTCCGAGGCGCGCAAGGACATGGAAGTGCTGTTCGACTCCAAGGTCATGCTCAACCTGTGGGTCAAGGTCAAAGGCGGCTGGTCCGACGACGAGCGCGCCCTGCGCTCGCTGGGCTACGGAGACCTGTAATCCGCCGACCGGACCCGTACCTCTTGTGGGAGCGGTGATGCGGCGGCCCGACTTTCCCCGCGACAGCTATCGCGGGGCAATTCGGGCCGCCGCATCGCCGCTCCCACAGTCATTTATGACGTTGAGAAATCGCTGATGGACCGACCCACCCCCCATCCGGCCTACGTGCTGCACAGCCGCGCCTACAAGGAAACCAGTGCGCTGGTGGACTTTCTTACCCCGCAAGGCAAGGTACGCGCCGTGCTGCGCCGGGCGCGGGGCAAGGGCGGCAGCCTGGTGCGACCGTTCGTGCCGCTGGAGGTGGAGCTGCGCGGGCGCGGCGAGTTGAAGAACGTCGGCCGCCTGGATGCCGTCGGCATTGCCGCCTGGTTGCACGGTGACGCGCTGTTCAGCGGGCTGTACCTCAACGAGCTGCTGATGCGCCTGCTGCCCGCCGAGGCGCCGCACCCGGCACTGTTCGAGCACTACACCCTGACTTTGCAGGCCCTGGCCGCCGGGCGTGCGCTGGAGCCGCTGTTGCGCTCCTTCGAATGGCGCCTGCTGGATGAGCTAGGTTACGCCTTCTCGCTTGAACATGACGTCAACGACAGCCCTGTGGTCGCCGAAGGCCTTTATCGCCTGCAGGTGGACGCCGGCCTCGAGCGGGTCGAACTGTTCCAGCCTGGGTTGTTCAAGGGCGGCGAACTGCTGGCCCTGGCCCAGGCCGACTGGGAGGCGCCCGGTGCCTTGCTCGCCGCCAAGCGCCTGATGCGCCAGGCACTGGCGGTCCACCTCGGGCCCAAGCCATTGGTCAGCCGGGAACTGTTTCGCAAGCGCTGAGCAGCACGTATGCTGTGGCCCTCAACTTTCAGGAGTGCCCCTTCGTGACTCACAGCAACCGCATGCTTCTCGGTGTCAATATCGACCACGTGGCGACCCTGCGCCAGGCCCGGGGCACCCGCTATCCGGATCCGGTCAAGGCCGCCCTGGACGCCGAGGAAGCGGGTGCCGACGGCATCACCGTGCACCTGCGCGAAGACCGCCGGCACATCCAGGAGCGCGATGTGCTGCTGCTCAAGGACGTGCTGCAGACCCGCATGAACTTCGAGATGGGCGTCACCGAAGAGATGATGGCCTTCGCCGAGAAGATCCGCCCGGCGCATATCTGCCTGGTGCCGGAAACCCGTCAGGAACTGACCACCGAAGGCGGCCTCGACGTCGCTGGCCAGGAGGCGCGGATCAAGGCGGCGGTCGAGCGCCTGTCGCGCACCGGTGCCGAGGTGTCGCTGTTCATCGATGCCGACGAGCGGCAGATCGAGGCCTCGCGCCGTGTCGGCGCCCCGGCCATCGAGTTGCACACCGGCCGTTACGCCGATGCCGAGACGCCGTCCGAAGTCGCCGAGGAGCTCAAGCGCATCGTCGATGGCGTAGCGTTTGGTGTTGGCCAGGGCCTGATCGTCAATGCCGGGCATGGCCTGCATTACCACAACGTCGAGGCCGTGGCCGCGATCAAGGGCATCAACGAGCTGAACATCGGCCATGCGCTGGTGGCCCATGCGCTGTTCGTCGGCTTCAAGGCCGCGGTGGCCGAGATGAAAGCGCTGATCGTCGCCGCTTCGCGGTGATTTTCTGACCGTCTGCACCGGCCTCATCGCCGGCAAGCCGGCTCCCACAGGTACTGCGCAGCACTCAAGGCCAGTGCGATCCATGTGGGAGCCGGCTTGCCGGCGATGAGGCCGTTGGCATCAACCACTTACTCCGCTCGAAATACCAGAGTGAAGCGGGTAGGGCCCAAAGGGCTGCTCCTGACCTCGATCCGCCCCCCATGCAATTGCATGATCGACTTGACGATCGCCAACCCCAGCCCGGTGCCACCCTCCAGCCGTGAACGCCCGGCCCCGGCCCGGTAAAAGCGTTCGAACAGGTGCGGCAGGTGGGTCTCCTCTATCCCTCTGCCCTGGTTCTGCACCCACACGGCAATCTCGTTGCCCAGCCGCTCGATGCCTACGGCAACCGGCTCGCCCTCCGGTGCATGGCGAATCGCATTGCTCAGCAGGTTGGATAGCGCCCGCTGGAACATCAACCGGTCCGCCAGGGCCGTGCCCCAGCCTTGCAGGTGCAGGGAGATGCCCTTGAGCTCGGCACTGAAGGCGAACAGTTCACTCACCCGCGCCACTTCGTCGGCCAACGTCAGGGGCGCCAGGGCAACCTGGGTCTGCGGCTGGCTGACCTGGGCGAGGAACAGCATGTCGTTGATGATGCGGTTGAGGCGGGTCAGCTCCTCGACGCTGTCTTCGAGGGCTTCGCGGTACTTGTCGCCGTCACGCTCACGGGCCAGGGTCACCTGGGCCTTGCCCATCAGGTTGCCGATGGGCGTGCGCAGCTCGTGGGCCAGGTCGTCGGAGAACTGCGATAGCTGGCGCACACCTTGGTCGAGCCGGTCGAGCATGATGTTGATGGCGCGCGCGAGGTCGGCCAGCTCGCTGGGCAGGCCCTCATCAGGCAGCCGGTGAGTAAGGTCCTGTGCCGAAACCTGCCCGGCGATCCGGCGGAAGTGCCGCAACGGACGCAGGCCGCGCTGCACCAGCTTCCAGGCGGCGATGCCGATCAGCACCAGCAGCAACGGCAGGGCCAGTAGCGTCGAGTGCAGATAGGCTTGCAGCAGGCTGTTGTCGTCGCTGCGGTTGAGCGACATCAACACCTTGACCGGGGTGTCGTCGCGCAGGCGCATCAAGCGGCTGGCGGTGAGGATCTGATTGTCGCCGTCGTCGCGCCAGGCATGGAAGGTCAGCCGCTCGTCCGCTTCCAGGTTCAGCAAATGCTGGGACTGCATGGCCGGGCCCAGGCTGAGCAGTGCCGGATGACGGCCATTGATGGCGATCACACTGAGGCTGAGGTTGTCGTGGCCCATGACCAGATCGAGCAATGGGTGGGCGCGGGCGCCCAGGTCGTCGCTTCGCAGGTCTACGCGCAGGTTGTGCTCGACTTGCTGCATCTTGCGCGTCAGGTCCTTGCGCGCCCGGCTATCCAGTTCGTGGTCCAGGGCAAATACCGCCAGGCACGCCAGCAGCAGCACCAGCGCCGCGCCCAGCAGGGTGACGCCCAGGCCCAGGCGCAACGACAGGCTGGGGCGCTTCACGTCCGCGCCTCTAGCACATAGCCGACGCCGCGCAGGGTGTGGATCAGCTTGTCGTCGAAGGGGTCGTCGATCTTCGCCCGCAGGCGGCGGATCGATACCTCCACCACGTTGGTGTCGCAGTCGAAGTTCATGTCCCACACCAGCGAGATGATCTGGGTGCGTGACAGCACCTCGCCGCTCTGGCGCATCAACAGGTGCAGCAGGGCGAACTCCTTGGCGGTCAGGTCGATGCGCTGGCCGCCGCGCCAGGCGCGGTGGCGGCCCGGATCGAGTTCGAGGTCGGCGACCTTCAAGGTGCTCGGCTGCAGGCGCTGGTCGTTGCGCCGCAGCAGGCTGCGGATACGCGCCAGCAGCTCGGGGAATTCGAACGGCTTCAGCAGGTAGTCGTCTGCGCCCAGGTCCAGCCCCTTGACGCGATCGGCGAGACGGCCGTGGGCGGTGAGCATCATGATCCGCGTGGAGGATTCGGCGCGCAGGCGCTGCAGCACGCCCCAACCATCGAGCCCGGGCAGGTTGACGTCAAGGATCACCAGATCGTAGGGCTGCTGGCGGGCCAAGTGCAGACCATCGGTGCCGCTGGAGGCGCAGTCGACCACATACCCGTTCTCGCGCAGGCCCTGTTGCAGGTAGTCGGCGGTGCGTGGTTCGTCCTCGATGATCAGTAGGCGCATGGTCGGGCTCTGTGTGGAAAGGGGGCGATTCTCGACCCTGTAGTGACATCAGGGTCAAGCGGCGGGAATGTTACTGGATGCGAATGGCGAAAAGAGGAGGATTGCTGATTTGTAATCTGTGGGTCATATGCGCGACAGGCTTGTCGCAATCGCGGGGCAAGCCCGCTCCCACGCGGTACGGCGGGGATTTCAGGACTGTAATGTCTGCCTCACCTTGGCGTTAGCTCCCGCTTGCGATGATGGCCCTGTCGAAACGGTTATCACGAGGCAAGCACGATGAGCCTGACCAAGTACCTGCTGCTGGCGATCCTCGCCCTGGGCAGCACCAGCATTTTCGCCGAGGGTGGCGGGGAGCGTTCGAAGCAATTCTGGCAAGCCTTCCGCGAGGATCAGGCGCGTTTGCACGGCGACAAGCAGCAAGCTGTGGCCGAGCGCGAGCGCAAGGCAGAAGAGAAGGCCCGCGAGCTGGCCAAGGATTGAGCACCACACGCCTGCGCCGCCACAGCTCCTCGGCGCAGGTGAGCCTCGGCGCCCTAGCGGGCGCCTTTTTTTATTTGCGCGCCAGCAATGTGGCGCGGCGTGGTGCCGGCAGGCCTTCGATGGTCCTGCCGTGGTCGTTCGGGTCGAGGAAGTCGCCCAGTGACTGATAGCGCATCCACTCGGTGCTGCGTTGTTCCTCGACGCTGGTGACGCTGACATCGACACAGCGCACATCGCTGAAACCGGCGCGGCGCAGCCAGCGCTCCAGGGCCGGCACCGACGGCAGGAACCATACGTTGCGCATCTGCGCGTAGCGGTCCTCGGGTACCAGCACCTGGTTTTCGTCGCCCTCGATCACCAGGGTTTCCAGCACCAGCTCGCCACCCTTGACCAGGCAATCCTTGAGCGCCAGCAGGTGCTCGATGGGCGAGCGGCGGTGGTAGAACACGCCCATGGAGAACACGGTGTCGAAACCTTCGAGGTTGGCCGGCAGCTCTTCGAGGGCGAACGGCAGGTGCCACGCCGGCAAGTCCGGCAGGTATTGCTGCACGGCCTGGAACTGGCAGAAGAACAACCAGTTGGGGTCGACGCCGATGACCATGTCGGCGCCGGCGCCGAGCATGCGCCACTGGTAGTAGCCGTTGCCGCACCCCACGTCGAGTACGCGCTTGCCCTTGAGGTCCAGGTGCGGGCCGACCCGCGACCATTTCCAGTCCGAGCGCCATTCGGTATCGACATGCACGCCGAACAGGTCGAACGGGCCCTTGCGCCAGGGCGACAGGCCCATCAGCGCCTGGCGCATCTGCGCGCGGGTGGCGTCGTCGCAGTCGCAGTCCAGGCGCAGGCCGTCGACCAGGTCGACTTCGCTCGGGGTCAGCTGCGGCAGTGCGTCGAGGGCGCCGCGCCAGCGATCGAGGTCGCCGTGGCCTTTTTCCAGCTTGCTCTCGAGTTGCGCCTGCAGGCCTTGGGACCAGGTGGCAAGGGGGGTGCCCGCCAGGCGGCGGACAAGGGGGGACAGATCGATCATGGCAGGGCTATCAGCGAGGCGAAGTTGAGGCATTGGAACCAGGGCACGACCTTGGAGAAGCCGGCGGCGCGCAGGCGCGCTTCATGGGTTTCCAGGGTGTCGGGTTTCATCACGTTCTCGATGGCGCTGCGCTTCTGGGCGATTTCCAGTTCGCTGTAGCCATTGGCACGCTTGAAGTCCAGGTGCAGTTCGTTGAGCAGTTCCTGCTCCTGGGCGTCGGTGAAGCGCAGTTTCTCCGAGAGAATCAACGCGCCGCCCGGCAAAAGTGCCTGGCGGATGCGGGCAAGCAGGTCCAGGCGCTGTTCGGGAGCGACGAACTGCAGGGTGAAGTTCATCGCCACCACAGAGGCCGGCTCGAAGGGCAGGGCGAGAATATCGGCCTCCAGCACCTGCACCGGCAGCAACTCCTGGAACATCGAGTCCTGGGCGGTGAGGTACTGGCGGCAGCGCTCGACCATGGCCGCGGAGTTATCCACCGCGATCACCCGGCAGCCGTCCGCGCGCACGTGGCGACGCAGCGCCTGGGTCACCGCGCCCAGCGAGGCGCCGAGGTCGTACAGTGCGGAGCCCGGCTGGGCGAAGCGCGCGGCCAGCACGCCGAGGTTCTCGACGATGGTCGGGTAACCGGGCACCGAACGCTTGATCATGTCCGGGAACACCTGCACCACGTCTTCGTTGAAGACGAAGTCGGGCACCTGCTCCAGGGGTTGGGCGAATAGGCGGTCGGGTTGTTTGCTCACGGTGGGTCCAGGCGGCTGGCAATCTACAGGGGCGGCATTCTAGCCAAACCACGGCAAGCTTGCATGACTGGCTGACCGGCGCCGTTCGCTCAGTTGACCCGAATGGCGCAATCGAAGGTCTGTACCGGACGTACTTCCGGGGCCCAGGGCTGCTGGTAGACCAGGATCAGATGGCCCTCGCCGGCGGCCTTGGCCTGGAAGCGCCAGCTGGACAGGCCACCGCTGCCGACGATGCCAGCTTGCTCCGGAGAACTGTATACCTCGGGGCCAAGGCTGCGCAGGATCTCCGAAGCCGGGTTCTGCAGCAGCCAGCGGTAGCCGGTGGTGGGGTTGCTGGGCAGGGTGAGGGTCAGGGTCTGGCCGACCTGCAGGCGCTTTGGGCATTCGCTTTCGCCGTCCAGTTCGACGGTGCGTTGCGGTTGCTGGGCGCAAGCGGTGAGCAGGGCCAGGGCGGCGGGAACGAGCAGGCGAGGGAGGGTCATGTTGGCTCCTGAAGCTGGAATGGCCTGAGGATAACCGAAGCTGTCGCAAGTTTGTGTGGTCTACGCGCGCCCTATCGCCGGCAAGCCGGCTCCCACAAGTAGGATACATCCTGCACTTTGTGGGAGCCGGCTTGCCGGCGATAGGGCCGCAACGCGGCCCCGTCCTCTTTAGAACAATACTTTCGCCACGTCGGCAAAGCGCTTGGCAAAGTGCACGCTCAGCCCTTCCTTCAGGTAGTCAGGCAATTCTTCGAAATCGCCACGGTTGGCCTCCGGCAGGATCAGCTCGAAGATCTTCTGGCGCCGCGCGGCGATCACTTTCTCGCGCACCCCGCCGATCGGCAGCACCTGGCCGGTCAGGGTCAGCTCGCCGGTCATGGCCACGCCTTTCTTCGGCGCCTGGTCGCGGGCCAGCGACAGCAGGGCGCTGGCCATGGTCACACCGGCGCTGGGGCCGTCCTTGGGCGTGGCGCCCTCGGGCACGTGCAGGTGGATGAACGCCTCGTTGAAGTAGCCGGGGGTGCCACCGAACTGCTTGAGGTTCGAACTGATATAGCTGTAGGCGATCTCTGCCGATTCCTTCATCACGTCACCCAACTGCCCGGTGAGCTTGAGGCCGCGGTTGAGGCTGTGGATATGCGTGGCCTCGATCGGCAGGGTGGCGCCGCCCATGCTGGTCCAGGCAAGACCGGTGATAACACCCTTACCGGCCAGCACCTGCTCGCTGCGGAACACCGGCATGCCCAGGGCGGGCTCGAGGTCCTTGGCGGCGATCTTGAGCTTGGCGTCCGGGTCTTCCAGCAGTTTGACCACCGACTTGCGCACCAGCTTGCCCAGCTGTTTCTCCAGCTGACGCACCCCGGCTTCGCGGGCATAGCCCTCGATCACCGCACGCAGCGCGGCGTCGTTGATGCTCAGGCTGGTCTTGGCCACGCCGGCCTTGTCCAGCTGCTTGGGCCACAGGTGGCGCTTGGCGATGGCCAGCTTTTCTTCGGTGATATAGCCGGACAGGCGGATCACTTCCATGCGATCGAGCAAGGGGCCGGGGATCGAGTCCAGGGTGTTGGCGGTGCAGACGAACAGCACCTTGGACAGGTCCAGGCGCAGGTCCAGGTAGTGGTCGAGGAAGTCGACGTTCTGTTCCGGGTCGAGGGTTTCCAGCAGCGCCGAGGCTGGGTCGCCCTGGTAGCTCTGGCCCATCTTGTCGATCTCGTCGAGCATGATCACCGGGTTCATCACCTCGACCTCCTTCAGCGCCTGCACCAGCTTGCCCGGCTGGGCGCCGATGTAGGTGCGGCGGTGGCCCTTGATCTCGGCCTCGTCGCGCATGCCGCCGACGCTGAACCGGTAGAACGGCCGGCCCAGGGATTCGGCGATGGACTTGCCGATGCTGGTCTTGCCCACCCCGGGCGGGCCCACCAGCAGCACGATGGAGCCGCTGATCTCACCCTTCCAGGCGCCGACGGCGAGGAACTCGAGGATGCGTTCCTTGATGTCGTCGAGCCCGGCGTGGTGGCGGTCGAGTACCTTGCGCGCGTGCTTGAGGTCGAGCTTGTCCTTGCCGTACACACCCCAGGGCAGGGCGGTGGCCCACTCCAGGTAGTTGCGGGTGACGGCATACTCCGGCGAGCCGGTCTCGAGGATCGCCAGCTTGCCCATCTCTTCGTCGATACGTTTTTTCGCCTGCTCGGGCAGGGTCTTGCCCGCCAGGCGCTGCTGGAACTGCTCCACGTCGGCGCTGCGGTCGTCCTTGGTCAGGCCCAGCTCCTGCTGGATGACCTTGAGCTGTTCCTTGAGGAAGAATTCGCGTTGGTGCTCGCCGATCTGGCGGTTTACCTCGGCGGAGATCTCGTTCTGCAGGCGGGCGACCTCGACCTCCTTGCGCAGCATCGGCAGGACCTTTTCCATGCGCTTGAGCATGGGCACGCAATCGAGCACTTCCTGCAGCTGGTTGCCAGTGGCCGAAGTGAGGGCGGCGGCGAAGTCGGTCAGTGGTGACGGATCGTTGGGGCTGAAGCGGTTGAGGTAGTTCTTTAGCTCTTCGCTGTACAGCGGGTTGAGCGGCAGCAGCTCCTTGATCGCGTTGATCAGGGCCATGCCGTAGGCTTTCACCTCGTCGGTGGGCTCCGCCGGCTGGCGTGGGTAGTCGACCTCCACCAGGTAGGGCGGGCGGTGGTGCTTGAGCCAGGTGCGGATGCGCACGCGGGTCAGGCCCTGGGCGACGAACTGCAGCTTGCCGCCTTCGCGGCTGGCGTGGTGCACCTTCACCAGGGTGCCGTATTCGGGCAGGGCCTTGGTGTCGAAGTGGCGGTGGTCTTCCGGCGGGGTGTCCATGAAGAACAGCGCCAGGGAGTGGTGCGGGGTCTTGGCGACCAAGTCGAGGGTTTCGGCCCAAGGTTCTTCATTGACGATCACCGGCAGCACTTGCGCGGGGAAGAACGGGCGGTTGTGGATCGGGATCACGTAGACCTTGTCCGGCAGCTGCTGGCCGGGCAGGGCGAGATGGTGACCGGGTGCGGTCGAGGGATCGAGATGTTCGACTTCGCTGTGTTCGTCGGGGTGTTCCGGGAAATCCTGCTGGTCGCTCATGGGGCACCTGCGTGAATGGCTATGGTGCTTAGATGGGGCGGTGGTTGGCAGGTTTCAATGGTAGACGAAGGGGGGAGAACTGCGGGGGAAACAATAGCGGGGCAAGCCCGCTCCCTCGATGGGAGCGGGCTTGCCCCGCGACAGGCGTGACGCTTACTCAGCCAATTTGTAAGCGATGATGTAGTCGCCCATTTTCGTACCGAGCGAGCCATGGCCGCCGGCGGTTACCAGCACGTACTGCTTGCCATCCTTGCCGGTGTAGCTCATCGGCGTGGCCTGGCCGCCGGCCGGCAGGCGAGCCTTCCACAGCTCCTGGCCGTTCTTCACGTCGTAGGCGCGCAGGTACTGGTCCAGGGTGCCGCTGAGGAAGCCGACGCCGCCGGCAGTGACGATCGAGCCACCCATGCTTGGCACGCCCACCGGCATGCCGATCGGCACCGGGGTGCTGTCACGGGTGGTGCCGTTCTTGTGTTTCCACACCACTTTGTTGGTGAACAGGTCGATGGCTGCCACGTAGCCCCAGGCCGGCGCCTGGCACGGAATGCCCAGTGGCGACATGAACGGGTGCATGGTCACGGCGTACGGCGCACCGGTGTTCGGCTGCACGCCGCTGGTCTCGCTTTCGCGCTTGCTGCCTTCGGCGACCTGCTCGCGTGGGACCATCTTCGACACGAAAGCCATGTAGTTCGGCGAGGTGAAGAGGATCTGGCGCACCGGGTCGACCGAGACGCTGCCCCAGTTGAACACGCCGACGTTGCCTGGGTAGACCAGGCTGCCCTGCTCGGACGGCGGGGTGTACTGGCCTTCGTAGCGCAGGCTGCGGAACTGGATGCGGCAGAGCATCTGGTCGAACGGCGTGGCGCCCCACATGGCCTGTTCGGTCAGGTCAGGGCCGAGCAGGTTGAGGTCGGAACGGGCCTGGGTCGGCGCGGTATGGTCGCCCTTGACCGCGCCTTGGGGTACCGGGATCTCGCGGATCGGCACGATCGGCGTGCCGTCGCGGCGGTCGAGCACGTACAGGCTGCCTTGCTTGGTCGGCACGATGACCGCCGGCTTGACGCCGTCGTCGGTCTTCAGGTGCACCAGGGTGGGCTGGCTGCCGACGTCCATGTCCCACAGGTCGTGGTGGGTGAACTGGTAGTTCCAGCGCGCCTTGCCGGTGGCCAGGTCCAGGGCGACGATGCCGGCGCTGTACTTCTCGGCGCCCGGGGTGCGGTCGGCGCCCCACTGGTCAGGGGTCTGGTTGCCCAGCGGCAGGTAGATCATGCCGAGGTCTTCGTCGACGCTGGCGATCGACCACATGTTGGCCGAGTTGCGGCTGTAGAACTTGCCGTCGGCCAGGGGCTTGGTGTCGTCGGGGTTGTTGCTGTCCCAGTTCCACACCAGGTGGCCGTCGTGCACGTCGTAGGCGCGGATCACGCCGGACGGCTCGTTGGTCGACTCATTGTCGGTGACGTGGCCACCGATGATCACCAGGCTGCGGGTGATCGCGGCCGGGGAAGTGGAGTAGTAACCACCGGCGGTGAACGGGCCGATGCCACGGGTCAGGTCGATCACGCCCTGGTTGGCGAAGCCTTCGCAGACCTTGCCATTGTCGGCGTTGATGGCGATCAGGCGGGCGTCGGCGGTGGGCAGGTAGAGGCGGCGCGGGCAGGCCTGGGCCACGGCCTGGCCTGCGTCGGTGATCTTCGGCGCGGGGCTGCCATCACGGCTGACGTAGTTGTTCTCGTCATAGTACGAGACGCCGCGGCAGGTCATGTGGGCGAAGCCCTTGAAAGTGCCGGTGGGGCTCTTGACCTGCGGATCAAAGCGCCAGATCTCGGCGCCGGTGTCCGGGTCCAGCGCCAGCAGGCGGCTGTGGGCGGTGCAGGCGTAGAGCATGCCGTTGACCTTCAGCGGCGTGTTCTGGTTGGTCAGCTCCACCGGGTCGTTCTCGGTCGGCAGGTCGCCGGTGCGGATACGCCAGGCCTCTTCCAGGCGGTAGGCGTTCTGCGGGGTGATCTGGCGCAGCGGCGAGTAGCGGTCGCCGTGCTCGGTGCGGCCGTAGGCCTGCCATTCACCGTCGGGCATGGCCGGGGCGGCGCTGCCCATCTCGCTGTTGTCGCGGGTGAACTCGCCACGGATTTCGCCCGGGTGAGTGAACTGGCTGGCCACGGCAGTGGCGCCGGAGGCGACCACGGCGACGCTGAGCAGGGCGGTGTTGACCTTGGACGCAGGGCCGACCAGCGGGCGGCGCGCCCACGGCAGCAGCAGGACCACGCCGATGGCGAACCAGATGGCCAGGCGCGGCACCAGCTGCCACCAGTCCAGGCCCACTTCCAGCAGAGCCCAGGCGGTGCTGCCCAGCAGTACCAGGCCATACAGGCCCAGGGCGATGCGCCGCTTGGCCAGCAGCAGGATGCCGGACAGGGCGAAGCCGATACCGGCAATCAGGTAGTAAAGCGAGCCGCCCAGCTGGCTCAGCTTGATGCCGCCGGCCAGCAGGGCCAGGCCCATCAGTAGCAGCAGCACGCCCATCAGGCGCGGTAGCCAGCGGGTTCCATTCTTGGCACCGTCAGTGCTCATCGTCTGTTCTCCGTAGTGTGAAAGGGTCGGGTTAGAAACTGCTCTGGATCTTCAGGCCGCCGATCAACGCGTCGTCGACCCGCGACACCCCGCCCGGATGGCGGATGTACTGCAGGTTCGGGCGTACGGTGAGCCAGTCGGCCAGGTGGATGCCGTAATAGAGTTCAGCGCTGTACTCGGTGTCCTGCACGGGCAGGAAGCCGGGATTGTCGTAGTCGTCCAGGCCGTTGGCCTGGTTGCTGAGGCGGGCGTTCTTGCGATAGCCGGGGTTGACGTGCACGCGGGCCAGGGCGAAACCGATGTCGTCCTTGGCGCGGGCATCGAACGGCCCTTTGTAAACCACACCTGCCTGCACATAGTTGTCGATGGCATTGGTCTTCTTGTCGTGCACCGTGGCGTTGGCGAACAGGCTCAGGCCGCGGGACTGGTCGGAGGCCAGCGCGGTCACCTGCTGCTGGGCGCCGAGCCACAGGCCGTGCTTGCTCGAGCTGCTGCGATAGGCGGCGCCGCTGATGGCGGCGGGCGTACCGTTGCTGTCCTTGAGTACATCCTGTGCCTTGGCATTACTGTAGTAGTAGCCGACGCGATATTCCCCTTTCAGGCCATTGACCCGCGGGCTCCAGACCAGTTCGATCGGCATCACCGCGCCCTGGGTGCCACTGCCGCTGAGCTTGAAACCGTTGCCGCTCTCGAGGTTCGAGGGGTTCTGCTCGAACACCCCGACCTGGGCGTAGAGCGCGTCATCGAGGTTGTAGCGCACGCGCAGGGCCCACTGGCTGACCGGCCAGTTGTACCAGATGCCGCCCACCCAGTTGCCCACCTGCGAGCCGCAGAACGCCAAGTTCTGGAAGTCGCAGGGGAAGCTGTTGAAGTCCTCGCCCTCGCCGAAGCGGCCGAATTTCACGTCCAGCGCGCCATCGAAGTACTTCTGCTTGATCCACATCTGGGTCAGACGCCAGGTCTGGCCACGGCCCCAGACTTCCTGGGCCGAGGTGAAGCCGCCGACGCGCGGGTCGTTGATGCGGTCGTTGCTGATGTTGTTGCCGTGACGTTCGGTGACGGTCAGCTGCACCTCGGTGTCGTGCCAGCCGAGGATCTTCTGCAGGTCCATGTTCACGCCGAAGGTGAACTGGTCACTGTAGCGTGCGGCGCGGTCGTGACTGTAGCCGCCGTGCAGATTGCTGCCCATCTCGCCGGTGTAGCCAAGGGTGAAGTCGTAGCCCTTTTCCAGCAGTTCACTGCGGGTACCGCCCCAGTCGCCGAGCATCCACTTCGAGTCCTTGGCGAACATTTCGCCAGCACTGGTGGTAGGGGAAAGGGCACCGAGCAGGGTGGCGAGGGCGAGGCCGGAGTAGCGGGTATTGGACAGCTGGAGCATGAGATAGCGCTATCTTTTGATTGTTGAGGAAACGGCAAGCGCAACGAAGTGCGAGGTCTTCGAAGGGAAATGGCTGCGATGGGTATCGAGTGAAGCGATTCAGCTTGCGGCGGGGAGGATATAGGGGAAGTTGTAAGAAAAAAAGACAAAATGTCGCAGGGGATTGTTGCTGATGGGGTAACAGTCCATCGGCCCTCGCCGGGTAGCCCACCCCACAGTGGGAGAGGGCTTACCCTGCGATAAGGTCAGAACGAGGTGCGCAAGCCAACCTGCACACTACGCCCCGGCGCCGGCGCGATATCGCGCAGGATCGAGCTGGCATAGCGCACGGTCTGGTCGGTGAGGTTCTCGCCGCGCACGAACGCCAGCCATTCACTCTGGCCGATGTCGAAGCGATACCCCACGCTTGCGCCGAGGGTGGTGTAGCCGTCGGTGCCGGTTTCGTTGGCCGGTTTGCGCCGTTGCGACGCGGCATGCTGCACATCGACCCGAGCCTGCCAGCGATCCAGTTCCCAGACTAGGCCGCTGTTCAGGCGCAGTGGTGCGATACGTGGCAGCGGCTCGCCGCTGTCGAGGTTCTTGGCCCGGGTGTAGTCGCCGGACAGTTCCAGGGCGAAGCTGCCGTAGCGATTCTCCAGCAACTTCCAGCGGTCCTGGGCCTCGATACCGTAGAAGCGTGCGCGCACACCCTGGTAGGCATACTCGGGGATATCACCGTGATCGTGATCATGGTCATGATCGTCGCCATGGTCGTGATCATGCCCTTCACGCAGGTTGCCGGTGCCGATCAGGCCGATGTAGTTGCGAAAATGGCTGTAGAACACACCGACGCTGCCCTTGTGGGTGCCGTTGTCGAAGCGCAGGGCCAGGTCGCCGGAGATGGCTTTTTCCTTGTTCAGGTTCGGGTCACCGATCTCGTAGGCGCCGGTCGCCACATGGGCGCCGTTGGCATACAGCTCGTAGAAGGTCGGCGCGCGCTCGGTATAGCCGAGGTTGGCGGCCAGCGACCAGACCGGGTCGAGCTGGTACACCGCGCCCGATGACAGACTGAAGGCATTGAAGCTGCTGGCGCTATCGGCTCCTGCAAATGTTTCGTTGCCCTTGGCATCCGGATCGACCCGGGTATGTTCCATGCGCGCGCCCAGGCTCAGGTTCAGGCGCTCGGTGGCCTGCCATTGCTCGAGCAGGAACAGCGCCAGGCTGTCGGTATCGGTGTGCGGGACAAAGGCTTCCTCGCCCAGTGCGGAGAACTCGTTGCGGCTGACCTGTGCACCGATCACGCCCTCGACCGGGCCCAGCGGCTGGTGGCAGGCTTCGATGCGTGCTTCGTAGCCCTTGTTCTTGAAGGTAGTGTGCACTTCACCGCTTTCGATTTCACGGTGCTGGTAGTCGGTGTAGCCGGCATCGACCTTCACCGAGCTGAATGGTCCGTCGAGATCGCGCAGCTCCGAGGCGAAGCCGTAGTGGTCCTGCTGCATGTCCAGGCGCACGCCGGGCTCGGCTACCGAGCCGTAGTTGCTGTCATAGCGGCTGTAGGACAGGCCGGTATAGCCGTGATCCCAATGATAGGAACCGCCTATCGCACCGCCGTCCTGGCGTCCGTCGCTGTTCTTCAGGCGGTGCTTGCTACCGGGCTCGTCGGCGTCGCGCACCTTCGAGCTGCGGGCATAGCCGGGGATGCGCAGGTCGTTGAACTGGCGACTGTTGGCATCCAGGTGCAGGGCGAAGGTGCCGTTGCCGGCCTCCAGTTTGCCGGCACTGCTGCGTGTGGTGTCGGCACCGCCGTAGCGCAGCTCGCCGGCGCCATGGATGCCGTCGATGGGCGCGTCGGGGATGCGGTTGTCGAAGGTGTTGACCACCCCGCCAATGGCGTTGCCGCCATAGAGCAGGGCGGCCGGGCCGCGGACGATCTCGACCCGCTCGACGGTCACCGGGTCCAGCGGCACGGCGTGGTCGTAGGACAGCGACGAGGCATCCAGGGCGCCGACGCCGTTGCGCAGGATGCGAATGCGGTCACCGTCCAGGCCGCGGATCACCGGGCGGCTGGCGCCGGGGCCGAACCAGGTGGAGGCAACACCAGGCTGTTTGTTGAGGGTCTCGCCGAGGCTGCCCTGTTGCTGCTGCAGCAGGTTATCGCCTTCAAGGACGGTGGTGGGGGCGGCCAGCTGGGCGTTGCCCAATGGGTTGGCGGTAATTACCTGGGGTTGCAGTTCCACCGCCTGGCTGGAAGTCGAGGCCAGCCAGAGCGCGACGGCAAGGGGGGAGAGGTGCAGCGGCATGTGACGCATGGGGATGTGGCGTTCCTTGGCAGATTCTTTGTGTTGTTACAATATAACATAACTATTTCAGCACAAGGCTTTCCGTGCTTGCCAGTGGTTTTTGCATCGTCTTCAGCCGGGCTGTGGCGGGCCAAGCAACCTCGATCCCACCCGCTCGCTACACTCGTGTAAGGTGCGCACCTTCCCGAACCTGGAGCACTGCATGAGCACGGCCAACCATAACGCGCTGCACGGCAAGACCCTCGAACAGATCCTCACCGAGCTGGTGGCGCACTATCAGTGGCAGGGCCTGGCCGAACGCATCGATATCCGCTGCTTCAAAAGCGACCCGACGATCAAGTCGAGCCTGACCTTCCTGCGCAAGACCCCCTGGGCCCGGGAGAAGGTCGAGCAGCTTTACGTGAAGCTGCAGCGCAAAGGCTGATGCCGCGCCGGCCTTGGCTTGCCCTGGCGGCCGTTCTTGGCTGGGCGGGATTGGCGATCCAGCTGTACCTGGTACTGCTGGCACGTTGGCAGGAACAGGCCAGCCTGATCGGCGGGATGGTCAACCTGTTCTGCTATTTCACCGTGCTCAGCAATACGCTGGTGGCCACGGTGCTGAGCCATGCCGCGTTTGGTCGTGATTCGGCGGCCAGGCGCTGGTTTCTTTCCCCGGCGATCAGCTCGTGCGTTGCGGCCAGTATCGTGCTGGTGGCGCTGGCGTATAGCCTATTGCTGCGACACCTATGGCAACCCCAGGGCTGGCAGTGGCTGGCGGACGAGTTGCTGCACGACGTGATGCCGCTGCTGTTCATCCTGTACTGGTGGTTCGAGGTACCTAAGGGGCGGCTGCGGCTCTGGCATCTGGCAGCCTGGGCGCTGTATCCGATGCTGTATTTTGCCTTCGTGCTGCTGCGCGGGCATGAGATCGGCGTCTATCCCTATCCGTTCGTCGACGTGGCGCGGCTTGGCTATGGGCAGGTGCTGACGAATGCGGTGGGGGTGCTGGCAGGGTTCTGGGCCATCGGGCTGGTACTGCTGGGGCTTGACCGTTGGCGAGGGCGGCATTGAGGAGGGAGGAGTCCATGACACCCTCAGCAAAAGTGTTTATTTCGCCACCCTCGTAGTATCGCGTGTAAGCATTCGCTTACTCATCATGTAAGTGATCGCTGTAGGGATCAGTAAATCAATGTCGTTTCTAATGGCATACTTTTTCTAAGTGCATGAAATATATAATTTTTATAAATATCAGAAGATGTTTCGCCTGAATCATCCTGAGATATTCGCTGCTTGTAGCAAGGCGGGGAATCGCTAGTATTCGAACTGTGTCTACGGACTGACACAGGCTATCAAGGATGATGGCCAAGGACATCGCGGGACGCGATTCATCAGGATGATGATTGGGACATACAGGGACTACGGAAAAAATGTGGGCGGGTCAAACCGCCCCTTTTTTTGCCTGCTGAAAATGAAAAAAGGCCCTCGCGGGCCTTTTTCGTACCTGGGCGCTGTCAGCGCTCAAGATCAGCGATCTTGCCAGGCTTGCCATCCCACTCTTCGGCGTCCGCCAGGGCGTCTTTCTTTTCGGTGATGTTCGGCCAGATCTCGGCCAGCTCGGCGTTCAGCTCGATGAAGTTCTCCATGCCGGACGGCACTTCGTCTTCCGAGAAAATCGCCTGGGCCGGGCACTCAGGCTCGCACAGCGCACAGTCGATGCATTCATCCGGGTGAATCACCAGGAAGTTCGGGCCTTCGTAGAAGCAGTCCACCGGACAGACTTCCACGCAGTCGGTGTACTTGCATTTGATGCAGTTGTCGGTGACGACGAAGGTCATTTCTAATTCTCTCCTCAGGCGACGGCAGCTTGCCCTTCCTTCCAGGGCAGCGCGGTTCACGGTGCTGGCTGCAGACCAGGCTAATAACCTGCAGCCTTCGCAAACCGCGCCGGATTCTACCAGCTTGCGCGGTGGGCCGTTATAACAGGTTTTTCAGTTGATATAGCATTTCGATAGCTTGGCGCGGCGTCATGTCATCCAGGTCCAGCTTGCCCAGCTTCTCGATGGCCGGGTGTGGCAGGCTGGCGAACAAGTCGCTCTGGTGGGGCACGTGGGGCATATTGTCCCGCGGCGTTGTAACTGGCGCTTCATGGGGCAGGCTGGTGGTCTCCAGCCGGCCCAGGTGCTCGCGGGCCCGCTGGATCACCGCCGCCGGCACGCCCGCCAGTTGCGCCACGGCCAGGCCGTAGCTCTGGCTTGCGGGGCCCGGCAGCACATGGTGCAGGAACACGATGCGTTCATTGTGCTCGGTAGCATTCAAGTGCACGTTGGCCACCAGCGGCTCGCTGTCCGGCAGCACGGTCAGTTCGAAGTAGTGGGTGGCGAACAATGTGTAGGCGCGCAGTTGGGCCAGGCGTTCGGCGGCGGCCCAGGCCAGCGACAGGCCATCGAAGGTACTGGTGCCGCGGCCGACTTCGTCCATCAGCACCAGGCTGCGGTCGGTGGCGTTGTGCAGGATGTTGGCGGTTTCGCTCATCTCGACCATGAAGGTCGAGCGCCCGCCGGCCAGGTCGTCGCTGGAGCCGATACGGGTGAAGATACGGTCCACCGGCGACAGTTCGCAGGCGGCTGCCGGGACGAAGCTGCCGATATGCGCCAGCAGCACGATCAGCGCGGTCTGGCGCATGTAGGTGGACTTACCGCCCATGTTCGGGCCGGTGATGATCAGCATGCGCGTGCTGTCGTCAAGGCCCAGGTCGTTGGCCACGAACGGCGTGGTCAACACCTGCTCGACCACCGGGTGGCGGCCCTGCTCGATGCGCAGGCACGGCTCGTCGACGAAGCTTGGGCAGTTCAGGTCCAGGTTCAGGGCGCGTTCGCCCAGGTTGCTCAGCACATCCAGCTCGGCCAGCGCCGCGGCGCTGTCCTGCAGTGGCGCCAGGTGCCCGATCAACGTTTCGAGCAAGGCATCGTAGAGCATCTTCTCGCGAGCCAGGGCACGGCTCTTGGCCGACAGCGCCTTGTCCTCGAACGTCTTCAGCTCGGGGGTGATGAAGCGTTCAGCGCCTTTGAGCGTCTGCCGGCGGATATAGTCGGCGGGAGCCTGTTCGGCCTGCTTGGTCGGCAGCTCGATGAAATAGCCATGCACGCGGTTGTAGCCGACCTTGAGGTTGGCCAGGCCCGTGCGGGCCTTCTCACGGGCTTCCAGGTCGATGAGGAACTGGCCGGCGTTCTCGCTGATCGACAGCAGTTCGTCCAGTTCGCTGTCGTAGCCGGTCTTGAGCACGCCACCGTCGCGGATCACCGCCGGCGGGTTGTCGATGATAGCCCGCTCCAGCAGGCCGGCCAGCTCCGGGTAGGTGCCGGTGATCGCCGCCAGGCGCGCCAGGTGCGGAGCCTCCAGCTCGGCCATGGCGTTCTGCAGCTCGGGCAGTGCGCCAAGGGCGTCGCGCAGGCGTGCCAGGTCACGCGGGCGGGCGTTGCGCAGGCCGATACGCGCGAGAATCCGCTCGATGTCGCCGATTTCCTTGAGCTGCGGCTGCAGCTTTTCGAAGCGGTAGCCGTCGAGCAGGCAGCGGATCGAGTCCTGGCGTGCCTTGAGCACCTTCAGGTCGCGCAGCGGACGGTTCAGCCAGCGGGTCAGCAGGCGGCTGGCCATGGCGGTCTGGCAGCGGTCGATCACCGATTGCAGGGTGTTGTCGCGGCCACCGGCCAGGTTGATGTCCAGCTCCAGGTTGCGGCGGCTGGCGGCATCGAGGATGACGGTGTCGTCCAGGCGCTCGTGACGCAGGCTGCGCAGGTGGGGCAGTGCGGTGCGCTGGGTTTCCTTGGCGTAGCTCAGCAGGCAGCCGGCGGCGCCAATGGCCAGGGTCAGCTTGTCGCAGCCAAAGCCCTTGAGGTCCTGGGTGGCGAACTGCTGGCAAAGGCTCTTGCGTGCCGAATCACGGTCGAAGTCCCACGGGGCGCGGCGCCGGGCGCCACGGCGCTTCTCCGCTGGCAGGCCCTGTGGCCAGTCATCCGGGATCAGCAGCTCCACCGGGTTGATGCGCTCGAGCTCGGCCAGCAGGTTCTCCCAGCCCTTGATCTCCTGCACGGTGAAATTGCCGCTGGTGATGTCCAGCACCGCCAGGCCGAACAGCCGCTCATCGCCGAGCAAGGCGGCAATCAGGTTGTCGCGACGCTCATCGAGCAACGCCTCGTCGCTGATCGTGCCCGGGGTGATGATGCGCACCACCTGGCGCTCCACCGGGCCCTTGCTGGTAGCCGGGTCGCCGATCTGCTCGCAGATCACCACCGACTCGCCGAGCTTGACCAGCTTGGCCAGGTAGCCTTCGAGCGAGTGGAACGGAATCCCGCACATGGGAATCGACTGGCCCGCCGACTGCCCGCGGGCGGTCAGGGTGATATCCAGCAGCTTTGCGGCTTTCTTTGCATCTTCGTAGAAGATCTCGTAGAAGTCGCCCATGCGGTAGAACATCAGCTGGTCCGGGTGCTGGTTTTTCAGCTTCCAGTATTGCTGCATCATCGGGGTGTGTGCGGAAAAGTCAGAAATTGCTTTATTCATCAATAGCTTAGGTGGTTCGCAGTATGTGTGTGGGGCAAATTAGGGGCAATTGCTTTGCAGGAGATGCCTCTACAGCCCATCAAGCTCACAGCCCGTCACCCGCTAGTGAGGTGTGTGACCCGTTTGCTTGGCAATACCTGCAAGGTTAACACGGACAGCCAGGGGCCAGCACTCGGTGGTGGCTTGCTGGGCTGGGGTTTTCCGGGTTGAGCCTTGGTTCGACTTACTAGGGCCGCTTGTCGGCGTAGCCACTCACCATTGGAAGGCTTCTTGAAACGGTGATGGCGAATCGATATAGTCGATCGCCAAAAAATTTCGCAAGGATTTGCAAGCGTGTGGGGAATGAATATGAGCTTGTCGGATGATGCCATCCATTTCCCGAAATCGCTGAGCGAGTCAGACCCTGAGGCACTTTTTCGTTTCTGCGCTAGTCTCAATGCAGGTACTGACAATGTGACTTTGGATGCTTCGGAGCTCTGCTTTATTGATCCTCTGGGGTTAGCAGTGCTTAGGGCTACCTTGGAATGTCAGCCGGTAGGGAGAACGTTCCACGTTCGCTTCATGCCGAAGGACATGATCAAATATTTCGTCCGAATGGATTTCTTTCAAGGTCTCAGTGTCGAGGGTGTCGATGTTGAGAGCGGGAGAAATCCAGAGGGTGAGCCTGATAGCTGCGTCGAGCTGCAGAGGGTGGTAGACGGGCAGTCAGAAGCGATCGCCTCTCGACTGGTGCAGGCTATGATCGGCCAGACGGCAGAAAATGCTGACCCACTGATGGAGGCTTGCCGTCGTCCAATTGAGTATTCTCTTAAAGAATTGCTTGAGAATGCATTGTCTCATGCGAGGAAAGAGGGGAATTTTGGGTCGTCAGTTTGGGTTGCGTGTCAACATTTTCGCTCGAATGGTGTGGTACGGTTGGCCATTGTCGACAATGGTTGTGGGTTCCTCGCGACGCTGAAGCGACATCCTGAGCTGGCTGAGCAGACAGATTGCGCAGCGATTCAGGCAGCTTTGAAAGAGCGAGTGAGCTGTAACCGCGGACCTCTGGTTGGCTATGAGACTGATAGCCAAAATCAAGGGGTAGGTTTGACGACTACAGCTAAAATTGCTGGGGCGGCTGGTGGATTTTTAGTAGTAGCCAGTGGGGATGCCTGGCTGCGTACGGATTTTGGGCACGACCAAAGCAGTAGCTTGATTGAGTGCCCATGGAAAGGAGTTGCGATTTCTTTCCACTGTAACCGTGATCAGTTACCGCAAGTCGACATCCCATCACTGCTGCCTGCAGTGGAGGATGATGTAGGTGACGAAATCAATTTTGACTAGCCCTCAAGCGAGGGGGTAGGTTGCAGAAAACGAATTTTATTCTGAAGCGTACGATACGAGGTACGCTGACATTGCCGAGGGAAGCGTCATGCAAACGATCAATCTAGCGACTGGGCGAGAGTCCATAGGAACGCTGGGGATGAGAGCCTCTGCCGCACCATTTCGACAGGAAATCGAAGGGTGCATCGGAAACGGATCCAAGATTGCGATCGATTTTTCTGGTAAGGATGCTACACAGTCATTCGTGGATGAGCTGATTGGCGGCTTGATTCTCAAGCACGGCCGGATAATCTTGTCCTCGATGACGTTCAAGAACTGCTCAGATGACGTCAAGTCCATTATCAAATTTGTCGTCAATGACAGGGTTCATCAGAGAGAATCAGAGCGCGCAATCGCCTGAATCCCCGTTACAAAAAAGCCCCTCACTGTAGGGGCTTTTTTGTGGGCGATTGAATGGCTGAGATCAGGCTTGATAAATTTTCTTGACATGGGTTCTAATAGATATCAAGGCTGGTTCTTCATGCAAAATCGCTCACCAGGTCGCCTAGCGGCAAAGCCGCGACGGCGACCTGGTGAGCCGAAATCTTCACCTTTCAATAGCTCCTTTTTTCGCAGTTGCTACTCGTTGAATGCCATCCCAAATTCTAGCCAGCTCGGTAGGCGATTCATCATCCATCCATTTTGCGTATACCTCGACCAGCATTGTGAAGTCCTTGTGCCCCATCTGCTTCGCGATGAATGCTAGGTTGCCCCTTGCCGTGAGGCACCAGCAGGCATAGGTGTGACGTGTCTGATACGGGCGCCTTGGCCGGATGCCAGCGCGACGCTGAATTCCTGCCCATTTCGTGTTCCAGGCGGTTGAGACGAACCACTCATTGATCACCCTCTTCCTTGCCTGCGTGCTCGGGGATAGGAGCGGGGTTACCGACTCATCTCTCCACTCATGCCGGTTGTGGTACACGCGAATGTCCCGCTTGGGGTGCTTTTCCACGATTGCGATCAGTGTTCTGCAGGCCTCGATCGCGGGCTCCATCAGGAGCACCGTGCGGGGCTTGCCTGTCTTAGGGAGCTTGAATGTGCCGTTGGCAGTGATCGCCCTGGTTACTTCGATCTTCCCAGCCTGCAGGTCGATGTCTTCCACGGCCAGCGCGCAGAGTTCACCGGGCCGCAGGCCGGTGTAGACGGCAAGCGTGGTTGCCGCGACATCTTGAGGGTGCAGGCAACCTTTCGTGACGATCAGGTCGAACTCCTCGTGCGTCAGTGGATCCGGCTCTTTCTCGCTCATAGCAAAGCGTGTGCACGCAGCTGCGAGCCCTGCCACGCAATACTTGTTGCTTTCACACCAGGTGAGGAAGCCGGCGAAGGTGGCCAAGTAGTGGTTGGCGGTCGATGGTGCGCGGGTCTCGACCAGTTGTGCTCGGAGTCGGTGGATATCCTCGGGCAGCAGGATGCCTGCGAGTCGATCCTTGCCCACCAAGTCGACGCATATGTCGATGGCGTAGGAGTACTTCTCCTCGGTCATGGGAGTGATGTCGATGGCCTTCAGCGGCTTGTAGCGTTCTGCCAGCGCCTCCAGGCGCTCGTCCTTCGCGCTGCTGTAGTTCCCAGCATGCTTCGAGTTCGGGAAGTGGCGCCCATACTCAAAGGTGTTGGTCTTGATTTCGTGAAGAATCGCCGCCCTAAGTAGGGCGGCATGTTTAATGTTGGCTTTGGTCACCGGCAGGCCAAGGGACTCACGGCAGCGGATGCGGCGCCACATAAAGGCGATCCGCAGGTTGCCGCCGTGTATCTCGATGCCTGTGTGCTTGGCCAGCTCGGCCTCTAGGCCACTTGAGGTGCGCTCTCGGCCCACTTGTCGTATTCCACCATATTGATTGCGATGCGACCGTCGGGGGCTTTTCGCCAGATCCGACCCTGTGGCCATGTTCCGTTCTTTACCTTGTGCTCGATGGCGTCGACGCTGTAGCCGGTGAGCTCGGCGGCGCGTTTGATCATTACCCAGCGCGGAGTGCTCATGCGCGTCTCCCCAGCTTTCGTTTTGCGGCCACGTTTGCCATGTACGTCTCCCATTTGCTGCTCTCACGCTGCTGGCGGATCTGGCTGCAGTTGGCGTGTCGCCGGGTTGATCTGCCATTGCCGTAGACATCACAGATGGCAGGCAGATCGAGGCCGTGGATGGCCATGCGAGGCCTGATGGTTGTTTGGCTCATGGCTGACGTCTCGCCGGCGCCGGGAGAGGCTGCCATTCAATTACCTTGTTGCCCCAGAATTCAAAGTGCCCCTTCCGACTGCGGCTGCCTTTGTTCCATACGGCGCAATCCGAGATTCGTCGCCCTTTGGGATCCGTGATGGTAACGATTACTGCCATGCCATCCAGCTCGGCGCCCGGTAGTCGTTCAGTACACTTAATCCATTGGCTGCTGCTCTCATTGCGTTTTGCCGACTCGTCTTCAGCTTTTTTGATCTCGCGGCGTGCGGGCGGCACAGTTGCCTGGGCAGGAGAGGTGTTGAGGTCGGGCTGCTCGCCCTCCGCCTTGTCGAGGCTGCGGCAAGACGCTGCACCGGCGCATGGGAGGCCGGCGAGCAGGATGCTGCTCTCGGGCTTGCAGCCCTCGGTGTTCACCAGGCGGTGGCGCTCGATCTCGGCGATCAGGCCCAGCACCGTCGCGGGCGCCACTGCCGTGCCATAGTCATTCAGGGTCACGCCGTCGTATTGGTTGGCAGCAGCAGCGGTGGCAAGAGCCTTCAGATTGGTGAGGTCGATGGTCATGCCGTAGCCCTCCGGCTGATGATGAAGCCAGCTGCCTGGCGGGTCTTGGAGCACTGGTCGTGGTTACCCTTCACGCGAGCCGTGCCGCAGATGTCGCAGATGAACGACATGGCGGGACGCATCATGGGCTGCATGCCATGGCGCGGCCGGGTGGTCGGGGTGTAGGTCTGTGGGGTAGTCACATCGAATACCTCTCTTGCGCGCGGCGGGCGTTTGGGCTCAGGGCCAGGTGCTCGTAGCCGGTGAAGTTGTTTACAGTCGGTGACGTGCCTTTCTGGGTGTTAACGGGGGCTGGCCGGAGGAGCTGGATCAGGGCTGCGACCAGCGCGCAGGCCAGGATCAGGCTGACCAGCTGCCAGGTGCGGGTTGGGTTAGGCACGCTTGCGCCCCCTCTTCAGTTGAGTGGCGACCTGTTTGCTGGCTAGTTCGAATAACTCGTTGGGGGAAACCGGAGTGACCGACTGCTCGCAGTTGTGCACGGCTTCTAAGCGAGTGCGATACAGCCCGGCCTGGCCGAGCCAAGCGGCTGCGTTGTGTTCGGCGTCGGACACTGGGCAGCCGTGGGTTCTAGGGACAGTGCCTTGGTGGGTGCGCCTGCACTTCCTGCAGTGATACAGGCCGCCGTCGTCGCCGTCGCTCATGTACCAATCATGGCGGTTAGTGCTCATGCTGCCTCCAGGGGGCTTTCGTGCGCCCAGCTGCTGTCGCAGAGGCCGTAGGCGCTGGAGCAGGCTGAACTGTCTGCTTCTCCATCGCTGGCGATTAGGTCGTACTGGATCCCTCCACGTGTGGTGCGGGACCACTCGACTGTTTGGTGGATGTTGGCGATGGCAACGAGCTCGGCCGGGGTCATGCCCTCAGTTGGGCCTCGCTGATGCTTGGCATTCGCGGCCGCAAAGAACGTCGCCCCGCCACGCTTGCTAGCCCGGCGGACCAGGTCCTCCCAGTGAGCGATTCGCTCGATGTGCTCGGGGAAGCGAGCTGCGATCTCTCGCAGTTCACCTTTGCGACAGTTGATGCATGGCATGCATCCAACTCGCCCCATGCCCTGGCTGTAGAGGGGATTGGGTTTGATGCCTTGGTACTTGTGTGCTTCGAACACGGCCTCTACCGGCCAGTCGAGAATCGGGCGGTAGTTGTAGAGTCCGCCCCCTACCTCGTCCAGTTCGGGTAGGTAGCGTCGGACGTCCGACTCCTCGCGGCGCACTCCCTGCCATGACAGGACCATGTTCCTGCCTTCGATTAGCGGGAGTATCACCTGTTCTACTATGACGTTGCGTTTAAGCTCTTCGGTGCAAAACTGCGCCTTTCGGGAAGGGAACCGGCCTTTCCAGAGGCAGAGGTCAAGGAATGGCACGCCAGTGGGCTGCAACACCTGCAGTGCGCTTTCGATGATGCTTTCGGCGACGCCTTGCTCGCGCCACTTCGTGTTTATGAACTCGCGCTTGCGGGCGATCTGCTGGGTGAAGTCGGCCCGCACTGTGCGGATTGAAATTCCGGTGGCCGAGACCAGGTAATCGACATACTCAAGCGTCGTCTCATGTTCATTGCCGGTGTCGGCGAAGACCCCGCTGAGATTGGGTACTTCCAGTGCTCGCGCGAGCAGCAGGGTTGCGGTGCTGTCCTTGCCGCCCGACACGCTGACGATGTTGAACTGATTTCCAGCGAGAAGATCGACGGCGTAGCCTGGGGCCAGGCTTGATGCGCTGTTCATCAAGCGGCCTCCCGCTGAGCCACGCTCAGGCCGACGGCGATGGGGCGTACCCAAATCGGCATGCTGCTCAGCACGAAGGTTTCGCCCAGGGCGACCAGCAGCAAAGTGGTACCCATCACATCCGCTACGGCCTCTGCAGCGTGCGGAGGCACGGCGTTGCCGATGCGCTCGCGCCACGCTTGATCGCTCAGGCCGTCCAGCTCAAGTTGTTCCTCCGGCTCCACCAGGCTCTGGATCGCGGCCAGCTCGAAGGTAGTGAAAGGGCGGTGCCATGTCCCATCTAGTGACTCGATCACGCAGGCCAGGCGGTCATTGGCCGCGGGTAATCGCGGGTCGGCCACGCTCCAGCGGCCATTGTCATGCATAGCGCTGGCGGATACGGCGCCGGCCGGACCGTTCCATGGCACAACGCCGTAATGCCCGCCGGTGAGGTAGGCATCACCCTTGGTGCGGCGCATACCGGGGCGTGGGTCCTGCACGGCAAAAGCGCCTTGGCCAGTCGTGCTGCCAGCTATGACGGTCCCCGCAGGGCTGTCATACGGAGTGACCTGGTACTTGCCGAAGCCAGCGCCCGCTCTACGCGGATCGGCAACGCTGAACGTTCCCTGGCCGGGGCTTTTCACACCGATCACCGCGCCGCTGGTGTCTTCCCAGCGGCGAACGCCGTACTGCTGGTACTGCAGCGCGCCGGTTTTGGCGCGTGGGTCTGCTACCGAGAACGCGCCATTGGTTGGTCGGGACTTGCCGGCCACAGTTCCTACGGATTTCTCCCAGGCGTTCACTCCCAGGTAGCCGGAATAGGCCTCGGGGACGATCACAAAGTCGCGCAAGTAGCCGTCCTCGATCGCCAGATCATTCAGGCTGCGCCAATCCTTGCCGGCTTCGACCAGGGCGAGGCGTACCCAGGTCTTCCATTGCAGTGCCGGCACGCGGTGCATTGGGCCTGCTGCCTCGACGTCCCCGGCCAGGGGCATGCGGCCGAGAATGTCGCCCACGGCTCGCAGGGACTTCTTCTCTGGTTCGTAAAGGAACGGCGGTACTTTCTCTACATGGCGTGCGACAAGCAGGAACCGCTTGCGGCTTTGGGCCAGGCCGCCGATAACTCCGCAATCGTGCGTGGTCTCGGCGACGGCGTAGCCAAACTGGGCCAGTAGGCTGTTGATCTGATCCAGCAGGTGCCGCCCACGGGTGGCGAGGCGCGGCACGTTCTCAAACACCAGCAGCGGTACCGGATCGTCGGCCCACGCTTCGCAGAACAGCCAGATGCAGCGCAGGGTCAGCTCGTTGAGGGCCTGGTAGCGAGGTGTTTGGCTCATCGTTTCCGACAGCAGCCCGCTAGCGCCCTTGCACGGGGAGCTTATGAACACCGCGTCGGGGCGCTGGCCACCAGCTGCGCGGCGGATGTCTTCCGGCGTAGCCTCGCGCCACCCAGGTGGCGGTTCCTTGCCGTGGAAGCGGGTGTATTGGTCGCGGGTGAACAGATCGATCAGGGTGCCCTTGACGCCCGACAGGCGCTCGAAGTCGGCCAGGCCGGCCGGGTCAACGTCGACGCCGCCGATGCACTGCCAGTCGGCCTGCAGGTTGCCAACGATAGGCTTAGAACGATTGAACCCTTTCGCCCCCCCGCCCAGGCCGCAGCACATGTGGAAGTGCTTCAGTGTGTGCTTGCGCAGTGTCATGCTGCGGCCCCCGCTGTTGCAGCGCTGGCCGGTGTGCTACGCAGTTGATGGTGCACGCGTACTGCGAGGGCCTGAATGTCCTGTCGCTGCTGCAAGGCGCGGTTGCACCATGGCTCAGTTCCTTGGACGGCCTTCCACGTTTTCTCAGCCAGGGCCAGCGTCTCGACAGCTTTGATCATCAGGTCGTAGTCGGCCCTGGTCACGGGCATGCCGGTGTAGGACATGATCCGATCTTCGAGCTCCGTGATGGTCCGCTTAAGCGCAGCTACGGCCAGATGGTGCTTGCGCTGGTCTGCCTCGGTCTGGATGCGAGTCTCGTCCAGTTCCTCTCGGAGAGTCTTGAGCTGCAGTTTGAGGTCGGCTCTATGGTGTTCCTTGCCTATCTCTACGCCGCGGTTGAAGGCACGGCTGCGCGCCTTCGAGAACAGGTATGGCGCGACGATCAAGGTGACAAGCCAAATGATGCCCATGGCGAGGACAAGTTGGTGCGGTTGCATGTGCTGTGCTCCGAAAAGGCCCGCCACCGGTAAGTGTCAGAGTCGGTGGTGGGCCAAGTGCCCCTGATGGCCGGGGCCGCCTAGATCAAGCGGTATGCGAGGCGTGCTCTGCTTGCTGGTCGAGGTACAGAGCGAGGTTCTGCAGGTAGACGACATGCTGTGCCTTCGCTGAGTTGTGCAGCTTGCTCAGCTTCAGCTTGATCGCGCCCTTGTTAATCAGCTCCCTGAACCGCCGGTCGGACCTGATGTGAGGGAAGTAGCGCTCCCTTACAGCGGTCAGTGTTGGGCACGGGGTAGTCCATTCGCTGCGCAGTTGTTCCAGCGTGCTCATGCGCACTCCCCAAGCCCCTCTTGGCCGGGCTGGAGCTTCGCGCGCAGGGCGCCGACAAGGTGCTCTTTGCTGGAACCGGTGACTGCGGCGCAAATCTCGCCTTGGTCGTTGGTCACGACCGCGCCCAGAGGGAGCGCTCGGTTGACGGTGTTGATGACGTAGGCGATTTGGCCGTCCAGCAGCACTTGGTCGATGCTGTCCTGGGCCTCCAAGAGAGCAAGGGCTTCTTCCGACATGGCGCCGCTGTCAGCCCGGCCGTTGGCCAGGTCCTGCAGGAAGTCCCGCAACGATTGCCATTTGGTCACCAGCTTCCGGGGGAGGGTCATCGAGCTGGTCAGCTCTCCCATTTCCACCTTGATATGGTGGGTGGTGTTGTCGTTCTCGACGGTGATCCGTGCGTCGAGGGTGGTCTCCGGGCGGCGCAGGGTGCATTTGGAGCTGCCGCCGGCTTCAAGGGTGCGCTCCAGGCCCATGACTCGGCTCAGGGGAATGCTGAACTCGCTCATGCTGCACCTCCCGCACAGGGGATGGCGTGGGCCTTTCCGTCAGTGGAGACGACTACTTGCAGGCCGGTGCGGCGCTGAAACGCCTGTATCTTGGCGAGGCTGCTGCAGGCGGTGGGGTGGATGAGGACCGCTACCGATCCGTTGTGCTGTGCTGGCTTCATTCGTCCGTGTCCTTGATTTGAGAGAGGTGACACGAAGCGAAAATTAGCAAAGGCTAAATGTTTGGGCAATAGCAAATGCTAAATTGTTTTGGCGTGACTGCACTCCGTCCGATTGCCGGTAGATTGCAGTGCCAGCTGGATTAGAGCTTCTTTGCGTTCCAGGCCAGCAGGACGCGAGCTTGGATGTGCATACGTTCGATCATTGACTCGTCGATGACGATCGGTGGATAGATCGGATTATCGGAAATCATCCGCAGCAGTCCGCCGGTCATGCGCTGAAGCCGTTTTATGTAGAGATCACCGTCGAGAGTGAACACATAGATGGCATCTGTTTTGACCTCGGAGATGCCGCGGTCGACCAACAGTGCATCGCCGTCGGCGAAGGTGCCCGACATGCTGTCTCCATCGCCGGTAATGATGGCGAGGTTATCGATGTTGGAGAAGCTGAGGCCTTGCATTCTGAGCCAGTCGAGGTGAACCGTCATGTCGCGGATGACTTCAATGTGCATTTCCGGGGCTGCCTTGCCGTGCCCCATTGATGCCGCGATATCTAGGTGCGGAATCACAACGAAGTTCTTGTCCTTGGCCTGTCGTGTGGGCAGGCGAACCACGTTTGTTGGTGGGGCATTGATGGGTTCCTCCAGGGGAGGTGCTGTCAGCGTCCCTGCTGCAAGCCCGATCTTGAGCTCGAGATTGTGCGCTGCCTTTTCCCCCAGCTTGCGGTGGCCATTGAGCAACTGCGACAGGTATGAGGCATCCAGGTCGTGAGCTTCGGCGAAATCCTTCTGGCTCAGGGTGCCCATGATCTTGCGGAGGTAGGCGATGCGCCTTTCATTTATGTCCATGCGGCGATGATTGCTTTCCGTTAGCAAACAGTAAATTACGCGTTGCTATTGCTCTTGTAATTAGCAATTGCTAATCTCGCTGCCAATGGAGGTGTCTATGACGCTTAGCGAGTATTTGAAGAAGATGGACAAGGAGGGGCTCGACGCTCTAGCGCAGCAATG
This sequence comes from Pseudomonas soli, assembly GCF_021283165.2. Taxonomy (NCBI): domain Bacteria; kingdom Pseudomonadati; phylum Pseudomonadota; class Gammaproteobacteria; order Pseudomonadales; family Pseudomonadaceae; genus Pseudomonas; species Pseudomonas soli. The sequence goes on from NZ_CP128543.1 coordinate 1,382,883, forward strand.
CGGGACGTCAGTCGGCCAGTTGAAACAAGTGGCCTACGGAAATCGTCGCGCGAGCGCGGGGCTGGCAGTCAGCCTAGATCGGGAAACGGGAGGGGAGATTCGTTGTGAATCGCTTCGGCCAGACATCGACTGGGCTTATTTGCGGCAAGCAAAGCAGTAAGAACGCTGAGCCAGGACTCTGACCTCCCGGCCCAGCTATGACAGTACAGAGCACCATCACTCCCGTCGTCCGGCACCCTCTCTCACAAGTACAGCCGGACGACTATTACCGCATGCCATGCCCGCACAGCACGCAAGGCACAGCACACAGGTCGTGGTCGTAGGATAGGTCTTACCTAACCCTGTGACTAGGCCGTAAACCGAGGATTTACGGTTATGAGTCGAGTTGATCTATTGCCGGGCGCAGGTCCGGTCCTCACATTGCGGCAGGCGCTCTACCGCGCAGGTCGTGACTATCACGGCGGTATCACCAAGTTGGCCTTCGATATGGGCCTTGAGGTGGACACGCTGCAGAAGAAGCTCCACCACAACGAGGAGCGCCGCTGGCCGACCCCTGATGAGCTGGAAGAAATCGTCCAGTGGACCTCAGACCCGCGGCTGCTCGATGCCCTGGTTCGTCCGGCGGGGGCGGTCTGGTACCGGCCAGAGCCAGTGCCTGCCACCAACGAAGCACTGCAAGCTGTAGCCAAACTCTTGGATGAGTCCAGTCAGTTCGTGGGCAGTCTGCACGACGGTGCAGCCGACAATGTATGGACGCTTGCCGAGGTGATGGATCTTGAGAAGCGAGGGATGGACGTGATCCGTCAGGTGCTCGCGATCATGGCGGGCGCCCGCCAGGCCATGGAGGACGAAGCTCATGGCTGACGCCGTTGATTTCGCCAACGATCATGCTGAGTACTTCCTGCAGCTGTCGTTGCAGCGCCTTGCGCGCCTTCCTGAAAAGCCGAGCGCGCAGTTCTGTGAGGATTGCGACGAGCCGATTCCGTTGGCCCGTCAGCAGTCGGTCGCGGGTTGCGAAACCTGCGTCGACTGCCAGGGGTTGCGGGAGCGCCGGAGATGAGCGGGCGCCCAACTCCTACCACAGCTGATTGGGCGCGGCGTTACATTGAAACCTTCAACCTGGCCCTGGTTCCGATCGAGCCAGGCGAGAAGGGGCCGAAGGGTAAAGGTTGGAACCAGCCCGGTCGCTACTTCACTCTTGCCGCTGATGCCGAAGCGTTCTGGACGAAGCGCCCGAGTCACAATCTAGGGGTGGTGCTCGGGCCTAGTCGCGTCTGCTCGTTGGACGTTGATGACGTCGAACTGACGCGGCAGGTCATGCAGCAGACGCTGGGGCTCGACGTGGACGCCCTCGCAGACGCATACCCGACCTCCGTGGGTAACCCTGAACGTTTCCGTGTGATGTTCCGAGTCCCCGAGGGTGTGGAACTGAGTCGCCACGCCTTGGTTTGGCCCAACAAGAACGACCCCGATGGCACCATCTACAAGGGACTAATGGCGCAGGTCCAAGCAGCTGTATACGCGGAAGATGCCGACCGCGAAGCGGCTTTCCGATTGGCTGCTGAGCCCTTCAAGAAAGTGACCGTCTTTGAGCTGCGGGGCGGCCTGGTGCAGGATGTGCTGCCGCCTTCCATCCACCCTGGCACGGGTAAGCCCTACACATGGCGCACTGAGCCAAACGACGACGGCTTGCTGGAGCTACCGCCCGAACTGCTGGCGATCTGGCAGGGCTGGGACGAGTTCAAGCCCAAAGGGGAGGCCGTTTGCCCGTGGCGGCCGAAGCCGGCTATGCCCGCGGCTCGCCCAACGCCAAGGCCATCACCAACTGCTGCCCGATCTGGTGACAAGCTCCCCGAGGTCATCCCGGAATTCAACCGCATCCATGACATCGCCACGATGATCGAGGCGCATGGCTACAAGCGTATCGACGGGAAGTGGCTGAGCCCGCACAGCAGCTCTGGCATGCCTGGGGTGACTATCACCGACGGAAAGCTCTTTTCCCATCACACGTCGGACCCGCTGGCGAACGGACACAAGAATGATGCCTTCGACGTGTTCTGCATTCTGATGCACGACGGCGATCAGAGGGCAGCTACCAGAGCGGCAGCGCAGATCCTTGGTATCGATGCCAAATCGCGCCCGCCGGTACCCCCGCCGCTGGGTGAGCTTCCCCGCACCCCATCTGTTGCCGAGCAGGCCGACCAAAGCGCTGCGGGCGTTGACACTGACGGATCTGCCCCCGACCCAATCGAGGCCAGCCCGGCCGCCTTCTCGGCCGACGGGGGGGAAGGGGGAAGCGCGCCGGATATTGAAGGCGCACTGCGGCGGTTCGCGCTGATAGAAGGGACCACGCAAGTCTGGGACATGGACAAGGCGAAGCCGATGAAGAAGTCGGCTTTCGAAGCCCTGGTGGGTAAGCCGTTGGCCAAGGTATGGCTGGAGCGGCCCGACAGAAAGCTGATTGCCCCTGAGCAGGCACAGGAGCTCGATGAGGCGCGACGCCTGTCAAGTAAGAAAGGTGGGGCGTTGAAGCTAGATCCCATCGAGCGCTACGTCTACATCGACGGGACCAAGGATGTCTGGGACCGGGAAAAGAAGCGTCGGATCCCAGAGGGCGCCGTGAAGATGGCATTGGGAGATGAGTACAAGTGGTGGCTGAACTGTCGAGAGCGGCGGGTGGTTGACGTCGACCACATCGTGTTCGACCCGACGATGACCAAGGACCCGAACGTCTACATCAATACCTTTGAAGGACTGCCCCTGGAGCCGGTGCGGGATGATGCTGCATGCGAGAACCTAAGATGGCTGATTTCGTTCCTTTGCAACCACGACGAGCAGGCGCTGGAATGGCTGGTGAGATGGCTCGCTTACCCGCTCCAGCACATGGGCGCCAAGATGGATACCGCTGTTTTGATGCACTCGATCATGGAGGGGTCGGGCAAGAGTCTGTTGTTCGCCGACGTCTTCGGTCAGCTCTACGGGCAGTATGCCGCGACGGTAGGGCAGACACAGTTGGAAGGCAGCTTTAACGCCTGGCAGAGCCGCAAGCTCTGGGCAGTGTTCGAGGAAGTTGTCAGTAGGGATCAGCGGTACAACCAGGTCGGCAAGATCAAGCACATGATCACTGGCAAGACGGTGCGTATGGAGTCCAAGTTCATCAACGGTTGGGAGGAGGCCAACCACATGAACGCGGTCTTCCTGAGCAACGAAATCATGCCTTGGCCGATCAGCGACGCCGACCGACGGATGCTGGTGATGTGGCCCATGGAGACGTTGCCTGTCGCGAGGCAAAAGGCGATCAGCTATGAGTTGGCCAACGGTGGGGTTGCGGCCTTGTACGGTTGGTTGTTGGCTGTCGATTTGAGGGACTTCGACCAGCGCACTCGTCCGCCCGAGACTGAGGCACGGCAACGTTTGGTCGCACTGAGTCGCACAGCTTGGCAGACCTTCCTCGCGTTGTGGCGCACCGGAGAGCTGGGGCACGGCCTGTGGGGTTGTTGCCTCACCAGCGACGTCTATGCCCTCTTTATCGAGTGGTGCTCGCGCAACAAGGAACACTCCATGAGCCAGACGAAGTTCTCGCTGATGATCAGTGCGACGGTAGAGAAGACACGGGCTATCCCTTGGACGGATGGAAACAACCGGCGGTTCGCGGCGTTCTTCTTCCCGAGTGATGGTGATCCCTCCCTGCCCCCTTCCTTGAAGTCGGCCGAGCTGGGCAAGAACGTCGTCGAATGGCGCGCTCGGGCAAGGCTGGCGGGCTGGAACGTCGATGCTTGGGACCACGTGAAGGGGCTCGCAGCATGAATACGCCGATATGTGTGTTGGGTGTGTTGGGCCTGTGTTGCATTGATTTCGGGATGCCAACACAGCGTGAGGCTTTGAACTTGGCGGCGCTGCGGGGTTGTGCGGTGGGTGTGTTGGGTTTGCGTACGCGCGCGCGCAGGCGCGTCATTTATTGGGGAGGTGACAAGGACCAAAGCAGACTTCATACGAGCCCTGAAAAACTCAACAAACCCAACACACTCAACACATCTACTAATAATCCTATGAATTCATTGAGCTTTGAGTGTGTTGGGTCTGTGTTGGGTTGGCAAAAAGTGTGTTGGGTGCTGTTTACGGAGGGATGGCGATGACGATTGACCATGGATTGCGCCTTCAGCTCCTGGTGCGATTGGCGCAGCACCAGATGGATATGGCAGTACTGATCGACCCGGCCGAGCGACTACGCCTGGTGAGCGAACTGATGCGCCACTGGGGCGAGCAGCGTGGGAGGGTGGGGCTTGAGGCGAGCTTGGGCAGCCAGATGGGCACGATCATGCAATGGAAGGGGGCGGCACCGCGCACAGGATCGTCGGGGGCGCGTATTTTGGTGTCCGGTGCAGGCCTCGACCATTCCGCCGCCGAGGTTGACGCTGCAGTAGCGGAACTGGCGCGGCGTGATGCTCGTGGCGCCACGTTGGCCAAGCTGGCCGAGCTGCGCTACCTCCACGGCGTGACTGTGCGAGAGCAAATGCGCGAAGTAGGGCTTGCCGAAGACGCGGATCGCACCTATCGCAACTGGGTGAAAGCGCTGCACTTGCAGGTGCTGGCCATCCTGGGGGCAAGGGCGGGGCGGGTACGCTTGCCTACCGTTCGTCGGGTCGCTATGCAACTTGCCTGCAACATGGATGTTACATAGCGCCCACATTGTGGCGTACCGATAATAGCCCCTTTTCGGTTTTTCCGGTGGCATGTAAAAAGGCGTCACGATATGAAAAGTGCGCTTAGGCGCTTCCCCCACAAGCACTGTGCTGTGCAACCGCTCCGACCTGTCGGTGCATTGAGAACCCTGCCATTTGGCGGGGTTTTCTTTTTTCGGCGCCGTGCTTTGCCAATTGAGGCCTGCATGAACAGTGAGCAACAAGCGTTAGCCGAACTGCCAATCTGGATGGTGATCGTACTGTCCCTGGTCGGCGGTGTGTCGGGAGAAATGTGGCGGGCGGACAAGGCGGGCGCTCGCGGTTGGGGGCTGGTTCGCCGGCTGGCCTTGCGGTCGGGTGCCTGCGTCACCTGCGGGTTGTCGACCAACATGCTGTTGTACGCCAGTGGTATGTCGGTATGGGCATCGGCAGCGATTGGTTGCCTCACCGCGATGGCCGGCGCGGACGTGGCGATTAACCTGTACGAGCGCTGGGCCGCCAAGCGGCTGGGGCTGGCCCAGGTGCAGTCAGCAGGCAGCGAGGCAGGCCAGTGACCCGGTCTGGGGCAGGGGGTGGGGGGCGAATTTCTGGGTCCTCCCCCTGGGCCGCCCCCTACACGGGTGCGCAGACTCGCGGTTTCCCTGCAGCTGAGAATCTGGCAGGGATGTCCGTCTTTTCAAGGACTTAGCGATGGGAAGGACAGTCAGCAAGCTTGAACTCAGCGAGATCGTGGGACGCGACGAGCGCACATTGAGCCGGTGGCAGAACGAAGGCATGCCGGTGAACGAGTTCGGCGTGGGGCGCGGCAACGAAAACCAGTACGACACCCAGGCGGTGATCGAATGGCTGATGCGCCAGGCCTCGTTGAACGGCAAGAAGGAATCCTCACGGGACCGGCTTGACAGGCTGCGCGGCGACCGCGAAGAGATCGCGCTCGCTAGGGAGCTGGGCGAGGTGGTGGTCGAGGCCGAAATGGTCGAGCGCTTCGAGGCGGTGATCACCGCCGCCAAGATCGAGTTGCTGAACACCTTCCCTGATGAGCTGGCGATGACGCTGACCGCCAAGTACGGCGTGCCGGTGGACAACCAGCTGATCCGCGATCCCATCGAATCCATACTGAGGAGGTTGTCCGCGTATGACGAGGACGACGATCTCGCCGGGGATCCTGACGAGCCAGACGACGAGGAGGGCTCTGAAGAAGACGGCGACTAAGGCGATGCGCCGCGTCTGCCGCAAGTGGGCGCCGCCGCCACGCATGTCCATCATCGAATGGGCTGACCGGTTCCGCTGGCTGGCTCCCGAAGAGTCGGCAGCACCAGGTAAATACCGGTTCGACAAAACGCCGCACCTGATCTGGCCGGGTGGCCCGCTCGAGGCGCTGGACGATCCAAACGTCACCGAAATTGTGGCGCGCAAGTCGGCTCAGGTGGCCTGGACCTCGGGCGTGCTGGGCAACGCCCTGGGCAAGTGGATAGATCTCGATCCGTCACCCATCCTGGTGCTGTTCCCCAAAGCCGAAGCGGCCAAGCAGTACGTCGCCGAGAAGCTCGAGCCGATGATCCAGGCCACCAAGCGCCTGCGTAAAAAGGTCGACCTGCGCAGCCGCAAGCTGCAGCAGCGGCAGGACTTCAAGCGGTTTCCGGGCGGGTTCCTGAAGATGGTCGGCTCCAACAGCCCGGCCAGTGTGAAATCGACGCCGGTACCACGGGTCGCGATCGAGGAGCCCGACGACTGCAACCTGAACCTGCGGGGGCAAGGGGACAGCATCAAGCTCGCCAAGGAGCGTCTGAAGACGTTCTTGCGATCGAAGATCATCATCGGCGGCACCCCCACCATCAAGGGCCTGTCGGCGATCGATGCCGAGCTTGAGCTTTCAGACAAGCGCGTGGGCCTGATCCCCTGCCATGGATGCGGACAGTTGCATACGCCGAGCTTCGAGCATTTGCACTGCGACGAGGACGAGCACTACTTCCATGAGGTGTACGGCAAGCGCCGTCCGGAGACGGCGTATTACGCTTGCCCACACTGCGGCGAGATCTGGGATGACCACCAGAAGAACGCCAACCTGGGTGACCCTCGCTGCCGCTGGGAGGCGACGGCCGAGTTCCGCGGTATTGCCGGCTACATCATCAACGAGCTGTATGCCACGTTCCCCGGCTCTCGTTTCGAAGTGCTGATGGAGAAGAAGCTGCAGGCCGAGTACGCCCAGCGGCAGGGCAACATCGGCCCGATGATCGCCTTCACCAACAGCTCTATGGGTGAAAGCTACGAGTACAAGAGCGACGCGCCCAAGACCGACGAGCTGGAGAAGCGCGCCGAGCCTTATGCCGAACTCACTGCGCCAAAGGGTGTGCTGCTGGTGACGGTCGGTGTTGACGTCCAGGGCGATCGCCTCGCGGTGCTGTTCACGGGCTGGGGACGCGGGGAGGAGTCCTGGCGGTTGTACTGGGGCGAGCTCCCCGGCAACCCTATCGATCCCCACGACCCGGTGTGGACCGAGCTGGACAAGATGATCGCCACGCCGATCCCGACCGACAGCGGCGCCCAGATCGCCGTGTCGGCGGTGAGCATCGACAGCTCTGACGGTAACACTAGCGACGCGGTGTACACCTACGTTCGGGATCGCCAACGCTTCAACATCATGGCGATCAAGGGCGCCTCCATCGACAGCCGGGATCGGGAGATCTTCACCAAGCCGGCCCAGTCGGCGGACACCAGCCAGGACAACACCAAGGCCTCGAAGTATGGCCTGCGGGTGTTCATCGTCGGCACCCACAAGGCCAAGACGCTGATCGATGGCCGGATGAAGCTTAAAGGTTCGGGACCAGGGCGCATGCACTGGTACAGCGAGATCCGCTCGGACTACTACGAGCAGGTAACCAACGAGGTCCTGGCTCCGCACCCACGCAACCCCAGCAAGATGGTCTGGCAAAAGAAAGCCGGCCGGCGCAACGAGGCGCTGGATTGCGAGGTGTACGCCTTGCATGCGGCTCGCAGCCTCAAGACGCACCTGCTGCGTGATCACGAATGGGACCAGCTGGAGCAGCAGCTGCTGCAGCCCACCCTCTTCACAACTGAACAGGCGGTGGCGCCGGTTCCTCGCCGGGCTGTCACGCGCGGCCGGGGCACGCGGAGCCGCGTCCAATAACCGAGGTCACCATGACTGAAGCACAAAAACGCCTCGACGAGGTCCGGGCGGCGATCTCGCGCGTCCTGAAGAATGGCCAGCGGCTGCGCCGGCAGGATCGCGAGGTCCAGCTGGCCGAACTCAGCAGTCTACGGATGCTGGAAAAGCAGTACGCCGACGAGGTCGCCCGAGAGCAGGCCGCTCTCTTGGGCCGTGGCCGCAACCGCGTTTCGTACGCGGGGATTTGACCATGTGGCCGTTCAGCAAACGGGAATCGGCTGCCGAGCAATTGATGGCCGAAGCCATTCGGGTGGCCAGGGCATCGGTCGATGACCAGCAGATCTCAGCGCAGGGCGGCGGCGGTGGGGTTGAAACCCGCTGGCGCGGAGCGTCGCGGGTACTTCGAAGCATGGCCAGCTGGCTGCCTGGTCTCGGCAGCCCCCGGCGCGACTTCAATCAGAGCGAGCGCCGCACGCTGGTGGCGCGTTCCCGCGATGCCATGCGCAACCACCTGGTGGCCCGCGCGGCGATCACGCGGCTGCGCACCAACGTGGTGGGAACGGGGCTGGTCTGCCGGGCGCAGGTTGATCATGAAGCGCTGGGTATCACCGAAGAAGAAGCCGAGCAGCTCAATGGCCAGCTGGATCGGTTGTGGTCCTTGTATGCCGATGACCCGCGTGAGTGTGACGCAGAAGCGACGCTCAACCACTATCAGCTCCAGGCGCTGGTGTTGGTGTCGTCGATGGTGGCGGGTGATGTGTTCGTCGCCAGCCCAGACCAGGAGCGGCCCGGCTGCCTCTTCAGTACGCGGTTGCAGTTGATCGAGTCTGACCGTGTCGGCAACCCCAACAGCGGCCTAGACCGGGTCGACCTGGTAGAGGGTGTCGAGTTCGACGGCCTGGGCGCGCCGGTGGCTTATCACGTGTGCACCGGTTACCCCGGCGAGCACCTGCAGGGCAAGACGCTGCAGTGGGAGCGGTTGCCGGTGTTCGGCGCCGAGACCGGGCGGCGCCGTGTGCTGCATGTCATGGCTGACAAAGAGCGGCCCGGACAGAAGCGCGGGGCACCGTACCTGTCTCCGGTGCTGGAGCCGCTGCAGAAGCTGGAGCGCTACAGCAGCGCCGAGCTGATGGCGGCGGTGATCTCGGCGATGTTCACCGTCTTCATCAAGAAGAGCGAAGGCTTCAACCCCGGCAACCTGCCGATGTCGGCACTCAGCGAAGAGAAGCCCGGCGGCGATGACACCTCCGACGGTGTGCTCGCGCTGGGCGAGGGGGCCATTGTCGACCTCGGTGTGGGTGAAGAGCCGATGGTGGCCAACCCCGGCCGGCCCAACGCTCAGTTCGACCCGTTCTTCACCGCGGTGGTGAAGGAGATCGGTGCCGCGCTGGAGCTGCCGCTGGAGGAGCTGCTGTTGCACTACAGCAGCAGCTACAGCGCCGCCCGTGCCGCCATGCTCCAGGCCTGGCGCTTCTACAGCCTGCGCCGCTGGTGGCTGGCCTGTGACTTCTGCCAGCCAAGCCGCGAGCTGATTATCGACGAAGCCGTGGCCAGGGGGCTGATCAACCTGCCCGGGTACAGCGAGCCCGCCAAGCGCAAAGCGTATTGCCAGGCGCTCTGGATTGGCCCGGCGCGCGGCGCGATCGACGAGCTGAAGGAGGCCAACGCCGCCGGCAAGCGCATCGAGATCGGCGTCAGCAACGAGACGCTGGAGACCGCGGCCATGACCGGCGAGCCCTGGCAGCAGGTGATCCGGCAGCGAACCCGCGAAGTCGCCTACCGGCGGCAGCACAGCATGCAGGCCTTGCCCAAGGGTGGCCTTGAAAACCCGCCAGACCCCGAACCCAAAGAGGACTAGAAATGCCTCGAGCACTTGAGCTGGCTGCCTCGCAGCCCTGGCTGATGATGCCCGACGCCTTGGACAACCTGCTGACCATCTCCGACCGCATGGGCGATCCGGTGGCGCTGGCGACCAAGCGCGGCGAGCGGCTGGAAGAGAGCCGCCGCGTCACGATGCGCGGCAACGTGGCGGTGGTGCCAGTCACCGGGCCGATCTTCCGCTACGCAAACCTGTTCACCGAGATCAGCGGTGCCACCAGCACCCAGGTCCTGGCGACCGACATTCAGCGTGCCCTGGACGACCCCAAGGTCAAGTCCATCGTGCTGAACATCGACAGCCCTGGTGGCGTCGCCTCGGGCATCAACGAGCTGGCCGAGATGATCTACGCAGGCCGTGCCCGCAAGCGCATCGTGGCGTACATCGGTGGGATGGGCGCGAGCGCGGCCTATTGGATCGCCTCGGCGGCTGGCGAAATCGTCGTCGATGAGACCAGCCTGGCCGGCAGCATTGGCGTTGTCGTCGAGGCTGTAGTCGAGGACGACAAGAAGGCCGGGCGAGCCCGCTATCAGATTGTCAGCCGCAACGCGCCGAACAAGCGCCCCGACCTTGGTACCGAAGAAGGGCGCGCCAAGGTGGGCGAGACCATCGACGCAATGGCCGAAGTCTTCGTGAGCAAGGTTGCTCGCAACCTCGGCGTGGCTGCCGAGAAGGTGCCCGAGATGGGCGATCACGGCGGCATCCGCGTCGGTGCGGACGCCGTCAAGCACGGCCTGGCCCACCGCACGGGCTCGCTGGAATCCCTGATCACCGAACTGGCCAAGCCGGCCATCACCCCCCCAAGGATACACACCATGACCACCGTCAAGACCACGGCAGAACTGCGCACCGCGATTGCGGCGGGCACTGACCCCAACACCATCGAGATCGCCCAGGCCGAGCAGGTGGACACCACGGCGATCCGTACCGAGGCCACCACGGCCGAACGTGACCGCATCAAGGGCATCAACGCGCTGGCGGTGAAAGGTTTCGAGAAGGAGATCGGCGCTGCCATCGACGATGGCAGTTCGGTGGAGGCCACCGCCCTGTCGCTGCTCAAGGCTTCGCAGGATCGCGGTATCTCGCTGGCCGGTATCAAGAGCGACGCCCAAGGCGTTACCGGTACCGCCCCACCAGCCGGCGGCAAGGAGGGTGAGCGCAAGGCCGCCGTCAACGCAATCGTTGCAGGCGCCACGCGCCGCTAACTAGGAGGTTCCAATGCCAAACCCTACCTGCAGTTCCTACCTGCCGAGCCAGCTCTCGGCGGGCGACTTCCCCATCGTGATGGATACCGGCCTGATCGCCGCCGGCCAGAAGCTGACCGCTGGCGCGGTGCTGGGCCAGATCACGGCCAGTCATGAGTACGTGCTGTGCAAGGCGGCGGCCGAGGACGGCTCGCAGGCGCCCTGCGCGATCCTCGACCAGGACGTCGACACCACCGACGGTGCCAAGAGCACGCCGATCCGCCTGACCGGCCAGGTGCTGGGCAGCCAACTCACCTTTGGCGAAGGGCTGACCCTCGCTGCCGCAAAGGCCGCTCTGCGTCCTCTCAGCATCTTCATTCGATAACGGAGCTCCAATGGATATCTTTGACACCCTGACCATGATGGAAGCCATCGAGCAGATGCCGACGCCGCGTCGCTTCCTGATGGACACCTTCTTCAATGCCGGCGCCCCCGAGACTTTTGGTACCGAAACGGTGACGATCGACATCGTGAAGGGACAACGCAAAATGGCACCGTTCGTTCACCCCACCCTGCCAGGCAGTGTCTCGCAGCGTGGCGGGATCAGCTCTTCGACCTACAAGCCGCCCTACATTCAGCCAAAGCGCGTTACCCGTGCCGAGCTGATCTTGAAGCGTGGTGCGGGTGAGACCCCGTTCTCGACCCGCACGCCACTTGAGCGTGCAGGCGAGCGGCTCGGCCGGGATTTGCTTGAACTCGACAGCGAGATCACCCGTCGGGAAGAGTGGATGTGCGCCCAAGCGCTGACCACCGGGCGCATTCGTGTTGTCGGCGACGGTGTGGATGACACCATCGACTTCCGCATGGAGGACACGCACAAGGTCACGCTGGCCACCGGTCGCTGGAACACCAGCGACTCCGATCCGATCGCCAACATGCGTCAGTGGCGACGCCTGATCGCCAAGGACTCGGGCCGTTCAGCAAACATAGCGGTGTTGAGCGCTGAGGCTCAAGACGCTTTCCACAGCAACGATACGGTGCTCAAGCAACTGAACAACCGTCGTGTCGACCTCGGCATCATCAAGCCCGAGCTGCTGCCGGATGGGGTGACCTACTTGGGCTACCTCAATGACCCAGGCGTTGATCTCTACGCCTATGACGAGTGGTATCTGGCGGACGGCGAGGACGGCGAGAAGCCCCTGGTACCTGCCGGCGGCTTGATCCTGGGGTCCACCGGGACGCGCAACGCGATGCTCTATGCGGCGATTCAGGATATGGAGGCCATCGAGAGCGGCATGGTCGAAGCGGCCCGCTTCCCCAAAAGCTGGGTCACCCAAGAGCCGAGCCAGCGCTGGCTGAAGGTTCAGGCCGCACCGCTGGCTGGCCTGCTGGAGCCGAACGCTTTCCTCTTCGCCAAGGTGGTGTGACATGGCCGCGAAAATCGAGTACGTGGTCGTCGATGGGTGCTTGCAGGACGGCAACAAGGTGATTTGCTCGGGTGAGGTTTATGCCCCGCCGAGCAAGGAGGTTGCCGAGACTCTGGTGGGCGAAGGCAAGATCGCACGTCGTGGGCAGTTGCCGAAAGACGAGCTGGAAGAAGGTGACTGATTATGTCCTTCCGTGCGGCGATATCGGATATGGACGAATCCCTGCTCGAGGAGTTGGGCGACGAGGTCGAGATCGAGGGCTTCGCTGAGCCGGTGCAAGGGTTCATGTCGGTACCGTGGCAGCAACCACGGGTCGGTACGATCAACACCGGCTTGCGGCAGCCCGTGTTCTCGGTGCGCGTAGCCCAGGCCAATGGCATCAGGGAGGGGCTGCACCTGGTGTGTGATCTCGCCCCGGCAGATGGCGGTGGACGGTACGTCATCGCCAAGCGCGAGCCGGATGGGAGCGGCTGGATCAACTTTGCCCTGCGGGAGGTGAAATGAGCGTTGGCAGCTATTACAAGCAGTCCGGCAGCACAGGCCTGATTACGCTGCAGGCCAACCCCCGGCAGGTCAAGGGGTTCGAGCAGTTCGCCGGGCTGGTGCCCAAGGCTATCGCCGCAGCGGAGCGCAGAGCCATCAACAAGACCCTGCGCTGGCTGCAGGGTCGCGTTGCCCGCTCGGTGGGCCAGCAGGAGCGCATTGCCATCAAGGCCGTGCGGCAGCGCCTGCGGGCCTACAAGGCCGGTAGCAATGGCCAGGGCAAGCTGTGGTTCGGTCTCAATCCGATCGAGGCCAGCCGTGCGGGGCGGCCACGGCAGACCCGTGCGGGTGTCTCTGTGGCAGGGCGCCGCTATCAAGGTGCGTTCTATCGCCAGGTGTACGGCAGCAAGGCCGATATCTGGATCCGCACGGCCAGCAAGCACTTTGACCCCAGCGATTACCCCGACAGCGAGGTCTCCAAGGCAGGTGGGGCCAGCTCAGGCTGGATCGCCGAGAACGACAGTCGCTTCCCCCTGGCCAAGGCCAAGATCTCGCTGGAGGACGTCAGGCCTCACTTCGAGTCATGGACGAACAAGGCCCACCAGCGCCTGCTGGTGGTGATGGAGCAGGAGTTGAACTTCGAGATGGTCAAGCTTACACGGAGGGTCGGAAATGGCTGACGATCCAATCCCCCTAGCCAGGGTGTACGCGGCGATGGAAGAAGCCATCACGCAGGCGATACCGGGTCTGCACTATGTGGGCACGATGCCCGGAATGCTCACCGTCGTTGATGTGCCGGCGGTGGTGATCGAGCTCGCGGGGTTCGACGCTGCAGAGCGTGACCCTGGCACCGGGGAAGTGGCGGTTGAGGCTCGCTTCGAGGCACGGCCCATTGTTGGCGTCGAGGACGAAGATCATCTGCATGTCGTGGCGTTCATCGCTGCGCAGTTGGCCGTGCTGCTACGGCTGCAGACCTGGGGCATTGAAGTCGAGCCCGCACAGTTCGTCCGGGCGGAGCGGGACTGGAGTCGCCCCGAGTTAGACAACATGGCGGTCTGGGTCGTCGAGTGGACGCAGATCATCTACCTCGGCGAGGAGGAGTGGCCCTGGCCAATCCAGCCGCCCGGCTCGCTGGTGCTGAAGGTCGGCCCCGACGCTGAGCCCGCCAGCCCGGAGGATCTGTCATGAGCTACGCATCCGCGATGCACGACCGGATGCTGGCCTGCCTGGTGATCCCCTGCCGAGTGGTCGCCGTCGACCTGGCCGCCGCGATGGTGCGCGTGTCGGACGGCAGCGGCTGGACCAGCGCCTGGGTGCGCTGGCACAGCCAGGCCGCCGGCAAGGCTCGCCACTGGCGGGCGCCAAGCCTGGACGAGCAGGGCGCTCTGATCAGTCCCAGTGGCGAACCTGCCCAGGGCACGTTCGTTCCAGGGCTGTACGGCAACGCCGGCCCGGCGCCGGACAACCGCGACCATGTCGAGGTCTGGCGTTTCGACGACGGTGGCTCCCTGGTCTACGACTGGCAGGCCAAGAGCTACACGATCGAGCTGCCCAGCGGCACGGTTACGGTGAAGGTTGGAGCCTCCCAGGCAGTGCTGACAGACGACGCCATCACGGCCCAGTCCTCGAGCATCACCGCCCAGGCCGACACGATCACGCTGACCGGCGCGGTCACGGTCAACGGAACACTGATGGTCACGGGCGACATCAACGGCGGGGGCAGGATCATCGACACCGCCGGCAACACGGCAAACCACAAACACTGACCACAGCCCGCCTAGTGCGGGCTTTTTCATGCCTGGAGGAAAGCATGGCCAGAACACAGAAAGAGCCTGAAGAGGGCAGCGAAGCGGCGCCGGTACCGCACGGGCCGGTGACCTTCATCGATCAGGAGTACACCCGCCGCAAGTTGATCCTGCCCGACTGGGTGGAGCTTGAGGTGGTGCGGGGCCAGGTCACGATCAGCGGCGAGGACGCGGTGGGCCTGGCCTACATGCGCAACCGGTCCGACTTCAAGGAAGCCTGACCGTGATCGGCATGGATCGTCGAACGGGCCAGTCAGTCTCCGGCCTGGGGCATCTGCGGCAGTCCATCGAGGACATCCTCACTACCACGGTGGGCAGTCGCCGGATGCGTCCTGAGTACGGTTGCCAGTTGCGCCGCTACGTCGACCTGCCGGTGAACGAAGGCTGGAAAAGTGCGGTGCAGGCCGAGGTTGCCCGTGCACTGGGCCGTTGGGAACCGCGGCTGCAGCTGGAGCGGGTGCGGGTGCTTGCGGTCATCGACGGCAAGATCGACCTGCAGTTGACCGGCACGTACCTGGGTGACAGCGCAGTCTTGGAGGTGAGTGCATGAGTGCAGTGGATCTATCGCAGCTCCCGGCGCCGCAGGTGCTGGAGAGCCTTGATTTCGAAGGGGTGTACGGCGAGGAGTTGCAGCGTTTTCGCCAGTATATGGGGGACAAATGGGATGCGCTGCTCGAGAGCGACCCGATCACCAAGCTCCTCGAGCTGGGCGCCTACCGGCGCATGCAGAACCGGGCGCGGGTCAACGACGCGGCCAAGGCCCTGATGCTGGCCTATGCCCGCGGCGCTGACCTGGACCAGCTGGCCGCCAATGTGAACCTGCAGCGGCTGGTGGTGCAGGCCGAGGATCTCAATGCAGTGCCTCCGGTCGAGCGCGTCCTCGAGGTGGACGATGCGCTACGTGAACGCGTGCAGCTGGTCTATGAGGGGCTGACCACCGCAGGCCCTCGCAACAGCTACATCCTGCATGCCCGCAACGCCTCCGGGCGGGTGGCGGACGCGACAGCCGAAAGCCCGGCCCCGGCTGTGGTGGTAGTCACGGTGCTGGACTTGGAGGGCAGAGGCGTGGCCCCGCCGGAGCTGCTTGAGACCGTGAGCGCACACCTGAGCGACGACGACGTGCGCCCGGTGGGCGATCGGCTCACGGTTCAGTCCGCCGAGATCTTGCCGTACCGAGTCGAGGCCGTGCTGTACAAGGCCGGCACAGGACCGGAGAACGAAGCCATCCTGGCGGCATGCAAGGCTCGGCTGCAGGCCTGGGTGAACCCCCGCCGCCGGCTGGGCCTGGAGGTCTCGCGGTCCGGGATCGATGCGCAGTTGCACATCGACGGTGTGAGTCGCGTGGAGCTGGTGGGGTGGACGGACATCCGCCCTACCAAGGAACAGGCGGCGTGGTGCGAGGGGATCGACGTTGCATGGGGTGGCTGACATGAAAAGCCTGCTCCCCGTGAACAGCAGCCAGCTGGAACGCGCCGTCGAGGTCGCCACGGACGAGCTGACCGATATCCCACTGCGGACCCTGTACAACCCTGACACCTGCCCGGCGCACTTGCTGTACCAGTTGGCCTGGGCCTGGTCGGTGGACCGCTGGGACGACACCTGGTCAGAGGCGGTCAAGCGGTCGGTGATCCGCTCCGCGTTCTTCGTGCATGCGCACAAGGGCACGATCGGCGCGCTGCGTCGGGTGGTCGAGCCGCTGGGCTACCTGATCGAAGTTCGCGAGTGGTGGCAAGGCGTCCCCGAAGGCGTGCCAGGCACTTTTGCACTGCAAGTCGGCGTGCTCGATCAGGGTATCACTGAAGAAATGTACGACGAGCTTGTGCGCCTGATCGATGACGCCAAGCCGGTCAGCCGGCAGCTCATTGGCCTTGCCATAGCACTGTCCAGCGCTGGTTACCTGCGCCTCGGCGCGAGCCTGGTCGAAGGCGAAAGCATCGACATTTATCCGCCGGCCTCGCGCGACATTGAGGTCAGCGGCACTTACGGCCATGTCGGCCGTGATCATCAAATCGAATACCTGGACGTTTACTCATGACTGACCAGAACAGCCAGTTTTTCGCGATCCTCACGGCGGTGGGGGAAGCCAAGCAGGCCAACGCGAACGCCCTGGGCGTGCCCTGGACCTTCGCGCAGATGGGGGTAGGGGATGCCAATGGAGGCGACCCGGTGCCCTCGCGTACGCAAACCAAGCTGATCAACGAGCGGCGCCGGGCGGCGCTCAATCAGGTCAAGGTTGACCCAGGCAATGCCAGCATCATCATCGCTGAGCAGGTCATTCCGCCCGACGTCGGCGGCTGGTGGATTCGCGAAATCGGTCTGTACGACGCTGCGGGTGATTTGGTGGCGGTCGCCAACTGCGCGCCGAGCTTCAAGCCCCTGCTTGCACAGGGCACGGGCAAGACCCAGGTAGTGCGGCTGAACATCGTTGTGACCAGCACGGCCAATATTCAGCTCAAGATCGATCCTGCGGTCGTGCTGGCGACACGGGAATACGTCGATACCCGGATTGTCGAAGTTCTGCCCGCAACCCGCCCGGCCGGCACATACACGAAAGTCACGATCAGCGAACGCGGGGTTGTGATTGTGGGCTCCAACCCGACGACGCTCGACGGTTACGGCATCACCGACGCGATCAAGTCCGGTAGTTACGGCCTGGCTGGCAAGACGACTGCGGTGTCAGAAATCGACAACGTTGCACTGCCTGGTGGCTTTCATGCCTACACGTCGGGCGCGACGACGCTTGCTAACTATGTGTCGGTGCTGCACTTCCCTTACACCGTGGAGACCCAAGCTGCGCAGCTGGGCTTCAAGTTCGCAGGCGCAGAGCCGCAGATTTTCGTTCGTTCGACCAAGGGGCCTAGCGAGTGGGGGAGTACGCGCGAGCTGTGGCACTCCGGCAACTTCACGCCAACCAGCAAGGCCGACAAGGCGACGACCCTGGCCGGCTACGGAATTGCGGACGCCTACACCAAGACCCAGGTCGACGCTGCGCTGAACGGCAAGGCCTCCACCGCCACGACGCTCAGCGGCTACGGCATCACCGACGCCTACACCAAGACCCAGGCCGATACCGCGCTAAACGGAAAGGCCGCCAAAGCCACGACGCTCGGCGGCTATGGGATCACCGATGCCTACACCAAGTCCCAGGTTGACACTGCCCTCGGCGATCCATGGGCGTTCCAGCCCATCGGGGTTCCGATCCCCGTGTTCGACGGCGCAAGCGGCGGGCTGGCGCCACCCAAGGGCAAGGCCTATCGCTACATCCGCCTGACAGCTGCTGACTCCTACAACGACAGCCTGCTGACCGGAGAAGTTGTTTCCGGGTCAGCGCCTCTGCTCGATGCCTACGCGATCGTCAACTTGCCCGGCAGTTTGCTGCACAACTCGGTCGTCAGGCTGATCAACACAGAGAGGCGCTTCTTGCGCGCCGGGTCTGTCGGCACAGTCGAGGCCGACCAACTGCAAGGCTTCACGTTACCCGCAGGTACTGGAAACGGCTCCGGTGGTGCGGCGTTCGACATCTGGGTCAATGGCGCGGTGAACGCAACCAAGACGCCGGTCGTGACTGACGGTGTTAACGGTACGCCGCGGATCGGCAATGAAACCCGACCGAAAAACGTCGGGGTCACTTACTACATGAGAATTTACTGATGCCATATGCGGCCAATGGCGGGGTTTCTTCCGACCCGTTACCGGACTCGATCCAGATCACTACCGAGCAATATCGAGAAGCGATTGCCGGAATGTGCGACGGGCTCACCGTGTCAATCAAGGACGGCGCACTGTCGCTGGTGTCCTCGGCCGCGCCTGAAGAGCTGCCGCCGACCGATGACGAACTACGCGTTGCCGCGTTGGCTCGGCGTGATCAGTTGTTGGCTGTGGCGGCTCTTCGTATTGCACCGTTGCAAGACGCTGCGGACCTGGGGGCTCCGACCGAGGCTGAGGCCGAGGCGCTGGTTGCATGGAAGCAATACCGGGTCGACTTGAACCGCATTGAGCAACAAGACGGCTATCCCGTCGCGATTGCCTGGCCGTCCATACCTGACGGCTCTGCATAGCGCCCCCTGCGCGTTTCCCACCTGTTTGCTAACTGGCCTCGCATTCGCGGGGCCTTTTCATTTCTGGAGAGTGTATGAGCGGTTTCTTTCACGGCGTTACCGTAACGAACGTCGACACCGGTGCGCGCAACATTGCGCTGCCGTCGTCCTCGATCATCGGCCTGGTAGACACCTTCACCGAAGGTCCAGGCGCCACGGCCAAGGCCAATGACCTGGTGCTGATCACCAGCGAGCGCGAGGCGGTGTCAGCGTTCGGCGAGGGCGCGGCGATTACCAAGGCCTGCCGTGCCGTCTACACCCGCGCCAAGGCGGTCATCCTCGCGTGCGGCGTGGCCAAGGTCGAGGACGCCGCAGAGCAGACTTCGGCGATCATCGGCGGGACCAAGGCGGGCGGTCAGCGCACCGGCCTGCAGGCCCTGCTCGACGGCAAGAGCCGGTTCAACGCACAGCCACGGCTGCTGATCGCGCCCAAGCACAGCGCCACCCAGGCCGTCGGTACCGCCCTGGTGGCGCTGGCCGACAAGCTGCGCGGTATCGCCATCCTCGACGGACCGAATACCACCGACGAAGCGGCTACGGCCTATGCCGGCGAGTTCGGCGCCAAGCGCGCGTTCCTGGTCGATCCCGGCGTGCAGTACTGGGACACCGACGCAAGCACGACGGTGAATGCCCCCAGCTCGGCCTGGGTCGCCGGCCTGTTCGCCTGGACCGACCGCGAGTACGGCTTCTGGGCCTCGCCGTCGAACAAAGAGTTCGTCGGCATCACCGGCACCTCGCGACCGATCGAGTTCCTCGACGGCGACGAGACCTGCCGCGCCAACCTGCTGAACAACGCCAACATCGCCACGATCATCCGCGACGACGGCTACCGACTGTGGGGCAACCGCACGCTGTCCAGCGATCCGAAGTGGGCCTTCGTCACCCGCGTGCGGACCATGGACATCGTCATGGACGCGATCCTCTACGGCCATAAGTGGGCCGTCGACCGCTCGATCACGGCCACCTATGTCAAGGACGTGACCGAGGGCCTGCAGGCGTTCATGCGCGACCTGAAGAACCAGGGCGCGATCATCAACTTCGAGGTGTTCGCCGACCCCGAGCTGAACACCGCGAGCCAGCTGGAGCAGGGCAAGGTGTATTGGAACATCCGCTTCACCGATGTCCCGCCTGCCGAAAACCCTAACTTCCGTGTCGAGGTCACCAACCAGTGGCTGACCGAAGTCCTCGACGCCAACGCATAAGGAGCGAACCCCATGGCGATGATTCCCGAAACCCTGGCCAACCTGAACCTGTTCGTTGACGGCGTCAGCTTCCAGGGCGACGTGCCCAGCCTGACCCTGCCCAAGCTCACCCTGAAGATGGAAGAGCACCGCCCGGGCGGCATGGATATGCCGATCGAGATGGAGCAGGGCATGGAGAAGCAAGAAGCCGCCTTCACCACCACTGGCATTCGCCGGGAGGCGCTGAAGTTCTTCGGCCTGGCCGACGGCACCGCCTTCAACGGCACCTTCCGCGGCGCCTTCAAGGGCCTCAAGGGCAAGATCACCCCGGTGATCGTCACCCTGCGCGGCGCGCTGAAGGAGGTCGACATGGGCGACTGGAAGCCGGGCGACAAGGCCGAGATCAAGCACAACGTCGCCGTCACCTACTACAAGCTCGAAGTCGATGGCCGCCTGATCTACGAGATCGATGCGCTGGGCATGAAGCGCGTGATCGATGGCGTCGACCAGCTCGCCCAGCAACGCCAGGCCCTGGGCCTCTAACGCATTCTCAGACAAGGACAACACCCCATGAGCAAGAAAATCCCCGCTTACCTGCAGGTTGATGCCGACCGCGTCATCGTCACCTTGAGCAAGCCCGCCGAGTGCAATGGCGTGCAGGTGGACAAGCTGAGCTTGCGGGCGCCGACGGTGCGCGACATTCGTGCTGCACAGCAGCTCACCAACGGTAATGACGAGCAACGTGAACTGAACCTGTTCGCTTCGCTCGCTGAGGTCGGTGTGAAGGACCTGGAAGGCCTGACCCTGAAGGACTACACCCGCCTGCAGGCCGGCTATTTTCGCTTGGTGCAAGACGACGAACTTTGACCCGCTATCCCAGAAGCGGCTGGCCAAGCAGCTGGCGAAGGAGCTGGGTTTTTCGGCGGTCGAGATTTCGGCGATGTCGTGGATGGACATCGTCTGGTGGCTCACGGATTGAGCCTGCAGGAGGGTAGCGCATGGCAAAGCTGGCGATCGCGCTGGAAATCGGTGGGGCCGTTGCTGCGTCGCTTGGTTCGGCATTCGGCACTGCCAAGGGTCATATCAAAAAGCTCGAGGAGAGCGGCAGCCGCGCAAAGGTGTTGAAGAACACCATCGGCGAGACGATCAAGCTCCGGGAGGAATGGAAGAAGGCGCACGACAGCGGCTCGGCCGCAGCCTCCGGGTTGCTGCGGCGCCTCGATGGCAATCTCGCTGCGCTGAAGAAACAGGGCGTCGAGGTCGGCCGGCTGTCCAAGGAATACCAGCGACTCGGGCGCGAGGCAAAAGCTGCAGATCTGCAGCACAAAGGTCGGCAGCAGATCGATGCGGGTAAGTCGTCGCTCAAGTCCAACATCGGTGCCACGGTGGTCGGCGCCGGTCTGGCTGCGATCCCGACGAAGATCAGTGCGGATTATCAAGCGATCATCCGGGACATTGCGATCAAGTCGGATATCGCTAACAAGCCGCAAGAAACTTTGCTGAGCCAGTCGGTGCGCAGTGCTGCACGTGATAGCGGTATGACGCGCAACGATGTCGCGGATCTGGTGAACCAATTGGTCGGCGCCGGCATGGAGGTGGACAAGGCGCAGGCCTATGCACCTGTGGCCGCCAAGTTCGCCGTCGGTCAAGGCGCCTCGGGCGTCGACACGGCGTCGATGATCATGGCGTTGCAGCAGAACGCCAAGATCACCGACCCCAAGGTCATGCAGCAGGCGTTGGAGGCCATCGCGTACCAAGGCCAGGCGGGCAGCTTCGAAGCGTCCGACATGGCCAAGTGGTTCCCGCAGCTGCTGGCTGGCATGGAGAAGAGCGGCGTCACCGGGCTGGATGCGGTCACTTCGCTGGGCTCGATGCTGCAGGTGCAGATGAAGACCGCTGGCAGCGCCGATGAGGCGGCGAACAACTTCAAGAACTGGATTGAGAAGATCGGCGCCGGTGATATCCAGAAGAACTATGCAAAGGCCGGGATTGACTACCAGAAGTCGCTGAACACCGGGCTGCAAAAGGGCATGAACGTCATTGAGGCGTCCATGGGCCTGGCCATGCAGTACGTCGAGAAGACCGACCCGAAGAAGGCCCAGGCGATGAAGGACGCCCAGGCCAACATCGATAAGGAGGCTAACCCGGAGAAGGTCAAGGCGTCGCTCGAGGCGCTGGAAAGAAGCCTGCGCACCGGTGATGTGTTCGCCGACATGCAAGTCAAGGCGGCACTCACGGCCTATGCGCAGAACCGGGGGCTGTACAACACCCTCAAGGCCGATTCGGCTGATGCGAAAAAGGTAGGGGGCATCCTCGACAAGAACCTGGCCGAGCGTCGGGAAACGTCCAAGCAACAGTGGAGCGAGCTGGGCCAGGCCGTGGACGACTCGATGCGCAGCATTGGCGATGCGATCCGCCCGGCCACTGATCTGCTGGCGACAGGGCTGACCAAGACTGCTCATGGCATCACCTATCTGTCGGACAAGCTGCCTGGGTTGGTAATAGGCATTTCGGGCGTTGCTGCGGCGGTCATGGCGTTCCTCACGGCCCGCAGCGCGCTCAGGATCGGGCGTGGGGTGTTCAACCTCGCACGTGGCCGCAGGATGGGGCGTGGCGCCGGTGGCGAGGGGGAGATGCCGGAGACGGGCAATCCGGTGGTCGACGCAGGCCTCGGCGCGCTAGGCAAGGTGTTTGGTGCGGGTGCTGCGAACGATGATCGTGGTGGCCTCACGAGCGAGCCGCAGCGTGTGTTTGTCGTCAACGCCAAGGACCTCGGCGGGTTTGGCTCATCGGCCGGCGTGGGTGAGCCGGGTAGTCGACGGCGCCGCCGGCAGCGCAGGGGCCGGGGTGGGCCTACGCCGCGTCGATCTGCTCCTACGGGGGCTATCGGCCGAGTCGCTCGAGCAGGCGCTGCGACAGGTGTGGCGGCCGCAGGTGCTGCGACGGCTGCAGCCGAGGTCGGGCGCATAGGCCGGATGATGGGCGCAGTCGGCAAGGTGTCGAAGGTGGTCGGCAGGCTCCCAGGCGGGAAGGTGCTCGATGCGGGCATGACCGTGGTCGAGACGGCCATGAACGCGAAAACCCAGGACGAGAAGGCCGAGGGCTACGGCAGTGCGGCGGGTGGGTTAGCCGGCGCGCTGGCGGGCGGTGCTGCAGGTGCGGCGCTCGGTTCTGTTGTGCCGGTGTTGGGCACGGCGATTGGTGGTGCCATCGGCGCTGCGATCGGCGGCCTCGGCGGTGAAGGCCTGGGCGGCTGGCTGGGCAAGAAGCTGTTCGGCGAGGACGAGCAGGTGGCGAAGGCCGACAAGGACAAAGCCGCGCCAGGGGATGTCGCGCGATCGATCGCCGCCGCAGCGCCCGCTCCCACGGCGCCCGTCGTGGCCCAGGCGCTCGAGCAGGCCAAGCCGAAAGCAGACCCGCCCAAGGTCGACCAGCAGTTCTCCTACATGCCCAACATGCCGATCACGGTTCAGGGTGACGTCAAGGATCCGCAGCAGGTGTTCCGCTCGCTCGAGGGGATGATCCGCAATAGCTGGGAAACCTGGTCACGGGAAAGCCTGGCGCGCCAGGCCGCTGGTCAGCTCTTCGATCAACCTCACGTTTAAGGAGGTGCCATGGCCTACATGGCGTCCATGCAATCGACGCTGTCGTCGTTGATTGCGGCGGGGGAGGCTGGCCGTACCAGCCTCGACGGTATGCTCGGCCCGCTGACCGGTGCTGTCGGTGACATGACCGGAGCCGCTTCGGAGCTTGAGGGGCTGCCAGTCCTTGGCCCGGCCCTCGGCCAGAAGCTGCAGCGCACGATGCGAGCCATCAACGCGGCCCAGTCCTCGGTGGGGCAGGTCGCATCAACCTATAGCCAGGTGGTTAGCGGAGCGGCAGCGGTGCAAGACCGCATCGGCTCCCTGAAGGAGCAGGCCGGCAGGGCCTCGGCGGCGATCAGCCGCATCGCTGGGCAGGCAAGCCCTACGCTGGCCAACATCCTGCCGACCAGTGCGCTCGCGCCGCTGGCCACGCCGGCAGCTGATGCCATCAAGCCTTTCCCGCACCTGCTGATTCTGCAGCCGCTCGATGCCAAGCAGCAGCCGTACTACTTCAACTTGGATACTGCGGCTTTCGACGAACTGCGCCGCCAGACGTCGGCGCGCTGGGCCGGCCAAGAGCGCCTGACGCGAACCATTGCGCAGCAGGCGGTCGGGCAGGGCGAGGACAAGATCACGCTCAAGGGGGTGATCTTCACCAGCAGGGGCGGGATCAAGCAGCTGGATGCGCTGCGCACGATCGTCCGCCGGCTGCAGCCGGTCAGCCTGGTGACCGGTTACGGCGACGTGCTGGGCACCTGGTGTTTGACCAGCCTGGACGAAGAGCAAGGCGCGCTGCTGGCCGGCGGCATTCCGCGCAAGCAGGGTTTCTCACTGGAGTTCGTGAGTTATGGCAATGACATGCAGAACGTCTGACGGGGATCTGCTGGACACGCTGTGCTACCAGCATTACGGGCACCTCAACGGCACCGTCGAGCTGGTGCTGCAGGAGAACCCTGGGTTGGCGGATGAGCCGCAGCCCTACCGCGCCGGGGTGATCATCGTGCTCCCCGAGCTGGCAGCGCCGTCGATCGAGACCATCGAGCTGTGGGGATGACCCACCGCCACACACCGAGCCCCGCCCAGTGCGGGGCTCTTTCATTCTGGAGGGGCTATGCAACCCACTTTCCGCATCGTCGCTGATGGCAGGGACATCACGACGCTGATCAACGACCGGTTGATCCTACTGAGAACCACCGACAAGCCCGGCATGGACTCCGACGAGTTCGAGCTGCGAATTGATGACCGCGACGCCGCGGTGGCGCTGCCCGCCCGAGGCGCCCGGATCGAGGTCCACCTGGGCTACGTTGGCCAGCCGTTGGCTCGCTTGGGCCGATACACCGTCGACGAGATCGAGGTCTCGGCGCCGCCCCGCACCATGGTGATCCGTGGCAAGGCCAGCGACATGCGCGGCACCGGCAAGACCACACGCAGTGGCAGTTGGGAAGGCGTGCCCCTGTCTCAGATCGTCCGCGACATCGCCGCGCGCAATGGCTGGACGCCGGTCTGCCCAGTGCAGACGAAGGTTGATCGCGTCGACCAGCGCAACGAATCCGACTTCAACTTCATCACCCGCCTGGCCAAGCAGTACGACTGCACGGCGAAGGTGGCCGACGGCAAGCTGCTGGTCATGCCCCGCGAAGCCAGCCTGAGTGCCAGCGGCAAAGCCTTTGGCACGGTCACCATCACTCCGGCGGACGTGAGTCGGTGGCAGTTCCGACTTGGCGATCGCAACGCGCAGGCGGCGGTGAAGACAACGCACCAGGACAAGAACACTGGAGCGCTGGCCGTCATCGAGCTGAGCAACGAGGACGCACCTACCGGCCTGCCAGGCGTGCACACCGATCGACACATCTACCCGAACAAGTCGGCCGCCCAGCAGGCGGCCAAAGCCAAGCTCGCGGCATTCAACCGCAGCACGGCCGGCGTGCGCCTGCAGATGGCTGGGCGAACTGATCTCTTCGCTGAGCGGGTAATCAACGCCCAGGGCTTCAAGGATGGGCTGGATGGGCAGTACCTGGTCGACAGCGTTGAGCAGACGTTCGATGCCTCGGGCTGGTCCACCGCGGTGGAGTGCAACGGCGGGAAGAAGGGCAAGGCCAAGGCCAAGGCCAAAGGCAAGGGCAAGAAATCGAAATCCGACAAGCCACTGAAGGTGGTCGCAGTCAACCCGGCCTGAGCGGCCATAACAGGAGATTTAAGATGACAGTCACTCTCAAGCAGCTGCAGCAGATCCTTCCCAACGCCGGCACTCAAGCCGGCGTTTTTCTTCCTGTCTTGAACGCGGCGATGGTGAAGTGGGGGATCGTCACTCCCTTTCGCAAGCGTGCTTGGCTCGCCCAGGTCGGCCACGAATCTGGCCAGCTGCGTTACGTCCGCGAGCTGGGCAGCGATCAGTACCTGAGCAGGTACGACACCGGCAAGCTCGCCGCCCGCCTGGGCAACACGCCCGAGGCCGACGGTGACGGCCAGAAGTACCGCGGCCGAGGCCTGATTCAGATCACTGGCCACGACAACTACAAGTGCTGCGGCGAGGCCCTGGGCCTGAACCTGCTGGCCCACCCGGAACTCCTCGAGCGCCCCGAGCATGCTGCTGACTCGGCCGGGTGGTTCTGGCACCAGGCGGGCCTTAACTCGCTGGCCGACAAGGGGCCGTCGGCGTTCGAAGCCATCACGCGCCGCATTAACGGCGGCCTGAATGGCCTGGAGGATCGCTTGGCGATCTACAGGCGCGCCGAGCAGGTGCTGATCTGATGTCGCTCGGTGCGCGATGGGTGCTGCTGTCCCTTGTGTTCGGCGCTGCCGTGGGGGCGCGCCTAGCCTGGGCGTGGCAGGCCGATGAGCTCGAGACACAGGCGGCGGGGTATGAGCGGCAGCTCGCGGAGAAGGACTTGGCGCACAGCCGAGAGCGAGAGGCTGCTGTCGGCGCTGCCCTCGATCAGTTGCAGATCCAGCAGGCGGCCAGGAGAGCTCTGGAAGACCGCCTGCAGCTGCAGGACAAAACACACTGGAAGGAGATGAACGATGCCCAACAAGCTCAGGCTCGCCTGCGCGACCGGCTTGCTACTGCTGACTTGCGGTTGTCAGTCCTGGTCGACGCCGGAACCGTTGCCGCCCAGGGTTGTGACGGTGGGGTGCGAGCGCCCGCCAGCACCGGAGGCGTGGTGGCTGGAGCGCTACGCACCCAACTTGACCCAGCGCATGCTCGACGAATTATCGGCATCACAGATGAAGGCGATAGAGGAATAATACGTTTGCGAGCATGCCAAGATTATGTGCGGGCGATACTATCTCGCTAGGGATATAAAAGAGTGGTATGAATTGTAAATACCGTAGGCGAAAAGCGCCAAGGACGCTGCACCTGCAGTGATTGCTATGTATCGAAATAAGTCTGCAAATCGCTCGTGCCACTTTCCGTCGGTATCGTAAAGTGATTGGGATATGTACGTTGTTCCGGATGAAATGCCCGAGCAAAGTGCGGCAACTACGAAGATCGTCAGGGATAAAGCAAATTCTGGAATTTTGCTTTGGTTAGATTCTGATAATTTTCCAATAAATGCCAGAAGTGCTACTGCGGCACCTCCGTTTAGGAGTAAAGTTGTTTTTATCGCGTTTTGCCCGCTCGCGATAATTGATTTAAATGACTCAAGGCTGGCAGAGTTATTGTGCTTTTCAATTTCAATATTTTTCTGGAGGTCTGCCTTGAATCGCTCGATTTGAATAGCATCGGATTCGGCCGGGTTTGATTGAATGAAATGATCTAATGCTGAGGTTAGGGTCTCGCACTGAATAGATTCTTGCCCTTTCTCTGAAAGCTCCTGGATCTCAGCTCTAAGTTTCGCTGCAAAATCTCTCGCGCTCATAATCCAAATCCATTTTTTAAAAGTTGAAAAAGGGGCGAGCCGGCTGGATGCGCCAACATCCAGCCAGACCCGCCAAACCCGCAGACCCTTCCTGCAAGTCCAGCCGCGGCCCCTGCCTTGTGCACAAAGCGTGGCGAGCCTATCACCTGTTTATCCATACAGTAAAGACTTGCTAAACTATGACCTCTCCTATCATCCCCTGGATGGGCGGCAAACGCCGCCTGGCCGACCGCTTGATCCCCCTCTTTCCCCCTCATGAATGCTATGTCGAAGTCTTCGCTGGCGGTGCCGCGTTGTACTTCATGCGTCCCCAAGCCGCTCCGGTGGAGGTGCTCAACGACCTCAACGGCGACCTGGTGACGCTGTACCGGGTGGTGCAGAACCACCTCGAGGAGTTCGTTCGCCAGTTCAAGTGGGCGCTCAGCTCGCGCCAGATCTTCGAGTGGCAGAAGATGACCCGCCCCGAGACGCTAACCGACATCCAGCGTGCAGCCCGTTTCTTCTACCTGCAGCAGCACGCCTTCGGCGGCAAGGTCACCGGGCAGACGTTCGGTACCGCCACCACCGGGCCGGCCATCAACCTGCTGCGCATCGAGGAGAACCTCTCGGCCGCATGGCAGCGCCTGGCCGGCACCTACGTCGAAAACCTGTCCTGGCACGATTGTGCCGAGCGCTATGATCGAGCGCACACGTTCTTCTACATGGACCCGCCTTACTGGCAGACCGCCGGCTACGGCGTCGACTTCCCGTTCAAGGAGTACGAGCGCATGGCTGACTTCATGCGGAGCTGCAAGGGCAGGGTGATGGTTAGCATCAACGACCACCCGGAAATCCGGCGGGCGTTCGAAGGCTTCCACTTTGAATACCTGGACATCCGCTACAGCAACACCAACCAGCGGCAGGGAAAGGCCGATGTTACTGGTGAGCTGGTGATCATGAATTGGCAGCCCGAAGGGCTCGGGCAGTTGTTCTAAGCAACAAGCATTTGCGCAAGTCTGACCAGCTCAATCGCCAACACTAATACAAGTTGTGCAACAACAATCAGGCTCATAATAAACTCCAGGTTAAGCGAGTCCGCCCAACGCTGCTGTGAGCGCTGGGTGTGACTTGCGGTTGATCTGAGAGGGTGAATTTAAACTGCAAAAAATAGGTGCTGTCAACTGGGCGGTAGAAATAATTGCCAGTCGCGCAGCAGTCACTGCTGAGGCTGGAAGGCCCGTGCTGCTTAGCGTTTATGTGTTTTTACGTTTTTGCGCAAAAGCGTTTTTGTTCATTTGAATATGCGGTGAATGTTGGTTTGTTGCGATGTCGATTTGTTGTTTTCACGAATTCGTGAATTCTTTAATTGTTGAATTCGTTAAATCAATAATTCGTTATGCTAAGCATTTTGTTCGTGTTGATTCCTCTGGTCCCTACGACGAAGCTTTCTGTTTCGGTGCGCCGGTGCATTCCGTTTTCAATTCTGTTTTGAATGATTAGTTCGGGTGGTTATGAGTTTGATAGGATCGTTATTCGAATGCTGCATGCGACCACAAATTTCACGCCCACCTGACCTCTAGAGATACGGGGATAGCGGTGGGGCGGCTCATCCGTCAGTTATAGCCCGTACCAGATCTTCACCCTGATTACGCACATTCCCTACCTGCTTACTGACCGCGTGCCACTTGAAGACGCCTGCTGGTCGGCAACCTGAGGTGACGATTTCTGCAGTGCGTTTGATCGAGGTGTCTGGGTTGATCCATTCACGAGCTAACTCAGGGCTCAGCACCAGGGGCTTGCGGTCGTGTATATCGACGAGGCCTTGGTCAGCTGCTGCGGTGATGATCACAAAGCCATTGCGCTCGTCTGGCTCGAGCCCCGGGTGGACTTCAGCCAGCGCCGCGAAGAACAGCGGGGCCTCGTCCGCAGCCTGGATGTAGTAAGGCTGCTTGCGCTTCGGGTCCGCAGGATCGGGTATCCACTCGAACCAGCCATTGGCCGGCGCCAAGGCTCGGCCATTCGGCCAAAGCGATTTGAAGAACTTCCCCGTCATCACCGTCTCGGCCCGCGCATTGATCGGGTCGGGCCGCTTCCCCTTCGCCCAGAATGGCGACCACCCCCATTTCACTCAATCGACGCTCAACCCTCCAGGCACTGGCCTTATCAGCTCTACACGGGTAGAAGGCGCCACGTTGTACCGGTTGATCCGCTCATGGTCGTACCCGTTGATGACCACCAGATCGAGAGCCAACTGCCGCAGGTAGTCGTCCATGCTCTCGTAGATCGAGTACCTCCCGCACATAACCACCTCGCTCGTTTGTCGGCTGCCTTGCGTCCGCGCATTGACGTCAGAATGGGCTGACAGTTTACTGTATGAATATACAGCCATTCATTTGAGTTGATCTGCCATGACCATCACCTTCCTGGGCGCGCCGACGGGCGGCCCTGCGCTGCTGCCGGTGTATTCGTTCCGTGTGCCGGCCGGGTTCCCTTCGCCGGCGGCGGATCACCTGGAGCGCCATATCTCCCTCGACGAGCTGTTCGACCTGCGTGCCCCGCATGTGTACCTGGTGCAGGTGGAGGGCGACAGCATGCAGGGCGCCGGGATCTTCTCGGGCGACCTTCTTATCGTAGACCGCAGCAAAGAGGCCGAGCACGGCGACATCGTCATCGCTGCGATCAACGCCGAGCCCGTGTGCAAGCGCCTGTACCGGCGCGACGGCGTGCTGATTCTGCAATCGGAGAATCCCGCCTACCCGCCGCGGCACGTCATGGAAGGCGACGACCTGGTAATCTGGGGTGTGGTTCGCTACAGCGTGCGCGACCATGCCCAGTGACCAGGTGTTCGCGCTGATCGACTGCAACTCGTTCTACGCGAGCTGCGAGCGCGTGTTCCGGCCGGATCTGGCCAAAACGCCCATCGTGGTGCTGAGCAACAACGACGGCTGTGTGATCGCCAGGTCATACGACGCCAAGCCGTACGTGAAGATGGGCGAGCCCTATTTCCAGGCCAAGGAGAAGCTGCGGCGGCATGGCATCGTGGCGTTCTCGTCCAACTATGCGCTGTATGGCGACATGAGCGAGCGGGTCATGTCGCTGATTGAGTCGATGGTGCCGGCGGCTGAGGTCTATTCGATCGATGAATGCTTCGCTGACCTGACTGGCGTGCAGGGAAGCCTGACCCAGTTCGGCCGGGAGGTGCGCGCCAAGGTGCTGCGCTGTACTGGCATCCCCGTCGGTGTAGGGATCGCCCGCACCAAGACTCTGGCAAAGCTCGCCAATCACACCGCGAAGCGCCTGCAGGCGCATACGGGTGGGGTGGTCGATATCACCGAAGACTTCAAGCGCGACTGGGTGCTGCGCAACACGGAGGTGAAAGAGGTGTGGGGCATTGGCCGGCGAATGACGGCGCACCTCGAGGCAATGGGCATCCACACGGCTATGGACCTGGCGAAGGCAGACCCGCGGATGCTGCGCGACAAGTTCAGCGTGGTGGTGGAAAAGACCGCCCGCGAGCTCGCCGGCACACCCTGCCTCGAGCTGGATGAAGCAGACCCGCCGAAGCAGGAGATCTGCTGCAGTCGGATGTTTGGCAAGCGGCTGACGGAGCTGGCGCCGATCAAGCAGGCGGTGGCCACCTACACGGCGCGAGCGGCGGAGAAGCTGCGTGCCCAGGGATCGGTATGCAAGCGCATGCGTGTCAGCATTCGTACCGGGATGTTCAATCCAGATGAAGCTAAGTATGCCAAGGGCGCCTTGGTCGAACTGCCATATCCAACCAATGACACGCTGCTGCTCACCAGGGCCGCCACCGAAGCGGCAGCGCAGGTCTACCGCTCGGGTTTCCGCTATAGCAAGGCCGAGGTTCTGCTAATGGATCTGCGTCAGCCGGGGGAGTTCAGCGATGATCTGTTCGCCGTGACGCAGCCGGCAGCTTGCGATCGGTTGATGTCGATGCTGGACGAAATCAACGGCAAGTACGGTCGAGGGACGATGCGTACGGCCAGCGTCCCCGACACCCCTGACTGGGGGATGCGGCGTGAGATGATGAGTCGTTCGTACACCACGCGGATCGATCAGCTATGGCGAGTCCGGTAGGAAGGCAGTCCAGATCATGGGGCAAAAAGGGGGCAAACTGAGCGCCATTCCATGCCCCTCTATGCCATTTGAACTATTCACCGGCAGGTAGAGAAAAGCGCCCAAGCCCTTTGCGTATGGGGCTTGGGCGCATTTTCTCGTCAATACTCCAGCACAATCGGGGTGTGTGCGGAGAGATCAGACATTCAGGGCCTTACAGCGGGTGGTCTGGTGGCAAATTTCGAAACCGTCAATGGTACAGGCTTTTTTCGGTGGGCGCAGGTTGGATGGGGGGGGCAAATCTGCGCGGGCTGTCAGGCGTTGACCTCAGCCCGGTTGGCCGAAGAACTGGTTGAGGAGAATCAGTTCCATGATCACCACCAGCACGCAGAACATCACGAAACCTCGGCTAAAGACCCGTCGTGGCCGTTCAAGGGACGGCCAGTCCTGGATATTCAGGGCCGCCATCAACGCAATGATCAACCCGACAAGCAGGCAGGTGGGCCAGCGGCGTCGCGGCGAAAGGTCCATGCCGTTTTCCGATCCATGGTGAGAAAGCGCGACGATAGCGATGGCCCGGGGAGAGGGGCAACCTTTGTTTTGCGCTTGCCTGGCCATTGCATTTGCGCTGCCACGGATGCATTATGCGCATTATGCAAAAACGCAACGTAGCCTCCGTACTCAGAGAACTGCTCGCCCGCCACGGCCTGTCCCCCACAGAGCTGCATCGGCGCACGGGCGTGCCTCAATCCACCCTGTCGCGGATTCTCAGCGAGAAGATCGTCGATCCTTCGGACAAGCATGTCTCGAAGATCGCCGAGTACTTCGGCGTGAGCACCGACCAGTTGCGCGGCCGTGTCGAACTGGGCGAATCCCGTGACGCGGCCCCTCTCACTCAAGGCCATGCGGCCCTGAGCGACATTAGCTTGTGGGACGATGAAACACCCGTCGAGGACGACGAGGTGTCCGTGCCTTTTCTTCGTGAGGTCGAGTTGGCAGCAGGATCAGGAAGATTCGTCATCGAGGAAAGCGAGAATGCTCGCTTGCGTTTCGGCAAACGCAGCCTGCGCCACAATGGCGTGCAGTTTGACCATGCCAAGTGCGTGACGGTGCGTGGCAACAGCATGTTGCCGGTGCTGCGCGACGGCGCCACGGTCGGGGTCAACACCGGAAAATGTACCATCGGTGACATCATCGACGGTGACCTTTATGCCATCAACCACAACGGCCAGTTGCGGGTGAAGCAGGTGTACCGCCTGCCTACCGGCATTCGCCTGCGCAGCTTCAACCGCGACGAACACCCTGACGAGGACTACAGCTTCCAGCAAATGCAGGAAGAACAGATCAGCCTCCTCGGGCATGTCTTCTGGTGGGGCATGTACGCTCGTTGATACCGACCATCGATAAAAACCCGCCTCGGCGGGTTTTTTTTCGCCCTCAGAAAAGCCCTACACACCGCATCCGGTAAGGCCTTCATGCATTTCGGCAAATTCCAATGCATAAATATTTCTGAAAATGCATTGACTGCATATGCATACATGCATAATCTGTGTCTCAAGCCGGTCAGCAACCGGTTGTTACACAGGCAGCGATGAACAGGCCTCGACTGTTCAGAGGGTTGGCAACTGGCCCGGGTGTGCAGCGTAAAGCACCACGATCAGTTATCCGGCGGGCAGGCGGCCGCGGTCGGAGTCACCAATTTGAAGCGCAACCGCACGGCGTCACCAGTCGTGGCCGGCGGTTAGACAGCGCATTACTGGAAAGCCTGCGACGCGGGCTTTCTGGAATGCCGAGTCAAACGATAAACAACGCCCCGCCAGCATGCCGCTGGCGGGCATCACACAGGAGACAGGACAGTGACGAACGAGCAACAGACGTTGCTGGAAATGCCGCTCTGGCTGGTGATCGTCCTGGCATTGCTGGGCGGTCTTTCCGGCGAGATGTGGCGCGCCGACAAGGCTGGCGCCCGCGGCTGGGGGCTGCTCAGGCGGCTGGCGCTGCGCTCCGGGGCCTGCATGGTCTGCGGGGTGTCGACGGTCATGCTGCTCTACGCCAGTGGCATGTCGATCTGGAGTGCCAGCGCCTTCGGCTGCCTTACCGCCATGGCCGGCGCCGACGTGGCCATCGGCCTTTACGAGCGCTGGGCCGCTCGGCGGCTGGGGTTGGACGAGCAGCCTGCAACCGTGCGCCAGGATGAAGAATGAACGCGTTAACAAGGAAGAGTGGCGATGTTCAACGAGTTTCGCTGCGGTAAATGCAACCGCTTGCTGGCACGCATCGGCGGACCGGCGCTGGTCCAGATCAAGTGTTCGCGGTGCGCGACCTTGAACCACATGAAGGCCACGGGCCTCGACAACGTGCCGACGAGCGATCAGGACGGGCCGCAGAGCCCGGCTCCCCTTCAATCGATTCAGTAGGAGAAACACCATGGCAGGTCGTACCCGCATTCCTTTCAACGGCGTCGGTACTTCGGTGCTGCCCGCTTACCAGACCCTGTCGGCAGGCCAGTACCTGCTATCGCCCAACCAGCGCTTCAAGCTGCTGCTGCAGGGCGATGGCAATTTGGTGATCCAAGATGGTGGCGCCACCGTCTGGGTCGCCAATGAACAGCAACCCTTCAGCTCGACCATTCCCCTGCGCAACAAGAAAGCCCCGATGGCCTTCTACGTGCAGTACGGCGCGTTCCTCGACGACTACTCGCGACGTCGGGTGTGGCTGACTGACAACAGCACCTTCACCAGCAAAGACCAGTGGAACCGTACCCACCTGGTGCTGCAAGACGACGGCAATATCGTGCTGGTCGACTCGCTGGCGCTGTGGAACGGTACGCCTGCCATCCCGCTGGTGCCTGGCGCGATCGACTCGCTGCTGCTGGCACCTGGCTCCGAGCTGGTACAGGGCGTGGTGTACGGCGCGGGCGCCAGCAAGTTGGTGTTCCAGGGTGACGGTAATCTCGTGGCCTATGGCCCGAACGGCGCGGCCACCTGGAACGCCGGTACCCAAGGCAAGGGCGCGGTGCGCGCGGTGTTCCAGGGTGACGGCAACCTGGTGGTTTACGGTGCCGGCAACGCGGTGCTGTGGCATTCGCACACCGGCGGCCATGCCAGCGCGGTGCTGCGCCTGCAGGCCAACGGCAGCATCGCCATTCTCGACGAGAAACCGGTGTGGGCGCGCTTCGGCTTCCAGCCGACCTATCGCCATATCCGCAAGATCAACCCTGACCAGAAGCCGATCGACATCTGGACCTGGCACTTCTGAGTCGCGTGCCGGGCCTTTGCGGGCCCGGCCTTCGCCGAACCGATCGTTCAAGGAGCACGCGCATGAGCGAACTGGCCCAGTTGTACGCGGCCGTCACCACCATCCTGCGGGCGGCGTTGCCGGCCTTCGCCACGGTCGCCACGGAGGGCGACGACATTACCGAGCCGCCCCTGCCGGCCTTGGTGCATGGCGTGTTGCGCATGCGTGGCGACGAGGCGTTGCGTGACGGTCGCTCATTGCTGATGGCGACCTTCGAGGCCCGCGTCACCGCCCAGGGCACCCCCGCGCAGGCACGGACGCAGGCCGGTGTGCTGGCGGCGCAGATGATCGATGTGCTGCGCCAGCAATCCTGGGGGCTCGATTACGTAGAGGGCGCACGGGACATCTTCGCCGAAGCCGAGGGCTCCACCTGGCGGGTGCAATGGGAACAACCCATCCTGTTGGGCACTGTCCAGTGGCCTTGGCCCGACCAGCCGGCGAGCAGTCTGATGCTGGGATTTGCCCCGGACACCGGGCCCGGCAACCAGGACAAATACCTGTCACCGGAGGATCTGGCATGAGCTACGCCAGTGCCATGCACGACCGCATGCTGGCCAGCCTGGTGATCCCCTGTCGGGTGGTCGCGGTCGACTTGGCCGCAGCCCGGGTGCGGGTGTCCGACGGCGGCGGCTGGACCAGCGCCTGGGTGCGCTGGCATGCCCAGGCTGCCGGCAAGGCCCGCCACTGGCGAGTACCGAGCCTGGACGAGCAGGGGGTGCTGATCAGCGCCAGCGGCGAACCAGCACTGGGCACCTTCGTCCCGGGGTTATACGGCAATGCCGGCACGGCGCCGGACAACCGCGACCATGTCGAGGTCTGGCGCTTCGACGACGGCGGCTCGCTGATCTACGACTGGCAGGCCAAGCGCTATGACATCCAGCTGCCCAGCGGCCAGGCCACGGTCAAGGTCGGCGCCAGCACCGTGGTGGTCAGCGACAAAGCCATCACCCTCGACGCTGCGTCGATCACCCTGACCGGCACGGTCGCCATCAATGGCCCGCTGACGGTCAGCGGTGACATCAACGGCGGTGGCCGGATCATCGATACGGCCGGCAACACCGCCAATCACAAGCACTGAACAAGGATCTGATCAGACCATGAAAAAATTCAAACCCACTCTAGTCGCGCTCACCCTGCTGTGTAGCGTCATGGCTCCCGCTGCCTGGGCGGTAACTGCCCAGTCGTGGAACCTGGCCCGGGACATGTACATCGCGACGCAGAATGCAGCACCCGATTCGCCCTGGTCGTTCATGCAGAACAAGACCGCCGTCAATGCCGCGGCCAACTACACCCCGATGCCGACCTTCGTTGCAGACTCCTGCAGCGGCGCCAACGTCACCTGCTGGCGGGACGATGCAACGGGTGCCTACGTGAGTGTTATCAAGAAGAGTTTCACGTTCACCGGCTCTGGTGGCAGTTTCGTCTTCAAGCAAGGTGAGGTGGCGACCCATCCGGGAGCCGAAAGCCAGAGCATCGTGCGCTGGGCCAGCCCGATCGCCGGCAAGATCAACGTGCTTGGCCGTGTGAACGACCTGCACAACGCTTGTGGCGATGGCATCACATGGTCACTCAATCTCGGGGACAGCGTGTTGCAGTCGGGCAATCTGGCCAACGGCGGCAGCGCTGTCATCAAGGCAAGCGACGTCGAGGTGTCCACCACCTCGATGCTCTATCTGGTGATTGACAGGAAGGTCAGCAATGCGTGTGACGCTACCAGTCTGGATTTGCTGGTTACCAACTGACTCCCGCGGCGGGCATGCAGTCAATGCGCCGCCCGCGCACCAGATCCTGCGGTCCGGTAGCTGTTGCGTGAAGGCCGTGTGGTTTCTGGACAGCCCAAGGCCGCAACTGGCCTTCTCATCAAGGAGAACACTATGCCTACCTTTCCACGGGCCATGCCCGTGACCGACGGTGCGTCATGATCGGCATGGACCGCCGCACGGGATTGCCCCTGTCGGGCGTGGCCCACCTGCGTCAATCCATCGAAGACATCCTCACCACGCCGCTGGGCAGCCGGCGCATGCGCCCGGAGTACGGCAGCCAGCTGCGCCGCTACGTCGACCTGCCGGTCAACGAAGGCTGGAAGAGCGCAGTGCAGGCCGAAGTGGCCCGCGCCCTGGGGCGTTGGGAGCCGCGCCTGAAGCTGGAGCGGGTCAAGGTCGTAGCCGTGCTCGACGGCCAGGTCAGCCTGGCCCTGAGCGGCCGTTATCTAGGCGATGACGCCCTGGTGGAGGTGACTGTATGAGCCAGGTCGACCTGTCGAAATTGCCCGTTCCTCAACTGCTCGAAGATCTCGACTTCGAGGCTCTGTATCTGGAGGACCTTGCCAGCTTTCGCGCCCATATGGGCAATCGCTGGACCGCCAAACTAGAAAGCGATCCAGTGATCAAGCTGCTGGAGGTTGGCGCTTACCGCAAGTTGCTCAATCGGGCGCGGGTCAACGACGCGGCCAAGGCTTTGCTGTTGGCCTACGCCAAGGAAGGCGACCTCGACCAGCTGGCAGCCAATGTCAGCCTGCAACGCCTGGTTATCCGGGCCGCGAACCCGAACACGATCCCGCCGACCGAGCTCCTCCTCGAGTCCGACGACGCGCTACGCGAAAGGGTGCAACTGGTATACGAGGGGCTGACCACGGCCGGCCCGCGCAACAGTTACATCCTCCATGCCCGCAACGCCTCGGGACGGGTCGCCGACGCCACCGCCGAAAGCCCGTCGCCTGCGGTGGTAGACGTCACGGTACTGAGTCTGGACGGTAATGGTATGGCCGGCCCGCCACTGCTGGCGCAAGTCGCCAACTACCTCAACGACGACGATATCCGCCCGGTTGCTGATCGGGTCAACGTGCGCAGTGCAGAGATCTTGCCCTATCGCGTCGAGGCGGTGCTGCACATGGCTGACAGTGGCCCGGAGTACGAAACGATACTCGACGAATGCCGACGGCGCCTGGAGCTGTGGGTCAACCCACGGCGACGATTGGGCGTCGAGGTAGCCCGCTCCGGTGTCGACGCACAGTTGCACATCGAGGGCGTGAGCCGGGTCGAACTGGTGAACTGGACCGATATTCGCCCCACCAAGGCACAAGCAGCCTGGTGCACCGGCATCGACCTCAAGCGCGGTGGCTGACATGGATACGCTCTTGCCGCTCAACCATACGCCACTGGAATACGCTCTGCAGGCGGCTGCAGACGAAGACCTCAAGGTCAGCCTGCGTACCCTCTACAACCCGGATACCTGCCCGGCGCACCTGTTGTACCAGCTGGCCTGGGCCTGGTCGGTGGATCGCTGGGACGACCGCTGGAGCGAGTCGATCAAACGCTCGGTGATCCGCTCGGCGTTCTTCGTCCACGCCCACAAGGGCACCCTCGGCGCTCTCAGGCGGGTGGTCGAGCCGTTCGGCTACCTGATCGAAGTCGAGGAGTGGTGGCAGACGCAGCCTGCCGGGGTGCCAGGAACATTTGCCTTGAAACTCGGGGTAACTGACGCCGGCATCAGCGAAGAAACATACAACGAACTGTCGTCGCAGATCGACGATGCCCGACCGGTCAGCCGCCACCTGACCGGCCTGGTGATCAGCCTCGAAAGCCGTGGCGCCTTCTACCTGGGCTGCGCGTTGCAGGACGGCGATGAACTCGACGTCTACCCACCGGCGCCCCCTGACCTCATCGTCAGCGGTGCGATCGGACGCGGTGGCCGGGAACACACAATCGATACCTTGGACATTGCACATGGTTGACCAGAATTCACAGTTCTACGCCATCCTCACCAAAGTGGGCGCGGCAAAGCAGGCCAACGCGGATGCCTTGGGCATTCCGTGGAAAATCACCCAGATGGGGGTGGGCGACGCCAATGGCCTCGACCCCACGCCTAATGCCACCCAGACCAGCCTGATCAACGAATGGCGTCGCGCACCGCTGAATCAGCTCAAGGTGGACGACAAGGACAGTTCGGTGATCGTCGCCGAGCAGGTCATCCCCGCAGAAGTAGGAGGGCGTTGGATCCGCGAAGTCGCGTTGTACGACGCTGACGGCGACATGGTCGCCGTGGCCAACTGCGCACCCACCTACAAACCGCTGCTTAGCCAGGGCTCGGGCCGTACCCAGGTGGTACGCCTGAACCTGATCGTCAGCACCGCCAGCCTGGTACAGCTGAAGATCGATCCTGCGGTTGTCCTCGCTACCCGTGAATGGGTCACTGAGGAGCTGGCCAGGCAGGACTTCAAGTATTCGGTGCAGGCTGCCACCACCGGTCCCATCACTTTGAATGGGTTGCAGACCATTGATGGGGTCGCGCTGCTGGCTGGGGCCCGGGTACTGGTGAAAAATCAGGCAGCAGCCAAGGACAACGGCTTGTACCAGGTCGGTGCAAGTGCCTGGGTTCGCAGCAGCGATGCCAATACCGATGCCAAGGTCACACCTGGCTTGCTGGTGCTGGTGGAGAAGGGCACGGTCAATGGCGACAGCGGTTGGCAGCTGGTCACCGATGCAACGATCACATTGGGTGTGACGGCCCTGGCGTTCGAGATGGCGTTTGGCCGCACTGGTGTAGCTGAGGGTACGTATCGGAGCGTGCAGGTCGATAAGTATGGTCGTGTGGTTTCGGCGGGCAATCCGACCACCGTGGCGGATTACGGCATCACCGACGCCTATACCAAGAACGAAGTCTTCACCCGGGCGGAAACCTCGAATGCCGTAGCGCAGGCGGTTGCGGCCCTGGTTGGTTCGGCACCGGCCGCGCTGGACCAGCTCAACGAACTGGCGGCCGCGATCGGCAACGATCCGAACTTTGCTGCCACGATGGTCAACGAGCTGTCGAAGAAGGCCACCATCGAGCAGGTCAATGCCATTGCTGGCCTGACTGCCGGCCATGTCGCCCACTTCGCGATGAGCGTGCCACCAGCGGGTTGGCTGAAGCGTAACGGTGCTGCGGTTTCGCGCGTGACCTATGCGCGCTTGTTCGCGGTCATCGGTACCCAGTTTGGCGCCGGTGATGGCTCGACGACGTTCAACCTGCCTGACGACCGTGGCTATTTCGACCGTGGTTGGTCGGACGGCCGCAATGTTGACCCTGGTCGGGCGTTGTTCACCGACCAGGCCAGCCAGAACCTCGAGCACGCCCACTCCGGGGCCACTTCGGCCGCAGGCGCCCACGCGCACGTGTCCCTGCTGGTGAGAGAACGTATCGCTGCGGCAATGGTCACCAGTGGCGGTAACGCCGTGCTCGGTGATGAGATGGGCGATGGCGTGAACGCAGTCAACACCGACACGGCGCCGGCCCATGCCCACAGCTTCGTCACCAGCGTCAGCGGCGGCAACGAATCCAGGCCGTTCAACCGGGCCTATCTGGCCTGTATCAAATATTGAGAGTGCCCATGACCGATCAAATCAATCAAGGCGCAGTGGCTGCGGTGCAGTTCTACCAAGCTGTCGCCGCCGCTTGGTGGCAACAGGCCGGTGTCGTTGCCCCCCTGGTGTGCAACGTCGACCCTGCCAGTGGTGAGTTTCTCGGAGCCTGCGCGGCCGATCCCAGCCCGCTCGAACCCGGAATCTGGCTGATACCGGCCCATAGCTATTCCATACAACCGCCTGAGTTGAAGGCCGGTTTCGCCGCCATCGTCACGCAAGACGGCAAGCACTGGGACCAAGTGGTCGATCATCGAGGCGTAACGGTGTATCGCACCGCCGACGGTGAGGCGCAGGCCTGGTCCAGGCTGGGCGAGCTGCCTGAAGACTTCACGCTGCAAGCACCGACCTCGGACTTCGACATCTGGAACGGCAGTGCCTGGGTTATCGACCACGTGGCCAGAGGCAAGGCGCTACGCCAATCGGGCGCCCACAAGCAGGCACTGTTGGTCCGATATGCCACGCTGCGCATTTCCACCTTGCAGGACGCCGTTGCGCTGGAAATGGCAACAGATGCCGAAGCAACGGCGTTGACAGCCTGGAAACGCTACCGGATCGAACTGAACCGGTTGGACCTCTCGGACACAGCGCCAACTGCCGAAAGTTGGCCGTCCTGCCCTGACGAGACGGCGGCTGCCGACTGGCTGATCAGCCAAGGCTTCGAAGAAGTCGCCTAAATCTGAGCGCCCGCAGCGCCGGGTGTTTTCCTACACCGATCCACCCCTTCCAGGCCCTGCACGCGCAGGGCCTTTTCACACCTGAACCTGGAGCAAACCTACATGAGTGGATTCTTCCACGGCGTCACCGTGACCAATGTCGACACGGGTGCCCGCAACATCGCGTTGCCTTCGTCCTCGATCATCGGCCTGATCGATACCTTCACCGAAGGCCCGGGCGTCACCGCAAAGGCCAATGATCTGATGCTCATCACCAGCGAGCGCGAAGCAGTGGCTGCGTTCGGTGGCAATGCCGCCATCACCAAGGCCTGCCGCGCCGTCTTCGCTCGCGCCAAGGCGGTTATCGTCGCCTGTGGCGTGGCCAAGCTGGATGACACCGCCGAACAGATCTCGGCGATCATCGGTACCGTCGGTATCAACGGCAAGCGTACCGGCCTGCAAGCGTTGCTCGATGGCAAGAGCCGATTCAACGCTCAGCCGCGCTTGCTGATAGTACCGGGCTACAGCTCGGTCGACACCATCGCCACAGCCCTGGTGACCCTGGCCGACAAACTGCGTGGGATCGCCATCCTGGATGGTCCCAACACCACCGAAGAGCAAGTGCTTGCCTACGCCAAGCAGTTTGGCGCCAAGCGGGCCTTCATGGTCGACCCCGGCGTGCGCTATTGGGACAACGAGGCCCAGGCCACCGTCGATGCACCGGCGTCGGCCTGGGTCGCCGGCCTGTTCGCCTACACCGACCGTGAGTACGGCTTCTGGGCCTCGCCGTCGAACAAGGAGTTCGTCGGCATCACCGGCACCACCCGCGCCGTGGAGTTCCTCGATGGCGACGACACCTGCCGCGCCAACCTGCTGAACAACGCCAACATCGCCACCATCATCCGCGACGACGGCTTCCGCCTGTGGGGCAACCGCACCCTGTCGAGCGACCCGAAATGGGCCTTCGTCACCCGCGTGCGCACCATGGACATCGTCATGGACGCGATCCTCTACGGCCACAAGTGGGCGGTCGACCGTTCCATCACCGCCACCTACGTCAAGGACGTCACCGAGGGCCTGCAGGCCTTCATGCGCGATCTGAAGAACCAGGGCGCGATCATCAACTTCGAGGTCTTCGCCGATCCGGAGCTGAACACCGCCAGCCAGCTGGAGCAGGGCAAGGTGTACTGGAACATCCGCTTCACCGATGTGCCGCCTGCCGAAAACCCCAATTTCCGCGTCGAAGTCACCAACCAGTGGCTGACCGAAGTCCTCGATTCCGCCGCTTAAGGAGCGCACCTACATGGCAATGATTCCCGAAACACTGGCCAACCTGAACCTGTTCGTCGATGGCGTCAGCTTCCAGGGCGACGTGCCCAGCCTGACCCTGCCCAAGCTCACCCTGAAGATGGAAGAGCACCGCCCCGGCGGCATGGACATGCCGGTCGAGATGGACCAGGGCATGGAGAAGCAAGAAGCCGCCTTCACCACCACCGGCGTGCGCCGCGAGTCGCTGAAGTTCTTCGGCCTGGCCGACGGCACCGCCTTCAACGGCACCTTCCGCGGTGCCTTCAAGGGCCTCAAGGGCAAGATCAACCCGGTCATCGTCACCCTGCGCGGTTCGCTGAAAGAGATCGACATGGGCGACTGGAAGTCCGGCGACAAGGCTGAAATCAAGCACAGCGTCGCCGTTACCTACTACAAGCTCGAAGTCGATGGCCGCCTGGTCTACGAAATCGACGCCCTGGGCATGAAGCGGGTGATCGACGGTGTCGACCAGCTGGCCGCCCAGCGCGCCGCCCTGGGTCTTTAAGGAGAACGCTCGATGGCTC
This sequence comes from Pseudomonas soli, assembly GCF_021283165.2. Lineage (NCBI taxonomy): Bacteria > Pseudomonadati > Pseudomonadota > Gammaproteobacteria > Pseudomonadales > Pseudomonadaceae > Pseudomonas > Pseudomonas soli. The sequence continues at coordinate 1,425,429 of NZ_CP128543.1, forward strand.
AAGCGAAGAAACTGCCGCAATGGCTGACCGTCAACGCCGAGCGCGTGACCGTGCGCCTGTCGCGCCCCAGCGAAACCAATGGCGTGCAGGTCGATAGCCTGTCTCTACGCGCGCCGACCGTGCGAGACATCCGCAACGCACAGGCTGGTGGCGTGGCTGACGACGAGCAGCGCGAACTGAACTTGTTCGCTTCACTCGCCGAGGTTGGCGTCAAGGACCTCGAGGGCCTGGCCCTGAAGGATTACAGCCGCCTGCAGACGGGCTACTTTCGCCTGGTGCAGGACGACGAGGTTTGACCCTGCGCGGCAGAAGGCCGCCGCCAGGCGGCTGGCCAAGGAGCTGAACTTTTCTGCCAGTGAGATCATGACCATGTCGTTCAGCGACATGGTCTGGTGGCTGGCGGATTGAAAGGGGAGACACGGATGGCGAACAGATCAACGACAGCGCTTGGCGCAGTCGGTGTAACCGTCCCGGAACATGCGGGGTCGTTGGAAGGGCTACCTGGCCGCACGGTACCCATGAGAGAGCTGGGAAGGACTCAGCGGCTTGCCGAAGTCGGCGGCGGGGGAAGCACTGCCCCGCCCCCGCAAGGGGCGATGGCGCTACAGGGCGAGGATACGCAGGCCGAGTCCTTGAAAGTACAGCAACAGCAGGTCGGGCTGCTTCAGCAGCACAAGGCACTTCTGGAGCGCTCCCAGGGCGCCCGGTCGACCCAGCCGGGGCCTGAGTTACTGCCCCTGGTCGGCCAGGCGGCGCGCGATGTCGCCTCGTCGCTCCTGATCGCGGGCGGTGGTTACCTGGCGGCGAAGGGAGTCGCACAGGCTCAGGCGGCGATTGGCAAGGCTCGAAATGGGCTGGTCGGCTCGACTGACAGCAATGGACAACCTGGCGCCGCCCAGGGCAGCGCATCTGTCCGTCCGGGTACCCTGTACCTGCCAGCCTTGGTCATTGGCAGTACCGATGGTGCGCCAGGCAGCGAGGATTACCCGCTTGGCGCGGACGCGATGCCGGCCCCGCTGCCGCGGAGTGATGGACCAGGGCGTTGGGCGCAGGCGCTACAGGCCGGGAAGTCGGCTACCGGCATGGCTGGGCTGGATGCGTTGACGAAGTTGGTGTTTACGGCGACCACGGCTTCCACTCCGGAGCAGAGGGGGGAGGGGGAGGGTGCCGCCGCCGGTGGTTTCCTGGGGGCCGTGTCAGGGGCCATATTGGGCGCGGGCCTCAAGCTGGGCGCCCCTACGGCCTCGATGATGCTCGGCTTTGCCGGCGACAAGGTTGGCGGTGTGGTGGGCAAGGAGCTGATGGCCAGGCCCGACAGCGCAGCGCACAGTGCTTCCGTGGCGGGCGTAGGCAACGGGCAGTCGACGCCGTCAGCAGACGCTGCGCCGCCATCGGCGTCGAGTACATCGTGGGGCACCTTGGCCAGCGCCCTGGGGATAGGCGTGGGGGCTGCAGCCTACAAGCATCGTGGCCGTTTACGCCGTCCCGGACGTGGGGTTGGTCTGGACGAACCTTATCCGCTAGGGGCGGATGCCGGACCGTCACCTTCCGGTATCAATCCACCACCTGGGCGTTGGGCCAGGCTGACGGGAGCTTTCAAGGCGGCTGGCAAGCTGCCTTGGCTGGAGGCCGGGGTAAAGGGGGCATACACCTATGCCACGGCCAAGACGCCCGAGGAGAAGGGGGCGGGTTATGGTGGTGCGATTGGCGGAGCGGTGGGTACGGTGCTGGGGGGGATGCTTCTCAGTGGCGTTGTCGGTCCGCCAGTTGCGATGCTGATCGGCAACATGGTTGGCGACAAGATCGGTGGTGTGATCGGGGGATGGGCTGGAAAGACATTCTTTAGCGCCTCTGACGAACTTCGCAAGAGTCCCCGGCAAGCAATTTCCCTGGGCGATCCGCGGCAGATCACCCTCGCTCCGAAGGGCGAGGTGCTCGATGGGCAGGTCGGCACACGGATTGCCAGACAATTACTGGCGCCATCGCAGGTGGCGCATTCCAAGCCTCGGGCGGCAGTCGATGCGCGCCCCGCTGGTGGTGTCGAGGTGCCGCTGGCGATAGGGCCTGGAGTGCTGATTGGTGCACCTGTGGGCAAGTATTTCTCCGAGCGCGCCGCCGAGTTCAAACCTCAGGAAACCAGCGTACCTGCTGGGCCGCTGGCGCTGCCCGATGCAGGGCCGCGCCCGGTGCATAGCCAAGGCTTGGCCACGCAGCCCGTCAGCCAGCAGCTCACGTTCACCGCGAACATGCCTATCACCGTGCAGGGCAGCGTGGACGCACCCAACCAGCTCACCCAGCAACTCGAAGAGGCGGTCCGACGTGTCATGCAGGACCTGCAAAGGCAGGCCTACAACGCACAGCTGGCCGATCATCCCAATCCATTCTGACAGGAGGATCCATGACCTATATGGAGCAGCTGCAAGCCACGCTGCACGCCCTGGTCAAGGCAGGAGAAGCAGGGCGTCGGCATGCCGGCGCCATGCTTGATCCGATGAACGACGCGATCGGCCATGTACAGGGCGCGGTCGTCGTGCTGGAGGGGCTGCCAGTGGTTGGCCCGTTCATCGCCGCCAAACTCCAGCGCACGATGCGCGCGATCACGAATGCCCAGTCTCGGGTTGCCAAGGTAGCGGCCAGGTATGAGCAGACGCTGGCCGTGGTACGCCAGGTACGTGATCGCATCGATACCTTCGCCGGGCATATCGCCAAGGCCGGCACCGCCATAAAGCGGTTGGTAAAGGAGTTACCCTCGGCCGTCAACGGCATGCTGTCGACACTGGGCTTCGCGCCTGAGGCGACGCCGGCTGCCGAAGCTATAAAGCCGTTCCCGCACCTGCTGGTGCTGCAACCGCTCAAGGCGGGCGCGGCGCCTTACTACTTCAACCTCGACACCGCCGCCTTCGACCAGTTGCGCCGGCAGACTCGTTTCCGTTGGGCCGGCCAGGAGCGGCTGAGCCGCGACACCGCGCAGCAGGCGGTGAGCCTGGGTGAAGAGACCATCAGCATTCGAGGGGCGATCTTCCCCGGTTTCAAGGGTGGCCTTGGCCAGTTGCAGACACTGCGCAGCATTGGCCGCCAGTTGCTGCCACTGTCGTTGACCACTGGCTACGGCGAGGTGCTCGGTACCTGGTGCCTGACCAGCATCGAGGAAGAGCAGAGTGTCCTGCTGGCTGGCGGCATTCCGCGCAAACAAGGATTTTCACTGGAGTTCGTGAGCTATGGCCAAGACCTGCACAACGTCTGAGGGCGACCTGCTCGATACTCTCTGCCAGCACTATTACGGCCATCTTTCCGGCACGGTCGAGGCCGTGCTGGATGCCAACCAGGGGCTGGCGGACGAGGCGCAGCCGTTTCGCGCCGGGGTGAGGATCCTGTTGCCGGAACTGCCGATGACGACGAGCGAAACCTTGCAACTGTGGGACTGACATCGGAGCCTCAATCGTGCAACCCCAATTCCGTATCACCGCCGACGGCAATGACATCACCAACCTGATCAACGACCGTCTGCTGCTGCTGCGCACCACTGATAAACCTGGCCTCGAGTCGGACGAATTCGAACTGCGCATCGATGCCCGTGACGGCAACGTGGCGCTGCCGGCCAGGGGCGCGCTGCTGGAGGTGCACCTGGGCTACGCCGGCCAGCCTTTGAGCCGCCTGGGTCGCTACACCGTCGATGAGGTCGAGCTGTCGGGCCCGCCAGACACCCTGGTGATCCGCGGCAAGGCCAGCGACCTGCGTGGCAGCGGCAAGACCATCCGCAGCGGCAGTTGGGAGAATACGACGCTGCAGGGCATCGTCGCCGAGATCGGTGCCCGCAACGGTTGGCAGGCGGTGTGCCCGGTGGCCGTGCAGGTGCCGCGGATCGACCAGTACAGCGAGTCGGACTTCAACTTTGTCACCCGCCTGGCGCGCCTGCACGACTGCACCGCCAAGCTCGCCAATGGGCAGCTGCTGGTGCTGCCGCGCCAGGGTGGACATAGCGCCAGCGGCAAGCCGCTGGACGTGGTGGGCATTACACGCAACCAGGTCAGCCAGTGGCAGTTCCGCCTGGCCGACAAGAGCACCCACAAGGCCGTCAGGACCCGCCACCAGGACAGCGCCAGCGGGCGCCTGCAGGCGGTGGAGCTGGTCAATGGCGATGCCCCCGACGGCCTGCAGCCGGTCTACACCGACCGTCACCTGTACCCCAACCGGGCGGCGGCGGAACAGGCCGCCCGTGCCCGCCTGGCCAGCTTCAACCGCGACACTGCCAGCGTGCGCCTCGACATGCCTGGGCGCACCGACCTGTTCGCCGAGCGCGCCATCGATGTCCAAGGCTTCCTCGCCGGGCTCGATGGCCTTTACCTGATCGAGTCGGTCGAGCAGGTGTTCACCAGCAGTGGCTGGCGCACCACCGTGCAATGCAATGGTGGGCGCCAGGGCAAGGCCAGGGCCAAGGGCTCCGCGCCCAGGCGGGTGGGGACGCTCAATGCCTGAGGCGTGGTGGAGACGGTTTCCCGGTGCCTGCGGGCAAACGCGCTTCCTATAGTCGCTTCTTGCTACTCAATCGCGCTTCAGGATCACCGTCATATGTTCATCGACCTTCGCTGTGGCCAGTGCCGCAAGCTGCTGGCCCGCATCACCCCGGTTTCCGAGCTCCAGATCAAGTGCGGCCGCTGCCGTACCTTGAATCATGTGAAAGCCGCGCGCTTCGAGCCATCGCCCATGAGCGAGCCACTGGCGGCATTGGCTGCCGTTCGATCCGATCGCAATGGAGAATGCGCCGATGCCGCTCACTGAACAGCAACTCAAGCAGATCTACCCACTTGCCGGCGCGCGCGTCGCCACTTTCTTGCCGGCGCTGAACACGGCCATGGCCAACTGGGAGATCGACCACCCTAAGCGCATTGCCGCGTTCCTGGCCCAGGTCGGCCATGAGTCCGGCCAATTGCGCTATGTGAAAGAGCTGGGCAACGACAAGTACCTGGCCCGCTACGACACCGGCATCCTGGCCCTGCGCCTGGGCAATACGCCCGAAGCTGACGGCGATGGCCAGCGCTACTGTGGCCGTGGCCTGATCCAGGTGACCGGGCGTAACAACTACCAGGCCTGTAGCCGTGCGTTGTTCGGTGACGAGCGCCTACTGGCGCAACCGCAGATGCTCGAGCAGCCGCGCTGGGCCTGCGAATCGGCGGCCTGGTTCTGGCACTCGCGTGGGCTCAACGCCCTGGCCGACCAGGGTGAGTTCAACCGCATCACCCGGCATATCAATGGCGGCCTGAACGGTTTGTCCGAACGCCTCGAACTGTGGGCGCGGGCGCGGGAGGTGTTGTGCTGAGCCGCCTGCAACTGGCGGTGTGCATCGGGCTGATGGTGTTGTCTGCTGCCGTGGCCTGGCAGGCGCAGGGCTGGCGCCTTGGTCGCCAGCTGGCCACACAGGAACAAGCTCTGGTGCAGCAGCGCCTGGACCAGGCCGAGGCGCTGCACGGCATGCTGCTGGCCGAGCGCGAGCAGCGCCAGGGCCTCGAACAACGCCTGCACGACAATGAAGCGAAACATTTCCAGGAGTTGACCGATGCCCAGCACGCTCAGGCTCGCCTGCGTGACCGCCTTGCTACTGCCGATCTGCGCCTGTCGGTCCTGGTCGAGCGCGACACCTCCTGTGCCCCAGTGCCTGCCGCCACCGGCGCCGGCGGCGTGGATCATGGCCCCGTACGCGCCCGACTTGACCCGGCGCATGCTCGACGAATTGTCGCCATCACCGACGAGGGCGACCGTGGACTGATCGCCTTGCGGGCGTGTCAGGCGTATATCCGTGCACTGGCCCCCTGAGCGCTTGCCAGAAGGGGCGGGAGTGGTAGGGTAGGGCGCAGTCTTGCCAGGAGCCCACCATGGACCCGATCACTGTTCTCTCCACCCGCCTGGGTGAACACCTGCGGCGCTTCAATGCCCAGGTGACCACCGCCGAGTCCTGCACCGGTGGCGGCATCGCCGAGGCCATCACCCGTATCCCCGGCAGTTCGGCCTGGTTCGAGGCCGGCTACGTCACCTACTCGAATGCCCAGAAAACCCGCCAGCTAGATGTACCCGAAGCGTTGTTCGCCGAGGTGGGCGCGGTCAGCCAGGAGGTGGTCGAGGCCATGGTACGCGGCGCCCGGGCTGCCAGCGGCGCGCGCTTTGCGGTCGCGGTCAGCGGCGTGGCCGGCCCCGACGGCGGTTCAGCGGCCAAGCCGGTGGGCACGGTGTGGCTGGCCTGGGCCGACGGCGACCACGTGAGCAGCGAGCGGCGCCACTTCGACGGTGACCGCGAAGCGGTGCGGCGACAGACGGTGATCGCCGCGTTAGACGGCTTGTTACAGCTTGGCGCGGAGTAATTCGCCCGACGGGGGTTTGCGGAAACGAATCCCTGTGGAATAATACTGGCTACTTATACAGTTATTCCGGCCGTCAGGGCCACGTCGAACACGTGAGGATTTCAATGGACGACAACAAGAAGCGCGCCTTGGCTGCGGCCCTGGGTCAGATCGAACGCCAATTCGGCAAAGGCGCGGTCATGCGCATGGGCGACCACGAGCGCCAAGCGATCCCCGCCATCTCCACCGGTTCCCTGGGCCTGGACATCGCCCTGGGCATTGGTGGCCTGCCGAAAGGCCGTATCGTCGAGATCTACGGCCCGGAGTCTTCGGGTAAAACCACGCTGACCCTGTCGGTCATCGCCGAAGCCCAGAAGAACGGCGCCACCTGCGCCTTCGTCGACGCCGAGCACGCCCTGGATCCTGAGTACGCCGGCAAGCTGGGTGTCAACGTCGACGACCTGTTGGTCTCGCAGCCGGACACCGGCGAGCAGGCCCTGGAAATCACCGACATGCTGGTGCGCTCCAACGCCGTCGACGTGATCATCGTCGACTCCGTGGCCGCGCTGGTGCCCAAGGCCGAGATCGAAGGCGAGATGGGCGACATGCACGTCGGCCTGCAGGCCCGCCTGATGTCCCAGGCGCTGCGCAAGATCACCGGTAACATCAAGAACGCCAACTGCCTGGTCATCTTCATCAACCAGATCCGTATGAAGATCGGCGTGATGTTCGGTAGCCCGGAAACCACCACCGGCGGTAACGCCCTGAAGTTCTACGCCTCCGTGCGCCTGGACATTCGCCGTACCGGCGCGGTCAAGGAAGGTGATGAGGTGGTTGGTAGCGAAACCCGCGTCAAGATCGTCAAGAACAAGGTCTCGCCGCCGTTCCGCCAGGCCGAGTTCCAGATTCTCTACGGCAAGGGTATTTACCGCAACGGCGAAATCATCGACCTGGGTGTTTCCCAGGGCTTGGTTGAAAAATCCGGTGCCTGGTACAGCTACCAGGGAAACAAGATCGGTCAGGGCAAGGCCAACGCGGCCAAGTACCTGCAAGAGAACCCGGCCATTGGTAGCGAGATCGAGAAGCAGATTCGCGACAAGCTGCTGACCGCCGGTGCCGCCGCCGCTGCAGCAGCGGCCGCCAAGGCCGGTGCTGCCGAAGCCGATGCCGATGATCTGGCTGACGCCGACGCCGGTTATTGATCTGCCTCCATGTCTGTCGTACTCGACACCCCCGTCGCCGTTCGGCGGACAGCCATGGACCTGCTCGCACGCCGCGAGCATGGTCGCGTGGAGCTGACCCGCAAGTTGCGTCAACGCGGTGCTACCGATGAGTTGATCGAGCCTGCGCTCGATCGGCTTGCCGAGGAGGGGCTCCTCAGCGAGGCCCGCTACCTTGAAAGCTTCATACGCTATCGTTCCGGCTCAGGCTATGGCCCTGGGCGTATCCGTGAGGAGCTTGGTCAGCGAGGTCTGGACCGTGGCGATATCGACCAGGCACTGCGTGACAGCGAAGTGGACTGGGCGTTGCGGTTGAAAGAGGTGTGGCAGCGCAAGTTCTCGGGGCAACTTCCCCATGAACCACGCAGCCGCGCACAGCAAACGCGCTTTCTTGCCTACCGTGGGTTTTCCATGGAAATGATCGGCCGGCTGCTTAGCGGGCGCGATCTTGACGATTATTGAAGCGTGACCAGCATTGATGGCCCACATGGCTGACCCCGACCGGGGCCAGCCATGTGGGCCATTTTGCGTTCAGTTCACTCGCAAGGCCTCACGCGCTCGTTGGGTGGTGTGCATTGGCTGGGGTTTGGCCCAGTTCTCCGACAGGTTGATGAAGTCCACCAGTTCGCGCAGGCGACCCTGGTCACGGCCGTTGAAGGCGAAGGTCAGGCGTGTCAGGTGGCTGAAGTTGCCTTCTTCATGCTCCGCGCCACTGTCAGGCTGCTGGTGATACCTGCCGCTCAGGCGCAGGTCGGCAAAACCTTCCTCCACGTCATGCAGCGCGGCCTCGCTCAAGGGGTGATGCATGCGGATGACGAACTGGTTCTTCAACCATCGGCTGGAGTGGTAATTGCTGTAGAACTGGTTGATTTCCTCCACCGCCTCGTCGGCACTGTGCACCAGGCGCACCAGTTTGAGGTCGCTGGGCAGGATGTAGCGGTTTTCTTCCAGCTGGCGGCTGATGAAGGCCAGGGCGTCCTGCCAGAAACTACCGCCGGGCGAGTCGAGCAGCACCACCGGAACCAGCGGGCTCTTGCCGGTCTGGATCAGGGTCAGCACTTCCAGCGCCTCATCAAGGGTGCCGAAGCCTCCCGGGCAGAGCACCAGCGCATCGGCCTCCTTGACGAAGAACAGCTTGCGAATGAAGAAGAAATGGAACGGCAGCAGCTTCTCGGTGCCATTGACGGTGGCATTGGCATGTTGCTCGAAGGGCAAGGTGATGTTGAAACCCAGGCTGTGATCGCTGCCGGCGCCTTCGTGGGCGGCGGCCATGATGCCGCCTCCGGCGCCGGTGATCACCATCAGGTCGGAACGTGCCAGCGTTGCGCCGAGCTCCCGAGCCAGCGCATACATGGGGTGCTCCAACGGCGTTCGTGCCGAGCCGAACACGGTAACTTTGCGTCGCCCCTTGTAATGCTCGAGAGTGCGGAACGAATGGTCGAGTTCACGCAGGGCCTGCAGGGTGATCTTGGCGTTCCAGCGGTTGCGGTCGTCGTGGGCCATGCGCAGCACGGTCAGCAGCATGTCGCGGTACAGCGGCAGGTTGGGGCTGTTCGGGGCAACCAGTTGCAGTTGCTCGTCGATTTTGCTCAGGTCGATGCCGTGGTCCCTGAAATGGTTGAACAGCAGCTCGTTCGATTGGTAAGGCATTCAACGTCTCCTTCTGCAGCAAAACCTCTGACCGGGTCGATGGCAGGTCCCGGCCGCGACACTGCGTGTGTCGCTGGCTGCTGTGGCTCGAGTGTGCCCCCCGAGCGTTGCAGTAGGCCTTCAAGGCCATTGTTGCAGTGGCAGTTCCATCGCGTTGTCGTTGTTATGGGTACTCGTTATCAATCTAGACGCTGGGGCGCACTCGTGCCGCCACAGGCGTGCAATACCGCCTGTCAGACTGGATCCGATGATGGCAGCGCTTTGGTTAACTGGAGGCGGAAGAGTGATGCAGCGAGGTGGCGGTATGCACCGGCTGGTGATCGAGGTGGACGGGCAACTGTTGCAGTTGCTCGAGCGCGAGGCGAAGGTTCATCACCTGAGCCTGGAGGGGGAGTGCTTGCGTCGGCTGCAGGGGGGCGAGGGGCACTCGCCTTACCTGCTGGCACTGTTGGCGGAGTTGCGCGCCGATGATGAGCAGCGGCGCGCCAGAGGCAGCGATCAGGGTGCCTGAATCACTTTTTCTTGTTGCCAGCTGCGCAGCTGGCAGCGTCGAACGCCTGGTCCATGACCGGTTGGTTGGTCTTGTACACGGTGAAACGGTAGACCATCACGGCGCCCTTGGACATCAACTGGCGGTAACCATTGTTACGGCACACGCTGTCACCCAGCTGGCTGCGCACCTGCGCTGGGTTGGCCTGCATTCTCTGCGCATGCTCCTGGCGCACGCTCAGGTGATTGACCAGCGCCTTGCCTTCGACGGTATAACCCTGATCGAGGATGTCTTCGTTGATGGCCCGCGGGGTACCGATGCTGCTTTCCTTGGCGACCTTCTGCAGCATCTGGGTCAGCTCGTATTCCTGCTTGGAAGCAGCCTGGGCGGCCAGGGGCAGGGCGAGCAACAGGCTCAGGGTCGGGACGATAAGACGCAGCATGAATCTCTCCTGGTTCGATGACTGGCGCTTTGACCTGCGCCGGCGGGCGGCGTTCCATGAAACTGCTGGGGTTCCCCGGCCGCCTGAGCCGCTGATTATAAAGGAGCGGCCGTAGGGGCTGCACGGCAAATGACGTACGCTCTGGTAGACTCGCATTTTGTTTTTACCGAGTCGTCGTCGTGCCCATTCCATCTTCCTGCCAAGGCCTGCAGCCATGAGCCACGCGGTAGCGCGGCTGCGCGCCGAGCGCCTGGCGCGCAGCATCAAACCCTTTGTCGCCCGCGGCTCGCGAGCCGAGCGCTGCCCGGATTGCCGGGTGATCGCCACGCACTGCCTGTGCGCGTGGAAACCGCGGGTGCCGGCAGACGCCGGCATGTGCCTGCTGATGCATGACACCGAGCCACTGAAGCCGACCAACACGGGTTGGCTGATTGCCGACGTGATCGAGGACACTTCAGCCTTCGGCTGGCTGCGTACTTCGGTGGACGAAGGCCTGCTGGCGTTGCTGGACGATCCGCGCTGGCAGCCTTACATCGTCTTCCCCGGCGAGTTCGTCAAAGAGGACCGTGTGGTCAGCGAGGTGGTGCGTGAACCGGGCAAGCGCCCGCTGTTCATCCTGCTCGACGCCACCTGGACCGAGGCGCGCAAGATGTTCCGCAAGAGCCCCTACCTCGACCGTTTCCCGGTGTTGAGCCTGCAGGCCGAGCAGATGTCGCGCTACCGCCTGCGCCGCTCCAAGCGTGACGATCACTTCTGTACCGCCGAAGTCGCCGCCATGTGTCTTGAGCTGGCCGGCGACAGCCAGGCCTCACAGGCCCTGGATGCCTACCTGGATGTGTTCAGCCTGCACTACCTCAGCGGCAAGCGGCGCCTGGCGCTGGATGAGCAGGACGAGGTTCACCAGCGTTTGCATACCTTCCTATAGTCCAAGGGGCAGGCGCGGCGGATTGGTACATACTGTCGGGGCTGGCAGCCAGGGTAGGCGGGGACGACCGGGCAATTGGCTTGACCACCCGGGGCGTGCTCGGCATCCTTGGCGCCGCTTCGGGCACGACGAAGCTGCTGTTACCCCGGACTTCGCCGTGCCATCCCGGCCGGCGGCCCTGCCGTTCGCGCCATGAGTTGCCCGCCAGGCGTCTCCCGTACCCCCTGCGCCTGGTACAGAACAGGATCCCTAGATCGATGGCCACATACGAAATCCTGATTGCCGATGACCACCCGCTGTTTCGCAGCGCACTGCGCCAGGCCGTTACCCTCGGCCTGGGCCCGGATGTGCGCTTGGTCGAGGTGGCGAGCATCGCCGAACTGGAAACCAGCCTGACTGAAAAAGCCGACTGGGACTTGGTCCTGCTGGACTTGAACATGCCCGGTGCCTATGGTTTCTCCGGGCTGGTGCTGCTGCGTGGCCAATACCCGCAGATCCCGGTGGTGATGGTTTCGGCGCAGGAAGAGGCGGCGGTCGTGGTAAAGTCCCGCGAATTCGGCGCCAGCGGTTTCATCCCCAAGTCCAGCGAGCTGAGCAAGATCCAGGAAGCCGTGCGCAATGTGCTCGACGGCGATGTCTGGTGGCCGCCGCAGGCGTTCGAGAAGGTCGATGTGTCTGCCGAGGCCAAAGCCGCCAGCGAAGGTCTGGCCAGCCTCACCCCGCAGCAGTTCCGCGTGCTGACCATGGTCTGTGAAGGCTTGCTGAACAAGCAGATTGCCTATGAGCTGAGTGTGTCGGAGGCGACCATCAAGGCCCACGTCACGGCGATCTTCCGCAAGCTCGGCGTGCGCACCCGGACCCAGGCCGCGCTGTTGTTGCAACAACTTGAATCGGTTTCGGCCAGCTAAATCCCTGCGCCTTCACGCTTTTTTGACTGCGGTTGAACTAGCCTGCTGGCCTTTTTTCGGTGAAGTGACTGACACACATGTCGCCATTCAAGGGCCAGACCGGTCTCAAACGTATCTTCAATGCCGCCGGCTACTCGCTGGACGGCCTGCGCGCCGCGTTCAAGGGTGAAGCCGCGTTCCGCCAGCTGGTTCTGGTCAACGTGTTGTTGATCCCCACAGCCTTTTGGCTGCCGGTGAGCCGTGCCGAACGGGCGATCCTGATCGCTGTATGCTTGCTGGGGCTGATCGTCGAGTTACTCAATTCGGCGGTTGAGGCGGCCATTGACCGCATCTCTCTTGACCGTCATCCGCTGTCCAAGAACGCCAAGGACATGGGCAGCGCCGCTCAACTGGTGGCCATGAGCATGGTCGCGCTGGTCTGGGGCGTGATCCTGCTCGGCTGACGCTCAGGCGATCGGCGGCAGCACGATCTCGTCGCTGCGCTGCACGCCAGCGGTGAAACTGCGGCATAGCTCGAGGAACTCGCGCATGGCCGAGGTCTGGTACTTCTGCTTGTGCCAGATGAAATAAAACTGCCGCGACAGGTCCAGCGCCGGCGTCTCCACCGGCACCAGACTGCCGCGGCGGAAGGCGTCGCGCAGCGCCAGGCGCGAGATACAGCCGATACCCAGGCCCGACTCCACCGCCCGCTTGATTGCTTCGGTGTGTTCCAGTTCCAGGCGGATGTTCAGGTTGGCTCGATGATGGCGCATGGCCTGGTCGAAGGTCAGGCGCGTGCCTGAGCCCTGTTCGCGCAGGATCCAGGCTTCATGGGAGAGCTGCTCGATATCTGCATGACCGGCCTTGGCCAGCGGATGCTGCGGCGCGCAGAACACCACCAGCTCATCCTCTACCCAGGGCTGCACCTCCAGATCGGGGTGGTTGCAGTCGCCTTCGATTAGACCCAGGTCAATTTCGTAATGGGCAACCTGTTGCACGATATGCGCAGTGTTCTGTACGTGCAGCTTGACCTGGCTTTCCGGGTGCACCTGCATGAAGCTGCCGATCAGCAAGGTGGCCAGGTAGTTGCCAATGGTCAGGGTGGCGCCGACCGCCAGCGAGCCGAACCCCGACTTGCCGTTGAGCAGGTCTTCGATTTCCTTGGCCTGGTCGAGCAGGGCCACGGCCTGGGGCAACAGTTGATGGCCCAGGGCATTGAGGCTCAGGCGTTTACCGGCACGGTCGAACAACTGGCAGCTGGACTGGCGCTCCAGTTCGGTGATCGAGGTGCTCGCTGCCGATTGCGACAAGGCCAGTACGCCCGCAGCCCTGGACACACTCTGGTGCTGGGCGACGGCGACAAAGACCTGGAGCTGACGAAGTGTGAATCGCATATCTATATAACCGATAACACATATCTTGATAATTCAGTTAACAGATATTGTCGCTGCCCCTAAACTATCGCGCAACTGCGCGTCTTGCGCGCGCCGCGTTTTCCTTCAGGAGCCCCATCGATGAGCAACATGAACCACGAACGTGTCCTCAGTGTGCACCACTGGAACGACACCCTGTTCAGCTTCAAGTGCACCCGTGATCCGGGCCTGCGCTTCGAGAACGGTCAGTTCGTGATGATCGGCCTTCAGCAGGACAGCGGCCGTCCGCTCATGCGCGCCTACTCCATCGCCTCGCCGAACTGGGAAGAACACCTGGAGTTCTTCAGCATCAAGGTGCCGGATGGTCCGTTGACCTCCCAGCTGCAGCACCTGAAGGAAGGCGACGAGATCATCATCAGCAAGAAGCCCACTGGCACCCTGGTGCTGGATGATCTGAACCCGGGCAAGCACCTGTACCTGTTGAGTACAGGCACTGGCCTGGCGCCCTTCATGAGCGTTATCCAGGACCCGGAAACCTACGAGCGTTTCGAGAAGGTGATCTTGGTACACGGCGTTCGCTACGTGAACGAAGTGGCCTACCGCGAGTTCATCACCGAACACCTGCCGCAGAATGAGTTTTTCGGTGAGTCCGTGCGCGACAAGCTTATCTACTACCCGACCGTGACCCGTGAGCCGTTCGAGAATCAGGGCCGCCTGACCGATCTGATGCGCAGCGGCAAGCTGTTCAGCGATATCGGCCTGCCACCGATCAACCCGCAGGACGACCGCGCGATGATTTGCGGTAGCCCGAGCATGCTCGATGAAACCAGTGAAGTGCTGGATAGCTTTGGCCTGAAGATCTCCCCACGCATGCGCGAGCCGGGTGATTACCTGATCGAGCGAGCGTTCGTCGAGAAGTAAAGCCAGCGGCTTGAAAGAAAAACGCAGGCTTGGCCTGCGTTTTTTTATGCCTGGCATGTGCGCCTTATCGACGCTACATCACTCCGGGGCCACCTCCAGCACCCGGATCACATCCGGTTGCGCATAATGCCATCGCACCTGCACATCCCAGAACTTCACCCCATATACCCGCTCGGGCGGCGGCACCTGGTAGGCAGGTCGTGGGTCCTGGGCCAGGCACTGTTCGATCAGCTCGACCAGCGGTTCGCCCAGGCGCAGTGCGTGGGTGTGGGCCTGAGGCAGTGCGCCCTCGCTCCATTGCACGCTGATCGGCTCCGGTGCCTCACTGGCCATCAGGTTCGATGCCTCGGTGACGCTGTCCGCATACGGCACATAAGGCTTGATATCCAGCACCGGGGTGCCGTCCAGCAGATCGATCCCCGACAGCAGCAGGCGCCCCGGTTCGACTCCCTCCAGACGTACCACCGACTGGCCGATGCCGTTGGGCCGATGGGTAGCACGGGTGGCGAACACCCCCATGCTCTTGTTGCCGCCCAGGCGCGGTGGGCGCACCTTCAGGCGTGGCCTGTCTTCCAATGCCTGGTGGAACAGGAACAGCAACCACACATGGCTGACCTGTTCCAGGCCTTCGACGGCATCGCCCTGGTCAAAGGGCGGCAGCAGCTCCAGCACGCCACGGGCGGCCGGCGCCAGCTGGGGCTGGCGCGGGATGGCGAACTTCTCCTTGAAACAGGAGCGAACGATGCCGACCGGCGAGACGGTATGCTGCATCCTGGCTCAGCCGCGCACGCGAAGGGTCAGGCCCTTGAGGAAGTTGCGCAGCAACTGGTCGCCGCAGGGGCGATAGTTGTCATGGCCGACCTTGCGGAACAGCGCACTCAGCTCCGGTTTGGACACCGGGAAGTCGACGGACTTGAGCACCGCGTGCAGGTCGTCCTCCTTCAGCTCGAAGGCCACCCGCAGCTTCTTGAGCACGGTGTTGTTGGTCACCGGCACTTCGATCGGCTGCGGCGGGCGGCTGTCGTCGCGGCCTCGACGGTGAATCACCAGGCCGTCGAGGAAGTGCGCCATGACCTTTTCCGGGCAACGCACGAAGCCGGGTTCCTCTTCCTTTTTTACATAGGTGGCGATGGCCTCGACGGAAACCTCGAGGCCCGAGAGCTTAATGATCTCGGCCATTTTCTGGTCGTTGGCCTTGAGCATGTAGCGCAGGCTGCGCAGTACATCGTTGTGGTTCATTGCAGCGAATCCTGTTCTGTTGCCGCGTCAGTCATTGCGCGGCGGTAATGCTAGAAGCGTTCTGTAGCGGCCACGTAGCGCCATTGGCCCAGCGGCAGCTTGCCCATCGACACCCCGCCAAGGCGGATGCGGCGCATCGCCAGCACCTTGAGGCCGGCGGTTTCGCAAAGCTGTTCGATCAAGCCCGGTTGTGGGTTCTTCAGCACGATGCGCAAGTGTTGCTCGTTCTGCCAGCTGGCCTTGGCCTTCGGCAGTTCGACACCCTTGCGCTCCACGCCACGGGCCAGGCGCTCGAGGGCGCCGGGTTTGGCTTCACCACTGACCTGGACGATGTATTCCTGCTCCATGCGGCGCAGGTCGGCCTCGAGCTTGCGGGTTACCCGCCAGTCCTGGGTGAACAGCTGCAGGCCACTGGCGCCGGGCAGCAGCGGGACGATGCAGGCCTGTCGGGCGAAATGTCCATGCAACGGACGCACGCCCTCGCGGTGCGCTTCGCTGAGGCTGGCCATGCTGATGCTGGCCAGGGCGCTTGCGCTGTTTTGTCCGGCCTGCTGGTTGAGCAACAGGGTGACCGGTTCGAGGGAATCGGCACGAGCGCCCGGCAGCAGCTCGACCTGCTGTTCGGTGATTTTGAACTGGGGTTGTTCGACCACCACGCCATCGACCGTGACCCAGCCACCCTCGATGTACAGTTCGGCCTCGCGGCGGGAACAGCTAAGCTGTTCAATGAGGCGTTTGGAGAGACGAATGGGTTCGGACATGGACACGGGCATCACGCGGTAGGGAAAGCCTTCATTGTACCTGCCTGGGCGAGGTAGCGGCTGCAAATCGATGTCATTTGCGCCATTTCGGAGCGGGGTAGTGGTTTCCTGGGCTTGCGTACTAGGACGTTGTACGAACAAGCCTCATATGTAGTAGGGGATAGGGCTGCCCTAGGCCGTCGGTTTCCGAGCGGCCATAGATCTCGAAGCCTTCATGCAGGTAGAAACCCAGGGCTTGCGGGTTCTGTTCGTTGACGTCCAGGCGCTCGGCGTTCAATTCGTGCACTGCGTGGCGGAGCAGGCGCCGCCCGATGCCCTGGCCACGATGTTCGGGCGCGACGAAGAGCATGTCCACCCGGCCGTTGGCCACCCCGGCAAAGCCGAGGATGCGCCGCTTGCTGTCCTTGCAGCAGACCAGCATCACGGCATCCAGGTACTTGCGCAGCACGTGTTCGCGCAACAGCACGATGTAGCCCTCGGGGAGAAAATCGTGGGTGGCCCGCACCGACGCCTCCCACACCCGGACCAGCTCGGGATAATCGCTCAGATGAGGCGTGTGCAGCGTGACGATGGGCGACATCCTGTGATCCTCGGTGCCATTGAGGAAAACATAGATGCAAAAAAATACCCCGCCAGCTGGCGGGGTATTTTCAGGCGAGTTTCGCTCAAATGGGCTCGGCCCACATGTCGTACTCGTCGGCGTCGACGATGCGGCAGCGGACCTTGTCGCCCGGCTTGAAGCCGTGGTCGCCGTCGATGAACACGCTGCCGTCGATCTCCGGCGCGTCGAAGAAGCTGCGGCCCACCGAGCCCTGCTCCTCGACCTCATCGATCAACACCTCGATTTCCTTGCCGATACGCAGTTGCAGGCGAGCAGTGCTGATGGCCTGCTGGTGGGCCATGAAGCGGTCCCAGCGATCCTGCTTGACGTCGTCCGGCACCTCTTCCAGGCCCAGGTCGTTGGCCGGGGCGCCTTCGACCGGCGAGTACTGGAAGCAGCCGACGCGGTCGAGCTGGGCTTCGGTCAGCCAGTCGAGCAGGTACTGGAAGTCTTCCTCGGTTTCGCCGGGGAAACCGACGATGAAGGTCGAGCGGATTACCAGCTCAGGGCACTGTTCGCGCCAGTTCTTGATGCGCGCCAGGGTGCGGTCTTCGAAGGCCGGGCGCTTCATCGACTTGAGCACCTTGGGGCTGGCGTGCTGGAACGGGATGTCCAGGTACGGCAGGATCTTGCCGGCGGCCATCAGCGGAATCACGTCGTCGACGTTCGGGTACGGGTAGACATAGTGCAGACGCACCCAGGCACCCAGGCTGCTCAGCGCCTCGCACAGCTCGAGCATGCGGGTCTTGACCGGGCGGCCGTTCCAGAAGTCGGTCTTGTACTTGACGTCCACGCCGTAGGCGCTGGTGTCCTGGGAGATCACCAGGATCTCCTTGACGCCGGCCTTGACCAGGCGCTCGGCCTCGCTCAGGACTTCGCCGACCGGGCGGCTGACCAGCTTGCCGCGCATCGACGGGATGATGCAGAAGCTGCAGCTGTGGTTGCAGCCTTCGGAAATCTTCAGGTAGGCGTAGTGACGCGGGGTCAGCTTGACGCCCTGGGGCGGCACGAGGTCGATCAGCGGGTTGTGGTCCTGGCGCGGTGGCACTACTTCGTGCACGGCATTGACCACCTGCTCGTACTGCTGCGGGCCGGTGACCGACAGCACGCTGGGGTGCACGTCACGGATGCTGCCTTCCTCGACACCCATGCAGCCGGTGACGATGACCTTGCCGTTTTCCTTGATGGCTTCGCCGATCACTTCCAGCGACTCGGCCTTGGCGCTGTCGATGAAGCCGCAGGTGTTGACCACCACCACGTCGGCATCCTCGTAGGTAGGCACGACTTCATAGCCTTCCATGCGCAGCTGGGTCAGGATGCGCTCGGAATCGACCAGGGCCTTGGGGCAACCCAGGGAGACGAAGCCGACCTTTGGGGTGGCGGGAGTGGTGGACATGGCTAACCTCGGTATTGAATACAGGTCGCCCGGTCGGTAACGGGGGCGATCCTGGCGGGCGCTTTCGGCGCCTCTGATCAAAAAGTGCGCAATTCTAGCGAGCACAAGGTCGCTTTACCAGCAGAAATACGACGAACGCTGCGCTATGCTTCGCGCCGTTGCGCCGGGGTATCCGGGAGGGTCCGGCGCGGGTAGGCATTCAACCGGTCTAACAGGCCGTCTGCGGGAGTGGTCGATGGTTCAGGCAAGCAGTCATGCCGAAGGCGGGCACGCGGGGAAGCAGGGAGCGGCACGACCGCTGGGCCTGCTCGTGGCGGCCGTTGGGGTGGTTTATGGCGATATCGGCACCAGCCCGCTGTACACCCTCAAAGAGGTCTTTACCGGCGGTTATGGCGTACAGGTCAACCATGACGGGGTGCTGGGCATCCTGTCGTTGATCCTCTGGTCGCTGCTGTGGGTGGTTTCGTTCAAGTACGTGATGTTCATCCTGCGTGCCGACAACCAGGGCGAGGGCGGCACCATGGCCCTGACCGCGCTGGCGCGGCGGGCCACGGCGCAGTATCCGCGGCTGCGCATGCTGATGGTCGGCTGCGGCCTGATCGGCGCCTCGCTGTTCTACGGCGACAGCATGATCACCCCGGCGGTGTCGGTGCTGTCGGCGGTGGAGGGCATGGGCCTGGCGTTCGAGGGTATCGATCACTGGGTGGTGCCGATTGCGCTGGTGGTGCTGGTGGCGCTGTTTCTGGTGCAGAAGCATGGCACCGAGAAGATCGGCAAGGCCTTCGGCCCGATCATGGTCGCCTGGTTCCTGGTGCTGGCAGCGCTGGGCGTGCATGGGATCTCGCAGAGCCCGGAGGTGCTGAAGGCGTTCAACCCGGGTTGGGCCTTGAACTTCTTCATCGTCCACCCCGGCATGGGCGTGGCCATCCTTGGTGCGGTGGTGCTGGCGCTGACCGGCGCCGAGGCGCTGTACGCCGATATGGGCCACTTCGGCCGCAAACCTATTGCCCGCGCCTGGTTCGCCCTGGTGCTGCCGGCGCTGGTGCTCAACTACTTCGGCCAGGGCGCCATGCTGTTGCAGAACCCCGAGGCGGCACGCAACCCGTTCTACCTGCTGGCGCCATCCTGGGCGTTGCTGCCGCTGGTGGGCCTGGCGACGATGGCCACGGTGATCGCCTCCCAGGCGGTGATTTCGGGGGCCTTCTCGCTGACTCGCCAGGCCATCCAGCTGGGCTATGTGCCGCGCATGCAGATCCAGCACACCTCCAGCGACGAGCAGGGGCAGATCTATATCGGCGCGGTGAACTGGGCGTTGATGGTCGGCGTGGTGCTGCTGGTGATCGGCTTCGAGTCCTCCGGCGCCCTGGCGGCGGCCTACGGCGTGGCAGTGACCGGCACCATGCTGATGACCACCATCCTGGTCTCGGCGGTCATGCTGCTGCTGTGGAAGTGGCCGCCGGTATTGGCGGTACCGCTGCTGCTGGGCTTCCTGTTCGTCGACGGGCTGTTCTTCGCCGCCAACGTGCCGAAGATCGTGCAGGGCGGCGCTTTCCCGGTACTGGCGGGTATCGTGCTGTTCGTGTTGATGAGTACCTGGAAGCGTGGCAAGCAGATCCTGGTCGAACGCATCGATGAAGGCGCGTTGCCGTTGCCGCTGTTCATCAGCAGCATCCGCGTGCAGCCGCCGCATCGGGTCGAGGGCACTGCGGTGTTCCTGACCGCGCGCTCCGATGCCGTTCCCCACGCGCTGCTGCACAACATGCTGCATAACCAGGTGCTGCACAGCCAGGTGGTGCTGCTGACGGTGGTCAGCGAGGACCGGCCGCGGGTGCCGGAGCATGAGCGTTTCGAGGTGGAGGCCTATGGTGACGGGTTCTTCCGGGTGCTGCTGCACTTTGGCTTCATGGACGAACCGGACGTACCGGCGGCGCTGAAGTTGTGTCACCTGGATGAGCTGGACTTCAGCCCGATGCGCACCACCTATTTCCTCAGCCGGGAGACGGTGATCGCCTCGCGCCTGGAGGGGATGTCGCGCTGGCGCGGGAACCTGTTCGCGTTCCTGCTGAAGAATGCCAACGGCAACCTGCGGTTCTTCAACCTGCCACTCAATCGGGTGATCGAGTTGGGGACGCAGGTCGAGATCTGATGGCACAAACAACGCGGGGCAAGCCCGCTCCCACAAGGCTTGTGTGATCCTTGTGGGAGCGGGCTTGCCCCGCGATGGGCCGTAAAGCGGCCCCTTTCCCTATCATTTCTCAGCGACGTTGGCCTTTCCCTGGCGGGTCTCGATCTCACCGATCAGACGCTTGGCCAGCGCCGGGTAGTTTTCGTCGAAGTGGTGGCCGCCAGGCAGTTTCATGCGCTCACCCACGGCGGTCTTGTCGGTGCAGCCGCTCTCGTCAGTCTCTTCCACGCCATAGATGCACACCACCTTCGCCGCCGGCAACCTGGCCATCTCCGGCCCGGTTGGGGCTTCCTGGCCTTCCTTGCCGAGCCAGCCTTCCACCTCGATCTCGAAACTGCCACTGCGGGCGAATGCCAGCAGGATCACCGCATCGATGCGCTTCTGGTCGTCTGCGGACAGGCGGTTATAGATAGCCGGCAGCACGTCGGCGCCGAACGAGTAGCCGGTCAGCACGAAACGCTTGGTACCCCATTTCTGGCGGTAGTGCTGCATCAGCTCGGAGAGATCGGCGGCGCTTTGCTCCGGGGTCTTGTGCTGCCAGTAATAGCGCAGGGTGTCGATGCCGACCACCGGGTAGCCAAGCTTGGCCATCTCGCCCGCTACATCGCGGTCCAGGTCGCGCCAGCCGCCGTCGCCGGAAAGGAACAGGGTGACGGTGTCGGTGGTCTGCCCGGCCGGGACTTCCACCACCGGGATGGCCAGGGCGTTGCCATCGTGACCGACCAGGGCCTGGGTCAACTGCGCCTTGAGTACCTGGGGCAGGTGGATGTCGTAGTCGGCGATGCTGGTCTCGGCGTTGGCCTGGTCGCGCACGAAGGCGGCGCTGGCGTCATCCGGGTTGTCGTTCCAGGCCACATTCCAGTGGCCATGGGCGGCGGACTTGGGCAAGGCGGCCTGGCAGCCGGGCTGCTCGACGGTGAAATCCACCGAGATGGCTCGTGCCTTGTCGTCGCCTTGCGCGGCCAGCCAGCGCCAGGCCTGGGCGGCGCCTGGGCCGATACCGGCAACCAGGGTCGGTTTGTCGGCCAGTCGAGCGAGGGCCTGGTCCATCGCGGCCTGCTGCTTGGCGCAGTCGGCCGGCGGCAGGACCACCTGCACCAGCTGGGCCTCGCCGGCCTGGCTGAGGTCGAGCAGTTGCTTGTCGGTCAGGGCCTGGTCCTGGGGCACGCCGATGGCCACCCAGGCCTTGGCATGCACGCCGGGAGTGGCGCGGGTCAGGGCGCTGCCGTCGTCGAGCGTGAGGTGCTCCAGACGTGCCTCGGGGGCCGGGCGGGTCCACAGCCAGAAGGCCGCGCCACCGGCCAGCACGGCCAGCAACAGAGGAATCAGTACGTACAGCCAATAGCGTCGGATCATCAACGTTTCACCAATCCAGTCAGGCCGCCAGCGATCAGGGCGGCGGTGTCAGCCAGTGCCACCAACGGGTCGAGCCCGGCTGGCACGGCCATGTAGCGGGGTTCCCAGTCCGGCTGGAACTTGTCCTTGAAGCGCCGCAGGCCCTGGAAGTTGTAGAGCTGTTCGCCGCGCTGGAACACCATCGAGCCCAGGCGCTGGGTCAAGGGGGCGCCACGCCGCGGCTGCAAGCCTGAAAGGGGGACCATGCCCAGGCTGAAGCGGCCGTAGTCGTGGCTTTTGTAGTGCAGGATCAGACCGACCATCATGAACTCCATGGTCAGCTTCGGAGCTTCCGGATGCGCGCGCATCAGGTCGAGGCTGGCCAGCTCGTTGCTGTGGGTCTCCAGCAGGTTGGCGAAGGCCACCGGGCGGCCCTGGAAGCGGATCAGCGCGATACGGAAATGCTGCAGGTACTCGGGGCTGAAGCGGCCGAGGGAGAAACCTTTTTCGCGCACGTTCTTGCCGCTCAGCCAAGCGTCGGAGATCTCCTTGAGTGCCTCCAGCGGGGCGTGACCAGGCTCATGGATCTCCAGGGCCAGGCCGTCGCGGCCGCCGCGGTTCCAGGTGTAGCGCAGGTCCTTCATCTCCTTGCCCTTGGCATCGATATCGAAGCGGCGCAGGTCGACCCGCGCTTCCTCGCCGAGCTTGATCGCGGTCAGGCCGATGTCCATGTAGAAAGGCAGGTTCTCCGCACGCACCTGGTAGAACACCGGGCGGGCATGGTGCAGGTCGCACAGGTCGCGGAACTGCCAGATCATTTCGGCGCGTTCCTGGGCCGGGCCGATCGGGTCGTACAGGGCTACCAGGCTGCGGCCGCGACGGGCATACATCAGGAAGGCGTTGTCGTTGGGGTGGAACAGCAGCGCCTTGTCACCGGTCAGGGCCAGCCCGCCATCGGGCTGGTCGGAGGCGAGCAGGATGCGATTGGCGCGCTGCAGCTCGTCTTCGCTGGGCAGATGGATCACGGGCCGGGCGGTGCGCAGCAGCCAGGTCAGGGCGACGATCACCAGCAGCACGGCGCTGCCCAGCGCGGCGCGCAAGCCCCGCGGCGCATCGGCATCAAGGGTGAACTGCCACCACAGCTTGTGGGTGTAGGGCACGTCCTGGTAGGCGAACAGCAGCAGCCATACCGAGGCGCCGACCACGCAGGCGCTGGCCACCAGGTACACCGGCGAGAACGGCAGCTCCAGCAGGCGGCTGGGACGGTAGAACGAGCGGCGGAACAGGGCGAGCAGAGCAGCGGTGAAGCACATCAGGCTGGCTTCTTCCCAGTCGAAGCCCTTGAGCAGCGACAGCACCGCGCCCACCAGCAGCAGCACGGTGGTCAGCAGCCAGGCAGCCGACAGGCGCCGGCGCAGGCCCTGGGCGAGCAGCAGGCAGAGCACGCCGATCAGGCTGGCGCCGAAGTGCGAGGCATCGATCAGGCGGTGTGGGATCAGGAAGCCCATGTGCTCCAGACGGCTGTCGATCTCCGGGGTAGCGCCGGAGAACAGCAGCACCACGCCGGAAAGGAACACCAGGATCGCCAGCACCGGCGCGGCCAGGCCCGAGGCTGCGCGGATCGCCTGCTGGGCGACCATCAGCCGGCGGGCTTCGTTGGCCAGCAGCAGTACGCAGGCCACGAGCAACGGCAGCACCACGTAGATCAGCCGGTACAACAGCAGGGCGGCCGCCAGTGGCGCCGCGCCCAGCTGGTTGGCGAACGCGGCCAGCAGGATCGCCTCGAACACCCCGACGCCACCCGGCACGTGGCTCAGCACCCCGGCGGCGAGGGCAAGCAGGTAGACCAACACGAACGCGCCAAAGGGTGGGGCTTCGGGCAGCAGCAAATAAAGCACGGTGGCCGCGGCGGCGACATCCAGGGCGGTGATCAGCAGTTGCAACGCAGTCAGGCGCGCGCCTGGCAGGCGCAGGGTGCGGCGCCCGAACTGCACCAGCAGGTTGTCGGCCAGCGGCTGCTCAGGCAGGCGACGGCGGTACAGGCCCATGACCAGGGCGACCGCCGCGACCAGCACGGCGATGGCAATCCCGCCCAGCAGCGGCGCAGGCAAGCGCAGCGCCGTTGCCGCTGCCGGCAGGTCGCTCAGGGTGGCCAGTGCCGCCAGCGGCGGCAGCGCGCAGCCCAGCGAAAGGCTGGCGAACACCGTCATGCGCGCGACCTCTGCGGCGCCCAAGCCTTGACGGGCATAGAGGCGATAACGCACCGAGCCACCCGACAGCATCGACAGGCCTATCGCGTTGCCAATGGCGAAGGCGCTGAAGCCACCGAGCACCAGAGTGCGGGGTGGTAGTTGCACGGCGGCATAGCGGCTGGCCGACCATTCGTAACCGAGCAGGATCACGAAGCCGACCAGCGTGGCCAGCAGCGCGCCGAGCAGCGACTGGGTCGGTACGCTGAGCATCGCATCATGCAGGGCGTAGATATCCAGTTCGCTCAACAGATGGCGGCAGGCAATCAGGCCCATGGCGAACAACAGCAATGTCAGCGCCAAACCCAGCGGCTGACGGTACTTGCTCAGGCGTTCCAGCCAGGGCAGGCGCTGCGCCGCCGCCGGCAAGGCCGTGGTCAACGGTGCCTGGGGCTCGGGAGTGGGGGCGGTCATGGAGTGCCTCGTGCGCAGCGCGCGAGGTGAAGGCAAGGTGCGGCCAAGTGAAAGTCCCTTTGGAAAAACGTATCCGAATATTACTCCGCGCCGGCGGCTTAATCTGTTTCAGGATAGTTAAAGATAGTTCATTCAGCCGTCTACAAGGGCTGGAACCAGGGCTTGGCGAGGAGGAATCGAAAGGGTAGGGGCTGAATGCAACAAACCCCGCACTGTCTTGCGACAGGCGGGGTTTGTTCTGACGAATATGGTTGCGGGAGCCGGATTTGAACCGACGACCTTCGGGTTATGAGCCCGACGAGCTACCAGGCTGCTCCATCCCGCGTCAGAGGGGCGAATTCTACGCATTTGCCATGGCTTGTCAAGGCTTGATATGACTTTGGTTGCGATTGGAAAACTGCGGCCAATAAAAAAGGCCACTGCGTGAACAGTGGCCTTTTCTTGAATCTGGTTGCGGGAGCCGGATTTGAACCGACGACCTTCGGGTTATGAGCCCGACGAGCTACCAGGCTGCTCCATCCCGCGCCTGTGGAATCGAATTCTACGGATTTCCCAACCGCTGTCAAGCGTTACTACTTGATTTTTCGTGGGTTTTTCTTTCGGTGTGAATATAGAGGCAATAAAAAAGGCCACTGTATGAACAGTGGCCTTTTCTTGAATCTGGTTGCGGGAGCCGGATTTGAACCGACGACCTTCGGGTTATGAGCCCGACGAGCTACCAGGCTGCTCCATCCCGCGCCTGTGAGATCGAATTCTACGGATTTTCCCTTGCCTGTCAAGCATTTCCTCAAGAAAAACCTTTTTCGTTCAAACCCTTAGCGTGCCAGATCGCGCCGCAGCGCAGTGGCGACGGGGCTTGCAGGCCGATTGTCCGGTCCAGGCTGTCTCGTCCGTTGGCGGTACGGTAATATCTGTATGAATTTACAGTAGTGGCTGTCATCCATGTCCTTGCGCAAGATCATCCACATTGATTGTGACTGCTTCTACGCCGCCATCGAGATGCGCGATGACCCGCGCCTGGTCGGTCGCCCCATGGCGGTGGGTGGGCAGCCAGGTCAGCGTGGCGTGATCGCCACCTGCAACTACGAGGCGCGCGCCTATGGCGTGCGTTCGGCGATGGCATCGGGGCATGCCATGAAACTGTGCCCCGACCTGGAAATCGTCAAGCCGCGTTTCGAGGCTTACCGTGAGGCGTCCCGCGAGATTCACGCGATCTTCCGGGACTACACCGAGCTGATCGAACCGCTGTCGCTGGACGAGGCTTACCTGGATGTCAGTGACAGCCAATGGTTTGCCGGCAGCGCCACGCGGATTGCCGAGGACATTCGTCGTCGGGTCGCCCAACAACTGCATATCACGGTGTCCGCAGGCGTGGCGCCGAACAAGTTCCTGGCCAAGATCGCCAGCGATTGGCGCAAGCCCAATGGATTGTTCGTCATTACCCCTGACCAAGTGGAGGAATTTGTCGCGGCTTTGCCGGTTGCCCGCTTGCATGGCGTTGGCAAGGTGACGGCGGATAAGCTTTCGCGATTGGGGATCGATACTTGCCTGTCATTGCGCGACTGGTCGAGGCTGGCGCTGGTGCGCGAATTTGGCAGCTTCGGCGAGCGCTTGTGGGGGCTGGCGCGAGGGATCGACGAGCGTGCGGTGCACAACGACAGTCGGCGGCAGTCGGTCAGTGTCGAGAACACCTACGACCATGACTTGCCTGACCTGAGCAGTTGCCTGGAGAAGCTGCCTGACCTGCTCGCCAGTCTGAATGAGCGGATTGCGCGCATGGATAGCAGCTATCGGCCCGACAAGCCTTTCGTCAAGGTCAAGTTCCATGACTTCAGCCAGACCACGCTGGAGCAGGCGGGGGCGGGGCGAGACCTGGAGAGCTACCGGCAGTTGCTCAGCCAGGCGTTTGCCCGAGGTGGCAAGCCGGTGCGGTTGCTGGGAGTAGGGGTGAGGCTGCGGGACCTGCGTGGGGCGCTTGAGCAGTTGGAGTTGTTTCGGGACATATAAAGAAGAAGGGGCCGCACAAGCGGCCCCTTCTCGTTTTACTGCACGCCCGGATCGGCAACCAGTCGCCCGGTGGCCTTTGTCAGTGCCTGCAGAAACTCCTGCTGCAGCTCAGGATCGTTGCGCGTCAGTTCGATCAGGCTCTGTTCGAGTTCGCTGGCCTCTTCTTCCAGGCCCAGTTCCGACAGGCGCTTGACCCGATGTACCCACTGGCCGACATCGTCGTCCTCGAGGTCATCGAAAATCAGCTCGTGGGCCTCGAGCAACTTGCCACGCAAATTGCCGCTGACCAGCAAGCTGGCATCGCCTCGTACCTGGTTTTCCTCATCCACCACCTGCAGGTGCAGGGTGCCGATATGGTTGAGGTTCTGCTCGGAGAACGGGCTGTCGAGCAGGTTCAGGCGCAGTACGCCATGCTTGTCGGTGGTCAGCTCGTGGGTCATCTTGCCAGCCTTGACCTCGACCAGGCGCTCGTTCCACGGCAGGCTGATGGACTCTTCGCGCTTACCTTTCTCGACTTCGTCGATGCCCGCCAGGTTCTGCTGGGCACGGCCGTTGGACGGTACGTTCATGAACGGGTTGACGCCCGCCACGCCATAGCTGAGCCAGTCGTGGGTGATGCTGTCCGGCAGGTTGCCCAAAGCGAACACATTGGCCACGTTGGCGCTGATGCCCGCCACCACAGCCACCGCGCCCAGCGGGATCTCGTAGATCTCCCGCCAGGGTTGGTAAGGGGTGTAGCGGTCGTAGCGGCGGGTGACTTCGAACTCGGTGACTTCGAAACGCTTGAGCTCATGAATGCGCACGCGCCGCTGCGGAAGCTCCATCACCTTCGGCTCGCCGACATCGATCTGCAGACTGTGCTCGAGCAGTTTGCGCTCGACGCGCTCCTCATGATCGCTGCGCTGGGACATCTGGTTGGCGCAGCCGCCGAGGAGCAGGGCGCCGCACAGTGCGGCGCCCCCCAGGGTGTAGGTACTTCGCTTGGACATGATCACTCGCGTAACGGGTTATCAGCGGCGGATGCGGGCCTGCAGGAAGGTCAGCACTTCATTGAGCGGCAGTGCCTGGGCCTCCGACTCGGTGCGGTGCTTGTACTCCAGGTTGCCATCGGCCAGGCCGCGGTCGCTGACGACGATGCGGTGTGGGATGCCGATCAGCTCCATGTCGGCGAACTTGATGCCGGGGCTGGTCTTCTTGTCGCGGTCGTCCAGCAGGACTTCGAAACCTGCGGCGGTCAGTTCGGCGTAAAGCTTGTCGGTAGCCTCACGGACCACATCGGTTTCGTAGCGCAGCGGCACCAGGGCGATCTGGAACGGGGCCAGGGCGTCATTCCAGATGATGCCCTTGTCGTCGTGGTTTTGCTCGATGGCGGCGGCGACCACGCGGGACACGCCGATGCCGTAGCAACCCATCGACAGGACTACAGGCTTGCCGTTCTCACCCAGCACCTGGCACTTGAGTGCTTCGCTGTACTTGGTGCCGAGCTGGAAGATGTGGCCGACTTCGATGCCGCGCTTGATCACCAGGGTACCCTGGCCGTCCGGGCTCGGGTCGCCCTCGACCACGTTGCGCAGGTCAGCGACCTGTGGAACCGGCAGGTCGCGTTCCCAGTTCACGCCGAAGTAGTGCTTGTCGTCGATGTTGGCGCCGATGCCGAAGTCGCTCATCAGGGCGACCGAGCGGTCGATGATGCACTCCAGCGGCAGATTCAGCGGGCCGAGGGAGCCTGCGCCGGCACCGATGGCGGCACGCAGCTCGGCGTCGGTGGCCATCACCAGCGGGTCGGCGACCTGCTCCAGCTTGGTGGCCTTGATTTCGTTGAGCTCGTGGTCGCCACGGACGATCAGCGCGACCAGCTTGCCTTCCTCGGCACCGTGCACGATCAGGGTTTTTACGGTTTTCTCGATCGCCAGGCCGAAGTTTTCCACCAGTTGCGCGATGGTCTTGGCGTTCGGGGTGTCGACCAGGCGCAACTCTTCAGTCGGCGCCGGGCGCACGGTTTCGCGGGGAATGGCTTCGGCTTTCTCGATGTTGGCGGCGTAATCGGAGCTGTCGCTGAAGATCACGTCGTCTTCACCGGAGGAGGCGAGCACGTGGAATTCGTGGGAGTAGCTGCCACCGATCGAACCGGTGTCGGCCTGCACCGGACGGAAGTCCAGGCCCAGGCGGGTGAAGATGTTGGAGTACGCCAGGTGCATGCGGTCGTAGGTTTCCTGCAGGGAAGCCTGGTCGGCATGGAAGGAGTAGGCGTCCTTCATGATGAACTCGCGGCCGCGCATCAGGCCGAAGCGCGGACGGATCTCGTCGCGGAACTTGGTCTGGATCTGGAACATGTTCAGCGGCAGCTGCTTGTAGCTGGACAGCTCGTTGCGCGCAAGGTCGGTAATGACCTCTTCGTGGGTCGGGCCGACGCAGAATTCGCGCTGGTGGCGGTCTTTCAGGCGCAGCAGCTCGGGGCCGTACTGCTCCCAGCGGCCGGATTCCTGCCACAGTTCAGCCGGCTGGATGCTCGGCATCAGCACCTCGAGGGCGCCGGCGGCGGTCATTTCCTCGCGTACCACGGCTTCGACCTTGCGCATTACCCGCAGGCCCATTGGCAACCAGGTGTACAGGCCGGAGGCCAGCTTGCGGATCATGCCGGCACGCAGCATGAGCTGGTGGCTGATGACCACTGCATCGGCCGGGGTTTCTTTCTGGGTGGCGAGCAAATATTGACTGGTGCGCATGGTGAGCCGTGTCGATTGCCTGAATGTGAAATGACCCCGCATTGTACGGGGGCGAAACGAAAGCGTACAGAATGCAGCACTGGCGCGGTTCTGTCAGCCAAGAAAAAGCCCGGCGATCGCCGGGCTTCTTCATCTTGGGGCGTCGCAAACCTGGGTTTACAGGATGCTCAGTGGGTACTCGACGATCAGGCGCAGTTCGTCCAGCGAGTTGGAGTAGACCGCGTCGGAGGAACGATAGGTAGCCTGGCGGACACGGAAGCTCAGATCCTTGGCCGGGCCTTCCTGCAGGACGTACTTGATGTCCACGTCGCGTTCCCATTCCTTGCCGTCGTTGGTGTCGGCAGTGTGGGCGCCGGTGCCGCGGACGTAGCGGGTCATGAAGGTCAGGCCTGGTACGCCGAACTCGGCGAAGTTCAGGTCGTAGCGGACCTGCCAGGATTTTTCGCCTTCGGCGTTGAAGTCCGAACGGGCTACCGAGTTGGCCAGGAAGATACTGCCGCCACCGTCGATGCCATAGGCATATTCGCCATCACCGGTGACTTTCTGGTAAGCCAGGGTAAAGGTGTGGGCACCGATATTGTACGCACCGGAGAAGCTGTAGGCGCGGTTGTCGAGTTTGTCGCCGTCGGCGGTGGCGCGGTACAGGTTGTCGCCTTCGCCTTTGGTGTCATAGATGTTGAAGTCGAACACCAGGCCTTGCTTGTCCGAGATCGGCAATGCCCAGTTGACATTGGCGTAGTACTTGCGCCAGTAGTCTTCGACCTTGGAGTAATAGAGGCTGGTCGACAGGCTGTCGGTGAAGGCGTAGGAGCCACCGAAGACGTCTGCTTCCTTCAGGCCGCGGCGACCCAGACCGTCACTGATACTGTCGCGGTCGGTTTCCGCTTGGGCTCTCATGCTCTTGAAGCGGCCCGCATGCAGGGTCAGGCCTTTGATTTCATTGCTGGTGAGCAATGCGCCTTGCGCGGTTTCGGGCAGCAGGCGGCTGTCATCGGTGGCGAACACCGGCAGGGCGGTAAATTGGTCGCCGACCTTCAGGACGGTGTCGGAAATACGGAATTTAACGGCGGCGCCACCCTTGGAGTAGTCATCCTGGGAGCGCTGGTCGGATCCGGTAGGGAATAGGCCGGTGCCCGAGTAGCCGCGGCCGCTGTCAAGCTTGATGCCCAGCAGGCCGATGGCGTCGACGCCTACACCCACGGTGCCTTGGGTGAAGCCCGACTCGAAGGTGCCGATGAAGCCTTGACCCCATTCGCGCTGGTCGTGGCGCAGGCCGGCGAGTTTGTTGCCGGCCGACTCGGTGTTGCGATAGTCACGGCTGAAGTACAGGTTACGCATCTTGACGTTCAGCTTGCTGTCTTCTACGAAACCTTTCGACTCATCCTGCGAAGAGGCGACAGCCATCTGCGAAGTCCCTGCCGCTACGGCCAGGGCGATCATGCTCCACTTCATCACGCGCATCGTGATTTGCTCCTTTGGTTTTTAGGAAGAGTACCGCCGCACCCAAGTGTTTTAGTTATAGGGCCGGCTCTTTCTTGTTATGTCGGCGAAAATGTATATCACGCGGACTATTCTTGGCGATATGGGCAGAAACAACCTTTCGGTAACTTTATGGCCATGTCGCTGTCAGTTGTCTCCATGTCGCAAATCACGCCCGTTTTATAGAGGCGTACAACGCCAGCGCTGTCTCGAAACCGTCATGTTTGTATAAATACAAAGTACGGCTTGTGAAACTCCCTGGTTTATCCGATGCCGCTGTTGTTATTTGTCGCATTCACCCTGCAGTGCAGGTAGCGTGCCGACTTGGCGTGTAACGAATGCAACAAGCATGCTCAAAATCACGAACCTTTGATGAAATTTTCACAAAGACCCTGCCTGTAGCCGGAAAACCTCCGAAAACACGGGCTGCGACCGCTTCGGTGGCAGTTCACGGCGGTCTCTGGCGTATGTGTGTGAAGCTGCCTTCCAAGTCAAGGTGTTACCGACGATTGTTTATCCTGGCTGTTTTATGTGACGGATGTGTGGTGGAGGTCTGACGAGCGGCATCATTTTGGTGCGAAAAGTAGCGCTGTGTTACCGAAGCGGGGCGTCGATGTTGTCATTCGCGTGCTACAAATGGTTCGAATCGGCGTCGGCGGGTGTGGCAGATGCCGAAGCAGAGTATCCTTGCGCCCCTGTGCCCGGCCGGTTGGAAGGGCTGTATCGCTAGTAAGGAGGTTTGCCGTGTTCACTCTCGATTCGCGTCTGCAGGAGGATTCCCTGGTATTGGGCGACCTGCCGCTGTGCCGCCTGCTGCTGAGCAAGGATGCCAACTACCCGTGGTTCATCCTGGTGCCGCGTCGCGCCGATATCACTGAAGTGTTCGAGCTCGAGGAAGCGGATCAGCAGCAGTTGTGGGTCGAGACGAGCGCCCTGGCCGAGGCGTTGAAGGATGCCTTTGCCGCCGACAAGATGAACGTCGCAGCCCTGGGCAATGTGGTCAGCCAGCTGCATATGCATGTGATCGTGCGCCACCGTGGTGATGCCGCCTGGCCCGCCCCGGTCTGGGGCAAGGTGGCGGCCATCGGCTACACCCAGGAGCAGCTCGATGATATTCGCCAGCAAGTGCGTGCGCTGCTGGGTGAGAGCTTCAAGGAGGCTTGAGGATGTCGCAGGAACTGGAAATGCGCATGATCGAGCTGGAGACCCGCCAGGCGTTTCAGGATGACAGCTTGCAAGCGCTAAATGATGTGATTGTCGAGCAGAGTCGAGTGATCGAGCGCCTGCAATTGCAGGTGGCGGAGCTGATCAAACGCTACGAGGAGATGGCTGGCCAGCAGGGCGGCGGGGAAGAAGAAGCGCCGCCGCCTCACTATTGAGCACGGCGGCGGCACGGGTTCAGCGGCGCGCGACGGCGACCACGTCTTCGGCCTGCAGGCCTTTGTCGCGGTGCATCACCGAGAACTCCACGCGCTGGCCTTCGACCAGCACCCGGTGGCCCTCGCCGCGGATGGCGCGAAAGTGCACGAAGATATCGTCACCGGAGTCGCGGGAGATGAACCCGAAGCCCTTGGAGGTGTTGAACCACTTCACTGTGCCGGTATCGCGCTGGCCGGCCTCCGTGGGATTACCCTGGCTGGCGCGGGCCTTTCGCGTGCCGCGAACGAAGCCAGCCACCAGGTGCAGCACGCTGGCGAGGAAGGCACAGGCCAGTGCTGGCAGGTTGCCAAGCTCCGGCCGGGCCAGCAGGGTGAGGGTCTGCAGGACCACGGCCACGACCAGCAGGATGCTGGTGGCGTGTTGCAGCTGCTGGCGCATGCCTTTGTAGTACTGTGGCAGTACCGGGGCAATCACCAGGTTGAGCAGGCCGAGCAGCGCCAGGTAGACGGCCTCGGGTTGCTGCAGGAAGGGTGTCGCGTCAGTTTTCAAGGTGGGTATGAGCGATAGCAGCAAAGCCGCCACGCCCGTCACCAGATGGACGATCTTGAACATTGGGTTTGGCTCACGTTGATAAGGCCGATCACAGGATGAGCTGGTCGCACGGTGCGCGTGAACTGTAGGCGCGAAAACGTGACGGGCCAGCCTATGCACCCGGCACTGACAATCCGCACGGGTGGCACACTGCCTATTTAACAGCAAAGGCGGGGGCTTCTCAAACCGATTGGCGCCGACGGCTGTCAGTGCAGCCTTGTGCCGCATGCGCCGGTAACCAACTCTTGTTAGAGTGTTTGCTGCCCGCTTGATGATCAAGCCTTATGGAAAGGGGAGCTTCATGGCAATCGATATCGGTATCAGTGAAGAAGATCGCAAGTCCATCGTCGATGGCTTGTCCCGCCTGTTGTCGGATACCTATGTGCTGTATCTGAAAACCCACAACTTCCATTGGAACGTCACCGGTCCGTCGTTCCGCACCCTGCACCTGATGTTCGAGGAGCAATACAACGAGCTTGCCCTGGCGGTCGATTCGATCGCCGAGCGTATCCGTGCCCTGGGCTTCCCGGCGCCGGGTTCCTATGCCTTTTATGCTCGCCACTCTTCGATCAAGGAAGAGGAGGGCGTGCCGCCTGCCGAAGAGATGATCCGCCAGTTGGTGCAGGGGCAGGAGGCCGTGGTGCGTACCGCTCGCAGCATCTTCCCGGTGGTGGACAAGGTCAGCGACGAGCCGACCGCCGACCTGCTGACCCAGCGCATGCAGGTGCACGAAAAAACGGCATGGATGCTGCGCGTCCTGCTCGACGGGAACTGATTACCGCTTGACCGTCGTTTGGTCCAACTAAGCCAGGCCCGATGCCTTCATAGGTATCGGGCCTGCGCGTTTGCGGGGAAGGCTTTGCCGCTGCTATCGGCATGATCGGGTGGCGCTTCATGAAACACATGGATCCGTTCGCAAGGCGGGCGGGGGTGTGGTTTCGAGATGATGGAGCGGTGCGGTGGACAATCCGATGCGTGGTATCGACGGCAATGCGAGGCACAGGCAGGGTGCGGGCAGCCCCCGGGTCGATCCGTTCAGGCGGGACTTCGACATGGCGCAGGCGGGGCCTGTGTCACGCTCGGTGCGGCTCAACGGTTTCGCCACCTGCCTGCGTCTGGAGGTGGTGTACTGGCGCATCCTGGAGCGCATCGCCCAGGCCAACCGCTGTTCGGTGAGCGCGGTGCTGTCCTATGTGGACCGCGAGGTGCACCTGCGCCATGGCGGGGTAAGGAATTTCAGTGGGTTGGTCCGGGTGATCTGCGTCACCTGGTTGCAGGAGGGGCGGGACGTACACTGATCGCCGGGCTGCACAGCACTCCTTAACCATATATAATCCCGCTCTTTGCTGCCTTGGGCAGCGTGCGATGTGGTTGACGAGAGACGCCATGCCCCTTTACGACTATCAATGTGCATCCTGCGAACACCGCATGGAGGTGTTGCAGAAGATCAGTGCCGCGCCGCTGACCGATTGCCCGGCATGCCAGGCGCCGGCATTGAAGAAGCAGCTGTCGGTCCCCGGCTTCCGCCTGAGCGGCAACGGCTGGTACGAGACCGACTTCAAGACCGGGGCAAAAAAGAATCTGGCAGGCGGCGACAAGGCCGACTGAGTTGAATTGCACCGACCAGGTCTTGCAGTATTAGCCCCTTGGGCGGCCAAGACCTCCACCGAACATACGAATCACGAGAAGCGAAACCACGACCATGATGCGCAGCCATTATTGCGGCCAACTGAACGAGTCCCTGGACGGCCAGGAAGTCACCCTCTGCGGCTGGGTCCATCGTCGCCGCGACCACGGCGGGGTGATTTTCCTCGATATCCGTGACCGCGAAGGCATGGCCCAGGTCGTGTTCGACCCGGATCGCGCCGAAACCTTCGCCGCCGCCGACCGTGTGCGCAGCGAATACGTCGTGCAGATCACCGGCAAGGTACGCAAGCGCCCGGATGGCGCGGTGAACGCCAACATGGCCTCCGGCGCCATCGAGATCCTCGGTTACCAGCTGACCGTGCTCAACGAGGCGGAAACGCCGCCGTTCCCGCTGAACGAATACTCCGACGTGGGCGAAGAAACCCGCCTGCGCTACCGCTTCATCGACCTGCGTCGCCCGGAAATGGCCGACAAGCTGCGCCTGCGTTCGCGCATCACCAGCAGCATCCGTCGCTTCCTCGACGAGAACGGCTTCCTCGACGTCGAGACGCCGATCCTCACCCGCGCCACGCCGGAAGGCGCCCGTGACTACCTGGTGCCAAGCCGTACCCACGCCGGCAGCTTCTTTGCACTGCCGCAGTCGCCACAGCTGTTCAAGCAGCTGCTGATGGTCGCCGGCTTCGACCGCTACTACCAGATCGCCAAGTGCTTCCGCGACGAAGACCTGCGTGCCGACCGCCAGCCGGAATTCACCCAGATCGACATCGAGACCAGCTTCCTCGACGAGTCCGAGATCATGGGCCTCACCGAGAGCATGATCCGCAAGCTGTTCAAGGAAGTCCTGGACCTGGAGTTCGGTGACTTCCCGCACATGACCTACGAAGAGGCCATGCGCCGCTACGGCTCCGACAAGCCGGACCTGCGTATCCCGCTGGAACTGATCGATGTTGCCGACCAGCTCAAGGATGTCGACTTCAAGGTCTTCGCCGGCCCTGCCAACGATCCGAAGTGCCGCGTCACCGCGCTGCGCCTGCCGGGCGGCGCCAGCATGCCGCGCAGCAAGATCGACGAGTACACCAAGTTCGTCGGCATCTACGGTGCCAAGGGCCTGGCCTACATCAAGGTCAACGAGCGCGCCAAGGGTGTCGAGGGTCTGCAGTCGCCGATCGTCAAGAACATCCCCGAGGCCAACCTCAACACCATCCTCGACCGCGTTGGCGCCGTCGATGGCGACATCGTGTTCTTCGGCGCCGACAAGGCCAAGATCGTCAGCGAAGCCCTGGGCGCGCTGCGTATCCGCCTGGGTCATGACTTCGAGCTGCTGACCTGCCAGTGGGCACCGATGTGGGTCGTCGACTTCCCGATGTTCGAAGAGAACGAAGACGGCAGCTTCACCGCGCTGCACCACCCGTTCACCGCGCCGAAGTGCACCCCCGAGGAGCTGGAGGCCAATCCGGCCGCCGCGCTGTCGCGTGCCTACGACATGGTGCTCAACGGCACCGAGTTGGGCGGCGGTTCGATCCGTATCCACCGCAAGGAAATGCAACAGGCGGTGTTCCGCCTGCTGGGTATCGAGGCGGCGGAACAGGAAGAGAAGTTCGGCTTCCTCCTCGACGCCCTGAAGTTCGGCGCACCGCCTCACGGTGGCCTGGCCTTCGGCCTGGACCGCCTGGTCATGCTGATGACCGGCGCGCAGTCGATCCGTGAAGTGATCGCCTTCCCGAAAACCCAGAGCGCCGCGTGCGTCATGACCCAGGCCCCGGGCCTGGTCGACGCCAAGGCCCTGCGTGAGCTGCACATCCGTCTGCGCGAGCAGACCAAGGTCGAGTGATCGATCGGGGTGCCCCGGTAACGGGGTGCCCCCGCGCTTGAGGCGCAGGATTCTTCACGTTCCGCCCTTCGGGGCGGAACCTGTTTCTGTTTCAAGGATTTGGAGTCGTTATGGCCGGTCATTCCAAGTGGGCGAACATCAAGCACCGCAAAGAACGCCAGGATGCCAAGAGAGGCAAGATCTTCACCAAGTGGATCCGCGAACTGACCGTCGCTGCCAAGCAAGGTGGTGGTGATCCGGCGTCCAACCCGCGCCTGCGCCTGGCGCTGGACAAGGCCCTGGGTGCCAACATGAGCCGCGACATCATCGATCGCGCCGTGGCCCGCGGTGCCGGCACCAACGAAAGCGACAACGTCGAAGAGCTCAGCTACGAGGGTTACGGCCCGGGCGGCGTGGCGATCATGGTCGAAGCCATGACCGACAACCGCAACCGTACTGCCGCGGCCGTGCGGCATGCCTTCACCAAGTGCGGCGGCAACCTCGGTACCGACGGTTCGGTGGCCTACCTGTTCGAGCGCAAGGGGCAGATCAGCTTCGCTGCCGAGTTGAACGTGGACGAGGATGCGCTGATGGAAGCCGCGATGGAGGCCGATGCCGACGATGTGGTGGTCAACGACGACGGCTCCTTTGACGTGTTCACCTCGTTCAACAGCTTCTATGCCGTGCGCAACGCCCTGGAAGAGGCCGGCTTCAAGGCGTCCGACGCCGAGATCGTGATGCAGCCGACCACCAGCGCCGAGCTGGACCAGGACGGTGCGGAGAAGGTGCTCAAGCTGATCGACATGCTCGAGGACCTGGATGACGTGCAGAACGTCTACTCCAACGCACAGATCTCCGATGAGATCATGGAAACGCTGGGCTGATCGTTTCGGCTATCGGCTGTAGCGCGGGGCAAGCCCGCTCCCACAAGGCCTGCGCCAGATTGCGGTGTAGTCTTTGTGGGGGCGGGCTTTTCCCGCGATAAGGCCGGCAAATTCGCACACCTTTGTAGGCGCTATGACTCTCATTCTTGGTATCGATCCCGGCTCGCGCATCACCGGTTTTGGCGTGGTCCGCCAGACTGCCCGTGGCTGCGAGTACGTGGCGTCGGGCTGTATACGCACTGGCGGCGGTGAGCTGCACGAGCGTCTGCAGATCGTCTTTCGCGGTGTCAGCGAGATAATCCGCCAACATGAGCCGGTGACCATGGGCATCGAGCGGGTGTTCATGGCGCGCAACGCCGATTCGGCGCTCAAGCTTGGCCAGGCCCGGGGGGCGGCCATCGTCGCCGCCGCCGAGGCGGGCCTTGAGATCGCCGAATACACCGCCAGCCAGGTCAAGCAGGCCGTGGCCGGCACCGGCGGCGCCAACAAGGAGCAGGTGATGATGATGGTCATGCACCTGCTCAAGCTGACCCAGAAACCGCAGATCGACGCCTCCGACGCCCTGGCCATCGCCTTGTGCCATGCCCATACCCGCTCCAGCCTTATCCCCCACGGGTTGGCGACAGCCCGGCGCCGTGGCGGACGCTTGCGTCTGTAACCGCTTCATGCGGTGATACACATTTTGTCCGGGTGAAGCACTCTCCCGGCGCATTTGCTGATAGGGTGGACCGGTTTTCGACCGGCGCCCGAGAGGAAGGATCGGAACGTGATTGGACGTTTGCGTGGCACCCTGGCGGAAAAACAGCCGCCGCACCTGATTATCGACGTCAACGGCCTGGGCTATGAGCTCGAAGTGCCGATGACCACGCTGTACCGCCTGCCCAAGCTGGGCGAGACCGTCACCCTGCACACCCATCTGGTGGTGCGTGAAGACGCTCATCTGTTGTACGGCTTCTTCGAAAAGCGCGAGCGCGAGCTGTTCCGTGAGCTGATCCGCCTGAATGGCGTTGGCCCGAAACTGGCGCTGGCGCTGATGTCGGGGCTCGAGGCCGACGAACTGGTGCGCTGCGTCCAGGCCCAGGATGCCTCGGCTCTGGTGCGAGTGCCCGGTGTGGGCAAGAAAACTGCCGAGCGCCTGTTGGTCGAGCTCAAGGACCGCTTCAAGGCCTGGGAAACCTCGCCGGCCATGTTCGCCCTGGTGTCCGACGGCCCGGTGCCGGTGGCCAGTGTTTCCAACGCCGAGGCCGATGCGGTCAGCGCCCTGGTGTCACTCGGTTACAAGCCGCAGGAAGCCAGCAAGGCGATTGCCGCCATCGAGGGCAAGGCCAGCCTCAGCAGTGAGGAACTGATCCGTCGCAGCCTCAAAGGGATGATTACCAAGTGATCGAGACCGACCGCCTGATCGCCGCCTCCGGACGCGACCGCGAAGAGGTCCAGGATCGTGCGATCCGCCCGCTGAGCCTGGACGAGTACATCGGCCAGCCGGTGGTGCGCGAGCAGATGTCGCTGTTCATCCAGGCCGCGCGCGGGCGCAGCGAATCACTTGATCACACTCTGATCTTCGGTCCTCCGG
This sequence comes from Pseudomonas soli, assembly GCF_021283165.2. NCBI lineage: Bacteria > Pseudomonadati > Pseudomonadota > Gammaproteobacteria > Pseudomonadales > Pseudomonadaceae > Pseudomonas > Pseudomonas soli. Next base: position 1,463,946 of record NZ_CP128543.1, read on the forward strand.
GTCTGGGCAAGACCACGTTGGCCAACATTATCGCCCACGAGATGGGCGTGTCGGTCAAGAGCACCTCCGGCCCGATTCTCGAGCGGCCCGGTGACCTGGCAGCGATGCTGACCAATCTCGAGCCGCATGACGTGCTGTTCATCGACGAGATCCATCGCTTGTCGCCGGTGGTCGAGGAGGTGCTCTATCCGGCGATGGAAGACTTCCAGCTGGATATCATGATCGGCGAGGGCCCGGCTGCGCGCTCCATCAAGCTCGACCTACCTCCGTTTACCTTGGTCGGCGCCACCACGCGTGCCGGGATGCTGACCAACCCGCTGCGTGACCGCTTCGGTATCGTCCAGCGCCTGGAGTTCTACAGCGACAGGGACCTGGCGACCATCGTCAGCCGTTCGGCCGGCATCCTCGGCTTGCCCATGGACGACAAAGGCGCATTCGAGATCGCCCGCCGGGCGCGTGGCACCCCGCGGATCGCCAATCGCCTGCTACGGCGGGTGCGCGACTTTGCCGAAGTGCGTGGCAAGGGTGAGATCACCAAGGCGGTCGCGGACATGGCGTTGAACCTGCTGGATGTCGACGAGCGTGGCTTCGATCACTCTGACCGGCGTCTACTGCTTACCATGATCGAGAAGTTCGACGGTGGTCCGGTGGGGCTCGACAATATTGCCGCGGCGATCGGCGAGGAGCGCCACACCATCGAAGACGTGCTCGAACCTTACCTTATTCAGCAAGGCTATATCATGCGCACCCCTCGTGGGCGCGTGGTCACCCGGCATGCCTACCTGCACTTCGGCCTCAACATTCCCGGGCGTTTCTGCGAGGGTGGCGAATATGCCGCGCAAGACGACGAATGACAGATCGAATCGGCATTTTTGCGGTCCTACCGCTGGCATGCCCAGGGCTCGCTGGCAATACGACATTATCGATGCAAAAACAGTTGCCGCAGCGGATTGGCAAGCACAGGAGTAAGCACTAGAGTATGCGCGCGCAAAATGGGCTGGAACCGTTCGCACACCGCTGTCGCGTCTATTACGAGGATACCGACGCCGGTGGCGTGGTGTATTACGTCAACTACCTCAAATTCATGGAGCGCGCACGCACCGAGCGGCTGCGTCACCTGGGGTTCTCCCAGGCCCAGCTGGCGCAGGACAACTTGCTGTTCGTGGTCCATTCCAGCGAGGCGCGCTATCACGCGCCGGCCCGCCTGGACGACGAGCTGCGGGTAACCGCGCAAGTACTTGAATTGAATCGTGCCAGCCTGCGCTTCGTGCAGCAGGTGTGGCGAGCAAAGGATGAAGTGCTGCTCTGCGAGGGGCAGTTCCTGGTGGCCGCCGTGCGCGCCGACACTTTCAAACCCCGGGCCATTCCCCCAGAACTGCGCGACGCCTTCCTGGCGGACGGCACGGGTACTCAATCGAACGCAGGAGAATAAGCGTGGAAGCAAACGTCGTCGACCATACCTCCATGTGGAGCCTGGTCGCCAATGCCAGTGTCGTGGTTCAGCTGGTAATGCTGACCCTCGTGGCAGCCTCGGTGACCTCTTGGATCATGATCTTCCAGCGCAGCACCATGCTGCGCGCCGGTCGTCGTGCACTGGACGCTTTCGAAGAGCGCTTCTGGTCGGGCATCGACCTGTCCAAGCTGTACCGCCAGGCGGGCAGCAACCCTGACCCGGACTCGGGTGTCGAGCAGGTCTTCCGTGCCGGCTTCAAGGAATTCTCGCGCCTGCGCCAGCAACCAGGTGTCGACCCGGACGCGGTCATGGAAGGGGTAGGGCGTGCCATGCGCGTGGCCATCTCCCGCGAGGAAGAAAAGCTCGAGCAGAGCCTGCCGTTCCTGGCCACTGTCGGTTCCACCAGCCCGTACATCGGTCTGTTCGGTACCGTATGGGGCATCATGAACTCCTTCCGTGGCCTGGCCAGCGCCCAGCAAGCCACCCTGGCCACCGTGGCCCCGGGCATTGCCGAGGCGCTGATCGCCACTGCGATCGGCCTGTTCGCCGCGATCCCGGCTGTTATCGCCTACAACCGTTTTGCCGCGCGCAGTGAAGTGCTGATCGGGCGCTACTACACGTTCGCCGACGAGTTCCAGGCGATCCTGCACCGCAAAGTACACACCAGCGAAGAGTGATCAGGTAGAAACCCATGGCCCGAGTTCGCCACAAACGCAAGCCGGTCGCCGAGATGAACGTGGTGCCCTACATCGACGTGATGCTGGTGCTACTGGTTATCTTCATGGTGACCGCCCCGATGCTCAACCAGGGCGTGAAGGTGGACCTGCCCAAGGTTTCCAGCGAAGCCCTGCCGCAGGACAACAACGTCCAGGTCCTGACCATCTCGATCAAGGCCGACAAGACCTACTATTGGAACCTCGGCAGCGAAGTCGACACCGACAAGCAGATGGACAAGGCCATGACCTTGCCGGAAATGACCAGCGCGGTGACCAAGATCATCGCCGCCGGTCGTGACCAGGGCAAGCAGACCCAGGTCTTCATCCGTGGCGACAAGGCTGTCGACTACGGTGCGGTGATGGGCGCCATGGGCGGGTTGCAGAAGGCCGGTGTCGGTAACGTTGGCCTGATTACCGAGGCGCCCTGATGCAACAGCGAGAGCCATCCGCCTCGGAAAGCTACTTCTGGCCCAGTGTCTGGGCCATTGCGCTGCACGTGCTGGTGTTCGGCATGCTGTTCGTCAGCTTTGCCATGACGCCCGAGCTGCCGCCCTCCAAGCCTATCGTCCAGGCCACGCTGTACCAGCTCAAGTCCAAGAGTCAGGCGACCACCCAGACCAATCAGAAGATTGCCGGGGAGGCGAAGAAAACCGCCTCGCGCCAGACCGAGGTCGAACAGCTGGAGCAGAAGAAGGTCGAGCAGGAGGCCGTGAAGGCCGCGGAACAAAAGAAAGCCGACGCCGCTCAAAAGGCCGAGGAGGCTCGCGAAGCCGCCGAGGCGAAGAAAGCCGAAGACGCCGCGAAGGCCGCCGAGCAGAAGAAAGCCGCCGAGGCCAAGAAAGCCGAGGAAGCGAAAAAGGCCGCCGAGAAACAGCAGGCCGACATCGCCAAGAAGAAGGCTGAGGACGAAGCCAAGAAGAAGGCCGAGGAAGAAGCCAAGAAACAGGCCGCGGAAGAGGCGAAGAAGAAAGCCGCCGAAGACGCGAAGAAAAAAGCAGCCGAGGACGCCAAGAAGAAAGCGGCGGCCGAGGACGCGAAGAAGAAGGCAGCTGAAGAGGCCAAGAAAAAGGCCGCTGCAGACGCCCAGAAGAAAAAGGCACAGGAAGCGGCCCGCAAGGCGGCGGAAGACAAGAAGGCCCAGGCACTCGCCGAGCTGTTGTCCGACACCACCGAACGGCAGCAGGCGCTGGCCGACGAGCAGGGTGACCAGGTGGCCGGCGACTTCGACGATTTGATTCGCATGCGCGCGGCCGAAGGTTGGGCGCGTCCGCCATCCGCGCGCAAGGGCATGACGGTAGTTCTGCAGATCAACATGCTGCCGGACGGCACCATCACCAACGTGAGTGTGGCCAAGTCCAGTGGTGACGGTCCGTTCGATAGCTCGGCCGTGGCCGCAGTTAAGAACATTGGTCGGTTGACCGAGATGCAGGGCTTGAAGCCGAGCGATTTCAATCCGTATCGTTCATTCAAGATGACATTTACACCTGAGGATCTAGCGTTGTGATTAAACGTCTGAGAGGACTCCTGGTCTTGCTCTGCTGTGTGGCAGGCATGGCGATGGCAGAGGAAAAGAACATCCTGGTCACAAGCGGTAGCGACCGGGCAACGCCAATTGCGGTAGTGCCGTTCGGTGTCCAGGGCGGCAGCGTGCTGCCGGAAGACATGGCCGATATCATCGGCAACGACCTGCGCAACTCCGGCTACTACGCGCCGATCCCGCGGCAGAACATGATCAGCCAGCCAAGCCAGGCCAGCGAAGTGATCTTCCGTGATTGGAAAGCGCTGGGCGCCCAGTACGTCATGGTCGGCAGCATCGTGCCGGCTGGTGGTCGCCTGCAGGTGCAGTACGCCCTGTTCAATGTCGCCACCGAGCAGCAGGTCCTGACCGGCAGCGTGGCCGGTGGCGTCGACCAGCTACGCGACATGTCGCACTACATCGCCGACCAGTCGTTCGAGAAGCTCACCGGCATCAAGGGTGCGTTCTCCACCCGCATGCTGTACGTGACCGCCGAGCGCTTCTCGACCAATAACACCCGCTACACCCTGCAGCGTTCGGACTACGACGGTGCCCGTGCAGTAACCCTGCTGCAGTCGCGTGAACCGATCCTGTCGCCACGTTTCGCGCCGGATGGCAAGCGTATCGCCTATGTCTCGTTCGAGCAGAAGCGCCCGCGCATCTTCATCCAGCACATCGACACCGGTCGCCGCGAGCAGATCACCAACTTCGAAGGCCTGAACGGCGCTCCCGCCTGGTCGCCTGACGGCACCCGCCTGGCGTTCGTGCTGTCGAAAGACGGCAACCCGGACATCTATGTGATGAACGTGGCTTCGCGCCAGATCAGCCGTGTCACCGCCGGCCCAGGTATCAATACCGAGCCGTTCTGGGGCAAGGATGGCAACACCCTGTACTTCACCTCCGACCGTGGCGGCAAGCCGCAGATCTACAAACAGTCGGTCGGTGGTGGTGGTGCCGAGCGCGTGACATTCGTGGGTAACTACAACGCCAACCCGAAACTTTCGGCGGACGAAAAGACCCTGGTGATGATCCATCGCCAGCAGGGTTTCACCAACTTCAAGGTGGCCGCGCAGGACCTGCAACGTGGAAGTGTAAAGATTCTCTCCGAGACCAGTCTTGATGAGTCTCCCACTGTTGCGCCAAACGGCACCATGCTAATCTACGCCACCCGCCAGCAGGGCCGGGGAGTCTTGATGCTCGTGTCGCTTAACGGCCGCGTGAGGCTCCCGCTTCCTACCGCTCAAGGCGAAGTCAGAGAACCGTCCTGGTCCCCTTACCTGAACTGATTGCGGCGTAACACGTTTTGCTTAACACACTGGGGTTTCATTAGGAGTTTCACGATGGAAATGCTGAAGTTTGGTAAATTCGCTGCGCTGGCTCTGGCCATGGCTGTAGCTGTAGGTTGCTCCTCGAAAGGCGGCGACAACGCTGGTGAAGGCGCTGTTGATCCGAACGCTGGCTACGGTGCCAACACTGGCGCTGTCGACGGTTCCCTGAGCGAAGAAGCCGCCCTGCGCGCAATCACCACCTTCTACTTCGAATACGACAGCTCGGACCTGAAGCCAGAAGCCATGCGCGCTCTGGACGTTCACGCCAAGGACCTGAAGTCCAACGGCAACCGCGTTGTCCTGGAAGGCAACACCGACGAGCGCGGCACCCGCGAGTACAACATGGCTCTGGGTGAGCGTCGTGCCAAGGCCGTTCAGCGCTACCTGGTTCTGCAGGGCGTTTCCCCTGCTCAACTGGAACTGGTTTCCTACGGCGAAGAGCGTCCAGTTGCCACCGGCAACGACGAGCAGTCCTGGGCTCAGAACCGTCGCGTAGAACTGCGTAAGTAAGTTCCTATGCGTATGTGCCGTCGTGCTGTAACCGTCCTCGCACTCAGCCTGCCCCTTTCGGCGTGGGCTGCGGTTCCCGTAGTAGATGACAACGCGGGTGGTTATCCACCCGCGGGTTATGGCACGAGCGGCGCCTATGCCGGAGCAGGGGCTTCGGCCCCTGCTTCTGCTAATGGCCAGCTGTTCATGCAGCTGCAGCAGATGCAGGACCAGATTTCCCGCCAGCAGGGCATCATCGAAGAGCTGCAGAACGATGTGTCGCGCATGAAGCAGGAAAACCTCGAGCGCTACCAGGATCTCGACCGCCGCATCAGCAGCGGTGCCGCGCCTGCCGCGACTCCAGACAATTCTTCCACCGGTGGCGCGAACAGCGCAGCCACGGGTGCGGCCGCCGGCGCCAATGCCGCGCAGCCACCGGCCGCGAGCAGCGAGCCGGGCGATCCGGCGAAAGAGAAGCTGTATTACGACGCCGCTTTCGACCTGATCAAGCAGAAGGACTTCGACAAGGCCAGCCAGGCCTTCAACGCCTTCCTGCGCAAATACCCCAACAGTCAGTACGCCGGCAATGCCCAGTACTGGCTTGGCGAGGTCAACCTGGCCAAGGGCGACCTGCAAGGCGCCAGCCAGGCGTTCGCCGAGGTCGGCCAGAAGTACCCGAAACACAGCAAGGTGCCGGATTCGCTGTACAAGCTGGCCGACGTCGAGCGCCGCATGGGCCACACCGACAAGGTCAAGGGTATCCTGCAGCAGGTCATCACCCAGTACCCCGGCACTTCCGCCGCGCAACTGGCGCAACGCGACCTGCAAAAGCTTTGAACGATCCGTTGAAGAAGAAACCCGCGCTTGTCGCGGGTTTTTTCGTTAGAATCACGGCCCTTTTTTCGTAAACACGCTGCCGCGGATAACGCTTTGTCGAGTCCGCGACAGTGCCTGACGGAGGCGGACAGCCTGTTCAGCTGTCACGCCCGTGGCGATCATGCAAGACACATTACGCATCACCGAAGTGTTTTACTCGTTGCAGGGTGAAACGCGAACGGCCGGGCTGCCCACGGTTTTCGTGCGCCTGACCGGTTGCCCCCTGCGCTGCCAGTACTGTGACAGTGCCTATGCATTCAATGGCGGCACTATCCGCACCCTCGAGTCCATCCTAGAGCAGGTGGCCGGCTTCAAACCGCGCTATGTTTGCGTGACCGGCGGCGAGCCATTGGCACAGCCCAACGCGCTGCCTCTGCTGCAACAGCTGTGCGACGCCGGTTATGAAGTGTCGCTGGAGACCAGTGGCGCCCTCGATATAAGTGGTGTCGACACAAGGGTCAGCCGTGTGGTCGATCTCAAGACTCCAGGCTCCGAGGAGTCTCACCGCAATCGCTACGAGAATATCGAGCTGCTGACCGGCAACGATCAGGTCAAGTTCGTCATCTGTTCTCGCGAGGACTACGATTGGGCGGTTTCCAAGCTGATCCAGTACAACCTGGCCGAGCGCGCCGGTGAAGTGCTGTTTTCGCCCAGCCACCATCAGGTGAGCGCCACCGACCTGGCCGACTGGATCGTCGCCGACAACCTGCCCGTGCGCTTCCAGCTGCAGCTGCACAAGCTGCTGTGGAACGACGAACCTGGACGCTGAGGAGAAAGACATGACTGACAAACGCGCGGTAATCCTGCTGTCCGGTGGCCTGGATTCGGCCACTGTGGTAGCCATGGCCAAGGCCGACGGCTACCAGTGCTACACCATGAGCTTCGACTACGGCCAGCGCCATCGCGCCGAGCTCAACGCCGCGGCACGGGTTGCCCGTGACCTGGGCGTGGTCGAGCACAAGGTGATCGGCCTGAACCTCGATGGCATCGGTGGCTCGGCCCTGACCGACAGCAGCATCGATGTGCCTGAGGCGCCGAGCGAAGGGATCCCGGTCACCTACGTGCCGGCTCGCAACACCGTGTTCCTGTCTCTGGCGCTGGGCTGGGCGGAAGTGCTTGAAGCTCGTGACATCTTCATCGGCGTCAACGCCGTGGACTATTCCGGCTACCCGGACTGCCGCCCGGAGTTCGTCGAGGCCTTCGAGCGCATGGCCAACCTGGCTACCAAGGCCGGGGTGGAAGGGCAGGGCTTCCGTATTCAGGCGCCACTGCAGAACCTGAGCAAGGCGCAGATCGTCCAGGCGGGTATCGCCCGTGGCGTGGACTACAGTCTGACCGTTTCTTGCTACCAGGCCGATGATGACGGGCGTGCTTGCGGCAAGTGCGACAGCTGCCGCTTGCGCGCTGATGGATTCAAGGCCGCCGGCGTAGAGGACCCCACTCGGTATTTTTGAAAAAAGTTGCGATTGGGTGTTGAATTCTTCTGAGAAATCAGTAATATACGCGCCATCCAACGGGTCGTTAGCTCAGTTGGTAGAGCAGTTGGCTTTTAACCAATTGGTCGTAGGTTCGAATCCTACACGACCCACCATTATTCACAGCGGTTCGTGAGTGCTAGAGAGGGGGGCTTGCCACAGCCATGTCTAGTCTTGCAGCCGTCTGGAGCGAACCTTAGGCTCGCTTCGGCGTGATGTCAATATGGAATAGCCCGCCACTTATGGCGGGCTTTTTCGTTCCTGGGCCAAAAAACTCAATGACTTAGGGGATTTGCGGGCTGCTCACCTCCGCGAAACCTCGCTTCGCGACGTCTCCAAAACACGCGCAGCCAAAGGCATGGCGCCAGTTTCCTAGCACCAGTGACCTGGAACAGTTATGTGCTATCTGCCCTGCTTCAGCTAACCATGTAGTGGCTCATTGCCATTCGTCGGTTCAGAACTTCGGGGAGGCACGGGCGTTGTACACAGTGCCTGCGACAGCAGAATGAGATCGAGCAAAAGGTGTAGACCCTGTTGTCGATGCCATCAGGCTGAACAGAAGGCTTGGTTGAAAGAGATCTTCGGGCGGTAGCAAAGCACTGGCACAGCTCTGCCTGAACTCAATCAGCAGACGTTCTGGTGCCGAGCAGCCACCTCCTTGATCATCTTCTTCGATCGTTATTCGTCGACCAGGCTCTGTGCGGGTACCGCTTTCACCAGGACGCGAATTTGGTGCACTACATTCATCCACCCGACGTACAAGCCTCAATGCCCCCTGCTGCATGCTGCGCTCGTGCAGTACGTCTCGCATGTGGTCATAGTCGGCTTCGATGTAGCTCATAGTGGTTGCGATGTTCGAATGGTTCAGCAGGTTCTTGGTCAGGTGGATGTTTCTTTCCGGCTGCTTCATCAGATCGGTTGCAAGCGTGTGCCTGAACCGGTGCGGAGTCATCCGCACCCCGAGCCTGATGATCAGCTTCTTGTACATCGCCTCGACCTGGTCCGAGTTCATTTCATGCCGCTTGTAATGGCGGGAGAAACGATTGACGTTGAACAGCTGGTCATCGGCGGCAAAGCCCGCTCGACGAGCTTCATCGACGAGGCGCTGAATGTGCGGCGCTAGCCCATCCATGATGGGAATGCGAAACTCGCGGTGTGTTTTTTCGGTTTCGCCGCGGACGAGAACCAGCCGTCGATCCCAGTCCACATCCTTGAGCCGGATGCATAGCAGTGCATTCAGCCGTATGCCGGTGTAGTAGAACATCTCGAAAGTTGCCAGCCAGAACCACGCTGGTGTGATTCTGGCCCGGTCCCCAGTCGACTCCTCCTGGTCAGCAAGACTTCTGAGCCACCGCCTTGCACGGACGATCGCTTCGCCGGCAATGATTTTGCTCTGTCGCTTCGGTGCAATTACCGTCGTCTTCTTGAATGGGTTCACATCGGTGTTGGGAAGAATCCCGTACTCGATGCCGTACCCCCATATTGTTCGGAGGTGATTGGAGTAAGTGTTCCAGCTGCGCTTCGACAGACCTCCTTCAATCAGCTTGTTCCTTAAGGCAAGGACGTCCCGTCGATCGATGGTCTCCACATCAACAGCGTTACCGAAGTTCTTTTCCAGCTTCTTCATTGCCGCGCCGTAGATTTTCGCGCTGGCAGGCCGGAGGTCGTGATCGACGAGGTATTCCCGGAGCAATTTCTGGGGCGTCATTCAGCGGCCCCTTCCGTCACTCGTCGCAAGCTTGGGTTGTTCAGGGGCTGCTCAGCAAAGATCAGCTTCGGATCAAGAAGCAAGTAGCCCCTCAGCTGCGTGGTCTTCCGTGGGCCTACTACATCGTAGGTCCAGATGTTCAGCTGCTTGCTGGTTTTCTGGTGGCTCTTCTCTTTCTCAAATGCGCGTTGTACATGCTGCCAGGCCGCTGTCCCCGGTTTACCGACGATCCTCTCAAGCTCCGGGTGCTCAAGCACATATCGCTTGAAGATCCCAGGGGTAACGAGCATTGCTGTGTCGTCGACGGTGTGAATCAGGGCCTTGGTATCGTTGATGATCAATTTGTGGGAGGCGACCCCGGCTTTGAGCCAGGCGATGAAAGCTCCTCCCAGCGAACTACTCGTAGGCATGGTGGTGACATCTTTTATTGCAGCATTCCTTGCTGTGGCTGCTAGAGAATCGTCAGCCGGCTCTACCTCTTCGAGTCCTTGCTGAGGAGGGGAGGCGGCTGCTGAGCCTGGGCTAGCACTTAGCTCTTCTGATGGCGCAGTGATATTACTATACAGTGACAGTAATTCTTCGCGCTCAGATGATCGGATCCCTTCGGTTGGAGTTGGCTGGACTAGGGCTCGAGGTCGTGCCGGCGGTTGAGTTGCATCGCCCGAGGGGGCGACTGGCTCATCCGGTACCGCACAGACGGTTTCCGCACTGGTGCCCGCCTGCGCGACTGTCTCCGGTTCCTGGTCCAGGGTGAGGCTGCCACCGTATAGAGGGGGGCGTTCGTCCGGATTCGGCCAGACGAGTACCGGCGAGACCTTTAAGAAGGTGAAGCTGTTCTTCCAACCGCGGCCGTTATCGATGGTGGCTTTCCAGATCGCCTTATCCTGGGCATTGGTCTGGATGATTGCCTGGTCCTGCAGCATGTTGAAGAACGGAGCATTGGAGGTTGGCACTCCCTCAATACCCTGGGTCAGCAAGTATGCCCGGAGCTGGTCTGCTGCTGGCTTACTCACCAGCCAAAGCGCATCTTGCGTCAGCCAACCATCTGCCGGTCCATCTGGCTGATTGAGCTTGAGTTTTTCTCGCACCAGGAATCGCAGACCGTCGGCCAGTTGTCGCTGCAGCGATTGCTTTGGGGCCGCCAGCGCGCGTTCAGGATTGCCTCCCAGTTGCTGGGCAACGGAAGCTTTATCCGCCTGGATCACCATTTCGCCGAGGATGCCGGCGTGCTCGTACTGGCCGGCGAGAAGGTAGATCAGTTGCTTCCATAATTCAGGGAAACCGCTGAGCCAGTCCAGGATTCCGGTGTCCAGGACTTGCATGTACACAAGAGCTGAAGCAGCCCCGTGCAGTTGGTACTCCCTACCTTTCACATACTTGAACCGGTAGGGGCGGTTGATCGGGCCGTGCCATGGGTGCCATGCGCGGCCATCTTCGAGCTCGACGCGGAGGTCAACAGCGATCTTCCCCAAGTCGTGTAGCAACGCGCCGTAGGCGGCCGCTGCAGTCCAGGCTTCTGCTTGAGCGGATTGGGACTCCGGTGGAGCGCCTATTGGCAGAAGGTGCGTCTGCCGGATCTTTAGGGCATAGGCCACGATCTCCAGGCCGTGGTCCAGGAGTCCGCCAAGGTGGGCATGGTGATGGTTTTCAGAGGCAGGGAGCAGCTGCACCAGCTCAGCGTAGCGCTCGAGCGGTTTAAGGTAGAGGGTATTGAACTGAGCTCGTGAGAGCGAAGCCCGGCGCCAGATGTTCTCCAGGAGCTGCTGACGGAGTGGGCTCTGCAGGAGAGCAGTAGCCTTCGCCGGCAGATGGAAGCCCTGTGGTGAGGCTTCTGGTGTTGGTTTAGCCGGTTTGCGGCTCAACCAGGAGAGGAGTTGCATAGGGTGCTCCATGGGGTGTGCATGGAGCGGGCTTTTCTCTTAATGCCAAGATGGCATCAACGGTAAAGCGAATTCCGAGGGGAACGGATTTCTTGGCAGATGGCCATCATTCGGGAGGGTAGAGGGTCACGTTGTCCCCCTCTACGACGATGGTGTGCCCGGAGCTACCCAGCCCAAATTCGTTTCTTGAGCCATTAAACGTTCCAGATGGTGTGTTAAAAGTGAAATTTTCAAATATTACGTATTGATAGACGTTGAAGCCCGAACCGTAAAGGCCATCCTTTCCTCTTGGATACTCTTTGAATTGAACATTGTTGTACTCGGGTTTCAGTAGGCTAACAAATGCTTTTTCGGCATCTGCTATAGTGCGCGAGCTATTAATATCCAAAACCATGTCATCCATTTCATCCTCAGGCGCCCATGTCTGAATAATAAGTGGATCAATGTCGAAGAAGAATAATACGATTTCGTCTGAAACTCGATTCGATGGGGTTGGGTAGCGAATCTGTTCTTCTGTAAGGATCTCAACACGACCTTGATGAGCTTTATTTAGCAGTCGCTCGAAACTATCCTGCTTGTTTGCTATCCCAACATAAAGTAGGTCGTAGTTGCAAACAATGGCGTGATTGTTGAATCCTTGTAAGTTTGGGTTCCCCCTAGATTTTTCCCAGTATACTGAATCGGGGGTATACCAGGTGTGTGAGTGCATCTTCTCACCAGGACCTGGACGGTTGTGTCCGATCTGAATTATTTGGTCGTCCCAGGCCGCATGTACCGCTCCCCCAAGGGGTACATTTGCTTGCAGATTAATATAGCCCCAGTCAACTGTCTCTCCTGCTAACTTAATTTCTATCCGGGCAATGTCATTTACTGTGTCGACGATTCGTACATCGCCAAACTCTGTCCGTGGCCTAGCCCCGATCATGTATAACTTGCTACGTTTAAGCTTTGCGGCGAAAGCTGCATTTGCTTCGTCTCTAAAGTCCTTGCTCATGCTGTTTATGAACGGGGGGTGTACCGTCGCAAGGCGGACCATTTTCCCTAAGAAACTCATCGACTAACTCCTTGACGCCCTTTCAGTTTTTGGGCCCTTTCAGGTAAGGCTTTTACCCTTGTGATCCATTCCATTATCCATTCAAGCCCATTTTCTGTTGAGCCATTTACCCTTTACTGCTGATGCAGGTGTTTCAAATTCTGTGCGACCTCCATAGCATCGTGGAGGACTCGTAGTATCTCAACGATTTGATCTGTCCCAGCTCGGTAGAACACGATATGTCGAGGTCTAATCACGCGGCCGTCAGTCATCTGCAGCACGTTGAATGACAGATGCAGGCTACGAAGGCCCGGGGAAAGCTCATCACGCATTTTGCTGTCTACCGGCGTCGGCTGTTCAGCTAGGGCGAGGAACGTCTGCTGTAGCAGGTCTTGATACCGACTCCTGACGGACTGACCGAGCCTCACCTCAGTGAAGCGAAGCGTATCGGCGATGTCGATGCATGCCTGGGGGGACATGCGAACCATGGCCCTACTCATGCTTTTCGCCCGCCAGTCTTCCAAGATTATTGAGGTAGGCTGCCAGATTGGCCGGATCGATTTCATCGTATTGGCCTGCTTCGACCTGCATGATGCCCACTGATGTTGCGTTGCGCAGCGCTTCGAGTCTGGCTGCCTCAGCTGCTTCATGCTCAAGCAGCATCCGGATGCCTGCACGCACGACCTCGCTGAAGTTCTGGTAACGACCCGTGCTGACTAGGTCATCAATGGACTGCTCCATTGGCTGTGGAACGACGACATTGTGGGTGGCCATGGATGTGAACCTGATGAGTGGTGATGGCGTTTTATGCCATACCCCTTGCGAAAATGCCAAAGCTGTCGTATATCTGATGGCAAGATGCTCTCATAGGGCAAGGAGATTGAATCATGACTGCAGCCGCCAAACACTCGATTGCCTTCCGCTTAGGCCGGGCCCTGGGAGGTGTGGCGCGCTTCTGCATGCATGACTTGAATCCGACAGTCCGTTGGGTTAAGCGGGTAGTCCTCGCCATGGTAATTGCGCTCATTTTAGCCAACTCGATAAGCTGGCTTATGTCGGTGCTGCTGACGGTCATTTCACTTGCTCTCGGCCTGTACGCACTTTCCAAAGCTGACCTGGATAAGGTTGATATGTTCTCCGAGGATAAAGAAGCCCCCTATGGTCGGGACGGAGTTATGGGCTGCCCTCTCAATATGTGGGGCGAGCGTACTGACGGTCTTGATCGGGATCTTCCTTGAAAAGCTTGGTCTCAGTAAAGGACCAAGCTTTTATCAACGCTACTGCCCACCGATTGACTTCACTGCCTTCTGAGCCATTTGTCCCCCTTCGCTGCCAGCTTTTCCTACAGCGTCGGTTCCTTTGGTTAGACCGTTAAGGATCGTCCCTGTTTGCACTCCAGCCCAGCCGAGAGCAACTATCCAGAAGGTCGGGAGGATGATGAACATCGAACCCATGACGAAGTTCAGAATCGCGTCTTGAGTGGTGGTGTTCAAGCCCATCACTGGATCAAAGGATAGGTGTGGTGAGCCCGAACCATACAAAACGTCGATGATTGTGCTGTCGACCCATCTTGCCAGTTGGAACCAAAAGTCTACAAATATTAACGCGAACATTGTTACTGACATGGTCATGGCAACTTTCAGTTGATACGCACCGATTATCAGCACCAGTGGAATGCTGATGACCATGGCCATCTTGAGGAAGGCCACTACCATCGGTAAGGCTTGGCGCACCATGTCCATCGCCGGGAAGAAGGCCAGCGACCCGACGGCGACCCCCAATGTTCCGCCTGCACGTGCAAGGCCGTTCCAGACGGTTCCATCGACCTGTCCACCATAATCGGTGTAGACGTCGCCGTTGACCTGGCTAGAAGGCGACACGAGCTGGCGAATCATCGAGTCGGTGACTTCCTCCTGGGACAGCCACTTTGCCCACCCGAGGAACTGGTTCAGCAAACTAGGATCGACTTGGGCTTTCAGTCGGTCCCGCAGGCCGATGTTCCCGTCAGACCACCACTGTTTGCAAGTGGGATACCCACCACCACCGGTAACCTGGGGCATGCCATCATCTCGTTTCGTGTCATACGGCCAGGATGTACGGGGTGTTCTGGAGTAATCCGTGTCGTAGTAACCAGCCGTGTTCAGCAGGTAGTGGGACCCGATCCAGTTCAGGTCCTGTAGGGCCTTCTGGTCTTTGGCGATCGACCCAATGTCGGGCTGACGCATGAACAGGCGCGCGCGGGAAGGGCCGAAGCAATCATGGGTGAAGTCTGCCACCTCCTGCGCGAGCAGAGGATTGCCGATCCTCATCGCGTCGACCTCCATGCGCATTTGCCTGAGATCTGTACCGCAGGGGATTGCTGCAACAGCGCCGCTATTCAACCCCTTGGACAGCGCGTGTACGAGCGCCCACCACACCGGCACCTTCGCGCTCTTGCCGGCCAACGAGCTGAAGGTGGTGTTCCAGCCTGTCTCCGAGGGCGCCGGCGTCAGTACCTGGCACTGCTTCCCTCGCGCCTGGTCGAACTGCAGAGTGTCAAATCCCACGGAGATGGCTGGCACAGCACACAGTGAAACAACCACATACCCAACGTACAGCTGGGTTTCAATGCGAGCCAGGGACAGCACCCCCTTGTTGCCCTCGTCAGCGCCTTCTCCTCGGACTTTGATCCACTCACGGGCCACGATGATGATAAAGGGCAGGGCGAAAAGGCCCGTGTCCGAAATCATGTCCCAGATCCCGTTGTTGATGATCCACCCTACCAGGGTGAGGTAATACTCGAGGTAGTCGTTCGTATAGAGCGTCATAGGACCTCCGACCAGGTGATTGGCGCCTTCGAGATCTCGATGATCACGAACAACAGGAGTACCAGGAACTCGATCCGCTGAACCCCCTTGGACGACTGATCTTCGTCGCTCCCAGGCAGACGCGCCTTGAGCTTCACCCACGCGAAGACGATGCTGCCATAGAGGGCGAGTCGCCATAGCAACAGTGGCAGGTAATTGCCCTCACGCCACTTCAACCAGGTGTCGAACACGCCCAGATGATTGACCGCGATGACGCCGAGCAACACGCTCAGCAACAGCATCACCACGCTCAATAACACGCCTCCCAGGAGGACTTTGAGGGGGTGGGCTTTTTTCTCGACATCTTCCGCCATGGTCACTCCTTGCCGGCAGGCTTCTGCAGCTGAATCAGGCGATCCTGTTCAGGCGCCGCTTCGTAGATCGAGCGGGAACTTTCGGCGCGCGACTTGCTGCGCTCGATGATCTTCATCGGAGAGTTGTTGGCGAGCTGCTGCCGCATGTCGAGCTCGGTCTTGAGGTTGGTGATGAGTTGCTGAAGCGTGTCGACCTGGCCGAGTGTGGCCTCAACGGCGAGCTTGTTCGCATTCACGTTGGGTTCCTTGCTGCCTGTAATCAGCATGCGCTGCAGCAGCAGACCTTTCTCCAGGACATCAGCCAAGGCGACCTCGGATGCCAGGCGGGAGGCCAACACCGCCTGATCCCGCTCGTCACGAAGGGCAGTAACTACGCCGCGGGTAATGGGGAGGGAGTCACTGCTTGCTTCACGCAGCTTCTCGGAGGTGATCTGGGTCCCGGGCTTCAAGAGCTCCTGCAGGGCCGCGAGCTTCTTGTCGTATGTTTCCTGGATCAGCGGGGTCAAGCCCACACCCGGAGTCGATGTAGTCGTGCATCCTTCACAGGTCTGTAGCTGCTGTTCACCCAGGACCCGGTTTGCGAACTGGGCGGCTTCGGCCGGAGACTCCCAACTGCCGCATACCAGTCCATTGGAGCAGCTGGACTGCGGGATGCTCGAGGTGTCCTGAGCTGCGCGATTGTTGAGGAGGTTGTAGCCTGCTTTGGCAACATCCCCAACCACTTTGATGGGCTGCTGCCCATTGCCACCGGCCTGTTTACCGCCGACCCAAGTCACGCCGTTCGATCCTGGTGCTTGCTCGACCTTGTCGACCACTGCCACGGCATCGTTGCTCGATGCCAGGGCTTGCCCCATCTTCTGACCTTCGGCAACCTTGCCCCACCCCATCTGGCCGCCGGCAATGTCGGCCATCCGTTCGGCCATCGCCCTGCAGGTTCCCTTCGATCGGTCGTAGTCGAGGCGCGCCTGCAGGATCCCGTTGGTCAGCAGGTTGTAGAGGGCGGGATTTGCCCGCTGCAGGATCAGTGCCGGCAACGACGTGACAGCGCCGGTCGCGTTCTGGATGACGCTGCCCATGATCTGTTGGAAGCCCTGTGTTGCGCCGTTCAGCTGGTTCTGCAGGGTGTTGCTGAGGTCCATGTTTCCGCAGACCAGGTTGTTCTGCCAGCCGGCGCCGACGGTGATGCTTTCCATCTGGCCAGCGCTGCCCATCTGGACAGCGCTGCCGCCGCCGATACTGTAGAGCACGTCGTCCCCGATCACGCTGCCCTGGGACTCCACCTTGATTGGGTCGGCGGCCTCAGCCATACACCAGGTACTGCCCATGCCAGTAGCGAGAATGATGGCGATGGTAAATTTGTTCATATAGCTCTCCAGGTCTTATCTCATTGGAAGTCAGTGCTTCCCAGGAAGGTCTGGCCTTTGCGCTGGCAGCATGAATAGGGCCGCCACAGGGCCCAGGCATAGGCTTCGTCGACTGCATCGGCATTCGGGCCAGGGGAGGGGAACACGGCGCAGGTAGGGCTGATGGTTGGCGTCAGCTCCTGCCACTTGCCTGTGCTGGCATCACCTTCTTTCAGTTCCCCGGCAGGCCAGTAGCCAGGCTCCGGCAGGGAGCGCATAGGCAGGTATACGTGGGGTTGTCCTACCCGCGTCGTGATGTCACCGGCACGCTGGGCGATGACTGCACCGGCCTTGAAGTCGTCGACCTGGTGGATGAACCCGCTCCGTGGGTAGACGCTCCCCCACATGTCGGCCGAGAGAAGTCCACCGACCTCCCGCATGCCGGGGATCAGGGCCTCTGGATAGACGGATTCGGGAACCCCGTACCGCCATGCGAGGGTGTCCAGGGTGCTGAGCATGTAGGGCACGTAGGGGGTCGTCGCGCCGTGGCAGGAATAGCCAAAAGAGCTTACAAATCGGCTGAATACCGCAGCTCCAGGGTGGCCGATGACGTCAGCCTCCTTGAACTTGGTGATGTTGTTCTCGGCGTTGTGGTTGGTAGTCCCATCATTACCGGCTTGCGCCGTCGCATTCGGCGCCCCCATGGGGCTTACCTCTGTCCACGGATTCCCCCCTGTGTTGGCATAGGCGGATACCACTGCGTCCGGAATGTAGTGCCGGACTTTGGTTGAGGTTTTGACCGTGCAGCCAACGGGTGTGCAGAGCAGCCAGTAGCAGATGCCGACTACTTTGTATTCCAAGCAGGTAGGCGAGGTGGTGGAGGCGAGAATCGCCGCTGAGCTGATGGCCGCGTAGGCTGAGAAAGGTAGCGCCGAGGTTAGAAGCCCAGCCAAGGTGAGTCGCGAGATTCGTCTCATCATCGTCCCCTTGCCTGGTTGATTGCCTGAATGGCAGCAGCCACGTCGGGTTGGCCGTAGATCACAAACCGGCGATCGACAACGACTGCCGGCACCTTCGAGACCCCAACACTCCAGGCATCGGCATTGCCCTGCTGAGCGGCAGCTAGCTGTTGCATAAGGGCAGCTCCGGCCGGCGTGCCCATTAGTTGCCTAGCGGCGAGCGCGGCTTGGTGCGGGTTGGGTGGTAGCTTCCTGGACAACTGCTCCTCGATGCGCTGTTGATCATCGAGCTTGATGACACGCACATCTGCCGGTACGGAGGTGAGTGGGTGCGCCGCGTCTGTGATGGCCCAGGTCTCGGCATGCGCGGTACCGGTGGCCAGCGCGGCGACGAACAACGGGATCACTCGCGATGAAGGCGGGGGGATATTGAACATGAGGCTGCACCTGAAGTGGGGACGGGTACAGGAAAACGGATCGGCCCGCCAGGCGCAGTAGGAAATAGATATCTGACGGTACTTGGATTTCTCGGTGAATCCCCACACGGGCGTAAGCGAGGCGTTTTCGGTCTGGCAGACTCGTTGAGGTGACTCCATACTGCCCGGATCAGCACTTACACTGGAACGGACATGCGCAAAAGAGGACAAGTATTCTGGGAGTGGGCGGATCCCGATCTGCACTTCAGGAACTTCGATGAGCGGATGGCCGACGGCTCCCTCATTAACATTCAGGTGCGGGTCTCTCGCGAGCACCTGACTCAGCTATTTCTCGGTATCTATGCTCTGGATGGAAAGCTTTTGCTCGAAGAGGGCCATATGGACTGCAAAGGGCAGACTATGACGGCTGCGATGACCTGGGCCCTTAAACGCGCTCATTCTTGGATTGAGAGCGATAAACTCGCCAACCGATAAGCGGTTGATGGCGCTCAGGTGGCACTGGAGTATTTTCTATACCGGTTTGACGCAAGGAGGCAGGCTGGTGAAGGACGCCATACCCACCAACCAAGAAGTGGCGGCCATTCTTGGGATTGATGAGGCATCGGTTGAGAAGTTTCGGCAGGAGACCCATCGCCTGCAGGATGGCGCGTGGCTGGTGCAGTTTGCCTATTGGATGCCTCAGGAACTGCGTCAGGGTCTCACCGGTAGTTTCACGCTGACCATCACACTTCCTCCAGATCCTCATGATCGTCGAGAGCGTGAGTGAGTTGTGGGTATCCGGTCGCTGATGCCCAAGTCACTGCGGCGGATGATCGGTTTCGAAGTATTACTGCCTCCATGACATCCCGCTGCAGTTCACAAATATCGTTGTTGAGTTGCGTCACGGAGGCCGACAAGCCGACGGCATCGTGTGAGTCGGATAGCTGCTGATAGAGCTTTTCAAGTTGAACACTCAAAAAGCTGTGTCTACTGGCGAAACCTTGTAGTTCCATCATCCCGTTCACCTCCACAATCACACCGACAGAGACTGGGCGAAGGGAAGTCCGTTCCCCTCGGATCTCAGGTCGTTACAAGAATGTGAACTAGTCGAACCATTCCTCGTCACCTGGATCAAGTTCTTCCAGGTTCATATCGAGCTGCAGCTCGATCACGGTCCCGGGCGCTGGGGCATACCAGTCGACTATTACGAACCGACCTTTGCCTGTGGTCGCGTCATAGTCCATGAGCACGCAGTCGTCGTTCCACTCCTGGAGAGCCCAGCTCAGCTCATCGTGTGAGGGGAATTCTTCCCCGGTCGACTCAAGCTGAAACCATCCATGGCCAGAGCCTGCGCTTGGGAAGAACCTGCTTGGTAGATTGCTTTCTTCGTCATTATTGTCGATGCGGGAGACCGTGATCTTGATCATTACCCTGGCTACTCCTTGCTCGCAGTGGCCTGGGCTGCGAGGTCATCCACGACCGACAGCAGTGTGGCGCTATCCACGGGACCTTCCAGGCGCATGCTGTGCCCCGTCAAACTGTCGGTGACCTCGATCGTAGGGGTAGCGGCAATGCCCCGGCCCTTGGCCACAGCCAATTGCTGTTCAATGGCTGCTCGGATATCCAGTCTTGTCCTCGCGCAAGTGGAAAGACCTTCTGCAGAGATGCCAGGTACCTCCAACTCATCAGCGAGCCCCTGGCCATTGCCACGTGTGCGCAGCAGGACCTGGTCGATCGCTTCCCAGAACGCCGAAGCCCCGCCCAATGAACCCGCGCATTGAACGAGCCTTGCCTCTGATACTGCTGCAGGGCCATGACTATCGAGAGGGAAGTGATGCCAAGCGAGCTTCACGTTCTCTTGCTCGCTCACCCATCGCTTCAGTTGTGGCGTGTATGCCCTGCAGTATGGGCATTCCAGATCGGCGTACTCCGTGATCACCCAGCGGGCACTGGACGGACCGAAATACCAGGTCTCATCGGCGGGGCGTGCGCTGTTGTTCTTTGCCAGCAGCCAGCCAGCGCCGAGGCCAGTGATCGCGATGATGCCGACCACGATGAGTTTGAGCCTGTTCTTACGCATGCTCATCCCCCCGAGCATGAGGGGGGACCTCAGGCTGGCCGAGCTTCTGCAGGGCGGCCTGTAGATCGTGAATGGCTCCGTCAGGCTGAGGGTGCTCCTTCAGCCACTCATCCAACACGGACTGAACCAGCGGAATGATGTCGCGACGATCGAGGGCGTTATTTTTGATCTGTTGCAGCTCGTCAATGAGCACTGGTGCGCAAACCGACAATGACTGGAGTGTGTCGTGCCCGGGCTCTTTGAGCAGCTGGGTCAGGCTATCAATGATGTTCTGGGTCAGGGTATTCATGACTCTCATGCCACGCGCTCCACGGCCTTCTTTGATTCGGGTAAGGTGATGGGATAGGGAGTGATACCGCGTTTGTGGTCCAGGTCCGCGGCCACCTGCAGTGCTGCGTGTAGCTCATCGCAGCCGAGCGCCTGCATGGTTTCGTAACGCTGCCGCTTTTCTTCTGGCTCGGTCATGGCCAGAGCAAGGCACAGGCTGGGTGGCACCACACGGAACAGCATCTCGATCCGCTTGGCCAGGACGATGCCCTCGGTGAACTTGCCGTTTTCCTTTCGTGCCGAGAGCATCATCGTCTTCTGCGCCGGCGTGAGCTCACGAAAACGCGCGATTTTCTCCACCTCGTCAGGCGGCATGTTCAAGCAGATCCACCACTCGATCATGTTCAGCAGGGCGGATGCTTCTGGAGGGATGTCGTCAACGTTCTGGGTTGCCATCCAGTACCAGGCACCTAGTTTTCGCCACATCTTGGTGATCTTCACCGAATACGGGGAGAGCAGTGGCACCTTCAATGGGATGTGGCCTTCGTCGGTGAAGGCAATGAGTGGTCGGCCTTTGAACTGGTCCCGCTCTGCGATGTTGTTGATGGTGTTCAGCAGGGAGATGTAGGCGATGGCCATCTGGGCTTGATAGCCCTCACGAGCGTAGGTGGCCAAGTCGACGATTGTGATGTCAGCTTCCGGCCAGGCGGTACCAGGACGGTTGAACATCTCAGCCTCGGTGCCCATGGTGAACATCCCCATGGCCTCGGCCATCTCCATGAACCGGTTGCGCCGGCTTTCAGGGAGCTTGTCGTCGCTGGCCATCGCCTGCAGCGCTGCGCTGATGTCTTCAGTCAACACCGGACGGTTTTTACTTACGCACAGCTCGGCGGCGTTGATGATGCACTGCCGGATGGCACTGCGGTCGGCCCGAGTGAGTCGCGCATCCTCCTTCGATTCGCCGCCAGTGATCATCAGGCGGGCTGTGATCTCCAGCTCGCCCAGGATGTCCCTCTGTTCGTCCTCCATCCCCGCCAGTGCGTCGGTCAGGTGCTGGTCCGATGCATCCACGTCCGAGGCATCCAAGACCTTGACCTGGTCCTTGTTTTTTACGAGCTGCACGGCGTCGACGAACGGGGCGAGGCTCACGCCGCTACCCGGAGCGAGCCGTACCCGGTTGACGGTCAGGCCAAGCCGCTTGGCGAAATCGCCCAGCAGGCCGAAGCTGTTGCCGGCCTCGATGATGAAGAGTCGAGGGCGGTAGAGCGCAATGGCCTGCATGATCAGGTAGTTGGCTGTGGCAGATTTACCCGCGCCGGTGGGGCCGAACAAGAACAAGTGCGCGTTCATTTGTCGGTCGAGCTTGTTCAGCGGATCGAAGGTCAGCGCTGCCCCCCCTCGATTGGAAAGGGTGAAGCCCGGGTTACCTGTGCCAGTGGAGCGCCCCCAGACTGGAGCCAGATTGGCGATGTGCTGGGTGAACATAAGCTGGGTGTACCAATCCAAGGCGCGGTTTTCATTCGGGTCGAAGTTGCATGGCAACCAGCGCAGGTAGCTGTTTAGAGGAGCTACCTCGTCCTGTGACTGGACTGGTTGCATGCCGGCGCCGAGGAGCACGTTGCACAAGCTAGTCGTGCGCTCCTCGAGCACGGCTTTATTCTGACCACGGAGGAAAAACGCGACACTTCCCCGGTAGAGCTTGTGCTTTCGTCCGAGAAGGGACCGCGCCGTTTCAACGTCATCCCGGGTGTGACTGGACGCCTGGGTATCCCCGATAGCCTTCCTGGATAGCTGTTCGAGATGCCCTTCCAGCAGATCCTGCGGGGTCGGCACCATGGTGATGCACAACACGGTATCCTCCGGCAGCCGGTCGAACAGCGAGTTCAATGAGTCGGCCTGCTTGGTCTCACCGGTCAGATGCCCAGTGAGGGGGGCATTTTTCAGGCGATCCAGCATCACAACCCGGTGCGGCATGCCGTCGAACGACCAGAGACCGCTGTCGATATCCGAGCGCGGTTCTCTGTAGAACAAGTTCTCCGAGAAGTCGGTGCCGCTCGCCACCGGCAGCTCACCCTCTTGCAACTCGCGGGCTGGCTGGCACACCTCTTCGTAGAAACGTCGGATATCGCGCTCAGTCGACCCCAGGTGATCTGGGTGTGGATTGAACCAGCCTACGAGCCAACGCTTGATCGCATGGCCATCCATGCGTTTGGTTGTCACGCCGGCGTTGGCCAGGGATCCTTTAAGACGGTCGCAGATCGCTTTGAGGTAGGCGGCAGGCTCCTGGCCGCGCACCACGACGTCCTGTTTCTTTACTCGGCGATACACCACCAGGCGGACTTTCCGTGTCTGACCACGCCACGGGAGGTTGCTGACTGCCGTGTCGACGAACAATCCACCTGGCTTGGAGATAGACTCGAGGTGGTGGCGGAACAGCGCGAGGTAGAGCTTGGTGAAATCCGTGTTCTCAGCCCGGGGCTGGACGTAGGCCTGGAGTTTTTGCAGGTAGTCGGTCCAGTCCGTTTCGTCCTGGGCATAAAGCTGCACTACCCAGTGAGAGCTCTCGAGTTCGTCGAAACTGTCCTGCAGGACACCTTGCAACGCATCGCGAGCTTGTTGAAGCCAGTCGTCGGAGCGTCCCTCGGTCCCGATCGGGATCAACTCGAAAAACGCCGCCCTGGAAATGCCATCCTCGAGGAGCATGGCCTCTTCCTCGGGCAGGTATTCTGCCCATGGCAGCATGTCCACGAACGACGGGTTGACCTCGTATATCCTCGCCACGTCAGTTTTTGTCGCCGGCCGACGTTTAGGGTTTTGCCAGTCGATGGGTGAAGGGATGCCCATGGACTCCAGGCGAGCTATGTACCGGTCATTCGCAGCCTGGCGGTCTTCTTCGTTGATGACAGTACTGGCTGTTGCGGGATAGTCGTCGACAAGGTCGGTATCGGTTGTCGGCTGGCCGAGCACGGGCTCGATAGGCGTTGCAGGGCCTTTGCCCAGCAATTTGCTTATGAACTGCATCAGTACTCCTCCGTCCGCTCGCCTGGCATGGCGTACTGCACGCGTTGATACATCGGGAACACCGTGGTGTACCCCGGGACTGGGACTGGATCCGTACCAGCCAGGTGTGGGAACACGTACATCACCAGATCAGGGTTCGGGAGGCGCTTGAACTGGCTGTAAATTTCGTTCTGGGGCGTGCGGTTGAAGGCGTCAGCACTTGCCTGTTGGCGGGCCACCTGAGCCTCATCGAGCGGTCGGCGCAGCTCTTGGCGCGCATCCAGCAACATTCTGCTGTTGGAACTGCCAGAGCTCCCGCCAGACGTGCCGTGTTGCCACACGTCCATCATGTTGGCTTCCCCGTGGGGGAGCAGCTCGTCTTTGTCAGTCGTGCATCCGCCTAGAATGAGGGCGAGCACGAGCCAGGCGCCGGCCTGCAGGCGGGGCTTAGTCAAGGTTTGCGGATACATGGTTGGCTCCGGCGTTGTAATCGACCTTGCGGCCTTTGATCTCGTAGTCGATGGCGAGCTGCTGGTCCAAGTGGACGGCGACCTTCGCCCCGGGCTGTACGTACACGGCGGCGAAAGCTTCGCCGTAGAGCTTGTTCATCCAGGAGCGGATGTCGCTGACCCCACCGGTCAGAATCGCGCCCATGGCGGAGTTCCCCGAGGAGCCCGTGGTCCCGAATGAAGTTCCTCCGCTGCTGAAGGTAGTGGAGCTATTTTGCTCATCAGCCTTCAACAGTTTGGCGATGCCGGCGCCCGCGGCCGTCACCAGGGACTGGTTGGTCAAGTACTCCTTGGCGTTGGATCGGCGCTCGCCGGAGATGCAAGGAATGCCGTAGGAGTCGCTGATCCAGCCGAGTCCGCCCTGGATCGCTGGCTGCCCGTTACCGTTGCTGCTGTTCTGGTTGTTGTTCTGGCTGCCGTTGGCCTCTTCTGCCGGGGCAGGGAACGATCGGACCGTGCCATCTGCGAAGACGAACGTCAGGCTCCGGACTTGCCCGCGCACGCAGGACAATGTCCAGTCGCCTGATGCGGTACCGCTGGCAACAGCACCGACGACGTCAGGTATCTCGATGCCGTTTGCGGTGAGGTTGTCCGGACCGATCAGGACCTTGAAAGGGAAGGGATCATTGACTGTTCCATCGATCGGTACGCGGCCAATGAGCGCCGACATGGCCACCGACCCCATCAAGGTCGAGTTCTGGGGCAAGGTATAGGCTTTGCGTACTTGCTTGCGGGCATCCTGGGGAGACAAATCAGCGCCGACGTTCTGGGCCGTCGCGCTGAGAACTGTTTGGCCTTTGTCCAGGGTGCTCCCAAAGCTGGTGGGAAAATTGAAGCTACTGGCCGTCTGGGCGGAGCCGGGCTGAAGGGGTTTACCGCTAGCGTCCAAGGCAGTGGCATCGGTGGGTTCAACCCATACGAGTCCATTGGACTTCGTCCCTTTGTCGAAACCCGCGCCGTCACCTGGCATCACTCCGAGCCCAATGGGGAGGTCCTGCCCAGCGGCATTTGGGTTCTGCGATAGGTTATCCAACTGACGCTGGAACTGGTCCAACAGGCCCACGCTTTGGTTCTTCACCTGCTCCTGCAGCTCGCCCTTCGCATCATTCAGCTTGTTGTCGACATTCTGATCTATGCGCGAAAGCCGGAGCTGGAGCTCTGCATTCTGGTCCTTCAGTTCCTTGTTGTCGGTCAGCACCTTCGCGATCTGGTCTTTCACCTCCCGACTTTCAGCGACCACCGTGCGGAGGGTGTCGGCCGGAGTATCACCGTCCACCCCTAGCTTGCGTGCGGTGTCGCCTCCGATGATGATCGGTTTATCTTCAGGAGCCTTCGGCTCCTCTTTTTTACTCCCCCCCTTGAACACGATGATGAGCGCGCCGATCAGCACGGGGATGAGCAGGTACTTGAGGAGTGGATTACTTTTCAGACTGCCCACGGCGCCCTCCTGCTTTCGGATCAATTTGGCTGACCGAAGACGGCAGCAGGGCCTCTTTCAGCCCCTTTCCTTGTGTGACCAGGTAAAGCGTGGTGGTATCGCTGGCATTTCCACGAGCTCCGAGGTACGGGTGCTGGAATGTCGCCGTGGAGAAGTTGCCCATCAGCTCTGTTGCATTCATCGTCAACTGCTGGGCACTCAGGTTTCTGAGTTTGACTGCCGTGACATAGCTGTTGTCGAGGCGCCAAGCCCCCAGCACCGATGCTTCCACCGGTAATACCGGCAACAAGGTGCTGAGGTCCAGGGCTCGATCAACACGCACCTGGCTGATGCCGGCGACAGGCTCAACGGTCCGGAGTGGGGCGTACAGCATTTGCGCCGCATAGCGGGTCAGGGCCACCGGCGCAGGTGTCTCATGTCGCGGTGCCGGCGGAACATCCTCCTCCTCCTCCTCCGACGTCGCGGATCGCTTCGTCGGAGCTCGCGTCGAGGTGGTATCGCCGTAGTAGGTAGAAGGGGCCGCGCCGGCGACGATCTTCGCGGGTTCGAGCTTGGCTTGGCCCTCTGCCGCTGGTGTCGCGGCAATATCCACCAGCATGATCTCGCCAGTGGCCACATTCTGCAGTTGCAGCCTGGTCGGTGGAATTTCTTGGCTGGCCAGCAGGTAGACGGCGCCGCCAGTGCTCTGGACCCGCAGTTGGCCAACAAGCTGCGGAGGCATGCCTACCCGCACGTTCTGGTCGACGAACACAATGCGCTCTTGACCGACAATTAGCGGGATTGCCATGGGGATACGGTCCCACAGCAGCAGCTCTACCGCTTTCACATTGGCAACTGCAGAGAGGCCCAGAACAAGGAGGCACGCGCGCAGATTCATGGTTTCACCCCGGCTGCTTGCAGATCAACCTCGATGCGCTGCGGGTTGGACGCATAGCAGTTCCACATCAACCCGAACGGATTTTTCTCTGGATTGACGTCGGCCCGGACGATGGACAGTGGATAACGCGTCATTGCACGCTTGACCCGCTCGCCGTTCACCGACTCGTCAGCGAGTAGATCCAGATTGACTGTCCAATCGTTGATTCCGATTTCTTCCACGCGTAGCACGCCAGGGTCGGTCAACCCGTGGCCCGGGATTTCTGAGACATTCCGTTCACGGCGGCGCAGCTCACCGGCGTTACGGCGCATCTCGTAGTCTTTCTGCAGGTACTCCTTGCAGCCAGGGGTCACGTAGGACGCCAGACGCTCGATGTTGTCTTGGTAGTCGTCGTCCCCGTTCTTCTCCCAGCGCTGCATCTGCTGGAAGATATAGAACCCGAAGGCATACACGTTTTCTGGTGGCACCTCCCACCATTTGCGAGTACTGCCGGAGCGGAGGTCCGGCGGCACATGCACGGTCAGGTCTTCGGGGGCTTTGTGCCAGCCGTAAAACGCGAACAGGCTGACTGCGCCCAGCACAATTACCGCGATTCGCAAGCTGAGAATGTGTGCTTGCTGAGCATCCACTCGTTTTCGAAAACTCATGAAGATTCCTACTTTCCTGTACGACGGCATGTCCACGCTCCCTTCCGGATGACCAACTGGGGGCCACCGAGGAAGGGGAGGTGTTGAGCCTTGTAGAACTGGAGCTGGCGGTAAAACCATGTATCCGGGCGGCCGCGTTTCATCTTCCGGAGGATCCGGCTTGCCACGGTCAAGCCCAGAGCTCCACCTACAAGAGCGCAAGCGATGAAGAGAGCTGGGTTGCCGAACAAGAACGACACGGGGATGCCCAGAATCACGCCGGCCCCTCCACAAGCACCGACCGTTCCCCACATTTCATCCGCAGTGAGACCTCCCATGACGATGGGCTGCCTATTAAGGTTGTGGGGAAGGAAATCGAGCGTTCCATCCTTCAGGTAAGTGGTCTCAGCCATATCGCATCACCAGTTAGAGGACGCCAGTAGCTTTGGTGACCATGAAGATGCCGACGCCGATCAGGCAGATCCCGACCACAGCGGTGAGCCCCAGGTCTCGCCACTTTTTCTTGCCCTCATGGATATCGTGGTAAACGCCGTAGGCATGGGAGGCGACCCCCACCATCATGGCTCCGAGCAGGAAGAGACCGATCAGCATGAAACCGTCGTAACCGTAGTTCTGGATGGTTTGCAGCCAGCTGGTTCCCTCGCCGCGTGTTGGGGCTTGTGCTCCTGGTAATGCGGCAGCGGCAATGATTGGGTGCAGGCCCATAATCAATGCGGCGGCGCCGGTGAGTGACTTGGTGATGGTGCGGATAGACATCGGTTAGCTCCTTGGCTAGCTGAGAACGAGTGTGGCGAGGATCAGCAGCAGGACGATGACCTTGACGGTCGACGCGGCTGCAATGTTTCTGTCGATGTTCTGAGTCGCCCAGCCCCGGTAGATGCTGTACAGCGCCCAGGCACCCCACAGGGTCGACAGTGCGATGACGGTGCCTACGAACAGCACGGTGCTGGCCTGGGGGGTGACCCCGCTTGCAGCGTTGAAAGCTGCGACTTGAGTGCCGCTCATGCTCATGGCATCCGCCCGCCGGTGAGGGTGTATTTCCCAGCCAGCTCTGCCGGATCTCGCGGCCGTGCGCGACTTGGGGTCAGGTATTCTTGCAGGCCCTGGCGAACGCGCTGGATGTCGCCAGCCAGACGTTCATAGTCGAAGTAGTAGCGCTGGCCAGGTTCGCTGGCGATCGTGGCGCTGCGCCGCGCCGAGTCCTCCAGCGCGTTCAGCTGCCGGATCATCACCTCGATGTTGGCCTGTTCTGATGCACCGGCCGCCTGAGCGCTCGGTATTAGTGAAAAGCCGCCGCTGACGCTGATCAGCGCGCCAAGCAGGATTCGGCGAGGAGATACAAGGAGGAGGGATGGCTTGTTCACGGCTGGGCTCTGGGGCAACTGACTGTGGGCGTCAGAATGCCGAGACCAGGTGGAGGGGCGCCTCAAGAAATACTTATCTGAGGTCCGTAGAATTTTTTCTCTAAGCCGGTCACGCTTTGGTGAAGTGGATTGATCCACTTTGGTAGGGCGATTGAACGGCCCAGACCGATTACAATGAGCCGAAGTTAAGCCAAGGAGTAGGCATACGGGAAAAACTGATCTGTGGGGGAGTCTTATGCCGCGGAAAACCACCAACTCGCCGGTGTTTGAAGCTTGGGTATCGGACTTTCTGGGTGCCCGTTTCCGAGATGAAGGTTGCTACGACAAAGCGGTTTTGGCCGCCGAGATGCTTCAGCACCGACGAGAGGTGAGCTCAGTGGAGCTGGTCGAGATGGTCAGGAGGGCCAACGCCATGTTGGCCCTCCTTCCAGGGCATGATCATGAAGCCTAAAGCGCCTGATTGGTCAGGCTACTGACTCGCGCTTGAAAAAGAGCAGATATCCGACCGGCATTGGGAACCCGTAGGACCAGGCCTGGGCATTTTGATTGCCCACTTTGATCTCGCCCCGGCACACTGGCTGGGTGCTGACGAGTTCCCAGCCTTGGGCTCCGAGCTCGAGCATCTTCTTCTGCAGTTGCTCCTCTTCTGCCAAAAGAGACGCAACATCGGGCTCAAGCGTCTGTTCTGTGCTCTTAAATATCCAAGCGCCGCTAGTCGCGTTTTTGAATGGAATAGCGACATAGTCAGCGCGGTGTTCGAATTTCTTGCTCATAGTGACTCCTTTATTTAATCAGCCGCGCGCTTGACGCGCTCCTGGGGCGAGAGCGTCCACGTAGCGTTCCATGATGGACAGCACCAGACTGTTGATGGCGAGGATCTTCATCGCCCGGGTGACGGCAACGTACAGGAGGTTCAACTCATCATCTCGTCGACCTGGATCGATGTCAGGTGAGAGCGGGTCCGACGTGAAGTCGTCGAAGAGCCCGACGAAGTCCCACTCCAGGCCTTTCGACTTGTGGGCAGAGGTGAGGGTGATAGTTGCATCCAGCTCTTGGTCCACGGTGCATGAGCGCAGGGCCAAGATTCGCTGAGGCAGATCCGGATACATGTTGATGATCTTGATGGACCGGATCATCTCGCTGTCCTGGCTAACCTCGGCGATTTCCACGTACTGGCCATAGTCTCGGTAGTCACGGAGCAGCTTTTTGTTCTGGACCAGATCGCGCTGTTGGCGACTGAAATAGAACAGATCCTCGAGGTCGCGTACTGAATAGCTGTCAATGCCGCCAACCCAGTAGATTTTGGGCTTCTCGGTGACCAGGCACAGTGCGTTTTCAATCACCCCGATAACGGTCCGATGAATGTATGTCCTGTGCGGCAGCCCGGCCGGCAACGCCTTCTTCACCAATGTCTTCTCGCCCAGTCCCTGCAGCTTCCTGGTTTCTCCCTTGTAGGACAGGATGATGTTGGCGACATGGGCGACTGCAGGCCCAAATCTGAAGCTCTGGGTCAGGTAGTGCTTCTCCGCCCCGGCCATCCAGCTGGCATTTAGAGCGTCTTCCGCCCCTCGAAAGCGATAGATCTGCTGATGACGATCACCCACGGCCACCTTGCGAATACGCTGAATGCGCACAATGTCAGCGATGACGGGGTTTACGTCCTGTCCCTCATCGAGCAGGACACAGTCGAAGCGCTGGCTCAGGTCGGGTTTGCTCAACTGGTACAGCTTCAGGTATCCGTCATGCGTGATCTGCACCGCTGTGTCCTGCAGGTCAGTCATGCGCTTCCAGATGCTCATCGCTGCTACCAGCGCCTGGTTCAGGTAGCGCTCCTGGGCGGAGGTAAGCATCGGGCGGTCACGGAACCGTGGAAAGTGGCAGCGCTCGATCAGGTCGTCGGCGCTGGCCATATAGTTGTTGAGGGTGGTTAGCACGTCCCTGACCAGCTCCCAGTCCTGCGTATCAAGCGCTCGGGCGATATCGGTCAGTCGCAAGTTGTTGGTCTGCTTATGGCTGAACTGTGTGCCATAGACGGCGTAGGCCAGGCCGTGCGCAGTTTTGTTCACCACGTTGCGCGGAAATCGGCCACGCGCGGCGATCTCGACCGACTTGTTGTAACAGAGATAGAGAATCCGCAGACGGGTGTGGTGTTGCGCGTAGCCCACCAGCGTTGTGGTCTTGCCACTGCCAGCGCCGGCCTGGATAAGGAGTTTCGGGGCTTCCGACTGGATGATTGGCGACTGCTCGTGTGTCCATTGCATCGTTCTCTTCCTCACAAATACTTCTTGAAGCTCGCGGCCGTAATGCTCACGGACACCCCGAGTAAGGCAGCGCAGGGGAGTAGTACCAGCAGTGGGCTGATGCTGATCGGGAGCGCCAAGTAGAAAGTCCAGGGGAAAATGGCCAACGGCAACATCGTTGCCCGGGCCTTGTGGTACAGGTAGCTGGACTCTCGGCCGGCACCAAATTTACGGAGGTCTCGCCGCACCAGCCCGTCGACCAGGCCTGTGAGTGCAGCCATGGCAAAAAGCGGTACCGTCATCAGCAGCACGACCAGGCGGACGCAAAACACCAGGACGGTAAAGAGGGCAGCCAGGGCATAGTTCTGTACCGTTGTGACGCTCTGCGCGGCCCAATAGCGCATGTCCAGCTCGTTACGGGGACCGGCTTGAGCGATCGACTCCATGCTCTGGACCCAGCTAAGCATCCCGGTCTTCACGACCAGCCAGTCGTAAGCTTCAGTGACCAGCCAGGTCGCGGTGCGCCCGGGTTCTTGGACGACAGCGCTATGGACCAGCCCCTTGGACAACCAGCCGACCTCGCTGACCAGCATTTGCTGACCGTGCCGCCACCCGGCCTCTGGCCAGAAGAAGTACAGGCATACCCAGTCGACCACGATGGCGAGGAACAGCGAGCTGAACATTACGCCGATGAAGGTAATCGGGAACCAGAAGATCTTGCTGAACAGCGATTCCTGTCGCTCTTGCTGCTGTTCGGCCTTCTTTGATACGTCATCTGCCATTGGCTACACCTCAAGCTGCATCATCGGTGGCCACCTGGCGGAAATCTTCAACCAGGTCTTCGGGCAAAGCTGATTTCAGCTCTTGATAGCCAGGGGCTTCCCACCAATCGTTCGAGGACGCTGCCGATCGCCGCATGCCGGCGGCCAGCTCCTGCAGGTTGCCGGGCATGACCTCATCTGGGTCGTTCGCGGGGAGCGGCATGCGGATTTTCCACAGATTCCCACCTTCGATGAGCGCGAAGGCCTGTCCCTTCGGCAGTCCCACCACGTGGGCCGGCTCAATCATCGGCACACTCGCCAGCTGCACCTGGTCGTGCGAGCTTGAGGTGAACGCGGTTTTGCCGTTGACCGAGTCGTTCGCGCTGCTCGCCGGCGTGCTGTTGTAGATCTGCACTTTTGGTAGCTGGTTGGTCAGCAGCTCAGCGGTCGCGGTTTCTCGAACACGCAACATGAATAGGTTGTTGAAGTTACCGATCACCTGGCCGGCTTTCGCCTTCGAGCCGATCTTCGCTTCGATGTCACTCATCGTCTGGGTGTAGGCGGTGACCTGGATGCCGGCACCACCGGCCTTATTCACCATCGGGATGAATTCGTCCCCGATGAGCTCGTTGAACTCGTCAGCGTGGAGGTTGATGCGTACCTTGCCCCCAGCCATATGCCCCGGCAGGCCGTCGTCGATGCCGTGCTTGTAAATGTGGCCTGCAACAGAGACCAAGTCACTGAACATCGAGTTGCCCACGGCCGCACTGACTTCGGTGTCGGATAGTGCATCGAGGCCAACATATACCACGGCGCGTTTTCGGATCACTTGCATCCAGTCGAAGATGGGACGCTCATCGGCGAGGTCCAGGTAGTCGGGGGCAAGCAGTTCAGCGATACGCCCAGTGGTGAGCTTTTCCAGGAGTGGCAGCAACGATGCGACGATCTTGTCGAAATAGGTCTTGTCGTAGCGGACAGCGCTGCGCAGGCCATCCATAACCGAATCGTTGATGCGCTTCTGGGTCAGGTACATGTCGATGGCCACCACGCGCAGCGGGCGGTCTTTCATGGCGAAAGACAGGTTCTTGCGATCGATCTTGCCTTCAAGCTCGACAATGGTTTGCCAGGCCTTCGGATCATGTTCAGCGAAGTACTTCTGTGCGTACTCAATGAACAGCTCGTCGATATTGATGACGTGCCGGCGGATCTGCTCGTAGTCAGGGCGACGGCCGAGCGCGACAAGCGACTGGGCGATGATATTGACGAACCGCCAAGCGAACTCCCGAAATGCTGCAGAGTTACCCTCGCCGGAGAGCTGACCAGCGATGCGAGTGGCCACCTCGCTGATTCGGCCGAAGCGGCCGATGGCGTTGTAGCGAGCGGAGATATCCGGCCATCCCAGATGAAACACGTAGAACTCGTCGAGGCGCCCGGCGCGCTTGCACTCGACGTACATGCGCTTGAGCAGGTCGGCATCGCCCTTCGGATCGAAAACGATCACGACCTCGTGGTCGGCCTGTTCCTCTACTCGCCGGCGCCGGCTCCATCGATGGGAGGTTTGGCTCCGTCGCCCCATGCGGACTCGCGGCCCGCGGCGATGCGTTCGGCGAATGTCCTGGGTGATGAACACTTCCGCCAGGCGAGTCTTGCCTACCCGTGTGGTGCCCAGGACCAGTGTGTGGCCCACGCGCTCACCCAGAGGGAGACTGACATTCTGCTCATCTGGTTCGATCCCGTGCAATCTGGGCAGGCCACCCACTGGTGGGAGAGGCCGAGCGGGGTTCCAGTTGGAATCCCAACCAGTGAGTTTTGTGATCAGTTTCAGTGGGAAGGGGGCGAACTCTAGGCGTTCCTCCAGCCAGCGCGCCCGTTCATAAAGGTTCGTCGGTTCGACGTATGCCGCGAACTGAGGGAGGTAGGTGTCGGCCAGGCGCTGTGTGTGCTTCTGAGTCCACCGGAACCCGCGTCCGATGAACAGGCGCTCGTTGCTGATCGGCATTTCAGCGCTGGTCATGGTGTAGTGGGGAAGTCGCCTGAGGTTCGCCTGATACCTTAGGACCCTCCGCGCCTGCAGCAGCCGAATGGTGCCCAGGTAGATAAAACCCAGCGCGGCGACAATTCCAAATAGTGGGGTCAGCGCAAAAGCCCAGGGCGCGCAAATGCAAAGCGAAGCTGCCACATAGCAGACCGCAGTAGTGAAAAGCTCTACCGGCGGCCGGAGCAGAGATTCAAGGGTGTATGTCGCCATCTCAGGTCCTCGCGGTGTATGTCATGGCGTCGACTTCCGCACGCGCTTGCTCAACCTGGTCCGGTGTCAGCCGTTCGGCCAGGCGCTGGGCGAATGCGTGTTCGTTGAGCTCGGAGATTCCTGTCAAGCGAGCACCGTACAGCTCGCTCACATGGCGAACCTGCTCAATCATTTGCTCCCGGCCGGGCCGGTGTAGGGGATGGCTGATGATCAGTGTGAACACTGGCGATAGTCGTGTTGGGCGCATCCCGGTTCTCACTGCTGAAGGGTTGTAGCTGTGATCAGCACCGGGTAGTGCTGCAGCCCCAGGCGACCAGCAATATCGCTGGCAGGTACAGGCATCACCTGCAACCCAGGTGCCCAGCGGCGGATCTCTTGCAGTCGTGCAGCGTTGCTGACATTCACAGCAAGGCCTACTGCCTGCAGGCCTTGAAGTGCCGACAGCTTCTGCTTGAGCCAGGCCTGCGACGTTGGATCATCCCCAACGATGAACATCGGCTGCAGACCTGCTGCGTTGATCACTCGTCCATGTACTGGGCCGGGGCTCAGTTCTGGAGTCGACACCGGAAATGCCCCGCCCGCCCGGACGCCAGTCACAACTGGGGTGGTGTGCGTAGGCTCGGGATCAATGTCTTGGTAGTAGGACAGTGCGGATGAGCCGCCACGGTCCTCCACCACGGTGAGCACCGCTTGCTGATCAGCATTGCAGGGCAGAGCCAGGCTGCTCACGATCGCGAGGGCCAGGGCCTGCACGGCGTGTGATCGCCGGGCGTGGGGATATGTCATGGGGTCACTACCTCGAATTTGATGCCGGTGACCCGGCTAAGATGTTTCGTGAAATAGCTACGGTACTTCGCGGCCGGCGCCCCCCCGGCAGGGCGGTGATACCGCCCCGCAGCATCGATCCAGGTTCCACCCTTAGCCTTTTGTTCAGCCAGGATCTGAGCGGTCACCGCCAGGTTCTTGTATGGATCCAGGCCTTCGCAGGGATAGCGGTAGCGATGCCCGTTGAAGCGAATATTTGTTTGTCCCAGCCCCACGTCGACTCGAGCGGGTCCAGCCTTAACAATCGCTATCATCAGAGCTTGGCAAGCGTCTGCTCGTGTGGCGAAGCGGTAGCCGGTTCCGGCAACATTCAACGTCCAGGGCCACGGCACAAGCTGCCCGCGCAATCGCGTCCCGCTTTCCTGCAGTGCCACCGAATAGAGCACAACGGGCGGGACCCCGTGTCTGATGCCGATCGCCTTGTAAGCTGCTGGCGGATCTTCTACACCCCATGCGTTGCCGGCGAGCAGAACCACCGACAGAACGTAGAGCCGCCACCCGCTCACTGACGACGCCATGATCCATTCACCTGTGTTACGGCGGCTGGCAGCGAGCCACCGAGCCCGAGGCGAACCCAGCGGCCCTGGTCATGATTCAGTGTGATCAGACGGCTTTTAACGCTGGACGGGTCAATACCCGCGAGAATTGCCCAGCGGCGGATCCTTTCATCGTCTTGCTGGCTGCCGACGAAATACAGATCAAACGGCGTCTGTGACGCCTGCAGCCGTTTGACCTGGTTGATACAGGGTAGGCAGTCGTCTTTGACGAAGAGTGCCATGCGCCCGTTGCCCTCCAGAGCTGGGCCGCTCCCGGATCCGGCCTGGCCCGAAGGGGTGGTCGAAATCTCAATGGCTTTGATGCCTGGGAACATGCGCTGGTACGCCTCGTCGTAGGCTCGCTGGTAGGCGAGCTCCCGATCGACTCGTTGGCGCTCTGCTTGGACCTGCAGCTCGGCGAACCGGCGTCGTTCGCTCTCTGATCGGGCCTCGATTCCCAGCGCGGTGAGAGGGTCAAGCCCTGGCGAATACACCCCCCGGGGTCCCTGCATTACCTCTTGATATCGTTCGTACTCCTTGGGGGTCAGTCCCCACTCCTGCGCGGCTCTATCATCGAGCTTGTTCTGGGACAGGGTGCTTTCGCTGGTGAGCTGTTGAACACTGGAGGCGGCCCCTCCAGCGGCGGAAGGAAGCGGCGCGGCCTCAATGCCAATTGCGGTAAACGCGCAGGCGCAGGCGATGGCTCGAACGATCGGTAGATTCATGGTGCTTTACTCATGGCTGGATGCTCAGGGTTCGGGTTGTTCCGCCGGCGTCGAAGGTTGCGGTCCGTTCATCTACAGCCCTGAGGCGCCAGTTGCTGCCGCTGACCACTTCGCCAGGCCGAATCAGGTAGATCTGGCTCAGCCGCGTGCTACCAGTGGGGGCAACAGACAGGAAACGCTCTCCGCCTCGGTATTCGAGGCCGACCATCTGAAAGGGCGGAGGATCTTGCGGGATTGGTGGGGCTTTAACCGGTGCGGGCTTCGCCTTCGGTTTGGAGGAGGTTTTGGGGGCTGGTGCAGTCGCCTGAGCCTGAGGCTTGCTCATTTTCTGCAGTTTGCCGTCGAGCGACTCAAGGTCGGCTTTCAGTACTAGGAGATCGCCCGCAGTCGCGGAAGAGCGAGTGGCTTCAGCTGCAGCCTCGTGGGCCTGCGATGCTGTGGCCTGCACAGCATCGATCCGGCTCGAGAGCGCTTGCTGGCTTATACGGAAGTCTTCCATCGTGACCAGGGGTTTGCCTGACACATTGTCGAGCCGATCGTCGATCGCGCTCACCCTGTTCTGGAGTGCATCGATCGAGACTTTTTCTGCTGCTCCATTCACGGCGCGAGACAGAGTCGACAGCTGGTACTGCTGGAACGCGATGATGGCGCCCAGGATGAGCAGGCCCATAGCAAGGGGCAGGTGTTTTCGGATCGGCAGTTTCATGGGTGTCCTCTCGAAGCCGAGTACACCCTCGCGCAACCATGATCCTGATTCAGCAGAAAATACTTAGCCCGCCGGCGTGGAATTTCTCGATCGATGTCGAAGGGCAAACCCTCTGTTGGCGAGCGCCGGGACTGAAAAGCCCCTCGTACAGTCCAGCGCCCTCTGCCGCCCTCGTGCGCTCACAATGAGCATCATGGAATACGCCGATCCTTCAAAGTCCTGGCAGCCGCGGGTTCCATCTGCTCAGTTTATGATGGCTGGATCTAAAGCGTGGGGTTCATTGATACATTTATTATTGCAGGGAAGTGCAGTGGGCGGTCGATGTTTATCGAGTTGCCATCGGTGTGGGTTTCTACACCTTGCGAGTACATATTTTTTATCAGGGCTTGTGTGCCGTTATCCAGTGATTCCCACCAGCTTGGTGAAATGTAGAAGTTCTCTATTAGTAACACCATAAAGGCCGCCAGGCTGTCGGCTGTTAGTTTCTTGTCCAAGAATTGTCTTATCAGTTTGTTGCAGGTCAAAGAGTGTTCTGAAAGCCAGGATAAAACAATGAAGCCTTTGCCGTCACTAGCGAATGAATTAATGGTCATGTAGTCCGGCATGTCGCCAGGAATGCTTGTTATCTTCTGGGCTTCATATCCATCAAAGTCGAATGTCGGGCCAACTATAGCACTTCCCATTATCGGTGGTGGGGATTCAAGTGTGAATACGGCGTAGTTTAAGTCGCTGTAGTCGCCCGTGACTAACATAGTGTCTAGCTTTGATTTTATGTGTTTTAGGTCGCTTGTTGTTAAGGAGTTATTATTCCCGAGTAAGGCTGATGCATTCTGGATTACGACCTGTTCAGCCAGGCTCTTTCCCCTGTCTAGGATCCTCATGAAATCAAAGGTTTTTGAGGCGTACTCTTTGCTGAAGATCTCTCTGGAAATGCCTCTGTACATAATCAGGAAGCAGTGTGATGGTACAGGCTTGAACGGTTGGTCTTCGATTGTTGAGAATAATTTTTTATCATGGCTGGCACAGAAGCCTGTAAAAGTCGAGGCGCTATTTATACCCACCTCGCTCAATTTTATTTTTGGCGGGATATTAACTTTTAGTTCTATCGATATTTTTAATACGTGCCCGTTTCTAGCTATCGCCTTCAGAGATGAGCTTTTTGAGACGGTGTGGGCATTTATTATCCCGCCTGAGCACTCGTGCTGCAATGATTGCGGTACGCTACATTTTTTATTTTTCTTGAAAGAGCCAAGGGTTTGCAAGACAGTGTGTGCTGCTACAGGTGGTTGGCGATCAATGTCTAGGTGGCAGTGTTTAAACTTCTTCCCAGATTTGCACCAGCAACGTTCATTTCGCCCTGGAAGTTTCATGGAATTCCTTATTGATCTAGTATGCCGTGTTGGTGATGAATTTTTTGAGAGCATATACACTGGATGCTAATTTATCCAGTTGGCAATGCCAATTAAGTATGCGCGTGTGCTCTCCCAGACCTTAACTAGTTATTCACTTACAGTAAACCCGCCACAGCTCATCCAACCTTGTTGTGAACGACTGGCTCAAGAGCTCTCGACGCATACCCCACTCTGGGCTTCGGGGGACGTTGGCAGACCTCAGTGTGCCTTTGCCGTACCGAAGGTTTATGCCATCCATAACCGACATCAGGCGATCGCAGGCAACTGGCTGCGTTGACGCGAACAGATCGTCAGTGAATTCACCTGGTTGCCGTAGATCGAGCAGCAGCACCTCGGCTTTGCTGTAGCGGTACCCGTCCTGGTAGACCTTCTCCACAGCCTCAGTCGCTGCCCGCGTGAGCAATAGAGTGTCGCTCGTGGGGTAAGGCAGTTCAACCAGCGCCCCTTTCGCCAAATGCAGTTCGTTGGGATTGAACATGCCTGTGCGGATCGACACTCGCATGCGCTTGCACACCGATCCCTGGGCGCGCAGCTTTTCGGCTGCTCGCGCTGCATAGGTCGCTACCGCCTGCTTGATTGGTGTCAGTTCGGTCATTTTCTTACCGAACATCCGGCTGCAGCAGATCTCCTTCTTCGGCGGATCAGCCTCATCCAGTTCGAGGCACGGCGTGCCGGCGAGCTCGCGCGCTGTCTTTTCCACCACCACGCTGAACTTGTCACGCAGCATCCGCGGATCTGCCTTCGCTAGGTCCATGGCCCTGCAGATGCCCATCGCCTCGAGGTGTGCCGTCATCCGCCGGCCAATGCCCCAGACCTCTTTCACCTCAGTGTTGCGCAGTACCCAGTCGCGCTTGAAATCATCAGTGATGTCGACCACCCCACCCGTATGCGCCTGCAGCCGCTTCGCGGTGTGGTTGGCGAGCTTCGCCAGAGTCTTGGTTCGGGCGATCCCCACACCGACAGGGATGCCAGTGCAGCGCAGCACCTTGGCGCGTACCTCCCGGCCGAATTGGGTCAGACTCCCCTGCACGCCAGTGAGATCAGCGAAGCATTTTATCGATCGAGTAGACCTCGGCCGCAGGCACCATCGATTCGATCAGCGACATAACCCGCTCGCTCATGTCGCCATACAGCGCATAGTTGGACGAAAATGCCACGATGCCATGCCGCCGCAACTTCTCCTTGGCCTGGAAATAGGGCTCGCCCATCTTCACGTACGGCTTGGCGTCGTATGACCTGGCGATTACACAGCCGTCGTTATATCTGAATGACCCTAACAGTTAGTTGAGTGTAAGATATTGATTTATAAGCAAATTAACTCCCTAACATTTTTTTGATTATTTTCCTTCGTTCCTGATGGCGATACTCCTCGACTAAGCCTATTTCAGACGTGGCTTCGCAAAGCAGGGCGGCGGATCGCAATCGACGATAGCTTCACTGTATACTTTTGGCTCCGCATACCCCTTGAGCTACAGGAACACCAGCATGACTGTACTCCAAACGCTCTACTGGCAGCCTACGCCGCCTTAGCGCTACGCCCCCTCGCAACAACCTCGCCTCCGCCAGTTTCGCTGGCGGCTGCGTACTGCTGTATGCCCGGTTCTTACACCCAAAGCGCACAGCAAAATAATCCTCACAATTTGAATTCGTATCGACGCGCTCGCCATTTTCCTGGCATGCGTGCGGTGCATTGCTTTGGATATTCTGATGCTACAAACACTCAAACAAACGTGGTTTTCCAACGTCCGTGGCGACGTGCTCGCGGGGATCGTCGTCGCACTTGCGCTGATCCCTGAAGCCATCGCTTTCTCTATCATTGCGGGCGTCGACCCCAAAGTTGGTCTCTACGCCTCATTCTGTATCGCCGTGGTGATCGCCTTTGTCGGTGGCCGCCCAGGCATGATTTCAGCCGCGACAGGGGCCATGGCACTGCTGATGGTGACCCTGGTCAAGAACCATGGTCTTGAATATCTGCTGGCCGCCACGCTGCTGTGTGGCGTGTTGCAAATTGGTGCTGGCTACCTGAAGCTCGGCTCGCTGATGCGCTTCGTTTCGCGCTCGGTGGTGACCGGCTTCGTCAATGCACTGGCGATCCTGATTTTCATGGCTCAGCTGCCCGAGCTGACCAATGTCACCTGGCACGTCTACGCCATGACAGCCGCAGGCCTCGGCATCATCTACCTATTTCCCTATATCCCCAGGATCGGCAAGCTCATCCCATCGCCACTGGTGTGCATCATCGTGCTGACCGCAGTCGCCATGTCGGTTGGGCTGGATATCCGCACGGTCGGTGATATGGGGGAACTGCCGGATACGCTGCCAATCTTTCTCTGGCCTGACGTGCCGCTGACGTTCGAGACGTTGGCCATCATCTTCCCTTACTCGGCAGCGCTGGCCGTGGTCGGTCTGCTGGAGTCGATGATGACCGCGACTATTGTCGACGACCTGACCGACACCCCCAGCGACAAGAACCGCGAGTGCAAGGGCCAGGGCGTGGCCAACATTGCTTCGGGTCTGATCGGCGGTATGGCCGGCTGCGCGATGATTGGTCAGTCGATCATCAACGTGAAATCCGGCGGTCGTTCTCGTCTGTCCTCCCTGGCCGCAGGTGTATTCCTGCTGCTGATGGTGGTGTTCCTCGGCGACTGGCTGAAGCAGATCCCGATGGCTGCGCTGGTGGCAGTGATGATCATGGTGTCCATCGGCACCTTCAGTTGGGATTCGCTGCGCAACCTGAAGAAGCACCCGTTGTCGACCAACATTGTCATGGTCGTCACCGTTGTGGTCGTGGTGGCCACCCACAACCTTGCCTTCGGCGTGTTGGCCGGCGTGCTGCTGGCCGCGATGTTCTTCGCCAACAAGGTTGGCCATTACATGGCGATCAGTTCTTCGCTGGACGAATCCGGCGAGCATCGTAGCTATAACGTCACTGGCCAGGTGTTCTTCAGCTCGGCAGACAAGTTCGTCGCGGCCTTCGACTTCAAAGAAGCCCTGAACAAGGTAACCATCGACCTGAATCGCGCCCACTTCTGGGATATCACCGCAGTTGCTGCCCTGGACAAGGTGGTTATCAAGTTCCGCCGCGAAGGCACCGAAGTTGAAGTGTTAGGTCTCAACGAAGCGAGCGCCACTATCGTGGATCGATTCGGAGTTCACGATAAACCCGACGCCATTGATCAACTCATGGGCCACTGAGAAGGAGAACAACGATGACCCAAGTAATTGCCTGTATCGACGGTTCCACCTCGGCTCCAGCTGTGTGCGACTACGCAGCCTGGGCCAGTCTGAGCCTGGAAGCCCCGCTGACCTTCTTGCATGTGCTGGATCAGCGCCAGTACCCTGTTGCGGCCGACTTGAGTGGCAATATCGGCCTTGGCAGCCGCGAGCATCTGCTCGATGAGCTTGCTTCCCTGGATGAACAGCGCGGTAAGTTGGCCCTGGAGCAGGGGCGGATCATGTTAACGGCCGCGAAAGAGCGGGCCATGACGGATGGTGTGACCGCGCCGGAGTCCAAGCAACGTCATGGCGATCTGCTGGAAAACCTGCAAGAGCTGGAAAGCGAAACGCGCCTATTGGTCATCGGTCGCCAAGGCGAGTCTAGCGGCGGTCTGAGTCAGCATGTCGGAAGCCAGCTGGAGAGCGTGATTCGTATCATGCACCGGCCAATCCTGGTCACCCCGGCCAACTTCCAAAAGCCCGAGAGCGCGATGCTGGCCTTCGATGGCAGCGCTACTACCCGCAAGGGTGTGGAGATGCTGGCGGCCAGCCCCCTGCTGAAGGGGCTGCCGATCCACCTGGTGATGGTTGGGCCAGTGAACGACGAATCGTCCGCGCAGCTGGACTGGGCGCAGAAAGTGCTGCTCAACGTCGGATTCACTGTTCGCGCCGAGACCCTGAACGGCGAGATAGAGCCTACCTTGCACGCCTATCAGAAAGAGCACGGCATCGACCTGCTGGTGATGGGGGCCTACGGTCATTCGCGCATCCGTCAGTTTCTGGTCGGCAGCACCACGACCAGCATGCTGCGCACCACCACTGGCCCACTGTTGCTGCTGCGCTAACGGCCATGGACGACGCCCTCGATCTTGCCCATTTCAAGACCCTACTGGAACAGCGGGCTGCCGAGCTGGATCGGTTGCTGGAAGACGCTGAGTCTCGCTCGCAATCGGTGGAGTTGGATCAAAGCAAGGTAGGGCGTCTGTCGAGGATGGACGCACTCCAGCAGCAAGCGATGAACGATGCCATCCGCAGTCGGGCGCAGCATGAACGCGTCCGCCTCCAGCTGGCCCTCAAGCGTTGGCACGAGGGCGAGTATGGCTGGTGTAACCAATGCGGCGAGTTGATCGCCTCGGGCCGCCTGGAATTCGATCCGGCCACGCCGTTGTGCATCACCTGTGCGAGCCGCGCCGAGTCGGATTGAAACCATGACAGCTCGTGACGTCAGTCCCAATTAACGAGGCTTCTAATGTATTTGATGGCTAAAAACTGGTTGGGCCGAACACAGAAAACAAGTGCCTGGATGTGGGCACTGCTGTGCTTTGTATTGCTTACCGTATTCCAAGTCCGCACCCATCACCTTGATGATCGGTTGTACTTCTGGATCAAGACCCACTGGCACACCGACGATTGGCAGGAGCGCTCTGTGTGGCTGCCTGACTATCGGGTTGAGCTCGATGCTAAGCCGGTTCCCGGTGTGGACAACAACCTTTCGGGCCTGACCTTCGACCCTGACCTGAACCTGCTATGGGCGGTTACCAACGGCCCAAACGAACTATTGGCCCTCAGTCGTGACGGTGACGTGGAAAGGCGCTATAGCCTGGACGGTTTCCACGATGTGGAGGCGGTGTCCTATGCCGGCAACGGCCAACTGGTAATCGCCGAGGAGCGCCGGCAGAGCCTTGTTATCGTGGATGTCCCCCTCGCCGAAGGCAGTAAGCTTTCTCCCGGTCGCTCATTGAGCCGAGACCAGTATCCAGCTCTGACCTTGGCACTTGGCAAGGCGGACAACAAAGGCCTTGAAGGGCTCGCCTACGACCTGAAAGGTGATCGCTTGTTTGTGACCAAGGAGCGTGACCCTCGCCAATTGCTGGAAGTGGGCGGCCTTCGTGCCAGCCTGGCAGGAGGTTTTTCCCTGCACGTGCGCGACCTGTCCAACTTGGTAAAGGACAAGGTATTTGCCACTGACTTGTCTTCGGTCGTCTTCGATCAACAGAGTGGCCACCTGATATTGCTCAGCGACGAGTCGAAACTGCTGATTGAAATCACCGATGAGGGCAAGGTGGTGAGTTTCCGCTCCTTGGCGAGGGGGTTTGCTGGTTTGCTGAAAGGCATACCCCAAGCCGAAGGCGTAACCATCGACGATGAAGGGTATTTGTACGTGGTCAGCGAGCCGAACTTGTTCTATCGCTTTACCCGCGAGACAGACTGACCAGTCAACAAGCTACAGTCAGGCGTGGCCGGGACGCTTGAACTGTTAGCGTGCGATTTTTACGAATTCTGCGGGTTCCCCATCAGGGCCTAGTTGGGCCCTGGTTTCAGAGGGAGTGCGGTGACCTTACCGTTGGCAACCGCCTTCAGCTGAATCATCTCGAATATTAGTCGCTGGTTAACCGAAGCCAGCCGAGCTACCTCCGCTAAAAGCTGATCATTCTCTGCACGGAGCACCCTGTTCTTTTCTTTCTCGCTCATCAACGCTTGATGCTTAGAGTCTCGCTGGGCTCGCACCGACTTGCCAACGATGTTGCGAATCCTTTCCGCTATGCTTGGGTAAGTGTTATGGATGAGTCCCGGAGTCACACCTGCGGCACGGGCAACGGATGTGATGGAAAGCTTTCCGTCACCAGCAATGAGATCGTCGACGACCTTGTTGAGCGCGGCGAGTGTCTTCGACCTGGAGCGAATAGGAGAGTCAGGGCCCACCGCCTGTCTAGTCATTTGCCGCCTCCTCCATTTCCTCAACTGGAGAAAGGCCAAGGCTGGTAATTACATCTAGTGCAACCTGCAAGTCGCGTTCTGCGCGCTGCCTAACAGCCGGGCCTGCATCCTCAATTTTTATCAGCTCTCGCTGTTGAATGTAGATGTCCTGCCAAGTGCTGGCGAAGACTTCATCGATCACCGAATTTTTGCACCCTGGACACCGTGTGGCTTCGTATAGACCAGCACCTCCGCAGCCCCGCTCTGTGGCGATGCACCAGCCGTGTCCAGTCGCACGAATGTTGGCATGTGGGGCGGTCTGGGCAAGCAAAGCAGCTCTATCCTTGATTGGAATTGCCCGCAATTCCACAATCTTTTCGCCAGCGCCCCCTGCCAGTGGCTGATCATCGAGCCATGATTCGATCAGGTCAATTTTAAACTCTGTCATCTGCTGGAAGATCTCATCAAAGAGAGTCAGGTCTTGCTGCGGATTGGATGCATAGAGTTGGGTCATACTCATGCTGCTGTGTTTGAACTGCCATTTGAGGTAGATCAATGAAGTGCGGCCCATACGGGATTCTACAAAGCATCTTGCATATGTTCGCCTGCATTGATGCGTCCTCAACGGCCAATCGCTTCCAGCGGCTTTAGCTATACGGTCA
Organism: Pseudomonas soli; assembly: GCF_021283165.2. Lineage (NCBI taxonomy): Bacteria > Pseudomonadati > Pseudomonadota > Gammaproteobacteria > Pseudomonadales > Pseudomonadaceae > Pseudomonas > Pseudomonas soli. The sequence continues at coordinate 1,508,508 of NZ_CP128543.1, forward strand.
AACGCAGCATTGGATGCTTGCCCGCTGAGAGCCTCAACATGATGGCTTTCCTGAACTTTCCCTCCTTGTGTGTTTCGTCCCAAAAATAGTTTATTCGCGTCTTTTCGGGCTTTTTCGAGCCTAAGGAGATGTTCAGTTGAATACGAAAAATCCCGATTGCTTGCAAGCTGTCTAATCTCTTCATCCAGCTCTTTTCTGATGGGTGCTGAATATTTTGCCAAAAGACTTAAAGCTTCAATCGTTAGTTCTGGCACAAGATATTCGACTTGGCCTTTACCTGTCTTGTGCTCGACTGTGGTCACCCAGCAAAAATTAATTCCATTTCTTAACTCTTTGCGCCAAGCGCCAACCTCAATTCCAATTGCCTCGTCATTGCGCATGCCGCTAGTGATTGAAACTATATACAGAACAGCATCTCTGCAACGAATTGCCATCCGTTCATCACTAGGATGATATCCAATACCATTGACTGCCAATTCGGCCTTCATCTCCCGGACAATGCTTTCGCAATAGTTGAAAATCCTAGATTGTTCATCATGAGGAATGATATCTGTTCGCCCGACGTTTTTAGTGGCAGCACCCAACCCTTTTACATTCGCGACCCCACAAATCCGCCACAATGTCGAATTACCCCAAGGATAACTCTGAATGGGAAACATCGTGTCGACAGAAAACACCCAAAGAAAATCAATAACCCGTAATCGCCCATACAGCGGGAGAGGCCTTAACTTCAATTCATATTTGCAATGATGAACGTAATTGCTGACATGGATCGGACGGACATCTGCAAAGCTTGAAACTCCTAGATTGTTTAACCAGCGAACAAAAGGCATCACGCTGACGACGGCGAAAGTAGTAATGCCCCGTGCGATAGGAGGTTTGGATCTAGGCATTCCTCTTTTAAACCAAGCATAAGCAACAGCTTTGCAGTCATCAATAAGCGCCCGAGGCATGCCCATATCCCAGTTGATGAATTTATAAGAATGAGCAATATTGGCCTGATCAAAAAACGGGCGAAGATCCCACTGTGCATCGCCAAACCTGCTAAGAACGAAGGTTTCTCCATCTTCATTAACGATAGCGCTGATCACGATTGCATCCCGCTCTGCGGGACTTAGGGATTCTCCGAACAAGTTACCCACCAGCCGCAAATGGACGGCTTGGAGATGCCGAAAACCCCGATTTTCAGCCGCTGATTATTGGAAAACCAAGGCATAGCCTTGGTTTTCTGCCCTCACGGGCGCACCTCTCCCGCAGCAGGCAATAATTGCCGGCGCACCATCCACAGATTCGACAGCGCGAACAGTGTGGTCAATTGCGCCGTATTCTTGGCCAGGCCACGGAAGCGGGTCTTCACATAACCGAACTGACGCTTGATCACCCGAAACGGATGTTCGACCTTCGCACGTACCTGGGCTTTGGCCTTCTCGATCTTGCGCCTGGCCTTGTACAGCGCACTGCGTTTGCTCAAATGCTTGTAGGTGCTGCGTCGCGCAGCGATCTGCCAGATCACTTGCCGACCGTCGTGCTCAGGCCGTTTCTCTACGCCGGTGTAACCGGCGTCAGCACAGACAACGTTCTCGCCACCGTGCAACAGATGGGCAACTTCCGTCACGTCAGCCACGTTGGCGGCTGTGCCATGGACATGATGTACCAGGCCCGATTCTGCGTCGGCTCCGATATGCGCTTTCATGCCGAAGAAGTACTGGTTGCCTTTCTTCGTCTGGTGCATTTCAGGATCGCGTTTGCCTTCCTTGTTCTTGGTCGAACTGGGTGCGTGGATGATAGTAGCGTCGACAATGGTGCCCTGGCGCAACGACAGGCCCTTGTCTCGCAGATAATTGTTTATGGTTTCCAAAATGCCCGCCGCCAACTGATGCTTCTCCAGCAGGTGCCGGAAGTTCATGATCGTCGTGTCTTCGGGGATCGGAGCGCTGAGCGTCAGACGAGCAAACTGGCGCATCGAAGTAATCTCGTACAGCGCCTCTTCCATGGCTGGATCACTCAACGAGAACCAGTTCTGCAACAGGTGAATGCGCAGCATGGTTTCCAGTGGATACGGCTTGCGGCCACCGCCAGCCTTAGGGTAATGCGGCTCGATCAACGCCACCAACCCGCTCCACGGCACCACCTGTTCCATCTCGGCCAGGAAACGCTCGCGACGGGTTTGCTTGCGCTTACCGGCGTACTCGAAATCGGAAAAGCTCATCTGGCTCATGGGATGGCGGGCTTGTAGAGGGCAGTTGGACGGAGGGCTATTTCAGCACAGGTCAGATGGCCTGTGCTGACTTGATCGGAGAATCCTTAGACCATTCGCTGAAACTGGCTGTGCGATGAGGACATCATATGCCTTTAACACCGCATTCGTGGTTCTTATGCTCAAATTTCGCCGCCCAATTTTTTCTTCATGAACTCGATTTTTTTAGCCCAGAACAAGTGCGGAGATGACTCAGCCTGAGCCCTTGCTTGCGAAACCAATGCAAGATCAAACTTCTGGGTGAAATCATCTATCAATCGAATATAGTCAAACTGACGCTTGCGCCATGCGCCCCACTCGTCCGTGAGAAAGTATTCGACTTCTGCATACAAGAATTGTTGGTAGCTGAACAGCCGGTATAAGTCCTCCAAGGTGCCTACAATTGCATAGCTAGGGCAACCGAGGCAGTGGATGAATTCAGAACAATGATTGACGCCATCCTTTGGTGCCAGACTACCGTAAAGGCTATCTTTGCAGCCGCCTGGTGGGGTTGGTATAACGTTTATGCCACGTAGTTTGTCCGGAAAAGCCTCCCCAACAAATGTCGCCCCGTCGACCTTGATCTCATCGTTGATTTTCAAATAGTGATTATCGGCGACACCAGGGGTATGACCCATAACGGAGGAAACTTCTATAATGTCGCCACCGCTCAGTTTCCACAAACGGCTTTCCATAGTCTTTCGCAGCCGACTAAGCGTGACATTTAGCCGATTGCCTTGATCATCCTGAAGCGCATGACGCTCACAAATGCTTTTTGCCGTGACATATAAAGCACCGGGTGTAAGGGTAACGATGTCGTTCGAGCGGCCAGGCTGGCCCGAGCGATATAACCACACACATGAAGATATTTCATCAGGTGCCAGTGCTACGAGTGGCTTAGAAATCTCCAGCGCCTTATTGAGGACTGCCACCCCATCCAGGGGAATAGCACTGTACTCATCTAGCAGATTAGTCTGACGGATTGTTTTGCTCTGTGCGCCTTTACCTCGACGTTTGACGGTAGTAATCAACCTGAGATTAGGAATAAATGGGTGAGGCTGTAGGGCATCCCTTTTCATCTCCAAGAGCGGCGTAGTATTGATTCCAGACCTTGCCGCAGTAATTAGTAGCAATACAGCCATCGCCTCCGCGCCATTTCCAAGGAATGTACCCTTATGGATGGCAATAAGATCTGACTTCAAAGCGCCAATCAGCCTTTGCATTTCACCCAAGGTGAGCGGATCTGCATCTTTAGTGCTCTGCGAATTATTAGGAAATGGATTGAGGGGCAAAAGATCGTCAAGATTAACTTCAATAAATCCATATTCAGCCAAAACAACAACTAACGACTTGAAGCTAGTATAGTAATTCTTGGCTGTCGAGCCGTTAGGGTATTTTAGCCTCAGCCAAGAGATGTATCGATCCAAGTGGCTTTTGGTAAGACTGTTTGGCGTTGCAGGTGGCGACTTGACCGAACCTCCACTCAAGAAATTTATAAAAAATCTCAGCCCGTTCGTAGAGTAACCAATCAAGGTCGTCACTGAGAAGTTTCCTCCTTGTAGCAAAGCTTTGATAACGTGAAGACTTTGAATTGCCCAAGCGTCGAAGCCCAAGCCTAAATATTTCGTATGATCGAGTTGCCTGTGGTTTCTCGGGTTTCTCGGCAGGTCAATCTTGATATCATCTTCGACAGCCTCGAATCCTTTTGTAACCGACCGCATAACCGCCTTGTAGCTTTTTTGCCGAGCCAATGGTGCTACCTCAAATACGCGAAACCGAATCAGTCATAAACATCATGTCAATTTCGTCCTCGTGAGCAAGGACGGATTGGGCTTCAAGCTGGTTTATGAGATGCAAATAGATCATAGTTGTTTGCACATCTGAATGCCCCAGCCTATCTCGGACATACAACAATGGCTCACCTTCAAACTCTTTGCTTTTTCGAAGAGCAAGCAAGGTATAAGTCCCATAGGTGTGGCGTAGCATGTGGGCCCGAACATAGAAACCGCACTTTCTTTCATAGGACTTCATAACGTCCACTACGGAATCTTTTGAATAATGCCTGCCTTCATTAGTCAGCAGCAGCGCGGTAACACGTCCATCACCATTGGACTTACGAACCTCTCGTTGGTGAAGGGAGTAAGACCACATGCTCTCCATCAACGACCATGGCACGTCGATAGTTCTAGGCCGGTCGTACTTGATATGCATGTCTGAAGGATCAAGAGCAACACTGATCATTTGCCTTGGGCGCAGTCCCTTCTTCAACCTGGGGTTGAACACATATTTGAGAGGAAAAGACCTCGCTTCACAGGAGCGAAGGCCGGTACGCACCATGAGGTGGAACAATATCTGGTGGCTTGGATCGGTATCCAGGGCAAGGCATACCTTGACTTGATCCTTGGTCAGGAATTTGGTCAAGCGCTTTCGGTCGCGAACCATCACCGAAACTTTCGTGCTCTCGGCTCCGGGCAGAGCGATATGACTGAGAAGACCGGAATGTTGGGCAACTCTTACCCTTTTCTCACCGAAGGGCAGCACAGTTATCAGGTTGCGCTGCTTAGCCCATCGGTAGAACCTCACGATCAAGGCCAGACGATTGTTCACCGTGCCGGGATCAAGTGCTAATTCTCCGCTCGACCAATCCCTGTACCTCGACAGAGCACTCAGACCGTGAGCCGGGCTTTCCTCGTCCCAGCCCAATCCATTGGCTTCCAGGAAGGCAAAGTAATCATACAGACGCCGTCCATAGGCTTCCCAAGTCAAATCGCTTAGGGCCTCACCTGACTCGATAAGCGTGTGCCAAAGGAAGGATTGAGCTGGCTCGACTGGCCATCCCTCTGACCCAATCAGCAACGGAAAGCCTTCAAAGGATCGACCTGCTAATGCTAGGTCTTTTGTTGCGAATACCAGCCTCATGCCGCTGCCCTAAAACACTTCCAATGGATTGCCTTATGAAGCCTGGAAACTGCTGTTCCAGAGGGGTTCAGAAGGTGGCGCGGACTCTACAGGATTTACTAACGATTCCCACCCCTCAGATCGTTATTGGATAAAACGACGACAGGCCGTCCCCTAAGCTCTGGCCGGAAAAGCACCTCCACCGAGGCAAAGCAGTTATTACAGTCGATAAGCGCAAAGGAGGGGCGGGGTTTACCGGCTACGTCGACCATGACGGTTGAAACTCCAGATGACGATGCCGAAGGTGTCGACCTCTTCGAACTCACCGACAGTGATAGGGGGGTACAGGGGATTCTCCGAAGACAAGACCTTGCAGCCGTTGACCAGATCTAATCGCTTAACGATCGGCTGGTTGTTCACATAAACGACGACGATGTCGCCCACCTCTGCGTCGAGTGACCGGTCGATCACGAGCAATGTGCCGTGGTAGATGCCAATACCGGACATGCTGTCGCCTTCGGTCTCGGCCAACCAGATATGAGGGGCTCGGAGGTTCAGCAGCACGTCGAGCGATATCGGTGGTTCGTAGTAGTCCGCAGCAGGGCTTGGGAAGCCTCCCTGGACCGTTCCGGAAAGGACGCTTACCAGAATGTTTGTTTCGACGTCGGTACACCTTCGGAGACGCATAAACGGCACTTCACTGTAACTGTACGCATATACAGTAACGCGCCCGGCACTCAAATTTCTAGAGCATTCGGTCTCCGGATCCAGGGCTCAGCGCCGTATCGATTGCATAAGCATAAGCGGCGTCGGCCAGCTCCTGTCTTTCCCGGCGCTCCGCGTCGTCAATGAGATCAAGGCGATAGAGGGTGTCGAGATGCGCACGGAGCGCGCCATAGCGGAATGCTATGTCGCCGGCCGAGGTCAGCTGCTCAATCTCTACATCCCAAATGGCCAGCTCCTCGATCAATGTCGTCGCCATGGCTTGTCCTGGCGAAGCTTGATTAGAAGCTGCAGAACCAATCCGACGCGGCGTACTCGGCGTCGGCGAAGGTCATCTGCTTCATCGGGAAACTCGGTGGGTGGAATCCGGGTATTTTGCCAAAATCTGGAAGTCTTCTTCAGAGTTTCCCTAGTGTGCGCTCTCTTGCTTGGATGGCATTACGTTCTGGCCCAACGTTACTGTAGCGAATCCGCAGCAGTATCAATCAAAGCCTCCTGTATCCCGCGTGAAGAAAGACGCTACGTTGCGCCCGTTCTTCCACGGCTTCGCTTGCCGCCCCGCTACGGCAGATTCGAAGTATTCATCGAAATGTCATCCTTTAGAAGCAGTGCGGTAACAAGGAATTTCTACCCTTTGCATCGCGAACCGCAATTGTGCGGCCAGCAATATTGCGAAAGGTGAACAAATGACGCCCCATCCGATACAGGACGCCGTGCTGCGGGTCGACCGGTTGAGCGTCGTCTATCCAGGCGGCGTGACAGCCCTACGCGATACCTCGATTGCATTTCGGCGTGGTGAGTTCACCGTGCTGCTTGGTCTCTCGGGCGCAGGCAAGTCGACCTTGCTCCGTAGTCTCAATCGACTCGTCACGCCCACTGGCGGCAGTGTCACCAGCGAACTCGGTGAACTCGGCAGCGGCTCGGCCTTGCGTCAGCATCGTCGGCGTACCGCCATGATCTTTCAGCACCACCAGCTAATCGAACGTCAAAGCGCACTGGCTAATGTGCTGACCGGTCGGCTGGCCTTTCACAACACGCTCCGCTCGCTGTTTCCTCTGCCGCGTGCCGATCAGGAGATTGCGCTCAGTTGCCTCGCTCGGGTCGGTCTGGCAGACAAGGCGCTAAGCCGGGTGGACAAACTGTCCGGTGGCCAGCAGCAGCGGGTAGGCATCGCGCGTGCGCTAGCGCAACAGCCGGCGATCATTCTGGCCGATGAGCCGGTAGCCAGTCTCGACCCGGCCACTTCGGTCCGTGTTCTCGGATTGCTGCGCGACATCTGCAAGGAAGACGGCATCACCGCCATCGTTTCGCTGCATCAACTCGAATATGCCCGCCGCTTCGCCGATCGCGTCGTCGGGCTGGCCGATTCTCAGATCGTTTTCGATGCCGCGCCCTCGGAACTCACCGATGCGCAGCTTGAGCGCATCTATGCAGGCCGCTCTACGACTCAGCCAGCGAATGCTCCGGCTGAACCACCTGTCATGCTCGAACCTTCACAGGAGATGTCCCGATGAAACGCTTATCCGCGCTCTTATTGACTTGCTTGCTGTCCGCTGTTTCAAGTTTGTCCGCCCTAGCGGCCGATGCCGATCCGGATGTGCTAAAGGTTGCCCTGCTGCCGGACGAAAACGCCTCCGAGCTGATCAAGCGTAACCAGCCGCTGAAGGATTATCTGGAAGAGCATCTGGACAAGAAGGTGCAGCTGATCGTAACCACCGACTATTCCTCGATGATTGAGGCGCTGCGCTTTGGCCGTATCGACCTGGCGTATTTCGGTCCGCTGTCCTACGTCATGGCCAAAAGCAAAAGCGACATCGAGCCCTTCGCTGCCATGGTCATCGACGGCAAGCCGACCTATCGCTCGGTGATTATCGCCAATGTGGCGTCAGGCGTGAATGAGTATGCCGACCTTAAGGGCAAGAGAATGGCCTATGGTGACCGGGCATCGACGTCCAGCCATTTGATTCCCAAAACCGTGCTTCTTGAGACGGCCGATTTGACGGGTGGGCAGGACTACGAACAACATTTTGTGGGCACGCATGACGCCGTTGCCGTCAACGTGGCGAACGGCAACGCCGATGCGGGTGGGCTGTCGGAGGTAATTTTCAATCACGCAGCCGAACGTGGCCTGATCGATCCGAGCAAGGTGAAAGTACTTGGTTACAGCGGCGAATACCCCCAGTACCCCTGGGCGATGCGTTCGAACCTGAGCCCCGAGCTGAAAACCAAGGTGCGGGATGTATTCGTCGGTATCGACGATCCCGAAGTGCTGCGCAACTTCAAGGCCGAGGCCTTCGCGCCAATCACCGACGCCGACTACGATGTGATCCGCAACATGGGATCGCTGCTCGGCCTCGACTTCGCCACGATGTGAGCACCGATATGTCTTCTCATTACGACGTGCAGGCGCTGCCTGCAGAGCAACGCGAGCACATCCTTCGAGGCTTTGGCCTCGGTTGGTGGCGCCAGCTGGGGCAGGTGGCGATTGTATTCGGAGTGGTGCTGTTGGCCTGCTGGTACGTGGGGCTGCTCGATGCCACCACGCTGCTGAACGGGCTGCCCTCCATCGCGACCCTGGCAGGCGAGGCCATGCCGCCAGACTTTTCGGGCTATCGAAGCTGGATTCGCCCCTTGATCGACACCTTGGCGATGAGCATCGCCGGTACGGCCATCGCAGTGGTGTTCTCGCTGGTGGTGGCCTTCGTTGCAGCGCGCAATACGGCGCCGCACCCCCTTGTGTTCGGTGTTGCCCGGGTGCTGCTCAATGCCCTGCGGTCGGTGCCGGAGCTGATCATGGGCATCATCTTCGTTGCAGCCGTAGGGTTCGGCGCCTTGCCGGGCGTGCTTGCCCTGGGTCTGCATTCGGTCGGCATGGTCGGCAAGTTCTTCGCCGAGGCCATCGAGCACGTCGACGAAGCGCCGGTGGAAGCCGCTCGGGCGGCGGGGGCTACGCCGATGCAAGTGCTGCTGCACGCGGTTTTGCCACAGGTGACGCCGCAGTTCGCCGACGTGGCGATCTACCGCTGGGAATACAACTTTCGCGCCTCCACCGTGATGGGCATGGTTGGCGCCGGCGGTATCGGCTTCGAACTCATGGGCTCGCTGCGCATCATGCAGTACCAGGAGGTTGCAGCAATCCTGCTGGTCATCCTGGCCATGGTCACGCTAGTAGACGCCTTCAGTGGCGTGCTGCGCAAACATTTCAAATAGGACAAACCATGCTGCCGAAACTCGTTATAACTCACCGAGTACACGATGAGATCCTGCAACTGCTGGCGCCACATTGCGAGCTGATGACCAACCAGACCGACAGCACGCTGACGCGCGAGGAAATTCTGCGCCGCTGCCGCGATGCTCAGGCGATGATGGTGTTCATGCCCGATCGGGTCGATGCAGACTTTCTTCAAGCCTGCCCTGAGCTGCGTGTAGTCGGCTGCGCGCTCAAGGGCTTCGACAATTTCGATGTGGACGCCTGTACTGCCCGCGGGGTCTGGCTGACCTTCGTGCCTGATCTGTTGACCGTCCCGACTGCCGAGCTGGCGATCGGACTGGCGGTGGGGCTGGGGCGGCATCTGCGGGCAGCAGATGCGTTCGTCCGCTCTGGCGAGTTCCAGGGCTGGCAACCACAGTTCTACGGCACGGGGCTGGATAACGCTACGGTCGGCATCCTTGGCATGGGCGCCATCGGACTGGCCATGGCTGATCGCTTGCAGGGATGGGGCGCGACCCTGCAGTACCACGAGGCGAAGGCTCTGGATACACAAACCGAGCAACGGCTCGGCCTGCGCCAGGTGGCGTGCAGCGAACTCTTCGCCAGCTCGGACTTCATCCTGCTGGCGCTTCCCTTGAATGCCGATACCCAGCATCTGGTCAACGCCGAGCTGCTTGCCCTCGTACGGCCGGGCGCTCTGCTTGTAAACCCCTGTCGTGGTTCGGTAGTGGATGAAGCCGCCGTGCTCGCGGCGCTTGAGCGAGGCCAGCTCGGCGGGTATGCGGCGGATGTATTCGAAATGGAAGACTGGGCTCGCGCGGACCGGCCGCGGCTGATCGATCCTGCGCTGCTCGCGCATCCGAATACGCTGTTCACTCCGCACATAGGGTCGGCAGTGCGCGCGGTGCGCCTGGAGATTGAACGTTGTGCAGCGCAGAACATCATCCAGGTATTGGCAGGTGCGCGCCCAATCAACGCTGCGAACCGTCTGCCCAAGGCCGAGCCTGCCGCATGTTGAATCCGGTCTGGCTGAAGAGCCTGGTAGCGATCGTTCAAACAGGCAGTTTTCAGAGCGCGGCGAGGGCGTTGGGGCTGGCCCAGCCGACGGTGTCGCAGCACTTGCAGAAGCTTGAAGAGCAGGTCGGCGTAACGCTGGTGCAGCGCAGTCGTAGCGGCTGCCAGCCTACCACACGGGCGCTGGCCTTCATGCCGCATGCGACCGCCTTGCTCGACATGCACGCCCGGGCGCTAGAAGCCCTGCATGGCAATCGTGAGCGCGTCGGGGCCAGCTCCAACATCGGCACCTACCTTCTCCAGCCATTCGTGCGCAACTATCTGACGACCGCAAATGAGAGGGGCGAGGTGGATCTGCGCATCGCCGCCAACCCGGATGTGGCCGACCAGCTACTGGCGGGCCAGCTCGACGCCGCGATCATGGAATGGTGGCTACCTCACCCCGACTTCGAACACCGCCTCTGGCGGGTCGAGCCGCTGGTGCTTATCGTCAGCCCCGACCATGCGCTGGCTGAAGCAGGGTGCATAGAACGTGATCGTCTGGTGGACCTGCCGATGCTGGGAGGTGAACCGGGTAGCGGTACCGGACGGCTTCTGACCGAATACTTTGGCGAACTGGGCGTGCCTCGCAGCGGTATGCAGCTAGGCAGCACCGAGGCAGTCAAACAAGCAGTGAGGGCGGGACTCGGCGTGTCGTTGGTGATGGCTTCCGCAGTACAAGACGAAGTTCGCAGTGGCGCGCTGGTAGCTCTTCCCATCCCGGGGCTTGAAAAGCGTCTCCAACTGATCTGGCGCAAACCTCCCGGAAATCTGCACCCGCCGGGATTTGTGCGGCACTTATTGGAGGAGGCAGATCTAGCTGGATAAGGTGATGGATGGTTGCGATCCAGCGCTTGGCTTGTCAGCCTAGGGAAACTCTGAAAAAGACTTTCTGATTTGGCAAAATACCGCGACCCCACCCACCGAGTTTCCCGATGAAGCAGATGACCTTCGCCGACGCCGAGTACGCTGGCAAGCGCAAGCAAACCCGCAAGGAGTTGTTCCTGATCGAGATGGATCGGGTGGTGCCGTGGAAGGGCTTGATTGCTTTGATCGAGCCACATTATCCGAAGGGTGAAGGTGGCCGTCCGGCCTACCCGTTGATGGCGATGCTGCGTGTGCATCTGCTGCAGAACTGGTTCGGCTACAGCGATCCAGCGATGGAGGAAGCGCTGTACGAAACCACGATCCTGCGCCAGTTTGCCGGGCTGAACCTGGAGCGCATCCCCGACGAAACCACCATTCGACGACCTGCTGGAGCTGTACTGCGGCAACGGCAACTTCACTCTGCCGCTGGCCACCCGCGTGCGTCGCGTGCTGGCCACCGAGATCAGCAAGACCTCGGTCAACGCGGCGCTGGCCAATATCGCTGACAACGGCATCGACAACATCGAGCTGGTGCGCCTCTCCGCCGAGGAGCTGACCCAGGCGCTGAACGAGGTGCGGCCGTTCCGCCGCCTCGCCGATATCGACCTGAAGCGCTACGATTTCGGCAGCGTCTTCGTCGACCCACCGCGCGCCGGCATGGACCCGGACACCTGCGAACTGACCCGTCGCTTCGAGCGCATCCTCTACATCTCCTGCAACCCGGAAACCCTGGCGCAGAACATCGCCCAGCTGGCCGACACCCACCGCATCGAACGCTGCGCGCTGTTCGACCAGTTCCCCTACACCCACCACATGGAATCCGGGGTGCTGCTGGTCCGCAAGTGACCCGCTGCGATTGAACGCCGGCGGCCAACCGGCGCTCACATCCGTAACCCTCACGGATTACGGAGGCACACGCATGCTGGTATTCGAGTCGATCTACACCGAAGGTCTGGCGCAGATTTCCTATCTGGTGGGCGACAGCAAGGCCGCCGTCGCCGCGGTGATCGATCCGCGGCGCGACGTCGAGGTCTACCTCGACCTGGCGCGCGACAAGGGCCTGCGCATCGCCTATGCCATCGAGACGCACATCCACGCCGACTTCGTTTCCGGCGCCCAGGCGCTGGCCGAACGCTGCGGCGCCGAGATCATCGGCGGACTACGCCTTCGGGCTGCGTCAGGTGGACGACGGCGAGGTGCTGGAACTGGGTCAGGTCAGCCTGGAAGTGCTGCACTCGCCAGGCCACACCCCCGAGCACATCTCGCTGCTGCTACGTGACAGCCAGCAGGGCGAAGCGCCCTTCGCGCTGTTCACCGGCGATACGCTGTTCAACCTCGACGTCGGCCGCCCCGACCTGCTCGGCGAGGACAGCACCAAGCAGCTGGCAGCGCAGCTCTACGCCACGCTGTTCACCCGCTACCTGCCGCTCGGCGAACGCATCGAGATCTACCCCTGCCACGGCGCCGGCTCGGCCTGCGGCAAATCCATCGGTGACCGTCGCCACTCCACCCTCGGCAACGAATTGCTGTTCAACCCGGCGCTGAACCAGCGCCGCACCGAGCAGGAGTTTGTCGACTGGCTGCTCGACGGCATGCCCGAGCCGCCGCGCCACTATGCGCGGCTCAAGCAGCTCAACGCGCGCCCGCTCGAACGCCTGCATGGCCCGGCGCTGCCACCGCCGTTGGCGCCGGAGGAGTTCCGCCAGCGCACCGCCGATCACGATGCCGTGCAGCTGGTGGATGTGCGCTCGATCCTCGCCTTCGGCGGCGGCCATGTGCCGGGTGCGCTGAACATCGCGCTGCGCGACGAGTTCGCCAGCTGGGCCGGCTGGATGCTCGACGACCAGCGACCGATCTACCTGATCGGCGAGGACAGTGTGGAGGTCCACCAGGCGACGCTGCAGCTCTATCGCATCGGCCTCGACCAGGTCGCCGGCTACCTGCGCAACGGCATGACCGACTGGCAGAACGCCGGCCTGCCGCTGGCGTGCGTCATGCAGTGGACGGTGCACGAACTCGACCGCCGGCGCGGCGACCCCGAGGTCCAGGTACTCGACGTGCGCTCCCCCGAGGAGGTTGCGCAGGGCCGCGTGCCCGGCGCGCGGCATGCCTTCGTCGCGCACCTGCCGCAGCATCTCGAGCAGCTGGACCGGGACGGCATCGTCGCGGTCTATTGCGGCAGCGGCTATCGCGCCTCGATTGCCGCGAGCCTGCTCAAGCGCCACGGCTTCAACCGGGTCGCCAACGTGCCCGGTTCCTGGGCCGCCTGGCGCAAGCATGACCTGCCGGTGGCGCAGCGCTGAATTCGCCGCGGCACGATCCGCATCAGCTGAAGAATGGCCAATCGCTTTTTCCACCGGCCAGAGGCACAGGTACTGCCGGATAAGGCTGCGCCGTTATCCACCCTACGCCCCGTCGATCACCCGATGCGCAGGGTGGATAACGGCCAGCGGCCTTTCCCACACGTCAGTATTCGACTTGCAGTTCGGCGCTGCGCGGTTCGGCTTGGCAGGCCAGCGCCCAGCCCTGACGCACCTCGCTTTCGCTCAGCACCTGGTTGCTGCGCATGCTCACGCTGCCCTCCACCACCCGGCACTTGCAGGCGGCGCAGACACCCGAGCGGCACGCGCTCGGCGGTTGCAGGCCAGCCTGTTCCATGGCCTCCAGCAGCACCTCGCCGCGCGGCACGTCCAGCTCGTGACGGCGACCGTCGAGCGCGACCCGCAGGCGGCTGCGGCGCCCGCCCGGTGCGGCCGTCGGCGCTGCGGCGGCAAAGCGTTCCAGATGGATACGCGCCGCATCCACACCCCGCTCGCCCAGCGCGGCACCCGCGGCATCCATGAACGGTTGCGGCCCGCAGATGAAGGCGTCGGCGGCTGACCAGTCAGCGATCTTCGTGGCAATCGCCGGGCCGCTCGGCACACCCTGCTCGGCATCGAGCCAGATGCGCAGCTGCAGGCGATCGGGGTAACGCGCAGACCACTCGGCCAGCTCCTCGGCAAAGATGGGGGGCTCGCAGAATTCGGAAAAAATCGTACGCTAAGGTTTTCCGGGCATCCGTAGGGGCCGAAACTTCCCGTCTTCCAGTCTGCGGCTCTGCCGCCAGACGTAATCGCCGGTGAGGTTGATGTGCTCCCAGCCCAGCGGCGACAGGAATTGCAGCAGCTCGCCGTCCACCGGCTTGCCGGCCTCGACCAACCCCTGGGTGGCGCGCTCCAGGTACACCGTGTTCCACAGCACGATAGCCGCCGTCACCAGGTTGAGGCCGCTGGCCCGGTAGCGCTGCTGCTCGAAGCTCCGATCCCTGATTTCCCCAAGGCGGTTGAAGAACACCGCCCTGGCCAGCGAGTTGCGCGCCTCACCTTTGTTCAGGCCGGCATGCACGCGGCGGCGCAGCTCAACACTTTGCAGCCAGTCTAGGATGAACAGCGTGCGTTCGATCCGGCCCAGCTCGCGCAGGGCCACGGCCAGGCCGTTCTGGCGCGGATAGCTGCCGAGCTTGCGCAGCATCAGCGAGGCAGTGACGGTGCCCTGTTTGATCGAGCTGGCCAGGCGCAGGATGTCGTCCCAATGGGCGCGGACGTGCTTGATGTTCAGGGTGCCGCCGATCAGCGGCCGCAGCGTCGGGTAGGTCTGCACGCCCTGCGGCACGTACAGCTTGGTTTCGCCGAGGTCGCGGATGCGCGGCGCGAAACGGAAGCCCAGCAGGTGCATCAGGGCGAAGACGTGATCGGTGAAGCCGGCCGTGTCGGTGTAGTGCTCCTCGATCCGCAGGTCGGACTCGTGGTACAGCAGGCCGTCGAGCACATAGGTGGAATCGCGCACGCCGACATTCACCACGCGGGTGCTGAACGGCGCGTACTGGTCGGAGATATGGGTGTAGAACAGCCGTCCCGGCTCACTGCCGTACTTCGGGTTGACGTGTCCGGTGCTCTCGCCCCGGCCGCCAGCCCGGAAACGCTGGCCATCGGAGGATGAGGTGGTGCCGTCGCCCCAGTGGGCGGCGAAGGCATGCTGGTACTGGTGGTTGACCAGCTCGGCCAGGGCCGCCGAATAGGTCTCGTCGCGGATGTGCCAGGCTTGCAGCCAGGACAGCTTGGCGTAGGTCAGACCGGGGCTCGACTCGGCCATCTTGGTCAGCCCGAGGTTGATCGCATCACCGAGGATCGCGGACAGCAGCAACGTCCGGTCTTTGGCCTCGGCCCCGTCCTTCAGGTGGGTGAAGTGGCGGCTGAAGCCCGTCCAGTCGTCCACGTCCATCAGCAGTTCGGTGATCTTGATGCGCGGCAGTAACTGACTGGTCTGGTCGATCAGCGCCTGCGCCCGATCCGGCACCGCCGCATCCAGCGGGGTGATCTTCAACCCGGACTCGGTGAGGATGGCATCGGGCAGCTCGTTGTCCTTGGCCAGGCGGGCGACAGTGGCCAACTGCTCGTCCAGCAGCTGCAAGCGCTCTTCCAGATACTGGTCGCTGTTCGGGTTGATCGCCAGCGGCAGGGCCTGTTCCCGCTTGAGCGCGGCGAACTTCTCGGCCGGCAACAGGTAGTCGTCGAAGTCGCGGAACTGCCGCGAGCCCTTGACCCAGATGTCGCCGGAGCGCAGGGCGTTCTTCAGCTCGGACAGGGCGCAGATTTCGTAGAAGCGCCGGTCGAGGCCTTCCGGGGTGATCACCAGTGGCTTCCAGCGCGGCTTGATGAAGGCGGTGGGAGCATCGGCCGGCACCTTGCGCAGGTTGTCGGCGTTCATCTCGCGCAGCGTCTGCACGGCTGCCAGCACGCCCTGCGCGGCCGGGGCGGCGCGCAGCTCCAATACCTCCAGCAGAGCCGGCGTGTAGCGGCGCAGGGTGGCGAAGTTCTCGCCGACCAGGTGCAGGTGGTCGAAGCCCTCCGGCCGGGCCAGCAGCTCGGCTTCGCTGACGCTCTCGGTGAACTCGTCCCAGGGGATCACCGCCTCGATGGCGGCATAGGGGTCGCTGCCGGCTTCCTTGGCCTCCAGCAGCGCCTGGCCGATCTTGGAGTACAGGCGCACCTTGTCGTTGATCGCCTTGCCCTGCTTCTGGAACTGCTGCTGATGCTTGTGCTTCGCGCCGCTGAACAGCTTGACTAGGATGCGGTCGTGCAGATCCACCAGCTCATCAATCACGGTTGCAGTGCTCTCCAGCACCACGGCGGCCAGGGTCGCATAGCGCCGCTGCGGCTCGAACTTGCCGAGGTCTTTGGGCGTCATCTGCCCACCCTCGCGGGCCAGCTTGAGCAGGCGGTTCTGGTGGATGTGCCGGCCCAGGACTTCGGGCAAGTCCACCAGCTGAAATGTCTTCAGCCGCTCGATGTGCTCAAGCATGTGCCGAGAGTTGGGTTTCAGCGGTGCCTGGCGCAGCCAGGTCAACCAGGTGATGCTGCTGCCGGCCTTGAGCTTCAACAGCTCGTCCAGCTTGGCCCGATGCGAGTCCGTGAGCGGTTCAACCAGGGCGCGGTAGACCCGCCGATTGGCCCGTGCAATGGCCTCCGAGCAAGCCCGGTCGATCACGCTCAACGCCGGCAGGATGCGTCGCTTCTGCCGCAGGCTCTCCAGCGCCTGGCCGGCCAGCAGCAAGCCCTTGTCGGTCTGCTGGGCCAGTTCGGTCAGCTCGCGCACCAGGGCGCGGAAGTCGGACAGGCCGAACGGGGCCAGTTGAAGGTAGGTGCGCAGTTCCTGGGCGTGCTCGCGACGGGTCACATCGCGCTCGCCGTACTTCGTCCAACTCGCCGGATCGGTCTGGACTTGCTTGGCCACCCACAGGATGACCGGTTCGGGCAGCTCGCTGTCAGTGCCCAACGCATAGCCGGGGTAGCGCAGCAGGCAGAGTTGCACGGCGAAGCCGAGGCGGTTGGCGTCGCCGCGCCGCTGACGGATCAGCGACAGGTCGGAGTCGTTGAAGGTGTAGTAGCGGATCAGGTCATCCTGGCTTTCTGGCAACGCGAGCAGGGTGCCCCGCTCCGTGGCCGAGAGGATCAAGCGACGCGGCATGTGTCAGTCGTCCGTGCGGAGGTACTGGTAGAGGGTTTCCCGGCTGATGTTGAACTCGCGGGCAAGCTGCGCCTTGGGCTCGCCGGCCGTCGCTCGCTGCCGCAGGGTAGCAGCCTGCTCATCGGACAGGGCTTTCTTGCGGCCCCGGTACGCGCCACGCTGCTTGGCCAAGGTGATGCCCTCACGCTGCCGCTCGCGGATCAGGGCGCGCTCGAACTCAGCGAAGGCCCCCATCACCGACAGCATCAGGTTGGCCATCGGCGAGTCCTCGCCAGTGAACACCAGGCCCTCCTTCAGGAACTCGATGCGCACGCCGCGTTGAGTCAGCTTCTGTACCAAGCGACGCAGGTCATCGAGGTTGCGGGCCAGCCGGTCCATGCTGTGCACCACCACTGTATCGCCTTCGCGGACGAAGCTCAGCAGCGCTTCGAGCTGGGGGCGCTGGGTGTCCTTGCCCGATGCCTTGTCGGTGAACACCTTGCTCACCTGTGTCTGTTCCAGCTGGCGTTCCGGGTTCTGGTCGAAGCTGCTGACCCGGACGTAGCCGATGCGGTGCCCCTGCACGATGTCTCCTTGGTTGAAGGCGGCTTAAGTGCTCCTTCTGTTCCGTTGTGCCTCAAACCCCGTTTCTGTCAGGCTGAAATCTATGACCTTCGCAGGCATGTGTCAAAAATGCGAAAGATGACTCTATTCTGACTAAGCGGCGCGGCCCTGCCTGACATCCAGTTAGGGTATACCTCAAATTGACACTGCGTATTCCAGAGAACGTGATGACGGAAGGTTGAACCTTCCGTCATAGCGCATCTGGTTTGGCCTCCCGTCAGCCAACCACGGGAAACACTGACTCGATCATTGGAGAATGGTCAGCTTGGCCTTGAGATCAATGGCTCTCGCGAAGTTGTGGTAATTCGGCGATGTTCGCTGCACCTGCGCGTGCAATGCTTTCAGCGCCGCCGAATCCGCCGACGACTCCATTTCGACCTCATACTCGACCTGGTCGTACCCTGGATTGATCCCAGGATCGATTCCAAGAAAACCTCTCAGATCGAGGCTTCCCTTCGTGCGGATAGTCAGCGATTGCAACTCGATGTTCATTGCCGCCGCATTTGCCGCGTAGGTTGCAGTCATGCATGCGTTCAACGCAGCCAGGATCAATTCTTGTGGATTAGCGGCCGTGTCGGTACCGAGCAATTCTGCCGGTTCGTCCGCGTCGATGACAAAGCCGCGCGCCAAGGCCGTGTCACCTAGTACGAGCGGCATGGTTCGCGCACGCGTCCGGGTGCCACCCTCCCAGGTTGTCACGACGCCGAACGTCGCGATGCCTGCGGCGGGCTTTGCTGCGACCTGATCTGCAAACTCACGCAATGCGCCGACGTTGATCCCGTTGCCGGGAGTTCCTTTAATGTTTGTGTTCATTTCTCGTTCCCCCATTATGTGTTACGCCCGGCCATCACGCCGCCGTCAACGTCCCAGATTGCGCCCGTCACCCATGCTGCCTTGTCCGACAACAGGAAGAGGATGACCTCGGCGACGTCTTGTGGCGTCCCAACCCTGCCGATTGGGTGGAAGCTGTTGAATCCCTGTAAGGCGCCATGAACCTCGGCCTTGGGTATGAATCCCTCGTAAATCGGCGTTTCGACAACCGCCGGAGAAACGGCATTGACCCTGATTTGTTTGGATGCCAGCTCCATCGCAAGGTGCTGGGTCAGCGAATGCAAACCTGCTTTTGCCATCGAATACGCGGACGACGGCGTAGCCGCAATCGCCTGCTTGCCCCACATCGAGCCGATGTTCACAATGGCGCCGGGACGCTCGCTGGCCACGAGATTGGCCACGACTTTTTGTGTGATGAAGAAGAACGCTTTATTCAACGTCAAATATTGTTCGTAATCACTTTCCGTGTGCTCAAGAAACGCCTTCGGGAAGAACACCCCAGCCGCGTTGACCAGAAGATTGATGTCCTTGTGGTGTTCATCGATGGTATGCAGGAGTCGCTTCACATCTTCGGCTCGCGAGAGATCGGCAGTCAGGGCGGTCACGGTGCCCAACGACGACAGCGCCTTGCGGGCCTCTTCGGCCTTGTCTTCACGGTGACCGACGATGACGACGCTTCCGCCTTGCTCAAGAACCATGCGGGCAGTTTGCAGTCCCATCCCGCTAGTGCCGCCGATGACCAACAACTTCTTGCCATTAAATTCAGTACTCATAATAATCTCCTTAACTACCAACTAAATGGTAGGGTTGTGTTGCAAAAAAAGTGCCGACCTCAGGTCAACACGGTGGAAAGAAAAGTGTTTCCAACTTCGGCCGGTCCGCGTGACGACCGCATGCCACGGCCCACCATCATCGAGCCTTCCAACGCGCACAAGAATGCCTCTGCGAGAGCCTCTGGGGTGGAATTCGAGGTGATCAGCGCGGCACGCTGACCATCGGCAACGACAAGAGTCAACCAGTCGAGATTGACTTTAAAGAATCGCTCGACCTCGCTCACAACGGCGTCCGGCAGCGAGTCCGACTCGGCACCCAACATGCCGCAGACACAAAGGCGCCGGTCCTTGGCGAAGGTGCGTTCGAAAAGTGCCGCATACGCAGTTAGCCTGTCAGGCGCTTTCGCATGCTGCCCTTCGATGCTCAGCAACTCCTCACGAAACCGGTGCGTGTAGCGCTGTGCGACCACGGCCACGAGTTCACCCTTCTTGGGAAAGTGGTGGTGGATACTTGGTTTTTTGATGCCTACCAACTGGGCCACGTCGTCGTATGAGAAGCCGTTGTAGCCGTGCTGCTGTACCAACCCTTCAGCGGCATCGACCACCCGCTCGGCGGTCGGCGAGATTTCGGAGAAATGCTTCATGCAAGCGCCTCATTTGATTCGGCGACTGGCAGGTGGCCTGTCTTGACCAGGATGGTGCAGCCTGTATTGCTGAAGGGACGGTGAGCACTCAAATGCGGACTGCGCATCCATGTGCCGGTAGGGTAGCTTCCGAACTCATCCTCAAAGACGCCTTCCAACACATAGATTTCTTCACCGCCGTAGTGACGATGCGAATTGAATCGTGTCCCCGGGGCCCAGCGCACCAAAGCCGTATGTTGTGTGTCGAACTCAGAAAGTGGCATCACCGACAGACCCGGCACGAGGCCTGGAAACCAGGGGCCGTTACGGGTGTCGACCACGGTGCGTTGGCTGTCGGCTAGATCAAGATGGCGCAGCTTGACGAACAACGTGCAACCCGTCGCGGAGCTCGGTGCATGCGAAGAACCTGGTGGATTCTTGATGTAAGTCCCAGGCCCGAAGGTCCCGGATTCGTCGCTGAATTCGCCGTCCAGGACCAGAATCTCCTCGCCCAAGTCGTGCTTATGATTTTCAAAAGCGGAGCCCGGCGCGTATCGCACGATCGAGGTGGCACGCGCCACTTCGTCGCCATCACGCTCCAGTAACTGGCGTTGAATCCCGGTCGCTGGCGAATCGACCCACTGTAAGCTTGAAGGCTCGACGACAACACGCTGCGAAAGATCTGAATTGAGTTTCATGGCTTTATTTCATCTACCGACTACTTGGTAGGTAAGTTATAAGATCCCGATTTGTTTGTCAAATAGCTTTCGCCATTTTCTTTCATCCATTGAAAAAACAATGAATTGGTTACAAGAACTCGCGAAGCTTAGCGTACGATTTTTTCCGAATTCTCTATCGTCCCCATAAAGGCGTTTGCAGACGGGCTCGGTGTTGATCGCGGCGATCACGATATCGCCGTGCTCGGCCTCCCTACTGCGGTCTACGATGAGAAGATCGCCCGAGAAGATCCCGGCGCCCTGCATGCTGTCGCCCTCCACCTGCACCAGATACACGTGAGGTGCACGCAGGTCGAACAGCTCGTCGAGGGAGATGTGACGCTCCAGGTGATCCGCCGCTGGCGAAGGGAACCCGGCCGGCACACGGAAGGAGTACACCGGCAGCAGCATAAGGCCGCCCGTCGGCGCGCCCAGGAAGGTGATGGTCATGGCAGATCAACTCAAAAGGATATCTGTATATTTATACAGTAAACTGTCAGAGCGTTCCTACGTCAATGCGCGGATGCCTGGCAGCCGACAAACGAGCGAGGTGGGTATGTGTGGGAGGTACTCGATCTACGAGAGCATGGACGACTACCTGCGGCAGTTGGCCCTCGATCTGGTGGTCATCAACGGATATGACCATGAGCGGATCAACCGTTACAACGTGGCGCCTTCTACTCGCGTGGAGGTGATAAGGCCCGCCCCGGGAGGACTGAACGTCGATCGGGTGAAGTGGGGATGGTCGCCTTTCTGGGCGAAGGGGAAGAGGGTCGACCCGATCAATGCGCGGGCCGAGACGGTGATGACAGGGAAGTTCTTCAAGTCGCTTTGGCCGAATGGCCGAGCCTTGGCGCCGGCCAATGGGTGGTTCGAGTGGATACCCGATGTTGCAGATCCGAAGCGCAAGCAGCCTTACTACATCCAAGCGGCGGACGGTAGGTCATTGTTTTTCGCGGCGTTGGCCGAGGTTCATCCAGGGCTGGAACCAGATGAACGCAGTGGCTTCGTTATCGTGACTGCTGCGGCTGATGAAGGTTTGGTGGATATCCATGATCGTAAGCCGTTAGTGCTTACTCCTGAGCTTGCCCGAGAATGGATTGATCCAGGCATAACAACTGAACGGCTGGCAGAAATAGTCCAAACAGGCTGCCGGCATAGTACCGACTTTCAATGGTTCCCAGTGAGCAAACAGGTCGGGAATGTTCGCAATCAGGGGCCGGAGCTGATAAAACCGGTTTAACCGTTTTGGGTAAAGTCGGACAAAATACACATATCTGTAAATATGCAAGGTGATCGATTGAAAATAAAGGTTGGTAGGGTCCGCGATTACTTGGTTGCCACACTGGAAAATACCCAGGCTCACGCAAATGAAGCCCCTGAGCTCATGCATTTGATTGCTGAGATGGATGATATTTTTCACGATGAGATTTTCTCTATTCCGCTCTCACAAGAGCCGACAGCAAACTTGCTTATGATAAATGCATATACCATGCTTCTGGCTGGGATTAGAGAGGCCTTGTCTGGGCATGTTGTTTGCGTTTTTCCAATAGTTAGAGCTGCGTTAGAGTCTGCCTGTTACGCTTATCTCATAGCAAATGACGCTACCAAGGCTGATGTTTGGCTTGAAAGACATTCGTCGGATAATGCTGTAAAGAGGTGTCGGAATGTATTTACTGCTAAAAAAGCTGTGGATATTTTAAAGTGCAGTGATCCGGTGATGGCCGATTATGTCTGGGGGTATTACGAGGCCTCAATAGATTTTGGTGCGCACCCTAACACCAAGTCTGTGATTGGTCATCTGTCTGACTCCGGGTCGGTTGGAGAAGGTTTGCATGGGTTTGAGCTTACTAGCGTGTACGGAGAAAATAGCTGGCAAGTCAACCACGCCTTGTTTGTCTGCGTTGAGGCAGGGCAGGCCATCGCGTATTTAATAGCGGCCTCAATCGCAAATCACCCTTTGATTCACGAGCGTAGTACAGTATTCCAAGGCTGGGTAGATGCCAAAAATCGGATGGTTGAGGAGCTAACTGGTGAAGCTTGCGATCGCAGTACGCCAGTCTATTCTTCCGTTAGCCCGCCGCTTTGACTACATCGAAGAGGTTGCTATGCTGAATATAAGTGAGAATGCATTCAGGGATTATATATTCAATAACCATAGAGAAGATTTTTCCTCTTTGATTGCAGGGCGGAGGGAGCCGGTGGAGTGGTACGGCGAAGAATTTCCACCGCTTCATTTCTTGCTACGCCGAAAGGTTGAACGTGCCATAAATGAAATTCTGGATCAGCTGGAAGAATTGGTCTTAACGGCTAAGGAGCTACGGCTTGAAAAAAATGGTCCTCATCCGACTCGCGTGGATCTTTTTGGGTGCTCAGAGTCTACGGGCATCACTATCATCGAGTTGAAAAAGTCGCAGCAAACCGAACGCCAAGCTTTTACTGAACTCTTAGCCTATGCAAATCACTTCTGCTCGATATTTCCTGGAGTTAACGAGACGGCAATCACCACTGTGTTGGTTGCGCCGATGGAGACCAGAACGGTAAAGGATGCATACGTTCAAGAGCTATTGCTGAATAAGAAGAACATTGTATCTCTTATTCCTTCTTGTCAGGATGGGCGCTATTGTCTTAATGTATTTTACCCTGATGAGAATTACTACAAATGGTTCGAGAATAACGTATTCAATGATCACTCCATGACCTGTGTGACCATGTCGTTTCCGCTGATTAAAGGCTGGATAGACTCTGAATATAGCGAGCCTCCGCAGTACGCAAAAGATGCGCTGAATCAAATAAGCAACTCTATTGCGCAGGTTTTAGAGTCCAAAGGGTTCCATTCTATAGTTTATGCCTCTCAGAAGTGGAGCGAGATCGCGGGTCTATTCCCCTATCCTAATATGATTGTTGTGGCGGCAATGAATCCATTTTCTTCGGTGAGAACGTATGCTGAGGATGATGAGATAGGGGGAAGATCTGCACCCGGGAGGCTGACTGAAGTTCAGTTAATTTATAACCAGCTAACCAAAGACGGTCAGCGCTTTAACTGGCTTGAGACGATGGAAAGTGACTTTACCGGTCGTTTGATTCGAGCCGTCCGCGATCAGCTGGAGTTCTGCCTTCTGAATGATTCGCGATCAATACATGTCGAAACTGGACTGCCGGATTGGTATGGGTTCAAGACGAGTATGGTGGATGCGGTATTTACACACAATTTGGAGGCGCATACTACTGGGCTCTTGAGGGAAGTGTATACTGAATATGTTTGTTATCTATATGAAACTGGCCAACAAGAAGTGATGTTTGGTTATCAGATGTTAACTCCGTTTCTCGCAGTGTGGGAGATTTGTCGTGGCTTCGGTTACGAATCGGAGTAATAGCATTCAGGGAAAAAGGCCACCGATTGGTGGCCCTTTTTTCATGTAGCTATAAGCTGTCTAGCAAGAGCCATTTCAACAGAGTCCCCATCCTGGTTCAGTGAGTCGAGCCCGGATTCCGGTACATCGCCCGAAGTGCTCTGCGCCACCGCGATCTTCTTGGCCATCAGTTGCAGGCAGGTAATCTGCGAGCTGCCGGCGTAGCCGAAGAAAATCACGCGGACCGGATGTTTCTGCCCAATCCTCCACGACCGCCGCGCGGCTTGCTGTAGGGTGTACACGTTGTACCCCGTCTGCAGGAACGCGATGGTTGGGAAGTCCAGCAGGTCCAGCCCGGTCTTGACCAGCTCCGGGTTGGTGAGCAGCACGTCGATACCGCGGTCGACCTGGTCGAGGATCCAGTCCTCGCGCCGAGCCGTTTCAACCGTGGCCCGCAGTACCGCAACGCGCAGACCGGCCTGCTCGAGGACCTTCTTCAGCCTGGACGTGGTATCGCGCGTCCCGCTGTAGACGGTGTATGCAAGGACCTTGCGGCCTTTCGCTTTCTCCTCGAGGCATAGGTTCAGCAGCGCCTGCTCCTTGGGCATCAGTTCATCGTCGCCGAAGAGCGCCGGCACAAAGGCTAGCGTGTCTCGGGTGCGAGGATGTTTGACCATCTCCGATCGGAAGCAGCAATCCGGCCAGGCCAACAGCACATTGAGCACCACTCCCAGAAGGGTGGTGTCTCTCCGGGCCAGAGCCTGGCGGAGTTCAGCTGTCAACGTGGCCGCCAAGCGCAGGTAGGCCGAGGCCTGCTCCGGCGCCATGGGCACGTCGATGAATTCCTCCTGGTAGCTGGGCAGCACATTGCCGCCGATATCCTTGAGTTTCAGGAACACGGTGAATGGCAGCACGAACCGGTGGATGCCTTTAGGGCCGAAGCCTGGGGCCTTCACGGTGCGTACCGACAGCTTCTTGCCCTTGGCGGTCTTGTGCGAATCGCCATCGCGCTCGGTGTAGATGTCCTTGAGCACGCCGTGATCGCGCATGAACGACATGGCTGCAGGCGCCATGCTGCCGCGTGCGTTGGGTCGGTAGCCGTCCTCGATCATGCGCTGGGTGAGGATGCGGAACAGGAGGTAGAACAGGTCGTCGGCGTAGCCCCCCATCAAGGTCCCGGTGAGGAGCAAGGTTTTACGCGCCTTCGCAGCCAACACTCCCATGGCCTGGCCTTGGGCCGAGCCGCTGTTCTTGTACTCATGCCCCTCGTCGACAACCAGCAGGTCGAAGAAGCCATCGGGTAAGTAGCGCTTGATGAACTCTGTCGGCTGGTAGCCGCCTTCGCCGAATCCGAACTCGATGTTGGCCATCGCCCGCTCCATGCGTTTGGCCTGGCGGTCGCTGAAGACGAAGTTGCCTTTCGCGTCCATCAAGTTGATGAACTCTGAGACGTTGTCCACCAGCATCGAGGCCAGAAAGTCCTCGCCGAAGTCGTTCAGCAGCCGGTCCGCCCGGACCGGGCCGATCGTCGGTATCCGGCACATCGACTTCAGGATCGTCGAGCGTCGGTCCCCACCATCGGCTTTGCCTGGGCGCATAAGCGTCCAGAGGGCAGCGTTGCAGGCCGTGCAGTTGCGACGGCGATCACCGCGCTCGAATTCGTCCACGGTGACCAGGTTGCCCTCCAGGTCCTCGAGGACCTGGCCACAATCTGGACATGCTGCCAGCAGCTGGCCACCTGCAGTACGCCGTTTCCAGCAGGCGAGTCGCCAGTGGAAACCCATCCGCATCCTGACTCGGCCGAGAATGAAGAACTCCGGCCGGCCGTCGTAGGTTTGCCCCGACTGGTCACGCAGCTTGAGCAGCTTGACCAGCGTGTCCGGGCCGTTGAGTACCCAGACGCGGGCGTCTGGCGTGGTTTCCAGGATCTCACGTCGCCACTTGTAGACCAGGTGGGGCGGTGAGATGACGAGTGTCCGACGGTAGCCTGATGCATGCATCACTGCAGCGACAGCGATGGCCATCATCGTCTTCCCGGTACCCATCTCGGCGTTGATGATCGCGGCTTGCTCGTTGCGATCGAGCAGTAGCGCCGCAATAGCTTGGACAACCTCAGCTTGCGCCACGAATGGCGTTCGCTTGAGGTTCGCCATCACGGCCTGCCGCTGTTCGTTAATGCTGCCGGTGTAGACCGGAGGGTTGGAGCGGTTGAGAGATTCCAAGAGCTCGTCGCCGAACTCGTCGATGAAATCGGTCAGGTTGATATTCAGGGGGGAGTTGGCCGAGGCGGCCGCCTGGGTCAGTGCGTTCATGTGCATCTCCTGCAGGGAAAACAGGGCATGCACAAACCCAGACGGGTATGGACATACCCTGTGGGTTGGTGTGGGGTGGGGAGCTGTTGTGGCGCTGGTCAGTAGTCGCTGGGAAGTAGCAGGGTAGTGGAGCTGCGGTCGGCTTCGGTGATGATCCAGAGCCTGGACTCGTCGCCGGCGTCGATGTCGTAGCTTGAGAACAAACGGTCTCCATGGGTAAGCGCGAGCTGATTGGAGGATCGATCGTCATCGCATAGCTCACCCCAGTCGCCAGCAAGATGGCGTTTCAGCGCGGGAGTAGGGTTGAGCTGCCCGGTTTCGACCAGATGGCTGACAGCAGCGGTCATCATGATCTGCCCCGGGTTGAACAGCGGCGTTGCAACTGACTGGTCGGTTGCAGGCGTTTCGTCGTTGCTCGCCGGTGAGGAACTGATGATCAGCACCTGGCCGTGGTTCACCGAGGAAGGTGTCATTTCCCAGGCGCGGATGATCGGAATGAACCGGTCGGTGAGGATCCTGACTTCTGAGACGTTACCCTTCTCGTCCTCAGTGAATTCGGTCTTGCGCACCTTGTCCTTGTAGGTATCACCCTTCACGACCAAGGTCCGCCCCGACTTCGAACGTACAACACCGGAGATTGCGCCGGCGGCCAGGGCCAGTGCGAGGTGCCAGCGTGAAAGCTCGCGGACAGGGGCTCGGGGTTGAAGCCCGGTTTTCCCGAAGTGCAAGTTGAAGTCTGGCCAGAGGCCCCGCAACCGCAGGATCTCGGAGGCGAATTGCTCCGGCTCCAGGGTAATGCGGTAGAAGTGCTCCAGCTCGCTAGCAGCTGACGGGACGAGGTACGGCTCCCATGTCCAGTTGGCTGGGATCTCCTCAGCTTGCTCCTGGCCGGCGCCGATCGCCTGCAGGCGAGACCTCACCTGGTTGGTGGAAACCCGGGCCAGGTCCTGCCGACGTACACGGATGCCGAAGATCACCACCTGTTTGAAGGTGGGGTCTGCAGCACCGTATACACGCATTTCGGTGAAGTGGTTGCTCAGCCATCCAGTGAACTCGTCGTCCAGCACGTAGTGAGGAACGATGAGCACCATGACGCCGCCGTACTGCAGAAGCGGGAGGCAGCGTTGATAAAAAGCTTTCTCCAAGCGCCGGCGGCCGCTGCCTTGGTACTGGGATGCACCGGAGTGATCCGCGACGAGGTCACCGTAGGGTGGGTTGAGCCAGAGCAAGCCGAACGACTGGCGGCTGATCAAGGTGTCGAAGAGGTCGCTGTGCAGCACCCGATCGAGCAGGCCACGCGCGTGATCCGCGCGTTCGCGATCGTACTCGACGGCGAATGCTTGGACCTGGTCGCGGCCCAGGAGGTGAGCTGCTTCAGCAAGGGCAACACCCTCGCCGGCGCAGGGGTCGCAGATCCTCATCCTGCCCGAGGTGGCGGGAGTGAGCGCCTGCAGCGTGCGTTCGAGCGTGATCTCATCGGTGGGGTAGTAGCCGTTGCGGGCAAAGTTGCGCGCCAGGCGCGGAAACATAAGGGCCATAAGCGTTCCTTGAGTCATAGGTGAGCCCAGGCCTACGCCTGAGCTTCGATAGTGAGTTCGCCGCGACGGATCAGCTCTCCGAGGGAGGGCTCGAGCACGTCGAGCTGAAGAGCGAGCCGCCAGGCGCAGACGTTGCCGATCGCCCCGGGTAGGGCAGTCAGCATGCGGTGCTGGGTGAGGACTTCCATCACGGGCTCGTGCCAGTGGGGGAGAAGGGGAAGCGGGCAGGTCTCGATCACCAGTGGCCAAAGCCGTTGGTGAGGGGCTTCATTGCGCTCCAGGAGGGCAAAAGCGAAGTGATTGGCTTGGTCGGGCACCGAAGCGCGCCGATCGAACAGCCAGAGGTGCAACATGCTGCCGAATAGGGTGCCGCGGAATTGCCGTGTGGTGCGCTTTTCCAGTAGGTCATGGTTAGGGAAAACGGGAATGCTCCGCCCGTCGACGAGAATGTGGAACTGCTCGATGCCATTCTCTTCTCGGCCAAGTGTGAGCCTGGCCAGAAACTCCTGCAGTGCGGTGTCACGACCCCAGGCCGACATGAACACCAGGTTGCGTTGCTCGTCGCACACACAGGCGTCGACGTACAGGTCCGGGCATTCTTCGATCTGGAACAAGGGGGATGGGTGCATGATGGCCTCCGTAGTGGAGGCGTCCGTCCCAGAGGGCGGAAGCCCCCCGGGGTGGTCTGGTGGTTAGTTGAAGGTCCTGGTGTCTGGATCGAACACCACGGGTTTCTCATTGTGCAGTGGCCCGTGACCAGCAAGGAAAATCTGGATGCGATACTGGTCACGCAGGCGGATAGCGGCCTCCGCCTGGTCCAGTGTGAGCTCCAACTCCTCGATGAACAGGTCGACGAGCTCCTCGTCAGTCGACACCTCGTTGTTGGACAGCTGGTCCTCGATGTTCGCGAGGGTTTGTTTGCTCAAGTTGCTGAAGATGGCGTTCATGGTGGTGCTCCAGGTAGAGAATGGAGCCCCCCGAGGAGGCCCCTCAGGGTGCGTGGTTCAGGTTGACCACGGCAGTGGTGTGGCAGGGCGCTTTAAAGCGAGGCCCTGGTCCAGGTTTGAGTTTTGAAGTCCATGGTGAAACCGAGCTGGTCCAGTCGGGTGCATTGGGCGCGAAGCCGTTGTCGGTCAACGGTAGTGTCGAGCCTCACGGTTTCGCCCAGTGGCCACACCGTGCCAAACAGCTCGGCATCGATGTCGTTCGTGCTTGGTGGTGCCGTTGGACTCATCCCGAAGGGCTCATCCGAGGCGAAGGCATCAGTTTGGGGCCGTCGCGCCGGTGTATTTGGAGTCCGACGTGGCGGTATCGGTGTGGATGGTGGCCCGTCCTCTTCAAGAGGGTCAGGGACGTTTGTTGGCAGGTGTTCTTCGTCCTCGCGACTGAGACCTGTGACATCCTCCAGGGTCATGCCCTCAAGTTCAGCCCTGATCTCAACAACGAGTCGACCGCCGTGCGAGTAGTACGAAGGTCGAATCTGCTTGATTGCGAAGTCACCTCGGTATTTACCCTCCTGGTACTGATCCAGGAGAGCATCCTTGATGGTGAACTCACCGATCGAGGTACTGAGGCGGCCGACGTTGAAGAGCCCGAGTCGACCGGAGATGGTGCGGATGGCCAACTGGCCGGTGATGGAGATCATGTGCGCTCCCCGTAAGGCATGGGGAACACCAGCGGGTGCTCCCCGCGAGGTGGAAGGTGATCAGTAGTCGAACAGAGGCAGACCGTAGAGAACGTTGCTGTTGGGGTCGATGACCAGGAACCTCACTTCAGCCTGAGCGGCAAGGGTGAGCACTTGGATGGTCTCCTCGCTGAAACCCTCGGCGGCTTGCAGAGCTTGAAGTGTCGACAGGTCGTACCCCCAGTGCTGTCCCAGATGTTGGTCGGTCCAGGGCGTACTGAGAAGTTTGAAGCCGATGGCGTCACTGTCGGGCAGGGTGAAGCACTCGAAATGAAGCAGAGCTGTATCAGCAGTTTCTACGAGTGCCTGCAGCTCCTCCCAGTCCTCCTCGGGCAAGTGTGCCGAGGCGATCTCGAACGCTTGGCTGTAGCAAGGATGAGGTACAGGGTGATCGCCGGTAGCGATGTGGAATGGGTTGGGTGATTGTGCCATGTGGCGTGCTCCTGGTTGAGAGAAGCCACCCCAGAGGGTGACCCCTCTGGGTGAGTAAAAATGGCTGTGTCAGGCGGGGTCTGCAGTGTGCTGCAGCTGGATCTGGATGTAGGATGGCTCGTCCTCGGGGGTCACGATTTGCAACATGAGGGCGACCCAGTCACGGTCGCGGCCGGTGTGGCGCTTCGTGTACACACCGAAGGACAGAGCACTGGCCTGAGGCTGCTGCTTGAGCTCTTGCCACGCCGCCTGGACGACAGTGGCGAGGCGTTGGCTCATCTCGGCCACCCGCATGGGGTTTTCGAGATAGACCGCCCGCATCCAAGCCGGGTTGTCCAAGACTACAGGAAGGGTGAGGTATGCCTCGGATGAGGCGGGGGAAAACGACATATGAGGTCTCCAAATAAAGCGAGGCCTCGTCCGCGAGGATGAGATCCCCGCAGGTAGGTAATGTAGAAGGCACTCCATCACTGGGTGATGCGATCGCGCTGCCGAGTGCTCGGCGATCTTGGGTGGGTTGGCGCAACGCGCTGGAGCCTTAAACCCTGGCTCCGGGAGGCACTGTCAACGACAGTGAACCAATACGGAATTCGTTTCCCGGACTGTAGGCTGAGGCCTCACAGTTGCCAGGTGTCTGCTTTGAAAGTCCCCCCGAAGGGATACCCTTCGGGGTGGAGGACTGGTGATACAGGGTGGGTCAGATCATGTCTTCGTAGATCTCTTCCCAGAGGTTGGAACTAGCTTCCTGTACAGCGCGGTAGTGCTCATCATCGAGCTGGAAGCCTTGCCGTTCTGCCTCACGTTTGAACAACTGGTCGTGAGGAAAGGTGAGAGCTGCATACTGATCGCGCAGCGTAGTGAGCAGGCTCATCTCGTACAGTTCGAAGTGTTGGCCACAGCGATCCAGGGCGAGGTTCGAGCTAGCTTTGATTGAGTCCGCGAACCGCCGCTCAAGCACGTCTACGCGGATGAAGGCCCCGGCAACTCGTTTCTCGAAGGGATTGGTGATGAACATGACGCCATTGAAGACTTGGGTGGCTTCAGACATGGTGATTCTCCGATGAGGGGGTCACCAACCCGCTCGGGTGATGTACCCGATAAGGTTTATAAGAGCGCAGCCGAAGGATGTCTGGTTGTTACAGCACGATGGCATACGTCGCATCGATTGGTACGTAGAGGAGTTCGAAATTTCGCTCGAAGTTCAGCGGAGGCATGATGTCTCTCCATTGAGGATCATCAGCCAGATCGGGTGATGTTCCCGATACGGTTAAGTGAAATGCTACAGATCATTCGGATCCATAAGACCCTGTATGACCCTGATAAGGCATGTATTAACCCGAAGATCCTTGGGAGTTATCTCGCCTCGGGCATAGGCCATGTCAGCTAGATGGTATTCACGGCCGCTGAGTTGCGCATAGACATCAACAAGACGATATCTGTCATTTGACAGTTCATCATCCGTGATTGACCAGGATGAGGCGAAGTGAGGAAGCAGCTTGGCGTAATCGCACCACTGCATGTTCGTGTAGTCTGGGATTCGCACCCCGTTATCATCGATCTCACAGCCCAGATGCGCGAATGAGGTCGAGTAGTACAGCCTAGGTTTCTGACCCTGGTTACGCAGCTCCTGAATATCTGAGCGCGCGGTAGCGAAGTCAGGGAAGCACTGCTGAATATCTCCAGCGACAGTGATGCAGTAGGGCATGGCGAAGTCCTTTGTGAGGAAAACGCCTCCCGAAGGGGATCGTCGTCCCCTATTGGGTAGGAATCAGGTTAGTGATCAGTGGGGGAGCGCAGTCGGGACTGTGCTGGCTTTGCGGTTGAGCACGTTAATCGCGAAACCGCTCAGCCCAATGAAAGCGCAGGCACCGAAAACAATGTCGCCGAGGATTACAGCGGCGACCAGGATTAGAAGGTTCAACGCGAACAGGATTTTCATGACTGCCTCCTTGGCAGAATATGAAGGCGCTGAAATCAGCGCCTTGATAGGGGTTATGCAGCCTGGTTGGCTTCCTTGGGAAGATCATTACCGAGGACAGGGTCGAGTTGCTCACCGAATTGGTCGGCGACTGGCTGTCCCTGATTCACGGGTTGCTCAGGTTGTTCCTGATTCAACGTTTGATCAACACCAGGTTGTCCCTGATTGTCAGTGGGCGGGGTGGCATTTTTCGGCTTCGCTTCGTAAACCAGCTTGCCGTCAACTTTGATCCAGCCGATGAAGAGCAGACGGCCTTTGAGGCTTGCGCCGGCCTGGCCCTTCTTGTCGCCTTTATCATAGGTGAAAGCGTCAGCCCAGATGTCGCCGATTCGGAAGGAGACGAGCACCTTCTTTTTGGCTTCAACGGCCTGCTGGCAGCGTTTAACCAGCGATTCTGCCTCAGCACCGACAACGTTGCAGTCGATGTAGGAATACTCGGCTTTATCAGTCGCGCCGTGCAAAGCTGCAACGGTGACACAGGTGAAGGGCTTGCCCTTGCGGGGGCTTACTTCACGGATACGGTTGAGGTAGCCGATGCCAGTGGTGTGCAGGTCGAAGAATTTGGCTTCGTTGGATTGGTTGCTCATGGTGATTCTCCAGTTTCAATAGCGAAAGCGGAGAAACACTTCGCCCATGGGGGAAAGTATTCCCCGCGTGGGTTGGGATGTAGCAAGTTGGGTGGGCTTCCATCAATCTCTCGATTGATCAATCGCGCTTCCGGAAGCTTGGCGATTTTGGGGAGATCAACACCGCAGTGGGTGTAGCAGTCTTTCAGATCATGACTGCTCGGGCTTGGGTTACTGACGACGTCAGCAGCTCACGGTCACAAGGATGGAAACGGAGAAACACATTGTCAAGCCCTGAAAGAAAAAAACCCTCCAGGTGGAGGGTTAAGTAGGGAAAATCGATGATCAATGTGCTCGAAGAATCTTCTGGCACCGGCGTTTGATATTAGGCCAATCGGCCCAAACTGCCATGCCGACGCAGATGACGAGCAGGGCGGTGAACATGAGGATGCCGAATGTGGTTTGGCTCATGTCATTCCTCCGGGGTGAGGTAAATGCCTGTGATCCAGATTACAACACCTACCACGAGGGCGAAAGCGGTCAGGAGACGGCTAGTGCTGAGGAAGATACCTACGAGGGCGGCGGCAACGGCCGTCGTTCCGATCTTGCGAAGGTCGTCTGCCACAGCGGCACGTTTTTTTGAAACCATGGCGTTCCTTTGATCGCCAGGCCCTCACCTTGCCAGGTGGGGTGCCTGGCACTGGGTGAGGTTGGAGGGAGTTAGATCGCAACTGGAGCTATGAGGTCGTTCAGCGGGCCCATACGCAGCTCTGATGCTTTGGGTTTGCTCGGCTTGCGCTGACGGGTACGGCGCTTGGTCGGTGGTACCGCTTTGGTGTTGTTTTCGAACCACTGGTTCAGATCAACACCGCGGCGTGCGAGGGTTGGAATGCGGCAAAGCTCATCCCAGTCGCTGCGGGTGGGTGCTATGTTCGCGAGTTGTACAACAGGCCGAACATGTGCTGGGACTACTGGGGCTGGACGTTTCATGGCGCGCAGGAACTCACGGGTGAGGGTGCCGAGCGCGTAGCCAAAACGGAAGCCGATGGAGGGTGCGGACATTGCGGTCATGGTGTTTCTCCTGCGGTTAAAAAATGCGGAGAAAACACTGTCCCTAACGGGGAAATGTATTCCCCGCTGGGTTTGCGGAAGGAGCTTCTATCGACGGAGGTCGACCGGTCGTGCTACCAGAAGCTAAACGACCTTGGGCTGGTGGATCACACAGACTTCGTGCTGCAGCATTACGGATCCGAGCTGCATGGGGCATGTTGCTGACGACGTCAGCAGATCACGGCTTAATAATCGGAGCGGGGAAGGGTTGTGTCAAGCGGAGGGGGAAAGGGGGGAGAGATGGAGGGAGAAGTCCGGCTGGATCAGCCCTTGAAAGGTGACCCAGCCGTGGTTGAAAAAAAAAGTTGAAGGAGCCACCTGTGTCGGAATCGTCGATCCCTGGGCATTGATCGTTTCGACTCTCATCACCTGGCCATTCTCGTGGCTTTGGCCAGCAAACATGAGGCACGCATCCGCGCACAAAAGGAGCCCGGCTTATCGCCGGCGGGCCACCGGCAAAGGAGAGAGTACCCATTGGGTAGCCTCATGGACCTTCGACAAGTCCATCAGGCTACCCAAGGGGAAGGAAAGAGGAGGGGCCACATTACCAATGTGGCCCTTGGATCAAAGAAGCACCGAACCTCTTGAAACTCTATGTGCCTGTGAACTCGATCATCACGAGTTAGACGGCTGCGCGACTAGAGAGAGCAGGGAGACACAGGGAGAGCTTTCAACCAGATCCGCACGCCCTTCCCGGAGCTATAGCGTGCTTACGGTTTGGTGTTGAGGCGAACCACAACACCTGGGCGCTACTGATGACCGTCAGTAGCCAGCGGGGTTGAACCAAAACTGATGTCATTATGGGTTGTACCATGGCCGGGATGCAAGGCTCGTAGGCTTTTTCGCGAGGCGTCAACTGTCAATAGACCGCAACGACTGCCCCCTCTGGGACGGGCGCTGGAACGGCTATGGCCATGTTACCCACCTTCGGTGAGAACAACTGGCCAGACCTCTTCACACCAACGGTGGCGGACTCAGTGCGCTCGGTCAGTGCAGCCGGCAGGCCGGCAGGAACCGTTCCCGCGATGTAGGTGTAGGACACACCACTCACGATGTATGTGGCGATCCCGCTTTGCTTGGTGTACCAGCTTGGAAGGTTCAGGGATGAGTCCGTCGGTGCTCCAGTGAACCCAGGGTTGGTCCGGGCATACTCTGCTGCGGCCGAGCGGTAGATCAACATACTCCGGCTGAGGGCATCGATCGTGGCCTGCTCAGTCACGGCCTCATCGGTGTGCTGCACCTGAGTGAAGATGCCTCCTGCCACGATCAGCAGGGTCATAGCGATCCAGTAGATGTACATGAGGAAATCCTGGGGGATGAGCGTTGTGGACTATAGTCCGCTGACGATTATAGTCAACAACCCGAAAATTCTGACCTTTGATCTCGTGATCTCGGGTTGGACTTTTGGAATTACAACCAGACTCTTCGAAAAAGCACAATCATGCATTCGGCATGGTGCTGGCCGAGCTGCGCACTGCTCGGGGCATCTCGCAAGAAAAGCTGAGCTTCGAAGCTGGTGTAGATAGGTCGTACATCAGTCTGCTTGAGCGTGGCCACAAATCTCCAACCCTGGATACCGTTTTCAACCTTTGCTGCGCATTGGAAATCCAATTCGACCAGCTGGCCAGGCTGCTGCAGGCCAAACTGGAAGAGTTGAATGACCCAGGACATGACGCTCGCTGAAGGCCTGACCCTTTATCGACAGAAAGTCTCCGTACTAAAGAAAGGCTTTGTACAAGAGAGTTACCGTATCTCAAGTCTGCTTAAGTCGAAGTATGCCGACAAGAACATGCGTGATTTTCGAAGCCCTGATATCGCTAGTCTCCGCGACGAGCGTCTCTTGCAGACCAACCCTAAAACGGGTTTACCCATATCACCATCTACGGTGCGCCTGGAAATGTCGCTGCTGTCGAACGTGTTCGACATTGGCCGGATCGAGTGGGGGGTGTGCGAGTCGAACCCGGTCTCGAACGTACGCAAACCGAAAGCAGCACCTGGCCGAGATCGGCGACTAACTGCCCGCGAGGAGCGCCAGATCATGCGTTATTGCCATGCGCATCCCACACCAGACCTCTATGTCCTGGTTGTGCTGGCGATCGAGACAGCTATGCGCCAGGGGGAACTGTTGAAGCTTGAGTGGGAGCACATCAGCCTACAGCGGCGAATTGCGCACCTCCCCGATACCAAGAACGGATCGAAGAGGGATGTGCCCCTGAGCCTCAAAGCTCGTGATGCGTTGATCCAGCTCGGGGCACGGACGAAGGGCAAGGTGTTTGGCTATACCGCTAATGGGTTGAAGTCGGCCTGGCGCATCATGCTGCAACGGCTGGACATCAAGGACCTTCATTTCCACGACCTCCGGCATGAAGCCTGCTCGCGCCTCTTCGAGCTCGGCACACTCGACATTATGGAAATTGCTGCGATCAGTGGTCACAAGAGCCTGGCGATGTTGAAGAGGTACACCCACTTGAAAGCGTCCCGATTGGTGAAAAAGCTTGAGGGGAACAAGCACCGTGGCCAGCAGGTGATCATCAATCACCTGGTGCCGTATCCTGCTGTCGTTTCGGAAACACCCAGCGGCGTCACCGTGCGGGTGCTCGACTTCGATGGTGTACAAGGCGCTGGGGGTACTGCAGAGTTGGCAAAGCGAGTGGCGGAAGATGCGCTGCTACGTCATCTGATGGTGTCGTTAAGGGACAAGGAGCCTATTCCAGCTCCTGATCAGTATCTGGAGCAGGTTAACGAGGGCGAAATAATCATGCTCGACCCGTTGAGCCAGAATTGCCCCTCAGATGGGGCTCACACTTTTTTGCGGTGATTAGGTGATGTCTTGAGATTGCCCAGGCCTTGTGGATTGGGCATCTTGGGGCAATCCTATTTGCCAATCCGGGGTGTGGGCTGGCAGTGGTGATAGAAAACTTAAACATGAAGTTAGTCCAGCAAACACCTGGTATGCCGCCAACCAAGTTTGCGGTTCCAAGGGTGAGAAATGGCATTTGGCAAGCCTGTCGGAAATGCACATTTTGAGATCAATGGGGCTCAATAATGGAGTCTATTACTGGACTAGTGAATGGGGCTCGGCAGCGGCCTTCACTTTCCGCCTCAGTGACGCAGCCTTAGATATAGCTTCAGGTGGAGCAGCAGTTCCATTCTTTTGTGTCCAATAGGTTTGCCAATCCGGGGTGTGGACAGCCGCCGGCTCGGGCGAGCTTGGCGGATGGCAAATCGGCATTAACGGCAATACTGGGTACAGCGGCACCGGTAGCGTAACGGGTAGTCTGTTTTCTGGAACCATCAAGTGTCGGTCCAATGTATGCGGTGGTTTCGGATACGTGTTCTGTGGCAGTAGCGTCAGCTGTGCTGTGGCGAATGCAGGGGTCCTTACCCATTACAATTTCTATGGGTACACGGTTGGGGTTAAAGACCTACCAATAACCTCATCGATAAGGGAGTGGTGAGATGAATAGTTTGGATTTTCTCGTTTTCATCAAGGCCACTATTTCCAGCTTGAGCTCACAGCATGCTCTTCTTGAGCAGTTGGCGACCAAAGAACACTCTGAGGCTGTTGCAGAGTCTGCTAAAGCATTAGAGACTTTGCGACAGATTTCTCGAGGCTTGGCCGATTCCGACCAAATTTCGTCACTAGACCAACACTTGAACAACTTATTAAAACTACAAGGCCAGGCAAGCAGTTCGACGTAACGCATAACCATCTTGCCAATCCGGTGCTTGGAAAGCAGTGTCGGCAAGGTTTGGGGGAGCATATACAGGAGTTGGGTCAATGACCGAATCAGGATGTGGTATTGCCAACCCCCAAACAGGTGCATGTAGTTGTCCGTTGGGATTTTCCTCAAACCTCACAGGTTTCAGTTACGCAGGTGCAACTCCATACTATTGGTATCACGTTTGCCAAAAGTAACCATCTTGCCAATCCGGTGCGTGGCGGCAGGCTGCAGCAAAATTTGAGCTGACCGCCGAATACATTGCCGGCTACCAACAAACAGTCCGCATGATTGCGAGCACTGAAGGATTCTGCTTTCCCACCCTGATCAGCATGGCTTCTTTGAATAACTACGATAGTTATTGGGGGAAGATTTACATAGGGGCTGATGGTTTCTGGTATCTATCAACTGCTGATAGCTCATACCCAAGAGGGCAAAGTATGTACGCGCGATGCGTGCGATCCTAGTAGCAGCTTCAGGCGTCTAGTTACATGCGATCACATAGCTACATGCACCGCCTGGGTTGAATGCACCTTTGTCATAGAAGCCACAGGTTACGATCCGATTGCTATCAGCGTAAGCGTAATTACCGCCAGCATAATCGGGTCTCGGGGCAGGGTGAGGGTTTGACGCATCGGAAGCCGACCAAGTACAGCTATCTTGGGTACTGCCGCTTGGAAGAGGGATTTGCTGGCCGTGGGTGATAAATCCAGTAAGAACCTTTCCACCGCCAGCTGAACGCCACACCCCGGATTGGCAAACCTGTTAAGGCTTGCTGCAAGAGTAAGTTAGGCATGGATTACAGCCACCTATCTGGACACCTCCGATCAGGTTTGGAACCAGTCCCGTCGGGCAGCTATATCCACCGGTAAATCTATTCACGTACTGCCCGGTTATCCCAGTCATAAAGCCAGAACCTACACCATCTGCAGAACCGCCCGATTTCCACACCCCGGATTGGCAAGAAGGTGTGAGGCACTGGCAGGTAAGGGGCGCGCCCAGGTTGTTTTTCGACTGGATGCCGATCTTCGGGCACGCCTGTCCTTCAACAGCGGTGCTCTCGATATCCAGATACTCCCCAACTGTCACACGTCCGTCCGCCTGCAGTGTCCCGCCGCGGATTTTTCCGCCTGTCAACAGGCCCTTGTCGTTAAGAACCCTGACCCAGTCTGCATCAGCTTGGTAGATGCCGCCCCCCCACTTCTCGTTCACCCACCCAGTGTCGTTCTGGCTTCTGAACCAGCCGTCCTTACTGGTGATGTCGCTCGTCGCGGTGACCGCGCGGGCATTGTTGATGTCGTTGCCACCCATATCGATCGCGGTGTTCATCCGGTTGTATTCAGGGTGGCCTGGGACAGCGTTGCGGTAGAGGTAGTCGTTGGCCAGCTCGCCGTCCATCAAGAAGAGCGCGCTCGCGGTATGTCCCTGCCCAGGGTTGATGCCGTAGTTGCTGAGCGCCACTTCCCATCCACCTCGCACACCCTGGATGACTCCGGGCTTGAGTGACGATATGAATCCGCCCGGCCCGCCAAGATGCTCAGCGATGGTCCGAATGCCGAGTTCCGGGATGACCTGGCCACCGGTGGTCACCACAATGGCCTCGAGCTGGTTAGCGTTGAGGCGCCTGGCCAGGCCGACGATGGTCTGGCCGAAGCTATTGGTCGAGCTGAAGCCCGCCGGCAGATATTTGGTGTTTTGCATCATGTCTACGGTGACCTGGACAGGCGTAGTCGGGCCAGCATTGCTGAGCACCACGGAGTAGTTGTCCTTGAGGTACTTGGCAAAAGCGTCAGCGACAGTCCGCTGGTGTTCCGCGGCGATCCGGTAGTCCTGCTGGTTGCCGTAATTGAGCATCCACCAACCCGCGAGAGACAGCATGATGCTCATCACTATCAGGCCGAACAGGCCATCAATGGTAAAAAATCCAGCCTGCCCGCGTTTACTGGCCATGCCAGAGACTCCTGTTCGATTGGGTGACGATGTCTTGCTCGATCATCTGAAGATGTCCGCTGCGGATCTTCTCGCGGATGGACGGCGCGTCATCCAGGGTCAGTGACAGCGTTTGGAGTGTGAGTCGCGGCTGTCCGTGGTCTGGACGGAGGAGGGTTTGGTGAATGACCACAGTCAGCCCCTGTGAGAGCACCTCCAGGGCATTCGGCATGATGGGCTCGGCAAGTACAGCCAGGCGCTGGATGGAGCTCCCGATGCTGCCGCCGTGCCCAGTGGAGAAAATGAGATGGCCATTGATGGATGCTTTGATGACTTCAGCGGCAGTGGCCGTGTCTCGAACTTCACCGACCAGGATGAGGTCAGCGCGAGTTCGAAGAGCGCGTATCAGCGTTTCTGAATAGCCGCCTTGCATACGGGAAACCGGCAACTGGATGCAGCGGCCAGAGCCATGTTCGCCTTGGAGGAGCGTTTCCGGCGGGTCTTCTACAGTCAGGCCCAGGCCGCCGCGTGATGTCAGGCGGGCCTTCACCGCCGAGGCAGCACTGCTGGTCTTGCCGGTGCCCATCTCACCAGCGAAGTACACCAGGCCCCGGGTTTCTTCGGCGAGCAGGCACTCGTAAATATGGTCCGGTAACCCAAGATCCTCGAGAGGGATGATGGTTGCTCTTGACCGATTCAGCACAAAAAACGGCTTAGTGAAGACGTCCAGGTTGTACGTCACTCGCAAGAGCACGCGATCCTCTAACACGAGGGCGAATTCAGGCTCACGTGTTGTCTCGTACTGATGCAGACACCGCGCCCTCAGTTCCTGGATCTCGGTCAACCACTCCGGAGGAGCGGCGGCCTTGCGGGGCTGACCTGCCAGCCCCTTCACATCGGCAAAATCATGGCCAAGATAGAGGTCCACGAACTCAGCATCTGCAATCAAGCTCACGCTGGCAGCCTTCAGTAAGTAGTCCAGGAGATCGAGTTCATTTCGTTGGAGCAGCTTGTTGTAGCGGCGGCGGGAAGGACCTCGCCACTGGTTGCCGAGCCACCATTGATGGCGGTGGTGGTCTGCTTGTCCTTGGCGATCTTGGTGGTCAGCGTGATGCAAGCCGCTTTGGGGACGTTGCTCTCGGAGAGGGTGAAGGTCATGCCATTGCTCACAAGCGTGACGGCGCCGTTCCACTGGTTGGTCAGGGTGGTGCCCGAAACGCCCATTGAGCCGGTTCCGTCGATAGCGATCAGCGAAGGCACGAGATTAGTCCCCGATGTGCCATATCCAGAAGATCCCTTCAGCTTTTTGGCGTTGGTGATGATGGTGGTGATGTTGCTTTGCTCTACAGCGGCATCGGAACTCCCCAGCATCTTGTAGCCGATCCAGGCGATGAAACCTAAGGCGATGGTAATGAGCATGATCCACATCACGCCGTCGATGGACAGGAAGCCACGTTGGTTTTTTGGGGTAGAGAGTGTCATTGGTTGCCTCTGGGCTGTGTGCTTAGTGTTGGATTGAGTCCATCAGGCCTATGGCCAGCTGGAAGATGCCGACCATCACGAAGATCATGAGCAGGCCCATGATTACTGCGGATAGGGCTGTAAGGGACTTCGAGACCGTTTCCACCCGCTTGAGCATTTGCTCGAGCCAGCGATTGGCGAACCTCTCCATCGATGCGGCGAAACTTTGGCGTGTGGCCAAGACCTGCAGGAAATGGATGGCCATCGGATCCGGGAACTGGTGCCCGGCTAATTTGAGTGCTGTACCGAAGTCTTTACCCGAACTGACGCCGTAGTTGATGGCGTCGATCCTTTCTCGCAGCCAGGGAGAGGCGCTCCGGCTGAGAATGCTGAGCGCACTCAGTTGGCCCACCCCGGCGCGGAGCATCACTGACATGTTCAGCAGGAAGATTGAGCCGTGCAGGACTTTGTAGATTGACCAGGGGGGAATGCCTTCGAGCCGCAGCCTGGTGGTCTGCAGTAGCAAGCTGAGCTGCGTTTTCCAAACCGGGCTGTTCGGTCGAACCTGCAGGCCGCAGAAGTATGGGAGGGTCACGAACGAGACGACGACCAGGGTCAGCACGACTGCAACGATCAGAAGTCCGTAGTTCGTGACTACCTTGGAAATTACATAGAGCAGACTTGGGATGCCGGTCCACAGCTCTGGATCTTGCCGCTGAGCCATCGACGGCACCATCCAGGTGGCGATGACATACAGCAGCGCCCCCATGAGGCTCCAGGTAATCGATGGAAGCGCTACGACGGAGACAACCAGGCGAGAAATGCGTTGGCGGGCCTCGATGAGCCGAACGCAGTCCCGGAAAGCCTCCACAAGGTTGCCGGTTTTCTCCCCGGTATCGACCAGGGAAGCCTCGTCATATGGCAAATGGCTCCTGCAGGCGTCGGCGAGAGATTTTCCTCCCCGCACTAGCATCGCCACCTGACCACAAATGACTGACACGGGATGCATCGTTTTACCGTCATTGCTGAACGCCTTGGCAA
Organism: Pseudomonas soli; assembly: GCF_021283165.2. Taxonomy (NCBI): domain Bacteria; kingdom Pseudomonadati; phylum Pseudomonadota; class Gammaproteobacteria; order Pseudomonadales; family Pseudomonadaceae; genus Pseudomonas; species Pseudomonas soli. Next base: position 1,550,174 of record NZ_CP128543.1, read on the forward strand.
CGGTCTCCAGTGCTTCTTCGATCGGGATACCGTCCTCCAGGACGCCCATCAGGCTCTCGTAGAACTGGATTCGCTCGTTCTTCCCAAACTGCTTTGCATAGAAGGTGACCGCCCAGCCCTGGGCGGCCTCCCGTACACCTGTCCAGAAGTCCTGAAGCAATTCAAACATCGGATTGCTCCATCAGCTGCCTGTCGAAGTCGAGCGGCCCAGCGAAGAGCTCGGCATCGCGTGGGTCTACTATCCCGCTGGTGACTTTCATGATCCCGTGGGCGATCTTGGTGATGCCACCCATCTCGTTGACCCAGTACCTGCGCGCAGCGCTTGCACCGCGCTTGGTGAACGTATCCATGAGCTTGACGTTGGTCAGCAAGGTTTCGGCGATAACGGTGCGATCGACGACCCCAAGGTTCCTGCACTTGCTACAACCTTCACCGACCAGATTGACTTGGTCGACGATCTGCAGCTGCTTCAGCCGGGCGAAGAGATCCTTGCTGATGCCGTGGTTATGCTCACGCAGCGGGATGCGGCAAGCAGGGCAGAGCACCGGCACTAATGACTGGTTAGCGATCCCAGTGGTCAGCAGTGGATCGGTGACCAGGTAATCAGCCACGCCCATGTCAATCAGGCGCTGGATGGTGGCGATCACGTTGTTCGTGTGCAGGGTTGACCAGCTCTGGTGACCAGTCATGGCGCCGGTGTACGCCGCCTGGGCTGACGCCAGGTCGCGCAACTCACCGTACATGAGGACATCTGGGTCAAGCCGTACGGCATTGGTAATACCGTCACCCCAAGTCTCGCCGGCGTAAATCGGTGACTGGTTAGCCTTGAGCGGATACTCAGGGGGATGCTCGAGCGTGAGGATGTGCCTGGAGCCACCAGTCTCGTCATACAGCGCGTTGAGATTGACCTGCAGGGTCTTGGATTTTCCGGATCCTGTTGGGCCAGTAATCAGGTTAAGTCCGTAAGGCAGGCTCCGCAGTCTTCTGAAGTGCTCGATCTGCTGAGGCAGGAAGCCGAGCTCTTCGAAGCTCTGCTTGGAGGTATCGTCGTACAGCAGACGCATCACCATCAGCGGGCCATCCACCAGCGGCCGGGTTGCAACCCGAGCGCCGTACAAGCCCAGTTGGTCGACAAACTTACGGCTGACGCGGGCATCCTGAGCGATGTGGGGCTGGTAGTAATCGCCAGAAACATCGCACATGCTGTTGTACAGAGCAGCGCAGAATTCACGCCCTACGTCGCTCTTTTCCTGGCGTACCTCCTGAAGGACCCCATACAGCCGATACTTGATCCGGGTGACATCGTGCGAAACGACGATGTGAACATCACTGGCGCCGCGCCGGTGGGCGTCCCCCATGAACTCCACCACCTGGGCTTGGCGCTGGGTTTCGACAAGTGCCTTCATGCCCCTCGACGCCGAGGCTTGATACAGCGTCTTGATCTCAGTCATCGAGGCTAAGACCACTTCGTAGTCAATGCCTTTGTGCTCAAGCTGGTCCATGAATGCCATCACGTAGGGGTCACTGACGTGTTGGGGAGAGATGTACAGCTTCCCATCGGCGGTCATGGCCAGGACCTGGCGCAAGTCTTCCTTAATCGCATGAGGGCCGCCTGGGGCGGTCAGTACCGCCACTGGCAACGGCGCCAAAGTCAGTTCGGCAGGCTCAAGATCGACGGGCTCTGCGGATAGCTCGGTCATGGTCAATACTCCTCAGGGTTGGCCGGGCAGGAGGCCGGGGAGGCTCTGTTGTGGCTGAGATACCACCCGGTTACCGAATCCAAGTGGGTATCGCTTTCCCTCCTTGGTCAGCACGACCCCATCGAGCGTGATCTGTTGGACCCGGAAACCGTTCGGCAGCTCGCTGCCAGGCTTGGCGTCAAGCTCGCTGCCGTCGCTGTAGATCAGGCTTGCCCGTAATTTCTGTCCGGAGCCGCTGATTTCTTTCACCACCGGCAATGCCGATTGGCGCGGCCCTGAGGATGTAGCCGTCATGGCGGGAGTGAGCCCGACAGTAGGAAACTGCGTCACTGGCTGGGGGGGGCTAGGTAGTGTGCCGTTTGCCTCGAGCTCTGCCTTCGCGCGTTCGGCTTTTGCCTTGAACAAGATGGTTTCGCTCTGCACCTTGCCGAGCTCGCCGACGCTGATGGCTGAGAGATCTGTCGCTGTCTGTGCTCCGGCAATTGGCATCCAGAGCGTGAGCAGGATCAGGCTGAAGTTATTTCGCATACAGGACTCCTGTGACTGACCAGATCAGGTGGTCGGCCTTGTATTCGGTCTTGATCTCCTGCAGGCGCAGCCCTTGGGTTGGAGCGCCATTGAAGGAGTCGTAGGGCAGCACGCCAGAGGTGTACGACAGCTGGTACTGCTGCCACTGGGGAGGCGGCGGCGGAGGTGGCGTGGGTTGACCTGGCAGAGCAGGTTCCTGAGGCGTAACAACGGGGATCGGTTGCAACTGCGGTTCCTGAGAGAAACCATGGAACCAACTGGTCAAATTCTCCAGAGCATCTCTGGCCTCAATGAGGGCGTCGTCACCGGCAGCATCAAGGGAAATGTCGAATTTCAGCAGCCCGGTCTTACCCTGATTGATGAACTCCGGGCGGATAGAGAAGAGTTCTGCGACAGCCATCGTGAACTCGTGAGCGGTGCTGTTACCTGCGCGTTCGTAGGTCGCAATAACCTGTGAACTGTTGCACTTTGCCTCCATGAAGGGCCAGCCGCGGATACTCAGCGGCAATCGGTTCATGAACCTGCTGCAGGCCTCAACGAAATCGGTGACCGAGGGCTGTTTCGCCCAGGGGTGCTCCAGCGCCTGGATGGGTTGTTCCGTGCCTGTTTGCCTCTGCAGCTCGGCCAGCTCCTCGAGGCGTTTCTTCTCCGCCTCGATGGCAGCTTGACGCGCGATCTCTGCCTGATGGGATTTCCATTGTGACCAGGCCAGTAGCCCTCCACCGATCAAGAGGGCCACCAGGAGCAACTGAGCCAGCTCAGGCTTGGACATACCGAACACGAGTGGACGCAGCCGGTATTCACGCTTGAGCCGGGACGGCTGGAGCAGCTCATCGATGTCGATGAGGTCGCCGCCCATGCCAAACTCGGTTGGTAAGAACTCTCGCTCAAACTGGATGCCGCGACTGCGTTGCTGCAACACCCGTTTACGGACTTCCGATGCCGTGGCAATCAGGTCGCAACCCGGGATGATCCTGCCCTCATGGACAGCGACGATGGCATAGCGATCTTGATCGGCGTCGACGGCCCAGGCAGCAATCCATGAATCACCGAGCTGGCCAGCCAAGGTCGCAGCCAGCGAGTACATGCCTTTGTGAACGTCAGCGGAGCGGGAAACAAAGCCCGCCTGGATCATGAGCGACGTTCTTCGGATAGCCACGATGTCCAGGCCGTGCTCATGGCCATACTGACGGGCTTCCTTCATGTAGCTGGTCATGTTGCCCAGGGGCGTCCAGAGCATGCCAGTGACGAAGACACGCCCCCGGTGCTGGATGGTCTGCACCCGGCTCGAAGGTTTGTGTGTATCGGTGTTCATGAGCGCCGCCACTTACAGGTTGTCCGGGAGGACGATTGGTGTCACCAGTACCACCAGGGCGCTGTGGGACGTCGAGCGGGTTCGCCCACCGCCCAAGCCAAAGAAGCTAGGACTGCCAACGCCGGATTTACGGGCGTCATCCCCGTTCTCGTCGAACCCAGTCAGAATCAGTGTCTCACCGCTGCGCAGACGGACCTTGGGCGCCACGTTCTTGGTGTCGTAGTCCGTGGTCTGGACCTTGGAGTCGTTGCTCTCGAAGTCCTTGAAGATTGGCTTGCTGCTGATGCTGAGGGTGATCATCAGCAGCATGTTTTCTTTGTCCAGGAGCTTGGGCAGCAGCATCATGTTGAAGCCACTGGTGATCGTCGCCGGTGTCAGTGCGGTGCTGGAACCGACGGAAGCGGTGGTGGTGGTCGAGCTGGAGGCGACATAGCTTTGGACGTTGCCGATCTGGATCGGTGCCGGCTGCAGGTTCAGCGTGGTCACCGATGGCGAGCGCACTTCGGAGACGCGCCCCTGTTCTGACAGGGCTTGCACGACGGCCTTGGAGCCTGCCCACGGAGAGCTGGACGTATCCAGAATGCTGCCGCTGGCAGAGATCGCCTCGGAACTGATGCCGGCGACGGTGTTGCTCAGGCCGAAACCCCATTTCCCGGAGATGGACTTGTAGACAGCGCTCCAGTTGACAGCCGTCTGGTCGCTGTCGCTGAAGTTAACCTCGTAGACCTTGACGTTGAACAGCACCTGTCGAGTGATGCTGCGGTTGGTATCTTTCAGGTAGGCCGAAATTCGATTCAGCACCTCCGGCCGGTCGCTGACGGTGAGCGTGCCGGTAGAGCGAGAGAGATACAGCCGCCCTGGAGGCTGCATGCTGAGCATGGCCTTGACGTTGCTCTCGATGTCGCTCATCAGTGAGGTTTTGTACGTCGACTTGGTGCTCTGGTTGCTGCCGGATTCACCCGTGGCTCCCCCCGAAGATGTCGAAGAGCCCGAGTCGCCGTTGCCGGTGGAGGTCAGCAGGCCCGACTTGACGGTACTCTCGATCTCCAACTCGTCGCCGAATGTCCAGACGTCGAAGGTGCGGGTGTCGAAGTAGGTAATGCGCACGCCCTGCAGCTCAGGGTCGAAGTGCCACGACAGCCCCAGGCGTGAGGTGGCCTGGTTAAGCAGCCCGGAGGTTTTGCCGTTGTAGTTCAGGCCGGAGATCAGTCCTCCGCTGCCGAGGCCCAAGTCGAATGAGCTTGCGCTGCCAGGCATTGCCCCCGCCATGCCATTTGGCAGAAGACCCGCTAGGCTGTCTGGATCAGGTACAGCCTGAGCGGCGCCGCGAGCGGTAGTGCCGGCAGACTTCGAGGAGAGGATCCCGGGGTTCAATGCGTCAGGCGCTACAATGACCTGCAGCCCGGTTTCCTTGGTGATCAGCTGAGCCACGTCGGTGATCGACACTGGGCCTGCAGGCCGATAGGCAATGTCACGGTCCAGGCTGAACGGGAGCCCGCGCCTGGTCACCAGCGGCTCAGTGGAAACCCAGGGCTTGTTGCTGAAAACGACCGTGTCGCGGTTTTGTTGTGGCTGCTGGTTCTGCAGGAACTTGGTGTACTGGCCAGCCGTGCGGCCCTGGAACTCTGCTCGGTCGAACGACTCATTAACCCGTTGCACGGCACAGCTGCTCAGCAGGGCCAAGGCGATCGGGGTCAATGCCCAGCGGACCCAAGAAAACTTGTTCATTTCTTCTTCCTCTCAGCGACGTACAAGACGCTCTGGGAGCCTTCGCTACCGTCGACGACGAAGGATCGCGGGGCATTGTCGTAGAGCGGGAACAGCTGCTTAATGGCTTCCTGGAACGGGCCTTCGAAGTGCAGCGGTGCCTCGATCGGATAGTTGAGGTCTTCCTGGGCCCAGATCACCCGCCACCGGGCTTTTTTGGCCCATTCTTCAACGGTATCGCGCAGGGTTGATCCAACTTCGGCCGTCCATACTTGGGGCAGCGGCCGGGGTGGTGTGGCGGGCTTGACCTCGATGGCCGGGGCCACCACTGCTGTAGTGGTCACGGCAGCCGCTGGCTTGGATGCTGCAAGTTGGTTGGGCGCATTCGGTGCTGGGGACGCAGGTGTCGAAGGTTTAGCCGCGGTGGTTACCATCGCAGCCGGGATAGAGCCATCCTTGGCGGGTGCCATTGGGGGGAGCGCGGGAGCCACTGCCGCTGGGGCTGCGACAGCGGGTGTAGTCGTGGAGATGGGGGCGGGAGTAGGCACTGCGGCGACGACTACGCCTGGCGTCGAGGCTGGTGTGGCGGGGCTGGTTCCAGGAGCCCGCGCTTTGTCGGCGTAGAGTTGGCCTGCCGGCGTCGACGGGGTTGGCAATTGGTAACCGGGGCGAAGCACGAAGCACACCTGACGGTTCACCTCATCGACTTTCACCTGCCAGGCCGGGCCCGCGAGGACCTGCAGGGTGTTTCGCAGAGTCATTGGGCCGAGCTTGTACTGGGCTGCTGGCAGAGGTCGGGTGTACAGGATGTTGACGTGTTGCGAGCTGGGCGGGCAGAGGGCGTAACCTGACCGGTCGACCACGTAGAGCATGGCGTCCCGAACGCTGGGGTTCATGCTCGATGGGATGGTCACGTCGATGATCTGTGCCATCAGGTCGCGCTGGCTCGCGTCGGGTTGGGTGCTCACCAAGGTGTAGCGGCCATACCGAACGACGGGTTCCTTCTCCGGACTTGCTCCGTTCGGGTAGATGTCCGGAGACAGCCATTCGGGATTGCGGCTGCTATCGAACGCCGGCTTCGGCGGCTGCTCAGCCTTCTGAATCGCACAACCCGCAACGAGTGCGGCGAGCGAGAGAGTGGTCAACTGCCTGATCATGAGGCCCCCTGTAGTCATTGAAGGCAACGGTGACAGCCGATAGCTTTCCGCGCAGCTGGAAATCAATATCTCGCAGGACCAGATTTTTCCGGTGGGCTGATGAGTTCGTGCAACGGGTTGTCTTGGGTGCCCTCGGCAGCGGCCAGGGGGGCATGATTTTCTTGGCGTAAGGCTGATCGGCCTATCGCTGAGAGTATCTCTTGGCCTAAAGTGCATTTCATCACCGCCCAGGTCGGCGATCATGTCCGCTTCAATACCAAATTAAAAAAGATAACCATGAAAGAAACACTAGGTAGGTTGTATTTGTGGCAAATAGCACTGGCTAGGGTTTTGGATCTCCTGGCGCTTATGCAACGAGTAGACCGCTTCTGCAGAACTGGAAGGCCAAAAAATATTACTGAGCTGTATGATCAGGAACGTCGCAGATTAAAAACTGGTCTGCGACTTGAGGGCGAGGCATTAGATAGTTTTGAATCAGAGCATGGCTCCTTGTTTCCTGATGTTCACGATGTTCACCTTATTGATGAATTAATCACAGAAGAAATCATTATAAAGTTGTGCACTATTTTTAATTCTGGTTGGGGTAAACCCGGGGTTATTGCGGGAAATAAGAAATCGTTTTGGGAGCCGATTGTCGCTGAGGTGATTTCTGAGGCCTTCTCAGGTGACGTTAAAGTCAAGTTTTATGAGTTTCTAGAGGCCGCGAAGGGATACAGAGACAAGCATGGTGCCCACTTTGATCACGAAAGCTTCAACATGACTCATGGGGACAAAGAAATCGGTGAGGATGGGGTTATCTACAGCGTAGGATGGACCAGCGCCTTACTGACTTTTGATTGGGTTTTTGTGAATGAGACCCTGCCAGTATTTGCTAAGGCGTTGAACTCCTATATCGCCAAGTTACAGAGAGACGCCGGTATAATCTGATGGCCCATGTTTGGCAGCAATGCATCGGCCTGTTTTCCAAGGATTTAGGTTGGTAGTAGTCATTGGGTTCACGTTGAAAGGGTTAAGTTTCGGAGCTATATCATTCATGAGCTCAAACTGTGATTCCCAAGCGATCCTACTTATTGGATAGTCGCTGCAAGCATTGCCTTGGCCAGCGCGTCCTGCTGCTCTTCCGGCTCAATGAGCTCCAAGCTGACTTGGCGCTTCGCTAAGAGCATCTGCCAGAGCTGCTGATCGATGCTGTTCTCCACGAGGGGGATCTTCACGATCACCGTCCTGAGCTGACCATTCCGGTACGCCCGGTCCTCGGCCTGATCCTGTTGTCCGGGTGTCCAGGGCAGGCCCAGGAAGAAGACGTAGTTGGCGGCCGTGAGGTTGTTGCCGGTACCGGCGGCGTGGGTGGTGCAGATGAAAGCCCTGCAGTCGGGGTCGCCCTGGAACTTGTCGATCGCCTTCTGGCGTTTGGTGAGTGTGTCACTGCCGACCAGGGTGACGTTCCCGATACCGGCTGCATCGCACAGCTCCTTGAGGCGCGCGACGGTGGGTTTGAACTCGCAGAACAGGATGACCTTGTCTTCGGGGTCCAGCTCGCCCAGCAGGTCCATAGCGACTCTGACCTTCACCTGTTCCAGGTAATGGCGAAGCGCGCCGAGCCTGGCAAAGATGGGCCTGTCCTCGAGGCGAATGCTGTCGTACTTCTTCCGCTCCTCCACCCCCATCGCCACGGGCAGCAACTGCCGGTGCTTACCCTTGAGCCCGGGCAGAACGTCTTTGCGCCGGCGAAGCATCCAGTCGCCCAGTTCTGCCCGGAGGTTTTGCCGGAACTCTGGGCTGCCGGCGAAGCGTTCGCAGAAATCGCTGAGGGGCAACTGGCCGACCGGGTGCCCCGATAGACGTAGCAGGGTGTGCAGCTCTGTCTCGCGATTGAGGACAGGCGTGCCTGTCAGCAGATAGCGATTCGGCACCTTGGCTGCGATATCGAAGCCATGGCGTGTACGCTCGGCAGTCGGCTCCTTCAACTGGTGCGCCTCGTCGACCACTAGAACGTGGTAATGCTCAGCCAGCAGCACGTAGTCGCCGAGACGCTCGTAATTGATCAGCATCCATTGGACCAGCGGGTCGTGCTTCTGCACAGCGACTGTCGCGTCGGGGTAGACCGCCAGGATTTCGCGCTGCCAGTTGATCAGCAACGAGGAAAGGGTCACCACCAGGATCGGGCGACCGGCTGCACTGATATGCGCCGCGATAATGGCCTGGCGCGTCTTGCCGAGGCCCATATCATCAGCCAGCAGTGCGCTGGTGCGCTGGAGCAGGTGAGCGATGCCAGCAGGCTGGTGATCGAGCAGGGAATAGCCGACCAGGGCCTGGGCGATCGTGGCATCTGAGAACTCGGTGCGTTCAATCGGCGAGACGGCAGCGAGGTAGATGTCGTTGGAGCTCTCCTCACCGCTGGCGGCTGTCGAGGGTTCCTGAGGAGCACCGCCCAGGCTGATGCGTGGAATGTCTGCTGCTGGAACCACAGAGCCATCGCCCAGGAGCTCCTGTACCACGTCCAGGATCTCGAACTGCTCCTCCACAAGACCGAGCTCCAGGACCAGGTTGCTGCGCAGGATTTCGGCGGTGGCGTTGACTCGCCACGAGCTGGATTTGCCCAGGAACACTCCCCGCATCCGGCGGGCCACTGCAACTACTCCAGGATGATAATCTCCGGACAGCAGCACACCGCCGTCGGCGAGCGGGGCAATTCGCAGTAGCATTCCCGAGATGAACGCGTCCCGGCGTGGGTTGGCCAGCGCGCTCTCGATCTTCTGGCGGAAGGCCTGCCATGACTCAGTGACCTTGCCACCGGCCAGCTCGATCAGCTGGTGGTACACCAGGTCCAGCTCGTCGATGAGCTTGGCCTTGGGCACGCGCCAGTAGCGGCAGAGCGGGTGATCACTGCGGCGAATGAAGAACCCGCTCCGTGCGAACATGACCTTGTTTGCGCCTTCAATGTAAGGCATGAGGATGCCCATGTCGTAGCCGTCGAATACGGCGGCTTCGAGCAACACTGGTTGGCTATTGAGGAGGCGTGGCCGTTTCAATTGGCGTCCGCGCTCTTGGACTTCATCGGCACAGTCTGGTCCAGGTGGTAGGCAGGCACCCATCGGGTTAAGAGTACTGAGCCATGAAGCGACCCTCCCTGGCCACTGATTACGTACGCCGCAGGCTCTGAGCCCTTCGGCACACGTCTGCGTTCCTGCTTCCAGTACCCAGCGGTTTTGATGTCGTCAGGTTGTAACGGCCAGCACGACTCGCCTGGCCGGGATTCATAATGAGGGACCTTCGGATTGTCCGCCTGCTCGGCCTTCAACCGGTCAATGACTTTCTTGGAACGGGCCACAAGCACCTCCGGGAGGATGAGTAGTCAACTCGTCATCATTCAAGGTGCGCCTACCCGCACCCGTAAGAGCGAGCAGATTGGCAGTTGGGGGAAACCTGCTACAGGAGAAATGGATTACCGCCTTCGAAACATTTCGCCTACATGCCCCTGGGCTTGGTCATATCAGGTTTGTCGCCCACTGTGGGGTAGCTCACGCGGCAGTTGTTCGCTTTGAACCCGGTGCATCCCCAGAAGTCGTAACCGCCATCGCCGCGCTTCTGTCGGCGCGCGAGAGGCATCCCGCACTTGCCGCAGGAGTAGCCGTCCTGGGCGCCCGATGAGGATTCAGGCGACCGCGCCTTCATCGCCACTGTGGGCGCCTGTCGGAGGCTTTCCAGCTCACTCTGGAGGTGCTCGTAGAACTTGGCGACCACAGGGCCGTACCTATCCTCACCGCGGGCGATTCGATCCAAGTCCTTCTCCAGCGTGCTCGTGAAAGCCAGCTCGAGGAAGCTGAATCGGCCTTCCAGCTGGGCGACGGTAGCCTCTCCCAGCGGTCCTGGTACCAGCTTGCGCTTTTCCTCGACGACCAGGCCCTTGCTGGTGATGTTTTTAACGATCGCGGAGAAGGTGCTGGGCCTGCCAATCCCACGACGCTCCAGTTCCTTGATCAAGCTGGCCTTAGTAAAGCGCCCTGGCGGTTTGGTCTTCTGGTTCAACACCTCGCCCTGGAGTACGTTGAGGATCTGCTTAGGTTGCAGCGCCGGCACTGGATTTTTGGGCAGGTCGGTCGACTCCTCATCCGTGTCGTCTTGCTGCAGGAGCTTCATCCAGCCGAGATAGGCTACCGAGCTACCCGTCGCAGCGAAGCGCAGCGGCCTTTGATCCGGCCCCTTGGCCAGCAACTTTGCGGTACGCACGTCGTAGATGGCATCGGCGAGCTGGCTGGCCAGTGCGCGGATCCGAATGAGCTTGTACAGCGCCTGTTCATCGGAAGACTCTCCCGCAACCTCATCATCCCAAGCGGTTGGCGCGATCGCAGGGTGACCTTCCTGTGCGCTGTCTGCTGCCTTGAACGTCCGGCGTTCGTCTACAACGTCGAGCCCCTGGCGTCGTGCGACAGCCTGGATGTCAGGCATGGCCTCATCGGCCAGGTTGGGGTTGTCCGTCCGGTGGTATGTGATGACACCCTGCTCGTACAGGCGTTGCGCAATCTGCATCGTCTTGTCGGGGTCCCACTTCAACGCCACGCTGGCGGCTTGCTGCAAAGTGGACGAAATGAACGGTGCGGGCGGCGGACGCCGCTTCTTGCCGTCTTCGCACGATTCCACGATAACTGCACGGGTGGCGGCGACCCGGGCGGCGAGCGTGCCGTCCTGGACGTAAGGGTGTTCTTTGCTGGCAAAATCCGGCACCGGCTGCCATGCGGCAGTCCAGGCCAAGCTGGAAGCTTCGTCCCTGAAGGTCAGTTCTGCGCCGAAGTGGTGGATGACCTTGAAGTTGCGGATCTCCCGTTCGCGCAGTACAACCAGGTAGAGCGCAGGTGACTGTACACGGCCCGCAGACGTGGGTTGCCCCATGACTCGGCGCAGCTCCTGAGTGACGGGGTAGCCCACCAAGCGGTCGAGCACCCTACGGCACTGTTGTGAAGCAACGAGCTGGCCGTCGATCTTGCGGGGGTTAGCCAAACCCTCCCGCACACGATTCTGTGTGATTTCATTGAAGGTGACGCGCTTGTACTCGCTGATGCGCAGCGCCTGCTGAATGTGCCAGGCGATGCTTTCACCTTCGCGATCCGGGTCAGTGGCAATATAAACCTCGGTGGCGTCCTTTAGCGCCTTGCGGATCGTGCTGACGTTGCGGGCACTCTTGGGCAGCATCTCGTACACCGGCCGGAGGTTCTTGAGCACCCCAGTGGTGATCATCGTCTCGTCCATCCCCTTTTCAGGGAGGTCTCGGATGTGGCCACCAGTGGCTACAACCGTCCATTGCTCGCCAGGCCGGATCTTCTTCATCATGGGCCCTAGCTTCTTCAGCTTGCCCGGTGCCTCGATGATCATGAGTTTCATAAGGTGACCCTGAACAGTTCGAACAGAGCGCACTCTTGCCGCCGGCCGGAGGCGGCACAACGCGAAATGGTCAACTGAAAGGGCGGGAATTCGTTGGGATTGCTTTTATGAATTGCGTGATGAGGAGTGGTGCAATTTAGTCTCCTTGATCAGATTCCAAAGAGCTTCCTGGGGAATCCAGCTTCTGGAAGCCCAAGTGAGGAGAATTGGCAACCAGGCAAGGAGGGCTTAGAGTCGAGTAGATCTGCGACCTGTTTTATCCAGCTTGAACTTGGCCCCAAGCGTTGAACAAGCAGCCAGATGACGCTGATTAGCCCGAATATTCGAGATCGGGCATTTTGGTCAAGCGCCAGGTTTTGAAAATAAGGGTTGTCAAGAACGGAGAGCGGGTTGGCCGCTACTTGGTTCCAAATACGAGTATGATGTGCGCACCTGTTGCGCAAGGTATTTATCTCTCGTAGCCACTGAGTTAGCACGTGGGTATCACTAATACCTAGTCGAGCCGCAATGCGATTTTGATGGTTGCCTTTGAGGATTTCGAAGTATTTCGATAGTGTACCAAAATCCCATGCCTCCACAGCTACCCAGAACGGAATAGCTTTGTGCGCGCGTCTATGCCATTCAATGGAGTCTTCTTGGCTACGATCCAACAGATTTTTTTGGCGTTTTTGCCACTCTAACCAAGTATTTCGTTTTTGGTTAGTTTTGCGGTCATTCCAGTCTTCGGTCTGTTTAGGGCGAATGAACTGCGAGTCCGTATACGCCATTGGTGAGTGGTAGCCAACCTCGTGAGCAATTACAGTCCTGACCTGGATCTCAATCCGTTCAATCGCGTCAAGCATGAGTTGTCTAAGTTTCTTATCAAAAAGATAAAGATCGACGGCGTCATTGAAGGTTGTGTCAGGTAGAAAATTGCTTTTTCTACGCGGTTTGCGTGTTACTTGGCAGATAAGGACATTCTGTTGCTCGTCCCTATCAAAGTCGCGCGCGGGCTGCCAGTAACCACTGAGCCGATAATAGCCGATCTGTGAAATCTTCCGTTCTGCTCGGTTGGGGTCAGGTACGAGCATGCCTCTGGTAATCAGTAGCTCAACCAGTTCGGAATAATTTTTGAATGGCTTAGGAGGGGCTAGCTGCTGCAACATCCATGTTCCAGATAAAAGAAGGCCCAAACATAATACTGGACAAAGCCAGCACCAGAGGTTCAGGCGCGATTGGGCGGTGATTCTAGGGAGAAGGCGGAGGGGTGTCAAGACAAAATCAGCAGGTTGGCTGTGAAGGCCACCGCAAGCTGGAGGCTGTAAGAGCAAGAGGTCAGAGGCTGAGGATGAGCTGCTGGGCTCGATTGTACCCTTTAAGCCAAGAGGCCAACATGGCGGGGTGCTTGTAGGGACAAGCATACACGGGCAGCCCTTTCTCGGCGGCTTCCACTCCGGCAGCCTCCACCGCAGGATGGGGGTTGTTGAACTGGCGCCTATCCGCTTTTCGCTCCTGGGCCACTACATGCTGCATCGAATGCTCCTCATCAGTGCCCCTGCACCTGCCGGGCAGATCACGCCTCAAACATTCTTGATACCGGAAGCCTCGCGACAAGGCGCTTTTTTCGACTCCAGTAGCTAATTTTTAAACACGTTAGCAGCTGTAGGGTGGAGATGCCTTCAGGAAATGGTAATTTGCCAATGCGACGATTTCAACCGCCTCCTGACCTGGGCAAGCGCTGCTTGCAGCGCCCCTTCGGCCACGACTTGCCGTCCTGGTTGCGGGAGCTTCCCGAGGCGCGCGACCCTGGGCAGTAGGTTCTGGCCGCCAGGAGTTGTGTGGCATCTGACGCCAAGTGTCGAGTGGGCGGTCGCGTCGATCTGTTCTGGCTCCCAGAAACTTCACGAATGGCGGCGGAAAAATTAGGCCCCACACCAATGCCCGTGTGCCAGACCTAGTGGGGAATCATGCTTGAGCGGTAGAGTGCCGACCAAGCCAGCAGCGTCGCGCTGGGGTCCTCCAATGCGGCACGAACCATCACCTCAGCGTGTTGGCCTGTGATGTCGCAAACTGCCTGCCCAAGTCGCAGGAGCTCAGCCGTCACTCCTGCATCCCGGGCCTTGGTCGCAAACTGATACTCCTCGGCCTGCCCATACTCAAAGGTGGCCTTGAACTGGGAGCGAAGCATTTCGATGGCCTTCACCTCAGCCTCGGGCAGGAGGATGGTTTCGCCGTCGCAAAAGACCTGGGGAACGCCTTCGAGAGCATGTACGGCTTCCATGTAGCGCGAGGAGTCTACCGTCGCTTTGACGGATGGATATTCCGGGTAGTCGTGGTGCACGGGACGTTACCTCGAAGCGGAAATAGGTGGCGAGGCGCTGTCCTTGTCATCGGCAACTTCACGAACGGCGCCTGAAAAATGCCTGCCAAGATGTAGTTGGGTTTCTACGGCGAAGCTTCATCGAAGGGAGGGGTAGCTCGTAGTGACATCCTTGTCACCAGGAGCTTCGCGATGTGGCGCGCCAAATTAAGGGGGGGCTACAGAGGGATGTCGTCGTCAAAGCCTTCGCCGTAGTGGCGCATGTCCTCGGGGCTCGGCTGAGGCACGTTTTGAGCCTGGCCACCGCTGGTCTGACTGCGCGCCTGACCCTGCGGTTGGTTGGTCGGACGCTGACCGCCGCCGCCGCCAGACAGAGATACGTGCTCGATGCGATGTGGAAGAATCGCGATCCGGCTGGCTTCGACCTTGAGCGCAGACACCTCCTGGCCACTTTGTTTATCCGTCCAGCTGTCCATGATCGCGCGGCCAATCACCACAACGCGCATGCCCTTCTGGAACAGCGCTGCGAACCGCTCGGCATCCTGGTGCCACCATTCGACGTTGGCCCAGAAGCCACCACGATCCTTGTAGCCACCCTGGCCATCAGGGATCGAGTTGTCGAACATCACATTGAGTCGCAGCATGTGCCGCGGATCTTTGTTGCCGTTGGCGAACGACCGGTGCTCGGCAGCGTTGCCGACGTTGCCTTCCCAAACTACTGGTGTACCCATGGTGTATCTCCGTTCAGTGTTGAGGTGGGTTCATGACCTGCTGCAGTCGAGCCTGATATTCGGCCTCGGCCTGCCCCATTTTTTCTGCGCACTCGGCGGCCTGTTTGCCGATTGAGTGGATGAGGCTGATCTGCATGTTCAGGGTGATTCGGTGTTGCTCCAGGGCAAACAGGTCCTGCAGCAAGTGGGTTGGTGTTTTGGGGGCGTGGATCATCTGGGCCCATACGCCGACACCCATGCGCCGACCTTGCACGCTTTGCCAGCGAAGAAAGGTTGTGCCAGCCGCTGTGTTTTGCTCGATGAGCCTGACGGGCAGCAGGGCGAATGGATGTTGACGGACCTGGGCCAGCACTTCCTGGGTAATGGCGCGCAACCCTGCCTCCAGCGATGCGCAATGCTCCGCCAACTGGATCAGCTCCCCCTTACCTTTAAAGGGCTTTAAAAGGCCTTTTAGTGAGGCACTCTGTTGCAGCGCCTGATAGGCACCCTGTTGCAGCGGTTTGAAGGCACCCTGTTGCAGGGCCTCCATGGGTTGGGGGTCCAAACGCATCAGGATCAGGCCTCGCCTTCGAGATCGTCATCCAGATCCTCGACCGGGTCTGCGGAACCACGGCGGATGGGCGGGGCAAAGTTCGACCTGCGGGTGCCTTCCAGGATGTCCTGGGGGATGTCGCCGTAGCGCTTGTACATCTCGCGCGCGTTTTCAGCCCGTGCATTGTTGGCGGCGAAGTCGTCACGCGATGCACCGGAGAATCGATGGAGCTGGGCCAGTCCAAAAAGACTGCGCAGCAGGTGAGCACCCTCGTCTATCCAGATCTCGCCATCGCGGCGGCCGATCATGGCGACGTGCTGAGCCAGCAGGATGCGGCGGACGACTTCGTCGTATTGAGTCAGTAGATGGACGCCCTTGAAGCCCAGCGGGTTGGAAATGAAGAGTGGCAGCTTCAGCGGTTGAATGGAGAGGTTCTCACCGATTTCGAGCGCCTTGGGCAACTGGGCCATCACTTCATCCAGGCGGCTGTCGATGGCCTTCAGGGCATCGTCCACTTCCTGAATCTTCTCTTCGATCCTGATCATCCACCAGTCCGAGTATGGGTCGTCCTGGGCCGCTCCACGGTCGATCTGGTTGATCTTGAGGCAGAAGCCCGCCAGCCCGAGGATGCTGTGTTTGTCATCGGTCTTCTGGCGGCCCAGCCAGATTCGGGCAGCATGGTGGGTGTGGAGAGTCAGCTGGACCTGGCTCCTGAGGGAGCCGATGTTGAGCTGATAGTTGTCAGCCATGGACATGGTTTCCTTATATAAGGTGGGTGAACGATGTCCATGCTGCTTTTAGGCTGTTGGGCGCGCAGTAATAAATGAAGAACCCGGGGTGCTGGATTTGTCATAGTCGGCGCACACCATCCTGGTGTTGCGGGCCGCAACACTCCCAGGTGGTGCCGGTGACAACACTCGATCGGGCTCACGGCGGTGCCGGTGCCGGTGAATGATGCGGGCCGCATCACTGTCAGGTGGTTCCAGTGGAACCACTCGACCTGGCTCGCGCCGGTGCCGGTGCCAGTGAATGATGCGGGCCGCATCACTATCAGGGGATTCTGGTGGAACCACTCGACCCGGCCTCGGCGCCGGTGTCGAATCAGGTGAGTGATGCGGGCCGCATCACTATCAGGCGATTCCAGTGGAATCACTCGACCTGGCTCACGGCGGTGCCGGTGCCGGTGAATGATGCGGGCCGCATCACTGTCAGGTGGTTCCAGTGGAACCACTCGACCTGGCTCGCGCCGGTGTCGGTGCCAGTGAATGATGCGGGCCTCACTATCAGGGGATTCCGGTGGAACCACTCGACCTGGCTCGCGCCGGTGTCGATGCCGGTGAATGATGCGGGCCGCATCACTCGACTAATGGTCCATGGGTTATTAATCAATGAGTTAGAATCACAAATGCGCTCCAGCCTGCGGCGGAGATGAACGGACCAAATGGAATTCTTGCGTCGGTAGATCGCTTTCCCAGGAGTATGAGAAGCATTGCGGCTAGACCTGCACCTAGCAGAGAGCAAACTACAGTCCAGCCAAGTACCTGTAGGCCACCCCACGCACCCATCAATGCCAACAGCTTAATGTCGCCTCTACCGATGCTTTCTCGGCCAGTGATTAGTCCGGTTAGTTGACTCACAGACCAGAAGAAGCCAAAGCCAACGACACACCCCCAAAGAGCGTCCTGCAGTACCGTGAACAGTCCGAAGGAGTTGAGGACTAAGCCGGCCCAGAGTCCTGGTATTACCAGCGAATCCGGCAGTAGGTGGTGCTCACTGTCGATCAAGCTCAAAGCCAGAAGCATCCAGGTAAACAGCAGGGCACAGAAGGCCTGCATAGTTGGCCCAAAATGCATTGTCACCACGAGTGACAACGCAGCGCAGCTAATCTGCGCGGTCCAGATTACTCGCGAAGGGGTTCTGGCCGGTTGAAGGTCGGAATGTTTCTCTGAATCCAGCCCCAGCAGTTCCCGTGCATCCCGCTGCCATTGGCGCTTGAGGAGTGCAGGTAGGCAGCAAGCGCCCCAGGTACAAACGCGGCCCGCCAGCATACCAATCACAACAGAGGCAAATCCCAGGGTGATCGTAGAACCCATCCAATCACTCATCGGTGGGCTCCACGCGGCGTCGAGGGTCAAGCAGGGCCTGCAGCGAGGTCAGCGCGGAATTTGCTGTCTGCATCGCAGTCGCTGTCGGTGCCGGCTTGGGAACGGCGGGCTGAGTGGGCCGTGCTACCACGCTGGCCGCTGGCGATGACGTCGGAGTTGCAGCAGGCGCTGTAGGGCTCCACTCTGCGTTGAAGTCACCCCGTATGGCCTTGCCTGCAAGGCTCGTCAGGTACGCGAGGGGCTTGGCGACACTCCCGCTAGTACAGCGATGCTTCCACTGGTTGATCACCGCCTCTCGGAGATTCTCCGGTACCGGCCCCATGATCTCACGTGCCTTCACACGGTCCTCTGGCTTGAGGAGATCTAGGGCAAGTAACCAGTTCACACCTGCACTCTCGCGCGGTTGTACAGAGCTTTTAGATACAGACTTGTCTGTATTTGTATACGTACTAGCTGAGTTCGGAATCCGAACTGAGGGTGAACTCAGTGGTTTCAGGCTGAGTTCGGAATCCGAACTGAGGGGGAGGGCCCCCTGTTTCGCTGAGTTCGTACTGAGTTCGGATTCCGAACTCAGTCCATCCACGGCTAAGTCTTGCTGAGTTCGGATTCCGAACTCAGGCGCAGGCAGTGCATTTTGTTTGGTTTCAACTGCCCAGGTCTGGGCGTTCAGTCGATCGCTAATCGTGTCAATGCGCGAGGGAAGTCGTCGCCCAACGTCTGGATCGCTGGTGAATTCTCTCCAGGTAATTGCCGCGATGTCCTTGATCGCTTTGTTCTGATGCTCCATGGATTGCATCAGCAAGGTCATATAGTCCTTGTCGAACTCCAGGGCCTCCGCCGGCGTGACAGGCTCGTCGTGTAGGAGGTAGACGTTCCCCTGAACCTGGCCGTTGATCTCATTCCGCACCGTCCGGCCCAGGCTTAACCAGCGGGTCAGACGGAGCACCGTCAAGGCTTTTGCCACGGTTTCTCTAGAGGCGTGTTTACCTGGATTCATGCCGAGGTAGGGCCGCAGTTGGTCATAGGTGGGGAAAGCCGTGATTCCATCTTCATTGACCAGCAGTCGAAAGACTTGCCAGCAATTGCGTTCCAAGGGGGTCAACCGATTGTCGAGTAGGAGTTTACGCGGGACCGTTTCATGCGGATTTCCGCTGAAAATTATCCCGGAGTAGGGTGTAGCAGGCGCTGCAGTAGGGGCGGTGTCCTCAGCTCTCTTCTTCTGCACATGGGCCTCGAGTTGCCCCGAGGCCGAATCTAGGAGCGTGGAAATCGGGAACCGTGTGAGCTTCATCTTCTCTGATCGCCTTCTCCAGGATGGATAGAGGCGGTGCCGCTTTCATCGACATGACGTAGGCCGCCCTCATCCAAAAGGGTGAGCTGTCGTCGCTCAGTGACTCGGGAGCGTTCAGTGCTGCCTGGATACAAGCCTTGTTCGACCCACTGAGTGATCCGTGACCAGATCTGCGCAAGCGTGAGACCGTCCGTGCTCAGCTCCTCGGCAACCAGCATGGCCACGTCGAGCATGGCCAAGCTGTCCTCGAGCTCGACGCGGTGCTCATCCATCAACTTGGTCCAGCGATGCCAAATATGGTGATCCTGATCTTCAGAGAGCTCTGGCCATCGACCGCGTGGGGCACGCACCCCAATGACGGTACGCTGCAAGGCTATCTCTTGAGGTGTGAGCCCGAAGAACTTGCCGAGCAAGCTGGTCGTGGCCCCCAGCCGGATCGCGCGCTCGATAAGCCGAGTTTCCTCTTCTGTACGCGCGGCGCCGGTCAGCAGCTTGAGGATCATTGAGCTGTTGATTGACACGTTGACCCATGAAACAGGGGTATTGCGGAGCAAACTGAGGACTGTTGGGTGCTGGATCTGGCCCAGCACCTCTGGTTCAACTCCCATCTCTACACAGCGCTGAAGTTGACCGTTACGCATGAGGTCAAGCAGCTGTGAGAGAACCGCTTCGTTAAGTGTTGACTTGGACATTGAGACTCCCTCCCATTCATCTCATCGAGTGTTCAGTTGTCCTGGACTGGCGAGGACCGTTTGAACTCTTCGATTTCCAAGTCGATCAGGCGTCGAGCCAGCCGAATGATGCGGAATAACTTGACCAGCGCACCGTCACTCAAACGACCTTCGTCACCTGGTGCCTGCTCAGCACCCAGAGGTTGGCCCAGCAGCAGTTGGCCCAGGCCGGCAGCAAACTCAAATTCGCCCAATGCACTGGCAGGGTTTGGTTGCTCGTTCAGCATCTTGAGTGCGATAGCCATCGCACCGCTCAATGACTGAAGCAGTGTCAGCGTATGTTGAGCTGTTGCAGTGACTTCAACTTCGGTCTCCGGCTGTTTGTACTTGAACCCGATCCCTCCATCGATTACCTGGATATCGCCAGGGCCGTTGACAGATTCGAGGATCTCCACGGCCAGTTGGGCTACCTGGTTGCGCAACTCGCCAGGTTGGTCAATCTGACGCTCGATGTACCAGAGGTCGGTAATGGGGTGCAGTCCGCCGGCTTGCACGGGGATGGCGACCAGGCAGTTCGAGTTGAAATCGGGCAGCGTTTCCCCGCTGAGGGCGGCAACCTTCGCTTTTGTCTCGATCACCCGCTGGCTGAGGTTCGTTGGGGACGCGATATGCCCTGCAATCCGTTCCTGCTCTTGCTCTGGTGTGAGCGAAGCTCCCGGCATTGGAGCAGCTGGCTGGTGGGGAGGCTGAGAAGGCTTCGGCGAACTCCCAGTAGCTTCAGGTAGCTGTTGCGATGCCGGTACCGGTACCGGTGAAGCTGTACCAGTACCCAAAAGACTGGCGGGATGATTACTGGACTTGCCGGTACTCGGCACTTCTACCACTGGCGTTGAGCGACGGAGCTTATCCTGCTGCTGGGTAATCTCCAGCAGAATGTCCTCGTAGCCGAGCTGCAGCGATTTTTTCATCGTGCCGATGAGCTCGTCCTGGAAGCGCTGGAACAGGAATTCTTCCGCTTCTCCCTCGAACTGGGCAAGGACGTCCTGGAACAGCATTTCGAAGTCAACGCCTTCATTGCTGTAATGCTTGTCCCAGCAAGCCAATGCAGATTTTCTCAGCGCGATTATTTTCGTGATCCGGTCGATACCGAGACCGGAGTAGAGCAAACCAGGCACTGCAGGCAGCAAAAATTGCAGGGTATCCAGCATCCTGCTGATATGGGACTGAGAAATAGGGTACCCATCTTTAGATAGGCGTCGAGCGAGCTCGCGCTGGGAAATGGTCTCGCCGCTTTCCTCCTCATAAAGCGCCTTCGCTCGACCCACCGCGACAGCTCTCTCGATGAATTTGAGCTCACCTTTGAGATCCTCGGCCAGGTGACCGGTGAGCATCACGATCTCGCCTCGGATCTGATCCCATGGGCGGAACAGAACATTAATCCTCTGAAACCTTTCGTCGCCAGTTTCCTGGAACAGCTCCTTCAGAATTGTGATTCGCGTGTTCCCACCGTTGCGGATCCGGTATTTTTCCTCTCCAGGTCTGCGTGTTACAGGCGGAGGGGTGTCGAGGCCACGGTGGCGGATCGACTCCTTGAGTTCATCGTATCGTGGGTTGCGAGTGGTACGAGGGTTATCCTCCCAAGGGAGGACCTGCTCGACAGTCAGCACCAATGGGGTGTCCGCGATAGGGTCACTCATGGCCGCGGTGGTGCCTGTAGGGGTGAAGCCTGGAGCGAGAAGCTTGGCTTTGAGGTCTGTAGCGGCCATCTCAAGCTCCTACCGCAGCAACGTGCGGGTGAGCCAGAGGAGAGTGGCGAACCAGGTGCAGCACTTCCTGAATGTCGTCTTGAGTTGGAACAGCATTTTGCAACAGGCGATCGATGATCCGGTATGCGCGGGTCAGCTCGGATCTCAACTCCTCTGCGTTGGCGCCGTCGCCCTGGGCTTTCTGCGCCGGCTCAAATTGACCGTTGAGTAGCGATTGCTCGAGGCGATCGATGATTTCGCTGTTCATGGAACGATGGTTCTTGCGGGCGACTTCTGCCACTTGTTCACGCATGCCATTCGGCAGGCGAACCACGAACTTGTCAGCGGTACGGGAATTGGTTGCGTTCATGGTGGTTCTCCTTACTGGCGGCGTTTGAGTTGGTCGGTGAGCTGAGTGGGCAGGTTCTTGATCGTCAGCGAGCCGGTGTCGGCGTCGTAGGTGACGTTGGAACCGAGCAGGTGCGCCTCAAAGCTGATCGACAGACCTTCGGCGCGGCCGGTGAAACGGCGGAACTGGTTGAGTGTGCGCTTATCGGCCGGGATCTCAGGGGATAGGCCGTAGTCGCTATTGCGGATGTGGTCGTAAAACGCCTGAGGGCGGTCTTCATCGAGAGTCTGGGACAGCTCTTGAAGAGAGAGGGGCTGCCCCAGCTTCGTTTGGGTGGTGGCATAGTCGAGCAGCGCGTGGGTTTTCTCCCGGGCGCTTTCTTCTGGGAGATCCTCTTTCTCGACGTAGTCGGTGAATGCCTTGAGAAGCGTGCGGGTTTCACCTGGCCCGTCGACGCCTTCTTGGCACCCGATGAAGTCGCGGAAGTAGTCCGAACTCTTCCTGCCGTTTTTGCCTTTAACGAAGGAAATGTACTGCTTCGAGTTAGGGTTGTTGCGCCACTCGCTCAGGTTGATCCGGGCCGCGCAGGAGAAGTTGCTGGTGTCCAGGTAGCGAGAGGCTACAACATTAAGATCACCGTCCAGGCTGACGGTTTCGACCTGCTGGAGGACAGCGATCATCAAGTACTCAGTCAAGCCTTGTTGGTAATGGCTGAAGAACACGTGGCCACCGGTGGACAGGTTGACCTCTTCAAGCAGTTTCTGCAGGTGTTCGACAGACACACGGCTGAAGCTGGTGAAGTCTTGCTGCTCCTCCAGGTACTGTTTCAGCCAACCGCTGAATGGGTACGCACCCGACTCCCCATGGAAGAAGCCCCACGCTTTGCCTTGCTTGGCGTTGTAGCTGTCGTTCAGGTCGCCCTGGAGACTCACGATAGCATCGGACGGTGGGAGCTCAGTGTCACGGGCATGAAGGACGGCGGGGCTGCCGTCGGGCTGCTTGTCGAGCTGGTGAATAATTACGTGTCGGATCGGCATTATTGAATCCCCCGCGAGGAGCTGTTTTGGACTTCCGCACGTCGAAGCAACGCCCGGGTGTTGCGCTCGGAACGGTGGTCGCTAGGTGTGCAGGAAGTGAAAATCGGTGCGAAGCCGGACTTGCTGAACTTCAGGTGGCCGCTATTGGACCTGGAGAGAGTCCAGCCCTCGGAGAGGGCAAACTCAGCAAGCCGGCGGACACTGTCGTGGGCGCCGCGAAGAAGGTTACGCATTGGATCCGGCCTCCTTCGGGCAAAGTGCATCACCCGCTTGGATGGCCACGATTTCCGGGGTGCAGCCCGGATATTGGGTGGCCAGGTCGGTGAGGAACTCACGTGCAGTCTCGCGCGATCCAGGAATCCGGAAGACCACGGTGCAGTGATGAGCCTCGTCCACGGAGCTGGTCAGATGGGGGGTTACTGCAACCTTCAGACCGCAGCTCAGGAGGTGCCTTGGTACCCATACTGACCAGAAGTAATTGGTCAGCAGGGCTGGTTGGCCAAGGAGGGTCGCTGCCAGCGTTCCAGCATCATGGCTTTCCAGCTCGACGTACTGCAGCTGTGCAAGCTCTTGCAGAGCCTCATTCAGCTCAACAGGCACCGTGGTTTCACCGAACTGGGTGAGCCGTGAGACAACCTGGCTGAGAGCATCCAGCCAAACCGCGTTTACGCCAGACTGGTGCGCGAATGCCAAGGCCGATTGGTCGGTGTTTGCGATTGCAGGGATCGAAGGGTAGATCTGCTCAGCCTGCATTGGGCACCTCCGAGAGAGGAACGGGGTCATAGCTGCCGCAGACCGGGCATACCAGAACCTCTGCCTCACCTTCAGGGGTATGCTCAGCAGGATGCACCTGCCGTACCTGATGAAGCGCGAAGTGCCGGCCACAGTTAAGGCAGCCATGCGTAATCAGATGGGATTCTGTGAGCGTCATGCGGCAGCTCCTTGCCAATGGTCAGCAGTGAGGTTTGCGAAGCGAGTTTGGTTGGCGATAAAGGCTGCGCGTACATAGCCCGTAGGCCCTTGGCGTTGTTTGCCGATAATCAGCTCGGCAATCCCCTTGAACTCGGTGTTTTCGTTGTACACCTCGTCTCGGTACACGAAGAGGATGATGTCGGCGTCTTGCTCGATCGCTCCGCTGTCGCGCAGATCGGCGTTGACTGGTCGTTTGTTCTGACGTTGCTCCAGAGCCCGGTTGAGCTGAGAAAGAGCTACGAAGGGGCAGTTGAATTCCTTCGCGATTCCCTTGAGGGAACGAGATATCTCGCTGATCTCATTGGCCCGGTTCTCTTGCCCAGGGCAGCGCATGAGTTGCAGGTAATCCGCCATGATCAAGCAGGGCCTCCCAAAGCGCCGGCTAGCGCGTCGAACCTTGGCGCGCATCGCAGCAGGAGTGAGGTTTGCACTGTCATCGATGACCAGACGGTTGCCGTATGCGCTCATGCGATGCACGGCGGCGGAGAGTTTGGGCCAGTCCTCGTCCTGCAACTGACCGGACAGGAGCCTGCTCAGGTCGATGTGGCCCAAAATTGCCAGCATTCGGTAGATGAGGGCCTCGGTAGGCATCTCCATGCTGAAAACCAGCACGATCTCGTCAGGCTTACTGTTCAGCGCGGCATCTACGATGCTCAAGCAGAACGAGGTCTTGCCCATGGATGGGCGCGCGCCGACGATCATCAGGTCTGCTGGCTGCAGGCCGCGCGTCATTTCATCGAGATCGGTGATGCCTGTTGGCACCCCCGTTACGGTCACATGACCGTTGAAATTCGCGTCGATCTTGTCGACGACAGAGAGCAGTGCCTCGTTCATGTTGGCGAATTCACGTACAACGCGACCTTCGCCCAGCGCGAACAGCTTCTGCTCGAGCGTGTCCTGAACCTCCGCCGCGTCAGCAGCAAGTTCAGCTGCATCCCGTGTCCCCTGGAAACACAGGGACATGATGCGACGAAGGTGTGCGCGATTACGCACGATCTCCGCATACGATTGGATATTCGCTACAGACGGGGTGTTCTTGGCCAGCTCTGCCAGGTAGGAAAGTCCTCCAACCTCCTCGGGGACGGCCATCTGCTCGAAAATCGTGACCACGTCGAAAGGGCTGTTTTTCTCTGACAGTTCTTGGATAGCGGTGAAAATCAGCCTGTGTTCGCCCCGAAAGAAGTCATCTGCCTGCAGTAGGTCACCGACGAGATCCCAGGCTTCGTTGTCCAGCATCAGCCCGCCCAGGACGCCCTGTTCCGCCTCCATGGAGTGAGGAGGTGAATAGCTCAGGTCGGTCATCTGGCACCCCCGTGGGAAATGCCAGGCTGTTCGGTGCGGCCAACTCCGTGGTGGAGCTGAGCATGCCGGCCTTGCCGAATACCTGCGTACAGAGAGCTACGATCGTGGCCTTTGGCTTCGCTTGGCGTGATGTCGCTTTGCTTCAAGTCAGGGTGATGCACGGTCAAGTAGGCCGTGATCTCAGCCTTGATCTCCGGAGCCAGGTCACCCGCGAACTCTCGAACTTTGTAGGCCACTGCTCCAATCCAACCCTCCGCAAACAGTTGGCCGCGGCGTCGTTTGGTCTTCAGCTGGCACCGTTTCTGCTGCGAGACATGCTCGCGACGTGCTTTCTGTAACTGCAGGACGAGGCTGCTGTAGGCATAGGCAGCCAGATCCGGACCGATACCCTTGCCCAGGAACTTGAAGCAGTAACCCTTCAATGGGTGGTAGTAAGAGAGGTGGCTGCAGTCGAATGCGGCTGCACATGTTCCGGCGAGGGCATGCAACCAATCCGCTGGGGATCGACGTGTGCCCGTGGGGATACTTGCTTCAAGAACTTGGCTGGCCCGCAGTTCGTCTGCGTCGATGTTGTACTGGGCCATGAGCGAGCGGGCCTGGCGCAATGCGATTGCTGCCTCGTTCGTGTTTGCCCCTGGGCTGTTGGCCAAGGCCATCAGCTTGGTGACTTTGTCGAGGATCTTCTGCTTGTCCATCAGGAGCCCTCCCCAAGTTGGCGAGGTTGTCCACGCATAGCTGATGCGATCAGCACCAGGAGATTCAGCGTCCCGACCGTGCCGAGCGCATAGGCCGAGTAGACCGAACCCTGCAGAGCGATTTCGGCGAGCGGGGCTTTGAAGATCGAACCCAAGCCATAGGCGGTCGCCAGTGCCACAGAGCAGTTCATGAGGTACAGGCAAAGCGTGCCAGCGAACTGGGAAATAGAGGCAGGATTCATCATGCAGCCTCCGCGCGATGAGCCTTCGAAGCCGCTAAGGCCGCTTTGTAACTGGCCTTGGCGTCTTTCTTGGTCTTGCACCACTCGCCCGTAGCACGGCTTGAGCTCATGCGACAGCCGGACTCTATAGAGATCAGGCTGCCCACTTCGCTGTAGCCGAATGACTTACAACGATGCTCAATCGTGGGTTTTTCGATCCCGAGCCATTCGTGAAACTCAAGCCCGCTGTCTGCATCCAGAAACTCGTCATACCGAGTGAGTTTTGGTAGCGGAGGGAGGCTGGTCTCTGCGAAGTGCTGGCCCTGACTCGTAGCGCGATAAACAACTTCATCCTGGGGACAAAAAGCTGGAGGCTTTCCGCACGACATGAGCCCTGCTGCGACGAGCACGTCGAGCTGTCGTGCATCGCTGCAACCTGGGCTTGTGAGAAAGTAATTGCGGCTAACTGTGCGCCGGTGTCTGTTTTCGGCGGACAGACCCAAGGTGTGCCAGAGAAGGTCGAGCTGCTGTTGGCTGACGTTGTTCATGCTTGGCCCTCCTGCTTCGCCCCATCGGGGGAGAGAGCCTCTTTCCACAGGCGCAGGGTCTCGCGTTCGTCTGCTGTCAAGGCAGCCAGGCCAACAGCTTCGGCCACTTTCTCCTGCAGGAGTCGCAGACGTTCCTCAACCGACGAACCATCGTCATAAGCAAGGTGGCTGGTCAGGTCGCTGATCATGAAGTAACGGAGTGTTTGGATATTCCCGACCCGGTGTTGCTCAGGTGAGGCCCCGTAGAGTCGATCAGGCGTCTTCAGATCGCTCCTGACGTAGAGGTTGAATTCAGATGGGTTGTAGGAGGTATGGAACTGTCGTGCACGATTCAGGATGAGTGCAGCCTTGATCGTCTCGAGCCGTTCTTCATGGGTTTCGGTGGGCAAGGGGAATGTACGCGCAACGAGCTGCTTCGCCAGTGCATCACGGGCATCTTGCCGGCGTTTCGTGTCCTTCTCGGTCCGAACAAGTTTTTCCTTGGCATGAGTAACGTTGTTGCCGATGGATTCAACCAGGCGCGATGCGTCGAGCAGAAGCTGCCGTTGAGCATCGGTCAGGTGCTCTCCGAGTTTTCCGAGTAGCCCAGACTCTTTATTCCAGTGATACCCGAACTTGCGCAGATCACCTGCGATGGAGGTGAGCCGGGTTTGGACGCTGCGAAGGTCCTTGGCGGAGTGCGTTCTCCCGAGTTGCAGAACCAGTTCGGTAGTGATGTCGCTGGCATCGGTGATGACGATGGGTCTCTTGGCCATCTCAGCGCCCTTCTTTGACGATTTGGGCTACACGCTCTTCGGTCATTGCCTCGAAGCGGTCCGTCCACTCAGGGAAGGCCTCGATCGCCAAGCTGCGGATGATGTTCAGCGCCGCCGGCGACTTACGGTTCGAAGGTTGACGATATTCAAGCCGATGCGCCGGCACGCCTTGGCTCGCGGCTTTCTTGAAGATGACGGCATCTGGAATGATCGATTGCAGGACGGTGTAGTCTGGGTTCCCGTCGAAGATTTCACGGACGGTGCGGTGGATCTCGCGCGCGTCAGCAGTTTCATCCAGGCCGTTGATGATGATGTTGATGTGGGGAATGGTGAGGCCGAGACGAGCGTAACTGCGCAGGCCATCCATCATATGGATGGTTCCACGGCTGAATTCGCGCGCGGCCAACATGTTCGGGGGGAGGGGGGAGAGGATGATATCAGATGCAAGAACGACCATCTCCAGCATCGCAGAGCGGGCGCCCTGGGTGTCAAAGAGGATGAGATCGTAATCGGCATCGAAAGCCGACATCAGGTTGGCTAGTCGCAGTCTGCCATCAGGCGCCTGCAGTATGAGGTTGTTGAGCTGGTTGTTGGCATCGTTCGAAATGATGACGTCGAGATTCTTGATCGACGTGCGGGAGATGATCTTGGCCGGGTCGGTCTCGTTGTACGACAGCAGCTCGAAAATGCCGCCCGGGGCAGTGTACTCCAGGGGGAAATAGGAGGATGCGGAAGGCTGGACGGGGTCCAGATCGATGAGGAGGGTGCGCAACCCAGCGTCTGCTGTGAATGCCCCCAGATTGGTGGAGCCGGTGGATTTACCGGTGCCGCCTTTGGTTGAAACCTTACCTGCTCGTTTTGCTTTCTTCGGATGTGTCATTGCCATGCCTCTAATGTGGATTTCATTAGAGGCTGCGTGCCTAGGCGCGGAATGGTGCTGAAAACCCCTCCCTAGGTGGAATTATCGGCCTAGATCCCAATTGTCTTTTAACCAATTGGTCGTAGGTTCGAATCCTACACGACCCACCATATTCTCAGCCTTTCCGGTCTGGAATGGTTGATACGAAAAACCCGCCCTATTGGCGGGTTTTTTCGTTTCTGGGCCAAAATACACAAAGACTTGGTGCTTTTTGAGCTGACACGCTCTATCGCACGTTGTCGCTGATCCAGCCACTCTCATTATTCCCTTCGCAAATGCCCGCTTCTCCGGCGCGGTGGCTTTTTGCATTTATCTTTTCATTCTCTACAACTATTTGCAGCGCTAAATGTCATTCTTGGCAGGTCGGCTGTTCATGGGGATGCCGGCCTAACCGCATAGGAGCGAACGCACATGGCATCACTGCACGGCAGCACATTGGAAGCAATCAAGCACAATCATGCGCAACTGTTGGTGCAATGGGTAGCGGCGCTTGAGGCCAATGGCGCTACCCGTAATATCAAGGAGCAAACCCTGTCGCAGGAAACCCGCGATTTCCTGCAACTGCTGATCGATGTCTTGCAGGCAGACAGTGGCAATGACATTGTCAGCAGCGACTGGGACGAAGCCCGCCGGTTCCTGGAAAGGCTCTCGGCCAGCCGTGCCCAACTGGGGCACGACTCGCACCAGGCGGCGTATTTCATCTTCGCCCTCAAGCGGCCCCTGTTCAGCCTGCTGCAAACGCATTTCAGCGACGACCCGGCGCGCTTGGCCGAGCAACTGTGGTTGATCTCCGAATTGCTCGACACTTTAGGGATGCACACCATCCGCACCTTCCAAAAGACCCGCGAAGCGGTTATCAAGCGCCAGCAGGAAGAGTTGCTGGAGCTGTCCACTCCGGTGGTCAAGCTGTGGGATGGCGTGCTGGCCCTGCCGCTGATCGGCACGCTCGATTCGCAACGAAGCCAGACCGTGATGGAGTCGTTGCTGCAACGTATCGTCGACACCGGTTCGGAAATCGCCATCATCGACATCACTGGTGTGCCGACTGTCGATACCCTGGTCGCCCAGCATCTGCTCAAGACCGTCACCGCCATCCGTCTGATGGGCGCCGACTGCATCATCAGCGGCGTGCGCCCGCAGATCGCGCAGACCATCGTGCATCTGGGGCTGGACCTGGGCACCCTGACCACCAAGGCCAACCTCGCCGATGCCCTGAAGCTCGCGCTCAAGCGCTTGGGCGTGAACCTGGGCGAGCAGGTATAAGCCCATGGAGCGTATCCCGATTTTGCGGATGGGCGAGTTCCTGCTCGTTACCATTCAGGTCGACATGCATGACAAGCTGGCCATGCGCTTGCAGGACGACCTTACCGACCGCATCAGCGCCACTTCCGCCCGAGGGGTGTTGCTCGACATCTCGGCGCTGGACATGGTCGATTCGTTCATTGGCCGGATGATCGCTGACATCGCCAGCCTGTCGCGGCTGATGGATGCCCGAGTGATGGTGGTGGGCATGCAGCCGGCCGTGGCCATTACCTTGGTGGAGCTGGGCTTGACCCTACCTGGGGTGAGCACGGCGTTGGATGTGGAGCGTGGCATGCAGCGGCTCAGCCAGCATGTGAGGCGGCCATGAGCGGCGAGCACAGTGGCAGCCTGCCGGTACGCATCGAGCAGGATGTGGTACTGGCCCGGCAGTTGGCACGCAAACTGGCCAGCGACTGCGGCATGCGCCTGGTGGATCTGACCAAGCTGGTTACCGCCGTCAGCGAGCTGGCACGCAACACCGTGGTCTATGGCGGCGGGGGCGATATGGATTGGCAGGTGCTCGAGGAAGCGGGCCGCACCGGTGTGCGCTTGTTATTTCGCGACGAAGGGCCAGGCATCGCCGACCTGAAGCTGGCCCTGACCGATGGCTGGACCTCCGGCAATGGCCTTGGCCTGGGCTTGACCGGTGCGCGCCGTCTGGTGGACGAGTTCGAGCTCGACACCGTGCCAGGAGAGGGCACGCGAGTGACGATCACGCGATGGATATGAACATTCCCGCCAGCAGGACGCTGGTCCTGCCCCTGGATGAGGCCAGCCAGGTCGGGCACGCCCGGCGCACCGCACAGCGCCTGGCAGAGCAACAAGGCTTCGACAGCGAGGAGGCTGGCCGAGTGGCATTGCTGGCTACCGAGCTGGCCAGCAACGTGCTCAAGCACGCCGGACAGGGCGCCTTGCACCTGCGCACCGTGCCTGGTGCCAGTGGCCTGGGCATCGAGTTGGTGGCAGTGGACCGGGCCCAGGGGTTCGATGCTCAGACATGCCTGGCCGATGGTTATTCCACCGGCGGCACCCAGGGTATTGGCCTGGGAGCGGTGACACGCCTGGCCGAGGTGTTCGATATGCACACCGACGCTCGCGGCTCGGTGATCATGGCTCGCGTGTACCGACGCGATGCCAAGAACCGCGATCTGCGCATCGGTGTAAGCCATCATGCGTTACATGACGATCCGGCTTGCGGCGACACCTGGCACGTCAAGCTCACCCATGGGCGCCTCAGCGCCTTGCTGGTCGACGGCCTGGGGCATGGCACGCAAGCCGAGGAGGCGGCCCAGAGCGCTGCAGCGGCATTCGCCGAGCACGCCTTTATGGATCCACTTCTGCTGATCGAGCGGCTGCACCTGGCGATGAGCAGTACCCGCGGCGGCGCGGTGGCCATCGCCCAACACGATCTGCGCAGCGGCCATATGGCCTTCACCGGCATCGGTAACATCGGCGCCAGCCTGGTGGCGCCGACGCGGATGCGCGGTATGCCTTCGCTGCCAGGGATCGTCGGCGGGCAATATCGCAAGGCCCAGGTCTTCGACTACGCTGACGTGACTGGCAACCTGCTGATCCTCTACAGCGACGGCCTGCAGTCGCGCTGGAACCTGCAAGAGTACCCCGGGTTGGTGCATCGCCATCCGGCGGTGATTGCTACCGTGCTGCACCGCGATTTTTGCCGGGGGCGGGACGACGTGACGGTGCTGGTCATCGACCTGGAGCCAGACCATGGCTGAGCTTCCCATGCAAGACGCCGAGCAGTTTGCGCGCCTGCAGGCTGAAAATGAGGCCCTGCGCGCCGAGCTTGAAGAAACCAATCAAGGAGTGCTGGCCCTGTATGCCGAGCTCGACATCCAGGCCGAGCACTTGCGCCAGGCGTCAGACCTGAAAAGTCGCTTCCTGTCGTACATGAGCCACGAGTTCCGCACCCCGCTGGGCTCGATACTGAGCATCACCAGTCTGCTGGCCGACGAGCTCGACGGGCCGCTGTCGGAAGAGCAGCACCGCCAAGTGGCCTTTGTCAGCAATGCGACCCGCGAGTTGTCGGACATGGTCGATGACCTGCTCGACCTCGCCAAGATCGAAGCCGGGCGCATCACCATCTCGCCGGCCTGGTTCGACATGTTCGACCTGTTCGCGGCGCTGCGCGGGATGTTTCGGCCGATCGTCGACGCCACGGCGGTCGACCTGATTTTCGAAGAGCCGGTGGGGCTGCCGCGTCTCTACACCGACGACAAGAAACTAGCGCAGATCTTGCGCAACTTCATCTCCAATGCCTTGAAGTTCACCACCCGCGGTGAAGTGCGGGTATCGGCGCAACTCGTCGATGCTCAACACATCCGCTTCGCCGTCAGCGACACCGGCATCGGCATCGCCTCGGACCTGTTGGGTACGCTATTCGAGGATTTCGCCCAGGTCGATTCACCGTTGCAAAAACGCCTGCGTGGCACCGGGCTGGGGCTGTCATTATGCAAGCGTTTCGTCGCGCTGCTAGGCGGGGAGGTGGGCGTGCACAGCGAGCCGGGTGTCGGTTCAACGTTCTTCGTGATCATTCCACTGGCTTTGGCCCAGGATAACGTTGATGAAACCTGACCTGCGCTTGCTGATCGTCGACGACAACGTCGCCACCCGTTACGCCCTGCGTCGTCGTCTCGGTGCGCACGGTTACGAAGTGCTTGAGGCGGGCACCGGCGGGGAGGGGCTGGCGCTGATTCGCGACGAGCAAGTGGATGCACTGATCCTCGACGTCAACCTGCCGGACATGAGCGGTTTCGACATTGTCCGGCTGCTGCGTGAGGACAGCCGCACGGCGCTGTTGCCGGTGATCCACGTGTCGGCGGCATCGATCCAGAGCGGCGATATCATTACCGGCTTGAATGCCGGTGCTGATGCCTATCTGGTCTACCCGGTAGACCCGGATGTGCTGCTGGCCACCCTGCGCACCCTGTTGAGGGTGCGCGATACCGAGCGGGCCTTGCGCCAGAGCGAGGCGCGCTTCCAGGAAATCTTCCGGGGTGTGTCCGCCCCCATTGCCGTACTCGACGGCAACCTGAAGGTGCACGAATGCAATCATGCCTTCGCCCACCTGGTGCAGGACAACCGCGATCCGCAACGCCTGTACGAGTGCTTCGCCGATGGCCAGCTGAACGCGCTTGAGGAGTTGCGCCAGCACCTGGTACGGGGGGCGCGCTGGAAAGGCACGCTGGGCATGCGTCTGCATGGTCAACCGCGCGACACTGAGTGGCAACTTTCCCCGTACCAGGCGCCTGGCCTATGCCTGGTGTTCGTCGAGGACATTACCGAACACCGTCACCGCGAGCGCTCGCACCTGGCACGCCTGGACGATGCCAACAGCCAATTGGCCAAGGAAGTAGCCGAGCGCGTGCGCACCGAGGCGCAACTGTTGCAGTTGCAGAAAATGGACGCCCTGGGCAGTCTCACCGGGGGCATCGCCCACGATTTCAACAACCTGCTTACCGGCATCATCACCAGCCTTGAGCTGATCCGCAAGCGGGTGGCGGAAAACCGTGTGGATAAGGTGCCGAAGTACGCCGAGGTGGCGCTGAGCTCGGCCAACAGCGCCGCTGTGCTCACCCAGCGGCTGCTGGCCTTTGCCCGTCAGCAACCGCTCGATACCCGTCCAGTTGACGTCAACCAGCACGTGCGCTCGCTTGAGGAACTGGTGACCCGCACGATCGGTGAACGAGTCACCCTGACCCTGGAGCTGTCCACCCTGCCGGCCATCGCCCTGGTCGACCCGGTGCAACTGGAAAGCGCGGTGCTCAACCTGGTCATCAACGCCCGCGATGCCCTGCCCAAAGGCGGGCACATCTGGGTCAATACCTCGGCGGTCTGGTGCCAAGGCGACGCCAACCTCGCCGATGGCGCCTACGTTGCCGTGACCGTGCGCGACAACGGCAGCGGCATCGAGGCCGGCTTGATCGACAAGGTCTTCGATCCGTTCTTCACCACCAAGCCCCTCGGCCAGGGCACTGGTCTGGGCTTGTCGACCATCTACGGTTTCGCTCGCCAGTCGGGTGGGCATGTGGAGCTGCGCAGCGTTGTTGGCGAGGGTACCGAGGTGACGCTGTTGCTGCCGGCCAGCGATGAGGCGGCGGTCAGCGTGGACCGCGAGGTAGGGAATGACCAGCAGGGCAATGGCGAGCACGTGCTGATCGTGGAGGACACGGCCTCGGTCCGACTGTCGGTGGCCGAGGCGCTGGGCGAGGCAGGGTACCGCTGCACACTGGCGTCGACCACCGATGAGGCGTTGCAGCATCTGCAGCAACTGCAGAGCATCGACCTGTTGCTGACTGATGTTGGATTACCCACCATGAGTGGGCGAGAGCTGGCTGATATCGCACGGTTGCATCGACCGGGGCTGCCGGTGCTGTTCATGACCGGGTATGCCGATGCGGCGCTGGACCGCCAAGCGTTCCTGGGGGCTGGGATGGACATGCTGGTCAAGCCATTCAAAATGTCGGAGTTGCTCGACAAGGTCAAGCGCGCGGTAGTGCGTTTGGGCTGATGGCGTACCGTCTTCTTCTAGGCATTTCCAGCAATGGCGTGCCGACGTCAGCGGTTTAGGCGCCGTGCATCGAAGGCGTCTCGTGCTTGATAAGCGGTGTAGGTGGCCTGCGCCGCCAGCAGGCCGGCCACGCCAAAGGTCCGGTCTAGGCCGAACTGGCTGAAACCGCTCGGGATCGGCTGGCGGTGAGCGATGGCCTGCGCCAGGACTTCGCCGGCAACGGTGGTCGGTGCCATGCCATGGCCGCCGAATCCGACCGCATGCCATATGCCGTTACCATCCTGGCCAATCTGCGCTATCTGGTGGCGTCCGTAGCTCATCAAGCCGCCCCAGGCGTATTCCAGTTCCACGTCTTCGAGTTGCGGGTAGACGCTGACCAAGTCAGCCTTGAGCAACCTGGCGATGGCCTGGGGCCCGCGGTCGAGGATGGAGATGCGTCCACCCCAGAGGATCCGGGTGTCTTTCAACGGGCGGTAGTAGTCGAAGGCGAAGCGTGTGTCGTAGATGGCCGACTGGCAGTTGATGGCATCCGGCAGGTGCGCGCCCAGTGGTGGAGTGGTCACTATATAGGTGGCGATCGGTAGCACGGCGCGCTCGATCGGGGGGTAGACGCCTCGGGCGTAGCCCCCTGCGCTGAACACGACCTCCTCGGCATGAACCTCGCCCTGGCGGGTGCGCACGATGTAACCGCCAGCCTTCTTTTCGATGCCGGTCACCGGCGACTGCTCGTAGATTGTCACCCCGGCTAGGGTGGCAGCCTCGGCGATGCCGCAGACGTATTTGAGCGGGTGGAAGTGGAATGCGTTGCGCTCCAGCAACCCGCCGTAATAGCGTCCGGTCCTGAGCTGTTCCTTCAGTTCGCCTGGGGTGATGTATTGCCAGTCGACGCCATAGGCCTCCTTCATCAACTGGCGCGGCTTGTCCAGGCGCGATGGGTCGTTGAACCAGTTGGCGAGGATCACGCCCTGGTCGACCAGATCGCAATCGATGGCGTAGCGATGGGTGCGCTCGCGAATGAGGTCGACGGCCTCGAGGGTCAGTCGATACAGCTTGCGGGCCTCGTCGGCGCCCAGTGCCGACAGCAAGTCCGCGCTGCCGAGACTGTAGCCGCCGAAGACGAAGCCGCCATTACGCCCCGAGGCACCGTGGCCGATACGTTGTGATTCAAGAATCGTCACGTCGCTCACTCCGCGCTCGGCAAGCCCTATCGCGGTCGAAAGCCCGGCCAGACCGCCGCCCAGGATGCACACACGGGCATCGGTGCGTCCCGTTTGGGCAGGGTAGAGGGTTCTGCTGGCACTGGCTTCGTAGTAGGAGTCGAGGGTGCTGTTCATAAGGGTTCCATGACGCAGATGGGCGGACCGAGGCGGGTCCGCCAATGGAGTTTTCAGGCGGGCTGCTGGCTGGCCGCGACCGCCTCGACGCAGGGCTCTGCGTTGCTGTGTTGGGTCTTGCGTGTCTCGATATAGGAGAAATCCATTTCCCTGTAGCGCACCACCCTGGAGCCGGTAAGCAGCTTGCGTCCGAGCCACACCACCACGAACAGCACCAGCCCGACATAGGTGGCGAAGGCGCCGATCCAGTCGATCTGGCCGCCGATGAAGGCCTGGTAGTTCTGCCCGAGCATCACCACCATGCACAGGCCGAAGGCGAACAGGGGGCCGAATGGGAAGTACTTCGAGACATACGGCAGTTTCGCCAGGTCGTTGCCATGGAACAGGTATCCGCGACGGAAGCGGTAGTGGCTGATGGCGATGCCAAGCCAGGCAATGAAGCCGAGCATGCCGGAAGTGTTCAGCAGCCACAGGTACAGCTTGCCGGGGCTGAACAGGAAGCTCAGCAAGCACAGGCCGGCGACCGCTGCAGTTGCCAGCAGCGCCCACACCGGGGTGCCGCTGCGCGTCACCCGGGCGAATATCGCCGGCGCCTTGCGCTCCAGGGCGAGGCTGTAGAGCATGCGCGAGGAGGCGTACATGCCCGAGTTGCCGGCGGACAACACTGAGGTCAGGATTACCGCGTTCATCACTGCGGCGGCGGCGAGCATGTCAGCCTTTGAGAAAATCAGGGTAAATGGGCTGATGGTGATGTCCGAAAGGCCGTCCTTGAGCAGGCGGGGGTCGGTGTAGGGGATCAACAGGCCGATCACGATGATGGTGAACACATAGAACAGCAGGATGCGCCAGAAGATCTGGCGAACTGCCTTGGGAATGTTGCGCCCAGGGTTTTCCGTTTCGCCTGCGGCGATGCCGACGAACTCGGTACCCTGGAATGAGAAGCCGACGATCATCGCCACGCCGATCAGGGCAGGCAGGCCGCCGGCGATCGGCGCATCGCCGAGCTGCCAGAGGTGGGTGCCGCCCTCCTGCCCACCGTCAAGGATGCCCAGCAGCATCAGGATGCCCACGCCAATGAACAGGATGATGGTGACGACCTTGATCAGCGCGAACCAGAATTCGGCTTCGCCGAAGAAGCGCACCGAGGCGACGTTGAGGGCGAACAGCAGGACCAGGAAGGCTGCGCTCCAGATTACGCCCGGGGTGTCCGGGAACCAGTAGACCATGATGATCTGCACGGCCACCAGGTCCACGGCGATGGTCACTGCCCATGAATACCAGTAGTTCCAGCCCAGGGCGAAGCCGAAGCTTTCGTCCACGTAGTGTGAGGCGTAGGTAGAGAACGAACCGCTGACCGGCATGCATGCGGCCAGCTCGCCGAGGCTGGTCATCAGGAAATACACCATCAGGCCGATCACCGCGAAGGCCAGCAGCGCGCCACCGGGGCCGGACTGGGCAATAGTGGCGCCAGAGGATACGAACAGGCCGGTCCCGATAGAGCCGCCAATGGCGATCATGTTCAGGTGACGGCTGGTGAGGGTGCGTTTCAGGTGTCCGGAAGGTGGGGCTGCTGCAGTCAAACTTCCGTTGTTGTACGAATGGGTCATGGGCAACCTATTGGATCTGCATGCGAGTGAGTTGTTGTTTTTGTTGTGAACTGACCACTTCAAGTTTGCAGTTGTCGGGCGGATAGGCCCTCGATCTGCCTACAGCTTCTCCAGAGCTGCGGCGCGGAACGATTGCTTTGATTGAAATCAGTATTGGCGTTGAAAGGTGTTCGCAACAAACGACAATTAGTTGCTACATCATTACTTTTTGGAATACATGGTTTCGTCATATTTTCCTGAGTAAAACCGTTTAGTTGCACGCATCCAACTGAATTGCCCATATTTACTGAGGGCAATAGACGTCATTTTGCTTTGTTATATTGTCGTTTTGTCATCGGTATGAAATGTACGAAACAATATGCCGGAAATTTATTCATCATTTAGCGGCAAAAAACACCGATACCTGGAGGCCAGATATCGGTTTTTGGGGGGAGCCCTTCAAGCGAAGGGCGTGCTATGGGGGCTTCCTGGTCGCGGGCAGTCAACCTTCGTCAGGGTGAAGCGTACTGCTGCTAGCGGTCCGTTGTTCTGGCTTGGCTTGGGTGCCGGGCAGGTTGTCGAACTTGTGCAGCCCATTTTTCGCGTACGGGTCGCCGATCCAGCGCGGGCTGGCGGTGAAACTGTCGTTGACCAGGCTCTTGGCCGGCTCGTAGCGGTCGTAGCTCAGGCCTGCCAGGTCGGACAGGGTATGGATCAGGTGTGCGCTGCTGTACGGACGGTTGACCATCGCCTGCAGGTCGCGCGGGTGCGTCGCCTGCCAGCTGGGCGAGGTCCAGAGCAGGAAAGGGATGGTGTACATCGGCCGGGTTGGATTGGCCTCGTTGCGGCCCAGGCGATCATGGTTGCCGGAGCTATAGACATCCTCGCCGTGGTCGGACAGGTACAGCAGGAAGCCGTTCGGCGTGCTTGCCGAATAACGCTTGATCAGGTCTGAGACCACGAAGTCGTTGTAGCGCACGGCGTTGTCGTAAAAGTTGTAGGTGCGTACCTGTTCGGGTGCCAGCGCCGCCGGCGCGCCGGTCGCGTCCTTGAAATGATCGAACTGGGCGGGATAGCGATAGCGGTAGTCCATGTGCGTGCCGAGCAGGTGGACAATGATCAGCTTCTTGTCGGCGGGGTCGCGCAGGGCCTTGTCGAAAGGTTCCAGCACCACGCTGTCATACTGGCTGGCGTTTTGGTTGCGCTGGTTGTTCAGGTAGACCGGCACGTCCGTCTGCTGGGAGAAGGTCGTGAGCATGGTGTTGCGCTTGGTCATGGTTTGTTGGTTGGTGATCCAGAACGTCTTGTAGCCAGCCTGTTTCATCAGGTTGATCAGCGATGGGTCGGTGAGGAAACGGTCAGGGTGCTGCTGGTCGCCAAAGGTCAGGATTTGCTGCATCACCTCAATGGTGTAGGGGCGTGGCGAGACGACATTACGGAATACGGTGAGCCCTTTGTCGTGAGCGGCCAGGGCGTCGAGGTTCGGCGTGGTGTCGCGGTCGTAGCCGTACAAATGCATGTGTTCGCGTGTGGTGGATTCGCCTAGCACCAGCACCAGGGTGCGCGGCGCGTCGCCGCTACTGTCCTTGAGGTTTTGCAGGGGCGGCAGGGCGGCGTTCTGTTGAAGCAGTGCCTGCATGTTGTCCAACTGCTGTCGATATTGCCGGTAGCCGACCACCAGTTGCCAGGGCACTGCAGCCGCCATGCGTTGTTCAACCTTTTCGCGAGCGTCTGCGAAATTGCGTTGCTGGGAGACCATCTGTTTGTAGAACGGGTAGCCCAGGGTCGCAGTCAGCAGCACCGCAACCACCGGCAGACGGCTGTACAGCGGCAGGGTGACCGGGCGGATGCGCCGCCACAGCAGCACGGCGATCGCGCTGTAGAGCAGCAGCCCCAGGCACAGCCAAGTGCTGAAGTACTGGCTGAAATATTCGCCGGCTTCAGCGGTGTTGGATTCGAACATCACGAAGATGACGCTTTGTGAGAACTCCTGCCGGTAGATGCCGAAATAGCTGAGGCCCACCAGCGATCCAGCCCACAGCACTAGCCCAATCACTGCGGCGAGCGGGCGGGTCAGGCGTGGCAGCAGCAGTACCGGGGCCAGCCACAGGCTGCTGAGGAACAGGGCATCGCGAAAGCCGGCGAAGCCGGTGGTGCCACTGAACAGCAGCAAGGCCTGGGTCACGCCGGAGAAGTACCAGAAGAACAGCAGGAGCCAGCCGAGGCCAGGCCAGTCGATGGATGTGCGAGCGGGAAGAGTTGTGCGGGACACGTGTGCCTCAGAGAGCGGTTGCCTGCCGGATCGGTTGGCAGGCGAAGCTAAAGGGGGCGGCGTGAAAAGATCGTCAACAATTCATGAAAGGCCCGCAGAGACCGACGAGTGCTCTATATGGCAGGTGAGCTTGTTGTTGCCAGGCGCGTGATCGTTCAGGCGATACAGCTTGCGGCTTCAGGAGGCCAAAAGGTGGCTCCTGAAGTCGCGGCTTTAGGGCTGCTGGGTTGGCGTAGCGGTGGCGAGTGGGGAGAAGTTGATCTGTGGATAACGATCAGGCGTAACACAGCGCTATACCCGGAACTGCTCCATCAAGACTTGCTGCTGGTTGGCCAAGCGGTTCAGCGCTTGGCTGATTCGTGCTGATTCGTCGGCCTGTCCAGACAACGCCTCGGTCACATCGCGAATCCCCGCCACGTTGCGATTGACTTCTTCAGCCACGGCACTCTGTTCCTCGGCCGCCGAGGCGATCTGCAGGTTCATGTCGGTGATCACCGTCACCGCCTCGCCGATGCGTTGCAGCGCCGGCAAGGTCTGCTCCATCTGCGCCGCGCTGTCCTGAGCCTGGCGCTGGCCGGCATGCATGGCACCGACCACGTCCTGTGTGCCTTGCTGCAGTCCCTCGATCACCTGGCGGATCTCCTCTACCGATACCTGCGTACGCTGAGCCAGGTTGCGCACCTCGTCGGCGACCACTGCGAAACCACGCCCAGCCTCACCGGCGCGGGCAGCCTCGATGGCGGCATTGAGTGCCAGCAGGTTGGTCTGCTCGGCAATGGCACGGATTACCTCAAGCACCGAACCGATCTGCTCACCGCGGCTTGCCAAGGCACGCGCCTCGTCCATGGCCGCGTCCATGCCGCCCGCCAGCTGGCCGATCGCCTCGCGGGTGGCGGTCACTCGCGCCAGGCCGTCGCGGGTCGCCTGGTCGGCGCCGCGCGCGGCTTGTGCCGCCTGGGCGGCATTGTGGGCGACGTCGTGGGCGGTAGCGCTCATCTCGTTGGCGGCGGTAGCTACCTGCTCGATCTCGCGGTGCTGTTGCTGCATGCCATCGCTGGTCTGACTGGCGATCAGCGCCGATTGGTCTGCCGTGCCGCGGGCCTCATGCAGGGAGGCCTTGAGCTGGGCGATCACCGGCTGGAGCTTGTCGAGGAAACGGTTGAACCAACCGGTGAGCTGGCCCAGTTCGTCATCGCGGGCGTACTCCAGGCGTCGGGTCAGGTCGCCTTCGCCGCTGGCGATGTCCTGCAGGCGGGCAGCCACGGCCAGGATCGGCCGAGTTACGCCGCGGGCGGTAAGCCACACCAGCAACAGGCCCAGCACGGCCGCAACCATTCCTATCAGCAGGCTGACGAAGTTGGCCTGCTGGTTCTGGCTATCCAGGCGCTGGTTGAGAGTGACCGCAGGCGCTTGCAGCACCTGTTCGGGCAATTCGAGCAGTACTTGCCAAGGTGCCGCGCCGGGAATTGGCGTGAAGGGCCGGGAAATGCGCATGGTGCCTTGGTCCAGCCGCTCGACAGCCTGGCCGGCGCGCAGCGGCGCTGCCAGGGCGATGGCGCTGGCGCCGAACGCTTGCTGTACCGTCTTGCTCAACTGGCCGGCATCCTGGCTGTGGCCGGCCAGCAGCCCTGCGGGGCTGATGATACTGACCTGGCCCTGGCCGTCGAACAGCTCCTGGCGACCCGCCAGGCTTAGTTGCTGCAGGTTGTCCAGGCCGATATCCAGGCCGACCACACCCACCACCTTGCCGTTGTCCAGCAACGGCAGGGCGATGCTCGTCATCAGTACCTGATGACCGTTGACTTCATCGAAATACGGGTCCAGTACGCAGGCCTTTGCCGTCTCCAGAGGGCAGGTCAGCCACCGGTTGTAAGGCGAGCCATTGGCGCCGATGCTGGTGTCGGCGAGCATCGATTCGGGCATGGTCTCCACCTCCAGGGCGCCACTGCCCGGCTGCGACCAGTACAGCGAAAAGCGGCCGCTGTCATTGCTGCCATTCTCGGCCTGGTCAACGAAGCGCGCATCTTGCTGGTCCAGGGCGTTGGGTTGGAACACCAGATACAGGCCGATCAGGTCGGTGTTGCCGGCCAGGGTGGCGCGAGCCTCGCGGCTGAGTTCGGCACGCAGGTCGTCACCGCCGCGAGCTTTGAGTGCCTGCACCAGCCTTGCGAAGCCGTTGCCGTACTGGTAGGCATCCATGAAGTAGCGCTGGATACGCAGGGCCTGGGCTTCGCCGTGGGCCTGCAAGCGCAGGCGGGCACTGTGGTCGAGCAGTTCGGTATTGGCCTGGAACACCTGCGCTGCGCTGCGCCGCGCCTGGGTAAGCGAGGTAGTCACCAGCAGGGCGACGATGGCCAGCAGGCACAGGCCGGCGAGCAGGGTGATCTTCCACTGGATGGACAGACTTCGCTGCGACATGGGCTTTTCCTTCTCGGGCAAACACAACGCCCGCGGTCAGGCGGGCGTCGATGGGGTCATTCGGCGATGCAGTTCGGTGGCGCAACCCTGAAGGCCTTCGTCAGCCAGGCCAGGTAGAGCACGCCAAGCAGGGCCCAGACACCGCCGAACAGCAAGGAGTGTTCGTTCAGGTCCAGCCACAGCGAGACGATGATGCAGAAGCCTATCGTCGGCGCCACCAGATACTTGAGGTTGTTCGTCAGGCCCTTGTTCTGCCTCTCACGGATATAGCAGTGGTTGATCACCGAGAGGTTGACGAAGCTGAACGCCACCAGCGCGCCGAAGTTGATCACCGAGGTGGCGGTGACCAGGTCGAAGAAGATCGCCGACAGCGAAATCAGGCCGACCACCGCAATGTTCAGCACTGGGGTCTTGTAGCGCGGGTGCAGGCGGGCGAACACCCCGGCCGGGATCACGTTGTCGCGGCCCATCACGTACAGCAGGCGCGACACGCTGGTCTGCGAGGCCAGGCCCGAGGCGATGGTGTTGATCACGGTGCAGGCGATGAATACCGATTGGAACAGCTTGCCGCCGACGTACAGGGCGATTTCCGGCAGGGCCGCTTCCTGGTCGTGGAAGCGCTGCATGGTCGGGAAGTAGGCCTGGATGAAGTAGGACACGCCGATGAACACCACGCCGCCGATCAGCGCCGTGAGGAAGATCGCCCGGGGGATGGTCTTGCCCGGGTCGCGGGTTTCCTCCGACAGGCAGGTCACTGCATCGAAGCCCAGGAACGAGAAGCACAGGATGGTCGCACCGGCGGCGAGGGCGGCGAACTGGGTCTGGTCATCGGCGAACGGTACCAGGCTCCAGGCCGTGCCCAGGCCTTCGCCATGGCCCAGGCCGCGCCAGCAGAGGTAGATGAATACCGAAATGATCGCCACCTGCACGGCGACGAACAGCAGGTTGAAGTGCGCCACCAGGTTGATGCTGCGCATGTTGATCAGGCTGATCAGGGTGACGAAGCCGGCCACCCACGCCCAGGCCGGCACTTCGGGGAACATTGCCGACAGGTAGAGCTTGGCCAGCAGTGCATTGACCATGGGCAGCAGCAGGTAGTCCAGCAGCGACGACCAGCCGACCAGGAAGCCCACGTGTGGATTGATGGCGCGCTGGGTGTAGGTGTACGCCGAGCCCGACTGCGGGAAGCGTCGCACCAGGGTGCCATAGCTCACGGCGGTGAACAGGATGCCGGCCAGGGCCAGGATGTAGGCGCTGGGCACATGCCCGGCAGTGATGCCAGAGACGATGCCGAAGGTGTCGAACACGGTCATCGGGGTGAGGTAGGCCAGGCCGATGATCACCACGTGCCAAAGGCGCAGGGACTTGCGGAACTGGGCATCGCCGGGAGCGCTGTGATCAGGCTGCATGCGGGCGCTGCTCCTGTGTCGAAACAACGGGCACGGCGAGTGACGGGCACGACAAGGTCGAGCGGATGGGCTCCATGTTGTTCACCTTTTATGTTGGAGCTGCAGGGTGCGCGAAATAAACAACGATGGTCGTTTGGGTGTCAAGTTAAACATGACAGGTAGTCAGTTGGATGGAAGGGGAATCGGTTTTTTTGGCCGTTATGCACTGTTATTGGCCGATTGAGCGGATCGTAAGTCGATTTTGATGTTCGTAAAAATTTACATTTCTTTTGGCCAAGGCAGGCTGTCCTTGGGGTGCCGACAAACGAAATCCAGCAAGCATTACCGCGCCGGCCGGGTGCCGATGGTATTCTTGCCACCCCGCGTGCCCTCGTTTCCGTGGTCCGCCCAATCGCCCTCCC
The DNA here is from genome assembly GCF_021283165.2 of Pseudomonas soli. Taxonomy (NCBI): domain Bacteria; kingdom Pseudomonadati; phylum Pseudomonadota; class Gammaproteobacteria; order Pseudomonadales; family Pseudomonadaceae; genus Pseudomonas; species Pseudomonas soli. The sequence goes on from NZ_CP128543.1 coordinate 1,593,382, forward strand.
TATGGACAGCAATCGGTTCTATTCATGAAGAAATCAGTAGGCATCCTTTCCGGCCTGGCGCTCGCCATCGCCGTCGCAACCACCGCTGGCGCCTGGTACACCGGCAAGCAACTGCCCGCGGAGCTGGAACGCTCCGTGGCGCGCGGCAACGAAGAGCTGAAGAAGGCCCTAGCAGGCAACGGCGGCAGCATGACCATCGAGTTGGTCTCGCTGGACCAGCACTTCTTCACCAGCACCGCGCACTACCGTCTGAAGGCCGAGAACGTGCAGCTCGGGGAGGCCGAGGCGCTGAACTTCCAGGTTGGCGTGACCGACCAGATCGAGCACGGCCCGTTCCCCTGGTCGCGGGTCAAGGCGTTCAAGCTGATGCCGGTCATGGCCACCAGCAACAGCGCTTTGGACAAGGATGACTTCACCGAGGGCTGGTTCACTGCCGCTGGCGACAAGGCACCGGTCACCGCCCAGGTCAGCCTCGGCTACAACGGCAGCGTCGACAGCGATATCCGCCTGGCGCCGGTGACGCTCAAGGAAGACGACGGCAACGTCCTGGACTTCTCCGGCCTGCAACTGCAACTGCGCGGAGACCGCGACGGCAAGGCGGTGGAGATCCACGGCAATGCCGAGCACCTGGAGTTGAATTTCGTCGATGAGCAACAGGCGCCGGTGAAGATCCTGCTCAACGGCTTCAAGGCCGGTGGCAAGCTCCACGAAACCGCCCACGACATGGTCTATGTCGGCAACTTCGACCTGGCCCTGGCCGACACCCAGGTGACCTTCGGGCCGAAGCAGGAAGTGCTGGTGCTCAAGGGCCTGCAGCAGAACAACCTGTACAACGCCGAGGGCGAGGCCAAGGACAAGCTGGCCGGGCGCCTGGAATACAAGGTTGCCGACATCAGCTACGCCGGGCGCAAGGTCGGCAGCGCAGAAATGGTCCTGACCATGAAGTCCATCGACATCGCGGCCATGCAGGCGCTGATGGAGTGGTACCAGACCCAGCTGCCGCAGATGCAGCAGGCGGCGGCCGAGGGCGAGGCCCCGTCGCTGGAAATGACCCCCGAGGAACAGGCCAAGGTCCAGGCCGACCTGCAGCGGTTGCTGGTGGCCAAACCCCAGGTGGCCGTGGAGAAGCTGGCATTCAAGACCGCCAATGGCGAAAGCCACTTCAACCTGGCAATGGACTTCGCCAGCCCCAGCTCCTTCGACCTGCCCCCTGACCAGCTCGGCAAGCAGCTGTTGACCCAGCTGAAGGCCAAGCTCAGCGTTTCAAAGCCGATGGTCGCCGACCTGACCACATTGCAAGCCCTGCTTGAGGGCGAGACCGACGCCCAGGCCATCGCCCAGCAGTCCAGTCAGGCCGGTGAAATGGTCGGCATGATGGCATTGCAGAGCGGCATGGCCACGGTAGAAGGCACTGATGTGGTATCGAGCCTGCAATACGCTGATGGCATGGTCGACTTCAATGGCAAGAAGATGACCGTCGAAGAGTTCGCCATGCTGATCAGCGGCCACCTGGCGGCGTTGCAGCCGCAGGGCTGACCTCTCGGGCAGACCCGCTCCCATCATCGTGGGAGCGGCGATGCGGCGACCCGACTTACCCCGCGACGGAGGGCTGCAAAAACCCCTTTTGCATCCTTCCGATTGCCTGTAGCCTTCGCGTCCGACAATAATCCGCGCCCGCAGAGGGGCCGAGACGCTGGCCGTCCGGCACCGCTAGCCGATCTGCCAGGGCCGGGTGATACACTCGACTGACGCGCTCAAGCGCCCTGCAGGTCCAGCGATCATGACCCAGATTTCCGAACGCCTGTTGGTCCAGGCGCACCTTGATGCCAAGCAGCCCAACCCGCTGACGCCCGCGCAGGAGGCCGATTACCGTGCGGCCATCGCTGCCGAGCTGAAGAAGCAGAACGCCGTGCTGGTGGCCCACTACTATTGCGATCCGGTGATCCAGGCCCTGGCCGAGGAAACCGGCGGCTGCGTGTCTGACTCGCTGGAGATGGCGCGCTTCGGCAAGAATCACCCCGCCGAGACTGTGGTGGTGGCGGGGGTGCGCTTCATGGGCGAGACGGCGAAGATCCTCACCCCGGAAAAGCGCGTGCTGATGCCGACCCTGGAAGCGACCTGCTCCCTCGACCTGGGTTGCCCGGTCAAGGAGTTCTCGGACTTCTGCGACCAGCATCCCGAGCGCACCGTGGTGGTCTACGCCAACACTTCCGCGGCAGTTAAAGCCCGGGCCGACTGGGTGGTGACCTCCAGCTGCGCGCTGGAAATCGTCGAAAGCCTGATGGACAACGGCGAGACCATCATCTGGGGGCCGGACCAACACCTCGGCCGCTACATCCAGAAGCAGACCGGTGCCGACATGCTGCTGTGGGATGGCGCCTGCATCGTTCATGAAGAGTTCAAGTCGCGCCAGTTGGCCGACATGAAGGCGCTGTACCCGGACGCCGCGATCCTGGTGCATCCGGAGTCGCCGGAAGCGGTGATCGAGCTGGCCGACGCGGTAGGCTCCACCAGCCAGCTGATCAAGGCGGCGCAGACCTTGCCGAACAAGACCTTCATCGTCGCCACCGACCGCGGCATCTTCTACAAGATGCAGCAGCTGTGCCCGGACAAGGAATTCGTCGAGGCGCCGACCGCTGGCAACGGCGCGGCCTGCCGCAGCTGCGCGCACTGCCCGTGGATGGCCATGAACACCCTGGAGCGGGTGCTGGACTGCCTGCGCAATGGCAGCAACGAGATCTTCGTCGAGCCGGCGCTGATCCCCAAGGCGATCAAGCCGTTGAACCGCATGCTCGACTTCACCCAGGCGGCGCGTTTGAAGTTGTCCGGTAACGCCTGACTGGTTGCACAAACCATCGCGGGGCAAGTCGCGGGTCGCCGCATCGCCGCTCCCACGCCACGGTGATACCTGGCGTGGGAGCGGCGATGCGGCGACCCGACTTGCCCCGCGATTTTTTCTGGCTGTGTATCAGCGCCCCATCATTTCCTTGACCATGCGCTGCTGCTCCATGATCTCGCGCTGGCGCTGGTCGATCTGCGAAGCCAGCGGGAAGTTGCTGCCCGAGCGGCGCTTGGCGTAGTCGAGCTGCTGGATCGCCTGGTCGAAGTCGCCGACCAGGGTGAAGTATTCGGCGCGGGCGCGGTGCAGACCGATGGTGTTGCCTGACAGTCCGCGCACTTCGGCCACGTCGTACCAGACGTCCGGATCGTCCGGGCGGTTCTTGACCAAGTCATCCAGCACCTTTTCCGCTTCGGCCGGCTTGTTCTGCTTGACCAGCAGATCGGCGCGCACCTGTTTCAACGGATAGTTGCCTGGGTACAGCGCCTGCATGCGCTGTGCGCGCTGCTGGGCGTCGGCCAGGCGGTTATTGGTGATGTCCAGATCGATCTGTGCCAGGTTGTAGGTGATGTCGTTGGGCGCCTTGGCCAGCAGTGGCTTGAGGTTTTCCCGCGCTTCGTTGAGCTGGCCACCCTTGATCTGCGCCAGGGCCAGGCCGTAGCGGGCGGCATCCATGTTCGGGGTTTCGTCGAGCTGGGCGCGGAAACGCTTGGCGGCCATGCCCGGCGTGCCTTCGTAGGTGAGCTGCACGCGGGCGCGGATCAACTGGTAGCGCAGGCTGTCTTCCACGCCGCCCTTTGGCGCCTGTTCGGCGCGGTTGCGGGTGTCGGCGATACGCGATTCGGTGACCGGGTGGGTCAGCAGGAATTCCGGCGGCTTGGCATCGTAGCGGTACTGGCGGGCCAGGCGTTCGAACATGCTGGGCATGTTGCGTGGATCGTAGCCGGCCTTTTCCAGGTTGAGGATGCCGAAACGGTCGGCTTCCTGTTCGTTCTGCCGGGAAAAGCGCCGCTGTTCCTGGATTGCCGCGGCCTGGGTGCCGGCGATCACGCCAATGCCGGCATCGCCGCCGCCGCCCGCCGCCAGCACGATGCCGGCCAGCAAGGCTGCCATCATCGGCAGCTGCATGCGTTGCTGGGCTTCGACGCCCCGGGCGAAGTGGCGTTGCGACAAGTGCGCCAGTTCGTGGGCCAGTACCGAGGCGTACTCGCCTTCGGTCTGGGCATTGAGGAACAGGCCGCCGTTGACCCCGACGATGCCACCGGGTGCGGCAAAGGCGTTGAGTTCCTTGCTGTCGATAAGGATGAACTCCAGGCGCCGGTCCTGCAGCTGGCTGGTCTCGGCCAGCTTGTACACGCTGGTCTCGACGAAGTCCTTGAGCTGCGGGTCGTTGAGCTGGTTCACCTGGCCGCGCAACAGGCTCAGCCAGGCGCGGCCGAGCTGGTGTTCCTGTTGTGGCGAGACGATCGCGGAGCTGGCGTCGCCCAGTGACGGCAGGTCGTCGGCGTGGCCGGGGAGGGCCATCAGGCAGGCCAGCGTCAACAGGGTGGGGCGCAGTAGATTCATGCAGAAGCTCGCGTCGGTCAAAAGCCTTACTGTAGCCGGGTCGCGCGATGCCGACCAGTGGCGGTATCCTAGCGGCCTTCCCCATGCGGTTCTGGAGCGCTGCCCGATGAGTGACACCCCGACTTGTGACGCCGAGCTCGATGCCAGCGGTCTCAACTGTCCATTGCCGCTGCTCAAGGCGAAGATGGAGCTCAATCGCCTGGCCAGCGGCGCGGTGCTCAAGGTGCTCGCCACCGATGCCGGTTCCCAGCGCGATTTCCGCACGTTCGCCCAGTTGGCCGGTCATACGCTGCTGCATGAAACGGCCGAGGCCGGGGTCTACACCTACTGGCTGCGCAAGGCCTGATTCCCTTCATTAGGCTCTATACGAAAAGCCTTGAGACTTGTTCATGCTGCGTTGAAAACAGCCTCGGAATGCTCATGTACTCTAGTACAGTCGGGCGCGACCCCGGCCGTTCCGCGGCTGTTTTCGCCTTGCCTGACCTGTGTCTCAAGGCTTTTCGTACAGAACCTAGGATCGTCAATGTTCAAAGTACTTCGCGACTGGATGCAGCGCTACTTCTCCGACGAGGAGGCGGTGGTGCTGGCGGTCCTGCTGTTCCTGGCCTTCACCGTGGTGCTGACCCTGGGCGGCATGCTCGCGCCGGTGCTGGCGGGCATGGTCCTGGCGTTTCTCATGCAGGGGCTGGTCAATGCCCTGGAGCGCTTGAAGGTGCCGACGCGGCTGGCCGTATGGCTGGTGTTCGCGCTGTTCATGGGTGCGCTGGCGGTGTTCATGCTGGTGCTGGTGCCGCTGCTCTGGCATCAGCTGATCACCTTGTTCAACGAGCTGCCCGGCATGCTCGGCAAGTGGCAGTCGCTATTGCTGCTGTTGCCCGAACGCTACCCGCACCTGGTGTCGGACGAGCAGGTGCTGCGCGCCATCGAGTCGGTGCGCGGTGAAATCGGCAAGTTCGGCCAGTGGGCGTTGACCTTCTCCTTGTCGAGCCTGCCGTTGCTGGTCAATGCCATGATCTACCTGGTACTGGTGCCGATCCTGGTGTTTTTCTTCCTCAAGGATCGCGAGCTGATCGGGCGCTGGGTCAGTGGCTACCTGCCGCGTGAGCGCACGTTGCTCAACCGGGTGGGCGACGAGATGAACCGGCAGATCGCCAACTATATCCGCGGCAAGGGCATCGAGATCCTGATCTGCGGGATTGCCACCTATATCGCCTTCATCAGCCTGGGGCTCAACTATGCCGCCTTGCTGGCGCTGCTGGTGGGGCTGTCGGTGGTGGTGCCGTATGTCGGCGCGGTGGTGGTGACGGTGCCGGTGACCCTGATCGCGCTGTTCCAGTGGGGCTGGGGCGACCAGTTCATCTACCTGATGGCGGTGTACGCGATCATCCAGGCGCTCGATGGCAACGTGCTGGTGCCGCTACTGTTTTCCGAGGCGGTGAGCTTGCACCCGGTGGCGATCATCTGCGCGGTGCTGCTGTTCGGCGGGCTGTGGGGGTTCTGGGGGATCTTCTTCGCGATCCCGCTGGCGACGCTGTTCAAGGCGGTGCTGGATGCCTGGCCGCGGCAGGAAACGTCTGTGGCGCCGATGCTTTAGGGCTACTCGTGGGAGCGGGCTTGCCCGCTCCCACGGTATCCGGTATCAGGCCTTGTTCAAGGCCTCGGCCGCAGCCAGTACCGCATCCACATGCCCGGGCACCTTCACCCCACGCCATTCCTGGCGCAGAACACCGTCCTTGCCGATCAGGAAGGTGCTGCGGTCCACGCCCAGGTACTCCTTGCCATACAGCTTCTTCAGCTTGATCACGTCGAACAGCTGGCACAGCGCCTCGTCCTTGTCGCTGATCAGCTCGAAGGGGAAGGCCTGCTTGGCCTTGAAGTTCTCATGCGACTTGATGCCATCGCGCGAAACGCCGAACACCACGGTGTTGGCGGCCTGGAATGCCGCATGCTGGTCGCGGAAACCCTGGCCCTCGGTGGTGCAGCCCGGAGTGCTGTCCTTGGGGTAGAAGTACAGCACCACTTGCTGGCCTTTCAGCTCAGCCAGGCTGACGGTCTGGCCGCTGGTGGCCTGGACCTGGAAATCGGCGACGGGTTGGTCGATTGCTACGGCCATGGGAGCTTCCTTAGACAGGGTTCTGTGGGCGCCACGGTTCGATCAGCGCGTCCAGGTTCAGGGCGTCGGCGAAGTCGAGGAACTGGTCGCGCAGCCAGCTGATCTGGGTGCCGGCTGGCAGGATCACGGTGAACTGGGCGTTGAGCATGCTGCTGCCGGTCTGCGGGGCGAGGTAGGTGTCGCAGGTCATGGCTTCCAGTTCGACGCGGTGGTCGAGGAAGAACTGGCACAGCTCGTTGATGATGTCGGGGCGATAGGCGGCGCTGACGTAGGCCACGTAAGGCAGGGCCTGCGGGCGCACCTCCTGGTCGGCGCTGCGGACCACGTCCAGCGTCAGGCCGTGCTTCTTGCCCAGGCCCGGCAGGGTGGCCTCAAGGCGGGCCAGGGCATCCCAGCTGCCGCCGACCTGCAGCACCAGGGCGCTGGTTTCGCCGTGGCGCGACAGGCGCGAGGTGACCACCGCGCAGCGATTGTCGAAGGCCGCGCGGCTGAGGACGTTGGCCAGCTCCATGGGGTTGGGGCCCAGGGCGCTGATGACGAGGAATTGTTCGCGAACGGTGGGGGTGGACATGCAGCATTCCTAAAGCGATGAGCGGTCGGTACAGGACGGGGGCAAGCCTCCTTTTCCAGCAGGGCCCCGGCCGGTTTAGGCGGCGGTGGACGCAGGCGAGGAGCACTGTCGACGGCCCGACGGGCCGCGCTGTATCGATCAAAGGATCAAGGGTAGCGAAAAGCGGCGCGAAGGGGAATGCTCCGCCCGCCTGCTTCGCTTGTGCAAGGCCGATGGCGCCAGTACCATTACCGCTCTCTTTTTCCGGCAGGAGCAATTACATGATTGCGGGCAGTATGGTGGCGTTGGTCACACCCATGGATGCACAAGGGCGTCTGGACTGGGTAAGCCTCGACAAACTTGTAGACTTCCACCTGGAAAACGGCACCCACGCGATCGTAGCTGTCGGCACCACCGGCGAGTCCGCCACCCTGGATGTCGAAGAACACATCCTGGTCATCAAGCACGTGGTTGAGCGGGTCAAGCACAGCAAGAAGCCGATCCCGGTGATCGCCGGTACCGGTGCCAACTCCACCGCCGAAGCCGTGCACCTGACCCAGAACGCCAAGAATGCTGGCGCCGACGCCTGCCTGCTGGTAGTCCCGTACTACAACAAGCCGACCCAGGAAGGCCTGTTCCAGCATTTCAAGCACATCGCCGAAGCCGTCGACATCCCGCAGATCCTGTACAACGTGCCCGGCCGCACCTCCTGCGACATGCAGGCCGAGACCGTGATCCGGCTGTCGAAAGTCAAGAACATCATCGGCATCAAGGAAGCCACTGGCGACCTGGCCCGTGCCAAACAGATCCTGGACGGCGTCGACAAGGACTTCATCGTCCTGTCTGGCGACGATCCGACCGCCGTCGAGCTGATCCTGATGGGCGGCAAGGGCAACATCTCCGTCACCGCCAACGTCGCCCCGCGCGAAATGGCCGACCTGTGCGAGGCCGCCCTTGCGGGCAATGCCGAGAAGGCCCGCGCAATCAACGAAAAACTCATGCCGCTGCACAAGGACCTGTTCTGCGAAGCCAACCCGATCCCGGTGAAATGGGCGCTGGTTGAAATGGGTCTGATGCAACAAGGTATCCGCCTGCCGCTGACCTGGCTGAGCGAAGGCTGTCACGAAAAAGTCCGTACTGCCTTGCGCCAGTCCGGCGTACTGGTTTAATCGAGGAAGTACACCGCATGAAGCGACTGGCTGGTCTTTCCGCTCTCGCCCTGATCATTTCCAGCACCAGCGGGTGCGGCTGGCTGTGGGGCGAGGATGGCTATTTCCGCGACCGTGGCAGCGACTACCTGCAGGCGCAGCCAACCGCGCCGATGCAGCTGCCGCCGGACGCCAGCAACGTCAAGCGCCTGGATCCGCTGCTGCCGATCCCGCGCAACGTGGCCGACGATCGCGCCACTGGCGAGTTCGAGGTACCCCGTCCACAGCCGCTGTCGGCCACCGCCGACATCAGCGATTTCAGCCTGCAGCGCAGCGGCAACAGCCGTTGGGTGCTGGCCCAGCGCTCGCCCGCCGAAGTCTGGCCGGTGACTCGCCAGTTCTTTGAGGACAACGGTTTCCGCATCGCTGAAGAGCGCCCGCAGACCGGCGAATTCAACACCACCTGGCAGCGTTTCGACGAGCTGTCGGCCTCCCTCGGCCAGCGCCTGGCCAGCACCTCCAGCAGCCCGGACAGCGAAGTCCGCGTGCGGGTACGCATGGAGCCCGGCGTGCAGCGCAACACTTCCGAGGTGTACGTGGTCAGCGTCGAGCGCCCAGCCGGCAGCACTGCCGAGCCTGACTTCCCCTCCGCCTCCAGCAATACCGGCACCGACGCCCTGCTGGTCGACGAAATGCTCGCCAGCATGAACCGCAGCGCCGAGAAGGGCGGGTCGGTCTCGCTGCTGGCCGCGCGCGACTTCGATGCCCCGAGCCAGGTCAGCCTGAGCGAGGACGGCAGCGGCAACCCGGTGCTGTTCCTGGGGTCCGACCTGGACCGCGCCTGGTCCGGCGTCGGTCGCGCCCTGGAACAGGGCGAGTGGCGTGTCGAAGACATCAACCGCAGCCTGGGTCTGTACTACATCAACCTGTCCGAAAAACCCGACGACAAGCAAAAGGAGCCAGGCTTCTTCAGCCGCCTGTTCGGCAGCGAGCCGAGCAAGGAAGAGCGTGAAGCCCGCGCCGAGCGCTATCAGGTACGCCTGAGCAAGGTGGGTGAGAACGTCCAGGTGACCGTCGAGAAGAACATCAACACCGTGGCACCGGCCGATGTCGCCCGCCGCGTGCTGAGCGCGATCCAGGACCACCTGGGCTAAGTGCGCTTCGCGGTTCTGGGAAGCGGTAGCCAGGGAAACGGCACGCTTATCGCCAGTGGTGACACGGTCATCCTGGTCGATTGCGGCTTTTCCCTGCGCGAGACCGAGCGGCGCCTGTCGCTGCTCGGGGTGTCGGCCACGCAGCTGAGCGCGGTGCTGGTGACCCATGAACATGCCGACCACGTGCATGGCGTGGGGTTGCTGTCACGGCGCTACAATGTACCGGTCTACCTCAGCCAGGGCACCTTGCGCGGCATGCGCAAGCCGGTGGAGGTGGCCGGTTTTCTCGGTTGCGGCGATGTCGTGCAGATCGGCGATCTGCAGGTCAGCGCGGCACGGGTCGAGCATGATGCCTACGAGCCGTTGCAGTACGTGATCAGCGACGGTCGCCGCCGCTTCGGTATGCTCACCGACCTGGGCAGTTACGACGCGCAGTTGTTGGAGCGCTATCAGGGGCTCGATGCCCTGCTGATCGAAGCCAACCATTGCCGCGACCTGCTGGCTCGTGGGCATTACCCGCGCTTTCTCAAGCTGCGGGTCGGCGGCAGCCAGGGACATTTGAACAACCACCAGGCCGCGAGCCTGGTGGCCGAGTTGGGCTGGCAAAACCTGCAGCACCTGGTGCTGGCCCACCTCAGCAGCAAGAACAACCTGCCACATCTGGCCCGCCAGTGCTTCGTCGACGCCCTCGGGTGCGACCCGGACTGGCTCCAGGTGGCGAATCAGGATCAAGGGCTCGACTGGCGCCAAATCGCCTAGCCCACCTACTCAAGCAAGCGGAGCCCATCATGGAAAAACGCGACGAACTCTACCGCGGCAAGGCCAAATCGGTTTACAAGACCGACGACGCCGACCGCTTGATCCTGCTGTTCCGTAACGACACCTCGGCGTTCGACGGCAAGCGCATCGAACAACTCGATCGCAAGGGCATGGTGAACAACAAGTTCAATGCCTTCATCATGCAGAAGCTCGAAGAAGCCGGCGTGCCGACCCAGTTCGACAAGCTGCTGGGCGACAACGAATGCCTGGTTAAGAAGCTCGACATGATCCCGGTCGAGTGCGTGGTACGCAACTACGCCGCCGGCAGCCTGGTCAAGCGTCTGGGCGTGGAAGAGGGCATCAAGCTGGAGCCGTCCACCTTCGAGCTGTTCTTGAAGAACGACGAGAAGGGTGATCCCTTCATCAACGAATCCCACGTTGTTGCCTTCGGCTGGGGCACTGCCGAGCAGCTGGCAGAGATGAAGAAACTGTCGCTGAAGGTCAACGAAGTGCTGAGCAAGCTGTTCGACGACGCAGGCCTGCTGCTGGTCGACTTCAAGCTGGAGTTCGGTGTGTTCCACGGCCAGATCGTCCTCGGCGACGAGTTCAGCCCGGACGGCTGCCGCCTGTGGGACAAAGAGACCCGCAAGAAGATGGACAAGGACCGCTTCCGCCAGGGCCTGGGCGACGTGATCGAAGCCTATGAAGAAGTGGCCAAGCGCCTGGGCGTGCCGCTGTAAGCGGCGCGTTCACGCAAGCGCCTGATACCACGCGAATTTTTTTCAAAAAAGATTTGCCAGAAACGAAATCGCTGGTATGATGCGCGCCATTGGAGAGATGCCGGAGTGGTCGAACGGGACGGATTCGAAATCCGTTGTACTGGCAACAGTACCTAGGGTTCAAATCCCTATCTCTCCGCCATATTAAAGGCCCCGAGCGCTGTATAGCCCTCGGGGCTTTTTTCGTTTGGGGGAATTTTGGGGGAATTGGGGGAGGGTGATATTCCCCCAAACGTTCGATATCATTCCGCCATGGCCTACTACGAGAAGCGCGGCGAGGCCTGGCGTGCCCAGATCCGTCGCAAAGGATACCCAACCCTTTCCGCCACCTTCGACACCAAGGCAGAAGCACAACGATGGGCTGCCGAGGTCGAGGGCGATATGTCGCGTGCGCGCTTCGTCGATATGCGCGAGGCCGAGAGCACAACGCTCTCCGAGGCCCTGGACCGGTATATGTCCGAGGTGACCTCGACCAAGAAAGGCGCCAAACAGGAAGAGGTCCGCATCAGGAAGTGGAAGGAGCACAAGCTGGCCAGCAAGGGCCTGGCCGCCATTCGCTCCAGCGATATGGCCGCGTATCGAGATGCTGAGCTCGAGGAGGGGAAGTCGACTGCTACTGTTCGCCTTAACTTGGCGGTGATTAGTCACCTGTATACGGTGGCCACCAAGGAGTGGGGTATTGAAGGTCTGACCAACCCGTGCCGGGCTATCCGGATGCCGAGGGGCAGCAAGGAGAGGGATAGGCGGCCGACACCGGCGGAGCTCCAGGCTCTCTACAAAACTGCAGGTCAGATGAATGCGCAGCTCCCGGTATTCATTGAGCTGGCTGTTGAGACGGCCATGCGCAGATCGGAATTGCTGCTGCTGCGCCGCGACCAGGTGCGCGGCAAGGTGGCCTACCTTGAGGACACGAAGAATGGTGAGCGTCGTGCTGTTCCGCTGTCTTCCCGGGCGATCGCGCTACTTGAGGGGCTGCCCACGCCGATCAGTGGTGGCCGGTACTTCAGCCTAGCTCTCAATACGATCAGCAACTACTTCCCCCGAGCCTGCGAAGCTGCTGGGATTGAAGGTCTGCGCCTTCACGATCTTCGCCATGAGGCTACAAGTCGTTTTTTTGAGCGCGGTTTCACCATGATGGAGGTCGCGAGTATCACTGGCCACAAGACCCTTGCTATGCTCAAGCGTTATACGCACCTTTCACCGCACGATCTGGCCGAAAAATTAGGATAGTTTATTAGTATTTTCGATACGTGAGGGCAGATTCGAAATTAGGGAGGGTTAAGGTAATTGTTTAGCGAAAAGAAAGTGCTATGGCTAATTTATACCGTTCTGTTTGGCATGGTGCCGATATTTATGCGGCTGCTCGCATCCGGGCTTGTTAATGGTGGAAAAATCCCGTGGATCACGGCTTCGGATGTCATATCGCTAGGGATAGTTTTGCATATCTCGCTTCTGGCAGAAATCAGGTATAACGACACTGAAGAGGCAGTGTGGAAAAAGCAGGTCGTTGGCCTTTCTGTATTGGCGGTTGTTTTTTATGCAGTAATGTACGTTTTTTCTTTACTTGCCGAAGTATATAAAGATATTGACTCTTTGTTTGTTTTGTTAACTTCAATAGGTATGGTTGTTGGCTCCTTCGCGATGTGCTGGGCGGTGTATGATCGGTTGACTTATGCTCCTGGCCAAAAGGATGAGGTGGCGGCATGATCAACTTGGTTGTAATTGTGATTGGGGTTTTCTTTATAGTTATCTCGTCCTTCTTTGTGTTTTTGACCGCAAGAAATACACGAAATAGGCACTATGAGAATTTTATGAGAAGGAAGGCAGAGCGTGAAAAGCTTCGTGTACCTAGATGAAAATAAGATGTACTCGCTGTCTTCTCAATTAATGGAGGGTGTAACTGACTTCGTGGTTAAAGAGCACTCTTCAAGAGATTCTGAGCAAGAGGCACAGGCTGGTAAGTTTAGCAGTGGCCAGAAATTGGCTAGTATTATAGAAACTACATCCGGTAATGTGGAGAAAAAGTTTCTGCACGATTATGCTTATACCATTTTTGAAGATAGACTGCAGGAGAGTGGCAAGATAATATCTCTCACCTCGGATAGTTTATTCGCCGAGGTATCAAACGTTTCGGATGGACGGAGGTTTATCCGACTCAAAGCGAAGGCGACTTTCCTTGATGCGATAGAGATTTTGAATAATCTGGAAGCCTTGGTTGACATGCAAGAAGCGATCTCGATAGTTGCCGTCAATGATTTTCGTGAAGCTTTGCTCAATGAGATCGAAAACCTGGCAGATAATTCGAGCAAAAAAGTAAGGCTGGCCCAACTAAAGTCGGAGCTTGAAAGATTTTCTAAATTTCAGATTCCGAAAGATAAGGCGTCCAATGATCGTCTTCAGTATAAGAATATTGCGGCGGTGCTTGAGCATGGTTTCAAGAGACGTTTAGATCTTTCTATGGATATGCGGGATTGCCGAGTAAATGCTGATCTCAAGCGGGACTGCTTGAAGGATTCTGAAGATTTTGTTTTTAAAACTTATTCTCGTATGGCTGAAGTGGAGTTGGTTCTCCTCGGTATGGTTACTCAGTGCCGAGCGTATGACGAGAATGCGAAAGGGGCTGATGATTTCCCGATTTTTGGCGGAGGTCCAATGAGTGAAATGATTCGTCATACGACGATGGCGCTGCAGGGGCTGGAGGCACATTTTCATCGCCCTCCCGTAAATCAAATTATCGTGCATCCTATTGCGCTCTACTTGGAGCTCTAAAAGCGAGAAGCCCTGAGCTACCCGAAGCGATGGTGGATCTTTTCGCTTTTTCTGGTGTTCCCCTTCTCGAAGTTCGGGCAGAAACGTGCGCACATCCTCTTTCTGCTAGTAGTGTCGGCTGTCCGATTTGAATCTCTTGGGCGGCCACGACACTCCGCGGCGGATCCTTTCCCTGATTGACGCCTCGAGCCCAGCAGCTTGATCATGGCTGTGAGGTAGAATTCGACAGTATAATAACTCCAGGCGTTGATACTGGGCCTGCCGTGGCACCGCGTCAGCCTGATGAGCGTGCTGTAAACGCCGGCCCTTTGGCCGGTACCATGGAATATGGTGCTGTGTCATTTGATGCTCGTGAATGACAACAAAAAAGGCCCCAAGCTCATAGAGCTTTAGGCCTTCTCTGTGACACTACGAATCAGAAATTAGTAAATCAAGCCAAGCGCGTCTCACGCGCATAGTGAACATGTAGGCCTTTAATTTTTTTACGAACTTCTGTGCTGAATTCCGCGCTTCTATAGTTATACAGCTGATGGATAATCAAGCTCGTACTAACATCAAAGTGAGATGAAGCATTTTCAATGGCAGTATCAACTGCATCCAGTTGAGAAGAAATATCAGTAAGCATTAAGTGTGTCAACAAGTAGGCATTTATTAGGTCGCGCGGCAATAGCAATTCAGCGGCAAACGCCCTGGCTCTTTTTTCCACCCACTCAGGCGTATTACCGCCTATGGCATCGGCAAAAGGAAGCGAGCCTTTTCGATCCAATAGCAAATGGCAGATTTCGTGAGCAAGTGTAGTACGATTGCCCGAGGTCTTCGAGTTGATGACGCCATTCTTGTTGATCAGAATTGCTGGTCCATGCTTGCGCCCCCAGAATGCCAAAGCCTCCAACTCTTCATCGGTCTCGATATAGTCAAGGCTTACACCCCAAGTCTCAAGCCAGTATTTGGGATCAAAAGTTTCATTTTGTTTGATACCCAATTTTTCCCTGAGCCATAGCGCAGCAGCGTATCCACCAATAAACGGACGCTCACCATGATAAGCAGGAATAGTCGCCAAGCATTCATCAGAAAGCTTATCGAGAATAGGTGTAGACCTAAATGGAACAGCCTTGACGCGCTGGAGAATATATTTTTTATCAGAAACACCCATGCTGCCAGGGCTTAGGCGAGCCGCGGCGAGAATCTCACTATCGTCATGACCTGCCACTTCCCAGAAGTCGTTGTCATTTGCAGCGAACTGTTCAATCGCTTTGAGTTCGGCATTACTAAGCCCGCTACGAATGGAGATTAGCTTTCTAGAAGTGCTCTCCAATGCTTGTTGCCAAGAATTCACTGCTTTGATAGCGCTTGGGTGCGTGGAGTTTGCAAGATGATAAGCGATTTGGTTCCCGACTCGAAGAAGCTCCTCCTTAATCACCTCAAATTTGAAGCGATGCTTACATGGTGTCTCATTGCCATGGTCGTCCTTCACGCAAACCCATGCCAGATGACCTTCTCTCACAATATATACAGATGGAAGGTAAAGACCTTTCAGTCCAGAAGAAAGGTTATGCCGCTTCTCGAAAGCACAAACTTCATCGTCTTCGTCAAATATTTGGTCTTCATCAAGAGAGGCATCGCGCCAGCGCGCCTCAGCAATACGCCGCAGCTCAAGCGGTGTCTCAGGATGTAGGTCTAATGGGTAAAGTTCTTCAAACAATAAGTAAGACCAGTTCTTGGCCAGGTATGCGAGAAGATCTACCCAGGTCCAATTCACGACGCTTTTAATTTCATTGCCACGAGCTGGATCGGCTTCTTCTTCTTGCTGACACCAGATCAGATCACCATTGATATGAAGAAGAAGGTCACCCCGTGCAAGGTTTTCCGCTTGATTGCGAACTTTATCAAAGCTCAGCTCAAAGGAAAAATTGGTAGAGATGTCCATCACTTAATGTACTCCTTCACCCATTTTTTAAATTTCGCAGCGCAGTCAGCTTCTTCAGCCTTCGCCTGCAGCTTCTTTACAAGGCGCTTATTTAGCGTCCCCTTGTAAGGGTATCCGTGGTAGCTGATGCCTGCTCGGGTGGGCACAGCTACATATATAGCTCCATCATAGACGGCATAAACCTCTTCTGGATAAAAGGTCTCGTCATCCCCTTCAGTGAGCGAGTCCTCAACGTAGAGCTGGTCTCGCATTGCACCTTGAAGCAACTCCGTAGCAATAGCATCCGTGATTTGATTGGAGCATTTCCCTACCTGCCCCCAATGCCGTGGCGCGAAGTCTGCATACGGCTGATTCCAGCAGTGCTTCCGACGGTGATCTGCTCGGTCGTACATCCATTCACTTGGATCTTTCACTTCCATTACTACGCAACCCGGAAAAAATTTAGACGTATATACTTAACAGTATACCAGTGGCAGATAGCCATCTCCATAACCTTTACACAGATGGCCTTTTGGTGGCCTAAATGGTCACTGTTTCGTCTCCACTGACATTTAGGCCTACAAGGCCCGTTTAATGGGGATGGCGGTTACTACATCCACATCCTTCCAACGATTCACTCAGTGAAGCTAGGAGGGGATGACCAGCTAAATCGGGCCCATTACCGTAGGCGTAGGCTGCGTCGCGCTGGATTTCCGCTTCGAGAAGGAGGAGGGGGATTCCTCCGGACGATCGCCTTGATGCAACTCGTCAGTGCGTTCACTGGTGCCAGGTAAGGACGTGGGAGCTGGGCGCCTTTGGTAGTGAGCGACCTGGCGGATCGCATTACGGTGCAGTCTCCAGCTGCCCCGTCGCACTTTGAGTGCCGCGAGTGAGCCTCCCGGTTTCCAACAAGATCTGCGAGGCGACCCGCTACTGCTGCAAAGCCTTGCGCCTGTGATGGTGGCAGGGTTCACTGAATGACGAGCCAAAGGACATACATCACGTCCTCAAATGCGATGTGATCCAAAGGGGCGTCTGTTCGGCGTCCTTGCAGCCGCACCTTTCAAAGACCGCTATGGTTCGATATTGGTAATTCGGGGCCGGCTGCTTTCGAATTGACTTGACTTCTCGCTAGGCCAAGGAGTGGGTGCGGAGTGCCATCAGGCAATAATGGCTATGCCCGGCCCCGCTCAATGAGACGATCCCCTGGTATAGGGCTTCCTGCGGGGACTCCATTCCTCATTCATGCCGCGCTCATCAGGGTTGGCGGCTCTTTCCGCTTTCGCCCCGACTTTGGCTTAGGGTGCTTTGCCGCGCTGCACGCCGAGACATAGCCGAGACAGGAAACCCCGCCATCGCCCGCCGAGGCCAGTGCCGACGCGGGCTGTGGCGGTTTCCAGGATCCATCCCAAGGGAGGATGCAAATTCGAAAATCAGGTCACTGGAACAACTTTCCGAACTTACGCTGTAGCTCTTTCGAGGCCTGGCCCCCAACAGCTTTCATGAGCTTCCCATAGGTCTCGACCGTGCCGCACATTCCGCAGGTGATCTTCTAGCTATCGTTCGGCGGAGCAAGCACCAAGAGGCGAAGGAAAACGGCTTACCCCCGGCAGAAATCGACCATATATCACCGGAAATTTAGGGCGAAACGGGCGATTTCTAGCCTCGTCAGCACGTAAATACTGACAACTTTCTCCCGCAAATCGAGCGAGAGGCCCGACCATCCTCGATCAAAGTTTGTCGCGATCAAGCGCGGAAAATCGGCCAAAAAACGGCGAGAAGGGGGGGTAGGGTAAATCTCTACAGCTTTTGCCTTCCTCCACCGATCGCCCAGCCGTTTTTACACACCCGCGAAATTAAAAAAAATCGCATTTTGTGAGTCAGGGTAGAGTTGCGCTCCACTGCTGACCGGCGCGGTGGCCAGGGACTTGGCGATCATGGCTGGCATACCAGGCGCTGGCGTTCATAGTTCACCGCCTTGTCGCGCGCCGGCAACTGGTAGGGCGCCGTGCACTGGTTCTCGCCCCACTTTATGATCAGATTGCCCTGATCCTGCTCCACCAGCACCAACGCTTTGCCGCTCGGGTCGGCAATTGCCAGTTGTTTGCCCTCGGCATCCTCCACCGAAGCACCAAACGGCATTCGTTGGCCGCCACTGTCGAATAACTCGAACTGAACGCGGCGCCCGCTTTTACCGGTATAGCGGGCAATCACCACGGCGCCGCGGCGCGGTACTAGCTGCTGGGTCGCGTTGTCGATCTCGATGTCGCCGCCAAGATCGCGGGTGTCTAGGCTTATCCAGTTGACCCGGTACGGCTGTGCATTGGGGAGCACCGCATAGCCGTTGCGCCCGGTTTCAACACCGCTGTAGCTGCTGACTTTTGCGCCCGTCACCCCGGGGACTTCTACCAAGGCGAATGTCTCGCTTACGGTCTGGCCGAGGTTTATGCCGCCTCGGTGGGCCACCACCGCACCGGCGAGGTTCAGGTTCTGCGAATCGTAACCGCGTCCTTGGCTGTAGCCCAGGCTGATATCGGCCACCGAGGTGCGAGTATTCAGGTTGGCCGAGGCGGAGCTACCGCTGGTGCGGCTGTGGCCTCCCTGGATCGAGTAGAAAGTGTCGCTGTTTTCAGATAGATAGCCATTGATGCCCGCCTGGGTGGTGGAGTTAGCCTTCTGAGTGCTTGTGGTGACGAACGCACGCGGTGCTCGCACTCGATTGCCCAACGGGAACGACACCGAAAGGTTGAACTGGGTGTCGTCGCTTGATGGACCGGAGGGGCCCAGGTCCTTGGTCCGGCTGACGTCGATGTTGTATGTCACATCTCCCCAGTTGTTGCTGTAGCCGGCCGAAAGGCTTTGCGAGCCGCCTCGGTTCCAGTAGCGCTGATCGATAGCGGTCAGGTATAGGCTGCCGAACTCGCGATTGCGCCCCAGGCTCTGGTTGACGGTCAGGTCGGTGCGGGTTTTGGAGTTGCCGCTGCGCTTGCGCACATCTGTGCTGATGTCCTCGATGTGATTGGTAATGCTGCGAAAACCTTCGGTGGAGTAGCGATAGGCGGCCAGGGTGAAGTTGGTGTCGGTACCAGTGAAGGTCTTGGCGTAGAGCGCCCGCAGGCTGTTACCTTGGGTGGTCTCACCCTGGGCTTTGCTCGAGGAATGGGTGATGTCTAGGGAAAACGCGCCCAGCAGGGTGTTCAGGCCGCTGCCTACGGCCAGTGCCTTATAGTCATCGGTGGCTTGCAGGCCGATGACGCCGGTTAAGGTGTTGGACAGACCGTAGGCCAGCGTAGTGCTGAGCATCTGCGGTGTGGCCAAGCCTTCGCTGTTGCTGTTGTAGCGCCCTGCGGACAGGCTGTACTTGACCTGGCCGCTGCGCACCATCAGAGGCAGGCTGGAGAACGCCTGCACGCTGGTCCGCCGACGGCCATCGGCCTCGATGATGGTGATTTCGAGGTCACCGTTGGAGCCGCTGGGGTAGATGTCGCTGATTTCGAACGGCCCGGGTGGCACGCTGGTGGTATACAGCACGTAGTTGTTCTGGCGGATCTCGACCGTGGCGCTGGTCTGTGCCACGCCGCGTACCACTGGTGCATAACCGCGTTCACTATCGGCACGCATGCCTTCGTCCGAGGCCAGTTTCAGGCCTCGGTAACGCACACTGTCGAACAGGTCGGAGTCGGTGAATATTTCGCCGGCGCTGAACTGGCCCTTCAGTGCGGTCACGTCGTGTTGCAGGTAACTGCGGTTGCTTTTGAACGTATCCGGACGGCCGGTGCCGCTGCTGAAGTTCGACTCGTTTCGCAGCCGCCATCCGCCCAGGTTGAGGCCATTGCGCAGGCTCAGGTTGTTGGCGGTGCGGGTCTTGTCGTCGCTGGCGCTGCGGCTGGTGTTGAATTGGTAGTTTACGAACGCTGCGGACACTCCGGCATCCCACAGTTGCGGGTCGACGTAGCCGCGCAGACCGCGCTTCATCGCAACTTGCGGGATGCTCGCGGCCAGGCGCAGGCGGTTTGAGTCGTAGCTCAGGCTGGCTTGGTCGATGAGTGTCGGCAGGTCATGGCAGCCTTGCTCGGTGTCCAGGCGCCCTTGTGCCTTAAGCTTGTCCATGTCGATACCCAGTTGTTCAAGCAGCTCAAGGGTCAGGCAAGGCTCAACGCGCCCCGTCTGCTCATTGCGTTTGAACTCGATGTCACGTCGGCCCACCAGCACCTCGTTGCTGTACAAGTCCACCCGATAGCTGCCCGGCAGTACGCTGTTGGCCGACAACAGTAGTTGCAGATCGACAGCGGATTGTGCGCCCTGCAGGAAGGTGGTGTTGAAACCCTGAATTTGCGTGTCGGCGGCAGCCAGTCCAGGCAGGGCGGTGCATATGACCAGTGACAGGGCGTTGCGCTGCCAGGTCGGGCGAGGTGTGCTGCGATTGAACGCGCGCGCGCCTGCGTCGGCGCCGCGTACGGGGCGAGCTGCGATGGACAGAGACATACGAGGAACCTATTTCATGTCCCGGCACGGAGTGGGCACAGGGAGGCCGCACGCAAACCGGCGGTACGAGGTAGGGCGCGATGATTTTCAGAAGGCGATAGTGGTTTCTGCGGGTTTGGCGTTAGCGGGTTGGGTAGTGTTCAGTTGCACCGAATATTTATGTTGGGCGCCATAGTCGTTAATGTTCTTGAATGTGAGTGTCATCGTAGTCTGCGCGGGCGTAAGTGCGGATGTGAAAGTTTTCTGAACGCCGGGCGCAATCATTGTCGAGTCAGCGGAGAAGAGAATTTTTTTACCTGACTTAACCTCGATATCTGCCATGGATACATGGTAGAGGCTGGGGTTTTTAACTGTCAGTTGTGCTTTATCCCCGTTCGGGGTTATCTGCCAGACCAATTGTTCCGGCGCCAAGAGGGCATTGCCGGGCAAGTTGGCGGGACGGAAAAAAATCTTGATCCGCTGGCGCACGGCTAGTTGCAGGGTGTTGGCCTGGCCACTGGCTTGTGGAATTTCCTGGACGTTCAGCCAGACCACCGATTCGCGGTCGGTAGGCAGGCCTTGGCCTTCATAAAGAATGCGAAGGAGTTGCTCTTGCTTAGGCAACACCCTGGCCAGCGGCGGGGTAATGGCGAACGGCACTTGTGCCAGCTCGCTTTCGCCGCTATCCACCCAGGATTGGACCAGGACTTCCTGGTTGCCATTGCGCACGGTGACGTTTGCTTCTTTATGCGCACCGTCGAACACGACGCGAGTGGCGCTCAGGGAAATGCTTGCAGTTGCCTGGGCGGCGATGAGCATGCCCAGCAATCCGAGGACGGAATACATAGAACGAGGCAACATGGTGGGGCACCTTGCGGTATGAAGAAATGGCGAGGCCTGTTCGGCCTCGCGCATGGAACACCTGCTAGGTGATTACTCGTATTGCAGGATGAAGGGCAGGGTGGCATCACCACGACCGGCGGTGGCAGTGCCGGCGGCGCCGGTGGTCACGTAGGCTGCGGAGAAGCTCAGAGTTGCGTCACCACCCTGTGCGCCGGTACCGTGCACGTCGCTCTGGATTTTCGCGGTGGCGGCCGAGCTCAGGTCGATCAGGTTGCCGGCGGGGTCGAGCAGGGCGATGCCGACGTTGGCGGCCGTACCGGTACCCTTGGTCAGAGCCAGGACCTTTTTACCGGTTACCAGGCCCGAACCGCCGCTGTTGGCGTCGAAGACCATGGATACCTTGGTGCCCACGTTGCAGTTGACGTTGAGGTTGAAGTCCTTGCCAGTGACGCGGCCCGATGCCGGGTTTTCGGCGGTGCCCATGTCCTTGATCGAGACGGTGCCCATATCCACCGCGATTACGCGGTCAGCATTGGCGCCATCGACCGAACAAGCGTCATTGTTGATTACGCCGGTGAAGGAGATCTTGCCGCTACCACCTTTGACCGGGCCTGCAGGTTCTGCGGCAAAGGCGCCGGCGGAGGCGGTGATCAGCGACAGGGTCAATGCGGCCAAGGAAAACTTTTTCATGTTGATGTCCATGCGATTATGAGTAAGTGCTGCATGTAAAATGCACGCTTACGATAGGTCGCATGGCGTTACGGGGACATCAGACGAATCTTAATGATAGCCTGATGCCACTTGTTCAATTAAAAATATTACTGGCTAGGCAATAGGCTAATAGTTCCTGATCGCTGGTAACGTCCAGTTTACGCATGGCGGAGACTTTTTGCGCGCTGATGGTCTTGGTGCTGCGGTTTTGACTACGGGCAATTTCACTCACACTTTGCCCGGCGACGAACAGACGCAATATTTCGAATTCTTTCGGGGACAGGCTCCCCACCCGTTGATCGATCGCGGTAGTACAGGCTATGACCGAGTTTCTCGTGGGCTCCTGTGAGCGATACGTATTATTACGCGCGATTGCGTTAAGAGCTTTTTCTATTTCAGTGTGCAACTGGCTCTTTTGGATGACACCCTCGACCCCGAGTTCATGCAGTCGTGTCAGAATCAGCGGGTTGGAAATCATGGTCAGTACCAGGATGCGTAACGCTGGGTAGTGGCGCTTGAGGTAGTCGATCAGTTTCAGGCCGTCACCGTATGGCGAGTCGGCCGGCATGTTGTAGTCGGAAATGACTACGTCCACCGCCTGGCGTTCGAGCAGTTCGATAAGCCCTTGCGAGCCAACCGCTTCACCGACCACGCAGAAACGCGGGTCACGCTCGACCAGTTCGCGCACGCCGAGCAGCACGATGGGATGATCGTCAGCGATGATGACCTTGAGTTTTTCCATTAAAAACGACCCGTTAGCCGGTGCGAATGGGAGGGGTATTCCATTTGTGTTCGGTGCCAAGGTGGATTCTATTCGAGTGAGGCGAGGATTGCTGTCAACCTGGTCAAGACCTCGTCCACGCGCTCGACCAGAGAGGCATCTATCGGGGCGCTGAGCAGTGCGTTCTCCAAGGCACAGCACTGTTCGGCAAGGGCTCGGGCTTGAACTGCGCCCAGTGCGCCTGAAATGCTGTGCAAGCGTTCGATGAGGCGCTGGCTGTTGCGCTGCTCCAGGGCTTGGAGCAGGAGATTCATGTCCTCCTGCATGGTGCTGATGAATAGCGTGCGCATTGCCGGAGATAGTTGCACGGTGTCGGCAGGCGCGGGGGCGCCAAGGGGGTTGTGCTCGTCACTGACGTTGACACTGACGTTCAACGAGTTCGGTCGGCACACTTGTGCTAGGTGGGTGCGCAGTGCATGCAGGCTCAACGGCTTGACCATCCAAGCATTCATGCCCATTTCGAGACAGCGTTGGCCTTCTTCGCGTAGCGCATTGGCGGTAACACCGATGATCGATATATGTGTGTCGAGTTGACGCAATGTCCTGGCTAGTTCGTAGCCGTTCATCAAGGGCATGTTCACGTCGGTCAACACCACATCAAACAGGCCAGGTTGCCACTGCTGCATGGCTTGCTCGCCGTTGGCAGCAACGACCGCGCTGCAGCCCAGTGCTTCAAGCTGTTCTTTCAGGATCGCTTGGTTGATCGGGTTGTCCTCTGCCACGAGCACATGCAAGTTTAGGGCGTTACGTTGTGGCTGCACTATCACATGGTTTTCTGCCGTATCGCCGCGGCGAACCTGGTCTATGACTCGGGCGATTGCGCGAACGTCGTGCATGTTCACATGCCAGCGGCCGTTCTTGAATTCGGCGGGCACGGGGCCGTCGCTACTGGCGCAGATCCGCTGGCCTTGCCAAGGTTCACTGTTCGTGCAGTCGAGCATGTCTACCACCAAGGCCTGGACGTTGTCCTGCTCCTGTGAGGGGATCGTCAGGGTCGCGGCGATGCCCAGCCGCTGGAGCCAGTCGACGCAATGCTGTGCCAACTCGGGTATTGGCGCACGGACATACACTGGGGTCGGCTCGGACACCAGCGACGGGCAGTCGCCCAGTACACCCTGTGCCAATGGCAAGCTCACCTTCAGTGAAAAGCTACTGCCCAGGCCCGGTTCGCTCACCACCTTGATTTGTCCACCCATCATGTCCGCCAGCCAGCCACAGATAGGCAGGCCTAGGCCAGCTCCACCTTCGCTGGTTGCATCCATGACTTGGTAGAACAACTCAAAGAGGCGGGCTTGTTGGGCTTCGGAGATACCGATACCGCTGTCTGTCACCTGCCATTCTAGGCTGACCTGGGCGGCATCGATCGCCAGTACGCGAGTACGTAGCACTACCCGACCAGTATCAGTGAACTTGATAGCGTTGCTCAGCAGGTTGTTGAGAATCTGCCGGATGCGTATCGGATCGCCCACTACTTGGGCAGGCAGACGGGCATCGGTGCATGCATAAAGCAGCAGGCCTTTACGCTCGGCAAAAGCGCAATAGGTGCGCAGGGTGTCCTCAAGCATGTCCAATGGGCAGAATGCCACGGGCTCCAAGGCCATCTGGCCAGACTCGATTTTGGACACATCAAGCACGTCGCTGATCAACTGAAACAAGGTTGCCGAGGAGCGCTGAATGGTATGCAGGTAACCTTGCTGACGACTATCCAGTTGTGTCAGTCCGAGCAGTTCGAGTGTACCCAGTACGCCGTATAGTGGGGTGCGGATTTCATGGCTCATGGTCGCCAGGAACAAAGTCTTAGCCTGGTTAGCAGCGTCGGCGGCGCGGCGGGCATCTTCTAGCGCCTGGGCGTCTTCGATGTGGTGTGTGACATCGTTGAAGGCCAGCAGCTTGACGTCCTCACCATGATAACGAGTAGAGACAAAGCCGACTTTGAAATGGCGACCTTCGATTTGCACGTGATCTTCTCCGCTGGATATGGTGCCCAGCTGAGGTGCAAGCGTTTTGATCAGATCACTGGTGCTGTTCCATTTTTGGGCGCGCTGGTTTTCCAGCAGCAAGGTATGGTCGGCGTTACGCACTACGCAAAGTCCAGTCGGGGCAGTGTCTATGACCACGCGGCTGAAGGCTTCGCTCTCAGTAATGGTTGCGTGTGCGGCGCGCGCAGGAATGATGACCCGCCACTGGTACCAGCGGATGGCCAGCCGGCCCAGTCCGAATATGACGAGGAAGATTACGGCCAGGCTGACTAGCGACCAGAAGGCATAGCGGAAGAAATGCTGGTAGGTCACGGTGTAAACCGCGCTCCACCCGCCGCCTGCGTGTTCATACAGGCGGAACACCAGGCCATTGGCCTTGAAATTCAAGCCTTCGTGTAGGTCAGCTAGTGACAAGGCGTCGCCAATGAGCGTCCTGCCGGACGGAGTGATCAAGGTAAAACGGTCATACACGGTCCAGGCCATGATGCGTTCGAAGTCGTTGATCTGGGCTAGGTCGACCAGCGATGCGATTAGGAACCTGCCAGCGCCTGCGCGCGTCGGGCTCAAGGGAACACTTGTATACGCCAGTAACCGCGCTGGGGACGCATGGTCGGGATGGGGGACGTAGCTGCGCCAGATTACTGCGTCATTCTGCGACCACGCGCTCTCTTCGGGCATTCGCATGGCCACTTGCTCGACCACCTCCAAGAATGGCTCGTTGCCACTTATTGTTTGACCCCGACCACGGCCGGCTGCAGGCACTGCAATATCGTAGTGCATGCTCGGCGAAAACAGGAACACCTGGGGTGAGCGGTAATGGGCAGCAGACCAGAAGCTACTGTAGAAGGCCGCTAGGTTTGCGCCCTGGCTAAAGATGCGCGGCATTTCGCTGCTATTGACCCGCTCTGAGTCGAGCTTGACGCTGAACGGCAGGGTAAACGGGAACGCCTGCCCCTGGAAAATCCCCTGTCCTTCTTCGGGCAACGGCGTCAACGTTGCATCCAATGGGCGGTGGCGTTCAAGCAACTGACCTTCGACGCTTTGCCGTACCAGGGTCCTCAGGAAGTACTCCTGCTCGCGGAGGTTCTCCATCAACCTTGCGAAGTGAATGTTCACCGTGTCGTTGTGTTCGTCGACCAGGCGCTGGAGTGACCAGATGCCGAAAGCAATCAATAGTAAAGCCAGCCCCAGCAGCGCGGTCATGCCTTTGTTCAGGCGTAATGAGCTGCGGGCTAGGTTGTCCAACAACGCGTTGTACTTTTTCATGGAGAACGGGATCCACAAGACCTGGAGGGCGTCGATATCAAATGGATACTACCTCCGATGCTCGGCCTCCACAGCGGGTCGCTATAGGTTAAAAAGTCAAGGGAGGGCCGTCGCTGCGCAGGAGGCGCTGGAACTGTTCCGCCGATACGGCATGGGAGATTAGGAAGCCTTGTACCTGATTGCAGTCGACCTTGCGCAGCAACTCAAGCTCTTGGGGGGTCTCGACGCCTTCGGCGACCACCGTGAGGCCGAGCTTGCGGCCGAGGGCGACAATGCTGGCTAGCGCCGAGGACAAACTTTCGCTTTCATCGCAGCGTTGCACCAGCGCCCGGTCAATCTTGAGTTCAGTGAAAGGTGTCGACACGAGACTCATGTATGAGCTATAGCCCTTGCCAAAGTCATCCTGAGAGAGACCGAATCCTTTCATTCGCAGGCGGCATGCGCCTGCGTAGAAGTTGCTAAGGTCCTCTGGAACTGAACACTCCATCAGTTCGAAGCACAGCTTACCGGGCATCCCCTGGTGATGCAGGACGAATTCCAGAAGTCGGTCGGCGAGGTCGTGGCTGTTCAGTAGATGGGTCGGTAGATTGATTGAAACTGGGATATCGTAACCTTGCTCGCGCCAACGCGTCTGCGCATCCATGGCCTGTTTGAGCATTACCCACAACAGGCGCTCCTCCAGGCCGAAGGCGTTGAGGGTGGGGAGAAAGGCGCTGGGCAAAAGCACACCTTGCTCCGGGTGCATCCAGCGTACCAGCGCCTCGGCCGCCACAATACGGCCATTGTGTAAGGATTTCTTGGGCTGGAACCACGCCTGAAACGAGTGCTTGTTCAGGGCATCAACTAATGTCTGCCGGTTGAACTCAAGGGTGGCGGGCTTAGCTTGCACGGTAGCTTGCTGTCGCAGCAGTAGTTGATCGATGAGGCTGCGCAAAGCAGCGGGCTCGACTGGTTTGGAGATCAACCCGAGAACGTCTACTCCGAGGTTTTTGGCCACGAGGCTCGCGGCCATGAGCATGCGCCGCGAAGCAGCACTCATGATCGCTAGGCCTGGTTTGTGCGGCAGGCCGGTTAGGTGCTGGATGAACTGCACGCCATCCATGCCCGGCATCAATAGGTCGGTCAACACCAAGTCGAAATTCTGTTGGCGCAGGCGCTCCAGCGCTTCCTGGCCATCACGTGCCGCCTCCAGCTTGAAAGCGCCCAGTTCGTTGAACAGGTGCTGCAGGTACATATGCTGGAACGGGTGGTCTTCGACGATCAGGATGTTAAAGGGCTTCAAAACGGCTACCTCTATACGCGGCCAGGCAGTTAAACAGAGCTTGTAGGTTGAAAGGTTTGATCAAGCAGTGGTCCATGCCGGCAGCCAGACACAGCTCTTCCTCACCGCGCAGTGCGTTGGCGGTGGCACCGATGATGGGCAGACTGCAACCTTGCTTGCGCAGGGATCGGGCAAGGTCATAGCCGTTCATGATCGGCATGTTGACGTCGGTCAGAACCAAGTCGAATGGCTCGCGCTGCCAGCTCTGCAGTGCCTCATCGCCATTGCAGGTCAAGGTCACACTGCAGCCCAGCTCTTGGAGCTGATCGCGTAAGATCAATTGGTTGATGACATTATCTTCGGCAACCAGCACATGTAGCCCGAGTGGTTCCGGCGCGTCCGTGCTCGTCGAGAGGGCGCTGCGGGGGCGATGCAGGCCCTGGGCCTGACTGATAGCGTGATGAAGCGCGCCCAGATCGTTTATGTTCACCTGCCATTGGCCGGCATCATTACGGGCCTCCCAGCCGCCAAATGCACTTGCCACGATACGCGGACCGTCCCAGTCTGCCACCAGCCACTGCTCGAAACTGCCGGGATGCAGCTCCAGCAGCAGTCCGGCAGGGGCATGGCTGCCGGTAGACGCCACGCCGATTTGGGCGCGTGCGCCCCAGCGGCACAACCAACCTGCGAAGGTTTCGGCTAATTCATGGATTGGCGAGACCACCTGTATGCGTTCCGCCAGCAGGTTGAAGGGGGCAAGGGTCGAGGCGGCACCCGCGGATACCACCTCCAGCGGCAAGGTCAGGCTGAAACTACTGCCCAGGCCCAATTCGCTGACAAGGCGCAACTGGCCATTCATCAATTGCGTCAGGCGCTGGCAGATGGCGAGTCCCAGACCTGTACCGGGAACTAGCTGTGTGTGACCGCCACTTTGGTAGAAGGGGTCGAAAATTGATGCGTGATCCTGCTCGGCAATACCTTTGCCAGTGTCTGCGACCTGCCACAGTATGGACGAACGCTCGCCCTCGCGATGAAGCAGCCTCGCCCGCAGCACCACCCGTCCACAATCGGTAAATTTCACAGCATTGCTTAGAAGATTGTTCAGTATCTGGCGGATCCGGTTGACGTCGCCTAGCAAACGTTCGGGTAGGTGCGGATCCAGGCAGCCATACAACTGTAAGCCTTTGTTCCTTGCCGCCGCGCTGTAACTCTGGATCACTTCCATGGCCAGCTCCGGCACGCAGAACTCGCTGTGCTCCAGAGCCAATTGGCCGGCCTCGATCTTCGATACGTCGAGTACATCGCAGATCAGTTGCAGCAGTGTCGCCGACGAGCCTTCGATTGCTTGTAGGTAGTCGCGCTGTTGCCCATCGAGCGCGGTGCGTGACAGCAGTTCCAAAGTGCCGAGCACACCGTACAGGGGCGTGCGGATCTCGTGACTCATGGTGGCAAGGAATTGGGTCTTGGCTTCATTGGCACTGTCGGCCGAGCGTCGGGCATCTTCCAGAGCGGCTTCGATCCGCTTGCGTGCACTGATATCGCTGAAGACGCAGAGAACGACGTCCTCGCCTTTGTAGCGGGTTGGCGCACAGCTGAGGTAGAGATGCCGGCCATCACTGGTTTCGAAGTAATCGCTACCCGCAACATTTGGCACGGCGAACGCCTGATCAATCCACGCTGCGCTGCGTGATTCGCGGGCTTCGCCTAGCCACTGCTGGGCCAAGTGATTTTCCAGCACCACCTGGCCGTCGCTGCGACGCAGCACGCACAGGGCGACCGGCGCGGTCTCAATGACGTCACGGTTGAACAGTTCGCTCTCAACCAATGCCCGTATGCGTTGCACCGTCGGGGTGATGAACCGTTGTTCGAAGCGGCGGATCAGCAACAGCATCAGGCTGATGCTGAGCAGGCAGAATAGCAGGGCGCCCAGCAGCTGTACCCAGAGCTCCGAGAGAATGGAAAGCAGGTCGATCCCATATACCAGCTGCCAATCTGACGACATCAACGGTTTGTTGATGACCAGGTACTCCGGTAACAACCCCTGGCCGATGAAACCGAAAAAGTCACTGCCCTGGTGGGCTCTCAACATCTGGCTCAGCGCCTGGTCGGAGCTGTTGCTGAAGACCAGCATGCCATCGGCGTTGTACATCATGAACTTGCCCGAACTCGCGTCATCCAGGGTCGGGGATACTTCACGGCTATCAATCTCCAGGCCCAGCCAACCGGATTCTGGGTCGCGCTGGTCCAGGCGCTGGAAAATGTAGAGGTGCGTATGCTGCTCATCTTTGTCGGCCAGCCATAGCTCATTGACCGTGGCTGGCAGACGCCTTTGCTCGGTTTGCAAGCGCTCCAGCAGCGCCGTGGACGGGGTATGCGCGTGCGCAATGGTGCTGTACAGCCAGCGCGCCTGGGCCTGAGGGCCAGCGCCGACGTACAGCAGGTTGACCTGCTTGGCGCGAAGGTAGTCGCACATACGTTGACTCAGCCACAGGCTCCATTGTTGGCCCGGCTTGTTGCCCAGTAGCAGGTGCACCTCCTCGCTGGGTGTCTGCGTCATGTGCGTTACGCCTGGTGCCGTTCGGGTAATCGCCGAGAGGCTCAGGCTTTCTAGCAGCGCTTCACGGTTGGTGAAGAAGGTGTGCGCCTCGGCAATCGCACTGCTCATGTAGCCGCGGCGCTGGGATATTTCGGTATTGAAGCTGAGCAGCAGAAAGCTATAGGCACCACCGAGAATGCCCGCCGACAGTACAAGCGCCAACAAGCGAAGCAGGTGGCGAGCGGCTTCCGGGTTGGAGAACAGTGGGTTGATCTGCTGCAGGTAGGTTTTCAGTCGCATGAAGCGACTTTAGATACGGAGGTGGCAGTACGACATCAGACGATCCTTAAACCGTGGCTACTTGAAAAACAGATCGACAAGGGCCGAGGCTTCGAACGCTCCAGGGGTTGCCGGGGCACGCCAGACAAGGTCGGCGCGGAATTCGTTCCGGATCAACCCTGGCGTCGTCAGGTCGCTGAGCTTGAACCAGTCTCCGAATGGGACTGGCTGATTGCTGTCCTGGCGCGTCAGCGCGATACCTACGGAGGTGTTCTGGGTCGGTACTAGTAACTTGTCGATGACACTTGCCGTACCGGCGACGGGTGTGAAGCGGGCGTTGACCGCGTAGGGGGTGTCGCAGTTTCTGATCAGGTCGAGGCTGAAGTTGGCCGAACTGGCAACTTGGCCTACTTGCGCCGAACTGGTCAGGGCGCGGCGGAAGTTGACCACGGACGGTGTGATGGTCAGCTCCGGCGAGCAGGGAACGAAGCGGATGTTGTTCATGCCGGTGATGACATAGTTCAGGTTGCTGTTAGGCTTGGGGTTCAAGCCGCCCCTGCCGTCCAGCTGAAACACCCGGTACTCGGTGGCGGTACTGGCCTGTCCGTTGGCTGGCGTTTTGCCGAATTTTTCGATGAAGACACTGAAATTCAGGGTGAATCTCGCTTTGTCCCACCCCGTGCAGTTGGCCCAGTTGCACCCGTAAAACGAGCTGTAGCCTGTGCTGATAGTCCCCGAGGCTTGGGTGATCACTTGTGATTTGTAGCGAATACCCACTCGTATTCCCTGGCCGACACTCACCTTCGCAGGGTTGATGTAGAAATAGACGATTTCATCTAACCCCATCTCGTAATCATCCGCACAGATCACAGGCAACGCGCGCTCCTCCGACTCCCAGATGATGGTGCCGTCCGGCGCGTCGGCTGGAACAGCCAGCGCGGTGCCCAGTGCTTCTTTAAAAACGGCTGTTTTGGACGGGTCGAGCTTGCATGCCAGCGCGTAGCTGGTGGTGGGACATGCAGCGGCAATGAGCAGTAGACCCAACAGGTGTTTCCTGATCGGTGGCATGGGAGAATCCTGTGGCTGTGTCATTACGGCAGCGGCGCGCTGTGGTTTTGCAGCAGACCGCTGTCGGCGATTTCGGTGAATGCGACACGGCTGCCGTCAGGCACGGGTGAGCGCGCGTCGAGGGTGATTGATGCACCCGGTTGGAGCAGCACGTAATCTGTTAAGGGCTGATGGAGGCCAGGGCCTTCGAGTGCAAGGTCCACCAGCGAGAGGTGAAAGGCACTTCGGTTACTAATTTCGATACGCTGTGAATGCCGATGCCATTGCAGATTTCGCACTGCATCGCTGGTCGAGCCCTGCAGCTCTGTAGGGCGATAGAAGAGCTTGAGTCGTTGTCGAATTGCGAATTGCATGCTGTCAGCGTGCTCGGACTTGCGCGGGATTTCGAGGATGTTCAGCCAAAACATCGACTCTCGATCGGTGGGTAGGCCCTGACCTGCATAGAGCACGCGCAACATTTGGTGGCCTTGCGGGGGTAACAAGGTCAGAGGCTGGACAATAGCGAATGGGATATCGTCACCGCCTTGCGGGTCGCTGACCCAGCTCTGCATGACGGTCTCCTCGCCACTGCGATTGACAACGTTGATGCTGGCTTCCCTGTCCTGTCCAAGGTAGATCAAGCGGGTGCCTTCGACCTTGAGCTGCGCCCAGGCACTACTCGCCAGGCATAGGGAGGCGAGTAGCGCCTGGACGGCCTTGAGCGAAAACAAGGGGAAGCGCTGCGGTGTAGGCAAGTAACGGCTCCGGTGAGGCTGACTGGGGTAGTCAGGAGCCATGCTAGAAGCTGATAGTCCTGTCGGCTTTGAGACGTTTCTTAAAAGGTCTCGATGTGCATCCACTTTTCGTTATCCGCTTTGTGAGCGGGCTCACACCTTGGTCG
Organism: Pseudomonas soli; assembly: GCF_021283165.2. NCBI lineage: Bacteria > Pseudomonadati > Pseudomonadota > Gammaproteobacteria > Pseudomonadales > Pseudomonadaceae > Pseudomonas > Pseudomonas soli. The sequence continues at coordinate 1,625,033 of NZ_CP128543.1, forward strand.
GTGCTTGTCACCACTTATCGGATAGGCTGAGGGCAAGTGGGTTCACTGGGGAGTGAAGCAATGAACATCAAGATCTTTGCGGTATGCGCAATGAGCTGCTTGGGGGCGGTAGCGCAGGTGCACGCAAAAAGCGATATAAGTTCGGGAGTGCTGCAGTTCACTGGCAGCATCGTTGAGCCTTCCTGTCGTGGGACTGCGGGGGATTGGGGGGTTCGGCTGGATGAGTGTCCATCAGGGACTCTTGGCAGCCACATTGATGTCCAGGGCGTGGAAAGCGAAGGGGGGGCTGTACAGGTGATCAGCGCTGGCGCACTTGACCGTACCACTCTGCGTTACACGCTGGTTGATGCCGGCGGTAAACAGGTCTCACAAGGTAATTATGTGGTCATTCTGACGTCGCCTTGACACCCTGCGGTTTTGCCCGGGAGATTGCAGGCAGCGTGTGGTTCGAGCGCTGCGGACTGGTCTTACCAAGCCATTATGCGAATTGCTAACAACTGGGTTTGAGATGAGGGGGCGCTCCCGGCAATGTACCTCGCTTCCAAGCAGTTACCTTTCTTCGTACCTGGCGGGCGTTCCTGTTGATCTGAAAGCGTCAGGAAGTTTTGACACAGCGTTCGTCGACCTCAGCAGGCCGACAAAGCTGCGTAACGCTGCGTGATGTCCTTGGATATCTTTCTCAACGCCCCTGCCTCACTGTGGAGCAGACTGATGATGCCGACAACACTGGTGGCCTCGGCTGTGCTGAGCTTACGTAAAATCATCAGCAGATCGCTGGCACAGCTTTCGCTCACCGATGCTGATTCGATCAGACGCAACTGCAGGGACTGGATGCTATGTATGGAGTTCATGGATCTACCTTTCGGTGCGACGTGGCAGGGAAGGCCAGTCTGTCTGGCTTGAGACCGTTTTATCTTTTGGCAGGCCTCCGTCCAATAAGACAGGTCTGAATTTTGATGGTTTAAGCAGCCCACGTATCAGGAATGTCTCGATCTTGGGGGAATTTTGGGGGAATGGATCCCCCAAATCATGTGGAGTGCTGTTGTGTGACTATTCGTTTAAGGCATTGATTTTATTGGATTTTTCGTAAATCACTAGAATTTATTTAGGGCCGAAAACGGATTCGAAATCCGTTGTGCTGGCAACAGTACCTAGGGTTCAAATCCCTATCTCTCCGCCATATTGAAGGCCCCGAGCGCTGTATAGCCCTCGGGGCTTTTTTCGTCCGGGTGCATTTTGGGGGAGGGTGATATTCCTCCAAGCATTCGAAGTCATCCCGCCGAGGCGTACCACGAAAAGCGCGGCGAGGCCTGGCGCGTCCAGATCCATCGCAGGCAAAACCCAACCGCTTGCCCCCCCGGATCCAAGGCTGAGCCCGGCGATGGGCTGCCGAAGGCGACATGTTGCCTGCGCGCTTCGTCTACATGCGCGATGACGAGAGCACAGCGCTCGTCGGGGCCCTGGACTGCTACATGCCAGAGATGACCTGGACCGACCCTTGTCGAACGACTCGAATGCCGAAGGGTAGCAAGGAGTGCGATAGTCGACCTACGTCAGCTTCGCGCCCTGGAGGCTTGTCATCAGCCGCTGGCGCCGTGGCATCTCGGCATGTTTGGTGGGCGCTGGACACTCAGCAAATCAAGTGACGAGTCGGTCAGGAGCACCCGCGTCTACAAGCATTCCGGCAGACGCGACAAAAAAAATTTAAAAGTATTGAACGTTTTGATGTCACTTTGCTTCTGATCGCTAGCTAAGTAAACAAACCATGGAAGACCGTGATCATGAAAACATTCATCGCTGTGGCGATGCTGTCCCTTTTTGCCGCGACAACTGGCGCTGCGGAGTTATCTGGTGCCATTGGCGCGACGAGCCAAGGCGGCATCACCGCTCGTGCAGGCCTGGGTTTTAACTGGGATAAAAGCTGGTTCGAGTCGAGCACAGGGCGCCTGACTGGCTACTGGGACGCGGGTTACACCTATTGGGAAGCTGGTGATGCTTCCGGCGGAGCACACTCGCTTTCGTTCGCTCCGGTCTTTGTCTATGAATTCGGTAACGGCCATATTAAACCGTTCGTGGAAGCGGGCATTGGTGTCGCGGTATTCTCCGGAACGGCGGCAGGCGATCAAGAGTTCGGCTCGGCGTTCAACTTCGAAGACCGTCTCGGGGCCGGCCTGAAAATTGGTGAAACCCAAAAGGTAGGCCTTCGCGCCATTCATTATTCCAACGCAGGGATCAAGCAGCCCAACGACGGTATTGAATCCTACTCGCTGTTCTACAGCCACCAGATTTAACCGACCCCCCTTCTTTGCCCGCCTTGCGCGGGCTTTTTTTTTAAACCGGCGGTGAAGAGACGATTTCGACATTTGCCAGTCCATGGAAACTGCTTGTCCTCGCTGTAAAAAACAGCTTCATTCACTAGCGCCGCAAACCCTATTTCGGTGAGATCGCTTGCCGGCTTGTCCAATCGCTACGCAAAATACCGTATTCAAGCTCGGCGCTTTCCATTGCCTCTTCTAGTTCAAGCATCAAGTGGTCGCCTTCGATCAGGCCGCTCGGCGCAGACGATGCAAACTACCGATCCTGTAACGATTAAGCAGTGGCTGAACTGGCTTAGTTTTAGTCTGGACACTTGTGAGTGTATGTAACCCCAGGGCCAGCGTTGCACTAATGGCTTTCACTGCGCGGCCCTTTTCCGTATGATCCGCGCGCCATCCGTTTGATGGTGGATCATGGACTAAAGGATTTTTATGAAAAAGCTGATCAAAGCTACTGTCGCTGTTGCTGTCGTTTCGGGCGTTGCCCTGCTGTCCGGCTGCACCGGCCAGGTCTACAACCAGCCTAAGAACTGCTCGTACGACTACCTGTTCCACCCATCGGTTTCCATCTCCAAGATCATCGGCGGCTGCGGTCCGATCGATAAACTGCCTCAGCAGCAGTAATCTTGGGATTACCCTGATCCGGCCGTTCACGGCCTGATCCAAGACCCCCGACCATGGATGTGGCCGGGGGTTTTTGTTTTCCGGGGCGTGGTGGCTTGTCGCGTGGCAACCTGTCGTCTTGACGCCCCGGCCCGCGTTTGTTTGTGCTGGCAATTCGGTTACAATCCGTAAATCGTTTCAGCCTTGTCGGTCAATCCGACCAAAGGCTGGCGCGTCCAATGTCTCTCTGGCTGCTGAACAATGATCACAACAAGCCTGCGCTGAAGAACATGGAATACCTGGGCCAGCCACAGGCCCACCCTCCGTTCTACTGACTGGAATCGATCAATGTTCAAGAAAGCTGGCAAGACCTTGCTGGGTCTGGCTGTCGCGGCGAGCTTCATGCAAGCGCACGCTGCCGACACCAAGAAAGTCGACGTGCTGCTGGTTGGCGGCGGCATCATGAGCTCCACCCTGGCTGTCTGGCTCAACGAGCTGGAGCCAAGCTGGTCGATGGAGATGGTCGAGCGCCTGGACGGCGTCGCCGAAGAAAGCTCCAACGGCTGGAACAACGCCGGTACCGGCCACTCCGCGCTGGCCGAGCTGAACTACACCCCGGAAGACAAAGACGGCAAGGTCAACATCACCAAGGCCATCGAGATCAACGAGTCGTTCCAGATCTCCCGCCAGTTCTGGGCCTGGCAGGTACGCCAGGGCGTGCTGAAGAACCCGCACTCGTTCATCAACACCACTCCGCACATGAGCTTCGTCTGGGGCGATGACAACATCAAGTTCCTGAAGAAGCGCTACGACGCCCTGCAGGCCAGCCCGCTGTTCCGTCCGATGCAGTATTCCGAGGACCACGCGCAGATCGCCAAGTGGGTCCCGCTGATGATGGAAGGCCGTGACCCGAACCAGAAGCTGGCGGTTACCTGGACCCCGATCGGCACTGACGTCAACTTCGGCGAGATCACCCGCCAGTTCGTTGGCAGCCTGCAGACCAAAAAGAACTTCGACCTGAAGCTGTCCACCGAAGTGCAGGACATCACCCGCAACGAAGACGGCTCCTGGCACGTCGAGTACAAGAACCTGAAGGACGGTACCGAATCGGCCACCGACGCCAAGTTCCTGTTCATCGGTGCCGGCGGCGGCGCGCTGAAGCTGCTGCAGAAGTCGGGCATCCCCGAGGCCAAGGAATACGCAGGCTTCCCGGTTGGTGGCTCGTTCCTGGTGACCGAGAACCCGACCGTTGCCATGCAGCACATGGCCAAGGCCTACGGCATCGCCTCGACCGGCGCGCCACCCATGTCGGTACCGCACCTGGACACCCGCGTGCTGGACGGCAAGCGCGTGATCCTGTTCGGGCCATTCGCCACCTTCTCGACCAAGTTCCTGAAGAACGGCTCGTACCTGGACCTGCTGAGCAGCGCCACCACCCACAACGTCTGGCCGATGGCCCGCGTCGGCATCGACCAGTACCCGCTGGTCGAGTACCTCGCCGGCCAGCTGATGCAGTCCGACGACGACCGTTTCGCCGCCCTGCAGACCTACTTCCCGAACGCCAAGAAGGAAGACTGGAAGCTTTGGCAGGCCGGTCAGCGCGTGCAGATCATCAAGCGTGACGAAGAGAAGGGTGGCGTGCTGAAGCTGGGCACCGAGGTCGTGGCTTCCCAGGACCGCACCATCGCCGGCCTGCTGGGCGCCTCGCCAGGTGCCTCGACTGCCGCGCCGATCATGCTCAACGTGCTCGAAACCGTGTTCAAGGAGAAGGTCGCCACCCCTGAATGGCAGGCCAAGATCAAGGAAATCGTGCCGAGCTACGGTACCAAGCTGAACGACTCGGCCGCTGCCACCCAGAAAGAGTGGGATTACACCGCTGAAGTCCTGCAACTTGAGAAGCCGCCGGTGCTCGATCAGAGCGTCAAGACCACCGCTGCCCCAGGCGCGCCGGTCGAGAGCAAGCCTGCGAACGACATGGCGCTGTAAGGCCCATGTTGGCCGGGCTTGCCCGGCAACACCAACCACGAGGATCGCCCCTGGCGGCCTCGTGGTTTTTTTGTGTCTGGATAATCGAGAGAAACAGCCCCGCCGGCGGCAGGCAGGGGTTCAACGTTGTTCGAGAATGCTGCCCAGCAACCCTGGAAAACGGCTTTCGAGCTCATCGCTGCGCAACGAGTTCATGTGCGTGGTACCGACATTGCGGGTGTACACCAGCCCCGAGTCACGCAATACACGGAAGTGATGGGACATGCTCGACTTGGGCCGGCCGCCGTCCAGCTCGCCGCAGCTGGCTTCGGCGACACCCGCCAGGCGGCGCACGATATCCATGCGCACAGGGTCGCTCAGCGCGTAGAGCAAGCGCTCCAGCGTCAGGTCTTCGGGATTGGGGTGGGTATAGGCTCGCATGGTCGACATGATAACGGGGGTTTCACAAATTGCCATAGTTCGAATATGATCGAACAATCGTATCCAACCCCATCCCTGGAGTTACCTCATGGCCGCATTGTTCGAACCCTACGCCCTCAAAGACGTCAACCTGCGCAACCGCATCGCCATTCCGCCGATGTGCCAGTACATGGCCGAAGATGGCCTGATCAATGACTGGCACCAGGTGCATTATGCGGGCCTGGCCCGTGGTGGCGCCGGCCTGGTGGTGGTCGAGGCCACCGCGGTGTCCCCGGAAGGGCGCATCACCCCCGGCTGCGCCGGGATCTGGAATGACACCCAGGCCCAGGCGTTCGTGCCGGTGGTCAAAGCGATCAAGGCCGCCGGTTCCGTGCCGGGCATCCAGATCGCCCACGCCGGGCGCAAGGCAAGCGCCAACCGCCCCTGGGAAGGTGACGACCACATCGCCGTCGACGATGCCCGTGGCTGGGACACCATCGCCCCGTCCGCCATCGCCTTCGGCGCCCACCTGCCGAAAGTGCCGAAGGCCATGACCCTGGACGATATCGCCCGGGTCAAGCAAGACTTCGTCGATGCCGCACGGCGTGCCCGCGATGCCGGTTTCGAATGGATCGAGCTGCATTTTGCTCATGGTTATCTGGGCCAGAGCTTTTTCTCCGAGCATTCCAACCAGCGCACCGATGCCTACGGCGGCAGCTTCGACAATCGCACGCGCTTCCTTTTGGAAACCCTGGCCGCCGTGCGTGAGGTGTGGCCGGAGAACCTGCCGCTGACCGCTCGCTTCGGCGTGCTGGAGTATGACGGCCGTGACGAGCAGACCCTGCAGGAATCCATCGAACTGGCGCGCCGGTTCAAGGCCGGTGGCCTGGACCTGCTGAGCGTCAGCGTTGGCTTTACCATTCCCGAGACCAACATCCCGTGGGGGCCGGCGTTCATGGGCCCGATCGCCGAACGTGTGCGTCGCGAGGCCAAGCTGCCGGTGACCTCGGCCTGGGGCTTCGGCACCCCGGAGCTGGCCGAAGGCGCGCTGCAGGCCAACCAGCTGGACCTGGTTTCGGTAGGGCGTGCGCACCTGGCTGACCCGCACTGGCCGTATGCCGCTGCCAAGGCCCTGGGCGTGGACAAGGCTTCGTGGACCTTGCCAGCGCCTTATGCGCACTGGCTCGAGCGTTATCGCTGAGTGAGGCAGGGGCCGCCACGCGGCCCCCGTTTCAAAACCGGCTCAATCGATAGGCGCTGATTTGCGGGCAGTCTTCGCCATTTACCAACCGCCCCATCCATTCCGCCGTCACCGCCGCCTGGGTCAACCCCAAATGCTGGTGCCCGAATGCCAGCAACACCTTGCCATCGGCCACCCGGTCGATCACCGGCAGCGAATCCGGCAGCGAAGGCCGGAACCCCATCCACGGTGTCGCCCCCTCGGCATCCAGCTCGCGCCGAAACAACCCCTTGCTCAACCTGTGCAGTTGCCAAGCCCGCTGCATGCTCGGCGGCGCCTCGAGCCCGGCGAACTCCACCGTGCCGGCCAGGCGCAGGCCGTCGGCCATGGGCGTCATGATGAACTTGCGCTCCAGCGAGGTGACGGCAAACGGCAGGCGCTGCTGCTCCGCCGGTAGCATCAGGTGGTAGCCGCGCTCGGTATCCAGGGGCACCCGCCGGCCGGTCAGGGTGGCGGTGAGCTTGGCCGAGTGGGCGCCGGCACTGATCAACACCTGGCTGGCCTCGAGGGGGCCCTGGTCGCTGGCAAGGCTGACGCCCTGGCCATGCACCCGACCGCCACTGACCTCGGCGCGAAGAAAGCGTACGCCGCCGGCCTTTGCGGCGCTGAACATTTCGCAGACCACATGATAGGGGTCGAGGAAGTGACCGGTACGCGGGAAGAACAGGCCACCCAGGATCGACGGGCTCAACTGCGGCGCCGCTTCGCTCACTGCCTCTGCCGACCACAGGTCCACGGGTACGCCCTGTGCCTGCATGCGGGCGCGTAACGCCGCGAGGACCTGGCGCGATTCGTGGCGTTCGAACACCAGCAGCGACCCGTCTTCCTTGAGCAAGGGGCTGCGGTCGATGGATGCGAGCAGCCGTTGCCAGGCGCCAAGGCTGTTTTCATTCAACGCCCGAATGCCGGCCACGCTGCGCTGGAACGGCGCCGGGCGCAGGTTCAGCAGCAGCCGGGTGAACCAGGGCAGGGCGCGCGGCAGGTACTTCCAGTCCAGGCGCAGCGGGCCCATCGGGTCCAGCAACATCGCCGGCAGGCGCTTGAGGATCGACAGGTCGGCGATGGGAAACACCTGCTCGGTGGCCAGGTGCCCGGCGTTGCCATACGAAGCGCCATGGCCCGGTGCCTGGCGATCGATCAGCAGCACCCGGCGGCCCTGGCGTGCCAGCTGCAGGGCGCAGGCGACGCCGACGATGCCGGCGCCGACCACGGCGATGTCCGTGTCAGTGGCGGTCATGGTTCAGGCTTCCCGCTGGCCATCGAGCAGCCGCCGCAGGTGCAGCGGATTGGCCTGCTGCAATGCCCCGGGCAGCAGGGCGTCGGGGAAGTCCTGGTAGCACACCGGGCGCAGGAAGCGCAGGATCGCCGCAGTGCCCACCGAGGTACTGCGGGCGTCCGAGGTGGCCGGGAACGGGCCGCCATGGACCATGGCGTCGCTGACCTCGACCCCGGTCGGCCAGCCATTGACCAGGATCCGCCCGGCCTTGCGTTCGAGGGTTGGCAGCAGGCGGCGGGCGCTGTCCAGATCGGCCTCGTCGAGGTGCAGGGTGGCGGTCAGTTGGCCTTCCAGATGCTCGGCCACCTGGCGGATTTGCTCATCGTTGGCGCATGCCACCACCAGCGAGGCGGCGCCGAACACTTCGGCTTGCAGCGTAGGGTCGGCAAGAAACGCCTGCGCGGTGGTGACGAACAACTGAGCCTGGCACTGGTTCGGCCCCTGCGCCGGCAGGCTGTTCGCCGCGCAGCGGGCGTTTTGGTTCTCGCTCAGTGCTGCCACGCCGTCAGCATAGGCATTGGCGATAGCCGGGGTGAGCATGGTCTGCGCCGCCGCTTGGCCAACATGGGCGCTGGCGACAACCAGGAAGTGCTCGAGGGCCGGGCCCTGCCGGGCGACCACCAGCCCGGGATTGGTGCAGAACTGGCCGGCGCCTTGGGTCAGCGAAGTGACAAAGCCTTGCGCCAGGGTTTCACTGCGCGAGCGCAAGGCGCCATCGAACAGGAACACCGGGTTGATAGCGCTCATTTCGGCATAGACCGGGATCGGCTCCGGGCGCGCCTGGGCCGCCTGGCAAAGGGCGAGGCCACCGCTGCGCGAACCGGTGAAGCCGACCGCCTTGATACGTGGATCAGTGACCAGGCCGATGCCTAGTTCACGGCCCGCGCCGTACAACAGGGAAAACACGCCTTCGGGCAGTTCGCACTGCGCGACTGCCCGGGCCACGGCCAGGCCAACCAGTTCGCTGGTGCCGGGGTGGGCGCCGTGGGCCTTGACCACCACCGGGCAGCCCGCGGCCAGTGCCGAGGCGGTGTCGCCGCCGGCTACCGAGAAGGCCAGCGGGAAGTTACTGGCGCCAAACACCGCCACCGGGCCCAGGGCCACCTGGCGTTGGCGCAGGTCCGGGCGGGGCAGCGGCTGGCGCTCGGGCAGGGCATTGTCCACGCGCACATCCAGCCACTCACCGGCGCGTACCACCCGGGCGAAGGTGCGCAGCTGGGCACAGGTGCGGCCACGTTCACCCAGCAGGCGGGCCTTGGGCAGGCCGGTCTCGGCGTGGGCGCGGTCGATCAACGCATCGCCCAGGGCTTCGATCTGTTCGGCGATGGTTTCGAGAAAACCGGCGCGTTGTTCGAGAGGTGTTTCGCGGTAGGTATCGAATGCCGCCCAGGCCAGGGTGCAGGCCTGAGCCATCTGTTCGCTGCTGGCGCCGGCATAGGCGGGTTCCAGGGCCTGGTTGCTGCTCGGATCGATGGCGCGGATTGTTTCGCGGTTGCCGGGCACGGCACGCTGGCCGATCAGCAGGTTGCCTGTCAGGGTCATGGGGCGTCCTTTGGAATCAAGTATGGGAGCGGAGGGCGTGGGAGCTGGCTTGCCCCGCGAACACCGACCAATCCGGTGCCAGGTACTGCGTCGCCTGCTTCGCGGGGCAAGCCCGCTCCCACCAGTGTCCTCGTTATCAGGCGATGTTCTGCTCGGCCGACCAGCTGGCGTACCAGCTGCGGAACAGCGCGTACTGCTGCTCGGCATAGTTGCGCTGGGCGTCGCTGAGGGCGTCGGTTTCGTTGAAGTGCAGGCGGTACTCGGTGTCGCCGTTGAGCACCATCAGGTGCTTGTAGTACAGCACCAGGTCGCAGCCTTCATCGAACGACGACAGTACCGCCAGCGCTGCTTCCAGCTCCCGGGCCTGGCGTCGGGCCTTGGCATCGCCCTTGGCGGCGCGCTTGCTCAGGCTGACCAGCTGCAGCACTTCGCGGGGCAGCGCGTTGCCGATGCCGGTGATGGCGCCGGTGGCGTTGCAGTTGACGAAGCCATGCACCACTTGCGTGTCGACGCCCACCATCAGGGTCACAGCCTCGTCCTGGGAGGTGATGTGCTCGGCGGCGTAGCGCAGGTCGGCGCCACCGCCGAACTCCTTGAAACCGATCAGGTTCGGGTACTCGCGGCGCAGCTCAAAGAACAAGTCGGCGCGGGTGGCGAAGCCGTAGTAGGGGCTGTTGTAGATCACCGCCGGCAGCTTCGGCGCGGCAGCGAGGATCGCCGAGAAGTGGTGCTTCTGGGCGATCAGCGAGGCACCACGGGACAGCACGCGAGGGATGACCATCAGGCCGGCGGCACCAACCTTGGCGGCGTGGGCGGCATGGGATACGGCTTCGCGGGTGTTCACCGCGCCGGTGCCGACGATGGTCGGGATGCCGGCGGCCACCAGGCGCGCCACGCCTTCCTGGCGCTCGGCCTCGGTCAGCAGCGGCCAGTCGCCCATCGAGCCGCAGTACACCACCGCGCTCATGCCGGCGTCGATCAGTTCGCGGCCCTTGCGCACCAGGGCGTCGAAGTCCGGCTTGCGCTCGGCGGTGCAGGGGGTCATCAGGGCGGGCATGGTGCCGGTGAAGATGTTGTCGGTCATTGTTGTCACTCCTGGCGGTATTCAGTGGGAAATGAATGGGGTCAGATGCCCCAGGCGAACGGATCCTGTTCGTCGATCAGCAGGGTGCTGTCGGCGGTCATGTGGGCGCGGCCGGTGATGAACGGGCGAATGCGTTCGCCGTCGCGTTCGTAGCGGCCCTGGAAGCGGCTGCCGGTGATGCTGGCCTGGACCCAGGTCTGGCCTTCGGCGAGCTTGCCGTCGGCGGCCAGGCACGCCAGCTTGGCGCTGGTGCCGGTACCACAGGGCGAGCGGTCGTAGGCCTTGCCGGGGCACATGACGAAGTTGCGGCTGTCGGCGTTGGCGTCGTCGGCGAACAGTTCGACATGGTCGATCGGGGCATCGTGTTCGCCGGTGATGCCCTGGGCCTCGAGGGCCTTGAGCAGGGCCCAGGTGTAGTCGGTGAGGGCTTCACGGTTGTCCAGCTCGATACGCTGGCCGTGGTCGGAGACCAGGAAGAACCAGTTGCCGCCCCAGGCGATGTCGCCATGCACCTGGCCATGCCCAGGCACTTGCACCGCGACCTGCCGGCGGTAGCGGTAGGACGGCACGTTGCCGACAGTGACGGAGCCGTCGTCATGCAAGGTGGCACTGACCTGGCCGACCGGTGTATCGATCTTGTGCACGCCAGGTTCGATCAGGCCGAGGTGGCGCAGCGAAGCGACCAGGCCGATGGTGCCGTGACCGCACATGTTCAGGTAGCCGGCGTTGTTGAAGAAGATCACCCCGCAGGTCGCATCCGCGGACACCGGGGGGCAGTACAGCGCGCCCACCAGCACGTCGTTGCCGCGCGGCTCCAGCAGGCAGGCGCGGCGCCAGTGGTCGTGCAGCTCGCGCAGTTCGTCGCGCTGCTCGGCCATGCTGTGGCCGTGCAGTGGCGGGAAGCCCTTCATCACCAGGCGGGTCGGTTCGCCGCCGGTGTGGGAGTCGATGACATGAACCTGTTTCATCAGCGTGTCCATTGTGTAGTGGGTCAGGAGGCGACAGCGGCGGGCTGTCGGCCGGCATGGGTTTCGCTGCTGGCTTCGCTTTCATCGTCGCCATCGAGGCGCACCAGCCGCGCCGGCACGCCGGTGGCGGCGCCCCAGTAGTAGATGCCCAGGGCACTGGCAGCCACGACCACGGTATCCAGCGGGTGGCCGATCACGCCCAGGCCACCGAAGCTGCCCAGCCAGGAGAGGAAAATGGTCACGGCGTAGAAGCCGATCAGCCAGGCCGACGAGCGCACCTGCTGGCCCAGCGACAGGTGTTCGGTAGGCACGAAACGGCGGCACAGCAGGTACAGCACGAACATCACGATCTGCAGCGCCAGCAGCCAGGACACGGTGTTCCAGCCCGACCAGTAGACGATCAGCGCGGCGATGATGAACGACAGCGGGCCGAGCACGCCCATGCCCTTGACCCGGAACGGCCGGGCCATGTCCGGGGCGCTGCGACGCAGGGCGGCCACGGACACCGGGGCTACGGCGTAGCTCAGCACCAGCGCGGCGGAGACCACGTTGATCAGCGCCTCCCACGACGGGAACGGCAGGGTCCAGAACACCGCCAGGGCGAAGGTCAGCCACAGCGCCGGGCGCGGGATGCCGGATTGCTCGTCGATGCGGGTGAAGTACTTGAAGAAGGTGCCGGTCTGCGCCCAGCCGTAGATCACTCGCGGGGTGGCGTTCATGTAGATGTTGCCGCAGCCGCTGGGCGAGATCACCGCGTCGGCCACCACCAGGTAGGCCAGCCAGCCGACGCCCAGGGCCAGGGCGATGTCACGGTAGGGCAGGGCCAGTTCCTTGGTCACCCCGGCCCAGCCGTTGGCGATCATCTCGGTCGGCACGCTGCCGAGGAACGCCAGTTGCAGCAGGGCATAGATCGCGGTGGACAGCAGCACCGAGAGAATCAGCGCGATGGGGATGGTGCGCTGCGGGTTCTTCACCTCGCTGGCCACCGAGATGATCGGGGTCAGGCCCAGGTAGGCGAAGATGATGCCGCCGGCCGACACCGCCATCTCCACCCCGGACAGGCCGAACGGGGCGAAGCCCTGGACCTCGAAGTTCTCCGGCTTGAAGAAGGTGAACAGTACGCCGATCACCAGCAGCGGCACGATGAACTTGAACACGCTGACCAGGTTGTTGGCCTTGGCGAAGGTCTTCACGCTGCGGTAGTTGAGAAGGAAGAACAGCCCGAGCAGCGCGAACTGCACCAGCCAGCCAAGCACCGTCGGGTCGCTGGAGCCGGCCTTGGTCAAGGCCGGGAACCAGGCCGCGGCGTACTGGCGCGAGGCGACCACCTCGATGGCGATCAGGCTGGAGAAGGCGATCAGGGTGATGAAACCCATCAGGTAGCCGAGCAGTGGGCCGTGGGAGTACACCGGGTAGCGCACCACGCCGCCGGCCCGTGGCAGGGCGGCGCCGAGCTCGCAGTAGACGATGCCCAGCAGCAGCACGGCGAAACCGCCGAGGAACCAGGAGAGGATGCCGGCCGGCCCGGCGATGGCCGAGACGTGGCTGGCGGCGAACAGCCAGCCCGAGCCGAAGATGGCACCTAGGCCGATGAAGGTGAGGTCCAGCAGTGACAGCTGTTTTTTGAATTTGCCTGACATGGGGGCGCCTTCTTGTAGGTTTTGGATAGGCAGGTCTGATGTCACGATGCGGCGGCATGCGCCGCGTTCTTGTAGGTCGTGGGGCGGCTTGCGTGGGGCATAGAGTGGACCGATCGGGGGCTCGGTTCTTGATGGTTTTCTGCAAGGTGGGTGACGAAATCGGCATAGTCGGGAGCAAGTGCTGGCGCTCGGAGGGGGCTGCTGACTAGGCTTGCAGGGCGCCAGAACCACTAGAGATAACCGCATGTCCGAGCAACCGTTGACTGCCCTGTACCAGCACCTCGACCAGCACCGCCCCGAATCCCTCGAAGCCTTGCTGACCGGCGTGGTCTGGCTGCTGCCGATGCTGGACGTCATCGCCAATGCGGCGATCTTCATCAAGGACGACCACGCCCGCTATGTGCTGGCAAACCGCACGCTGGTCCAGCGCTGCGGTTTGAAACGCCTGCAACCGCTGCTGGGCAAGACCAGCGCCGAGGTGTTCCCGGCGCGCCTGGGCCCTGGCTACACCGAGCAGGATCGCCGGGTGCTGGAGCAGGACCAGGTGCTGGAGGACCAGCTCGAGCTGCACCTGTACGGCAGCCGCGAACCGGGCTGGTGCCTGACCCACAAACGCCCGCTGTATGACGCGGCGGGGGCGATCATCGGCCTGGTGGGTATTTCGGTCGACCTGCAGTCAGCCGCCGACACCCACCCCGCCTACCAGCGCCTGGCCGCTGTGGACGCGCATATCCGCGCGCATTTCCACCAGCCGATCAGCATGGGCGAGCTGACGCGCATCGCCGGCATCTCGGTTGCGCAACTGGAGCGCTACTGCAAGCGGGTGTTCCACCTCACCCCCCGGCAGATGATCCACAAGGCCCGCCTGGAACATGCGCACCACCTGCTGCACAGCGACCTGCCGATCATCGAGGTGGCGCTGCGCTGTGGCTACACCGACCACAGCGCGTTCAGCCGGCAGTTCAGGCAACTGACCGGGTTTACCCCGCGCCAGTACCGTCAAGCGACGGCTCAGGAAGCTTGAAACAGGGCGCGGGCTTCGTCGAAACACTGCTCGGCGATGGCCGAGCGTGGCTCGCTGCGGCGCAGCAGCAGGCCGACCGGGCTGTGGATGCTCGCCTCTTGCACGGGAATGATGCGCATGTGCTGGCTGAGCTCTTCCAGGCCGCAGTCCAGTGGCATGATCGCGCAGCACACGCCGGTGTTGATCGCCTGGATCAGCTGGAAGGTCGAGTCGCTCTCGAGCACGGCGTTGGGCGTAAGGCCGCGGCTGCGGAAGCTCAGGTCGAGGGATTGGCGGTAGTGCATGCCTTTGCTCAGCAGGCCCAGCGGCAGGTCGCCGAGGTCTTCCCAGTGCAGGCTGTCGGCCTCGAACTGGAAGTGCCGGGTGTCGTGCAGCAGGCCCATGGTGGTGATGCTCAGTTCGATCACTTCGAAGAAGCTGGTGTTGACCTGGTCGAGGTAGCAGATGCCCAGGTCGAGCTGGTTGCGGCTCAGGCCGTCGATCACCTGCTCGGAGCTCAGCGATGACAGCTGGAAATGCAGCTCGGGGTACTTTGCGCGCAACGGCATTAGCAGTTGCATGGGGTTGAAGCTGGCCAGCGGCACGGTACCCAGGCGCAGGCTGCCGACCACCTGGCCCCGGCAGCTGGCAGCCTCGGCCTGCAGGCCGTCGTGGGCGGCAAGCAGGGTGCGGGCCCAGGCCAGAATACGTTCGCCGGCTTCGGTGAAGCCTTCGAAGCGCTGGCCGCGCTTGACCAGCACCAGGTCGAGTTCGTCTTCGAGGTTGCGCAGGCGCATGGACAGGGTCGGCTGGGTGATGTGGCACAGCGCCGCGGCCTGGCCGAAGTGGCGGGTCTGGTCGAGGGCGATGAGGAACTTGAGCTGTTTGATGTCCATGGTGCGGCCTGAGTTGCGGGGTGGGTAGACCTTAACCAAGAGTGAAGCACCTGGCTAATCATTGCTGACAAATTCGTCGGCCCGTGGCGGGCAGGCGATAGAAACCGTCGATCACCCGGTACGCTCTATCGATTGGACGCTACCGGGGCTTCTCTCTAACGTGGCCGCCAAGCCAATCCTGGAGCAAAGGCCATGAGCGTGAAACCGGACGCGGTGTTCGTACCGCTGAACATCGCGGTGCTGACCGTCAGCGACACCCGCACCTTCGAGAACGATACCTCCGGCGAGCTGCTGGCCAGCCGCGCCGTCGGCGTGGGCCACCGCCTGGTGGCGCGCGAGCTGCTCAAGGACGACCTGTACAAGATCCGCGCCCAGGTCGCCACCTGGATCGCAGACGAACAGGTGCAAGTGGTGCTGATTACCGGCGGTACCGGTTTCACTGGCCGCGATAGCACGCCGGAAGCGGTGGACTGCCTGCTGGACAAGCGCATCGACGGGTTCGGTGAGTTGTTCCGCGCCTTGTCGATTCTCGATATCGGTACCTCGACCGTGCAGAGCCGGGCCCTGGCCGGCATGGCCAACGGTACCCTGGTGTGTTGCCTGCCGGGCTCGACCGGCGCCTGCCGCACGGCATGGGAGGGGATCCTGGCCGAGCAGCTGGATGCGCGGCACCGGCCGTGCAACTTCGTCCCGCACCTGAAGCCGATCGGGGCCTGCGAAAGCCGCGGTTGACCTCAGGGCTCCATCGCGGGGCAAGCCCGCTCCCACGCCGATCTTATTTCAGCACACACGCTGGCGTGGGAGCGGGCTTGCCCCGCGATGAGACTTCAACTCAACACATGATCCACCGGCACCAACGCCGGTGGCAGTGGCTCATGCCCCAGCGCCGACAGCACATCACGCTCTATGGTGCGCACCAGCGCATCGGTCGGCAGGTCGTTCTCATCCCGCCCGAAGGGGTCCTCCAGCTCGTTGCCGATCGCATCCAGGCCGAAGAAGGTGTAGCTGACGATGGTGGTGAACAGCGGTGCCAGCCAGCCCAGCGGTTCGGCCAGGGCGAACGGCAGCAGCAGGCAGAAGATGTAGATGGTGCGGTGCAGCAGCAGGGTGTAGGGGAACGGCAGTGGCGTACCCTTGATCCGCTCGCAGGTGGCCTGCACGTCCGACAGGCCGGCCAGGCGCTGCTCCAGCAAGGTGTAGCGGAACTCGCTGATCGCTCCACGCTCCGCCAGCCGTGAACAATGTTCGCCCACCTCGCGCAGGATGCCGTCGCAGACATTGTGCGTCACTATCTGCGCCCTCTCGCCCAGCCAGGGGCGGGCGGCGCCGAGCTCGTCTTCGTTGCGCAGCCGGGCATTGAGGGCATGGGCGAAGGCACAGAGGCTGCGCAGCAGTTCCTCGCGCAGCGCCGCGTCCTTGATCGCCACGCTTTCGCGCACGAACGAGCGCACCTCGATGATCATCCGCCCCCAGGCCTTGCGGCCTTCCCACCAGCGGTCGTAGCAGGCGTTGTTGCGAAAGCTCATGAAGATCGACAGCGACAGCCCCAACAGGGTGAAGGGCGTGGCGCTGACCGGGTAGAACAGCGCCGGGTAGTGCCGCTCGACCAGCACGATCAGCGCCGCGAGCAAGGTCACCGCCAGGCAGCGCAGGGCGATGCGCTGGACGATCGAGCCTTTGAGGGTGAACAGCACGCGCAGCATGTCGGGGCGTGAGTGGACGATCAAGGCGGTTCCAGAGGCGGCCGATCAGCCGCCGGTCATGTTCATGAAGCGCAGGATCTGCACCTCGCCGCCCACTTCGAAGTGGTGACGGTAGGGCTTGAGCTGCATGGCGTCGCGAATGGCTTTTTCCAGGCGGGCGCTGTCGCCGGGGTGCTGGCGCATGACCTGTTTGAGGTCCACCGAGTGTTCGTTGCCCAGGCACAGCAACAGGCGGCCCTCGACGGTCAGGCGCACGCGGTTGCAGGTGGCGCAGAAGTTGTGGCTGTGGGGCGAGATGAAACCGACCCGTGTGTTGGGCGCCTCGGCCAGGCGCCAGTAGCGCGCCGGGCCCTGGGACGACTCGGCCGACTCGACCAGGGTGAAGTGCTCGGCCAGGCGTGCGCGTACGTCGTCGCTGGAGCAGAACGATTCGCCGCGCTCGTGCTCGCTGATTACGCCCAGGGGCATCTCTTCGATGAAGGAGATGTCCAGTTCGCGGTCGATGGCGAAACGCACCAGGTCGACGATCTCGTGGTCGTTGCGGCCCTTGAGCACCACCGCGTTGAGCTTGGTGCGGCGAAAGCCCGCGGCGCGGGCGGCGTCGATGCCGGCGATCACCTGCGCAAGGTCGCCGGTGCGGGTCAGGGCGCGGAAACGCTCGGGGTCTAGGCTGTCGAGGCTGATGTTCAGGCGCGACACGCCGGCATCGAACAGCGGCTGGGCCAGGCGGCCGAGCTGCGAGCCGTTGCTGGTCAGGCACAGTTCGCGCAGGCCGGGCAGGGCGGCGATGCGCCCGCAGAGCTCGACGATGCCTTGGCGTACCAGCGGCTCGCCGCCGGTCAGGCGGATCTTGCGCGTGCCCAGGGCGACGAAGCGCTCGGCGACCTGGTACAGCTCTTCGAGGCTGAGAATCTGCTGGCGCGGCAGGAACTGCATGTCTTCAGCCATGCAATAGACGCAGCGAAAGTCGCAGCGGTCGGTAACCGACATCCGCAGGTAATCGACTTTGCGGTTGAAACCGTCGATCAGGGCCTGGGGGTTCTTTTCCACGTTCGCGCTCGACATTGAAGTGGCTGGGGGCGGCGAAAGGCCGCGGATAAGGTTCAAGCTATAACCTGCGCCCATTGGCGTCAAATTGCTTTGCCCGACCATTCGATCAGTCTCCTCTATCACGGCTGCAGGCCGCGCTGGCCAAGGTCTGGGCCCGGTGATCGAAACGGTTTATCACGCCGTCATTTATTTCGATTGGACGCAGCAGGGGGCGCTTCTTAGGCTGGAAAAAACACCGTGCGGAGAAGCGCAGCATGAGCCAGGACGAACACATCAGGGACTACAAGGGGCCGGCCGCCGGCTGGGGCGCGCTCAAGAGCGTGACCAAGAGCTGGCTGGGCAGCGAGAACGCCTTCAAGAACCTGCGGGCCATGCTCAAGACCAACCAGAACGGTGGTTTCGACTGCCCGGGTTGCGCCTGGGGCGAATCGCCGGAAAGCGATATGGTCAAGTTCTGCGAGAACGGCGCCAAGGCGGTCAACTGGGAAGCCACCGGTCGCTCGGTGGATCCGGCGTTCTTCGCCCGCTATAGCGTCAGCGCCTTGCTCGAACAGACCGACTACTGGCTCGAGTACCAAGGCCGCATCACCCACCCGATGCGCTACGACGCGGCCACCGACCATTACGTCGAGATCAGCTGGGACGAGGCGTTCGCCCTGGTCGCCCGGCATCTGAACGGCCTCGCTTCGCCCGACCAGGCCGAGTTCTACACCTCGGGCCGGGCCAGCAACGAGGCGGCGTTCCTCTACCAGTTGTTCGTGCGTGCCTACGGCACCAACAATTTCCCCGACTGCTCGAACATGTGTCACGAGGCCAGCGGCGTGGGCATGGCCGAAACCCTTGGCGTGGGTAAGGGCACGGTGGTGTTCCATGACCTGGAGCTGGCCGATGCGATCTTCGTGATTGGCCAGAACCCCGGCACCAACCACCCGCGCATGCTCGAACCGCTGCGCGAGGCGGTCAAGCGTGGTGCCCAGGTGGTCTGCTTCAACCCGCTCAAAGAGCGCGGGCTCGAGCGCTTCCAGCATCCGCAGCACCCGTTCGAGATGCTCAGCAATGGCTCCGAACCAACCAATACCGCCTACTTCCGCCCGGCGCTGGGTGGCGACATGGCGGCCATGCGCGGCATCGCCAAGTTCCTCCTGCAGTGGGAACGCGAAGCGCAGCTGAACGACGAGCCGCCGGTGTTCGATCACGCTTTCATCGCTGAGCACACCAGTGGCGTCGAGGCCTACCTGGCTGTGGTGGACGCCACACCCTGGGAACATATCGTCGAGCAGTCGGGCCTGAACAAGGCTGAGATCGAGCTGGCCGCGCGCATGTACCGCAAGGCCGAGCGGGTCATCATGTGCTGGGCCATGGGCGTCACCCAGCACCGCCACTCGGTGCCCACCGTGCAGGAAATCGTCAACCTGCAGCTGCTGCGCGGCAACGTCGGCAAGCCCGGCGCTGGCCTGTCGCCAGTGCGTGGCCACAGCAACGTGCAGGGCGACCGCACCATGGGCATCGACGAGAAGCCCAGCGCTGCCTGGCTCGACACCCTCGAGAAGCGCTTCCACTTCAAAGTGCCACGTGCCCACGGTCACAACGCCGTGCTGGCGATCCAGGCTATGGAAGAAGGTCGGGCCAAGGTGTTCATCGGCTTGGGCGGCAACTTCGCCCAGGCGACGCCCGACACCCCGCGGACCCACGCCGCACTGCGCAACTGCGAGCTGACCGTGCAGGTCTCCACCAAGCTCAATCGCTCGCACCTGGTTACCGGGCGCGATGCGCTGATCTTGCCGTGTCTGGGCCGCACCGAGATCGACATCCAGGCCGAGGGGCCGCAGGGCGTCACCGTGGAGGACACTTTCAGCATGGTGCATATTTCCCATGGGCAGCTGAAGCCACGATCAGCGCAGTTGCGTTCGGAGCCGGCGATCGTTGCTGGCATGGCCAAGGCCACCCTTGGCAACCGGCCCATCGATTGGGACTACGCGATTGCCGACTATGGCCGCATCCGCAGCATGATCGCCGACGTGATTCCCGGCTTCGCCGATTTCAACGCCCGCCTACAGCATCCCGGTGGGTTCCACCTGGGCAACCAGGCCGCCGAACGCAACTTCCGCACCGCCACCGGCAAGGCGCGTTTCATACCGAGTCAGTTGCCGGAGCATCTGGTCAACGCGACCGTGCTGGCCCGTGGTGACAAGCCAGATCTGATCCTGCAGACCCTGCGCTCCCACGATCAGTACAACACCACCCTATACGGGCTGGATGACCGCTACCGTGGGGTGTTCGGCCTGCGCGAGGTGGTGTTTGTCAACGAGGCCGACATACGCCGCCTGGGCTTCGAGCCGGGTGAGCACGTGGACCTGGTGTCGCTATGGGAGGATGGCCGTGAGCGGCGGGTGTCGGGCTTCCGCCTGGTGGCATATGACGTACCTGAAGGTCAGGCGGCGGCGTATTACCCGGAGACCAATCCGTTGGTGCCGCTGGAAAGCTACGGTGAGGGGACCTACACACCAACCTCGAAGTTCGTGGCGATCAAGTTGGAGAAGGCGAGGGCGGGGAATCGGATCGAGGCTACCCTGGCTGACTGACAGGGTCGGCCTCATCGCTGGCAAGCCAGCTCCCACAAGGATATCGTTTGGCTTGAGGTGGACGCGGTCGGGGGGGAGCCGGCTTGCCGGGGGGGAGACCGGTCCTGCCAGCGACCATTTCAGCGCCCCACCGGATACGCCGTGGTGTACTTCATCTGCTCCATGGCAAAACTCGAGGTGATGTTCGACAGCCCGTCGGTGCTGGTGATCAGCTTCTTGTAGAAGCGGTCGTAGGCAGCGATGTCGCCCACCACCACCCGCAGCATGTAGTCCCAGTCGCCGGACATGCGATACACCTCCATCACTTCCTCGAATGCCGTCACCGTGGCGGCAAACTGCGCCAGCCAGGCGCTGTCGTGGCGCTGGGTCTTGAGCTGGACGAACACCGTAAGGCCCAGGCCCAGGCGCTCGGGATCGAGCAGGGCGACGCGGCTGCGGATGTAGCCTTCCTCTTCCAGGCGCTTGACCCGTTTCCAGCACGGTGTGGTGGACAGGTTGACCGCTTCGGCCAGGTCCTTGAGGGACAGCGAGGCGTCGCGTTGGAGCAGGGTGAGGATGTGCTGGTCGAAACTGTCCATGACGTCATGTCGCCGGTTGCGGGAAAAGTTTTCCGAGAGTAGCCGCTTGCCGGGAACGATGGAACCGTTTTGGCCGCTGGGTCGACGGCAATGTTCCACTGGCGCCTGGGGGTGGTGGATATGAGATAGTGGCGGTTTTCAACCCTCAGGCAATGGACCCGACCATGTCCGACAAACCGCGCAATTTCGCCACCCGCACCATCCATGCCGGTGAGCAATCCAGTGTTGCCGACAATGCCATCTTCCCGGCCATCGTCACCTCCAGCTCGTTCATCAAACGCGGCCTGGACGACAACCCCGAATATGCCTACAGCCGGGTCAGCAATCCTACCCGGCACGCCTACGAGACCTGCGTGGCCGCACTGGAGGAGGGCGTCGGCGCGGTCGCCTGCGCCTCGGGCGTCAGCGCCACCGCCACGGTGCTCGAGTTGCTGTCCAAGGATGCCCACGTGGTGGTGATGAATGGCGTCTACGGCGGCACCTTCCGCCTGCTGGAAGACTACCGTGGACGCACCTCGGGCCTGACCACCACCTACGTCGACCTCAACGACATCGAGGCGGTGGCTGCGGCGATCCGCCCCGAGACCCAGCTGATCTGGATCGAGTCGCCGACCAACCCGCTGCTGCACCTGGTGGACATCAAGGCGGTCTGCGAACTGGCCCGTGAGCGGGGGGTGATGACCTGCATTGACAACACCTTCTGTTCGCCGTGGAACCAGCAACCGATCACCCTGGGTGTGGACCTGGTGATGCACTCGGCCAGCAAGTACATCGGTGGCCACTCAGACCTCACCGGTGGCGTTGTGGTGGCGGCCAACCGCGAGTTGCTGGGGCGCCTGCGCAAGATCAGCATGGCGGTCGGCGCGATCCAGGGGCCGTTCGACTGCTACCTGGCATTGCGCGGGCTGAAGACCCTCGATGTGCGCATGGAGCGCCAGAGCGCCAACGCCCTGCGTGTGGCGCAGTTCCTCGAACAGCATCCGCAGGTCGAGCAGGTCTACTACCCTGGCCTGGAAAGCCACCCGCAGCATGAACTGTGCAAACGCCAGATGCGCACGGGCGGCGCGGTGGTGGCGTTGCGCATCAAGGGCGACCGGGCCGCGGTCAACCGCCTGGTCGAGGCGCTGTCGATCTTCGTCCTGGCCGACTCGCTGGGCGGTGTGGAGAGCATGATCAACCACTCCTGGAGCATGTCGCACAACTCCCTGAGCCCGGAGCAGAAGGGCGTTATGGGGATCAGTGAGAACCTGCTGCGGCTGTCGATCGGGATCGAGGATTACCGCGATCTGATCGAGGATCTGGAGGGTGCGCTGATGGCTTGCGCGTAAGGGCTGTCGACGTCATCGCGGAACAAGCCCGTTCCCGCGATGGCCGCGTATGCCTTGGCGTCTGCGCGGTACCTGGGAGCGGGCGTGCCCCGCGATAGCGTCGGTTGGGGAATCAGGATTTTGGTGGGTGGACGATGCGTTCGATCTTGTCCTTGATCAGCACCCGCTCCTTGCGCAGGCGGTTTACGGTGTCGTCGCCGGTGGCATTGCCTTCGGCGGCGAGCACTTCCTTGTCCTTGGCGTTGTATTCCTTGTGCAGCTTGTGCAGGTCCTGGTTCTTGTCGATCAGGGCCTGGAACTGGTCGGCCGTCACGTGCAGGTCTGCGAGCAAATCATGCGGAACTGGCATTTCTTCACCTCTCTCAGGGTTGGTAAACGAGCCTGAACCAAGAGGATAGTCGCCTTTGCCGTAGTGCGGGACTGGGTTAGGCTGTCGCCTCCCCCTGCGTGAACGGAACCTGCGCCATGCCTCACCTGAACCTGGAATACAGCGACAATCTGCGCGACCTCAATGTCGATGTGCTGCTGCTGCGGCTGAACCACGCCCTGGTCGGCAGTGGCCAGTTCGCCGAAGAGCTGGACATCAAGAGCCGCGCCCAGGCCTTTGCCCAATACCGGGTCGGTACCGCCCCGGCCGAACGGGCCTTCGCCCACGTGCGCCTGGCGATCCTCAGTGGGCGTACGCAGCAGGTGAAACAGCAGTTGTCGAACAGCCTGCTCGAGGTGCTGCGCGAGGCGATCCCGGCCCAGCCTGGGCTGGACATTCAGTTGTGCGTCGAAGTCCTGGACATCGAC
Source organism: Pseudomonas soli (assembly GCF_021283165.2). Taxonomy (NCBI): domain Bacteria; kingdom Pseudomonadati; phylum Pseudomonadota; class Gammaproteobacteria; order Pseudomonadales; family Pseudomonadaceae; genus Pseudomonas; species Pseudomonas soli. Next base: position 1,648,021 of record NZ_CP128543.1, read on the forward strand.
CGCGAGCCGTACGCCAAACTTCGCCTGCCTGGCTGAATGGCAGCTGAATGACATTCATTTAATTAATGAAAGACGCTGGCCCACCAATTGTTGGCGTCTTTTTCACAAAAAATTGATGCTAGGCTTTCTAGAGTTCGGCCAACTTTCCAACCTGCCCGTCCGGGCGGGTTGGCCGCTGATCAACTCTTGTTGCGAACGCTCATGCTCAAACTCAGATCCCTGCGCACCGAATGGGTCACGTTGCTGGCCAGCCTGTACCTGTTGATCGGCTTCAATACCATGCTGTGGGAACACCTTGAGTCCATCGTGCCGCCGGGTATGGTGGGGCTCTGGTTGAGCCTGGCGTTTGCCGTGCTGATGCTGTTCGCCTTCAATCTCATACTCACATTGCTCGCGTTTCGTTATGTATTGAAACCGGTATTGATTGTGCTGTTCATCAGTGGCGCAAGTGTCGCTTACTTTATGAATCAATACGGTGTGCTTATTGATGCCGGCATGTTCCGCAACGTGGCCGAAACCAATGTCGCGGAAGTGCGCGACCTGCTTTCACTGAAGTTTGCCGTTTATTTATTTTTGCTGGGGGTGCTGCCATCGCTGTTGGTGTGGAAAGCCAGGATCGCCTATCGCCCCTGGCACCGCGAGCTGTTGGGCAAGCTGGTGGTCAGTGGTGCCTGTGTCGCGGCCTTGGGCTCAGTGGCGCTGGTCAATTACCAGGGCCTGGCCTCGTTGTTTCGTAATCACCATGAACTGCGCTTGATGCTTACACCGAGCAACATCGTTGGGGCTTCCATCGGCTATGCCAGCGAGCAAGTGGGCACGGCTACCCGACCTTTCCAGCGCTATGGCGAGGACGCCCGCCGTGATGCGGCCTGGCAGCGGCACCAGCGCAAGTCGTTGACAGTGCTGGTGGTCGGTGAGAGTGCCCGGGCGGAAAACTTCGGCCTGCTCGGCTATGCCCGCGACACTACCCCACAATTGAGCAAGGAGCAGGGCCTGTTGAGCTTTACCGACGTCCACTCCTGCGGGACCGAGACCGCTGTTTCGGTGCCCTGCATGTTCTCCGGCATGCCGCGCAAAGACTACGACGCCCGCGTGGCGAAGAACCGCGAAGGTCTGCTCGACATCCTCCAGCGCGCGGGGTTGGCGGTACAGTGGCGTGACAACCAGTCCGGTTGCAAGGGCACCTGTGACCGGGTGCAGTTCATCGATGTGAGCAACCTCAAGGATCCGAGCTTGTGCGGCGGTGGCGAATGCCACGACGCCATCCTGTTGCAGGGGCTAGCGGAGCTGCTCGACAACCTCGACCAGGACACCGTGCTGGTGCTGCACCAGATGGGCAGCCATGGCCCGGAATACTTCAAGCGCTACCCGGCTGGCAGCGAACCCTTCACCCCGGTGTGCCGCAGCAACGCTCTGAACCAGTGCAGCCAGCAGGAGATCGTCAACGGCTATGACAACACCCTGGCCTACACCGACAAGGTGCTGGCGACCTTGATCGATACCTTGCGCAGCAAGCAGGACAAGGTCGACACCGCGATGATCTATCTTTCAGATCATGGCGAGTCGCTGGGGGAGTACAACCTGTTCCTGCACGGCACGCCCTACATGATCGCACCAGAGCAGCAGAAGCATGTGCCGCTGCTGGCCTGGTTCTCCGACAGCTACCGCGAGGACTTCGGCGTGGACACCGAATGCCTTGGCAAGCTGCGCGATGCGCCGTTGTCGCAGGACAACCTGTTCCACTCGATGCTCGGCCTGTTGCAGGTGCGCACCGAGGTCTACCAGCGCTCGCTGGACCTGTTTGCCGGCTGCCGCCCCTGGCTGGCGGCCGATCGCTGAGCGTACCGACGATCAGCACCAAGGATGGCGTGGCTTGCGAGGTTTCACCCATTGCGCCCGCGCCGTATATACTGCGCGCCAATGTTAGTGGGAGAGCCTCGTGGCCATCGAAATTCACTGGATCCGTGACGACCAGACCCTGGCCCAGCACTGCCGAAGCTGGCGTGAGCTGCCCTTTGTGGCCCTCGACACCGAATTCATGCGGGTCGACACCTTCTACCCGAAAGCCGGGTTGATCCAGATCGGTGACGGCAAACGTGCCTTCCTCATCGACCCTTTGCTGATTCGCGACTGGCAGCCGCTGGCCGAGCTGCTCGAAGACAATAGCGTGGTCAAGGTGCTGCACGCCTGCAGCGAAGACCTGGAGGTCTTGCTGCGCCTGACCGGCAAGCTGCCACAACCCTTGTTCGACACCCAACTGGCCGCCGGCTACCTGAACATCGGTTTCTCCATGGGCTATTCGCGTCTGGTGCAGGACGTGCTGGGGCTCGAGCTGCCCAAAGGCGAGACTCGCTCCGACTGGCTGCAGCGCCCGCTGTCGGACACCCAGGTGAGCTACGCTGCCGAAGACGCCGTTCACCTGGCCGAGCTGTTCACCGCCCTGCGCCCGCGGCTGTCGGATGACAAGTACGCCTGGGTGCTCGAGGACGGTGCCGAGCTGGTTGCCGCGCTGCGCCGTGAAGTCGAGCCCGAGACCCTCTACCGCGACGTCAAGCTGGCTTGGAAGCTCGGCCGCCAGCAGCTGGCCGTGCTGCGCGAGCTGTGCGCCTGGCGCGAGCGTGAGGCCCGCAGCCGCGATGTGCCACGCAATCGCATCCTCAAGGAACATTCGTTGTGGCCCATGGCCAAGAGCCAGCCGGACAGCCCGTCGGCGCTGGCGAAAATCGACGAAATGCACCCGCGTACCATCCGCCAGGACGGCGAGGCGTTGATCCAGCTGATCAAGCGCGCCGCCAGCCTGCCGCAGGAGCAATGGCCCGCGCCACTGCCCGAGCCGCTGCCGATCGAAGCCGCCGGCATTCTCAAGCGCCTGCGCGCCATCGGACAGGCTGAAGGTGAGCGCCTGGGCATCGCCCCGGAACTGATGCTGCGCAAGAAAGCCCTCGAAGCGCTGCTCAAGAGCGGCTACCCCGACGGTCCCTATCAACTGCCCGATGCACTGCGCGGCTGGCGTCGCGAGCGCATGGGCCAGGCCCTGCTGGACGATCTGGCCGGTGCCGGAGATTCACGATGAAACGTATCTGCTCGATCTACAAGAGCCCCCGCAAGAACGAAATGTACCTGTATGTGCTCAAGGCCGATGGCCTGGAGCGTGTCCCCGAGGGGCTGCTGCCTTTCTTCGGCACGCCCGTGCACGCCTTCGACCTGGTGCTCAGCCCCGAGCGCAAGCTGGCCCGCGAAGACATCGCCAAGGTGCTGGAAAACCTCGACAACCAGGGCTACCACCTGCAGATGCCGCCGCCGGACGACGACTACATCGAGCACCTGCCCGAAGAACTGCTGCGCCGCAACGACCCGGCCTGATCCGGGCGCGCGGTCTCTTCTCTGTCTGCGGCCCGCCTGACGGGCCGCTTCCGTTGTTTGCCAAGGTTGTGTGTCACATGCGCGTTCTGATCGCTGAACAGGATCATGCCAACTATGCCCGCCTGCTGGGCGAGGCGGCGCCGGACCTGGAGGTCCTGACCAGTGGCGATTCCGCCGAACTGGCCCGCCTGGCCCCCGACTGCCCGGTATGGCTGGGCCAGCCCGACCTGCTGGCCAGCCTGTTGCGCCAGGGCCACAAACCCCGGTGGATGCAATCGACCTGGGCCGGCATCACCCCGTTGCTGGCCGACGGCCTGCCGCGCGACTACCGCCTGACCCGGGCGGTGGGGATCTTTGGTCAGGTGATGGCCGAGTACATGCTCACCTACATGCTTGGCCATGAGCGCGATGTGCTGTCGCGCCTGGTCAGCCAGGTCGAGCGGCGTTGGGATGATCGGCCCGGGCGGACCCTGGAAGGACGGCGGGTGCTGATCGTCGGCACCGGCGATATCGGCCAGCAAGTCGCCGAGTTCCTCGTGCCCTTTGGCGTCACCTTGTCCGGGGTAGCCAGCAGTGCCCGTGAGCAGGCGCCTTTCGTCGAGGTTGCCGGGCTCGACCAGTTGCCCCGCCTGGTCGGCGAGGCCGACTACGTGCTCAACCTGTTGCCCGACACGCCGGCCACCCATGACCTGTACGATGCGGCACTGTTCAAGTGCTTCCGCTCCAGTGCCTTGTTCATCAATGCCGGGCGCGGCGTGGCGGTAGTCGATGCCGACCTGGTCGAGGCGCTCAAGCAAGGGCACCTGGCCGGCGCGGTGATCGATGTCTGCCGCCAGGAGCCGTTGCCCCAGCGCCACCCGTTCTGGACTGCCTGGGGGCTGCTGCTGACCGGGCACAGCTCAGCGCCGACTTCGCCGACGGCGATGGTGCGGTTGTTCGTCGGGAATGCGCGGGCGTATGCGGCGGGGCAGGGGTTACGTGGGGAAGTGGATTTCGCGCGGGGCTACTGACAGACGTTTGCTCTACGGCCCGCTCTCACGGGGTGTACCGTCACCCGTGGGAGCGGGCTTGTCCCGCGATGAATCAGATGCAACCTTACAAGCTGAAATCGCCTTCGGCCGCCAGCTCGCTCAACGGTCGGCGCGGGCTCGGCATTTCACGGGCCTGCAAACCTTCGGCCAGGGTCGCCTTGTCGCCCAGCTTGCCGATTGCCACCATTGCGTGCAGTGCGTAGCCCTCGGGGATCTTCAGCTCGCGCCGGGCCAGGTCCTGATCGAAGCCGGCCATGCCGTGGGTGTGCCAGCCGCTGATGCTGGCCTGCAACGCCAGATGGCCCCAGGCCGAGCCGGTGTCGAAGGTGTGCCACAGGGCCGGCTTCTCTTCATCGGAGCCGGGTGCGGCGAAGGTGGTCTTGGAGATGATCAGCACCAGCGCCGAGGCATGCTGCGCCCAGCTGCGGTTGAACTCGTTGAGGATGTCCAGGTAGCGCGCCCAGCTGGGTGTGTCGCGGCGGGCATAGAGGAAACGCCACGGCTGCGAGTTGTAGGCCGACGGCGCCCAGCGCGCGGCTTCGAGGAAGCTCAGCAAGGTTTCCTGGCTGATCGGCTCGTTGGTGAAGGCGCGGGGCGACCAGCGATTGATGAACTGCTCGTTGATGGCATAGTCGGCGATGCGTGGGGTGGCGCTCATGGTTGCTCCTGCAAGGACTGGGACAAAGACCGCACGCTACTGCGTCCGGCGAGCACTGACAAGCGGTCTGGCGTTGCCGCCGGACTGCCTCTAGACTGGCGCCGCCGCGCGCCGCGGATTGATGTTGACTGCAGGAACACGTGTGATGATCGCCGATACCGCGCCCTTCTGGCGGCGCAAGACCCTCGACCAGCTCGATGCGCAAGAGTGGGAGTCGCTGTGCGACGGCTGCGGCCTGTGCTGCCTGCAGAAACTCGAGGACGAAGAGGACAACAGCGTCTACTACACGAGCATCGCCTGCAAGCTGCTTGACCTGCAGACCTGCCAGTGCAGCGACTATCCCAATCGCTTCCGCTTCGTGCCAGATTGCATCCAGCTGACCCCAGGCAAGGCCGACCAGTTCAAGTGGCTGCCGCCCACCTGCGCTTATCGGCTGGTCAGCGAAGGCCAGGACTTGCCGTCGTGGCACCACCTGGTCTGCGGCGATCGCGGGCAAGTGCATGAGCAACGCATTTCCCGGTCCGGGCGGATGCTCAGCGAGAACGATGTGGATGAAGACGACTGGGAAGACCACCTGATTTTTCGCGCGGGTTGAGCCGCGCGGCTACAAGGAGTTTCGCTATGCGTCGCCCGCTGTTGATGGTGCTTGGCCTGCTGCTCAGCACTCAGGCGCTGGCCAGGAAAGTCGATCTGGACTATCAGGTTCGCCTTTTGCCGCAAAGCGGCCAGGCCGAGGTGCGCCTGACCCTGGCCGACGGCAGCGTGGTGCGCAGCCTCGACTTCGACCTGGGCAAAGCCGGCGTCTACAGCGACTTCCTTGCTGATGGCCAGTGGCAGGTGCAGAACGGGCGCGGCGTCTGGCACCCGGCATCAGGCAAGACCAGCCTCAGCTACCGCGTGCTGCTCGACCAGCAACCGAAGGGCGGTGTCCATGAAACCCGCATGACCGCGCATTGGGCGCTGTTCCGTGGCGATCAGCTGGTGCCGCCGGCGCGCCTCGACCAGCAGGACGGCACCGAGCTGGTGTCGCGCCTGGCCTTCGACCTGCCGGCCGGCTGGAAGAGTGTCGAAACCGCCTGGCCGCGCATCGGCCGGCAGAAATTCCGCATCGATGACGTATCGCGCCTGTTCGATCGCCCCACTGGCTGGATGCTCGCCGGCAACCTGGGCAGCCGCCGTGCGCGCCTTGGCGACACCGAGGTGACCGTCGCCGCGCCGCAGGGGCAGGGTATGCGCCGCATGGACACCTTGACCCTGTTGACCTTCATCTGGCCGCAGTTGCAGTCGGTGTTTCCACGCAACCCGCCCAAGTTGCTGCTGGTCGGTGCCCGCGACGAGATGTGGCGTGGCGTGCTGCCAGGCAACAATTCCCTGTACTTGCACAGTGGCCGGCCGCTGATCAGCGAGAACGGCAATAGCCCGCTGTTGCGCGAACTGGTGCAATTGTTCGCCCAGATCAACGACCGCGATGGCAGCGACTGGCTCGGCGAGAGCCTGGCCGACTATTACGCCAGCGAGCTGCTGCGGCGTGCTGGAGGCATGAGCGACGACCGTTACGAGGCGTTGCAGGCGCGCTTGCATAAACTTGGCGACAGAGTGGATCACCTCAAGGGTGCCAAGGCCAGCTCGGCGCAGGTGGCTCGCGGCGTGCTGCTGTTGCAGGCGCTGGATCGCGAGATTCGCCTGCACAACCACGACAAGCGCTCGCTGGACGATGTCGCCCGGGCTCTGATGCGCCTGTCGAGCGTCAGCACCGAGGAGTTCGTGCAGATCAGCGAGAACGTCCTGGGGCGGCAGTCCGAAGTATTGCAAAGCAAGGTATTGCGCTAGACCCAAGATCTATCGCGGGGGCAAGCCCGTTCCCACGACCCCGGACAATCATTTTGAACGCGGGCTCGTGGGAGCGGGCTTGCCCCGCGAAGCTTTCAACCGCCGGTCACCGTTGCGGTACGGGTTGCTGCCTCGGCACTGGCCTTCAGCGCCTTGAGCTCGGCAGTCCCCCGTTCTATGTCGCGATGCAGGCGCAAATATTCGGCGCGATGCCGCAACCACCACGCCTTGGTCGAGCAATGCCCGCTCACACCACGGGCCAGCGCCAGGCCGCCGACGGCAACCTGCAACATCCCCAGCAGGCCACCGTGGCGTAGCCCCTTACTGATCATCAACGCGCCCCCAGCCAGGGAGCTGACGCGCTCCAGGCCGTGGACATTGTGTTCCGGTGTGTCCGTTGTCCAATGGATATCGTGCATTGCCGGGTCTCCTCAGGTTGGTGATATCCAGCAGACTTTGCTCAGCGTGCAAGCGTTCAGTGTAATTTGCCGCGTGGCTGCCCCGGAAAACTTCGAGACTGTCCTGAGCAGGGGGGGTATAGCGATTGGTTGCAGGTGTCATTGGCGAGGGTGTTGGTTTTAATGAAACTTTTGCTCAGCGTATTTAATCAGCCGTGACATGAAAGCGCCGCCGTGGCTGAACGACTATGGAGAATCTCTAAGTCACGCTGTTGCTGTTGCTGTTGCTGTTGCTGTTGCTGTTGCTGTTGTTTTTTGCTTTTGCACTCTAAGTGCGCGATAGTTCAGGCGACACAAATTGCGACTTCAGGAGGCCGAACGCAGGTCTTGCGGAGGGAGGTGACGGGCATGGATGCCCGTCAAGCGCTGCGCCCCAGGATGGGGCGTTCAGCGCGGTCCTCCCGGGAGCAAGGCCGGAGTGAGGGGACCCCGGAGCGAAGCGTAGGGGCCGGATGAATGGAGCGAGGATTTTTTGGTTCCTTTTTGATCCTTCAAAAAGGGACCCGCCGTAAGGGCGGAAAGGTGATTATGCGTCACCATCGTAAATGAATGCGTATATAAATTTTAAAACATACGCTGTGTAAGTCAAAGTCAAAGTCAAAGTCAAATGCGATTGGCGTGGGTTTTTACAGTTGTAAGCGCATTCATTTGCTATAATGACGCATATTCACCCTTTCGCCACCCGGCGAGTCACTTTTTGTCAAACGCCCGGAGCGCCGGCCGGACAAAAGTAACCAAAAAACGCTGCGCTCCATTCATCCGGCCCTCCGCTTCGCTCCGGGTCCCCTCACTCCGGCCTTGCTCCCGGGAGGACCGCGCTGAACGCCCCATCCTGGGGCGCAGCGCTTGACGGGCATCCATGCCCGTCACCTCCCTCCGCAAGACCTGCGTTCGGCCTCCTGAAGTCGCGAAGTTACGGGCGGCGCCTGGGCTGGCGCAGCTGTCGCTCGCGGGCTTCGGGGGTAGACTTCTGATCGGCAACGGCAACGGCAACCGAGCAGTTCCAGGTGGTGCAGGAGCGCGCATGGCGCCTGTAGGAGCCGGCCTTGCCGGCGAAGGGGCCGGACCGGCCTACTTGAATTTCGGCCCCGAGCGGGTATTGAGCCCCTTGGCCATGCGGTCATACAGCACCACGTTGACCGTCGCCGCGAGGTTCATGCAACCCTGGGTCGGAATATAGATAGTCTCTTCGCACCAACCACGTACGTCCTCGCTCAACGAGCCATCCTCAGGCCCGAAGATATAGATCGCCCGGTCCGGGTGGGTGTATTCGGGCAGGGCGCGCGCACCGTCCACCAGCTCCACCGCCACCGGCGTGCAGCCCAACGGAATGATGCGTTGCAGGTCGTCGATGCCGATCAGCGGGATGTCGTAGTGCACCCGCTTGGTATCGGTGACGAAATCGCGGGCGCGCTCATAGCGCTTGCCGGTGTAGAACACCGAGTTGACGCCATAACAGCCTGCCGCGCGCATCACCGAGCCGACGTTCTCGGCCGATTTGGGGTTGAACAGGCCGATGCAGCTGTACCGTTTGTTCGCCACGTGTCGGGGCCCTTCGCAAAAAAAGAGCGCGATTATACGGGCTTGCCGACACGGCGGGGGCGGGAATCGACGGTCAGTCCTTCTTCATCAGCGCGGCCAGGCCGGCGAACGGGTTGTGGGTGGCCACGGCGACTTTCGGTGTGCTCAGCGAACCTTCGCTGAAATACTGCTGGTCGGTGTAGCGGGCATGCTCGTTGTCGTGGCAGTACAGGCACAGCAGTTCCCAGTTGGAGCCGTCCTGGGGGTTGTTGTCGTGGTTGTGGTCGCGGTGATGCACGGTCAGTTCCGACAGGCGTTTGCCGGAGAACTCGCGGGTGCAGCGGCCGCAGACGTGGGGGTACATTTTCAGCGCCTTGTCGCGATAGCCCATTTCCTTGTCGCGCTTGGCGTCGGCGAGGATACGGTCGAGGCGGGCGGTGGCGTCGGAGGTGGAACTCATGGTGTTACCTTTTTTCTAATCAGGGCAATGACGGTTATGTCCTTGAGTCTAGCGCGCCAGTCGGGCGGGCGGACAGGCAAAAATGCGCCATTGGGCATAGCCTGTAGGAAGGTTTCTGACAGGAGGCTGCAGATGTTGCATGCGATCCTCGCTGCATTGTTGCTTGGCACAGTGCCGTTGGCCGACGCTGCAGGTCAGCAGCGGCCGCTCACGACCGTCCCGGGGGCCCCGGGGACGCCGACGCCGACACCCTACCCGCAGATCACCCCGAGCACGCCGCCCAAGGCCGGCGCCAACCGGCCCGGCGCGCCGTTGCTGCCGCCCATGCCGGTGCCGGGGCCGCCGAAGGACCAACCGTTGCCGGGTTTGAACCAGGATTCGCCAAAACCGCCGCCCAAGCGCGATTAGGCTCTGTACGAAAAGCCTTGATACTTGTTCATGCTGCGTTGAAAACAGCCTCGGAATGCTCATGTACTCCAGTACAGTCGGGCGCGACCCCGGGCGTTCCTCGGCTGTTTTCGCCTTGCCTGACCTGCGTCTCAAGACTTTTCGTACAGAGCCTAGATCTGCTGTGCCAGGCGCTGGCCATCCTGCATCCGCAGGCGCCGTGAAAGCGCCACGGCCAGGGCGCGAATGATGCGGGCGGCAATGCGCGGCGCGTCGGCGAGCATCTTCTCCAGCGAATCCTTGCCCAGGGTCAGCAACTGGCAGTCGCTGGCGGCCACACAGGTGGCCGAGCGGCGCTCGCCGTCGAGCACGGCCATCTCGCCGAAGGCTCGGCCCTTGCGCAGGGTGGCGATTTCCACCTCGGTGCCGTTGCCGTCGGTCTTGCGCACCGAGACCACGCCACGGTGGAGGATGCACATGAAGGTACCGGCGTCGCCTTCGCTGAACAGGATCTGGCCTTCGTTCACGGCGGTGAGGCTGAAATAGCCGGCGGCGGTGACGAAATCGCTGGGCTGCAGGGTGTCGAACAGACCGCAGTCCATGAGCATGTCGCGGATTTCGGCGTTCAGGTGCTGGGTGTCGGGCATGTGTTGTTCTTCTTCGCATGTCTGGAAAGCGCCGCGTGCGCACAATCTGTGGCCGTGGCGCTTGTGAGACAACGAAATTCGCGTTTTACGCCACGCCCAGCTCATTGAAGACGAACGCATACTCCAACGCCACGTCGCGCAGCCCCTGGTAGCGGCCGCTCATGCCGCCGTGGCCGGCGCCCATCTCGGTCTTGAGCAGCAGCAGGTTGGCGTCGGTCTTGCGCGTGCGCAGGCGCGCCACCCACTTGGCCGCCTCCCAGTACTGCACTCGGCTGTCGTTGTAGCCGGCGATCACCAGCATGGCCGGGTAGGCCTGGGCCCTGACGTTCTCGTACGGCGCGTAGGCCTTGATCCGCGCATACACCTCGGGGTCTTGCGGGTTGCCCCATTCGTCGTACTCGGTGACGGTCAACGGCAGCTCGGGGTCGAGCATGGTGTTGAGCACATCGACGAACGGCACTTCGGCGATGGCGCAGCGGAACAGCTCGGGGCGCAGGTTGAGCACCGCGCCCATCAACAGGCCGCCGGCACTGCCGCCACTGATCGCCAGGCGTTCGCGGCTGGTCACGCCTTCGGCGACCAGGTGTTCGGCGCAGGCGATGAAGTCATCGAAGCTGTTGTGCTTGTGTTCCTGCTTGCCGGCCCGGTACCAGGCTTCACCCAGCTCGCCGCCACCGCGCACATGGGCGATGGCGAAGGCCACGCCACGCTCCAGCAGGCTCAGGCGGGCATGGGAGAACCACGGGTCGAGGCTCTCGCCGTAGGCACCATAGCCGTAAAGGTAGAGCGGCACCGTCTTGCCTTCGTCGGCGCGACGGCGCACCAGGCTGATCGGTACCCGGGTGCCGTCCTTGGCCACCGCCCACAGGCGCTGGCTGATGTAGTCGTCGGCGTCGAACGCGCCGAGCACCGGGGTCTGCTTGAGCACCTGCTGGGCGCCTGTGGCCAGCTCCAGCTGGCGCACCTGGGCCGGGCGGTTGAGGGCTTCGTAGCGCAGGCGGATGCGCGAGCTGGCGAATTCCAGGCTGTCCTGCACGTAGAGGCTGTAGGCGGCGTCCGGCAGTTCGACGCGGTAGGCCGGCAGGCCTTGCGGGCGCACTTCGATGATCGGCAGGCCGCCTTCGCGCAGGCTCAGGGACAGCGCCGAGGCATTGAGGCTGACGCCTTCTAGCATGATGTCGTCGCGGTGCGGCACCAGCACCTGCCATTGCGCGCGGGCCGGCACGCTGTCTGCCGGCGCATGGAACAGGGCGAAGTTGATACCGTCCTGGTTGCTGCGGATGAACCAGCGCCATTGACCGTCGAGCTGGCCATGGTCGGGGAAGTACTCATGGCCTTCGACCCGTGGCGCCAGGCAGGTGAAGTCGGCGTGCGGCGTGGCCGCATCGAGCACCCAGGCTTCGCTGGTGGTCTTGCTGTTGAGCAGCAGCACCAGTTGGCGTTCGGAGCTGGCGCGGTAGCAGTGCAGGAAGAAACGCCCGTCGGGTTCTTCGAATACGGTGGTGGCCGCGGCCTCGCCCAGGGTGTGGCGGCGCAGGCGCCAGGGGCGGTGGGTGTCGTCCAGCTCGGCGAAGAACAGCGTCTGGCTGTCGTTGGCCCAGGTCATGCTGCCGTCGCAGTCGTCGAAGGGCAGGGCGCTCAGCGCGCCGCTGGCCAGGTCCTTGACGTACAGGGTGTAGACCTCGTCGCCGCTGGTATCCAGGCTGTAGGCCAGCAGGCGATGGTCGGGGCTGATGCTGAAGGCGCCGAGGGAGAGGAAACCGCCGTTCGCCAGCGCATTTGGGTCGAGCAGCAGTTCCTCGCGGCTTTCATCGACCGTATTGCTGTCGTCGGCCGGGCGCGGACAGCGGTAGTGGCGCGGGTACTCGTCGCCGGCGGTGGTGCGGGTGTAGTAGAGGTACGGACCCCAGGGCGAGGGCAGCGACAGGTCGGTCTCGAGAATGCGGCTCTTGATCTCTTCGAACAGTTGCTCACGCAGCGGCGCCTGGCCGGCCAGGCAGGCTTCCTGGTAGGCGTTTTCCTCGGCCAGGTAGGCCAGCACCTCGGGCGTGTCGCGGTCCTGCAGCCAGGCGTAGGGGTCGTTGCCGTCGGCTTGATGGGCGATAGGGGCGGGAAGGGTCAGGGGCATGGGTGATCTCATCGATGATGGGCCCCTCGCGAGGGGCCACTGCGGGTCGCATGCGGTGCGGGGGCAGCCTGCGCCGGTAAAAGTGTTTATCATAGGCGTCTCTTTGCCTGGCTTGCACCAACACCATGACCGAACACGACTATACGCTGGCCTGGGGCCTGTACGCCGTTGCCGCCCTGGGCTGCCTGCTGGTGGGTTTCAAGCTGACCGGCTGGATGTGGCGCTGGCTGCGCGAGCCGCTGCGGGTGATCATCGCCGTGCTGCTGTTCGCCCCGACCATCGTCGACCCGGTCAAGGAAAGCTTCGCCCCGGCCATAGCCATCACCGCGCTGGACCTCGCCTTCAAGGTCGGCAACAACGCCTGGCGTGCAGCCTCGGACCTTGCCATGTACGGGATGATCGCCTTTGCCCTGTACTTTGTCTTCGTGCTGATCCGCTGGCCGCTGGAAAAGCGTGCCCGCGAACGCCGCGCCCAGCGTGAGGCCGCCGCCCAGCGCCAGGCCAAGGAAGAGGAGGAGGTCGTGGCCGATGCGTCCCTGGCCGCCAATCGTCACGACCGCTACCGCGACGATCCGCCACCGGCCTCCGTGCGCCGCTCCGGCCCCGGGCAGGGCCGCGTCGAACCCCGTCTGTAAGCAGGAGCCGCGAACATGTGCGAACTGCTGGGCATGAGCGCCAACGTCCCCACCGATATCGTCTTCAGCTTCACCGGCCTGATGCAGCGCGGCGGGCGCACCGGCCCGCACCGCGATGGCTGGGGCATCGGTTTCTACGAGGGGCGCGGCCTGCGCCTGTTCCAGGACCCGGCGGCGAGCAGCGAGTCGGAAGTGGCCAACCTGGTGCAGCGCTACCCGATCAAGAGCGAAGTGGTCATCGGCCATATCCGCCAGGCCAACGTCGGCAAGGTCTGCCTGTCCAACACCCACCCGTTCGTGCGCGAGCTGTGGGGCCGCAACTGGTGCTTCGCGCACAACGGCCAGTTGGGTGATTTCGCCGCACAGCGCACGTTCTACCGACCAATTGGCGACACCGACAGCGAGGCCGCCTTCTGCGACCTGCTCAATCGTATCCGCGAGGCCTTCCCCGAGCCGGTGGAAGCCGAGCAGTTGCTGCCGGTGCTGGTCGAGGCTTGCGCCGAGTACCGCGGCAAGGGCGTATTTAACTGCTTGCTCAGCGACGGCGACTGGCTGTTCTGCTTCTGCTCGACCAAACTGGTGCACATCACCCGCCGCGCACCGTTCGGTGCGGCGCGGCTGAAGGATGTCGACCTGATCGTCGACTTCCACACGCAAACCACCCCCAACGACGTGGTTACGGTGATCGCCACCGAGGCCTTGACCGAGAACGAGACCTGGAACCGCTACGAGCCGGGTCAGTGGGGGCTGTGGCGCCACGGCGAGTGCGTCGCCCACGGCCAGAGCTAAGGAAGCTGCATGTTCAGAAGTTACCTGCGTTTGCTGTTGTTCACCTTCGGCCTGCTGGCCGGTCTCCAGGTGCCGGGGCTGGTCAAGGACTACAGCCAGCGCGTCGAGGCGCACCTGCTCGAGTCGCGCCAGGCCCTGGACGGCTTCCGCCAGACCGCGCAGCGCTTCTTCAACGGCGACCTGCAGGCGCTGGTGCGGCATTACCGCAGCAGCGACGATCCGGTGTTCAACAGCGATGCCAACAGCATCGAAAGCCTGCTGATCCGCAACCAGGCGCTGGAGCATGAGTGGCAGGCCCTGCAAGGCTCGTGGGTGAGCCGCACCTGGCATGTGCTGGTGCAGCCGGAGCCGACGCTGCGCGAAGAGACGCTCAAGGGCTACAGCTACCAGATCCTGCTGGTGCCCGAGGCGATCGGCTGGGGGATCGGCAGCGGGTTCGTGCTGGCGTTCGTGGTCGAGAGCCTGTTGCTGGTGATTGGCTGGGTGATCCTCGGTGGGCAGCGCAAGGTGGTGAAGGAAAGCTGGCGGTGATGCTTTTGCTGCCCTGATCGTCGGTAAAGGCGACCTTCAGACCAGCACGATCCGCTGCCCGCCCACATCCCGCGCATAGCGCCCCAGCACTTGCCGGCACACGTCGACGATCTCGTCCACCAACGCCACGCCGGTCTGCCAGGCCACCACCAGCTCCAGGCTTGGTGGTGGCTGCAATCCGTCCAGCAACACCAGCTCGCCCCGGCTCAGTTCGCCATCCACCAGTGCCGGTGGCAGCGCGCCGATGCCGAAACCGTCGCGCAGCAGGCGGGTGATTGCCGCCACCGAGTTCACGCAGTTCAGGCGTGGCGCCTCGGCCCCGGCTGCCTGCAACAGGCTGAGCACTTCCTGGTGCGGTCGTGAGTTTTTCGAGAAGGTGACGATGCGTTCGCGGGCCAGCTCCGCCAACGAGGCGTAGGTGCGGTGGTGCGGGGAGCCGGCGGCGACGATCCAGCCCATCGGGTAGCGCGCCAGGTCCTGGCTGCGGATCGACTGTTCACGCAACAGGTCGGTCTGCAGGATCACGTCGAGAAAACCCTTCTGCAACTGCTCGCGCAGGTTCAGCGCGGTATCGGCCACCAGCTCGATCTCCACCTGCGGGTAGCGCTCGCCCAGCTCCGCCACCAGCGCGCTCATCCAGGTATGGATGACCGTGTCCATGACCCCCAGGCGAATGCGCCCGGTCTTGGCCCGGTCGCTGTCCAGCGACTGCTTCATGGCCTTGGCGGTGTCGAGCATGCGTTCGGCATATTCCAGAACTTTGGCGCCCTCGGGTGTCAGGCTGACCCCGCGCGAATCGCGCAGCAGCAATTTCACGCCCAGGTCGGCCTCCAGCGCGGCGATGCGGCTGGACACCGAGGCCTGGGTGGTGAACAGCTTCTCGGCGGTGAGGCGGAAGCTCTTGAGCCGGGCGACCCAGACGAAGGTTTCGAGGAAACGAAGGTTCATGATCAGTTTTTCTTGTTCCAGACCGGCGGATTTTCTCGTTGGACGTGCCGGGCGCGGCCTCTGAACATGGTGCCCAGGCCGCGACGCCCGACGTCGCCCATAGAACAATACCAACAAGCCGAGGCAACCATGAACCCGACCGGCGTGCAGCAGCAGGCCCCCGCCCGAACCTCGAGCGGCCCTTTCGCCTGGTACCGCGACATCGATTCCCAGCAACGACGCACCTTCTGGAGCTGCAAGATCGGCTACGGCCTGGACGGCATGGACACCCAGATGCTGAGCTTCGTCATCCCCACGCTGATCATGCTGTGGGGCATCAGCACCGCCGAGGCCGGGTTGATCCATACCAGCACGCTGATCGCCTCGGCCCTGGGCGGCTGGATCGCCGGCATCCTCTCTGATCGCATCGGGCGGGTGCGCACCCTGCAACTGACGGTGCTGTGGTTCGCATTTTTCACCTTCCTCTGCGGTTTCGCCCAGAGCTATGAGCAGCTGTTGATCGCCCGTACCCTGATGGGCTTCGGATTCGGTGGCGAATGGACCGCCGGCGCGGTGCTGATCGGCGAGGTGATCCGTGCCCAGGACCGCGGCAAGGCGGTGGGCATGGTGCAGTCGGGCTGGGCCATCGGCTGGGGCCTGACCGCCATCCTCTACGCGCTGCTGTTCTCCTGGCTGCCGGCCGAGCAGGCCTGGCGCGCGCTGTTCCTGCTCGGGTTGCTGCCGGCGATCTTCGTGATCTTCGTACGGCGCCTGGTCAAGGACCCGGAGGTCTACCGCGAGGCCAAGGCCGCCGAGACGGTCGCGGCGCCTTCGCATTTCTACGAGATCTTCGCCCCCGGCATGTTGTGGACCACGATCCGCGCCTCGCTGCTCACCACTGGTGCCCTGGGCGGCTACTACGCCATCACCTCGTGGCTGCCGACCTTCCTCAAGAACGAGCGCGGCCTGAGCGTGCTCGGTACCGGCGGTTACCTGGCGATGGTCATCGTCGGCTCCTATATCGGCTATGTGGTCAGTGCCTACCTCTGCGACCTGCTGGGGCGCCGGAAGAACTTCATCCTGTTCGCCGTGGGCTCGTTCGTCATCGTCCTGCTCTACACACAGCTGCCGGTCAGCGACAACGTGATGCTGTGGTTGGGCTTCCCGCTGGGCTTCTTCGCCTCGGGTATCTTCAGCGGCATGGGTTCGTTCCTCACCGAGCTGTTCCCCACCCGTATCCGTGGCTCGGGACAGGGCTTCTGCTACAACATCGGCAAGGTCATCGCCGCCATGTTCCCGCTGCTGATCGGCCTGCTCGGCGAGAAAGTGCCGTTGGGCCTGGGGATTGGCGCCTTCGCCGCGGTGTCCTACGGTGTGGTGATCCTGGCTGCGCTGAGCCTGCCGGAAACCCGCGGCAAAGCGCTCCAGGCGCGCTAAGGTAGGCACCATGAACATTGATACGGAGGTCCGCCAGGTGAAACGCCTGCTACTCAATTGCGACATGGGCGAGAGCTTCGGCAACTGGCGCATGGGCCAGGATGCCAAGGTCATGCCTTTCATCGACTGCGCCAACATCGCCTGCGGCTACCATGCCGGCGACCCTGGCACCATGCGCCGCACCGTGGCCCTGGCCCTGGAGCACCGGGTGGCCATCGGCGCGCACCCGGCCTACCCGGACCTGGCAGGCTTCGGCCGCCGCTCCATGGCCTGCAGCAGCGACGAGATCCGCGACCTGCTGCACTACCAGGTCGGCGCCCTGGACGGAATCTGCAAGGTGCTCGGTGGCCGGGTGGCCTACGTCAAGCCCCATGGCGCGCTGTACAACGACATGATGGCCAACCCGGCCATCCTGCGCACCGTGCTCGAGGCCGTGGCGGCATTCGACAGCGGCTTGCCGCTGATGCTCATGGCCACCGCCGACGACAGCGCCGCCCAGGCCCTGGGCGACGAGATCGGCGTGCAGTTGTGGTTCGAAGCCTTCGCCGACCGTGGCTACACCGCCAGCGGGCACCTGATGTCGCGGCGCCTGCCGGACGCGGTGCACCATGACCCGGCGCTGGTGGTCGCGCAGGCCTTGCGCCTGGCCAAGGGCGAGGCCCTGGTGGCCGACGATGGCAGCGAGGTGCGGTTGAACGCCAGCACCTTGTGCGTGCATGGCGACAACGATGGTTCCGTGGCCGCGTTACGCCAGATCCGCCAGGCACTTGACGCGCTGGAGCAGGCATGACCCCACGTATCGAAGTGGTGGCCGTCGACAGCTTGATGGTGCGGCTGTTCGATGCCATCGATGAAGGCAACATGCCGTGGATCCTCGCCGCCAACCAGCGCTTGCGGGACGTCTTTGGCCAACAGTTGATCGACCTGGTGCCGTCCTACACCACGCTGATGGTGCAGTTCGACCTGGCGCCGGGCGAAGCGCGCCGACGCATCCTGCACGCACTGGAGGGCCTGCGGCCGGATGATGGAAAGGCCGGGCGCAGGCACGAGATCCCGGTTTGGTACCACGCCAGCGTCGGTCCCGAGTTGCCGGTGCTGGCTGCGCGAAGCGGGCTGAGCGAAGCCGAAGTGATCGACGTGCACTGTGGCCGAGATTACCCGGTGTTCGCGCTGGGGTTCGCCCCGGGCTTCGGCTTCATGGGGCTGGTCGACGAGCGCCTGGCCACACCGCGCCTGAGTACTCCGCGCAAGCGTGTGGCAGCGGGCAGCGTCGGAATTGCCGAACGCCAGACCGCCGCGTATCCGGCGGTGTCGCCGGGCGGCTGGAACCTGATCGGTCGGACGCCGGTGCACCTGTTCGACCGCGAGCGCGAGGGCTATAGCTTGCTGCAACCGGGCGACCAGGTCCGTTTCGTGGCTGTCGGGCACGCCGACTTCATCAACCTGGGCGGTGATGACAGCCCGCTGGAGGCCCAGGCATGAGCCAGTTGAGGATCGAGGCCAGCACCGCGCTGTGCCAATTGCAGGATGGTGGGCGCTTTGGCGTCCGGCATCTGGGGGTGACCCAGGGCGGCGCGCTGGATTGGGTGGCGATGCGCTGGGCCAACTGGTTGTTGGGCAATGCCTTGGACAGCGCAGTGGTGGAAGTCGCCCTCGGCGGGTTCAGTGTGGTTGCCGAGGAAGATTGCATGTTGGCATTGGCCGGGGCCGACCTGGATGCGCAGGTCGACGGGCAGGCTGTAGCGCCCTGGACCAGCTTCAACCTCAGCAAGGGCCAGCAGCTGACGCTGCGTCAGCCTCGCCAAGGGGTACGTGCTTATCTGGCTGCGCCTGGTGGGTTTCAGGGCGAGGCGGTGCTGGGCAGTTGCTCCACGGTGGTTCGGGAAGAGCTGGGCGGGGTTGACGGCCAGGGCCGGGCGTTGGTGAAAGGGGAGGTACTGCATGCTGCCGGCGCCATCGCGGGGCAAGTCGGGGCGCCGAACCGCCGCTCCCACGTTCCCGAAACGTTGCGGCCGGTATATGCGGACAAGCCTGTACTGGACCTGGTGATGGGGGCGCAGATAGGCGATTTCAGCGGCACCAGCCTGTTCGAGGCGTTCAACCGTGACTGGACGCTGGACAGCCGTGCCGACCGCATGGGCATCCGACTGCTTGGGCCGCAGTTGATGTACCAGGGCGCGCCGATGATTTCCGAAGGGATCCCACTTGGCGCCGTGCAGGTGCCGCCGGACGGGCAGCCGATCGTGCTGCTCAATGACCGGCAGACCATCGGTGGGTATCCACGGCTGGGTGCGTTGACGCCGTTGGCGCTGGCGCAATTGGCGCAGTGCATGCCGGGGGCGACGATACGCTTCAGGGCGGTGGTGCAGGACGAGGCGTGGCGCGAGCAGCAGGCATGCTTGCGCTGCTGGGGTTGAGTCTGCCGGCCTCATCGCGGGGCAAGCCCGCGCCACTCGCGCATTTGCAGGGCTGGCGTGGGAGCGGGCTTGCCCCGCGATGAGGCCAGTTCGGTCAATAGATTACTTGGACAGGTAACGCATCCCGTCTTCCAACCCCTGCAACGTCAACGGATACATCTTGTCCTCGATCAAGTCCCGCACCAGGTGGGTCGAGGCGGTATAGTCCCAGGCCTGTTTTGGATACGGGTTGATCCAGATGATCTTCCTGAATTTCTCCATGAAGCGCTGCATCCACACGTACCCGGCCTCTTCGTTCCAGTGCTCGACGCTGCCGCCTGGCTGGGTGATCTCGTAGGGTGCCATGGCCGCGTCGCCGACGAAGATCACTTTGTAGTCGTCGCCGTACTTGTGCAGCAGGTCGAAGGTGGAGAAGCGCTCCGAGGTGCGGCGCAGGTTGTTCTTCCACACCGACTCGTAGACGAAGTTGTGGAAGTAGTAGTACTCAAGGTGCTTGAACTCGGTCTTGCAGGCCGAGAACAGCTCCTCGCACACCTTGATGTGGGCGTCCATCGAGCCGCCGATGTCGAACAGCAACAGCAGCTTCACCGTGTTGCGCCGTTCGGGGCGCATCTGGATGTTCAGCAGGCCGGCGTCACGGGCGGTGTGATCGATGGTACCGTCGATGTCCAGCTCCTCGGCGGCACCTTCGCGGGCGAACTTGCGCAGCCGGCGCAGGGCCAGCTTGATGTTGCGCGTGCCCAGCTCGACCTGATCGTCGAGGTTCTTGTATTCGCGCTGGTCCCAGACCTTCACCGCCTTGCCCTGGCGCTTGCCGGCCTCGCCGACGCGGATGCCCTCGGGGTTGAAACCGCCCGAGCCGAACGGGCTGGTACCACCGGTGCCGATCCATTTGTTGCCGCCGGCATGGCGTTCCTTCTGCTCCTCGAGGCGCTTCTTGAATTCTTCGATCAGCTTGTCCAGCCCGCCCAGGGATTGGATCTGCGCCCGTTCCTCGTCGGTGAGCGAGCGCTCGAACTCCTTGCGCAGCCACTCGTCGGGGATCAACGCCTCGATATGCCGGTCGAGGTTTTCCAGGCCCTTGAAGTAGGCGGCGAAGGCGCGGTCGAACTTGTCGAAGTGCCGTTCGTCCTTCACCAGGATGGCGCGGGCCAGATAGTAGAAGGCGTCCATGTCGGCGAACACCACCCCTTTTTGCAAGGCATGGTGCAGGTCGAGCAACTCACGCACCGACACCGGCACCTTGGCCGCGCGCATTTCATTGAACAGGTTGAGCAACATGGCCCGGCTCCCGTCAGCGGTTGCCGCGCCGGCTCATGAAGGCCAGGCGCTCGAGCAGCGTCACGTCCTGTTCGTTCTTAACCAGGGCCCCGGCCAACGGCGGGATGGCCTTGGTCGGGTCGCGCTCGCGCAGTACCGCCTCGCCGATGTTGTCGGCCATCAGCAGCTTGAGCCAGTCGACCAGCTCGGAGGTGGAGGGCTTTTTCTTCAGGCCCGGCACCTTGCGCACGTCGAAGAACACGTCCAGCGCCTCGCTGACCAGCGACTGGCTGATGTTGGGGTAGTGCACGTCGACGATCTGCTGCAGGGTGGCGCGGTCGGGGAAGGCGATGTAGTGGAAGAAGCAGCGGCGCAGGAAGGCGTCAGGCAGCTCCTTTTCGTTGTTGGAGGTGATGATGATGATCGGGCGCTGCTTGGCCTTGATGGTCTCGTCGATTTCGTAGACGTAGAACTCCATCTTGTCGAGTTCCTGCAACAGGTCGTTGGGGAACTCGATATCGGCCTTGTCGATTTCGTCAATCAGCAGGATCACCCGCTCGTCGGCTTCGAAGGCCTCCCACAGCTTGCCTTTTTTCAGGTAGTTGCGCACATCGTGGACCTTGTCCACGCCCAGCTGCGAGTCGCGCAGGCGGCTGACCGCGTCGTATTCGTACAGGCCCTGGTGGGCCTTGGTGGTCGACTTGATGTGCCAGGTGATCAGGCGTGCGCCGAAGGAGGCGGCCAGCTGTTCGGCGAGCATGGTCTTGCCGGTGCCCGGCTCGCCCTTGACCAGCAACGGGCGCTCCAGGGTGATGGCCGCGTTGACCGCCAGCTTGAGGTCATCTGTGGCGACGTAGTCGCGGGTGCCTTCGAACTTCATTAACCGATCCTCTGGGTGGCTGGCTGGCGTCATTGCGGGCAGACCCGCTCCCTGTGGGAGCCGGCTTGCCGGCGATAGGGCCGGCCCAGGCAATACATGTTTATTGATGTGCCAGCGACTATAACGCCACGCCCGACGCGTGAAAACGCAGACCGGGTATTCAGTCCCTGAATGGTCCGTCACCCAGGGCTCAGTCGGATTTGGGCGCGGGCTGCTCGTAGCGTGCGTTGAACGCCTGGATGAAACCGTTGCGCAGGATCTGCAGGAACGCCTCGAAGGCGCTGATGTCCTGCTGGTGCACGCTGCCGCTGAGTTCCACGCGGGTGGCGAACTGGTTTTTCGGCTGGTTCTTGAGCACGGTCTCGGTGGCGCCCACGACGGCTTCCCATATCGAGCGCAAGAAGCCCTTGTCCTTGTCTTCCACGTCCTGCTGCCAATTGAACACATCGACATCGCGCAACAGCGGCTTGATGTAGCCCTTGAGCCGGCCGTTCTCGGCTTCGGCCTCGATTACCACATCGCCATGCCCGGCGTTGAAGTCGAACTTGCCGTAGGCACTGGCGAAGTCGTTCAGCCGACGCAGTTCCATGCCGGTGGCGCGCAGGCGGAACCGGAAGTCGTCGAAGTCGCTGAAAGGGTCGAACGTGGCGCGGCTTTCCACCTTGGCATCGCCCAGCAGCAGCGCCGTTCCTTCGAAGCTGGCGTCGCGTCGGCCCTTTTCGTCGCGCACGTTGGTCAGGTTGCGGATGCTTGCGTCCAGCCGGGTGGCCTTGAGGTCCACTGGCGGGCTGGAATTGAAGTTGCGGAAGGTGAGGGTGCCTTGTTCGATGCGCACGTCGTTCAGGGTGATCGGCAGCAGTTTTTCCAGTTGCTGGCGCCAGTCGGTGCCTTGGCCGGTCTGAGAGTTCTGTTCGTTGCCGCCGTCGACGAAATTGAGTTCGGGGCGTACGAAGGTCACTTCGGCGACCACTGCGCGGTCGTACCACAGCGAGTGCCAGCTCACCGACAGGTCGATCAGCGGCGCTTCGAGCAGCGGCACCGGCACCTTGCCGCTGACCTTGACGATCTTCAGGCCATTGATCTGGTAGGCGCCACGCCACCACGCCAGGTCGACGTCGCGGACCTGACCGCGGTAGTCGCCCATGTCTGCCAGCTTGTCGTTGAGGTAGTCACGCACCAGGTAAGGCAAGGCCAGGTGCAGGGCCGCCAGCAGTGCGACCAGGCTGACGAAGCCGACCAGTGGCCAGCGGTAGCGCGCTTTCATCAGGTTTCTCCACGGGAGCATGTGCGGTTGACCGCAGGCCGTTTCGTCGAGTTCGAACGGGCTTTACGCTCACCGATTGCAGGCTTACCCTCAGGGTTTTCCCTGCACTTTTTTCCTGTTCAAGGACCGCCGCCATGAGCCGTATCTACGCCGACAACGCCCATTCCATCGGCAACACGCCGCTGGTGCAGATCAACCGTATTGCCCCGCGCGGCGTGACCATCCTGGCCAAGACCGAAGGACGCAACCCAGGCTACTCGGTGAAGTGCCGGATCGGCGCGAGCATGATCTGGGACGCCGAGGACAGCGGCAAGCTCAAGCCGGGCATGACCATCGTCGAGCCCACCTCGGGCAATACCGGCATCGGCCTGGCCTTCGTGGCGGCCGCCCGTGGCTATAAGCTGGTGCTGACCATGCCCGACTCGATGAGCCTGGAGCGGCGCAAAGTACTCAAAGCGCTGGGCGCCGAGCTGGTGCTGACGGACAAGGCCAAAGGCATGAAGGGTGCCATTGAGAAGGCCAATGAGATCGTCGCTTCCGACCCTGCCCAGCACTACCTGCCGGGCCAGTTCGACAACCCGGCCAACCCGGCCATTCACGAGAAGACCACCGGCCCGGAAATCTGGAACGACACCGATGGCGCGGTCGACGTGCTGGTTGCCGGCGTCGGCACCGGTGGCACCATCACCGGGGTATCGCGCTACATCAAGCACACTCAGGGCAAGCCGATCCTGTCAGTGGCGGTGGAACCGGTGAACTCGCCGCTGATCAGCCAGACCCTGGCCGGTGAGGAGCTCAAGCCCACCCCGCACAAGATCCAGGGCATCGGTGCCGGCTTCGTGCCGAAGAACCTCGACCTGTCGATCGTCGACCAGGTCGAGACGGTGACCGAGGAAGAGTCCAAGGCCATGGCCATCCGCCTGATGCAGGAGGAGGGCATCCTCTGCGGCATCTCGTGCGGCGCGGCGATGGCAGCGGCGGTGCGTCTGGCCGAAAAGCCGGAGATGCAGGGCAAGACCATCGTGGTGATCCTGCCGGACTCGGGCGAGCGTTACCTGTCGAGCATGCTGTTCAGCGATCTGTTCACCGAGCAGGAGAACCAGCAGTAAGCGACACGCTGCAAGCCGCAAGTCGAAGGCATGGCCGCATTGACGCGGATCAGCTTGAGCTTGCCGCTTGCAGCTTCTGGCTTGCAGCTGCTCCTGATGGGTTTATGATGTCCGGCTATCTGGGGATGGCCTGATTTCCCCTCCAAGGAGTGTTGCATGACCTTTTCCTTCGTCGCCAAGGCCGGTGTCCTGCTGGTGTTCTTCGGCAGTGTGCTGTTTGTGCACCTGCGCGGCAAGGCACGCCTGCCGGTGCTGCGCCAGTTCGTCAACCATTCGGCGCTGTTCGCCCCCTACAACAGCCTGATGTACCTGTTTTCCGGCGTACCTTCCAAGCCGTACCTGGACCGCCAGCGCTTCCCCGAGCTGGATGTGCTCAAGGACAACTGGGAGGTAATCCGCGAAGAGGCCATGCGCCTGTTCGACGAGGGTTACATCCGCGCGGCGGAAAAAGACAATGACGCCGGCTTCGGTTCGTTCTTCAAGAAGGGCTGGAAGCGCTTTTACCTGAAGTGGTACGACAAACCGCTGCCTTCGGCCGAAGCGCTGTGCCCGAAGACCGTCGAGCTGGTCAGCGGCATCCCCAACGTCAAGGGCGCGATGTTCGCCCTGTTGCCCGGTGGCAGCCACCTGAACCCGCACCGCGACCCGTTCGCCGGCTCCCTGCGCTATCACCTCGGGCTGTCCACGCCGAACTCCGACAACTGCCGCATCTACGTTGATGGCCAGCCCTACGCCTGGCGCGACGGCGAGGACGTAATGTTTGACGAGACCTTCGTGCACTGGGTCAAGAACGAGACCGAGGTCACCCGCGTGATCCTGTTCTGCGACGTCGAGCGTCCGCTCAACAGCCCGCTGATGACCCGCATCAACCGCAAGGTCAGTGCCTTCCTCGGCCGTGCCACCGCGCCGCAGAACACCGATGACGAGCGTGTCGGCGGGATCAACCAGGCCTATGCCTGGAGCAAGCGCTTCAGCAATGTCATCAGCACCCGGGTCAAGCAGTTCAAGCGTGCCAACCCCAAGGCCTACCGCGTGCTGCGACCGGTGCTGGCGGTTGTCGTCGCCTACGCCCTGTATCGCTGGCTGTTCTGATTCGCGTGGGCCGGGCTCGCTCCTCGTGGGAGCGGGCTTGCCCCGCGATGATTCCCCCGCTATATTCCGAAACACATTCTTCTCTGAAGACCCGATCATGCCAGCCATCCCTTCCACCACAACTGACGTTCTCGCGCCTGTCGCGGGCGTGGTCGTGCGTGGCAGCCAGCAGCCGGCCATGATCAGTCTCTCTCCACCACCTGTCAGTGGCGTGGTAGGCGGCGTAGCTCCGCCTCCTTGCGCAGTCGTGGTGCTGGGCTGACCGGCCGCTGGCCGCTCCCCACCGCACTCGCAACCTACTGAACACGGTCGGCTATCCCCGCAAGTCGCGATAGGCCCTCCGTACGGCTCATTTGCCCGTATACAGGTGGCAATACATGTTTGTTCTCAACAAAGCTTCCGTGGCCTCGGCGGCCACGACCAGCCTGTTCGTCCTGCTGTGGAGCAGCGGGGCGATCGTCTCCAAGCTTGGCCTGGCCGAGGCCAGCCCCTTCGCCTTCCTGCTGCTGCGTTCGGCCTTGGCGCTGTTCGGTCTGCTGTTGATCGGTCCGTTGCTCGGATTGCGTTGGCCACGTACCCGGGGCGGCATTGTTCGCGCCCTGGGGACCGGCTGCGTGTTGCTCGGCGCCTACCAGATCTTCTACCTGCTGGCGCTGAACACCCATGTCACGCCTGGCGTCATGGCCACGGTCATGGGCGTGCAACCGATCCTGACCGTGGTGCTGATGGAGCGTCAGCGGTCCTGGAGCCGATTGTTCGGCCTGGGGCTTGGTCTTGGCGGTCTGGTGATGGTGGTCTACCAGGGCATCAACCTGGGTGGGGTGTCCCTCGCCGGGATGCTGTTTGCCCTGCTGGCGCTTGGCAGCATGACCTTGGGCTCGATCCTGCAGAAACGCATTACTGACAACCCCATGGGCACTTTGCCCTTGCAATACTTGGCGGGCTTCGCAATGTGCGCAGTGTTCGCGCCGTTGCAGCCGCTGCATGTCCAGTGGAACGCCAGTTTCCTCGGTGCGCTGCTATGGATGGGGCTGGTGGTCTCGTTGCTGGCCACGCTGCTGCTGTACCGGCTGATCGCAAGGGGCAACCTGGTCAATGTCACCAGCCTGTTCTACCTGGTGCCGGCGGTCACGGCGGTGATGGATTTCATCATCTTCGGCAACCGCCTGGCGCCCCTCAGCCTGCTGGGGATGGGACTGATCGTGATCGGCTTGCTGTTCGTGTTCCGTAAGCCTGCGTTGCGCACAGCCGAGGCCTGAGTCAACGAGCGGTGGGAGCGGGGCAATCCCGCTCCCCTTTTTCAGTGCCGTGCCGGGCGCAGCACCAACCACAGCGCCGCACCGATCAGCAGACCGCCATACAAGTGCGCCATCGACAGCGGCTCATCCAGCAGCCATGCGCCCCATAGCACGCCGAATACCGGGATCAGGAAGGTCACGGTACTGGCCTTGACCGGCCCGATTTCGTTCAGCAGGCGGAAGTACAGGATGTAGGCGAACGCCGTGCACAGTAGCCCCAGGCCCAGGAGCGACAGCCATACCTGCCAGTCGCCCCAGCTGGCCGGTGGCTGGGTCAGCGCGCTCCAGGCGAACAGCGGGCTGAGCAGCAAGGTGGCGCCGAGCATGCTGCCCAGCGCCGACAGACGGCTGTCCAGCGTGCCGACCCAGCGCCTTGCCAGGAAGCCCGCGAAGCCGTAGCAGGTGGTGGCGGCCAGGCAGGCCAGTGCGCCTTGCACCAGGGCCATGTCCAGCGCCACTGGGCCGGCACCGCTGAGGATGCCGACACCGAACAGCCCGAGGAAGATCCCGCAGAGCTTGGGCAGGGTCATGGCTTCGCGGAAGAACAAGGCGCCGATCAGCACGCCCATCAGCGGCGTGGTGGCGTTGAAGATCGCCGAATAGCCGGCCGGCAGCACCTGCGCCGCCACGGAATAGAACGTGGCCGGAATGCCCGAGTTGATCATGCCCAGCACCAGGCAGGCGCCCAGCTTGCCCTCGAAGTTCCAGCGCACGCGGGCGGCGGCGAGGATGGCGATCAGTCCCAGGCAGGCAATCGACACGCGGAAGAAGGCGGTCGGCACGGTGCCCAGCTCGGGGGCAATGATGCGCATGAACAGGAAGCTGGCGCCCCAGACAGCGGCAAGGGTCAGCAGGCGGGCGAGGGCGATGGGGCTCACGGGGGTCTCCGGCGGTAGGGCAGGGCGCGAGTGTACGTCAGGGCGAGTTGGGGATTCTTGTGCTTTCTTGCTGTGTGAATCCGGGGTCGCCTCACGGGCTTCATCGCCGGCAAGCCGGCTCCCACAGGGCTCGTATCCGACTAAGCTCTCTCGGTGACCATTGCATAGAGGCACGCGCATGACCCCAGCCTGGCCCGCCGTCGATATCGCCCGGATGATCCTCGATGGCTTCGACGACTACCGCGAGCACTTTCGCCGTATCACCCTCGGCGCCCGCGAGCGCTTCGAACAGGCGCGCTGGCAGGACATCCAGCACGCCGCCGCGGCGCGCATCAACCTGTATGAAGAGAAGGTCGCCGAGGTCAACGGCTGGTTGCGCCAGCGCTTCGATACCAAGGTGCTGCTGGACGTCGAGCAATGGCCGCTGGTCAAGAACGCCTACATCCGCCTGATCGACCCCCGGTTGGACGACGAGCTGGCCGAGACCTGGTACAACTCGTTGTTCTGCAGCCTGTTCAGCCACGACCTGATCAGCGACGGCTGCATGTTCATCCATACCACGCGGCCATCGATGCGAGGCCATGAACGGGCGGCGCAGACGCGTACCTATGCGCTGCAGGATGGGCTCAAAGGCTTGTTGCGAGCGATTTTCGCCGATTATGCGTTCGACGTGCCTTATGGCGACCGGGAGGGCGATATCGCGCGGCTTGAGGATCAGTTGCGCGAATGCCTGCCCGATTGGGTCTGCAAGGATCCGGCCTTGGCCGTGGAGCTGTTCACCCCCGTGCTTTACCGCAACAAGGGCGCCTATCTGGTCGGCCGCCTGTACACCCCCGACGAGCAGTGGCCACTGGTGATCCCGCTGCTGCACCGCGAGGGACATGGCATCGAGGCCGATGCGCTGATCACCGACGAGGCGGAGGTGTCGATCATCTTCTCCTTCACCCGTTCGTATTTCATGGTCGATGTGCCGGTGCCGGCGGAGTTCGTCAACTTCCTCAAGCGCATCCTGCCGGGCAAGCACATCGCCGAGCTGTACACCTCGATCGGGTTCTACAAGCATGGCAAGTCGGAATTCTATCGGGCGCTGATCAACCACCTGGCCAACAGCGACGACCGCTTTGTCATGGCCCCGGGCGTGCGCGGCATGGTCATGAGCGTGTTCACCCTGCCGGGCTTCAACACTGTGTTCAAGATCATCAAGGACCGCTTCTCGCCGTCGAAGACTGTCGACCGGGCCACGGTGATCGAGAAATACCGCCTGGTAAAAAGCGTCGACCGAGTCGGGCGCATGGCCGATACCCAGGAGTTCGCCGATTTTCGCTTTCCCCAGGGCAAGTTCGACCCCGATTGCCTGGCGGAACTGCTTGAGGTGGCGCCCTCCACCGTGGCGCTTGAGGGCGACACGGTGCTGATCCGCCACTGCTGGACCGAACGGCGCATGACCCCGCTCAACCTGTACCTCGAACAGGCCAGCGAAGCCCAGGTGCTGGAGGCGCTGGAAGACTATGGGCTGGCGATCAAGCAATTGGCGGCGGCGAACATATTCCCCGGCGACATGCTGCTGAAGAACTTCGGCGTCACCCGCCATGGCCGGGTGGTGTTCTACGACTACGACGAGATCAGCTACCTCACCGAGGTCAACTTCCGCCATATCCCGCCGCCGCGTTATCCGGAGGATGAGATGTCCGGCGAGCCGTGGTACTCGATCGGGCCGCATGACGTGTTCCCCGAGGAGTTTCCGCCATTCCTTTTCGCCGATATCGGCCAGCGCCGCTTGTTCAGCCGCCTGCATGGCGAGCTGTACGACGCCGATTACTGGAAAGGCCTGCAGGAGGCGATCCGGGCGGGGAAGGTGATCGATGTGTTCCCTTATCGGCGCAAAGGGCGTTAGGCCTCAGGTTTTCAGCCTCTGAGGCACTTGAGTTCGCTGAAGTCCGAACGCACCTTGCTC
Organism: Pseudomonas soli; assembly: GCF_021283165.2. NCBI lineage: Bacteria > Pseudomonadati > Pseudomonadota > Gammaproteobacteria > Pseudomonadales > Pseudomonadaceae > Pseudomonas > Pseudomonas soli. The sequence continues at coordinate 1,676,975 of NZ_CP128543.1, forward strand.
AGCCGCTGCTGCAGGAATTGCCGCTGGGCCGGGCTGCTCTGTTTCAGCAGATCCACCAGCAGGCTGCGTGCCTGGCGCTCGGTGTTCTGGAATGCCTGGCGGTACTCCGGTGTCCACAGGCTTTCCTTGCGCTGCAGCAACTGCGCCAACCTGGGCTCGAAGCTTGGGCTGGCGCGCTGGTCCATCGCCAGCACCAGTTGCTGCTGCCATTGGGCGCGGTTGGCGATCCACTGGCGATTCTGGTCACCCAAGGCCTGTGACCAGCTCATCACCCGCAGCCGTTGCTCGGCATCTAGCTCGCCCAGCCAGGGCTCGAGGCGCTTGCGCATGCGTGCGGCACGGTTTTCGACCTGCTTGGCCAATGGTGTGTCGACGTACTCCTTCTGGCGTTTGTCGATGTCCTTGCGAAAAGCCTCGCGCATTTCCGCTACTTGGCTGTCATTCATGCCCTTGAGCAGTTCCGCGGCAGAGGGGGTTATCGCTTCGGTGACCCGGCCGATGGCCTGGCGTGCCTCGACCGTGCGTTGGCGCAGGTTTTCATCGGTGACCGCGTCGTTGGCGACCATCAGTTGCACCCGGTCGAGCCAGTCGAGGTAGCCGGGCAGTTGGGTCTTGCAGTGCCAGGCCAGGTGCGCCTTGAGCCGTTCGTCGAGCAACTGCTTCTGCTCGCGGTTCATGTCCAGGTAGTCGCCCAGCGACCACGGCACCAGGCGATCAAGGTTGCGGTAGGCCAGGTCGATGCGGCTGCAGGCCGTCAGTGCCAGGGCGAAGCCGATTAGCATGAGCAGGGCTTTGGGCAGGCGAAGGGGCATGAGCGAATCCTTGCTGGGCTGGCCAGGCGGTAGACGCACGGTTAGCTCGACGGTTCCGGCGAATGTGCGCTCGGGCGGCCGGGCGGGTCAGGTGTTAGAATAGTCGCCTTGTCTTGAGGATCTTCGGAAATGGCTCTGCTTGGGCGTTACAACAGTTTGCAAATCGTGAAACACGTGGAGTTCGGCCTGTACCTTGACGGCGGCGCCGATGGCGAAATCCTCCTGCCGCGGCGCTACTTCCCCAAGGATGCCGAGCTGGAGCTGGACGATTGGCTCAACGTGTTCATCTACCTGGACAGCGAAGACCAGCTGATCGCCACCACCGAAAAGCCGAAAATGCAGGTGGGCGAGTTTGCCAGCCTCAAGGTCAAGGACATCAACGGCGCTGGCATCTTCCTCGACTGGGGCCTGTCCAAGGACCTGCTGATGCCCTACTCGGAAGAGTCGCGGCAACTGAAGATCGGCGACTACTGCGTGGTCCATGCCTACCTGGACAAGCGCACCCGGCGTATTACCGCCACCGCCAAGCTGGACCGTTACCTGGACCGCACCCCGGTGGACTACAGCGTCGGCCAGCCGGTCGAGCTGCTGGTGGCCGGCGAGACGCCGATGGGCTTCAAGGCGATCATCAACAACCGCCATTGGGGCCTGATCCACAAGAACGAGGTGTTCAAGTTCCTGCGTTCGGGCATGCACGAGAAGGGCTTCATCAAGGAAGTGCGCGCCGACGGCAAGATCGCCCTGAGCCTGCAGCCGGTAGGCCAGGCCTTGGCCGACAGCCTGCACGAACAGATCATGCAGCGCCTCGAGGCCAACGGTGGTGTGCTGCCGGTGTGCGACAAGAGCGACCCGGCGCTGATCAGCCAGATGTTCAATGTGAGCAAGGGCAACTTCAAGAAAGCCATCGGCGCGTTGTTCAAGCAGGGCCGCATCGTCATCCATGACGATCGCATCGAGCGGGCTTGATCAGCCCTGCACGAAGGTGTTGAAGTCCAGCTGCTCGCCACCCGGGCGGGTGTCGCGCAGCAGTGAGTCGCGGTCGGCGCTCAGGGCCAGGCTGATGGTCGAACGGCGTTTGCCGGGATTGCGCACTTCCATCTGCTCCTGATGAGCCTTGAGGAAGTTGGTGGGCACCTTGAGGTGCTGCAGCCCGTCGTTCTCGGGGGTGTGCAGCAGCAGGTTGACCCAGTCGGGCTGGCCCTTGCGCAGCAGTGCAACCGGCACTTCGAACCACCACAGGTTGCGCTTGGTGTCGAGAATGGCGAACAGGGTGTTGGCACTGGTGAGTACCGGTTTGGCCAGCGCCTCGTTACGGCGAGCGATGGCGGTGGGTTTGTCGAGTTTCATGCAGGTTCCTGCGGGTTGACGCGAGTAAGGCCTGCCATTGTGGGGTGGGGCTTATCGCGGGGCAAGCCCGCTTCCCCGAAATCACCGAACCCGGACCGTGCAAGCGTATCGAGCACAGCCAATTGCCGTTTGGCTGACAGGGTGCAAATGAATTGAAACTCTGGCCAATGGCCTTGGGTCGATCAGATGTCGACACGATTTCCCGTGTCTTTCCCCCGAGGAGACATCCCATGAGTGGCACCAAGGACAAAGCGAAGGGCCTGGCCAACGAGGCCGTGGGCAATATCAAGCAGGGCGTCGGCAAGGTGACCGACAATGACAAGCTGCGCGCCGAGGGCAAGGCCCAGGAACTGAAAGGCGAGGCGCAACAGGCCGTGGGCAAGGTCAAGGATGCCGTGAAGAAACCTTGATCGCCGCAGCCTGGCCGCGGGGCAAGCCCGCTCCCGCAAGTTGGGGGCGGGCTTGCCCCGCGCTTGCTTTGGACTGTGCGCAAGGTACAAGCGAACAGCACGCCCGCCGCCTGGTCTATTAGACTTGCAGCATTGCCATTCCGATCAAGCGGCGAAAGGAGACGCTATGATTTTCCCCGACCTGCGCGGCCTGCCCCTGCACCGCGTGTTGGTGCGCACCGTCAAGGAGTTCCTCGATGACGAGATGTCTACCTATGCCTCCGCGCTGGCCTACCAGATGCTGTTTTCGCTGTTCCCCTTCCTGCTGTTCCTGATCGCCCTGATCGGTTTCCTGCATCTCCCGGACTTCTTCTCCTGGCTGCGCCTGCAGTCGGAACTGGTGCTGCCGCCCCAGGCCCTGGAGCAGGTCAACCCGGTGATCGACCAGTTGCAGCAGTCCAAGGGCGGGCTGCTGTCGGTGGGTATCGTGATTGCCTTGTGGACTGCCTCGGCGGGCGTGCGCCTGATGATGAGCGCGATGAACGCGGCCTACGACGTGCCCGAGGGGCGGCCGGTGTGGAAGCGCATTCCGCTGTCGGTCATCTATACCGTCGGCATCGCCGGCATGCTTCTGGCCGCGGCGGCGCTGATGGTGCTGGGGCCGCAGGTAATGGAGTGGATCGCTTCCCAGGTCGGGCTGGAGGAGGCGGTCGTCATCGTCTGGACCATCCTGCGCTGGCCGGCGATCATCATTCTGATGATGGTGGCGGTGGCGCTGATCTACTACGTGATGCCCGACGTGAAGCAGAAATTCCGTTTCATCACCCCAGGTTCGGTGCTGGCGGTGGTGGTGTGGATCGTCGCCTCGCTGGGCTTTGCCTACTACGTGAAGACCTTTGCCGACTACAACGCCATGTATGGCAGTATCGGGGCGATCATCGTGCTGTTGCTGTACTTCTACATCTCCGCTGCAGTGCTGCTGCTGGGCGCCGAGATGAACGCGGTGATCGAGCACATGTCGGCCGAGGGCAAGAACCCCGGCGAAAAGGAATTCGAGGAGGACAACCCGCAACAGAGCATCACCGTGCTCGGCCATGAGCACCCGGTGACATCCGAACCCCAGACCCGCGAGCCGAATACCTGATGATCCGCGACATTCTCAAGATGGGCGATGAACGCCTGCTGCGCATCGCCCCGCCGGTTCCCGAGCACATGATCGGCAGCCCGGAGCTTGCGCAATTGATCGACGACATGTTCGAGACCATGGCCCATGTCGGCGGTGTCGGCCTGGCCGCGCCGCAGATCGGCATCGACCTGCAACTGGTGATCTTCGGCTTCGAGCGCAGCGAGCGTTACCCGGACGCCGAGCCGGTGCCACGGACCATTCTGCTCAACCCAGTGATCACGCCGCTGGCCACGGAGGTCGAGGACGGCTGGGAGGGTTGCCTGTCGGTGCCCGGCCTACGTGGCGTGGTGCCGCGCTACAAGCACATCAGCTATTCGGGCATCGATCCGCAGGGCAACCCGATCAACCGCTTTGCCGACGGCTTCCATGCCCGGGTGGTGCAGCATGAGTGCGACCACCTGATTGGCCGTTTGTATCCTTCGCGCATCCAGGACTTCAGCAAGTTCGGCTATACCGAGGTGCTGTTCCCCGGGCTCGACGTGGCCGACGACTAACCCCGCCTCATCGCCAGCAGCGCCTTGCTGCGCTGGTAGCGGGCCAGGCGTGAGGCCAGGGCCTGGGGCAGGGTGGTTGTCGGTGTGAAGGCCAAGCGTTGGTAGAAGGGCGCCAAATCCGGGTGGCAGAACAGCCAGGTCGCAGCGTTGCTTTCGGCCAGCGCCGCGTCAATCAGCCGGGATGCGATCTGCTGGCCGCGCCACTGCGGGGCAACGAACAGGCCGGTCAGCCAGTGATCGCCACCGATGGGCGTCAGGTTCATCCCACCGATTATTTCTGCGGTACGCGCCACCCATTGCTCGCCTTCACCGGCGGCGCGCATGCGCGAGCCGTGCTGGCGGTAGAAATGGTCCAGCAGGCGGCGCTGGGTTGGGGGAAGGCGAGTGCAGGTCAGAGGGAGCATGCTTGGTTCACGCGGTGTGGCAATCTCAGGCAGGAATTCATCGGTGCTTTGTCGCAGATTGTTGCAAATGCGGCAAGGGTGAATGTCCGACTCCGGGGTTCAACTATTTCAGGCGGGGAGTAGACTTTCACTCATCCCCCCCGGCAGTACGATAAAGCGGGATCGGTACTTCGTGTCATCTTCGCAGTCGATGACAACTTCTCCGGGCCATTGACGGCGTCAGAAGTCACGCGATCAGCTTGATAGCCATCAAGGTCGACACCCATGAAAGCCTTACTGATTCTTGCATTGGTCGGTATGTCCCCGTTCGCCTTTGCGGACCAGGCCAAGACCGCAGACACCCAGCCCGTGGTCGAGCAGTACGACTATTCCACCAACCTCGACATCAAGCGCGTGATCAGCCTGTCGACGATCCCCAACGTCTGCGAAGTGGTGCCCGCCACCATGACCTACGAGGATCATCAAGGGCAGGTCCATACCCTCCAGTACCGTGCATTGGGTGAGGGTTGCCGGCTGAATTGAGCCGCGTGGCCGAGACAAGGTTCGTGGGAACGGGCTTGCCCCGCGATGGCGTTCAGCTGAGTATCACGTGCAATCGCGGCTCAAGCCCGCTCCCACCAGTTCCAGTCCTTGCTTCAACTGTGCCCGGCTGTGCGCCGCCGACAGGCTGATCCGCACGGCCCTGACGCTGTCGGTGCCTACCGCGAAGACGCTGGCCGGCACGATCTCCACCCCGTGTTCCCGACACCGCGCAACCAGCGCCTGGGCGTCTCCAGGCGTGGCCAGCCAGATGTGCGGCGACGGCACGCCCTCGGCGGGCAGCGCCTCGCCCAGCACCGCCCGCGCCAGGCGCCAGCGTTCGCCCAGTTCCTCCCGTTGCCAGGCCAGCCGCCGTGCGGCGGTGCCATCCGCGATCCATTGGCAGGCGATGCGCAGGTTCAGCGGCGACACCGACCAGTGGGTGGCCTGGGCATAGGGGTCGATCTGCTCCAGCAATGCTGGCCGGGCCACGATCCAGCCCAGGCGCAAGCCGGCGGCGACGGTCTTGGACAGGCTGCTGATCAGCACGCCACGGCCTTCGAACAAGGGGTAGAGGGGTGGCCGGTCGGTCAAGGCGCCATACACGTCATCCTCGATGACCAGCAGTTGGTGGCGCCTGGCGACTTGCGCCAGCGCCAGGCGCCGGGCCTCGCCCATGCACGCGGCGGTCGGGTTGTGCAGGGTAGGGGTGGTGACCAATACCCGCGCGCCGCTCGCGCGGACCACACGGTCCAGTTCTTCCGGAAGCAGGCCTTGCTCATCCAGGGCCACGCCGTGCACGGGCAGGCGCAACTGGCGACAGGCCGCCTTGATGCCCGGGGCGGTCAACGCCTCGACCATCACTGGCTCGCCCGCCTGGCACAACGACTGCAACACCAGGGTCAGCGCCTGCTGGGCGCCCCCGCAAAGCAGCACGTCCTCTGGCGCCAGGTCCAGACCGCGGTTGCCCAGCCAGCGCGCCCCCTCGATCCGCCCCAGCAGCAACTGCTCGGGCCCCAGGTAATGGTCGAGCAAGGCGGTATCGCCCTGTTCGAGCAGCCTGCGCAGGCTGTGCTCGAGGTCGAGATTGCAGGGATCGGCCACCGGCACATTGGTCGACAGATCGATCACTGGGTGCTGGCGGCTGGGTTGCTTGAGGCGAAACAGCGTCGCTTCCTTGCTGCTGGCCAGCACATAGGTACCGCGTCCCACCTCCCCGGACACCAGGTGCCGCGCGGCTGCTTCTCGGTAGGCCTGCTGCGTGGTGCTCGGGTTCAGGCCCAGCGCCCAGGCGAGGCGGCGTTGCGGGGGCAGGCGTTCACCGACCTTCAGTTCACCCTGTTCGATGGCGTTGGCGATGGCCTCGACCAGTGCCTGGTAGCGCGGCTGGTCGTTGGCCGGGAGGCTCGGAATCCACACGAAATTGCTACCCATGCAATATTTATTTGGACCCATACAATGCCCGGCGCTTAGGATCGGTTCAACCCCATACCGATGAAGGACGTTCGCCATGTTCGACTTGCCCGCCCTGCGCGAAGCCGCCGCTTTCGTTCACCAGCACGTGCCGCCGACCCCACAGCACGCCTGGCCGCTGCTGGCCGAGCGGCTGGGTTGCCAGCTGTGGGTCAAGCACGAGAACCATGCGCCCACGGGGGCCTTCAAGGTGCGCGGCGGGCTGGTCTATGTCCGCTCGCTGTTGGCCAGTGGCGCAGTCCCCCGTGGCCTGGTTACCGCCACGCGCGGCAATCACGGCCAGAGCATGGCCCTGGCGGCGCGCCAGGCTGGTTTGCCGCTGGTGATCGTGGTGCCGGAGGGCAATTCACGGGAGAAGAACGCAGCCATGCGCGCCCTGGGCGCGGAGCTGGTGGAGCATGGCGTGGACTTCGACGTGGCCCGGGAAGAGGCGGCGCGCCTGGCCGATGCGCGGGGCTTTGCCATGGTTCCCTCGTTCCATCCGGAGCTCGTGCGTGGCGTGGCCACCTACGCCCTGGAGCTGTTCGAGGCGGTGACCGACCTGGATTGCGTGTACGTGCCGATCGGCATGGGGTCGGGCATCTGTGGGCTGATCCAGGCGCGCAACCTGCTTGGGTTGTCCACTGAAATCGTCGGCGTGGTATCCACTGCGGCAGACGCTTATGCCCAGAGCTTCGAGCTGGGGCGCATCGTCACCACCGCCAGCGCCGATACCTTCGCCGACGGCATGGCCTGCCGCGTGCCGCATCCCGACGCCTTTGCTCTGGTACGCGAGCATGCTGCACGCATCGTGCGGGTGAGCGACGAGGCGATCGCCGAAGCCATGCGCCTCTACCACGAAACCACCCACAACACCGCCGAAGGTGCCGGCGCCGCCGCCCTGGCTGCACTGATGCAGGAGCGTGGGCGTCAGGCGGGCAAGCGGGTGGCGGTGGTTCTCAGTGGCGCGAACGTGGATCGCGGGCGCTATGCGCAGGTGTTGATGGGGACGAAAGATCCTGTATGAAAGTGTCGAAAGGAAGTGCTATCTTGATTTGATAGCATTTTCCGATGAACACTCGATATCGCAAGATTCTGGACAGCATCTTCAGAGCCCCGACCACACCCACATTGCCGTTCGCCGAAATCGAGGCTCTGGTGCTGCATCTTGGCGGCCAGGTGCTGGAACGGCAGGGTTCCAGGGTCAAGATGCTGTTGGGCGAGCAGTGCTGGCGCTGCCACCGCCCCCATCCTGGCAAGGACGCCAGGCGATATCAGATAGAAGAGGCCCGCGAGTTCCTGCTGCGGGCGGGAGTCCGACCATGAGCTGCATGCGATACAAAGGGTATGCCGCCCGCATCGAGTACGACGCGCGTGACGATATTTTCGTCGGCCGCGTGCTCGGCCTGCGGGACATCATCAGCTTCCACGCCAGCGCCGTGCCTGCGTTGCACGAGGCGTTCCGTGAGGCACTCGACGACTACCTGGCCGATTGCGCCGAACAGGGCGTCAGTCCCGAAAAACCGGCCTCGGGCAAGGTCATGTTGCGCATCCGCCCAGAAGTGCACGCTGCCGCCAGCCTTGCCGCCAGGGTAGCCGGCAAGAGCCTGAACCAATGGGCCGACGAGGTCTTCGAGCAGGCGGCGATGGCCTGACCTGCAAATTCCTCCTGTACCGCCAGGGGGCATTCAGGTTCAATCGCTGACTTTCGTCCGCAGTCGAGCCTGCCATGCCCTTTTCCAATGGTTTCCTCCTCAGCCTGTCCCTGTGCCTGGACATCGGCGTGGCCAACATCGCCATGATTACCCTGGCCATGCAGCGGGGGTTTCTTCAGGGCTTCTGGCTTGGGCTGGGGACCTGCGTCGGCGATCTCATCTACGCCATTGCGGCCCTGGCCGGCATGACCGTTTTGCTGCAGTTCGAAAGCGTGCGTTGGACGTTGTGGCTGGGGGGCTCCGCGTTATTGGCGTGGTTCGCGGTGAAGATGCTGCTGGCGGCGTGGCGCGGCGGGCACCTGGAGTCGCGTGGCCAGGTAGTGGTCGAATCAGGCTGGCGTGAGTTCCTGCGCGGGATCTTCCTGGCCATGTCATCGCCCAGCGCGATTCTCTGGTTTGCCGCAGTCGGCGGCGTGCTGATCTCCCGCTCCGGCGCCGGCAGCGCGCTGGATGCGGGCCTGTTCCTCGGTGGCTTCTTTGCCGCCGGGCTGCTCTGGTGTGTCTCGTTGTGCGGTATCGCCAGTCATGGCGGGCGACTGCTTGGCGATCGCCTGCTGACTTGGTCGTACCTGTTGTCGGCGGCGATCTTCTGCTATTTCGCCGGTTACGTGGTGCTTTCCGGTTACCGCGAATTCATCCTGGCAGTACCGGTCTGATTATTCTGGAGATTCTGTGCTGCTGACTTTTTTCTCATCGGGTTGTCGATTCTCCATTTTCCCGTTCGACCATGGGTGAAGGCGCCGGAATGCACCGGCGCCAATCATTGTTGAACGCTGGGAGGAAGCACCGATGAACAGCGCAGCCGAAACTGAACTTCGTCAATTGATCGAACAGTGGATGCAGGCCGTGCGCGAGCGCGACGTGGACCGTATCGTGGCACCCTATGCCGACGACATTCTCGCCTTCGATGCCATCCAGGCCCTGCAATTCAAGGGCAAGGCCGCCTACCGTGCACACTGGGAAATGTGCATGGGCATGTGCACGGGGCCGATGGTCTTCGAACTGGCAGAGCTGAAGGTATACGCCGACGGCGACCTGGCCCTGGCCCATTGGCTCAACCGCTGTGGCCCGGGCGACGACGAAAGCCAGTGCGGTTTCATGCGCGCCACGGTCGGCTATCGGCGCAGCGGCGGTCAATGGCAAGTGATCCACGAGCATTGGTCGGCGCCGTTCGACATGGAAACGCAAAAAGCCTTGTTCGACCTCAAGCCCTGATACCGCTCATCGCCCACCGCACCGAGCCGACCTGCTGGAGACGATCATGAAATACCTGTGCCTGGTCTATTGTGATGAAGCGCTGTTGCACAGCCTGCCCGACAGCCCCGAAGACGCCGAATGCATGGCCTACGCCGAATCCATCCAGGGCAGCGGGCGCATGCTCGCCGCCGAGGCGCTCAAGCCTGTGCAAACGGCCACCACGGTACGTGTACGCGCCGGTCGCATGAGCCTGACCGATGGGCCGTTCGCCGAGACCAAGGAGCAACTGGCCGGTTTCTACCTGGTCGACGCCCGTGACCTCAACGAGGCGCTGAACATCGCCAAGGGCATCCCGGCAGCCCGGGTGGGCAGCGTCGAGGTTCGGCCGGTGCGTGAACTGCAGCCCTGACGCAACGGGAGAAAAGCCGCATGAGTCACCAGGGAAAGCCCGATTGATGGTGGGGGAAGCGCAAGTCCGCCAGGAGGTGGAGGCTGTCTACCGCCGTGATTCGCGGCGGATCCTGGCGACCCTCATCCGCCTGCTGGGGGACTTCGACCTGGCCGAGGAGGCCATGCACGATGCCTTCTTCATTGCCGTGCAGCGCTGGCAGCGCGATGGTATCCCCGACAATCCGCGGGCCTGGCTGGTGTCTGTCGGCCGCTTCAAGGCCATCGATGCGCTGCGCCGAAGTGCCCGTTTCGACCGCTCCCAGGCCGACCTGATCATGTTGCTCGAACGCGAAGCCGACGATCCGGGCGAGCAGACGTTGCTGGCCGATGACCGTCTGCGGCTGATCTTTACCTGCTGCCACCCGGCACTGGCCTCTGACGCCCAGGTACCGCTGACCCTGCGCGAGGTGTGTGACCTGACCACCGAGCAGATCGCCCGTGCCTTCCTGCAAAGCCCGGCCACCATCGCCCAGCGCATCGTGCGTGCCAAGGCCAAGATCCGCGATGCGAAGATTCCCTATCAGGTGCCGGAGCTGAGCGAGCTGCCCGAGCGCCTGGAAAGCGTGCTGCGGGTCATCTACCTGGTGTTCAACGAAGGCTATTCGGCCTCGGCGGGCGAAGATGTCACCACCCGCGAGCTGACCGATGAGGCGATCCGCCTGGGGCGCCTTGTGGCCCAGTTGCTGCCCGATGCCGAAGTGCATGGCCTGCTGGCGCTGATGCTGCTGCAGGCATCGCGGCAGAGGGCGCGCAGCACCGCCGATGGCGAGCTGGTGCTGCTGGATGAGCAGGATCGCAGCCTGTGGGATCGCGGGCAGATCGATGAGGGCAGCCAGCTGGTCCAGCAGGCATTGCGCAGTCGCGACTTCGGGCCGTATACCGTGCAGGCGGCCATAGCCGCGGTGCATGCCGAAGCGCCTTGCGCCGAGGCCACGGATTGGGACGAGATCATCGGCCTGTACGATGTGCTGCAGCGCCACTGGCCATCAGCGGTGGTGGAGCTGAATCGGGCGGCGGCGCTGGCCAGGCGGGACGGTGCGCAGGTGGGGTTGCAGGCGGTGGAGGCAATCCTGCAGCGCGGCGAGCTGGGTGATTATCACCTGGCCCATGCCGCGCGCGCCGAACTGCACCGGCAGCTGGGCAACCTCGATCAGGCCCGGGATGCCTGGCAGCAAGCGCTGACGCTCACCCGCCAGGGGCCGGAACGGCGGCATATCGAACGGCGGTTACGCGAACTGGGCTGAGCTATCGCCAGCGTGCCCGCGATGGCCAGCTAGGTGAATCAGCTGGCGACAAAGTTCGGCGGGCTGACCAGCTCGACCGTCTGCTGCTTGCGCGGCGCGAGGATCTCGGCCTCGCCACTGACGACAAGCTCATCGTTCTGGTTGTACACATTGGTGGCGATGCGCACCTTGAACTTGGGCAGCTTCTCGAGAATTTCCAGGCGCACGGTCAGCTCATCGCCGATCTTCACCGGCTTCTGGAAGCTCATCTGCTGGCCCAGGTAGATGGTGCCCGGGCCAGGCAGGGTGCAGGCGACAGCTGCGCTGATCAACGCGCCACTGAACATGCCATGGGCGATGCGCTCGCGGAACATGCTCTTGGCGGCGAATTCGGCGTCCAGGTGCACCGGGTTGTGGTCACCGGACATGGCGGCGAACAGCTGGATGTCGCGCTCTTCGACAGACTTCTTGTACTCAGCTTTCTGGCCGACTTCGAGGGCTTCGTAAGGGGTGTTGGTGACCTGGGTCATCGAGGCTTCCTTGTGGGGCGGGCGAGGTGGCCGATCATTCACTGCGGGCAGGGCGGCCAAGGGCCAGCGCCTGCTCCAGCCAGCCGATGATCTCGGCGGTGACCTCGTCGCGATGGGTTTCGTTGAGCACTTCGTGGCGTGCGCCGGGGTAGATGCGCAACTGTACATGACGGTTGCCGGTCGCGCGCAGGGCGTCGGCCAGATGGGTGAGACGCTTGCCGGCACTCACCGGATCACATTCGCCGCCGATCACCAGGATGGGCAGGTTCGGGTCGATCTGCCCGAGATGCCTGGGCTGGCTGATCTGCGCCAGCCCCTGCAGCAGGTCGAGCCACAGCTGGTTGCTGCAACGAAAGCCGCACAAGGGGTCGGCGATGTACTTGTCCACTTCCTCGGCATCGCGGCTGAGCCAGTCAAATGCCGTGCGGTTGGGTTTGAAAGCCTTGTTGAACGAGCCGAACGACAGCCAGTCGATCAGCGCGCTCTTGCCCAGGGGGCCTTGGCGCCAGGCTTCGAAGCGGGCGATCAGGCGCGCGGCCCGGTACAGTGCCACCGGCTGGAAGTTCGAGCCGCTGAGGATCGCGCCTTGCAGGCTGGCGCTGTGGTGCAGCAGGTAGGCCTGGGCGATGTAGCTGCCCATGCTGTGGCCGAGCAGGAACAGCGGGGTGCCCGGGAACTGCTGGCCGACGTGCTGGGCCAGCAGGCCCAGATCGTTGACCACGGCATTCCAGCCATTATGGCGGGCGAACAGGCCCAGGCTCCCCAGCTCGGCGGTACGTCCATGTCCGCGCAGGTCGGGGGCGAGGAGTCCGTAGCCGGCAGCGTTGAGCGCATGCCCCAGGCGCTGGTAGCGCCCGGCATGTTCTGCCATGCCGTGGGCCAGCAACACCACGGCCTTGAGCGGTGTGGAGGGCAGCCATTGATGAACATGGAGGCTGCAATGCTCGCTGGCGGGGAGCCAGAAGGCGTCATGGGGCATGGCGGATCCTTGCGCGCGGAGGTTCGCCAACAGTGTATGCGCAAAGCGCCCGATTGCAGGAAGGGCAGAAAAGAGATTCACAATGTTAATGGCGGCACTTGGCGTATTTGCCACCCTCGACAGAGCTGCTAACGTCGGCTGAACACCTTTTTGCCATCAGGCGATCAGGTCAGGGACGTCCCGGTAGAGGAACAACAATAAATGCAAGCCGATTTCTGGAACGACAAGCGCCCGGCGGGCGTGCCTTCCACCATTGACATGAATGCCTATACGTCAGTCGTCGACGTTTTCGAGCGCTCCTGCAAGCGCTTCGCCGACCGGCCGGCATACAGCAACCTCGGCGTCACCCTGAGCTACGCGGACCTCGACCGTTACTCGGCGGCCTTCGCCGGCTGGTTGCAGCAGCACACCGACCTGGTGCCGGGCGATCGCATCGCGGTGCAGATGCCCAATGTCCTGCAATACCCCATCGCGGTGTTCGGCGCCATGCGTGCAGGCTTGATCGTGGTCAACACCAACCCGCTGTACACCGAGCGCGAGATGCGCCATCAGTTCAAGGACTCCGGCGCCCGCGCGCTGGTGTACCTGAACATGTTCGGCAAGCGCGTGCAGGAGGTGCTGCCCGACACCGGCATCGAGTACCTGATCGAAGCGAAGATGGGCGACTTGCTGCCGACGGCCAAGGGCTGGCTGATCAACACCGTGGTCGACAAGCTGAAGAAAATGGTGCCGGCCTACCATTTGCCCCAGGCGGTGTCGTTCAAGCACGTCCTGCGCCAGGGGCAACGTCTCGGTCACCAGGCGGTGGCGCAGACACTCGACGATGTCGCGGTGCTGCAGTACACCGGCGGGACCACGGGCCTGGCCAAGGGGGCCATGCTCACTCATGGCAATCTGGTGGCCAACATGCTTCAGGTACTGGCCTGTTTCGGCCAGCACGGGCCAGATGGCCAGCCGCTGATCAAGCAAGGGCAGGAGGTGATGATCGCGCCGCTGCCGCTTTACCACATCTACGCGTTTACCGCGAACTGCATGTGCATGATGGTGACCGGCAACCACAATGTGCTGATCACCAACCCCCGCGACATTCCGGGGTTCATCAAGGAACTGGGCAAGTGGCGGTTCTCGGCGTTGGTAGGCCTGAATACGCTGTTCGTCGCCCTTATGGATAACCCGGGGTTCAAAACGCTGGATTTCTCTGCACTGAAAATCACCAATTCTGGCGGCACCGCCCTGGTCAAGGCCACCGCCGAGCGCTGGGAGGCGCTCACGGGGTGCCGCATCGTTGAAGGCTATGGGCTGACCGAGACCTCGCCGGCAGCCAGCACCAACCCCTATGGCCAACTGGCGCGCCTTGGAACGGTGGGGATTCCGGTGCCTGGCACCGCGTTCAAGGTGATCGACGACGACGGCCTTGAGCAGCCTTTGGGTGAGCGCGGCGAACTGTGTATCAAAGGCCCGCAAGTGATGAAGGGCTATTGGCGGCAGCCTGGGGCCACCGATGAGGTGCTGGATGAGGAGGGCTGGCTGAAGACCGGCGACATCGCGGTCATTGACCCAGATGGTTATACCCGGATCGTCGACCGCAAGAAGGACATGATCATCGTCTCGGGCTTCAACGTGTATCCCAACGAGATCGAGGATGTGGTGATGGGGCATCCGCAAGTGGCCAGCTGCGCGGTGATCGGCGTGCCGGATGAGCGTACTGGCGAAGCGGTGAAGTTGTTTGTGGTATCGCGCGCGGGCGGGGTGAGCGTGGACGAGCTGAAGGCATTCTGCAAAGCCAACTTCACCGGCTACAAGGTGCCCAAGCACATTGTATTGCGCGAGTCGCTGCCGATGACCCCGGTGGGCAAGATCCTGCGTCGGGAATTGCGGGACATCGCCTGAAAGTAAGAGCGGCGGTGTGCCGTGTGACTTGTCCCGCGATTGTGTCAGCCTGGACGACAGTTTCCCCAGAGTCGACGCCATCGCAGGTCAGGTTCACTTTCACAGACCCTCTAGGCCAGGGCTTTCAGGCGGATTTGCGACATTTCGTATAATTACTCTAAAAATGACCTGAAGTTTTCATTGAGTCATTTTTGTGACCTGTCGGCCCATTTCGGCCTCTAGGCGACCCCTTTCAAAGCTGTTACTCTCGGCGCGCTTTCAGAGGATCCGGTTTGCAATGAGCCGGCCTCTCATATCAATAATAAGCGCATCGTCGCGTACCGAATTCGCTGTTGCTGAAGGAGCGGGCTTCCATGATCGAACATTTTTGGAAGGATAAGTACCCAGCCGGGGTCACGGCGGACATCAATCCTGACGAGTTCCCCAATATCCAGGCGGTACTCAAGCAATCCTGCCAACGCTTTGCCGACAAACCTGCCTTTAGCAACTTGGGCAAGACCATCACCTACGGCGAGCTGTATACCTTGTCCGGCGCCTTTGCCGCCTGGCTGCAGCAGCACACCGACCTGAAGCCGGGTGACCGCATCGCGGTCCAGTTGCCCAACGTCCTGCAGTACCCTGTCGCTGTCTTCGGCGCCATGCGTGCCGGGCTGATCGTGGTCAATACCAACCCGCTGTACACCGCGCGTGAGCTGGAGCACCAATTCAACGACTCCGGCGCCAAGGCACTGGTGTGTCTGGCCAACATGGCGCATCTGGCTGAAAAGGTGGTGCCCAAGACCCAAGTCAAACACGTCATTGTCACCGAAGTGGCCGACCTGTTGCCACCGCTCAAGCGCCTGTTGATCAACAGCGCGATCAAGTACGTGAAGAAAATGGTGCCGGCCTACCACCTGCCGGGCGCGGTGCGCTTCAATGACGCGCTGGCGCTAGGCAAGGGCGGCGCTGTCACCGAGGCCAACCCGCAGCCCGGCGACGTTGCTGTGCTGCAGTACACCGGCGGTACCACTGGCGTGGCCAAAGGCGCGATGCTCACCCATCGCAATCTGGTGGCCAACATGCTGCAGTGCCGTGCGCTGATGGGCTCGAACCTGCACGAAGGTTGCGAGATCCTCATCACTCCGCTGCCGCTTTACCACATCTATGCCTTCACCTTCCATTGCATGGCCATGATGCTGATCGGCAACCACAACGTGCTGATCAGCAACCCGCGTGACCTGCCGGCAATGGTCAAGGAGCTGGGCAAGTGGAAGTTCAGCGGCTTTATCGGCCTTAACACGCTGTTTGTCGCCCTGTGTAACAACGAGGCTTTCCGCAACCTCGATTTCTCGGCGCTGAAGATCACACTGTCCGGTGGCATGGCGCTGCAGATGAGCGTGGCCGAACGCTGGAAGGCGGTGACGGGTTGTGCCATCTGCGAAGGTTACGGTATGACCGAGACAAGCCCGGTGGCGGCGGTCAATCCGATCTCGGCCAACCAGGTGGGCACCATCGGTATCCCGGTGCCGTCGACCCTATGCAAGATCATCGACGACAACGGCCAGGAACTGCCCTTGGGTGAGGTGGGCGAGCTGTGCATCAAGGGGCCACAGGTGATGAAGGGGTACTGGCAGCGTGAAGATGCCACCGCCGAGATCATCGACGGCAATGGTTGGCTTAAAACCGGTGACATTGCCTTGATCCAGCCAGATGGCTACATGCGCATCGTCGATCGCAAGAAGGACATGATCCTGGTATCCGGCTTCAACGTGTATCCCAACGAACTCGAAGACGTGCTCGCCATGCTGCCGGGTGTGTTGCAGTGCGCGGCCATCGGTGTGCCGGACGAGAAGTCCGGCGAGGTGATCAAGGTATTCATCGTGGTCAAACCTGGCATGATGCTGACCAAGGAACAGGTCATGGAGCATATGCGCGCCAACGTCACCGGCTACAAGGTGCCCAAGGCCATCGAGTTCCGCGATGCGCTGCCGACCACCAACGTCGGCAAGATCCTGCGCCGCGAGCTGCGTGACGAAGAGCTGAAAAAGCAGGGCCTGAAAAAGATCGCCTGATCTGCAGCCTGCTTTGGGATTGGAATGTGGGAGCGGCGCACCGCCGCTCCCGTTTTGCGTTATGAAGCTCAGCGCAGTTTTTCCAGCATCTGGTAGTACCACATTCCTGCCGCCAGCAGCGGATTGCCCAGCAAGTCACCCATCGGCACCTTGATGTGCCTGCATGCCGCGAAGGTATCGAACTTCTCCAGCGTCCCGGTCAAGGCCTCGGCCATGATCTCGCCCATGATGTGGCTGGTGGCGATGCCGTGCCCGGAGTACCCCTGGCAGTACCAGACGTTGTCCGACAGCTTGCCCAGTTGCGGGATACGGTTGACCACGATGCCCATGGCGCAGCTCCACTGGAACTCGATCGGCACGCCCTTGAGCGCCGGGAAGGTGCGCTCGATGCACGGGCGCAGCTCGCCCTCGATGTCTCGCGAATCGCGCCCGGAGTAGTTGGCGCCGCCGCCGAACAGCAGGCGTTTGTCGGCGGTCAGACGGTAGTAGTCGAGGACGAAGCGGCAGTCGTACACGGCCAGATCCTGCGGGTTGATCTGGTCGGCCAGGTCACCCAGTGACGCGGTGGTGACGATGCCGCCCATGGCCGGGAAGATCTTGCCCTTCAGCTGGCGTTTTTCCAGTTTGTGGTAGACGTCGCCGGCCAGCATCACCTGTCGTGCCTCGATGCGCCCGCTGGCGGTAACCACGGCCGGGCGGGGGCCGTGGATGATCTCCAGAACTTCGGAATTCTCGAACACCAGCGCGCCGAGGCCATGGGCGGCGCGGGCCTCGCCCAGGCACAGGTTGAGCGGATGCAGGTGCAGGTTGCGGCGGTTCTTCAACGCGCCGAGGTACAGCGGGCTTTGCAGGTGCTGCTGCATGGCCTCGCGGTCGAGCAATTGCACCAGGTCGCCCATGCCGCGGCGTTGGGCTTCGGCGTCGAAGGCGCGCAGTTCGGTCATGTGCGACGGTTTCATCGCCGCGTGCAGGTGGCCGTGCTTGAGGTCGCACTGGATGCCGTAGCGCTCGACCCGCTGTTCGATGATCTGGTGGCCGCGCCAGCGCAGGTGCCAGATGAAGTCGTCCACCTCGGCGCCCAGGCGGTCGCGCATCTGCGTGCGCATGGCCTCGTCGCCCGACAGGCTGCCGGTGACCTGGCCACCGTTGCGCCCGCTGGCGCCCCAGCCGATGCGGTTGGTCTCGACGATGGCTACCTTCAGGCCACGCTCGGCCAGCTCCACCGCAGTGGCCACGCCGGTGAAGCCGCCGCCGATGATCGCCACGTCGACCTGCACCGTGCCTTTGAGCGTGGGGTATTCGGTTGCATCATTGAGGGTGGCGCTGTAGTAGGACGGCGCGCGCTGGGCCGGCCTGTTGTTCAGTGCTGCGTTCATGGGTGTTCCTTGTTGTAGTTCGTCTGTCAGGCCTGATGCAGGTACCAGCGCCAGTCCTGTTCGCCGACTTCGGCCATGAACTGGCGGTACTCGGCACGCTTGACCTTCAGGTACACGCCGAGGAAGGCCTCGCCCAGCGCCTCCCTGGCCCAGGCCGACTGTTCCAGAGCTTCCAGGGCAGTCAGCCAGTCGGTGGGCAGGTACTCGCTGGCCTGGGCATAGCCGTTGCCTTCGACCGGCGCGCCGGGATCGAGCTGTTCGCGGATGCCCTGGTGCGCGGCAGCAAGTATCGCGGCGGCGGCCAGGTAGGGGTTGGCGTCAGCGCCGCAGATGCGGTGTTCCACATGTCGGCTGTTGGCCGGGCCGCCGGGCACGCGCAGGCTGACGGTGCGGTTGTCCACACCCCAGGTCGGTGCCAGCGGGGCATAGCTGTTGGCCTGGAAGCGGCGGAATGAGTTGGCGTTGGGGCAGAACAGCAGCAACGACTCATGCAGGTGACGCAGCATGCCAGCCACCGCTTGGCGCAACAGTGGGGTGCCAGCCTTGTCTTCGCTGGCGAACAGGTTGTTGCCAGCGGCGTCCGCCAGGCTCAGGTGCATGTGCATGCCGGTGCCGGCCAGTTGGGTGAACGGCTTGGCCATGAAGCAGGCCTGCATGCCGTGGGCGTTGGCGATGCCTTTGACCAGGCGTTTATAGCGCACGGCCTGATCCATCGCCTGGAGCGCATCGCCGTGCTCCAGTGTGATTTCGACCTGGCCGGGGGCGTACTCGGAGATCGCCGTGCGGGCCGGGATACCCTGTGCCTTGCAGGCGGCATAGAGGTCGGCAAGAAACGGTTCGATCTGCTCGAGTTCGCGCAGGCCGTAGACCTGGGTCTCGCGCGGACGGCCGCCGTCGCTGTCCAGCGCCGGCTGCGGGCGGCCCTGGGCGTCGCGCTGCTGGTCGAGCAGGTAGAACTCCAGCTCGCAGGCCATCACCGGGTGATAACCCTCGGCCTTGAGGGCGTCGATCACCCGCAGCAGCACATGACGCGGATCCGCCACGCTGGCCGGCAGGCCTTCGCTGGGGTGCATGCTGACCTGCACGGCGGCGGTCGGCACCCGGCGCCAGGGCAGGCGCACCAGGCTGCCCTCCAGCGGGTAGGCGCGGCAGTCGATGTCGCCGACGTCCCAGACCAGACCGGAGTTTTCCACGTCGTCGCCATTGAGGGTCAGGCCGAGGATGGTGCTGGGCAGCGGGCGGCCGCTGTCGAACACCGCCAGCAGTTCCTCGCGATGCAGCAGCTTGCCACGGGGTACGCCGTTGGCGTCGAGGATGAACAGTTCGATCAGGTCGATATCGGGGTTGTCGGCCAGGAAACGCCTGGCTTGCTCGGCAGGGGCAAAGTGCATGGTGGATTCGCTCTGAGGCACGCAGGACCGCCGCGCAGGTGGGCGGTCAGGCTGAGTCAATCGGCCAGTGGTGGCCGGGTAGGGTCAGGGATGCGTGAGCGAAGTGTCCGGTGGGCGCGCGTGGCGGCAGTGCCACAGGGCCCAGAAGGCGAGGATGATGTGCACCAGCGGATTTTCGCCGGCACGGACCCTGGCCTTCGGCAGCGAAGGTTGGGGCAGCGGGCGGGCGATCGTCGGGTCGGGAAGCATCGCTCGATACTCACATGGCCGGTAAGGTTGATTAAATCAGTGAATGGCGACGTTCATTCCATTGATTGTTAAACATTCGAGTTGCAGTGCCCAGGGCGGACCTGGCCTGTGTCACAGCCGCAACAGGCAGCATCCCGCTGGCAAATCTGCGACAATCGTGCCCCTTACGCCTGCCGATCATGAAAGAGCAGCACTCGCCTGCATCATTAAAAAAGTCCCATGACAGACCACGCCATCGACCAACTGCTGAAGAACCTCGACCACGCCATGATCGCCGACCGCCATCGGTTGCGCCGGCAATTGCACGAGCTGCGCAAGCGTCCCGATGAGGGCAAGCTCGCGCAGTGGGTGGAAAAGGTCCAGGCCTCTTGCGCCCAGGTCACCGCGCGCCAGCAGAGCGTGCCGAGCATTCGCTACGACGACAATCTGCCCATCGCCGCCAAGCGCGACGAGATCAAAAAGGCCTTGGCCGAGCACCAGGTGCTGGTGATCGCTGGCGAGACCGGCTCGGGCAAGACCACCCAGTTGCCGAAGATCTGCCTGGAGCTGGGTCGCGGCAGCCATGGCCTGATCGCCCACACCCAGCCTCGGCGGATTGCCGCGCGCAGCGTGGCGGCGCGGGTCGCCGAGGAGCTGGGCACGCCGTTGGGGGCGCTGGTGGGCTACCAGGTGCGCTTCGAGGACCAGAGCGATTCGAACACCCTGGTCAAGCTGATGACCGACGGTATCCTGCTGGCCGAGACCCAGCACGACCGTTTCCTCGAACGCTACGACACGATCATCGTCGACGAGGCTCACGAGCGCAGCCTGAACATCGACTTCCTGCTCGGCTACCTCAAGACCCTGCTGCATCGCCGTCCGGAACTGAAGCTGATCATCACCTCGGCGACCATCGATCTGGAGCGTTTCTCCAAGCACTTCGACGGCGCGCCGATCATCGAAGTGTCCGGCCGTACCTACCCGGTGGAAACCTGGTACCGCCCGCTGACCAGCGAGCAGGACGAGGAGGGCAACCAGGTCGAGGAAGACCTCTCGGTCGACCAGGCGATCCTCGCCAGCCTCGACGAGATTGCCCAGTACGAGCGCAGCCAGGGCAAGGGCCCAGGCGATGTGCTGGTGTTCCTGCCCGGCGAGCGCGAGATCCGCGACGCCGCCGAGATCCTGCGCAAGGCGCAGTTGCGCCACACCGAGATACTGCCGCTGTATGCGCGGCTGTCGCCGGCCGAGCAGCAGCGGATCTTCCAGTCCCACAGCGGCCGGCGCGTGGTGCTGGCGACCAACGTCGCCGAGACTTCGCTGACCGTACCGGGCATCCGCTATGTGATCGACAGCGGCACCGCCCGCATCAGCCGCTACAGCTACCGCGCCAAGGTCCAGCGCCTGCCGATCGAAGCCGTTTCGCAGGCCAGCGCCAACCAGCGTAAAGGCCGCTGCGGCCGGGTCGAGCCGGGCATCTGCATCCGCCTGTACAGCGAGGATGACTTCAACGGCCGGCCGGCATTCACCGATCCCGAGATCCTGCGCACCAACCTGGCGGCGGTGATCCTGCAGATGCTGCACCTGCGCCTGGGCGCCATCGACGCCTTCCCGTTCATCGAGCCGCCGGATGGCAAGGCCATCAGCGACGGCTTCAACCTGCTGCAGGAACTGTCGGCGGTCAACCGCGAGAACCAGCTGACACCGCTGGGCCGCCAGCTGGCGCGTCTGCCGATCGACCCTCGTATGGGTCGCATGCTGCTCGAAGGTGCCCGCCAGGGCAGCCTGCAGGAAGTGCTGATCGTCGCCAGCGCACTGTCGGTGCAGGACCCGCGCGAACGCCCACCGGAGCGCCAGCAGGCCGCCGACCAGGCCCATGCCCAGTGGAAGGATGTCGACTCCGACTTCGCCGCGCTGGTCAACCTGTGGCGCGGTTTCGAGGAGCAGCGCCAGGCGTTGACCGCAAACCCGCTGCGCAACTGGTGCCGGAAGAACTTCCTCAACTATTTGCGCCTGCGCGAGTGGCGCGACGCCCACCGCCAGCTGGCGCTGATCTGCCGCGACCTGCAACTGACGGTGAACAAGGATGCCTGCGACTACCAGCGCATGCACAAGGCGATTCTCAGCGGCCTGCTCAGCCAGATCGGCCAGAAGACCGAGGAGGGCGATTACCAGGGCGCACGCCAGCGGCGGTTCTGGATTCACCCGTCGTCGGGCATTGGTCGCAAGCGGCCGCAATGGGTGATGGCCGCCGAACTGGTGGAAACCACCAAGCTGTATGCGCGCATGGTGGCCAAGATCGAGCCGGACTGGATCGAGCCGCTGGCCACCCACCTGATCAAGAAGAACCACTTCGAACCGCACTGGGAGAAGAAGCGCGGCCAGGTGGTGGCCTACGAACAGATCACCTTGTACGGGCTGATCCTGGTCGGACGCCGCCCGGTGCATTTCGGTCCCATCGACCCGGTCACCTCTCGTGAGCTTTTCATCCGCGATGGCCTGGTCGGCGGCGAGATACAATCCCGGGCCAAGTGCCTGACGGCCAACAAGCGCCTGCTGGAGCAGCTCGACGAACTGGAGGCCAAGGCCCGTCGGCGCGACATTCTGGCTGACGAAGAAACCCTGTACGCCTTCTATGAAGCGCGCCTGCCCGCGGAGATCCACCAGACCGCGACCTTCGATGCCTGGTACCGGATGACCAGCCAGAAGGACGCCAACCTGCTGATCATGCGCGAGGAGGACGTACTGGCCCGCGAGGCCAGCGAGGTCACCGCAGCGCAGTACCCGGATCACTTGCAGGTGGGCGAACTGCGCCTGTCGCTGAGCTACCACTTCGAACCGAACCATCCACGTGACGGCGTGACCGTGCGGGTGCCGGCGCCGTTGCTGCCCAACCTGCCGGGCGAACGCCTGGAATGGCTGGTGCCGGGCCTGCTCGAGGCCAAGTGCATCGCCCTGGTGCGCAACCTGCCCAAGGCCCTGCGCAAGAACTTCGTGCCGGTGCCGGACTTCGTCAAGGCGGCACTGTCGCGCATGGTCTTCGGCCAGGGCGCGTTGCCCCAGGCACTGGGCCATGAGCTGCTGCGCATGACCGGGGCGCGGGTGTCCGACGAGGCCTGGGCGGAAGCGACCGCGCTGGTGGAGGGCCATCTGCGCATGAACATCGAAGTGGTCGATGCCCAGGGCAAGTTCCTCGGCGAGGGCCGCGACCTGGTCGAACTGACTGCCCGTTTTGCTGCCGCCAGCCAGGCCGCCCTGGCCTTGCCGCGCAACAACAAGGCCGAGCAGCCGGTGCAGGCCAAGGTATTCGAGCAAGTGGCGCAGACCGCCCAGCAGAAGATCGCCGGGCTGTCGATGACCGTGTATCCGGCACTGGTCGAGGACAATGGCACGGTGCGCGAGGGGCGGTTCTCGACCCAGGCCGAGGCCGAGTTCCAGCACCGACGTGCCCTGCAGCGGCTGTTGTTGCAACAGTTGGCCGAGCCGGCCAAGTTCCTGCGCGGCAAGCTCCCGGGCTTGACCGAGCTGGGCTTGCTGTATCGCGAACTGGGCCGGGTCGAGGCACTGGTGGAGGATATCTTGTTGGCCAGTCTCGACAGTTGCGTGCTCGAAGGCGAAGACCCGTTGCCCCGTGATGGCGCCGCCCTGGCCTCGCTGGCCGAACGTAAGCGCGGCAATTGGAGCGAGCATGCCGAACGCCTGGCGCGCCTGACCTTGGAGGTGCTCAAGCTATGGCATGGCTTGCAGAAGCGCTTCAAGGGCAAGATCGACCTGAGCCAGGCGGTGGCACTCAACGATATCAAGCAGCAACTGGCCAACCTGGTGTATCCGGGCTTCGTGCGCGAGACGCCGGGGGCCTGGTTCAAGGAATTGCCGCGGTATCTTAAGGCAGTGGAACTGCGCCTGGAGAAGCTGGGCTCGCAGGTACAGAAGGACCGGGTGTGGAGTGGCGAGCTGGCCAATTGCTGGGCGCAATACCAGGCCCGTGCCGACAAGCATGCCCAGGAAGGCAAGCGCGATGAGCAACTGACCCTGTACCGCTGGCTGCTGGAGGAATACCGGGTTTCGTTGTTCGCCCAGCAGTTGGGGACCAAGGTGCCGGTTTCCGACAAGCGACTGAGCAAGCAGTGGAGTCAGGTGGAAGCCTAACCGTTGCAACTTGTGGCAAACTTGACGGAATTTGGGGCTGCTTTGCGGCCCATCGCTGGCAAGCCAGCTCCCACAGGGTACGCATTGAACTGAGGGAGCTGGCTTGCCAGTGATCGAGGGCCCAACCCTCGTCTTTGAATTGGTACCAAGGTGCCATTATGTTGCCCTTTTCCCGGCCTGCGCCGCATGGCGATGGCCTTTGACCAGAGGAACGACCGTGCACAACGTCGTCATCAGCGGCACCGGCCTGTATACCCCGGCCCAGAGCATTTCCAACGAAGAACTGGTGGAGTCCTTCAACACCTGGGCACAGCGTTTCAACCGTGACAATGCCGCCGCCATCGAGCGTGGCGAAGTCGAGGCGGCGCCGCTGTCCGATGCCGCCTTCATCGAAAAGGCCTCGGGCATCAAGAGCCGCTTCGTCATGGACAAGGCCGGCATCCTCGATCCGCAGCGCATGAAACCGCGCCTGCCGGAGCGTTCCAACGACGAACAGTCGATCCTCTGCGAAATGGGCGTTGCCGCTGCGCGTCAGGCGCTGGAGCGCGCCGGGCGCACTGCCGCCGATGTCGACGGGGTGATCGTCGCCTGCTCCAACCTGCAGCGCCCGTACCCGGCCATCGCCATCGAAGTGCAGCAGGCGCTCGGTATCGAGGGTTTTGCCTTCGACATGAACGTCGCCTGTTCGTCGGCCACCTTCGGCATCCAGACGGCCGCCAACAGCGTGCAGTTGGGCCAGGCCCGCGCGGTGCTGGTGGTCAGCCCGGAAATCTGCACCGGCCACTTGAACTTCCGTGACCGCGACAGCCACTTCATTTTCGGTGACGCCGCCACCGCGGTACTGATCGAACGTGCCGACCTGGCCACCTCGGCGCACCAGTTCGATATCGTCAGCACCAAGCTGTGGACCGCGTTCTCCAACAACATCCGCAACAACTTCGGCTTCCTCAACCGCGCCGCGGAAGAGGGCATCGGCACGCGCGACAAGCTGTTCGTGCAGGAAGGCCGCAAGGTGTTCAAGGAAGTCTGCCCCAAGGTCGCCGAGCTGATCGGCCAGCATCTGGAAGAGAACGGCCAGCAGCCGAGCGACGTCCAGCGTTTCTGGCTGCACCAGGCCAACCTGAGCATGAACCACCTGATCGTCAAGAAACTCCTGGGCCGGGAAGTGGACGAGCAAGAGGCGCCGGTGATCCTCGACCGTTATGCCAACACCAGTTCGGCAGGGTCGGTGATTGCCTTCCACCTGTACCAGGATGACCTGGCCAAGGGGGCGCTGGGTGTGCTGAGCTCGTTCGGCGCGGGTTATTCGATTGGCAGCGTGATCCTGCGCAAGCATTGATGCTTGTCTGACTCGTGGGAGCGGGCTTGCCCCGCGATGGCGTCATCAGCCCTTGCACAGCGGTAGGGTTGATGACGCCATCGCGGGGCAAGCCCGCTCCCACGTTCATTGCAGGCAAAAAAAAGCAGGAAATGCTGGATGGGGTCAGCATTTCCCGCTTCAGGGTGGAGCAAAGGAGCCTGGCGCTTAGAACTTCGCTTCCAGGTCCACCTGCAGGGTATCTACGTCAGCATCGCTGTTCGGCAGGTTGGAGAAGTCGGTCTTGGCCATCAGGTAGGCCGCGCCCAGGGAGAAGTTCTTGTCGATCTCGTAGCCGACCTTGAACTTGTGGCCACGCGAACCGGTGAAGCCGTTGCCGAAGTCGGAATCGGTGAAGGCGCTGACCACCGCGTTACGCTGCACGTCGCGGTAGTTGTAGTCCAGGCTCCAGGCGCCGACCTTGGTTTTCAGGCCCGCCAGCCAGGCCTTGTCCTTGCCGTCGGTGCTTTCGGTGTTCTTGACGAACTGGCCATAGGCCGAGAGCGGGATGGCAAAGCCGGTGAAGTCCACCTGGCCGAAGCCTTCCACCAGGTTGAACTCGTTGGTGGTGTTGCCCAAGGCACGCAGGACGGTCGACTCCTTGTCGTTGTCGTAGCCGTAGATGCTGCCGCCCACGGTGAACTTGAGGGTGTCGGCCGCGTTGAACTTGGCACCCAGCTGGCCGTGGTACAGTTGTGCGTCGTGCTTGAACTGCACGCCGTCGCCGTCGACGTTGTCCTTGAGGGTGTAGTGGCCGGCACTGCCGAACAGTTCGGTGGCGCCCAGGTTGGTCTTGTAGGTGACCGCCACGCCTTCGGGGTTGATGTCGCTGTCCCAGATGATGTCGCCCATGCTCACCCATGGCTGGGCCATCTTGCCGCCGATCAGGTGCAGGTTGGGGATGGCGGTCGGGTGCCAGTCGAGGTAGGCCAGGTCGACCCACAGCGATTTCTTCTCGAAGTAGTTGTCCAGGCTCTGGTTGGTCGAGCGGGCATCGGCACTGCTGCCGGTGGCCACGCGCACGCCGGCATCCACTTGCGGGTTGATCTCGCTGTAGAAGCCGACACGGGCGCGGACGCGCTCACGGTCCTGATTGCCACTGCGCGAGATCGGGTTGTCGACGTTGACGTCTTCGTAACGCAGGCGCACATCACCCTTGATCTGGGTCTTGGCGGCCCACGCCACTTTCTGTTCGAACGAACTCATGCGCTCGGACTGGGCTTTCTGGTCGGCCTTTTCCTTGGTTTCCTTTGCCAGGTCGCCCTGCAGTTCGTTGTACTGCGCCTGGTTGATCGAGCCATTGGCGCGGAGCATTTCGAGCAGCTTGGCGTCGACAGCAGCACTGGCCGGAGCACTCAGAGCCAGCATCATGCCGGTGAGGCTCACTCCGGTAAGTGTAGAAACAAGACGCATAAGGTTCTCCCTGTTGGAAAAAGTGGGGAGGCTCAAGCGCCCGCCCCCAAGTTGGCATGTCTTCGGAAAGGGCCTGACTAGACAGGTTCTGGGGTTCCGGAAAACAGGCGCAAGTATTGCGGGGGCGAATGACAGAATAATGTCTAAACAGTGGCACTGTTGTTAAGTAAAGCGGCCGTCATTTGAGTGTCACGGTCGACTTGGCAATACTGGCACTCTCTTTTCAGCGAGTTGCAAACGTGATCAGCCTCCACAGCCTTGCCCATCTGCGCGACCTGCCGGCGACCACCTGGGACGCGCTGGTGCCTGACGCCCAGCCGTTCCTGCGCCATGCCTTCCTCACGGCCATGGAGGACAGTGGCAGCGTGGCGACTGACACTGGCTGGGCCGCCGAACACCTGGTGCTGGAACGCGACGGTGAGGTGCGAGCGGTGCTGCCTGCGTACCGCAAATGGCATTCGTTCGGCGAGTACGTGTTCGACCACGGCTGGGCCGATGCCTGCGAGCGCGCAGGTATTGCCTACTACCCCAAGCTGCTGGGTGCCGTGCCGTTCAGCCCGGTGAGCGGCCCACGCCTGTTGGCCGCCGACCCGAGCGATGGCCTGTTGCTGTTGCAGGCCATCCCCGAGTACCTGGGCAAGGGTGGGCTGTCGGGTGCGCATATCAACTTCACCGACACTGCGCTGGATGAGGCCCTCGCTGGTCTGCCAGGCTGGATGGAACGCTTGGGTTGCCAGTTCCATTGGCGCAATCGGGGTTATCGCGACTACCAGGACTTTCTCGACACCCTCAGCTCACGCAAGCGCAAGCAGATGCGCAAGGAGCGCGAACAGGTGGCGGGGCAGGGGATCGACTTCGCCTGGTATCGGGGCGACGAGCTGAGCGAGGCACAGTGGGATTTTGTCTACCTGTGTTACGCCAACACCTACGCCGTGCGCCGACGCGCGCCCTACCTTACCCGTGAATTCTTCAGCCTGATCGCCGAGCGCATGCCCGAGGCAATCCGGGTGGTCATCGCCCGCCAGCAGGGGCGCGAGGTGGCCATGGCGCTCAGCCTGATCGGGGGTGACAGCTTGTATGGACGGTATTGGGGGTGCCTTGATGAATTCGACCGTCTGCATTTCGAGACCTGTTTCTATCAGGGCATGGATTTCGCCATCGGCGAAGGGCTGCAGCGGTTCGATGCCGGGGCCCAGGGTGAGCACAAGTTGATTCGTGGCTTCGAGCCGGTGATCACGCGGTCGTGGCATTACCTGCTGCATCCGGGATTGCGCCGGGCGGTGGAGGATTTTCTGCTGCAGGAGCGGGCGGGGGTGAGGGCGTATGCCGAAGAGGCGCGGCAGATGTTGCCGTACCGCCAGGACTGATTCCCCTTCCACAAGAAATCGGGGCGTGGGAGCGGGCTTGCCCCGCGATGGCGTCCACCCTGGCCACCGCCATCGCGGGGCAAGCCCCACGTCCCCCAATCAGGCCGGCTTCAATCCACCCCGACGAACCCACCCGTCTGGTGATGCCACAGTCGCGCATACAGGCCACGCTGCGCCAATAGCTCGGTGTGGCTGCCACTCTCGACGATATGTCCCTTGTCCAGCACGATCAGCCGGTCCATGCGGGCGATGGTCGACAGGCGGTGTGCGATGGCTATGACCGTCTTGCCCTGCATCAGCGTCTCCAGGCTCTCCTGGATCGCCGCCTCCACCTCTGAGTCCAGCGCCGAGGTGGCCTCGTCCATGATCAGGATCGGCGCGTTCTTCAGCAGCACCCGGGCGATGGCGATGCGCTGGCGCTGGCCGCCGGAGAGCTTCACGCCGCGCTCGCCGACATGGGCGTCGAAGCCTGTACGGCCCTGGGCGTCGGACAACTGCGGGATGAATTCGTCGGCCCGCGCCCGGCGTACAGCCTCCCAGACTTCCTCGTCACTGGCATCCGGTCGGCCGTACAGCAGGTTGTCGCGAATCGAGCGGTGCAGCAGCGAAGTGTCCTGGGTGATCATGCCGATTTGCGCGCGCAGGCTGGCCTGGTTGACCTCGGCGATATCCTGGCCGTCGATGAGGATGCGCCCGCTGTCGATGTCGTACAGGCGCAGCAGCAGGTTGACCAGGGTCGATTTGCCGGCGCCGGACGGGCCGATCAGGCCGATCTTCTCGCCGGGGCGGATATCCAGGTTCAAGGCATCGATCACCTTGCCGCCCTTGCCGTAGTGGAAGTCGACATGGTCGAAGCGCACTGCGCCGCGACTGACCTTGAGTGCCGGCGCGTGGGGCTTGTCGCTGACGGTGACCGGCTGGGCGATGGTCTGCAGGCCGTCCTGGACCATGCCGATGTTCTCGAAGATGCCGTTGACCACCCACATGATCCAGCCGGACATGTTGACGATGCGGATCACCAGGCCGGTGGCCAGGGCGATGGCACCGACGCTGATCAGCGACTGGCTCCATAGCCACAGGGCAAGGCCTGTGGTTGCGACCACCAGCAGGCCGTTCAGCGAGGTGATGACCACGTCCATGCTGGTGATCACCCGCGAGGCCAGCTGGGTCTTCTCGGTCTGTTCGCTGATCGCCTCGCGGGCGTACTGCTGCTCGTAGTCGGTGTGGGCGAACAGCTTGAGCGTGGCGATGTTGGTGTAGCCATCGACGATGCGCCCCATCAGCTTGGAACGGGCGTCGGAGGAGATCACCGAGCGTTCCTTCACCCGCGGCACGAAGTAGTACAGCGCGCCGATATAGCAGGCGATCCACACCAGCAGCGGCAGCATCAGCCGCCAGTCGGCCTCGGCGAACAGCACCAGTGCGCTGATGGCATAGATCAGCACATGCCACAGCGCGTCCACCGCCTGCACCGCCGAATCGCGCAGGGAGTTGCCGGTCTGCATGATGCGCTGGGCGATGCGCCCGGCGAAGTCGCTCTGGAAGAAGTTCAGGCTCTGCTTGAGCACATAGGTGTGGTTCTGCCAGCGGATCAGGCTGGTCATGCCCGGGCTGATGGTCTGGTGCACCAGCAGGTCGTGCAGGCCAAAGAACACCGGCCGTAGCACCAGCACCACCACCAGCATCCAGATCAGCTCGCCACTGTGCTCGCTGAAGAAGTTGGCGTTGGGCGTGCCCTGGGCCAGGTCGATGATCCGGCTCAGGTAGCTGAACAGCGCCACCTCGATCAGTGAGGCGATCAGCCCGACGATCAGCAAGGCAACGAAGCTCGGCCAGACCTGGCGCAAATAATAGAGATAGAAGGGCCAGACCTTGCCGGGAGGCGCCTCGCTCGGCGCCTCGCGGAAGATGTCGATCAACTGCTCGAAACGACGGTACAGCATGGGTGACGACACTCCTGTTCGACCCGACTCACGTCCCTGTGCGGCGCGGGATCAATCGATGCGTTTGGCCGACTTGATGTAGACCGGATCCGCCGGCACATCGCGCATGCCTTTCTTGACGGTGGTCGGCGAGTTGACGATCTGGTCGACCACCTCCATGCCCTTGGTGACCTTGCCGAACACCGCGTAGCCACGGTCGCGGCCCGGATTGAGGAAGTCGTTGTCGGCGACGTTGATGAAGAACTGGCTGGTGGCCGAGTTCGGGTCGGAGGTACGCGCCATGGACAGGGTGCCACGGGTGTTCTGCAGGCCGTTGCTGGCCTCGTTGCGGATTGGGTCCTGGGTGCTCTTCTGCACCATCTGGTCGGTGAAGCCACCGCCCTGGACCATGAAGCCCGGGATCACACGGTGGAAGATGGTGTTGTTGTAGAAGCCGCTGTCGACGTACTGGAGGAAGTTCTTGGTACTGATCGGCGCTTTTTCTGCGTTCAGCTCGATTTCGACCTGGCCGAAGCTGGTGTCCAGCAGCACATGCGGGGTTTTGTCCGAGGCCATGACGCTGGTGGCGAAGGCGACCGAGCAGGCGGTGAGCAGAAGTTTTTTCAGCATGGGCTCAATGATCCTTGAGGGGTGGAAGCGGCTGCGAGGAACTGCAGCAGGGTCTGGTTGAAGACCTCAGGTTGGTCCAGGGGCGTAGCGTGCCGCGAATCGTCGATGACCGCCAGTCTGGCGTTGGGCATCAGGGCGACGTAACGCTCCTTGAGTTGTATCGGTGTGTAATCGTGGTCGGCGGCGATCACCAGGGTGGGACAGCGGATCTGGCCGATGCGTTCCTGTACGCCCCAGTCGACGATGGCGTCGAAGCTTTTCAGGTACGCACGCTTGTCGTTGCGCGCCCAGCGTTCGGCCATCTTGCGCCGCAGTTCGGCCTGCTCCGGCTTGGGAAACAGCCGTTCGGCCAGGCCCTTGCCGACGGTCTCGACGCTGAGCAGGCGCGCCAGGCTCCAGCGCTTGAGCCACCAGATCCAGTCGCTGCGGGTGCGGCGCTTGACCTCCGGGGCGCTGTTGACGATGCACAGGCTGCGCAGCCACTCGGGGTGGTCGACGGCGAACTGGAAGCCGAGCATGCCGCCCATGGACAGACCGACGAAGTGCACCGGGCCGGTGTCCAGGTGACGGAGCAGAGCCAGGAGATCCTCGCTGAAGGTCTTTATCTGGTAGCCCGAGCGAGGCTTGGACGATTGCCCGTGGCCGCGGATGTCCATGAGGATCACCCGGTACTGGCGGGCGAGCTCGGGCACCTGCAGTTCCCAGTCCTGGCTGCTCGAACCCAGCCCGTGCAGTAGCACCAGGGGCTCGCCCTGACCGTGTTCCTCGTAATGCAACTGGCATCCTTGGTGTTCGAAAACGGCCATGGGCGCGGTCCTCTCAGGCTTGCGGGGGGGCTGCGAAGGGCACGTCCAGCGGCGCGGTGTCGAAGTTGCGCAGCAGTTCGATAAGGATCTGCGTGGCCGGGCCCAAGGTCTTTTCCTTGCTGGAGTAAAGGTAGAACAGTGGATGGCGGCTGCCCCCCTGATCCAGCGGCAGGGGCTTGAGCACGCCTTCGCGCAGCTCGCGCTCGATCATGTGCCGGGGCAGCCAGGCAAAGCCCAGGCCGCTGCCGACGAAGGTCGCCGCGGTGCCCAGGCTGCCTACCGTCCAGCGCTGCTCGGCGCCTAGCCAGCCGACATCACGTGGCTGGGCCCGACCGGAGTCGCGGATCACCACCTGCAACTGGCTTTCCAGGTCCTGGAAGGTGATTTCGCGGCCCATGCGGTGCAGGGCGTGTTCAGGGTGGGCGACGGCGATGAACTCCACCGGGCTGAGCTCGGTACCCAGGTAGCCACCGATGTTGAAGCTGCTGATGGCAAGGTCGGCGATGCCTTCGTGCAGCACTTCCTCGACGCCGGACAGCACCTCTTCGCGCAGGCGCACCCGGCACCCGCGACTCTGCGGCATGAACGCTGCCAGGGCGCGCACCAGGCGGGCGCTGGGGTAGGCGGCGTCGACCACCAGGCGCACTTCGGCTTCCCAACCCTGCTCCATGTGATGGGCCAGGTCTTCCAGCTGGCTGGCCTGCTTGACCAGTTGCCGCGAACGGCGCAGCAGCACGCTGCCGGCCTCGGTCAGCACCGCCTTGCGCCCATCGATGCGCAGCAGCGGCACGCCCAGTTGCTCCTGCATGCGCGCCACGGTGTAGCTCACCGACGATTGCGAGCGGTGCAGGGCCTCTGCGGCCTGGGCGAACCCGCCGTGGTCGACCACCGCCTGCAGGGTCCGCCACTGATCCAGGGTAACGCGCGGTGCTTTCATCCAGGGCTCCTGTTGTCCTAAGCTGCGCTCTTCCCAAGGAGAGCGCCCGTATGAAGAAATGTTGTGCGGCTTTGCTGTTGTGCCTGCCCCTCGGGGCAATGGCTTACCCGATCGACGTGGAGAAGGAGCTGACCGGGGTCAAGGTCGACTACACCGCCTACGACACGGCCTATGACATCGGCTCGATCAGCCTCAACAACTATGGGCAGGTGCCGGCGGCGTGCAAGGTCACCTTCCGCAACGGCCCTGAGGCACCGAGGGTGCGCCGGGTCAACGTGCCTGCGGGCAGAAGCGTGGATGTCACCGCGAAGTTCAACCGGCAGATCATCAAATTGCGCATCGTGCTCGACTGCAAAGCGGAATAAAACAGGTTAATCGATAGGTTGATCCCACTTTTTACGCTTTTTTATCGATAGGTCAACCTCTAATCTCACCTCCATCGAATCGCCACCCTTACCGCCGATGGAGGCACACATGTCCCGCGTACTGATCATCGAAAGCAGCGCCCGCCAGCAGGATTCCGTTTCTCGCCAACTGACCCTGGATTTCATCCAGCAATGGCAAGCGGCGCATCCGGCCGACGAGATCACGGTGCGCGACCTGGCGGTGAACCCCGTGCCGCACCTGGACGCCAACTTGCTCGGCGGCTGGATGAAACCCGAGGAGCAGCGCAGCGCCACAGAGCGTGAGGCACTGGAGCGCTCCAACGCGCTGACCGACGAGTTGCTGGCCGCCGACGTGCTGGTGATGGCCGCGCCGATGTACAACTTCACCATCCCCAGCACCCTGAAGGCCTGGCTGGACCACGTGCTGCGCGCTGGCATCACCTTCAAGTACACCCCGACCGGCCCACAGGGCTTGCTCAATGGCAAGCGCGCCATCGTGCTGACCGCCCGCGGCGGTATCCATGCCGGTGCCAGCAGCGATCATCAGGAACCCTACCTGCGCCAGGTGATGGCCTTCATCGGTATCCACGATGTGGACTTCATCCATGCCGAAGGCCTGAACATGAGCGGCGAGTTCCACGAGAAGGGCCTGAACCAGGCCAAGGCCAGACTGGCCGCGGTGGCCTGAGCCGCGACGAATTCCCAACCCTGACACCTTGTTGCTCCTTTGGGTGTGCCTGCCCGGCCATAGAGATGGCCGGGCTTTTTTTGCTCGCAGAAAGTGCGCATCCTGTGCTGGCCTGATCGCCGACAAGCCAGCTCATGGATACAGCGCAGTCCTTGAAAATTGTGCGGTCGGTGTGGGAGCAGGCTTGCCGGCGATGGGCTGCGCAGCAGCCCCACAATCCCCATGGTTGAACTGCCCAGGCCCAACCCGCTAAGGTCCCCGCCTTGATCCACGAGGGCCAACCATGGGCTACCTGATAATCGTCGCGCTGATCCAGGCGTACTCTTTCAACCTGATCGGCGAATACCTGGCCGGCCATGTCGACAGCTACTTCGCCGTGCTGGTGCGGGTGTTGCTGGCCGGGTTGGTGTTCCTGCCACTGACCCGCTGGCGCCAGGTCGAACCACGCTTCATGCGCTCGATGCTGCTGATCGGCGCGCTGCAGTACGGCATCACCTATGTCTGCCTGTACCTCAGCTTCCGCGTGCTGACGGTGCCGGAGGTACTGCTGTTCACCATCCTGACCCCGTTGCATGTGACCTTGATCGAGGATGCCCTGAACCGCCGGTTCAATCCCTGGGCGCTGCTTGCCGCCCTGGTGGCAGTGGCCGGCGCGGCGGTGATCCGTTTCGACACGGTTACCGGCGAGTTCTTCATCGGTTTCCTGCTGCTGCAGCTGGCCAACTTCACCTATGCCGCCGGGCAGGTGCTGTACCGCCATCTGGTGGCCCGCCACCCCAGCGACCTGCCGCACTACCGCCGGTTCGGCTATTTCTACCTGGGCGCGTTGCTGGTGGTATTGCCGGCCTTCCTGCTGTTTGGCAATGCCCAGCACCTGCCGAGCACCGACACACAGTGGCTGGTGCTGCTGTTTCTCGGCCTGTGTCCGACTGCATTGGGGTTGTACTGGTGGAACAAGGGTGCCTGCCTGGTTTCCGGCGGCACTCTTGCGGTAATGAACAACCTGCATGTGCCGGTGGGCTTGCTGCTCAATCTGCTCATCTGGAACCAGGACGAGCCGCTGGGGCGCCTGGCCATTGGCGGTACGGTGATCCTGGCGTCGGTCTGGTTGAGCCGCTTGGGCGGTCCGCGTGCAGGGCTGCCGGGGACCGCCTCGTCGCGCTGAGATATCTGCGCAAGAGGCGCCCGCATGGGCGCCTTGGTCATTCACGCGGGCAATACCAAGGCAGGCTTTGCCCGGCCGGCGGCGACAGGCAAGATGGACGCAGGCGGCTCAAGATCGCCCGTACCGACAATGGATTTGCCTGACACTACAAGGAAGAGACCGTGAACCTTGACCTGACCGACCTGAAACTGTTCATCAAGATCGCCGAGTCCCCCAGCCTGACCCAGGGCGCCAAGCGTGCATGCCTCTCGCCAGGGGCCGCCAGCATGCGCATCAAGTCGATGGAAAACGAGCTTGGGGAGGGGCTTTTTCATCGCCAGCACAAAGGGCTGGTGCTGACCCTGGCAGGTCAGCGGTTGTTGATCCATGCCCGCAAGATCCTGCGCCAGCTCGAAGTGCTCAAGGCCGAATTCGACCACCGCGACGAGGCTGACGGGGCAAGCATGCGCATGTATGTCGCAGGCTTCAGCGCATTCGAGTCGACCCAGCGCCGGTTGGTGCGCTATCTCGCCGATCACGCCAATGTCGCCATCGACCTGCAGCAACGCACGGCCGGGGATATCGTGCGCGGCATTCGCGAGGGCGCCGTTGACATGGGCGTGGTGGTCGGCAGCGACCCTGTCGAGGGGTGCGCCTCGATCACCCTGCCGGTGCTCAACTATGTCGCGGTGCTGCCCAGGCATCACGCATTGGTTGCCAGCGCTTCATTGCGCCTGGGCGACGTGCTGCGCCACCCGCAGGTCGGGTTGGCGACCGACAGCACATTGTGCCGTCTGATCGAGCAGCAGGCCGATATCGATGGCATCGTGGCCCAGTTCAGGATCAAGGTGTCCGGGGCCGAGTCGCTATGCCGGATGATCGCCGAAGGAGTCGGTATCGGTATCGCATCGGATGCGGCGGTGCAGCCCTATCTCGATGTCTGTGGCCTGGTGGCCCGACGCCTCGATGAAACCTGGGCGCGCCAGCAGCACATGATGCTGGTCAGGCATTTCGAACGCATGCCTCGGCATGTCACCGACCTGGTTTCCTACCTGAGCGCCGCCTGAACAAAACCGGCAAAGGGGCCGTGCAGCGGCCCCGATGGCGTGGTCATCGTGTACCGGGCACCAGGCTGAGGATTTCATCGATGGGCATGCAGGCCGGCTCGATTTCATAGGCCCGGTCGTGCTCGAGGATGCTGGTGGCGACCTGGCGCATGGCCGAGTAGGCGCCGCGCAGCATGTGGTTGGCGTAGATCACCGCATTGAAACCGGCATCGGCCAGGCACGAGAAGGTCAGTTGCGGATAGCTGGTCGGCACGCAGACCAGGGGTGTGTGCGGGTGGGTCTGCTTGAAGCGGCGGGCGAATTCGAGGATCTCCTCGCCTGTGCTCTTGCGGCTGTGGATCATGATGCCGTCGGCGCCGGCCTGGGTGTAGGCCCGACAGCGCGCGAGGGCGTCGTCCAGGCCTTTTTCCAGGATCAGGCTCTCGCAGCGGGCGAAGATCATCATCGAGCCTCCCTGGCGATGATGGGTGCCGACCCTGATCTTGTCGCAGAAGTGTTCGACGGTTTCCTGCTCCTGATGCACGCTCAGGCCCAACAGCGAGTTCTTTTTCAGCCCGCATTTGTCTTCGATGACTATCGCCGACACCCCGGCGCGGGCCAGCCATTGCACATGGATGGCGAAATGCTCGATCTTGCCGCCGGTGTCGGCGTCGTAGATCAGCGGCAGGTCGCAGACCGCGAGGATTTCGTTCAGCCGTTCCAGGCGGTCGCTGGGCGAGAGAATCTCGATGTCCGGCAGGCAGCGCTGGGTCGAGTCGGTCAGCGAGCTGGACCAGATGGCATCGTAGCCCAGGCTGGTGTCGCCGGCGCCGAGGCGCACGCTCTTGGCCAGCATGGCCGAGATCGGGCTGTGTGCCTCGAGTACCCGCAGGCAGGCTTTTTCACTGAGCAACTGCCGCAGGTCGATGCGTGCGTCACGCTTGATCACGTTCATATGCCTCATCCCTGTTGTGAGGTGTTCTTCAGGCGGCGAGCACCGACTCCATCTTGTTCAGGTGTTCGCAGGCTCTTTTCACGTATTCGCAGGACAGTGCCTCGATGCGGGTGTGGTCCAGTGCCTGGTGGGTGGCGCGGCAATAGAGTTCGAGGGCGCTGGTGGCATGGAAGAAATGCTGCGCCTCGACCGCGCCGCAATGCACGCTGAGGAACGAGGCGATGCGATGCGCTTCGCCCGCCGTCTTGCCTTGCGCCTCCTTGAGCCAGTCCTTCCACAGGGGCGTCATCACGTTGTACTCCCCGGTATTGAACAACTCGGTCATCGCCATCATCTCGATGGCCTCGACCAGTTGCGGGGCGAGCGGCCGCTTGCTGCCTACCCAGGTGGAGAATTCCTTGGTCACCGGGTTCAGGTAGCGGTCCTGCAGACGCCAGTCCTCCGAACCGCAGATGGCGGTGGCCATGCGCGCATACAGCTTGGAGTGGTGCGGGTGGCCGTGCATCTCGCCCAGGCCGATGTCCTCGACGATGATCTCGCCGCAGTGACGGGCGGCGTCCAGCAACAGCAGCCGGGCCTGGGGATCGTCGATGGCCTCGGACTCCTGCAGCAAGCGCACGATGATGCTTGAAACTGCATGGGCGGCACCGTCCGGGCTGCGCCAGCCACAGAAGAAGGTGCACAGGCTTTCCCGTGACCAAGGCCTGGCGGTGATGCGCTGGTAGGTGTCGAGGTAACCCTCCAGCAGGTCGGCGTGCACCTCGAAGCCTTTTTTCAGGGCGCTGGCCAGCCGTTTGTCCTGCACATCGGTCAGGGCCTGGTCGACGAATGACAGCATGAAATCCGTTTTCTTCATGTCATGTTCTCGCGGGTGGTGGAAAGTCCGGGGTCAGGCAAGCGTTGCTATAAAGTCGGTGAAGCGGCTTAGGCCCTCCTCGAGGTCCTGCGGGCTTACCGAGTAGGACAGTCGCACGGCGCACGGGTCGCCATTGCTGCAGCCAGGCACCAGGGCGATGCGCGCCTCGGTCAGCAACAGCTCGCAGAGGTGGCTGGCGTCGCGGATCGCCTCGCCCTGGTAGCGTTTGCCGAGCAGGCGGGTGATATCCAGGTAGAGGTAGAACGCGCCCTGCGGTGGCGAAAAGCGGATGGACTCGAGCTTCCCAAGCAGCGCCGTGGCGATAGCCAGCTGCCGATCAAGCTGGGCATTGACCTCCGCACCGAACTGCCGCGCACCGTCGCCATGCAGTGCGTTGAGCGCCGCGTACTGGGCCAGGCTGCTGGGATTGGAGGTGGTGTGGGCCTGCAGGTTGTGCATGGCCGTGATCACCGCCTTCGGCGCACAGGCATAGCCCAGGCGCCAGCCGGTGACCGCCTGGCTCTTGGAGAACGAGTCGATGATGATGGTCGAGGCCTTGAGCTCGGGCAGCAGTGCGACCAGGTTGTGATGTTGCTGGCCATCGCGCAGCAGGCTGCGGTAGCACTCGTCGAAGATCACCCAGAGCTTGTGTTTCAGGGCCAGCTCACCGATGGCGACCAGTTCCCGCGGGTCATAGACCACCCCGGTGGGGTTGTTGGGGGTGTTGATGATGATCGCTTTGCTGCGCGGCGACACGGCGGCCTTGACCGCCGCGCCGCGCAGGCTGTGGTTGTCGCCTTTGGTGTTGACGAACACCGGACGGGCGCCGGTCAGTTCGACCTGGGTGGGGAAGGTCTCCCAGTAGGGCCGCGGGATGATCACTTCATCACCCGGATCGAGCAGTACCATGGCGCTGTTGAACAGGGCTTGCTTGGCACCACTGGACACCGCGATCT
The DNA here is from genome assembly GCF_021283165.2 of Pseudomonas soli. NCBI lineage: Bacteria > Pseudomonadati > Pseudomonadota > Gammaproteobacteria > Pseudomonadales > Pseudomonadaceae > Pseudomonas > Pseudomonas soli. The sequence goes on from NZ_CP128543.1 coordinate 1,715,217, forward strand.
CATCGGCGTCGTAGTCGACGCCCAGGCGCTGGCTGACGCTGCTGGCCAGGGCCTGACGCAGCCGCGGATTGCCCAGTGGCGGGGTGTAGCGGTTCCACTGTTCGTGGACCGCCGCGATGGCGCCTTGGCGCATGTCCGGGGCGGCGTCGCTGGACAGCTCGCCGGCGGCGAAGTTGATCACCTTGATGCCGGCGTCACGCAGGGCGTTGGCCTTGCTGCGCATGCTCGAGGTGCCGGGCGCGCTGATACGCGCGGATCGTTGCGACAGTCCGTTGCTCATGGTTCACGTCCTTGTTGTTCTCGATCTGGACCGATGTTGCGGATCAGCGGCGCGGCAGTCCCTTCATGCCGTTGTAGATCACCAGGCACAGCGGCAAGGTCAGCAGCAGCACGCAGGCCAGCACCACCAGGCCTTCGGTGACGCCGGCCTGGTCGGATATCGCGCCGATCAGCACCGGGGCGAGGGCGCCACCCCCAACGGTGCCGGTGTAGAACCAGGCGAATACCCGGTCGCGCCGCTCCCGTGGGGCGAAATCCGGAACCAGGCCGCCAAGCACCGATGAGGTGCCGTTGAGCGCCACGCCGATCAGCGGCATCACCAGCATCAGGGGGCCATAGGGCAATACCAATGCCAGCAGGATCAGCAGCGCGGTCAGCACTTCCGTGCAGATCACCGTGCGCACCGGCCCCAGGCGCGCGCCCAGGTAGCCGCAAAACAGCTTGCCGAAGGCGCCGCCGATGAACAGCAGGGCCAGGGCCAGACCAATGTGCTCGGTGCTGGCGCCCTTGCTCTGCAGCAGGAACGGCAGGAAAGTCAGAAAGCCCATGCGTACGCCGCTGTCGATGCTGCCGGTGGCGATCAGCGCCATCAGGCCGGCTGGGGTGCCGGTCGCGTCGGCGACCTTGGTCTTCTTGCTGGCGGCTTCGTGCGCCTGGCTCTTCGGCATCAGCCACCACAAGGCGAAGGCGGCGGCGATGCCGAGCATGCCGAGCAGGGTGGCATTGGTCTGCCAGGAGATGTAGACCAGCACCACCCCGGTCAGGCCGGGGATGACCGCCTTGCCGATATCCCCGGCGAAGTTGTACTGGGCCAGTGCCTGCTTGACCCGCCCGCTGCCCTCGTAGGCGTCGGAGACCAGCGCCGAAGCCAGCGGGTGCTGGGTGCTGGCGCCAAGGCCACCGATCATGAGCGCCAGCAGCAGTAGATTGATGTCCGTGGCCTGGGCCGCCAGCAGGTAGGCGAAGCCCGCTAGGGCAGTGCCCCTGACAAGCAGGGTTTCGCGGCCCCATTTGCGCGCGCCGCGGCTGGCCAGCAACTGGAAGCCGGCCATCATCCCGGCGTAGGCGCCGCGCAGCAGGCCGACCTGGGCATAGCTCAGGCCGAAGGCCGCCTGCCAGATAGGCAGCAGCACATAGATTACGTCGGTCAGGCCATCGTGCACGCCATGGGCCAGGCTGCCAGCGGCCAATGCCTTGCGGCGGTCGGCCGGGTCGCTGCGGTCCGGTTCGTCGAGTGGTTTTTCCAGGGAGATGTCCTGACGCATCGCTTGCTCGCAGTCCTTTGTCCGATACCGTGCCGCCTGTCATTGGGGCGACCTGTTCGCTGCAGGTTAGGAGAAGCGGGGAGAGGCGGGTATTCGTATTTCTCGAAGGTTGGCGTTTAATAATTCTGAAATACTTGTAACTAATTGTTTCTTTATGATTTGTGATAACACAAGTTCATTGTGCACAGCTGAAAAACTTTCCGTTCGTCAGCGATTCGTGGGGCGGGCTTGCCCCCGCGATGGCCGTATCAGCCTTTTCGCGGGACAAGCCCGATCCTACGCCCGCCCAAGATCAGGCCTCGTCGAATGCCCGCATCGAGGTCACCAAAGGCGGCCTGGCCGCTAGCCCCGCACGCATGTCATTACCACTGGGCTGCTGATAAAGGCTCAGCCCGAACTCCGGTAGCACGGCCAACAGGTAGTCGAAGATATCGCCCTGGATGCGCTCGTATTCGGCCCACACCGTGGTGGTGGTGAAGCAGTAGATCTCCAGCGGCACGCCTTCGGCGGTGGTCTGCATCTGGCGGACCATGCAGGTCATGTTCGGGTGCACGTTGGGGTGGCTCTTCAGGTACGCCAGGGCGAAGGCGCGGAAGGTACCGATATTGGTCAACTGTCGGCGGTTGGCCGACAGCCCGGCGTTGTGGCCCTGGGCTTCGTTCCATTCACGCAGCTCCTGGCGCTTGCCGGCCAGGTAGTCGCCGAGCAGACGCACCTGGCCCAGGCGCTGCTCTTCTTCCTGGGTCAGGAAACGTACGCCCGCGGCATCGATGAACAAGCTGCGCTTGATCCGCCGCCCGCCGGACTGCTGCATGCCACGGTAATTGCGGAAAGACTCGCTCATCAGGCGCCAGGTAGGGATGGAGACAATGGTCTTGTCGAAGTTCTGCACCTTGACCGTGTGCAGGGTGATGTCGACCACGTCGCCGTCGGCGCCGGCCTGGGGCATCTCGATCCAGTCGCCGACATGCAGCATGTCGTTGCTGGTCAGTTGCACGCTGGCGACGAACGACAGCAGGGTGTCCTTGTACACCAACAGCAGCACCGCCGACATGGCGCCCAGACCGGACAGCAGCAGCAATGGCGAGCGGTCGATCAGGGTAGCGACGATGACAATGGCGGCAAAGATCCACAGCATCATCTTGGCCAGCTGCATGTAGCCCTTGATCGAGCGGGTGCGGGCGTGTTCGGTGCGGGCGTAGATGTCCAGCAGCGCGTCGAGCAGGCAGGACAGGGCGCGGGTCATGAACAGCAGCGTCACGGCCAGGGCGACATTGCCGAGGAAATGCTGGGCGGCGGCCGACAGCTCCGGCACCAGCTTCAGGCCGAACTGCACCACCAGCGATGGAGTGGTCTGGGCCAGACGATGGAGCACCTTGTTGTGACGCAGGTCGTCGAGCCACCTGAGCGCCTGTTGGCGCCCCAGCAGGCGGCTGGAGTGCAGCACCAGGAAGCGGGCCAGGCGGCCGATCAGCAGCGAGACGAGCAGCAGCACGGCCAGGCCGAGGGCGGCGTGCAGCAGCGGGTGTTGGTCGAGCGTGCCCCAGAGGTCGAGGGCGTCACGCCAGAAGCGTTGGATATCCATGGGCTTGGAAACGGTCTGTGTTGCGGTACGAAGCGTTATTAGAGCGTGGATCGGCGCAAAGTTGCCAAAAGAAATTCGGTTCTGGCCACGGAAAACGTTACCCTATGCAACTGAATTTTTCGCACTTGCCCGAGGTTACCCCGTGTTTTCCCAATTCGCCCTGCACGAACGCCTGCTCAAAGCCGTGGCCGAGCTGAAATTTGTCGAGCCGACCCCGGTGCAGGCGGCGGCCATTCCCCTGGCCCTGCAAGGGCGTGACCTGCGGGTGACGGCGCAGACCGGCAGCGGCAAGACTGCCGCCTTCGTGCTGCCACTGCTCAACCGCCTGGTCGACCGCAGCGGCCCGAGCGTGGAAATCCGTGCGCTGATCCTGCTACCGACCCGCGAGCTGGCCCAGCAGACCCTCAAGCAGGTGCAGCTGTTCTCGCAGTTCACCTACATCAAGTCGGGGCTGGTCACCGGCGGTGAAGACTTCAAGGAACAGGCGGCAATGCTGCGCAAGGTGCCGGACGTGCTGATCGGCACCCCAGGCCGACTGCTCGAGCAGCTCAATGCCGGCAACCTCGACCTGTCCCACGTTGACGTGCTGATCCTCGACGAAGCCGACCGCATGCTCGACATGGGCTTCGCCGAAGACATGGAACGCTTGTGCAAAGAGTGCGAAAACCGCAAGCAGACCCTGCTGTTCTCGGCCACCACCGGTGGCGCGGCATTGCGCGACATCATCGGCAAGGTACTCAAAGACCCTGAGCACCTGATGCTCAACAGCGTCTCGCAGCTCGCCGAAGGCACCCGCCAGCAGATCATCACCGCTGACCACGACCAGCACAAAGAGCAGATCGTGCAGTGGCTGCTGGCCAACGAGACCTACAAGAAGGCAATCATCTTCACCAACACCCGCGCCCTGGCCGACCGCATCTACGGCCACCTGGTGGCCAAGGAGGTCAAGGCGTTCGTCCTGCACGGCGAGAAGGACCAGAAAGACCGCAAGCTGGCCATCGACCGCTTCAAGGACGGCGGCTCCAAGGTGCTGGTGGCCACTGACGTCGCGGCCCGCGGCCTGGATATCGACGGCCTCGACCTGGTGATCAACTTCGACATGCCACGCAGCGGCGACGAGTACGTGCACCGTATCGGTCGCACCGGCCGTGCCGGCGGCGAAGGTCTGGCGATCTCGCTGATCACCCACAACGACTGGAACCTGATGTCGAGCATCGAACGCTACCTCAAGCAGCAGTTCGAGCGCCGCGTCATCAAGGAGGTCAAGGGTACCTACAACGGTCCGAAAAAGGTCAAGGCGTCGGGCAAGGCTGCCGGCACCAAGAAGAAAAAGACTGAGAAGAAGGCGGGCGCCGACAAGAAGGGCGCCGCCAAGCGCAAGCCGTCCGCCAAGCCGAAGGCCAATGCGCCGCTGGCCAGCGCCGATGGCCTGGCACCGCTGAAAAAGCGCAAGCCGGCAGCTGAGTAAGCACTTCCTGCAATGAGCCCGCCACTGCAACGGTGGCGGGTTGCTTCACCTCCTTCCCCAGGGCGCGTAGCCCATTTCCCAAACCCTCTTCCAGCCCGGGCATTTTGTCGCCCGAGCGCCACACTCCTCTGGCATGTGCAGTCAAGGAGGAGTAGCGTATGTACAGCTGTAAATACGATTGTCCCGTGCGATTTGAATGGGACGAGGAAAAGAACCAGCTCAACATCCGCAAGCACGGTATCGACTTCAACGATGTGCCCGAGATGCTCCGTCAGCCGATGCTGGCGCTGCGGGATGAGCGATTCGAGTACCCGGAGGCACGCTGGATCGGCATGGGCTGGATCAATGCCTGGGTCAGCGTGGTCGCCTACACCGAACGGCAGGGTGATGTGATCCGCATCATTTCCGCCAGAAGAGCCACTCGACGTGAGGTAACGCGCTATGTCGAAACCGTCCAGAAGCTGTGAGCAAGACCAAGCCCCGGTCGATACCTCGGACATCCCCGAACTCGACGATGACTTCTTCCGCCGCGCCGAACTGCGGGTGCCGGCCAAGCAGACAGTGACCATCCGCCTGGATGCCGATGTACTGACCTGGTTCAAGGAGCAGGGCGCCGGCTACCAGACCCGCATCAACCAGTTGCTTCGTCAGTACATGCAGGCCCAGCAGCGGCGTTGATCCGGGCGCGGTCAGGTTTTCCTTTCCGCCTCCTTCAGCTCCTGGATGCGCTTGTCGATCAACTGGCACTTGTCCGGCAGGTCCTTGCTGGCGGTGCCGAGATCCATGTGTTGGAGCTCGTCGTTGATCTCCTTGGCCTTTTGAGCGTTCTGCTCGGTCAGCTGGCTCACCAAGCCTGCCAATTGCTCTCTTTTCTGCGTGGCCTCTTCCGGTGTGCAGGCCCAGATGGGCTGCGCGCAGAGCAGGGCTGTCGCGCAGAGGATGCAGGGTAGAGGTTTCATCCTTTGGTTCCCTTGTCAGTCGATTCCTGCGGTGGAGGTCGCTGGCTGGCCGGAAGTTCAGCGCGGGCGACTGGCGGGACAGGTGCCGTCATCCAGATACTATTTTTTGACGATATTAATTTGACGCTTCAGTGATGGCTAAATAGTATCTCACGCTCTTTTTCGCCCATGCTTGCCGTAGCGCTGGCAAGCATGAGTACCTGACCGCCTGATTCACGAGACCTGACATGGACGTCCGCCTGTTTGCCTTCCTGGCCCGCCAACGCTCGGCCAAAATTCAGCCGCGCGAGCAGTTCTGCGGATTGCCCAAGCGCGGTCTGGCGCTGCTGCTGGCCAACGCCATGTTCTGGCAGCCGCTTTGGGCACAGGCCGCCGAAGGCGTGATGGTCAGCGGGCCGGGCACCAGCCTGGGGCAGACGGGCAACGGCGTGCCCATCGTCAATATCGCCGCGCCCAACGGCAGCGGCCTGTCGCACAACCAGTTCAGCGACTACAACGTCGGCCAGCAAGGGCTGATCCTCAACAACGCCACCGAGCGGACCCAGGCCACCCAGCTGGGCGGCATCATCCTCGGCAACCCGAACCTGCGGGGGACGGCGGCCAGCGTCATCCTCAACGAGGTCAACGGCGCCAACGCCAGCCAGCTGCGCGGCTACACCGAAGTGGCCGGACGCGGGGCGCATGTCATCGTCGCCAACCCCCACGGCATCACCTGCGATGGCTGCGGCTTCATCAACACGCCACAGGCCACGCTCAGCACCGGCAAGCCGGTGCTCGAGAACGGCCAGCTGAGCCGTTATCAGGTCGACCAGGGCCATATCGCCATCGAAGGGGCGGGGCTCAACGCCAGCAATGTCGACAGCTTCGAGCTGATTGCCCGCAGCACGAAAATCAACGCCGAGATCCAGGCGCGCAACCTGGCCATCGTCGCCGGGCGCAACGATGTCGATGCCAGCACCCTGGCGGCCACGGCACGCCAGGATGACGGCAGTGCCAAGCCGAGCCTGGCCATCGACTCCAGCGCCTTGGGCGGCATGTATGCCGGCGCGGTCAGGCTGGTGGGCACCGAGGCCGGGGTGGGCGTGCGCCTGGACGGGCGGATGATCGCCAGCGGCGGCGATATCCAGCTCGAGGCCAACGGCCAGTTGCACATGGCCCAGGCCAGCGCCAGCGGCGACGTACGCCTGCAGGCGGCGGCTATCGATGCGCAGGGCCCGGTGCATGCCGGCCAGCAACTGCAGCTGGACAGCCGCGGCGAGCTGGTCAACCGCCAGGGGCTGACCGCCGGGGGCCAGGTACAGTTGAACGCTGGCGGCCAACTGAGCAACCTTGGCGGTATCCAGGCGGGTATCAACATCGATGGTCAGCGCGTGGCCGGCGCCGACCTGAAGATCAGCGCCGGTGCGGTGGACAACCGCAACCAGCGCCTGATCGCCAGCGGCGACCTGACCCTCTCCACCGGCACCCACCTGGACAACCAGGGCGGTAGCCTCAGCGCCGGGCGCGACCTCAGCGTCAATGCCGCGACCCTGGACAACCGCCAGCAGGGCAAGGTCTTCGCCGACGGGCGCATGACCCTCACCGGGGGCCAGCTGCTCAACGGCGACCGTGGCCAGATCACCAGCCAGGGCGCGCTGAACGCCACCTGGGCCCATCTGGATAACCAGGCCGGCGAACTGTCCAGCCTCGACACCCTGGCCCTGAACCTCGGCAGCCTGGACAACCGCACTGGCAAGGTCCTGGCCAACCGCGGCATCACCGTCACCAGCCAGGGGCTGGTCGACAACCGCAGCGGCCGGATCGCCAGCCAGGCCACCCTCGACCTGACCGCCCAGGCCCTCAACAACGGCCAGGGCGGCCATATCAGCGGCAACCAGGCAGTCAACGTCAATGTCGGCCGGCTCGACCAGCAGGGCGGTCACCTGAGCAGCGTCACTGCGCTGACCCTGGACCTGAACCATGGCCAGCTGGACAACCGCGACGGCAAGATCGCCGCCAACCAGCTGCACCTGCGCCAGATCGCCGATATCGACAACCAGCGTGGCGAGATCTTCGGCAAGGGCGCCTTCACCCTGGCGGGCCGCAGCCTCGACAACACGGGCGGCAAGTTCTACAGCGAACAGGCCCTGACCGTGCGCCTCGACCAGTTGCTCGACAACCTCGATGGCCTGGTGTCGGCCGACGGCCTGGATATCCGCGCCCTGACCCTGAACAACCAGGGCGGCGTGGTCACCAGCAAGTCGGGCCTGGCATTGGTCACGGGCGCAGCCATCGACAACCGCCACGGCGAGATTTCCAGCACCGGCCTCGGCCAGGTAACGGCAGACAGCCTCGACAACCGTGAGGGTACGGTCACTGGCGGGGCGCTGGCGTTGGCCATCGCCCAGGCGGTGGACAATCGCCAAGGCGTGCTGGCTGCCGACAAGGCGCTGACGTTGAACGCCGCCAGCCTCGACAACCGCGAGCAAGGCAAGCTGCTCAGCGACGGCACGCTCACCGCCACGGTCAGCGGGCTCCTGGACAACCAGGCCAAGGGCCTGGTGAACGGCGTGCGCGCCACCCATATCGACGCGGGGCAGTTCGACAACCGCGGTGGCCGCCTGGTGGGCAAGGACCTGCTGACCCTGCAGGGCCAGCGCTGGGACAACCGCGGCGGCAAGATCGAGGCCGACGGCGCACTGACACTGACCATCGACCACCTCGACAACCGCGACCAGGGCCTGGTCAGCGGCCAGGCCGGGGCCCGCTACAGCGGCAGCGAGCTGCTCAACCAGCTCGGCATCCTTGGCGCCAAGGGCAACCTCGACCTGGTCGCCGCGCACCTGGACAACAGTGGCGGCAGCCTGACCAGCGGCGGCGATCTCGATGGCCAGGTCACGCGCCTGGAGCAGCTGGGCGGCAAGCTGTCCGCCGACGGCAAGCTGACCCTCAAGGGCAGTACATTGGTCAACCGCCAGGGCGCCGTGATCGGCGCCGGGCAGGGCATGCACCTGACCGTGGACAGCGTCGACAACCGCGGCGGCGAACTGTCCGCGGCCAAGGCGCTCAGCCTCACCGGGCAGCGCCTGGACAACACCGGCGGCCAGGTCCTGGCCGATACCGACCTGGCGCTGACGGTGGCCGAGGTCATCAACCAGGCCCAGGGCCTGTTGCGCGGCAAGGGCCAACTGACCCTCGACGGCCAGACCCTGGACAACCGCGACGGGCGTGTTTCCGCCGAGCAGGGCGCACGCCTGCGCCTGAGCCAGGCGCTCGACAACAGCAAGGGGCTGCTGACCAGCGAGGGTGACCTCGACATCGGCGCCGCCAGCCTCGACAACAGCGACGCCGAGCTGAGCAGCGCCGGCAAGCTGACCCTGGCCACCACCGGCAAGGTCGACAACCAGCGCGGCTCGATCACCGCCGACGGCGCCCTCGACCTGCGCAGTGCCAGCCTCGACAACCGCGCCGGCGAGGTCGGCGCCCAGGGGGCCATCGACATCGTCACCGGCACCCTCGACAACCGTGACAGCGGCCATGTGGTCGGCAACGACCGGATGACGCTCAAGGCCGGCCAGGTCAACAACGCGGGCAGCGACAGCCGCATCGACAGCGATGGCGCCATGCACCTGACCGCCAGCGGTTTCGACCAGCAGGCCGGACGGATGCTGAGCAAGGCCTCGATCACCCTCGACCTGGGCCAGGGCGCGCTGGTCAACCACGGCCTGATCAAGGCCCCGGTGCTGGTACTGAACAACCTCGGCCGCGTCGACAACCACAACGGCGAAATCACCAGCCCGCAAGGCTTCACCTTTGTGGCCGACTCCCTGGACAACCGCCAGGGCAAGCTGCTCAGCGAGCAGGCGCTGACGGTGCGTATCGCCCAGGCGCTGGACAACACCAAAGGCCTGGTCTCGGCCAAGGGCCTGGACCTGCACGCCGCCAGCCTCGACAACCGCGAGGGCACCGTCAGCAGCCGCGCCGGCCTGGTGCTCACCGTCGACGGTCGCCTGGACAACCGCCAGGGCACCCTGGTGGGCGACACCGCCCTCAACCTTGTGGCCGCGACGCTGGACAACAGCAAGGGCAAGGTCTCCGGCAAAGGCCGGGGCGAGGTCCAGGCCGGCACCTTGCTCAACCACGCCGGTTCGCTGGTCAGCCTCGAGCAACTGCGGATACAGGGTGGTGAGCTGGACAACCGTGAGGCGGGGCTGCTCGGCAGCAATGGCGCGCTGACCCTGGAGGTCGACCGCATCGACAACCGTGGCGGCGAGATCACCGGCAAGGCCGCTGTCGCGGTCACCGGCACCTCGCTGGACAACAGCGACGGCGGCCTGCTGGTCGCTGGCACCGGCATGACCCTGGCGTTGCAATCGCTGCTCAACCGCAACAAGGCGCGCCTCGAGGCCCAGACCGGCCTGACCCTGACCGGCCTGAGCCTGGACAACGACGGCGGCCGCCTGACCAGCCAGCGGGACATGACCCTGACCTTGACCGGCGCGGCCCTCAACCGCCTCGGTCTGCTCAGCGCCGAGGGCCAACTGGTACTGGCCGCGCACAGCCTGGACAACAGCACCGGCAAACTGGACAGCGCCGGCAGCCTGAAACTGACCACGGGCGGCGCGCTGCTCAACCAGGGCGGCGAGCTGCTCAGCGACAGCGACATCACCCTGGCCAGCGCCAGCCTGGACAACACCGACAAGGGCGTTATTTCCAGCAAGGGCGCGCTGACCCTCAGCACCGGCCACCTGGACAACAGCCGCCAGGGCAGCATCAGCAGCAACCGCACCCTCGACCTGCACGCGGGCCAGCTCGATAACCGCGACGGCGGCCGCGTGGGCAGCCGCGAAGCACTCACCGCCACGGTCACCGGCCTCGACCAGCAGGGCGGCAAGCTGTTCAGCGACACCTCGGTCCACCTCGACCTGGGCCACGGCCACCTGGACAACCGTGGCGGCCTGATCAATGCGCCGTCGCTGCAGCTGGACAACCTCAAGACCGTGGCCAACCAGGGCGGCGAGATTTCCAGTGCCCAGGCCCTCACCGTCGCTGCCGAGCAACTGGACAACGGCAACGGCCGCCTGCTCAGCGACCAGCGCCTGCTGCTGCGGGTCAGCCAGCGCCTGGACAACCTCAAGGGCCTGATCGGCGCCCAGTCGCTGGAGATTCATGCCGGCGCGCTGAGCAACCGCGACGGCGGCCGCATCGAAGCCAAGGACGCGCTCGCCCTCACCAGCAAAGGCCTGGACAACCACGCCGGCAAGCTGCTCGGCAGCAGCCTCGCGCTGGACCTGGGCGGCGCCGACCTGGACAACGGCGCGGGCCTGATCACCACCGCCGGGCCGCTGACCCTGGTCAACCTGGCCAAACTGCACAACCAGGGTGGCGAGATTTCCACCGCCCAGGCCCTGCAACTGGACGTCAGCGAGCTGGACAACCGTGACGGCAAGCTGATCAGCGAACAGACGCTGGCCATCACCAGCGGCGCCATCGACAACCGCAACGGCCTGGTCTCGGGCTGGCAGGGCCTGAGCGTGACCGGCCAGGGCCTGGACAACCGCCAGCAGGGCACCCTGTCGAGCCGCTCCGGCGCCGTGAAGGCGACCGTGACCGGCGCGCTGCGCAACAGCGACGGCGGCGCGCTGGTTGCCCAGCAACGCCTGGACGTCAAGGCCGCCAGCCTGGACAACAGCGCCAAGGGCATCCTCTCCAGCGGCAGCGGCCAGCAACTGACCATCACGGCGGCACTGGACAACCATGACGGCGGCCTGATCGATGCCGGGGAAAAACTGGTCATCAGCGCCGGTGCCCTCGACAACCACGGCGGCCGCGTGGCCACCCGCCAGGACCTGGGCCTGACCGCCGCAAGCCTGAACAACAACGACGGCAACCTCGCCGCCCAGGGCGCGCTGACCCTCGACCTGCTCGGCGAGCTGCTCAACCGCCAGGGCACGCTGTTCGCCGGCAAGGACCTGCTGATCCAGCGCGCCGGCCTGGTCGACAACCAGGCTGGCCAGATCGCCAGCCAGGGCCTGCTCAAGGTGCTGGCCGCCAGCGTCGACAACAGCCAGCGCGGCACGCTGGCCGCCAATGGCCCGCTCACGCTCGACAGCCGCGGGGCGCTCAACAACTCGGGCGATGGCCTGATCTACAGCCAGCAGGGCGACGTAGGCCTGCAGGCGGCCAGCCTGAACAACGCCAAGGGCACCGTGCAGGCCAAGGGCGCGATCACCGCGCAGACCACCGGCGTGCTCGACAACCAGGGTGGCAAGCTGAACGCCCAGGATGGCGCGTTGACCGTGACCGCCGACACCCTCGACAACCGCGGCGGCATCCTCGCCAGCCTCAAGCAGGCGCTGGGCGTGCACACCACCGGCGTGCTGCGCAACGGCAGCGACGCCACTGGCCAGCGCGGCATCCTCCAGGCGCTGAGCCTGGACGTGCAGAGCGCCAGCCTCGACAACCACGGCGGGCGCATCGCCGCGCTCGGCGGTGATACCGTGATCCGCACCGGGCAGCTGGACAACCGCGATGGCGGCATCTCCGCCGGCGGCCTGCTCAAGGTCACCGGCGCCAGCCTGCTCAACGGCGGCGACGCGCGCGGCGAGATGGTCGGCCAGCGTATCGAACTTGGGCTGAGCGGCGCCCTGGACAACCACTCCGGCATCATCGAAAGCGCCAGTACCCTCGCCATCACGGCCGCCACTCTGGACAACCAGGGCGGGCAACTGCGTGCCGTGGGTACCAGCGGCAAGAGCCAGTTCGCCATTGGCGGGTTGTTCGACAACCGCAATGGCCAGGTGGAGATCGGCAACAGTGACCTGACCCTCGGCGCCGGCCTGCTGCAGAACGTCGGTGGCAAGGTGCTGCACGCCGGCAAGGGCGTGTTCGACATCGACACCGCCAACCTTACCCGTGCCGGCGGCAGCCTCAGCACCCGCGGCGGCCTGACCCTGACCGCAGACAGCTGGACCAACGGCAGCGCCATCCAGGCCGGGCGCCTGACGGTCAATGTCAACAACCTCACCCAGACCGCCGGCGGCCAGTTGCTGGCATTCGACAGCCTGGTGGGCAATGGTGGCAACTGGAGCAACGATGGCCTGATCGCCAGTGACGGCGATCTTAGCCTGAACCTGGGCGGCAGCTACGACGGCAATGGCCGGGCCAGCAGCCAGGGCACACTGGGGTTGAGCGCGGCGCAGATGACCCTTGGCGCTAATGGCAGCATCACGGGCGTAGGCAACACCACGGTCAATGTGGTGGGCCTGCTGACCAACCAGGGGCGGCTGAGTTCGGCGGGGGATCTGCTGGTCAACGCCGGTAGCGTGAACAACCTGGGGACTTTGGGTGGCAACCAGTTGGTGCGGGTGACCAGCGGCAGCCTGCGCAATGACCGTGGGCTGCTGTTTAGCGGCGGGGACATGCAGCTGTATACCGGCGCCTTGACCAACTTCTATGGCGACGTCTACAGCCTGGGTGGCTTGACGGTGGCCGGCAATGCCGCGGGCGGGCTGGCGAACAAGGTGGAGAACATTTCCGGCAGCCTCGAGAGTGCCGGGGACATGCGCCTGAATGCGCAGGCCATCGAGAACCGAAAAGAAATTTTCAAGACCACGGGGACACCGACGTGGAGCTCGATTGGCATGCGCCAGACGGGTTCTGGCGCTGGCCACATGGTGCTTGAGGAGTATTTCGAGAGAAAGGTAGAGATTGATTCGCCTGCCGGGGCCATCCGAGCTGGTCGCGATATGTTCGTGCTTGGTGGCCGGTTGGAAAACTCGGCTTCGGTAATCACCGCTCAACGTGACATCGCGGTCAATGTCCAGGACTTCCTCAACAAAGGCGAGGCTCTTGGTACCTATACGGAGTTGAAGTCGTTCGCGCTTTCGGGTGTCGACAGGGTCAAATACGCTATTCCGTACTTTGCAGCAGTGATGCGCTACAACGCAGCCAACGACCCAGGGTATACAAGGGTCGCCAGTAACAATCCTAGAAATCTGGTAGGTACGATCCGTCTGTGGGATGCCAACTGGAACGAGTCCCGGAGCAGGCCTACGACTCGTCTCGGCGGTACCGCAAACTACAACACAGTCGTCACCATCGGTTGGAAGAGTTGGTCCGACGATTTCGCGATCAGTGCGCTTAATATTGCGCCGGCATACAACCCTGATGTGAGGGCGCCGCTGCCCTCGCAGATCCAAGGTGTCACATTCTTCGACAAGCGCACTATCGTGCATGACACCCAGGTTGGTTCGGCGAATGCCGTGGTCCAGGCTGGCGGTCGGGTCAGCATCAACGCGACCAAGGATCTGAGCAACAGCGTCATCCAGGAGGGGGTGACGATTAATGCCCCAGCAGGCAAGGCGTTCGATCCGAAATTGCCAGGGGCGTCGGGCAGTACGCTTATCAATATCCATGCCCAACTTCCCCCTGACCTTGCACAACAGCAGGTCAATCCGCTTGCCTTGGGCGGCTTCACGTTACCCACCGGCCAGAATGGCCTGTTCCGTCTGAGTGGACAGGGTGGGAGCGCTTCGGGTAGCCCGGCCCAAAGCTGGAAGCTAGGCGGCGCAGACGTCACGATCCAGGAGCGTCAGGCGATGGTGTCCGGCACCCAGCCTGGGGCGCTGCAGGCCATGGATGCCAGAGCATTAGAACAGAATCATCAACAAATCGACCGAATCGCCCATCAGAGTGGCGCCGTCGGTGGCAATGCCAGTGCCATCGGTGTCAACGCGCCGAATGGCGCGCCGGTTGATGTAGCCCTCCCGCAGCGACATCCCGGTGCCGATGTTCGCGAGCTGGCTGCCGGTGGCAACTTGGGAATCAGTGCTCGTCCTGACATCCCTGGGGTCACTCGGATGCCGGACAGCCAGTACAACAGCAAGCCCCACAAGTACCTGATCGAGACCAACCCGGTCCTCACCGACCTCAAGCAGTTCATGAGCTCGGACTATCTGCTCGGCAACCTTGGCTACGACCCGGACCAGAGTTGGAAGCGCCTGGGTGATGGACTCTACGAGCAGCGCCTGATCCAGCAAGCGGTGGTGGCGCGTACCGGCCAGCAGTTCATCGATGGCCAGACCTCTGGCGATCAGCTGTTCAAGTACCTGATGGACAACGCCATCCGCAGCAAGGACCAGCTCCAGCTGAGCCTGGGTGTGGGCCTGACGGCCTCCCAGGTGGCGGCGCTGACCCATGACATCGTGTGGATGGAAAAACACCAGGTCAACGGCGAGGAGGTCCTGGTCCCGGTGCTTTACCTGGCCCAGGCCAACAACCGCCTGGCCCCCAACGGTGCGTTGATTGCCGGCCAGGACGTACAACTGATCGCTGGCGAGAACCTGACCAACGTCGGGACCCTGCAGGCCAGCCGCAACCTGTCCGCCACCGCTGGCAACAACCTGGTCAACACCGGCCTGGTCCAGGCCGGAGAGCGGCTGGAGCTGCTGGCCGGCAACAACCTGAGCAACAGTGCTGGCGGCATCATCAGCGGGCGCGATGTGAGCCTGACGGCGGTCAATGGCGATATCCTCAACCAGCGCGACCAGGTGCGCGCCGTCACCAATTTCGGCGGCACCAGCCAGCACCAGGACTATCTGGACAGCGCCGCACGCATCGAAGCCGGTAACAGCCTCAGCCTCAATGCGGGTCAGGACATCCAGAACGTCGCCAGCGTGATCCAGAGCGGCGGCGACCTGTCCCTTAACGCCGGGCGCGATGTCAGCATGCTGTCGGTCGAGGAGCGCGAAGGCTTCTACAGCGACCGGCACCGCAACAACACGGTGCAGCAGCACGGCGCCACGGTCACCGCTGGTCGCGACCTGAGCATCGGCGCCGGCCGCGACCTCACTGCCGTGGCCAGCCAGATCGACGCGGGCCGCAACCTCACCCTGGCTGCGGGCGAAGACTTGAACTTGAGCTCCGCCGCCAACGAAGCGCACAGTTTCAGCCGCAGCAAGAAGGTCACCCAGTCCAAGGACCAGGTCACCCAGGTCTCGACCACGCTCAAGGCTGGCGGCGACGTATCGCTGTCTGCCGGCCAGGACATGGCCATCATTGCCAGCCAGGTCAAGGGCAAGGGCGATGTCGACATTGACGCCGAGCGCGACCTGACCATCGCCTCCGACCAGAACGAAAGCGCGTCCTACTACCTGAAGAAGAGCAAGGGTTCGTTCGGTCGCAGCAGCTCGACGCAGAAAGAGAGCTACCACAGCACCAACGTCGCCTCGGTGATCGAGGCCGGTGGCGATCTCACGGTCAACGTCAGCAAGCAGGCCGATGGTGGCATCGCCATCGACGGTGGCCGCGATGTCTCGGTGATCGGCAGCCAACTCAAGGCCGGCGGTGATGTCATGCTCGGTGCCACTGGCGATGTGGCGGTGCTGTCCGGCGTCGAGGAGCACGGCGAGTACAGCAAGAAGACCAAGTCCGGCTTCCTGGGCCTGTCGAAGAGCGGCAAGAGCCAGCTGCAGACCCGCGCCACGCAGGTGGGCAGCGAGCTCGATGCCGGAAACGACATCGTTATCGCCGCAGGCAGCGATGTGCGCCTGCGCGCCAGCGAAGCGAATGCCGGCAAGGACGTCGAGCTGCGTGCGGGGTTGGTGGACAAGGAGGGTGACATCAACCTGGTGTCGGCCAACGATACCGCCTACAGCCACTCGGAACAGTACAAGAAAAAGACCGGGCTCTCGGTGTCAGGTGGCTTCATCTCCGTGGGCTCGGCGAAGAAGGCCGGCCAAGAGGCGCAGAGCAGTACCAGTGTGGGCAGCCAGTTGACCGCCGTGCAGGATGCCAGCCTGACCGCCGAACGCGATATCAATGTGACCGGCAGTGGCATTGCGGCAGGGCGCAATGTCAGCCTTAATGCCGGGCGCGACGTGAACGTGGCAGCTGCGCAGAACGAGCACAGCGAGCACCAGTGGTCGAGCGAGAAACGCACAGGTTTCGGCGTCTCCGGCGATGACAATGGCGTCAGCCTGTTCCTCGGCAGCGAGCAGCAGAAGGCCAAGGATCGCCTGGAGCAGCAACTGGCCGCCGCCAGTCAGATCCAGGCAGGCCAGGACCTGGATGTTCGCGCCGGGCGTGACATCAACCAGACCGGTTCCGACTTCAAGGCCAAGCACGACATCAATCTCGAAGCCGGTCGCGACATCAACATCGATGCCGCCCGCGAGCGTCTGCTGGTGGAGCACGAGCGCGAGCAGAAGAGCCAGGGCATCGGGGTCACGATCAACCATAACCTGGGCAACACCAAGGACGCGATCGAGGGCGCGGGTAAAGGTGAGAACGGTGTCAGCCAGACTTCCAGCACCTTGCGCGCGGTCGACGCTGTCAGTCAGTTCTTCGCCGGGCCTACCGCCGATGTGAAACTGGGTACCACCAAGCAAGGCAGCCGCGAGCGGGTGGTCGAGGAAAGTCAGCGTGGTTCCACCCTGGATGCCGGGCACGACGTCAACGTCAAGGCCGGCAACGATGTCACCATCAAGGGCGGGCAGTTGCAGGCGGGGCGGGACATCAGCATCAGCGGTCGAGACATCAACCTTGATGTAGCCAAGGGCAGCTTCAGCCAGGAAAACCAGCAGACCAAGAGCTGGGGTGGGATCCATGGCGGGACCACTGGCGGGATCAAGCTGGGAGCGGGTGGCAGTTATGGCGTCGCTGATCAGGACAGCATGCAGGGTACTTCGTCAGCGAGCCAACTCAACGCTGGTCGTGACGTCAAGCTCGATGCCAGCCATGACGTGAACATCATCGGCGGGCAGGTCCGTGCCGGACGCGACATTGACGTCGCTGCTGCCAACGACGTCAACATCCGCTCGGCGCAGAACGACAGCAACAGCCAAAACACTCGTCATAACGGTGGTGGCGAGGCAGGGTTGGCGTTTGGCGAAGGCAAGGTCGGTTTCTACGCCAGTGTCGATATCGGCAAGGGCGACCTGAAGCGTGAAGCCGAGCAGCAGCAACAGGCGTTCCTGTATGCCGGGGACCAGCTGAAGTTCAGCAGTGGCAAGGACACCACCATCGCCGGAGCGCAATTGCGTGGCGATGAGGTGATCGGCCGTGTGGGAGGCGATCTCAAGGTTGCTTCCGTAGCGGATACCGGCAAGGTCGAGGGCAAGGAGTTCGACCTGAGTGCAACGGTCTCCGTAGGTGTCGGCGCCAGTGTCAGCGGTTCGGTGGGCTACGGACAGACGACTGGCAAGACCAACTGGGTCCAGGAGCAGACACGCATCACCGGGGGGAACAAGGTCGACATTCGCACCGAACACCACACCCAGCTCGATGGCGCGTTGATCGCCGCCGACAACGGCAACCTCAAGCTCGACACGGGTACGCTGGGTTACAGCGATATCGCCGGCAAGGACAAGGAGCACGGTTATTACCTCAACGTCGGCGGCAGTTGGTCGCAGCCAAGCGGCGGCAAGTCCGAAACCCACGGCAACCTCAGTGGCTGGGAGTATGAAAAGGACCGCGAGCAGATCGTCCGTGCCACGGTGGGTGCTGGTGAGGTTACCGTGCGCCAGGATGCAGAGACTGGCAAGGACTCGGTAGCCGGGCTGAATCGGGATCTGGACAAGGCTTACGAGATCACTCGGGACCGAGAATCGCGGACTGATTTGTATGTGTCGGATACCTCTGTCAAGGCGGTTCTGAGCCCGAAGAAGACGTTGGAGCAGTGGCAGCAAAGTGCAGCTGAATATGGCGAGAACAGTGAAGAGGCCTTGCAGAAACTGGGTGATCTCTTCCTGACCGCACGGGCAGTGGGCAAAGGGGAAAATTGGGATGAAGTCAGCAAGGCAGTAGGCTTCGTTCAGTATAAGCGTGAAGCGATGCGTCAGTTTATGCGGCAACTGGGAAGCCGCAATGAAGAGACCCGTGCGGCGCTCGTCAGTACAGTCCTTGTCCAGATTTTTGGGGGGAAAGTTACCAAGGACTTTGATGTTGTTGCTCGGTACTTGACTGATCTGGCAGGCCAGGATCCTGTCAAGGCGCGTGATGTACTGACCAGTATGGCGGCGCTAGATGATCGAGCGCCTGGCCAGATGAATTTTGTCCCGGTCGCGTATGCTGGGTATGCAGTGATCAGCGCGCTCGCAGCCACTTTGGCTGCCAGCCAGCTTCCACCAGAGCGTCAGGCGGAAATGCAGGCTGCGGTGTCGAGGGCGATTGACGAGATCGAGGCTAATGTCAGCGATCTCAACAAGCGCGCGCAGATGATCAAGCTGATCGTCGAGGTGTCCCTGCAGAATGAAGGGCTGCCTATTCACATACTTGATCCGAGGCTGAAGAAGTACGAAGGATTGCTGGTTGAGAGCGGGACGCAGAACCCTAGCAGTGGTGGGTATGGCGAGGGCGGGCAGGTCGTCACGACGCCGCATACCGGCGGAAGTCAGCTTGATGGGCAGCACGGGCGAGATGTCTATGTGACCCCGAGCCACCAGCAGGATATCGGGCTTGTATTTTCCGAGAACCCTCTTGAAAACCAGGCCGCCCATGATCTCCTGACGGCAATCAATAGTATTCCATCCAAGACCCAGGCGACGAAAAGTGCCACGATGGTAGGTGCTTTCGATCCGCTGACAGGAAAAGTTGCGGTGGGAAGCAGTAACGCGTCGATTACTGCCGATTCACTGCATCCTGCCACGGTTGCTTATATAGAAACGCAGTTGGGAGTGAAGGTTGGTGAGTTTACGGACTTCTGCAAGAATAAGGTGGGTGCCTGCGCCGAAATTTCGGCGGCGGATCAACTGGTAAGGCAGGGTGCTGTGCCTGGGAACATCAAGTTTACTGAAGCTGTCAGGCCCCGTGATGTCTGGCGGCGAGACGATGTTCCTCCCGGCGCCATCATAAAAACTTGCGAAAATTGCGCGGTGACATGGCCTAAGGGGAGCCGGTAATGAGCCTTGATGAACAATGGGAACCTGGCTTCGGTACCATATACACATGGTTAGCCATGGATAGAGTTGGTCGAATTGCGGTCATGGTGAACAATTGTTTTGGTGATATTCCGAAAGTGCTCCTGGCACTGAACGGAGCGGAGGAAATGCTGGACACCCTCAGTGAATTTATGTGGGAGGAGTCTCAGGTCTTTCGGTCGTACCCACCTTTGAAGAAATGTGGCTTTACGGTGGACTTGTATTCGGCATGGCGCTGGCAAGGAAGAGACAAGGCTTTCGTGGTGGATGAGCTGTTGCGCGATCTCGAAGTGCGAGGAATCTACAGTGAAGCCAGCCTTGCCTTCAACAAAGGATTCTTTGTCTATCACGCTGTCGAAGGTTCTCGAGAGGGAGAGGATTTCCCCGTTGGGTTTGATGGGCCTACGAGTATGGGCGACTACTTCAGGTTTCTGGTGCCAGGGGAGTATGCATCGATTGAAGATTTTCCAGAGAGCCTGAGACCAGGAGTTGTCGTCTCTCAAACCTTGGATTTCAATTCGAAACAAGTGTTGAGTGGGAAATGTATCAACGAGTATTTTTGCGATTTGTATAGGCGCTAAGCTTGGGGCAAAAAGTATGTTCGCCACCCCGGCGTTGTCGTGATCGAGTTTCGGCTGATTCGTGACAGGGAAGGAGCAGTCGTGGACAGGTATGACGATCTGCAGCCGGACAAGGCATCCGGCCTGCTTGCAAAGCTGGAGGCAGTCAATGCGCAGGTGCTCGCGGCACTGATTGCCGATCATTCGCAAGTGCCAGCCGATTATGTTGCCTTTATGAAGGAGCTTGGCTGGGGTGAAGTGGGTGAGGCTGCCTACATGTTGTATGAGGGCCTGCTGACCCCAGACCAGGTCTACGACGAAGATGATGAACGCCCCCTGGACGGCATCCTCCTGTTCGGAGATGACATGCAGGGGTACTGCTCGGGGTTCGATACGAACAATGGCTGGGTGGTTGTCGATATCGACCCGGTAAGCCGTGAGGCGCATCAAGTGGCGGACAGTTTTTCCGAGTACATACGTGAAATGCTGAACGACTTGTAGCCGTCGAGGAGCAATGGGGTGGCCCTTCGGCTTCTGATTGAACACCTGGCAACCTCTGTCAGTCCCACGCTGTGTACCTACTTGTCCACAGCAGGAGGCTTACCCATGAGCACATACGACTGGGACCTGATCGAACGCTTGCTGCACGAAGTGCAGAACGGCGCCGGTCACAGTTTTACGCCGCGTCCGTATGCCGAGCAGCATGCCGCCGCGTTGGCCGCCGATGGCGAGGCGGCGGGCGATCTGAACCGGCTCAAGGCCCAGGCTTGCAAGTACGAAAAGATCCTCTTCGAACGGGGGTTCATCGAGAGCCGGCCTGAAGCGGAAGGCGGCAACGGCGAGAATTTCGTCCTCAGCCCGCGCGGCTCGCGCCTGCTCAGCCTGATCGACAGCAGCATTCCGGGCTTCGAACATCCGCGCCAGGTGCTCGATGAACAGGCCGATGCCCTGGACGAAGCCACCTTCGAGAACGTCTCGGCCAAGGCGCAGATCGCTGGCGGGTCAATTTAGACTGGCATCGGCAAGGCCGGTCCCCCGATAATCGGGATCCATTCTCACCGCCGAGCCTTGCCATGTCGTTCAACCCGCAGAGGGGCCGCCCATGACCGCGGTCCGCAAGAACCCCGACGCTTTTGCTTTCCAGGTCATGCTGGGGCTGTGCCTGATCTGGGGCTGCCAGCAGGTGCTGATCAAATCCGCCGCGGTGGATATCGCGCCAGTGATGCAGGCGGCGTTTCGCAATGGTATCGCCGCGGTGCTGGTGGGGCTGCTGGTCTGCTTCCGCGGGGGCTGGAGCCTGGTGGGCAGCACTTGGCGTGCCGGGCTGCTGGCCGGCGCGTTGTTCGGGCTGGAGTTCCTGTTCATCGCCGAGGGTCTGAAGCTGACCTCGGCGGCACACATGTCGGTGTTCCTCTACACCGCGCCGATCTTCACCGCCCTGGGGCTGCATTTCATGATGCCCAGCGAGCGGCTGCGGCTGTTGCAGTGGCTGGGCATACTGCTGGCATTTGCAGGGATTGCCCTGGCCTTCGCGGGCGGTGTTTCCCTGGAGCACCTCGATGGGCGCATGTTGCTGGGCGACGCCATGGCGATCCTGGCGGGCCTGGCCTGGGGCGCTACCACGGTAGTGGTGCGCGGCTCGCGGTTGTCCGAGGCGCCGGCGACCCTGACCCTGTTCTACCAGCTGGCCGTGGGGTTTGTCGGGCTGGTGCTGATCGCCTTGGTGAGCGGACAGATCGCCGACTTTTCGCTGACCCCGCTGGCGGTGGGCAGCGTGCTGTTTCAGGGGATCGTGGTGTCGTTCGTGAGTTACCTGACCTGGTTCTGGTTGCTGCGTAAGTACCTGGCGTCGAACCTGGCGGTGTTTTCCTTCATCACGCCGCTGTTCGGGGTGACCTTTGGCGTGCTGCTGCTGGACGAGCCGCTGAGCCTGAAC
This sequence comes from Pseudomonas soli, assembly GCF_021283165.2. Taxonomy (NCBI): domain Bacteria; kingdom Pseudomonadati; phylum Pseudomonadota; class Gammaproteobacteria; order Pseudomonadales; family Pseudomonadaceae; genus Pseudomonas; species Pseudomonas soli. The sequence continues at coordinate 1,737,167 of NZ_CP128543.1, forward strand.
TTCGTGATCGGCGCGGTGATGGTGCTGCTCGGGGTGATCATGGTCAGCGCCGAGGCGTGGGTGCGGCAGCAGTTGCGCAAACTGGTGGGGTAAGCGGTCTGCAGTTGCGGCCCTATCGCGAGGCAAGTCAGCTCCCATAAGGGCTTGCCTCATCACAGGGTCAGCCTGCCTGTCTCAGGCTGGCACAGGTTGGTGGACCCGAGAAGCCCCCGGCCAACATCCCGGCCAATCCCATCCCTATCGCAGCCAGTACCAGTGCGGGCTGTAGTCCCCCACTGAAATGGCTGCTCAACGCCGCCAGCAGCGGCCCACTCAATTGCCCAAGGGCGAAACAAGCGGTCAACAATCCGGCATTACGCTGCGTGGCATGGGGCGCCAGTTCCCGCGAGCGCTGCATCACCAGTTGCATGCAGGCCAGGAACGGCCCGCCGCACAGCAGCACGCCCAATGCCAGGCCAACCCCGCCGCCCAGCAGGCAGGCCAGTACACCCAGCCCTTGCAACCACAGGGTGATGCTCAGCCAGGTCGAGGTGCGGCCCGGGCGGCGCAGGCTGACGATCATCACACCCAGCGCCGAGGCCAGGCCGAACGCCGGCCAGAACAGGTCGGCCAGCCATTGCCCATGGAACTGCTGGCTGGCCATCTGCGACAGGAAGGTGGCCGGCAGAATGTAGCCGATCCCGTAGAGCGCGTAGACCAGGCCCAGGCGGCCGATGCCATTGTTGGGGCCGCGGTCGTTGCCCAGGGGCAAGGTGACGGGTTCGAGCGCTCGCGGTAGCCACGGCAGCACCGCAAGCAGCATGATCAGTGCGGCGACCCCATAAACCAGCCACAGGGCCGCCGAATCCAGCCCCAGCAGGTGCGCAGCCAAGGCCAGCAAGCCTGTCACCGCGATCCCGACACCGGGTCCGGCGAACACCAGTGCGCCGAGACGCTGGCGGCCATGGGCACTGGCCAGTTGCTGGCTGAGGCTGGCGATCATCACCAGTACCCAGGCGCTGGCCACGCCGGTGCCGAAGCGCAGCAGCAGATGGCTCCAGAACCCGTCGGCCGCCCACGACGCCAGGGTCAGCAATACGCACAGCCACAGCCCGCCATGCAGGCGCAGGCGTACCTGGCGTGGCTGGCGGGCGAACATGGCGTCCACCGCTCCAAGGAAGTAGCCCAGGTAGTTGGCGGCGGCGACCAGGCCGCCAGCAGTCAGGTCGAACTGGCCCTCGGCGATCAGCCGGGGCAGTTGCGGGGTCAGGGCGAAGCGGCCGATACCCATGGCCATCATTAGCGCCACGGCGCTGGCCAGCAGTTGCACGAAGGGCGACATGGTAAGTCTCCTGCACGAAGGGATGCGATGGATGGCAGGGTAGGGCGCATTGACTTTCAATAAAATTGAATAATGATGATGAAGTTGTTCTGTTTTGGAGAATCTCATGGAGTTCAGCCAACTGCGCATCTTCCAGGCCGTGGCCGAGGAGGGCTCGGTTACCCGCGCCGCCGAGCGCTTGCACCGGGTGCCGTCGAACCTGTCGACGCGCCTGCGTCAGCTCGAGGAGCAACTGGGGGTGGAGCTGTTCCTGCGCGAGCGCCAGCGCTTGCAGCTGTCGCCGGCCGGCAAGGTGCTGCTCGATTACGCCAACCGCCTTGCCAGCCTGCGCGACGAAGCGCTCGCGGCGGTGCAGGGCGGCCAGCCAGCGGGGGATTTCGTGCTGGGCACCATGTACAGCACTGCGGCCATTCATTTGCCAGCGCTACTGGCGCGTTATCACCAGGCTTATCCAGCCGTGAACCTGCAGGTCCAGGCGGCGCCTAGTGCGGAACTGCTCGAAGGCGTGCTCAGCCATCGGCTGGATGCGGCGTTGGTCGACGGCCCGCTCAACCTGGCCGGGCTGGATGGCGTGCCACTGTGCGAGGAAACGCTGGTACTGATCACGAGCCCTGAACACCCGGTGGTGCACAGCGCCAGTGACGTTGCCGGCAAGGCGGTGTTCACCTTCCGCCAGGGCTGCTCGTACCGCATGCGCCTGGAAGCTTGGTATGCCCATGCCCACACGCCCATGGGCCGGGTGATGGAGATCGAGTCCTACCAGAGCATGCTGGCCTGCGTGATCGCCGGGGCAGGTGTGGCACTCATGGCGCAGTCGATGCTCGACAGCCTGCCGGGGCGCGACCAGGTGCGTGCCCACCGCTTGCAGTCACCGTTCGATCATGCGATGACCTGGTTGATGTGGCGCCAGGGCAAACGCGGGGCCAATCTGCAGGCCTGGATCGATTTGCAACAAAGCGAAACGATTGACCGACCGTCGGAAGCTGCCATCTGCGCTTGATCCGGGTCAGAATCGCCCATATCTGTAAGAACAGAGGCATGCGCAATACAAGACATCGGACTATGATCTGTATGACGCATCGCAAGATTGATTGACCGTGAGGCTGACCCGTCAAGGGGGCAATATGAACGAACGCATGTACAACTGGCTCCATGACCTCGCCGTCGCCCTGGGCCTGCTCCCGCCACCGTTGCAGCCGGTGCCGATCCCGACCGACGAAGAACAGCGCAAGCGCCAGCCGCGTCGGCGCTGACCACAAGGCAAAAGGGCGCGCTTTCGGGAGCGCAGCGCCCAATCCCGGTGCTACTTGCCGCGGATAAGCCGACGCAGCGCGAAGCGGTTGGGATGGCACGCCTCGGCCACCGCCCTGGGCACCGGCAGCGGCTCACCACTGACCCACGCCGCAATCAGTTCGCCAGACAGCGGCGCTGTGATCAGGCCTCGTGAGCCGTGCCCACTGTTCACATACAGCCCCTCCAGCCACGGGCAGGCCACATCCGGTACCTGCCGCGCATCCTTGCCCAACATGGCGTAGGCCTCGTTGAACGCTTCGACATCGGCCATCGGCCCGACGATGGGCAGGTAATCCGGGCTGGTGCAGCGAAACGCCGCCCGGCCCTGCAACTGCGCCGGGTCCAGCTCGGCGGTGCGCAGGCGGGCGGCGAGGTCTGTGGAGATGTCATCGAGCAGTGCCAGGTTACCCTGATGCTCGGCCACGGTTGGCGTCAGGTCTTCGCTGTTGAAGTCGAAGCTGGCGCCAAGGGTGTGCTCGTCCCCGCGCGGGGGCGCCACGTAGCCGTCGGCACAGACCACGGTGCGCAGCGCACGGCTGCTTTCGGTCACGGGCAGGCGGGTGATCTGCCCACGAATGCGCTTGAGCGGCAGCCCGGCGCACGCCGGGAAACGGCGGATATCGGCGGCGCCGGCCAGCACTACCAGCGGTGCGCTGGCCAGCAGCCGCTCACCCTCCCAGGCCTGCCACAAGCCATCGGTACGGCGCAGCTCGAGCACATCGGCGTGGGTAAGCAGGCGGATGCGTGGGTGGTCCAGTTGGGCCCGGCACAGCGCAGGCGGGTGCACCCAGCCACCTTCGGGGTAGTACAGGCCGCCGCTGGGCAACGCGACCCCGGCGATGGCTTCGGCCTGGGCGCGTTCCAGGCGCTGCAGCAGGCTGTTGTCGAAGGCTGCTGCCAGCTTGGCCTGGCGTGCATTTTCCTGATCATCAAAAGCCAGTTGCAACACGCCGCAGGCATCCCAGTCCTGGCCACGCTGCAGGTGCTCGAGCCAGCGGCGGGTGTAGCCGAAGCCGGCCAGGATCATCTGCGAAAGGGCGGTGCCGTGGGCGGAAAGCTTGAGGTACAGCACGCCTTGTGGATTGCCCGAGGCCTCCCGGGCCGGGCCGTCGTGGCGTTCCAGCACGCTGACCTGCCAGCCCCGTGCTGCCAGGCTCTGGGCCGTGGCGCTGCCGGCCAGGCCGGCGCCGATCACCAGCGCTTCGCGTGGCCCCGATGCGGGTGCCGGGTGGGCGTACCAGGGCGCTGCGCGAGCGACGGGCGCACCGCTGTAGACCCCGTGCATCACTTCCCACTTCTTGCCGATGCCCGGCACTTTCTTCATGGCGAAGCCGGCCTCGATCAGCGAGCGACGCACCCAGCCGGTGGTGGTGAAGGTACCCAGGGTGGTGCCGGGGTGAGACAGCCGCGCCAGCTGGGCGAACAGTTCCGGCGTCCACATGTCGGGGTTCTTCGCCGGGGCGAAGCCATCGAGGAACCAGGCGTCGATGCGGGCGTCGAGCTGAGGCAACTGTTCCAGCGCGTCGCCGATCATCAGGGTCAGGGTGACGCGGCCACCGTCGAGGCTGAATTGCTGGAAGCCCGGATGGACCGCCACGTACTGCTCCAGCAACGGCTGGGTGAAGGCGGCCAGTTCCGGCCACAGTTGCATGGCGCGGGCCAGGTCTTCGCGGGCCAGCGGGTACTTCTCGACGCTGACGAAATGCAGGCGCGCGTCGGCGGGCGCAAGCTCCGCGAACAGTTGCCAGGCACAGAAGAAGTTCATGCCGGTGCCAAAGCCCGTCTCACCGATCACCAGGCAGGCATGCGGCTGCAGCTCGGCGAGGCGCTGGCGCAGGTGATTCTGCTCGATGAACACATGCAGGGTCTCGTCGATGCCTTCGTTGATGGCGAAGTAGACATCGTCGTATTGCCGGGAGTGGGGGCGGCCCTGGTCATCCCAGTCGATCTGGGCCTGTGTGGGGAGGAGGGTGTCGGACATGGTCGGCTCGGTTGCAGCAAAGGGGGGATCTTAAGCTATCTGCAGACGCTTGCGTCGTTCGTGGCAGCGGCCTGGTGTCGCGATGGTGAGCGCAGAGGGCGCAAAAATCCTGCTCGATCCGCTAATCTTGCTTATCCATTGAAGGAGCCCGCCATGTTCGAATCCGCCGAAATCGGTCACAGCATCGACAAGGACACCTACGAAGCCGAAGTGCCCGCCCTGCGCGAGGCCTTGCTCGAAGCCCAGTACGAACTCAAGCAGCAGGCGCGTTTTCCGGTGATCGTGCTGATCAACGGCATCGAGGGCGCCGGTAAAGGCGAGACGGTCAAGCTGCTCAACGAGTGGATGGACCCACGGCTGATCGAGGTCCGCACCTTCGACCAGCAGACCGACGAAGAGCTGGCCCGCCCGCCGGCCTGGCGCTACTGGCGGGCGCTGCCACCGAAGGGACGCATGGGCGTGTTCTTCGGCAATTGGTACAGCCAGATGCTCGAAGGGCGGGTGCACGGCCAGTTCAAGGACGCCGTGCTCGACCAGGCCATCGCCGGGGCCGAGCGCCTGGAGCAGATGCTGTGCGACGAGGGCGCGCTGATCATCAAGTTCTGGTTCCACCTGTCCAAGAAGCAGATGAAGGCGCGGCTCAAGGCGCTGAAGGACGACCCGTTGCACAACTGGCGCATCAGCCCGCTGGACTGGCAGCAGTCGCAAACCTACGACCGCTTCGTGCGCTTCGGCGAGCGGGTGCTGCGCCGTACCAGTCGCGACTATGCGCCCTGGCATGTAGTCGAAGGCGTCGATCCGCACTACCGCAGCCTGGCGGTCGGGCGCATCCTGCTCGAAAGCCTGCAGGCCGCGCTGGCCAATAATCCCAAGGGCAAGCACCAGGGCAATGTCGCGCCCCTGGGGCGCAGCATCGACCAGAAGAGCCTGCTCGGCGCCCTGGACATGACCCTGCGCCTGGACAAGCACGACTACCAGGAACAACTGGTCACCGAACAGGCACGCCTGGCCGGCCTTTTGCGCGACAAGCGCATGCGCCGGCACGCCCTGGTGGCGGTGTTCGAAGGCAATGACGCGGCCGGCAAGGGCGGGGCCATCCGTCGGGTGGCGGCGGCGCTGGACCCGCGCCAGTACCGCATCGTACCGATTGCCGCACCCACCGAGGAAGAACGTGCCCAGCCGTACCTGTGGCGCTTCTGGCGCCATATCCCGGCCCGTGGCAAGTTCACCATTTTCGACCGCTCCTGGTATGGCCGCGTGCTGGTGGAGCGGGTCGAGGGCTTCTGCAGCCCGGCGGACTGGATGCGCGCCTACGGCGAGATCAACGACTTCGAGGAGCAACTGAGCAACGCCGGGGTGGTGGTGGTCAAGTTCTGGCTGGCAATCGACCAACAGACCCAGCTGGAGCGTTTCGAGGAGCGTGAGCAGATCCCGTTCAAGCGCTACAAGATCACCGAGGAAGACTGGCGCAACCGCGACAAGTGGGATGTCTATTCCGAAGCGGTGGGCGACATGGTCGACCGCACCAGCACCGAGATCGCGCCGTGGACCCTGGTGGAGGCCAACGACAAGCGCTGGGCGCGGGTGAAGGTACTGCGCACAATCAACCAGGCGCTGGAGGCGGCGTTCGCCAAGGACAAGAAGTAGGCGGATCGTGCATGGGTGTTGGCTTGGCCCTATGCCGGGGCAAGTCGCATCGGCGCACCGCCGTTCCCACGAAAGCCCGCCCATGCATTGAGCATGCATCCAGGGAATGACCTGATGAAATCTTTTCCCACCACATCCTTCCCGGCAAGCCTTTAGACTGCAGCTTCCCCCGCCAAGGCCTGATTCGAGGACACCATGCACATTTCTTCCGGACGCTGGGTCCAGGGCCTGCTGCTGGCGCTGCTGACCGCGTTTCTCTGGGGCATCCTGCCGATCAAGCTCAAGCAGGTGCTGCAGGTGATGGATCCGGTGACCGTCACCTGGTACCGCCTGAGCGTTTCCGGCGGCCTGCTGTTCGCCTGGCTGGCGGCCAATCGGCGGCTGCCGTCTTTCAGCGGTCTCGGTGTCAAGGGCAAGGGCCTGGTAGCCGTCGCGGTGGCGGGGCTGGTCGGCAACTACGTGCTGTACCTGGTCGGGCTCAACCTGCTCAGCCCTGGCACCGCGCAACTGGTCGTACAGCTGGGGCCGGTGCTGTTGCTGGTGGCCAGTGTCTTCGTCTTCAAGGAGCGCTTCAGCCTGGGGCAGGGCCTGGGCCTGTTGGTGCTGCTGTTGGGCTTCGCGTTGTTCTTCAACCAGCGCCTGGAAGAACTGCTCACGTCACTCGGCACCTACACCACCGGTGTGCTGACCATCATCCTGGCGACCAGTATCTGGGTGTTCTATGCCCTGAGCCAGAAGCAATTGCTGACGGTGTGGAACTCGCAGCAGGTGATGATGGTGATCTACGTCTGCTGCGCGCTGCTGCTGACGCCTTGGGTGCATCCGCTGGAGGCGTTGCAGCTCAGCCCGTTGCAGGGCTGGCTGTTGCTGGCCTGCTGCCTGAACACACTGGTGGCCTATGGCGCGTTCGCCGAGGCATTGGCGCATTGGGAGGCCTCGCGGGTGAGCGCGACCCTGGCGCTGACGCCGCTGGTGACGTTCGTCGCGGTAGCGCTGGCTGCCTGGCTTTGGCCGGACTACGTGCATGCCGAGCAGATCAATGGCCTGGGGTATGTCGGGGCGGTGACCGTGGTACTGGGCTCGGCGCTGGTGGCGCTGGGGCCATCGCTGATGGCTGGCTGGAAAGCGCGTCGGGTGCAGGTTGATTGATGGCCTCATCGCGGTGCAAGTCGCATTGCGATGAGGCCGCCGGATCAGCCCTTGCCGCCGGGCGCCAGCATGTTCTCTGGCCGCACCCACTGGTCGAACTGCTCGTTGGTCAGGTACTTGAGCTCCAGCGCCGCCTCGCGCAGGGTCTTGCCCTCGGCGTAGGCTTTCTTGGCGATTTCCGCCGCCTTGTCGTAGCCAATGTGCGGGTTCAGCGCGGTTACCAGCATCAACCCACGCTCCAGGTGCGCCGCCATCTGTTCGGCATCCGGCTCGATGCCGGCCACGCAGTGCTGCTGGAAGTTGCTGCAACCATCGGCCAGCAGTTCGATCGACTGCAGCAGGTTGTGAATGATCACTGGCTTGAACACGTTCAATTGCAGATGCCCTTGGCTGGCGGCAAAACCGATCGCCGCATCATTGCCCAGCACCTGGCAGGCCAGCATCGACAAGGCCTCGCACTGTGTCGGGTTGACCTTGCCGGGCATGATCGAGCTCCCTGGCTCGTTGGCTGGCAGGCGTACCTCGGCAATCCCCGCGCGCGGGCCGGAACCCAGCAGGCGCAGGTCGTTAGCGATCTTCATCAGGGCCACGGCCAGGGTCTTCAGCGCGCCGGCCAGGCTGGTCAGCGGCTCATGGCCGGCCAGGGCGGCGAACTTGTTCGGCGCGGTGACGAACGGCAGGCCGGACAAGGCCGCCAGCTCAGCGGCGATGGCTTCGGCGAAACCGTGCGGGGCATTGAGCCCGGTGCCCACGGCGGTGCCGCCCTGGGCCAGCTCGCAAACCGCCGGCAAGGTCGCGCGAATGGCGCGCTGGGCGTAGTCGAGTTGGGCGACGAAGGCCGAGACCTCCTGGCCGAAGGTGATGGGCGTTGCGTCCATCATGTGCGTGCGCCCGGTCTTGACCAGGTGGGTGTGGCGCGCCGACAGCTCGGCCAGCCCGGCCGACAGTTCGGCGATCGCCGGCAGCAGTTTGTCATGCACCGCCTGAGCCGCGGCGATGTGCATGGCGGTGGGGAAACAGTCGTTGGAGCTCTGCGAGCGGTTGACGTGATCGTTGGGGTGCACTGGCACCTTGCCGCCACGGCCCTTGCCGGCCAGTTCGTTGGCGCGCCCGGCGATCACCTCGTTGACGTTCATGTTGCTCTGGGTGCCGCTGCCGGTCTGCCACACCACCAGCGGAAATTGGTCGTCGTGCTCGCCGTCGAGCACTTCGTCGGCGGCCTGCTCGATCAGGCGGGCGATATCGGCGGGCAGGTCGCCGTTGCGGTCGTTGACCCGGGCAGCGGCTTTCTTGACCAGCGCCAGGGCATGCAGTACCGCGAGCGGCATGCGCTCCTTGCCGATGGCGAAGTTGATCAGCGAACGCTGGGTCTGCGCACCCCAGTAGGCGTCCTCCGGAACTTCGACCGGGCCCAGGCTGTCTGTCTCGATACGGCTCATGCTGCGCTCACTCCTTTGTAGTTCGAAATCGCAGTTTAGGCCCTGATTCGATAGAGCGGTTCCGTCGCTCGTCGTGCCACTTGAGCACTTCGCCATCACAGCGCAGAATGCTCTACTCTGAGGTACCCGCCTCCCTTTCTTGAAGGAAATGCAATGACCCGTCTCCGTGTCCTCTGTGCCGCCGTTGCCCTGGTTTGCGCCAGCGGCCAGGTACTCGCTGCCACTCCAGCGCACAACGCTGCCGCCGAGAAATTCCTGACCCTGGCCAATGCCGACAAGCTGGGCACCCCGGTGTACATGCAGGTCCAGCAGATGTTCGCCCAGCGCTTCGAGCAAACCAAGGCGCCGGCCTCCAAGAAAACCGTGCTCGACAGCTACCAGGCCAAGGCCAACGCCGCCCTGGACAACGCCATCGGCTGGAAGAAGCTCAAGCCGAAGATGGTCGACCTCTACACCGCGACCTTCACCGAGGCCGAGCTGAACGACCTGGTCAAGTTCTACGAATCGCCCCTGGGCAAGAAAGTCCTGCGTGAAATGCCCAAGGTCACCCAGCAGTCCGCCCAGCTGACCCAGCAGAGCCTGGAGCCGGCGGTACCGGTGGTCAACAAGCTGCTCGACGACATGACCAAGGAACTCGACCCAAGCGCCGGCAAGGCCCCGGCGAAGAAGTGAGCGTGACGCGATGAGCATGCAGCAACGCATCGAACAGCAGCTGGCGCCGCTGGGCACGCAACACCTCGAAGTGCACAACGAAAGCCACATGCACAGCCGTGGCCAGGAAACGCACTACAAGGCGGTGTTGGTCAGCGAGCAGTTCGCCGGGCTGAACAGCGTTAAGCGCCACCAGAGGGTCTACGCCACCATGGGTGAGCTGATGGGCCAGATCCACGCCCTGGCGATTCACACCTACACGCCCGAGGAATGGGCTGTGGTCGGTGTGGCGCCGGCCTCGCCGGTGTGCGCCGGCGGCGGCAAGCACTGAATCCTTTCCGTCGTTCTGGTACAATTCGCGTTATTCCCTCGGGGCCGCTTTGCGGCCCATCGCCGGCAAGCCGGCTCCCACAGGTCCTGCGCAAATTTCGAGTCTTGCGCTGAGCGTGTGGGAGCCGGCTTGCCGACGATGGGCTGCGCAGCGGCCCCATGCTTTTGCCAAACCCGGTCCGCCCCTTACGAGGGCAACCACCTGGAGATTCAACGCAATGACCCAACCGATCGTCGTGGCGGCGCTGTACAAGTTCGTCACCCTCGAAGACTACGTCGAACTGCGCGAGCCGCTGCTCAAGGCCATGCTCGACAACGGCGTCAAAGGCACCCTGCTGCTGGCCAACGAAGGTATCAACGGCACCGTCTCGGCCACCCGCGAAGGCATCGACGCGCTGCTGGCCTGGCTGCGCAACGACCCACGCCTGGTGGACGTCGACCATAAAGAGTCATACTGCGACGAGCAGCCGTTCTACCGCACCAAGGTCAAGCTCAAGAAAGAGATCGTCACCCTCGGCGTGCCTGGCGTGGATCCGAACAAGGCGGTCGGCACCTACGTCGACCCGAAAGACTGGAACGCCCTGATCAGCGACCCGGAAGTGCTGCTGATCGACACCCGCAATGACTATGAAGTGGCCATCGGCACTTTCAAGGGCGCCATCGACCCGAAGACCGAGACCTTCCGCGAGTTCCCCGACTACATCAAGGCCCACTTCGACCCGAGCAAGCATAAGAAGGTCGCCATGTTCTGCACCGGTGGCATCCGTTGCGAAAAGGCCTCCAGCTACATGCTCGGTGAGGGCTACGAAGCGGTCTATCATCTTAAGGGCGGCATCCTGAAATACTTCGAGGAAGTACCCCAGGAAGAAAGCCTCTGGGACGGCGACTGCTTCGTCTTCGACAACCGGGTCACGGTGCGCCACGACCTGACCGAGGGCGAGTACGACCAGTGCCATGCCTGCCGCCACCCGATCGACGTGAAGGACCGGGAGTCGGAGCACTATTCGCCAGGCGTGAGCTGCCCACATTGCTGGGACAGCCTGAGCGAGAAGACCCGGCGCAGCGCCATCGATCGCCAGAAGCAGATCGAGCTGGCCAAGGCGCGCAACCAGCCGCACCCGATCGGTTTCAACTACAAAGCCGAGGCCTGATGCATGTCCGCACGCCTGCTCTATGTGATGGACCCGATGTGCTCCTGGTGCTGGGGCTTTGCCCCGGTGGCCGAGGCGCTGATCGCCCAGGCCAGTGAGGCGGGTGTAGGGACCCGCCTGGTGCCGGGCGGCCTGCGCACCGGTGGCAGCGCCCTGGACGCCTCGACCCGCAAGTACATCCTCGAGCATTGGCAGGCGGTGCATGACGCCACCGGGCAGCCGTTCTGTTTCGACGACGCGATGCCCGACGGTTTCGTCTATGACACGGAGCCGGCGTGCCGCGCCCTGGTGGCCGCACGCGAGCTGGACGAAAAGCAGGCCTGGCGCCTGCTGCAACTGATCCAGGCATCGTTCTACCAGCAGGGCGTGGATGTCACCCGCGCCCCGCAACTGGTGGAGCTGGCCGAGCAGGCCGGCTTCGACCGCGAGCAGTTCTCCCAGCGCTTCACCCTTCCTGACACCCGTGTCGCCACCAGTGCCGATTTCGCCTGGGTGCAGGACCTGGGCATCGCTGGCTTCCCCACGCTGCTGGCCGAGCGCAATGGCCAGCTGGCCCTGCTGACCAATGGCTACCAGCCGCTGGACAGCCTGCAACCCTTGCTCGGCCGCTGGCTGCAGCAGGCCGCCTGTGCTTGACCTGCCAGGGTCGCCAGACCCTGTGCCAGGGAAGTCCCCCGCTGTGCCCGATCGCCTGAGCTGGGCGGAGATCCGCCGCCTGGCCCTGCACCACAAGCAAGCCCTGTGGACCGCCAACCTGGTGGCCGTGCTCGCCGCCCTGTGCAGCGTACCGATTCCCTTGCTGCTGCCGCTGCTGGTGGACGAAGTGCTGCTGGGGCATGGCGACGCAGCGCTGAAGTGGATGAACAATTTTCTGCCCGCGGGCTGGCAGGTGGCCGCCGGTTACATTGGGCTGATGCTGTGCGCCACCCTCGGCCTGCGCTTGGCGGCGCTGGCGTTCAACGTGGTCCAGGCCAAGCTGTTCGCCGGCCTGGCCAAGGATATCGTCTACCGCCTGCGCATCCGTCTGATCGAGCGACTCAAGCGCATTTCGCTCAAGGAATACGAAAGCCTGGGCAGCGGCACGGTGACCACCCACCTGGTCACTGATCTGGACACCCTGGACAAGTTCGTCGGTGAAACCCTGAGCCGCTTCCTGGTGGCCGTGCTCACCCTGACCGGCACCGCGGCCATCCTGATCTGGATGCACTGGCAGCTGGCGTTGCTGATCCTGCTGTTCAACCCGCTGGTGATCTATTTCACCGTGCAGTTGGGCAAGCGCGTCAAGCACCTGAAGAAGCTCGAGAACGACAGCACCGCACGGTTCACCCAGGCATTGACCGAGACCCTCGACGCGATCCAGGAGATCCGCGCCGGCAACCGCCAGGGCTACTTCCTCGGCCGCCTGGGGCTGCGCGCCCGCGAGGTGCGCGACTACGCGGTGGCCTCGCAGTGGAAGAGCGACGCCAGCGGCCGCGCCAGTGGCCTGTTGTTCCAGTTCGGCATCGATATCTTCCGTGCCGCTGCCATGCTCACGGTGTTGTTCTCCGACCTTTCGATCGGCCAGATGCTGGCGGTGTTCAGCTACCTGTGGTTCATGATCGGACCGGTGGAACAGTTGCTGAACCTGCAATATGCCTACTATGCCGCCGGCGGTGCGCTGAGCCGCTTGAACGAGCTGCTGGCGCGGGCCGACGAGCCGCAGTACCCGGCGGCCGCCGACCCGTTTGCCGGGCGCGACACGGTCGGTATCGAGGTGCGCGACCTGCGCTTCGCCTATGCCGACGAACCGGTGCTGGACCAGCTCAACCTGACCATTGCCCCGGGCGAGAAGGTCGCCATCGTCGGTGCCAGTGGCGGCGGCAAGAGTACCCTGGTGCAGTTGCTACTTGGGCTGTACAGCGCCCAGGCCGGGACCATCCGCTTCGCAGGCGCCAGCCTGCAGGAAATCGGCCTGGAGACCCTGCGCGAAAATGTCGCGGTGGTGCTGCAGCACCCGTCACTGTTCAACGACAGTGTGCGCGCCAACCTGACCATGGGGCGTGACTGCAGCGACGACGCCTGCTGGCAGGCGCTGCGCATCGCCCAGTTGGACGCCACCATCGCCGCGCTGCCCCAGGGCCTGGACAGCATCGTCGGGCGTTCCGGCGTGCGTCTGTCCGGTGGCCAGCGCCAGCGGCTGGCGATCGCCCGCATGGTGTTGGCCGAACCCAAGGTGGTCATCCTCGACGAGGCCACCTCCGCGCTGGACGCAGCCACCGAATACAACCTGCACCTGGCCCTGGCGCGCTTCCTCAGCGGGCGCACCACGCTGATCATCGCCCACCGCCTGTCGGCGGTGAAGCAGGCGGACCGGGTGCTGGTGTTCGATGGCGGTCATGTCGCCGAAGATGGCGACCACCAGCAGCTGATCGCCGAAGGTGGCCTGTACGCCAAGCTCTACGGCCACCTGCAGCAAACCTGAAAACAGCCTCAAGGTTCGAGCTGCAAGCGGCAAGTTGGGGGCAGCGCACTTTTTCTTGTCGCTTGGCGCTTGTAGCTTGTCGCTCCTTCATGGCAAATGGCCTACGCTGTGCTTGTCTAGGTCGATTCGTGCCTTATCTGCCGCCATGACAGGGATTACATGAAGGGAAATCGGACTCTCGAAGCGCCAAGGCTGCTGGGCATCATCTGGCCCTTCGTCGCCGTTGTGGTTTTCCAGGTACTGCTTGGCAGTCTGAGTCTTTATGCATTGTCCGCCGTGCGCGCCTATGTGGCGGGCGAGAGCCTGTGGTCCAAGGCGCAGAAGGACGCCATCTACTACCTCAACCTCTATGCCGATGATCGCGATCCGCTGACCTATGCCCGCTATCGCCGGGCCATCCTGGTGCCCCAGGGCGATCACAACCTGCGCCTGGCCCTGGATCGGCCCGAGCCGGACCTGGAGGCGGCGCGCCAGGGCGTGCTGCAAGGCGGCAATCACCCCGAGGATGTCGCCCGGATCATCTGGTTCTACCGCAACTTTCGCCATATCAGCTATATGGAAACCGCCATCGATTACTGGGACATCGGTGACGACTACCTGCGCCAGCTCGACGTGCTGGCCCAGCAGATGCGCGAGGGGTTTGCCGGCGGCAAGGCCGATGCCCATCAGGTAGCCAACTGGAAGGCGCGGATCGTGGCCATCAATGATGGCGTGACGCCCGCCGCCAAGGCATTCAGCGATGCCCTGGGTGAAGGTTCGCGGATGCTGCTCAAGGTGCTGATGCTCACCAACCTGGCCACCGCGCTGTTCCTTATCGCCATGGCCTGGCGGCGCTCGAGCAAGCTGCTGGCCCAGCGCCAGGCATTCGCCAGTGCGTTGCAGGAGGAGAAGGAGCGGGCGCAGATCACCCTGGAGTCGATCGGCGACGCGGTGATCACCGCCGATGTCGATGGTTGCATCAGCTACATGAACCCGGCTGCCGAACAGCTGACGCACTGGCAGGCGATGCAGGCCCAGGGGCTGCCGCTGGCGGCGCTGTTCAGCCTGCTCGACGAGAATGCCGAAGGCGACAGCCTGACGCTGGTCGAGCAGGTGCTCAGCGGCAGCCTCAAGGGCGGCGCCGAGCACGCCCGGCTGATCCAGCGCCTGGATGGTAGTACGGTGTCGGTCAACCTGGTGGGCTCGCCCATTCTTACAGAAGGGCAGGTCAGCGGCATCGTCGTGGTACTGCACGACATGACCCAGGAGCGCCAGTACATCGCCAACCTGTCCTGGCAGGCCACTCACGACGCGCTGACCGGTCTGGCCAACCGCCGCGAGTTCGAATACCGCCTGGAGCAGGCGCTCAATGCCCTGGCGCGCCAGGCCGGCCGGCATTCATTGATGTTCCTCGACCTCGATCAGTTCAAGCTGGTCAATGACACGTGTGGGCATGCCGCCGGCGACGAGTTACTGCGCCATATCTGCGCGGTGTTGCAGTCGGGCCTTCGCGAAGGTGACACCTTGGCGCGCCTGGGGGGGGACGAATTCGGCGTGCTGCTCGAGAACTGCCCGCCGGAGCAGGCCGAGCGCATTGCCGAGCAATTGCGCCAGGCCGTGCAGAGCCTGCATTTCGTGTGGAAGGGTAGGCCCTTCGTCACCACGGTCAGCATCGGCCTGGTGCATATCGCCCAGGTGCCCAGTACCTTGGAGGCATCGTTGCGCGCGGCGGACATGGCTTGCTACATGGCCAAGGAGAAAGGGCGCAATCGCGTCCAGGTCTATCACGCCGACGACAGCGAGCTGTCCATGCGCTTTGGTGAAATGGCCTGGATCCAGCGCCTGCACGTAGCGCTGGAGGAGAATCGCTTCTGCCTATACGCCCAGGAAATCGCTCCGCTGCACCCCCACGATGGGCTGGGGCATATCGAAATCCTCCTGCGCCTGCACGATGAAAGCGGGCGTACCATCCTGCCCGACAGCTTCATTCCCGCAGCCGAGCGCTATGGCCTGATGACCGCACTAGATCGTTGGGTGGTACGCAGCGTGTTCCAGGTGATTCGCCAATGCCTGGACGAGGGCCGGGAGGGGCCGTTGGCCATGTGCGCCATCAATCTCTCGGGCTCGAGCATTGGCGACGACAAATTCCTCGAGTACCTGCAGCGCCTGTTTGGCGAGTACGACATCCCGCCCCGGTTGATCTGTTTTGAAATTACTGAAACCAGCGCCATCGCCAATTTGGGTAGTGCAATCCGGTTCATCAATGAATTGAAAGGATTGGGCTGCAAATTCTCGCTGGACGACTTCTGCGCCGGAATGTCGTCATTCGCCTATTTGAAGCATTTACCTGTAGACTTCCTGAAGATCGACGGAAGTTTCGTCAAGGACATGCTTGATGACCCGATCAACCGGGCGATGGTCGAAGTGATCAATCACATTGGCCACGTCATGGGCAAGCGGACCATTGCTGAGTTCGTCGAAACGCCACTGATCGAGCAGGCTTTGCAGGAAATCGGCGTGGACTACGCCCAGGGGTATCTCATCGAACGCCCGCAGGTGTTCACCTGCGACAGCCTGCAGCGCCAACGGATTGCCGCGAGGCCCCTTCTGCACCGGGCGCCGGGGACCTTTCGCTGAACAACGCCCGGAAATCACAGGGAATCAAGGAGCTGACAGTGATCGACGCGTTCGTAAGGATCGGACCATTGATGGATCCGGCCAGTTATCCACAGTGGGCCCAACAACTGATCGAGGATTGCCGCGAAAGCAAGCGTCGGGTGGTGGAGCATGAGTTCTACCAGCGCCTGCGCGATGGCCGGCTCAAGCAGTCGACCATCCGCCAGTACCTGATCGGTGGCTGGCCGGTGGTCGAGCAGTTCTCCCTCTACATGGCCCACAACCTCACCAAGACCCGTTACGCCCGGCACCCCGGGGAGGACATGGCGCGCCGCTGGCTGATGCGCAACATCCGCGTCGAGCTCAATCATGCCGACTACTGGGTGCACTGGTGCCAGGCCCATGGCATCCACTTGCATGAATTGCAGTCTCAGGAAGTGCCGCCCGAGCTCAATGGCTTGAACGACTGGTGTTGGCGGGTATGCGCCACCGAGTCGCTGGCCATCGCGATGGCGGCCACCAACTACGCCATCGAAGGTGCCACCGGCGAATGGTCGGCAGTGGTCTGCGCCGAAGATACCTACGCCCAGGGCTTCCCCGAAGACACCCGCAAGCGCGCCATGAAATGGTTGAAGATGCATGCGCAGTATGATGACGCGCACCCGTGGGAAGCGCTGGAAATCATCTGCACTCTGGCGGGCGAGAACCCGACCCTGGGGTTGCGCACCGAGCTGCGCCGGGCGATCTGCAAGAGCTACGACTGCATGTTCCTTTTCCTGGAGCGTTGCATGCAGCTCGAAGGGCGCCAGCAGGGGCGTTTGCGCCCGGCCTTGGCGGCGGGCTGAAATCATCGTTTGCTGGTTCTTTCGCCGCGGTTTGTCGATGCGGCGAAAGGGCCGCAAGGCGGCCCCGGCTACCTGAAGATTACTGCGCGTTCAGCGCCTGCCCGTTCACATCCTTGCTGTCCGGCCCCATCAGGTACAGGTACACCGGCATGAGGTCCTCGGGCAGCGGGTTGTTCTGCGGGTTCTCGCTCGGATACGCCTGGGCGCGCATTGCTGTGCGGGTGGCGCCTGGGTTGATGCTGTTGGAGCGCACCGGCGCGACGCCTTCCAGCTCGTCCGCCAGGGTCTGCATCAATCCTTCGGTGGCGAATTTCGACACCCCGTAGGCGCCCCAGTACGCCCGGCCCTTGCGCCCGACGCTGCTGGAAGTGAACACCACCGAGGCGTCTTCAGACAGCTTGAGCAGCGGCAGCAAGGTGCTGGTCAGCATGAAGGTGGCGTTGACGTTGATATGCATCACGCGCATGAAATTGTCGCCCGACAGCTGTTCCAGCGGCGTGCGCGGGCCAATGATCGAGGCGTTGTTGAGCAGGCCGTCGAGGCGGCCGAACTGATCCTCGATCATCGCCGCCAGTTCGTCGTACTGGTGGGGCAGGGCGGTTTCCAGGTTGAACGGGATTACCACCGGTTGTGGGTGGCCCGCGGCTTCGATCTGGTCGTAGACCTCGTTCAGGTTGGCTTCGGTCTTGCCCAGCAGCAGCACCGTGGCGCCCAGGGCGGCATAGGCCTTGGCGGCAGCGGCGCCGATGCCGCGGCCGGCGCCGGTGACCAGGATGATTCGGCCCTTGAGCAGGTCGGGGCGGGCGGTGTAGTCGAACATAGGTCTGTCCTTGGATATGAGCTGCAAGCTGTAAGCGGCAAGCGACAAGAGAGAGCGGATCAGTGTTGGGGCTGCTCTTTCCTGAAGCTTGAAGCTTGACGCTTGCGACTTGAAATCAGCAGCCGCACAGCGCGCTGTCGATCACCTTGCGCAGCTCCAGCGGGTGGTCCACCACCACGTCGGCACCCCAGTTGTTGGGGTTGTCCTCTGGATGTATATAGCCATAGCGCACCGCCGCAGTGCGGGTGCCGGCATCACGGCCGGACTCGATATCACGCAGGTCGTCGCCGACGAACAGGACGCTGGCCGGATCCAGATCGAGCGTCTTGCATGCCAGGATCAGTGGCTCGGGGTCGGGCTTGCTGTTCTTCACATGATCCGGGCAGATCAGCAGCGCCGAACGCTCGGCCAGCCCGAGTCGCTGCATGATCGGCTCGGCGAAGCGCACCGGTTTATTGGTGACCACGCCCCACAGCAGGTTGCCTTTCTCGATGTCGGCCAGCAGCTCCGGCATGCCGTCGAACAGCTTGCTGTGCACCGCGCAGTCGCGCTGGTAGCGCTCGAGGAACTCCAGGCGCAGGGGCTCGAAGCCGTCGGTATCGGGGTCCATGGCGAAGGTTGCTGCGACCATGGCGCGGGCGCCGCCGGAGATCACCTCGCGGATACGCGCGTCGTCAATGGCCGGCAAGCCGCGATCGGCGAGCATCGCCTGGCAGATGGCAATGAAGTCCGGCGCCGTGTCCAGCAGGGTGCCGTCCATGTCGAAGAGTACTGCTCGCAGGCGCATGCTCATTCCTCGCGCAGGGTCTGGATCATGTAGTTGACGTCGACGTCGTTGCACAGCTTGTAGTGCTTGGTCAGCGGGTTGTAGGTCAGGCCGATGATGTCCTTGACCTCGAGGCCTGCGGCACGGCTCCAGGCGCCCAGCTCGGAAGGGCGGATGAACTTCTTGAAGTCGTGGGTGCCGCGCGGCAGCATCTTCAGCACGTATTCTGCGCCGATAATGGCCAGCAGGTAGGCCTTGGGGTTGCGGTTGATGGTCGAGAAGAACACTTGGCCGCCGGGCTTGACCATGCGGTAGCAGGCACGGATCACCGAGGAAGGGTCGGGCACATGCTCGAGCATTTCCAGGCAGGTGACCACGTCGAACTGGCTAGGCATCTCTTCGGCCAGGGCTTCGGCGGTGATCTGCCGGTACTCCACCGCAACGCCCGACTCCAGCTGGTGCAACTGGGCCACCGCCAGCGGTGCCTCGCCCATGTCGATGCCGGTGACGGTGGCGCCACGCTGGGCCATTGCCTCGCTGAGGATGCCGCCGCCGCAGCCGACGTCCAGCACCTTCTTGCCGGCCAGGCCGACACGCTCGTCAATCCAGTTGACCCGCAGCGGGTTGATGTCGTGCAGCGGCTTGAACTCGCTCTCGCGGTCCCACCAGCGGTGGGCCAGGGCTTCGAACTTGGCGATTTCGGCGTGGTCGACGTTGCTCATGGGAACAGTCCTCTGAATCTTCGATAAATAGTGTCGCGGGGCGGCAGCCGCAACTGCCGGCCATTCATTCGTTGCGCCCACCGATGCGGGCTCCCCAAGCGCGGGCGTTGGCGGCCAGCGCGGCTTCGTCCATTTGGCTCAGGCGGCGGTCCTCGACCAGTTGCTGTCCGGCGACCCAGACATCCTTCACGCAGTCGCGCCCGGTGGCGTAGATCAGTTGCGAGACCGGGTCGTGCACCGGTTGCTGCGCCAGCCCCGACAGGTCGAAGACGGTCAGGTCGGCGGCCTTGCCCACCTCGAGCGAGCCGGTGATCGCTTCCAGGGCTAGGGCACGGGCGCCATTGAGCGTGGCCATGCGCAGCGCCCTGTGTGCGTCCAGAGCGGTGGCCGAGCCAGCGACGGCCTTGGCCAGCAGCGCGGCGGTGCGGGTTTCACCGAGCAGGTCGAGGTCATTGTTGCTGGCGGCGCCATCGGTGCCGACGGCCACGTTCACCCCGGCCTGCCACAGGCGCTCCACCGGGCAGAAACCGCTGGCCAGCTTGAGGTTGGATTCGGGGCAGTGGACCACACTGGTGTTGCTTTCTACCAGCAGCGCCAGGTCTTCGTCGCTGATCTGGGTCATGTGCACCGCTTGCAGGTTCGGGCCCAGCAGGCCCAGGCGCGCAAGGCGCGCCAGTGGCCGCTCGCCGTTGTCCTTGAGCGCTTGCTCGACTTCGCTGGCGGTCTCGTGGATGTGCATGTGCAGCGGTGCGTCCAGCTGATCGGCGATTACCCGGATCTTCTCCAGGTTCTCGTCGCTCACCGTGTAGGGGGCGTGCGGGCCCAGGGCAATGGTGATGCGCGGGTGGTGGCGCAGCTCGCCGAACAGTTCGATGGCCAGGTGCAGGGCCTCGTCCGGGGTGCGTGCGCCGGGGATGGGGAAATCCAGCAGCGGCACGGCGATCTGCGCGCGGATGCCGCTGCGGTGCACACGGTCGCAGGCCTCGCGTGGATAGAAATACATGTCGGCGAAGCAGGTGATGCCGCCCTTGAGCTGTTCGGCAATGGCCAGGTCGGTGCCGTCGGCTACGAAGGCCTCGGTCACCCAGCGACCCTCGGCGGGCCAGATGTGTTCCTGCAGCCAAGTCATCAGTGGCAGGTCGTCGGCCAAGCCGCGGAACAGGGTCATGGCAGCGTGGCCGTGGGCGTTGATCAGCCCGGGCGTCAGCAGGCAGTCGGGCAGCGTTCGCACTTCCCGCGCTTGTGGCGCCCGCTCGCGTGGGCCGAGCCAGGCGATCTGACCGTCGCGGATGCCCAGCGCATGGCCCTCCAGCACGACACCGGCCGGCTCGACGGGGACCAGCCAGTCCGGCACAAGCAGCAGGTCGAGGAGGGGAGTGGCGATGGGCATGCGCGATATATACCTGGATCGGTTCGGCTAAACGCGCAGTATACCCGAGCGTCCGCGACGCAGGCTCGCTATAATCGCCGGCTTTTGATGCCAGGGCGACGGGGAGAGGCGATGCGCGATCAACTGATGGCGGCGGAGACGGTAACGGGCATCGAGTGGCGCGACGGCGTGCTGCACCTGCTCGACCAGCGCCTGCTGCCGCTTGAGCAGTGCTGGCTGGCCTGTACCGAGGCGGCCGAGGTGGCTGAGGCGATCAGCGACATGGCCGTGCGTGGCGCTCCGGCGATCGGCATCTGCGCCGCCTACGGCCTGGTGCTCGCGCTGCGCCATCGCCTGGCGGAAGGCGAGAGCTGGGAAGAGAGCCTCGAAGAAGACTTCATGATGCTCGGCGAGGCGCGACCTACTCCGGCCAACCTGTTCTGGGCGCTCAACCGCATGCGTGA
This sequence comes from Pseudomonas soli, assembly GCF_021283165.2. Lineage (NCBI taxonomy): Bacteria > Pseudomonadati > Pseudomonadota > Gammaproteobacteria > Pseudomonadales > Pseudomonadaceae > Pseudomonas > Pseudomonas soli. The sequence continues at coordinate 1,758,171 of NZ_CP128543.1, forward strand.
GCGTCTGCAGCGCCTGCGCCCGGATGAGGACGTGCTGAAGGTGATGGAGGCCGAGGCGGTGGCGATTCACCAGAGTGATCGCGAGGCCAACCTGACCATGGCCCAGTTCGGTGTCGAGCAGATCCGCAGGCACCAGGGCAGCGAGCAGGCCCTGCTTACCCATGGCAACGCCGGGGCGTTGGCCACTGGAGGCTTCGGTACTGCCCTGGGGGTGATCCGCGCCGCCACCCTGGAGGGCATGGTCGAGCAGGTCTATGCCTGCGAGTCGCGGCCGTGGCTGCAGGGTTCGCGCCTGACCGCCTGGGAGCTGGCCGCCGACGGTGTGCCGGTGACTGTGGTCGCTGACGCGGCGGCGGGGCACCTGATGAAGGTCAAGGGCATCACCTGGGTGGTGGTCGGCGCCGACTGCATTGCCGCCAATGGCGATGTGGCGGCGAAGATCGGCACCTACCAGATGGCGGTGGCGGCCATGCACCACGGGCTGCGCTTCATGGTGGTGGCGCCTAGCACCAGCATCGATCTGAACCTGCCCACCGGGGACGATATCCCGCTGGAGACGCGCGGCGAGGAAGAGCTGCTGGAGGTGTCCGGGATCCAGGTAACCGCTGATGTCGAAGCCTATAACCCGGTGGTCGATGTCACGCCGGCCGACCTGATCGACGTGATCGTCACCGAGAAGGGCGTGGTCGAGCGCCCGGATACCGCAAAAATTGCCCAGTTGATGTGCCGCAAACGCCTCCATTGAGGCGTTTTTCCATCCGTGCGGATGGTACTGTACGGCAACCTGCCATATCTCCCATGCGCGCAGCGTTTGTGATACCATCCGGCAGTTTCCAAGGCCGCTCTTTACCGCGGTCTTCATTGCGCAGATCCATGGCACAACTCATTGATTTGTCGTAAGTCGTCGCACCCCAATTGCGCTGCGGCGGCGAGCTTCGTTCGTCCTTCGAGGGATCAGGCGAAGTTTCACCAGAAAAAGGAATCAGGCTTCTCATGGGCGAACTGGCCAAAGAAATCCTCCCGGTCAATATCGAAGACGAACTGAGACAGTCTTACCTCGACTACGCGATGAGCGTTATTGTCGGGCGAGCGCTGCCCGATGCGCGTGACGGCTTGAAGCCCGTGCATCGCCGCGTTCTGTATGCGATGAGCGAACTGGGCAACGACTGGAACAAGCCGTACAAGAAATCCGCCCGTGTGGTCGGTGACGTGATCGGTAAGTACCACCCGCACGGCGACACCGCCGTGTACGACACCATCGTGCGCATGGCCCAGCCATTCTCGCTGCGCTATTTGCTGGTCGATGGCCAGGGCAACTTCGGTTCGGTGGACGGCGACAACGCCGCGGCCATGCGATACACCGAAGTGCGCATGTCCAAGCTGGCCCATGAGCTACTGGCCGACCTGCACAAAGAAACTGTCGACTGGGTGCCGAACTACGACGGTACCGAGCAGATCCCGGCGGTCATGCCGACTAGGATCCCCAACCTGCTGGTCAACGGTTCCAGCGGTATCGCCGTGGGCATGGCGACGAACATTCCGCCGCACAACCTCGGCGAAGTGATCGATGGCTGCCTGGCGCTGATCGACAACTCCGACATCACGGTCGATGAACTGATGCAGTTCATCCCGGGGCCGGACTTCCCGACAGCGGGCCTGATCAATGGTCGCCAGGGCATCATCGAGGCCTATCGCACCGGCCGTGGCCGCATCTATATGCGTGCCCGCTCCGAGATCGAGGACATCGACAAGGTCGGCGGCCGCCAGCAGATCGTGGTCACCGAGCTGCCGTACCAGCTGAACAAGGCGCGCCTGATCGAAAAGATCGCCGAGCTGGTCAAAGAGAAGAAGATCGAAGGCATCACCGAGCTGCGCGACGAGTCCGACAAGGACGGCATGCGTATCGTCATCGAGCTGCGCCGCGGCGAGGTGCCGGAGGTGGTGCTCAACAACCTCTACCAGCAGACCCAGCTGCAGAGCGTGTTCGGCATCAACATCGTTGCCCTGATCGACGGTCGCCCGCGCCTGCTGAACCTCAAGGACCTGCTCGAGGCGTTCGTTCGCCACCGTCGCGAGGTGGTCACCCGCCGCACCGTGTTCGAGCTGCGCAAGGCCCGCGAGCGTGGCCATATCCTTGAAGGCCAGGCGGTCGCGCTGTCCAACATCGACCCGGTCATTGCCCTGATCAAGGCCTCGCCGACGCCGTCCGAAGCCAAGGAAGCACTGATCAGCACGGCCTGGGAGTCCAGCGCGGTGCAGGTCATGGTCGAGCGTGCCGGTGCCGAGTCGTGCCGTCCGGAAGACCTGCCGGAGCAATATGGCCTGCGCGAAGGCAAGTACTACCTGTCGCCGGAACAGGCCCAGGCGATCCTGGAGCTGCGCCTGCACCGCCTGACCGGCCTGGAGCACGAGAAGCTGCTGGCCGAGTACCAGGAGATCCTCGAGCAGATCGGCGAGCTGATTCGCATCCTCAGCAGCGCCGAGCGCCTGATGGAAGTGATCCGCGAGGAGCTTGAAGCGATCCGCGCCGAGTACGGCGATGCCCGTCGCACCGAAATCCTCAATGCCAGCCACGACCTCAACTACGGTGACATGATCCCGGAAGAAGAGCGTGTGGTGACCATCTCCCACGGTGGCTACGCCAAGACCCAGCCATTGTCCGCGTACCAGGCCCAGCGCCGTGGTGGCAAGGGCAAGTCGGCCACAGGCGTCAAGGACGAGGACTACATCGAGCACCTGCTGGTCGCCAACAGCCATGCCACCCTGTTGCTGTTCTCCAGCAAGGGCAAGGTGTACTGGAAGAAGACCTACGAGATTCCCGAGGCCTCCCGCGCCGCCCGCGGCCGCCCACTGGTCAACCTGCTGCCGCTGGAGGAGGGTGAGCGCATCACCGCCATGCTGCAGATCGACCTGGAGGCGCTGCAGCAGCACGCAGATCCAGAGGAAGAACTGGAAGACAGCGACGACAGCGTGATCGAAGGCGAGCTGGTGGAGGCCGAGGAGATCGACGAGGAAGACGGCGACACCCCTGAGTGGGTCGCCGAAGCGACCGGCGCCTACATCTTCATGGCCACTGCTGCCGGTACCGTCAAGAAGACTCCGCTGGTGCAGTTCGCCCGTCCGCGTTCCAATGGCCTGATTGCCCTGAAGCTCAAGGAAGGTGACACCCTGATCGCCGCCGCCATTACCGATGGCGCCAAGGAAGTCATGATGTTCTCCGACGCCGGCAAGGTGATCCGCTTCGCCGAGAGCGTGGTGCGCGAGATGGGCCGTACCGCCCGTGGCGTGCGCGGCATGAAGCTGGGCAAGGGGCAGCAGATCATTTCCATGCTGATTCCGGAGTCCGGCGCGCAGATCCTCACCGCTTCCGAGCGTGGTTTTGGCAAGCGCACCCCGCTGTCCAAGTTCCCGCGTCGCGGCCGTGGCGGCCAGGGCGTGATCGCCATGGGCACCAAGGGGCGCAATGGCCTGCTGATCGGCGCTATCCAGGTGCAGGAAGGCGAGGAAATCATGCTGATCTCCGACCAGGGCACGCTGGTGCGTACCCGGGTCGGCGAGGTGTCCAGCCTGGGCCGTAACACCCAGGGTGTCACGCTGATCAAGCTGGCCACCGACGAGACGCTGGTGGGGCTTGAGCGCGTCCAGGAACCCTCCGAGGAAGAGCTCGATGAACTGATCGAGACGGACGAGGAGGGCGCCCCGCTCGATGCGGTGGGCGACGACGATGCCGGCACCGAAGAGGCGCCTCAGGAATAATCGATGCAACAACCCGAGCGGGGCGACCAAGGTCGCCCCGTTTGACTGATGAAGGTGGGGCATTGGCGCTGCAAGGCAGCCCCGGTGCCGGCGACACAGTCTTGACTGGTCGGCAGCGAATTACGATTTTGTTCTATTTGGCAGAGCGAGAGTGGATGTGAGCAAACGAGCCTTTAACTTCTGCGCAGGCCCTGCCGCGCTTCCTGATGCCGTGCTGCAGCGCGCCCAGGCCGAGATGCTGGACTGGCGCGGCAAGGGTCTGTCGGTGATGGAAATGAGCCATCGCAGCGACGACTATGTGGCCATCGCCGAAAAGGCCGAGCAGGACCTGCGCGACCTGCTGTCCGTCCCCTCCAACTACAAGGTGCTGTTCCTGCAGGGCGGCGCCAGCCAGCAGTTCGCCGAGATTCCGCTGAACCTGCTGCCAGAAAACGGCACCGCCGACTACGTCGAGACCGGTATCTGGTCGAAGAAGGCCATCGAGGAAGCGCGCCGCTTCGGCACTGTCAACGTTGCTGCCAGCGCCAAGCCCTACGACTACCTGGCCATCCCGGGCCAGAACGAGTGGCAGCTGACCCGCAACGCCGCGTATGTTCACTATGCGTCCAACGAGACCATTGGTGGCCTGCAGTTCGACTGGGTGCCCGAAACCGGTGACGTCCCGCTGGTGGTCGACATGTCCTCGGACATCCTGTCGCGCCCGATCGACGTGTCGCAGTACGGCCTGATTTATGCCGGCGCGCAGAAGAACATCGGCCCGAGCGGCCTGGTGGTGGTAATCGTGCGCGAAGACCTGCTGGGTCGCGCTCGCAGCAGCTGCCCAACCATGCTCGACTACAAGGTGTCGGCCGACAACGGCTCGATGTACAACACTCCGGCCACCTATTCCTGGTACCTCTCGGGCCTGGTGTTCGAGTGGCTCAAGGAGCAGGGTGGCGTCGAGGCAATGGAGCAGCGCAACCGCGCCAAGAAAGAGCGCCTTTACGGCTTCATCGATGCCAGCGAGTTCTACTCCAACCCGATCAGCGTCAACGCCCGCTCGTGGATGAACGTGCCGTTCCGTCTGGCCGACGAACGTCTGGACAAGGCCTTCCTGGCCGGTGCCGATGCCCGTGGCCTGCTCAACCTCAAGGGTCATCGTTCGGTCGGTGGCATGCGTGCCTCGATCTACAACGCCCTGGGCCTGGAGGCTGTCGAGGCGCTGGTGCAGTACATGGGTGAATTCGAGAAGGAGCACGGCTGATGTCCGATCAGGAGCTCAAGGCCCTGCGCGTGCGCATCGACAGCCTCGACGAGAAGATCCTCGAGCTGATCAGCGAACGCGCCCGTTGCGCCCAGGAAGTGGCCAAGGTCAAGACTGCATCGTTGCCGGAAGGCGAGGCACCGGTGTTCTACCGTCCCGAGCGCGAGGCCGCGGTACTCAAGCGCGTCATGCAGCGTAACCAGGGACCGCTGGATAACGAAGAGATGGCGCGGCTGTTCCGCGAGATCATGTCTTCCTGCCTGGCGCTCGAAGAGCCGCTGAAAGTGGCCTACCTCGGTCCTGAGGGGACCTTCACCCAGGCGGCGGCCATGAAGCACTTCGGTCATGCCGTGGTGAGCCGCCCGATGGCGGCCATCGACGAGGTGTTCCGCGAGGTGGCGGCCGGTGCGGTCAATTTTGGCGTGGTGCCGGTGGAGAACTCCACCGAGGGCGCCGTCAGCCACACGCTGGACAGCTTCCTCGAGCATGACATGGTGATCTGCGGCGAGGTCGAGCTGCGTATCCACCATCACCTGCTGGTGGGCGAGAACACCAAGACCGACAGCATCACCCGCATCTACTCCCACGCCCAGTCGCTGGCCCAGTGCCGCAAGTGGCTGGACGCCCACTACCCGAACGTCGAGCGCGTGGCTGTGTCGAGCAACGCCGAGGCGGCCAAGCGGGTCAAGGGCGAGTGGAACTCGGCGGCGATTGCCGGTGACATGGCGGCCAACTTGTATGGTTTGACCCGTCTGGCCGAAAAGATCGAGGACCGCCCGGACAACTCCACGCGTTTCCTCATGATCGGTAACCAGGAAGTGCCGCCGACCGGCGATGACAAGACTTCGATCATCGTCTCCATGAGCAACAAACCGGGTGCTCTGCATGAGCTGCTGGTGCCGTTCCACGAAAACGGCATCGACCTGACGCGCATCGAGACCCGTCCGTCGCGCAGCGGCAAGTGGACCTACGTGTTCTTCATCGACTTTGTCGGCCATCACCGTGATCCGCTGATCAAGGCGGTGCTGGAGCAGATCAGCCAGGAGGCTGTGGCGCTGAAGGTGTTGGGCTCTTATCCGAAAGCGGTGCTCTGACGTATGTTTCAAGGTTCATCGCGGGTCTCGTGGGAGTGGGCTTGTCCCGCGATGGACTTACAGGCTGTCTTGATTTCTGAACAGGGTTTGCACTCGTGGTTGATGCTGTAACAAACAAATCCGCACCGGTTGTCGGTCGCCTGGTCGTGGTCGGCCTCGGTCTGATCGGAGGCTCCTTCGCCAAGGGCCTGCGCGAAAGTGGCCTGTGCCGCGAAGTGGTCGGCGTCGACCTCGACGCCGAGTCGCGCAAACAAGCCGTGGCGCTGGGCGTGGTCGATCGCTGCGAGGCAGACCTTGCGGCCGCTTGTGTTGGCGCCGACGTCATCCAGTTGGCTGTGCCGATCCTGGCGATGGAGAAAGTCCTGGCTCGCCTGGCCCAGCTCGACCTGGGTAATGCGGTGATCACCGACGTGGGCAGTGCCAAGGGCAATGTGGTGCGTGCCGCGCGCGAGGCGTTTGCCGAGCGCCTGCCGCGATTCGTGCCGGGGCACCCGATCGCCGGGTCCGAGCAGAGTGGGGTGGAGGCCTCCAATGCGGCGTTGTTCCGTCGGCACAAGGTGATCCTCACTCCGCTGGCGGAAACCGAGCCGGGCGCGCTCGCCCTGGTTGATCGCCTCTGGCGAGCGCTGGATGCCGATGTCGAGCACATGTCGGTGGAGCGCCATGACGAAGTGCTGGCCGCCACCAGCCACCTGCCGCACCTGCTGGCCTTCGGCCTGGTCGACTCGCTGGCCAAGCGCAATGAAAACCTGGAGATCTTCCGGTACGCTGCGGGAGGCTTCCGCGATTTCACGAGAATCGCCGGCAGCGACCCAATCATGTGGCATGACATCTTCCTCGCCAACCGCGAGGCGGTCCTGCGCACTCTCGATACATTTCGCAGCGACCTCGACGCTCTGCGCGACGCGGTCGATGCTGGGGACGGGCACCAACTGCTGGGCGTGTTCACCCGCGCCCGGGTTGCCCGCGAGCATTTCAGTAAAATCCTTGCCCGTCGGGCCTATGTGGACGCTATGAACGCCAACGATCTGATTTTCCTGGCCCAACCGGGTGGCCGCGTGTCCGGACGGATCCGCGTACCTGGCGACAAATCGATTTCCCACCGCTCGATCATGCTCGGCTCGCTGGCCGAGGGCACGACCGAGGTCGAAGGTTTCCTCGAGGGTGAAGACGCCCTGGCGACCTTGCAGGCCTTCCGCGACATGGGCGTGGTCATCGAAGGGCCGCACCATGGTCGCGTGACCATTCACGGTGTTGGCCTGCATGGCCTGAAGCCGCCGCCCGGCCCGCTGTACGTGGGTAACTCCGGCACCTCGATGCGCCTGCTGTCCGGCCTGCTGGCAGCGCAGTCGTTCGACACCACCATGACCGGCGACGCCTCGCTGTCCAAGCGCCCGATGAATCGCGTGGCCAATCCGCTGCGTGAAATGGGTGCTGTGGTCGAGACCGGCCCTGAAGGTCGTCCGCCGTTGACCATCCGCGGTGGGCACAAGCTCAAGGCGCTGAACTACACGCTGCCGATGGCCAGTGCCCAGGTCAAGTCCTGCCTGCTGCTGGCCGGCCTGTACGCCGAAGGCACCACCACCGTCACCGAGCCTGCGCCTACCCGTGACCACACCGAGCGCATGCTGCGCGGCTTCGGCTACGCGGTCGAGTCGAACGGTCCAGTGGCCTCCCTGCAGTCCGGTGGCAAACTCAAGGCCACCCGCATCGAAGTGCCGGCGGATATTTCCTCCTCGGCGTTCTTTCTGGTGGCGGCGTCCATCGCCGAGGGTTCCGAACTGGTCCTGGAACACGTTGGCATCAACCCGACCCGCACCGGCGTTATCGACATCCTGCGCCTGATGGGCGGCGACATCACCTTGGAAAACCAGCGTGAAGTCGGCGGCGAGCCGGTGGCCGACCTGCGCGTGCGTGGCGCCAAGCTCAAGGGCATCGACATCCCGCAAGAGCTGGTGCCGCTGGCCATCGACGAGTTCCCGGTGCTGTTCGTCGCTGCCGCCTGCGCCGAAGGGCGTACCGTGCTGCGTGGCGCCGAAGAGCTGCGGGTCAAGGAGTCGGACCGCATCCAGGTGATGGCTGACGGCCTGATCGCCCTGGGCGTGAAGTGTGAGCCGACCCCGGACGGCATCATCATCGATGGCGGCCAGATCGGCGGCGGCGAAGTGCACGGCCACGGCGACCATCGCATCGCCATGGCCTTCAGCATCGCCTCGCTGCGCGCCAGCGCGCCGCTCGTGATCCATGACTGCGCCAACGTCGCCACGTCGTTCCCCAACTTCCTGGCGCTGTGCAAGGAAGTCGGCATCCGCGTCGCCGAAGAGGGCAAGTCGTGAATTTGCAAGCACCGGTCATCACCATCGACGGGCCGAGCGGCTCGGGCAAGGGTACCGTGGCGGGCCTGCTGGCCCGCGAGCTGGGCTGGCGCCTGCTCGATTCCGGTGCCCTGTACCGCCTGCTGGCGTTCAACGCCACTAACCATGGCGTCGACCTGACCAACGAAGAGCTGCTCAAGGCGCTGGCCGCGCATCTGGACGTGCAGTTCGTTGCGGCGGAGCCGGGCAAGCTGCAGCAGATCATTCTCGAGGGTGAGGATGTCAGCAATGCCATTCGCACCGAGACAGTCGGTGCCGGGGCCTCGATGGTCGCCTCGCTGCCGGCGGTGCGCGAGGCGCTGCTGCAGCGCCAGCGTGCTTTCCGTGAAGCCCCCGGGCTGATTGCCGACGGTCGCGACATGGGCACTGTGGTATTCCCGGACGCGCCGTTGAAGGTGTTCCTTACCGCCAGTGCCGAGGAGCGTGCCCGTCGCCGTTACCTGCAGTTGAAGGGCAAGGGCGAAGATGTTAGTCTGTCGAGTCTGCTAGATGAGATCCGTGCGCGTGATGAGCGCGACACCCAGCGTGCAGTGGCCCCGCTCAAGCCGGCGGCCGATGCAATCCAGCTGGATTCCACGGAGTTGTCCATCGAGCAGGTGCTGCAACGCATCAGAAGCGAGCTCGCCCTGCGCGACCTGGCCTGATGGAGAGGAGGGCCGGCAGGGGCACCAGTCAACGTCCTGCCAGCGCTCCTTAACTTAACGAAACCCACATTGTCTGGAATGTGGCTATGGGCGTCTTTTTCGCCCGAATCTACAGGAATTAAAATGAGCGAAAGCTTTGCAGAACTCTTTGAAGAAAGCCTGAAAACCCTCAATCTTCAGCCGGGTGCAATCATCACCGGTATCGTTGTCGACATCGACGGCGACTGGGTTACCGTACACGCTGGCCTGAAGTCCGAGGGTGTCATCCCGCTCGAGCAGTTCTACAACGAAACCGGCGAACTGACCATCAAGGTCGGTGACGAAGTTCACGTTGCGCTGGACGCGGTCGAAGACGGCTTCGGCGAAACCAAGCTGTCCCGTGAAAAAGCCAAGCGCGCCGAGTGCTGGATTGTTCTGGAAGCTGCTTTCGCTGCCGAAGAAGTGGTCAAGGGCGTTATCAACGGTAAGGTTAAAGGCGGCTTCACTGTCGACGTTAACGGCATCCGTGCGTTCCTGCCGGGCTCCCTGGTTGATGTCCGCCCAGTGCGCGACACCACCCACCTCGAAGGCAAAGAGCTGGAATTCAAGGTCATCAAGCTGGACCAGAAGCGCAACAACGTTGTCGTTTCCCGTCGCAGCGTCCTGGAGGCCGAAAACAGCGCCGAGCGCGAAGCTCTGCTGGAATCGCTGCAGGAAGGCCAGCAGGTCAAAGGTATCGTCAAGAACCTCACCGACTACGGTGCGTTCGTTGACCTGGGCGGCGTCGATGGTCTGCTGCACATCACCGACATGGCCTGGAAGCGTATCAAGCACCCGTCCGAGATCGTCAACGTTGGTGACGAGATCGACGTCAAGGTCCTGAAGTACGATCGTGAGCGCAACCGCGTTTCGCTGGGCCTGAAGCAACTGGGCGAAGACCCATGGGTTGCTATCAAAGCCCGTTACCCAGAGAGCACCCGCGTGACTGCTCGCGTTACCAACCTGACCGACTACGGCTGCTTCGCTGAGCTGGAAGAAGGCGTTGAAGGTCTGGTACACGTTTCCGAAATGGACTGGACCAACAAGAACATCCACCCGTCGAAAGTCGTTCAGGTTGGCGACGAAGTGGAAGTCATGGTTCTGGACATCGACGAAGAGCGTCGTCGTATCTCCCTGGGCATCAAGCAGTGCAAGTCCAACCCATGGGAAGACTTCTCCGGCCAGTTCAACAAGGGTGACAAGATCACCGGTACCATTAAGTCGATCACCGACTTCGGTATCTTCATCGGCCTGGACGGCGGCATCGACGGTCTGGTTCACCTGTCCGACATCTCCTGGAACGAAGCCGGCGAAGAAGCCGTGCGTCGCTTCAAGAAGGGCGACGAGCTGGAAACCGTCATCCTGTCGGTTGACCCAGAGCGCGAGCGCATCTCCCTGGGCATCAAGCAGCTGGAAGACGATCCGTTCTCCAACTTCGTTTCGATCAACGACAAGGGCGCTATCGTCAAAGGTATCGTCAAGGAAGTTGATGCCAAGGGCGCTATCGTGACCCTGGCCGACGACATCGAAGCTACTCTGAAAGCTTCCGAAATCAGCCGTGACCGCGTTGAAGACGCTCGTAACGTGCTGAAGGAAGGCGAAGAGATCGAAGCCAAGATCATCAGCGTCGACCGCAAGTCCCGCGTCATCAGCCTGTCCATCAAGTCGAAGGACGATGCTGAAGAGCGCGAAGCCATCCAGAGCCTGAAAAACGCTCCGGAAGCGGCTGCCGACACCACCATGGCCGCGCTGCTGCGCGAAGCTATGGCCAAGCAGAACTGAGTTCTGTTTGATCGGTAAAAAGGGCGACCCTCGGGTCGCCCTTTTTTGTGCCTGTGTGTCCCGTCCTGAATAAGGTTTACACCTCCCATCCCGAATTTCCGGAGAGTCAGATGGATCAAGGTGTAAAGCGCACACAGCGTGATTACTCGCTGTCTTCTAAATTGGCAGTAGTCGATCAGATCGAAAAAGGCGAGCTGACCTGCACCCAGGCCCGGGAGCGGTACGGCATCCAAGGAAAATCTACGGTTCTGGTATGGTTGCTTAAGCACGGTCGGCAGGATTGGAGCCAGGGGCCTCGATCCGCGACGAGAGGAGCTGCGCGATGTCTGACCCCAAAACGCTCACTCCAGAGCAGCGAATCAAAGAACTTGAGCAGCAGCTTGAGCTGATGAGCCAGAAGGCTCAGTTCTTTGAGACGGTCGTTGATGTTCTAAAAAATGAATACGGTGTATCGGTCGTAAAGAAGCGATCCGGCAAGTCCTCACGCAAGGTCAAGTTGCAGGACTGAGCATTGCCAGGGCTTGTCAGTTTCTAGGCATCAGTCGACAGGCTTACTACAAGCGCAACCAGGCCGCTGATGACAAAAAGCGCCAGACGGATCGAGTGATTGAGTTCGTACAGCAAATCCGGATGCGTCAGTCTCGTCTGGGGACACGCAGCTGCACTATTTGCTGCATTGCCAACCTGACAGACGAGTCCAGGTGGGCCGAGACAGGCTTTTCCAGGTCTTGGGTGAGCGCCGCTTGCTAGTACTGTCTAAGCGGGCGTATCACAAGACAACACAGAGCTTTCATCGCTTTTACCGTCATCCCAGCTTACTTAAGCCCGGTCCAAGCCAAGTCGTACCGACAAGGCCAGAGCACGTCTGGGTGGCCGACATTACTTATCTGCCCGCACGTAACGGCCCGCTGTATCTGAGCCTGGTAACGGATGCGTACGCTAGGAAAATCGTTGGCCACCACGTCCATGAAAGCCTGCATGCCGAGTCGGTGGCGCAAGCTTTCAAGCAGGCATTACGGAAGCGACGTCATCGCCAGCCATTAGTCCACCATTCGGATCGAGACATCCAATACTGCTCGGCGCTATACCAGTCACTGCATCAACGGCACGGCGTTCAGTGCTCCATGACCGATGGGTATGACTGCTACCAGAACGCGCTGGCCGAGCGAATCAACGGAATCCTCAAGACGGAGCTGCTGTCGAGGAGCCCTGAAGATCGTGAGCAGGCGAGGAAGATGGTTGATGAGGCAGTGCAGATCTACAACACAGAACGGCCCCATATGGCCCTGAAAAACAAAACGCCCGATGCGGTGCATCGGGCGTTTTGAGGCCTGTCGGCCTACCTGAACGGGTGTAAACCTATTTCAGGACTAGACAGTGATTTGCCTGGAGGAGCCAAAATAGCTTGTTCCTACAGGGTTTGTAGATATTTCTGTGCTCGTGGGCGATGTGTGGGCCGTAGGCTTTACCACTCGCCTGTAAAGTTGCGTCGCAGTGCGCTCGCGTTCGTGTGGGGGGATAGCCCGTGCTGCGCCTTATCTTGAATTTTTTTGTTTAGTCAAGAACCACCCTGTTCAAATCCGCCGGAGCGTGCTACAAACTGATTAAGCAATGATCTAGCTGCTTGATAACGAAGGGAAAAATATGACGAAGTCGGAGCTGATCGAACGTATTGTCACCCATCAGGGGCTGCTCTCGTCCAAGGACGTCGAGCTGGCCATCAAGACCATGCTTGAGCAGATGTCGCAGTGCCTGGCGACCGGGGATCGTATCGAGATCCGTGGCTTTGGCAGCTTTTCCCTGCACTATCGCGCGCCCCGTGTAGGCCGCAATCCCAAGACCGGTCAGTCGGTCAGCCTGGACGGCAAGTTCGTTCCTCATTTCAAGCCCGGTAAGGAGTTGCGGGACAGGGTCAACGAATAAGACCATGTCCAGCACTAATCGATAGAGAAAACGCAATGCGAAGTCTACGGCGCGCCTTATTGGCCTTCTTCATCCTAGCCCTCATAGTGCTGGTATTGTTCTTCTTCCTGGAGAACCAGCAAGCGGTATCCTTGATTCTGTTCGGTTGGACCTCGCCCTCGGTTCCCGTTGCTCTGCTGATTTTAATAGCGTTGTTCGTGGGTCTGCTGGTTGGGCCGGTGTTGAGCGCAATCGTCAGGCTGCGCAATAGGGCACCCGGTCGAGACTCTCTCCGCTGAGCGACTTGCTGGCCCCATCGACTGCCCTTGCCGAACCCGGTTGATCGAAGCTCCCTGCACCGGGTGGTTGATCTCCTTACCGTCGTCACGATCATTTTTGGTGCATCATCTTAGTTCGAATCCCGGCAGGACTGTGAAGGCATCATTGAGGCACGTAGGCGGCCCTCGTTGCCGTATCCCGTGCCCTTCCATCCTGCTAAAGGTGCATCGTCTCGCCGACGCAGGCACTTATTGAGTGTGCTAGGGTCAGAAGTTAGTAGGCGGGTGCGTCCACCCGATGATCCGGTAGATGAGGCGCGCTCTCTAATGGCGAAAAGGATTTATGGGATTATTTTCGAATACAGTTGAATAAGAGGCTTTCTCAAATTCGACATGGATAAGTGCCACTATATTGCCTTGATTTTAATTGCCATTGAGTCTCTGCGAAATTTAAAAGAAATGCTAAAATGGAATTTTAGTATATACAATAGCTGGTTTGTCTCGCATTTTTGACGTGTGAGGTGGCGAATGAGGAGGACAACCTATCTTGAACAGCTATTCGAAAATTACAACCGTGAAATTTGTTAATAGCAATCAGCAGCAAGCAGGTAGCGTTGCAGTGCTTTTATGCAGTTATAACGGTGAACGCTACCTGAAGGAGCAGCTGGACTCAATTTTCTCGCAGAGTCATGGAAATTTCCGAGTATATGTTTCCGATGACGGTTCTAAAGATTCTACGCAAGAGTTGCTCGATAAATATGGCGACGAATTTCGCTCCCGCCGCGTTGATCGCTTCGCTGGTCCGGGCCAAGGCTTTGCACAGAATTTTCTGTCGATTAGTTGTCGAGATGATATAAAGGCTGACTACTATGCCTGGTGCGATCAGGATGATATCTGGCACCCGGAGAAGCTCGCCCGGGCCGTTACCAGGTTGTCTTCAGTCCCAGAAGGTGTGCCCGCACTGTACTGTGCAAGGACCGAGTTGGTGGACCAGGATGGAAAACATCTAGGCTTCTCTCCCGTTTACTCACGGTCTGCCTGCTTCAGAAATGCACTCGTTCAAAATATTGCCGGTGGAAATACCATGGTGTTTAACGACGCATTGATGAAGTTGCTGCGCGAAGCTGGTAATAACGCAACGATCGTTTCCCATGACTGGTGGGCCTATATGATAGTTACCGGCTGCGGTGGCGTGGTATTATATGATTCAGAACCTTCTGTGCTGTATCGGCAGCATGGGCAGAATTGTGTTGGTTCCAATTCAGGGGTTTTACCCAACCTGAAACGGGTACGACAGTTGCTGAAGGGACGCTTTAAGTCCTGGATGGATTTGAATATCGAAGCTATGAAACTTGTCAGTCACAACTTTACTCCAGAAAATCAGAGTATTCTTAGGCAATTTGCCGAGGCGCGACGTGCTTCGGTTTTTTTTCGTTTATTGAAACTCAAGCAGTCGGGTGTCTACAGGCAGACTTTCATTGGTAATGCCGGTTTGTTCTTGGCAGCTCTGTTGGGGCGGGTCTGAATGACGGCGGGAACGAAGGGGTAAGGCATCCTGCCTAATCCCTCTCGTATTGTCAGAACATGAAGTCTTCGGTCGCGAGGTCCTTCATCTTGTAGTTCTTCAAGGTGATGGACTCATTGTCATTCAGCTGAATGACGGTATCCCTACCTGCTTGCCGGGTTACGCTCATCACTTCTTCGAAGTTGAAGAAGCGTCCGGCAATATCGAGCTTGTCCTTGTCGCTATTGATGCCCGCGAAGTCGTGAATCGTGTCATTTCCGACCTCGGTTTGCGCCCAGAATACGAATATATCGCTGCCAGGGCCGCCCCAGAGATCATCATCACCTGCTCCTCCATCCAACACATCATTGCCTGCATCACCAAATAGCTGGTCGTTGCCGGCGTCGCCGAACAGATAGTCATTGCCGTCTTTTCCTTTCAGGACGTCATTTCCTTCCCCGCCCGCGAGCAAGTTGTCCTGGTCATTGCCGATCAGAATGTCATCGTAGGGAGTTCCTTGTGCCCCTTGAATCCCGATCAGCTCATCGTTACCGCAGCAGCCGCTGGCTTTCCCTTGGGAAAGGTCCACCCGGACGCCTTCAGCTGTGCCGGTCTCGAAGTCTGGATGCCAGTAGTCGACCATGTTGGCCAGACCCCTGGCTTCGATTCGATCATCATTTTTGCTGGGGTTGGCCACAGCGAGGAAGTACGGTTTCGACAAGCGATGCAGAGGTGCCAGGTAGGTAGATTTCGGTGGCTCGACTAATTCGATCTGGCCCGGGGTGGCACGACCGAAGAGCAAGGTACTGCGCGATTGGTCGGATGTGTTTCCCCCAAGGTCCTGGACGCGCTCGAATTTTTCGTTGGCAGGGAGGTAGTACGGGATGAACGCATGAGTCACGTGATTATTGGCGAAAGCACCTGCTTCACTGCGCTTGAAGGTGATGCCGATCCTGTAGTTCATCACGAAATTGTTTTTTACAACGATTCCGTCCACCCCGTCTCCGCCAACCCAGATTCCGTAGGTTGAGCGTGAGCGCGTCTCCCAGGCCTGGAGGCCGGGCTCCAGTTCCGCTTCACGATTGTAGATGGCATTGCCTTCGATAATGCTGTCCTCGTTGAAGTGGGTGAGGGAGATGCCGACCCCTTCGCCAATATCCCTGGTACCGCTGCCCCTGACTTCCTCGACTATGTTATTCCGGATCTTTATATTCGGTCCGTAGGCTTCGATACCGATGCTGTAGGCATTGGGGATGAGCGTGGTGCCGCCAATGTCGGCAACCTGGTTGTCTGCAACAACCGAGTTGTTCCCTTCTACGCGAATGCCTCTGAAGGTGCTTCCGCGGACCCTCATCTGTTCGATTCGGTGTCTGCCACTGTTCAGATCGCCCGACGACTGCAGGCTGTCGACCAGAGCGGAAACATAGATACCGTAAGTGAAGCCGTTGATCGAGCCATTTCTGACGGTGATGTGGTTATTTCCAAACGAGTAGATGCCCAGTGTCTCCACTTTGTCATCGGCCGGGCCAGTGATGCTGTATCCCGCGAGATCGATCTCGACGTCGTCACTCAGGATTTGAATCGCATTCCCAGTTGCGCTGAGGGATTTGCTGAGTTTGTAAGTGCCTGGTTTGGTGATATCGATCGGAAGGGTGTCGATCTGATAAGCCGGCGCCGCTTGCGTAGCGGTCGACAACAAGGCTGTCAGGGTCGTGGCAAAAAAAGCAACGAGCGGATATCTGGTTCGGTCTTTAGTGATCATGTACTTAAGGTTTGAGGACGGACAGTTTTGGCATGGATCAGGATTTTATTGTTGGCTGCGAGCATATAGTTCTGTTGTGTTGGGTAAAACAGCTTACAGATATGTTTCTGTTTCAAAGCATGGATTACCTTGCTTTCCGGCATCAGACTGAACAGCGCCGATGCCGAAGATACAGACAGAACCAGCGTGTGCGTGCTGATTTCCGTGAATAACTCGATGGGAAGGTCTTCTAGGTGTTGGGGAAATACCTCGACTTGGAAGTTATCTAGGCTGCGGAGAAGGCTCGTCATGAAACACTGGGTGGTCCCGGGGTGTTTCTTTATGAGTATGCGCGCTCCGGGTGTGATGTTTTCATTGCAGATTCGCTGATAGAGCAAGACTTCGTTGCGCTGGCTCATAAGGCGGCTTTTGGAAAAGTTGCTCAATAACAGCACCGTGGAGGGCCTGCGCTGTTTTGCCAGCACGACGTGTTCGAAGTCGGCTATCGCTGGAAGGACCTCTCTCAGCTGGGTAATGTGCTGTATGAGGAGATCAGGGGGAATCGGTGTCAGCTCTGGTAACGCTTGATCTTTCTCGCGCTCGTTGAAATCAACGGCTGCATAGGCGTGAGTCGCACTGTACCAATCATGAACCTGGCTCATGCGGCTCTGCCACAACATGTTTTTCAGGCTGGACAGGCTGAGCGTCAAGGATTGTCGGGGCGGGCGCAGGCCTGGATAAAGGAATCCGGGCGCATCGCCGTAGCAGATGTTCCGTGTCTCTTGCAGCGCCTGCATGAATGCCTGCGCGGTATGGTCCGCGCTGGCATCGTGTGCATAGAAAAAGTCTGGATGGGCAATCCTGATCGAGCCAAGCCGCTGCCTGAGCCACAGGCTGCGCTGCATGATCCTGCGGTAGGGAGACAGCGGCCCCTTGCGCTCTTTCAGCGAGAAGAACAACAGTTCGGCGAATGGGTACGCGCGAATGATTGATTCGAACAGTGCCCGGGTCGTAGAGTTCTGCTGGTGGTGGGCCGTCTGGTAGGACCAGACGGCCACTATTACACGGCCGGTCGTGGAAAAACCGTTTAGCTTTCGGTCAAGTTCCACTGCACACATAGCATGCACGAGCTGGTGCGCGAATGATACAAGGACCAGGGCTTCCTGGTCCGTCACGATCGCTGGAGATGCCCCGTCGGGATTCATGGCAGAGACGAGCGCTGCGGCGCTGGCGTTTGAACGTCCCATTGCAGTTCGGGGCGCAGCAGGCAGCCAGGCCAGGCGTTTGGCCAGTTGCCTCGAACGCCAGAAGGGTGGCTATCGTCGGAGACTGTGAAGCTCAGAATGGAAGGCTGCAGTATCCGATGATCGACTTCTGCACCCGGCCACAGTTCGACGTCGATCTTGAAGTCTCCCGCGTTCAACAAGGGAGCGGCGATCCGGCAACGTTCGACATATCGACCTGGCCGGCGCTTGCCACAGTCGATCCTGGAATTGTCCATCGACACTAGCAGGTAGTGTCCTGCCAGGTCCTTGAGATGGATATGAACATTGATCGGCCATTTCTCTTCTTTGACCGAGAATACCACTTCGACAATGATGTCTTCCTTGACGTCGAACTCATTGCGGACTGTTCCCTGTTCATCGACTAGACGCACGGCATTCAATGTCACGCAATCGTCGAATACAGGTGCATCGTTGGCAGGCCATACGATCTCTTGCTGCAGGCGGATGCCGGAGCGAATGTAGGAGCGTGTGATGTCAGATACGCTTGCGGAGTGCACTGCGGTTTGCTGTGGCTGGGTGATCCGGCTGTCTTCGATAATCCTGCCGTGCGACATGTGCACTGCGCGGTTGCAGATGCGGTTCACGGCGTCCATGTCATGACTGACGAACAGCAGCGTTCGCCCCTCGTCGGCCACCTGCAGCATCTTGTCGGCGCAACGTCGTTGAAAGGCGGCATCCCCTACTGCCAGGACTTCGTCAACGATCAGGATTTCGGACTCGAGATGCGCTGCCACAGAAAACGCCAGACGCACGTACATGCCTGATGAATAGCGTTTAACCGGGGTGTCGATCAGTTCGCCCAGCTCTGAGAACTCGATGATTTCTTCGAGGCGACGGCTGATTTCCTTGGGCTTCATGCCCATGATCGAGCCATTCAGGAAAATGTTCTCCCGCCCGGAAAGGTCCCCGTGGAAGCCCGTGCCAATCTCGAGAAGGCTGACTAGCCGACCCTTGAATCGGAACAGTCCCGACGAGGGGGAGGTAATCCGTGAAAGGATTTTCAGAAGCGTGCTCTTGCCGCAACCGTTCGGGCCTATGATTCCAACGCGGTCACCTTGTTCGACCTCGAGGTTGATATCCCTCAAGGACCAGAAATGGTTGTCCGGCGCATCCTGTGTCTGCAGTTCGTCGAGAATCGTGTGGTGGTTGGTCGTCGGTGTCGGCAGTGCTGACTGAGTCTTGCGCAGGGGGCGCGCCAGCCGGCCGAGCATCCAGCGGATTTGCTCATTGACCATTTCAGCGGCGGTGACATTGGATTTTCCAATCTTGTAGAGCTTGGAAAGTTCTTCGCAACGAATCGCCCAGCTCATAGGGTGTCCACCACGTTCTTGTCAAAATGCTGGAAAATCAGGACGCCGGCGGTGAAGCACACCACGGCAATGGTGATCAGCGTGAAGAGGGTGCTGCTCGACGGCCAGTGTCCGTGCATGGCGTCTCGATAGCTGGAAATGACCAGCGACAGGGGATTGACGGAGTACCACGGCTTGGCCCACGGCGGGACTGCCGAAACTGGGTAGATGGCTGGCGTCGAGTAATAGAACAATTGCAAGGCCAGGGGTACCAGATGCTTGACGTCACGGTACTTCGCGTTAAGGGGGGCTAGAATCAAGCCTACCCCCAAGCCTGTCATCAGTGTGCAGAGCAACAGCAATGGCATGATCAACAGCAGCTGTGGCGTCCAGACATTGTAGGCGATGGCGAACGGGGTGATGAGCAGGGTATAGGCGATCAGGAAGTCCACCGCCGCGCCGACAGCGTAGGAGCCACCGATCAGCAGCCGCGGGAAGTAAACCTTGCTGATCAGGCCTGCGTTGCCTTCGATCATCTGGACCGAGGGGTTCAGCACGTTCATGAAGGCGTACCAGGGGATCACCGCCACCAGGTAGAACATGATGGTGGGCAAGCCATCGGTGGGGACCTTCACCATGACACCGAAGACGATGACGAATACGCCTACGGTGATCAGCGGTGTCAGTATGACCCAGCCCAGGCCGAAGATTGTCTGAGTGTAGCGTCCCTTGAGATCGCGCTTGCAGAACACCCAGAGCAGTAGGCGAAATTCCCAGAGATTCTTGAGCAGGCCGAGCAGATTGAACTGGCTGTTATTACTGACCACCGTCTCCTTGAGCGGGATCCGGTTTTTTCCTGATTTACTCATGGGCGGTTGTCTTGGGTCGATGGGGTGAGGGGCGTGGAGGAGGGGGCCAGTTCGCCGATCAGGGTAATGATACGCTTCATCGAGTCACCATCCTGAAGTCCCCATTCCTTGGCGCAAGCCTGCTGCTGGGCGCGGGCAGCCTGGTAGGCTTCCTTGTTGTCTGTCATGGACTCGATCGCCTGCACGAACGCGCTGTAGCGGTTGGTCGTGATCAGGCCGCCAGCGCTGTCGAAGTCGGTGTAACCGTAATCGTAACAGTCGTAGTTGATGGCCGGGATGCCGCAGGCGGTGGCCCACCTCAGTGTCGAGGACACGCAGGCGACGAAGAGGTCGCAGGCCGGGACAAGTTCTAGGGTGTCGATATCGGTCACGCGATGATGGAGGCGGTGAGGACGCAGAACTTCCATCAGTAGCTCCGGGTCGGTGACCGGGTGAGGGCGAATGATGACGTTGAAGTCCGTGAAGCGGTGCACGACGGCAAGTGCCTTGGCCCAAGCGTTGCAAAGTGCCTTGTAGTTGGGGAACTCCATGGGCAGATTGCGCGAACCGTACTGGTCCGTCGGCCAAGCGCACACCAGCAAGGGCTTGTTGTTGTCCAGGCGCAGTCGACGGAGCACTTTGTCGCGAGCTGTTTCGGAGTGGCGTGCATTGTAGAGAATGTCGTCGTACGCGGCGCCGGTCAGGCTAAGTTGCGATGCGGGGAACTGCATGCGTTGGTAGTAGCGCAGCATTTCCGGGCTTTCAACCGCGATTCGGGTGACCTTGCTGTTGTTCGGGATCCACGGGTGTTCCGGGGCCAGGCCGCATGCCTCGAGCAAAATGATCTTGTCGCCAGGGAGGCGCAGCAGCTTCTTGTCGGCGTAGTAGTTCACCCAGTGCGGGAACAGCTTTGCCGCCGTTCGGTTGAGTAGGTTCTGGTCGCTGTCGTAGGCCGGCTTGTCGGAGAGGCTTTCGACCATTTCCTTGGTGGTGCCGACGGCAAAGGGGATGATCAATGTCGGTACTTTGTCGTTGTTGCACATGCGAGTGAGCAACGAATTGATCGATCCGGGGAATTCCTGGCCGAACACGACCAGCGAGGGGCGGATCTTGTTGTAGACATTGCGCGCGTAGTTGAACGGCTGAAACAGATTGGAGCGGCGCTCCTTGCGAGCATTCGCTGCCGCATTGAGCTTGGAGCTCAGTCTGATGATCGGGCTGCTGATTGAAGACAGGATGAGTGCGCTCCACATCGCCAGCTTGCTGATGCGTGGTCGTGTGGCATTTTTCAGTGAGTGAGGCGCGTAACCGTTGTCGAGGTCCTGGGAGATGCTGGCGTATTGCCTGGAGAGGTGCGAGCGGCGCAGCGAGCGTCCAGGGAAAAAATCATTGAAGCCGTTGAGGCGACAGAAGGCGCGATCCTGTCTGAGGTTCACATAGGATGCGCTGGCAAACAGAAAGTTGATCGAATATCCCGCCTGTTTTGCTGCGAGTGCGACACGGCGGAGCTCAACGAACTCACCTGCTTCGTTTATAACGAAGAGAATGCTTTTGCCCGACGGGCTGCCAGCTGTCATGCCTGACCTCTATATTGCATATTCATTGCTCCATCGAGAGTTTGCGGGTCGCCAACCCGATTGCGCCGGCGCTGAAGACATCGAGCGATGAGGTCAGCGCTGGCGTCCGGCTATCACGGGCGTGGCGTTACATGCGCTCGGCTTTGTCCTTGAATTCCCGGGTCTTGCTTGCGGCGTCTTGCACCGTCTTCGAATCAGGGGCTGCGCTGGCTGCAGCGGTAGCCAGTTGCGCATAAGCCGCCAGATTCACCTTGGCGGACTCGGGGGAGGCCTTGAAGTCAGCCAGTGCCTGTTCGGAAGCCCTGAGGGTCGCCTGGGCGACGGCCTCAGGATACTTGGCGGCAATCTGGGCGGCAGCTTCTGGCGACGACAGGGCCAGGCCGAGAGCTTCCTGGGACTTGACTTCAGCGGTGGTGTTCTGCGTGGCCGCAGGGCGGCCTATCGCGTTGTTCTGTGCTGGTGGTGCGGACTGGTCACAGCCGCTGAGCAGCGCGCAGGTGAGGGTGGAGACTGCAGCTATACGAAGAATGTTTACCATCGGATTGCTTCCTTCTATCTCGATTTGCTTGGTGTCAAAGTACTGTTGACCAACGAGGTTGAAGCGTTTCCAGCGAAAGTGCATGTGTGAGGCGTGCTGGCTTTGCCTCGCTCGGACCACGTGGTTGTCTGCAGAACTGCCTCAGATCGACTCCAGGGCGCCGGCGGGAGTGAAGTGCGGCTTGTTGAGATGCCCCTGGGAAGGCCACTCATGCTGTGCACGTTCGAACTCTTCCAGTCGTCCTATATCGAGCCAGTATTCACGCAGCGGGAACGCTGCGGTGGAATGCTCTTTCTCGATCAGGTGTTCGAAAAGGCTGGGCATGTCGTAATAGGTGTCGCTTGGAATCTGTTCCACCGCGCCTGGCGCGATGACGTAAATACCCGCGTTCACATAGAAACTGTGCACCGGCTTCTCATCCAGTGCGGCGATGCTCGAGCCGTTCAT
Organism: Pseudomonas soli; assembly: GCF_021283165.2. NCBI lineage: Bacteria > Pseudomonadati > Pseudomonadota > Gammaproteobacteria > Pseudomonadales > Pseudomonadaceae > Pseudomonas > Pseudomonas soli. The sequence continues at coordinate 1,780,493 of NZ_CP128543.1, forward strand.
CTTCACCACGCCGTAGGGTACCTGGAAGTCATACTCACGAACGGTCATAGTTGCTTGCGCATCATGTTCGATGTGGTATTCGAGGAGCGAGTCGAATCGTGCGCGGGTCAGCAGGTCGCCGTTCATCACCAGCACTGGATCCACGGGCTTTTCCGGGAGCAGGGACAGGGCTCCGGCAGTGCCCAGGCGCTTGGTTTCGGCAAGATAACGAATTTGTACACCCCATTTGCTGCCATCGCCGAAATGATCGCGGACCATGTCGGCCAAATAATTGACCGAAATATAAAACCGTCTAAATCCTTGTTCTATGAAATTTTCAAGAATGCATTCGAGAATCGGTTTTCCGGCGATGGTCAACATCGGCTTCGGGCAGTTTTCCGTCAATGGTCGCAGGCGTTGACCCAGCCCTCCTGCCATGAGTACGACCCAGTTGGGGCGCTCGGTGATGCCGGCCAGGTCATTGAGAGTGGACATCCCCACCACGCGCTTTTCGTCATCCAGTAGCGGCAGATGGTTCAATGTCTTGCGTCGCATCAGGCCGAGTTGCTCGGCGCGTGAGGCGGAGACGTGTGCGGTGACAGGGGACTGGTTGACCACGTTGCGCACAGGCGTATCCAGATCGACATTCTGCAAGATGGCCCGACGCACATCACCATCGCTCAGGGTGCCGAGCAGCCGCCGCTCCTCATCGAGCACTAGCGCCATCTGCAACCCGCCCGCGTCGATCCGGCTAATTGCATCGCGAAGGGAATGGTTGGAGGCAACAATGGTATTGGTCCACTTTGTCATTAAGTGATTTCCTATCTGAGCGGAGCCTGGGCGTTATTCTGTCCGTTGCTGGGTAACGGCCGAAAAAAGTACTTGCCGGCGGGTGTCGGGTTGAAGCGCCTGAAAGCGGTCGGCGATTGTCCATCATTTTCTCGGGAGGATCTATACCCAAGGCGTCCGCCAGAGGTCCGGGGTCGGTCGTTTGCCGTGACTGATGATGACTAATTGCCATCTTGTCGATGTTGCGCTGATCGGGTGATCTTGATTGTCCTGCGTGTGCAATGTGTTTTGCGTCATCGTCCCTGCAGGGGTGAGCATTATCGTTTCTAGTCGAGAATTTCTGTAGGCTTTGTGCTTTAGGGGTGTAGGAAATATCCTTTGCCTTTGGTCGGAAAGGAATGCTGCATTGAATTGTCGGCTACCCGTGCGCTACCTACTTCGTGACAAGGTTGCCGATTATGGGGGCGAGGAAATGTGTAGTCTCATTCGCGCACGAGGCATGCTATGATCCGTCGGCGATTGCTGCCTGCCCATATGCCGGCGCTGTAGCAGGAGTGGATTCGGCGAAGGCCGACAACCATGGAGCACCGTACCGTCCGGAGACGAGGCGGCTAGCGGCTCGCTAGCGCCTTGCAGTCGCGATTCTGTGAGCTCGCCGAGTATTGTGGCAATGGTGGGGCATGGCATCGTGGCTTCCCAACGCAAAGGTCTGTGGCCCGTGTCTCGGGTCCCGTTGGCAACGAATTAAAGGGTTGAAGATGAATACGGTTTTGGTGACAGGAGCCGATGGCTTCATTGGTTCTCATCTGACGGAGTTGCTGGTACGTCAAGGTTATAAGGTCAAGGCGCTTTCCCAATATAACTCGTTCAACTATTGGGGTTGGCTGGAGGATGTGGACTGCCTCAGCGATATCGAGGTGCTTAACGGAGATGTGCGCGATCCGCATTACTGCAAGCACATTACCAAGGGCGTTGATACGGTCTTCCACCTTGCTGCGCTGATTGCCATTCCCTATTCCTACGTTGCTCCTGATAGCTATGTGGATACCAATGTAAAAGGTACCCTGAATATCTGTCAGGCAGCCTTGGATAATAACGTCCAGCGTGTCATTCATACTTCCACTAGCGAAGTCTATGGCACCGCGCAATATGTTCCGATCGACGAAAAGCACCCGTTGCAGCCTCAGTCTCCGTACAGCGCCTCGAAGATCGGTGCCGATGCGATGGCAATGAGCTTCTTCAATGCCTTCGACCTCCCGCTGACCACTGCCCGTCCGTTCAACACCTACGGGCCACGCCAGTCTGCGCGCGCGGTAATCCCGACCATTATCAGTCAGATCGCCTCCGGTCAGCGCCAGATCAAACTGGGCGATGTCTCGCCGACCCGTGACTTCAATTATGTGGCGGATACCTGTCGCGGCTTCCTCGAACTGGCAGGTTGCGACAAGGCGGTTGGCGAAGTGGTGAATATCGGTTCCAACTTCGAGATCTCGGTTGGCGACACCTTGAAGATGATCCGCGAACTCATGAACAGCGATGTCGAGTTCCTCTTCGATGAGCAGCGCGTGCGTCCGGAAAAATCCGAAGTATTCCGCCTGTGGTGCGACAACAGCAAGATTAACTCGCTGACCGGCTTCAAGCCGGAGTATTCCATTCGCGACGGTCTGCAAAAGACCATCGAATGGTTCACTCAGCCGCAAAACCTGGCCAAGTACAAAGCTGCTATCTACAACGTTTGAGGTCGCGAATGATCGACTCACTTGTAAAATTCATTCGCGCGCAATACCGCACGGACGAATTCATTCCTCTGCATGCGCCGCTGTTCACGGGCAATGAGCGTCAGTATGTGGTCGACACCATCGAGTCGACGTTCGTGTCCAGTGTCGGCGCCTTCGTCGATCGCTTTGAGCGTGACATGCAGGCCTATACCGGGTGTTCCCGTGCGGTCGCCACAGTGAACGGCACTGCGGCGCTGCACGTTGCGCTACTGCTGGCGGGTGTGAAGCCAGGCGAGTTGGTCGTGACTCAGTCGTTGACCTTCGTCGCCACCTGCAACGCCATCGCCTACTGTGGTGCCACACCGGCGTTCGTCGACGTTGATCGTGAGACCCTGGGCCTGTCCCCCCGTGCGCTCGATGCATGGCTGGAGCAGGTGGCGGAGCGCGGTGACGACGGTCTGTGCCGCCTGCGCGAGGACGGTCGCATCATCCGGGCTTGTCTGCCGATGCATACCTTTGGTCACCCGGTAGCGCTGGTTGACCTTGTTCGAGTGTGCGAGAGGTGGGGGCTGGTGCTGGTCGAGGATGCCGCGGAATCGCTGGGCAGCTACTACCGGGGTCAGCATACCGGCACCTTCGGCGAGCTGGGTACCTTGAGCTTCAACGGCAACAAGGTCATCACCACGGGCGGCGGCGGAATGATCCTCGCCCGCGACGAGACGATGGGGAGTCGGGCCAAGCACCTGACCACCACGGCCAAGCGTGCGCATCCTTATGAGTACGTGCATGACGAGGTTGGCTACAACTATCGCTTGCCCAACATCAATGCGGCCCTGGGGTGTGCCCAGCTCGAGCAGTTGGATGGTTTCCTCGCCGCCAAGCGGGTTCTGGCGGAGGCTTACCGTGCCGAGCTGGAGGGCAACGAGGCCGGTCTGCAGTTCGTCGTGGAGCCTGAGGGTTGCCGTTCCAACTACTGGCTGAATGCCGTGGTCTGCCAAGATCTCGCACAGCGTGATGCGCTGTTGAAGGGGACCAATGAGGCGGGTGTCATGACCCGGCCGATCTGGGCTCTGATGAATCGCCTGCCAGCCTATACCGGGTGCCCGCGAGGCGACCTGGCAAACGCCGAGTGGCTCGAGGCGCGTGTCGTCAATCTGCCCAGCAGCGTACCCGTCCAGGAGACGGCATGAAGCGTCGGGTCGCGATATTTACCGGTACTCGCGCCGAGTACGGATTGCTTTACTGGCTGATTCGGGAGATCCAGGCCAGCGATGATCTGGAGCTCCAGCTCATTGCGGGTTGCATGCATTTTTCTCCTGAGTTCGGTGAAACATGGCGACAGATCGAAGCCGATGGTATCTCTATCGATGCCAAGGTGGAGATGCTGTTATCCTCCAACACCGATGTAGGTACGGCGAAATCCATGGGGCTTGGCACCCTGGGTTTCGCCGATGCACTGGATCGCCTGCGCCCGGACCTGCTGGTGGTGCTGGGCGACCGCTTCGAAGCCTTGAGCATCGCACAGGTGGCGTTGGTCATGCGCATTCCCCTGGTTCACCTGCATGGCGGGGAGCTGAGCGAAGGTGCCTACGACGATGCCATCCGCCATGCGATCAGCAAGATGGCCTACCTGCACTTCGTGGCGGCCGAGCCGTATCGCCGACGGGTCATCCAGATGGGCGAGCACCCATCCCGCGTGTTCAACGTGGGGGCGGTCGGCCTCGATCATCTCAAGCGAACCGAGCGGATGAGCCTGGTAGAGTTGCAGCAAAGCCTTTCGTTCGATCTGTCCAGGCCCTTCTTCATGGTTACCTATCACCCGGTGACTCTGTTGGAGGAAGATCCCGAAGCGAGCTTCGAGGCCTTGCTGCAGGCGCTCGATGCGTTTCCCGAGCATGCCGTGGTCATCACCTACCCGAATGCCGACAACGGCGGTAGGGCGATTATCCCCCGGCTGGAGGCTTATGCCGCGGCGCACCCGCAGCGGGTGCTGGCCATTCCGTCGCTGGGCTTTCGACGCTACCTGAGCGTGGTGCCCCGGGCGGCAGCGGTGATCGGCAACTCCTCAAGTGGCATCATCGAGGTGCCTGCATTCGGTGTGCCGACAGTCAACATCGGTGCTCGCCAGGCGGGGCGGCTGAGTGCGGAGTCGGTGCTCGATTGCGAGCCGACCAGGCAGGGCATCACCCAGGCAATCGAGAAGGTCTTGAGTCCGGCGTTCGCCGACGTTTGTCGGGATGTCGTGAACCCCTACGGACAGGGCGATGCTGCTGCATCGATTGCTCGTGTCCTCGAGACCTGCGACCTGTCCGGGCACAAATCATTTTACGATCTGGACTGATACATGAATCGAGAACATCAGGATTCGGTTTTCATCATTGCGGAAGCGGGCGTCAACCATAACGGTGAGCGCGAGCTGGCCTTCGAGCTGGTAGACAAGGCCGCCCAGGCCGGCGCCGACGCCGTCAAGTTTCAGACTTTCGATGCGCGCAAGCTGGCTTCGGCGACAGCGCCGAAGGCGGGCTACCAGAAAAATACCACCGATGCGTCCGAGAGCCAGCTGGCGATGCTGCAGAAGCTCGAGCTTCCACGTGCCTGGCACAAGGACTTGCAGGACCACGCCAAGGCGCGCGGCATCCAGTTCATCAGCACCGCGTTCGATGTCGATAGCCTCGATTTCCTTTGCGACCTTGGCATGCCCTTTTTCAAGGTGCCGTCAGGTGAGTTGACCAATGGCCCGCTGCTCTGGCGTTTCGCCAGGACCGGCAAGCCACTGGTGCTGTCGACTGGCATGGCAACGCTCAGCGAAGTTGAGCAGGGCCTGGCGATCGTCGCGCATGCGCTCGCCGACGTGCAGGAGCCGGCCAGCATGGCCGAGGTCTGGCGTTGCTGGGGCGATGCTGCTGCAAGGGCGCGGTTGCAGGGGCATGTCACCCTGCTGCATTGCACCTCGCAATATCCGACGCCCATGGAGGAGGTCAACCTTCGGGCAATGGATACCCTGCGCAATGCCTTTGGTCTCGAGGTGGGTTATTCGGACCATACCGAAGGCCTGCTGATTCCGCTGGCAGCAGTGGCTCGCGGGGCCCGGGTCATCGAGAAGCACTTCACCCTGGACCGTAATATGCCGGGGCCGGACCACAAGGCTTCGCTGGAGCCGGACGAATTGCGCCAGATGGTCGAGCAGATCCGTGCCCTGCAACAGGCGCTCGGGCTGGCTGCCAAGGCGCCGCAGCTCAGTGAGTGGGATACCCGTACCGCGGCACGCCAGCAAGTCATCGTGCTGCGTGATGTCGCCGCTGGCGAACGCCTCGAAAGGCAGGACCTCGGGACCGCCCGGACCGGTCGTGGCCTGGCTGCGACAACGCTCTGGGAGCGGGTCGGCACCTGTGCGAACCGTGCCTATCAGGCAGGTGAAGTCCTGGAATGAGTGACCAGCCAATGACGTCAGTGAGCCAGCCGCTGCCTATTGTCCTCCTGGGCGCGGGCGGTCATGGCAAGGTGCTGCTGGCGCTACTTCGCTCGCTGGGTCTCGAGGTCCTCGGCGTGTCCGACCCGCAGTTGGCGGGCAAGGTCGCGGACTGGCAGGGCATCCCGGTATTGGGTGGAGACGAAGCGCTCGATCACCTGGATCCCGCGACGGTCGGTCTGGTCAATGGCGTGGGCCAGGTGGTAGGTTCGTCGCGTCGTGCCGATATCTTCCATGCGTTGAGGGCGCGAGGTTTTCGTTTTCCCGCGCTTGTCCATCCGTCTGCATGGGTGGCGCCCGACGTGAAACTGGATGAAGGTGTCCAGATAATGGCCGGTGCGGTTGTGCAGCCTGGTGTCGAGATTGGTGCCAATTCGGTGATCAACAGCCGAGCCAGTGTCGATCATGACTGCATTATCGGCATGTGTGTACATGTGGCTCCGGGGGCCGTGCTATGTGGGGGGGTCAACGTGGCTTCCGGCGCATTCGTCGGTGCCGGTGCAACGGTTGTGCAGGGCCTGATGCTTGGTGAAAAGGCGGTGGTCGGAGCGGGTGCGACCGTCGTCAGGGACTTGCCTGGCGGGCATCTGATCATCGGCTCGCCAGCACGAATTCAGCCATCCCGATTCCTTTGATGGACGAGCGAACTATGAAACCACTGGATCAGAAAGTTTGGCGCAAGGCACTGCTCCCGCTGGGTGCAACCCTCCAGCAAGTCATTGGAAACCTGGATGCACTGGGTTTGCAGATCGTCATGGTAGTTGGGCCGGATGGTTCGTTGCAGGGTAGTGTCACTGATGGCGACGTTCGTCGAGGCTTGTTGCGCGGGCTCGACATGAACAGTCCGGTGGAGCAGGTGATGTCCCTGAATCCGTTGGTCGTGCCACCGGAAATGTCCCGTGAGGTGGTGCTCCATTTGATGCGGGCCAACAAGATTCACCAGTTACCGGTCGTGGATACCGAGCGCAAGGTGATCGGCCTGCACCTATGGGACGAAATCCTGGCGCCCAGCGAACGCCCCAATGCCATGGTGGTCATGGCCGGGGGCCTGGGCAAGCGCTTGCGTCCCTACACCGAGGAGTGTCCCAAGCCGCTGTTGCCGGTAGGGGGCAAACCCATCCTGGAGTTGATCATCGAGCGGGCGAAGCTGGATGGCTTTTCCAAATTCATCTTGTCAATCCACTACCTCGGTCACATGATCGAAGAGTATTTCGGTGATGGCAGCAAGCTGGGCGTCAATATCACCTACCTGCGCGAGGACTCCCCGCTTGGCACCGCAGGTGCCATCAGCCTGATCGATCCTCGGCCGGATGTTCCCTTCGTCGTCACCAATGGCGATGTGCTCAGCGACATCCGATATGGCGAATTGCTTGATTTCCACTTGCGACATGAGGCCATGGCGACTATGGCTGTGCGCCTGTACGAGTGGCAGAATCCGTTTGGCGTCATTCGTACGGATGGCATCAATATCGTGGGCTTCGAAGAGAAGCCCGTTCACAAGACCCACGTAAACGCCGGCATCTATGTACTCGATCCTCGATCGCTGGATGTGTTCGAGGTGGGGGGGCAGTGCGACATGCCGACACTGTTCGAGCGTTTGCAACAAAGGGGTGAAAGCACAATCGCTTTTCCTATGCATGAGCCCTGGCTGGATGTCGGTCGCCCCGACGACCTGCACCTGGCCCGTAGTAAGTATCTTGTTTGACTTCGAACTCTGGATGGAGACTTGTTTTGAAAATTACCCCTAGCGCATCGGTAGATCTGTCGAGATTCGCCAAGCCCACAGAAGAACTGGAAGTCTTCTACGGCCTGCCACGTGACGTAAAATTCTGCGTCAAGTGCAACATGTCGAATCAGCAGCCCATGTCGAGCAACGAGTATGCGCATGGCAAGGATTCGAAGAAGACCACGATGAGCTTCGACGAGCATGGTGTTTGTCACGCATGTAATTTTAACGAACTCAAGCGCAACGAAGCCGAGATCGACTGGGACGAGCGGGAGCGCGAACTGGTCGAGCTGTGCAACCGTTATCGCAAGAACGATGGCACCTATGACTGCATCGTCGGTGGCAGTGGTGGCAAGGACAGCGCCATGCAGTCACACTTGCTCAAGTACAAGTACGGCATGAACCCGCTGACCGTAACCTGGTCGCCGCACCTGTATACCGACATCGGCTGGAAGAACTTCCAGAATTGGTTGCACGTCGGTGGTTTCGACAACTTCCTGTATACCCCGAACGGCAAGATCCACCGCCTGCTCACCCGCAACGCGACGATCAACCTGCTCCACCCATTCCAGCCGTTCATCCTTGGTCAGAAAACCTTCGTCGCGAAGATGGCCGCGCAATTCAACATCCCGCTGATCTTCTACGGGGAAATGCCGGGCGAGTATGGCGAGAAGATCTCCCACAAGACTTCCAGCTATGCATCTGCCAGTCAGGCTGCCGAGAGCGAAGGTTTCACCCTCGACTACCTGGGCGGTCGCGACGTTCGCGACGTGCTGCTGGGGGGCAAGGAAATCGGCGCTTACATGGATGAAGGCGTGCCGCTGGTCGACCTGGCTGGCTACCTTCCGATGCCGCCTGATGTTCTCGAGCGCAAGGGCATCGACTTCAAGTACCTCGGTTACTACAAGAAGTGGGTTCCGCAGGAGGCTTACTACTACGCGGTGGAAAACACCGGTTTCGAGGCCAACCCGGTACGTACCGAAGGTACCTATTCCAAATACAACAGCCTTGATGACAAGGTCGACGGGTTCTTCTACTTCACTCGCTGGATCAAGTTCGGCGTCGGCCGCACAATGATGGATTCGGCTCAGGAAATCCGTAACCACCATATCGACAAGGAAGAAGCCGTCGCGCTGATGCAGCGTTACGAGGGCGAGTATCCGTCGCGTTATGAGAAAGAGTTCCTGGACTACATCAGCATGACTCGCGAAGAGTTCCTGGAAACCTGCGACCGCTTCCGTTCGCCGCACCTGTGGCACGTCGTCGATGGTGAGTGGAAGCTGCGCTACACCCCTTGGAACCCACAGGGAACCCGTTGATGAGCAACGTTCGACTCATTGCCCGCCTGGATGTCAAGGGCAAAAACCTGATCAAGGGCATTCACCTGGAGGGCCTGCGTATCATCGGCTCTCCTGGCGAGCACGCCCAGCGTTACTACGAGCAGGGTATCGACGAGCTGATCTACATGGATTGTGTTGCGAGCCTGTATGGTCGCAACAGCCTGGGCGACTTAGTCGAGCAGACCGCCCGCAACGTCTTTGTGCCGATGACAGTCGGGGGTGGCGTGCGTTCCGTGGATGACGTGCGCGAACTGCTGCGCCGTGGCGCCGACAAGGTGGCGGTCAATACCGCTGCCGCGCGCCGTCCGGAACTGATCAGTGAAATCGCCAACGCCTTTGGCAGCCAGTGCATGGTTCTTTCCATCGAAGCCAAGCGCAAGCCTGGCGGATGGGAAGTCTTCACCGATAACGGCCGGGAGTTCACCGGGCGCGATGTGATCGAATGGGCTCAGGAAGCCGCTTCGTTGGGGGCTGGCGAGATTCTGCTGACCTCGGTCGACCAGGAAGGCACCCGCAAGGGCTATGACCTCGACCTGGTAAAGGCGGTGAGCGCGTCGGTCGGTATCCCGGTCATCGCTAGCGGTGGCATGGGCAGTTCCCAGCACGCGGTCGATGCGATTCACAGCGGCGCGGATGCCATCGCCATGGCTGACTTGCTGCACTACAAACGGTCTAGCATCGCGCAGGTGCGCGAGGACGTTTCGGCGGCGGGAATTCGGGTGCGAGTCTATGAGTGAAGTGGTAACGGTAGTTGATTACGGCAGGGGTAATCTGTTCAGCGTGCAGCGCGCGCTGGAGCACTGTGGCGCAGAAGTCAGGCTGGTCTCGGACCCTGAAGAACTGAGCGGCGTCGACAAGTTACTGCTTCCGGGCGTTGGTGCCTTCCGTGACGCCATGCAGGCGCTGGCCGCGCGGGGCATGGATTGTGCGATCAGGGACTACGCCGCCAGTGGCAAGCCGCTGTTCGGCATCTGTCTGGGCATGCAGTTGCTGCTTGACAGCAGCGACGAGTTTGGCCAAAGCAAGGGGCTTGGGTTGATTCCGGGGCGGGTGCAGGCCATTCCAAATCAGGATGGCACGGGTGCAAGCCTCAAGGTGCCGCACATCGGTTGGTCTGAACTGTGCCTTGGCGCCGAGCGCGAGTCGTGGGCCGGTAGCTTGCTCGAAGGCCTCGTGCCCGGACGCAGTGCCATGTACTTCGTGCACTCTTACATGGTGGTGCCGGACGCGGCCCAGCACCGTGTTGCCGATTGCCGCTACGGCGATATCGCCATTTCCGCCGTCATCCAGCGGGACAATATCTGGGGGGCGCAATTCCACCCAGAGAAAAGTGGCGAGGCCGGCCTGTCGATCCTGCGTAGGTTCGTTGCATTGTGATGAAGATTCTTGCTGTGGTTCCGGCCAGGGGGGGATCCAAGCGCCTGCCGGGCAAGAACATCAAGGTGCTGGGCGGCAGGCCGCTGATTGCCTGGACGATCGAGGAGGCGCGTGCCAGCGATGTCTTGCTGGATATCGTGGTCTCGACCGACGATGAGGCGATCGCCGAGGTCGCTCGCATCCATGGTGCCAGCGTTCCGGGCTTGCGCCCCGAGCAACTGGCCACCGACACGGCCAGCAGTGTGGACGTGGTATTGCATGCCTTGGACAGCTACGAGACGGTGCATGGTGAAGTGGATGGTGTGATGCTGTTACAGCCAACATCGCCGTTTCGCACACGACAGTCGATCCGCAAGGCGCTGGAACTGTTCCAGGCCCAGCCCTCGCGGCCGGTGGTCAGTGTATGCGCCGCCGCCGCCCATCCTGCATGGTGTTTCCGCCTGAGCGGCGACTCGCTGGAGCCGTTCCTAGGTTGGGATTTCCTCACTCGGCGTTCGCAGGATCTGCCGCCGGCCTACACGCTGGATGGTTCGATCTACCTGATCTCGCCGGCGCTACTGCGTGAGACCAGGCGTTTCGTGATGCCCGGAGTCGTGCCAATGGTGATCACGGATGCGTTCGAATCCCTGGATATCGATACGCCCGACGACTGGGACATGGCGCTCAATGCGCTGGAGCGGCGGTCCCTACCTGAAGGCGGTGAAATTGACTGAGTGATCTGATTTGCGATGACAGCAAGCCAGTGGGCTGCCTCTAGCGTTGTGAGAGGTGGCCGCTGGCATTTTTATGCGGAAAAAAGGCGCTCAGGAGTGACGGGGCATGCCTACATCCAGCAGTTGGGCGATATGCCAGGTGAGCACGATATATGAGTTTGAGAGGGGTAGGGGGCAAGGCGATCATCTATGCGGCGGCCAATGGCGTGGGCTCGGGAGCGCAGTTGCTTCTGGTGTTGTATTGCGCCTACATCCTCGCCGGTGAGTCACTTGGTGTTCTGACGCTCTTCATCGCGATGGTCGCCCTCGCCACTCAGGTGCTCGGGCTTGGGCTCACTGCATCTTTCCAGCGAGACTTCTTCACCGCACCGTCGCATTTGCGTCCCGTATTCCTGTCGACGATCGTCTGGGTGGTGGTGCTCGTCGGTTGTGCGCTGATTCTGTTGGCCGCCGGTGCGGGGCTGGCGCTTTACGCCTGGCTGGAGTCACCCGGGTTGCTGGTGGTTGCTTTGCTGGGGGCGCTCGGCCAGGCACTGCAGCAGTTTCTCCTGATCACCTGGCAGTCGGAGGATGCCGCGCTCGACTATGCCAGGTTCTTCCTAGTGTTCTGCGTGGCGCAACTAGGGGTACCGATCGGTCTGATCCATTGGGTTGACATGGGCTGGCAGAGCGCCGTGACCGGCCAGGCGCTGGTGTTCTGCGGCAGCGGCTTGCTGTCGTTGTTGATTCTGCGTCGCAAGGGGTACCTGACCTGCCGCATCGACAAGGATTATCTGCGTCGTTCGCTTGCCTACGGCTTGCCGTTGGTCCCGTACCAGTTGGCCGGCTGGGGCATGGCAATGCTGGATCGGTTCCTTATCACCGCGTTCAGTGGCGTTGCCGTCGCAGGCTACTACGCCCTGGCATTCCAGGTGGCCCAGGTGATCAACATTGCATCCAGTGGTTTCGTCCAGGCCTTCACGCCTTGGCTGTATGCCGCGCTGGGGCGTCAAGATGACCGGCTAAGGCCGCAGATCGGCCGGTTGGTGGCGCTCTACGCCATGGGATTGGCAGTGCTTTGCGGGGTGGGTTATTTGTCATTCAGGGTCTTTGCCGATATCATCGCCCGTCATTCATACCAGCAGGCCATCCTGTATGCGCCCTGGCTGTTCCTGGCCATGTTTTTCAATGGCATGTATCGCATCGTGAGTTGTTTCACGTTGTTCCATGGCAGCACCGGTCGACTGGCGCTGATTACGCTGGGAGTGGCGGTTACCAGCGTGCTCCTGAACGTCACGCTGCTTCCGGTCCATGGTGCGATCGCTTCGGCCTGGATCGTTTCCCTGTCCTTTGGCCTGTTGTTCGGATTGACGCTCCTGACCGAAATGGCAAGGACACGAGTCTGACAAGGGGCGCTTCCATTCATTCCCGGGATTGCCACCTGCCATGAGCCCGGGCAGCAGCGTAGGGCAGTCGAGAGGTAAAACCATGAGCATGGAGTACGTCCTCCTAAAGGACGGCCGGCGCTTTTCGCTTGATGAGCTGCGCTCACGTTATTCGCTGAGTATCTTCCAGGTCGAGCATTTCTACGCCGTTTGCGAATTCATGGCGGCGCGCGAAGCGCTGTCGCCGATCGAGCACAAGGCGCTGGTCAACCTTTACGCATTGAAGTCCTCGCGCGTCAGGAACCTCGCGGCGCTCGCGTACTTCCTGCAGACGGAAGCGGACACTTGCAAGCGTGTTGCCGTCCATGAGGATGGCATCGAAGTATTGCAGGCTTTCGTTCCCCAGCAGTCTCAAGAGCGTGTGTCCCAGGGGCCTTGGCGAGCGAGCTACATCACTCGTGCAACTGTGCTGTTCATCGTGTTCAAGGCTGTCCTGCACAGACTGTTCCGGCTCTTCGACAGGGCTTCCGGCGTCTCGGCGTCGATGGTTCGCGGCTGGGTCGACGTTACCGCGTCGATGTACGGGCAGGAGATGACCGACTCCCGGGTGCGACTCTACCCGTTCCCTTATGGCGTCCTGCGTCAGTGGCGTTTCTTGCGCGACTGTCGGCGACGGGGGCTGGATGTAACCTTGTCCGGGTTGCCCTATGGCGCGCCGAAGGTGCTGCGCATGCTGCTTTCGCGGCAGCCCTCGGCGCGCCTGGTGGTCGCCGCCGAGGTTCAAGCCTACCAGCGATATGCCAACGAGTTGCTGGCCCAGGGCGTCGAACGGGTATATACCAGCGACGAGTTCGAGATCGCCGCTGTGGCGCTGTACGAGACACTGCTCGCCCAAGGCGTGAGCGTGGTCAATACTGCCCATGGCGTCGGGTTGTATGCTCCTTATGTTGCCTACAGCGAGTTTCGCGGTGTGAACTTTGCCCAGGCGGACTTCTATCGCCTGCGCTACCCCTCGCTGCATCCTCAGGTCCGTGCGGGCAAGAACACACGGCTGGGCCTGGGAACTGTTGATGAAGTGCGTGAGCTTCCCCCCTCCATCGTCCTGATCGACCAGAACTTCGCCGATTTTCATTGCCTGGCCGAAGCGCAGGCGCTGAACAGCATCCGCGAAAGCCTGGAACGACTGAGCGTGGATTGTGCGGTGCCGTTGTTCGTCAAGGTGCACCCCAACAGCAAGGACGAGCAGGTCGAGCGTCCGGGGCGGGCGACACTGGCCAGGACCTGGGAGATGCTCGCGGGATATCGGCCGATTTTCGTCACGGTCAATTCGACGGCCTGGTATGACGTCCAGGGCTACGGCCCGGTACTGGTCTGCGATGAGCGGTCTTTCTTCCCGGAAATCTACTTTGGTAGTGATCTGGAGCGTTTCAGGCTCGAAGACCTCGAATCCCGAGTCCAGCCCTTGTTCGACCCTGCCAGGTGGTATGACGCCGCCAAATGCCATGAGCGAAGAGGGGTGTCGCAGTCATGAGACGACTTCTGGTGCGCCTGCTGACCTGCTTCCAGTTAGCGCTGTTTTATCGATTCAGACGTGTGGGCAAGCATGTACGCCTGGGGCGGGGACTTTTTGTCCTCCCTCGGCGGGTGAGTATTGGCGACTGGTGTTATATCGGCGCCCGCAGTTATCTCGATGGCGATATCGTGATCGGCAGTTTCACCATGCTGGCCAATAATGTCGCCATCGTCGGTGGCGACCACGCCTACGCCACCCCCGGCGTGACAATGCGTGATGGCGGTCGCGAAGCCTGGAAGCAAACGGTGATCGGGCGCGACGTGTGGATCGGGCATGGGGCGATCATTCTCAATGGTGTGACGATCGGCGATGGCGCGATCGTTGCGGCCGGATCGGTGGTCACTCGTGATGTAGAAAATTTTTCCGTTGTTGCTGGCAACCCTGCTCGGCACATAAAATGGCGTTTTGACCAAGCTGGGCAAACCCTGCATTCAGCGATGTTGGTGAGGAAGACTCAAGGTGTTTAAGTCGAAGAAACTTCTGATTACGGGAGGAACCGGCTCGTTTGGCAATGCCGTTCTCAAGCGTTTCTTGCATACCGATATTGCGGAAATCCGTATTTTCAGCCGTGATGAAAAAAAACAGGATGATTTGCGCAAGCGTTATTCCAGCAGCAAGTTAAAGTTTTATATCGGTGATGTTCGCGACTACCAGAGTGTTCTTGGCGCGACCCGTGGAGTTGACTACATCTTTCACGCGGCGGCGTTGAAACAGGTCCCCTCCTGCGAGTTCCATCCCATGGAGGCGGTCAAGACCAACATCATCGGTACCGAGAACGTGCTCGAGGCCGCGATCCAGAACGGTGTTCGTCGCGTGGTCTGCCTGAGTACCGACAAGGCGGTCTATCCGATCAATGCCATGGGTATCTCCAAGGCCATGATGGAAAAGGTCATGGTTGCCAAGTCCCGTGGCCTCGAAGAAGCGGGCACGGTCATTTGCGGAACCCGCTATGGCAACGTCATGGCGTCCCGTGGCTCGGTCATCCCATTGTTCGTCGAACAACTTCGCCAGGGCCTGCCGCTTTCCATTACCGATCCGGGCATGACCCGTTTCATGATGACCTTGTCCGACGCCGTCGACCTGGTGCTCTATGCGTTCGAGCACGGCAGCAATGGCGACCTGTTCGTGCAGAAGGCGCCTGCGGCGACGGTCCATACCCTGGCCAAGGCCCTGACCGGACTACTCGGCAAACCCGACCACCCGATCAATGTCATCGGTACCCGCCACGGCGAGAAGCTGTTCGAGGCATTGCTCAGTCGCGAGGAGATGGCGTGTGCCGAGGACCGTGGCGGTTATTACCGTATTCCTCCGGACCTGCGCGACCTGAACTACAGCAAGTTCGTCGAACATGGCGAGGAGCGTATCAGCCAGGCGGAAGATTACAACTCACACAATACCCAGCGCCTCGACGTCGCCGGCATGGAGGCGCTGTTGATGAAACTGGAGTTCATTCGTGCGATCCAGCGTGGTGAACACGCTTCGCCCGAGGAGTGATCGCTTGAACGTGTTGATCACCGGCGGCAATGGGTTCATCGGCCGCAACCTACAAAGCCACCTGCACGCACGCAACGACGTCCATATGATCTGTCACGACCGGTGCGTGCCGCAGGCGTTGTTGGCCCAGGTTGCAGCGGCTGACTTCATTTTCCATCTGGCCGGCGTCAACCGGCCGGACGACACCGCCGAGTTCGCCACGGGCAATGCCGACTTCACCTCGCGACTGTGTGACGCGATCCTGGCCTCGGGCAGGCGTATTCCGGTTGTCTACAGCTCGTCGATCCAGGCGCTTGCCGACAATCCCTATGGCCGCAGCAAGCGTTCGGCCGAGCAGGCCCTCGCCGACCTGGCAGCCCGTCAGGGCGGGGCAGTACATGTATTCCGTCTGCCCAACGTCTTCGGCAAGTGGGCGCGCCCGAACTACAACTCGATGGTCGCCACTTTTTGCCACAACATTGCCAATGGCCTGCCCATTCAGATCCATGATGTGAACGCCGTGGTGAACCTGGTCTACATCGACGATGTGGTCAGGCACTTCATCGGCCTGATGGATGGCGTGTTGCCTGACGACCTGGCAGATGAGGTCAAGCCTGTGTACTCCACCACCGTAGGTCAGGTGGCGGAACTGCTGGAGGCCTTCCGCGACAGCCGCTCGACCCTGACCACGGAGGCGGTGGGCACGGGCCTGGCGCGCGCGCTTCACTCCACTTATCTCAGCTACTTGCCCGCGCAAGCCTTCAGCTACGAGCTGCCAGGTTATTCCGACCCGCGTGGAACCTTCGTGGAGATGCTCAAAACCCGGGACTCAGGCCAGTTCGCCTATTTCACCGCGAAGCCCGGGGTCACCCGGGGCGGGCACTACCATCACACCAAGACCGAAAAGTTCCTGGTGATCCGCGGCAGCGCCCGCTTCGGCTTCCGCCACATACAGAGTGGCGAAACCTATGAATTACATACCGATGGGGAAAAGCCCGTGATCGTCGAGACGGTTCCCGGCTGGACCCATGATGTGACCAACATCGGTGACGACGAATTGATCGTGATGCTGTGGGCCAACGAAGTGTTCGACCGCCAGAATCCCGATACCTACGCCATGCCCGTACGCTCCTCCGGCGAATGAGAGGGGCTAAGAGATAGTCATGAAAAAGTTGAAAGTGGTTACGGTCGTCGGCACTCGCCCGGAGATCATCCGCCTGTCGCGCGTCATCCACGCCCTGGACCGTCACTGCGACCATGTCCTGGTGCATACTGGGCAGAACTACGATTACGAGCTGAATGAAATCTTCTTTCAGGACCTGGGCATCCGCAAGCCGGACCACTTCCTGAATGCAGCCGGCAACAATGGCGTCGAAACCATCGGCAACGTGATCATCGCCGTGGACAAGGTCCTCGAGGTCGTGCGTCCGGAAGCCTTGCTGATCCTCGGTGACACCAACAGTTGCATGGCCGTCATCCCGGCCAAGCGCCGCAAGATCCCGAGTTTCCACATGGAGGCGGGGAATCGTTGCTTCGACATGCGTGTTCCCGAGGAAATCAACCGGCGCATTGTCGACCACACCGCAGACATCAACCTCACTTACAGCGCCATCGCCAGGGATTACCTGCTGGCCGAGGGGCTGCCTGCGGACCGTATAATCAAGACCGGCAGTCCGATGTTCGAGGTGCTCGGGCACTATCGCGAAGGCATCGCCGCCTCGGACGTTCTCGAGCGCCTGGGCTTGAGCGCTGGCGGTTTCATGGTGGTCAGCGTCCATCGCGAAGAGAACATCGACTCCGAGCAGAACTTCCTCAAGCTGGTCGCCATGCTCAATGGCGTCGCCGAGCGCTATGCCATGCCGATCGTGGTGTCCACTCACCCGCGCACACAGAAACGCATCGATGCCCTGGCGGTCGAGTTCCATCCCAATGTGAGGCTGCTCAAGCCGCTGGGCTTCAAGGACTACAACAAGCTGCAACTCGAGGCTTACGCGGTTTTGTCCGACAGTGGCACCATCAGCGAGGAAGCCTCCATCCTGAACTTCCCCGCACTGAACCTTCGCGAGGCGCACGAGCGTCCGGAGGGCATGGAGGAAGCGGTGGTCATGATGGTGGGCGTCGAGCTGGAGCGGGTGCTCCAGGGGCTGGAGATCCTAGCTGGCCAGGCCCGCGGCGAGCAACGTGACCTACGTCTGGTCGCGGATTACAGCATGCCGAATGTTTCCGAAAAAGTAGTCCGGATCCTACATAGCTATACCGACTATGTGAACCGGGTCGTATGGAAGCGGTATTGAGTCGCGCCATGGATGACAACAAGTTGCGTATTCTGGTGGTAACCCAGTACTTCTGGCCCGAAAACATGCGGATCAATGATCTGGTCAGCGATTTTTCCGCGAAGGGGCACGACGTCACCGTTCTCACCGGCCTGCCGAACTACCCGGAAGGTAAGGTCTTCGGAGCTTACGCCCGGGAGCCAGAAAAATTCCGGCGCTATGCCGGCGCGAAAATCATTCGCGTGCCAATGATTTCCCGTGGCAAGCGGGGTTTCCGCCTATTCCTGAATTACCTGTCGTTCTTTACCAGCGCCTCCGTCATCGGTTCCTGGAAGGTGCGCGGGCGTGAGTTCGATGCGATCTTCGTCTTCGCGGTTTCCCCGATCATGGCCGCGATACCGGCCATCGTCATCGGCCGCTTGAAGAAGACGCCGGTGTTCATCTGGATCCTGGACCTGTGGCCGGAAACCCTGCGTGCCGTGAATGTGGTGCGCAACCCGAAGGTGCTGGGTGTCGTGGGCAAGTTGGTGTCCTGGATCTACAACCGAGCCGACTACCTGCTGCTGCAGTCCCACGGCTTTTTCGAAAGTGTCAGGGAGAATTGCACCCGCAGCATCGCCAGCGAGCGCCTGGTGTATTTCCCCAGTTGGGCGGAAGACGAGTTTTCCAACGCGCTGCCTGACACCAAGGCACTGATCGACAGCGATCCTTCCACCTTCACCGTGGTGTTCGCCGGCAATCTGGGCGAAGCGCAAGATTTTCCGGCGATCCTCGATGCCGTGGAGATGCTCCGTGGACAGGTTTCCGTGCGCTGGGTGATCGTGGGTGACGGTAGGGTCAGTGGCTGGCTCGCCGAACAGGTGAAACTGCGTTCGTTGAATAACGTCCATCTGCTTGGCCGTCACCCGCTGGAAGCCATGCCCGGGCTGTTCGCGTGTGCTGATGCACTACTGGTTTCGCTGAAGACTAACAGCGTTTTCGAAAAGACCATTCCAGGCAAGGTCCAGGCCTATCTCGCATCCGGGCGACCGGTGCTGGCAATGATCAATGGCGAAGCGGCTCGAGTGATCAACGAGTCCGGCGCGGGCCTGGCCTGTGCGTCCGGCGACTGGCGGGGACTGGCCGAGATCACCCGGACCCTGGCGCAAAGCTCGACTGAGCAACGGCAAGCGATGGGCATGGCAGGTAAGGACTACTACCAGGCCAATTACTCCAAGCCGGCGCTGCTTTCCCGTCTGGAGGAGTTGTTCCGGGTTGCCACGCTGCGCAGGCGCACGCAATGACGGCCGGAACGGTTTTTTTGACCGGAGCCAGCGGCTTCGTCGGCCAGGCATTGCTGCGCCGCCTGCTTGATGATGGCGTTGCGGTGACGGCTGCCGTGCGCGACGGGGGCACCGTAACGGACCCGCGGGCTGACCGCTTCGTCTTCGCCAGCCTGACGGACGACAGTGACTGGCAGGCCGGGCTCGCCGGGCGTGAGGTGCTTATACATGCCGCGGCCCGGGTGCACGTGATGAATGATCGCGAGGCGGATCCGCTGGCCGCGTTCCGCCGTGTCAACGTCGACGGCACGCTGGCGCTGGCGCATGCAGCCGTCGCGGCGGGGGTCAAGCGCTTCATTTTCATCAGTTCGATCAAGGTCAATGGCGAAAGTACCAGCAACCGCGGGCCCTATTGTGCGGATGATGTGCCGGCCCCCCGGGATCCCTATGGCATCTCCAAGCTGGAGGCAGAGCAGGCCCTGCTTGCATTGGGGCGCGAGAGTGGTCTAGAGATCGTGATCATCCGGCCGGTGCTGGTCTATGGCCCGGGGGTCAAGGCCAACTTCCGTGCCATGATGCGCTGGGTGAATAGAGGGCTGCCCCTGCCCCTGGGCCTGATCGACAACCGTCGCAGTCTGGTGGCGCTGGACAACTTGGTCGATCTCATCGCCACCTGCCGGTTGCACCCTGCTGCTGCTGGCGAGGTATTCCTGGTGAGCGATGGAGAGGATCTTTCCACTTCTGCGCTGTTGCGGCGCATGGCTGCTGCCTTGGGCAAGCCCTCGCGGTTATTGCCGGTCCCCGTCGCGTGCCTGCGCCTGGGTGCTTCACTGCTGGGTAAGCGCGGCGTGGCCGAGCGCCTGTGTGGTTCGTTGCAGGTCGATATCGACAAGACCCTCGATCTGCTCGACTGGACGCCCCCTCTTGCGGTCGATGAGGCATTAAAGGTCACCGCGCGACAGCTTCAGGATGGTTCTCGTTGATGAGCGTTTTCTGGTTTGGTCCTATTGTATTGATTCTCTCCTTTGGCATGACCGGCGTATTGCGTCGCTATGCCCTGGAAAAGAGCATCATGGATATTCCCAATGCGCGAAGTTCGCATTCGGTCCCCACGCCTAGAGGCGGTGGCGTAGCCATCGTGCTGGCCTTCCTGGTGTCCTTGCTCTCGCTGGCGATCGCTGGTTTCGCCGATACCGCGACCCTGCTTGCCTGTGCGGGGGCAGGCGGGCTGATCGCCATCGTCGGCTTCATGGACGATCATGGGCACATCGCTGCCCGCTGGCGCCTGCTGTCCCATTTTGCCGCCGCCGCATGGTCCCTGATCTGCCTGGGGGGCATGGCACCGCTGCAGTTCTGGGGCATGCAGGTCGATCTTGGCTGGTTGGGAGCGCTACTGGCCGCAGTCTATCTGGTATGGCTTCTCAATCTGTACAACTTCATGGATGGCATCGACGGCATCGCCAGCGTCGAGGCGATCACGGCCTGCCTTGGTGCCAGCCTGCTATATGCGGTGGCGGGCCACGCCGGGCTGATGGTGCTGCCGTTGATGCTGGCTGCAGCCACCGCCGGGTTCCTTGTGTGGAATTTCCCGCCGGCACGGATCTTCATGGGAGATGCCGGGAGTGGCTTCCTTGGCATCATCCTCGGTATCTTCTCGATCCAGGCGGCCTGGGCGTCGCCCGTACTGTTCTGGGGCTGGCTGATCCTGCTGGGGACATTCATCGTCGACGCCACCTTCACTCTCCTGCGTCGGCTGGCGCGGGGGGACAAGGTCTACGAGGCTCATCGCAGTCATGCCTATCAGTTCGCTTCGCGACGGAATGGCCGGCATCTGCCCGTGACCCTGGCGGTGGCGGCGTTGAACGTGTTCTGGCTGCTGCCCGTGGCCTTGAGCGTGGTGGCCGGGCTCGTGGATGGCGTTGTCGGCTTGTTGATAGGGTATGCGCCCCTGCTGGTGCTGGCGGTGCGTTACCGCGCAGGAGCCTTGGAGCGCAACGGAGCATAGCCGGTGATCGAGGCAATGCCTCTGTCAGGTAACTATCTGCTGTATAGGAAAATCATGGATAACTTCAGGTCATGGCTGTTGAGCCTGTCCCATAGGCAGAAGCGCGGTTTGCAGGTCTTCGCCGATTTGATCCTGGTCTGGTTCGCGCTATTGATGGCGTTCGTGGTCCGCTTGGGAATCGAAGTGGGCGTGAGCCCGGTATTCGATCACGCCTGGCTTTTCGTCTGCGCTCCCGCGCTGGCACTGCCGATCTTTGCCTGGTTCGGCATGTACCGCGCCGTGACGCGTTTCCTCGGAAACGATGCGCTGGTTTCGATCTTCAAGGCGGTCAGCCTGGCATCCTTGATGCTTGGCGTCGTGATCTACTGGTATAGCAATCATCAAACACTGGTGCCCCGTTCCATTATCTTCAATTACTGGTGGTTGATGCTGGTCATGGTTGGTGGGTTGCGGCTCGCGGTGCGCCAGTACTTCCTCGGCGACTGGGCGGGTGCGGGTTTGTCCATGCCATTCGTGACCCGCACCAGTGACCTGCCCAAGGTTGCCATCTACGGCGCTGGCGCAGCGGGCAACCAGCTGGTCGCCGCCTTGCGAATGAGTCGGGTGATGGTACCCGTGGCGTTCATCGACGATGACCCGGGTATCGCCAATCGGGTGATCTCTGGCCTGCCAGTGTACAAGCCAAGCCATATTCGCCGGATGATCGGCCTCACGGGTGCTGAGGAAGTACTCTTGGCCATTCCTTCCGCCAGCCGCTCAAGGCGCCGGGAAATCCTCGGCTACCTCGAGAGCCTGGCGGTGCATGTGCGCAGTATTCCGGGGTTCATGGACTTGGCCAGTGGTCGGGTCAAAGTGGACGACCTGCAGGAAGTGGATATCGCCGACCTGCTCGGACGTGACTCGGTACCGGCCCAGAGTGAGCTGCTCGAGCGCTGCGTGACCGGGCAGCGGGTCATGATCACCGGTGCGGGTGGCTCCATCGGATCGGAACTGTCCCGCCAGATTCTCGCGCTCAAGCCGGAGCTGCTGCTGCTGTTCGAACACAGCGAGTTCAATCTCTACAGCATCCTGTCGGAGCTGGAGCGGCAACTGCCATTGAGCTCCCCGCGTACGCAGCTTCTGCCTGTTCTCGGCTCGGTACGCAACCAGGCACAGATGCATCACCTGATGAGCCGCTGGAAGATCGACACCGTCTACCATGCCGCCGCGTACAAGCACGTACCCATGGTCGAGCACAACATTGCCGAAGGTCTCTACAACAACGTGATCGGTACGCTGGCCACCGCCCAGGCGGCGTTGAGCGCACAGGTTGCGAATTTCGTGCTGGTATCGACGGACAAGGCGGTCCGACCGACCAATGTCATGGGTAGCAGCAAGCGCCTGGCGGAAATGATCCTGCAAGCCTTGAGCAAGGAGATTGCTCCGGTCCTCTTCGACGATCCGGACAACGTCGCGAGGGTCAACAAGACCCGTTTCACGATGGTGCGCTTCGGTAACGTGCTGGGGTCCTCGGGCTCGGTGATCCCCTTGTTCCACAAGCAGATCAAGGCTGGCGGGCCGCTCACCGTTACCCACCCCAATATCACCCGCTACTTCATGACTATCCCCGAGGCTGCCCAGTTGGTGATTCAGGCGGGATCGATGGGGCAGGGCGGCGATGTATTCGTGCTGGATATGGGGGAGCCGGTCAAGATTGCCGAACTGGCGGAAAAGATGATCCACCTGTCCGGGCTAAGCGTGCGCTCGGCCGATAATCCCGGCGGTGACATCGCCATTGAATTCACCGGATTGCGCCACGGCGAGAAATTGTACGAAGAACTGCTGATCGGCGACAACGTGGCAGACACCCTGCATCCGATGATCCTGGCGGCCAATGAGGACCACTTGGCCTGGGACTCGCTCAAGACTTTCCTGGCGAGCTTGCTGCGAGCCCTGGGTGAAGATGATTACGATCAGGTACGGGACATGCTGCGAGGTTCTGTCAGCGGGTACATGCCGGAAGGCGGAATCGTCGACTGGATCTATCTACATCATCATTCCGAGTCGTGACAGCGCGTCGCCAGCTCATGACCGGGTATCGTGGATGTTCTGACCTGGCAGTTCCACTGCAGTGAGGTGCCCGTCTGCGAACGAGCAGCCCGTATCGACATAGACGACATTCCCCAGACGAGACACCGCGGCTACGGTAGAGTGGCCAACGTACAGCGTTTTAACACCAGCAACGGGCTTATCCTGCATGCCATTTATGCGACCCCTGGCGTAGACGGCCTGTTTAAGCGCATGGTCATGGCCTTGTTGCTGGGGGGTTTCCAATAGCGCCATGGCGTCGTCCCAGCTCATGTTCTCTTCCCAGTACGGTGATTCGGCGTGGATCACGCCGATACGCTGCCCGCCCGGCAGGGCGATTTCCAGGGCAACCGGCATGCGCTGGATGGCTTGATGAATCAGGCGTTGTCGAGCGTCCGGCAGCCGATAGAACCAGTCGCCACCGTTGCGGCTATGACGTGGCGCATCCCCGGTGCCGGCAAAGTGATCCAGCACCATCTGCTCATGGTTACCGCGCACTGAAAATAACCAGCTCTGTGCCAGCCAATCGATCACGGCATCGGAGTAGGGACCGCGATCCACCAAGTCGCCGGTACACAGCACTCGGTCCACTTCCGGATTGAATCCGACCTTTTCAAGCAAGGCCCCAAGTATCTCGAAATGCCCGTGCACGTCGCCCACGACAAAGTCCCTGCCGTTCAGGTTGGCAGGCAGGCGCAGCACTGTTGGAGCGGGAACGGGCTGTTCAGGGGCGAGCGTGAAGGCCGTGGAAGGGGTATTGGACATGGATGCGGCGCAGGGAGCGTCAGAGGGATAAAGATTTAGCTTTTAACACAAATCATGGGTACATCGCACCTGCCACATGATGGTAGACACGTCTTGTGTAGCGTGATGGCTATTTGTAAGCTTTTTCATGCCACTGTTATGGCTATCTGCTAGTCTCCGTGCCATCATGCTGTGCTTCAAGTACTTGCCTGCCGGGGTCGGCCACTCGGTCGGGTAACTTCATGCGCACATTTTGTGCATCTGGGGATGGGGGCAGTTGTTTTGAACGGTTTCGAATTCATGAGCAAGGTGAGATTCGCTCGTCTCCCTGTGCTCGCTACATTGGTGCTGACCCAATTCTTCTGCATCGTTGGTGGTGCTGCCAGTTACTGGGACGTTTCCTGGTTGTTGGCGGTTCCGGTGGGAGCCCTGTATTTCTTCATCGTGCGCAAGCACATTTTCAACTGCTTCGTCGCCGTTGCTGGCGCCTATTTCGGCCTCGGCATGGAATGGC
Organism: Pseudomonas soli; assembly: GCF_021283165.2. Taxonomy (NCBI): domain Bacteria; kingdom Pseudomonadati; phylum Pseudomonadota; class Gammaproteobacteria; order Pseudomonadales; family Pseudomonadaceae; genus Pseudomonas; species Pseudomonas soli. The sequence continues at coordinate 1,804,879 of NZ_CP128543.1, forward strand.
CCATGGCTGTCGCGGCGTTGTTCGGCCTCTACGCACTGCTGCATATCATCAGTGCGGTAGCCAGTTCGATGCAGGAATTCGCGATCTAGCGCCTGATTCCACACTTGCTGTAACATCATGAAGCCCGGCGAAAGTCGGGTTTTTTGTTGGTGTTCTCCCCGGATCCTTGGCCTTGCATGGATCCGGTCAAATCTGGAAATGCTTGAAGGGCACGCCTGCACTTTCGCCAGGCTCGGCAATTGGCTAGCTTTATTCCCGCAACGAGGGAAACGTTGCTTGCCGAGTCTGAAACTAAAGGAGTGTCCCTGATGAGAAAAAAACTGCTGTCCTGTCTGCTGCTGCCGATTTTCGCCTCGCTGTCCCTGTCTCTCCACGCCGCACCGGTCACGCCGTCTGCAGCCAGCACCCCGACGCCACTGGTCGTCGCGAATCAGGTTACTGGCGATTCCGCCAAGGTGGACATCAACACGGCCAGTGCGAGCCTGTTGCATCAAGCCTTGCAGGGCATCGGCAAGACCAAGGCCGAAGCTATCGTGGCCTACCGGGAAGAGGATGGTAACTTCGCATCCGTTGACGAACTGCTGGAAGTGAAGGGTATCGGCTCTCTCCTTCTGGAGCGCAATCGCGACAAGCTGACAGTGAACTGACAGCACAAGTACAAGGCCGGTTCCAGTGACCGGCCTTTTTCTGTCCATCTTCAGCGGTCTTGCGCTTCCTTGGCATCCATCTCTGCATTGCGTTCGTGAACCCTTCTCAACTGTTCTTCCGTCAGTGGCAATTTCTTCGCGGTATCCCGCAGCAGCATCAGTCCTCCAACGATGGAGCCAATCGCTACCAACAGAATCAACCAGGCATACCAGGGCATGGCGCTCTCCTTCATACGGCGTGTAGGCCGTACCTGTATTATCGAGTAAAACTTGGCGACTTTGGTTCAATTATAGGGCTGTAATGATCGCCGGTTAATTCGCGATCACACCTTCCCCCGCTGCGCTCCCGCATCGTTTACAATGCGCGCCGTTTACGACTTGCCAAGAGACCCTGCCCATGTCCGCCTGCCAGACGCCCCTGATCGTCGCCCTGGATTTCCCCACCCGTGACGCCGCCCTGAAGCTGGCCGACCAGCTCGACCCCGCCCTGTGCCGGGTCAAGGTGGGCAAGGAACTGTTCACCAGCAGCGCCGCGGGCATCGTCGAAACCCTGTGCAGCAAGGGCTTCGAAGTGTTCCTCGACCTCAAGTTCCACGATATCCCCAACACCACCGCCATGGCGGTCAAGGCCGCGGCCGAGATGGGCGTGTGGATGGTCAATGTGCACTGCTCCGGTGGCCTGCGCATGATGTCGGCCTGCCGCGAAGAGCTAGCCAAGCGCAGCGGTCCACAGCCGCTGCTGATCGGCGTGACCGTGCTGACCAGCATGGAGCGTGAGGATCTGGCCGGTATCGGCCTGGATGTCGACCCGCAGGAGCAGGTGCTGCGCCTGGCGGCGCTGGCGCAGAAGGCCGGCATGGACGGCCTGGTGTGCTCGGCGCTGGAGGCTCCGGCACTGAAGGCGGCGCATCCGTCGCTGCAACTGGTGACCCCGGGTATCCGCCCGGCAGGCAGTGCCCAGGACGACCAGCGCCGGATCCTGACCCCCCGCCAGGCACTGGACGCCGGTTCCGACTACCTGGTGATCGGGCGTCCGATCAGCCAGGCGGCGGACCCAGCCCAGGCGTTGGCTGCGGTGGTGGCTGAGATTCGCGGTTGATTCGAGAGGCCGCGAGTGTGGGCTGCGCGTGAGCGCAGCCCGCAATGATCAGACTTTCAGCACCAGCTTGCCGAAGTTCTCCCCGCTGAACAGCTTGAGCAGCGTCTCGGGGAAGGTTTCCAGCCCTTCCACCACATCTTCCTTGCTCTTCACCTTGCCACTGGCCAACCAGCCGGCCATTTCCTGCGCGGCCTTGCCGTACTCCTTGACGTAGTCCATCACCACGAAGCCTTCCATGCGCGCGCGGTTGACCAGCAGCGCCAGGTAGTTGGCCGGGCCCTTGACCGCTTCCTTGTTGTTGTATTGGCTGATGGCGCCGCAGATCACCACCCGGGCCTTGAAGTTCAGGCGCGACAGCACCGCGTCGAGGATGTCGCCGCCGACGTTGTCGAAGTACACATCCACGCCCTTGGGACATTCGCGCTTGAGCCCGGCGAGCACGTCTTCGGCCTTGTAGTCGATGACCCCGTCGAAGCCCAGTTCATCCAGCAGGTACTGACACTTCTGCGCGCCACCGGCAATGCCGACCACGCGGCAACCCTTGAGCTTGGCGATCTGCCCGGCAATGCTGCCGACCGCGCCGGCGGCGCCGGAGATCACCACGGTTTCGCCGGCTTTGGGCTGGCCGACATCGAGCAGGGCGAAGTAGGCGGTCATGCCGGTCATGCCCAGTGCCGACAGGTAGCGCGGCAAGGGGGCCAGGCGCGGGTCGATCTTGTGCAGGCCCTGGGGTTCTCCGGTGAAGTAGTCCTGCACGCCGAGGGCGCCGCTGACATGGTCGCCGGGCTTGTAGTCCGGGTGCTTGGAGCTGACCACTTCGCCCACGCCGAGTGCGCGCATCACCTGGCCCAGGCCCACCGGGGGGATATACGACTTGCCTTCGTTCATCCAGCCGCGCATGGCGGGGTCCAGGGACAGGTAGAGGTTTTTCACCAGCACCTGGCCTTCGCCTGGCTCGTCGGCAGGGGCCTGCTCATAGGTGAAGTCGTCACGGCGCACGGCGCCGACCGGGCGCTTGGTCAGCAGGAAACGGCGGTTGGTGTGGGGCATGGCGAGTTCTCCTGAACGAGTGTGAGGGGGGATGATCGGCGGGTTGAATGGGCCGCGTCACGCAAGATCACCGCGAACGATAGTAGTCCAACCGTGCCCTTGATGATGCTGCCCAGCCCTGCATTGCCGTGACTAGACTCGGCCACGACTTCCCATCCTTTTGCAGGAGCCAGTGATGAGCATGACTTTCTCCGGCCAGGTTGCCCTGGTCACCGGTGGCGCAGCGGGTATCGGCCGGGCGACGGCCCAGGCGTTTGCCGCCGAGGGGCTCAAGGTGGTGGTGGCCGACCTTGATGCGAATGGTGGCGAAGCCACCGTTGCGCTGATCCGCCAGAGTGGTGGTGAAGCGTTGTTCATCGCCTGCGACGTTACCCGTGATAAAGATGTGCGGCAATTGCACGAGCAGGTCATCAAGGCCTATGGCCGGCTCGACTACGCCTTCAACAATGCCGGCATCGAAATCGAGAAGGGGCGGTTGGCGGAGGGCAGCGAGGCGGAGTTCGACGCGATCATGGGCGTCAACGTCAAGGGCGTCTGGCTGTGCATGAAGTATCAACTGCCCCTGCTGCTGGCCCAAGGCGGTGGCGCTATCGTCAACACGGCCTCGGTGGCCGGCCTGTCGGCGGCGCCAAAGATGAGCATCTATGCGGCGTCCAAGCATGCGGTGATTGGCCTGACCAAGTCGGCGGCCATCGAGTACGCGAAGAAGGGCGTCCGGGTTAACGCGGTGTGCCCGGCGGTGATCGATACCGACATGTTTCGCCGCGCCTACGAGGCCGACCCGCGCAAGGCCGAGTTCGCTGCGGCGATGCACCCGGTCGGGCGCATCGGCAAGGTCGAGGAGATCGCCAGCGCGGTGCTGTACCTGTGCAGCGATGGCGCGGCCTTCACGACGGGGCACAGCCTGACGGTCGACGGGGGCGCGCTGGCGATCTGACCGAGGCCAGCCACAGGGCCAGCGCCACCGCCGCGCAGCCCAGCAGCAACACACCACCAAATACGATCAAGGCCAGCCGCGGCCCCAGCCGATCACTGAGCAGCCCGGTAAAGATCACCGGCAGGCTGAACCCCAGGTAGGCCAGCAGGAAGAACCCGGCACTGGCCCGGGTTTTTTCTTGGCCGGCCAACTTGTTCACCGCCGCCAGCCCGCCCAGGTAGATAAAGCCATAACAGGCGCTGCTGGCGGCCACGGCGCCCAGCAAAACGCCCGCCAGGTTGCCGCTGTCGGCGCCCCAGGCCAGCAGCGCGTAGCTGCACGGCAGGATCAGCAGCCCGAGCAAGGTCGCCCGGGCACTGGCCATGCGCCGGGCCAGCGGCTGGAACAGCAAGCCGCAGCTGATCACGCAGAAGATCGAGAACCCCGACCAGGCGCTCAGACCGTGCTGGCGCAGGATTCCCGGCAGCAAGGCGATGACCAGCCCGACACAGGCCCAGGCCAGCAGGATCGCCAGGCCATAGGCCAGGCTGCCGCTGGGATAGTAGGGCAGGCGCAGCATGGCGCTGCTTTGCGTCGGGTGTGGGTCTGGCAAGCGCCAGACCAGCACCAGGGCCGCGGCGGCCAGTATCAGCTGCAAATGGAAACTGCCCGGAGTGAGTGTCGGCCCGCGCAGCAGGCACAGGCTGGTCAGCGCCGCGCCCAGGCCAAAACCCAGGGAGGTGCTGGCGGTGACCCAGGTCGCGGCGCGGTCACTTTCACCGGGTGCCATCAGCTCGCTCATGTAGGCGGTGGCCGTGGCCGAGGCCAGGCCGGTGCCCAGGCCCAGGAACAAGCGCGCCACGCCCAGGGAGGCCAGGCTGGGGGACAGCAGCATGATCAAGGTGGCGATCATCGACAGGGCGAGTGCGACCAGGATCAACGGGCGTCGCCCGACCCGGTCGGCCAGGGCGCCGAGGGCCAGCAGCACTGGCAATACACCGAGCACGTAGCCGGAGAAAGCCACGGCGGTCGCCGCGGCGCCTTGCCCGGAGAGGTCGGCGTAGGTGATGTACAGCGGGGCCTGGAGATTGACGGCGAGGGTGATCAGGCACAGGGCGAAGGCCAGCAGGGCCGGGGCGTGGCGAGTGGGCATGGATGGTTTCCGCAGGATCGATTGCGTCAGCATCGGCCCTGGGTGGCTGTTCGCCAAGGTACACCCAGGACGGATTTGTGTTTAACTGTTTGCCTGAAATAAGCGAACACTTGCCATGCACTTCAATCTTGATCGCGCTCTCCCCACGCCCTTGGTCCAGCAGCTGACCGAGCAGTTGCAGGCCTGGATCACTCGGCAGCGCTTGCGCCCGGGTGCACGCCTGCCATCGATCCGCACATTGGCCAAGGCCCAGGCGGTCAGTGCTTCGTGCGTGATCGAAGCCTACGACCGGCTGGTGGCCAGCGGCTGGCTGGAGGCACGGCACGGTGCCGGGTTCTTCGTCGCCGAGCGCAAGCCGGGCCTGCGACCCGATCCCGGCGAGCCGTGGGGCGAGGCGATCGACGGCAGCTGGCGGCAGTTTCGCGAAGGGCACGAGCAACTGCTCAAGCTCGGCTGCGGCTGGCTGCCCGTGGCCTGGCGAGCCGAGGCTGAACTGGCCCAGGCCATCCGCCAGGTCAGCCGTGGCGCGCCCGAAGCACTGTTCGACTACTGCCCGCCCCAAGGCCTGGCGAGCCTGCGCCTGCAACTGCACAAAGGGCTGGCGCGGCTGGATATCGTCGCGGAACCTGAGCGTATCGTCACCACCCAGGGGGCCAGCCATGCCCTCGACCTGCTGGTGCGGACCTTGCTGGCGCCGGGCGACACGGTGTTGGTGGAACGGCCCGGTTACTACAACCTTTACAACCTGCTGCGCCTGCACGGCGTGCGCATGCTCGAGGTACCGCGCACTGCCAGTGGCCCAGATTTGGAAGTACTCGAGCAGTTGCTCGCCGAACACCGGCCGCGCTGCCTGTTCATCAACAGCCTGTACCAGAACCCGACCGGCACCAGCCTGACGCCCAAGGTCGCCCATCGCCTGCTGGAGCTGGCCCGCGGGCATGACCTGCGGATTGTCGAGGATGACCTCTATGCCGACTTCCAGGACGGGCCGGCGGCACGGCTGGCTACCCTCGACAGCGAGCAACGGGTGATCTACCTGGGCAGCTTCTCGAAGACCCTCAGCAGTTCGCTGCGGGTCGGCTATGTGGTGGCCGATCCGCCCCTGGTGGCGCGTCTGGCCGAATTGAAGATGGTCGCGGGCATTGGCACCTCGCGCTTTGCCGAGCAGGTAGTCGGGCAGATGCTCGCCAACGGTAGTTACCGCAAGAGCGTGCAGCGCCTGCGGCTGCGCCTGGGCCAGCACCGGGCGAGGACGCTGGGGCTACTGGAGGCCTGCGGCTGGGAGGTATTTTGCGAACCCGTCGGCGGCATGTTCGTCTGGGGCCGGGTGCCGGGGCGCGACTTCGCCGAACTGGAGCGGCTGGCGCTGGAGCACGCGGTGCTGCTTACCCCGGGCAGTGCCTTCGATCCGCAGGGGCGGGCCAGTGAATGGCTGCGCATCAATGTCGCCTATGGGCAGGATTCGCGGGCCGAGGCGTTCTTCCGGCATGCGGGGCGACCTCTGGCAGTCTGAAAGCGACACGCTCATAGCTAAATGACACCATTGGTGCGTCTGGCTCTTGTGACGGGGTCGGCGCCATTGTCACTCTTGCTGTCGGTAAAGTCCGACAAGGCGAGGGGAATGGTGATGGCGGCGACCAAGCACGGTGTACTGGCCAACCTGGGCATGGCGCGCAAGCTCGGCCTGGGCTTCGCCCTGGTGTTGCTGCTCACCCTGGTGGTGGCCGCCATCGGCGTGTACGCCCTGGCCAATGTCGGCCAGCGCTTCGATGGGCTGCGGCAGATGGCTCAGTTCAATACCGACCTGTTGAAGCTGCGCCAGCACGAACAGGCCTTCGCCCTGCGCTCGGACATCAAGGAGGCCGAGGCCCTGCGCACGGGGCTGCTGGGGCTTGTGGAGCGGGCCCGGGCCGTGCCAGCACTGGCCTCGACCGAGGCCGATCTCAATGCCTATGGGCAAGCTTTCGACCAATTCGTCCAGGCGGTGCAGGCCAAGGAGCTGGCGCTGGACATGGCCAGCTGGTCGGTGTCGAGCGTGGCCAACAACCTCGATGTGCTGCAGGCCGGCCTGGCCGACGATGGCACCTATACCCTCAAGCAGTCCCAGGGTCAGCAGGGCGGTGGGTTCCTGGAACAGGCCGGGCAGGTGGCGCAGGTGTCGCGGCTGATGCTACAGGCCATGGACGAGGCCCGGGTGCGCCTGGAGCAGAGCCGCAAGGGTGGCGAAGCTAGCACCGGGGGGCGCATCGCCCAGACCGTCGAAGCGGCGACCCTGGTGGACCAGCTCAAGGCTTCGGTCGCCGATGCCGGCTACCAGAGCGTGCTGGGCGAAGTGGCCGGGCACATCGGCAGTTTCTCCGAAAAGCTCAATGAGTACACCGACCTGCTGGGCCAGGAGCGGGGCATCAAGGACCAGTTGCAGGCGCGTGCCGAGCAGGTTACCGCGCGTGTCGACCAGGTGTATGCCGATCAGGAGCAGGCCATGCAGGCCGAACTGGCACGCAACGCCGTCGCCATTGTTGCGGCCACGGCGCTGGCGCTGCTGGTAGGCGTGCTGGCGGCCTGGCTGATCACCCGCGCCGTGGTCGCGCCGCTCAAGCGGGTGATCAGCCGGGCCCGGCGCATTGCCGCAGGCGAGCTGGGTATCGAGGCCGCGCCGCCGCGCGCCGACGAGGTCGGCCAGCTGTTGCAGGCCATGCAGCAGATGGCCGAGGGCTTGTCCGGTATCGTCAGTGGCTTGCAGCAAGGTATCGACCAGTTGGCCGGCAGTGCCCAGGCCTTGTCGGCGGTCACCGAGCAGACCAACCGCGAAGTCGGTAGCCAGAAGGACGAGACCGAGCAGGTGGCCACCGCCATGCAGCAGATGACCGCGACCGTGCACGATGTGGCGCGCAACGCCGAGCAGGCAGCCCAGGCGGCCCAGGCAGCCGACGACAAGGTCGGCTCGGGGCAGCAGGTGGTGCGTCAAAGCATGCAGCGCATCGAGCAACTGGCGCAGGCCGCCGAAACCGCCAGCAGCGGCATCGACAGCCTCAGTGCCGAGATCCATACGATCGGTGACGTGCTCGAGGTGATCAAGAGCGTGGCCGAGCAGACCAACCTGCTGGCGCTCAATGCCGCGATCGAGGCGGCGCGGGCCGGGGAGCAGGGGCGCGGATTCGCGGTGGTGGCCGACGAAGTGCGCGCCTTGGCGCGGCGCACCCGGCAGTCCACCGAGGAGATCGAGCGCCTGGTCGCCAGCCTGCGCGGCAATGCCCAGCAGTCGGTGATGCAGATCCGCGGCAGTACCGAACTGGTGCGCCTGGCGGTGGCCGACACGCTGCAGACCGAGAGCGCCCTGGGCAGCATTGCGGCGGCGGTGTCGTTGATCCAGCAGATGAACCAGCAGATCGCCGCGGCGGCCGAGCAGCAGAGCTCGGTGGCCGAGGAGATCAGCCGCAGCGTTACGCAGATTCGCGGTAGTGCCGACCAAGCGGCACTGGCGATGGAGGACAATGCCCGTTCAAGCGTCGAGCTGGCGCAGTTGGGCAATGACTTGAAGGGGATGGTGGGGCATTTCCGCTTGTGATTGCCTGTGCCTGTCTCAGCTCTTGCGCGGGCTGAGTATGAGCAAGGTCAGCACCCCCGCCACGATCCCCCAGAACGCCGAGCCGATCGAGAACAGGGTGAAGCCCGACGCTGTGACCATGAAGGTGATCAGGGCCGCCTCGCGCTCGCGCACCTCGCCCATGGCCACGCTCAAGCCGTTCATGATCGAACCGAACAGCGCCAGCGCCGCGATCGACAGCACCAGCTCCTTGGGCAGGGCACCGAACAGCGCCGCCAGGGTGGCGCCAAAGATGCCGGCGATGCCGTAGAAAATCCCGCACCAGACCGCCGCCGTGTAGCGCTTGGCCGGGTCTTCATGGGCATGCGGCCCAGTGCAGATCGCCGCGCTGATCGCCGCCAGGTTGACCCCGTGGGAGCCAAACGGCGCCAGCAGCAGCGAGGCGAAGCCGGTGGCCGAGATCAGCGGCGAAGCCGGCACCTGGTAGCCGTCAGCGCGTAGCACGGCGACGCCGGGCATGTTCTGCGAGGTCATGGCCACCACGAACAGCGGGATGCCGATGCTGATGGTCGCCGCCAGCGAGAAGCTCGGCGTGGTCCACACCGGGGTTGCGACTTCCAGCTGGAAGCCGCTGAAGTCCAGCAGACCCAGGGCGCCGGACAGCGCGGTGCCAACCAGCAGCGCGGCCAGCACGCAGTAACGCGGCGACAGGCGCTTGACCAGCAGGTAGCTGAAGAACATGCCCAGCACCAGCAGCGTGCGATGTTGAGCGGCAACGAAGATCTCGCTGCCGATCTTGAACAGGATGCCGGCCAGCAGGGCCGAGGCCAGGGAGGCGGGAATGCGCCGCACCAGGCGCTCGAAACTGCCGGTCAGGCCGCAGATCAATACCAGCACGGCGCAGGTGATGTAGGCGCCGATCGCTTCGCCGTAGCTCACCCCGCCAAGGCTGGTGATCAGTAGTGCCGCGCCGGGTGTCGACCAGGCCACGGTGATCGGCGTGCGGTAGCGCAGCGACAGGCCGATGCTGCACACTGCCATGCCGATCGACAGGGCCCAGATCCATGAGGAAATCTGCGCGCTGGTAAGACCGGCCGCCTGGCCAGCCTGGAACATCAGCACCAGCGAACTGGTGTAGCCGGTGAGCATGGCGATGAAGCCGGCGACGATCGCCGACGGCGAGCTGTCCGCCAGCGGCCGCAGGCGCGCTGAGGTGGCATCGGTCATAGGGCATTCCTTGTGCAGGTGTAAGCAGTTTTTTCAGGCTACCGTGCCATGGCGTGATCCTTGCCATACAGCAGGCATTGCATTTAGCCGTACAGTCGCCAACTATGGGCCATTACTACGCAACTGCGTGAGAGGGGAGGGGCGATGTACAAGGTGTATGGGGATTACCAGTCGGGCAACTGCTACAAGGTCAAGCTGATGCTCAGCCTGCTCGACCGCCCGTATGAGTGGCACCCGGTGGATATTCTCAAGGGTGAGACGGAAACGCCCGAGTTCCTGGCCATGAACCCCAACGGCAAGGTGCCGGTGCTCAAGCTCGAGGACGGCACCTGCCTGTGGGAGTCCAACGCGATTCTCAACTACCTGGCCGATGGCAGCGAGTTCCTGCCCAGCGCGCCGCGGCTGCGCACCCAGGTGCTGCAATGGCAGTTCTTCGAACAGTACAGCCATGAGCCCTACATCGCCGTGGCGCGGTTCATCCAGTTCTACCTGGGGCTGCCGCAAGAGCGACTGGAGGAGTACAGGGGGCTGCACAAGGGCGGCTACAAGGCGCTCAAGGTAATGAACAGGCAGCTGGAAATGACGCCTTACCTTGTCGGCGAGCAGTACTCGATCGCCGACGTGGCGTTGTACGCCTATACCCATGTGGCGCATCAGGGCGGTTTCGACCTGGCGCCTTACCCGGCGGTGCAGGCCTGGTTGGCGCGGGTGGCCAGTCATCCTCGGCATGTGCCGATGGTGGATTGACCGGCGTCATCGCGGGGCAAGCCCGCTCCCACGCCAGCCAGCACCCCTGGGAGCAGGCTGGCCCCGCGATGGTGATTTGTCAGACCGCGGCGAAACGCTTGTCCAGGTAAGCAATGATGTCCTTGGACTCGTACATCCAGGTCACCTCGCCTTGTTCCTCGATCCGCAGGCACGGCACTTTCACCCGGCCACCGCCTTCCAGCAGCGCCTGACGATGCTGCGCGTCGTTCTTCGCATCGCGCAGTGCCACCGGGACATTGAGGCGGTGCAGGGTGCGACGAGTCTTCACGCAGAAGGGGCAGGCGTGGAACTGGTACAGCACCAGGCCCTTGGCCTGCTGTTCGACCTGGGCCTGGGCCGCGGCATCGCGCTTCTTTTTTGCCGGGCGGCTGATCCAGTCGCCGAACACGATAAGCTGGCCGAGGCCGACCCGCAGGGCTTTGACGATCATGGGCAACTCCTGAAATGAAAAAGCCGACCCCAGGGGGTCGGCTCGGAACACAGGCCGATCACTTGATCAGGCTGAGGAACTCGCTGCGGGTGGCGGCGTTCTCGCGGAACTCGCCGAGCATCACCGAGGTGAGCATGGTCGAGTTCTGCTTTTCGACACCGCGCATCATCATGCACATGTGCTTGGCCTCGATCACCACCGCCACGCCTGCGGCGCCGGTCACCTGCTGCACGGCCTCGGCGATCTGGCGGCTAAGGTTTTCCTGGATCTGCAGGCGGCGGGCGTACATGTCGACGATCCGCGCCACCTTCGAAAGGCCCAGCACCTTGCCCTTGGGCAGGTAGGCCACATGGGCCTTGCCGATGAACGGCAGCATGTGGTGTTCGCACATCGAATACAGCTCGATATCCCGGACCAGCACCATTTCGCTGTTGTCGGAGGTGAACAACGCGCCGTTGGTCACTTCTTCCAGGGTTTGCTCATAACCGCGGCAAAGGTATTTCATGGCCTTCGCAGCCCGCTTGGGCGTGTCGAGCAGGCCTTCGCGGGAGACATCCTCGCCGATCTGGCTGAGGATCGCGGTGTAGTTCTGTTCCAGGGACATGGATCTACCTGTGGAAAATTTCGCAAAGGCGAAGGGTACGGCGGCGACGGCGGCGCTGCAAGCGCGATGTCACTCGTCGCGCCCTTCGAGCATGGTTCGCTTGAGCATCACGTAGACCGCGCCGGTGCCGCCGTGGCGAGCCTGACAAGAGGTGAAACCGAGCACCTGCGGGTGCTGGCGCAGCCAGGTGTTGACGTGGCTCTTGATCATCGGACGCTTGCCGTCCAGGCGCGCGGCCTTGCCGTGGGTGACCCGCACGCAGCGCACTTCCAGCTTGGTCGCTTCGGCGATGAAGGCCCACAGCGTCTCGCGGGCCTTCTCGACGCTCATGCCGTGCAGGTCGAGGCTGCCCTCGAAGGCGATCTGGCCGAGCTTGAGCTTGCGTAGCTGGCTTTCCTGCACGCCGTCACGCCGCCACATCAGCTCATCCTCGGCGCCGACGTCGATGACGAACTGGTCGGAGAGGCCGTCGATCACCAGCGTCTGGTCGCTGCGGATGGTCGCCGCCTGGCGCAGGCCTGCCAGTTGCTTGCGGTCGGCCTTGGGTTTGCCGACTTCGGCGCGATCGTGCTTGATCGGCTTGACGCCCTGCACTTGGCTGCGGAAGAGGGAAAAGTCGTCGTCTTGCATGGTGCCTCCACGTGGGCGGCGTAGTTTACGCGACTGTCATCGCGGGGCAAGCCTGGCCCCGCTCTCGGCGCGTCAGTCGTGTTTCTTCATCAGGTGCGGCGACAGGTTCAGCTCGCGCCCGCGGCGCAGGCGGATACGGCTGCGCCGCCACAGGCGCACGCCGAAGTACAGCAGCGCCAGCCCGACGACGGTCAGTGTTGCCGACAATGGACGGTTGGCATTGAGTTCGGCCAGGGCGGCGTAGTTGCCCAGCAAACCGGCGAAGCCGGCCATGGCCAGCAGGATGCCCAAGGTGGCCAGCAGTACCGAGAGTGCTGCGGCGATGCGCGCGCCCCAGTTGCTCGGCTCACGCTGGCGCAGGCGCTTGGCATCGAAACTGCCTTTGAGCTTCATTCGAATTCCTCAGGATCGGGTGGTGCTGATCCGGATTTCGACCTGCGGGTCATCTTGAGGTTCCGCCCGTCCGCCGGGCGGTCGTGGTTCAGACCAGGCTGGTAGTGGGCGCGACGCAGGCGAAATTGTCGGCCATCACGGCCATCTCGCACTGGTGGATCTGCGCGGCGGGGATCACGGTGTCCTTCAGGGCCAGGTCACGGGTCGCAGAGGCATCTTCGACCAGGGTGCAGCGATAACCATAGTCCTTGGCGCGACGCACCGTGGTGCTGACGCTGGAGTGGCTCATGAAACCGCAGACGATCAGGTCCAGCGGGCCGAAGGCCTGCAGGGTCTCGTGCAGCTTGGTGTTCTTGAAGGCGTTGGGCATGCGTTTCTCGATCACCACCTCACCTTCGCGCGGCTCCAGCCCGGGAATGAACTCGCCCGCCGGGCCCTGCGGATCGAAACGGCCGCCAACGGTACCGAGGTGGCGGACATGGATGATCGGGCGACCGGCCTTGCGGGCGGCGTCGAGCAACCTGGCAATGTTCGCCACGGCCTCGTCCATGCCCGACAGCGCCAGCGGACCGCTCAGGTACTCCTTCTGCGCATCGATGACGATCAGGCTGGCTTGGCTCAGCTTGGCCGGCGGGTAGTCGCGGCCAGTGAGGCGGAACATCGTGGTTGGAACGGACATCAAGGGCTCCTTGGGTAGGGCTTTTGTGTACCTATTCTCCCTTGCCTTGGCGCCAATGTGAATGGTTGACAGCGCAGGCGGCGTGGTTACTGGCTTGTGGCTATCCATTCGGCCATAGGAGCGAACATTTGTGTGGTGTGGGCTGTTAGACTTTCGTCCTGTCAGAAAAGGAGTACCCCGTGATCACATCCCGCCTGCGCACCCTGCGCGACCACATCCGCTGGGCGGTCAGCCGCTTCCATGAGCATGACCTGTTCTTCGGCCATGGCGCCGACAATGCCTGGGACGAAGCCCGCCTGCTGGTGCTCGGTGCGGTGCACCTGCCCTGGGAGGTGGCCGACAGCTATCTGGACTGCGCACTCGAGGATGACGAGCGGGTACGTCTACAGCACTTGCTCAAACGCCGTATCGACGAGCGGGTACCGACCGCCTACCTGCTGGGCGAGGCCTGGTTCTGCGGCATGTCGTTCATTGTCGACGAGCGCGTGCTGGTGCCGCGCTCGCCCATCGGCGAGTTGATCGAAAAGCGCTTCGAGCCCTGGCTGGCCGCCGAGCCTGCGCGCATTCTCGACCTGTGCACCGGTTCCGGCTGCATCGGCATCGTTGCCGCCGATGTGTTCCAGGACGCCGAAGTGGTGCTGGCCGACCTGTCCTTCGACGCATTGGCGGTGGCTAACCAGAACATTGAGCGCCATGGCCTTGAGGAGCGTGTGTACACCGTGCAGGGCGATGGCTTCGCCGGGCTGCCGGGGCAGCGCTTCGACCTGATCCTGTCCAACCCACCGTACGTTGATGCCGAAGACTTCGGCGACATGCCGGCCGAATACCACCATGAGCCCGAATTGGGCCTGGCCTGTGGCAACGATGGCCTGGACCTGGTGCGGCGCATGCTGGCCGAGGCGGCCGACCATCTGACCGACAAAGGCCTGATGATCGTGGAAGTGGGCAACAGCCAGGTGCACGTCGAGTCGCTCTACCCCGAGGTGGACTTCGTCTGGCTGGAGTTCGAGCGCGGTGGGCACGGCGTGTTCATGCTGACGGCCGAACAGTGCCGGCAGCATCAGGAGTTGTTCAAGGCGCGGGTCTGACTGCGCGCCCGTTCCCACAGGATGAATGCAATCTCCGTGGGAGCGGGCTTGCCCCGCGATGGCGATATCAGCGGGTGGCGATCCAGATCAGCAACCCGGCCTGGAACACCGCGAAGGCCACCAGGCAGGTGATGGTAAAGCGCAGGCCGCTGTCTTCGCGGCGGTACTTGGCCACCCGTTCGTCACGCTCGCGCAGCTGCGCTTCCTTCTCCATCAGGTTCTGCTCGGCCTGCTGCAACATCCCGGCGGCCTCGAGGTTGTCCACGCGCTGCACCTTCTCGGTGTTCCAGCCACCCTTGAGCTGGCCCACCGGCGTTTCCACCAGGCGCCCCTTGAGCAGTTGTCCGTCGGTGTATTCCACCTCCAGGCCGACGCCGCGCAGCACGTGGTCGCGGCGCAGGCGAGTGTCTTCGTTCAGCGCGTCCTTGTTGGGCAAGCTCATGCCCTCGACCCGATAGTGCGAGCAGCGCTGCTGCAGCCATTGCACCGCCTGCGCCAGCAAGTAGCGGCCCAGGCCGCGGTTGAGCGGTTCGAGCTGCAGGCCGGCCGGGTCGCCGATGCGCACCGTGCGCGTTTCGTGGTCGACGCGGATGTCCAGATGGTTCTGTTCCTTGCGCACCTTCTGCCCAGGCAGGCGGATTTCCATGCGCAACAGGCTATGGGCCTTGTCGTGGCGCTCCGCGTAGCCGAACTGGACGAAGCGCAGCGGACGCGCGCCGATGTTGCGGTCAGTTGGCAGCGGGGCCAGGCGTAGCAGTTGGAAGTGCTCGGCAGCAAGGTCCGCCCAGGGCAGCGGGGCGCTTTCCGGCGCTTGTTCTTCGGTCGCCTCGGCGGCGGGGGCATCGGTCATCAGGGATTCCTCAGGTGCACGGCGGCCGGGTGCCGGTACCTACAAGGCCCTTGTAGGTATGGGCTTGCCCGCGATCAGGGCGCGTGGGCCCCGAATCACTGCCTTCTCAGCCGCGTTATCGGCAGGCCTGGTCAATACCTGAGGACAGGTATCAGGCCTGTGGCAACCCACGGATGAACAGAACGATGCGCTCCCCCAGCTCACGCGCCAGCGGCAGCTCGGGGTTGCGGTAGCTGTCACGCTGCTGGCTCATGCCCCGGGGGCTGATGCGCAGCACATGGTTCATGCCGTCGATCAGCGCCAGTTGCGCGTCGGGTTTGGCTGCCTTGAGGCGCTCGGCATCGGCTACCTCTACCTGGATGTCGTTACGCCCCTGGACGATCAGCGCGGGCACCTTGAGGCGGGCGAAGGCCGCCGCCGGGTCCTGATGCAGCAAGGTGATCAAGTACGGCTGCACGCTGGGGCGGAACACCTGGCGCAGCGGCGCGGGCACGTCGAGGCTGGTCTGCCCGGCCTGCAAGCGGTCGATCAGCGCCACGCCAGCGGGCAATTGCGCCGGCGGCAGGCGCTGGGCCAGCTGCTCGCGCAGCACGTCTGCCACCGGCCGACCGCTGCCGGCCAGGGTGATCACCGCGCTGGCGCCGGCCTGTTCCGCGGCGAGGCTGGCGATCAGTGCGCCTTCACTGTGGCCGACCAGGATCAGCGGGCCGAAGCGTGGATCCTGCCTGAGTGCGCGGCCCCACGCGACCACGTCGGCGACATAGCGCTCGACGCTGAGGTGACGTTCGTCGGGGGTGGCCGGCTGGCTGGCGGCCACGCCGCGCTTGTCGAAGCGCACGCTGGCAATGTGTTCGCTGGCCAGCAGCAGGGCCAGGCGCTTGAGGTTGTCGATGCGCCCGGCGGCAGGGTTGTTGCCATCGCGGTCGGTAGGGCCGGAGCCGGCGATGATCAGCACCACCGGGGGCGGCGTGGCCTGCTGCGGCAACAGCAGGCTGCCATGCAGCACGCCCTGGCCGGTGTCCAGATCGATGGGGCGTTGCAGCACGGTGGGGGCGGCCTGGGCGAGGCAGGTGCAGAACAGCAGGAGCAGGGCGGCGAGGCGCGACTTCATGGGCGGGGTACTACGTGGGACGTTGCTGATTCGACCTTGGGTCATCGTGAAGGTTCGCGGGCCCCATCGCTGGGCAACCACAGCCACGCGGTTTTCCGTATACTGCCGCTTTCGTTCACTTCAGGCTGATTCGCGGAGCGTCCATGTCCGGCAATACCTACGGCAAGCTGTTCACTGTCACCACCGCTGGCGAAAGCCATGGCCCGGCGTTGGTCGCCATTGTCGACGGCTGCCCGCCTGGCCTGGAAATCTCCCTTGCCGACCTGCAGCACGACCTCGACCGGCGCAAGCCCGGCACCAGCCGGCACACCACCCAGCGCCAGGAGCCGGACGAAGTGGAGATCCTCTCCGGCGTGTTCGAAGGCCGTACCACCGGCTGCTCGATCGGCCTGCTGATTCGCAACACCGACCAGAAGTCCAAGGACTATTCGGCGATCAAGAACCTGTTCCGCCCGGCCCACGCCGATTACACCTACCACCACAAGTACGGCACCCGCGACTACCGTGGCGGTGGCCGCAGCTCGGCGCGCGAAACCGCCATGCGCGTGGCGGCCGGCGCCATTGCCAAGAAGTACCTGGCCACCCAGGGCATCCGCGTGCGCGGCTACATGAGCCAGCTCGGGCCGATCGAGATCCCGTTCAAGACCTGGGAGTCGGTGGAGCAAAACGCCTTCTTCAGCCCCGACCCGGACAAGGTGCCGGAGCTCGAGGCCTACATGGACCAGCTGCGCCGCGACCAGGATTCGGTGGGGGCGAAGATCACCGTGGTCGCCGAAGGCGTGATGCCGGGCCTGGGCGAGCCGATCTTCGACCGCCTCGACGCCGAGTTGGCCCATGCCTTGATGAGCATCAACGCGGTCAAGGGCGTGGAGATCGGCGCCGGTTTCGCCAGTGTCGCCCAGCGCGGCACCGAACACCGTGACGAGATGACGCCCGAGGGCTTCCTCAGCAACAACGCCGGCGGCATCCTCGGCGGCATTTCCTCGGGCCAGCCGATCGTCGCCCACCTGGCGCTCAAGCCGACCTCGAGCATCACCACCCCGGGCCGTTCCATCGACGTCGATGGCAACCCGGTGGAGGTGATCACCAAAGGCCGCCACGACCCTTGCGTCGGCATCCGCGCCACGCCGATCGCCGAGGCGATGATGGCCATCGCCTTGATGGATCACCTGCTGCGCCACCGGGCGCAGAATGCCGAAGTGAGGGTGGGCACCCCGGTACTGGGCCAGCTCTGATCCGCCTGCGCTGGCCCTATCGCCGGCAAGCCGGCTCCCACATGAATACCGCAGGCTTGAGTCCTGCAGCGGACCTGTGGGAGCCGGCTTGCCGGCGATAGGGCAGGAACAGGTCATCACCAAGGGCCGAACGATGTCCTCCATCCCCTACTGGCGTCTCTCCAGCTTCTACCTCTTCTACTTCGCCCTGCTCGGCTCCACCGCGCCGTTCCTGGCCCTGTACTTCGACCACCTGGGCTTCTCCCCGGCGCGCATCGGCGAACTGGTGGCCATCCCCATGCTCATGCGCTGCGTTGCTCCCAACCTGTGGGGCTGGCTCGGTGACCGCAGCGGCCAACGCCTGTTGATCGTGCGCCTGGGCGCGCTGTCGACCCTGGCGACCTTCTCGCTGATCTTCTTCGGCAAGAGCTACGCCTGGCTGGCGCTGGTCATGGCGTTGCACGCCTTCTTCTGGCACGCGGTGCTGCCGCAGTTCGAAGTGATCACCCTGGCCCACCTGCATGGCCAGACCTCGCGTTACAGCCAGGTACGGCTATGGGGCTCGATCGGCTTCATCCTCGCCGTTGTGGGCCTCGGGCGCCTGTTTGAATGGCTGAGCCTGGACATCTACCCGCTGGCGCTGGTGGCGATCATGGCCGGTATCGTCGTCGCCAGCCTCTGGGTGCCCAATGCGCAACCCGTCGAGCAGGCCGAGCAGCGCGGGGCAGGGGGCTTTCTCAGGCAGGTGCGGGCGCCTGGGGTACTGGCCTTCTATGTGTGCGTGGCCCTCATGCAGCTCAGCCATGGGCCGTACTACACCTTCCTTACCCTGCACCTGGAGCACCTGGGCTACAGCCGCGGTGCCATCGGCTTGCTGTGGGCGCTTGGCGTGGTGGCCGAAGTGTTGGTGTTCATGGTCATGAGCCGGATCTTCGCCCGCTGCTCGGTGCGCAAGGTGCTGTTGGCCAGCTTCCTGCTGGCGGCGCTGCGCTGGTTGTTGCTTGGCAACCTGGCGGATATCCCGGCGGTGCTGGTGTTCGCCCAGGTACTGCACGCGGCCACGTTCGGTTGTTTCCATGCCGCGGCCATCGCCTTTGTCCAGGCCAGCTTCGGCGCTCGCCAACAGGGCCAGGGCCAGGCGCTGTATGCGGCGCTGTCAGGCACCGGCGGTGCCCTGGGCGCACTGTACTCGGGCTACAGCTGGAAACTGCTGGGCCCACACTTCACCTTTGGTATGGCTAGCGTCGCGGCGCTCGCGGCAGCCGTTATCATTGCCTTCCGACTCAAAGAAAGCAGGAACCACCCCTGATGAGCATCCTCAGCGTATTCGACCTGTCCAGTCCGGACCTGCCGCACAAGGTGCTGACCCACCACGACGACATCGCCGCGACCCTGGCCGAGCAGGGCGTGCGCTTCGGCCGCTGGCAGTCCGGCGCGCGCCTGCGCCCGGGCAGCAGCCAGGATGAAGTGGTCGCGGCGTGCCGTGGGCCGCTCGACCAACTGATGACCGAGCACGGCAGCGTGGTAGTTGGCGTGGTCAGCCGCGATGGCGCCGACCTGAGCCAGGCCGACCTGCGTGATGAACATGTGCATGACAGCGATGAAGTGTTCGCGATGATCAGCGGGCGTGCACAGGTCAGCCTGCGCCTGGGCGGCGCGGTGTATGCCGTGCTGTGCGAGAAAGATGACGTGCTGCTGGTGCCGGCCGGCACGCATCGCTGGCTGGACCTGGGGGCCAGCCCATTCTGCCTGGCGCTGCGCCTGTTCGGCAGCGAGCAGGGTGTGCAGCCACGCTTCACCGGGGATGCACTGGCGCGGCAATTTGTAGGTTTCGACGAACTCTGAATGAACTCGCGGGGCAGCTTCTGCTCACACCCTCCAAGGGTGAGCAGAAGCTGCCCCGCGAACGGGTTGCGCGCTTAGCGGTAGGTGGGCAGGGCGAAGCGTTGCTGGCTCTGCAGCATGGAAATCACCGGCAGCTCGCTCGCTTGTTCGGCAAGGTCGCGGCGGATGGCGCTGATCGCCCACGACAGTTGCTCGGCGCTGTGCAGTTGCGCATAGGACAGCACCCGGCGAGTCACCACGCCGTCGCTGGCGCGCAGGGTCAGCAACACGCCGCCGTCGGGTCGCGGCTGAGTAGCAACCTGATAGGCGGTGAAGAGCGAGGCGAATTTTTGCTGGATGAGGTCCATATCAACTCCTGACTGTTGTACTGGCAGACTTGAGTTGATGATTGCAGTGACCGTGCCAGCCTTTTGTTAAAATAAAGTCTTTTAAAATCAATATGTTATGTTTGATTTTGCAGATGCCTGCATTGCATTCTGCACGCCCGTGCATTTTGCACAGTGCATTTTGCACGGTCATAGCCTGGCTCTCTGTCGCCGATAGAATCTGAACCTTGGACCTGTCGTTGCTGCCTGATGGACACTTGGGCCCATTGCCAGATGCCAGGAGGTTCTCGATGTTCGATCACCAGCCCGCCACCATGACCACAGAAGAAGCCGCAGCCTTCGCCGAGGAGGTTTTCGAGCGCGCCCGCCGCGGCGACGCGACAATGCTCGGCCGCCTGCTCGATAACGGCCTGCCCGCCAACCTGCGCAACCACAAGGGCGACACCTTGCTGATGCTGGCCAGCTACCACGGTCACCATGACGCCGTGCAGGTGCTGCTGGCCCATGGTGCCGACCCGCTGATCGCCAATGACAACGGCCAGTTGCCCATAGCCGGCGCCGCCTTCAAGGGTGATCTCGCGATGATCCGCCTGCTGCTGGAACACGGCGTGCCGGTGGATGCCGCCGCCGCTGACGGTCGTAGCGCATTGATGCTGGCGGCAATGTTCAACCGCCTGGAGATCATCGACTATCTGTTGGCCCAGGGTGCCGACCCCGCGCACCGCGATGCCGCCGGCGCCACTGCGCTGATGGCGGCCCGCACCATGGGGGCGATGGATAGCGCGGCACGTCTCGAAGCATTGGCCGGCTAACTCCCTGGGGGCTTTTGCGGCTATCCTTGGCGCCTTTCACGCCAACCCGCAGGCCCCCCATGAAAGACCAGTTGCTCGAATTCATCAGTCTCATCGGCGCCGGCTGCATGCGCGATGAAGATATCGAGCGCATCGCCGCCGAGGCCGCCGAGGCCTACGCCGACCCCGCCGCCTTCCTCGCCGCCAATCCGGACATCAACTACGACGACACCTTTCCCTTCCCGCTGGGTGAATGGGTGGTGGTCGGCAGCCTGCCCGATACCGTGCTGTTCCAGGCCGACAACTACCAGGACCTGTTCCAGCAGATCAGCGACTCGTTCGACAAGAGCGTGCCCTTCACCCTCAAGCCCAAGCAGCTGGCGCGCACCGAGGCGCTCACCGCGCTCAACCGCATCCAGGTGCAGATGGGTGCGCTGAACAAGGAAGCCGGTGGCTACGTGCTGCTGAACTTCAGCCAATTACTCGACGATGAGCTGCAGATGATCATGGTCGGGCAGCACGACCTGGCCCGTGTGCTGGAGCTGGGCGAGGCCGTTGGTATCAAGGTGGAGCCGGCGCTGGAAGCGCTGAAGGTGGCAGTGCATATCTGAGCCGTAGCCGCCGCGCAGCCCCTGGGAGCGGGCTCCGCGACCGGCCTGTCAACCCAGCGCGGTATCGAGGAACATCATCACCGCGAAACCGCCCATCAACCCCAGTGTTGCCGCGGTCTGGTGCCCATTGCGGTGGGTTTCCGGGATCACCTCGTGGGACACCACGAAGATCATTGCCCCGGCTGCCAGGCCCATGCTGATCGGGTAGGCCAGGGCGAAGCCGGTGGAGATGCCCAGGCCGATCACCGCGCCCAGCGGTTCCATCAGCCCGGAGCCAATCGCCACCAGCGCAGCCTTGAAGTTCGACAGCCCCGTGGCGCGCAGTGCCAGGGCCACGGCCAGGCCTTCGGGGATGTCCTGGATGGCGATGGCGCTGGTCAGCGGCAGGCCGATGGCCATGTCGCCGTTGGCGAAACTCACACCGATGGCCATGCCCTCGGGCAGGTTGTGCAGGGTGA
Source organism: Pseudomonas soli (assembly GCF_021283165.2). Lineage (NCBI taxonomy): Bacteria > Pseudomonadati > Pseudomonadota > Gammaproteobacteria > Pseudomonadales > Pseudomonadaceae > Pseudomonas > Pseudomonas soli. The sequence continues at coordinate 1,826,316 of NZ_CP128543.1, forward strand.
TTGCCAACACGAACAGCCAAACCCGGCTCACCCGCTCGGCCTGCGGGCCGCAGGGGCCGGTGCTTTCATGCTCATGTGGGGTGAAGCGGTCCAGGCCCAGCATCAGCAGCACCCCAAGGCCCATGCCCAGCACCACGGTGAAGGCCGCCGCCGGGCCGTTGCCGGTGATCTCGCGGGCAGCATCCAGCCCCGGCAGGATCAGCGAGAACGAACTGGCGGCGAGCATCATGCCAGCGGCAAAACCGAGCATGACGTCCTGCGTGCGCGCGCTGACGTCGCGCAGGATCACCGCCAGCACCGCGCCCAGGGCGGTGGCGCCGAAGCCGGACAGGCCGCCGAGCAGTGCCAGGTGCAGGTGGTCGGCATGATCGCCGTTGACCGCGTTCCAGATGCTCGCCAGCAGCAATGCGCCGATGGCCAGCAGGCTCAGCACCAGGCCGGCGCTGAGCCAGGGAGCCTGCACGGCCTGGTGCCGCCAGGCGCTGAGGATGGAGTCAGAGCTGGCGCTTTGAGTGTGGGCAGGGGGCATGCGAACCTCGAGAGCAGTGGATATCAGCAGTCTATCCACTGACCGGCATTCCCGACCAAGGATTCCCTTCTATCGGGGCCATAGCCAGCTATGCTCTGCAGCACACACACCGTGCGGGAGCAGCATCATGGGTTCCACCTTCAACAGCCTGGTTGGCTTGATCATCCTGGCCCTGGACATCTGGGCCATTCTCAATGTGCTCAAGAGCGGCGCCGAGGTGGGGATCAAGGTGCTCTGGATCCTGCTGATCCTGCTGCTGCCGGTGCTGGGGCTGATCATCTGGGCGATCGCCGGGCCACGGGGCAATGTGCGGATCTGAGGCCTCACCTCGCAACTGTGTAACTTTGTAAGGACAGGCTGCTCTCGACAAAATTTTCACACTCGATTTTTGAAAATCCGCGCCGCACAATGCGGCCTTGGTCTCACCTTGCCCACAAGGGCCAGACCACCAGGCTATTGGCGCTTTCGCCTTCCCGCAAACCGCAATCCTAGGACCTCTCCATTCATGGCTAACACGGACGCCTTGAAGCAACAGGGTGTGCGAGGCTCGTTCTCGCCGACCCTGAAATCCCACCTGGCCTACACGTTGCTCAGTGGCCTGGTGATCATGCTGATGCTCAGCCTGGTGCGCCTGGCGCTGCTGGTCTACAACAGCGACATGATCGGCGACACGCCATACTCGACCGTTGCCGAGGGCTTCTTCAACGGCCTGCGCTTCGACCTGCGCGTGGTGGTGTACATCAGCATCCCGTTGCTGCTGGCGCTGCTCAGCCCCTGGCTGATGGCCCGCCGTGGCCTGTTCCGCTTCTGGCTGACCATTGCATCTAGCGTGGTGATGTTCCTCGGCCTGATGGAGATGGACTTCTACCGCGAGTTCCACCAGCGCCTGAACGGCCTGGTGTTCCAGTACATCAAGGAAGACCCCAAGACCGTCATGAGCATGCTCTGGTACGGCTTCCCGGTGGTCCGCTACCTGTTGGCCTGGCTGGTCGGCACCTGGCTGCTGAGCCTGCTGTTCAAGGGCATCGATCGCTTGACCCGCCGCAACGGCAGTGCCCAGGCTTTGGGCAGCGCCAAGCTGGCGCCCTGGTACGGGCGCCTGGCGGTGTTCATGGTGGTCCTGCTGGTGGCCGTGGTCGCCGCCCGTGGCACCCTGCGCCAGGGACCGCCGATGCGCTGGGGTGATGCCTTCACCACCGACTCCAACTTCGTCAACCAGTTGGGCCTGAACGGCACCCTGACCCTGATCGATGCCGCAAAGAGCCGCTTTGGCGAAGACCGCGGCAATATCTGGAAGCCCGTGCTGGACCAGCCGCTGGCCACACAGACCGTGCGCGAGCAGCTGCTGACCGCCAACGACACCCTGGTCGATGCCGACGAGGCCGCGATCCGCCGTGACTTCGTGCCGCCTGCGGCGAACACGCTGGGGGTCAAGAACGTCGTGGTGATCCTCATGGAAAGCTTCGCCGGTCACTCGGTCGGCGCGCTGGGCAGCCCGAACAACATCACCCCGTACTTCGACAAGCTGGCCAAGGAGGGTTTGCTGTTCGACCGCTTCTTCTCCAACGGCACCCATACCCACCAGGGCATGTTCGCCACCATGGCCTGCTTCCCCAACCTGCCGGGCTTCGAATACCTGATGCAGACCCCGGAAGGCGGCCACAAGCTGTCCGGCCTGCCAGCGCTGCTCAGCGCCCGCGACTATGACGACGTCTACGTCTACAACGGTGACTTCGCCTGGGACAACCAGTCCGGTTTCTTCGGCAACCAGGGCATGACCACCTTCATTGGCCGCAACGACTTCGTCAATCCGGTGTTCTCCGACCCGACCTGGGGCGTGTCCGACCAGGACATGTTCGACCGTGGCAACGAAGAGCTGGCCAAGCATGACGGCAAGAAGCCGATCTACGCGCTGCTGCAGACCCTCTCCAACCACACCCCGTATGCCTTGCCCAAGGACCTGCCGGTGGAGAAGGTCACCGGGCAGGGCCGCCTGGACGAGCACCTGACCGCCATGCGCTACTCCGACTGGGCGCTGGGCCAGTTCTTCGAGAAGGCACGCAAGGAGCCGTATTTCAAGGACACGCTGTTCGTCATCGTCGGCGACCACGGCTTTGGCAACCACCAGCAGGTCACCGAGTTGGACCTTGGCCGCTTCAACGTGCCGCTGCTGCTGATCGCCCCAGGTATCCAGGAGAAGTTTGGCGCTGTCAACCATACCGTGGGTACCCAGGTCGACATCGTGCCGACCATCATGGGCCGTCTCGGTGGCCAGGCCCGCCACCAGTGCTGGGGCCGCGACCTGCTCAACCTGCCTGAGGGCGACCAGGGCGTGGGCATGATCAAGCCGTCTGGCAGCGAGCAGATCGTTGGCCTGGTGCAGGGCGACCGCATCCTCATCGAGTCCAAGGACATGACCCCGCGGATGTATCGCTACCAGTTGGGCCGGGAGTTCAAGGCCGAGCTGATCGAAAGCCCCGATCAGCCGGAGATGCTCCAGAAGCTCGAGGCCTACATCCAGACGGCTACCAAGAGCCTGCTGGACAACACCGCCGGCGTCGTCCACGGCACGCCGAAGTAGTAGCGCCTAGTGGCCTCAGGAAGCCCGCCGTTGACCGGCGGGCTTTTTTCATGTGGTTGTCATGCACGCGGCTGAACATTTGCCGCTGTGTCATGGTCAAGCTAATACGCAGTTCCATTCACCGTTGCGCCAGCGAGGGCTGATCGATGAAAGCATGGGAAGTCAGCTTTGCCGACCAGAAGGGCGAGCCGCAGACACTGCTGCTCAATGCCGAGCAATGCCCCAGCGAGGAGGACGCCGCACGCGCCATCCGTTCGCGTTTGTTCCCGCTAATGGATGAACTTGACCTCAATGACTTCCAGGATCGCAGCTTTTCCCCCACTGCACGCTGGCTCAAGGAGCAGAGCGGCGTGACCATCACCACCATTCGACAGCTACCCTGAGCCGCTACGCTCTGGCGCAGTGCCTGCACAGGCACTACGCTGGAGACAGGCGCCGGCCAAATCTGCGGGTCCGCGTCGATTCCACTCGCGTCTTGCATCAGCTCGAATTGCCAGGCATGGCACGCTTGCCAGGCAGGTGCTTTGTGCACTGAAAGTCTATCCATTGCTTTGCAGGAGGACGTTTCATGAGCAGCCAATACGACGACATCAGCAGCAGTGTCCTGCGCCAGATGAAAGCTGGCGGTTTCGATTTCACCCGTATTCATCCCATCGAGTTTTATGCCGTGTTTCCCGACGAGGCCGCCGCACGCCGGGCGGCCGTGCAGTTCCGTGGCGAGTCGCTCAGCGCCCAGGTGAGCGAGCGCGACGACGGTGCCTGGCATCTGGAACTGAGCAAGGTGATGTACGCCACCCATGGCGGCATCGGCGCTTTCGAGCAGGCCTTCGAACGGCTCGTGTCGCCCCATGGCGGCGAGGTCGAGGGTTGGGGCGTCAAGCAGGAACGGCCGATTGCCTAGGTAACGCGGCCCCGTGCGTTCTACCGTGGTTTGCGCCCGGCCATATGCTTCAGGTATGCCAGCAATGCATCGAGTTCCTGGTCGCTCAGCACCTGGGTGGAGAACCCAGGCATCTTGGCCTGCGGCCAGTGCCTCAGGCTCTGCGGATCGCGAATGTATTGGCGCAGGAATGCCGGCTGAAAGTATTCGGTAGGGTTGTGCGGCAGGTTCAGGTCAGGGCCCAGGTGCGCATCGCCAGCGCCATTGAGGCGGTGGCAGGCCAGGCAATTCTGCTGGAACAGGGCAAAGCCCTGGCGCACTGGATCCGCGTCAGGCAGCGCTGGGTCTGGCAACAGGGCGGGGAAGCGCACCTCGACCGCTGCCAGGCTGCGAATGCTGGCGATCTGGAACGGCCATTGTTCCGGGCGGATGCCGCTCGCCTGGGGCTGGGTCCATACCAGATAGAACGGCCCGGCTCCCGCCTTGCCCTGGCCGAGTGGCGGCCAAGGCCGGGCGTTGTCCTCGATGGCCAGCCAGGCTTGTGCCGGGCCTGGCTGCAACAGCGGGCCGGCGGGCATTTCTGCAGCGAAACCGTCGAGGGCCACCGCCTGCAGGTGGTCGCTCGGTTTCACACCCTCGAGCAGTGCTGCCAGCGGTACGGCGCGGTAATGCATGGTGCGCTTGTAGGCAACGTCCTGTTCAATAGTGACGTCCCGCGCCAGGGGATGGGTGAGCAGTTGCTCGCTCTGCCAGTGCCGGCTGCCGTCACCCAGATCGAGGGTCAGTTGCGCGGCCAGCGCTGGCAGGGGAATCAGCAAGCAGAGCAGGGTAAGGCACAGGCGCATGGGCAATCTCCAACCTTCAAGGTCGGCAGGTTACCCACGCACGCTTGGAAAAGGCCAGTGCTGGGTCAACCGAACAACCGGGTAAGGTTGGGCAGGATCAGCAGCAGGGTCGTGGCGAAGAGTATGAGCCCGGCTTGGCGTACTTTGGATTGTCTGAACATGGCGGACCGCCTTCTTGTTGTTATTCCTGAATAACCCTTGGCTTCCTTGTCTGGCTTCGGGTCGATCGCAGTGGCGTGATCGAACGTCCTCACTGCTTGCCGCGTGTTTCTGGATATACAACCAACACTAGGGCCCGCGTCATCCCTGTTTCAGAACCCTTTGCTCTAAAAAAAATCATTTCGCTTCCTCATGGCTTTAAGGCCACTGGCCACCCCGCTGGCACGCTGACGCTAGACGAGTGCGCGGCAAGGGTTACCAAGGGTTACAGGGCCTACCGTTCGTCTGGACATCCTACTTGCTTGTACGCCCCTTTCGCGTCAGTCTTTACAGCAAATCCCACCCACATGTCGTTCAGGACTACCGCTATGTCGTTACGCATCTGCATCCTTGAAACCGATGTCCTGCGGCCGGAGTTGATCGCGCAGTACCAGGGCTACGGAAGGATGTTCGAGCAGCTGTTTTCACGCCAGCCGATCGCCGCCGAGTTTGATGTGTACAACGTGATGAATGGCGATTATCCGCCGGCCGAGCGAACCTTCGATGCCTACCTGGTGACCGGCAGCAAGGCCGACTCGTTCGGCGACGATCCGTGGATCCAGACGCTCAAGGCCTACCTGCTCAAGTTGTATGAGCGGGGCGAGAAGCTGCTGGGGGTGTGTTTCGGTCACCAATTGTTGGCGTTGACTCTCGGCGGCAAGGCCGAGCGCGCCGACAAGGGCTGGGGCGTGGGCATCCACCGCTACAGCTTGGCGGCCCATGCGCCGTGGATGGACCCGCAGGTATCCGAGCTGACCTTGCTGATCAGTCACCAGGACCAGGTCACCAAGCTGCCCGAAGGGGCCACGGTGATCGCCTCGAGCGATTTCTGCCCCAACGCCGCCTACCATATCCGTGACCAGGTGCTGTGCTTCCAGGGTCACCCGGAGTTCGTCCACGACTATTCCCGGGCGCTGCTCGACGCGCGCCAGGCCTCGTTGGGCGACGAAGTCTATGCCAAGGCGGTGGCCAGCCTTGCCACCGAGCACCAGGGGGATCTGGTGGGCGAGTGGATGCTGCGCTTCGTCCAGCAGCCCGGTAGTCGCGTGATCTGAGATCCATGTTGACTGGGGTCGCGTGGGAGATGGCACCGGCTTCGCCGGTAATCGCGGGCCAAGTCGCAGCGGCGAACCGCCGCTCCCACGCTCTTGGCGTTACAACCAGCCCGACCGCTTGAAACTGAAGTACAGCCCCGAACACCCAAGGCCGATCACCCCCAGCACGGTAAAGTAGCCGTAGTGCCAGCCCAGCTCAGGCATGTTCTGGAAATTCATCCCGTAGATCCCGGCAATTGCCGTGGGAAACGCCAGGATCGCCGCCCAGGCCGCGAACTTGCGCTGGGTGATGCTTTGCCGTGATGACTCCAGCAGCATGCCGATCTCGATGGTCTGGCTGGCGATGTCGCGGATGCCGGCCAAATCTTCCATCTGCCGAGTCACGTGGATCTGCACGTCGCGAAAATACGGGCGCATGTTCTTGTCGATGAACGGGAAGCTCAAGCGCTGCAGCTCTTCGCTGACTTCCACCATCGGAGCCACGTAGCGGCGCAGGCGCAGGATGTCGCGGCGCAGGCTGTGCAGGCGCTGAATGTCTTCTTCCTTGAGTGAATTGCTGAGCACGCTGTGCTCCAGCTCTTCGATTTCACCGTGAATGGCCTCGCTGACCGGCTGGTAGTTCTCGGTGACGAAGTCCAGCAGAGCGTAGAGCACGAAGTCTTCGCCGTGCTCGAGCAGCAACGGCCGCGCCTCGCAGCGTTGGCGCACCAGGGCGTAGGACTTCGAGTGGCCGTTGCGGCAGGTGATGATGTAGCCATTGCCGGCGAAAATGTGGGTCTCGATGAACTCAAGCTTCCCTTCGTGGCGCACTGGGGAGTAAGTGACGATGAACAGCGCGTCGCCGAAGGTTTCCAGCTTTGGCCGGCTGTGTTTCTCCAGGGCATCCTCAATGGCCAGTTCGTGCAGGCCAAACTGGCGCTGCAGGTTGGCCAATTCCTCGGCATTGGGCTCTTCCAGGCCTATCCACACGAAGTGTCCGGGCTTGCTGGCCCATACGGCGCCTTCGTCGAGGCTGATATTGGTGACCTTCCTGCCGGCGCTGTACACCGCTGCCGCGACGACTCGACCCATGGTTGTCCGCTTATTCGATTGAACACGCGATACAGCTTGGGCCGTGTCGCGGCACGGAGCAAGTCCGGCGAGAGGTGGCGGGTCAGGGCGCGATAAGCTCGCTTTCCATATGGTCGATGCAATGCTGCATCTGGATTCGGCATTGCTCGATCAGCGTTGGCAGGTCCTGTTGGGTCAGGCCAGCAGTGGCGATCGGGGCCAGCGAGCGAATTATCACCGTGCGCTGGCGCCAGCTGTTCAGGCTCAGGCGCCTGGTGTAGCGGCTGACGCATACCGGCACGATCGGCACGCCGGCCTCGATCGCCATGTGGAAAGCGCCTTTCTTGAACGCTAGCAACTGTTCGCCGGGGTTGCGCGTGCCCTCGGGGAAGATCCAGATCGAAGTATCGTCGCGCAGGGTTCGGGTGGTGGTCTGCATGGCCTTGCGTGCCTGATAGGCGTTCTTGCGGTCGATCAGCACATTGCCGCCCAGCCAGAACAACTGCCCGAACAGCGGGATCCAGCCCAGGCTCTTCTTGCCGATGGCCACGGTACGCCGGGGCACCACCTGGCCGAGGATGAACAGGTCATAGTTGGACTGGTGGTTGGCGATGATCACGCAACCGGGGGGCTGGTCCCACAGCGGGCCGACCTCGGCCTTGACCTTGATCCGCAGCAACCAGGCGGCCGGCACGCTGTACAGGCGGGCGAACAGGCGGCTGTTGTCGGGGTTGAACGGGCGCAGCAGGCCAATCACCAGGCCGACGACACCCACGAGCAGAAAGTGCAGCGCCAACAGGAGCATGCGGAGCATATAAAGCATGGTACGACTCACACCGGACAGTCGCGGCGCAGTGTACGGGTGTGCACTGGTGGGGGCAAACGTTGCTGAGCGCTGGAGATCATGCGGGAGCGGGCTTTCCCGGCGATGGCCTCACCCTGGGTGATCGCATCGCCGGGCAATCCCGCTCCCACGAAGTCCTGTGAGGAAAATCCCTGGACGGACTCAGCCCAGGTGGTTCTGGTCCGCCAGGATCGCCTCGTCCAGCGCCTCCAGCAGGGCCTTGCGCACCTTCAGCTTGGTGTTCTTGTGCGCCAGCATGTTCAGCTTCTTCATTTCGCGCGCGGCGGCCAGGGCGGTCTCGTGCAGCTGCTCGGCGGGCACCACCTTGTCGAGGAAGCCGGCTTCCCGGGCACCCTGCGGGTCGAACACCTCGGCATTGTTCACCGAGCGCTGGAATGCCGCACGGCCCAGGCGATCACGGGCCAGCTCGATACCGGCGTGGTGCATGGTCATGCCGATCTGCACTTCGTTCAGGCAGATCTTGTAAGGGCCTTCGACACCGATGCGGTAGTCGCCCGACAGCAGCAGGAAGGCGCCCTTGGCCACGGCATTGCCGGGGCAGGCGACGATCACCGGGAAGGGGTGCGACAGCAGGCGCCGGGCCAGGGTGGAGCCGGCGGTTACCAGGCCAACGGCCTCCTTGGGGCCGGCGGTCATCACTTTGAGGTCGTAGCCGCCGGAGAGGATGCCCGGCTGGCCGGTGATGATCACCACCGCGCGTTCCTCGACGGCGCGATCGAGCGCGGCGTTGAAGGCCTTGATGACATCCGGGGAGATGGCGTTAACCTTACCGTTGTTCAGGGTCAGGGTGGCGATGCCGTCTTCGGCGTGGTAGGTAATCAGCTCGCTCATGGCAGAGTCCTTTGGATGGCGTGGCGACGACGTTACCCAGCGGCGCCGGCCAGGTAAAGTGCCAAGACTGACTGATCAGTCAGTGTCGCGCCGCTGTGCCTTGCGCCCTCTGGGCAGCGCTTGGCGGGCAGGAAAAAGCGCTGGGCACATTGGCAGCATTGCCCTGATCGGCCGGAGTTTTCGGCCAATTGCCTTAAGCACATGAAAATTCTGAAAAAAATGCTTGCCAAGTAAAAGCTCTTCTACTAAATTAGCGCGCCTCGACAGGCTGAATAGCTTGAAGAGAAAACGGTGAAGTGTCCGAGTGGTCGAAGGAGCACGCCTGGAAAGTGTGTATACGAGAAATCGTATCAAGGGTTCAAATCCCTTCTTCACCGCCACATTCTACGAGAAGCCCCCGAATCGAAAGGTTCGGGGGCTTTTTGTTTGTCGGTTTGTTTTTACCTGTGCGATCGCATCGCCGGCAAGCCGGCTCCCACAAGGTAATGCGATCTCCTGTGGGAGCCGGCTTGCCGGCGATGGGCTGCGAAGCAGCCCCTTTAGAAACTTACTGAGGCCGACAGTCGTGCCGTGCGCGGCGCGCCCTGGAACAGGTAGTTGTCGCCCAGGTAGTCGCCCACGTCGCGCCAGTAGCGCTTGTCCAAGACGTTGTCCACGGTCAGGCGCAGCACGGTGTCGTAGCCGCCGATGTTCGTGCGATAGCGGCTGCCGATGTCGAATACGGTGTAGCCGCCGACTTCGACATTGCCTGCTGAGCTTGCGTACTTGCTGGCGCTGTAGCGTGCACCGCCGAGCAGGGCCAGGCCGGGGACGGGCAGGGCGTAGTCGGCCTGCAGCGCGGCGCGCAGGCGCGGCACGTTGATTGCCTGGTGGCCTTCGTAGGCGGCGGTGTCGCTGTTTTGCACCCGGGCGCGGATCACTGCGGCGCTGGCCTGGATCTGCAGGTTGGAGGTTGCCCAGCCGCTGGCGCCGAGTTCCAGGCCGGTGTTTTTCTGCTGGCCCGACTGCACGTAGGTCGGCGCCGGAGTTCCGTCGGGGCGGGCATACTGGTACGCCTGGCGGATCTGGAACAGGGCCGCGCTGAAACTCATGCCCTGCCAGTCACGCTTGATGCCGACTTCGAGCTGGCGCGACAGGGTCGGGGCGAGGATTTCGAACGCGTTGCTGGCATACCAGGGGGCGGTGCCACCCGAGGACAAGCCTTTCGCATAGCTGGCGTACAAGGTGGTGTCCGGCTGCGGCTTGTAGATCAAAGCTGCGTTGGGCAGCAGTTGGTACTGTCGGGTGTGGCGCCCGGCGACGCCATTCTGGTCCCAGGTCTTTTCATCCAGGCGCACTTCCCGGGCACCGATCACGGTCTGCCAATTGTCGTTGAAGGTGATGCGGTCGCTGAAGAACAGGCCGTACTGGCGGCTGTCCAGGCGGCGTTCACTACTGCCAATGGGCTTGTCCGACGGCTCCACCGCTGGCGCACCGGTATGGATGTTGCCCGTGCCTCGCCACTCGTTGTAGCCCGGTCGCTGGTCGAGCGTGCGGCGTTGCGCACTGGTGCCGACGGTCAGCTCATGGCTCACGCCCAAGGCATCGAAGCGCCCGTCGAGCATGGCCTGGGCTTCGTCGATGCGGCGGGTATCGTCAGGGCTGCGGAAATCGTAGATGTCGTAGTCGCCATTGCTGCCGAAGTAGGACCCTTCGCTCGAACCCCAGGCGAATGCGCTGTAGTCATCAATTACTACCTTGCTGCGCGAGGCGCTGAGGGTACCGTTCCAGTTGTCGTTGAACTGGTATTTGAAGCGCCCGCCCAGGTTCAGCGAGTCGTTCTGCACGGGCTTGGCCCAGGACTGCCAGGCCAGGTGATCCTTGGGGTCGACGCCATGGGGCAGCTGGTTGCCGCCAAGCAGTTGATAGCCGGGTACCGAATACTGCTCGCGGTGCTGGTACTCGGCATCCAGCTCCAGGACGGCATTCGGGTTGATCTGCCAGTCAAGCGCCACGGAGGCGAAGTCGCGCTTGCCGTCGGCATGATCGACATAGGAGCGAATGTCCTCGTGGGCGAGGTTGGCCCGCAGGCCCAGCTGGCGCTCGGCGCCGAACCAGCCGCCCAGGTCGGTGGCCAGGTAGCGCTCGCCCTGTTCGTTGCTCGACACGCTCATGCTGCGCACATCCTCCGGGCGCTTGGTCACGTAGTTGACCAGCCCGCCGGGCTCTGACACGCCGCTCTGCAACCCGGACAGTCCCTTGAGCAGCTCCACCTGCTGCTTGTTCTCCAGCGCCACGTTCTGCTCGCCGGCGATGGTCTGGCCGTTGACCCGGTAGCTGCTGGCGGCGTTGAGCTCGAAGCCGCGCACGTTGAAGTTCTCGTAATAGCCGATCGGCGCATAGCTTTCGCCCACCGAGGCATCGCTCTGCAGCACCTCGCTTAGCTTGCGCACCTGGCGGTCGTCCAGCAGCTGGCGGCTGAACACGCTGACCGCTGCCGGGGTGTCGAGCAGCGACGCGCTGTGCAGGCCGCCGACCTGGGCTTCGCGTGCCTGGTAGCCGCTGTCCTGAACATCCGAAATGCGCACGGGGGCCAGGGCCACACTGTCGTCGGCAAGGCCATGGCCACTGTGCAGGGCAAGGCCCAGGCCGAGCAGGCCCAAGGGCAGGCGGGGGCGAAGCGGGGTCATGCAAGGCTCCTTGAAAAGCAGACGCGCCGTTATCGCTCGGCAGCTGTCGGGCAGGCAAAAGGGCGCCATGGTAGCAGGCTGCCGAGGCTTTCAGGGATGCAGACGTGGGATCCGGCGCGCCTGTGCTCCCACCGATACCGCACAAGGCTTAGGCATGCGCGTTTCCTGCGGGAGCCGGCTTGCCGGCGATGACGCCAGTACAGTCAATACGAACGAAGCGGGGCGCGATTCAGGCCGCCGCCGGGCGCTGGTAACGGCGCCAGTTGTCGTCGATCTTCGACCAGGTCTTGCCGTCGGTGATGGCCAGCAGCTTGCGGCCATCCTTGAAGGTGGCAAGGAAGGTGACTTCCTCTTCCTTGCCGCCCAGCAGCAGGCCGGCGAGCAGGCCGACCGGGCCGGCCACCAGGGCGCCGGCCACTCCCCAGCCCAGGGCGGTGCCCAAGCTGCGGGTCGATTCGAGGTTGGCCAGTTTCAGATCCGTAATCCGCGCCAGCGAAATGCGCTCGCCGGGCGAAGGGCTGCGCGGGGTCTTGAGTGTGAGCGCTCCATTGCGATACTCGCCTTCACCTTGCAAGAAATCGCCGGATTGCACCGTGAGCCTTGTCATTGTGTCGTCCTGTCAGGAAGGGGTCTTCGACCAACGCCTACTGAGCGCTCCACACGCTGGCAAGTCAACGCCGAGGCGACGGAGGGTCGTGCGGCAGGTTGTCGCGTAGTAAAGCGCCTAAACGAAGCGTTGAGGGCAAACAACAGGCACTCGTCGCATTTTCGAAAGTAAACTTCGAATCGTTGTCTATAAAGTCCTGGAGACATGATTGGAACTAATGCTTGTCGCTGCCGACATTGATCCATCGCAGTTTGCGCAAATTAGGACGACACAGTTGAGTTTTCGAAAACGAAAAAATGGCGTCAAAAAACGCTGGACATCAAGTTTCATTGTGTGTCAGTTTTTTTGCGCCTCATAAAGGCGAGTGACAGGAAGTTCTCGCCAGGTGGGAAATCCTGTCTGACATCAACTGCTTTTTTGTAAACAAGGAAGTAACCTGCATGTCGAAAGTCAAAGAAAACGCTATTGTTTCGGCCGTTTCCGCACTGCAGCCGAAGGGACCTAGTTCGTCCTTTGGCCTGATCGATAGCTTTGCCCACCAGTACGATCGCGGCGGCGCGAACATCAATGGCAAAAAGTCCTTCACGGTCGACCAGGCCGCCGACCACCTCCTGCGTGATGGCGCAGCCTGGAAGGACCTGAACAAGGACGGCACGATCAGCCTTACTTATACCTTCCTGACCAAGGCACCGTCTGACTTCTACAGCCGCGGACTGGGCTCGTTCAGCCAGTTCAGCGACCTGCAGAAACAACAGGCCAAGCTCTCCATGCAGTCCTGGGCGGACGTGGCCAAGGTCACCTTCACCGAGGCAGGCTCGGGCGGTGACGGCCACATGACCTTCGGCAACTTCAGCGCCAGCAACGGCGGCGCGGCGTTCGCCTACCTGCCGTTCGACGGCCCGGGTTCGCACAAGGGCGAGTCCTGGTACCTGATCAACAGCGGCTATCAGGTCAACATCACCCCGGGCACCGGCAACTATGGTCGCCAGACCCTGACCCACGAGATCGGCCACGTGCTCGGCCTGTCCCACCCCGGCGACTACAACGCCGGCGAAGGCAACCCGACCTACCGTGACGCCGACTACGCCCAGGACACTCGTGGCTACAGCGTCATGAGCTACTGGAGCGAAAGCAACAACGGGCAGAACTTCATCAAGGGCGGCGGGCAGTACTACGCCTCGGCCCCGCTGATGGACGACATCCTGGCGATCCAGAAGCTCTACGGCGCCAACTACGCCACCCGTGCCGGCGACACCACCTACGGCTTCAACTCCACCGCTGATCGCGACTTCTACTCGGCCACCTCGGCCTCGTCGAAACTGGTGTTCTCGGTGTGGGACGGTGGCGGCAACGACACCTTCGACTTCTCGGGCTTCACCCAGAACCAGAAGATCAACCTCAACGAAGCGTCGTTCTCCGATGTCGGCGGCATGGTTGGCAACGTGTCCATCGCCAAGGGCGTGACCATCGAGAACGCCATCGGCGGCTCGGGCAACGACCTGCTGATCGGCAATGCGCTGGCCAACGTGCTCAAGGGTGGTGCCGGCAACGACATCATCTACGGCGGCGGCGGCGCCGACCAGCTGTGGGGCGGCAGCGGCTCGGACACCTTCGTGTTCGCGGCTGTCAGCGACTCCACCAAGGCGGCGCCGGACCGCATCATGGACTTCACCTCGGGCGTGGACAAGATCGACCTGTCGGCCATCTCCGCGTTCGCCGTGAACAAGCTGCCGCTGCAGTTCGTCAATGCCTTCACCGGCCATGCCGGCGAGGCGCTGCTGACCTACGACCAGGCCACCAACCTGGGCAGCCTGTCCATCGACTTCACCGGAAACGCGTCGGCTGATTTCCTGGTGACCACCGTTGGCCAGGCCGCTGTCACCGACATCGTGGTCTGATGTAACAGGGGGCGGCGCTCGCGCGTCGCCCTTTTGTCGGCGAGGCAGACGAATGAAAGCAAGCTTGCGAACGATCGCGCTGGCCGCGATTACCCTGATGTCGATGACCGAGGTAGGTATGGCGAGCAGCCTGTTACTCCCCAACGCCGCGCAAATGGCCGGTGATTGGACGCTTTACCCCGAACAGCAGCAGGTGCAAGCCTGCAACCTGCACCTGGGCGCCAACGAAGGCGAAATCGAAGGCGACCTGGATTGCGCCAGGGACCTGCTGGGCCTGCGCCCCGGCAGCTGGCTGGTGACTCCTGACACCTTGGCCCTGGTGGGCGGCGACGGCAGCAGCGTGGTGCACTTCAGCCGCGAGGGGGCCAAGCGTTACGCCTGGACCCGGCCGGACGGTACCCAACTGGTGCTCCAGCACCTGGACAAATAAACCCGGCCTGAAACTTAAAAGTTTCAGGCAAGCAAGGGCGAAACATGAAACTACCGAGCAAAAAGCCCGGGGCGCCTTTGTGGGCGGCACTCGGCGAACATAAGTCGACGTTGATCAGCGTTGGCTGTTTCACGGCATTGATCAACTTGCTCATGCTGGTGCCGTCGATATATATGCTTCAAGTGTACGACCGTGTACTGAGTTCACAGAGCACGACAACTTTGTGGGTGCTGACATTGATGGTTGTCGGCTTCTTCGTTTATATCGGCGGGCTCGAGGCCGTACGCAGTTTCATTGTCATTCGGGTCGGCAACCAGTTGGAAAAGACGTTCAACCTGAAGGTCTATCGCGCCGCCTTCGAACGCAATCTGCGCCAGCGCGACGGCGCCGCCGGCCAGGCCCTGGGCGACCTGACCCAGCTGCGCCAGTTCATCACTGGCCCCGCGCTGTTCGCCTTCTTCGATGCCCCCTGGTTCCCCATCTACCTGGCGGTGATCTTCGCCTTCAACGTCTGGCTGGGCGTCATGGCCACGGTCGGCGCGCTGCTGCTGATCGCCCTGGCGATCCTCAACGAGCGCCTTACCCATGCCACCCTGGCCGAGGCCAGTGGCTTCCAGCAGCAGTCGACGCAACTGGCCGGCAGCCAGTTGCAGAGCGCCGAGAGCATCCAGGCCATGGGTATGCTTGGCGCGCTGCGCCAGCGCTGGTTCAGCCTGCATGGACGTTTCCTCGACCTGCAGAACAAGGCCAGCGACACCTCGGCGGTGATCACCGCCACCAGCAAGGGCCTGCGCCTGTGCCTGCAATCGCTGGTGCTGGGGTTGGGCGCGCTGCTGGTGATCGAAGGGCAGATGACCCCGGGCATGATGATCGCCGGCTCCATCCTCATGGGCCGGGTGCTGGCGCCGATCGACCAGTTGATTGCGGTGTGGAAACAGTGGAGCGGCGCGCAGCTGGCCTACCAGCGCCTGGACGGGCTGCTGCGCGAACACCCCGAGACGCCGACGCCGATGCCCCTGCCGGTGCCTACCGGGCAACTGGCGGTGGAGCAGGTCAGCGCTGGCCCGCCCGGGCGCAACCTGGCCACCCTGCAGCAGGTGCACTTCGCCCTGGCGCCGGGTGAACTGCTCGGCGTGCTGGGGGCTTCGGGTTCGGGCAAGTCGACCCTGGCCAAGGTGCTGGTCGGCGTCTGGCCGACCCTCGGCGGCCATGTGCGCCTTGATGGCGCCGAGCTCAGCCAATGGGACCGCGACGCGTTGGGCCCGCACATTGGCTATCTGCCGCAGAACATCGAATTGCTGCGCGGCAGCATCGCCGAGAACATCGCCCGCTTTGGCGAACTGGACGGCATCAAGGTGGTCGAGGCGGCGCGCCTGGCGGGCGTGCATGACCTGATCCTGCGCCTGCCCCAGGGCTATGACACGCGCCTGGGCGAGGAGGGGGTGGATCTCTCCGGCGGTCAGAAGCAGCGCATCGCCCTGGCCCGCGCCCTGTACGGCGATGCCCGGCTGATCGTGCTCGACGAACCCAACTCCAACCTCGACAGCCACGGCGAAGCCGCCCTGGCCAACGCCATCGTCCAGCTCAAGGCTCAGGGTCGCACCGTGGTGCTGGTGACCCACCGCAGCGCGGCGCTGGCCCAGGCCGACAAGCTGCTGGTGATGAACGAAGGGCGCATGCAGGGCTTCGGCCCGGCCCGCGACATCCTCCACGCCATGGGCCAGGCCCCGGCGCAACGACCCCTGCAAGCCGGAGGTGGCGCATGAGCCAGCAAACCCGTGATGCACGTTTCCATGTTCGTCTGGGGTGGTGGCTGACCCTGGTCGGTTTCGGCGGCTTCATGGCCTGGGCCAGCTTCGCCCCGCTCGACCAGGGCGTGCCGGTGCAAGGCACCGTGGTGGTGTCGGGCAAGCGCAAGGCGGTGCAGTCCATGGGCGCGGGCGTGGTCAGCCGCATCCTGGTCAGCGAAGGCCAGCTGGTGCGCCAGGGCGAGCCGCTGTTCCGCCTCGACCGCACCCAGGTGCAGGCCGACGTCGATGCGCTGCAGGCCCAGTACCGCATGACCCGCGCCGCCCTGGCACGCTGGCAGAGCGAGCGTGACAACCTAGGCCAGGTGCAGTTTCCCGCGGAGCTGCTCGAAGACGCCGACGCCCGCCTGGCGCTGATCCTCGAAGGCCAGCGCCAGCTGTTCGACAGCCGCCGCCAGGCCCAGGCCCGCGAGCAGGGCGCCCTGGCCGCCAGCATCGACGGCTCCCAGGCCCAGCTGACCGGCATGCGCCGGGCGCGCGGCGACCTGCAGGCCCAGGCCGACTCGTTGCGCGAGCAGCTCGACAGCCTGCGCCCGCTGGCCGGCGAGGGCTATATCCCGCGTAACCGCGTGCTGGAATACCAGCGCCAACTGTCACAGGTGCAGCGCGACCTGGCGCAGAACGCCGGCGAAAGCGCGCGCCTGGAGCAGGTGATCGTCGAAGCCCGGCTCAACTTGCAGCAGCGCCGCGAGGAATATCAGAAAGAGGTGCGCAGCCAGCTGGCCGAAGCCCAGGTCAAGGCCGCGACTCTGGAGCAGCAGCTCAACTCCGCGCACTTCGAGCTACAGCACAGCGAGATCATCGCACCGGCCGACGGCATCGCGGTGAACCTTGGCGTGCACACCGAAGGCGCCGTGGTGCGGGCCGGCGATACCCTGCTGGAGATCGTGCCCCAGGGCACCGCGCTGGAAGTGGAAGGGCGCCTGCCGGTGAACCTGGTGGACAAGGTGGCACCGCAGTTGCCGGTGGACATCCTGTTTACCGCCTTCAACCAGAACCGCACGCCACGGGTTACCGGGGAAGTGGCGCTGGTGTCGGCCGACCAACTGATCGACGAGCGCAGCGGCCAGCCGTACTACGTGCTGCGCAGCACGGTCAGCGAAGAAGCGCTGGCGCGTCTGCAGGGGCTGGCCATACGCCCGGGCATGCCCGCCGAGCTGTTCGTGCGCACCGGCGAGCGCTCGCTGCTCAACTACCTGTTCAAACCCCTGCTCGACCGTGCAGGCACCGCCTTGACCGAACAATAAGGACTGCCAGTGAAGAAGTTCCCACTGATCGGGCTGCTGCTGGCCTGCGCCTGGCTGCCGACCGCCGCCCAGGCCGCCATGGGGCCGTTCCAGGTATACGAGCAGGCCCTGCGCCGCGACCCGACCTACCTCGCGGCATTCAAGGCCCGCGAAGCCGGCCAGGAATACCGCGCCATCGGCCGCGCCGGCCTGCTGCCCAGCCTGTCGTACAGCTACAACAAGGGCCGCAACGATTCCGAGGTGCGCTACCTCGGCGATTCGCGCCGGCAAAAGGAGGACCGCACCTACAACAGCATGGGCTCGACCTTCATCCTCCAGCAGCCGCTGTTCGACTATGAAGCCTATTCGAGCTATCGCAAGGGCGTGGCCCAGGCGCTGTTCGCCGATGAGAGCTTCCGTGACCAGAGCCAGCAACTGCTGGTGCGGGTGATGACCAGCTACACCCAGGCGCTGTTCGCCCAGGACCAGATCGCCATCAGCGTCGCCAGCAAGCAGGCCTACCGCCAGCAGTTCCAGCAGAACCAGCGTCTGTTCGACGCCGGCGAGGGCACGCGCACCGATATTCTCGAGGCTCAGGCCCGCTACGAGCTGGCCGATGCCGAGGAGATCAAGGCGCGCAACGAACAGGATGCCGCGCTGCGCGAACTGGGCGCGCTGATCGGCGAGCCGGCGGTGCGGGTCGAGGACCTGGCGCCGCTGCGCCTGGGCTTCGCCCTGCCGGTGGTCGACCCCAGCGGCTACGAGGCCTGGCAGGAGCGGGCCCTGGCCAACAACCCGCAACTGGCTTCATCGCGCCAGGCCCTGGAAGTGGCGCGCTACGAGGTCGAGCGCAATCGTGCCGGGCACCTGCCCAAGGTCACCGCGTTCGCTACTTCGCGGCGCCAGGAGTCGGACAGCGGCAACACCTACAACCAGCGCTACGACACCAATACCGTGGGCATCGAAGTCAGCGTGCCGATCTTCGCCGGGGGCGGGGTGCTGGCTTCGACCCGCCAGGCCAGCCGGCACCTGGAGCAGGCCGAGTATGAGCTCGACGGCAACACGCGCAGCGCCTTGATCGAACTGCGCAAGCAGTACAACGCCTGCCAGTCCGGCGCCAGCCAGCTGCGTGCCTACCAGCGGGCGCTGGTGGCGGCCGAGGCGCTGGTGGTGTCCACGCGCAAGAGCGTGCAAGGCGGCGAGCGGGTCAACCTGGACGTGCTCAACGCCGAACAGCAGTTGGCCACCACCCGCCGCGACCTGGCCCAGGCGCGCTACGACTACCTGCTGGCGTGGATCAAGTTGCATTACCAGGCCGGGGTGTTGAGCGAGACCCAGCTGGCGCGGGTGGACGAAGCGTTCATTGAGGGCAAATCCGGTTGATGCTCTGATCGCCTACCAGCGTGGGAGAGGCGGTTCGCCGCTCCCACGCTGGTAGGCGAGTGACTGAAAAGCATTCAGGCTGACACCGCTGCCTTTCTCCGCTTGCCCTCAGCCAGCCCCCACACCAGCAGCGCCAGGGCACCGATCACCAGCCCGGCCACCACGATCCCATCCCAGCCATGCACCTCGAACAGTTGCGTGCCCAGCAGCGACCCCAGCGCTCCGCCGATGAAGTAGCAGGTGATATACCCGGCATTGAGCCGCGTACGCGCCTCGGGGCGCAGCACGATCACCGCGTTCTGGTTGCTCACGTGGACCAGTTGCACCGCCAGGTCGAGCAACAGCACGCCCACCAGCAACGCCACCAGCGAGCTCTGCGCGAACCCCAGCGGCACCCACGACAACAATAGCGCCACCAGCCCCACGGTGGTGCCCAGCGAGCCTTTGCCGCGGTCGGCCAAGCGCCCGGCCCAGTTCGCCGCCAGTGCGCCAACCGCTCCGGCCATGCCGAACAGGCCGATCACCGCGTCTGAGTAATGGTAGGGCGCCTCGCTCAACAGGAACGCCAGCGGAGTCCAGAACAGCGCGAACAGGCTGAACGCCAGCAAACCCAGCAGCGAGCGCAGGCGCAGCACCGGTTCCTCGACGAACAGGCGGAATACCGAGCCGATCAGCGCCGGGTATTTCAAGCCGGCGTGGCTGTGGTGTTGCGGCAGGCTGCGGTACAGGGCGAGGGCACTGACGGCCATCAGCACCGCGGCCAGCACGTAGATGCTGCGCCAGCCGCCCAGCTCGGCCATGAAGCCTGCGGCGGTGCGCGCCAGCAGGATGCCCAGCAACAGGCCGCTCATCAGCGTGCCCACGGCGCGGCCGCGTTGATCCGGAGCACTGAGCGCGGCGGCCATGGGTACCAGCACCTGGGCCACCACCGAGAACAGTCCGGTCAGCGCCGTGCCGAACAACAGCCACGGCAGGCTTGGCGCGCAGGCGCTGATCACCAGCCCGGCGGTGGCGATCAGCACCATGGTGACGATCAGCCGCCGCTGCTCGAACAGATCGCCCAGTGGCGCGAGCAACAGCAGCCCGGCGCCGTAGCTGAGCTGGGCGGCGATGACGATGGTGCCGGCGCTGGCGGTGCTCAGGCCGAACTGCTCGGCGATGCTGTGCAGCAGGGGCTGGGCGTAGTAGTTGCTGGCCACGGCCAGGCCGGTGGCGGTGGCCATCAGCAGGATCAGGGCGCGACTCAGGGTCGGGGAATTCATGGGCAGTCTCGTTGCAGGCAAGGTTGTGTGGCGACAAGTATCAGGAAGTGTCCTTCATGACGCCAATGTATAGTTATCAACTTATCCATCTCTAAAACAGATAGATCCATGAACCTGAAGCAGCTCGAATACGCCTTGGCCGTGGCTGACACCGGCAGTTTCACCCGCGCCGCCGAACGCTGCCACGTGGTGCAATCGGCCCTCAGCCATCAGGTGGCACGGCTGGAGGCACAGTTGGGGGTAAGCCTGTTCGAGCGCAGTTCGCGGCGGGTGCGCCTGACCCCGGCCGGCGAGGCCTTCGTGCTCAGTGCCCGGCCGGCAGTGGCGGCGGCGCGGCGGGTGGCCGAGGATGTTGCCGCCGCCTGCGGGCAGGTGCGTGGACGTTTGTCGATCGGCGAGATCAGCTCGCTCACCGCGCTGGACCTGGTCGATCTGCTGGCAGTGTTTCATGAGCGCTACCCTGATGTGGACGTGCGCTGGTTGACCGCCAAGAGCGAGTTGCTGGTGACGGACGTCTGCGAGCGGCGTCTTGACGTGGGCTTCATCGGCCTGTGGCAGGGCGAGGCGCTGCACGGCGTGCAGCATCGCCTGCTGGCGCGGGAGGAACTGGTGGCGGTACTGCCGCCTGGCCATCGGTTGGCGGGAAGGGTTCAGCTGGCCCTGGCCGAGCTGGCCGACGAGGTGCTGGTGGACTTTCCCGAGGGCACCGGGGCGCGTCGACAGACCGACGAGGCGTTCCAGGCGGCAGGGTTGCGGCATCGGGTGCAGTTCGAGATCGGTCATATCCGCCTGGTGGAAAAGTTCGTGCAGCGGAGCATGGCCGTGGGCCTGGTCCCCGAGCGGATCGCTCGGGGTTTCACGCAGGTCGCGATGGTGCCCCTGGTAGATGCGCCGGTGCGGCATCTGTACGCGGTGTGGTCGCCCAGCCCCACGCCGGCGGCGCGGGCGTTTCTGGACGTACTTGAAGAAAAACTGCTGGCGGCCGATGGATAACCCTTGACCGCCGACTCCTACAGGTGCGGCGCGGATCTTGAACGCGGCGCTGTACCTGTGGGAGCCGGCTTGCCGGCGATGAGGCCCGCGCAGGCAATTACAAATCAGGCCGCGAAACCACCATCGGCCAGCAGGCTCGCGCCGGTGATGTAGCCGGCCTCAGGCCCCGCCAGGTAGGCGACGAAGCTGGCGATCTCGTCTGCCTGGCCATAGCGCCCGATGGCCATCAGCGGGATCAGGCTCTCGGCGAACTCGCCACTGGCCGGATTCATGTCGGTGTCCACCGGCCCTGGCTGCACATTGTTGATGGTGATCCCCTGCGGCCCGAGGTCACGGGCCAGGCCCTTGGTCAGGCCGACCAGCGCCGACTTGCTCATGGCATAGGGCGCGCCGCCGGCGAACGGCATGCGCTCGGCGTTGGTGCTGCCGATGTTGATGACCCGTCCGCCCTGGCCCATGTACTTCACTGCCGCCTGGGTGGCCACGAACACGCTGCGCACATTGACCGCCAGCAGTCGGTCGAAGTCGGCCAGGTCGAACTCGGCGACCGGCGCCACCGCCAGCACACCGGCGTTGTTGACCAGGATGTCCAGGCCGCCGAAGGCCTTCGCGGTATCGGCCACGGCTTGCTGCACGGCCTGGGTGTCGGCGCTGTCGGCACGCAGGGCCAGGGCCTGGCCGCCGCCGCTGTTGATCTCGCCTGCCAGGGCCTCGGCGCTGGCGCTCGAGCTGACATAGGTGAAGGCGACCTTGGCGCCTTCGCGGGCCAGGCGGCGGACGATGGCCGCGCCGATACCACGGGAACCGCCCTGGACCAGGGCCACCTTGCCGGTGAGAGGAAGTGCTTGGGACATGCTGATCTCCTGCGTTCAAGCAAGGCCGGATGCCTTGGATAGACACAGTATCGAACGTGGATTGCATGCTGATAAGATGGTAATCGCGATATACAGAGTAAACCTTTGGTTGTTAATCATGAGTATGGAATCGTTCAGTAGCCTGGAATGCTTCGTGCGCAGTGCCGAGGTCGGCAGTTTCGCCGAGGCGGCCCGGCGTTTGTCATTGACCCCGGCGGCGGTGGGCAAGAACGTCGCCCAACTGGAGGCGCGCCTGGGGGTGCGGTTGTTCCAGCGCAGCACGCGCAAGCTCACATTGACCGAGGCCGGGCAGCGCTTCCTGGGCGAGGTCGGCGACAGCCTGCGTACCATCCAATATGCCATGGCCAACCTGGCCAGCGCCGAGGGGCAACCGGCGGGGCTGCTGCGGGTGAGCATGGGCACGGTGTTCGGGCGCTTGTACGTTGTGCCGCTGTTGGGCGAGTTCCTGCGCCGTTACCCGGCGATCTCGCCGGACTGGCATTTCGACAACCGCCAGGTCGACCTGATCGGCCAGGGTTTCGATGCTGCTCTCGGCGGTGGGTTCGACCTTCCGCCCGGGGTGGTGGCACGCAAGCTGACGCCCGCGCATCGAGTGCTGGTGGCCTCGCCGGGCTATGTGCGGCAGCACGGGCCGATCGATCGGCCGGAACAGTTACAGGCTTGCACCGGCATCCTCATCCGCTCGCCGCAGACCGGCAGGGTGCGCAGCTGGCCGCTGACCAGCCGCTGGCAGGAGCAACAACCCTTGCGGCTGCAGCAACACATGACCATGAGCGATTCGGATGCTGCCTGCGCGGTGGCCGAGCAGGGCCTGGGCATCGCCCTGGTCAGCCTGCCGTTCGCCTTGCCTTACCTGACCTCAGGCCGCCTGTGCAGGGTGTTGCCGGATTGGTACGTCGACGATGGGCATATCAGCCTGTACTACGCCGAGCGCAAGCTGTTGCCGGGCAAGACCCGCGCCTTCATTGATTTCGTGGTGCAGGAGTTTGCCGAGCAGGGGCTGGCACAGCGTTTCGACGCCTTGCAGCGATAACGCCCGATCAGACAATATCGATGATGAACTGCACCTGCACCACCCCTGCCAGCACCAGGCGTACTTCGTCATCCACGCGCTTGCCAAGCAGTTGCTGGCCTAGCGGTGCGCGAGGTGTGATTACCGTCACCAGCGCCTCTCCCTCGCCAATCTTCAAGCCGGCGCCCTCGGGGCCGAGGAACAGCCTGCGGCGTAGGCCCTGTTCATCCTCCAGGGTCACCAGGCAGCCGACCTGGATCCCCCGCGCCGGGTCATAGTCGCGCGGTACCAGTTGCTGGTAGGTCTGCAGCGCCTGGCGGATCTCAGCGGTGCGCCGAGCCTGTCCGGTGGCCAGGTACGAAGCCTCGAGCCCCAAGGTGTCGTACTTGTTCTCGGCGATATTCTCTTCGGCGGTGGCGGCCTCGTAGGCGGTCTGGGCGGCGCGGCGCAGCACCTCCATGTCGTGCTCGAGGGTGGTGACGATGCGCTGCAGCAGGGTGGCCTTGTCCATGGTCAGTAGCAGAACTCCAATACGTTGGCCTGGCTCTTGTCGGTCGGCGCGGTACGGTTCTGCTGCAGCCAGAACTGGCACTTGGGGCTGTTGAGGTTGCGCGGGTTGCCCTGGGCGGCCTCGGCGGCATGCTGCAATTCCTGCTTGTGCAGGATGTCCTTGTAATGTTCGAACATCTGCGCCTGGGCATCGGCCGGTGGCGCTGGAGGAGCGGTTGGCGCAGGCAGGACCTGCGCGGGGGCGGTGGCCTCGACCAGCGGTTGCACCTGCTGTGGCCACAAGTGCAGGGCCAGCCACAGGCTCACGGCGATCGCCAATGCGCCGAGCCACAGGCCGAGGGCGACGCACAGCACCAGTTGCACCGGTTTCAGGGTGATCTTCAATTCGCGGGGGCGGGGCATGGTGGCCTCCTGGCAGGCGGGGCGAGGGCGCCATTCTCGCATGCCGCGGCAGGTATTTTCAGCGCCGCGCTTTTGTTGGCCGGCATTTTTCAGCAAAATCCGCGGTCTTTTTTCCGCAGGTAACGGAACGTGGCGATGAAAATCACCTGGGACATCTTCTGCACGGTCGTCGACAACTATGGCGACATCGGCGTCACCTGGCGCCTGGCGCGCCAGCTGGCGAGCGAGCATGACCTGGCCGTGCGCCTGTGGGTGGATGACCTGCAAGCCTTCGTGCCCCTGTGCCCAGAGGCCGACAGCCAAGCCGAGCAGCAGTGGCGGCAGGGGGTCGAGGTACGCCACTGGCCGGCCACGTGGCAAGGCGCGGAGCCGGCGCAGGTGGTGGTGGGCGCCTTCGCCTGCCAGCTGCCGCAGGCCTATGTCGAGGCCATGGGCGAGCAGGCCAAGCCGCCCTTGTGGCTGAACTTGGACTACCTCAGTGCCGAAGACTGGGTGGATGGCTGCCATGGCTTGCCGTCGCCCCAGGCCAATGGGTTGCGCAAGTTCTTTTTCTTCCCGGGTTTCACCGAGAAGACCGGTGGCCTGTTGCGCGAAGCTGCCTTGCTGCCCCGTTGCCAGGCGTTCCGCCAGGCGCCGAATGAGCGGGCGAGGTTCCTGGCAGGGCTGGGCGTCCACCCCGAGGCCGGGGCGCGGCTGATCTCGCTGTTCGCCTACGAGAATCCACAGTTGGGCAACTGGCTCGACGTACTGGCCGAAGGCGCGCACCCCAGCCACCTGCTGGTACCGCAAGGGCGCATCCTGGGCGACCTCGGCCACTGGCTGGGCGAGGCGGACCTGGCCGTGGGGGCGCTGCATCGGCGCGGCGCCTTGACGGTCCAGGTGCTGCCTTTCGTCAGCCAGGACGACTACGACCGGTTGCTGTGGAGCTGCGATTTCAACGCCGTGCGCGGCGAGGATTCGTTCGTGCGGGCGCAATGGGCCGGCGTGCCGATGCTGTGGCACATCTACATCCAGGAAGAGAACGCCCACTGGGAAAAGCTCGAAGCATTCCTAGCCCTTTATTGCCATGGGCTGTCGGCCGCCGCCGGGCAGGCGTTGGGCGAATTGTGGCGGGCCTGGAACATGGACCGCCCGATGGGGCAGGCCTGGCAGGCGCTGCAGCCGCACTGGCAGGAAGTGCGCGAACATGCCCGCCAGTGGCAGGCCACGCAGGCCGCTCGGCCGGACCTTGCCACGAGGCTGGTACAGTTTTACCGAAATTCGCTATGATACGCGGCCTCGATTTTTATAAATCCATCCAGATTCGGATACTTCGTAATGAAAACTGGTAAAGAACTGAAACCCGGTACCGTACTGCGGATCGACAACGACCCGTGGCTGGTTCAGAAAGCTGAGTTCACCAAGTCGGGCCGTAACAGCGCGATCATGAAGACCAAGCTGAAGAACCTGCTGACCGGCTACAAGACCGAAACCGTATACGGTGCGGACGACAAGCTGGACGACGTGATCCTGGATCGCAAAGAAGCGACCCTGTCGTTCATCAGCGGTGACTCGTACACCTTCATGGACACCACCGACTACACCATGTACGAGCTGAACGCCGAAGACATCGACGCCGTTCTGCCGTACATCGAAGAAGGCATGGAAGACATCTGCGAAGCCGTCTTCTTCGAAGGCCGCCTGGTATCGGTAGAACTGCCGACCACCATCAGCCGCCAGGTTACCTACACCGAGAACGCCGCACGTGGCGACACCTCGGGCAAGGTCATGAAGCCTGCCAAGCTGAAGAACGGTACCGAGATCCAGGTTGCCGACTTCATCCAGATCGACGAGTGGATCGACATCGACACTCGCGACAACAGCTTCAAGGGCCGTTCCAAGAAGTAATCCTTCTTGCGATGAGCACGAAAAACCCGGCCTTGGCCGGGTTTTTTTGTGCTCGTGAAACCGTGTCGCCTTTATCGCGGGGCAAGTCGGGTCGCCCCGCGAAGGCATTCACACCGTCACATGCAGGCGCACATCCACATTGCCGCGGGTGGCGTTGGAGTACGGGCAGACCTTGTGCGCCTTCTCCACCAGCCCTTCTGCGTCGGCCTGGGCCAGGCCAGGCAGGTTGATGTGCAGGTCGATGTCCAGGCCGAAACCACCGGGGATCTGGCCGATGCCGACCTTGGCGGTGATCGAGGCGTCAGCTGGCAGGGCTTTTTTCTCCTGGCCGGCGACGAACTTCAGCGCGCCGATGAAACAGGCCGAGTAACCTGCGGCGAACATCTGCTCGGGGTTGGTGCCATCACCCCCGGCACCGCCCAGCTCTTTCGGGGTGCTCAGCTTGACTTCCAGCTTGCCGTCGCTGGAGCGGGATTTGCCATCACGACCACCGGTGGAAGTGGCTTCTGCGATGTACAGCGGAGTGACCTTTTGCATCTTGAGCCTCGCTTGGGTGCTGTGCGCCGTCGGCGCTGAGTGGGTATGGGATTAACTTAGCGCGCAATTATTTAGTGCGCAAGTTAAATATTCGACCATTCATCCGAACAGCCATCTCACAGCTTAGACGTCAGAGGTTTTCTTGCAGCTGCGCGCGCAGGACGAGCAGGTCGGCCTGCAGTTTGCGCAGCTGCTCGGCGCTGTGGCCGCTGGCCTGCAGGATGCATTGCGGCACGCGCTGGGCTTCGGCCTGCAGGGCGCGGCCCTTGTCGGTCAGCTGCACCAGTACCACCCGTTCGTCCTCACGGCTGCGGCTGCGCTTGAGCAGGCCTTCGCTTTCCAGGCGCTTGAGCAGCGGGGTCAGGGAGCCGGGGTCGGTGAGCAGGCGCTGGCTGATCTCGCCCACGGTCAGGCCGTCCTGCTCCCACAGCACGAGCATGGCCAGGTACTGCGGGTAGGTCAGGCCCAGGGCCTGCAGCAGGGGCTTGTAGACCTTGGTCATCAACAACGAGGTCGAGTGCAGGGCGAAGCAGACCTGGTTGTCCAGCAGCAGCGCGTCGCAGGGGGCTTGGGTGTCGGCGTTCATGCAGGTCCTTGGAATCGGTGAGTAATAAAATCTAGCACGCCAAAGCTTGGTGCGCTCATTGCCAGCGCAGCTCGCTTCTCAGCGCCAGGTCCCAGGGCGGCACCGGGCTGAAACGGCTCTTGAGGAATTCGAGCAGCAAGCGGCTGCGAGAGTTCGTTTCATGTTCAAGGCGCAGTGCATAAATCCCGCTGGTTTCGGGGGGCGGCAGGCCGTTGTCGCAGAACAGGGGGAGCAGTTCGCCGCGCAGCAGGTAGTCGCTGACCAGCCAGGTCGGCAGGTGGGCGATGCCCAGCCCGGCCAAGGCACCGAACAGCAGCGTCTCGGCATTGTTGGCGGCCATGCGCATGCGCGTCGGGCGGTACAGGCGGGTCTGGCCACCGACCTCGAAGCGCCAGGCGAACGGTGGTGCCAGGCCGTCCCAGTCGAGGCCGTCATGCCCAGGCAACTCGCTCGGGCAGGCTGGTACGCCGCGATTGGCCAGGTACGCCGGGCTGGCGCAGGCGATCCGCACCATGTACGCCAGTGGCGTGGCCACCAGGCGGGTGTCGGCCAGGGGGCCTGCGCGCAGCACCAGGTCGACTTCGCCCAGGTGGCTGCCGTGCAGGTCGACGAAACTGTCGATCAGGCGCAGCTGCACGTCGAGCCCGGGGTAGGCCACCAGGAAGTCGGCGATGGCCGGAGCAAGGTGGCGACGGCCGAACGCGGCCGGGGCGTCGATGCGGATCAGCCCATCGGGGGCGTTGCTCAGGGATACCGCCTCGGCCCGGGCCAGGCGCAGTTCCTCGATGATGCGCCGGGCCCGTTCGGCAAACGCATTGCCAGCGGGTGTGGCGCGCACCGCGTGGGTGCTGCGCGAGAACAGGCGGCTGCCTACCGCGTTTTCCAGGCTGTCGATGCGCCTGGCCACCGCCGAAGGCGTAAGCGGATGGCGACGGGCGGCGGCGGAAAAACTGCCGGTCTCCAGCACATCGAGAAAAAGACTCAGTTGTTCGGTGAGGATATCGGGGCTCATGACGGCTCTGCTTGTGCGGATTGCGCAAAGCCATTGTGCGTTGCTGTGCGTTTCCCCGCCAGCCGGGACTGGGTAGCATGCCGGCATTCTCTGAGAGCAGGCGGATGAGGCGCGAATGATCGAGTGGTTGATGTACATCGTTTTGGGCGCAGCCCTGGGCACCTTGGGTGGCTTGTTCGGGATTGGTGGCGGGCTGATCGCGATCCCGGCGCTGGGGGTGCTGTTCGGCCTTGACCAGCAACTGGCCCAGGGCACCGCCCTGGTGATGGTGGTGCCCAACGTGCTGCTTGCGCTGTGGCGCTATCACCAGCGCAACCGCATCGAGTTACGCCATGCCGTGCCGCTGTCGTTGTGCAGCTTGTTGTTCGCCTGGCTGGGGTCGATCTGGGCAGTGGGCATCGATGCCCAGTCGATGCGCCTGTATTTCGTTGGTTTCCTGGTGGCCCTGGCGTTGTGGAACGTGGCGCGCATGTTCCTGCCGGTGAAGCCGCCGAGCAACCAGCTGCGCTTTCCCTGGCCATGGCTGGGCGTGCTGGGCAGCTTTGCCGGGACCATGGGCGGGCTGTTCGGCGTGGGCGGCGCGGTGGTGGCCACGCCGATATTGACTTCTGTGTTCGGCACCACCCAGGTGGTGGCCCAGGGGTTGTCGCTGGCATTGGCGGCGCCGAGCACTGCGGTGACCCTGCTGACCTATGGTCTGCACCAGAGCGTGGACTGGAGCATCGGGGTGCCGTTGGCGGTGGGCGGGTTGCTGAGCATCAGCTGGGGGGTGAAGCTGGCCCACGCGTTGCCGGAAAAGGTCCTGCGCTCGATGTTCTGTGTGTTTCTGGTGGTGTGCGCGGTGATGCTCGGGCTCGAGCTCTGAGCGCAAGGGGCTGCAGAGCCCATCGCCCTCTGTAGGAGCCGGCTTGCCGGCGAAAAGGGCGCGAAGCGTCCTCGGCTTACTTGAACCCTTCGACGATGTACTCGGCCATGCAGTCGGTAATTGGCGAATGCTGCTGGTCATTGCGCAGCAGCATCACATTGGCCATGTGCAACTGCGGCAGGCCATCGTCCTCGCCGAGGATGCGCAGTTCGCCGCCAACCAGGCTGTGCAACTGCGCGGTCACCGCCAGCCCCGCCTGCACGATGGCGAAGATCGCCGCCAGGCTCGGGCTGGTGTAGGCAATACGGTACTCGATGCCGTGGCGCTCCAGGGCATTGCAGGTCCAGGCGCGGCAAAAGCAGTCGGTGTTGAACAACGCCAGTGGCATGGGCCGCTGCTCCTGCGGGCAGAAGCCCTTGGCCGCGGCCCACACCAGGCGCTCCTGGCGCAGCAACTGGCCGACTTCGTTGCCGGGCTCGCGGGTGACGATGGTCAGGTCCAGGTCCTGGCGCAGCATCAGCTGCTTTGACGAATCGCAATGCACCTCGACATGGATCAGCGGGTAGGCCTGGGCGAAGCGGGTGAGGATGCCCGGCAGGTAGCGCATGGCGTAGTCGTCCGGGGTGCCGATGCGCACCACCCCGACCATGTGCGGCATGCGCAGCGTGTTGAATACCTCGCCATGCAGCTTGAGGATGCGTCGGGCATAGCCCAGCAGCACCTGGCCCTCGGCGGTCAGGCGCACCTGGCGGCCATCGCGCTCGAACAGCTGGCGCTGCAGGATGTCTTCTTCCAGGCGCTTCATCTGCATGCTCACCGCCGACTGGGTGCGGTTGACCACTTCGCCGGCGCGGGTGAAGCCGCCTTGCTCGGCAATGGCGACGAAGGTGCGCAGCACCTCGGCGTCGAGACTCTGATACTGGGACATGGCATCAATCTCCGAGATGCATGGCATCAGAAACATTCGTTGGATTGATCTTAGGCCTGGGACGAGACTGGAGCCATCCACAAGGAGGGCGTCATGATGAAAGGTCATTTCAACGTAGCTCACCAACCGGCCGCATCCCTGGGCCATCTGTGGCACGACGCCAGCGGGCTGGTGCTGCGCTGGTTCGAACTGCACCGCCAGCGTGACGAGCTGGCGCGTCTGAGCGATGCCACGCTGCACGACCTGGGGTTGTCGCGGGCGGATATCCAGCAGGAGGCCGACCGGCATTTCTGGGAGGACCCGTTGCGTAAATGAAGGTGGTTACAATCGCGGGGCTTGCCCCGCGATTGCGTCTTTACTGTCTGGACACCAGACGGAGCCACCTCATGTCCTTTAGCCTGTCCCTCGCCCAGGCCCGCCGCCTGGCCTTGTCCGCCCAGGGCTTTGGCAAGTCGCCCGCGCAGCCGCCGACCCTCGCCAATCTCAAACGCATGCTCCAGCGCCTGGGCGTGGTGCAGATCGACTCGGTCAACGCGCTGGTGCGCTCCCATTACCTGCCGTTGTTCTCGCGCCTTGGCGACTATCCAGCCGACCAGCTGGACCAGCTCGCCTGGGGCAAGCGCCGCCAGCGGCGGCTATTCGAATATTGGGGGCATGAGGCCTCGCTGCTGCCGTTGGAGCTCTACCCGCTGATGCGCTGGCGCATGGCCCACGCCGCCGACGGCAAGGGCATCTACCGACAACTGGCGACCTTTGGCCGTGAGCGGCGCGAGGTCATCGAGCGGGTACTGGCTGCCGTGCGCGAGCGCGGCGCGTTGGGTGCAGGCAGCCTGTCGACCCGCGAGGAGCGCGCCGGCCCTTGGTGGGACTGGAGCGAAGAAAAGCACGCGCTGGAATGGCTGTTCGCCGCTGGCGAGGTCACCGTGGCCGGGCGTCGCGGTTTCGAGCGCCTGTACGACCTGCCCGAGCGGGTGCTACCAGTGGAAATCCTCGATCAGGCCCAGCCCAGCGAGGCTGAAGCGCACCAGGGCTTGCTGCTGCACGCGGCCGGCGCCCTGGGCGTGGCCACCGAACAGGACCTGCGTGATTACTTTCGCCTCTCGCCGCAACAGAGCAAGGCCGCCCTGGCTGTGCTGGTCGAGGACGGGCGCCTGCAGGCCTGCGCCGTGCAGGGCTGGAAACAGCCGGCGTATGTCGCGGGCGTGCCACGGATTCCCCGACGCATCGAAGCCAGCGCCTTGTTGTCGCCGTTCGATTCATTGGTCTGGGCGCGGGATCGCACCGAGCGCCTGTTCGATTTCCGCTATCGCCTGGAGATCTACACCCCCGCGCACAAGCGGGTGTACGGCTACTACGTGCTGCCGTTCCTGCACGACGGGCGCATCGCCGCGCGCCTGGACCTGCGTGCCGAACGCGCCCACGGACGCCTGGCGGTGCATGCGGTGCACGAAGAGGCGATGGGGCTGGACGAGGCGGGCTACCAGGCGTTGGCGCTCAGCCTGCAGAAGCTGGCCAACTGGCTGGGCCTGGCGCAGGTGCAGCTCAACTGCCCCCGCGCCGAGGGCAGCCGGCTGCGTCAGGCATTGCTCAGCGGCGTACCTGCTTGAGGGTTTCGGCGATCAGGAAGGCCAGTTCCAGCGACTGGTCGGCGTTCATGCGCGGGTCGCAGTGGGTGTGGTAGCGGTCGGAGAGCGCGTCCTCGGTGATCGGCCGGGCGCCGCCGATGCACTCGGTGACGTTCTGCCCGGTCATCTCGATATGGATGCCACCGGCGTGGCTGCCCTCGGCCTGGTGCACCTGGAAGAACTGCTTGACCTCATCGAGGATCTGCGCGAAGTCGCGGGTCTTGTAGCCGCTGCTGGCCTTGATGGTATTGCCATGCATCGGGTCCGAGCTCCACAGCACCTGGCGGCCCTCGCGCTGCACGGTGCGGATCAGCCCCGGCAGGTGGTCGCCGACCTTGCCGGCGCCCATGCGCACGATCAGGTTCAGGCGGCCCGGGTCGTTGTCCGGGTTGAGCACGTCGATCAGGCGGATCAGCTCCTCGGGGTTCATGCTCGGGCCGACCTTGACCCCGATCGGGTTGTGCACGCCGCGCAGGAACTCGACGTGGGCGCCGTCGAGCTGGCGGGTGCGGTCGCCGATCCACAGCATGTGCGCCGAGCAGTCGTAGTAGTCGCCGGTCAGGCTGTCGCTGCGCACGAAGGCTTCTTCATAGTTGAGCAGCAGCGCTTCGTGGGCGGTGAAGAAGCTGGTTTCGCGCAGTTGCGGCGCCGTGTCCAGGCCGCAGGCGCGCATGAAGGCCAGGGTTTCGTCGATGCGGTTGGCCAACTGGTGATACTTGTCGGCCAGCGCCGAGTTGGCGATGAAATCGAGGTTCCACTTGTGCACCTGGTGCAGGTCGGCAAAGCCACCCTGGGCGAAGGCGCGCAGCAGGTTGAGGCTGGCGGTGGCCTGGTGGTAGGCCTGTAACAGGCGCTCGGGGTCGGGAATGCGGCTTTTCGCGTCGAAGCCGATGCCGTTTACGATGTCGCCACGGTAGGCGGGCAGGGTGACGTCGCCGATGGTTTCGTCGTTGGCCGAGCGTGGCTTGGCGAACTGCCCGGCCATGCGCCCGACCTTGACCACCGGGCAGCCGGCGGCGAAGGTCATGACAATGGCCATCTGCAGCAGCACCTTGAAGGTGTCGCGGATCTTCGCCGCGGAGAACTCGGCGAAGCTCTCGGCGCAGTCGCCACCCTGCAGCAGGAACGCCCGGCCCTGGGTCACCTCGGCGAACTGCCGGCGCAGCTCGCGGGCTTCGCCGGCAAACACCAGCGGCGGGTAGCTGGCCAGGGTCTGCTCGACCTTCAGCAGGTGCGCGGCGTCGGGGTAGATCGGTTGCTGCTGGATCGGCAGTGTGCGCCAGCTGTCAGGGGTCCATTGTCGGGTCATTGCAAGCTCTATCCATAAGTGTCGTTAAGGCCTGCCAGCCATGGTACGCCCGCGCGTGCTTGTTGCACCACCGGCATTGGCGGACAATGGCGGTTTTGCGCGGGCAGGTGGTAGGGATGGCGACGGAGCGGGAAGAGCGGCTGCTGGCACGGGTCGAGGATGCCTTTGGCGTCATCAGCGTGTACGAGGTGGATGACTATCGCTTCCTCGAGTTCGGCGACGCCATCGAGCAGAGCTGCACCTTCACCGCCGACCCCAGCTGGCTGGAGTACGACTACACCCGCGCCATGCTGGTTGGCGCGCTGTGCCACGAACAGCCGGAAAGCGCGTTGTTCCTCGGCCTTGGCGCCGGCACCCTGACCCAGGCGTGCCTGAAGTTCCTGCCGCTGGAGGACGTCGAGGCCATCGAACTGCGCCCGGACGTGCCGCGCCTGGCCATGGAATTCATGGGCCTGGACGACGATCCGCGGCTGTACGTGCGGGTAGGCGACGCCCTCGAGCTGCTGCCCAGCGCCGAAAAGGCCGATCTGCTGTTCGTCGACCTGTATACCGACTATGGCCCCGGCGTCGGGCATCTGGCCTGGGGGTTCCTGGAAAACTGCCAGAAGCAGCTCAACCCAGGGGGGTGGCTGGTGATCAACCAGTGGGCCGGGGACGATGGCAAGCCACTGGGCGCGGCCTTGTTGCGTGGGCTGTACCATCGCCATTACTGGGAACTGCCGGTGAAGGAGGGTAACGTGATCCTGCTGGTGCCGGCGGACCTGGAGCAGACGCTGGATATCGATGCCGTGCGGGCGCGGGCCGCAACCCTGGCGCCGCAGCTGGGGTACTCGCTGGAGTACCTGATCAAGGCCATCCGCCCGGCGACCTGAATCGATGAGGGCAGCGCCGGGCCTGCGGGGAAACGATTCAGCCTGGATCCAATCCTGGCCTTGATCCTAGAAATATTTCTCACAGTTCACGGCGGATTCGGGTATAGTACGCGCCGGTCTTTTAGCGGACCTCGAATCAGGTGGTGCAAATCCTCCGAACCCAGCTTCGGCTGCGCGTCCGCTAGTCGGACCTTCCCAAGATGTTCCTTTTTCAATCGTTTTCGCAAATCCCCGCCGCCAAAACTGCCTGGGTGACCGCTTGGTCTTTCAAGGCATGTGCAGTTTTGGAGCATGGGTCTTTGCGGATGCACCTAGAGGCAGACCCATGACCCAGGAAACCGGCGGATTCGCCGCTCTCGATCTCAATCCGAATATCGTTGCTGCTGTTCTGGCCACCGGCTACGAAGAGCCTTCGGCTATTCAGCATCAGTCGATCCCGATCATCCTCGCCGGTCACGACATGATCGGCCAGGCGCAGACTGGCACCGGCAAGACCGCTGCCTTCGCCCTGCCGATCCTCAACAAGATCGACGTGAGCAAGCGCGAACCGCAAGCCCTGATCCTGGCGCCAACCCGTGAGTTGGCGCTGCAAGTAGCCACCGCTTTCGAAACCTACGCCAAGCAGATGCCGGGCGT
The DNA here is from genome assembly GCF_021283165.2 of Pseudomonas soli. Lineage (NCBI taxonomy): Bacteria > Pseudomonadati > Pseudomonadota > Gammaproteobacteria > Pseudomonadales > Pseudomonadaceae > Pseudomonas > Pseudomonas soli. The sequence goes on from NZ_CP128543.1 coordinate 1,860,482, forward strand.
TAACGTGGTGGCTGTTTACGGTGGTGCCCCGATGGGCCCACAACTGCGTGCCATTCGTAACGGCGCGCAAATCGTCGTGGCCACCCCTGGCCGCCTGTGCGACCACCTGCGCCGCGACGAGAAAGTCCTGTCCACCGTTCAGTACCTGGTACTCGACGAAGCCGACGAAATGCTCAAGCTGGGCTTCATGGACGACCTCGAAGTGATCTTCGACGCCATCCCTGCAACCCGCCAGACCGTACTGTTCTCCGCCACCCTGCCGGCCTCGATCCGTGCCATCGCCGAGCGCCACCTGCGCGAGCCGAAGCACGTCAAGATCCAGAGCAAGACCCAGACCGTGACCGCGATCGAGCAGGCCCACCTGATGGTCCACGCCGACCAGAAGATCCCGGCCGTGCTGCGCCTGCTGGAAGTGGAAGAGTTCGACGCGCTGATCGCCTTCGTGCGTACCAAGCAAGCCACCCTGGACCTGGCTGCCGCCCTGGAAGCCAAAGGCTACAAGGCTGCCGCGCTGAACGGCGACATCGCCCAGAACCAGCGTGAGCGCGTGATCGACTCGCTCAAGGATGGCCGCCTGGACATCGTCGTCGCCACCGACGTCGCTGCCCGTGGTCTGGACGTGCCGCGCATCACCCACGTGTTCAACGTCGACATGCCGTACGACCCGGAGTCCTACGTGCACCGTATCGGCCGTACTGGCCGTGCCGGTCGCGATGGCCGTGCGCTGCTGCTGGTCACCCCGCGTGAGCGCCGCATGCTGCAGGTGATCGAGCGTGTCACCGGGCAGAAGGTTGCCGAAGCCCGCCTGCCTAACCCGCAGGCCGTGCTGGACGCACGCATCAAGAAGCTGACCAAGAGCCTGGCGCCACTGGTGGCCGAGTCCGAGGCCAGCCATGGCGAGCTGTTCGACCGCCTGACCGCCGACCTGGGTTGCAGTGCCCGTGCCCTGGCTTCGGCCCTGCTGCGCAAGGCCACCAATGGCCAGGCGCTGGACCTGGCTTCGGTCGAGCGCGAGCAGCCGTTGGTGCCGACCCACACTCCGCGTGAGCGCAGCACTGGCGAGCGTACCGAGCGTGGTGAGCGCAGCGACCGTGGTGACCGCGAGCGTCGCGCGCCGATGCCGCTGGCTGAAGGCCGCGTGCGTTGCCGTACCGCCCTGGGTGCCCGTGACGGCATCGCCGCCAAGAACCTGCTGGGCGCTATCCTCAACGAGGGTGGCCTGGCGCGTGATGCCATCGGTCGTATCCAGGTGCGTGACAGCTTCAGCCTGATCGAGCTGCCGGAAGACGGCCTCGAGCGCCTGCTGACCAAGCTCAAGGACACCCGCGTAGCCGGCAAGCAGCTGAAGCTGCGTCGCTACCGCGAGGACTGATCCTGGCGCTGCAATAAAAAATCCCCGGCCTAGGTCGGGGATTTTTTTGCCTGTGTCCAGCACATGTAACCATGTGCATGGGAGCGTCAGTCGAACCGATAGATATCCATCCCCAGCGCCCCCAGCGTGAATCCCTGGTGAACGATGCCAAACCGCTCGCCAGCGCCCATGGCGAAGAACAGCGGCAGCAGGTGCTCGTCACTGGGATGATTGCGCACTGCAAACGGTGCCTGGCGCCGATAGTCCACAAGCGCCGCCTCGTCTCCCGCCTTCAGCTGCTCCACCACCCAATCACGAAACGCCAGCGCCCAGGGCTCGACCGCATCCGGCCCGGCATGCCAGTCCAGCTCACCCAGGTTATGGGTGATGCTGCCCGAGCCGATCAGCAGGATGCCTTCCTCACCCAGCTGCGCCAGCGCCTGCCCGACCTTCAGTTGCAGGGCGGGGCCGGCCTGGCTGGGCAGCGACACCTGGACTACCGGAATCTCCGCCTGCGGATACATCAGCGCCAGTGGCACCCAGGCACCATGGTCGAAAGGCCGCTGCTCATCCAGGCGGGCGCCGAGCAACCCGGCCAGCCGCTGCGCCAGTGCCGGTTCGCCGGGAGCCGGGTAGTGCACCGCGTACAGGGCCGGCGGAAAACCATGGAAGTCATGCCAGGTCTGCGGGTGTGGGTTGCTCATCACCAGCAGTTCGCGGCTCTCCCAGTGCGCCGACACCACCACGATCGCCTTCGGGCGGGGCAGGGCGCGGGCCAGCGCGGCCAGGGCCGGGCCGCTGGCGCCGGGTTGCAGGGCGAGCATGGGTGAGCCATGGGAAATGAACAGGCTGGGCAGCATGACGGGGTCCTGGCAGGTAAGATGCTGCCATCTTCGATCAGCCTTCGATCGAGATCCAATATAAGTTTTCACAGGCTTTTATCGAAAAACCGGGAGGGATCATGGAGCCAGCGTTCTGGCACAAGCGGTGGGCGGACAACCAGATCGGCTTTCACCAGGCTCAGGTGAACCCGTACCTGCAGGCGCACTGGCCGGCGTTGGGGCTGGCCCCGGGCGCACGGGTTCTGGTGCCGCTGTGTGGCAAGAGCCTGGACATGCTCTGGCTGGCCGCGCAAGGGTATCGGGTGCTGGGTGTGGAACTGTCGCGACGGGCGGTGGAGGATTTCTTCGCCGAGCACGGGCTGTTGGCGCAGGTGACGCGGCACGGGGGCTTCGAAGTGTGGCGCAGCGACGAGGTGGAGCTGTGGTGCGGCGATGTGTTCGCCCTGCGTGCCGAGGATCTGGCTGATTGCGCGGGGGTGTACGACCGGGCGGCGTTGATCGCCTTGCCTGAGCCGATGCGCGAGCGCTACATGGCATTGTTGGGCGAGCAGTTGCCAGCGGCCTGCCGCGGCCTGCTGGTGACCCTCGACTACGACCAGGCCGTGATCGACGGGCCGCCGTTCTCGGTGCCGGACGCCGAGGTGCGGGCGGGGTTTGCCGGGTGGCGGGTCGATGAGGTCGAGGCGGGGGAGATTCTCGACGAGAGTCCGAAGTTTCTCAAAGCTGGTGTCGAAAGTTTGGTTGAGCGAGTCTACAGCGTTCGGCGTTGAAGCTATCGCGGGGCAATGAAAAGGGCGACCGAAGTCGCCCTTTCTTGTTGCTGTCTGGATCAGCCGCGACGGCGCAGGGCGTCGATGCGGTCTTCCAGCGGCGGGTGGCTCATCAGCAGGCCGGCCAGGCCATGCTTGAGACCGCCGTTGATGCCGAAGGCCTTCATCGTGTCGGGCATGTGCACCGGCAGGCCCTGCTCGGAGCGCAGGCGCTGCAGCGCGCCGATCATCGCGCCGGTGCCGGCCAGGTGGGCGCCGGCCTCGTCGGCGCGGAACTCGCGGCGGCGCGAGTACCACATGACGATGATGCTGGCGAGGATGCCCAGCACCAGCTCGGCGACGATGGTCGCGATGAAGTAGGCGATACCGTGGCCTTCTTCGTTCTTGAAGATCACCCGGTCGACGAAGTTGCCGATGATGCGGGCGAAGAACATCACGAAGGTGTTCACCACGCCCTGCACCAGCGCCATGGTGACCATGTCGCCGTTGGCCACGTGACCGATCTCGTGGGCCAGCACCGCGCGCACTTCATCGGGCGAGAAGCGCTCCAGCAGGCCCTGGGACACCGCCACCAGCGCGTCGTTGCGGTTCCAGCCGGTGGCGAAGGCGTTGGCCTCGTAGGCCGGGAAGATGCCTACCTCGGGCATCTTGATGCCGGCCTCGCGGGACAGCTCCTCGACGGTCTGCAACAGCCACTGCTCGTGACGGGTGCGGGGCTGGGTGATGATCTGGGTGCCGGTGGTCATCTTCGCCATCCACTTGGAGATGAACAGCGAGACGAGCGAGCCAGCAAAACCGAACACGGCGCAGAAGACCAGCAGCTGGCCGAGGTTGAGGTCAACCCCGTTGGCGGCCATGAACCCGTTGAAGCCGAACAGGCTCAGGGTAATGCTTGCAACCAGCACCACCGCGAGGTTGGTGGCTACAAACAACAGAATGCGCATCATGGTTGTTACGTTCTCCTGACGGATGAGTTTGTTGCGTACTGCGGGGTATATAAGGGGGAGGGCGCTGCTATTCAACCGGGCGACTATTTCAAACTGTGTACGCGAGGAGTATGGCAGAGGATGGCGTGAGGGCTGTGGGGTAGAGCGTTGCAGGATGTAAGGCAAAAGCATCGCGAGGCAAGTCGCATCGGCGTACCGATGCGACTTGCCTCGCGATGGCGATATGGCTTACTGCGAATAGGTACGTAGGAAGTTGCCGATACGCCCGATCGCCTGTTCCAGGTCGTCCACCCGCGGCAAGGTCACCACGCGGAAGTGGTCCGGCCACGGCCAGTTGAACGCCGTGCCCTGGACGATCAGCAGCTTCTCCGACAGCAGCAGGTCGAGGGCGAATTTCTCGTCGTTGAGGATCGGGCAGACCTTCGGATCGATGCGTGGGAAGGCGTACAGCGCGCCCATCGGCTTGACGCAACTGACCCCGGGGATGTCGTTGAGCAGCTCGTAGGTGCGGTTGCGCTGCTCCAGCAGGCGGCCCGGTGGCAGCACCAGGTCGTTGATGCTCTGGTAGCCGCCCAGGGCGGTCTGGATGGCGTGCTGGGCCGGCACGTTGGCGCACAGGCGCATGTTGGCCAGCATGTCGATGCCTTCGATGTAGCTCGTGGCGTGATGCTTGGGCCCGGAGATGATCAGCCAGCCGGAGCGGAAGCCCGCCACCCGGTACGACTTGGACAGGCCGTTGAAGGTCAGGCACAGCAGGTCCGGGGCCAGCGACGCGGTGCTGATGTGCACGGCCTCGTCGTAGAGGATCTTGTCGTAGATCTCGTCGGAGAACACCACCAGGTTGTGCTGGCGCGCCAGCTCCAGCATGCCCAGCAGCAGCTCCTTGGAGTACACCGCGCCGGTCGGGTTGTTCGGGTTGATGATCACCAATGCCTTGGTGTTCGGGGTGATCTTGGCCTTGATGTCGTCAAGGTCCGGGAACCAGTCGGCCTGCTCGTCGCACAGGTAGTGCACCGGCTTGCCGCCGGCCAGGCTCACCGCGGCGGTCCACAGCGGGTAGTCGGGCGCCGGGATCAGCACTTCGTCGCCGTTGTTGAGCAGCGCCTGCATGGACATGACGATCAGCTCGGACACGCCGTTGCCGAGGTAGATGTCCTCGATGGTGACGCCTTCGATTTCCTTTTGCTGGCAGTACTGCATCACCGCCTTGCGCGCGCTGAACAGGCCCTTGGAGTCGCTGTAGCCCTGGGCGGTGGGCAGGTTGCGGATGACGTCCTGGAGGATCTCGTCCGGCGCCTCGAAACCAAACGGCGCCGGGTTGCCGATGTTCAGCTTGAGGATGCGATGGCCTTCCTCTTCCAGGCGTTTGGCGTGCTTGAGCACTGGGCCGCGAATGTCGTAGCAGACATTGGCGAGCTTGTTCGATTTGCTGAACTGCATGATGAGATCCCGAGTGAGAATACGCGCCGCCTGCTTTCGAAAGGTTTGAAAGGGCGGGAACCGGGTGCCAGACTGACTGCCTTGCACACGAAGCCAACTAATATACGTGCCACCCGCGCCAGGGAAAAGCCGGTGCGAGGTGAAATTCAGCCTGCCGAGGTCCCACCATGCAAAAGATCGACAAAACCCTGGACGAATGGCGCGCCATGCTCGATCCGGCCCAGTACCAGGTGTGCCGCCTGAAAGGCACCGAGCGGCCGTTCAGCGGCAAGTACAACAGCGAGCGCCGCGACGGCGTCTACCACTGCATCTGCTGTGACCTGCCGCTGTTCGACGCCAAGACCAAGTTCGATTCCGGCTGCGGCTGGCCGAGCTTCTACGCGCCGATCGAGGAGGCCGCGATGATCGAGATCCGCGACACCTCCCACGGCATGATCCGCACCGAAGTCACCTGCGCCCAGTGCGACGCCCACCTGGGCCATGTATTTCCCGACGGCCCGCCGCCGACCGGGCTACGCTACTGCATCAACTCGGTGTGCCTGGACCTCAAGCCACGCGATTGACGGAGAGCGAACATGGCCGATGCGCTGCTGGACATCCCCTGCGTCACCCTCGGTGGCGAACAGAAAGTGCTGGGCGACTTCGCCGGCAAGGCGCTGCTGGTGGTCAACACCGCCAGCCAGTGCGGTTTCACCCCGCAGTACAAGGGCCTTGAGCGCCTGTGGCAGGACTACCGCGACCAGGGCCTGGTGGTGCTGGGCTTCCCCTGCAACCAGTTCGGCAAGCAAGAGCCGGGCGACGCCCGGGAGATCGCGCAGTTCTGCGAGCTCAACTTCGGCGTGAGCTTCCCGCTGTTTCGCAAGATCGAAGTCAACGGCCCCGGCGCCCACCCGCTGTTCGCCGAGCTCAAGCGCCGCGCCCCGGGCCTGCTGGGCTCGCAGAAGATCAAGTGGAACTTCACCAAGTTCCTGGTCGACCCGCGCAGCGGCAAGGTCACCCGCTTTGCCCCGACCACCAAGCCCGAGGCGCTGAAAACGGCGATAGAGCCGCTGCTCAACCGCTGACCGGCACCCAGTGCTCGATAAGCGCCAGCAGTTCCTCGCGCCGGAACGGCTTGGCCAGGTAGTCGTTCATGCCCGCGGCGCGGCAGCGTTCGCGCTCCTCGGGCATGGCGTTGGCGGTCAGTGCGACGATTGGCAGCTCTGGCCAGCGGCTGCTCTGGCGGATGCGTCGGCTGGCCTCGTAGCCGTCCATCACCGGCATGTTGCAGTCCATCAGCACCAGGTCGAAGGTATCTCGTTCAAGGCAGTCCAGAGCCTCCTGACCATGGGCAGCCACCTGCACCTGGCAGCCGAGTTTACCCAGCATGCCCTTGGCGACCAGCTGGTTCACTGGGTTGTCCTCCACCAGCAGGATGCGTGCCCTGAGCTCCCGCATTGCCGGCACTTCGTGGGGCAGCGGCGCGTTGGGTTCCCCATGCAGGGTGCGGCGCAGCGTCTGGTACAGGGCATTGCGCGCCAGGGGCCGGGCCAACTGCTGCAAGGGTTGCAGTTGCTCGGCCTGTTCGGCAGGCAGGAAGTTGCCGTAGGCGGTCACCAGCAGGATCGGCGCCGCGATGGCCGGGCGCAGGTCGAGCACGTGTTCCAGGTCGTCGGTGATCAGCAGGTCGACCGGCAGGCCAGCCAGTGCGCTGGCGTCTTCATGGCGCGTGTAATCCAGCCCCCAACGCGGCAGCAGCCCTTGCAGCAGCTCGGCCAGGCCGCTGCCGGGGTTGCCCAGGGCCACCACGCGTCCGCTTATTGCCGCTGGCGGGATAGCCTCGGTGTGCGCCGGTAGTGGCAGGTCGGCGCTGAAACGGCTGCCGAAACCGGTCTCGGAATGAATATGCAGATGTCCCTGCATGGCCTTGCACAGGTTGCGGGTCAGGGCCAGGCCCAGCCCGGTGCCGCCGTATTGGCGGGTGATACCCGCGCCGGCCTGGGTAAACGGCTGGAAGATCCGTGCCTGGGCCTCCTCGGGGATGCCGATGCCGGTGTCGCTGACTTCCAGGCGCACGCCGCCGACGATGCTGCTCAGGCGCACATCGACACGCCCGAAGCGGGTGAACTTGAGCGCGTTGGACAACAGGTTGCTGACGATTTGCCGTACTCGCGTCGGGTCGCCCAGCACCGTGCTGGGAAAATCCGGAGCGATCAGGCAGGTAAGTTCGACACTGGGCGCGGCATTCTGCGACAGCAGGTTGGCGGTGTCCTCGACCATCGCACCGAGGTCGAACGGGATGCGCTCGAGCTCCAGCTGGCCGGCGTCGAACTTCGACAGGTCGAGGATATCGTTGAGCAGCTCCACCAGCACCTTGCCTGAGTCGTGGGCAATCGACAGTTGCTGGCGCTGCTCGGCGGCCAGGCCGCTGTCCAGCGCCAGCGCGATCATGCCCAGCATGCCGTTGAGCGGCGTGCGGATCTCGTGGCTCATGTTGGCCAGGAAGGCGGCGCGGGCCTGGGCCATGTCCAGGGCGCGCTGGCGCGCTTCGTCCAGCTCCTGGTTGGACAGGCTCAGGCGGCTGTTGCTGGCCTTGAGCTCGTTGGTGCGAGCCGAGACGATATCTTCCAGCTCGTTGAGGTACTGGGTCAGGCGGTTCTCGGCGGTGCGCCGCTGCTGGATCTCGGTGGCCATGCTGACGAACTGCTGGTTGGCGACCCGTACCAGCACGCCGATCTCGTCGTTCTCGTGGCCCTTGGGGCAGTCCACGCGGTTCTGCCTGGGCGTGCGCGCATCGTTGCCGCTGAGCGCGCCGATTACCGTCACCAGCGGTTTGGTCAGCATCAGGTAGAACAGCGCCAGGAGAATACCGGTGAGCACCAGGCTGCGGGCGAAGCCGTTGACCAAGGTGACCCCGGCGCGGTCGAGGAAGCGCCCGCCGAAGGCGTAGGTGTCGACGTCCAGGTACAGGGTGCCGAGGTATTCCTCGGGCATATGGGCGAGGAACAGCCGGTCCTGAAACACCCGCTGCTCGCCGAACAGGAAGTCCGACAACGGCCGGTAGCGGCTTTCCATGCGCGGTCGCTGCACGTCGGCCAGCACCGTGTCGTTGTTGTCGATCAACCGCGCACGGATCAGCGCCGGGGATTTCAACAGCCCGCCGGTCAGCTCCTGGGCAAGCTCGGTGTCGATGTTGTAGGCGATGCGCGAGGCCGTGTCGTGGCTGATCTTCAGCAGCGCCTGAATTTCACGGTTGATGGACGCGTCTTCGCTGGCATAATCGATGCCGATCTGGATGAGACTGAGCAATGTTCCCAGGATGAAGCCGACCAGGACTGTCAACCGGGCTTGCTTGTATGACAGGCGATTGGTGAACTTGATATCCATGGGTCCCAAGCCGGTTACTTGCTCCGTGCGCTGCGCAAGCATAGCCGATCAGCCCTGGCTGCTGGCGGGTCTGTCTGTTCATTTCAGTTGAGCGTCGATTAAGGGCCGCTGCGCGCCCCAAAAACTGAAATCAATAGGAGTCGCCATGGACGCCCGCCTTACCGCTTTTCTCGACCGCGCCGAATTAGTCCTCGCCCGCCTCGAACCCCTGCTGCCGGCCCCGCGCCCGGACATCGACTGGACCCGCACCCTCGCCGCCCGCTGGCAGCGCGATGGCCGCAGCGGCTACCTGATGCCGCTGGAGGTCAGCCTCGATATCCGCCTGTCCGACCTGATTGGCGTCGACCAGCAGCGCGAGCAGTTGGGCCGCAACACCCACCAGTTCATCAACGGCCTGCCGGCCAACCACGCCCTGCTGTGGGGCTCGCGCGGCACTGGCAAGTCGTCGCTGGTGCGCGCGCTGTTGGCCGAGCACGCAGGCCAGGGCCTGCGCCTGATTGAGATCGAGCGCGACCACCTGGCCGACCTGCCGCGGGTGGTCGAGCAACTGCACAAGCTCAAGCAGCGCTTCATCCTGTTCTGCGACGACCTCTCGTTCGAGGCCGGAGAGGGCGACTACCGGGTACTCAAGAGCGTGCTCGACGGCTCGCTGGAGCAGGCCCCGGACAACGTGCTGCTGTACGCCACCTCCAACCGCCGCCACCTGGTGCCGGAGAAGCAGAGCGACAACGAAAACTGGAAGATGGTCGACGGCGAGCTGCACCCCAACGAAGCGGTGGAGGACAAGATCGCCCTGTCCGACCGCTTCGGCCTGTGGCTGTCGTTCTACCCGTTCAGCCAGGAGCATTTCCTCAACGTGGTCGAGCACTGGATCGGCCAGCTGGCGCGCCCGGCCGGGCTGCAGTGGCAGCGCAGCGAAGCGCTCGACATCCTCGCCGTGCGCTGGGCCACCGGCCGCGGCAACCGTAATGGCCGTTGTGCCTATCAGTTCGCCCGCTACTGGGTCGGGCTGCAATTGCTGGAGCAGAAATAAATGATCGACCTCAACGCCAGTGGCCAAGGCCTCGACGGCTACGACCTGCTGGCCGCGCAAGTGCAGGCGCTGTTCGCCGACGAGCGCGACTTCATCGCCAACGCCGCGCAGTTCTCGGCCTTTTTGTACAACCAGATGGACGACCTGAATTGGGCGGGCTTCTATATCAACCGCAACGAAGAGCTGGTGCTCGGCCCGTTCCAGGGCCAGGTAGCCTGCGTGCGCATTCCGTTCAGCCGGGGTGTATGCGGCGCCGCCGCTGCCACCCGCAGCACCCAGCGAGTGGAGGACGTGCATGCCTTCCCCGGGCATATCGCCTGCGACAGTGCCTCGAACAGCGAGCTGGTGATTCCGCTGGTCAAGGCGGGCAGGCTGATCGGCGTGCTCGACCTGGACAGCCCGAAGCTGGCGCGCTTCAGCGCGGCTGACCAGGCGGGGCTGGAGCGCCTGGTCGAGGTGTTCCTCGAGTTGACCGACTGCTGAAATGAACAAGGGGCCTGCGAAGGCCCCTTGTTCTTGTTACGGCGTGGAAACGGGCTTGCCCGCGACAGGGCCGGTACTGTCAGTCGTAGATCACCTTCTTCTTCCAGGTCTCGTCCTCATCGGTTTTGAGCCCCTGGGTCAGCGCGTTCTGGTCGTTCTCTGCCGGCTCCATCTGGTCCAGCACCTGGGCGTTGGCCCGGTTCAGCAATTTCTCCATGTAGGTCAGCTGCTCTTCATACTGCTTGGGCTCCGGCTGCTTGCGCAGGTACTGCACGCCGCGCTCGAAGGCCAGGCGCGCCTGGCCCGGCTGGTTCTGCTGCAGGGCCTGCTGGCCGAGGTTGTTGAAGAACTCGATATGCAGCAGCACCAGGATATGGCGGATCTCCTTGACCCAATACTTGCCTTCGTTGGTCGCCAGGAAGCCTTCCTGAGTGGCACGCACGATCTGGTTGTGCAGCAGTTCCAGCAAAAAGCGCACGTCCTTGGCCTTTACCTCGGTCTGGATGGGCGAGGGCGGGTTACTGACCGGTATCCTCTCGCCTTGGGCGATCAGCCCTTCCAGCTCGGCGATGCGCGCCTTGAGGTCGCCACTGTGCTTGTCCAGGGCCAGCTGGCGCTGGTTGAGGTTCAGTTCGAGGCGGGTCAGCAGCAGTTTGAGCGCGGGCGTCATGAATTGCCCGGGGAAGGTCTCGGTGATCTCGCCGCAACGGCGCAGGCGGTCGGCCAGCTCGACCTTGAGCCGTGCACGCTCGAGCTTGCCGTTCTCGACCACATTGTTCAGGTAGCCGATCACGATCAGCAGCGCGATACCTGCAACGATAAGCAGGGTGATCAGAAGTGGTGTCACCGTTAACGCCTCATGAAGAAGTTTTGCATCTATCGAGAGTGTAGTGAGTCCGCCCGAAAGCGAACAGTGCAGCCCGGCGGAACAGCCTGCGCTCCATTGAATCTGTGGCGGATTCATGGGAGCCGGCTTGCCCCGCGATCAGGCCCTCAAGCCTTGCCTATATGTATCGGCCCGTAATCCAAAACCTACAGATGCTGGCACATCGCTACGAGCTTGCCGAGCCGGCGTCAGAAAAGCAACGCCAATCCCCGGACACATCCTGCATCACTGCCCATGACGACGGGAAGTCATTGATTTAAATAAATTTCTACAAAGGGGTTGACGACCCTGCGAGGCATCCATAGAATGCGCGCCACTTGCAGCGTAAAGCACACAGCGAAACGCGGCAGGGAGTGAAAGCAAGCAGTACTTTAATAGGTAATGCGAGCAGCGTGTCCCCTTCGTCTAGTGGCCTAGGACACCGCCCTTTCACGGCGGTAACAGGGGTTCGAGTCCCCTAGGGGACGCCACATTGCGGGAATAGCTCAGTTGGTAGAGCACGACCTTGCCAAGGTCGGGGTCGCGAGTTCGAGTCTCGTTTCCCGCTCCAGTTTCTCCGGCACTGCTTCGGCAGGGCAGGAAAAGAAAATCCAGGCTGAATCGTGAGGTTCATGTTCTGGTGCGCTGAAAAGCGTCGGCTTAGTCCCCTTCGTCTAGTGGCCTAGGACACCGCCCTTTCACGGCGGTAACAGGGGTTCGAGTCCCCTAGGGGACGCCATATTTGCGGGAATAGCTCAGTTGGTAGAGCACGACCTTGCCAAGGTCGGGGTCGCGAGTTCGAGTCTCGTTTCCCGCTCCAGTTTAAATGCATCGTTCCGACGGTGCAGGTGGTGAAGGTCTTCAAGGCGCTTCACGCCACATGCGGTAAAGCTTCACCCTGCGGGAATAGCTCAGTTGGTAGAGCACGACCTTGCCAAGGTCGGGGTCGCGAGTTCGAGTCTCGTTTCCCGCTCCAAATTGAAAACGCCACTTCGTTTGAAGTGGCGTTTTTTTTTGCTCGTATGGTTGGTTTTTGGGGCGAGCTGGCTCGGCATGCCTATCAATTTTACTAGTTGGCTAATGTCGTCTGGAGGCGTACAACGGCATGATGCTACTCGTTACGAGCCCGATGTTCGTTCGGACTCGCTCCATCAGTTTACTCTGTCAGGGGGGAATGTTGGGCGCACCTGATTCCATTCTCCCTTGAACAAGGAAGGAGCAATGACCGTGACGATCGGAAAGACGGATTTGGAAGTCCAGCTGGAGATATGTAAACGGGCGGTCGATGCGTGGAGGCGTTATGAAGAAAGTAAAGGGCAGCACCCCCCTTCGCAGGTACAGCGACTTCGACTGGAAGCCGAGTTCTTATTTTCTTCGGCGCATCATTTTTTTGGGGGCAAGGCTAGTATTTCCCCTGACTTGCTAGATCGTGATTTGTCAGAGTGAGTTCACTTGCCCTGCTATGGCGATTGGGGTTCCCGGCCCAGATCAGGCCGGGATGCATCTATACCAGATCAGTGAATATCACCCTGAGCAGGTTTGGCTAGCAGTTGCTTTTCTTGATGCCAATCAAACGCTTCACCGCTCTGCTCTGCTTCGTACCGGCGCTCTTCTAGCGTCTGGTAAAGCTCCAGCTCTTCATCCGGCATGAAGTGCAGGCAATCGCCACCAAAGAACCACAACAAATCACGCGGCACCAGGTGGGCGATCTGCGGATAGCGCTGGATCACCTGGCAGATCAGGTCCTGGCCCAGGTACTGGCTTTGCAGCGGGTCCTGCGGCAGCAGGGTGAGCAGTTCGTCGAAGCGCTCGAGGAACAGGGCGTGGCTTTCCTCCGGAACCTGTTCGGCTTCACCCAGCGCGGCCAGGATGGTGCGCAGGTGGTGGAGCAGTTGCAGGTGGTATTCCAGGTGGGGGTTGGCCATGGCGGCGCTCCTCGGTGGTTGAAACGGGGGGCGGAGTATACGCCGGTTGGGCGAGGGAGGCACCCGGCGTTGATCGTCAGGGCACTTGTGTTGCTGGTACCGGCCTTATCGCCGGCAAGCCGGCGAAAGGGCCGCACAGCGGCCCCGTCGTCCTATCAGCGAATCTTGCCTGTCACAGGCTCCAGTTGCGCCTTGTCGAACGCATCCACATCGATCACCACCCGGCGTGCCTGCTCGGCTTGATTCAGGCGCTGGCCTTCCTCTCCCTGCAGCACACCTGCTTCGATGGCGGCGTCGATCACCGATTGCCCGGCTGCCGCCTGCACCTTGCCTTCCTTGACCGCCTGATGCAGCGCCTTGTGCTGCGGGGCCACATCGTCCAGCAGGTCACAGGCCGTCTGTAGCGCGGCCACCGGGTCGCCTTCGGCTTGAGGCCTGAAGCAGCCCTCCAGCACTGCTTCGAGCGCCGGGTCGCCTTTGCGCCGGCCGATCAAGGCGGCCACCTCGGCATCCAGCTCATCGCTCGGACCGCTATGCCTGCGGCCAAATGGGAACACCAGCACGCGCAGGGCGCAGCCGATGAAGCGGTTGGGGAAGTTGTCGAGCAGCGCGGCGAGCGCCTTTTCCGCCTGGCCCAGGTTTTCCTCCATTGCCCAGCGCAACAACGGGCGCAGGTGCTCGGGCGAGCCCAGGTCGTGGTAGCGCTTGAGCGCGGCGCTGGACAGGTAGAGGTAGCTGAGTACATCGCCCAGTCGGGCGCTCAGGCGCTCGCGGCGCTTGAGCGCACCGCCCAGCAGCATCATCGACAGGTCGGCCAGCAGGGCGAAGGCCGCCGCCTGGCGGTTGAGGGCGCGGAAATAGCCCTGGCTCAGGGCATCGCCCGGGACCTTCTCGAAATGCCCCAGGCCCAGACCCAGCACCAGGGTGCTGGCGGCGTTGCCGGCGGCGAACAGGATGTGCTGCATCAGCAGGTCGTCGAACTCTTTGAGCGCCTGGTCATGGTCCTCGCGCCCCGCCAGGGCCATTTCCCTGAGCACGAACGGGTGGCAGCGGATGGCGCCCTGGCCAAAGATCATCAGGTTGCGCGAGAGGATGTTGGCGCCCTCGACGGTGATGAAGATCGGCGCGCCTTGCCAGTTGCGGCCCAGGTAGTTGTTCGGGCCCATGATGATGCCCTTGCCGCCGTGCACGTCCATGGCGTGCTGGATGCATTCGCGGCCGCGCTCGGTGAGGTGGTACTTGAGGATTGCCGACAACACCGAGGGTTTTTCGCCCAGGTCCACGGCCTGGGCGGTGAGCAGGCGGGCGCTGTCCATCAGCCAGGCGTTGCCGCCGATGCGCGCCAGCGACTCCTGGATGCCCTCGAAGGCGGCCAGCGGCACGTTGAACTGTTCGCGCACGCGGGCGTACTGGCCGGTGACCAGGCTGGTGTACTTGGCCGCGCCGGTGCCGACCGCGGGCAGGGAGATGGAGCGGCCCACCGACAGGCAGTTCATCAGCATCATCCAGCCCTTGCCGAGCATTTCCTGGCCGCCGATCAGGCAGTCCAGCGGCACGAACACGTCCTTGCCGCTGTTGGGCCCGTTCATGAACGCCGCGCCCAGGGGCAGGTGGCGCTGGCCAATCTCCACGCCCGGCAGGTCGGTGGGGATCAGCGCCAGGCTGATGCCCAGCTCGGCCTGCTCACCCAGCAGGTGCTCGGGGTCGTAGGCCTTGAAAGCCAGGCCCAGCAGGGTGGCTACCGGGCCGAGGGTGATGTAGCGCTTCTCCCAGTTCAGGCGCAGGCCGATGACTTCCTCGCCTTGCCACTGGCCTTTGCAGATGACGCCGGTATCGGGCATGGCGCCGGCGTCGGAGCCGGCCAGGGGGCCTGTGAGGGCGAAGCAGGGGATGTCGTCGCCGCGGGCCAGGCGCGGCAGGTAGTGATTGCGTTGCGCCTCGGTGCCGTAGTGCAGCAGCAGCTCGGCCGGGCCCAGGGAGTTGGGCACCATCACCGTGGAGGCCAGGTCGCCGCTGCGGGTGGCCAGTTTCATCGCCACCTGCGAGTGGGCGTAGGCCGAGAAGCCCTTGCCGCCGTATTCCTTGGGGATGATCAGGGCGAAGAAGCCGTGCTGCTTGATGAAGTCCCAGGCCTGCGGCGGCAGGTCGAGGTCCTGGCCGATCTGCCAGTCGCTGACCATGGCGCACAGTTGCTCGGTGGGGCCGTCGATGAAGGCCTGTTCTTCCTCGCTGAGCTTGGGCGCGGGGTAGTCGAGCAGGGTGTCCCAGTCGGGGCGGCCGCTGAACAGGTGGCCGTCCCACCACACGGTGCCGGCATCGATGGCTTCGCGCTCGGTGGGGGACATTGGCGGCAGGACGCGCTGGAACCAGCTGAACATCGGTGCGGTGAACAGTTTACGGCGCAGCTCCGGCAGGGCGAAGAAGGCCGCCTTGACGGCGATCACCACCCAGATCAGCGCCAGCAGCCAGCCTGGCGCGGTGCTGAAGATGCCCATCAGCAGGGTATAGGCGGCGATGGCCGCGAGGATCTGCAGGGGCGCCAGGCGCCGGTGCAAGAGATACGCGGCGCCAAGCACCAGGACCAGCAACCACAACAGCAACATGATTCTTCCTCCTTGGAAGCGAGCGTTAGGCCAACCCAAAGAGCTTAGACGCGCCGGGGTGGATGGCCTGCCTAGGAAATGACAGGGCGGGGCGCTGGGAGTTCGGTGGGGAATGTCATGCAGTCATCGCGGGGCAAGCCCGCTCTCACGCCAGATATGCAATGTGGGCGTGGGCGCGGGCCTGCCCCGCGATGCGGTCATCAGATTATCTGGCGCGATTCAACCCCAGTTCCATGTCGTCGATCAGCGCCTTGGCCATGGCGCTGAGGATGCGCGCCGAGCTGCCGGCCAGCAGGTCGCCCTCCATTTCCGCTTCGCAGGTCAGGTGGCGAATGCAGCCGAGCAGCACCGACAGCTCGCTGAAGGCATCCTCGAAGGTAACGCCCGGCTCGATCTTGAACAGGTCCAGGCAGGTGGTGCGGCCTGCGGTATGGCCGCGGCTCATGGCTGCACCTGTGGCTTGTGCTCGAGCAGGGCGCAGGCGAGCTGGCCGAGGTAGTCGCTGGCGGTGAACAGGCGGTCCTGGGTTTCGCCGGGCTTGGTCTTGAAGTAGATATCGAGGACGTCGGAAATGGCGGTGGCCACTTCGACGGCGGCGGACATGGCTTCTTCGCGGGTGAGGGTGGGGCGGATGCTGATGAAGGGGGCGAGGCGGGGTGGGTCTGGGACGATTTTTTTCATGGTAGAGAGTCCTATGCGGTCAATGAAACCGCCATTCAGGTCCTTTCTCACGAGGTCAGGGTGGCGGCCGTGTACGAGGTGAGAAAACCGGGACATAGGACAAACCCGGTCAGACGGAAGTCTGCCCGCACACGGCCACCATGACGAAGCCGCTGGTTGTCATATGTAGTCGGGTTTCTCACGCCCGGTCACCAAATGTGGCGACCCGGTGAAGTTATCCCTGGGGTATTTCCCCGACAACGCGGCGGCTTCCGGCAAGCGCGTAGGATAGTTCCCAAGCTTTGCTGGCTGAAGCATTTTGTTTCAGATTCGGAAATATCTGACAGAACGCGGGGGCCGCTGGCACCGCTCACCGCTTGGAGTAGACTGTCCCACCTCCCGCATTCATAAGGACGTTGCCATGCTGAAGATCTGGGGCCGCAAGAATTCGAGCAATGTGCGCAAGGCGTTGTGGATCGCCCACGAGCTGGGCCTGGACTTTGAGTCCATCGATGCCGGCGGCGCCTTCGGCGTGGTCAACGAACCGCACTACCGGGCCCTGAACCCCAACGGCCTGGTGCCCATGCTCGAAGACGGCGATCTGGTGCTGTGGGAGTCCAACACCATCGTGCGCTACCTGTGCGCCGAGTACGGTGCAGAGCAGGGCTGGTACCTGGACGACCCGCGCCGGCGCGCCCTGGCGGACAAGTGGATGGACTGGACCACCTCGTCCTTCGCCGGCCCGTTCCGCCCGCTGTTCTGGGGCCTGCTGCGCACCCCCGAGGACCAGCGCGACTGGGTGGCGATCAACGCCGCGCACAAGCAGTGCGCCCAGTTGCTGGCCATCGCCGACGAGACCCTGGCCAAGCAGCCGTACCTTTCCGGCGAGCAGATCGGCATGGGCGACATCCCCCTGGGCAGCTTCATCTACGCCTGGTTCGAAATGCCGATTGAACGCCCGGCCATGTATCACCTCGAAGCCTGGTACGAGCGCCTCAAGCAACGCCCGGCCTACCAGGCGGCGGTGATGACCGCCCTGACGTGACGCCACTTCGATAATCACTATCGATACATGTGACTGTACTTGTGCGGCCGGGCCTTGCACCATGGCCGCACTCACTGCGCCAGTGTCTTTGCCTGGCGTGTCCCGAACCTTTTTCATCGGTACCTGACCCGCCATGAGTTCCGCCCTGTCCATTCGACAGCTGACCAAGACCTACGGCAACGGCTTCCAGGCCCTCAAGGGCATCGACCTGGATGTAGCCGAAGGCGACTTCTTCGCCTTGCTCGGCCCCAACGGCGCCGGCAAGTCCACCACCATCGGCATTCTCTCGACCCTGGTGAACAAGACCAGCGGCACGGTCAACGTGTTCGGCAACGACCTGGACCGCTCTCCCGCGGCGCTCAAGCGCTGCCTGGGCGTGGTGCCCCAGGAGTTCAATTTCAACCAGTTCGAGAAGACCTTCGATATCGTCGTTACCCAGGCCGGCTACTACGGCATCCCGCCCAAGGTGGCCAAGGAGCGGGCCGAGCAGTACCTCACGCAACTGGGCCTGTGGGACAAGCGCGACGTGCCTTCGCGCTCGCTGTCCGGCGGCATGAAGCGCCGGCTGATGATCGCCCGGGCGCTGATCCACGAGCCACGCCTGCTGATCCTCGACGAACCGACTGCGGGGGTGGACATCGAGCTGCGCCGTTCGATGTGGAGCTTCCTCACCGAGCTCAACCAGAAAGGCATCACCATCATCCTCACCACCCACTACCTCGAAGAGGCCGAGCAGCTGTGCCGCAACATCGGCATCATCGACCACGGCACCATCGTCGAGAACACCAGCATGCGCCAGCTGCTGGGCAAGCTGCATGTCGAGACCTTCGTCCTTGACCTGCGCCACGACCTGCCCGCCGCGCCCGAGCTGCAGGGCTACCCGTGCCGGCTGATCACCCCGCACACGCTGGAGGTTCAGGTGGACAAGGACATTGGCATCACCGCGCTGTTCGGCCAGCTGGCGCTGCAGAACATCGAGGTGCAGAGCCTGCGCAACAAGACCAACCGACTCGAGGAGCTGTTCGTGTCCCTGGTGGAAAAGAACCTGTCGAAGGTGGCCGTATGAGTGTGGAACTGCGCACCAACTGGGTCGCCCTGAACACCATCGTCTACCGCGAAGTGCGGCGCTTCCTGCGTATCTGGCCGCAGACCCTGCTGCCGCCGGCGATCACCATGGTCCTGTACTTCGTGATCTTCGGTAACCTGATCGGCCGGCAGATCGGCGACATGGGTGGCTTCACCTACATGGAGTACATCGTGCCTGGGCTGATCATGATGTCGGTGATCACCAACTCTTACGGCAACGTGGTATCGAGCTTCTTCGGCAGCAAGTTCCAGCGCTCCATCGAGGAGCTGATGGTGTCGCCGGTGTCGCCGCACACCATCCTGGTCGGCTATGTGTTGGGTGGCGTGTTGCGCGGCTTGGCGGTGGGGGTGATCGTGACCTTCCTGTCGCTGTTCTTTACCCATTTGCAGGTGCATCACCTGGGGGTGACCGTCATCGTGGTGTTGCTGACCGCGACCATCTTCTCGCTGCTGGGCTTCGTCAACGCGGTGTTCGCCCGCAACTTCGACGATATCTCGATCATCCCGACCTTCGTGCTGACACCGCTGACCTACCTGGGCGGGGTGTTCTACTCGATCAACCTGCTGCCGCCGTTCTGGCAGACCGTATCGCTGGCAAACCCGGTGCTGCACATGGTCAACTCGTTCCGCTACGGCATCCTAGGGGTGTCGGATATCAGTATTGGCACGGCGATCAGCTTCATGCTGGTGGCCACCGCGGTGCTCTACGTGCTGTGCGTGCGCCTGTTGGTCAGCGGCCGCGGCATGCGCGCCTGAGCCCTGGTTGGGGTTGGCAGCGCAGCGACACTGGCGCCGGCGCCACTGCCGGCCCACCCACCAGCGCCAGTAGCCCATGGTGGTGAAGTAGGCGAGCACGCCCAGCACCACCCCGCACACCACCGAGCCGAGCAGGAACGGTTGCCAGATCGTCGCCAGCTGCTCGGTGACCCAGTCGACGGTGATCGACTCGGGCAGCGTGCGTGGCGGCACCTGCAGCAGCCAGGCACCGGTCATGTAGGTGACGAAGAACACCGGCGGCATGGTCAGCGGGTTGGTCAGCCACACCAGGCTCACCGCGATCGGCAGGTTGCCGCGCACGGGAATGGCCAGCGCGGCGGCCAGCAGCATTTGCATGGGGATGGGAATGAGCGCGGCGAACAGGCCGACGCCCATGGCCCGCGCCACCGAATGGCGATTCAGGTGCCAGAGGTTGGGGTCGTGCAGCAGCTTGCCGAAGAAGCGTAAGGATTTATGTTCGCGGATGCTGGTCGGGTCCGGCATGTAGCGTTTGAACAGACGGCGCGGCATGTGGGCTCCCGGCAGGGTTGAAGGGCGTCAGTATGCCCTGATTGAAACGCAGCCTCGTTCAGAGTTTGTGACAATTGATTAGCAGGTTTTCCCCGCCAATCGGCTAAGCCTCAGGGGTCGTGATCGCTTCTGGAGCTCTATCTCATGCGCGCAGGGATGCTGGCCCTGGTGCTCGGGCTGTTGAGCCTGCGCTTTTTGCCCGTTTTGCCGCCGGTCGGGTGGCTGATTCCGTTGCTGTTGCTGGCCTTGGCCTGTCTGCGCACGCGGATCTGGCCGCTGGGCTGGTTCGTGCTGGGTGGCTGTTGGGCCTGCTGGTCGGCGCAGCAGGCGCTGGATGATCGACTGGCCCCGGCGCTGGATGGCCGCACACTGTGGTTGGAGGGGCGGGTGGTGGGGCTGCCGACTCGCACGGAGCGCGGCGTGCGTTTCGAGCTGGAGCATGCTGAGTCGCGCCGGGCGCAATTGCCCAGGCGCCTGCAACTTAGCTGGTTTGCCGGGCCTGAATTGCGCGCCGGTGAGCGTTGGCGCCTGGCGGTGAACCTGCGCCAGCCCCATGGGCTGCTCAACCCCCATGGCCCGGACCGCGAAGCATTGTTGTTGGCCCGGGGTATCGGCGCCACTGGCTCGGTCAAGGCCGGCGAGCAGGTCGGGCAGGCTGCGGTGCATTGGCGCGATGCCGTGCGCCAGCGGTTGATGAACTTGGATGCCCATGGGCGCGAGGCGGCGCTGACGGCCCTGGTGCTGGGCGACGGCGCCGGGCTCGCGCGCGAGGATTGGCAGACCCTGCAGGCCACCGGCACGGTGCACCTGCTGGTGATCTCTGGCCAGCATATCGGGCTGTTGGCCGGGCTGGTGTACGGCCTGGTCGCGGGCCTGGCGCGGTTGGGCGCCTGGCCATCGCGCTGGCCGTGGCTGCCCTGGGCTTGTGGCCTGGGCATGGCCGCGGCATTGGGCTACGGCTGGCTGGCCGGCTTCGGCGTGCCGGTGCAACGGGCCTGCCTGATGCTGGCGGTGGTGTTGCTCTGGCGCCTGCGCTTCAGGCACCTGGGGGCAGCCTTGCCGCTGCTGTTGGCGTTGTCGGGGGTGTTGCTGATCAATCCATTGGCCAGTCTGCTGCCGGGTTTCTGGCTGTCATTTGCCGCGGTTGGCGTGCTGGTGCTGTGCTTCTCTGCCCGGCTCGGCGCCTGGCGGCCCTGGCAGGCCTGGAGCCGCGCCCAGTGGGTAATCGCCGTGGGCCTGTTGCCGGTGCTGCTGGCGCTGGGGCTGCCGGTCAGCCTGACGGCGCCGCTGGCCAACCTGCTGGCGGTGCCCTGGATCAGTTTCGCGGTGTTGCCCCTGGCCTTGCTTGGTACGGCGACGTTGCCAGTGGCTGGGGTGGGGGAGGGGCTGCTGTGGCTGGCGGGGCTTTCGCTGGAGGGGCTGTTTCGCCTGCTGGCGCAGCTTGCGGGGCAGTTGCCTGCATGGCTGCCCGAACCGTTGCCGCTGTGGGCCTGGCTGTTGGTCGCGCTGGGCGCGCTGTTGTTGCTGCTGCCTCGGGGCGTGCCGTTGCGCTTGCCGGGCGCGGTGATGCTGCTGGCCTTGTGGGCGCCGCGTGAGCAGGTGCCCCTTGGGCAGGTGCAGGTGTGGCAGCTGGATGTCGGCCAGGGCCTGGCGGTGCTGCTGCGTACCCGTCATCACGCGCTGTTGTACGACGCCGGGCCTGCGCACGGGGACAGCGACCTGGGCGAGAGCGTGGTGCTGCCGACCTTGCGCAGGTTGGGGGTCAGGCACCTCGACCTGATGCTGGTCAGCCACGGTCACGCCGATCATGCCGGCGGGGCGGCGGCGGTGCGCCGGGGGCTGCCGGTGACGCGGGTGCTGGCCGGGGAGGTTGCCGGGCTTGCGCCTGCCGCGCTGTGCGAAAGTGGTGAGCGCTGGCGCTGGGATGGGGTCGATTTCGAGCTGTGGCATTGGCCGCAAGGCACGTCCAGCAACGACCGTTCCTGCGTGCTGCGGGTGGTGGCCAATGGCGAGCGCCTGCTGCTGGCCGGCGACATGGAGGCCGCGGCGGAGCGGGCTTGGCTGGCGGCCAGCGAGGATCCGCGTATCGACTGGCTGCAGGCGCCGCACCATGGCAGCCGCACGTCGTCCACCGAACCGTTCATCAAGGCGCTGGCGCCGCGCGGGGTGATGATTTCGCGGGGGAGGAACAACGGTTTCGGGCATCCGCATGCGCAGGTGATCGAGCGCTATCGGCGCCATGGGGTGCAGGTGCATGACACGGCGCTGGCGGGCGCGCTGGAGTTGCGCCTGGGGCGCCAGGGTGCGGTGGTGGAGGGGCGTGCGCAGCGCAGGTTCTGGCGCGAAGGCGAATGACGCTATCGCGGGGCAAGCCCGCTCCCACGTTGCCATGCGGTGGGCGATTCCCTGACCTCCGGCAGATGAGCCCCAGGCGGTCCTATGGTAGAGTGGCGGCCTTTTTCCGAGGGGATGCTTACTGTGTGGGAATTGGTCAAGTCCGGTGGCTGGATGATGCTGCCGATCATCCTGAGCTCCATCGTTGCCATGGCGATCGTCGTCGAGCGTCTATGGACCTTGCGCGCCAGCCGTGTCAGCCCACCGCACTTGCTGGGCCAGGTGTGGATGTGGATCAAGGACAAGCAGCTCACCAGTGACAAGCTCAAGGCCCTGCGCGCCGATTCGCCGCTGGGCGAGATCCTCGCCGCGGGCCTGGCCAACTCGCGCCATGGTCGCGAGATCATGAAGGAGTGCATCGAAGAGGCAGCCTCGCGGGTCATCCACGAGCTGGAGCGCTACATCGGCACCCTCGGCACCATCGCCGCCATGGCCCCGCTGCTGGGCCTGCTGGGCACCGTGCTGGGCATGATCGACATCTTCAGCGCCTTCATGGGCTCGCAGATGACCGCCAACGCCGCGGTACTGGCCGGCGGTATTTCCAAGGCCCTGGTCACCACCGCGGCCGGCCTGATGGTCGGTATCCCGGCGGTGTTCTTCCACCGCTTCCTGCTGCGCCGCATCGATGAACTGGTGGTGGGCATGGAGCAGGAGGCGATCAAGCTGGTCGAGGTGCTGCAGGGCGACCGCGAAGTGGAAGTGGCCGGAGGCAAGGCGTGAAGTTCCGGCGCAATCGCCAGCGCGAGAACGTCGACATCAACCTGGCGTCGTTGATCGACGTGGTGTTCGTGCTGCTGCTGTTCTTCGTGGTCACCACCACCTTCACCCGCGAGACCCAGCTGCGTGTCGAGCTCCCTGAAGCAAGCAGTGCCGCGCCCGCGCAGCCCGATGATGGCAAGCTGATCGAAGTCACCATCAGTGCCGACGGCGTGTATTCGGTGAACAACCACCTGCTGCCCAAGAGCGACCTGGCCACCCTGACCGAAGCCATCGAGAAGGAGTCCGGCGGTGACATCACCCTGCCGCTGGCGATCAGCGCCGATGGCAAGACCCCGCACCAGGCAGTGATCACCGCAATGGATGCGGCCGGCAAGCTCGGCTTCAGCAAGTTGCGCATGACCACCGTCGAGGCCGCGCAGGGCAATCCCTGATGGCCTTCGCCGACCGTCTGCTCGCCGCCTGGTATGCCGGGCACCCGGCGCTGGCCCTGCTGCGCCCGCTGGAGGCGCTGTATCGTCGCGTGGTGACGCGCAAGCGTGCGCGCTTTCTCAGCGGCATCAGCCCCAGCTACCGCGCCCCGGTGCCCGTGATCGTGGTGGGCAATATCACCGTGGGCGGTACCGGCAAGACACCGATGATCCTCTGGCTGATCGAGCACTGCCGCCGGCAGGGGCTGAAGGTCGGCGTGGTCAGCCGTGGCTACGGCGCCAAGCCGCCGCAGTATCCCTGGCGTGTCGCCGCCGACCAGCTCGCCGATCAGGCCGGCGACGAGCCTTTGCTGATCGTCCAGCGCACCGGCGTGCCGCTACTGATCGACCCCGACCGCTCCCGTGCCGTGCAGGCACTGCTGGCCAGCGATGCGCCGGACCTGATCCTGTGTGACGACGGCATGCAGCATTACCGCCTGGCCCGCGACCTGGAGCTGGTCCTAATCGACGCCGTCCGTGGCCTGGGCAACCGTCGCTGCCTGCCGGCCGGCCCGTTGCGCGAGCCCGCCGAGCGCCTGGCCGAGGCCGACGCGGTGTTGTTCAATGGCGCCGAGGCTGACCGCGACGACGGCTTTGCCTTCCGCCTGCAGCCGTCGGCACTGATCAACCTGCGCAGCGGCGAGCGCCGCGAGCTCGACCTGTTTCCCGCTGGCCAGGCGCTGCACGCCGTGGCCGGCATTGGCAACCCGCAACGTTTCTTCAACACCCTGCTGGGGCTAAACTGGCAGCCGGTGCCGCACCCCTTTGCCGACCATGCGCCGTACAGCCGCGAAGTGCTGTCGTTCAGCCCGCCGCTGCCGTTGGTGATGACCGAGAAGGATGCGGTGAAATGCCGGCCGTTCGCTGCCGACGACTGGTGGTACCTGGCGGTCGATGCCGTACCCTCGCAGGCGTTCGTCGCCTGGTTCGACGCCGAGCTCGATCGCCTGCTGCCTGGCCGCCCCCGGCCCTGAGCCTTTTTCAATTTCCGTTTCAAGGAAGCTCCCATGGACACCAAACTGCTCGATATCCTGGCCTGCCCGATCACCAAGGGCCCGCTCAAGCTCAGCGCCGACAAGACCGAGCTGATCAGCAAGGGCGCGGGCCTGGCCTATCCGATTCGCGATGGCATCCCGGTGATGCTGGAAAGCGAGGCGCGCACCCTGACCGACGACGAGCGCCTGGACAAATGAGCCTGGACTTCACCGTGGTGATCCCCGCCAGGCTGCGCTCCACGCGCCTGCCGGGCAAGCCGCTGCTGGCGATCGCCGGCAAGCCGATGGTCCAGCATGTGTGGGAGCAGGCGCGCAAGAGCGGCGCCAGCCGCGTGGTCATTGCCACCGACGATGCCAGCATCGTCGAGGCCTGCCAGGCGTTCGGCGCCGA
The DNA here is from genome assembly GCF_021283165.2 of Pseudomonas soli. NCBI lineage: Bacteria > Pseudomonadati > Pseudomonadota > Gammaproteobacteria > Pseudomonadales > Pseudomonadaceae > Pseudomonas > Pseudomonas soli. The sequence goes on from NZ_CP128543.1 coordinate 1,885,152, forward strand.
AGTGCTGCTGACCCGCGCCGACCACGAGTCGGGCACCGACCGCCTGGCCGAAGTGGCTGCCCAGCTGGGCCTGGCCGCCGATGCCATCGTGGTCAACGTGCAGGGTGACGAGCCGCTGATTCCGCCGGTGATCATCGACCAGGTGGCGGCCAACCTCGCCGCGCACCCCGAGGCCGGCATCGCCACTTTGGCCGAGCCGATCCACGCGCCGCAAACCATCTTCAACCCTAACGCGGTGAAGGTGGTCAGCGACAAGAACGGCCTGGCCCTGACCTTCAGCCGCGCCCCGTTGCCATGGGCCCGCGACGCGTTTGCCAAGGACCGTGAGCGCATGCCCGAAGGCGTTCCTTACCGCCGCCATATCGGCATGTACGCCTACCGCGTGGGCTTCCTTCAGGACTTCGTCGCCTGGGGCCCATGCTGGCTGGAGCAGACCGAGTCGCTGGAGCAGCTGCGTGCCCTGTGGCACGGCGTGCGCATCCACGTTGCCGATGCCATCGAGGCTCCGGCCGTGGGCGTGGATACCCCTGAAGACCTGGAGCGCGTACGGCGCTTGCTGGAGGCCTGATGCGCGTTCTGTTCGTCTGCCTCGGCAATATCTGCCGCTCGCCGACTGCCGAAGGCGTGCTGCGCCATCAGCTCGAGGCCGCCGGCCTCGGTGACGTGGTGCACGTCGCCTCCGCCGGTACCGGCGACTGGCATGTCGGCAAGGCGCCCGACAGCCGTACCTGCAAGGCCGCGCTGGCCCGCGGCTACGACCTGTCGCGCCAGCGCGCCCAGCAGGTCAAGGCGGCGCATTTCGCCGAGTACGACCTGGTCCTGGCCATGGACAAGAGCAACCTCGGCAACCTGCAGGCCCTGCGCCCGCACAACGCCACGGGCGAGCTCGACCTGTTCCTGCGCCGTTATGGCGCGGCCCTGGACGAAGTGCCTGACCCTTACTACGGCGGTGCCGAAGGTTTCGAGCAGGTCCTGGACCTGATCGAAGCGGCCTGCCGTGAGCTGGTCGTGGAAATCAAGGGGCGGTTATGACGGCGAACTGGCAGGAGCGGGTATCGCTCAAGCCCTACAACACTTTCGGCATCGACGTCAGTGCCCGTTATTTCACCCAGGCCCATGACGACGACGAGGCCCGCCAGGCACTGGCCCAGGCCGCTGCGCGGCAGGTGCCGGTGCTGGTCATTGGCGGTGGCAGCAACCTGCTGCTGTCCCGCGATGTCGACGCCCTGGTGCTGCATATGGCCAGCCGTGGGCGGCGCCTGCTCAGCGACGACGGCGAGCGTGTGGTGGTCGAGGCCGAGGCCGGCGAGCCCTGGCATCCGTTCGTGCAGTGGAGCCTCGACCAGGGGCTGTGCGGGCTGGAGAACCTCAGCCTGATCCCCGGCACCGTCGGCGCTGCGCCGATGCAGAACGTCGGCGCCTATGGCGTGGAGATCAAGGACGTGTTCGCCGGCTTGACCGCGCTGGACCGCGAGACCGGCGAGCTGCGTGACTTCTCGCTGGAGGCGTGCGGTTTCGGCTATCGCGACAGCCTGTTCAAGCGCAATCCGGGCCGCTGGCTGATCCTGCGCGTGCGCTTTGCGCTGAGCCGGTCGTTGCAGGCGCACCTGGACTACGGCCCGGTGCGTCAGCGCCTGGCGGAGCAGGGTGTCGAGCAGCCGACCGCGCAGGCGATCAGCGATGCGATCTGCAGTATCCGTCGGGAAAAGCTGCCAGATCCGGCTGAACTGGGTAACGCCGGGAGCTTCTTCAAGAATCCTGTGGTGCCTACTGCGTTGGCCGAGCGCATTCGTGCCGAGTATCCTGGCGTGGTGGCGTATCCGCAGGCCGACGGCCAGGTGAAGCTGGCGGCCGGCTGGTTGATCGAGCAGGCGGGGTGGAAGGGGTATCGCGATGGCGATGCCGGTGTGCACCGTTTGCAGTCGCTGGTGCTGGTGAACTACGGCCAGGCGAGCGGGGCGCAGTTGCATGGGCTGGCGCAGCGGATCCAGGCGGATATCCTTGAGCGCTTTGGGGTCGAGCTGGAGATGGAGCCGAACCTGTACTGATGGGCTGGCCCTATCATGCAGCAGCCCCGTGAGCACTCCGAAAGCCTCGCCTAGCGCGACGGGGCAATGCGGAGCACTCTGGCCAGCCAGTTGCGCAAAACCGTTTGCCAGGCCCGACGTCGGCGCGGGGCCATCGCTGCCTTGAGGTGCTTGGTCCAGGCAAAGTTCGTGGGTTGCAAGGTGTCATCACCTTCTTTTACGCCGTCACGGTCTACTGCGTAGGAGAAAATCCCGGCCTTGGGTCCTTGAGTTGGTGTCCAGGCAGCGTAGGCGTGGGCCGTGCTGCTCTCGAGGGGGTCACGTACGTCCCCCCAGCGAGTTCCTCTTTCCTCATAGAAGGAAAATCCAACCATAAACCGGGAGGGCGGCAAGAAGTCCTTGAACATACGATCGTAATGCCCTTGCACCCGGGCAGGAGTCTGGCCGTATGCCTGGAACAGGATGTAGTTCAGCTGGGGGGCCAGTGCGCGTATCAAGGCGACATCGCCGTTCTCGGTCGTGTCGAAGACAAACAGCCTTTCCTGTCCCAGCAAAGTGCGTAACTCTCTGGAAACGGCTTCTGCCTGCTTGCGCTGGGCTTCGTTCAAGGTGTGCTCGATATCGATATCCAGGCCATCCAGGCCAGGGGTGGAAGTGAAGAAGCGTGTGAAGATATCGTTCGCGCTGGCACCGGGCTTGATCAGTTCATCAATGGCGATGGTGCGGACAATCTTGGTCTTTCGGGCATGCAGAGCCGGAATGATTTGTGAGTGCAGGGCTTCCCAGTACCGGGGAGGCTCATTGCCGTCGGGAAACACAAAGGCGATATCCACTTCTGCGGGTAGGTCGCGCATGGATACCTTGTTGTCCGGGTCGCCCGTGGCAATGTCCCGCCACGAGCGAAAGTAGCAACCCATGATGTCTTGTCGATCACTCATTGCAGCTCTCCTGACTGGTGACGCGACGATAGCATCTCGGTCTTCGACGCTCAGCTGGCAAAAATGCTAGGTAATCCCGGAGCCATATCCTGCAAAAAGAAAAAGCCCCGCCAGTTCGCACTGGCGGGGCTTTCTCATTCAGCCGAGGCTATCAGCCGTGATGAGGTTTGTGCTCATCGGCGGTTTCCAGCGCTTGCGCAGGGGCGGCTTCGGCAGCGGCCTGGGCGGCAGCGGCGGCTGCAGCTTCGGCTTCGCGCTTGCGGCGACGCACTTCACGTGGGTCGTTCGGGGCGCGGCCGTTGGCCAGCATCGCCGAAGGCGCTTCGACCGGGGCCGGTGCTTCCTCGGGCACCTGCTCGGCAACGATCGGCGCAGGCTCGGCGGCAGGTGCTTCAGCCACTTCCGGCTGGGCCTCGACCACTGGCTCGACGACCGCTACAGGCTGCTCGGCTACCGGGGCTTCGACCACGGTGGCTTCGACTACCTGCGGCTGCTCGATTTCACCGGCTTCCACGGCAGGGGCTTGCAGCGCCTCGGCGACGACGGCAGGCTGCTCGGCAGGGGCTTCTTCGACCACTGGCTGCGGCGCCACTTCGACCACCGGTTCGATGCTCGGCTCGACGGCGACCACTGGCTCGCTGACCGGTTGCTCGACCACCGGGGCGATGGCGACCTGCTCGGCCACGACCTCGGTGATTTCCACCTGGGTTTCGGCGACAGCGGCGCTGGCGCGCTCAGCCTGCTGGTTGGCTTGGGCTTCGGCATCGGCGCTGATGTTGCTGGTGGCAACGGCGGCGATGACGGCAGTGCCGGCGGCCAGTTCAGCGCCCAGCTCGGTGGCCTGGTGCTGTTGTGGCTGCTGCTCTTCGCCGGCGTCTTCGTCGCCTTCGATCAGCTCGCCATTGGCGTTGCGCTGGCGTTCACGACGGTTGCTGCGACGACGCTGGCCACGGGAGCGGCGGCGCGGACGCTCGCCATCGGTGCCTTCCTGCTCGTCCTGCAGCAGCTCGTCGTTCGGCAGTTGCTCTTCGGCGAGCTCGGCGGCCTGTTCGACGGCCTGCGCCTCAGGGCGCAGCTGGCGCTCTTCGCGCGGAGCGCGTTCTTCACGTGGCGCACGCTCTTCACGAGGGGCGCGTTCTTCACGCGGTGCACGCTCTTCACGTGGTGCGCGTTCTTCACGCGGTGCACGCTCTTCACGTGGTGCGCGTTCTTCACGCGGCGCGCGCTCTTCGCGAGGGGCACGTTCTTCACGTGGTGCACGCTCTTCACGGGCTACACGTTCCTCACGTGGCGCACGCTCTTCACGCGGGGCGCGTTCTTCGCGGGCGGCCGGGGCCGGTGCGGCATCCAGGGGCTCACGCAGTTCGCGCACGCGCTCTTCACGGTTGCCACGGCGGTCTTCGCGCGGCTGGCGCTGACGCTCTTCGCGTGGGGCGCGTTCTTCACGCGGTGCACGCTCTTCGCGTGGCTGGCGCTCTTCACGCGGGGCGCGCTCGCTGCGTTCTTCACGCGGCTTGCGGTCTTCCTCGCGGCGGCCATTGCGGTTGCGGCTCTGCTGGCGACCGTTGCGGCGCTCCTCGTTGCGTGGCGAACGCTCGGTGGCCGGTTTTTCGGTGGTGACGGCCGGTGCGGCGGCAGGCTCTTCCTTGCCGGCGAACAGGCTGACCAGCGACTTGACCAGGCCCTTGAACAGGCTTGGCTCCGGTACGCTAGGTGCCGGTGCCACGGGTGCGGCTGGCTGCTCTTCGACAGCGGCCGGTACCGGTGCGTTGGCGCGGGCCGGTGCGGTCTTCACCGCGGCTTCCTGGCGTACCAGGGTGCGGGTGGCGGTCGGCAGCGGCGCTTCTTCGGTCTCGGCCGAGGCGATTTCGTAGCTGGACTGGTTGTTCAGCACGTCCGGGTTGTCGTCGCGCAGGCGCTGGACTTCGAAATGCGGGGTTTCCAGGTGGTCGTTCGGCAGGATGATGATGCGCGCGCGAGTGCGCAGCTCGATCTTGGTGATCGAGTTGCGTTTCTCGTTGAGCAGGAAGGCGGCCACCGGGATCGGTACCTGGGCGCGCACCTCGGCGGTGCGGTCCTTCAGGGCTTCTTCCTCGATCAGGCGCAGGATTGCCAGCGACAGCGACTCGACGTCACGGATGATGCCGGTACCCGAGCAGCGCGGGCAGACGATGCCGCTGCTCTCGCCCAGCGATGGGCGCAGGCGCTGGCGGGACATTTCCAGCAGGCCGAAGCGCGAGATGCGGCCGACCTGCACACGGGCGCGGTCGGCCTCGAGGCATTCGCGCACGCGTTCTTCGACGGCGCGCTGGTTCTTCGCCGGGGTCATGTCGATGAAGTCGATGACGATCAGGCCGCCGATGTCACGCAGGCGCAGCTGGCGGGCGATCTCTTCGGCCGCTTCCAGGTTGGTCTGCAGGGCGGTTTCCTCGATGTCGCTGCCCTTGGTGGCGCGCGCCGAGTTGATATCGATGGAAACCAGGGCTTCGGTTGGGTCGATCACGATCGAGCCGCCGGACGGCAGGTCGACGACGCGCTGGAAGGCGGTCTCGATCTGGCTTTCGATCTGGAAGCGGTTGAACAGCGGCACGCTGTCTTCGTACAGCTTGACCTTGCTGGCGTACTGCGGCATCACCTGGCGGATGAAGGTCAGGGCTTCTTCCTGGGCGTCGATGCTGTCGATCAGCACTTCGCCGATGTCCTGGCGCAGGTAGTCGCGGATGGCGCGGATGATGACGTTGCTTTCCTGGTAGATCAGGAAGGGCGCGGTACGGTCCAGCGAGGCTTCCTTGATGGCGGTCCACAGCTGCAGCAGGTAGTCGAGGTCCCACTGCATTTCTTCGCTGCTGCGGCCAAGGCCCGCGGTACGCACGATCAGGCCCATGTCGCCCGGAACGGTCAGGCCGTTCAGTGCTTCACGCAGCTCGTTGCGCTCTTCGCCTTCGATGCGGCGGGAGATGCCGCCGGCGCGCGGGTTGTTGGGCATCAGCACCAGGTAGCGGCCGGCCAGGCTGATGAAGGTGGTCAGGGCGGCGCCTTTGTTGCCGCGCTCTTCCTTCTCGACCTGGACGATGACTTCCTGGCCTTCGCTCAGGACTTCCTTGATGTTGACCCGGCCTTCAGGGGCTTTCTTGAAGTATTCGCGGGAGATTTCCTTCAGCGGCAGGAAGCCGTGACGTTCGGAGCCGAAGTCGACGAAGGCGGCTTCAAGGCTGGGCTCGATCCGGGTGATCTTGCCTTTGTAGATGTTGGCCTTTTTCTGCTCACGGGCACCGGACTCGATGTCCAGGTCGTAGAGGCGTTGGCCGTCCACCAGGGCTACACGCAACTCTTCGGGTTGAGTTGCGTTAATCAGCATTCTTTTCATGTTGTACCGTCGGTTTCCGGGCTGCCGGAAACGGCGTTCGGCACACACGACTTTTCATGATCGGTGCCAAGGTGCGCAAAGGGTGGCGAACCACCCCCGTGTCTGACGACGTTCGGCACCAGCCGGTTGCCCAGCCTGCCGTTGTCGCGACGACGCGTCCTGTTTTGCGGTGCCAAAAGACCTGTCGAGCTTTTCGAAGGTTATCCGAATCAATCGAGCGGGCCTGGTGCACTCAGTCAGGAGGAGGAATCAACCGGTCGTCCGTGGATGCCACGAGGGCGTCTGTTCAGGACCTTGCCCGCTCATCGCCCGTTGAGTGGGGCGCTGGGTCGGGTTCGGTGCCACACGGTCCGAAGGCTGTGCATCTCCACCCTGCACGTATCCCTGAAAATTCGGTGCTGCCGCGCGCTGAATCCGCAACGGGTTGCATTTTTCGCCAGCCCGGTTCCGGGCTGGCGCCATGACATATCCAAGGCAGGTATTTCCGAAGCATTCGCCCGAATGCGCGGAAACGACGGTGGCGGGCAGAGGTACGGCGAAAAGAAGCGGGTAAGCAGGTGAAACACCGCACTTGTCGTTTTTTTCGGTCTTCTCTACACAGCGCTGGTGGCGATTCCAGGCATTTAGTTAAACTGGCAAACGCTCCGTAGGACGGCCTCGCGTCCTCGGAATTGCGATGGTCAGGGCCGGCGTAGAGCCTGATGCCGCTGGCCTGCCGCTTTTGGCGGCGTTCGCGACTATAGCAGTTATGATTAAGTGCTTCAATTCCATAAAAAATTGTTATGATCCCGCCATGACGACCAATACCCCTCCGACTTCCGGCGTTCAGCTGATCGAAGTCGCGCCGGAGCTTGCCGGCCAACGCATCGACAATTTCCTCATCACCGCGCTCAAGGGCGTGCCCAAGACGCTGGTCTACCGCATCCTGCGCAAGGGCGAGGTGCGGGTCAACAAGGGTCGTATCAAGCCTGAGTACAAGCTGCAGGCTGGCGACATCGTGCGGGTGCCGCCGGTGCGCCTGCCCGAGCGCGATGAGCCCGCGCCGGTCGCCCAGGGGCTGTTGCAGCGCCTGGAGGCCGCGATTGTCTATGAAGACAAGGCGCTTATCGTGATGAACAAGCCGGCCGGTATTGCCGTGCATGGCGGCAGCGGCCTGAGCTTCGGGGTGATCGAGGCGCTGCGCCAGTTGCGCCCCGACGCCAAGGAGCTGGAGCTGGTGCACCGCCTGGACCGCGACACCTCGGGCCTGTTGATGATCGCCAAGAAGCGCAGCATGCTGCGCCACCTGCATGCCGCGCTGCGCGGCGATGGCGTGGACAAGCGCTACATGGCGCTGGTGCGCGGCCATTGGCCGACCTCGAAGAAGCAGGTCAATGCGCCGCTGCAGAAGAGCAACCTGCGCTCCGGCGAACGCATGGTCGAGGTCAATGACGAGGGCAAGGACGCGCTGACGCTGTTCCGCGTGCTGCGCCGTTTCGGCGAATTCGCCACGATTGTCGAAGCGCGGCCGATTACCGGGCGCACCCACCAGATCCGCGTGCACACCCTGCATGCCGGGCACATGATCGCCGGCGACAGCAAGTACGGCGATGAAGACTTCAGCCGCGAGATTCGCGACCTGGGTGGCAAGCGCCTGTTCCTGCACGCCTACCAGTTGACCGTGCCGCTGCCCGACGGCGGCGAGCTCAAGCTCGAGGCGCCGGTGGACGAGATGTGGGCCAAGACCATCGAGCGGTTGGCGTCCTGAGCCATGAATAAAAGTTATGACCTGCTGATCTTCGACTGGGATGGCACGCTGGCCGATTCCATCGGGCGCATTGTCGAGGCCATGAACGTGGCCGCCGGGCGTGCCGGGGAGGCTGCCAGCAGCGACGAGGCGATCAAGGGCATCATTGGCCTGGCGCTGGGGGAGGCGATCGCCACTCTGTATCCGCATCTTGAGCCGCCGCAGGTGGAGACATTCCGCCAGCATTACGCCGATGTCTACATGGCGCTGGATCAACAGCCGTCGCCACTGTTCGACGGTGTGGTCGAGTCGCTGGCGGCGTTCCGTGCCGAGGGGTATCGTCTGGCGGTGGCCACCGGCAAGGCGCGGCGCGGTCTGGATCGGGTGCTCAAGGCCAATGGCTGGGAACGCTACTTCGACATTACCCGGGCGGCCGACGAAACCCGCGGCAAGCCGCATCCGCTGATGCTCGAGGAGATTCTCGCTCATTGCCAGGTCGAACCCGGGCGGGCGCTGATGGTCGGAGATTCGGCGTTCGACCTGCAGATGGCCAGCAACGCTGGCATGCATTCGGTCGCCGTGGGCTATGGCGCCATGTCGCTGCAGGCCTTGGCCGAATTTGGCCCGCAAGTGTGCATCGAGCATTTTTCCCAGTTGCGCGAATGGCTGGACAGGCCTGCGCAGATCAATTTCCAAGGTAGGTGAGCATGACTGACGAGTGGAAGGCGCCCGAGGCTGATGAGGCCGGCGAGGAGCGCAAGAGCTGGAAGTTACTGGAGAAGACCTTGCTGGCGGGTGTCCAGGAGCAGCGTCGGGCGCGGCGCTGGGGGATTTTCTTCAAGCTGCTGACCTTTATTTACCTGTTCGGCATCCTGTTCCTGTTCACGCCATTGATGGATGTGGACAAGGCCGCCTCGCGCAGCGGCAGTCATACTGCGCTGGTCGAGGTGCGCGGGGTGATCGCCGATCAGGAACCTGCCAGCGCCGACAATATCGTCAAGAGCCTGCGCGAAGCCTTCAAGGATCCCAAAACCAAGGCTGTGGTCATGCGCGTCAACAGCCCGGGCGGCAGCCCGGTGCAGGCGGGCTATGTGTACGACGAGATCCGTCGTCTGCGCGCCGAATATCCGGCCATCAAGCTGTACGCGGTGATTGCCGACCTGGGTGCCTCCGGCGCCTACTACATTGCCAGCGCGGCCGACGAGATCTATGCCGACAAGGCCAGCCTGGTCGGCTCCATTGGCGTCACCGCGGCGGGCTACGGCTTTGTCGGCACCATGGACAAGCTGGGCGTGGAGCGGCGCACCTACACGGCGGGCGAACACAAGGCCTTCCTTGATCCGTTCTCGCCACAGAAGCCGGAAGAGACCGCGTTCTGGCAGGGCGTGCTGGATACCACGCACCGCCAGTTCATCGCCATGGTCAAGCAGGGGCGTGGCGAGCGCCTGAAAGACAAGGATCACCCTGAGTTGTTCAGCGGGCTGATCTGGTCGGGCGAGCAGGCCAAGGAACTGGGTCTGGTGGACGGGCTGGGCAGTGCCAGCTATGTCGCCCGCGAAATCGTGGGCGAGAAGGAGCTGGTGGACTTCACCGTGCAGGAGTCGCCGTTCGATCGTTTCTCCAAGCGCATCGGTGCCAGTGTGGCGGAGCGCCTGGCGCTGTACATGGGCTTCCAGGGTCCTTCGCTGCGTTGATCTGAAGTCGGCGTGGCATTCATCGCGGGGCAAGCCCGCTCCCACAGGTCGCACATTGGCCACGTGGGAGCGGGCTTGCCCCGCGATTGCATTTTCAAGGCACCAGCACGCCTTCCTTGTGCAGCATGTCCACCAGCCGAATCAGCGGCAGCCCGATCAGGCTCGTGGCGTCGCAGCCATGGGTGCTCTGGAACAGGCTGACCCCCAAGCCCTCCGCCTTGAAGCTGCCGGCGCAGTCCAGTGGCTGCTCGGCCGTCACGTAGCGCTCCACGCGCTCGCGATCCTGCTCGCGCATCGTCACGGTAAACGGCACGCAATCGACCTGGCAGTGGCCGGTGGCGCTGTTCAGCAGTGCCAGCCCGGTGAGGAAGGTGACTTGCTGTCCGCTGGCCTCCAACAACTGCTCGCAGGCGCGTTCGAAGGTGTGGGGCTTGCCGAGGATCTGCTCGCCCAGTACCGCCACCTGGTCAGAGCCGATGATCAGGTGGTCGGGGTGACTGGCGGCCAGGGCTTCGGCCTTCTGTCGGGCCAGGCGGCGGACCAGCTCGACGGCGGGCTCGCCATCGAGGCGCCGTTCGTCAAGGTCGGGGCTTGCCCAGGTGAAGGGCAGGCGCAGGCGGGTGAGCAGTTCGCGGCGGTAGGGCGAGCTGGAAGCCAGTAACAAGGGAAGCATGGTAGACTCCTGGGCAATTGCCCCGAATTCTAACATGCGAGATGGCACCTAATTTCCTTTGACAGGGAGGGGGTGCATCCCTAGAATGCTGCGCCTATGTTGAATGACCCGATTCCACCTCACGTTGACCCGCGCAAATTGGCTGATCGTGGCGTAACCCTCGAAGGTTCGCTGCAACTCGCTGATTTGGAAAGACTCTGCGACCCGCTTTCCGACAATGTCGGTACGGTGCAGGCGAAGTTCGATTTTGAACGAGATGAACAGCACGTAGTGGTTATCCACAGCGCGCTGGATGTCGAAGTCAAGATGGTTTGCCAGCGTTGTCTTGAGCTGGTCACCCTGCCGATCCACAGCGAATGTACGTACGCCGTGGTGAAGGAGGGTGCGAATACCCAGTCGTTGCCGAAAGGCTATGACGTGCTGGAACTGGGCGAAGATCCTTTGGATCTGCAGGCGCTGGTCGAGGAAGAGCTGTTGCTCGCCCTGCCGATCGTGCCTGCTCATCATCCGGAAGAATGCCAGCAGCCGGCGGGACTCGATGAGCCCGAGCCGAGCAAGGACGAGGTATCGCGGTCCAACCCGTTCAGTGTATTGGCGCAGTTAAAGCGTGACCCAAACGTTTAGGAGTTAATCAATTATGGCTGTTCAGCAGAACAAAAAATCCCGCTCTGCCCGTGACATGCGCCGTTCGCACGACGCCCTGTCGGAAAACGCCCTGTCCGTAGAGAAGAGCACCGGTGAAGTACACCTGCGTCACCACGTTTCGCCAGAAGGCGTATACCGTGGTCGCAAAGTGATCGACAAGGGCGCTGACGAGTAATCCTTGTCCGCTCAGATCATCGCGATCGACGCAATGGGCGGGGACTTCGGTCCCCGCAGCATTGTCCAGGCTAGCATTGCCTGCCTATCGGCTACCCCCTCGCTGCACCTGACCCTCGTCGGTCAACCCTCCCTCCTTGAAGATCTTGTCGGCGGCCTTGCGGCTGCGGATCGCGCGCGCCTGCAGATTGTTGCGGCCAGCGAAGTGATCGGCATGGACGAGCGGCCATCGCAGGCGTTGCGGGGCAAGCCGGACGCGTCGATGCGCATCGCCCTCGAACTGGTGCGTGATGGCAAGGCCCAGGCCTGCGTAAGTGCCGGCAATACCGGCGCGCTCATGGCTTTGTCGCGCTTCGTGCTCAAGACCTTGCCCGGTATCGATCGCCCGGCGATGGTGGCGGCGATTCCGACCCAGGCCGGCTACTGCCAGCTGCTTGACCTTGGTGCCAACGTCGACTGCAGCGCGGAAAACCTCTACCAGTTCGCCGTGATGGGCTCGGTGGCCGCCCAGGCCCTGGGCGTGCATCGGCCGCGTGTGGCGCTGCTCAATATCGGTACCGAGGACATCAAGGGCAACCAGCAGGTCAAGCTGGCCGCCAGCCTGTTGCAGAACGCCCGGGGGCTGAACTACATCGGTTTCGTCGAGGGTGACGGGCTGTACCGTGGCGAGGCGGACGTGGTGGTGTGCGACGGTTTCGTCGGCAATATCCTGCTCAAGTCCAGCGAAGGCCTGGCGACCATGATCGGTGCCCGTATCGAGGCGCTGTTCCGTGGCGGGCTGTTGGCGCGAGCCGCAGGTGCCCTGGCCATGCCGCTGCTCAAGCGCCTGCAGGCCGACCTGGCGCCTGCGCGACACAATGGCGCGAGTTTCCTGGGATTGCAGGGCATTGTCATCAAGAGTCACGGCTCTGCGGGCGTGCAGGGCTTCCAAAGCGCGATCCAGCGTGCCTTGATCGAGATTCAGGAAAACCTGCCGCAGCGCCTGCATGGGCGTCTCGAAGACTTGTTGCCGTGATGTCGGCGTGGGCTTCATCGCGGATGAATCCGCTCCTGCAGGGGGTAGGTTCGCTTGTAGAAGCGGATTCATCCGCGATGCGGCCAAAACAGGTCTTAGGCATATCCGCGATGAAGTGCTTAAATGTGACCGCTTGGTCCGCCATTCCATCCAAGCTTTCAGATTGCGCGTCTGGCCCGCGGCCTGGCGCACCCTATCCGACGACAAGATCATAAGGGCTTGTTCAATGTCTGCATCCCTCGCATTCGTCTTTCCTGGTCAAGGTTCCCAGTCGCTGGGCATGCTCGCAGAGCTGGGCGCCGAAAAACCGGTAATCGTCGAGACCTTCAAGGAAGCGTCCGAGGCCCTGGGCTACGACCTGTGGAAACTGGTCCAGGAAGGCCCGGAAGAGCAACTCAACCAGACCGACAAGACCCAGCCGGCCATTCTCACCGCCTCCATCGCCTTATGGCGCCTGTGGCTGGAAGAGGGTGGCGCGCAGCCGGCCTTCGTCGCCGGGCACAGTCTGGGTGAATACAGCGCCCTGGTCGCCGCTGGCAGCCTGTCGCTCAAAGATGCCGTACGCCTGGTCGAGCGCCGTGGCCAGCTGATGCAGGAGGCTGTGCCTGCCGGCCATGGTGCCATGGCCGCCATCCTTGGCCTGGACGACGCCGTCGTGGTCGAGATTTGCGCCGAAGCCGCCGAAGACGAAGTGGTCAGCGCGGTGAACTTCAACTCGCCGGGCCAGGTGGTCATCGCCGGCAACAAGGCTGCGGTCGATCGTGCCATCGAGCTGTGCAAGGCCAAGGGCGCCAAGCGTGCCCTGCCATTGGCGGTCAGCGTGCCATCGCACTGCGCCCTGATGAAGCCGGCCGCCGAGCGCTTCGCCGAGTCGGTCAACGCCATCGAATGGAAAGCGCCGCAGATCCCGGTGGTGCAGAACGTCACCGCGGCCATCGCCGCCGACCTCGATGCCCTCAAGCAAGACCTGCTGGCGCAACTGTACCAGCCGGTACGCTGGGTCGAGTGCGTGCAGGCGCTGGCCGAGCGCGGTGCGGTCAACCTCGTCGAATGCGGCCCGGGCAAGGTCCTGGCTGGCCTGAACAAGCGTTGCGCCGACGGCGTGACCACCTACAACCTCAACACCCCAGACGCCGTCGCCGCCACCCGTGCGGCGCTGGCCTGAATTCGGAGAAGCTTGCATGAGCCTGCAAGGTAAAGTTGCACTGGTCACCGGCGCCAGCCGTGGTATCGGCCAGGCCATCGCCCTCGAGCTGGGCCGCCAGGGCGCTACCGTGATCGGTACCGCCACCACCGCTTCCGGTGCCGAGCGCATTGCCGTCACCCTGAAAGAGCACGGCATCAACGGTACCGGCCTTGAGCTGAACGTCACCAGTGCCGAGTCCGTGGATGCGGTGCTGGGCGCCATCGGCGAGCAGTTCGGCGCGCCGGCCATCCTGGTCAACAACGCCGGCATCACCCGCGACAACCTGATGCTGCGCATGAAGGACGATGAGTGGTTCGATGTGATCGACACCAACCTCAACAGCCTCTACCGTCTGTCCAAGGGCGTGCTGCGCGGCATGACCAAGGCCCGTTGGGGCCGTATCATCAGCATCGGTTCGGTGGTGGGTGCCATGGGCAACGCCGGCCAGGCCAACTACGCCGCCGCCAAGGCAGGCCTGGAAGGCTTCAGCCGTGCCCTGGCCCGCGAAGTGGGCTCACGTGGTATCACCGTCAACTCGGTGACCCCGGGCTTCATCGACACCGACATGACCCGCGAACTGCCCGAAGCGCAGCGCGAGGCCCTGCAGAAAGAGATTCCGCTGGGCCGCCTGGGCCAGGCCGAGGAAATCGCGAAAGTGGTTTCCTTCCTGGCTTCCGACGGCGCAGCCTATGTCACCGGTGCCACCGTGCCGGTGAACGGCGGGATGTACATGTAAAACCGCAACTCAATGTGACGGATTGCTTCAAAAAAGAGTCATACTCCGAGCCTAAAATCCGTTATAAAGCTGCAACCAGATTCCGGGCAGAGGGCCCGGTGACTTGGTGGAAGGCGCGTTACGCTTGAAAAGCAGGCGTCTTCCTATAAACTTGGTCACCGGCCAGCTGCCTGACATATGTCCATTAGGAGTGAAAACTAGGTATGAGCACCATCGAAGAACGCGTCAAGAAAATCGTCGCCGAGCAACTGGGCGTCAAGGAAGATGAAGTCAAGAACGAATCTTCCTTCGTTGAGGACCTGGGTGCCGATTCGCTTGACACTGTTGAGCTGGTGATGGCTCTGGAAGAGGAATTCGAGACCGAAATCCCTGACGAAGAAGCCGAGAAGATCACTACCGTTCAAGCTGCCATCGACTACGTCAACGCCCACCAGGCCTAAGACGCTGTAGTCGACGCTTCTTGTCGGGAAAAACCGCACTGCCTTTGCCGGCGTGCGGTTTTTTCTTTGCGAGAGCCGGGGTTTGCTGCCATTCCATTCGCCATGGCAAGTGCACTGGCAAGAGACTCTGTTATTTGGAAATGAGGAGAGTACTGTGTCGCGTAGACGCGTCGTGGTCACTGGTATGGGTATGCTGTCGCCACTGGGTACCGATGTACCGAGCACCTGGCAGGGCATTCTGGCTGGCCGCAGTGGCATTGGTCCGATCGAACATACGGATCTGTCTGCCTACTCCACCCGTTTTGGCGGCTCGGTGAAGGGCTTCGAGGTCGGGCAGTATCTTGATCAGAAAGAAGCCCGCAAGCTGGACCTGTTTATTCAGTACGGCCTGGCGGCCGGTTTCCAGGCGGTGCGCAATGCCGGGCTGGAAGTCACCGATGCCAACCGTGAACGCATCGGCGTGGCCATGGGCTCGGGTATCGGTGGTCTGACCAACATCGAAGAAACCAGCAAGATCTTGCACGAGAAGGGGCCGCGTCGTATCTCACCGTTCTTCGTGCCAGGCTCGATCATCAACATGATCTCGGGTTTCCTGTCGATTCACCTGGGTGCGCAGGGGCCGAATTACGCCATTGCCACCGCCTGCACCACCGGTACCCACTGCATCGGCATGGCCGCGCGTAATATCGCCTACGGTGAAGCCGACGTGATGATCGCCGGTGGCGCCGAGATGGCCGCCTGCGGCCTGGGCATGGGCGGTTTCGGTGCCTCCCGGGCACTGTCCACCCGCAACGATGAGCCGACCCGCGCCAGCCGTCCCTGGGACAAGGGCCGTGACGGCTTTGTGCTGTCCGATGGCGCCGGCGCCCTGGTGCTCGAAGAGCTTGAGCACGCCAAGGCCCGCGGCGCGACCATCTACGCCGAGCTGGTCGGTTTCGGCATGAGCGGTGACGCCTACCATATGACCTCGCCACCCGATTCCGGCGAAGGCGCCGCCCGTTGCATGGCCAACGCCCTGCGCGATGCCGGTATCCAGCCGCAAGAGGTCAGCTATATCAACGCCCACGGCACCTCGACGCCGGCTGGCGACGTGGCTGAAGTGGCTGCGATCAAGCGGGTGTTCGGCGAGCATGCCTACAAGTTGGCGGTGAGCTCTACGAAGTCGATGACTGGCCACCTGCTCGGCGCCGCCGGTGCGGTGGAGGCGATCTTCAGTGTCCTGGCGATCAACAGCCAGACGGCGCCGCCGACCATCAACCTGGATGAGCCGGACGAAGGCTGCGACCTGGACTTCGTGCCGCACCAGGCGCGTAGCATGCCGATCGACGTGGTGCTGTCCAACTCCTTCGGCTTTGGCGGGACCAACGGTTCGCTGGTGTTCCGCCGGTTCGCCGGCTGATGCTCAGCTGGATCGATGGCCAGGACGCGGCTGCGGTCAATCTGCAGAACCGTGGCCTGGCCTACGGCGATGGCCTGTTCGAGACCATCGCCGTGCGCGGCGGCAGGCCCAGCCTGCTCGCGCAGCATCTCGACCGCCTGGCGCTGGGATGCCAGCGCCTGGCGATCGAAGCCGACCTGACGCTGGTTCGCAATGAACTGTTGCAATTCGCCCGGCAACTGGGCGAAGGCGTCGCCAAGCTGATCCTGACCCGTGGCGACAGCCAGCGCGGCTATGCCCCGCTGGCCGGCGCGCAGGCACGGCGTATCCTGCAAGGCGGCCCCTTGCCGGCCTACCCGGCGCAGCATGCCGAGGTCGGCGTGCGGCTGTTCCCCTGTGAGACGCGTCTTGCGGAACAACCGCTGCTGGCCGGGCTCAAACACCTCAACCGCCTCGAGCAGGTGCTGGCCCGTGCCGAATGGAAGGACAGCGCGTTTGCCGAAGGTTTGATGCGTGACGGCCATGGGCGGTTGATCGAAGGGGTGTACAGCAACCTGTTCCTGGTGCGTGACGGTGCATTGTTCACCGCCGACCTGAGCCGTTGCGGCGTGGCCGGGGTGATGCGCGCGGCATTGCTGGAACAGGCTGCGCTGCTGGGTATCCCTACGCAGGTGCGGGACTTGCCGATGGCGGCGCTGGAGCAAGCCGACGAGGTATTCGTCTGCAACAGTGTCTACGGCATCTGGCCCGTGCGTGAATTCGCCGCGCTGAACTGGCCGGCAGGGCCGCTCACCCGTAAACTGCAGGCCGTTGCCCGTACGTTACTGGATACCTGATTCGTGAGACGCAAATTCCTGCTGCTGCTGGAAATGAGCTTGATCCTCGCCGGCCTGGCACTGGGCTGGGCCGCCTGGAAAGTCAACTCGGTCCTGGAGCAGCCGCTGCAAGTGGCCCAGGAGCGCATGCTCGATGTGCCCAATGGCACGACGCCAAACCGCATGTTCTATCGGATGCAGGGCGAAGGCCTGCTTGATGACCCTCTGTGGCTGCGCCTGTACTGGCGTTTCAACATGGCCGGCACGGCATTGCATACAGGTGAATATCGCCTGACCCCGGGCATGACCGTGGGGCAGTTGTTCGACGCCTGGAAGCGTGGCGATGTGGTGCAGTACAACCTCACCTTGGTCGAGGGCTGGACCTTCCGCCAGGTGCGTGCCGCGGTGGCGAAACATGAAAAGCTCAAGCACACCCTCGAAGGCCTGTCCGATACCGAGGTGATGGACAAGCTTGGTCATACCGGCGTGTTCCCCGAGGGCCGTTTCTTCCCTGATACCTATCGCTTCGTGCGCGGCATGAGCGATGTCGAGCTGTTGCAGCAGGCCTACATGCGCCTGGACGAAGTGCTGGCCAAGGAATGGGCCGAGCGCAGCACCGACCTGCCGTATCGCGACCCGTACCAGGCGCTGATCATGGCCTCGCTGGTGGAGAAGGAAACCGGCATTCCCCAGGAACGCGGGCAGATCGCCGGGGTGTTCGTGCGGCGCATGCGCCTGGGCATGATGCTGCAGACCGACCCTACCGTGATCTACGGCATGGGCGAGCGCTACAACGGCAAGATCACCCGCGCCGACCTGCGTGAGCCGACGCCCTACAACACCTACACCATGACCGGCCTGCCGCCGACGCCGATCGCCATGGTCGGGCGCGAGGCAATCCATGCCGCGCTGAACCCAAGTGATGGCTCGAGCTTGTACTTCGTCGCCCGTGGCGACGGCAGCCATGTGTTCTCCGATGACCTGGACGATCACAACAGCGCGGTGCGTGAGTTCCAGATCAAGCGGCGGGCGGATTATCGTTCGAGCCCTGCGCCGCAGGCCGAACCGACAACGCCCGAACCGCAGACGACTCCTGAAGCGGCCCCTGCGCCCGCACCTGAAAGCGACGCGCCGGCCCCCACCGATGAATCCGCGCCGGCTGATACGTCGGTGCCAGAAGACCCTAAGGAACGCTCGTGAGCGGTTTGTTTATCACCCTGGAAGGCCCCGAAGGCGCGGGCAAGAGCACCAATCGTGAGTATCTGGCAGCGCGCCTGCGCGAGCAGGGCGCCGATGTGGTCATGACCCGCGAGCCCGGAGGCACGCCGTTGGCCGAGCGCATCCGTGAACTGCTGCTGGCGCCGAGCGAGGAGCGCATGGCGGTCGACACCGAGCTGCTGCTGATGTTCGCCGCTCGCGCCCAGCACCTGGCCGAAGTGATCCGCCCGGCGCTGACCCGTGGTGCCGTGGTGCTGTGCGATCGGTTCACCGACGCCACCTACGCCTACCAGGGCGGCGGCCGCGGTCTTTCGGTAGAGCGTATCGCCATCCTGGAGAGTTTTGTGCAGGGCGAGCTGCGCCCGGATCTCACCCTGGTCTTCGACCTGCCCGTGGAGGTCGGCCTGGCCCGCGCGGCAGCCCGTGGCCGGCTGGATCGCTTCGAGCAGGAGGGCCAGGCCTTCTTCGAGGCGGTGCGCCAGGCCTACCTGCAGCGCGCAGGCCAGCAGCCACAGCGCTATCGCCTGCTGGACGCCGCGCAGCCCTTGAGCGCGGTGCAACAGGCCATCGACGCCCTGGTGCCGGGCATCCTGGAGCGTTGCCGTGGCTGAGGCCTACCCTTGGCAGCAGGCTCTCTGGCAGCAACTGGCCGGGCGTGCCCAGCACGCCCACGCCTACCTGCTGCACGGCCCCCAGGGCATCGGCAAGCGGGCCCTGGCCGAGCGCCTGATGGCGCGGCTGTTGTGCCAGCAGCCACAGGGCCTGGAAGCCTGCGGCCAGTGCAAGTCGTGCCTGTTGCTCAAGGCCGGCAGCCACCCGGACAACTTCGTGCTGGAGCCGGAGGAGGCCGACAAGCCGATCAAGATCGACCAGGTCCGCGAACTGGTGTCGTTCGTGGTGCAGACCGCCCAGCAGGGTGGGCGCAAGGTGGTGCTGATCGAGCCGGTGGAGGCGATGAACATCAATGCCTCCAACGCCTTGCTCAAAAGCCTGGAGGAGCCCTCCGGCGATACCGTGCTGTTGCTGGTCAGCCATCAGCCCAGCCGCCTGCTGCCGACCATCAAGAGTCGCTGCCAGCAGGTCGCCTGCCCGCAGCCAAGCCTGGCGCAGAGTCGTGCCTGGCTGGCTGGGGCGCTCGAAGGCAGCGATGAGCAGGAGCGCGAAGAGTTGCTGACCCTGGCCGCGGGTTCGCCACTGATGGCGGTCAGCTTGCAGGCCCAGGGCGTGCTTGAGCAGCGGGCGCTGGTTACCGAAGGGGTGAAGAAGTTGCTCAAGCAGCAGCAGTCGCCTACCCAGCTGGCCGAAGCCTGGAACACGGTGCCCCTGTTGCTGCTGTTCGACTGGTTCTGCGACTGGTCGCACTTGATCCTGCGTTATCAGTTGACCCAGGACGAAGAGGGTTTAGGTTTGCCTGACATGCGCAAGGTGTTGCAGTACCTGGCGCAGAAGAGCCGGCAGGCCAAGGTGCTCGAGGTCCAGGCGTGGATTCTCGAGCAGCGCCAGAAGGTGCTGGGCAAGGCCAACCTCAATCGTGTACTGCTGCTCGAAGCGTTGCTCGCCCACTGGGTGCAGCTGCCAGGCATGCGTTGATTTCCACCGTTTCCTAATGTGTGTCGTGTTCCCATGCTCGTAGATTCCCATTGCCACCTCGACCGTCTCGATCTCAGTGCCCACCAGGGTTCCCTCGACACCGCCCTGCAGGCGGCCCGCGAGCGTGGGGTAGGGCATTTCCTGTGCATCGGCGTCAGTGCCGAGAATGCCGGTGCGGTCAAGGCGTTGAGCGAGCGTTACGCCGATGTCGACTGCTCGGTGGGCGTGCACCCGCTCGACCTGGCGCCCGGTGAGACCCCGGCCCTGGAGTGGCTGTTGCGTGAACTGGCCCATCCGCATGTGGTGGCCATTGGCGAAACGGGCCTGGACTACCACTATGAGCCGGAAGCCGCCGAGTTGCAGCAGGCTTCGTTCCGCCTGCACCTGGAAGCCTCCCGGCAGACCGGCAAGCCGGTCATCGTGCACACCCGTGCGGCCCGCGAGGACACCCTGGCGCTGCTGCGCGAGGCCGGCCTGCCCCAGGCCGGCGTGCTGCATTGCTTCACCGAGGACTGGCCGATGGCCAAGGCCGCGCTGGACCTGGGTTACTACATCTCGTTGTCCGGCATTGTCACGTTCCGCAATGCCGATGCCCTGCGTGAGGTGGCCCGGCAGGTGCCGGTGGATCGCCTGCTGGTGGAGACCGACTCGCCGTACCTGGCGCCGATTCCGCATCGCGGCAAGCCGAACCTGCCGCAGTACGTGCGGGAAGTGGCCGAGTACGTGGCGTCGTTGCGTGGGGTGAGCTATGAGCAGTTGGCCGAGCAGACCACCGAGAACTTCAAGCGCTTGTTCCCACTGGCGCGGGTGGCCTGAAGATTTCACCCCCCAAAAAAGCTTGAGGCCCGGATAAAAAAAACCCGGGTTCTGGGGGGGGGAATCCGGGTTAAGACCATTAGGAGTAAAACAAAGGTACACGGTCCCTGGGCACCTTTATCGGCGCGCCACTTGGGGGGGATGTGCCGCGCCAACACTTCAAGTATTGGCCAGGATTGGCGCGCTGCCAGCGGCTGTTGATCGTTTTTTAAACAGATTTGGAATACGTTCGCAGCCCCTTGCGCGATCAATGCATTGACAATTGGCGAACCTGGCGCAGTACTTCGTCGATCAGGCGCTGGCTGGTATAGAAATGTGGGGAAAACCGCACGCTAGGACCAGCAGCGACAGGCTCGCCTCCAGCGTGCAGGCGCCGAGCATGTTCGGGCATGTCGCATGCCAAGCGTCGCGCGCTGCGTGCCGGTAGCCACTCGCGGCGCTCGAAGTTGCCGAGGTGGTCCAGCATATGCCAGCCGTAGGCGTGCAGTTTCAACTGCCTGCGCAGTTCGCCACGGCAAAGGAACACGCCCAGCCCCCTCTGGGCCGAGCATCCACTTGTGGCCGTCGGCCATGGCGAAGTCGCACTGATAACGCTCTACATTGAAGGGCAGGGCGCCCGCCTGCTGGACCGCGTGTATGCACAGTAGAACGCCGCGCTGGCGGCAGGCGGCCCGCCGTGGCCAGGGGCCGATTGCCGCGTAGTTCAGGTAACACAGGCCCGGCGCCTGCTCGAACTCATCAAGAAACACAGACATGGTTGGAAGATCCGTGCATTTTGCCGCCAGTTAGGCATAATAATCCGCTTCGATTGTCATCCCAGTCCTTCTTATGCAGAAAGAACCTCGCAAGGTCCGTGAGTTTCGCCGTCGCGAACAAGAGATCCTCGACACGGCGCTCAAGCTGTTTCTCGAACAAGGTGAAGACAGCGTCACCGTCGAGATGATCGCCGACGCCGTGGGCATCGGCAAAGGCACGATCTACAAGCACTTCAAGTCCAAGGCGGAGATCTACCTGCGCCTGATGCTCGACTATGAGCGCGACCTGAACGCGCTGCTGCACTCGGCTGACGTCGACCGCGACAAGGAAGCCCTGTCGCGCGCCTACTTCGAGTTCCGCATGCGTGACCCACAGCGTTACCGGCTGTTCGACCGCCTGGAAGAAAAGGTGGTCAAGGGCAACCAGGTGCCGGAAATGGTCGAGCAGTTGCACAGCATCCGTGCCTCCAACTTCGACCGCCTCACGCAATTGATCAAGGGGCGCATCAGCGAGGGCAAGCTCGAGGACGTGCCGCCTTACTTCCATTATTGCGCGGCCTGGGCCCTGGTCCATGGCGCCGTGGCGCTGTATCACTCGCCGTTCTGGAGCAACGTGCTCGAGGACCAGGAGGGCTTCTTCCAGTTCCTCATGGACATCGGCGTGCGCATGGGCAACAAGCGCAAGCGCGACCCGGAAGGCGCGAACTAAAGGTGTTCCCCCGATGCCTGTCGACCTTCGCCAGGCATCCTCGCTTCAAGGCTTCGACAGGAAGGCTTGCAAAAACCTGATTTTTGAGTCAGGTTTTGCCGGCCCGATTCATCCATGCCGGAGTCATCCATGATCGTCGATCGTCAAGGCAGGCGCTTTCGCAACCTGCGCGTCAGCCTGACTGCTGCCTGCAACTATGCCTGCACCTACTGCGTGCCTGACGGCAAGCGCCTGGTGGCGGCGCAGGACGAGCTCACGGCGGATGCCCTGGCCCGCGGCGTGGCGTACCTGGTCGAGGCGGCCGGGGTGGAGCGGCTGCGCATTACTGGTGGCGAGCCGCTGGTGAGCCCGCGCCTGGAGGCCTTCCTCGGCGCGGTGGCCGGGTTGGGGCTCGAAGACATCAGCCTGACCACCAACGGCCAGTTGCTCGCCCGCAAGCTACCGCTGCTGCGCGACGCAGGTATCCGCCGGCTCAACGTCTCGCTCGACACCTTCGATGCCACGGCCTTTCGCCGCATCGCCCGCGGCGGCGACCTGGCCAGCGTGCTGGCGGGCATGGCCCAGGCCAGTGACGCGGGGATGGCGATCAAGGTCAACATGGTGCCCATGCGCGGGCAGAATCTCGACCAGGTGCTGCCGCTGCTCGACTACTGCCTCGAGCGCGGCTACGAGCTGCGTTTCATCGAGCTGATGCGCATGGGCCACCTGGCGCGTGATGGCAACGCCTTCCTGCAGCAGTTCGTAGGCCTGGAACAACTGCTGGCGCTGATCGGGCAGTCCCATGCCTATGAACAGGCGCCACGCCCGCTGGATGCCACGGCCTTGCGCTATAGCATTCCCGGCAAAGGTCATTTCGGGGTGATCGCCAACGAGAGCGTGCCATTCTGCCGCAGTTGTTCGCGCCTGCGCCTGTCGTCCACCGGCTGGCTGCATGGTTGCCTGTCGTCGAGTAACCGTCATTTTGTCGGTGACCTGCTCGACAAGCCCCGTCATCAAGCGCTTCCTGCATTGCAGCGGCTACTGGTGAAGGCCCTGGCAGACAAGCAGGAGGTGGCATTTTCCGGCGATGTGATGGTGATGAAAGTGATCGGCGGCTGACTCTGGCGCAAAAGCTGCATCCTGCGGCTATTCGCCGGTTTTTCGTCACCGGTTTCTGGAGGAAAGATGCGTAGCCTGGTCTTGCTGCTGGCGCTGATGGCGTTGGGCGGCTGCATGAATGTCAGCGATATGGGCGAGGGCGTCCGTTACCACATGAGTGATGCGGGCCTGCTGGATCACAGCGACACCACCCGTACCCTGTCGATCCGCTTGCAGCCCGATTCGTTCATCTTCATCGGCCAGGGCGCCTTCGTGCCACCGGGCAAGGGGCCGGTACCACGGCAGAACGCAGTGGCCGAGGAGGCCTTCAAGAGTTTCGTCGAGTACTTCCCGCTGGTGCGCCGTGCCCAAGGCCCCCTGGGGCTTGAAGACGCGATCGCCGCAGCCCGTTCGGTCGGCGCCGATTACGTGCTGTACACCCGTTTCGCCCGCACCGACGACCGTATCGGCAACGGTGACGAATGGTATGACGAGCAGGCCGTCGACCGCCTGGGCTGGGACCGTGGCGTGGTACAGATGATGCTGATCGAGACCAGCACCCGTTATCTGATAGACACGGCCAGGATCAAGAGTCGCGGCGGTTTGTTGACGTTCCACGATAATACGCCACAGGATTTGCTTGCCGCGCCAATGCGCGAGTACGCTCGTAGCCTCCTGGGCATGAGCAACTGAGCGAGCGAGTCATGAGCGATTCCGGCAAGGCCAGCGATCTGCTGGCGCAGATCCCCGCGCACAAGGGGCTACCCCCGGTGCACCTGTGGAACCCGGATTTCTGCGGCGACATCGACATGCGTATCGCGCGTGACGGTACCTGGTACTACCTGGGCACACCGATCGGCCGCAAGCCGATGGTGCGGCTGTTCTCCAGCATCATTCGCCGCGATGGCGACGACTACTTCCTGGTCACGCCGGTGGAGAAGGTCGGTATCACGGTGGATGATGCGCCGTTTGTGGCTGTGTTGCTCGACGTGCAGGGCAGTGGCGAGCAGCAGGTATTGCGCTTCACCAGCAACGTCGAGGAGCAGGTCGAGGCCGGGCCGGAGCATCCGCTGCGGGTCGAGCTCGATCCGGTCACCCAAGAGCCTTCGCCCTATGTGCTGATGCGCGGCAATCTCGAAGCGCTGGTCCATCGCAACGTGTTCTACCAGCTGGTCGAACTGGCGGTGCCGCGCGAGATCGACGGGGAGGAGTGGCTTGGGGTTTGGAGCCGAGGCACGTTCTATCCGATTGGGCGTGCTGCCTGACGATGGCTTTTCGGGGCCGCCCAGCCCCATCGACACGCGTTCTTGCTCTTGACCGGCCGGACCCTATACTCCAAGTCCCCGAGAACAACAGCAAGGAGCCTGGGCCATGTCACTGGAAAAGCAAGGCAGTTGCCTCTGCGGCAAAACCCGACTGAGTGTCAAACTCGAGGATAACCATGTCAGCGCTTGCCATTGCAGCATGTGCCGCAAATGGACCGGCGGCCCGCTACTGGCAGTGCAATGCACCGAGCCCCCAGCCATCGAAGGCCCGACCCCCATCGCCTATGACTCTTCTCCCTGGGCCCAGCGCGGCTTCTGCGGCCATTGCGGCACGCATCTGTTCTACCGCCTGAAAGAGAGCGACATGTACGTCGTACCGGTCGGCCTGCTTGATGGCGAGGGTGACTGGCGCTTTACCGAGCAGATATTCGTCGACGAACAGCCCGCCTGGTATTGCTTCAAGAACGAAACCAGCAACCTCACCGGTCAACAGGTCTTCGATCAGTTCGCCCCCACCTGACACGGCTCGTCTTGCCAAACCTGCGCATTCCTGAGAAAACGGCGGCCACGAAAAATCGTTTCGAGGAACCTGCCATGAGCAGTGAACTGCAAGTCATCGATCTACAGGAAGGCGACGGCAAGGCCGTGGTCAAGGGTGCGCTGATCACCACCCAGTACCGCGGCACCCTGGCCGACGGCAGCGAGTTCGATTCCTCATGGGCGCGTGGCAAGCCGTTCCAGTGCGTCATCGGTACCGGGCGGGTGATCAAGGGCTGGGACCAGGGCCTGATGGGCATGCGCGTGGGTGGCAAGCGCAAGCTGCAGGTACCGGCGCACCTGGGTTATGGCGAACGCTCGGTCGGTGCGATTCCGCCGAATTCGGACCTTACCTTCGAGATCGAATTGCTGGAAGTGCTGACCCGCGACGACTGAACCGCGCGCAATAATTCAGCAACACCGATGCGCTAAGGTACTGATTGTCCAGGGAAGGTATGTGCAGTCAGGGAGGAACCAAACGGGCCGTAGGCACTCTGAGCCTCACTCGCTGCCAAGGATGGCGATCACGACAGGGACATGTGGCGGGGCAACCCGATATCCAGTGCCGCATAGAGTCCGCCCTGTTATGAAGCTGCCAGCCTTCCTTCGCCGTCGCCGCCACCTGTTGTTGAGCCTGACGCTTGTTGCCGCCGCCGTGCCGCTGGCCCTGGATGTGGTCGAGAGCCGGG
The DNA here is from genome assembly GCF_021283165.2 of Pseudomonas soli. Taxonomy (NCBI): domain Bacteria; kingdom Pseudomonadati; phylum Pseudomonadota; class Gammaproteobacteria; order Pseudomonadales; family Pseudomonadaceae; genus Pseudomonas; species Pseudomonas soli. The sequence continues at coordinate 1,910,622 of NZ_CP128543.1, forward strand.
CGCAGCCGGTCGACGGGACCCAGACCCTGGTATTCCTGCGCCACGCCGAGAAACCCGGCGAGGGCCTCGGGCAGTTGAACTGCCAGGGTCTGAACCGCGCCCTGGACCTGGCCACCCTGTTGCCCGAGCGTTTCGGCGATGCCGACTACGTCTTCGCCGCCAACCCTTCACGAGGTGTCGAGGAGGGCAGCCAGGACGAGCGCTACAGCTACATCCGTCCGCTGATGACCATCAGCCCCGCCGCAATCCGCCTCGGTTTACCGGTCAATATCGACTACGGCGCCAATGATACAGCCGCGCTGGCCGACGAACTGCTCAGTGACAAGTATCGCAATGCGACGGTCTACACGGCCTGGTCCCGGGGGTATCTGCCCGAGCTGATCAACACCGTGGCCGGCAAGGCCCTGGGCGAAGACCGGGTGCTCACCGAGGACTGGCATCGCGACGATTTCGACTCCCTGTACGTGCTGACGCTGGCCTGGCGCGATGGCAAGGCGACCCTGCTCAGCCGTAACGTGCGTCAGGGCCTGGATAACGGCGAGCCTGGCTGCCCGACCTGACCTGCTGTTACTGTCTGGCTTTCTGGGCTGGGCAGGGATGTGCCGATGGAGCGGGTAACGGTGATCGGTGGCGGCGTGGTCGGGCTGGCCACGGCCTATGCACTGGTGCGCGAAGGCTGGCAGGTCGACCTGGTCGAAGCCCGCGATACTCTGGCCAGCGCGACTAGCTTCGCCAATGGTGGGCAGTTGTCATATCGCTACGTGGCGCCGCTGGCTGATGCCGGGGTGCCATGGCAAGCGCTGGGCTGGCTGTTGCGCGGCGATTCGCCGCTACGTCTTCGGCTACGTTTGGATACCGCGCAGTGGCGCTGGCTGGCGGCCTTCGTCATGGCCTGCCGTACCCGGGTCAATCGGCGCAATGCCGCCCAGTTGCTGGATCTGGCCTTGCAAAGCCAGGCCGTACTCGCCCGCTGGCGTGAAGAGGACGGCCTCGATGGCTTCGCCTGGCGACGCAATGGCAAGCTGGTCGCGTTTCGAACCCAGCGCGCATTCGAGCACGGTCGCCAACACCTGCTGGACCCCGACACGCAACGGGTCCTCAATGCCGCCGATCTGCGCGGGCTCGACCCGGCGCTTGGCGAAGCCCCTTTCGTGGGCGGCGTGTTCACGGCAGACGAGGAGGTCGCCGACTGTCACCGCTTCTGCCTGCGCCTGGCCGAGCGCCTGCAGGCCTCAGGGCAGTGCCGGTTGCTGTTGGGGCGGCCGGTGACCCGGCTGATAGCGCGCGATGATCGCGTGGCCGCGCTGGAGTTGGGCGGTGAGCAGCTGGAGGTGCAGCGCCTGGTGCTCAGCGCCGGGCACCGTAGCGCCGGATTGGCCTTGCCCGGCTTGCAACTGCCGGTCTACCCACTGAAGGGCTACAGCCTGACCGCGCCGGTCGGTGCCACGCACCGCGCGCCCGAGGTGAGCATCACCGACTACGAACGCAAGATTGTCTATGCCCGATTGGACGATCAACTGCGGGTGGCGGCGATGGTGGACATCGTCGGTTATGACGAGGCGGTGGACGCCGGCAGGCTCGCGAGCATGCGCCGGCTGGCGCGCGAGACCCTGCCGCGGGCCGCTGATTATGGGCAGGCGGTGGAGTGGGCGGGGATGCGGCCGGCGACGCCGACCGGGGTGCCGATCATCGAGGCCACGCGGTATCGCAACCTGTGGCTGAACCTGGGGCATGGCGCGCTGGGGTTCACCTTGGCGTCTGGCAGTGGCGAGCGGCTGGCGAGGCTGTTGCGCTGACGAAGCTGACCCTATCGCCGGCAAGCCGGCTCCCACAAGGGCTGCAGTGTCTTGTGGGAGCCGGCTTGCCGGCGATAGGGCCTAAGCAGGCGCCGAGTCTTTCAGCGCCCGAAGCGCATCGGCCAGCCCACCACCTTCTTCGCCCTCGGCGTGGCATAGGTACGCACCTTGGAGGTGCTCAACCCCAACCTCACCAGTGACTCGGCAATGGTCACCGCCGCGCTCACGCCGTCCACCACCGGCACCCCGGTGCGCTGGCGAATCTGCTCGTCGAGCCCGGCCATGCCGCCGCATCCCAGGCAGATCACCTCGGCCTTGTCCTCGCGCACGGCGCGTTCGGCCTGCTCGACGATGGCTTCCACCGCACGCCGTGGATCGGCTTCCAGCTCCAGCACCGCGAGGCCGCTGGCGCGCACCGAGGCGCATCGTTCGTACAGCCCGGACAGTTTCAGGCGGTCCTCGATCAACGGCACGGTGCGGTCCAGCGTGGTCACCACCGAATAGGCGTGGCCCAGGTACATGGCCGTGCTGGCGGCGGCATCGGTGATGTCCACCACCGGCACATCCAGCAGCTCCTGCAGGCCTTCGCGGCCATGCTCGCCATAGCCGGCCTGGATCACGGCATCGAAGGGCTGGTCGTAGGCCAGCACCCGGTCCATCACCGCGATGGCGGCCAGATAGCTTTCGAAATTGCCTTCCACCGACTCGGCGCCGAACCACGGGGTCAGGCCGACGATCTCGGTACCGGGCGCGGCCACGCTGCGCGCTTGCTCGGCAATGGCTTCGGTGATGGCGGCGGTGGTGTTGACGTTGGCGATCAGAATACGCATGACGGATCTCCCTGAATTCAGTGGCTGCTGTGGTCGACGGCGATGCATTCGCCGCTGACATCGAGGTATTGGCGGTGGCGTGGCGCAATCAGCAGGTAGACGGCGGCGGCGATACCGGCACCGATCAGCCAGGAGAACGGCGCGATACCGTGGAAGTTGGGTACCAGGGCCAGGACGATGGCCAGCAGCGCGGCCGGGATAAACGCGGCCACGGCGCGCAGGTTGATGCCGCGGGTGTAGTGGTAGGCGCCGGCGGGATTCTCGCTGTACAGCTCGGGCACGTTGATACGGCCCTTACGCAGCAGCCAGTAGTCGGCCATGATCACGCCGTACAGCGGGCCGAGCAGGGCGCCCAGGCCCGAGAGGAAGTACACGATCACCAGCGGGCTGTTGTACAGGTTCCAGGGCAGGATCAGCACCGCCAGGGTGGCGCTGATCAGCCCGGCGCGGCGGAAGTTCAGGTGTCGCGGCGCCAGGTTGCTGAGCACGAAGGCCGGGGCAACGAAGTTGGCCATGATGTTCACCGCCACGGTGACGATCAGGAAGGCCAGGCAACCGAGCACCAGGAACGCGGTGTTGGGGATGCTGGCGACGATCTGCGTCGGGCTGTCGATGATCTGGCCGTTGATCTGGAACTGTGCGCCGCACAGCACCACGGTGATCGCCGCGAACACCAGGATGTTTACCGGCAGGCCCCAGAAGTTGCCGACGCGGATGGTCTTGCGGCATGGCGAGCTGCGGGCGAAGTCGCAGAAGTTGAGCACCAGGGTGCCGTAGATCGCCAGCCACAGCGCGCCGCCGGCAAAGATGTTGCGCCACATCTCGTAGCCGCTCAGGGGCTCGGCCACCGACCAGGCGATGCGCGCATCGGCCTTGAAGTACATGAACACGGCAAGGCTGGCCACGGTGAGCAGGATCACCGGTCCGGCGAACGCCTCGTAGCGGCGCACCATTTCCATGCCGTAGGCGAGGATCACCAGCTGCACCAGCCAGATCGCCACGAAGCACACCCAGCCCAGGCTCGACAGGCCGAGGATGCTGTCGTGATCGAAGGCCGCAACCTGCGGCCACACCGCCGTCAGCAGCACACGCAGCACCACCGAGGCCAGGTAGGTCTGGATGCCGAACCAGGCGATGGCGATCACCGCGCGGATCAGCGCCGGGATCTGCGCGCCGTGGATACCAAAGGCGATACGGCTGATTACCGGGAACGGCACGCCGGTCTTCTGCCCCATGTAGCCGGACAGGTTCATGAAGAAGTACACCAGCGCCGCGCCGATCGCCAGCGACAGCAGGATCTGCCAGCCGCCCAGGCCCAGGGCGAACAGCCCCATGGCGAAAGAGTAGTTGGCGATGTTGTGCACATCGTTGGTCCACAGCGCGAAGATGCTGTAGCCGCCCCAGCGGCGGCCCTCAAGTTTGGTCGGGGCGAGGTCGCGGTTGTGCAGGCGTGGGCTCAGTTCGAGGTCGGCCGGGTGGCCTTCGAGGCTGGTGGTCGAGGGTTGGGTGCTGGCAACGGAAAGTTCAGGGGCAAGGGGGAGGCTGCTACTCATTCCGGCGGCTCCTGATGCGCGTGACTGCGATGAGCGGGCGCTGGCGCACGGGCTCGCCATCTCGTCGGTGCAGGCGTTGGCATCACTGGGTTCTGGGCGCAACGGTCGCCGACGGGGCGACGCTGCGGGTTCTTGTGTATTTATGTTTTGTTGAATTTGTATACAAAACACGAACACACAAAAGCCAGTTCCATGCCAGAGGGAATCGGAGTGCGGTGTAGCTTTTATTTCGAAATGATCTAGTTGGTAGGTAAGTTAATGAAAGTAGTCGATTATAAACTGACCAAATGAACAGGTTTAAATTTTATGATGTTGAATTAGTTGATCATTTGGTCAAATTTTACAACGATTGATGTGTAACTTATTGGGGCGTTACCTTGTGAAAGTGCACACAAAAATGGCACCAATGGTGACGTTTGTGTGTACAACTATTTATGCGAGTGGATCCTTTTTCCGGCCAGGACATTCATGTCCTGCAGCTTCCAACGCGCCGGATCGAATAGTCAGCGCGTCTGCGTGCCCAGGAAATCTGGCTGACGCCGGCTTCGCGCAAATGCTTCCGGAACATGGCAAGCGCTTCCTTGACAGCGCCGCCAGGGAAGCAGAAATCGATCACCCAGGCCCGTCCCCCCTCATTCCACTCGCTGGGGTGCAACAGGAAATTCGGGTCCTGCACAAAGCGTTGTTCGGTATCGGGCGCCAGGTGCGCCCAGATGAGAAAACCTCGGGGGGTAGATGACGAATCGAAGAGCATGATGATCTGTGCGTGCTCGATAGCGGGTGCGAGCCAGTAGTACAACGTGCGTATCTGGAAGCTTGAAGAGCGTCGGCAGCAGGCCATGACCATGGCCGCATGGCCCAACATCGCCGCCTTGTCATTGAGCTTGGTATCCCGGCAGTTGGTCTGCAGGTTGTAATGTCTGGTCATCTTTTCACCTCGCGAGGCCAGGGTAGAAGTTCAATGCTTGTCTGATTTCTTCATCGCCATCGGCCTCGGCCAGCAGCGCCTCCAGGGTCAGCGCTTGTGTAGCGCGCCCGGTTAAGGTGAAGCGGCCGGTTTCAGGGTTGAAGCTGATGGTCAGCGTGGTAGTTGACCAGAACGGCAGGGCGTCCGGCTGTTCATGGCCGAGGTTGAAGCGAGCCGCCAGCAGCGCGTGGTCTTGCAAGGCATGCAGGGCCGCTCTTCGGTCACCGTCCGGTTTCTCGTCGAGGGCATCGATCTGGCTTTGCAGCTCATGCAGCACGCGGTGGCTGCGGTTCAGCCGCGTGGCATTGATCAGCAGGGCGAGGTGCAAGTGCCGGCGGTCGATGCCGTGATCGCCAGCCGCCTGTGCAACCCTGTCAAACAGCTGACCGTAACTTGAGCGCAGTTGAGCGTCCAGGGTGGTATTGCTCGCCAGCCAGGCTGGGCCGGCTGCTGCAGTGTCCTGGTCCAGGCTGGTCAATAGGGCGTGAAAGAGCGCTCCACTCCAGCGTTCATATCCGTCCCAACCTACTGCGTCGGCTATGCAGGTGACCGTGAACTGGTCAAGTTCCAGAGCACGGTGCAGTGCCGTGGCAAAGGCGGTGAACTCCGGGGCATTTTCCACCGCGCGCAACAACCAGAGCGGGAACCCGGCCTGAGCCACCTGATACAGGTGCAGGTAGTGGTTGTAGCGTTGGGTAAAGTGCTCCGCAGTGGTTTGCCAAAGGCATAGCGAAACGTCGCCTGTCACGACCGCATATTTGCCCAGGTAGTAACACAGGCTTTGCAGGCTTTGCACGGCGGGCAGGTATTCGGTATTGAAGCGGTCGATGCTGGAGCGGTCGTGTATAGCGTCGTCAGTGAAAAGGCAAATACCGCTGAGGTCCAGCCAGCCGCCTGTAAGTGAAACATTGGATGCGCTGACATTGAAATGGATGATGTGCTTTGCCCGCGCAGCCGCGAATTGCTCGGCATAGCGGTCGGCCAGTTCAACAAGGCCACTTTGCAGGCGTCGTTCGAGTGCGGGCATCTGGGCGGTCGAGCCTGGTGCCGCGGGGAGGAATTCGACAAGTCGGTGAATGGCCTGTTTTACCCGCAGCGCATCCTCGCCCAAACCATCCAGGCGCTTCTGTCTGAAATAAACGGACCTGATGAAATGCGCGGGGCGCACAACCGGCTGACGCACGAGAAGGCCGCGTTTCAACGCCCCTTTCCACGTGTCATAGGTCAGGCCGGTGTCGAGGATGGCCACGGTGCGCGTCGCCCCGAAAGGCAGCACCGACTCGATGATCTCTGCCCAGATCGATTCATAGAGCGCGGTGGTCAGCGACAGGTTGCCATCCCCGTGGCCCGCGTCGACATCATGACCGACCAGGGCATTGGCCCCCAGCCCCTTGAGTTGCCAGGTGCCATCGAACCCGCAGCGCGCGCCACCGCCGTTGCTGAGAATACCGTCGCCGCCATAGCGTTCAGCCATGAAGGTCTTGCGCGGTGCGCTGTCGCACCGCGGCACGGCCTCGGGCTTGATCAAGTAACTGTAAGAAGCGAGTACGTCATCCGAAGTCTGTTGTTGGCACAGCGACTCGTTGAGATAAACAACTTCACAGCCTTCGATAAGTACGGCGTCGAAAGGGACGAATACTTCGTGCAGCTCATTGAGTTGAGCCGCTTTATTGTCTGGGGCGTTCATCGGGAAAGCGTAGTTTCGACAGTGGTGGGCAGGTGGCTGCCGAAGTGGCCAGTCAGCGTATCGAACTGGCGGGGCAGTGACTGTTTATACCTCACGATCATGCCAAAGTGCCACCCTACAGGTGTAGGATGGCCTGAACTTCAAGAGTGTGGATAATCAAGCATTGTGCGCAGGAACTTTAGACGCATTGATGAGAATCGCCAGTTCAATACGGCTGCTGATATTCAATTTCTTGAATACCGAAGACAAATGGTCTCTGACGGTGTGCTGGCTGATACCCAATTGTTGCCCGATTTCCTTGTTGGTCAATCCTTTTGATAAGCAATGAATGACGTCATGTTCTCGTTCCGTGATGTTCAACGCATGTTCCCTTAGTGTTGCAGTTGCCGACTGTCAGGCGGCGGATGGTAAAAATCGAGTGGCTGTATGTGCTGTCCTGCTCATGGTGGGGTGGGACGAACGGTCAGGTCAAAAATTTAGTGCGCAGGCCCATTTCTTATCGGCCACCGAGGGCGACCTCTTGACGCGATTGGCCCTGTGGGGTTGAGCCGGGAGCATGACGCCCGGCCAAAAAAGGATGACTGCGTGACAGGTAAGGCCCCCTTGTTTCGACACGAAGCGCTGGCCGCGCGACAGACCAACTGGCTGGGTGACATCGTGCTGGTCCGGCCCGTTTCGTTCACGGTGATGACACTCGTGGCGTTGTTGCTCGCGGCGATGGTCGTGAGTTTTTTCTTCTACGGCAGCTATACCCGGCGCAGCACAGTCCCGGGTCAACTGGTGCCGTCATCCGGGCAGTTGAAAATACACGCACCGCAGTACGGTGTCGTGCTGGAGCGTTTCGTCGAAGAGGGTCAGCTGGTAGAGCAAGGGGCTCGGTTGTTGCTGATTTCCAGTGAGCGCTCGGTCGACTCGGGGCCTGTCCAGGCAGAGGTCAGCGATCAGCTCCAGCGCCAGCGTCATTCCTTGGAGGAAGAGCTGCGCAAGCAGCAGCAACTGCAAGTCGAAGCGCGGCTGAGCCTGGACAGCAAATTGCAAAGCCTGACTCAGGAGCTGGACACGCTGGCCCAGCAAATCGCCAGCCAGCAGCGGCTTGTGCAACTGGCCAGCAATGCGGTGGAGCGTTACCAGGGCCTCATGGACAAGGGCTACATCTCCATGGACCAGTTGCAGCAGCGGCAGGCCGAGCTTCTTGGTCAGCGCCGGAGCCTGCAGGGGTTGGTGCGCGAGTCCACGGTGCTCAAGCAGCAGTTGGTCGAGCGCCAGCACGAACGGGCCGGGCTGGCCGCGTTACACGGCAATCAGCTGGCCAGCATCGGCCGCTCCCTGTCGTCGGTGCAGCAGGCGCTGATCGAGAGCGAAGCCAAGCGCTCACTGGTCATCACGGCGCCGCAGGAAGGCGTGGCCACTTCCATCCTGGCCGAGCCGGGGCAGGTCGTGGACAGTTCGCGATCGTTGATGAGCCTGGTGCCGGCGGATGCCAACCTGCAAGCCGAGTTGTATGCCCCCAGCAAGGCCATAGGCTTTATCCGGGCGGGTGATGCCGTGTTGCTGCGTTACCAGGCCTACCCCTACCAAAAGTTCGGCCAGCACCATGGCCAGGTGATTTCCGTGTCCAGAACGACGCTTTCGGCCGCCGAGCTTGCCAATGTGGTCGGGACCGTGCCGGGCCTGGGTGGCAACGGCGAACAGATCTATCGCATCCGCGTGGGGATCGAGCAGCAGTCGGTGCTCGCTTACGGTGAATCCCGGCCCTTGCAGGCCGGCATGCTGGTCGAGGCGGATGTCCTGCAGGAGACCCGGCGACTCTACGAGTGGGTACTCGAACCGCTCTACAGTCTGACCGGCAAGCTCTAGGAATGCATGCATGAACTACATCGACGCCATCACCCCGACGCTGGGGCGCCGCCTGCCGTTGATCCTGCAGACCGAGGCCACCGAGTGCGGGCTCGCCTGCCTGGCCATGATCGCTGGCCTGCACGGCCACCATACGACGCTGATGGAGCTGCGCCGGCAGTTCAGTGTTTCGCTCAAAGGCATCACCCTTAGGCAGCTGATGCAGACTGCGCAGCGCCTCGACCTGGGCACCCGAGCGGTAAGGCTGGAGCTCAGCGAGCTGAACAAGCTCAAGCTGCCCTGTGTGCTGCACTGGAACTTCAACCATTTCGTGGTGCTCAAGGCTGTCAACGGGCAGCGCCTGACCCTGCATGATCCCGCGCAGGGGGTGCGGCAACTGAGCCTGGCCCAGGCCAGCGAATGTTTCACCGGCGTTGCGTTGGAGGTCTGGCCCGAGCCGGGCTTCGAAGCGCAGGCTGCCAAGCCTCGGCTCGGCCTGACGAGAATGCTCGGCCGCGTCAGCGGGCTGTACCGCGGCCTGGTCCAGGTGTTGCTGTTGGCGCTGGCGCTGGAGGTGTTTTCGCTGGTCAGCCCGTTCCTGTTGCAATGGACCCTCGACAATGTGCTGGTCACCCAGGACCGCGACTTGCTGAGCACGCTGATGATCGGCTTCGGCCTGTTGCTGCTGATGCAGCAATTGGTCAGCGCCACGCGGGCCTGGGTGATGATGCACATGAGCACCTTGCTGAGCGTGCAATGGCGGGCGAACGTCTTCAGCCACCTGTTGCGCCTGCCGATCCAGTACTTCGAGAAACGCCACCTGGGTGATGTGGTGTCTCGCTTCGGGGCTGTCGATCAAATCCAGCATACGCTGACCGCCGCGTTCTTCTCGGCGATTCTCGATGGCCTGATGACCATCGCGACCCTGGCCCTGATGTTCCTCTACAGCCCGCTGCTGGCGATGATCGCGGTACTGGCCATGGTGGCCTATATCGGCGTGCGCTGGGCGTGGTATGGCCCGCTGCGCCGTGCCAGCGAGGAGCAGATCGTGCATGCGGCCCGCCAGCAGAGCCACTTTCTGGAAACCCTGCGCGGCATACGCACGCTCAAGCTGTTCCAGCGGCAAGGCGAAAGGCGTTCCACCTGGCTGGGGCTGCTGGTCGCGCAGATCAACGCGGGGTTGCGCACGCAGAAACTGCAGTTGCTCTATACCCAGCTCAATGCGTTGATCTTCGGCCTGGAAAACCTCTGCACCATTGGCTTTGGCGCTGCGCTGGTGATGGACAACCACTTCACCGTTGGCGTGTTGATGGCGTTCGTGGCGTACAAGAGCCAGTTCGTCAGCCGTGTGGCGAGCCTGGTAGACCACCTGTTCGACTTGCATATGCTGTGTTTGCAGGGCGAGCGTCTGGCTGACATCGTCCTGCAACCGCCCGAGGAGCAGCGCGATGCGTCCCAGCCGGTGAACTGGCCAGCCGGGCGGATGAGCATCGAAGTCCACAACCTCAGCTACCGCTACTCCGAGCATGAGCCGCTGGTGCTCGATGGCATCGACCTGCGCATTGCTCCCGGAGAGTCCGTGGCCATCACCGGGGCCTCCGGATGTGGCAAAAGTACCCTGGTGAACGTGCTGCTGGGGGTATTGCCGCCTACCAGCGGGCAGATACGCATGGCAGGGCATGAACTGCGCCAGCTGGATCTGGAGTCCTGGCGCGGGCGGATCGGCACGGTGATGCAGGACGACTGCCTGTTCGCCGGCTCGCTCGCGGACAACATCACGTTCTTCGAAACCAGCCCCGACCTGGAATGGGCCATGGAATGCGCGCGCATGGCCGCCATCGATGCCGATATCGCGGCCATGCCGATGGGCTACAACACACTGGTGGGCGACATGGGCACGGTGCTGTCGGGCGGGCAGAAACAACGTGTGCTGCTGGCCAGGGCACTGTACCGGCGGCCGGACATTCTCATTCTCGACGAGGCCACCAGTCATCTCGATGTGGCCAGCGAGCAGTGTGTCAATGCGGCGGTGCGTGCACTCGATGTGACGCGAATCATTGTTGCCCACCGTGCCGAGACGATCGCCTCCGCAGATCGGGTAGTGCGTCTCGAGGCGGGGCGGGTGGTGCTTGATCAGCGGGTGGCGAGCGTGTCGTCGGACCTGGACGAAGCTGTCACGCCATGAGTGCAGGAGTTTTCAATCGTTGCCTGCTGGTGCTTGTGTGCATATGGGCGCCCTGTGCCGCTGCACTGGACGTGTTCTCGACCGCCGACGCCGTGGCGCCTGCCGCCGTGCTCCAAGGCTCAGGCCTGGGTGCGGCCTGCGTGGATGGGGCGCTACCGGAGGTGCTCAGCCTGGAGGTCATGGTCGAGCGGGTGTTGTGCCACGACCCCCAGGCCCGGCAGGCCTGGGCGCAGGCCAAGGCTCAGGCGGCGCAGGTCGGGGTTGCGCAGGCGGCGTACCTGCCCAGGCTGGATGCCACAGCCACCTACAGCCGTGGGCGCAACGACAGCCATTATGAAGCGGTGGACGCCTCGGTTCAGGGGCGCCAACGTCGGCTCGACCATCGTCTGGGCCTGAGCTGGGTGCTGTTCGATTCCGGCCGGCGTGAAGCCGACCTGCGCAATGCGCGGCAGTTGCTGGTGGCGGCCAATGCCAATCAGGATGAGCGTTTGCAGGAGGCTTTTGTGCAGGCAGCCAGCCTGTACTACGACACCTTGGCCGCTCAGGACAGGCAGCGGGCCGCCGAGCAGGTTGCTGCGCTGGCCGCGGAAAACCTCAAGGATGCCAGCGCCAAGTTCGACGCCGGCGCCGCCGCGCTGAGCGACCGCCTCCAGGCGCAGACCGCTTACTCGCAGGCCAGCCTGAATCTGGTCCGCGGCCAGGGGGCGGTGCGCGATGCCAAAGGCCAGATCGCCTTGCGCATGGGGCTGGCTCCGCAGGCGCGGCTGATGCTGGCGCAAACGCTGACACGGCGGCCGGATACCGCTTTCGTCAAAGGCCTGGATGCACTGCTCGAGCAGGCGGGCAACGACCACCCTGCGTTGATCGCCGCCAAGGCGAAACTGGAGGCGGCAAAGGCAGCCGTTGCCGAACGCGAGGCTGCCGGCCGCCCATCGCTGTCGTTGATTGCCTCGCTGTCGGATGTGAAGACCCATCAAGCCATGGATTACAACGGCGATAGTCATATCCGTGACAACAGCGTTGGTCTTCAGGTCAGCATCCCGCTGTTCGAAGGGTTCGGGCGCACCTATCAGGTTCGGGGTGCCCGGGCCAGGGTGCAGGCCCAGGAAGCAGAACTGGCCGATGCACGGCAGCGAGTGGCGCTGGAGCTGTGGGCCAGTTACCAGGCCCTGGGTATCGAGACCCAGGCGCTGGACAGAACCGCCGAGTGGGTCGAGCAGGCAATGCTCGCCCTGAGCGTGGTCCAGGGCCGTTATCGCTCTGGAGTGGGCAGCATGATCGAGCTGCTCAATGCTTCTTCCGCCTATGCAATGGCGGAGCAGGAGCATATTGCTGCATTGAATGGTTGGCACCGTGCGCGATTGCGTCTGGCGGCGAGCTTGGGGCGCTTGGGGTTCTGGGCGCTTTGATCGCTGCTGTACGACAAGTGGATTCGCGCGTGTACCAAAGGGTAAATGCCAAACGTTTTTCCATGAAATCATAGGGAGTTGTAACAATGCGAGATATCACAGCAGAAGAGCTCGAGATGGTGGCTGGCGCTTTTGGTCCGGTTGGGGCTGTAGGCGGGGCAGTGGCTGGAGTTGCTACCTATCTGGGTAACCAAACCGGTGGTGGAAGTATCAATGCAGCTGACCTGGCGATAGCGGCAGGGGTTGGCGCGCTGGTGGGAGCTGCCACCGGACCTGTAGGTATTGGCGGTATTGCCACGGGGACGGCACTGGGCTTTGGTGGCGGAGTGATTGCGGGTAATGGGTCAAGACTTTGGGGTAGCGCGTCGACTGGCGCTTAAGCGTTTGTTGTGACAGAGGTGGCCTCGAAATGAGGTCGCCTCTTTCTTCATGATGACAAGTTAAATCAATACCCGCAGATCGGAGGTAAGGGTGATATATGTTTTGGACTTGGTGTTGGCCTTGCTGTTGGCGGTGCTTTTCAAAAAAATGGCCGGTCTCCTGAAAATCAAGCTTGGCTGGAATACTGAGGGCGTGCTGGGGCTGATATCAGTGCCGGTAATCTACCTGTTGATTTATTATTTTGTTCACCCGTCATTGTCTAAATTTTTTTAGAGGGTGATGCGGCTCACCTGTAAGGCTAAAGTGCCTTGCAGGTGTGCAAAAACAGGGTGACTGCGAAATGCTTTCAATGGCCCACCATCAGTGCAGGCAGTCCGGTCAATCTTGAACGGTTGCCCGCCCGCAGGGTCGGGAGAGACTGAAATAGCTGCGAAATGCTGGGTGTTTGAGCTTCCTTTCGATTTGGGGCGGCAAACGGCCCCGCGCCATCCCTACACCTGTAGGGTGTCGGGAGCGGTACGCTGGCGATAGACTTAGCATCAGTAGTGGCTTTAAGCCATTCTGCCGACGTAAATACGTGGCATCAGAAATAGGTGATCTGGAATGTGCCCATGAACTCTCTCGTCGTCATGGTCGTGACGATATCGATCGGAATAGCGGTGGGGACAGCGGCCGACTATTGGATGATTAATATTTACATGAAGTACACGTTGATGGCATTGGCGATAACGCTGACGCTTCGTGTGTTGGCCGGGGAAAAGGGTAAAGTTAAACGCGCCTGAGGGTTGTGGTGTATCGTGGAATACGTCGTCAAGGGGAAGTTGGCGGTTGCCGGTGTCATCGGTGTGATCGCAAAGCGTGGTGGATTTTGTTAGATGTACTTTTAGTGTGATGACCCTGTGCGCGACGGTCAGACAGTCCGTTCAGAGTTTTTATTGGGGGCAATACAGGCTCCGCTAATAATTAATTTATATTCCGTGATGTCAATGAACTCGAAATTTTCCAGTGGGGGTAATGGCGCCTCCGAAAAGTCGTCATTTTTTCGTAAAACTTTTTGTTTGGTGTCGTTGTACTGGAAGAGTGAAGAAAAGCTTTTCGCCTGGTGCTCACTGCTGGCATTGGGGGTGCTGTCCCTTCTGGCGGTGGCCACCGCACTGGCGATCAATGAATGGTACAAGCACTTCTATAATGCCATTCAAGAACTCGATGCCTACTCCTTCTATCGACTGGTGCTGGTGTTCATTGCCATTGTGCTGTTCTCGGTGTTTCGTTCGGTGCTGATTACCTATTGGGTCGACGTCTTCGCGCTGAGATGGCGTCGCTGGCTGACCAATCACTACTTGTCTGCCTGGGTCGTCGAATCGAATCGTCCCGATCAGATCGAGCGGCAGGTTGACAATCCCGATCAGCGCATTGCCGAAGACATCAATAAGTTCACGTTCGAGACCATCGACCTGGCCTGTGGCCTGTTCTACACCCTGGCCAGCGTGGTCTCGTTCAGCGTGGTGTTGATCGGTATTTCAGGCGGTGCGCAACTGTGGGGCTTGAATATCCCCGCCTACATGTTCTGGGCTGCCATTTTCTACGCGCTGCTGGGCACCTTCATCAGCCAGAAAATCGGCTTCAAACTGGTCTCCTTGAGCAATAATCAACAGCGTTCCGAGGCGGATCTGCGATATTTCCTCATCCGTTTCCGGGACCACTCCTGCGAGCAGGGGGATCAGTCAGGCCGCAATGGCGAAAAAGACCGCATCAGTGAAAAGCTCGATGTCAGCCTGGCCAACATGCGCCGCACTATCCGCGTGAAGATGCGTCTTTCGTTGTTCACCGAGAGTTACAGCCAGCTCTCGCTGGTGTTCAGTAGCCTGCTGGCGGTTCCGCGCTTCTTTTCCGGTGCCATCCAGTTTGGTGACGTCATGCAGATCAACTCGGCGTTCGGCAACCTTTGCGAGAATCTCAGCTGGTTCATCAATGCCTATCACCGTCTGGCCGACTGGAAAGCCACGACGGACAGGTTGATCTCGTTCGATGGCGCACTGGCCGAACGCTCCGAAATGGAGGGTGTGACGCGTGGGCACGGAACTGTCTTCGCAAAGTAGCCTGAAGCGACTTGATCGGAGGTCGACATGTTAGTGCAATCCGCGCTGTCGTCATTGTTTGCGCGAGCCAATGAAGTGGGGGTTGCCGGTACCTTCCAGTTCGTGTTTTCCGGGCAGCAACACTTCTGGGTGCGTGCGCCGGCTTGCACCCAGGTTCATGCGGGCATGCATTCACAGGCAGATGTGACCATCGCCATGGACACGTCAGTGTTTCTCGCAATCATGCAGGGGCAGTCCGATATCGAAGCGCTCTTTGCCCAAGGGCAGCTGAAAATCGACGGCCGCCTCGGGCTGGCGACATTGCTTCCGCGCCTGGTCAGTCGAGCATTGCATGGCGGCGATGGGGAACGGGTGGAAATGGACCGCCGCTACCCGGCTCGCCCTCGCTTCAGCGAGCAATTATCGGCTCGTCTGGACATGCGTGGCGGGATCGAGCGGCGTACCGCGCGACAGCTTTCGGTACACGAGTTCACAACCCGTTACCGGGCAGCCGGCAAACCCTTGGTGCTTAGCTCGGCACTCGACGATTGGCCATTGGCGAAGATGTCGATGGGGCAAGCCCTGGAGCATTTTGCCGACGTACAGGGCATCAGTCGGCACGGGCACTACGCCGACCATGCGTTCTCTTCCGAGCGTGAGTTCAAGGCCACCAGGGTGGTGGATTTCGTCGCCGGGATGGAAGAGGCGAGTGGGCCGACCGGTGACGAACCCGCTGTGTACATGGGAAACAATCAGGTACCGCAGCAATGGCTTCAACTGATCCGGTTTCCCGAGTTGTTCGAGCGGGCACAGTATATAGCGCCAAGGTTCTGGCTGGGCCCGAAGGGCACGCTGACGCCACTTCACCGAGATGACAGCGACAATCTGTTTGCCCAGGTGTGGGGTGAGAAATCGATGCTGCTGGCCGCACCGCATCATCGCGAGGCCTTGGGCAGTTGGGCGACTTCACCGGATGGCGGCCTGGAAGGATGTGATTTCAATCCGGACAAGCCGAACTGGGAGGATTTCCCGACAGCCCGGAATGTGGAATTCCTGCCCGTTCGACTGAGGCCTGGCGACCTGCTGTTCTTGCCTGAAGGCTGGTTTCATCAAGTCACTTCGTTGAGTACGTCGCTGTCGATCAACTTCTGGACACGTTCGGTGCGTGTTCCGGCTGAAACATGCGTCGGCTGACGTCTGCACTGCCGGACCTTCTCAGTCCATCGGCGGCAACCGCCGCTTCACCGGCGTCTTCTTGATGATCGCGGTATTGGTCTCGGCCAGCACATTCAGGCGGTCGAGCAGCGTGTCCAACTGTTCCATCGAGCGCACATGCAGGCGGGCGATGAAGCAGTCCTCGCCGGTCACCTTGTCGCACTCGGTGAACTCGGGGATGGCGACGATCTGCCGTTCCACCTCCTGCAACTGCCCCGGCAGCGGGCGGATGCGCACGATGGCCTGCAACTGATAGCCGAAACAGCGCGGGTCCACCTCTACCGTGTAGCCGCGCAGCACGCCGCGCTCCTCCAGGCGGCGCAGGCGCTCGCTGACGCTGGGCGCCGACAGGCCGCTGATCTGCGCCAGTGCCTTGAGCGAGCGGCGCGAGTCCTCCATCAGGGCGTTGATCAGCAACTGGTCAATGTCATCGGTCATGGCTACCTCGTTAGGTGATTTTCCAAATTTGCCTTGATAGTAAAGGTGCAGTTACTGATCTGCCTTGGTTATCCGCTGGAAGGTCAGCCTCAACCCTCCGCATACTGTGCCCATCGTCGACTGGAGGTGTGAGATGGACAATTCGTTGCGCCGTGGTTCGTTGGAAATGATCGCCGCCATGCTGATTTCCGGGACCATCGGCTGGTTCGTGCTGGTGTCCGGGCAGCCGGTGCTGGAGGTGGTGTTCTGGCGTTGCGTGTTCGGTGCAGGCACCTTGCTGCTTATCTGCGCGGCCATGGGCCTCCTCAAACCGGGCGTGCTGACCCGTGCGACTTTCCTGCTGGCGGTGGTCAGCGGGGTGGCGATCGTCGGTAACTGGGTACTGCTGTTCGCCTCTTATTCGCGGGCATCGATCGCCATCGGCACCGCGGTGTACAACGTCCAGCCGTTCATGCTGGTGGGGCTGGCGGCGCTGTTCCTGGGCGAGAAGATCACCTTGGCCAAACTCACCTGGCTGAGCGTGGCGTTCCTCGGCATGCTGGCCATCGTCAGCGCTCATGGCGCGGGGCAGGCCAGTGGTGGCGAGTACCTGCAGGGCATCGCCTTGGCGCTGGGTGCGGCGTTTCTGTATGCCGTGGCGGCGCTGATCATCAAGCGTCTGACCGGCACGCCGCCGCACCTGATCGCCCTGATCCAGGTGAGTACCGGCGTCTTGCTGCTGGCGCCCTGGGTGAAGCTGGGTGGGCTGCCGGGTGAACTGCCGGCGCTCGGCAGCCTGGTCACGCTGGGCATCGTGCACACGGGGTTGATGTATGTGTTGCTGTACAGCGCTATCCAGCGCCTGCCCACGGCGTTGACCGGAGCGTTGTCGTTCATCTACCCGATCGCCGCGATCCTGGTCGATTGGGTGGCCTTCGACCATCGCCTGGCGCCGTTGCAGTGGCTGGGGGTGGGGCTGATTCTGCTCGCTGCTGCCGGCATGCAGCAGGGGTGGTGGTTCCGGCCTGCCAGCGCGCGTGGCGTGGCCAGGCCGGAGTGAGGCGGTGGATCAGTTCAACCAGCTCAACGCCGGCCCCTGCGGCACGATCCGGGTCGGATTGATGTGGTTGTGCGAGTAGTAGTAATGCAGCTTGATATGCGCCATGTCGATGGTGCGGTAGATCGCCGGGATCTGCGTCAGGCGCACCAGGTACTGGTACAGCGCGGGGTACTCGGCCAGGGTCTTGTGGTTGGCCTTGAAGTGCACGTAGTACACCGCCTCGTAGCGGATCAGCGTGGGCAGCAGGAACAGGTCCGACAGGCTCAGCTTGCCGCCCACTAGGTACGGCTGCTTGCGCAGCCGGTGCTCGAGGGTGTCCATGGCCGCGAAGAACTGCTTGTAGGCCTCGTCGTAGTTCGCCTGGTCCGGGGCGAAGCCCATGTGGTAGACCATGCGGTTGATGTTGGTGTGCAGCCACTGGTTGAGCTCGACGATGTCGCAGCTGGAGCGGTCGGGCACCAGGTCGATCGGGGTCTTGGCCAGGGGCAGCAGGCGGGTGGCCATCTGCAGCGCCAGCTCGGCCGAATCGTTGTGCACGATGCGGTTCTGCTGGCGGTCCCAGAGCACCGGCACTGACTGGTTGCCGGCAAAGCCGGGGCGCGAACGCTCGTACAGGCTCGACAGCAGGGTGACGTCCTTGTGCAGCGGGTCCTGGTCGTGCTCGTCGAACTCCCAGCCCTGGTCGTGGCGGCGGGCCGCCACCGAGGTTACGTCCAGCGCGTCTTCCAGGCCCAGCAGGCTCTGCACCAGGTGCACCCGGTGCGAGAACGGGCAGGCGTGGGAGATGTACAGGTGGTAGCGGTTGGGCTCGGCCACCAGTTCGCTGAGGAACAGCTCCTGGACCGACGGGTTGTCTTGGCTGCGGGTCATCTTATCTCCCTACTGCGGTGGCCAGGCTTGGGCATGGGCGCTCGCCGAGGGCGGCGATGCTGTGCTGGATCTTCAGGTTGGCGGCGGCCAGGCCCGCGGCCAGGCTCTCTTCGCCCATGCCCAGGCCTTCGGCGTAGATGAACTCGACGCTGTTCAGGCCGACGAAGCCCAGGGTCTGCGACAGCCAGCCGGCCAGGGTGTCGGTGCCCTGGCTGTAGATGCCGCCGCTGGCGTTGAGCACGTGCACCGGCTTGTCGTCGAGCAGCCCGACCGGGGCGCCGTCGACATAGGTGAAGGTGACGCCGCCACGCACGATGTAGTCGACCCAGGTGTGCAGGATCGACGGTGCGCCGAAGTTGTAGCGCGGCAGGCCGATCACCACGCGGTCGGCTTCCTGGATTTCTTCGATCAGCTCGTTGGACAGCTTCAGCGCCGCGGCCGCCTCGATGCTGCTGGCGTCACCGCCGAACAGGGCGTCCATGGTCACCGCATTGAGGTGCGGGATGGGCTGGGCGTGCAGGTCGCGCACCGCCACCGAAGCTTCGGGGTTGACCTCTTTGAGCTGCTTGAGGAAGTTGTCCACCAGTTGGCCGGAGAAGCCGCCGTCGGACTTGATCGAGGAGCGGATGACCAGGACCTTGTGATTCATTGCGCGAATCCTTTCTGTGATGTGTGTGGCATGCAGTCTTGAGCAATCGGGCGGGAGTGAAAAGCGCAGATAATCAGGGTTTTACCCTTAAGGTTGTCATGTATCGGGAGGGGCTTTGCGTTGAAAAGAGCGCATGGAAACGAGCGCGGGGCAAGCCCGCTCTCACAGAGGGTGTGAGAGCGGGCTTGCCCCGCGAATGAAGGTGATGTGCGATTACGCCTTCACCACTCCCGCTTGAGCCTGAACTTGCTCAGCTGCGCGCTGGCGATGCGGGTCTGGCTGCCGTCGGCATTGATCCGCCAGGCCTCGGCCTGGGTGAACATCAGGTTGCGGCCGTCGCGGATCACCTTGGCGTGGAACAGCACCTCGGTGTCGCGCGGCGTGGCCGACAGCAGCAGGGTGTTGAAACTGTTGGTCAGGGCGTACTCGTCGGGCCCCAGCAAGGGCAGGGTGGCGAGCATGCTGGTGACGTCGAGCATCGAGTAGATCACCCCGCCGTGCAGGGTCTGGCTCAGGTTGTCGATGTCGGCGTTGACGGTCAGCCGGCAGGTGCACTGGCCGGGGGACTGTTCCAGCATCTCCAGCCCGCAGTAGCGCTGGTAGGCGTGTTCGAGCAGCGCGCGCGAGTGCGCGGCGGCGTGGTCGCTGATGGTGCTCATGGTGTGATCCTTCACAGGTGCCGGGCAATGATTTCCAGCATGATTTCGTGGGTGCCGCCGCCGATGGCCAGCAGGCGGGCGTCGCGGTGGATGCGTTCGACCAGCGAGGGCTCGACGCAGCCGTGGGCGCCATGCAGTTGCACGGCGTCGCGGGCCAGGGTTTCCAGGGTCTGCACGGCGCTGTTCTTGGCGATGGCGACCTGGTGCGCGTCCAGGGTGCCTTCGGCCTGGCGGGCCACGCAGGTGTCGACGAACTGGCGGCTGACCGTCAGCTGTGCGTAGTGCTCGGCCAGGCGCTGGCGGATCACCGACTTGCCGAACAGTGCCTTGCCGCCGACCTTGCGGCTCTTGCACCAGTCGATGGCGGCCTGCAGGGCCATGTCGGCGCTGGTGATGGCCATCACCGCCAGGTTCAGCCGCTCCTGCTGCAGGCTGGCCTGCAGCAGGCGGCCGACGCCGCCCTTGCCGGTCAGGCGCAGCGCTGGCACGTCGACAAGCTCCAGGTCGGCCAGCGGCAGGCAGCGCCAGCCCAAGGCCTGGCGCGGGGTGTGGCGGATGCCGGCGGCGGAGCCTTCGACCAGGAACAGCGCCAGGCCGTCCTCGCAGTGGCCGACCATCAGCAGCCAGTCGGCACGGGTGGCGTTGCAGATGAACGCCTTGTGCCCGTTCAGCCGGTAGCCATCGGCCTGGCGCGTGGCCCGGCACTCCAGGGCGCGCAGGTCGGAGCCGGCCTGGCGCTCGGTGATCGCCAGGGCGATGCTCTGGCGGCCGTCGAGCACCGCCGGCACCAGGTCGTGGACGATCGGGTGGCCGGTGGCCTGCACTGCCTTGAGGCTGACGAAGTGCGAGCCCAGGCCCATGGTGATGCCCTGGGCGCCGCTGCGGGTCAGCTCCTCGATCAGCACCGCCACGGCCCGCGGGTCGTCCGGCAACTGGCGGTGGTCATGGCCCAGGCCGAGCAGGCCGGCGGCGCCGGCCTCGCGGTTGAGCGTGGCGGGGTAGGCGCCGAGCTGCTCCCAGGCCGCCACGTTCGGCGTGATGCGCTCGCTGACGAAGGCCTGCAAGCGCTGGCGGTATGCGTCGGTCATGGCGGCCTCCTCAGAACACCGTGGTCAGGGCCAGGTCGTGGAAGCGTTCGACGATTGGCCGGATCCGCGACGAGGTCATGGCGCTGTCTTCCTCGAAGTAGTACAGGTCGGTCATGTCGCGCATCACTTCCAGCATCACCCGCGAACGCTCGGCGGCGCGGATCTCGTAGCGCTGCAGGGCGCTGTCGAGGCGCTCGTCGCAGCAGCCGACCAGGGCCTGGGCGAGCATGAAGGCGTTCTCCAGGCCCAGGGTCAGGCCGTAGCCGAGGGTCGGCAGCATGGCGTGGATGCTGTCGCCGAGCATCACCACGCGGCCGTTCTGCCAGCAGCCGGCGCCGGTCAGCGCCATCATCTTGTGGGTGAGGATCTGCTCGTGCTCGGTGGCTTCCATCATCCGCACCACATCCGGCGGCAGGTCGGCGAACAGCCGCACCAGGCCGTCGCGGTCGAGCAGCGGCTGGTTGCGGTGCTGGTAGGCGGCAAACCAGTAGCGGTACGGACGGTCGGCCGCCAGCGGGTAGGTGACCACCCGCGAGAACTCCGAGGCGAAGATCTGGCAACGGTCGGGCAGCAGCAGCGGCGAGTCGAACTCGACCATGCCGCGGCTGGCCACCAGGCCCGTGTCATAGGGCGTCAGCCCTGGCTCCAGGCACTGGCGCACGGTGGAGCCGACGCCGTCGCTGCCGATCACCAGGTCGAAGTCTTCCTGCTCGCCGTTGCTGAAGGTGACCCGCGCCTGTTCGCCGACCTTCTCCACCTTCTCGCAACCCATCTGGTAGCGGATCTGCCCCGGCGCCAGGCGTTCGCGCAGCAGGCCGAACAGCTCGGGGCGCGGGAACATCACCGCCGGCGCCGGGATCCCCAGGCCGTCCGGGCGTACCGGCTGGCTGTGGATCAGGCGACCGTCGCGGCCATGGGTGTCGAGGAACTCGATGGCCTTGCCGCGGCCGATGAAACCGGTGTCGTTGAACAGGAAGCGCAGCACCTGCACGCCCTGGGGCCAGACGTAGATGCCGGTGCCCGAGTCGCGCGGGCCATGGGCCCGCTCGTACACCGTGGCCTCGAGGCCGAAGCGCTTGAGAATCAGGGCGCAGGCCAAGCCATTGAGGCCGGCGCCGATGATCGCGATCTTCATGCGGCCACCTCGCTCAAGGTGTTCCAGCTCTGGCCGCTCATGCGGTAGCGGCGCTGCAGCAGGCACAGGCTGGTCAGCTCCATCAGCATCGGGTCGAGCAGGCCTTGTTCCTGGGCGCTGAGGGTCGGCAGTTGCTTGAGCAGGCTGCGTACCTTGGCCGCATCGAAGAACGGCAGCGCGTCCAGGTCACGGCTGTGCAGGGTGTCCTGCACCAGTTGCCACAGTCGGCCTTGCTGCTGCAGGGTGGCCGGCGGCGCGCGGAAGTAGTGCTTCTTGCGCTCGTACAGGGCCTTGGGCAGGTAAGGGCGCATGGCTTCGCGGAACACGTACTTCTCGGTGGCGCCGCGCACCTTCATCCACACCGGCAGTTGGCAGGCCAGTTCGACCACGTGGTGGTCGAGCAGCGGCACGCGGCCTTCGATGCTGTTGGCCATCTCCATGCGGTCGCCCAGGGTGGTGAGGACGAAGTTCGGCAGGTACGACTTGGCCCACAGGTACATGGAGTTGTGCACCGGGTCGCGGTCGGCGAGCTTGCCGTGGTCGAGGCGGTCGAAGAACTGGCGGTACGGGTCGACGCCGGTGAAGTGGTCGCGGAAGTCGCCGCGGTACAGGCTCTCCAGGGCCTTGAACCAGCCGGCCTGGTTGTCCAGCCACGACACGCCGTGCTTGAGCTGGTCGACCATCCAGTGGATGTCATGGGGCATGTGCGCGTTGGTGTAGCCCTGCTCGTTGGCCTGGATGCGCTGGCGCAGCAGGTCGATGACTTTCGGGTCTTGTTGTTCGTTGTTGTACAGCAGCATGTCGCGGCGGAAGTGCGGGTAGCCGGCGAACACTTCGTCGGCGCCTTCGCCGGTCAGCACCACCTTCAGACCGGCCTTGCGCACTTCCTTGCTGAGGATGTACTTGGCCACGCCGTGGGCGTTGAAGAACGGCGTCTCGTTGTGCCACACCGCCTGCTCGAAGTTGTCGGCCAGGTCGTCCTGGGTGATCTCGATGGTGTGGAAGCGCGCGCCGTTGTGCTCGGCGGCCATGCGCGCGAAACGGTTCTCGTCGTAGTCGTCCATATCGGTGAACGACAGGTTGAAGGCATCCAGCGGCTCGCCCTTGAGGGCGGTAGCCATGCCCAGCATCGCCGAGGAGTCGATGCCGCCGCTCAGGTACACGCCCATCGGCACGTCGGCGCGCAGGCGCAGGCGCACGGCTTCTTCGATGGCGGCGCGCACGGATTCGATCATGCCGGCCTCGTCGCTCGGCGCCGGGGTGTCGCGGCGGGCGAATTCCATGTCCCAGTAGCGGCCGCTGTGCAGGCCGCCGTGGTCGACCATCACCCAGCAGCCCGGCTGCACGCTGCGCACGCCTTCGAACAAGGTGTGGTCGCGCAGGTAGAAGGCGCGGCTGGCATAGGCGTTCTCGTCCCAGGTCGGGTTGACGCCGGCGGCCAGCAGGGCCTTGATCTCGGAGGCGAAGTACCAGTTGCCTTCGTGCTGGGTGTAGAACAGCGGCTTGATGCCCAGGCGGTCGCGCACCGCCAGCATCAGGCGGCGACGACGGTCGAACAGGACCATGGCGAACTCGCCGCGCAGCTCCTTGAGCCCGGCCATGCCGGAGCGGCGGTACAGGTGCAGGGCGATCTCGCTGTCCGAGGCGGTCTTGAAGATCGCGCCTTCGGCCTGCAGCTCGGCGCGGATGCGCTCGTGGTCGTAGAACTCGCCGTTGACGATCACCGCCAGGTCGCCTTCGTCGGCGACGATCGGCTGCATGCCGTTGTCCAGGCCGATGATGCTCAGGCGGGTATGGCCGAGCACGGCGCGCTCGCCCGGGTCACGCCACAGGCTGTGCTCGTCCGGGCCGCGGTGGTTGATGGCGGCCAGGGCGTCGAGGATCGACTGGTCGCTGATGCTGTTGCGTTTGGACTGGTAGACACCGATGAAACCACACATGGCAAAATCCTTTTCTCATAGGTCGGGCGTCGTCGGCGACGCCGGAACGGCGCGGGCTTCGTGGTCCGCGCACCCAGGGTTCATTGCGCCCAGTCGGGGCGGCTGCGTTCGAAAAAGGCGGCAAGACCGTGCTGGCCCTCGCTGGAGGTGCGCAGGCGGGCGATCAGCTGCAGGTTGCAACCCTGCTCGTCGAGCAGGTGGTCGCGGCCTGCCAGGCGCGCCAGCATCTGCTTGATCTCGCGACTGGCCTGGGGGCCGGTCTGCAGCAGGGTGGCCAGCCAGCGGTCGCGGGCCTGCTCCAGCTCGGCGGCGGGCACCAGGCGGTGGACCAGCTGCAGGCGCAGCGCGTCCTCGGCGCCGAACACCTCGGCCGAGAGCATGTAGCGCCGTGCCTGGCGCACGCCCATGGCGCGCACCACGTAGGGGCTGATCAAGGCCGGGGCCAGGCCCAGGCGCGCCTCGCTGAAGCAGAAGCGCGCATCCTCGGCGGCCAGCACGTGGTCGGCGCAGCACAAGAGGCCCAAGGCCCCGCCGAACACCGCGCCGCGGGCCAGCATCAGCACCGGCACCGGGAAGTCGTCCAGGCGCTGCAGGACGTTGGCCAGCAGGCTGGCGTCCTCCAGGTTGCGCGCATGGTCGAACTCGCGGCTGCGGCGCATCCACTCCAGGTCCGCCCCGGTGCACAGGTGCTCGCCGGCACCGTCGAGCACCAGGGCGCGCAGCCCGGGGTGCTCGGCGAGGGCCTGCAACTGCTCGTGCAAGGCCCCGAGCAGGGCCTCGTCGAGGGCGTTGCCGGCATGCGGACGGTTCAGGGTCAGGCAGGCGACCGCAGGTTGCGGCCAGCTCAGCAGCACGTCGCTCATGGTCGTCAGCTCGCCATCTTCAGGGACAGGGCGGTGCTCTCGTACTGACGGCGATAGCCCTCGCAACCGCCGTAGCGGAAGGCGCCGCCGGTGACGTACGGCGTGCTGTAGTCGGCCACGGCCGGGTGGTTGTCGCCGTAGAACCAGGTGCTGTACTGCTCATGGCCCAGGCGGGTGCGGCTGGCCAGCATGCGCGCATGCGCCTTGCGCCGCGAATGGGCCTGGTAGCCCGGCACCACGGTGGCGCTGAAGAACTCGCCGACGCTGCCCGAACCGTAGCTGAACAGGCCGATGTTGCGCCCGGTCAGGTCCTCGTCGCTGTTGTCCAGCAGCGACAGCAGGGCGATGTACAGCGAGGCGGTGTAGCAGTTGCCGATGGCCTTGCCGTACAGCTGGCTGGTGGAGTAGGCCTTCTCGCCCAGGGCCTTGGCTGCTTCGGGTTCGATAGCCTCGAACACCGAGAAGGCTTTCTTCGCCATCTTGGTGAACGGCTGGTGGAAGCACAGGAAGCTCATGTCTTCCAGGCCCAGGCCGCCGTCGGCGCGGTAGCTCTGCCAGGCGTTGCGCAGCGACTCCAGGTAGACCTCGATCGACAGCTTGCCGTCGACCAGCGCGGTGCTGCGCAGGTTCGGCCGCCAGAAGTCCGAGACGTCCAGGCTGTAGCGGCCCTGGTGCGGGTGCAGCTCCAGCAGGCGCGGGTTCTCGGCCACGATCATGGCCACGGCGCCGGCGCCCTGGGTGCATTCGCCCTCGGAGTTCTGCTCGTAGCGGGCGATGTCGGTGGCGATCACCAGCACCTTTTCGTGCGGACGCTGGGCGACCAGCGCACGGGCCATCTGCAAGCCGGCGGTGGCGCCGTAGCAGGCCTGTTTGAACTCCACCACGCGGCAGTCGGCGCGCAGGCCGAGCAGGCTGTGGACGAACAGGCCGGCGGCCTTGGACTGGTCGATGCCGCTCTCGGTGGCGAGGATCACCGTGGCGATCGAGGCGCGGCTGGCGTCATCGAGCAGCGGCAGGGCGGCGTTGGCCGCCAGGGTCACGATGTCTTCGTCCGGGGCCGGTACGGCCATGAACTCCTGGCCGATGCCGACCAGGTATTTCTGCGGGTCGATACCGTGCCGTTCGGCAAGTTCTTCCAGTGCGAAAAAGTGTTGCGGTACAGACAGCCCAATATCATCAATGCCGATTTTCATGTGTATGCCCAATTATTTTTCACTGTTGAAAAAATCCCAAAATACACAACCGGTCTTGTTGTTCCGGTGCCAGTCCCTGCTGGCCATTTAATTATTGCGGCTGAAGCTTTTGCCAAAAAAAGCGAATAATTCCGATGGGATTGATGACGCCTGTTCATGGTTTTCTTGGCTATTAAGTTATGCATTTTTTTAGCGCGCGCAGGCGCAGGCCCCGTGCTGTCACGCGGCTTTCATAAAAGGCTTGGGAAGGGATTGTCGAACAATATGGCAATTAAAATTTTCAATTATCTTAATATGAAAATTTTATGGCGTTATGGCCTTTTATTTTGCCGTGTTGTTCCGGCTATTGTTTTATGCCGTATCGCTTGTGCATATCTGCATGGGGGACGCTCCTTGTCCATTATTCATCCATTAGTGCCAGGCACTGTGCGGGACGTTGTTGTCGCACGAAGCGGCCTGGGCGAATAGTGACAAAAAGTGCGTGCATCACGGCACGGTCTTCATGTGTTGGCGGCAGCTGTGGTACAACGCCGCAGGACAACGGATTCGTCGCCCGGTTTTCGGGCACACAAGGAGGTGATGGTGTTTTCCAAGATCAGTCTCGATCAGTGGCGCGCGTTCGTCTGCACGGTCGAGTGCGGCGGTTTCCAGCAGGCCGGCGAGCACATGTACAAGTCTCAGTCGGCGATCAGCCATTCGGTCAACCGCATGGAAATGCTCCTGGGCCAGGAGCTGTTCATCATCGAAGGGCGCAAGGCCGTGCTCACCTCGCTGGGCAAGGCGCTGCTGCCCCAGGCCAAGCACCTGCTGGGCGCGGCGCAGAAGCTCGAGCACCTGGCCAACCAGTACCAGCCGGGGTTGTTCACCGAACAGGCGCTGGCGGTGGATGTGCTGTTCCCCATCGAATTGCTGCAGCAGGCATTGCAGGAGTTTGCCCTGGAGTACAAGGATCACCGTATCCGCCTGTACGAGACGGCGTTGTCCGGGGCCCGCGAGCTGCTCGAAGACGGCAAGGTCGAGCTGGGCATCGCCAGCAGCCTGCCCTCGGGGTATCTGCAGGAGTTCTTGCTGAATGTCTCGTTGATCTGCGTGGTGGGAGCCAGCCACCCGCTGAGCGCGGCGCAGGGGGAGTTGAGCCTGGACGACATGAAGAACCACCGGCAGGTGGTGATCCGCGATTCCGGCACGCGCAATTCGCAGAACAGCGGCTGGCTGGGGACCTCGCAGCGCTGGACGGTGAGCAGCCTGGCGGCGGCCGAGAGCTTCGTCGAGCGGGGGATGGGCTTTGCCTGGCTGCCGGAGCACCGGGTGCAGCAGGGGTTGGCGCAAGGGCGGTTGGTGCGGGTCAACCTGCAGCATCAGCGGGAGCGGGAGGTGCCGATGTACATGGGGTATCCCGAGGAGTACCGGCACAGTCCCGAGGTGCGCTTGCTGGCGCAGATACTGCGGGAGCGGTGCCGGGAGTATCGGCCGGGGTGATGGCTTGCGCGCACGCTATTCGAGGTGTTCGCCGGTAGTGGTGCAGCGCCCTTGAGACCGAGCGCCGCCTGCGCGGCGCTCGATCTCAAGGGCGCAACAACACTCCCGTCATACTCAAAAACTCACCCGCGCAAATCACTCGGCAGGAAATCCCGCTCCGGCTCGTAATCCAGCTTCAGATACCCCGCCAATTCGCGCAGGTCCTCCGGGCTCAGGCTGCCAGCCTGCTGCTTGAGCCGCAGGCTGTCGACGATGTACGCATAGCGCGAGACGTTGTAGTCGCGCACCGCGTTGTACAGGTCGCGCTGGGCATCGAGGATATCGACGATGTTGCGGCTGCCCACCTCATACCCCGCCTCGGTGGCCCGCAACGAGCCCTGGCTGGAGATGATGCTCTGGCGCCGCGCGCGCACCTGCTCGACATCGCTGACCACCGCGCGGAAGGCGTTGCGCGACCCTTCCAGCACCTCGCGTTCGAGGCTGGTGCGGCCGTGCTCGGTGCGCGCCAGCTCATGGGTGGCCTGGCGCACCCGCGCGCTGGTGCCGCCGCCGCTGAACAGCGGCAGCTTCATCTGCACCATCACCGAGCTGTCGCGCTGGTTGCCGGAGCGCTGGCCGAAGTGCGCGCTGGAATCCATCAGGTCGCTGTCGCCCTCGGCGTAGCCCACGGCCAGGTTGAACGTCGGCAGGTGATCGGCCTTGCTGCTGCGCAGGGTCTGGCCGGCCTGGCTGACGGCGGCCTGACTGGCGCGCAGGCGCAGGTTCTGCGCCATGGCCTGTTCGACCCAGGCCTCGGCGCGCGCGGGCACCGGCGCTTGCACCGGCAGGCTGTGGCGGATCCCGGCCAATGCCGGTTGCGCCTGCCCGGTCAGGCGCATCAGCGCCTGGTAGGCGTCTTCGCTGCGGCGCTGGCTGTCGATCAGGTTGGCGCTGGCGCGGTCGAAGCTGGCCTGGGCCGAGAGCATGTCGTTCTGGTCGGACAGGCCGGCGTCGTAGCTCAGCCGGGTCTGCTGCAACTGGCGGTCGAAGGCGCGCAGCTCGGCCTTGGCGGTGGCCAGGTTGTCCTCGGCCAGCAGGGTGTCGAAGTAGCTGCTGGCGGTGTCGAGGATCAACTGCTGCTGGAATGCCGAGAAGTCCAGTTCGGCCTGTTCGTTCTCGGACTGCGCGGCCTTGTAGTCGAACCAGCGGCTGAGGTCGAACAACGGCTGGTCGAGGCTCAGGCGGTACAGGCTGCCGCTGCGCTGCTCGACCTGGCGGCGGTCGCTGCGCACGTCGCCGGCCTCGGCATCCAGGGCCACCTGCGGCAGCAGGCGGGCGCGGGCCAGGGGCACGGCCTCGCGGCGGGCCAGGTAGTTCTCGCGGGCGGCGGCCATGTCGCTGTTGTGCTCGACCACCTGGGCGTACACCGACATCAGCGTCGCACGCTCGGCGGCAACGGCCTGGGCCAGGGGCGCCAGCAGCAGCAGGGGCAGAAGGGTCTTACGTAGCATGTCGTTTCTCTTTATTCGGGCCGGCCGCTCCCAGGGGCAGCCGGTCATGGCTGCCACAGGGGAGGGCGGGCTAAGGGGTCAGGCTGGCTGGGTGTAGGCGGCCAGTTCCTGCAGGCGTTGGTCCTCACTGGCTCGGTGGTCCTTGGCCAGCAGCGAGTACACGGTGGGCAGGATGAACAGGGTGAACAGGGTGCCGACCAGCATGCCGATGACGATCACCAGGCCCAGGCTGAAGCGGCTGTGGGCGCCGGCGCCGCTGGCCAGCAGCAATGGCACCAGGCCCACCACCATGGCCGCGGTGGTCATCAGGATCGGCCGCAGGCGGATCTGCGCGGCGCGCTCGATGGCCGTGCGGCGGTCGAGCTGGTCGGCCTGCTGCAGCTCGTTGGCGAACTCGACCATGAGGATGCCGTGCTTGCTGATCAGGCCGACCAGGGTCACCAGGCCGATCTGCGTGTAGATGTTCACCGTGGCGTAGCCCAGGTACAGCGGGATCAGCGCGCCGCACACCGACATCGGCACGCTGACCAGGATCACCAGCGGGTCGCGCAGGCTTTCGAACTGCGCGGCCAGCACCAGGTAGATGACCAGGATGGCGAAGATGAACGTCACGACCAGGGCACTTCCTTCCTGGACGAACTGGCGGGCATCGGACAGCCAGTCATGGCTGAAGCCGGTGGGCAGGGCATTGGCCTGGGCGGCAAGGAACTGCACCGCGTCGCCAATGCTCACGCCCGGCGCCGGCACCGCCTGCAGGGTGGCCGAGTTGAGCTGGTTGAACTGGGTCAGCTTGTTGGGCTCGATCGACATGTCGAAGCTGACCAGGGTCGACAGCGGCACCTGGGCGCCGTTGGCGGCCTTGACGTACTGGCCGACCAGCATTTCCGCCGACAGGCGCTGGGCCCGTGCCACCTGCGGGATCACGTCGTAGGAGCGGCCGTCGAGGGCGAAGCGGTTGACGTAGTTCTCGCCCACCAGCACCGCCAGGGCGTCGCCGATGGCCTGCATGCTGATGCCCAGGTCGTTGGCCTTGCTACGGTCGATGTTGATGTTGACCAGCGGGCTGTTGAAGTCCAGGTCGGAGTCGACCACGGCGAACAGGCCGCTGGCCATGGCCGCCTGCTTGATCTTGTCCATGGCGTCGAACACCACGCGGTGATCCTGGGAGCTCTGGATCACCATCTGCACCGGCAGGCCGCCGGTGGAGCCGGGCAGCGGCGGCAGCTGGAAGGCGAAGATGGCCACGCCCTCGATCTCGCCCACGGCTTTCTGGATCTCGGCTTGCAGCTGGTCGGCGCTGCGCTGGCGCTTTTCCCAGGTGCTCAGGTTGGCGCCGCCGAACGCGGTGCGCGGGCCGTCGTTGCCGTTGACCACCCAGGTGATGTCGGTTTCCGGGAAGGTGGCGAACAGGCGGTCCATGCGGTGCGCGTACATCTGGGTGTAATCGATGTTGGCGTACTGCGGGGCCTTGGCCACCGCCAGCACCTGGGCCTGGTCCTCGACCGGCGCCAGTTCGCGCTGGGCGCCGAGGTAGAGGATCGGCAGGCTGACGAACACCGCCACGGCGATGGCCAGGGTGACCCAGCGGTGGTGCAGGGACACGTCAAGCAAACGGCCATAGCCGTTGCCCAGCCAGTGGAAGAAACGCTCGGCGCCACGCGCCATCGGGCCTTCGCTGGCCTGGCGGTTGAGCAGGAAGGCGCTCATCACCGGCGACAGGGTGAGCGCCACCACGCCGGACACCACCACGGCACCGGCGAGGGTGAAGGCGAACTCCTTGAACAGCGCGCCGGTCAGCCCGCCCATCAGGCCGATGGGGGCGTACACCGCGGCCAGGGTCAGGGTCATGGCGATCACGGGGCCGGCGATCTCGCGGGCGCCGACCAAGGCCGCCTGCAAAGGCGACTTGCCTTCCTCGATATGCCGGTGGACGTTCTCCACCACGACGATGGCGTCGTCCACCACCAGGCCGATGGCCAGGACCATCGACAGCAGGGTCAGCAGGTTGATGCTGAACCCGAACAGGCTCATGATCGCCGCCGCGCCGATCAGCGACAGCGGGATGGTCACCAGCGGGATCAGCACGCTGCGCAGCGAGCCGAGGAACAGGAAGATCACCACGGCGACGATCACCACCGCCTCGACCAGGGTCTTGACCACTTCATCGATGGACGCCTGGATGAAGCGCGCCACTTCGAACACGATATTGGCGGTCATGCCCGGCGGCATGGTCTCGCGGATCTGCGGCATCATTTCCTGCACTGAACCGACGATGGTCAGCGGGTTGCCGGCGGGGGTGGCGTGCAGGCCGATGAACACCGCCGGCTCGCCGTCCATGATGCCGCTGGTGTCATAGGAGGTGGCGCCGAGCTCGGCGGTGCCGATGTCGCTCAGGCGGATCAGCGTGTCGCCGTCGCGACGCACCACCATCTGGCGGAACTGGTCGACGCTGGTCAGGTCGGTGTTGATGTTGATGTTGGCCGAGACGTACTGGCCCTTGGTCTGCCCGGGGGCGGCCTGGAAGTTGTTCTGGCGGATGGCCTCGGCCACGTCGCTGGCCGACAGGTTGCGCGCGGCCATGCGCGCCGGGTCCAGCCACAGGCGCATGGCCAGTTTCTGGCCGCCGAGGATCTGCGCCTCGGCCACGCCGTCGATGGCCGCCAGGCGCGGCTGAACCACGCGGGAGATATAGTCGGTGATCGCCGGCAGGCCGATGTCCTTGCTCGAGAAGCCGACGTAGATCACCGCCGTGCCTTCGCCGGAAGACTTGGCCACCACCGAGTCGTAGGCGCCTTCGGGCAGGCGGTACTTGACCTGGTTGACGGCGGCCATGATTTCGGTGAGGGCCTTGTTGGAGTCGGCGTTGAGCTTCAGGCGCACGGTGATGACGCTCTTGCCCTGGGTCGAGGTCGAGCTCAGGTAGTCGACGCCGTCGACCGAGGCCACGGCCTGCGAAATGGGCTGGGTGACGAAGCCCTGCATCAGCTGCGAGCGGGCGCCGGGGTACTCGGTGGTGATGGTGATGGTCGCGCTTTCCAGCTGCGGGTACTGGCGGATCGGCAGGTTCAGCAGCGCCAACAGGCCAAGCATGACGATCATCGCGCAGACCACCAGGGTCAGTACCGGGCGGCGGATGAACAGGTCGGTGAATTTCATGGTGCTACAGGTCCTTTTCAGTGGCACGCAAACCCATTACTGCTGGGCCAGGTCCGGCTTGCGCGTGGTGCTGGCGGCCAGGGTGTCGTCGGTGACCCGCACCGGCATGCCGTTGCTCAGGCGGATCTGCCCGGACACCACCACGCGGTCGCCCGGGGTCAGCGCATCGAGCACCACCACGCGGTCGTCGCGGCGCGCGCCGAGCTTGACGAATACCTGCTCCACGCGCAGGGCGCCGTCCTTCTCACGCAGCACGTACAGCGAGTTGCCGTAGGCGCTGTAGCTGATCGCCGTCTCTGGCACGCTGAGCACATCGGCGTGGCTCGGCAGCTCGATGCTGACGTTGGCGAACATGCCCGGCTTGAGTTGCTGGTCGGGGTTGTCGAGGGTTGCCTGCACCAGCATCGAGCGGGCGCCCGGGTCGATCTGCGGCTCCAGGGTGGTGACCGCGGCGACAAAGCGCTGCTGCGGCCAGGCGTCGACCTTGAGGGTGATGGCCTGGCCGGCCTGCAGGGCGGCGGCGGACTGCTCGGGCAGTGGGAAGTTGACGTGCAGGCGCGACAGCTCGGTGAGGGTCACCAGGCTGTCGCCGGGGCTGACGTACTGGCCGAGGTTGACCTTGCGGATGCCCAGCACACCGGCGAACGGGGCGCGGATGGTCTTCTGCGCGATCTGCGCCTGGACCTGGGCGATCTCGCCGAGCAGTTGGTCGTAGTTGGCCTGGGCCTGGTCCAGCTGGGCCTGGGTGGAGGCCAGCGGCAGCACCTTGCGCGTGCGCTCCAGGGCCAGCTTGGCGTTCTTGGCCTGGGCCTGCAGCTTGGCCAGCTCGCCGCGTTCGGGCGCGTCGTTGAGCTTGACCAGCACCTGGCCTGCGGCCACGGCCTTGCCGGCGGTGAACTCCAGCGCGGTGATGCGCCCGCCGACCTCGGGCGAGACATTGACCTGGTGTACCGCCTCCAGGGTGCCGACGGCGCTGAGCACCTGCGGCATCGGGCCCGACTGCACGCGGGCGATTGCCACCGGGGTGGCGTTGGCCTGGGCGGCGGGGGCGTCGTTGGCCACTACCGCCGGAGCGGGCAGCAGGGCCATGGCCAGCAGCGACAGGGAAGTGCCGGCGGCGATCCAGTAACGGCTTTTCATTGGGTGGCTCCTTGTGCCTGCTTCTGGTTGGCACGGACCTGGATGAAGGTCTGGCGCAGTTGCTCAAGGCTCAGCGCGCCGGGGACCAGGTAGCGACCGTCGATCACCAGGCTGGGCACCGAACTGATGCCCAGTCGCCGGCCCTGGGCCAGCTCTTCCTCGAGCATCTGCGGGGCCTGCTGGTCGAATGCCGTGGCGAAGGCCAGCGGGTCGAAATCGGCTTCGGCGGCCACCGCCAGCACGGTGGCGCGGTCACCGATGTTGCGGGCCTGCACCAGGTGGGCTTCCTGCAGGCGGTCGAACATGCGCTCGTGGCCTTCGTTGCCACCCAGTGCCTTGGCGGTCTGGCAGGCGAGGCCTGCGAGCAGGCCGGTGGGGTACTCGAAATCCTGCTGGCGCATGGCTTCGATGTTGATGCGCTTGACGTCCTCGGCGCGCGAGCACGACAGCCAGTGGCTGAGGATGGTCTCCTTGGCCTTGGGCATCGAGCCGAAGCGCTCGACCATAGCTTCGCGGCTGGTCTGCAGGATGAAGCTGCGGTGCTGCACGTCCAGGTTCAGTTCGTCCTGCAGCTGCTTTAGGCGCGGGGCGAGGACGAAGCACCAGCCGCAGACGACATCGTGGAAGAATTCGACTTTCAGGGGTGACATGGCAGTGATCCGGTTTCAGGGAGGGATGGCCGCACTATCCACAGCGCCCCGGCAAGAAAAAAGCGACAAAAGTGCCGCAAACCCTCTCATCCCCTTCATTGATGGCCGCCCAGCCCAGCCGCGAGCGGGTAGAATGGCGCTTTTGCCTGACCGTAGCCGACATGAGCCCAGCCATCGCCACCCTCGAGCAGCACCTGCTCGCCGCCCTCGACCCCGCCCCCCAGGAGACTCGCCGCCTGTTCCATGGCCGTGGCCGCTGCTGGCTGGGGCTTGAACAGATCACCGTCGACTGGCTCGACGGCGTGTTGCTGGTGGCGCTGTTCCGCGAACCGCCCGAGGGCCAGCTGGCCGAGCTTGAAGCGATGCTGATGGCACTGGCCGAGCGCCCGCAGTGGAGCGGCCAGGCCATCCTGCTGCAGCACCGCTACCTGCCTGACAGCCCCGGCCAGTGGCTGTGGGGCGCACCGTGCCAGCAGCGCGAGGTGGTCGAGGCTGGCCTGAAATACCTGCTCGACCTGGGCGTGCGACAGAACAACGGCCTGTTCCTCGACATGCGCTACGGCCGGCGCTGGGTGCGCGAGCAGGCGGGCGGTAAGCGCGTGCTCAACCTGTTCGCCTACACCTGCGGCTTCTCGGTGGCGGCGATTGCCGGCGGCGCCGAGCAGGTGGTCAACCTGGACATGGCCAAGTCGGCGCTGTCCCGGGGCCGCGACAACCACCGGCTCAATGGCCATGACGCCTCGCGGGTGGCGTACCTGGGGCATGAGCTGTTCAAGTCGTGGGGCAAGGTGCGCAAGTACGGGCCGTACGACCTGATCATCATCGATCCGCCAACCTTCCAGCGCGGTAGCTTCGTGCTGACCCAGGACTACGCCAAGATCCTTCGGCGTTTGCCGGAGTTGTTGACTGAAGGCGGCACGGTACTGGCCTGCGTCAACGATCCGGGGATCGGGCCGCAGTTTCTCATCGAGGGGATGGCCGAGCAGGCGCCGGGGCTGGTGTTTGTCGAGCGGCTGGAGAATCCGCCGGAGTTTCCGGATGCGGATCCGGAGGGGGGGCTGAAGGCGCTGGTGTTTCGTCAGCAGGCCTGAAAGCAGGGCTCCTGTAGGAGGGGACAAGCCCGCTCCTACAGGGGGTGTAGTTACTTGTTGGTATAGATCTGGTCGAACACGCCACCGTCATTGAAGTGGGTCTTTTGCACAGTGCGCCAGTCGCCGAAGGTCTTCTCCACCGACAGGAAGTCGACTTTCGGGAAACGGTCGGTGTACTTGGCCAGCACGGTGGCGTCACGCGGACGCAGGTAGTTGTTCGCGGCGATCTCCTGGGCCTCCGGCGACCACAGGTACTTCAGGTATTCCTCGGCCACGGCCTGGGTACCTTTCTTGGCCACCACCTTGTCGACCACGCTCACTGGCGGCTCGGCCTCGGCCGACACGCTCGGGTAGACCACTTCGAACTGGTCGCGGCCGAACTCGCGGGCAATCATCTCGGCCTCGTTCTCGAAGGTCACCAGCACGTCGCCGATCTGGTTGGTCATGAAGGTGGTGGTGGCGGCGCGGCCACCGGTATCGAGCACCGGCGCCTGCTTGAACAGCTTGCCGACGAAGTCGCGAGCCTTGCTTTCGTCACCGCCCTGCTTGAGCACGTAGCCCCAGGCCGAGAGGTAGGTGTAGCGGCCGTTACCCGAGGTTTTCGGGTTGGGCACGATCACCTGCACGCCGTCCTTGAGCAGGTCGGGCCAGTCCTTCAGCGCCTTGGGGTTGCCCTTGCGCACGATGAACACGGTGGCCGAGGTGAACGGCGCGCTGTTGTTCGGCAGGCGCGTTACCCAGTTGTCCGGCACCAGCTTGCCGTTGTCGACCAGGGCATTGATGTCGGTGGCCATGTTCATGGTGATCACGTCGGCCGGCAGGCCATCGATCACTGCGCGCGCCTGCTTGCTCGAGCCGCCGAAGGACATCTGCAGGTTGACCTTCTCGTTGTGTTCCTTCTCCCAGTGCTTCTGGAACGCCGGGTTGTAGTCCTTGTAGAAGTCGCGCATCACGTCGTAGGACACGTTGAGCAGGGTAGGGGCGGCCTGGGCGAGGTTGCCCAGGGCCAGGCCCGCGGCGAGCAGCGAGGCGCTGAAGAGTTTTTTCACTGGGGGCATTCCTTGTTCTGATTCAAAGGGTTGGCGATATGCCAGCGACTATAGCGTTTGGCGCTAGGGTGGCTAAAGACCAAATGGCTCTTTGCTTATGCTTGCCCTGCATTGGGGACGCTGCCTATTGCTTGGGAAACAACGCATTGCCACAGCGCGAACAGAACGCCGCGCCATGCTCGTGGTGGTGCTTGGCGCAGGTCGGGCAGTCATGCTGCAACTGTTCGCCGCGCAGGGCATTGGCCAGTTCGGTGGTGAAGATGCCGGTGGGCACGGCGATGATCGAGTAACCGGTGATCATCACCAGCGACGACAGCACCTGCCCCAGCGGCGTGGTCGGCACGATATCTCCGAAGCCCACGGTGGTGAGGGTGACGATGGCCCAGTAGATGCCCTTGGGGATGCTGGTGAAGCCATGCTCCGGCCCTTCGATCACGTACATCAACGTGCCGAACACGGTCACCAGGGTCGACACGCTGACCAGGAACACGATGATCTTCTGCTTGCTGCCCTGCAGCGCCGCCAACAGGTAATGGGCCTGCTTCAAGTACGGGCTGAGCTTGAGCACGCGGAAGATCCGCAGCATGCGCACCACGCGGATGATCAGTAGGTACTGGGCGTCGCTGTAGTACAGGGCGATGATCCCCGGCACGATCGCCAGCAGGTCGACCAGCCCGTAGAAGCTGAATGCATAGCGCAGTGGCTTGGGCGAGCAGTACAGGCGGGTGATGTACTCGGCGAGGAAGATCGCCGTGAAACCCCACTCGATGCCGGCCAGCAACCCGGCGTAGTTCTGGTGAACGTCGTCGATGCTGTCGAGGATCACCGTGACCAGGCTGGCGAGGATGATCAGCAGGAGGATCTTGTCGAAGCGTCTGCCAGCCGTGGTGTCGGTCTGGAAGACGATGACGTAGAGCCGCTCGCGCAGGCTCGAAGGGTTGTCCATGGGCTCGTTCCATTGTGTGGATGGGCAGAGCCTAGGGGTTGGGTATCAGCTGTGCAAGCGAGGCGCGTTGCGGCGCTGGTTGAGCTGCACCAGGTGGTTGCCCAGGTGCATCAGCCAGCACGCGGTCACGAACGGCGCGGTCAACCCGGCGATCGGCAGCAGGTTGAACAGCGGTTGCAGCAGCAGGGCGCAGGCGATGGCGAGCAAGGTCACCCAGGGTTTCTCGCCCTGGCGACTGAAGGCCAGGGCCGCGAGGGCTGCGTTGAAGCCATGCAACCCCAGCCACGCGGCCTGCGTTTCTCCAGCCAGCAGCGCGACACCACCGCCGATGGCCGAGCCGATCAGCGCCCAGGTGGCGGCATAGGGGTTGGCGAAGTACATGCCGATGACGATCAGCAGGCCGGCCATGGGCTTGTCGAGCAAAAAGATCTGCCCCACGCCGCGCAGCAGGGCATACACCGGATCCGCTTCGACATAGCCGTTGGCCGACGGCTCGGTCAGCAGCAACGCGGCCCAGCCCAGCAGCACGAATGGCGCGGTGTAGGCGATCAGCAGCTTGCCGCCGCGCTTGCGCCATTGGTGGGTGAGCATGCTCGAAAGGCCGCCGGCGGCGATGATCAGCGGTGGCAGGATCGCCGACCAGGGCAATACGGCGCTGATCAGGATGCCGATCAGCACGCCGTTGTAGCAGTACAGCCCGGCCTGGCGGTCGGCGCGGTCGTAGCCGCGGCGTTGGGCGGTGAGCAGGCCGGCCAGGGCGCCGAGCAGGGCGCCGCCGACCAGGTTCGGCGCGGTCAGCAGGATGGCCAGCAGGCAGCACAGGCCGCACAGGGGGTTGCGCAGCAGCAGCACCTGGCTGAAGCCGTTGAGCAAGGCCGTGGCCCAGTCGGGGCACGGGTTGACGAAATTCTTGGTGTACATGGGCAGTCGGTAAGGTGAGTGGGGGAGCGGTGGGCCTCTTCGGGCCTCGGTTTTCCGCAGGTTCGGTGTGTCGGGAGGGCTTTGCCCTCCTTTCGCCGCGGTTCGTCGCCACGACAAGCCGGCTCCCACAAAGGCATGCATGATTCCTGTGGGAGCCGGCTTGCCGGCGAAAAGGGGCGCACAGCGCCCCCGGCGATCTCAGACTAGGGTCTCGATCCGCAGCGTATTAGTCGAACCCGGCTTGCCGAAAGGCACACCGGCAGTGATCAGCAGCGTGTCGCCACGACTGGCCATGCCTTGGGCCTGGGCGATTTCCAGCGCCGTCGAGACAACCTCGTCGACCTGGCGCAGGCGGTCGTTGACCACCGAGTGCACGCCCCAGGCCACGCTCAGGCGGCGGGCGGTGTTCAGGTTCGGCGTCAGGTTGAGGATCGGCGCCCGTGGTCGCTCGCGAGCGGCGCGCAGGGTGGAGTTCCCCGACTCGCTGTAGTTGACCAGCACCGCCACCGGCAGGATGCCGCTGATACGGCGGATCGCGCAGCTGATGGCATCCGACACGGTGGCTTCGGCCTTGGGCCGGCCCACGTCGAGCTGGGCCTGGTAGTCCGGGCCGTTCTCCACCTGGCGGATGATCTTGCTCATCATCTGCACGGCCTCCAGCGGGTAGTCGCCCGAGGCGGTCTCGGCCGACAGCATCACCGCGTCGGCGCCTTCGGCCACGGCGTTGGCCACATCAGTGACCTCGGCGCGGGTCGGTGCCGGGGAGAAACGCATGGATTCGAGCATCTGCGTGGCCACCACCACAGGTTTACCCAGCTGGCGGCAGGTATTGATGATGCCCTTCTGGATCTGCGGCACGCTCTCGGCCGGCACTTCCACGCCCAGGTCGCCACGGGCGACCATGATCGCGTCGGACAGCTCGGCGATGGCCTGCAGTTGCTCGACCGCCGAGGGCTTCTCGATCTTGGCCATCAGGTAGGCGCGGTCGCCGATCAGCTCGCGTGCTTCGAGGATGTCCTGCGGGCGCTGCACGAACGACAGGGCCACCCAGTCCACGCCCAGCTCGAGGCCGAAGGTGAGGTCACGGCGGTCCTTTTCGGTGAGCGGGGAGAGGTCAAGCACGGCTTGCGGCACGTTGACGCCCTTGCGGTCGGACAGCTCGCCGCCGGCCAGCACTTCGGTGTCGATGGCATCGCTGTGCTTGGCGGTCACCCGCAGGCGCAGCTTGCCGTCATCGAGCAGCAGGTCCATGCCGGGCTCCAGCGCGGCGATGATCTCCGGGTGTGGCAGGTTCACGCGGCGGCTGTCGCCCGGGGTCTTGTCCAGGTCCAGGCGCAGGGCCTGGCCGCGTTGCAGTTGCACCTTGCCGTCGGCGAAGCGACCGACGCGCAGCTTCGGCCCCTGCAGGTCCATGAGGATGCCCAGCGGGTAGTTGAGCTGCTGCTCGACTTCGCGGATCCACTGGTAGCGCAGGGCGTGGTCGGCGTGTTCGCCGTGGCTGAAGTTGAGGCGGAAGATGTTCACCCCGGCCTCGACCAGCTGGCGGATGTCATCGATGCCCTTGATCGCAGGCCCGAGGGTGGCGAGGATTTTTACTTTTTTATCAGGCGTCATGAGGGTCGGTCTCGAGGATCAGGATGGCGCGGAAGTCGTTGACGTTGGTGCGGGTCGGCTCGGTGACGATCAGCGCGTCGAGCGCGGCGAAGTAGCCATAGCCGTTGTTGTTGTCCAGCTCATCGCTGGCCGACAGGCCCAGGGCCTCGGCGCGGGCGTGGCTATCCGGGGTCATGAAGGCGCCGGCGTTGTCCTCGGAGCCGTCGATGCCGTCGGTATCACCGGCCAATGCGTACACCCCCGGCAGGCCCTTGAGGCTTTCGGTAAGGCTGAGCAGGAACTCGGCGTTGCGCCCGCCACGGCCATTGCCGCGCACGGTGACGGTGGTCTCGCCGCCGGACAGGATCACGCAGGGCGCCTTCAGCGGCTGGCCGTGCAGGACGACCTGGCGGGCGATGCCGGCATGCACCTTGGCCACCTCGCGCGACTCGCCTTCCAAGTCACCGAGGATCAGCGGGCTGAACCCGGCCTGGCGGGCTTTCACCGCGGCGGCTTCGAGCGACTGCTGGGGCCGGGCGATCAGCTGGAAGTGGCTGCGCGAAAGGGCGGGGTCGTCCGCTTTGACGGTTTCCGATGCCGGATTATTGAGCCAGTCGATGACGGCCTTGGGCGCTTCGATGTTGTAGCGCTTGAGGATCGCCAGGGCGTCGGCCGAGGTGCTGGGGTCGGCCACGGTGGGGCCGGAGGCGATGACCGTGGCCAGGTCGCCGGGTACATCGGAAATCGCGTAGGTATAGACGGTGGCCGGCCAGCAGGCCTTGGCCAGGCGCCCGCCCTTGATCGCCGAGAGGTGCTTGCGCACGCAGTTCATCTCGCCGATGGTGGCGCCGGACTTCAGCAGTGCCTTGTTGATCTGCTGCTTGTCGGCCAGGGTCAGACCTTCGGCGGGCAGGGCCAGCAGGGCGGAACCGCCGCCGGAGAGCAGGAAGATGACGCGGTCGTCTTCGCTGAGGTTGCTGACCAGCGCGAGCACGCGCTTGGCCACGGCCAGGCCGGCGGCATCGGGGACCGGGTGGGCGGCTTCGACCACCTCGATCTTCTGGCAGTTGGCGCCGTGGCCGTAGCGGGTCACGACCAGGCCCGAGACCTCGCCCTGCCAGCTCTTTTCGACCACTTCGGCCATGGCGGCGGCGGCCTTGCCGGCGCCGATGACGATGACCCGGCCGCTACGGTCGGCGGGCAGGTGGGGTTCGAGGACCTGACGGGGGTGGGCGGCAGCGATGGCTGTGTCGAACAGCTCGCGCAGGAATTTTTGTGGATCGACCGACATGGCAGGCTCCCAGATTCTTGTTGTTCTGCAAAATCGAAAACGCCCCTGGAACTGCCTCCGTGCAGGCCGAACCAGGGGCGGGTGTTGCTCGGGGTCACCATCTGGCATGCAGATGGTGTGGGATAGCGCCTTACTTGTCGTCGCGGATCGAGAAGTTGGCCATGTGCTCCAGGCCCTTGATCAGCGCCGAGTGGTCCCAGTTGCCGCCGCCCAGGGCCTGGCAGGTGTTGAACACTTGCTGGGCATTGGAGGTGTTGGGCAGGTTGATGCCCAGCTCCTTGGCGCCTTGCAGGGCCAGGTTCAGGTCCTTCTGGTGCAGGTTGATGCGGAAGCCAGGGTCGAAGGTGCCCTTGATCATGCGCTCGGCATGCACTTCGAGGATCTTCGAGGAGGCGAAGCCGCCCATCAGGGCTTCACGCACCTTGGCCGGGTCGGCGCCGTTCTTGGCGGCGAACAGCAGGGCTTCGGCAACGGCCTGGATGTTCAGGGCGACGATGATCTGGTTGGCCACCTTGGCGGTCTGGCCGTCGCCGTTACCACCGACGCGGGTGATGTTCTTGCCCATGGCTTCGAACAGCGGCAGGGCGCGCTCGAAAGCTTTCGGGCAACCGCCGACCATGATGCTCAGGGTCGCGGCCTTGGCACCGACTTCGCCGCCGGACACCGGGGCGTCCAGGTAGGCGGCGCCGGTGGCCTTGATCTTCTCGGCGAAGGCTTTGGTGGCGGTAGGCGAGATCGAGCTCATGTCGATCACCACCTTGTTCGGGCCCACGCCTTCGGCGACGCCGTTTTCACCGAACAGCACGCTTTCGACCTGTGGGGTGTCGGGCACCATGACGATGATGAACTCAGCTTCCTGGGCCACTTCCTTCGGGTTGGCCAGGGCCACGCCGCCAGCGGCGATCAGGTTGGCCGGAGCTGCGTCGTGGTGGGTCGAGACGAAGATACTGTGACCTGCTTTTTGCAGGTTCTGGGCCATGGGGTTGCCCATGATGCCGGTGCCGATGAAACCGATTTTAGCCATGAGAGATTACCTCGTTGTAATTGTTGAATCTCGATGGAGCAGGCGGTGCAGGCCTTTCAGGAGCGGGCCTGCGCTCGGCCTTCAGATTGCGTTGTGCGTCTTCAGCCAGCCCAAACCCGCCTCGGTGGTGGTCTTGGGCTTGTACTCCGCGCCCACCCAGCCCTGGTAGCCGATGCGGTCCAGGTGCTCGAACAGGAAGCGGTAGTTGATCTCGCCGGTACCCGGCTCGTGGCGGCCCGGGTTGTCGGCCAGCTGCACGTGGTTGATCAGCTTGAGGTTGGTTTCCAGGGTGCGCGCCAGGTCACCTTCCATGATCTGCATGTGGTAGATGTCGTACTGCAGGAACAGGTTGTCGCTGCCCACCTCGGCCTGGATTTCCAGGGCCTGTTTCGTGGTGTTCAGGTAGAAGCCCGGGATGTCGCGGGTGTTGATCATTTCCATGACCAGGCGGATGCCGGCGGCCTTGAGCTTGTCGGCGGCGTAGCGCAGGTTTTCCACGAAGGTCTTGCGCACGGTGGCGCAGTCCGGGCCTTGCGGGCGGATGCCGGCCAGGGCGTTGACCTGGGTGTTGCCCAGCACCTTGGCGTACTCGATGGCCTTGTCGACACCGACGCGGAACTCTTCGACGCGGTCGGGGTGGCAGGTGATGCCGCGCTCACCTTTCGACCAGTCGCCGGCCGGCAGGTTGAACAGCACCTGGGTCAGGCCATGGGCGTCGAGCTGCTGCTTGATCTCGGCGGCGCTGAAATCGTACGGGAAGAGGTATTCGACGCCGCTGAAACCAGCGTCGGCGGCGGCCTTGAAGCGAGCCAGGAAGTCCTGTTCGGTGAACAGCATGGACAGGTTGGCGGCGAAGCGAGGCATAAGTCGTCTCCTTGCGTTGATTGCCCCCGCGCGCGGCGCGGGGGCGTCAGGCGATCAGTCCAGCAGCGAGATGGCGGTCGGCGCGTCGTTGCCGACCAGGGCGAGGTCTTCGAACTCGTTGACCGCGTTGATCTCGGTGCCCATGGAAATGTTGGTCACACGCTCGAGAATCACTTCGACCACCACCGGCACGCGGAACTCTTCGGCCATCTTCTGCGCCTTGAGCAGGGCAGGTGCGATCTCGGCCGGTTGGAACACGCGGATGGCCTTGCAGCCCAGGCCCTCGACCACGGCGACGTGGTCGACACCGTAGGTGGCGGCGTCGGTGGAATTGATGTTCTCGAACGCCAGTTGTACACAGTAATCCATGTCGAAACCACGCTGCGCCTGGCGGATCAGGCCGAGGTAGGCGTTGTTCACCAGCACGTGGACGTAGGGCAGGTTGAACTGCGCGCCCACCGCGAGCTCTTCGATCATGAACTGGAAGTCGTAGTCACCGGACAGCGCGACCACCTTGCGTTTCGGGTCGGCCTTGACCACACCGAGGGCGGCAGGGATGGTCCAGCCCAGCGGGCCGGCCTGGCCGCAGTTGATCCAGTGGCGTGGCTTGTACACGTGCAGGAACTGCGCGCCGGCGATCTGCGACAGGCCGATGGTGCTGACGTAGGTAGTGTCCTTGCCGAACACTTCGTTCATTTCCTGGTACACGCGCTGTGGCTTGACCGGGACGTTGTCGAAGTTGGTCTTGCGCTGCAGGGTAGCCTTGCGTTCCTGGCAGTCTTCCAGCCAGGCCTTGCGGCACTTGAGCAGGCCTGCGGCTTTCCACTCGCGGGCCACTTCGAGGAACACGTCCAGGGCCTTGCCGGCGTCGGAAACGATACCCAGGTCAGGGGTGAACACACGGCCGATCTGGGTCGGTTCGATGTCCACGTGCACGAACTTGCGGCCTTCGGTGTAGACGTCGACGGAGCCGGTGTGGCGGTTTGCCCAGCGGTTGCCGATACCGAACACCAGGTCGGACTTGAGCATGGTCGCGTTGCCGTAGCGGTGCGAGGTCTGCAGGCCGACCATGCCGACCATCAATTCGTGATCGTCCGGGATGGTGCCCCAGCCCATCAGGGTTGGCACTACCGGTACGCCGGTCAGTTCGGCGAACTCGACCAGCTTGTCGCTGGCGTCGGCGTTGATGATGCCGCCGCCGGCTACCAGCAGCGGGCGCTCGGCGTCATTGAGCAAGGCCAGGGCTTTCTCGGCCTGTACGCGAGTGGCGGCTGGCTTGTTGATCGCCAGTGGCTCGTAGGCATCGATGTCGAACTCGATCTCGGCCATCTGCACGTCGAACGGCAGGTCGATCAGCACCGGGCCTGGGCGGCCAGTACGCATCTCAAAGAAGGCCTTCTGGAACGCGTAGGGCACTTGGCCCGGCTCCAGCACGGTGGTCGCCCACTTGGTCACCGGCTTGACGATGCTGGTGATGTCGACGGCCTGGAAGTCTTCCTTGTGCAGGCGGGCACGCGGGGCCTGGCCGGTGATGCACAGGATCGGGATGGAGTCGGCCGAGGCGCTGTACAGGCCGGTGACCATGTCGGTGCCGGCAGGGCCGGAGGTGCCGATGCACACGCCGATGTTGCCTGGGTTGGCGCGGGTGTAGCCCTCGGCCATGTGCGAGGCGCCTTCGACGTGGCGAGCGAGGACGTGATCGATGCCACCGACTTTTTTCAGGGCCGAGTACAGCGGGTTGATCGCGGCGCCGGGGATGCCGAACGCGGTATCTACACCTTCACGGCGCATGACCAGAACGGCTGCATCGATTGCTCTCATTTTGCTCATGGTTTGTGCCTCATCGATTTTGTAATTGTATACAACTTGCGTTGCGGCAGAGTGTATTCATGGTCGGCGCAAAAGGTCAATCCATTTTCGTCGGTGGGTTCGACTTGCTGGTCATGGCGAAAAAGGGCGGCATTTCGTCGCAGTGAGACACATTGGATCAGAAAATTGTATACAAACAGTGTCTTTGTTGTGTTCTATCTTGTCTATTGGTTTTCAACTGCCCTCAGGGCTTCTCACAACAAGAAGAGGACCTTTTCATGAACGCATTGACCCTCAAACAGGCCGTGGGCGTGGTAAATGCCGCGTTGTCCGCAGGCCGCAAGATCAACGCCGCGCCCTTGACCGTGGCGGTGCTCGACGCCGGTGGGCATCTGCTGGCGTTGCAGCGCGAGGACGGCGCCAGCTTGCTGCGCCCCGAGGTGGCCATTGGCAAGGCCTGGGGCGCGGTGGCGCTGGGCAAGGGTTCACGCCTGCTGGCGCTGGACTCGCAGCAGCGCCCCGCCTTTTATGCGGCTTTGAACGGGCTCGGCGA
Source organism: Pseudomonas soli (assembly GCF_021283165.2). Taxonomy (NCBI): domain Bacteria; kingdom Pseudomonadati; phylum Pseudomonadota; class Gammaproteobacteria; order Pseudomonadales; family Pseudomonadaceae; genus Pseudomonas; species Pseudomonas soli. The sequence goes on from NZ_CP128543.1 coordinate 1,955,489, forward strand.
GCGACCAGTGGTGCCGGTGCCGGGGGGCGTGCTGATCCGTGATCAGGAGGGCAAGGTGCTGGGGGCGGTGGGGATCAGCGGGGATACGTCGGATATCGACGAGCAGTGCGCGATCAGTGCGATCGAAGAGGTGGGGCTGACGGCGGACGCGGGGGTTGCAGCCTGATCAGGCTTTAGAACTATCGCGGGGCAAGCCCGCTCCCATGACCTGGACTTTTCCCTAAGGTATTGAATGCTTAGGGCAGTTCAGGTCGTGGGAGCGGGCTTGCCTCGCGATTGCGATGGTTCAGGCCACCTCTGGCTCGCAGCCCTTCAGCACCAGGCGGATGATGGTCTCCGCCGCCGCATCGTAGTCGCTGTCGGCCAGTTTGGCCTTGCCGGTCACCACGGCGATCTGCCAGTCGAAATCCGCATAGGTTTGCGTCGCCGCCCAGATGCTGAACATCAAATGGTGCGGGTCGACGTGAGCGATCTGGCCGCGCTCGATCCAGCGCTGGATGCACTCGATGTTGTGGCGGGCCTGCTCGTTGAGCTGCTCCACCTGGCGCGGCGACAGGTGCGGCGCGCCATGCATGATTTCGCTGGCGAACACCTTGGAGGCGTGGGGCAGGTCGCGGGAGATGCGGATCTTCGAGCGGATGTACGCGCTGAGCACTTCTTTCGGATCGCCGTCGGCGTTGAACGGTGTCGAGGCCTGCATGATCGGCGCGATGATGCTCTCGAGCACCTCGCGGTAGAGGTTTTCCTTCGACTTGAAGTAGTAGTACACGTTCGGCTTGGGCAGGCCGGCCTTGGCCGCGATATCGCTGGTCTTGGTGGCGGCGAAGCCCTTGTCGGCGAATTCTTCACTGGCTGCGCGCAGGATCAATTCCTTGTTGCGCTCGCGAATGGTGCTCATTGTCGGGAATCTTCCTCGGGTCTGGCCCCTCCAAGAGGGGTCCGGCATGGTAGCACCCGCTCGGACGGGCGCTCAAGGCAGCGTCTTTGGGCTAGAATCCCGGCCATTCGAACCTACTGGAAACATTTTGACATGGCAGGAAGCAGCTTACTGGTATTGATCGACGATATCGCCACGGTCCTCGACGATGTCTCGTTGATGACCAAGGTCGCGGCGAAGAAGACCGCCGGGGTGCTGGGCGACGACCTGGCGCTCAACGCCCAGCAGGTCACCGGTGTGCGCGCCGAACGCGAGATCCCGGTGGTGTGGGCGGTGGCCAAGGGCTCGCTGGTGAACAAGGCGATCCTGGTGCCGGCGGCGCTGCTGATCAGCGCGTTCATTCCCTGGGCGGTGATTCCGCTGCTGATGGTCGGTGGCGCCTACCTGTGCTTCGAGGGCTTCGAGAAGCTGGCGCACAAGTTCCTGCACAGCAAGGCCGAGGACGACGCGCAGCATGAGGCGCGCAAGGCGGCCGTGGCCGACGAGCAGGTCGACCTGGTGGCCTTTGAGAAGAGCAAGATCAAGGGCGCGGTGCGCACCGACTTCATCCTCTCCGCCGAGATCATCGCCATCACCCTTGGCACCGTGGCCGATGCGCCGCTGAGCCAGCAGATCATCGTGCTGTCGGGGATCGCCATCGTCATGACCCTGGGGGTGTATGGCCTGGTGGCAGGCATCGTCAAGCTCGATGACCTGGGGCTGTGGATGACCAAGAAAGCCTCGGCGCTGAGCCAGGCGGTGGGCAACGGCATCCTGCGCGCCGCGCCGTACATGATGAAAAGCCTGTCGGTGATCGGCACCGCGGCGATGTTCCTGGTCGGTGGCGGCATCCTGGTGCATGGCATCGCGCCGCTGCATCACGCCATCGAGGCGTTCAGCGAAGGACGGGGCGGGGCGTTGACCGGGGCACTGCTCAATGGTGTGGCGGGGGTGATTGCGGGGGCTGTGGTGCTGGCGGTGGTTGCTGTCGTGAGCAAGTTCTGGCGGGCGCTAAGACCCGCGAACTGAGGCGCCTGGCCGGGGCTTGCCCCGGTTCGCCGGCAAGCCGGCTCCCACAGGAACAGCACGATCACTGTGGGGCCGGCTTACACTCGGATCAGAAGTGAACCTTGACCAGGAAGCTCATGGTGTTCTGATCGGTAGTGAAGGCATCGCTGTCCTTGATGCCGTACTTGTTCTTCCAGTAGTCGTACTCGATACCCACGTACAACTGCTTCTCGCCCAGGTGCAGCGCTTTGCCCAGGTCGTACTTGACCTGCGGGTTGAAGTGCAGGTTCGCCTGGTAGGTGCCGCGACGGTTCTCGTCGTTGTCCACCACCCAGTCCATGAAGCCGTCGATGAGAATGTCGGACGAACCCACGGGGATGGTGTAGGACCAGACCGGGGTGATCTGCCAGACATTGTCGCCCGGACGGCTGCCGTCGGTGGTGCGCTGGTAGAAGTTCAGCTGGAAGTAGTCGAAGCCTGGGATCGCCAGGTCGAAGCCGGGGCCGATCAGGTAGGACTCGGTGTCACCCTCGCCGAACTCGTAGGTCATGGCCAGCAGCACGTCCTTGACCGGGCCGAACTCGAGCTTCTGGTCGAAGATCTTGCCGAACGACAGGCGTGGGCTGAACTCGCCGTAGTAGGTGTTCGGGCCGTTGCTGGCGTCCTTCTTGCCTTGATAGAAGATCTTGTCGAGGAAGAAGAAGTTGTCGCCGTACTTCCACGCATCGGCGTGCTCGAAGGTCACGGTCTGCTGGATCTCGGGGTTGACCTTGAAGTTCTTGCCCCACAGGTAGGTCAGGCTGTTGTTCTGCCATTGCAGCAGGTCACCGGCTTGGCTGGCGCCGCAGGCCAGCAGGCCGCCGGCGAGGATCAGGCTATTGATGGTACGCATTGCGTGTGTCGCTCCCTTTATTGGATCTGTTGTCAGCGCTCGGGCGCTGTTCTTGTCTTTTGGGTCAGCTTTTTTCAATTGGCCACAGCTGTTTGGCAAGAGCTGCGCCAACTTTTCCACGTTGGGCACAACCATCCTGCTCGACGTCTTTCTGAACGGATGAAATGGGTATTTCACGCTGGCAACACGTTGGCCAACCGCCCGGAAACATTGACTGGGCGGTCAGCAAACGCGGGCGGGATCCTTCCCGCCCCGATCGAGGGGGCGCGCAGATTACTCACTTGCGCGCCGGGCCTCAAGTGCTCCGTCCTGGAGCACGGTGGTGCAAATTTGGGCGTTCGGTCAGTTTTTCAGAAGTGCACCTTCACCAGGGCGCTGGCCACGCTCTGGTTGCTGTCCACGTTGCCGTGGCTGTCGATGCCGTACTTGTCCTTCCAGTAGCTGTATTCGAAGCCGACGTAGAGCTGCTTGGCGCCCAGGTTCAGGGCCTTGCCCAGGTCGTATTTGACCTGTGGGTTGAACTGCAGGTTGGCGTGGTAGGTGCCGCGACGGGTCTGGTCGTTGTCGACCACCCAGTCGATGTAGCCGTCGATCAGAATGTCGGACTTGCCCACCGGGATGGTGTAGGACCAGGCCGGGGTGATCTGCCAGACGTTGTCGCCGGGGCGGCTGCCTTCGGTGTTGCGCAGGTAGAAGTTCAGGGTGAAGTAGTTGAAGCCGGGCACGTTCAGGTCGAAGCCGGGGCCGATCAGGTAGGCCTCGTTGTCGCCCTCGCCACGCTCGTAGGTCATGGCCAGCAGCACGTCCTTGACCGGGCCGAAGGCCAGGTTGCGCTCGAAGATCTTGCCGAACGACAGGCGCGGGCTGAACTCACCGTAGTAGGTGGTCACGCCTTTGCCGGGGTCGGCCTTGCCGTTGTAGAAGATCTTGTCGACGAACAGGAAGGTGTCGCCGTACTTCCACTTGTTGGCGTGCTCGAAGGTGATGGTCTGCTGGATATCGGGGTTGACCTTGAAGTCCTTGCCGTAGAGATAGGACAGGCTTTCGCCGTGCCACTGCAGCCATTCGCCGGCATGGGCGGGGAGGGTGGCCAGCAGGCTGCTGCCCAGCAGGACGGAGGTGGTGATGCGCTTCATGTTGTGATTCCCGGACTTATTGTTTTTGTAAGGGCTTTTTCGGCGCGCAGGCGCCCCGGACGGCCCATTCCGGCGGGCCGACGGTACTGCGTTACCACAGGGTTGAAGCGGGGCGGCCAGAGCGGCGCCGCCCCTGGTCACTCAATGCTGGTGACAGGCATCGTTGTGCGCGGCGCGGTCGGCGCCGCCGAGGATGTTGAACAGCAGGTTCAGTACCAGGGCGCTGAGGGTGGCCATGGCGATGCCACTGTGGGTGATGGGTTCCATCCACTGCGGCATCTGAGCGAAGAACTCCGGGCGCACCACCGGGATCAGGCCAAAGCCGACGCTGACGGCGACCAGCAGCTGGTTGCGTCGGTCGGAGATGTCTGCCTCCTGGAGGATCTTGATCCCGGTGGCGGTGACCATGCCGAACATGGCGATGGACGCGCCGCCCAGTACCGCAGGCGGGATCGAGGCGATCAGGAACGCCGCCTTGGGCAGCAGGCTGAGCAGGATCAGCAGCGCGCCGGCCATCACCGTAACGTAGCGGCAGCGCACCCCGGTCATCTGCACCAGTCCGATGTTCTGGGCGAACGAGGAGTGGGTGAAGGTGTTGAAGAAGCCGGCGATGAACGACGCGCCGGCATCGCACAGCAGGCCGCGCCGCAGCATGCCCGGCGTTACTTCACGGTCGGTCACCTTGCCCAGGGCGAGGAACATGCCCGTGGACTCGACGAAGATGATCACCACCACCAGGCACATCGACAGGATCGGCGCCAGGCTGAAGGTCGGCATGCCGAAGTGCAGGGGGGTGACCACCTGCAGCCACGGCGCCTCGCTCAGGCCCGACAGGTCGACCATGCCGATGGATCCGGCGAGCACGTAGCCCAGGCCCATGCCCACCAGTACCGACACGTTGACCCAGAACCCGCGCATGAAGCGGTTGATAAGCAGGATCACCGCCAGCACCAGGCCGGCGACCATCAGGTAGATCGGCGCGCCGAAGGCTTCGGCGTCATGGCCGCCGCCGGCCCAGTTGACCGCCACCGGGAACAGCGACAAGCCGATGGAGGTGATGACCGTGCCGGTCACCAGCGGCGGGAAGAAGCGCACGACCTTGGACATGAACGGCGCGATCAGCATGCCGAAGAACCCGGCGGCGATGGTCGCGCCGAAGATCCCCTGCAGGCCGACACCGGGCATGCCGGCCATGGCCACCATGCTGCCGACGGCGGCGAAGCTGGCGCCCATCATGACCGGCATGCGAATGCCGACCGGGCCGATACCGAAGGATTGGATGATGGTGGCAACGCCGGCGACCAGCAGGTCGGCGTTGATCAGGAAGGCGACTTCCTCGCGGGACAGGCCCGCCGCCTGGCCGATGATCAGCGGCACCGCGATGGCGCCGCCGTACATCAGCAGAACGTGTTGCAGACCCACCAGGATCAGCTGGAACAAAGGCAGGGGCTGTCGTGGCGGCGCAACAGGGATGTACGCCTTGGGTGACTCGGACATGCAGCACCTCGAGTTTTGTTTTTATTCTCGGATCCAAGCGGGCGGCTTCACGTGGCAGTCTCCGGTAAAGGAGGCTGGGGTTTCCGCGTGAAGCCGAACGCTCGATGCTTGCTTGTTACGTAGAGCTTGGAAGCGAGGCCGGGAGTACCGGCCTCATCGCGGGGCAAGCCCGCTCCCACGCAGTCGTGGGGTGTCTCAGTTGACCTGCGCGCCTTTGGCGATCCAGTCGCCGACCAGCTTGCGTTCCTCGACGGTCATCTGGGTGATGTTGCCCAGCGGCATGATCTGGCTGGCGACGGCCTGCGCCTGGATGCGCGCGGCCTGCGCCTGGATCTGCTGCGGGGTGTCGAACATCACGCCGCCAGGTGCGGCGCTGAACAGCGGGCTGGTCGGCTTGGCCGAGTGGCACACGGTGCAGCGTTCCTGGATGACGGTGTGGATCTTGTCGAAGGTTTCACCGCCAGCCTGGGCTGTGGCCTGGGCCGGAGCCTCGGCGGGGGGCGCAGGTTTGGCGGCTTCCTCGGCGCGCAGTTCGGCGGCGGTCTTGCCGCCCACGGCGGTGGCCGGCAGCGGTTGGTACTCGACCTTGGCGGCGGCCTGCTCAGGTGCGCTCGGCAGTGGTTTCGGGCCGGTCACGTACGCCAGGCAGATCATCGCCAGGGCGCCGACAGGCAGGGTCCAGGCGTACTTGTTGCTGTCGTGGCGGGTGTTGAAGTAGTGACGGATCAATACTGCGGCCACCGCGATCCCGGCCAGGATCAGCCAGTTGTACTGGCTGCCGTAGGTGCTCGGGAAGTGGTTGCTGATCATGATGAACAGCACTGGCAGGGTGAAGTAGTTGTTGTGGCGCGAGCGCAGCAGGCCCTTGGCCGGCAGCACCGGGTCGGGGGTCTGGTTGTTCTCGATGGCCGCCACCAGCTGGCGCTGCGCCGGCATGATGATGCGGAACACGTTGCCGACCATGATGGTGCCGATGATCGCGCCGGTGTGCAGGTAGGCGCCGCGGCCGCTGAACACCAGGCTGAAGCCCCAGCAGGCGGCGATGATCAGCACGAACAGCACGGCACCGAGCAGCGCCGGCTTCTTGCCCAGGGGCGAGTCGCAGAGGAAGTCGTAGATGAACCAGCCGGCGATCAGCGAGCCGATACCGATGGCCACGCCTTCGGCACCGCTGAGGGTGCTGCCGGGTGCCAGCAGGTACAGGGTCGGGTTCCAGTAGAACACCACGCACAGCAGGGCGATCCCGGACATCCAGGTGAAGTAGGCTTCCCATTTGAACCAGTGCAGGTTCTCGGGCATCTTCGGCGGGGCCAGCTTGTATTTTTCCAGGTGGTAGATGCCACCACCGTGGATGGCCCAGAGGTCACCCGACAACCCATCGCGCGGGTTGCTTCGATTCAGGTGGTTCTCCAGCCAGACGAAGTAGAACGATGCACCGATCCAGGCCACGCCGGTGATCATGTGAACCCAGCGAATGCTCAGGTTCAGCCATTCGTGAAGGTGTGCTTCCACAGTATGTACCTCTCGCCGGTCACGGTTCAGGCGGACCTGGGTGACCGACCTTTTCTTATTGGTGGGGATTGAGGATCAACATCTGTTCCTCGGGGAAGTAATGCTCATCGCAGTTGTTGCCGGAACCACTGCGATCAACCACCAGGAAGTCATCCCGCTTTTCGATCGTCAGCACCGGGTGGTGCCAGACGCCGCGATGGTAATTGATGCCCTGCCTGCCATTACTGCGGAAGGCGCGGACCAAGCCTGATACAGGTGCATCGCCAAGTGGCGCGACCACGATCAGAAAGGGGTTGCCGAGCAGCGGGATGAAAGCCTGGCTGCCCAGCGGATGGCGTTCCAGCATGCGCACGGTCAGCGGCATTTCCAGCGCGTCGGCGCGGAAGATGCTGATGATCGCCTTGTCTTCCGGCTCAGCGGTCTCGACCGTGGCGAGCTTGTGGAAGCGCATGGTCGAGCCGTTGTTGATCATGAAGTGGTCGCTGCCGTCGGTTTCGATCACGTCACCGAAGGGGGCGAAGGCTTCTTTGGTCAGGGGCTCGATCATCAGGGTGCGCATGCGGTTATCTCTTCTATTCGTTGTTCTGGATTTTGGTGGCCTGGCGGGCCGAGGCCCTGGGTGCGGACGCGTCACGCACTCGGGCCAGGGCGCTGCCAGCGCCTTACAGCTGCTGCAGGCGGAACAGGGCGATCAGGTTGATCTGCGCCAGGGCTTCCTTGAACTCGGCTTCCGTGTCGTTGTGGATGCGCTTTTCGAAGGCGGCGAGGATCTGGTGGCGGTTGCTGCCCTTGACCGCCATGATGAACGGGAACCGGAACTTGGCCTTGTAGGCGTCGTTGAGTTCGGTGAAGCGGGCGAACTCTTCAGCGGTGCACTGGTGGATACCGGCGCCGGCCTGTTCGTTGGTGCTCGATTCGGTCAGCTCGCCCTGGATGGCGGCCTTGCCGGCCAGGTCCGGGTGAGCATTGATCAGTGCCAGTTGCTCGGCATGGCTGGCGCTGAGCAGGATGTCGCTCATGCGTTGATGCAGCGCCTCGATCTCGTCCAGCTCGGCCAGTTGCCCCAGGTCGTAGGCTTTCTCGGCGACCCACGGCGAGTGCTCGTAGATGTCGGCGAAGGCCGCGACGAAGGCGGCGCGGTCCAGGGTGGAGGGCTTGAGGGTCTTGAAGGCAGTCATCAGGCGTTCTCTTTCTTGTACGGGTGGGTGGCGTGCCAGTGGCGGGCGATGTCCACGCGTCGGGCGAACCAGACCTGCTCGTGGCTCTTGGCGTAGTCGACGAAACGCTTGAGCGCGGCCAGGCGCGCCGGGCGGCCGACCAGGCGGCAGTGCAGGCCGATGGAGAGCATCTTCGGCGCCTCGGCGCCTTCCTCGTAGAGCACGTCGAAGGCGTCCTTCAGGTACTGGAAGAACTGCTCGCCGCAGTTGAAGCCCTGCACCTGGGTGAAGCGCATGTCGTTGGTGTCGAGGGTGTAGGGGATCACCAGGTGCGGCTTGCCGGTCGGGTTGTTCGGCTCCCAGTAGGGCAGGTCGTCGTCGTAGGTGTCGCTGTCGTAGAGGAAGCCGCCTTCCTCCATGACCAGGCGCCGGGTGTTCGGGCCGGTGCGGCCGGTGTACCAGCCCACGGGGCGCTCGCCGGTGATCTCGGTGAGGATGCGGATGGCCTCGAGCATGTGCTCGCGCTCTTGCGCTTCATCCATGTACTGGTAGTCGATCCAGCGGTAGCCGTGGCTGCAGATCTCGTGGCCGGCCTCGACCATGGCGCGGATCACGTCGGGGTGGCGCTGGGCGGCCATGGCCACGGCGAAGATGGTCAGCGGCACGCCGCTGTCCTTGAACAGCTTGAGCAGGCGCCATACGCCAGCGCGGCTGCCGTATTCGTAGAGCGACTCCATGCTCATGTTGCGCGCGCCTTGCAGCGGCTGGGCGGCGACCATTTCGGAAAGGAACGCTTCGGACTCTTTGTCGCCATGCAGGATGTTGCGCTCGCCACCTTCTTCGTAGTTGAGCACGAAGGACAGTGCAATGCGGGCATTCCCCGGCCATTGCGGATGAGGTGGGTTGTTGCCGTAACCGATCAGGTCGCGAGGGTAGTCAGCGCTCACTGCAGTCTTCCTTCTTGTACGTATGTGCGGGTGGTGGGCGGGCCGCGTCGGGATGTCGCACCACCGGATGGGCTGATTGTATACAACTTCTTAAATACTTTGTAAGCCTGTTTTTCCGCATTTCTTCCCATTTGTCGCCTGAGAATGGCTTGCAAGAAACCTGCCTGATTGGTCAGCTAATGCCGTGAGGGTCGGCATCGGGCGTGTCTTTGCGACTGATGGAGTGTTCGTGGAGTGTTGACCGAGGATGCAGAAAAAATTGTGTACAATCTATCGTTAAACTGTCTTAATGACTGCATTCCCGCACGGTGCCAGCCTGTTGCCGTGTATTTTTTGCCCACGTAGATGACAAGAGGCGACAAGCAAATGGGACGTTTGACCACACACGTACTGGACGCCGCGCATGGCTGCCCGGGCAGCTCGATCAAGGTCGAGCTGTACCGCGTCGAAGGCCAGCAACTGGAACTGGTGAACACCGCCCTGACCAACAGCGATGGCCGCGTCGATGCGCCGCTGCTGCAGGGCGACGATTACCGCACCGGCGTCTATCAATTGCAGTTCAGCGCCGGTGACTACTACCGCGCCAAGGGTGTGAAGCTGCCGGACACCGCGTTTCTCGACGTGGTCGTGCTGCGCTTCGGCATCGACGAGCAGCAGGAGCACTACCACGTGCCGCTGCTGATCTCGCCGTACAGCTATTCGACCTATCGTGGAAGCTAGTTGGTCGCTAGAAGAATCTTCGTAGGTCCTTGGCCCGCTCTCACACTGGCGGGCTTTTTTTCGTCTGCTGAATATGCTTTCAGGTGGGCCCAGCGTGCCCCTGACATTTTTGTCAGTGGTCTGTGTGTCGGTCGTTTGAGACCATCGGCCTTTCAGTCAGCTGAGCAGCCGGCCTGATGAGCACTCAATATGCATACGCGCCCTATGGCTACCATAGGCTCGCTCAAGTTTCTCTCGGGTTCACTGGCGAGTTGGTGGAAAGGGCAACTGGTCATTACCTTTTGGGTAATGGTTACAGAGCGTACAATCCGGTTTTGATGAATTTCAATAGCCCGGACAGTATGAGTCCGTTCGCCAAAGGTGGTTTGAATGGATACGGCTACTGTCAGAGAGATCCAGTGAACAACAAAGACCCAAGCGGTCATGTTAAAGTGTCTGTGAGTCAGATGCCGAGGCTTGTACTGCTTGGGTGTCATGCGACAGATGCGTTTAATGTAAAAGGGTTGTTGCAAGGTGTTTCCCGAGGCCATTCAAGGCCAGGTAGGCAAGCTCAAGGGGAGGCTTTCTATCTCGGGCCAGACTCAGAATATGTAGAACCCTACCGTAAAGCCGCTATAGAGGGTGTTACCTTAGTGGTACTTCTTAAAGCCGGTGTCAGTTTAGTGCCAGGCATAGGCTACAAGAAGGATGCGTTTGATGTGACCGCGATCCTGCCAGCGGCTTATGATGCCATTGAAGTTGTAAAAGAAGCTCCGCCTGATGCAAGGCCAGCCAACCTTCCGCGAACGGGCATTTTCGCGAGGAAAAAAACTGTATTACCAGGATCAACAAGTAAGGGCGCCGAAGCGCCCTTTGTTGAAGCTGTGAAGATTAGAGAAACACAAACTTAGCGATAAAGATCGCGCACAGCACCCACAGGCTGGCCGAGATCTCCTTGAACTTGCCGGTACCCGCCTTGAGCGCCACGTAGCTGATGAAACCAAGGGCGATGCCATCAGCCACCGAGAAGGTCAGCGGCATCATGATCACCGTGACGATCGCCGGAATGCTGTCGGTGGCTTCGTCCCACTCGATATGCGCCATGCTGCCCATCATCAGCATCGCCACGTAGATCAGCGCGCCGGCGGTGGCATAGGCCGGAATCATCCCGGCCAGCGGGGCGAAGAACATCGCGGCGATGAACAGCACGCCAACCACCACGGCGGTCAGGCCGGTGCGTCCACCTGCCGCGACACCTGCGGCACTTTCCACGTAGCTGGTCACCGGCGGCACGCCGACCACCGCGCCGAACACGCTGGAGGTGCTGTCGGCTTTCAGTGCCCGCGACAAGTTCTCGATACGCCCGTCCGGTGCCACCAGGTTGGCCCGCTGGGCCACGCCCATCAGCGTGCCAGCGGTGTCGAACATGTGCACGAACAGGAACGCCAGCACCACGCTGATCATGCTGACGTTGAACACGCCGACCACGTCCATGGCCATCCAGGTCGGTGCCAGGCTCGGCGGCATCGACACCACCCCGCCGAACTTGACCAGGCCCAGGCCCCAGCCGGCCAGGGTGACGCCGATGATGCTGATCAGGATCGCGCCGAACACCCGCTTGTAGCTGAGGATGGCAATCAGCAGGAAGCACACGGCCGCCAGCAGCGGGCCGGGCTCATGCAGCGAGCCCAGCTTGACCAGGGTTGCCGGGCTGTCGACGATGATGCCGGCGGTTTTCAGGCCGATCAGCCCGAGGAACAGGCCGACGCCGGCCCCCATGGCATGGCGCAGGCTCACCGGGATGCTGTTGAGCAGCCACTCACGCACGCGCGAAACGGTCAGGAACATGAACAGCACGCCCGAGACGAACACCGCCCCCAGCGCCGTTTCCCAGTTGTAGCCCATGGTGCCGACCACGGTGTAGGTGAAGAAGGCGTTGAGTCCCATGCCCGGCGCCAGGCCCACCGGCCAGTTGGCGTACAGGCCCATCAGCAGGCAGCCGAGGGCGGCGGCGATGCAGGTGGCGACGAACGCCGCGCCGTGGTCGATGCCGGCGTCGGCCATGATGTTGGGGTTGACGAAGATGATGTAGGCCATGGTGATGAAGGTGGTCACCCCGGCGATCAGCTCGGTGCGGACGGTGCTGCCATGCTGCTTGAGTTTGAAAATCCGCTCCAGCCAGCCCGTTTCGAGCGGTGGGGCGAGATCCAGCGTAGGTGCTTCGGATTTGCGGCTTTCCACAGCGAGTACTCCTCAAGTCTTTCTTGTTGTTCGAAGCCTGGTCCTGAGCCATGCACTGGGGGGCTTCGCGAGGGGGTGTGGCAGACGTCCGACCATTTTGTTGACTTTTGGGTCAGGAAGTTGCTCGCAGGATTATGCGTTTGTGTACAAAGAATGCAAATAATGTTTTATCTTTTGTGCTCACAAACTGCCGTACAACGGCTATATAGGTAAAAGGCCACCTGCAGAAACGGGTCAGCCTGTGTACAATGGCGCCATACCTTGGCCCCTTTTCTTCTTCCAGGACTTGCCATCCCCCCGCTGACCGGTATTACAGTCACGGACCGACTGGCAGATCCTTTGTGCTCGAGAGCCCATGAACGAACAGCTGCAACCTCTGAAAAAACCTGTGCGCACTGGCAAGGCCGGCCGCAGCGGTACCCAGGACGACATCGTCTATGCGCATATCTTCGAGGCGATCCTCGAGCAGCGTCTGGCACCGGGCACCAAGTTGAGCGAGGAAGCACTGGGCGAGATCTTCGGCGTCAGCCGCACCATCATCCGCCGCGCCCTGTCGCGCCTGGCCCATGAGAGCGTGGTGCTGTTGCGGCCCAACCGTGGTGCGGTGGTGGCCAGCCCTACGGTCGAGGAGGCGCGGCAGGTGTTCTTCTCGCGGCGCATGGTCGAGCGCGCGATCACCGAGCTGGCCGTGCAGCACGCCACCCTCGAACAGCTCAACGAACTGCGCCAGATGGTCCGCGAGGAGCGTGACAGCTTCTCCCGTGGCGACCGTGGCGCCGGTATCCGCCTGTCCGGCGAGTTCCACCTCAAGCTGGCCGAAGCCGCCGGCAATGCGCCACTGGTGAGCTTCCAGCGCAGCCTGGTGTCGCAGACTTCGCTGATCATCGCCCAGTACGAAAGCGGTAACCGCTCGCACTGCTCGTACGATGAGCACATGCAGCTGATCGATGCGATCGAGGCCCGTGATGCCGAGCAGGCGGTAAGCCTGATGATGCATCACATGGACCATATCGACAGCAAGCTCAATCTCGACGAGGAGAGCGCCTCGGACGACCTGCACGCGGTGTTCTCGCACCTGCTGAAAAAGCCCAAGGCTACCGCCAAGGGTTGAACGTTTGCCTTGATGACCGAAGGGCCGCTTAGCGGCCCTTCGTCGTTACTGGCCCTTGGCCAAAGCTCTGCTAGATTTCACACCAGCAAACCTTCATCAAGCAGTTGGGCTTGCGCAGTCGTTGCGTCCAATTACTTGAGGAAGGGTTCATGACTTCATCTCTGGGTGTGCGCATGGGTGCCGAGCTGGTCGGCACTTTCTGGCTGGTCCTTGGCGGGTGCGGCAGTGCCGTGCTGGCCGCCAGTTCTCCCGTTGGCATCGGCGTTCTCGGTGTCGCTTTCGCGTTCGGCCTGACTGTCCTGACCATGGCCTTCGCCATCGGCCATATCTCGGGTTGTCACCTCAATCCGGCCGTGTCGTTCGGTTTGGTGGTGGGCGGGCGGTTCCCGGCAAAAGAGCTGCTGCCCTATGTGATTGCCCAAGTGATCGGCGCCATCCTGGCCGCAGCGGTGATCTACTTCATCGCCAGTGGCAAAGCCGGCTTCGAACTGGCCAGCGGCCTGGCCTCGAACGGGTACGGCGAGCATTCGCCGGGCGGCTACACGCTGGCGGCAGGCTTCACCAGTGAGGTGGTGATGACCGCGATGTTCCTGGTGATCATCATGGGCGCCACCGATGCCAGGGCACCGGCCGGCTTTGCGCCAATTGCGATTGGCCTGGCGCTGACCCTGATACATCTGATTTCGATTCCGGTCACCAACACCTCGGTCAACCCGGCACGCAGCACAGGGCCGGCCTTGTTCGTGGGTGGCTGGGCGCTGCAGCAGCTGTGGTTGTTCTGGCTTGCGCCGCTGATCGGGGCAGCGATCGGCGGCGCACTGTACCGAGGGTTGGCGAAACAGCCTTAGCGCTGGTGCACGCAACGCCCGGCGGCGTAGGTTTCACGCACGGTGCGGTCGTCGCCCAGGGTGGTGAGCACGAACAAGGTCTCCTCGATGCTCTTCGACTGCTGCAGACGGTAGTCCAACAACGGGGTGGCCTTGTAGTCGAGCACCACGAAGTCGGCGTCATTGCCCGGGCGCAGGCTGCCGATGCGGTCGTCCAGGCGCAGGGCGCGGGCGCCGCCTAGGGTAGCCAGGTACAGCGACTTGTACGGGTGCAGGCGCGCGCCTTGCAGCTGCATCACCTTGTACGCCTCGTTGAGGGTGTTGAGCAGCGAGAAGCTGGTGCCGGCGCCGACATCGGTGCCCAGGCCGACGTTGACCTTGAAGCGCTCGGCCTGGGGCAGGTTGAACAGGCCGCTGCCGAGGAACAGGTTGGAGGTCGGGCAGAAGGCGATGGCCGAACCGGTTTCGGCCAGGCGCTGGCACTCGTCGTCGCACAGGTGCACGCCGTGGGCGAACACCGAGCGCTCGCCGAGCAGCTCGAAGTGGTCGTAGACGTCAAGGTAGCCTTTCTGCTCGGGGAACAGTTCCTTGACCCAGTCGATTTCCTTGAGGTTCTCCGACAGGTGAGTGTGCATGTACACGCCCGGGTGCTCCTTGAGCAACTGACCGGCCACGCTCAACTGTTCCGGCGTGCTGGTCGGCGCGAAGCGGGGGGTGACCGCGTAGTGCAGGCGGCCCTTGCCGTGCCAGCGCTCGATCAACATCTTGCTGTCGCGGTAGCTGGACTCGGCGGTGTCGGTCAGGTAGTCGGGCGCGTTGCGGTCCATCATCACCTTGCCGGCGATCATGCGCAGGTCCAGGCGCTCGGCCTCCTCGAACAGGGCGTTGACCGACTCGGGGTGCACGCTGCCGAACACCAGCGCGGTGGTGGTGCCGTTGCGCAGCAGTTCGGCGAGGAAGATCTTCGCCACCTGGTCGGCGTGGGCCTTGTCGGCGAACTGCTTTTCGCAGGGGAAGGTGTAGGTGTTCAGCCAGTCCAGCAGCTGTTCGCCATAGGAGCCGATCATGCCGGTCTGCGGGAAGTGGATATGGGTGTCGATGAAGCCCGGAGTGATCAGGGCGTCCTGGTAGTGTTGCACCGGGATGTCAGCGTCGAGGGTCGGCAGCAGCTCGCTGGCATGGCCCAGGGCGCTGATGCGGCCGCCGTCGACTACCAGCAGGCCGTCTTCATAGTATTTGCAGGACGCCTCCAGGCCGACCTCGGCGGGGTCGGCGATGCTGTGCAGGATGGCGGCTCGGTAGGCTTTGCGGGTTGCGCTCATGGGGCTCTCGTCAAAGGGTCTGGCTGCGTCGCGAGGACGGCAGCAACTGGGCGATGGGGCCTGAATTGGCGGCAGCGTCGTGCTGGCCGAAGCAGGCGTTGTAGGTGGCAATGATTTCGGCGGCGATGGACACGGCGATCTCGATCGGCAGCTTGCCCTTGACCTCGGCCAGGCCCATCGGGCAGCGCATGCGCGCCATCAGCGCGTCTTCGAAGCCGCGCTCGCGCAGGCGGTGCTCGAACTTGACGCGCTTGGTCTTCGAACCGATCAGGCCGAACCAGGTGAAGTCGTTGCGCTTGAGGATCGCGGCGGTCAGCTCCAGGTCCAGCTGGTGGTTATGGGTCATGACGATGCAGTAGCTGCCGGCGGGCAGGTCGGCGACTTCGTCGACCGGCTCTTCGCTGACGATCTTGCTCACCCCGTCGGGGATGAGCGCGGGGAATTCCTGCTCGCGCGAATCGATCCAGCGCACCCGGCAGGGCAGCGCGGCGAGCAAGGGTACCAGAGCGCGGCCGACATGGCCCGCGCCGAACACGGCGATCTCGGCCTGCACGCCACTCATCGGCTCGAACAGCAGCACGGTGGCGCCGCCGCAGCACTGGCCGAGGCTGGCGCCGAGGCTGAAGCGCTCCAGATGCGGGGTGCTGCGGTGTTCCGCGAGCATCTGCCGGGCGATGTGCAGGGCCTTGAACTCCAGGTGGCCGCCGCCGATGGTGTCGTACAGCGCGCTGGTGCTGACTACCATTTTCGAGCCGGCGTTGCGCGGAGTGGAGCCGCGCTCCTCGATGATGGTCACCAACACGCAGGGTTCGCCACGGGCTTGGTGGTCGGCGAGGGCGTTGATCCATTGATGCATGTCTTCAGTCCTCCTCGGTCCCCTGTAGGCGCAACGCAAGGTCGCGTCTACAGGGAGCGTGGCGTCAGTGCGTCACAGGTTCCAGTTGCTGTTCGGCAGGCTGCGCCGCAGCCACCGCCTTGCGCATCTGCTCGCAACCCCACAACACTCGCTCCGGCGTCGATGGCGCGTCGATGTTCGGCTGCACGCGGTAGTCGGCGATGCTCGCCACTGCGTCCTTGATCGCGCACCAGGCGGCAATGCCGAGCATGAACGGCGGCTCGCCCACGGCCTTGGAATGGAACACGGTGTCCTCGGGGTTCTTGCGGTTTTCCACCAGCTTGACGCGCATGTCGATCGGCATGTCGGCCACTGCCGGGATCTTGTAGCTAGCCGGGCCGTTGGTCATCAGCTTGCCCTTGGCGTTCCACACCAGTTCCTCGGTGGTCAGCCAGCCCATGCCCTGGACGAAACCACCCTCCACCTGGCCGATGTCGATGGCCGGGTTCAGCGAGTCGCCCACGTCATGCAGGATGTCGGCGCGCAGCATCTTGTATTCACCGGTGAGGGTATCGACGATAACCTCCACGCAGGCGGCGCCGAAGGCGAAGTAGTAGAACGGGCGGCCACGGGCCTGGTTGCGGTCGTAGAA
This sequence comes from Pseudomonas soli, assembly GCF_021283165.2. Lineage (NCBI taxonomy): Bacteria > Pseudomonadati > Pseudomonadota > Gammaproteobacteria > Pseudomonadales > Pseudomonadaceae > Pseudomonas > Pseudomonas soli. Next base: position 1,972,241 of record NZ_CP128543.1, read on the forward strand.
TATCTTCGGCGTACGGTAGAAACCGGTGGTCGACAGCGATACCTGGGCGAAGTATGCCTGCTGCACCAACTGCTCGAAGCTGACGATCTGCTCGCGCACGCGCACATGGCCGTTGCGGAACTCGACGTCTTCCTCGGTGACGTTGTAGTGCCGGGCGGCGAACTCTGTCAGGCGCTTCTTGAGGATCTCGGCGGCGTTCTGCGCTGCCTTGCCGTTCAGGTCGGCGCCGCTGGACGCGGCTGTCGGTGAGGTGTTGGGCACCTTGTCGGTATTGGTCGCGGTGATCTGGATACGATTGAAGTCGACCTGGAACACCTGCGCCACCACCTGCGCGACCTTGGTGTTCAGGCCTTGGCCCATCTCGGTGCCGCCGTGGTTGAGGTGGATGCTGCCGTCGGTGTAGATGTGGATCAAGGCACCTGCCTGGTTGAGGAAGGTGGCGGTGAACGAGATGCCGAACTTCACCGGGGTCAGCGCCAGGCCTTTTTTCAGCACCGGGCTGTTGGCGTTGAAACGGCGGATCGACTCGCGGCGCTCATGGTAGTCGCTGCTGGCCTCGAGCTCTGCGGTCATCTCCTCGAGCATGTTGTGCTCGACGGTCTGGTAGTAGTGGGTGACGTTACGTTCGGTCTTGCCGTAGTAGTTGGCCTTGCGCACCGCCAGCGGGTCGAGGGCCAGGTGACGGGCGATATGGTCCATCACCTGCTCGATGGCGACCATCCCCTGCGGGCCGCCGAAGCCGCGGTAGGCAGTGTTGGAGGCCGTGTTGGTCTTGCAGCGGTGGCCGTGCACCGTGGCATCGCCCAGGTAGTAGGCGTTGTCGGAGTGGAACATGGCGCGGTCGACGATCGAGCCGGACAGGTCCGGCGAGTAGCCGCAGTTGCCGGCCAGGTCGAAATTGATCCCGTGCAGGCGGCCGCTGTCGTCGAAGCCGACGTCGTATTCCACGTAGAACGGGTGACGCTTGCCGGTCATTGTCATGTCTTCGACCCGCGGCAGGCGCATCTTGGTTGGCTGGCCGGTCAGGCGCGCGATCACCGCGCACAGGCACGCGGGGCTGGCGGCCTGGGTTTCCTTGCCGCCGAAACCGCCACCCATGCGGCGCATGTCGACGACGATCTTGTGCATCGGCACGTCGAGCACCTCGGCCACCAGCTTCTGCACCTCGGTGGGGTTCTGCGTCGAGCAGTAGACGATCATGCCGCCATCTTCGCCGGGCATCACCGAGCTGATCTGGGTCTCCAGGTAGAAGTGTTCCTGGCCGCCGATGTGCAGGGTGCCCTGGATACGGTGCGGGGCAGTGGCCAATGCAGCAGCCGAGTCGCCGCGCTGGTGGGTGTGGCTGTCGAGCACGAAGTGCTTCTTGCGCAGGGCCTCGACCACGTCGAGCACCGGCTCCAGGTCTTCGTACTCGATGATGGCGGCCATGGCGGCGCGCCTGGCGGTCTCAAGGTCGCAGGCGGCAACCGCGAGCACCGGCTGGCCGAAGAACTCGACCTTGTCGATGGCCAGCAACGGGTCGCCAGCCACCACTGGGCCGATATCCTTGAGCCCCGGGATGTCCTCATGGGTGATGGCGATGCGCACGCCTTCGAACTGGTAGCAGGGCGTGGTGTCGATGCGCAGGATGCGCGCATGGGCGCGGTCGGCGGTGCGTGCATAGACGTGAAGCTGGTTGGGGAATTCCAGGCGGTCGTCGATGTACACCGCCTCGCCGGCCACGTGCTTGTCGGCGCTGTCGTGCTTGAGGCTGCGGCCGACCCCGGTGGTCAGGTCCTGGCTGAACAGTGCGGCCATCTCGGCCTGGCTCTTGACGGCGTGATGGTTAGACATAGGCGGTCACCCGGGTTTCGATATGCGGCGTTTGCAGTTCGATGAAGTACTTGCGCAGCAGGTTCTGCGCGGTCAGCAGGCGGTACTCGCGGCTGGCGCGGAAGTCGCTGAGCGGGGTGAAGTCCTCGGCCAGGGCCTGGCAGGCGCGTTCGACGCTGGCCTGGTTCCAGGGCTTGCCGCGCAGCGCGGCTTCGCAGGCGCGGGCGCGTTTCGGGATTGCCGCCATGCCGCCAAAGGCGATGCGCACGCCGCTGACCACACCGTTCTCGATGCTCAGGTTGAACGCCGCGCACACCGCGGAAATATCGTCGTCCAGGCGCTTGGACACCTTGTAGGCGCGGAAGGCCCAGTCGTTGCTTGCGCGCGGCACGATGATCTTCTCGATGAACTCGCTGTCCTGGCGTGCAGTGATGCGGTAGTCGATGAAGTAGTCTTCCAGCGCCAGGGTGCGCTGGCGCTCGCCCTGGCGCAGGACGATCTGTGCGTCGAGGGCGATCAACAGAGGTGGCGAGTCACCGATCGGCGAGGCGTTGCCGATATTGCCACCCAAGGTGCCCTGGTTGCGGATCTGCAGCGAGGCGAAGCGGTGCAGCAGGTCGCCGAAGTCGGGGTATTCCTCGTTGAGTGCGGTGTAGCAGTCGGTCAGCGGGGTCGCGGCGCCGATCTCCAGGTGGCTGGCGGTCTTGTCGATGCGCTTGAGCTCGGCGACATGGCCGACGTAGATCATCACCGGCAGGGTGCGGTGGAACTGGGTGACTTCCAGCGCCAGGTCGGTCCCGCCGGCCAGCAGGCGTGCCTCGGGGTGCGAACTGTACAGGTCGGCCAGATCGGCCACGGTCAGTGGCACCAGGCAGCGCTTGTCGCCACTGTTGAGCTCGCCGGTCTGTTGCGGGGCGATGGCCTTGAGGCGGGCGATGGTCTGTGCCTGCTGGGCGTCGAACTGGTCGCGGCAGGGGCGTGCGCAGCTCTGCTCGGCGGCCTCGAGGATCGGCCGGTAGCCGGTGCAGCGGCACAGGTTGCCGGCCAGGGCCTCCTGGGCCTGGTGCAGGTCGTGGCCTTGGCTGTTCTTCTGCAGGGCGAACAGCGACATGACGAAACCGGGCGTGCAGAAGCCGCATTGCGAACCATGGCAGTCGGCCATGGCCTTTTGCACGCTGTGCAGTTCGCCCTGGTGCTTGAGGCCCTCTACGCTGATCAGTTGCTTGCCGTGCAGGGAAGAGACAAAGGTCAGGCACGAGTTGAGGCTGCGGTAGCGGATGCTGTCGCCGCCCTTGTCGTCCTGCACAAGTTCTCCGACAGCCACGGTGCAGGCACCGCAGTCGCCACTGGCGCAGCCTTCCTTGGTGCCGGGTTTGCCCAGGTGCTCGCGCAGGTATTGCAGCACCGTCATGTTCGGGTCCAGGGCGTGCTCGCTGCGCAGCTCCTGGTTGACGAGAAACTGGATCACGGGGGAGGGCCTCGCAATGGTTTTATTGTTGTTCCGGCGGACTCTAAGCAACGGCTGACCTCTGGGTCAATAATTTTCTGACCCAAAGGTCAAGAATTTGCACGAAGGCCTTCCGGACCGCATCATCGAGCCTTTTCCAAAGCATAGTTCGCGCCGTGCAGGAAAGTTGACCCGCCAGTCGCACAAAGCACGCAGTCCCGCTGCGCGAGCGCCTGGCAAGTGCGCTACAATCGCGCCCTTGTGCACAGCTACCCAGATTGCGAAGGAAAACCATGACGTTCAAGGCGCCGGACAGCCTCTCCGAGCAAATTGCCCACTACCTGGCCGAGCGGATCATCCGCGGCGAACTCGCACCCGGCGAGCGCATCCAGGAGCAGAAGGTCACCCAGGCCCTCAACGTCAGCCGCGGTTCGGTACGCGAGGCGCTGCTCATCCTCGAGCGTCGGCACCTGGTGGCCATCCTGCCGCGCCGCGGCGCCCATGTGACCGAACTCGACGAGAACAGCGTGCGCAGCCTGTGCGCCCTGATGGGCGAGTTCTACATCCTGCTGGGCAATGCCGTTGCCCAGCATTGGCGCACCGAGGGCGACCTGCGCCCGTTCCTGGACATCCAGCAGCGCCTCAAGCAGGCCCATGCCGGCAAGGACATCAAGGCCTTCGTCGGCGACAGCTTCGCAGTGATGCGCGCCGCCTATCCATTCGCCAACAACCCGTACCTGCAGGAAACCGTCGAGAACCTGCAACCAGCCATGAGCCGCGCCTACTACCTGGCCCTGGACCAGCGCCAGGCCAACATGGTCGATTACCTGGAGCTGTTCGCCCGCCTGCTCGAAGCCGTGGTCGCCCGCGACCTGCCGCGCATCCGCGAGGTGCTCACCGCCTATTGCCAGCGCAGTTGCGAACTGGTGCTGGCGGCGCTGGCGCGAGTCTGACCGGTGCGCCTGAAGTGCATCCGCCTGGCCGGGTTCAAGTCGTTCGTCGACCCGACCACGGTCAACTTCCCCAGCAACATGGCCGCCGTGGTCGGCCCCAACGGCTGCGGTAAATCCAACATCATCGACGCGGTGCGCTGGGTGATGGGCGAGAGTTCGGCGAAGAACCTGCGTGGCGAGTCGATGACCGATGTCATCTTCAACGGCTCCACCAGCCGCAAGCCTGTCAGCCAGGCCAGCATCGAGCTGGTGTTCGACAACAGCGACAACAGCCTGGTGGGCGAGTACGCCGCCTACGCCGAGATCTCGATCCGCCGCAAGGTCACCCGCGACGGGCAGAACACCTATTACCTGAACGGCACCAAGTGCCGGCGTCGTGACATCACCGATATCTTCCTCGGCACCGGCCTGGGGCCGCGCAGCTATTCGATCATCGAGCAGGGCATGATCAGCAAGCTGATCGAGGCCAAGCCCGAGGAGCTGCGCAACTTCATCGAGGAAGCGGCGGGCATCTCCAAGTACAAGGAGCGTCGCCGCGAGACCGAGAGCCGCATCCGCCGCACGCAGGAAAACCTCGCGCGCCTGACCGACCTGCGCGAAGAGCTGGAACGCCAGATCGAGCGCCTGCACCGCCAGGCCCAGGCTGCCGAGAAATACCGCGAGTACAAGGCCGAGGAGCGTCAGCTCAAGGCACGCCTGGCAGCCCTGCGCTGGCGCGACCTGGATGATCGGGTGCGCCAGCGCGAGACGGTGATCGGCGACCAGGAGGTCGCCTTCGAGGCGCTGGTGGCCGAACAGCGCAACGCCGACGCCAGCATCGAGCGACTGCGCGACGGTCACCATGAGTTGTCCGAGCGCTTCAACCAGGTGCAGGGCCGCTTCTATTCGGTGGCCGGTGATATCGCTCGCGTCGAGCAGAGCATCCAGCATGGCCAGCAGCGCTTGCGCCAATTGCAGGACGACCTCAAGGAAGCCGAACGCAGCCGCCTGGAAACCGAATCGCACCTGGGGCACGACCGCACCTTGCTGGCGACCCTCGGCGAAGAACTGGCGATGCTCGAACCGGAGCAGGAGCTGACCCTGGCCGCAGCCGAGGAAGCCGCCGCGACCCTGGAGGAAGCTGAGCTTGGCATGCATGGCTGGCAGGAGCAGTGGGACGGCTTCAACACCCGCTCCGCCGAGCCGCGCCGTCAGGCCGAGGTGCAGCAGGCGCGCCTGGCGCAGCTCGAATCCAGCCTGGAGCGCCTGGCCGAGCGCCAGCGCAAGCTGGGCGAGGAGGGCGAGCAGCTCGGTGGTGATACCCAGGACACCGAGACGTCCGATCTGGGCGAGCAAGTGGCCAGCAGCGAGTTGCTGCTCGAAGAGCTGCACCTGCAAGAGCAGCAGGTGATCGAGCGCCTTGAAGGGTTGCGCGAACAATTGCAGCAGACCAGCCAGGCGCAACAGCAACAGCAGGGTGATCTGCAGCGCCTGGGCGGGCGCCTGGCCTCGCTGGAGGCCTTGCAGCAGGCTGCGCTGGAGCCCGGTGTGGGTGCCGCCGACTGGCTGCGCGCCCAGGGTCTGGAGCAGCGCCCGCGCCTGGCCGAGGGGCTGCGGGTCGAGCCCGGCTGGGAGCTGGCGGTGGAAACAGTGCTTGGCGCCGACCTGCAGGCAGTGCTGCTGGACGACTTCGCCGGCCTGGACTTCGCCGCGCTGGAGCAGGGCGATCTGCGCCTGCTGCTGGACGGGGGCGAGGGCCCGCGTGTTCCCGGCAGCCTGCTCGACAAGGTCGAGGGGCGGGCCGACCTGTCGGCCTGGCTGGGGCAGGTCAGGCCGGTTGAAACGCTGGAGCAGGCGTTGGCGCAGCGAGCGTCGCTGGCTGCTGGGCAAAGCCTGGTCAGCCGCGACGGATATTGGGTCGGGCGGCATTTCCTGCGGGTCAGCCGTGGTGGTGAGGCCCAGGGCGGCGTGCTGGCCAGGGGCCAGGAAATCGAACGCCTGGCCCAGGAGCAACTGGAGCAGGAGGCGGCGCTCGAACAGCTTGACGAGCAACTGCAGCGCCTGCGTGAACAACAGCTCGACCTGGAGGAGCAGCGCGAGCAATTGCGCCGTCGCAGCCAGGACGAGAGCCGCCAGCACGGTGAGCTCAAGGCGCGCCTGTCCGCTGGCCGGGCCCGCGCCGAACAGCTCGAACTGCGCCGCCGACGCTTGCACGAAGAACTGGCCGAGCTCCAGGAGCAGCGCGCCCTGGAGCATGAGCAGCTGGGCGAGGCACGCCTGCTGTTGCAGGAATCCCTCGACCTGATGGCCCAGGACACCGAGCAGCGCGAGCAACTCATGGCGCGCCGCGACACCCTGCGCGAAGTACTCGACCGGGTCCGCCAGGAGGCCCGCCAGCACAAGGACCATGCCCATCAACTGGCCGTGCGCTTGGGCTCGTTGCGCGCCCAGCACGATTCCACCCGCCAGGCGCTCGAGCGCCTGGAGCAGCAGGCCGCGCGCCTGAACGAGCGTCAGGAGCAACTGAACCTGAATCTCGAGGAGGGCGAGGCGCCGCTCGAAGAGTTGCGCCTGAAACTCGAAGAGTTGCTTGAGAGACGCATGGGCGTCGATGAAGAGATGCGCCAAGCGCGGCTGCACATGGACGAGGCAGACCGCGAACTGCGCGATGCCGAGCGCCGCCGCACCCAGGCCGAGCAGCAGGCTCAGCTACTGCGCGGCCAGCTGGAGCAGCAGCGCCTGGAGTCCCAGGGGCTGGACGTGCGGCGCAAGACCTTGCAGGAGCAACTGCTCGCCGACGGCTACGATCTGCAGGGCGTGCTCGCCACGCTCGAGGCCGAGGCCAGCGAGCAGGGGACCGAACAGGCACTGGAGCAGGTCGAGGCGCGTATCCAGCGCCTGGGCGCGATCAACCTGGCGGCCATCGAAGAGTACGAGCAGCAGTCCGAGCGCAAGCGCTACCTGGATGCCCAGGACGCCGACCTGGTCGAGGCACTGCAGACCCTGGAAAACGTCATCCGCAAGATCGACAAGGAAACCCGCAACCGCTTCAAGGATACCTTTGATCAGATAAATGCCGGATTACAGGCACTTTTCCCAAAAGTTTTCGGTGGTGGCAGCGCTTATCTGGAACTGACGGGCGAAGATCTACTCGATACAGGGGTGACGATCATGGCGCGCCCGCCGGGCAAGAAGAACAGCACCATCCATCTGCTGTCCGGCGGCGAGAAGGCACTGACGGCCCTGGCCCTGGTGTTCGCCATCTTCAAGCTGAACCCGGCGCCGTTCTGCATGCTCGACGAGGTCGACGCGCCTTTGGACGATGCCAACGTCGGGCGCTATGCGCGCCTGGTCAAGGAAATGAGCGAAACCGTGCAGTTCATCTACATCACCCACAACAAGATCGCCATGGAAATGGCCGACCAGCTGATGGGGGTGACCATGCACGAGCCGGGCTGTTCACGCCTTGTTGCAGTTGATGTGGAAGAAGCGATGGCCATGGTTGACGCATAAGGGGTAAAGAAAGGGTGTGAACATGTAGGCAAAAGCCTCAGCAGACGCGACAGACGGTGTAAAGTTGCCTTTGGTCGTGCTAGCTTAATGTCACTTGTTTTTTGCGTGGGTAAAACGCCTGTCAGAACATAGAGTTGGCGCCACGTGTTAAAGGCCTTTGAAGCCTTTGTTTTCAAGCATATTTTTTATAGAGGCACGGGATTACATGGAAATCGGTCTGCGCGAGTGGCTGATCGTCATCGGCATCATTGTCATCGCCGGTATTCTTTTCGACGGCTGGCGCCGCATGCGCGGCGGCAAGGGCAAGTTGAAGTTCCGTCTGGACCGTAGCTACGCCAACGCCCCGGACGACGACAGCGGCGGCGCCGAGGTGCTCGGCCCTTCGCGTGTGCTGGAAACCCATAAAGAGCCCGAGCTGGATGAGAGCGACCTGCCATCGGTCAGCGCCCCGCTGCGGGAGCGCGAACGCGAAGCCAAACCGGCCAAGGCCAAGCGCGGCAAGCGCAACAACAGCGAGCAGCAACAGGGCGACCTGAAGCTGGCCGCCGAGCCGCGTGAGCCGGACCTGTTCGATACTGGCGACGACGACTTCGCCGCCGACAACACCCGCAACAGCGGTTTCACTGCCGCTTCCACGCCGGCCAAGGAGCTGCCGCCGGCCGAGGAAGTGCTGGTGATCAGTGTCATCTCCCGCGACGAAGGCGGTTTCAAGGGGCCGGCGCTGCTGCAGAACATCCTGGAAAGCGGCCTGCGCTTCGGCGAGATGGACATCTTCCACCGCCACGAGAGCATGGCCGGCCACGGCGAAGTGCTGTTCTCCATGGCCAATGCGGTCAAGCCCGGCGTGTTCGATCTGGACGACATCGACCATTTCAGCACCCGTGCGGTGAGCTTCTTCCTCGGCCTGCCAGGCCCGCGTCACCCCAAGCAGGCCTTCGACGTGATGGTCGCCGCCGCCCGCAAACTGGCCCACGAGCTCAATGGCGAACTCAAGGATGACCAGCGCAGCGTGCTGACCGCCCAGACCATCGAGCACTACCGCCAGCGCATCGTCGAGTTCGAGCGCCGCGCCCTGACGCAGAAACGCTGATACACCCGAGCGGGCGGACCCTGCCTCGGTCCGCGCCGCAATGATTGAAACGAAAGAGCAGCCAGGGGCTGCTCTTTTGCTTTGCAAGAGAAGACCAGAAATGAACGCCGAATCCCGAATCCACGAACTGCGCGCCGAACTCGACCAGCACAACTACCGCTACTACGTGCTCGATGAACCCAGCGTGCCCGATGCCGAATACGACCGCCTGTTCAATGAGCTCAAGGCTCTGGAAACCGAGCACCCGCACCTGGTGACACCGGATTCGCCGACCCAGCGCGTCGGCGGCGCGGCGTTGGCGGCCTTCAGCCAGGTGCGTCACGAAATACCGATGCTCAGCCTGGGCAACGCCTTCGAGGAAGACGACCTGCGCGACTTCGGTCGCCGCGTGGTCGAAGGCCTGGACCTGCCGGGCGGCGATCAGGCGGCCGTGGACTACAGCTGCGAGCCCAAGCTCGACGGCCTGGCGGTAAGCCTGCTGTACCGCGACGGCCAGCTGGTGCAGGGCGCCACCCGTGGCGACGGCACTACCGGTGAGGACATCAGCGCCAACGTGCGCACCGTGCGCAACATCCCGCTCAAGCTGCAGGGCGAGGGCTGGCCGGCGGTGCTGGAAGTGCGCGGCGAGGTGTACATGAGCAAGGCCGGATTCGACCGGCTCAATGCGGCCCAGGCCGAGGCCGGCGGCAAGACCTTCGCCAACCCGCGCAACGCCGCCGCCGGCAGCCTGCGCCAGCTGGACTCGAAGATCACCGCCAGCCGCCCGCTGGAATTCTGCTGCTATGGCGTCGGCCAGGTGTCCGAGCCGTTTGGCGACAGCCATATCGGTATCCTGGAGAAACTCAAGACCTGGGGGCTGCCGATCAGCCGCGAGCTCAGGCACGCCGCCGGTATCGACGAGTGCCTGGCCTATTACCGGGACATCGGAGCGCGCCGCAACAGCCTGCCCTACGAGATCGATGGGGTGGTGTTCAAGGTCAATGCCCTGGCCTCCCAGCGTGAGCTGGGTTTCCGTGCCCGTGAACCGCGCTGGGCGATCGCCCACAAGTTCCCGGCCATGGAAGAGCTCACCGAGGTGCTTGATGTCGAGTTCCAGGTCGGGCGTACTGGCGCGGTGACTCCAGTGGCCCGTCTCAAACCGGTCAAGGTGGCCGGTGTGACCGTCTCCAATGCCACCCTGCACAACATGGACGAGATCGCGCGCCTGGGCCTGCGTATTGGCGATACGGTGATCATCCGCCGTGCCGGCGACGTGATCCCGCAGGTCATGCAGGTGGTGCTCGAGCGCCGTCCGCAAGGCGCTCGCGCGGTGCAGGTGCCGAGCCAATGCCCGGTGTGCGGCTCGCAGGTCGAGCGCACCCAGCTGGTCAAGCGCAGCAAGGGCAAGGAAACCACCAGCGAAGGCGCAGTGTACCGCTGCGTGGGGCGCCTGAGCTGCGCCGCCCAGCTCAAGCAGGCGATCATCCATTATGTGTCGCGCCGGGCCATGGACATTGATGGCCTGGGCGAAAAGAGTGTCGAGCAACTGGTCGATGAGAACCTGATCCGCTCGCCGGCCGACCTCTACAAGTTGGAGTTCGAGCAAGTGGTCGCCCTTGAAGGCTTTGCCGAGGTCTCCAGTCGCAAGCTGCTCGAAGCCATCGAGGCCAGCAAGCGCCCGAGCCTGGCGCGTTTCATCTACGCCCTGGGCATCCCCGATGTCGGCGAGGAGACCGCCAAGGTCCTGGCCCGCTCCCTGGGCAGCCTGGCGCGGGTGCAGGTGGCGCTGCCCCAGGTGCTGACCTACCTGCCGGACATCGGCCTGGAAGTCGCCTACGAGATCCATAACTTCTTCGAGGACGAGCACAACCGTGCGGTGATCAAGCAACTGCTGGACAGCGGTATGCAACTGCAGGATGAAGGTGGGCTGGGCGCCGAGTTCGCCGCCAGCACCACCCTGGCCGGGATGCTCGCCAAGCTCGATATCCCGTCGGTCGGCCCGACCGGCGCCGAGAAGCTGGTAGACAAGCTGGGCACCCTGGACAAGATCATCGCCGCCGATGGCATCGACTTGCGCCAGGCCCTGAACACCAAAGCCGCCGACGGGGTGCGCGAGTTCTTCAAGGTCGAGGCCAACCAGCAGTTGGCCCGTGCCATCGAAGCCCAGTTGCTGGACTTCGGCATGCACTGGTCGTGCGAGAAGAAATCCGCCGAGGGTTTGCCCCTGGCTGGCCAGACCTGGGTGCTAACCGGTACCTTGGAGCGCATGAGCCGCGATATCGCCAAGGAAAAGCTGGAAAGCCTGGGAGCCAAGGTGGCGGGTTCAGTATCCGGCAAGACCCATTGCGTGGTGGCCGGGCCCGGCGCGGGTTCCAAGCTGGCCAAGGCCAGCGAGCTGGGCGTGGCGGTAATGGACGAGGAGGCGTTCGTGGCGTTCCTTGCGGAGCGTGGAATCGACGTCTGAGGCCGGTGGCCTTGTCGCGGGACAAGCCCGCTCCCACGGGTGATTGCACCTAGGGTCGGGTTCTCCCTACGATGGATTTGCCACAAGTCCTTGAGAAATGATGGTTTTTTCACGATCAAAGGTTGTAACTTCGCCCTGGCGTTGTACAATGGCGCGGCTCGTCAGCTGGCGAGCCGTCGTGGTGGCCCCATCGGTCCCCCCGCATTGATTACCCGTTAACCTGGTCAGGCCCGGAAGGGAGCAGCCATAGCGGGAACATCGAGTGCCGGGGTGTGGCTGGTGGGGCCGCCTCCATTTTGGGCGCAGGGTTTTTTCCGGCGTACCTGTCAGGCGTCGCATATCAGACGCGTTTCTTTACACCCTCGCACTGTTTTCCGCCTGCACGATCCCGCGCAGCGCCTTATCATGCATCCCATCGTGTCGACCCATTCAGCCAGGAGATAGCGACCGTGGAACATGTCGACGACCTCACCCGTCAGAAGATTCGCGAGTGGCAAATGCGCCGCCTGGAAATCAAGGATCAGATGGCCGCCAGCCCCGAGCGTGTGCTGGAGCTGTCGCAGGTGCTCGACCAGATGGAAGAAGAGCACGAGCGCATCCTCGAGGATGCGGCTCCGCCAGCGGCGGTGAAGGCTGATGCGGTGGCCTTGGAGCTGCAGGTGTCGGCGCGCTCGGTGCGGGACTTGCGCAAGCTGCTGGAGCTCGCCCTGCATGAGCTAGATGACATGCTTGACGCACCGCAGGCGGGTGGCAGTTATCCCGGCGACATGGCTGGGTCCTTGGGTGCCTACCGTTTCGAGCTGGTGGTGGGGCAGACCGCTGAATCCGACAAACCTTGAGTGATCTGCGGACACGTAGCGACATGCAGCCCGAGCACTTCGACTTTTCCCATCCCGTGTACTTGCCGGTCACCGCAGAGGTGTGCCAGGCCTTGCTGGCCGACGGCGCGTCTGCGCTCGGCGCTCTGAGCGAGCCGGAGCTGGCGGCGGTGCTGGTAATACAGAACCTGGCGCAGGCACAAGGCCAGGTCGATGCGCGGGCGGCGGAGAAGGTGCTGGGCAAGCTGTTGGCATGGGCGGTCGATGGCGCGCATTCGCCTGGCGTGGGGTTGTTGTCCGAGGCCCGTAGGCTGTTCGATGCGCGCAAGCTCTATTTCGGCCTTGAGGTGATCAAGGGTTCGAAGCTGCGTCTGCTCGACGTGGAGCAGGTTCAGGCGCGGGAATACCTGCTGGCCGATGGCAAGTGGGATTTCGACTACCGCATACGCCTGCATCACAGGGACAACCCGTTCAGCCAGCGGGTGACCACCGGTTTCGACAGCGAGCGCTGGCTAACCGTCGAGCAGGACAAGCTGCTCAAGGTCATCCAGGCCAACCTCGACGAAGACATCCACGTGCAGGGCTATGCCGGGATCGGCAAGAGCTACCTGCTTGGCGCGCTGATGGACTGCCTGCCCCGTGGCCGGGTGCTGGCCCTGGCACGCACGCCGGCGAAGCTCGGCACCTTGCGTCGGCGCATGGGGCTGGATGAGCAGGCCAAAGTCGGCATGACCTTCGGCCAGTTCGCCCGGGCCCTGCTCAAGGATACCCGGTCAGTTTCCGCCCGGACGGCGCAGCGCGGCCCTGGCAAGCGCAGGCTGGCCGAGGAACTGGGGATCGTCGGCTTGCGCCAGTACGACGCCGAGCATGCCCTGAATATCTGCCTGGAAGTGCTGCGCAACTACTGCGATTCACGGGATTACAGCCTGTCGAATCGTCATCTGCCGTATTTTCGCCAAGCACTGTCCGGCGTCGATGCTCAGGTCCTGCTCGAGTACGCCAGCCGGCTATGGCGCTACCTGGAGGCGCAACCGGCCTGGGGCGCGCAGACCGGGTTCGAGGCGTTGCTGCTGCTCAAGCGAGCGAGCCTGGCTGGTTGCAGCGTGCCGGGGCGTTTCAGCCACGTGATCATCGACGAGAGCCAGGACGTGCCGGCCTCGCTGCTGCAGGTTATCGAGCGGGGTCGCCAGGTGCTGATCACCCTGGGCGACGAGTACCAGAAGGCCTCCGGCGAGGTGGTCAGGCGCGAGCGTCAGGTGCGCCAGAAGGACATGGCCTTTGCCGTGCGTTGCGGGCCCAAGGTGGAACGCCTGATCAACCCGTTGATCGGCGTGCATTCGAAGAAGTCCAAGGTTGCCTTCGAAGCTGCGCGCCATGTCGATGTCGGCATCGAGCACTTCCCCGAAGGGTTCGTCCCGCCAGAGGGCTGCGTGGTGCTGACCGCCTCGCGCTGGGACACGATGCGCTGGGCCATGGAGTTGGCCAAGTCCAACTGCTTGTTGAATTTCCCCGATTGGCCGCAGATGCGCCGCTTCATGGCCACCGCGATCGGCCTGTTCAGGGCTGCGTTCTATGCGCCGGGGCAGGATGCCGAAGGGCCGCATCCGTACTTCGCGCACCTGCTCGACTGGCAGCAGGTGCGTGAGTCCGAGCGGTTCGATGCCGCGTTCCTCTGGGTCGAGGAGCGCCTTGAGGCGGGTTTCAAGCTTGCGGACCTGACTCTGCTGGACGCGCGCATCGCTGCAAGGCCCGACAGCCTGATACTGTTGATGGCCGAGGAGGCTGGCGGCCTGGAGTTCGATCAGGTGCTGCTGACACCGGAACTGATGACCACCGACCGCTTCAAGGACGCCTACGCCTTCGATGCGCGGATCTGCGCAGTGTATATCGCCCTGTCGCGGGCGCGTCGGCAGCTGTACCTGCCGTATGACGTGGAAGAGTGGATCAACTACCACAAGGGCCAGCCGTTCCGCGAGTTGCACGGCTACTGAGGCCTCCACGCCTGCCCTGGCTGGCCGACACCTGCATCAGCCGCTGAAAGGTCGGGCATTGCAGATGGCTCTCCTCGGGGCACTGCGCCGCATGGCGCAACCCCTTGCTCATCGCCTGCAGCCGTTTGATCCGGCGGTCGATCTCGTCGGCCTTGGCCAGCAGCAACTCGCGGTCGACCATTTGCTCGTCAAGCATGGCGGCTACTTCGTCCAGCGAAAAGCCAGCCGCCTGTCCCAGCGCGATCAACGCCAGGCGCTCGGGGGTGTCTGGCGGGAACTGGCGGCGTTGCCCATGGCTGGCCAGTGATCTGAGCAAGCCCTTGTTCGCGTAGTAACGCAATGTCGACGCCGGCACTCCGGTGCGCCTGGCGACATCGGCAATGTCCATTGCAACCCCTCTTGACTTGAAGTTGACTTCAACTTGCATGCTGCTTGGCATCGACCTTTCCGTCAATCTGCCAAGGGCTCTCATCATGACCATCTCCTCGCTTGTGCTTTCCATCCTGTTCATCGGCATCGGCGCCACCCTGGTCATGGACCTGTGGACCGTGTTGCTCAGGTATCTGGGCGTCACCACCCTGAACTACGCCATGGTCGGGCGCTGGGCGGGGCACCTGCGCGAAGGGCGCTGGCGGCATGCGGCGATCGGCAAGGCTGCGCCGGTCAGGGGGGAGCTGGCGTGGGGCTGGTTGCTTCACTACGCCACTGGGCTGGTGTTCGCGGCGCTGCTGGCGGCTATTGCAGGGGAGGGGTGGTTGCGCGGGCCGACACTGTGGCCAGCCTTGCTGTTCGGGGTGGTCTCGGTGCTCGTGCCGTTGTGCGTGGTGCAACCTGCGTTGGGAGCCGGGTATTTCGCGACGAACACACCCGCGCCCCTGAAGAGCTGCCTGCGCACCCTGGCGACGCACTGCGTGTTCGGTTTGGGCCTCTACCTGGCGGCATTGGGTGTCGCGGCTGCGGGTAACTGAGGGCTGTCATCACCTGCGAACGGATGGGGCTCGGTATAACGCTCGACGATCCGCTGCATCTCCCCGGACTCCCTGATCCGCACCAGCGCCCTGAGCACGCCTTGGGTCGGCAGTTGGGGGTCGTTGCGCACCATGCAGCCCAGCGCCTGTTCTTCAAGCACGGCCAGGGGCTGCAGGTGTCGAGCCGGCGGTAGGGAGCGGTTGTACCATTGCAGCGACAGCTGGTTGCTCACGGCATGGCGCAAGCGCCCGACCTGGAGTTTCTGCAGGACCAGCAATTGATTGCGGCTATCTTCGCGCTGCAGGCGGGCCTGGCTGAACAGCGGCTCGAGCGTGGGGTAGGTGTAGCCGAGCACGGTGCCGATGGCCTGGGGTGGCAGTGCGTCCGGGCTGACGGGGCCGCTGTCGCCGGGGCGGCCGACCAGCAGGTCGCGCTGCTCGATGAGCGGGATGCTCCAGAGATAGTCGCCGGGCCGATCGGTCAGCCATCGCGTGGAAACGTAGCAGCGTACGTCGATTTCGCCGGCCTGCATCGCCTCCTGCAGGCGCAGGCGGGCCAGCACATGGTATTGGGGGCGGGCATCGACCTCCCGGGCGATGGCCTGCATCAGCTCCAGCAGGATGCCTTCCGCCGGCTGCTGGTCCTCGATGCGCATCAGCGGCATGCTCCAGCTTTCGGCGATGGAGAAGCGCAACACCGGCGGTTGCGCCACGCCGTGGGTAGCCCACAACGATATCCAAAATGACAGGGTGGCCAGGACTCGCCGCACGCCTCATCCTCCCTGATCCGTCGTCCGTGTGCCCGTCACTGAGCTTAGACGAGATCGGCAGGGTGCAATTTTGGCCCCGCTCCGCTAGCATTAGCGCTCTTTCCGCCCGCTCCGGTCACGATGGTTTTTTGATGAGTTATCAGGTTCTTGCACGTAAATGGCGTCCGCGCTCGTTCCGCGAAATGGTCGGCCAGACCCATGTGCTCAAGGCTTTGATCAACGCCCTGGACAACCAGCGCCTGCACCATGCCTACCTGTTCACCGGGACCCGGGGCGTGGGCAAGACCACCATTGCGCGGATCATCGCCAAGTGCCTGAACTGCGAGACCGGCATCACCTCGACGCCGTGCGGCACCTGCTCGGTATGCCGGGAGATCGATGAGGGCCGTTTCGTCGATCTGATCGAGATCGACGCTGCCAGCCGCACCAAGGTCGAGGACACCCGCGAGCTGCTCGACAACGTGCAGTACGCGCCGAGCCGCGGGCGCTTCAAGGTCTACCTGATCGACGAAGTGCACATGCTCTCCACCCACTCGTTCAACGCCCTGTTGAAGACGCTGGAAGAGCCGCCGCCCTACGTCAAGTTCATCCTCGCCACCACCGACCCGCAGAAACTGCCGGCGACCATCCTGTCGCGCTGCCTGCAGTTCTCGCTGAAGAACATGAGCCCGGAGCGCGTGGTCGAGCACCTGACCCACGTGCTGGGCGCCGAGAACGTGCCGTTCGAGGAGGATGCCCTGTGGTTGCTCGGCCGCGCCGCCGACGGCTCCATGCGCGACGCCATGAGCCTGACCGACCAGGCCATCGCCTTTGGCGAGGGGCGGGTGCTGGCCGCCGACGTGCGGGCGATGCTCGGTACCCTCGATCACGGCCAGGTGTATGGCGTGCTCCAGGCCCTGCTCGAAGGCGATGCCCGGGCGCTGCTGGCCGCGGTGCGTGACCTGGCCGAGCAAGGCCCGGACTGGAACGGCGTGCTGTCGGAAATGCTCAATGTGCTGCACCGTGTGGCCATCGCCCAGGCCCTGCCGGAGGCGGTGGACAACGGCCAGGGCGACCGTGACCGCGTGCTGGCGTTGGCCCAGGCCCTGCCGGCCGAAGACGTGCAGTTCTACTACCAGATGGGGTTGATCGGCCGCCGTGACCTGCCATTGGCGCCGGACCCGCGCGGCGGTTTCGAGATGGTCCTGCTGCGGATGCTGGCGTTCCGCCCGGCCGATAGCGACGACGCACCGAGGCCGGTACTAAAGCCGACGGGGATCAGCCAGGCCACAGCTGATCCGACCCAACCAGTGGCGGCAGCGGCTGTGGCCGTGGCGCCGTCCGTTGCCGCCAGTCCTGTCGCTGAAGTGGCCGCGCCGCTGCCCGTGGCTGAGCCATCCATACAGGCTGAGCCGCCAGTCGTCGAGGTGCCGCCCGTTGCCGAGGTTGTCGAGGCGCCGCAAGCGCCAGCGCAGCCCGAGCCCGAGCCGCAGCCCGTCGAGGAGGTCATCGATCTGCCGTGGGAGGAGCCGGTTGCCACTCCGGCGCCGGTTGCGCCCGAGCAGTTGCCCGAGCCGGCACCCGCGGTCGAGGCCGCCACCCAGCAGCCGTACGATGACGAACCGCCGTTCGACCCGTCGGCCTACAGCCCGGCGGGCATGGAGCGTGACGACGAGCCGCCGGCGGACGAGGACTACTACGCACCCGACAGCGACCCGGTCGGCTTCAGCTACCTGGACGAGCTGGCCGAGCACGTCCAGGAAGAGGCGCCTGCCCAGGCGCCGGAGCCACTGCCGGCGGCCATGCCCGCGACCGGCCTGGCCCTGCAATGGCTGGAATTATTCCCACAGTTGCCTGTCTCCGGTATGACAGGCAACATCGCCGCAAACTGTACGCTGATCGCCGCCGAGGGTGATGACTGGCTGTTGCACCTGGACCCGGGGCAGGGCGCGCTGTTCAACTCGACGCAGCAGCGCAGGCTGAACGACGCACTGAACCAGCAACTGGGCCGCGAGATCCGCCTGAAGATCGAGCTGATCCGCCCCGAGCAGGAAACCCCGGCCCAGGCCGCCTCGCGCAAGCGCGCCGAGCGCCAGCATGACGCCGTGGTGTCGATCGAACAGGATCCGCTCATCCAGCAGATGATCCGGCAGTTCGGTGCGACGGTCAGGGAGGATACTATTGAGCCTGTAGACGCCCTGGCCAGCCAGGGCCAATGAACGGATAACCATGCGGCCGGCCCTGTGCCGGGCCGCATCACATGACCCAATCGAGGTATACCCCATGATGAAAGGTGGCATGGCCGGCCTGATGAAGCAGGCCCAGCAGATGCAGGAAAAGATGCAGAAGATGCAGGAAGAGCTGGCCAATGCGGAAGTCACTGGCCAGTCCGGTGGCGGCCTGGTCAGTGTGGTGATGACCGGTCGCCACGACGTCAAGCGCGTCAGCATCGACCAGAGCCTGATGTCGACCGACGCTGACGACAAGGAAGTGCTCGAGGACCTGATCGCCGCCGCGCTGAACGACGCCGTGCGCAAGATCGAGCAGAGCAGCCAGGAAAAGATGGGTGGCATGACCGCAGGCATGCAGCTGCCGCCTGGTTTCAAGATGCCGTTCTGATCGGTTTCTGGCTTCAAATGGGGAGCAACGGCCCGACGGTCGTTGCTCCCTTGTTCATTCTGTTTCCTGAATTGGCAGGCCTGCACACATGAGCTTCAGCCCCCTGATCCGCCAACTGATCGACGCCCTGCGCATCCTGCCCGGCGTCGGTCAGAAAACCGCCCAACGCATGGCCCTGCAACTGCTGGAGCGCGACCGCAGTGGCGGCACGCGCCTGGCTCAGGCCCTGAGCCAGGCCATGGAAGGCGTCGGTCATTGCCGCCAGTGCCGGACCTTGACCGAGCAGGAACTGTGCCCGCAATGCGCCGACCCGCGCCGTGATGACACGCAACTGTGCGTGGTCGAGGGGCCGGTGGATGTGTACGCGGTGGAGCAGACCGGCTATCGCGGTCGCTACTTCGTGCTCAAGGGGCACCTCTCGCCGTTGGACGGGCTGGGGCCGGATGCCATCGGCATTCCACAGCTGATGGCGCGGATCGAGGAGCAGGGCACCTTCAGTGAGGTGATCCTGGCCACCAACCCCACGGTGGAAGGGGAGGCGACGGCGCACTACATTGCCCAGCTGCTGGCCGAGAAGGGCCTGACTGCCACGCGCATCGCCCATGGTGTGCCGTTGGGTGGCGAGCTGGAATTGGTAGATGGCGGGACGCTGGCCCATGCATTTGCCGGGCGCAGGCCAATCACGTTGTAAACCTGTAAACGCATCGCGGGGCCAGTCGCATCGGCGCACCGCGATCGTTTTGAAAGCGAACTCAGTATTCGCTCAGGGAAAACTCGGTCAGGCAGAAGGTCGGCACGCCGGCCGCCTGCAGGCGACGCGAGCCTTCCAGCTCCGGCAGGTCGATGATCGCCGCCGCCTCGAAGACCTGGGCGCCGGTGCGGCGCACCAGGTTGGCCGCGGCCAGCAGGGTGCCGCCGGTGGCAATCAAGTCATCGAAGATCAATACCGAGTCGCCGTCGCAGAGGCTGTCGGCATGCACTTCCAGGAAGGCCTCGCCGTATTCGGTCTGATAGCCCTCGGACAGCACGTCGGCCGGCAGCTTGCCCTGCTTGCGGAACAGGATCAGCGGCTTGTTCAGCTGGTGGGCGATGATCGAGCCGATCAGGAAGCCTCGCGCGTCCATGGCGCCGATATGGCTGAACTCGGCCTCGACATAGCGCTCGATGAACTGGTCGGCGACATAGCGCAGCCCGCGCGGCGACTGGAACAGCGGGGTGATGTCGCGGAAGATCACGCCCGGCTTGGGGAAGTCCACTACCGGGCGGATCAGGGCTTTGAGGTCGAAGGTGTCGCTGTGCATGGGGCGGGTATCCTGGAAAAACTCCGCGTCAGTATACCCTTTTAGCGCGGCGGTCAGACCTCGAGTGCACCACCGGCCAGCGCGCACAGCTGGATCGGATCGAGAATGTGCACTTCCTTGCCCTCGGCCTTGAGCAGGCCGTTCTGCTGGAAGCGGGTGAACACCCGCGACACGGTTTCCACCGCCAGGCCCAGGTAGTTGCCGATCTCGTTGCGCGACATGCTCAGGCGGAACTGGTTGGCCGAGTAACCACGGGCGCGGAAGCGCGCCGACAGGTTGACCAGGAAGGTGGCGATGCGCTCGTCGGCGGTCTTCTTCGACAACAGCAGCATCATCTGCTGGTCGTCGCGGATCTCGCGGCTCATCACCCGCATCAGCTGGCGGCGCAGCTGCGGCAGCTGTACCGAGAGTTCATCCAGGCGCTCGAAGGGGATCTCGCACACCGAGGTGGTTTCCTGGGCCTGGGCCGACACCGGGTAGGCCTCGGTGTCCATGCCGGACAGGCCGACCAGCTCGCTGGGCAGGTGGAAGCCAGTGATCTGCTCCTCGCCGCTGTCGCTGAGGCTGAAGGTCTTGAGGGCACCGGAACGTACTGCGTAGACCGAGCCGAAATTGTCACCCTGGCGGAACAGGAACTCGCCTTTCTTCAGCGGGCGGCCGCGTTTGACGATTTCATCCAGTGCGTCCATGTCTTCCAGGTTCAGGGACAGGGGCAGGCACAGGGGGGCCAGGCTGCAATCCTTGCAGTGGGCCTGGTTGTGTGGGCGCAGTTTTACTGGCTCGGACATTTCTTTCGATCCTTGTGGGAAAGCACACATAAGCCGTAAGGATAACCCGCGGCATGGGCTGTAGGCCAGTGTGCGCATTTTTGGTGCACGCTAGCAGCGGTGTGGAAGGTGTGTCCCGACACCGTTCAACTGTCCATAGTGTGCCTCGAAAGGCGGTCTGTCCATGCGGTGAAACGCCTCAATCGCCTCAGATCACCCGCGAGAAACGCTGGCGATTCTGCTGCGCGAGGTAAGCGTCGAATACCATGCACACCGAGCGCGCCAGCAGGCGGCCGGCCGGCAGGATGCGGATGCCCTTGGCGTCCAGGCTGATCAGGCCGTCGCGTTGCATGGCCTGCAGTTGCGGCCACTGCTCCTTGAAGTAGCCGCGAAAATCGATGGTGAAGGCCTGTTCGATCGCTTCGAAATCCAGTTCGAAGTGGCAGATCAATTGCTGGATTACCGCCCGGCGCAGGCGATCGTCCTGGTTGCACATCAGGCCGCGCTGGGTCGCCAGTTGCGCGGTGGAGAGGGTGTCCTGGTAGGTGTTGAGGTCGCTGCTGTTCTGGCAGTAGAGGTCGCCGATCTGGCTGATCGCCGACACGCCCAGGCCGATCAGGTCGCAGTGGCCGTGGGTGGTGTAGCCCTGGAAGTTGCGTTGCAGTGTGCCTTCTTCCTGGGCGATGGCCAGCTCGTCGTCGGGCAGGGCGAAATGGTCCATGCCGATGTAGCGGTAGCCAGCGGCGGTCAGTTGGTCGATGGTGGCGTGCAACATTTCCAGTTTGGCCGCCGGAGCTGGCAGGTCGCTGCTGTCGATGCGTCTCTGGGGCATGAAGCGTTCGGGCAGGTGCGCGTAGTTGAACACCGACAAACGGTCGGGCTGCAGGCGGATCACTTCTTCGACGGTGCGGGCGAAACCTTCCGGTGTCTGCTTGGGCAGGCCGTAGATCAGGTCCAGGTTGATCGAGCGGAACTGCAGGGTGCGCGCCGCTTCGATCAGGGTGCGGGTCTGCTCCAGGCTTTGCAGGCGGTTGACCGCGCGCTGCACGGCGGGGTCCAGATCCTGCACGCCGAGGCTGACGCGGTTGAAGCCCAGCTCGCGCAGCAGGCCCATGGTCGACCAATCGGCCTCGCGTGGGTCGATTTCGATACCGTAGTCGCCGGAATCATCGTCCAGCAGGTGGAAGTGCTGGCGCAGGGTGGCCATCAGCTGGCGCAGTTCCACATGACTCAGGAAGGTCGGCGTACCGCCACCGAAGTGCAGTTGCTCAACAACTTGTTTAGGGTCGAGGTGGCAGGCGATCAGCTGGATTTCCTGCTCCAGGCGTTGCAGGTAGGGCGCGGCGCGGCCACGGTCCTTGGTGATGACCTTGTTGCAGGCGCAGTAGTAGCAGATGTTGGCGCAGAACGGCACGTGCACGTACAGCGACAGGGGGCGTGTGGCGCGGCGGCTCTCGCGCAAGGCGTGGAGCAGGTCGAACGAGCCCACTTCGCCGTGCAGTTGCACGGCGGTTGGATAGGAGGTGTAGCGTGGCCCGGCCAGATCGTAGCGACGAATCAGGTCGGCGTCCCAGCGTAGGTCGTCGAGCATGTGGGTAATCCCCGGATAGAGCTGCAGTGTCCGGAGTCTAGGGGCGGATGTAAGAAGTCGTGTTGATTTGTATCAAGGTGAGTTGGCGACCCTGTTGCAAGCCTGGCGTGGGAGCGGGCTTGCCCCGCGATCAGTGTCCCATCAACCAGTGCTGATGCGGGCCAGGCAGCGTCCACAAACCAAACAGGATAACCAGCATGCCACCGGCCATGCGTACCCCGCGATTGCGCAACAGAGCGCCGAAGCGCTCTGCGGCGAGCCCCGTGGCCAGCAGCACCGGCCAGGTGCCCAGGCCGAACGCCAGCATCAGCGCAGCGCTGTGCAGTGCGTCGCCCTGGCTCGCCGCCCACAGCAGGGTGCTGTACACCAGGCCGCACGGCAACCAGCCCCACAGGGCGCCGAGCAGCAAGGCTCGGGGCAGGCTGGACACTGGCAGCAAACGGGTGGCCAGCGGCTGCACGTGCCGCCAAAGCCCGCGCCCGAGTGCCTCGATACGGGTCAGGCCGCTCCACCAGCCGGCCAGGTACAGGCCCATGGCGATCAGCAGCAACGCGGCCGCGACCCGCAAACCGGTCGCCAGCGGGCTGCTGGCCAGGGCCACGCCAGCCAGGCCCAGCAGCAAGCCGGCGGCGGCATAGCTGAGGATACGCCCGAGGTTGTAGGCCAGCAGCAGGCGCAGGCGCCGGCTGCGCTGCTCGGGGGGGATGGCCAGGGTCAGCGCGCCCATCAGGCCGCCGCACATGCCCAGGCAATGGCCGCCACCGAGCAGGCCCAGGACCAGCGCCGAGCCCAGCAGGGGGATCAGTTCAGGCACGCGGGATCGTGTCCTGGTCTTTGGGCTTTTCGCCCTCAGGCTTCACGGCCGCCTGGTGGCAGGGGTCCTGGTCATCGAACAGGATGCTGTGGGCCGGGCCTTCCAGGTCGTCGTACTGGCCGCTGTCCACTGCCCAGAAGAAGATGTACACAGCGATGCCGACCAGCAGCAGGGCGGCGGGGATCATCACGTAGAGGGCGGGCATAGCGGTTTCCTTTCGAGCGACACCGGCTCACGCACGACGGAGGCTGCTGCGAAGGGCAGCCGGGTCAGGCGCAAGGCGTTGAGCACCACGATCAGCGAACTGACCGACATGCCGATTGCCGCCCACACCGGTGTGATCCAGCCGAGCGCGGCGAACGGCAGCATGAGGCCATTGTACAGCGTCGCCCAAAGCAGGTTCTCGATAATGTTGCGGCGGGTCCGGCGGGCCAGGTCGAAGGCCTGCACCAGCGCCTGCAGGCGGTTGGACAGCAGCACCGCGTCGGCGCTGGTCTTGGCCAGGTCCGTGGCGCTGCCCATGGCGATGCTGATGTCGGCGGCGGCCAGCACCGGTACATCGTTGACGCCGTCGCCAAGCATCAGCACCTTGCGCCCTTCGCCTTGCAGCGTTTTCAGGCGGGCGAGCTTGTCATCCGGACGCAGGCCGCCGACGGCCTGGTCGATGCCCAGTTGCGCGGCCACCTGCGCGACCATCGGCGAACTGTCGCCGGACAGCAGCAGCGTGCTCCAGCCGCGTGCCTTGCAGGCCGTCACCAGGTCCTGGGCGTCGTCGCGCAGGTGGTCATCCAGGCCGAACCAGGCCAGTGGCCCTTGCCGGTCCCCGAGCAGCAGCCATTGCCCGTGTGGCTCCGGCACGGTGGGTACCTCGGCGCCGCTGAGTGCGCAGACGAAGGTCGCCTGGCCGATACGCAGGCGCTGGCTTGCCAGCATGCCTTCCAGGCCCAGCCCAGGCACGGCGGTGACGGTTTCAGCCGCTTGCGCTGCGCGACCGAAGGCACGGGCGATGGGGTGTTCGGAGCGGTTCTCCAACGCCGCCGCCAGCGCCAGGCATTGGTCAGCGTCCAGTCGGCCCAGCGGGCGGATGCTGCGCAGGGCCAGCCGGCCTTCGGTGAGGGTGCCGGTCTTGTCGAAGATCACCGTGTCGATCTGGTTGAGGCCTTCGAGCACATGCCCGCGGGTCACCAGCAGGCCGAGCTTGTGCAGGCTGCCGGTGGCGGCGGTGAGGGCGGTAGGGGTGGCCAGCGACAGGGCGCAGGGGCAGGTGGCGACCAGCATGGCCAGGACGATCCAGAACGCCCGGGGCGCATCGAGCTGCCACCAGACGACACCGATCACCGCGGCGGCGACCAGGGTGAACAGCAGGAACCATTGCGAGGCGCGGTCGGCGATTTCCGCCAGGCGCGGTTTTTCCGATTGGGCGCGCTCCAGCAGGCGGACGATGGCCGACAGGCGCGAATCCTGGCCCAGGGCCTGGACCTCGACCGTCAGCGTGCTTTCGACGTTGAGGGTGCCACCGGTCACCCGGTCGCCGACGCGGCGCGGCAGGGGCAGGTACTCACCGGTCAGCAGTGATTCGTCGACGCTGGAGCGGCCGTCGACGATGAGCCCGTCGGCCGGGATGACGGCCCCAGGTAGCACCTGCACGCGGTCGCCGCACTGCAGTTCGCCGAGCAGGATGCGCTCGCCCTGGCCGTTGGCGTCCAGGCGCAGGCACGACGCCGGCAGCAGGTTGACCAGCTGCGCGGTGGCCGCGGCGGTGCGTTCGCGGGCACGGCGCTCCAGGTAGCGGCCGGTGAGCAGGAACAGGGCGAACATGCCCACGGTGTCGAAATACAGCTCGCCGTGGCCGGTGATGGCGGTCCAGATCCCGGCGCAGTAGGCCAGGGCGATGGCCAGCGACACCGACAGGTCCATGGTCAGGTGACGGGTGCGCAGGTCGCGGGCCGCGCCCTTGAAGAATGGTGCGCAGCTGTAGAACACGATGGGTGTGGTGAGGAACAGCGCGACCCAGCGCAGGATGGTGTGCAGCTCGGGCGACAGGTCGATGTTGAATTCCGGCCAGGTGGCCATGGTCGCCATCATCGCCTGGAACCACAGCAGCCCGGCCACGCCCAGGCGACGCAGGGCGCTGCGATTTTCCCGGGCCAGCTGTTCGGCAGCCTGGTCGGGCTGGTAGGGGTGGGCGGCGTAGCCGATGCGGCGCAGCCCAGCCAGCAACTGCGACAGTGGCAGTTGCTGGTCGTCCCAGTTGACCAGCAGGCGATGGTTGGACAGGTTCAGGCGGGCATCGGCGACGCCGGGCAGGGTGCGCAGGTGCTTTTCGATCAACCAGCCGCAGGCAGCGCAACTGATGCCCTCGACCAGCAGGGTGGCCTCGGCCATTTGGCCGTCATGGCGCACGAAGGTTTGCTGCACGTCGCTGCGGTCGTACAGGGCCAGCTCGTCCTGGAGTTGACGGGGCAGGGCCTCGGGGTTGGCGCTGGTGTCGCTGCGGTGCTGGTAGTAGTGCTCCAGGCCCCCGGCGACGATGGACTCTGCCACTGCCTGGCAGCCTGGGCAGCAGAATGCCCTGGCCTCACCTAGCACCACAGCGGTGAAGCGGCTGCCGGCGGGAACGGGCAGGGCGCAGTGGTAGCAGGGGGTGGGTTGGCTCATCGACATCTCTTCGTGCTACAGCGGGTTCGTGGGAGCGGGCTTGCCCCGCGATGGGCCTGGAATGCTGGTTT
Source organism: Pseudomonas soli (assembly GCF_021283165.2). Taxonomy (NCBI): domain Bacteria; kingdom Pseudomonadati; phylum Pseudomonadota; class Gammaproteobacteria; order Pseudomonadales; family Pseudomonadaceae; genus Pseudomonas; species Pseudomonas soli. The sequence goes on from NZ_CP128543.1 coordinate 1,997,825, forward strand.
TCAGGCCCGCCCCCACGAGGTGTGGTGTGTCGTTGTTACTGGTGCTCGGCCCCTTGAATGGCTTCATCGCCCAGTTGCAAGGTTACCCCATGCTCGACCTTCTCCTCCTCGAACAACCGCCACACATGGTCGTCCTGGCTGCCGAGCAGTTCGACGAAGCGCCGGCCGTCGACCTTGTCGTCCAGCTGGCCGACATAGCGGCCTGGCTCGGTGCGTGCCAGCTGCACCTTGCGGTCCTTGGCCGGCTGGGTCGGCGAGATCAGGTTCAGCTCCAGCACCTGCGGGTCGCTGTTGCCGGTCAGGCGCACTTCGACTTCGCCGGTCAGCTCGTCCAGGTGCACGCTGGCCTTGAGGTTGAGGGTCTGGGCCAGCAGTTCACGGTCCAGCGAGCGGTTGATGCCTTTGCCGGCCTCATAGTAGTTGTCGTTGACCAGGTTGTCCGGGTTGCGCACGGCGATGCTGACCATGGTCAGGCTCAGGCATACCGAGGTGGCCAGGATGCCGATGATGATCCAGGGCCAGAGGTGCTTGTACCAGGGGCTGGCGGCGGTGGCGGCAGGCATTGTCTAGGTTCTCTCTCAGCGGATCTGTGGGCCGATGAAGCGGCTCTTGGCTTCAACCTGGCTGGCGCCGTCGTCGGCGTCCTTGAGGATGAAGGTGATTTCGTTGGTGGTCGAGGGCAGCTGTTCCGGTGCGACCGACAACTGCACTGGCAGGTTGACGATATCGCCGGCGGCCACACGGATCTCACGCTGGCCCTCGAGTTTGAGGTCGGGCAGGCCGGCGGCGTCGAGCACGTAAATGTGGTCGCGCTGATCCTTGTTCATCACCTTGAGGCTGTAGACGTTCTCTATCCGTCCTTGTGCGTTCTCGCGATAGAGCACGCGGTCCTTGGCCACGTCGAAGCCCACCAGCGAACGGGTGGCGAAGGCGGTCACCAGGGCGCCTATCATCACCAACAGCACCAAGGCATAGCCGATCAGGCGCGGGCGCAGCATGTGGGTCTTCTGCCCGGACAGGTTGTGCTCGGTGGTGTAGCTGATAAGGCCCTTGGGGTAGTTCATCTTGTCCATGATGCTGTCGCAGGCGTCGATGCAGGCGGCGCAGCCGATGCACTCGATCTGCAGGCCGTCACGGATGTCGATGCCGGTGGGGCAGACCTGTACGCACATGGTGCAGTCGATGCAGTCGCCCAAACCCTTGGCCTTGTAGTCGATGTCCTTCTTGCGCGGGCCGCGGGTCTCGCCGCGGCGCGGGTCATAGGAAACGATCAGGGTGTCCTTGTCGAACATCACGCTCTGGAAGCGCGCGTACGGGCACATGTAGATGCACACCTGCTCGCGCAGCCAACCGGCGTTGCCATAGGTGGCCAGGGTGAAGAAACCGACCCAGAAGTAGGCCCAGCCATCGGCCTGGCCGGTAAAGAACTCGATGGCCAGCTCGCGGATCGGCGAGAAATAGCCGACGAAGGTCATGCCGGTGACGAAGCCGATCAACAGCCACAGGCTGTGCTTGGCCAGCTTGCGCAGGAACTTGTTGGCGCTCATGGGCGCCTTGTCGAGCTTCATGCGCTGGTTGCGGTCGCCCTCGGTGACTTTCTCGCACCACATGAACACCCAGGTCCACACGCTCTGCGGGCAGGTGTAGCCGCACCAGACCCGACCGGCGTACACGGTGATGAAGAACAGGCCGAAGGCGGCGACGATGAGGATGCCCGAGAGCAGGATGAAGTCCTGTGGCCATATGGTGGCGCCGAAGATGTAGAACTTGCGCTCGGGCAGGTTCCACCACACGGCCTGGTGACCGCCCCAGTTCAGCCAGACGGTGCCGAAATACAGCAGGAACAGAGCAGCGCCGCCGACCATCCGCAACCTGCGAAAGAGTCCGGTGAAGGCGCGGGTGTAGATTTTTTCGCGCGAGGCGTAGAGGTCGACGGAATCCTTCCCTTTGCTGGCAGGCGGGGTGACATCATGTACCGGAATTTGCTTGCTCATCATCAAGTCCCACGGCAGTGGAGAAATGCCGCGGCCAGTGCGTGCCGGCCGCAGTCTCGCGCGTTCTGCTAGCGCTCTGCGGCCCATGATACGCCTGTGATGGCGCATGCGGGGCGCACTGCGACACTTAGTCGCGTTGGGTTCGTGGTGTGAATCGTGTTATGGCGGGTGTCAATTGATTCAGGTCAGTCGTCTGAGCTTTTTGCCCTGTAAGTGGGCGTGGGAGCGGGCTTGCCCCGCGATGGCGTCGCCAGCTTCGCGACCATCGCGGGGCAAGTCGCAGCGGTGCACCGCCGCTCCCATGGGTTACTCGGCCTTTGCTGCCTGCTGTTGCTCCTGATGCGACAGGCTGTACACGTACGCCGCCAGCAGGTGCACCTTGTCGTTGCCCTGCATCTGCGCCTGGGCCGGCATCTGGCCCTGGCGACCATAGCGGATGGTCTGTTGCAACTGGGCGAAGCTCGAACCGTAGATGAACGCCTGCGGGTGGGTCAGGTTGGGCGCGCCCATCGCCGGGGTGCCCTTGCCTTCGGGGCCGTGGCAGGCCACGCAGTTGGTGGCGAAGATTTCCTTGCCTTTGGCCGGGTCGGCCTTGGCGTCCTCGGGCAGCTTGCGGCCGTCAAGGTTGGTCAGCACGAAGGCCGCCACATCGGCCACCCCCTGTTCGCCGATCACCGTGGCCCAGCCTGGCATCACGCCATGGCGACCGTTCATGATGGTGGTCTTGATGGTCTCTGGTTCACCGCCCCAGCGCCAGTCGTTGTCGGTCAGGTTGGGGAAGCCGTAGGCGCCGCGGGCATCGGAGCCGTGGCATACCGAGCAGTTGGAGGCAAACAGGCGCGCGCCCATCTTCAGGGCTTGCGGATCCTTGGCCACTTCCTCCAGCGGCATGGCCGCGAACTTGGCGAAGATCGGCCCGAAGCGGGCGTCGGCCTTGGCCATTTCCTTTTCCCATTCGTGCACGCCGGTCCAGCCGGCCTGGCCGTTGGAAAACTCGGTCTTCTTTTCGTTGTCGACGTATGCGTAGCCCGGCAGGATGCCTTTCCAGTTGCCCAGGCCCGGGTAGAGCACCAGGTAGCCGAGGGCGAAGACGACGGTGCCGACAAACAGCCAGAACCACCACTTCGGCAGGGGGTTGTCGTACTCCTCGATGCCGTCGAATGCGTGGCCGACGACTTCGTCGGTAATCTCTTCGCGCTGGCCCCGGCGGGTCGACAGCAGCAGCCAGGTCAAGGCGAAGATGGTGCCCAGGGTCAGGACGGTGACGTACAGACTCCAGAAGGTTGTCATTGTTTTTTGCTCCTAGAAGCTTGTGCTTGCTCGACGTGACGGGTGGCTTCGGGGTCGTCCGCGAACGGCAATTGCGTTGCCTCGTCGAATTCCCGCTTGCGCCGTGGGCTGAACACCCACAGCGCCAGGCCCACGAAGGCCACCAGCACCACGACGGTGCCCAGGCCGCGAATCATCCCGATATCCATCACGGTCACCGTTTGCTCTTGATGAGGGTGCCAAGGCCTTGCAGGTACGCGACGAGCGCGTCCATCTCGGTCTTGCCCTTGACCGCGTCGGCGGCGCCGGCGATGTCTTCATCGGTGTAGGGGGTACCCAGGGTGCGCAGCACTTCCATCTTCTTGGCGGTGTCCTTGCCGTCGAGCTTGTGCTCGACCAGCCACGGGTACGACGGCATTTTCGACTCAGGCACCACGTTGCGCGGGTTGTACAGGTGCGCGCGGTGCCAGTCGTCCGAGTAGCGCCCGCCGACGCGGGCCAGGTCCGGGCCGGTGCGCTTGGAGCCCCACAGGAACGGGTGGTCCCACACGCTTTCGCCGGCCACCGAGTAGTGGCCGTAGCGCTCGGTCTCGGCGCGGAACGGGCGGATCATCTGCGAGTGGCAACCGACGCAGCCTTCGCGGATGTAGATGTCGCGGCCTTCGAGCTCCAGCGCGGTGCGTGGCTTCATGCCCTCGACCGGCTTGTTGGTGACGTCCTGGAAGAACAGCGGGACGATCTGGGTCAGGCCGCCGACGCTGACGGCGATGACCATGAAGAAGGCCATCAGGCCAATGTTCTTCTCGACTGCTTCATGCTTCATCAGTGGGCTCCCACAACGACGATCTTGGTGGCTTCCTCAGCCTCCACCGGGTTGGCGGCGCGTACGGTGCGGTACACGTTGTAGGCCATCAGCAGCATGCCGGAGGCGAAGAACGCACCGCCCAGGGCGCGAACGATGAAGCCCGGGTGGCTGGCCTGCAGGGCTTCGACGAAGGAGTAGGTGAGGGTGCCGTCGTCGTTGATGGCGCGCCACATCAGGCCCTGGGTGATGCCGTTGACCCACATCGAGGCGATGTACAGCACGGTGCCGATGGTTGCCAGCCAGAAGTGTGCGTTGATCAGCCCGATGCTATGCATCTGCTGGCGGCCGTAGAGTTTCGGGATCATGTGGTAGACCGCGCCGATCGAGATCATCGCCACCCAGCCAAGGGCGCCGGCGTGGACGTGGCCGATGGTCCAGTCGGTGTAGTGCGACAGCGAGTTGACCGTCTTGATGGCCATCATCGGGCCTTCGAAGGTGGACATGCCATAGAAGGCCAGCGACACCACGAGGAAGCGCAGGATCGGGTCGGTGCGCAGCTTATGCCAGGCGCCGGACAGGGTCATCATGCCGTTGATCATGCCACCCCAGCTCGGCGCCAGGAGGATGATCGACATCACCATGCCCAGCGACTGCGCCCAGTCCGGCAGCGCGGTGTAGTGCAGGTGGTGGGGGCCGGCCCAGATGTACAGGGTGATCAGCGCCCAGAAGTGCACGATCGACAGGCGATAGGAGTAGATCGGGCGTTCGGCCTGCTTGGGCACGAAGTAGTACATCATCCCCAGGAAGCCGGTGGTGAGGAAGAAGCCCACGGCGTTGTGGCCGTACCACCACTGGATCATCGCGTCGGTGGCCCCGGCGTAGGCCGAGTAGGACTTGAACAGGCTCACCGGCAGCGAGATGTGGTTGACGATGTGCAGCATCGCGGTGACCACGATGAAGGCGCCGTAGAACCAGTTGCCGACGTAGATGTGCTTGGTCTTGCGCTTGACGATGGTGCCGAAGAACACCAGGGCGTAGGTGACCCAGACGATGGCCAGCAGGATCGCCAGCGGCCATTCGAGCTCGGCGTACTCCTTGGTGGTGGTGAAGCCCATCGGCAGGGTGATCAGCGCGCCGACGATCACCGCCTGCCAGCCCCAGAAGGTGAAGGCGGCCATGCTGTCGGAGATCAGGCGGGTCTGGCAGGTGCGCTGCACCACGTAGTAGCTGGTGCCGAACAGGGCACAGCCACCGAAGGCGAAGATCACCAGGTTGGTGTGCAGCGGGCGCAGGCGGCCGAAGCTCGTCCATGGCAGGTCCAGGTTGAGCTGGGGCCATACCAGTTGCGAGGCGATGAAGACGCCGAGCCCCATGCCAAGGATCCCCCAGACCACCGTCATGATGGCGAACTGGCGGACGACCTTATAGTTATAAGCAGTCGGACTGATTGCAGTGCTCATTCTAAGGTTCCACGGTTTGGGTGTTCTTGTTGGTTGGTAAATCGGCGCCAGTATTGATAACCACCAGGGTTATGGCAACGCAAGTCATGTACGCCGACCCGTGTCCGGACCCTTTTCGCCACCGTCCCGTGGCGTTGGGGGCTGAACGATTGTACACAAATAAATATTTGTAATGTGTACCGTTTTCCAGGTTTTTCTGATCGATCGGTCAAGCTTTTGTTTCTGGGACGGGCACGCAAGGCACATCCCAAAGCCGCAGGCTCGAGCGTCCAGGATCGGTGCGTGATGTCAGGCTGTGCACCACGTCTGTTCCGGTCGCTGCGAGCGGAGCCACTGTGGCAACAAGCTTAGTTGTGTTCGGAGGGGGTGCAAGGCGGGGAGGGTGGAGCGGGCCTGTGGGAGCGGTCTGGCTCCCACAGGGGTGTTGCGCTTGTTTACTTGGCGGTTACGGTTTCCGGCACTTCATCCTGCGACAGGCTGTAGACATAGGCCGCCAGCAGGTGGACCTTGTCATTGCCCTGGATATCCTGCTGCGCCGGCATCTGGCCCTGGCGGCCGTAACGGATGGTCTGCTGTAGCTGGGCGAAGCTCGAGCCGTAGATGAACGCCTGCGGGTGGGTCAGGTCGGGTGCGCCCATGGCTGGGGTACCCTTGCCGGTGGGGCCGTGGCAGGCCACGCAGTTGCTGGCGAAGATCTCCTGGCCCTTGGCCGGGTCGGCCTTGACGCCTTCCGGCAGGCTGCGGCCATCGAGGTTGGTCAGCACGAACGCAGCGACATCCGCCACGCCCTGCTCGCCGATCACCGTGGCCCAGCCCGGCATCACGCCGTGGCGGCCGTTCATGATCGAGGCCTTGATGGTCTCCGGCTCGCCGCCCCAGCGCCAGTCCTTGTCGGTCAGGTTGGGGAAGCCGTACGAGCCCTTGGCGTCGGAGCCGTGGCACACCGAGCAGTTGGAGGCGAACAGCCGGCTGCCCATCTTCAGCGCCTGCGGATCCTTGGCCACTTCCTCCACGGGCATGGCGGCGTATTTGGCGAAGATCGGGCCGAACTTGGCGTCAGCCTTGTCCATTTCTTTCTGCCATTCATCCACCTGGGTCCAGCCGTTCTCGTAGCCGGGCAGGATGCCTTTCCAGTTGCCAAGGCCCGGGTAGAGGATCAGGTAACCGACCGAGAACACCAGGGTGCCGACGAACAGCCAGAACCACCATTTCGGCAGCGGGTTGTCGTACTCCTCGATGCCATCGAAGCTGTGGCCCATGGTCTGGTCGGTGGTGTCGCTGCTCTGGCCCTTGCGGGTGCCGAGCAGCAGCCAGGTCAGGCCGATCAGGCTGCCGATGGTCAGTACGCTGATGTACGTACTCCAGAAGGTGGTCATTGCCGGGTACTCCTCATTGCAGCAGGTTCCTGCCCGGCGGGGGGCAGGCGGTCGTCGACGAAGGGCAGCAGGCGCGCTTCGGCGAAATCACGGTCGCGGCGGCGGTTGAACACCCAGAGCGACAGGCCGATGAAGGCGATCATCACCACCAGGGTGCCCAGGCCGCGGATCATGCCGATGTCCATTTCCATCGCACTCACCTCTTGTTCTTGATCGCGGTGCCGAGCACCTGCAGGTAGGCGACCAGCGCGTCCATCTCGGTCTTGCCCTTGACCGCGTCCTTGGCCCCGGCGATGTCGTCGTCGGTGTACGGCACGCCCAGGCTGCGCAGCACGCGCATCTTGACGTCGGTGTGGCTGTTGTCGACCTGCGAGGACACCAGCCACGGGTAGGACGGCATCTTCGACTCAGGCACCACGTTGCGCGGGTTGTACAGGTGCGCGCGGTGCCAGTCGTCCGAGTAGCGGCCGCCGACCCGGGCCAGGTCCGGGCCGGTACGCTTGGAGCCCCACAGGAACGGGTGGTCCCAGACGCTCTCGCCGGCCACCGAGTAGTGCCCGTAGCGCTCGGTTTCGGCGCGGAATGGCCGCACCATCTGCGAGTGGCAGCCAACGCAGCCTTCGCGGATGTAGATGTCGCGGCCTTCGAGCTGCAGGGCGGTGTAGGGCTTCATGCCTTCGACCGGCTTGTTGGTGACGTCCTGGAAGAACAGCGGGACGATCTGGGTCAGGCCGCCGATGCTGACGGCGAACACCATCAGCAGGGCCATCAGGCCTATGTTTTTCTCAACGACTTCGTGTTTCATCAGGCTCTACTCCTCAAGCCAGCTGGGCATTGGCGGTGGCTTGCTCGTCAGCCGGGGCACGCACGGTGCGCCAGGTGTTCCAGGCCATCAGGAACATGCCGCTGAGGAAGATCACGCCGCCGACGAAGCGCACGACGAAGCCTGGGTGGCTGGCCACCAGGGTTTCGACGAACGAATAGGTCAGCGTGCCGTCGCTGTTGACCGCGCGCCACATCAGGCCCTGGGCGATGCCGTTGACCCACATCGAGGCGATGTAGAGCACGGTGCCGATGGTTGCCAGCCAGAAGTGCGCGTTGATCAGCCCGAGGCTGTACATGCGCTCCTTGCCGAACACTTTTGGAATGGTGTGGTACAGCGCGCCGATGGAGATCATCGCTACCCAGCCGAGCGCGCCGGCATGAACGTGGCCGATGGTCCAGTCGGTGTAGTGGGACAGGGCGTTGACCGTCTTGATGGCCATCATCGGGCCTTCGAAGGTGGACATGCCGTAGAACGCCAGGGAGACGACCAGGAAGCGCAGGATCGGGTCGCTGCGCAGCTTATGCCAGGCGCCCGAGAGGGTCATCATGCCGTTGATCATGCCGCCCCAGCTCGGGGCCAGGAGGATCAGCGACATGATCATGCCCAGCGACTGCGCCCAGTCGGGCAGGGCGGTGTAGTGCAGGTGGTGCGGGCCGGCCCAGATGTACAGGGTGATCAGCGCCCAGAAGTGCACGATCGACAGGCGATACGAATACACCGGGCGTTCAGCCTGCTTGGGCACGTAGTAGTACATCATCCCCAGGAAGCCGGCGGTCAGGAAGAAGCCCACGGCGTTGTGGCCGTACCACCACTGCACCATGGCATCGGTGGCGCCGGCGTACAGCGAATAGGACTTGGTCAGGCTGACCGGCACTTCCAGGTTGTTGACGATATGCAGGATCGCCACGGTCAGGATGAAGGCGCCGAAGAACCAGTTACCGACATAGATGTGCTTGGTGTTGCGCTTCATCAGCGTACCGAAGAACACCACGGCATAGGCGACCCAGACGATGGTGATCAGGATGTCGATCGGCCACTCCAGTTCGGCGTATTCCTTGGTGCTGGTGTAGCCGAGCGGCAGGCTGATGGCCGCCAGCAGGATCACCAGTTGCCAGCCCCAGAAGGTGAACGCGGCCAGGCGTGGCGCGAACAGGGTGGTCTGGCAGGTGCGTTGCACCGAATAATACGAGGTGGCGAACAGGGCACAGCCGCCGAAGGCGAAGATCACCGCGTTGGTGTGCAAGGGTCGCAGGCGGCCGAAGCTGGTCCACGGCAGGTCAAGGTTGAAGGCGGGCCAGGCGAGCTGGGCGGCAATGAAGACGCCGAGCCCCATCCCGACGATGCCCCACACCACCGTCATGATGGCGAATTGGCGGACCACCTGGTAGTTGTAGGCGGTACTGCTGGTTGTGTTCATGTATGGGTTCCCATCCACGGTTATAGGCAGGCTAGACAGCGAGGCAAGCATGATTAATGGGCAAAGTGCCGGTATTGACGGGGATCAATGGGCGAAGATCGGAAATGTCCCAGGCTTGCGCTGCGATCCTCCGCAAATTCCGGCGGATCGCGGCGTTTGCGGCTGCCTGATCCTGGCCCACGGCGCCGGTGCGCCGATGGACAGCGGGTTCATGGAGGACATGGCGCAAAGGCTGGCGGGGCAAGGGGTAGGGGTGGTGCGCTTCGAGTTTCCCTACATGGCCGAACGGCGGATGAATGGCGGCAAGCGGCCGCCCAATCCGCAGAAGGTGTTGCTGGAGTCCTGGCGGACTGTATACGAACAGGTGCGGCGTTTAGTCGCAGGGCCGTTGGCCATAGGTGGCAAGTCCATGGGGGGGCGCATGGCCAGCCTGTTGGCTGATGAACTGGGCGCCGATGCGCTGGTGTGTCTGGGGTATCCGTTCTATGCCGTTGGCAAGCCGGAGAAACCCCGCGTGGAGCATCTTGCGGGCCTGCGCACACGCACGCTGATCGTGCAGGGCGAGCGGGATGCCCTGGGCAATCGCGAGGCGGTCGAGGGGTATGCGCTATCGCCGGCGATCGAGGTGAGCTGGCTGGCGGCGGCGGACCATGATCTGAAGCCGCTGAAGGCCTCGGGGTTCAGCCACGAGCAGCATATGCAGGCGGCGGCGGAGCGGGTGGCGGCGTTTCTCAAGGTCTAGACCGCTTGGGGCTGCTTTGCAGCCCATCGCTGCGGTTCGTCGCCACGACAAGCCGGCTCCCACCCCGGCCACGCTGCCCTAAAGCCAAGCGCCGTCCCTGTGGGAGCCGGCTTGCCGGCGATGAGGGCGTTACAGGTTGGTGCTTAGTCGCGGTACTCGCACAGGTAGGCAGTGTCCACGGCTACCTTCAGTTGGAACTTGCTGTCGGCGGCCACGTTGAACTTGTCGCCAGCGTTGAAGGTTTCCCAGTTGTCGCTACCCGGCAGCTTCACGCTCAGGGCGCCGGAAACCACATGCATGATCTCGCGCTTGGCGGTGCCGAACTCGTACTCGCCTGGGGCCATCACGCCTACGGTGGCCGGACCTTCCTTGCCTTCGAAGGCGATCGACTTGACGGTGCCATCGAAGTACTCATTGACCTTGAACATCGGGCGACTCCTGAAAAGGGATGAAAAAAGGCTGGCCAGTATGCCCAAGGCCCGCCCCAGCGTCATCTGTTTCAGGCGGTGCCCGGCGGCAGGCTCGAGGGCAGCAGGCGGGCGGTGTTGCGCGCGTCTTCCAAGGCTCGGTGCTGCTGCCCGGAAAACTGCAGGCCGGCCAGTTGCAGGGCACTGTTCAGGCCAGCCGGGCGCTGCAGATGGCGGGCCTTGGCGAAACGTTGCTTGAGGTTGATATGCGGCAGCTGCTCCAGCACGCTGCGCACATGATGCAGTTGCCACTCCTGCAGCAACTGCTTGCGGTCGTAGTCGCCCCAGCTGACCCATGCGTGCAACTGCGCCTGGTGCGGTTGCAGCCATTGTTCGAACTGGCGCCAGACCAGGTCGAATTTTTCTGCGCCATCGACGTCGGCCTGGGCGATGTGGGTCAGTTGGCAGCAGAATGGCGTCAACTGCGGGCGCCGCCTGGGGCGTACGAAACGCTGGAAGTGATCGACCTCGCGCCCTTCGCGGGTGACCAGGCTCGCGCCGATTTCAATGATTTCCATTTCCGTGACCGGCCAGCCACCGTCGTCGGTGGTGGCTTCCAGGTCGATCACCAACCAGTGGCCCATGCCAGGCTCCCTTTCAATGCATGAAGGCCGACGGACTCTTTAGAGCCTGCCGGCCCGTAGAGCGTAGCCAAAGTCGAGGGCCACGGCATCCCCTGGCACTTTGGCATATTCGGCGGTTGTGCCCGTGTGGGAAAACGCCTAGCTTAGGCGCATTAAGGCCCCCACCCGTGATGAGTGTCCCGACTTGATTCCACTGTCCAGCGTCAAGGTATCGTCCTCCCTGTTATTGTTGGCCGCGGTATCGCTGGGCAGTGCGGCGCGGGCCGACGAGGTGCTGGAAGTGAAGATCGGGGCGGCGCACTTCCCACCCTATACCGTGCGCCCCGAGCAGGGCGCCGACACCGGTTTGCTGCCGCAATTGGTCGAGGCGTTGAACCGTTTGCAGTCCCGGCACCGTTTCGTCCTGGTGCCCACCTCGATCCCCCGGCGCTTTGGCGATTTCCAGCAAGGCCGCACCGACATGGCGATTTTCGAGAACCCGCAGTGGGGCTGGCAGGAAATTGCCCACAATACCGTGGACATGGGGCTGGAGGATGCCGAGATCTTCGTCAGCCGCCAGCAGGCCGGGCGTGACCAGCACTACTTCGACGACCTCGAAGGCAAGCGCCTGGCGTTGTTCAATGGCTACCACTACGCCTTCGCCGATTTCAATCCGGACCCGGCGTGGTTGAAGAAGCGCTACAGGGCGACCCTGACCTATTCCCACGACAGCAACCTGAACATGGTCGAGCGTGGGCGTGCGGACATCGCTCTGGTCACCCGTTCCTATCTCAGCGATTTCCTCAAGCGCAACCCGGACAGTTCCAGCCAGTTGCTGGCATCGCAGCGGGTCGACCAGGTCTACCACCACTACGCGCTGCTGCGTCCTGGGGCGTCCATCAGCCCCGAGGCGTTCGCCAGCCTGCTGCGCCAGTTGCGGGAAAATGGCGAACTGCTGCGCATCTTCCGACCGTACCAGATCACCGTCGAAGCGCCCCACGACTAAATTCTGGCAAGACCCTCGCGTATTCAGTAAGGAGTGGTGGCACGGTCGCTGAGGTAAACGCGGCCCTGCAAGAGCGGGTTTACCCAACTCCAACGGCCTCACCCCAGGCGGCTGCTCTTGCGGCAATGGATCAGCGCATCGCGGATCATGAAGTTGACCAGTGTCGGCGAGACGCCCAGCTCCTTGGCGATATCTTTCTGCGGCACGCCATGCAGGCGGTACATCTCGAAGGCGTAGCGGGTGCGCTTGGGCAATTCCTCGAGGGCGTCGGCGATGTGTTCCAGGGTGGCGAGGTTGATGTGGGTGGCTTCAGGTGAAGCGTTCTGGATGACCACGTTCATCCCTTCCTCTTCGCTGCCGGAGTACCTCAGTTCCATGGCCTGTTTGCGGTAGTGATCGATAGCGAGGTTGCGCACGATCTGGAACAGGTAGCTGAGCTGGGCCTTGAACGATGAGGTGATCTGCGGGGCGGCGCTGAGCCTGAAGAAGGCATCCTGCACCACATCCTCGGCGCGCGAGCGGCAGCCGGTAATGCGGGCTGCGATCTTGACCAGGATGCTGCGGTTGTCGACGAATGCCTGGAGTAACGGTGAATCGCACTTACCTGTGGATAGTTGTTCCGCCATGGAAATCACCTTGTCTCAGAGAGGAGAGGGAGCGCACCTCTTAAGGAGGCTTCCTACGACGTGCGACAAGCTATTCGTAATGATAATGATTGTCAAATACGAAAGTTAATGAGTTTTCATACATTTCAGTTCTAAGCTTCGCTGTGTGAAACGCTTCAACTTTTGCCTCTGCGTTCGCCCTTTGCGGCCTTCCGATGGGCCTAATTTCTTTTCCCGCCCATCCGTTCCCCTGTGTACATCTCGGCTGCCCAACACTGCCCGCCAGTCGCGCGGACCAGTCAGGCGCGACTCACCCAGACACTGGCAGGAACATTCCATGACGGACGCCTTCGAACTCCCGCACTCGCTGGTCCAGGCCTTGGCGCAACGCGCCGCCCAGACCCCGGAGCGCATTGCCTTGCGCTTCCTGGCCGATGCGCCCGGCGAGCAGGCAGTGCTCAGCTATCGGGACCTCGACCAGCGCGCACGGACCATCGCGGCGGCGTTGCAGTCGCAGGCCGGGTTCGGCGAGCGTGCCGTACTGCTGTTTCCCAGTGGGCCGGACTACGTCGCGGCGTTCTTCGGCTGCCTGTATGCCGGGGTGATCGCCGTGCCGGCCTACCCGCCGGAGTCGTCGCGTCAGCACCATCAGGAACGCCTGCTGTCGATCATCGACGACGCCGAACCGCGCTTGCTGCTGACGGTAAAGGCGCTGGAAGACAGCTTGCAGGGTCTCGACGCCTTGGCTGGCGCCAAGGCTCCGGGCCTGCTGGCCGTGGACAGCCTGGATCCGCAGTTGGCCGCGCAATGGCACGAGCCGGTGCTGGAAGGCAGCGACATCGCTTTTCTGCAATACACCTCCGGCTCCACCGCGCTGCCCAAGGGCGTGCAGGTCAGTCATGGCAACCTTGTGGCCAACGAACAGCTGATTCGCCACGGTTTCGGCATCGATCTGAATCCGGACGACGTGATCGTCAGCTGGTTGCCGCTGTACCACGACATGGGCCTGATCGGTGGCCTGCTGCAGCCGATCTTCAGTGGCGTGCCCTGCGTGCTGATGTCGCCGGGCTATTTCCTCGCCCGGCCATTGCGCTGGCTGCAGGCGATCAGCGAGTACGGCGGCACCATCAGTGGCGGTCCGGATTTCGCCTACCGGCTGTGCAGCGAGCGGGTCAGCGAGGCCGCGCTCGCCGGCCTGGACCTGAGCCGCTGGCGCGTGGCCTATTCGGGGTCCGAGCCGATCCGCCAGGACAGTCTCGATACCTTCGCTGAAAAGTTTGCCGCCTGCGGCTTCACCGCCAGCAGCTTCTTCGCCAGCTATGGCCTGGCCGAGGCCACCCTGTTCGTCAGCGGCAGCCGCCGTGGCCAGGGTATCGGCGCGCTGGAGCTGGATGCCGAGGCCTTCGCCGCCAACCGCGCCGAGCCCGGCCAGGGCAGCGTGCTGATGAGCTGCGGCTACCCGCAGCCGGGCCATGCGGTGTGCATTGTCGACCCGCAGCGCCTGGAGGTGCTGGAGGACAACCGGGTCGGCGAGATCTGGGCCGGCGGCCCGAGCATCGCCCTAGGCTACTGGCGCAACCCCGAGGCCAGCGCCCGGACCTTTGTCGAGCGTGACGGCCAGACCTGGCTGCGCACCGGCGATCTCGGCTTCATGCGCGATGGCGAAGTGTTCGTCACCGGGCGCTTGAAGGACATGCTTATCGTCCGTGGCCAGAACATCTACCCGCAGGACCTGGAAAAGACCCTCGAGCGTGAAGTCGATGTGCTGCGCAAGGGCCGGGTGGCGGTGTTCGCCGTCGACGATCAGGGCGAGGAGGGCATCGGCGTGGCGGTGGAGATCAGCCGCAATGTGCAGAAGGCGCACACGCCCGAGGCGCTGATCAATACCCTGCGCCGGGTCACTGCCGATGCCTGTCGCCAGGCGCCGGCCGTGGTGTTGCTGCTCAACCCGGGCGCCTTGCCCAAGACCTCCAGCGGCAAGCTGCAGCGCTCGGCCTGCCGCCTGCGCATGAACGACGGCAGCCTGGATATCTATGCGCGTTTCCCGATGGCGCAGACGGAGCAGGGCAATGGCGTGGCCGGTGACGACCTGCAGGTACGGATCGCGGGAATCTGGCGTGAGCTGCTCAAGGTCGAGGCGGTGGCGGCGCACGATCACTTCCTGCTGCTGGGCGGCAACTCCATCGCGGCCACCCAGGTGACCGCGCGCCTGGGCGACGAACTGGGCATCCAGCTCAGCCTGCGCACCCTGTTCGAAGCACCGACCCTGGCCGAATACAGCGCCGCCGTGGCGGCCGTCCTCGCCGAAGGTGGCAGCGCCGCCGGCACCATCGAAACCCAGGCCCGCGACCAGGCCCTGCCGCAGTCACTGGCACAGAACCGCTTGTGGCTGTTGTGGCAGCTGGAGCCGCAGTCCGCCGCCTACAACATCCCCGCCGGGCTGCACCTGCGCGGCGAGCTGGATGTCGCGGCGCTGCAGGCCAGCTTCCAGGCCCTGGTGGCACGCCATGAATCCCTGCGCACGTTGTTCGACGAAGTCGATGGCCAGGCCGTGCAACGCATCCTGCCGAGCCAGGCGTTCACCCTGCGTCATCTGGACCTCGAAGGGCAGTCTCCCGCCGAGGTGGCCGCGCGCCGCGAGGATGAGGCGCAGCAGCCGTTCGATCTGCGCCAGGGCCCGCTCCTGCGGGTGACCCTGGCGCGCCTGGACGACGAAGAGCACCAGCTGTGGGTGACCCTGCACCACATCGTCGCCGACGGCTGGTCGCTGAACATCCTGCTGGATGAGTTCGCTCGCCTGTACGCCGCACAGGGCCAGGCCGTGCAACTGCCCGAACTGACGCTGGGCTACGCCGACTACGGCCAGTGGCAGCGCCAGTGGCTGGCCGAGGGCGAAAGCGCCCGCCAGCTCGACTACTGGAAGAACAAGCTGGGTGACGAACTGCCGGTGCTCGACCTGTGCACCGACCAGCCCCGCGCCAGCCAGCAGCACAGCCGCGCCGCGCGCCACAGCCTCAAGGTACCTGCGGCACTGACCAGCGCCCTCAAGGACCTGGCCCGCGAGCAGCAGGCCAGCCTTTTCATGGTCCTGCTAGCCGGCTGGCAGGCTGTGCTGCACCGCTACAGCGGCCAGGGCGACATCCGCGTCGGCGTGCCCAACGCCAACCGTCCGCGCCTGGAAACCCAGGGCATGGTCGGCTTCTTCATCAACACCCAGGTGCTCCGCGCCGAACTCGACGGCCGCTTGCCGTTCGCCGGGCTGCTGGCCCAGGCGCGCCAAGCCACCCTGGAGGCCCAGGCCCATCAGGACCTGCCCTTCGAGCAACTGCTCGAGGCGCTGCCGCAGGCCCGTGAACAAGGCCTGTTCCAGGTCATGTTCAACCACCAGCAACGCGACCTGTCGGCCTTGCGTCGCCTGCCCGGCCTGCTCGCCGAAGAGCTGCCGTGGCACAGCCGCGAAGCCAAGTTCGACCTGCAGTTGCACAGCGAGGAAGACCACCAGGGCCGCCTGACGCTGGCCTTCGACTACGCCGCCGGGTTGTTCGAGGCGGCCACCGTCAAGCGCCTGGCCAGCCATCTGCTGGCCTTGCTCGAACAGGTCTGCGCCGAGCAGCAGCTGGCCATTGGCGAGGTGCGCCTGCTCGACGAACACAGCCAGACGCAACTGCTCGAGTGGGGCCAGGCGCCCATGGTGAGCGCGCCGCGCCTGCTGGTCGAGCAACTCAACGAACAGGCGCGCCTGAGCCCCGAGCGCACCGCGCTGGTGTGGGAGGGCGGTCAACTGGGCTATGCCGAACTGCACCAGCAGGCCAACCGCCTGGCGCACTACCTGCGCGACAAGGGCGTCGGTCCGGACACTTGCGTGGCGATTGCCCTGGAGCGTTCGCCGCAGCTGCTGGTCGGCCTGCTGGCCATTCTCAAGGCCGGTGGCGCCTACGTGCCGCTGGACACCGACTACCCGGCCGAGCGCCTGGCCTACATGCTCGGTGATTGCCAGGCCGGCCTGCTGCTCAGCCACAGCAGCCTGCTCGACAAACTGCCGCAGGTCGAAGGCGTGAGCGCCATCGCCCTCGACCAGTTGCACCTGGACAGCTGGCCAAGCCAGGCCCCCGGCCTGCACCTGCACGGCGACAACCTCGCCTATGTGATCTACACCTCCGGCTCCACCGGCCAGCCCAAGGGCGTGGGCAACACCCATGCGGCGCTGGCCGAGCGCCTGCAGTGGATGCAGGCCAGCTATGCGCTGGTTGACAGCGACGTGCTGATGCAGAAGGCGCCGATCAGCTTCGACGTGTCGGTGTGGGAGTGCTTCTGGCCGCTGGTCACCGGTTGCAAGCTGGTCCTGGCTGGCCCCGGCGAACATCGCGATCCGCAGCGCATCGCCCAACTGATCCAGCAACACGCGGTGACCACGCTGCACTTCGTCCCGCCGTTGCTGCAGGTGTTCGTCCAGGAGCCGTTGGCCGCCGGCTGCACCAGCCTGCGCCGGTTGTTCTCCGGTGGCGAGGCGTTGTCCGCCGCGTTGCGTGACCGCGTGCTGCAACTGCTGCCACAGG
This sequence comes from Pseudomonas soli, assembly GCF_021283165.2. Lineage (NCBI taxonomy): Bacteria > Pseudomonadati > Pseudomonadota > Gammaproteobacteria > Pseudomonadales > Pseudomonadaceae > Pseudomonas > Pseudomonas soli. The sequence goes on from NZ_CP128543.1 coordinate 2,014,911, forward strand.
TGCAACTGCACAACCGCTATGGTCCGACTGAAACCGCGATCAACGTCACCCACTGGCACTGCCAGGCGCATGACGGCGAGCGCTCGCCTATCGGCCGCCCGCTGGGCAACGTGCTGTGCCGGGTGCTGGACGATGAGTTCGAGTTGACCGCGCCGGGCGTGCCCGGCGAGCTGTGCCTGGGTGGCGCGGGCCTGGCCCGCGGCTACCTCGGCCGCCCTGGGCTGACCGCCGAGCGCTTCGTGCCGCAGCCCGATGGCGACGGCGCACGGCTGTACCGCAGCGGCGACCGCGCCCGCTGGCATGTGCAGAGCCAGGCCCTGGAGTACCTGGGGCGCCTCGACCAGCAGGTGAAGGTGCGCGGCTTCCGCGTCGAGCCGGAGGAGGTGCAGGCTGTGCTGCTGGCCGAGCTGGGTGTCGCCCAGGCACTGGTACTGATCCACAAGGATGCCGTCGGTGCCCAGCTGGTGGGCTATTACAGCGGTGTCGAGCAGACCGAGGCGCTGCTGGCCGCATTGGCCGAGCGCCTGCCGGCCTACATGGTGCCGGCACAACTCATCCATCTTGCGCAGATGCCCCTGGGGCCGAACGGCAAGGTCGATCGCAAGGCGCTGCCGGCACCGGTCTGGCAGCAACATGAACATGTCGAGCCGCAAAGTGCATTGCAACAACAGGTCGCGGCGATCTGGCGCGAGGTCTTGGGCCGGCCGCAGGTCGGCTTGCAGGATGACTTCTTCGCCCTCGGCGGCCACTCGCTGCTGGCCACCCAGATCGTCTCGCGCACTCGCCAGGCGCTGGATGTCGAGTTGCCGCTCAAGGCCTTGTTCGAGGCCAGCGAGCTGGGCGCGTTCTGCGCCGAAATTTCCCGTCTGCAGGGTTGCGGCGCACACAACCTGCAAGGTGCCATCGCCCGTGTCGACCGCCGCCAGGCGGTGCCGCTGTCGTACTCGCAGCAGCGCATGTGGTTCCTCTGGCAGATGGATCCGCATAGCCCCGCCTACAACGTCGGCGGCATGGCTCGCTTCCAGGGCCTGCTGCATGTGGATGCCTTCGAGCGCGCCCTGCAGGCGTTGATCGTGCGTCACGAAACCCTGCGCACCACTTTCCCCAGCATCGACGGCAAGCCTTACCAGTGCGTGGCCGATCACAGCCACGTGCAACTGCACTGGCATGACTTCAGCGCCCTGGCCGGCGAGGCCCGCCAGCAACGCCTGCAGCAACTGGCCGACGACCAGGCGCACCAGCCGTTCGACCTGGAGCGCGGTCCGCTGTTGCGCTCCTGCCTGGTCAAGGCCGGCGAGCGCGAGCACTACTTCGTCCTGACCCTGCACCATATCGTCACCGAAGGCTGGGCCATGGACATCTTCGCCCGCGAACTGGGCGAGCTGTACGAGGCCTTCGTCGACGAGCGCGAGTCGCCGCTGGCGCCGCTGCCGGTGCAGTACCTCGACTACAGCGTATGGCAGCGCCAGTGGCTGGAAAGCGGCGAGGGCGATCGCCAGCTGGCCTACTGGAAGGACCGCCTGGGCGATGAGCATCCGGTGCTGGCGCTGCCCGCCGATCGTCCACGCCCGGCAGTGCAGAGCCACCGCGGCGAGCTGTACCGCTTCGACCTGGATCCGGCGCTGGTCAAGCGCGTGCACGCCTTCAACAGCCAGCGCGGCCTGACCCTGTTCATGACCATGACCGCTACCCTGGCCGCGTTGCTGCACCGCTACAGCGGCCAGCGCGACCTGCGCATCGGCGCGCCGGTGGCCAACCGTATTCGCCCGGAAAGCGAGGGGTTGATCGGCGCCTTCCTCAACACCCAGGTGCTGCGTTGCGAACTGGACGGGCAGATGAGCGCCGGCGCGTTGCTCGACCAAGTGCGCCAGACCATCATCGATGGCCAGTCGCATCAGGACCTGCCATTCGAGCAACTGGTCGAGGCCTTGCAGCCGCCGCGCTCGAGCGCTTACAACCCGCTGTTCCAGGTGATGTGCAACGTGCAGCGCTGGGCCTTCCAGCAGAGCCGTGAACTGGTGGGCATGCAGGTGGATTACCTGGTCAACGACGCCAGCGCCACCAAATTCGACCTGTACCTTGAGGTCACCGACCTCGATGGCCGCCTGGGCTGCTGCTTCACCTACAGCCGCGACCTGTTCGATGAGCCGCGCATCGCGCGCATGGCCGAGCACTGGCAGCAGTTGCTGGTGGCGCTGATCGACGATCCGCAGCAGCGCCTGTGCGAACTGCCGATGCTGGCTGAAGCCGAGCAGCAGGTGCTGATCGGCCAGCTGCAGGGCGAGCAGGACTTCGCACTGGACCAGACGCTGCACGGGCTGTTCGCCGCCCAGGCTGAGCGGACCCCGCAGGCCCTGGCCCTGACCTTCGCCGGCCAGCACCTGAGCTACGCCGAGCTCGACCAGCAGGCCAACCGCCTGGCCCGCGCCCTGCGCGAGCGCGGCGTCGGCCCGCAGGTGCGGGTAGGCCTGGCGCTGGAGCGATCGCTGGAGATGGTGGTCGGCCTGCTGGCCATCCTCAAGGCCGGTGGCGCCTACGTGCCGCTGGACCCGGAATACCCGCTCGACCGCCTGCGCTACATGATCGAGGACAGCCGCTTGGGCCTGCTGATCGGCCAGCGGGCGTTGCTCGACACCCTGGGCGAACTGCCGCCAGGCGTTGCCCGCTGGAGCCTGGAGGACGATGCCGCGAGCCTTTCCGCCTACAGCGACGCCGCCCTGGACAACCTCAACCTGCCGCAGCACCAGGCCTACCTGATCTACACCTCCGGTTCCACTGGCAAGCCCAAGGGCGTGGTGGTCAGCCACGGTGAAATTGCCATGCACTGCAAGGCGGTGATCGCCGAGTTCGGCATGCGCAGCGACGACTGCGAGCTGCACTTCTATTCGATCAACTTCGACGCCGCCAGCGAGCGCCTGCTGGTGCCGCTGCTGTGCGGTGCCCGCGTGGTGTTGCGTGCCCAGGGCCAGTGGGGCGCCGAGGAAATCTGCCAGCTGGTGCGCGAGCAGCAAGTCAGTGTGCTCGGTTTCACCCCGAGCTACGGCAGCCAGTTGGCCCAGTACCTGGCCGGGCAGGGCGAGCAATTACCGGTGCGCCTGGTGATCACCGGTGGCGAGGCCTTGACCGGCGAGCACCTGCAACGCATCCGCCAGGCCTTTGCGCCGCAACAGTTCTTCAACGCCTACGGCCCGACCGAAACGGTGGTGATGCCGCTGGCCTGCCTGGCACCGGAGCAGATACCGGTCGACGCCGGCAGTGTGCCGATCGGCCGGGTTATCGGTGCCCGCACCGCCTATATCCTTGACGAGGACCTGGCGCTGCTGCCGCAAGGCGGCATCGGAGAACTGTACGTCGGCGGTGCCGGCCTGGCCCAGGGCTACCACGACCGTCCGGGCCTGAGTGCCGAGCGTTTCGTCGCCGACCCGTTCAGCCATGCCGGCGGTCGCCTGTACCGTACCGGCGATCTGGTGCGCCTGCGCGCCGATGGCCTGGTGGAGTATGTCGGGCGGGCCGACCAGCAGGTGAAGATCCGTGGCTTCCGTATCGAGCTGGGCGAGATCGAGAGCCGCCTGCAGGAGCACGCCGACGTCGAGGAGGCAGTGGTCCTGGCCCTCGACCTGCCGGGCGGCAGGCAACTGGTGGGTTACCTGGTGTGCCCACAGGCGAGCGCCGACGGCGAGGCCCAGGCCCTGCTGCGCGAGGCGGTAAAGGCCGATGCCCGCCGGCACCTGCCCGACTACATGGTGCCGGCGCACCTGGTGCTGCTCGACAGCCTGCCGCTGATGGGCAACGGCAAGCTCGACCGCCGAGCGTTGCCGGCCCCGGACCTGGAGCAGGCGCGTCAGCACTACCAGGCCCCGGCCAACGAGCTGGAAAGCCAGCTGGCGCAGATCTGGCGCGAGGTGCTCAACTTGCCGCGCATCGGCGTGCAAAACAACTTCTTCGAACTGGGCGGCGACTCGATCCTGTCGATCCAGGTGGTCAGCCGTGCCCGCCAGCTGGGGTTGCAGTTCACCCCACGTGACCTGTTCCAGCACCAGACCATCCAGACCCTGGCGGCAGTGGTGACCCGCAGCGAGGCGCCGAGCGCTATCGAGCAGGGCGCACGTCAGGGCAGCGCCGGCCTGACGCCGATCCAGCACTGGTTCTTCGACAGCGAAGTGCCGCAACCGCAGCACTGGAACCAGGCGGTGCTGCTCTGTGTGCGCCAGCCATTGCAGGCCGAGGCGCTGGAGCGGGCTTTGGCCGCGCTGGTGCAACACCACGACAGCCTGCGCCTGCGCTTTGGCCAGGCCAACGGCCGCTGGCAGGCCGAGTACGCCCAGCCGAGCACACAGCCGTTGCTGTGGACCGCGACGGTGAGCGATTTCGACGACTGCCAGGCACTGTATACCGATGTGCAGCGCAGCTTGGACCTGGCCGAGGGGCCGCTGCTGCGCGCCTTGTTGGTCAGTGATGACCAGGGCGTCCAGCGCCTGCTGCTGGCGATCCACCACCTGGTGGTCGATGGCGTGTCCTGGCGCGTCTTGCTGGAAGACCTGCAGGCGCTGTACCGCGGTGAAACCCTGGCCGCCAAGACCCATGCCATGGGCGACTGGGCGGCGCGCCTGGCCAGCTATGCCGGCAGCGATTCGCTGCGCGACGAGCTGGGCTGGTGGGAAGCGCAACTGGGCAGCGCCCGTCGCGAACTGCCCTGCGACCACCCTCAAGGCGGCAACCTGCACCGCCATGCCCGCAGCCTTGCCATCGACCTGAACGTGGAACAGACCCGCCAACTGCTGCAACAGGCGCCGGCGGCCTACCACACCCAGGTCAACGATCTGCTGCTGACTGCCCTGGCGCGCACACTGTGCCACTGGAGCGGCGACGAGCAGGTGCTGGTGCAGTTGGAAGGCCATGGTCGCGATGGTCTGTTCGAGGACATGGACCTGACCCGCAGCGTCGGCTGGTTCACCAACGCCTACCCACTGAGCCTGAGCCCCGTAATGGCTGATGGCGAAGTTGGTCGCGCCACGTCGATCAAGCGCATCAAGGAACAACTGCGCCACGTGCCGCACAAAGGCCAGGGCTACGGTGTGCTGCGCTACCTGGCCGACGAGCTAGGGCGTGAGCGCATGGCCGCCTTGCCCCAGGCCCGGATCACCTTCAACTACCTCGGTCAGTTCGACCAACAGTTCGACCAGGCGGCACTGTTCCAGCCGCTGGACGCCCCGGTGGGCCTGGCCCATGACCTGGATGCGCCGCTGCCGAACTGGCTGAGCGTCGATGGCCAGGTCTACGGCGGCGCACTGCAACTGCGCTGGAGCTACAGTGCCGAGCGCTATGACGAGGCGACCATCGCCCGTCTGGCCGAGGCCTATCGCCAGGAGCTGCTGGCGTTGGTCGCCCATTGCCTGGCGGACGGCAACGGCAGCTTCACCCCCTCGGACTTCCCCCTGGCGCAACTGACCCAGGAGCAGATCGACACGCTGCCGATCCCGGCCGCCGAGATCGAGGACGTCTACCCGCTGACGCCGATGCAGGAAGGCCTGCTGCTGCACACCCTGCTCGAGCCGGGCACCGGCATCTACTACATGCAGGACCGCTACCGCATCAACAGCGCCCTCGACCCCGAGCGCTTCGCCCAGGCCTGGCAGGCGGTGGTGGCGCGCCACGAGGCGTTGCGTGCCTCGTTCAGCTGGAACGCCGGCGAAGCGATGCTGCAGATCATCCACAAACCCGGCAAGACCGCGGTGGACTACCAGGACTGGCGCGGCCTTGACGAGCACGCCCAGGAAGCGCGCCTGCAAGCGCTGCACAAGGAGGAGCGCGAGGCCGGCTTCGAGCTGCTGCGCGAAGCACCGTTCCACCTGCGCCTGGTGCGCGTGGACGATGCGCGTTACTGGTTCATGATGAGCAACCACCACATCCTCATCGATGCCTGGTGCCGCTCGCTGCTGATGAACGACTTCTTCGAGATCTACCAGGCCCTGGGCGAAGGGCGCCAGGCCCAGTTGCCGGTACCGCCGCGCTACCGCGACTATATCGGCTGGCTGCAGCGCCAGGATCTCGACCAGGCGCGCCAGTGGTGGCAGGCCAACCTGGCCGGCTTCGAGCGCGCCACGGCGATTCCCAGCGACCGTCCGCTGCGCCATGACCACGCCGGTGACGGCATGGTCGTGGGTGACTGCTACACCCGCCTGCAAGTGAGCGAGGGCGCCCGCCTGCGTGAACTGGCCCAGGCCCACCAACTGACGGTCAACACCTTCGCCCAGGCGGCCTGGGCCTTGACCCTGGCGCGCTACAGCGGCGATCGCGACGTGGTGTTCGGCGTCACCGTGGCCGGGCGCCCGGTGAGCCTGCCGCAGATGCAGCGCACGGTCGGCTTGTTCATCAACAGCATCGCCCTGCGCGTGCAGTTGCCGCAGCCGGGCGAGCGCAGCAGCGTGCGTCAGTGGCTGCAGGGCTTGCTCGATCGCAACATGCAGTTGCGTGAATACGAGTACCTGCCGCTGGTGGCGATCCAGGAATGCAGCGAACTGCCCAAGGGCCAGCCGCTGTTCGACAGCCTGTTCGTGTTCGAGAACGCCCCGGTGGAAACTGCGGTGCTCGACCACGCCCAGCATCTGGACGCCAGCTCCGACTCGGGCCGGACCCACACCAACTTCCCGCTGACCGCGGTGTGCTACCCGGGCGATGACCTGGGCCTGCACCTGTCGTTCGACCAGCGCTACTTCGACTACCCGACCGTCGAGCGCCTGCTCGCCGAATTCAAGCGCCTGCTGCTGGCGCTGGTCGAGGGCTTCGAGGGCGAGGTCGGCGAGCTGCCGCTGCTGGGGGCCGACGAACAACGTTTCCTGCTCGAGGACTGCAACCGTACCGAGCATGACTATGCGCTGGAGCAGAGCTACGTCGAGCTGTTCGAGGCACGGGTGGCCGCGCATCCGCAGCGCACCGTCGCCCGTTGCGAGACGGCCGCTTACGACTATGCGGGCCTGAACGTGGCGGCCAACCGGCTGGGTCATGCCTTGGTTGCGGCTGGCGTGGCCATCGACCAACCGGTGGCGCTGCTGGCCGAGCGCGGCCTGGCGCTGCTGGGCATGATCGTCGGCAGCTTCAAGGCCGGCGCCGGCTACCTGCCGCTGGATCCGGGCCTGCCGGCGGCGCGCCTGCAACGCATCGTCGAGCTGAGCCGCACGCCGGTGCTGGTGTGCAGCGCGGCCTGCGCCGAGCAGGCGCGCCAGCTGCTCGATGAAGTGGCAGGCGCGGCGCGGCCGAAGCTGCTGGTCTGGGAAGACGTGCAGGCAAGCAACGTGGCCAGCCACAACCTTGGCATCCACAGCGCTCCGGACAACCTTGCCTACGTGATCTACACCTCCGGCTCCACCGGCCTGCCCAAGGGCGTGATGGTCGAGCAGCGCGGCATGCTCAACAATCAGCTGAGCAAGGTGCCGTACCTGGCCCTGGACGAGCAGGACGTAATTGCCCAGACCGCCTCGCAGAGCTTCGACATCTCGGTGTGGCAGTTCCTCGCCGCGCCGCTGTTCGGGGCCCGCGTGGAGATCGTGCCGAACGCCATCGCCCATGATCCGCAAGGCCTGCTGAGCCATGTGCAGGCCACCGGCATCACCGTGCTGGAGAGTGTGCCGTCGCTGATCCAGGGCATGCTGGCCAACGATCACCAGGCGCTCGATGGCCTGCGCTGGATGCTGCCGACCGGCGAGGCCATGCCGCCCGAGCTGGCCGCGCAGTGGCTGCAACGCTACCCGGCCATCGGCCTGGTCAACGCCTACGGCCCGGCGGAGTGCTCGGACGACGTGGCGTTCTTCCGCGTCGATGCCGCCTCGACCCAGGGCAGCTACCTGCCGATAGGCACGCCGACCGACAACAACCGCCTGTACCTGCTCGGCGAGGACCAGACCCTGGTGCCGCTGGGCGCAGTGGGCGAGCTGTGCGTCGCTGGTACCGGTGTGGGCCGTGGCTATGTCGGCGACCCGCTGCGCACGGCGCAGGCGTTCATCCCGCACCCGTACGGTGCGCCTGGTGAGCGCCTGTACCGCACCGGCGACCTGGCGCGGCGCCGTCCGGATGGCGTGCTGGAGTACGTCGGGCGTATCGACCATCAGGTGAAGATCCGTGGCTACCGCATCGAGCTGGGCGAGATCGAGGCGCGCCTGCACGAACAGCCGGAGCTGCGCGATGCCGCGGTGGGCGTGCAGGAAGGCGTCAACGGCAAGCATCTGGTTGGCTACCTGGTGGCGCACCAGGGCGTCAGTGCCGACGCCGCGCTGCTCGACCAGCTCAAGCAGCGCCTGCGCGCCGAGTTGCCGGAGTACATGGTGCCGCTGCACTGGGGCTGGTTCGACAGCCTGCCGCACAACGCCAACGGCAAGCTTGACCGCAAGGCGCTGCCGGCCATCGATATCGGTGGCCAGCACAGCCAGGCCTACCTGGCGCCGCGCAACGAGCTTGAAGAGACCCTCGCCGGGATCTGGGCCGATGTGCTCAAGGCCGAGCGGGTGGGTGTGCGCGACAACTTCTTCGAGCTGGGCGGGCATTCGCTGCTGGCAACGCAGATCGCATCGCGGGTGCAGAAGGCCCTGCAGTTGAACGTGCCGCTGCGGGCGATGTTCGAGTGCAGTACGGTGCAAGAGCTGGCGGACTATGTGCGCGGGCTGCAGGACAGCGCGCTGGATGACGCCAAGGTCGATAGGTTGAGCGACCTGATGGCGGAGCTGGAGGCGTTGTAACGGTCATCGCGGGGCAAGTCGCATCGACTCTGTGCCGCTTGCCCCGCGATGGTTTTCAGCGTTTGCCGAGGATCTTCCCGAGCATCTCCGGCCGCGGGGCGCCTTGTTGGCTCTGCAGCTGCCCCTGCTCGTCCTGATAGAAGATCGCCGGGGTTGCCGCCAGGCCCAGTTCCTCCATCAGCGCCAGGTTCGCCTCGAGCTTCTTCTGTACCGCCTCCGGCACCTTGTCCAGTGCCTTGAGCGTGCTGGCCTTGCCGGCCTTCTCGTGTTCCTGCAAGGCCTTGGCCGGGTCCTTGGCGGCGAGCAGCGCGGCGGACTTGCCCGGGCTGTCCTCGCGGATGATGCCGACCATGATGTGGCGCAGCTGCACCTTGCCTGACTCGACCCAAGGACGGGCCTGTTGCCAGAACATGTTGCAGTAGGGGCAGTTGGGGTCGCTAAACAGGTAGACGGTACGCGGCGCGTCGACCTTGCCGTCCTGGATCCAGGCGGTCTTTTCCATCTTCGCCCACACGGCCTTGCTCATCGGTGCGTACACCAGTTTTTCCAGTGGCTCGGCGCTGAGGTCCTTGCCTTGCTCGTCGAACAGGCTGCCGACCAGCACGTGCTTGCCGTCGGGGGTGAGGTACAGGGCGATGCCGTTGTTGTGGTACTCGGCGGCATAGCCGCGCAGCCCATTGGGGGCGTCGAAGCTGCCCTTGATCACGGCGCCCTTGGCTTGCAGTTGCTGGATCGCCTTGGGCAGTTCCTCTGCTTGCAGCGAGGGGGCGGCGAGCAGGGCGAGGGTCAGGGGCAGCAGCGCATTCAATCGCATGTCAGTTTCCTTGTGGGGCGGGCGCGTTGGCGCGTTCGAAGGGTTCCAGGGCGTGGCGCAAGCTGGCGCGCGACAGTTCGCCCAGGTGGCTGCCGACCAGCCGCCCTTCGGCGTTGTAGAACAGGGTGGTGGGCAGGGCCATGGAGCCGACCTTGCGGGCCAGCTCGCCGGTGCCGTCGAACAGCACGTTGGAGAGGGTCAGGCCGGTGGTGGCCATGAAGGTGCTAACGTTCTCGGGGGTCTCCCCCTGGTTGACGAACAGGAAGGTCACGTGGGGATAGTCGTCCTCGGCCTGTTGCAGCACCGGCATCTCGCGGCGGCAGGGTGGGCACCAGGTGGCCCAGATGTTGATCACCAGCGGGCGGCCGCGGTAGTCGTGCAGGGCCACCGCCTGGCCGCGGCTGTCGCGCAGGCTCATGTCGGGCAGCTCGGTGCCTTTGCTGTAGAGGTGGCTGGCCAGGCTGGCCAACCCCCAGAACAGGGCGCCGCTGAACAGCGCCCAGCCCAGCGGGCGGCGCAGGCCCGGGCGGCGCCAGCCTTGCCACAAGGTGCCGAGGACGATGCCCAGCAGCCCGCCCCAGAGCAGGAAGCCGCCGTCGCGGATATCGATGATCTGCAGCGGGTCGTCACGGTACATCGGCCAGTAGGCGAGGACAAAACCCAGGCGGGCGAACAGCAAGCCCAGCAGGAACAGGTTGAACAGCGCCGACTCGGGGTTTTCGCCGCCGCGCCTTGCGACCCGCCAGCCGACCAGGCTGGCGATGCCCAGTGCGGCAAGCAGCAGCAGGTGGTTGAGGGCCATGGTCAGCGGCCCGAGGGTGATGGTGAGCATCAGCCTTGGCTCCTGGTCTGGGCCCAGTGCTGGAGGAACCCGGCGGCGTCGATTTCACCGGTGATGCGGCGGGCGCGACGTTCCTCGCCCTCCGGGCCGACCCAGATCAGGCTGGGCGGGCCCGGGACCTGGTAGCGTTGCAGCAGCTCGCGGCTGGCTGGGGAGTCGGCGGTCACATCCAGGCGCAGCAGGTGCACATCGTCAAGGCTGGCCTGGACATCGGCACGGGCGAACACCTGCTTCTCCATGACTTTGCATGACACGCACCAGTCGGCGTAATAGTCCACCAGCACCCATTGGCCACGGGCTTTGGCGGCATCGAGTTCACGTTGCAGCTCGGCCGGTGCGCTGACGGTGACAAAGGCGTCGTGGCCGCTGGCGGGGGCCGTGGCCGTGCTCTTGCCGGCAAAAGGCTGCAAAGGCTGCCACACATCGTTGCCACCGGCTGCGGCGCCCACCAGCAGCAGGCCACCCCACAGCGCGCCCAGCAGGGGGATCGCACGCAAGGCGGGCAAACGCTGCAGGGCAGGCCAGGCGGCCCAGCCCAGGGCGATCAACCAGGCGCCAGCCAGGGCCAGTACCAGCGTTTCCGGCAGCAGGCCGCGCACGGTGTACAGGGCCATGGCCAGGAACACGAAGCCGAACAAGCCCTTGACCAGGTTCATCCAGGCGCCCGGGCGTGGCAGGTAGCGATTGCCCAGGGTGACCAGCAGCAACAGCGGGACACCCATGCCCAGGCCGAGGGCGAACAGCACCAGTGCCCCTTGCAGCACGTCGCCGCTCTGGGCAATGAACAGCAGCGCGCCGGCTAGTGGCGCGGTCATGCAGGGGCCCAGCAGCAAGCCCGACAGGGCGCCCAGTAACGCCGCGCCGTACAGGTTGCCGCCACGGGTGCCTTGGCCGGCGCGGTCCAGGCGGTCACGCAGGGCGGCGGGCAGTTGCAGTTCGAAGGCACCGAACATCGGCAGGGCGAGCAGCACGAACAGCCCGGCCAGGCTACCCAGCAGCCAGGGTTGTTGCAGCCAGGCCTGCAGGCTGGCGCCCAGCAGCGCGGCAATCACGCCGAGTGCGGCGTACACCAGGGCCATGCTCAACACATAGACGCCGGCCAGCCACCAGCCACGGCGAGCGCTGGCGCCATTGCCCAGGACCAGCCCGGCGAGGATCGGCAGCATCGGCAGCGAGCAGGGGGTGAAGGCCAGCAGCAGGCCCAGGCCGAAGAAGGCCAGCAGGCTCCAGGCCAGGCTGTCGTGTTGCAGGGTGCCGGCCAGGGCTTGGTCGCTGGCCTGGTCGGCAGCCGGCGTTGCCGCAGCCGCCCCGCCAAGGGCGATCGGGGTGGTCTGTGGCGGATAGCATAGCCCTGCGTCCGCGCAGCCTTGCCAGCCCAGGCGCAGTTCACCGCTGGCGTTGGCCGGCAGCAGCAGCTCGAGTTCGGTGCGGTAGACCGCGCTGTCGCCGAAGAACTCGTCGTGGTGGTTCTCGGCCTGGGGCAGGGGCGGGTGCTGCTCGGGGGGCAGGCCGTCGAACTTCAGGCGTTTCTGGTAAAGGTAGTAGCCGTCCTTGATCTGGAAATGCAGGCGCATCTGGCCGTTTTCCAGGCGGTCGTGGGTCAGCACGAAGGCTTCGTTCACCGGCAGGAAGTCCGGTTTGACCGCGAACGGGTTGGCCTGTAGAGGGCCGGCGAGCAGGAATGTCAGGAAAAGCAGGAGAACACGCATGTCGACGCCTTGGCAGAACTTTGAAGGAGGCCATGCTGGCCTTGGGGTATTAACTGAAGGTTAAGCTGGTCCTAGGACCATTGGTGGGAGAGTTACAGCGCTCGATGCTATCAGCCCGACGAACGTCGCCAAACCGGTTCATAATCCCCCCTTAATGATGAACCTGTGCAATGCCATCTTCCCCACCCAGGAGCTCCCCATGCACGTTCTGCTCTGCGAGGACGACGACCTGATTGCCAGCGGCATCTGCGCCGGCCTCTCGGCCCAAGGCCTGACCGTGGACCGGGTGGCCAGCGCCTCGCAGGCCCGGCAGATGCTGCAGACCGCCAAGTTCGACGTGATGATCCTCGACCTGGGCCTGCCCGACGAAGACGGCCTTAAGCTGCTGCGCCGCCTGCGCCAGCAGGGCGAGATCCTGCCGGTGCTGGTGCTCACCGCTCGTGACGCGGTCACCGACCGGGTCGATGGCCTGCAGGCCGGCGCCGACGATTACCTGCTCAAACCCTTCGACCTGCGCGAACTGGCCGCCCGCTTGCACACCCTGCTGCGCCGGGTGGCCGGGCGGGCGGTGAACGTGATTGAGCATGGTCCGCTGCGCTACGACCCCAGCAGTTGCGAGGCGAGCCTGGCTGGGCGGCCACTGGACCTGTCGCGGCGCGAACAGGCGCTGCTCCAGGCGTTGCTGCAGAACCCGGGGCGCGTGCTCTCCAGCGAGCAGCTCAAGGACTGCGTCTATGGTTTCGGCGACGAAGTCGAGAGCAATGCGCTGAACGTGCATATCCACCACCTGCGGCGCAAGCTGGGCAACAGCATCGTCGAGACCGTGCGCGGCCTGGGTTACCGCCTGGGCCCGGCCCAGGCGCCGGAGGAGGCCGCAACATGAGCCTGCGGGTACGCCTGTCGCTGATCCTTGGCAGCGTGTTCATCGTCATCTGGGTGCTGGCGGCAGCGTGGATGCTGCGTGACCTGCGCCAACAGATGATGTTCTCCCTCGACCAGCGGCTGGTGGCCTCGGCACGCATGGTCGCGGGGCTGATCGACCAGTTGCCGCAGCCGCTGACCGCCAAGGGCCAGGATGCGCATTTCTCCGCCGACCAGTTCAGCGTGCCGGATGGCATGGCTTGCCAGGTCAGCTCGTTGCGCGGCGAAATCCTCGCCAGCAATCACAAGCACGATGGCGCCATGGACGACGAGCGCAGCGGGTTCCGTGACCAGACCATCGATGGCGCCTCATGGCGTACCTTCACCTATAACCATGGCGATGTGCGCATCACCACCGCCGACCGTCACCAGGAGCGCGAGGCGCTGAACCAGTCGATCCTGCTGGCGGCCTCGGCACCGGTGCTGATGGCTCTGCTGGGTAGCCTGGGGTTGTTGTGGATCGGCCTTGGCAAAGGCCTGGAACCGCTCAATCGGATGCGCGATGCCTTGCGCAGGCGCCGCGCAGACAGTGTCGAACCCCTGCAGGTGGCCGGCTTGCCCAGCGAGCTGCAACCGTTGCTCGACACCCAGAACCAGCTGTTCCTGCGCATCGCCCAGACCCTCGAGCGTGAACGCCGCCTGACCGACGACGCCGCCCACGAACTGCGCAGCCCGTTGACCGCGATCAAGACCCACCTGCAGGTGGCGCGCATGACTGACGGCGCGGTGCGCGAACAGGCCCTGGAACACGCCGAGCAGGGTACCGACCGCATGCACCGCACGCTGGAGCAATTGCTGATGCTGGCGCGGGTCGAGGGCAGCCTGTCGTTCGATGACGGCGTGCAGTGCAGTGCCGCCCAGGTTGCCCAACAGGCCATCGAGGATGCCGGTGGCGGCGACAACCGGCGCATTCACCTGCATCTGCCCGAGGAGGCGGCCAAGGTCTACCTGAGCATGCCGGCGCCGCTGGCGGTGGCGGCACTGCGCAACCTGTTGGACAACGCCTTGCGCCATGGCGGCGATGCCGCCGTGGAGCTGGATGTGCAGGCGCAGGACGGCCAGGTGGACTTCCTCGTCCGCGACCATGGCCCGGGCATCGCGCAGGGCGATCTCGAACACTTGACCGAGCGTTTCTGGCGCAACGGCCAGAGCGGCGGCTGCGGCCTGGGGCTGGCGATCGTCCAGGCCATCGTCCAGCGCTGTGCCGGCAGCCTGCGTTTCGACAGCCAGGCCGATGGCTTGCGGGTGCGCCTGCAGGTGCCGGCACGCTCAGGGGGTTGATCCGCAACAAATCCGACGGCAACCGCTAAATCCGCACCTCGCTGAAGCGTTTTTCAAGCGATAAGAACCCGACACACATCCGGTTACAGGGCGCGTGGCGGGCACATTCGCTTGCTTGCGAGGGATTTTCCGATGTCGACCGCTTCCAGCCTTGCCCAGGTGCTGCCGGCCACCGCGCCGCGCCCGCTGTATGAATTCGAGGACTCACCGCTGCTGCTGCGCCAGCAACAGCAGGAGTCCAACGCCCGTAGCTATCCGCGGCGCATTCCGCTGGCGCTCAAGCGCGCCCGTGGCCTGTACGTCGAGGACGTCGAGGGCCGCCAGTTCATCGACTGCCTGGCCGGTGCCGGCACGCTGGCCCTGGGCCACAACCATCCGGTGGTGATCGATGCCATCCAGCGCGTGCTGGCCGACGAGCTGCCACTGCATACCCTGGACCTGACCACGCCGGTCAAGGACCAGTTCGTCCAGGACCTGTTCGGCCTGTTGCCCGAGGGCCTGCGCGGTGAAGCCAAGATCCAGTTCTGCGGCCCGACCGGCACCGATGCGGTGGAGGCCGCGCTCAAGCTGGTGCGTACCGTGACCGGGCGCAGCACCGTGCTGGCATTCCAGGGCGCCTACCATGGCATGACCCAGGGCGCCCTGAGCCTGATGGGCAGCCTTGGGCCGAAAAAGCCCCTTGGCGCGCTGCTGAACAATGGCGTGCAGTTCCTGCCTTACCCCTATGACTACCGTTGCCCGTTCGGCCTGGGTGGCGAGGCGGGCGTGCGCGCCAACCTGCACTACCTGGAGAACCTGCTGAACGACCCCGAAGCCGGGGTGGCGCTGCCGGCTGCAGTGATCGTCGAGGTGGTGCAGGGCGAGGGCGGTGTGATCCCTGCCGATATCGAGTGGTTGCGCGGGCTGCGTCGGATCACCGAGCAGGCCGGGGTGGCGCTGATCGTCGACGAGATCCAGAGCGGCTTCGCCCGCACCGGCAAGATGTTCGCCTTCGAGCACGCCGGCATCGTGCCTGACGTGGTTACCCTGTCCAAGGCCATCGGCGGCAGCCTGCCACTGGCGGTGATGGTCTATCGCGACTGGCTTGACCAGTGGTCGCCGGGCGCCCATGCCGGCACTTTCCGTGGTAATCAGATGGCCATGGCGGCGGGCTCTGCGGTGATGAAGTACCTGGTAGAGCATCGCCTGTGCGAGCATGCCGAGGCCATGGGCCAACGCTTGCGTGGGCATCTGCAACGGTTGCAGCAGGACTATCCGCAGCTGGGCGACATTCGTGGCCGTGGCTTGATGCTGGGCGTGGAGCTGGTGGACCCGGCGGGCAAGCGCGACGCGCAGGGGCATCCGCCGGCATGCCGCAGCCTGGCGCCGAAGCTGCAGCGCGAGTGCCTGCGCCGCGGCCTGATCCTCGAGCTGGGCGGCCGCCATGGTGCTGTGGTGCGCTTCCTGCCGCCGTTGATCATCAGTGCCGAGCAGATCGATGAAGTGGCCGCCAGATTTGCCGAAGCCGTAGCGGCGGCGGTCAAGGCCGGTTGATATTCGGGGGCTGTGTTCGGCCCCTTGGTCTATTGCTGGTCAGGGCCCCATCGCCGGCAAGCCTGCGATGGGGCGCAAGGCGCCCCTGCTCATGCTCAGTCGAACACGCGCCCGGCGCGCCAGTAGCCCATCAGCGTCAGGCTTTCTCGCGGCAGTCCGCGCTCCTTGATCAGGTAGCGGCGGATATCCATGACAGTCCCCGACTCCCCGGCGATCCAGGCATGGAAGTCGCCGTGTTCGCCGCAGGCCTGTTCCCACAGGATGCTTTCGTCGATATCCACGTCTTCCAGCTCGACCGTCGACGCGCCACGCAGCGCCGGCAGGCTGGCCAGCTCGCGCACGGCGTGCTGCATGCCTTGGCCGTGCTCGCTGCGCAGCAGGTCGCGTGGCAGCCAGTGCAGGCGGGTGGCCGGGCTCTGGCGCAGGTCGAGACAGTCGGCTTCCAACGGGACTTCGATGAAGGCTTCGACTGCCAGCTCCGGCGCGGTCGTGACCAGCTGTTCGAGGATGCCGGCAATCGCCGGCAGGGCGGTTTCGTCGCCGATCAGCAGAATGCGCCGGGCGCTGCGTGGCGGTTTCCATTCATAGCCGCCGGGGTCGTCGGCATATGCCAGGTTGGGGGCGACCATCTGCAGGCGGTCGCCGACGCGGGCGTGGGTGGCCCAGGCCGATGCCGGGCCATTGACGCCGTGCAGGACAAAGTCCACATCCACCTCCAGCGCCTCGCGGCGCAGGGCGCGGATGGTGTAGGTGCGCATGGGCGGCATGTCTTGCGCCGGCAGTTCGCGCCGCGCCTGCTGCCATTGCGCGTGCTTGGGCAGGTTGGATGGCGCGCCGGCAGGGGTCGGAAACAGCAACTTCACACGCTGGTCGGGGGCCAGGGTGGTCATCAGCGCGACGTCCTCGCCGGTGAAGACGAAGCGCGTCAGTGAGGGGCTCAGGGGTTCGATGGCCTTGAGGTCGAGGTCGAAGAGCCGGTAGGGCGTTGCCTGGGCAGCAGGTGCCAGGCGGGCAAGCGGGGAGGTCATGGGCATGCCTCTGTCAGCGGGAGATACCCATCAGACGAGCGCAATGCGCGGTTAATTAGCCGGTGTGTACCGCGCCTAAATTTCCCTGGCCCACCTACGTTCTAGCTTGGATAGCAGTCGCGGCACGCGAAGACGGATTGAGGCGCAATGACAATTTCCCGACGAGGATTCATCGCCGGCCTGGCTGTGGCGGGCGCCACAGGCACGGCGGCCTATTACGCGCACAAGCAACTGACCCACGACCCCGAGGACGACATCGTCACGCCAGGCGAGGCCAGTGTCGAGCTGGCCGACTACGCAGGCCAGGTGCTGGCGGACCAACTGCGCGGCGTCTGGGATATCCGCTTCGAGGGTGCCGAGCGCGGCCTGGATGGGCTACCCCAGCAAGGTGTCGAGATGTTCCTCGACGTCGCCACCAAGGGGCGCGGCCTGCGCGGTTTCGTCGATACCGGCGAGCGTTTGCGTGGGGCTGGCGAGCCGACCTACCGCGTGCTGGGCGACCTGGTCGGCGCCAGCAGCGCCCAGGTGCGCTGGCGCCTGGTCAATCAGCACGGTGGGCCGGGCTACGAGTGCGTGGCCAGCCTTGACGAAGTCTGGGCCGAGTTCGCCAATGCCGGCAGCGGCACGCTGAGCGGGCGCGTGCAGCGTCTGGATCGGCCGCTGACCCTGCCTGTGCCCGACAGCCGCTTCGTCGCGGTCAAGCGGTTGTTCCCCGAGGCCCGTGAGCGCCTGCCGTATACCCCCGAGATGCTGGCCTGGGTGGTCGGTGCCGAACACCGCTTGTTCCATCAGCTCTGGCATGCCACCCGTGACCAGTGGCACAAGCTGCCGCGGAACAAGCAGGACGCTCTGCGTGGCCTGGGCTGGCAGCCGGGGCCCAGAGACCATGAGCGCGATGCCCGGGGCCCGCGCAAGCACCGCAATGGCTCGGGTATCGATTTCCTGTTCATGCACCGGCACATGCTGATGTATGCACGCACCTTGCAAGACTTGCCCTCCTGGCAGCGCTTCCCGCTGCCGCAGCCGAGCGTCGAGTTCGATCGCGCAGGCTTTGCCCGCTATTTCGACAACCATGACGGCTACTGTGTGCCGCCGACCTGGCAGGCGCCGGGTGACGAGGCCTATGGTCAGTGGGTCGGGGCGATCAAGGCCGGCGAAACCTATTGCAGCAACTTCCAGGTGTGGGAGTCGCAGTACCAGGACCCGTTGTACCTGTCGAAGCTGACCCTGGGCGCCTTCGGTTCGGAACTGGAGATGAACCTGCACGACTGGCTGCACATGTGCTGGGCGTCGGTGCCGCGTGATCCGAACAATGGCGCGCCGGTGCCTTTCGCCCGTGACCAGGCCGACTTTGCCGCGCGCTGGTTCGAGCCCGAAAACGACTTTCTCGGCGACCCGTTCTCGTCCCATGTCAATCCGGTGTTCTGGGGTTTCCATGGCTGGATCGACGACCGCATCGACGACTGGTTCCGTGCCCATGAACGCTACCACCCCGGCCAGGTACGGCGGCTGGAGGTCAATGGCGTGCCCTGGTTCGCCCCAGGTCGCTGGGTCGAAGCCGGCGACCCGTGGCTGGGCCCGGACACCCATGGCTGCAGCACCCAGCCAGGCATGCGCCTGGGTAAGTCGGTGGAGATGGATGTGGAGACCATGAAGCTGGCCCTGCGTATTACGTTCGGTAACGAGGAAAAGCTCGATGGCCTGCTGCGCAAGGTGCCGCAACGCCCTTGGTACGCGCGCCACCTGTCACTGAAGAACATCGTGCCCTGATGCACCCCATGTCCCTGCAAGCGGGGGCAAACCCACGCTTGCAGGGACTCGCGTAACCTACAGCTTGACCGGCGTCTGCCAGCCCCCACCCAATGCCTTGTACAGCGCCACGCTGCCCTGCAGCTGCTCAAGGCGCAGCTGTGCCTGCTGGTCCTGGGCCAGGTACAGCGTGCGCTGGGTTTCGAGCACCGTCAGCAGGGTCTCGGCGCCGGCGGCGTAACGTTGCTGGGCCAGTTCGAAGGCGACGCGTGCCTGCTCCACCTCCTGGTCCTGCCAGCGGCGCTGGCGTTCGACACCGGCGACGGCGTTCAAGGCTTTCTCCACATCCGCGAAACCTGCCAGGATGCTGCCGCGGTACAGCTCCAGCAATTCCTCCTGTTCGGCGCTGGCCTGGTCCCGCGCGGCACTGAGTCGGCCGTTGTTGAAGATCGGCGCGGCGAGGCCGGCCGTCAGGGTGTAGTAGGGGCTGTCGAGGACATTGGGCAGGGTGCGTGCACCGCTGCCCAGGTTCGCGCCGAGTATCAGGCGAGGCAGCATGGCCGCCCGTGCTACCTGGATGTTGGCGCTGGCCGCCGCCAGGCGCGCCTCGGCGGCGGCGATGTCCGGCCGCCGGCCGAGCAGTTCGCTGGGCACGCCGCTGCCGATGCTGGGCCATTGTAAGTTGCTGATCATTTCGCGATTGTCGGGCAGGGCCTGAACCGGGTCGCCCAGCAGGGTGGCGAGGACGATGCGGTTGTCCTGGCGACGCTGTTCGAGCAGCGGCAGCTGGCGTTCCTGGGCCGCCACCAGGCTGCGCTGCTGGGCCAGTTCCAGGCGGGTGGCCGAGCCTGAACGTTCGCGGGCTTCGACCAGGCCCAGCACGTCGCGGGCATTGTCCAGGTTGAGCTGGGCGATGCGCAGTTGCTCGTCGAGTGCCAGGCTTTGCAGGTAGCTGTCGGCCACGGCGCTGACCAGGGTCAGCTCGATGGTCTGGCGATCGAAACGGCTGGCATCCAGGCCGCGCAGCGCGCTGTCGCGGGTGGCGCGCAGGCCGCCCCAGAAATCGATCTCGTAGCTGGCGCTCAGGCGGGTGCCGAACGAGGTGCTGGTGCGCTCGCTGCTGCTGGCGTCGAGCTGCCTGTTGCCTTCACCGCGCAACAGGCGCTGTCGGCTGCCATCCAGGCCGAGCTGTACTTCTGGCAGTAATGGCGCGCCGGCGATCACTGCGATGGCCTGGGCCTTGCGCACCCGCGCCGCGGCCGCCGCCAGGTCGTGGCTGTTCGAGCGCGCGCGCTCGACCAGCCGGTCCAGTTCCAGGCTGGCAAAGGCGCGCCACCACTGGTTGTCCGGCAGCGCCTGGTTGGGGCTGGTCGGCCCTTGCCAGGCCGCTGGGGCGTCGATGTTCGCCGCAGGCGGCGGTGGGGTGCTGCAGGCGGCCAGGCCAAGGCTCAGGGCCAGCAAGCTGATACGGCAGGGGATCGTCATGGGTTATTCGCTGGTAAGGGCCTTGACCGGGTCGAGGCGGGCGGCCTTGCGGGCCGGCATGAAACCGAACACCACGCCGGTGATCACGGCGCAGGCAAAGGCGCCGAGGATGGCGGGCAGGGCGAAGGCCACGGCGATGTCGGCCAGCAACAGGCTGGCGCCGATGGCCAGGGCCAGGACGATGCCGGTCACGCCGCCGACCATCGACAGCATCACCGCCTCGGTGAGGAACTGGCGCAGGATGTCGCGCTGGCGCGCGCCGGTGGCCATGCGGATGCCGATCTCGCGGGTGCGTTCGCGCACGGTCATGAGCATGATGTTCATCACGCCGATGCCACCCACCAGCAGGGAGATCGCGGCAATCGCGCCGAGCATCAGCGACAGGCTGTTCTGCGTGCGGGCCTCGGCCTGGATCAGTGCGGCGTCGTTGGTCAGGACGAAGTCATTCTTGCCCTGGTGGCGCTGCAGCATCAGGCGCTCGATCGCCTGCTCGGTCTCCTTCACCCGGCTGGAGTCCTGGGCGGCGATGGTGACGTATTCCGGGTCGCGGCTGCCGAACAGGCGGATGGAGGCGGCGGAGTAGGGCACCACCACGCGTTCGTCGCTGTCCTCGCTGCCGGAGCTGGCGCCTTTGCCCTGGAGCACGCCGATCACCTGGAACGGCACGTTGCCGATCAGCAGGTACTGCCCGAGCGGATTGCTGCCCGGGCCGAACATCTTGTCACGCACCTTCTGCCCGATCACGGCCACGGCGGCGCCGTTGGCTTCGTCGGCCTCGCTGTAGAAGCTGCCCTCGACCACGGGCCAGTTGAAGATCTCGGGGAACCAGGTGTTGTTGCCGCCAACGTAGAACTGCTCGCCCTTGTTGCCGTGGCGCACCATGAGCTTGTCGCCGATCACCGGCATGACCCGTTTGACCTGGGGCAGTTCGCCGATGGCGTCGACATCGTCGAGGGTGACGATGCCCATCAGTTCCTCGGAGGAGTGCTTGCCGTTGAGATAGAGGATGTTCGAGCCGAATGCGGCCATCTGTGCCATGACCTGGCGCTTGCTGCCTTCGCCGACCGCGAGCATGACTACCACCGAGGCGACCCCGATGATGATGCCGAGCAGGGTCAGCGCGGTGCGGAAGCGGTTGATCCACATTACTCGCCAGGCGGCCTGCAGGGACTCGACCAGTTCGCCTTTCCAGGCGCCGCGCTGGGTGGCGCCGCGGTCCAGGCGCTGGCGCAGGTCGTCGGCCTGCAGCTGCCGAGGAATGTCGGCCGACGGCTGGCTGGGGGAGTCGCTGACCACTTCGCCGTCGCGCACTTCGATGATCCGCTGGGCACGGGCCGCAACTTCACGGTCGTGGGTAATGAGGATGATCACATGGCCCTGGCTGGCCAGCTCGTCTAGCAGGGTCATCACCTCGGCGCCGCTGTGGCTGTCGAGGGCCCCAGTGGGTTCGTCGGCGAGGATGATGTGCCCGCCGTTCATCAGCGCCCGGGCGATCGACACCCGTTGCTGCTGCCCGCCAGACAACTGGTGCGGGCGATTGCCGGTGCGGCTGGCCAGACCCAGGCGCTCGAGCAGGGCACGGGCGCGGGCATGGCGCTCGGCGGGCGGGGTGCCGGCATAGATGGCCGGCATCTCGACGTTCTCCTGGGCCGAGCCCGAAGGGATCAGGTGATAGCCCTGGAACACGAAGCCGAACGCTTCGCGACGCAGCCAGGCCAGCTCGTCGCTGTCCAGTTCGGCGACGTCCCGGCCGGCGAAACGGTAGTTGCCCGAGGTGGGGCGGTCGAGGCAGCCGAGGATGTTCATCAAGGTCGACTTGCCGGAGCCCGAGGCGCCGACGATGGCGACGAACTCGCCGGGGTGGATGCTCAGGCTGATACCGCGCAACACCTCGACCCTGGGCGAATCGACACCGCCGTAGACCTTGCGGATGTCGCACAGCTCGATCAGGGGCGTGGCCATCTCAACCCCCACTGGCGGCAGGCAGGCCGATGACCAGGCGCTCGCCTTCGTTCAGGCCTTCGAGCACCTGCACCCGCAGGCGGTCGCTCAAACCGGTGCGCACCTGGCGCGCCTCGACCTGACCCTTGCTGTTCAGCACCTGGGCCAGGCGCACGCCGTCGCCGGGAGTGTCGTCCAGTGCGGCCAGGGGCACGCTGAGCACCTGGCTGGCTTGCCCGGCGACGAAGAACACCTGGGTGGTCATCTCCGCCATCAGGGCGCCGTCGGGATTGTCCACGTCCAGCAGCACAGTGTATTGCACCACCTTGCTGCCGGTGGTGCCGGCGGTGGCGCTGGCCGGGCTGCCACCGCCCTGGCTGGTCTGGTCCAGCGGCTTGGGCGGTACCGGCAGGATCTGGCGCACGGTGCTGGTCCAGCGGCGCTTGCCGCCGGCCAGGGTGTTGAAATAGGCGGTCATGCCCGGTTTGACCTTGCCGATGTCGGCTTCGGACACCTGGGCCCAGACGGTCATCGGCGAGAGCTTGGCGATCCGCAGGATCAGCGGGGTCTGCTGCTGGGCATTGAGGGTCTGGCCTTCGCGGGCATCCACCGCCACCACCGTGCCGCTCATGGGGGCGTAGATGCGCGTGTAGCCCAGCTCGGCCTCGTCGCTGCGCAGGCTGGCCTGGGCCTGGCGGATCTGCGCCAGGTACATGTCGATGCGGGCCTGGGTCACCTTCAGTTGCGCCTGCGCCGTCTGCAGGTCTTCCTGGCGGGTGGCGCCGGCGGCGGCCAAGCCTTGCTGGCGCTGGTATTGCTGCTGGGCTAGCTGGTACTGCGCACGCTGTTCGGCCAGCTGGGCCTTGAGGTTGTCGATCGAGTACCGTGCGGCATCGAGCTTGGCCTGTTGCGTGGACGGGTCGATCTCCACCAGTAACTGGCCTTGGCGCACCTCGTCACCGGCCTCCACATGCAGCTTGCGAATCTGCCCCGAGGCTTGGGCGCCGACGTCGACGTAGCGTCGTGGTTGCAGGGTGCCTAGCGCGGTGACGCTGCTTTCGATGTCGGCGCGCAGCACCGGCACGGTGCTGACCGGTGCGCCGCCCAGCGGCAGGACCTGCCAGGCCACCAGGCTGCAAAGGCTGGCCAGGCCCAGGGCGCCGATCAGTACTCGGCGGCGGGTATTGGGTGTGCGTGTCATGCGGGCTTCCAGCCGGAGGTAATGGCCGAGTGCTGCAACACGGCACGCGCTCGGGGATCCCAGTTAAACGAATGTGACTGATGACGATTTAACTCGGGGCTGGGGGCTGCGTGTTGCTGCGAATAATTATAATTTGTAAGATCGCACGCTGATATCATCCAGCCCTGCTGCCGCTGCCTGTCAGCGCTTGAGCGGAGACGACAGGTGCCGTCGTGGAACACTACTATCGCGAGTTGGTGAGTTTTCTGTCCGCCCGGCTTGGCAATCGCCAGGCGGCCGAAGATGTCGCCCATGACGCCTACATCCGAGTGCTGGAGCGCACGGAAGGCGAACGGATCGAACATCCGCGTGCGTTTCTTTACCGCACGGCAATGAACCTGGTGGTCGATCATCATCGGCGGCACCTGGTACGTCAGGCCGAGCCACTCGAGGTACTCGACAGCGACGAGCGCTGGCACAGCCCGGCACCGACGCACAGCATGCAGCTCGACCAGCGCCTGGCGCTGATGCAGCAGGCCTTGGGCGAGCTGAGCGCGCCTTGTCGTGACAGTTTCCTGCTGCGCAAGCTTGAGGGCCTGTCGCACCAGCAGATCGCCGAGCGCCTGGATATTTCCCGTAGCGTGGTGGAAAAGCACATCGTCAACGCGATGAAGCACTGTCGCGTGCGCATGCGCCAGTGGGAGTCCTGAGCGCCTGCAGGCGGATGTGAAAATTCCGTAAGCGGGTGACTTGATTTCTCCCGGGTTCACGACAACTATCAATAAAGACCCCCGTCCAGGCGCTCCGCCTGACGTTGCCGTTGCCGGCGCAGTATGGTCATGGAGCCACCGTCACCATCCAACTGCCCAGGTCCGGACGATGCCTAACAAATCCATGCGCATCCTCATTGCCGACGAGCATCCCGGCCAGCGCCTGCAACTGGAGAGGATGCTCAACGGCCTGGGTTACTACCGGATCGCTCCGGTGGAGACGTTCGAAGACCTGCAGCGCCTGGTGCACAGCGCCCTGGAGCCTTTCAACCTTCTGGTGGGCAACATCGAGTTGGCCAGCCATGCAGGGGTCGACCTGGCGCGCTTCTGCCGGGTCAGTTCGCAGATCCAGCACGCGCTGCTGTATCACTCGCCTCACCTGAAGGTACCGGCGGTGCCGCCGAGTGACCGGCATGCGGTCAGCATCAGCCTGCCACACGCGCCTGACAGCGAGGCGCTGGAGTCCTTCATGGCGATCATCGATTTGCCGGTACTGGTTGGGCAGTTGCCCCTGCCGCCGGGTTTGGCAGGGGTTTCGAACGCCTCGCGGCGGCGCACCAACCTCGCGCAGACGGTGTTCTGCCGCAACTCCTGAAGCGCGGACGGCCACAGGCCCAAGGCTTTTGCTATTCTCTTGGCCTTTTGCCACGTTGCGGAAGCTGCCATGACTGCGCTCGATACCACACGCCCGCCACGGTTCAGCCGTAGCGACCACCGGACCCTGGGGCTGGCCGCGTTGGGTGGCGCTTTGGAGATCTACGATTTCATCATTTTCGTGTTCTTTGCCCTGGTCCTCAGCCAGCTGTTTTTCCCGCCCGAGATGCCGGAATGGCTGCGTCTGCTGCAGAGCTTCGGGATATTCGTCACCGGTTACCTGGCCAGGCCGCTGGGTGGCATCCTGATGGCCCATTTCGCCGATCACCTGGGCCGCAAGCGGGTGTTCAGCTTGAGCATCCTGATGATGGCACTGCCGTGCCTGCTGATCGGCGTGATGCCGACCTACGCCGACATCGGCTACGCCGCGCCGTTGATCCTGCTGGCGCTGCGTATCCTGCAAGGGGCGGCGGTGGGCGGCGAGGTGCCCAGTGCCTGGACCTTCGTTGCCGAGCATGCGCCAGCGGGGCGTCGTGGCTATGCGCTGGGCTTTCTCCAGGCGGGGCTGACCTTCGGCTACCTGCTCGGGGCCCTGACTGCGACCTTGCTGGCGCAAGTGTTCACACCCCAGGAAATTCTCGACTATGCATGGCGCTATCCCTTCCTGTTGGGTGGGGTGTTCGGCGTGATTGGTGTCTGGCTGCGCCGCTGGTTGAGTGAGACGCCCGTGTTCCTGGCGTTGCGCGACCAGCGTGAGCAGCCGCTGTCATTTCCGCTGCGCAGCGTGCTGAGCCGTCACCGTCGGGCATTGATTCCGGCGGCGCTGCTGACCTGCGTGTTGACCTCGGCGGTGGTGGTGCTGGTGGTGATCACCCCGACCGTCATGCAACAGCGCTTTGGCATGAGCGCCGGGCATACGTTCGCGCTGAGCAGCGTGGGCATCGTCTTCCTCAATATTGGCTGTGTGCTGGCTGGGCTGCTGGTGGACCGTATGGGGGCTTGGCGGGCATTGATGATCTATAGCCTGCTGCTGCCGCTGGGCATCGGGGCGCTGTACGCCAGCCTGGTGGGGGAGTGGGGCATGACTTGGCTGGCCTATGCCCTGGCCGGTCTGTGTTGTGGCGTGGTCGGGGTGGTGCCGTCGGTGATGGTCGGGCTGTTCCCGGCCGATATCCGCGTGTCGGGTATCTCCTTCACCTACAACATCGCCTATGCCCTGTGGGCCAGCACCACACCGCTGGCGCTGATCGCGCTGATGCCGTGGAGCCCGTGGGTGTGTGTCGGTTTCTGCCTGTTCATGGGCATGGTCGGGTTGCTGACGGCGCTCTATTTTGGGCGTCGCGAGCTACTGACATTCGATGCCGAGCCAGTGCCGCTCATGTGTGGTGACAATTGAGCCAGTGAGTGCTGAGCTGTAGAGCGCAAGACTAAACGCCGCGCTGGTCAAACTGTTCGACCGACGCCAAGGGCTTTTTAAGGAAGTCGGTACCGCCTGATACGAAAAAGCCCCCGGGCCAAACGGCTTGGGGGCTTTTTGATGCGGGACAGGGCCTACATGTTCGGGTAGGTCGGCCCGCCGGCGCCTTCAGGGGTGACCCAGGTGATGTTCTGGGCCGGGTCCTTGATGTCGCAGGTCTTGCAGTGCACGCAGTTCTGCGCGTTGATCTGGAAGCGCTTGTTGCCGTCTTCCTGGGTGATCACTTCATAAACGCCCGCCGGGCAGTAGCGCTGCGCCGGTTCGTCGTACAGCGGCAGGTTGCTGGCGATCGGGATGCTCGGGTCGGCCAGCTTCAGGTGGCAGGGTTGTTCCTCTTCGTGGTTGGTGCTGGAGAGGAATACCGAGCTGAGCTTGTCGAAGCTGAGCTTGCCGTCGGGTTTCGGATAGTCGATCTTTTGCGAATCCGCCGCGAGCTTGAGGCAGGCGTAATCCGGCTTGGTGTCGTGCAGGGTGAACGGCAGCTTGCCGCCGAACCAGTTCTGGTCGACGTAGTTGAACGCAGCGCCGAGGATCGGGCCGAACTTGTGCATGGCCGGGCCGAAGTTGCGGCTGGCGAACAGCTCTTCATGCAGCCAACTGGCCTTGAACGCGCTGACGTAGCTGTTGAGCTGGTCACCGCCCTCGCTGCCGGCGATCAGTGCGTCGGCCACCGCTTCGGCGGCGAGCATGCCGGACTTCATCGCGGTGTGGCTGCCCTTGATCTTGGCGAAGTTCAGGGTGCCGAGGTCGCAGCCGATCAGCGCGCCGCCGTTGAACACCATCTTCGGCAGCGAGTTGAAGCCGCCCTTGCAGATGGCGCGGGCGCCGTAGCTGATGCGCTTGCCGCCTTCGAGGTACTGGCTGATCACCGGGTGGTGCTTGAGGCGCTGGAATTCGTCGAACGGCGACAGGTACGGGTTGGCGTAGGAAAGGTCGACGATCAGGCCGACCACCACCTGGTTGTTCTCCAGGTGATAGAGGAAAGAACCACCGGTATTGTCCTTGGCCATCACGTCCAGCGGCCAGCCGGCGGTGTGCACCACCAGGCCCTGTTCGTGCTTGGCCGGGTCGATCTCCCAGATTTCCTTGAGGCCGATGCCGTAGTGCTGGACGTCGGACTCGTTGTCCAGGTCGAAGCGCTTGATCAGTTGTTTGCCGATGTGGCCACGGCAGCCTTCGGCGAACAGGGTGTACTTGGCGCGCAGCTCCATGCCCGGGGTGTACAGGCCGTCCTTCGGGTTGCCTTCGCGGTCGACACCGAGGTCACCGGTAATGATGCCGCGGACCACGCCGTTTTCGTCGAACAGCGCTTCCTGGGCGGCGAAGCCCGGGTAGATCTCAACGCCGAGGTTCTCGGCCTGCTGGGCCAGCCAGCGGCACAGGTTGCCCAGCGAGATGATGTAGTTGCCCTGGTTGTGCATGGTCTTGGGCACGAACAGGTCAGGCACTTTTGTCGAGCTGCCGGCATCCTTGAGTACATAGATGTCGTCGCGTTTGACTTCGGTGTTCAGCGGCGCGCCCAGTTCTTTCCAGTCGGGGAACAGTTCGTTCAGGGCACGTGGTTCGAACACCGCGCCGGAGAGGATATGGGCGCCGACTTCGGAGCCTTTCTCGACCACGCAGACGCTAATCTCGCTACCGGCTTCGGCGGCCTTCTGCTTCAGGCGGCAGGCGGCGGACAGGCCCGCCGGGCCAGCGCCGACGATGACCACGTCGAATTCCATGTATTCGCGTTCCACAGGTTCTCTCCTACTCAAGGCTCATCGCGTTGCTTGTCTTTTATGGGTGTTCACGGTCACGTGCGGCGTTCAGGTGCTGTAGCTTCGCAGGTGATGGACTACACCGTTTTGTCTTGGCCGCGCATTATATCTACACCACTTGGCGGGTCCAATACAAACGTTTGTTTGAATTTGTCGGAGGCCCGTAAAATCACAGGTAGGCGGCTGGAGCCTGGCCAATTTGCCGTATTGACCGGATTGGGTGTTACGGTCAAGATACGAGCGCTTTCGCGTTCGCCGTAGGCTGACCGTCGGGCGCAGGTGCACCCCTAAAGACCGGGCGTAGAGCAGGGTTTACGGGCCGAATCAGTCTTTGTAGTGGAGTCTACACGGCACCACAGGAAATGACCCGCAGGTTTTACCCTGCAATGGTCGTAACAGGACTGATCGGTCACTTGAACGTTGCCGGTGTCGACACGTTTTTAGAGGTGCCCTTGTACCCACGCGCATTCGCCGGGCAGCCCCCAGGCGACATTCTTTTCACCGGAGAGTAACGAGGAATCCATGAAGGTTCTTGTAGCTGTCAAACGAGTGGTCGACTACAACGTCAAGGTTCGCGTCAAGGCGGACAACTCCGGCGTCGACCTTGCAAACGTCAAGATGTCCATGAACCCCTTCTGCGAAATCGCTGTGGAAGAAGCCGTACGCCTGAAAGAAAAGGGCGTTGCGAGCGAGATCGTCGTCGTTTCCGTTGGCCCGGCCACAGCCCAGGAGCAACTGCGTACCGCCCTGGCCCTGGGTGCTGACCGCGCCATCCTGGTCGAAACTGCCGACGAACTTAACTCCCTGGCTGTGGCCAAGGCCTTGAAAGCCGTTGTCGACAAAGAGCAGCCACAGCTGGTCATCCTCGGCAAGCAGGCGATCGACAGCGACAACAATCAGACCGGCCAGATGCTGGCGGCGCTGACCGGCTTTGCCCAGGGCACCTTCGCCTCCAAGGTCGAGGTTGCAGGCGACAAGGTCAATGTCACCCGTGAAATCGACGGCGGCCTGCAGACCGTTGCGCTGAACCTGCCCGCCATCGTCACCACCGACCTGCGTCTGAACGAGCCGCGCTACGCGTCGCTGCCGAACATCATGAAGGCCAAGAAGAAGCCGCTGGAGACCGTTACTCCAGACGCGCTGGGCGTTTCCCTCGCCTCCACCAACAAGACCCTCAAGGTCGAAGCACCTGCCGCCCGCAGCGCGGGTATCAAGGTCAAGTCGGTGGCCGAACTGGTCGAGAAGCTGAAGAACGAAGCGAAGGTAATCTAAATGACTATCCTGGTTGTCGCTGAACACGAAAACGGTGCCGTAGCTCCGGCCACCCTGAACACTGTCGCTGCCGCCGCCAAGATCGGTGGTGATATCCACGTACTGGTCGCAGGCCAGAACGTCGGTGGCGTCGCCGAGTCCGCCGCCAAGATCGCAGGCGTCGCCAAGGTGCTGGTCGCGGATAACGCCGCCTACGCCCATGCCCTGCCGGAAAACGTCGCGCCGCTGGTAGTCGAGCTGGCCAAGGGTTACAGCCATGTGTTGGCCCCGGCCACCACCAACGGCAAGAACATCCTGCCACGCGTCGCCGCGCTGCTGGACGTCGACCAGATCTCCGAGATCATCTCGGTGGAATCGGCCGATACCTTCAAGCGCCCGATCTACGCGGGTAACGCCATTGCCACCGTGCAGTCGAGCGCTGCCGTGAAGGTCATCACCGTGCGTACCACCGGCTTTGACGCCGTGGCCGCCGAAGGTGGTTCGGCTGCCGTCGAAGCCGTCGCCGCCGCCCACGACGCTGGCAAGTCGGCCTTCGTCGGCGAAGAGCTGGCCAAGTCCGACCGCCCAGAGCTGACCGCTGCCAAGATCGTCGTCTCCGGCGGCCGTGGCATGGGCAATGGTGACAACTTCAAGCACCTGTACGCCCTGGCCGACAAGCTCGGTGCCGCTGTGGGCGCCTCGCGCGCCGCGGTCGACGCCGGCTTCGTGCCGAACGACATGCAGGTCGGCCAGACCGGCAAGATCGTTGCGCCACAGCTGTACATCGCCGTCGGTATCTCCGGCGCGATCCAGCACCTGGCCGGCATGAAGGACTCCAAGGTGATCGTCGCGATCAACAAGGACGAAGAGGCACCGATCTTCCAGGTGGCCGACTACGGCCTGGTCGCCGACCTGTTCGAAGCGGTTCCAGAGCTGGAAAAGCTGGTCTGATCCGACTGCTTCACTTATAAAGAACCCGGACCGCCCCTGGCGGTCCGGGTTTTTTCATGATTTTTTTCAGGGGCGGGAGAGGGTGCATGGCGTTTCGCTGGAGCAAGGGAGGGCTGGCCTGTGTGCTGGCGTTGCTGTCGACTCAGGCCTTGGCGGTGGGTAAATGCGAGCGCCTGGTGGCCACCGGCAGCCCGGATGCGCCACCGTATTCCTGGCAGGATCCGCAGGACCCCAAGCACCTGATCGGCGCCAACGTCGACCTGCTTCGCCAAGTCGCCGCCGAGCTTGGGGTGAAGGTCGAGGTGCTGCACGCCGGCAAGCGCGAACACGCGCTGGAGGAAGTGCGCAGCGGGCGCATGGACCTGTTGCTTGACACGCCGATGCAGGTAATCCAGCTGACCAGCCTGGACTATATCCATCCGGCCTTGCAGCTCAATGAATACCTGGTCTGGACCCGTCATGACGCGCCCCTGGTATTTGACGGCCCGGCCGACCTCGCCCGCTACCAGGGCGCCCTGTCGGAGAAGGCCCGCCTGACCCCGGCCTTCGAGGCGTTCGCCAAGGCCCAGCTAAAGCTGGAACCGGCGCAGAACTTGACGCAGGCTTTCCAGAAACTGGTGCTTGGCCAGGTCGACTATGTGCTGGCCGGGCGTTACTCGGGCATGGCCATGGCCCAGAGCCTGGGCGTGGGTAACGACCTCATCGCCCGGGGCTTGCCGGTGGACCGGCCGGGGTTGTACCTGACGGTGTCGCACAACTCGGCCTGCAACGACAGCTGGTTGCGCGGACAACTGGCGAAAAAACTGACAGAATTGCCGATCTCCGGGGCGAGCGAGGCTGTGCTGCAGCGCAATGTCGAGCGTTGGAAGGCGCAGATGCAGGCGTCGCAGGGTGCCCCCAAACAGTAGGAAGCGTGTGTGAGAATCCAACCCTTGATGCTCGCCCTGGCCGTGCTTGGCCTGGCCGGCTGTGCCAATGATCCGGCACCCAATGAACAGCTGCGCTTGTCTGAGCAGGCGCTCGAGCAGGCCAGGGCGGTCGGTGCCACCGAGCAGGTGCCGGAGTTCAAGTTGGCCGAAGACAAACTGGCCCGCGCCAAGAGCAACATGCTCGGTGAAAGCTATCGCGACGCACGCATGCGCGCCGAGCAGGCCGAGCTCGATGCCCGCCTGGCTGAGGCGCGGGTGCTGAACCAGAAAAGCGAGGAGCAGTTGCAGGTGTTGCAATCGCGTATCAAGCGTCTGCGCAAGCAGCTGGAGGTGCAGCCATGAGCCGCTTCAAGCCCATGGCCGCGTTGGCCTTGCTGGCCCTGGTGGGGTTGCAGGGCTGCGCCAGCCAGCGCAGCGAGTCGGCGCTGGACGACGCGAGCGCCGCGTTCCAGAAGGTCAAGGACAATTCCGACGTGCTGCGCAGCGCGCCCCGTGATGTGATCCGGGCCGGCGAGTCGCTGGGGCGCGCGGAGCGCCTGGCCGGTTATGTCGGCACCGGCAGCGATGTACGCCATTACGCCTACCTCAGCCAACGTTACAGCGAGATCGCCAGTGAGCATGCCAAGCTGGCGCTGAATCAGGAGCGACTGACCAAGCTCGACCTGGAGCGCCAGCGCCTGCAGCTGGCCCTGCGCGAGGCCAAGCTGGCGAGCGTGCAGCAGCAAGGCAAGTTCGTCGAGGCGCAGATTGTCGCGCTGGCGTCCGAGCAGACTGACCGCGGCCTGGTGATGACCCTGGGTGACGTGCTGTTCGACACCGGCCAGGCCGACCTCAAGAACTCGGCCAGCCGCACTGTGCTCAAGCTGGTGCAGTTCCTTCAGCTCAATCCGCGTCGAGTGGTGCGGATCGAGGGCTATACCGACAGCACCGGCGCGGCGGAAGAGAACCTGAAGCTGTCCCGTGATCGTGCCCAGTCGGTCGCCGACATGCTGGTTGACCTGGGCGTGGATGAAAAGCG
This sequence comes from Pseudomonas soli, assembly GCF_021283165.2. NCBI lineage: Bacteria > Pseudomonadati > Pseudomonadota > Gammaproteobacteria > Pseudomonadales > Pseudomonadaceae > Pseudomonas > Pseudomonas soli. Next base: position 2,046,872 of record NZ_CP128543.1, read on the forward strand.
CATCCAGGTCGAGGGCTATGGTGACCAGTACCCGGTGGAAGCCAATGCCTCGGAGCGGGGCAGGGCGCAGAATCGTCGAGTGGAGATCGTCTTCTCCGACGACAAGGGCAAGCTCGCCCCCGCACGCTGAGCCCCGCCTACGAGATCACGGCAAGTCGCATCGGCGCACCGATGCGACAGCCAGTCAATGATCAGCTGCCAGACAAGCATTTGTGCTTTTTCGTCTTGCTCTTGCTCTGCTTCTAAGCGCGCAATAGTTCAGGCGCCGCCAATTGCGACTTCAGGAGGCCGAACGCAGGGTTTGCGCAGGGAGGTGACGGGCATGGATGCCCGTCAAGCGCCGATCAGGCCATGGATGGCCCGTCGGCGCGTCCTCCCGGAGCGAGCCCGGAGTGAGGGGACCCCGAAGCGAAGCGTAGGGGCCGGATGAATGGAGCCAGCGGTTTTTGCCTTCTTTTGCCCGCGCAAAAGAAGGTCGCCGTAAAGGCGAAAAGGTGACTGTGCGTCGCCCTCGCCAATGCATGTGTTTACAGCCCTCAAAACCCACACCCTGAAAGCCTGAAAGCCCACCCCATTCAAATCAAGGCATCACCCCAACAGTCCCATTCCCCACCTTCGGCTGCCGATAAAGATCCAGCAACACCTGATCCAGCACCTGCGAAGCCCCCCAAGGCTTGGGATCATTGAGAATGGCCGCCACCGCCCAGGTGTGCCCGTTACTGTCACGGCTGAACCCGGCAATTGCCCGCACGGTATTCAGGGTCCCGGTCTTGATATGCCCTTCGCCCGTCATGGCGGTGCGCTTGAGCCGCTTGCGCATGGTGCCGTCCATGCCCACCAGCGGCATCGAACTGATGAACTCGGCCGCGTACGGGCTCTTCCAGGCCGCCTGCAGCAGCGCGGCCATCTCGCGGGTGCTGACCCGCTCGGCACGGGACAGGCCCGAGCCGTTCTCCATCACCAGGTGCGGCGCGGTGATGCCTTTCTTGGCCATCCACTGACGCACCACACGTTGAGCGGCGCGGGCGTCGTCGCCGTCAGCGTCGGTGCGGAACTGCGCGCCAAGGCTGAGGAACAACTGCTGGGCCATGGTGTTGTTGCTGTATTTGTTGATGTCGCGGATCACTTCCACGAGGTCTGGCGAGAAGGCCCGAGCCAGCAGGCGTGCGCTCTTGGGCACGTTCTCGATGCGGTCGCGGCCCTGGATGTTGCCGCCCAGCTCGTTCCAGATGGCCCGCACCGCACCGGCGGCATAGGTCGGGTGATCCAGCAGCGCCAGGTAGGTCTGCGAGTTGCAGCCATCGGCGAGCTGGCCACTGACCGTGACGCTGACACCATCGGGCTGCACCACCGGGTTGTAGCGCACTTCACCATTGCACTGCTTGCCCGCCACGGCCTTGACCTGGTTGTCGATACGGATGCTGGCGATCGGTGGTTCGACCGACACGTTGACCTTGCCACCGTCGTTACGGGCCACGAAACGCAGAGCCTTCAGGTTGACCAGCAGCGAGTCCGGCTTGACCAGAAACGGTTTGTTGTCGTCGCCGCCGTCATCGTTGAACTGCGGCAGGTTGGGTTGCACGAAGTGGCTGCGATCCAGGATCAGGTCGCCGGTCACGGTACGCACACCGTTGGCGCGCAGGTCGCGCATCAGCAACCAGAGCTTTTCCATGTTCAGCTTGGGGTCGCCACCGCCCTTGAGATACAGGTTGCCATTGAGCACGCCGTTGCTCAGTGTGCCGTCGGTGTAGAACTCGGTTTTCCATTGAAAGGTGGGGCCCAGCAGCTCTAGCGCGGCATAGGTGGTGACCAGCTTCATGGTCGAGGCCGGGTTGACCGAAACGTCGGCGTTGAAAACGGTTGCCGCGCCTGGTCCGTCCAGCGGCAGCATGACCAGCGACAGGGCCGAGTCCTGCAGCTTGTTGGTTTTGAGCGCCTGTTGCACCTTCGGTGACAGGTTGGTGTTTACGGTGGCGGCCTGGACTGACAGCGACAAGGGCAGCAACAGGCCGGCGAACAACAGTGGGCGGAGCGTCTTGATCATAAATGGACAAACCCTGCAGGCGAGGGGAAAAGACAATGGGGCTGTATGAAATGATGGCCCCAGGACGAATATAGTGCGCATTATGCCCCAAGCGTGCTCTGTATGGGCCTCGTTCGACGGAAAAGCGCCGTTGTGCGCCGGAAACTGTTAAAGTGCCGCGCGTAATTAATTGAGAGGATTGTTTCATGGCTACCAACCGTTCCCGTCGCCTGCGCAAGAAACTGTGCGTGGATGAATTCCAGGAGCTGGGTTTCGAACTGAACCTGGGCTTCAAGGAAGACCTGTCCGATGAAGCCATCGATGCCTTCCTCGATGCTTTCCTGGCTGATGCCATGGATGCCAACGGCCTGGACTATGTTGGCGGTGATGACTTCGGCCTGGTCTGCTCCGTCAAGCGTGGCTCGGTCAGCGAAGAGCAGCGCGCCGCTGTCGAAGCCTGGCTCAAGGGCCGTAGCGAGCTGACCAATATTGAAGTCAGCCCGCTGCTGGATGCCTGGTATCCGGAAAAGCCGATCAACCCGGCTTCCTGATTGATGTCGGCGGTACGTCCTGTACCGCACTCATCCCACCTTGGCCAGGTGCTGTAGCTGCCTGGCCAGGGCGTTCTCCACGCGGCGCATATGCCGCGCCAACACCTGACGACGCCTTCGCAGTTCGGCCAGGGGTACGTCCGTTACCTCCAGCGCTTGGCAAGCCTCGATCAGCGCCCGCGCATTCAGCATCCGTCCCGCGCTGAGGATCTTGTGTGCCTGCAGGGCCAGCTCGTTGCCGTTGTGCTGAGGATCTATGGTCATCAGGATCTTCAGGTCCTGACGCAGGCTCAGCAGCAGGGTTTCCAGGATGCGGTCGCGGTCGGCGAGGTTGTCGCCGACGATGGTCGAAAGGCCTTTGAGGTCAAAGCCTGTGGCCGGTCCATGGCGGTAGACGCACTGCCGGGCAAGCGGCGTGATGGCCCTCAGGCGTTGCCCCAGCACCTGCAGGCCGATGGGTTTGAGCAGGCAATCATCCATGCCGGCGTCGAGGCACTGCTGGCGTACCTCGGGCTGGGCGTTGGCGGTATAACCGAGAATGGTGCAGCGCGGTCGGTCATGCAGGCGCTCCTCCGTGCGTACGGTCCGGGCCAGTTCGTAGCCATTCATCTGTGGCATGTTGCAGTCCACGATCAGCACATCGAAACAGCCTTCACGCCATTTGCGCAGCCCTTCGCCGCCCTCTTCGGCGCTTTCCTGCTTCAGGCCCAGGTAGTTCAACTGCTGGGCCATCAGCAGCAGGTTTGCCGGGTGGTCGTCGATTACCAGAATGTTCAGTTGCTCGTCCGGTGGCAGGATTTGCGCCATGGGGCGCGGCAGGTCCGCGACCGGCTCGACACACTGCAGTGGCATCACCAGGCGCACGCGGGTGCCGACACCTTGCAGGCTTTGCAGGGTCAGTTCGCCCCCCATCATCGCGCACAGGTCGCGGCTGATCACCAGCCCCAGCCCGGTGCCGGCCCGGGCGCCGTCGCTGTAGGGGTTGGCCTGCACGAACGGGGAGAACAGGCGCTGCAGGTCCTGCTCGTGAATCCCGATACCGCTGTCGCGGACCTCCAGGTCAAGCACCGGCAACGTCGGTTCGCCGTCGGTGCGCAGCTTGACGGTGATGCGTACCTGCCCCTGCTCGGTGAACTTGATCGCATTGCTGACCAGGTTCGACAGGACCTGCTTGAAGCGCAGCGGGTCGAGCAGCGCATGGCAACGGGCCTCGCGGGCAATCACCACATCCAGCACCAGCCCCTTGTGTCTGGCCAGGCCGTCGAACACCCGCCCGACCGATTCGACCAGTGCCGCGAGGTCGACGGGTTCGGGCGCCAGGGACATCTGCCCGGATTCGATCCGGGCAATATCCAGGATGTCGCCGATCAAACCCAGCAGATCGTTGGCCGAATGGTGCGCGACTTCTAGCGCGGGGCGATCCAGCTTACCCTGCTCGGCGCGCTTGAGGGCCAGCTCCAGCATGCCGATGAGGGCATTCATCGGCGTACGGATCTCATGGCTGATGGTGGCCAGGAACGTGCTCTTGGCCCGGTTGGCGTCATCGGCCTGCTGCTTGGCCAGGCGCAGGTCCTGGACCAGGTTACGGCGCTCGCTGATGTCGATCCAACCGCCGATGATTCCTTGCATTTCGCCCAGCGAGTCGCGGTAGGGCAGGATCCAGTGATAGATCGTCAGGTCGCGGTCTTTCAGGTGCAACGGGCGATCGAGAATCAACGGGGTTCCCTGTGCCATTACCCGCTGGTAGTCGTCCTGCACCTGCTGGGTATAGTCACAATCGCCATAGGGGGCGTCTTCCAGGCGTTTGCCCAGCACCTGTTCGCGGCTGGCGCCGACCGCTTGCAGATAACTGTCGTTACAGCTTTGCAGGCGGCCCTCGCGATCACGCACATACATGGGGTGGGGGGTGCCGTTGAGCAGGGCGCCCATGAATTCCAGCTGGTCGTTCAACGCCCGTTCGGCCCGTTGACGCTGCTTGATTTGACGGCGCAGCCGGGCATTCCATATCAGCGCCAGGACCAGGAGTACGGCGATCACCCCGCCCACCTGCAGGATCACCCGGAGGTAGCTGCGCCAGTAGGCGTCGTCACGCAGGCCGTGGTCGCGCCAGCGGCTGTTGATCACCCCCAGTTCCTCCGGCGAGATGCTCAGCAACGCCTTGTCGAGGATCGAGCCCAGCTCGCTGGCGTCGGGGGCGGTGGCCATGGAAAAGGCAGCGGGTTCCGTGCCGACCGTGCTGCGGATGACCAGGTTGTTGCTGGTGGCGAGCATGTGGTTGGCGTCGATCAGGGTGGCGATTGCCGCGTCCACCGCGCCGCTGCCCAGCAGCACCATGGAATAATAGGTGCTTTCGGTGGCAACCTGGCGGATCCGCGGGTGGCGAGCGGCAAGCAGGGCGGCCACGGTGCTGTCGCGGGGAACGGCGACCCGCTTGCCTTTGAGCTGCTTGAGGCTGTTGGGTTGGTCGGCGCCGCTAGGGGTCACCAGCACATAGGCGCTCTCCAGATAGGGGCGGCTGACCTGCAAAGGGTTGCCCCGGCGTGCCTCGGTGGACAAGCTGGCAATGATATCGGCACGCCCGGATTCGAGCTGGTCGATCATGTCGCCGTCGCCACTGGCGCGGCGGATCTCGAAGCGAAGCCCGGTGCGCAGGCGAATGAGCTCGAGCAGGTCGGCGACTATCCCGCGCAGGCGATCATTGCTGTCGAAGAACGTCAATGGCGCCGCGGTGTCGTTGACCACCACGCGCATGATCGGGTGTTGGCTCAGCCACAGCTCTTCGCGTGTCGACAACTGCAGCTTGCGGTCGGTCAGCAAACTGCCGCTGCTGGCGCTCCAGCGTTTGAAGATATCGTTGCGGGTAATGCTGGACTGCGCGTCAAGCGCGGCATCCACCAGGGCCTTGAGGACAGGCTCGCCCTCGCGCATGGCAAAGCTGAAGCCTACGGCTTCGTGCTTGCCGAAGTTGGCCATGCGCACATGCGGCAGGTGGCCCTGGCTGATCAGGTAGTGAGTCGAGATGGTGTCGCCAATGAACACGTCGGCCTGTTCGAAGGCCACGGCGTTCAGGGCCTGGGTGGATGACTCGAAGGTCAGGAGCTCGGCCTTGGGGTAATTGGCGTGGATTTCCCCTGGCGGCAGGTAGTGATACAGCATGCTCAGACGCATGCCCGCCAGGCCGGTGTCTAGCGCACGGCTCTCGTCCTCGCGGGTCACCAGCACGGGTTGGTCAATGGCATAGGGGCGCGACAGCGCCAAGCCCTGGGTAACGGCTTCGTAACCGTTGGCGCTGCCCAGCAGATCGATATGGCCGCTCTTTAGCGCCGCCACGGCCGCCGGGCGGCTGGGGAAACGCTGCACGCGTACAGGCAGGCCAAGGGCGCTGCCGATCAAGCCGGCGTAGTCGGCGGTCAGCCCTTGGTATTCGCGTCCACCCGTGGCGATATCAAAGGGTGGATAATCAGGCGCCGAGGTGCCCAGCACCAGCTCCTTGCGCTGTGCGAGCCAGTCGCGCTGGGCCGCTGTCAAGGGCGGCCGGACCGACGTCGGCGCCGAGCGGCTGAGCAAGGTGTAGGTGCGGCCCAGGTCGACGGTCACGCCGCCACCCTGCAGCGGTGTGCCCAGGCAGAGCAACAAGATAGCGATGTACCTCCACGTCATCATTTCAAACCAGTGCGTTGCGCTTGGCGACATCGATCAACTCTACCAATGTGCTGGCGCGCAATTTGTGCATGAGGCGTTTTTTGTAGGTGCTGACGGTCTTGTTGCTGAGGAACATGCCCTTGGCAATTTCCTTGTTGCTGCGGCCCTGGGCAAAAAGTTGCAGGACCATCAACTCCCGGTCGTTGACCTGGCGGAACAGTTCCAGTTCCTGGTTGCTGCCTGTTGGCGGTGGATTGAGTGCCTGGCTGGGAAAGTAGTTGTAGCCGGACAGCACGGCCTTGATGGCGCTGAGCAACTCGCTGAGATCTTCCTGTTTGCACACATACCCGGCCGCGCCGGAATGCATGCAGCGCACCGCGAACAGTGCCGGGGATTGCGCCGTCAGCACCAGAACCTTCAACGGAATGGCCATGGCCTGCAGGCGCGACAGCATTTCCAAGCCATCGAGCTTGGGGATGCTGATGTCCAGTATGACCAGGTCTGGTGGGGTCTCACGGATAAGCTGCATGGCGTCAACGCCATTGTCCGATTCACCGACCACCCGGTATCCCTGGTTCTCCAGCAACATCCGTATCGCCAAGCGTATAACGGGATGGTCATCAACAATAAAGACTGAGTGCATATTCAACATTCCAGCTGCAGGTGAAGGCAGCCGGCACATTAGCTCAGTTGCATGGCGGCGGGCAGGGAGGTAAGTGCCAAATGCGGGATATAGGAATTAACTTACAGCGCCCGTGAAACTTTGCTACGACAGTTGTAGATATTGGCGGGCTTTTATCAGGAGTTGATAACTTTCGCCCGGGGTGGGGTGGGTAAGTTTATTTATAAAAAAATGGTTTAGGAAATTTCATACAAATTAAACGTGGGGCGGCAAACATTCGTCTGCCGCCTCGTCTAGGTTACTTCGGGCTGGAGCGTCCGGTCATTTCCTGGGCCATTTCACTGGCGTAGCTATCGGTCATGCCGGCGATGAAGTCGATCATGCGCAGGAACGCGTCATGCAGCGAACCTTGAGGGTCGGGGGCATTGTTGCCGATCAGGTCCAGCACCCGCCGGCTCTTGAACGACGGCGTGCGCCCACCGTGCTGCTCCAGAGCCGCGCCACAGAACGTGTTGAGCAGGATCTCCAAGGTCGTGTAGGCGCCGATCTCGTGCAGCGTCTTGCGCTTGTCCTGGAAGATCTTCTTGCGTGCCATGTCCTTGGCCTGGAGCACGCAGCGTTGCGCGGGGCCGTGCATGTGTTCTACCAGGTCACCGGCCAGTCGCCCGGCAAGCAGAGCTTTCTGTTGTTCGACGAAAGCCTGGGCGGCGGCATTGGTCAGGTGCTCGATGGCCTTGCCGCGCAGGATCGCCAGTTTGCGCCGACGTGACTCGCCCGGGCCCAGCAGGCGATAGGTTTCCGGCAGGTCGTCACCCACCAGGTCCAGCAGCAGCGCTTCGACCTCGGCGTACTGCAGCAGCTCCATTTCCAGCCCGTCCTCGAGGTCGATCAAGGCATAGCAGATGTCGTCCGCGGCCTCCATCAGGTACACCAAGGGATGGCGCGCCCAGCGTTGGTGTTCGAGCTGAGGCAGACCGAGCTTGCCGGCGATCTGCTCGAGCAGCCCCAGTTCGCTCTGGTAGCAGCCGAACTTGTGTTTCTTGTAGCCCAGTGCGTCGGCGTGGCGCGCAGTCCAAGGGTACTTGAGGTAGGCGCCCAGGGTCGCATAGGTCAGGCGCATGCCGCCGTCGAATTGGTGGTATTCGAGCTGTGTGAGGACGCGAAACCCCTGGGCGTTGCCTTCGAAATTGAGAAAGTCGCCGCGCTGCTCGTCGCTCATGTCGTCCAGCCAGCCCCGCCCCGCGGCCTGCTGGAACCAGTGACGAATGGCATCCTCCCCCGAATGACCGAATGGCGGGTTGCCGATGTCGTGGGCCAGGCACGCCGACTGCACGATCATCCCCAGGTCGCTGGGCTCGCACCAGTCTGGCAGTTGGCCCCGCAGGGTTTCGCCGACACGCATGCCGAGCGAGCGGCCGACGCAACTGACTTCCAGGGAATGGGTGAGGCGGGTGTGGATGTGGTCATTGCTGGACACCGGGTGCACCTGGGTCTTGCGCCCCAGGCGGCGAAAGGCGCCGGAGAAGATGATGCGGTCGTGATCCTTGTGGAAAGGACTGCGTCCGAGCTCCTCGGGGCTGTAGAGGGCCTTGCCCAGTCGTTCGCGGGTCAGCAGGGTTTGCCAGTCCAAGGCGTGGTCTCCCATCGTAGAGTCGGGATAGCTTCCTGTGTCCGGCGCGCCCGCGCAAGGGCTGGGCGCGCTCGGGCTTCAGCGGCGGCGGCTGAGCATCAGGCGAATCAAGGGTGCCAGGCTGGCACCCAGGCGTACCAGACGCGTCAGGTTGCCGCTGCGCACGCCCTTGCCGGTCAGAAAGCCCAAGGCAACCACGGCGCCAATGCCCCACAGCGAGCCATGCTTGACTCCCAGGCCGTCACCGAACGAGCCACCCATGCCACGCAGGCGTCGCACTGGTTCAAGCAACTGCCCGGATTCTTGACGGATTTGCTGGCGATGCATTTCCATGCGCAGGCGCAACAGCGCCTTGCGCAGTTCTCGCGGGTTACGAGTGTTGGGGAGTTCTGGCAGGCTCATGGCAGCAGGCGCTCCCGATCCTTGGCCAACTCCTCGAGGGTGGCGTTGAAGGGCGAGGACTCGTCGAACACCGCAGCTTTCAAGCGCAGGCCGCAGTACAGCGCGGCGATCCCGTAGAAGGCACACAGGCCGATGATGCCTGCCAGGCGATAGCTGTCCCACAGCAGCACCAGCACCAGGCCCGACAGGGCGGTAAGCAGCAGCAGGGCGAACACCAGCGCCAGGCCGGCGAACAACAGCAGACTCAAGGTACGGGCCTTCTGCTCCTGCAACTCGATTCCGAACAGCTCGATATGGCTGTGCAGCAAGCCCAGCACGGCCGCGCCCAGGCGCCTGCCGGAGGCGCCCGTGCCGATGGCTTCGTTGTCCATGAAGGTTCCTCAGCGCTTGGCCAGCAGACCGATCAGCAGGCCGACGCCGGCGGCGATGCCGATAGCCTGCCACGGGTTCTCCTGCACGTACTGCTCGGCGCTGCCCAGGGCCGCCTGGCCACGGGCGCGCACCGAGTCCTGGGTCAGTTGCAGGGTTTCGCGAGCCTGGACCAGGCGATCGTGGATCTGCTCGCGCAGTTCATCGGCCTGGTCGCCGGCCAGGTTGGCCGTGTCGGCCAGCAGTTTTTCGGTGTCGCGGACCAGGGCCTGGAAGTCAGCCATCAGTATGTCTTGTGCAGTCTTTGCCGATTTGCTGGCCATGAGTGGGCCTCTCCCTGTGGATGTGTGTGGCTATTTCGAGTGATCGATGACGCGGAAGGTTCAGCGGGATGTGTTGGTACAGCGCTTGCTAAAAAGCGGTGCGTGTCTGCCTTAGGCTGCGCCGAAATCATGCGCCCATGAGTCGGACACCGTTAAACCTTAACCCAATCCACGACAAACCCAAGAAAAAACCACGCAGGCAGCTGCCAACTCACCGAAACAGGGCAGGGGCCTGGCACCGATGCGGTGCATGGATGCCGGTTCTTGAACTGTCCTGGTGCTTTTTGCAGGTCTGCCCTACATGGAAAATACCCATAGCGCGATGGACTCACTGGTCCACGGCTCCAACACCTTGTTCATCCTCATGGGCGCGATCCTGGTCCTGGCAATGCACGCGGGGTTCGCCTTTCTCGAGGTCGGCACGGTGCGGCACAAGAATCAGGTAAACGCACTGTCGAAGATCCTCAGCGATTTCGCGATATCCGCGCTGGTGTACTTTTTCATCGGCTACTGGATTGCCTATGGGGTGAGCTTTCTGCAGCCTGCCGCGGCTCTCGCCGATGACCATGGCTACGCCCTGGTCAAATGCTTTTTCCTGCTGACCTTCGCCGCGGCCATCCCGGCCATCATTTCCGGTGGTATCGCCGAGCGGGCGCGCTTTGCGCCACAACTGTGCGCGACGGCGTTGATCGTGGCGTTCATTTATCCGTTTTTCGAAGGCATCGTTTGGAACGGCAACTTCGGCCTGCAGGCCTGGCTGCATATGCGCTTCGGGGCACCCTTCCACGACTTCGCCGGCTCCGTGGTGGTGCACGCCATGGGGGGCTGGCTGGCGCTGGCCGCGGTGCTGCTGCTGGGCGCGCGCCGCGGCCGTTACCGAGACGGCCGGCTGGTGGCGTTCGCGCCCTCCAGCATACCGTTCCTGGCGCTGGGGTCGTGGATCCTGATCATCGGCTGGTTCGGCTTCAACGTCATGAGCGCCCAGACCCTGCAAGGGGTGAGCGGGTTGGTGGCGATCAACTCGCTGATGGCCATGGTCGGTGGCACCCTGTCGGCCTTGCTGGCCGGGCGCAACGACCCGGGGTTCCTGCACAACGGCCCGTTGGCCGGCCTGGTGGCGGTGTGCGCAGGTTCCGACCTGATGCATCCTCTGGGGGCGCTGGTGACCGGCCTTGTGGCCGGCGGGTTGTTCGTCTGGTGCTTCACTGCCGCGCAGAATCGCTGGAAGATCGACGACGTGCTGGGGGTATGGCCGCTGCACGGGCTGTGTGGCGTTTGGGGTGGCATCGCCTGCGGCTTGTTCGGGCAGGTGGCCCTGGGTGGGCTGGGTGGTGTCAGCCTGGTCAGCCAGCTGTTGGGCAGTCTGGCGGGGGTACTGGTCGCCCTGGCCGGTGGCTTCGCCGTGTACGGGTTGATCAAGGCGTTGCATGGCCTGCGTCTGAGCCATGAGCAGGAGTTCCAGGGCGCCGACTTGTCTGTGCATCGAATCGGCGCCACCAGCCAGGATTGAGGCACGTCAGGTGCACGCAGGCGCAGGCGGACCTAGAATGAGCATCCCTTCCTGCGATTTTGCGGATAGACGCATGCTGCCTGAAACCCAATTGTTCGGCACCCTCGGGTGCCATCTGTGCGAAGTGGCCGAAGCCATGCTGATGCCATTCGTCGAGCACGGCTTGTTGGTCGAGCTGGTCGATATCGCCGAGGACGAGGTGCTGTTCGAACGCTACGGCCTGGTCATCCCGGTACTGCGCCGCTGTGACACCGGCGCCGAGCTGGGCTGGCCGTTCGATGCCGAGCAGGTGGTGGCCTTCCTTGGTTGAGCGGCGGCGCATTGACGGCGCGGTGGCTGGCTACGTATGCTGTATATAAATACAGTATCCAAGGTGAAGCCATGCTCAATGTCGAGCAACTCAAGTACAGCATCAACCACATGGCCCCCGAGCGTGTGTGCGAGGCGGTGCTGGAACTGCGCCTCGATGGCATCGTCACCGACGAGCGCACACCGTTCGGCAAGGTCCATTTCAATACCTGTTTCGCCGAGATCGAGGCGCTGTTCCAGCGCGCCGGTTTTCACCGCCCGCTGGATGTGGTGGGCTACCAGGGAATGAGCTACGCCCTCTACGATCCGGGGCGCTGGGACGCGGTTCAGGTGCTGCGCTGGCTAAAGGCGCGTTGCGAGCCGGCGTGCGAGGCTGGTTGAGGTACGCCGGGTAGGGGATAATGCCTGCCCCTGCTTGACCGAGCCTGATGATGACCACGCCTTTTGACCCCGCCCGCCAGCAAGCCAGTACCGTATGCCTGCCTCCGGGGCCCTGGGCCAACGTGCTCGACTGCCTGTGCGATCATTTCAAGGGCATCGCGCGTGAGCAGTGGCTCGATCGCTTCGCCCGAGGGCGGGTATTGAATGCCGAGGGCCAGCCCATTGCAGCGGACACCCGCTATCGTAGGGGGATGCGCCTCCACTATTTTCGTGAAGTACCCAATGAAAAGGTGATCCCGGTGCAGGAAGAAATCCTGCATGTGGATGAGCACCTGGTGGTGGCAGACAAGCCGCATTTCCTGCCTGTGACGCCTACCGGCGAGTACGTCGAGCAGACCCTGCTGCGTCGGCTGATCCGGCGCCTGGACAACCCGCACCTGGTGCCGCTGCATCGCATCGACCGGCACACTGCCGGGCTGGTGCTGTTCTCTGCCAATCCGCAGAGCCGTGGCGCCTATCAGCGTCTGTTCCCCGAGCGGCGTATCGACAAGCATTACCAGGCCATTGCCGCGGCCATGCCGCAGCATGATTACCCGTTGGTGCATCGCAGCCGTCTGGTGCATGGCGAGCCGTTCTTCCGCATGCATGAGGTGGAAGGAGTCGACAACAGCGAAACCCATGCCTGTGTGCTGGAGAAAAATGGCGATCTGTGGCGCTATGGCCTGTCACCGGTCACCGGCAAGACCCACCAGTTACGCGTTCATATGGCGGCGCTGGGCGCGGGGATCTGCAACGATCCGTTCTATCCGCAACTGGTCAACGAGCAGGATGATTACGCACGACCACTCAAGCTGCTGGCCCAAAGCCTGCGTTTCGAGGATCCGTTGACGGGTGAGGTGCGTTACTTCGAGAGCCGGCTGAAGCTCGACTGGTAAAAACATCGCCGGCAAGTCGGCTACCACAGAGATGGCGCTTGGCCTGAGGGCTTCGCGGTCAGTGTGGGAGCCGGCTTGCCGGCGATGCGCCGCTTAAGCGGCGCCTTTTGCCATCAGCGGTTGAAGCGCTCCACCAGCGAGTACTGGGTACCCGCCGTGCTGGTCAGCTCTTCGCTGAGCAGCGCCGAGCGCTGGGCCTGGCCGGCGGTCTGGTCGGCGAGGTCGGCGATGGTGCTGATGTTGCGGCTGATCTCCTCGGCCACCGCGCTCTGCTCTTCGGTGGCCGCGGCGATCTGGGTCGCCATGTCGGTGATGTTGGCCACGGCCTCACTGATGCCCACCAATGCCTCGTCGGCCTGCATGACCCGCTCGACACCTTCCTGGGCCTGGCGATGGCCGGTCTCCATGGTCTGCACCGCGTTGTTGGCAGTCTGTTGCAGCTTGGCGATCAGTGTGTGGATCTGCCCGGTGGATTCAGCGGTGCGCTGGGCCAGCTGGCGGACCTCATCGGCCACCACGGCGAAGCCGCGGCCCATCTCACCGGCACGCGCCGCTTCGATGGCGGCGTTGAGCGCCAGCAGGTTGGTCTGGTCGGCGATGCCCTTGATCACATCGACCACGCCGCCAATCTCGTCGCTGTCCTTGGCCAGTTGAGTGACGGTCAGCCCGGTTTCGCCCACGGCAGCCGACAGCCGCTCGATGGCATCACGGGTTTCGCCGGCGATATTGCGGCCCTGGCTAGTCAGGCGATTGGCCTCCTGCGTCGCGTCTGCGGTGCGCTGGACATGGTTGGCCACTTCCTGGGTGGTGGCTGCCATCTGGTTGACGGCGGCAGCCACCTGCTCGGTCTCCACGCGCTGACGCTCCAGGCCCGTGGAGCTCTGGTGGGCGAGGGTGTCGGACTGGCGGGCCTGGTCGCTGAGCTGCTCGGCGCTGTCCTGCAGCCGGGTCAGGCAGGTCTTCATGCGTGCGTCCTGGCTGAGCATGGCCATTTCCAGGCGTGCCTGGACGCCGCGGCTGTCGGTATACATCTGCGCGATCAGGGGGTCGGAAGTGGTCTGCTCGGCCAGGCGCAGCAAGCGCTTGAGGCCCCGTTGCTGCCAGCTCAACCCAAGCAGGCCGAGCGGCACCGACAAGCCGGCGGCCAGGGCAAAGCCCCAGGAGTGGCCAAGCCAGTTGCCGATCAGGAAACCGATCTGGCTGACCAGGATGAACGGCAGCCAGTCCTGCAGCACCGGCAGCCATTTGTCCCGTTTCGGGATGGCCGACTTGCCCTGGTTGATGCGCTGGTACAGCGCCTCGGCGCGGCGGATCTGCTCGGCCGTGGGCTTGACCCGCACCGACTCGTAGCCGACCACCTGGTTGCTGTCGAAGATTGGCGTGACGTAGGCATTGACCCAATAGTGGTCGCCCGACTTGCAGCGGTTCTTGACGATGCCCATCCACGGCAGGCCCTGCTTGAGGGTCTGCCACATATGGGCGAACACGGCGGCCGGGACGTCGGGGTGGCGCACCAGATTATGCGGTGCGCCCATCAGTTCTTCGCGGGAAAACCCGCTGATCTCGATGAAGGCATCGTTGCAGTAAGTGATCACGCCTTTGGCGTTGGTGGTGGAGATCAACCGCTGCTGGGCAGGGAAAGTCCGTTCTCTCTGGGTAATCGGCTGGTTGTTACGCATTGGCTGTTCAATCCGCAAGGCTTTCGACGGGTATCGGCAAGCCTCTGGTTTTATTGAATGAATATTTGACTGCCTTGATCTACGGCAAGGAGCCATCGGTGTGGTTGAGCTATCGCAACCATCCTGATCGCAGCCATTGCCTTCAATATTGCAGTTTTCTTTATAAATTATGACGAATAAGTCTGATCATGACCGATTGTTCAGCTCGGGGCCAGCATCGGGTAGCTGAACAGGGCGAAGTGCGCCAGGTTGACGCAGGCATGGCACGCGACTGCCGCAGCCAACCCTCCATGGCGATAGGCCAGACCATATCCCACCCCGGCCAGGGTGGCCAGATAGAACCACTGCCAGCCGCCAGCCAGGTGCGCGAGGCCGAACAACAGTGCGGCGAGCAGCAGGGCCAACCCCTCATGCTTGAACAGACGTTGCAGGCCGCCCTGGATATAGCCACGGAACAGCAGTTCCTCGGTCAGGCTCACCAGCAGCAGGTTGTTGGCCAGCCACAGCCAGGCCTGGTCAGGCCACTTCGGTGCCCAGGCCACCAGGCCCAGGGTCCAGGCGCCACCCAGGCAGGCGAACAGGGTAAGGGGCAGGATCAGCGCCAGGCTCATGGCCAGGCCGCGAGCGCGCAGCATTACCAGCCAGGGGCAGGCCAGCAGCAGCCATAGGCCGATCAGCGGCTTGTCGAGGTTCAGGTACATGGAGAAGGGCACCGCGCCTTCGCTGAGGACGGCCTTGTCGATGACGCGGGCGCCATGGAAGCCGGGCAGCCAGTGCAGCGCCAAGGCGATGGCGAGAACGACGAAGAGCAGGTGGCCGAGGGTCTGTTGCCAGCGGACCTGGCGGCGCGCCAGCAGGCCGCTGCAGAACAGGGCGAGCAAGGCGGGCAGGGCGATCAGGCCGATACTGCCGTGGGTCAGTGCGAGGGTGTAGCCGAGGCCGAGCAGGAGCAGGGCGATCCAGTGGAGACGGGGCATTGGGTTTCCTTGTGCCGGTGGGTCCATGGAGGGTAGGACTCAGCCAAGCGGCTTCAGGACACCATGCTTTGCAGGAACAACGATATGAAGGCGCAGGCATGGGAGCGGGGCAACCCCGCTCCCACGACAGCCCGCACCAAAGGCGCGGGCGCGAGCAGTGAGTTCCTACCCTGCGATCAATTGCCGCAGCACATAATGCAGGATCCCCCCCGATTTGAAGTATTCCACCTCATTGAGCGTATCGATCCGGCACAGCACCTCGATCTGTTCCTGGCGCCCATCCTCGCGGGTAATGCGCAGCGGCAGGCTCATGCCCGGGCGGATCTGCGCATCGGTCAGCCCAAGCACATCGATGCGCTCGCTGCCGGTCAGCCCCAGGCGCTTGCGATCGTCCCCCGCCTTGAACTGCAGCGGCAGCACGCCCATGCCCACCAGGTTGGAGCGGTGGATGCGTTCGAAACTTTCCGCCAGCACCGCCTTGACCCCCAGCAGGTTGGTGCCCTTGGCCGCCCAGTCACGGCTGGAACCGGTGCCGTATTCCTGCCCGGCGATCACCACCAGCGGCGTGCCATCCTTCTGGTAACGCATGGCGGCATCGTAGATCGACAGCTTTTCACCGCTGGGCACGTACAGGGTGTTGCCACCTTCCTCGCCGCCGAGCATTTCGTTGCGGATGCGGATGTTGGCGAAGGTACCGCGCATCATTACTTCATGGTTGCCGCGACGCGAACCGTAGGAGTTGAAGTCACGAGGTTCCACGCCCTTGTCGCGCAGGTAGCGCCCGGCCGGGCTGTCGGCCTTGATGTTGCCGGCCGGTGAAATGTGGTCGGTGGTCACCGAATCACCGAGCAAGGCGAGGATGCGTGCGTTGCGCACATCAGCGATCTCCGGCAGTGGGCCGCCGATGTCGTCGAAGAAGGGCGGGTGCTGGATATAGGTGGAGTCGTCCTGCCAGACATAGGTCGCGGCCTGTGGCACCTCGATCGCCTGCCATTGGGCATCGCCGGCGAACACCTCGGCGTATTCCTTGTGGAACATGCGGGTGTCGACATTGCTGACCGCCTCGGCGATTTCCTGCTGGCTTGGCCAGATGTCGCGCAGGTACACGGGCTTGCCGTCCTTGCCGGTGCCGAGCGGGTCCTGGCTGAGGTCGACGCGCACGCTGCCGGCCAGGGCGTAGGCCACCACCAGCGGCGGCGAAGCCAGCCAGTTGGTCTTGACCAGCGGGTGTACCCGGCCTTCGAAGTTGCGGTTGCCCGACAGCACCGAGGCGACGGTGAGGTCGGCGCTGCCGATGGCTTGCTCGATGGCCTCGTCCAGGGGGCCCGAGTTGCCGATACAGGTGGTGCAGCCATAGCCGACCAGGTCGAAACCGAGCTGGTCGAGGTAGGGTGTCAGGCCTGCGGCCTTGTAGTAGTCGGTGACCACCTTGGAGCCGGGGGCGAGCGAACTCTTCACCCAGGGTTTTCGTTGCAGGCCTTTCTCCACGGCTTTCTTCGCCACCAGCCCGGCGGCCATCATCACGCTGGGGTTGGAGGTGTTGGTGCAGGAGGTGATGGCGGCGATCACCACCGCGCCGTCGCGCAGGGTGTGGGTCTGGTTGTCGTGGGTGTAGTCGATCTCGCCGGCCTGGTCGGCATTGCCCACCGCCACGCCACCGCCGCCTTCGCTTTCGAGACGACCGACCTCCTTGGCCAGGGGCTTGGGTTGCAACTCGATGAAGTGGTCGAAGGCTTGGCGTACCTGGCCCAGGGCAACGCGGTCCTGCGGACGCTTCGGCCCGGCCAGGCTGGCTTCAACCTCGTTCATGTCCAACGCCAGGGTGTCGCTGAACAGCGGCTCCTGGCCGGGCAGGCGCCACAGACCCTGGGCCTTGCAGTAAGCCTCGACCAGTTGCACGGTTTCCTCGGGGCGGCCGGACAGGCGCAGATAGTCCAGGGTCACCTGGTCGACCGGGAAGAAGCCACAGGTGGCCCCATACTCGGGGGCCATGTTGGCGATGGTCGCGCGGTCGGCCAGCGGCAGGTCGGCCAGGCCGTCGCCATAGAACTCGACGAACTTGCCCACCACGCCCTTCTTGCGCAGCATCTGTGTCACCGTCAGCACCAGGTCGGTGGCGGTGATGCCCTCGCGCAGCTTGCCGGTGAGCTTGAACCCGATGACTTCGGGGATCAGCATCGATACCGGTTGGCCAAGCATGGCCGCCTCGGCTTCGATTCCGCCCACGCCCCAGCCGAGCACGCCCAGGCCATTGATCATGGTGGTGTGCGAATCGGTGCCGACCAGGGTGTCGGGGAAGGCATAGGTGTGGCCGTCCTCTTCGCGGGTCCATACCGTGCGGCCCAGGTATTCAAGGTTGACCTGGTGGCAGATGCCGGTGCCCGGCGGCACCACACGGAAGTTGTCGAAGGCGTTCTGGCCCCAGCGCAGGAAGGCGTAGCGCTCACCGTTGCGCTGCATCTCGATGTCGACGTTCTGGGCGAACGCGGCCGGGGTGGCATAACGGTCGACCATCACCGAGTGGTCGATCACCAGGTCCACCGGCGACAACGGATTGATCCGCTGCGGGTCGCCGCCGGCCTTGGCCATGGCCGCACGCATGGCGGCCAGGTCGACCACCGCCGGCACGCCGGTGAAGTCTTGCATCAGCACCCGAGCCGGGCGGTACTGGATCTCGCGGTCGGAGCGGCGCTCCTGCAGCCAGGCGGCCAGGGCCTTGAGGTCGTCGCCGGTGACGGTCTTGCCGTCTTCCCAGCGCAGCAGGTTCTCCAGCAGTACCTTGAGCGACATGGGCAGGCGTTGCAGGTCGCCGAGCTGGCGGGCGGCGTCGGGCAAGCTGAAATAGTGGTAGGCGCGGTCGGCCACCTGGAGGGTCTTGAGGGTTTTCAGGCTATCGAGCGAGGGCATTTACAACTCCTTGTGCTCCGGTGCCCGGCGACTGCGGGTTGCTCGCCGGTGTCACCGCTCTGGACCAGTCCGCACGGCACGGACCTGGCTGAACAGTCAGGTTAGACCGGTTTGCCGGTCCCGACCCTTTTCTGGACCGATGGGGCGTGTCGCTGGTTCCCGACTTCCTTTATCATTCGCCGCCCTGGCGCCGTCTGCGCCAGTGATGTGGAGTGAGAAATGAATACCCTGTTCATGCATTGCCGGCCCGGCTTCGAGGGCGAGGTCTGCGCCGAAATCAGCGAACACGCCGCCCATTTGGGCGTGCCCGGCTATGCCAAGGGCAAGCCGCAGAGTGCCTGCGCCGAGTTCGTCTGCACCGAGCCCGGTGGCGCCGAACGCATGATGCAGGCGCTGCGCTTTTCGCAGCTGATCTTCCCGCGCCAGTGGGCCCGCGGCACGTACGTCGAGCTGCCGGAGACCGACCGTATCAGCGTGCTGCTCGAGCACCTGGCTGCGCTGCCGGTGTGCGGCAGCCTGTGGCTGGAGGTGCTCGACAGCAACGAGGGCAAGGAGCTGTCGACCTTCTGCCGCAAGTTCGAGGTGCCGCTGCGCAAGGCCCTGGAGAAGGCCGGCCGCCTGGTCGATGACGCCCGCCGTCCGCGTCTGCTGCTGACTTTCATCAGCGGCCGCCGGGTCTTCCTCGGCCTGGCCGAAGCCGACAACTCGGCGCTGTGGCCGATGGGCATCCCACGCCTGAAGTTCCCCCGAGAGGCCCCGAGCCGCTCGACCCTCAAGCTCGAGGAGGCCTGGCACCAGTTCATCCCGCGCGAGCAATGGGACGCGCGCCTGAACGACGACATGACGGGTGTCGACCTGGGCGCCTCGCCCGGCGGCTGGACCTACCAGTTGGTCAAGCGCGGCATGCTGGTGACCGCCATCGACAACGGGCCGATGGCCGAGAGCCTGATGGATACCGGCCTGGTCACTCATCTGATGGCCGACGGCTTTACCTGGCAGCCGAAGCAGACGGTGGACTGGATGGTCTGCGATATCGTCGAGAAGCCGGCGCGCACCGCTTCGCTGATCGAGACCTGGCTGGGCGAGGGCTTGTGCCGCGAGGCGGTGGTCAACCTGAAGCTGCCGATGAAGCAACGCCATGCCGAGGTTCGCAAGCTGCTGGATCGCATCGAGGCTGGGTTCAAGGCGCGCAAGGTGAAGGTGTCGATCGCCTGCAAGCAGCTGTATCACGACCGTGAGGAAGTCACTTGCCATCTGCGCCGGCTGGACCTGAAGCCGCGCTGAGCCGATCGCGGGGCAAGCCCTCTCCCACCGTACCCGGCTCTTGCGGGGGTGGGCTTGGCGCCCCTCGGCCGATACGCCACAATGACGAGCATTTTGCGGAGCCTTTCATGACCGATTTCACCCACGACGCGATCCTCGACGCCACCGGCCTGAACTGCCCAGAGCCGGTGATGATGCTGCACAAGCATGTGCGCGAGCTGGTATCCGGCGGCGTGCTCAAGGTCATCGCCACCGACCCGTCGACCCGCCGCGACATCCCCAAGTTCTGCATCTTCCTCGGCCACGAGCTGCTCGGCCAGGAAGAAGACGCCGGAACCTACCTGTACTGGATCCGCAAGAAGGCCGACTGAGCCCGCCGCGATCGCGCTACACTGCGCTCCCCTGACAGGAGAGCGCCATGCTGATAGTTGCCGACGAGAATATCCCGCTGCTCGATGCCTTCTTTGCCGGTTTCGGTGAAATCCGCCGTTATCCCGGCCGGGCCATCGACGCCGCCTGCGTCAAGGACGCCGACGTGCTGCTGGTACGCTCGGTGACTCGCGTCGATCGGCAACTGCTCGAGGGCAGTCGGGTACGCTTTGTCGGCACCTGCACCATCGGCACCGATCACCTCGACCTCGAACATTTCGCCGAAGCCGGTATTAACTGGAGCAGCGCGCCGGGCTGCAACGCCCGTGGCGTGGTGGACTACGTGCTGGGCAGCCTGCTGACCCTGGCCGAGCTCGAGGGGGCCGACCTGGGCAAGCGCGTCTACGGCGTGGTCGGCGCGGGTGAGGTCGGCGGGCGGCTGGTGCGGGTGCTGCGCGGTCTCGGTTGGAAGGTGCTGGTGTGCGACCCGGTGCGCCAGGCCAGCGAGGGCGGCGACTTTGTCGATCTCGAGACGATCCTCGAACAATGCGATGTGATCAGCCTGCACACGCCGCTGCAACGCGGCGGCGAGCACCCGACCTGGCACCTGCTCGACCAGCCTGGCCTGGCGCGCCTGCGTGCCGGCGCCTGGCTCATCAACGCCAGCCGTGGACCGGTAGTGGACAACGCGGCCCTGCGCGAACTGCTGCTGGATCGCGAGGACGTGCATGCGGTGCTCGACGTGTGGGAGGGCGAGCCGCAGGTGGACCTGGCGCTGGCCGATCTGTGCACCCTGGCCACGCCGCATATCGCCGGTTACAGCCTGGATGGCAAGCAGCGTGGCACGGCGCAGATCTACCAGGCGTTCTGCCGCTGGCAGGGCTTGCCCGAGCAGGTGCGACTGGCCGACCTGTTGCCGGCGACGGGCTTGGCGCTGATCGAGTTCGACGCCAGCGCGGAGCCGGGGTGGACATTGGCCACCCTGTGCCGCGCGGTGTACGACCCGCGTCGCGACGATGCGGATTTTCGTCGCAGCCTCAGCGACGACTCGGCCGAGCAACGCGCCGCGTTCGACCTGCTGCGCAAGCATTATCCGGTGCGCCGTGAAATCGAGGGATTGGCCGTACGGCTGCGGGGGGAGGCGCCGCAACTGGCGCAGGTGGTCAGCGCGTTGGGGGCGGTTCTGGTGTGATGGCGGTCGTGGGCCAAGTCCTTACCCGCAGTTGAGGCTGGGGCACACAAAGAAAAACCCGGCGCAGGCGCCGGGTTTGCACGCAATTCAAGGGGGGTCAGTCCTTGCGGACTTTCTCTACCCGACTGTCTTCCAGGTCTTTGCAGGCTTTCTGGATCATCTGTTCTGTGATCGGGACTTCGCGGCCTTGGGCATCGATGATCGAGCCGCAAACCTGAGGTTGCGGGCGCGTCTGGGTAGTGGCCGTATTGGTGTGCTGCAAGCTCATGTCCTGTCTCCTCTTTCAGGTTCAAGCTCAAGGTAATGCTTCGCCGTGACTGGTCTGTGACAGCTTGTTAGGCGTCTTGCCAAATCAGTCCAACAGAAAGCGCGGCAAAGCTCCAGTACCGGGTTAGAACGATTGGGCATAGTCACTACTGCCCCGCTCGATGATGGGACGGCGACACAATCCCAGGGTTGCAGAAGGCCGACGAGTGGTAGTCTTGTGCTATCCCCCAGCCGAATGGCCTTGCCATGCCTGATCCAATCTCTTCTCGCCAGCGCCGGGCCCTGCACCTGGGCTGGCAGTTCGTCCGGCCCTACCGCCGCCAGGCGCTGCTGGCCTTGCTGGCGCTGGTGGTCACCGCCGCCATTACCTTGTCCATGGGGCAGGGCATCCGTCTGCTGGTCGACCAGGGCTTCATGACCGGCTCGGCGCACCAGCTCAACCAGACCATCGGCCTCTTCATGCTGCTGGTGGTGGCGCTGGCGGTGGGGACCTTCGCCCGTTTCTACCTGGTGTCGTGGATCGGCGAGCGCTGCGTGGCCGATATCCGCCGGGCAGTGTTCGACCACCTGGTCTGGCTGCATCCGGGGTTCTTCGAGGACAACCGTAGTTCGGAGATCCAGTCGCGGCTGACTGCCGACACCACTCTGCTGCAGTCCGTCATCGGCTCGTCGCTGTCGCTGTTCCTGCGCAATGCGCTGATGGTGGTCGGCGGGGTGATCCTGCTGTTCGTCACTAACCCCAAGCTGACCAGCATCGTGGTGCTGGCCCTGCCCCTGGTGCTGGCGCCGATCCTCCTGTTCGGCCGGCGCGTGCGCAGCCTGTCGCGGCAGAGCCAGGACCGGGTGGCCGATGTGGGCAGCTATGTCGCCGAGACCCTTGGCCAGATCAAGACGGTGCAGGCCTACAACCACCAGGCGCGTGACCAGGCACTGTTCGGTGACACCGTGGAGGCGGCGTTCGACGTGGCGCGGCGGCGTATCGCTCAGCGTGCCTGGCTGATTACCCTGGTGATCGTGCTGGTGCTTGGCGCAGTGGGGGTAATGCTCTGGGTGGGTGGCACGGATGTGATCGCTGGGCGCATCTCGGGTGGCGAGCTCGCCGCGTTCGTGTTCTACAGCCTGATCGTCGGCAGCGCCTTCGGCACCCTGAGCGAGGTGATCGGCGAATTGCAACGGGCCGCCGGTGCCGCCGAGCGCATCGCCGAGCTGCTGGCGGCGCAGACGGCGATCCTGGCGCCGTCACAGCCGGTGGGGTTGGCGCACGGGCGTACCAGTGGCGACATCGAACTGCGCGAGGTGCGCTTCGCCTACCCGTCACGGCCCGCAGTGGCGGCCGTCGACGGCCTCAGCCTGCATATCCGCCCCGGCGAGACTTTGGCGCTGGTCGGCCCGTCGGGGGCTGGCAAGTCGACCCTGTTCGACCTGCTGCTGCGGTTCTACGACCCGCAAGGTGGCGCGATTTTGCTCGATGGCCAGCCGATCACCGGGCTGGCACCTGTCGACCTGCGTCGCCAGTTTGCCCTGGTAGCCCAGCAGCCGGCGCTGTTTCGCGGCACGGTCGAGGCCAATATCCGCTACGGTCGGCCCGAGGCCAGCCTGGCCGAGGTCGAGGCGGCTGCGCGCGGTGCCCATGCCCATGAATTCATCATCCAGCTGCCCCAGGGCTACCAGACACCCTTGGGCGAGGGTGGCGTGGGCTTGTCCGGTGGTCAGCGCCAGCGCCTGGCGATCGCCCGGGCGCTGCTGGTGGATGCGCCGATTCTGCTGCTGGATGAAGCCACCAGCGCGCTGGACGCACAAAGCGAGTATCTGATCCAGCAGGCATTGCCACAACTGATGGCCGGGCGCACCACTCTGGTCATCGCCCACCGCCTGGCGACGGTGCAGCATGCCGACCGTATCGCGGTGATCGACAAAGGCCGACTGGCGGCCGTCGGGACCCATCGACAACTGATCGAGCAAAGCCCACTCTACGCCCGCCTGGCAGCACTGCAATTCAACTCGGGCTGAGTGTCTTGCTGTCGCTGTTCTGTAACAAATCTGTAGCAATTGCCTGAGACTATCTGCCTCGGCTGTTGCGCAGGTGCTTGCCCTGGTTGCCATCCCACGATGGCGGCGTTGATGGGGCAGCGAACGAGGACAAGGAGGCCTCTGTCGGCGGTGCCGGCGTGCGTCGTTTCCCTCTTCCTTGTTCCGAGATCGCAATCTTGCGTAAATCCCTCAGAGTCCAAATTCTCTCCCTGCTCGGTGGCAGCCTGGTGGCGATCCTGTTGATCGCCCTGGTGTGCTTCCAGTTCCTGTCCTCCAGTGTGCGCGGCTACGCCGAGCTGGTGGACGGACCGTTGCGTGCCTCGCAGCTGATCGACGAAGCCAACCTGCAGTTCAAGATCCAGGTGCAGGAATGGAAGAACGTGCTGCTGCGTGGTCGCCAACCGGCGGAGCTGGACAAGTACTGGCAGCAGTTCCAGGCCCGCGAGCAGCAGGTGCAGCAATTGCTGGGGCAATTGATCGACAGCAGCGATCCGGCGCTCAAGGCGCGCCTGGAGCAGCTCAAGGCCAGCCACCGCCAGCTGGGTTCGGCCTACGAGCAAGGGCGCCAGGCATTCCTGGCTGCCGGTGGCGACCCGGTGGCCGGCGACCTGGCGGTCAAGGGCGTGGACCGCGCCACCAGCGACCAGATGAGTGCTCTGGTGGAGCAACTGCGCGCCGATGCCCACGGGCGTGCCGACGCCATCAGCGCCAGCGCCGAGCGAACGGTGTGGTTGGGCGTTCTGGTGATGCTGGCCTCGGCCGTGCTGGTCGGGCTGTTCAGCCTGTGGTTGGTCAACCGCAGCCTGGTCGAGCCAATCCGCCAGTTGATCGACTACGTCGCCCAGCTCAGCCAGGGGCGTTTCGCCGCCCGGGTCGACAGCCGTCGCGAGGATGAACTCGGGCGCCTGGCGCTGGCGGCCAACACCCTGCGTGATTTTCTTGCCGACACCGTCGGTCGGCTCAAGGACAACGCCGAGGAGCTGGAGAGCGCCAGCGGCCAGCTCAGCCGTATCGCCAGCGACATGGCCCATGGCACCCATGATCAGTTCCAGCGTACCGACCAGGTCGCCACGGCCATGCACGAGATGTCCGCCACCGCCCAGGAAGTGGCCCGCCATGCCGCCGATGCCGCCCGCGCGGCGGACGAGGCCGACCACAGTGCCCAGGCGGGCGAGCAGGTCATGCAGCGCACCATCGACACCATTGCCGTGGTCAACCGCGAGATCGCCGGCACCGCAGCGGTGATTCGCCACCTGGAAAACGACAGCACGCGCATCGGCAAGGTGCTTGAAGTGATTCGCGGCATCGCCGAACAGACCAACCTGCTGGCGCTTAACGCCGCCATCGAGGCCGCCCGTGCTGGCGAGGCCGGGCGGGGTTTCGCGGTAGTAGCCGACGAGGTACGCAGCCTGGCCCAGCGCACCGCGGCATCGATCGCCGAGATCCACCAGATCATCGAGGCGGTGCAGTCGGGTGCGGTGGAGGCGGTAAAGGCTATCGAAAGTGGCCGGCAGCGCAGCGAGGAGGGCGCCGAGCAGGTGCAGCACGCCGGGCAGATGCTGCAGCGCATCACCACGGCAGTTGAAGCGATACGCGACATGAACCGGCAGATCGCTACCGCAGCCGAGGAGCAGACCAGCGTCGCCGAGGATATCTCGCGCAACCTGGTCGAGATCACCCGCATCGCCACCGCCAACCAGGAGGCGGTGCAGCAAACCGAGCAGGCCGGACAGCGCCTGCATGGACTGTCGGGTCAGTTGGGCGAAGTGACTTCTCGATTGACCGCTTGAATCGCCATTGCGGTGCGCCGATGCGACTTGCACCGCGATGCTTTTGAGGGTGGGGAAATCCGCCATATTCGCATGTCGCATCAGTTACCTGTGGCGGATTGTCGCCATCCATTGGTTGGCCGAGGACGCTGTGGGCGGCGTCAGCCGTGGCCCCGCCCGGGCTGGCACACTCCCTGCTTTACGGCGCCCCGGGCCAAGGCCCGAGGCGATCGTGCCCCGATTTCGCGAAACTCCTGCCAACCACAACAACAACCGGGCGTGCACACCGGGGGCAACGACTGCCAATCCTTCACTTCAATTGGATTGAGCTAATGAAAAGAATCCTGCTGACGCTCCTGTGCCTGAGCGTCATCGGCTGCTCCAAGCCCGCGGAGCCACAAAAGTCCGTCGATGTCCTGCTGATCGGCGGCGGCATCATGAGTGCAAGCCTCGGCACCTACCTCACCGAACTGGAACCGAATTGGAAAGTCGACGTCTACGAGCGCATGGACCAGGTCGCCGAAGAGAGTTCCAATGCCTGGAACAATGCCGGTACCGGCCACTCGGCGTTCTGTGAGCTGAATTACACCAGCGTCGGCAAGGACGGCAGCATCGACATCAGCAAGGCGGTCAATGTCAACGAACAGTTCGAGGTGTCCAAGCAGTTCTGGGCCTACCAGGTCGAGCAGGGCGTGCTGAGCAACCCGCGTTCGTTCATCAACAACGTGGCGCACATGAGCTTCGTCTGGGGTGACGAGAACGTCGCCTTCCTGCACAAGCGCGTCGAGGCCTTGCAACACAGCTCACTGTTCCGCGGCATGGAGATCACCGAGGACCACGAGCAGATCCGCCAGTGGGTGCCGCTGGTGATGGAAGGCCGTGACCCCGGGCAGAAGGTGGCCGCGACCCGGATGGGCATCGGTACCGACGTGAACTTCGGCGAGATCACCCGCCAGCTGTTCGCCGCCATGACCCGCAACTCGAACGTGCAACTGCACCTGAGCCATGAAGTGCGCGATATCGTGCGCAACGACGACGGCAGCTGGAACGTGGTGGTGGCCGACCTGGCCAAAGGTGGCAAGGAGACTGCGGTCAAAGCCAAGTTCGTCTTCATCGGCGCCGGTGGCGGCGCGCTCAAGCTGTTGCAGAAGTCCGGCATCCCGGAGGCCGAGAGCTATGCCGGCTTCCCGGTCGGTGGCCAGTTCCTGATGACCGACAATGCCGACCTGGTCGCCCGCCACAAGGCCAAGCTGTACGGCAAGGCCTCGGTCGGCGCGCCGCCGATGTCGGTGCCGCATCTGGACACCCGGGTGATCGATGGCAAGGAGGTGCTGTTGTTCGGCCCGTTCGCGACCTTCTCCACCAAGTACCTCAAGTACGGCTCGTTGCTGGACATGTTCAGTTCGCTGACCACCCACAACATCAGCCCGATGATGCATGCCGGCATCGACAACATCGACCTGAGCACCTACCTGATGGGCCAGCTGATGCTCAGCTTCGACGACCGCATGGCGGCCCTGCGCGAATACTTCCCCAACGCCAAGAACGAAGACTGGCAACTGCTCCAGGCCGGCCAGCGCGTGCAGGTGATCAAGAAGGATCCCGAGCACGGTGGCGTGCTGCAGTTCGGTACCGAAGTGGTGGCCGCCGAGGATGGCAGCATCGCCGCGCTGCTGGGTGCGTCCCCCGGTGCCTCGACCGCCGCGCCGATCATGCTGACCGTGCTGGAGAAGACCTTCAAGGATCGGATCAAGAGCGCCGAGTGGCAGGCCAAGCTCAAGGAAATCGTGCCGACCTACGGCCAGAAGCTGAACAACGACCTTGAGTTGACCAACAAGACCCGCGAATGGAGCAGTGCGCGCTTGCAGCTGCTGCATGTGCCGGTGTTGCCGGAGTAAGCGCACAAGCGTGGGAGTAGGCTGGCCTGCTCCCACCGGTGATTTGCCTTTTCGCAGGCAACAAAAAACCCGCGCAAGGCGGGTTTTTTGCAGGTTTTGGTCGGAGAGACAGGATTCGAACCTGCGGCCTTCTCGTCCCGAACGAGACGCGCTACCTGGCTGCGCTACACTCCGATGTCCGAAATCCTACTGCATCGATTTTTTCAACGCAACCCCTTGTTGCAAAAAGGAGTTGCGCCAAAAACGCAGGGCTGGATCACAGCTCCTTGACGGTACGGATCTGGTCTTTGTTGATGCGCGTGCGCTTGCCGTCGAGCTGTTCGAATTCGTAGAAGCCGGAGTCGTCGTCATACGACGGGGTGTCCACCGCCTGGATCTCGCGGCCGTCGTTCAGGGTGATGACGGTTGGCGAGGCGCAGCCGGCGAGGGCGCCCAGGCCCAGGGCAAGCAGGAAGGCGGGAAGGGTCCGTTGGATCATCGTGTTTCTCCAGTGCGATGGTGCTAGATGTCATTAAGACGCAGGGCGTCCACGCAAGTTCCTTGCACAGTGCAGCATAGCGCCATCGCACCGGCATTGACCAAGAACAACGTCGCGGTCTGGGCGCCGTGGCCTGTGATATAACAGCGCACATTCCCTGTTCCCCCGCGACGGACTCCCATGAAAGCCAAGGCAGATACCCCTTTCGTAGCGCTGAATATCGCCGTGCTGACGGTCAGCGACACCCGTACCTTCGATACCGACACCTCCGGCCAGCTGTTCGTCGATCGCCTCGGCGCCGCTGGCCATCACCTGGCCGAGCGCGTGCTGCTCAAGGACGATCTGTACAAGATCCGCGCCCAGGTCGCGACCTGGATCGCCGATGATAATGTGCAGGTGGTGCTGATCACCGGCGGCACTGGCTTTACCGGGCGCGACAGCACCCCGGAGGCCGTGGCGTGCCTGCTGGACAAGCAGGTCGAGGGTTTTGGCGAGCTGTTCCGGCAGATCTCGGTGGCCGACATCGGCACCTCCACCGTGCAGTCCCGTGCCCTGGCAGGCCTTGCCAACGGCACCCTGGTCTGCTGCCTGCCGGGCTCGACCAATGCCGTGCGCACCGGTTGGGACGGCATCCTCGCCGAGCAGCTGGATGCCCGTCACCGGCCGTGCAACTTCGTGCCGCACCTGAAGCAGGCAGCGGCCTGTGACAGCCGTGGTTGAGGTGGCCCGGCCGTTGATGCCGGTGGAAGAGGCCTTGGAGCGGCTGCTGGCGCTGGCCGAGAAGGCGCCCATCGCCGAGACCGAACACCTCGCGCTGGCCGAAGCCGAAGGGCGGGTCCTGGCCCATGAACTGGTGGCCGGCCTCGACCTTCCGCCGTGGCCCAACAGTGCCATGGACGGCTACGCCCTGCGCCTGGCCGACTGGCAGGGCGAGCCGCTGCGGGTGACCCAGCGCATCTTCGCAGGGCATGCGCCGGAGCCGCTGGAGCCGGGCACCTGCGCGCGAATCTTCACCGGCGCGCCACTACCGGAAGGCGCCGATTGCGTCGAGATGCAGGAAAACACCGAGGTGCTCGCGGATGGGCGAGTGCGCTTCCTCGAAAGCCTGTCACTGGCCCAGAACGTTCGCCCCAAGGGCCAGGAAACCCGTGTCGGCGAACAGGTCATGAGCGCCGGCACGCGGTTGGGGCCGATCGAGCTCGGGCTGGCCGCGACCCTGGGCTACGGTACACTTGAAGTGCGCCGCCAACCACGGGTCGCGGTGCTTTCAACCGGCGATGAACTGGTCGAGCCGGGTTTGCCACTGGGGCCTGGGCAGATCTACAACAGCAACCGGCGCTTGCTGGTCAGCTGGCTGCAACGCCTCGGCTGCGAGGTGGTCGACGCCGGGATCCTGCCCGATGATCTTGCGCGCACCCGTCAGTCCCTGGCCGAGTTGGGGAGCGTCGACCTGATCCTCTCCACTGGCGGTGTGTCGGTGGGCGAGGCAGATTTTCTTGGCCTGGCCCTGCGCGAAGCGGGCGAGCTGGCGCTGTGGAAGCTGGCGATCAAACCAGGCAAGCCGCTGACCTTCGGCCATTACCAAGGGGTGCCGGTTATCGGCTTGCCGGGCAACCCAGCCTCGACGTTGGTGACCTTCGGCCTGCTGGCGCGGCCCTACCTGCTCCGCCGGCTGGGCGTGGGCAACGTCGCGCCCTTGCGGTTCAGCGTGCCGGCGGGCTTCGACTGGCCCAAGGCCGGATCCCGCCGCGAGTACCTGCGCGCGCGCATCGAGGACGGTCTTGTACGCATCTACAAGAACCAGAGTTCTGGTGTGCTGCGTAGCGCGGCCTGGGCCGACGGGGTGGTGGAGGTGCTGGAGGGCAGCACGCCCAGGCAGGGCGATGCGGTAACGTTCATCCCGTTCAGTGAGCTACTTGGCTAGCACACCGCCGTTGGCGCCTGCGCCTGCCGGTGCCAACTGGGTCAGGCGCATGTGCACGTTCTCCAACTGCTGGGCGGCGACGCTCCAGTCATGACGTTGACGGGCAAACTGACGCCCGGCGACGCTTAGCTGGCCCATGCGCCAAGGCTGATTGAGCAGTTGGGTGATCAACAGAGCCAGTTGGCCGCTGTCGTCGCTACCCAGGTAGTGCTCGCCGTTGTTCATGGCCAAACCCGAGGCGCCCTTGCTGGTGGTGATGACCGGTAGCCCGGCAGCCAGGGCCTCAAGGATCTTCACCTTGGAGCCTCCAGCATGGCGCAGGGGGGCGAAGAACAGCGCCGAGCGGCGCTGCAGCTCACGCAGGTCGGGACGGTAACCTACCCACTCGATGCGTGGGTCGTTCCAGTGCAGCTTCCAGCTGGCCGGCAATGCGTGCCCGGCAATGGCCAGGCGTACCGCCGGGTTGCTCATCCATACCTGGGGCAGGATTTCTTCCAGCGCCCACTCGATCGCTTCCAGGTTGGCGCCGTACTCGAAGTTGCCGACAAACAGCAGGCGTTGGCTATGTGGGGTAGGACATACGTCCTGGTAGTGGTCGCAGTCCACGCCATTGACCACCACATTTACCGGGCGGCCGCTGATCTGGCCGATCAGTTCGGCATCGTGAGCGCTGACCGCCACCACCTCGCTGGGTTGGCGCAGTACCCGTTGTTCCCAGCGCCGATAGCGCCAGCGGTCGAAGGCGTTCAGCGGACGCAACCACAACGGCAGGCGGTCATGGCAGGCGGCACCCATCACCGACTCCAGGTAATGCTCACTGAGCATGTACGGCAGGCCCCTGGCCTGCAGGGCCCTCTCGAACGGCTGGAAGCTGTAGCTGTGCTCGATCTGGATCACATCCCAGGGTTCGTCCAGCAGTTGTTCGAACTGGTGTCGCAGACAAGGCGCCAAACCATTGATGATGACCCGCATGGGGTAGTCGATTATGGGTGAGGCGAACAGGTTCATTGGGCTGTTCAGTGCTCGCCTGGGCAGTACGATCAGGCGTTCCACCAAGGGTTCCAGGGCTTCACGCGCGCTATCGCTCAAGGGGATCTTGGACTGCACCAGCAAGGTGATCCGGTGGCCATGCTGCGCCAGGGTGCGCAGCAGGTGGTACTGCCGGGTCTTGCTGCCACTGGTGGTGGGCCAGGGCAGGTAGGGCAGGGTCCAGAGTATGCGCATGAGCCTGAATCCTCGCGGTTGGCCGGTTGCCGGCCCTGGATGGCAAAAACGCGCCCTCTGGCAGTCAGGCAGGTGCTGCCGCCGCCGGGGCGCGTCCATAGATATCAGTAAAGCGTACGATGTCGTCTTCGCCCAGGTATTCGCCGCTTTGTACCTCGATCATCACCAGGTCGATGACACCGGGGTTGGTCAGGCGGTGGCTGCGCCCAGGCTTGATGAAGGTGGATTCGTTGGTGTCGAGCAAGAACTCCTCCTCGCCATTGGTCACGCAGGCCATGCCGCTGACGACGATCCAGTGCTCGCTGCGATGATGGTGCATCTGCAGTGACAGCGATTCACCCGGGCGCACCATGATGCGCTTGATCTTGAACCGCGGGCCCTCCTCGAGCACGGTGTACAGGCCCCAGGGGCGGGTTACGGTGCGGTGCAGTCGGTAGGCGTCATGGCCCTGATGCTTGAGCTGCTGGGCAATCACCTTGACTTCCTGGCTGCGCGCGGCATCGGCGATCAGCAGTGCGTCGGGGGTATCGATGACGATCAGATTGTCCAAGCCGACCGCGCCGACCAGGCGTCGTGGCGAGTCGATGTAGCAGTTGCTGACATCATGCAGTACGGTTTCACCGTTGCAATGGTTGCCCTGGTCATCGGTCGGGCGCAGTTCACGCACCGCCTCCCAGCAGCCGATGTCGCTCCAGCCGATGTCACATGGCACCACCGCCACCTGGGCGGATTGTTCCATCAGGGCGTAGTCGATGGAGATGTCGGGTGTCAGGGCGAAGCATTCGGGATCGAGTTCCACTTGCAGGCCGGACGGTCCCTCCTTGACCTGGCTGTGTTCCAGGCAGCGGGTCACGCTGTGCAGGACTTCGGGGGCATGCGTCTGCAGTTCCTGCAGTACGGTGCCGACGCGCAGGCAGAACATGCCGGCATTCCACAGGTGTCGGCCACCTTCGAGGTAGCCCTGGGCGGTCTCGGCGTCAGGCTTTTCAACGAAGCGGGCGACCCGAAAAGCGCCGGCTGCCAGCGTCTGGCCTTGTTCGATATAGCCGAAGCCGGTTTCGGCGCGGGTCGGCAACAGGCCGAAGGTGGCCAGCCAGCCTTGCCCGGCGAGCGCCATGGCCTGGCACACAGCGGCTTGGAAAGCCTCCTGGTCCTGGATCAGGTGGTCGGCAGGCATTACCAGCAGCAGGCAATCCTCGCCGTACTGTTCGGCGCAGTGCAGCGCTGCAGCAGCGATGGCGGGGGCGGTGTTACGGCCCATTGGCTCGAGAATGAAATCGTGGGCTACGCGTTGGGTGCCAACCTGGCGATATTCGTCCTGGGTGCGGAATACCACCTCACGGTTGGTCACCGTGAGCACGCGCTCGACCCCAGGCAGGTTGCTGGCGCGGTTGAAGGTCTTCTGCAGCAGGCTCATGCCGTCGGGAAGACGCATGAACGGCTTGGGCATCGCTTCGCGCGAGACCGGCCACAATCGGGTGCCGGCGCCGCCAGCGATGATGCAAGGGATCAGAACGCTCATAGTCACAGCCTCGAATCGGGGCGCTGCGGGGCAGCGCAATGCAAGGAAATCACGACCTGTCAGGCGTCTGGCGGCGCAAAGTCAATAAAATGACTTTTTTGGGCGGCATCTTCCATGAAGGCCAAATATTTGTCGAATGATGCGCCTGTCGCGAGCGGCTTTCAATGGCAATTACGGGAAACGGCGGTTTTTGGACGGGGCATGCAGCAATCCGTGTGCGTTCATGGTCGAGATTGCAGTAGGGCATTTCTGTGCATTTTTCCGGGAGGGCAACATGAGCGAGCGCAAGGCATTGCTGATCCTGCATGGCAAGCAGGCCACCAACGAGGACGTGCGGGCCGCGGTGGGCCAGCTGCGGGAGCGTGGCTGGGAGTTGGATGTGCGCCTGACCTGGGAGGGCGGTGATGCCCAGCGCCTGGTCGGGGAAGCACTGGCGGAGGGCTATGCTCACGTGGTGGCCGGCGGCGGGGATGGCACATTGCGCGACGTGGCCGAAGCCATGGGGCTGGCGGCCACCCAGGCCAGCCTGGCGCTGTTGCCGTTGGGTACGGCCAACGACTTCGCCAAGGCGGCGGGAGTCCCCCTTGAACCGCAAGCGGCCCTGGACCTACTGGAGGTGCCGGCGCGTGCGATCGACTTGGGGCGGGTGGGCGACCAGCTTTTCCTGAACATGGCGACCGGTGGATTCGGCACCCAGGTCACCGCCAATACCTCCGAAGACCTGAAGAAAGTGCTGGGTGCTGCGGCCTACCTGTTCACCGGGCTGTCGCGTTTCAGTGAGCTGCAGGCGGCCTCGGTGGAGCTGCAGGGGCCTGGGTTCCAGTGGCAGGGGGAGTTGCTGGCGCTGGGGATCGGCAACGGTCGCCAGGCCGGTGGCGGGCACGTATTGTGCCCCGAGGCCAGTGTGGATGATGGCCTGCTGGACGTCGGTATCCTGCCGGCGCCGCAGGAAATGGCTGGAGCCCTGCGCGAGCTGCTGGCTGGTGAGGGGTTGTTTGTGCGCGCCCGTTTGCCGTGGGTGGAGATCAAGGGCGCCCAAGGGCTGGACATGAACCTCGACGGTGAGCCCCTGCAAGCGGCAAGCTTGCGTTTTGAAGCGCTGCCAGGGGCGTTGCGTGTGCACTTGCCCAAGGATTCACCGTTGCTCAGTCATCCAGGCTGATGATTTTTTCGCGCACTGCGAACAGCACCAGGCCTGCTACGTCGTAGATCTGCAAGCGCTTCATGATCTGCGAACGGTGGGTTTCCACGGTCTTTATCGACAGGCCCAGACCGCTTGCGATCTCCCGGGTCGATTTGCCGCGCACGATCAAGCGCAGGATCTCCAGCTGACGCGCGGTCAGGTTGTGGCCGTCGTTGCTCGGCTGGCGGCCGTTCTGGGCGCGCAGCAGCGCCTGGTTGATCACGGTGTGGGCGATGGCCGGACTGAGGTAGCGTTCGTCGTTGCGCAGGGCAGTCAGCGCCTGTTCCAGTTCGGTGGCTGTGGTGTCCTTGAGCAGGTAGCCATGGGCGCCGCTTTCCAGTGCGCGCATGATCAGTTCCGGGTCGGTGTGCATCGACAGGATCAGGACTTTGCAGGTGCAACCGTTTGCGCGTAGCTGCGTTAGCGCGTCCAGGCCACTGGTCGAGCGCATGGAAATATCCAGCAGGACAATGTCCGGCGCCAGGCGCAAGACCTGCTCAAGGAGTTGTCCGCCGTCATCGGCTTCGCCGATCACGGTATAGCCGGGAATGTCCGATACCAATGCCCTGACACCAGCGCGAATCAGGGAGTGGTCGTCCACCAGCAAGAGATTACAGGTCATCGGTAGCAGGAGTCCTGGCGCGTTCTTGGTTGCGGGGTGGCCATGGGAAAAGTGCGTCGATCCGGGTGCCCTGGCCAGGTTGGCTGGTGATGGTGAGACTGCCCTGCAGTGCTGTCACCCGTTCCTGCATGCCAGCCATGCCGCGCAGGCCGCTCTGCGCGGGGGCCTGCGCTGGTATGAAACCGCCGCCGTCATCTTGGATCGACAGGGCCAGACCTGCCGAGGTGCGCTGCAGGCGGACCACCAGGTTGCGAGCATGTGCGTGGCGGAGCATGTTGGTGACCGCTTCCTGAGTGATGCGAAAAGCCGCCATGGTGACTTCCTCGCTGATGCCGCCCAGGCGTTGGTGGCATTCAAGGCTCCAGTGCACCTCGGTGTTTTCAAGGGTCCGTAGCAGGTGCGCGCGCAGGCTCGCCTCCAGCCCCAGGCTGGCCAACTGGCGCGGGTTGAGGATTGTGGAAACATCGCGCACGTTGCTCAAGGTCAGGTCCAGCGTGCTGCGCAGGGCGGTGCACTGCTCTTGCAGTTCGGGCGGTACCCGGCGTTGCAACCAGTCAACCTGGAGCTTGGCTGCGGTCAAGAGTTGGCCAATGTCGTCGTGCAGTTCGCGGCTCAGTCTCTGGCGCTCGCTTTCCTGAACCTTGAGCATGCGTGTGGCCAGCTCGGCGGGGCGCAGGCTGATCGAGCGCGCCCAGTGGCGCAGGTGCCAACCTATGCCGATCATCGCCAGTAACTGGAGCAGTAGCAGGCTGGCCGACAGGGGGAGGGTGCGCAGGTACGCCACCAGGTTCGCTCCCAGGGAAGTAACGCACAGCAGGGCAGTCGTCCAGCGGAGCAGGGCAGCTCTGGGGCGGCAATGCTGGAGAAACTTCAAGCGTGGAGGCATAGGTACGGAAGCCACTGTGTTATAGCGGTTAGGGGCGTTGCACACGTCTGAAAGAGGTATTACCGCCCACCTTCGTCCAAGTTCAGGTGCGGATCCAATCACCGATAACCTGGGCGCGCATGTTCGAATGCGCGCATGTTATCACTTTGGTTGAATTTGGTCGCGGGGGATAACTGCTTGAAACCTCGTATTTTCCGGGCTGTGGCGGACCTGGCGGACAAGGGCTTGGCTAGCAGAGTGCCATTATTAAATTATGTTTCCATCGTACATTGAGTAACTAACGATTCACGCTGATGAAAACATTTGAAAAAACTTGTGCGCACTTTGCCAAGTTCATTTCAGGGCGAGTTAGTTGTAGCTCGAAAGCTCGGTTAGTGCGCTCGGGTGGGCGCACTGAGGTCCTGATCCAGATGGGGATGAGCGCAGGGCGCGCCGGTCTGTCGGCAATCCGTGCACAGCTGCGTGGACGGCTGCCCCAAGGCGGTGGCCAGCTCGCTTAATAGCAGTTGTTGTTCCTCGGTGTCCATGTCCAGCTGGCCGGTCTGCGGATCGAGCAGCTCCAATTGCCAGTCGAGCAGGGTCAGGCAAGCGGCGAGCACTGGCAGGCTGTCGCCGCTCAGATGCTGCTGGGCACATGCGGGCGCGAGCAGCTGTTGCAAGGTGAACGCATAGTGAGCCACCTCGTGCAGGTCAAGGGTATCGGCGCGCCGGGCCAGGGTGTCGAGTGCCGCGTTGAGGCTCTGGCAGGCATCAGGATCGTTGCTGATCAACTCCAGGTGCTGCAGGCATTCCTGGGACCTGGCCAGCAGGACCTGTGCATCCTGCAGAAAGGCCGCCACGGCGGTGGTGTGCAGTGGAGTGCTATCCATCATGGCTCCCCACCCTCGGGGATTGCCGTACCAAGATGATCGCTCGCAAAAGCCTGACTCCGTTCATGCAGTGAGAATGGCGTCACATTAATGGCTAATGGATATTGCGAACATCAGGTTGCACCCGATTGCCACTAAGGGTTTCCCTGATGAGGTTTCAGGCTGATCGTTCGTTGCGAACGACGGAGGTGGCAGGATGTGGCAGCAGTAAAGCATGATGGTAAAGTGATATCAATCACCCCGCATGGCTTTTTCCATCAGGGGTCAAGCTGTGCCCTTGTCCGCCGATACAGGGGGATGCATTCACTTTTTCCCGACTCACGCCTGGGGGCTTCCAATGGCTGGCATTCTCGACACGGTAGACCAACGCACGCAACTGGTGGGTGAGAACCGCCTGGAAATCCTCATGTTCCGGCTGGCTGGCCGGCAGTTGTTCGCCATCAACGTGTTCAAGGTCCAGGAGGTGCTGCAACTGCCCAAGCTGACCCTCATGCCGCAGCGCCATTCCTTCGTCTGTGGCGTGGTCAACCTGCGCGGCCAGACGCTGCCGGTGATTGACCTGTCCCAGGCGATCGGCATGCGCCCGCTGCAGCCGGGGCCGAACAGTACCATCATCGTCACCGAGTACAACCGCTCGGTGCAGGCGTTCCTGGTGGGGGGTGTGGATCGTATCGTCAACATGAACTGGGAAGCCATCATGCCGCCGCCGGCCAGTGCTGGCCGCCAGCACTACCTCACGGCAATCACCAAGGTCGACGAGCAGTTGGTCGAGGTCATCGATGTGGAGAAAGTGCTGGCCGAAATCGTGCCCTACAACGCCAAGGTCTCCCGCGACAAACTCGAAGATCCGGTGCTGGCCCGCGCCCGCGGTCGCGAGGTGCTGCTGGTGGACGACTCCACCGTGGCCTTGGCGCAATTGCGCGATACCCTTTCGCAACTGGGAGTGAAGCTGCACGTGGCCAGCGACGGTCTGAAGGCGCTGCGCCTGCTCAAGGGCTGGGCCGATGCCGGGGAGGATGTCTGCGAGAAGCTGCTGATGGTCTTCACCGACGCCGAGATGCCCGAGATGGATGGTTACCGGCTGACCACCGAAATCCGTAACGATCCGCGCCTGCGGGGTCTCTATGTGGTGCTGCACACATCGCTGTCGGGTAGCTTCAACGAGTCCATGGTCAAGAAGGTCGGTTGCGACAACTTCCTTTCCAAGTTCCAACCCGATCGCCTGGTGGATGTGGTGCGTCAACGCCTGAGCCTGGACAAAGCCACGGTGTAACGACGGCACCGGTCCGGTATAAGCTTGGTGTTTCGACTGGCGCAAGGTGGCAGGGATGTTTCTCAGTGCATTGTATCGGTACCCGGTAAAATCGGCTCGGGCCCAGTGCCTGCAGGCGTCCGCTGTCGGCAACTTGGGCCTGGACGGTGACCGGCGCTGGCTGGTGGTGGAGCAGGAAAACGGCCGCTTCCTGACCCAGCGCGCCTGGCCCCGGCTGGGGCAGGTTGGCGCCAGTTACGGCGAGCAGGGTCAACTGCTGCTTCAGACGCCGGGGCAGACGCCCTTGGAGGTGCCGGTACCGCCCGCCGACGAGGCCCTGCGCGGTATCACCATCTGGCGCGACACCTTGCGCGTGCCCGATGCTGGCGATGCCGCCGCGGCCTGGCTCAGCGAGCTTCTGGGCAAGGCGGTAAGGCTGGTGTACTGCCCCGAGCAGCGGGCCCGCTACTTGCCCAGCGGCTACGGCCTCAACAGTGACCGGGCAGCCTTTCCCGATGGTTTTCCACTGCTGCTGATCGGCCAGGCCTCGCTGGATGAGTTGAGCCGTCGGGTGGGGCGCCCCATGGACATGCTGCGGTTTCGCCCGAACCTAGTGGTCGAGGGGGCCGAGGCCTTTGCCGAGGACTGCTGGAAGCGCATCCGTATTGGCGACATGACCTTCCGCGTGCTCAAGCCGAGCGTGCGCTGCATCCTCACCACCCTCGATCCTGCCACAGGCGAACGCAGCCCGGACCGTGAGCCGTTGACCACGCTCAAGACGTTCCGCGAGAAGGAAGGCGATGTGCTGTTTGGCCAGAACCTGGCGGTGGATGGCGAGGGAGAGCTTAAGGTGGGGATGGCGGTTGAGGTCCTCGAGTAGCGCCATCGCGGGGCAAGTCGCATCGGCGCACCGCCGCTCCCACGTTAGCGTGGGAGCGGGGTGATGGCATTCCGATCACATATCGTCGAAATACCGCTCATGCCAATCCACCAGCGGCTGCGGTGAATTGAGCTTCTGCCCGTAGATGACCGAATACGACAGCACGTTCTGCACGTATTGGCGCGTCTCGTCGAACGGAATCGATTCGACCCACACATCGAAGCTCAGGTGCTTGGCGCCCTTGAGCCATTGGCGTACACGCCCGGGACCGGCGTTATAGGCGGCCGAGGCGAGCACGCGGTTACCGTTGAACTGGCTGTGTACCTGGCTCAGGTAGGCGGCGCCAAGCTGGATGTTCTTGTCCGGATTGAACACCTGCGCCGGCGAAGCCAGCGGGATGCTGAACTTGCGTGCGGTTTCCTTGGCGG
Organism: Pseudomonas soli; assembly: GCF_021283165.2. NCBI lineage: Bacteria > Pseudomonadati > Pseudomonadota > Gammaproteobacteria > Pseudomonadales > Pseudomonadaceae > Pseudomonas > Pseudomonas soli. Next base: position 2,085,189 of record NZ_CP128543.1, read on the forward strand.
TGCCCGGCATCAACTGCATCAAGCCGCTGGCACCGACACTGGAGCGGGCGTCTTCCATGAAGGCGCTCTCCTGGCGGGTGATGGCGAACACCCAGCTCGAATGCAGGCCGCGAACCTTGGCCTCGCGTACCAGGGTGTCGCGGTGGGCCATGGGGAAGCGAATGTCCAGGTCGTCCCAGTACTGGGCCTGGCTGATGGTGCGGATGGCTGGGAAGTACCAGCGCATGTCGTAGGCCAGCCGGGCTTGGGCGACCATTTCGTCACGGTTGAAGTGGCGGCTGACGTGATACCACTCGCGGCGCCCTTCGACGATCTGGCCACGGGCGTGGAACTCCAGTGCACGACGGATGCCAGGGGTGTTGCGGACTTTGTTGGTCACCGCCTGGCTCAGTGCCAGCGGCTTGTTGTTCAGCTGATAGGGCGTTTGTGCCCGGTCGGCGGCGAGGAAACCGTAGAAGTCGCGCTCGCGTGCGACGTTCTTGTACAGCAGCGGGACCTGGGGATTGTTGGGCTGGGCCAGCTCCAGGCTGCGCGCCTGCCAGTACTTCCAGCGGTTGCTGCTGGCCAGGTCCTGGGGCAGGCGCCTGGTCAGTTCGTAGGCTTCTTCCCAGCGCCCAAGGCGCAGCAGCAGGCGCAGGCGCCATTCGCTGACGGTGTTGTCGCGCAGTTCCGGGTCGTAGCGGGTCATCAGGTCCAGGGCGCGCGGGTCGTAGCGGCGGGCCAGGGTCAGGCCAATCTCGCGGGCGATGGCGACTTTCTCGTCACGGGAGAAGTGCATGCGCTGGGCATAGTCGTCGAGCAGCGCCATGGCTTGCTCCGGGTTCTGTCGGGCCAGGCGGCGAAGGCCAAGGCTGACCACATCGGACATCGCCTCGTTGACGGGTGTGAAGCGCGAAGGCTGGTTGAGTAGCTCAGGTTTCTGCGCCACGTCCAGCAGGAGTTTGCCCTGGGGGGCGAGCGTTGTGAGGGTTTTTACCAGGTTGTTGGCCAGGCCGTAATTGCGTGCCTGTGCCGCAAGCTTGGCGCGCTGCCAGCGCTTGGCCTCGGTCAACTGACCTTCGGCGGCCCACATGGCGAACAGGGTGTCGCAGGCTGTGGGCTGGGACTTGCCGACGTTCCACAGTTTTTCCGCGCTGGCGAAGCCTTCGGCGCGCAGGCCATGGGAGAGCTGATACTGGCCGTTGAGACAATCCAGTTCGGTGAAGTTGAGCTTGGGGTCGTAGTAGCGGGTGAAGGTGTTCCATTCACCGCGCTCGGCCAGCCAGCGCAACCAGCGCAGTTTCATCCAGTTGGCCTGGGGCAGGTCGCCGTGGGCCTTGAGGAAGCCCTCAATCTCTTCGTTGCTGGCGCTCTTGAGGCGCGCAGTCAGCTCGTCGTAGGTGAGGTAAGGCGTGAGCGGGTAATCGCGCAGCGCCTGCGCATAGCGCAGGTAGGGGCCCTTGTCGCCCTTGGCCAGGGCGCGCTTGGCCTCGTCGTAGTATTGACGTTGCTGGGTGATGTCGGCGGCCTGTGCGACGCTCGCGGCGAGGGTGGTCAGCAACAGGCAGGAAGCAATTTGTAACAGGCGGCTGCGCATGATACGTCCGGGCAGTGGAACCATGGAAAGTGACGGCGGAGCCAGCACTGTTGAGTATTACTGCTTAGCTTAGCCGTTTGCCGGTGGCCGGCGAAAGCGCTGTGCTTGTATCGAGTTGTTATCCGACGCCCTGTCGCGGCAACGGGCTTTTGATGCCCTGAAGGGGTAAGTCAGGTAGAATGCGCGCCCGGTTTTTGGAGATGATCATGACCCTGCTCAAATTCAGCGATGTGTCCCTCGCGTTCGGCGCCATGCCGCTGTTGGACAAAGTGTCCTGGCAGATCGCCCGTGGCGAGCGGGTGTGCATCATCGGCCGCAACGGCACGGGCAAGTCGAGCATGCTGCGCCTGGTCAAGGGCGAGCAGAAGGGCGATGACGGTGATATCTGGCGCGCCCCGGGCCTGAAGATTGGCGAGCTGCCGCAAGAGCTGCCGGTGGCCGACGAGCGTAGCGTATTCGATGTGGTAGCCGCTGGCCTTGACGGCGTCGGCGAGTTGCTGGCGCAGTTCCATCATCTGAGCCAGAACATCCACGGTGACGAGGATCTCGAAAAGCTCATGCACGTCCAGCATGAGCTCGAAGCCCGTGACGGCTGGCGCCTGCAGCAGGTGGTGGAAAGCACCCTGAGCCGCCTGCAGTTGCCGGCCGACAAGACCCTGGCCGAGCTCTCCGGCGGCTGGCGCCGGCGCGTGCTGCTGGCCCAGGCGCTGGTGTCCGAGCCCGACCTGCTGCTGCTGGACGAACCGACCAACCACCTGGACATCGGCGCCATCGCCTGGCTGGAAGAGGCCCTGAAAGGTTTCGGCGGCGCGGTGTTGTTCATCACCCACGACCGTTCCTTCCTGCAGAACCTGGCCACGCGGATCCTCGAGCTGGACCGTGGCGGGCTGATCGACTGGAACGGCGACTACGCCAGCTTCCTGGTGCACAAGGAGGCCGAGCTGGCAGCCGAGGCCACTGCCAACGCGCTGTTCGACAAGCGCCTGGCCCAGGAAGAAGTGTGGATCCGCCAGGGCATCAAGGCCCGACGCACCCGCAACGAAGGCCGCGTGCGCGCGCTCAAGGCGCTGCGCGTGGAGCGTGGTGAGCGCCGCGAACGCCAGGGCAAGGCCAATATCCAGATCGAAGTGGCGGACAAGTCCGGCAAGCAGGTGATGGTGCTGGAGGACGTCAGCTTCGCCCACCAGAATGGGCCGAAGCTGGTCAAGGATTTCTCCATGGTGCTGCAGCGCCAGGACCGTATCGGCTTGCTGGGTGCCAACGGCACCGGCAAGACGACCCTGCTCAAGCTGATGCTCGGCGACCTGGAACCCACCAGTGGCAAGGTCGAGCGCGGCACCAAGCTGGAAGTGGCCTACTTCGACCAGATGCGCCATCAGCTGGACCTGGAAAAGACCGTCATCGACAACCTGGCCGAAGGCCGCGATTTCATCGAGATCGACGGCCAGAACCGTCATGTGCTGAGTTACCTCGGCGATTTCCTGTTCAGCCCGCAGCGTGCGCGCACGCCGGTCAAGGCGCTGTCCGGGGGCGAGCGCGCGCGCCTGCTGCTGGCCAAGCTGTTCAGCAAACCGGCCAACCTGCTGGTGCTGGACGAACCGACCAACGACCTCGACGTCGAGACCCTCGAGTTGCTCGAAGAGGTGCTGTCCAACTACAAAGGCACGGTGCTGATGGTCAGCCACGACCGGGCCTTCCTCGACAACGTGGTGACCAGCACCCTGGTGTTCGAAGGTGAAGGGCGCGTGCGCGAGTACGTCGGCGGCTACGAGGACTGGATTCGCCAGGGTGGTTCGCCGAAGCTGCTCGGCGTGACCGAAAGCAAGGGCGGCAAGTCCGAGCTCAACAGCGCCGTGGTGCAGGCGCCGGTGGAGGAGGTGGCGCCTGTTGTTGCCGCTGCGCCTGCGGCCGATGCCAGCAAGAAGAAGCTCAGCTACAAGCTGCAGCGTGAGCTGGAGATGCTGCCGGGGCAGATCGATGCGCTGGAGCAGCGAATGGCCGAGGCGCAGGAAGAAGTGAGTGCGGCGGGCTTCTATCAGCGGCCGATTGCCGAGACTGCGGCGGTGCTGGCCAAGATCGAGAAGCTGCAGGGCGAGCTGGACGTGCTGGTGGAACGCTGGGCCGAGCTGGAAGGCTGAAGCCATCGCGGGGCAAGCCCGCTCCCACGCAGCCCTGTTTGACGGACTTTGTGGGAGCGGGGTTGCCCCGCGATGAAAGTATTACTCGGCCTTCTTCTGCAACCGCACCGCCAATACATCGCACGGCGCGCCGTGCAGCACGTCGTTGGCGGTGGAACCCAGCAGCAGGGCCAGACCGTGGCGGCCATGGCTGCCGACCACGATCAGGTCGCAATGCTGGTCCTTGGCTAGCTGGTGGATCTCCTGGCGCGGCTGGCCGTAGACCAGGTGCGAATCGCCGCGATTGATATCCGGGTACTTGTTGTACAGGCGCTCCATGCGTTCCTTGGCCTGGTCGAATTGTTGCTGCTGCAATTGCGACAGGTCCATCGGCACGTCGCCGCCGAAGGCCATGGCCATGGGCTCGACGATGTGCACCAGGGAGACCTTGGCACCGCTGGCCAGGGCGATGGCCTTGGCTCGCTTGATCACCGGGTCGCATTCTTCGGTCAGGTCGACAGCGACCAGAAGATGTTCATAGGACATGTGCAGTACTCCTGACAATCGCGATAGTAGAAGTATGGTCGCTTTCGCGCGGATCTTCCGTGAAACCTGACTAACCCGCTCATTTGCAACGCTTTATAAGGTCTACAGATATGACGGTATGGCTGGTGGTGTCAATCCTTGCGCTGATTCTCAGCCCGTTGGCCTGGTTGCGCCCTTCGCGCAAACAGAGCGAGCAGATGAGCCTGCGCCTGGAGGGGCGGCGCATGGGGCTGGCCATGCAGTTGGCGCCGCAACAGTGGCCGCACTGGCTGGAAAACGAACCGCCCAGCCCTTGTCCGCAGTACCATCGGGCGCGGCGCAAGGGGCGCGCGGACAGCTGGTGCTACTGGCAGATCACCCCGGGCGTGTGGTGGAACCAGTGGCGCGAGCCCTGCGAGGATCAGCGCCTGGCCGAGGCATTCGCCCGCCTCCCGGCAACGGTCTACAAGGTCGAGGCCGACAGTCGCATGATTGCTCTGTACTGGAGCGAGCGGGGCGATAAATCTGTTTTGCAGGATATTGCCCAAGTCCTCCAAACCCTCGCCTGAAATCGCAGAAGGCAAAACGGCGCACCGGAGCAAGCATGCTCCGGTGCGCCGTTTTGCGTTTGAGCGTGAAGCAAAAGGCCAGGCAGGCCGGAAATACTTTCAATCAGGCGCAGTGTAGCCGTCCTGGGTGGATGCGTTTAAAAAAAAGCACGTGTGCCGGCAGGGATGGTCTATCGCTGACATGAATGAAGGGCAATCACTGTCATCATGTTTCGTACCCAGAGGGTAGAAGATGACTGGAAAGTCGCGTTTTCACGGCCTTCGCGAGTATTTGACAACGCGGTTCTTTTCGGGGAATGTGTGCACACCCAAGTCAAACGGGCGTATGAATTGAGCGTTTGTATGTCAGACGGCTCTTACAGAATCCCGATTAGCGCGTCGACGGGTGTGCCTGGGGCGAGGGACCGGTAGAACCGGCTCTTGTTGCCAGCGATCGACGTGTACTGTTCAGCTTCCATATCGTGGAGATCAGTTGATGATTTACGAAGGTAAAGCCATCACGGTTAAGGCTCTTGAAAGCGGCATCGTCGAACTGAAGTTCGACCTCAAGGGTGAGTCCGTCAACAAGTTCAACCGTCTCACTCTGAACGAGCTGCGTCAGGCCGTGGACGTGATCAAGGCCGATGCCTCGGTCAAGGGCGTGATCGTCAGCAGTGGCAAGGACGTGTTCATCGTCGGCGCCGACATCACCGAGTTCGTCGACAACTTCAAGCTGCCCGAGGCCGAACTGGTCGCCGGCAACCTGGAAGCCAATCGCATTTTCAGTGACTTCGAAGACCTGCAGGTGCCGACCGTGGTCGCCATCAACGGCATCGCCCTGGGTGGCGGCCTGGAGATGTGCCTGGCCGCAGACTACCGGGTCATGTCCAGCAGTGCCAAGATCGGCCTGCCTGAAGTCAAGCTGGGTATCTACCCAGGCTTTGGCGGCACCGTGCGCCTGCCGCGCCTGATCGGCTCGGACAACGCCATCGAGTGGATTGCGTCCGGCAAGGAAAACCGCGCCGAGGACGCCCTGAAAGTCGGCGCCGTCGATGCCGTGGTCGCCCCCGAGCTGCTGCAGGCCGGAGCCCTGGACCTGGTCAAGCGCGCCATCAGCGGTGAGCTGGACTACAAGGCCAAGCGCCAGCCCAAGCTGGAAAAACTCAAGCTCAACGCCATCGAGCAGATGATGGCTTTCGAGACTGCCAAGGGCTTCGTTGCCGGCCAGGCCGGTCCGAACTATCCGGCGCCGGTCGAGGCCATCAAGACCATCCAGAAAGCCGCCAACTTCGGCCGTGACAAGGCTCTGGAAGTCGAGGCCGCAGGCTTCGCCAAGCTGGCCAAGACTTCGGTCGCCGAGAGCCTCATCGGCCTGTTCCTGAACGACCAGGAGCTCAAGCGCAAGGCCAAGGCCCACGACGAGATTGCTCACGACGTGAAACAGGCTGCCGTGCTCGGCGCCGGTATCATGGGTGGCGGCATCGCCTACCAGTCGGCGGTCAAGGGCACCCCGATCCTGATGAAGGATATCCGCGAGGAAGCCATCCAGCTGGGCCTGAACGAGGCCTCCAAGCTGCTCGGCAAGCGTGTCGAGAAGGGTCGCCTGACTCCGGCCAAGATGGCCGAGGCCCTCAACGCCATTCGCCCAACCCTGTCCTACGGTGACTTCGGCAATGTCGACATCATCGTCGAGGCCGTGGTCGAGAACCCGAAGGTCAAGCAAGCCGTGTTGGCCGAGGTGGAAGGCCAGGTGAAAGAGGATGCGATCCTCGCCTCCAACACCTCGACCATCTCCATCAACCTGCTGGCCAAGGCGCTCAAGCGTCCGGAAAACTTCGTCGGCATGCACTTCTTCAACCCGGTGCACATGATGCCGCTGGTGGAAGTCATCCGTGGCGAGAAGTCCAGCGACGTGGCCGTGGCCACCACCGTGGCCTACGCCAAGAAGATGGGCAAGAACCCGATCGTGGTCAACGACTGCCCGGGCTTTTTGGTCAACCGCGTGCTGTTCCCGTACTTCGGCGGCTTCGCCAAGCTGGTCAGCGCTGGCGTCGACTTCGTGCGCATCGACAAGGTGATGGAAAAGTTCGGCTGGCCGATGGGCCCGGCCTACCTGATGGACGTGGTCGGCATCGACACCGGCCACCATGGCCGCGACGTGATGGCCGAAGGCTTCCCGGACCGCATGAAGGACGATCGTCGCTCCGCCGTCGACGCCCTGTACGAAGCCAACCGCCTGGGTCAGAAGAATGGCAAGGGCTTCTACGCCTACGAGACCGACAAGCGCGGCAAGCCGAAGAAAGTCGCCGATGCCAGCGTGCTCGACGTGCTCAAGCCGGTCATCTTCGAGCAGCGTGAAGTCACTGATGAAGACATCATCAACTGGATGATGGTGCCGCTGTGCCTGGAGACCGTGCGCTGCCTGGAAGACGGTATCGTCGCCACCGCCGCCGAGGCCGACATGGGTCTGGTCTACGGCATCGGTTTCCCTCCCTTCCGTGGTGGTGCGCTGCGCTACATCGATTCGATCGGGGTCGCCGAGTTCGTCGCACTGGCCGACAAGTACGCCGACCTGGGGCCGCTGTACCACCCCACTGCGAAGCTGCGCGAAATGGCCAAGAACGGCCAGCGCTTCTTCAACTGAGCGCCCACGAGCTAGAGCGAGAATATTGATATGAGCCTGAATCCAAGAGACGTGGTGATTGTCGACTTCGGTCGCACGCCGATGGGCCGCTCCAAGGGTGGCATGCACCGCAACACCCGTGCCGAAGACATGTCCGCGCACCTGATCAGCAAGCTGCTGGAGCGCAACGACAAGGTCGACCCGAAGGAAGTCGAGGACGTGATCTGGGGCTGCGTCAACCAGACCCTGGAGCAGGGCTGGAACATCGCCCGCATGGCGTCGCTGATGACCCAGATCCCCCACACCTCCGCCGCGCAAACCGTCAGCCGCCTGTGCGGCTCGTCGATGAGCGCGCTGCACACCGCCGCCCAGGCGATCATGACCGGCAACGGTGACGTGTTCGTCATCGGTGGTGTCGAGCACATGGGCCACGTCAGCATGATGCATGGCGTCGACCCCAACCCGCACCTGTCCTTGCACGCTGCCAAGGCTTCCGGGATGATGGGCCTGACCGCCGAGATGCTGGGCAAGATGCACGGCATCACCCGTGAGCAACAGGATCTGTTCGGTGTGCGTTCGCACCAGCTCGCCCACAAGGCGACGGTCGAAGGCAAGTTCAAGGACGAGATCATCCCGATGCAGGGCTACGACGAGAACGGCTTCCTGAAGGTCTTCGACTACGACGAAACCATTCGCCCGGAAACCACCCTCGAAGGCCTGGCGTCGCTCAAGCCGGCGTTCAACCCGAAAGGTGGTACTGTTACCGCGGGCACCTCGTCGCAGATCACCGACGGCGCCTCGTGCATGATCGTCATGTCCGGCCAGCGCGCCATGGACCTGGGGATCCAGCCACTGGCGGTCATCCGTTCGATGGCGGTCGCCGGTGTGGATCCGGCGATCATGGGCTACGGCCCGGTCCCGTCGACGCAGAAAGCCCTCAAGCGCGCTGGTCTGACCATCGCCGACATCGACTTCTTCGAGCTCAACGAAGCTTTCGCCGCACAGGCCCTGCCGGTGCTGAAAGATCTGAAAGTGCTCGACAAGATGAATGAGAAGGTTAACCTGCACGGCGGCGCTATCGCCCTGGGTCACCCGTTCGGTTGCTCGGGGGCGCGGATTTCCGGCACCCTGCTCAACGTCATGAAGCAGAATGGCGGTACCCTGGGCGTCGCCACCATGTGTGTCGGCCTGGGCCAAGGCATCACCACTGTCTTCGAACGCGTCTGATCGCGGCGCAGGACAGCAGCCGGGGCCATGTGCCCCGGCTTTTGTTTTTTACAGGATTTGTTCAAGAGGGCGAGCGACATGCAGATACAACCTGGTGTGTACCGGCATTACAAAGGCCCTGAGTACCGTGTTTTCAGCGCTGCGCGACACTCCGAGAGCGAGGAGTGGATGGTGTTCTACCAGTGCCTGTATGGTGACTACAGCTTCTGGGTCAGGCCACTTTCGATGTTCCAGGAGTCCGTCGAGGTTGACGGCGAGCAGGTGCCACGCTTTGCTTTGGTCAAGGTCGAAGAGGGGCTCGGCGAGCGGCTGGGCAAGGCGCACGAGTGATAGACCGCGCTTGACCTCACTCTTTTGCCACTATATATAGCGGTGCCGCGTCCGGCACCTGACGCGTTTTTCATCTTCAGATTCAGGAATACTCCGATCCATGGGCAAATCGCTGGTCATTGTGGAATCCCCGGCCAAGGCCAAGACCATCAACAAGTACCTGGGCAGCCAGTACGTGGTGAAGTCGAGTATCGGCCACATCCGTGACCTTCCCACCAGCGGTTCCGCCAGTGCGAGCAAGGAACCGGCGGCCAAGCGCGGCAAGGCCGCGGCCGAGGCTCCGGCCTTGTCGCCGAAGGAGAAGGCGCGCCGCACCCTGGTCGCACGCATGGGCGTCGACCCCGAGGCGGGCTGGAAGGCCAAGTACGAGATCCTTCCCGGCAAGGAGAAGGTCATCGAGGAACTGCGCCGCCTGGCCAAGGATGCCGACACCATCTATCTCGCAACCGACTTGGATCGCGAGGGGGAAGCCATCGCCTGGCACCTGCGCGAGGCCATCGGCGGCGATGACAGCCGCTACAAGCGCGTGGTGTTCAACGAGATCACCAAGAAAGCCATCCAAGAAGCCTTCTCCCAGCCGGGCGAGCTCGATATCGATCGGGTCAATGCCCAGCAGGCGCGGCGTTTCCTTGATCGCGTGGTCGGCTACATGGTCTCGCCGCTGCTGTGGGCGAAGATCGCCCGTGGCCTGTCCGCCGGCCGCGTGCAGTCGGTGGCGGTGAAGCTGGTGGTCGAGCGCGAGCGTGAGATCCGTGCCTTCAACCCGGAAGAATACTGGGAAGTCCACGCCGACCTGGGCACTGCCAAGAACGCCAAGGTGCGTTTCGAAGTGGCCCGCGAGAAGGGCGAGGCGTTCAAGCCGCTCAACGAAGCCCAGGCCATGGCCGCGCTGGAGAAGCTCAAGGCCTCCAGCTACAGCGTGAGCAAGCGCGAGGACCGGCCGACCAGCAGCAAGCCTTCGGCACCGTTCATTACCTCCACCCTGCAGCAAGCCGCAAGCAACCGCCTGGGCTTCGGGGTGAAGAAGACCATGATGATGGCCCAGCGTCTGTATGAAGCCGGCTACATCACCTACATGCGTACCGATTCGACCAACCTGTCGACCGACGCCGTCGAGATGGCCCGCAGCTACATCGAGAAGGAGTTCGGCAAGCAGTACCTGCCTGCCGCGCCCATCGTCTATGGCAGCAAGGAAGGGGCCCAGGAGGCGCACGAAGCGATCCGCCCGTCCGACGTCAGCACCCACCCCACCAAGCTCAGTGGCATGGAGCGTGACGCCGAGCGCCTGTACGAGCTGATCTGGCGCCAGTTCCTGGCTTGCCAGATGCCGCCGGCGCAGTACCTGTCCACCAGCGTCACCGTGGTGGCGGGTGAGTTCGAGCTGCGCGCCAAGGGCCGGATCCTCAAGTTCGATGGTTACACCCGTGTCCTGCCGCAGCAGAGCAAGCCGGGCGAAGACGATGTGCTGCCGGAAATGGCCCAGGGTGAGGCGCTCAAGCTGATCCAGCTCGATCCCAGCCAGCACTTCACCAAGCCGCCGGCGCGCTTCACCGAAGCCAGCCTGGTCAAGGAAATGGAGAAGCGCGGTATCGGCCGCCCATCCACCTATGCGGCGATCATTTCCACCATCCAGGATCGCGGCTACGTCACGCTGCACAACCGCCGCTTCTATTCCGAGAAGATGGGCGACATCGTCACCGAGCGCCTGTCCGAGAGCTTCGCCAACCTGATGGACTACGGCTTCACCGCCGGCATGGAGGAGAACCTCGACGACGTGGCCCAGGGCGAGCGTGACTGGAAGAACGTCCTCGACGAGTTCTATGGCGACTTCAACAAGAAGTTGCAGACCGCCGAGTCCAGCGAGCACGGCATGCGTGCCAACCAGCCGACCCTGACCAACATTCCGTGCAAGGAATGTGGCCGGCCGATGATGATCCGTACCGCGTCCACCGGTGTGTTCCTCGGCTGCTCGGGTTACAGCCTGCCGCCGAAGGAGCGTTGCAAGGCGACGGTCAACCTGGTGCCGGGCGACGAAATCGCCGCCGACGACGAGGGCGAGTCCGAGTCGCTGGTGCTGCGCGGCAAGCACCGCTGCCCGATCTGTTCGACGGCGATGGATGCCTACCTGCTCGACGAGAAGCGCAAGCTGCACATCTGCGGTAACAACCCGGATTGCGCCGGCTACGAAATCGAGGAAGGCAACTACCGCATCAAGGGCTACGAAGGCCCGAGCCTGGAATGCGACAAGTGCGGCAGCGAAATGCAGCTCAAGACCGGCCGTTTCGGCAAGTTCTTCGGCTGCACCAACCCAAGCTGCAAGAACACCCGCAAGCTGCTCAAGAGCGGCGAGGCGGCGCCACCGAAGATGGACAAGGTGGACATGCCAGAGCTCAAGTGCGAGAAGGTCGACGATACCTACGTGCTGCGTGACGGTGCCTCGGGCTTGTTCCTGGCGGCCAGCCAGTTCCCGAAAAACCGCGAAACCCGTGCGCCGCTGGTGCTGGAGATCGTCCCGCACAAGCACGAGATCGATCCGAAGTATCACTTCCTCTGCGAAGCGCCACAGAAGGACCCGGAAGGGCGCCCGACGGTGATCCGCTACAGCCGCAAGACCAAGGAGCAGTACGTGCAGTCCGAGGTGGACGGCAAGCCTACCGGCTGGAAGGCGTTCTACGACGGCAAGGCGTGGAAGGTCGAAGACAAGCGCTGATCTGAAGGCGTGACTGGGGCCGCTCCGCAGCCCCAGTCATTTGATGACAAGCAAAGCGCAATCCCTGAAACTGCAGGCAATCGCCTTGCAGCCTTCAGGAGTCAGTCGAAATGGCCCAGGAACTCTACACCCGCACCAACCAGAAACTGTTCTTCGCCGGCCTCGCGCTGGAGTCCATGGCCAAGGCCGCGGACAGCCAGGCGCTGAATGCCCAGGGGCTGCTCCAGGCCGAGCGCGAGTCGGCGCTGTTCCACCTGTATGGCGCGCTGCTTGGGCTGTGCCACGAGATCGCCGGCTTCTACCGCCTGCCCCAGGCCTCGGCGGCACGGGCGGAATTGCTGTTCAGCGACGAGGTGCTGCAGAGCGTGGCGATCCCGGAAATGGCCGAGCTGCTGGAGCTCGCCCGCCAGCCGGAAACCTGGCTGGCACGTCTGCTGGCGGCTTATGCTGATTTGTTCCGACCACCGGTCGCCAAGAAAACCGTGAAGGGTGACGTTACCCAGCCGCTGATCCAGGCCGTCAATCTGGACGAGCCTGAGCCGGCAGAGCTTTCCCGGGAGGAACTGGAGGCCTGGCGGCAGAACCTGAAAAGCCTGGTGAGACGATTCCGCGATGCGCTGAGTGAGTGCTGAGCGCTTCCATGGCTGGTACACTAACGGCCTTTCGTGAAAAGCAGGCCCTTTATGTCAACGTCCTTTCTAGAAATTGTCGAGTTGCCTGATGGCCGGATCGAGCTGCGCCGCGCCGAAGATGAAGGCTCCCTGGTAACCTTGGATTTTTCCGAGGATGCCAAGGCATTCCTGCAAGGACAGCATGTGGAAGTGGCCAAGGCCATGCTCAGCGTTGGTGTGCAAATGGCCGGCCGCCTGGTTGAAGGCGACTTCGAGCGAGAAGAGGGGCCGCGCGTCCTTCACTGAGCCACGGTAGCGGCCCAGGGTTTCAAGCGTTTGACAGGCAAAGCCTGAACATCAGCCGAGGCGGATGTTCAGGCTTTGTGCGTTTCCGCTGGCCGCTGCGCGCTGCAGCTGTTGGCGGGCGTTGCTGTTGATGGTGCCCAGCCAGCTGACCACGGTATGGCTGTGCCCGAGGCGCAGCGCCTCGCAGGCCAGTTGCAGGGCCGTCTGCCTGCCGCCGGGTTGCAGCAACAGGATGCGTTCGCGGTTCAGGCCGGCATCACGCAGCCAGGCCTGGGTGAGGCTGCTGGGTGGGGCGATGAGCGTCAGCCAACGGCTGTCGTCTTCTTCGCTGAGTTCGCGCAGGATCGGCGCCAGCAGGCTCTGGCAGTGCCCTGGCGCGCCGCGCAGGGCCAGCTCGCTGAACAGCTCTGGCTGGCTGCTCTTGCGCGGCGCCTCGCTGGGCTTGAGGCCTGGCAGCACTGGCTGGGCAAGGAAGGCCTCGAACAGCGGCAACTGGGCTTGCTGGGGTGCATGGGTGAACGGCTGCATGACGCCTCCTGGTTCAGCGGCGCAGGACGCCGACGCTCAAGCCCTCGATCACCAGCTCCTGTTCCTTCAGGTCGACTTCGATGGGGGCGAATTCGGGGTTCTCGGCGATCAGCCAGACCTTGCTGCCTTCGCGCTTGAAGCGCTTGACGGTCACTTCGTCGCCGATACGGGCTACCACCACCTGGCCGTTGCGGGCTTCGCGGGTGGTGTGCACGGCGAGCAGGTCGCCGTCGAAGATGCCGATGTCCTTCATGCTCATGCCGTGCACCCGCAGCAGGTAATCGGCGCGCGGATGGAAGAAGGCCGGGTTGATGCTGCAGGAATCCTCGATGTGCTGCTCGGCGAGGATCGGCGCACCGGCGGCGACGCGGCCGATGATGGGCAGGCCGCTGTCCTCCTGCTTGGGCTCGAGGCCGGGGATGCGAATGCCGCGGGAAGCGCCAGGGGTCATCTCGATGGCGCCCTTGCGGGCCAGGGCTTTCAGGTGCTCCTCGGCGGCGTTGGGCGACTTGAAGCCCAGCTCCTGCGCGATTTCGGCGCGGGTCGGCGGGAAGCCGTTGTCTTCGAGGCAGCGTTTGATGAAAGCCAGAATCTCGGCTTGGCGTGGCGTCAGTTTCAGCATGGGCGAGGGCTCTGTCTTTATATACAGTGACTGGGATTATATACAGTGGCTGGCAAGCTGCAAGCACCCTTGCCGCACAACAGCTGCAAAGCGTGCGCATTCAATGCCTTGTGGCTGTGTTTAAATGAGCGACCACCCAGTCACTGAGCCTTGACATAATCAGGCTTGAAACGTATGTTTCAAACAACTGTTTGTCAGGCGGAGTAGTCATGGCCCAATCGGAAACCGTTGAGCGCATCCTCGATGCGGCGGAGCAGCTGTTCGCGGAGCGCGGGTTCGCGGAAACCTCATTGCGGCTGATCACCAGCAAGGCCGGGGTCAACCTGGCGGCGGTGAACTACCATTTCGGTTCGAAGAAAGCCCTGATCCAGGCGGTCTTTTCCCGCTTCCTGGGCCCTTTCTGCGCCAGCCTGGAGCGTGAGCTCGACCGCCACCAGGCGCGTCCCGAGCAGAAGGCCTCGCTCGAGGAACTGCTGGAAATGCTGGTGGAGCAGGCCCTGGTGGTGCAACCGCGCAGCAACAACGACCTGTCGATCTTCATGCGCCTGCTGGGCCTGGCCTTCAGCCAGAGCCAGGGGCACCTGCGCCGTTACCTGGAAGACATGTACGGCAAGGTGTTCCGCCGCTACATGCTGCTGGTCAACGAGGCCGCGCCGCGCATTCCGCCACTGGAGCTGTTCTGGCGCGTGCACTTCATGCTCGGCGCCGCGGCGTTCAGCATGTCGGGTATCAAGGCGCTGCGCGCCATCGCCGAAACCGACTTCGGAATCAACACCTCGATCGAGCAGGTCATGCGCCTGATGGTGCCGTTTCTGGCCGCAGGCATGCGTGCCGACAGCGGTGTCACCGACCAGGCCATGGCCGCGGCGCAGTTGCGCCCACGCAGCAAGTCCGGCGCGCCCGCCAAGGCCTGAGCACTGGGCGGGGCAGGGCGCTTGCGCTAAGCTAGCGCCCATGCCTGAATTCGCCCCCGCCGCAATTCCCGTCAGCACGGCAGCTTCGCCACTGAACCATCGGACACCGCGTTGTCCGATGTGTGCGTGCGTCTGCGCGACCTCCGGATCTCCAATGAAGGACTCCCTATGACTGCCAGCCTGCAAGGCTCCCTGATGGTGGACATCGCCGGTAAATGGCTGACCGCCGAAGACCGCCATCTGCTGCGCCAGCCCGAAGTGGCCGGCCTGATCATCTTTGCCCGCAACATCGACAGCCCGCGCCAGGTGCGCGAGTTGTGCGCCTCGATCCGCGCCATCCGTCCCGAGCTGATCCTCGCCGTGGACCAGGAAGGCGGGCGGGTCCAGCGCCTGCGCCAGGGCTTCGTGCGCCTGCCGGCCATGCGCGCCATCGCCGACAACGCCAATGCCGAATACCTGGCCGAGCAGTGCGGCTGGCTGATGGCCACCGAGGTGCTGGCGGTAGGCCTGGACCTGAGCTTTGCCCCGGTGCTGGACCTCGACCATCAGCGCAGTGCGGTGGTCGGCAGCCGTGCCTTCGAAGGCAATCCACAGCGGGCTACCGAACTGGCCGGCGCCTTCATCCGTGGTATGAATGCCGCGGGCATGGCCGCCTGTGGCAAGCATTTCCCCGGTCACGGCTGGGCCGAGGCCGATTCCCATGTGGCGATCCCGGTCGATGAGCGCAGCCTGGAACAGCTGCGCACAGCCGACCTGGTGCCGTTCACCCGCCTGAGCGGCCAGTTGGCGGCGGTGATGCCGGCCCACGTGATCTACCCGCAGGTCGACAACCAGCCTGCCGGCTTTTCCCGGCGCTGGCTGCAGGACATCCTGCGCGGCGAGCTGGGCTTCGACGGGGTGATCTTCAGCGACGACCTGTCCATGGCTGGCGCCCACGTGGTGGGCGATGCCGCCAGCCGCATCGAGGCCGCGCTGAGCGCGGGCTGCGACATGGGCCTGGTGTGCAATGACCGGGCTTCGGCCGAGCTGGCGCTGAGCGCGGCGCAGCGCATGAAGGTCAAGCCGTCGCCGCGGATTGCACGGATGCGCGGGCAGGGCTTTGCGCGTACCGATTACCGCCAGCAGCCGCGTTGGCTGGAGGCGCTGGGGGCGTTGAAGGAAGCCCAGCTGGTCGACTGACCTCGCTGGCCTTCTCGCGGGGCAAGCCCGCTGCCACGAAGCCCTGAGGGTTAGTGGCAGCGGGCTTCTACTTGCTTCGTTTACCCGGCAGCGGCGCGAACAGCGCCTCGATCTCTTCATCCCCCAACCGCCATTGCCCGGCCTGCCCGCCATCGAGCAGCCCGGCTGCCAGTGCCGCCTTCTCTTGCTGCAACTGCTGGATCTTCTCTTCCACCGTTCCCCGGGTGATCAGCTTGAACACGAACACCGGCTTGTCCTGGCCGATGCGGTAGGCGCGGTCGGTGGCCTGGTTTTCACTGGCCGGGTTCCACCACGGGTCGTAGTGGATCACGGTGTCGGCGGCGGTCAGGTTAAGCCCCGTGCCGCCGGCTTTGAGGCTGATCAGGAATACCTCGCTGTCGCCATTCTGGAACTGCTGCACGGGGGCGCGACGGTCGCGGGTGTCGCCGGTCAGCAGGCTGTAGCGGATACCGCGCTTCTCCAGCTCGAACTCGATCAGTGCCAGCATCGAGGTGAACTGCGAGAACAGCAGCACCTTGCGCCCCTCGCTGAGCAACTCCTCGAGCATCTCCAGCAGGCTGCCCAGCTTGCCCTTGTCGGCGAACGAACCCTTGGCCTCGGTGCCCTTGACCAGGCGCAGGTCGCAGCACACCTGGCGCAACTTGAGCAGTGCGTCGAGGATGACGATCTGGCTGCGCGCGGCGCCGTTGCGGGCGATCTCGTCGCGGACCTTCTTGTCCATTGCCACCCGCAGCGCCTCGTAGGTGTCGCGTTGGGCGTCGCTGAGCTCGACCCAGTGGATCATCTCGGTCTTGGCCGGCAGTTCGGTTGCCACCTGTTCCTTGGTGCGGCGCAGCAGGAACGGGCGGATGCGGCTGGCCAGGTGGGCCATGCGCTCGGCGTCGCCGTGGCGCTCGATCGGGGTACGGTATTCCTGGGTGAAGCGCTTGCTGTCGCCCAGCCAGCCGGGCATCAGGAAATGGAAGATCGACCACAGCTCGCCGAGGTTGTTCTCCATCGGCGTGCCGGTCAGGCACAGGCGCTGGCTGGCCTGCAGCTCGCGCACGGCCTGGGCGGCCTTGCTGGTGCTGCTCTTGATGTTCTGCGCCTCGTCCAGCACCAGCAGGTGCCAGGGCTGGGCCTTCAGTGGCTCCAGGTCGCGGGGGACCAGGGCGTAGGTGGTCAGCACCAAGTCATGCTCGGCGAGGTTGGCGAAGTGCTTGTTGCGGCCCGGGCCATGCAAGGCCAGCACGCGCAGGCCGGGGGCGAAGCGCCGGGCTTCGTCTAGCCAGTTGGGCACCAGGCTGGTGGGCATCACCGCCAGCGCCGGATGTTCCAGTCGCCCGCTTTCCTTCTCCAGTTGCAGGTGGGCCAGGGTCTGCAGGGTCTTGCCCAGGCCCATGTCGTCGCCGAGGATGCCGCCGGTGCCCATTTCGCGCAGGGCTTGCAGCCAGTTCAGGCCCTGCTGCTGGTAGGGGCGCAATGTGGCGTTCAGGCCTTCGGGCGGCGTCACCTGCAGGTCGCGGGCGTCGCGCAGGCGCCGGCCGAGGTCGCGCACATGGCTGCCACCTTCCCATTGCAGCGGCAGGTGGTCGATGTCATTGAGGCGCGCGGCATCGGTGCGGTCCAGGCGCAGGCTCGGGCCCACGGCGTCGTCGTGCAGGTACAGCTCGCCCAGGGTGCCCATCACCGCCTTGATGCGCCCGTAGGGCAGGGCGACCCGCAACGCCGGGCCGTCATGGCGGGCGCGGTTGAGGTCGATCAGCAGGTGCTCGTCGTCATTGCGCCGCGCCAGTTCGCTGGGCCGCAGCAGTTCCGGGCTGGTGCGCAGCAGTTGCAGCACAATTGGCAGCAGGCTGTGGCGCTGGCCGTCGACCACGATACCCAGTTCGAGGTCGAACCATTCGTGGCCTGGCGCTTCCTCGATGGTCGCATACCAGTCGTCGACCTCGTGCAGGTTGAAGGCGAAGTCGCGGTGCACGTCGATCACCCAGCCTGCCTCGCGCAGGCGCGGCAGGCCCTCGCGGGCGAAGCGCAGCCAGGCTTCGTCGTCGGGCAACTGGTACATTTCGCCGGCGCTGTCGGGCAGGGCCTTGCTCTGGCGGGTGGCCACCTTGAAGCCGTGGTCGCGCAGGGCCTTGCGAAGGGCCTGCTCGGCCTGTGGCTGGCGCTGGATGCGCTGGCTGGTGGTGCCCACCAGGCGGCTGAGTGGCTTGTCGTCGCTGCCGCTTGCACGCAGGCCGTCGTAGTCGAATGCCAGCGCGGCGCGGTGCTGCATCTGGCGTTGCATGCGCCCGGTCTTGGGCGTGTAGGCGCTGAATTCGAGGCTGCCGAGGGTCAGGTGCGGGGTTGGCTCGATGCCGTCGAGCTGTTCTTCCTGCACGGCGGTGGGGGTCGGCAGGCGATGGTTGAGCGCGTTGAGCTTGTGGCTGAGAGGCACGATAAGGTGTTCCGGTACATCGGGGGCAAGGGACAGCTGCAGGGCGGTATGCGGGTCCAGGTCGTGGCTGACGGTACCGACTTCCTTGGTATCGATATCGAAATAGAACAGCGGTATCAGCGGCAGTATGCAATTGAGCGGCTGCTCGCCGCAGTACCACATGCCTCGGTAGTCACCATTGTCCAGGCGAACCCAGCGGAACTGTGCCCGGCGTTCCGCGCCCTGTTGCAGCAGCGGCAGCCCTTCGATGAACATCAGGCGCCCGGTGTCCAGCACCCGCTGCAGCAACTCGCCGCCTTCATGACCCTTGAGCGTGTAGCCGCGTTCCTGGCCGTAGGGTGCGTTCTGCGCGGAGAGCTGGCGCAGGATGCGCAGGTCTTCCTCCTTGACGTACTTTGGCGGCTCGTAAAGCAATTCGTATAACGAATGGATGCGGCTGTAGCGGATGCCGTGCTCTTCGCGAGTACCCTTGCGCACGCGCAGCGCGCAGCTGCTGTGGTCATCGACGAGCATCAACTCGTAACAGACCATGCGCCCGCGCCGGTCTTCAGCGCCGTCTTGCCTGGGGGTGGGCTGCTCCAGGCCCTGCAGCCAATGCTGCAGGTGATGAGGCAGTTGCTCGCCGCTGGCCGCACCACGCCCGTAGCTGCTGGCCAGGGTGTAGAGCGCGGCGGCGCAATGCTTGCAGTTTTCGCCGACCGGGCAGGAGCAGTTGCCGCGCACGTGGCATTGCCCGGATGGCCGCGCAGTGATGATGATCCGCTGGCGGTAGACATTGCCGCCGCTGCCGCGGCAGGTTGAATCGATGCGAGATTCGCCGTGGGACTGGATCTGCACCAGGCCCTGTTCGGCGTAGCGCTCGCCACGTTGCAGGGTGGCCGCGGAAAAGTCGCGCTTCCAGCTCCGATTCTCGGCTACCAGCTTCTGCACATCGGCGTTCACGGTTTCACTGCTCCATCATTTCCGGATCCGGCAGTGGCATCTTGCGCATGCCGGCAGGAGATACCTTGAGCAGCACGGCCAGGTGACCCCCATCGAGGAAGGTCAGCTGCCCGGCTTTCATGTTGCTGTTGCTCTGCTTGAATTGCTCGCTGCGCAGCACGCTGCCATTGCTGTCGAGCTGGTTGACCCAGAGGTTGGCGTCCACGGCGATGAAGCGGCTTTCCTGGATGCTCAGGTTGCCCTCGATCGGGAAGTGGCCGAACTGTTCGTCACCGGCACTCAGGGCAACGGTTTCGCCATCCTGCTGCCAGGCCTTGTGCAGCAGCACGGTGTAATCGGCGGTGGCCTGCAGGCGGGTGACTTCGTCACCCAGGCCGGTCGGGCGCTCGGCGCCTTTTTCCAGGCGCGGCGCGCCGGCGCTCCAGTCTTCCGGGGCGAACGGGCTGGTGATCGCCGGCACGGCGTTCTGCCGCACCAGGATCATTTCCACCTGGTAGGGGCCTGCGGCGAAGGCAACTGGCGTGAGCAGGGCCAGCAGCAGGGTCAGGCAACGGATGGCACGCATGAAGCTTCCTTATGGATTTTGTGGGGTGAGGCGCTCGAACAGCGCTTCCAGGGTGTTGAAACGTTCTTCGGGGCGTTCCATCGGCACCAGGAAGCGGAACTGGGTCGCGCCTTCGAACTTGTAGCGTTTGGGCTGGCCCTGGATCAGCTTGATCAGGGTCAGCGGGTCGACCGGGGTTTCGGCTTCGAATTCGAGCTTGCCGCCGTTGGGGCCGGCATCGACCTTCTTGATGCCGAGCTTTTCCGCCTGCAGCTTGAGCAGGGTCAGGCGCATCAGGTTCTTGGTCGGCTCCGGCAGCAGCCCGAAGCGGTCGATCATCTCCACCTGCAAGTCCTTGAGCCCCTCTTCGTCGGCTGCCGAGGCGATGCGCTTGTACAGGATCAGGCGCGCATGCACGTCGGGCAGGTAGTCCTCGGGGATCAGCGCCGGTAGGCGCAGGTTGATCTCCGGGCCGCCGCCAAGCGGCTGTTCGAGGTTCGGCTGGGTGCCCTTGCGGATGGCCTTGACCGCGCGTTCGAGCATCTCCATGTACAAGGTGAAACCGACCGCCTGGATCTGCCCGCTCTGGCCTTCGCCGAGTAGTTCGCCGGCGCCGCGGATCTCCAGGTCGTTGGTGGCCAGGACGAAGCCCGCGCCCAGGTCCTGGGTATTGGCGATGGCCTCCAGGCGTTTCTCGGCGTCAGCGCTGATCTGCTGGCGCGGCGGGGTCAGCAGGTAGGCATAGGCCTGGTGGTGGCTGCGCCCGACCCGGCCACGCAGTTGGTGCAATTGCGCCAGGCCGAACTTGTCGGCGCGCTCGATGACGATGGTGTTGGCGCTTGGCACGTCGATGCCGGTCTCGATGATGGTCGAGGCAATCAGCACGTTGAAGCGCTTGTGGTAGAAGTCGCTCATCACCTGCTCGAGCTCGCGTTCGCGCATCTGCCCGTGGCCGATGCCTATGCGTGCCTCGGGCACCAGTTCGGCCAGCTCGGCCGCGCACTTCTCGATGGTTTTCACATCGTTGTGCAGGTAGTACACCTGGCCGCCGCGCAGCAGTTCGCGCAGCAGCGCTTCCTTCACCGTGCTCTTGTTCTGCTCCATGACGAAGGTGCGCACCGACAGGCGCCGCGCCGGGGGCGTGGCGATGATCGACAGGTCGCGCATGCCCGACACGGCCATGTTCAGCGTGCGCGGAATCGGCGTGGCCGTCAGCGTCAGGATGTCAACCTCACTGCGCAGCGCCTTGAGCTGTTCTTTCTGGCGCACGCCGAAGCGGTGTTCCTCGTCGATGATGGCCAGGCCCAGGTCCTTGAAGCGCACGTCGTCCTGCAGCAGCTTGTGAGTGCCGATGAGGATGTCGATCTTGCCCTCGGCAAGATCCGCTGCGGCGCTGGCCACTTCCTTGGCCGACTTGAAGCGGCTCATCACCTCGACCTTCACCGGCCAGTCGGCGAAGCGGTCGCGGAAGCTGTTGTAGTGCTGCTGGGCGAGCAGGGTCGTGGGCACCAGCACCGCCACCTGGCGGCCGCTGTGCACGGCGATGAAGGCGGCGCGCATGGCCACCTCGGTCTTGCCGAAGCCGACGTCGCCGCACACCAGGCGGTCCATGGGCTGGCCGGCGAGCATGTCGGCACGCACGGCCTCGATGGCGGTCTGCTGGTCGGGGGTTTCCTCGAACGGGAAGCCGGCGCTGAAGGTGGCGTAGTCGGCGGCCGGGTCGGCGAAGGCATAGCCTTTGCGCGCGGCGCGCCGGGCATAGATATCGAGCAGCTCGGCGGCGACGTCGCGCACCTGCTCGGCGGCCTTGCGCTTGGCTTTCTGCCAGGCCTCGGAGCCCAGCCGGTGAAGTGGGGCCAGTGCGTCGTCGCTGCCGGTGTAGCGGGCAATCAGGTGCAGGTTGGCCACCGGCACGTAGAGCTTGGCGCCCTCGGCGTATTCGAGGGTGAGGAACTCGGCGGCCTGGCCGTCGATTTCCAGGGTGGCCAGGCCCAGGTAGCGGCCCACGCCATGGTCGATGTGCACCACCGGCGCGCCTTCGCGCAGCTCGGTGAGGTTCTTGATTACCGCGTCGTTGGCCGCCTCGCCGCGTTTCTCGCGGCGCCTGCGCTGCATCACGCGCTGGCCGAACAGCGGGCTTTCCGCTACCAGGGCAATGGCCGGGTCGTCCAGCAGCAGGCCGTCGTCCAGGGGGGCGATGGTGATCGCCAGGCGTTCGCCGCCGGTGACGAAGTCGGCCCAGCTGTCGACCGTCTGCGGGCGCAGCTTGAGGCGCTCGAGCAGCTCCAGCAGCACTTCGCGCCGGCCCGCGGACTCGGCGGTGAACAGCACGCGGCCGCTGAACTGGTCGAGGAAGTTGGCCAGTTCCGCCAGCGGCTGGTGGGCCTTGGCCTCGATGGCCAGGTTGGGCAGGGCGCGGGCGGGGAAGCGCTCGCGCCCCGCGCCGGCGTCGAGGTCCTCGGCGCTGACTACCACCCGTGGCCATTGCTTGAGGCGGGCGAAGCAATCCTCCACCGGCAGGAACAGTTCCGCAGGGGGCAGTAGTGGCCGGGTCATGTCGCCGCGGCGCTCTTCATAGCGCCCGCGCACATCGTTCCAGAAGTGTTCGGCGGCCTGTTCCACGCCCGGTAGCGAGAACACCTGGGTGTCGGCCGGCAGGTAATCGAACAGGGTGGCGGTTTCTTCGAAGAACAGCGGCAGGTAGTACTCGATGCCGGCGGGGATGATGCCGCTGGTGAGGTCCTGGAAGATCGCGCTACGGCGGAAGTCGACGTCGAAGCGTTCGCGGAAGCGCGCCTTGAAGCGCGTCACCTCGTCCTTCTGCATGGGGAACTCGCGCGCCGGCAGCAGGCGGATCGAGTCGACCTTGTCGATCGAGCGCTGGCTCTCAGGGTCGAAGGTGCGCAGGGTCTCGATCTCGTCGTCGAACAGGTCGATGCGGTACGGCTGCTTGCTGCCCATCGGGAACAGGTCGATCAGCGCGCCGCGCACGGCGAACTCGCCGTGCTCGTAGACCGTGTCGACGCAGCGGTAGCCGCTGGCTTCCAGGCGCGCGCGCATCTGCTCGACGTCGATCTTCTGGCCCACGTCCAGCACCAGGCTGCTGCCCAGCAGGAAGCGCGTGGGGGCCAGGCGGTGCAGGGCGGTGGTGATCGGCACGACGAGAATGCCATGGCTCAGCTCCGGCAACCGATAGAGGCTGGCGATGCGCTGGGAGATGATGTCCTGGTGCGGCGAGAACAGGTCGTAGGGCAGGGTTTCCCAATCGGGGAAGGGCAGCACCGGCAGTTCCGGCGCGAAAAAGCGCAGTTCCTGCTCCAGGCGGTCGGCCGCCTGGCTGTCGGCGGTCAGCAGCAAGGTGAAGCGACCGGCGGTACTGGCAGCCTCGGCGACGGCCAGGCTCAAGGCCGCGCCGGGCAGGTTGCCCCAGGTTTGTTTGCCGGCCGTGGCCGACATTTGCGGTAGGCGCAGAACTGACACGGGAGATCGGACTCCAAGCGTTGCGGCAAAGAGGTCGATTGTACCGGTGACGAGGCGCGCTGTCAGGTTCGAAAGGGCTTGGCGACGGGGGTTGGCGCCGGCGACAGGCGCTCATTGCCCGATACGCCGCGGGGCGTCATAATGTAGCCCCTTTTTTGTTCCCCTACATGTGGAAGGTTACCGTGACTCAGAAGCCCGACCAGTGTCTTGGTGAGTGGATCGATCGTGAAGCCCTGGCTGAAGCGATGATCCCGCTTATCGGTCAGCTCTACCGCAACAACAACGTGGTGAGCTCGATCTATGGCCGCAGCCTGATCAACCGTTCGGTTATCTCGATCCTCAAAGCCCACCGCTTTGCCCGTCACCGTCAGACCGACGAGACCGAGCTGTCCGTCCACGAGACATTCCCCCTGCTCAAGGCCATGAGCGAGCTGAAGCTGGGCGCCGCCTCGGTGGACCTGGGCAAGCTGGCCAACAAGTTCAAGGCCGAAGGCAATGGCCGCAGCGCCGAGCAGTTCGTCCGTGACGAGCTGGCCGACGTCGTGGGTCAGCAGAACGCTTCCGCACGCAAGGGCACCGACGTCGTCCTGTACGGCTTCGGCCGCATCGGCCGCCTGCTGGCGCGCATCCTGATCGAGAAGACCGGTGGCGGCGACGGCCTGCGCCTGCGCGCCATCGTCGTGCGCAAGGGCGCCGAGAACGACCTGGTCAAGCGCGCCAGCCTGCTGCGCCGCGACTCGGTGCACGGTCCGTTCGACGGCACCATCGTCATCGATGAAGCCAACAACACCATCACCGCCAACGGCAACCTGATCCAGGTGATCTACG
The DNA here is from genome assembly GCF_021283165.2 of Pseudomonas soli. Lineage (NCBI taxonomy): Bacteria > Pseudomonadati > Pseudomonadota > Gammaproteobacteria > Pseudomonadales > Pseudomonadaceae > Pseudomonas > Pseudomonas soli. Next base: position 2,109,239 of record NZ_CP128543.1, read on the forward strand.
CCAAGAGCCCGAGCGAAGTCGACTACACCCAGTATGGCATCCACGATGCGCTGATCGTCGACAACACCGGCGTATGGCGTGACGCCGACGGCCTCGGCCAGCACCTGGCCTGCCCGGGCGCCGCCCGCGTGATCCTCACCGCACCTGGCAAGGGCGCGCTGAAGAACATCGTGCACGGCATCAACCACGGCGACATCAGCGCCGACGACAAGATCATCTCGGCGGCGTCCTGCACCACCAACGCCATCGTGCCGGTGCTCAAGGCCATCAACGACCAGTACGGCATCGTCAACGGCCACGTCGAAACCGTTCACTCGTTCACCAACGACCAGAACCTGATCGACAACTTCCACAAGGGCAGCCGCCGTGGCCGCGCCGCGCCGCTGAACATGGTCATCACCGAGACCGGTGCCGCCACTGCCGCCGCCAAGGCGCTGCCAGTGCTCAAGGGCAAGCTGACCGGTAACGCGATCCGTGTTCCGACGCCGAACGTGTCGATGGCCATTCTCAACCTGAACCTTGAGAAAGCCACCAACCGCGAAGAGCTGAACGAGTACCTGCGCCAGACCGCCATGCACTCCGAGCTGCACAAGCAGATCGACTACGTCAGCTCCCAGGAAGTGGTATCGACCGACTTCGTCGGTTCGCGCCACGCCGGTGTGGTCGACGCCGAGGCGACCATCTGCAACGACAACCGTGTTGTCCTGTACGTCTGGTACGACAACGAATTCGGTTACAGCTGCCAGGTGGTGCGCGTGATGGAAGACATGGCCGGTGTGAACCCGCCAGCGTTTCCACGCTGATCCGCTTGTAATGCGTTGAGAAAACGGGAACCTTCGGGTTCCCGTTTTTTTTCGCCTGGCCTCAGCGTGGGGCAGTCCTGACACTTGAGATCTAAAGTTGCGTGCGCTTTTAATCTGCATCCTCATCCTGATGTCCGCCTGCAAACCAACCCCGACCCTCGAGCGCTTTGGCGGCCCGACCATGGGCAGCAGCTACAGCATCCAGTACGTGCGCCAGCCCGGCGGCCCGGCGCCGGAGCAAGTGCAGGCAGCGGTTGAAAGCATCCTGCAGGCGATCGACGCGCATTACTCCACCTACCGCGGCGACTCCATCGTCAGCCGTTTCAACCAGTTGCCGGCCAACCAGTGCCTGCCCATCGATGCCGACATGCTGGAGCTGGTTACTTTCGGCCAGCACCTGGCCGAACAGAGTCAGGGCGCCTTCGACCTTACCGTCGAGCCGCTACTCGACCTCTGGGGCTTCGGCCCGCAGGCTCGCGAAATGCAGGTGCCGGAGCCGCAGGCGCTGGCCAGGGCGCGCCTGCGCGTGGGTTACCGCCACCTGCGCCTCGAGGGCGAGGCCCTGTGCAAAGACGCCGCCATCGAGCTGGATTTCAACAGCATCGCCGCCGGCCACGCCGTTGACCTGATCGCCCAGCGCCTGCGCGCCATGGGCATCGACAACTTCCTCGCCGAGGCCACCGGTGAACTCAAGGCCGTGGGCCGCAAGCCCGACGGCAGTGCCTGGCGGGTGGCGCTGGAGCTGCCGCGCGAGGATCGCCAGATCGCCCGCCAGGTCATCGACGTGCAGGACCTGGCCGTATCGACCTCGGGTGACTATCGGCACTATTTCGAGGACAATGGCCGGCGCTATTCGCACACCTTCGATGCCCGCCTCGGGCGCCCGGTCGCCCACGACCTGGCGGCGGTGACGGTGCTGGACGCCTCGGCGCTGCTGGCCGACGGCTACTCGACCCTGCTGTTGATCCTCGGGCCGCAGCAAGGCTGGGATTTCGCCATCGCCCACGGTATCGCCGCGGTGCTGGTGACCCGGGTCGAGGGTGGTTTCGTCTCCCGTTCCACGCCGGCCTTCGAGCGGCGGGTGAAAGGCGAGTGAAAGGCAAGCCACGGATGATCCAGGCCAGGGAAACGGTGAAACGACATGTAGTGCAGGCAATAATGGCCTACGACGCGACCAAGGGTTAATGTGCGCGGCGTTCACGCTTGATTAGACTGCACCCGAATTTTCTCATGGCGCCCCGGCGACATGATCGCGCCCCGCGGCCATCCGGCCGGCGGGCCAGTTCTGAAGGAGTACGCATGGCTGTCTACAACTACGACGTAGTGGTGCTGGGTTCCGGCCCGGCCGGTGAGGGCGCGGCAATGAACGCCGCCAAAGCAGGGCGCAAGGTGGCCATGGTCGACAGCCGTCGCCAGGTCGGTGGCAACTGCACCCACCTGGGCACCATCCCGTCCAAGGCGCTGCGTCACTCCGTGCGGCAGATCATGCAGTTCAACACCAACCCGATGTTCCGCGCCATCGGCGAGCCGCGCTGGTTCTCCTTCCCCGACGTGCTCAAGAGTGCCGAGAAGGTCATCAGCAAGCAGGTCGCCTCGCGCACCGGCTACTACGCGCGCAACCGCGTCGATGTGTTCGTCGGCACCGGCAGCTTCGCCGACGAGCAGACCGTCGAAGTGGTGTGCCCCAACGGCGTGGTCGAGAAGCTCAACGCCAAGCACATCATCATCGCCACCGGCTCGCGCCCGTACCGTCCGGCCGACATCGACTTCCACCACCCGCGCGTCTATGACAGCGACACCATCCTCAGCCTCAGCCATACCCCGCGCAAGCTGATCGTCTACGGCGCCGGGGTGATCGGTTGTGAATACGCCTCGATCTTCAGCGGCCTGGGTGTGCTGGTGGAACTGGTCGACAACCGCGGCCAGTTGCTGAGCTTCCTGGATTCGGAGATTTCCCAGGCGCTGAGCTACCACTTCAGCAACAACAACATCACCGTGCGCCACAACGAGGAGTACGACCGTGTCGAAGGCCTGGACAACGGGGTGATCCTGCACCTGAAGTCGGGCAAGAAGATCAAGGCCGACGCCTTGCTGTGGTGCAACGGGCGTACCGGCAACACCGACAAGCTGGGCCTGGAGAACATCGGTATCAAGGTCAACAGCCGTGGCCAGATCGAGGTCGACGAGACCTACCGCACCAGCGTGCCGAATATCTACGGTGCCGGTGATGTGATCGGCTGGCCGAGCCTGGCCAGCGCCGCCCACGACCAGGGCCGCTCGGCGGCCGGCAGCATCGTCGACAACGGCAGCTGGCGCTTCGTCAACGACGTGCCGACCGGCATCTACACCATTCCGGAGATCAGCTCGATCGGCAAGAACGAGCAGGAACTGACCCAGGCCAAGGTGCCCTACGAAGTGGGCAAGGCCTTCTTCAAGAGCATGGCCCGCGCGCAGATCGCCGGCGAGCCGCAAGGCATGCTGAAGATCCTGTTCCACCGCGAGACCCTGGAGGTCCTGGGTGTGCACTGCTTCGGCTACCAGGCCTCGGAGATCGTCCACATCGGCCAGGCGGTGATGAACCAGCCGGGCGAACAGAACAACCTGAAGTACTTCGTCAACACCACCTTCAACTACCCGACCATGGCCGAGGCCTATCGGGTAGCCGCCTATGATGGTCTGAACCGGCTTTTTTGAGCGGCTCCGACCGGTGGCCTGAGCCGGTCGGGGAGACCGATTTCAGCCCTACCCGAGGGTGGTCCTGGCCAAACCGGGAAAGTCTGTAATCAGGCTGTCCACGCCAAAGTCAGCGAGCCGGCGCATCAGTGCCGGTTCGTTGACCGTCCATACCGACACGTGCAAACCCTGGCGCTGCGCCTTGATCAGGCGCTCGGGGGTGCACAGCGTCCAGTTCAATGCCAGCATCTCACAGCCGTAGTTCTGCGCGACTTTCAACGGGTCGAGCCAGGCATACTCGGCGACCAGCCCGCGCTTCACGTCCGGCACCAGCTCCTGGGCGGCACCCAGCACTTCCCGTGAGCTCGAGGTGATGGTCACCTTGTCCAGCAGGCCGTGCTGCAGGGCCAGCTCACGGATCGCCAGCACCGTGCTGGCGGCGCGGGTACGCGAGGCGCTCTTGACCTCCAGTTGCCAATGCTCGAACGGGCACTTGGCGAACAGCTCCTCGAGCCGTGGGATGGGGCAGGGCTGCACATGGCCCGGCCCGCCCTTGCGAGCGTCGTAGGTCACCAGCTCGGCGGCGGTGTGCTCGACCACCTTGCCGCGCCGGCCGGTGGTGCGCTTGAGAGTGGGGTCGTGGATCACCATCAGCTCGTTGTCCGCCGACAGGTGCAGGTCGAGTTCGCAGCGGTCCACGCCATGGGACAGGCACTGGCGGAAACTCTGCAGGGTATTCTCGGGCGCTTCGCCCTTGGCGCCGCGGTGGCCATAGATCAGGGTCACGTTCGTTCCTTCAAATCAGGGAAAAAGGGCTTATGCATCCGGCTGGTTCTGTTCCAGCGCCTGGCGCCGTTGCTGCTGCTGGCGCTGCAGGATGTAGCGGGCCAGGAGCTGGCGCTGGGCGTCGGTCATGTCGATGAATTCGGTGCCGACCTCGAAGTCGCCGTCTGGGCGCGGGTCGCAATGGGTGACCCGGCCGCGCAGCAGCAGGCCATGGGCACGGGGCATCAGTACCATCTTCACTTTGACCCGAGTGCCGGGCGCGATCTTCCGGGCCTGGGTGAACTCGATGCCGCCTTCGGAAATGATCACTGGCATCGGCTGGCCGATTTCGCCGATCAGGGTTTGCGCGACCACGGCGCTGAGCAGGTCCAGGCGTTTGTTCTGGGCGCGCAGGAAGGCGGCCAGGGTGCGGTCCTTCTCGCTCAGCTGGCGCAGCAGGTGTTGCGACTCGAAGTCCGACAGGTGCAGTTCGCTGAGCAGGTTGAACAGCTCCGAATCATCCTGCAACAGTTCTGTCTCAAGGGCTTCGGCCGCGCTGAGGGGGCTGATTTGAAGTGCGATCCGATCTTCGATGCGGTAGTATTCGCGGCGATCTTCTTCGTCTAATGTCGTCATGGCGAACCCAAGGTTACGGCGGTGGTCCGAGTGTAAAGCCGCCGTAGGCGCCTCGCCACAAGGACGTTCCCTTTCATCCGAACAAGCCCCGACATGTTCAGACCTCTATTCGTATTCATTGGTACGCGCTACACCCGTGCCAAGCGCCGCAATCACTTCGTCTCGTTCATTTCGCTCACCTCGATGATCGGCCTCGCCCTGGGCGTGGTGGTGATGATCGTGGTGCTGTCGGTGATGAACGGGTTCGACCACGAGATGCGTACCCGCGTGCTGGGGATGATTCCTCACGCCACGCTGGAGACCGGCCAGCCGATCGACGACTGGCAGGCCCTCGCCTCTAAAGTAAAGCAGAATCCGCAGGTGCTGGCGGTTGCGCCCTTCACCCAGATGCAGGGCCTGCTGACCCATGAGGGCAAGGTGCAGAAGGTGCTGCTCAATGGCATCGACCCGGCCCGCGAGCGCGAGGTGTCGATCATCGACAAGTTCGTCCTCGATGGCGGTCTCGACAAACTGGCGCCGGGCGAGTGGGGCATCATGATCGGCGACAAGGCCGCGCAGAAGCTGGGCGTGGGCATCGGCGACAAGCTGACCTTCGTCGCCCCCGAGGTGAGCGTGACCCCGGCGGGCATGTTCCCGCGCATGAAGCGCTTCACCGTGGTCGGCACCTTCCATGTCGGCGCCGGCGAGATCGATGGCTACCTGGGCCTGACCAACATCGCCGACCTGTCGCGCCTGCATCGCTGGAAGGCCGACCAGGTCCAGGGCGTGCGCCTGAAGTTCGACGACCTGTTCCAGGCGCCGCGCGCCACCTGGGCCATCGCCCAGCAGCTGGGCGAGCAGGAGTACTACCCGCGGGACTGGACCCGCACCCACGGCAACCTGTACCAGGCGATCCGCATGGAGAAATCCATGATCGGCCTGCTGTTGTTGCTGATCGTCGCGGTGGCGGCGTTCAACATCATTTCCACCCTGGTGATGGTGGTCAACGACAAGCGTGGCGACATCGCCATCCTGCGCACCCTGGGCGCCACGCCCAGGCAGATCATGGCCATCTTCATGGTCCAGGGGACGGTGATCGGCGTGGTCGGAACGCTGATCGGCGCGGTACTGGGCATCCTCGGCGCGCTCAACGTGAGCGCCGCCATCGCCGGCATCGAAGCCCTGATCGGGCACAAGTTCCTCAATGCCGACGTGTACTTCATCGATTACCTGCCGTCGCAGATCCAGGCCCAGGACGTGTACATGGTCTGCGGTGCGGCGCTGGTTTTGAGTTTCTTCGCCACCCTGTACCCGGCCTGGCGCGCCTCGCGCACCCAGCCTGCAGAGGCGCTACGTTATGAGTGAGTCGCGCATGAGTGATAAAGCCGTGTTGAGCTGCCGCAACTTGGGCAAGAGCTACGAGGAAGGCCCGGAGTCGGTGCAGGTGTTATCGGGGTTGAACCTCGAAATGCACCCGGGCGAGCGGGTGGCCATCGTCGGCAGCTCCGGCTCGGGCAAGAGTACGCTGCTCAACCTGTTGGGCGGTCTCGACACGCCGACGCAGGGCAGCGTCTGGCTGGCCGGCGAAGAGCTGTCGGCGCTGGGCGAACGGGCGCGTGGCCTGCTGCGCAACCGCGCGTTGGGCTTCGTCTACCAGTTCCACCACCTGCTGGCAGAGTTTACCGCCCTGGAGAACGCCTGCATGCCGCTGCTGATCGGCAAGACCCCGATCAGCGAGGCTCGCGAGCGCGCCGAGGCGCTGCTCAAGCGCGTCGGCCTGGGCCACCGCCTTAACCACAAGCCGGCGGAGCTGTCCGGCGGCGAGCGCCAGCGCGTGGCGATTGCCCGCGCCCTGGTCAACCGTCCGGGCCTGGTGATGCTCGACGAGCCCACCGGCAACCTCGATCACCACACCGCCCAGGGCATCCAGGAACTCATGCGCGAGCTGTCGACCCACTCGCAGACCGCCTTCCTGGTGGTGACCCACGACCTCAACCTGGCGCGCCAGATGGACCGCGTGCTGAGCCTGGAAGACGGGCACCTGGTGGCGATCTGAGTCGCTTGCGCGGGGCCCCGTGAGGTGGCCCCGGTTCATTTTCTACTTGGGTGTTCCCGTTCATGTTCAGACCCTTGCCCTTGTTCATCGGTGCTCGCTACACCCGTGCCAAGCGCCGTAACCACTTCATCTCGTTCATCTCGATGACCTCGATGATCGGCCTGTCGCTCGGCGTGCTGGCCATGATCACGGTGTTGTCGGTAATGAACGGCTTCCAGCGCGAGATGAGTTCGCGTGTGCTTGGCCTGGTGCCTCATGCTGCCATCCTCGGGACGCAACCGCTGGATGACTGGCGCAAGGTCGCCGCCGCCGCCGAAGGCAACCCGGCGGTGATGGCCGCCGCGCCCATCACCGAAATGGAGGGCATGCTCTCGTACAAGGGGGCGATGCAGCCGATTCAGGTCGCCGGCATCGAGCCGGCCGAGGAGGGCAAGGTCTCCATCGTCACCCAGCACATCGTCCAGGGCAGCCTGCAGGACCTGGTGCCGGGCGAGTATGGCGTGGTCATCGGTGAATTGACCGCTCGGCGTTTTCGCCTGAATACCGGTGACAAGCTGACCCTGATCGTCCCGGAGATCAGCAAGGAGCCGGGCGGCATCACCCCGCGCATGCAGCGTCTGACCGTGGTCGGCATCTTCAAGGTAGGTGCCGAGCTGGATGGCTCCCAGGCCTACATCCACGTCGCCGATGCCGGCGAAATGCAGCGCTGGGCACCGGGCCAGGTGCAGGGCGTGCGCCTGAAGCTGCATGACCTGTATGCCGCGCCGCAGGTGTCCAAGTCCATCGCCGCGAGCCTGGGCGAGGGCTACCACGCCGATGACTGGTCGCACACCCAGGGCAGCCTGTTCAGCGCGATGAAGATGGAAAAGACCATGATCGGCCTGCTGCTGATGATGATCATCGCCGTGGCCGCGTTCAACATCATCGCCACCCTGGTGATGGTGGTGAACGACAAGGGCGCGGACATCGCCATCCTGCGTACCATTGGCGCCACGCCGGCGCAGATCATGGGCACTTTCATGGTCCAGGGCAGCTTGATCGGTATCGTCGGTACCTTGCTTGGCGGTGTGCTGGGGGTGATCCTGGCGCTGAACGTCAGCGCGGTGGTCGGTTGGCTCGAGCGAGTCAGCGGCCAGCATATCTTCACCTCCGACATCTACTTCATCAGCAGCCTGCCGTCGGAGTTGCAATGGGGCGATGTTGCGATTATCTGCGTGGCGGGGTTGGTGATGAGCTTCCTGGCGACGATCTACCCGGCCTACCGCGCCTCGCAGATCGAGCCGGCTATGGCGTTGCGTTACGAGTAAGACATTGCAACACCGGTGGGGCGCTTTGCGCCCCTACGCGGGCAACTCGATCACGAACCGCGTCCAGCCATCTTCACACTCCGCCCGAATTTTCCCACCGTGTGCCTGCACGATCGAGCGGGTGATCGCCAGCCCCAACCCCGCATGCTCGCTGCTGCCTTCCTGGCGCGCCGGATCCGCCCGGTAGAAGCGGTCGAACAATCGCTCAAGCAGTTGCGGCGCAATCGCTGGCCCGGTGTTGGCCACCACGATGCGCAGCCCGGGCTCCAGGCTTACCCGGATCTCACCATCAGCAGGGGTGAAGCGCAGGGCGTTGTCCAGCAAGTTGGACAGCGCCCGGCGCAACATGTGCCGGTCGCCTTCGGTGTGGGCCTGGCCCTCACGCAGCAAGCGCACCTGGGCGTCCTCGGCCAGCGGCGCGTAGTACTCCAGCAGCGCATCGACCTCCGTCGCCAGGTCCAGCGCCTGGCGGCTGGGCATCAGCAGGCCGTGGTCGGCCTTGGCCAGGTAGAGCATGTCGTTGACCAGCTGGGCCATCCATTGCAGCTCCTCGAGGTTGCCGTGCAGGGCCTCGCGATACTCCTCAAGGCTGCGCGGGCGGGTGAGGGTGACCTGGGTGTGGGTCAGCAGGTTGGACAGCGGCGTGCGCAGCTCGTGGGCGATATCGGCGGAGAACGCCGACAGGCGCTGGAAGGCATCGTCCAGGCGCTGCAGCATGGCGTTGACGGTGCCGGCCAGCTCGGCCAGTTCCTCGGGCATCTCGGCGGCCGGCAAGCGCGTGGTCAGCGAGCCGGCGGTGACACTGGCGGCCACCTTGCCCATCTGCCGCAGCGGTTTCAGGCCACGGCGTACGGCCCAGGCGCCGAGCAGCGCGGTGGCCAGCGCCGACAGGCCGACGGTGAGCCAGATCAAGCGCTGCATGCCTTGCAGGAAGTGCTGGTGGTGGGTGATGTCGAGGAACAGGGACAGTTGTGGCGAAGCACGCTGGCCGTCGATCAGTGGCGCGCTGAGGCTACGGTAATCGACCCCGTTGCTGTGCAGTGTGGCCAGGCCTGTTGGGGCGGGGGCTTGCGGTAGTTCGCCGCGGCTGGCGAACCAGGTCGCACCGTCGGCGCCGCGTACACGCAAGGCCAGGTCGGACTGGTGACTCAGCTCGTTGAGCAGCGCCGGCAGGCGCATGGCCAGTTGCTCCTGGGTAGCGACGCCGGCGAGCAGGCTGCTCATGAGCGAAAGTCGGCCGTTGAGCAATTGCTGGTCGAGCTCGACGAAATGCTGCTCGCTGGCACGGCTGAACAGCAGGCCGGCGCCCAGCGACACGGCAGCGGTGCAGGCGGCGAACAGCAGCGCGAGGCGGCTGCCCAGGGACAGGCGGCGCATCAGTCGTGGCGCTCTTCGAGCACGTAGCCCATACCACGCACGGTATGGATCAGCTTGGTTGCATGGCTGTCGTCGATCTTCAGGCGCAGGCGGCGGATGGCCACCTCGATGACGTTGGTATCGCTATCGAAATTCATGTCCCACACCTGCGAGGCGATCAGCGACTTGGGCAGCACTTCGCCCTGGCGGCGCAGCAGTAGTTCGAGCAGGGCGAACTCCTTGGCGGTCAGGTCGATGCGCTGGCCGGCGCGCTCGGCGCGGCGGCGGATCAGATCCAGGCGCAGGTCGGCCAGTGCCAGGCAGGTATCCTGGCTGGCACTGGCGCCACGGCGCAGCAGGCTGCGCACGCGGGCCAGCAGTTCGGAGAAGGCAAAGGGTTTGACCAGGTAGTCGTCGGCGCCCAGCTCCAGGCCGTGCACGCGGTCCTCGACGGCGTCGCGGGCGGTGAGGAACAGCACCGGGGTGTCCAGCCCGGCCTGGCGCACCGCCTGGAGGATCTGCCAGCCGTTGCGCCCCGGCAGCATCACGTCGAGGATCAGCAGGTCGTGGTCGCCGCTCAGGGCCAGGTGCTGGCCGGTGTCGCCGTCGCTGGCCAGTTCGGTGGCGAAGCCGGCCTCGCTCAAGCCCTGGCTCAGGTACTGGCCGGTCTTGGCCTGGTCTTCGACGATCAGCAGTTTCATGTGTTTACCAACGGTTCGGGCCAACGTGATGCCGAAATGATACGTGACGATCTGGCGGCCTGCCCAAGCTGACAAAGTTGTAATCTTCCCGTCAGCCAGCTGCCAGCCAGCCTTTTCGACAATGGCGCCATCTTCGCTGCATTGATCTGGAGTCACCCATGAAACACCTGTTCCTCACCGCCGCGCTTGCCCTGACCAGCCTGCCCACCTTCGCTGGCGAAGCCAAACCCTTCGCCTTCGGCGAGCCGGCGCCGGCAGCCAAGGCCACCCGCACTGTCGAGGTGGTACTCAAGGACATCGCCTTCGAACCCAAGAGCATTAAGGTCAAGGCCGGTGAAACCGTACGTTTCGTGCTGGTCAACGAAGGTAAGCTGCCCCACGAGTTCAACCTGGGCGACAAGGCCATGCACGCCGAGCATCAAAAGGAAATGGTCGCCATGCAAGGCAAGATCTTTACCGCCGGCATGAATCACGAAGGCATGGACCATGGGCAGATGGACCACAGCCAGATGATGGGCGGCGGCCATGGCCACGACACCGGCAACACCGTGCTGGTGCAGCCTGGCCAGCGCGCGGAGCTGACCTGGACCTTCCGCAAATCGGCGCCCATCGAGTTCGCCTGCAACGTGCCGGGCCATTACCAGGCCGGCATGGTCGGGCCGTTGACCATCGAGTGACATCGGCTCCAAGGCGGGGTGCAAAACCGGTAGACTAGGGGCAATTTCGAACCTTCAGGTCAGTTTCCATGCATCCCGCCGCCGAACACTCCCCGCTGGGCAAGTCCAGCGAATACGTCGCCACCTACACCCCCTCGCTGCTGTTCCCCATCCCGCGCCTGGCCAAGTGGGCCGAGCTGGGTGTCAGTGGCGACACGCTGCCGTGGCAGGGCGTGGATTTCTGGAACTGCTTCGAGCTGTCCTGGTTGCTACCCTCGGGCAAGCCGGTGGTGGCCATCGGCGAGTTCGCCATTCCTTGCGACTCGCCGAATATCATCGAGTCCAAGTCCTTCAAGCTGTACCTCAACTCGCTGAACCAGACCGTGTTCGCCTCGGTGGCCGAGTTGCAGGCCTGCCTGGTGAAAGACCTGTCTGGCGCCGCGGGCAAGCCGGTGGCGGTCAAGGTCAGCACCCTGGCCGAAGTCGAAGGCCAAGGCGTGACTGCCTTGCCGGGTCAGTGCATCGATGCGCTGGATGTGAGCATCAGCAACTACGAGCAACCGCAGCCCGAATTGCTGCGCTGTGCGGCGGATCGCGTGGTGGAAGAGACCGTGCACAGCCATCTGCTCAAATCCAATTGCCCGGTCACCGGCCAGCCGGACTGGGGCAGCGTGGTGGTGGAATACAAGGGGCGGGCGCTGGACCATGCCAGCCTGCTGACCTACCTGATCAGCTTCCGCCAGCACGCCGACTTCCACGAACAGTGCGTGGAGCGGATCTACCTGGACCTGAAGAACCTGCTCGAGCCTGAGCACCTGACGGTGTATGCACGGTATGTGCGCCGGGGTGGGCTGGATATCAACCCGTACCGCAGCACCGGGGCGATCAACCCGCAGAACCTGCGGTTGGTGCGGCAGTAATGTAACGGGGCTGCAACGCAGCCCCGTTGGGTTCAGATCCCCATGCTGTGCAGCGAGTTGGCAATGCTGCGCAGGGTGGCGGTGAGGTCGGGATGTTCGGCCTCAAAGCGTTCGATGGCAAGGTTCACGCCGTCGACTAGGTTGTTGTCCGGGGTGGCTTCCTCAAGCTTCAGCTGGGCCTCGATCTGCCTGGCTTCTTCATGCAGGCTGGCCAGTTCCTCTTCCGAAAGCGGCACATTGCGATCCAGTTGCTCGCGCAGGCTATTCAGGCGCTCTTGCAGTTCGCGGGCAGGCATTGTTCTTACTCCATCAATGACTTGGCAAGGCATGGACCTCAGCGAAGCGGCAAAGGTTCGGGCCTGACCTCTAGCGTAATCCACCTGCCGACGCTTTGCATGACCCGTATCAACGGGGATGTATCAGGGTTTCTCGCCTTTGTGCCGGCGCTGGGCGATGTCCGCGAGGCAGGCATCGAGGGATTCGAGGTGGTCGATCACCGAGTGCACGCCCAGGCCAAACAGCGCCAGGGTGGCTTTGCCGCGGGCCAGCTCCTGTTCCTGGCGGCTCAGCGCCTGCCATTGCGCCGAGCCTTGGTCGCAGGCCGCCAGCCCCACCGTCCACAGACCGGCGTTGAGCCCCGACTGCAACAGCAGTGGCACGCCACTGACCAGCACGCAGCCGTCCAGGCGCTGGCTTTGCAGGCTCATCAGCGCTTGCCAGCAGGCGTTGGGGGTCGGCCATCTGCTGCCATTGGCGCAGTGCCCCGGCAGCCAGTCGGGCAGCACGCCGCTCAGGCGTTTGCCTTGTGCGGTACTGACTTCGTCGAGCCAGATGCAGGGCACTTGCTGGGCGCGCAGGCGGTGAAGGGAGTCAAGGGCGCCCGGGGCGGGCAGAGGGCTGCCGTCGGGCGCCTGGACCAGGCAGCCGCGCAGTCCGAACAGTACCGCGGTGAAGGCGGGTGCTTCTTGCATGGCAACGTCCCTAAATAGCCCGCAGGCTATCCGGCATTTGTTACCGGGGGATGACGCAACAGTTGTTCACAAAATCTTGACAGAGTTATGTAAAACTATCGTTCAGCAAGCAAGCCAGTATACTTGCGCCCTATCGAGCAGCGTGCCAATCGCCGCTGCCGCCGTGAAATCCGATGGAGAAACATCTATGCGTAGGTTCGGTGCCGGAGTGATCGAGCGAGTCACCCAGGCCTGTGTCTGCGCCAGCTTGCTGCTGGCGCCCGTGGCAGCAACCCAGGCGGCCACCGAGGAAGATCCGTGGGAGTCGGTCAACCGACCGATCTTCAAGTTCAACGACGTTCTCGATACCTATGCCCTCAAGCCGTTGGCCCAGGGTTATCAGTTCATCACCCCGCAGTTCCTTGAGGATGGCATCCACAATGTCTTCCGCAACCTGGGCGACGTCACCAACCTGGCCAACAACGTGTTGCAGCTCAAGCCTCGGGCGGCGGGCATCGATACGGCGCGCCTGATCGTCAACACCACTTTCGGCCTGGGTGGCTTCTTTGACGTCGGCACCAAGATGGGCCTGCAGCGCAACGATGAAGACTTCGGCCAGACCCTTGGCTACTGGGGCGTGCCCAGCGGGCCATATGTGGTCATCCCGTTCCTTGGCCCAAGCACCGTGCGCGACGGCCTGGCCAAGTACCCGGACACCTACACCGAACCCTATCGCTATATCGACCATGTGCCGACGCGCAATTCGATCTTCGCCCTGGACGTGATCGATACCCGCGCCAGCCTGCTGTCGGCGGAGAAGCTGATCCAAGGCGACAAGTACATCTTCCTGCGCAATGCCTACTTGCAGAACCGCGAGTTCAAGGTCAAGGACGGCCAGGTCGAAGACGACTTCTGACCGCTTCGGTCAGGTAATGGGGCTGCTTTGCAGCCCATCGCCGGCAAGCCGGCTCCCACAGGGGATCGCATAACTCTGTGAGGGCCGGCTTGCCGGCGATGGGTCGCAGGGCGGCCCCTTTTGCATTACGCGAATATGTAACGGTTCAATGCATCGCCAGGATGCGCAAGCCGAAGCGCTGCGCACCGCCTGGCTGGTCGGCGATCCACACCACTTCGGTGCTGGCATGCAGCCCGGCGAGGGCCGTGTGGTCCGAGTCGATGCGTACCTCCAGGTGGTCACCCACCTGGAACCGCTGCGGCGCCTGCACCTGCATGCCTGTGCTTGAGAGGTCGATGCACACAGCGCTGATCACCTGGTCGGCCTGCAGCAGCTGGACCTCGGCTTCAATACGCATGCGAATGAAATCACGTTTTTCGCTGTAATCCACGGGTGGCTGGGACATGCTTGCATCCTTTCGTCAGGTTGCGTTGCTCCACATTCTTATAACGCCGGGTGATTTGCCCTGTAAAGTGCAGGGAAGTCTACCTGCCCATGCTTGAAACGCCAGGCGGATGGGAGTACCGTCAGCGCCTTACAGGGCACCTCACTATTTGCCGGACCAGTCTTCTTGTCCTACAACTCAGATAGAGAGTGGCTAGAGAGCATTCCAGTAGCTGTCTGTCGGTCCTCCACAGCCGCTACGCCAACCCAAATCTGGCGCCGTTCGCCCACATGCAGAAACCCAGTGCAACGCTGCTGATCATCGATGACGACGAGGTGGTCCGTGCCAGCCTCGCCGCCTATCTGGAAGACAGCGGCTTCAGCGTCCTCCAGGCCGGCAACGGCCAGCAGGGCCTCCAGGTCTTCGAAGCACACCAGCCCGACCTCGTGATCTGCGATCTGCGCATGCCGCAGATGGGCGGCCTCGAACTGATCCGCCGGATCAGCGAGCGCGCGCCGCAGTTGCCGGTGATCGTGGTGTCCGGTGCCGGCGTAATGAGCGACGCGGTCGAAGCCTTGCGCCTGGGCGCGGCGGACTACCTGATCAAGCCCCTCGAAGACCTGGCCGTGCTCGAGCACTCGGTGCGCCGCGCGCTCGACCGCTCGCGCCTGGTGCTTGAGAACCAGCGCTACCGGGAGAAGCTCGAAGCCGCCAACCGCGAATTGGAGGCCAGCCTGCACCTGCTGCAGGAGGACCAGACTGCCGGCCGCCAGGTGCAGATGAACATGCTGCCGGAAAACCCATGGGTGGCCGGCGATTTCGCCTTCGAGCACCAGATCATCCCGTCGCTGTACCTGTCGGGCGACTTCGCCGACTACTTCCGCGTGGACGACCGGCGCATTGCCTTCTACCTGGCGGACGTATCCGGCCACGGTGCCTCGTCGGCGTTCGTCACGGTGCTGCTGAAGTTCATGACCACGCGCTTGCTGTTCGAATTCAAGCGTGGCGGCAAGATGCGCGAGTTCAAGCCTTCGCAGGTACTCAGCCACATCAACCGTGGCTTGATCAACTGCAAGCTGGGCAAGCATGTGACCATGGTCGGTGGGGTCATCGACGAGGACACCGGCCTGCTCACCTACAGCGTCGGCGGCCACTTGCCGCTGCCGGTGCTGTATACCCCCGGGCAAGCCCGTTACCTGGAAGGCCGCGGCCTGCCGGTGGGGTTGTTCGACGAGGCCAGCTACCAGGACCTGGTGCTGGAGCTGCCAGCGCAGTTCAGCCTCACCCTGATGTCCGACGGCATTCTGGACCTTTTGCCCGGGGACACACTCAAAGATAAGGAAGCGGCCTTGCCGGAGATCGTCAAGGCGGCGGGTGGTAGCCTGGACGGGCTGCGCCAACGATTCGAATTGGCTACGCTTGGGGAGATGCCGGATGATATCGCCCTATTGGTGTTGAGCAGGAACCTTGAATGAGTACTGGTAGAATCCAGTTTGCCGAACAAAGCGGGACCTTCGTTCTGAAATTTGTCGGTGAAGTGCGCCTGACCCTGTGTTCGGCACTGGATGCGACGATCGAGAAGATCTTCACCGCGCTGAACTTCTCGGCCATCGTCATCGACCTGACCGAAACCGAAAGCATCGACAGCACCACCCTGGGCCTGCTGGCCAAGCTGTCGATCCTGTCCCGGCAGAAGGTCGGCCTGCTGCCGACCGTGGTCACCACCAACCCGGACATTTCCCGGCTGCTGCAGTCCATGGGCTTCGACCAGGTGTTCAACATCGTCGACCGCCCGGTGCCGTGCCCGGAGTGCCTGACCGACCTGCCTTCCCAGGACCAGGACGAGAGCGTGGTGCGCTCCAAGGTGCTGGAGGCGCACAAGATCCTCATGGGCTTGAACGACTCCAACCGCGAAGCGTTCCATGACCTGGTGAGCGCGCTGGAAAGATCCTGATCTATCGCGGGGCAAGTCGCATCGGCGCACCGCCGCTCCCACTCAGCCCACCCACAGGCAGTGCGAGGGGGCTTTGTGCGAGCGGGCTTGCCCCGTGATGGCTTCAGTCCTTGATGAACGCCGTAGCTGGCGAACCATCGGCATTCAACTGATACACCCGCGCCGGCCGCCCCTGGTCATCGAAGAACACCTGCCCCAGCCCCGCGCTGTTCCACAACCGTTCCCCGGCCTTGCTCCGGCTGGGTGTACGCGGCACCACTTCCATCTGGCGACGCTTGGTAAACCAGTTGAGCGGCGAGCGCGGCGAATACAGCCAGCGGTTGAGCCGGTCGAGCACATCCAGCAGGCGCCGGGGGAACTCGTTCTTGATCCCGCTGCTGGTCACCTGCCACAAGTGCGGGCTGCGCTGGCGATGGCGGATCAGCACTTCGTAGACGAATGAGTAGTGCACGTCGCCCGACAGCACCACGTAATGCCCAGGCGTGCGCGAGTGGCGGAAGATATTGAGCACCACCTGCGCCGCGCCGCGGTGCGCCATCCAGTTCTCGGCATCGACCAGCAACGGGTAGCCCAGGGCGCTGAACACCCGTTGCACGGTTTCGATCAGCTTGACCCCGAAGATCGGCGCCGGCGACACGATGATCGCCGAGGGGTGATCGAGCAGCGCCTGCTGCAGTTCACTCAGCGCCTCCCAATCGAGCAGGCCCGAAGGCTTGGCCAGGTTGCTTTCGCTGCGCCAGCGCCGGGTGCGGGTGTCCAGCACCAGCAGCGGCGGGTTGCTCGGCAGCGCGTATTGCCAGCCCTGGAAGCGCAGCAGTTCGCCGATCAGTTCATCCCGCGCCTCATGCAACTGGCGGCACTGTTGGACCAGCGCCGCGCAGCCGTCCGGGTCGTTGCCCCAGCCCTGGCACAGCAGGTAGCCGAGCAGCGCGTTGCCGATGATCCGCCGCGAGAACGGGTGGCCGTAGGCGGTCTGCTCCCACTGCGCCGACAGGTTCCAGTCGTCGGTGATGTCGTGGTCGTCGAAGATCATCAGGCAGGGCAGGTGGGCCATGACCCGCGCCACCTGTCCGAGGCCATCGCGGAAGGCCTCGATGAGCGGCAGCTCTTGGCGGTAGCGGGCCTGGCGCTTGTCGGTGAGGCCGGATGGCATCTGCATGCACACCAGGGACCACGGCAGCGGCGACCAGGCCAGCAGGTACATGGCCATGACTTCTGCGAAGGTCACCAGGTGGTTGTCGGCGTTGCTGGAGGAGAAGATCGGCTTGCGCTTGCCGCCAAAGAAGCGCTCACGCAGGGTTTCGTTGCCTTCCTGGGCCGGCAGCAGGTCGGCGCGGTGGTAATAGCAGGCCGGGTGCTGGTAGAGCGCGGCGCCGCTGTCGACCAGGGCGCCGTCCAGCGCCTCGTCGAACAGGCCCAGACGCTCGATCAACCCGTGGATGGCGCGCAGCATCGGGCCGGCGACATCGTCGGCATACACCTGGTCGCCGCTCATCAGCAACACGGCGGGGCGCTCCTCGGGGCGCGGGCCGGCGGCCAGCAGGCGGTCGGCGCACAACAGGCCGTCGGCAGCCGGATGATGGGGCTTGCGGCACGAGCCGTGGAGCACCTGGTCGAGGCGCTCGCGCAGCACGAAGCTGGGGCGACTGGCGCCGGGGTAGAGCAGGTGCGGGGCCCAGTCGGCGATGCCCTGGCCGTTGGCCAGGCGCAGGTCGTACTCGAGCGCCACGTCGCTGGGTAGCGGCTGTTCGAAGTGAATATCCAGCAGGTGGATGAAGGCGTGCGTACCGACCGCGATCACTTCGCAATGCGCGGTGGCGCTGATGCCGGCCTGTTCCAGGACAAATTCGGCTTGCAGCGGTTGCGAACCGACCAGCCAGATCGCCAGACGCTGCGGCTCCAGGCGGCGCAGTACCGGGCCGGCAAGGACAAGGGGGAGGGTGGTGCTGGGGATCATCTATGGCTCGGTTTTGTCTGGTATGACGCTATAGCGGGGCAAGCCCGCTCCCACTGGTTATGGGGAATGCGGCCCCAACGAAAACGGGCGGAAATGCTCTGCATTAACCGCCCGTCGATCAAGCCGAAGATGTATCAGGCTTTGTCAGCCAGCCATCAGCGCTTCCAGCTTCTCCTGGTCGCGGGCGAACTGGCGGATGCCTTCGGCCAGCTTCTCGGTGGCCATGGCGTCCTCGTTCATTGCCCAGCGGAACTGGCTCTCGTTCAACTGCTGCTTGGCTTCGCCGGCATTGCCCGGCTTGAGGATGCGCGGCAGATCGCCTTGGTCGTCCGCCAGCTGCTGCAACAGCTCGGGGCTGATGGTCAGGCGATCGCAGCCGGCCAGCTGTTCAATCTGGCCGATATTGCGGAAGCTCGCGCCCATGACCACGGTGTTGTAGCCATTGGTCTTGTAGTAGTCGTAGATGCGCGTGACCGATACCACGCCCGGGTCCTCGGCGCCGACGTATTCCTTGCCGGTGCTCTTCTTGTACCAGTCGTAGATACGCCCCACGAACGGCGAGATCAGGAACACCCCGGCATCGGCGCAGGCCTGGGCCTGGGCGAAGGAGAACAGCAGGGTGAGGTTGGTCTGGATGCCTTCCTTCTCAAGTTTCTCGGCGGCGCGGATGCCTTCCCAGGTGGAGGCCAGCTTGATCAGCACGCGGTCTTTCGGCACACCGGCCGCTTCATACAGCTCGATCAGCTGACGGGCCTTTTTCAGCAGCGCCGGCTCGTCGAACGACAGCCGCGCGTCCACTTCGGTGGAGATGCGCCCCGGAATGACCTTGAGAATGCCCGAGCCCACCGACACCGCGAACTTGTCGCAGGCCAGGTCGACATTGCCCTTTGCATCGGCCTTGACCTGCTTGAGCAGGTCGGCGTAGCCGGCAATGGCCGCGGCCTTGAGCAACAGCGACGGGTTGGTGGTGGCGTCGACCGGCTTGAGGCGGGTGATGGCATCCAGGTCGCCAGTGTCGGCGACCACGGTGGTGAACTGCTTGAGTTGTTCCAGCTTGGAGGTCATGGGCGTGCTCTGTCCTGTGCAATGACTCGACATTACCCGAGCCCCGACAGCCACTCAAGGCCCGTCGCAGGCGTATCGGGAAAGCCTGCGCAGGCAACGCGATCCTTCTGTAGGCGCGCGCTTGCCCGCATCAGGCTGCAAAGCAGCCCCGGCTCACACCGGGGCTGCGGCAAAAGGCATTGCCTTCGAGTGCCAACCCCGCCGCAGGTTCCCTCAGCGCCCCTGCAGCAGCTCGGCGGCCTGGTCCAGCACCTTCAGCGGCTCGCTGGCCTTGTGAATGTCCGCCGACAGCAGCTGGCGGAAGCGCCGCGCCCCCGGGAAGCCCTGGCCCAGCCCGAGGATATGCCGGGTGATGTGATGCATCGCACCGCCGCTTTGCATATGCGCGACGATATACGGGCGCAGCTTTGCAATGGCCTCGGCGCGGCTGACCACCGGCGCCGCGCTGCCGAACAGCTGCTGGTCGACCTCGGCCAGCAGGTACGGGTTGTGGTACGCCTCGCGTCCCAGCATCACGCCATCGAAGGTCTGCAGGTGAGTGCGGCATTCGTCGAGGGTCTTGATGCCGCCATTGAGCACTAGTTCCAGGTCCGGGAAATCGGCCTTCAACTGCGCCGCCACGTCATAGCGCAGTGGCGGGATTTCGCGGTTTTCCTTGGGCGACAGGCCTTCGAGAATGGCGATGCGTGCATGCACGGTGAAACTGCGGCAGCCGGCGTCGCGCACCTGGCCGACGAAGTCGCACAGCTCGGCGTAGCTGTCGCGGCCATTGATGCCGATGCGGTGCTTGACCGTGACCGGAATGCTGACTGCGTCCTGCATGGCCTTGACGCAATCGGCCACCAGCGCCGGATGGCCCATCAGGCAGGCGCCGATCATGTTGTTCTGCACCCGGTCGCTGGGGCAGCCGACGTTGAGATTGACCTCGTCATAGCCGGCATCCTCGGCCAGGCGCGCACAGGCGGCCAGGTCCGCTGGCACGCTGCCGCCCAGTTGCAGGGCCAACGGGTGCTCGGACACGTCGTGGCGCAGGAAACGCTGGGCGTCGTTGTGCAGCAGGGCGCCGGTGGTGACCATTTCGGTGTAGAGCAGGGCCTGCCTTGAGAGCAGGCGCAGGAAGAAGCGGCAGTGGCGGTCTGTCCAGTCCATCATCGGTGCCACGGAGAAGCGGCGGGATGGCTCGGGGCGCGTGGTGTATGGCGTTGAAGCGGATTCTAGGGACATTCTGGTCTACACGGTTTTGTACCATTTTCCGGGGTTTTTCGGGCGTTCTGGGTGTGATGGCGTACGATTTGCCACCGCCACTCACGCTTATACCAACGGAAAACATGGCAACGATCAGAGCAAGGAAAAAGGCCGATGGAACGGTCATCCATACCGTCCGGATCCGCCTCAAGAAAAAAGGAGCCCTAGTCTACCAAGAGTGTCAGACCTTCGCCCGCCAGCAGGCAGCTCAAGCCTGAGCGAAGCGACGAGAGATCGAATTGGGCGACGCCAGGTGCGAGCCAGGCAGAGCCAACCCGGCCCCTTTGGAACGATGAAGCGGCAGCCGCTCATGGATTCGGCCAGGATGAGTGCACATTGATGTATCGCTGGCGCTCGGCGTACCACGGGCAAAACCAATTTTTCCCCTGCCGTGCATCCAGTTCTATCGCTGATGGGTAGTACTAATGGGCAGCCTGTGACTGCCCAGCCAATGACCTGTCAGGAGCACACCTCATGAGCCCCAAGTTCTCCGCTATGCTGCTCGCTTGCAGCCTCATCCTTGCGCTGCAGCCAGCCCACGCCCAATCTGCGCTGCCAGAGGCAGTCAAGGTCCCCGATGGCCATCGCGTCATGCTCGAGACTGTCGGCGTCGGCGAGATCACCTACGAATGCCGCGACAAGGCCTCCGCGCCTGGCCAGACCGAATGGACTTTCGTTGGCCCCAAGGCCGTGCTCAATGACCGCGCCGGCAAACAGGTAGGCGATTACTTCGGCCCTCCCGCCACTTGGCAAGCCAAGGACGGCTCGAAAGTCACCGGTACGCAGCTGGCGGTAGCCCAGGCGGAGAAAGGCGCCATCCCCTATCAGCTGGTCAAGGCCAACCCGGCCGAAGGCAAAGGCGCCATGCAAGGGGTCAGCTATATCCAGCGTCTGGCAACCCGTGGTGGCGTGGCGCCGGCAAGCGACTGCACGACGCAGAACAAAGGTGCCAAGCAGGTCGTGCAGTACCAGGCAGACTACGTGTTCTGGACAGCCAAGTGACGCGCCCGAGGCCGACACTCCGCCGTTGATGATCTACGCTCGATGGCAAGCCCCCGGCTGGATGGCCGGGGTCCCTTGCCTCACACAAGGAAGCCGCAAACGTTGAATGCGTCTGTCACCCCTTTGGACTTCCAACGCTGCCTGGAGGCGTGTGCACTGGGCGACCGGCGAGCCCTGCAGGCACTCTACGATCAGGAAGGTGCGCGCCTGCTCGGCGTTGCCCGGCGCATCGTGCGTGACGATGCCACCGCCGAGGACATCGTCCACGATGCGTTCATCCGCATCTGGACCCGTGCTGCCAGCTTTGACCCGGCGCGTGGCTCGGCTCGCGGCTGGATCTACAGCATCACTCGCCATCTGGCGCTCAATGCAATTCGCGACAGTCGCCGTGAAACCGTGCTGGACGACGCCGACATCGATAGCTCGGCAGCATTGCCGGCAGGGGGCGATGACATTGACCTCTGGTCAGGCTCGGCAAAAATCTACCGTTGCCTCGAACAATTGCAGCCCACGCCACAGCGCTGCATCTTGCACGCCTATGTGGACGGCTGCAGCCACGCCGAAATAGCCGGCCTGCTGGGTGCGCCGTTAGGCACCGTCAAGGCTTGGATCAAGCGCAGCCTGAAGGCGCTGCGGGAGTGCCTGGAATGAAGCCGGATACTGCCGAAGCATTGGACACCCTTGCCGGCGAGTTCGTGCTGGGGACGTTGTCACCGGAGCAACACGCCACGATGACCGAGCGCCTGAGCGTCGACCCGTCCCTGCGTGCCGCGGTGGATGCTTGGGAGGAACGTCTGCTGGAGCTGACCGCGCTGGCTGCGCCCCAGCCACCGAGTGCCCGGCTATGGGGCCGTATCCAGCGCAGCCTGAACGAGCTGGCCACGCCTTCGAAACAGCAGCGAACCCATTGGTGGCAACGTCTCGGCCTGTTGCAAGCACTGAGTGCTGCAGGGCTGGCTGCAAGCATACTGCTGGCGTTTGCGTTGTTGACGGCGCCGCCGGCCACCACGCAATTCGTGGTGGTTCTCGTGGCGCCGGGCAACCAGGCACCCGGCTGGGTGGTGCAGACCAGCGACAGCCGCATGATCGAGCTGATTCCGTTGGGCGAGGATGCCGTCCCCGAAGGCATGGCCCTGCAGTTCTGGACCAAGGGTGAGCAGTGGCGAGCACCGGTGTCGCTGGGGCTGGTCAAACCCGGTGAACCCTATCGTGTTCCGATACAGCGCCTGCCCCCGTTGGAGGCCAACCAGTTGTTCGAGCTGACATTGGAGAAATCCGGCGGCTCGCCTACCGGGCTACCGACGGGGCCCGTGAGGTTCATTGGCCGCGCGGTAAAGGTGATATGAGCATCTGGATAACCGCTTGAAAGTGCTGCGCAAGGTCTTCACCTGCGCGGTACTGGCGTGTTCTCGCCTGTTGAAATGATCAATGCCCAGGCACTGATAAAGACCGCCAGCAGCATACCATGGCGTCACAGCGCGTTTTCCAACAGCGCCCCCAGTACCCCGCTGGCGAGCACAACCAACCACGCCGGCAACTTCCAGAGCATCAGGGCAACCAGTGCCATCAAGGCCAGGCCAACGTCCTGCGGCGCGTGGATTGCGCTCGTCCACACCGGCTGATACAGCGCGGCAAGCAACAGACCTACGACAGCAGCATTGATGCCCAGCAGTGCCGCTTGGGCTCGGGCATTGCAGCGCAAATGCTGCCAGAACGGCAAGGCGCCCACCACCAGGAAAAATGAAGGCGCGAAAATCGCCAGCAGGCAGATCAGGCCTCCTGTCCAACCATTGGGTGCCTGCTGCATAGAGGCGCCGAGGAAGGCCGCGAAGGTGAATAGCGGCCCTGGCACAGCCTGGGCGGCCCCATAGCCAGCCAGGAACACATCATTATCAACCCAGCCAGGAGGCACAACTTCCGCTTGCAAAAGTGGCAGCACGACATGCCCACCACCAAAAACCAGCGAGCCGGCGCGGTAGAAGGAATCGATCATCGACAGTGACTGGGAGTTTAACCGGCCTGCCAAGAAAGGCAGGCCAAGCAGCAATGCAAAGAACAGGGCAAGCCAGAAAAGACCCGCGCGACGCCCCAGGCCCGTGGTGAGTGCTTCATGCACTCCACTTGGCTGCGGCTTGAACAGCAGCAGCCCCGTGACTGCCGCCAGGCCTATCACCGCTACTTGCGCCAAGGCGTAAGGCATCAGCAGCATGAGGCAGGCCGCAACTGCCATGAGGGTGATCCGCGGCGTATCCGGGCATAGATGGCGGGCCATACCCCACACTGCCTGGGCCACGACCGCCACCGCCACTACGTGCAAACCGTGCAGTACCCCGGCAGGCAGGGCATCACCCTGGTTGGCGATGCCGAGCGCTAACAGAACAAGGGCGACCGCCGAAGGTAAGGTAAACCCCACCCATGCAGC
The DNA here is from genome assembly GCF_021283165.2 of Pseudomonas soli. Lineage (NCBI taxonomy): Bacteria > Pseudomonadati > Pseudomonadota > Gammaproteobacteria > Pseudomonadales > Pseudomonadaceae > Pseudomonas > Pseudomonas soli. The sequence goes on from NZ_CP128543.1 coordinate 2,133,026, forward strand.
CAGTGCACCACCATAGCCTGCACGTATCAGCCCAACCGCGATACCAACCTGACTACTGGCCGGACCCGGAAGAAACTGGCAAAGGGCGACCAAGTCCGCATAGCAACGCTCGCTCAGCCACTGTCGACGCACCACCAGTTCATCCCGGAAGTAACCCAAATGGGCAATCGGGCCGCCGAAGGAGGTCAGCCCCAGGCGCAAAAAAACCAAGAACACTGCCCAGGGGCTACGGTCGGTTGGGATGGCATCGGACATGTGTATCGACTCATCATCAAAGCTGCGGGCAGATGATAATTGAAGAGGGGGAAAATGGGATTTTTGGGCTGGCGCTGCAACGCACCCCGGTATTTCGTGCCACTGGTCATATCGATCGCTCTTTCCCTTGGCAAAGTGACCGAACTGTTGAGGGCTGACAGAGGGGGAACGTGATGGATGACGAAGCGAAACGAATAGCGGCACTGGAACAGGTGGTGTTTGCGTTACTGGCTGCCGGAGCGGTCAGGGGGATTCCTCCCAACGATCTGCGGCTTCATGCCATTGGCGGCCTTCTCACCGGCACTCGCGGGCGTTGGGTGGATGAAGAGCATATTGGTGATGCAATCAACGAGCTTCACCGGGCAATGCGTTTTTTCCCTGATTGATTGTCCCGATGTATCAGCTGGCGCAACTGTCCGACCGTCCTGATGGCCGGCATAGGGTCGCTTCGCTTTATGTGCCTTACTTGGATCTCATGCCAGCGGAGAACGTCATGAGATCGAGGGGCAAGACCTTCTGGGATTGGGCGGATGCCAAGCTGCACAGTCGTACACATACTGAAGTGCTCGAATTCGGGTTGACCATCGATGTTCAGGTCCGGCTTTCCCGTGTGGGTGCCACTGAACTGTTCATTGGCATCTATGGGCCGGACGGTGCTTGCCTCCACGAGGAAGCGCACAAGGCGAGGCCAGGTCAATCCATGACCACCGCGATGTCATGGGGTGTCGCGCTGGCACGGGATATCGCCGCGTCCTTTGCGAAGCCTGGCCCCAAGGCGACTGATGGCGCGACAGAACATCGACCGAGCCCATGAGCCGTCTTTCTCCAAACAGGTGCGGTATCTCGCAATGCCTTCCGAGGGAGGCCGCGATGCGTGCCAATCCGAGAGCGCAGGGCAGCACTGATCCCGAGGTCCCGGCGCGCAGTCACGGTCGCTGAAGGCTAATGGCCTCGCGTGAGCCGGCTGAAAAAATGATCCGCTGCAACTGATTTGAGGGCGCTAATCTGCCAGCGTTGCCTCCAGCTACCGCCTGACTTTTCGAAGGAATTTTTCAGTTCCCTCCCACCTCAATAGCAAGTGGATTCAATGGGAGGGATTCTTGTGGCTGGACAGCAGTTGTACGTCATTGAGTACGAGGTCCACGGCGAGCGTCGGACATTCATCATTCGTCTTGAAAAGATGGACAACACCCTAGCCTGGCACTGGGCTAGCTGTGACGCAGGCATTGGCATCATTCCGAGGTTTGGTCAGCACAAGATCAAGTTGGTCAGCCGCCCTATGGCTGAGCGTTACGGTATCTCGAATGTACAGTGGCGGCCCGCGGGGCAAGGGCCCGAGTTTGTTCCGCAGCCCATTGATATCAGCAAATTCTCAGTAGCGGCCGAATGTAAATAGCTCGGCATTGTGTCCACCGAAAGTGAGCTTTGGAGAGCAAGCCATGCAACCTGAAACTGACGGTCCGGAAGAGAAGGGGCCAAGCAACGTTCCCTTCATCAATGATCCCCTGAAGCCCGCTTCGCCGGCGTTAAATGATGCTGAAGAAACAGATGCTGTTGAGGCTGAACAAGACATCGAGGCTGAATGAGCCGGAAATTTATCCCAGAAGGAGTACCGCCATGGATACATATCATGTGAGCCCGTCGGCCGATGGGTGGGAGTTGAGAAAGGTCAGTGCAGACCGCGCCTCGATGCGGGCAGCGACAAAACAAGAGTTGGTGAGCGCACTTCCAGCATTCTTTGAAGGCAAGAAAGCGTCGGTGAAAATTCACAAAGCCGACGGCACTATCGATGAAGAACGGACCTATCCGCGATCAGCTGATCCTCGTCGTACCAAAGGTTGAACACCATTACGGCAGCTGATCTGGGCATCGAGTTGGTGGGCGAAAACGGACTGTACCGATGGCTCGTTGCCAGTTTTCTTATGGGGAAGCGGATTCGCGCATCGATTGCAGTGCACGCCTACCAAAGGTGGTCGATCAGCACGGCCTGGATACACCGGCTAAGCTTGCAGGCTGCCACCATTCGACCCTCGTGAGGATCCTCGGCGAAGCCGGTTACGCTCGGTATGACCTATCTACGGCGCGGCGGCTAAAGGCGCTGGCCGGGGCGTTGAACACGCAATTAGGCCATCAGCTACGAGATCTGCATGAGCGTACTCAAGATCTCGAAGGGTTTACGCGCTGGCTACTCAATTTTGAGGGTGTGGGCCCTAAGACAATTGAGATCTTTATGCGAGAGGCCTCTACTGAGCTGAACTACCTTTGCCAAGGATCGTGAATCAACTGGCGCTTCGCCGCCATCGACTCGTCAATCAATGAGTGGAACACTCCAATATCCACATGGATTGGAATGGACCGATGAAGCTCAACACAGAAGGATTGTCGCTCTCAGGGAAAAAGGTTGTTGTGGTGGAGGATGACGGAACGCTCCGCACTGTGCTTGTAGATATCTTGCAACTCGGTGCCGACTGCGATGCCTTTACCACTGCTGAAGATGCCCTGATTCATCTGATGGGCATAAATGGCGAGTGCTCGTTTATCGTCGCCGATCACGGCGTGCCAGGCAGCATAAAAGGAATGGAATTTATCTCTATGGTCCATGAAAAATGGCCTGGATTACCTGCCATTCTTACCTCTGGATATCAGCTTGATGCTTCGGGGGTAACTCCGCCGGTCAGTTATCTCTTTAAGCCCTGGTCCCTTGAGAAGCTACGGGCGCAATCAGAAGCTCTCTCAAGGTTTGATATCTGCTGCAGCCGTGGTTACGCCGTAAACGACCCAAATCGCACTTAGCGCTGGTGGTTGTTGCGAGAGGAATTGCCAGGCTGTGGATCAAGGGGTTTACCCGGGTCGCTTTCGCATTTGCTGCCCAAGGCTCGGTATTCTCTCCTCAGAGCGTGGAGCTGGCGGTTGTCCAGATCCTCGAGATCCAAAACCGATTGCGCGGCTGATTTTGTGGCCCGTATCAGCTCATCTAGCTTCAGGTGGATGATGTCGTTGTCACGGTTCTGGGTGTTCTGGATCAGGAACACCATGAGAAATGTGATGATGGTCGTCGAGGTGTTGATAATGAGCTGCCACGTATCGTTGTAGTGAAACCATGGCCCTGAAAGCCCCCACATACCGATCAAAAAGACGGCGATCAAAAATGTGCTTGGCTTGCCGGCGTGATTGGCGAGCCATTGGCAGAACTTTGCGAATTTCATGATGCTTCTCTCCTGGGCCTTTCTGTTCTGACCGCAGTAAAGGCTTGAAATCTTTTTTACATTTGGCGAGCCGATGGGGACTGAAGGCCCGGCGGAACGTCCCCGCGCCACCATCAGTCAAAAGCTCATCGAGAACTTTTCAAGGCAGTTGCTCAGATGACCTTTATCGTCTGGTTCGCCATGCTCGGGACCGTCCTGCTTCTGCTTGCGCTCTCATCTTCGTACCTGCGCTGGATGCCTGTGACGACCTCTTTGGTCTGCTTGGGGCTGGGTATGGCGCTCAGTTCTCCTGGGCTGGGGTTTCTTCATCTGGAGGTCGCCGAAGCGAGTGGTTGGCTAGAGCACCTGACCGAAGTAGCGGTATTGTTCTCACTGTTTTTCAGCGGACTGAAACTTCGGTTACCTTTGCGCAGCCGGGCATGGCGGACTGCGTTACTTCTGGCAGGTCCGGTCATGGTGTTGTGTATCGCAGGCGTCTCTCTGACCCTGCATTACTTGCTTGACCTGAGTTGGGGCGCTGCGGTGTTGATCGGGGCAATCCTTGCACCGACGGACCCGGTCCTCGCAACGCTGGTACAGGTATCCGACGCCCAGGATGACGACCCCGTCCGATTCAGCTTGTCTGGAGAGGCTGGCCTGAATGATGGCGTTGCCTTCCCCTTTGTCATACTTGGTCTGATCCTGCAGCAGAGTGATACACAGCCCTGGCTGAGCGAATGGCTTATCAAGGACATGCTTTGGGCGGTGGCAAGCGGCGTTCTGTGCGGTTACTGGATGGGGCGCGGATTGGGAAAACTGACCCTCTACCTGCGTACGCGCAACGAAGACAGTACAGTGTCGCCCAACGATTACTTGGCCCTGGCCCTGGTGGCGCTGGCCTATGTCGTTGCCGAGTCGCTCCAGGGGTATGGGTTTCTCGCGGTGTTTGCGGCGGGACTTGGCCTACGCCAGGCCGAGGTTCAAACCTCCGCCGGGCCCCTCGAACCGGCTGCCGAGCACCTGGTGCAACCTGTCGTGGGCCATCAGCATCTGGCGCCGGAGCTTGCCGTCAAAGGCAATGTGAAAGAGCTCGACGAATCTCAGGTTGCTGCCGGCATCATGCTGGGCGATATGCTCGCGTTTGGTAGCTTGGTCGAGCGGGCCATGGAAGTCTTTCTGGTGACCTTGCTCGGCGTCGTCCTGTTGGAGCATTGGGATTGGCGGGCGCTCTACATTGGCGGCGCGTTGTTTATAGTCATCCGTCCCTTAAGCGTGCTCATTCTTTCTTCAGGGGGATCTTTGAAATTGCTGCAGCGGGGGCTTTTGGGGTGGCTCGGCATCCGTGGGGTCGGCAGCCTGTACTATCTGTTCTACGCGTTAAACCATGGTCTTGCGACACCTCTCGCCGGAGAGAGTACTGACCTGGTGCTGTCCGTCGTGGCATTGAGCATCCTGATGCACGGCCTAAGCGTTCAGCCGTTGATCAGTCGGTACACCGCATGGAAAGCGCGTTGCGGGTGAAAACGTTTGGGTAATCCCCTGCGACAAGCAATGGTACTTGAGCAAAAGACCTGCGCGCCCAAGTGAACGCGCAGGCCTGCATCAGGCGGCGCGTTGTTCGCTCTTGAGGAGCTTTTTCTGCACCTCCATGGCTTGGCCCAGTTCCTCCAGCTGCTGTTTACCCAGAAGCTTCCGGGCCGTCGGGAACAATTCGCTTTCTTCTTCTTCGATATGGTGCTCCAGCAGCTCCTTCATTACCTTGACCCTGCCGGCGAACTCCACGGTACCGGTTTCGGTATGCAGCAGGTCTGGCAAGACCAGCGAGTCGACCGTACGGTGTTCTTCCTTGGCTTCGTAGTACATCTTCGCTTCTTCCTTGCCGCCCGCCTGCTTGATCGCCGGATACAGGATCTCTTCTTCGAGCGCGGTGTGGATACTCACCTCTTGTTTGATACGATCAAGCAGTTCGGCGCGCTTTTTCACCGCGCGCTCGGTGGTCGAGGACAACTCCTCAAGAAGCTTCTTGACCAGTTGATGGTCCTGGATGAGCAATTCGATTGCATTCATAAGTCACCTCATCATCAGTGGCTAAAGTACGGTTGCTACTGGTGGAGTGGTGTTCAAACCGCAAGGTTCCAAGCGGGCGATCAGCGCACCGCTGGGTGGCGGATGCTGCGGTTAAAAGCAGGCATGAAAAAAGCCAGGGCGGAGGTTCGCCCTGGCTTTCATTGAGGCTAGCGGTTGTCGTCACTCGTGCGTCCACCGCCATGGCTATGCTGGCCACCTACACGGCCAGCCTCCGATGCGCGTTCACGGTCATTGGCGAAGTTCCCTCCCGAGTTCTGGCCGCCTTTGCGACCGGCTTCCGATGCTGTTTCCCGGTCATTGGCAAAGTTGCCTGGGTTGTTCTGTGCAGTACCACCTTGGTTGCCACGGTTGCCTTGATTGTTAGCCATGATCTTTCACCTCATGTCGGTTCACACACAGGAAAGTCTGTGTTCAATTTCCGACGTCACCTGGGTGGTCTTTCGCTCAAACGAATTTCTCTAGGCCTGACGAAACGCACCAAAGGTTTATTTCCTCGACTTGTGGCGCACGAAAGTACGAACGCGCTGTTGGTTAGAGCAGCCGATAGTGCCGCCCTAGCTACCTGACATGAACATGGGCAAGGAGCGGGGGTCTACCGGTGCGTATCTGAACCCACGAGGGATGGTCATGGAGATCTTGCCGTTACTGGAAGAATTGCTGAACGCCCGCGGCCCTGGCGGCCAGGAGGACGAGGTGCGTCAAGTTGCTCGGAGGGCGATGGCTGCCTGTTGTGATGAGCTGTCGACCGATAACGCCGGCAACCTGGTTGGCGTTGTTCGCAGCACCAACAGAGCCCGCCCGGACGCGGCAATACGGGTCATGGCCCACCTTGACGAGATCGCGATGATCGTCAAAAAGGTAAGGCGGGACGGCACCTTGGAGGTCTTGGCGTTGGGCGGTGCGCAGCCGATCAGCTTCGGCGTCTGCCCGGTGGATATCCTCGGTGATGGGCAGGTGCTTGCAGGCGTGCTGTCGTACGGCTCGATGCACAACAGCGGAAGTAGTGCCAATGGCCGTGACGTCCTTGCAGGCGCTGTGAAGTGGCAGGATGTCTACGTGGTGACACGTCAGTCCAGGCAGGTGCTGGACAAGGCGGGCGTTCGGCCGGGTACCCGCGTGGTGCTCAGCCAGCATTGGCGAAAGCCGTTCAAGGTTCACGATTGCATCGCTGCGCATTTCCTCGATGACCGCGCGCCGCTGGCGGCGGTGCTTCATTGCGCGCACCTGCTGCTGCAGCGCCGCAACGAGCTGAGCCAGGATGTGTGGTTCGTGCTGACAACGCTGGAGGAAGAATCCAATGCCGGCGCCATGTACGCAGCAGCAAGGCTACCCGGCGATACCACGATCGCCGTGGAGGTCGGACCGGTGCTCGATGAGTATGGCACCAAGCTGTCAGCCGACCCCATCATCAACACCGGTGACCAGAAGGGCTACTACAGCCGCAGTGTGGTGCAGGCCTTGATGGCTGCGACACACAAGGCCGGATACAGGCCGCAGCCAGCGTTACTGGTCGATTTCGCATCCGATGCGAGCGCGGTGCTGAGCACCGGTACCGATGCGCGAGCGGGGTGTATCGCTATTCCGACCGAAAACACTCATGGTTTCGAGATGGTCCTGGTGGAGGGAATATCCGCTTGTGCTCTCGCCCTGATGGAGTACCTGCTGCGGCCCGACGATGAGGTCATTCCTGCGCAATGATGGAGATCTTGCCGTTTCGCTCGACGATGGCGAACTTGATCTGCTCGACACGCTCTATGCCTTGGCTGTCCCTCGCCGACTCGAGGATGTCATCTTCGGTCAACCGCGCTCGGCGCATGCGGCTATGCAGAAAGCGTCCCTGTTCCACCACCAGGGTGGCGTGGCCATCCAGCAGCCGCGCCAAGGGCTTTGCGTTGAGCTTTGCGAGCGACAGGCCCACATCCAGCACGATCAACGTAGCAATCACCAGTATCGCGTTGGTGAAGGAAAAGTCCTCGCCCAATAACGCCTGCTGGGTCGCCTCGCCGATGATCAGTAGAAGGACGAAGTCAAACGTGGTCAGGTCTGCCAGCGAGCGCCGACCCGCCACACGAAACAGCAGCATTAGGGCGACATACATGGCTGCTGCGCGAAGGATGGAGTCCATGGCCCACTCCTACGGGTAGAGGAAGGTGGAAAAGCGAACGGTGCTGCTTGGCCCGGCCCTGACGACACCTTCAAGCGTCCCGACATGTTCGCTGCGCAATGTCAGGTAGAGCGTGGCAACGCCGTCTCGACTGGTGCCAAGCTGCAGCAGCAGGGCCTTTCCCTGAGAAAGCGATGCCTGTGGCTCAGGTTGCAGTGTCTCTATACTTGCTTCGCGCAGCAGGCTGCCGCCCAGCAGCACCATCACAGGCTCCGCGGACGTACCGCGGACGGTGATACGCAGGTTGTCAGTGGTGCCGCTGCGGCTGAGGCGTTGATATTCCACCTGCACGCGGCCGTCAGTGCTGATGGCCGTTGCGTCACTGAGTGGTCCGTTGCCAAACAGACCGAGCAACGCCAGCACCACCATCAGTACCAGGCACCACCACCCCGCACGTTCGAAGCGCCACACGCGCTGTTGCATGCGCATGTTTTCTTCTACCGGATAGTGCCTGGACAGCAGTTCATCATCATCCATGGTCCTGTTCCTCATGCGTGCTCGCCACGCAATCAGCGTTGGTGATAGTGCGCCAGGCGCGACAAGCCGAAGCGCGCGCCTTGGCGCATGACATCCGCGCGCTCGCCAAAGAAGCGCTGACTTAGGGTAAACACTGCTCCTGGCTCACCAGCAAACGCCCAGGCAAAGCACAATGTGCCAGGTGGGACGCCGCCCTGCGCTGAGGGGCCGGCAACCCCGGTAGTAGCAATGGCCACTGTGGCATCGCTGTTCTTCAGGGCTCCCATAGCCATTTCCCACGCAACGGCTTCGCTGGTTAGACCATAACTTTCGATGGTCTGCGGGCTCACCCCAAGCAGGCGCTGCTTGGCGGCAGGGGAATACACCACATAGCCGCTTTCCAGGATCTCCCCGGTGCCGGGTAATTCCGCCAGCAGGGCGACCATTGCGCCGGCCGTGCAAGATTCGGCAGTGGTCAGCAGCAGCTTGTGGGCCTTGAGGTAATCCAGTGCTTCGACTACAGGGTCTACGGTCATCACACGTCACCCCTTGCATGTTTTGTGGTGGACGCGTTTGCGGCGAGTTTGGTTCAGCGCGGCGGCCCGCCGGTCATGACCGATTAAAACGTCCTGAACTTTGTTCCAACGCCTGGCTTCTGCAGAGGTATGGGGTTGTAGTAACACGCAAGCGCTGGAGCCCCTCCTACATGTGAAGAGGAGAAACGATCATGACCGAGCCTGTGACGTATTTCTGGATCGCGGTCGCAGTGATCATCCTGCTAGTTGATCTCTGGGCCATTGTCAGCGTTTTCCGCAGTGACAAGGCCGATGTGACGAAGGCGTTGTGGGCGTTGCTGTTGTTAGCGCTGCCTGTTGTCGGCCTGGCTATCTGGGGTGTGATGGGGCCGCGCGGTATCAAGCGTGGTACTGGGCCTTCTTCGCCCGAACACAGTAAGGGGTAGGTGGTGAGCATGCCTTCAACAGACAAAACGCAAAAAACCGACGTGGCAAAGCCGCTCGTCAGTGGAGAGCAGGAGCGGGACAACGATGCTCGTCGTCCGGACGGCTCGACAGGCACAGAGCATGACTCAACGGCCCAAAAGGCCGCACGTAGCCACGCACAGCCTAAACATTAAACCACGACGGGACCGCAATCGCGGCCCCTTGCCTCGCGGCTCAGAGGATAGATTTCCCGCCAGTCACTGCGTAGCGCGAGCCGGAGATGTAACTGCCCTCGTCAGACCCAAGCAGTACATAGATCGGCGCCACTTCGACCGGCTGTCCCGGGCGGCCGAGCGGTGTCTTGGAGCCAAAGTTCTGCACGGCTTCGTCCGGCATCGTAGAAGGAATAAGCGGAGTCCAGATTGGCCCTGGCGCAACACTGTTCACGCGAATTCCTTGGCTGCCCAGCAATTGCGCCAATCCCGCAGTGAAATTGGCGATCGCGCCCTTGGTCGTGGCGTATGCCAGCAGACTGGGAGAAGGATCATCAGAATTCACTGAGCTGGTATTGATGATCGAACTGCCCCGGGGCATTGATGGCAAGGCTGCCTTGCAAATCCTGAAGATCGCGGTGATGTTGATGTCGAAGGTCTTCACCCACTCATCGTCGTCGATTTCCTCCAGCGTCTCGTGGGACATCTGAAAAGCTGCGTTGTTGACCAGGATATCGATACGTCCGAACTGACCCACGGTCTTTTCGACGATATCCTGGCAGTGCTGCTTCTGCGCGAGGTCGCCAGGCAGCAGCAGGCACCGTCGGCCAGCGGCTTCGACCCAGCGGGCAGTCTCCTTGGCGTCGTCATGCTCGTCCAGGTAGGCGATGGCCACGTCGGCACCTTCCCGCGCGTAAGCAATGGCGACAGCCCGGCCGATACCGCTGTCGGCGCCGGTGATCAAGGCGATCTTATCTTGCAACCTGCCGCTGCCGGTGTAGGTTTGCTCCCCACAATCGGGATACGGCTGCATTTTCGCCTGCGAGCCAGGGACGGGCTGCGGTTGGGAGGGAAACGGGGGAGAGGGGTAGTCGCGCATGACGGTCGCTCCTGCAGGTTTGGGAAGTGCATATCCGTTCGAAACAACCGACTGCCTGGGGTTGAGCCGAACACGCCAGTGACGCGACGGGCGGTATGCGACGCCTGCTTAACGCCGCTTGCGGCACAGCATCGCTAGCGCGCAGCCGCTCAACAGCACTAGAGCGGTCACCGCCATCCGGCTGGAAGCCGGTGATCGATCGCTGCGCCATCCGTCCTGCACGCCACGTGCACGGCTCGGTGGTTCGAACAGGTTGCCGTCACAGGCTGCCGCCGCCTGGCTGCGGTCGATACCTCGGCGGGTCAACCAACCGTTCAGGTTGGCAAGCCGTGTCAGCAATTCCGGCCCCAGATAATGGTTGCCATCCTGGAAGAACCCGGTGAAGGGATGTACCCGCTCCACGTGCTCAACGCGGTAGCGTTCGCCGGATTTCATGCCCATCGTCGGGTCGATCATGGCTGAGTTCCCCCGACCATGTGTGCGGTACCCAAGGTGCCGGACGCTGCGCCCGGAACCAGGATGACCTTGCGGCAATCGTCCTGCTTCTGGTCGAACAGCTTGTAGCCCATGGCGGCTTCTTCCAGCGCCAGGCGGTGGGTGACGATCAGCTCCGGTGCCAGACGGCCGGCCTCGATGTGCTCGAGCAGTTCGGGCAGGAACCGCTGCACATGGGTCTGGCCCATCTTGAACGTCAGGCCCTTGTCGAAGGCATCGCCGAACATGAAGGCATGAATGAACCCTGCGTAGACTCCGGGCACACTGACCACGCCGCCCCGGCGCACCGCGGCGATGCTCTGGCGCAGCGCCTTGCCGCTGCTGCCTTCGATTTTCAGCGCGGTCAGCACCGTTTCGGTGGTGCTGCCCTTGGCCTCGAAGCCGACCGCATCGATGACGGCATCCACGCCGCGCATGCCGGGGGTTTGGCGAATGATGCTGTCGGCGGGGTCGTCGTCCTGTTCGAAGTTGATCGGCACTACACCGTATGCGTCACGGGCAAACGCCAGGCGGTAGTCGTTGTCGTCGACCATGAAGATGGTCTGCGCGCCGAGCATGCGTGCGCAGGCCGCGCTCAGCAGCCCCACCGGCCCGGCGCCATAGATGGCTACGTTCGAACCCTGGCCGATCTGCGCGTTGATCACCGCCTGCCAGGCTGTCGGCAGGATATCCGAGAGAAACAGCACCTGATCGTCCGCAAGGGCCGTAGGCACCTTGAACGGGCCCGTGTTGGCCTTGGGCACGCGCACGTAGTCCGCCTGGCCACCAGGCACGCCGCCGTACAAATGGCTGTAGCCGAACAAGGCAGCCCCTGGCGGGATACCTTTCTTGTTGAGGATGGCGCCGCGCCCTGTGTTAGTGGTTTCGCAGGCGGCAAACTGCTCTAGCTGGCAGAAAAAGCAGCTGCCGCAGGCAATCACGAAGGGGATCACCACGCGGTCGCCGACCTTTACATTGGTCACGCCACGTCCGGTGTCCTCGACGATGCCCATGAACTCATGGCCGAAGATGTCGCCTGTTTCAGTTTGTGGAATCTTGCCGTGATAGAGGTGAAGGTCCGAACCGCAAATAGCGGTCGCGGTGACCCGCAAAATGATGTCGTCCTCATCCTGGAGTGCTGGATCGGGAACGGTATCCACCCTGACATCCTGGGCGCCGTGATAAGTCAATGCTCGCATAGGTTCAACTCCTGCTTGGAGGCTGGGGGTGAGGCTCTAAGCAGAGGAAGTCGGCGGCGTAGGTAAAGTTCAGGCGGAAGCCTCCAGTGGCAAAACTGGGCAACGAGGCTCCTGCATGGGCAGGCCGTCGTGAGTACTCGATGTAAGGAAAGGGCGCTGGCTTTGTCCTTGGGCGGATGCCAGTCGTCTGCCGGGCTGAACGGATCCAAACACGTCCGGCTCAACCCTACTGAATCGCCCATTTTCATAAGAAGATAGGGGAGGTCATTCTACGACGGACCGCTTTCGACCCGAAGCGGTCACATGATCATTGTTAATGCGCTGGGATCAACACACCGAAGATCACGAAGAACCCTCCGCAGATCTGATTGAATCGACGTCCCGTTCGGGCCAGCAAGGCCTCACTTTGTGCGCAGCACTTGCCACGCCTAATTCGATTGTGAAGAGAGAGCAAGCTCACCAGGGTGAAGTGGCTTTCTGCGAAGCGCATTGAATACCGCGTCGATATGCCAGGTTTCCGGGCCGATCAGCACGGCATCCAGTGGGTCGGCATGCAGTTCGAGCTGTGTCGCAATGCCTTCGATGGCGAGCATTTGCTGGGCATGCTCAAGTTGCCGGCGGATACCCGTGAGCCACAGCCGGCCTGCCCCCGCCAGCAGGAACAGGGTGTGGGGATAGGAGTAGGCGAGCTTCCGGCGCAGCTTGATCACCGCCGTTTTACTGTAACCAGAAAAAGCAGGTGCCAGCACATAGGTTTTGCCCGCTGCGGCCTCGAGGTCGTGCTTGTCCTGCAGGTACTCCTCGACAGTGAAGCAGTTGGCGACCGTTTCGAGCGCGCCGCTGATGACATTGACCAGATAGGCGTTGACACCGACATAGCAGTACTCGGTCTTGCCATGTACTACACAGTCCTCGCTGTTGCAGCGGACGACCCAGTAGTCACCCTTCGCTGACGGCTCGCAGGATTGGATGACGAACCGTTCCGGGCGACCGTCCATCCTGATGACGTCTGCAAGATGGTCGAGGACTATGGCGCTGGCTTGGTGTGCGGATAGCATCGATGGGTACTCAGGTGATAGTCGCGCGAGGATAATCATTTCCGAACGGCATTGTTGCGCCCAAATGTGAAGACCCCGCCCATGAGTGAATGCAATCACCGCAGGAACAGACGGGCAGCCAGCGCATGCTCTGTGCGCTGGCAGCTCGTCCTCATTTGAAACGCGCGGCCTAAAACAAACCGATCAGCATTGATAGCTTGTGCGTTGCCGAGGGTCTTAGATTGATGGCTAGGTTAAACCAAGGAGTTACCTATGCTTATCAATGGATACCAAAGTTACCAGTACCTGCCCACGCACATCCGCCAACAGACCCATTCATGGACTGTTGGTGAAGTGCAGGTGCGATCAGTCATTACCTCGCCCGAGGCCGATCGTTTGGCCAAGCACATTGAATATAATTCAGACAGAGGTTTGCTCCAGCATCTGAAAGTATCCACAACCCAGCCTCTGACGGACTTGTTCCGCTGGCTGGTCAGCTGTCTCGGTGTGCGTAGGGCTGCACAGCGAGCGTCGGATGATCTACCCCTGCAACATGCTGAACAGGCCGGCACCGCAGCGCTCTTTCGCTGCAGTTTCGGCAATGGCTTCAAGACCGTGCTCGAGGCAGTAAGCCTGCTCGCTACTGCCGCCAGCGTTGATCACCAACGCTTCGATGTGACGCTGGAAGCCGAGCAGATTAATTGCTTGCGAGATGCCATGGTCGAGGGGCATGCAAATTTCAAAGCAATTGAGATGATGGTGAAAACCCGCGGGGACTTGCAATGTGTGCGTTCCCTCGCGTTGAGCTTGATGCGTAAGGCTGAAGATTGTCAGCCTTCTATCGAGGCAGCGCTGGCAAACGTGGCCACCGACCGTCCAGACCCAAGCGTCTTTCTGAATGGGCTTATGACATTCCTGCAAGGGCAGGAGGCGCGATGGTTCGAAAAAACCATGAATAATCCGAAGCTGCGCATCGACGCTCAAGCGCAGAACGACTTCATTAGCGAAAAGCTCCAGGAGCATATCGATACACTGGATGCCCAGGAGGCCGACAAGATGCTTGAGCAACTGGAGGGTATTTTCGGCAAGCGGGCAAGTGGGGTTATGGGGTTTGCCAACGAGCTCTTGGGGTTGGCCGATGAGGACGATCAGCTTCTGTCGCGCATGACCCGTGCCGAAAGCCTGAGCGATAGCCTGGTCGACCTGCTTCGCGCGAAGCTTGATAGGCCCGAGAAAGGTAGGGCGGGCTCGCCCACTATCAAGAGCTTCAACGAGCTGAACCCACTGGAGTTGGCCGCACTCGTGAGCCTAGGGGTCAAATTGCAATAGACAGGAGCAGCCCCCAAGTCATCGCCTGAAGCGACCCAGCCTGCACGGCTCCAAATCAGGCGATGGCGTGCCACGGGTGATTTCCATGCCCACCAGGCGGCCTACGGTAGCGGCCAGCGTGACACCGGGATGCATGACACAAACGTAAACGCCGCTGATACCCGGCAGAAAACCAACCAGCGGCGCGCCATCCTTGGGGATCGGCCGGAAACCCACGCACGCCTGTTCCACGTCGAGGGACACAACGCCGTGCAACTCTGCTCTGATGGCCTCGGCGGTTCTCAGTGCGATGACGTTAGGTTGGTGATCTGCCGCATCGTCCAGATAGTCCTCTGCCGCCAGCAGGCTGCCGTCATCAGCATGCCGCACCTCCATGGCTGCATTGGAAATGATCCCTCGGACAAGTTGGGGCGGCGAGTGGTAGCGGATATAGATGGCAGGAGAGGCGTCGAGTGCAAGTGAGTAGCCCAACACGTCCGTCAATAGCGTGGTACCCGTTCCCGCCGCAAGCACCACCAGGTCCGCGTCGATTACCCCGTGGGTGGTTTTCACACCTGAGACTTTATCTGCGCTACCCGTGAACCCTTCCACCTGTGTCTGCTCCAGCAACCTGGCGCCTCGGGCTTGAGCGCCTTTGATCAAGGCCCAGGTGGCCGCTACTGCGTTCAGCGCGCCTTCCTCTGGAGCATGGTTGGCCTGGGCAGGAGGGTGTTTCAGATTAGGTTCCAGGGTGAGGATCTGAGCCCCCGAGACCGTTGATATCCCAGGGGCAGGCGTTACTTCCGGGAGGCCATAGGTCAGCGAACCGGTCCATTGAATGTGTAAGTCTGGCAGTTGCGCTTCGAGGCGACGATAGTCCGATACGGCTGCGGCCCGCATTGCGGCGGCAGGATCTGCGTCACTGTAGGTGGTATTGATCCATGCAAAGGAAGTGGAAGTCACGCCAGACGCTACATGGCCAGCCTCCACGATGGTCACCTGCGCGCCTTGGCAGGAAAGGTGGTAGGCAACGGAGGCCCCCACGATACCTGCCCCCACCACTACCACATTCATTCCCGGGATATTGTTCATCGTGCTCCGTCACCGCCTTGGGACTATGTTTCACTGGCCGTACCTGGCAATCCTGGGTCCACAGGGGCAAACGGCGATAGTAAATGGAAAGCGTGAGTACCAGCGAGCCTATGTTCGACCAATACCTGAAGCAGTGGGGGCTGACCATTGATGGGGAGGCTTTCGTTTCACCTAATGGCAATCTATTGCCCGTTCGCCGGGGCGATACACCGGCGATACTTAAAATCTCGCAGGCGCCAGAGGAGCAGGCCGGCAGCCAGCTGATGGCCTGGTGGGCAGGCGACGGTGCAGCCCCTGTGCTGGCTCACGCGGGCGAGGCGTTGCTGATGAAGCGGGCGCAAGGTGCGGCGTCACTTGCAAGGATGGTCGCAGATGGCAGGGATGACGAGGCCACGCGCATTCTATGTGCCGTGGCGGCCCGCCTGCATGCGCCACGGTCTACGCCGAGGCCTGCGCTGGTGCCGCTGGAGCAATGGTTCGACGCATTGTGGAGCGCGGCGGCGACGCACGGTGGGGTGCTGGAGCACAGCGCAAAGGCAGCGAGGGCGCTTTTCGCAGCTCCCCAGGACCCTGCGGTGCTGCATGGCGACATCCATCACGGCAATGTGCTGGATTTCGGGCCGGCCGGTTGGCTCGCCATCGATCCCAAGGGGTTGTACGGCGAGCGGGGCTTCGATTTTGCCAACATCCTCTGCAATCCGGACGAAGCCAGTGCGCAGGCACCGGGGCGCCTCTCACGGCGTATAGCGATCATTTCGCAGGCAGCCGGTATCGAGCGTCACAGGCTGTTGCAGTGGGTGCTGGCGTGGGCAGGGTTGTCGGCGACCTGGATGATCGAGGACGGCGCTGAGCCTGAGGGCAGGTTGGCGTTGGCGAGGCTCGCGGCTTCGGCGCTCGATGGCAGCGCTCGGGGTTCTGACTGAGGCATTGCATGTTAGCCGGCGATCACGGGTGACGCCGGGATTGCGCTGATGGTCAGTTCGCGCATGCAGCACTTCAAGCCCCAGGTGTTGTCCGCGTGCATACTGGCCCCACATGTGCACACATGCGTATTTCACGCCGTTAGGCTCTGTACGAAAAGCCTTGATACTTGTACATGCTGCGTTGAGTACAGTCTGGGAATGCTCATGTACTCCAGTTCATTCTGCTTACTCCCCCCGTTTCGCTTTGTCTGACTTTCACGCAGACACATTTCCTACAGGCCCTGGCGCAATGCGAGTAAGTTACAGAGCGCCTTGGTGGGTTCAGGGGGGTTATCGAGCATCTGTTCGGCTGTTTCAGCGTCGAGAACCGTCATGCCTGTGGTATCAACACTAGTGACTTCGGCATGCGCAACGGAACGGATAGCCAGGGCGGCTACAAGCTTTTTCTGTTCTGACAGGTCTCGTTCAAAATCGGAGAGATGCGGCGCTCTTGCGGGGCGATTCCTGCCGTGAATCTTGACGTTAACCCAAGTACCGCCAGATAGGGTCTTCGTTGCGAGATCTTCAACGAGATCGTCAGCCGTGATGCGCAACGCTTCCATTCTCCCGCCTTTCAGCAGGAGTTGCTTTTTTCTGGTCGCGGCACGACGGGCAAGCCCTGCTTTCGATCTGTTCGACACAATGACGTCCTCCGTATTGCCCGATCCTTGACCTGTACGGACCGCTAGCAGGCATGAGGCCAGCCGTGTCCAAGGAATGGAAAGGATATCCGAAGGCCAGGCGAGATCTTTGTACGAAAGTGCCTGCACGACGGTCATGCGGCGGTGAAAACAAGTTCGGAGTTTTCATGTGCAATCAGCAAGGCCAGGTGCGACTCCTACCGTTTCTCGCCTGTTTTCGCCTTGCCTGATCAAACGATCCGCTTATGGATGAGATGTGTCAGTCGATTGGGAAGTTTGGCAATAGCTCATTGGGGCTATGGGGCTGTCCAGGTGCCGGTTGCTATGCTGTTGCCGATTTGGGCATAGGGAACGGCCGCGTCGAATGGCGCTGCCACGACACGGAGGTGCACATGCAGATCACATTGCCGCTGAGTGTCAGCGACTGGGAGTACAAGAGCGCCAGCGGGGGTGGGTTGACGGTGATGTTTGCCGCCGCCAGCGGTGGCTTGCTGACCTTGACCGATCCGAACAAGGCCGAACAGCAGTTTCGCTACGGTTCGCTCGGAGTCGGCGTTGGCGCAGGCGCGCGTTTGCCGCGGGTAGGCAAGATCAACCTGCTGGTGCGTGGCAAAAGCGTCGGCGCGGTGGGCACCAGCGCAGACCTCCCGGCGATCGGTAAGGTACTGGTGGCTGAATCGGTCGCGGCCCGTGGCCTGGTGCGCGACGACTTCAAGGGCGGGTGCGTGTTCCTCGAAGGCGGGGTGGGCCTGGTTGGCGGTGGCAGCGGCTCGGGCGTGCTGTTCGGCCTGGATCCCAAGCTGTTGGTCCTGGGTACCGCTGCGATAGGGGCGGGTGGCGCGTTTTTGCCGCAGGAAACCTTGCCGCGCCTGCTGCGCTCGGCGAAGGGCGTGATCCTCTCCGCCGGGTTCAACATCGGCGTGCAGGCGGGCGGTGGCCTGACGTTGACCATGGGCGGGCTGTACTGATGGCCAGGGCGTGCTCGCGACAGCGTCAGGCGCCCACAGCTCCCGGCGCCGCGAGGTTGCAATACTGCCCCTTGAAATACAGCAAAGGCTGCGAGGACGTGGTTTGCTGCAGGTTCAACGCCTTCACTTCACCGATGACGATCAGGTGATCGCCCGCGGCGTGTTCAGCGTGAATCTCGCAATCGATCCAGTGCAGGCTGCCGGCAATGATCGGGTTGCCCAACGGTGACGGTTGCCATTGCACCTTGTGCCACTTGTCCGTACCGCGCCGCGCGAACTGGTTGGAAATCTCGACCTGCTCACCCGCCAGGATGTTGACCGCGAAGCGACCGGCCTGGCGAATCCTGGGGTAGCTGGCCGAACTGGACATCACGCTGAATGACACCAGTGGCGGGTTCATCGACACGCTGTAGAACGACTGGCAAGTAAAGCCGATCGGCTCGTCATCGGTGTGCGATGTAATGACCGTGATACCGGAGGCGTAGTGCCCGAGCGCTTCGCGAAAGCTCGATGGCTCGATAGGGAGTGACATAGTAGATCCTGGGTATGGGTACCGCTCGAAGGGGTGGGAAGGCCCGCATCTGTCCGGGCCCCCACCTGTTACCTCCGACCTGGGCTCAGCGCTTGTTTGCCAGCTCTCTGCGAACAATCTCCGCGCCCGCGCTCAACGCATTGAGCTTGCCTCTTGCCACCTGGCGCGGCAGGGGCGCCATCCCGCAGTTGGTGCAAGGGTAGAGCTTGTCGGCGTCGACGAACTGCAGGGCCTTGCGCAGGGTATTGGCAACTTCCTCGGGGGTTTCAATGGCATGGTTGGCGACATCGATGGCGCCAACCATCACTTTCTTGCCACGGATAAGCTCGATCAGGTCCATCGGCACGTGGGAGTTGTGGCACTCCAGCGAGACGATGTCGATGCTGGATTTCTGCAGCTTGGGGAAGGCTTCTTCGTATTGCCGCCATTCCGAGCCCAGGGTCTTTTTCCAGTCGGTGTTGGCCTTGATGCCGTAGCCGTAGCAGATGTGCACGGCGGTTTCGCACTTGAGCCCTTCGATGGCGCGCTCCAGGGTAGCCACACCCCAGTCATTGACCTCGTCGAAGAACACGTTGAAGGCGGGTTCGTCGAACTGGATGATGTCGACACCCGCCGCTTCGAGTTCGCGGGCCTCCTGGTTGAGGATCTTGGCGAATTCCCAGGCCAGTTTTTCGCGGCTCTTGTAGTGGGCGTCATACAGTGTGTCGATCATCGTCATGGGGCCGGGCAGCGCCCACTTGATGGGTTGTGAGGTTTGCTGACGCAAGAACCTGGCGTCATCGACGAACACAGGCTGGCGGCGAGCAACAGCGCCTACGACCGTCGGCACGCTCGCATCGTAGCGATCACGGATTCTGACCGTCTCGCGCTGCTCGAAATCGACACCGTCGAGGTGTTCGATGAAGGTCGTGACGAAATGCTGACGTGTCTGTTCGCCATCGCTGACGATATCGATACCGGCGTGCTGTTGTTCTTGCAAGGACAAGCGCAGCGCGTCTTGCTTGCCCTCGACCAGTTCATCACCCTCCAGCTTCCATGGCGACCAGAGCTTCTCAGGTTCGGCGAGCCAGGCGGGTTTGGGCAGGCTGCCGGCAGTGGAGGTGGATAACAGCTTTTTCATACTGGAAAACCTTGTGTCTGGTTGAGTCAAAGCGCGCAACGGGCGGACCACTGCTCGAGAATGGCCTGGTAGGGCTTGATGAAGTGTTCGTGCGCGAACTTGCCCTGTTCGACAGCCAGGCGGCTGCGCTCTTCGCGGTCGTAAACGATGCGCGTCAACGAGTAGTCCTGGTGCTGCAAGCTGGGTTGGTAGGTTTTGCCGGCGGCGGAGTTCGCGTTGTAGATTTCAGGCCGGTAGATTTTCTGGAAGGTGTCCATCGTGCTGATGGTGCTGATCAGTTCCAGGTTGGTGTAGTCGCCCAGCAGATCGCCGGCAAAATAGAACGCCAGCGGCGCGGCACTGTTGGGCGGCATGAAGTAGCGCACCTTCAAGCCCATCTTCTTGAAGTACTCATCGGTCAGCGAGTATTCGGCCTGCAGGTATTCCACGCCCAGGACCGGGTGCTGGTTTTCCGTGCGGTGATACACCTTGCTGCTCGAGACGCTCAGGCAGATGACGGGCAGCTTGCGGAAATGCGCTTTGTAGACGGGTGAATTCACGAAGCACTTGAACAGCTTTCCGTGCAGGTCGCCAAAGTCCTCGGGGGTGCTGAAGGTGTGCCGATCCTTGTTGTGCCCCTGCAACAGCACGCTGAAATCGTAATCGCGCACGTATGACGAAAAATTATTGCCGACCATGCCGTCGATACGTTCGTTGGTTTCCCGGTCAACTACCGTCGTTTTCAATATTTCGATCAACGGCAGTGCGGGGGCGGCGCCCGAGAGGCCGATATCCATTTCCACTGAAATGATGTCGAGTTCGACCCTGTAGCGATCGCCTTTGGGGTTATCCCAGTGCGCCAGGGCATTGAAGCGGTTGTCGATCATCCTCAAGGTATTGCGCAGGTTTTCCTGGCGGCTCTTGCCCCTGGCCAGGTTGGCGAAGTTGGTGGTGGTGCGGGTCTTGTCCGAAGGCTGGTAGTGTTCATCGAAACAGATCCGTTTGAGGGTGAATGCAAACTCGTTATTCATGGTGGTGGTGAGCCCTGATGTCTTAAGCGAGGCAAGGAAGGCCAGGGTTGAGATTCATGGGTGCCGCGCCCATGCCTGCCTTTGTCGCTTGCGCAAATTCGATGAAGGATTGTCAAAGATCAGCTCTTCATGAGACAAACTCATTTTTTTTGCATACAAGTGTAGTTTTTCTCATGATCGATCTGAGGCACCTGCGCACCATCCATGCCTTGCGCGAAACCGACAGCCTGTACGAGGCCGCCGAACGGCTGCACCTGACCCAATCGGCGTTGTCGCACCAGTTCCGCGAGCTGGAAGACCGTATTGGCATTCCGCTGTTCGTGCGCAAGTCCAGGCCGGTACGTTTTACCAGCGCTGGTCTCAAGCTGCTGGAGCTGGCCGAGCAGGTACTGCCGCAGATCCGTGCCACCGAGCGGGACCTGGGCAAACTGGCGGGTGGTACGGCCGGGCGTCTGCACATCGCCATCGAGTGCCACAGCTGCTATCAGTGGCTGATGCCGACGGTGGACGAATTTCGCGGTGCCTGGCCGGAGGTCGAGCTGGACCTGGCGTCGGGGTTTTCATTCGCGCCACTGCCGGCGTTGGAGCGGGGCGATCTGGACCTGGTGGTGACGTCCGACCCGATGAAACTGCCGGGGATCAGCTATGTGCCACTGTTCGGCTATGAGGCATTGCTGGCCATCGATAATCATCACGCCTTGTGCGTGAAGCCGTATCTGGAGCCCGCCGATCTTGCCGGCCAGACGCTGATCACCTACCCGATCGAGCGCAACAGGCTGGACATCTTCACCCGCTTCCTTGACCCGGCCGATATCGAGCCGGCGCAAGTGCGCACCTCGGAGCTGACGATCATGATGATGCAACTGGTGGCCAGCGGCCGCGGTGTGTGCTGCCTGCCGAACTGGGCCGTGCATGAATACAGCTCGCGCGGTTACGTGACCACCAAGCGACTGGGGGAGAAGGGGCTGCAGGCAAAACTGTATGCGGCGGTCCGCAGCGACATGCTCGAAGTGCCTTATGTAAGCGACTTCCTGCTCACGGCAAAGGATATGTCCTTCGCGACGCTGGAAGGCGTCAATGCTGTTTCCGGGATCGCCGTTTGACAGCCAGCCCCAGCTAGCGCAGCGCATTGCCTGGCAATCGAGGCGCACGGATCAGCGGGTCATCATCGAGTCGGCAAGGATCGCGCGAAACACGCTGTATATCCCCGAAAGCGCTGGTTACACATCCAGGCCACACAGTGGCGCGCCCGCGGCCATAGTTCATGCCCAGGTTTCATCGGTGCACGACAGCGCCGTTGGTCGGCTGAGTCGAAGCGCAAGCTGGATTCAGTCAGAAAAATGTACGATGATTTTCGTAATGCCAGGGAGGGGTCATGCCAAAAGGCTTCAAGGCAGCCAAGAGCGCGGTCATTGCCGCGCTCGAATCCGGGAAGTACCTGCATGCAGCGCGGGGCGATATCGAGGTAAAGAACCTGTTGGCCCTTGGCGCGCTCAGTGCGGGCGATGTCATCGAGGTCATCCGTGCTTGCAATGGCAATCACTACAGCTGCAGCCCACACCATGCCGTGCCAGCCATCGAAGTCCATGTGCTCAGGCGCTCCGGCTGGTACATCAAGTTCTATTTCATCGAGCCGCAGACGTGGTTCATCAGTGTTCACCAATGAGTAACCCAAGCATGAAAATCCTGTTCGAGGGCGACACCGGCCAGGCCCTGTGCGAACGTTGCCAGGCGTTGGTCGCCATGCATTACACCCGGCGCGACGTGCCTTTCAGTGACGGCCTGGGCGTGGCGCGGGACATCCTGGTGGGCGTGTGCGACGGCTGCGATACGGTGGTGGCCATCCCGCCGCAGTCCACCCCGGCAATCCGCGAGGCGCGCAAGCAGCAGCTCAAGTCCATCGAGGCGCGGCTGCCGGCGGTGTATCTCGATGTGCTCGACGCGGCGATGCAAGCGGTCAGCAGCGAGGCAGGGGCACACCTGCGCAAGCTGTTCCTCGCCCATTATTTCCATTGGCTGGTGCAGGCCCGCCAGGGGGCGGGTCTGCAGCCCGGCCACGAGGCCTTCGTCCAGGCACTCGACGCGCAGCGGCGTCAGAGGGGGTTGCCGGCGTCCGGAGCCACGCGGCGGTTGTCGATGAAGGTCAACGCGCACATGGCCGAGGATTTCCTGACGCTGCTGGGGCAAACCCGGATGAGTCAGACCGAGCTGCTCAAGGCGGTGATCGCAAGAATCCAGATGGATGTGCTCGAGGTACGTGATCCGCAGGTAATCGAGGCGCTGCAGCGGCTGACGCGGGTGGCGGGGTAGGTTGGGGCGGGCGCACCGTGTGAACATTGCTCCTCACATGTGATGCTTGCGCAGCTCATGATCCAGGCGTAACGTGCATCACATGTGAGACAAGGACACCCCCTTCGATGGCAGGCAAGAAAAGCTCCACCGACTACATGCGTGACATGCGCGCCCGGCTCAAGGCCGCAGGCCTGGTCAAGCGTGAGCTGTGGATCCTGCCCGAGCACGCCGCCGCCCTGCGCGGTATCGAGAAGGCTTTACGTCAGCCCCACGCGGGCAAACAGGTCAGAACGGAGGATTTCATGACCGAGCACACCCACTGGACGATCGAAACGCTGCACGGCGCCCTGCAAGGCCTGGACGAGGTGCGCGGCGGGTCGATCGGCCTGTCCCTGCAACAGGGCGCCGAGCCCAGCCTCAAGCTGGTGATGAACGAACTGGACGGCCTGCCGCTGTACATCGCCGTGGCCGGTGAGCAGATCCTGGTCGACACGCTGCTGGTGCAAGCCTGCCAGGTGAAAGACCGCGCTGCATTCAACGATGCGGTGCTGCGCACCCGCGATGTGTTCCCGCTGTCGTCCATCGGCCTGCACACGCTGCCCTCGGGCGAGTCGGTATACACCATGTTCGGCGCCCTGAGCGCGGCTTCGTCGCTGGACAACATCGTCCAGGAGATCCACACCCTGGCCG
Organism: Pseudomonas soli; assembly: GCF_021283165.2. Classification (NCBI taxonomy): domain Bacteria; kingdom Pseudomonadati; phylum Pseudomonadota; class Gammaproteobacteria; order Pseudomonadales; family Pseudomonadaceae; genus Pseudomonas; species Pseudomonas soli. The sequence goes on from NZ_CP128543.1 coordinate 2,156,532, forward strand.
ACAACGTCATCACCGCCGCCGAGGATTTCGAAGACTACTTCACCCACTGATTCCGGAGATTGCACCATGAGTTTGTTGAGAAAGATCGTCACCGCCCTGCGTGGCGGCGCTTCGGAAGTCGGTGAGGCGATCGTCGACTCCCAGGCCCTGCGCATCCTCGACCAGGAGATTCGCGACGCGGACAACAACCTGATCGATGCGCGCAACCAGCTGGTCAAGATCATGGCCAAGCACAAGACCGCGCAGCAGCGCATCACCGAGTTCGACAAGACCATCGGCGACTGGGAACAAAAGGCCATTGCCGCGCTGGACAAGGGCGAGGAGGGCCTGGCCCACGAATGCGCGGCGCGCATCGCCGACCTGACCAACCAGCGTGACAGCGAGCAGGCGCTGGCGGACCAGTTCGGTGCGTCGGTGACGACCCTGACCGCCACCGTGAGCAAGACCGAGGCGCAGATCAAGGGCCTCAAGCAGCAGGTAGACCTGGTCAAGGCCCGCGAGAGCGTGCAGCGTGCCCAGGTCAGTGCGGCCTCGGCCACCGGCGGCGCCAATGGCAGCCTGGAAACGGCGGTCGGCTCGCTGGACCGCATCAAGAAGCGCCAGACCGAGCGTGCCGCCGAGCTGGAAGCGGCGGCGGAGCTGGCGGCCAAGGCCGATGGCAGCGATCTGGAAGCACGCCTGAAGTCGGCCGGGATCGGCGCCAGCAACAGTGGTGCCGACGATGTGCTGGCACGCTTGAAGGCCAAGGCGGCCAAGCCGGCGGAGTGATTCGTTGAGCGGGCTGGCCTGTCGTGGGTCCGTGGGAGCGGGCTTGCCCCGCGATGGAGCTGGCCCGGCTGGCGCAAAACCCTGCTGCAGACCCGTTGGCGGGGCACACGAAAAGCAGTATCGTGTCGCCCCCGCCAAAGGACTGCCGCGACCCAAGGGATTTTCAATGTCGCCTTCTTCCAACAGGCCCAGCCTGTTCGCTACAGCTCCAGTACTGGCTCCTGTTCCGTCACCCTCTCACCCAGGAGATGCCCCGTGGGTTGGTTGAAACGCTTCATGGGCTTCGAAGCCCCCAAACCTGCCGCCGGCAGCCAGGCCCAAGGCAACCTGCCATTCGGCCTGGGCAGCGGGCGCATGCTCAAGCTCGATCGCTCGCTCAAGCTGCTGCTCGACGGGCATTCCGAGCTGGAGGTCCCCGAGCAGGAAGTGGTCTGGGCGGTCGGTGAAGTCGACCTCGGCCAGTCGGTGCGCCTGGCGCGCTTCTATATGGAAGACGAGGACTACTGGCTGCAGGTGGTGATGAATGGCGCGTCGGCTGACGATGTCCGTGACATCATCCTGTTCGGTTACTACAGCGTGGTACCGGTCACCAGCGACGCGGAGCTCAAGCGCCTGGTCGGCCCCGAGTCGAACATCGGCCTGCCGTACTACGAGCACGAAGGCTACGAGTTCGTTCGCCAGTGGGGCAGCGAAGAGGGGCAGACCGAGCTCACGCCGATCAGCGAGTGGGTCACCAGCCCCGAGACCAGCTACCGCATCCAGCACCTGTCGATGCTGTATGCCCGCGAAACCGGCCTGACCGATCGCCGCGAATTCCTCCTGCTGTCGGTGGAGGAAGACGAGGACGGCAATGTCAGCCTGACCACTTCGGTGGGTGTCACCCTGCAATCAACGGACTTCAACGTCATCTGACAAGGATTCACCATGCTCGACGCACTTCGCATGTCGCTCAACGCCCAGGCAGTGATCGGCTTCATTCTCTACATCAGCGTGGCGCTGGTGCTTTTCTGGCTGTTCCAGTTCATCTACACGCACCTCACCCCGCACCGCGAATTCGCCCTGATCCGCGACAACAACAGCGCTGCGGCCATCGCCCTGGGCGGCGCGCTGATCGGCTTCTCGCTGCCGGCCAGCAACATCATCGCCTACAGCGTCAGCCTGCTCGACTTCGTGGTCTGGGTGGTGATCGCCGCCGTGGTGCAACTGCTCGCCTTCGCCATCACCAGCCTGGTGCTCAAGGGGTTGGCCAGCCGCATCGCCAAGGGCGAAATGGCCGCCGCGATCTACGCCGCCGCCGTGGCGATCAGCGTGGGCTTCCTCAATTCGGCCTGCATGACCCCGTCGGTCTGAGCCGTTTGCGCGCAAGGAGCCATACATGAGACGCAGTTCCGTCAAGCTGGTGCTGGCCAGTTCCCTGCCGCTGGCGCTCACCGCGTGCAGCGCGCCCGAGGAGACCTACACGGTCAGCAAGCGCAGCAACTACACCACCGTCCAGGCCTGTGTCGATGACAAGATGCCGGTGGACGTGTGTTCCGATGCCTATATGGAGGCGTTGGCCGATCACCGTCGGGTCGCGCCGACCTATGGCGACAAGGCGGCGTGCGAGGCCGATTTCGTGCCGGACTACTGCCAGGTCACCAGCGACAACCGCTACATGCCGCGCCTCGGTGGTTTCGAGCTGGCGGTATCGGGCGAGGTCAGCCAGTCACAGGTCGATGCGGCCCGCGCCCAGGTCGAGAACAGCGGCCAGGCCAGCAGCGGCGGCAGCAATTTCAACGGCCTGCTGACCGGCCTGCTGCTTGGCCAGGTGCTCAGCGGCGGCAATCGCCAGTACTACTCGCAGCCGGTCTACCAGTACCGTGACAGTAGCGGTGGCTACCGCACTACCACCCTCGGCCAGCAGATCGACCAAGGCAAGCGCTTCGAGCGCTCCGACCAGGCCCAGCAGAGCGGCGGCAGCTACAGCAGCTATTACTCCGGCAGCTCCAGCGGTAGCAGCTACAAGTCCAGAACCTCGACCCGCTCCAGCGTGTCCTCGTCGATCTCCCGTGGCGGCTTCGGCAGCCAGGCCACTGCGCGCAGCGGCTGGGGCGGCAAGAGCAGCGGCGGCTTCAGTTTCGGCGGTTGAGCATGCGCAAGGTCCACTGCGACGAACGCCCGGATTGGCGCACAACCGCCGAGCGTGAGGGCTTCGCCTTCCACACCATCGACGGCGAGCGCTACTGGGACGAGCGCGGTTACTACCAGTTCAGTGAGGCCCAGGTCAGCCGTGACCTGGAGGCGCCCACCCAGGAGCTGCACGCGATGTGCCTGGACGCGGTGGCGCGCATCGTCGACAGCGAAGCGCTGATGACCCGCCTGGCGATTCCGCCGGCGTTCTTCGACCTGGTGCGCCGTTCGTGGCAGGAGGGGCATCCGCACCTCTACGGGCGTTTCGACTTCAGCTACGACGGCACGGGCCCGGCCAAGCTGATCGAGGCCAACTACGACACGCCGACCTCGCTGTACGAAGCCGCGGCGTTCCAGCTGATCTGGCTTGAGCAGCAGATCGAGCGCGGCGTGCTGCCGGCCCATGCCAGCCAGTTCAACACCCTGGCTGAAGACCTGGTGCGGGCCTTTGCCGCCTTCGAACGTGAAAGCCCGTTCTACTTCTCGGCCATCGGCGGCTCGATCGAGGACCGCGGCACCACGGATTTCCTGCGCAAGATGGCCGGGCACGTGGGTATCAGCACCCGGCATATCGACCTGGAGGATATCGGCCTGAACGACCAGGGGCGTTTCGTCGACCTCGAAGGCCGACCGATCCCGCGCCTGTTCAAGCTGCACGCCTGGGAGCATATCTTCCACGAGGACTTCGGCCAGGCCATCGCCGGTTGCGATACCCAGTTCGTCGAGCCAGCGTGGAAGTCGCTGATCTCCAACAAAGGCATCCTGCCGTTGTTGTGGGAATGGCATGAGGGCCACCCGAACCTGTTGCCGGCCTTCCTCGACGAAGACCCACGGCGGCCGGTGCCCAAGGGCTGGGTGCGTAAGCCGTATTTCTCCCGCGAGGGGGCCAATGTGGACATTCGCACGACCGATGACCAGCGGGTGTTCGAGGACGGGCCCTACGATGATGCGCCGTATATCCTGCAAGGTTTCGCGCCTTTGCCAAAATTCGGTGACAGCTACACCCTGATCGGCTCGTGGGTGGTCGGTGATCTGGCCTCGGGGATCGGCATTCGTGAAGACGACACCCTGATCACCAAGGACAGCTCGCGGTTCGTGCCGCATGTGGTCGTGGACTGACTGTCAGGGCCGCCTATGCGGGGGCCGCTCCGCTCCCCTCCAATGGTCGGTTTCAGGACGCGCCGGGTCGCCCGCGCACAACCTCTTCGCGCAATAGCTGCCATGCTCTGAGGATGCCCGTGGACCGAGCGCAGCAAGACGCCCGGCCACAGGCAAGGAGGGTGCCCGGCTGCCGCTACCGTGACGCAGCCGGCGCACCGCAGCTGAACACAGCCGGACACTGGCCCGCGATCAGGGCCGGGCCGGGTTGCCGAGGTCCGCTGTATGCCTGATGAGTTGAACCACCTGCCTCTGATCCAGCGTGTCCTGGCCCGTGAAAAGGACAACCCCGGCGCCTTGTTGCCGATCCTCCACGCCATCCAGGCCGGCGCCGGCTACATCCCCGACATCGCCGTCGGCGAGATCGCCCATGCCCTTAACCTCAGCCAGGCCGAGGTGCGCGGGGTGCTCAGCTTCTACCACGATTTTCGTACCACGCCGCCGGCTCGCCATACCCTGCGCCTGTGCCGCGCCGAGTCCTGCCAGAGCCGTGGCGCCGAGGCACTGGCCGCGCAATTGCGCGAGCAGCTCGGGATGGATGATCACGGCCGCAGCGAAGACGGGGCGCTCGACCTGCGCCCGGTGTACTGCCTGGGTGCCTGTGCCTGCTCGCCGGCGTTGGAACTCGACGGCCAGCTCCACGCCCGCGTCACCCCGGAACGCCTGCGGGCGCTGGTGGCGAGCTGCCGAGAGGAGGTCAAGGCATGTTGAGCCTGTGCATCTCCTGTGATTCGCTGGCCCGGGCAGCGGGCGCCGATCAGGTGGCCGAGGCACTGACCCACGAGGCCGCGCAGCGCAACCTGCCGCTAGGCATCAAGCGCACCAGCTCCCGTGGCCTGTATTGGCTGGAGCCGCTGGTGGAGCTGGACACCGCGCAAGGCCGGCTGGGCTTCGGGCCGGTCGCGCCCGAGGATATCCCCGGTTTGCTCGATGCCCTGGCGGGCGACCACGCCGGCCATGCGCTGGCGCTGGGGCCGGTCGAGGACATTCCCTACCTGAAAACCCAGCAGCGCCTGTTGTTCGCCCGAGCCGGCATCACCCGGCCACTGTCGCTGGATGACTACCACGCCAACGGTGGGTTCGAGGGGCTGCGCCAGGCCACGTTGCTGGACGGCGACGAAGTGGTCGCGGCGGTGCTCGATTCGGGCCTGCGTGGCCGAGGTGGCGCGGCCTTCCCGGCGGGCATCAAGTGGCGCACCGTGCGCCAGGCGTCGGCCGCGCAGAAGTACGTGGTGTGCAACGCCGACGAGGGCGACTCTGGTACCTTCGCCGACCGTATGTTGATGGAGGGCGACCCGTTCCTGCTGATCGAGGGCATGATCATCGCCGGCCTCGCTGTGGGAGCGAGCAAGGGCTACATCTATGTGCGCTCGGAGTACCCCGATGCCGTGCGTGTGCTCAACGAGGCGATCCTGCTGGCTCGCGAGGCCGGTTACCTGGATGTCGCCGGCAGCGGCGTGGCCTTCGACCTGGAGGTGCGGGTCGGCGCGGGTGCCTATATCTGTGGCGAGGAAACCGCGTTGCTCGAGTCCCTGGAGGGCAAGCGTGGCATCGTTCGGGCCAAGCCGCCGCTGCCGGCGCTGGAGGGCCTGTTCGGCCAACCGACGCTGGTGCACAACGTGCTCACCCTGGCCTCGGTACCGATCATCCTGGCCAAGGGCGCGGCCTATTACCGCGACTTCGGCATGGGCCGCTCGCTCGGCACCTTGCCGTTCCAGCTGGCCGGCAATATCCGCCAGGGTGGGTTGGTGGAGCGCGCTTTCGGCCTGACCTTGCGGGAGCTGGTGGAAGGCTACGGTGGCGGAACCGCCAGTGGCCGGCCGATCAAGGCGGCGCAGGTCGGCGGCCCGCTGGGTGCCTGGGTGCCGCCTGGACAGTTCGACACGCCGCTGGACTACGAGGCCTTCGCCGCCATTGGCGCGATGCTCGGCCACGGCGGTGTGGTGTTGGCCGACGATACCCTGAACATGGCCGGCATGGCTCGCTTCGCCCTGCAGTTCTGCGCCGAAGAATCCTGCGGCAAGTGCACGCCGTGCCGGATCGGTTCGACCCGCGGCATGGAAGTGGTCGATCGGCTGATCGCCAGCACCGACCCGGCCTACCGCGAAAGCCAGGCGGGGTTGCTGCGCGACCTGTGCGACACGATGCAGTACGGCTCGCTGTGCGCCATGGGCGGGATGACCCCGTATCCGGTGGTCAGCGCCCTCAAGCACTTCCCCGCCGATTTCGGCCTGGAGGCCGCGCAATGATCAATTACTTCGACCCCAGCAGCGACCTCGACCTGGGTACCCCGCAACGCATCAGCGAGGTGCAGGTCAGCCTGGTCATCGACGGCCGTGCGATCAGCGTGCCCGCCGGTACCTCGGTGATGCGCGCCGCGGCCATGCTCGGCACCAGCATCCCCAAACTGTGCGCCACCGACAGCCTCGAGGCCTTCGGCTCGTGCCGCATGTGCATGGTCGAGATCGACGGCATGCGCGGCTACCCGGCGTCCTGCACCACCCCGGTAGGCGAGGGCATGGTGGTGCGCACGCAGACGCCACGCCTGGCCGATCTGCGCCGCAACGTGATGGAACTGTATATCTCCGACCATCCGCTGGACTGCCTGACCTGTTCGGCCAACGGCAACTGCGAACTGCAGACCGTCGCCGGCCAGGTCGGCTTGCGCGAGGTACGTTATGGCTACGACGGCGCCAATCACCTGGGCGAAGGCAAGGATGTGTCCAACCCGTACTTCGACTACGAGCCGAGCAAGTGCATTGTCTGCAGCCGCTGCGTGCGGGCCTGCGAAGACATCCAGGGCACCTTCGCCCTGACCATCACCGGGCGCGGTTTCGACTCGCGGGTGGCGGCGGCCGGCGGTGACGATTTCCTCAGCTCCGAATGCGTGTCCTGCGGCGCCTGCGTGCAGGCCTGCCCGACGGCGACCCTGAGCGAAAAAAGCCTGATCCAGCTCGGCCAGCCCGAGCGCGCGGTAATCACCACCTGTGCCTATTGCGGCGTGGGCTGCTCGTTCCGCGCCGAGATGAAGGGCGACCAGCTGGTGCGCATGGTCCCGGACAAGAATGGCGGCGCCAACCACGGCCATGCCTGCGTCAAGGGCCGCTTCGCCTGGGGCTATGCCACGCATCCGGACCGCATCACCAAGCCAATGATTCGCAAACGCCTGGAAGACCCGTGGCAAGAGGTCAGCTGGGATGAGGCAGTCACCTATGCCGCCAGCGAGTTGCGGCGCATCCAGCTCAAGTACGGGCGAGATTCGATCGGTGGGATCACCTCCAGCCGCTGCACCAACGAAGAGGCGTACCTGGTGCAGAAACTGGTGCGCACGGCCTTCGGCAACAACAACGTCGACACCTGCGCGCGGGTCTGCCATTCGCCCACCGGCTACGGCCTCAAGCAGACTTTGGGGGAGTCCGCCGGCACCCAGAGCTTCGACTCGGTGATGCTGGCCGACGTGGTGCTGGTGATCGGCGCCAACCCCACCGACGCCCACCCGGTGTTCGGCTCGCAGCTCAAGCGCCGCCTGCGCCAGGGTGCGCGATTGATCGTCATCGACCCGCGGCGTATCGACCTGGTCGACTCGCCGCATGCCCGTGCCGAATTGCACCTGCAACTGCGTCCAGGCACCAACGTGGCCATGCTCAATGCCCTGGCCCATGTGATCGTCACCGAGGGCCTGCTCGACCAGCGCTTCATCGATGCCCGCTGCGAGACCGAGGATTTCGCACGCTGGCGCGATTTCGTCGCCCAACCCGACAACGCCCCTGAACTGCTTGGCCCGGTGTGTGGCGTGCCCGCCGAGCAGATTCGCGCCGCCGCCCGGCTGTACGCCACCGGCGGCAATGCGGCGATCTACTATGGCCTGGGCGTGACCGAGCATAGCCAGGGCAGCACCGCGGTAATGGGCATCGCCAACCTGGCCATGGCCACCGGCAACATCGGCCGCGAAGGAGTGGGGGTGAACCCGCTGCGCGGGCAGAACAACGTGCAGGGCTCGTGCGACATGGGTTCGTTCCCCCACGAGTTGCCCGGCTACCGGCATATCTCCAACGAAAGCGTGCGCGCCGAGTTCGAGCAGGCCTGGGGCGTGACCCTGCAACCTGACCCGGGGTTGCGCATTCCGAACATGTTCGAGGCTGCGCTGGACGGCAGCTTCAAGGCGTTGTACTGCCAGGGTGAAGACATCGCCCAGAGCGACCCCAACACCCAGCACGTCACTGCCGCGCTGTTGGCGATGGAATGCGTGGTGGTACAGGACATCTTCCTCAACGAGACGGCCAAGTTCGCCCATGTGTTCCTGCCGGGCAGCTCGTTCCTTGAAAAGGATGGCACCTTCACCAATGCCGAGCGGCGCATCTCGCGGGTGCGCAAGGTCATGGAACCGCTGGCCGGCAAGGCCGACTGGGAGGCGACCCTGGCCTTGGCCGACGCCCTGGGCTATCACATGGACTACCAGCATCCGTCGCAGATCATGGACGAGATCGCCCGCCTGACCCCGACCTTCCGCCGGGTCAGCTATGCCGAGCTCGACCGCCACGGCAGCCTGCAGTGGCCCTGCAACGACGCCGCCCCCGATGGTACGCCGACCATGCACATCGAGCAGTTCGTGCGCGGCAAGGGCCGCTTCATGCTCACCGGCTATGTGCCCACCGACGAGAAGGTCAACAGTCGCTATCCGCTGTTGCTGACCACCGGGCGCATCCTCAGCCAGTACAACGTCGGCGCGCAGACCCGGCGCACCAGCAACGTCGCCTGGCACGACGAAGACCGCTTGGAGATCCACCCCAGCGACGCCGAGATCCGTGGCATCGCCGACGGCGACTGGGTGGGCGTGGGCAGCCGCGCCGGCCAGAGCGTGCTGCGTGCCAGGGTCAGCAGCCGGGTGGCCCCGGGGGTGGTGTATACAACGTTCCACTTCCCCGAGTCGGGGGCCAACGTGATCACCACCGACAACTCCGACTGGGCCACCAACTGCCCGGAATACAAAGTCACCGCAGTGGAGGTGGTGAAGGTGTTCCAGCCGTCGGAATGGCAGAAGCGCTACCAGAGCTTCAGTGACGAGCAGCGGCGCTTGCTCAAGGAGCGGCGTCAGGCAGAAAAGGCGGAGGTGCGTCGATGAGCAGCGACAACCTGGTGAGGATGGCTAACCAGATCGGCCATTACTTCGACAGTGAGCCGGATCATGCCAAGGCGGTGCAGGGGGTGAGGCAGCATCTGCAGAGCTTCTGGACGCCGGCCATGCGCCGGCAGTTGCTGGAGTGGATCGAGGCCCATGCAGGCGAGGGGCTCGACCCCAAGGTGCGGGAGGCTTTGGCGTAGCTCGCCTGCTGCTGCAGGATGGCTTGAGGCTGATGCGGTCGTTGTGGGAGCCGGCTTGTCGGCGATGCGCCGCGTCAGCGGTGCCCTGTGGCCACCGGCGGGCGCTCACTTTGATCCAATCTCCAGCAATAGATCTGCTCCGGATCCCCTTCGTCGAGGTTTTCGACTACACCGCTTGCGACGAAGCCCTGGCGCTCCAGCAAGCGGCGCATCGGCGCATTGGAGCGATTGGTCGAGGTGAACAGCTTCTGCCCACGGCAATCGGCTTGTATGCAGGCCAGCAGCGCAGCTCCCAGCCCAGCGCGCCGATGGTTTTCGCCAACCATCAGCATCTCGATGAACGCACAGCCGAAGAAGTGCCGGTGCATCACCGCATAGGCGGCCACCTTGCCTTGTATCTCTGCCACCAGGCAACGGTACTGCCCGAGCCAGTCGGCGATCTGCTCGGCACGCTGCGGGTCTTGGCGGGTAACGGTGTCAATGGCGATCAGTGCCGGCAGGTCCTGTAGTCCAGCAAGGCGAATATGCATGGTGGGGCTCTGCGATGAAGGTGCCGCGATTATCCGCGCCTGGACACGTCCTGCACAGATGTCGGCGCAGCGCATGGCCTGGATGAAATGTCCGTCATGTTCGCAGGGTTAACGAGTAGCCGGTGCTACGCTCGCAAAAATACCCTGACGGAAGCCCTCCATGGACATGAACTGGCACCAGGCCTTGCAAGCAAGCCTGAGCTGGCTGGCGATCGCCTCGTTGGTCACCCTTGTCTGTTTCACCGCCACTGCGTTGCTGGCGGTACGCCATACCCGCTGGGGCGCGCAGTTCTGGCAACTGGCCGGGCCCTACTTCAGTTTGCGTCGTAGTTGGCGGCCCTTGCTGGCCTTCGCCCTGCTGCTGGTGCTGACGTTGTTCGCGGTGCGGCTGAACGTGCTGTTCTCGTTCTGGTACAACGGTTTCTACAGTGCCTTGCAGGCCCTGGACCAGACTGCGTTCTGGTACATGCTCGGGGTGTTCGCGGTGCTGGCGACCATCCATGTACTGCGTTCGCTGTTTACCTTCTATGTGACCCAGGCCTTCAACATTCGCTGGCGGGTTTGGCTCACCGAGCGCCTGACCGCCGACTGGATGCACGGCGATGCCTACTACCGCGGGCAGTTCCTCGCAGAGCCCGTGGACAACCCCGACCAGCGTATTGAACTGGATGTGAACAACTTCGTCACAGGTTCGGTTGCGCTGGCGCTGGGGGCGGTTAGTGCGGTGGTGTCGTTGGTGGCATTCACCGGCATTCTGTGGGGCCTGTCGGCGCCACTGGCAGTGGCTGGCATCGAAATCCCCCGGGCGATGGTGTTTGCCGTTTACATCTATGTGCTGATCGCCACCTGGATCGCCTTTCGCCTCGGCCAGCCGCTGATCCGCCTGAATTTTCTCAACGAAAAACTCACCGCCAACTTCCGCTATGCACTTATGCGCCTGCGCGAGAACGCCGAGAACATCGCCTTCTACCAGGGCGCGCAGGTGGAGCGCGGCACCTTGCTCGGGCGTTTCTTCGCCTTGATCGGCAATGCCTGGGCTCTAGTATTCCGGAACCTCAAGTTCAGCGGTTTCAACCTGGGCGTCAGCCAGGTGGCGGTGGTGTTCCCGTTCATCCTCCAGGCGCCGCGCTTTTTCAGTGGCGCGATCAAGCTCGGCGACGTGATGCAGACCGCCCAGGCCTTTGGCCAGGTGCAGGATTCATTGTCGTTCTTCCGAGAGTCCTACGACACCTTCGCCCAGTATCGCGCCACCCTCGACCGCCTTACCGGGTTTCTCGAGGCCAACCAGCAGGCCAGCGATTTGCCACGCGTGGCCACGGTGGACCAAGCGCTCGCGCTGGGCATTCATGGTTTGCAGGTGCGCCGGCCCGACGGCCACGCGCTGATCGCCGATCTCGACCTGAACCTGCACAGCGGCCAGGCGCTGCTGATCAAGGGACCTTCGGGCAGCGGCAAGACCACCTTGCTGCGCGCCCTGGCGGGCCTGTGGCCCTATGCCGACGGTGAGGTCAGGCGCCCTCTGGGGACACAGGCGTTATTCCTCTCGCAACGTCCGTACCTGCCGTTGGGGGACCTGCGCACCGCCATCGCCTATCCGGCGCCGGGCGAGTCTGGGGATGATGCGCGCATGCAACAGGCCTTGCGCCAGGTGAATCTTGCTCACCTGGCTGAGCGACTGGACGAGCCGCGTGACTGGTCGCGCATTTTGTCGCTGGGCGAACAGCAGCGCCTGGCTTTCTCCCGGGTGCTGTTCAACCGGCCGCAGGTGGTGTTCCTCGACGAGTCCACCTCGGCGATGGACGAAGGGCTGGAGCATGCGTTGTATTCGCTGCTGCGTGAGGTGTTGCCGGCGACGCTGCTGGTCAGCGTCGGGCACCGCAGCACCCTGGCGGGGTTCCATTCCCATTGTCTTGAGGTGGACGGGCAGGGGGGCTGGTTGCTGGTGGAGCAACAGCCGGCCGTGCCGGCCTAGCGGGCGCGGTCTCATCGCCGCCAAGCGTCGCCATTGAAGCGCTCAGGCTGGCCCTTGCTGGTGCAACTGACCCAGGCGGCTGCGTGTCCGCATCAGGTCGGCGATGGCGCCGCCCAGGCTCTTGTCCAGCGCCTGCTTGCCGATCACCAGCACCTCCCGGTCCTGGTCGTAGAGCACATCCACCAGGTTGACGAAGCGCTGCTGGGCCGCCAGGGAGCACGCGGCCAGGTCATCCAGGCCGTCGATGATCCAACGATCATAACGCTCGGCCAGGGCCAGGTAATCAATCACTGCGGTCGGTTGTTCGCACAGATCGTCAAAGCTGAACATCACTTGACGCCCCTCGCTGGCCAGCGCCCGCAGGGGCCGTTGGTTGATCTCCAGCCGCACCCTCTGCGGTGTGGGCACCCGCAGCGCCGTACGTTGCCGCGCATCGCCCGGCCAGACATAGTGCCCCTGGGTAAAGCGCTGGTGTTCGCGATTGGCCGGCAGGCTGCGAAAGTCGGTATCTCCAGCTACCTCCAGCACCTGCATATGGCGGTTGATCAGGCGGATCACCGGCAAGAAGCGCGCGTGGTACAGCGGGTTGGGCAGTAGCCCTTCAGGGGCATAGTTGGAGGTGAGCAGCAAGACCACGCGTCGGGCGAACAGCGCATCGAACAGCCGGGTGAGCAGCATGGCGTCGCCGATGTCATGGACATGGAACTCATCGAAACACAGGACCTGGCAGTGGCCCAGCAGTGCGTCGAGAGTGGCCCCCAGGGCATCGGCCTGGGCCCGGTGATGGTGCATGCCCTGATGCAGGCGGGCGAAGAAATCGTGAAAGTGCAGGCGGCGCTTGGCCGCCGTCGGCACTGCCTGAAAGAAGCCATCGAGCAGCCAGCTCTTGCCGCGGCCGACTGCACCGTGCAGGTACAGGCTGCGCGGCGGGCCTGCGTCGAGGCTGCCCAACAGACCGGCCATTGCCTCGATCACCTGAAGCTGCCCGTCGCTCAGGGCATAGCCACGCGCGGTTGCCATGTTCTGGAAGTGGGTCAACAAGGTGGGGGCCTTGGCTGGGGCACAGCGCAGGCGCTGGCGAATCTGGCGCAAGGGCGCGGGAATCCAGGTGGGCAATTGGCAGGCTCCTCGGGCCGAGTCTGGGGCAGGGCGCAGCTTGCGCGATGCCAGGCATTTTGACCAATCGAGAATGTGTCGGGCACCGATCGCGAAAGGCGATAGGTCAGGACGTTTGCTCGAGTTGCCGCTCGATCAGGTACTTCACCGCCAGGCGGCGTTCCTTGAGGTGACGCAGGTCTTCGTCCACAAAGTTGCCTGCCGAGATCGACTCGGCTGCCAGCACCTGGTTGTCGATGTCCATGTATTCGTCCAGCAGGCGGTCGAGTTTTAGGTCGTGCTGCCGCCGCTGCTGGACGATTTCGCGCGGGTAGTGCAGGTCCTGGTAGAGGTCATGGGAAACGGGCATGGCGTCCTCCTTGTAATGCGCCGGTGGGATCTATCTGATTGGAATGGCGGAACGCGATTGTGTTGAGGCGAAGCGGCGCAATTACGACGAGTGGTTGTATAATCCGTATCCGCGAGGCCACTGCAGTACCCGGGGAAGACCTGGGCGGGCGGTCCCAAGCCCCCTCCGTGGAAGCGCGCGAACAGCTGGGTGACTGACTAACTTGCTGTTTTTCTGCGTTTTTTTAAAAAAAAAGCTTTGCACTTGGAAAAAAGCTTGTTAAAGTGCCGGCCATTCCAGAGCGACGACACACGGAGTTGCCAGGGATTGTCAGCCAGGCAGTGCCAGTCACTTGCCACAGCCGATATAGGGGCGTCGCCAAGCGGTAAGGCAGCAGGTTTTGATCCTGCCATGCGTTGGTTCGAATCCAGCCGCCCCTGCCATCACCAAGCTATTTATCCCCCCAAATCGCCTTTCGGCGATTTTTTCGTTTCTGCCTACCTCTTTTCCAGCAGATCGGCCAGTGCCTGGGCCAATACCTGTTCGCTCACCGGTTTCTGAATGACCAGGCTGCCGGGCAGTTCCAGCCCCTGCAACTCGGCATAACCGGTCAGAATTACCACGGGCAGGCCAGGGAAGCGCTGGCGCGCCGCATGCGCCAGTTGCGCGCCATTGAATTCCGGCATGGCGAAATCGGTGAGCAGTAGCTCAACCTGATCGTCGAGCAATGCCAGCGCCTGTTCGCTGTTCTGCGCCTGGCGCACCTGATAGCCCTGACGAAGCAGGACGTCACTCATCATTTCACGTACCAGGTGGTCGTCATCCACCAGCAGTACGCTGCGCACACCGCCCGGTTGCGTGAACACAGGCGGCGCGCTCTGTTCATGGGTTGTCAGCGTCTCTGCTTGATGCACCGCAGGCAGGTAGACACTGACCTGGGTGCCGCGACTCGGAGCGGTATCGATGCGCACGCCGCCGCCAGACTGCTTGGCGAACCCGAACACCTGGGCCAAGCCCAGGCCTGAACCTTTGCCGATGTCCTTGGTGGTGAAGAATGGCTCGAAGACCTTGGCCAGTACCTCCTCACTCATGCCGCAGCCGGTATCGCGGATCGACAGCACCACGTATTCGCCCGGTTCCGGGTCCTCGGGGCGCAGTGGGCGATTGCTGACCCTGTCGTTGCGCGTGGCCAGCGTCAGTTGGCCGCCATCGGGCATTGCGTCTCGCGCATTGATGGCCAGGTTGAGGATGATCATTTCGGTCTGGGTCAGGTCAGTCAGGGCTTGCCACAGGAGGGGATCGAGGTCCAACCGCACCGAGATATTGCCGCCCAGGGTGCGTCGCAGCAGCTCTTCCAGCCCGGACAGGGTGCGGTTCAGATTGACCGCTACCGGCTCCAGCCGCTGCTTGCGAGAGAATGCCAGCAATTGCGCGGTCAGCTTCGCGCCACGCTCGCCCGCTTCGCGGATATGCTGCAAGCGCGTGCTGGCCTTGTCCAGCGAGCCTTTTTCCAGGTCCCGCTGGAGGAAGCTGGCGCCGGTGAGGATGACCGTCAGCAGGTTGTTGAAGTCGTGCGCGACACCCGCGGTGAGCTGGCCGACCGCCTCGAGGCGCTGCATCTGCTGCAACGTCGCTTCTATACGTTCACGTTCGGCAATCTGTTGGCGCAGGGATTCGTTGGCCTTGGCCAGTTCGAGCGTCGCCTCGCGCTCGCTGGTGATATCGCGTGCGACCACGTACAGCAGCCTGTCGTCGGGAACCACCACCCAGGAAAGCCAGCGAGGGTGGCCATTGGCGTGCAGGATGCGCCCGACGAAGCGGGCGCTGGTATTGCCCGACGACAAGGCCGCCAGTTCGCCGAGCAGGGCAGGCTGATCGGACTCGGGGACCAGATGCAGCAACGACGTCTGACCCAGGCGCTCCCGGGTGAAACCCAGGCTGGCTTCCCACGCCGGGTTCAGAGTGACGGGGGTAAGGTCGTGGTTCAGCACTGCCAGCAGGTCCTGGGACAGTTCCCAGGCACGATCGCGCTCACGGGTACGCCGCTCGACCCGTTCGCCCAGCATCTCGTTGAGCTGTTCCAGGGCGCGGGTGGCCTGACGTTGCTGGTGGATGTCCTGCAGTACGCCGGAAAAGCGCACGCAGCGCTCATCGACGAACTGGGTCTGACCGCTGGAAAGCAACCAGCGCGGTTCCAGGCCATTGGGTTGGGCGATACGGAACTCGACGCGGTACAACCCGTCGCTGTCCGGGCGCATGGCTTGCTCCACGGCCTCGCGTACCTGAGGCACGTCTTCGGGAAGAATACCCTCGTAGAATACCTCGAGGCTCATCTGCGTATCGGTGGGCAGGCCGAACAAGGTTTTGCAACGGTCATCCCACAGTAGCAGTCCATCCTGGGGGCGAAACTCCCAGGTGCCCATGCCCGCCGCGTCGATGGCGATGCGTGCGCGGGCTTCGACGTCGGCCAGTGCCTCCTCGGCGCGGCGCCGGCGCTGGCGCTCATGCACTTCTGTCAAGGCACGGCGCACTGCCTTGGGCAGCAGGGGCAGGTTCTTCTTCAGCACATAGTCGGTGGCGCCCAGGCGGATCATCTCGACCGCGTGTTCTTCGCCATAGATGCCGGAGAGGAAGATGAACGGCAGGTCGGGGGACAGGCGCTGGGCGATGGCCAGTACGTCGGTGCCCGATGACCCCGGGAGCACGCAGTCGCACAGGATCAAGTCGTAGCTGCCTTCGCGCAGGGCATGTTCCACGCCGACATGGTCGTACACCAGACGCGACTGGACCTGCAGCCCGCTGCGCTCCAGGCAAAGCACCGTGAGTTCGGCGTCCATCGAGCTGTCTTCGACCAGCAGCAGCCTCAGGGGTGCGCCTTGCATCGTCGGATGTCTCAATTGCTGCCGCGCCTGTTCAAGCGCAGGGAACCCGGCGGTGGCTCGTTGAGCACTGCCCAGAACACGCCAAGATCAGAGATGGCGGCGACGAATTCCTTGAACTCGACGGGCTTGACCACGTAGGCGTTGACACCCAGTTCGTATGCACGCAACAGGTCGGGCTCCTCTCGCGAGGACGTCAGCATGACCGTCGGGATACTGCGCAGTTCGGCGGTGTCGCGCACTTGCTTGAGTACTTCCAGGCCGTCGACCTTGGGCAGTTTCAGGTCCAGCAGCAATACGGCCGGATTGCCATCGTCACGTCCGGCGTAGCTATTGCGTCGTAGGAGGTAATCCAGCGCTTCGGCGCCATCACGAAGCACGATGACTTCGTTGGCCAGTTGGCTGCGTTCCAGCGCCAGGAGGGTCAACTCCAGGTCTCTGGGGTTGTCTTCGACCAGCAGAATGGGTTTGAGCATGATACGTGCAAGTGCCTCAGGAATGCGGTTGATGGCGAGGGAGGGTGAAATGGAAGCTGGCGCCCTGGCCGACCTGGCCCTCAGCCCAGACCCTGCCGTCGTGGCGCTCGATGATGCGGCGCACGCTGGCCAGGCCGATGCCGGTCCCTTCGAACTCTTCCATGCGATGCAGGCGCTGGAACACACCGAACAGCTTGTTGGCATAGGCCATGTCGAAGCCCACGCCATTATCGCGCACATACACCTCGGTTTCCTGCTCGTGTTGCATGGCGCCAATCTCGATTCGCGCAGGGGCGCGTCCGCGGGTGTATTTGATGGCGTTGGCGACGAGGTTGTGCAGGGCCATGTTTATGAACGCCGGATCCCCGATGACGACTGGCAGTGGAGCGATAGCCCAGACGATGTCGCGCCCCTGGTAATCGGGCTCGAGCTCTTGGCGGATGGCGTGCACCAAGGTGTTGAGATCGACGTCCGCCAAGCGCAGCGCCGAGCGCCCCATTTGCGAGAAGTTTAGAAGATTGTCCACCAGCGAGCCGGCGAATCGTGCCGCCTCATCGATATGGGACAGGAAGCGTCGACCACGTTCGCTGAGATGCTCGCCCTCGATCTCGTTCAGCAGTTCGGTGTAGCCGGCAATGTGGCGCAGGGGCGCGCGCAGATCGTGGGAAACGCTGTAGGAAAAGGCTTCGAGTTCCTTGTTGGACCGCTTGAGCTCTCCAGTCAGCTGTGCGAGCTCCTCGGCCTTGCGCAAGACGATACCCAACACGGCCATGCGCAGTTCAAGCACGCCATCGATGACGAGTGAGTCCCACGGAGCGCTGAACCCACGTACTTCTTCCTGCCAACGGTCGAAACTATGACGTGGACTCAGATGCCCCTGCGGACTGATGGCTTTTTCCGGCTGCCCGGCCCAGTTGACCAAGCGTGCCTGTTCCGGGCGGAACCATACCAGGTAATGCGAATGGAGTTGCGAGATGGCGACCGCCAGGATACCGCCGACTCGACTTGCGAGCTCCGGCAGTTCTTCGATGTCACGGCTCACGTTGTCGGTGTGGAATATCACCTCGTCGCCGCGTTGCCCCAGCCAGTGCACCAGGGCATTGACCTGCGCCGCTGTAGGCGTCTCGCCGATCAGGTCGCAGCGTTCAGCGCTGATGATGGCCGCGCCGTTGGCCCCGGCGAACGCGAGCAATACCTCGGGCTGTTCGAGCAGGCCCAGGCTCACGCTGTCATGGTCAGCCATCGCTGCCAACATGCGCACGATGCGTTCGCGCAGGTCGAGCAGGGTACGGGTGCGCTCGTGGGACTCGCGCGATTCGAGCTGCAGCGACAGGACACTGGCCAGCAATTCGCAGGCTGTGCGGGTCTGGACATCCACTTGCCGCGGTCGTTCGTGGTGGCAGGACACCAACCCCCACAGTTGTCCGTCGACCACGATCGACAGCGACATGGAGGCCAGGGTGCCCATGTTGCGCATGTACTGCAAATGAACGGGCGACACGCTGCGCAAGGCGGCGAAACTCATGTCCAGCGGCTTGCCGGTCAGGGGATTGAGCGCAGGGAGCAAGGGTGAAGGCTGATAGTTGGCATCTTCGATCAGGCGGATACGGTTGATGCGGTAGAGCTCCCGGGCCTGGCGAGGGATGTCGGAGGCCGGGAAGCTCAGGCCCAGGTAACTCGGGTAACCGGGGTCGACTGATTCGGCCAGGACGGTGCCATTGCCTTCGCTATCGAAGCGGTAGGCCTTTACCCGGCCGAATCCGGTGATGCGCTTGATCTGGCGTACCGAGTGCAGCAGCAGTTCCTCGATGCTGGTCGCCTGGTGCAACGAGCTGACGAACGCACGCACCAACGGATAATAGTCGCCTTTGTAGACCCCATCGGCTTTCTGGCTGGGCTCGAATTCCAGGATCAACACCTGGTCATGGCGATGGGCGAGCACGCGCAGGGGGGGCTGGTCAGGTGCGCCTTGGCGCAGCCGCACGTCGCCGATATGAAAGGGGAAGACATCCGCCTCCGGCAGGTAGTCCAGTTGGCCGCGCAGGTCGAAGTCCGCGCTGACCAGTTCGGCGAACGATTGCCCCAGGATTTCACTGGCGGGCAGGCCGAACCATCGATCGACGTTTTCGCTCGCCTGGAGAACGCGCAATGTGCTGTCGTCGACAGTCAGGAGGAAGCCTTGTGGCTGAATGCTGCCTGGAATCTGGATCGGCTCCTGGGCACAGCGTTCGATCGCCTGGTCAAGAGGGTTATGGTCGGTCGTCACGGGACTCTCCTGTAGGGCCCGTCCACGCATGGTGCATGCGTTCGCACAGGATGTGGCGGATGAACGGTACCAGAATGGCGGCCGCTTTGCCGGAATCTGGTTATTTGAACGGTGGCGGGCGCCAGGGTTTCATTGCTGCGTCTGAATTTTCCCGGTAGCGCGGTTGTGCGCGACCTGTGCCCAGCAGCCCGGAATGCGGCAATCGCCAGGCATTTTGCCAGCCCTGGCCTTTTCATTAATGCCAAAGAGGGATAGGCCTGGCCCGGCTGGGATCCAATCGCGCTGCTACGCTCAAGCTCAATCTATACGCACAAGGATCGACCGGTGACTGAGCGCTGGCTGGCCATGCTGTTGGGCCTGTGGTTGAGTGGCAACGCCATGGCAGCGGATTTTCTCGTCGAAGTGCAGGTACGCGTGCAGCGCGGGTGCATGCTGGTCAACCAGCAACGCGATGCCGGCCCGCAGGCGCAGGGGCGCATCGACCTGGGCAGCGCGGCGCGCCTGGATGGCCCCGATGCGCCGTTGAGTGGCGTGCTGCTGGCCCGGCGCCCGCCGCGCCTGGAGTGCAACCCCGATACCCCCTACCAGGTGCGTGTGGATGGCGGCCAGCACGGCGGTGTCGGCGAGCTGCGCTATCTGGCAAGCCATGATGCCCAAGCT
This sequence comes from Pseudomonas soli, assembly GCF_021283165.2. Lineage (NCBI taxonomy): Bacteria > Pseudomonadati > Pseudomonadota > Gammaproteobacteria > Pseudomonadales > Pseudomonadaceae > Pseudomonas > Pseudomonas soli. The sequence continues at coordinate 2,176,176 of NZ_CP128543.1, forward strand.
CGACCGATTCCCTACCGGCTGTACCGCGACGCCACCTGGCGCCAGCCGCTAGCGGTGGACGTTGCGCAATCGGCGCGGGTGCCGGACAGCGGCTCGGTGGAGCTTCCCCTCTACGCACGGATCGACAAGCTGGCCTGGGTGCCCCGCGCTGGCCTGTATGCCGATCTGCTCAAAGTCACGGTCACCTGGTAGGGAGGCTTCATGCTCATGGACGCGCTGCACCGTGGTTCGATCCTGCTGCTCACCCTTGGCCCGCTGCTGCTGCCCAGTGGCGCGGCCCACGGCACCACCACCGGTTTCATCCAGGCGCGCCTGGTGATCAGCGCCGCCTGCCAGATCAGCAGCGACCCGCAACCGGCCACCCTGGGCAACCCGGGGTTGATGGACTTCGGTGCGCGGGGGCCGACCTGGGACCAACCCCTGACCAGCCGGGTTGACGAGGCCGGCGGCGAGGGCAGCCTGCAGATCAGCTGTTCGCCCCAGGTACGCGCGTTCAGCGTGCGCATCAATGCCGGGCAGAACGGCAGCGACGGCGTGCGCCGCCTGAGCAACGGCCGCGAACTCATTCCCTACCAGCTGGCCATCGACCCGGGCGGCAACAGCCGCTACGGCATCGGCCAGGCCCGTACCTTCACCATCAGCAGTACCCAGCAAGTGCCCGTGCCGATCTACGGCGTGGTGGTCGCGCAACCGCGCGCGCTGCCCGCTGGGCTGTATCGCGACACCCTCAGGGTGACCCTGGACTGGTAACACGCAAGGAGATTCTGATGCCCAAGCACCTCACCCGCTGCATCCTCGCCAGCCTTGGCCTCGCCCTGGCTGCCCAGGCCCAGGCCGCCACCGTAACCGGCACCATCAGCTCGACCCTGACCCTGACCGCTGCCTGCCAGGTCAACGGCAGCGGTGGCACTTCCGGGCTGAATTTCGGCAGCCTCAACTTCGGCACCCAGGATTCACTGTTCACCACCGCCAATGGCCAGGTGCTCGGCGGTGGTGGCGGAGCCATGAGCATTCTCTGCTCGGCAGGCACGGTGCCGACGATCAAGGTACGTGCCGGCGCCCATGACTCGCAGTCCGCCGGCGGGACCCGGGCCTTGGCCGATGGCGCGGGTAATTTCGTGCCCTACGACTTCTACACCGACGCCGGGCACACCCAGCTGTTGGCGATCGACGGCACCATCACCCTGCCGACCAGTACCGGCGTGGCGCAGACCGTCAACCTGTATGGCCAGGCCCGGGGTAAAGCCGGCCTGCCGGCCGGGGTGTACACCGACACGGTGGCGGTCGAGCTGAGTTTCTGAGCCATGCCAGGCACTGCGCGGCTACTGGCGGTCGGCTTGTGCCTGACATTGACTCAGGGCGCCCACGCGGTCACCACCAGCACCTTCCAGGTGACGGCACAGATCGTCGCCGGCTGCCTGGTCGTCGGCGGCGTGACGGCCTATGGCGTGCTCGACTACGGCACCAGCTCGGCACTGTCCACGGCCACCCTGAGCACTTCGCTGGGCGGCAGCACGGTGACGTTTCAGTGCACCCCCGGCGTGGCCCTGAGCATGAGCCTGGACGGCGGCCAGAACAGCGCCAGCGGCACGCGCAACCTCAAGCGTTCGGGCGGTACGCAATTGCTGGCCTACCAGCTATACCGCGATGCCGGTTTCAGCCAGAGCCTGGGTATCGGCAGCAGCGTGGCGGTGAGCTACAGCGACCCGACCGCAATCAAACTGCCGGTCTATGGCCGTACCACCCTGACCGGCACCTTGCCGGCAGGGACCTACACCGATGTCGTGCAAGTGACGGTGACCTGGTGAAAGGCTACTGCGGATAACAGAGAAGGAGAGGGGCATGGGGGCAGGCGTTAACTGGGCGCGTGGGATCATCGGGCTGCTGCTGTTGGCCAGTGCACCGGCTTTCGCGGCCACTTCGGTGTTGATCTGGCCGATCGACCCGGTGCTGGAGGCCGACCAGAAGGCCGGTGCGCTGTGGCTGGAAAACCGTGGCACGGCGCCGGCCAGCCTGCAGGTGCGGGTGTTCGCCTGGCGCCAGGGCGAGTACCAGGAGCAGTTCCAGGCCCAGCGCGAGATAATCGGCAGCCCGCCGGTGGCCAATATCCCGGCGGGCCAGAAGCAACTGATCCGCCTGACCCGCACGGGCAGTTCGCCCGCGGGCCAGGAGCAGGCGTACCGCATCATCATCGACGAAATCCCCTCGCCGTTGCCGGCTGATGCCGCCAGCGAAGGGCCGAAGGCGGCGATCCGCCTGCAGATGCGTTATTCGGTGCCGCTGTTCGTCTACGGCGAAGGGCTGTGGGGCAAGCCCGACCCGGAGGGCAAGCGCAGCGCCGAAGGCGTGGGCAAGCCGCAGCTGAGCTGGCGCGCGGTCACGGTGCAGGGCAAGCCCTATGTCGAGCTGCGTAACACGGGGCCTGTGCATGCGCGCCTGACCGACGTGGTGCTGCAGCAGGCTGGCCAGGACAGGCCATTGGTCGAAGGGCTGCTCGGCTATGTGTTGCCCGGCGCCAGCATGCGCTGGCCGGCACCGGCCACGCCGGGTGCCGCCAGCGTGCTGAAAGGGCGGGTCAACGGCCAGGAGGTGGCGCAGGCCATCAAACAGGGGCAATGACCCACGCTTGAACGGATCACAGGGGCCAGGGAGGACCCGGTAATGGTTGGAAATCGTGTGTGAGCTGGGTGCGGGTGGCAACGCACCGGTTGTGGCTGGGCCTGGCGGTGCTGGGGCCCGGCCTGGGCGTGGCCGACGAGCTGCCGCCGCCGCCCTCGGAACATGCCGCCATCGCCGACGCCACGCTGTACCTCGACCTGCTGGTGAATCAGGTGGCAAAGGCTGAGCTGGTGCCGGTCCAGCAGCGCGCCGGGCGGCTGTACCTGGCCAGCGAGGTGCTGCGCGAGGCGGGCGTCAGGCTGCCGGGCGAGCCTCAGGGCGAGGTGGCCCTGGACGATATCCCCGGCCTGCACAGCGACTATGACAGCCAGAACCAGCGCCTGCTGCTGCAGGTGCCGCCAGCCTGGCTGCCCGACCAGCAGGTCGGTGATCGCAACCTCTACCCCGCCAGCGACGCCCGCAGCAGCTTCGGTGCCTTGCTCAACTACGACGCCTACCTCAACGACACCGATGAGGGCGGCAGCTACCTGGCCGCCTGGAACGAGCTGCGCCTGTTCGACGACTGGGGCACCTTTTCCACCACCGGGCAATGGCGCCAGTCGTTCAATGGCGCCCAGGCCCAGGGCCGGCAGGGCTTCCTGCGCTACGACAGCACCTTCCGCTACACCAACGAGCAGCGCCTGCTCACCTATGAGGCTGGCGACCTGGTGACCGGCGCGCTGCCCTGGACCACCTCGGTGCGCGTGGGTGGCCTGCAACTGTCCCGCGACTTCGGCGCCCGTCCCGACTTGGTCACCTATCCACTGCCTGCCTTTGCCGGCGAAGCCGCTGTGCCGACCTCGCTGGACCTGTTCATCAACGGCTACAAGAGCAGCAGTACCGAGTTGCAGCCTGGCCCTTACACCCTGACCAACGTGCCGTTCATCAACGGCGCCGGCGAAGCGGTGGTGGTCACCACCGATGCCCTGGGCCGGCAGGTGTCGACCACCTTGCCGTTCTATGTCACCAGCAGCCTGTTGGCCAAAGGCCTGTCGGACTTCTCGGTGGCCGCCGGCAGCCTGCGTCGCGACTACGCCGTGCGCGATTTCGCCTATGGCCCGGGTGTGGCCTCGGCGACCCTGCGGCACGGGTTGTCCGATTACTTCACCGTGGAAACACATGCCGAGAGCGCCGAGTCGCTGATGCTCGGTGGCCTGGGTGGCAACCTGCGCCTGGGTACCTTCGGCGTGCTCAATGCGGCCGTGACCCAGAGCCGCTTCGAAGGCGATACAGGCCAGCAGCTGGCGCTGGGCTACCAGTACAACAGCCGGCGCATCGGCTTCAACTACCAGCGCGTGCAGCGCCATGGCGACTACGCCGACCTGTCGCGGGTCGACAGCCCCTACACGCGCCTGAGCCAGCGCAGCGAGCAGGCGACCCTGAGCCTGAACCTGGACAGTTACGGCAGCCTCGGCGCCGGCTACTTCGATGTGCGCGCTGGTGACGGCACGCGCACGCGGCTGATCAACCTCAGCTGGAGCAAGCCGCTGTGGCGCAACAGCAGCCTGTACCTGTCCGCCAACCGCGAGGTCGGTGACAGCCAGTGGGCGGTGCAGGCGCAACTGGTGATCCCCTTCGACCTGCACGGCACGCTGGCCTTCAGCGCCGAGCGCGGCAAGGACGGCCAGGACCTGCAGCGGGTCAACTACAGCCAGGCGGTGCCGGTGGGTGGTGGGCTGGGCTACAACCTGGGCTATGCCACTGGCGGCAACCGCGACGACTACCGCCAGGCCGACCTGACCTGGCGCCTGCAGTCGGTGCAGTTGCAGGTGGGTGCCTACGGCAGCAGCGGCGAAATGACCCGCTGGGCTGACGCCAGCGGTTCGCTGGTGCTGATGGATGCGGGGCTGTTCGCCGCCAACCGCATCGACGACGCCTTTGTGGTGGTCAGCACCAGCGGCTACGCCGACGTGCCGGTGCGCTACGAGAACCAGCAGATCGGCCGCACTGACCGCAATGGCCACTTGCTGGTGCCCTACAGCAGCGGCTATTACCGCGGCAAATACGAGATCGACCCCATGGACCTGCCCGCCGATGTGCTGGCGCCGCAGGTGGAACAGCGAGTGGCGGTGCGCCGTGGCAGTGGCTACCTGCTGGAGTTCCCGCTCAAGCGTGTGATGGCGGCGAGCCTGATGTTGGTCGACGGCAATCAACAGGAGCTCAAGCTGGGCAGCCGTGTACGCCACCAGGAAAGCGGCGTCGAGGCGGTGGTGGGCTGGGACGGGCTGGTCTACCTGGAAAACCTGGCGCCGCACAATCGCCTGCAGGTGGACAAGGCCGACGGCGGGCAGTGCCAGGTGGCGTTCGACCTGCCTGAAGGGGAGGGGCCGATCCCGTTGATCGGTCCGCTGGTGTGCCAGTGAATGTTCAACGGCACGGCCTGCTGTTTGGCCTGTTGCTGGCGCCATGCCCGGCCTGGGCGTTGTGCTCATCGGTGGCCACCACGCCAGCAGCGTTCGGCACCGTCAACTCGACGCTGGTACGTACCACCGTGCAGACTGCCTCTACCACCAATTCCGGCTTGCAGTGCACCGGCTCGCTGCTCAGCCTGCTGTCCAGCAATGACCACTTCTACGCAACCATCACGCCCGCCTCCGGTGGCCTGGTCGGCCCGACCGGCGATGTGATCAACTACACCCTGTACGCCGACAACAGCGTCAACTACCCGATCACCCGGGGCGTTGCCTTCGACTTTGCCCGCAATGGCATCATCGACCTGCTCGGCCTCCTCAATGGCACGACGCCCAAGGCAGTACCGATCTATCTGCGTACACAGATCGGTAGCAACGTCGCCGCCGGCCTGTACCAGGAAACGCTGACCGTCGCCTGGAGCTGGAACTACTGCTCTGGTATCGGCATCGGCAGTATCTGCCTGGGGCGCGATATTGGCAGTGGTAGCAATACCCTCAATGTCAGCCTGACGGTAAGCAACGACTGCCAGATCTCCACGCCCAACATCAGTTTCGCCAGCGCACCGGTGGTGGCCGGGTTCGGCACGGTGAACCAGAGCTTGAGCGTGTCGTGCACCAAGGGCAGCAACTACACGGTGGGGCTGGATGACGGGCAGAATGGTGCGGGCGGGCGGCGGCGAATGAAGTCCAGTGCCAATAACTACCTGGCCTATGACATCTTCAAGAGCGCCGGCGCGGTGCGCTGGGGCTCGGTGGGCGCGGCGCGGCGTTCGAGCAGCGATGCCGAAGTGAATCCGGGGGCGGGGACCGGCACGGGCAGCCAGGTGTTCAACTACAACGCCAAGGTGTACACCGACCAGGCCACGCCGCCGGCGGCGACCTATACCGACAGCGTGATTCTGGATGTGCAGTTCTGAGTGCTGGCGTAGCTCAGCGCAGATCGCCGACCATCTTCAGCAACGTCTCAAGCACCGCCCCGGCCAGCGCCTTGGAGCGCTCACCCGACCAGCCGGTGCGCGGGTTCGGCGCATCGTCGTGGTCCTTGAACGGCATCTCCAGGGTCAGCGACAGGCAGTCATGGGCCTGGCCCACGGCATTGCAGGCCAGGGTCATGTTGGCCTCGCCTGGCTCATCGCGGGTGTAGCCGTACTGGGTCTGGAAGTCCGGGGTCAGGCTGCACAGGGTGCCGCGGAACTGCTCTTCCAGCTTGGCGATGCGCGGCGTGTAGCCGGGGTTGCCCTCGCAGGCCGCGGTGAACACATGGGGGATCTCTTCGTCGCCATGGGCATCGATGAAGGCGTCCACGCCATGCAGCTTCATCTGGCTCTGGGCAAAGAACACCTCGGGGCTCAGCTCGACGCTGGCGTCCTGCCAGGCGCGGTTGAGGTCCTTGCCCTTGAAGTTGGTGCGCAGGTGGCCGAGAAAGGCACCGTCCGGGTTCATGTTGGGGATCAGGTACAGGTCGGCCTTGGCCTGCAGTTGCTGGATGACCGGCCCATTGGCCTCGAGGGCGTCGATCACACCTTCCATGAACCATTCGGCCATGTGCTCGCCCGGGTGCTGCTGGGCGATGATCCACACCTTGCGCTTGCCGGTCGCGCCGTCGCCTGCGCGCAGCAGCGGGATATCCCGACCTTGCACGCTGCGCCCGCTGGCCAGCAGTTCGACGCCGGGGATCTGCTTGGCGCGTTCGATCAACTGGTTGTGGCGTGCACGGGGGTAGGGCTCGAAGTAGGCGAACCAGGCTTGTGGCTGTTCGGCCTTGAAGTCGAAGCTCAGGGCCTTGCCGTCAAACTCGCTGGGCACGCGGAACCAGGTCTGCTGGTCGTACGAGGCCACGGCGTGGTAGCCGGTCCAGGCGTTCTTGTAGGAGGACTGGTGGGCGTTGTCCAGGCTGAAGCGATGGACCTGGCCCGGAGTCAGGCCGCTGGCCTTGAAATGGAACCACTGGAAGTGGTCGCTGTGACTGTCCTTGCGGATGTTCAGGTGGACGTGGGCAGGGTCGCTGGCGTCCAGGACCAGGATGTTGCCGGAGTCGAAATCGCAGTCGATGTGCAGCGGGGAGAGCGTCACGGTCATTGCCAGCCTCCTGTTGGCGTTGTTGTGACCGTACTCTACACCGCCTGGTGGTGCGGGTGCGCAGGTTAATTGACGCAGTCGTGGATGAGTCCGCCCCTGCGAATCAGGTCAGCAGCCCCAGCGCCACAAGCGCAGCAACACCAAGCCCGACGGCAATCGAGCAGCCACCCAGCGACAGCGCCGCGCGCCCTTGCCGGTACCAGCCGTCATGGCCCAATTGCCGTGCCGGGGCGAGCAGGCTGCGCCAGCGCAGTTCGGTTTCGTGGAAGGCACGCAGGTGCTCGGGGTCGGCATCCAGCCAGCGGCGGAAATCGATGCGTTCGCTGGCGGTCACCTGCGGGCTTTGCAGGCGCACGTACCATTGGCCGGCGATGCTGGCCAGCGCGTCGCCGGGGGCGCGGGCGGTCTGCAGGGCCTGGTTCATGTGGCGCTCGATACTGATCAGTGGCAGGTCCAGGCGCTCGGCGATGGCGGCAAAGCCCTGTTGGTCGAGGCGGTTGAGCAGGAAAACTTGCTGGACCCGGCGCGGCAAGCGCTTGAGTGCATGCAGTAGCGCGTCTTCAGCGTGCAGTTCGGCAGGGCGCGGATCGTGCTCGAGGGGCAGCAGCAGGCGGGTCATGGACAGCTCCTTGCTCATAAGGAAAGGGGTGGGGGCATCTTCCTTGATGCAGAGCCAGCTTAGGCTAAACGAGATTGATTCTCAAGTGCTGATTCCGCAAAGATTTGTAATGAGCATTCACGTGCTGACACACTTTTGCTATCATCGCTGCCATTAAACGATCTTCATTAGCCTGAAGAGCCAAAAAAATGACCCGGCAAAAAGCCGGGTCAAAAACCGTGATTAGCCTGATGAGGAGATAATCTGAGCGTCCGACCTGAGGACGTTGCAGGTTATCCAGCGGGTCTCGCGACCTGCTGAGTGCAATAATAATCGTTATCATTTGCCAGTCAAATGATTTTTCAGCGATTGACTAAAAAATTCTTCCTGACGCACTCCTCGTCCCCGGCAATCGGGGCTTTTGCCGTTCGTCGGCTATCACGTTCTCCCTTCAGCTCGTTGCCTTTTCCGTGGCGTGGCACTGCTCCAGCAGGGCGCGGGCCATGTTGATCATGTGCATCAGCGCAAACACCACTTCCCGCGTCGTGCCCTGCAAATGGTTGCCGGTTTCCTGTGCCGTGGCTGCAGCGCATCGCAGCAGGGCCATGGCGTGTTCGCTGGCCTGCGCGTTGCTGACGCCTTCGCGCAGGGTCCACAGCGAACGTTCCAGGTCGCGGGGCGTGGGCGTGGGGTTGAGGTAGAAATCGAGGGCGCGGCGAGCAGCTTCTTCGTCGAGATCTGTTTCCGTTTCTTTCGAGATGTTCATCCTGATTACCTGCGAATACCAGTAGGTGAAAGGTGAAGCTCGATTCTAATACCTAAAGTATTTAAATGTGTTTGGGCAAATACTACTTGATGTGTATTGAACGCAAGGAGTCAGTCCGTATCGTGCCTGCGATGAATATGGACAAATGGATAGCCCTGGTTCGGGAACGGATCGAGGAGCTCGATATCTCCCAGGAGCAGCTTGCCGAGCGCGTTGGGGTTTCCCAAGGCAGCATCGGCCATTGGCTGAAGAAGCGCCGTCAGCCTCGGGTCGACTCGATGAACCGTACGTTCATCGAGCTGGGCATGCCGCATTACCAGGTCAGCATGCAGCTGCGTGTGTTGGGGCAGGTGGGTGAGGAGCCGGCGCGTTACGGCCTCGAGGAAGAGGACGATGACGACGGGCAGGCGAAATACTTCGTGTGTTTCCGCTATCCGCTGCGTGAGTGGGCCGCGTTGGGTCAGGAGCAGGAGGAGGCATCCGATGTCTTCGAACAGACCGACTACCTGGCCCAAGGCAAGGCGTTCTGGCTGAGGGTCGAGAACGACACCATGAGCGCGGCCAGCGGCAGGAGCGTGCCCGAAGGGGTTCGAATCCTGGTCGATGACGGCGTGGCCGTCGAGCCGGGGCGTCTGGTGATTGCCCGGCTGCCTGGCAAGTCCGCGATCTTTCGGCAGCTGACCGAGGAGGGTGGGCAGCGGTATCTGAAGGCGCTCAACAATGCCTATCCAACGCTAGTGTGCGAGGAAGGGTGCGAGTTCATTGGCGTTGTGGTGCGGATGCACGGGGTGCTCTAGGTTCGCGCGCAGACCGTGTTGGGGCTGCGAGGTGCCAGGCGGGGGGCTTGCAGCGCTCTTTAGATCGAGCGCCGCCCGCGCGGCGCTCGATCTCATAGGCGAAACAACCCTTTCGGCGAGCACATTGCCGCCGTTACGCCTCCTCCAGCTCGACCAGCACTGTCCCCTCGCTGACCATATCCCCCTCCTGGCAGAACAGCGCCTTTACCGTCCCATCATGGGGCGCCCGAATGCTGTGCTCCATCTTCATCGCCTCCAGCACTACCAGCGCTGTACCGGCCTCGATCACCTGCCCCGGCTCCACCAGCACCCGCACGATACTGCCGTTCATCGGCGCCTCCAGCCCGCCCTGGTGGCTGTGGCTGGCCTCGGCCGCAGCGATTGGGTCATGGGCGCTGACAGCGTGCAGTTCGCCCTGCCACTGCAGGTACAGCGTGCCGCCCCGGCGAACCGCCAGGTAACGACGGCGCAAGCCGTCCTGCTCATGGCACAGTTGCTCACCCTCCAGGCGATAAGTCGAAGGCGCACTACGCTCCAGCGCCACCGCCTGCTCATGTCCGTCGCATTGCAGGTGCAGGCTGCTGCGTGCCGGCAGCCCCAGGCGCAGGCCATCGCGCAAGGTCCAGGGCGAGGCGGGGTCGTCCTGGCGCAGTTGCGCTGGCTCACCTTGCAGCCAGGCTTCGGCGGCGGCCTCCCAGAACTGCGCCGGTAGCGCCTGTGGCGGGGGTAGCAGCACATCCTGGTGACGCGGGATGAAGCCAGTGTCCAGCTCCGCCTCGGCAAACGCCGGGTGCGCCAGGATGCGGCGCAGGAAGGCAATGTTGGTCTTCAGCCCGCCAATGGCGAACTCATCGAGCATCGCCAGCAGTCGCAGGCGCGCTTGCTCGCGGTCCTGCCCCCAGGCAATCAGCTTGCCCAGCATCGGGTCGTAGAACGGCGATACCACATCGCCCTCGCTGACACCGCTGTCCACCCGACGGCCTTCGCCCGGCGCCGACTCGCGGTACAGCGCCAGGGTGCCGGTGGCCGGGAGGAATTCGTTGGCCGGATCCTCCGCGTACAGCCGCACCTCGATGGCATGGCCGATCAGCGGCACCTGCTCTTGAGTCAAAGGCAGCGGCTCACCGCAGGCCACGCGGATCTGCCAGGCCACCAGGTCGAGCCCGGTGATGGCTTCGGTGACCGGATGCTCCACCTGCAGGCGAGTGTTCATCTCCATGAAGAAGAACTCGCCGCGGGCATCGAGCAGGAACTCCACGGTACCGGCGCCCACATAGCCGATGGCCTGGGCGGCGCGTACCGCAGCCTCGCCCATGGCCTTGCGCAGCTCGGGGGACAGGCCCGGCGCCGGGGCTTCCTCGACCACTTTCTGGTGGCGGCGCTGGATCGAACAGTCACGCTCGTTGAGGTACAGGCAGTGGCCGTGCTGGTCGGCGAACACCTGGATCTCCACATGGCGTGGCTTGAGCACGTACTTCTCGACCAGCATCCGCGCATCGCCGAACGACGACTGCGCTTCACGTTGCGCCGAGGCCAGGGCGTCGGCCAGCTGGCTTTCCTCCTCGACCACCTTCATGCCCTTGCCGCCACCGCCGGCGCTGGCCTTGAGCAGCACCGGGTAGCCGATGCGCTCGGCGGCGGCGCGGAAGGTTTCCAGATCCTGGGCCTCACCGTGGTAGCCCGGCACCAGCGGCACCCCGGCGGCTTCCATCAGCGCCTTGGCCGCCGACTTGCTGCCCATGGCGTCGATGGCGCTGGCCGGTGGGCCAAGGAAGATCAGCCCGGCCTGTTCGATGGCGCGGGCGAAACCGGCGTTTTCGGACAGAAAGCCATAGCCCGGGTGGATCGCCTGGGCGCCGCTGGCCTTGGCCGCGGCGAGCAACTTGTCGATCACCAGGTAGCTGTCGGCGGCCTTGCTGCCACCGAGGTCGACGCGGATATCAGCCTCGCGGCTGTGGCGCGCGTCGCGGTCGGTGGCGCTGTGCACGGCCACGGTGGTCAGGCCCATGGCCTTGGCGGTGCGCATCACCCGGCAGGCGATCTCGCCGCGGTTGGCGACCAGCAGGGTGGTCAGCGTGGGTCGGCTCATGGGCGCGGTTCCTTGTTGTCTTGCCAGGCAGGGCGGCGTTTTTCCAGGAAGGCGCGCAGGCCCTCCTGGCCTTCGGCGCTGACGCGGATGCGGGCGATGGTGTTCTCGCAGTAGCGGCGCAGGGCCGGGCTCAGCTCGCCGTCATCCACTTCGCGCAACAGGTCCTTGGTGGCGCGCAGCGCCTGCGGGCTGTTGTGCAGCAGGTTATCGACCCAGGCCTCGACCTGGGCGTCCAGTTCGGCGGCCGGGTACACCTCGGCCAGCAGGCCGAGGTCGCGGGCGCGCACGCCGCTGAAACGCTCGGCGGTGAGGGCGTAGCGGCGGGCGGCGCGCTCGCCGATGGCCTTGACCACGAACGGGCTGATCACCGCCGGCGCCAGGCCGATGCGCACCTCCGACAGGCACAGCTGCGCGTCTTCGGCACCGATGGCCATGTCGCAGCAACTGATCAGCCCCAGCGCGCCGCCAAAGGCCGCGCCCTGGACCACGGCCAGGGTCGGCGCCTTGAGCCGATGCAGGGCGTACATCAGCTCGCCCAGCTCATGGGCGTCGTCCAGGTTGGTGTTGAAGTCCAGCTGCGCCGACTGCTGCATCCAGGCAAGGTCCGCACCGGCGCTGAAGTGCCGGCCACGGCCGCGCAGCACCACGAAGCGCAGGCTGGCGTCCTCGCCCAGTTGGTCGATGGCGACGATCAGCTCGCGGATCATCTGCGCGTTGAAGGCGTTGTTCTTGTCTTCCCGGCTCAGCCACAGGGTGGCGAAGCCGCGAGGGTCCTTGACCAGTTCAAGGGTGGCGAATTCGCTCATGGGTCACATCCGGAAAATGCCGAAGCGGCTTTGTTCGATCGGGGCGTTCAGCGCGGCGGACAACGCCAGGCCGAGCACGTCGCGGGTCTGCGCCGGGTCGATGACACCGTCGTCCCACAGCCGGGCGCTGGAGTAGTAGGGGTGGCCCTGGCGTTCGTACTGGTCGAGGATCGGCTGCTTGAGCTTCCTCTCGTCTTCGCTGCTGAAAACCTCGCCGCTGCGCTCGCTCTGCTCGCGCTTGACCTGGGCCAGCACGCCAGCGGCCTGCTCGGCGCCCATCACGCCGATACGCGCGTTAGGCCACATCCACAGGAAGCGCGGTTCGTAGGCGCGGCCGCACATGCCATAGTTGCCGGCGCCGAAGCTGCCGCCGATGATCACCGTGAACTTCGGCACCTGGGCGCAGGCCACCGCGGTCACCAGTTTGGCGCCGTGCTTGGCGATGCCGCCTTCCTCGTACTTCTTGCCGACCATGAAACCGGTGATGTTCTGCAGGAACAGCAGCGGGATACCGCGTTGGCAGGCCAGTTCGATGAAGTGCGCGCCTTTCTGTGCAGCCTCGGCAAAGAGGATGCCGTTGTTGGCCAGGATTGCCACCGGGTAGCCGTGCAAGTGGGCGAAGCCGCACACCAGGGTGGTGCCGAACAGCGCCTTGAACTCATCGAAGACCGAGCCATCGACCAGGCGGGCGATCACCTCGCGCACATCGAACGGTTGCTTGGCGTCGGCCGGAACCACGCCGTACAGCTCTTCTGCGCCATACAACGGTGCAATCGGCTCCTGGCATTGCAGCTTGCCCTGCTTGTGCCAGTTGAGGTTGGCGACACTGCGTCGGGCGATGGCCAGGGCGTGCTCGTCGTTGTCGGCATAGTGGTCGGCCACGCCGCTGGTGCGGCAATGCACGTCGGCGCCGCCGAGGTCCTCGGCGCTGACCACTTCACCGGTTGCGGCCTTTACCAGGGGGGGGCCTGCGAGGAAGATGGTCGCCTGCTGGCGCACCATGATCGCTTCGTCGGCCATGGCCGGCACATAGGCGCCACCGGCGGTGCACGAGCCCATCACCACGGCAATCTGCGGGATGCCCAGGGCACTCATGTTGGCCTGGTTGAAGAAGATCCGCCCGAAGTGCTCACGGTCGGGGAACACCTCGTCCTGACGAGGCAGGTTGGCGCCGCCGGAGTCCACCAGGTAGATGCATGGCAGACGGTTCTGCAGGGCGATGGTCTGGGCGCGCAGGTGTTTCTTCACGGTCAGCGGGTAGTAGGAGCCGCCTTTGACCGTGGCGTCGTTGGCCACGATCATGCATTCCACGCCTTCGACGCGGCCGATGCCGGCGATCACGCCGGCGGCCGGCACGTCTTCGCCGTACACCTCATGGGCGGCCAGCTGGCCGATCTCGAGGAACGCCGAGCCCGGGTCGAGCAGGCGGTCGATACGCTCGCGAGGCAGCAGCTTGCCCCGCGAGGTATGCCGCTCCTGAGCCTTCGGCCCGCCGCCCTGACTGACCTGGGCAAGCAGGCCGCGCAGGGCCTGGACCTGTTCGAGCATGGCCGCGCTGTTGGCGGCGAATTCCGCCGAGCGCGGGTTGATCTGGGTGTGCAGGGTAGCCATGTGCGCCCGTTCCTTATGCTCAGCGGGTTTCGTTGAACAGTTCGCGGCCGATCAGCATCCTGCGGATCTCGCTGGTGCCGGCGCCGATCTCGTACAGCTTGGCGTCGCGCAACAGGCGGCCAGCCGGGAATTCATTGATGTAGCCGTTGCCGCCGAGGATCTGGATCGCTTCCAGGGCCATCTGCGTGGCGCGCTCAGCGGTGTAGAGGATGACCCCGGCGGCGTCCTTGCGAGTGGTCTCGGCACGATCGCAGGCCTGGGCCACGGCGTACAGGTAGGCGCGGCTGGCATTGAGCTGGGTGTACATGTCGGCGATCTTGCCCTGGATCAGTTGGAACTCGCCGATGCTCTGGCCGAACTGCTTGCGGTCGTGGATGTACGGCACGACCAGGTCCATGCAGCTCTGCATGATGCCGGTCGGGCCGCCCGACAGCACCACGCGCTCGTAGTCCAGGCCGCTCATCAGCACGCGCACGCCGCCGTTGAGCTGGCCGAGGATGTTTTCTTGCGGCACTTCGACGTCATCGAAGAACAGCTCGCAGGTGTTGGAGCCGCGCATGCCGAGCTTGTCGAACTTGTTGCTGCGGCTGAAGCCTTTCCAGTCGCGCTCGACGATGAACGCGGTAATGCCGTGGGGGCCCTTGTCCAGGTCGGTCTTGGCGTAGATCACGTAGGTGTTGGCGTCGGGACCGTTGGTGATCCAGGTCTTGCTGCCGTTGAGCACGTAGCGGTCGCCGCGCTTTTCAGCGCGCAGTTTCATCGACACCACGTCGGAGCCGGCGTTGGGCTCGCTCATGGCCAGGGCGCCGATGTGCTCGCCGCTGATCAGCTTGGGCAGGTATTTGAGCTTCTGCTCGTGAGTGCCGTTGCGGTTGATCTGGTTGACGCACAGGTTGGAGTGGGCGCCGTAGGACAGGGCCACCGACGCCGAGCCCCGGCTGATCTCTTCCATCGACACCACGTGGGCCAGGTAGCCCAGGCCGGCGCCGCCGTATTCCTCCGGCACGGTGATGCCCAGCAGGCCCATGTCGCCGAACTTGCGCCACATGTCGGCAGGGAACAGGTTGTCATGGTCGATCTGCGCGGCGCGCGGCGCCAGCTCGGCGGCAACGAAGGTGCGCACCTGGTCACGGAGCATGTCGATGGTCTCGCCCAGGGCGAAGTTCAGGCTGGGGTAAAGCATGGGGGCACCTTGTTGTTCTTGAAATTCGAGGTACTGCACCGACCCTGTGGGAGCGGGCTTGCCCGCGATGCCCGTCAGAACGGCCAGCGATGTTGTCTGGTCCGGCCTCATCGCGGGCAAACCCGCTCCCACAGGGTCGGTGCTCGTGGTTGACGTTAACGTAAACCTGCCGTCCGGGGCTGTCAATCGCATCGTCACCTTTACGTAAACGTAAATCTGCGCCAGAGTATTTGCCGCCTGCTTCAGTCATGCCCAGAACAACCACAAGAAGGGATCACCATGCCTCAACCAAGCTATACCCGCGGCCGTCAGGACCACCCCTTGCTGACCCTGACCATCGGCCAGGCCTTCGATGCCACCGTCGCCCGCCACGGCGAGCGCGAGGCGCTGGTGGTGCGCCACCAGGGCCTGCGCTACAGCTGGCGCGAGCTGGCCGCCGAGGTCGATGTGCAGGCCCGGGCGCTGATGGCGCTTGGGGTGGAGGAGGGCGAGCGGGTCGGTATCTGGGCGCCCAACTGCGCCCAGTGGTGCATCCTGCAGCTGGCCACCGCCAAGGTCGGCGCGATCCTGGTCAATATCAACCCGGCCTACCGGGTGGGTGAGCTGGAATACGTGCTGCGTCAGTCCGGTTGCCGCTGGCTGGTGTGCGCCGATGCCTTCAAGACCTCCGACTACCACGCGATGGTGCAGGAACTGGTGCCGGATCTGGCGAGCCACGCATTGGGCGAACTGGCCAGTGAACGCCTGCCCGACCTGCGCGGCGTGATCAGCCTGGCCGCCGAGCCGCCTTCAGGCTTCCTGCCCTGGGCCGCCTTGGCCGGGCGGGCAGGGGCAGTCGATGTTGACGCCTATCAGGCGCGACAGCAGGGCCTGCAGTTCGACCAGCCGGTGAACATCCAGTACACCTCCGGCACCACCGGCGCGCCCAAGGGCGCGACCCTGAGCCACTACAACATCCTCAACAACGGCTACATGGTCGGCCAGAGCCTGGGCCTGACCGAGCGCGACCGCATGGTCATCCCGTTGCCGCTGTACCACTGCTTCGGCATGGTCATGGCCAACCTCGGCTGCATCACCCACGGCAGCACCATGGTCTACCCCAACGACGCCTTCGACCCGGAGCTGACCCTGCGCGCCGTGGCCGAGGAGCGTGCCAGCATCCTCTATGGCGTGCCGACCATGTTCATCGCCATGCTCGACCATCCGTCACGCCAGGCCATGGACCTTTCCAGCCTGCGCAGCGGCATCATGGCCGGCGCCACTTGCCCGATCGAGGTGATGCGCAAGGTGATCGACCAGTTGCACATGGCCGAGGTGCAGATCGCCTACGGCATGACCGAGACCAGCCCGGTGTCGTTGCAGACCGGCCCCGACGATGGCCTGGAGTTGCGCGTGACCACCGTGGGCCGCACCCAGCCGCATCTGGAGACCAAGCTGGTGGATGCCGACGGGCGCATCGTCGCGCAAGGCGAGATCGGCGAGCTGTGCACCCGCGGCTACAGCGTGATGCTCGGCTATTGGGACAACCTCCAGGCCACCCATGACGCCATTGACCCGGCCGGCTGGATGCACAGCGGCGATCTGGCGGTGATGGACGACGACGGTTATGTGCGGATCGTCGGGCGCAACAAGGACATGATCATTCGCGGCGGCGAGAACATCTATCCGCGCGAGCTGGAGGAGTTCTTCCATACCCACCCGGCGGTGGCCGAGGCGCAGGTGGTGGGGATTCCGTGCAGCAAGTACGGCGAGGAGGTGGTGGCGTGGATTCGCCTGCACCCGGGGCACAGCGCTACGGCGGATGAGTTGCAGCAGTGGTGCAAGGCTAGGCTGGCGCATTTCAAGGCGCCAAGGCACTTCCGCTTTGTCGATGAATTCCCGATGACGGTGACGGGGAAGGTGCAGAAGTTTCGCATGCGCGAGATCAGCGTCGCGCAAATCGGCGGCAGATGATCTGGCGTGCGAGGGCACTGGTCGATGCTTTCGAGTGAACGTGCCCCGCGCCTTGAAGCGGGGCACGCTACAGCACGCCGGGGTCTATTTGCGCCTCACATTGATGGCGTACGGCTTGTTTCCCACCAGTCTGATGTCGAAAATCACCTCGACGTCATCCTCCAGGCCCGCGGCCTGATCCTTGGGCAGGTACACCCGTGTGCCTTGATGTTTGTAGTCGATGTAACCGTAGCCCTCGTGGTCATCGAACTCCACCACTTTTCCGGTCTTGCCCTTTGTATCGCTCATGATTGCCACCTTCGTTGGCATTGCCTACGGATGCGCTTCCCCAGCGCGGGGCTGGGAAAACGCTGCTGCGCGGGCTACTGTCAAGCCGCGGGCAAGCTCACCACCAGAATCTCACGCCCTGCGTGGCCGGTGGCACCCTGTGCCGTACTGTACCCACGTATGGAAGTCGGGGGACCCGCGCGGATGTTGAATCCCCAGCGTTCCGTACACTGATCGGGCCCCCAGCCCCCCGCTCGGGCTGTTCCTCCGCCAGCAGCGCCAGGCGCTGTTCTTCCAGGCCGGTGCTGGACAGGATCGTGCCTTGCAGGAGGTTGGCGTCAAGTACGTTGCCGACAATGTCGGCCGCGTAGACGGCAGACTGCGAGAGGTGGGTCGGCAGGTGGCGGCTAACCAGGGGGAGGTGCATTCCCTTGGCTTGCATATAGCTGCCAATTTTTCCAATGGCGCCTGCATTTGCGAAGTTGGTCTTCGTATAGATTTCAACAGTCCCTGTCAGGTGAGATTTCGCCCGCCGCCAAAGGCCACCTACCTCCCCGGACACCCCACTTCCCCGCAGCAGTTCATCGGCATAAGTACTCACTCGGCCGCCCGCCCGGGCCGCGCGTCTGGCGCCAGACAACCCCTTGAATCCGTAGCGGGCAAAGGTCTTGCCAGCGTTCCACACCACCTTGGCGCCTTTGCCGAGCAGCTTGGCCCCCCTTGCCATGAGTTTCAGCCCATTAAAGCCAAGCTTGAACAACCCGGAGAAGCCCAAGGTACTCAGCACCCCTGTGGCGACCGAAACGATGCTCAATTTCCTGGATAGTTCAGGGTTCGTGTCTGCTGTGAACACCGCCGCCACTTCGAAGGCGAACGACAGCACGCTCATCGCCGTGACGAACCCCAGCACGATCGCCGACATGCCCCCGGTGAAAAGGGTCAGCACCGCGCCCACCACGGCCACCAATGCCGAGAACGCCAGGCCTCGCCAGCGGCCGCCGACCGGCATTTTCTGGGTGTCCTGCAGCGCCTGTTGATACGACGCAAGTTGTTTTCCCTGGTCCCAACGACTGAGCATGATGGCGCCGCTGGGGTCGTGCAGGTTGACGGGGTCCGGGCAGTGGGCGTAGTCGTTGACGCCTCCTTCACCAAACGGGCTGAGCCAGTCAGGCTGGGCATAGCGGCGCAGGGCCGGGTCGTAGGTGCGGTAGCCGTTGCCGGCGTGGTAGTGGCCGGTTAGGGGGTCGCGGCGCATGCCGTTGTAGCCGTTGACAAGGCCGGTCACTGCCTTGCCCTCGCCGAACGGCAGCAGCGGAGCCAGCTCCAGCTTACCGTCCTTGACCTGCCCGGCGACACCGACCTGGGGATCGTCGATCAGCCAGCGCACCTCGTTTTCATCATACTGCGCCAGGCCGCGGCTCAGGCTTGTGCGTTGGCTGACCTTGCCGGCCTGGTCGTAACGCAGCTCGCCAATCAGTTCATCGCCGTCGTAGCGCAGCTCGTGGGTGCTCTTGTCGGCCTCCAGGTACTGCGCCGCCAGGCGCTGGCTGCCGTCGTATTCGTACCGGGCCAGGAGCTTGTTCTCGCTGTCGTGGACTTTGTCGAGCTGGCCGGCGGCGTTATAGCTGAAGCAGTGCTGGCCTGCGTCGGTCAGGTAGCCATTGCTGTTCCATTTCACCTCTTGGGGGGCCTTGCCGCGGGTGACGCCTGTCAGCTGGGTCGGATCGGCCTCGGCATAGGCCAGGTCCTCGGTGTGCTTCTTGTCGTCAAAGCCGGTGGTAACGCACTGGGTCAGGTTGCTCATGGCATCCCAGGTGAAGTCCTGGGCCTTGACCGCCGTGCCCTGGCAGTCTTGCGGGCAATGCTCGGCGGCGCTGGTCTTGCATTCATACTTCTGCAGGCGGTCAAGCGCGTCGTAGGTGAAGTGCTCGGCGCGCAGTTGGGTGCCTTTTTCATAGCTGGTTTTGCTCGCCAGGCGGCCATCGCCGCGCCAGGTCAGGCACTGCTTGAAGCATTCGATGCCGTTGCTCAGGAAGCGCCGTGTCACTTCCTGGCCAAACCCATCGTATTCGCTGAATACCTGCCAGCGGCCGCCAGCCTTGAGTGCCTGGGCTTGACGCGACTGCAAGCGCCCCAGTGCGTCATAGCGATGCAGTACTTCCTCGTGGTCCTGGCACGTGCGCAGCACCCGGCCCAGGCGATCGGTGAACTCCCGTTGCCAGTGGCCGTCGGCGCGCAGCGAAGCCAGTGTCTGGCCACGCAGGCTCTGCCAGCGGTAGCCCTGGCGCGTGGCGCGTGGCGAAGTTTGCTCAACCTGCTGCCGACCGGGCAGGTTTTCGTCACGGTAGGCCTGCGTCCAGCCGCTGGACATCGCGGTGTCGCTGGCGTCCGAGGACAAGGTCAGCGTGTTGTCCTCGTGAGTAACGCTGGAGAGGGCCCGCTTCTGGTCTTTAAAACTAATGCCCTTGGCGTCTTGTGCAGTGGTGAGGATGGTCTTGTCGGGCAAGGTAACCGTCGTGTCGGTGAAACCATAGGCGCGCTTGCCCACGGTGCGCGACGTCAGCGTACTGACGTTGCTCACTTTCTGTGTTGCTACCACCTTGCTGTCTACCTTGAGCTGCGTGGCGTGGTTGCTCAGGCCATGGTAGCTGTACGCGACGGTGGAGTTGTCGGGGCGCGTGAGCTGGGTAACCCGGCCCAAGGCGTCCCGTTCAAGGTTATAGGTATCGGTCTGCTTGCCCAGAGTGCGTTGGTACTTGATGACGTGCCCCGAACTGTCGAAATGCCGGAGCAATTGCATCTTGGTGTTGCCAGCAGGGTCGGTCAGGCGATCCACTTGCTCGAAGGTGCCATCCTTGCGGTAGGAGTAATCGGTTTTGCGTTGGAACAAGCACTGATCATCCAGCCCCTGTTCGACCAGGCACTGGCTGGTGATGTTCTGGGTTCCCGGCGCTTCAAATACCAGAGCGCTTTGCGTTGCGGGGGCCTTGTCCTTGGCCATGGCTTGCAGCAGGCTACGCATGCCAGGCCCATCAAGACCGCCTTGTGCCCGCGTCCAGGCTTGAGGCCCCATGGCCCACACCTCTGGGGTCATCTCTATCACGGCCTGGCCGCCAGGCAGGTAGTCCCAGCTGCAACTGGCCAGCAACTGCGATGCATCCAGGCCTTGCAGGCTGCATTGCTCCAGCGGGACATAGTGCTGGGTGCCGTGCTTGCGCCACTCGCGGCGCCAAACCCGTTGCAAGCCATCCAGGTAGCTGCGGCTGACGTCCTTGCTGGCATGGGTGTGGGTGGCGATCTTGCCGTCATCCGAATAGGTGGTGGCAGTCTGCTCGTCAGCTTTCTGGTCCTTTTCCTTGCCCTTGCCGCCTGCCTTGAGCAGGTAGTGCGTCTCCTGGGTCACGCGGCCCAGCGCATCGTATTGCCAGTGCACTTCTTTGCCTTGCTCCACCTGTTCCAAGCGCCGCCGGGCATGGCGTGAGCGCAGTTCCTTGCTGAGCGTTTCGGTGCCGGCCTCGGTGGTGGCGCTTACGCTGACCACGATGCCAGCGTTATTCGGGTTGTCCTCGAACGCCTGGAGGTTCTTCAGCTCGAACTTCAGTTGGCCAAGGTGAGTGACCTGGGTATCTTTGACCGACCACTGCATGACTTTGCTTTGCGCTGTCTTGCCGCTGACTACCGAGACCTCGGTGCTGCGCTGGCGCCACAGTAGCGGTGAGGAGGCGCCGACAAGCGTCCAAGTGGCGTCGGCGTCGAGCCGGTCGTCCTTGAGCTGAGCCTTGACCCCCTCGATCACGACCACCTCGGCCTGCTCCAGCATGTCACGAGTGCCACGTTGGACCTTGCGGTAGCCGAACAGGCGCAGACCCTTGGGATTGCCGAATGGATCGCACTGGTACTCCGCCATGACCGGCGCGGCGGCATAGTCCGGAATGAAGGGGCATTTTAGCGTGGGGAGGTCTTTCAACCCTGCCAGTTTGCTGAGCGTGATCAGGTTGTCGCCGGCCTTGGTGTAGTAGCAGCGGTAAAGCGTGTGCTCGTCGCTCTTGTGCAGGCGCTGGATGTTGCCGTTCAGGTCTTCTTCCTGCGTGGCTACTTCCACCGTGCGCCCCAGTGCCTCGCGTTCGGAGTGGGGAATGTTGGCCAACAGCCGGGTGATGCAGCCGGCCAGTTTCGGGCGATCGGCGTTATCTGACTTATTGAAGAACCACGCCAGCAGTTCATGTTGGCGTTCGATCAGCACTCCCCCCCCTCTCACCACAGGCTCGTCGCTGTCAGCGCCGGCCGTCATGGCGTATAACAGTTCGGCAAACTCATCCCCAGCGCCCGTATAGCGGTAGCCTTTGGTCAACCGATGCGTGTCGCTTTTTTTCTGGTCGCTGCGGGTGCTGAAGGCCAGCCAGTGATCCTGCTCAGAGGCTACGCCGCGCAGCAGTTCGAAACGCTCGACACGCTTATCGTGCTTGACACGACCGTGCACCAGCAGATGCTTCTCCCGGGCCCCATGCGCGCCGGATTCGTACTCGACGCTGACGATCCGCTGGTCGGTTTCCAGAAATTCCCCATCGTAGCGGTAGGTCGTCACCTGGTTCTCATGCCCATCCCCTGGCAGCAGGGTGTGCAGATTGACGCGGGGCAGGCCAGGGCGGCCGTTGTCCTGCGTGGCAGCTTGGTACTTCACGCATTCGACCGATCCATCCAGCTCTCGCAGGCCGCACAGCACTCGGTCCAAGGCCAGGTCGTCATCGTAATCACAGTCAACCTGCTGCAGCACCTTGCCATTCTGCAGGCGTTTGAGGGTGCGCAATAGATAACCTTGGAGGTCCAGGTTTACCTCGTATTTCTCGGCCTCGCTGTCCGGCCAGACCTGCATCTTCACCTGCGAGGCCTTTTTCTCCTGAGGCGTGACGTACTCGGCCTTGAACAAGGCTTCATCGCCACTGTTGATCGCCAACAGCAGGAACTGACCTTTCTGGCGCTTCCACTCCAGTGTCAACTGTTCACCATAGGGCGATTCGAGGGTCGAGGGCAGCAGCAGCACGAAGGGCTTTTCGTAGTCGGCGATGCGCTTTTTAAGTTCCTTGATGTTGTCGTCCCCCTCCCACGCTTTGACTGCCTCGTCGTAATCGATGGCTGCTGTCGCATAATAGAACCAGGGCACGCACATCAGTAGCCACTGCTGCCAATTCGTCGGTTTTGCCGGGAAGTCAGGTTTGGATTTGTCCCGAATGGCTTTCAACGTCTTGACGACCAGGTCATGAAACTCTTTGTTCGGCTCCTCGTCGTCGCTGCCTTCGGCTGCAGGCGCCTTCAGGGTTTCCTGGCGGCCGCTGGGCAGGTCAAGCGTGAATTCGCTGTGATCCTTGTTGCTGCGCACCACGCATGAGGCCAGCTTGAGCGCCTCGCCTTTACCCAGGTCGTCCCATTGTGCGTCGGTGAACTTGACCTGATTGCCATCGGCCAAGGTCAGCAGCCTGTCGCGTACCTGCACGCTGGAAAAGCGCCAGGCCCAGCCATCTCCCAACCCGGCCTCGTTGGCGCGCAGTGCCGAATAGTGCAAGGTCAGGTCGCACGCTGGCCCTTGGCCTTGCAGGCCCTGCAGGCTGGCCACCGGGTAATGGGCGTGGAACAGGCCCGTGCGCGGGTCCACACCCGCTTCGCTGTGGCCTGTGGTGTCGAACAGTTCGGAGCGGTTGGTTTGGCTGTAGTCCTCGCAGAGGAAACTGATTTCATCCCACTTCTTGAGCTTCTTCGGTGGTTCGAAGGTAACAGCCTCTGGAGCGTGCCAAAACCCGGTGGCGTGCAAGGTACCGATATGGCCAACGGTCAAAGCCTTCTGGCCACGCTCGGACTGCGGGAAATCCAGGTAAATATCGTATCCCTGGTTGGCCAGCGGCCCTTGCCAGATGATCGTGTCGGCAGTGACAGACAACGGCCAGACTGGTAGGGGGGTACGTTGAGCAATACTAATTAAGGATAAGAGTTTAATGGTTTCGACGAGCGTGCAGTCATCCTCATCCTCGACCATATTTAATACATCCGGGTGCCCGCCAGATACATCAAGGACCGCTCGCCTGACGGCGGCCTTTGATTTCATCAACTCCTCCATTAATCCTTTAGTAGAGATTTCTCTAAAGATTTCGGTGTAGCTATCAACAAGGGCAAGGAAGTCGGCATTGGGATCATATTTTTCAATGAAAGTCGCAGCGAGTCTGCAAGCTACCTTGAGTGTCTTGTCTACGGCCGTTATGACAGGCGTCCTGTGTTTTAGCGAGATCAAAAACCTTATCCCAGGAAGAAATTGAGAAGGAGAAGTCGGCTAGGCGCTTGATAGAATTGGCATTTTCAATAGCGATAGGCTCAATAGATTTCAAGTCGTAATCGAGTGTTCGCATAGGGTAGAGCGGCACTAGAACTTTATGGAGGGCACTTAGGTAAATGGATTCATAGATCTCTTCGTCAAAATCTTTCCAGTAGATTTCGGCGGTGCCAGCGTCGCTTGCCGCATAGGCGGCTTTGAGAGCAGCCCGTTTGATATCGAGGTGTGCAGCGAAGCAGATTGCCCTTACCCAGCCAATGGTGTCTTCGCTCTTATAACTCGTGGTGTCGAGATACTGCCAAGCGGCCATGGCAATTTTGGCGGTGCCCTCCAAGGTCGTGAGTTCGGCGAATGGTACGTCGAGGGTGCCACCCGCCGCGACTGTCGCAGCAGCCCAGCTATTGTAGGCATCTCTGAGGTCCAACTCGTTCTGCCACGGCACACATGCCATCACCCGGTAGCCTTTGTCGCGTGCAGCTTTATTCAGGCGAAACGCCAGTTCTGTGCCCAGCGACTCGACCATCAGCCTCGTCACGCCTGGTTCAGAATAGGTGTCCAGCTTCCCCGGCTCGGCTGCAGCGGTCCGTGGCCACTCATCGGCGCTCAGCAGTTCGAGCCCATAGGTATCGCCGTTCCAGCCGTGACCGTCGCCAACGTTTGCCAGCGCAATTGCCAGTTCTGCATGCCGTGGCAGCCACAGCTGCTTGCCATCCTTGACATTCAGCTGCGGCCATTTTTGCGCTTCGATGAAGTCGGCCAAAGCCTTCACCCAGGTTGCCTGGTCATTGGGGACTGTCTTGCAGTCCTGAGGCCTGAACAGCGCATGGTGCAGCAACGCCTGGTTGCCGGGATGCCGCACGGTCACCAGTACGGCATCTTCCGGTGCCTTGAAGGCGGTCTTCAGCAGTGGGCCTTCGACCGTGTGCTCATCACCCGGCAGCGTGGCGAAGATGCGCAGGCCGTCGCCGCGCTGTTCGAGCAACGCCGTGGTGGTATCGATGCGCAGGTAGGGGGCAACGTCAGATCCTGCCAGCGCTGTGGACCAAGGCTCCAGCCATTTGCCACTGGCTCGCTGCGCCTTGGCCGGGGTCCAGGCATGGTGCCCGAGCAGGCGCTGGGAGAACGCGTCGTAGACCCAGGCATGCAATGTGCCGCCACTGGGTACTGCGGTGCCGTCGAGCGTATCGCTGGCCCACCAGTCTACCTCGGTGATGGTCACGCACAGCTCGGCGTGCTGCGGCCCCCAGAAGGCATTGCCTTTGTCGCCGGGTGTCACGGCGCAGGTTGCCGCGTCCAGCACGCCAGCCCGCAACAGGTGGCTGCCAGTGTTGATCTGCTTGCACAGGGCCTTGCTCCAGCCGCTGTCCTCTTTGGCGGTGAAGAAGTGCTGTTCGTGCAGCGCCTGGGTCTTGAGGTCGCGCACTTGCAGGCTCAGGGTCTTGCCCTTGGCCAGCGAGAAACTGTCGTCACAGGCCAGCACCTGGACGATGTTGCTGCTGAACGGCGCAGTGCTGAACGCTCGGTAGTCGGCCTGGCACCACAGGCGCGGCGCCTCGTGGCTGCTGGAAAACTCATTATCGTCGCTCCAGCCCCCCGCAGTGATCGGCTTGCCGGCTTTGGCGACCTGTTCGGCGAAGTCTGCGAGCCACTTTGTAGCGTCCAGCTTGTCGGCTGTCGCTGTGTAGTCGACCCGAGTCAGTTCGCCGGTGCGACGGTGCACCAGGCACGCGCTGATGGTTTCGCCCTTGGTCAGGGCACGACCGGCCTTGATCGGGCACAGGCTGTACCATCCGCCTTCGACGCTGCCCACCCGCTCCAGGCCGAAGTCCTGCATGTCGGGCAGGCTACCATCTGGTTGGTTGCTGATCTGGTAGGGCACCGGGAAGGTGTTGGTATCCGCGGCTGGCTTGAGGTCAACGGAAGATTTGGCAGCCATTGCGTTTTGCTCCATGCGTAAGGGTCTTGAAGTTACTTTTTAAAATGTGCCGTCAGCGCCCACAACTGGCAGAAATGCCAGGTACGGCAGGAGCAATTCAGCTGGTCGATGGGGCTTTGCCCTGGGGCGGCAGCAAGCGGTACACCAGCTCCACCAGCTCGGCAAAGGTGGTGTAGGTGCGAATTGGCTGGGGAATGAGGATGTTGAACGTCTCTTCGACGATAGCCTGCAGTTCGACCACGTCGAAGCTGTCGGCGCCCAGTTCGTCCAGGGCGGCGCCGGGGCGGATGTTGTGCAGGCTCTGTTCCAGGAAGCAGGCGAGGAGCCATTGCAGGTGGAAGGCGATGTAGAGGCGTGAGCGCATGCCAGAGGATCGTCAGAGGGTGAGGCCTCTCTGTACGTGGCTTTGCGGGCAGGTGCTACTGGTAGAAATGCCAGGTGCGGTTTCGTCAGCTTTGTGCTGTCAGTGCCGGCCCCACGACAGGGCCGGCCCAGGTGGTCAGATTTCCGCGGCCTTGTCTATCCTCAAGCTTTCACCGGCGGCTCCTGGCTCGGCGGGTCGCCTACGGTTGGCGGCACGGTCGGCTTGATCGGCAGCTCGTCCGGGTCCTCCTCGGGCACCGGCGGCGGCAAGGTCGGGTCGTCGATGTTCGGGTCGGGTGTCTCCGGTGGAATGGGAATGTTCATAGGCCTGGCCTCGCGGGATGAATGAAGAGGTGTCGCAGGCTTTGACCCGGGCCTGCGCCTTGCGCTCATTTTTTTTGAACCCTCGCGCTTGCGCACGGCTCTGAACCCTTACCGCCACCAGCCCAGGGGAGCAAGGTCGATGTCTGGTAACGAGCCGTTCGAAAGCGTGCCGATGGCAGGTGATCACCCGGACCAGGCCATCAGCCTGTCCCAGGCCCTGCTGGCGCCGCGTATCGTGATCGAGGACGCAAGCCCGGTGCTCGACGGCGGCACCTTCGCCGCCAAGGCCGTGCGCGGTCACAAGGTCGAAGTGGGCGCCAAGGTCTACACCGACGGTCACGATCGCCTGGCCGTGACCCTGCACTGGCGCCAGGCCCACAGCCGGCGCTGGCACTGCGTGGCCATGCATTCGCCGGGCAACGACCTGTGGCTGGCCGACTTCACGCCTGCCGAGCTGGGCCTGCACCTGTTCAGCATCGAGGCCTGGATCGACCCCTGGGCCACCTATTGCCACGACCTGGAGAAGAAGTATGCCGCCGGCGTGGAGGTGAAGCTGGAGCTGGAGGAGGGCCGCCTGCTGCTGGGCAAGGGCATCGAACGCAGCGACGGCCTGCTGCGCGAGCAACTGGCGCAGTTGCAACAGCGCTTGCCTGGCTTGCCGGTGGATGAACAGGTGAAATTGTTGCTGCACCCCGACGCCGCACGCCTGATGGGGGAGGCGGAACATCGCAGCTACCTCACCCGCAGCCGCGAATTCCCGCTGGACGTCGACCGCGAGGCGGCCCAGTTCGCCAGCTGGTATGAGCTGTTCCCGCGCTCGGTCACCGACGACCCCGAGCGCCACGGTACCTTCGATGATGTGCACCAGCGCTTGCCGATGATCCGCGACATGGGCTTCGACGTGCTGTATTTCCCGCCGATCCACCCCATCGGCATGAAGCACCGCAAGGGCCGCAACAACGCCTTGCAGGCCGACCCCGGCGACCCCGGCAGCCCTTATGCCATCGGCAGCCCCGAAGGTGGGCACGATGCCATCCACCCGCAGCTGGGCAGCCGCGAGGACTTCCGCCGCCTGGTCGCCGCCGCCGCCGAGCACGGCCTGGAAATCGCCCTGGACTTCGCCATCCAGTGCTCCCAGGACCATCCCTGGCTGCAGGAGCACCCCGGCTGGTTCAGCTGGCGCCCTGACGGCACCATCCGCTACGCGGAAAACCCACCGAAGAAATACCAGGACATCGTCAACGTCGACTTCTATGCCCCCGAGGCGGTGCCCAGCCTTTGGCTGGCGCTGCGCGACGTGGTTGTCGGCTGGGTCGAGGAGGGGGTGAAGACGTTCCGCGTCGACAACCCGCACACCAAGCCGCTGCCGTTCTGGCAATGGCTGATCGCCAATGTGCGCAGCCAGCACCCCGAGGTGATCTTCCTCGCCGAAGCCTTCACACGCCCGGCGATGATGGCGCGCCTGGGCAAGGTCGGCTACGCGCAGAGCTATACCTACTTCACCTGGCGCAATACCAAGCAAGAGCTGCGCGAATACTTCGAGGAGCTCAACCAGCCGCCGTGGAGCCAGTGCTATCGACCCAATTTCTTCGTCAACACTCCGGACATCAACCCCTTCTTCCTGCAGACGTCCGGGCGAGCGGGCTTCCTGATCCGCGCTGCGCTGGCGACCATGGGTTCGGGATTGTGGGGCATGTACTCGGGCTTCGAACTGTGCGAGGGCACGCCGCTGCCGGGCAAGGAGGAGTACCTGGACTCGGAGAAATACGAGATCCGCCCCCGGGACTTCACCCAGCCCGGCAACATCGTTGCCGAGATCGCCCAGCTCAACCGCATCCGTCGGCAGAACCGCGCCCTGCAGACCCATCTGGGGGTGGTGTTCCTCAATTGCTGGAACGACAACATTCTGTACTTCGCCAAGCGCACCCCCGAGCGCGACAACTTCATCCTCGTTGCCATCAGCCTCGACCCGCACAACGCCCAGGAGGCCAGCTTCGAGTTGCCGCTATGGGAACTGGGGCTGGACGACAGCGCCGATACGCAAGGCGAGGACCTGATGAACGGCCAGCGCTGGACCTGGCATGGCAAGACCCAGTGGATGCGCATCGAGCCGTGGCACCAGCCGTTCGGTATCTGGCGCATCGAGAAATCGCGCTAGCCCCGCGATGGGCTTCAAGCTGAACCCTCGGACACAAAGGAGTCCCCAATGGCCAAGCGTTCCCGCCCGGCAGCCTTCATCGACGATCCGCTGTGGTACAAGGACGCGGTGATCTACCAACTGCACGTGAAATCGTTCTTCGATGCGAACAACGACGGCATCGGCGATTTCGCGGGCTTGATCGGCAAGCTCGACTATATCGCCGAACTGGGCGTCAACACCCTCTGGTTGCTGCCGTTCTACCCCTCGCCACGGCGCGACGACGGATACGACATTGCCGAGTACAAGGCCGTGCACCCGGACTACGGCAGCATGGCCGACGCCAGGCGCTTCATCGCCGAGGCGCACAAGCGCGGCCTGCGGGTGATCACCGAGCTGGTCATCAACCACACCTCCGACCAGCACCCCTGGTTCCAGCGCGCCCGGCATGCCAAGCCCGGCAGCAAGGCCCGGGACTTCTACGTGTGGTCGGACGATGACCAGAAGTACGACGGCACGCGGATCATCTTCCTCGATACCGAGAAGTCCAACTGGACCTGGGACCCGGTGGCCGGCCAGTACTTCTGGCACCGCTTCTACTCGCACCAGCCGGACCTCAACTTCGACAACCCGCAGGTGCTCAAGGCGGTGATCGGGGTGATGCGCTTCTGGCTCGATATCGGCGTTGACGGCCTGCGCCTGGACGCCATCCCCTACCTGATCGAGCGCGACGGCACCAACAACGAGAATCTCCCCGAGACCCATGTGGTGCTCAAGGCGATCCGCGCCGAAATCGACGCCAACTACCCCGACCGCATGCTCTTGGCCGAGGCCAACCAGTGGCCCGAGGACACCCGCCCGTACTTCGGCGAGGGCGATGGCGACGAATGCCACATGGCCTTCCACTTCCCGCTGATGCCGCGCATGTACATGGCCCTGGCCATGGAAGACCGCTTCCCGATCACCGACATCCTGCGCCAGACCCCGGAGATCCCGGCCAACTGCCAGTGGGCGATCTTCCTGCGCAACCATGATGAACTGACCCTGGAGATGGTCACCGACCGCGAGCGCGACTACCTGTGGAACTACTACGCCGAGGACCGCCGCGCCCGCATCAACCTGGGGATTCGCCGGCGCCTGGCGCCGCTGCTGCAACGCGACCGGCGGCGTATCGAGCTGCTCACCAGCCTGCTGCTGTCGATGCCCGGCACGCCGACGCTGTACTACGGTGACGAACTGGGCATGGGCGACAACATCTACCTGGGTGACCGCGATGGCGTGCGCACTCCCATGCAGTGGTCGCCGGACCGCAATGGAGGCTTTTCCCGCGCCGACCCGCAGCGCCTGGTGCTGCCGCCGATCATGGATCCGCTGTACGGCTACCAGACGATCAACGTCGAGGCCCAGGCCCACGACCCGCATTCGCTGCTCAACTGGAACCGGCGGCTGCTGGCGGTGCGCAAGCAGCAGAAGGCCTTCGGTCGCGGCAGCCTGAAGATGCTCACGCCGAGCAACCGGCGGGTGCTGGCCTATACCCGCGAATACACCGATGCCGAGGGCAACGTCGAGATCGTGCTGTGCGTGGCCAACGTCTCGCGGGCCGCCCAGGCCGCCGAGCTGGAGCTGTCGCAGTATGCCGACAAGGTGCCGGTGGAGATGCTAGGCGGCAGCGCCTTCCCGCCCATCGGCCAGCTGCCGTTCCTGCTGACGTTGCCGCCCTATGGCTTCTACTGGTTCCTGCTGGCCAGCCACGACCGCATGCCCAGCTGGCATATCCAGCCCAGCGAGGGGCTGCCCGAGCTGACCACCCTGGTGCTGCGCAAGCGCATGGAAGAACTGCTCGAGTCACCGGCGCGCGAGGCATTGCAGACCGCTATCCTGCCGCAGTATCTGCCCAAGCGGCGCTGGTTCGCCGGCAAGGAAGGGCCGATCGACCAAGTCCGCCTGCGCTATGGCGTGCGCATGGCCACCTCGGCGTTGCCGGTGCTGCTTGGCGAGCTGGAGGTGCACAGCGAAGGCGTGGTCACCCACTACCAGCTGCCCTTCGGCCTGTTGCCGGAGGAGCAGATCAATGCCGCGCTGCCGCAGCAGCTGGCGCTGTCGCGGGTACGCCGTGGCCGCCAGGTGGGGCTGATCACCGATGCCTTCGTGCTCGAACCCTTCATTCGCGCCGTGCTCCAGGGCTGCCAGGACGGCCTGCGGCTGGCCTGTGGCGATGGCCTGGGCGAGTTGCGCTTCCACAGCACCGAGCAGTTGGCCGCGCTGCAGCTCGATGAGCAGAGCGAGGTGCGCTACCTGAGCGCCGAGCAGTCCAACAGCTCGGTAGTGGTGGGCGGCAGCCTGGTGCTCAAATTGATTCGCCGGGTCAATCCGGGTATTCACCCGGAGCTGGAGATGAGCGCCTACCTGACCGCCGCCGGCTTTGCCAATATCTCACCGTTGCTGGCCTGGGTCAGTCGCGTGGACGACAGCGAGCAGTCGCACCTGCTGATGATCGCCCAAGGCTACCTGAGCAACCAGGGCGATGCCTGGGACTGGACGCAGAACACCCTGGAACGGGCGATCCGCGACCAGATGGAACCCGCCAGCACTGAGCAGGAGGCGCACACCGATGCCCTGGCCGAGCTGACCGGTTTTGCCGCCTTGCTCGGCCAGCGCCTGGGCGAGATGCACCTGCTGCTGGCCGCGCCGAGCGACGACGAAGCGTTCCGTTCACGCCCGAGCGACGCCCGCGACAGCGAGCGTTGGAGCCGCCAGATCAGTGCCGAGCTGAGCCATGCCCTCGACCTGCTCGCCCAACACCGTGACACCCTCGACAGTGACAGCCAGGCTCTGGTCGACGACCTGCAGCAACAGCGCGAAGGGCTGCAACAGCATGTCGACAATCTCGCGCGCCAAGCCCAGGGCGGGCTGCTGATGCGGGTGCACGGCGACCTGCACCTGGGCCAGGTACTGGTGGTACAGGGCGACGCCTACCTGATCGATTTCGAGGGCGAGCCGGCGCGGCCGCTGGACGAACGCCGGGCCAAACACAGCCCGTACAAGGATGTCAGCGGTGTGCTGCGATCCTTCGACTATGCTGCTGCGATGATCCTGCGCAGCGCCTCGGCGGTAGACCTCTCCGAGGCGGCGCGCCAGGCCCGGCAGCGGGTCGCCCGGCAGTACCTGCACCAGTCGCGCCATGCCTTCGTCGAAGCCTACGGGTTGGCCACCGCCGCCATGCCCCACGCCTGGCAGCAGGCCGAGGGCGAGCGCGCCGCGCTGGAGCTGTTTTGCCTGGAGAAGGCCGCCTACGAAATTACCTATGAAGCCGAGAACCGGCCAAGTTGGCTGGCCGTGCCTTTGCATGGCCTGCATGGATTGATCAGTACCTGGGGAGAGTCATAGATGAATGCAACCACGCGTGACAACGGCGGCCTTCGGCAACGGGACCTCGATGCCCTGGCCCGCGCCGAGCACGCCGACCCGTTCGCCGTACTCGGCCCGCACCCCGATGGTGCGGGCGGCCAGTTCATCCGGGCCTTCCTGCCCAGTGCCCTGAGCGTGCGCGTGCTGGCCCGCGACGACGGCCGGGTACTCGCCGAGATGCGCCAGGGTGGCGTGCCCGGCCTGTTCACCGCGCACCTGGACCAGGCTGGCCCGTATCTGCTGCAGATCGGCTGGGCCGGCGGCGAGCAGGTCACCGAGGACCCCTACAGCTTCGGCCCGCAGTTGGGCGAGATGGACATGTACCTGTTCGCCGAGGGCAACCACCGCGACCTGTCCGGGCGTTTCGGCGCCCAGCCGACCGAAGTGGATGGGGTTGCCGGGGTGTGCTTCTCGGTTTGGGCGCCGAATGCCCGACGGGTGTCGGTGGTGGGCGAATTCAACAACTGGGATGGTCGTCGCCACCCCATGCGCCTGCGCCATGGCGCCGGGGTGTGGGAGCTGTTCGTGCCGCGCCTCGGCGTGGGCGAGACCTACAAGTTCGAAGTGCTCGGCCAGGACGGCGTGCTGCCCCTCAAGGCCGACCCCCTGGCCCGCGCGACCGAACTGCCGCCGAGCACCGCCTCCAAGGTGGCCGGCGCCCTGGCCCACGAATGGCGCGATGGCCAGTGGCTGGAACACAGGGCCCAGCGCCACGCCTACAGCGCGCCGCTGTCGATCTACGAGCTGCACGCCGGCTCCTGGCGCTGCGAGCTGGACGACGCCGGCGAGGTCGCGCGCTACTACAACTGGCGTGAACTGGCCGAGCGCCTGGTGCCTTACGTGCAGGAACTGGGCTTTACCCATATCGAGCTGATGCCGATCATGGAGCACCCCTTCGGCGGCTCCTGGGGCTACCAGCCGCTGTCGCTGTTCGCCCCGACCTCGCGCTACGGCAGCGCCGAGGACTTCGCCTTCTTCATCGACGCCTGCCACCAGGGCGGCATCGGCGTGATCCTCGACTGGGTGCCGGCGCATTTCCCCACCGACGAGCATGGCCTGGCGCGCTTCGACGGCACCGCCTTGTACGAATACGACAACCCGTTGGAAGGTTTCCACCAGGACTGGAACACGCTGATCTACAACCTCGGGCGCAACGAGGTGCGCGGTTTCATGCTGGCCTCGGCGCTGCACTGGCTCAAGCACTTCCACATTGATGGCCTGCGCGTGGACGCGGTGGCTTCGATGCTTTACCGCGACTATTCGCGCAAGGCCGGCGAATGGGTGCCCAACCGCCATGGCGGGCGCGAGAACCTCGAGGCCATCGACTTCGTCCGCCACCTCAACAGCGTCGCCGCCCATGAGGCGCCGGGCGCGCTGATCATCGCCGAGGAGTCCACCGCCTGGCCTGGGGTCAGCCAGCCGGTGCAGCAGGGCGGGCTGGGCTTTGCCTACAAGTGGAACATGGGCTGGATGCATGACACCCTGCATTACATCCAGAACGACCCAATCCACCGCACCTACCACCACAACGAGATGAGCTTCGGGCTGATCTATGCCTACTCCGAGCATTTCATCCTGCCGATCTCCCACGACGAAGTGGTGCATGGCAAACATTCGCTGATTGACAAGATGCCCGGCGACCGCTGGCAGAAGTTCGCCAACCTGCGCGCCTACCTGGCTTTCATGTGGATGCATCCAGGTAAGAAGCTGCTGTTCATGGGCTGCGAGTTCGGTCAGTGGCGCGAATGGAACCACGACCAGCAACTGGACTGGTACCTGCTGCAGTATCCCGAGCATCAGGGCGTGCAGAAGCTGGTGGCCGACCTCAACCGCCTGTACCGCGACCTGCCCGCGCTGCACGAGCAGGACTGCCAGCCCCAGGGCTTCCAGTGGCTGATCGGCGACGATGCGCACAACAGCGTGTATGCCTGGTTGCGCTGGAGCAGCCAGGGCGAACCGTTGCTGGTGGTGGCCAACTTCACCCCGGTGCCGCGCGAGGGCTACCGCATCGGCGTGCCGTTCGGCGAGCACTGGGTGGAACTGCTCAACAGCGATGCCGAACTGTATGCAGGGTCGAACGTGGGCAATCTCGGGGCGGTGGTCGCCGATGAGGTCGCCAGCCATGGCCAGCCATTGTCGCTGGCGCTGAACCTGCCGCCGCTGGGGGTATTGGTGATGAAACCGGCCTGAGGCGGGGGCTGTACCGACGCTATCGCGGGGCAAGCCCGCTCCCACGCCTTTACCTAGCCCTCGGCGTGGGAGCGGGCTTGCCCCGCAATGGGTTACCCGGCTACCAGCGCATCCGCACTCCAAGGCTGCCGATCAGCCCATTGAGGTCATTGTCATCCACATCGGAGCTGTAGTCGGCGCTGACGAACAGCGCCACGCTCGGCGTTACCCGGGCTACCAGACCCAACCCCAGTTCAACCGTCGCGGCGCTGCGCGAGCTGGAGATCTTGTCCACCTGATCCAGCTTTACCGGGTCAGCGTTGCTGAAGTCATACCAGACGTTGGTACGCACATAGGGTTCGATGGGCATGCCACGCACCTCGTAACGCGCCGACAGCTTGGCGCCGACCCGGCCACTCCAGCTGGGCTGGCTGTCGAATGCCTGCAAGGTCTCTTCCTGCACCTGGCTGCCAGGGAAAAACTGCTGGTTGATCAACTGTGCCTGAGGCTCGATCACCCAGCCCGCGCCCAGGCCAATGGGATAGCCACCCTCTACTGAGAAAGTCATCGCGTGGCCGCTGTCGTCCAGGCGCTGGCCCGCCTGGGAGCGGCCATTGACGTCGATGCGCGTGCCCATCGCCACGGCGTCCACGTGCCAACCCTGCGCGTGGGTCATGCTCCAGTACACGCCCAGGCTCTCGCCGCTGAGGTTGACCGCGTCACGCTGTTTGTCGCCGAGCAGCGGGCGCATGCCGTTGAAACTGCTCTGCAGGTTGTTGTGGCCGACGAAGATGCCGGCGCGGTGGACGTTGCCGGCGCTGGTTTCACGCACGAACAAGTCCGGGCCGATCATCATCTGCTGGCTCGGCGCTTCCACTTGCGCCGGCGGCTGGGCACCTGGGCGCGGCCCGCCGGGAAAGAACTGCGCCCACTGGCTGGCGATGTGGTTGCTGTCAAGCTGGCCGTGGCGTTCACCCATGCGCTCGGAAAAGGCGCTGAGCATACCCTGGCTCAGGCCGCCAGCGCTGACCGGGTCGAGCGATAATCGCGGCACCTCCGGTTGCGCCAGGTAGGGGGCGAAGGGCTCGCCCTCCTGCAGTTCGAAGGCGAAGGTTTCCACCGGGGTTGCCAGGAGCAGCGACGTGGAAACCGCACAGAAAAAAGCGTCGAAGCGCGAGGGATTCGAGGTGCTTTTCATGGCGGATCTCCTGTTGACGTGTGAATTGAACAGCCCGATACCTGGCCTGATGTCACGAGCTGTACGACAAGAACAGGGGCGACCCAAACCAGCGCGCCAGCTTCTTGGAACGCGCACGAGGGCGCGAGCTAGAGGCCCGGCACGAGATTTTCCATCTGGTGATTACTGTTCAGCTAAGGAGAGGACGGCGGTTGCGTCAAGAAAGCGTGAAATAATCGAGAAATGCCTGTTTGTCTATTTAACTTGTTGAATAATGACAAGTTTCAATTCGGTATATCGACAATGGTGATTTCCCGTCGCGTGGCTATGCCGAATCGTTGCTACAACCGCACTTCCACCGCCAGCGGGAGGTGATCGGACAGGTGGGTCCAGGGCTTGTTGCCGAGGATTCTCGGCGCATGGCTGTCGGCATTGCGCAGGTACACGCGGTCCAGGCGCAGCAGGGGCAGGCGGGCGGGATAGGTGCGGGCGAGCAGGCCGTGGTGGCGCTCGAACGCCTCGTGCAGGTC
Organism: Pseudomonas soli; assembly: GCF_021283165.2. Lineage (NCBI taxonomy): Bacteria > Pseudomonadati > Pseudomonadota > Gammaproteobacteria > Pseudomonadales > Pseudomonadaceae > Pseudomonas > Pseudomonas soli. The sequence continues at coordinate 2,211,757 of NZ_CP128543.1, forward strand.
GCGGTGCAGGCGCAGGGTCCGGTTGCCGCGCAGTTGCCAGTCGTTGAAGTCGCCGGCGATGATCACCGGGGCGCCGGCGGGCAGGGCGTCGAGCAGTTGGCGCAGCAGATGCAGCTGCTTCTGCCGGTGCCGTTCGAGCAATGACAGGTGCACGCAGATCGCATGCACCTGGCGCTGGCCGGGTACGTCCAGCACGCAGTGCAACAGGCCGCGGCGCTCGGGGCCGGTGATCGACACGTCGAGGTTGCGATGCTCGATGATCGGGTACTTGGACAGCAGCGCGTTGCCGTGGTGGCCGTCGGGATAAACCGCGTTGCGGCCGTAGGCGAAGTCGCTCCACATGCTGTCGGCGAGGAATTCGTACTGCGAAGTCTGGGGCCAGCCGGGGTAGCGCGCGGCGTGGCGGTCGTGGCTGCCGAGCACCTCCTGGAGGAACACGATGTCAGCCCCGGTGCTGCGCACCGCCTCGCGCAGCTCCGGCAGGATGAAGCGCCGGTTGAAGGCGGTGAAGCCCTTGTGGGTGTTGACCGTCAGCACCTTGACCCGGTGCACGGCCGGGGCCTGGCTGACGCTGGCGAAACCTGGACTGCCGGCTTCGAGGTTCACGACCGCTCCTGTTCAATGAGGGCTGCGCAGCAGCCCCAGGTTCAACTGGCTCGACACAGTCTAGGACAGGACTTCCTGTTTCGGGTTCAGTCCTCCTCCCGCTGCAACACCATCAGCAGCAACGACCGCCCCTTGACCTCGAACACGGTGTCGAACGCCAGGTGCTGCGCCTTGCGCAGCTCGGGCCGGTCGGTGTCGACCAGGCAGCTCCAGTAGTCGCCCTCCGGCACCGCCGGCAGGGTGAATGGCACGACGTCGTGGTAGGCGTTGACGATCAGCAGCATGGTTGCCTCGGCGCCTGGGCGGGCGATGCCACTGACCTGGGCGCGGCCATCCATCAGCATGCCCAGGCAACGCCCGTGCGGATCCTCCCACTGCTCGACGGTCATCTCGCTGGCGTCCGGAGCCAGCCAGGTGACGTCCTTGACGCCGATCGCCTCGTTGTAGTCGCCGACCAGGAAGCGCGAACGCCGCAGGATCGGATAGGCCAGGCGCAGCCGGGTCAGGCGCTTGACGAAGGCCATCAGCGCCAGACCGTCTTCATCCAAGTCCCAGTTCACCCAGCCGATCTCGCTGTCCTGGCAGTAGGCGTTGTTGTTGCCGTGCTGGGTGCGGCTGAATTCGTCCCCGGCGACGATCATTGGCGTGCCCTGCGCCAGCAGCAGTGTCGCGAAGAAGTTACGCATCTGGCGCATGCGCAGGGCGTTGATTGCCGGGTCGTCGGTGGGCCCTTCGACGCCGCAGTTCCACGACAGGTTGTTGTCGGTGCCGTCCTGGTTGTTCTCGTCATTGTCCTCGTTGTGCTTGTCGTTGTACGACACCAGGTCACGTAGCGTGAAGCCGTCGTGGGCAGTGACGAAGTTGACCGAAGCGTAGGGGCGCCGGCCGCGGTTGTTGAACAGGTCGCCCGAGGCGGTGATGCGCGCGGCGAAATCGGCGAGCATGCCTTCGTCGCCTTTCCAGAAACTGCGCACCGTGTCGCGGAAGCGGTCGTTCCACTCTGCCCAGCCTGGGGCGAAGTTGCCCACCTGGTAGCCGCCCGGGCCGCAGTCCCAGGGTTCGGCGATCAGTTTGGTCTGGCTGAGCATCGGGTCCTGGCGACAGGCCACAAGGAAGCCATGGCGCTCGCTGTAGCCGTCGTGGTAGCGGCCAAGGATGGTCGCCAGGTCGAAGCGAAAACCATCCACGTGCATCTCTCCGGCCCAGTAGCGCAGCGAGTCGGTGACCAGTTGCAGGACACGTGGATGGCTCATGTCTAGGGTGTTGCCGGTACCGGAATCGTTGATGTAAAAGCGCCGGTCGTCGGGCATCAGGCGGTAGTACGAGGCGTTGTCGATACCGCGCATCGACAGGGTCGGGCCGCGTTCGTTGCCTTCGGCGGTGTGGTTGTAGACCACGTCAAGGATCACCTCCAGGCCTGCGTCGTGCAGGTGCGCGACCATCTCCTTGAATTCGGCGATCTTGCCGCTGGCCAGATAGCGCGGGTGGGGGGCAAAGAAGGCGATGCTGTTGTAGCCCCAGTAGTTGTTCAGGCCCTTGTCCAGCAGATGCTGATCATTGACGAAGGCGTGGATCGGCAGCAGCTCGATGCTCGACACGCCCAGCTCCTTGATATGGCCCAGCAGCTCGTCGTTGGCCAGGCCCGCGAAAGTGCCGCGCAGGTGCTCGGGCACCGCCGGATGGCGCATGCTGATGCCGCGGGTGTGGGCCTCGTAGATGATGGTGCGCTCCCATGGGATCGACACGCGCTGGTCGCGGCCCCAGGTGAAGGCGGGGTCGATGACCTTGCACTTGGGCACGAACGCCGCGCTGTCGCGCTCGTCGAACGACAGGTCGCCGTCGGGGTGGCCGATGGTGTAGCCGAACAACGCCTCGGACCATTTCAGCGTGCCCACCAATTGCTTGGCGTAAGGGTCGATCAGCAGCTTGTTGGGGTTGAAGCGGTGGCCGTTCTCCGGCTCGTAGGGACCGTGCACCCGATAGCCGTAGACCAGGCCAGGGTGGGCGTCGGGCAGGTAGCCGTGATAGATCTCATCGGTGTATTCGGGCAACTCGATGCGCTCAAGCTCGGTTTCGCCGCTGGCGTCGAACAGGCACAGCTCGACCTTGGTGGCGTTGGCTGAGAACAGGGCGAAGTTGACCCCAAGGCCGTCCCAGGTGGCGCCGAGGGGGAAAGGCAGGCCTTCGCGGATGCGCGATGGGGCGACGGAGCGGGTTTTCTTCGGGGTGCGGGGGCTCATGGCGTTCCTTTAGTGCGTGAACAGAGAATGCGTGAACAGAGGGATCGCGGGGCACGCCCGCTCACACCCACGAGCACTCAGTGACTGAGGCGTGGGAGCGGCGGTGCGCCGATGCGACTTGCCCCGCGATGAGGGCGGTACAGGCTGCAGAAGGCTCAACCAGCGGCAGGTTTCTTCGCCGCTCGCGGTTTTTTAGCCGCCGCAGCCGGCTTCACACCCGGCAACGCCGCCACTTTGGGGTCTGCAGGCGGCTTGGGCTTGGCCGCTGCCTTTTTGCGCGGGGGGGCCTTGGGGGCCAGCGCCTCGGCTTCGGCCAGCTTGCGCGCCTTGTCCCAATGTTCCTCCTCGCGACCCTCCGGCTTACCCTCCGATTCCCAGATCTGATAGGCGAACTCGCGAATACGCTTTTCATCGACACTCATCACGACGCTCCTGAATACAGTTAGGCATGATCAATCAACACATTGACCGGAAACTCCGCCAGCACGGTGCTTAACATCAGCTCCCTTGAAGGGCTGACCGCACCGCCGCCGAAAAGTCCCGAACAGTTGGCAGGCGACAGGGCAAACGGCAGTACAAGCCGGGTATCGTCCCAGTTCTGTGCCGGGATCAACGGAGTGGCGGCCGCGCCCAGCAGGGCGCTGGCCAGCCGTGGCACGACGATGACGGCGCGCTCGCCCTGGCCGAGGCGGGCAAAGGCCAGCACCTGGTCGGCGTGGCGGCCCTGCACGGTCAGTGGCAGGTAGGCGCCGCGCTGGAACAGCTCGGGATGGGCCTGGCGGGCGTCCAGCACGCGGGCCACCAGGACCTGCTTGATGCGGCCATCGCGCCAGTGGGCGAGCAGCTCGGCGAGTGGCGTACCGTCGTCGAGGCTGGCGCGCCTGGCCGGGTAGTCCACCGGGCGGCGGTTGTCCGGGTCGACCAGCGAGAGGTCCCAGTATTCGTTGCCTTGGTACAAATCCGGCACGCCGGGGGTGGTCATGCGCAGCAGGCACTGCACCAGGCCATTCAAGGCGCCGGGACAGGCCAGGCGCTGCGCGGCCTCATGCAGGGACTGGCGCAGCTGCTGGTTTTCCTCGGCCAGCAGCAGGCCGTCGACATAGGCCGCGCAAGCCGCCTCGTAGCGTTCATTGGGCGCCGCCCAGCTACTGCGCAGCTTGGCCTCGCGCAGCGCCTTGCATTGCCATTGGCGAATACGCTCGGCGTAGCGCTGCAGGCCTTGCGCATCCTCCAGGTCGAGCTCCAGCGGCCAGCTGCCGAGCAGCGTCTGCAACAGCAGCAGCTCGTCGCCGGGGCTTGGCGCCTGCCCATCGTCCAGTGTTTCGCGCAACGGCGCGGCCAGCTCGCGCCAGTGCTCGACGCGGCTGGCCAGCCAGGGCGCGCGTTCGCTGAGCACGGCCAGCCGCGCGCGGCAGTCTTCGCCGCGCTTGTGGTCATGGGTGGCGGTCGCCAGCAGGTTGTCGGGAAAGTCGCGCAGGCGGCGCTGTGCTTCGTTGTGGAACCAGGCGGCGTCGGCGCTGAAACGCTCAGCGTCGAAGCCCACGTCGTTGCGCGACAGCAGCCGGGCGGATCGATAGAACGCGGTGTCTTCCACGGCCTTGGCGGCGCTGGGGGCGGTCAGTTGCTGGAAGCGCACACAGGCGTGGCGCAGATGCTTGCGCGGGCGGCCTGGCGGCAGGTGCCGCCAGGGTTGGCCGCCGAGCCAGCGTTCGAGTTGCTCGAGCAGCGGCCAGTCGGCTTCACCCAGCGACTGGCGCGCCCCGGCCAGCGCCTGCTGGAAGAACGCCTCGTCCTCGGCGGGCCGGCCGCAGGCGTTGATGTAAGTGCGGTACACCGGGTAGTACTCGACCAGCGCCTGCAACGCCCGGCGAATCGCGCCGAGGGTGAGGTCGCGGGTCATCAAGTCGTCGCGGGCCACTTGCAGCAGGGCCTGGGCCACCGATTCGCAGTCGCCGGCCAGGCTGGCGTTGAGCACCAGGAGTCTGGCATTGCGAACCTCCTCGGGGAATTCGGGACGCTCGCTGGTACTGCGCCATAGTTCCTCCAAGGTGAGCTCGCCCGCAGGGTCGTGCTGCAGCAGCGACACCTGGTTCATGAACTCGTAGCCGGTGGTGCCGTCGGTGAGCCAGTCACGGTGCAAGTGCTCGTCCGTGCCAAGGATTTTCTCGACGTAGATGGGGAAGTGCGCCAACGCGGCATCGACGGGGCGTCGCGCCAAGAGCGAGTCGACTCGGCGGCGCAGGTTGCGGCAGTAGCGGCGTGGATCGGCCAGGCCGTCGATATGGTCGATGCGCAGGCCATCGACCAGGCCGCGCTCGATCAGCTCGAACAGCTTGGCGTGGGTGGCCTCGAACACCACGGCACGCTCCACGCGCAAGCCGCCGAGTTCGTTGATGTCGAAGAAGCGCCGCCAGTTGATGTCGTCGGCGGCGGTGCGCCAGCTGGCCAGGCGGTAGGTCTGGCGCTCGAGGAGTAGGTGCAAGCGCTTGAAGCCTGCTTCTGCGCGGCTGTCGAAGGCGGCGAGGGCTGATTGCGGATCCGCGCCGGCAGCGGCCAGGCGCGCCAGTTCACGGTGCAGGGGCTGGACTTCGCGCAACGGCTCTGCCGCTTCGCCGAGGGCGCTGAAATGCGCCGCCAGCGCTTGCAGGCGCGGGTCCTCGGCCTGGCCGAGAATTCGGGGATAGTCCAGGGGGCAGATCGGGAAACGGTGCTCATGGTGGGCAACTTCGAAGCGCCCGTGGTGCGCATCGAAGGTTAGCGGAATCTCGCCGTTGTGCAGGGCGGCGCCATAGTCGCTGCCCAGGAACGGCAGCAACAGTTGCCCGGCCAGCAACGGATCGCTGGAGTGCCATTGGATATCGAAGAACTCCGCGTAGGGGCTGCGCCGGCCCCAGGCCAGCAGGCTCTGCCACCAGGGGTTGTCGGCGCCGCCTACAGCCATGTGGTTGGAAACCGTGTCGACGATGAGCCCCATGCCATGCTGGCGCAAGGCCGCTACCAGGCGTTCGAGCGCTGCCTCGCCGCCGAGTTCGGGATTGACCCGGGTCGGGTCGACCACGTCATAGCCATGGCGCGAGCCTGCGCGGGCAGTGAGGATCGGCGAGGCGTACAAGTGGCTGATTCCCAGCCGGGCAAAATAAGGTACCAGCGGCACCGCGTGGTCGAGGGTGAAGTCGCTGTGCAGTTGCAGGCGCAGAGTGGCGGTCAAGGGTTTCATCGGTCACGCTCCCAGGCTTGTTCGCGGGCCTGGGCCAGCAGTTCCAGACGCCGGGCGGCGTCCTCGTCGTCCAGCAGTTCGCGCACCGACGCCTTGAAGCGGCGGCGCCAATTGGGATGGCCGGTGGTGGTGCCGGGCAGGTTGGGTTGCTCGTCGTTGCCCAGCAGGTCTTCCAGGGGCACCAGTACCAGCGGCGCGCGGGTATGGCCGACAAAGCGGATCGCTGCGTCGATCAGTGCCGAATCGTCGCGCAGTGGCCCGTAGTTCTGTTCCAGGGTGCGGCGCAGGCCGTCGCGCTCCAGCGCCCGGGTATGGCGCCAGTGCAGCTCGGTGGCGGCATCGATCAATTGCAGGCGGTGGCTCCAGTCGATATCACGGCCGCTCAGCCAGCCGGCGAGTGGGGCCAGGTCATGGGTGCCGGTGGTGGCCAGGGCGTTGTCCGGCCAGTCGAGGATCGGTGTGAAGCGTCCGGGGGGCTGCTGCTCGAATGGCAGCACCCGCATGCCCAGCACGGCCTTGTCGGCCAGGCGTTCGCGCAGGCCCTCGGGCACGGTACCCAGGTCCTCGCCGAGGATGATCGCCTGGTGCCGCGCCGACTCCAGCGCCAGCAAGCGCAGCAGGTCGTCCAGTGGATACTCCAGGTAGGCGCCTTCGCTGGGCTTGGCGCCACGCGGGATCAGCCACAGGCGGCGCAGGCCCATCACGTGATCGATGCGCAGGCCGCCGGCATGGGCCAGGTTGGCCCTCAGCATCTCGATGAAGGCGCGGTAGCCGTTGCGTCGCAGGCCTTCGGCGGAGAACGCGCAGATGCCCCAGTCTTGCCCGGCGCGATTGAGTATGTCGGGCGGCGCGCCGACGTTGAGTTCCGCCAGCAGTTCGTCCTGGCGGCTCCAGGCCTGGCTGCCGGCACCGTCCGCGCCCACTGCCAGGTCGGCGATCAGGCCCACGGCCATGCCGTTGCCGCGTGCCGCGTCCTGGGCCCGCTGCAGGCTGCGCTCGGCCAGCCACTGGCAGAAGGCATGGAACTCGACCCGCGCCGGATAGGCGTTGGCGAAGGCTTCGACCTCGGGATCGTAGGGGTCGTGCCAGGCCTTGGGCCAGTTGCGCCAGTCCGCGCCCAGGCCGCTGCTCACCGCCTCGGCCTGCAGCACTTCGAAGCGGCAGTGGTGTTCCAGTTGCTCGCCGGCGTTGGCGCGGAAACTGTCGAAGTCTGCGCGCAGGGGGTGCTCGCCCTGGCTGAAATGTCGGTAGAGCGCTTCGAGCAGGCGCAGCCGGGCCTCGGCGGCCCTGGGCCAGTCCACCAGCGTGTGCTGCTCCAGCGCTTCGAGGGTCGCCTCCAGTTCACAGGCCTCGGTGGCCATGCGCACTTCGCGTTCGCCGAAGACCACGCCGGGGCTGGCATAGAGCACATTGAGCAGCAGGCGGCTGGACGGCGAATAAGGGCTGTAGTGGTGCTGGTCGAAGGCCGACAGGGTGTGGATCGGGCTGATCGCCAGGGCATCGGCACCGCGCTCGGCGGCGTGGCGCGCCAGTTGTTCCAGCGCCAGACAGTCGCCAAAGCCGCCGTCGCCGGGGCGCCGCAGGCTGTACAGCTGCACGGCAAGGCCCCAGCAACGGGGCGGGGGTTGCTCCACGCAGTCTTGCAGGGCATGGCAACGCGCCGGTGCCACGGCCACGGTACAGGTCCGGCCATCGATATCCAGGCGGTGATAGCCCAGGGGCAAGCCGGCCGGCAGCCGCGCCTGGGCGTCCAGGGTCAGACTGCGCTGGCTGCCGTCTTCCAGACTGCAGCGGACCTGGCTGGCGGCGCTGAAGTAACGCTGCAGGTCCAGGGGCTGGTCGATGTCGACGGTCAGCAGCGGTGGCAGGTGCTCGCTGTCTTCGGCCTGCTCCACGGCGCGCAGGCTGGCGTCGATCTCGGCAGCGTTGCCGGCCGGGTGGCCAAGGCCGGCGAGCACCTGGCGCAGCACGTCATCGCTGACCTGCTGCGGGCGGTTGTTGGCATCGATCCAGTCGCGGGCCAGGCCCACCCGGGCGGCCAGGCGGTGAAGGGGCTCTGCGCTCATGGCATCTCCTGGTCGGGGGGCAGCAGGCTCACCACGCAGCTGTGCGCGGCTAGCATCGAGTCGGGGTGGGCGTTGTCGCTGCTGTCGAACAGGCGGCGGGGCAGGGCCGGCAGGGTGACCGGCTGGGGCTGGGCCTCGAGGTTCAGGTCGATGCGCAGCTGCTGGCCGTCGCCCAGGCGCCAGCGGGCGGTCAGCGCCTTGGCGCCGAGTACCTCGCAGCCCTCGGCGCGGGTGCCGGGCAGGTGCGGGATGACATGGCGCCTGCGCAGTTCGAGCAGTTGCTGGTACAAACCGTGCCATCCGGCCAGCACCTCCTGTTGCCTAGGTTTGGAGGTCTCGAAGGTGGTCTCGGCGTTGGGGTCGGGTATCTGCTCGCGCTTCTGCGGGTCGGCGAAGGCCTCGAAATGGGCGAACTCGCCACGCCGGCCTTCACGCACGGCATCGGCCAGCGCGTCGTGGAAGTCGGTGAAGAACAGGAACGGCTTGCGGCTGCCGTCGTCGTCGCCCATGAACAGCAGCGGGATCATCGGCGCCAGCAGCAGCAGGGTGGTGGCGGCCTTCAGTGCCTGCGGCGGGCAGAGCCGGGACAGCCGTTCGCCCAGGGCGCGGTTGCCGACCTGGTCGTGGTTTTGCAGGAACAGCACGAACGCGCTGGGCGGCAGGTGGCCGCTGGGCTCGCCGCGCGGCCTGCCGTGGCGGTCGGGCTGGCCCTGGAACACGAAGCCCTCGGCCAGGCAGCGCGCCAGCTGCTCGATCGGCCGGTCCTTGTAATCGGCGTAGTAGCCTTCGGTTTCGCCTGTCAGCAGTACGTGCAGGGCGTTGTGGCCGTCGTCGTTCCACTGCGCGTCGAAGCCTTGCTCGAGCAGCGTCGCCTGGTTGTGCTCGTTCTCCAGAACCAGCCAGACCTGCCGCCCGGGCTCGACCGTGGCGCGTACGCGCTGGGCCAGTTCGACGAGAAAGTCCGGCTGGTCGATGGCGTGCACCGCGTCCAGGCGCAGGCCGTCGCAGCGGTAGTCGCACAGCCACATCAGGGCGTTCTGTATGAAAAACTCGCGCACCTCGGCGCGACGGAAGTCGATGGCCGCGCCCCAAGGTGTCTGGCGGTCTTCACGGAAAAACGGGCTGGCGTAGCGGTGCAGGTAATTGCCGTCCGGGCCGAAATGGTTGTACACCACGTCCACCAGCACCATCAGACGCTCGGCGTGGGCGGCGTCGACCAGCGCGCACAGGTCTTGTGGGCGGCCATAGCTGTGCTGCGGGGCGAATGGCAGCACCCCGTCGTAGCCCCAGTTGCGCTCACCTGGGAACTGCCCCAGGGGCATCAGCTCGATGGCGCTGATGCCCAGCTCGGCCAGGCGCGGCAGCTGCTGGGCCACGCCGGCGTAGCCATCGAGCAGGCCTACGTGCAGCTCCTGGATCACTGCCTCGTGCCAAGGCCGCCCCTGCCAGGGATGGCGCCAGGGATAACCGCTCAGGTCCACCAGTTCGCTGGGGCCCTGTACCCCCTCCGGCTGGCAGCGCGAGGCCGGGTCGGCCACCGGCAGTTCATCGTCGATCAGAAACCGATAGCGTTCGCCCGCTTGGCAGGGGGCGACGCCGGTATACCAGCCCTCGTCGTCGGGCAGCAGTGCCACAGGTGGCCGCTCCCCGATCGTCACGCTCACGCTGCGCGCATCCGGCGCCCACAGGGCGAAGCGCGCCGACGTGGCGTCCAGTAACTGTGCGCCATGCTTGTGCATCGTCGGCTCTCCGCTCAGTAGTAGGCGTGCTGGGTCTGCTTCACCAGGTCTTCGTACAGCCGCGCGTAAGGTTCCACCGCCTGGCACCAGTTGAATGGCTGGGTCATCGACAGGCAGCGCATGGCATTGAGCAGGTGCTTCTTGCCATACACGTAGAAAGCGCGGCTCAGGGCCTCGCGGTAGCTGTCCACGGTGGAGTCGTCGAACAGGAAGCCGGTCACGCCGTTCTCGATGGTGTCGGCCAAGCCGCCCGTATTGCGTGCCACCGGCAACGAGCCAAAACGCTGGGCGTACATCTGGCTCAGGCCGCAGGGCTCGTAGCGCGATGGCATGAGCAGGAAGTCGCTGCCTGCGAACATGCGCCGGGCGTCGGTCTCGTTGAAGCCGATGCGCACGCCGATGCGGCCGGGGTGACGCAGGGCCAGGTCGCGCATGGCCTGTTCTTCCTCGGGTTCACCACGGCCGATGATGGCGATCTGGCCGCCTTGCTCGACGATGTAGTCGGCCACGCCCAGGGTCAGGTCCAGGCCTTTCTGGTAGACCAGTCGCGAAACCACGGCAAACAGTGGTCCCTCGCTCGCTTCCAGGCCGAACAGCGCACGGACCTGGTCGGCATTGCGTGCCTTGCCCTCCCAGTCGTTGATGCTGAAGTTGTAGTCCAGGTGCTGGTCGGTGGCCGAGTCCCAGCTTTCGTCGATACCGTTGGGGATGCCGCCGAGCAGGCCTTGCTGGGCTTTGCTGGCAAGAAAACCGTCCAGGCCACAGCCGAACTCGGGTGTGGTGATTTCCTTGGCGTAGGTGGCGCTGACCGTGGTGATCTGGCTGGCGTATGCAAGCCCGGCCTTGAGGAACGACAGCTTGCCGTAGAACTCCATGCCTTCCTGCTGCATGGCGTGGTCTGGGATCGCCAGCTCCGGGCTGCAGCCACGGCTGTACACGCCCTGGTAGGCCAGGTTGTGGATGGTGAACAGGGTCGGGGTGCTCAGGCCGCGCCAGTGCATGTAGGCCGGGGCCAGCCCGGCCGGCCAGTCGTGGGCGTGCACCAGGTCGGGGCGCCAGTGGGCCATTCCTTCGCCGGCGGCTATTTCTGCAGCCGCCAGGCCCAGGCGGGCGAAACGAATGTGATTGTCGGGCCAGTCGCGACCGTTGTTGGCGCCGTAGGGCGTGCCGTCGCGCTGGTACAGCTCGGGGCAGATCAGCACATAGATAACCAGGCCGTCGGCCAGATCCATGCGGCCGATCTTGCACGGCGGCAGCGCGGCGTGGCCGCCCAGTTCGCCGACAATGTGAATGGGGTTGTCGCTCTCGACCACCTGGCGGTAACCGGGGATCAGCACGCGCACATCGTGCAGGTGCGCCAGGGCACGGGGCAGGGCAGCGGACACGTCGCCCAGTCCGCCGGTCTTGACCAGGTCGGCGATCTCCGAGGTGACGAACAACACCTTGCGCTTGTTCGGGTTATGCTGGCGCTGCGCGCCGGGTGCCTTGCCTGTCGGGGCGAGGGCCGCAGGCAGCGGCTCGCGGTTATCCGGGTTGAATGACTCTACGTGAGGTTCGACAGCGGCACTGATCATACTTCTCTCCGTCCCTTGTTCTGTGTACTTGGCGTTGGCTCGTGGGTCTGCTCTCTGATCGTTGTTGCATCTTCGTAGTGCGTTCCTTGCCCCAGATTCGTGCGCGCAGGCACGGCACGCTCGGCATTCCCGCCGAAAAACGTATGGACTGGTTGGGGGTGTGGGCCTGGCGTGAGGCAGTCCTTTTGCTTCGGCCCTACTTAATTCCTGACCTGCCCGGGTTTTGGAAAGTTCGACTTTTTTACCTGACTTTTTCCGAGCAAAACGCGGGCCGAAACTGGAGTGTAGGAGACGAAGCGGTATGAAAGTGACCCATTGGTCATTTTTGTGGCGATGCTTTGCCCGCGCAAACGTTGGCGAGTTGTTGCAAAATATGAGGGTAGACGGCGTAGGCGATCCGGATTCGCCACAGGCGCGGCACAAGGTGAGCACAGCGGGAAACTGTGAAGAGGTGGGAGCCTGGCAGCTCCCACGCAGATGGGGCGTTGATTCAGAGGCCGGCGGCCTTGCCTTGCAGGCGGGCCTGTTCAAGCAGCAGGTTCAGCTCGGCGACCTGCTGGCGCAGGTCATCGCGCTCATCCTTCAACTGGCGCAGCTCGTCGCGGCGCACGGTGACATAGAGGGTCTGGGTGGGAGTGGCAGGCATCAGGGTACCCATGGACACACCTCGCATGGCTGGTGACATTTTGAAGCGTAGACGCTTCACGCGGCGCGCATTCTGAATTCTTTGCAGGCCCTTGGGAACTTTTTTGTTTATCGTTGTCGCCCCGTTCGTCGGTGAACCCTACGCCAGAACGCTGGACTAATCTGAAATCTTCAATTGTTGTAAAGCAAAACCAACGGGAGCGTCGGCACATGCAACTGGGAATCATCGGGCTTGGCCGCATGGGCGGCAATATCGCAAGGCGCCTGATGCGCGCAGGTCACAGCACTGTGGTCCACGATCGCAACCGCGAAGCCATCACTACCCTGGAAAGTGAAGGGGCCGTCGGCGCCCACGACCTCGGGGCGCTGGTGCAGAAACTCAAGGCGCCGCGCGCGGTGTGGGTCATGCTGCCCGCCGGCGAAATCACCGAGCAGACCATCGCGCAACTGGCCGACCTGCTCGAGCCGGGCGATGCGATCATCGATGGTGGCAATACCTTCTACAAGGACGACGTGCGCCGCGCCGCCGAGCTGGGCAAGCGTGGCCTGCACTACCTCGACGTCGGCACCTCCGGCGGCGTGTGGGGCCTGGACCGTGGCTACTGCATGATGATCGGCGGCGAGAAAGAAGTGTTCGAGCGCCTGGAACCGCTGTTCAAGGCGCTCGCCCCGGGCGTCGGTGACATTCCGCGCACCCAGGGCCGCAGCGGCGAGCACGAGCGCGCCGAACACGGTTACATCCACGCTGGCCCGCCCGGCGCCGGTCACTACGTGAAGATGGTGCACAACGGCATCGAGTACGGCCTGATGCAGGCCTACGCCGAAGGTTTCGACCTGCTGCGCAGCAAGGGTGGCCCGGAGTTGCCGCAAGAGCAGCGCTTTGACCTCAATGTGGCCGAGATCGCCGAAGTTTGGCGCCGCGGCAGCGTGGTCACCTCCTGGCTGCTGGACCTGACCGCCGACGCGCTGGTGGCCGACCCGCAACTGACCGAATTCAGTGGCTCGGTGTCCGACAGCGGCGAAGGGCGCTGGACCATCGACGCCGCCGTCGAACAGGCCGTGCCGGTGCCGGTACTGTCCAGCGCGCTGTTCGCCCGTTTCCGCTCGCGCCAGCAGCAGGGCACCTACGGTGACAAGATCCTCTCCGCCATGCGCCTGGGCTTCGGCGGCCACGTCGAGAAAAAGAAGGACTAAATGACTAAACCGACCATCCCCGCGGCGCCGCCATGCACCTTGTTCCTGTTCGGCGCCAACGGCGACCTGGTCAAGCGCCTGCTGATGCCGGCGCTGTACAACCTCAGCCGTGACGGCCTGCTCGACCGCAACCTGCGTATCGTTGGGGTCGACCACAACCCGGCCACGGCCGAGGACTTTGCCGCGCGCCTGCATGCCTTCATGCAGGCGCGGGACAAGGGCGCGGAAGGGAGTGCCAAGTGCCTGGACGAAAAGCTCTGGGCGCGCCTGGCCAAGCGCCTGGACTATCAGACCGGCGACTTCCTCGACCCCGAGACTTACCAGGCCCTGGCTCGGCGCATCGCTAAAACCGGCCATGGCAATGCCATTTTCTACCTGGCCACCTCGCCACGCTTCTTCCCCGAGGTGGCCCAGCGCCTGGGCGACGCCGGCCTGCTCGACGAGTCGGGCGGCGGCTTTCGCCGGGTGGTGGTGGAGAAACCCTTCGGTACTGACCTTGCCAGCGCCGAAGCGCTCAACGCTTGCCTGCTCAAGGTGATGAACGAGCGGCAGATCTACCGCATCGACCATTACCTGGGCAAGGAAACCGTGCAGAACATCCTGGTCAGCCGTTTCTCCAACGGCCTGTTCGAATCGTTCTGGAACAATCATTACATCGACCACGTGCAGATCACCGCCGCCGAAACCGTCGGCGTCGAGACGCGCGGGGCGTTCTACGACAACACCGGCGCTCTGCGCGACATGGTGCCCAACCACCTGTTCCAGCTGCTGGCGATGGTCGCCATGGAGCCGCCGGCGGCCTTCGGCGCTGATGCCGTGCGCGGTGAAAAGGCCAAGGTGATCGGCGCCATCCGTCCCTGGTCGCAAAAGATGGCCCTGCGCAATTCCGTGCGTGGCCAGTACAGCACCGGCAAGCAGGGACGCAAGAAACTGCCCGGCTACCGCGAAGAAGCCAATGTCGCCCCGCACAGCCAGACCGAGACCTATGTCGCGCTCAAGGTGATGATCGACAACTGGCGCTGGGCGGGGGTGCCGTTCTACCTGCGCACCGGCAAGCGCATGAGCGTGCGCGACACCGAGATCGCCATCTGCTTCAAACCGGCGCCCTACGCGCAGTTCCGCGAAAGCGAACTGGAGCGGCCCAAGCCCAACTACCTGAAGATCCAGATTCAGCCCAACGAAGGCATGTGGTTCGACCTGCAGGCCAAGCGCCCGGGGCCGGAGCTGGTGATGGAGAATGTCGAGCTGGGTTTCGCCTACAAGGACTTCTTCAAGATGACCCCGGCGACCGGCTACGAGACGTTGATCTACGACTGCCTTACCGGCGACCAGACCCTGTTCCAGCGCGCCGACAATATCGAGAACGGTTGGCGTGCCGTGCAGCCGTTCCTCGATGCCTGGGCGGCCGAGGGTGGCGAGGTGCATGAGTATGCGGCGGGAGAGGATGGCCCCGAGGCCGGTGATGAGTTGCTGGCGCGGGACAAGCGCGAGTGGCATACGCTGGGGTGAGCCTGCAGCAACCTACCGCCGTTGGCGGTAGGCGCGCAAATATGCCCTACAAAGTGAACGACAGCGCCGAGAACACCATCCCGCCACTGCCCGCCCAGCCCATGCAGAACTGGCCTTGCTCGGCTTCGCCCCGGCTCATCGCATCAAAGATGCCGAAGGGAATCGACGCGGTAATGATGTTGCCGGTCTTGTGCCCGACGTGATGCAACTTGTGATCGACGCCGATCATCTGGCCAATATGTTCCCACATCTTTGGCGAGCCGGTATGGATGAACACTTTGTGCACGTCGTCCGCGGTGAGTTTTTGCAGGTTGAAGACTTTGATCGCTTCGTTACGACCATCTTCGTGCAGGGCGGCGGCATAGGAGTTGAATTGATATTGGCCACCGGTGGGTTCGATCTTGGCGATATCCGCCTCGTTGCAGAACAGTTTCCAATCCGGCAACGAGATGGTTGACAAGTCACTCAGGTCGGGTCGGTTGATGTACGAGAACTTGAAGTTGTCCGTTGCTTCATTACTGAGGATGGTGACAACGGCGGCTTCACCGATGGTAAAGCTCGGGAACTTGTAGGCCAGTTCGGCCGGCGACTGCAGCGAGAAGTTCTTGGGCATCACCGGCCCGCCCGCCGACATGCCGAACTCCATGTTGACGATGGCGGCGTAGCGGATTTCACCCGCCTGCATCTTGCTGTTGATGACGTCCATCGCCGTCACCCAGCCGTTGCAGGCGTCGACCACATCGAAGTTGCGGCAGTTCAGCCCCAGTGCCTTGGCTATGAAGGTACTGTTGGCCGGCTCGATGAAGCCACGGGTGACGTTGGGGTAGATCAGCAGGTCCAGGTCGGCCTTGCTGATATTGGCCTGGGCCAGCGCCGCGTCGAAGGCCGCTTCCATCAATTGCATCGGCGTCTCGTCAGCCGCCAGCCAATGGCGGGTGTCGCTACCGCTTTTTTCCAGCAACTTGCCGATGGTCTTCAGTGTTTTCGGCAAGTCTTCCTGGAAAGTGTTGCGGGAGTGTTCTTCCACCAGGTTGATAACGTCCTGGTTGCTGACGCAGCGTGAGGGCAGTATTCCGGATAATCCGACAATCTTCATAAAACGTCCTTGTTGAAAGTAGTGACTCAGCGCAATGGTTGCGCACGGGCAGAAGCTTAATCATCCTGATAAGCAACCACTGGCGCGGTATTTCTAACACAGCGCAACAGTGAATCAGTGCCGTGGATCAATGTTCCTGCGCATCGATTCCAACGCCTCGGCAACCTGCGCCAAGTACATCTCAACGGAACCGGCAATCGCGCTTCGGCATCCAAACTCACGCCCACCGCCTGAGGATCCGAGATGCCCGCCCTGATCGAAGACTACGCCCTCATCGGCAACTGCCGCAGCGCCGCCCTGATCAACCGCGACGGCGCCATCGACTGGTTGTGCCTGCCGCGCTTCGACGCCCCCGCAGTGTTCGCCGCGTTGCTGGGCAACGAGGAAAACGGCCGTTGGCGCATCGCCCCCAGCGACCCGGTCGAGCACAGCGCGCGCCGCTACCTCGACGACACCCTGGTACTGGAAACCACCTGGACCACCGCCAGCGGCCGCGCCCGCGTACTCGACTGCATGCCCCTGGGCGAGGCCAATGCGGTTTTGCGTATTGTCGAGGGCCTGGCCGGCGAGACGGCGTTCGAGATGGACCTGGTGCTGCGCTTCGACTATGGCCGCAGCGTGCCCTGGGTGGAGAAGCTCGACCCGCTGACCCTGAGCGCGGTGGCCGGCCCCGATCGCCTTATCCTGCGCAGCAGCACCGAGACCCATGGCCGGGACCACCACAGCGTTGCCCGGTTTCGCGTGCGCGCCGGTGAGCGTCAGGTGTTCAGCCTTTGCCATCAGCCCTCGCACCTGCCTGTGCAGCCCGGTTGCGATGTCGACCACGACCTCGAGCAGACCATCAACCAATGGCAGGCCTTCGCCGCCCGCTGCCCCGACGTCGGCCCATACACCGAGCGGGTACGCCGTTCGCTGCTGACCCTCAAGGCCATGACCTACGCGCCCACCGGGGGCATGGTCGCCGCCGTCACTACCTCGCTGCCCGAGCGCGTCGGTGGCGAGCGCAACTGGGACTACCGCTACTGCTGGCTGCGCGACGCCACCATGACCTTGCTGGCGCTGATGAACCTCGGCTACTTCGACGAGGCCCAGGCCTGGCGCGAGTGGCTGCTGCGCTCGGTGGCGGGCAACCCCGAGCAGATGCAGATCATGTACGGGCTGGCCGGCGAGCGCGACCTGCCGGAGTTCAGCCTGCCCTGGCTGCCCGGTTACGAGCATTCGCAGCCGGTGCGGGTCGGCAATGCCGCGTCCGAGCAGTTGCAGCTGGATATCTACGGCGAACTGGCCGACGCCATGACGCAGGCCATCAAGGGTGGGCTGCCGCGTCATCCGCGCAGCGCCGCCATCGCCCGCTCGATCCTGCCGTACCTCGAAAGCATCTGGCGCGAGCCGGACGAGGGGCTGTGGGAGGTACGTGGCGGTCGTCAGCACTTCGTGCACTCCAAGGTCATGGCCTGGGTTGCCTTCGACCGCTCGGCGAGCCTGGCCGACACCACCGAGGAAGGGCGTGAACGGGGGCGACATTACCGCCAGGTGGCGGACCAGATCCGTGACGAGGTCTGCCGTCGCGGGCTGGATGCCGACGGGCGTCACTTCGTTCAGGCCTACGGCTCGACCGAGCTGGACGCGAGCCTGCTGCAGATCGCCCTGACCGGCTTTCTGCCGGCCGACGATCCACGTTTCCTGCGCACCCTCGAACAGATCGAAACCCGCCTGCTGCGCAACGGCCTGCTGCTGCGCTACGACAGTGACAGTTGCAGCGACGGCCTGACGCCAGGGGAGGGGACGTTCCTGGTGTGTTCGTTCTGGTTGGCGGATGTCTACGTGCTGCTGGGGCGGCAGGAGGAGGCGCAGGCGCTTTATGAGCGGCTCACGGCCTTGTGCAATGACGTGGGATTGCTGGCCGAGCAGTACGATCCGGTGGGCAAACGGATGCTGGGGAATTTCCCGCAGGCGTTCAGCCATATTGGCATCATCAATACGGCGTTGAACCTGCACCGGGCGCAGTGTCCGGTGCGGGAACGGGCACGGTGCGGTGACTGAGGTCAGGTGGTTTGATCTTGGTAGGAGCGGGCTCGGCCGCGATCACCAGCGCAACCGGTGATCACGCGGTTGCATCAAGCCGCTTGAAAAAAAGCCCGAGGTGCAGGCCCCGGGCTTTTACTTGAGCGTCAGCCGAGGCTGTCAGGCCACTGCCTCACGACCGGCACTGGCCACCTTGGTATGGCGCAAGGTCGGAATCAGGAACGCGATCGCCAGCACGCACGCGCTGACCAGCATCACGAAGCCACCGTCCCAACCGAAGTGGTCGACGGTGTAGCCCATCGCGGCGCTGGCCGCGACCGAGCCGCCCAGGTAGCCGAACAACCCGGTGAAGCCGGCTGCGGTACCAGCGGCTTTCTTCGGCGCCAGTTCCAGCGCCTGCAGGCCGATCAGCATCACTGGTCCGTAGATCAGGAAGCCGATGGCGAACAACGCGATCATGTCGATGGTCGGGTTGCCCGGCGGGTTGAGCCAGTACACCAGGGTGGCCACGGTCACCAGGGCCATGAACACGATGCCGGTCAGGCCACGGTTGCCGCGGAAGATCTTGTCGGACATCCAGCCGCACAGCAGGGTGCCGGGGATGCCGGCCCACTCGTAGAAGAAGTAGGCCCACGAGGTGGTGTCGACGCTGAAATGCTTGGCTTCCTTCAGGTAGGTCGGCGCCCAGTCCAGCACGCCGTAGCGCAGCAGGTAGACGAACACGTTGGCCAGGGCGATGTACCACAGCAGTTTGTTGCACAGCACGTACTGGACGAAGATCTGCTTGGCGCTGAACTCCTGCTCGTGGCTCTCATCGTAGCCTTGGGGGTAGTCGTTCTTGTACTGCTCGACCGGCGGCAGGCCGACCGATTGCGGGGTGTCGCGCATGGTGGCGAAGGCGAACACGGCCACCAGCACGGCAACCGTGGCGGGCACATAGAAGGCCGCGTGCCAGTCGTTGGTCCAGGCCAGGCCCAGCAGGAACAGCGGGCCGATCAGGCCGCCGCCGACGTTATGGGCGACGTTCCATACCGACACCACGCTGCCGCGCTCTTTCTGCGACCACCAGTGCACCATGGTCCGCCCGCTTGGCGGCCAGCCCATGCCCTGGGCCCAGCCGTTGATGAACAGCAGCACGAACATGATCGTCACGCTGGACGTGGCCCAATGCGCGAAACCGAAAATGAACATCACCCCGGCCGAGATCAGCAGGCCGAAGGGCAGGAAGTAGCGTGGGTTGGAGCGGTCCGAGACCAGGCCCATGAGGAACTTGGACAAACCGTAGGCGATGGCGATGGCGGAGATCGCCAGGCCCAGCTGGCCGCGGGTGTAGCCCTCTTCCTCGATGAGGTAGGGCATGGCCAGGGAGAAGTTCTTGCGCAGCAGATAGTAGCCGGCATAGCCGAAGAAAATCCCGGCGAAGATTTGCCAACGTAGGCGGCGATAGGTGCTGTCGACGCGCTCGTCGGGCAGCGGCGCCTGGTGCGCGGCAGGGCGGAAGAAGGCAAACATGTGAAGCTCCCAGCTTGTTATAGGTATGCGAAAACGAATTTTACATTTTCGTTACAGAAAAAATACCGGTTTTGCTGGGAAGTACTGTTGTTTTGTGAACCTTGGCCAGCGCTATCCGCACCCGAGCCCTCTCCCGCGCGACTTTCGCGCAAGAGGGGCTGTTCAGCGTCAGGCGCTTACTGATTGCGTGTAACCCGCCAAACCGTGTTGGCCAGGTCGTCGGCGATGATTAGCGCGCCTTTCGGATCGACCGTGACCCCCACCGGGCGCCCACGGGTCTTGCCGTCCTCACCGAGGAAACCGGTGGCGAAATCCACCGGCTCGCCGGCCGGCTTGCCGTCACGGAACGGCACGAAGATCACTTTGTAGCCCACCGGGTTGGGCCGGTTCCAACTGCCGTGTTCACCCACGAACACGCCGTCGGCGAAGGTTCCGCCCATGGCCGGGTTGGAGAAGGCCACGCCCAGCGCCGCCACATGCGAGCCGAGGCTGTAGTCGGGCTTGATCGCGGCTTTCACCTTGTCCAGGTTCTGCGGGCGCACGCGCTCATCGACGTTCTGCCCCCAGTAGCTGTACGGCCAGCCGTAGAACGCACCTTCGCGCACCGAGGTCAGGTAGTCCGGGACCAGGTCCGGGCCCAGTTCGTCGCGCTCGTTGACCACTGCCCACAGTTGGCCGTCCCCCGGTTGGATGGCTAGCGCGGTCGGGTTGCGCAGGCCGGTGGCATAAGGCCGGTGGGCGCCGCTCGCGGCATCGACCTGCCAGACCATCGCGCGGTCGACCTCCGCTTCCATGCCACGCTCGGTGATGTTGCTGTTGGAGCCGATGCCGACGTACAGGTAGCGACCGTCGGGGCTGATGGCCAACGACTTGGTCCAGTGGTGGTTGATCTCGGCGGGCAGGTCGGTGACCTTGGTCGGCGGGCCACCGGCCTGGGTCTGGCCGTCCTGGTAATCGAAGCGCACCAGCGCGTCCTGGTTGGCCACGTACAGCTTGCCGTCGGCATAGGCCAGGCCATAGGGCGCATTGAGGTGTTCGGCGAACACCGTCTGTAGTTCGTAGCGGCCATCGCCGTCGGCGTCGCGCAGCAGGGTAAGGCGGTTGCCGCCCTTGACCTGGGTGTTGCCCTTGGCCTTGATCTGGCTGGCGATCACATCCTTGGGCTTGAGTTTGGCGGCGTTGCCGCCACGCCCCTCGGCAACGAGGATGTCGCCATTGGGCAGCACCAGGATCTGGCGCGGGATCTTCAGGTCTGTGGCGATGGCGCTGACGCGGTAGCCCTGGGGCACTTGGGGTTTTTGCTCACCCCAGGCGGCCGGCTGGGCGATCTTCATGCTTGGCAGCAGCCCGCGTTCGGGGGCCGGCAATTTTGGGTCCGGGCCATGGGCCTGGGTCTTCTCGCCATCGCCGCCACAGGCGCTGAGCAGCAGGGCCATGCTCAGGGCGCTCAATGCGTGCTTCATGCTTCGCCCTCCGTGCGCAGGCGGGTCAGGCCGGCCCAGGTGGCGAGGATGGCCAGCATCGTGACCACCACTGACAGCACCAGGCCTGCGGGCATCACGGCCCAGGCGTCCTTGGCGTGCTCGAAGGCGTTGACCAGGCCCAGTACCCAAGTGACAAGCAGCAACAGCACATACAGCAGCGGGCGACCGGCCTTGCGTGGCGCACGGATCAGGTTGGCCAGGGCGAACAGCAGCGCCAGGCCGCTGGATAGCAGGGCCCCGGCGATCAGCCAGGCGGCGAAGTTGCTCCACTGGATCTGGTAGCTCTGGTAGTAGGCGATGTCGCTGAGCAGGGCGCCTAGAAACAGCGGCACGCTGCCGGCGAGCAGGGTCGCGTGCAGCGGCCCTGGGGTGCTACGGGGGAGGGTGGTGGTGGTCACTGGCTAGGCTCCTTGTCGATCGACGATCCTGGGTCGAGGGTGCTTAGATGAGGATCGTGATCGAGGCGCAATAGTTCAGTGGCGTTTGCCGTTGGCTTTACCGGCGCCTGCAGGAGCCTGGGTCTTGCCTGGGAAATTCAGTCGAGCACGGGTCGCAGGAAGCTTCGTTCATAGCTGAGGATGAAACGCTGCTCGGTAGCCAGGGCGAAGGCGGCGATGCACTCCGGGTCGGTTTCCGAGGCGTTGCGGTACTCCTCGTAGGTCGCCAGGCTGGGGAAGCTGAACAGCGCGTAGGCGACGTTGTTGGCGCCTTCGCTGGGCAGGAAGTAGCCATGGTGGCTGCCGCCCATGCGGTTGACCAGGCCGATCCACAGCTTGCCGTAGGCTTCGAAGGCGGGGACCTGGTAGGGGTCGATGATGTACTTGAGGTGGCAGGTGATCATTGCACGCGATCCTTTGGGTGAGCCGGCTGGCTCACCTTACAGGGCGTGGGTGTGGGCAGCTAGTGTGGTGTTTTGCAATTACGACCAGAAATCGCCGCGAGTTATGGTCGTTATTTGTGAAACACCACACTAGGGCATGGCCTGGCGCCAGATCAATTGCTCGGTGGGATAACCCTGCTTGCGCGCCAGCGCCAGTAGCTGGTCACGGGTCTGGTCACTGACGGTGGGGGTGCGCGACAGCAGCCACAGGTATTCGCGGTTCGGGTGTCCGACCACGGCCACGCGGTAATCCGCGTCGTGATACAGCACCCAGTACTCGCCCTTGGTCAGGTCCGGTGCCAGGCGGCTGAACCAGTTGTCGAAGCGTACCCAGAGCTTGTCGGTACGGCCGGGCACCTGCGCCTCGGCGATGCCGTTGGCCTGGTTCCATTGGCCGTCGTTTTCCAGGCAGCGGTTGGTGACGTCGATGCGCCCGTCCTCGCGCAGGCCATAACGGGCCTCGGACTGCACGCAGTTGCGCTGGAAGAACATCGGCAGGCGCGCCAGTTCGTACCAGGTGCCCTGGTAGCGCTGGAGCTCGACCTGTTGCGTGGTGGGTGGTGGCTGCTCGTCGCGGGCGCTGGTGCAGCCCGTGAGCACGAGGGTGAGACAGCAGCAAAACGGCACGGCCAGGCGCATCGACATGGGAAACCTCCTGAAGGGGGGAAAGGCTCGCATGGCTTTCGATGCGCGGGCCGGCCAAAGGTTTTACTGGGCTGGGCGGGAAGTTTCCACGCTCAGTACTTCGGTAAAGATGGCTTCGACGGTCTGGTCGACCTTGAGGTTTTTCATGCGTGCCTGCAGCTCGGGATTCTCGACCTTGACCACCTGCAGTTTGCCTTCGGGCGGCAGCAGGGTGACTTCATGCGTGTTGAGGTCGATCTTCTTGATCTGCGAGGTGACCTTGACCTGGCGGAAAGCCTCGCCACCAGGGTTTGGGTTGGCCGCGGTGGCGCGGATGGTGCCCGATTCCTCGGAGGCCTTGGGCGCGCCGCCGACATTGGTGTTCAGGACATAGGCGATGGCACGGGTGACTTTGATGTCGACCTGGTCGCCGACCTTGAGGTTGGGCAGAGCCTTGGCCTGTTCGGTGAGCTGGAAGGTCACGTCCTTGTCGTGGGGGCCCTTGACCGTGACTTGGCGGTTGGGCAGGTCGATCTTGGTCACTTCGGTGGTGATATGGCTTTCCAGCGCCTCGCTGGCGATGGGCAGTTCGGCTGCGTGGGCGCTGAGGCTGGCGGCGGACACTAATGAGGCGAAAGCGACAGCGCGTGCGAAGTAGCGGGTTGGCGTCATTGGCCTGTCTTCCTTGTGGTCGATACCAGGGTGGGGTTGCGAGGTGAAGCATAGTCATTGGCTTGCGATGTGCACGCTACCCAGTGTCACGTTCCTGGCAATCGCTTTGAACGGCCGGACTCCACCCTGGGTCGCACCTGAAAAAGCAGCCGTCGCTGCTGCTGCCTGAACCCACCGTGAGGCCTTGATCATGAGCGATTGCGAACCCCTGGCAGCATTGCTGCCCATCCAACTGACCGTCAATGGCCAGCATCACCTGTTGCAACTGCCGCCCTGGCTGACTTTGCTCGACCTGTTGCGTGACCAGCTCGACCTGGTGGGCACCCGCAAAGGTTGCGACCACGGCCAATGCGGGGCGTGCACGGTGTTGCGCAATGGTCGGCGGGTCAATGCCTGTCTGACCCTGGCTGTCATGTGCGACGGTGATACGTTGACCACCATCGAAGGTGTGGCCCAAGGGGGCACGCTGCACCCGTTGCAGCAGGCGTTCATTCGCCATGATGCTTTCCAGTGCGGCTACTGCACGCCAGGGCAGATCTGTTCGGCGCTGGGCCTGGCGAGTGAGGGCAGGGCGCATACGCGTGATGAGATTCGTGAGGGCATGAGCGGCAATTTGTGCCGCTGCGGCGCCTACTCCAACATCACCGCAGCGGTGGAGGAAGCGTTGCCGCTGATGAATGGGCAGGGAGGTTGCAGGCCATGACGCCTTTTACCTACGCCAAACCCTCCAGCATCGACCAGGCTGTGCAGCTCGCAGGGCCGGGCGCACGTTTTATCGCCGGTGGCACCAACCTGCTCGATCTGATGAAAGAGAATGTCGCCCGCCCCGCTCAGTTGATCGACATCAATGACCTGCCGCTGCGTGATATTTCCCCCACTCCTGACGGTGGGCTGCGCATCGGCGCGTTGGTCAGCAATGCCGAGCTGGCCTGGAACCCGCTCGTTGAACAGGGCTATCCGTTGCTCGCCCAGGCGATCCTGGCCGGTGCCTCCCCGCAGTTGCGCAACATGGCCAGCACTGGCGGCAATCTGCTGCAGCGCACCCGCTGCCTCTACTTCTACGACACGGCGACACCGTGCAACAAACGGGCACCTGGCAGCGGTTGCCCGGCTCGTGACGGTCTCAACCGCAATCATGCGATTCTGGGCGCCAGCCCTCTGTGCGTGGCGGTTCATCCATCGGATATGTGCGTCGCCCTGGCCGCCCTTGAGGCCCGGGTGATCGTCCGCGGACGGAGTGGCGAGCGATGCGTGGCCTTTGCCGATTTTCACCGGCTACCTGGGGATACGCCGGAACGTGACAATACCCTGGCCGACGATGAGTTGATCCTGGCCATCGAGCTGCCGGCGCCGCGTTTCGCCGCGTACAGCCATTACCTGAAGGTCCGGGATCGCGCCTCCTATGCCTTTGCGCTGGTGTCCGTGGCCGCGGCGCTGGAGCTCGACGGCAGCGCCATCCGTACACTGCACGTGGCGCTGGGAGGGGTGGCCCATAAGCCCTGGCGCGATGCCGCGCTCGAGCGACAGGTCGTTGGCCAGCCGGCCACCGCAGACACCTATACCCATTTCGCCGACTCACTGTTGCGTGCTGCCCGGCCCTTGCCAGGCAACGTCTTCAAGGTTCGCCTTGCGCGCAACGCCATCGTCCGCGCCCTGATCCAGGCCCAACGAGGGAAATGCCAATGAACCTGCCACAACCTTCAAACGGCCAACCTCTGGACCGCATCGACGGGCCCGCCAAGGTAACAGGGACGGCGCGCTATGCGGGCGAATATCCCGCGCCTGGCCTGCTGCATGGCAGCGTGGTCGGCAGCCCGATTGCGCGCGGTAGCGTGCGGGCCATCGACTGTTCTGCGGCGCTGGCAGTACCGGGCGTGATCGCCGTGCTGCATCACCAGAACCGTCCACCCATGGCCGGCGACGACGCGCCCTACCAGGACGCCGATGCTGCCGATGGCCAGCCGTTTCGCCCCCTGTTCAACGACCAGGTGCTGTACAGCGGTCAGCCGCTGGCGCTGGTCGTCGCGCAAACACTGGAACTGGCCAGGTACGCTGGCACCCTGGTGCGGATCGAGATCGATGAACAGCCCCACCAGACCGATTTGCTCTGCGCTTTCGACCAGGCTCATGATGCGCCGGTTGAGTTGCCCAAGCCCCGTGGCGATTTCGCCTCGGCATATGCCCAGGCGCCGTTCAAGGTCGATGCCACCTACAGCACTCCGGTGGAGCACCACAACCCCATGGAGCCGCATGCCTCGACGGTGATCTACCAAGACGATGGTAGCCTGCTGGTGCATGACAAGACCCAGGGCACGCAAAACAGCCAGGACTACCTGGTACAGGTGTTCAACTTGCCCAAGGACCGTGTACGGGTACGCGCCGCCTACGTCGGCGGTGCGTTCGGTTCCGGCCTCCGACCGCAGTACCAGCTGGTGCTGGCGACGATGGCCGCGCTGAACCTCAAGCGGTCGGTCAGGGTCAGCCTGACCCGTCAGCAGATGTTCACCTTTGGCTACCGGCCCCGGACCGTGCAGCGCCTGCGCCTGGCCGCCGATGCCCAGGGCCGGTTGCAGGCGATCCATCATGAGGCCATTGCCCAGACTTCACGCTTCGAGGATTTCACCGAGCACGTGGTGGAGTGGAGCGGCATGCTCTATCGCTGCGACAACGTGGCTATGGCCTACAAGCTGGTGCCGCTGGATGTCTACACGCCGCTGGACATGCGCGCCCCCGGAGCCGCGCTGGGCTTGATCGGCCTGGAGTGCGCCATGGATGAACTGGCGCGGCAAGTCGGTATGGATCCGCTGGCCTTGCGCCGGGTCAATTTCACCGACATCAATGGCAACGAGGGCAAGCCCTATTCCAGCAAGGCGCTGCTGGCTTGCTACGACCAGGGTGCCGCCGTTTTCGGTTGGCACAGGCGCGAAGCCCGGCCGCGCTGCCGCTGCGAGGGCCATGAGCTGATTGGCTGGGGGATGGCTGGCGGCGCCTGGGAGGCGATGCAGATGAAAGCCAGTGCGCGGGCCCGACTCGACAGTGAAGGCCACCTGTGGGTGGGCAGCGCGACGACCGATATCGGGACGGGCACCTACACCGTGATGACGCAGATCGCTGCCGATGCTGCCTCTATGGCGGTGTCGGACGTGACCTTCGAACTGGGCGACAGCGCGCTGCCGACCGCGCCGTTGCAAGGGGGCTCGTTCACCGTGTCCTCGGTCGGCTCGGCGGTGCGCCAGGTGTGCCAACTGCTGCGCGGGGCCTTGGTCAAGGCGGCCAAGGCGCAGTATCCGGCGCTGGCTGGCGAAGCGCCGGAACGCTTCGTGGTGCGCGAGGGCAAGCTGTGGGTCGGTGACAGCGGCTACGCCCTGGACACGATCCTGCAGGGGCATGCGCTGGAGGTGAAGGTGGACGCCGAGCCGTCCGCGCGTCGCCAGGGTTTCGCCACTGCCACCCATTCAGCGGTGTTCGTCGAGGTGCGGGTGGACGAGGCGCTGGGCACGGTAAGGGTAACGCGCGTGGTCAGCGCCATTGCCGCTGGGCGGGTAATCAACCCCAAGACTGCCCGCAGCCAGATTCTTGGTGGAGTGGTCTGGGGGCTGGGCATGGCCTTGCAAGAACATACCCAGACCGACCATGGCCTCGGGCGCTTCATGAACCACAACCTGGCGGAGTATCACATGCCGGTGAACGCCGATATCGGTGACATCGAGGTTATCTTCGTTGACGAGCCGGACGACATCGTCAATGAACTGGGCTCCAAGGGTGTGGGCGAGATCGGCATCATTGGTGTCGCTGCAGCGGTAGCCAATGCCGTGCAGCACGCCACGGGCCGGCGCATGCGCGACTTCCCGCTGACCGTGGACAAGCTGCTGGCCGATTAAGCCATCGGCAGTTGCCACGCCTTGGCAGTGGAAACGCTGACAGTGCGTGGCAGGTCGACCGCATTCTTGGCGGCCAGGACCTCGGCCATCACGCTCACCGCGATTTCTGCTGGGGTCTTGCTGCCGATGTAGATGCCGATGGGGCCATGCAGGCGCTCAAGGGACTGTTCGGTTTCGCCGAAGTGCTCGATCAATCGCTCGCGGCGCAGTTGGCTGTTGCGCCGCGAACCGATGGCGCCGATATAGAACGCCGGGCTGTGCAGGGCCTCGAGCAGCGCCAGGTCGTCGAGCTTGGGGTCGTGGCTGACGGCAATGATGCAGGTGCGCAGGTCTGCGTTGAAGGCGCGCACCGCATCGTCCGGCATGCCCTTGAGGTGCTCGACACCGGCCACCGCCCAGGTCGCCATGTGTTCGGGGCGAGGGTCGCACACCGCCACGCGAAAACCGTTGAACAAGGCCATGGTCGCCAGGTATTCGGCCAGCGCGCCGGCGCCGATCAGCAGCATGCGGTAGCCGGGGCCGAGGGTGTTGATCATGTGTCGGCCATCGAAGCTGAACTGCTCGGGGGTGGCAGTGGCGGCCAGGCTCACCGCGCCACTGTGCAGGGTCAGTTGGCGGCGCATCAGCCGGCCCTGGTCGAGGTGATCCAGCAGTTGCTGCAGGGGCAGCTCGGCCGGTTCGAATTCCAGGATCAGTTCCAGGGTGCCACCGCAGGGCAGGCCGAAGCGGTGGGCCTCGTCGGCGCTGACGCCATAGCGGATCACCTCGGGCCTGCCCAGGGGCAGGCCGGGGCCGCCATGGGCGGTGGTGTAGCGATGGATCAGGTCGTCCTCGATGCAGCCGCCGGACACGCTGCCGACCACCCGGCCATCGTTGCGCAGGGCCATCATCGAGCCGACCGGGCGAGGGGAGGAGCCCCAGGTGCGGGCGACAGTGGCGAGCAGCACGCGGTGCCCGGCCTGGAGCCAGTCGTGGGTGGTACGCAGGACCAGCAGGTCGATGCTTTCCATGGTGTCCTCGGTTGTCTGTGGCCCACGCTGAGAATGTTGTATCAGCGCATATGCAGGATGATCGGGCTACTGCTGGCAGGGTCGGTATGCCCGCGCAGCTCGCCCACCGCCTTGGCCTGTACCGCGCCACCCTGATTGCCCCAGGCACTGCGGGCGAAACTCAGCACCTCGGCGATCTCCCGGTCCGACAGCTGCTCACGGAACGCCGGCATGCGGTAGGCGTCCGGCACCCCCGCGGCGACGATGCGCTGCGAGCCGTTGAGGGTGATGTTGATCGCCGAGGCATTCTCTGCGGCCAGCATCGAGGTGGCTCCCGCCAGCGGCGGCATCCACTCGGCCTGGCCCTTGCCATCGGCGCCATGGCAGCTGGCGCAACGGGTCGCGTAGGTGTGCGCGCCGGGCGCATCAGGCGCTGCGGCCGTCGCCTGGTACTGCCAGGGCGCACCATCACGCCGAGGTTCACCGGGCAATGCCTTGAGGTAGCGGGCGATCGCGCTCAGGTCGTCGTCGCTCATGAACTGCGTGGAGTTGTTGAACGCCTCGGTCATCGAACCGTACACCACTGCATGGCGATTGCGCCCGGTCTTGAGGAACTGCACGATCTCGGCTTCGCTCCAGCGCCCGAGCCCGGTGTTGTGGTCCTGGCGCAGGCTCGGCGCGTACCAGCCATCGAGCAGGGCCCCGGCGAGGAACGGCGCGCCGCTTTCGTCCAGGGCTTTCTCGTTGAAGGCCAGGCCCCGAGGCGTATGGCAACTGCCGCAGTGGCCGGGGCCCTGGACGATGTAGGCGCCGCGATTCCACAGCGGATCCTGGTCGGGTTTCTGCGCATAGGCGGTGGTCGGCGCGAAGAGGCCGTTCCACAGGGCTATGGGCCAGCGCAGGTTCAATGGCCAGGGAATGCTGCTGGGAATATTGGCTTCGGCTGCCGGTTGCACGCCCTTCATGAAGAACGCATAGAGCGCCCGCACATCGTCGTCGCTGAGCTTGGCATAGGACGGGTAGGGCATGGCCGGGTATAGCCGTCGACCTCCTGGCGCGACACCCTGGCGCACGGCGCGGTCGAAGTCGGCCAGGCTGTAGGCGCCGATGCCGTGCTCGCGGTCCGCGGTGATGTTGGTGGCATGGATCGCCCCCAGCGGCGTGGCCATTTCCAGGCCTCCGGCAAAGGGCGCCTTGCCCGGCAGGCTGTGGCAGGCCACGCAGTCGCTGAGGCGGGCGACGTATTCACCGCGGCTGACCAGGGCGGCGTTGGCGCTGTCCGAGGCGCTGAAGGGCGTGGCAGGCTCGCGGGTGACGTACCAGGCCAGCAGGCCTGCCGCGACCAGGCACGGCAAGGCCAGCCAGCCTGCGGTTCTTGCGAATCGGCTGTTGTTCATGGGCTGTCCTTGTCGTGTCAGCTGAAGGTATGGCGGCTCAGGGGCATGCTGCGCACGCGCTGGCCGGTGAGCTGCGCCACGGCGTTGGCCACCGCAGGCGCCACCGCCGGCAGCGGCGGTTCACCGATGCCGCCCATCTTTGCCCCGCTCTCGACGATGCGCACATGCACCCGGGCCATGCGCGACGGCGGCAGCACCGGGTAGAGGTCGTAGTTGCGCGCCCGTGGCATGCCGTTCAGCCACACCGATTCTTCCAGCAGCACCTGGGACAGACCCAGGGATACCGCGCCGTTGACCTGGGCCTCGATGATCGCCGGGTTGACGATGCTGCCCGGGTCGATGGCCTGCCAGATGTCGTGCACCTTGACCTGGCCGCCCTCCAGCGACACTTCGGCGATGACCGCCGCCTCCGAGCCGAACGGCGAGGCCATGGCCACGCCACGGGCGCGCTTGCTGCCGTCCTCGGCGGTGAACGGGCCGCGCTTCCAGCCGCCGGACAGCTCGCCCACCGCCTGCAGCAGGGTGGTCAGGCGCGGGTTGTCCCGCAGCAGTTGCAGGCGCAGCTCGAAGGGATCGTGGCCGCCCTTGTCGGCCAGCTCGTCGAGGAACGACTCGTAGAAGAAGTCGTTCAGCGAATTGCCCACCGAGCGCCAGTAGCCGAGCATGGCCGGGCCTTTGACATAGATCTGCGCGATGCGCTTGTTGGCGATGGCGTAGGCCTTGCCCGACAGCCCTTCGAGGGCGGTGGGGTCTACCGTGTCGCCCTGCTTGCCGGCAATGGCTTCAGTCGGGCCTTCGGTGGCGCTGATCGCCTCGATGGCCACCGGCAGGCCTTTTTCGTCCAGCGCGGCGCGGAACTTGACCACAGCCATGGGGCGCATGGCATCGCGCAGGAACTCCTCCTCGCGGCTCCAGATCAGTTTCACCGGCCTGCCGACCGCCTTGGCCAGGGCGATGGCCTGCGGGTAGGGGTTGGCCGAGTCGTACAGGAAGTGCCGACCGAAGAAACCGCCGAGCAGTGGCGAATGCAGGGTGATCCGCGCCGGGTCCAGGCCGGTGCGCTTGGCGATGTCGTCGCGGAACATGTCCTGGGCCTGGTTGGGCAGCCACACTTCCAGCGAGCCGTCGGGGTTGAAACGGGCGGTGGCGGAGGACGGTTCCAACTGCGCGTGGTTGAGGAACTGGTTGTGGTAGGTGGCCTCGACCTTGGTCTTGGCCGCGGCCAGGGCGCCGGCGACATCGCCGTGGTTTTCCTCGTCGCGGCTTGGCCCGGTCTGGGCGGCCAGGTGTTCGCGCCAGCCATCGCTGGAGAAATCGGCAGGCATAGGCCGCACCTGGCTGTCGGCTGCCACTTCCTTCCAGTCCACCTGCAGCGCTTCCACCGCACGCTTGGCGTGCCACCAGCGTTCGGCGACCACGGCGACCGCACCGGGCAGTTGATGCACCGAGTGCACGCCCTTCATCGCCTTGACCTGTTCCTCGTTGCGCAGGTTGCCTACGGTCATGCCCAGGCGCGGGGCATGCTGCACGGCGGCGTGGAGCATGCCGTCGACCTTGACGTCGATGCTGTAGACGGCCTTGCCGGTGGACTTGTCGTAGGCGTCGAGGCGCTGCACCGGCTTGCCGATCCAGCGGAACTGGCTGGGGGCGCGCAGCTTGACGCTGGCAGGGTCAGGCACAGGCAGGTCCATGGCCTTGGCGGCCAGTTCGCCGTAGCCCAGCGCACGGCCCGAGGCCGCGTGCACCACCTTGCCAGGCTCGGTGCTCAGTTCACCCACTGGCACCCCCAACTGCTCGGCGCCGGCCTGCAGCAGCATGGCGCGGGCCAGGGCGCCGAGGCGGCGCATGGTCGGGTAGCTCATGCGCACCGACATGCTGCCGCCGGTGATGCGCAGGCCGCTCTCCATCACCACGTAGGCCTCGCCCGCCGGCGCGCTTTCGACCACGAAGGTGGCCGGGTCGGCGTCCAGTTCTTCGCCGATGATCTGCGCCATGGCCGTGTTGACGCCTTGCCCGCCCTCCATGAACGGGCTGAGCAGGTGCACGCTGCCGTCGGGGCGGATTTCCAGGAAGGCTGGCACCTGGGTGCCGCGCTCGGTGTTCGCGGTGGCGGCCTGCACCCGCGCCGAGCCCAGCGGCAGGCCGAAGCCCAGCACCAGGGCGCCGATGGCGCTACCGGCAAGAAAACGCCGGCGTGACAGGTTGACCGTTTCGCCGCTGCGCAGCCGTGCCAGGTCGTCGGGGGTGTCGATACGCGCGTTCATCAGGCGTTCTCCCCTTGGGCCAGTTCGTGCACGGCGGCATGGATGGCGTTGTAGGTGCCGCAGCGGCACAGGTTGACCATGGCCGCGTCGATCTGTTCGGTGCTGGGCTTGGGGGTGTGCTTGAGCAGCGCGGTGGCCGCCATCACCTGGCCGGACTGGCAGTAGCCGCACTGGGCCACCTGGTGCTCGACCCAGGCGGCGACCACGCGCTTGCCTACGGCGTCGGCTTCGATGGCCTCGATGGTGGTGACTTCACGACCGACCACGCCGGCCACCGGGGTGACGCAGGCGCGCACCACATTGCCGTCCACCAGCACCGAGCAGGCGCCGCATTGGGCCAGGCCGCAACCATACTTGGTGCCGGTCAGGCCGAGGTCGTCGCGGATTACCCAGAGCAAGGGCGTGTCGGCGTCGGCCTCGACCTGGTAGGTCTGCTGGTTGATTCTTAGTTCCATGGGCTCACCTGCTGATCATCGGTTCTGGAAGCGGGGAATACGCTGTTCCCCAATCCAGAAACGCTAGCACATGGCCCCGTTGCGCAATCGATGCACCCCGCAGGTTCAGAGGATCAGGCAAGCAATCCGGCGGAATGCGCAAGCCTCCTCAATCGATGCGTGGGTGCTGCTGGGCCAGGGTCTTGCGCTTGGCCTCCAGCTCGGCGATCTGCGCGTCGATGTCCTCGATCTTCTGTTCGATGTTGTCGTGGTGCTCCTGCAGCAGTTCGCGGGCTTCGTCGATATCCGAGGCGGCCGGGGCGGCGCCGCGCAACGGACGGTTGGCGGTCTCCTTCATGGTCAGGCCGGTGAGCAGGCCGATCACGGCGATCACCATCAGGTAATAGGCCGGCATGTACAGGTTGTCGGTGGTTTCCACCAGCCAGGCGGCGAGGGTCGGGGTCAGGCCGGCGATCAGCACCGAGATGTTGAAGGCGCTGGCCAGGGCGCTGTAGCGGATGTGGGTGGGGAACATCGCCGGCAGGGTCGAGGCCATCACGCCGATGAAGAAGTTCAGCAGCACGGCGAGGATCAACAGGCCGGCGAAGATCACCGCCAGCTTGCCGCTGGTGATCAGCATGAACGCCGGGATCGCCAGGGCGAACAGGCCGACGCTGCCGATGATGATGAATGGCTTGCGCCCCCACTTGTCGCTGAGCAGGCCGATGATCGGCTGCACGAACAGCATGCCGACCATGATCGCGATGATGATCAGCACGCCGTGGTCTTCGCTGTAGTGCAGGTTGTGCGAGAGGTAGCTGGGCATGTAGGTGAGCAGCATGTAGTAGGTGACGTTGGTGGCGATCACCACGCCGATGCAGGTCAGCAGGCTGCGCCAGTGCTGGGTCGCCACCTCCTTGAACGATACTTTCGGCCCGCTGGCCAGGCCTTCGCGGTCACCTTGCTCGAGTTTTTCGACGTGTTGCTGGAAGGCCGGGGTTTCTTCCAGCGCGTGGCGCAGGTACAGGCCGATCAGGCCCAGCGGCAGGGCCAGGAAGAACGGCAGGCGCCAGCCCCATTCGAGGAACTGTTCCTCGCCGAGGAGCGTCGAGATCAGCACCACCACGCCAGCGCCGAGGACGAAGCCGGCGATCGAACCGAAGTCCAGCCAGCTGCCGAGGAAGCCGCGCTTGCGGTCCGGGGCGTACTCGGCGACGAAGATCGAGGCCCCGGTGTATTCACCGCCCACCGAGAAGCCCTGGGCCATCTTCGCCAGCAACAGCAGGATCGGCGCCCAGATGCCGATGCTGGCGTAGGAGGGGATCAGGCCGATGGCGAAGGTGCTCAGGGACATGATCACGATGGTCGCGGCCAGCACTTTCTGGCGCCCGTAGCGGTCGCCCAGGGCGCCGAAGAACAGCCCGCCCAGCGGGCGGATCAGGAAGGGCACGGAGAAGGTGGCCAGCGCCGCGATCATCTGCACGCCGGGGCTGGCGTTGGGGAAGAACACCTTGCCCAGGGCATAGGCGACGAAGCCGTAGACGCCAAAGTCGAACCATTCCATCGCGTTGCCCAGCGCGGCGGCGGTGATGGCCTTGCGCATCTTGGCGTCGTCGACGATGGTGATGTCCTTCAGGCCGATGGGCTTGACGGGTTTTCTGCGTGATTTCATGGGCCGTTGTCCTTGAAGGCTTGGGGGCATGGCCATGGTTTGGCCAGCCTTGTACCTAGGGTCAGATACAACGGCGCGCTAAATAATTCCCTGCTGGATCATTTGTGTGAGGCACGGATGGCTCTGACGCGGGGCAAGCCCGCTTCTACATAGGCCATCGGGCAAGCGATCAGAGCGTGCGTGACATCAGCCAGTGCTGCTGCCCCCAGGCCTCGAAGGGTTCCAGCGGCACCCAGCCACGCTTGGCGTAGTAGGCGCTCTGGTCGTGGGTGTGCAGGTAGAGCGTGGAGACCCCGCTGCTGCGTGCATGGTCGCAGATGCCTGCGATCAGTTGCTCCGCCAGGCCTTGCCCTCGTGCTTGCGGGGTGACGAACACGCAGGCCAGCCACGGACCAAGGTCGCCGCGCCCGGGCAGGTCGTCGCTGGCCAGGGCGGCGCTGCCCAGCAGGCGGTCGCCGTCGAGGGCGACCAGGCATCGCCATTGGCCGTTGCGCTGGCCCTCGGCGAACTCGCGTTGCCAGTCGCTAAGCGGCACGTCCGCGTACTCGTAGTGGAACTGTTGGTGCAGCCACTGGGCGAGGGTATCGCTGTGGGCCATGTGGTGTTCAAGCCAGTCCAGGCGGGGCATGACGATGTCCTTTTCAGGGGCAGGGAGGCCGCAGGTGGCTGCTGGCCTTTGCGCGAAGCATACACCGCGGGGCGTGAATCATAAGGGTGATGGCATTTTGATTTTCAGGGGGCGCAGCCGCTATCCTTGCGCCTGCATTTATCAAGGAAGAACCATGCGTCTGTCGTCCTGCTTCAAATCGGTTGTCGCCCTGTCACTTGCCGGCCTGCTCGGCGCCTGCTCCAACTACCACTACAAGGAATACCAGGGCGACTGGGCGCCGGAAACGATGGCGCCCCATGATCTGTCCGGTAACCAGGCCGACGCACCGGTCGTGTACTTCGCCACTGTCCGTTACCGAGCCTTGGGCGTGCCGTTCCATCGGCTACTGCTGGCCACCCATGTCGATGACCAGTTGCTCGAAGGGGCCGGGCGCCGGTCGATTCTCGATATTGCAGGCAAGCAGGCGCTGCGCCTGACGCCGGGCAAGCACTCGCTGAGTTGGTGCTGGGCCTCGATGAATGCGCTGGGAACCGGTGGCGGCAAATGCGGTTTCACCGCGCGTGACGTCGAGTTTCGTGCAGGCAAGCGCTACATCGTCGACTTTGATACGGTTGATGCCATCAATGGCCCACCTGGGCGAGAGACGATGACCATCACTATTACCTCCGAGATTCGCGACCTCGATACCCAGGAGGTGGTCTACCCGCCCAAGGGTAGCGAAGCGTTGACCAAGCGCATGGGCGGTTGAGGATTTGCTCTGATGCAGACTTACTGGCCACTGTTCTGGCCCAATAGCAGCAAGGTCGATCACAGCGCGCCGCAGGTGCGTCTCGATGCGCTGTTGCCGGTCGTAGGGACGGTCACGCTTGCCTATTTCGAGCGTCATGAGCGCATTCAGATTGATGAAACCGTACGGCTCATCTGGTGCCCAAGTGTTTCTGATCTCAATGGCTGGAGTGAGCAACCTTCTGAAATCGCCTTCAGCCATGTGCTGCAGGCCAGGGTGGTCGCACTGGATGCTGCTCCTGAATCGACAATCAACGCTGCGCATTTCGGTTTGCGTGGGCACATGCTTGAGGTTTTGTCCCTCGAGCGATTGCTACCGGCCTTGCGTGGGTGGGCAAACGGTACCGGGGCATGGTCGTTGCCTCAAGCAGCAGCCGGGGATGGCAGTCTGCAGCTCTGGGCAGAACTGAACTGGTGCGGTCGGGCAGAGGTAGCAGGGTACATTTATCTTGTCGGTAATACGCGGGCCGAGTCGCATCTTGAACTGATTTTAGAACGTGATGGCGATAATCTAGTCGGCTTGTTTCACGTACAGCGAAATCCCGCCGGGACCTTTTTCGATTTCGGCGCGACGTATTCTACCGAATTAGAACGTTGCTTGCTCGAGCGGGTGCTGAATAGCGCGCAGCCCTTGTGTGATACTCATCCCCTTTATCTGCTCGAATAACCCGGGGCACAGAACACTTGATCAGTGACGCGATGTTTGGTTTTTAATCGATGTTCGCCAGGTTTTCCTTCTGCCCGCAAACCGGGAAGTTGAACCAGCAGGCCGCGTACGACTAAAGTCCGGTGTCTCCCGCTCGTGTCTAGAAGTACCGTTGGCTCAAACAGTCGGCAAGTTTGATTGTTGGACAATCTAGCGCGTCAGTCCCTCTAGCCTCTGCAATACGGGGTGTCGGGTGACCAGGTGGTCATGCCAGGCTTCGGGTGGTAATTGCCAGTCATTAACTTTTCCGTGAGCGTTCCAGTGAATAACGCTCAACTTTCTAAAGTTATTGCACGTGTGCCGATAACTCTCGGTAACCGTGCCGGGAAGTTCCAAGTGCTGCGATTCTCGCTGTGCCTTTGCCTGCGAATGGGTGTTGTATGTCGTACCTGTCTGCTATTGATTGCCGTCGCGTATCGCTGTGTGTCGTACTGGCTTGCCTGTCCCTGGGCAACGTGCGTGCCGAGACGTTCGTGCCCGGCCAGGAAGTGTTGCGCCAACAGCAACAGCAACAACAGGACCTGCAGCAACTGCAACTGGAACAACGCCGCCGCCAATTGCAGCGCGGTGCGTTCACAGGGCCCGATACTTCCGCGCAGGTCCCCCAGGCCGCGGCCCCGGACACGCACTGCTGGCCGCTGGCCGGAGTGCGGGTGGGCGGCGTCACCCTGATCGACCGTGCCGCCCTCGATGCGCGCATCGACCCGCTGGTGGCGGCGTGCATGGGCGTGGGGCAGATCAACCAGCTGCTGGCGAGTATCACCGCGCTCTATCTGGAAAAGGGCTATATCGCCAGCCGACCGTATCTGACCAGCGCCCCGGCGGCCGGGCAGTCGCTGGACATCCTGGTGGACGAAGGCTACCTGGAGGCCATCGAACTGGCCGACCAGCGCCTGCCGGTGTCCCTGGCCGGGGCCTTCCCCGGCATGCTCGGCGAGCCGCTGAACCTGCGTGACCTGGAGCAGGGCCTGGACCAGCTCAACCGCCTGCGCTCGGTCGACCTGACCGCCGACATCGCCCCCGGCAGCCAGCCGGGCGCCTCGCGGATCATCCTGCGCCCGCGCAGCGCCGGCCAGCCACGGGTGGCCGTGGGCCTGGGCCTGGACAACCTCGGCAGCGCCAGCACCGGGCGCGACCGTCGCGTGCTCAGCCTGGGCCTGGACAACCCGCTGGCACTCAACGACCTGCTCAGCCTGTCGGCCAGCGATACCCTCAACCAGGGCGACCGTTACAGCCGCAACGCCAGCCTGTACTACGCGATCCCCTATGGCTACTGGACCTTCAGCCTGTTCGCCAGCCATGCCGAGTACCGCTCGCCGGTCAAGCTCAGCAGGCTGACCCTGCATAGCCGCGGCATCACCGACCAGCTCAGCCTGCGCGGCGAGCGCGTGCTGTGGCGCGACCAGCGCCATCAACTGAGCGCCAGCCTGCAACTGGCGCACAAGGATGTCGACAGCGAGTTCGCCAAGGTCCGCCTGGACGTGCAGAGCCCGACACTGACCGTGGCCGAGGCCGGGCTCAACCTGTTCTGGCTCGACCGCGCGGTGTGGAACCTGGACCTCAACTACGCCCAGGGGCTGCACTGGTTCGGGGCCGACGATGACGCCGATCGCCCGGTGCCCGACCTGCCCAGGGCGCAGTTCCACAAGTACCGCGCCGGGCTCAGCCAGTGGCGCAATGGCCAGCTGCTGGGTCAGGCCTGGCAGTGGCAGAGCCAGCTCAACCTGCAGTACAGCCCCGACCCGCTGCCGGCCATCGAGCAGTTGCTCGGCACCGACGATTCGGCCGTGCGCGGCTACCGCATCAGCAGCCTGTCCGGCGCCAGTGGGGCGGTATGGCGCAACACCCTGCGCCTGCCGTTGCGGGCGCAGGGGCCGTTGAGCGTCACGCCACGGCTGGGCCTGGACCACGGCTGGATCAAGGCCGACTACGGCGCCGCCAGCCAGCGCCTGAGCGGCGCGAGCCTGGGCGTGAACCTGGGCTGGAAGGCGCTGCAGCTGGACATCGACTACCAGCGCAGCCTCAACACTCCCCGCGGTTACCAGCGCGAGCCCGAAGTCTGGCTGTTGCGGGCCGCCGTGCAGATTTGAGCGCACCGATTCAGCAGTACCTACATGGAGAGTGACCTATGCCCAAGACCCCCTTTACCTTCAATTTGTCCCCGCAAGGCAAGCTGCGCTGGGCGATCGCCAGCCTGCTGCTGGCCACCAGCCTGCCCCAGGCGCTGGCCGGCGGCGTGGTGGTCGCCCCCGGGCCCGGGGGCACGGCGCAACTGCAGACCCAGGGCGGCGTGCCCATCGTCAATATCGTCGCCCCCAACGGCGCGGGCCTGTCGCATAACCAGTTCCTCGACTACAACGTCGACCGCCAGGGCCTGGTACTGAACAACGCCCTGCAGGCCGGGCACTCGCAGCTGGCCGGCGAGCTGGCGGCCAACCCGCAGTTCCAGGGCCAGGCGGCGAGCGTGATCCTCAATGAAGTGGTCAGCCGCAATGCCTCCGCCATCAATGGCGCCCAGGAAATCTTCGGCCGTGCCGCCGACTACGTGCTGGCCAACCCCAACGGCATCTCGGTCAACGGCGCCAGCTTCATCAACGCGCCCAACGCCAGCCTGGTGGTGGGCCGGCCCGAGCTGGAAGCGGGCCGGCTCAAGGCCCTGGGCACCCAGGACGCCAACGGCCGGTTGCAGGTGCAGGGCGCTGGCCTGCGCAACGACGGCGGTTCGGTCAACCTGATCGCCCCGCGCATCGACAGCCAGGGCCGCCTGGATGCCCGGGACCAGCTCAACCTCACCGTGGGCCGCAACCAGGTGGATTACACTAGCGGCCAGGTCAAGGTGCTTGACGGGGGCGCGGCCAGCGGCGAGCAGCGTATCGACGCCAGCCTGTTCGGCGCGATGCAGGCCGGGCGCATCAATATCGTCAGCACCGCGCAGGGTGCCGGGGTGCGGGTCGGGCCGGAGCAGATCGAAGGCCGCGACGGCGTGCGCATCGACTCGGCGGGTGACCTGAACATCAGCGGCGCCGCCGTGGCCGACTCGCTGCAAGCGACCCGCGCGGGCGTGCGCAGCAGCCAGGGCAATGTGCAACTGCGTGGTGCCCAGGACCTGACCCTGGCAGCCGCCGACGTGGCCGGGCGCGACGTCAAGCTCGACGCAGGGCGCAACCTCACCCTGAGCACCGTGCAAAGCCGCAAGCTTCAGGAAAAACGCGAGAACTGGCGCAGCGGCGCGTTGGGCATCGATTGGGAAACCTACCAACGCACCCAGACCGACAGTGATACCCGCGAGCATGGGGTGCAGGTCGTGGCCCAACGTGATGTACGGGCGAACGCCGGCCAGGATCTCACCGTCAATGCCACCAGCATCGAGGCGCCCGGCCAACTGAGTCTGAACAGCGGTGGCGACCTGCGCCTGACCGCCGCCACCGAACGCCAGGTCAACAGCGACCAGGGCAAGCACACCAAGGGCTTCTGGAAGGCCGACTGGGACAACCGCAGCGAAACCCAGCGCAGCGTCACCAGCCAGCTCAAGGGCGGCGATATCGAACTGCGGGCCAAGGCTTCGGTGCTGGCTGAAGGTGCCCAGCTGACCAGCGGCCAGGACATCCGCATCGCCGGCAAGCAGGTGCAGATCAGCAACGCCTCGCGCACCGACCAGCGCGACAGTCAGAACCAGCAGAGCAAGTTCTTCGGCGTCAGCCACAACGAAGCCAAGCAGAACAGCCGGGAAAGCACCGCCGTGCGCAGCGAGCTGGTGGCCGGTGGCAGTGTCGGCCTGAACAGCGCCGAAAGCATCGAGGTGGTCGGCTCCACGGTCAAGGCCACCGGCGCGTTGAACGCTGACGCGGCGGGCGACCTGAAAGTCGCCTCGGCCCAGGACACCCGCGAGCATGGCAGCGCCAGCAGCAGCCGTGGTTTCGTGGCCTCGGCCAAGGAGACCGCGTCGGGCTCGGGGCAGTATCGCGCTGGCGTCGGCTATGCGAGCGATCGCCAGAGCGCCACTGGCAGCCAGGTCAGCCAGCAGGGTTCCAGCCTCAGCGGCAGCGAGGTTCAGCTGACCGCCGGCGCTGACCTGACCGTCAAGGGCGCAGCGGTGAAGTCCACCGCAGGCGATACCACCCTGACCGGCAAGCAGGTGTCGTTGCTGGCCGAGCAGGACAGCCGCAGCGAGTCCCGCGACAGCAGCCACACCGGGGGTGGCGTCTACCTCACCGCCGGCCTCGACCGTGCCGGCGCCGGGGTCGAATTCGCCCATGGCACCCAGCAGGACACCTCGAACAGCAGCACTGCCAAGACCACCGGCATCGACAGCGCCGGCAGCTTGACCATCAAGGCCGACACCCTGGCCAGTGAAGGCGCGCAGGTCAACAGCGCCGGCACCCTCAGCGTCAGCGCCAACCAGGTGGACAACCGCGCGGCTCGCGACACCAGCAGCAGCAGCCACCAGCAGAGCAACTGGACGGCGGATGTCGGCGTCAATGTCGAGTACAAGGACATCGCCCGGCCGATCGCCGGGGTGGTCAAGGATGTGGTGGGCGGCAAGGTATCGGTGAAGGACGCGCTCGACGGCAAGCTGCCGCTGGGCGATGTCAAGGACGTGCTTGCCGGCAATACCACGTTGACCGACGCCTTGGGCAAGCTCGGCACGCCGAACCTGGGCGTCGACCTGGCCGTGGGCCATGCCAGCCAGCAGCAGGGCGAGCAGGCCGGCACCGCGGTGGTCAGCCAGTTCAACGGCCAGGGCGTCCAGCTGGACGTGGCCGGTGCGCTGAAGGACCAGGGGACCCAGTACAACGCCAACGGCGGCGCGCTGAACATCAAGGCCGGCGCGTTGCAGGCCGACGCCGCCAGCAACACCCACAGCCGCAGCGAGCAGCAGGTGAATGCCGATGTATCCGCCCGGGTCTACACCAAGACCGGCGAGGACCTGAATGTAACCGCCAGTGGTTCGGGGGGGAGCAAGAGCCTGGCCGAAGACCGTTCCACTGCCGTGGTCGGCACCTTCACTGGCAATCAGGGCCTGAACATCCAGGTCGGCGGCGATGCCCGCTTCGAAGGCAGCCGCCTCGACGGTGGCCAGGGCGCGGTGGCCGTCAACACTGGCGGCAAGCTGGCCCTGCAGCAGGCCAGCAACCATGAGCGTCGCGACACCAGCAGCCTCGCTGGCAGCGCTTCGCTGACCGTGGGTACCTTGCCGGTGGGCGACAAGGTCGACCTGGGCGCGGGGCTGCAACTCGACCATGCCGGCGCACACAGCGCCGACAGCAAGGCCCAGGTGGCGAGCATCAGCGGCAGCGGCCCGGTGCGGCTGGGCAGCGGTGGCGACCAGACCTTGCAAGGTACGCGCATCGACGCGGCGGGCCCGGCCGAACTCAAGACCGGTGGCGCTCTTGACCTGCAGGCCGCCAGCGACACCCGGACCGTCAGCGGCAGCCACCTGGGCGGCGGCCTCAACCTCGGCGGCAAGGCAGCCACCGGCGAGCAGGGCCGCGACCTGAGCGGCAAGCTGGGCGGCAACTTCAATGTGGGCCAGACCAACGAACGCTCGCAGACCCTGAGCGGCGGCCAGCTGAACAGCCACGCCAATGTGGACCTGGCTGGCCAGTCGGTGCATCTGCAGGGCACGCAGGTCGCAGCTAGGGGCGTCAACGTCGGCGCAGGCGAGGGTGGCCTGGCGCTGGAATCGGCGCAGTCCACCCAGAGCCGCAACAACTGGGGCGTCGAGCTGAAGGCCGGCGGCAACCTGAGCCGCAATACCCCGGTCGACGCCGGCCAGCAGGCCACTGCGTCCCATGATTTCGACCTCGGCGGCAAGGTGCATGTGGATCATCTGCAGGGCACCACCCAGCAGAACAGCCGGATCGCCGCCGACACGGTGGCGTTGAACAGCACGGGCGCGGCGCAACTGAGCGGCGCCCGTGTCGAAGGCCAGCACATCGGCGGCAAGCTCGACGGCGGGCTCAGCATCCAGGAGCGTCAGGACACCACCACCTCGGTGCGTCTCGACCTGGGCGCCGGCCTGGTCGGCAAGCCGGGCGAGGCCAAGGAGGGCGAAGCCAAGCCCGCCTTCGGCTACACGCCGTCGTTCAATGCCCAGGGCGAGTTCGTGCGCAAGGCCGGGGTCCAGGAAACGTCGCAGATCACGGCGCAGCGCGAGCTGGGGCTGCAGGTCAAGGGCGTGGAGCAGGGCGGTAACACGGTCGGGGCCGAGGTGAAACCGCTCGGTTACCAGGTCAAGGCTACCCTCGACCTGCCCAAGCTGCCTGAAGCCGGCCTGCCCAGCGTATCGCTGGATGACGGCAAGCTGAAGGTCGGGCCGGTGACGGTCGAAGGTCATGTCGATGGCTGAGCATCTGCCCTCACACCAATGAGGTCCGGGGCGCTTTGCGCCCCTTTTTGTTGGTTTGCATTGGGGCGCGGTGCCTGTAGTCCGATCAATGATGCAGAGATGGCTTTAGGCCAGCGTTAAGCGTTATCTTCCCCTCCAATTTTGCTTTTGCGACCCACGCCGACTCGATACGGCACGGCGTTGCGTCGAATGGAAGGACGCCAGGAATGAATCGAAAGGAAAAAGACATCCTGTGGTTGGGTGAGGAGTACGCCTCGCTTGGGCCTGCAGTACGTGCGGCATTGGGTATCCTGCTGGAGCGCGGTGAGTGGGCGTGGTGGGATGCTCGAGCGCTGATACCGGTCCACCTGGAGAAAGCTGTTTGGCGCAACGGGCCGGTCAGTTGGGGGGGGGATGCCAGCGTGCTCGATGCAGAGCAGTGGGTCGATCCTCTGCGCGCCATCGCGCTTGGGCGGGCCTTTGAGAGTTTGTCATGGCGAGAGATGCCAGCGATCAAGCTTTCAAGATCGGTATGGGATTGGGAGGGGGGAGCCGATACCATCGCCTCGGTTTTAAGCGAGCTTTCCCTGCTGGTGGGGCCGGGTTATGTC
Organism: Pseudomonas soli; assembly: GCF_021283165.2. Classification (NCBI taxonomy): domain Bacteria; kingdom Pseudomonadati; phylum Pseudomonadota; class Gammaproteobacteria; order Pseudomonadales; family Pseudomonadaceae; genus Pseudomonas; species Pseudomonas soli. Next base: position 2,254,518 of record NZ_CP128543.1, read on the forward strand.
TTTCCAGAATGGCAGCGTAATGCCAAACCTCGCTTTCCGCGGATCCACAAGGAGCGACCACGATCCTATGTGGCCGCTGGCCCTGATTTACCCTTAGAGAATCTATTGGTGGGGGAGTCGGAGCAACTGTCCTGGGAGCTGGCCACGCGTCGTGACGATGTGGTCGACATTCTGGTAGTCAGCAACCTCGAGTCCTTACGCGCGGTCGCTGCTGCAAAACTGGTCATCGTTCAGGGCAATCCACTGGGTAGCGTGCTCGCACAGGTCAGCCGTTTGCGTGATGACCTGAGTGCACAGTGTGTGTTGCAGATTAACGCTGCTAACCACGGCGTCATTCATTGGCTACATAATGTGCTGTGGTTGTGGTCCTATGCAGGCATGACCTTCGTCCAGGCAGTCAGGCAGGCAACGGATGAGCGTGGTCTGCAGTTCCACGTCCTTTCTTCCACGCAATCCTTCTTGAATGTTCGTGGGGGTTTTCCCGAAGACTCAATGATCAAGGCACGGAGGGTTCCTGACCCTGTACGCCGCGATCCAGGACCGGATCGACTTACGCCTGGGGTTATCGATTCCGTATCGAAAGAGCTCGTCAAGGAGACGCCGTCCATCGTGCCGCCCAAGGAGCCCCCGCCAAAGGTGTTGCCGCCGGAGATTACAGAGCGGCCAGTCGAGGATTACCGCGTTCCTGTTTTGCGCCCAATGCCTGATACTCGGCCGCCTTCTCCCTCTAGGGAGGCCGTTTCTCGGCCTCGGCGTCCAGTGAAGCCGAGGCCGTCCCCGCCGATCGAAAGGGTGCTGACTGCATCGGCCCGACAGGGCCAGAACCCAGTCGATTACTGGCCGACAACAGGCCAGGTCGAGTTGGATCTTGCGATTGTGGTAAAGACGCCGTTGCAATCCGGCACCCCGACATTCCCGGAGGACAGAATCGAGTGGGTAGATGATTACAAGGGGCTGCAGATCCACTTGTTCGAGTTTGGGCAAGCCCCCGTGACTCGTCCGCTGTACTTGCCAAAGACTGATGGGTCAGGAGTCGTTACCTTTATCCGGGAGGGGAGATGTGGCGAGGTCGACCTGCGCTTTGTGGTAAGCGACGGTGCGCAAATCCTTCAAACCGCCCGGTTGCAGGCTAAGCCGAATGAAACCATCAGTTTCTTTATCGAGAATGTGGTCACACCGCTGCATCGTGAAAAGAAGACGTTCGACCTTGCCCTGCTGGTCAACGACAGTCTGGGTAACCAGCCCAGCGTTTCTATCATTACCCAGGCAGGGAAACCGATATTCGTTCCGTTGGGCAATGATGAAATCGCAGAGGCCCGTAAAGAACTGCTATTTACGCTGCAGAGTGCGGTGAATAACCCCGAGGCAGATCTGGCCCCGCTGATGATGGACCTGGCAAACGACGGCGCGCTGCTTCAGCGATTTTTGACAGAGCGCGAACCGCAGTGGCCGGGCAGTGAAGGGCGTTTGCAGCTGGTTTCGCAAGATCACGCATTCTTTCCGATCGAGTATCTATACGATGGGCCGATCCCACCGTCCAGAAAGGCTCCGCTGTGTAGTCAACGCGTGACGTGCCTCAAACGAGGAAGTGCCGAGCCGGGCTGTGGAATCCGAAAGGCCCGTGAGCAACTATGCCCAATGGGGTTCCTGGGTATATCGGGCATCATTGAGCGGCATACCTGGACGCCGGGACAAGCGCCGAACCTATGGAACAGACCGCCCGTTGAACAGCCCGGAAGGCATCGGATCGATGACCTGTCGAAGGTGGTCTTTACCGCCAGTGACCGGGCCGATGTGTTCTGGGACGGTGATGTCGAACAAGAGGTCGTGCGGCTCCACACGATTGAAACAGCACTTGCGGTCAAGCGGGTGGCAACGTGGGAGGATTGGACTTACAGGCTGGAACTGGAATCACCTTCGATGTTGCTCATGATTCTGCACAAGGACAAAAACTGGCTGTACACAGGGGCGGAAGATTCACTCTCACTTGGCGGCATGAGCGAGCAGCATGTAGGCGGTGCTCCCCTGGTGATCGCAATTGGGTGTTCGACTGGGTTGGGCGAAATGCCCGGGAGCAGTTTGCCGGCAATTTTGCGCAACTGTGGAGCGAGTGTAGTGATCGCGGCCATGACCAGCGTACTCGGCCGCCATGCCAACCGCGTGGCCCGTGATCTGGCCAAGCACTTGCGTCAGGCGGCCAGCGCATGGGGCACCGTTCATATTGGAGAGATCATCAGTGCGTTGCGCCGCCAGTTGTTGATCGAAGGCGTGGCGCTGGGGCTTGCCGTGGTCGCCTTCGGTGATGCCGATATCGCCCTGGGCAAGGATGGCAGGTGAGCATGTTCAGAGTCAGGTCTATACAGGTTGACCACGGTGATTCGCTGCTGGTCAGCTACACGAGCGATGGCCATGTCCGTCATCTTCTCGTGGACGGTGGTCCGGCAAATCCCTCTAAAACCTTGCAGAAGGTGCTGAACAAGGTACTCGGGGAAGAAGGTGTGAATGGCCGGCTTCGCCTTGAGGCACTGGTTGTCACGCATTATGACCTTGACCACATCGAAGGCGTGATCGAACTGTTGCAGCAGAAACCGTCCTGGCTTGAGATCGGTGATGTCTGGTTCAACGGTTACGAGCACCTGCAGCCCGTGGACAAACTTGGCCCTGCGCAGGGCGATAAGTTGAGCAGGTTGATTCGATCCCTTGGATTACCCTGGAATGCATCTTTCCCAAATGACAGGGCGGGTGGCGAAGGAGGGGCGATCCACCAGGGCGTCTTGCCAGTAACCCTGCCAGGAGGGCTTGAAGTGCGTGTGCTTTCTCCCGATGAGCCAGGTTTGAAAGCGCTCGCCAGAGTATGGACGAACCCTCAATCACCGCCGCCCGATGAAGGCGTAGTGCACGGTGATAGTTTAGGCCCGAATGATCGCTGGCCGCTGAATGACTATCGTGACTACCGCATCGGGGGGTTCACCGCTGATGGATCGACGCCCAATCGAAGTAGCATTGCTTTGCTTCTGACCTTCGACAACAAGCGGGTATTGCTGGCGGCCGATGCGTTAGCTTCAGTGGTCACCAGCGGTCTCAAGATGCATCTGCCCGATATCAGACCCATTGATCTTTTGAAGGTTTCCCACCATGGCAGCAAGCGCAACACAGATCGGGATTTGCTGGACAGGATCAACTGTCGGCGATTCTTGATCAGCACGAGTGGCGCGAAGCATAAACACCCTGACTTTGATCTGATTGCTTTGTTGCTGAGCAGAAACAACTGTCCAGACATCATTTTCAATTATGGCAAGGGCCATTGGCCTGGAGAGTGGCGAAACAAGCCGCCCAGCTGGCGGTTTAACGCTGTCTTTCCTCGGTCTAACGATCTGTTTGTGGACATTGAACTCTAGGCTTTGTACGAACAAGCGCTGGGCGGGGCGAGCCCTAGGCATGACGTCATCGCAGGTCATGTGTGCAACCAGGCCCTTGCCTGCAACGCCCTCGCTCAGACCGCCGAAAACACCGACCCGGTAATCCGTTCGCTCAACAGCTCCAGAACCCGCAACCCCGCCAGCGAGTTGCCCGAGGCGTTCAGCGCAGGCGACCACACGCAGATGCTGTAGCGCCCCGGCACCACCGCGACGATACCGCCGCCCACGCCGCTCTTGCCCGGCAGGCCGACCCGGTAGGCGAAATTGCCCGCCTCGTCATACAGCCCGCTGGTGGCCATGATCGCGTTCACCTGCTGCGCCTGGCGTGGGCTGAGCACCTGCTCGCCGCTGTGCGGGCAGTAGCCGCTGTTGGCCAGGAAGGCGAAGCCACGGGCGACGTCGGCGCAGCTCATCGACAGCGCGCAGTGGTGGAAGTAGCTGCGCAGCACCGCGTCGACATCGTTGTGGAGGTTGCCGAAGGCCTGCATCAGGTAGGCCATGGCCGCATTGCGTGCGCGGTGCTGGTACTCCGACTCGGCCACCACCGTGTCGCTGACGATACGCGGGTTGGCCGCCAGGCGGCGGACGAAGTCGCGCATCGACAGGGTCGGTGTGGCATAGCGCGATTGGTTGATGTCGCAGATCACCAGCGCCCCGGCATTGATGAACGGGTTGCGCGGGCGGCCCTTTTCCACCTCCAGCTGCACCAGCGAGTTGAACGCCTGCCCCGAAGGTTCGTAGCCCAGCCGCGACCAGATGTCCTCGCCGCTGTGATTGATCGCCTGCACCAGGCTGAACACTTTGGAGATGCTCTGGATCGAGAACGGCGTGCGCGCATCCCCGGCGCAGTGCAACTGGCCGTCCAGGCTCTGCACGGCGATGCCCAGCTGGTTGGGGTCGACCTGGGCGAGGGCGGGAATGTACTGCGCCACCTGGCCCTGGACGAGCAGGGGGCGGACGTGGTCGAGGATCTCTTGCAGGAGTGCTTGCATCGGAAAACCTGGTGCGGAGGAAAGACGCGGTGGAAAACGTTCAGGTAGACGATGGTCGCTGGCTGTGGAGCACATCTGCCCGCGTCGACTCTTGTGATGATGCGTTACCTGCAGGCGCCGGCTTGCCCCGCGCCTGCAGCGACCATGCTTTACGCGTTGGAGGTTGCCTCGAACGCCGTGGCGTACTGCACACTGCCCTTCGGCACATCACCGCTGAAGGCCAGGGCCTGGAAGTACTCGGCAGGCACCCCTGGCAAGGTCAGGCCCGGCTGGGCCTTGAAGCCGAAGCGGGCATAGTAGCGCGGGTCGCCCAGCACCACGCAGCCCTGGCCGCCAAGCCCATGCAGCCGGGCCAGCGCGGCATTGATCAGCGCCGAGCCTATGCCTTGCCCCTGGCGCGCCGGCGACACCGACACCGGCCCGAGGCCGAACCAGCCGCTGGCGCCCGACGCCAGGGTGACCGGGGAAGTCGCCACATGGCCGACGACGGTGCCGGCTTCCACTGCCACCAGCGAGACAGTGAGCTGCCCCGCCCGACGCAACGCCGTGACGATGAACTGCTCGGTGTGGCTGCTGTGCTCGGCGTCGGCGAAGGCGGCTTCGGTCAATTGGCCGATGGCGTCGATGTCTTCGGGGCGTTCGTCGCGCAGGGCGATGCCATTGTCCAGGTGTCTGCGCGTGTCGGCGTCGATCAGGCCGCGCAGGGCCTCAAACAGCGGAGTGGCGGCGGTGTAGCGCTTGCCGTAGTTGAGGTTGAAGGCGTAGTCGAAGCCCGGAGGGTTGCGGCCCTGGTTGTGCTGCAACAGGGTCTCCAGTTTGTCCAGGGCCTTGACCGCCTGGGCCTCGGCGGACGTCGCGGCTTCATAGTCTTCCCACAGCCCCATGATCTCCTCGCGCAGGGGCGCATCCAGGCTCGCCATCAGTTGCAGCAGGTCGTCGCGCTCCTGCTGGCTCTTGTCGGGGAAACCCTGCTTGCTGACGGCGGGCACGTCGCCGCTGATGGCCTCGCCGAGGTCGTGGACCAGGCACATCTTCAGGACCTTGAGCAGGTCGAGGTCGCCCAGTTCGTCGGCGAAGGTGATGGCCATCAGGCACAGCCGCCAGGTGTGCTCGGCGGTGCTTTCGGCACGGCCGCTGGAGGTATGGGCGCTGCGCAGCACGCTCTTGAGTTGTTCGGCCTGGCGCAGGAAGTCCAGGCGGTTCTGCAGCTTTTCGATGTTCATGGTCACTCCATGTCCTGGGGCGGTTCAGCGTGTCGGCATGATAACCCCAGACGCCTGTCGGCTTTCATGGATCTGACGCTTGCATGTTCGGGGTACTCAATCCCACGCCTGCTGCCGTGCCAGCACCGATGCCGGCGTTTCCCCCACCAACTCGGTATACAGGGCTGGCGCGGTGGCCCCTTCGGTGCTGATCAGCAACACCCTCGAAGCGCGCCCGAGGCCCACCCGGGCCGCCAGCGCAGGCACCGCCATCAACCGCGCCAACCCTGCCAGCCCGGCCACCGCCGACTCACCCGCCAGCAACGGAATGTCCCGGGCACTGCCTTGCGCCAGACGGCGCATCGCCGCGATGGCATCGCAGTCACCCAGGGTCATGAAGAAATCGACGCTCGGCTGCAGGAACCGCCATGCCAGTGGTGAGGTTTCCCCGCAGGCCAGCCCGGCCATCAACGAGTCCACCGAGCCGCTGGCGGCACCGGGCTGGCCAGCCATGGCGCTTTGCAGCAGGCAGTCGGCCTGCTCGGGTTCGACCACGATGAAGGTCGGACGCTGCTCACCCATCAGCTCCCACAGGTAGCTGACGATGCCCGCCGCCAAGCCACCCACGCCTCCTTGCAGGAACACATGGGTGAAGGCCGGGTCTTGTCCTCTGGCCTCGACCAGTTCGGCGGCGAGGGTTCCGTAACCCTGCATCACATCGCCGGGAATCTGTTCGTAGCCATCGTAGGACGTGTCTGAAACGACCTGCCAGCCGTGGGCCTGGGCCAAGCCCGCGGCGTGCGCCACCGAGGCGTCGTAGTTGCCCTCGACCCGTACGATCTGCGCGCCGTAGGCGGCAATGGCCTGTTCGCGCTCCATGCTGACGTGGGCGTGCAGGACGATGACGCAGCGACATCCCACGCTTTGCGCGGCGGCGGCCAGGGCGCGACCATGGTTGCCGTCGGTGGCGCTGACTACGCTGAAACCGGCCAGCTGGCTGGCGTACCGCCCGGCGAACAGGTCGGCGGCGGTGAAACCGTGCCCGGGGAAGGTGCGCAGGATCAGGCGCACCAGGGCGATGGGCGCCCCCAATGCCTTGAAACTGCCCAGGGGTGAGCGCACCGATTCGTCCTTGACCCGCACCTGGCCGACACCCAGTTCGGCGGCCAGGTCCGGCAGGTCGTAGAGTGGCGTGCCCGTGGCACGCAGTTGCGGCCAGTGCGCCAGCCATTGGCGGCTCTCGTTTGCCTGGCGGATGTTCATCAGGGCTTGCAGGGCGCGAGGGTAGGGCGTGCGGGTGGCGTTGGGGTTGGCGAAAAGCATGTGATTCTCCAATAGGTAGAGCAACAGGGCGGGATCAGCGTGTGGGGTTCAGCCGCGTGGTGACCACGTCCAGCAACACCCGCGCGCCGTCGAGCAACTGGGCGTCGTCGGTATGCTCGCGGGGGTTATGGCTGATACCGCCCTGGCTGGGCACGAAGATCATCGCCGCCGGGGCGATACGCGCGATCATCTGCGCGTCGTGCCCGGCGCCTGAGGTCATGCGCCGATGGCTCAGGCCCAGGCGCCGGGCGCTGGCCTCGATGGTGTTGGCCAGCGTGGCGTCGAATGTCACCGGCTGGAAACGCACCAACTGTTCGGTTTCGAGGGTGACCCCTTCGGCTTCGGCAAGCGCCCGGAGTATCCGCGCCAGGTGCGCCTCGGCCTGTTGCAGGCGCTGTTCATCCGGGTCGCGCAGGTCGACAGTAAAGGTGGCGCGGCGTGGGATCACGTTGATCACGTCGGGCTCGAAACGCATGCAGCCGGTGGTGGCCAGTGTCGTGCCGCTATCCCGGGCCAGGCGCCGCAGCTCGGTGACCGCGGCGCAGGCGACGAAGCCTGCGTCGTGGCGCAAGCGGGTCGGGGTGGTGCCGGCGTGGTTGGCGTTGCCTGTTACCGTCACCTGCTGCCAGGAGATCCCTTGCAGATCTTCGACCACCCCGATCTGCGTCTGCTCGGCTTCCAGTAGCGGCCCCTGTTCGATATGCAGCTCGAGGTACTCGTGGGGCATGATCGCGCCAGGTTCCATATCGCCGGCGTAGCCGATGCGTTGCAGCTCGTCACCCAGGCGGGTGCCATCGGTGCCGAGAGTATCCAGCGCCGTCTGCAGCGCGAGCCCGCCGGCATGCACCAGCGAGCCCATCATGTCCGGCTGGTAGCGCACGCCTTCCTCGTTGCTGAAGGCCGCCACGGTAATCGAGCGTGCGGGCGTCACGCCGGCCTCGCGGTAGGCCCGCTGTACCGCGAGCCCGGCCAGTACGCCATAGCAGCCGTCCAGGGCGCCGGCATTGGTAACGCTGTCGATATGCGAACCGATCATCAGCGGTGCGGCATCGCCGGGGGCGCGCAGCGTGCCGAAGATATTGCCGATGCGATCGATAGCGACTTCCAGTTCGAGCTCGCGCATCCAGGCAACCAGTCGGTCGCGGCCGGCCTTGTCCGTGTCGGTGAGGGCGATGCGCGTGCGGCCTCCGTTCTGCGCATCGGCGCCGATCTCGCCCAGTGCACGGATCTGTTCCAGCAGTTTCGGGCCGTTCAGGTGCAGTTTGATCATGCGTTTCTCCAGGGCCTCGTTCAAGCGGTGTGGGCGAAATGATATTTGCTTGTGCTGAACTGAAAGATTGATTTTCAGGCCAAAAGCGTAATTTCATTACGGGTGCATACGCCTGCCAGGACCCCACCTACATGAGCCTTGACCCCTTCGACCGCGCACTGCTCGACGCCGTGCAGCGTGATGCCAGCACTTCCCAGATCGACCTAGGCGTGCAGGTGAACCTGTCGTCGGCTGCGGTTAACCGCCGGCTGAAGAAACTCACCCAAGACGGCGTGATTCAGCGCACCGTGGCCCAGGTCGATCCGCTGGCGCTGGGTTACACGCTGACGGTGATCACCGAAGTGGAGGTGGAGAACGAGCGGCTCGACCTGCTCGACGCCATGAAGCGCACCTTCATGGCCTGCCCGCAGGTGCAGCAGTGCTACTACGTGGCGGGAGCATGCGACTTCGTGTTGATCATGCTGGTGCGGGACATGGCGCAGTACACCCAGTTGACGCGGGAGCTGTTCTTCCAGAGCAACAATGTGAAGCGCTTCAAGACGCTGGTGTCGATGAGCAATGTGAAGACCGGCTTGCAGGTGCCGGCGACCTGAGACGAGCTCAGGCCACGCCGATCTCATCCATGAAGTCGTCCAGGAACGACGCCAGCCGTTCATGCCGCAGCATGGCCAGGCGAGCCCCCGCGGTTGTCTGGAACCCCGAGGCGAGCTTGAGCAGCTTGGTGTGGAAATGCTCGATGGCGTACCGGTTGTCCTGGTGGTCTCGCCCTTCGGCGGTGGGGTTTTCGAAGTCGTACAGTGACGAGCCCATGCGGCCTGCGACATAAAAACAACGGGCGACGCCCACCGCGCCGAGGGCATCGAGGCGGTCGCTGTCCTGGAGGATCTTCGCCTCCAGGCTCAGCGGCGCGATGCCCGCCGAGAAACTGTGGGTCTGCACAGCATGGGCCGCTTGTTCGACGCGTGCCGATGGCCAGCCCATGTCAGTGAGGATCGCGGCGGCCCGTTCGGCCGACAGTGTCGAGGCCTGGCTGCGCAGAGGCGAGTTCTTCTCCACCGCCACGCAATCGTGCAGCACGGTGGCGGCGAGCAGCAGTTCAAGGTCGCCACCTTCCTTGGCCTGGATGCGCCGGACGTTGCTCCACACCCGCTGCACATGGGCGAGGTCGTGGGAGCCGTCGGTGCTGGCAACGGGCAGGCAGGGCAGCAGTTCGTCCGCCAGGTGCTGCAGGGGAAAGAACGGCGCGTTGGCCATCGCGTGTGCTCCATCAATCAGGGGAGGGGTTGAACATTGTTTCGGCGCGGCAACGGTATACCAATCGTCGCTGCTTCGGGCAGGGCGTGCGGTCAGCGGCAACACAGGCAACCACCGCGATGACGACAGTTGTCGGTATTGAGCGGGCGTGAGCTCGCGGTCAATACCGCAAGTTCAAAGACTGCCTGTTGTTCTGCCGGCTGGCTGGGCGAGAAATGCTGTTATCAGTGAAGTGACCTGCTGCTGGATCACCTCGCGGGCGCGGCCGTTATCGCCGTCCAGGCAAAAGATGCCATCGCCGGGCACTTGCGCTTCGAGCAATGACTGTGCGCCAGGCTTGCACGCATTGTCGGCGATCAGTTGCGCGGTGGTGGTCGCTGCGGTCGGGTACCAGACCACCATCTGCAGTGGGCGGCCAGTGTGCGAATCCTGCAGTGTGGAGGATTGGAAGCCGATGGGCGTTCTCATCGGCAAAGGCAAGCGTCGTCAGGCAAGCCCACAACAGTGCGCCGAAAACTGTTTTCAATCTCTTTTCTTCCTTGAATGGGTGCGTGTCATGCCGGGGTGGACGCAGGTCCTCTGCGACAGGTGATCGTTTTACCTCAGAGCGCGTACTGGGCGATACCGTTGCCGAACGACCAGTTCTCCTTGCGCACTTCGACCAGGTTGATGAACACGTCCTGCGGGCGGACCCCGGCCTCGCGTTCGAAGCCTTCGGCGATCGCCTGGTACAGCGCTTTCTTCTGCTCCAGGGTGCGGCCTTCGCTGAGGGTGATCTGGATGAACACCTGGCCGTCGGAGCGCTGGATGCCCAGGTACTGCGGGTCGAACACCAGGCGATCACCGTCGTGCTCGGTCAGGACCTGGAAGTTGTCGTGCTCGGGGACATTGATCGTGCGCCGCAGGCAGTCGTAGACGATCTGGCCAAGCGTGCGCAGGTGGGTCGGGTCGGGGTGGCGCTTGATGTCGATGCGTACCAGGGGCATGTGGACTCCTTGGGCTATGCCAGGCGAGACGCAGAAGCTGGTAGGACAGGGTCGGGGCAGGGCAGAGCCCGGCATGTGGCCGGGCTCTAGAAGGCATTACTGAGGCAACAGCTTTTGGGCGCGTTCGCTGGCGTTATTGAAGACCTCGATCAGTCTTTTCGCCAGTGCGTGTTCGATTGCCGCAGCGGTGAGCAGGCCCTCGGTGAAACCGATGCCCTGGTCCTTGGCGACCGCCAGTTGCTGGCTGTTCTCCGCTTCGGCCATGTCGCCGAGGTAGTGGGCTGCGCGAGAGGCGTAGCTGTCGAGGAGTGTCAGCTGTTTAAGCTCCTCCAACGAGCGACCAAACTGCTCGGCTGCGGCGGGCTTCATGCTGAGCTTCTCGTACTCGAGCAGGCTCAGGCGATCGGTAGTCAAGGCGAATCTCCGTTTCTTTGCGGGAATACCCGGTTACTTTCGTGCCTTTTGCCAGTCAGCGCAAGGGTGGCCAGGGCGGTGGCGCGAAAAGAATTGTCCTGGCACGGTCCCGGGAGAAGCACGTGTCATGCGCCCCGCTGGCCGCCCTGGGCACATCCTCTGCTTGGCGCGCATGCTAAAACGTTCTAGCCTTTGCGTTTTGCTCATTGCCGTAAGGAACACCCGCATGACTCCCACCCTCAGCCGCCGTCGCGTGCTCCAGGGCGCGCTCGGCTGCTCGGCCCTGCTGGCCCTGCCAACCTGGGCGGATGACCCGCTGCGCAAAGCATTGCAGCAACTGGAGGCCACAACCGGCAGCACGATCGGCCTGTGGGCCCTGGACACCGGCAGCGGCCAGCAACTCGCCTGGCGCGCCGAGGAGCGCTTCGCGTTCTGCAGCACCTTCAAGGCCATCCTCGCCGGCGCCATCCTGCACCGCAGCCAGGCCGAGCCGGGATTGCTGGAGCGGCGTATCGCCTACGGCGCCGAACAGCTGGTGGTGTATTCCCCGGTCACCGAAAAGCACGTGGGCGCCGGCATGACCGTCGCCGGGCTCTGCGCCGCCGCGGTGCAGTACAGCGACAACACTGCCGGCAACCTGTTGCTTGAGCTGGTCGGTGGCCCGTCGGGTCTTACGGCGTTTACCCGCAGCCTGGGTGACCCGACGTTCCGCCTCGACCGCAACGAACCGACCCTCAACACCGCCTTGCCGGGCGATCCGCGTGACACCACCACACCCCTGGCGATGGGGGTGACCCTGCAGCGTCTGTTGCTGGGCGACGGCCTGGCTGCTGCCGAGCGCCAACAGCTGCAGGATTGGCTCAAGGGCAACACCACGGGCGATGCCCGCATCCGCGCCGGTGTGCCGAAGGATTGGGTGGTGGGTGACAAGACCGGGTCGGGTGACTACGGTGTGGCCAACGATGTCGCGGTCATCTGGCCCAAAGGCCGGGCGCCGTGGATCGTGGTGGTGTTCAGCCGTGGAACCAAGGCGGATGCGCCATGGAACAGCGAGACGATCGCGGCAGCCACGCGGGTGGTCGTGGAGGCCTGGAAGGGCTGAGCAATCGCTTGGACCATTACCCGAACGCGTGGGAGTGGGCTTGCCCCGCGATGAGGTCGGCTCACCCTACGCGTACGCGCCGCCGTTTCTTGAGGTACATCTGGCCATCGGCATGGCTGAGCAAGGTGTCGGCATCCTCGCCATCGCTGGGGTAGCAGGCCACGCCGATGCTGCAGGAAGGCATCAGGACCTCGCCGAACTCGGCGCCGAGCGGTTGCTCCATGACCTTGGCGATCTGCTCGACCATCTCGTACACGGCATCCTCCGAGGGCACGTCAGTCAGCAGCACGATGAACTCGTCGCCGCCGATCCGCGCCACGGTGTCCGCCGCCTGCACACTGTCCTGCAGCCGGCGGGCGATGGTGCACAGCACGCGGTCGCCAGCAGCATGGCCATGCACATCATTGATGCCCTTGAAATCATTGACGTCGAGAAACAGCAAGGCCAGCCGTCGGCGCTGCTGGCGAGCCATGCGCAGGGCCGTGGCGAGGCGATCGTTGAACAGCGAGCGGTTGGTCAATTTGGTCAGCGGGTCGTGATGGGCGAGGAAGCGTAGTTCCTGCTCGGCCTGGGTGAGGGCGGTGACGTTGCGGGCCACACCGATCCGCGCGCCTACTTCATCGGACCAGGAGGCCGCCCAGAGAATGTGCACGATCTCGCCATCCTTGCGCACATAGCGGTTGCGAAAGTCGCAGTGGGCGTTGCCGTTCATCACCCGCACGATCGAGGCGCGGGTGGCCTCCAGGTCATCCGGGTGCATGTAGCGGGTGATCGGGGTGCCGGTGAGCTCGTCGGCGCGGTAGCCGAGCAAGGCCTCGCAGGCATCGCTCACGAACACGATGGTGTCCTCCCGGTCGACCACGAACACGGTGTCCAGCATCAGGTGGATCAGCCTGGGGTAGAGCGCTTGCAGGTCGACGGGCATAGGGCGGGGGTGTCCGATACGGGTAGCCCGGTCATGGTCCGATCACGCAGGGCGGCCGCGCGATGTCCTGCAAGCCGCCGTGGGCAGCTTGCCGCGCCCGAGCAGCATACACAGGGTCGGGGGCGGGGCACTACCGGTATGACGTTCATGTGTTGCGACCCGGCGCGTGGAGCCGCGAAGGTTTGCACGTGCAGCCTCAGCTTCTGCACGTGCAGCCTTTGCTTCGTTCAGGTGTTATCAGCCTTGGTGGCCATCAGTGCGTTGAGTTCTGCATAGCTGTGGGCCTTCAACCCGCTGGTGTCGAGCTGTCCGTTTTCCAGGAAGCGCTGGGTCAGGCCGCTCATGGCACCGTAGAGAAACTCGGCGATGCTCGAACCGGCGCTCAGGCGGCGAACGCCAAGCCGTTGCAATTCGGCAGAGCTGGGCAAGCCTGCGCGCCAGAGTAGGTTGACCGGCAACGTCACCTCCCGGCACAGCGTGGCGATCTCGCCGGGCTCGACCACGCCGGCGGCGAACAGCCCGTTTGCGCCACCGGCGGCATACTGCGTGGCGCGACGCAGGAGCTCTTCGAGGCGTTGCTCGGCGGGCAGCAGGTGCTTCAGGTAGACATCGCTGCGCACGTTGATGAACAGGTCGACCCCGCGCTGGCTGGCGGCGTTTCTGGCGGCGTCGAGCTTGCGCAGGAGCTGTTCGGGGGGTTGGGTGCCGTCCTCGATGTTGATGCCCACCGCGCCGGCGGCGATGACGGTCTCGACGACCTTGGCGACCTGTTCGGGAGCGTCCGAGTAGCCGCCTTCTATATCAACGGTCAGCGGCACGTTGAGTACCCTTGCCATCGACTCGACGGTGCCGGCCAGCAGCGCCAAGGGCAGCTTGTCACCATCCTGGTAACCATGGGACCAGGCCACGGCGGCGCTGCTGGTGGCAACTGCCTTGCTGCCCTGGCGCTCGACCAGGCGTGCACCGCCGGCGTCCGCCACATTGGCCAGCAGCAACAGCCCTTGCCGGTGAAGGTCATGAAAAACGCGATCCATTGCTGCCATGAGTGCATGACTCCGTCGAATATCCTGAAGAGGGTTTGCTGCGCGCCCTAGATTGCCATTCAACAGGTCGGGCCTGCACGATTTTTCAAGATATTCCAGCGAAGCGTTGCGGTGGACTCCAGCCCCCAGTGGAGCTTCAGCGCGGAGCTGAATACAAGGGGTGCTGATCAGCGGCGATAGTAACGACGCTCGTCGTCATAGCGATGGTGCAGGGCGCGATCATGGTGGCGGTCCCAGTAGCGTTGCCGCTCCATTGCCCGGCGGTGCTGCTCCCGGCGCCATTGTTCGCGGCGCCACTGCTCTCGGCGCCAGTCGTCGCGGTGGTCATGCCAGCGCTCGTCGTGGCGGTAGCGGTCGTCATGGGCCAGCAGCGCTGCCGATGGCGCGCTTGCCAGGCTGGGCCAGGGGTGTTCGGCTGCGGGATGGCTCGCCGCGTCGAGGACCAGGGCGGAAGGTACAACAGTCTTCATCGGTGCGGCGGATGCCGAGCCTGCGGCCGCGAGTGCGAACAGGCCAACGAGCAGCATGCATGGGGCAGGGATTTTCATCAGTGAAGACAACCTCTGTGGGCAATTGAGCGTGTGGCCAGCGGATGCCCGGACAGCCGCGTGGCGCACTCACCCAATAGACCGGCAAAACGGAAAAAGTTCTGCCGGGCCCATGGCGGAATCATCAACGACTTCAGTGCGTTGCGCCTGGCGCGAGCCGGGCCACCTGATCGCCCTTGATCACTTCACCTGGCCGTTGTACACCACGGTCGCGGCGCCGTCCTTCTTGATGGTCAGCTTGTTGCCCTCGGCCATGCTTTCGACCATTTCCGAGCAGCCGTCCACCTCCGCCTTGCCGTCCACATGCTCGCTGGCGGTGTCGAAGCTGAAGACATAGGTGGACGCCGGGCAGGCATTGCCGCCTTCGCCCGTGGACACAACGAGTACATAGCGGTTGGGGCCGAACGTATAGGCCTTTTCGATGGCAACGTAGCCGGTGCTTTCGGCATCGGCGACGACGGCCTCCATGACGTTCGTCACGCCCGCCCGGGACTGGTAGTTCAGCGCGGTGCCCAGTTCCATGCCTTGCACGGTGAACGGCCCGGCGCCTTCGTCGCCGACTGGCAGCGGCTCGTAGGCGATGCTCGGCGCCAGTGGCGCGCTGGCCGGTTTGGCCAGCAGCGCGGGTTGCGGCTGGGGGTTGATGCACTGTCCACTTTCACAGATGCGCTCACCTTTGCAGTCGGTGTCCTTGGCGCATTGGCCAGACACTGCAGCGGTCTGTTCGGCCTTGTCGCAGCCGGCGATGGCCAGGGTGAGGAGGGCGAGGGTAAGCAGTGGCTTCATCAGCGAAGTCCTTTTCATGGATGAGGGCTGCGCAGTATCGCCAAACTGTGGGCAGATGTCGCGGGGCTCTATCTCAACCTAGGTCTCTGCTGGCTGCTCCACTTCATCCACGTAGGCTTCGAAAAACCAGTCGGGTATATCTTCGTTGCGGTACTCCAGTTGCACGCCATCGGTGATTTCCGCCAGCCACACCGCGCTCTGCCCGGAGTTGTCGAACACATAGGCACGATGGCTGGCGGCGATGGCCTCCGGGAGCAGGTCGAGGGAGCGCTCGTAGCGGCTGCGCACCAGATCGTCCCTGACGGGATGGCCGCCCGCGCGCACGCGAATGGCGACCCGCTCGATATTGATCCGCGGGTTTTCGGTCGAGACGAAATAGAGGTAGGTGCGATAGCCCTGGGTTTGTGCCAGGCGCATGAATTCGATCTTGCTCGGGTGCGACATGACGCTTTCGAAGGTGAAACTCTGCTTCGCCTCCAGCAGGCGCTGGCGAATGAAGTCGGCGATCACCGAGGCGAAGTACGAGTCCACTGGCACTGCACGGTAGTCGATCCGGTTGTCGAGCACTTGCAGTTGCCGGGCGTGCATGGCCAGTTGCCGGGAGGCAATCAGATGATGATCGAGATGGAACGTCAGCAGTTCGGCCTGAGTGGCCTGAATACCAAACGGGGCGAGGTCGACGAAGCCGCTGTCCTTTGCCTCTTGCTCGAGTTCGTCGGCATTGACGAAAAGGCGTGTCAGCGCCGCAGGCAGGCTTGCCTTGATGGTGCTCTTGCCCGAGCCGTTGGGGCCCGCAAAAACACGCAGCCTAGGCACGCCCGCCGGCCGTCTGGTCATCGACCCTGCGTACACTGATTATTTCACCGACCCGGACCTTGCGCCGGGGGCTGGCTTGGCCCAGCACGGTCCGGGCACCATCGGCACCGACGCGCACCAGTTCACCGTCATCGACACACAGCACGCCGCGCTGGCTGGCCTGCAGGGCACGCAGGTAGGCCGAATGCGTAGCCTCGCTGGCGTGCAGGGGAATCTGTTGTTCAAGGGTATCGAGGTCCCGTTCGGAGACCTTCTTCGCTTTTGCTGCCATCGCTGGACACCTCCGCGCAATGTGAAACCGCTTGCGCACATGGGAGGCATCATAGCGTCGACGCTGTAAAAAGGCATCAAGGAGGGTCATCGGGCTGTCCTGAAGTGGATTCGCCGCAAAGTCTGGCACAGCGCTGCGCTCACTGTTTCTCCAGGCCGCGTAGTCCGTTTCCCAAACCTGAAACGGGGCCGTCGAGCGGCCCCGCTGATCCGGTGTCGGTCTTCAGAAGCCGAAGTCGCTCAGGCCCGGGTGATCGTCCGGACGGCGCCCCAGGGGCCAGCGGAACTTGCGCTCGGCTTCGCTGATGGGTTGTTCGTTGATGCTGGCGTGGCGATTGCGCATCAGGCCGTCCTCGGCGAACTCCCAGTTCTCGTTGCCGTAGGCGCGGTACCACTGGCCGCTGTCGTCGCGGTACTCATAGGCGTAGCGCACGGCGATGCGGTTGTCGGTGAAGGCCCAGAGCTCCTTGATCAGGCGGTATTCGAGCTCGCGGTTCCACTTGCGGGTGAGGAAGGCCTGGGCCTCTTCGCGGCTGCTGCAGAACTCGGCGCGATTGCGCCAGTGGGTGTCGGTGGTGTAGGCCAGGGCCACTTTGGCGGCGTCGCGGCTGTTCCAGCCGTCTTCGGCAAGGCGGACTTTCTCGATGGCGGTTTCACGGGTGAAGGGGGGCAGTGGTGGGCGGGACATCGTGGTCAATCCTCAAGGTCGGTGGGCTTGGTTTGCAGGATCGAGATTAGTCCGTTCGGCAGGTGGGGAGAATCGGTGCTCTCGGCACTTCATAATTGCTCTTTGCGGAACAATCCCCGTCTGGTTAGTCGGGCCCGTCTGTCTTCTATAGTTACCCCAGACATTCGCTGGAGCCCGCCATGACCCTGATCAGCCGCGAACCCTGGTGGCTCGTCCCGCCCAAGCCCGGGCAGACCGAGCAAGACCTGCACTGGGGCTACCTGGAAATCTACGCCGACGGCCGCACCGTGTTCGTCGACCAGCGCCCCAGTGAGCGGGAGCTGGCCGAACGCAAGAGTTGCCGTAACTTCCCCGACGCCGAAAAGCCCTGAGTCAACCTTCGAGCTGGGCCAGGCGCGCCTCCAGCGCAGCGACCCGTGCTTCCAGCGCCTCGATGCGCTCGTCCGCCGCGCTGGCGCGCGTGCCGCCTTCCTGCTGGCGGGCAGCGAGGATCGCCTCGATCTCGGCCGGGTCGCCCAGGGCGTGGGTGTAGCGGTCTTCGCGCTGGCCGGCCTGGCGCGGCAGGTGCAAGGCCAGGCCCCGCGAGACCAGGCGCTCGAGCTGGTGCTGGACCTGATCGACATCCTCGAACTCATGCAGGCGGTTGCTGCGCGTCAGCAGTTCGCTGAGGGTCTGCGGGCCACGCAGGAACATCAGGCCCATCAGCACCAGCTGCGCCGGTACCAGCTCCAGGCCTTTATCCACCCGCTGTTCCCAACGGTCGGCGCGGCTGCCCATCTGCAGGCGAGCCATCCCCTGGTTCTCCAGGGCGCGCAGGGCCTGGCCAACCTGGCCGGGGGAGAGGTTCATCACCGGTTCGCGGCTGGTCTTCTGGTTGCAGGCCAGGACCAGGGCATTGAGGGTCAGGGGGTAGGTTTCCGGGCTGGTGGCCTGTTTCTCGATCAGTGAGCCGAGCACGCGGATCTCGATGCTGTTGAAACGGCCTTCGCGGGTGCTTTCGTGTTCTGACATGGCCCTGTCTCATTGCGAGGAAAAGGCCACTAGCCTAGGTAAAGCGCCGGGCTTAAGCAATCACTGCTGGCGTCGCCGGCCAAGCCAGCTCCCCTGTGGCGTTGGAGCTGGCACGGCCGGGGTTTCAGCTGCTGGGCCGCTCCATGGCCTGGCAGGCCGCGGCGGTGAACAGCACGTCGGTCGAGGAGTTCAGAGCAGTCTCGGCCGAGTCCTGCAGTACGCCGATGATGAAACCGACCGCCACCACCTGCATGGCGATCTCGCTGGGCACGCCGAACAGGCTGCAGGCCAGCGGGATCAGCAGCAGCGAGCCACCGGCCACGCCCGAGGCGCCGCAAGCGCAGACCGCCGCCACCACGCTGAGCAGCACCGCGGTCGGCAGGTCGACCGGGATGCCCAGGGTGTGCACGGCGGCCAGGGTCAGCACGGTAATAGTGATTGCCGCGCCGGCCATGTTGATGGTCGCGCCCAGCGGGATCGACACCGAATAGGTGTCTTCGTGCAGGCCAAGCTTCTCCGACAGCGCCAGGTTGACCGGGATGTTGGCCGCCGAGCTGCGGGTGAAGAACGCGGTAATGCCGCTTTCGCGCAGGCACAGCAAGGTCAGTGGATAGGGATTGCGGCGGATCTTCCAGTAAACGATCAACGGGTTCATCACCAGGGCCACGAACAGCATGCAGCCCATCAGCACGGCCAGCAGGTGCAGGTAGCCGAGCAGTGCGTCCAGCCCCGACTGCGCCAGGGTGGCGCTGACCAGGCCGAAGATGCCCAGCGGGGCGAAGCGGATCACCATGCGCACGATCAGGGTCACGCCGTTGGACAGGTCCTCGACCACGGTGCGGGTGGTGTCACCGGCATGGCGCAGGGCCACGCCCAGGCCGACGGCCCAGGTCAGCACGCCGATGAAGTTGGCTTTGAGCAATGCGTTGACCGGGTTGTCCACGGCGCTGAGCAACAGGTTCTGCATCACCTCGGTGATGCCGCCGGGGGCGCTCAGCGTGGCCTCGCCGGTGCTCAGCACCAGGTTCGAGGGGAACAGCATGCTGGCCACCACGGCCACCACCGCGGCGGCGAAGGTGCCCAGCAGGTACAGCCAGAGGATCGGGCGGATGTGGGTTTCCTGGCCATGGCGGTGGTTGGCGATCGAGGCCATCACCAAAATGAACACCAGGATCGGCGCCACGGCCTTCAAGGCGCTGACGAAGACCTTGCCGAGGAACCCCAGGTCGCGGGCCACGTCGGGGGCGAGCAGGGCCAGGGCGATGCCGGCCACCAGGCCGATGCAGATCTGCGTCACCAGGCCGGTGCGGTTGATGAGGCGGAGGATGGGGGTCATGTGCAGCGCAATCCAGTTACGTGAAAGCGCGCGACTTTACCACAGACCACGCTGGCGCCTGTAGGCACGGTCCTACCAGTGAAACAGCTCGCGCCGCGCGCCCTCGGTGATCGCCAGGATCCCCGGGTGCTTGACCTTGCGCTCCACCGATATGGCGTAGAACGACTCGTTCACCGCCTCGGTCTGGCCGATCAGGCGCACGCCGTACTGGCGGCAGACCTCTTCGGCGATGACGCTGGGGGCGACGAAAATGCCGCTGCCCGATTGACCGAAGGCTTGCATGAGTGCGCTGTCGTCGAACTCGCCGACGATTCGCGGTTGTACCTGCTGCTCGGCCAGCCAGCGTAGCAGCCGGCTGCGCAGCACGGTTTCCTGGCCCGGGATCAACAGTGGCGCATCGTCCAGGCAGGCGGGGAAGGGCCGAACCAGGCGCTCGGCCAATTCCGGTGTAGCGAAGAAGCTCAGGCCGCACTCGCCGAGCTTCTGGCTGTAGCCCTTGATGTCCAGGTGGCTGGGCATGGGGCTGTCGGAGATCACCAGGTCCAGGCGCTGGATTGCCAAGTCCGCCAGCAGGCGCTCGAGCTTGTCCTCGCGGCAGTTGATACGCAGTACCTCGTCCAATTCCATGGTTGGCGCCAGCAGGCGGTAGACGATGGACTTGGGCACCACATCGGCCACGCCCACGCGAAACAGGATCTGCTCCTGCGGTCCGGCCCGCAGCATGGCCTCCAGTTCGCCGCCGATCTGGAACATCTGCTCGGCGTAGGCCAGGGCCTGGCGCCCGGTCTCGGTCAGTTCCAGCTGGCGCCCGACGCGCTGGAACAGCTCCAGGTTCCAGGTCTGCTCGAACAGGCTGATCTGGCCGCTGATGGTCTGCGGGGTGAGGTTGAGCTGTTCGCTGGCGCGGGCGATGCTGCCGGTCTTGGCCACCGCCCAGAAATAGTGAAGCTGGCGATAGTTGAGCATGCGTTTCTCGATTCGGGAAAACCGAAGTATATACGCTGAAAATACGAATTTTCCGGATGTTTCAGCCCCACTAGAATGCCACCCCATCAGGCGCATGAAGCGCCGCCCGGAATTCGACAAGCGAGGACCTCATGCTACAACTCAAATCCATTGGCACACCGCTGGTGCTGGCCCTGGCCCTGTTCGCCATGTCTGGCTGCGACCAGGCCGAAAAATCCGCCCAGCAGATGCTTGACCAGGCCGCCGAATCGGCCAAGCAGGCCATCGACAAGACCAATGACGCCGCCCAGCAGGCCTTGAGCGACGCCATCGGTGGCGATGGCGGGAAAGCCAAGACCGAAGACGACAAGAAAGACACCCAGGACATCTGAGAGCAGGACTGACCAATGGAATATTTGCTGGAACTCGCCGCAAGCCCCACCGCCTGGGTAGCGCTTGCCACCCTGGTGGCCATGGAGGTCGTGCTCGGCATCGACAACCTGATCTTCATCTCCATCCTTACCAACAAGCTGCCCGAGGCCTATCGTTCCAAGGCGCGGCGCATCGGTATCAGCATGGCTCTGGTCATGCGCCTGGCGCTGCTCAGTACGGTGGCCTGGATTGTCCAGCTGACCGAGCCGGTGATCGAAGTCTTCGGCCACACGTTCTCGTGGAAGGACATGATCCTCATTGCCGGTGGCCTGTTCCTGCTGTGGAAGGCGACCAAGGAGATCCATGAAAGTGTCGACCCTCATGGCGCCAAGGAAGAGTCCAAGGCCGGCAACGTCGTGACTATCGGCTTCACCGCGGCGATCTTCCAGATCCTGCTGCTGGACATCGTCTTCTCGATCGACAGCATCATTACCGCCGTGGGCATGACCGAGCACCTGCCGATCATGATCATCGCCGTGATCAGTGCCGTGATCGTGATGCTGGTGGCCGCCGACCCGCTGGCCAAGTTCATCAACGACAACCCGACCGTGGTGATGCTGGCCCTGGGCTTCCTGATCATGATCGGCATGACCCTGATCGCCGAAGGCTTCGGCGCCCATGTGCCGAAAGGCTACGTATACGCTGCCATGGCGTTCTCGACCGCGATCGAGATCCTCAACATCATGGCCCGCCGGGCGCGCTTGAAACGTGAGGCGACCGAGGGCTGACCTGGCGTGAACCATCGCGGGGCCAGCCCGCCGCCACAAGACATGTAGCTTGTGGCGGCGGGCTGGCCCCGCGATGCGTTTCAGGAAAGCTTCAGCTCAATGCGCCCCGGCATGCCGACGCGCACGGCGCACAGGTTGTGGTTTGACCAGGGCTTGAGGGGGTAGGTGATGTGGGTGCGCATGGCGGCGCACGATGCGCAGTACGCCCCAGAGCATGGCGGCTGCGACGCTCAGCCACATGCCAACCAGCATTAGAATTGCCATTGTCAGGCTCATGTGTGCCTCCTTCTCTCTGGCGAGCCAGGCCCGCCATCCAGACACTGCTTTAGTCTAGCCTTTTACCTGTGACGTTCCATTGACCGAAGGTCTAGGCTTTGTACGAAAAGTGCCTGCGCGACGATCATGCTGCGTAGAAAACAGTCTGGTGCGCCAGCCCGGTCGGAATGCTCATTGACAACCAGTCAAGTCGGGCGCGACCCCGGTCGTTCCTCGCCTGTTTTGGCCTTGCCTGATCGCCGCTCGGCTACTTTTCATACAAACCCACGTGCTCGGGCCGTTTCGTTCCAAGCCCGCGTCGGGCTATACCCAAAGCCGCCCGCGCCCTATGATCGGCACTCATGGCCGGGCACCGCCTGCCTGGCGCTGGATCATGCGAGTGTCCATGTTGCAAAAACTCATCACGTCCCGGGCCCTGGGCCCACGTCGCCTGTTGGCCGCCTGCCTGGTGGCGGCCACGTTGTCGGGTTGTGCCAGCGCGCCACCGGCCGCGCTCAAGGGCCTGCCGCAGCGGGTCGAGATCAGCAGGGTTCCCTTCTACGGCGGCAACGCCAACCACAGTGGCTCGATGGCCCTGGCCGCCGTGTTGTCGCAGCAGGGCGCGCCGATCACGCCGGGCCTGCTCGACAAGTCGCTGGGCCTGCCTGCCGCCGCCGAGTCCCTGGAAACCGGCATTCCTCGGGTTGCCCGTGAATACGGCCGGGTCGTCTACCCGCTGGACAAACATCTGGATGCCTTGCTTGCCCAGGTGGCGGCGGGCTACCCGGTGTTGCTGCGTTATCAGGAAGGTTCGGCGTGGTGGAGCGAGCCGCGCTATGCGGTGCTGATCGGCTATGACCGCTACAAACAGCGGGTATTGCTGCGCTCGGGCATGCATCGGCGCCAGTTGATGGCCTTCGATGATTTCGAGTCGGCGTGGGCCAAGGAGGGTAACTGGGCGGTGTTGCTGCAATCACCACGGCAATTGCCGGCCCAGGTGGATCGCCAGCGCTGGTTGCAGGCGGCGGATGAACTGGCCCGTTCGGGGCAGGAGATCGCGGCGAGGCAGGCTGTCACCAGCCTCGGACGCTGAGGCTGAAATGATCGCGGGGCAAGCCCGCTCCCACAAGATTGGCCTTGTGGGAGCGGGCTTGCCCCGCGATGGCTTTACATCAGAAGCCCAGGCGATCGCGCAGGCTGTAGTACCAGGCGCCGATGGCGCTGAACGGCACACGGAGCATCTGGCCACCCGGGAACGGGTAGTGCGGCAGGCCGGCGAACGCGTCGAAGCGCTCGGCCTGGCCGCGCAGGGCTTCGGCCAGCACTTTGCCCGCCAGGTGGGTGTAGGTCACGCCGTGGCCCGAGCAACCCTGCGAGTAGTAGATGTTGTCACCGATGCGGCCGACCTGGGGCAGGCGCGACAGGGTCAGCAGGAAGTTGCCGGTCCAGGCGTAGTCAATCTTGACATTCTTGAGCTGCGGGAAAGCCTTGAGCATCTTCGGACGGATGATTGCCTCGATGTTTGCCGGGTCGCGCGCACCGTATACCACGCCGCCGCCGAAGATAAGGCGCTTGTCGCTGGTCAGGCGGTAGTAGTCGAGCAGGTAGTTGCAGTCCTCGACGCAGTAGTCTTGCGGCAGCAAGGTGCGGGCCAGTTCCTCGCCCAGCGGCTCGGTGGTGATCACCTGGGTGCCGCAGGGCATCGACTTGGCAGCCAGCTCCGGTACCAGGTTGCCCAGGTAGGCATTGCCGGCGACGATGATGAACTTGGCTCGCACTTTGCCCTGCGGGGTGTGTACCACAGGGTTGGCGCCACGTTCGATGCGCACGGCCGGGGTTTGCTCATAGATGATGCCACCCAGCGACTCGACCGCGGCGGCTTCGCCCAGGGCCAGGTTCAGCGGGTGGATATGGCCGCCACTCATGTCGAGCATGCCGCCAATATAGTTGTCGCAGGCCACCACTTCGCGGATACGCTTCTGGTCCATCAGCTCCAGCTGAGTATGGCCAAAGCGTTCCCACAGGCGTTTTTGCGATTCCAGGTGGCCCATCTGCTTACTGGTCAGCGCGGCGAACACGCCGCCGTCCTTCAGGTCGCACTGGATGTCATACTTGGCCACGCGCTCACGGATGATACGCCCGCCCTCGAAGGCCATCTGGCCGAGCAGTTGCGCCTGCTTGGGGCCGACGGTGCGCTCGATGACATCGATGTCGCGGCTATAGCTGTTGACGATCTGGCCACCGTTGCGGCCCGAGGCGCCGAAACCGACCTTGGCGGCCTCGACGATGCTCACCTTGAAGCCGTTCTCCAGCAGGAACAGGGCGCTGGACAGGCCGGTGTAGCCGGCACCGATGATGCACACATCGGTTTCCACCTCACCCTGCAGCGCCGGACGTGGCGGCACCGGGTTGGCCGAGGCGGCGTAGTAGGACTGGGGGTAGGGGGTGTTAGCCATGCTCGAGGAACCTCGTGTTTTATATTTTTAACGAATGTACCGATGCTATCAATAATAATAAACACCCGCTAGTCGTCCGGTGAAAATCCTTTACGCCCCCCTGAAGCTCGGCCTTTCTATAAATAGTTTAAGATTCAGTAGCTTAGCGTGAAAAAAACAGTTGACAGGGTATCTGGATCGCGTAGAATGCGCCCCACACGACAGGCACATAGCTCAGTTGGTTAGAGCACCACCTTGACATGGTGGGGGTCGTTGGTTCGAGTCCAATTGTGCCTACCAAATCAGAAGAGGGCGATCCGCAAGGATCGCCCTTTTTGCTTTTGGTCGCGTCCAGCGGGCGAACCAGATGCGAGCTCGGCCGGTAAAAGCCTTTTCCGCAGGTCGCCGGGGCGGTTCGGATGAATTTCGCAAAGTTTTTGATTTTTTTGAAAAAAACGCTTTACAGGCGCGCAGTCGATCACTAATATGCGCCCCACACGACAGGCACATAGCTCAGTTGGTTAGAGCACCACCTTGACATGGTGGGGGTCGTTGGTTCGAGTCCAATTGTGCCTACCAAATCAGAAGAGGGCGATCCGAAAGGATCGCCCTTTTTGCTTTCCGCCGTTCCTGGCCGCCGACACACGCTGCAACTTTCCACCTTCGCCTCATCCCTGCGGCCGAGCGGTTCGCTCATGCTAGAATCCGCTCCTTCGAATCTGGAGGTACAGGCGTGCGCAAACTGGCGGTGGTAATGGCGGTGTTGGCCCTGGCGGGCTGTAACAACGAGGTCGAAGGCGTGCACAAGCAGGTGGCCGAGCACCTGAACAACCCCAAGACGGCCAAGTTCGCCAACGTGCGTTTCGACACCCAGGGCTCCATCTGCGGCCAGGTGCGCGGCAAGGATGATGCCGGTCAGTACGAGCCTTACCGCAGCTATGTGGCGATCAAGCACGATGGCCAGTACGAGATCCTCATCGACGAGACCGGCAACAACCTGCGAATCCGCGAAGTCTGCGGTGGCGCCGACCTGCAGCGCCGCGCCGAGGCGCTGGCCGACCAGCCGGCGCCGGAAGGTTGGGATGTCGAGGTGATCCAGGGGCCGAACATGGGCGCCCTGACCGACATGACCGCACGCCTGATCGAAAAGGGCATTCCGTCCTGGGTCGAATACCGCGACGGCAAGCCGGTGGTACTGATGGGGCCGTTCCCGGCCAAGGCCGAGGCGGACGCGCGCAAGGCCGAGGTGATGGCCAAGCTGGGCACCGACTCGATCGTCATCCAGCACGGCG
The DNA here is from genome assembly GCF_021283165.2 of Pseudomonas soli. Classification (NCBI taxonomy): domain Bacteria; kingdom Pseudomonadati; phylum Pseudomonadota; class Gammaproteobacteria; order Pseudomonadales; family Pseudomonadaceae; genus Pseudomonas; species Pseudomonas soli. Next base: position 2,279,990 of record NZ_CP128543.1, read on the forward strand.
TCAAACGCTGACTGTCACCTGTACCTATCAGGTTCGACGCTGGGCAGGTGTCAGTTAGGACGCGTGCTTGCCTCGCGTTCGGTGCCGATCTCCTCGAACACGCTGATCAGATGTTCCGGCTGCCCGTCGGCGCGGCGCTCCAGCGAGGTGCGTGCCCGCACCCAGAGGTAGTGCCCGTCTTTATGGCGAACACGCTTCTGTACTTCGTATCGCTCGATCTCGCCGGCCAGCAGGCGCCGCAGTAGCGCCAGGTTGTCCGGCAGGTCCTCGGGGTGGGTGAGTTGCTGGAACGTCGTTCCGTACAGCTCGTCCTCACGGTAACCCAGCAGTTCGCAAAGGCTGCCGTTGACCCGCTGCCAGCTGCCATCCGGGTCAATGTAGGCCAGCGCGCCCCAGGCCAGTTCGAATATGGTGCGAAAGCGCGCCTCGCTCTGGCGCAACTCTTCTTCAGCCACCTTGCGCTCGGTATTGTCCATGCTGATGCCAACCATTTTCACCGGGCGGCCGGCGCTGTCGCCCAGCACCGTCGCGCGCGAGGCGATCCAGCGTTGACCGCCGTCGGGGCGGGTGATGCGGAAGTCGCACTCGCAGCCTGTACCGTCGGCCACGGCCTGGGCATACATGCCCTGCATGTGGCTGGCGTCCTCGGGGTGGATGTGCTCCCAGAAGTCCTCGTTGCGCCGTAGTGGCCAGCCATATACCGCCTCGACATTGGGCGAGTAGGTCACGTCGTCGGTGACCAGGTTCCACTCCCAGGTGACGATGCGCGCACCCTCCTGCGCCAGCTTCATGCGTGTCTCGCTCTCCATGATTTCGGCGGTGTAGCGTCGGCGCACGTCGGTCATCGGCAGCTCGACCACCTCGGCCTGCTGCACGCTGTGCAGGGCCTCCTCGCCGTAGCGCAGCCAGATCCAGTTGACCTTGAGCAACTCGGCCAGTTTGCGCAGGTTGGCGTAGTCGATCTCGCCACCGCGGGTCCACTTGTGCACCGCCGTGCGCGAGATTCCAAGGGCCGTGCCCACCGCCTGCAGGGTCAGCTTGTGGTGTTCGAGCAGTTCCTTGAGGCGAAAGGCGAAGCTGTTTTCCGTCATGGGTGCTGGATCCTTGGGCATGGACGAGGCGCTCAGTATACCTGAGCTGTCAACCTCAGGTTGACAGAGCGGTTGCCGCGCCCGACGGCGCCAGTTAACGTGGCGCCTGACCTATTCAGGACAGGGATGCACCGCATGAGCCGATCACTGGAACTCAACCGCGCCAGTTGGAATGAACGGGCGCCACTGCACGCTGCCTCGAAGGACTACGAGGTCGAACGCTTTGTCGCCGAACCCGGCCATCTGTCCGAGGTGGTGCGTTTCGACCTGCCGCGCCTGGGCGATATCCATGGCCTGCGCGCGGTGCACCTGCAATGCCATATCGGTACCGACACCTTGTCGCTGGCGCGCCTGGGTGCGGATGTCTGTGGCCTGGACTTCTCTGCCGCCTCGCTGACCCAGGCGCGTGACCTGGCCGAACGGTGCGGCGCTGGTATTGCCTATGTCGAAGCGGACGTCTACCAGGCGGCACAGGTGCTGCCTGCCGATAGTTTCGATCTGGTCTACACCGGTATCGGCGCGTTGTGCTGGCTGCCGAGTATCGAGCGCTGGGCGCAGGCAGTGGCGGCATTGCTCAAGCCGGGCGGACGCCTGTTTCTGCGCGACGGCCACCCGATGCTGATGGCGGTCAACGAAGACCATGCGGACCGTTTGCAACTGGAGTATCCGTACTTCGAGCGCGAGGCGCCCACTGTGTGGATCAGCGACCAGACCTACGTCGACACCGACCAGGCCCTGACGCAGACTGAAACCCATGAGTGGAACCATGGCCTCGGCGAGGTGATCACCGCGCTGTTGCGCAACGGCCTACGCATCACTGCCCTGGACGAGCACCAGAGCATTCCCTGGGAGGCCTTGCCTGGGCAGATGGCGTTGGGTGATGACGGCGAGTGGCGCCTGGTCGAGGCGCCATGGCGGCTACCGCTGAGCTACACGTTGCAGGCAATAAAGGTCTAGGCCGCAAGCTTTGTGGGAGCAAGCCCGCTCCCACAAGCCAGTCAGGCCTGGTGCACCGTCAGGACAAGAACCCGCCGTCCACATTGAGCGCGGTACCGGTGGTATAGCTGGAGGCGTCGCTGGCCAGGTACAGCACCGCCCCGGCCATCTCGCTCGGGTCGGCCACGCGCTTGAGCGGGATCTGCTGCAACGCGGCATTGCGGATGCTGTCGTTCTTCACCAGCGCCGAGGCGAACTTGGTGTCGGTCAGGCCCGGCAGCAGGGCGTTGCAGCGGATGCCGAACTGCGCGCACTCCTTGGCAAACACCTTGGTCATGTTGATCACGGCCGCCTTGGTCACCGAGTAGATGCCCTGGAACAGCCCCGGTGACACTCCGTTGATCGAGGCCACGTTGATGATGCTGCCACCGCCGTGCTCGCGCATCAGCTTGCCGGCTTCCACCGACATGAAGAAGTAACCGCGGATATTGACGTCGACGGTCTTCTGGAAAGCGCCCAGGTCGGTATCCAGCACGTTGCAGAACTGCGGGTTGGTGGCGGCGTTGTTGACCAGGATGTCGAGGCGCCCGAACTGTTCGCGGATGCCGGCGAACACCTGCTGGATCTGCTCCATCTCACCGATATGGCAGGCCACCGCGGTTGCCTTGCCGCCGGCGGCTACGATCGCCTCGGCCACTTGCTGGCAGCCGTCGAGCTTGCGGCTGGAGACGATCACATGGGCGCCCTGCTGGGCCAGCAGGTGGGCGATGGCTTCACCGATGCCACGGCTGGCACCGGAAACGAAGGCGATCTTGCCGTCGAGGTCGAACAGGTGGGTCTTGGACATTCGGGTATTCCTTGTTGTGGGCCGGGTTACAGGCTGGATTTGCCGATCAGTTGCAGGCTCATGTGCTCCAGCAGCTTGTTCATGTGGATGAACTGGGCGAAGCGTTTGTCCTGGGTCTGGCCGTGGAAGAAGCGGTAGTAGATCTGCTGGACGATGCCGGCCAGGCGGAACAGGCCGTAGCAGTAATAGAAGTCGAAGTTGTCGATACGGATGCCGGCGCGCTCGGCGTAGTAGTCGACAAACTGCTGGCGGGTCAGCATGCCCGGCGCATTGCTCGGCTGGCGACGCATCAGCTGTACTGGCGCTGGGTCGCCGGCCTCGATCCAGTAGGCCAGGCTGTTGCCCAGGTCCATCAGCGGATCGCCGATGGTGGCCATTTCCCAGTCCAGCACGCCGATGATGCGCATCGGGTTGGTGCTGTCGAGGATGACATTGTCGAAGCGGTAGTCGTTATGCACGATGCCCGGGCGCGGGTGGTCGGCGGGCATTTTCTCGCGCAGCCAGGCGATCACCTGTTCCCAGCGTGGCGCGTCGGGGGTCAGGGCTTTTTCATAGCGGCTGGCCCAGCCTTCGATCTGGCGCTGCACATAACCTTCCGGCTTGCCCAGGTCGGCCAGGCCGCATGCCTGGTAGTCCACCTGGTGCAGCTCGACCAGGCGATCGATGAAGCTCTTGCACAGTGCCTCGGTCCGACCGGCGTCCAGGTCGAGTTCGGCGGGGATGTCCGAACGCAGGATGATGCCGTTGACCCGCTCCATCACGTAGAACTCGCCGCCGATCAGGGCTTCATCGGTGCAGTGCACGTGGGCCTTGGGGCAATAGGGGAAACCGGCGTTGAGCTGGTTGAGGATACGGAACTCGCGGCCCATGTCGTGGGCCGACTTGGCTTTGTGGCCGAACGGTGGGCGGCGCAGGACGAATTCCTTGCCCGGGTAGGCCACCAGGTAGGTCAGGTTCGAGGCGCCACCGGGAAACTGGCTGATGGTCGGGCTGCCCTGCAGGCCAGGTATATGACCCTTGAGGTACGGATCGATGACGGCCGCGTCGAGTTCTTCGCCGGGGCGTACCTGGGTGGACTGGTCGGTGAGCGTCATGCGATTTCCTTATGATCGATAGCAAGGACTATTGGCTAATCTAATTTCCTGTCGAAGCTGGTACAAGCGTGCCAGGCGCTTATTGGCCTGGGTGTTGCCGGCCGATCAATGGCCCTGATGGACCGGCGTTGCGCGGGCGAAAAAAAACCGAAGCGCATCAGGCTTCGGTCTTTTTCATTCGCGATCTACCGCGCCAATCAGGCCGGGAACAGCTCGCTGAGCTTCATCGACAGCATCATGTCGCCTTCGACGCGCAGCTTGCCGCCCATGAAGGCCTGCATGCCGTCGGTGTCACCGCTGACGATGCCCTTGAGGGTTTCGCTGTCCATTACCAGGGTGCAGTTGGCGTCGGCGTTCTCGCCTTCCTGGATCTCGCAGGTACCGTCCTTGACCAGCAGGGCGTAGTGCTTGTCTTCGTCGGTGATGTTGAAGCCGAACACCAGGTCCAGGCCGGCGGCAGCTGCAGGGTTGAATTTTGCCTTCATCGCCTCGACGGCTTTAGCTACATCGCTCATGGTGTATTCCTTGTTAAGTGATATTCGCGTCCGCAAGGACACAACAGACCGGGCTCATCGGTAGGTGACGAGCTCCGGCAACCGCAACAGCCGCACATGGGCTTGGCTGTTGAAGGAAGCCAGGGTGACGTCGCGGCCACGGAACTTCAGGTGGCTGAGCGACGTGTTGATGATCTGCCAGTTCAGGGTGAATGCCTGAGCCGGCGTGATTCCGCTTACCAGGTGGAGCAGGGCGGCGATGGTGCCGCCGGAAGTGAACAGGGCGATGTTGTCGCCGCTGGCGGCGCTGTCGAGCAGGCGCTCCAGGCCGTCGCCGACCCGGCCAGTGAAGGACTGCCAGGTTTCCAGGCGGTCGTCGTGGTCGTGGTCGCCATCGTGCCAGCGCTGCACCATCAGCGCGAACAGGCGCTGGAACTCGCTGCGGTGCTGGGCACCGTTGCGCAGTACATGCAGGGCTTCGGGCTCTTCAGGCAGCAGGCGCGGGAGCAGGGCGCGAATCACGCCATCGGCGTCGAACTCGTTGAAGGCTGCATCGGTCTCAATGGCCGGCACCGGGTTGCCATGGGCATGCAGCGCGTCCAGGGCCAGGCGGGCGGTATCCTGCTGGCGGCGCAAGGTACCCGCCACGCAGCGGTCCAGGCGCAGGCCCAGTTGGGCGAGGTGTTCACCCAGCGCCTGGCTCTGACGTTCGCCCACGGGCGACAGCACGTCGTAGTCGGCGGCACCAAAGGAGGCTTGGCCATGTCGGATCAGGTAGAGGTTTCCCACGTTGAAGTCCGGCCCGGTTGGAGGTTGTTGCGAGGTTAGGTTGCCCCAGGCGGGCTGTCAACGAAAAAACATACAAGTGTTTGAAAAGGTCGTTTGAACTGTGTTGCCAGCATTTTCACCCGCTGGCAGCGCCTCTGGCGCCCCGGTATGCTTGCATCCAGTTCGCGCCCTTGCGGCGCTGGTTTATCAAGGAGTCAATGTGGAGTTTCTTGCCGAATACGCAAGCTTTCTCGCCAAAACCGCCACCCTGGTGATCGCTATCCTTGTGGTGCTGTCGGCCATCGCCGGCCTGCGTGGCAAAGGGCGGCGCAAGCCGGGCGGGCAACTGCAGGTCACCCGCCTCAACGAGTTCTACAAGGAACTGCGCGAGCGCCTGGAGTCGGGCCTGCTCGACAAGGCCCAGCTCAAGGCTGTGCGCAAGCAGCAGGCCAAGGCGGAAAAACAGCAGAAGAAAAAGCCTGAGGACAAGCGCCGGGTGTTCGTCCTCGATTTCGACGGCGACATCAAGGCCTCGGCCACCGAGAGCCTGCGCAACGAGATCACCGCGCTGCTGACCCTGGCCACCCCACGTGACGAGGTGGTGCTGCGCCTGGAGAGTGGCGGTGGCATGGTGCACAGCTATGGCCTGGCGGCCTCGCAGCTGGCGCGCATCCGCGAGGCCGGTATCCCGCTGACCATCTGCATCGACAAGGTCGCCGCCAGCGGTGGCTACATGATGGCCTGTATCGGCGAGAAGATCGTCAGCGCGCCGTTTGCCGTGCTCGGTTCCATTGGCGTGGTGGCGCAGATGCCCAACCTCAATCGTCTGTTGAAGAAGCATGACATCGATTTCGAAGTGCTCACCGCCGGCGAATACAAGCGCACCCTGACCGTGTTCGGCGAGAACACCGAGAAGGGTCGGGAGAAGTTTCAGGAAGACCTGGACATCACCCACCAGCTGTTCAAGGATTTCGTCGCCCGCTACCGCCCGCAGCTTCATATAGACGAAGTGGCGACCGGCGAGGTCTGGCTCGGCATCGCTGCGCTCAATCGCCAGCTGGTCGACGAGCTGGGCACCAGTGACGAATACCTGAGCCGCAGCGCCCGCGAGGCCAACGTGTTCCACCTGCGCTTCGCCGAGCGCAAGAGCCTGCAGGAGCGCATCGGCGTGGCTGCCAGCGGGGCAGTGGAGAACACCCTGGTTGGCTTGTGGAGCAAACTCGGGCGTCTGCGCTAACACCTTGAACCCCTTGAAGATTTTTTTCTTCAAGGGGGTTGCAAGGTCCATCGAATGCCGACATAATGGCCTCCATCGAAACGCAGCTGACTTGAAAAAGCCCAGCGGTTTCAAGGAGATAGCGAAAGCTGACTCCGACTTTGAGGCCGAGTAGCAAAGTGGTTATGCTCCGGATTGCAAATCCGTCTACGCCGGTTCGATTCCGACCTCGGCCTCCACTATTCGAAACCCCGCAGATCTAGGTCTGCGGGGTTTTTCTTTGTACGCAAGAAACGCCAAGAGTTCCGAAACAAAAGGCATGGAGTTCCGAAACTTTAGCCTTTTGAAGGCTTGGCGATCGCTCCGACTCGACGATAAACGCGCTCGGTGATTCCCTCTTTCGAGTGGCCCAACAGCACACTTGCATCGCTCAGATCGTTGATCTCCGACGCCGCCTTCGGTCGGATGCCCCTGAACTGGAACTGCGCTATCCGGTTGACCAGGTCGGGTTTCTTCTCCAGTTCAGCCTTCACTCTGGCTGCCTCTCTTGCTTCTGCCCATCGGTTGCGAAGCATCCCCCAGCTCATGCGCTTCCCGACCCCACCAATTCAACGATGGACTAGCTCCAGCGAAAGCTGAAGGAAAACTCGAAACCGTGTCCGGGATGAGTTGACCACTACACAGTGGAGGTCCCGTTGGGTGCATCGGCTTGGCGCCGTGAGGCCACAGTGAGAGCTGCGGTTGCGGCAGGACAGGCTGCGAAGAAGCGCATCGAGGCGCTTGAAGAGGGTGTGATCACCCTGCCGGAGCTTCTACGACATGAACACCTGGGATCTTTGTGCTACGCCGGAGTCCACGCGCCGTCGATGGAGGCTGGAGATAAATGAAAAGTGGTTCTTCTTGCTCAAAGCGATTCACAAGTGCCATTCGATGTCCAATCAAAGCCAATTGTATTTTATCGAAATAATGACGAACTAGCTGACAGGTTGAATACGATGGTAGGTCGAGCAATGGTTGCTGGTCGAATGTATCGTTAGGCTTGACACCACTGAGCGATTGAGCGAAATTATCCCGATCCTGTCATTCCTGCGCGTGTTGAGGAGTGGCGCCAAAAGCCCGGCTACTACGTCGGGCTTTCGCGTTTTTGAGGCATGTGAATCCACTCAAACGCGGTGGATGCGTCGAAGTTCAGTGAATAAAAACTTCAGAATACTGGTTGAATATACAGTGCTCGTGTGGCATAATTTCCTACATCAGCGACAGGTCTGAGGTTGGTGAAACCTCGTCACCCCTGATCTTCGCCAGAAGACCTCGAGTCTCGAACCATCGCCCATGAGCGCCATACGCCCAATACAGAGGCCTGAACTTAAATCAGCTCAGTAACGGAGTTTAAAATGGATAACGCAAACTCGGCGTCTCAAACCTTGCAAGATCTTTGGACTCAAGTAGACCCGGTGGAGAACACCGGCATGCTTAGGCGCGTGGTTTTTGCGCAAGGCAAGTTTTATGCGGCTGGTGGCAACGGTCTTCCCACAACCACTCAGCTTGTCACTGGAGACGCAACTGGTACAGCGTGGACCAAGCTCAAGGGCGCCGTCACCTCTGATAGCGGAAAGGTCCTCAACGAGCTGTACTGGAACGGTCTTGGGACAACGCTTCAAGGCCTTTCTCAATCCGGCAATGTGGTCCAGGGCAGCATTGCACGCCCTTTAAGGGATTGGACAGACCTTACGGCAGCTGCTCGCGCGTATGTAGACTTGCATGGCATTGTGTATTATCAGCCAATTTACGGCGACATCGCGACCTGGATACTGGTTGGGTCTAACGGTAAAGTCTTTTCCCGTTATGAGGATTGGTCAGGCACGGTGGAGCGCACTACGACCTTCACTTCTAGCGAGACTGTGTACTGCGTCAACGTCATTGGCGTTTTTGTGTTGATTGCGGGATCGAATGGGAAGCTGCTTAGCGCTGTGAAGATGCCAACGGGTAATCCGCAATCATTCGCGACCAGAACCAGCACCTTCGGCACTAGCACCATCCTTTCCATGAAGCTTTGCAACGGGAAAATGTTTATCGTTGGTGCGGATGGCAAGATGGCATATTCATCCGATGGGCTTACCTGGACTGCTGTTGAAGATACCAGTTTCGGTGGAACCATCATCCGCGACATTGCTTACGGTAATGGCAAGTATGTAGCTGTCGGCGACGGCGGCAAGACAGCCGTTTCCGAGGATGGGATCGGCTGGGTTCAGCAAGCCAACACTTTCGCAGGAACCGATATCCGCAGCGTCGCCTACGGTAACGGCAATTTTGTAGCTGTTGGTGCAGCCGGCAAGATTGCTTACTGGACTCCATGATCTTCTATCTCCTTGCGTAATAGAGCCCAGCCGTCGCGCTGGGCTTTTTTCATTTCTGATTCAGGCTCGCCACAGCCAGGGTGGCGATTGCGCCGACGCGACGGTAAACGCGCTCGGTGATCCCTTTTTTGAGTGCCCTGCTGTATGCAATTGCCTTAGAATGGCCGCTTTTCACCCCTCAAAGGAATGATTACGTGGTGAGCAACAACGCCATCTGCTGCCCGCATTGCCAAGGCCAAAATGTCCAGCTGCTATCCGTGATTCACGCTGCTGGTACCACTCGCATTCAAGCAACTCACCAGACCAACTCCAGCTATGGTCCTGTCACGATAGAAACAACTGGTCGGCATCAGACCGATTTGGCTGCTAGCGTAGGTCCGCCCCCGGGCAAACGCCTGTTGGGTCCTGTGATCATGACCGGAGTAGGTATCATCATCCTCTACGATGGTCTCAAGCTGATTAACACTTACTGGGGTGTCGATTGGACCAGGTTCTTCATCGGAGCCACGCTCGCCACCATCGGTGTGATCGGATTTGTGCGCCACTGGAAGTTCAACGTTGCGCAGTACGACAAGCTGGAAGAATGGCGCCGCACATGGCTATGCCACGCGTGCGCCACGCGATTCCAGCCTTGAGCTACCTGGAAAGGCGCCTTCGCAGACTCTGTGAAAACTTGATCTCTTCGAGCCATTAAAAGCAAAGTCCGTTTACGTCGGTTGGATTCCGGTCTCGGTCTCCACCATTCAAAACCCCGCAGATCCAGGTCTGCGGTTTTGGTTATTCAAGGATGAAACGCAATGAAGAAACTCAAAGAACTGGACGCAGCCGCCACCCGTTACCTGAACAGGTACTCTCGCAAGCAGTTTTTCTCGATGTTCGTTGTGATAACGGCAATCAACTATTGGTGCGCCTACAACGTAGAGGGATACAAATCGATCTGGCTGGCAATGATCGGCGGCTGGTTCTTCGGTATGACCTTCGCGCCGTTCCATGCTAAAAAGAGCCAATCCTGAAGTTGGCTGCCGGCTAGCAGTCATTAAGCCAGGCGGCTTGCCAGAAGCTCGATAAACGCCCGCACCTTGACCGGTCGAAAGCGAGCCGTTGGAAAGACCGCATGGATCTCGCCTCGGGGCAGCGACCACTGCGGCAGCACTTCGATCAGCCGGCCTGCTTGCAGGTCAGGTTCAGCCACATAGTCCGGAAGGATCGATAGCCCGGCCCCGAGTAGCGTGGCTTCGCGCACTGCCAAGGTGGCGTTGAGCGACAGGCTGGCTTTCATCTCCACTGTTTCGCGCTGCGAGGCGTCCTTGGCAAATACCCACCGGGTCGGTTCTCGCAGCGCCAGGTTCGCCACGATCGGTAAGTCGGCCAGATCCGCCGGGGCCTGCAGTTTGTCCACTCGCGCTTGCCACTGAGGGCCGGCCACCAACCGTTGCGCAAACTCGCCGATTCGCCGGGCCTGCAGATGTTGCTCGGTAATCCAGCCAACGCGAATGGAAAGGTCCAGGTCGTTGGCGCCCAGATCCAGGGTCTGGTCGCTGAAGTGTGCCTCGACCTTGCACTGCGGATATCGCTGCGAGAATGCGGTGATGGCCGGCACCACGACACCGATGCCGTAATCGAAAGGGGCGGTCAGGCGTAGGGTGCCCGTCGGCTCGCTGGCCGTTTCGGACAATTCCTCGAAAGCCTCTTCAGCCTCCTTGAGGATCAATGCACAGCGGTGATAGAACTGTTGACCCGCCTCGGTGGTGCGGACTTTCCGCGTGCTGCGAACCAGCAGTGTGGTGCGACAGTCGCTTTCCAGTCGCGCCACCTGCTGGCTGACCACGGCCTTGGTGATGCCGAGGCGCTCGGCAGCGGCGGTGAAGGAGCCGGTTTCGACCACCGCGGTGAAGTACGCAAGCCTGTTCAGGCTGGAAGCGCCGGTCATTGATTTACCCTTGATGTATGCCAATAACATACAGTGTGTTTATTTTGTATGCGTTTAAATGTCAATTCGCGCGCTATAAGATTCGAGGCATTCCATTCAAGGCGCGTCACTATGAACAAGACCCTGGTTTACCTCTACGATCCACTGTGCGGCTGGTGCTACGGTGCAGGGGGACCGCTGCCTCAGGTTCTCGAATCCACGGGCATTGCGTTGCGCCTGATACCGACGGGGCTGTTTTCTGGCAGCGGTGCTCGCGCCATGGATGATGACTTTGCGGCCTACGCCTGGAGCAACGACCAGCGTATCGAGCGCCTGACCGGGCAGGTCTTCAGTGAACGCTATCGTGACCAGATACTCGCCGACCGTCTTCAGGGGTTCGACAGTGCTCCGTCTACCCTGGCGCTCAGCGCAGTGAGCCTGACTTCGCCTGAGCACGAGTTCGAAGCGCTCAAGGCGATTCAGGCGGCGCGCTATGTCGATGGCCTGGACGTGACTCGACTGGAGACGTTGACAGCAGTGCTGGAGGACTTGGGTCTGGATGCCGCCGCGCAGCGGCTGACGTGTCCGGATTCGGGCTTGCTGCAGGCCAACGATGATCGTGTGGGGCAGGGGCGTGCCTTGTTGCGTCGCGTGGGCGGTCGAGGCGTGCCGACATTCGTTCTGCAACAAGCGGACAGCGCCATGCAGTTGTTACCTGCCAGCGCTATCTTTTCAGATCCGCAGGCTTTCATTCGCGAGCTGAACGTGGGGGTAAATCCATGAGCAGGAGCAACCTGGACATCATTCGAGCCTCGTACGAAGGCTCAGCCGAACAGAATGGCCGTAATCTTCTGGCAGCACTGGCTGCGGACGTGACCTGGACCGAGGCGGCTGGCTTCCCTTATGCCGGTACCTATGTCGGCCCCCAGGCGATCATGGAGGGTGTGTTTCATCGTCTGGCCACCGAATGGGATGGCTACCAGGCCAAGGTGCATACCTATCTGGCCGAGGACGACCGCGTCGCCGCCTTTGGCGTCTACTCGGGCACCTATCGCAAGACCGGGAAGGCGATGACTGCTAGCTTTGCCCATCTGTACCGGCTGAACAACGGCAAGATCGTCAGCATGGAGCAATACGTGGACAGTGCGCAGGTCAACGCGGCGCTTACCTGAGCCGTTTCACGGTCGCCGTCGGCTCCAGGCGCAGGCCGCTGCAGGGCGGCCTGCGCTGACAGACAATTATTTGCCCGAAGCGTCCTGCTCGACCACCAGGTCCAGCACATAGACCTGCGACGAAGCGTCGGCCGGCGGGTTCTTCCATTCGTATTGCTTCACACGCACCACGGTACGCACGCCATCACGGTGCTCGTAGCCCTCGATGGACTGGTACAGCGGGTGCCAGTTGTCCTGGGTCGGCAGTTGCAGGCCAGCGTCGTCATAACGGCGCTCGCGCACTTGCAGGCACTGATAGTTGGGGATCAGCGGATGGCTGCACTTGACGGTCTTGGCGGCAACTTCCAGGAACTTGGTCTCACCTTTGCTGCCATAGCGGGTCTCCGGAGTGGGTTCGCCTTGGAACTTCAGCACCGAGCCGTCCTGGGTGGTCAATTGCAGCACAGGTGCATGAGTTTCGCCGCTGAAGGCTGCACGCAGATCACCTTTCAACTGGCGTCCGATCTCGGCATCCAGGTCCATCAGGCGCTTGTCGCAGGCCATCATGGTCGAAGCCAGTTGCTGCACCTTCAGGACACCGTTCTGGTAGCTGTAGCCACCGAACTGGTTGTTGCAGCCACCGCTGATGTTCAGGCGCTGGTCACCGAAATTCAGGCGCAACTTGCGCTCGTTGCTTGTGGCCAGGGCTGCGATAGGCTTGCCGGCTGCATCGCTGGCCGATGCCAGGTTCCAGTAGTAGGCCGAGAGCTCAGGCTGGGTTGCGGCAGACGAGGTGGTGGCCGGCATGGAAGGCGTCCCTTCATGGGAGGTGGAAGCCGGGGCACATGCCTGGAGCAGGGCGGCACAGACGGCGACGAGGAGGATGTTATGTTTCATGATGCGCTCTTTCAGCCTTGAAAAAATGAGGGCGCCGTCCTCGAAAGAGGGAGGCGCGCGCCAGTTGAACCGGGGTTCGAGGTCGATTCAGGCCACTACCATTAATGGCGCTCACGACCTCGGCGGTAACCGATGGCAATCGGACAGCATTGACCCGACCTGGGTTCATAAACCGGGCGAATAATAAATGTTACGAGATCTTGCGCCATGGTCATGGCTTCGCGCACCAATGCGGATAACCGAAATCCAGCAGAATCTGGCCCGTGGCAAGCCGCTTCCTCCGGGTATTGCCAAGACGCTCGATGCTCGGCTTCTGGACCAGCTGCCGCACTCTGACGGCTACGAGTGGATGCAGGCGGGTGAGGACCTGATCCTGGTAACCGTTGCCCCAGGCGAGATTCACGAACTGCTCAAGGGTGCCTTCGACTGAGCGGGCAAAGAAAGGCCCGCTGGGGAGTGCGGGCCAAGGATGTTTCACGGATGAGGCTCCACCTTGGCACAGCGGAAGTGAAAATGTTGTCAACGAACGAACAGGGCGCTGATGAAGGCCCAGAAAAAAGAAAACCCGCCAGACCGGCGGGTTGAACAGAACGTATCGAAGCCAAGCCAGTCTGCCTTCTCGATTGTCAGAATTTCGTGAAGGCCACAGGTTGGAGGGGCTTAGTAACCGTTACTGAATTTTTCATCAATCTTGCGTCTTTCCAAGGCGTAATGCTTGGGATCGATTTCTTCAGAGATCAACCTGGTGTCGAGCGCATCCATCTGGCTTTTCTTCATGCGTGAAACATGGGCACGGGTGGCCTGGTAGTTGATCGATTCGGCCGCGTTGTAGCCACTGACTGGGTCCCAGAAGATCGAGACAGGCCACAGCAGCAGGTTGGCGACGCCATAGCCATAGGCACGGCCGTAGAATGAACCACCACCGGGCAGCAGGCCCAGGGCTGCTGCGGCACCTGGGCTTTTCTCCCTCACTTCGAGATTCTGCGCACGGTAGTAGCCGAGCTCCTGTTCCTGCACGGAGTTCAGGCCGCTGGCGCACCCGGTGGTCAGGGCGATGAGGCTGGCGGCGATCAGATGACGAGCAAATTGCATTGCGGATTCCTAGGCGTTTCAGTGATTTACCTCGCAGTCCAAGGCAAGGCGGCGGAATCCTACCTGAGATGATGGCACTATGCCTTGATTTATTGCATTCAGATGAATGTATCGACCTGGCGGTGAAATAAATCGAGCTGGCTGATCACACAGGTCGAAGCGTCCGTTGGGGGCGTGCTGTCACTGAAATCCACCTGGTTATAGACGCCGCCATGGAAGTTGAATGTTCGCTCACTCCAGCTCGCGGCCATTTTCAGCATCCCGCTGCTGCCGGTGCGGCCGGTGCAGGCGGCCGACACCGTAGCGGCGCCTGTCGCAGTGACCTCGATGGTGATGTCGAAAGGCATGCCCAACGGCACATCGGCCAGGACGGTGCTGCTGGTCGGTGTCACCTGATTGAAGTCCTGGCGAAAACCGAGGGTGATCTTCCCTTTGTTCCAGAACACCTTGATCGCCGGGCTGTCGTCATCTTTTACATGCATTTGCGCGATCACCACCTTCTGTGCCGAGTTGACCCGCTCCAGCACCATGCGTTGGTGATTGACATGCCGGCCGGCGCTGGCCAGCGTCCAGTAGACCGCTTCCTTCCACTCGCAGCGGGTGCGATGGGTGCTCTTGCTCGCCGCCCCTTTGGTCGGTGCGTTCATGCGCACGGCGCCATCGGCCAGGCGGCTGATCACCTGGGGCAGGCTGGCGAGTGCCTGGACGCCGGTCAATTCCAGCGCCACTGGGTTGCTGGATGACTTCGCCACTGGGGTAGTGATGATCAGGTTGTCGATGTTCACGATCATGCTGAAAACCTCCTTGATGATATAGATCCTGTACCGCATGCGAGCTCTGAAAGGGCACTCGGTTCATCGGGCGAGGGAGGCCCAGGCAAAAAAATGCCCGCCAGGGCGGCGGGCAAAGAACGTTTTTGAAGGGAGAGCCTGCACTGTGCGCCTGGTCGGTTAAGCCGGGGTTAAGTGCCATGAGGATTGACCCGGTGAGCCGATACGCCTATACAGGCCTGCCGTTGTTACCGGAGCCTGTAATGCACGACGAAGACGATCTGCACGAACCTGAGCACGACCATTTGCTCGACCCAGAATTCCACGAGGGCTACGACCCCGAGGCGGATGCCTACGGGGCTCTTGATGAAGTCGAGGAGGACGAAGAGTCACTCGACGACTTCGATGAGGAAGAGGACCACCCGGCCTGGCATGACGACTGCGACGACTGATGTCGACGCGAGTCCTCAGCGGCGGTCGAGGGAGAACCGTCCGGGACCGCTGACGGCCAGCAGCAGCAAACCGCCAATGATGCTGAGGTTCTTCAGGAACTGGGTCATGTTGGCGCTGCGCTCAGGTTCGACCATGTTCCAGAACGGATGACCGATCAGTGCGGTGCCGAGCACGAAGAGGGCGAACAGCAAGGCCAGGGGACGGGTGTAGAACCCCAGGATCAACAGGATGCCGACCAGCAGCTCCATGATCACGGCGATCGCCGCAGCCAGCATCGGCGCGGGGGCACCCAGTGAGGTCATGTAGCCCACCGTGCCTTCGAACCCGGTCAGCTTGCTCCAGCCGGAGAGCACGAACAGGATCATCAGCAGGATGCGGGCGAGCAGCAGAATGAAGTCGCGTTGACCGTCGAGCAGGCTATAGCGCATGGCGGCGCTCCAGTGAACAGGGACAGGTTCCACTCTAGCAGCTGCGCGGCGGATTTCCGGCGTGTACGAAAAAGGCGCCGCAAGGGCGCCTTCATCGACAGAAGATGGTGCGAGTGGCGGGACTCGAACCCGCAAGGCTCACGCCGACAGATTTTAAGTCTGCTGTGTATACCAATTCCACCACACTCGCACGATTGCTGGCGCGCTTCATGGCAGCAAGGCCCAGGCAATCAGGCGCGCTTTATAACCCATTGTTATAGAAGCGTCAACCAGCCTAATGTTCAGGGTTCGATAGCACGCGCGATATCGCGCATCTCACAGGCGCTATGGCGCAGGTCATCGACGTGCCCACCCATGGCGTGCGCATCGGCTTGATGAATCGAATGACGCAGGTAACGGACATGGCCGTCCAGCGCCTGGCTCAGTTCATCGAGTTCGCTGGCGCTGCGCATCAGGTCGTCCTGCAGCCCTTGCATGCGAAGGTTAAAGGTCATGATGGTTCCTGTGGGATCCGGGGCGCGGGCACTATAGTTCAATTGACAGGATGCTGCCATTGCGCCACTGTCGCGCATTGGATCCAACCAGGCCTGTTGCCATGTCATCGCTTTCCCCTGGCCCGGACGCAACGCGGCGTATCCGCCCGAAGTTGTTCTGGCGCCTGCTATTCCTGCTGGTCTGCCTGCTGGCGGCGTTCCTGTATGCGGGCTTCATCAGCCTGGGTGGTTACCTGCTGATGCTCGGCTTCGACCAGGAGGCTGCCCAGCCCAGGCGCTTGCTCGCCTTTGCAGGCGCAGCGCTGATCCTGTTGGTGGGGGGGTGGCTGCTCAAGGTGGCGATGCCGCGCAAGCTGGTGCCGACCGTGGTGGAACGCGAGCGCTGACGATCGTCGTATAAGGGGCAGTACAGGCTGGACTTTTGACTACGCTCAATATGTCCTTTCGCGGTGCTTGTGGAGCTCGCATGGTTTCGACAGACCGCCCCACCCATTCGGTGATGTCAGAGGCACGCTACGAGCAGTTGGTCCAGGCGGTGGTGGACTACGCCATCTATATGCTCGACCCAACCGGCCATGTGGTGTCCTGGAACGCTGGCGCGCAGCGGATCAAGGGCTACGATGCCGATGAGATCATCGGCCAGCATTTCTCGCTGTTCTTCACCGCCCAGGATTGTGCCGACGGCCGCCCGCAACGCTTGCTGCGCCAGGCACTCGAAGAAGGCAAGGCGCAGGACGAAGGCTGGCGCGTGCGCAAGGACGGCACGCAGTTCTGGGCGCTGGCGGCGTTGGATGTGATTCGCGACGCACAAGGCGAGGTCATCGGCCTGGCCAAGGTCACCCGCGACATCACTGATCGCCGCGAGTCGGCCCTGCAGCTCGATGGCATGCGTGCGCAACTGTTCCAGGCGCAAAAGCTCGAGGCCCTGGGGCAACTCACCGGGGGCCTGGCCCATGACTTCAACAACCTGCTGACCATCATCCTCAGCTCTGCGCGGCTTGCCAGCAGCAGCCAGGATCCGGCACGCGTGAGGCGCTTGCTCGAGCATATCCTCGATGCCGGCCAGCGCGGCACCCAGTTGACTCAGCAACTGCTCAGCTTTGCCCGGCATCGGCAACTCAGCATCACGCGCATCGTGCCGGCCGAGGCGATCGATATCATATGTGGGCTGGCGGAGCACGCATTGCCCCGGGAGATCGAACTGCTACCCCAGGTACAGCCTGACTTGCCGCTGATCGAGGTGGACGCCGGGCAGTTGCAGATGGTCTTGCTGAACCTGGTGTTCAACGCCCGCGACGCCATTGCCGCCACCGGGCAGATCCGTCTGGTGGTCGAAAGTGTGCAGTTGTCCGGGGAGGTGGATGGGTTGTACGGGCAGTTCGTGCGCTTCGATGTGCGTGATGACGGCCAGGGCATCGACCCGCAGGTGCTGCCTCGGATCTTCGAGCCATTCTTCACCACCAAGGCCTTCGGCAAGGGCACTGGCCTTGGCCTGAGTCAGGCCTATGGCTTCGCCCGGCAGAGCAATGGCATGATCGAGGTGTCCAGCCGGCTTGGCGAGGGCACCTGTATGAGCTTGTACCTGCCAGCCAGGACGGGCCCCGATTCGCTTTCGACCGACGGATAGACAGCCATGGTAGAGCAACTGAAGCGACTGGCCACGGGCATCGAGGGGCTCGATGCGCTGCTCAAGGATGGGCTGGTGGTCGGCGCCTCTTATATCGTTCAGGGGCATCCCGGCTCGGGCAAGACCATCCTGGCCAACCAGCTGGCGTGCAACCATGTGCGTGAGGGTGGTCGGGTCCTGGTGGCGACGTTGCTCAGCGAGTCCCATGAACGGTTGTTCCAGTATCTGTCGACCCTGAGCTTCTTCGACGCGGCGCTTGTAGGCGACACCATCCAGTTCGTCAGCGCATTCGACACCCTCGAGCAGGACGGCCTGGACGCGGTGGTCAGGCTGTTGCGCCAGGAAATTGCCCGGCAGCAGGCCACCCTGCTGATCGTCGACGGGCTGCTTAATGCCCGCTCCAGGGCGGAAACCAGCCTCGACACCAAGAAATTCGTCTCCGAACTGCAGGGGCATGCGGCGTTTGCCGGCTGCACGTTGCTGCTGCTGACCAGTGCGCGGCTGGACGAGGGTAGCCCCGAGCACACCATGGTCGATGGCGTTATCGAACTTGGCGAGCACCTGGTCGGCAGCACGGCGGTGCGCCATGTCCAGTTGCGCAAGACGCGTGGCAGTGGCGCGTTGTCCGGGCGCCACGAATGCCTGATCACGGAGGCGGGGTTGCAGGTCTACCCGCGCCTGGAGTCGCTGTACAGTCGCCCCAGCCAGGCAGGGGCGCAAACCCTGAGCCGGGTCGCCACGGGTGTTGCCGACCTCGATGCCATGCTCGGTGGCGGACTGGCCGAGGCGTCGGTGACCCTGCTGATGGGGCCATCAGGCGTGGGCAAGACAGCGCTGGGCATCGCGTTCCTGGCCGCTTCGACCAAGGCTGCGCCGGGGCTGCACTTCGGTTTCTACGAGACGCCGGCGCGGTTGCGCTTGAAGGCTTGCGCGCTGGGCTTCGACCTGGCGGCACTCGAGCGTGAAGGCAGCGTGCAACTGAGCTGGCAATCGACCACCGAAGGCCTGCTGGACCAACTCGGCGCCCAGCTGTTGGCGCAGGTCGAGGCGCTCGGGGCCAGGCGTGTGGTGGTCGACAGCTTGGGAGCGTTCGGCCGACTGGCCCTTGAGCCCGCCCGTCTGAATGGCTTTTTCCGCGCGCTGACCGGCGAATTGCGTGCCCGTGGTGTGACAGTGCTGCTGACCTGGGAGATGCGTGACATCTTCGGTTCGGAGATCACCGCGCCGGCCCCCGACCTGTCGAGCATCGTCGACAACCTGATCCTGATGCGCTTCGCCGAGCTTGACGCGCAACTGCACAGGGCCCTGTCGGTCATCAAGGTGCGTGACAGCGATCACGACCCTGCCCTGCAGGCGTTGAGTCTTGGACCGAATGGCATCAGCCTCGCGCGAGCGTTCGATGGTGCCAGTGGCGTGCTCAGTGGTTCGGCGACACCGCCGGGAGATCGGTGATGGGGTGAACACTATCCTGGTCGTCGATGACGAGTACCTGATTGCCGACATCCTCGGTTTTGCCCTGGAGGATGAGGGTTATCTGGTTGAAAAGGCGAGCAACGGGCGCAAGGCCCTGGATGCCTTGAAGGAAAAGCGCGTGGACCTGGTAATCACCGACTACATGATGCCGGTGCTCAATGGCGAAGAACTGCTGCAGGCCATACGTGAAGAGCTGGAACTGGCGGACCTGCCGGTCATTCTCATGAGCGGCGCCCAGGCCAGCCAGGGCCGGGCCTGCCCCGGGAAGTTCGCGGCCGTGTTCGACAAGCCATTCGACATGGACCGGATGATCGCCACGGTGCGCGAATTGCTGGGCACCTGAGATTCAGGAGAGGCTCCCCGCATGGGCGGGCAATCGATCAGGCGCATCCGTGCGGCATGATGCGGTTGGCTTGCGGGTTACTCGTCGTTGCTTTTTTCGGGCGCGGGGCTACCGGCCTGGATACGCTTGTAGATCTCTTCACGGTGCACCTGGACATCTTTCGGTGCATCGATACCGATCCTCACTTGCATCCCCTTGACGCCCAGAATGGTGACTTTGATGTCATCGTCGATGACGATGCTTTCGCCAACCTTGCGGGTGAGTATCAGCATGTAGTTCTCCTTGGTGATGTAGAAAACCGCCGAGCCAGGTGCTCTGCGGTGGGAGCCTGTCCCTCTTCCTTCTCATTAAAGACGCTTTCGGCGGATAGTAATTCCCCGCCAGACAAATTCTGTCGTCGATCTTTAGTTGCAGGCGCCAGTGGGGCTGCGGCACAACCCCGCGGCAAGGTGCTCGATGGCAAGGATAGGGTGCTTGGTGCCATATGGGAAATTTCTCTATTCGATGAAGTAAATAGTGACCGTCAATGTTCGTCTTGGCGCTCGAGCATCTGCAGGAAACGCAGTAATGCCACTTCTTCGATTTCCAGCCCCTTGCGTGGGCGTGCGCGGGGCAAGGCAGACAGGCGCCCAAGGTGGAAATGCTCGAGGACTGCGGGATGGATGTAGCAGCGTCGGCAGACCGCTGGCGTGTTGCCCAGGCGCGTGGACACTTGGCGGACGATGGCGGCGACCTGGCGGCGAGCCTCGCTATCGGGTTCCCAGGCTAGCGGCTGGAGCAGGTTCAGCGCCAGGCTGCTGCCGGCCCAGGTGCGGTAGTCCTTGGCCGTGAAATCGGCACCGGTCAACTGCTGGAGGAACTGGTTCACCTCGGTGGACCCGATGCCATGGCGCTGCCCCTGTTCGTCCAGGTACTGAAACAAGGCCTGGCCGGGCAACTCCATGCAGCGCTTGACCAGGCCGGCCAGGCGCCGGTCGGTGAGGGTGACGTTGTGCTCGACGCCGCGTTTGCCGCGGAACTGGAAGCGGATACGGCTGCCCTTGACCTGCACATGGCGGGTGTCGAGGGTAGTCAGCCCGTAGGAGCGGTTCTGCCGCAGGTACTGGCGGTTGCCAATGCGGATCAGCGTGGTGTCGAGCAGGCTGATCACCAGCGCCATGACCTTCTCTCGCCCCAGGCCGGGGCAAGCCAGGTGGGCGTCCAGTTGCTTGCGCAGCCTCGGCAGTACCTCGGCAAAAGCCAGCATGCGTGCATATTTATGCTGATCGCGCACTTCGCGCCATTGCGCGTGGTAGCGGTACTGCTTGCGCCCTCGGGCATCGCGGCCGGTGGCCTGCAGATGTCCTTGGGGGTCGGCGCAGATCCACACGTCGGTGTAGGCCGGAGGGATCACCAGGGCGGCGATGCGCGCCAGGGTTTCTTCATCGCGCACCCGCTGGTTCCCGGCGTCGAAATAGTGAAAGCGGTCGCGCCAGCGTCGGCGGGTCAGGCCGGGTTGGCTGTCATCGACATAATGCAGGGCGGCAGGCAACGGGCAATCGGGCATCGGCGCAGTCCATCGAGAACACTCTTGCTGCAATGGACAGCATTGGCCGCGACATTGCTCAGCCCAACAGCGCCACCGACTTTATCTGCGCACACAGCAACTGGCCTGGGCGTACATCGAGCTGGTCCGCCGAATAGCGCGTGATGCGCGCCAGCAGCGCAGTGCCAGAGGCATCCAGGCTGATCAGCACATGGGCCGGGTTTTCCGCCGGGTGGCATTCGCGTACCCGGACCGGCAGGCGGTTGAGAATGCTCGAGGCCCCCTGCGCAGCCAATGCCAGGCTGACATCCCGGGCCTGGACCTTCAGGCGCAGGGTGCTCCCCACCTGCAAGGCGGGGTGGGCGATCCGCAGCAGTTGCCCGTCCGCGCCTGGCAGGCGCAGGTCAAAAAGCCCGTAGTGCGGGTCGTGGCCCACCACCACACCTTCGAGCACCACTCCGGCATCCTCGCCCTGGGCCAACGGCAGGTCCAGGCGGGCCAAAGTCTCGCCGATTGGCCCGCTGGCCAGCGCCTTGCCCTGCTCGAGCAGGACCAGGTGGTCGGCCAGGCGCGCGACTTCGTCCTGGGCATGGCTGACATAGATCAGCGGGATATCCAGCTCGTTGTGCAGGCGCTCCAGATACGGAAGGATTTCGCGCTTGCGCGCGCTGTCGAGGGCCGCCAGAGGCTCGTCCATCAGCAACAGTCGCGGGCTGCTGAGCAAGGCTCGGGCGATGCCGACCCGTTGTGCCTCGCCGCCGGACAGCGTGGCCGGCTTGCGCGCCAGCAGGTGGCTGATACCCAGCAACTGGCATGCCTGTTCCTGGCTGATTTTACGGGCCTGGGGAGCAATCCGGCGCCAGCCAAACTCCAGGTTGCCTTGCACCGACAGGTGCGGGAACAGGCTGGCCTCCTGGAACACATAGCCGACCGGGCGTTGGTGTGGTGGGATGAAGCGCCCGCGGCTGCTGTCCTCCCAGACCTCGCCATTGATTTCGATGTACGCGCTGGCGGCCCGTTCCAGGCCGGCCAGGCAGCGCAGGCACGAGGTCTTGCCTGAGCCGGAGTGACCGAACAAGGCACTGATGCCGCGACCGGGCAGCTTCAGGTCGACGTCGAGGGTGAAATCGTCACGCGCGAGCTTCAGGCGTGCCTTTATCGATGCGCTCATTTCAGCTCCAGCCTGGTTTGCCACGGCGGCCGGCATAGAGCATCAGCAGCACCAGGAACGAGAACACCAGCATGGCCCCGGCCAGCCAGTGGGCCTGGCTGTATTCCATGGCCTCGACGTGATCGAAGATCTGCACCGAGACCACGCGGGTCTTGTCGGGAATGTTGCCACCAATCATCAGCACCACGCCGAACTCGCCGACGGTATGGGCGAAACCGAGGATGCTGGCGGTAATGAAGCCGGGGCGAGCCAGGGGCAGCACCACGTTGACGAAGGTGTCCCACGGGCTGGCGCGCAGCGTCGCGGCCACTTCCAGGGGGCGCTGGCCGATGGTGCCGAAGGCGTTCTGCAGTGGCTGCACCACGAAGGGCATCGAATACACCACCGAGCCGATCACCAGCCCGCTGAAGCTGAACACCACGCTGCCCAGGCCGAGGGCCTGGGTGGCCTGGCCGATCCAGCCATGGGGGCCGAGGGCCAGCAGCAGGTAGAAGCCGATTACCGTCGGCGGCAGCACCAGGGGCAGGGCCACCACCGCGCCGATCGGCCCGCGCAGCCATGAGCGGGTACGCGCCAGCCACCAGGCGATGGGCGTGCCCAGCACCAGGAGGATGGCGGTGGTGAGGCTGGCCAGCTTGATGGTCAGCCAGATGGCACCCAGGTCACTGGCGTCGAGGGGCATCAGAGCTCATAGCCATAGGACTTGATCACCGCGGCGGCCTTCGGGCCCTTGAGGTAATCGACCAAGGCCTTGGCGGCCGGGTTGTCCTTGCCTTTGTTGAGGATCACCGCATCCTGGCGGATCGGGTCATGCAGCTCGGCGGGCACGATCCAGGCCGAGCCTTCGCTGACCTTGCCGTCCTTGTAGATCTGCGACAGCGCGACGAAGCCCAGCTCGGCATTGCCGGTGGAGACGAACTGGAAGGCCTGGGTGATGTTCTGGCCCTCGACGATCTTGGCCTTGGTCGCTTCGGTCAGCTTCAGCTTGTCCAGCACCTGGGTGGCTGCCAGGCCATAGGGCGCGGCCTTGGGGTTGGCGATGGACAGGTGCTTGTACTCGTTCTTCTTCAGCACGTCACCCTTGGCGTCGACATAGCCTGGCTTGGCCGACCACAGCGCCAGGGTGCCGATGGCATAGGTGAAGCGCGAGCCTGCAACGATTTCCTTTTCCTGTTCCAGCTTGGCCGGGGTGCTGTCGTCGGCGGCGAGGAATACCTCGAATGGCGCGCCGTTCTTGATCTGTGCGTAGAACTGGCCGGTGGCGCCGTAGGCAGCGACCAGCTTGTGGCCGGTGTCCTTCTCGAAATCCTTGGCGATGGCCTGGATGGGCGCTGTGAAGTTGGCCGCGACGGCGACCTGGACTTCATCGGCCCAGGCGCTGTTGAGGCAGATCAGGCTGGCAAGGGCGCTGGCGGCCATATGGGACAAGCGAATACGCATGAAGACGGCTCCTGGGGATTATCGTTATGTTGCGAAATATATAGCGATAAGCCGTCTTTCGGGAAGGGGCTGGCATGATTCACCGTGGGGCAAGCCTTGTCGTGGCGCTGCGTGGCAGCGGCGCACGGCCGCTCCCACGCAGATGATGCTGAACGCTAGCGGCCGCGCGCAGTTCCGCGATCATCGCTACGCCGCCAACCGCCCGCCGGCAATCGCCTCCGACGCCGCCAGCATTGCCCGCAGCAGTACCGCGCAGCCGGCCGCGAGGTCCTCGGGGGCGGCGTTCTCGATTTCGTTGTGACTGATCCCGCCCTCGCACGGCACGAAGATCATCCCGGCCGGGCCCAGTTCCGCGAGGAAGATTGCGTCGTGCCCGGCGCCGCTGACGATGTCCATGTGCGCCAAGCCCAGGTTGCGCGCCGAATCACGCACCGCCTCGACGCAGCCTTTGTCGAAGTACAGGGCCGGGAAGTCGGCGGTGGGCACCAGGTCGTATTCCAGCCCGTGCTTGGCCGTGGTGGCCTCGATCACCTGGCGCACCTCGGCGATCATCGACTCCAGTCGCTGGCCTTCCAGGTGACGGAAGTCCAGGGTCATGCGCACTTCGCCGGGGATCACGTTGCGCGAGCCGGGGTAGGCCTGCAGGCAACCGACGGTGCCGCAGGCATGGGGCTGGTGGGCGAGGGCGCTGCTGTTGACCGCCTCGACCACGGCGGCGGCACCGACCAGGGCGTCCTTGCGCAGATGCATCGGGGTGGGGCCGGCGTGGGCCTCGACGCCGCGCAGGGTCAGGTCGAACCACTTCTGGCCGAGGGCGCCGAGCACCACGCCGATGGTCTTGTGCTGGTCTTCGAGGATCGGGCCCTGTTCGATATGCGCCTCGAAGTAGGCGCCGACCGGGTGGCCGGACACGGCGCGGCTGCCGGCGTAGCCGATGGCGTTCAATGCCTCGCCGACGCTCACGCCCTGGGCGTCGCGCTTGGCCAGGGTCTGCTCGAGGGTGAACTTGTTGGCGAACACCCCCGAACCCATCATGCACGGGGCGAAGCGCGAGCCTTCCTCGTTGGTCCACACCACCACCTCCAGCGGCGCTTCGGTTTCCACGCCGAGATCATTGAGGGTGCGGATCACCTCCAGCCCGGCCATCACGCCGAAGCAGCCGTCGAACTTGCCGCCGGTGGGCTGGGTGTCGATATGGCTGCCGGTCATCACTGGCGGCAGCTTGGCGTTGCGCCCGGGGCGGCGGGCGAAGATGTTGCCGACCGCGTCGATGCTCACCGTGCAACCGGCTGCTTCGCACCACTGCACGAACAAGTCGCGGGCCTGGCGATCGAGATCGGTCAGCGCCAGGCGGCATACGCCGCCCTTGGGCGTGGCGCCGAGGCGGGCCAGCTCCATCAGCGATTGCCACAGGCGGTTACTGTCGATGTGGCGTTGGCTGGATTGCAGGATTTCCTTGGCGGGGATGGTCATGGGGTGTCTCCTCAGGCTGTTATTTTTACCATCACGTGGGCGGGCTTGCCCCGCGATGCGGCGCATCAGGGCAGCGGCTTGGCCAGCCGCGCCGGGCCGCGCACCGCGATGCCGCCGAGGGCGTAGTAGAGCCCGCCGCCGAGCAGCGAGCCGGTGAACCAGCCGTAGTCGTAGAACCAGCTGAAACTGCTGTTGCCGATGGCCATCACGGTCAGCGCCACCGGTACGCCGAAGGCGATGAACCCGGCCCAGTTCCACGCCGGATACACGTCGTCGCGGTACAGCCCGGCGAGGTCCAGCTGCTGGCGGCGGACCAGGAAGTAGTCCACCACCATGATCCCGGCGATCGGCCCGAGCAGGCTGGAATAGCCCAGCAGCCAGTTGGAGTACACGCTCTCCAGGCTCAGGTCGGAGACGATCCAGCCGAGCTTCTTGAGCAGCTCGTGGCCCATCAGCGCCAGGCCGATGAAACCGGTCAGCCAGACCGCGCGGCTGCGCCCGATCAGGCGCGGGGCGATGTTCTGGAAGTCGTTGGTGGGCGAGACGATGTTGGCCGCGGTGTTGGTCGACAGCGTCGCGATGATGATCAGCGCCATGGCCAGGGCCACCCAGCCGGGGCTCTGGATATGGCCGATCAGGCTCACCGGGTCGGACACCGTCTGGCCCACCAGCGAGGCGGAGGCGGCGGTCATGATCACGCCCAGGGCGGCGAACAGGAACATGGTCAGCGGCAGGCCGAAGATCTGCCCGAGAATCTGGTCCTTCTGGCTTTTCGCATAGCGGCTGAAATCGGGGATGTTCAGCGACAGCGTGGCCCAGAAACCGACCATGGCGGTGAGCCCGGCGCAGAAGTAGCTGACCACGCTGGCGCCCTCGGGGCGTTTGGGCGGCTGCGCGAGCAGCTCGCTCATCGACATGTGCGGCAGCGCCCAGAACAACAGGCCGACACCGACCGCCACCAGCAGGGGGGCAGAGAGCGTCTCCAGCCACTTGATCGACTCGGCGCCGCGCAGCACCACCCAGAGGTTCAGCGACCAGAACAGCATGAAACCGATCACCTCGCCAGTGCCGCCCAGTGCTTTCCACTCGGGGAACAGCGAACCGAGGAACAGGTGGATGGCCAGCCCGCCGAACATCGTCTGGATGCCGAACCAGCCGCAGGCCACCACGGCGCGGATCAGGCATGGCACGTTGGAGCCGAAAACGCCGAACGAGGCGCGTAGCAGCACCGGGAACGGGATGCCGTACTTGGTGCCGGGGAAGGCGTTGAGGGTCAGCGGGATGAGCACGATGAGGTTGGC
This sequence comes from Pseudomonas soli, assembly GCF_021283165.2. Classification (NCBI taxonomy): domain Bacteria; kingdom Pseudomonadati; phylum Pseudomonadota; class Gammaproteobacteria; order Pseudomonadales; family Pseudomonadaceae; genus Pseudomonas; species Pseudomonas soli. Next base: position 2,306,340 of record NZ_CP128543.1, read on the forward strand.
CAGCAGGATCGCCAGCAGCGCCTCGCCGACACTCAGGCCGAAGTAGGCGGTGAGCACGCCACCGAGGGTGTAGGTGGGCACGCAGATGGACATGCCCACCCACAACGCGGTGATGTGCCACTTGTTCCAGGTGCGCTGGTGCACCTTGGTCGGGGCGATGTCGTGGTTGTAGCGGGGGCTGTCGAGGACGTCGCTGCCGGCGTCGAGCTCGTACAGGCCATGCTGCTCGACCACATGTGATCTGCTCTGTTGCATGGGGTTCTCCAGGTCTTTTTCTTGTAGTTGTCGCTCATCGGGCTGACGCGATGGCCGGAGTACACACACCACCAGTACTGCACCTCCGGCCCGGCCAGGCGGTTATGGCCTGCGTTTTCAACAAACGTGCCGGGAAAGCCCGCGCCTTCCCGGCGGGCCGCCGCCGACCGGAGGTAACTCACTGACCTGCAAAGGCATTCATCAACACGGCAGGCGAAGCGGGAGCGCCCGCGCATGCCGTCTGTCTGGCCGGTCCATCACCCGCGTGATTCAAACGGGTGCAACCTGGAAAACCACCGGCGCGGCCTGCGCCATCCAGCCAGGAAACAAACACCTGATTTTGCGTAGAAAATCTTGACCAATTTGGCTTCCTGTCAAGTGCGTCAAAATGGTGAGGGGGTGTAACTTTTTGGTGATTTGTTAAATAAACCATTAAAAATCAGTTATTTAGTGTTTTTAATGGTTGCATATATTTTTTCTTGATCAATATCCGATCAGATACTAGCCTCGATTCTTGTCAGGCCTGACAGGATTGATGAACTCACCTCCAGCGCCCGGCCAACACAATTCCAAGAACCGGCCAGAAGACCGGTCAGCCTGCGAGGAAGACGGCATGTCCCTGTTGATCCGTGGCGCCACTGTGGTTACCCATGAAGAGAGCTACCCCGCCGATGTCCTGTGTGCCGATGGCTTGATCCGTGCCATCGGCAAAGACCTCGAAGCCCCCACCGACTGCGAGATCCTCGACGGCAGTGGCCAGTACCTGATGCCTGGCGGCATCGACCCGCACACCCACATGCAGCTGCCGTTCATGGGCACGGTGGCCAGCGAGGACTTCTTCAGCGGCACTGCCGCTGGCCTGGCCGGCGGCACCACCTCGATCATCGACTTCGTCATCCCCAACCCGCAGCAGTCGCTGCTCGAGGCCTTCCACACCTGGCGCGGCTGGGCGCAAAAGAGCGCCAGCGACTACGGCTTCCACGTCGCCATCACCTGGTGGAGCGAACAGGTCGCCGAGGAGATGGGCGAGCTGGTCGCCCAGCATGGGGTGAACAGCTTCAAGCACTTCATGGCCTACAAGAACGCGATCATGGCCGCCGACGACACCCTGGTGGCCAGCTTCGAACGCTGCCTGCAACTGGGCGCGGTGCCCACGGTGCACGCCGAAAACGGCGAGCTGGTCTATCACCTGCAGCAAAAATTGCTCGCCCAGGGCCTGACCGGCCCCGAGGCACACCCGCTGTCGCGTCCGTCCCAGGTCGAAGGGGAGGCCGCCAGCCGCGCCATCCGTATCGCCGAAACCCTGGGCACGCCTCTGTATCTGGTGCATGTCTCCAGCCGCGAGGCGCTGGATGAGATCACCTATGCCCGGGCCAAGGGCCAGCCGGTGTACGGCGAGGTGCTCCCGGGGCATCTGCTGCTCGACGACAGCGTTTACCGTGATCCGGACTGGGCCACCGCCGCCGGCTATGTGATGAGCCCGCCATTCCGCCCGCGCGAGCACCAGGACGCGCTGTGGGGTGGCCTGCAGTCGGGCAACCTGCACACCACGGCCACCGATCACTGCTGCTTCTGCGCCGAGCAGAAGGCCATGGGCCGCAATGACTTCAGCCGGATCCCCAACGGCACCGCCGGCATCGAGGACCGCATGGCGGTGCTGTGGGACGCCGGGGTGAACAGCGGGCGCCTGTCGATGCACGAATTCGTCGCGCTGACTTCCACCAACACCGCGAAGATCTTCAATCTGTTCCCGCGCAAGGGCGCGATCCGTGTCGGCGCCGACGCCGATCTGGTGCTGTGGGATCCGCAGGGCAGCCGTACCATCAGCGCCCAGACTCACCACCAGCGGGTCGATTTCAACATCTTCGAAGGCCGCACAGTGCGCGGCATCCCCAGCCACACCATCAGCCAGGGCAAGGTGCTCTGGGCCGATGGCGACCTGCGCGCCGAGCCGGGCGCGGGGCGTTACGTGGAGCGCCCAGCCTATCCGTCGGTGTACGAGGTGCTGGAGCGGCGTGCCGAACGGCAGAAACCGACGCCGGTTCAGCGCTGAAGCAGTTGGGGCTGCTGCGCAGCTCTATCGCCGGCAAGCCGGCGATACGGGCGCAAGGCGCCCCCTGATAACCACACACATGTTCCTGTTGACTGCCATCCCCCCAGAACGGACCGGCGCCTGACCACCGCCGCCTCCAATAAAAACGAGAGAGGCTACAACCGTGATCGATGCCCTGAACCACTTGCCGCGCCCCCGCGCCGGCGCCGACCAGCTGGCCGAGGCCTTCAGCGACCTCGCGCCCCCACTCACCGCCCGTCAGGCCGCAGTCGAGAGTGCACGCTGCCTGTACTGCTACGACGCGCCGTGCGTCAATGCGTGCCCCAGCGAGATCGACATCCCTTCGTTCATCCACCGTATCAGCGACGAGAACCTGCAAGGCGCCGCCGAGCGCATTCTCTCGGCCAACATCCTCGGCGGCAGCTGTGCCCGGGTTTGCCCCACCGAGATCCTTTGCCAGCAAGCCTGCGTGCGCAACAACGCCCAGGAGTGCGCTCCGGTGCTGATCGGTCAATTGCAGCGCTACGCTCTGGATCATGCCGACTTCACCGAGCATCCGTTCCAGCGTTCGCCGGCCAGCGGCAAGCGCATCGCCGTGGTCGGCGCCGGCCCCGCCGGGTTGTCCTGCGCGCACCGGCTGGCCATGCACGGCCACGACGTGGTGATCTTCGAGGCGCGGGAAAAGGCCGGCGGTCTCAACGAATACGGTATCGCCCGCTACAAGCTGGTGGACGACTACGCCCAGCGTGAAGTGGAGTTCCTGCTGGGCATTGGCGGAATCGAGATCCGCCATGGCCAGCGCCTGGGCGGCAACCTGTCGTTGGCCGAGCTGCATGGCCAGTACGACGCGGTGTTCCTCGGCCTGGGCCTGGGGGCCGTGCGCCAGCTGGGCCTGGCGGACGAAGACGCGCCGGGCCTGCTTGCCGCCACCGACTATATCCGTGAATTGCGCCAGGCTGACGACCTCGCCCAGCTGCCGCTGGCCGACCGCTGCCTGGTGCTCGGCGCTGGCAACACCGCCATCGACATGGCCGTGCAGATGAGCCGCCTGGGCGCCCGCGACGTCAACCTGGTGTATCGCCGCGGCGAAGCCGACATGGGCGCCACCGGCCATGAGCAGGAAATTGCCAAGCACAACCAGGTACGCCTGCACACCTGGGCCCGGCCCGATGCCGTGCTGCTGGATGATGCCGGGCGCGTGCGCGGCATGCGCTTTGCGCGCACGCAATTGATCGACGGACGCCTGGGCGATACCGGCGAAACCTTCGAGCTGGCTGCCGACGCGATCTTCAAGGCCATCGGCCAGCGCTTCGATGAGCAAGGCCTCGGCGATCCGCTGGCGGCGCAACTGGCCCGCGACGGCGAGCGCATCCAGGTGGACGCGCACATGCGCACCTCCATCCCCGGCATCTACGCCGGCGGCGACTGCACCGCCCTGGGCCAGGACCTCACCGTCCAGGCGGTGCAACATGGCAAGCTGGCCGCCGAAGCCATCCATGCCCAACTCATGCTCAATGTGGAGGCTGCGTAAATGGCCGACCTGTCCATCGTATTCGCCGGCATCAAGGCACCCAATCCATTCTGGTTGGCCTCCGCACCACCCACTGACAAGGCCTACAACGTGGTCCGCGCCTTCGAGGCCGGCTGGGGTGGTGTGGTATGGAAGACCCTGGGCGAGGACCCGGCGGCGGTCAACGTGTCGTCGCGCTACTCGGCGCACTACGGCGCCAACCGCCAGGTGCAGGGCATCAATAACATCGAGCTGATCACCGACCGTTCGCTGGAGATCAACCTGCGCGAGATCACCCAGGTGAAGAAGGACTGGCCCGATCGTGCGCTGATCGTGTCGCTGATGGTGCCGTGCGTCGAAGAATCCTGGAAGTTCATCCTGCCGCTGGTGGAAGCCACCGGCGCCGACGGCATCGAACTCAACTTCGGCTGCCCCCACGGCATGCCCGAGCGCGGCATGGGCGCCGCCGTCGGCCAGGTGCCCGAGTATGTGGAAATGGTCACCCGCTGGTGCAAGACCCATTGCACGCTGCCGGTGATCGTCAAGCTCACCCCCAATATCACCGACATCCGCCAGTCGGCGCGCGCTGCCCACCGGGGCGGGGCGGACGCGGTGTCGTTGATCAACACCATCAACTCGATCACCAGTGTCGACCTGGACCGCATGGTTGCCCACCCCATCGTCGGCGACCAGAGCACCCACGGCGGCTACTGCGGCTCGGCGGTCAAGCCGATCGCCCTGAACATGGTCGCCGAGATTGCCCGCGACCCTGAGACCCGCGGGCTGCCGATCTGCGGCATCGGCGGTATCGGCACCTGGCGTGACGCCGCCGAGTTCATTGCCCTGGGCAGCGGCGCGGTGCAGGTCTGCACCGCAGCGATGCTGCATGGCTTTCGCATCGTCGAAGACATGCAGGACGGCCTGGCGCGCTGGATGGACCAGCATGGCCACCGGAGCCTCGAGGCGTTTCGTGGCCAGGCCGTTGGGCATACCACCGACTGGAAGTACCTGGATATCAACTACAAGTCGGTGGCGCATATCGACCAGGACGCCTGCATTGGCTGCGGGCGCTGCCACATCGCCTGCGAGGACACCTCGCACCAGGCCATCGCCAGCACCCTGAAGGCCGACGGCACCCACGCCTACAGTGTGATCGAGGCCGAGTGCGTGGGCTGCAACCTGTGCCAGATCACCTGCCCGGTGCAAGGTTGCATCGACATGCAGGCGCAGGACACCGGCAAGCCGTACATGAACTGGACGCAGGATCCGCGCAACCCCTATCGCGAGGCGGGTTGAGGTCGCTGGGACGCAGACCTCACGCAGGTCTCTCGTGGGAGATTTGATCTAACCACTCTGACCACTGCGCAAGGTCTGCTCGATCACCTCGACGAACGCCCGCACCAGCGGACTGCGCTCGTGCCTGCGCGTCAGTACCAGCAGCGGCGCGCAGGCGCCGGGCTCGGCCAACGGCAGGTAGGACACGCCACGCCTGACCAAGGACCGGGTGCACTGCGGTACCACCGCGACGCCGCGGCCCGCAGCGACCAGGGCGATGATCGAGGTGATCTGCCGGCCGCTCGGAGCCGGCCGTGGCGTCAGCCCGTGGCGGCGGTACAGGCCGAGGATGATTTCGTTCAAGCCCGAGCCGTAATCCGCGGGGAAGGTGATCAGCGGCAGTTCGCCGAGCTCGGCCAGGTTGACCTGCAACTGCCCGGCGAGGGGGCTGTCGCTGGGAACGGCCGCGACCAGCGGCTCGTTGTCCAGGCAGATGGCCTGGACCTGAGGGTTGTCGCCCGGCGGGTGCATACGGCTCATGCCGATATCCAGGCGGCCTTCGATTAGTTGCGTCCACTGGGTGCTGGAAGCACCTTCCTCCACATTCAACTGCACATCCGGGTACTTCGAGCAGAACGCCTGGATGGTATGGCTGAAGGTGTCCGAGAGGGCGATCGAACTGGCGTAGCCCACCGTCAGTTGGCCGGCCGAGCCCGCCGCCAGCTTGCTGGTGATCGCTGTGGTCAGGTCGACCTGCTCGAGCACGCCGCGAGCGTAGGGCAGCAGGTGACGGCCCGCGGTGGTCAGGCTGACATTGCGGGTGCTGCGGTCGAACAGGCGAAACCCAAGCTCAGTCTCCAGTGCCGATATCTGTCGCGTCAGCGGCGGCTGGGCCATGTGCAGGCGCGCAGCCGCACGGCCGAAATGCAATTCCTCGCTCACAACCAGGAAACAGCGCAGTCGGCGCAAATCCATGATGTTCTTCCTTGAGTATCAATCGGTCGGCAATAGGTATTGGATCCAAAATTCGTCCTACCTTATAAACATGTAAAAATTTTTTACGAGTGTTTGCATGCGTTTTTCCGCCGACTTCCCCCGGATTGCCCTATTTCTTGGCGGATGTGCCGCATTTCTAAACCTGTATTCCACCCAAGGCCTGCTTACTGAATTGACCCGTGCCTTTGCGGTCACGCTGCGACAGGCCAGCTGGAGCATCACCGTGACGATCCTGGTCGTGGCCTTGACCGCGCCTTTTGTCGGCTGGCTGACGGCTCGGGGTGAACAGCATCGGGTCATCGCCGGGGCGGCGCTGTTGCTGGCGCTGCCGGCGTTGTTGGCGGCGTGGGCGGGCAGCTTTGGTGAATTCCTGCTGTGGCGTTCGGTGCAGGGGTTGTTCATCCCGATGGTGTTCGCCACCAGCGTGGCCTACATCGGCGTGCGCTGGCAGGGCGGTGCCGTGACCGAAATGACCAGCGTCTATGTTGCCGGCACGATCTTCGGCGGTTTCTGCGGGCGTTTCCTCACCGGCCTGGTCACCGAGCTTGCCGACTGGCGTGTGGCATTGACGGTCCAGGCAGGGCTCAGCCTGGCGGTTGCGCTGGGCATCGCGCTGCTGTTGCCGCGCAATCCGCCAGCGGCCCGGCGTGAGCCGCTGGCGCTTGGCGAGCTTGCCAGCAGGCCGCTGCTGGGGGCCTATGCCGTGGGGTTCTGTGTCTTGTTCGCCCAGGTCGCGACTTTCACCTATGTGGGCCTGCACCTGAGCGAGGCCCCGTTCGCCCTGGGCACTGCAGCGCTGGGTGCCATCTACGCAGTGTTCCTGCTGGCGCTTGTGGTGGTGCCGCTGGCCGGACGCCTGAGCAAGGCGCGACCCCATGCCGACCTGGTGCGGGTGGCCGGATACCTGGGCATCGCCGGCTCGGCCCTGACCCTTTCCCCGTCGCTATGGTTGATCGTGCTGGGCCTGGCGCTCAGCTCCACCGGCGTGTTTCTCGCCCAGGCCGCTGCCAATGCCTTCATCACCGCCCAGGCACCACGGCAGAAATCCGCCGCGGTCGGTCTGTACCTGAGCTGCTACTACCTTGGCGGCAGCTTCGGCGCCTTCGTGCCCGGCGGCCTGTGGGAACGCTGGGGCTGGGGCGGCTGCGTCGCCCTGATCGTGGTGTTCCAGCTGCTGCCGCTGCTGATCGCGCGGGGCAGCTGGCGGGTGGCGCCGGTCCGCGGGCCGGCGGTCCAGCCATTGCAATGAATCGTTTCCTCAACGCGCTACATCATCATCCAACAAGGAAAAGAGTGAGATGACCGTGAGTAACTTGCCGACCGTGCACAGCCAGTTGCTGAGTGTGATTGAACCGGTGTTGCAGGAGATGCCTGCCGGCGTGCTGAAACAGGCGCTATGGGATGAGTTCCGCAACCAGGAGGCCGCGCTGGTCGACATCGAGGAGGCGTTCCAGGTGCTGACTTCGCGCCGCCATGACGCCGCGGCGTTACGCAAGTTCTTCGCCAGCTGGTCGAAGACCAACAACTCGGCCGCCAGCGTCTCCGGCCTGGCCAATCGCTTGACCCTGCTGGCGCGTTCCGAGCAGGGCAGCGCCGCCGCGCAGCAGATCTACCAGGTGTGCGGCAGCCTGCAGCGAATCACCGACGAGGACCTGGGGGCGCTGGGCAACATCTTGCATGCCGACCTGTTCTACAACATGGCCACGCCACTGTGTGGCGACGACCAGTGGCTGCTCAAGGAAAACTGCCTGCCGTCGGCGCAGGCGTTCAAGGACTGGACCGATACCCGCCGTCTGCGTGACCGTGACCTGCTCCAGGGCCTGCTGACCACGCTGGTGCATGAGGTCTACACCCACGGTGAGGTGGAGTACATCCATCCGTTGTACACCCGCTGGTTCGAGCGCGACATGGGGGTCCCGCCCGAGCAGGTGCGCAAGACTGTGGCCTGGGTCACCGTGCACACCGGGGGGACCGAAAGCAATCATTTCGCCCACGCGGTCGAGGCGGTCGAGGCCTTCGTCAAGGCCATGGGCATCGCCGTGGACAGGGCTACGGCCCGTGAAGTCTTTGCCCAATACCTGCAGCGCAAGGCCGAGGTGATGCGCGACTGCGCCGCCTGCCTGATCTGACCGGCTGAGTCCCGCCTGAAAGACGCCTGCCATGTTCCCCGACATGGCAGCGCTTTCGCACGCCTTGCAAACCACCTGCATGGGCTAGGTGGGGAGTATCAATAACGACTGAATCGGTATTGGCATCGGCCGCCGACTCCTCAGCAGAATCAGTGGTGAGCCTGGCCCTGGTGCCTGGTCACTTTCTGACTTATGCAAGCACGCAAGGAACGCCTCATGCAGCTGATCGTCTTCTGCCCACCCAAGATCATTCTCCAGCACAGCGCGCAAAGCTGGGCCGACGCCCTAGGGCCGGGAGGCATGCTGCTGAGCTGCAACTCCCGCGCCCAGGAAATCACCGCGCATCTTGGCGATCAAGTGGTGTACCGGTTGTTCGACTATTTCAACGACAACGCGCTGGTCGAGGTGGATGTCCATGACATGGCCCGCGAGATGCGCGATCCGTTGTGCGTGGCACTGGCCGAGATCGATGTGCTGCGGGTGGCGCGCATCAACGACCGGCTGGGTGTCAGCCAGGGCGCCGAGGGGCGCGCGATGTTCTATCGCGACAAGTTCTTCATGAAGCAGAGGGCCCGCGACCGTGGTTTCGCCGTCGCCGACATGGCGCCGCTGACCCATGCCACCGCAGCGATCCAGTTCAGTGAGCAGCACGGCTTCCCGGTGGTGGTCAAACCGCGCGATGGTCGTGGCTCGAACGGCGTGGAAGTACTCAGGGACATGTCGCAGCTTCGCCAGTGGCTGGCTGCGCGTGGCGCCACCACCTTCCACAACCTGATGATCGAGCGCTATGTGCGGGGCAGCCACTACATCGTCAACGGCCTTTACATCGACGGCAAGCCGATCCTTGTGTCGCCTGTGCGGGTGATGACCTCGGCGCTGGACTTCCTCGGCGGCAAGGCCCACGACCTGCACATGCTCGATGCCAGCAATCCGATGCGCGACAAGCTGGTGCGCTATGCCCGTGCGCTGGTCGAGGATGTGCTGCCTTCCGAGCCGACCCTGCTGTTCCACCTTGAACTGTTCGTCACCGACACGGGCGAGATTGTCCTGTGCGAAATCGCCTCGAGGCTGGGCGGGGTGTTCTTCAACCAGGAGATCAGCCATGCCTGGGGCCTGGACCCGCGCATGACCTTCCTGCGCGCGCTGCGCGATCCCGCGTATCGTCCGGCGTCCATGATCGAACCGCGGCAGATGGTCGGGCACATCAGCATTCCACCGCGAGTCGGCCTGTTGCGCGAGGTGCCGAGCGACTGCCCGCTCGACGGCGTGCTGGAGTACCGCATATCGGCGAGCAGGATGACCGCCTACCGGTCGATGGAGTTCACCAACTCGGAAATCCTCAATGCCATCGTCGCCGGGCGCAACGAGCGTGAGCTGCAACTGCGGCTTGGCGAAGTCGAGCGCTGGTTCCACGAAAGCTGCGACTGGGCGGGCAACGAAGCGGCCGCCGTCTAGCCGCTTGACTGTCCTGTTCCTCAATCACTTTTGCTGACCGTGCCGCCAGTCGGGACGGTCATGCCTGCAGACAGGTGACGATGCCATGAAACCTTTGATCGAGAGCCTCATCCCCATTCCGGTCGCGGCCCTGGGGGCCTGGCTGGGATTTCTCAGCGGGCTGCCGCTCGGTGAACTGATCGGCGCCATCTGCGCGGTCACGGCGTTGAGCAAGTGGGGCGTGCGCATGCGCATGCCATTCCCGTTCGTGGCCACCGTGCAGTTGCTGTTGGGGATCAGTGTCGGCTCCACGGTCACCGCCTCGATGATGCACGAGCTCACTGACTTCAGCATTCTGCTCGGGCTGCTGGTGTGCATGACCACACAGATCCTGGTGGGCTACAACTGGCTGCGCCGCATGGAGAAGTGGGGCCATATCGAAAGCCTGCTCAGTGCCATTCCCGGCGCCATGGCGGCGGTGATGACGGTGTCGGGGGAGGAGGGACCGGCCTCTGGCCGAATCGCCTTCGTGCATATCGTCCGATTATTGGCGCTGTTGCTGGTGGTGACGCTGATCGCAGGCGGGCATGGCGACAGTGCGGTGCCGGCCACCGGCACCCTGGGCGACTACCTGCGGATCGTCCCGGTGGCGCTGGTCGCGGTCGCCGCCGGCTATCTGCTGGAGCGCTTCGATGTGCCCGCGCCGTACATGCTTACCGGCCTGGTCTGTGCGGCCGCCGTCAACATCGGCATGCCGTCGGTCAACCTGCACGTGCCCGACCCGGTGGCGATGGTGGCGTTGATCCTGCTGGGTGGCTTGATCGGTATTCGCCTGCGCGACATCACCTTGGGAGACGTACTGCGATACGTGCGTGCTGGCCTGGTGGTGACCACGCTGACGTTTTGCACCACCTTGCTGGTGGCCGCGCTCGCCGCCCAGCTCACCGGCAAACCTTTCCTGGCGCTGTTCATGTCCTGGGTGCCGGGCGGTGTCGAGGTGATGACCGCGGCCGCCCTGTTGCTCAAGCTCGATCCTGCCTTCGTCATGCTCAACCACGTGGTGCGCATGTCGATCATTCATATCTCTCCGGCGTTCCTGCCCAAGCGGTTGCTCCAGCCCGAACCGGTTACCGACGCACCGCGCAACTGAACCTTCGATCACAAGGACCTGATCTCGATGACCGCTGCAATCGCCATTCATGATCCGACCCTGCGCGACGGCAACCATGCCGTCTCCCATTCGTTGAGCCTGGAAGATATCGCCGCCTATTGCCGTGCAGTCGACAGCTGCGGCCTGAGCGTGGTCGAGGTCGGCCACGGCAATGGCCTGGGAGCATCGTCCCTGCAGTTGGGGCTGGCCCGCCACGCCGACACCGAGATGCTCGAGACCGCGCGCGCCAACCTCAGTCGCACGCGCCTGGGCATCCACATGATTCCAGGCTTCGCCAGGCTGGACGATATCGATACCGCGCTGCGGATCGGTGTCGAGGTGTTGCGCATCGCCTCCCATTGCACCGAGGCGAGCGTGACCGAAAGCTATATCGAGCATGCGCGCGCCAACGGCGCGTATGTGCATGGCGTACTGATGATGTGCCACATGGCCAGCCCCGAGCGGTTGCTCGAGGAGGCGACGAAACAACAGGGCTATGGTGCCAACGCCATCGTGCTGATGGATTCGGCTGGCCACCTCGATCCGGACAGCACCCGTGAGCGGATTGCCTTGCTCAGCAGCGAACTTTCGATTCCGGTGGGCTTCCATGGCCACAACAACCTGGGCCTGGCCATCGCCAACTCGCTGGCCGCGGTCCAGGCCGGGGCGACGATCGTCGACGGCTGCATGCGCGGCTTCGGTGCCGGTGCCGGCAACACCCAGCTGGAGACCCTGTGCGCGGTGCTTGAGCGTTACCGCTTCGCCACCGGCGTGGACATTTTCGCCCTGTGCCGCGCCATCGAGCAGTTGGAGAGCATCGCCCCGGTCAGCACGCCCACGGTCGTCAAGACCGCCAACCTGATCAGTGGCCTGTACGGCGTGTGCAGTGGTTTCGAAAAACATGTCGCGCGCGCCGCCAGCGAGTTCGGCGTCGAACCACGGCGAATCTACGAAGCCCTGGCCCAGTGCAATGCGGTAGCCGGCCAGGAAGACCTGATCATCTCGGTGGCCAGCCGCCTTTCGCAACCTTCCGTTGCCTGACTCTGGAGTGCGTTCATGTCCCTGAAAACCGCCATCATCGGCAGCGGCAACATCGGTTGCGACATCCTGTGCAAGGTCCTGGCCCATCCGGACCTGGACTGCACGCTGGTCGCCGGACGCTCCCCACACTCAGCGGGCCTTGCCTTCGCCCGTGAGCGCGGGGTCGCCATCACCGCCGACGGTATCGAAGGTCTGTTCGCCCGGATCGGCGAGTTCGACCTGGTGTTCGACGCCACCTCGGCCACCGACCATGAGCGCCATGCGCCGCGCCTGATCGAGGCCGGCAAGGTGATCATCAACCTCACCCCGGCAGCCCTGGGTCAACTGTGCGTGCCTTCGCTCAACGGCCTGGAGCTGACCGGAGCGAGCAACGTCAACATGATCACCTGTGGTGGCCAGGCCTCGATCCCGCTGGCAGCCGCCATCGCCCGGGCCAACCCTGGGGTGCGCTATATCGAGGTGGTGTCGTCGATCAGCGCCGAAAGCGCAGGCCCCGCCACCCGCCGCAACCTGAGCAACTACATCACCACCACCGAGCAGGCGCTGCGTCGCTTCACCGGCTGCACTCAGGTCAAGGCGATCCTTAACATCAACCCGGCCAAGCCCAATGTCTACATGCAGACGGCGGTCTCGGCACTGATCGCCCAAGTCGACCTGGCCGCCACCCGACGCGAGGTGGAGCGGGCCGTGGCGCTGGTGCGCGAGGCCGTTCCGGGCTACGAGGTGATCGTCGACCTGCACTACAGCGAAGGCCGCCTGTTCACCATGGTGCGGGTCGAGGGGGCGGGGGACTACCTTGATCCGAGTGCCGGCAATCTCGACATCATCACCGCGACGGCCACCCACATGGCTGCGCTAATGGCGCGTGGTCGCTCTGCCGTGCGCGCCGCTTGAAACGGAATTTCTGGAGAATCCTGCATGCCTTCGCTTTCACCAGATCTGGAATTCGCTCGATTCTGTCCGATCCTCGGGGTGGCGCAGAAGGTCAGTGAAGCGCCACAACCGGTCATCGACCTTGGGGTCGGCGTACCTGGCTTCTTGCCGGCGCCCCATATCGTCGAGGCGGCGGTGCGGGCGGCCCACGAGGACACCGGTGGCTATGGCGCCAGTCGTGGCGACCCGGCGTTGCTCAAGGCTTACCTTGGCTACCTGCGTCGCCTTGGCCATACGCATTTCGACGAGCGCAACCTGGTCGCGGGCCTCGGCGCCAAGCACCTGTTGTTCAGCGTGCTGCGGGCGATCATCCGACCGGGGGACAAACTGCTGGTCTCGACCCCGTGCTGGCCAACCTATTTCGATATCGCCGAACTGGTCGGGGCGGATGTCGTCGATGTGCGCTGCACCGCGCACAGCGGCTACAAGATGTCCCCCCAGGCGCTGGAACAGGCCCTCGACGAACAGGTGCGGGTGGTGCTGCTCAATTCCCCCGGGAACCCTACGGGCGCTGTGTATTCGGCCGAGGAGCTCCTGGGGCTGGCGCAAGTCCTGCGCAAACATGACGTCTGGATCATTTGCGATGACGTCTACCAGCGCTTCATCTATGACATGGACAGCTGTCCCGACCTGCTGACGGTGGCGCCGGATCTTGCCGGGCGCATCATCAAGATCGACAGCGTTTCCAAGCTCTACGGCATGCCGGGGTGGCGGGTCGGCTTGCTGGCGGCGGATCGACGCATCGCCGATGCGGTCACCACGCTGAATTCCAACTCGATCTCCAACCTGCCGGCCCCCGCTGCTGCGGCGGCGACAGCGGCACTGGAGGGTGACCAGGCTTTCTCCATTGCCGCCCGGCAGCGTCTGGCCGGGCAGCGTGAGGCCTTGCTCGAAGTGTTGCGCGGTGCGCCGTTGCTGCGCTTCTGCGAGCCTGCCGGAGCGTTCTACCTGTTTCTCGACATCGGCCAGGCGCTGGGCCGGTCGTTCCGCGGCCAGATGATCGGTGATGACGAGTCGTTCTGCGACGTGCTGCTCAAGGAGTTCGGCGTTGCCCTGATCCCTGGCAGTTTCTTCGGCACGGCGGGGCATGCCCGGCTGTCGTATTCCGGCGACGCCGGAAAAGTCCTGGCCGGTGCCGAGCGCATCAAGACTTTCCTGGGCGAGTTCGCCTGAGGCTGGAACGCAATCCGTGGACAGGGAAGCAATACTGGAGAGGGACGCAAGTTGATGAAAAACGCCTTTGCAATCGTCGGCTGCGGTGCGACGGCCATCGCCTTCCTGCAGCGCCATCTGGATCGTGTGGCCGCCGGCAGCGCGCCGGCCGGCGTCATCCACCTGTTCGAGAAACGGGATGACTTCGGCCGCGGCGCGGCTTACGAGGCTGACCTGGAGAGCAACCTGCTCAACACCAGGACCGGTCTCATCACGCCATACCCGCATCTGCCAGGGCATTTCCTGCAGTGGTTGCAGCAGAGCCCGCAGGCCTGGCGCCGCGCGTACCCCGATTTCCGCCCCGAGGCGGACGGGTTCGCGCCTCGGGCGCTGTTTGGTATCTATCTGCAGCATCAGCTCAAGCAGATCGTATTGCGTGGCGCGACCCTGGGCTGCCAGCTGGTGCAGTTGCAGGCAGAGGTCTGCGCGATCGACCTGATCGATGGCGTGGAAACCCTGCGCACCCGTTGCGGCCTCAGCTTGCCGACCGGCAAGGTCGTGCTGTGCTGTGGCCCGCTGGGCAAAAAGCCAGAATTGTCCGGCGATCCACGGGTGCTGGACACGCCGTATCCAGTTTCCCGTCTGCTGCGCGTGGTGGCGCCCCACGAGCGGGTGGCGGTGGTCGGCGCGCGACTGAGCGCCATCGACACCGTCATCGCGTTGATCGAACGGGGGCATAGAGGCCCCATCCGCATGCATTCGCGCAGTGGTTACTTTCCCGTGGTGCGGGGCACCCAGGAGCCGGTCACGCTGCGCTACCTGACCCGTGAAGGCGTCCATGCGCTGGTGGCACAGAACGGCCGTTTGCAGATCAGCGACCTGGTCGGCCTGTTCCGCAAGGAGCTGGCTTTCCAGGACCCGGGCAAGGCCAGCGCGGTCATCCCCATGCCCGCGCCGCCGGCCGACATCGCCTCTTTCATCGAAGGGGAACTCGAAAACGCCCGCTCACCGCGTATCTGGCAGGCAATCCTCTATGCCACCAACGAATTCGTCGAGGACATCTGGCAGGCACTGGATGATGCCGCGCAGGCGCGCTTCCTGCGCGAGTACTTCAGCTTCTTCATGGCCTATCGGGTTTCCATCCCGGCGCAGAATGCGCGCAAGATCCTCAGCTATCTGCGCAGTGGCCAGCTGGAGTTCGTCACCGGTCCGTTCGCCGCGCCGCAGCCGGGCGGCGACGGGCTGGTCCTGCAGGGCAGCGGCTGGCGCCATGTCTATGACCGGCTGATTCATGCCATCGGTTCCCCGCGCGACGTCGACCTGCTGGACTCGCCGTTGCTGGCTGCCTTGCTGGACAATGGCACGGTCACCCGCCATCCACAGGGGGGGATCTGCATCGACCCGACGAGCTATCGCGTGCAGGGCCGTACCGGCAGCTCCCGGCAGATCCATGCGGTGGGCGAACTGACAGTGGGCCAGTTCTTCTTCACCTCCGCGCTGGAGATCAATGGCCGCCACGCCGCCAGCTGTGCCGATGGGCTCGAGTGGAAGCAGGGCGTGCGTGCGGTCGGACGGGTGGAGGAGCATGTCTGAGCTATCGTTGCCGGGGCAACTTTGACCGGCAACTTCACAGGATTAACCATGACCTACCGATTCGAACGCATTCTGCTGACCAACGACGATGGCATCGACGCGCCCGGCCTGGCCGTGCTGGAACAGGTGGCGGCAGGGCTGGCCAGGGAGGTGTGGGTGGTGGCTCCCCACCGCGACCAGAGCGGCACCTCCCACTCGCTGAGCCTGCACGCGCCGCTGCGAGTGAGCAGTCATGGCGAGCGGCGCTTCGCCGTCACCGGCACGCCGGGCGACTGCGTGGCGCTGGCGCTGGGGCACCTGCTCAAGGGCGCCAGGCCCGACCTGGTGTTGTCCGGAATCAACCGTGGGGCGAACCTGGGCACTGAAACCGTGTTCTCCGGAACGGTCGGCGCGGCGATGACCGGGTTGCTGCTGGGCGTGCGCTCGATCGCCCTGAGCCAGGCCTACAGCGACCGCGAAGCGGTGCCTTGGAACATCGGCCTGAACCTGGCGCCCGAGGTGATTCTCGGTGTGCTGGACATGCCATGGCCGGCCGATGCCTGTCTCAACGTCAACTTCCCTGACTGTGCCCTGGAGGCCGTACGGCCGTTGAAAGTGACGCGCCAGGGCGTCGGGCCGTTGAACAGCATATCGGTGCGTACCGAGGTCGACCCGCGGCACTTCGAGTACCACTGGCTGCAGTTGAACAATCACCGCACCGAGGATGAGCCCGGCAGCGAAATGGCGGAACTGGCGCGTGGCCATGTCACGGTGACGCCGTTGCAGTTCGAGCGCACGCATGGCGCTGTGGAGCAGTCCTTGTCTGGATGATTGACGAGGGGTCGCAGGAGCGCAAACGCCTAGGCAGTCGCGGTTTCATGCAAGCAGCGCCACACCACGCCGCGATTGCTGCACTCCAACAGTGCCAGTGAGTAGCGAGCCTGAACCATCCCCTGCAATCGGTGGATTTCCTTGTAGCGCACCGCCACGTTCACCCCAGCTTGCCAGACCACCCGCACCTCGCTGATCTCGATCTCCAGGCCCGGTCGTGCGCCGGCCGCGCCCTTGAACAGTTGCTCCACCTGGGCGCGGGTCACCACCGTGCCCGCCGTGCCGACCATGCTGAAATCATCGGCGAACACCGCCATCAGCCCGCCGAGCACTGCCTGGGTCTCGGCCGCTGGGCGGGTGAAGATTCTGTGGATCAGCTCATGGACGTGATGAATGCTGCGCTCGGCGCGGGCAATCGCGTGGTCAGGCATGGCGAGGGTTCTCCGGGGGTAGTGTGTGCAGTGTCATCAGTGGCGCCAGCCCCAGCAGCGCGGCCAGGCTGAAGGTCAGGTGATAGGCGTCCGGCGTGCTCAGGCCTGCTAGCAACAGGTTGAAGATCATCAGCAGCAAGGCGGCGCCGACGCTGAAGGCCATCTGTCGATTGAGGTTCCACAGCACGCTGGCCTGCTGCATCCGCTCGCCGCCGAAGTCGAGCAGCGCGGTGGTCTGGGCGGTGTTGGCGCCGATGCCGCCGCCGATGCCCATGAGGCCGTAGGCCGCCATCAGTAGGGCGTTGTCCGCCGGCGTCTCGACCATGACCAGCAGGCAGATACCCAGGCTGTGCATGAGCATGCCGAGCAGCAACAGGCGGGCGGCACCGACGCGGTTGTACAGGCGGCCGGCCAGCAACATGGCGGCGAACGCCCCGGCCGCGTAGAGCAGCATGAACAGGCCGGTGGCCTGGGCGCTCAGCTGCAGCACATCCTGCAGATAGAAGATGTTCAACAGGTTGACCCCGGTGAAGACCCCGGGGATCGCATGGTACACCTGCATCGAGACCCGCAGGCGCGGGCTGGCTAGCAGTTTGAGTTCGACGATGCCTGTCGCCGCGCGTTGGTAGTGGGTGCGGTACAGCAGGGCGCAGGATACACCCGCCAGCAGGCAGGCGATGGCCAGCAGGGCGCCATGGCCGGCACCATACAGCGACAGGCCCAGCAGCAGGCAGGCCAGGGCGGCGCTGACCAGCAGCAATCCCTTGAAGTCCGGGCGTGGCGCTGTCGGTCCCGGCGCTTGGTCAAGCCAGGCCCAGGCCAGCGCCGCCGTCACCAGGGTCAGCGGAATGTTGCTGTGGAAGACCCACGGCCAGCGGCCATGGTCGACGATCAATCCGCCAAGGGTGGGTGACAGCGCCGGCGCCAGCAGCGCAACGGCCATCACCAGGGTGGACACGCGGGCGCGCTCCGGGCCCTGGAAGAGCTCGAAGGTCAGCGCCTGTCCTACGGGGATCAGCAAGCCACCGGCCATGCCCTGGACCAGGCGCCAGGTAATCAATGCAGCAAAGCTCTGCGCTTCGCCGCAGCCCCACATCGCCACGCTGAACGCCAGCATGGCGGCGCTCAACAGCCGCCGTGCGCCCCAGCGATTGGCCAGCCAGGTGCTCACCGGCACGGCCAGGGTCAGCCCGAGCATGTAGGCATTGCCAACCCATGCGCTGCTGGCGTTGCCAATGGCGAACTCGGCGGCGATCCGTGGCAACGCCACGGTCGGCATGAACAGGTTGATGCAGTCGATGAAGAACCCCATCAGGAAGATCGTTGCCACGCGATACCGGTACGTCATTGCCACTCCTTTTCGACGCGCAGAGTAGGTGTCGTGGACTGTCCCTGTCGATGTCGCTACCCTTGAAACTCTGTTTGATGGAAGTGAACAATGCCGCGCACGGCCCTCCACACCCAGCTCAACCGGGTGCAGACGTTTCTGGCGGTGGTCGATTTCGGCTCCTTCACCAAGGCGGCGGACTTTCTCGGCATCAGCAAAGCCATGGCCAGCCAGCACGTCAAGGCGCTGGAGCAGGCTCTGGGGGTGACGCTGCTGGCGCGCAGCACCCGTGCTATCGCCCCGACCGAAACCGGCCAAAGTTTCTATGAAGATTTCAAGGTGATCGTCAGCGATGTCGAGGGCGCCTTCGCCAGTGTGCTGCACCGGCACAACGGCCTATCGGGCAAGCTGCGCATCAGCACCACCGGGGAGTACGGTGAGCGCTTCATCCTGCCGCTGATCCCGCTGTTCGCCGCGCGCTATCCGGCGTTGTCACTCAGCTACGATACCGACTCGTCGCTGAGCGACCTGATTGCCGAACGGCTCGACCTGGTGGTGCGCCTTGGCGCGCTGCCGGATTCGAACCTGCGCAGTCGCCAGCTGGCCGAATACGACATTGTGGTGGTGGCTGCCCCGGCCTTTCTCGCCCGCCATGCCATCGAACGGCCCGAGGCACTGACGGAAACACCCTGGATTGCCAACAGCAATCTACAGGGCCCGACCGCCTGGACCTTGCACAGCGCGCAGGCGGGGAGTGCAAGCGTCGTCGGCCGGGTGGCCTACCAGTCCAATGCGTCGCACGCCATCCGGGCGATGGCTTGCGCCGGCCTGGGCGTGGCCGTGCTGCCGGCCTGGCTGGTCGAGCAGGACCTGGCCGACGGCACCCTGCGGCGGGTACTGCCGGACTACAGTCTGCCGAGGCAGCCGATCAGCGTGGTGTACCCGAACAGCAACCATGTGCCGCGCAAGACCCGGGTGTTCATCGATTTCTTGTGCGAGCACCTGGGGCGCTAAGGGTGCCGCTCAGGGCTCCAGGCCGATGCCGCGCAGGATGACGCCGGTCACCGTCTGCACAGCTTGCTCGAACGCCATGTCCGACAGCGGCTCACCGTCATTGAGCAGGGTCACCTGGAAACCGAAGTCGGCGTAGTGCTGGGTCGCCGCCCAGATCATGTACAGCAGCGCCGATGGTTCCACCGGCAGGATGCGTCCGTCCTCGACCCAGCTGCGGATCTTCGCCTGCTTGAGCTGCGCCCAGGGCACCAGGATCTCGTCCAGGCTGGGGCTCAGCAGCGGGGCGCCGTGGAGAATCTCCTCGGCCCAGATCTTCGAGCCCAGCGGCCGCGAGCGCGAGTGGCCCATCTTGGCGCGGATGTAGCTGGTCAGTACCACCCGCGGGTCGTCGAAGTGCTCGAAGCACAGGGCATCCTGCTTCCAGACATCCAGCAGGTCCTGCAGCACGGCGCGGTACAGGTCGTCCTTGGTGCTGAAGTAGTAGTGCAGGTTGGAGCGCGGCAGTTGCGCCCGTTCGGCGATATCGCCCATGGAGGTGGCGGCGTAGCCCTTGTCGGCGAACACCTGCTCGGCGGCTTGCAGGATCTTTTCGACATTGCGCCGGCGGATTTCGATCTTGTGGTTGGCCATGGGCTGTCCGTGGTGACCTGAACAGGGCAAGGCTAACAGCTTTAGCGGGGCCGCGATAAGGTCAAGGTTGCCGTAAAAGGCCGTGGAGCGAGGTGCCCGTAGAAAAACCGGTGGCGGCCGAGGAGCACCTGCTCACGCTCCTGAACCACGTCGAGGTCAACCGCTGATCGCGGTCGTGGCCCTGGCGGCGTTGGTCATGGCTTGCTGGTGATCGGCGCGCACCACGGCCAGTTTGCGGCGTTCGTACTCTTCCTGGCTCAGGCCCTGGCGTTGCAATGCTTCGAGTTGCAGTTGACGGGCTTCCTCGGCGCTGTAGGGGCGTAGCTCAGGATGGCTGGCGCAACCGCTCAGCACAGCGATGGCCAGAGCGGCGAGGAGGAAGCGGGCGGTGGTGTTCATCGGGATGATTCCGGGGGCTGTCGGATCGATGAACCCAGGTTATTGGCCACAGTGGCACGATGGAAATCGCTGTGCTCGATAGTGACTATCGACGGCTGCGCGCCTGCTGTTCAGCGCAAGCTCTAGGCCCTCAGCGCGGCATGTAGCCCAGTTGCCAGGCTCGCGGAATGAACAGCGTCACCAGCGCCAGCACGCATGCCAGGGCGCAACTGGCCGCCAGCGCCTGCAAGCCCAGCCGTTGCTGCAGCCAAGCCCCGAGCGCGGCACCTAGCAACATGCCGCTCCAGGGCACCAGCTGTACCCGCCAGCCGTGGCGCCGCTCACCCAGCAACCAACGCCCCAGGCCACGGCCGAAACGCGACAGCGCGCCAGTGACGTAGGTCAGGCCGATTGGCAGGCCGTTCACCTGTTCGACTACGGCATTGAGCATGCCCATGGCCAGGGTGGCCGCGATTAGTGCAGGGAACGTGGTGGCGGCAGGCCAGGCCGTGGCAAACGCCAGCAGGCTGGCGACGATCAGCAGCAAGGGCGCGGCGCGGCGGCGCAAGCGGCGGGCCAGCAATACGCCCAGGGTGTTGCCCAGCACGAAACTGAGAATCGCCAGGGCCAGGCGCAGCATCAGCGAAAAGTCCGCCTGGCTGATGGCCACCGCCAGGCGCGTGGTGTTGCCGCTCATGAACGACACGAAGTCGCCCAGCGCCAGCAGGCCGATGGCGTCAGTCATGCCGGCCAGCACCGACAATCCGGCCACCAGCCCTAGGCCGACCCGCCCGCGCAGGGCCTGCAAGCGGACCCGACGGGCACTGTGCTGGGAGGTGGCGGTGGGCAGCATGGGGCGAGTCTCCGGGGCGCAGGGGGCCCTGATCTTATACCCCGACCAGCACCTTGCGCATGGGGATGCAGGACAGTTCGAGGCCGAATGGGGATTGGTAGACCGACAGCGCATCGCCGGTGTAGCCGCAGCGGCGATAGAACGCCGCTGCGTTCAGGGTCGAGTCCAGGTTGACCGCCTCCAGACCTTCGGCCCTGGCGATGCCTTCGAGGTGTTCGACCATCGCCCGGGCGATGCCACGGCCCATGAACGCCGGCAGCACGAACAGGGCACCCAGTTCACCGCTGTCCAGGTCGAGCATGCCGGTGGCGACGATCGTGTCGCCCATGCAGGCGAGGTGGAAATGCTCGGCGACCAGGGCCGCGTAACCTTCGGTGAAAGGTACGTCGGCCCAGGCCTGGGCCAGGGCGGCATCGTAGGCTTCGGTGCACTGCCACAGGATCGCCTGGCGGCGGATGGCGTACGTGTCCAGCGCGTCGTGACGGCTGGCGCGGCGTATGTCGAGCATGGGTTCCCTCCCGGTTGAGCCTGGATGATAACAAGGCGCCGGGGCAAACGGACGCAGGCCTCGCCAGCGCCATCAACCGCCTGCTCGACTGACTGGTCAGAACGATCCCGTTTGCACCTCGCCGCTGCGCACGTAGTGGGCGAGCAATACACCCTTGGGCGTGCTGCTCGACTCCACCAATGTGAAGGCCACAGCCTGGGCATCGTCACCGAACAGGCGCTTGCCACGCCCAAGAAGCAAGGGGTGGATCAGCAACCGCAGCTCATCTACCAGGCCCGCCGCTAGCAGTTGGCGTACCAGTTCGCCGCTGCCTTGGGTCAGCAGCGTCGGGCCGTCCTGTTGTTTGAGAGCGCGGACAGCTCCAGGCACGTCAGCGCCCAACGGGTAACTGTTTTGCCAGTCGATGGATTCGGGATGGTGCGTGGCGACATGCTTGGCCACGCCATTGAACAGGTCGGCCAAGGGCCGGTCCGGCGCCTCGGGCCCGACCTTTGGCCAGAACCCGGCGAAGATATCGTAGGTGCGTCTTCCCAGCAGCAGTTCGAACGGTTGGCTGAACAAGGTCTGCATGGCCTGGCCGAAGGCCTCGTCGGCCAGGGGCGGGATCCAGCCACCAAATGTGAAGCCGCCGCTGGTGTCTTCCTCCGGCCCGCCGGGGGCCTGCATGACGCCGTCGAGGGTGACGAAGGCGGCGACGATGAGCTTGCGCATGGGGTGAACCTCCTCTTGGGTGTGCTGGATAGTCGAACGGGGGTGGCATGAATCGACAGGAACCTTGAACGATAGTGGAGGTTCAACCATTGCATGGGACCACCAGAGGAGGTGAGTGATGGACAAGGTTACCGGCGGCTGCCTGTGCGGCCAGTTACGTATCGAAGCCCAGGGGCGGCCGCGACGGGTCGGGCTGTGCCATTGCCTGGATTGCCGCAAGCATCACGGTGCGTTGTTCGGCGCTTCTGCGATGTTCGCCGAGCAGACCGTGAGTATCAGCGGGGAAGCCTCGAACTACGGCGACAGGTATTTCTGCCCGCATTGCGGCTCGTCGGTGTTCGCGCGCAGCGGTGATGAAGTGGAGGTGCACCTTGGGGCACTGGACGCGCCGGATCGCTTCACGCCGACCTATGAACTGTGGGTGATCAGGCGCGAAGCGTGGTTGCCGGCTTTTGCGGATCTCGAGCGGTTCGATCGGGACCGGGCGGGTTAGCCGTTCCCAGCCCCGGCCAGTGAGGAGCGGCGCAGCGCCGCTCCCACGTGTTTCACAGCCAGAAGGTCACCGCCCACCAGCCCAGGCCGCCCATGACCACGGTATAGGGCAGCGCCATCCACACCATGCGTCCATACGACAGGCGAATCAGCGGCGCAATCGCCGAGGTCAGCAGGAACAGGAACGCCGCCTGGCCATTGGGCGTGGCCACGCTGGGCAGGTTGGTGCCGGTGTTGATCGCCACCGCCAGGGTCTCGAAGTGCTCGCGGCTCATCGCGCCATTGACGAACGCCTGCTTGACCTCGGTGATGTAGATGGTGGCGACGAACACGTTGTCGCTGATCGCCGACAGCAGCCCATTGGCCAGGTACAGCATGCCCGGCTGCTGCTCGCTGGGCAGCGCCAGCACCCAGGCGATCAGCGGGCTGAACAGTTGCTGCTGGTGGATCACCGCGACCACGGCGAAGAACACCACCAGCAGCGAGGTGAACGGCATGGCGTCCTGGAACGCACGGCCCAGGCGATGTTCGTCGGTGATGCCGGTGAAGGCGGTGATCAACACGATGACCAGCAGGCCGATCAGGCCCACTTCGGCAATGTGCAGCCCCAGGCAGACAATCAGGATCAGTGCGGCCAGACCCTGGACCACCAGTGCCACCCGTTGTGCCTGGGTGCGCGCGGCATCGTCCTCGGCGGCGTAGGTGGCCAGCACCTGGCGCACGCGCTCGGGCATCAGCGTGCCATAGCCGAACAGCCGCAGTTTCTCCAGCAGTACGCAGGTCACCAGGCCCGCCGCCAGAACCGGCATCGACACCGGCGCGACCTTGCGGAAGAAGTCGGCGAAATGCCAACCCATTTCATGGCCGATCAGCAGGTTCTGCGGCTCGCCCACCAAGGTGCAGACGCCACCCAGCGCGGTACCCACCGCGCCATGCATCAGCAGGCTGCGCAGGAAGGCGCGGAACTGCTCGAGGTCTTCGCGGTGCAACTGCTCGACCTCATGGTCGCTGTCCAGCGCCGACTCTTCGCGCGGATTGGCGCCCGAGGCGACCCGGTGGTAGACGGCATAGAAGCCGACTGCGGCGCTGATGATCACCGCGGTCACGGTCAGGGCATCGAGGAACGCCGAGAGAAACGCCGACAACACGCAGAACAGCAGGCTTAGCACCGCCTTGGAGCGCACTCCGAGCAGGATCCGCGAAAACAGGAACAGCAGCAGCTCTTTCATGAAATGGATGCCGGCGACCATGAACATCAGCAGCAGGATCACCGGGAAGTTGTGCTGCAACTCCTCGTACAGGGCTTCGGGCGTGGTCAGGCGCAGCAGCAGCGCCTCGACCAGCAGCAGGCCGCCGGGCATCAGCGGGTAGCACTTGAGTGCCATCCCTAAGGTGAAGATGAACTGGATCACCAGCACCCAGCCGGTGACCACCGGGCCGAGGGTCGCCAGCAGCAAGGGATTGAGCAGCAGGAACAGGCAGATGACGGCCTTGTACCAACGCGGCGACTGGCCCAGGAAGCTGCGGGCGAGGGCACCGGTCAGGGAACGGGACATGAATTTGTATCCTTTTGATTCAGCAGTGGCGCACGGTGCCGGATCGTGCGTCAGGGTGCAAGTTGTCCAGTCCGGCTTTTGGCACATGCACCGCCTTGCGGGTGCGCTAAGATCCGCCGTTGTGAATCCTTTCCCCACAGGAGTGCCGTCCGTGACCGAATACACCGCGTTCAAGGTCGAACTGACCGACAACATCGCCCACGTGCAGATCAACCGCCCGGAAAAGATCAACGCGATGAACGCCGCCTTCTGGGAGGAGCTGGTCCAGATCTTCCAGTGGATCGACGACACCGACGCGGTGAGGGTGGTGGTACTCAGCGGCGCCGGCAAGCATTTTTCCTCGGGCATCGACCTGATGATGCTGGCCGCGTTGGCTCAACAGCTGGGCAAGGATGTCGGCCGCAACGCCCGGGTGATGCGCCGCACCATCTTGCGCCTGCAGGGTTCGTTCAACGCCGTGGACAACTGCCGCAAGCCGGTGCTGGCGGCGATCCAGGGCTACTGCATCGGTGGCGCCATCGACCTGGTCTCGGCCTGCGATATGCGCTACTGCGCCAGCGACGCGCAGTTCTCGATCAAGGAGATCGACATGGGTATGGCCGCCGATGTCGGCACCCTGCAACGTTTGCCGCGTATCATCGGTGACGGCATCATGCGCGAACTGGCCTACACCGGTCGAATGGTCGATGCCCAGGAAGCACTGCGCATCGGCCTGGTCAACCGCGTCTATGATGACCAGGCGGCGTTGCTCGACGGGGTCTTTGCCATTGCCCGCGAGATTGCCGCAAAATCACCGATCGCCGTGGCCGGCACCAAAGAGATGATCAGCTACATGCGCGACCATCGCATCGACGATGGCCTGGAGTACATCGCCACCTGGAACGCCGCCATGCTGCAGTCCGAAGACTTGCGCGTGGCCATGGCCGCCCACATGAGCAAACAGCAACCGACGTTCGCCGACTGACTGACAGTGGCGGGCGCCATTTAGGGACCCGAACCATGTCAGCACGCTGGACAACCGCAGTACTCGACCCGCAGACCACCGGGGGGCTGGCCGTCGCCCGCAGCCCGGACGGGTTCCTGATGGACGCCAACGGCGCGCTGTTCCCCCGTGACTGGCTCAAGCGCCAGGACCTGGACGTGTTGTGCGAGCATGGCATTGGTCACCTGGACGGCGAGCCGGTGTTCCTGCTGGAGCTGCGCAGTGCCAGCGAAGTGTCGGGTTGCGGCTGGCAGGGGCTGCGGCGGTTCATGCTTGAAGGCGACTTCGATACGTACAAGGTGCTCGGTTACGCCGCGCAGATCGGTACCTGGGCTCGCGAGCACCGGTTCTGCGGCAGCTGTGGTCAGCCGATGACGCAGATCCACTGGGAGCGGGCGATGTACTGCCAGCCGTGCGATTTGCGCAGCTATCCGCGGATTTCACCGAGCATGATCGTGTTGATTACTCGCGGCGACGAGGTGCTTTTGGCCCGTTCGCCACGCTTTGTCACCGGGGTCTACAGCACCCTGGCCGGGTTCGCCGAGCCGGGGGAGTCGGCCGAGGATTGCCTGGTGCGCGAGGTGCGTGAGGAGGTGGCGGTCGAGGTGAAGAACATCCAGTACGTCGGCAGCCAGTGCTGGCCGTTTCCGCATTCGATGATGCTCGGGTTTCATGCTGAGTATGCGGGAGGGGAGATTGTCATGCAGGCGGATGAGATCGAGGATGCGCAGTGGTTCAATGTGCATGAGTTGCCACCTTTACCGGCGGGGCGGTCGATTGCGCGGTATTTGATTGATTTGTATGTGGCGCGGCGGTTGGGGATGTCTGAGCCGGTTTTGCCTGCCTGATATCTGGTTTCTGGTTTCTGGTTTTAGTTGGGTTGGTTGGTTTTGGAAGTTGTATGCGCATTCATTTGTGATGGCGACGCTTATTCACCTTTCCGCCCTTACGGCGGCCTACTTTGGTCTTGGCCAAAGTAGGCAAAGCCGCTCGCTCCATTCATACGGCCCCTACGCTTCGCTCCGGGGTTCCCTCACTCCGGCCTTGCTCCCGGGAGGACCGCGCTGAACGCCCCATCCTGGGGCGCAGCGCTTGACGGGCATCCATGCCCGTCAAGCGCTGCGCAAGACCTCCGTTCGGCCTCCTGAAGTCGCGAAGTTACGAGCGGCGCCTGGACTGGCGCAGCTGTCGCTAGTTGGAAGCTTAGTTGATCTGTCGATTGTCGCTGGGCAGCCAATATATAACTAACTGTCAGTTAACTAGGTTTGAATTTTCATCTCTTGCTCTTGCTCTTGCTCTTGCTCTTGCTCTTGCTCTTGCTCTGCTTCTAAGCGCGCAATATTCCAGGCGCCGCCAATTGCGACTTCAGGAGGCCGAGTGGAGTTCTTGCGTAGTGGGGCGACGGCCATGGATGGCCGTCGAGCGCTGCGCCCCAGGATGGGGCGTACAGCGCGGTACCCACGGGAGCAAGAACGGAGCGAGGGAACCCCGGAGCGCAGCGTAGGGGCCGTATGAATGGAGCCAGCGGTTTTTGCCTACTTTTGCCCAAGAGCAAAAGTAGGTCGCCGTAAAGGCGAAAAGGTGACTAGATGTCGATACATTTCAAGAAGATGTATGCAAAATCAAAACAATCGAGCCAGGGCCAGAGCCAAATTTCTGATCCCTACCCAAACCAATGCTGCCAAGCCAACCGCACAGTCAACGCCAGCACCACAGTAATAAACACCGGCCGAATGAACTTGCTACCCCCGCTGATCGCCGTACGCGCCCCAAAAAACGCCCCGCCCATCACCGACACCCCCATGCACAACCCAACGATGTAATCCACCTGCCCGGAAATGACAAACACCGTCAACGCCGCAATGTTGCTGACAAAGTTCATGCTGCGCGCCACACCACTGGCCCGAACCAGGTCGATGGGATAGAGCAGCAACGTGCTCACGGTCCAGAAAGCACCGGTACCCGGCCCGGCCACGCCGTCGTAGAAGCCCAGGGTGAAGCCCTGCGGAAACTGCCACTTCCTTTTGATCGGCGCATCGGCATCCACCGGCGCCTTCGGTGTTCCGCCGAACAGCAGGTAGACGCCACAGGCGAACACGATCACCGGGAGCATCTTGTTCAACCACTCGGCCGGCATGTAGTGAGCCACCACCGCGCCGATCAACGCGCCTACCAGGGTACCGACGATCGCCAGGCGCCATTGCGCCGGATGGAACAGCTTGCGCCGGTAGTAGGTGATGCTGGCCGTGGCCGCGCCGAAGGTCGAGCTGAGCTTGTTGGTGCCCAGCACCAGGTGCGGCGGCATGCCGGCAGTGAGCAGCGCCGGGGTCGTCAGCAGGCCGCCGCCACCGGCGATGGCATCGATGAAACCTGCAACAAAGGCGACCAGGGCGAGAATCAGCAGGGTGAGCGGTTCTACGGTGAGTTCGAAGGGCATGAGGGCACGGGCAGGCTGGACGGCGGGGTGCGGCAAACGGCCGCGCTAGAGGGGCACATGGTAATCCCGGATGGTAGGGGTTGCCAGTGCCGCCTCATCGCGGGGCAAGCCCGCGCCCACGTCTGTTCGTAGCGCGTGGGAGCGGGCTTGCCCCGCGAGGGATGTCACAGGAACCAGCGATACTCCCGCGCGCTGACCTCATGGAGAAACGCCAGCTGGTCCTGGCGCTTGTTCTCGCAATAGACCATCACGAACTCCGCGCCCAACCCCTCGTTGACCGCCGGATGCCCACGCATCGCCGCCACCGCGCCGAGCATGTCCTTGGGAAAATCGATCCCGCTGCCACGGTCCTCGTTGAGCGGCGCGATGGGCTCCTGCGCGGCATCCAGCCCGTGCTCCATGCCGCACAGGATCGCCGCCAGCACCAGGTACGGATTGGCATCCGCCCCGGCCAGCCGATGCTCGATCCGCAGGTTGCGCGGATCCGACTCAGGGATGCGGATACAGGCGTCGCGATCCTCGAAGCCCCAGCTGGCGCGGCTGGCGGCGTTGACCATGGCCCCGTAGCGGCGAAACGCATTATGGTTGGCGGCGAATATCGGCATGCAATGCGGCAGCAACGCCAGGCAACCGGCCACAGCATGACGCAGCGGCCGTTGGTTATCGGCAGACAACAGGTTGTTGCCCGCCGGGTCGTACAGGCTGACATGCACATGCATGCCGCTGCCCGGCGCGTGCAGATAGGGTTTGCTCATGAACGAGGCGCGCAGCCCGTGCTTGAGCGCCACGCCCCGGGTGCTGCGGCAGAACAGCGCCGCCCAGTCGGCGGCGCGCAGGCCATCGTCGCAATGGCCGAAATTGATCTCGAACTGGCCGGGGCCAAGTTCGGCGGTGATGACATTGGCGTCCACTCCTTGGGCATTGGCGGTCTCGACCATTTCGCGCAGTACGTCGGCAAAGCGCGACAGGCGCTCGATATGCATGTTCGGCTGGTCGTCGGCATCGCCACTGGCCGGGTCGCGGGGGAACTGCGGAAGGCCCTCCTTCAGCGTCCTGTCGAACAGGTAGAACTCCAGTTCAAACGCCACCACCGGGCGGATGCCTCGGCTTTCGAGGCGTTGCAGGACGCGGGCCAGCACCTCGCGGGGTTCGAATTCGATGGGCGCCGCAGTGCCGTCCGAGGTGATCAGCATCTGCCCCAGCGGCTCTCGCTCCCAGTTCACCGGCTTGAGCGTACCGGGTACCAGGCGGCGCGGGGCGTCCGGGTCGCCGTCGTTGAAGCAGTAGTCGCCGATCGGGAACAGCCCGCCCTGCACGCCGAGCAGTACGCAGTTCTGCGGCAGCTTGAGCGGGCTGCCGGCGGCGACGTTTTCCAGCATGTCGATGGGGTAGCGCTTGCCGTAGAAATGCCCGGGGATGTCCAGGCTGATCAGGTCAACGTAGCGCACGTCGGGGTGTCGGGCGCGGAAGGCGCGCACTTCGCTGAGCAGGTCGGGGAAGCCTGTTGTACTTGTCATTGGCATGCTCTCAACGGAAGACCCAGAGAACCCGGGTCGTTCGGGCGGTCAGGTTGGCGTAGCGGAACTGGCTGTGGGGTGGCAGCTGGAAGCTGTCGTTGGGCCTGAGGGTGACGGCGTCGTCGCGGCCCTCGAGCCACAGGGTCAGCTCGCCCTCGAGGACGAAACCGCCTTGTTCCGAGCTGTCGTCCAGATGCCCCTCGCCACTGCTGGCACCGGGCGCCAGGTGGCTTTCGAGCATGGCGAAGCGGCCATTGAGGGTCGGCGAGACCAGCACGTCGGTGACCCCGGCGGCGTAGTACAGGGTGCGTCGCTCGCCGGGGCGGGTCACCCAGTCGATCTCGCGGGGCGGCACGGCCTGATAGAAATAGGTGGTCGGTACGCGCAGCGCTTCGCTGATGGCGGTCAGGTCGGCCACCGTCGGCCGCGACAGGCCGCGTTCGACCTGGGAGAGGAAGCCCAGCGAGCGGTTGACGCGAGTTGCCAGCTCGTCGAGGGTCAACCCCCGATGCTTGCGCAGGTCGCGGACCTGGCGGGCGAGGGTTTGGATATCGTCAGACATGATCGCGCATCCTGTACCAGGCCTTGGCCGCCGCCTCCAGCGGCGCGGCCAGCAGGTCGCCACCGGGGAAGCGGCCGTTATCGATGCCCTGGTAAAGCTTCAGCAGGTCGTCGTCACCGAGGATCGCGTCGCTGACCGCGCGTGCACCGGCCAGGGTCGGCAGTACGCCGTGGCCGGAAAAACCCTGCAGCCAGTAACGTTGGCCCTGGCGCCCGATATCCGGCGTGCGCTGGATGCTGCAATCGATGTGGCCGCCCCAGGCATGCTCGATGGCGACCCCTTGCAACTGTGGGAACACCCGTTCCAGGTACGGCCGGGTGGCGCCGGCGACGTCCTTGGGGATGCCACCGAGGTACGTGCAGCCACCGCCGAACAGCAAGCGGTGGTCGGGTGTAAGGCGGAAATAGTCGGGGACGAACTGGTTGTCGATCACGCAACTGTTGCGTGGCAGCAGCGAGGCGGCGAAGTCGGCGTCCAGCGGCGCCGTGGCCACCTGGTATGAGCCCACCGGCAGCAGACGACGCGACAGCGTGCGGTCGAGGCGGTCGATATAGGCGTTGCAGGCCAGCACCATTACGCGACTGCGCACCTCGCCCTGATCGGTTCGGGCGGCGAAGCCGTCGGCGTGTTCCTGGTAACCCATCACCTGGCTCTGCTCATAGATCCGCCCGCCATGCGCTTCGATCACGGCGGCCAGGCCCTGGGCCAGCTTCAGCGGGTTGAGGTGGGCGCCATTGGGATCGTACAGCGCGGCCTGGTAGCGGGGGCTGTCGACCCACTCGGACAGTTCCTCGCGGTCGATCAGGCGCAGGCAGTCGTAGTCGAGCTTCTCCTGTGCTTCACGCCGGGCGTCCTCCAGCAGTTTTACCCGGCGCGGCAACACGGCGGTCCACAGACTGCCCAGGCGGTAATCGACGTCGAAGCCATGGCGCAGGGGCAGTTCGCGCAGCTCGCCGGCGGCCCAGCACATGCTGTCCCACAGGCGCCGGCTGCGCTCCAGGCCCAGGGCTCGCTCCAGCGGGGGCATGTCGCACGACCAGCCCAGCAGTGCCTGGCCACCGTTGCGCCCCGAGGCGGCCCAGGCCACCCGGCTGGCTTCCAGCAGGGTCACGCGCTGGCCGGCCAATGTCAGGCGCAGGGCCGTATGCAGGCCGCTGAAGCCGGCACCGACGATGAGGATGTCGGTGTCGTGGGCGCCCTGCAGGGTGGGGCGCAAAGGGATGGTGGCGGGGTAGGTGCGGGCGTAGTAGCTGGCGACGTGCTGGGCGGATTGCTTGAACATGCCGGGGCCTCGTGAAATTTTTTATGATTATTTTCATGAAAAAATAGCAGAGGATTTTCATTTCGCCAGTAGATGGCGTCATTGTGCTAGGTAGCTGCCTTGCGCCGCGGCTGTCGGGGTTTGCCGGCTGCTGACTTGCCCTTGCCAGCGCTTTTGCGCTTCTTCTTCCAAGGTGCCGCGGCTTTGCCCGCCGCCGGCCCGCTGATGGTCAGGCGCATGCCGCTGCAGCGTTGCACCAGCTTGCCCATCCACGCCGATTGCCGGGCGACGAACTCCTCCAGGCTCATTTCCCCGCTTTGCACCATGTCCAGCGCCTGCTCCCAGATCGCCGTGGTGCCAGGATCGGCGATGGCCCGGGGCACGGCGTCGATCAGGCTGAAGGCGGCAGGCGTGGCCGACAGGGCCTTGCCGTTCTTGACCAGGTAGCCACGGTCGAGCAGGCCCTGGATGATGCTGGCGCGCGTCGCCTCGGTGCCGATGCCGGTGGTTTCCTTGAGCTTCTGCTTGAGCCTGGGGTCGTCCACCAGCTTGGCGACGTTCTTCATCGCCTTGATCAGGTCGCCTTCGGTGAAAGGCTTGGGGGGCTGGGTCCACAGGTCCTTCAATTGCAGATCCCGCACTGAACAGTCCTGGCCTTCGCGCAACGCCGGCAGCACTTGGGCCAGTGGCGCTTCGCGACCCTTGGCCGGGGCCAGCGCCTCAGGCAATGCCCGGCGCCAGCCCGGTTCGACGATCTGCTTGCCCACCGCCCGCAACGCATGGCCGGCGCAATCGAACTCGGCCTGGGTGCGGTCGTACTCATGGTTGGGCAGGAACTGCGCCAGGTAGCGAGCGCGGATCAGGGTGTACACCGCCTTGTACTTGGGTGGCAGGCGCGCCGGGTCGCTGGCGGCGGCGGTGGGGATGATGCCGTGGTGGGCGCTGACCTTCTGGTCGTTCCACGCCCGTGAACGGCGCTGTGGGTCCAGGTGGTCCCGCAGTGGCGCGAGGTTGCTGTCGGCGCGCTGCAAGGCGGCGAGGATGGCTGCGGCCTCGCCATGCTGGCTGAGGGGCAGGTACCCACTGTCGCTGCGCGGGTAGGTGATGAGCTTGTGGGTTTCGTAAAGGGCCTGGGCAATGTCCAGGGTTTCCTGGGCGCCGAGGCCGAGCTTCTTTGAACACAGTTCCTGCAGGGTGCCGAGGTCGAAGGGCAGCGGCGCGGCTTCGCGCACCCGTTCGGTGGCGATCTTCAGCACCCGGGCGCTGCCGGCAGCCTGCATGGCGGCAGCGGCTTGTTGCGCCAGGTCCTGTTTCAGGCAGCGGCCCTGATCGTCGCAGGCGTCCTCGGGGGCGCGCCATTGGGCGTTGAACACGGCGCCCGCACTTTCCAGCTGCACGTCGATGGCCCAGAACGGCACGGGTACGAAATCGGCGATGCTGCGGTCGCGGTCCACTACCAGGCGCAGTGTCGGAGTCTGCACCCGGCCCACCGGCAGCACGCCTTGATAGCCGGACTGGCGGCCGAGCAGGGTGAACAGGCGGCTCATGTTCATGCCGATCAGCCAGTCGGCCCGCGAGCGGCCCAGGGCCGAATGGTAGAGGCTGAAGGTCTCCTGGCCGGGCAGCAGGCGCCCAAGGGCCTTGCGGATCGAGGCATCGTCCAGCGCCGACAGCCACAGGCGCTGGATCGGCCCGCGGTAACGGCAGTGCTCGACCAGTTCGCGGGCAATCATCTCGCCCTCGCGGTCGGCATCGGTGGCGATCACCAGTTCGCGGGCTTCGCCCAGCAGGCGCTTGACCGCCTTGTACTGGCTGGCGGTCTTGGGCTTGACCGTCATCTTCCATTTTTTCGGGATGATCGGCAGGTCTTCTAGGGTCCAGCGTTTGTAGCGCTCGTCGTAGCTGTCCGGCGGGGCGGTCTCCAGCAGGTGGCCGATGCACCAGGTCACGCAGACATCGGTGCCTTGCCAGCAGCCATCGCCGCGGCGCTGGGCGCCGAGGACCTTGGCGATGTCTTTTGCCTGGGAGGGCTTTTCGCAGAGAAAGAGGCGCATGGCCGAAAACGCTTCATCGTGAAAGTTGCCCCCTAGGATGCGCAAGGCAGGGCGTGCAGGCAAGTTTTATCTGTATGCATGTACAGGTTTTTTGCCTGCATCTTTGGCAGGGACGTCATCCCTTCGGGTTGGACGAGGTGGCAAATGCGTGCCAGCTTTGCCTTTCGCCCGTCAGTCGTGTCACCGGACGATGTCGCTGGGGTGTCCTTCCTACAAGAACAACAGGGATGTAAACCAATGCCCGTATTCGATTACCGACAGCTCGACAGCACTGCCTCCTCTGCGCTGTACAAGGACGCCATGGCGCTGGCCACCTACGCCTACCATGGCATCGACGATGGCTTCAGCGCCGGCTACCAGAAATACGGCTTCGGCCTTGGCCTGCCGGCCACGCTGGTCAAGGCGCTGATCGGCGGCACCGACAGCCAGGGCGTGATCCCCGGTATCCCCTGGAACCCCGACTCCGAAGCCCGGGCCCTGGCCCAGGTCAAGGCCGCCGGCTGGTCGCCGATCAGCGCGGCGCAACTGGGCTACCAGGGCAAGACCGACGCCCGCGGCACCTTCCACGGCGAAGCGCCGGGCTACACCTCGGCGCAGGTGGAGATCCTCGGCCGCTATGATGCCGCCGGCCAGCTCAGCGCTATCGGTATCGCTTTTCGCGGCACCAGCGGCCCACGCGAGAACCTGCTGGGCGACACCATCGGCGACGCCATCAACGACCTGCTGGCGGCGATCGGCCCGGCAGGTTATGCCCGTGATTACGCCGGCAACGCATTCGGGCAGTTGCTCGCCGATGTGGCGGCCTTTGCCAAGGCCAACGGCCTGAGCGGCGCGGATATCACCGTCAGTGGTCACAGCCTCGGCGGCCTGGCAGTCAACAGCCTGGCCGACCTGAGCGGCTCGCGCTGGGGCGGTTTCTACCAGGATGCGCGCTACGTGGCCTTCGCCTCGCCAACCCAGGCCGCCGACGCCAGCAAGGTGCTCAATATCGGCTACGAGAACGACCCGGTGTTCCGTGTGCTCGACGGCACCTCGGCAACCTGGGGCACCCTGGGCGTGCACGACGGCGCCAAGGCCTCGGCCACCAACAACATCGTCAACTTCAATGACCACTACGCGTCCGACGCCTGGAACCTGCTGCCGTTCTCCATCGGCAACATCGCCACCTGGCTGTCGCACCTGCCGACGGCCTACACCGATGGCCTTGGGCGTGTGCTGGACTCCTCCTTCTATCAGTGGACCAGCCGCGACTCGACCATCCTGGTCAGCAACCTATCGGACGTGACCCGTGGCTCGACCTGGGTCGAGGACCTCAACCGCAATGCCGAGCCGCACAAGGGCAGCACATTCATCATCGGCTCGGACAAGGACGACCTGATCCATGGTGGGCGCGGCAACGACTACCTCGAAGGCCGGGCCGGCAACGATACCTTCCGCGATGACGGCGGTTTCAACCTGATCGACGGCGGTGCCGGCCATGACACCCTGAAGCTGCAGGATGCCTTGGCCAACCTGAGCATCGCCCGGGATGGCGAAGGCACGCTGTACGTGCGTGACGCCGAGGGCGGCATCAGCCTGGTGCGCAATGTCGAAAACCTGGTGAGCAAGGAGTCCAGCCTGCTGATCTTCAGCAAGGAAGTCAGTCACGCGGTGGCGGCGCAGGGGTTGTTCGAAAGCGGCAAGATCACCCCCTATGCGTCCTCGCTCAACGGCACCCAGGCAAGCGACCAGTTGGTGGCGGGCAACCAGGGGCAGTGGCTGTTCGGCCTGGGCGGTGACGACCGTCTGCAGGGCGGCGCCGGCAATGACGTGCTGGTCGGTGGCTCGGGCAACGATGTGCTGATGGGTGGCGGCGGGCGCGACACCTTCCTGTTCAGCGGCCATTTCGGCCAGGACCGGGTGCTGGACTTCACAGGCCAGGACCGGCTGGTATTCATTGGCGTGGAAGGCGGCACCGCCGCGCCGGACTGGCGTGCCCATGCCAGCCAGGTGGGGGATGACCTGGTGCTGAAGTTCGGCGGGGACAGCGTGACGCTGGTGGGGATTGCGGGGCAGGGGGTTGGGGATGGGCAGATCGTGATTGCTTGATCCTGGGGCTGCGGTTCGTCGGCACGACAAGTTGGCTCCCACAGCGACGGCGCTTGGCTTGAGAGGGGCGCGGTCGGTGTGGGAGCCGGCTTGCCGGCGATGGCCGGCGCAAGCCGGCCCACTGCTCAGGCGATTTCGCGCGAATCCCGCACCATGTCGACGTGCGGGATGCCTGCCTCCAGGAATTCCTCGCTGACCACGCGGAATCCCAGGCGCTCGTAGAATGGAGTGGCATGTACCTGGGCGCTGAGCATCTGCTTGGTAAGGTCGCGGTTCTGCGCCTCGACAATGACCGCACGCATCAATGCATCGCCCACGTTCAAGCCGCGCCAGTCCCTGAGCACCGAGACCCGGCCGATGGTGCCGTCAGGCAGCAGGCGCGCAGTACCGATCGGGTAGTCGCCCTCCAGGGCCAGGAAGTGCACGGCGGTCGGGTCTTCTGCGTCGAATTCCAGCTCCGGCGGCACGTGCTGCTCGGCGACGAACACGGCGCTGCGGATGCGGTGGATGTCGGCATTGTCCTTGTGCCAGTCGGCCAGTCGAACACTGATCTTATTCATCGGCGAATCCCAGGCTGCCTTGCATGACCAGCTGTTGTACCAGCATCAGGCCGTCTTCGTCCTGCAGCCACTGGCCAAGGTTGTCGATGTGCAGGGCATCGGCGGCGCACACCAGCTTGAGCAGTTCGCGCAGTTTGGCCGGCAGTGGGCAGCTGCGCCCGCTGGCGAACAGCATCAGGTCGTCGTTGAGCTCGGACCAGGCCATGCGTGCGCTTGGGTTGCGGATCAGCACGGCGCCCTGTTCGAGGTAGTTGATCAGCTCCTGCTCGCTC
Source organism: Pseudomonas soli (assembly GCF_021283165.2). NCBI lineage: Bacteria > Pseudomonadati > Pseudomonadota > Gammaproteobacteria > Pseudomonadales > Pseudomonadaceae > Pseudomonas > Pseudomonas soli. The sequence continues at coordinate 2,342,304 of NZ_CP128543.1, forward strand.
AGCTCTTCACCGACAACCTGCTCAGGGTAGCGCGGCTCGGTCATGAACTGGCCGAACCAGGTCAGCAGCAGGTCCTTGTCGGACATATGCTTGTCGATCAGCGCCTTGAGGCGGTCCAAGGCATCGTGCTGGATCTGGTGCGGGTCGCTGACCGGCTGGGCGTCGGCATCGCTGTAGCGCTCTTCATCCGGCAGGAACTGGCCGAGGAAATCGGTGAAGTGGGTCAGCACTTCGGCGGCGCTCGGGGCGCGGAAACCGACCGAGTAGGTCAGGCACTCGCTCTCGGCGACGCCGTAATGGGCCAGGCGAGGCGGCAGGTAGAGCATGTCGCCGGGTTCCAGGGTCCACTCGTCGCTCTGCTCGAAATCAGCGAGGATGCGCAGGTCGGCGTGGTCGATCAGCGCGCTGTCGCTGTTGCACATCTGGCCGACTTTCCAGTTACGCGTGCCGTCGCCTTGCAGCAGGAATACATCGTAGTTGTCGAAGTGCGGGCCGACGCTGCCGCCAGGCGCGGCGTAGCTGATCATCACGTCGTCGATACGCCAGCTGGGCAGGAAGCGGAACTCCTCCAGCAGCTCGGCCACTTCCGGGACGAACTGGTCCACGGCCTGTACCAGCAGGGTCCAGTCGCGCTCGGGCAGGTCGCTGAAGGCGTCCTCGGCGAACGGGCCGCGGCGCAGCTCCCACGGGCGCTCGCCGTGCTCGAGCACCAGGCGCGACTCGACTTCCTCTTCCAGGGCCAGGCCAGCCAGCTCGTCGGCGTCGATGGGGCTGACGAAGTCAGGGAAGGCCTGACGTACCAGCAGTGGCTTCTTCTGCCAGTAGTCGCGCAGGAATTCACGGGCCGTGAGGCCGCCCAACAGTTGCAGTGGAGTATCAGAATTCATGTTCAACCTATTGAAAAAACGTAATTTTCGTACGGGAATAAAAACGCCCGGCCAGGCCGGGCGTTGCACGCGACGGTCAGCTTAGATGCGTTTGGCCTGGGCCACCGCGTTGCCGATGTAGGTCGCCGGGGTCAGCTGCTTGAGCTCGGCTTTGGCTTCGGCCGGCATGTCCAGGCCGTCGATGAAGGTCAGCAGCGCGTCAGGGGTGATGCCCTTGCCACGGGTCAGCTCCTTGAGCTTCTCGTAGGGGTTTTCGATGTTGAAGCGGCGCATCACGGTCTGGATCGGCTCGGCCAGGACTTCCCAGCAGGCATCCAGGTCGGCGGCGATACGGGCTTCGTTGACTTCCAGCTTGCCGATGCCCTTCAGGCTGGCCTCGTAGGCGATGACGCTGTGGGCGAAGCCCACGCCCAGGTTGCGCAGCACGGTGGAGTCGGTCAGGTCACGCTGCCAGCGCGAGATCGGCAGCTTGCTGGCCAAGTGCTGGAACAGTGCGTTGGCTATCCCTAAGTTGCCTTCAGAGTTTTCGAAGTCGATCGGGTTGACCTTGTGCGGCATGGTCGAGGAGCCGATTTCGCCGGCAACGGTCTTCTGCTTGAAGTAGCCCAGCGAGATGTAGCCCCAGACGTCGCGGTCGAAGTCGATGAGGATGGTGTTGAAGCGGGCGATGGCGTCGAACAGCTCGGCGATGTAGTCGTGCGGCTCGATCTGGGTGGTGTAGGGGTTGAACACCAGGCCCAGCTCGTCTTCGATGAAGGCGCGGGCGTTGGCTTCCCAGTCGATCTGCGAGTAGGCCGACAGGTGGGCGTTGTAGTTGCCCACGGCACCGTTGATCTTGCCCAGCAGCGGGACGGCGGCCACTTGCGCGATCTGGCGCTCCAGGCGGTAGACGACGTTGGCCAGTTCCTTGCCCAGGGTGGTCGGCGAGGCCGGCTGGCCGTGGGTGCGCGACAGCATCGGCACGGCGGCGTGGGTGTGGGCCAGGGTGCGGATCGCTTCGGCGATCTGACGCATCAGTGGCAGCAGCACTTCGTCACGGCCGGCGCGCAGCATCAGTGCGTGGGACAGGTTGTTGATGTCCTCGCTGGTGCAGGCGAAGTGGATGAACTCGCTGACCTTGGCCAACTCAGGCAACTGCGCGGCCTGCTCCTTGAGCAGGTACTCGATGGCCTTGACGTCGTGGTTGGTGGTGCGCTCGATTTCCTTGACGCGTTCGGCGTGCTCGAGTTTGAAATCGGTGGCCAGGCTGTCCAGCACGGCGTTGGCTTCGGCGCTGAACGCCGGCACTTCGCCGATCTGCGGGTGGGCGGCCAGGCGCTGCAGCCAGCGCACTTCGACCAGGGCGCGGAAACGGATCAGGCCGAATTCGCTGAAAATGGGGCGCAGGGCCTGGGTTTTGCCGGCATAACGGCCGTCTACAGGGGAAACCGCAGTGAGCGAGGAGAGCTGCATGGGGTGTTCTCGGACAGTCAGGCTTTTGGAAGGGCGCATATCATACATGAAAAACGCGCCCGGGTCGGGTGGCTGACCAAAGGTCGGGCCATTTCGAAGCGTGTGTTATCTGGCGTGGGAGCGGCGGCGCACCGCTCCCACGGTTCATTTCAATCGGCGGTACGCATCATCCCGTACAGCTCGTTGAGCAGCTTGCGCCGGCTGAACACCAGCTGCCAGCGGTGCCCGCCCAGCTGGCGCCACAGGCGCGCGGCGCGAATGCCGGCCAGCAGCAGGGCGCGGATCTTCGAGGCGTTGCTGGCCTGCTGCAGGAAGCGCATGTCGCCATGCACCTGGATACGCTGGCGCAGGGTGCTCAGGGTGTCCTGGTACAAGGCTCCGCTCGAGGCGATGACGTTTTCATGAACCAGGCCGAAATGCTCGGCCTGGGCCTGGATCTGCGGCAGGCGGTTGCCGATGGTATCGAGCATGTCGCCACGCTTGTTCAGCTGGCGCTCGAGGCCCAGCATCGACAGGGCGTAGCGCAGCGGCTCGCGTTGCAGGCTGCTGGGGTCGCGCTCCAGGGCGCCGACCAGCGCCCGGTAGCCGTCGCGCAGGTTGATGTCGTCGCCGCCGAACACTTCCAGGGTGTCCTTGGGGTCGACCACCAGCAGGCTGCCGAGCATGCAGCCGATATTGGCTTCGCTGGCCTGGCCGGTGCGGGCGATGCGGTCCACCAGCACGGCGGCCTGGAACACGCCGCCCAGGGCAATCAGTTGCTCCTGGAGGTTGTTCATGGGCGCGGGCTCCAGGGCTCGGCGACTTCGATCACGCCGCCGCCCAGGCATACCTCGCCGTCATAGAACACTACCGACTGGCCCGGGGTGACGGCGCGCTGCGGCTCGTCGAACACGGCGCGGTAGCCGCTGGCGGTCTGCTCCAGCGTGCACTGCTGGTCGGCTTGGCGGTAGCGCACCTTGGCGGTAAGTTTGCGCGGGCTCGACAGGTCGATCGGGTTGACCCAGAAGATTTCCGAGGCCAGCAGGGCGCGGGAGAACAGCCACGGGTGCTCGTTGCCCTGGCCGACCACCAGCACGTTGCGCGACAGGTCCTTTTCCAGCACGTACCACGGCTCGTCGCTGGCGTCTTTCAGGCCGCCGATGCCCAGGCCCTGGCGCTGGCCGATGGTGTGGTACATCAGGCCGTGGTGCTGGCCGATCACTTCACCCTCGGTGGTCTGGATCTCGCCCGGCTGGGCCGGCAGGTACTGCTTGAGGAAGTCGCTGAAACGGCGCTCGCCGATGAAGCAGATACCAGTGGAGTCCTTCTTCTTGGCGGTGGCCAGGCCGTGTTTCTCGGCGATGGCGCGTACCTCGGGCTTTTCCAGTTCGCCTACCGGGAACAGGGTGCGGGCGATCTCCTTGCCGCCGACGGCGTGCAGGAAATAGCTCTGGTCCTTGTTCGGGTCCAGGCCCTTGAGCAGCTCGGTCAGCTCGCCCGTGTCGCGGCGGCGCACATAGTGGCCGGTGGCGATCAGGTCGGCGCCCAGGGACAGGGCGTAGTCGAGGAAGGCCTTGAACTTGATTTCGCGGTTGCAGAGGATGTCCGGGTTCGGCGTGCGGCCGGCCTTGTACTCCTCGAGGAAGTGCTCGAACACGTTGTCCCAGTATTCGGCGGCGAAGTTGGCGGTGTGCAGCTTGATACCGATGCGGTCGCACACGGCCTGGGCGTCGGCCAGGTCTTCGCGGGCGGTGCAGTATTCGGTGCCGTCGTCCTCTTCCCAGTTCTTCATGAACAGACCTTCCACCTGGTAGCCCTGCTCCATGAGCAGAAGGGCGGAGACGGAAGAGTCCACGCCGCCGGACATGCCGACGATGACGCGGGTCTTGGCGGGGTCTTTGAGTGCTGGGCTGGTCATGGCTACCGATGTGTATCAGAGGGGAAAAACGCCGATTCTATCAAACCGGCGTCAGTCGCGCAGCAGGTCAAGGCTGTGCAGTGGGCCTTGGAGGTAGTCGTCGAGGCAGCGTGGCACCAACTCGCTGCGCCAGCGCGACGGCTCGGCCAGCAGTTCGTCGCGGGTCAGCCATACGGCGCGGACGATGTCGCTGTCCAGGGCGCGGTCCTGGTGGTGGCGCACGGGGCGGGCGGCGAAGCAGATGCGCTGGTAGGTGACGCCGTTGCTGGGGGCGGTGTACAGGTAGATACCGACCACGCCGGTGAGCTCGACTTCCCAGGCGGTTTCCTCGAGGGTTTCGCGCAGGGCGGCCTGGGTGATGGTTTCATTGGCTTCGAGGTGGCCGGCGGGCTGGTTGAAGACATGCTGGCCGGCCTTGAACTCCTCGACGAAAAGGAACTTGCCCTCGTGTTCGACGACGGTGGCGACAGTGATGTGGGGTTGCCAGGTCATTGGGGTTGTCCTTTTGCATGCTGGGGGCTGCGCAGCAGACCCAGTCCCAGAAAGCACAAACCCCGGTGCGTGGCCGGGGTTTGTGTTGTTACGTCAAGCGAACCTTACAGTGCGGCGATGGCGCTGTTCAGGGTCTGGCTTGGGCGCATCACCTTGGCGGTCAGCTCGGCATCCGGGGCGTAGTAGCCACCGATGTCGGCCGGCTTGCCCTGGACGGCGTTGAGCTCGGCGACGATGGTCGCTTCGTTCTCGCTCAGGGTCTTGGCCAGCGGGGCGAAGCGCGCCTGCAGGGCGGCGTCGTCGGACTGGGCGGCCAGTGCTTCTGCCCAGTACAGGGTCAGGTAGAAGTGGCTGCCACGGTTGTCGATACCGCCAACCTTGCGCGAAGGCGACTTGTTGGTGTCGAGGAACTTGCCGGTGGCCTGGTCAAGGGTGTTGGCCAGGACCTTGGCGCGCGGATTGTCGTAGGTGTTGCCCAAGTGCTCCAGGGAAGCGGCCAGGGCCAGGAATTCACCCAGCGAGTCCCAACGCAGGAAGTTCTCTTCAACCAGCTGCTGCACGTGCTTTGGTGCCGAACCACCGGCGCCGGTCTCGAACAGGCCACCGCCGTTCATCAGCGGCACGATCGACAGCATCTTGGCGCTGGTGCCCAGCTCCATGATCGGGAACAGGTCGGTCAGGTAGTCGCGCAGCACGTTGCCGGTCACCGAGATGGTGTCCTTGCCTTCGCGGATGCGGGCCAGGGAGAACTTGATGGCGTCGACCGGGGCCAGGATGCGGATATCCAGGCCGGCGGTGTCGTGATCCTTCAGGTACTGCTGCACCTTTTCGATCATCACGCCGTCGTGGGCGCGGGCCGGGTCCAGCCAGAACACCGCCGGGGTGTTGCTCAGGCGGGCGCGGTTGACGGCCAGCTTGACCCAGTCCTGGATCGGCGCGTCCTTGGTCTGGCACATGCGGAAGATGTCACCGGCTTCGACGTTCTGCTCCAGGATGACCTTGCCCTTGCCATCGACCACGCGCACGACGCCGTCGGCCTTGATCTGGAAGGTCTTGTCATGGGAGCCGTACTCTTCGGCTTTCTGCGCCATCAGGCCAACGTTCGGCACGCTGCCCATGGTGGTCGGGTCGAAGGCGCCATTGGCCTTGCAGTCTTCGATGGTGGCCTGGTAGATACCGGCGTAGCAGCGGTCCGGGATCACGGCCTTGGCGTCCTGCAGCTCACCTGCGGTGTTCCACATCTTGCCCGAGTCGCGGATCATCGCCGGCATCGAGGCGTCGACGATGACGTCGCTCGGTACGTGCAGGTTGGTGATGCCCTTGTCCGAGTTGACCATGGCCAGGGCCGGGCGAACGGCGTACAGGGCCTGGATATCGGCTTCGATCTCGGCTTGCTTTTCAGCAGGCAGGTCCTTGATGCGGGCGTACAGGTCGCCGATGCCGTTGTTGGCGTTGAAGCCCACTTCGGCCAGTGCGGCGGCGTGCTTGACGAGCACGTCGTTGTAGAACTCTTCGACGATCACGCCGAACATGATCGGGTCGGAAACCTTCATCATGGTGGCTTTCAGGTGCACCGACAGCAGCACGCCGGAGGCCTTGGCATCGGCGATCTGCTCGGCGATGAAGGCTTTCAGGGCCTTGCGGCTCATGGTGGCGCAGTCGATCACTTCGGCGGCTTTGACGGCGGTCTTTTCTTTCAGCACGGTGGTGCTGCCGTCCTTGCCGACCAGTTCGATGCGCAGGCTGTCGTCAGCCTCGATCAGCGCGGCCTTCTCGCTGCCGTAGAAGTCGCCCTGGGTCATGTGGGCAACGTGCGACTTGGAGTCGGCGGCCCAGGCGCCCATCTTGTGCGGGTGCTTGCGGGCGTAGTTCTTGACCGACAGCGGCGCGCGGCGGTCGGAGTTGCCTTCGCGCAGGACAGGGTTCACGGCGCTGCCCTTGATGCGGTCGTAGCGGGCGCGCGATTCTTTCTCTTCGGCGCTGGCCGGCTCGTCGGCGTAGTCGGGGATGTTGAAGCCCTTGGCTTGCAGCTCCTTGATCGCGGCCTTCAGCTGTGGAACCGAAGCGGAAATGTTCGGCAGCTTGATGATGTTGGCTTCAGGGGTGGTGGCCAGCTGGCCCAGTTCCGCCAGGTGATCGCCTACCTGCTTCTCGCTGCCCAGTTGCTCCGGGAAGGCGGCGAGGATACGGCCGGCCAGGGAGATGTCGCGGGTTTCGACGGCGATGTCGGCGCAGGCAGTGAAGGCCTCGACGATCGGCAGCAGCGAGTAGGTGGCGAGGGCGGGGGCTTCGTCGGTGAAGGTGTAGATGATCTTGGAACGGGTGGGCATGCGGGTTAACTCTCTATGTGCTGAGCGTACTCGAGTCTCGAGGTGCGCAGGGTAGGCGCTTCGCCCTGGCGACGCCATGAGCGGAAAGTCGAGAGGCTGCGAGCGGTGATGGTGGATGCATCAGTCGAGCGTCAAGTGCTGGGCCGCGGTAACGACCCAGGCTTTGTGGTCATTCATGACCAAGGGCGAGCCGCATTTTCCTAGGGTTCGCCCCGGTGACCCTATGGTCGCGCCGGAGTATATCAAACCCTTTGGGCTAATCAGCAAGGCGAAGTGGTATCAGCGCATTTATAAGACCAAAGACGTAGGGGCAATGTGGCGTGTTGCCGCAGGCATTTGCCACCTGTTTGCCGGTGTTGGCGGGCTCCTGCCTTGCAGGTCGGCGGATGTGGTTTAGGCTCAGTGGATCGCACGATTTCCAATCACACCAGGAAAAGCGGAGTAGTGCAGCATGGGATACCAGAAAATCAAGGTTCCGACTGATGGTGCCAAGATCACCGTCAATGCAGACCATTCGCTCAATGTTCCCGATAACCCCATCATTCCCTACATCGAAGGCGACGGCATCGGCGTGGACGTCTCGCCGGTGATGATCAAGGTGGTCGATGCCGCCGTGCAGAAGGCCTATGGCGGCAAGCGCAAGATCGCCTGGATGGAGGTGTATGCCGGCGAGAAGGCCACCCAGGTCTATGACCAGGACACCTGGCTGCCCCAGGAAACCCTGGATGCGGTGAAAGACTACGTGGTGTCGATCAAGGGGCCGCTGACCACACCGGTCGGTGGCGGCATCCGTTCGCTCAACGTGGCGTTGCGCCAGCAACTCGACCTGTATGTGTGCCTGCGTCCGGTGGTGTGGTTCCAGGGCGTGCCGAGCCCGGTGAAAAAGCCAGGCGACGTCGACATGGTGATCTTCCGCGAGAACTCCGAGGACATCTATGCCGGTATCGAGTGGAAGGCCGGCTCGCCCGAGGCGAACAAGGTGATCAAGTTCCTCAAGGAGGAAATGGGCGTCACCAAGATCCGCTTCGACCAGGACTGCGGCATCGGCGTCAAGCCGGTGTCGAAGGAAGGCACCAAGCGCTTGGTGCGCAAGGCTCTGCAATATGTCGTTGATAACGACCGCAAGTCGCTGACCCTGGTGCACAAAGGCAACATCATGAAGTTCACCGAAGGTGCCTTCAAGGACTGGGGCTACGAGGTGGCTCGCGACGAGTTCGGCGCCGAATTGCTCGATGGCGGCCCGTGGATGAAGTTCAAGAACCCGCGGACCGGCCGCGAGGTGATCGTCAAGGATGCCATCGCCGACGCCATGCTCCAGCAGATCCTGCTGCGCCCGGCCGAGTACGATGTGATCGCCACGCTCAACCTCAATGGCGACTACCTGTCCGACGCATTGGCGGCGGAGGTGGGCGGTATCGGCATCGCGCCGGGGGCCAACCTGTCTGACACCGTGGCCATGTTCGAGGCCACCCACGGCACCGCGCCGAAGTACGCCGGCAAGGATCAGGTCAATCCGGGGTCGGTGATCCTGTCGGCCGAGATGATGCTACGCCACATGGGTTGGACCGAGGCCGCGGACCTGATCATCAAGGGCACCAATGGCGCCATTGCGGCCAAGACCGTGACCTACGACTTCGAACGCCTGATGGAGGGCGCGACCCTGGTCGGCAGCTCGGGCTTTGGCGAGGCGCTGATCAAGCACATGTAAGCGTGAAAAAACCGGTCGCCTCTTTGTTAAAGGGGCGACCGGTTTTTTCGTTTACCGGCAGACAGCTCAGAGATCAGACTTCGACGGTGCTGCCTGGGTTCGTGGCGCTGGCCTGTACCGTGCTGGTGGCGCTTTTGATCTCTGTCGCGTGAAGCCCTTTGGGGCCCTGGATGATCTCGAAGTTCACGGATTGGCCGGCTTTCAGCGTCTTGTACCCGTCCATCTGGATCGCTGAATAGTGGGCGAACAGATCATCGGTCTTACCGTCCTCGTTGATGAATCCGTAGCCCTTGGCATTGTTGAACCACTTGACTTTACCGCTTGCCATCCCTATGTCCCTCTGCAAAGGACTCCATCACTGGAGTATCATCCACTTCATCCGCATACGAACCTTGCGAGAAAATCTGGTTGACTGCGCGGATCTTTATCGACCACGGTGGGTTCTTATTGGTTGTAACACCGTTTTGCCGATAGTCAAGGTCAGCCGGCGCCCGCGCCGGGAGGGGCCTGCGCGGTCAACCCACAACCTTAACCTGTCGATCATGATGAAATTCTTTCCATGCATGTACTCAGTGAGATTCGACTAACATTCAATCAGGATCGCCCGCAGTCGCATGAGGACGGGCACGAGGACGATGGCGCGGGCCTTGCCGTCCAGGAGGCCAAGCCGATCCTGCAGGCGCCACCGATGTACAAGGTGGTTTTGTTCAACGATGACTACACGCCAATGGATTTCGTCGTCGAAGTGCTCGAGACGTTCTTCAATCTGAACCGCGAGCTGGCGACCAAGATCATGCTGACCGTCCATACCGAAGGGCGGGCAGTGTGCGGATTGTTTACCCGTGACATCGCCGAAACAAAGGCCATGCAGGTCAACCAATACGCCAGGGAAAGCCAGCATCCGCTACTCTGTGAAATCGAGAAGGACGGTTAATCGCCGACCACTTGGGTATGAGGTGAAGCTATGTTAAACCGCGAGCTCGAAGTCACCCTCAATCTGGCCTTCAAGGAGGCCCGTTCGAAACGTCATGAGTTCATGACCGTCGAACACCTGCTGCTGGCACTCCTTGACAATGAGGCTGCCGCGACCGTTCTGCGCGCCTGTGGCGCCAATCTCGACAAGCTCAAGCACGACCTGCAGGAGTTCATCGATTCCACCACCCCGCTGATCCCCGTGCATGACGAGGACCGCGAGACGCAACCGACGCTGGGCTTCCAGCGCGTGCTGCAGCGTGCCGTGTTCCACGTGCAGAGCTCCGGCAAGCGCGAAGTGACCGGCGCCAACGTGCTGGTGGCGATCTTCAGCGAACAGGAAAGCCAGGCGGTGTTCCTGCTCAAGCAGCAGAGCGTGGCGCGTATCGACGTCGTCAACTACATCGCCCATGGCATCAGCAAGGTGCCGGGCCATGGTCCGAACACCGACAGCGACCAGGACATGCAGGATGAGGAGGGCGGCGAGGCTTCCTCTTCCAGCAACCCGCTGGACGCCTACGCCAGCAACCTCAACGAACTGGCCCGTGCCGGTCGTATCGATCCGCTGGTTGGCCGGGAGCAGGAGGTCGAGCGCGTCGCGCAGATCCTAGCTCGTCGGCGCAAGAACAACCCGTTGCTGGTCGGCGAGGCCGGCGTCGGCAAGACAGCCATCGCCGAAGGCCTGGCCAAGCGCATCGTCGATGGCCAGGTGCCCGACCTGCTGGCCCAGAGCGTGGTCTATTCCCTGGACCTCGGCGCGCTGCTGGCTGGCACCAAGTACCGTGGCGACTTCGAGAAGCGCTTCAAGGCGCTGCTCGGCGAGCTCCGCAAACGGCCGCAGGCGATCCTGTTCATCGACGAGATCCACACCATCATCGGTGCCGGCGCGGCTTCCGGGGGCGTGATGGATGCCTCCAACCTGCTCAAGCCGTTGCTGTCGTCCGGTGAGATCCGTTGCATCGGCTCCACCACGTTCCAGGAGTTCCGCGGCATCTTCGAGAAGGATCGTGCCCTGGCGCGTCGCTTCCAGAAGGTCGATGTCACCGAGCCGTCGGTGGAAGACACCGTGGGCATCCTGCGTGGCCTGAAAGGCCGCTTCGAAAGCCACCACAACATCGAGTACAGCGACGAGGCCCTGCGCGCCGCCGCCGAACTGGCTTCGCGCTACATCAATGACCGGCACATGCCGGACAAGGCCATCGACGTGATCGACGAAGCCGGTGCCTATCAGCGCCTGCAGCCGGAAGCCAACCGGGTCAAGCGCATCGACGTGCCGCAGGTCGAGGATATCGTCGCCAAGATCGCGCGGATCCCGCCAAAGCATGTCACCAGTTCCGACAAGGAGCTGCTGCGCAACCTTGAGCGTGACCTGAAGCTGACCGTGTTCGGCCAGGATGCCGCGATCGACTCGCTGGCCACTGCCATCAAGCTGTCCCGTGCCGGCCTCAAGGCACCGGACAAGCCGGTGGGCTCGTTCCTGTTCGCCGGCCCCACCGGCGTGGGCAAGACCGAGGCTGCTCGGCAGCTGGCCAAGGCCCTGGGGGTCGAGCTGGTACGCTTCGACATGTCCGAGTACATGGAGCGGCACACTGTGTCGCGGCTGATCGGTGCGCCGCCCGGCTACGTCGGGTTCGACCAGGGTGGCCTGCTGACCGAGGCCATCACCAAGCAGCCGCACTGCGTGCTGCTGCTCGATGAAATCGAGAAGGCCCACCCGGAAGTCTTCAACCTGCTGCTGCAGGTGATGGACCACGGGACCCTGACCGACAACAACGGGCGCAAGGCGGACTTCCGCAACGTGATCCTGATCATGACCACCAACGCCGGTGCCGAAACTGCCGCGCGGGCCTCGATCGGCTTCACCCACCAGGACCACTCCTCCGACGCCATGGAGGTCATCCGCAAGAGCTTCACGCCAGAGTTCCGCAACCGCCTGGACACCATCATCCAGTTCGGCCGCCTGTCCCACGAGACGATCAAGAGCATTGTCGACAAGTTCCTTATCGAACTGCAGGCTCAGCTGGAAGACAAGCGTGTGTTGCTGGAGGTCACCGACGCCGCGCGCGGCTGGCTGGCGGCCTCGGGCTACGACGTGCAGATGGGCGCGCGGCCAATGGCGCGGCTGATCCAGGACAAGATCAAGCGGCCGCTGGCCGAAGAGATCCTGTTCGGTGAGCTGGCCGAGCATGGCGGTGTGGTGCACATCGACCTGCGCGATGATGAGCTGGTGTTCGATTACGAGACCACGGCCGAGGTTGCGTAACGACCATCGCGGGGCCAGCCCGCTCCCATGCCAGCAGAAACTGACGTGGGAGCGGGCTGGCCCCGCGATGCTTTTAAGCGTCCACAAAAAAGCCCGGCACAATGGCCGGGCTTTTTCATGGCTTGAGCTTAGCGCGCACGGTAGGTGATGCGGCCCTTGCTCAGGTCGTACGGCGTCAGTTCGACGCGGACCTTGTCGCCAGTGAGAATACGGATGTAGTTCTTGCGCATCTTGCCAGAGATGTGCGCGGTAACGACGTGCCCGTTTTCCAACTCCACGCGGAACATGGTGTTGGGCAGGGTGTCGACGACAGTGCCTTCCATTTCGAAGCTGTCTTCTTTCGACATGCAGTAAAGCCCTCGGTATCCAGTGATGGCCCGACGCACGACTGCACCGGGCAAAAAAGTGGCGTGGATTATGCCCGAAAATTGTGTTTCAAGCCAATGCCTTTCAGTTGAGGGTGACCCAGCGCTGATTGATCAGCAGTTCAATGGGGCGATACTGGGTCTTGTAGTTCATCTTCTTGCAGTTCTTGATCCAGTAGCCAAGGTAAACGGCCTCGAGGTTTTGGCGCAGGGCTTCGGTGATCTGCCAGAGGATCGCGTAGCGGCCGAGGCTGCGGCGCTCTTCCTCGGGCTCGTAGAAGGTGTAGACCGCTGACAGGCCGTTGGGCAGCAGATCGCACACCGCCACGGCCAGCAGTCGGCCTTCCAGGCGGAACTCGTAGAACCAGCAGAACGGCAGGTCGCGCACCAGGAAGGTGGAGAACTGGTCGCGGCTTGGCGGATACATGTCGCCATCGGCGTGGCGCTGCTCGATGTAGCGCCGGTACAGGTCGAAGTACTCTTCCTTGTACGCTGGACGGGCGGCGGTGACGGTCAGGTCGGCGTTACGTTTGAGGATGCGTCGCTGCTGGCGGTTGGGAATGAAGCGCGCAGCAGGAATGCGCGCCGGCACGCAGGCGTTGCACTGCTGGCAATGCGGGCGATAGAGGTGGTCGCCGCTGCGACGAAAGCCCATTTCCGAAAGGTCGGCGTAGACATGCACATCCATCGGCTGGCTAGGGTCGAGAAACAGTGTGGTTGCCTGCTCATCCGGCAGGTAGCTGCAGGAGTGGGGTTGAGTGGCATAGAACTTCAACCGCGCCAGCTCTGTCATGATCAACCCCTTAGGTGAGACGTTGTATCTAAGTGTAAGCCAGCTCCGGGAACTCGCCTAGGCAACCCAGCTGGCCGCACTGGGCTGATCCAGGTGTTGCGCCAGGTAATCGGCGAAGCTGGCCCGGCTGATGGCGCGGGCGCCCAGGCTGTGCAGGTGATCGGTGGGCATCTGGCAGTCGATCAGCACGAAGCCTGCCTGCTTCAGGTGTTCGACCAGTGTCACGAATCCCACCTTGGAGGCATTGTCGGCGCGGCTGAACATCGATTCGCCAAAGAACAGGCGGCCCATGGCCAGGCCATACAGGCCGCCGACCAGTTCACCCTCCCGGCGTACCTCGACCGAGTGGGCGATGCCGCGCCGATGCAGCTCGCAGTAGGCGGCGCGCATGGTGTCGGTGATCCAGGTGCCATCGGCGTAGTCCCGGGGCGCGGCGCAGGCAGCAATCACCGCCGCGAAGTCGCTGTCGAAGCTCACCTGGTAGCGGCCTTGGCGGATCAGCTTGGCCAGCGAGCGCGAGACATGCAGTTCGTCCGGAAACAGCACGGTGCGCGGGTCGGGCGACCACCAGAGGATCGGCTGGCCGTCCTGGTACCAGGGGAAGCAGCCGTGGCGATAGGCTGCGACCAGACGCTCCGGGGTCAGGTCGCCACCAGCGGCCAGCAGGCCGTTGGGGTCGTGCAGGGCCTTTTCCAGGGGCGGGAAAGTCAGCGAGTCGCGGGTCAGCCAGGTGAGCATGGGGTTCTTGAGCGGCGGGGGAGGGGAGGGCCTCCAGCATGGCGTGGCTTGTGGATGAGGTCAACGACCGTCCTCGCGGGCGCGGTCCGCGTGGGAGCAGCGATGCGGCGACCCGACTTGCCCCGCGACAGGGCCGGACCTGGCAGAATCTACCGCCAATCAACCACCCATTCGAGCCGCCACCGGCACCATCTGGCACATTTGCTGTCACACCTGTGCAAAAACACAGCATAAGCCTTTGTCACAAAAGAAAATGCATGCTCAAATTGCATCAATATGAAAGTCGCCCCGTTCACGCGCCATACAGCGTGCCGCCATGGCGGCGGGTGGGCAGTAATGTTAAAAGTAGTGGTTCATTGGCCGGTGACCGGCCAATCACTATTGGACGCGCAGCACGCGCAGGAATAGACGCGTTTTGAAGAAATCCACCGCAACCCCAGCCCCCTTGCCAGTGCCCCTGTGGCGGCAGCAGCTGCACTATCGCCTGAAGGAAGGTGCGCTGATTGCCGTCGGCGCCCTGTGCCTGTACCTGTGGATGGCACTGGTCACCTATGACACCGCCGACCCGGGCTTCAGCCACACCAGCAACGCCGAGCAGGTGCAGAACGCCGCCGGCCGCGCCGGGGCCTATTTCGCCGACATCCTGTTCATGGTGCTCGGCTACTTCGCCTACATCTTCCCGCTGCTGCTGGCGATCAAGACCTGGCAGATCTTCCGCGAGCGCCACCAGCCCTGGCAGTGGAGCGGCTGGCTGTTCTCCTGGCGGCTGATCGGCCTGGTGTTCCTGGTGCTGTCGGGCGCGGCCCTGGCGCATATCCACTTCCACCCCTCGGCGAACATCCCGTTCTCCGCCGGCGGTGCCCTGGGCGAAAGCCTGGGCGATCTGGCGCGCAACCTGCTGAACGTGCAGGGCAGCACGCTGATGTTCATTGCCCTGTTCCTGTTCGGCCTGACGGTGTTTACCGACCTGTCCTGGTTCAAGGTGATGGACCTGACGGGCAAGATCACCCTCGACCTGTTCGAACTGGTGCAAGGCGCAGCCAGCCGCTGGTGGGAGGCGCGTAATGAGCGCAAGCGCCTGGAAGCCCAGCTGCGTGAAGTCGACGACCCGGTCTTTGACCTGGGCGGCAAAGGCGACAGGCGCGAGCCGGCCAAGGCGCAGCTGCGCGAGCGCGCCGAACCTGTGATGACGCGTGACGAGCCGCCGGCCCGCCCGGTGGTGCCGCGCGAAGCTGCGGTGGCCCGCGAATCGGCCGCGCCGCGCGAAACCGTGGTAGCTCGCGCACAGCCCGCCGCCCCGGTGATCATCCCGCCGACCGCGGACAAGGCGCCGGAACCTAGCAAGCGGGTCATGAAGGAAAAACAGGCGCCGCTGTTCATCGACAGCGCGGTGGAAGGTACCTTGCCGTCCATTTCCATCCTCGACCCTGCCGAGCAGAAGAAGATCGAGTACTCGCCTGAGTCCCTGGCCGGTGTCGGCCAGTTGCTGGAGATCAAGCTCAAGGAATTCGGCGTGGAAGTCGCGGTGGACTCGATCCACCCGGGGCCGGTGATCACCCGTTACGAAATCCAGCCGGCCGCGGGCGTGAAGGTCAGCCGCATCGCCAACCTGGCCAAGGACCTGGCGCGTTCGCTGGCAGTGACCAGCGTGCGCGTGGTCGAGGTGATCCCCGGCAAGACTACCGTGGGCATCGAGATCCCCAACGAGAACCGCCAGATGGTGCGCTTCTCCGAAGTGTTGTCGTCGCCGCAGTTCGACGAGAACAAGTCGCCGGTCACCCTGGCCCTGGGCCACGACATCGGCGGCAAGCCGGTGATCACCGACCTGGCCAAGATGCCCCACCTGCTGGTGGCAGGTACCACCGGCTCCGGTAAGTCGGTGGGGGTGAACGCGATGATTCTGTCGATCCTGTTCAAGTCCGGCCCGGAAGACGCGCGGCTGATCATGATCGACCCGAAGATGCTCGAACTGTCGATCTACGAAGGCATCCCGCACCTGCTGTGCCCGGTGGTCACCGACATGAAGGATGCCGCCAACGCCCTGCGCTGGAGCGTCGCCGAAATGGAGCGGCGCTACAAGCTGATGGCGGCCATGGGCGTGCGCAACCTGGCGGGCTTCAACCGCAAGATCAAGGACGCCCAGGAAGCCGGCGAAGTCATCCATGACCCGTTGTACCGTCGCGAGAGCATGGACGACGAGCCGCCGACGTTGAAGACCCTGCCGACCATCGTGGTGGTGGTCGACGAATTCGCCGACATGATGATGATCGTCGGCAAGAAGGTCGAGGAACTGATCGCGCGTATCGCCCAGAAGGCCCGTGCCGCCGGTATCCACCTGATCCTCGCCACCCAGCGCCCGTCGGTGGACGTGATCACCGGCCTGATCAAGGCCAACATCCCGACCCGCATGGCGTTCCAGGTGTCGAGCAAGATCGACTCGCGGACCATCATCGACCAGGGCGGCGCCGAACAGCTGCTCGGCCACGGTGACATGCTCTATATGCCGCCGGGCACCAGCCTGCCGATCCGCGTGCATGGCGCCTTCGTCTCCGACGACGAAGTGCACCGCACGGTCGAAGCATGGAAGCTGCGCGGCGCGCCGGACTACAACGACGACATCCTCAATGGCGTCGAAGAGGCCGGCAGCGGCTTCGACGGCGGTGGCGGTGGCGGCGGCGATGGCGAAGACTCGGAAAGCGACGCCCTGTACGACGAAGCCGTGCAGTTTGTGCTGGAAAGCCGCCGGGCGTCGATCTCGGCGGTGCAGCGCAAGCTCAAGATCGGCTACAACCGCGCCGCGCGCATGATCGAGGCGATGGAAATGGCCGGTGTGGTCACGCCGATGAACAGCAACGGCTCGCGGGAAGTGATTGCCCCGGGCGGCCCACGCGATTGATGAACAACCTGCCGGGCGCCATAGACGGCGCCCGGCCCCTTCACTGTGCAATGAGGATTTCCATGCGCGCGATTCGCATGCTGTTGGTTTCTGCCCTGGCTGCGGCCAGCCTGTCGGCCCACGCCGGCGAACAGGACGTCCAGCGCCTGACGCAATTGCTGGAGAAGTCGCAGACCATCGAGGCCAATTTCTCCCAGCTGACCCTGGATGCCAGCGGCACCAGCCTGCAGGAGACCAACGGCAAGATGACCGTCAAGCGCCCGGGCCTGTTCTACTGGCACACCGACGCGCCCCAGGAGCAGGTGGTGGTGTCGGACGGCAAGAACGTCACCCTGTGGGACCCGGACCTGGAGCAGGCCACCGTCAAGAAGCTCGACGTGCGCCTGAACCAGACCCCGGCGCTACTGCTGTCCGGCGATGTGTCGAAGATCAGCCAGAGCTTCGACATCACCTCCAAGGAGCAGGGTGAGGTCATGGACTTCACCTTGAAGCCCAAGACCAAGGACACCCTGTTCGACTCGCTGCGCGTGTCGTTCCGCCGGGGGCTGATCAATGACATGCAGCTGATCGACAGCGTCGGCCAGCGCACCAACATCCTGTTCAATGGCGTCAAGGCCAACCAGGCGGTGCCGGACAGCAAGTTCCAGTTCGACATCCCCAAGGGCGCGGACGTCATCAAGGAGTAAGCGGAGCCCGTGATGGACCTGTTTCGAAGCGAACCCGTCGCCCAGCCCCTGGCCGCCCGCCTGCGCCCGTCGAATCTGGACGAGTACGTCGGCCAGGAGCACCTGCTGGCGCGCGGCAAGCCGCTGCGCGAGGCGCTGGAGCAGGGTGCGCTGCACTCGATGATCTTCTGGGGCCCGCCCGGGGTGGGCAAGACCACCCTGGCGCGGCTGCTGGCGCAGTTCTGCGACGCCCACTTCGAAACGGTGTCGGCGGTGCTGGCCGGGGTCAAGGAGATCCGCCAGGCCGTCGAGGTGGCCAAGCAGCAGGCCGGACAGTATGGCCGGCGCACCATCCTGTTCGTCGATGAAGTGCATCGTTTCAACAAGTCGCAACAGGACGCCTTCCTGCCCTACGTGGAGGACGGCACGCTGATCTTCATCGGCGCGACCACCGAGAACCCGTCCTTCGAACTGAACAACGCGCTGCTTTCGCGGGCACGGGTCTATGTGCTCAAGAGCCTGGACGAGGCCGCGCTGCGCAAGTTGGTCGATCGCGCCCTGAGCGAGGAGCGCGGCCTGGGCAAGCGCAACCTGCGGGTGGGTGACGAAGCCTTCAAGATGCTCATGGCCGCCGCCGACGGCGATGGCCGGCGCATGCTCAACTTCCTCGAGAACGCCTCGGACCTGGCCGAAGATGGCGGCGAGATCGGCGTCGAGCTGCTGCAGAGCCTGCTCGGTGACAGCCGCCGCCGCTTCGACAAGGGTGGCGAGGCGTTCTACGACCAGATCTCGGCACTGCACAAGTCGGTGCGCGGCTCCAACCCCGACGGTGCGTTGTATTGGTATGCGCGCATGCTCGACGGCGGCTGCGACCCGCTGTACATCGCCCGGCGCGTGGTGCGCATGGCCAGCGAGGATATCGGCAACGCCGACCCCCGCGCCCTGAGCCTGTGCCTGGCAGCCTGGGACGTGCAGGAGCGCCTGGGTAGCCCCGAGGGCGAGCTGGCGGTGGCCCAGGCCATCACCTACATCGCCTGCGCGCCGAAGAGCAACGCCGTTTACATGGGCTTCAAGGCGGCGATGCGTGAGGCCGCCGAGCACGGCTCGCTGGAGGTGCCGCTGCACCTGCGCAACGCGCCGACCAAACTGATGAAGCAACTGGGCTATGGCGAGGAGTACCGCTATGCCCACGACGAGCCGGACGCCTATGCCGCCGGCGAGGACTATTTCCCCGAGCAGCTCGAACCGCGCCAGTACTATCAGCCAGTGCCCCGTGGCCTGGAACTGAAGATCGGCGAGAAACTCAAGCACCTGGCCGAGCTCGATCGCGCCAGCCCCCGCCAGCGGAGAAAACCGTGATTGCACTGATTGCCGCAGTCAGCGCCGGCGGCATCGCCGGCACGCTGTTGCGTTTCGCCACTGCCAACTGGGTCACGGCCCACTGGCCGCGACACTTCTATGCCGGTACGCTGGCGGTCAACCTGGTTGGCTGCCTGCTGATCGGCCTATTGTACGGGCTGTTCCTGCACAAGCCGCTGGTGCCGGTCGAGCTGCGCGCCGGGCTGATCGTCGGCTTTCTCGGCGGCCTGACCACCTTTTCCTCCTTCTCGCTCGATACCGTGCGCCTGATGGAAAGCGGGCAGGTCCCGCTGGCCTTGGGCTATACCATTATCAGCGTGGTGGGCGGCCTGCTCGCGACCTGGGCTGGCCTGTCCCTGACCCGATTCTGAACCAACACCTACTTATAACGAGAGAACGATATGCTCGATTCCAAACTGTTACGCGGCCAACTTCAGGAAGTGGCTGACCGCCTGGCCTCCCGTGGCTTCAGCCTGGATGTCGCGCGCATCGAATCGCTGGAAGAGCGTCGCAAGGCCGTGCAGACCCGCACCGAGCAGCTGCAGGCCGAGCGTAACGCCCGCTCCAAGTCCATCGGCCAGGCCAAGGCCAAGGGCGAGGACATCGCCCCGCTGATGGCCGACGTCGAGCGCATGGCCAACGAGCTGGCCGCCGGCAAGACCGAGCTGGATGGCATCCAGGCGGAACTGGACGGCATCCTGCTGACCATCCCCAACCTGCCGGACGCCAGCGTGCCGGTCGGCGCCAGCGAAGACGACAACGTCGAAGTGCGCCGCTGGGGCACGCCGAAGGCCTTCGATTTCGAAATCAAGGACCACGTCGCCCTGGGCGAGGTCAGCGGTGGCCTGGACTTCGAGGCCGCGGCCAAGCTGTCCGGCGCCCGCTTTGCCGTGCTGCGTGGCCCGGTGGCCCGCCTGCACCGCGCCCTGGCGCAGTTCATGATCAACCTGCACACCGGCGAGCACGGCTACGAAGAGCACTACACCCCGTACCTGGTGCAGGCCCCGGCCCTGCAGGGCACCGGCCAGCTGCCGAAGTTCGAGGAAGACCTGTTCAAGATCACCCGCGAAGGCGAGGCTGACTTCTACCTGATCCCGACCGCCGAAGTGTCGCTGACCAACCTGGTGGCGGGTGAGATCCTCGACGCCAAGCAGCTGCCGCTGAAGCTGGTCGCCCACACCCCGTGCTTCCGCAGCGAGGCCGGTGCCTCGGGCCGTGACACCCGCGGCATGATCCGCCAGCACCAGTTCGACAAGGTCGAGATGGTCCAGGTGGTCGAGCCGTCCAAGTCGATGGAAGCGCTGGAAGGCCTGACCGCCAACGCCGAGCGCGTGCTCCAGCTGCTGGAGCTGCCGTACCGCGTACTGGCGCTGTGCACCGGCGACATGGGCTTTGGCGCGGTGAAGACCTACGACCTGGAGGTCTGGGTGCCAAGCCAGGACAAGTACCGCGAGATCAGCTCCTGCTCCAACTGCGGCGACTTCCAGGCGCGCCGCATGCAAGCCCGCTGGCGCAACCCGGAAACCGGCAAGCCGGAGCTGGTGCACACCCTCAATGGGTCGGGCCTGGCCGTCGGTCGTACCTTGGTCGCCGTGCTGGAGAACTACCAGCAAGCCGACGGTTCGATCCGTGTGCCTGAGGTGCTCAAACCGTACATGGGTGGCGTCGAGGTCATTCGCTGAATGGACTACCTGCCGCTGTTCCACAAGCTGCAGGGTGGCCGTGTGCTGGTCGTCGGCGGCGGCGAGGTCGCCTTGCGCAAGGCGCGCCTGCTGGCCGATGCTGGCGCCGCGCTGCGGGTGGTAGCGCCTGAGGTCGACAGCCAGCTCGCCGCAATGGCCCGAGAGGGCGGGGGCGAAGTCCTGGTGCGTGGCTACCAGGCCCCGGACCTGGACGGTTGTCGGCTAGTGATCGCGGCGACCGACGACTCGGCGCTCAACGCCCAGGTCTCGGCCGAGGCCCAGGCGCGCAGCCTGCCAGTCAACGTGGTGGATGCGCCGGCCCTGTGTACGGTGATCTTTCCGGCCATCGTCGACCGTTCACCGTTGGTGGTGGCGGTTTCCAGCGGCGGCGACGCTCCAGTGTTGGCGCGCCTGATCCGCGCCAGGCTGGAGGCCTGGATCCCTTCCGCCTACGGCGAGTTGGCTGGGCTGGCGGCGCGCTTCCGTCACAAGGTCAAGGCCTTGTACCCTGACGTGAACCAGCGTCGTGGCTTTTGGGAAACCGTGTTCCAGGGGCCGATCGCAGAGCGCCAGCTGGCCGGGCAGGGCGCCGAGGCCGAGCGCCTGTTGCAGGCGATGGTCGATGGCGCGCCGGTGCAGCAGGGCGGCGAGGTGTACCTGGTGGGCGCGGGGCCGGGCGATCCGGACCTGCTGACCTTCCGCGCCCTGCGCCTGATGCAGCAGGCCGACGTGGTGCTGTACGACCGCCTGGTGGCTCCTGCCATCATCGATATGTGTCGGCGTGACGCCGAGCGCATCTATGTCGGCAAGCGCCGCGCCGATCATGCCGTGCCGCAGGACAAGATCAATCGCCTGCTGGTCGACCTCGCTCGCCAGGGCAAGCGCGTGCTGCGGCTCAAAGGTGGCGATCCGTTCATCTTTGGCCGGGGTGGCGAGGAGATCGAGGAGCTGGCCGACGAAGGTATTCCGTTCCAGGTGGTACCGGGCATCACGGCAGCCAGTGGTTGTTCGGCCTATGGCGGGATTCCACTGACCCACCGCGACTATGCCCAGTCGGTGCGCTTCGTTACCGGCCACCTGAAGGATGGCACCAGCAACCTGCCCTGGAATGACCTGGTGGCTCCGGCCCAGACCCTGGTGTTCTACATGGGCCTGGTCGGCTTGCCGACCATCTGCGCCGAGTTGATCCGCCATGGCCGTGCGGCGAGTACGCCGGCTGCGCTGGTGCAGCAGGGCACCACCCGCAACCAGCGGGTGTTCACCGGCACCCTGGCCGACCTGCCAGCGTTGGTGGCACGCCACGAAGTGCATGCGCCGACCCTGGTGATCGTCGGGGAAGTGGTGCAGTTGCGCGAGAAGCTGGCGTGGTTCGAAGGCGCGCAAGACGCCTGAAATGACTGGGGCCGCCTTGCGGCCCATCGCCACGATAAGCCGGCTCGCACAGGATCATACAAGCCCCTGTGGGAGCCGGCTTGCCGACGGTGGGCTGTAAAGCAGCCCCAGCTTTATCAAGCCTTCCAGATCCCTTTGCCCATTAACCGCTCCCGGTCATGCGGCAAGCCGAAATCCTGCAACGGCCCCTTGGGCACGATGCCGTTCGGGTTGATGGTCTTGTGGCTCATGTAGTAGTGCTTCTGGATATGCTCCATGTTCACCGTGCCCGCCACGCCCGGCCACTGGTACAGCTCGCGCAGCCAGTTGGACAGGTTCGGGTAGTCGCTCAAGCGGCGCAGGTTGCACTTGAAGTGCCCGTGGTACACCGCATCGAAACGCACCAGCGTGGTGAACAACCGCACATCGGCTTCGGTCAGGTACTCACCGGCCAGGTAACGCTGGCGGCCCAGTAGCTCTTCCAGGTGGTCCAGTTCGTTGAAGACATCGTCGAAGGCGGCCTCGTAAGCTTCCTGCGAGGTGGCGAAGCCTGCGCGGTACACGCCGTTGTTCACGGCCGGGTAGATACGTTCGTTGAGCCCATCGATGGTAGCGCGCAGCGGCTCGGGGTAAAGGTCCAGGGTGTTACCGGTCAGTTCGTTGAATGCGCTGTTGAAGATACGAATGATCTCGGCAGACTCGTTGTTGACGATGCGCTTCTCTTGCTTGTCCCACAGCACCGGCACGGTTACGCGCCCGGTGTAGTGCGGGTCGTCCTGGGTGTAGCGCTGGTGCAGGTACTGCAATGCGTCCAGATGATCGCCGCTGGAGCCCTGCTGCTGGTCGAAGGTCCAGCCGTGCTCGCCCATCAGCCAGCTGACCACGGAGACGTCGATCAGCGGTTCCAGGCCCTTGATGGCGCGGAAGATCAGGGTGCGATGCGCCCAGGGGCAGGCCAGTGACACGTACAGGTGATAACGGCCGGCCTCGGCGGCGGGCAGTTGATTGCGGCGTTGAGCGTTCTCGCGCTTGAACGCGCCATCCTGGCTGGTCTGGTACCACTGGTCATGCCAGCGGCCATCGATCAAAAGGCCCATTGCAAAGCTCCTCGGAACAAAGTCGTTTGTCGTTGGAGCTCAGTCTAGTGAAAAGCGTTCGAATAAATAGCGCAAAGACTGCGCCCTATCTATCGGCTTATTCGATGCTTCTGCGGTTGGTCCAGTAGTCGCGAGCGCGGCTGAACGCCTGCTCGCGGTCCTGGCCCAGCCCGCGCAGGGCTAGGGCCATGGTCGCGACCACGGCCAGCTCGCCATAGCTGTCCTGTGCCTCGCCACGCCATACCGCCAGCAGGTGCTCGGGCTGCAGGCTGGCCGGCTTCACATGGCGCTGGGCGCTGAGGGCCGGCCACTCCTCGTCCCAGGCCTCGCCGGCCGAGGTGCCGTACAGGTGGCTGATGACATCCGGGTTGACCTCGATCTCGCCGCCGTCACCTTTGATCACCACTGTGTGGTCGCCGAGCAAGCGGCTGGCCTCGCGGTGCACCGCCTGGTAGCCGGGGTGGAAGATGCTCTGCAGGCCGCAGCGGGCGCCGAGCGGGTTGAGCACCCGGGCCAGGGAGTGGATGGGCGAGCGCAGGCCCAGGGTGTTGCGCAGGTCGATCATGCGCTGAAGCTGTGGCGCCCAGTCCTGCAACGGGAAGAAGGCCAGTCGACGACTGTCCAGGGCTTGCTCCACGACCGTCCAGTTGCGACACAGCGGGATACCCAGCAGGTCGAGCAGTTGCTCGGTGTACAGCCTGCCCGCCGTATGGGCGCCGCCGCCGTGCATCAGGATCCGCAAACCGTTGCCCGCCAGGCACTTGGCCGCCAGCAGGTACCATGGCAGATGGCGCTTCTTGCCGGCGTAGCTGGGCCAGTCGAGGTCGACGGTGATCTGGGGCGCGTGCAGATGGGCGCGCAGGGCCTCGGTGAAGCCGGCCAGCTCTTCGGCGCTTTCCTCTTTATGCCGCAGCAGCATCAGGAAGGCGCCCAGCTGGGTGTCCTCGACCTTGCCCTCGAGCAGCAGGGTCATCGCGGCGCGGGCTTCCTCGCGGGTCAGGCCGCGGGCGCCACGCTTGCCCTTGCCGAGGATGCGTACGAACTCGGCGAACGGGTGTTCGGCCGGGGTTTCCAGGGTCAAAGGGCGTGCTTCGTTCAGCTGTGGCTCGGTCATATGCAGTTGGTCGGCTTGGGCAGGCCCGCCAGCTTGGCGGCAAGTTTGGCGGGGGTGCCGTTGAACAGGCGGTTGAGGTGTGGGCTGTTGCCTTTCTCGGCGCCGAGCTTGAGCGCGGTGTACTTGATCAGCGGGCGGGTGGCCGGTGACAGCTGGTACTCCTGGTAGAACTGGCGCAACAGCTCGAGGATTTCCCAGTGGTCTGCGGTCAGGGCGATGCTTTCCCGCGTGGCGAGGGCCTCGGCGACTTCGCGGGACCAGTCCTGCAGCTCGACCAGGAAGCCGTCCTTGTCCAGGGCGATGTTACGATCGCCGACAGTCAGGGTACTCATAGCCAGCTGTTGACCTTGTCGTGGTGCAGGGTGAGCTCGACAAAGGCGGGGTAGTCCACTACCTTGGCCAATTGGCTGTCGAGGGCGCGGGCCTGCAGGTCTTCGGCGAGGGCGAACAGGCGCTCGCCGAGATTGGCGGCCTGCAGGGCAGCGAAGGGCTCGGTGCCGGCCTGGAGCGCGTAGGTGGCGTCACCGCACAGCAGCAGCGCGTCCTGCGGGCCGAGTAGACGCAGGCAACTGGCCAGGCGCTCGTCACCGAAGGGCGAATGGGCGATTACATGCAGGGTCGTCATCAGAGCGTCACCACCTGGTCGAAACGGGCAATCAGTGCGGTCAGCGCGGCGTTGTCGAGCACTTCCACCGGCAGTGACAGGGCGTCGTTGTCCAGCCCTCGGCGGGCGAGGCTGTGACCACAGGCGAACAACTCCTCCACACCGAACATAGGCAGGGCCTGGAGATTGGCGGCCAGGTTCTTCTGTTGCACGGCGTCTGGCTGCTGTGCGGCGGCGAGCTGGAACACGCCGTCATCGAGGAACAGCATGCCCAGCGGCAAATCGAAGGCGCCGCCGGCCAGGGCGATATCCAGCGCTTCGCGAGCGGACGGGCCGCTCCACGGCGCCTGGCGGCTGATGATCAGCAGGGACTTGGCCATTTCAATCACCTCCGAAGCAGACCAGGCGGTCGGCCAGTTGCGCGGCTTCGTGCAGCTGGCCCAGGCCGGACAGCTCCCACGGCATTGGCAGGTTTACCGCCGGGCGCTGGTAGCGGTTGGCCTCGGTGTCGTCGAGTACCCCACGACGCAGGGCGGCGGCAATGCACACCACGGCGTCGAGCCGGTGATCGCTGACGAAGGCACGCCACTGCGCGGCCACGTCCAGCTCATCCTGGGGCGCGACGATATTGGCCGAAGCACTGTGTACCCCGTCCTGGTAGAAGAACAGCCGGGCAATTTCATGCCCGCCGGCCAGCACCGCCTCGGCAAAGCGCAAGGCGCGGCGCGAGGAGGGCGCATGGGCCGGGGAAAAGACCGCGATGGCGAATTTCATGTAAGGCTCGAGCAAATGAATGCGGCCATGATAAAGCAAAAAGCCCGTGCGGGTGGGCACGGGCTTCTGCTCTGGCTGGCGGGGCTCAGGCCTGGTCTTTGCTTTCTGGCAGGAACCAGTTGAGCACCAGGGCACAGATGCCGCCGGTGGCGACACCCGACTCCAGCACGTTGCGCAGCGCCGCCGGCATATGCGCGAGGAACTCCGGTACCTGGGCCACGCCCAGGCCCAGCGACAGCGACACGGCGATGATCAGCAGGGCACGGCGGTCGAGGCGGGTGCTGGCGAGGATATTGATGCCCGAGGCCGCGACGGCGCCGAACATCACCATGGCCGCGCCGCCGAGCACCGGCTCCGGCACTGCCTGGATCACCCCGGCAACCGACGGGAACAGGCCCAGCAGGATCAGCATGGCGGCGATCCAGATGCCGATATGGCGGCTGGCGATGCCGGTCAGCTGAATCACGCCGTTGTTCTGGGCGAAGATCGAGCTGGGGAAGGTGTTGAACAGGCCCGCCAGCAGCGAATTGGCGCCGTTGACCAGCACCCCGCCCTTGATCCGCTGCATCCATACCGGGCCCTCGACCGGCTGGCGCGAAACCTTGCTGGTCGCAGTCACGTCACCGATGGCCTCCAGCGAGGTGACCAAGTAGATGACCAGCATCGGGATGAACAGCGACCAGGAGAAGCCCAGGCCGAAGTGCAGCGGCGTCGGCACCTGGAACAGCGCGGCCTGGTGCATGCCGGTGAAGTCCAGGCGGCCCAGGTAGCCGGCCAGGGCGTAGCCCACCGCCAGGGCGATGACGATGGCGCAGCTGCGCATCCATACCACCGGGACACGGTTGAGGATGACGATGATCGCCAGCACCACTCCCGACAGCAGCAGGTTCTCGCCATCGGCGAAGGTACCGTTGGCCATGGCGCCAAAGCCGCCGCCCATGCTGATCAAGCCGACCTTGATCAAGGTCAGGCCAATCATCAGTACGACGATGCCGGTCACCAGCGGCGTGATCAGGCGCTTGACGAAGGGCAGGATGCGCGACACGCCCATTTCCACGAACGAACCGGCGATGACCACGCCGAAGATCGCCGCCATCACGCCTTCAACTGGCGTGCCCTGCTTGACCATCAGCGCGCCGCCGGCGATCAGCGGGCCGACGAAGTTGAAGCTGGTGCCCTGCACGATCAGCAGCCCGGCGCCGAACGGCCCAAAACGCTTGCACTGGACAAAGGTGGCGATGCCCGAGATCACCAGCGACATCGACACGATCAGGTTGGTATCACGCGCCGACACGCCTAGCGCCTGACAGATCAGCAAGCCCGGCGTGACGATCGGCACGATGATCGCCAGCAAGTGCTGCAGAGCCGCCAGCAGGCCGATCAGCAGGCGAGGCTTGTCCTCCAGGCCAAGGACCAGTTCATTGGCAGGCGACGCCGCGCCTGGGCCGTGTTCGTGTGAACTCATGGGAAAATGCCGCCCCGGAAGGAAAAAGGAGCGCATTCTACGGGCAGAACGGCCATTGCGGTAGAGGCAAGCACGATGGGCGCACAATCGCGGAGGAAGGCGCTAATAAGCTGACTTTTGAGTCAATGTTTGTGAGGTGCCCGCCGCGGTTCAGCGGGCACGAAAAAGCCCGCCGAAGCGGGCTTTTCCTGTGGCGCTGGCAACCGATTCGATCAGTCGTCGCGGCCCATGATGCCAAACAGTTGCAGCAGGCTGACGAACAGGTTGTAGATCGACACGTACAGGCTGATGGTAGCCATGATGTAGTTGCGCTCGCCGCCATGGATGATGGCGCTGGTCTGGAACAGGATGCAGACCGACGAGAACAGCACGAAGCCAGCGCTGATCGCCAGTTGCAGGCCGCTGATCTGGAAGAAGAAGCTGGCCACCACGGCACCCAGCAGGACGAAGAAGCCGGCGGTGATGAAGCCGCTGAGGAAGCTCATGTCCTTGCGGGTGATCAGCACGTAGGCCGACAGGCCGCCGAACACCAGGGCGGTCATGGCGAAGGCCGAGCTGACCACTTCGGCGCCACCGGCCATGCCCAGGTAGCGGTTGAGGATCGGGCCGAGGATGAAGCCCATGAAGCCGGTGAGGGCGAAGGTGGACACCAGGCCCCAGGCCGAGTCACGCAGCTTGTTGGTGAGGAAGAACAGGCCGTAGAAGCCGATCAGCACCACGAAGATGTTCGGGTAGCCGACACGCATCTGCTGGGCGACGAAGGCCATGATGCCGCTGAAGGCGAGGGTAAGGGCCAGCAGGCTGTACGTGTTGCGCAGGACCTTGCTGACCTCCTGCTGCTCGACCTGCTGGCCGTGTTGGACGGCGTAATCCTGTTCGCGCATGGCGCACTCCTTTGGGGTGAGACCGCGGTCCGAGACCTGCGGTAGTGGAACGTATAGTGCAGAGCATATCAGAGCTGTCGCAAGCCGCGACACAGAGAGTTTGACAGCTTGTTACATTAAGGTATTATTGCCGCCGCAAAACAGCTGGAAGCGTGGCCGAGTGGTTTAAGGCAACGGTCTTGAAAACCGTCGATGGGCAACTATCCTAGAGTTCGAATCTCTACGCTTCCGCCACATTCAAAGCCCTGATTATTCAGGGCTTTTTGCATTTCTGGGGCAGCAAAAATCGCCCTGTCTGCGATCCTGTCGTTTCCGCATCCTTCCTTCCATTTCCGCATCGCGTCTCTCAGGTGCATGGCTGGACGGGCAGGGCGCTGATTTCCGCGCGCGCCTGTGCACATGCCTCAAGGCGAGCCATCCTTATCTCAGCCGCTTCTACTTTGTCCGAATGCCACGCCTGCGGGAGCTAGCAAGCAGGTCTCGAGCTCTGGCAATATGCAATCATTGGCTCCTGCAGCTTTAAACCAGCGTGCAGTCAGGATTGCTCCGGAGTGGGTCGGAGCGGAAAGGAGGGTTTACCGATGACGCAGTGGACGGCTAAAGCTGATCCAACCAAAGATTTCTTCATTGATATGATCACTCGAGATATCGGGCTCGATGAATGTATCTTTGATCTTTTGGATAACAGTATTGATGGTGCGTCACGACATGCACAGCTAAATGGCCGGCATAACCTGAACGGCTACTTTGCAGATGTTTTATTGAATGAAAACACTTTCGAGATAAAAGACAACTGTGGTGGGATGTCTTTGAATGATGCTCGAGAGTATGCTTTTCATTTCGGTCGTAGGGCGGATGCGCCCAAAGATGCTGAAAACTCCATTGGTTTATATGGAATTGGCATGAAGCGTGCCATATTCAAGATTGGTAAGATAATAAAAATCAGGAGTGCGACGGATTCTGCGCCGGAGGAGGCATTTGAAACAAACATAAATGTTTCTTCGTGGGCGGCCAAGCCAGAGTGGGAATTCGATCTTGATCAGATATCGCCGGATGGTTTTGTTGGTACTGAAATCGCTGTAAGTGAGCTGAGAAAAGGTACTGCCTCTGAGTTTTCAGATCAAATTTTTGTTAATAAATTGCGCAAAGATATTGGTAAATACTATTCTTTTTTCTTGCAGAATGGTTTCGAAATCAAAATCAACGGGGTAGCTGTTACGCAGCATATCTATGGCGTGCGAGATGGGGAAGCTATATCCCCCTATGTTCATGAATATACGGACACCGAGACAGGTGTGAATGTTCGTATTGTCTCAGGCGTCGCTGGTACTCCTCCAGAAGACGCTGGTGATCCAAACAGCCTGAGCAAAGACTCTGAGAGCTGGGGATGGTACGTCATATGTAATGATAGGGTAGTGCTCGCTGGGGATAAAACTGACAAAACAATTTGGGGGGACGCATTCCCCGCCTGGCACCCACAATATAATGGTTTTGTAGGTTTGATATTCTTTACCTCTGATCAACCAGGGGAGCTTCCTTGGACAACGACCAAGAGGCAAATCGACGAGACATTGCCAGTCTTCCGGCGTGCAACCACGTTTATGCGTGATGCAACTCGTAAATATCTTGATTATACCAATACGCGTAAGGCCAATCTGGACAAGGCAAAGGCGTTCGAGTCCAGTGCGGCAATTAAGGCAATTACTGAATTCAAAGCAAGGGCTCCTGAGCCAGCTTTGATGAAACTTCCGGTATTTGAATCAGCGCCGAAGATTAAAATGGGTACGGTCTCATACCAACAGCCTGTCGCAATTTTAACCAAGGTTGCTCAGGCACTTGGTAATAGCCAGATGAGCTACAAGCAGATCGGCCAAAAGACATTTGAATATTATGTTGAAAATGAGGTGGGGGAGTAATGGCCTCGTTTGAAGCAATTAATTATTCGCTTCGACCGAACAAGTGTGTTGAGCGGAAAATAATATTCGAGACGCTAGTCGGGTTGTCGAGTAGTTTTGATTTTTCGACATATCAATATTTGGGTATGGGGTCGATGTGGTTTGTTGACTTCATACTGGCGCACAAGAGCTTAGGGATAGAAGAGTTAGTTTCTTTTGAGCTTGAAGAATATTCGCCTAGAGCCATGTTCAACCGGCCTTATAAAAATATCCGTGTCTTCCCTGGTCTTGCTGCGGAGGGAATAGAGGCTACCGACTGGTCGAAGCCTTCTATCGTTTGGCTTGACTACGACTGTGGACCTGAAAATCCAGCAGTTTTTGAGGATAGCGCAACAGTGGCCTCAAAAATTTCTCCTGCTTCAATTCTAATGGTGACAGTGAATGCTCACATGGGGCGGGTTCCCGATAAGGATTCAGAGGGAAATCCTCAAGGCCGACATAAAGGGCTGGAGCAGATTATCGGTGATGCTGCGCCAAGCGCTGAGGAGTTCAAGCATATAAATGTTAAGAACTATCACAATGTATTGGCGACATGTCTAACAAGGCATATTGAGCGTGCTCATAGGCGTTCTGGGAGAGGTGGGAAATTTGTATCTTTCTTGAATTATTACTACAAGGATAATGCGCCAATGATTACTGTTGGTGGGATGTTTGTAGATGAGGAAAGTGACTTAAAGCTGAATGAAAATAGATGCTTCTTGAATTCGGAATACATCGGTCCGGCGTTGTATCCTATTCAGGTACCCCCTTTGACCCATCGTGAACGTATATCTCTAGATGCGCTCTTGCCGTCCAGTGAAAAGATCAGCGAGGCGGAAGTCTTGGAAAAGCTAGGTTTTAAGTTGGATCAAAGCCAGCTCGACGACTATGCGAAATTCTATAAGTTGTACCCTTCGTACGGAGAGCTGGTTTTATGACGGGTCTTCATTTCTTTTGAGAAATGCTATATAATGCGGGCTTTTGATTATTTGTAGGTGAGCGGTTTGAGTAGGCCAACCTTCGTTGATTTGTTCAGTGGGTGCGGAGGTTTTGGCCTGGGGGCAGAGCTGTCTGGGTTCAAGAACATTGCGTCGGTGGATATTGATCCAGACTTGCAGTATTCATATAAGCTGAATTTCCCAAACTCGAAAGTTCACTTGGCGGATATTTCGACGCTAGATGCCGCCTTTTGGCGGGAAGCCATCGGTAATGCTCGTCCGGATTTGGTTATCGGTGGTCCGCCTTGCCAAGGATTCAGCCGAATTGGCTTGCGAAAACCAGAGGATCCTCGAAATAGTCTAATCACCCACTTTTTTAATCAAGTGCTTATTCTCAAGCCGAAGTTTTTCGTAATGGAGAATGTCGAGGGAATACTTGATGCCAAAAATAGGTTTATTTTGGATGAGGCGCTTAGCTTGATCGGCGCAGACTACCATGTAATCGGCCCGTTTAAAGTGAATGCATTGGAATGCGGTGCGGCGACATCCCGGAAAAGAGTGCTTGTGATTGGTTGTCACAATGACATGTCTGTTCCTTCGTTTGAACGTATATTAGCAATTCCTCAAGTTCGCCCTGTAACGGTTTGCGAGGCGATTTCTGACTTGCCTTCTCCTGTAGATATGGTCGAGCTCACCAGTAGTGGCTACGGTTGGTGGGGTTACAATCGTGATGCTTCTGTAAGCAAGTATGCGAAGCAGCTGAATAAAGTATCACCGGCTGTTGGTGCAAAATTTGCCAAGGAAATGCTTAGAAACGGGATGGTTTCCGGTTTGATGAGAACGCGGCATACCGATGCAGTGATACGTCGTTTCTCAAATACCGCACCTGGCGCTGTTGAAGAAGTGAGTCGATATCCGAGATTGTCTTGGGATGGATACTGTCCGACTCTTAGGGCGGGTACTGGT
Source organism: Pseudomonas soli (assembly GCF_021283165.2). Lineage (NCBI taxonomy): Bacteria > Pseudomonadati > Pseudomonadota > Gammaproteobacteria > Pseudomonadales > Pseudomonadaceae > Pseudomonas > Pseudomonas soli. The sequence continues at coordinate 2,373,950 of NZ_CP128543.1, forward strand.
AGTGACAAGGGCAGTTTCCAGGCCATGCGCCCAATCCATCCTTCCGAGCCCCGCGTAATTACTGTCCGGGAAGCGGCCAGACTTCAGGGTTTCCCGGACTGGTTTGTTTTTCATCCAACCATTTGGCACTCTTTCAGGATGATTGGGAATAGTGTCTCTCCGATCATGTCGAAGTATGTTTTAAGCCTCGTAAGAGAGGCATTTGATTTAGAAACTGCCGCATAGTTGTTTCGGCTCTAGCGGGTTGGTTTCACGACCTCGCCAACTCGGCGATATACCGTTTCTGTGATACGTTTGTCAGTGTGACCTAGGAGGCGGCTTGCATGTCCCAAGTCGCCAATTTCACTTGCTGCCTTGGGGCGAATATCCCTGAATTGGAACTGACGAATCTGCTCCGCTAGAACCTGGTCGTCTGCGGCACGCGCTTCCGAGGCTGCGGCCTTTCGGGCATCGTCGAAGCGAAGTCGAAGCATTGAAGCGGTGACGGTTTTGCCGCTTTCAGTGGTGACCAGATGCGGGCTACGGACATTGCGCTCAATCCGCTGCAAAAGCAGCCGCTCTACAAGCAGGCCAAGATGGTTTACCACGTCCCCAGAGCGGAGCTCAATGCGCAGCTTCTTGGACGTCTTGCGCTGTGCGACTTGGAGGTAGTCGTCATCGCAATCTGAGGCTCGCATTGAGAGGACATCTGCCGGGCGTTGGCCAGTTAAGTAGGCCAAGTCCATTGCATCGCGCAACTCGCTCGCAGCGCATGCGTACACGGCATTCCATATTTCCGGTCCTGCATAAAAGTCGCGCGGTCGCTCCTTGTTCTTGCGCACGCCAGCAGCTGGGTTTTCCCTTTCCGTGATCCCCCATTCCCGCGCCATGTTGTAAATGTGCGACAGGAGGGAAATTTCACGGTTGGCCCTGACCTTACCCGAGCGCTTATCTCGATACTGGGCAATGATCTGAGGGGTTAAGGCATCGATTGGCGCCTCCCCGAAGGCAGCCCGGAGTTGCTTCAGTGACAGCAGGTTGTCTTTCTGCGTCCGCGGCATCTTTCCGGGGACTACATCCCTCTCGTACCGGTTGAAGACATCACCAAGAAGGCGAGTGATCTTCGGCACGGCCTTGCGATCAAGTTTGGCCCACTCAATTTTGGCTACGTCCAGGTCAGTGCCGAGCGGGATCTCGACGCGTTTGCCATTTTCATCGCGCCCGTCGTAGTAGTATCCGACCCATTGTTTTCCGGACTTCAGTGTGCGGACCCGCCGCAGCATGCGCGGCGGCAGGTCCCGGTTACGCGGTTTTTTCAAGCGCATGCGTCAGTTCACTCGGGTCAGATCAAACGTCCATGTTTCGGTCACGGCAGTTGATTCGGAAGGTTTCAGTCCGGCCAGCTTGAGGCGGGCATAGAGACGTCCCACGACGGGGCGTCTGGCGCCATTGAGAACGTGCTGCCACCCGTTTGAAGCGAGCCACTGGATCTGCCTTGAGGGCGTCTGGTAGCCGGTAATACTGGCCACCTCATCGTCCGTCAGTAGTTCTCCGAGGTACTTCACGGGATTGATGAACGCGTTGGAGATGATTGCGGAGTTGGTTTCTTTCATGCTGTCGCCTCACCACTGACCTGAATGCAAACCGTGGAATGCTGTTGCTGCCACGCGCGGAACCTGCCCATTTCCAAGGGCTTTAAGTCGGTCCATCCTGAAGGCCACCCCATCAGCCACTCGACCCATGTCGGGTTCAGATGGCCACCGTGCAGGGCCATCACTGCGTGGTCCAGGCGATCGTTGGAGCGATCGGCTCCCGATCTGCGGGTAAGTGCTTTGGGGGAGGAGCCCTTGGACATGCTGGCTACTGGAGTGGGCCAGATTCGTGTCCGATCTCCTGGCGAGGAGCCAGATGCGGTCCCGCCTATGGGGCGCTCCGAGATCTGCCGCTGAAACAACACACCACTCCGCGTCATACCCCATTTCGGCAAGCTCGCCGAGGACCAGTGCAAGTCCTCGGCCCACAAGCATTGGTGAGTTTTCCAGGTAGACGTCGCTCGGCAATACCTCACCGATGATTCGAGCCATTTCTTTCCAGAGTCCGGAGCGCGCTCCTTCGATACCGGTGCCGGGTCCGGCGCCTGATATGTCCTGGCACGGAAAGCCTCCAGAAACGACGTCAACAATTCCTCTCCAGCGTCGACCGTCAAAGCTGCGCACGTCAGACCAAATTGGGAAAGGCGGGAGTAATCCATCGGTTTGTCTTTGCGCCAGAACCTGTGCGGCGTAGGCATCACGCTCAACTGCGCACACCGTGCGCCATCCGAGCAGGTGGCCGGCGAGTATTCCTCCACCAGCGCCCGCGAAAAGAGCCAGCTCATTCATGAGGCCCCACCATTTTGGGACAACGTTCATTGGGGCTGTGGAGTTGCGCGAACTTGTACAACTCGCAGCCGGAAACCGGGGTCACCATCTGTTCGCCGTTCTGCACTGCTTCGAATCGTGTGCGATAGAGTCCGGCACGGCCGAGCCAAGCGACGGAGTCGTGTTCAAGGTCGGACGCTTGGCAGCCATCTGCGGCGGGTTCTTGGTGCGCGTACTCAGGGCTCAGGATCCCGCTCAGCAGCAAAGCGCCTGAGATGTTCAGGACCATTTCTTCGACGGTGCTGAAGGTGCCTGCGGCATTCCCCGCCAACGTCGAATGAATGGTGTTGGCGATGCAGTCGCAGACGGCCTGCGCTTTTGAGCTGGGTTTATAGAGGGGGAGGAGCGTATACCCCTTAACAAGCTGCGCGGGCGGGCGATCTGAAGCGATCAGCGTTGCATCGGCGGGCGCTGCCTGGCGCAGCCTGTCATGGGGTGCATGCGAGTTGGAGTGGGCGTTGAGGGTGGGAATAATGCCTGCTGCTGCGCAGCAGAGGCTCTTTGTTTCTTGCGGGTCGACGCCTGCAGCTTCACGGAGCAAAGCGGGGGGGCGGGTAGCGTTCAGCTGATCGCGCGCGCGCCCGCTTTCCTCCGAGGTCTGGATCGGTGTTTGTCCCGGTGCGATGGCGCGGGTATGTGCGGTGCAGGGCGCGGATTCAAAGAGCAAGCCGGGGTGGTGGTGGGCCTGGTTCATGCTCCGGCCTCCTGCTCGGCGGGCTTCAGCAAGTGGGTGAGATTGAGGGCCTCCAGGCGCAAACGACGCCCGTCGCGCTCGAGCATCTTGCCAGTTTTGAATGCGGCCCAGGTCTCTGCGGCAATGCGCAGTGCTTCCCCGATCTCGACAAGTACGTGGGAGAGGTGCTCCTGCAGGGAGCTAGCATCCTTGAGCCGGTTGGCGTGCTCTGCTAGATGGCGGTGGTCGTTGCGCAGGAGCTCCAGGGACTCCTTGAGCTGCCGGATGGTCTCCTTGTGTTCGCGATCACTTGCTACCTGGCCTTGAATTCGCCCTTCATTGCGGCCAAACCAGTAAGCGTAAGCGAACAGTCCAATGACAAATGCGCTGATGACGATTAGGGCGATGACCTGTTGGGTGGTCATGGGGCTTGCTCCTTGTGGTATGCGGGCCGGTGGTGGCGGCCCTGGTCGTATGGTTACTGCTTTTCTTGCTCGGTCTGCCGAGACTGCTTTTCGTCCGCCTGGTAGGCCCTGCTGTCGATCAGGGCGGCAACATGGCGGATGTGGGCGAACTTCAATGCCTTTTGGCTGTTGTCCAGCGTGGTCACTGGCAGGCAGATCCGGCCGACCTTCAGTTGCTCGGAAAAGGTGTCTTCGTTGAGGTTGCGGAAGTACTGCATGCGCACTTTGTCGAGCGGGATGAGAACATCGCCGAAGGTGCGGTACAGCAGCTCTATAGTCGTTGCATCAGGTGCGTGCGGCAGGCGCAGCGCTAGTTGGTCTGTATTGCTCATCAGGCTTCGGGCTCTCCCTGAGCTTGTGGCGTGACGGATGGTGCCAGGTGGTTTCGCAGTGCTTGCGTACCAGGTCGCGCCAATCTTCAGGAACCTGCAGGAGCGCGGCATTGCGCTCCTCGCGGGTCTTGAGCTGTAGGATCTGGGCCGCGTACTGCCTAGGCCGCATAGCGTTTGTCTTCCGGTGGTGTCGGAAGCTGCAGCTGGAGCCGCTCTGTAAGCCAGGGGATCCCGGCCTGCTTCACGCGGGTGGACTCGCTGTATTGCATGCCAGATACCGGATGGAACCAGCAGCCCTCCTTTTTCCGCAGGTAGTAGCGGTCTCGCGTGGGGTAGCGGGGCAGGTTCTTTTGGTCCAGCAGATCCTGCTCGCGCATGAGGCGGATCAGCTCATTGCGGGTGATCCCGAACAGTTTCGCGGTCTGTGCCAGGTTGCGTTCCATGGGCGCCTCCTAGGCGACATCAGCGAGCAGTTGCTCGGCGGGGGACATCTCGGCGGAGTCCAGCTCACCGTTGGCAATGGCCTCAAGATGCCGCGCGATGGTCCTCGCGCTGGGGAGGCTGTTTGCCTGCAGCGTCAGGGTATTCACTGTCGGCCCCATGCGGATGACCACGGTCACCTTGTCGAGGTAAACCTCGGTCTGAAGTGTTGCCTTGGCGCGCGTGCCGCTCGACTCATCGTTAAGGATGTGGGTGAAGTGGCCGGAGAGATTGGTCTGGGCCTTCAGGCAAGCAAAGGCGTTATGACTGAGTGCATAGCTCATGCCGCGCGCCCCCCGTCGTCAGGGGGCAGTGGGCGGGTGCTATGTGTGGTGGCTCGGTGCTTGGTGGTGGAGAACGCGCAGCCGTGCTGTCTGGCCAGACGCCGGACCTTAAATATGAGGTCTGTGGATGCCGCGGCCGGGTGGACGTATAACGATGCAGTGGTGTGCATGGTGTTGCCTCACTCTGTGGTGGAAGAGTGGGGCAAATATCACGCAATGTGCTTTACTGTGTCAACACGATTCGTTTTATTTTTTGGTGGTGTGCATAAACCGTGATGATTTTAGGATGCCGCCCACTAGGTGAATGTGTTCGATCTCGTCCTCTACGATGTGGATCGGGGCGTGTTCGGCATTGACGCTATCGAAACGATACATCCCGTCGCGTAGGTAGATGAACTCCTTGATCATGGTGCGGCCATTCGTAGTTCGGACCATTACCTCGTCACCGCTGAAGTAGGCCTTGCTGGGTTCTACCAGCACATATTCACCGTTCTTGATCCTGGGGTGCATGCTGTCCCCGGTCACCTTGAGGCCGTACGCCTTAGGGTCATCGCTATGGATATTCAGATAGCCATCACCATGCCCCGCCGGAAAATCCAGGGCTTCGAAGTAACCATTCACTCCGAGTTGTGCGTAACCCACTACTGGCACCGCGCCCTCCAAGGCCCGTCTTGCAAAAGAAATGTTGGTGCTGGGGGCTGTACTGGACTCCTCAGTGCCTTCCAGCAGGTCGCCTAGGGTGACGCCGAGTGCGGTTGCCATTCTCTCTATGTCGGCCAGGTTAGGCTCCCGAATCCCGCGCTCGTAGTTGCCAACGCGCGATTGCGATTCCCAGCCACAGGCAATGGCAAGCGCCTGCTGGGTCAGGTGTTTGGCTTTGCGAAACTGTTTGATGCGCTGTGCGAGTGTGTTCATCCCTGATGTTTAACACGTACTGAAATGGTTTTTTTGCACTAACCGTGTTGTGAAAACCACGTCTCGTGTTATCTTTTGAGGCGAGTCAACCGGAGTGTTCTTCATGAATCGAATTGCGGAACTGAGAAAGGGTGCGGGTATTAAGCAAAGGGAGCTGATTGCTCGATTGGGATGGACCCAGACCCGAGTCAGTAACTATGAGTCTGGTAATCGCATGCCAGGGCTGAGCGAATGCCGCGCGATAACGGCAGCTTTGAATGATCTGGGGGCGAAGTGTGCATTGGATGATGTCTTCCCGCCTGAACTGGATGAGCCCCGAGCGGCCTAGCGGCTGAATAGAAAAAAGGCGACCCAAAGGTCGCCCTGTTTCCCCCGGTAGTACCACCACAGTGCTACCGGGCCGCGTTCAAGTTGGGCGGGCACACCACGTATCCACTTGCCTTGTTCGCGGAGCCCAGGCACGAAAGCCTGGGTTTGCTGCCTTCTCCACCACAGATAGGGCAGCAATATGGCCCTCTCAAGCCATGCGGCGAGTGTAACACCACCGCTCGTCGCCGGCACTGGCAGCCTTTCTGGGGTAATGCCAGGTGCCGAAAGGGAGGCGACTAGTCGCCTCCTTTGCCCGGTAGCAGCACCACGATGCTGCCGGGCTGCATGACAAGTGGGCGGGCACACCATTTGTCCGCGCGCTTTGATTGCACCGGCCTGGCATGGAGCTGGGGCGGCGCCTCCTTCACCACGGGAGGCGGTTGTTTCGCCTGGGGCGGTCAATGGAGTGGCGCCCCGGCATGGAGCCGATCCGGCCTTTTGGCTGGCTGGCATTGCCCTCTCATAAGCTGTGCGGCGATGGTCTCACCACGACTCGCCGCAGGCACTGGCTACCGACAAGGACAAACGCCATGAGCCGAACTGCAATGAGCTGCACCGAGCGCGCCAAGCGCGAAGTGTTGCCCCTCGAACTCGCCCTCTACCATTCCGTGCGGGATTATCCGGGTGGCGCTGCTGCTATCGCTGCCACTACCGGCCGCAACGCCACGACCCTCCAGCACAAGCTTTCTCCCACCCATCCTACCCATACCGTGAACGTTCAAGAGTTTAGCGAGATCCTTGAGCTGACGAAGGATCCACGCATCCTCGACTCGGTGCATGCACTGGTTGGCGACACCATCTGGCAGGAGCTGTCGGACGCCTACACCCACGATATCCCCGAGACGCTGACCATGGGTCTCGCCGAGTTCTTCCGGCAGGTCGCCAATTTGTCCGAGACTTGGGCTCGTAGCATTGGCGATGGAAAAGTCGACGATAAAGAGCTGGCCGAGATCCAGCACCAGGTCTTCCGAGGTATTCAGGGTTTGCTCGGTATGTACCGTCGGGCCGAGTACGTCAACCAGACCACTCGGGGGGCGCGCCGTGGGTGATGTAATCGACCGGGCGAATGATCAAGCCCAGTGGCATAACGACACAGCACTTGCGGCTGCGGCGAAACGTAGAGCGCAGGTGCTTCCTGAGTCCCTGGTGGACTGCGTTGTTTGTGACGAGCCAATCCCCGAAGCCAGGAGGGTGGCAGAGAGGGGCTGCATGCGTTGCATCGAGTGCCAGCAGACTCATGAGGGCAGGGGGGCTCGGTATGCTCGATAAGGTTCTTGACCAGTTGCACGACTACGGCCTGCAGCCTGTGCAACCCCTGGTCTTCGGTAAGCTGACCCGCTGCCGCACCCAGGATGACAAGGGCAAGGAAAAGAACGGCTGGTACGTCTTGCATGAACACCAGACCGAGAAGGGGCAAACGCTCATATTTGGTAGTTTCGGTGACTGGCGCCACGGCGAAACTCAAAAGGTGAAGACTGACGGGCGCGGGCTGTCCGCTGAAGAGCGTGAGGTGATGCGCGCGCGGCAGGCCGACGCCAAGCGACGTGCCGCCGAGATTTCTGCGAATGCAGCCCGCCGCGCGGCCAACCGGGCATCGGGCATGTTCAAGCGTATGCCGGACAAGGGGCGAAGCTTCTACCTCGATCGCAAGCAGGTGGTCGGGTTCGGGGTGCGTTACGCGCCGAAGTCGGGCGCCGTGCTTATCCCCATGCAGAACGCCCAGGATACGATCGTCGGCCTGCAGGTGATCTATCCTGCGGTCCAGGAGAGCACAGGTCGCGACAAGTCCTACTGGCCTCATGGCATGGCGAAGGAGGGTGCCTTCCACATGATTGGCGGCCACCCTGAGCCCGGCGAGCCAGTGCTGGTGTGCGAGGGGTACGCTACCGGCGCTAGCCTGCATATGGCGACCTCCCAGGCGGTGGCCATCGCCTTCGATGCAGGCAACCTGCTGCCGGTGGCCAAGCACATGCGTGAGCGCTTCCCTGGACGGCCAATCATCATTTGCCGCGACGATGACTGGAAGACCTCGCGGCCCAGCGGCGAGCCTTGGAACCCTGGTGAGGAAAAGGCCAACAATGCGGCGGTGGTAGTGGGCGGCCAGGTGGTCGCCCCAATCTTTTCCATTGAGCGTGAGGTGAAGTGGACCGACTTCAACGACCTGCACTGCGCTGAAGGTCTGGAGGCTGTTCGGCGTCAGGTGATGGCGGTGATCAAGCCCCCGGCCACTGGCGGTTGGAAAGACATGCTGGCGCGTACTGAGAGCGGCGCGCTCATCGCTCACATGCAAAACGTCGAGCTTATTCTGAGCAACGACGAGCGCTGGGCCGGGGTGATCGGATACAGCTCATTCAGCTCCAAGATCGTCAAGCTACGGGCCGCGCCCTATGGTGGTGAGCCGGGGGAGTGGGGCGATATTGATGATACCCGCGTGATGAAATGGCTGGCCCAGCAGTACAACCTTCGCGTCAAGGCGACGCACGTTGTCGAGGCGGTCAGCGTTGTGGCTCACGATAACGCTTTCCACCCGGTGCGCGAGTACCTGGCCAAGCTGGAATGGGACCGTACGCCGCGGTTGGAGGTGTGGCTGCACAAGGTGCTCGGTGTGGCCCAGAACGACTACAGCGCCAAGGTCGGTAAGCGCTGGATGATTTCGGCTGTTGCGCGGGTCATGAAGGCTGGCTGCAAGGCCGACAACGTCTTGATCCTTGAAGGGGCACAGGGCGCAGGCAAGTCCACCGCCATGAGTGTGCTAGGCGGTGAGTGGTTCATGGACACACCTTTCACGCTGGGTGACAAGGATGCCTTCCAGGCGATCCGGGGCAAGTGGATCGTCGAGTTGGGCGAGCTGGACAGTTTCAATAAAGCAGAGAGCACCAAGGCCAAGCAGTTCTTCTCGGCCTCCATCGACACTTATCGCGAAAGCTATGGCCGCAGAACGAGCGATGTGCCACGCCAGTGTGTTTTCGTGGGTACGACCAACCAGGACGAGTACCTCAAGGACGCCACGGGGAACCGGCGCTATTGGCCGGTGGCGTGTACCAAGGTCGACCTCGAGACGCTGCGACGTGTAAGGGACCAGTTGTGGGCGGAGGCGGTCTTCTGCTACTTGGCGGGTGATATATGGTGGGTGGCGCGCGAAGAGGAAGAGCTGTTCACGCGTGAGCAAGAGGAGCGTTTTGTCGTTGATGAGTGGGAGGGACCGATCCTCGACTGGCTGGAGAAGTCCCAGGTCGGCGAAACGGTCACGGGGAGTGAGTTGCTGAAGGACGCTTTGAATCTGGACTTCGGCCATTGGGGGAAACCCGAGCAGATGCGGGTCGGTGCCATCATGCACCGGCTGGGTTGGCGTCGGCGGCGGATGCCGGCGCTGCAGAAAAGCGGGGTGCGCCCCTGGGCCTATCAGAAGCCGAAGGGGTGGGGCACGCCCAGCCCGCTGGAGCAGTCTGTGGTGACGGCAAGGGAGGAGTGCTTTTGATCAAGCACATCGATGAGATGCTGAAGCTGTGGGCGCAGGAGCTGCACACCCCGGATCTTCGCGGTCATGGTTCAGGAGGCGGCAGCATGCTGGGCCTGTTGATGGACTGCCAGGGGGAGTTGATCCGTGGCACTCGAGGTAGCAGGGTGCTGCTGGACGAGTCGGCAGACATTGAAATCATTGTGAACAAGCACCTAGAGCCCCAGCTGTACGTCATCGTCAGGGAGCACTACTGCAACCATGACAGCTTCCTCGAGCAGAAGATGGCTTATTGCAGATGCAGTAGAAAGACGTACTATGACCGCCTCCACCAGGCCCATGTGGCTATCCAGGGGCTGCTGAAAGGGAAGAAGGCTGCATGATCCGCGTTGTTTGGTCCCGCCGTCCCTCCCTTGTCCCGCCTCCCTTCGAGCGGGCTGGCCAAGTCAAGGCCGCTGAGTTGGCGGGCTGTCCCGCTGTCCCACCTTCCACCCGCAGGCGCACACATAGGGCACATGCATAGCGTTACGCGCGCGTTGCGCGCAGCGTGCTAGTAATTCCTCCTTTATACGTGAGAAAGGGTTAAAACAGTTGGACGGTGGGACAGCCCTTGATTTTAAAGGCCTCAGCTAGTCCCACCACTTGCGAACAGTTTGGGACTCTTGGGACTTCACTAAAGCGAAAGAAAGCCGGGCGGATGTATTCCCCAGACATTCACCAGACATTTACTACTTATTGGGGGGTGGCATTAAAACTTGCTTGCTGCCAGGAAACTCGACCTGTAAAAAGTACCCATCTTCGAGACGTGCGGGCGCACAAAGCAGCCCGCCATACACCAGAAACCCCGGCCTTGGCGCCGGGGTTTTTGCATTTGGGGGAAGGGATGAACAGCGAGCAACAAGCCTTAGCCGAGCTGCCGGTCTGGATGGTGATCGTGCTGTCCCTGGTGGGCGGTGTATCGGGTGAGATGTGGCGAGCGGATAAGGCGGGTGCTCGCGGGTGGGGGCTGGTTCGCCGGTTGGCCTTGCGTTCGGGGGCCTGTGTCACCTGCGGGTTGTCGACCAACATGCTGCTGTACGCCCTCGGGGTTTCGGTGTGGGCGTCGGCGGCGGTCGGTTGCTTGACCGCGATGGCCGGCGCCGATGTGGCGATCAACCTCTACGAGCGCTGGGCCGCCAAGCGGCTGGGCCTGGCGCAGGTGCCGCCAGCTGGTACCGAGGCAGGCCAGTGACCCGGCCGAGGGCAGGGGGTGGGGGCTGCTTTTCTGGGTCCTCCCCCTGGGCCGCCCCCTACACGGGTGCGCAGACTCGCGGTTTCCCTGCAGCTGAGAATCTGGCAGGGATGTCCGTCTTTTCAAGGACTTAGCGATGGGAAGGACAGTCAGCAAGCTTGAACTCAGCGAGATCGTGGGACGCGACGAGCGCACATTGAGCCGGTGGCAGAACGAAGGCATGCCGGTGAACGAGTTCGGCGTGGGGCGCGGCAACGAAAACCAGTACGACACCCAGGCGGTGATCGAATGGCTGATGCGCCAGGCCTCGTTGAACGGCAAGAAGGAATCCTCACGGGACCGGCTTGACAGGCTGCGCGGCGACCGCGAAGAGATCGCGCTCGCTAGGGAGCTGGGCGAGGTGGTGGTCGAGGCCGAAATGGTCGAGCGCTTCGAGGCGGTGATCACCGCCGCCAAGATCGAGTTGCTGAACACCTTCCCTGATGAGCTGGCGATGACGCTGACCGCCAAGTACGGCGTGCCGGTGGACAACCAGCTGATCCGCGATCCCATCGAATCCATACTGAGGAGGTTGTCCGCGTATGACGAGGACGACGATCTCGCCGGGGATCCTGACGAGCCAGACGACGAGGAGGGCTCTGAAGAAGACGGCGACTAAGGCGATGCGCCGCGTCTGCCGCAAGTGGGCGCCGCCGCCACGCATGTCCATCATCGAATGGGCTGACCGGTTCCGCTGGCTGGCTCCCGAAGAGTCGGCAGCACCAGGTAAATACCGGTTCGACAAAACGCCGCACCTGATCTGGCCGGGTGGCCCGCTCGAGGCGCTGGACGATCCAAACGTCACCGAAATTGTGGCGCGCAAGTCGGCTCAGGTGGCCTGGACCTCGGGCGTGCTGGGCAACGCCCTGGGCAAGTGGATAGATCTCGATCCGTCACCCATCCTGGTGCTGTTCCCCAAAGCCGAAGCGGCCAAGCAGTACGTCGCCGAGAAGCTCGAGCCGATGATCCAGGCCACCAAGCGCCTGCGTAAAAAGGTCGACCTGCGCAGCCGCAAGCTGCAGCAGCGGCAGGACTTCAAGCGGTTTCCGGGCGGGTTCCTGAAGATGGTCGGCTCCAACAGCCCGGCCAGTGTGAAATCGACGCCGGTACCACGGGTCGCGATCGAGGAGCCCGACGACTGCAACCTGAACCTGCGGGGGCAAGGGGACAGCATCAAGCTCGCCAAGGAGCGTCTGAAGACGTTCTTGCGATCGAAGATCATCATCGGCGGCACCCCCACCATCAAGGGCCTGTCGGCGATCGATGCCGAGCTTGAGCTTTCAGACAAGCGCGTGGGCCTGATCCCCTGCCATGGATGCGGACAGTTGCATACGCCGAGCTTCGAGCATTTGCACTGCGACGAGGACGAGCACTACTTCCATGAGGTGTACGGCAAGCGCCGTCCGGAGACGGCGTATTACGCTTGCCCACACTGCGGCGAGATCTGGGATGACCACCAGAAGAACGCCAACCTGGGTGACCCTCGCTGCCGCTGGGAGGCGACGGCCGAGTTCCGCGGTATTGCCGGCTACATCATCAACGAGCTGTATGCCACGTTCCCCGGCTCTCGTTTCGAAGTGCTGATGGAGAAGAAGCTGCAGGCCGAGTACGCCCAGCGGCAGGGCAACATCGGCCCGATGATCGCCTTCACCAACAGCTCTATGGGTGAAAGCTACGAGTACAAGAGCGACGCGCCCAAGACCGACGAGCTGGAGAAGCGCGCCGAGCCTTATGCCGAACTCACTGCGCCAAAGGGTGTGCTGCTGGTGACGGTCGGTGTTGACGTCCAGGGCGATCGCCTCGCGGTGCTGTTCACGGGCTGGGGACGCGGGGAGGAGTCCTGGCGGTTGTACTGGGGCGAGCTCCCCGGCAACCCTATCGATCCCCACGACCCGGTGTGGACCGAGCTGGACAAGATGATCGCCACGCCGATCCCGACCGACAGCGGCGCCCAGATCGCCGTGTCGGCGGTGAGCATCGACAGCTCTGACGGTAACACTAGCGACGCGGTGTACACCTACGTTCGGGATCGCCAACGCTTCAACATCATGGCGATCAAGGGCGCCTCCATCGACAGCCGGGATCGGGAGATCTTCACCAAGCCGGCCCAGTCGGCGGACACCAGCCAGGACAACACCAAGGCCTCGAAGTATGGCCTGCGGGTGTTCATCGTCGGCACCCACAAGGCCAAGACGCTGATCGATGGCCGGATGAAGCTTAAAGGTTCGGGACCAGGGCGCATGCACTGGTACAGCGAGATCCGCTCGGACTACTACGAGCAGGTAACCAACGAGGTCCTGGCTCCGCACCCACGCAACCCCAGCAAGATGGTCTGGCAAAAGAAAGCCGGCCGGCGCAACGAGGCGCTGGATTGCGAGGTGTACGCCTTGCATGCGGCTCGCAGCCTCAAGACGCACCTGCTGCGTGATCACGAATGGGACCAGCTGGAGCAGCAGCTGCTGCAGCCCACCCTCTTCACAACTGAACAGGCGGTGGCGCCGGTTCCTCGCCGGGCTGTCACGCGCGGCCGGGGCACGCGGAGCCGCGTCCAATAACCGAGGTCACCATGACTGAAGCACAAAAACGCCTCGACGAGGTCCGGGCGGCGATCTCGCGCGTCCTGAAGAATGGCCAGCGGCTGCGCCGGCAGGATCGCGAGGTCCAGCTGGCCGAACTCAGCAGTCTACGGATGCTGGAAAAGCAGTACGCCGACGAGGTCGCCCGAGAGCAGGCCGCTCTCTTGGGCCGTGGCCGCAACCGCGTTTCGTACGCGGGGATTTGACCATGTGGCCGTTCAGCAAACGGGAATCGGCTGCCGAGCAATTGATGGCCGAAGCCATTCGGGTGGCCAGGGCATCGGTCGATGACCAGCAGATCTCAGCGCAGGGCGGCGGCGGTGGGGTTGAAACCCGCTGGCGCGGAGCGTCGCGGGTACTTCGAAGCATGGCCAGCTGGCTGCCTGGTCTCGGCAGCCCCCGGCGCGACTTCAATCAGAGCGAGCGCCGCACGCTGGTGGCGCGTTCCCGCGATGCCATGCGCAACCACCTGGTGGCCCGCGCGGCGATCACGCGGCTGCGCACCAACGTGGTGGGAACGGGGCTGGTCTGCCGGGCGCAGGTTGATCATGAAGCGCTGGGTATCACCGAAGAAGAAGCCGAGCAGCTCAATGGCCAGCTGGATCGGTTGTGGTCCTTGTATGCCGATGACCCGCGTGAGTGTGACGCAGAAGCGACGCTCAACCACTATCAGCTCCAGGCGCTGGTGTTGGTGTCGTCGATGGTGGCGGGTGATGTGTTCGTCGCCAGCCCAGACCAGGAGCGGCCCGGCTGCCTCTTCAGTACGCGGTTGCAGTTGATCGAGTCTGACCGTGTCGGCAACCCCAACAGCGGCCTAGACCGGGTCGACCTGGTAGAGGGTGTCGAGTTCGACGGCCTGGGCGCGCCGGTGGCTTATCACGTGTGCACCGGTTACCCCGGCGAGCACCTGCAGGGCAAGACGCTGCAGTGGGAGCGGTTGCCGGTGTTCGGCGCCGAGACCGGGCGGCGCCGTGTGCTGCATGTCATGGCTGACAAAGAGCGGCCCGGACAGAAGCGCGGGGCACCGTACCTGTCTCCGGTGCTGGAGCCGCTGCAGAAGCTGGAGCGCTACAGCAGCGCCGAGCTGATGGCGGCGGTGATCTCGGCGATGTTCACCGTCTTCATCAAGAAGAGCGAAGGCTTCAACCCCGGCAACCTGCCGATGTCGGCACTCAGCGAAGAGAAGCCCGGCGGCGATGACACCTCCGACGGTGTGCTCGCGCTGGGCGAGGGGGCCATTGTCGACCTCGGTGTGGGTGAAGAGCCGATGGTGGCCAACCCCGGCCGGCCCAACGCTCAGTTCGACCCGTTCTTCACCGCGGTGGTGAAGGAGATCGGTGCCGCGCTGGAGCTGCCGCTGGAGGAGCTGCTGTTGCACTACAGCAGCAGCTACAGCGCCGCCCGTGCCGCCATGCTCCAGGCCTGGCGCTTCTACAGCCTGCGCCGCTGGTGGCTGGCCTGTGACTTCTGCCAGCCAAGCCGCGAGCTGATTATCGACGAAGCCGTGGCCAGGGGGCTGATCAACCTGCCCGGGTACAGCGAGCCCGCCAAGCGCAAAGCGTATTGCCAGGCGCTCTGGATTGGCCCGGCGCGCGGCGCGATCGACGAGCTGAAGGAGGCCAACGCCGCCGGCAAGCGCATCGAGATCGGCGTCAGCAACGAGACGCTGGAGACCGCGGCCATGACCGGCGAGCCCTGGCAGCAGGTGATCCGGCAGCGAACCCGCGAAGTCGCCTACCGGCGGCAGCACAGCATGCAGGCCTTGCCCAAGGGTGGCCTTGAAAACCCGCCAGACCCCGAACCCAAAGAGGACTAGAAATGCCTCGAGCACTTGAGCTGGCTGCCTCGCAGCCCTGGCTGATGATGCCCGACGCCTTGGACAACCTGCTGACCATCTCCGACCGCATGGGCGATCCGGTGGCGCTGGCGACCAAGCGCGGCGAGCGGCTGGAAGAGAGCCGCCGCGTCACGATGCGCGGCAACGTGGCGGTGGTGCCAGTCACCGGGCCGATCTTCCGCTACGCAAACCTGTTCACCGAGATCAGCGGTGCCACCAGCACCCAGGTCCTGGCGACCGACATTCAGCGTGCCCTGGACGACCCCAAGGTCAAGTCCATCGTGCTGAACATCGACAGCCCTGGTGGCGTCGCCTCGGGCATCAACGAGCTGGCCGAGATGATCTACGCAGGCCGTGCCCGCAAGCGCATCGTGGCGTACATCGGTGGGATGGGCGCGAGCGCGGCCTATTGGATCGCCTCGGCGGCTGGCGAAATCGTCGTCGATGAGACCAGCCTGGCCGGCAGCATTGGCGTTGTCGTCGAGGCTGTAGTCGAGGACGACAAGAAGGCCGGGCGAGCCCGCTATCAGATTGTCAGCCGCAACGCGCCGAACAAGCGCCCCGACCTTGGTACCGAAGAAGGGCGCGCCAAGGTGGGCGAGACCATCGACGCAATGGCCGAAGTCTTCGTGAGCAAGGTTGCTCGCAACCTCGGCGTGGCTGCCGAGAAGGTGCCCGAGATGGGCGATCACGGCGGCATCCGCGTCGGTGCGGACGCCGTCAAGCACGGCCTGGCCCACCGCACGGGCTCGCTGGAATCCCTGATCACCGAACTGGCCAAGCCGGCCATCACCCCCCCAAGGATACACACCATGACCACCGTCAAGACCACGGCAGAACTGCGCACCGCGATTGCGGCGGGCACTGACCCCAACACCATCGAGATCGCCCAGGCCGAGCAGGTGGACACCACGGCGATCCGTACCGAGGCCACCACGGCCGAACGTGACCGCATCAAGGGCATCAACGCGCTGGCGGTGAAAGGTTTCGAGAAGGAGATCGGCGCTGCCATCGACGATGGCAGTTCGGTGGAGGCCACCGCCCTGTCGCTGCTCAAGGCTTCGCAGGATCGCGGTATCTCGCTGGCCGGTATCAAGAGCGACGCCCAAGGCGTTACCGGTACCGCCCCACCAGCCGGCGGCAAGGAGGGTGAGCGCAAGGCCGCCGTCAACGCAATCGTTGCAGGCGCCACGCGCCGCTAACTAGGAGGTTCCAATGCCAAACCCTACCTGCAGTTCCTACCTGCCGAGCCAGCTCTCGGCGGGCGACTTCCCCATCGTGATGGATACCGGCCTGATCGCCGCCGGCCAGAAGCTGACCGCTGGCGCGGTGCTGGGCCAGATCACGGCCAGTCATGAGTACGTGCTGTGCAAGGCGGCGGCCGAGGACGGCTCGCAGGCGCCCTGCGCGATCCTCGACCAGGACGTCGACACCACCGACGGTGCCAAGAGCACGCCGATCCGCCTGACCGGCCAGGTGCTGGGCAGCCAACTCACCTTTGGCGAAGGGCTGACCCTCGCTGCCGCAAAGGCCGCTCTGCGTCCTCTCAGCATCTTCATTCGATAACGGAGCTCCAATGGATATCTTTGACACCCTGACCATGATGGAAGCCATCGAGCAGATGCCGACGCCGCGTCGCTTCCTGATGGACACCTTCTTCAATGCCGGCGCCCCCGAGACTTTTGGTACCGAAACGGTGACGATCGACATCGTGAAGGGACAACGCAAAATGGCACCGTTCGTTCACCCCACCCTGCCAGGCAGTGTCTCGCAGCGTGGCGGGATCAGCTCTTCGACCTACAAGCCGCCCTACATTCAGCCAAAGCGCGTTACCCGTGCCGAGCTGATCTTGAAGCGTGGTGCGGGTGAGACCCCGTTCTCGACCCGCACGCCACTTGAGCGTGCAGGCGAGCGGCTCGGCCGGGATTTGCTTGAACTCGACAGCGAGATCACCCGTCGGGAAGAGTGGATGTGCGCCCAAGCGCTGACCACCGGGCGCATTCGTGTTGTCGGCGACGGTGTGGATGACACCATCGACTTCCGCATGGAGGACACGCACAAGGTCACGCTGGCCACCGGTCGCTGGAACACCAGCGACTCCGATCCGATCGCCAACATGCGTCAGTGGCGACGCCTGATCGCCAAGGACTCGGGCCGTTCAGCAAACATAGCGGTGTTGAGCGCTGAGGCTCAAGACGCTTTCCACAGCAACGATACGGTGCTCAAGCAACTGAACAACCGTCGTGTCGACCTCGGCATCATCAAGCCCGAGCTGCTGCCGGATGGGGTGACCTACTTGGGCTACCTCAATGACCCAGGCGTTGATCTCTACGCCTATGACGAGTGGTATCTGGCGGACGGCGAGGACGGCGAGAAGCCCCTGGTACCTGCCGGCGGCTTGATCCTGGGGTCCACCGGGACGCGCAACGCGATGCTCTATGCGGCGATTCAGGATATGGAGGCCATCGAGAGCGGCATGGTCGAAGCGGCCCGCTTCCCCAAAAGCTGGGTCACCCAAGAGCCGAGCCAGCGCTGGCTGAAGGTTCAGGCCGCACCGCTGGCTGGCCTGCTGGAGCCGAACGCTTTCCTCTTCGCCAAGGTGGTGTGACATGGCCGCGAAAATCGAGTACGTGGTCGTCGATGGGTGCTTGCAGGACGGCAACAAGGTGATTTGCTCGGGTGAGGTTTATGCCCCGCCGAGCAAGGAGGTTGCCGAGACTCTGGTGGGCGAAGGCAAGATCGCACGTCGTGGGCAGTTGCCGAAAGACGAGCTGGAAGAAGGTGACTGATTATGTCCTTCCGTGCGGCGATATCGGATATGGACGAATCCCTGCTCGAGGAGTTGGGCGACGAGGTCGAGATCGAGGGCTTCGCTGAGCCGGTGCAAGGGTTCATGTCGGTACCGTGGCAGCAACCACGGGTCGGTACGATCAACACCGGCTTGCGGCAGCCCGTGTTCTCGGTGCGCGTAGCCCAGGCCAATGGCATCAGGGAGGGGCTGCACCTGGTGTGTGATCTCGCCCCGGCAGATGGCGGTGGACGGTACGTCATCGCCAAGCGCGAGCCGGATGGGAGCGGCTGGATCAACTTTGCCCTGCGGGAGGTGAAATGAGCGTTGGCAGCTATTACAAGCAGTCCGGCAGCACAGGCCTGATTACGCTGCAGGCCAACCCCCGGCAGGTCAAGGGGTTCGAGCAGTTCGCCGGGCTGGTGCCCAAGGCTATCGCCGCAGCGGAGCGCAGAGCCATCAACAAGACCCTGCGCTGGCTGCAGGGTCGCGTTGCCCGCTCGGTGGGCCAGCAGGAGCGCATTGCCATCAAGGCCGTGCGGCAGCGCCTGCGGGCCTACAAGGCCGGTAGCAATGGCCAGGGCAAGCTGTGGTTCGGTCTCAATCCGATCGAGGCCAGCCGTGCGGGGCGGCCACGGCAGACCCGTGCGGGTGTCTCTGTGGCAGGGCGCCGCTATCAAGGTGCGTTCTATCGCCAGGTGTACGGCAGCAAGGCCGATATCTGGATCCGCACGGCCAGCAAGCACTTTGACCCCAGCGATTACCCCGACAGCGAGGTCTCCAAGGCAGGTGGGGCCAGCTCAGGCTGGATCGCCGAGAACGACAGTCGCTTCCCCCTGGCCAAGGCCAAGATCTCGCTGGAGGACGTCAGGCCTCACTTCGAGTCATGGACGAACAAGGCCCACCAGCGCCTGCTGGTGGTGATGGAGCAGGAGTTGAACTTCGAGATGGTCAAGCTTACACGGAGGGTCGGAAATGGCTGACGATCCAATCCCCCTAGCCAGGGTGTACGCGGCGATGGAAGAAGCCATCACGCAGGCGATACCGGGTCTGCACTATGTGGGCACGATGCCCGGAATGCTCACCGTCGTTGATGTGCCGGCGGTGGTGATCGAGCTCGCGGGGTTCGACGCTGCAGAGCGTGACCCTGGCACCGGGGAAGTGGCGGTTGAGGCTCGCTTCGAGGCACGGCCCATTGTTGGCGTCGAGGACGAAGATCATCTGCATGTCGTGGCGTTCATCGCTGCGCAGTTGGCCGTGCTGCTACGGCTGCAGACCTGGGGCATTGAAGTCGAGCCCGCACAGTTCGTCCGGGCGGAGCGGGACTGGAGTCGCCCCGAGTTAGACAACATGGCGGTCTGGGTCGTCGAGTGGACGCAGATCATCTACCTCGGCGAGGAGGAGTGGCCCTGGCCAATCCAGCCGCCCGGCTCGCTGGTGCTGAAGGTCGGCCCCGACGCTGAGCCCGCCAGCCCGGAGGATCTGTCATGAGCTACGCATCCGCGATGCACGACCGGATGCTGGCCTGCCTGGTGATCCCCTGCCGAGTGGTCGCCGTCGACCTGGCCGCCGCGATGGTGCGCGTGTCGGACGGCAGCGGCTGGACCAGCGCCTGGGTGCGCTGGCACAGCCAGGCCGCCGGCAAGGCTCGCCACTGGCGGGCGCCAAGCCTGGACGAGCAGGGCGCTCTGATCAGTCCCAGTGGCGAACCTGCCCAGGGCACGTTCGTTCCAGGGCTGTACGGCAACGCCGGCCCGGCGCCGGACAACCGCGACCATGTCGAGGTCTGGCGTTTCGACGACGGTGGCTCCCTGGTCTACGACTGGCAGGCCAAGAGCTACACGATCGAGCTGCCCAGCGGCACGGTTACGGTGAAGGTTGGAGCCTCCCAGGCAGTGCTGACAGACGACGCCATCACGGCCCAGTCCTCGAGCATCACCGCCCAGGCCGACACGATCACGCTGACCGGCGCGGTCACGGTCAACGGAACACTGATGGTCACGGGCGACATCAACGGCGGGGGCAGGATCATCGACACCGCCGGCAACACGGCAAACCACAAACACTGACCACAGCCCGCCTAGTGCGGGCTTTTTCATGCCTGGAGGAAAGCATGGCCAGAACACAGAAAGAGCCTGAAGAGGGCAGCGAAGCGGCGCCGGTACCGCACGGGCCGGTGACCTTCATCGATCAGGAGTACACCCGCCGCAAGTTGATCCTGCCCGACTGGGTGGAGCTTGAGGTGGTGCGGGGCCAGGTCACGATCAGCGGCGAGGACGCGGTGGGCCTGGCCTACATGCGCAACCGGTCCGACTTCAAGGAAGCCTGACCGTGATCGGCATGGATCGTCGAACGGGCCAGTCAGTCTCCGGCCTGGGGCATCTGCGGCAGTCCATCGAGGACATCCTCACTACCACGGTGGGCAGTCGCCGGATGCGTCCTGAGTACGGTTGCCAGTTGCGCCGCTACGTCGACCTGCCGGTGAACGAAGGCTGGAAAAGTGCGGTGCAGGCCGAGGTTGCCCGTGCACTGGGCCGTTGGGAACCGCGGCTGCAGCTGGAGCGGGTGCGGGTGCTTGCGGTCATCGACGGCAAGATCGACCTGCAGTTGACCGGCACGTACCTGGGTGACAGCGCAGTCTTGGAGGTGAGTGCATGAGTGCAGTGGATCTATCGCAGCTCCCGGCGCCGCAGGTGCTGGAGAGCCTTGATTTCGAAGGGGTGTACGGCGAGGAGTTGCAGCGTTTTCGCCAGTATATGGGGGACAAATGGGATGCGCTGCTCGAGAGCGACCCGATCACCAAGCTCCTCGAGCTGGGCGCCTACCGGCGCATGCAGAACCGGGCGCGGGTCAACGACGCGGCCAAGGCCCTGATGCTGGCCTATGCCCGCGGCGCTGACCTGGACCAGCTGGCCGCCAATGTGAACCTGCAGCGGCTGGTGGTGCAGGCCGAGGATCTCAATGCAGTGCCTCCGGTCGAGCGCGTCCTCGAGGTGGACGATGCGCTACGTGAACGCGTGCAGCTGGTCTATGAGGGGCTGACCACCGCAGGCCCTCGCAACAGCTACATCCTGCATGCCCGCAACGCCTCCGGGCGGGTGGCGGACGCGACAGCCGAAAGCCCGGCCCCGGCTGTGGTGGTAGTCACGGTGCTGGACTTGGAGGGCAGAGGCGTGGCCCCGCCGGAGCTGCTTGAGACCGTGAGCGCACACCTGAGCGACGACGACGTGCGCCCGGTGGGCGATCGGCTCACGGTTCAGTCCGCCGAGATCTTGCCGTACCGAGTCGAGGCCGTGCTGTACAAGGCCGGCACAGGACCGGAGAACGAAGCCATCCTGGCGGCATGCAAGGCTCGGCTGCAGGCCTGGGTGAACCCCCGCCGCCGGCTGGGCCTGGAGGTCTCGCGGTCCGGGATCGATGCGCAGTTGCACATCGACGGTGTGAGTCGCGTGGAGCTGGTGGGGTGGACGGACATCCGCCCTACCAAGGAACAGGCGGCGTGGTGCGAGGGGATCGACGTTGCATGGGGTGGCTGACATGAAAAGCCTGCTCCCCGTGAACAGCAGCCAGCTGGAACGCGCCGTCGAGGTCGCCACGGACGAGCTGACCGATATCCCACTGCGGACCCTGTACAACCCTGACACCTGCCCGGCGCACTTGCTGTACCAGTTGGCCTGGGCCTGGTCGGTGGACCGCTGGGACGACACCTGGTCAGAGGCGGTCAAGCGGTCGGTGATCCGCTCCGCGTTCTTCGTGCATGCGCACAAGGGCACGATCGGCGCGCTGCGTCGGGTGGTCGAGCCGCTGGGCTACCTGATCGAAGTTCGCGAGTGGTGGCAAGGCGTCCCCGAAGGCGTGCCAGGCACTTTTGCACTGCAAGTCGGCGTGCTCGATCAGGGTATCACTGAAGAAATGTACGACGAGCTTGTGCGCCTGATCGATGACGCCAAGCCGGTCAGCCGGCAGCTCATTGGCCTTGCCATAGCACTGTCCAGCGCTGGTTACCTGCGCCTCGGCGCGAGCCTGGTCGAAGGCGAAAGCATCGACATTTATCCGCCGGCCTCGCGCGACATTGAGGTCAGCGGCACTTACGGCCATGTCGGCCGTGATCATCAAATCGAATACCTGGACGTTTACTCATGACTGACCAGAACAGCCAGTTTTTCGCGATCCTCACGGCGGTGGGGGAAGCCAAGCAGGCCAACGCGAACGCCCTGGGCGTGCCCTGGACCTTCGCGCAGATGGGGGTAGGGGATGCCAATGGAGGCGACCCGGTGCCCTCGCGTACGCAAACCAAGCTGATCAACGAGCGGCGCCGGGCGGCGCTCAATCAGGTCAAGGTTGACCCAGGCAATGCCAGCATCATCATCGCTGAGCAGGTCATTCCGCCCGACGTCGGCGGCTGGTGGATTCGCGAAATCGGTCTGTACGACGCTGCGGGTGATTTGGTGGCGGTCGCCAACTGCGCGCCGAGCTTCAAGCCCCTGCTTGCACAGGGCACGGGCAAGACCCAGGTAGTGCGGCTGAACATCGTTGTGACCAGCACGGCCAATATTCAGCTCAAGATCGATCCTGCGGTCGTGCTGGCGACACGGGAATACGTCGATACCCGGATTGTCGAAGTTCTGCCCGCAACCCGCCCGGCCGGCACATACACGAAAGTCACGATCAGCGAACGCGGGGTTGTGATTGTGGGCTCCAACCCGACGACGCTCGACGGTTACGGCATCACCGACGCGATCAAGTCCGGTAGTTACGGCCTGGCTGGCAAGACGACTGCGGTGTCAGAAATCGACAACGTTGCACTGCCTGGTGGCTTTCATGCCTACACGTCGGGCGCGACGACGCTTGCTAACTATGTGTCGGTGCTGCACTTCCCTTACACCGTGGAGACCCAAGCTGCGCAGCTGGGCTTCAAGTTCGCAGGCGCAGAGCCGCAGATTTTCGTTCGTTCGACCAAGGGGCCTAGCGAGTGGGGGAGTACGCGCGAGCTGTGGCACTCCGGCAACTTCACGCCAACCAGCAAGGCCGACAAGGCGACGACCCTGGCCGGCTACGGAATTGCGGACGCCTACACCAAGACCCAGGTCGACGCTGCGCTGAACGGCAAGGCCTCCACCGCCACGACGCTCAGCGGCTACGGCATCACCGACGCCTACACCAAGACCCAGGCCGATACCGCGCTAAACGGAAAGGCCGCCAAAGCCACGACGCTCGGCGGCTATGGGATCACCGATGCCTACACCAAGTCCCAGGTTGACACTGCCCTCGGCGATCCATGGGCGTTCCAGCCCATCGGGGTTCCGATCCCCGTGTTCGACGGCGCAAGCGGCGGGCTGGCGCCACCCAAGGGCAAGGCCTATCGCTACATCCGCCTGACAGCTGCTGACTCCTACAACGACAGCCTGCTGACCGGAGAAGTTGTTTCCGGGTCAGCGCCTCTGCTCGATGCCTACGCGATCGTCAACTTGCCCGGCAGTTTGCTGCACAACTCGGTCGTCAGGCTGATCAACACAGAGAGGCGCTTCTTGCGCGCCGGGTCTGTCGGCACAGTCGAGGCCGACCAACTGCAAGGCTTCACGTTACCCGCAGGTACTGGAAACGGCTCCGGTGGTGCGGCGTTCGACATCTGGGTCAATGGCGCGGTGAACGCAACCAAGACGCCGGTCGTGACTGACGGTGTTAACGGTACGCCGCGGATCGGCAATGAAACCCGACCGAAAAACGTCGGGGTCACTTACTACATGAGAATTTACTGATGCCATATGCGGCCAATGGCGGGGTTTCTTCCGACCCGTTACCGGACTCGATCCAGATCACTACCGAGCAATATCGAGAAGCGATTGCCGGAATGTGCGACGGGCTCACCGTGTCAATCAAGGACGGCGCACTGTCGCTGGTGTCCTCGGCCGCGCCTGAAGAGCTGCCGCCGACCGATGACGAACTACGCGTTGCCGCGTTGGCTCGGCGTGATCAGTTGTTGGCTGTGGCGGCTCTTCGTATTGCACCGTTGCAAGACGCTGCGGACCTGGGGGCTCCGACCGAGGCTGAGGCCGAGGCGCTGGTTGCATGGAAGCAATACCGGGTCGACTTGAACCGCATTGAGCAACAAGACGGCTATCCCGTCGCGATTGCCTGGCCGTCCATACCTGACGGCTCTGCATAGCGCCCCCTGCGCGTTTCCCACCTGTTTGCTAACTGGCCTCGCATTCGCGGGGCCTTTTCATTTCTGGAGAGTGTATGAGCGGTTTCTTTCACGGCGTTACCGTAACGAACGTCGACACCGGTGCGCGCAACATTGCGCTGCCGTCGTCCTCGATCATCGGCCTGGTAGACACCTTCACCGAAGGTCCAGGCGCCACGGCCAAGGCCAATGACCTGGTGCTGATCACCAGCGAGCGCGAGGCGGTGTCAGCGTTCGGCGAGGGCGCGGCGATTACCAAGGCCTGCCGTGCCGTCTACACCCGCGCCAAGGCGGTCATCCTCGCGTGCGGCGTGGCCAAGGTCGAGGACGCCGCAGAGCAGACTTCGGCGATCATCGGCGGGACCAAGGCGGGCGGTCAGCGCACCGGCCTGCAGGCCCTGCTCGACGGCAAGAGCCGGTTCAACGCACAGCCACGGCTGCTGATCGCGCCCAAGCACAGCGCCACCCAGGCCGTCGGTACCGCCCTGGTGGCGCTGGCCGACAAGCTGCGCGGTATCGCCATCCTCGACGGACCGAATACCACCGACGAAGCGGCTACGGCCTATGCCGGCGAGTTCGGCGCCAAGCGCGCGTTCCTGGTCGATCCCGGCGTGCAGTACTGGGACACCGACGCAAGCACGACGGTGAATGCCCCCAGCTCGGCCTGGGTCGCCGGCCTGTTCGCCTGGACCGACCGCGAGTACGGCTTCTGGGCCTCGCCGTCGAACAAAGAGTTCGTCGGCATCACCGGCACCTCGCGACCGATCGAGTTCCTCGACGGCGACGAGACCTGCCGCGCCAACCTGCTGAACAACGCCAACATCGCCACGATCATCCGCGACGACGGCTACCGACTGTGGGGCAACCGCACGCTGTCCAGCGATCCGAAGTGGGCCTTCGTCACCCGCGTGCGGACCATGGACATCGTCATGGACGCGATCCTCTACGGCCATAAGTGGGCCGTCGACCGCTCGATCACGGCCACCTATGTCAAGGACGTGACCGAGGGCCTGCAGGCGTTCATGCGCGACCTGAAGAACCAGGGCGCGATCATCAACTTCGAGGTGTTCGCCGACCCCGAGCTGAACACCGCGAGCCAGCTGGAGCAGGGCAAGGTGTATTGGAACATCCGCTTCACCGATGTCCCGCCTGCCGAAAACCCTAACTTCCGTGTCGAGGTCACCAACCAGTGGCTGACCGAAGTCCTCGACGCCAACGCATAAGGAGCGAACCCCATGGCGATGATTCCCGAAACCCTGGCCAACCTGAACCTGTTCGTTGACGGCGTCAGCTTCCAGGGCGACGTGCCCAGCCTGACCCTGCCCAAGCTCACCCTGAAGATGGAAGAGCACCGCCCGGGCGGCATGGATATGCCGATCGAGATGGAGCAGGGCATGGAGAAGCAAGAAGCCGCCTTCACCACCACTGGCATTCGCCGGGAGGCGCTGAAGTTCTTCGGCCTGGCCGACGGCACCGCCTTCAACGGCACCTTCCGCGGCGCCTTCAAGGGCCTCAAGGGCAAGATCACCCCGGTGATCGTCACCCTGCGCGGCGCGCTGAAGGAGGTCGACATGGGCGACTGGAAGCCGGGCGACAAGGCCGAGATCAAGCACAACGTCGCCGTCACCTACTACAAGCTCGAAGTCGATGGCCGCCTGATCTACGAGATCGATGCGCTGGGCATGAAGCGCGTGATCGATGGCGTCGACCAGCTCGCCCAGCAACGCCAGGCCCTGGGCCTCTAACGCATTCTCAGACAAGGACAACACCCCATGAGCAAGAAAATCCCCGCTTACCTGCAGGTTGATGCCGACCGCGTCATCGTCACCTTGAGCAAGCCCGCCGAGTGCAATGGCGTGCAGGTGGACAAGCTGAGCTTGCGGGCGCCGACGGTGCGCGACATTCGTGCTGCACAGCAGCTCACCAACGGTAATGACGAGCAACGTGAACTGAACCTGTTCGCTTCGCTCGCTGAGGTCGGTGTGAAGGACCTGGAAGGCCTGACCCTGAAGGACTACACCCGCCTGCAGGCCGGCTATTTTCGCTTGGTGCAAGACGACGAACTTTGACCCGCTATCCCAGAAGCGGCTGGCCAAGCAGCTGGCGAAGGAGCTGGGTTTTTCGGCGGTCGAGATTTCGGCGATGTCGTGGATGGACATCGTCTGGTGGCTCACGGATTGAGCCTGCAGGAGGGTAGCGCATGGCAAAGCTGGCGATCGCGCTGGAAATCGGTGGGGCCGTTGCTGCGTCGCTTGGTTCGGCATTCGGCACTGCCAAGGGTCATATCAAAAAGCTCGAGGAGAGCGGCAGCCGCGCAAAGGTGTTGAAGAACACCATCGGCGAGACGATCAAGCTCCGGGAGGAATGGAAGAAGGCGCACGACAGCGGCTCGGCCGCAGCCTCCGGGTTGCTGCGGCGCCTCGATGGCAATCTCGCTGCGCTGAAGAAACAGGGCGTCGAGGTCGGCCGGCTGTCCAAGGAATACCAGCGACTCGGGCGCGAGGCAAAAGCTGCAGATCTGCAGCACAAAGGTCGGCAGCAGATCGATGCGGGTAAGTCGTCGCTCAAGTCCAACATCGGTGCCACGGTGGTCGGCGCCGGTCTGGCTGCGATCCCGACGAAGATCAGTGCGGATTATCAAGCGATCATCCGGGACATTGCGATCAAGTCGGATATCGCTAACAAGCCGCAAGAAACTTTGCTGAGCCAGTCGGTGCGCAGTGCTGCACGTGATAGCGGTATGACGCGCAACGATGTCGCGGATCTGGTGAACCAATTGGTCGGCGCCGGCATGGAGGTGGACAAGGCGCAGGCCTATGCACCTGTGGCCGCCAAGTTCGCCGTCGGTCAAGGCGCCTCGGGCGTCGACACGGCGTCGATGATCATGGCGTTGCAGCAGAACGCCAAGATCACCGACCCCAAGGTCATGCAGCAGGCGTTGGAGGCCATCGCGTACCAAGGCCAGGCGGGCAGCTTCGAAGCGTCCGACATGGCCAAGTGGTTCCCGCAGCTGCTGGCTGGCATGGAGAAGAGCGGCGTCACCGGGCTGGATGCGGTCACTTCGCTGGGCTCGATGCTGCAGGTGCAGATGAAGACCGCTGGCAGCGCCGATGAGGCGGCGAACAACTTCAAGAACTGGATTGAGAAGATCGGCGCCGGTGATATCCAGAAGAACTATGCAAAGGCCGGGATTGACTACCAGAAGTCGCTGAACACCGGGCTGCAAAAGGGCATGAACGTCATTGAGGCGTCCATGGGCCTGGCCATGCAGTACGTCGAGAAGACCGACCCGAAGAAGGCCCAGGCGATGAAGGACGCCCAGGCCAACATCGATAAGGAGGCTAACCCGGAGAAGGTCAAGGCGTCGCTCGAGGCGCTGGAAAGAAGCCTGCGCACCGGTGATGTGTTCGCCGACATGCAAGTCAAGGCGGCACTCACGGCCTATGCGCAGAACCGGGGGCTGTACAACACCCTCAAGGCCGATTCGGCTGATGCGAAAAAGGTAGGGGGCATCCTCGACAAGAACCTGGCCGAGCGTCGGGAAACGTCCAAGCAACAGTGGAGCGAGCTGGGCCAGGCCGTGGACGACTCGATGCGCAGCATTGGCGATGCGATCCGCCCGGCCACTGATCTGCTGGCGACAGGGCTGACCAAGACTGCTCATGGCATCACCTATCTGTCGGACAAGCTGCCTGGGTTGGTAATAGGCATTTCGGGCGTTGCTGCGGCGGTCATGGCGTTCCTCACGGCCCGCAGCGCGCTCAGGATCGGGCGTGGGGTGTTCAACCTCGCACGTGGCCGCAGGATGGGGCGTGGCGCCGGTGGCGAGGGGGAGATGCCGGAGACGGGCAATCCGGTGGTCGACGCAGGCCTCGGCGCGCTAGGCAAGGTGTTTGGTGCGGGTGCTGCGAACGATGATCGTGGTGGCCTCACGAGCGAGCCGCAGCGTGTGTTTGTCGTCAACGCCAAGGACCTCGGCGGGTTTGGCTCATCGGCCGGCGTGGGTGAGCCGGGTAGTCGACGGCGCCGCCGGCAGCGCAGGGGCCGGGGTGGGCCTACGCCGCGTCGATCTGCTCCTACGGGGGCTATCGGCCGAGTCGCTCGAGCAGGCGCTGCGACAGGTGTGGCGGCCGCAGGTGCTGCGACGGCTGCAGCCGAGGTCGGGCGCATAGGCCGGATGATGGGCGCAGTCGGCAAGGTGTCGAAGGTGGTCGGCAGGCTCCCAGGCGGGAAGGTGCTCGATGCGGGCATGACCGTGGTCGAGACGGCCATGAACGCGAAAACCCAGGACGAGAAGGCCGAGGGCTACGGCAGTGCGGCGGGTGGGTTAGCCGGCGCGCTGGCGGGCGGTGCTGCAGGTGCGGCGCTCGGTTCTGTTGTGCCGGTGTTGGGCACGGCGATTGGTGGTGCCATCGGCGCTGCGATCGGCGGCCTCGGCGGTGAAGGCCTGGGCGGCTGGCTGGGCAAGAAGCTGTTCGGCGAGGACGAGCAGGTGGCGAAGGCCGACAAGGACAAAGCCGCGCCAGGGGATGTCGCGCGATCGATCGCCGCCGCAGCGCCCGCTCCCACGGCGCCCGTCGTGGCCCAGGCGCTCGAGCAGGCCAAGCCGAAAGCAGACCCGCCCAAGGTCGACCAGCAGTTCTCCTACATGCCCAACATGCCGATCACGGTTCAGGGTGACGTCAAGGATCCGCAGCAGGTGTTCCGCTCGCTCGAGGGGATGATCCGCAATAGCTGGGAAACCTGGTCACGGGAAAGCCTGGCGCGCCAGGCCGCTGGTCAGCTCTTCGATCAACCTCACGTTTAAGGAGGTGCCATGGCCTACATGGCGTCCATGCAATCGACGCTGTCGTCGTTGATTGCGGCGGGGGAGGCTGGCCGTACCAGCCTCGACGGTATGCTCGGCCCGCTGACCGGTGCTGTCGGTGACATGACCGGAGCCGCTTCGGAGCTTGAGGGGCTGCCAGTCCTTGGCCCGGCCCTCGGCCAGAAGCTGCAGCGCACGATGCGAGCCATCAACGCGGCCCAGTCCTCGGTGGGGCAGGTCGCATCAACCTATAGCCAGGTGGTTAGCGGAGCGGCAGCGGTGCAAGACCGCATCGGCTCCCTGAAGGAGCAGGCCGGCAGGGCCTCGGCGGCGATCAGCCGCATCGCTGGGCAGGCAAGCCCTACGCTGGCCAACATCCTGCCGACCAGTGCGCTCGCGCCGCTGGCCACGCCGGCAGCTGATGCCATCAAGCCTTTCCCGCACCTGCTGATTCTGCAGCCGCTCGATGCCAAGCAGCAGCCGTACTACTTCAACTTGGATACTGCGGCTTTCGACGAACTGCGCCGCCAGACGTCGGCGCGCTGGGCCGGCCAAGAGCGCCTGACGCGAACCATTGCGCAGCAGGCGGTCGGGCAGGGCGAGGACAAGATCACGCTCAAGGGGGTGATCTTCACCAGCAGGGGCGGGATCAAGCAGCTGGATGCGCTGCGCACGATCGTCCGCCGGCTGCAGCCGGTCAGCCTGGTGACCGGTTACGGCGACGTGCTGGGCACCTGGTGTTTGACCAGCCTGGACGAAGAGCAAGGCGCGCTGCTGGCCGGCGGCATTCCGCGCAAGCAGGGTTTCTCACTGGAGTTCGTGAGTTATGGCAATGACATGCAGAACGTCTGACGGGGATCTGCTGGACACGCTGTGCTACCAGCATTACGGGCACCTCAACGGCACCGTCGAGCTGGTGCTGCAGGAGAACCCTGGGTTGGCGGATGAGCCGCAGCCCTACCGCGCCGGGGTGATCATCGTGCTCCCCGAGCTGGCAGCGCCGTCGATCGAGACCATCGAGCTGTGGGGATGACCCACCGCCACACACCGAGCCCCGCCCAGTGCGGGGCTCTTTCATTCTGGAGGGGCTATGCAACCCACTTTCCGCATCGTCGCTGATGGCAGGGACATCACGACGCTGATCAACGACCGGTTGATCCTACTGAGAACCACCGACAAGCCCGGCATGGACTCCGACGAGTTCGAGCTGCGAATTGATGACCGCGACGCCGCGGTGGCGCTGCCCGCCCGAGGCGCCCGGATCGAGGTCCACCTGGGCTACGTTGGCCAGCCGTTGGCTCGCTTGGGCCGATACACCGTCGACGAGATCGAGGTCTCGGCGCCGCCCCGCACCATGGTGATCCGTGGCAAGGCCAGCGACATGCGCGGCACCGGCAAGACCACACGCAGTGGCAGTTGGGAAGGCGTGCCCCTGTCTCAGATCGTCCGCGACATCGCCGCGCGCAATGGCTGGACGCCGGTCTGCCCAGTGCAGACGAAGGTTGATCGCGTCGACCAGCGCAACGAATCCGACTTCAACTTCATCACCCGCCTGGCCAAGCAGTACGACTGCACGGCGAAGGTGGCCGACGGCAAGCTGCTGGTCATGCCCCGCGAAGCCAGCCTGAGTGCCAGCGGCAAAGCCTTTGGCACGGTCACCATCACTCCGGCGGACGTGAGTCGGTGGCAGTTCCGACTTGGCGATCGCAACGCGCAGGCGGCGGTGAAGACAACGCACCAGGACAAGAACACTGGAGCGCTGGCCGTCATCGAGCTGAGCAACGAGGACGCACCTACCGGCCTGCCAGGCGTGCACACCGATCGACACATCTACCCGAACAAGTCGGCCGCCCAGCAGGCGGCCAAAGCCAAGCTCGCGGCATTCAACCGCAGCACGGCCGGCGTGCGCCTGCAGATGGCTGGGCGAACTGATCTCTTCGCTGAGCGGGTAATCAACGCCCAGGGCTTCAAGGATGGGCTGGATGGGCAGTACCTGGTCGACAGCGTTGAGCAGACGTTCGATGCCTCGGGCTGGTCCACCGCGGTGGAGTGCAACGGCGGGAAGAAGGGCAAGGCCAAGGCCAAGGCCAAAGGCAAGGGCAAGAAATCGAAATCCGACAAGCCACTGAAGGTGGTCGCAGTCAACCCGGCCTGAGCGGCCATAACAGGAGATTTAAGATGACAGTCACTCTCAAGCAGCTGCAGCAGATCCTTCCCAACGCCGGCACTCAAGCCGGCGTTTTTCTTCCTGTCTTGAACGCGGCGATGGTGAAGTGGGGGATCGTCACTCCCTTTCGCAAGCGTGCTTGGCTCGCCCAGGTCGGCCACGAATCTGGCCAGCTGCGTTACGTCCGCGAGCTGGGCAGCGATCAGTACCTGAGCAGGTACGACACCGGCAAGCTCGCCGCCCGCCTGGGCAACACGCCCGAGGCCGACGGTGACGGCCAGAAGTACCGCGGCCGAGGCCTGATTCAGATCACTGGCCACGACAACTACAAGTGCTGCGGCGAGGCCCTGGGCCTGAACCTGCTGGCCCACCCGGAACTCCTCGAGCGCCCCGAGCATGCTGCTGACTCGGCCGGGTGGTTCTGGCACCAGGCGGGCCTTAACTCGCTGGCCGACAAGGGGCCGTCGGCGTTCGAAGCCATCACGCGCCGCATTAACGGCGGCCTGAATGGCCTGGAGGATCGCTTGGCGATCTACAGGCGCGCCGAGCAGGTGCTGATCTGATGTCGCTCGGTGCGCGATGGGTGCTGCTGTCCCTTGTGTTCGGCGCTGCCGTGGGGGCGCGCCTAGCCTGGGCGTGGCAGGCCGATGAGCTCGAGACACAGGCGGCGGGGTATGAGCGGCAGCTCGCGGAGAAGGACTTGGCGCACAGCCGAGAGCGAGAGGCTGCTGTCGGCGCTGCCCTCGATCAGTTGCAGATCCAGCAGGCGGCCAGGAGAGCTCTGGAAGACCGCCTGCAGCTGCAGGACAAAACACACTGGAAGGAGATGAACGATGCCCAACAAGCTCAGGCTCGCCTGCGCGACCGGCTTGCTACTGCTGACTTGCGGTTGTCAGTCCTGGTCGACGCCGGAACCGTTGCCGCCCAGGGTTGTGACGGTGGGGTGCGAGCGCCCGCCAGCACCGGAGGCGTGGTGGCTGGAGCGCTACGCACCCAACTTGACCCAGCGCATGCTCGACGAATTATCGGCATCACAGATGAAGGCGATAGAGGAATAATACGTTTGCGAGCATGCCAAGATTATGTGCGGGCGATACTATCTCGCTAGGGATATAAAAGAGTGGTATGAATTGTAAATACCGTAGGCGAAAAGCGCCAAGGACGCTGCACCTGCAGTGATTGCTATGTATCGAAATAAGTCTGCAAATCGCTCGTGCCACTTTCCGTCGGTATCGTAAAGTGATTGGGATATGTACGTTGTTCCGGATGAAATGCCCGAGCAAAGTGCGGCAACTACGAAGATCGTCAGGGATAAAGCAAATTCTGGAATTTTGCTTTGGTTAGATTCTGATAATTTTCCAATAAATGCCAGAAGTGCTACTGCGGCACCTCCGTTTAGGAGTAAAGTTGTTTTTATCGCGTTTTGCCCGCTCGCGATAATTGATTTAAATGACTCAAGGCTGGCAGAGTTATTGTGCTTTTCAATTTCAATATTTTTCTGGAGGTCTGCCTTGAATCGCTCGATTTGAATAGCATCGGATTCGGCCGGGTTTGATTGAATGAAATGATCTAATGCTGAGGTTAGGGTCTCGCACTGAATAGATTCTTGCCCTTTCTCTGAAAGCTCCTGGATCTCAGCTCTAAGTTTCGCTGCAAAATCTCTCGCGCTCATAATCCAAATCCATTTTTTAAAAGTTGAAAAAGGGGCGAGCCGGCTGGATGCGCCAACATCCAGCCAGACCCGCCAAACCCGCAGACCCTTCCTGCAAGTCCAGCCGCGGCCCCTGCCTTGTGCACAAAGCGTGGCGAGCCTATCACCTGTTTATCCATACAGTAAAGACTTGCTAAACTATGACCTCTCCTATCATCCCCTGGATGGGCGGCAAACGCCGCCTGGCCGACCGCTTGATCCCCCTCTTTCCCCCTCATGAATGCTATGTCGAAGTCTTCGCTGGCGGTGCCGCGTTGTACTTCATGCGTCCCCAAGCCGCTCCGGTGGAGGTGCTCAACGACCTCAACGGCGACCTGGTGACGCTGTACCGGGTGGTGCAGAACCACCTCGAGGAGTTCGTTCGCCAGTTCAAGTGGGCGCTCAGCTCGCGCCAGATCTTCGAGTGGCAGAAGATGACCCGCCCCGAGACGCTAACCGACATCCAGCGTGCAGCCCGTTTCTTCTACCTGCAGCAGCACGCCTTCGGCGGCAAGGTCACCGGGCAGACGTTCGGTACCGCCACCACCGGGCCGGCCATCAACCTGCTGCGCATCGAGGAGAACCTCTCGGCCGCATGGCAGCGCCTGGCCGGCACCTACGTCGAAAACCTGTCCTGGCACGATTGTGCCGAGCGCTATGATCGAGCGCACACGTTCTTCTACATGGACCCGCCTTACTGGCAGACCGCCGGCTACGGCGTCGACTTCCCGTTCAAGGAGTACGAGCGCATGGCTGACTTCATGCGGAGCTGCAAGGGCAGGGTGATGGTTAGCATCAACGACCACCCGGAAATCCGGCGGGCGTTCGAAGGCTTCCACTTTGAATACCTGGACATCCGCTACAGCAACACCAACCAGCGGCAGGGAAAGGCCGATGTTACTGGTGAGCTGGTGATCATGAATTGGCAGCCCGAAGGGCTCGGGCAGTTGTTCTAAGCAACAAGCATTTGCGCAAGTCTGACCAGCTCAATCGCCAACACTAATACAAGTTGTGCAACAACAATCAGGCTCATAATAAACTCCAGGTTAAGCGAGTCCGCCCAACGCTGCTGTGAGCGCTGGGTGTGACTTGCGGTTGATCTGAGAGGGTGAATTTAAACTGCAAAAAATAGGTGCTGTCAACTGGGCGGTAGAAATAATTGCCAGTCGCGCAGCAGTCACTGCTGAGGCTGGAAGGCCCGTGCTGCTTAGCGTTTATGTGTTTTTACGTTTTTGCGCAAAAGCGTTTTTGTTCATTTGAATATGCGGTGAATGTTGGTTTGTTGCGATGTCGATTTGTTGTTTTCACGAATTCGTGAATTCTTTAATTGTTGAATTCGTTAAATCAATAATTCGTTATGCTAAGCATTTTGTTCGTGTTGATTCCTCTGGTCCCTACGACGAAGCTTTCTGTTTCGGTGCGCCGGTGCATTCCGTTTTCAATTCTGTTTTGAATGATTAGTTCGGGTGGTTATGAGTTTGATAGGATCGTTATTCGAATGCTGCATGCGACCACAAATTTCACGCCCACCTGACCTCTAGAGATACGGGGATAGCGGTGGGGCGGCTCATCCGTCAGTTATAGCCCGTACCAGATCTTCACCCTGATTACGCACATTCCCTACCTGCTTACTGACCGCGTGCCACTTGAAGACGCCTGCTGGTCGGCAACCTGAGGTGACGATTTCTGCAGTGCGTTTGATCGAGGTGTCTGGGTTGATCCATTCACGAGCTAACTCAGGGCTCAGCACCAGGGGCTTGCGGTCGTGTATATCGACGAGGCCTTGGTCAGCTGCTGCGGTGATGATCACAAAGCCATTGCGCTCGTCTGGCTCGAGCCCCGGGTGGACTTCAGCCAGCGCCGCGAAGAACAGCGGGGCCTCGTCCGCAGCCTGGATGTAGTAAGGCTGCTTGCGCTTCGGGTCCGCAGGATCGGGTATCCACTCGAACCAGCCATTGGCCGGCGCCAAGGCTCGGCCATTCGGCCAAAGCGATTTGAAGAACTTCCCCGTCATCACCGTCTCGGCCCGCGCATTGATCGGGTCGGGCCGCTTCCCCTTCGCCCAGAATGGCGACCACCCCCATTTCACTCAATCGACGCTCAACCCTCCAGGCACTGGCCTTATCAGCTCTACACGGGTAGAAGGCGCCACGTTGTACCGGTTGATCCGCTCATGGTCGTACCCGTTGATGACCACCAGATCGAGAGCCAACTGCCGCAGGTAGTCGTCCATGCTCTCGTAGATCGAGTACCTCCCGCACATAACCACCTCGCTCGTTTGTCGGCTGCCTTGCGTCCGCGCATTGACGTCAGAATGGGCTGACAGTTTACTGTATGAATATACAGCCATTCATTTGAGTTGATCTGCCATGACCATCACCTTCCTGGGCGCGCCGACGGGCGGCCCTGCGCTGCTGCCGGTGTATTCGTTCCGTGTGCCGGCCGGGTTCCCTTCGCCGGCGGCGGATCACCTGGAGCGCCATATCTCCCTCGACGAGCTGTTCGACCTGCGTGCCCCGCATGTGTACCTGGTGCAGGTGGAGGGCGACAGCATGCAGGGCGCCGGGATCTTCTCGGGCGACCTTCTTATCGTAGACCGCAGCAAAGAGGCCGAGCACGGCGACATCGTCATCGCTGCGATCAACGCCGAGCCCGTGTGCAAGCGCCTGTACCGGCGCGACGGCGTGCTGATTCTGCAATCGGAGAATCCCGCCTACCCGCCGCGGCACGTCATGGAAGGCGACGACCTGGTAATCTGGGGTGTGGTTCGCTACAGCGTGCGCGACCATGCCCAGTGACCAGGTGTTCGCGCTGATCGACTGCAACTCGTTCTACGCGAGCTGCGAGCGCGTGTTCCGGCCGGATCTGGCCAAAACGCCCATCGTGGTGCTGAGCAACAACGACGGCTGTGTGATCGCCAGGTCATACGACGCCAAGCCGTACGTGAAGATGGGCGAGCCCTATTTCCAGGCCAAGGAGAAGCTGCGGCGGCATGGCATCGTGGCGTTCTCGTCCAACTATGCGCTGTATGGCGACATGAGCGAGCGGGTCATGTCGCTGATTGAGTCGATGGTGCCGGCGGCTGAGGTCTATTCGATCGATGAATGCTTCGCTGACCTGACTGGCGTGCAGGGAAGCCTGACCCAGTTCGGCCGGGAGGTGCGCGCCAAGGTGCTGCGCTGTACTGGCATCCCCGTCGGTGTAGGGATCGCCCGCACCAAGACTCTGGCAAAGCTCGCCAATCACACCGCGAAGCGCCTGCAGGCGCATACGGGTGGGGTGGTCGATATCACCGAAGACTTCAAGCGCGACTGGGTGCTGCGCAACACGGAGGTGAAAGAGGTGTGGGGCATTGGCCGGCGAATGACGGCGCACCTCGAGGCAATGGGCATCCACACGGCTATGGACCTGGCGAAGGCAGACCCGCGGATGCTGCGCGACAAGTTCAGCGTGGTGGTGGAAAAGACCGCCCGCGAGCTCGCCGGCACACCCTGCCTCGAGCTGGATGAAGCAGACCCGCCGAAGCAGGAGATCTGCTGCAGTCGGATGTTTGGCAAGCGGCTGACGGAGCTGGCGCCGATCAAGCAGGCGGTGGCCACCTACACGGCGCGAGCGGCGGAGAAGCTGCGTGCCCAGGGATCGGTATGCAAGCGCATGCGTGTCAGCATTCGTACCGGGATGTTCAATCCAGATGAAGCTAAGTATGCCAAGGGCGCCTTGGTCGAACTGCCATATCCAACCAATGACACGCTGCTGCTCACCAGGGCCGCCACCGAAGCGGCAGCGCAGGTCTACCGCTCGGGTTTCCGCTATAGCAAGGCCGAGGTTCTGCTAATGGATCTGCGTCAGCCGGGGGAGTTCAGCGATGATCTGTTCGCCGTGACGCAGCCGGCAGCTTGCGATCGGTTGATGTCGATGCTGGACGAAATCAACGGCAAGTACGGTCGAGGGACGATGCGTACGGCCAGCGTCCCCGACACCCCTGACTGGGGGATGCGGCGTGAGATGATGAGTCGTTCGTACACCACGCGGATCGATCAGCTATGGCGAGTCCGGTAGGAAGGCAGTCCAGATCATGGGGCAAAAAGGGGGCAAACTGAGCGCCATTCCATGCCCCTCTATGCCATTTGAACTATTCACCGGCAGGTAGAGAAAAGCGCCCAAGCCCTTTGCGTATGGGGCTTGGGCGCATTTTCTCGTCAATACTCCAGCACAATCGGGGTGTGCAGGTCGTAGCTTACTCAGCCTCTATACGCTCCCACTGACGCTTGTACTCATTGGATTCATCGTCGCACGATTCGCAGATGAAACCATCACCATAGCTTTCTCTGGTGAGGGCTTCAGCGAGGGATTCACCTTCAAGTTGTACTTCACAGCCGTTGTGGTATCCGCCTGGATCCGTAACTCCTTCGCACTCGCGCGCGAGGAATTTACTAAGGACCGCTTTTTGCGGTTGTGAAAGGCTGTCGAAGCCGTGGCTCATAGCCCGCTTGGCGATGCCTTCAGCCTTGGTGTTGTCCTGATCAAGGTGTCCGTACTCAAGCAGTTTCTCTAATGCCTTCTCTTCATCGGCCATCAATTCGTCCTCGAATTCCATATGAAGGGATGAAGATAGCACTAGGCCACTTACCCAGGCCAAAGAAATTAGGGGTATTCGGAAAGGGTTGTTGATAGGGCGGTGGGAGTGCCAGTAGTTCTCAATTAAGGGTTTGTGTTGATGCGAGCCTTGAATCGGAGCGGCTCGCCCCCATCTCACACAGGCTGTATCCCGACAATCTGTGAGGAAATACCCATGTTTGGAAAAATCGAAGGCCAGCGCCTGAACCTGGCAAAAATGCATATTGCCAATTACTGCATTGCTCTAGAGAGCCAAGCTGGCGGCTTGGATCTGAATCATGTCGTCACCAACATCAACATGGATTTCAAGCTGGTTCCGCCGGCAGAGACCAGCGCCTTGGTCGCTGACGTGCAGTATTTCTACGACTGCCTTACCAATCAGCAGGTGTCGGCAATCGATCGCGGCAGCTACTGGAAGTGGAAGACCATGACCAAGGTTGAGGCCATGGCTGAACTGACGAAAGAGCTGAACGCACTGATGGCGTGATTCTCAGGCTGGTGGGTCACCCCACCAGCAATTCACCGCAGCCCT
Organism: Pseudomonas soli; assembly: GCF_021283165.2. NCBI lineage: Bacteria > Pseudomonadati > Pseudomonadota > Gammaproteobacteria > Pseudomonadales > Pseudomonadaceae > Pseudomonas > Pseudomonas soli. Next base: position 2,411,791 of record NZ_CP128543.1, read on the forward strand.
TGGATGGCGCGGATGAGATTGGGAAATCTGTTCCGCAACCAGTCTGGTGGTCCTCGTGGCATGCGGCCTCCAGCGGCGGTGTAGGCACGCACATGCGGAAATGAAAATAGCGTAAGCTAATGATTTATAAGAAAAAATCTAAAGACTTGAAAACCGTCGATGGGCAACTATCCTAGAGTTCGAATCTCTACGCTTCCGCCATTTTTGAAGCCCTGACAATGTCAGGGCTTTTTGCGTTTCTGGGGGGGATTGTCCAGGAGGACGTTCTTGGAGGGACGAGCAGTTAAGGACCCGGAATCCAAGAATTTCACAGTTGATCCTCAGGTTTTCATCACCACCCAGCCTGATTGCATTCTGCAAATGATTTTGTCGTTAGCACCGTTGCGCGCCAGCTCCACCCGCTGTGCAATCAGAGCCATCTGTTTAATCCACAATGAAGAGCTTGGCTCCGATAGTCGTCGATGACCGGTGCGCCTCCGCATTGTCGCCCACCTGATAGCTCATGCCCGGCTGCAGGGTGAAAGTCCGACCATCCTCCAGCTCAGTGTCCAGTCGACCTTCCAGGCAAAACAGAATATGCCCCTTCCGGCACCAATGATCGGCCACATATCCAGGGGTGTACTCAACCCATCGAACCCGAACCTCCCCAAACAGACAGGTACGCCAATACGCCGTACCGTTCTCGCCCGGATAAGCGACGGGATCGATCTTTGACCAGTCCGTGGTGCCAAACGGGATTGCTGTCAGGTCCATGACAACCTCGTAGAAACAGTGAGGCCTGAACCGTACCGATGAAGTCGCTCTGCCGATAGGCACAGACCGCTGGGAATTTGAACATACAGACAGCCCAGCGAACCTGTCTCAGAGGCCAATCTGCTTCAAAACCGCCGCCACAATCGCTTCCGGCCTGTCTTCTTGCATCAGATGGCCTGAGTTCTCCACTCGGACGCAGGGCTGTTGGGAGATAAGCCCAGCAAGACGCTCCCCTTGGGAATAGGGAATCCAGGCGTCCTCCGAGCCCCAAAGCACCGACACGGGGCAATCCAGCTTCCCGTAAAGCGGTTCAATTTCCTCGGTATAGACCTGATCCATCTGTGCGATCTGTCGGTAAAAGGCCGCCTGGCCAATCGGCCCCAGCCATGGTGCGCTGTAAACCTGCAGGGCTTCGTCACTGAGGGGATTGGCCGCAGAGGTTTGCAGATAGGCGGCCAGTAGCGCGCGGTGCATGTAGTCGGGCATCCCGGAAAAGGCGGCCTCATATTGACGGACATGCTGAACAAAAGGAGAGCCCCAGGGTGCCAGGGCTACGGCATCAAAAATGGTGAGGGATGCATAGCGCAGACCGTTCAGGTAGTACGCGCGCAGCGCTGTAGCGCCGCCAAAATCATGGGCCAGGACGTCGGGGCGCTCGATGCCCCACTCCTCGAAAAGCGCAGTCATGACGTTGTTCTGAATCGCCAGTGAAACGTCCTGGCCCTCCCGCATTTCAGACAGGCCATAGCCAACCAGGTCGAAGTAATACACGGTTCTGCGGTCAGTGAGGTGCGGTATGACGCGCCTCCAGACCTGCGAAGAGAAAGGGGTGCCATGGATGGCGACCAGCGGCGCGCCTGTGCCTATTTTTCCCCATCTGACGGTGTTGCCTTCGATGCTCGATGTGTAGGGTAAATCCAACATGGCTCACCTCATCTAGTCAAAGATTCTACAACGCCCGTGCAAATCCACTGCTCGGCATCGCTCCGTGTAGCAGGGTAGGCCTCCATGGCCCAAGTAATCAGAACTGGTAACCAACCCCGGCGTAATACCCCCAACCATCGGACCGACCGCGGAAATCGCCGTCGCCGAAATTCAGCTGGCTGCCGTCCTGCCAGTTGCCGCCATTGTGGAAATGACGGCCCACCAGGGTGAAGCGCAGGTGAGTGAAGGCGTACAGCAACACGTTGGTGGATACCGTGGCATTGGCCGTGCGGTTGGGGTTGTCCTTGTGCAGGTCCGAGCCGAAATCGAAGTTGGTGAAACCGATATAGGTCAGCGAGGCGCCGTTGTCGAACTTGCCAAGGGGCACGATGTACTTGAGCTGGGCCCGGTAACCGTCCCACGAATACTCGTTGCTGGCGCCATAGTTTTCCCACTGGTAGCGGCCGTAGAAGTTGGCCGACAGGTTGACCCGCGAATGGGTGTCGATGTCGGTGCCCAGGCCGCTGAAGAGGGTATTGGCACGGTTGGCGCTGTTGCTGCCGTGGTCGTAGATCCAGTCGAAGGCTAGGTACCACTCCTTGAACGGGCCGACGGCCAGGCTGCGTCCGGCCAGGTAGTCGATGGAGATCCGCGGCTCATGCTCCATGAACAACGGTGAGCCGTGGTCCCACGCGCCTTTGTCATGGCTGTTGCCGATGTCGAGGATCTTCGGGATGTCGATGTAGCCGTACAGCTCGAACGGCCCCCTGCGGCCGAAGTACTCGTATTCGAGGTAGATATCATCGACCGGGCGGGGGCCGAAACTGATGTCCTTGGTGCCGATCAGGGTGAAGTTCTGGTTGTACCAGTCCGACAGATAGGGGCCCGATTTGGCAGGCGCGGCGGCCGGGCTCAAGGTCTCGCCCTGGGCCGACTCGCTTGCGGGATTGTCTTGGGCCTGGGTGGTGACGCTGAGTAGTCCCGTAACAGCGCCCAGTAGCAGTTTGGCAGGCAGGGAGAAGTGGGCGGTTGCGGGTAAAGACGGTCGGTGCATTGAAAATCCTTGTTCATGCAGTGGTAAGCCCCTGGAGGCTGCGATGTGGCGAAAGCTGCAGCGATTGTTCGCTCAAAGGTTTGGAGCAAACGTTTGCATAGTCTGTACCAAATCACCCGAGGTCTTTGAAATAACAAGCCGATTCGGCGCTTGAGCTGATCATTGAGATAGAAAAACGCCCCGAAATCAGGCATGGCGCGTGCGCATGAACGCATGGAGGGGTCTGATCGTTCTGTGTTGCAACAACCCGTTCGATTGAAACAATCCAGCAAAAAATGCTTTCTGGCATGACCGCCGCCCTCGGGAGGCATGTGTGCCCAGGGAACAGAGGAGCAGGCCGAGGCCGCGCCCTCCGCTGAACCGCGGCGAAGCGGGCTTCAGCTAAGCCATGAGGGCGACGTACCGTGGAACTTGAACGTTGGTCTGCGAGCGCCTTCGGCAATGCCGGCTGGCTGTTGACCCTGCTTCGGGGCTGAGCGATGGGGAGCCCGGAGCACACCGCATACCCATCGCCATTTGCCGGGTATCACTTCACTGCAACGTCTCGGGCTTCCTCCCCTGGGAAGCCTCCTTCAATCCCTGTTCCATCCGCCCGATCACCTGCGCCAGTATCGCCGCTCTTTCCAGCTCTCCTGACGCCTTCATTCGGGCATGATCTCTTCGCAGGTTCAACAGGCATTTTTGCAGTCCAAGTGCCGAGCTGTCGTAGTTGTCCATGCTGTACTCGTTGGTCGTGGGCATCCGTGCCGTTGTAAGTGAGGCTCGACGGTATCAGCTCAATTCTCCCGCCAATACTGATTATTCATACACAGGCTCACAATCCCGTAGAAACGTCCTACGGAGACGAAAGAGGCGTCTTACAAGATGGTTTGGGTGACTGTTTCGGGATGCTTCCGCGCATTTTGCGGCAGGCCCCGAAATACAAGGCCTGCCGCGCAAAAGACCGGTTGTAGCGATAATGCGAGCATCCCGGCACCCGACACGCGCTACTGAAACGATATGTTGCAATTACCCCTATAGATGGTCCGCATCCACCACCGCCTTGACGAACGCCTCAGGCGCTTCCTGCGGCAGGTTGTGGCCGATCCCGCCGCTCACCAGGCGATAGGCGTACTTGCCGGTGAAGCGCTTGGCATAGGCGTCGGCCGGAGGGTGTCGCTGGCGAAGCTATGTCTGAAAGGATCTTTCTAAAAAACTCCCTTCAAGACAGTTGCTCCCACTCCGACCGCGCCGCCCTCAGGCCAAGTGCCGTCGCGTGGGGCGATACAGGCTCAGTCTTGCTTGTTCGCTTGCATCTGCAACCACTGCACCACCTGCTCGGCGGCCGAGCCTGCCAGCGGTGCATGGCTGGCCAGCAAGTGGAAGCCAGCGTCGCTGTGCAATTCATGGCCTTCCAGGGCCAGCACCAAGGTCCCGGCCTTGAGCGCGTTCTCCACCAGCAGGCGGGGCACCAGGGCGATGCCCATGCCTTGCTCGGCGGCCTCGATGGCGAGGATGGTCTGCGAGAACACCGGACCGTTGAAGCGTGCGCCGGGCAACGCGTAGTGATCGAACCAGCGCTTCCAGTTGTTGTGGCTGTCGGAGATCAGCGGGTGGTGCGCAAGATCCGCGGCTTGCCGCCAAGGGTGCGCGCCGCGCAACCCCGGCGCGCACACTGGCACCGCCACGCCGGGCAGCAGGGGCAGGGCGTAGGCTTCGACGAAGGGCGGCGCCCCCCAGCGCACGGCCAGGTCCACCGCACCCTTGCCGCTCAGGGGGCGGGTACTGTCGGAGGCGTCGATCATCAGGGCCACCTGCGGATGCGCCTCGGCCAGGCGCCCCAGGCGTGGGATCAGCCAGCGGCTGGCGAAGGCGGGGGTGGTGCTGAGCAGGACCTGCTGCGGATCGCGCTGGTTGTCCCGCTCCAGCAGTTCGCCGGTGGCGTCCTCGATGATCTCCAGGGCCAGGCGCACGCGGGCCAGGTAGTCGGCGCCGTCCCGGTTGGGCCGCAGGCCGCGGGGCAGGCGCTCGAACAAGGGGCGGCCGAGCTTGTCTTCCAGGGTGCGCACCTGCTGGGCGACCGCGCCCGGCGTGACATGCAGCTCGTCGGCGGCAGCGCGGAAGCTGCCCAGGCGGGCGGCGGCCTCGAAGGCCACCAGGTGATTGACGATGGCGGGGGCGTTGCGTCGCTTGGGCGCGCTCATCCAGTAGATTTCCTGCAGGCTGCTGCCAGTATTCGTGATTGGTGCGTTGAGCCGGATTCTGGCTTCATGGGCCCACTTGATCAACTCCCGGAAGGAGCGGCATATGTCTTCTCAGAAAGTGGCAATCATCACCGCAGGTGGCAGTGGCATGGGCGCGGAGGCTGCGCGGCGGCTGGCTGCCGACGGTTTCAGGGTGGCGATCCTGTCGTCCTCGGGCAAGGGCGAGGCCCTGGCCGCCGAGCTGGGCGGCATCGGTGTGACGGGCTCAAACCAGTCAGCAGAGGACCTGCAGCGTCTGGTCGATACCGTGATGCAGCAATGGGGGCGTATCGATGTACTGGTCAACAGCGCCGGGCATGGCCCGCGTGCACCGGTGCTCGAGCTCAGCGACGAGGACTGGCACCGGGGCATGGAGGTGTATTTCCTCAACGTGGTGCGCCCGACCCGCCTGGTGACCCCGATCATGCAGCGGCAAAAAGGCGGGACCATCATCAATATCTCGACCTTCGCCACCTTCGAGCCGGATCCGGCGTTCCCGACCTCCGGCGTGTTCCGTGCCGGGCTCGCGGCCTTTACCAAACTGTTCGCCGACCGTTACGCGGCCGAGAACATCCGCATGAACAACGTACTGCCAGGCTTCATCGACAGCCTGCCGGAGAAGGAGGAGTTCCGTAGCCGGATTCCCATGGAGCGGTACGGCAAGGCCGAGGAGATCGCGGCCACTGTCAGCTTCCTTGCCTCCGAGGGCGCGGGTTACATCACCGGGCAGAACCTGCGGGTCGATGGGGGTATTACCCGTTCGGTGTAAGAGACATGGCGAGCCTGTAGCAGGGCGGCGACTTCCGTTAGGATGTCGCCCCTGTTTCCCGCTATCCGGATTCCGCCCATGAGCACACCGACATTCCGCCAGGCCACCTCCAGCGACGTGGACCGTTGCTACCAGATCGAGACCAGCGCCTATGAAGGCGACGAAGCCGCCACCCGGGAAAAGATCGCCACGCGCATCGCCCAGTATCCGGAAGGCTTTCTCGTGCTGGAAACCGAGGGCCAGGTGATTGGCTTCATCAACAGCGGTTGCGCCGACCAGGTGGTGATGTCGGACGAGGCTTTCAAGGAACTGGTCGGGCATGACCCCCAGGCGCCCAATGTGGTGATCATGTCGGTGGTGCTCGACCCCGCGTACCAGGGCCAGGGCCATGCCAGCCGGTTGATGGCGCGCTTCGTCGCGCAGATGCGCGAGCGCGGCAAGGCCACCATCCACCTGATGTGCAAGGAGCGCCATGTCGGGTTGTACGAGAAGATGGGCTACGCCTATGTACGCCCGTCGGCTTCCGACCATGGCGGTATGGCCTGGCATGAAATGGTCATGGTGCTGTAGAGGCCCTTGGTCTAGCATCGACGCTTTTCGCAGCCAGGGAGAGGCTTGTGAAGTACGTCGTGATCGAGACACATCGCAGTGAGTACCCCGCGCCCATCACCTTCGCCCGTGGCACGCTGCTGGAGATCGGCCAGCGCTATGAGGGCGACGAGCAGTGGGAGGACTGGTACCTGTGCAGTTGCCAGGGCCAGGCAGCGGGTTGGGTGCCAGCCCAGTTCATCGAGCGGCTGGGCGTGGGCCGGGGCAGGGCGCTGGAAGCCTATTCGGCCCATGAACTGGACGTCGACCCCGGCCAGCAGCTCGATAGCCTGCGCCCCTTGAATGGCTGGGCCTGGTGCCGCCGTGTGAGCAATGGCGAGCTCGGCTGGGTGCCGCTGGCCAAGCTGCGCGCCCTGGCGTGATCAGCCTGCGGCCAGCACCGCCGTGCTGTCCAGAATGCGCGCATAGTCCATGGCCAGGTTGCTCAGGGCCAGGGCATGGACATCCTCCGCCGACCACAGCCGGCCTTGCAGATCGCGCTGGTCGAAGGTGTAGCAGGCGTCGCCCACCACCACCGTTGCAAACCCCAGGTTGCCCGCCGAGCGTGCAGTCGATTCCACCGAGTTGTTGGTGACCACGCCGAGGATGACCAGTTGATGAATGCCGCGCTGGTGCAGCCAGTGTTCCAGGCCGCTGTTGCAAAAAGCATCGGGCAGGTGTTTTTCAAACACGGCCTCGTGAGCCTGCGGGACGAACGCGGGTTGAAACTCGCAGCCGGGCTGACCTGGCCGGAACACCGAATCCGGATCGCGGGAGATATGCCGCACGTGCACCACCGGGCGCATGCTCGCGCGCCAAAAGGCCAGTAGTTCGCTGATGCGCTGTTCGGCTTCGGGGTTGTTGCGACGGCCCAGGCGAGGGTGGTTGATGCCGTTCTGCATGTCGATGATCAGCAGGGCGGCATTGCTGGCGAGCGCGGTCATCTGCGGTAGTTCTCCTTGTCTGGGCTTCGGACCGTAGCACAGGTGTGCTGCCTGCGCGGATGTATCGCTGGGCAAGCCCGCTCCCACGCCAAGCGCATTGACCTCCGGTTGTGCACACGCGTGGGAGCGGGTGCCCCGCGATGGTCGGCTACCATCTGATCCGCTTTTTTTCCGCGAACCTGAATCTGTAACCGTATCAGCCGCTGCCGGACAATACGTTCAGGCCCAGCCTTCCAATCCGGTGTGCGCTGGGCAGGCTGCCCTGCTGCACTACCGCAGCGGCCAGCCCCGCCGTTACGTCATTACACTGTAGAGGTTCCGATGGGCAAGCTCGCGCTGTTTCTGGGTGGTTTTCTGCTGCTGACTATCATGATTGGCCTGCTGGGCACCATTCCGCCAAGCTGAGCCGCAATTTTTCCTGTCCCGGCCCGCCTGCCGCAATGGCGGGCCAGACCCTTCCCCCAGGCTTCCCCGCCAAATACCGCGGTCGTCTAGACAAGCGGTAGCTGCATGTCGTTCTCAAGTTCAAGGCGCTCGTGTAATCTCCCGCCCCCAATCAAAGGGCCCGGGCACACGGGCTATTCACTTGCCTTGGAGACAATACACACTATGGAATGCAAGAAAGGCACTGCAGCGATGCTGGAGTGGCGCGGTCGTTTTCTCGGCGAGGGCATCCTCCACGAAGAGGATTACGATCAGGCACTGCGCCGTGCCGAAGAGTTGGAGCGTTCCGGTGTGATCAGTGCAAGCGAATGGATCGAGTTGGTCAAGCTGGCCAACGTGGCTTTGCTGCGTTTGTAATTTTTCCTTCAAGCCTTGCGGAAACTGTCCACAAAAATCGTGGGTAGGTCTGTGGATAAAACGCTACAGGCCAGTATTGGCAAGCACTCTGTTAGATTGAGCAGAAATTGAGCAGCCCTGTTCAGGGCTGTTCCCCCAGGCGCGGACGGCCATCGCGCAGTGCCTGCAACAGGTCGCGAGCCCGCGCTGGCAGGTCGCCGGCGGGGTATACGGCATGCATCTGCGGGTCGTGCCCCGTGCTGGATGTCAGGTGAAAGTCAGGGCAGACCCGCACCAGCCGTCCGGCGCGTACCTCCGGCTCCCCCAGCCAATCCGCCAGCCGCGCGATGCCGGCCCCCGCCAGCGTGCTTTGCAATACTGCGGCCCCCGAACCCAGTCGCAGACGTGGCCGTGGGCGCAGGCTGGAGATACGCCCGTTCTTGCTGAAATGCCAGGCCTTGAGGATGCGCGGCGCGGTATGCAGGATCAGTGCATGCCGTTCCAGGTCTTCCAGCCCTTGGGGGGTGCCAGCCTGGGCCAGGTAGTCGGGGCTGGCGTACAGGTGGCGGCGGTAACGCCACAGTGGATAGCCAATCAGCTCGCTGGACTGCGGGAAGGCTCCGCGGATCACAAAGTCCAGCTTGCCCTGCAGCGGATCCAGGGCCTGGTCGCTGTACTGCACGTCGAGGGTGACATGGGGGTGGCGACGAGAGAACTCGGCCAGCACTCCCGGCAATACATGCTGAGCTAGCACTTCGGGCGCGGCCAGGCGAATCCAGCCCTGGGCGTTGCCAGTCAGCGCGGCCAATTCGTCGGCGGCATCCCGTTGCACATCCAGCAAGCGTTCGGCGTGGGGCAGCAGGCGTTCGCCAGCTTCGGTCAATGACACCGCGCTGGCGCTGCGGTTGAGCAGCTTGGCGCCGCTGTTGTCCTCCAAGGCCTGTACGGCCCGTGTAACCGCGCTGGGCGAACGGCCCAGCGCGCGGGCGGCGCTGACGAAGCTGCGCTTGTGCGCGACACTGACGAACGCTTGTATTTCACGCAGCATGTCCAGGGCCATGCGGGAGCTCCTTGTTGCAGTTTTTGCAATGTGGCATTTCAACACAACAGCACCACTTTGATTAGTCTGGCAGCCTGTTTTGTGCCGCCTGGTCCCCCGAGATGATGGATATTGCCCTGCTTTCGCTGTTTGCCTTTGCCGCTGGCCTGATCGACGCTGCCGTCGGTGGCGGTGGGTTGATCCAGATCCCCGCGCTGTTCAACGTGCTGCCCAACGCCCAGCCGGCGGCGCTGCTGGGCAGCAACAAGCTGGCTTCGGTGTGCGGGACCTCGTTCGCGGCGCGCTCTTTCATCCGCAAGGTCAAGCTGGACTGGGGGTTGATCGTGCCGGCGGCGCTGAGCGCCTTCGTGATGTCGTTCTTCGGCGCGGCCACCGTGTCCCTGGTGCCGGCAAGCGTGATGCGGCCGATGGTGCTGGTGCTGATCGTGCTGATGGCCATCTACACGTTCTGCAAGAAGGATTTCGGCACCCTGCACAAACCCATGGCCATCGGCCGCAAGGAGCAATGCCTGGCGGTGCTGATCGGCGGCGCCATCGGCTTCTATGACGGGCTGTTCGGGCCGGGCACCGGCAGTTTCCTGATCTTCCTGTTCATCCGTTTCTTTGCCCTGGATTTCCTGCATGCCTCGGCCTCGGCGAAGCTGGTCAACATCGCCACCAACCTGGCCGCGCTGGTGTTCTTCATACCGTCGGGCAATGTGCTGTGGGCCATTGCACTGCCGATGGCGCTGTTCAATGTCCTTGGCGCGCTGACCGGCACCTGGCTGGCGGTGCGCAAGGGCGCGGGGTTCGTGCGAGGGCTGTTCCTGGTGCTGCTGTGCGTGCTGATCGCCAAACTGAGCTGGGACCTGCTGGCAGGTTGACTCACACCACCTGGCGCTGCCCGTCGGCCTGTTCGACGCGGTTGCGGCCCTGGGCCTTGGCCCGGTAGAGCGCCTGGTCGGCGCTGGCCAGCAGCTCGTCGAGGCTGGGTGCCAGGGTGTCGGCAGCGCACCCGCTCACACCGATGCTCACGGTGATCCGCAGCGGCTGCCCGGGCTGTGCGATGTGTTGGTCCTGCACCGCCCGGCGCAGGCGCTCGGCGGTAAACCTGGCCAGCTCCGGCGCCAGCCCCGGCACGACGATGACGAACTCCTCGCCGCCCAGGCGGGCGAACAGTTCACCGTCGTGCAACTGGTCCTGCAGGGTCGTGGCGAACTGGCGCAGCACCTGGTCGCCGACAGCGTGGCCATGCTGGTCGTTGATGGTCTTGAAGTGGTCGATGTCGAGCATCATCAAGGTCAGCGGCGCTTGCTCGCGGTTGTCGAGCAGGGCGTGGGCACGGCGGATGAAGGCGCTGCGGCTGAGGGCACCGGTCAGGTGGTCGATGGTCGCCTGATGCGCCAGGCGCGCCATCAGGCTGCGGTTGGCGCTGCTGACGCAGGCCAGCACCAAGGGGCCGAGCACCAACATGGCGATGCCCAGGCGCGCCGACATCAAGGTAGTGACCCCTGTCTCGCTCTGCGGGATGTTGAAGTGCATGAGGTTCTGCGCTACAGCGACGATCAAGGTGCTGCCCGAGGTGAGGGCCAGCAACGAGACGAGGAAGGGCGAATAGCTGAGCGCGCACCACAACAGCGCGGCAATCGGGAAGGCGATGGCGCCGGGGCCGCCGAAGACGATGCTGACGCTCAGCGAGGCCAGCAGCACCAGCAACGGCGCCAGGCGCACCGTTTGGCTGGCACTGCCCGGCCGCGTCAAGGCTCTGGGTGATGGCGCGGTGAGTAGCACCGGCAGCACCAGCACGCTGGTGGAGAACTGTTCGCTGAACCAGGCCAGCCAAGTGGCGCGCAGCGATTGTTCGAACCACGGCGCGGCCATCACGCAGGCCAGGCTTGCGGCGACAATCGCCCCAGCGGCGCAGGCGCCGAACAGGCACAAAGTACCATGCGGGGTGCGCAGGCGACGATGCACGCGCGGCAGCCGAGCCATCAAGAACCAGATGGTGGCGATGGCGCCGAGGTTGCACAGATTGAACCACACGGCCGGACGCCAGGCACTGCCACAGGCCAGGTCGGCAGCGACCATGGCCAGGTAGATCAGGGCGAAGCCGCCGGGGTTGGCCTGGCGGGAATTGCGCAGCAGCACGCCCGCGAGCACCGCGTTGACTGGCCAGAACAGCGACAGTGACTCGATCGGGCGGGCGAGGATGCCGCCCAGCGTCAGCGCCAGGGTCAAGCCGAACAGGATCAGCGGGGGCAGCAGGCGCGACGGGACTGGAGACACCATGGGCTCGACCGGCAAGCGAAGACAGAATCCAGGAAAACGGCTGTAGGCACCTGGGACGATGTCATGTCAGTGTCTTTCAACTGGTCATTTGATGTCAATTCGCCGCAATCAGCGCGGTTCGTGCCGACGATTACAGCCCGAATACCCACGGCACCATCAGCACGGTCACCAGCATCACCAGCAGGGTGAACGGCACGCCAACCTTGACGAAGTCGGCGAAGCGGTACTGACCGGGCCCCAGGACCAGGGTGTTGACCGGCGACGACACCGGCGTCATGAACGCCGCCGATGCCGCCAGGGCCACGGTCATGGCGAACGGGTAGGGCGACATGCCCAGCTGCTGCGCAGTGCTCACCGCCACCGGGGCCATCAGCACCGCAGTTGCGGTATTGGAGATGAACAGCCCGATCAGCGCCGTCACGGCGAACAGGCAGGCAAGGATCACGCTGGGCCCGGCACCGCCGAGCGCGCCGACTAGCGCACCGACGGCCAGGTCGATGCCACCGGTCTTCTGCAGAGCCAGGGCAAAGGGCAGCATGCCGACGATCAGCACCAAGCTCTGCCAGTGGATGGCGCGGTAGGCGCTGTTCATGTCGATGCAGCGCCCGGCGCCCATCAGCAGGCAGCCGATCAGCGCGGCGATGACGTTGGGCACCAGGCCGCTGACCATCAGCCCGACCATTACCGCCAGGCTGATCAGTGCATAGGGTGCTCGGGCGCGCGCCGGCGCGACCTGGTCGATTTCCGCCGGCAGGCTGAGCACCAGGAAGTCGCGCGGCTTGCCCTGCAGCTGGCGTACAGCCTTCCACGGGCCGACCACCAGCAGGGTGTCGCCCAGGCGCAGCTTTTCTTCCACCAGTTGCCCTTCGATGGCTTGCTGGTCACGGCGCAGGCCGACCACGTTGAGGTCGTAGCGGGTACGGAAGGCCAGTTCGAGGATGCTTTTGCCGATCAGTTGCGAGCCGGGCGGCAGCGAGATCTCCGCCATGCCCAGCTCCTGGGACTGGTCGATGAAGTAGGCGGCCTTGAAGTGCAGCGGTTCGAGCAGCATGGTCTGGCACAGGCTGCGCAGGTCGTCGCGGTTGGCGAACAAGTCCAGCAACAGCACGTCGCCCTGCTGCAGCAGGGTGCCGGAGTCGGCGCTGATCACCCTGGTGGTGAACTTGTGCTGGCGCTCGATGCCGATCACGTTGGCGCCGTGGCGGGTGCGCAGTTCCAGCTCGCCAAGGGTATGACCGATCAGCGGCGAATGGGGGCGGATGCGCAGGCGCCGCTCGCGGCCGTTGAGCTTGTAGTCCAGCACCAGGTCGAGCAGGGTGCGGCGGCTCTCGACCCGGCCGTCCTTGCGCACCTCGCCGTTGAGCCAGTGGCGGGTCAGCAGCATGTAGCCGATCCCGAGCACCAGCACCACCAGGCCGAAAGGGGTGAAGCTGAAGAAGCCGAAGCCCTGTTCGCCGTGGCGCACCAGTTCGCTGTGCACCACCACGTTCGGTGGCGTCGCCACCAGGCTCAGCATGCCGCTGATCAGGCCGGCGAAGCTCAGTGGCATCATCAGCCGGCTGGGCGAAAGCTGCTGGCGCGCGGCAATGCTCAGCACCACCGGGATGAAGATCGCCACCACGCCGGTGGAGCTCATCACCGAGCCCAGCCCGGCCACGGCCACCATCAGCAGCACCAGCAGGCGCGCCTCGCTGTTGCCGGCGCGCTCGCTCATCCATTCGCCGATGCGGTAGGCGATGCCGGTGCGCACCAGCCCTTCGCCGATCACGAACAGCGCGGCGATCAGCACCACGTTGGGGTCGCTGAAGCCGGCCATGGCCTGCTCCACGGTGAGGATGCCCGACAGGGGGAGGGCGACGATCACCAGCAGGGCGACCACGTCCATGCGCGGGCGGTTGAGGATGAACAGGACGACGACGACGGCCAGCAGGCCAAGGACCCAGAGCAGCTCATGGTTCATGGGGAGGGGGTGTTCCTTCACACAGGCACGAAAGGCAATGGCTCTAGTGTGGCAGCTTGACGCGACGGCGTCGTTGACGTGCTGCAGTGTTTTGCCGGGTGATGACCCGGCAAGGGGCAGGGGCGGCCCGCTGGAGCAGTCGCTAGCGGCCGCGCCGCCGCGACACCCGCGCCTCGATGTTCTTGCGCCCGATCAACAGCGGCGGTTTCTCCACCACCGGCTCGTCGGCCAGCCACTTGTACATCACCAGGCAATCGACCAGGCCCAGCTCGCCATGGCGGTAGGCCTTGGGCAGGCGGCCGACAGTCTCGAAGCCGAGCTTGTGCCACAGCGCCACTGCCACTTCGTTGGTCGCCACCACCGAATTGAACTGCAGGGCCAGGAAGCCTTCCTGGCGGGCGAGCTTCTGCGAATGCTCGCACATCAGCCTGGCCACGCCGCGGCCACGGGCGTTTTCGCACACCATGTAGCCGCAGTTGCCCACATGCCCGCCAGGGCCGGCGGCATTGGCCTTGAGGAAGTAAGAGCCGAGCAGCTCGCCGTCCGCCTCGGCCACCAGGGTGCGCAACGGATTCTCCAGCCACAGCGTGCGGGCCTGGTCGATATTCAGGGCGGGGTCGAAGGCGTAGGTCTGGCGAGCCTGGACAATGGCCTGGAAGGTCGGCCAGAAGCGCTTGAAGTCTTCCGGGGTCATGGGGCGAATCTGGATCATGGCGGTTCCTGCACGGGCTGGGCCGCCAAGTCTGGGTGGCGCGGCGTCGTCGCGCAAGGGCGGCGACGCCTTGGTGTGTCAGGCGCCGGTCTTGCCCACCGCGTCCAGGGCCCGGGCCGAGTAGACCAGTGCCGCGCCGGCGTTCATCGCCACCGCTACCCCCAGGGCCTCGGCGATCTCCTCGCGGGTGGCGCCATGCTTGACCGCCTGCTGCGAGTGAACGGCGATGCAGCCGTCGCAGCGGGTGGTGACCGCCACGGCCAGGGAGATCAGTTCGCGGGTCTTGGCGTCCAGGTGGTTGGTCTTGGCCCCGGCGCCACTGGCAGTCATGTAGCCGGCCACGGTATCGGGGGACAGTTGCTTGAGATCGCCGATGCCGGCCATCAACTGCTTACGGTAGGCGTCCCAGTCCATCATGCTCATCGTCTTCACCTTGTCAGGTTGGCAACAGGAGCTTTCAGGCTAGTCGAAGACGGGATTTGCAGCGGGGAAAACACGCGCGGGGCAAGCTCGCTCCCGCTGTTGGCAGGAGCGGGTTTGCCCCGCGAGGATAACGACCGGATCAGATGTAGATGAACACCAGTACCAGCGCCGCGACCACTGCCCACTTCTCCAGGTAGTAGCGGGTGCGGTTGCGCTTTTTCATGGCCTTGCCGCGTTCACGGATCTTGTAGATGCGCGTGAACAGGCGGTTGATACCCCCGGTCTTGTCATTGGCGTCGTTGGGCGCGGCGGCGGCGGCCATCACGTTGCGGCTGAACCAGCGGTTGAACGCGGCTGCCCAGCGGTACTTGAGCGGGCGCTCGACGTCGCAGAACAGGATGATGCGGTTGTGCTCGGTGGTGTTGGCGGCGTAGTGGATGTAGGTCTCGTCGAACACCACGCCCTCACCGTCGCGCCAGGAGTACTTCTCGCCGTCCACGTCGATGTAGCAGCCATCGTCATTGGGCGTGTCCAGGCCCAGGTGGTAGCGGTACGAGCCGGCGTAGGGGTCGCGGTGGCGCACCAGCTTGGCGCCCGGCGGCAGGGTGGCGAACATCGCCGCCTTGACCGTGCCGATGCCTTGCAGCAACTCGGTGGTACGTGGGCACAGGGTCATCGCCGAGGGGTGGCTCTCGCCGTACCACTTCAGGTAGAAGCGCTTCCAGCCGGTCTTGAAGAACGAGTTGAAGCCGACATCGTCATAGTTGTCGGACTTCTTGATCTCGCCGGCCTGCAGCAGTTGCTGGCCTTCCTTGCGGATCTCCTGCCAGTGGTCCTGCAGTACCTGCAGCTCGGGGAAGGCACTGACCGGCAGGTAAGGCTTGGCCGGGTGCTTGGAGAACAGGTACAGGAAGGCGTTGACCGGGGCCAGGAAGCTGGAGTGGTCGCCCAGCTGGCGGGTCAGCTTGTGACGTACCCGACCGCGCAGGTGAACATAGGCGATCGAGAGGACGAAGATCAGTACGAGTGCAATTTTCATGGACGTTTACTTGTCGAAAAATGGCCATGCGCCATGGCGTAAGCCAGCCAGCATAAACAATCGTGGCGCGGGTTTGTACTTATTGTTACGACAAAACCGCCCGACTTAGGTGGCATGGCCTACAGCTTGCGCAAACGATTCATCCGTATGTGCGGGTATTTTCTGGCGACCCGGCGTTTACAATCGGGTGGACGTCCATCCAGCAAGGAACTCCCGATGACCCAGGATGTACGCCCCAGCGGGGCTCCCTTCAAGCGGCTGTTTTTCGCCCTGTCACTGGGCGAAGAACAGCGCCGTGGCATCAGCCAGTGGCGGCGTGGCCTGGGCTTGCGCAGCGGCAAGCCGGTGCCGAGCGAGAACTTCCATGTCACCTTGCTGTTCCTGGGCGATGTCGATGCCGCCCAGGTGCCGGCGGTGTGCGCCGTAGTGGATGCACTGCGGCTTCCTGAAGCCAAGCTGCGCCTGGTCCTGGACCAGTTGCAGGTATGGCCGCGGGCTTCGGCGTTGGTGCTGGCGCCGGCGCAGGCGCCGTTGGCCCTGCGCCAGCTGGTGTACGACTTGCAGCAGGCGCTGCTGCCGCTGGGCATCGAGCCGTCGGTGCGTGAGTACCGGCCGCACCTGACCCTGTCCCGGGATTTTCGCGAGCCATTGCCGGAGGCGGGCGAGGCGCCGGCGTTCCACCTCGTCGCCCGCCACTTCACCCTGTACGAGTCACGCAAGGGCCGCTACTGGCCTTTGGCCGAGTGGTCCCTGACGCAGTGAAAGTGACGGTCGATGCCCAGGCCGTCGAGGAAGTCCCGGTCGTGGGAAATCACCAGCAGCGCGTTGGGGTAAACCACCAGCACTTCCAGCAGATGGGTACGCATGCGCAGGTCGAGGTTGTTGGTCGGCTCGTCGAGGATCAGTAGCTGCGGCGGCCGCGCGGCGATGCAGGCCAGGGACAGGCGCGCCTTCTCGCCGCCGGACAAGCCCGCCACCGGCGCCTGCACCGCATCGGCATGGCGGAACAGAAAGTCTGCAAGGTGGGCGCGCAACTGTTCCAGCGGCCAATCCGGCACTTGTCGCGACAGGGCTTCCTGCACATTGGCGTCGGCAGGCAGGGTGGCGTAGTGCTGGTCGATGTAGCCGATCTGCTCGGGCGCCGGCAGCAGCCAGTCGCCGCGCCGCCAGACCCGTGGATCGCCGAGGATCGCCCGCGCCAGGGTGGACTTGCCGCTGCCGTTGTTGCCGGTCAGGGCCAGGCGTTCGCCGCCGTCCAGCTGCAGGTCGATGCCGTTGAGCACCGCTGTGTCTGCGTAGCCCACACAGCCGTCACGCACCTGGATCAGCACCCGCGATGACTGGCCCGTCGCCGGCAGATGGAAGCGTGGCACGATCACCGGCTCCGGGCGCAGTTCGGCCAGCTGTTCGCCGAGCTCGCGCTGTTGCTGCAGGATCTGCGCTTGCTTGCGCCCGGCCGTGGTGTTTCCGCGGCCCAGCTTGGTCGGCGAGCGCACGGTAGCCCACTTGCTGTTCTGGATCGCCTTGGCCCCACGCTTGCGGGCGCCGGCGGCGCGGGCCTGTTCCTGCATCAGTGAGTCGTGGGCGTCGTCGCGGGCGCGGCGCACCTCGGCGATGCGCTTGTCGAGCAAGCCGCGCTGCAGGTCGCGCTCGGCCATGTAGTCGGCGTAGCTGCCGTTGAACACGTCCAGGCGCCCGTTGTGCAAGTGCCAGAGCGTGTTGCAGGTCTGGTTCATCAGCGCCACGTCGTGGGTCACCAGCACCAGGGTGCCGTGGAAATGCTCGAGCATGCGTGACAGCGAGCGGCGGTTGGCGGCGTCCAGGTGGTTGGTCGGCTCGTCCAGCAGCAGCAGGTCGGGGTCCAGGGCCAGTGCCTGGCTCAATGCCTGGTTGACACGCTGGCCGCCGCTGAGCGACGACTCGCCGCCCAGTACCTGTGCCACATGGCCGACACGCAAACCGCCGTGGCGCTCCATGTGCCCCTCGCTGGGTGCCAGGCCGCCCTGCAGCAAATGCAGCAATGACGACTTGCCGCTGCCATTGTCGCCGATGATGGCGATGCGCTGCCCCCATTCGATGCGCGCGTCGAGTTCGCTGAAGAGGTGTTTGCGGCCATGGAACAAGCCCAGGCCGTGTAGTTCGATCATTGCCATGGGATGGTGGCCCTCCTGGCCACTGTCGCGCTTGATCGGCAGCGCACATGGGCCCAGCCTGCCTTGGCAGGCGCCCAATAAAAAACCCGCCACAAGGGCGGGTTTTTTTGCAGCTATCCGAAAATTACTCCGGACGAACCTGCGCAGCCTGCATGCCCTTCTGGCCTTTTTCGGCAACGAAGGAAACAGTTTGGCCTTCTTTCAGGCTTTTGAAACCGTCGGTTTCGATAGCCTTGAAGTGTACGAACAGGTCGTCGCCGCCGCCTTGAGGAGTGATGAAGCCGAAGCCTTTTTCATCGTTGAACCACTTGACGGTGCCGGTTTGGCGATTGGACATGGGGTGAATCTCCAGAAACATGATTTTTTATCGGGGTGCAGTGTCGCCTAAGCTTCAGTGGCACCGACGACACTATAGTCTAATTCTTCGCATCTAGCGCCTATTACCTTCGCAGGATGTTGATCCAGGGCAAAAGATGCGACGGATCGCCGGAAAACCGGCCTATTTTCGGGTGCAGCTGGCCTCGACCACCTGCTGAGCCTTCTGCATCAGCTTGGCGTCTACGCCGTCCTTGCTGTCGAGGTCCTCGATCTCCTTGTCAGTGAAATTCTTTTTAATGGCTTGGGCACCACACTCGCAGTGCTTCTTGGCCATTGCCGCATCCACGCCCTTGGCGCTCGCCACATCCTGGCACTGCGTCATATAGGACGCTTCCTTGCCGGCGGGGAAATTGCCTGCGTTGGCAGCCAGGGGCAGCAGCAGGGCGCTTGCGGCGCAGGCAGCCAGAAGGGACTGAAGTCGCATAACCGGACACTCCTTGGTTAATGGTCTCATCAAGAGTAGGTTGCTTCAGAAAGTCTGATAGGAAATTTTCCGCAAGAGTTCACCGCCAAGGCGTAAATTCCAAATATTTCTGCCGGCCGCTCTAGCCCCGTGCTAGCATGCCTCCCTTGCGCCACGCCCTGTGCGGGCGCATTTCTTTTTATACCTTCCAGTCACTCTGGTTCGTCCCTGGCAGGCCGAAAGGTCTCTGCCACTGTGAGGCAGGCTTTCCCGCGGGAAAGGCAGGGCGGATCTTGTACTGGCTCATCCCAACCCACGTGACCTTTGGTAGGGGTCACCACTAGGAGAGGAGGCGCCATGCCCGTTATTACTCTTCCCGATGGCAGTCAACGCACGTTCGACCAGCCGGTATCCGTAGCCGAAGTCGCCGCCTCGATCGGCGCAGGCCTGGCCAAGGCCACCCTGGCCGGCAAGGTCGACGGCAAGCTCGTCGATGCCTGCGACAAGATCGACCACGACGCCACCCTGCAGATCATCACCCCTAAAGATGAAGAGGGACTGGAGATCATCCGTCACTCGTGCGCGCACCTGATCGGCCACGCAGTGAAGCAGCTGTACCCGACCGCCCGCATGGTGATCGGCCCGGTGATCGACGAAGGCTTCTATTACGACATCGCCTACGAGCGTCCCTTCACCCCGGACGACCTCGCCGCCATCGAAAAGCGCATGCAGCAGCTGATCGACACGGACTACGACGTCGTCAAGAAGATGACCCCGCGCGCCGAAGTCATCGACGTGTTCACCCAGCGTGGCGAAGACTACAAGCTGCGCCTGGTCGAGGACATGCCGGATGAACAGGCCATGGGCCTGTACTACCACGAAGAATACGTCGACATGTGCCGTGGCCCGCACGTGCCTAACACTCGCTTCCTGAAAGCGTTCAAGCTGACCAAACTGAGCGGCGCCTACTGGCGCGGCGATGCCAAGAACGAGCAGCTGCAACGCGTGTACGGCACCGCCTGGGCCGACAAGAAGCAGCTGGCCGCCTATATCCAGCGCATCGAAGAAGCCGAAAAACGCGACCACCGCAAGATCGGCAAGCAGCTCGACCTGTTCCACCTGCAGGAAGAAGCCCCGGGCATGGTGTTCTGGCACGCCAACGGCTGGACCGTGTACCAGGTGCTCGAGCAGTACATGCGCCAGGTCCAGCGTGAAAACGGCTACCAGGAAATCAAGACCCCGCAGGTTGTCGATCGCATCCTCTGGGAGCGTTCCGGCCACTGGTCCAACTACGCCGAGAACATGTTCACCACCGCGTCGGAAAACCGCGACTACGCGGTAAAGCCGATGAACTGCCCGTGCCACGTGCAGGTGTTCAACCAGGGCCTGAAGTCTTACCGCGACCTGCCGCTGCGCCTGGCCGAGTTCGGCGCCTGCCACCGCAACGAGCCGTCCGGCGCGCTGCACGGCATCATGCGCGTGCGTGGCTTCGTGCAGGACGACGCGCATATCTTCTGCACTGAAGACCAGGTGAAGAAGGAAGCCGCCGACTTCATCAAGCTGACCCTGGACGTGTACAAGGACTTCGGTTTCACCGACGTCGCCATGAAGCTGTCGACCCGTCCGGCCAAGCGCGTGGGCTCCGAAGAGCTTTGGGACCGCGCCGAAGGCGCGCTGGCCGACGCCCTGAACGAGTCGGGCCTGGAGTGGGAATACCAGCCGGGCGAGGGCGCCTTCTACGGCCCGAAGATCGAGTTCACCCTGCGCGACTGCCTGGGCCGTAACTGGCAGTGCGGTACCCTGCAGTACGACCCGAACCTGCCCGAGCGCCTGGACGCCAGCTACATCGCCGAAGACAACAGCCGCGTGCGCCCGGTGATGCTGCACCGCGCCATCCTCGGTTCGTTCGAACGCTTCATCGGCATGCTCATCGAGCACTACGCCGGCGTGTTCCCGGCCTGGCTCGCCCCGACCCAGGCCGTGATCATGAACATCACCGACAAACAGGCCGATTTCGCCCTCGAGGTGGAAAAAGCCCTGAATGGTAGCGGATTCCGTGCCAAGTCGGACTTGAGAAATGAGAAGATCGGCTTTAAAATCCGCGAGCATACGTTGCTGCGGGTCCCTTATCTTTTGGTTATAGGGGATCGCGAAGTCGAAACGCAAACCGTCGCTGTGCGCACCCGCGAAGGCGCAGACCTGGGCTCGATGCCCGTCGCGCAGTTCGCTGAGCTGCTGTCGCAAGCGGTTTCCCGGCGTGGTCGCCAAGAATCGGAGTAATGACTATTAAGCGTGAAATGAGAAACGATAAACGAACTGCACCGAAAGCCCCGATCAACGAGAATATCTCGGCACGCGAGGTTCGGTTAATTGGTGCTGACGGCGAGCAGATTGGCATCGTCTCGATTGATGAAGCGCTGCGTATCGCTGATGAAGCGAAGCTGGATCTGGTGGAAATCTCTGCAGACGCGCAACCGCCCGTCTGCAAGGTGATGGACTACGGCAAGCACCTCTTCGAGAAGAAGAAGCAGGCCAACGAAGCCAAGAAGAACCAGAAGCAGATCCAGATCAAAGAAATCAAGTTTCGTCCAGGGACGGAAGAAGGGGATTACCAGGTAAAACTACGCAACCTGGTACGTTTCCTTAGCGATGGGGACAAGGCCAAGATCTCTCTGAGATTCCGCGGCCGTGAGATGGCCCACCAGGAGCTGGGCATGGAGCTGTTGAAGCGGGTCGAAGCTGACCTCGTGGAATACGGCACCGTTGAGCAGCATCCGAAGATGGAAGGACGCCAGCTTATGATGGTCATCGCCCCCAAAAAGAAGAAGTAATCTCCCGGGCACGGCAGGCCTGATGATTATTGTGTAATTTTTATTCGAATGCGGAGTTCCAACATGCCAAAAATGAAAACCAAGAGCGGTGCTGCGAAGCGCTTCCTGAAGACGGCTTCCGGCTTCAAGCACAAGCACGCTTTCAAGAGCCACATCCTGACCAAAATGTCGACCAAGCGTAAGCGTCAACTGCGCGGTGCCAGCTTGCTGCACCCGTCTGACGTGGCAAAAGTCGAGCGCATGCTGCGCGTTCGTTAATTCTGGTTAAGATAGAGGAAGTTACTCATGGCTCGTGTTAAGCGCGGCGTTATCGCTCGTAAGCGTCACAAAAAAATTCTGAAACTGGCTAAAGGCTACTACGGTGCACGCTCGCGCGTATTCCGCGTTGCCAAGCAAGCGGTCATCAAGGCAGGCCAATACGCCTACCGCGACCGTCGCCAGAAGAAGCGTCAGTTCCGCGCACTGTGGATCGCTCGTATCAACGCCGGTGCCCGCACCAACGGTCTGTCGTACAGCCGTCTGATTGCTGGCCTGAAAAAAGCGTCGATCGAAATCGACCGTAAGGTTCTGGCTGATCTGGCAGTGAACGAAAAAGCGGCGTTTGCTGCGATTGTCGAGAAGGCTAAAGCCGTACTGGCTTAAGTACCCACGACAATCATCCGGCGGCGCCTGCGCCGTCGGGTGTAAAACGTCATCGGATAGGGGAAGAGCCTTCAAAAGCTCTTCCCCTATTTTCGTATCTGGAGTCTGTACATGGAAAACCTGGACGCGCTGGTCGCCCAAGCCCTCGAGGCCGTGGAACGCGCTGAAGACATCACTACCCTGGAACAGATCCGGGTCCAATATCTCGGCAAGAAAGGCGAGCTGACCCAGGTGATGAAGACCCTGGGCAACCTGCCAGCCGAAGAGCGCCCCAAGGTCGGCGCGCTGATCAACGACGCCAAGGAACGCGTCACCGACGTGCTCAACGCACGCAAGGCCGCCTTTGAAGAGGCCGAGCTGAACGCTCGCCTGGCCGCCGAATGCATCGACGTGACCCTGCCAGGCCGTGGCCAGACCACCGGCGGGCTGCACCCGATCACCCGTACTCTCGAGCGCATCGAGCAGTTCTTCACCCACATCGGCTACGGCATCGCCGAAGGCCCTGAGGTCGAAGACGACTACCACAACTTCGAAGCGCTCAACATCCCCGGCCACCACCCGGCCCGGGCGATGCACGACACCTTCTACTTCAACGCCAACATGCTGCTGCGCACCCACACCTCGCCGGTCCAGGTGCGCACCATGGAAAGCACCCAGCCGCCGATCCGCATCGTCTGCCCAGGCCGTGTGTACCGTTGCGACTCGGATATCACCCACTCGCCGATGTTCCACCAGGTCGAAGGCCTGCTGGTCGATCGCGGCATCAACTTCGCCGACCTCAAGGGCACCATCGAAGAGTTCCTGCGGGTGTTCTTCGAGAAAGAACTGGCCGTGCGCTTCCGCCCGTCGTTCTTCCCCTTCACCGAGCCGAGCGCCGAAGTCGACATCCAGTGCGTGATGTGTTCCGGCAAGGGCTGCCGCGTGTGCAAGCAGACCGGCTGGCTGGAAGTGATGGGCTGCGGCATGGTCCACCCGAACGTGCTGCGCATGTCCGGCATCGACCCGGAAGAGTACCAGGGCTTCGCCTTCGGCATGGGCGCCGAGCGCCTGGCCATGCTGCGCTATGGCGTCAACGATTTGCGTCTGTTCTTCGACAACGACCTGCGGTTCTTGGCTCAATTCCGCTAGGCCCAATCGACGCAACTTTCAGGAGAACAGCATGAAATTCAGTGAACAGTGGCTGCGCGGTTGGGTAAACCCGCAAGTCTCCCGTGACGAACTGGTCGCCCGCCTGTCCATGGCCGGCCTCGAAGTCGACAGCGTGACCCCCGCTGCCGGCCAGTTCAGCGGCATCGTGGTGGGCGAGATCCTCACCACCGAACAACACCCGGACGCCGACAAGCTGCGCGTGTGCCAGGTAAGCAACGGCGCGGAGACCTTCCAGGTGGTCTGCGGCGCTCCGAATGCCCGCCCAGGCATCAAGATCCCGTTCGCCATGATCGGCGCCGAACTGCCGGGCGACTTCAAGATCAAGAAGGCCAAGCTGCGCGGCGTCGAATCCTTCGGCATGCTCTGCTCGGCTGCCGAGCTGCAGATCAGCGAAGAGAACGACGGCCTGCTGGAACTGGCCGCCGACGCCCCGGTTGGCCAGGACATCCGTCAGTACCTGAACCTGGACGACGCCAGCATCGAGATCGGCCTGACCCCGAACCGCGGCGATTGCCTGTCCATCGCTGGCCTGGCCCGTGACGTCAGCGCCCTGTACGACGTGCCGGTCACCCGCCCGGTGGTGCCAGCCGTACCGGCTGCCCACGACGAAGTGCGCCCGGTCGAAGTCAGCGCCCCGGCCGCCTGCCCGCGCTACCTGGGCCGCGTGATCCGCAACGTCGACCTGAGCAAGCCGACCCCGCTGTGGATGGTCGAGCGCCTGCGCCGCAGCGACGTGCGCAGCATCGACGCCGCCGTCGACATCACCAACTACGTGATGCTCGAACTCGGCCAGCCGATGCACGCCTTCGACCTCGCCGAAATCAACGGCGGTATCCGCGTGCGCATGGCCGAGGAGGGCGAGAAACTCGTCCTGCTGGACGGCCAGGAAGTTGCCCTGCGCGCCGACACCCTGGTGATCGCCGACCACACCCGCGCCCTGGCCATTGCCGGCGTGATGGGTGGCGAGCACAGCGGCGTCAACACCGAGAAGACCCGCGACCTGTTCCTCGAGAGCGCCTTCTTCGAGCCGATCTCCGTCGCTGGCAAGGCCCGTTCCTACGGCCTGCACACCGACGCCTCGCACCGCTACGAGCGCGGCGTGGATTCGCAACTGGCCCGTGAAGCCATGGAGCGCGCCACCGCCCTGGTACTGGAGATCGTCGGCGGCGAAGCCGGTCCGATCGTCGAAGCCGTGAGCGAGCAGCACCTGCCGAACATCGCGCCGATCACCCTGCGCGACGAACGCATCACCCAGATGCTCGGCATGCAAATGCAAGCCGCCCAGGTCGAGCAACTGCTCAACGCCCTGGAGCTGAACACCAGCGCTAATGGGGCAGGGGAGTGGACCGTCACGGTCCCAAGCCACCGCTTCGACGTCAGCCTGGAAGTCGACCTGATCGAAGAGCTGGCCCGCCTGTACGGCTACAACAACCTGCCGGTCCGTTACCCGCAGGCCCGCCTGGCCCCGCAAGCCCGCCCGGAAACCCGTGGCGAGCTGCCGAACCTGCGTCGCCTGCTGGTTGCCCGCGGCTACCAGGAAGCCATCACCTACAGCTTCATCGACCCGAAACTGTTCGAGCTGTTCACCCCAGGCGTCGAGCCGCTGCTGCTGGCCAACCCGATCTCCAACGACATGGCCGCCATGCGCGCCTCGTTGTGGCCGGGCCTGGTCAAGGCCATGCAGCACAACCTCAACCGCCAGCAAGACCGCGTTCGCCTGTTCGAAAGCGGCCTGCGCTTCGTCGGCCAGCTCGGTGACCTCAAGCAGCAACCGATGATCGCCGGCGTCGTCACCGGCAGCCGCCTGCCGGAAGGCTGGGCCAACGGCCGCGACAGCATCGACTTCTTCGACGTCAAAGCCGACGTGGAAGCCCTGCTGGGTTACTCCGGTGCCCTGAGCGACTTCACCTTCGCCGCCGGCAAGCACCCGGCCCTGCATCCCGGCCAGACCGCCCGCATCGAGCGCGACGGCAAGGAAGTCGGCT
The DNA here is from genome assembly GCF_021283165.2 of Pseudomonas soli. Classification (NCBI taxonomy): domain Bacteria; kingdom Pseudomonadati; phylum Pseudomonadota; class Gammaproteobacteria; order Pseudomonadales; family Pseudomonadaceae; genus Pseudomonas; species Pseudomonas soli. Next base: position 2,436,828 of record NZ_CP128543.1, read on the forward strand.
ACCTCGGCGCGATCCACCCCGAGCTGGCCAAGACCCTCGGCCTCGACCGCCCGGTGTTCGTCTTCGAGCTGGTGCTCGGCGATGTAGTCGAAGGCCGCCTGCCGAAGTTCAGCGAGCTGTCCAAGTTCCCGGAAACCCGTCGTGACCTGGCTTTGATCGCAGGTCGTGATGTAGCTTCTAGCTCGGTGCTTGAAGTAATTCGTGACAATGCGGGCGAATGGCTCACAGACCTCAGGCTGTTTGACGTCTACCAGGGTAAAGGCATTGATCCTGATAGAAAAAGCCTTGCGGTCGGCTTGACCTGGCAACATCCATCGCGCACTCTTAACGACGATGAGGTGAATGAAACCCTGCAAACCATCCTCACCTCGCTTGAACAAAGGTTGAACACCACGTTAAGGAAATAACGGCATGGGTGCTCTGACGAAAGCTGAGATGGCCGAAAGGCTGTACGAGGAGCTGGGGCTTAACAAGCGTGAGGCCAAGGAGCTGGTCGAGCTGTTTTTCGAAGAAATTCGGCACGCGCTTGAAGACAACGAGCAGGTCAAGTTGTCCGGTTTCGGCAACTTCGACCTTCGCGACAAACGCCAGCGGCCGGGCCGCAACCCTAAAACAGGGGAAGAGATCCCGATCACCGCGCGCCGCGTCGTCACCTTTCGTCCAGGGCAGAAGCTGAAAGCCCGGGTAGAGGCCTATGCTGGAACCAAGCCATAACGACGAGCTGCCCCCCATCCCGGGCAAACGCTACTTCACCATCGGTGAAGTCAGCGAGCTCTGTGCGGTAAAACCGCACGTGCTGCGCTACTGGGAGCAGGAATTCACGCAGCTCAACCCGGTGAAGCGCCGTGGCAACCGGCGGTATTATCAGCGCCAGGACGTGCTGATGATCCGCCAGATCCGCGCTTTGCTGTATGACCAAGGCTTTACCATTGGCGGGGCGCGGTTACGGCTCTCCAGTGATGAGGTCAAGGATGAGTCCAGCCAGTACAAGCAGCTGATTCGGCAGATGATTGCGGAGTTGGAGGATGTGTTGGTGGTGCTCAAGAAGTGACCTGGTTGGCGACGAGTGGAAATTTTTGAAAAAAAGCTTCCATTATTCAAAAGGTTAGGTTAAATTCTTCAACGTTCTCAGCGGTATCGAGAATGATGTCGGGGCGTAGCGCAGCCCGGTAGCGCACTTGCATGGGGTGCAAGGGGTCGAGTGTTCGAATCACTCCGTCCCGACCAAAATACTCCAAAGAATCCAGTCACTTAGCGGTGACTGGATTTTTTTATGCCTACACATTTTGCTGCTGATAGAAATTTCGCCTCACTTTCTGCCCACCGAGATGTTGATTAGATTTCGCGGGCTGCTTAGTACATCTAAATCCGTGACGGAGGGCTCCTCAGGGCCGTTTACCTCTGGGGGCAGATGCTCGCACCCAACTGATCTGCAAATGGTGAATTTTGGATGGCCGCTTTCGACCCAGAGCAGCCGTTCGTGGAGAGCGGCAAACTGCTTGCTAGCTTGTGTCATGCGACGGTTTTTTCAGGCAGAGCCTAAGTCACACTAAGTAAATGATCTTTTATTGCATGGGGTGCAGGGGGTCGCAAGTTCGAATCTTGTCACTCCGACCATTTTAAAATCAATTACTTAGCTGATTATTCTGGTAACAAAACGGCCTTTCGGGGCCGTTTTTTCCACAGAATGGCACACGCCGAAACTCGCAGAAATCCGCCATTGTCCGTCACGGGCGTTGTGAGCTTGTGGCGAGTCTGTGGCGAATGCACAGCAATTGTTCTCCGCCGAGATAGCCTAAACGTCCCTTGCCGTGAGGCGTGCGAAGCCCTGATTTCTCATTGGCCACTCCCCGATTTTCCTCTATTCTCTCAGGCGTCAAGACAGGGGCGCATGTGATGCCTGAAGAAATTATGACCCTCAAGGAAGTCGCCGAGTACCTCAAGCTCGCGGAGAAGACGGCCTACCGGCTGGCCGCAGAAGGGAAAATTCCCGGCTTCAAGGTAGGGGGTAGCTGGCGGTTCAGAAAAGACGCTATAGAAAACTGGATCGATCAGCAGACTGAGAGCAGGCGGACGTGACCCAGGCTTTTATCGGATGGCTCCGGCGAAGCAGGCGTAATGGCCAGTCCGCACAAGCCAGTGATCAGATCAATTTAAAGATTTATATGGAACAAGTGTGACTAAGACTTCTTACCCAATCGTAGATCTCTTTGCAGGCCCTGGAGGGTTGGGAGAAGGCTTCTCCGCTCTTCACAACGGTAAAGGCGCATCGTCCTTTCACAGCATTGTATCCATAGAGCACAACGAGTTTGCTCATAAGACGCTTACGCTCCGACATTTCTTCCGCTCATTCGGGCGTGGTAAAGCACCGCAGGAATATTATCAGTACATCAGTGGCGAGATTCCCAAAGAGGAGTTGATTAAGAAGTATCCTGAGCAGTGGGGTAAAGCGGAAAAGTCAGCGCTTTGCATTTCTCTGGGCGAAGAAAACCATGACATTGTTCAGAGTATTATTAACTCTCGGCTGGGCAGTACAAAAAAGTGGGCGCTGATTGGGGGGCCACCCTGCCAGGCATACTCTCTCGTCGGACGCTCAAGAATGAGCGGTTCGCCTGATTTTGAAGACGATAAAAGACACTTTCTTTATAGGGAGTATCTAAAAATAATCGTCGATCACAAGCCGCCTGTGTTTGTGATGGAAAATGTTAAAGGCCTGCTTTCCGCCAGTGTGAAAGGCGAACCTGTAATTCAGAAAATCCTGCGCGATCTGACGCATCCAAAATCCGCCGTTGGCAAAAGCGACAATGGGCTGGCATACCGCCTTTACTCCTTAAGTGAGAAGGGGGAGTTCAGTATGGATGCTGATCCCGCTTCATTTCTTGTCAAAGCAGAAGAATATGGCATCCCGCAGGCCAGGCACCGGATCTTTATCATCGGCATCAGGAGCGACATAAAATCTATACCCGGCATACTGAGGCAGCGTGAATCTCCAAGTGTGCGGGATATTATTGGTGGTCTGCCCCGCTTGAGAAGTGGTGTGACAAAGGATATCGATAGCCCGGAGCGCTGGCAGCAGATTATCCGGTCCGCCAGTGCTACGCCGTGGTACAGGATGTCTACCGGCTCAGATTATGCACTGTCGGATATCATGGAGAAATATATTTCTCCTAATTACCGCCTTCCATCTCAGAAATATTCAACACGCTATTCACTACCGGATACATTGACCAACTGGTATGGCGACGAGCGGCTGATAAGCCTGACGCATCATGATGCGCGCGCACATATGAAAGATGATCTTTACCGGTATCTTTTTGCTGCCTCCTATGCCAATAAATTCAAAGTCTCCCCCGTTCTTGCCGACTTCCCAACACTGCTTCTGCCCAAGCATAAAAATGTTGATGTCGGTGTCAAAGGGAAAATGTTTAATGATCGCTTCAGGGTTCAGTTGGCGGAAAAACCGTCGACAACTGTAACTTCTCATATATCGAAAGATGGGCATTATTTTATTCATTATGACCCTGCCCAGTGCCGCAGTCTGACAGTGCGGGAAGCAGCCCGATTGCAGACATTTCCGGACAACTACTTCTTTGAAGGCCCCAGAACTGAGCAGTACCATCAGGTGGGGAACGCGGTTCCGGCATATCTGGCATTAAAAATTGCAATCATAGTGAGAGATGTTCTAGAAAGTATTAAGGACTGAGAATGGCGGACCGGCTGAGCAGTCAAAAGCGGAGCTGGAACATGTCCCGTATTAAGTCACGGGACACCACTCCGGAACTGGCGGTGCGAAAAGTGCTGTACGGGATGGGGTATCGCTACAGACTGCACAGCACAGCCGTACCCGGAAAGCCCGACATTGTGCTGAAGCGATTCAGAGCTGCCATTTTTGTTCATGGCTGTTTCTGGCACAGGCACCCGGGCTGTAAATTTGCCTATGTTCCAAAGTCCAGAGTGGAATTCTGGAAAAAAAAATTTGAAGCAAATGTTCGTCGTGACGAAACAGTTAAGAAGCAGCTTTCGGATCTGGGATGGAAATCTCTCACCATCTGGGAGTGCGAAACAAAAAGCAGAGAAACAATTGAGCACCTGCTGAGAGGATTTCTGGGTGAAAATGGATCAAGCTCTGATAGCTGAGCTGTCACCGGATGAGTACGATGTGACCGAGCCTGAGCCATCAGCCCTCGTCGAGTCACTGAGGGCCTTTGGATACAGCCTGCGTACTGCCGTCGCTGACCTCGTTGATAACTGCATTTCTGCATCAGCCAGAAATGTCTGGATCAGGTTCGAATGGGATGGCGCTCAGTCCTTCATATCCATCAGGGATGATGGCTGTGGAATGAACGATGCAGAGCTGGTGGCGGCCATGAGGCCGGGCTCAAGAAGCCCCCTGGAGGACCGCGCACCAGGCGACCTTGGAAGGTTTGGGCTGGGACTTAAAACCGCTTCCTTCTCTCAGTGCAGGCGTCTGTCTGTTATCAGCAGAACGCAGGGCAGCGACTGCGTGGCACGCTGCTGGGATCTTGATTACATCAACACTGCCGGAGAGTGGCGTCTCCTGAAAAAGGTCAATCAGCACCGGCTCACAGAAGCAGGGGAAGAGATAGCCCGGCGGGGGACGATTGTCCTGTGGGAAGAAATGGACCGGGTTACCGGGGCCGCGCGTACTGACGACAAGAATGCCTACAACCGTTTTCTAGAAGCCATTGAGGAGGTCAAAGAGCACCTTGCGATGGTATTTCACCGCTACCTGGAAAAGCGGGGTGGCATCAGTATCTTCATCAATGGCCGCCAGATAGAGGCCTGGGACCCGTTCCTGCGGGGAGAAAAGGCAACCCAGGAGCTCCCCTCAGAAAAGCTCTTCTGCAAAGGTGCTCATCTCACCATCACGCCTTATGTACTTCCACATCAGTCAAAGCTTGCTCAGGAAAAGCATCGAGCTGCAGCAGGTCCGCAGGGCTGGAATGCACAGCAGGGCTTCTACATCTATCGAAATGAGCGTCTCCTTGTTCCTGGCGACTGGCTCGGGCTTGGTTTTCAGAAGGAAGAGCACCACAAGCTCGCACGAATCCAGATTGATCTGCCCAACAACATGGATGATGAGTGGCAGATCGACGTAAAGAAATCCCGGGCGCGGCCTCCGGGTTACCTCCGCGCTGATCTGAAGAGAATCGCCAAACTGACGCGAGAGCAGGCGGTCCAGATATACCGCCACAGGGGAAAGGTCATTGCCAGAAAGTCCTCCCAGGATCATATTTTTCTCTGGCAGCAGAAGACCCGGCACGGAAAATATTTCTACGAGATAAACCGTGAGCATCCTCTTATTCAGTCTTCACTCCGCGAAATCGGGACCGATAAAGTCGAGCCCATTCTGCGCCTGCTGGAAGAGACCATCCCTGCATCTCACATCATCATCACCAGTTCTGAAGAACCGGACAGGATGAGCAGCCCGCTGGAGGGCGCAAAATACGCAGAGGTCAGGCCGCTCCTGCAAAAGATTTACAGTTCATTCCAGAAGAATGGCTTCAGCCGGGACGAAATATTCGACCGTCTTGCAACCATGGAGCCGTTCAGCCAGAACCCTGAGTTTATAGAAGCCTTTAGAGAAGAGCCCGAAGGAGATATTTAGATGGATCAGTATGGATACGATGACGTCAAGTCAATGGTCATGAAAAGGCTTCGAAAAGAAGAAACCGTTACCTCTGAAAAAATTTCAAAAGAAATCAATGCGCTCCTCGACGCTTTTGAAGCGGCGGGGCTGGCTGAGGAAATTGACCGTAACCTGTTGTTCCGGGAAATCTCCAGCCAGGTCAGCGTATGGCAGCCTGATCCATCTGTATTACGCGACAAAAAACACAAAAACTGGCTTCCTGAACGAAAAACCGAGATCAGCTGGGGATTTTGGAAGCGCTATCGCCAGTATCTGGAAGAAGAAAAGAACTGGCCTTCTGTTGTTACCGGGAAACTGGATCAGGTCACAGATGCGACCCTGGGTGACATCGGAAACCCTGCACAGTCAGGTGCATGGGACCGGCGAGGGATGGTTGTCGGGGATGTGCAGTCAGGAAAAACAGCAAACTACACAGGGCTTATCTGCAAGGCCGTAGACGCCGGATACAAACTCGTCATTGTGCTGGCCGGTATGACGAACGACCTTCGCAGCCAGACGCAGTCCCGCCTTGATGCTGAATTCCTAGGTTTTGAAAGTGAGCTTGGTAAGTTTCATGAGAACGGAAGCCGCATTGGGGTAGGAAAAATTGAAGACCACGGGCAGCTGATTGTTCAACCCCTTACATATAGCGCTCATGGTGGTGATTTCAGGTCCAGAAAGGGCACAAACTCCCAGCTGGGGGGGAATCCTCTTCTTCTTGTCGTCAAGAAAAATACATCCGTTCTTAACCGAATACTGACATGGGTTGAAGGGCAGGGCCAGACCAATCCTGAAACGGGTGAGAGAGTCGTCAACGGCATTCCTCTTCTGCTGCTGGATGACGAAGCCGATAACGCCTCTGTAAACACAAAAGATCCGGAAGAAGATCCTACTGCCATCAACCGAGCCATCAGGAAGATACTCAAGACGTTTTCCCAGAGCTCGTATATCGGTTATACAGCCACACCTTTTGCCAATATTTTCATCGTGCCCCCGGATGAAAACAGTGAGAAGTCAAAATATGGCGAAGATCTGTTCCCGCGAAACTTTATCTACTATATAAATCCGCCTGATAACTATATCGGGGCGACGAAGGTCTTTGGGCTTTCAGAAAGCATCGACGGACTGGCTCCCGTAGACAAAAGCCTTCCTCTCATCAGACACGCCGAAGATGCCGAGCAGTATTTTCCCGGCAAACACAAAAAACATCTTCCGGTAGATAGTCTTCCCGACACGATGATCGAGGCAATCCGAGCGTTCGTTCTGTCCTGCGCGGCCCGCCGGGTCAGGGGACAGAAAAATGTTCACAACACAATGCTGATTCATGTGACCAGATTCAATGACGTCCAGGAGAAAGTCATTGGCTTGGTCGGAGATGAACTTGTCAGTATTCAAAGAACCCTTGAATTTAATACGGGGCCGCAGTGGAAACAGCTTCTCGCGGAATTGAAGGCTCTCTGGGAAGAGCATTTCGTTAAAAACACCTCATCTATCATAGAGTTGACAGGTGACCCTCTTATAACTCCGATTCAGTGGAGTGAGGTATCCCGAGAGCTGACAGAGGCTGCACTGAAAATCCAAGTCAGAGGTATTAACGGCCTGGCTGAAGGTGTTCTTGACTATGCCGAGCATCCTAAAGGACTAAATGTTATCGCGGTTGGGGGTGACAAGCTGTCCCGTGGCCTTACTCTTGACGGGCTGAGTGTCAGTTACTATACCCGTCCGGCAAAAAACTATGACACCCTGCTTCAGATGGGGCGCTGGTTTGGATACAGATCAGGGTATCTCGATCTATGCCGTCTTTATACTACCGAAGAAATTGAAGGCTGGTATCAGCATATCGCAGTAGCAACTGAAGAGTTGAAGCGCGAGTTTAAACTCATGGAGCTCAGTAATCTGACACCTGAGGATTATGGCCTTAAAGTCAGAACGCATGCCAATGGCCTGAGCATCACTGCTGCAAATAAGATCCGAAGCGGCAAAAAAATGCAGGTCACGTTCGCCGACAGTCTGGCTCAGACGATAGTTTTTGATAAAAATCAAAACACACAGGAAAATAACTTCAGGCACGTCGATGAATGGATTGCCGGTCTTGGGTCATTCAGCGCTCAGAAGAAGAATAATTACCTGTGGGATGAGGTCGAGCCAGATCAAATTCACGATCTCCTTGCTGGCTTTAAGATTCATCCGTTTTCGCGTGGTGCCGACCCTGAACTCATCAGCAAGTACATTGAGAAGGTCAATGACTTGGGAGAGCTCACTTCATGGACAGTGGTTTTAATATCCAGCAGCACCGCTAAAGCAACCCCGCACCCTGTGGGTGGGCACCAGACCGGCCTGACCGAACGTAATGAGGTTCAGCCGGCTAAAGATCTTTACTGGTTGCGTAATGCCAACCTTATCAGTCCTGAGGATCAGTACATAGATCTTACACAGTCCCAGCTCGACTCTGCTCTGGCCGCTACGGTTGATGCCTGGGCAAACGGTGAAACACGACATAAGGTGCAGCCCACTTCGCCAAGCGGCCCCTTCATTCGCCGGGCAAGAAGTCCTGAACGAGGCCTCCTGCTGATTTATCCGCTGGATTCCAATAATGTATTTGTGGACGGAGAGCGGTTTACGGAGATGCCCATTATCGGCATGGCCATGAGCTTCCCTGCGAGCCGTAACAGAACCACCGTCGAGTATCAGGTCAATACTAAGTACTGGCTTGATCGCTATGGGGATGATGAAGACGATGTTTAAGGATCTATGGACTGACCTTGAAGCATCTGCGAGCCGCAAGGCTGGACCAGGCACTGCCAAGCGCCTGGTCGGTCTGGATGCCATATGCCCCATGTTTATCGGGGTTAAGGCTCCCGCAATGCTGCGTACCTTCATCCTTGAAGTCCCAAGGGACAGCGCGCCGCTGCCCGAGATCATCCCTGTGGCGCGAGGGCTGCATTTTACGGTTCAGATTACGGGAGATGAAATCCTCCCGGAGCATGCGAGCCTGATACTTTCCTCATCAGCTGTCGGATATAACGAGATATTTGCTTCTATCGCGGAAGATCTTTACAGCAAGCTTCATGCTCTCACCAAACGAAGAGATGTCATTGGGGGCTTTCTCACCCGTGTCCGACTCTGGCAGGTGTTTTTTGAAAAGCAGGGAGATGATGGTCTTTCTGAAGAAGCGCAGCGCGGTCTGTACGGCGAACTCCGGTTCCTCAAGGACCATGTTTTCCCTTCTGCTGCCAGTCTGGAGAAGGCGGTGCTTGCGTGGACCGGTCCCAGAAGCAGGCAGCATGATTTTCAGTTCGGGACGGCAGCTGTAGAGGTAAAAACCAGTGCTTCAAAACAGCATCAGAAACTCCAGATTGCGAGCGAGCAGCAGCTTGACGAAACAACCGTAGGGGCGCTCTACCTGTATTACCTTTCGGTTGCTCTCATCGAGGGTGGGGCTGAGACGTTACCGGCACTTGTTGATGACATCAGAGCCCATCTCTCAGTACAGTCGGGAGCTGTTTCAGAGTTCGATAACCTGCTGATCGAGGCAGGATATGTGGACTCGCACAGAGCGAAATACGATCCCACCGGATACTCCATAAGAGAGTCTGCGGTTTTTCTGGTGGAGAACGATTTCCCAAGAGTTCGTGAGAATGATCTTCGCTCAGGTGTGGGTGATGTGAAGTACTCGATTTCTGTCGCGCAATGCACAAGCTACGAAATTCCCGTGTCCGAGCTTGCTGTGTCGATCAAGGAGGCCTGCTGATGAATGACAAGGAAGGACTTAATTCATTCTGTGAGGACCTGATACAGGAGGTTCTCGCAGGGGCAGGTGACGCGGAAGAAGGCGGGTTCAAGGTTGACCATTTCACGCGCATGGTCGCGGATTACCTTATTGAAGCCGGTGAGGTGGAAGACGTAGACGTATGCTTCTATAAATCCCGTGGAATGCAGCTCAACGGCTACAACGTAAATCAGGACGAGGATTGTTTAGACGTATTTGTGTCTGTATTTAACCAGCAGACACCGCCTGTCACTGTCACAAAGGCTCAGTGCGAAGCGGCTTTCAGGCAGGCGGAAACCTGTCTGCGCAGAGGCCTTACGGGGTTTCACAGCACCCTCGAAGAGTCGTCGGAAAGCTACGATGCCTTTCAGAGAATCCATGAGCTCAAGGACAGTCTTGTCAGCTGCAGAATTTTCCTGCTGACGGATGGGATCGTTAATCAGGACGCGTTCCATCCGGAAGAGGGTGGCGATATCTCGGTCACGCTGCATGTATGGGACGCGGCACGCCTGTATCGCCTTGCCAGTTCCGGGAAGAAATACGAGCCGATTGAGATCAGCTTCCCAGAAGAATTCGGCCAGAACATCCCCTGTCTTTCGCTGGCCGATCCTAAATCAGATTACAAAGGCTATCTTGCCGTCATACCCGGAGAAATTCTCGCAGGAATCTACGAAAAGTATGGGCCGCGTCTGCTGGAGCGGAACGTCAGATCATTCCTTCAGGCTAGGGGTAATGTCAATAAAGGGATCAGAAAGACCATTCTTGAGGAGCCTCATCGCTTCTTTGCCTACAATAACGGTGTTTCGGCAACCGCTGATGATATTGAGTTCGACGAAGAGAACGGATACTCCATTTCAAAAATCCGCAATCTGCAGATCGTGAACGGTGGTCAGACCACCGCCTCTCTTTACTATACGGCTAAGAAAGACAAGGCTGAGCTGCAGGGGATTTTTGTTCAGGCAAAAATATCTGTTATTCCCGAAGAGCATCTTGAACATATCGTTCCGCTTATCTCACGGTTTGCCAACAGCCAGAACAAGGTCAACGATGCTGACTTCTACGCCAATGACCCGTTCCATGTAGAAATCGAAGGGCTCTCCCGGACCGTCTGGGCTCCCGCCGTTGATGGTTCCAGCAGGCAGTCCAAGTGGTTTTATGAACGGGCAAGGGGCCAGTATCTCGACGCAAAAGCCAGAGAGGGCACGACTGCCAGGAAACGGCAGTTTGATGCGATGTTCCCCACGCGCCAGAAGTTCACAAAAACAGATCTGGCGAAGTACGAAAACACCTGGATGCAACTCCCGCACATTGTCAGCCTGGGAGCGCAGAAAAACTTTAATGACTTCGCTATCAGACTGAAAGAGCGCGGGCGCGTTGATGTGGATGCCCGGTACTTCGAACACCTAATTGCCAAAGCCATTATTTTCAGCCGGGCGGATCGGATTGTCCGCGATCAGAATTTTGGTGGATACAAGGCCAACATTGTCACCTATACAATCGCCTGGATATCCAATAATACATCTCAGCGAATTGATCTGGACAGTATCTGGAAGAGCCAGAATATCTCAGTGGCGCTCCACAATACCATTCGTGATGTCTCAACCTCTGTTCACCGCGTCATTGTCAGCCCTCCAAACGGCAAGAACGTTACTGAATGGTGTAAACGCAAAGAGTGCTGGGAAAAAATCAAGGACCTGAAGATCAGTCTTGATCCGGCGCTGGAGAATGAGCTCATTGATGTATCCAGGAAGTTCAGTCAAGCGAATGGCAATCAGGGCGTAAGTGCTCCCAACCAGCATGAGCAGAGCCTGATTGACCATGTCACTGGCGTACCGGCTGATATCTGGTTCCAGATTTCCAAATGGTCAAAGGAAACCGACAACCTTCAGCCATGGCAACGAAGCCTTGCTTTTTCCCTGGGTAAGCTGGTGAGCAGATCGGGCAATGTGAGTATCAAGCAGGCCAAGCACGGCGCCGCTATTCTGGAAGAGGTGCAGCGCTTGGGGTTCAAAGAGCAGAATTCAGCCTGAGCGGATTGTGCGAAACACATCGAATCTCCTAGTGCTCCGGGTTCAAGCCTGATCGCAAAACGAAAGCGACCCTGCCGGGTCGCTTTCGGCTTTATGGCATCACGGGCGCATTCCCCTTGCGCTCATCACACGCCGGATATTCGCCAGTGAGGCGAGAGCATTCCGGCAGTCTCTGCCGGTCCGGTCGCCACGCGCCGCCGCATTGAAGGCCTCGCGGTACAGCGCGCAGTTCGCTTTCAGGTTTGGCAGCCGGCCTCATGGCGCTCGTCCACGCACAGGTGACGGCCACGGCTGCACCCGTAATCACGGGCCGCAACGGCAGAGAAGGAGTCATTCATGACTTGCTGCACCGACGTGACGACACCTGTGCGAAAGCTCACAGATCAGGACGCATGCGAGGTGTGATGAAAGAAGGCGAGGGAGGCAGATGTGGAGCCCTGATGACCGTTCTGAAAATGGTAACGAGATCTGAAGGCGAACCTGCTGCGCTTCGTGTTGCAGGCCGGGCTCTACGCGCTGCCGCGCGCCGGGTCAATTAACAACTCTTGTCCCGGCCATACGGTGACGATCCCTTTCGCGAAAGAAAGGGCCCTCAATGGGCATCCGCCCCAGGCGCAACGCAAGGGTAAAGCTTCGCCTCGGTTAGAGGGTGTCCCGCGGTTTCGCCAAACTCGGAAGCGGTGATAGACCGTCGCCCAAGACCTGAACGCTCGGGCATATCTCGCCAGGCTGCTCCTGAGCAGAGTACCCAGAGCACACCATCGAGCATCAAGCGATCACTGCTGCGGGGTCAGCCCCTGACGTGGACTGCCGTAAAGAGATCGGCGACCACTGCCCACGCTTCATCCGAGAGTTCGTACCGCTTTGCCATCACAGAGTTCCTTTCCGTGAATGGCCGGCGACTGTACAGAACCTAGGCTGTTCCGGGGCCACATTTCAGTTTCTTGGGATTTCAGACAGAGCCTAGCTGGACGGTCAAGCCATTTGCTCCAAGCGGTCAATGGAGACAGCATCATCAGCTCTTGATTGACCTGATCGGATTTTCCCTCTTCTATGTAGTCCGTTTCCGAAACATACTCTTACCCCCTAACAGCCCGTTGCAGCCGCCGCATCCCCCATCTAGTCTCGCCAAGTCGCTGCCAATTCAGCGACCGGTTTTGACAGACCGGGAAGATAGTAACGCGCGTGCAAGGCCGTCTATGGTGGCTGTACGTGGGGCACTTCGGTGCGCCGGTTTCCTATTTTCCCGGTCTGTCAACCCGCGTACAGCTGCCACCTTTCTGTTTGACAGCAGAGAACGGTAGCTCCATTTGGAAAATAGGAGCTCTACCATGCTGAAAATAGTCCCCGATCCACCCCTGCACGACAAATACACCACCCATACCCTCGAAGACCTTCTGGTCCAGATCTCCGAATACCTCGTCCGCGCCCTGACCGTCAGCCAGCAGACCGTCCTGCTCCACGCCAAACCCCCTGGCCAGGTCCTGACCCTCGCCGCCATGCACGAAATCGACAGCGCCCGCACCCTGGTGGAAGTGGCGCTGAGCCGCGTGCAGTCCCGGTATTGATCTGGCGAGCCAATACTTGCACTTGATGTTCACCGATCAGGCCCCGTGCCGTTCGCGGGGCCGCAGGAGGAATGGTATGGATAAGGAATTGCAAATCCCGCGCATCAAGAAACTCGCCACCACCGGCGTCGGGCATTTCGGCGAAGGCGCGCAGGTGGGTGTGCAAGACCCGCTGTTCCGCGTGGTGGCGGGGCATCCGCTGGAGCATGCGGTGGAGCAGGCGACCGTTCTGATGTGTGCGGTGCACAAGATCAGTGATCTGGCTATGGTGGAGACGGATCATCTGCCTACGCTGCTGACGGCGGTGCATTACCTCAGTGGCATGGCCAAGGCGTTGGCGCAGGATGTGAATCATGGGCTGACGGTTCGTTTGCCGGCCGAATAGCGATTGAGTAAATCGCCCGGGCAATATTGCCTGGGCGCTTTCCCATTCTGACGTTGTGAGGGAATATCAGCTGCACTAGTCCAGCGCTACCGAGCAACGTTGTGCGCTGTACCGTCGACGACACCGTATTCAGCTATAGGCCCGCCCATGGATGCGACCATTGAACCGAAGATCAAAAACGCGCTGCACGATCTATTCGCCGCTGTCGGGCAACTACAAGCGGCCTATCCTGGCAAGCCTTTTACCCTGGACGGCAGGTTGGTCGGCGATATCGGCGAGGTGGTGGCGAGCCTGGCGTACAGGTTGACGCTCAATGACGGGCTCACCAAGCATCACGATGCGGTGTGATGCGGGGCGTAATGTGCAGATCAAGACCACCTTCGGCACCTGACATTCCCCGTGCACCACGTGCCTGACTATTACCTCGGTATTCGCATGAACCGTGACGGCACGTTTGAAGAGGTCTATAACGGTCCGGGCTACTTGATTCAGCAGCAACTGGCTGGGCGAAGACCTACACGTACGGGGTTGCATGGGAATCTGATGGCCATGCTCAGGCGGTTGAATGGCACGGTGGCTGAGCAGGATCGAATACCGCGGCGTTGAGCGGGGCTGTTTTGGCAGGGTAGGCCCCGTTCGCTACGAAGCTACATGGCACCGGCTGCGCCGGTGTAAGCCCGCCACACAGGATTTGATTTTCGCCTTGTCGCTATGGCGCCAGATCCACCCCGTTACAGCGGCCCTTGGTGGAAAAGTCGTTAATCTGCCGCGCCTTGTCCACCGACATCAGGATCGTGCAGCCGCCAGGATGAGCCACGTCGTCCCAGTAGTTGGTATGGACCATCACGTTGCCTTGCATCTCGGCGGTGCTGCCGACCACCTCCTTTTGCACGTAGGTGGTATCGCGGTACCAGCCCAACTGCACCCCAGCGCCGTCGGGCAACGGCTCCATGCGCATGGGCGGGCCGAAGAAGTCGATGGCCTGCTTGGCGTCGCGGCCTTGCCATTGGTTGCCCGCCATCAGCTCCGGCAGGGTCGGGATGCAGCCGGCCAACGTCGGCAGCAACAGGCCAAGGATCAGCAGAGGGCGCGTGCTCATCGTGGGGTGTTCGCCAGCATGTCGTCCAGCTCCTGCACCGCCTGGCTGTTCGCCTGCACGCCAATCAACTGGATGAACATGGCCTGGATGGTGGCGACCATCTTCGCCGCCGGCATCTTGCCGATCGACAGCATCTGGTTGCGTGCGCGGTTATCGGGGGCGCAGACGAAGGCGAAGGTGCGCTGCAACCAGTAGTCCTTTGGTGCTACCCAGTCTTTGGCGTTGGTTTTCACATCCCTCACGGCACCGTCGAAGCGACGTATCGCCCGGGCGCTGTCCAGGCGGATCTGGCGCTGTTTGCACTTGGCCTGCACCTCGTAGGCGACGAGGGTCGGGAAGGCCGGGTCTTCGAACAGCTGCATGACCTGGGCAGATTGCACGCCACCGGGCTTTTGCAGGATGCCGGCGGCATCGGCGACGTACACCTCGTTGTGCAGGCGTTCCCCTTTACCGTAGATGATCCAGTAGTCGCCCGAGGCGGGTGCGGCCACGGCCGGGGTGCTGCAGGCCAGGGCCAGGATGGCCAGCCATTGGCAGGGGAGTGGAAGTCTGTGACGCATGGTGTCCTTTCCCGATTTGTCTAATCAAGGAGGGACTATACGAGTGCTTGGGGAGCAGGGTCGATTAGCACGTTTGTGCTAATGGCCAAGGGCTTGTAGCACAACTGCCAGTAACAGGAGCGATTTGCTAACCACGCATATTTGGGCAGCGCCTGGCATACGCTTCATTGTCGTAGTGCATCACGTGGCATCGGTGGCCAGCCCATTGCCGCTTACGGCTACAAGTGGGTCAATTGCCAGTGCCACGGATGGACTCCGACTGATTGCAGAGCCCAAGCACTCATTGGCAGCAACTGTCACTCAGGCAAATCGTCCTGTCGCATCCTTCCGGACAGGGCTCTCGCTAGTATTACAAATTACTTTTTCATCGCTGCGGCCGCGACGCCACCGACGACCAGCGTTGCCACGGCGCCGATACCAATGGCAATGTTCTTCCAGATCCCGTTGTTCGAAGAATTCATGCGCTCTATAGCGAGAGAGAGTTCTTTATGCTGTTTCGCCAATTCGATTAACGCTAAAGCAATCTTTTCCCGTGTGCTATCCGATTGAGCGTTCTGAGCCAGAATCTTCAGTACGTCAATGGTTCCGTTGATAGAAGCTTTAAGCGCGGCGATGGCTTCCACTTGGCTCTTACCGGCTACCTCGCTGGTTTTAGCCAACGCCTGCACGGCTTCTATCGAGGCATTTACAATGCCGGGATGAGTTTCGATGAGTGTTTTTAATTGAGCGAGTTTCAGTCGTTCATCTGCGGCTAATTCCAGTAAATCTTCGGGGGTCTTGATTGCCGAAATATCTGCTGGCGGCTGTTTTTTATCACTCATGGTGGCGGTCCGTGCATTGGGTGGTGGCTATAGGCTACTAGAGCATAGTGCGCCTTGTCACCGCTTCCTTCCCAGACGTTTTCAGGGTATCGCTTGCAGCTCGTGGTGAAACGGCAAATCTGGTCCTGCCCGGGAGCAAGTAATCGCTGCCGCCTGAATCGAGTATTCCAGCATCGCATCGATCTGTTTCCCGCCCAGTCCGGCCAAACCTGAAGGACTGTCTGCGCCGAATTTCGCCAAACAGGCCAGCACGGCCGCCTGGAAGGTATCACCGGCACCCACTGTGTCGCTTACCGGCAACGAAGTATCCGCCGGCCGCTGCCATGACCCATGTGCGCAATGCACGCTGGCACCGTGAGCACCATGGGTGATGAACACCAGCCGGCACCGTTCGTTCAACCAGCCTCGGGCCACGTCACGCGCTTCTCGACCTGGATAGAGGGTGCCGATGTCTTCCTCACTGGCCTTGATCACATGCGCATGCCCGGCAAACGCCTCCACCTGCCGCCGCCACACCGCCACATCCGGCTGCGGATTGAGCCGCACATTCGGATCAAGGCTGATCAAGCGCCGGTCCCGCTCGCGCTTCACCAGCTCCATCAGCGTATCGGCCACGGGCTGCACCACCAGGGTGTACGAGCCTACATGCAATCCCCGCACACGCTCATCCAGCACCGGCAAATGCTCCAGCATCACCTGCCGATCCGCACACCCTTCACCGCGAAACTGATACTGCGCCGAGCCATTGGCATCCAGCCCGACCATGGCCAGGGTGGTCGGCGCAGCGCTGGTCACCACGTAGCGGCAGTCCACCCGTTCCTCTTCCAGCACCCGGCGCAGCCGGGCACCGAGGTAGTCGCTGGACAACCCGCCGAACAACGCCGATTCCACGCCCAACCGGCGCAGGCCGACGGCCACGTTGAACGGCGACCCGCCGGCAATCGCGGTAAACCCCAGCTCGCTGCTGCGGTTGCTGTTTTCCAGGCTGAAGACATCGAACAGGGCTTCGCCACACACCAGGTACATGCAGTTCTCCAGAACGATTGATAAGGGCAGGATACCTGTGCTCAGTGCGCAGGCAGTTGATCCCGGTAGTGTTGATAGGCGACCTCGTACTCGGCCTGTTGCGCCGGGCGGGGCAGGGTGCGGGTGCTTTCGTCGAGGGCGACGCAGCGGTGGCACAGGGCTTCGAGGCTGTCGCCCTGGCCCAACTGGCGGCCGAGGCTCCAGGCGGCCTGAAGCGCGGCGCCGAGGGCGGCGGCTTCGGTCTGTTGGGGGCATACCACTGGCAGGCCGAGCAGGTCGGCCAGCACCTGCCGCCACAACGGGCTTTTCGCCGCGCCGCCGACCAGGCGGATTTCGCTGCCTGGCAGGCCGCTGGCGCGCAGCAGGTCGAGGCCGTAACGCAGGCTGAAGCAGGTGCCTTCGAGCACGGCGCGGCAGAGGTTGGCGCGGGTCAGGTTGGCGCTGGTCATGCCGTGCAGGCTGGCCGTGGCTTCGGGCAGCGCGGGTACGCGTTCGCCGTCGAAGAAGGGCAGCATCAGCAGGCCGTCGGCGCCGATCGGGGCTTGGGTGGCGAGCTCGGTGAAACGGTCGAGGTTGAGTTCCAGCAGGTCGCGCACCAGGGCGCAGGCGCTGGTGAGGTTCATGGTGCAGATCAACGGCAGCCAGCCGCCGCTGGAGGCGCAAAAGGTCGCCACTTCGCCCTGGGCGCTGACATGGGGCTGGTCGGCATGGGCGGCCAGGGTACCGGAGGTGCCGAGGCTCAGGGTGATCATGCCGGGGGCGATATTGCCGGTGCCGATGGCGCCGAGCATGTTGTCGCCGCCGCCAGTGGCTACCAAAGTCTGTGGGCTCAGGCCGAGGGCAGTGGCGGCCTGCGCGCGCAGGGTGCCGATGCAATCGCCGGATTCGATCAGCTCAGGCAGCGCAGCCAAAAGACGCTCGCCCGGCTCGATGTGCTGAAGGACATCAGGCGCCCAGGCGCGGCGGCGCACATCGTAGTAGCCGGTGCCGGAGGCGTCGCCGGGCTCAGTGCAGACGCGACCGGTCAGCCAGTAATTCAGGTAGTCGTGGGGCAGCAGGATATGGGCGAGGCGGGCGAACAGTTCGGGATGTTGGCGCTTGGTCCACAGCAGCTTGGACAGGGTATAGCCCGGCGCGATCACCAGCCCGAGGCGTTCAAGCGAGCCCTGGGCGCCGCCGAGTGCATCGAGCAACTCCGCGTTCGCAGGCGCGCTTTCGGTGTCGCACCAGAGCTTGGCCGGGCGCAGCACCTGGCCCTGGGCGTCGAGCAGCACCAGGCCGTGTTGTTGGCCGGACACCGCCAAGGCGCGAATGGCCTGGCCATCCACACCGGCATCGCGCAACGCAGCGGACACCGCCGTGCGCAGGGCTTGCAGCCAGTCGGCCGGATCCTGCTCGCGCCGGCCATCGCGACCTTGGGGCGGCGCATGGGCGGCACTGCCCAGGCCCAGCACCTGGCCGCTGCCGGCGTCCAGCACCAGGGCCTTGGTGCCCTGGGTGCCGCAATCGATGCCGAGGAACAGTCCGTCCATTTCGAAAACCTCCGTGTCAGTCGCCGAGGACCTGGCGCAGGGTTTCACTCACGCCGACTTCGCGCAAGCTGTCGTATAGGCGCTCGAAGGCGCTGACGAAGGCTTTGGATGCGGGGATCGCCGTGCCGAAGATCGCCTCGTCGCCGAGCACCCGGGCGGCCAGGCCGTCGCGCTGCGCCACCCGGGCCTGGCAGTCGGCGGCGCGGGGGTCGGGGATGCTGTAGCGGGTGCCCTGTTCGTCCTCGCCGCGCAGGTACAGGGCCCAGGCGGCCACCACCAGGGCCACGCGCTCCAGGGGCTTGCCGTCGGCGATCAGGCGGTTGGCGGTGGGCACGATGAACTTGGGGAATTTCGACGAGCCGTCGGAGCACACGCGCTCCAGCTGGTCGGCGATGGCGCGGTTGGCGAAACGCTCGGTCAGGCTGTGCTTGTAGCGCGTCAGGTCGATGCCCGGTACCGGGGCCAGTTGCGGGGTTACGTCCTGGTCCATGAAGGTGTGCATGTAGCGACGCAGTAGCGGGTCGGCGAGGGTTTCGTGGACGAAGCGGTAGCCTTGCAGAAAGCCCAGGTAGGTGAGGGCCAGGTGGCTGCCATTGAGCAGCTTGATCTTCATTTCTTCATAGGGCGTGACGTCGTCGGTGAACTGCACGCCGACCTGTTCCCAGGCCGGGCGGCCGGAGACGAACTTGTCTTCCACCACCCATTGCAGAAACGGCTCGCACACCACCGGCCAGGCATCGTCGACGCCGTGGCGCTCGAGCAGCTGTTGACGGTGGGCGGGGCTGGTCATCGGGGTGATGCGGTCGACCATGGCATTGGGGAAGCTGACGTGGCCGTCGATCCAGCGGGCCAGGTCGTGGCTCTGCAGGTGGGCGAAGGCCAGCAGGGCCTTGCGGGCGACGTCGCCGTTGTGCGGGAGGTTGTCGCAGGACATCACCGTGAACGGCCCACTGCCGGCCTCGCGGCGGCGGCGCAGGGCTTCGCAGAGGAAACCGAACACGCTCTGCGGGGCTTGGGGGTTGGCCAGGTCGTGCTGGATCTGCGGCAGGTCGGCGCGGAATTCGCCGGTGCTGTCGTCGATGCAGTAGCCGCCTTCGGTGATGGTCAGCGAGACGATGCGGATGTTGGGTTCGGCCAGTTTGGCCAGCAGCGCTTCGGCGCCGTCCTCGGCCAGCAGCATGCCGTTGATGGCGGCGATCACGCGTACCTGGGTGTCGGGCTGGTCGCCCAGTTCGAACAGGGTGTAGAGGTGGTCTTGCGCGGCCAGGGCATCGCGCATGGCGCGGTCTTCGCGGCGCAGGCCGGCGCCGCAGATGGCCCAGTCGAGGCCTTCGCCCAGGTTCATCAGGGCGTCGGTGTAGGCGGCCTGGTGGGCGCGGTGGAAGCCGCCGACGCCGATGTGCACGATGCCCTGGCGCAATTGGCGTGGGTCGTAGCTGGGGCGGGCGACCGCCAGGCGGGGGAGGTTGTGTTGGTTGAGTTTCATCCTGAAGGTCCTTAGGCCGCCTGCTGCAGGCGCTTGTCGAGGGCTTGGCCGTTGCTGTCGAACAGGTGGCAGTGGGTGGGGTCGAAGCTCAGCTCCAGGGCCTCGCCGAAGGTCGGCGCGAAGTCGCCGCGCACGCGCACGGTGAGCATCTCGCCGGACGCGGCGCGCACATGGCAGTAGCTGTCGCTGCCGAGCCGCTCGCTGACATCGGCCGTCACCTGCAGCGACCCCGGCGTGCCCTGGCACACCGGGCTGATGCTCAGGTGCTCGGGCCTGATCCCCAGGGTCACCTGGCTGCCGGTGTGCAGCTCGTCCGCGCACAGCGGCAGGGCGATGCGCGCACCACATTCGAGGGCCACCTCGCACTGGTTGCCCTGGTTACGGCTCAGGTGGCCACGCAGGAAGCCCATCTTCGGCGTGCCGAGAAACCCTGCGACAAACAGGTTGGCCGGATGGTGGTACAGCTCCAGCGGCGAGCCCACTTGCTCGACGCGCCCGCCGTTGAGTACCACCACCTTGTCGGCCAGGGTCATGGCCTCGACCTGGTCGTGGGTCACGTAGATCATCGTCGCGGCCAGCTCCTGGTGCAGCCGCGCCAGCTCCAGGCGCATCTGCACGCGCAGGGCGGCGTCTAGGTTGGACAGCGGTTCGTCGAACAGGAAGATCTTCGGGTTGCGCACGATGGCGCGGCCGATCGCCACGCGCTGGCGCTGACCGCCGGAGAGCTGGCGCGGCTTGCGTTCGAGCAGCGGTTGCAGCTCGAGGATGCGCGCGGCGTTGTCGACCTTGGCGGTGACCTCGTGCTTGGCGACGCCGGCCAGGTCCAGGGCAAACGACAGGTTCTTGCGCACGGTCATGTGCGGGTACAGGGCGTAGGTCTGGAACACCATGGCCAGGTCGCGCTTGGCCGGGGCGGTGTCGGTGATGTCGGCGCCGTCGAGGGTGATGCTGCCGCTGCTGACCTCCTCGAGGCCGGCGATCAGGCGCAGCAGGGTGGACTTGCCGCAGCCGGAGGGGCCGACGAACACCACGAACTCGCGGTCGCGCACGTCCAGGTCGATGCCCTTGATGATGGCGTGGCCATCGAAGCCTTTGTGCAGGTTGCGGATTTTCAGGTCAGCCATGGTGGGTGTCCTTGTCAGAGGCGAGAACAGAATTGGCGTGGGAATGGCGGGAAATCATTTCACGGCACCGAAGGAGAGCCCGCGCACCAGCTGCTTCTGGCTGAACCAGCCAAAGATCAGGATCGGCGCGCAGGCCAGGGTCGAGACGGCCGAGAGCTTGGCCCAGAACAACCCTTCGGGGCTGGAGTAGGAGGCCACCAGCGCGGTGAGCGGGGCGGCGGCGGACGAGGTCAGGTTCAGCGACCAGAACGCCTCGTTCCAGCACAGGATCAACGACAGCAGCAGGGTCGAGGCCAGCCCGCCGCGGGCGATCGGCAGCAGCACGCGGACGATCTCCTGCCAGGTGCCGGCGCCATCCAGGCGCGCAGCTTCAAGGATGTCCACGGGGATGTCCTTGAAGTAGGTGTACACCATCCACACCACGATCGGCAGGTTGATCAGGGTGTAGACGATGACCAGCGCCAGGCGCGAATCGAGCAGGCCAAACTGCTTGGCCAGCAGGTAGATCGGCATCAAGACGCCCACCGGCGGCAACATCTTGGTCGACAGCATCCACAGCAGTGTGCGCTTGGTGTGGCGGGTTTCAAAAAAGGCCATCGAGTAGGCGGCCGGCACTGCGATAAGCATGCACAGCAGGGTCGCCGAGAACGAGATCAGCACCGAGTTCCAGGCGTAGGCGAAGTAGTCGCTGCGCTCGTTGATGTGCAGGTAGTTCTCCAGCGTCGGCGCGAAGATGAACTGCGGCGGCGTGGCGAAGGCGTCCAGCTCGGTCTTGAAGCTGGTCAGCAGCATCCAGAAAATCGGGAAGAAGATCACCAGGGCGATGGCCCAGCACAGCAGGCCGAGCAGGGCGTTCTTCAGGGTGCGGGTTTGCTTGAGTGTCAGCATGGCGGGCTCCTCAGCTGCGCGCGGTGAGGTTCTTGCCGATCATGCGGACCAGCACGATGGCGGCGATATTGGCGATCAGCACGGCGATCAGGCCACCGGCCGAGGCCATGCCGACGTCGAACTGCAGCAGCGCCTGGTTGTAGATCAGGTAGGCGAGGTTGGTGGACTCGTATCCGGGGCCGCCGCTGGTGGTGGTGAAGATTTCGGCGAACACCGACAGCAGGAAGATGGTCTCGATCATCACCACCACGGCGATGGGCCGCGCCAGGTGCGGCAGGGTCAGGTGCCAGAAGATCGCCAAGGGGCCTGCGCCATCCAGGCGCGCGGCTTCCTTCTGTTCCAGATCCTGCGACTGCATGGCGGTCATCAGGATCAGGATGGCGAACGGTAGCCACTGCCAGGAGACGATCAGGATGATCGACAGCAGCGGGTAGTGCGCCAGCCAGTCCACCGGTTGCGCGCCGAACAGGCGCCACACGGCGGCGAGGATGCCCGACACCGGGTGGAAGATCAGGTTCTTCCACAGCAGCGCGCTGACCGTGGGCATGATGAAGAACGGCGAGATCAGCAGCACCCGCACCACGCCGCGGCCCCAGAACTCGCCGGCCTCCAGCAGCGCAGCAATGAGCACGCCGAGCACCACGCTGATCGCCAGCACGCTGCCGACCAGGGTCAGGGTATTCAGGGCGCCGGGCATGAAGCCGGCGTCGGTGACGAAGAAGGCGAAGTTCTCCAGGCCCACGAACTGGTTTTCGCCCGGGTACAGCAGGTTGTAGCGGATCAGCGAGAAATACAGGGTCATGCCCAGGGGCACGATCATCCACAACAGCAGCAGCGCCACCGAAGGGCTGACCAGGAACCAGCCGGGGCCGACGCGGCGTTTGCCGGGGCGTGCGGTGGCGAGGCTCGGGGTGTCGAGGGCCGATGTGTTCATGGCGACTCCGTGTGCAGCAAAAAGGGGCGGTCACCGCGCCGGGGGGCGGCGCGGTCGGGGGACGCTGCGGGCTACTTGGGGTAACCGGCGCGCTTCATCTCGCGTTCGGTGGACTGCTGGGCCGAGGCCAGCACCTGGTCCACTTTCATCTGCCCGGTCAGCGCGGCGGCGAACAGCTTGCCGACCTGGGTGCCGATGGCCTGGAACTCGGGGATGGTCACCAGCTGGATGCCCACGTAGGGCACGGGCTTGAGGGTGGGGTGGTTGGGGTCGACGCGCTTGAGTGATTCGAGGGTGACCTTGGCGAATGGCGCGGCGGCCAGGTACGCGTCGTTGTAGGTCGAGGCGCGGGTACCGGGCGGCACGTTGGCCACGCCTTCTTTCTCGGCCACCAGCTTGCCGTAGGCCTCGGAGGTGGCCCAGGTGGCGAACGTCCTGGCGGCGTCCTTGGATTTGGAACTGGTGGGGATCGCCAGTGCCCAGGAGTACAGCCAGGTGGCGCCCTTGTCGGTGACCTCCTTGGGCGCGAAGGTGAAGCCGACCTGGTCGGCGACCTTGCTCTGGGTCTTGTCGGTGACGAACGAGCCGGCGACGCTGGCATCGACCCACATCGCGCACTTGCCGCTGTTGAACAGCGCGAGGTTTTCGTTGAAGCCGTTGCTGGAGGCGCCGGGCGGGCCGTATTGCTTGAGGGTGTTCACATAGAAGTTCAGCGCGTTCTTCCACTCGCTGCCGCTGAACTCGGGTTGCCATTGCTCATCGAACCAGCGCGCGCCGAAGGCATTGGCCACGGTGCCGATCAGCGCCATGTTCTCGCCCCAACCGGCCTTGCCGCGCAGGCAGATGCCGTACTGGCCCTGATCGGGGTGGTTGAGCTTGGCGGCGAACTCGCCGAGCTGGGTCCAGGTGGGTTGCTCGGGCATGCTCAGCCCGGCTTGCTCGAACAGGTCCTTGCGGTAGTAGGTGATCGAGGCTTCGGCATAGAAGGGCAGGGCGTACAGCGTGCCGTTGGCCGACAGGCCGTTGCGTACCGAGGGAAACACGTCGTCGAGGTTGTAGTCGGCGGGCAGGTCGGTCATCGGCGCCAGCCAGCCCTTGGCACCCCACAGCGCGGCTTCGTACATGCCGATGGTCAGCACGTCGAACTGGCCGCCCTGGGTGGCGATATCGGTGGTCAGGCGCTGGCGCAGCACGTTCTCTTCAAGCACCACCCACTTGAGCTGGATGTCCGGGTGCTGCTGCTCGAACACCTTGGCCAGGCGCTGCATGCGGATCATGTCATTGTTGTTGACCGTGGCGATGGTCAGGGTGTCGGCGGCCTGGGCATGCAGCGGCAGGCTGAGGCAGGCGGCGGCCAGGCAGGCCTTGATCGAGTCGTTCATCAGTGAACTCCCTTATTGTTTTTGTATCGCTCGGCGCTGATTACACCCGTGCACGGCGACGCCGACAAAGCCTCGCCTGCACCTTGGCTGATACTTTTTTGCAGTGCTTGAACAGGGGCCGTTGCGCGCCCCATCGCCGACAAGCCGGCTCCCACGGGGATGGCGCTGGCTTGAAGGCGCTGCGGTCGGGATGGGAGCCGGCTTGCCGGCGATGGGCTGCAAAGCAGCCCCAAGGCTCAGCCGCGGTTCTGCTCGGTCAGGCGCTGGGTCACCAGGCTGCGGTAGTCCGAAGGGGTCATGCCCTTGAGTTGCAGAAAGCGCCGGTTGAAGTTCGACAAGTTGCTGAAGCCCGATTCGAAGCACACCTCGGTCACCGGCAGTTCGCCCTTGGCCAGCAGCTCGCACGATTTGCTCACCCGCAGCCGGTTGACGAACTCGACGAAGCCGCGCCCGGCGGCCTGCTTGAAGAACCGCGAGAAGTAGGTCGGCGTCATGCCCAGGTGCTCGGCCACCTCGTTCTGGCTCAGGTCCTGGGCGTAGTGCTGGAAGATGTAGTCCACCGCCCGGTTGATACGCTCGACATTGTGTTCGTCTGCCAGTTGCGAAGAGGTGACGGTGGACAGCAGTTGGTAGTCATCGCAGGCGGCGAGCTGTTCCATGAGGATAAAAAAGTATCCCAGGCGGGTCATGCCGCGGCTGTCGGCGATACGTTGCAGCAGCTGGCGGCTCTCGTTTATCAGTGCCGGGTCGCGGAACTCGATGCCATAGCGCGCCCGGGCCAGCAGCGGGGCCAGCTGGGTGAGCTCGGCGAACACCTGGCTGCCATCCTCGAGTACCTCGTCGGTGAAGTTGACCAGCATGTCGCGCTTGCCCACCACTTCGTCGGGGCCGACCTGGCTGATCCAGTTGTGCGGCAGGTTGGGGCCGGTGAGGAACAGGGTGTCGGGAGCGAAGTTGCCGATGTAGTCGCCGATGAACACCTTGCCGGCGCTGGCGACGATCAGGTGCAGCTCGTATTCCTTGTGGAAATGCCAGCGCACCAGCGGGCTGGGGAAGCCATGCTGGCGGTAGATCAGCGAGGCGCCTTCATGGTCGTCCATCAGTTCGTAGGACGGGTCGGTGACTTTGCTTGTTCTGGGCATGGCAGTGGCTGGGCCTGGCGGGGCGAGGTGACATCCTAGCCTGAAGTGGCGGAGCAGGGCAGAGCAGAAAGCTGAAGGCGTATGCGCTGCGACCGTCCCATGCGGGTGCTTGTTCAAGGCGGATTTTGTAGGTCCTACAGCCATTCTTCCGCTGTTCGTGTAGTCCATTTCCTAAAGGTAGCTTTTCCACCTGTCGGGCCGTTGTAGCGAGTGGGTAGGCCCTTTAGTCTCGCCCTGCTCGTCGTGTTTCGCCGTTCGGGGTTGGCCGGGCCTTTGGGCAGAGCACCGTGCAAGGATCGCGCGGTTTGGCCCGTTGGCGCCAGACGATGAAACGCGGCGGGCTCTTTCATTTTTTCGGGGGTGGGGTCATGGACAAGGACGAACAAGCAAAGGGCAAAGACGTACTGAACATCGTTAGCCTGGTTGGCCGTACCCGGCGTCGGTCGATACGCGACTGGGTGCAGGCTGTACCGGGGTTGCCGACGGCCGAGGTGTTGCAGGAAACGTCGATCATTCTGGGCTGCATCACCGCGCTCACGCAGCAGGCGTTGAGCAAGCCGAAAGAGGCGCAGACGCTTATGCGGGCAACGTATTACCTCAGCGGGATCGCCAAGGCTATGATTGATGGGCAGCTGCCGGTGAGCGAGGGGAAGGGCGACAGTTGAGCCGCGCTGTCAGCGCAATAGCCGCTTTCGAGCAGTCGAAAGCGGCTAACTGTTTGGCGGCAGGTGTGGCGATCAACCGTGCAATCAACTCAGCCCGGCTAACCGTTTGATCTGCTCGGCAAAGTCTTTCTCGGCAATCTTCACCTCCACCAGTACTGGCCGCTGCACAACCATCAGCAACTGCGGCAGCAAGCGTTCCAGCTCGTCCACCGTTTCCACCCGATACCCCAGCGCGCCATAGCCGCAGGCCAGCGCTGTATAGTCCAGCGCGGGCAAGGTGTCGAACGGCGCGAATTCACCTTCTGGCGTGAACGCATCAGGGTCGACGAAGGCCTGCTCGATCGCATACACCTGGTTGCTCATCACGAACACCACCGCATTGACCTTGTTGCGCGCCAGTGCTGCCAGCGACTGGCTGACCATCATGAACCCGCCATCGCCGGCCACTACCACCGGGCGCCGGCCGCTGCCCAGCGCCACGCCAAGGGCGCAGCCGGTCTCGTGGCCGAGCGAGCCCCAGATGGCATCGGAGATGAAACTGCCGCGGGGCATGCCGTTGATGTTGCTGGCCACATACAGCGACGAGCTTTCACCGAGGATCAGCGTGCTGGTCTGCCACAGGCGATGCTCGTGGGCGAAATTCACCAGGCTGTCGAAAAAGCTCGCATAACTCAGCGCGCTGGGCACCGCGCCGCTGCCCAGCAGCGGGCGCGAGGCGGCCAGGGCGGTGCCAGGGCGCGGGAACTGAGTATCCACCTTCAGGGCCTTGAGCAGGGCCTCGACATAGTCGGGCAGGCGCACGTTGGGGTAGTAGTCGGCGCCGGCGCGGGCCAGTTCGCAGTTGACCTGGACGATTTCGCCATAGCGGGCCTTGAGCAGGTCCAGGTAGTCGTCGGTGAAGATCACGCCAATGGCCAGGATGCAGTCGCAGGCATCCACCCGGGCCGAGGTTTCCGGGCGGGAGGCGGGGCCGGCATAGGTGCCGATGAATGGCGCCTGGCTTTCGTCGAGCACGGTCTTGGCGTCGAGGGTGGTGGAGAAGGGCAGGCCGCAACTGTCGATCAGGCGTTGCACGGCGTCCTGCAAACCGTAGCGAATGATCTCCACCCCCAGCAGCACCAGCGGCTGGCGCGCCGTGGCCAGGCGTTGCACGCTGGCCTCGACCAGGCTTTGCAAAGCCTGGGGGTTGGACGGGCGCGGGGCGGGGGTCAATTGGCCGTGGGGGCGACTGACCTCGGCGCCCCAGATGTCCTGATAGGCCTCCAGGTAGATGGGCTGGCGGTGGGTGAGCGCCGCGATCAGCGCGTTGTCGATCTGCCACGGCGCGCGGTGCGGATCGGACAGGATCTCGCAGGCCACGGTCACCTGCTCCAGCACGTTGCGGTCGGCCTCGAAGTTGCCGGTGGAGTGGTGGAACAACACGTTCTGGGCATTGGCCTTGAGGCGGTCGCTGGTGGAGGGGCTGGCGGAGATCACCACCACCGGGTTGCGCTCCACGTAGGCCCCGGCGATGGCGTTAACCGCGCTGAAAGTGCCCACCCCGTACTGCAGCGACACCGCGCCCAGGCCGTGCACCCGGGCGTAGCCGTCAGCGCTGTAGGCGGCGCCCATCTCGTAGATTTCGCCCACGGCATCGATGCCGTCGAAGGCGTCCAGCGCGCTCATGAACCTGGAGCAATAATCCCCAGGCACCTGGAACACCTTGTCCAGGCCCAGCTCCTTGAGCCGGGTCAGCAGGTAGTCGGCCACGGTAAAAGTGCTCATGGCTTGACCCCCGCGCAGATGGCCTGGGTGATAGCTTCGAGCACCTGCGGCGCGTGGCTGGGCATGGGCGGGGTGGCGTAGTCGATCTCTTCCGGTGCCGGGGTCGGCAGCAGCTGGTAGCTGGCCGGAAGCCAGTTGGGGCGCGGCAGTTCGAAGAACTCCTGCAAGGCGGACTCGGCGGTGGTCAGCGCGCCCTCGACCCAACCCTGGCCATAGGAATACGCCTCGCCGACGATGAACACCTGCTGGTCCTTAACTGGGTGGCGCATCTTCTGGATGATCAGGTCCAGGCGGTAGTTGGCCTTCCACTCGTGCCAGCCGCCACCGTAGGGGTCGGCGTCCCAGGCGTGGTACACGGCACTGTAGGGGGCCGGCAGCTCGACCTGGGCGTGCAGCTGGGTGACCTGGCGCTGGGCGATGCGCACCATCTCGTCGCTGATCTGGAACTGCGTGCGCGGCACCACCGCGTCATTGGCGATGCGCCCTTCGAGGCTGCGCGGGGTGTAGCCGGTGAATTCGGGGCCGTCTTCGAGTCCTTTCCAGAACGGCACGGTGCCGATGTCGTTGTAGGAGGCCATCAGCAGCGAGTTGAAGGTGTTTTCGCCACCGGCCTGATCGCACTCGGTGCCCATGTAGTAGCACTGGCGGATCGGCAGGTCGGTGACCGAACGCCCGGCCACCAGGCCCAGGTTGCGCCACCAGGGTTGCTCATAGGCCAGGAACAGCTTGAACGCCGACTGCACCAGCACCGAGCCGAGGTTGTCCTTGAGCCACGGGTCGTCGAACAGCGGCGAGTCGATCAGCTCCAGCGCGCGGCGCGGCAGGGCGAGGATCACCTGGCGGGCGTGGACGATGTCCTCGCCTTCGAGGTCGTGGGTCTTGCCGTTGACGGTCTCGGTGTGGCGCAGGTGCAGGCGGTAGGGGTACTCGGTGTCATCGCTGTAGCTCAGGGCGGCCAGGCGGCGGTTCATCTGGATGCGCTGGTCGGCGGGCACCAGGCCGCCGGCCTGTTCGCTGAAGCGCTGGGCCAGGGTCAGCGGCAGGCTCTGGAAGCCATCCTTGAGCGTGCGGAACACGGTGGCGTCGCTGTATTCGGTGGCGGGCAGCTGGGTCACGGCGCTGGCGTTGGCGACGTTGGCCTCGTAGCCGCCGGCGTCCTTCATGAACTGGTAGCCCTCGTTGCTCAGCACGCGGTAGAGCAGGTCCCAGAAACCGTAGCGCCAGATCGGCTTGCCGAATACCTGTACCTGCATCTGCTCGGCCAGGCTCAGCTTGTCGAACCCGGGATAGATGCTGTTCATCACGTTGACCTGGAGGTCTTCGGGGTTGTAGCCGCGCTCGGTCCAGCCCAGGTCGTAGGGAATCTTGTGCGGCGCCTCGACGAAATCGCGGAAACGGAAGCGCTGGCCGCGCAGGTAGAACAGGTTGTCCTGGGCGCCGATGGGCGCGTCCTTGGGCAGTTCGTTGCCCATGGGGAAGTCCTTGCTCGGCAGGCCCAGGTGCTGCACCAGGGTGTCGACCATGACATGGCCGTCGGCGCCGGGCATGTAGCGCATGCCGCCCACCTCGGCGACCACATTGGGCAGGCCGGGCAGCTTGACGCTGAACAGCCGCCCGCCGATGCGGTCGCCATATTCGAACAACTGGATACGCAGGCTGTCGCCGTGGGCCTGTTGCAGGCGCCAGGCGCTGTAGGTACCGGAGACACCGCCGCCGATGATGGCGACGTCCAAGGGTTGGGGCTGGCTCATCGCAAATTCCCTTTTGTTGTTGTGGGCAAGGAATCCATGTGACGAGCCAGTATTGTCGAGGTTTGGCGGAATGCCAGTTTGCCATCATTGAATTTTCAACGTGGTCCCGGCGCGGTTACAACGAGGTGCGCGGGGAACCCAGGCGATGGTGATCTCGACATAGCTGTCGATGGCCTAGGCACTACGGTGGCGTGGTATCGTTTTGGCATTATTTGTTGCCAGAAGCCTGCCAAGGCATGCGATTTTGATGAGGAAGGTTATGGACGTGCTGGAAACGCTGTTGCTGGCAGCGGTCAGGGAGTGTTGGGGGGAGCAAGTCGACTTTGTTGGCGTTACCCGCGATGTACTGTCCTGCGTACTCGATCAGCGCGAGCTGTTCGAGGCGTTGCCTGAGCGTATGGCAGTTGAAGTAATTCCAATCGAACAATGTGGGCTGGACTCCCCCCGTACTCGTTCAATGGAAGAGTTTCACTCCTCCAAGGCGGTCCTGCTGTTCGATGGCCTTACGGCGGCGGCAGGTGGCAGAAGGTCCTATATCTACAAAAGCAAAGGGTTTCGAGTCTATCTGTTCGAGTCAGGTGAGGTCTGCACACTTACCCCCTATTGCAAGATAGATGATCGCGGTTTCTCGCTGGGCAACGAGCTCTGGGATATCCCCTGCGACTTTCATGTCCATATGCTGCGCACTGCTGAGCCAGTTGCGGATCTCTTCGAGATGATCAGCGAAAAAAAACCGGCCTTTCTACCTGATGCCCGCATAGGTCTTGGGTTGATCAAGATGATCACCAGCCTGCGTAGCAGGTTCCCCATCGATTACTGTCTGGAGTATGTGATTGTCCCGCCCGATGTCGACATCCTCTCTGGCTTTTCCCAGGGGACGAGGCGAGATCTGTGGGATGTGTGTCTCTCCCGCAGGTTCGAACGGGAGGCCGGGCATGAGGTGCAAACGCGAGCTATTGCTTTGCTCATGGAGGCCGGCATAAGCCCGCAGCCTGACCAGATCCTGGATTATTTGCAGAGAATCGGTAGGTCATCGTCTTGCGAAGATCTCCTCCAGCGCATGGATGAACTGAAACTTGCAGTTCTTGGCCGTATCGATCAACTCGCAGATGACTTGAGTGATCCGGATTTCTGGCAGCGGCTTGGCAGCGAGCAACGGCGGACGCACTCGGCGGTCGTCCGGCAGTTCCAGAACGCCCCCTGTGTACGGACCATGAATGATGTGGTGCATGAAATTCTTGAAGTATTCAAGACGCAGATTGAAGCGCATGGATTGTGGAAGGAGCTTTGGGACCGAGACAAGCCCAAGCCAGAAAGCAGTGTGCAAAATCTGTTCTTCAGCAGTGCCATTAGCTTTTGCCGTGCGTACGGCCTGGATATTTCGCCTGAGTCGGACGGCGGAAGTGGGCCGGTTGATTTCAAGATCTCTGCCGGCTGGCACGACAAGGTCGTGGTCGAGTTCAAGCTGTCGACCAACACCAGTGTGGTGCATGGTTATGAGTGTCAGTTGGAGCGCTACAAGGATTCGGAAAACACCGAGCATGGGATTTTCGTGCTGGTGGATGTTGGGGAACTGGGTGGAAAGCTTGAGCGGGTCCGCTCGTTGCAATCTGCCAAGGGCGAAAGGGCATCCGATATTGTCTATGTCGATGCACGGCCCCGGGTGTCGGCCAGCAAGAAACGCTGAAAACCACATTACCCCGCGCTTGCGCAAGTGCGGGGCGGCCTGCCCATTGTGGCTTGATGTCAGCGCATTTCGGCCTCGAATTGCATCAACAGCCGCATTTTCTCCAGGACCGTGTCGATTACCACGCGTTCGTCGAAGCTTTCCAACTTCCATTCAAAACCGATCACGCGCCGGCCTTCGGTCCAGGGCTGCCTTGTGGTGTCAAGGAACAGATGGCGGCCAAACTCCATCTGGCGCGTGTCGACGTTGATCAGGTACACGCGGATGGTCGGTCGCAGTGGCGCCTGGCTGCCATCCAGGTAGAGCACCACATCCGACCACTCGACCCAGTCGTTGCAGGCGTAACGCAGCGCCGGTCCGTCCGCCCAGGGTTGCCGGCGGGTGTAGGTTTCGAAGCCGTCGATCTCGGCCTGCAAGTGGGCGATGATCTTGCTATCCAGCGCCTCGAGTGCCTGGTCACGCAGCTTGTTCAGGGCATTGATCTGCGGCAGGTGATCGAAGATGAAATCAATGCTCTCAGGGTTCATGTCACGCTCCACGGTGATGTTTTCCAGATGCAGCAGGAACTCGTCTGCCAGCACACGCCATTTGTTCAGCCGGCTGTGCTCGACGTTTTGCGACAGTGCTCTGCGCAGGGCGCCGAGCAGGTCGGCATAGCTGAGCCCTGTCCAACCATCGGCGACGTTGCTGCCCGACGGTGACAGCACCGCGAACAACACGCGCTTGTCGCGGCCACCCACCAATGTTTCGGCATAGAGTTCGTAATCGGCGAACGGGTTGACCTGAGCGTGGAAGATCTTGTTCTCGAGAATCAGCAGCCAGTCCTCACCTTGCAGCAGCAGGTCGATGCGCTTGCCATTGGTGGTGGTCACTTCACGTTGCGGAGGCAGGCGCAGGGTCGGCTCGGGAGGTGACTCTTTGCAGATGCAGCCTAGCAGGGCGCCGAGGAAGCAATCACCAAAACCATGGACCTGGTTGGGGTCGAGAAAGAATGCGAGCAGGTCAGTGGTGGGGTTTTCGTAGTAACCGCGCCCTCCGAGGGCAAAAATGCTTGGCTCATACGCCGGCTGGCGATGCCGTTCAGCCTCGGCAAGCAGGGTGCGTGCCTGATCCAGATCCATGGTGTCTCTCCGTGTGTTCCCCTTGCGGGGGTAGCAATGTCGGCGATACCGATGTGCCGTCGATTTCGGCAGCTAGGCACGCCCTTTCAACAGTGCTGCCAGGGCGACGGTGAGGCCAACGGCGGTCGCCATCGCAACCAGCATGGTAATGGCGACGCCCGTATGTTCGAGCAACCCCGCCATCGCCAGATAAAACGCAATCACCCCCACCGCCCCAATCGCATTGCCCCGCACCATCGCCGCCATCCCGGCGCGGCCGCCCTGGACATGGGCGAACACCACCAACGGCCAGGCAATCACCGGGATCGGCGCCAGCATCCCGCTGGTCGCCGGCCCCAGCCAACTGGCCAGGCTGGTGGTGAGCATCAGCAGCGCGGTGGCGGACACCATGCGCAAGGGGATCTCCCAATAACGGTGCCGAGGCCGGGCAAGCGTATCGGGCCTGGGCTCGCGGCCGCTGGCGCGGATCAGCACGCCGATCAGCAGCAGCGCCACGCCGACCGACAGGTACAACCCGCCCCAGTGGGTGAAGGCATAGGCCGCCAGGCCATAGAACAGGATCGCCAGCGATACCGCCGCAGCGATGCCGAGCTTGCGCGTGGCGAACAGGTAGAAGGTGTAGGTGGCCTGCACGGCCGCCAGTCCACCCAGCGCACCCGGCACCGCGCCCAGGGCGAAGGCCGTGCCTTGCTCCAGGCACAGAAAGGTCATCACCAGCGCCGAGGTGATTGGCAGGCCGGACAGCAAACCACCGAGCAGGCCGCCCCAGCGCCTTGAGGCGAGGGAGATGGCCCACATCAGCAGCGGGGTGACGAGGAGTTTCAGGTAGAAGAGGGTCATTGCGCGCGGTTCCGGTTCTGCAAGGGGGCGCCCGCCGTCGGCATTGGGTGGGGCGCGGGTGGATCAGCCGCGGCTGGCCTCCAGGGCCTGGGCAAGGTCGGCGATGATGTCGTCGCTGTGCTCGATACCTATCGACAGGCGCACCATGTCCCGTGGTACGCCGGCTTTTTCCAGCTCTTCATCGTTCAACTGGCGGTGGGTGGTGGAGGCAGGATGGCAGGCCAGCGACTTGGCGTCGCCGATATTCACCAGGCGCACCACCAATTGCAGCGCATCGATGAAGCGGGCCCCGGCCGCTTGGCCACCCTTGATGCCGAACGAGAGGATCGACGCCGGTTTGCCACTGGTATAGCGCTGGGCCAGGGCATGTTCGGGGTGGTCCGGCAGGCCTGCGTACTTCACCCAGGCCACCTGGTCGTGTTCCTGCAGGAAGCGGGCAACCTTGAACGCATTCTCGGTATGGCGCTCCATGCGCAGGGCCAGGGTCTCCAGGCCTTGCAGGATCAGGAAGGCATTGAACGGCGACAGCGCGGCGCCGGTGTTGCGCAGCGGCACCACGCGGCAGCGGCCGATGAAGGCGGCAGGGCCGAAAGCTTCGGTGTAGGTGACGCCGTGGTAGGACGGGTCGGGGGTATTGAGCAGGGCGAAACGTTGCTTGTGATCGGCCCAGGGGAATTTGCCCGAGTCGATGACGATGCCGCCGATGCTGGTGCCGTGGCCGCCGATGTACTTGGTCAGCGAGTGCACGACGATATCGGCGCCGTGTTCGAACGGGCGGCAGAGGATAGGCGTGGCCACGGTGTTGTCGACGATAAGCGGCACGCCGTGGCGGTGGGCGGCCTCCGCCAGCGCGGCAATATCGACGATGTTGCCGGCAGGGTTGCCGATGGACTCGCAGAACACCGCCTTGGTGCGATCATCAATCAGTG
The DNA here is from genome assembly GCF_021283165.2 of Pseudomonas soli. Taxonomy (NCBI): domain Bacteria; kingdom Pseudomonadati; phylum Pseudomonadota; class Gammaproteobacteria; order Pseudomonadales; family Pseudomonadaceae; genus Pseudomonas; species Pseudomonas soli. The sequence continues at coordinate 2,470,981 of NZ_CP128543.1, forward strand.
CCTCGAGGGCGGCGATGTCGTCGTGGGCGGCGAAGCGGGTGGTGATGCCCTGGCGCGGCAGGGTGTGCGCCAGCAGGTTGTAGGTACCGCCGTACAGCTTGGCCACCGAGACGATGTTGTCGCCGGCTTCTGCCACGGTCTGGATGGCGTAGGTGATGGCGGCCATGCCCGAGGCCACCGCAAGCGCACCCACCCCGCCTTCAAGGGCGGCCATGCGCTGTTCGAGCACATCGTTGGTGGGGTTCATGATGCGCGAGTAGATGTTCCCGGCCACCTTGAGGTCGAACAGGTCGGCCCCGTGCTGGGTGTCGTCGAAGGCGAACGAGGTGGTCTGGTAGATCGGCACGGCCACCGCCTTGGTGGTCGGGTCGGGGCTGAAGCCCGCGTGGATGGCGAGTGTTTCCAGCTTCATGCGGTCATTCCTTGAGCGTGGGGTGGAAGCGGACGAGCATGGAGTCATGGCGACACGGCGGTCAAGGGGCGAGCCTCCCGAGACCGCTGTCAGCGGTTGTCAGGCGGGCGCGTTGATCGTTACCGGCTGTCTGTTGAGCAGTGGCAGCCAATGCATGACATCCCGCAAGTGCAGGCGTGTAGACCAATCGTGGTAGTCGCCAATCACATAAAGCCGGCGTTTGGCGCGGGTAGCCGCCACGTTGAGCAGGTTTGGCTGTTCAACGGCCCAGTCGCGTGCACCGCGTTGCTCGCTGTTGCCGCCAAGCACGAGGATGACGACGGCGGCCTCCTTGCCTTGCATGGTGTGGATCGTGCCGTGCACCATCTTCTCTGGAAGGCGGCCCTTGAGCTGGTTGCGCACGTCCTGGAATGGCGTGATCACGGCGATATCAGAGCGCTTCACACCGTCGACATCGAGCTTGGCAAGCAGGCGTTCGAGCGCAATGCCTTCATTCTCTACCCAATTGCCACTTGAAGGGCCGGCCACATGAATCCACCCCGTGGGCAGGCTGGCGGGCGTTTCCTTGTCTGGGCTAGGGGTAAGCGTGCCGTATACCATGGCATTGTCGTAGGCGATGAGGTTGGCCAGATCAAACATAGGTTTGTCACAGCGGCGGTGCACCACCAGAGGTAGGCCTATCCAGCGCTTTCCAGCCCTGGGGCCGGCCATGCGTCCCCAAGACGTGCCGAGGTCGGCCAGGCCTTGGGCGCTGTAGCGATTGGGCAGCCAGTGCGCGTTCACCTGATACTTGTTGCGCATGTATTCAAGGACCGCGTCGGAAACAGTGACGATAGGCTTGAGCTGCAAGGGGTCGCCAACCAGTACCGCCCTGCGTGAGCGCCACAAGGCGCCGACCGTTGCCTGTGGCGTGGCCTGCCCGGCTTCATCCACCAGCAACCAGCCGATCTCGCCGCAGCCGAAGCTGCCGAACGAACGCGCGAAGGAAGCAAAAGTGCTGCTCAGTACCGGTACCAGCATGAACAGCGATGCCCAAGCGCAGCGCAGGGCGTTCGGTGACATCCCGGCGAAATGGCCGTTGCAGATCACGCTGGTAATGAAATCGAGGTTGGCCTTCAGGCGAGTGGGCTCGAGTTCGTAGAAAGTGCGGTGCAGCGCCAGCGCTTCGATGAACACGTTGGCCCTGGCCTGCCGCCAGCCGTCAAGCATCCAGGGTTCGCGCAGTTCGGTGCTGGCGCTGCGATCGAGTTCGCCACGCTCAAGCCAAGTCAGCAAGTGCCTGGCCTCGCCAGCAAGGGCAAGGCTGCGGGTAGTTTCGATCTGCGTGGTAGCCAGATCTATGGCTTGGGCGATGGCTTGTTCGTCCTGCGCCAGTTGTTGAGCCGCTGCGTCTCGGCGTGCGCACAGCTCTTGGACCTGGCGCTCGGCACTGGCGAATGCTTCGCGTGCCAAGGCGTGGCCGCTGTCCAGTAGCCGCTGTCGTGCGGCCCAGGCTCGACGGGCACCCCAGAGGCTCAGCAGGCTGGCCAATAGGCCGGGTTTTTCTGCACTGTGTGCGGTAATCGCCTGCAGCGCCTGGCGCAATTGTTCACGGGCCGGTTGTAGCGTGCTGCTTTCGACTTCGCGTTGCCGATCGGAAAGCGAGCGAAGCGCTTCGACGTGAGTCTGGCGAGCCTGTTCAGCCTGTTTGACCTGCTGGCGGGCAGCGACTACGGCATCGATTTGTGTGAGTAACCTGTCGAGCTGGGCGCGAGCAGCCTGCTCCGCCTGAGTAGCCTGGCGATAGCGGGCAATAGCGCTCTGCCAGACCCTGGCTTTTTCGGTGGTCGTCAGTGCCTTGCTGCGCGGTATGCGCTCGTTCAACCAGGCTGTCATGCCCTGCACAGGAGGCAGCTCGGGAGAGGGGGGCTGTGGTGCAGGTGCGCTCGAAGCGCCGAGGCCATCCATGTCGTCGTTGTCGTCCTCAAGCTCTGCGGCTTCGACGGGGAGCCCCGCCTTCGACGTTTTTGCAGGGCGCCTGCCATCAAGAAGACGTTCCACGAACTGCTTGCGCTTGGCCTTGCTGCCCAGCGCGGCGGAGACCAGCCCCCAGGCTGGCTGGCCGCTGACTAGCCCTCCCAGTTCGCTGAAATACGCGGCTTGCGGCAGCCAGGAGGCATCGATCTTGTCCTGCTGTGGCAGCTCGAGCGTGATGTTCTCGACGGCGCCATTGTTCGAGGAGGCGACGACGATTTCGAACCCCAGCAGGTCTGGATGCAGCGCGTAGGTCGTTCGGCCGGTGCCTCCGTCGCTGGCTACCTCTCGGCCATCCTGCAGGAAGGCGTCGGAGGCTTTTTCGAATGACGCCAGTACGTCCGCTCGTTCGGTGACGACTGCTGCGATCAGGTCTCGCAACAGAGTGGTCTTGCCAGTGCCAGGCGGGCCATTGATCCCCATCAGCCCATGACTGTCTCCCAGGGTCTCGAGCAGGCTGTTGATCGCCACTTGTTGTGAGTGAACCAAGCCCAGATGGCGGTCTGCCGGCCAGCAACCCTTGGGATAGCGAGCGGGGGCCAGGCATCGAATCAAGGGCAGGTCGGCATCGCGGCTATCCAGATGCAAGCGCGGTTCGCTGTGTTGCTCTGTCAGGTAACGTGCCAGTGGCGGGCTGACGTGGCCCTGATCAAGTGCGCTAGCTACCTTGACCAGGTCGTCGAGCAGGAAACTGTTAAGGGGATCGTCTTCCTGCTCGGGTTGCTTCGGATCGACCGGCTGGGAGCGGAAGCGATGCTGACGGTTCTGGGCACCGAAGAACTCGTCCAGCCCGAGATGATGTCGAACCTGCCAGGTCATTTCTTCCAGGGCGTCAGCGCTCACCACGCCACCGAGCAGGCGCTTGCTGTCCTCGCGCAAAGCGTTCTGCGTGTCTTCGAAGCCCGATGTCCAGTCTCGCTTGTGGATAGCGCAGCCAAGGAACCATGCTTCGCTGGACAGTACGAAGCTGTCGACGACCATCTGCCCCAACTCGTCGAATTTCAGCGAGAACAGAGCCGACTCTCTGGTTTGCGGCTCTTTGTAGCCTTGATCCGCACCGTACAGCGCTTCGAGTCGGCGAGCGACGTGCAGGCTGTCGTAGAGATGGGCGTAAAGCGTGTGACTCCAGACCCGCTTGTTTGGCAGCCGCTGTCGACCCAGCACGTTCGTCGCTGACCAGGGGAGCGAGCGGGCGGTGATCGGCAGGTCCTGGAAGAATGGTTCGTAATCCTTGTTACGCTTCTTTTTCTTCGGGGCGGCCTGCGGCTGCAGGAGCTCGACGGCGTGCCAATAACGCACGATGCTTGAAGAGTTCATCAACATCCTTGTCAGCGATTTGTTTGGCTTTGCGCCAAGCGATGGTGGTTCAAAGTGAGTGGCGGTAGTTTCAGCGCTTGAAGGCATCCGCAGCAATGAACAGGCGTCCCGCCTGCTTGCGCGGATGCTCAGGCTGGCCGCAAGCTTAGCGTGTATTGGTAGCCATATGATATTGGTAGTGGCTTTACGCTAAGGTCGGTGGTCACTGAGCGGGGCGCTGCAAGCGTGTCGTTTCCTCTTCGAGGTAGCCGATCAGCGCCGCCACTTCTGTTTCCCCCAATCGCATGTTGGGCATCGCCAGTTGGTTGTACTGCGCGAACAGCAGCATCGCCAAGGGGTCTTTCTCCGCGAGCATCTGGTCGGGCTCCATCAGCCAGCGCTTGAGCCAAGCCTCTTCACGCTGCCGGGTCACCCCGAGCAGGTCCGGGCCGATGCCATGGGTGGCTCCAGGCTCGGCGTCTCCCAGGGTGTGGCACGACGAGCAGCGGGTCCTGAACAGTTGCTCGCCTGTGCTGGGCGGGCGGATGTCGGGGGCCTGGGTGTAGTCGCGGTGTTGGGCGCTGGCGGTTTTCCAGTTGTGCAGGCTGTTGGCCAGGCGGTCGGCGAGGATGTACGGGCTTTCGAAGGGCGAGGCCTTCATCCAGCGGCCGGTGGCCTGGTTGCCGATGATCAGGCTGAGGTTGTGGTCCTTGCTGCGGCCATTCTCCAGGCCCTCGATGTACAGGCCCAGGCTGCGTCGCAGTTGTTCGATGTCGGCGGCCTCGCCGGTGAGGAGTGTCCAGCCCGGGCCGATAGCGAATTTCTCGGCGTAGCGTTTGAGGGTGGCAGGGGTGTCGTTATAGGGGTCGATGCTGATCGAGTAGATGAAGATGTCCTGGCCGACACGCTCGCCCAGCAGCTTCTGTACCTGGCGCAGGCGCGCGGTTTCCACCGGGCAGGAGTCGCCGCAGCCGGTGAAGATGAAGTTGATGGCCACCACCTTGTCCTTGATCAGGTCGTCGAAGAAGCGCACCTGTTGGCCGTCCTGGGTGAGCAGGGGGATGTTGGGGAAGTAATCGGCGCCCCAGGGGGTGTCGGGGTCAGCGCTGGCGCTGGTCGGGGGCAGGGCGCAAGGCAGGCTGAGGATGATCAGCAGGGGGAGCAGCAGACGCCAGGTGTGGGGCATGGTCTTACCCTCTTGGATATCTGATGGGGCCTGCGATGCAGGCCATCGCTGGCAAGCCAGCTCCCACATGTACAGCGCCGATCACAAGGCATGCGCAATACCTGTGGGAGCCGGCTTGTCGTGGCGACGAACCGCGGCGAAAGGGGCGCAGCGCGCCCCCGCCCTTCTTTCACTTGATGCTCAAAGGTACCGTCGCACTCTGCCCCAGCGCCGATTTGACCGTTACCGCCGGTGGCGAGACCGGGCCGCTGCCGGTGGTGGTCACCGACAATTTCCAGCGCGCCCCGGAACCGCTGGCGCTCAACGTCGCCAGGCCCAGGTCGAGCGGCCCGCTGGTGGTGTTGCTGGTCACCCGGATGCTGTTGCCGGCGGCCACCGAGGTGGTGCCCGAAACCTCCCAGGTCCAGCGGTTGTTGCTGCGCAACTGCACCGAAGCGCTGCTGACCTGGATCTCGTCCATTGGCACTGCGGGCGAAACCGCGATGTTTACCGTAGCCGGGGCCAGCGACTCGAGGCCCTTGGCGTCGCGTGCGGCGTAGGTGAAGCTGGCGGTGAATCCCGTGCCCACGGTGGCCGGTGGGGTGTAGGTGACCTGTGTGCCGTTGCTGGCGACCGTGCCCTGGCCGGAGTCGGGCTGGGCCAGGCTGCTGACGCTCAGCGGCACGTTGCCGTCGGGGTCGGTGTCGTTGGCCAGCACGTTGAGCACGATCGGCTTGCCGGCCATGGTCGCGGCGCTGTCGTTGACCGCCACCGGCGGCTTGTTGCTGTCGTTGCCCGAGCCACTGCTCGAGGTGCGGAAGGTCGGCAGGGCGGCGGAATTGACGTATTCCACGCCATCCCAACCAGGCAGCGGCGTTGGCATCATCTGGAACTGGCCGGGGTGCTCCAGGTCCCAGCGCAGCAGCATCGAGGTGTCTTCGTGCTGGGTGTTGTGGCAGTGTTCCATGTAGGTGCCGGCGAACTCGCGGAAGCGGATGGCCATCTCGACTTCCTCGGAGGAGTCTGTGTCCGGGCCGATGCGATAAACATCCTTGCGCGCCCATTTTTCCCACTCCGGCGGGGCCTTGCCGTCACGGCTGAGGACCACTCCTTCCTCGAAATGCACGTGCACCGGGTGGCTCCAGCCATTGCCGCCGTTCTTGATCTTCCACACTTCCAGGGTGCCGTCGCCGCTGAAACCGCCGTCGGTGGCCTCGTTGGCCAGTTGCGGAGCGGCGCCGATGCGGCGTGGGTCCATGCTGTAGCCGAAGCCACCGTCGGTCTTGATGGTCCAGGGCGCGCTGTCGGTGCCGTCGGAGCGGCCGAAGATGAACTCTCGGTGGCGGGCGGCCTTGATCTTGACCTGGTCGCTGGCGCTATTGCGGTCGATCGGCAGGGGAATCATCACCAGGCCGGCAGCCTTGCCGGGCTTGGCCGGTTCATACAGGCTCGGGTCCATGCTCAGGTCCTGGCCGGTGTAGGGCTGCACGATCAGTTGCATGAACTTGCCGACCACCGGGTCGCCGCCATCCCATTCCGGGCCCTTGCTGGTCTGCTTGATCACGGCCTTGTATTTTTGCGACAGCACGTCGGCCAAGGCGATGGCCTGTTTCGGACCTTTGCCGGTGTCGTGTTCCATGAGGTTGACGAAGTACAGCTTGTCGCCGACCTTGATCCCGTTCTTGGCGAAATTGATGATGATGTCGTAGCGCTCGGCGATGCCCTGCAGCGGCAGGATGGCGTTGTTGTCCTGCAAGTTGCCGTCGCCGTTGAGGTCGAGGGTGCCGTCGAACGGCACCGCGTGTTCCATGATATTGCCGTCGTTGGCGATCATGTGGAACGGCACGCGGGCATAGGAGACGTTGGAGCCGCTCGGGCCTTTGAACTCGCCAGCGTTGCCGGCGATTTCACGGACCACGGCGAACTTGAAGTAGCGCGACACCGAGCCGTTGAGAATGCGGAAGCGATAGCTGCGCGCGCGCACCTTGAGCTTGGGCTGGTACTGCCAGTTGACCAGGATCTGGTCGCCGAGGAAGCCGTCGGTGTTGAACGGGTTGAACCACAACTGGCCGTTGGCGTCCCAGGCCTTGTCGGCGATCACCAGGTTGACGTCGTAGTCACGGTTGCCCCACGGCATCGCCGCGCCGCTGGGGAAACGCAGGTTGACGCCATCCTCCAGGGCCTCGTTGCCACGGTCGATGGCCGAGTAATAGTTCATCATCACCGCGTTGCCCTTGTAGACGTTCTGCGCGGTGAAATCGAGCATGTGGTCGTGGAACCAGTGGGTGCTCATGGTCTCGCGCCAGTCGCCGCGGATCCTGATGCTGCCGTTCTCGCAGGTCTTGAGGCCCGGGGATGCGTCGTTGACGAACAGGGTTTCGCCCGGCGCGCAGGGGAAGGCCGCGCGCGGGTCCTGGGCGCGGGTGTTGATGGTGTCGTAGCCGGCCAGTTGGATCGGCCAGCGATAGTCGTAGTACTGGCCGGGGAAGAAGTAGGCGTTGGCGAAACCGTCGCTCTCGGCCGGCGAGTGGCCATTGTGCTCGTGGGTGGAGATGGTATGCAGGCCAAAGCCGTTGTTGGCCGAAGGGTCGATCGGCAGGGCGTTGTAATGGCGCATCAGCACCGGTTGGCCGTAGCGTACCATCAGAAGCTTGGGTGGAAAGGTGCCGTCGAAGGTCCACAGCGTCTTGTGGCCCTGCAGGGGCATCTTCGGGTGGAAGCGGGTATCGATGCCCTTGGTGGTGCCGAGGGTGGTGGGGATGTCGGAGGTCTGGTAGTACAGCCCGCCCGGGGCGAACTCGCCCTTGGCATAGTTGTGCAACTGCTTGCGGTCGCGCAGGCCCTGGTTGATGCGCGCCCCGGCCTGGGCGGTCTTGAACGCGGCCTGGGGGTAGAACTCGTTCCAGCGCTGGTGCGACCAGCCCTTTCCTGGCGGTCGGCCTTCGGCGGGCGAGCCGACCCCGGTGCGGTTGAGGAACATCTCGATCTGCGCCTTCCACGGGTTGCGGTCGAGCACGTTGGCGTACTGTGACGGGAACGGTGTCAGCCCTGGCTGGGTGAGGAAGGCCTCCAGGGCGTTGCCGTTGGGGCTGCTGCGCGCCACATAATCCGGATCCTGCGCGGGCGCGGCACCGATTACGGGGGGCGGGAAGGTGAGGGTGTAGGGCGCAGTGGCCGGGTCGAGTTTCTCCGGGCCGAATTCTTCGAACAGCAGCAACTGCTGGGTGAAGGGCTCGGCGCCGAACAAGGGGCTGGGTTTGCCGTTCGTGGGATAGTTGCGTGAAGTCTGCTGCGCGGGGGGCAGGGCATTGTTGCTGGTCACCGTGGCGCGGGTGCCGTAGACCCCGTCGGTCAATTCGAGCGAGCCCTCGTTGGCTTCCGGCATGCTCTTCAAGGTCTCCAGCGCCGCCGCCTGGGCCAGCGGATCGGCGGCTGGGTCACTGAAGGCGGACGGATCGGTGGGCGGCGGTTGGCTCACGTCGTCGAGCGACCCGGCGAACACGTTGGCCAGCCCCAGGCTGAGCAGCAGCGCCGTGATGGCGGACAACCTGAACACCTGGGTCGATGTTGCAGTTGAATTCTTCATTACCGTATGCCCCGTGTTGTACAGGCTGGCATCTATTGCCACTTTCAGTGAGTGGCGATATGCCCTGTAGAGGGGACCAGCAACGGCTGTGCCAAGCGGAAAATGGCCAAACGCCACGTGTTTCAAGATGTTGCAAAGTCGCGAAAAACGCCTGCTGAGGCAGTTGCCGCAAACCTGGGGGAAGACACCCAGGGCTGGGTGGGGAATGTGCCCCATTTCCCGCCCAAGCGGCCGGGCAAGGGGTCTGCTTTACCTCATGGGCCTGGGCGCTGTCATCGCCAAGCCTGCGGTTGGTGGTGGGCGGCCCGGCTGAGGCTGGCGGCGCGGTGGCTGGCGGGCCGTCAGCAGTGCCCCTTGCCCGAATCCCCTGTTCTTGGCACCCTTGCCAGCCATTGCCTCTCGTCACCCGCCAAACTAAGGAACCTCAAGGTGAGTTGGGAAAAAGTCGGTAAATCCATGGTGGGCCTGCTGGTCCTGGTCGCCGTCGCCGCCACGCTCTATGTGACGTTGCGTGAGGACGACCGGCTGCAGGCGCGCCTGACATACGCCCATCTCACCTACCCGGGCCAATTCAGCGAACGCATCAGCGAGGCCAACGACCTGCTCAAGTATGAGCGGCTACACACGCAGATCAGCGCAATCAGCGCCGGCACACTCAGCCATCCGCAGATCGACAAGTTGGTGGATCTGGCCCAGGCCCCCTACCTGCAACTGTTCGCCAGGCCCTTCGAAGCAGGTCTTGTGGACCACCGCACCGGCTTGCTGATCGAGTTGTCCAACCCCGCCCGAGTACCGCTCAAGGCCGTGCACATACGTCTGCCGGCCAAGGGGCTGGTGCAGGTGCGCGATGCGGCCGGCAACGACACGCTGGTGCCGACCCCGACCAGCAGCATCGACCTGCCGGCCATCGACGGGGTGAGCGAGAGCAAGGTGTGGGTGTACTTCGACGCCGATTATTCACAGATTCGCCAGGCAGGAATCAGTATTCGCGATGCCGACGGCAGCGCCGATATCCAAGTGGTTCGCGAAGTGACGGGGTTCCCGGCATTGCTGGCGCGTTACAGCCAGGTGGTGGTGGCGATGCTCGCCGCGCTGGGGCTGGGGTGGCTGGCGCTTGCGTATGCCTGGTGGGGGCGGGCACGGGTGGCCGGGGTACCGCAGAGCCTGTAGGCGATCACCGCGAACTTGGGCAGGCCTGACGCTCGACCGCTGTCCGCCTACAGGGTTGCCCGCTAGATCACCGCCGTTGCGGCCGACAGCAAGGCCTCTATGAACAGGCTTTCCGCTCGGCTCATGCGTTGGTCCCTTTTCCACAACAGGTGGATGTCGACGTCGGCAATGCCCTCCTGCGGCGGCAGTTTCCACAACAACCCTGCGTCCACATCCGGCGCCACCACATGCTCGGGCAGGCAGCCGATGCCGAAGCCGGCGATCACCAGGCGGCGCACTTCTTCCAGGCTCGGCGACGAGGCGACGATACGCCCGGCGAAGCCCTGCTGGTCGCGGAAGATGGTCAGCGGCGAGAGCATGCCGCCGATCTGGTCGCTGGTGAAACTGACAAAATTCTCCCGCTGCAGGTCGCCTTCCATCTGGCCGAACAGCGCGTGGTGCTTGCCGCAGAAGAACGCGTAGCGCTGGCGCAGGAACAACCGCTGCTCCAGCCGTGGCTGGGGTCGGCGGTTGAGGCTGAGGCCGGCGGTGGCGGTTTTTTCCTGCAGGGCTGCGACGATGTCGGAACTGCGCATCACGTCGATCTCCAGCTCAACCCGGGGGTGCTGGCGGTGGAAGTCGGCGAGGAAGTCGTCGAAGCGTTCGTTGACGATACGGCTGATCATCAACAGGCGCACCTTGCCCACCAGTTCGTCCGCCGGCTGCTCCAGCAGGCCGCCGATCTGTGACATCTGCCCGTACACCTCGCCGGCCAGCTGGAACAGCTGCTCGCCCACCTCCGTCAGCACGAAGCGCGGCCCACGGCGGGCGATGAGCTGGCGCCCGAGTTGCTCCTCGAGGCGCTTGAGCGCCTGGCTCACGGCGGGCTGGGTGAGGTGCAGGCGGGCGGCGGCGCGGCTGATCGACAGTTCCTGGCCGATGACGCGGAAGGTGCGCAGCAGGTTCCAGTCGAGGCGGTCGTTGAGCAGGCGGTCGGGCATTGTCGGGCTCGATGATAAGCGTGGTTAATAGTTCGAATAATAAATAGAAAATTGAATTATAGGCGCCCGCGATGAATGATCTCCAGCAGTGCAGGCCTCATTGCGGGGCAAGCCCGCTACCACAGCTGCCTCCAGATCTTGACGGAGACCCAGGCCTGGTGGGAGCGGGCTTGCCCCGCGATGCGTCCGCCCAGGCGCCGTCAGAGCGCCACCGTGACCCGACAACTCCTGCCAGAAAAACAACCAAAGGAGCCACCCCATGAAGCCCGCCGCTTCGCCCCAACCGCGCCGTGCCGCCGCCGCCGCGTTCATCGGCACCATGATCGAGTGGTACGACTTCTACATCTACGCCACCGCCGCCGCGCTGGTGTTCGGTGCCTTGTTCTTCCCCTCCGACAACAGCCTTTTCAGCACCATGGCTGCCTTCGGCACCTTTGCCGTGGGCTTCTTCGCCCGGCCCTTGGGCGGCATCATCTTCGGCCATATCGGCGACCGTATCGGGCGCAAGAAATCGCTGATCATCACCTTGCTGATGATGGGCGTGGTCACCGTCGCCATCGGCCTGCTGCCGACCTACGCGCAGATCGGCGCCAGCGCGCCGGTGCTGCTGGTCCTGTTGCGCGTGGTCCAGGGCATAGCCGTCGGTGGCGAGTGGGGAGGGGCGGTGCTGATGGCCGGGGAGCATGCGCCCAAGGGCCGGCGCAACTTCTTCGCCTCGTTCGCCCAGCTGGGTAGCCCGGCAGGCCTGATCCTGTCGCTACTGGCTTTCAGCGCGGTCACCCGCCTGCCGGAAGACGACCTGATGAGCTGGGGCTGGCGCCTGCCGTTCCTGGCCAGCGCGCTGTTGCTGCTGGTGGGCCTGGCAATCCGCCTGGGGGTCAACGAGTCGCCCGAGTTCCTCGCCAGCCGTGAGCAGGCCGAACAGACCCGGCGCAAGGAGCAGGCACCGGTGCTGGAAGTGCTGCGCAGCGCCTGGCGGCCGTTGCTGCTGTGCATAGGCGCCAACACCCTGGGCATCGCCGGGGTCTATTTCACCAATACCTTCATGATCAGCTACACCACCCAACAGTTGCACCTGGAGCGTTCGCTGATCCTCGAATGCCTGTTCTTCGTGGCGATCATCCAGTTCTGCGTGCAGCCGTTGGCGGCGTGGCTGTCGGAGCGGCTTGGTGCCACGCGCTTCCTGGCCCTGATGGCGCTGCTGGCGATGGCCTCGCCGTACCCGATGTTCGTGCTGGTGAGCAGCGGCGAAGGCCCGCTGATCGTGCTCGGCATCGCCCTGGCGGCGGCGTGCATGGCGTCGTTCTATGCAGTGATCGCAGGCTACGTCAGCGGCATGTTCGCCACCCGCGTGCGCTACACCGCCATCTCCCTGGCCTATCAGGTGTGCGGCGCCATCGCCGGTGGCCTGACCCCGCTCATCGGTACCTGGCTGGCCCACAGTTTCAGCGGCCAATGGTGGCCGATGGCGGTCTTCTACAGCCTGATCGCCTGCACTTCCCTGGTCTGCGTGCTGGCGCTGGCGCGCCGCTACGCCCTTGGCCGGCAGCTCGAGCTGGCCTGAATCTGGAGTATCCGCAATGTTGAAAAGCAATGGCGATCGCCTGTGGGCGAGCCTGATGGCCATGGCCGAAATCGGCGCCACCGCCCGTGGCGGCAGCTGCCGCCTGGCCCTGAGCGACGAGGACAAGGCCGGGCGTGAACTGTTCGGCCGCTGGTGCCGCGAGGCCGGGATGAGCCTGAGCGTGGATGCCATTGGCAACCTGTTCGCCCGCCGTGAGGGCAGCGACCCGCATGCCGCGCCGGTGATGATGGGCAGCCACCTGGACACCCAGCCCGAGGGCGGGCGTTTCGATGGCGTCTATGGCGTGCTGGCCGGTTTGGAAGTGGTGCGCCGCCTGAACGACCTGGGTATCCGTACCCGCAAGCCGCTGGAGATCGCGGTATGGACCAACGAGGAGGGCGCCCGCTTCACCCCGGCCATGTTCGGCTCGGCGGTGTTCACCGGCACTTTGCCGCTGGCCCAGGCCCTGGCGATCCGCGATGCCGACGGCATCAGCGTCGCCGATGAACTGGCGCGCACCGGTTATGCCGGCCAACGCCCGCTGGGCGGCAAGGTGGACGCCTATTTCGAGGCGCATATCGAGCAGGGCCCGATCCTCGAGGACAACGTCAGGAGCATCGGTGTGGTCAGCGGCGGCCAGGCGATCCGCTGGCTCGATGTCACCGTCGAGGGCATGGCCGCGCATGCCGGCACCACGCCGATGAAGCTGCGCAAGGACGCCTTGTACGGCGTGGCACGGATGATCCAGGCCATCGAACAACTGGCCAGCGACTTCTCCCCCGAGGGCCTGACCACGGTGGGTGAGCTGAGCATCGCCAAGTCGTCGCGCAACACCATTCCCGGCCTGGTGCGCTTCACCCTCGACCTGCGCCATCACCGCGACGAGGCCATCGACGCCATGGAGCGCGATATCAGCCTGCAGTTGCAGGCCATCGCCAGCCAGCGTGGCCTGGCGGTGCGCATCGAGCGCCACTGGGTCAGCCCGGCCACCCCGTTCGACGTCGACTGCGTGGCCGCCGTGCAGCAGGCGGTGGATGGCCTGGACTACAGCCAGCAGTCCATCGTCAGCGGCGCCGGCCATGACGCGATCCTGCTGGCGCGCTACTGCCCCACGGCGATGGTGTTCATCCCCTGCGTCGGTGGTCTGAGCCACAACGAGGCCGAGGATGTGCTGCCCGAGGATGCCCGCCAGGGCGCCGATGTATTGCTCAACGCCGTGCTGGCCCGTGCCGGCCAGGTTGTCGAAGGAGAAGCCTGATGCGCTGCTATTTCCACCCGGAACAATTGCTCCACCACCCGCGCAGCTACTATTCGCGCGGCGCCATGCGCACCCCGCAGGAAGTCCCCGAGCGCGCCCAGCGCCTGCTGCAGGCCGCCAAGGACCTTGGCTTCGATATCCGCAAGCCCGAAGATGCCGGCCTTGCTCCGCTCAAGGCGGTGCATGGCGAAGCCTACCTGGCGTTCCTCGAAGAAGCTCATGCGCGCTGGAAGGAGGTGCCCGAGGACTGGGGCGACGAGGTGATGTCCAACATCTTCGTTCGCGAACCCAACGCCCTGCGCGGCATTCTTGCCCAGGCCGGGCGCTACCTGGCCGATGGCAGTTGCCCGGTGGGGGAGCATACCTGGCGCTCCGCCTACTGGTCGGCACAGAGCGCCGTCGCCGCGGCCCAGGCCATCCTTGACGGAGAATCCGCCACCTATGCCCTGTGCCGTCCGCCGGGGCACCATGCCCGGTACGACGCCGCTGGTGGCTTCTGCTACCTCAACAACGCCGCCGTCGCGGCCCAGGTGTTGCGCGGCCGCTACCAGCGCGTGGCGATCCTGGATACCGACATGCACCATGGGCAGGGCATCCAGGAGATTTTCTACGAGCGGGACGACGTGCTGTACGTCTCGGTGCATGGTGACCCGACCAATTTCTATCCAGGAGTAGCGGGCTTTGCCGACGAGCGCGGTAGCGGAGCAGGAGAGGGCTGCAATCTCAACCTGCCGATGGCCCACGGGGCGAGTGAAGCGGACTTCATGGCGCAGCTGGAGGTTGCGTTGCAAGCGGTGAAGGACTTCGGCGCCGAGGTGCTGGTGCTTTCGCTGGGCTTCGATATCTACGAGCTGGACCCGCAAAGCAAGGTGGCGGTGACTACCGAAGGGTTCGCCCGGCTGGGTGAACAGATTCGTGGGTTGCGTTTGCCGTGTCTGATCGTGCAGGAGGGCGGGTACCACCTGGAGAGCCTGGAGGCGAATGCTCGGGCATTCTTCGGCGAAGAGCGCGATTGGCGTTAAGCCTGTCGAGGGGCAAGCCCGCTTCCACAGGTTGAATCGCCACGGTGGAAGCGGGCTTGGCCCGCGATTGCGTTGGTATGGGTATTACACCCCGCCCCGGCGCACATGCTTCACCAACACCTTCTCCAGCAACTCCCACATCGCCGGGTCGGTACTGAACGCCACGTTGAAGCGCATCCACCCAGTGGCCTTGGCATCGACCATGAACAACTGCCCGGGCCCGAGCATGATGCCTTTCTCCAGCGCATCGTCGAGCAGGGCGGCGCTGTCGGGGATGGCCGGATGCCGGGTCCAGATGTACATCCCTTCGTCCGACTCGATGAACAGCTCGAAACCCAGCCGATGCAGGTGCCGGCCCACTTCCTGGTGCGCCTCGGCCAGGCGCTGGCGCAGGCGCTTGAGGTGCTTGCGCCAGCGGCCGTCGATGATCGCGGCGTACACCACGCGCTCCATCACCTGCGAGGTCGTCAGGCCCGAGCGCATCTTCAGGTGCAGCAGTTGCTGGGTCAGCTCGGGGTTGGCCAGCAGGTAGCCGACGCGCACGTTGGGCGAGATGCTTTTCGAATAGCTGCCCACGTACACCACCTGCTGCAGGTGGTCGAGGCTCGCCAGGCAGGGCAGCGGGTCGGCGATCATGTCGGCGTAGAGGTTGTTCTCCACCAGGCGGAAGCCATGCTGGCTGGCCAACTGCAGTAGGCGGTGCAGCTGCGCCAGCGGGGTGCGCGAGCAGGTCGGGCTGTGCAGGTGTGGCTGGGTGAAGAAGGTCGTGGGGCGGTGGTGGGCCAGCAGGCGCTCGAGCTGGTCGAGGTCATAGCCGGCCGGGGTGCGCGGCACGCCCACCAGGGTGGCGCCCTGGGTGCGCAGGATGCTCATCAGGTTGGGGTAGCCGGGGTCGTCCACCAGCACCACGTCGCCGGGGCGCACCAGGGTGCGCACGGCCAGGTCCAGGGCCTGGCTGGCACCGTGGGTGAGCATGAGTTGCGCCGGGTTGGCGACGATCGACAGTTCCTGCTGCAGGTTCTGCGCAGTCAATGCGCGCAATTCCGGCAGGCCCATGGGGTCGCCGTAGCCGGACAGCTCCAGCGGGCTACCGGCGACCTGGCGCAGGCCGCGGCGCAAGCCTTCCTCGTACATCCAATCGTTGGGCAGCCAGCCACAACCCGGTTTGAACGGCAGCTGGCGGATCTCGAAGATCTGCTGCAGGTACCACTCCGAGTTGAAGGTGGGGCGGCTGGTATCGGCCTCGACGCTGTGCTTGTCCAGCAGCTCGTTCGCCGCACGATTGACGAAGAAGCCCGCATTGCCCTTGCTCACCAGCAACCCCTGGGCCACCAGGCGATCGTAGGCTTCGACCACGGTGAAGGTGCTCACCGAGTAGGTCGAGGCGAACGCCCGGATCGACGGGACCTTCGCCCCGGGCTTGAGGGTCTGGTCGTCGATCAGCGCGCGCAAGCCGTCGATGATCTGGTTGACCAGCGGGGTGGAGGAGTCCGGGTGTAGCTGGAGCATTCGGGGGCCTTCAGGTGTGCGCGACGCCAGGCGCCTGCGGGGCACAGCGGGTGTATTGCATCGGCGGCCTGTACAGTGCAGTGCGTTTTTCATGCCGCTGTGCATGGCTCAATGTGTTCGACATTTTTACATTACGTGTCAGATATAGCCAACACAGCACATGACAGCGCCATGAATAATCACAACATCGCTGCTTTACCGTCGAGGTCCGCCTCGCACCTTCTTCCCGCGTGGCCGGACGCTGCTCGTCCGTCCCCAGCATGGTTCAGTTCGTCCAGAGGGTCGCCTCTGGCCGCGTAAGCAGGCCGCCACGGATGGCCTGCGTGTGCTCGCGCACACCTCCCTGCCCGCAGTAGCACTGATGTACAGGTGAGACCGATAACCATCGGGGTTTCACAGTTTTTCCTTGGATAAAAAGAAGCACGGGGTAAATAACTGATGGACGCTACATCCACATCCACCACCGCGAAGGATGGGCACGAGAGCAAGCTCAGTGCCTCGCTCAAGTCGCGCCACCTGACGATGATGTCCATCGCCGGGGTGATCGGCGGCGCCTTGTTCGTCGGTTCCGGCAGCGTGATCCACAGCGCCGGCCCGGCCGCTGTCCTGGCTTACCTGGCCGGCGGCATCCTGGTGGTGCTGATCATGCGCATGCTGGGTGAAATGGCGACTTCCTCGCCGGACACCGGCTCGTTCTCCACCTACGCCGACCGCGCCATCGGCCGCTGGGCCGGTTTCACCATCGGTTGGCTGTACTGGTGGTACTGGGTGATCCTCATGGCCTGGGAGGCCTACGTGGCAGGCAAGATCCTGCACGGCTTCTTCCCCGACGTGAGCGTCAACGTGTTCGTGCTGGCCACGACCCTGCTGCTGATCACCGTCAACTTCTTCAACGTCAAGCACTACGGCGAGTTCGAGTTCTGGTTCGCGCTGATCAAGGTGGTGGCGATCGTCTGCTTCCTGGTGGTGTGCACCGCCGCGGTGATGAACGTCTGGCAGTTCGGCGAGGTACGCGGCATCAGCCACCTGACCGCCGAAGGCTTCATGCCCAACGGCATCACCACGGTAATCGGCGCCTTGCTGGGGGTGATGTTCGCCTTCCTCGGCGCCGAGATCGTCACCATCGCCGCCTCTGAAGCGAAGGACCCGGCCACCCAGATCGTCAAGGCGACCAACTCGGTGGTCTGGCGGGTGTGCCTGTTCTATGTCGGCTCGATCTTCCTGATCGTCTGCCTGGTGCCGTGGAACGACCCGCACCTGGGCGTCTCCGGTTATGGCGCCTACCGCCGCACCCTGGAACTGCTGGGTGTGCCCTATGCCGAAGTGCTGATGAACTTCGTGGTGCTGACCTCGGTGAGCAGCTGCCTGATCTCCGGCCACTACACCGCCTCGCGCATGCTGTTCTCCCTGGCCCAGCGTGGCGATGCGCCGCGCCTGTTCAAGTTCACCCGTACCGGCACTGGCGTACCGGTGAACGCGATCATCGGCTCGTGCCTGGTGGCGGTGTTCTGCGCGCTGATCAACTTCAGCGATACCCTGCGCCCGAAGGACGTACTGGAAACCCTGATGAACACCACCGGCATGATCGCCTTGCTGGTGTACCTGGTGATCGCCTTCTCGCAGCTGCGCATGCGTCGCAAGCTGGTGGCCGAGGGCAAGGAAGTGCGCTTGAAGATGTGGCTGTTCCCGTGGCTGACCTACCTGGTGATCGTGTTCATCGTGGCGGCGCTGGTGACCATGGCTTTCATGCCGGACTACCAGATCCTGGTGATCTCCACCGGCATCGCCGCAGCCATCGTGGTGGCCATGGGCGTGGTGCACCAGATGCGTACCGCCAAGCGTCACTGAATACGGTAGCGCCTCGCGCAACGGCCGGTCTCCGTCAAGGGGCCGGCCGTTTTCGTTTTCGCCAATCGGATCATCCCTACGTTGTGCGGTGCCGACATGGCTTATGCTGCACGCAATTGCCCTACAAGGAGTCGTCCCATGTCTTGGTCCGCCACCCAGTATTCGCTGTTCGAAGACGAACGCACCCGCGCCGTACGTGACCTGCTTGCCGCCGTGCCGACGCGCCCGGTGCGCCACGCCACCGACCTTGGCTGCGGTCCGGGCAACTCCACCGAAGTGTTGCTGCAACGTTGCCCCGATGCGCAGGTCGTCGCCCTGGACAGCGATCCGGACATGGTCGACAAGGCCCGGCAGCGGCCACGCTTGAGCATTCCACGGGTGCGTTGCGAGATTGGCGAGATCGCCGGCTGGGCGGCCCAGGTGCCCCAGGACCTGATTCTCGCCAACGCTTCGCTGCAGTGGGTGCCGGACCATGCCAGCCTCTATCCGCATCTGGTGCGGCAGTTGAACGAGGGTGCGAGCCTGGCGGTGCAGACGCCGGACAACCTCGACGAGCCGGCCCATCGCCGCTTGCGCGAGATTGCCAGCCAGGGGCCTTGGGCCGACAGGTTCGCTGACTTCAGCCTGCCGCCGCGGCACAACGCGGGTTTCTACTACGATTTGCTCAGCCCTTTGTGCGCGCGGGTGGATGTGTGGCGCACCACCTATCACCACCCCTTGATCGGTGGCGCCGAGGCGGTGGTGGAGTGGTTCAAGGGCTCTGCGTTGCGGCCTTACCTGGCGCGGCTGGATGAGCAGGAGCAGGCGGATTTTCTGCAGTTGTATCTGCAGGCCATGCAGCATGACTACCCGGCGGCCAGCGACGGTCGAGTGTTGTTGCCGTTCCCGCGGCTATTTGTGGTGGCCACGCGTTAGGCGCCAGAGCACATAGGTGTAGATGCCGAGGTTGAGCGCCAGCACGATGGTGCCCAGCCACAGCTGGATCTGTGGGGTCAGGCCGGCGGGGTAGATCACGGGCCAGATGTAGTGTTCGACGAAACCACCGTGGTAGCCGGCGTCGCCGGCGGCTTTACGCAGGTGGTTTTCCCAGTCGGTCAGGGGGCATTCCAGGTGCAGGCCTTCCACGGCCAGGCCCCAGGCTAGGGCGGGGAGGTGGATCAGCAGGGCGCGGCGGCGCCAGAGCACCAGCAGGCCGCCGAACAGGACGAGCAGGATGAACGAGAGGTGGAACAGGACCAGGGTGTCGGCGGCCAGGCGGTGGAGCATGGTGGGTGGGGCCTTGCTGGGGGAGATGGGTTAGTGTGTCACGGTTTTTCGTTCTTGAGTTTGGGGTGATTGTTTTGATAGTTGTATGCGCATTCATTTGCTATGTCGACGCTTATTCACCTTTCCGCCCTTACGGCGGCCTACTTTGGTCTTGGCCAAAGTAGGCAAAGCCGCTCGCTCCATTCATACGGCCCCTACGCTTCGCTCCGGGGTTCCCTCACTCCGGCCTTGCTCCCGGGAGGACCGCGCTGAACGCCCCATCCTGGGGCGCAGCGCTTGACGGGCATCCATGCCCGTCACCTCCCTCCGCAAGACCTCCGTTCGGCCTCCTGAAGTCGCGAAGTTACGGGCGGCGCCTGCACTAACGCAGCTAGTCGCTAGTTTCCATCGTGGGAACTCTAGATCAACATCGCGGGGCAAGCCCGCTCCCACGATAGTTTAACTGTTTCATTCAGCGGGGGAGTGGGCTTGACCCGCGATGGCGTAATGAAGAACAAAACTTCATCCATTAATAAACCAAAATATCTGCACTTGATCTGCACTTGATCTGCTCGTGATCTTGCTTCTAAGCGCGCGATAGTTCAGGCGACACAAATTGCGACTTCAGGAGGCCGAGCGGAGGGCTTGCGCAGGGAGGTGACGGGCATGGATGCCCGTCAAGCGCCGATCAGGCCATGGATGGCCCGTCGGCGCGTCCTCCCGGAGCGAGCCCGGAGCGAGGGAACCCCGGAGCGAAGCGCAGGGGCCGGATGAACGGAGCCGAACGGTTTTGCCTCCTTTTCCCAAGAGAAAAGGAGGTCGCCGTAAAGGCGAAAGGGTGACTGTGCGTCGACATGGAAAATGAATGCGCAATAGCTTTCAAAACACACGCTGTGTAAGTCAAAGTCAAAGTCAAAGTCAAAGTCAAAGTCAAAGTCAAAGTCAAAGTCAAAGTCAAAGTCAAAGTCAAAGTCAAAGTCAAAGTCAAAGTCAAATGCAGTTGGTGTGGGTTTTTACAGTTGTAAGCGCATTCATTTGCGATGTCGACGCATAGTCACCTTTCCGCCCTTACGGCGGCTTACTTTGGTCTTGGCCAAAGTAAGCAAAGCCGTTGCGCTCCATTCATCCGGCCCTCCGCTTCGCTCCGGGTTCCCTCACTCCGGCCTTGCTCCCGGGAGGACCGCGCTGAACGCCCCATCCTGGGGCGCAGCGCTTGACGGGCATCCATGCCCGTCACCTCCCTCCGCAAGACCTCCGTTCGGCCTCCTGAAGTCGCGAAGTTAGGGGCGGCGCCTGAACTGGCGCTGCTGTCGCTAGTTGAGTAATTAGTTAATCTCTCGAACGCAGCCAGCCGCCGTATACCTGCGAAATAGCCGGCACAGTCAATGTATAACTAAACTTTAATTAAATAACTTTGCATTTCTTGCTCTTGCTCTTGCTCTTGCTCTTGCTCTTGCTTCTAAGTGCGCGATAGTTCAGGCGCCACTAATTGCGACTTCAGGAGGCCGAGCGGAGTTCTTGCGGAGGGAGGTGACGGCCATGGATGGCCGTCAAGCGCTGCGCCCCAGGATGGGGCGTTCAGCGCGGTACTCCCGGGAGCAAGAACGGAGCGAGGGAACCCCGGAGCGAAGCGTAGGGGCCGGATGAACGGAGCGGGGCGGCTTTGGTTACTTTGGCCAAGACCAAAGTAACCCGCCGTAAGGGCGGAAGGTGCCTAAATGTCGACATCACCTACGAATGCGCATACAAAAATGAAAACAATAACCAAAGAACCTAACCCTCCTCCAAGACCATCTCCAAAAACGTAGCCACCACCCGCCGCATCCGCTGTTCCTGCAAACACACCAACGTCTCCGTCAAATGCCGCTGACAATCCACAATCGGCAAAGCACAAACCCGAGCATCGGCCCCGAACTCCGCCGCGGACACCACCCCCACACCAATCCCCACCACCACCGCCTCCCGCGCCGCCTCCCGCCCTTCGACCTGGATCGCCGACCGAATCCGCAACCCCGCCCGCTGCATTTCCTCCTCCAGCGTCTGCCGCGTCACCGACCCCGGCTCGCGCAGCACCAGCGGCGTATCGTCCAGATCCGCCAGGCTGATCTGCCCACGGCTGGCCCAAGGATGCTGGTGCGAGACGAACGCCACCATCGGGTCACGCCGCATTGGCACGCAGAACAGCCGCTCGTCATCGACATCGCGCCCGAGCAGGGCCAGGTCGGCCTGGTAGCTGAACAGCCGCGCCAGCGACTCATCGGTGTTGCCGGTCTCGATCTTCACCTGGATCCCCGGATAGCGCTGGCAGAACCGGGCAATCTGCGGCAGCACATGCACTGGCGCGTCCACCGCCAGGGTCAGGCTGCCGGTGTGCAGGGCGCGTGAGTCCTGCAACAGCTCCAGGGCCTCGGCCTCGCAGGCGAACAGACGCTGGGTGACGCCCAGCAGCCGCTCGCCCAGGTCGGTCAACTGCACCGAACGCTTGTTGCGGTGAAACAGCAACACGCCGAAGCGCTCCTCGAGCTTGCGCACCTGGTCGGACACCGCCGGCTGGGTGAGAAACAGCTTCTGCGCCGCGCGGGTGAAGCTGCCCTGTTCGGCAACCGCGTGGAACGCCTTGAGTTGAGCATGGGAGACCGACATCGAACACTCCACTTAAAAGCTGGGCTTATGTGTGAAATACGATAAATCGATTTTATTTATCAGTCAGCAGCTGTTTCCATGTGTTTCAACCCGGCGCCTCTGCCACGAGCAGCGGCATGTCGGCCATGGCGGCACCACCGCCATCTGACCAAGTGACGTCCCTCCGTCACGCAGTGCGCAACACAACAACAAGACAGGCGTTTCTTCACATTCTGCCGGCACACTCAAACAAGAGGTCAGAGTCAAATGAACCAATCCCTGGGCGCCATCAAGCGCTGGCGCGTGCAGATCTTCGCAATCACCTGGCTGGCATACGCCGCCTTCTATTTCACCCGCAAAGCCTTCTCGGTGGCCAAGCTCGGCATCGGCGAAGACCCCTCGTTCATGCTCGACAAGGCCGCCATGGCCAACCTCGACGCCATCTACCTGGCCGCCTATGCCGTGGGCCAGTTCACCTGGGGCATGCTCGCCGACCGCTTCGGGCCGCGCGTGGTGGTGCTTGGTGGGCTGCTGATCTCGGCGGCGGCGGCGGTGGTAATGGGCAGTTACGCGACCTTCCCGATCTTCGCCACCTGCATGCTGGTCCAGGGGCTGGCGCAGTCCACCGGCTGGGCGGGGTTGTGCAAGAACATTGGCAGTTTCTTCCCGGCGTCCCAGCGCGGACGGGTGCTAGGGCTGTGGAGTTCCTGCTATGCCTTCGGCGGCCTGGTGGCCTCGCCGTTCGCCGGCTGGTGGGCCTACACCCTGGTCGGCACCTGGCACGCGGCATTCTTTTCCAGTGCCGTGGTGGTGGCCGCGGTGGCGGTGCTGTTCTTCATCTTCCAGCGCAACAAACCCGAGGACGTTGGCCTGCCGGCGGTGGAGCCCGAACCACAGAGCATGGCCCCGGGAGCGAACCTGTGCAGCGTCTGGGCACCGCTGCGCGAGATCCTGCGCAACCGCACGGTGCTGACCCTGGGCCTGGCCTACTTCATGCTCAAGCCGGCGCGCTACGCCATCCTGCTGTGGGGGCCGGTGATCGTCTTCGAGCAGATGCCCTCGGTGGGCAAGGTCGGCGCGGCGATCATCCCCACGGCCTTCGAGCTGGCCGGGTTGCTTGGCCCGATCCTCATCGGCCTGGCTTCGGACAAGCTGTTCGGCGCCCGGCGCATGCCGGCCTGTGTGATCAGCCTGGTGCTGCTGACCCTGACCCTGGCCGGCTTCATGGCGGCGATGCACACCGGCAGCGTGGTGCTGGTGGTGACCCTGCTGTTCGTCATGGGCCTGACCCTGTATGGCCCGGACTCGATGATCAGCGGCGCCGCAGCCATTGATTTCGGCACCGCCAAGGCCGGCGCCACCGCGGCCGGTTTCGTCAACGGCTGCGGCTCGGTGGGCGCGGTGCTTGGCGGCTTGCTGCCGGGCTACTTCGACAGCGTCACGGTATTCATCGTCTTCGCCGGCACCGCGCTGTTCTCCGCCCTGGTGCTGCTGCCGCACTGGAACAGCCGTCCGGCAACGGCACCCCAGGCCACCGACGTGGCCCCCAATACCGGCATGGCGATCAAGCCACTGCGTACCTAGAGGAAAGCGAGCAGATGAGACCCTTCTGGCTGCAACAGGCCCTGGACCAGGAAGACGAGGCTCTGTGCCCGCCGCTCGCTGGCGATGCGCGCTGCGACGTGTGCATCGTCGGCGGTGGCTACACCGGGTTGTGGACTGCCTTGATGATCAAGGAACAGGCGCCGCAGCTGGAGGTGCTGCTGATCGAGGCCGACATCTGTGGCGCCGGGGCCAGCGGGCGCAATGGAGGCTGTGCACTGTCCTGGTCGGCCAAGTACTTCACCCTCGAACGGTTGTTCGGGGTGGCCGAGGCGATACGCCTGGTGGAAGAGTCCGAACGCAGCATCGGCGCCATCGGCGAGTTCTGCGCGGCCAATGGCATCCGCTGCGATTTCCGCATGGACGGCACGCTCTACACCGCCACCAACCAGGCCCAGGTCGGCGGCACCGATGCGGTGATCGCCGCGCTGGAGCGCCGCGGCATCAACTCGTTCCAGCGCCTGGCGCTGGAGCAGGTGCAGCGCCTGGCCGGCTCCCAGCGGCACCTGGAGGGCTGGTACTCGCCGGCCGCGGCCACGGTGCAGCCGGGGCGGCTGGTGCGCGGCTTGCGCCGGGTGGCCTTGCAACGTGGCGTGCGCATCCACGAAGGCACGGCGATGACCGGCCTGGAACATGGCGCGCCGGCGCAGGTGCGCACCGCTACCGGCACCATCCGCGCCGACCGCGTCGTCCTCGGCCTCAATGCCTGGATGGCGCGGGCCTTCCCGCAGTTCGAGCGCAGCGTGGCGATCGTCTCCAGCGACATGGTGATCACCGAGCCATGCCCCGAACTGCTGCGCCAGATCGGCCTGGACAGCGGTGTCAGCGTGCTCGATTCGCGGATCTTCGTGCACTACTACCACAACACCTCCGATGGCCGGCTGATGCTCGGCAAGGGCGGCAATACCTTCGCCTACGGCGGGCGCATGCTGCCGGTGTTCGACCAGCCGTCGCCGTACCAGCCGTTGCTGCGCGACAGCCTGGCCGAGTTTTTCCCGGCGCTGGCCGAGGTGCCGCTGGCGGCGAGCTGGAACGGGCCGTCGGACCGCTCGGTGACCGGTCTGCCGTTCTTTGGCCGGCTCGATGGGCAGGGCAACGTGTTCTACGGCTTCGGCTATTCGGGCAGCGGGGTGGGGCCGTGCCATATGGGCGGGCAGATCCTCTCGTCGCTGGCCTTGGGGCTGGACAACCCCTGGACCCGCTCGCCGCTGGTCAAGGGCCCGCTGGGGCGTTTCCCGCCGGAGCCGGTGCGCTACCTGGGGTCGCTGTTGGTGCGCAACGCCATTCGCCGCAAGGAGCGCGCCGAAGACCGCGGCGTGCGTCCGCGCGGGCTGGATGTGCGCCTGGCGAAGTTCGCGGCGGCGGCGGGGAAGGCCGACAAGGGCTGAAGCTGATGCGATTTCTTGTCGAACCCGGTGCGCAGGGCGTATAAACTCTCCCCACTTTTTGGCCGGTCGCTTCCTGAACCGGCCGTTGAAACAAAGAGAGTCGATATGGGCGCACAGTGGAAAGCCAAGCATAGAGAAACGGCGGCCAACGCCAAGGGCAAGATCATGGGCAAGCTGGCCAAGGAGATCCAGATCGCCGCCAAGTCCGGCGCCGACCCGGACATGAACCCGCGCCTGCGCCTGGCCATCGTCCAGGCCAAGAAAGCCTCGATGACCCGTGAGACCCTGGAGCGCGCGATCAAGAAAGGCGCCGGCCTTGACGGCGAGGCCGTGCAATACCATGCGGTCAGCTACGAAGGCTTCGCCCCGCACCAGGTGCCGTTGATCGTCGAGTGCCTGACCGACAACGTCAACCGCACCGTGGCGCAGATCCGCGTGCTGTTCCGCAAGGGCCAGCTGGGTGCCAGCGGCTCGGTGGCCTGGGACTTCAACCACGTCGGCCTGATCGAGGCGACCCCGGAAGGCGACGCCGACCCGGAAATGGCAGCCATCGAAGCCGGTGCCCAGGACTTCGAGGACGGCGAGGAAGAAGGTTCGACCCTGTTCATCACCGACACCACCGACCTCGATGCCGTGCAGAAAGCCCTGCCGGAGCATGGTTTCACCGTGACTTCGGCGAAGATCGGCTATACCCCGAAGAACCCGGTGAGTGCTGCCAGCCTGAGCGCCGAAGCCCTGGCCGAGGTCGAGGCCTTCCTCGAGGCTATCGACGAGAACGAAGACGTGCAGAACGTCTATGTCGGCCTGACTGACTGAGCCGCGCGTAATCCTCGCGGGGCAAGCCCTCTCCCAGTGTGTCTGTGGGAGCGGGCTTGCCCCGCGATCATTTCCGGACCTGTGCCATGCACCCCACCTTCGCCTCCCTCAGCCTCGCCCACCTGCGCACCCTCGACTGCCTCCTGCAGCTGAAGAACCTCAGCCATGCCGCCGAGCGTCTGGGCTGCAGCCAATCGGCGCTGAGCCGCCAGCTGGCCAGCCTGCGCGAGGCCTTCGACGATGCGCTGCTGGTGCGCCAGGGGCGTGGCTATGTGCTCAGCGAACACGCCGAAACGCTGGTCGAGCCATTGCGCCAGGTACTGGACGAGCTCAACGCCCTGCGTCAGCCCGCAGCGTTCGACCCGGCACGCTGCGAGCGGCGCTTCTGCCTGGCGGCCTCGGACTACGTGGCCGAACATATGCTGCCGCAGTTGGTGAAAGCATTGGAGCAGGAGGCGCCGGGGGTGTCGCTGGAGTACCGCACCTGGCAGGCCGGGCAGTACGCCTGGCTCGCCAGCGGCGAGATCGACCTGGCCACCACGCTGTTCGACGAGTCGCCACCCAACCTGCATGGCCGGCTGCTGGGTGAGGACCGGGCGGTGTGCCTGATGCGCCATGACCATCCGCTGAGCGCTCGCGCCGAACTGAGCCAGGACGACTATCTGGCCTTCAAGCATGTGCGGGTGTCCGGTGGCGGCGACAAGGACAGCTTCATCGACCGCCATCTGCGCGCCCAGGGGCTGCAACGACGCGTCAGCCTGGAGGTGCCGTTCTTCAGCGCCATGGTCCAGGTGGTCGGCAACGGCCAGGCGCTGGCCACGGTGCCCGAGCATATCGCCCGGCAACTGGCGCGGTTGCATGGGTTGAGCTGGCGGCCCATGGGCTTTGTCGAGCACACCCAGCGTTACTGGGTGGTATGGCATCAGCGTCTGCAGGCCTCGGCCGAACATCGCTGGTTGCGCAACCGGGTGTTCGAGGTGTGGCGCCAGTCGCAGTTCGGCGTACAGGGTGGGCATGCGCCTTTGCCATAGCAGCTATGCGCGAAGCGGGGTTATTCGACGGGTGATGGAGGCCTAGACTGCGAGGCATTGTGCTGCCAGGAGACCACTCATGACCCCCGAACAATTCCGCCAATACGGCCACCAACTGATCGACCTGATCGCCGATTACCGCCAGACCGTCGGCGAACGCCCGGTCATGGCCCAGGTCGAACCCGGCTACCTCAAGGCCGCGCTGCCGCAGGGCGCACCGCAGCAAGGCGAGCCGTTCGAGGCCATCCTCGCCGACGTCGACAAGCTGGTGATGCCCGGCCTGTCCCACTGGCAGCACCCGGACTTCTACGGCTACTTCCCCTCCAACGGCACTCTGTCATCGGTGCTCGGCGACTTCCTCAGCACCGGCCTGGGCGTGCTCGGACTGTCGTGGCAGTCCAGCCCGGCCCTCAGCGAACTCGAGGAAACCACCCTCGACTGGCTGCGCCAGCTGCTCGGCCTTAGCGGGCAATGGAGCGGAGTGATCCAGGACACCGCCTCGACCAGCACCCTGGTGGCGCTGATCTGCGCCCGCGAGCGTGCCACCGACCATGCCCAGGTGCGCGGCGGCCTGCAGGCCCAGGGCAAGCCCCTGGTGGTCTACGTCAGCGCCCATGCCCACAGTTCGGTGGACAAGGCCGCGCTGCTGGCCGGGTTCGGCCGTGAAAACATTCGCCTGATCCCCACCGACGCACACTACGCCATGCGCCCGGAGGCGCTGCGCGAAGCCATCGCCCAGGACCTCGCCGCCGGCAACCAGCCCTGCGCCGTGGTCGCCACCACCGGCACAACCACCACCACCGCGCTGGACCCGTTGCGCCCGATCGGCGAGATCGCCCAGGCCAACCAGCTGTGGCTGCACGTAGACTCGGCCATGGCCGGTTCGGCGATGATCCTCCCGGAATGCCGCTGGATGTGGGACGGCATCGAGCTGGCCGACTCGGTGGTGGTCAATGCCCACAAGTGGCTGGGCGTGGCCTTCGACTGCTCGATCTACTATGTGCGCGACCCGCAGCACCTGATCCGGGTGATGAGCACCAACCCCAGCTACCTGCAGTCGGCGGTCGATGGCGAGGTGAAGAACCTGCGCGACTGGGGCATCCCCCTGGGGCGCCGGTTCCGCGCCTTGAAACTGTGGTTCATGCTGCGCAGCGAAGGTGTCGAGGCCCTGCAGCAACGCCTGCGCCGCGACCTGGAAAACGCGCAGTGGCTGGCCGCGCAGGTGGAGGCGGCTCCCACGTGGGAGGTATTGGCGCCGGTGCAGTTGCAGACCTTGTGCATCCGCCATCGCCCGACGGGTCTCGAGGGCGAGGCGCTGGATGCCCACACCCGCGCCTGGGCCGAGCGCCTCAACGCCTCGGGTGATGCCTACGTGACCCCGGCGACCCTGGACGGGCGCTGGATGGTGCGGGTCTCGGTGGGGGCGCTGCCCACTGAGCGCGAGCATGTCGAGCGGCTGTGGGCGCGGTTGCAGGCGGTGGTGGCCGAGTAGCCAAGAGGCCTGTCACTGCTTCAGGGGCCTGCAATCAGCAGGCTTCGCGCCAGGCGCGGATCTGCTCCAGCGTTGCGGTGGCGCCACCACAGACGATCACCAGGACATTGCCGAAGGCCGCCACTGCCTCGGGATGTTCGAGCAAGGCCAGCGCCGCGCCGCAGGCCGGCTCCACCAGCAGGCGGTGATCGCGCAGCAGGCGTTCGCAGGCGTCGAGCGCCTCGCGATCACTCACCAGGTGGCTGACCACCGGGTGCTGGCGGGTGCAGGCCAGCGCCTGTTCGGCCACCCGCTTGGCCCCCAGTGAAGTGGCTACCGAGGTGATCCCCGGCAGTTCCACGGTGCGCCCTGCGGCCATGGCCGCGTGCAGCGACGCGGCGCCTGCGGTTTCCACTGCCATTACCGGCACGTCCTGCCAGCCATTGCGCTGCAAGCCTTCGACCACGCCGCGCAGCAGGCCGCCGCCGCCGACCGACAGCACCACGGCATCCGGCTTGCAGCCGGCCTGGGCCACTTCATCGATCATGCTGGCGTGGCCGGTCCACAACAGCGGGTCGTCGAACGGGTGGATGAAGGCGTCGCCGGCCCCCAGCAGGGTCTGCGCGTGCTCGTTGGCTTCCTGCCAGGAGCTGCCATGCACCACCACGCTGGCGTCTTCCAGGCGCAGCAGTTCCTTGGCTCGTTCGGTGGTGGTCTCGGGCACCACCACGGTCACCGGCACGCCGAGCTTGCGGCCGGCGTAGGCCACCGCCAGCCCGGCATTGCCGCCGGACGAGGAGACGAAGTGACGGGCGCCGCGAGCATGGTGCGTCTCGCAAGCGTGGCCGACGCCGCGCAGCTTGAACGAGCCACAGGGTTGCAGGGCTTCGAGCTTGAGCCACACCGGGCGGCCGGCACTCAGCGACAGCGGACGGGATTCGATCAGCGGGGTTGGGATATGCAAGGGCATGGTGGGCTCCGTGGCTCAGTCGCGGGCAGCCGCGGCGGGCTCGCCGCGCAGCTGCTCCAGGTAGTTGTAGACGGTGTAGCGGGTCACGCCGAGGGCCTCGGCGGCTTTCTCGACGCCGCCCTTGACGATGAACAGGCCGCGCTCCTGCATCACGCGCACGGCCTCGACCTTGGCCTGCTTGGTCATCCGCCCCTGGCCGCTGCGCTGCAGTGCGTCCTGGATGATCCCGGCCATCAATGCAGTCATGTCGGCGGGCTCGTCGCCGGATACCGTGGCTGGCGCGGCGCCCAGCGGCTGCAAGTGCCGCAGGAACGCCATGGCGGCGTCCAGGCCCGTGACGTCGGTGTTCACGCACAGGCTGGCGAAGGGCTGGCCGGTGCTGTCACGGAAGATCGCCGTGGCGCTGCGCAGGCTGCGGCCCTTGAGGGTGGTGGGGTAGTCGGGCAGCACCACTGGGTCGCAGCCCTGCTGGTCGGCGGCGGCCTGCATCAACGCCTTGAACCCTTGGTCCTGTTCGGGAGCGGCGAGTATCGGGCTGCCGACCTGACGGCCGGAGAGCTCGCCATTGACGATCGCCACCACCGAGCGTTCCGGGTGTTCGAGGTCGTGCAGAAGGATTTCCACATTGCGCGGGACGACGCTGCCCAAGGCCTGCAGGGCGGTCTTGAGCACGTTCAGGGTGAGCTGGCGTTCGTGGGCGAGGGTGAGCATGATCGGCACCAGATTCAATATTGTGTTGAATATTACACAAAAAGTTGAATTTGGCGAAGGTGTCGAACCCTCAAAAGCAATCGCGGGCCCTCCCGTTCCTGCCTTGGGCAGTAGCGGGAGGGCCCGCGATCAAGTGCGTCAGCCCAGTTTCGGCGTGCGTGGCGGGACGATACGGCGCGAGCCGGTGGACTCGAAGGCGGCGGCGAATTTCAACAGATTGTTGTCGCTGTACGCCTTGCCCGCGAAGGTCAGGCCCACTGGCATGCCGATGTCGGCCATCACGCCCATGGGCACGGTCACGGTCGGCACGCCCAGGTGACGGATCGCCAGGTTGCCGTTGGCCACCCAGATGCCGTTGCTCCAGGCGATGTCCGCCGATTCGGGGTTCACATCGGCGTCCGCCGGGCCGACATCGGCCACGGTGGGGAACAGCACCGCGTCCAGGCCCTGGGCGTCCATCCAGTCTTCCAGGTCGAGCTTGCGGGTGGCTTCCAGGCCGCGCAGGCCGTCGGGCACGGTTGCGATCTGGTCCCAGGTCTTCA
This sequence comes from Pseudomonas soli, assembly GCF_021283165.2. Taxonomy (NCBI): domain Bacteria; kingdom Pseudomonadati; phylum Pseudomonadota; class Gammaproteobacteria; order Pseudomonadales; family Pseudomonadaceae; genus Pseudomonas; species Pseudomonas soli. Next base: position 2,501,202 of record NZ_CP128543.1, read on the forward strand.
GGCCGCGCTTGGCCATGTTGACGTACTCGTCCATGCCGGCGGCGAGGTCGTCTTCACGGTTGGGCAGGGTGCCGGGGTCGTGGGGGAAGATCTGCGGGCCATCGACATCGGCCAGGCGGTTGAGCTTGGGATCGTCGTTGGCGCGCAGGAAGTCGTCGAAGGCCCAGCCGGACAGTTCCCACAGTTCGTCGTGGAGGAACTCCTTGCTGACGATGCCGCGGGTGAACACGGTCGGCGCGCCGGGGCGGTCGCCTTCGCAGTTGGAGACCAGCGGGAAGTCGGTCTCGACCACTTCGGCGCCGGCCGCTTCCAAGGCCTGGCGGGCTTGCTGCCACAGTTCGATCACGCTGGCGCGGGTATTGATGCGTTGGCCGGTCGGGCCGCCGATGCCGGGTTTCTCGGCAGTGCCGGCTTCGGCGTCGGCATTGATGTACATGCGTGGCACGGCGAAGCGCTTGCCCTTGAGCGTCTCGGCGCCCACGGCCAGGTCCAGGTACGAGGCGGGGCGCACGCTCGAGGCGGCCGGGATTGGTACCCAGGGTTGCAGGCGCCACAGGTCGCCGCGCTTGTCGGCGTCGTCGGCCACCACCACGTCGAGGATCTCCAGCAGGTCGGCCATGGTCCGCGCATATGGCACGACCACGTCCATGGTCGGCGTCAGCGGCCAGTTGCCGCGCACCGAGATCACCCCACGCGACGGGGTGTAGGCGCACAGGCCGTTGTTCGAGGCCGGGCCGCGGCCACTGGACCAGGTTTCCTCGGCCAGGCCGAAGGCGCTGAAGCTGGCGGCGGTGGCGGTGCCGGCACCGTTGGAGGAGCCGGAGGCGAAGGGCGCGGTGAGGTAGGCGGCGTTGTACGGGCTTTCGGCGCGGCCATACACGCCACGCTGCATGCCGCCATTGGCCATCGGCGGCATGTTGGTCTTGCCCAGGCAGATCGCGCCGCCGGCGCGCAGGCGCTCGACGGTGAAGGCGTCGCGCTGGGCGACCAGGTCCTTGAACGCCGGGCTGCCGGAGGCGGCGGTCAGGCCCTTGACCAGGTAGCTGTCCTTGGCGGTGTAGGGGATGCCATCCAGCGGACCGAGGGTTTCGCCACGGGCACGGCGGGCATCGGAGGCTTCGGCCTCTTTCAGGGCCTCGGGGTTGCGCACCACCACGGCATTGAGCCGCGTGGCGGTGTCGGCGCCGTCGTAGGCGTCGATGCGGGCCAGGTACGCCTTGACCAGCTCGACGGCCGTCGTGCGGCCGGACTCGAGCGCGTCGCGCAGCTCGGCAATGGAAACCTCGGTTACCTCGATCATGCTGTCACCACAGTTGTGCAGGTGGAAAATCATGGCGGCTAGTGTAGCAAGAAGGTCTTGGTGGGCGCAGGCATGCAGCGGGGAAATGGTTCGTTGCAGCGCGGCACGCTGAGCGCCGGATGGCGGGGCTGAAACGGCAGCGGGCTTGGCCCGCGACCGGTTGGCGCCGATCGCGGGCCAAGCCCGCCGATTCGAACGGTGGTGACGATCAGAGCAGCTTGCGCTGTACCGCCTCGTCCAGGGTGCTGCGGGCCAGCTCGCGCACCACGTCGCGGGTGTCGGCCTGGAATGGCAGGCCGACGATCAGCACCAGTTGCATCCAGGTACGGATCGACTCGCTCTTGCTGACACGGCCGATCTCCTTGCCGTCCTTGTCCTTGAACACGGTCTGCAGGGTGAAGGTGTTCTTGGCGGTAGAGGGGATGAGGAACAGGGTGAAGCCGGTGATGAACGCCGACGCGGTCACGAACTCCTCGTGGTTGGTCAGGGTCGATTCGGCGTACAGGTCCGCTTCGCCCTTCTGCGTGCTGACCTGGGTGAAGCGGCCGGATTGCTGGTAGGTCTCGCTGATGGTCTTCTCCCACATGTCGGCGTGGGCGCCGGCGGCGGCCACGGCCGCGCCGTCGTTGACCTGGTACAGCGCGGTGCTGCGCAGGTAGGCGTTGGGCTTGGCCGCGGCGGTGCTCGCCGCCGGCGGCCAGGTGCCGACCGGTGCCAGGTCGCCGGTGGAATACGAGACGCAGCCCCCAAGCAGCAGGGCGCCGAGCAGCAGGGCGTGTTTGCAGATGTTCATCGAAGTGTTCCTGTTATCAGCGTTTTGCCAGTTTCACGGTGGCGTCGTCGAGCAGTTCGCCGACCAGCTTGGTCAGTTGCTTGCCGCCCATCGAAGGCGCCCAGTACTCGCCGCCGTACAGGCCGACGTTGTGTTCGAAGCGCAGTTGTTCCTTGGCCCTGGCCAACTCGACGCCGTCGCGGTCGACGATCACCAGGTTGCCGGCCACGTCGAAGCTGTCGACGTAGATCGGGCCGTTGAACCAGATCCAGAAAGTCAGGGTCAGCAGGGCGCCGGGGAAGTACGCCGGGTGCGGGGCGCGATGGCCCTTGAGCGAAGTCATGTCGAACTTGAGCAGCACGTCCTGTTCGTCCAGGCGCGTGGGGTATTCGGTGACGGCCTTGAAGTAGCCGGCGCGCTGCACGTACTGGCTGAGCTGCGGAGTCAGGGCGCGGCTGATGGCCTGGCCGGTGGCGTTGTCAATGCCGGGGGCGTTGACCTGCACATCGGCGACCTGGGCGCTGCGTGGGCTGGCGACGGTGGAGGCGTGGGGCGGCGTGCCCACCGGGCCGATGACGTTGTAGGAGACGCAGCCGCTCATCGTCAGCAAGGCAACGACGGCGCTGGCCTGGAACAGTTTCTTCAAGTGATGTCATCCTTGATCGGAGTTGAACCTGATCAAGGTTTACGGCCGAGGGGCCGGCAGCTTTAGGGCAAAATGCCACTATTTATGCCGGCCATGCTCGGCCGCGCGAACCTGAACCCCTCAGGCCAGGTCGCTGGCTGCGTGGCGCTCCGCCACCTGGCTGGCTTCCTCGCCCCAGGTGCGGTTGACCCGGGTGCCGCGCTGTACCGCCGGGCGCTGGGCGATGGCCTCTGCCCAGCGCTGCACATTGGCGTACTCGTGTACCGCCAGGAACTCGGCCGCGCCATACAGGTTGCCGCGCACCAGCTGGCCATACCAGGGCCATACGGCGATGTCGGCGATGCTGTACGTATCGCCGCCCAGGTAGGCGCTTTCGCCCAGGCGCCGGTCGAGCACGTCGAGCTGGCGCTTGGCTTCCATGGTGAAGCGGTTGATCGCGTATTCGAACTTTTCCGGCGCGTAGACATAGAAGTGGCCGAAACCACCGCCCAGGTAAGGTGCAGAGCCCATCTGCCAGAACAGCCAGTTGAGGGTCTCGGTGCGCGCGGCCAGGTCCCGGGGCAGGAAGGCGCCGAATTTTTCCGCCAGGTACAGCAGGATCGCGCCGGACTCGAATACCCGCACCGGCGGTTCGACGCTGCGGTCGAGCAGGGCGGGGATCTTCGAGTTGGGGTTGACCTGCACGAAGCCGCTGCCGAACTGGTCGCCTTCACCGATACGGATCAGCCATGCGTCGTACTCGGCGCCGCCATGACCGAGGGCCAGCAGCTCCTCGAGGAGGATGGTGACCTTGACTCCGTTGGGCGTGGCCAGCGAGTAGAGTTGCAGCGGATGCTTGCCGGTGGGCAGCGGCTTGTCGTGAGTGGGGCCGGCCACCGGGCGGTTGATGCTGGCGAACTGGCCGCCGGAAGGGGCCTCGAAGGTCCAGACCTTGGGCGGAACATAAGGGGGCTTGCTCATGGGAATCTCCTGGAGGGCGCGATGCGGCCGGGTAAGGACGTGGACAGCCTCTCTATGCCATGGGTTCGCCGTGCAGGGCAAATTCAATGCGTGCCCGCAGCGCATGCATGGCGCCTTGCAGGCGCACCGCTGTCGTTACAGGGGCCGCGCCGAGGCCGGGGTCGGCGCGGTTGGCGCCTCTGGCTTTTTCGCCGGTTTCAGCCGCGATACCCCGAACAGCACCAGGACCAACCCGGCTACCTGGTACACGCTGATCGCCTCGCTCAGGATCAGCCATGAGGCCAGCATCGTCAGCACCGGCCCCAGGTTACCCACCGCCGCCGTGTGCGTGGGCCCGAGGCGCTGGATCGCCAGCGCCACCCAGTAGATCGGCAGCACCGTGGAGAACAGCGCCATCAATGCCGCGTTGAGCCACACCGTGCCGGGCAGCTGCAACAGCGGCGCGACATCGGCCACCAGCAGGTAGTGGGCCAGCACCATCAGCGAGGAGGCGGTGCCGCACAATCCGGCCAGGCGCATCGAGTTCATGCGCTTGAGCATCATGCCGGTGCCCGAGTAGTACAGGGCATAGGTGACTGCGCTGGCGAACACCCACAGCGAACCGACCAATACCGCATTGCCGCCACCCGCGGCGCCGATGTCGTGGACGAAGGCGATGCCCAGCCCCAGGTAGCACAGGCCCATGGCCGCCAGGGTGCGCAGGGTCGGGCGTTCGCGCTGGACGATGGCCTGGATCACCAGCACCAGGGTCGGGTAGGTGAACAGGATCAGCCGCTCGAGCCCGGCACTGATGTATTGCAGGCCGTAGAAGTCGAACAGGCTGGCCAGGTAATAGCCGAACAGGCCGAGCAAGGCCACGCGCAGGCCGTCGCCGGCGCTCAGCGGCGCGCCACCCTGGCCACGGCTGGCCCATACCAGCCAGGCGAACAACGGCAGCGACAGGGCCATGCGCAGTGCCAGCAGGCTGATGGCGTCCACCGGGCCTGCGGCATAGGCGAGCTTGACGAAGATGGCCTTGAAACTGAAGCCCAGGGCGGCGAGTACGGCGTACAGGCTGCCGTTGGCAAGGGCGCGCTGGAGCGGGGCGGGCAGGCGGGTCATGGCGGGTCCGTGGCACAGAAGAAGTGCGGTTTATTCTGCGCAGAACGCAACCGCGCTAGAATCGCTTTTTCTCGAACATGGCGTTCTGATTTGGAGAAGCCTTGATGCACTTCGACCTGGCCGACCTGCGGCTGCTCGCCGCTATTGCCGCCACCGGCAGCCTGAGCAAGGCGGCGGCGACCTTCCCGGTGGCGGTATCGGCCGCCAGCACCCGCCTGCGCCTGTTCGAGGCGCGCAGCGGGTTGACCCTGTTCCTGCGCAAGGCCGACGGCATGCAACTGACCCCGGCCGGGCGCCTGGTGCTGGAGTCGGCGCGGGGCGTGCTGGGCGAGGCGCAGAAACTGCAGGACACGCTGCGCGAACTCGCCGGCCAGCGGCGCATCACCCTGCACCTGGCGGCGTCCACCGTGACCAATAGCACGCTGTTGCCGGCCGTGCTGGGGCCGTTCCTGGCCGACTACCCGGAGGTCGACCTGCAACTGGTCGAGCACAAGAGCATCGATGTACTGCGGGTGGTGCTGGCCGGGGAGTGCGAGATCGGCGTGTACGACGGCAACCTGGTCAACGAGGGCGTGGTGTCGCTGCCGTTTCGTACCGAGCGCCTGGTGCTGCTGGTGCCGCTCGATCACCCGTTGGCCGGGCGCGGCCAGCTGCGCCTGGCGGACGCACTGGGTTTTCCCTTCGTCTGCCTGCCCGCCGAGCGCGCCATGCAGCGCTTCGTCGAGGAACTGGCGATGAACCTGGCCATGCCGCTGAAGGTGCGGGTGCGGGCACCGAGCTTCGAAGCCATCGCCCAGCTGGTGGCCCAGCACGCGGGTATCGCCATGCTGCCGGAAACGGCGGCCGTGCGCGCCGAACAGGAACTGGCGGTGCGCCGGGTGGCGCTGGAGGAGCGTTGGGCGACCCTGGAGTTGCGTATCTGTTTTCGCAGTTGGGAAGCGCTCAGCTCGCATGGGCGACAGCTGGTGAGCTTCCTCTCCGGGCAATGACAGGTGACTGTCGTCTGGTAGGCGAATGAATGGGCTGCCCGTCCGAATGCCATCATTTGGATATCATTTATGCCTGTGCATTGACCCTTGAACGCATACAATCACCGTTCTGAACGGTAACCCAGATACAGGCCACTTCCACCCATGGCGTTCGACGCTTCCACCATGCTGACCCTCACCATCGCCCTGGCCGCGGCCGCCGCGCTTTATCTGGCCGTGGAGTGGCGCAGCGTGCGCGAGTCTTCGCTGCTGTGCTGGAGCGCCAGCTTCGCTACCATCAGTGTCGGTTCCTCGCTCGCCTTGCTGCGTGGCAGCGGCTACCTGTTCACCGGCATCTGGTTCGCCAACGGCATGCTGGTGGCCGCCCACTGGCTGTTCCTGCTGGGGGTGTCACGCTTTACCGAAACCCGTCTGTCACGGCTCTGCTACCTCGCCCCGCTGGCCTGGCTGAGCCTGTTGCTGCTGCCGCAGTGGCCCACCTGGTCGAAGACCTTCCTGGTGGCCAACTCGCTGCTGGTCGCCGCGTTCACCCTGTACGCCAGCGCGTTGCTGCGCCCGCACGGCAAGTCGTTCAGCGTCGGCGCGGTGCAGTTGCGCTGCATCCTGCTGCTGCACGGGCTGTTCTACCTGGCCAAGACGCTGCCGGCGCTGCTGCCGGGAACGCTGATCGACCTGAGCGCGTTTCGCGGGCAGATCATCCAGGTATCGCTGGTGGAGGGGGCCATGGCGATCATGCTGATCGCCCTGTCGATGACTGGCACCGTGCGCTACCGCCGCGAGGAGCGCATCGAGCGCCTGGCCGCGCGCGATCCGCTGACCGCGCTGTACAACCGCCGCGCCCTGGAAGTACGCGCGGCGAGCCTGTTCAACGAGGTTTCCCCGGCAAACCCCGGGGCTTTGCTGCTGATCGATATCGACCACTTCAAACTGGTCAACGACCTGCATGGGCATGCCGCTGGCGACCGTCTGCTGGTGGCCTTGAGCGAGATGATCCGGACCATGCTGCCGGAGCGGGCGATCGCCGCACGGCTGGGCGGCGACGAGTTCGTCATTCTCCTGGCCGGGGCGTCGCGCGAAGGTATACAGCGCCTGGCCGAGGCCCTGCGCCAGCAGTTCCAGGCCACCGCCGAACAGTCGTTCCGCACCCCCGAGGCGGTGACCCTGAGCATCGGCGCCAACCTGTTCGACCGCCCACCGGCCAGCCTGGCGGCGTTGATCGAGCAAGGCGACGTGCTGCTGTACGCCTCCAAGCGCAGCGGGCGCAACAGCCTGCAACTGGTCGACGGGCTGCGCGGCTGAACTACTTGTTGTTGATGCACTGCGACTGCACCGCGTAGCGCACGGTGCGCAAGGTGCCCTGGCTGTCTTCGAAGGTCATCAGCCGCGGCACCACCTCGCAGGTGCGCGGGTCGCCCGATTGGCGCACGAGGCGGGCAACGTCGAGCTTCATGCCGTAGCGGTAGTCGACGATCTCCGGCATGGGCTTCGCCCGTTTGGCCGCATAGGCCGCCACGGCCTGCTGGTGGTCCGCCAGCAGCTGTTCGCTGTCCAGCCTGGAAAAGCCGCTGGCCTGGGTCGAGAGGGAAAGCGCCAGCAGGGCGGCGGTCAGGGTCGGTCGTAGCATGGTCGTGCCTCCGAAAGGTTCGTTTCGCAGACCACGCTAGCGATGCCCGGCCAACAGGGGCATGACGGCCGGGTTACAGATATGAAAGCTGGGCGTGTACGCAGCTCCCCCGGGCTGCGCATGACACGATTGTAATGCCCCCATCACCTTCCCGTTATCCGCCAGCGGCGAGCATCAGGCTCGGCCAATGGGGCTGGGTGCGTGCGCATCTGGCCAGACCAGGGATGCTCCAGCGCCAGGGCCTGACAACAAGAACAGCCGCAATCGAAGGAGCAGTGGATGAAGAGCAATCCGACACTTTCCCTGGCCGCCCTGGTGGCGCTGGCCGGCTTCGGCCCGGCGGCCTGGGCCGCAGAAGAGCAGAAGGAAGGTTTCATCGAGGGCAGCCGCCTGAGCGTGCTCAACCGCAATTACTATTTCAATCGCGACCATCGCGATGGCCCGGCCCCCACCTACAACAGCGGCAAGGACAGCGGCAACGGCTACTCCGAGGCCTGGGCCCATGCCGTGATCACCCGCTTCGAGTCCGGTTTCACCCAAGGCACGGTGGGCGTCGGGGTGGACGCCTTCGCCATGCTTGGGCTCAAGCTCGACACTGGTGGCGGGCGCAACGGTGGGCGCAGCTCGTTCGACGTGCTGCCGGTGGACCGCGATGGCGAGGCCCGCGACGAATACAGCAAGCTCGGCGGCGCGGCCAAGGTGCGCCTGTTCGACACCGTGCTGCGGGTGGGCGATGTGTTCCCGGTCAACCCGGTGGTGGCGGCCGGCGACTCGCGGCTGTTGCCGGAAAGCTTTCGCGGCGTGACCCTGGAGAACACCAGTGTGCAAGGCCTGACGTTGCAGGGCGGGCGCCTGCACGCCATGAGCCAGCCGGTGTCCAGCAACTTGCGCGACAACTTCGTGACATTCTACGGCGGCCCGGTGGATTCGCCGTGGATCGCCTACGGCGGTGGCGACTACGCGATCAACGAAAACGTCAGCGTCAGCCTGTTCGGCAGTCGCTTGAAGGATGTGTGGAACCAGTACTACGCCGGCACCAGCGTGACCTGGCCGTTGTCCGACGAGCTGGCGCTGATCGGCGGGTTCAATTTCTACAACGCCAGGGACGAAGGACGTCAGCGCCTGGGCCAGTTCGACAACGACATCTGGAGCGCCAGGCTCGGCGTGCGCTACGGCGCCCATACCCTGGCCCTGACCCACCAGCGCAACAACGGCGACGACGACTTCGACTACCTGCGCCAGTCCGATTCGATCTTCCTCGACAACTCCATCCAGTACAGCGACTTCAACTCGCCGAAAGAGCGCTCATGGATGCTGCGCTATGACTTGAACATGGCCGCCTACGGTGTACCGGGGCTGTCGTTCATGACCCGCTATGGCCGTGGCAGCGATGCCGACTACAGCCATGCCAACGCCTACTACATGCGCCGGGATGGCAACGGCGACCCGCTCACCGACCAGAAGCGCTGGGAACGCGACATCGAGGTCAAGTACGTGGTACAGACCGGCGCGGCCAAGGACCTGGCACTGCGCGTGCGCCAGGCCACCACCCGGGCGACGGCCTTCGAGTCGGACCTGGACGAGGTGCGGGTGATCGTCGAGTACCCGTTGTCGATTCTCTGAACCACCCGGATTCACCTTGAGAAGCCCCGTGCTCCTTTGGTTGCTGGTGAATGTCTTGACGCCTCTGACGAGGCGTCTTTTTTTCGGCACCGCCGATGTCAGTGGCCGAACACTTTCAGGCTGCCCTTGCGGCTCGCTTCATAGGCTTCCCGCGCCATGGGTTGTGCCTGCGGGTTGCCCAGGTCTTCCATTGCCAGCCGGTGGGTTTCCGGTGCCAGGTAGGCGGCCAGCGCGCACACGCAGGTGATGAGAAACGCCAGCCCGCCGACCACCAGCGGGATATTGTCCGAACCCGGCGGCGCGACTGCGGCGAACAACGCCGGCAGCATGGCGGTGATCATGGTGCCGAGGTTCTGCGCGATGGCCATGGCCGAGACCCGGTAGCGGGTGTGGAACAGCTCCGGATAGAAGCTCGGGAACACCGCGTTGTAGCCCTGGTAGACCATGCCCCACATGACGATCGAGGCGGCGAAGGCCAGCGGCACGTTCTGGATGCTGATCGCATACAGATAGACGAACGCCAGCAGGCCCGAGCCCAGGCAACCGGCGATCATGGTCGGGCGCCGGCCGATCCTGTCGCTAAGGTTGCCGACGAAGGGGATCACCAGCACCGCGACGATGTTGCCCACCACCGGGATCCACAGGTACACGCTCTTGTCGAAGCCGATGCCGTAGGCCGGCTGCACCGCGTAGGCCGCGCCGAAGATGGTGGCGACCACCGGGATCACGTTCATCAGCGCCATGAACATAACCAGCACCATGTGCTTCCAGCTGTGGCGGAAGGCCTCGCTGATCGGCGACTTGGCCACCTTGTCCTGTTTCTCTTCCCTAACGAAGGCCGGGGTCTCGTGGACCTCCTTGCGAATGATGAAGCCAGCTACCAGCACCAGCGCGCTCATCAGGAACGGAATGCGCCAGCCCCAGTCGTTGAAGGCCTCGCTGGGCATGAAGTAGGCCAGCGGCAGGAACACCGCGGCGGCCATCACCTGGCCGGCCTGCACCCCTTGCAGGGTGTAGCTGGCGTAGTAGCCACGGCGGCCGAACGGCGCGTGCTCCATGATCATCGAGCTGGCGCCGGAGATCTCGCCGGCCACGGCGAAGCCCTGGACCAGGCGCAGCAGTACCAGCAGCGCCGGGGCCAGCAGGCCGACATCGTGGTAGGTCGGCAGCAGGCCCACGGCCATGGTCGATAGGCCCATCAGGAACATGCACAGCAGCAGCACGTTCTTGCGCCCGCGGGTGTCGCCCCAGTGGCCAAGCACGAAGGCGCCGACCGGGCGCGCCAGGTAACCCACGCCGTAGGTGGCCAGCGAGGCGATGATGGCCATCTTCGGGTCGGCGGACGGGAAGAAGATCTGCGGGAAGATCAGCGCCGCGGCCTGGGCGTAGATGAAGAAGTCGTAATACTCGAGGGCAGAGCCGATCCATCCGCTGGCGGTGGCTTTCTTGGCTTGGGAGCTTGAGCGGGCCATGTTGTCTCCGTTGTTCTTGTCAGGGGCCGGATTGGTCAGCGCTTGAGGCGCGGGCAGGGGCTGTATGGAGAAGACGAACGAGGCGGCGCGGATCGCAGGGCGAGCAAGGTGTGCATAGTTCGGTACCCGTTTTCTTGAACTTATTATGTGGTGACGTTGGGTAGTGCAGCGCAGGTTCCGCCGAACGACCGGCGTTGCGGCGAGAAGGGCTGGCGGGCCTGCGACTGGTGTTCATGGTTGTTCACGGGGGTGGGTGAAGCAATTCGCTGGAACGGGTTTTGTTCGGTAATCGAACAAAAACTAACTGTTCCGTACAAAGTTCGTTGCCGGGGCGACTTTACCTGCGAATAATCGATCGTGCAGGCCTCACTCAATAACAAGGAACACCCGCCATGCACCGTTCGATCGCCACCGTTTCCTTGAGCGGCACCCTGCCGGAAAAACTCGAGGCCATCGCCGCCGCCGGTTTCGACGGCGTCGAGATCTTCGAGAACGACCTGCTGTACTACGCCGGCAGCCCCCGCGAGGTGCGCCAGTTGTGCGCCGACCTGGGGCTGGCCATCACCCTGTTCCAGCCGTTCCGCGATTTCGAGGGCTGCCGCCGTGACCGCCTGCGCAAGAATCTCGACCGCGCCGAGCGCAAGTTCGACCTGATGCAGGAACTGGGCACCGACCTGGTGCTGGTGTGCAGCAATGTCCAGCCCGACGCCCTGGGCGACGAACAGCTGCTGGTGGACGACCTGCGCCTGCTCGCCGAGCATGCCGGCGCGCGGGGCCTGCGCATCGGCTACGAGGCCCTGGCCTGGGGTCGCCATATCAATACCTGGCAACAGGTGTGGAACCTGGTGCGCCAGGCCGACCACCCGGCGCTGGGGGTGATCCTCGACAGCTTCCATACGCTGTCGCTCAACGGCGACCCCAGCGGCATCCGCGATATCCCCGGCGAGAAGATCTTCTTCGTGCAGATGGCTGATGCGCCGATCCTGGCCATGGACGTGCTGGAATGGAGCCGGCACTTCCGCTGCTTCCCCGGGCAGGGGGAAATGGACCTGGCGGGCTTCCTCGCGCCGGTCCTGGCCAGCGGCTATCGCGGCCCGCTGTCGCTGGAGATCTTCAATGACGGTTTCCGCGCAGCGCCACCCCGGCAGAACGCCGCCGATGGCCTGCGCTCGCTGCTGTACCTGGAGGAAAAGACCCGCCGCCAGCTCGAGCGCGAGGCGCGGGCGGTCGAACCGGGCGTGCTGTTCGCGCCGCCGGCCGCCAGCCGCTACGACGGCGTGGAGTTCCTCGAGTTCGCCGTCGACGAGGCGGTCGGCGCACGCCTGGGCGCATGGCTCAAGCGCCTGGGCTTCGCCGAAGCGGGCGAGCACCGCAGCAAAGCCGTGCGTCTGCTGCGCCAGGGCGATATCAACATCGTCCTCAATGGCGAACCTTATTCGTTCGCCCACAACTTCTTCGAAGCCCATGGCCCGTCGTTGTGCGCCACGGCGTTGCGGGTCAACGCTTGCCAGGACGCCCTGCAGCGCGCCATGGCCTACCGTGGCCAGCCGTTCCGCGGCCTGGTCGGCCCCAACGAGCGCGAGATCCCGGCGGTGCGCGCGCCGGACGGCAGCCTGTTGTACCTGGTGCAGCCCGACGGCAACGGCCAGGCCCTCTACGACACCGATTTCCGCCTGGACCCGACAGCCCGCGCCAGCGGTGGCCTCAAACGTATCGACCACATGGCCCTGGCGTTGCCGGCCGAGGCCCTGGACAGTTGGGTGCTGTTCTACAAGAGCCTGTTCGACTTCACCGCCGACGACGAGGTGGTGTTGCCTGACCCCTATGGCCTGGTCAAGAGCCGTGCCCTGCGCAGCCACTGCGGCACCCTACGGTTGCCACTGAACATCTCGGAGAACCGCAACACCGCCATCGCCCATGCCCTGGACAGCTATCGCGGCTCCGGCGTGCACCACGTCGCCTTCGACTGCGACGACATCTTCCGCGAGGTGGCCAGGGCCAAGGAGGCCGGCGTGCCGTTGCTGGAGATCCCGCTGAACTACTACGACGACCTGGCGGCGCGCTTCGATTTCGACGACGAGTTCCTCAGCGAGCTGGCGTACTACAACGTGCTGTACGACCGTGATGTCCAGGGCGGCGAGCTGTTCCATGTGTACACCGAGCCGTTCGAAGGGCGCTTCTTCTTCGAGATCCTGCAGCGCAAGGGCGGCTATGCCGGCTATGGCGCGGCCAACGTGGCGGTGCGTCTGGCAGCGATGGCCAAGGCGCGCAGCGGGGCAGGGCGCAAGGTTGTGTTGTGAGCCAGGCCCTTGGCCGGCGACGGGGCTCTAGGCCAAACCTGACCAGCCGACCAACACTGCGCTTCCCAGCATCGCCCGGCTCACGGATAATTGCCCGGATTACTACAACGAGCCTGTGAGTCGGTATGAGTGATTCGGTCGTCAAGCCTGAAGTCGAAGGCCTGCGCAAGACGCGCAAGAACAATCCGGAAAAGACCCGCGAGAACATTCTCCAGGCCGCCATCACCGAGTTCGTCCAGCAAGGCCTGGCGGGTGCCCGGGTCGATGCCATCGCCGAGCGCACCGCCACCTCCAAGCGCATGATCTACTACTACTTCGGCAGCAAGGAGCAGTTGTACGTCGAGTGCCTGGTCAAGCTCTACGGCGACATCCGCAAGACCGAGCACAGCCTGGACCTCGACTCGCTGGCGCCCGAGCAGGCGATCCAGCGCCTGGTGGAGTTCACCTTCGACCACCATGCCAACAACGTCGATTTCGTGCGCATCGTCTGCACCGAGAACATCCACTACGGCGAGTACGTCAAGCAGTCGCCGGTGATCCGCGAGATGAGCAGCATGGTGCTCGACGCGCTGGGCAAGATCCTCGCCCGTGGCGTTGCCCAGGGCGTGTTCCGCCCCGGCATCGAAGTGATCGACCTGCATATGCTGATGAGCTCGTTCTGCTTCTACCGGGTGTCCAACCGCCATACCTTTGGCGACATCTTCCAGATCGACCTGTCCGACGAGCAGATCAAGCAACGCCACAAGCAGGTGATCTGCGAGGCGGTGATGCGTTACATCAAGGCCTGAATGCAGGCGCGGGGCATGCCCGCTCGCTCTTCCATGGGAGCGGGCATGCTCCGCGATGAGCTCCCTGGCGACTAGAACCTGGCGAAATGCGCCTGCATTCGCGCGGCATCCGCCGGGCGTCCACTGAACAGCTCGAACGCCTTGACCGCCTGGAACACCGCCATGGTGCCGCCATCGAGGGTGCGGCAGCCCAGGGCCCGGGCCTGGCGCAACAACTCGGTCTCCAGCGGGAAATAGATGATCTCCGCCACCCATAGCCGTGCGTGCAGCAACGCCGGCGGCAAGGGAGTGCCCGGCAGCTTGGCCATGCCCACCGGCGTGGTGTTGACCAGACCATCGGCGCTGGCCAGGGTCTCGCCCAGATCGCTACCGAGCATGGCACGGCCAGCGCCGAAGCGCTGCGTGAGATTGTCCACCAGTGCCTGGGCGCGGGCCGGGTCCACCTCGAACACGTGCAATTGTTCGACGCCTTCGGCCAACAGCGCATGAGCCACCGCCGCGCCTGCGCCTCCCGCGCCCAACTGCACCACGCGGCGTCTGGCCACGCCGGGCAGGCCCCGGCGCAGACCTTCGGCGAAGCCCAGGCAGTCGGTGTTGTGGCCGACCCGCCTGCCATCGCGCAGCACCACGGTGTTCACCGCGCCGATACCACGGGCCTCGTCCGACAGTTCGTCGAGCAACGGCAGGATCGCCTGCTTGAACGGGTAGGTGATGTTGAGCCCGCTGAATCCGGTGCGCTGGGCCGCGTCGAGCAACGCCGGCAGGGCGCTGTCGTCCAGGCCCAGTTGGTCGGCGTCGATCAGCCGGTACAGGTAGCGCAGCGCCTGGGCATCGCCTTCGTGTTCGTGCAGCGCCGGTGTGCGCGAAGCCTGGATGCCACGGCCGATGAGGCCGGCAAGGATACCTTGGGCGCTCATGCCGCGTGCTCGCGCAGCTGTTCGCTGAAATAGCCCAGGGCCATGCGGTAGCCCTGGCTGCCAAGGCCGCAGATCACCCCCACGGCGATGCTGGAAACGAACGACAGGTGGCGGAACGGCTCGCGCTTGTGCACGTTGGACAGGTGAACCTCGATCACCGGCAGCTCGCAGGCCACCAGGGCATCGCGGATGGCCACCGAGGTGTGGGTCCAGGCGGCGGGGTTGATCACGATGCCGTGGCAGCGGCCACGGGCGGCGTGAACCCAGTCGAGCAGCTCGCCTTCGTGGTTGGTCTGGCGGAACTCCAGTTCCAGGCCCAGCTCGCGAGCGCTGCCGGCGCACAGGCTGGCCAGGTCGGCGAGGGTTTCATGGCCGTACTGGGCGGGTTCGCGGGTGCCCAGCAGGTTGAGGTTGGGGCCGTTGAGCACGAGGATTCGGGGTGTCATGGCGGGTATCGCTTTGTTGTTTTTGAGTAGATCGATATTTGTACTATCTGGTTAGTTTCGTCAAATCCCGGAGCGTTGAAAACGGGCGATTATCGAACTCGCGCTGCTGGCCTTGTCGCGGGGCAAGGGGCCAGAAAACACAGCGACCATGCCCGAGCAAAACACTCGGCTAAGCTTGTCCTCCAGGCGCACGGAATGACCAATACGGGAGAGCACATGAACATCCAGAAAACGCCCAGATGGGCCTTGGCGGCCCTCACCCTGGCCCTGGGGCTGCATGCCCAGGCCGCCGACAGCAAGCGCGTCGATGTGCTGCTGGTGGGCGGCGGCATCATGAGTTCCACCCTGGCGGTGTGGCTCAACGAGCTGGAGCCGGGTTGGTCGATGCAGATGGTCGAGCGCCTGGACAAGGTGGCGGAGGAGAGCTCCAACGGCTGGAACAACGCCGGCACTGGCCACTCGGCGCTGGCCGAGCTCAACTACACGCCGGAGAAGGACGGCAAGATCGACATCAGCAAGGCGGTGGAGATCAATGAGTCGTTCCAGGTCACCCGTCAGTTCCTCGCCTGGCAGGTCAAGCAGGGGGTGCTGAAGAACCCGCGTTCGTTCATCAATACCACCCCGCACATGAGTTTCGTCTGGGGCGACGACAACATCCGCTTCCTCAAGAAGCGCTACGAGGCGTTGCAGGCCAGCCCGCTGTTCAAGCCGATGCAGTATTCCGAGGACCACGCGCAGATCGCCAAGTGGGTGCCGCTGATGATGCAAGGGCGCGACCCCAACCAGAAGCTCGCCGTCACCTGGACGCCGATCGGCACCGATGTCAATTTCGGCGAGATCACCCGCCAGTACGTGGGCTACCTGCAGACCCGGCCGAACTTCGACCTCAAGCTGTCCAGCGAGGTGCAGGACATCAGTCGCAACGACGACGGCAGCTGGCACGTCGAGTACAAGAACCTCAAGGACGGTGGCACCGCGACCACCGACGCCAAGTTCCTGTTCATCGGTGCCGGCGGCGCCGCGTTGCACCTGCTGCAGAAGTCGGGCATCGACGAGGCCAAGGACTACGCCGGCTTCCCGGTGGGCGGCTCGTTCCTGGTCACCGACAACCCAGCCATCGCCCAGCGCCACATGGCCAAGGCCTACGGCATCGCCGCCACCGGCGCGCCGCCCATGTCGGTGCCGCACCTGGACACCCGGGTGCTCGACGGCAAGCGCATGATCCTGTTCGGGCCGTTCGCCACCTTCTCCACCAAGTTCCTCAAGGAAGGTTCGCTGCTTGACCTGTTCGCCAGCATGTCGCTGCACAACACCTGGCCGATGGTGCGGGTGGGGGTGCGCGAGTTCGACCTGGTGCAATACCTGATCGGCCAGTTGATGCAGTCCGATGATGACCGCTTCGCCGCCTTGCAGACCTACTTCCCCGAAGCGAAGAAGGAAGACTGGCGCCTGTGGCAGGCCGGGCAGCGGGTGCAGATCATCAAGAAAGACGACAACCTGGGCGGGGTGCTGAAGCTGGGCACCGAGGTGGTCACCGCCAAGGACGGCAGCATCGCCGGGTTGCTCGGCGCCTCGCCGGGCGCCTCGACCGCGCCGCCGATCATGCTCGATCTGCTGAACAAGGTGTTCAAGGACAAGGTGGCCACGCCTGAGTGGCAGGCGAAGATCAAGCAGATCATTCCGTCCTACGGCATCCGCCTGAACGAGCATCCGGACAAGGTCCAGGAAGAGTGGAGCTATACCAGCGAACTCCTGCAACTGGCATCGCCCAGCGAGGTGGCCGCGCCCTGAAGACCCGGTCATGACCAACCGGCCACTGTGAAGTGGCCGGCACTGCCACACTGTTTTTTCTCCCCTTGGCCAAACTCCCGAGTGCCTGATCCGCCATCCTCCGGACCGTCCCCTCCCGTACCGCCTGTGCCGGCTCATGGCCAGCCCGCCACAAGCCCGAAAAGCGCCCTCAGACACCCGAGTCTTTCCCCGCCGAACTCCCGATGTTTTTTCCTTTGCCTGTCACCACAAGCTGCGAATGTTGGCCCCGTGGACAGGCCTCAGCCCCTCTGGATCAGGGTATACGGCCTGTGGCCACGGCAATGCGCGACCCACTCAACGTATGAACACGACGATAGGAGATTGCTTCATGTTTAAGCGTACTGTGATCGCCGCCTCCCTGGTGGCTGCTACCCTGGCTTCGGCCCAATCCATGGCTGCTGTTGTCGGTGGCGGCGCCACCCTGCCGGAAAACCTCTACAACGGCACCTCGAGCCTGCCGCGCCTGCTGCCGGCCGACTTCAGCTACACCGGTGTCGGCAGCGGTGGCGGCAAGACGGCGTTCCTGACCAACGCAGCGGCCTCGATCAACCAGCCAGCCGGCACCAACGTCGACTTCGCCGGCAGCGACTCGGTGCTGAGCGCTTCGGAACTGTCGACCTACAACAGCAGCAAGGCCGCCACCTGGGGCAAGCTGGTGCAGATCCCATCGGTGGGCACCTCCGTTGCCATCCCCTACAAGAAGTCGGGCGTGACCAACCTGCAACTGACCGGCGCTCAACTGTGCGGCGTGTTCTCCGGCACCACCACCACCTGGGGCCAAGTGCTGGGCACCGCCGATACCACGCCGATCAAGGTCATCTACCGTTCCGGCAGCAGCGGCACCACCGAGCTGCTGTCGCGCTTCCTGGCTGACTCCTGCCCATCGTCCTTCGTGGTCAGCAGCACCTTCACCACCGCCAACGTGGGCAGCGAACCGGCCACCTGGCAAGCCGTCGCCGGCAGCGCCGACGTGGTCAACGCGGTCAACGCCACCGATGGCACCATCGGCTACGTCAGCCCTGACTATGTCGCCACCAGCAACAACGCCGTGGTCGCCCGCGTCAGCAAGAACGCCATGGCCGCCGGCACCGCGCCGCTGCCAACCGCCGCCAACGCCCGCACCGCCCTGGGTACCGCTGTCGCCCCGAGCACCGCCGCCGACCGCGCCGACCCAAGCAAGTGGGTGCCGATCTTCAACGCCGGTGGCGTGGTACCGACTTCGGGCTACCCGATCGTCGGCTACACCAACCTGCTGGTCGGCCAGTGCTACCAGACCGCCGCCGATGCCACCGCCATCCGCAGCTTCCTGACCGATCTGTATACCGGTGCCAAGGCCGCCACCATCGCCCAGCACTCCTTCGTCAGCCTGCCGGCCGCCTACGCCGCCGAGATCAAGAAGGTGTTCCTGGACAACGGCTACAACGAAGGCACCAACATCGCCAACGCTTCGGTCTGCAACGGTATCGGCCGTCTGTAAGCGTCACGCGAAGCGCCAGGCCCGCAACGGGCTGACAACCGACGGTGGCCGGCACGGCACCGTCGGTTTTCGCGTGTGCGCGTACCCCAGGCAGATGAACTTTGCATGACAAAGCTTCGGTCTGCGGCCAGGCCGACTGCCTTATGGCAAAGCGGCATCACCGCCGCACCGACCTGCCTTCCATGACCCTGCACAAGGAACCCTGCAATGTCGCGCGGCCAGCACCAGCCAGACCTACCAGCCACCGTCGCCCACCGGCGTCGCCAGCCTGCAGGCCACGCGCCGATGCTGCTCAAGCCCCTGGCCCAGGCCATCGCGCTGCTGTTGCTGTCAGGCACGGCCCAGGCCGCGCAGCCGTTCAGCTCGGCCTGGTTCGCGGCCAAGGGCGCGGCGCCCGCAGCCGGTGGTGGCGCTGCAGGTGGCCAAGTGCAGGTGCCCGGCGCGCCGCCACCGCTGGCCCAGCAGCAGCGCCTGCAGCAACGGTTCCAGCGCTCCCTGGGCAACCTCGACAACACCGTGGCCGCCATCGCCGCGCAGCAGGCGGCTCAGGCCGCCGGCCGCACCTTGGCGCAGGTGCAGCCGCAGACCGTGCCCAACGGCCTGGGCGAGGGCGGTCTGAAGGTCGACGAGAACCCGTTGACCAAGGGTTGGCAGAACGCCAAGGCGCCGCAGCAGAGCCAGGTGGGCGGCAAGACCCAGGTGCTGATCGAACAGACCGCCGACAAGGCGATTCTCAACTGGGAGACCTTCAACGTCGGCCGCGACACCACGGTCAAGTTCGACCAGCAGGCGCAGTGGGCGGTGCTCAACCGGGTCAACGACCCGAATGCCCGGCCGAGCCAGATCCACGGCCAGATCGAGGCCCAGGGCACGGTGATGCTGGTCAACCGCAATGGCGTGGTATTCGACGGCAGCAGCCAGGTCAACGTGCGCAACCTGGTGGCGGCGGCGGCGCAGGTCAGCGACGAGCAGTTCCGCGAACGCGGGCTGTATGTCGACAGCAACGGCAGCCAGGCCACCTTCACCCAGGCCGGCGGCAAGGTCGTGGTGCAACGTGGCGCGCAACTGCAGACCCGCGCCCCAGCCACCTCCACCGAGGGCGGCGGCTATGTGCTGCTGTTGGGCAGCGAGGTGAACAACGAAGGCCAGATCATCACACCCCAGGGCCAGGCAACGCTTGCCGCCGGTGACGACTTCTACATCCGCCGGGGCAGGGGCACCCAGGCCAACGCCTTCTCCACCACCCGTGGCAACGAGGTCGCCAGCAGCCTGAAGCCCGGCAGCAGCAGCGGCAGCGTGGTCAACAACGGACTGATCCAGGCGGCAGGCGGTGATATCACCCTGACTGGCCATGCCGTGCGCCAGGATGGCGTGGCCCTTGCCAGCACTGCGGTTGACAGGCGCGGCAGCATCCACCTGCTCAACCCGGCCAGCGACACCAGCGGCTCGGTCAGTTTCGGCAAGGGCAGCGTCACCGCCGTGCTGCTCGACGACAGCCAGGCCCTGGACAGCCAGCGCGAGGCCTCGCGGCAGGGTGTGGATGGGGTCAGCGGCAACAATGCCACGGGCCGCTTCGACAACCTGAGCAAGGTCATCGACCGCCCCGAGCAGTCGCGGGTGGAGGTGGTCAGCGGCGGCACCGTGCATTTCCAGGAGGGCGCCCTGACCCTGGCCACCGGCGGCCAGGTGGCCGTCAGTGCCGGGCTGCGCAGCCTGGTGGACGATGGCGCGCGCATCGACGTGGCCGGGGCCCTCGGGGTCAAGGTGGCGATGGAAAGCAATGTCATCAAGATCAATGTGCAGGGCAACGAACAGCGCGATGCGGCCGGCAACCGTGACAAGGGCGGCCTGATCAACCGCGATGTGTGGGTGGACGTGCGTGAGCTGGTGCATGTCGAGAAAGGCATCAACGGCTATGCCAGCGAGCGCTGGTACACCGCCGGTGGCCTGCTCGAGGTGGGCGGTTACCTGGGCACGCGCAACCACAGCGTCGGCGAGTGGATGGCCCAGGGCGGTACGGTGACCTTTACCGGCCAGGACCTGGTGACTCGCGCCGGTGCCGAGATCAACCTGTCCGGCGGCACCCTGGCGGTGCAGGACGGCTACATCCGCCAGAGCTGGCTGCGCGGTGAGGACGGCCGCCTTTACGAACTGTCGAGGGCCCCGGGCGACCTGCTCTACACCGGCCTCTACAACGGCTACGAGGCGCACAGCGCGCGCTGGGACCAGACCCGCACCTTCTACAACCCGCTGATTGCCCCCGGTCAGCGTTACGAGCAGGGTTATACCGTGGGCCGCGACGCCGGCAGCCTGGTGGTGGCGACCCAGAGCGCGCTGCTCGATGGCCAACTGATCGGCCAGACCTGGCAGGATGAGCGCCAGGTGCAGGCGCCGGTACGCGGGCGTGACGGCTATCGCCAGGTACACACTGCCCGGGCCCAGGGCGCGCAACTGGTGATCGGCCAACAGCTGCCCGGCTACCTCAGCGACGCCAAGGAGCTCGGCTTCAGCCTGACCCCGGTCATGCAGCAGGTGCTGATACGCCAGGGCGCCGGGGGGCAGAGCGCCGACGTCGGCCTGCAGGCACCGTTGGCTGAGCGGCGCCGTGGCCAGCTGGCAATCGACAGCGACTGGCTCAACGGATTGGAGCTAGGTGGTTTGAGTGTTGCCGCCCAGCGGCGCATCGAGGTCGATGATGCCGTGCGTCTGGCCGATGGCGGCAGCCTGACCCTCTATGCCCCGCAAGTCCAGGTCAATGCCGACCTGACCGCCAGGGGCGGGCAGATGGCCTTGGGCGATGTGCTCCGCCAGCGTGTTCTCGCCAGCCTGCAGGACCAGGCGCTGGCCACCCCGGCAGGGCTGCGCGCGCAGGTCGGCGTGGGCGCCGGGGTGCGCCTGGATGTCAGCGGTCTGCGCAGCGAGGGCACGGACTCAGGCGAGCGCGCCTGGCGCAACGGTGGCAGCCTGAGCCTGCGCAGCAGCGGCGATGTGCTGCTGGACAGCGGCAGCGTGATGGACGTGTCCGGCGGCGTGGTACGCGGCGAAGCCAACCGCCTGCTCGGTGGCAGTGGCGGCAGCCTGACCTTGCACAGCAGCGCGTTGAACAGCGCCGGGACCGGGCGGATGCGCCTCGACGGTGAGCTGCGCGGTTACGGCAGCAGCGGTGCGGGCACCCTGACCGTGGCCGCCGAGCGGGTGAGCGTGGGGGGGAGCGCGCAGGGCGAGACCGGCGTGCACCTGGCCGAGGACTTCTTCAACCGTGGTTTCGCGCATTACGCCATCACCGGCAACCATGGCCTGAGTGTGGCCGCCGGCAGCCGTATCGACGTCACCCGGCCGGTGGAGCAGCTCGACGCCAGCCGGCCGCTCGGCGATCCGGCGCTGATCGTGTTGGCGCCGCCGTTGGCGCAGAACGCGGTGGCCGGCAAGCTGGAGCCGCGCGCCGGCGCGAGCCTGGCCTTGGCGGCGGGTGATAGCCGCTTCGACCAGGCGAGCCGTGAAGCGGCGGTGCTTGAGGTCGGGCGCGGCGCGACGATCAGCGTCGACCCCTTGCAGTCCATCAGCCTGACCAGCACCGCGCAGTTGAGCCTGAACGGTACCCTCAATGCCTGGGGCGGCAGTGTCAGCCTGCTGCAGCAATGGTTGCCGACCATGGACTCCGGGGTGACGGAAGGGGCGCACCAACGCTCGATCCGCCTGGGTGACCAAGCCCTGATCGATGTGTCCGGGCGGGCGTTCAGCGCCCTGGATGCGCAAGGTCGCCGTTATGGGCGGGTCGACGCTGGCGGCAGCATCGTCATCGGCGGGCAGATCGACCATGACCAAGGTACCAGCAACGGCGCCTACCTGTTCCTGGACATGGCCGAGGGCGCTCGCCTGCGCGCCGATGGTGCCCAGGCCACGCTGGATATCCGTGGCCAGGGGCCGCTGGCCATGGCCAGCAACGGCGGGCGCATCAGCCTGGCGTCGAGCCACGGGCTGCGCCTGAACGGCAGCTTCAGCGCTGCTTCCGGTGGCCTTGGCGCCGCAGGCGGCAGCCTGGAGGTGGCGCTGGATAGTGGTCTCTACCTCAACGGTAGCCTGGTCGACGGAGTCAAGGCTCCCCGCGAGCTGGTCCTTGCCCAGGGCGCGGCCAACGTCGAGGACGGCCCGCTGCGCTATGGCCAGGGACGGCTCGACGTCGCCAGGATCAACGCAGGGGGCTTCGACAGCCTCTCGCTGCTCAGCGACGGCGTGGTGGCGTTCGACGGCGACCTCGACCTGCGCATGGCCCGCGGCCTGCAGCTGTACACCGGCTCGCTGGTGCTGGCCCAAGGGAGCGCCGGCGACGCCCGCGTCCACCTGCAGGCGCCCTATGTGCGGCTTGCCGGCAGTAACCATCGCAGCGCCGACCAGGCGACCCGGCCGACCCTCAAGGGTGGGCTGTCGACGCAAGGCAGCGCGGCGCTGTTGCAGGTCGATGCCCACCTGCTGGACCTGCGTGACGCCGTGACCCTCGGCGCCCATGGCAGCCTGGCGCTGGCCGCCGGTGGTGTATTGGACTTCGACCGCCGTGGTTTTGCCCTTGGCAGCCTGCGCAGCCAGGGCGACCTGCGGGTACTGGCCAAGGTCGGCGAAGGCACCGACAGGACCTTGCTGCGCAGCAATGCCGACCTGGAACTGCTCGCTGCGCAGATCTACCCGACCACCGGCGCCTTCGGCCAGATCGAGACGGGCAGCGACGCCACCTTGCGCATCGGCAGGGCCGGGCAAGGCACACCCGACCAGCCGTTCTCGGTGTTCGGCCGGCTGGCGCTGGTCGCCGGCAGGGTCGAGCAGGGCGGTGTGCTGCGCGCGCCCCTGGGCGGGTTGTCGCTGGGGCAGGAAACGGGGGGCACCAAGTCCGTCACCCTGCTGCCGGGCAGCATCACCTCGGTCAGCGCGGCAGGGCTGGTCATGCCCTACGGCGGGACGGTGGATGGCCTGAGCTACCTATTCGCAGGCCAGGCGGTGAAGCTGCTGGGCGCGGCGGGTGACAGCCTGTATGGGGTATCGCTCAACGGCAAGTCCATCGACATCCACCTGGACGCGCTGATCGACCTGTCCGGAGGCGGCACGTTGACCGGCGCCGGCTTCGTCTCCGGGCGTGGCGGCTCCACCGACGCCCGCTACCACCCGCTGATGCAACTCGATGGCGAGGGCCGCCTGGTCCTGCCCACGCTGGGCAGCAACCCGGTCTACGCCATTGTGCCGAGCTTCACCGGCCCTTATGCGCCGGTGACCGGCGAGGCCGGCGTGACGGCGCCGGGGATCGGCCAGCAGATCACCCTGGATGGCAGCGTTCCAGGCCTGGCGGCGGGCACCTACACCTTGCTGCCGGCCAGCTTTGCGCTGCTGCCGGGGGCGTTCAGGGTCGAGCTCAATGGCCTGGCCATGGCCGGGGGCAGCGCTGCCAGCCTGGCGATGCGCAACGGCTCCTGGACTACCACGGGCAGCCTGTCGGTGGCCAACACCGGTATCCGCCAGCCGCTGTCGAGCCAGGTGATCCTGACCTCGGGCGACGTACTGCGGCGCTATTCGCAGTACAACGAAACCTCCTACGCCGCGTTCGCCCGTGCCGATGCCGTGGCCAAAGGCGTGCCGCGCGCGGCGATCGAGGCCGATGGCAAGTGGCTGAACCTGCGGGTGCAGGGCAATACCGAGGCCGCCAGTACCTTGCGCGTCGCTGGTCGGGTGAACTTCGCCGCCGCCGAAGGCGGTCATGCCGGCAGCGCGGCGGTGTTCGGCGCCCGTGGTCTCGAAGTGGTGGCCGATGGTGGCGCCGGCCAGGCCAGTGGCGAGAACATCGCGGTGTTGTCGGCCCGCGAGCTCAATGCCCTGCAGGCACCCCGGCTGACCTTGGGCGGCCGCGCCAATGTGCTCTACGGCCAGGGCGGCAACCAGATGACCTTCCTCGAAGGCACCAGTGATATCTGGTTGCGTTCGGGGGCGGTGCTGCAGGCCGGTGAAGTGTTCCTGACCAACAACGACCCGCGTGGCGGCATCGTCGTCGAGCAGGGGGCCGGGATCGTCACCCTTGGCCGAGGCGCGGTGCCGTTCGATGCCAATGACGGCTACTTCATCAACAGCAACGGCCGTGCCTTGCTGGCGGTGTCCAATGGGCGGCTGGATGTGGTGTCGTCGCAGTTCACCAGCAGCTGGTCGCCGGGCTCCATCCTGATTGGCGGTTGCAGCGCCGGCGGTTGCCAGGGCACCACCCGGCTGTATTCGGACGGCTCGTTGTTCGCCGCCACCGACAAGACCTTCAGCCTCGATGACGGGGTGGCCTTCGGGACCCGGCACCTGGGCCTGGCGGTCGGGCGGATCAACGTCGGCAGTGCCGACGCGCTGGCTCGCGCCCTGGCGGACGGCGTGCTGGGCCAGGGCCTGACCCTCAACCAGCAGGTGCTCGACCGCCTGCTGCAGGGCAGCCCGGCCGAGGCTGTGCCGGCACTGGAGACCCTGACCCTGGCGGCGTCCGACTCGCTGAACTTCTTCGGCACCACGGCGCTCGACACCTACGACCCGGTCACCGGCAAGAACCGCCTGCAGGCGCTGGTGCTCGGCGTGCCGGCCATTTATGGCCATGGCCAGGCCGGCGACCGGGCGACCATTCGCACCGAACGGCTGATCTGGAGCGGCACGCGCAACGCCGCGGGCGCGCCGATCGCGGGCGGGGCCGGCAGTGGCGATGGCCTGCTGGCAATCCGTGTCAAGGACCTGGAGTTCGGTTACGGCACCAACAGCCAGCCCGATGGCAGCGCCGACATGGCGCGCCAGACCCTGGGCTTCAGCCGCGTGGAACTGCACGCCAGCCATCAGGTGAGCGCCAACCACAAGGGCAGCCTGCTGGTCCACCACCGCCGTGGCGACTACCAGGCCAACGGCAGCTTCGCCTATAGCGGTGGTGACCTGCTGGTGGACACACCGCTGTGGACCGGCAGCGCCGGCTCGCTCAATCGTATCGAGGCCGGTGGCACCCTGCGCGTGCAGGGCGGCGGTGGCTTGCTTGCCAGCGGTCGTCAGGCCCTGGGCGCCGAGCTGAGCCTGAAGGCGCGGCAACTGCTGGTCGATGGCACCTTCAGCCTGCCCAGCGGCCGCCTGACCCTGCAGGCGCTGGACGACCTGCGCCTGGGCGACGCCGCGCGGCTGGACCTGGCCGGGCGTACCTTGACCCTCAATGACGTGACCCAGCACAGCTGGGGCGGCGAGCTGGTGCTGGGCAGCCAGTTCGGCAATATTCACCAGGCCGCTGGCGCGTTGATCGATCTCAGTGCCCGCGGCAACCGCGCCGGGCGCCTGACGGCCATCGCCCTGGGCGAGCAGGGCGGGCGCATCGAGCTGCTCGGCCAGATCCTTGGCGCGGCCAGTGGCCGTTACGACGCTGCCGGCACGCAGGTCCCGTACGCGGGCGGGGTGGTCGATATCCGCGCCCGGCAGCTGGACGACTTTGCCGGCCTCAACCAGCGCCTGAACCGCGACCAGGTGTTCGGTGCGCGCAGCTTCCAGATCAAGCACGGCGACCTGATGATCGGCGATGAGCTCAAGGCCCAGCAGATCAACGTGTCGCTGGACAACGGGCAGCTCACGGTCAACGGCCATGTCGATGCCAGCGGCGAGCAGGTCGGCAGCATCCGCCTGGCCGCCAATCGAGGCCTGACCCTGGGCGCCGGAGCCTTGCTTGACGCCCATGGCAGTGTGCTGCGGGTCGACAGCTACGGCGCAATTATCGATGCGCCGAACCGTGCCGTGGTCGAGCTCAACAGCGGCCAGGGCCAGTTGACCCTGGCCAGCGGCGCACGCATCGACCTGCGCCACGGCATCGCCTCCGGGCAGGGCGATGGCCGCCAGCGCGGCACGCTGGAGCTGATCGCCCCACGCCTGGGCGGCGATACGGCGGGCGACATCGCCATCGACGTGCGTGGTCCGGTGGACATTCTCGGCGCGCGCTCCATCGCCGTGATCGGCAACCAGCGCTACATCGACGCGGCGCCGGGCGGCACCTCGGCCAGTGGCCGACCGATCCAGGTCATCGACCAGGACTACTTGACCCGCAAGCACGACCTGAGTGTGCTGTTCATCGACAACCTGCTGCGCAACCGCGAGCTGCTCGACGTGCGCCTGGCCGGGCTGAACAATGCCCGCTACGCCCAGGCCCTGCACCTGCGCCCGGGTGTGGAGATCGCCACGGTCGATGCCGGCACCGACCTGGTGGTGCAGGGTGACCTGGACCTGTCCGGCCACCGCTACGCCAGCCTCAACCCGCTGACGCCGAAGACTGGCGTTTACGGTTCGGGCGAGGTAGGCAACCTGGTGCTGCGCGCCGGCGGCAACCTGGAGGTGTATGGCAGCATCAGTGACGGCTTCATGCCGCTGGACCTGGCCAGCGACGAAGCGCGCATGGACGGCAAGGGCTGGTTGCTGCTGCCCGGCAAGCAGCCGTTCGACAGCGACCTGGTGATCCCGCGCAGCGGCGTGGAGCTTGCCGAGGGCACGCAGTTCCCCGAAGGCAGCCTGCTCAACTTCGACCTGCCGTTCGCCGCCACCACCTTGCCGGCCAACCTGCGCCTGCCCAGCGCCATGAGCCTGTCGGCGCCGCTGACCCTGCCCGCGGGCACGGTACTCGAGGCCGCGGTACGTGACGCTGGCGGCAACTTGTTGTACGCCGCCGGCACGCTGCTGCGCGAGGCGGTCTCCCTGGGTTCGGGCACGCGCCTGGACGCCGGCAGCCGCCTGCCAGTCAGCGTGGCTGTGCAGGGCGGTATCTGGAGCAAGGGCATTGCCCTGCCCAGTGGCGGCCTGACCCAAGGCAGCGCGCTCACCCTGGCCGTGGGCTCGCGGCTGCCGGCGGGCACCGATGTCAAGCTCGCCGCAGGGGTCGACCTGATCGAGCTGCGCCCCGCAAGCAATGGCCAGCAGGGGCGTAACTGGGCGCTGGCGCAGATGTTGCCGGCAGGCTCGCAGTCGTGGTCGATGCGCCTGGTGGCCGGCGCCGACCTGGACGCCGCCGACAGCCGCATCACGCGTCCCGACATCGATGCCGGCGTGCTGCGCCTGGCCGACCTGCACTACATCGCGCAGCAGAAGCGCAGCGGGGGCGGGGCTGGCGGCACCGGCATGGTCTGGGGACCGGACAACACCTACGGCATGGAACCCGGTACCCCGGTCGCCCCCGAGGACCTGGCGCTGTGCGACATCGCCGGTTGGTGCGAGCCGGCGGTGAAGAGCATCAAGGTGTGGGGCCCCGACAACACCTACGGCATGGAACCGGGCACGCCGGTGGCGCCCGAGGACCTGGTGTTGTGCGACATTGCCGGCTGGTGCGTGGACCAGGCGCTGGGGGGCAAGAAAATCTGGGTCTGGGGGCCGGACAACACCTATGGCATGGAGCCCGGCACCCCGGTGGCCGACGCCGACATGGAGCTGTGCTCCATCCCCGGCTGGTGCGTGGAGATCGACGCGCCGACCGAGCCCGAGCGCATCGAGGTCACGCCGCAGACCCTGATGTTCAGCGTGTTGCGCACGGGTACCGGCGACCTTGACCTGCTCAGCGCCGGTGACTGGCGCATGGACTCGCTGTTCGGCGTCTACACCGCCGGCACCCAGGCGCCGCCGCTGTGGCGCGACGGCGTCGATCCGCATCAGCTGGCCCGTGGCCGGCTGGCCGATGGCAGCTTGCTCGGCAGCGCCGGCGCGCCCTATGAGGCGTTGACCGAAAGCCTGTACCGCGCCTGGTATCCGGAGCAGGGCGGCAACCTGCGGATCACGGCCGGGGGCGATCTTACCGGCAACCTGGTGGCGAGCAAGACCGGCGGCGCCCTCTCCAGGCCGCAAGTAGCATCGGCCGCGTTGGGTAACTGGCTGTGGCGCCAGGGCCAGACCAGCGCCGATACCCCGGCGGCGTGGTGGGTCAACTTCGGTACCTTCGCCCAGCAGCCCCAGGCCTCGGTGGCCGAACCTTGGCTGGTGGGCTTCACCGGCATCGGCACCCTGGGTGGTGGCAACCTGGACGTCGGCGTGGGTGGCTCGGCCGGCCTGTTGCAGGCCAGCAACACCGCGGGCGTCGAGGCCGAGCGCAGCCAGGGCCTGAACCTGGTGGTCGGCGGCAGCGGCCGGATCGCCGAGGATGGTCGCCTGGTGCAGACCGGCGGCGGCGACCTGAACCTGCGGGTGGCCGGTGGCATCAACCCGGCGTCCGCGGCCCTGGAGATGGCGCGGGTCACCCCCGACCTGGGCGGCACGCTGGTCAACCTTCGCGGTGCCCTGAATGTCCAGGCGGGCAGCGTCGGGGTGGTCAGGCAGGTGTATGGCAGCAGCTTTGCCTTTAATGACAGCAGCGAGTCGCGCGCCTACGACCCGTATACCTCGACCAAGGCCGCGGCACTGGGTGGCCTGACGCTCATGCCCGGTGATGCCGCGGTGCGCCTGGACAGCCGCGGCGACCTGGTGGTGCAGGGTGTCGGTGACCCGGGCCGGGTGCCGCAGTTCAACATGACCGGCTTCCTCGGCGACAACGGTGTGCGCTACACCGGGCAGGGCAACAGCTGGTTCTCGTTGTGGCGCGAAACCACCGCCGTGGACATGCTCGCCCTGGGCGGCAATGTCACGCCGGTGAGCTTCGATGAGCTGCGTCCGGGCCGCAACCTGCCGCTCTACGGTGGCCGTCTGTTCTACCCGACGGCGCTGCGGGTGACGGCGGCCAACGGCAGCCTGTACTACGGCGGTTCGGCCAGCGAGCGCGGCATCGCCACCTCCGCCTATTCGCTGATGACCGCGCCCTCGGCGCGCAGCGACCTGCAGTTGATCGCTGGTGAGTCGATCTATGCCGGCGGCTATGTGATCAGCCAGGCGGGCACCGACACCTCGGCCATCGCCACGCCGCAACGGCCGGCAATGCTTGGCCAGGACTTCTCGTACGTGTACCGGGCCAGCAACCTGAGCGCGGATATCGCCGCGAGCCTGGATGCGTCGCCACTGTTCACCTACGGCCTGAACACCTACAAGGCCGGGTCGCGGCCGCAGACACCGGCGCGCTTCTATGCCCTGGCCGGGGATATCGTCGGCTTGAACAGCGGCGAGATCATCGAGTACCAGCAGACCGGGCTCAAGCTGTACCAGGGCGCGGGGCCGGTGCGGGTGATGGCGGGGCGCGACATCGTCAACGCCGGCAAGGCGCTGGGTGTCGAGCGCTTCGGCGCGCCAGGCATGGTGGCGGGGGACCAAGGCAACGTCTATTCCTCGGGCAACCTGGTCATCCATGGCGATGCTCTGGATGTCTCGCTGATCAGTGCCGGGCGCGACATTCGCCTGAGCACCTTCAATGTCGCCGGCCCTGGCCTGCTGGAAGTGGTCGCCGGGCGCAACCTGTTCCAGTCCGGCCAGGGCGTGGGCTCGGCTTATCAGGAGGCGGCGATCAACAGTGTCGGTCGGGTCGATGGCAGCGGTGGCGGTAACGACGGCGCGGCCATCGCCATCGTTGTCGGCGCCGGCAAGACCGGGCCGAACTATACCCGCCTGCTCGGGCGTTACCTGGGCACGGAGCAGACCCCGACGGACCAGCCGTTCAAGGTCTACGACCAGGAGCTGCAGGCCTGGCTGCGCGAACGCTTCGGCTTCATCGGCGACAACGCCGCAAGCCGTGCCTATTTCGCCGCCTTGCCCGCCGAGCAGCAGCGCATCTTTGCCCGGCAGGTCTACTTCAGCGAGCTGCGTGAAGGCGGGCGCGAGTACAACGACTTCAACGGCCCGCGTACCGGCAGCTACCTGCGCGGTCGCCAGGCGATCGCCGCGTTGTTCCCCGACAAGGACGTGGCTGGCAATTCGATCCGCTACGACGGCAGCGCCACCTTCTATGGCGGCGCGGGTATCCACACCGATTTCGGCGGTGGCATCCAGGTGCTGACCCCGGGTGGCCAGCAGGTGTTCGGCATCGAGGGCGAAGCGCCGCCGTCCACCGCCGGGGTGATCACCCAGGGCAGCGGCGATATCCAGCTGTACTCGCAGGGCAGTATCCTGCTCGGCCAGAGCCGGATCATGACCACCTTCGGCGGCTCGATCCTCGGCTGGTCGGCCCAGGGCGACATCAACGCCGGTCGCGGCTCGAAGACCACCGTGGTGTACACGCCGCCCAAGCGCACCTACGACCTTTGGGGCAACGTCGGCCTGGCGCCGAGCGTGCCGAGCACCGGTGCCGGTATCGCCACGCTCAACCCGATTGCCGAGGTGGCGCCGGGGGATATCGACCTGATCGCACCGTTGGGCACCATCGATGCCGGCGAGGCGGGGATCCGCGTGTCGGGCAACGTCAACATCGCCGCGCTGCAGGTGGTCAACGCTGCCAACATCCAGGTCCAGGGCGATGCCCAGGGCATGCCGGTGGTGGCCGCAGTGAATACCGGGGCGATCGCTTCGGCCAGCGCCGCGGCGTCGTCGGCGAGCCAGGCGGCCGAGGAGGCGGGCCGCCAGCAACAGGCCGCGTCGCGCCAGCGCCTGCCGTCGGTGATCACCGTGCAGGTGCTGGGCTTCGGTGGCGAGCGGCTGGTGCCGGGGCAGGACGGGGCGAGCCTCAACCCGCAGTACAACCGCCAGAGCCCGGTCCAGGTGCTGGGCGCGGGGGCGCTGGATGAGCGGGCCAAGGCGCAATTGACCGAGGAGGAGCGGGGCAACCTGTTGCTGTGAGGGGCCGCGCCACGGCCCCTGGTTGGCTCAATGCGCCCCGGCGCCCTTGCTCAGGTCGCTCTCGGCCCAGTCGGTGTAGATGCATGCATCCGCCACGGCCCAGCGCACCCTGACCTGGTCGCCCGGCTGCATGGGCATGCCCGCGGCGGACAGCGCCTTGACCGTCAGCGCCGTGCCGCCCTGGGTGACCACATGGCAGGTCTGGCTTTCGCCGAGGAACAGCAGCTCTGCGACCGTGGCGGTGACTTCGTTCCAGCCTGCCGGCAAGGGTTCACGCGCCGCCTGTTCAACGGTCAGCGCCAGGGCTTTCTCCGGGCGCACCATGATCAGCGCTTCCTGGTCGTTGGCCAGGCCCGGGGTCAGGCGCACCGTTACCGGCTGGCCCTCGAAGTGCCCGGCGCCGTTGCCGCTGGCAGTGAAACGCAGGAAGTTGGAGTTGCCCAGAAACGAGGCGACGAAGGCATTCGGCGGGTTCTGGTAGAGGTCGTAGCCGGTGCCCAGGCCGACGATGCGGCCATGGCTGAAGATGGCGATGCGCTGGGACAGGCGCATCGCCTCCTCCTGGTCGTGGGTCACGTAGACGATGGTGATGCCCAGGCGCCGGTGCAGCTGGCGCAGTTCGTCCTGCAGGTCTTCGCGCAGCTTCTTGTCCAGTGCGCCGAGCGGTTCGTCCATCAGCAGGATGCGCGGCTCGTACACCAGCGCGCGGGCGATCGCCACGCGCTGCTGCTGGCCGCCGGACATCTGCGAGGGCTTGCGGTGGGCGAAGGGTTCCAGGCGTACCAGCTTGAGCATCGCCTCCACGCGCTTGCGGGTCTCGTCGGCGCCGAGCTTGCGGATGGCCAGGGGGAAGCCGATGTTGTCGCGCACGTTCAGGTGCGGGAACAGCGAGTAGCGCTGGAACACCATGCCGATGTCGCGCTTGTGCGGCGGCACGCTGACCAGCGACTGGCCGTCGACCAGGATCTCGCCGCTGCTGGGCGTTTCGAAGCCGGCCAGCATCGACAGGGTAGTGGACTTGCCCGAGCCGCTGGAGCCGAGGAAGGTGAGGAACTCGCCGTCCTGGATCTCCAGGTCCAGGTTGTCTACGGCAGTGAAGTCGCCGTAGTGCTTGTTCAGGCCGCGCAGGCTGACCAGGGTCTGGTTGCGGGTATCGTCTTTGATCACTGCACTCATTGTCATTGTCTCCGGGCAGTCAGGCGTTTTCGGCGCGCCGGCGCAGGGCGGCGGCAATGAACATCACAAGCAGGGACAGGCCAATCAGCAGCGTCGAGGCCACCGCGATCACCGGGCTCAGGTCCTGGCGCAGGGTGGTCCACATCTTCACCGGCAGGGTCTGCAAGTCGGGGCTGGCCATCATCACGCTCAGCACCACCTCGTCCCACGACACCAGGAAGGCGAACAGGCCGCCGGCGATCATCCCCGGGCGAATTGCCGGGAAGGTCACCTTGAAGATCGCCTGCAGGCGCGAGGCGCCGCAGATCACCGCGGCGTCCTCGATGGACTGGTCGAACAGCTTGAGCGAGTTGATGATCGAGATGATGGTGAAGGGCAGGGCGACGATCACATGGCTCACCACGAAGGCGAACAAGGTGCCGGTGTAGCCCAGCTTGAGGAACAGCGCGTACACCGCCACGGCGATGATCACCAGGGGCACGATCATCGGCATGGTGAAAAGCCCGTACAGCAGCTCGCGGCCCGGGAACCGACCGCGCACCAGGGCAAAGGCGGTGGGCAGGCCGAGCGCCACGGCGGCGAAGGTGGTGAGCAGCGCCACCTTGAGGCTGGCCAGCGCCGCGTCCATCCACTCGGGGTTGGCGAAGAACTGCGCGTACCACTTGAAGGTCCAGCCCGGCGGCGGGAACACCAGCCACTGTGACGAGCCGAACGACAGCAGGATGATGAACACCACCGGCAGCAGCAGGAAGGCGGCGATCAGCCCGGTGGTCAGGTACAGCCCGGTGCGCAGCGGGCGACCCATGGCATTGGGGGAAAGCAGCATGGCGGTTTACCTCGCGTTGCCGACCGGAGACTCCGGCTGCAGCTTCAGGTACAGGTAGAAGAGCACCAGGGTGATCACCACCAGCAGCGCGGCGGCGGCGCTGGCCAGGCCCCAGTTGAGGAACGACTGCACCTGCTGGATGATGAACTCGGGCAGCATCATGTTCTGCGCGCCGCCGAGCAGGGCCGGGGTGACGTAGTAACCGAGCGACATGACGAACACCATCAGCGCGCCGGAGAACAGCCCCGAGCGGCACAGCGGCAGGAACACCTTCCAGAAGTTGGTCCAGGGGCTGGCGCCGCATATGGAACCGGCCTGCAGCACCATCGGGTCGATGGCGTGCATGGTCGCCTGCAACGGCAGGACGATGAACGGGATCATGATGTAGCTCATGCCGATCACCACGCCGGTGAGGTTGTGCACCATCTCCAGCGGGGCGTCGATGATGCCCATGGCCATCAACGCCTTGTTGATCACCCCCGAGCTCTGCAGCAACACCAGCCACGAGTAGGTGCGCGCCAGCAGGCTGGTCCACATCGACAGCAGCACGATGTTCAGCAGCCAGCGACCCCAGCCCTTGGGCACCAGGGTGATTGCCCAGGCCAGCGGGAAGCCCAGCAGCACGCTGATCAGGGTGACCAGGCCGGCCACCGAGAAGGTGTTGAACAGCACCCGGGCATAGGCCGAGTTGGCGAACAGCTGCGCATAGTTGCCAAGGCCCGGCTCGGGCTCCAGCACCCCGCGCAGCAGCAGGCCGACCAGCGGGGCGAAGAAGAACAGGCCGAGGAACAGCAGCGCCGGCAGCAGGTTGCGGCTGCCGCGCCAGCGTTGGCTGATGGGCGGGCGACGCTCGGCCGCCCCGGGAGCGCCGGTGCCGCTGGGGGCACCTTGCGCGTTGTGCAGGGCATTGATGGCGACTTTCATTTGACCAGCCACTCATTCCAGCGGGCGGCGATGGCCTGGCCGTTCTTCGCCCAGTAGGCGAAGTCCAGGGTCACCTGGTCCTGGGCGTAGGCGGTCGGCAGGTTCGGCGCAAGGTCTTTGTCGAGCTTGGCCACGCTGTCGACGTTGACCGGGGCATAGGCGGTCTTGTTGGCGAACTCGGCCTGGCCTTCGGCGCTGCTGGCGTTGGCCAGGAACTTCATGGCTGCGTCCTTGTTCTTCGCGCCTTTGGGGATGACCAGGAAATCGGCCATGACCAGGTTCTGCTTCCAGCTCACGCCGACCGGCGCGCCGTCCTGCTGCAAGGCATACACGCGGCCGTTCCAGAACTGCCCGAGCGAGGCTTCACCCGAGGCCAGCAGTTGCTGCGACTGGGCGCCGCCGCCCCACCAGACGATGTCTTTCTTGATGGTGTCGAGCTTCTTGAAGGCGCGGTCCAGGTCCAGCGGGTACAGCTTGTCGGGCGCCACGCCGTCGGCCAGCAGGGCCAGTTCGAGCACGCCGGGGCTGGGCCACTTGTACAAGGCGCGCTTGCCGGGGTAGGTCTTGGTGTCGAACAGGGCGGACCAGTCCACCGGCTTGTTGGCGCCGAGCTTGCCCTCGTTGTAGCCGAGCACGAAGGAGAAGAAGAACGAGCCGACGCCATGGTCGGAGACGAAGCGCGGGTCGATCTTGTCGCGCTGGATCTGTTTGAAATCGAGGGGTTCGAGCAGGCCTTCGCTGGCGGCGCGCAGGGCGAAGTCGGCTTCGACATCGACCACGTCCCACTGCACGTTGCCGCTCTCGACCATGGCCTTGAGCTTGCCGTAGTCGGTGGGACCGTCCTGCACCACCTTGATGCCGGACGCCTTGCTGAAGGGTTCGGCCCATGCGGCCTTCTGCGCATCCTGGGTGGTCCCACCCCAGCTGACGAAGTTCAGGCTGTCGGCCGCCT
The DNA here is from genome assembly GCF_021283165.2 of Pseudomonas soli. Lineage (NCBI taxonomy): Bacteria > Pseudomonadati > Pseudomonadota > Gammaproteobacteria > Pseudomonadales > Pseudomonadaceae > Pseudomonas > Pseudomonas soli. The sequence continues at coordinate 2,536,003 of NZ_CP128543.1, forward strand.
GGGTGGCCTGGCAGGCCAGGGTCAGCAGGCTGGCGGACAGCACTGCGGTTACTCGTTTGCTCAACAGCATGGTTACGCCCTCGTTGCTTTTGTTATTCGAGGCGGGCTTCTGTCGCCCGCCAATCATGTTCGGGGAGCAGCGTCAAACGGGTGGAGCATGGCCGTCATGTCAGTGTAGGTGCGGCCGGCAGAATTCAAGGTCTACGGAATGTCATATTATGGTATTCCAAACTTTTCGCAAGAGGTCGGCGCTGACCGGCCATCACTCCGCGTGGCGACAGGACCGTTTTGCGGCCCATCGCCGGCAAGCCGGCTCCCACAGATACGGCGCGGGTCTCAGGAATTGCGAGGTCCCTGTGGGAGCCAGCTGACAGGCAGTGCTTGCAGCCACGTGAAATCAATTGCCCTCGAACGGAATGCTCTGCACCACCTCCAGCTCGTACCCGGCCAGCCCCGCGTACTTGAGTGGCGGCCCCAAGTGACGCAGCTTGCCCACGCCCAGGTCCTGGAGAATCTGCGCGCCGGTGCCGACCTCCGAGTAGACCTTCGACTGGCCGCGCTGGTAGGGCCGTACTGGCTGAGTCAATTGCGGCACGCGTTCGAGCAAGGCTTGGGAGGATTCATGGTTGGCCAGGATCACCACCACCCCGGCACCTTCTTCGGCGACTTTCTGCAGCGCCGCCCACAGCGTCCAGTTGGCTGGGCCTGCATACTCGGCGCCGACCAGATCGCGCAGCGGGTCGATCACATGCACGCGCACCAGGGTGGGTTGCTCGCGGTGGATCTCGCCCATGACCATGGCCATGTGCACGCCGCCTTCGATGCGGTCTTCGTAGGTCACCAGGCGGAACGTGCCGTGCACCGTGGGCAATGCACGTTCCCCGATGCGCTTGATGGTCTGCTCGGTACTCAGCCGGTAGTGGATCAGGTCGGCGATGGTGCCGATCTTGATGCCGTGGCGGGCAGCGAACACTTCCAGGTCCGGCCGGCGGGCCATGCTGCCGTCGTCATTGAGCACCTCGACGATCACCGAAGCCGGGCTGAAGCCTGCCAGGCGGGCCAGGTCGCAACCGGCCTCGGTGTGCCCGGCGCGGGTCAGCACGCCGCCTTCGCGGGCGCGCAGGGGGAAGATGTGGCCTGGTTGTACCAGGTCTTCGGGGCGGGCATCGGCGGCCATGGCCGCAGCGACGGTGCGCGCCCGGTCGGCGGCGGAAATACCGGTGGTCACGCCGCTGGCGGCCTCGATCGACACGGTGAAGGCGGTGCCGAACACGCTGGCGTTGCTTGGCACCATCTGTTCCAGGCCCAGGCGCTGGCAGTGTTCGTCGGTCAGCGTCAGGCAGATCAGGCCACGCGCCTCGCGGGCCATGAAGTTGATGGCCTGGGCGTCGCAGCGCTCGGCGGCGATCAGCAGGTCGCCTTCGTTTTCCCGGTCCTCGTCGTCCACAAGCAAGACCATCCGGCCCTGGCGATAGTCCTCGAGGAGTTCTTCGATGCTGTTGAAGGCCATGTTGCACGCTCATGCTGGTCAAGAAAGTTTTATGGTATACCATAATACGAAAATGACCGTGCAACAGGAGCGCGACGAATGAAGGCCTACTGGATCGCCCACGTGGACGTCACCGACCCCGAGCAATACCTGCAATACACCCAGCGCGCCCCGGCGGCATTCGTCGCCTTCGGCGGGCGCTTCCTGGCCCGGGGCGGGCGTAGCGAGGCGCTGGAGGGGCGGGCGACGCCGCAGCGCAGCGTGGTGATCGAGTTCGATTCCTATGAGCAGGCCGTGGCCTGCTATCGCTCGGACCTGTACCAGGAGGCCTGCCGCCATCGCCAGGGTGCGGCGATGGCGCAGGTGATCATCGTCGAGGGGCTCGCGCCCTGATCAGACCCGCAGGTGAGGGCCTTTCTTCTCGGGATTGCTGTCGCTGGGAGTGGTTGGCGGCTTGTCCACTGCGGGCAGTGGTTCGTCCTGCACGGGTTGTTGTTCGGCCGGTTGCTGCTGATTGCGCGTGCGCAGCAACGACAGCAGTACGCCGCCGAGCAACAGCCCGAACGTGACCCCCAGCGAAATCCCGGCCGGTACCTTGCCCACCAGCCCGTGCCAGAAGATCTTGCAGCCGATGAAGATCAGCACCAGCGCCAGCGCGTATTTGAGGTAGACGAAGCGGTGCATCAGCGCCGCTAGGGCGAAGTACAGCGAGCGCAGGCCAAGGATGGCGAAGATGTTCGAGGTGTAGACGATGAACGGGTCCTGGGTGATGGCGAAGATCGCCGGCACGCTGTCGACGGCGAACACCAGGTCGGCCAGCTCGATCAGCACCAGGGCCAGGAACAGCGGTGTGGCATAGCGGATGGCGCGGTCGGTTCCGGGCGGCGTGAGATGGACGAAGAAGTGCCGGCCATGCAGCTGGTCGGTTACCCGCATGTGCCGACGCACGAAGCGCAGCACCGGGTTGTTGGCCAGGTCCGGGTGGGCGTCATCCTTGGACAGGGCCATCTTCACCCCGGTGAACAGCAGGAAGGCGCCGAAGATATACAGCACCCAGGCAAAGTGCTGCACCAGTGCGGCGCCCACGCCGATCATGATCGCCCGCAGCACCACTACCCCGAGGATGCCCCAGAACAGCACGCGGTGTTGATAGCGGCGGGGGATGGCGAAGAAGCTGAAGATCATCGCCATGACGAACACGTTATCCATCGACAACGACTGCTCGACCAGGAAGCCCGTATAGAACTCCAGCGCCGGCTGTGCCCCGAGTTCATACCAGACCCATACGCCGAACAGCACGCCGACGCTGAAGTAGCCCGAATACAGCAACAGGCTTTCGCGCATCTCGATCTCGCGGTCCTGGCGGTGCAGCACACCGAGGTCGAGGACCAGCAAGGCGATGACGATGGTGATGAAGACCAGCCACAACCAGGCGCTGGTGCCGAGAAAAGGCGTGAAAAGGAATGTGTGCAGAGCCGTCATGAGCCCCTCCTTGATTGTCGACGTTGCATGGCAACAGTGATTCCGACATGGCGGCGCAAACCGTCAGAGGGGCCCGGCATCACATACGGTTGAGCCTAGACGCGGACGCCGGGCTTGCCGAATGGCAGGCTGTTACATTTTTTTGCATGAACCACACTAGGTAGCGGGCGCTGCTTCGGCGGCAACGAGCAGGGTCTGCAAACGCGCCAGCGCCGGTCCTTCATGTTGATTGTCGAACACCTGCAGCGACACCTCCAGCAGCCCGTGGGGCGAGCGCGATACACGCTGCTCGCAGCGCAAGCGCAGGCGGCCCTGGTCGCATTCGAACTGCCTGACGCCCGGCCTGGCGCTGCCTTCCAGGCGCAGTTCGGACAGGCGTCCCTGGGCGGCGAGCAAGGCCAGCGCCTTGTCGCGCAACAGCCCGTTCCCTTGGGTCATCAAGCCGCTGGCGCGCACGGCGGCGGCCATGGCCACCGCCACGATGGTCAACGCCACCAGCACTTCGATCAGGGTGAAACCATCCTCGGTGGCACGCACAGGGCACCTTTCGCGCAGGGCAAAGCGGCACTGTAGAGCGGCCCGATGACGCTTTGACGACGCCGACTCCCGAGCTTTTTCAATATCCGTGACATACCGCCTTGCCACAATCGGCCCCCGATTCGAACTCACGCAAGGAATGCCGAGATGCAGATCGCCCGCCGCAACCTTCCCGCCTGCCGTTTGCGCCAGCAAGGCTTCACCCTGATCGAGATCATGGTGGTGGTGGTGATCCTCGGGATCCTCGCGGCGATGGTGGTGCCCAAGGTGCTCGACCGCCCCGACCAGGCCCGCGCCACGGCGGCGCGCCAGGACATCGGCGGGTTGATGCAGGCACTGAAGCTGTACCGCCTGGACAACGGCGCCTACCCGAACCAGAACCAGGGCCTGAAGGTGTTGGTGGAGAAGCCGGCGCAAGCCAAGGATGGCCAATGGCGTGCCTACCTCGACCGCCTGCCCAACGACCCCTGGGGCCGCCCTTACCAGTACCTGAACCCGGGCGCCAACGGCGAGATCGATGTGTTTTCCCTGGGCGCCGACGGCCAGGCCGGGGGCGATGGGGTGAACGCCGACCTCGGCTCCTGGCAGTTGTGACCGGCCATGGCGCGCCAGGACGGCATGGCCGTGATCAGTGCGCTGTTGATTGCCGCGGTGGTGGCGGTGATCGCCGCAGGCATGATCGAACGCCAGGGGCTGCAGACCCGGCAGGTGGAGAACCGCCAGATGGCGCTGCAGGGGCAATGGGCCCTGGAGGGCGGCCTGCAACTTAGCCGCAGGGTGTTGTTCGAACAACGCCTGCGCGATCCGCTGGTACGTGGCGGCCAACCCTGGACGCGACCGTTGCGCGATGTGCCGTCCGGCAGCGTGCGCTTCGATGGGCAACTGGAGGATGAGCAGGGCAAGTTCAACCTGCGCAACCTGGTGGTCGATGGCCAGGTGGACAGCGAGGCACTGGCGACCTTCCAGCGTCTGTGCGCGCTGATCGGCATCGGCGAGCGGCTGGCCACGGCCATCGCCGGGCAGGTGATCGACAGCTACCCACAGCGTCCGCCGGTATCCCCCGGCAGTGCCGGTCAGGGCCTGCAAGGCGGCCGTGCGACCTCGCCGGCCGTTGCCGCCGAGGCGTTGCCGGCCAGGCGCCCGATGCTGCGCAGCGTCGATGCCCTGGTCGGGCTCAAGGGCATGGACGCCGAGGCCCTGCAGCGCCTGCGCCGATTCGTCACGGTGCTGCCGGCGATGACCTGGATCAATGGCAACACCGCCAGTGCCGAAGTGCTCGCCGCGCAGGTGCCGGGCCTGCCGCTGCAGCAGGCCATGGCGCTGGTGGCCGAGCGCGACAGTGGGCGCTGGTTCATCAACCGGGGCGATTTCGTCAACCGTTTGCGCATGCCGCAGCTGGCCATGGCCAATGTGCGGGTGGGGATCAACAGCGACTGGTTCCGCCTGCGCGGCCAGGCGCGCCTGGGCAGCCGCGAACTACCCCTGCAGGCGCTGCTGCGCCAGCGCGAGGGGCAGTTGCCGGATGTCATCTGGAGCCGGGTGGGCGCATGAGTACGCTGGTTGATGTGCAGCTGCCGCCGTTGGCGGAGCTGGAGGATGCCTCGCTGTTGGACTACCGCCAGGCCGAGCGTGGCGGCCAGGCCACACGCGGGCAATTGCAGCGCGAGATCAAGGGTGGATCCTGGCGCCTGCACTTGCATGCGCACGACAGCCTGGCCCTGGTCCTGGCCTTGCCACCGCTGACGGGCAAGCGCTTGAGCGCGGCGGTGGGTTGCGCGGTCCAGGGGCTGGTGCTCGGCGATGCCGGGCAGGTCCACGTGGCGCACGGGCCGCGCCAGGCAGATGGGAACGTCGCCGTGGCCTGGCTGGGCCTTGCGCAGATGGCGCGCTTGCAGGCATGGCTGCAGGCCGATGGTATCCGCGTGGCCGGGCTGTTCGCCCGGCAGGAGGATACCGCGTCGTCAGTCGATTTGGCCGGCGGGCTTGCCGGGCCTGTGAAATCGCCAGCGTTGGGACGCACCTTGGCGATCTGGGGCGCGGCGGCAGTGATCTGGTGCCTGGGCTTGAACCTCTATGCCGCGCACCTGGCCGACGAGGGTGAGCAGTTGCGTGCGCACATGGTCGCCCAGGTGCGCATGGCCTTCCCGCAGTTGCCGGTAGTGCTCAACCCCCTGCAGCAGGCACGTCAGCAACTGCAGGCCGGGCAGGGTGGCGCTGGCTCGGGGCTGGCGGTCTTGCTCGACGGCGCCGGCCAGGTCATGCCGTTTTTGGCAGGCAATGTCGAGGCGCTGGATTATCAGGATGGCGTGCTGCGCCTCACTCCCCTGGACGATGGCGGCAAGGCCCCGGCGGACAGTGCCTGGCAGGCCGACCTCGCCGCACGCGGCATCGAAGGCCAGGCCAGTGGGCAAGGCTGGACCCTGCGTGCGGCCAACCCATCCGGCGAGGAGCTGGCCCATGTCGATTAAGACCCGCCTGGGCCTGCTGCGCGGTCAGGCCCGGCAACGCTGGCAAGCCCTGGCCGCGAGGGAGCGTCGTGCGGTCGCCCTGGCAGGCGGCTTGCTCGGCGCGCTGTTCTGCTGGCAGGTACTGGTGCAGCCAGCCCTGGCCCGGATCGACCACTGGCAGGCCGAAACACCCAAGTTGCGCAGCCAGGCGCAGGCGCTCGATGCCTTGCTCGGCGAGCGCCTGGCACAACGGCCTGCGGATACCGCCCAGGCTTTGCGCCAGAGCCTGGAGCAGGCTGGCCTGCTGGCGCAGTCACTGCTCGACGGCGAGGGCGATACCTGGCACCTGGGCTGGCAGCGGGCCCCCGCAGAGGCGGCCATGGCCTGGCTACAGTCTGTGCCGCTGCGCCTTGGGCTCGGTGTTGGCCAGCTGACATTGCGCCGGGACCCCGGCGAGCCCGGCAGCCCGGTGACCTTTTCCGGAACCCTTCGCATGACTCAGGCGCATGGCGCTAAGGACCCTTCATGACGTGCCTCCGTTCACCGCGACTGCCGTTCGCGCCCTTGCTCCTGGCCCTGGCACTCAGCGCCTGCGCCAGCGCGCCGAGCGTGCAACGTCCCCTGGCCAGCAGCGAGCTGGGCCGTCCGCTGGCCGAAGCCGGTGCCACGGCGGGCACCCTGGATCACCGCGAACCGCAGAGCCGCCCGCTGCAGCGCCAGTCGCCGCCCCGGGTCGGCCAGCGCCACAGCCGCGCCGTGGCCGCACCCGCGCCGGCCAATCCACTGGGCGACCAGCCGGTACAGCTGAACTTCGTCGATGCCGATATCCAGGCAGTGGTGCGCGGCCTGTCCCGCGCCACCGGTCGCCAGTTCCTGGTGGATCCACGGGTCAAGGGCCAGCTGACCCTGGTTTCCGAAGGCGAGGTGCCTGCCGCCAAGGCTTATTCCATGCTGCTGTCGGCCCTGCGCATGCAGGGCTTCAGCGTGGTCGATGTCGGCGGCGTGGCCCAGGTGGTGCCCCAGGCCGACGCCAAGCTGCTCGGCGGCGCGCTGGTGAGCGGCGACCGCGACGCCGGCAACGGCATGGTCACCCGGACCTTCCGTCTGCAGTACGAGAACGCCGTCAACCTCATCCCGGTGCTGCGCCCGATCGTCTCGCCGGACAACCCGATCAACGCCTACCCGGGTAACAACACCCTGGTCGTCACCGATTACGCCGAAAACCTCGAGCGGGTCGCGCAGATCCTTGACCGGGTCGACATCCCCAGCGCCATCGACACCGATGTGGTGGCGATCAACAACGGTATCGCCAGCGACATCGCCAGCATGGTCAACGAACTGCTCGACAGCCAGGGTAGCGACCCGACCCAGAAGATCAGCGTGCTGGGCGATCCGCGCTCGAACAGCGTGGTGATCCGCTCCGGCAGCCCCGAGCGTACCCAGCTGGCCCGTGACCTGGTCTACAAGCTCGACAATGCGCAGAACAGCGCCGGCAACCTGCACGTGGTGTACCTGCGCAATGCCCAGGCCGACAAGCTGGCGCAGAGCCTGCGGGGGCTGCTGACCGGCGAGAGCGACAGTGCCACTGCCGACGGCACGCGTGCGCTGCTCAGCGGTGGCGGCATGCTCACCGCCGGCAGTGGCAACGGCAACGGCGCCAGCACCGGCAACAACAGCGCCACGCAGAACAGCAGTACAACTGGCAGCCAGAACCGCGGCAACAGCCTGGGCGCCGGCAGCACGCCGAACGGCTACGGCGCCAGCGCGCAGCAGAACGACCAAGGCACCGCGTTCTCCGCCGGCGGCGCGACCATCCAGGCCGACAAGACCACCAACACCCTGCTGATTTCCGCCCCGGAGCCGCTGTATCGCAGCCTGCGCGAGGTCATCGACCAGCTTGATCAACGCCGCGCCCAGGTGGTGGTGGAAAGCCTGATCGTCGAGGTCGGCGAGGACGACGCCAATGAGTTCGGCATTCAGTGGCAGGCCGGCAACCTAGGCAAGAATGGCGTGTTCGGCGGTGCCAACCTCGGTGGCAGCGGGTTGGTCAAGGGGCCGAGCAGCATCGATGTGCTGCCCAAGGGGCTGTCGGTGGGCGTGGTCGATGGCACGGTGAAGATCCCCGGCATCGGCGAGGTGCTCGACCTCAAGGTGCTGGCCCGTGCGTTGACCAGCAAGGGGGGCAGCAACGTTTTGTCTACACCCAACCTGCTGACCCTGGACAACGAGGCGGCGAGCATCTTCGTCGGCCAGACCATCCCCTTCGTCAGCGGCCAGTACGTAACCGATGGCGGCGGCAACAGCAACAACCCGTTCCAGACCATCCAGCGCGAGGAAGTGGGCCTGCGCCTGAACGTGCGGCCGCAGATCTCCGAGGGCGGCACGGTCAAGCTCGACGTCTACCAAGAGGTCAGCAGCGTCGACCAGCGTGCCTCGAGTGCCGCCGGCACGGTGACCAACAAGCGCGCCATCGACACCAGCATCCTGCTCGACGATGGCCAGATCATGGTCCTCGGTGGGTTGTTGCAGGACGGCTACACCCAGAGCAACGAGGGCATCCCGTGGCTGTCCGGGCTGCCGGGGGTAGGCGCGCTGTTTCGCAGCGAGCGCCGGGCCAGCACCAAGACCAACCTGATGGTGTTCCTGCGCCCGTACATCGTGCGCGATGCCGCGGCCGGGCGCAGCATCACCCTGAACCGCTACGACTTCATCCGTCGTACCCAGGGCAACCTCAAGCCCGAGCACTCCTGGGCACTGCCGGACATGGACATGCCGCTGCTGCCGCCGGTGGAGCAGGGCGTGCCCGACCAGGGCCGCGCGCGGCCGGTGTCATCGCAGGCGCCACGGGCCTCGATCCGTGCCGTGCCGGTGGACGAGGTGGCCCGTTGAGCCGCCTGCCGTATGCCTGGGCCAAGGCCCAGCGGGTGGTGCTGCAGGCCGATGACGAGGCGAGGGCGGTACTCTCGTGTTGCCCTTCGAGCCCGGGCTGGGCGGTGGCAGAGGTGCGTCGGCGCTTTGGCGCGGTGGCTGTCGAAGCGGTTACCGACGCGAACATGGACGCGTTGCTGGTCAGCGCCTACGCCGATACCGGCAGCGCCGCGGCGGTGGTGGGCGCGGCGGAGAACGAGGTGGACCTCGACCGCCTGCTGCAGGACATCCCGGAAGTCACCGACCTGCTCGAGGCCCAGGACGACGCGCCGGTGATCCGCATGATCAACGCCTTGCTCACCCAGGCGGCCCGCGACCAGGCCAGCGACATTCATATCGAGCCGTTCGAGAGCCACTGCCTGGTGCGCTACCGGGTCGACGGCACCCTGCGCGACGTGGTCTCGCCGCGCAAGGCGTTGCACGGAGCGCTGGTGTCGCGGATCAAGATCATGGCGCAGCTGGACATCGCCGAGAAGCGCCTGCCCCAGGACGGCCGCATCGCCCTGCGCGTGGCCGGGCGGCCCATCGATATCCGCGTGTCCACCGTGCCCACCGGCCATGGCGAGCGCGTGGTCATGCGCCTGCTGGACAAACAGGCCGGGCGCCTGCGCCTGGAGGCGCTGGGCATGGACGCCGCGGTGCTGGCACGGCTGGACCAGTTGATCCGCCAGCCGCATGGCATCGTGCTGGTCACCGGCCCCACCGGCTCGGGCAAGACCACCAGCCTATACGCGGCGTTGGCGCGGCTGGATGCCAGTGTCAGCAACATCCTCACCGTCGAGGATCCGGTGGAATACGACCTGCCGGGGATCAGCCAGATCCAGGTCAACGCGCGTATCGACATGAGCTTCGCCGTGGCCCTGCGCGCCATCCTGCGCCAGGACCCGGACGTGATCATGATCGGCGAGATCCGCGACCTGGAGACCGCGCAGATCGCCGTGCAGGCCTCGCTGACCGGGCACCTGGTGCTGGCCACGCTGCACACCAACGATGCGGTGTCGGCGGTCAACCGCCTGGTCGACATGGGCGTCGAGCCGTTCCTGCTGGCCTCGGCGCTGCTCGGCGTGCTGGCCCAGCGCCTGGTGCGGCGTCTGTGCCCGCACTGCCGCGAGCCCGATCCGGCCACGCCCGGGCAGTACCGGGCGGTGGGCTGCGCGCATTGCAATCACTCAGGCTACAGCGGGCGCACCGGCATCCACGAGCTGTTCTGCGTGGACGACGCAGTGCGCGCCCTGGTGCACCAGGGCGCCGATGAACAGGCCCTGCGCGCCGCCGCCCGGGGTAACGGCATGCGCAGCATGCGCGAGGACGGCCAGCGCTGGGTCGACAGCGGCAGCACCTGCCTGGAAGAAATCCTGCGCGTGACACGGGATACCTGATGAACCGTTACCGCTATGAAGCCGCCGACGCCCAGGGGCATATCATCAAAGGGCTGCTCGAAGCCGACAGTCCGGGCGCCGCGATGGCGCAATTGCGCGGCCTGGGGCTGACCGCGCTGGAGGTCGAGGCCCAGGCCGCTGCCGTGCAGGGCGCGGGCCTGTTCAGCGCCCGGCTGAGTGATGGCGACCTGGCATGGGCCACGCGTCAGCTGGCCAGCCTGCTGGCCGCCGGCCTGCCGCTGGAGGCGGCGCTGGGCGCGACCCTGGAACAGGCCGAGCGCAAGCCTGTGGCGCAGTTGCTGGCGGCAGTGCGCGGCGATGTGCGCAGTGGCATGCGCCTGGCCGACGCACTGGCCGAACGGCCGCGGGACTTCCCCGAAATCTACCGGGCGCTGGTGGCGGCGGGCGAGGAGTCCGGCGACCTGGCCCAGGTAATGGAGCGCCTGGCCGACTACATCGAGGAGCGCAACACCTTGCGCGGCAAGATACTCACCGCTTTCATCTATCCCGGCGTGGTCGGGCTGGTGTCGGTGGGCATCGTCATCTTCCTGCTCAGCTATGTGGTGCCGCAGGTGGTCAGCGCCTTCACCCAGGCACGTCAGGACCTGCCCGGGCTGACCCTGGCGATGCTGGCGGCCAGTGACTTCGTGCGTGAATGGGGCGTGCTGTGCTTCGCCCTGATGGCTGGGGCGGTCTGGGCCTGGCGGGTCTACTTGCGCGCCCCGGCGGCGCGCCTGGCCTGGCACGCCCGGATCCTGCGGCTGCCGTTGCTCGGCCGTTTCGTGTTGGGCCTGAACACGGCGCGCTTTGCTTCCACGCTTGCGATCCTCGGCAGCGCCGGGGTACCGCTGCTGCGTGCGCTGGAGGCGGCGCGCCAGACCTTGGGCAACGATCGCCTCGACCAGTGTGTCAGCGAGGCCACCGCACGGGTGCGCGAGGGCGCCGGGCTGGCCTCGGCGCTGGCGGTGGAAAAGGTCTTCCCGCCGCTGCTCATCCACCTGATCGCCAGCGGCGAGAAGACCGGCAACCTGCCGCCGATGCTCGACCGCGCCGCCGACAGCCTGGCCAAGGACATCGAGCGCCGCGCCATGGGCATGACCGCGCTGCTCGAGCCGCTGATGATCGTGATCATGGGGGCGGTGGTGCTGCTGATCGTCATGGCGGTGCTGATGCCGATCATCGAGATCAACCAGCTGGTGCAGTGACCTGCTGCACCACTTCCCACACCTTGTTGGCGGAACCAGTATCAAGAAGGAGGGTTGAGCTGTGAACGCAAGAGGGGGCGGATCTTGGCCGGGTTCTTCCATTCAGCCAAGGCCAGTGGTGTAAAGGCGCCTCCCGCGAGGCGCCTTTGCGGTGCTCAGCTCTCTTCCTTCGGCTGCACCACGATCGCCAGGGCGTCCGGCTCGGGGCCGGCTTTCCAGCGGGCCTTCTCGGTCCAGTTGGCTGTGCTGATCACCGCGACCTCATCGCCGCCGCTGATCGCCACATAGACCCGCTTGCCATCCGGCGAGACCACCGCGCCAATCGGCAGCGCCTCTTCGCCGAGCATCGTGCGGCGGTATTCGGCGCCTTCGCGCGCCAGGCCGATGCGCTTGATCTCTTTCTTGGCCACCACATCGATCACCGCCAGTTCCGCCGACTTGGCGCAGGTGACAAGCGCATACTTGCCATCCGGGGTCATCGCGACGCGGATCGGGAACAGGCCGGTGCGGATACGGTCGGTGACTTCCAGGCGCTTGCTATCGACGATGACCACTTCGTTGCCGTCGCGGTTGCTGACCCATACCTGGGTGCCGCTGGGGGTCACCGCCACGCCTTCGCTGCCGGCGCCCGTGGGGATCTCGGCGATTTTCTTCTTGTGCAGCAGGTCGACCACCGACAGCGTGCCGCTCTCGACATGGCTGACGTAGGCGCGGTCGGCACCGGGTGACAGCGCGACCATGTGCGGTTTGCCGCCACCGACGTCGATGCGGTCGAGCACTTTACCTTGGGCCAGGTCGACCACCAGCAGACGTTCGCTGGCTTCGGTGGTGACCACCACACGCTGGCTGTCGGGCAGGAAACGAATGCCATGGGGGCGGGTGTCTTCGCCCAGGTCGATGGTGCGCACGACCGTCCGGGTCGGCCAATCGATCACGCTCAGGCTGTTGTTCGCCGTGCCTTGCGCGCCGTAGTTGCCGACCACGGCGAGCAGGCCATTGCCACTGACCACCACCTCGTGGGGGCCGGTGCCTACCGGCAGGCGGATCATTTCCTGGCCACTGCCAGTGTCCAGGGCCGACACGCTGGCGTCGGCCTTGTTGCCGACCAGCAGCACGTCGTCGGCATTGGCCAAGGTGGCGCAGGCCAGCAGGGCACCGGCCAGGGCCAGCAGGCGGAAGGGGGGTGTGAATGTCATGGGGTAGGGCATGTCCAGTCTCCTTGAAGGTGTGATCCTTGTTGCATGCACTGGCTGTGACCCGTCGGGCCGTCCGAGAGTTTCAGTGGACATGTGCACGCCGACGGTGGCTGGCGGTGCTGATGCTGATCATCGAGATCAACCAGCTGGTGCAGTGACCTGCTGCGCCACCTCCCACACCTGTTGGCGGAACCAGCGACGCAAGGGGTCGGCGTGGGTGCGCGCGTGCCAGATCTGCATCACTTCGACCCGGGGCAGCGCCAGGGGCAGGGTGTGCAGGCGCAGGCCGGGGTCGCGCTCGACCGCTTCGATGGCCAGCGAGCGCAGGCAGGTCAGCAGCAGGTCGGTGCCGCGCACCAGACGCGTAGGGGCAATGAAGCTGGACAGGCCGGCCACCACCCGACGTTGCCGACCAACAGCCCGCAGGGCGTGATCGACCCGGCCATCGAGGTCGCCGGTGAGTGTGGTCAGCAGGTGCTCGCAGGCCAGGAACGCCTCCAGGCTCATGCCCTCGGTCAGGTGTGGGTTGTCGGCGGCGGCCAGTACCACGAAGTCCTCACTGAGCAGGCGCTGTTGATGGAAGGTGTCCGGCAAACCGTTGTAGAAACCGGCGATGGCCAGGTCGCAGGTGCCTTTTTCCAGCGCCTCGCGTGGCAGGTTGCCCTGGGTGTTGTGGGTGATCAGGGTCAGGTTCGGTGCCTGGGTGCGCAGGATCGGCAGCAGCCTGGGCAGCAGGGTCTGCTCCAGGTAGTCGGTGCTGTAAAGGTGCACCTGGGTCGGGCGGGAGAGGAAATCATCGCCGTCGCAATCCCTGTAGAAGTCCTGTAGCTGTGCAACCAGCTGCTGTATCCGGGGCGCCAGCTCATGGGCCCTGGGCGTTGGCGTGAGACCACGCGGCGCACGCACGAACAAGGGGTCGCCGAACTGCTGGCGCAGCTTGTTGAGCTTGTGGCTCAGGGCGGGCTGGCTGAGGGCCAGCCGTTGCGCTGCATGGGAGGCATTGCGCTCTTCATAGAGCACCTGGAACAGGTGCAGCAGGTTGAGGTCCTTGTTGCTGATATTCATAAAACGAATCACAGGAATAAGTGCTTTCGAATTATCGAATCATAACGCGATGGTTAGGATGGGCCCAACTTGTTGAGGGAGACGCCCCGTGACCATTGCCATCTTCGCCACTATCCAGCCGCATCCTGAACACCGTGAGGTCACAGAACAGGCCTTGCGCCTGATGGTGGGGCAGACCCGCGCCGAGCCCGGCAACCTGCGCTATGACCTGTTCGTCCGCGAGGGCGAGGTGCTGGCGTTCGAGCTGTTCGAGTTGTATGTCGATGCCGCCGCCGTCGAGGCCCATCGCAACAGTGCCCATTACCAGGCCTATCGCGCCGCCAGCGCCGGCTGGTTGGCCGCACCGACTCAAGTCCAGCTTGCCCACGGGCTGGATATCGCGCCATTCAACTGATCAGGAAGACACCATGAACATGATTGCTCCCGTCGCGCTGGCACTGGCTGGTACTTTGCTGGCCGGCCAGGCCGCCGCCGCTGCGAAGGGTGAGGTACTGGTGCTGTTGTCCAGCGAGAACCAGCTGCAGCTCAAGGACGGCAAACCGTACCCCACCGGTTACTACCTCAACGAATTCGGCGTGCCTGCCGACCAGTTGCTCAAGGCCGGCTACAAGCTGGTGCTGGTGACGCCCAAGGGCAATGCGCCGAGTGTCGATGAGCGCTCGATCGATCCGATGTACTTCGGCGGCGATGCCCGCGAAATGCAGCGTATCCGCCAGGTGGTCGATAGCCTGCCGGATATCGACGACACGCTGTCGGTGAAGGAGGTATTGGCTGGCGATATGGGCCGCTATGCCGGGATCTTCATCCCGGGTGGCCATGCGCCGCTGATCGACCTGGCCAACAACCCCGACGTCGGTGCCCTGTTGCGTCATTTCCACCAGGCCGGCAAGCCCACGGCCGCCATTTGCCACGGCCCGATCACGTTGCTGTCGGCGCAGCAGGACCCGGTCGCCTACCGCGCCGCGCTCGCCCGTGGCGAAACCCCGGCGGCCAGCGACTGGACGTACCGGGGCTATCGCATGACCATTTTCTCCGACCCTGAGGAGCAGGTGTTCGAGGGCTCACTCAAGGAGCAGCGTCTGCAGTTCTATCCCGCCAAGGCCATGGCCGGTGCAGGAGGCGACATGAGTTATGCCCAGGCCTGGCAGCCCCATGTAGTGGTCGATCGCGAGTTGATCACCGGGCAGAATCCGTTTTCCGACAAGGCGTTGGCCAAGGCGTTGCTTGAGCAGTTGGAGAGTGTCGGTAGCCGCAAGAACTGATCGAGTGCAGCTGATTGAGGCCTTGCGGATGCTGGCAGGGCCTCGGTCATTCAGGTGCGCAGGCTTTGTCTCGCTTGGGGCGGCCCGCGGTACGGCCCATTGGCGAGGCGGGATCAGCGTTTGCTCGGCCGGGTAATGCCGTCCACCACCAGCACCGTGGCGCCGGCCATGATGGCGATGTCGGCCAGGTTGAACACGCCGGTGTGCAGGGTGCCGATATTGAGGACCAGGTAATCGACCACGTGGCCGTCGCGAAAGACCCGGTCGATCAAGTTGGACAGCCCGCCCACGGCGATGAACCAGGCCGCGCTGGCCTTGACCGGTGCCGATTGCCAGTGGCGCCAGGCCCAGACCATGGCCCAGGCGCACACCACGCCGACGGCGACCACGAACACCAGTTGCTTGAGCCACGGAGCCAGCCCGGCGCCGAGGCTGAGGAACGCTCCGGGGTTGAGGCTCAGGGCCAGGTCCAGCCAGACGCTCTGGTTGCCATAGACATAGCTGTGATCGTTCAGGGCGACCAGGGCGATCAGTTTTACCCACTGGTCGAGAATGATGAAGGCAACGCCCAGGGTGAGGACGAGGGTACGGCTGGAAAACATGCTGACAGTTCCTTTGGGCATCGCGAATGCGGGTAACGATCTGCCGGTGCGGGGCAAGCCCGCTGCCACAGACAGCTCCTAAACAGAAGGGGCGCCATCTGGCGCCCCTTCGTCGTGCAGCTTAGGCTTCAGCGTCCCACGGACGATCGCCTTTTTCATCCTTGACGCGGGTCGGCAGGCCCATCACGTCCAGCGCCTTGAGGAACGGCTCGGCCGGGAGCTCCTCGACGTTGACCATGCGCCCGGCATCCCACTGGCCACGGGCAACCAGCAGCGCGGCGGCTACCGGAGGCACGCCTGCGGTGTAGGAAATACCTTGGCTGTCGGTCTCGGCGTAGGCTTCCTCGTGGTCGGCCACGTTGTAGATGAACACCTCGCGCGGCTGGCCGTCCTTGGTGCCCTTGACCAGGTCACCGATGCAGGTCTTGCCGGTATAGCCCGGGGCCAGCGAGGCCGGATCCGGCAGCACGGCCTTGACCACTTTCAGCGGTACCACTTCCAGGCCTTCGGCGGTCTTCACCGGCTGCTCGCTGAGCAAGCCGAGGTTCTTCAGCACGGTGAACACATTGATGTAGTGTTCGCCGAAGCTCATCCAGAAACGCACGTTCGGCACGTTCAGGTTCTTCGAGATCGAGTGCACTTCGTCGTGGCCGGTCAGGTACAGGTTCTGCGAACCCACTACCGGCAGATCGTCGGTGCGCTTGACCTCGAACATGGTGTTGCTGGTCCACTGGCTGTTCTGCCAGCTCCAGACTTGCCCGGTGAACTCACGGAAGTTGATTTCCGGGTCGAAGTTGGTGGCGAAGTACTTGCCGTGGGAACCGGCATTCACGTCCAGGATGTCGATCGAGTCGATCTGGTCGAAGTACTGCTGCTGCGCGAGTTTCGCGTAGCTGTTCACCACACCCGGGTCGAAGCCGACGCCGAGAATGGCGGTAATGTTCTTTTGTTGGCACTCTTCGAGGTGTTTCCACTCGTAGTTGCCGTACCACGGCGGGGTCTCGCAGATCTTGCCCGGCTCTTCGTGGATGGCGGTGTCAAGATAAGCGACACCGGTATCGATGCAGGCGCGCAGCACCGACATGTTGAGGAAGGCGGAGCCAACGTTGATCACGATCTGCGATTCGGTCTCGCGGATCAGGGCCTTGGTCGCCTCGACATCGAGGGCGTTGAGCGAGAAGGCCTGGATGTCGGCGGGAACCTTGAGGCTACCCTTGGCCTTGACGCTGTCGATGATGGCCTGGCATTTGGAGATGTTCCGTGACGCAATCGCAATACGACCCAGTTCGTCGTTATGCTGTGCGCACTTGTGGGCCACCACCTTGGCGACACCTCCTGCACCAATGATAAGAACGTTCTTCTTCAATTCAGCTGCTCTCCTTCATGAAAGCCTGTCTTACGACAGGCTCGAAACGTAGTCTTCGAAACCGAACTCGCGCACCACTTCGACGCTGCCGTCGAGTTGCTTGACCGCGATGGAGGGCATTTTCAGACCGTTGAACCAGTTTTTCTTGACCATGGTGTAGCCCGCCGTGTCGATGAACGACAGCCGGTCACCGATGGCCAGTGGCTTGTCGAATTGGTACTCGCCGAAGATGTCGCCGGCCAGGCACGACTTGCCGCAGACCATGTAGGTGTGCGCACCGTCGTTGGGGGCCATCTTGGCGTTGAGGCGGTAGATCAGCAGGTCGAGCAAGTGCGCTTCGATCGAGCTGTCGACCACGGCCAGGTGCTTGCCGTTGTACAGGGTGTCGAGCACGGTCACTTCCAGCGAGGCGCTGTTGGTGATGGCCGCTTCGCCCGGCTCCAGGTAGACCTGCACACCGTAGGTTTCGGCGAACTGCTTCAGGCGCGCGCAGAAGGCGTCCACCGCGTAGTCCTCGCCAGTGAAGTGGATGCCGCCGCCGAGGCTGACCCACTCGACCTTGTGCAGCAGGTGGCCGAAACGTTCCTCGATGTGCGTGAGCATCTTGTCGAACAGGCCGAAGTCGCCGTTCTCGCAGTTGTTGTGGAACATGAAACCGGAGATCTTCTCGATCACCTTCTCGATCTTTTCTGGATCCCACTCGCCGAGGCGGCTGAACGGGCGCGCCGGGTCGGCCAGCAGGTAGTCGGAGCTACTCACCTGCGGGTTGACGCGCAGGCCGCGCACCTTGCCTTCGGACTGCTCGGCGAAGCGCTCGAGCTGGCCGATGGAGTTGAAGATGATCTTGTCGCAGTTTTCGAGCATCTCTTCGACTTCGTCGTCGGCCCAGGCCACGCTGTAGGCATGGGTTTCGCCGGCGAACTTCTGGCGGCCGAGCTTGAGCTCGAACAGCGAAGACGAGGTGGTGCCGTCCATGTACTGCTGCATCAGGTCGAATACCGACCAGGTAGCGAAGCACTTGAGGGCAAGCAGTGCCTTGGCACCGGAGTGTTCGCGCACGTAGGCGATCTTCTCCATGTTGCTCAGCAGCTTGGTTTTGTCGATGAGGTAGTACGGCGTCTTGATCATTTAAAGGCCCCCGGCCAGGCCGGCCAAAAAAAGGACACGCATTGTGCCTTCACTTGCCGCGGTACGAAAGGGCGCGAGGCGCATTTCGTCAGAGTCGTGCCGCGTTTTGCAAGGGAAACCCCACCGGTTCCATGGTCCGGTCCTCGGTGCGAGCTGTACTTGCCGCGGGTCGTGACCAAGTTGACCAGATCAAGATGACCATGCTGGTTGGCGACGAGGCATACCAGGAAGAATCCGATGGACGCGACATGTTGTGCAAACGGTCTACCGACGTCGGTTCAGGGGCTGGCTCGCACACGCCGGTTCAGGGCTGACTGGCGGGCAGCAGGGGCGCTGGTGGAGTAGCTTGCTGATCAGGACGACCCATCATGGTGGAAAAGGTGGGCATGTTGTTATCGTCCAGAAACTTCTGCGCCTCAGCCAGCGTTACCGGTGTTTCATCTACCCATGGCTGTTCCCAGAGGCTGGAAATGTAGAGTTGTGGGGCCCCTGAAGGCTGAAGGCGGCCATCGCTGAAGACGAATGACTGCGTGACATGCAGGTGTTCGCTGACAAAGCTCGCGCTGTCCACGACCCAGGAAAATCGCAGTAACTTGCGCTTGCCTTCGATCTGTACGGCAAAGCCGTTGGCGAACGTGACGGGCGTGGTGTCTCCGCTGATCAGGTCTTTCATGACACCGGTGCTGCGGTAGGCACTGTAGGGTGACAGCGCGCCCGTGCGCAGCCCCTCAACCTCAGGGGGAACGGGCGTGCCACTGAGCAGCCGGCCCCGCGGGTCGACGATCAGGACATTGATCAGCCGGTCATCGTGAAGGGAGTAAAGCTGATTGGTGAGTGTCAGTACCACCTCGGGGATGTCATCGTCATCCAAGTCCAGGACTTGGTATCGGACGTTGGTGGGGATCTGGTGGTAGGTCAATGGGGCGGTGGGTGGATAGTCCCGGAAACGCTGATCCTTTGCGGTATGTGCAACCTCCAGGGTTTTCACCGGCACGCGGTTCAACAGGAGCGTGACCAGGTCAGGTTCCCCCACGAACATCTTGTCCTGCGCTTCCCATTGAGCGCCTGTTGTGCGGCCTGTCTTGATCTCCACTGCAAGGGGTTGCCTGAGTTCGGCGACCTGTTGCCAGTGTTCCATCATGGGTTTGAACAGGTCCTGGAAAAGGCCGGCCCATAAGCTCAGTGCAGAGACGCTCAAGACGATTCCGCCAACGGCGGCGGCGCGATGCCGACTGCACCACGCAATCAAGGCCCTAAGCAGATTCGCGCACATCCGTCTCATTGTTTTCTGTTCCCTTGATCCTGGCCGGTTCTGCTGCTGGTGCTTGAAAGGCGCAGACTATCACAGGGCAACATCGGCTCTATTAGACCTCTGCCCAGGCTCGGCTAGTCTTTCTGCTGGTTCCGTGAAAAGCCGGCGCACAGGCGTGCCCGGCCATAACCGACGAGGGGCAGGCGCGTTTGGCGAACGCCTGATTCAACACCTGGCAGCGCAATGACAACAACGCCCGGAAATCTGAATTGAACCGACCCAAAAGGTAGCAGCAGATGGCGAACGAATCGAAATGCCCGTTTCACCAGACCGCCGGTGGCGGCACCAGCAACCGTGACTGGTGGCCTGACCAACTCAACCTGAAGATCCTCCACCAGCATTCGAGCAAGTCCGACCCGATGGACCCGGACTTTGACTACGCCAAGGCGTTCAAGAGCCTCGACTTCCAGGCACTCAAAGCAGACCTGACAGCCTTGATGACCGACTCCCAGGACTGGTGGCCGGCGGATTTCGGCCACTATGGCCCGCTGTTCATCCGCATGGCCTGGCACAGCGCGGGCACTTATCGCATTGGTGATGGCCGAGGTGGTGCTGGCTCTGGCCAGCAGCGTTTCGCCCCGCTCAACAGCTGGCCGGACAACGTCAGCCTGGACAAGGCCCGGCGCCTGCTGTGGCCGATCAAGCAGAAGTACGGCAACAAGATTTCCTGGGCCGACCTGATCGTGCTTACCGGCAACGTGGCCCTGGAGTCCATGGGCTTCAAGACCTTCGGCTTTTCCGGTGGCCGCGCCGACGTATGGGAGCCGGACGAAGACGTGTACTGGGGCTCGGAAAAGGTCTGGCTGGGTGGCGACACCCGCTACGGCAAGGAACAGGTCAAGGCCCAGCCACCCGGCCAGGGTGACCTGGTAGCCGAGCCTGCCAAGCATGGCGAGGAGCAGAACCGCGACCTGTCGGCCGAGCGCAACCTGGAAAACCCGCTAGCGGCGGTGCAGATGGGCCTGATCTACGTCAACCCGGAAGGACCGGAGGGCGAGCCGGACCCGGTGAAGTCCGGCCAGGACATCCGTGAGACCTTTGGCCGAATGGCCATGAACGATGAGGAGACCGTGGCGCTGATCGCCGGCGGCCATGCCTTCGGCAAGACCCACGGCGCCGGCCCCGCCGACAACGTCGGCGCCGAGCCGGAAGCGGCGGGCCTCGAGCTGCAGGGCCTGGGCTGGAGCAACAAGTTCGGGACCGGCAAGGGCGGCGACACCATCACCAGCGGCCTGGAAGTGACCTGGACCTCGACCCCGACTCGATGGAGCAACGAGTACCTGAACAACCTGTTCAACTTTGAATGGGAGCTGACCAAGAGTCCGGCCGGCGCCCATCAGTGGCGGCCGAAGGATGGCAAGGGCGCCGGCACCGTGCCTGATGCCCATGATCCCGGCAAGAAGCACGCGCCGTCGATGCTCACCTCTGACCTGGCGCTGCGCTTCGACCCGATCTACGAGCCGATCGCCCGGCGTTTCAAGGACAACCCCGACCAGCTCGCCGATGCCTTCGCCCGTGCCTGGTACAAGCTGATCCACCGCGACATGGGCCCGCTGGCGCGCTATCTCGGGCCGGAAATGCCCAACGAGGAGCTGCTGTGGCAGGATCCGTTGCCCAAGGCCGGGCCTCAACCCAGCGACGCCGATATCGCCGCGCTCAAGGCCAAGGTGCTGGCTTCGGGGCTGAGTGTCGGTGAACTGGTGTCCGCCGCCTGGGCCTCGGCCTCGACCTTCCGCGGCTCCGACAAGCGCGGCGGTGCCAACGGCGGTCGCCTGCGCTTGGCACCGCAGAACGGTTGGACGGCAAACCAGGGGCTGGACAAGGTGCTGATGGCGCTGGAGAAGATCCGCAGCGAGGGCGGGAACCAGGTCTCCCTGGCTGACCTGATCGTCCTGGCCGGCAATGCAGCGGTGGAAAAAGCCGCCCAGGATGCCGGGCACAGCATCAGCGTGCCGTTCCACCCGGGGCGTGTGGACGCCTCGCAGGAGCAGACCGATGTCGAGTCGTTCGCCGTGCTCGAGCCCCTGGCCGACGGTTTCCGCAACTTCAGCAAGGCGCGCTACAGCGTCAAGGCCGAGAAATTGCTGCTGGACAAGGCCCAGTTGCTGACGCTCACCGCACCGGAACTGACCGTGCTGATCGGTGGCCTGCGGGTGCTGGGCGCCAACCATGGCGGCAGCAAGGAGGGGGTGTTCACCGACAAGGTCGGCGTGCTCAGCAATGACTTCTTCCGCAACCTGCTGGACATGGGCGTGGAATGGAAACCGACTTCGGCGGACAACGAAGCGTTCGAAGGCCGTGACCGCAAGACCGGCCAGGTGAAATGGACCGCCAGCCGGGTCGACCTGGTGTTCGGCTCCCATGCGCAGCTGCGTGCCTTGAGCGAGGTATACGGCAGCAGCGATGCCAGGGAGAAGTTCGTCAAGGACTTCGTCGCGGCCTGGGTGAAAGTGATGGAGCTGGACAGGTTCGACCTGGCATAACGCCGATCGCGGGGCATGTCGCATCGGCGCTTCGATGCGGCATGCCCCGCGATGTTTGCTAACCCAGGCTTAAAGCCCCTGGGATCCCTGCAACGGGTCGGTGCCAGGGTTTTCCTCATGCAACGAAACCTGCGCGGTCTCCGGCAACGCCAGCCCGCCGATCAATGCCAGCAAGGCAATCACCACCAGGTAGAACGCCGGGGCCAGGCGGCTGCCACTTTGTTCGATCAACCAGGTCGCCACCAGCGGCGCGGTGCCGCCGAACAGGGTATAGGCGACGTTGTAGGTGATCGCCGAGGCGGTGTAGCGGCTGCGGGTGGGGAAGGATTCCGACAGCAGCGCGGCGGTGACCACGCCACTCATCAGCGCGCCGATGGCCAGCAGGATCACTCCCAGCAATGCCCCCGCCAGCGACCCCGAGCTGGCCAGCCAGTAGGCCGGGAACACCGCGACCATTACCCAGAGGCAAGTGAAGCCGATGGTCCGGCGCCGTCCGACACGATCTGAAAAGGCGCCCGCCAGCGGGCAGCCGGCCGCGGCGAACAGCAGCGCCACGGTCGAGACCAGTAGCGCCTGGGCGCGGCTCAGGTGGCCGACCGTCTGCAGGTAGGTGGCGAAGTAGGTGGTGAACATGTAGAACGACAGCGCCGTCAGCGAGATGAACGCGCCAAGGTTGCCGATGGTGCGGCCATGGTGGCGCAGAGTGTCGCCGAGCGGCGAATGGCTGTGCGCCTTGCCTTCGGCGATTGCCTGGCGAAACGCCGGGGTTTCCTCCATGCGCCAGCGCAGGTAAAGGCCGACCAGGCCCAGGGGCGCGGCGACCAGGAACGGAATACGCCAACCCCAGGCGTTCATCGCCTCGGGTGTGAGGCTTGCCTCCAGGCCATAGGCGATGACCGCCGCGCAGGCGAAGGCAGAGAAGGTCGAGACCGGCACGAAGCTGCCGTAGAACGCGCGCCTGCCCCGTGGCGCGTGCTCCATCAGGTAGGCGCAAGCGCCGGCATATTCACCCCCTGCGGAAAACCCCTGCAGGCAGCGGGCGAGGGTGAGCAGCGCCGGGGCCAGCACGCCGATGCTGGCATAGGTCGGCAGCAGGCCGATCAGCGTGGTGGAGCCGGCCATCAGCAGGATGGTCAGCGACAGGATGCGCTTGCGCCCGAGACGGTCGCCCAGCGCACCAAACACGATGCCGCCCAAAGGGCGCAGGGCGAAGGCCACGGCAAATACGGCGAAGGTCTTGAGCAGGGCGACGCTGGCGTCCTCACTGGCGAAGAACTGGCTGGCGATCAGGGTGGCGAGGAAACCGTAGACGGCGAAGTCGAACCATTCGACGAAGTTGCCGATGGCCGAGGCGGCAATCACCCGCCGCAAGGTGGCGGGTGGGACCTCGTGGGCGATGGACATAGGGTGCTCTCCGGGGGTCTTGGCAGCCTGGACGGATGCGCCGCGCTCGGGGCGCGGCGTCGTTGTTCTCGGGCCAGTAGACAAGCGGCAAGGCGAGGGTGCTTTGTCGGGGGCGACATCAGGATGCCTGTTAGCACCGGAAAGCAGGTTCAGTGCAGTGGCATGGGGGTTGGCAGACGAGGCATGAGTACCAGGGGCGCGATCACATCGACATGACCGTCTTCGAACAGGCTGCCGGGAACGGGTGGGTAAGTGGTTCTCCAGCATTCGTGCTCGACCAGTTGCTTCAATTGGCTCAAGGGTGAGGCATTGACCCAGACGGGCAGCAGGCGTTCATGGGCGGGCGAGCTGCGTACGGCCTTGCAGGCGACGGGGCGGTTGCTGCGGTCCAGAGTGAGCTTGAGCGTGACCACGCCGACTAGGGTGCCCTGGTTGGCGGCATTGATTCGGTTGACGAGGGCACTCTGCATGGCCGCCGTGAAACCGGCCAGGGCGGCGGCGTCGACTTTCGCGTTGGCTTCGGGGTTGGCGCTGCAGGCCAAGAGCGTGAGCAGGCCAAGCGCTGCCAGCGGGAGGAGAGTGAACAGCGGGATCTTCGACACGGGAACGTCCTTGGAGGCAAACACCGGTACCTGCGTATACCGGTTTGAAAAGGGGCCGTAGATTAACGTGGCTGCGCCTTATACTTCAGGGGGAAAGCTTTCTCTCACTCACGGTCGCAACGCGCAGGCAGCGGCCAGGTGTGGGGTGGGCGCCGATCTTTGAGGTGCTCAGGCACCTCGATCGGCGGCTCGTCCGGGCCAAGCGCAGTCTCGATCTGGCGGACACTGCGCAAGTACGGGTCGAGGTCTGTGCCCAGATCCACCTGGTGCGGGATCCACCAGGCGATGACCTGGGGCTGTCCGTGTTCATCCTCGGTCAGCAGCACTTTCCAGAACGCCTCGGGCGTGGCGATGCCGTGGGACTGGATGAAGGCATCGTTGTCCAGGGCCGCGCCGGCATGGCCGAACATCACGCCACCGATTACCGTCACCGGGCGCAGGTCGCGATAGCACTCGGTCAGCAGTTCGGTCTGGTACCAGGTGCGGCTATTGTGCGAGGCCAACTGCGGGACGATATTGCTCATCAGGTTGGAGGCGTCCATCGCCGTCCGATCGTCGTCGAAATGATTGTTGGCCGCCAGATGGCCGCGATGGTAGCCCTTGGGTGTCGAGTAAGCCTTGGCCGAGAACTGGCCTTTACAGCCCTCGGGCAGGCTACGGTCGATACGGAAGTTATCGACCCGAGGCAGATGCCCCTGGTCCTTGTCGAGGGTGAAGCTGAAGCGGTGCGGCTCGCCGCGCAGGCAGTCGTACCAAAGCTGGAAGCGCCCGTGGTCGAGCAGGGTCAGTGGCGTGGCGGCAGGCTCGGCAGGTATTGGGGAGGGCAGGCGGGGGGCGCACGAGGTCAGGCTCAGCACCAGCAAGAGGAACAGCAAACGGCGCATGTCGCGTCTTCCTTGAACAGAAGCCCGGGATGTTACAGCAGTCTGCCGGTGCATGGCTTTTTCCACGGCATGGCGGATACACGACAGTAGTGGCGGCGCGAGTTAGGGTCGTTATTTGTGAAATATCCCACTAGGATCGGGTTCATCACTCACCCACCCGCAAGGAAGCTGTACATGGCAGAACGAAGCAACGATCGGCAAATCGACAACATCGAGTTCAATGTGGCCGATATCGCCCGCAGCAAGGCGTTTTATGGCCAATTGTTCGGCTGGACCTTCACTGACTATGGGCCTACCTACACCGAATTCAGGGACGGACGTATCACCGGGGGATTCACCACGGGCGAGCCGGTCTGCCCTGGCGGGCCGCTGGTCATCCTGTATGCCGATGATCTCGAACAGACCCAGCAGCGTATCGAGGCACTTGGCGCTCGCATCAGCCGTGCAGTGTTCGCGTTTCCCGGCGGGCGCCGTTTCCACTTCATCGACCCGGATGGCTATGAGCTGGCGGTGTGGACGGCCAGCGCTGTCTAGAGGTCAGACCGGGTGTTCGATGCACACGCGGTTGCGCCCCTTCTGCTTGGCCCGGTACAGCGCCTGGTCAGCTTTGCGCAGGGTATCGCCAGGCTCGTCACCCGTCAGGGGCTGCCAGTTGGCCACGCCCAGCGATAGGGTAATCCCGCCGACAGGTTCGATAGGGGTGTGCTCGACGGTCAGGCGCAGGTGGCCGGCGATGGCGCTCGCCACCTCCAGCCCTGCACCCGGCAGGAGCATCAGGAACTCTTCGCCGCCAGTGCGGCACAGCAGGTCGCCCTCACGGCAGGTACCACGCATCAGGCCGGCCAGCCGATGCAGGACCAGGTCGCCGATGTCATGGCCGTGGTTGTCGTTGATCCGTTTGAAATGGTCGATGTCCAGCACTACAACGGCGAAGCCGCGTTTTTCAGCCTGCAGCAAGCGCAGTGCCTGCTGCAGCCCACGGCGATTTAACAGCCCCGTGAGCGGGTCGGTCTGGACATCGTGGTTGAGTCGGCCAATACGCTCCTGCAGCAGGTTGAGGCCGAACAACAGGGCGCGCTTGAGCTCCGCGGCCTCGGCATACCAGGCGCGGACCTGGTGGATGCGCTCGGTGGTCTGCTGCTCGCTCGTACCCCGGGCGACCGTGGCCAGTTGCCTGAGCGGGTGAGCGATGACTTGGGTCAGCCAGCACAGCAGCAGCCAGCCGAGCAGGGCCAGCGGTGCGGAAATGGCGATGACATTGAGGATCAGGTGGCGCAGCGGTGCCACGGTCGATTGCAGGGGTTGCTGGGAAACGATGGCCCAGCCGGTGCTGGGCACCGTGGCAAAACCGGCAAGCATCTCCACGCCTTGGCTGTTGATCAGTCGCCGGGTGCCTTGATCCAGGCGAGGCAGTTCGTCGACCAGCGGGTTGTCGCCTACCAGGCTGCCGACCCGCTGGCTGTCGGGGTGGAAAAGCAGCCGACGGTTACGATCGACTACGTAGAGGTACGCGCCGTTCTGGTAGAAGTGCGTGCCCAGCAGGCTGTTGAGCATGTTGCGTTCGCGCAGGTACAGGCTGCCGCCGATATAGCCCTGGTAATGACCGTTGGCGTCGAAGATCGGTTGCGACATGATCACCAGCAGGTTGCCGGCTGCCGACAAGAACGGCGTGGACACCAGCGTGCGGCGCTCGCGCAAGGCTTGCTGGGCGGCATCCGAGCGGGTCAGGGTGCCGGCCAGGTGTTGCAGCGGCGCAGGCGCAAGCGTACGCAATACGCCTTGGGCGTTGACCCGCAAGGTCGAGTTGAACAGGTTGCTTTGCGCTTGCAGGCGGTCGATTTCCGCCTGTACCAGGCTGTCGTCATCGGGGTGCCGGGCACATTGATTGGCACTATAGGCCAGTTGCTGCAGGGCGTTGACGAGGGTGTTCTCGGTCACGGCGGCCACTTTTGCGGCGTACGCCCGGTTGGCTTCCAGGGCGTTGTCGATCAGCAGTTGGCGTTGCACCCGGTAGCTGGCGAAGTAGCTGGCCAGCAGCATCACCAGCGCGGTGACGGCGCATAGCATGAGTATGAGTGAGCGCAGGTCAGGGCGCCGAGCGTAGGGGAACATGAATCGCAATCCTTGGCCTCATGGGATGCAGCAGATGCCTCACCTTACGCGCTAGGCGCGCGTTGCACCATGCAGGTGGGAAATTGCAGGATTGGATGATGGAGAGCACTCCGGCTTCTCACAAGAATCACAGCACCCGCCTCAGCCGCAGTTGTTTCCAGTTCTTTCCTTGTATCAGGGCAGGGCCTGCTCCAGTGCGCTCAGGTCATCCTCGACCTCCTGCATGCGCGCTTGCGCCAGGGCCTGAACCTGAGGGTCGCTGGCGCTCTCGCGCATCAGCCGGGTGAGCTTTTCGCTCAGGCGCTTGCCCTGGTCACTCTGGCCCAGTTCCTTGGCCTTGGCGGGGTCGCGGGTCGCCTGGACGATATTGGCGAACTCGGCGTCGTTGAAGTGTTCCTCGCTGTACAGCTTGAACAAGTCCTGGCGCTGATCCTCGACGGTGAGGTGCTTGCGCAGCACCTCCTTGATCTGCTCCTGCGGCACCTTGGTGTGAGTCATCGCCAACAGTCCGGCCATGCGCTCGATGTTGTGGTCGTAGGCTTCCTGCAAGGGCAGGTTGGCGAGGATCTGTTCCTCGCGGCTGGGCTTCTGGTCACAGGCGGCGAGGGCGCCGAGCAGGAGCACGGGCAACAGCAATCGGGTCAGGCGGGACATGGGCAGCCTTGGGCACGGTAAGGCTTGCGAGTTTACTGCAAACCCATGCGCAAGTTCAGCGTTGCAACGGATTGCGCAGACGTACCCAGACAATCGCCGGCAGGGCCATCAGCAGCCATTTCAGGTAGCGGTTCACTTCGTAGTGCTCGCAGGCGATGCCGATGCTGGTACAGACCACCACCACCGCCACGAACTGGATCATTCTTTCCATCGGCAGGTTTCCATTATTGCTGGGGCCGGGAGGGCCGCGGCGCGCACTTTAGCAGTGGCGCGGGCGCGCAGGCCAGGATGCCATACGGCGTAACACTTTTACGGCGGTTCATGCGCGCGAAGTTGGCTATTGTGCGGCAATCCTGGCCCCCAAGGAAGGCGACCCGATGACTACCTACAAAGGCGGCTGCCTGTGCGGCCGCATCCGTTTCAGGTATCGCTGCTGGGCTTCGAGATTGCTATCAACGCCCGGAGCGGCGTTTCGCCTACCTTGACCTGCACTGCGCGCAGTTGATGCTCGAGCAGCTCGATGCCGATGATCACTGGCTCACCGGGCCTCTGGAAAAGCCCTTCGGGCGGGGAATCAACCTGCAGATTGATGTCGCTGCGGTCGCGCCGCTGCTCGAACGGCTGGAGCGCCATCGCTGGCCGTTGTTCCAGGCGTGCGAGGAGGTCTGGTATCGCGCAGATGCTGTCGAAGTGGGGTTGCGCCAGTTCCTGGTCCAGGACCCGGATGGCTACCTGTTGAGGCTGGCGCAGAAACTGGGCGAGCGCCCGGTTGCGTTACCCGCGCGTTAGCCCTTGCTACCGGCCCCTGCAGCCGGCGTCTGACAGGCCATCCCGACCGACACCCGCCATGCTCAACACCGTGTTCATTTCCATTCCCGGCGTATTCGCCTACCGTCTCCTTCCACCCCATCACAAGGAGATCACGCATGCCCGAGCTTGCGTTGTACAAGGTGAAACTGCTGGACGAATTCGAGGCTCGCGAGGACGACTGGAGCTTCGGCCACTTCGAGCGCCGGCTGACCCAGGTCAAGCCCGCCGCCAACTATCAGGACGCCAAGGGCATCATCAAGGCTGCCCATCTGGCGAACAACTGGCCGAATACGGTAAAGCGCTATCTGCTGAGCAACTACCGCGCCCACGGTAATGTCAGCAGCGAGCTGACCGAAACCTTCATGCAGGTGCTGGCCAGCCTGACGCCGCAGGAGATGAAGGACTGGCAGCTGCCGCAGGTAAACCAGTCGGCCTGATCGCCGCCAAGTCGATTCCCACAGGATGGCGCATGGTTTCAGGCTGGCGCGGTCGGTGTGGGAGCCGGCTTGCCGGCGATGTGCCGCGTAAGCGGCGCTTTCCATGCCGACTCAGGCACGAAACCGCAAAACCCGCGCCCCATCATACGGATCGACCAGATAGTGCCCCCGCACCCCAAACGTCCCCAGCAACCGCTCCGGCGTCAACACCGCCTCCGGCTTGCCTAGGGCAACCAACCGCCCTTGATCGAGCACGGCCAGCCGATCGCAAGTCAACGCCTGGTTCAGATCATGCAGCGCCACCAGCGTCGTCACCGGCAGCGCCTGCACCTGGCGCAGCAAACCGAGTTGGTGCTGGATATCGAGATGGTTGGTCGGCTCGTCCAGCAACAGCACCTGCGGCCGTTGCGCCAAGGCCCGGGCGATATGCACGCGCTGGCGCTCGCCGCCGGACAGTTCGCCCCATAGCCGTCGGCGCAAGTGGCTGGCGTCGGCGTCGGCCAACGCCTGTTCGACGATGGCGCGGTCATCGTTGCCGAACGGTGCCAGGGCCGAGAGCCAGGGCGTGCGGCCCAGGGCGACGGCGTCGTACACGCTGATGGCGTCCAGGGTGTCGGCCTGTTGCTCGACCAGGGCCAGGCGCTGGGCGACATGCCGGCGCGGCATGCGTTCCAGCGCTTCGCCGAGCAGGCGCACGCGGCCACTGCTAGGCGTGCGCAGGCCGGCGAGCAGCTTGAGCAGGGTGGACTTGCCCGAACCGTTGGGGCCGACCACGCCGAGGGTTTCGCCGGGCAGCACGCTCAGGTCGACCCCCTGCAGCACGTCGCGTCCGCCCAGGCGCAGGCCGAGCCCTTGGCAGGTGAGCGGCGCGTCGGCGATGGTGGTCATCACGCTCATGGGCGCCCCCGGCGGCTGATCAGGATCAGCGCGAACAC
This sequence comes from Pseudomonas soli, assembly GCF_021283165.2. NCBI lineage: Bacteria > Pseudomonadati > Pseudomonadota > Gammaproteobacteria > Pseudomonadales > Pseudomonadaceae > Pseudomonas > Pseudomonas soli. The sequence goes on from NZ_CP128543.1 coordinate 2,565,722, forward strand.
CGGTGCGCCGATCAAGGCCGTGACCACGCCCACCGGGATCACCTGGCCGGTGATCAGGGTGCGCGAGAGGATGTCGGCGATGATCAGGAACAGCGCACCGCCCAGGGCGCTGGCCGGCAGCAGGCGGCTGTGCCCGGGGCCGAGCAGTAGGCGCAGGGCATGGGGGATGACCAGGCCGACGAAGCCGATGGCGCCGACGATGGACACCATCACCGCGGTGACCAGCGCCGCGCAACTGATCAGCAGCAGTTGTGTACGGCGCACCTGTACGCCCAGCGAGGCCGCCGAGTCGGCGCCGAAGGTGAATGCGTCCAGTGCCCGGCGCTGCCACAGGCATATCGCGAGGCCGAACAGGGCGACCGGCACCGCCAGCCACACCGACGGCCAGCGCACGCCGCTGAGGTTGCCCAGCAGCCAGAATAGGATGCCGCGGGCCTGCTCGGCGGTGGCCGACTTGGTGACGAGGAAGGCGGTGAGGGCGTTGAACAGCTGCGACCCGGCGATGCCGGCGAGGATCACCTGGGCATTGTCATGGCGGCTGCCACTGGCGCGTGACAGCAGCAGCACCAGGGCGAACGCCGCCAGCGCGCCGATGAAGGCGCCGGCCGACAGCGACAGCACCGCGCCGCCCAGGCCGAACAGCCCCACCGCCACGGCGCCGGTCGAGGCGCCGGCAGACAGGCCCAGCAGGTACGGCTCGGCCAACGGGTTGCGCAGCAGCGCCTGGAGGATCACCCCACAGGTCGCCAGCCCCGCGCCGCAGGCGGCGGCGACCAGGGTGCGCGGCAGGCGGTAGTTCCAGACGATGCCGGCGTCGATCGGGTCGACGGCATGGCCGGCCTGCCACAGCTGGTTGGCCAGCACCTGCCAGATCGCCTCGGCGCCGACACGGGTCTCGCCGATGGCAATCCCGGCAAGCATGGCCAGGCACAGGGCGAGTAACGCAAAAAGGCTGATGGGCAGCAGGCGGCTCATGGCTGGGGCGCTTTACCGCTGGCGAAGGCGCTGGACAGCACGTCCAGGCCGCGGAACAGGCGGATGCCTGCCTGCATGGCGTCGGCATCGAGGACGATGATACGGCCGTGCTTGACCGCGTTCATATTGCGCGTGACCGGGTCGCTGCGCAGGAAGTCGAGTTTTTTCTGGTAGTCGTCGGCCGGATAGCGGCGGCGGTCCATGCGCGCGACGATCAGCCAGGTGGGGTTGGCTTTGACCAGGGTCTCCCAGCCCACGGTAGGCCATTCTTCGCTGGACTCGACCACGTTGCGCACGCCGAGGGTCTGCAGCATGTAGTCGGCCACGCCCTGGCGGCCGGCGACATAGGGGTCGGTCTTGAGGTCGGCGCTGGAAAACCAGAACAGCGCGCTGGTGTGCGCCAGGTCCTGGCCGGCCAGGCGCTGCCTGGCCTGTTCCAGCTGGCCCTGAAGCTCGGCATTCAGGCGCGCGCCACGCTCCTGCACGTCGAAGATCTCGGCCAGCTGGCTGACGCTCTTGTAGATGCTCTGCACCTTGAACGGCTGCAGGCGGGTGCCGTCGGCGCCCACCAGGTTGTCCTTGCCCTCGCAGTCCGAGGGCAGCAGGTAGGTGGGGATGCCCAGCTCCTGGAACTGCTCGCGGGTGCCGACCGCGCCCTGGGCGCCGATCATCCATTCGAACTGCGCCGTCACCAGTTGCGGACGTTTGCCGACCACCGCCTCGAAGCTCGGTTCGTTGTCGGCCAGGCGCGGGACCTTGTCGTTCTGCGCCTTGAATTCCGGCAGCACGTTGTTGAACCACAGCGAGGTGCCGGCCAGCCGCTCACCCAGGCCCAGGGCATAGAGCAGCTCGGTGCCGGCCTGGCCGACGGTCACCGCCCGTTGCGGGGCCTGTGTGAAGGTCTGCGGCAAGCCGCAGTTGTCGACGGTCAGCGGGTATTGGGTGGCGCTGGCATGGGCCAGGCATGACAGGGACAGGCCGGCGAGGAGGGCGGCGAGGCGGTACGGCATGGTGGGGCGATCTCCTGGGTGGTGCACGGAATGGCCCACGGACAGGCATCGCCGGGTAGCCGTGCGCAAGCACGCGGCCAGGGGCGGATGACCATCCCGGACACCCCGCCGGTTGGTGAATGCGTGCCGGCAGGTCTCCTGACTGGTGCGTCCAGGCCGGCGCCAGCCTTCCCGGGTCGGCAGACCCAGTGGCATCGATGGCGCAGGCTCGGCACCTACAGTTGCGGGGGCAGTTCCCTTTGGATCGCCAGTGGCGAGCCCGGGATTCCCTTTTGATTCCGTGTGGAAACCGGCGGGCGGCATGGTAGACCATCGGGCTGTCGGGTGAAAACGCTTTTACAGGTACTTGAGCCAGGCGATATCGCGCCGGCGCGCTTTCAGCCGGGCGAACCAGCGCACCGGCAGGTACAGCGCAAGTGGCAGCAGCACGGCGGTCAGCCATACCGCGCCCATGCCATCGAAACCGAAATAGCCGCCCTGGTTCAGGCCAAACAGCGCCACGCACGCCACATACAGCAGCTTGAGCACATACAGGTGCAGCAGGTAGAAGAACATTGGCGCTGCGCCAAACACCGCAAGCGGGCCGATCCAGCGGGCGTCGCCGGCACGCTCGAAGCCGCGCAGCAGGAGCAGGCCGACGCCTAGGGTCAGGGCCAGGAACAGCAACGATGGTGGATACTTGGTGATATTGAAGAAGCTCATCAGCGTCTGCCCTACGCTGGCGTAGAGGCTCCAGGGGGCTTCGCCGTAGCCATTGAGCAGGCGCAGCGCACCGAACCCCAGCAGCAACGCCACGCCGGCCCATAGCAGGCGCTGCTGGCGCTTGCCGGCGTCGCTGCCCCGGGAAAACCACGGCCCGAGCCCATAACCCAGGGCGATCACGCCGATCCACGGTAACAGCGGGTAGGACGTGCGCAGGCGCAGATGTTCGCCCACCTCCAGCCAACTGCGTTCATGCAGGATCGCCCATGGCACATGCAGCGCCGATTCCGGCCCGAAGTGCAGGCCATCGAGCAGGTTGTGACCGGCGACGATCAGCGCGCCGAGGGCGAGCAGCGCCGGGCGCGGCAGCCACACCAGCAGCGACAGGGCGAGCATGCTCAGGCCGATGGCCCAGATCACCTGCAGGTAGATCACGCTCGGTGGCAATTGGAAGGTCCAGGCGAAGTTGACCAGGGTGAATTCCAGCACTACCAGGAACAGACCGCGCTTGAACAGGAACACCGAGACATCGCCACGGCCCTGGTGCTTCTCGCCATACAACCAGGCCGATAGCCCGGTAAGCAGCACGAACACCGGCGCGCACAGGTGCGCCAGGGTGCGGCTGGCGAACAGGCTGGGTTCGGTGGCGTCGATGTTCATCGGGTCACTGACCTGGCGGTGCAGGAAGAACGTTTCGCGCACGTGGTCCAGCAGCATGAACAGGATCACCAGGCCGCGCAGGGCGTCGATGCTTTGCAGGCGTTGGGGGAGTTGGAGGCGGGTCATTGGAAAAGTCGCAAACGGAGGATTTGAGATGTTATCTCATAACAATTTATTGATCCACTGGCCCGCATTTGCATCGACGCCCCCGAAGCTATCGCGGGGCAAGCCCGTTCCTGCAGGTCACGCGCTATTCCTGCAGGCGCGGGCTTGCCCCGAGTTGGCATCGTTCGGCCCCGTGGGACACGCTCTGGCTCTGCCCCTCAGAGATCCAGCACCAACCGCGCCGAGCGCGCCCGCGACACGCACAGCATCATGCTCTGCTGGGCAGCCTTTTCCTCGTCGCTGAGGTATTGGTCGAAATGCTCGGCCTCGCCTTCGAGGATCGCCGTTTCGCAGGTGCCGCACACGCCTTCGCGGCACAGGCACTCGACCTTCGCGGCCTTGGACTTCTCGATGGCCTGGAGGATGGTCATGCCTTCCTCGACTTGCAGTTCGGTGCCCGACCGGGCCAGGACCACGGTGAAGGCCGCACCTGTGGCCGGCGCGGCGGCGGCGAACTGTTCCCAGTGCACCCGCGATTCGGCGATGCCAGCGGCGGCGGCGGTGGCGATCACCGCGTCGATCAGCGGCTTGGGCCCGCACACATAGAGGTGGGCGTCATCGGCCAGGCCCGCGCACAGCGCGGCGAGGTCGAGCTTGCGGTCCAGGCTGTCGATGTAGAACCGTGTGTTGCCGGCATGCGGGCCTTGTTCCAGATCGCCCTGGAAGGCGCCGTGTTCCGGGGCGCGGAAGGCGTAGTGCAGCTCGTAGGGGGTGGCGCCATCTTCCAGCTCGTGCAACTGCGCCAGGAACGGGGTAATGCCGATGCCGCCGGCGATCAGCACATGGCGCCCGGCATCGGCGTCCAGGGCGAACAGGTTGTTGGGGGTGGAGATGGTCAGCTCGCTGCCCACCGCGACCTGGTTGTGCATGAACGCCGAACCGCCCTTGGACTGCTCCTCGAGCCGCACGCCGATCTGGTAGCTGTGCAATTGACGCGGGTCGCTCATCAGCGAATAGGCATTGCTGAACTGGCTGCCGCAGGGCGACTGCATCTGCACGATCACGTGGCTGCCGCCGCTGAAGGCGGGCAGGGGGCCGCCGTCGGCGCGGGCCAGGGTGAAGCGCTTGATCTGCGGCGTGGCCTGTTCCACACCGGTCACGCGCACCTTGAACATCTCGTATTGCTTGGCCATGGCGTACCTCGACAACAAAGCCCCGCGCCAGGCCCTGGCGCGGGGCGGGGGAGCTTGGGTGTGTTCAGTCGTCCAGATGGGCGACCGCGATCAGGTTGTGGAAGTGGGCGATGCCGTGCTCGCTGACGCCGCTGCGCTGGGCGTCGACCATGATCCGGCCCTGGCCACGGTAGCCGCGGGACTTCAGGCCTTTCTGCACGCTCTCGACCAGGCGCAGGTCCTCGGGGCGGAATACTTCACGGTACCAGTCGATCAGCTTGTGCTGCTCTGCGCTGAGTTCCTTGTTGAGGAAGTAGATGTCGTAGTGCTGCAGGGTGGTCTCGGCATCGACCGGGAACTCGTAGATCACGGTCATGAAGTTGGCCCCTGGCGGTACGTTGAACATGGTGCATGGCCAGGCCCAGAAGCCGGCGAAGGACGGGTCTTTCACCGACTCGTCGAAGGTGAATGACTGCTCCGACGGTTTGGCCAGGCCGTATTGCAGGGTCCAGTTGCCGTGCAGGCTGTGGCTGTACTGGCCGACGTCCACCGAATCGGAGAAGCCGGGGTGGGCCGGAGCGCAGTGGTAGCACTCCAGGTAGTTGTCGACGATGGATTTCCAGTTGGCCGGAGTGTCGCTGACGAAGCGCGCGGCCAGATGCAGGTCGTCGATCACCGCGCAGGCTTCGCGCATGCGCTTCTGCATGCCCGGCAGCTGGTCTTCGACGGAGCCTGCGTCGTTGTCCATGTTGATGAAGATGAAGCCGGCGTATTCCTCCACGCGCAGCTGCACCAGGGTTGAATTGTCCTTGTCGAAGTTGGCCACGTTCTCGCAGTTGCGCGCATGGGCCAGCTCGCCGTCGAGCTTGAAGGTCCAGGCGTGGTACGGGCAGGTGATCACGTTCTTGGCCTTGCCGCTGCCTTCGAGCAGTTGGTGGCCGCGGTGCGGGCAGACGTTGTAGAAGGCCCGCAGCACGTCGTCGCGGCCCCGCACGACGATGATGCTCTCGCCGATCACCTGGCGGGTGATGTAGGCGTTCTTCTCGGCGACTTCGCTGCGGTGGCCGACGCAGATCCAGCTGCGGGCGAAGATCGCTTCCTTCTCGTGTTCGAAGACGGCGGCCTGGGTGTAGAACTTGGCCGGGAGGGTGAAGGCCTCCTCGGGGTTGGCGCAGAAGTCGGCGGGCAGGCGTTTGAAATCGTTCATGGCTCTATCTCGGTTCTTATTGGTTAACGCGTATCTGTTGGTTAACAATCTGGGCAAAAAAATTTGCCAGAACGGGGGCGGGCAAGCCCGCCTCCCAGGTTGTATTTCAGTGCACCACGGCAGCGCTACGCGGTGCCTGCGGCTGCGGTTCCTCACCTGCCAGGCGGGTGGCCTCTTCCTCGATGCGGTACGCCGGCACCTGGCCGTAGTCGGCCGCCAGCCACTTGAAGAACCCGTAGATCTTTACCAGCAGGATCACCATGAACGGGATCGCTGTGAGCACCACGGCGGTCTTCATGGTCGACAGCGAGGCCTTGGCGAAGAGCATGGCCAGTGGCACCAGGGTCAGCACCACGCACCAGAACAGGCGCAGGGTGGGGCTTGGGTCTTCACCTTCGCGCAGGTTGCGCGTGCTGGTGGCGGCCACGGCGTAGGCGGCGGCGTCCATGTGCGAGGCGCAGAACACCGCCATGATGAACAGGTACGCGGCGAGGAACAGCGTGCCCCAGGGCAGGGCCAGCAACAGGTCGGTCACCGCGGCTTCGCCGCCCAGCGTGCCGAGCAGCTTGGGTACGTCGATCTGGCCGTTGATGAACTGGTGCATGCTGTAGCTTTCCAGCGCGCCGAAGAAGAACCAGCAACCGAAGCTACCGCCCAGCAGCAGGGCGAACACCACTTCCTTGATCAGTCGGCCACGCGACACGCGGGCGACGAACATCGCCACGCCAGGGGCGTAGGACACCCACCACAGCCAGTAGAACACCGTCCAGTTGCGGGTGAAGGCGCCGTCCCCGGCGGGGTCGGTGAACAGGCTCATCTGCACGTAGTGCTGCAGCATCAGGCCGATGGAATTGGCGGTGTTGTTCAGGGTGAACTGGGTCGGCCCGACCAGCAGGACGATGGCGGCGAACACCAGGGCGCCGATGCAGACCATCTTCGACAGGCGCTGCAGGCCGCCGTCGATACCGATGTACGAGCTCAGCGAGAACAGCAGCGCCACCGCGCCGATCACCAGCAACTGCACGGTGAAGGTGTTGGGGGTGCCGGCCAGGTCGGCAAGGCCGCGGGTCAGGGTCGAGGCGGTGAGCGCCAGCGACACGGTCAGCGCGCCCATCATGGTCAGCAGGAAGATCAGGTCGACGGCGCGGCCGACCGGGCCGGTGGCCTTGAAACCGGTGACTGCCTCGATGATCGAGGCCAGGTTGAGGCCGCTCTTCTTGCGCACATGGAAGTGATAGGCCATGGCCAGCGAGGCCAGGGCGTAGATCGACCAGGCGCTGATGCCCCAGTGGAAGAACGAGTAGCTGACGCTGTATTCCAGGGCCTTGGCCGACATCGGCGCGATGTTCAGGCCTGGGGTCTGGTAGTAGTAGGCCCATTCCATCACGCCCCAGTACAGGGTCGAGGAACCCATGCCGGCGCAGATGAACATGAACACCCAGGTGGCGGTGGAGTATTCGGGCTTACCGGCACCCAGGCGGATGTTGCCGTATTTGCTGAAGGCCAGGTACAGCACGGCCAGGGAACTGCCGAACACCAGTACCTGGACGCTGGTGCCGAAGGTGCGGGTGGCCACTTCGAACAGCTGGTTGGCGAGGGTTTCGGCCTGGGCAGGGAAGGCGGCAAGGCCGATCACGGTGAGCAGCACGGCCAACAGGCTCACGGCGATCAGGAACACGTCGATCTTTTTGTTATTGGGGGACATCAATTGTCTCCTGGAGCATTTTTTTTGTAGTAGGCGTCAGGCGTTGGGAAGTCCGTATCGAGGTTCTGTGTTTCCTTTCTGTTAACTAATAGATAACAAGTATCTTTTGGTTGACAGATTCTGCATTGAATCGAAGTGGGTGGCAATAGGATCGTCGGACAATCCGGATGATTGGGCTGGGTTGGCGATATCGCGGGGCAAGTCGCATCGGCCCCGCGATAACCTGATGCCTAATCAGGCGCCGAGCAGCTCGGCTATGGCCTTGCCCACTTCCTGGGTCGAGCGGCTGCCGCCCATGTCGCGGGTGGTGTCGCCGTTGGCGATCACCGTCTCGATGGCCTTGAGGATGTCGTCGTGGGCCGCCTGGTAGCGGGCATCGTTGTTTTCCTGGCCGAGGAACTCGAGCATCAGCGCGCCGGACCAGATCATCGCGATCGGGTTGGCGATGTTCTTGCCGTAGATGTCCGGCGCCGAGCCATGCACCGGTTCGAACAGCGAGGGGAACTTGCGCTCGGGGTTGAGGTTGGCCGACGGCGCGATGCCGATGGTGCCGGCGCACGCCGGGCCAAGGTCGGAGAGGATGTCACCGAACAGGTTGGAGGCCACCACCACGTCGAAACGCTCCGGCTGCAGCACGAAACGGGCGCAGAGGATGTCGATGTGCTGCTTGTCCCAGCTGATCTCGGGATAGTGGGCGGCCATGGCGGCGGTGCGCTCGTCCCAGTAGGGCATGCTCACGGCCATGCCGTTGGACTTGGTCGCCGAGGTCACGTGCTTGCGCTCGCGGGTCTGCGCCACGTCGAAGGCGTACTTGAGGATGCGGTCGACGCCGCGGCGGGTGAACACCGATTCCTGCAGCACGAACTCGTTGTCGGTGCCTTCGAACATGCGCCCGCCCAGGGAGGAATATTCGCCCTCGGTGTTCTCGCGGATCACCACGAAGTCGATGTCGCCGGGCTGCTTGTTCGCCAGCGGGCAGGGTACTCCGGGGAACAGGCGCACCGGGCGGATGTTCACGTACTGGTCGAAGTCGCGGCGGAACTTGAGCAGGGAGCCCCACAGCGAGATGTGGTCCGGGACTTTGTCGGGCCAGCCGACGGCGCCGAAGTACAGGGCGTCGAAGCCCTTGAGCTGGTCGAACCAGTCGTCGGGCATCATCTTGCCGTGGGCCAGGTAGTAGTCGCAGCTGGCCCATTCGAAGAACTCGAACTGCAGGTCCAGGCCGTGCTTGCGGGCGGCGGCCTCGACCACGCGCAGGCCTTCGGGGAGGACTTCGTTGCCGATGCCGTCACCAGGGATGGCGGCGATCTTGAAGGTCTTGGTCATGGGGCGCATCTCGTGTCCAGGGAAGATGCACGCCATGCTATAAGGCTGTGCTTCGGAGATAATCCGGCAATCCATCAATTCTTGGTACACGAAACGTGAATAATCTGCCGAACCTGGATGACCTCGACATCTTCCTGCAGGTGGCCCGCCGCGCCAGCTTCGCCGCAGTGGCGGACGAGCGCGGCATGTCGGCGGCGTTCATCAGCAAGCGTATTCGCTTGCTGGAGGAAAGCCTCGGCGTGCGCCTGCTGCACCGCACCACCCGGCGGGTCACTGTGAGCGAGGAGGGCGAGCGCGTGTACCAGTGGGCGCAGCAGATCTTCGAGACCCTGCGGCGCATGGACGACGACCTCAACGCCGGCCAGCGCGAGCCGGCGGGGCAGCTGCGCATCGCCAGCAGCCTTGGGCTGGGGCGGCGCTTCGTGGCGCCGGCGCTGTCGGAGCTGGCGGCGCGATACCCAGGGCTGGACATTCGCCTGGATGTGCATGACCGCCTGGTGGACCTGATCGCCGAAGGGGTGGACCTGGACATCCGCGTGGGCAACGTCATCGCCCCGCACCTGATCGCCAAGCCCCTGGCACGCAACCGTCGGGTGCTGTGCGCCGCCCCTGGCTACCTGGCCGCGCATGGCACGCCGCGGGTGCTGGCCGACCTGGCCAGCCATGACTGCCTGGTGATCAAGGAGCGCGACCACCCGTTCGGCCTGTGGCACCTGGAAGGCCCCCAGGGCGAGGAAAGCGTGCGCGTCACCGGCGGGCTTTCCAGCAACCACGGCGAGGTGGCGCACCAATGGTGCCTGGATGGGCAGGGGATCCTGTTGCGCTCCTGGTGGGACGTGCATGACAGCATTGCCGACGGGCGCCTGGTGCAAGTGCTGCCCGAGTACCAGCAGGCGGCGGATATCTGGGCGGTTTATACCGCGCCGTTGGCAGGTTCGGCCAAGGTGCGGGTGGCGGTGGAGTTCTTCCGCCAGTACTTCGCCGAGCGCTATCGCTTGCCCGATTAAACCTTCGCGGCGCCCCGCGACAAGTTGTCTGCTTGACTTGCAGGGTACCCTACGATCGTTAACTTGACTTCATGGTCAGATTTTGTGATCGTGCGCGCCCTTTCAGTTTCTCAAGCAGCAGAAAAAGCATGGGCAACCCAAGAGCTGCCCAGAGGATCAACCATGTCCAACCGTGATATTTCCCGGCGTTCGTTCCTGCAAGGCGGGCTGATCGCCGGTGTCGGCGTGACCATGGCGCCGCTCGGCAGCCAGGCGTTCGCCGCCCTGATGGAGAGCAAGGTCACCACCTCGCCGCAGAAGTGGATGAACCACGACGGCAAGGTGCGTTTGCGAAACGACGCGCTGTCCAAGGTCTGCGGCAACAAGGTGTTCGCCCGCGACATCCGTGCCAAGGACATGCCTGGCTGGCCACAGCAGCAAGGCCACGCCATGCTGCTCAAGGCGACCAAGGCCGACCGTATCTACGCGGGCTACGACCTGTCGCTGCTGGGCGCCGAGCTGCAGCCGGACCGCGTCGTCAGCGCCGATGACCTGAAGAAGGACGGCATCGCCTGGCCCGAGGCCCACTCGCCAGACCCCTTGCTGCCGCCCGGCCAGGTACCGATGTTCATCGGCCACCCGGTGGCGATCCTGATCTGGAACGACTTCGAGCGCTTCCGCAAGGCCAAGCTCAAGCTGCAGTTCAACGACCAGGCGATCCGCTACGGCGCCCAGGCCCCGCTGTACCAGCGCGATCCTTACGGCAGCTTCCGTTTCGTGCGCGTGGCCGGCAAGACGCCGTTCGACGAGGACGAATACTCGAGCCTGAAGAACACCATGCTGTTCCCCACCATCCTGGCGCGCAAGCCGGTATGGACCGCCGAGCCCAAGCAGCATGGCACCCTCACCGAGCAGGGGATGTTCTACGCCCAGCGCATCGACGAGCAGCTCAAGCAGCCGCCGGAAGACTGGCTGCTGTTCGACGAGCGTTACAAGACCCCGTCGATCGAGCCCGCAGCCCTCGAGCCGGACAACGGCAACGGCTGGTTCGACCCGGCCACCGGCACCCTGCATTTCGTCGTCGCCACCCAGTGTCCGTTCGAAGTGGCGCAGGAATGCGTGCACATGATCAAGCCATCGCGTTTCGGCCTGAAGCACCTGAACATGCACCCGGGCTACACCGTCGGCTACGGCTCCAAGGACAACAACATCTTCGTGTTCTACGCCGCCGTCGCCGCCCTGTACGGCGCGGGCGTGCCGATCCGCCTGGCCAACGACCGCTACGAGCAGTTCCAGAGCGGCATCAAGCGCCACCCGTTCGACATCCGCTACCAGCTGGCCGTCGACAAGAAGGACATGAGCTTCAAGATCTTCCGCGCCGACATGACCGTCGACGGCGGCGGGCGCATCAACTACAGCCCGTCAGTGGCCTCGGTGGGCGCTACCGCCGCGCAGTCGATCTACTACATGCCGCAGAACGACCTGTCGGTCACCGCCTACCACTCGCGCGGCGTCGAGGCCGGCTCCATGCGCGGCTACGGCACCCTGCAGAGCATGGCCGCCACCGAGATGATGGTCGACGAGATTGCCGATCGCCTGGGCGTGGATGCCATCGAGCTGCGCCGCAAGAACGCGCTCAAGTCGGGCATGAAGAACACCCAGGGCGCGGTACCCGCCGGTGCCCTGCGCCTGCACGAGATCCTCGACAAGGCCGCGGAACACGACTGGTGGAAGAACCGCCATGCGCGCAAGCAGGCCGAAGACGCCAAGGACCACGACAACTGGTACGGCGTGGGCTTCGCCATCACCCAGAAGGACTTCGGCACCGGCGCCGAAGCGCCGATGGCGGCGGTCGAGTTCACTGCCGATGGCCAGATTACTCTGCGCCATATCGGCACCGAGCTGGGCACCGGCATGTCGACCTCCCAGGCCCTGGTGGTCAGCGACTTCCTCGGCCGCGTCGCCGATCACGTGCAGACCGCCCAGACCGAATGGCCTGAGCTGCAACTGAGCACCAGCGGCAACCCCTACCTGATCAGCCAGGCCGAGCAGGACGCCGCGCTGCGCAACCCGCGCTGGGTCGCCAAGCTGGCTTCGCCGTCGTCGGCGACCAACTCGGCGTTCTACTTCAGCCACGCCACCCGCGAGGCGGCCCGAGTGCTGTTCAACCACGGCCTGTGGCCGGCGGCCATGGCCTTGTGGAGCCAGGGCCCGTTCGGCGGCCAGGCCAATCCGTTGGTGGTGCGCCGCGAGAACGCGGTGTGGGTCAACGGCGCGCTGACCGGCAATGGCCTGGAGCCGATCCCGTTCGCGGAGCTTGCCAAGAAGGCCCACGAGATGGGCCTGATTACCGGCGTCAGCGTACATGGCTTCAACCGCTGGAGCTGGGCCGAGGCCGACTTCGTCATCGACGGCGTGCGCGAGCGCCTGCCGCTCGATGCCCTGGCGGTGAAGTACGGCGACGGTGCGCTGAACGCGAAGAAGGCGCAGATGAACAGCGCCGGCTTCCACCTGCTCGACCGGCAGAACGTCGAGTACCCGGCCACCCAGCTGAACAACGCCATGGTCACCTACTACAGCCCGGTGGCGACCATCGTCGAGGTCAAGGTGAACAAGGGCAGCGGCGAGGTCAGCGTGCTCAACCACCACAGCTGGGTCGAGTGCGGCCGGGTGCTGGTGCCCGAGCTGGTCAAGGGCCAGCTCGAGGGCGGTATCGCCATGGGCATCGGCCATGCGCTGCTGGAGGAGATGCCGCTGTACGAGGGTGGCCCGGGCGAGGGCGACTGGAACTTCAACCGTTACCGCCTGCCGATGGCCCGGCATGTGGCGGTGTGGAAACAGACGTCCGAGATCCTGCCGCCGCTGTCGCCGACCGACCCGTCCAAGGGCATCGCCGAGGTGGTGATGATCCCGGTGGTCGGCGCCATCGGCAACGCCGTGGCCCATGCCATCGGCAAGCGTGTCCGCGACCTGCCCATCACCCCCGCCCGCGTCAAGGAGGCCCTCAATGGCTGACCGCAAGCTGCAACTGACCCTCAACGGTCAATCTGTCGTCACCGAGGTGGTCCCCGATGACCTGGCGATGATCGACTACCTGCACGAGTACCAGAACCTCACCGGCTCGCGCCTGGGCTGCGGGCAGGGCATCTGCCATGCCTGCGTGGTGATCGTCGACAACCCCGACGGCACCAGCGAGGAAGTGCGCACCTGCATCACCGGCGCGCACTATTTCGAGGGCAAGCAAGTGCGCACCATCGAAGGCCACGCCAAGCGCGACGATGCGGGCAACCCCACCGAGTTGAACCCGATCCAGCAGAAGTTCGTCGACCGCTTCGCCTTCCAGTGCAGCTACTGCGCCCCGGGCTTCGTCAACGCCGCCACGGTGCTGGTGGAGAAGGCCCAGCGCAAGCCGCTGAAAAAGAGCGAGCTGGAGCAGGCCATCGAAGCCAGCCTCGGCCACCATGTGTGCCGCTGCACCGGCTATGTGCGCTACTACGAGGGGACCCGCGACGTGCTGGGCGACCTCGGCCTGGTCAAGGAGGGTTGAGCATGACGCGAGTTCTGAGCAGCCTGGCCCTGGCCATTGGCGCGCTGGTCGCCTGCAATGTCCAGGCGGCCGACGAGGCATTGATCAAGCGCGGCGAATACCTCGCCCGCGCCGCCGACTGCATGGCCTGCCACACCGCCGAAGGCGGCGCGCCCTACGCCGGCGGTCTGCCGATCCATTCGCCGTTCGGCACCATCTACGGCACCAACATCACCCCGGACAAGCAGCACGGCATCGGCAACTACAGCAGCGACGAGTTCTTCGCCGCCCTCACCGAGGGCAAGCGCAAGGACGGCGCCAACCTCTATCCGGCCATGCCCTACACCTCGTACCACCTGATCAAGCGTGAGGATTCCGATGCGATCCACGCCTACCTGATGAGCGTGGCGCCAATCAACCGGCCGGCGCCGGAAACCAGCCTGAGCTTCCCGTTCAACGTGCGCACCGGCCTGATGGGCTGGAACCTGCTGTACGGCAAGAGCGTGCAGCTGGAGGAAGGCAAGGGCAACAGCGAGGCATGGAAGCGCGGCCAGTACATGGTCGAAGTGCTCGGCCATTGCGGCGAGTGCCACACCCCGCGCAACCCCATCGGCGCGCTGCAGCAGGACAAACGCCTGACCGGCGGCCTGCTGCTGGGCTACCTGGCGCCGAGCCTGCTGGCCCAGGACCTGGCCGACCGCGGCTGGAACCAGGCCGACCTGGCGACCTTCCTCAAGCACGGTATCAGTGCCCAGGGCAGCATGTTCAACGAGATGTACCCGGTGGTGCACCACAGCACCCAGCACCTTGAAGACAGCGACCTGTCGGCCATGGCCACCTACCTGCTGGGCGACCAGCCGCCGGCGGCCAAGGTGGTGCAGGCGGTGGCCCATGAAACCCTGGGCGAGAGCGCCAAGCGTGGCCGCCAGCAGTACCTCAATGTCTGCGCCGGCTGCCACGGCGGCGATGGCGAGGGCAAGCCGCACATCGCCGTGGCCATGCAGGGCAACACCGTGCTGCGCCAGGCCGACTCGCGCAACCTGGTCAAGGCCATCGTCGACGGCATCCGCGAACAGCAGTTCACCGGCTTCGAGCGCATGCAGCCGATGCCGGGCTTTGCCGACAAGCTCGACGACCAGCAGTTGACCGACATGGTCAACTACCTGCGCGAAGCCTGGGGCGGCCTGCCGGGCGACCTGACCACCCAGCAGCTGGCCCAGCTGAAGGCGGATTGACCCGTGCAGCATCTCGACCTGCAGGTGGTGCGCCAGGCGGCGCAATGGTCGCGCGACGGCCTGCGCGTATGGTTGTGCAGCGTGCTGTGCACCTATGGCTCGGCGCCGCGCGCGCCGGGCTCGCTGCTGGCGGTAAGCGAGGGCGGGCACTGGGTGGGATCGCTGTCGGGCGGCTGCGTCGAGGATGACTTCCTCGAGCGGGTCGCCGCCGGCGAATTCGCCACGGCGGTTGCCGTGGTGCGCTATGGCGACGGCAGCGACACCCGCGGCAACATTCGCTTGCCGTGCGGCGGCATTCTCGACGTGCTGGTGGAGAACCTGCCCGGCGACTGCGCCACCCAGGCGCATCTTGCCGAGCTGGAGAGCGCCTTGCTCGGTCGTCGGCGGCTGTTGCGCGAGGTCGACCTGCGCAGCGGTGAACGGCGGCTGAGCGATGACCTCGGCCAGGGGCCACGGGTGGAGCGTGGCGAGCACTGCGTGCGCCTGCGCATCGGCGCCGCCCAGCGCCTGTTGCTGGCGGGGTATTCGAGCGTCGCGCATTTCTGCGCCGAATTCGGCAAGGGCCTGGGCTTCGAGGTGGTGCTGTGCGACCCTCGCGACGAGGTGATGGACAACGTGGCGCTGGACGGGATAGAAATCCGTCGTGAACTGCCTTCGCTGTTCATCGCCAACGGCGGCTGCCATCGCGACACCGCGGTGGTGGCGCTCACCCACGACCCCAAGATCGACGACCTGGCCATGCTCGAAGCAGTGCGTACCGAAGCGTTCTACATCGGGGTAATGGGTTCACAGGCCACCTCGGCCAAGCGTCGTGAGCGCCTGCGCCGTATCGGTGAGCTGGGTGATGCCGACATGGCGCGCATTCATGCGCCGATCGGCCTGAACCTGGGCAGCAAGACGCCGGCGGAGATCGCCCTGGCGGTACTCGCAGATATCTTGCGGACCCGCAGCGGCATCGCCCGCGAGGCCTTGTGAAGGTCGTCGCCCTGGTGCTCGCGGCCGGGCAGGGCGCGCGCTTCGGCGCGGACAAGCGCCAGGCCCTGCTGGCCGATGGGCGCAGCCTGCTGCAGCACTGCGTCGAGCGCGCCCTGGCGGTGTTCGACGAGGTGCGCGTGGTGCTGCGCGCAGGCGAGCGGGCCGAGGATCTTGGGCTGCCGCCAGCCTGCCGGGTCGTCCACAGCCCCGAGGCGGGCCTGGGCATGGGTCATAGCCTGGCGGCCGGCGCGGCGTCGCTGGGTGACAGCGAGGCGCAGGCAGTGGCGATCCTGCTCGGGGACATGCCGTGGATCGGGGCGGAGACCTTCCGTCGTCTGCTCGCCTCGGCGGCGCCCTCGGTCATCGTGGTGCCGCGTCATCAGGGGCAGAACGGCCACCCGGTGGTGTTCGGCCGGGATTACTGGGCCGAGCTGACGCTGTTGGTTGGTGATGAAGGGGCGCGCTCGGTGCTGCGGCGGCATGCGAGCAGCGTTTTGCTCCTGGAATTGCAGGACAGCGGTGTGCTGCGCGACGTCGATACGCCCTCGGCGCTCGGCTAGACTGCCCGGGGGCCGCTGCGTCACCGACGCCACCATTGAGGGAAAACCCTCATTGCCGCTCATCCGGCGGCCTCCTAGCATGGATCCGGTTACCTACCCCAGGCCACAGGAGCACTACCATGACCAGCCCCAACGACGACAAACGCCCAACCCCCGACCCGGCCGAGGACAACGCCTTCTTCCCTTCGCCGTACTCCCTCAGCCAGTTCACCTCGCGCAAGTCCGACCTCAGCGGCGCCGACTATCCCGACGCCTACCGTGGCGGACGCTGGAAGGTCCTGCTGATCGGCGCCGACGAGCGCTACCTGCTCACCGACAACGGCACGCTGTTCTCCACCGGCAACCACCCGGTGGAAACCCTGCTGCCGATGTACCACCTGGACAAGGCCGGTTTCGCCTTCGACGTCGCGACCTTGTCGGGCAACCCGGTCAAGTTCGAATACTGGGCCATGCCCGGCGAGGACACCGAGGTGCTGGGCCTGTTCGATCGCTACAAGCCAGCGTTCAAGCAGCCGCGCAAGCTCGCCGATGTGCTGGAACAGGCCCTGGGTGAGGACTCGGACTATATCGGTGTGTTCATCCCGGGCGGCCACGGCGCGCTGATCGGCCTGCCGGAAAGCGAGGAAGTCGGGCGAGTGCTGAAATGGGCGGCGGACCACGACAAGTTCGTCATCACCCTGTGCCACGGCCCGGCGGCGCTGCTGGCCGGCGGCAAGCTCTACGACGGCTACAAGATCTGCGCCTTCCCTGACGATCTGGATGCCAAGACCCCGGACATCGGCTACATGCCCGGACACCTGACCTGGAAGTTCGGCGAACGCTTGCAGGCCCAAGGCGTCGAGATCATCAACGAGGGTATCTCCGGTGCCGTCCACCAGGACCGCAAGCTGCTCACCGGCGACAGTCCATTGGCCGGCAATGCCCTGGGCAAGCTGGCCGCCTCGGCGCTGCTCAAGGCAGTCAACGGCGGATGAGGGACCTGCCATTCGACCAGGTGGTGCAAGCCGTCCAGCGGATCGCGCAGGCCACTGACCTCGCGGATATCCAGTCGGCCGTGCGCAATGTCGCCCGGCCGCTGGGCTATGACCGCTTCGTGCTGTTCAGCGCCAGCGCTGCGCGGGACGAGGTGGTCGAGCGTATCCATTGGGTGGAGGGGGACTGGTTCGGCGATGGCCAGGCGGTCGACGCCCAGACCTACGTGCGCCACTGTCCGGTGACCCGTCACCTGCTGGCGGCACGCGAGCCGTTCTTCTGGAGCAAGCGGCTGGACGATGGCAACGAGCGTTATCGCGTGGTGCGGGCGCCGAGCGGGCCGGGTATCCACGGCTTGCAGGTGCCGGTGTTCGGTCCCGCAGGCCTGGAGGGCGCCATGAGTTTCGGTGGAGCGCAGGTCGTGGCGACACCTGCCGCACGCCTGGCCCTGACGCTGCTGGCCCAGGCCGCGTTCGCGGGCGCTCGGCGGCTGCTGGAAGTGCCCAGCGGCCAGGGGCGTTTGTCCGAGCGTGAGCGCCAGGTCCTGGCCTGGACCGCCGCCGGGCAGCGCCAGGCCGATATCGCCGCCACCCTCGGACTATCACTGCGCACGGTGGAAAACCACCTGCGCGCCGCCCGCCGGCGCCTGGGGGTGAGCACCACCGCCCAGGCGATCAGGATCGCCCTGGGCAGCGGTGCGCTCGACTGACTCAGCCCTTGTGCGCGACGTTCAGCACCACCTTGCCGATATGCCGGCCCGACTCCATCAGTTCATGGGCCTGGCTGGCCGCGGCCAGTGGGAAGGTGGCGTGGATCAGCGGCTTGACCGCGCCGCTGCGTACATGGGGCCAGGCCTTGGCTTGCAACTCGCCGAGGATCGCCGCCTTGTCGTCGGCGCTGCGCGCGCGCAGGGTCGAGCCGATATGGGTCAGGCGCTTGGTCAGCAGTGGGAACAGGTCGACCTCGGTGGCCGGGCCCTTGACCACGCCGATCTGCACGATGCGCCCGTCCATGGCGGCGGCCCTGAAGTTCCGCGCCACGTAGTCGCCGGCGATGATGTCGACGATCACATCCACGCCCTTGCCGTCGGTGTGCGCCATGACTTGCTCGACGAAGTCCTCGCGGGTGTAGTCGATGGCCACGTCGGCGCCAAGTTCGAGGCTTGCGGCCTGTTGCCCGGCGCCATTGACCGTGGTGAAGATCTTCGCCGCGCCGAAGGCCCGGGCCAGCTGCGTCGCGGTAGTGCCGATGCCCGACGCGCCGCCATGGATCAGCACGCTTTCACCGGCCTTGAAGCCGCCGCGCTGGAACAGGTTGACCCACACGGTCATGAAGGTTTCCGGCAGCGCCGCGCCCTCGACCATCGACAGGTTTTCCGGCAGGTGCGCGGTGGTGCGTTCGTCGGCCACGGCGTACTCGGCATAACCACCGCCCTGGACCAGCGCGATCACGGCATCGCCGAGGGCAAAGTGACGGACCTGCTCGCCGATGGCCACCACCTTGCCGGCGATCTCCAGGCCCGGGATGGCCGGCGCGCCGGCGGGTGGATCGTACAGGCCCTTGCGCTGCAGCAGGTCGGGGCCGTTGACGCCGGCGGCATGCACCTGCACCAGCACCTCGCGCGGGCCTGGCTGGGGCGTGGCATGGCTGGCAACCTGCAGGACCTCGGGGCCGCCTGGCCGGGTGATGTCGATGGCGCTCATTTGGCTGGGGATGATGTGACGCATGAAGACCTCTGTCATTCTGAAGAAAGGCCGTGTCGGCCCGTTGCATCACAGGGTATGCAAGCCGGGTTGCCCGGTCGCGCGGCGATTTTGCGACGCACCTTTGCAGATTTTCTTCAGCCGGCAGTGGCTGCGCTGAATCAGGAGTAGACCAATGAACTGGGATGATGCGCGCATGCTGCTGGCCTTGAGCCGCGAACAGACCCTGCGCCGCGCCGCCCGCGTGCTGCGGGTCGACCAGGCCACGGTGGGCCGGCGAGTGGCGGCGCTGGAGGCGGACCTGGGCTCGACCCTGTTCCTGCGCACGCCGGCCGGCTACCAGTTGACCGCCATCGGTGAAGTGGCCGTGGAAATGGCGCAGAAGATGGAACAGGCGGCCCTGGAACTGGCCCGCCGAACCCGAGGCGCGGATAACGAGGAGGCCGGCGAAGTGCGCATCGCCACTACCGACTCCCTGGCCCTGGAATTCGTCATCCCGGCACTGCGGCAGGTGCACGAGACCCATCCCGAGGTGCGCGTGGTGCTCAGCGGCAGCTCGGAGATCGTCAACCTGTCGCAACGCGAAACCGACATCGCCATCCGCAATCAGCGCCCGGACAGCCCCGACCTGGTGCTGCGCAAGCTGGCCAGCTGGCAGATGGGCCTGTTCGCCTCGGCGGATTACCTGGCGCGCCGGGGCGTGCCGGAAGAGGGCAGCTTTGCCGGCCACGACCTGGTGGTGTATGAGCCGTATTGGCGCGACCGTGCCGAACCGACCCTGGTGGACGTGCCCATGGGCGAAGGGCGGGTGGTGATGGCGGCCAACGCCAGCATGATGCTGCGCCGCGGCATCGCCGAAGGCCTGGGCCTGGGGGAGATCCCGGTGGAGCTGGGGCAGCGTGACGGCTTGCGGCGAGTCTGGCCCCAGCGTACGCGCAGCCAGCCCTACGAGGTGTGGATGGTCACCCACCAGGACCTGCGCCACACGGCGCGGGTGCGCGCGGTGATCGACCAGTTGGTGCGGGCGTTTGCCGGGCCAGGCGAGTGACGGGCGCTGCAGTCAGCCTGCAACGGCCAAAGGGCTGAACGCGTCTGCGATGAAGGCTTCGAGGGCCTGGGCCTCGATGATCTCGATCGAGAAATGCCCGAAACGCTTGGGCAACCAGATGATGCGGGCTCCGGCAGGCGACTGCAGGTGCTCGCGAGCCAGTGGCTTGCCGTTCTCGTCCTCGGGCTGGATGCCATTGGCCGTCAGTTGGTCATAGGCTTGCTCGATGTCCGGCGTGGAGTAGCAGTGGCGGTAGATCATCCCTTCGCCGTGGGTATCGAGCAGGTCCTTGAGGTTGCCCGCCAGCGGCTGGACCAGCATGAAACGCTCCTGGCCGACCCGGGCGATCGCATAGTGGACGTGCAGGCCGCCGCGTTCCCAGACCAGCGGGCGGGAAATGTCGGCGCCCAGCACTTGTGCGTAATAGCTACAGGCGGCGTCCAGATCGGCGACCAGTACATCCACGTGGCTGAACTTGAGGTCCATCGCATTGCTCGCTCATGCAGAAGGTTCAGGGCTGTGCCGGCGCGACGTCGCTCACCGAGTCTGCTTCGGGCTGGCCGGCCTCGGCCGCCAGTTTCAACCGGTCGGCCTTGGAAATGTAGGGGTTCCTGTTTTTCGGCGCCAACTTGGCACTGGCCTTCTTGGCGTGGGCTTTCAACAGCTGGTTGATCTTTTTACGACGGTTCATGTTATTCCACTTCATTGACGCTGGGTGCGGCCGCAGGGCGAACGATACAGCAAACCGCCACTGACGAATCGTCATATTCGCGCTACACCATCAGCTGACGGGTTTAACCGAGCGACAGGCACGGAGCCTGTCGCACCCGACAAGGAGGTCATCATGCAATGGACGCCACAATCTGCAACCTGCCTGAAAGCGCTGCTCTTTGGCTGCCTGGCAGCCGCCGCCTCGCCTATCTTCGCCGAGCAAATCTGCGCGCTGCCCGACAGCGTCGAGCCTGCGCCGGCCCGCCCGGTGGACTACGTCAACAAGGACCTGCCCACGGATTACCTGGCCCTGGTGCTGTCCTGGTCGCCGGAGCATTGTGAAGCCCAGCGCAACAAGCCCAAGGCGCAACGCGAAAAGCATGCCTTCCAGTGCTTCTCGGGCAATCGTTTCGAATGGGTGGTGCACGGCCTGTGGCCGCAGAATGGCTACGCCAGGTCCAACCAGGACCATCCGCGCAACTGCCAGACAGTCGGTTCGCTACCGGCACCCTTGGTCAGGCAGCACCTGTGCATGATGCCCGGGCCGGACCTGATGCAGAACGAATGGCAGGCCCACGGTACCTGCGGCTGGTCGTCGCCGGAGCGCTACTTTGCCGATATCCAGCGGGTCTACGACTCGCTGCAGCGGCCCTCCCTGCAGGAAATGCTCGGCAGCGAAGCGGGCCCCAACCAATTGGTGGACGCCAAGGTGAGCGACATCAAGCAGGCGTTCCTGGCCCATAACCCGGCGCTGCCTGCGCAGAGCCTGCGGGTATCGGTGGGTTCGGGCAACCGTTTGAAAGAGCTCTGGGTCTGCCTGGACAAGCAGCTCGGGCCGACGCCGTGCCCAGCCGGCGGCACTCCAGACAACCAGCAGATCAAGGTTCGTGCATCCTTCAAGTAGCTTTCCTGCACGGAGCGCACCCAGGCGAGCACCCGCTACTGGCGACTACCTGCGCGTTCGCGCCATCGCCGGCACCCATGTCGTGGTGTTGGTCTGGGCAGTGCTTCATTGGCCCGGAGGCGCGGACACTGGCCAAATGTCGCGCTGGTGTGTAGGTGTTTTCCTTCAAGGTAGGTAGTACATTTTAGGGTGTGCTGTATATCCATCCAGTATTTGTTGGAGGTTCCATGCTTCGGGTACGCCAGGGCCCAAAATGGCTGCGTGGACAATAAATCCAGCTCCGTTAGTTTGAAGGCCTCTCCTTCGGAAAGGGAGAGTTCACAAACCACATGGAGTTACAACGATGAACCAACCAGAAAACCAGAACCCGCTTCGTCACGGTCGTGTCACCTCCCCAGCCTCGCGTGGCGCGGTCGCCATCGACCTCGGCGTGCTGAGTGGCTGGCAGGTCGATGAAATGGAAGGCGGCAAGAACTTCCCGGCCCTGGCCGCCGGTCCGTTCCCGGCGCCGTTCCAGTCGGACAACCCGAGCGTCGCCCCGCCCGCCGATGGCTACATCCTCAGCGGTGGCAAGACCGACGCCCGTGACTGCGTCAACTTCACCGACGAGGAGATGGGCAAGAAGCTCAACCGCGCCTTCACCTGGCCGCTGATCAATGTCGACGCCGGGCAAGTGTTCAAGGTGACCTGGCGCTACACCGCGCCGCATACCACCCGCGGCTATCGCTGGCTGATCACCAAGGACGGCTGGGACCCGAAACAACGCATCACCCGTGCGCAACTGGAAGACAAGCCGTTCGCCGAGGACTTCTACCCGCAGGTGCCGTACTACAGCCACGCCGGCGAGTTGAAGGCCAAGGTCGATCACGAAGTGAAGCTGCCGGCCAACAAAAAGGGCCGTCACGTGATCGTGCTGATGTGGATCGTCGCCAATACCGGCAACGCCTTCTACCAGGCATTCGACGTCGACTTCCAGTAAGTCCGCGGGATCTACACACGTTCTGAAGGATTAGAACATGGCAACGATTGACTTTACCCAACTCAAGGCAGCGCAGGATGACGCTGCATCGCGGATGCCCAGCCTGGCGGGCAAGAAGATCCTCATGGGCTACTGGCACAACTGGCCGGCCGGCCCGGCGGATGGTTACCAACGCGGGCAGTTCGCCAACATGAGCCTGGAGGAGGTGCCGCGCGACTACAACGTGGTGGCGGTGGCCTTCATGAAGGGCAGCGGCATACCGACCTTCAAGCCTTACAACCTGTCCGATGCCGAGTTCCGGCGCCAGGTTGGCGTGCTCAACAGCCAGGGCAGGGCGGTGCTGATGTCCCTGGGCGGCGCCGATGCGCATATCGCCTTGAACCCGGGCCATGAACAGCCGCTGGCCAATGAAATCATCCGCTTGGTGGAGACCTACGGTTTCGACGGGCTGGACATCGACCTTGAACAGAGCGCGATCGATTTCGCCGCCAACAAGACGGTCCTGCCTGCCGCTCTGAAACTGGTGAAGGATCACTACGCCGCCGAGGGCAAGCATTTCATCATCAGCATGGCACCGGAGTTCCCCTACCTGACCAGCGCGGGGCGCTACGTCGACTACCTCAAGGCACTGGAGGGGTACTACGACTTCATCGCCCCGCAGTTCTACAACCAGGGGGGCGACGGACTCTGGGTGCAGGAGGCCAATAATGGCAACGGCGCCTGGATCGCGCAGAACAACGATGCCATGAAGGAGGACTTCCTGTTCTACCTGACCGAGAGCCTGGTTAGTGGCACCCGCGGCTTCACCCGGATCCCGGCCGACAAGTTCGTCATCGGCCTGCCGGCCAACGTCGACGCCGCCGCCACCGGCTATGTGATCAACCCGACGGCAGTGACCAACGCGTTCAAGCGTCTCTACGCCAAGGGCGTGTCGATCAAGGGCCTGATGACCTGGTCGGTCAACTGGGACAGCGGGGTCAACAAGAACCACGTGCCTTACAACCAGGAGTTCAGCCGGCGCTACGGGCCGCTGATCAACAGTGGCAACAAGGCCACGGCGTCCACCGACGCCTGATCGAGCTAGCATCCGGCAGACGTGCCTGATGCCCGACAGTCGAGGCCTGTCGGCTTGATCACCGCATGAAGATCCGATGCCGCAAGGCATCGGATTTTTTGTGCCTGGTCGCTAGTGTGGTGTTTCACAAATAACGACCATAACTCGCGGCGCTTTTTGCGCTCATGCGGTGTTGTCGCTCCTCGCCGTAGCTGGGCTACGACTGGTCGCGACGCCTTGCCTGAGCGCAAAAATCGCTCGCGATTTATTGGTCGTATTTGCAAAACACCACACTAGGGCGCCGGTACGAAAATGGCGAGTCACTGCTACCCACAGGGGCTACCATGTCACCCATGGCCAATATCAACGACACTACCGAAAACGACGCCTGTTACCTGGCACTGAAAGCGCACGATGCGCGCTCGAACGGCTGTGTTGCCCTGGGCTGGCGTCCGCCCTATGACACTGCCGCAATGCTCGGCTTTCTGCGCCTGCGGGCGATACCCGGCGTGGAGCGTGTGGAGGAGGGGATATACACCCGTACGCTGCATCTCATGCAGGACGGTCAGGAACATTGCGGCTGGTTGAGCGTGGCCTTTGACGAGGCGGGCACCCAGGTGCGAGTAAGGATCAGCGATTCCCTGACGGGCGTCGTGCCCACGGTGATCAACCGCGTGCGCGCCGCGCTCGACCTGGATGCCGACCCGCTCGCCATCGACGCCGTGCTGCACAGTGCGTTCCCTTCGGGCGCGGGCCTGCGCGTTCCGGGAACGGTTGACGGTTTCGAGCTGGCCGTGCGCGCCGTGCTGGGCCAACAGATCACCGTGGCCGCTGCGCGCACATTGGGCGCACGCCTGGCCGCGGCTTTCGGGCAACCCATCACAACGCCGCTGGCTGGCATGGACCGTCTGTTCCCCACGCCCGCCGCGCTGATTGCGGCCAGCGGGGATGAACTGGGCCGGCTGGGCATCACGCGCCAACGCCAGGCGGCGCTCAAGGCACTGGCCGAGGCGGTGCTGGAGGGTGGCCTGGTCCTGAGCCCGGGTGTGGACATCGCGGCCACCTGTGCCCGCTTGCGCGCACTGCCGGGGATCGGCGACTGGACCGCGCAATACATCGCCTTGCGTGCGTTGCGCTGGCCCGATGCCTTCCCGGCGGGCGATGTGGCGCTGCAAAAAGCCCTGGGGGTGAGCAGCGCACAGGCGGCAACGCAAGCCGCGCAGGGCTGGCGACCCTGGCGCGGTTATGCAGTGCTGCGCGCCTGGCAAAGCTTGCACTGACAGGGCAGCCACGAACCCATGCCTAGCCTGAGATTAGAACGCTCCGCTGCCAGGGGCAGCATTGGCGTCGTGAGTTTGGCTTCATGAGGAGTTTTTCTGCCGGACCTCAATCCCTGCGAACCCTTTCACATGCCAGCATTCCCAATCCCTTCCTCACTGAGTACACTTGAGACAAGTTCTTATTTGCACCTGGTAATCTTTTTTAGGGAGGCGTGATGTCCACCGTTGTTCCCGATGGCACTGCGCACACCGGCCTGGAAACACTATACCGTGAGCACAGCGGCTGGCTGCACGGCTGGTTGCGCCAGCGTCTGAACAACTCCGCCGATGCCGCGGATCTGGCCCAGGACACCTTCATCCGGGTGCTGTTGGCGCGCACCGCCGGCACCCTCAAGGAGCCGCGGCACTACCTGGCGACCATCGCGCGCGGGCTGACCATCGACCTGTACCGCCGCCGCAGCCTGGAAAGCGCCTACCTTGAAGCCTTGGCGCAGCAGCCGGAGCGTTATGCGCCCTCGGCCGAAACCCACGCCGCGATCCTCGATACCCTGATGGCCATCGACCGTATGCTCGATGGGCTGGGCCCGCGCACGCGGGCTGTGTTTCTTGCCGTGCAACTGGATGGCCTGAGCTACGAGAAGACTGGCGAACGCCTGGGTGTTTCGGTGAGCACCGTGCGCAAGCACCTGGCCCGCGCGCTGATGCATTGCCTGCTGGTCGAGGACGCATGAAGGCCATTCTCAGCGCGGCGGTGGACTGGTACGTGCGCCTGCATGACAGCAATGTCGATGACGCCACCCGCGCCGCATGGCAAGCCTGGTGCACGGCCGACCCTCGCCACGCCGCAGCCTGGGCGCGCCTGGAGCAACTGCAAGGCCGCCTGGGCAGCGCCCCCCGCGGTGCCGCACAGACTCTGGAAATCGCCCGGCGCGACCGGCGCCATGCCGTGAAGGCACTGGCGCTGTTGCTCGGCGTCGGGGCCGTTGGTTGGCAGGGGTACCGGGCTTCGCCCTGGAGTGCCGACTATGCGACACGGATCGGCGAGCGCCGCCGACTGACCCTGGCCGATGGCACGCGCCTGGACCTCAACACCGACAGCCGTGTCGATGTTCGCTACGACGCGGGCCAGCGCCTGATCCAGCTGCAGCGCGGCGAGATCCTGG
Organism: Pseudomonas soli; assembly: GCF_021283165.2. NCBI lineage: Bacteria > Pseudomonadati > Pseudomonadota > Gammaproteobacteria > Pseudomonadales > Pseudomonadaceae > Pseudomonas > Pseudomonas soli. The sequence continues at coordinate 2,591,680 of NZ_CP128543.1, forward strand.
TGGAAACCGCCAAGGATGCGCGGCCACTCAGCGTGCGCACCGTGGCAGGCGACATCCTGGCCCTGGGTACCCGCTTCAGCGTGCGTCAGGACAACGACGTGAGCCATGTGGCGGTGGCCGCCCATGCCGTGGAGGTGCGGCCCAGCCGGGCGTCGCAGGTGGTGCGTATCGACAGTGGGTACAGCCTGAGTTTTGCCGCCGACCACATCGGCCCCCTGCAACCCTTGGCCCCCGGCGGCCAGGCCTGGGCCGAGGGCATGCTGGTCAGTGTCGACTGGCGCCTGGACGAGGTGGTCCACGAGCTGGCGCGCTACCGCCCCGGTTATCTCGGCTGCGCCGGTGAGGTCGCGGGCTTGCGCCTGTCTGGCGCATTCAACCTGGACGACACCGACGTCGCCCTGGCCAGCCTGGAAGACGCGTTGCCGGTTCGCGCACGGCGCATGACGCGCTACTGGGTGCGCATGGAGCCAATCGGCAAGGGGTAGGGGGCCCACGATCGTGGAGGCCCGAGCCGGGAACCGTGGGTGAAATCTCATCCGCTCTCAAACATTCGAGAATTTTTCGCATTTGGGGTAGCAGATTTCCTTCGCTGCTTCGGCTCTTGAGGGCGCGCGCATCAAGCGTGCCCAAGCCAACCCGAAACAGGAACCCTTTTTCATGTCCGCACGCCGTACCTCGCTAGCCTGCAGTATTCGCCAGGCGACCCTCGCACTGAGCCTTTGCGGCGCCGCGCTGGCGACCTCGACCGCCTGGGCCGCCGCGCAGCGCTACGATATCCCGGCCGGCAGCCTGGCTTCCGCGATCAGCCAGTTCGCCGCCGCCAGCGGCGTGACCATCAGCTTCAGCAATGACGAAACCAGCGGGCTGCATTCCTCGGGGCTGCACGGCAGCTTCGAGCTGGAGCAAGGTTTCTCCGCGTTGCTGCAGGGATCGGGGCTGCGCGTGCAGCAGGTGGGCGACAAGCGCTATGTGCTGAGCAAGGTGCAGAACGACGGCGCCGTCGAGCTTGGCGCTACCAGCGTCGATGCCTTGGGCCTGGGCAGCACCAGCGAAGGCACCGGCAGCTACACCACAGGTTCTGCCAGCACCGCGACCGGCCTGCGCCTGTCGGCACGCGAGACGCCGCAGTCGGTCAGCGTGGTCACCCGTCAGCAGATCGAGGACCAGAACCTGACGGACGTCACCCAGGTGCTCGAGCAGACGCCGGGCGTGGTCGTCGACAGCATGGGGCCGGCCGGCAGCGACGCCAACCATATCTATGTGCGCGGCTTCCAGGTCGGCAGCATCCAGGTCGATGGCGTCAACCGCCCCGATACCTTCGGTTTTCGCGACGACCTGGCCGACATGGTGTCGTACGACCGGGTCGAGGTGGTGCGCGGAGCGACCGGCCTGATGTCGGGGACTGGCGATCCCGGTGCCACCATCAACCTGGTGCGCAAGAAGCCGACCCTCGAGACGCAGCGCAAGCTGACCCTCAAGGCGGGCTCCTGGGACAGCTACCGTACCGAGCTGGACCTGTCCGGCAAACTGTCGGAGAGCGGCCACGTGCGCGGGCGTCTCGTCGCCTCGACCACCGACAGCCAGAGCCATGTCGACCGGCAGTCGCTGGAGCGCCAGGTAGCCTACGGCGTGGTGGAGTGGGACGTCACCGACAACACGATGTTGACCGTGGGCGCCGAGTACCAGGAGATGGACAACGACGGCGCAGGCAACCACGGCTTCCCGATGTTCAATTCCGATGGCAGTCACTTCAAACCGTCGCGATCGTTCAACTCGGCTTCGGACTGGAGCTACCACAAGCGCCGCACGAAAACGCTGTTCACCACGCTGGAACACCAGCTGGACAACGGCTGGCAGTTGAAACTGAATGCCGAGCACAGTCGCCGCAGCTATGACGACACCTTCGCCACTGCCGCCGCCGGTAGCGTCAAGCCCGATGGCAGCGGTATCAGCACCTGGACCGGGCGTTGGGCGGGTGAGCCCCGGCAGACGTCGTTCGACCTGTCCGCCAGCGGCCCGTTCGAGCTGCTTTCTCGCGAGCATCAAGCGTACCTCGGCGCCAGCCACTACCGGGCCTACTACCGTAATCCCGGTTACCAGCTATGGACGAGCCAGCCGATCGACAACATTCATACCTGGGACGGTTCGCTGGCGATTCCGGACGCCATCCACAACAAGTATTCGCAAGATGCGCTGGACGAAACCCAGGACGGCCTGGTGGCGTCGGTGCGTTGGAGCCTGGCCGATGACTTGTCGCTGATCACCGGCGCGCGGGTGATCGATTGGAAACGCGACGAAACCGGGACCACCCTGTCAAGCGGCGCGACCACGCGCACCTCGCGCAGCGAAACCGGGGTTGTCACGCCCTACGTGGGGCTGGTCTACGACTTCGCCGAGAACTGGTCGGCCTACGCCAGCTATACCGCGATCTTCAAGCCGCAGAGCAGACAGGATGCCAGTGGCGGCTACATCGAGCCGCTGGAAGGTGTGAACTACGAGTTGGGTATCAAGAGCGAGTTCTGGGACAAGCGCCTGACCACCGCCTTCAGTGTCTTCGAGGTGCAGCAGGACAACCTGGCCGTGGCTGATGGCGACAAGCTAGCACCGAACGGCGACCAGGCCTACCGCGCCGAATCCGGCACCAAGACCCGTGGTTTCGAGATGGAAATGGCGGGGCAGATCCTGCCTGACTGGCAGGTTTCCGCCAGCTACACCTATGCCCAGGCCGAAGATTCCGATGGCAAGCGTCTGCTCACTGAGGTGCCGCGCGATACCTTCAAGCTGTTCACCAGTTACCAACTGCAGTCCTTGCCACAGTTGAAGATTGGCGGCGGTGTGCGCTGGCAGGGGATGGAGTACAAGAAGAACGCCGGCCCGAACCAGGAGACGTTCAACCAAGGCGCCTACAGTGTGGTCGACCTGATGGCGCAGTACGCGTTCACGCCGCAGACCAGCGTCGCCTTGAACCTCAACAACGTGCTGGATGAGAAGTACTACTCCGCGATCGGTGGGCGCGGGTGGTACGGCACCCCGCGCAGTGCCACGGCGACGTTGGTCTACGCATTCTGATCCACGTCGGGCAGGTCGGGTGGCGCACATGGCTGGGGCCACCCGACATACCGCGATGGACAGGCTCTGCGGCTGCCTGGCGCTACCAGCTTTGTGAATGAGGCTGCGGCCCAGGCAGCGTCGGAAACAATGGCAACACCTCCTCGGCCAGCTCCTGGATGATCTCCTGTGCTGGACGCCTGGCCATCTGCAGTCCCAGCGCGGCGTGGTTCACCCCGGCCTCGCGCCATTCCTCCAGCAGTTCGACCAGCCCATGGCGCCCTGTGCGCAGCACGTAACCACCCTGCAGGGGCGTTTGGGGAAAGTGTGGGTCGTCGTCCAGGTCGATCCATTCATTGGTCATGTGCGGGCGGAAACCGTCACCCGGTATCGCTTCACGCCAGGCGTGGACCTTTGCCGCCAGGCGCAGCGGCCCGTGCCTGTCGTGGGTGGCGTGCGGGTAGGTGAGCCAAAAGCTCGAGTGTCCGCCAGTGCAAGCGTTCATCGTTTGGCTGGGAAGGGAGCTTGTCGGAGACCAGAGCGCAGGGGACTCGTTTTGATAGGTGCGCAAAACCCCACCACTCACCTTATTGCCTGACCGGAGCGACAACATATTTAGGTAACACATGTTTCGTAAATTCACGCTTTTGGTGCAGGCGTAGTCCCAACAACGTGCACTGATGAGTTTTCAAGTATCACATATCAATCGTTATAAAAATGATAACTAAATGATAAATATGTAGAAAACACTTGTTACGAAATTGGCATGTGGTTTGCTCAAGGCTTTCTGCCCGGGTACGCGCCCGGGGTGTCGAACTGACCCTGTCGTCCTCACTCCTGGCATCAGGAATGACCGGCGGCAGCTCAAAGCCTATGAGGACCTTCCAATGAAAGACGTGATTCAGCACCTTTATGGCGGCCATGCCTGCTGCGCAGTAGCCCGGCCGTTGGTGGTGGCGCTCGCGGCCCTGGCCGTCTTCGGCTCGGCCCAGGCTGCCGGGACTGACGCCGGGCAGTTGGGCGGCAAGCTGACCCCCCTGGGCGGCGAGGTGGCGGCCAACGCAGACGGCTCGATCCCGGCCTGGGTGGTCCCCGGCAAACAGGACTCGGGATGGAGCTATGGCCAGGTACGCGGCCAGCACTGGAAGTTCAAGGACGACAAGCCGTTGTTCAGCATCGACGCCGGCAATGTGGCACAACATGCCCAGCAACTGTCGCCCGGCCAGCTCGAGCTGTTCAAGAAGATCCCGGGTTATCGCATGGACGTCTACCCGACGCGGCGCAGCTGCGGCGCGCCGGACTTCGTGGTCGACAACACGCGCAAGAACGTCGGCTTCGCCACTCTCGACCGCGAAGGCCTGGCGTTGCAAGAGGCCCATGTTCCCGGCATTCCGTTCCCTCTGCCCACGACGGGGGCCGAGGTCATGTGGAACATGAAGATGCGCTACCGCGGGGTCGGCTTCGACATGTCCAAGACGGTCTCCGGATTGTCGCCGCGCGAGGCGGGCGGAAGCTGGCTGCGCACTTCCACCGACTGGTTCATGTATACCCCTTGGGGGCAGAAGGGCAGTGCGCTGTTCTCCTCGTTCGACCGCCTGGAAGTGGCCACCTACTTCAACTACTACGAGCCGGCCGCCCTGGCGGGCCAGGCGGGGGTGGTCACCACCAAGGCCGGGGAGCAGGCCAGCACCTTCTACTACTTCCCCGGGCAGCGACGGGTACGGCGCATGCCGTCGTACTCCTACGATGCACCGCAGATCGGCCTGGACAACCAGTACACCATCGACGAGTCGAACATCTTCTTCGGCCCCATGGATCGCTTCGACTGGAAGCTGGTCGGCAAGCAGGAGCTGCTGGTGCCGTACAACGCGTTCGGTGCCTATGACGGTTCGGCGCGCATCGAGGATGTCGCGCAGCAGAGCGCCATCGCGCCCCAGGCACGCCGCTACGAGCTGCACCGGGTCTGGGTGGTGGAGGCCAACGTGCGCCAAGGCATGCGTCACCAGGCGCCCAAGCGGGTGTTCTACATCGACGAGGACAGCTGGAACGGCCTGATGGCGGTCGACTACGACAAACAGGGGCAGATCTGGAAGGTTCGCGAGGGCTACACCATCCCGGTCTACGAGACCGGCACCTGCGACATGGAGGCCCAGGCCCAGTACAACCTGGTCGATGGCCGCTATCTCTACGACATGACCTCCATCGGCGTTGGCAACAAGGATCATCGCTGGCTCACCGAGGATGCCGGTAACCCGCGCCTGAAGCGCGATTTCTACACCTCCGACAACCTGCGGGCCATCAGCGAACGTTGAACCTTCACCTCTAGAGCGCCGTCATGAAAAAAACAATCACAAAAGTTTCAGGCCTTGCTATTGCGTGCATGACCCCCTTGGCAATGGGGTTCACCTTTGAAACCGAATCCGTCAGGGGGGCTTTCGACTCGACGATTTCCTATGGCATGGGCGTACGCACCGAGTCCCGGGGTTGCAACCTGATCAATCAGGGGGCGACGGGCCATCACCCTCCTGCGGGGTGCTTGGCCCAGACTTCAGGTATCGGCGACCAGGGCGATCTCAACTACGACAAGGGCGACCTGTTCACCCACTACCTGAAGGGCACTCACGAGCTGCTGCTCAAGATGCCCGAGGATTTCACCTTCATGGCCCGGGGCAGCTGGATTCGCGACTTCGCCGCCAGCGACACGACGGGTGCGCTGTCCTTCAACACACCGGCGGACGTGGGTAGCGACGGCCTGACCCGTTCGGCACGTGATGACCTCGAGTTCAAGGCGCGCCTGCTCGACCTGTGGGTGAGCAAGGGCTTCGACGTGGGCGATCAGCGCGTACGCGCCCGGCTGGGCAACCAGGTGATCAACTGGGGCGAAAGCCTGTTCGTGCAGGGTGGTATCAACAACACCAACGCCTACGATGTGCAGGCCTTGTCGCGCCCGGGCGTGCAGCTCAAGGAAGCCGTGCTGCCGGCGCCGATGCTCAGCGTCGCCTCTGGGCTGGGGGCCGGGATCAACGTCGAGGCCTATTACCAGTTCGCCTGGAACAAGAGCGAACTGCCGCCGGTGGGCAGCTACTGGTCGTACACCACCGCGCTCGGCAAGGGCATGAAGTCGTACGGTTTCGACGACAAGAACGCCCGCGACAGCGGCCAGTGGGGGCTTTCGCTGCGCTGGCAGCCCCAGGACAGCGACCTCAACGTGGGCGTGTACGTGATGCGCTACCACGACAAGCTGCCTTCGCTGACCACTCGGTTGCTTGATCCGGACACCTTCGCCGTGTCGCAGAACTGGGTCTATCCCGAAGACCGGATGATGTATGGCATCAGTGCCAACCTGCCGCTCGGCGACTGGGCGGTGGGCACCGAGCTGTCCTACCGACCGAAGGATGCCGTTGCCCTGAACCCGGTGCTCGACCTGTGCGCGAACAACGGGGGCAAGTGCTGGAAGGACGAGAAGAAGTTCCAGTGGCACCTCACCGGGCTGTACAGCATGACGCCCTCCAACTCGCCGCGGCTGCTGGACCTGACAGGGGCAAGCACCGGCACCCTGCTGACCGAGCTGGTGGTCATCAAGTACCCGGGGCTGCACGACAGCTACGACGGCGAGGTGATCGCCGCCGGGGCCAACACCTGGCAGCTAGACCCGACCAGCACACCCAAGGCCCACGGCGACAAGACTTCTTCGGGGATCAACCTGGACTTCAGCCTGACCTACGACGGCACCCTGCTGCCCGGTTGGCAGGTGACCCCGGGCATCTTCTATGCGCGCTCGCTGGGCGGGCGCACGCCCAACCTGGCGGCAACCTTCACCGAAGACGCCAGCAGCCTGAACCTGTACCTCAACTTCGTGCGCAACCCCGCCAGTTGGCAGCTGTCGTTCAACTATGCCAAGTTCATGGGGGGCGACACGGCCTACGACCAACTGCTGCGTGACCGCGACTATGTCGGCGTGGTTCTGTCGCGCACTCTGTGAGGCCTGCCGTGAACATGTCTATCGATGTATCGAAGCAATCGCTGCGCGGCGTCCTGCCGCGCATCGAGGCCGGTCTGTTCGGGCACCGGCGTGTGGTGCTGCTTATCCTGGCCTTGTTCACCACGGTGATGGCCTGGTTCGCGGTGCATTTGCGCATGGATGCCGGGTTCGAGAAACAGCTGCCGATCGGCCACGAGTACGTGGAAACCTTCAGGCAGTATCGTGGCGACTTGCTCGGTGCGAACCGTCTGACCCTGGTGGTCAGGGCCCGCGAAGGCAGTATCTGGAGCGAGGCGGGCCTGCGTCGTCTGTACGATGTGACCCAGGCGGTGACGTTCCTGCCAGGCATCTCTCGCAGCAGCGTGCGCTCGCTGTGGACGCCCAACGCGTTCGTCAACGAGATCACCGAGGAGGGGTTTCGGGCCGACCCGCTGGTACCCGGGACGGTGACGCCCGAGCGGTTGGACAGCGCCACCATCGCCCGGATCGCCGACTCCACCGCCCAGGGCGGCTTCATCGGTACCCTGGTTTCCCGTGACCAGCGCAGCGCGATGATTACCGCCGAACTCAACGAGCGTGACGCCAAGGGCGAGCGCCTGGATTACGTGGCCTATAACCGGGTGCTGGAGGAGCAGATCCGCCAACGGTTCGAGGATGCGCAGTTCGAGGTGCAGATCATCGGCTTCGCCAAGCAGATTGGCGATATCGCCGATGGCGCGGCGGCGGTGCTGGAGTTCTGCCTGCTGGCCCTGTTGCTGACTGCGGTGGCGGTGTACTGGTACTGCCATTCGCTGCGCTTCACCTTGCTGGCGCTGGGCTGTTCGCTGACATCGCTGGTCTGGCAGTTTGGCAGCTTGCGCCTGTTGGGCTACGGACTAGACCCACTGGCGGTTTTGGTGCCGTTCCTGGTGTTCGCCATCGGTGTCTCCCACGGGGTGCAGCAGATCAACTACATCGTCCGCGAGATCGCCGCCGGCAGCACGGTCGCGGTGGCGGCGCGCTCGAGCTTCCGCGGGTTGCTGGTGCCGGGCACCTTGGCGTTGGTGACGGCCTTCGTGTCGTTCATCACCTTGTTGCTGATCCCCATCCCCATGGTGCGCGAGCTGGCGATCACCGCGGCGCTCGGTGTGGCCTTCAAGATCGTCACCAACCTGGTCATGTTGCCGCTGGTGGCCTCGATGCTGAAGGTCGATGGCCGTTACGCGGCCCGCGAGGAGTCCGCCCGCGAGCGTCGCGCCGCACGCCTGGCGTGGCTGGCCGCGCTGGCCGAATGGCGCAATGCGCGCTGGGTCATGCTGGTGGCCTTGCTGGTGTTCGCCACGGCCGTCTGGCAGAGCCACGACCGCGTGGTTGGTTCGCTGCAGGCCGGGGCACCGGAGCTGCGCGAAGACGCGCGCTTCAACCGCGATGCGCTGGCCATCGCCAGCCACTACGACATCGGCCTCGACTGGCTCAGCGTGGTCTTCGAAGTGCAGCCCGGGCGGCTGGGTGACGCAGGTGGCAACGCCTGCGAGGACGTCGAGCTTGGGCAATACCAGGACCGCTTCGCGTGGGCGATGGAAGGGGTGCCGGGGGTGCTGTCGGTGGCGTCGTTCTCCTCGGCCATGCGTCAGTTCAACGAAGGCTACAACGAGGGCAACCCGAAGATGAGCGCGGTGCCGATCGATGCGATGAACTATTCGTCGTTGGCCGCTGAAGTGGCACGCAGCCCAGGCCTGATGCGCAACGATTGCAGCATGACCGCGGTGCACCTGTACCTGGCGGACCACAAGGCCACCACCATCGGCCGGGTGATCGAGGCGGCCAAGACGTTTCGCGCCGAGCAGCCGTTGCCCGGCGTTGCCGTACGCCTGGCTGCCGGCAATGCCGGGGTGATCGCCGCCATCAACGAGGAGGTGGAGAAGAGTGAGACGCCGATGCTGCTCTATGTCTATGCCGCCATCGCCTTGCTGGTGCTGGTGGTGTATCGCGACTGGCGCGCCGTGCTGGTGTGCTGCTTGCCGTTGACCATCGGCACCTTCATTGGCTACTGGTTCATGAAGACGCTGCAGATAGGCCTGACCATCGCCACGCTGCCGGTGATGGTGCTCGCGGTAGGTATCGGGGTGGATTACGCCTTCTACATCTACAACCGCATCCAGCTGCACCAGGCCGATGGCCAGCCGGTGGGGGTAGCGGTGGCGCTGTCGCTGCGCGAGGTGGGCATGGCGACCATCTTCACTGCAATCACCCTGGCGGTCGGCGTGGCCACCTGGGCGTTTTCCGCGCTCAAGTTCCAGGCGGACATGGGCAAGCTGCTGGCCTTCATGTTCATGGTCAACATGGTGATGGCCATGACCGTATTGCCGGCGTTCGCGGTCTGGCTGGAACGGATCTTCCCACGCAAGCGCCCGGTGCGCAGGATCGGCGCGCTGGCGCATTGAGGAGAGCGGTATGGGATACCTGAAAACACTGTTGGGCGTCACCCTGGCGACCGCCTCCTGTTTGGCAAGCGCCCTCGAAGCGGTGCCGGCGGCACCTGTCGCGCACGCTACCCAGGCCATGTTGCTGGGGGCGGCCTGGGCGCAGAAGCGGGTGGTCGCGGTGGGCGATCACGGCGTCGTGCTGCTCTCCGATGACAGCGGGCGCAACTATCACCAGGCCCGCTCCGTGCCGGTCTCCAGCAGCCTGACCGGCGTCAGTTTCGCCGATGCCAGGCATGGCTGGGCGGTGGGCCATTGGGGGGCGATTCTTGCCAGCGACGATGGCGGCGAGCATTGGCAGGTCCAGCGCCTGACCCCTGACCAGGACAGGCCGCTGTTCGCCGTGCATTTCTTCGACAACCTGCGGGGCGTGGCGGTGGGGCTGTGGTCGCTGGTGCTGACCACCGACGATGGCGGGGCGACCTGGACCGAGCGCAACTTGCCGGCACCTGCGGGCGCCGGCCGCGCGGACCTCAACCTGATGAGCCTGTTCGTCGATGATCGTCATCACAGGCTCTATGCCACGGCCGAACGCGGGCAGCTGTTGCGCTCCGACGACCGAGGGCAGACCTGGCGATACCTGGACACCGGCTACGACGGCACGCTCTGGACGGGCGCTGTGTTGCCCGATGGCGGGCTGCTGGTGGGTGGGCAGCGTGGCACCTTGTTGCGCGGGACGCCTGACGGCGCGTCGTGGCAGCGCATTGCGCTGGACAGTCGCAGTTCGATCACCTCGATCGTGGTGGACGGCCAGCAAGTGGTCGCGGTGGGGCTCGATGGCCTGCAGGCGCGCAGCGAGGACGTTGGGCGCACGTTCACGCTGTCACGCCGCAAGGACGGCGTGTCGCTGACCGCCGCGCTGGCCGGTGGCGAGGATGGGCCGTTGCTGTTTTCCCGGCGTGGACCGGGGAAAGCTTTGCCCTGAAGTGTGTGCCGGCTGTGGCATCAAGCGGCACAAGCGCATCGTCCTGAACCTGTGCACACCCCTGGCGATCCTGGGCAAGGATGCTCTTTATTAAAATACATAACACTAGTTGCGTTAAATCAATCAGCGCAGTAGAGTCGAAAAAACACAACAACAAGCCGCAGGAGGATCGTCATGTGTGCCAGCCGCTTCTCGAGCGCCTGCCGCACAGCGGTTTTACCGCTGCCTGGAGAGCGTGCATGAATACTTTCAGCGATACATCGCAGCCCAACCCCGGTTCACAGCGGTTCCGCCTGCTGGGCGGCTGGGTCGAGCGCCCGGACGATCTGCAGCCAGCGCTGGAGGGCGATGTCAGTGCCGATGTGGTCATCATCGGCGCAGGTTTCGCCGGCCTGTCCACGGCACTGGAGCTGACTGCGCTGGGTGCCAGCGTGGTGGTCCTGGAACAGGATTTTGCAGGCTTCGGCGCCAGTGGCCGCAACGCTGGATACCTGGCCGGCAGCATGGGCGTGGAGTTCGAGCTGTTCCACAAACGGGTGGGCGTGGAGCAGGCGCGGAAAATAGTCGCGTTCTACGATGAAGGTGTCAGCTACGTGGAACGGCGTCTGGGTGAACTGGCCATCGACTGCGACTACAACCCCTCCGGCATCATCCGCGCCGCGGTGCACCCGTCCCAGGAGAAGAAGCTGCGCCACGGCATGGCACTGGGGCAGCAGTTGGGCTCTGTCACGCGCTTCGTCGAACCCGATGAAATGCGCGCCCGCGGGATCCCGCCAGCGTTCCTGTTCGGCTGCACGCAGCACGGCGGCACGCTCGATCCCGGCAAGTACGTCATGGGGCTGCGCCGCGCCGCCCTGCGGGCCGGGGTGCGACTGTTCGAGCAGACCCGGCTGTTGTCCTATCAGGAAGGCGCAACCGTCATCTGCCGCAGCGAACGCGGCAGTGCCAGCGCGCCATTCATGGTTTTGGCCACCAATGCCTACACGCCGCAGTTGGGGCTGCTGCGCGACAAGGTGGTGCCGCTGCGGGTTTCGGCGATCGAGACCGCGCCGTTGTCCAAGGCGCAGCTACAGACCCTGGGATGGCAGGGCAGAGAAGGGATCGTCACCCCGCACTGGACTATGGAGAGTCATCGCCTGACGGCGCGTGACACCTTGTTGGTCACCACCAAGCAACTTGGCTATGCCTACGGCTCGGCCACGCCCAACCAGCCGGATGTGTCCGCCTACAAAGCCTTGCAGCAGGCTTTGGGCGAACGTTTCCCAACGCTTCGTGGCACCCCCATCCATGCTTGCTGGAGCGGTTATATCAGCCTGGCCTACGACGCCTTACCCGTGGTCGGCGCCACAGGTGCCCGCGACAACATTCTCTATAGCGCCGGTTGTTCCGGCCATGGCGTCGGTACCCAGTCGCTAATTGGCCACCTATTGGCCGAACGCATCGGCGGTATCGAGCACCCGCTGCTGGCGGCGCTACGCCACAAGACACCTTCGACCCTGCCCGAACCGCTGCAGTGGTGCGCCATGCAGGCCGCTCTGGCGGGTGTGAACGTGCTCGACCGCCAACTGAACCGCAAAGCCCGGGCCTTCCAGGCCCAGTAACTTTCTCTACTGCGCAGGCCAGCCCGCCTGAGGCCGGCCCGCGCTCGCAACCTTGGAGCACGCATGAACAGCAATTCCAACGAGGCCGTCCGAGTGACGGCCTGGGCTGCGATCCTGGGCGGTCTGTTTGCCTACCTGAACGTCGGCTTCATGCTGATGGTGACGCACGGCGACATGACGGTGACCCTGGATGGCGCGCAAATGCTGAGTTTGCCGGAGCAGCTGCGGCAGTACTTCAGGCTGTCGATGTTCGCCGACCTGTTGGGTTTCTACCTGCCGTTGCTGGTGATCGGCGGCTACCTCTGGCGGGCGTTCCGTGACCAGGCCGGCGCATTGGGTGACGTGGCCGCCCTGGCCATTGCCACGTACGTGGTCCTGGGCGTGGTGGGCGCCGGCTTGCAACTGTCGGTGCTCAATACCCTCGCGGCGCTTCACCAGAGCGGCTCACCGGCGGTGCAGGCCGCCGCCGAAGTCACCTGGACCAGCATTGCGGTGGGCAGCCAACGCGGGCTGTGGTGGTGCGAGGGGCCGGTCGTGCTGTTCTGGGGGCTGGTGGTCGGCAGCCAGTTGAAGCATGCCGGATGGGGGGCTTCGATCCTGTTGCCGCTGAAGATCGTCGGCTGGTGCTTCGGCCTGTACTTCATCGCGGGGTTTTTCCCGCAGCTCGATGCCCTGACCAATGTCCTGCTGGTCATCGTGGTGCTGATCTTCCCGTTCTGGATGATGCTGTTCGGCGTGCAGTTGCGCCGACGCTCGCTGCGCCTTGCGCTTGGCGCGTGACCCGCAGGTTCGCCAGCCGTACCACGCGCTGCCCGAAGGCGCGTGCTCAAACTACAACCGTGCGAGGTATGCGAAATGGCTGAAAAGCCCCCCTCCAATTCATTCGATCTCAAGCGTCGGCAATTGCTGAAGTTCGCCGGCGCCACGGCGGCCGTCGGTGGCCTGGGCCTGCACGCGTTGCCGGCAAGCGCCGAAGGCACGGCCCGCGTTCGCGACAGCGATGATGGCGTGCTCGACGTCGCGATCATCGGTGCCGGCATGGCAGGGCTGACCGCCGCACGCGACCTGCACAACGCAGGCTGCCAGTCATTCGTGGTGCTGGAGGCACGCAATCGTGTCGGCGGCCGGGTGCTGAACCATGACCTGGGCGGGGGCCAGATCTCCGAGGCCGGCGGCCAGTGGATCGGGCCTGGGCAAACTGCGGTGGCCGACCTGGCGCGTGAGCTCCAGATAGATACTTTCCCGACCTACTACCAGGGCAAGACCGTAGTGCTTGGCGGGGAAGGGCGGCTCGAGGTTGACCTGCACGGCACCTTCGGCACGGACGAGCGCATCGGCGCCAAGCTCAGCGAACTGTCCAAGGTCGTGCCCTCTGGCGCCCCCTGGACTTCGTCAAGGGTTGCGGAGCTGGACAAACTCTCGGTGGGCGAGTGGCTGGCCCGGCAAGGCATCAAGCCTGAAGATCGATCGGGGTGGGACACCAGTCTGACCCTCACCGGTGGCGTGCCACCGGCCAGGATGGGGTTGTTGCATTTCCTGTCGATGATCAACTCGGCGAGTTGCGACTACATGAAGCTCGACTCGATCAAGGACAGTGCGCAGGGCACACGTTTCGTCGGCGGCTCGCAGCTGTTGTGCACACGCATGGCCGAGGCGCTGGGTGACAAGCTACGCCTGGCCTGCCCGGTGCGCGAGATCGCCGACTGGGACCGCGAGGTGGTGAGGTTGGTCACCGACCAGGGCGAGGTCCGCGCACGCCGGGTCATCGTGGCGATCCATCCTGCGCTGTGCAACCAGGTACGCTTCCAGCCCGCACTGCCCGAAGGCCGGGCCGCGCTGCAACGTGCCTGGCCCGCCCACAGCCCGGCACGCAAGACCGCCATGGTCTACAAGCGGCCGTTCTGGCGCGACAAGGGGCTCAATGGCCACACCGTAGAGGTGAAGGGGCAGGTGCTGTGGGCGTGGGACAACTCGCCGCCCAATGGCGAAATCGGCGTAATCAACGCTTTTATCGTCAACGCCATGGTGCCGTCCGAACCTGCCGCGGCTCAGCGTGTGCTGGCGCAAATCTACGCACGATCCCTGGGTGACGAAGCGCTGAACCCAATCGGCTATCACGACCATGACTGGGGGCAGGCCGACCCCTGGAGCATCACCTGCGTATCGGCAATCCCACCCGGCTTCTGGAGCCAGCATGGGGAGTCCTTGCGTCCGGCATGCGGCAACCTGATCTGGTCGGGGACCGAAACCGCCGAAATCTGGGCGGGCTACATGGATGGCGCGGTGCGTTCGGGTCATCAGGGCGCGCTGCAGGCGCTCGCTTCGCTGCGTCAGGCTTGAGGGGCGGTCATGAAAAAGAAACTGTTGTTGGTTACCGGTGTAGTGCTGGTGGTACTGCTGGCGCTGTTCGGGCGCGACCTGCTTGGGCTGTACCGGCTGCAGGACTATCTCGACACCACCACCCAGGCCTACGAGGCAGAGGGACCCTGGCCACAGACGGCGGATGCCTGCCTGGCGTGCCATGGCAAACAAGGCAGCTCCCTGCACCAACGTTATCCGAGCCTGGCGGGACAACCCGCGGACTACTTGAAGACACAGCTGCACACCTTTGCCAGTGGCCAGCGCATGAACCCGAACATGCAGCCGCTGGCCATGAGCCTGACTGAAAAACAGATCTTCGAACTGAGCGATTACTACGCGCGTCAGCCGGCGCTCGACAACCATGGGTTCGACCCCGACCCGGCCCTGCGCGCGCAAGGCGGCAAGCTGGCGGCGGCGGGCGCTTGCATGGCCTGCCATGGCGAGCATCTGCTGGGGCAGGGGCCATTCCCCCGCTTGGCGGGGCAGGGCGCCGACTACCTCCTGGCACAACTGGATGCCTTTGCCGAGGGGCGGCGGACCGATCCGAGCGGTTCGATGCAGGCGATCAGCGCAACCTTGTCACCAGCGGATCGCAAGGCGCTCGCCCATTACCTCGCCTCGCTCGCCACTGCGCCGAAATGACGTTCCGATTTCTATAACAAGAGAATTTCGCTATGGAAACCAAAGATGTTTTCGCCTTGCTCACCTGTGTGCTCTTGATCGCGTCCGGGGGTATCTACGGAATCAAGTTTCTACGCAAGGGCAATTTCCTACTGGGGTTGGAGTGGTTGATCGTCGCGTTTTCCGGCAGCAACCTGTTGATCTTCCTGCTGACCCAATCGCAGATCTCCTATGGCATCTCGTTCTTCTGCGATGCGTTCTCCCGAGGCTTCGGCATCCCCATCGTCACGGTGCTCGGCCTGATGGCGGTGACCCACAACTACAAGCCTTCGAAGCTCAAGGACGCGGTGATCTTCGCGATCACCTTCGCCAGCACGCTGGTCATGATCAAGAGCGACTTCATGGCCAAGCCATTGCCTTACTTCTATGTCGTCATGTGGTTCGCCTATTCGGCTTACCTGGCGTATTTCATCGCCAGGCTGGCCCGCGCGGGTGAGCGCCTGCATGCGCTGGGCGTGACCGTCGCGGCGATATCGGGATTGGTCGTGGCGTGCATCTACGACTTCTACCCGATCCCAGGCGACGATACCAAGGCGATCTTCCTGTCCATCGCCCTGGTCACCTGGTCGTACATGCTGATCCAGCTGTACTACGCCTTCTTCGCCCTGGAGCGCGCCAAGGGCTGCGCGCGCTGATGCAGCCGTTCGCGGGCTCTGCGCAGCCTTGCAATCCACCCCGGAGTACATCCCATGTCCATTGAACAAGTCGCGCCGGCGGTCGAGCGCATGCGCGAGGTATTTGTCCTCCAGCGCCAGGCGTTTGCCGAAGCACGTTATCCCTCGTACCTATCACGTCGAGCCAACCTTCAAGCGCTCAAGGCGCTGGTACTGGAGCACGCAGATGCGATCGCGGCGGCCATTTCCAGCGACTTCGGCCACCGCTCCGTACACGAGACCAAACTGCTGGACGTCTTTGGCCTGGTCAGCGAAATCAATCATGCGATCAAAAGCCTGAAACGCTGGATGAAACCGCGCCAGCGCGGAGTCGGTCTCTGGTTCCAGCCCGGGCGTGCGGCCGTGCTCGCCCAGCCGCTCGGCGTGATCGGCATTGCCGCGCCCTGGAACTACCCCCTCTACCTGACCTTGGGGCCGCTGTGCGGCGCCCTGGCCGCCGGCAACCGCGCCATGATCAAGGTCGCCAGCGATTCGAGCCACTTCGGGCGGCTGCTGGCCGAGCTGCTGGGCAGGCGCTTTGCCGAGGACCTGGTGGCGGTCATCCAGCCAGGTCCCGGTATCAACGACGGCTTCTCGCGTTTGCCGTTCGATCATCTGATCTTCACCGGCTCGCCCGCGGTAGGCCGGCAGGTCATGCGCAACTGCAGCGAGAACCTCACCCCCGTGACCCTCGAACTCGGTGGCAAGTCCCCGACACTGGTGGCCCCCGATTACCCCTTGCGCAAAGCAGCCGACACCATCCTCTGGGGCAAGTGCCTCAATGCCGGGCAGACCTGCGTCGCCCCGGACTATCTGTTCCTGCCAGCCGGCAGCGAAGAGGCGTTCATCGAGCATGCGAGTGCGGCGGTCAGCCGTCATTACCCGGTACCGCTGGCCGACAACCCCGACTACACCTGCATGATCAACCCGCGCCAGATGGCACGGGTCGAAGCCCTGCTGGCCGATGCCCGCGACAAGGGCGCGCGGGTCGTCGCCCTGGCCGACGCCGAAGGCGCCCGCCGGGTCGGCAAGCTGGCGCCGCACCTGGTGTTCGACGTGCGCGACGACATGCTCATCATGCAGGAGGAGATCTTCGGGCCGGTGCTGCCGGTGCTCGGTTATCGCCGGCTGGAAGAGGCGGTGGACTACATCAACGCCCACGAACGGCCGCTGGCCTTGTACCTGTTCGATGAGGACCAGGGGCGTGTCGAGACGCTGTTGCGGCAGACGATCTCCGGCGGCGTCTCGGTCAACAGCGTGATGCTGCACGTGCTCCAGGAGAACCTGCCATTCGGTGGCGTTGGCCACTCGGGGCTGGGCCACTATCACGCCGAAGAGGGTTTCCAGACATTCAGCAAGATGCGGCCGATCTTCTATCAAGCCAAACGCAACGGCAGCTTCCTGCTCAAACCGCCTTACGGTCGCCTCACCCAGGCGCTGCTGCGTCTGATGCTGCGCTGAGGCTCGGTGTGCTGGGCGGGCATGACGAAGTCGCTCCGCGTTGACGCTGCTCCCATGCTCGTCATGCCCTTTTTGGCGCCCTTCGGGGCGCCTTTTTTTTCCAGGGTGCTGCCTCAGGGGTAGGCTGGTGGAGCTTTCACGCAGGACGCCACCGCCGGATTGCTCGTTGGGCGGTGGCGACGTGGGGCCTGAACGATATCAGCCCTGGGCGACCCACTCGGCGCCGCGCTCGCCGATCATGATCGCGGCGGCATTGGTGTTGCCGCCGACCAGCGTTGGCATGATCGAGGCGTCGATCACACGCAGGCCATCGATGCCGTGAACCCGCAGCTGGCTGTCGACCACGGCCATGTCGTCCTGGCCCATCTTGCAGGTACCGACCGGGTGGTAGATGGTGTCGGTGCGTTTGCGCAGGATCTCGACCAGCTGTTCATCGCTGTGCAGGCCGGCGCTGTAGAAGTCGCGCAGGCCGAAGCTGGCCATCGGTGTCTGGGCGATGATCTCGCGGGTCATGCGGTACCCCTTGAGCAGGGTCTCGACGTCGTCGTCGTGGTCCAGCAGGTTCGGGTCGATGCGCGGGGCGACACGCGAGTCCGGTGAAGCCAGGCCCACGCTGCCGATGCTCTTGGGGCGCAACACGCAGACGTGACAGCTGAAGCCGTGGCCCCAGTGCAGCTTACGGTTGTGGTCATCGACCGTGCCGATCACCGAGTGCAGCTGGATATCCGGTCGAGCGAGGGTCGCGTCGGTCTTCAGGAATGCACCGGCTTCGGCGCAGTTGCTGGACAAAGGGCCGCGACGGTGGCGCAGGTAATCATAGGTCGCCTTGCCCATCTTCAGGCTGCCCGCCAGGGACACGCCAAGCAGCGAGGTATCGCTGCTCTTGTAGCACAGCACCACATCGGGGTGATCGCGCAGGTTCTGGCCCACCCCCGGCAGCTCATGCCTGACGGCGATACCCTGGGGTTCGAGCTCGGCTCGCGGGCCGATCCCCGAGAGCATCAGCAGATGCGGGCTGCCGAAGGACCCTGCGGCCAGCAGCACTTCCTTGCGCGCCTTCAGGTGTACCCGAGTTCCCTTGATCAGCGCCTGCACGCCAGTGGCGCGTTCGCCCTGGAGCACGATGCTTTCGACATGGGTGTTGGTCAGCACCGTGAGGTTACGGCGCTGGCGCACCGGTTTCAGGAATGCGGTGGCCGTGCTCCAGCGCCGGCCATCGCGGATGGTCACGTCGTAATAGCCGACACCCTCTTGCCGGGCACCGTTGAAGTCTTCGTTGAAAACGTGTCCTGCACGCAGGGCCGACTCGACGAAGGCTTCGGTGACGACATGGCGATGCGCGGGGCCGACGTAAAGCTCGCCTTCGCCGCCGTGGTAGTCGTTGTCACCGCCATGGTGCATCTCGCTCTTGCGAAAGTAGGGCAGCACATCGTCGAACGACCAGCCTTCGTTACCCAGCGCGTGCCAGTCGTTGTAATCGTCGTGATGGCCGCGGATGTAGATCATGCCATTGATCGAGCTGCTGCCGCCCAGCACCTTGCCGCGAGGCTGGTAGCCATGGCGACCGCCCAGGCCTCGCTGCGCAGTGGTCTTGAACGCCCAGTTGACATGCCGTGTCGGCAGGATCGCGGCCATGCCGACGGGGGTGTGGATCAGCGGCGAGCGGTCTTCCGGGCCCGCTTCGATCAGGCCCACGGTGACGCCGGGGTCGGCGCTCAGGCGATTGGCAAGGACGCAGCCGGCGGAGCCTGCGCCTACGATCAGGTAGTCGAATTCCATCTTGTTGTTCTCGAGTGGGTGGCAAGGTAGAGGAGGCGAGCGGGCGGGCTAGCCGTCCCAGGCGGTGTACTGGTTGACGAAACGGGTAATGTTGCGTTGCGCCGCCTGGGCCTGAGGCAGGGCGGCGATCATCTGGAACACATGGGGCAGGCGCTTCCAGATCTCCAGGTGAACCGGCACGCCGGCCGCCGAGGCCTTGGCGGCGGCGCGCACCGAGTCATCCAGCAACATCTCGGTGCTGCCTACCTGGAACAGCAGCGGCGGCAGGCCATCGAAGCGGCCGAACAGCGGCGATACTGCCGGCTGCCCGTGGGATTCGGCCGGGGCATAGAAGCCGCGAATGCCGATGGCGAAGGCCGGGGTGAAGATCGGATCATGGCGCGCATTGTCCAAGGCACTCGCGCCGCTGAGGGTGAAGTCGAGAAACGGCGAGAGCAGCACGGCGCAGCTCGGCAGCGGAGTGTCTTCGTCCCGTAGCCGTTGCAGCAGCGCAAGCGCCAGGTTGCCACCGGCGGAGTCGCCGGCGACGACGATGTCGCTGGCCTTGAAGCCCTGTCCCTGCAACCAGCGGTAGGCGTCGAGCGCTTCGTGAAGCGCGGTTGGGAATGGGTGCTCGGGGGCCAGGCGGTAGTCCAGCATCAGTGCCCGGGTCTTCAGTGGCCGGCACCAGCTCGCGACCATCGCGGCGTAGACCTGCGGGGTGTAGGCAACGAAGGCGCCGCCATGGATGTACAGCAATACCCGTTCAGGCCGGCAATGGGCCGGCGTCAGCCATTGGGCGGCGACGCCATTGCAGTTCACGTCGGCGCGGTGTACATCGGTCGGGAATGTCTTGGGCGCCTGGCCATCGAGCCGTTCGAACTGCCGGCGCAGCTTGCCGATGTCGATGCGCAGGCCATGGCTGGACTTCACCAGCAGGCGCAAGGCCAGGTTGAGCAGGCGGTTCTTCCAGCGGCCCTCGGCTGGGTCGATTTCGCGGGTATGAAGCTGCGCGTTCATGACACCACCTCGTGCTGGCTGGGGGTAGGCCAGTGGTAATCGTGCAACTGTTCGCGCAGCAGCACCTTGCTGACCTTGCCGGTTGCGGTGTGCGGCAATGCCTCGATGAACACCACATCGTCGGGGTAACAGAACCGCGCGACCTTGCCGGCGTAATGGGCCAGCAACGCTTCGCGGCTCACGGCCTGGCCGGGTTTGAGCACCACAACCAGCAATGGGCGCTCGTCCCACTTCGGGTGGGCGATACCCAGCACGGCGGCTTCGGCGACCGCAGGGTGGGCCATGGCGATGTTTTCCAGGTCGATCGAGCTGATCCACTCGCCACCGGACTTGATCACATCCTTGGCGCGGTCGGTGATCTGCATGAAGCCGTCAGGGTCGAGGGTGGCGACATCCCCGGTGGGGAACCAGCCATCGACCAACGGGCTGGCCTCGATGCCGAAGTACCGCTCGATCACCCAGTGGCCACGCACCAGCAAGGCGCCTGTGGTCTTGCCGTCACGCAGCAGCTCGTTGCCATGCTCGTCCACGATTTTCAGGTCCGTGCCGAAAGGCGGTCGCCCCTGCTTTACGCCGATGGCGAAGCGAGCTTCGTCTTCCAGGTCGAGGTGCGAGGCCTTGGGCGTGTTCACCGTGCCCATCGGCGACAGCTCGGTCATGCCCCAGGCGTGTTGCAGGCAGATGCCGAACTCCTCTTGGTAACTGCGCATCATCGCCGGTGGGCAGGCGGCGCCACCGACGATCATGCGGCGCAAGCGGGGAAGGCGGCTCCCGTATTGGCGCATATGCTGCTGCAGGCTCAGCCACACGGTGGGCACGCCAGCGGAGAAAGTGACGCGCTCGCGCTCGAAGAGTGCGAACAGGCTCTCGCCGTCCAGGCAGGCGCCTGGAAACACCAGCTTGGCGCCCACCAGTGGTGCGGAATAGGGCAAGCCCCAGGCGTTGACGTGGAACATGGGGACCACCGGGGCGACGACCTCGCAGGCAGACAATGCCAGCGCGTCCGGAAGGGCGCTGGCCAGTGCATGCAGCAAAGTAGCGCGATGTGAATAGAGCACCCCTTTGGGGTTGCCGGTGGTTCCCGAGGTGTAGCACAGCGCCGCCGCCGTATGCTCATCCAGCACGGGCCAGGCGAAGTCCGCCGACTCCGCCTCCAGGAGCTGTTCGTAGCACAGCAGGTTGGCGATCTGCATGGCTGGCATGTGCGCAAGGTCGGTCATAGCCACCCAGTGCCTGACGCCCGGGCAATCCGCTGCGATGGCCTCGACCAGCGCAGCGAAGCCAAGGTCGAAGCACACGACCTCGTCCTTGGCGTCATTGATGATCCAGGCCACCTGTTCGGGGAACAGCCGGGGGTTGATGGTATGGGTGATCGCGCCGGTGCCCGATATTGCGTAGTAAAGCTCGAAATGCCGGTAGCCATTCCAGGCCAGGGTGCCCACGCGACTGCCGGGCCCGGTGCCGAGGCGTAACAGCGCGTGGGCGGCCTGCCTGGCCCGTCGGTGCGCGTCGGCATAGGTATAGCGATGAACGGGACCTTCAAGGGTGCAGGAGACTATTTCCGTATCGCCGTGATAGCGCTCGGCATGTTCGAGCAGCGAAGGGGTGGTCAGCGGCAGCGTCATCATTTGGCCTTGCATCGGGTTCTACCTTTCTTGTTGTCATGCCCCGGCCACGCTGGTCGTAGCCAGGTGGACGGGAACGGGGTGTGGTCAACCGGTGACGCGGGAAGGTCGTGGGGCAGGGATTTCCCGTGTGCTCTGGAGGAAGGCCAGGCGCGGATCTTCGACGGGATCCTTGAGCAGCATCTTCTTGTCGCGGCCGTAGTGCATGAAGACGAACCACGGGTAGGCCTTGCCCTGGCGCGGGAGAAACTGCTGGTCGCGCTGGATGTAGCCGGACTTCATCGAGTTCATGATCCCGTCGTCCAATGCGTTGCAGGCATCGTCGCGGGGAGTCACGACATCGAAGTCGTGCTCGTCCATGTAGTGGAAAAGCCGGCACAGGTATTTGGCCGCCAGGCCGACCTTGAGGGTCCAGGAAACGTTGGTGTAGCCGAATATCCAGGCCATGTTCGGCAGGTTTTCCAGGAGCACGCCCTTGTAGGTCATCTGCTCGCCGATCGGATAGGGGGTGCCGTCCACCGACACGATCATCCCGCCCAATACCTGGAGCCTGAGCCCGGTCGCCGTGATGATGATGTCGGCCGGCAAGTGCTTGCCGGACTTGAGCACAATGCCGCTTTCGCTGAAGCGCTCGATGTGATCGGTTTCGATCGAGGCGCGGCCACTACGGATGGCTTTGAACAGGTCGCCATCGGGCACCGCGCACAGGCGCTCGTCCCACGGCATGTAGTGGGGGGTGAAGTGGCGCATGTCGGCGTCGGGGCCGACCTGGCGACGGACGTGCGAAAGGATGATCCTGCGCATCAGCCGCGGCCATTGCCGGCAGGCGATATAGGCCGCCCGATACAGCACGATATTGCGCTTGCGGGCCAGGCCATAGGCCCAGCGGGCGGGCATGATGCGCGAGAGCGTGGCCGTCAATGTGTCGGTGGAAGGCAGCGAGTAGATATACGACGGGGAGCGCTGCAGCATGGTGATATGCCCGGTTTTGTCGGCCATGGCCGGTATCAGCGTGGCCGCGGTGGCACCGCTGCCGATCACCACGACGTGCTTGCCGGTGTAGTCCAGGTCCTCAGGCCAGTGCTGCGGATGGACCCGCACCCCTTTGAACGCCTCCTCGCCGGGAAAGCTCGGCAGGAAACCTGCGTCGTGGTTGTAGTAGCCGGTGCAGCACAGCAGGAACTTGCAGCTGTATTGCCGCACCGTTGCGCTGGCCTCATGCACGGCGCTGACCTGCCACAGGCGTTGCTGGCTGCACCAGTTGGCGCCGGTGATCTTCACGCCGTAATGGATCTTCTTGTCCAGGCCATGCTGCCTGGCCGTGTCCTGGATGTACCGCCGGATCGAGGCGCCGTCGGCGAGCACCTTGGGGCTTCGCCACAAGCGGAACTTGTAGCCGTAGCTGAGCATGTCCGAATCGGAACGGATGCCTGGGTAACGGAACAGGTCCCAGGTGCCGCCCATGCAGGCGCGCCGCTCGAGGATCGCCATGCTGCGCTCAGGGAACTCCTGCGCCAGCTGGCAGGCGGTACCAATGCCTGACAGGCCAGCGCCGATGATCAAGGTGTCGAAATGTTGATGGTTCATGAGGTCTCCGGGCCTGGCGGCCCAGGCTTGTACTTGTTGTTATGGCGGACTGTAGAACGAGGAATAAATTTACGCAACAGATGTTATGTTTAGTGTCGAATCAACCCCGCTCAGGTCCTCCGGTCGCTGCGGCACAACTCCTTACGGATAGTGATTCACGATCGCCGCCCGGTTGAAAACAGGCATCTCTCTAGTCAGCGAACGCTCGGTGCGAGCCCTGCGATGTAGTGCGCCAGGGCCTCGAGTTCTTCCTCGGAAAGGACGGCGGCGGTAGCGTTCATGGCGCCGCTGGGATCGCTGCGCTGGCCTTGCTTGAACGCCTTGAGCTGCTCCAGCAGGTAGGCCTGGCCTTGGCCGGCCAGACGCGGCGCCACCGGGCTGCCGGACAGCGTCTCGCCATGGCATGCGGTGCAGCCCCGCGTAGTGGCACTGGCGTGGCCGCGGGCACGCATGGCGTCATCGGAGGCCGGTGCGTCGGTCACCCGCGGAACCTGACGGGCGAAGTATTCGGCCAAGGCCTTGATCCGTTCATCGCTCAGGGCGGCCGCCAGCGGCTGCATCTGCGCGCTGTGTCGCGTGCCCTGGGCAAACGCCTGAAGCTGCGCCTGGATATACGCTGCCGGCTGCCCAGCGAGCGCCGGGTAGAGGCTGTTATGCGGTTGCCCGCGAGCGCCATGGCAAAGCGAGCAGGCATCCTGCGGTTGCGGCCAGGCGCCGCCATTGGCCTCATAGCTGGCGTAATGCTGATCGAGGGCGTTCATGAACCTGTAGCCTGCGAGCAGCTCCGGGCCCTGGAAGGCCGTGACCCCAAGCAAGCCTGCGACAAGCATTGCACTGCCCAGCAGCAGGGTGCGCCTTTTCATGCGTGCCTCCGGGTGCCGGCAAGTGCCTGCAGGGCTTCGAGCGCCGCGCGGTGACCGGCGCGTACCGCGCCGTCCATGCTGCTGGCCCACAAGTCCGCGGTCTCGGTGCCCGACCAGATCAAGCGCCCGACAGCAGGCTTGAGATAGCGCCCCCAGCGGGTCAGGAAGCCGGGGGGAATGGAGCCGACGCAGGTCAAGGTCCAGGGGTCGACCTTGGCCCAGTCGTGATCGTGGAACTGCGTGACGTCGAGAGCTTCCTCGCCCAGGGCCTTGGCGTAGATGCTCGCGAGAGTGCGTGCGGCCTGCCCAGGGTCATCGCTGAGCTGCGCGCTGCGCACGAAGCCCATCAAGATGCCGACGCTGCCGTCTGGCGGTGAGTTGTCGCAGGACAGAATCAGCGGCCCGTCGGCCTGGATGACTTGGCCGTTGAGCCCTTTGTCCCGCCAGAAGGGGCGCGCATAGACATGCACGGTCTTGCGCATGGGCGCCGAGGACGGCCACAGGCGTTGCAACTGGGCACGGCCATCGGGCAGTGGCGGGTCGAAGACGATCTGGTTGCACAGCGCCGGATGCAGGGCGGCGATGACCTGGCGTGCGCGGATGAGCCCCTGGTCGGTGTGGATCTCGACGATGTCCTGGTCCCAGCCGACGATCCGGCGCACCGGGCTGGACAGTTTCACCCGATCGCCCAGCGCCTGCGCCATGCGTGTGCACAGCACCTGTGAGCCGCCTATGAAGCGGGTCTCCTGGGCGCCGCCCTTGAAACCCTCGAGCTTTGCCATGCTGCAGTCGGCGGAGTTGATGAGGGAGAGGTAGTGCAGCAGGGACAGGCTGGAGGGTGGCGTGCCGGTGGTCAGGCCGATGGAAGTGTCGAAGGTCAGCCGGCTGGTGTTGTCGATACCCTGACTCGCCAGCCATTGGCCCACCGACAGCTTGTCGAGTGCCTCGGCGTCCGCTGCGGTCCAGGGTTCTTTGCCAGGTACCCGGCGCGACAGCTGGTTGAGCTTTTCGGTCGCCGGGTGATGGGCGCCCTGGCCGCTGCTCAAGTCTTCCTCGTAGCGGGCTTCACCGACCAGGTAGACATTGCGCCCTTGGTAGTAGGTGGGGAAGGTTTCGACATCGAGCTCGCGTGCCAGGTCGAAGATCGCGGTCTGGCCTGGCCCGATCCATTCCCCGCCGGCTTCGGAGATCACACCATTGCCAAGCGGGTGGTTGTAGGTGCGTCCGCCCACGCGGTCCCGCGCTTCCAGCACGGTGAAGGACATGCACCCGGCGCGTTGCAGGTCACGGGCCGCAGTCAGCCCGGCCAGCCCGGCACCAATGATCACCACGTCCAGCACCTGCTCGGGTTCTGCTCGCAAGGCTTGCGCCATGGCCCGTCCGCTGAGGGCGGCACCGCCGATCAAGGTGGCGCTGGCAAGTGCTTGCACGAGCAAGCGCCGCTGCCGCGCCGACAATGGCAGTTCTGTGTTTTCCTGATCCATCTGCACCTCGGCCAACCTGTTCTTGTATTTAGATAACCTTAGTTATGTAAAATACTACTGCGCTCTTTCGGCAAAGGGAATACCCCCTGAACGGCGCTTGGTCAGGTTGGCTGGAGTCGCTGGAAGGAAGTTCGCGGGGAGCGGGCAGCGCTCTTGAGATCGAGCGCTGCGAAGCTGTCGTCAGGCAGTCTGTTGCCAGAACACGCTGGGTTACTGGGCTTTGGCCCGGCTCTTGCCCGTGGCTTTCGCGACCTTGGGCGGGGAGATGAGCAGGATCAGCGCGTCGAGCAGCGCCTGGCCACGCTTGGCACTGAACCGCTCCGGCTCGATGGGCATCATCATCAGCCAGCCGTCGCAGATGGTGCTGATCTGGTCGGCCAGCACATCGGCCGGAATATCGTCGCGGATCTTGCCCTGGGCCTGCCCTTGTTCGATCACCACGGTGAACACCTGGCGGAACTTCGCGTAGCGCTGCCTGATGATGTCGGCGAACACCGGTTCATGGCGGGCGTGGGCGAGCAATTGCAACCACGAGAGCCACATGGTCGATTCGTCGAAGTTGACCCATTGCAGCCATTGTCGAAGCAGTGAGGCGATGTCGAGGGAGGCCTGGTTGGTGGCCAGCAGCAGGTCGACCTGGTCGAACAGGCTCTGTGCGACCTCGCCGATCATGTCTTCCTTGTTGGCGAAGTAGTAGGTCACCGCGCCCGTGGTACAGCCAGCCTGTTTGGCAACCTTGCGCATCGAGGCCCCGGCATAGCCATCCTGCGCGATCACCGTGATCGCGGCCTCCAGCAGTTCCGCACGCTTTGCGTCGCGGTCACCGACAGGCCTGCCGCGACGGGCAACGGTTTCCGGCGCGCTGCTGTCTGCGCGTGAAGGGGCGGCTGTGGGGCGGGCTTTGGTCTCAGGCATGGGCGCTCAGAACTGTCGAGGTCGGTTAAAGGGGCGGTCACGGGTGTCGATGCGGGTGCAAAGGCCCCAGCATAGAGAACTTGCGTGAATAAAACATCCCGCCCCGGCGCAGCGTTCCAACCTGCGCACGCCCCGCTCAGGCGTCGCCGCACCCCGCGACTGCCACTGCGCGAATCTCGACCCTCAGCGGCTCCAGTGCCAGCTGGCTGATACCCACTGCCGTCCATGACGGATAGCGCGCCGGAAAGTACACATCCTTCACCTGGGCAAACGCTGCCATGTCGGCTTGCAGGTGGGTATGAAAGGTCGTCAGCTCGACCACGTCCGCCAGGCTCGCACCGGCTGTCTCGAGGACCAGCTTCAGCGACTGGAAGGCCAGGTGAGACTGCTCGACGATACCCTGCGCAGGTTGCATGGCCGCGTCGACGCCCACTTGCCCCGAGACCCAGATCAGGTCACCCACGCGGGTGGCCTGGGAAAAGTGGAAATTGTCGTAGTAAGCCTGGGTCGCAGCTGGATTGATGGCCTGACGCTTGAGCGGTTTCGCATTCATCGAGGAACTCCTGTCAGACCACTTGGCGGAAGGTGGGGTGGCGGAACGGGGCGCCCGCGACCAGGTGTTCGAGCTCTGTGCTGAACAGCACGCCTTGCGGGGGGTAACCGGCATCGCTGTGTGCCGGGAGTGGGCTGAAGGTGGCGTCGTCGCCGAAGAAACGGAACACGAATGTCCGTCGGCTTGGGAAGTCCTCGTCCACGGGTGCGCCGCCATGCAAGGAGCCCGGGTGCAGCAGCACCACATCGCCAGGCTCCGTGGCCCAGGACAGGATGTCGTAGGCCTGCGGGTCTTCCCGGCGTAACGCCTCGATATCCGGCAGGCGGGGCAGGGCGCCATTGCCGTGCAGTGGCTGGGTCGGGTCATCCGGGTTGGTGAAGGTCGTGCCGTCATAGCGCGGCCCACGATGGGAGCCACGGATGATTTCCAGGGCGTTGCGCTTGGGTACGGCATCGAAGCTGATCCAGGCGTTGCCCCAGTGGTGGCCGGCCCAGGGCAGGTAGGAGGTGTCCTGATGCCATAGCGTCCGGGCGCCCTGGCCCCCGGCCTTGAGGAAAACCTCCTCGGCGAAGTACCAGACATTCCGCGAGCCCCAGAGATTTGCGAACAACGACCCCAGTGGCAGCTCCGCCACGAGCGCCTCAAGGCGCTCCTTGGCCAACGGGTTGGCGTTGTCGACGTGGGATTGTTGGATCGTCCCGGCGAACATGCGGGTGGCATGCGGGCCATGGTTGAGCACGGCCCAGTCGTAGGCTTCCCGGCAACGCGACAACTGCTCCGGGTTCAGAAGCCCCTTGATCAACACCGCTCCGTCTTCGTGATAAGCCTTGCTCAGTGTGTCTTGCATGACCGTTCTCCTGGTGAGTTGAGCGCAGGTGAACGTGAGCCTAGCAAGCGAATTTAAAATACGCAACGATCGTTATTTAAATTGCCTCGATCTGTTTGCCGTGATGTGAGCAGTGGAGACCGCAGCAGGTGCTTTTCCTTCGAGTGCTACTCCACAGTCTCCGCCAGCCCCTGGTCCTCACCCAGGAACCCACCGCTCTGATGCCGCCACAGCCGTGCATAGGTGCCGTTCCTGTCGAGCAGTTCAGCATGGCTGCCTTGCTCGATGATGCGCCCCTCATCCATGACGATGAGCCGGTCCATGGCGGCGATCGTGGACAAGCGATGGGCGATGGCGATGACGGTCTTGCCCTGCATCATGTCGTCGAGGCTTTCCTGGATCGCGACTTCGACCTCCGAGTCCAGGGCGCTGGTGGCTTCGTCGAGCAGCAGGATCGGCGCGTTCTTGAGCATCACCCGGGCAATGGCAATGCGCTGGCGCTGGCCACCGGACAGCTTGATGCCACGCTCGCCCACCAGGGTGTCGTAACCGCTGTGGCCTTGCCGATCACTCAGCTGGCTGATGAAACCATCGGCCTGGGCATTGGCCGCGGCGCTGCGGATCTGCGCTTCGGTCGCTTCGGGGCGGCCATAGGCGATATTGTCGCGGATGGAGCGGTGCAGCAACGACGTGTCCTGGGTGACCATGCCGATGGCGCTGCGCAGGCTGTCCTGGGTGACGTGGGCGATGTTCTGCCCGTCGATGCGGATCTCGCCGCTGTTGACGTCGTAGAACCGTAGCAACAGGTTGATCAAGGTGGACTTGCCGGCGCCGGAGCGGCCCACCAGGCCGACCTTTTCTCCGGGGCGGATGTGCAGGCTCAGGTCATCGAGCACCTGGCGTTCGCCGTTGTAGTTGAAGCTCACCTTGTCGAAGGTCACCGCGCCACCGCGGGTCACCAGCGTGCCGGCGTCGGACGCATCCTGTACCTTGGGGCCGCGGGTCAGGGTGGCCATGCCGTCCTGCACGGTGCCGATGTTTTCGAACAGGGAGGTCATCTGCCACATGATCCAGTGCGACATGCCGTTGATCCGCAGGGCCATGGCCGTGACCGCCGCCACGGCGCCCGCGCCAACCTGGCCCTGGTGCCAGAGCCACAGGGCATAGCCGCCAGCGCCCAGGATCAAGCCGACCACCAGCGCCTGGTTGACGATCTCGAACTGACTGACCAGGCGCATCTGGCGAAAGCCGGTGAGCTTGAAGTCCTCCATCGCCGCCCGCGCAAAGTGCGCTTCGCGTTTGGAATGGGAGAACAGTTTCACCGTGGTGATGTTGGTGTAGGCATCGGAGATGCGCCCGGTCATCGATGACCGCGCATGGGCCTGCTCCTGGCCGACCTTGCCCAGGCGCGGCACGAAGTACAGCATGGCCAGCCCGAACAGGGTGCCCCAGGCCAGGAACGGCAGCATCAGCTGCAGGGCGAAACCGCCGGCCAGGGCGATGATGGCGATGAAGTACACGCCGATGCCGGGCAGGACCTCGATCAGGGTGAACAACACCTCGCGCACGGCCAGCGCGGTCTGCATCACCTTGGTGGTGACCCGGCCGGAAAACTCGTCGGAGAAGAACGACAGGCTCTGGCGCAGCATCAGCCGATGGAAATCCCAGCGCAGGCGCAGCGGCAGGTTGATCGCCAGCACCTGGTGTTGCATCAGGGTGCGCAGGGCCACCAGCACGATACTGCTCAGCAGGACAATACCGATGCTCCAGAGCACGCGGCTTTCCTGTTCGCTTGCGCCGCCTGCCTGCCAGGCGGGAAGCAGGTCGACCACCTGGCCAAGGAAGGAAAACAGCCAGGCTTCATAGATCGACACGCCGGCGCTGAACAGCGCGAGGGCCAGGATGTATCCGCGCGCCCCCCGCGTGCAGGCCCACAAGAAGCGCAGCAGGCCTAGCGGTGGCGGTGGAATCTCATCAGGCGGGAAGGGGTCGAGCCATCGTTCAAAAACACGCAGCATGCTGGTCTCCAGAAGGGCGCGGCGTTGATCGGCAACGCCGTAGCGATCGTGCAACCATACCGTACATCGAGGTTTTCGCCTTGCCGCTTGTGCCCCCCTGAGGCCAGCTGCTGCCCGGTGTCATCTACCGCGTTCGGTCAGCAAGGCTGCGCCGCCATCCGATTGGAGACATTGCGCCCGAGCACCAGTACCGCGACAAAACCGCAGCCCACCAGGGCCGTGGCCAGGCTCAGCAGCACCGCGGTACCGAGCTGATCGACAATGCGCCCGCCGAAGAACGAGCCTACCGCGATGATCACCTGGAACATGGCGACGAACAGCGGCATGCCGCGTTCGACATCCTTGGGCGCCACCACGAACATCCAGATACTGGCGCAGGCCGGGAAGGCGCCAAAGGCGAAGCCCCACAGCGCGATCAGCATCGCGGCGCCGGTCAAGCCGGTGGCGAAGTAGGGAAACAGGGCGGTGCTGATGCCGATCATCAGGGCGACCAGCAACAGGGTGTGACGCACACTGCGGTTGGCAGCGAAACCGGCGAAGATGTTGCCGATCACCCCGGCCACGCCATACAGCAACAGCAGCGAACCAATGGTCGGCCCATCGAAGCCGGCGCTCTGCTTGAAGAACGGTGCGACATAGGTATAGGCGGCAAAATGCGCCAGGCCGATCAGCAATACCGCGATCAACCCGACCCGCGCCTGTGGATTGACGAACAGCGCCGGCAGGTCGCTGATGCGAATGGCTTTGTCTGGGGTGAGCCGCGGCAGCAGGAAGACTTGCGCCAGCAGCACCGGCACACCTACCAGCGCGGTGGCGAGGAAGGTCATGCGCCAGCCCATCAGGCCGCTTAGCCAGGTGCCAACCGGCACGCCCAGCACGGTAGCCAGGGTCACGCCGACCATGATGATCGAGGTGGCCTGGGCCACGCCCACGCCCTTGGGTGCCAGGCGGCCACTGAGGGCAATGGCGGTGGCCCAGAAACCGCCAATGCTGATGCCCAGCAGTACGCGGCCGAACAGCAGCAGGCTGAAGTCGCTGGCGTAGGCCACGACGGCGTTGGCGAGGATCATGATCAGCGTCAGGCCGATCAGCAGGTAGCGACGGTCCAGGGCGCCGATGCCCACCGACAGCAAGGGCGCGGCGAGGGCGGCCATGATGCCGGGCAGGGTGACCATCAGGCCGGCCTGGCCGGCGCTGATGCCCAGGTCGCTGGCGACATCGTTGAGTACGCCCACCGGGAGAAACTCACTGGTGACCAGGGCGAAGGCGCCCACAGCGACCGAGAGAATCGCCAGCCACTGTTGGCTGACGCTTTGTTGACTGTGTTCGGGACGGCCGTGAGACGGCGGAGTGACGCTGGACATGGTGTTGGATTCCATGGGGGATGCCGCCTGGGGCGGACCGGGGAGCGGGAAAAATGGCTGGCGATTATAAGAGACGGTTTTGCCGAGCCGACAGGCGGGGCGCTCGATAGTAATCATCAGCCTGATCGATTGTTGTACCGCGAATACTGACCACCCCTGGCACGCCTGAACGCGCTTGCAATATACATATGGGAATCCGTATATTCGTATCTCCATATGTATTGGTGCAGCCATGATAACCCCGCCCGATGTGTTCAAGAGCCTGTCTGACGAAACCCGTGCTCGCGCCAGCCTGCTGATCGCCAGCCTTGGTGAGCTATGCGTTTGCGAGCTGATGTGCGCATTGAACGACAGCCAGCCGAAGATCAGTCGCCACCTGGCGCAGCTGCGCAGCAGTGGCATGCTGCTGGACCGCCGCCAAGGGCAATGGGTGTATTACCGCCTCAACCCGGATCTGCCTGCTTGGGTACACGAGATCTTGCAGGCGACACTGCAGGCCAACACGCAATGGTTGGCAGAGAACACCCTGCGCCTGCAGAACATGGACGGTCGCCCCGTTCGTGACGCTGCCTGCTGCTGATCATCACTGTACGAGGTCATCATGCTGGTAGCGATTGCAGTCTTCGTTTTCACCCTCATCCTGGTCATCTGGCAGCCGAAGGGGCTTGGCGTTGGCTGGAGCGCAGCGCTCGGTGCCCTCATCGCCCTGGCGGCAGGCGCCGTTTCGCTGCACGACATCCCGACTGTGTGGGCCATCGTCTGGAACGCCACCGTCACCTTCATCGCCGTCATCATCATCAGCCTGCTGCTGGATGAGGCCGGGTTCTTCGAGTGGGCCGCGCTGCACGTGGCGCGCTGGGCAAACGGCAGCGGCTACCGTCTGTTCGCCTTCTGTGTGCTGCTCGGCGCCGCCATGTCGGCGCTCTTCGCCAACGATGGTGCGGCACTGATCCTCACACCTATCGTCATGTCGATGCTGCTCGCGCTGCGCTTCTCGCCCGCCGCGACACTGGCCTTCGTCATGGCCGCCGGCTTCATCGCCGACACGGCGAGCCTGCCATTGGTGGTCTCCAACCTGGTGAACATCGTCTCGGCCGACTACTTCAGGTTGGGC
This sequence comes from Pseudomonas soli, assembly GCF_021283165.2. NCBI lineage: Bacteria > Pseudomonadati > Pseudomonadota > Gammaproteobacteria > Pseudomonadales > Pseudomonadaceae > Pseudomonas > Pseudomonas soli. The sequence goes on from NZ_CP128543.1 coordinate 2,623,981, forward strand.
TTCAGCGAATACGCTTCGGTGATGGTGCCAGTGAATTTCGCCAGCGTGTCGGCAACCCTGCTGGTGCTGTTCCTGTTCTTCCGCCGAGATATTCCGAGACAGTACGAGGTCGCGGCCCTGAAGATGCCAAACGAGGCAATCCATGACCGCGCAACCTTCAAGGTGGGTGGCTGGGTGCTGCTGGTGTTGCTGATCGGCTTGTTCGCCCTGGAACCACTGGGTATCCCGATCAGTGCGGTAGCAGCAACTTGTGCAGCGATCCTGTTTGCCGTCGCCGCCCGTGGCCACCGCATCTCGACCCGTCGTGTGCTGCGCGAGGCACCCTGGCAGGTGGTGATCTTTTCCCTCGGTATGTACCTGGTGGTATACGGGCTGAAGAACGCCGGCCTTACCGACATGCTCACCCACCTGTTCGACCGCCTTGCGCAGCAAGGGCTGTGGAGTGCCGCCATCGGCACCGGGCTGATCGCTGCATTGCTGTCCTCGGTCATGAACAACATGCCCAGCGTGCTGATCGGCGCTTTGTCGATCCAGGCCAGCGAGGCGCAAGGGCTGGTACGCGAGGCGATGATCTACGCCAACATCATCGGCTGCGACCTCGGCCCGAAAATTACCCCCATCGGCAGCCTCGCCACGCTGCTCTGGCTGCACGTGCTGGAGCGCAAAGGCATGCGCATTACCTGGGGTTACTACTTCAAAGTCGGCATCCTGCTGACGCTGCCAGTTCTACTGATCACCCTTTCGGCTCTGGCATTGCGCCTCAGCCTCTGAAACCCGCCACGAAGCGCAGGAGCCCTCATGCGAGTCCTATTCATGTGCACGGCCAACAGCTGCCGCAGCATCCTTTCCGAGGCCGTGTTCAATCACCTGGCCCCTCATGGATTTGAAGCCGTCAGTTCCGGCAGTTTCCCAAAGGGCCAAGTGTTGCCGCGCAGCCTGACCACATTGCAGCATGCCGGTATCCCGATCGAGGGGCTGAGCAGCAAGGGCAATGACGCGTTCGAGCATTGCCCTCCTGACATCGTCATCACCGTTTGCGACAACGCCGCCGGCGAAGCCTGCCCGGTGTATTTCGGCCCTGCGCTGAAGACGCACTGGGGGCTGGAGGATCCGTCCGCTGTCGTGGCTGACGAAGCGTCGGTCGACGCTGCATTCCGCGCCACGCTGGCCCGAATCCAGTCTCGCTGCGAGGCCTTCTTCGCGCTGCCATTCGAAAATCTCGACCGTGAGCAGCTCAAGAATGAGCTGGATCGCATCGCTACGCTTTGAGCAGGAGGAAACATGTCCGAGCAACTGCCTAATCTCGATCTCTCGCTGTTCGATCCAGCGCCAGCGGCAACCCGCTCCAGCGAGCACAAACCACGTATCCTGTTGCTGTATGGATCGACCCGCGAACGTTCCTTCAGTCGCCTGCTGGTGGAGGAAGCTGCACGCCTGCTGGAGCACTTCGGTGCCGAGACCAAGGTCTTCAATCCTTCGGGCCTGCCGTTACCTGACGATGTGCCTGTCGAGCACCCCAAGGTGCAGGAACTGCGTGATCTGGTGCAGTGGTCGGAAGGTCAGGTCTGGTGCTCGCCAGAGCGCCACGGTGCAATGTCAGCCGTATTCAAGGCGCAGATCGACTGGATTCCTCTGGCACTGGGTGCGGTTCGCCCCACTCAAGGCAAGACCCTGGCGGTCATGCAGGTGTGTGGCGGTTCGCAGTCATTCAACGTGGTCAACCAGTTGCGTGTGCTTGGCCGCTGGATGCGCATGTTCACCATTCCCAACCAGTCTTCGCTGCCCAAAGCCTACCTTGAGTTTGATGACGTCGGGCGGATGAAACCCTCGCCGTACTACGATCGCGTGGTGGACGTCATGGAGGAACTGGTGAAGTTCACCGTTCTGTTGCGCGACCGCCAGGCGTTCTTGGTGGATCGCTATTCGGAACGCAAGGAAAACGCCGAACAACTCTCTGCCCGTGTGAACCAGCGCTCTATCTGAGACGGATGCCCGGAATATCCGCTTTTGGCCAAGGGCGTCTCTTAGGAGATAGCCCGCTTGGGTCGTTAGCGAAGGGGCGCGACTGACTGCCAACGACTCCAACCGCTGGGTGTCTGGTTCATCGAGGCGCCGAGGAATGCCGCGAAGGTGAATAACGGTCCCGGGACGGCCTGAGCTGCGCCATAGCCCGCCAAGAATGCATCGTGATCAACCCATCCAGAAGGCACGAGGTCAGCCTGTAATAGTGGTAGCACTACATGTCCGCCACCGAAAACCAGTGAGCCGCTACTGACAGCATCTGACTTGGGAATAACTTTGCCAGAACCTGCAGCCCGAACAGCAAAACAAAGAACAGAGTTAGCCCGAATAGACCACATCCGCATAGCTGCGCTCGCTCAACCACTGTCGACGCACAACATCCCGGAAATACCCCAGCTGAGCAATTGGACCGCCGAAAGAAGTCAGACCCAATCGCAGAAAGATCAAGAAAACAGTCCAGCAGCTGCGGTCAGCGTGGAGGATATCGGTCACGTCCGTTTGATCCATCAGTGGCGAATTTCACCAACGATAAGCGAAAGTCGTTACGAAATACGATGAACCTAGCTGCGCAACCTGATCATGCAGAGGCTTATTGAACCATGCGCATAGCGAGTTTAGCCGAACCGCATCAACGCTGAGAGAAAGCTCCATAAGCTCATCTGCTTTCATAAGTGACCGCTTCTGGCCGATTACGGTCAGCTTTTAAACGGCTGCTATGGGTCGAGAGCAGTCATCCGCTTGTGGCTACTTTCGACCCAACGCAACCCTTCGTGGCTTGCTGCTATCGGCCAATAACAGCCTCTCAAGAGTGTCTAGGCAACCCAAGGTGATTCAGTTCTCGCATTCCGACAGCGTGCTCCCCCTTCAAGAGCATTGCCTTCGGTATCAGGTTGACTACGCTCTGAGTAGAGAAATGATCAAGGACAGTTCATATGAGAACGAAGTTGAATTTCGCCGTTGCGCTCTCGCTGGTAATGGGCGTGAGCCCATTGTCGTTGGCAGATCCCGGCAAAGGAAAAGGCCACGACAAAGGCAACCAACACGGCAATCAAGGGCATCAAGGCAACGGTAACGACTGGCAAAGTGGGCCTTCTGTCGACTTGGGGGCGGTGCGGGTCATCCTCAACGACAATCGCAATTACTGGAATCCAGGCGCATCTCTACCCCCTGGGATTCAGAAAAATTTGGCACGCGGCAAACCTCTCCCGCCCGGAATCGCCAAAAAATTGGACAGCAGGCTGATCGGACGACTTCCTCATTACGATGGCTATGAGTGGCACCAAGCCGGAGCTGACCTACTGCTTGTAGCTATTGCCTCGGGTGTGATCTATGAGGTACTGCACAACGTGCTGGATTAAAGTCATCAGCTTGGACAAAGCTGTAAGTAGCCGATGACTTTAAACCTGTCATTGTTCCTCCAGCAGGCCCGCCAGGGTGCGGGGGCCACGCTGAACAGTTAAGCCGGGAACTATTGCGTTGCGGCATGCCCATGTCCAGGAAGATGAACGATGGTCTGCCCGAGCGCAATGGCGCTGGCCTCAAGCTTCACACGCTCTGCTTCCAGAAAAACATACGTGGCTTGCAAGGTGGTGATCTTCGACTGAATTTCGGCCATCTTGCTGGCGACCAAGGCCGCGCCTTGCGCGCAATTGATCGTATTACCCCGCTTGGCAGCAAGAATGTCGCCAATCTCGGCGAGCGAAAAGCCCACGCCCTGGGCGTTCTGAATGAAGGCCAGGTCAACAACGGCCTGATCGCTGTAGCTGCGATAGTTGTTGGCTTGTCGATGGGCCACGATAAGCCCGAGTTGTTCGTAATAGCGCAGTGCATGGCGGCCAATTCCACTCCGGCGCTCCAACTCTCCAATGTTCACAGTAAAAATTCCTTGACTGTAGAGCAGGCTCTACACCTTAGCCTGCGCCCATCATCCAAACAAGGATTCAGGCATGAGCGTGGAGTGTTTCGTCACAGGCGGTAGTGGGTTTGTAGGCCAACATTTACTGGCCCGTCTTACTTCGACAGGGCACAAGGTCTGGGTGCTTATGCGCACCCCTGCAAACCTCGAGCGTCTGCGGGAGCAGGTAGGCCGACTGGGTGGTAATCCTGCCTGTGTCCATGCCGTTGAGGGCGATATCAGTAGAGAGGGGCTTGGGCTCAGCGAGGCAGACAAGCAGCGCGTGTCGTCGGCCTCTGTGGCCTTCCACCTAGCAGCGCAGTTTTCCTGGGGGCTGACAATGGAGCGCGCCCGCGAAGTCAATGTGCAAGGGGCGCTGAGAGTCGCCAGGCTTGCGGCGAGCCAGCGCATTCGCTTGCTGATGGTGGGTGGCTTCATGCTGCAAAACCTTGACCACCTTGCCAGTATCGGGGTTGACAATGAGTGCCCTGAGAACACGAACTGGCCTGCCGTCTACGGCCGTGCAGGTGGCTACGAAGGCAGCAAGCTCGAGGCCCATTTTGCGGTCATTCGTTACATGCAGGAAACGGGCGCGGATTACACAATCGTTCACCCTGCTACGGTGTGTGGCCACAGCGAGAGTGGCCACATTGTCGAAGGACAACCTTTGGCCGAACTCATTCGAAATCTGGCACAAGGGCGGTTCAAAGCTGTACCCGGCTCCACCAGGCACTGGTTGCCATTAGTCAGCGTCGATTACCTGGTAACAATGATAAGTTGCGCGGCATTCGACCCCTCGATGGCCAACCAGCAGGTCCTGGCGCTCTATGAACACACACCGAATTTGCAGGGGATGCTAGGGCAGATCGCCAAAACGCTGAATATCAAGGCACCCCGTCGCCATGTAGCGATAGGGTTGTTGAGATGGCTTTTGACAATTCCCGGCCTGGCGGCCCGATTCGCGATCAGCGCCGAGTCATTGAACTTTATTCAGACTCAACGCTTTGATATGCGGCTTAGCAGGCAATTGGAACTGAAGTATCAGATGGCACATCCCGACATGGCGCGAGCTTTGGAGAGGACAGTGCGCTACGTCAAAGGCAACTTGATTCATTGAGGCAACCCCTCAGGCAATAGGCATGGACCATGCCCATGCCATGGCGCTCGCCGTGCAATGCTTCATCTTGTTCGAGGGACCGATTGCGACCGTGGCTGCTCTTCACGAAGGGCTGCTATGGGGAAAACTGTCGGATGTATCTGAGCGCTAGCGACACTTTGCGCACAGCCAGAAGTTTGTCAGTCTCAACTTCGAATTGGCTTTCTCTAGACGTCATGACTCATGCGCTTGAATTAGCCGGGTGCACGATAGACGCACTGCTTGCAGCGAGCGCCAGCCGCCCTCGCAGCGCTGTCTCCAGGCAAGCTGCGCAGTCACTCTGCGGTGCTTTCGTATCGGATCCATCCTGCAACTTCGGCGCCTGCGACTACACGGTCTTTGGGATGAATCCGACCTTCACTGACAGGCACCTCTGGGAAGTCAAATGGGCTCATACCCTCGATACAGGCCACATTGACTCCATACTGATCAGGCGCAGAACGCCGCTGGTGAAAGGTGTAGATGCCACACTTCGAGCAGAAGTAGTGTTTTGCTTCGCGTGTGTTGAATTGATAAAGCGTGAGCGCCTCTTTTCCTTGGGTAACCGTGATGTCGCCCAGGTTAGCTGATACTGCCACGGCACCCCGCATACGGCAGAGAGAGCAGTTACACCTACGCGCTGTGCGCGTGCCGTCGGTCAAGCGCAATGAGAATTGCACCGTCCCACAATGGCAGGCTGCTCGGTAGACAGGGCGATTATCGGTTGTTTCATTAACCATGGCGTTCCTCTACTTGGGTCAGAGAAGGCACAGTAGGTGTTAACGGACCTGTGCCCAGTGTTACCTCTGCAGTCTTGAAAATAGCCGCAAAGGCTTCTCATGAGGGCATGACTCAGACCGACCAGCATAAACCCTATGGACCTGGCGGTAAGGTATGTTTCACGGACACCTACGGCGGGTCAGGCGACGCCCTTGGCCTGTTGCTCCAGATGCACCTGCAATGCCGGATCGAGTTGCAGTGCGCCGGCCAGCTCATCCAGATAGGCCCGCTCTGCTTCCTGCTGGTCATCCACCAGCATCACGCTGGCCAGGTACATTTCCGCGGCCATGGCCGGGTCCCGCGCCGACTTCGCCACCTCGGCAGCATCGAGTGGCTTGCTGACTTCTTCATCCAGCCATTGCTGCAGTTGCGGGTCGCTGGTCTGGCGTTTGATTTCGGCGTAGATCAACTGTTCTTCCTGCGGGTCGATGCGCCCATCGGCCTTGGCCGCCGCAATCAGCGCGCGCAGGATGGCATGGCTGTGATCCTCGGCCTCGGGGCCGGACAGTTGATCCACCGTGCGGACCGCCTGCTGCGGGGCTGCCGCCTGGCTGCGCTGCCAGCTCTGATAGGCCTTGAATGCCATCATCCCCAGCGACGCCAGGGCCGCGTAATTGACACCGCCTGCGGAACGCCCCTGGGTAGAGCCGCCAGTGTTGCTGCCAGCGCCGCCCAACAGACCGCCCAGCAAACCACCAAGGCCGCCCCCAGCCGTCGAACCGCCACCGCCAAGCAGGCCGCCAAGCAATCCACCCAAGCCACCCAGGCTGTCTTGCGATGACCTGCCGCCGCTCCCTTGTTGCGTCTGCGAAGCTTGTCCGGCCCGCAGCAGCTGTTCGAGTAGATCACTGGTATTCATGGCACCGCCCTCGTCGGTCGTGGTCGCCCAGACAAGCAACGATAGCCCCCTGAAGGCGATCCGCCATGACCGCCTGACCAATGGGGCGTTCGACTCAATGCGTTGTCTTTGCTCGGATTGAGGGAGGGCAACAGTGCCTGCGCAAGGGTGGTGGCAAAAGGCCGCATTCCTGCTCGCCTGATCCCTTTCCGCGCTATATCATGGCGCCCCCGCAGCTCAGGTGCTTGCTCGCTGATTGCAGCTGCCGATGGATCGAGGCCCGCCCCAAGGATTTTTCATGTCTGGATTGCTCCGTGCGTTCGCACGTCTGTTACCGCTTGCTCTACTTACCGGCTGCGCCGCCAAATCCCCCGCCCTGGTCAGCGAGGCCCTGCAACCGGCCGCTGGTGGTCCAGTAACGTACCTGGTTGGCAGCATCGGCCCCCTTGGCCGCGATAGTGCCTACACCAACCAACGCATCCTCCTGCGCAAACGTGGCGCGCAGGACGGCGCGGCGGCATGGTGGGGGTTCGCCGAAGTGGCCCACACCCCGAAGGACATCGAAGAAGTGCGCGGCCCCGACAAGCAGGCGCTGCCCGGCGAGGCCAGCGTGTTCGTCATGCCCCTCAAGCCCGGCGACTACGAATTCTATGACTTCCAGTTCTTCTGGAACGGCTACAACGGTGGCTACAGCTCCATCCGGGCGCGGGAACAGTTTCTTGTGCCCATGCATCTGGAAGCAGGCAAGGCGTACTACATCGGCGAATTCCGTTCGCGTTGCCTCGGGCTTTCCGCGTGCATGTTCTTCCATGGCGACCAACAGCCGCGCGATGAAGTGATCGCCCGGCGCTACACCCCCGGGTTGCCGCCCCTGCAGGCCCTGAACTTGAACATGGCGCCGGCATTCCCCTTCGTCATGCCACTGCCCCAAGCCGCCCAGCCGGCGAAGTGACCCGTACCCAGGAAAACCCGCTATGAAAAAGATTCTGTTCCTCAGCGCCAGCCTGCTGCTGGCCGGCTGCGCAGGTACCCAGACCTTGCCCGATCCGCGCATCGAGGCAGGCCAGGATTACCTGCCGCCGATCGCGGTAATGGTCGATTCGCTCGAACACGGCACCGAGCTGCGCAATTACCTGCGCGAGAGCGGCGTGTTCAGCAAGGTCGAGAACGGTGCCGCAGGCGAAGGGCAGACCCAGGTGATGGTCAAGCTGGATGCTCAGCGCAAGGTTGCGCCTGCACCGTTGCTGTTCCTCAGTGCCGCCACTCTGTTCCTGTTGCCCTTGCAGAGTGACCTGGACACCAAGGCCGACTTCACCGTGATGCGTGATGGCAAGGTGCTCAAGCGTTATCACTATGAGAACTACATGGCCAAGTACGCCTGGCTGCTCGACCTCGGTATTCCTGAGCGCGAGGAAAACATCCGTCGGGTCGCCCGTGCTTTCGCCCGTGACATGCAGGCCGCCAACCTGGCCAGCAAGCCGCTGGAGGCGCAGCGATGAACAACCTGGTCAAGGCGGCGCTGATGGCGGCCGGGCTGGCATTGCTCGGCGGCTGCAACCCATCGATGAAGCCGCTGGGGTATCACGCGCAAAAGCCCTATGTGCCGATGAGCCTGTTGGTGCTGCCGGATGGCTACACCCGCTTCGACGTCCAGGAGCGTGACGAGCTGACCAGCGCAGTCAGGTCGTCCGGCGCGTTCTCTTTCGTCGATCACGGACTGCCGCGCAAGGGTTACGCCCTGGTCATCAGCCAACCACCAGGCGAAGGGGCTGGTTTTCTGGTCGCGCTCAACGCCCTGACGCTGCTGACCTTCCCGGTGCCCTACAGCTACGTGCACAACCTGACCGGCAAGGTCTACAAGGACGGCGAGCTGCTGCGCACCTTCAGCTATAAGCGTGAGGGCATGAGCGTGGGCGCCTGGTATGTGCCGCCGCCGATCACCGAGAACCAGCGGCAGATGCTGACTGAACTGATGCGCGACCTGGAGGCCAGTGCGCTGATTCCCCATGTTGACGATGCGGGGCAGGTGGGGTTGGTTGATCAACGGTAAGTCGTGGGCAGCACAATGAGATCTCCATTGCACATCAAGGCCGCTTGAGCGGGCATTGCATCAGCGCATCCTTGAGACTCAGCTCAAAGTCGACCAAGCCGTCATGCACTTGTTGCAAGGCCTGGATCTGTCCCATCACTTCCTGTTTTTTGTTATCGATGGCCTGTATGGCCAGACCCCAGGGCAGCTCTTGGTCGCGATGATCCTGCAGGATGGCCTGCATTTCCTTGAGTTTGAAACCGAGTTGCTGAGCGCATTTGATGAAGGTCAGCAGCTCGACGCTTTGCTGGCTGTAGATGCGGTATTTGCCTTTGCGTTGCGGGGGTGGCAACAGGCCGATTTCTTCGTAATGTCGAATGCTTTTGACGGTGGTGCCCGACAGCTGGGCGGCTTTGCCGATGTACATGAAAATCCCTTTTTTGGGCGCATCAGAAGCGAAAGGATGTCGCGCGCTGGTACAAGCGCGCGACATCTTTGCATAAGCGTCGGGGGGCATGAAGCCGGGTTGGACATGGGATCATAGCAGGGAGACTCGGCTGGACAGCGCAGGGGCACGGCCCAACCGTGGCCGATCAGCGGCTGGCGATCGCCTGGACTTGTTTGAGCCAGGCTTCACGCTGTTCCGGTGTGGAGCCCAATACCGGACCGAAGGTCAGGGTTTTCAGGGGTTTTATGCCGCAGAACTCCAGGGTGGTCTTGCGCATTTGCTGCAAGCCCGGCATGCGATACACCCAGCGGTAGTACCATGGCGGCGTGTCCATGGTCACCAAAAGGTGAGCCGTGCGGCCCTTGAGCAGTTTGTCCGGGAAGGGCGAGCCCTTGCGGTACTTGAAGGCAAAACCGGGCAGAAACACGCGGTCGAAGAAGCCCTTGAGCAACGCCGGAATGCCGCCCCACCAGATCGGGTACACCAATGTGAGGTGTTCGGCCCAGCTAATGTCGTTCTGTGCGTTGAGCAGATCGGGCTCGAGCAACTGGATCTCGTTATAGCCAGCGTGCAAGACCGGATCGAAATCCAGGGTGCCCAGACGCAGCAGACGCACCTGATGGCCTGCTTGCGTGGCAGCTTCGACGTAACGTTCGGTCACTGCGCCGCAAAAGCTGTCGTTCGAAGGGTGGCCGAGGATCACAAGCATGCGTTTGCTCTTCATGACGAACTCCAGATAATGGAGTGCCAAGGGTAAAGTCTGCCCTTAACGGTAGAGTCAAGCCTTGCCGGCTATTGGTAGAGACAAACAGTCCAGCAGCGCTCGGGTGCAAACCGGCAGATTGCTTGCCGGAAGTGTCAACCATGTCTCCGCACACGTGTCTACCATGTGTCCGGTCCATACATGAGCCCAGAAGTCGGTCATTGCCGGGTGTTGGTTGACTGTTCGGATTTTGACGTGCGATCGCTCACCCAGTCGCGCAGCTTATGCTTTGGGCTCTTCCCGGTAAGGGATTATCTTTGCGCGGTCAATTTCGGTTGGTGGTTGATTGCTCCAAGATCCCTAGAGGCTGTCCGGATCCCCGAAGAACATCTGTATCCGCGACCTCAACCACCGCTCCGCCGGATCATTATCCTGCGCCCCGCGCCAGGCCATGTGCAGCTCGAAGCTGCGCACCTCCAGCGGCAGGTCCTCGGCCCGCAGGCCGCCCGCTGCCGTGAGGGCATCGGCAGTGTAATCCGGCACGGTGGCAACGATATCGGTCCCCGCCAGCAAGCTCCCCAAGCCGTTGAACTGCGGCACGGCCAGCACCACGTGGCGCTTGCGGCCGATCTCCTCCAGCGCCTCGTCGATGAACCCGGACAGGTCGCCGGCGAACGACACCAGCGCGTGGGGTCGGGCGCAGAAGTCGTCCAGGGTGATGTTGCCGGGCATGCTGTCGGCGCGCAGCAGCTTGGGCATGCTGCGGCGCAGTACCTTGCGCTTGGCGTTGGCCGGCAGATCGCTGGTGTAGCTCACGCCCACCGAGATTTCGCCGGAGGCCAGCAGGGTGGGCATCAGCAGGTAGTTGACCCGGCGCACCACCAGCACGATGCCGGGCGCCTCGGCACGGATGCGCTTTAGCAGTTGGGGCAGCAGGGCGAATTCGGCGTCATCCGACAGGCCGATGCGGAACACTGCGTTGCTGGTGACCGGGTCGAACTCGGCGGCGCGGCTGACAGCGGTGGAGATCGAGTCCAGCGCCGGCGACAGCAGGGCGAAGATTTCGTGGGCGCGCGCCGACGGCTCCATGCTGCGTCCGGTACGCACGAACAGTGGGTCGTCGAACAGGTTGCGCAGGCGCGACAGCGCGGCGCTGATCGCCGGCTGGCCGAGGAACAGTTTCTCGGCGGCGCGGGTCACGCTGCGTTCGTGCATCAGCGTTTCGAACACAATCAGCAGGTTGAGGTCTACGCGACGCAAGTCGTTACGATTCATTCGATGCGGCTCGCCTGAAGTGGGGCAGGGGTGAATCTTAAGGCCAAAGGCTGGTACCCTGCACCGATTTCCGGGTGCCAATGCACAGATTTGTCAGGGGCCCAATCAATGACAGGCATGTCGACTATTAACAGCCACTGATGGTCCAACCGTGAAAGCCCGGATAAAGTCCGTGGTAATACGAGATTCACAAAGGCGAGGTATGCGATGTCCCGCATGATCCGTTTCCACAAGTTCGGCCAGGCCGATGTGCTCCGTTGCGAGGAGCAGGCCGAGCCGTCCCCGACCACCGGCGAGGTGCAGATCCGCGTCGAGGCGATCGGCATCAGCTGGTACGACGTGCTCTGGCGGCAGAATCTGGCGCCGTCCCAGGCGCGGCTGCCGGCGGGTATCGGCCATGAGATGGCCGGCGTGGTCACCGCGGTCGGCGAGGGGGTGGACGATATCGCGGTGGGCGACCGGGTCGCCAGCTTCCCGGCCACCAGCGCCAACGACCACCCGGTCTACGGCGACGTCATCGTGCTGCCGCGCAGCGCCATCACCCGCTATCCGGACGTGCTGACCCCGATCGAGGCCAGCGTGCACTACACCCCGCTGCTGATCGCCTACTTCGCCTATGTCGACCTGGCTCGGGCCAAGGCTGGGCAGACCGCGCTGGTCACCGATGCCAGCCACTGCGCCGGGCCGGCCTTCGTGCAGCTGGGCAAGGCCCTGGGGTTGAAGGTGTTCGCTGCCACCAAGGAACCCGAGCAGCGTGAATACCTGCTGGGCCTGGGCGCGGACAAGGTGATCGTCACCGAGGAGCAGGACCTGCTGATGCAGATCGGCAAGTACACCGATGGCCGTGGCGTGGACATGGTCCTTGACGGCCTGGGCGGGCCGCAGATGTCGTTGCTCGGTGATGTCCTGGCGCCGCGCGGCAACCTGGTGCTGTATGGCCTGCAAGGCGGCAACCAGACGCCGTTCCCGGCCTGCGCGGCGTTCCAGAAGAACATTCAGTTCCATGTGCACTGCATCGGCAACTTCACCGGCAAGCCGGAACTGGGCATCGCCCAGGACCAGGTGGCCCTGCAGCGGGCCTTGCGCGATATCAACCAGTTCACCGCCGACCAGTTGCTGACGCCGCAGATCATCAAGGTGTATCCGTTCGAGCAGGTGGTCGAGGCGCACAGGCATATGGACGCCTGCCCATGTGGTGGACGGGTGGTGCTGGACATGGGCGGGCAGGGTTGACGCTGGCAACTTCTGCGCCGGGCAAGCCCGCGTCTACCGCGATGGCATGACGCCCGCCCTATCGGGGGCGGGCTTTGTGTCGTGTCTTCACCGCCGAACTTAGCTAATTGTCTTACCTGGTTTTGGGAAGTTTCCTTCAATCCCGGTCAGTTATTCATCTGCCAGAATCGGACTTCAATTCGAAGCCGTCAGGGAGATGGAGCGATAGCATGACCGAAACCCACAACCAAGCCATGCACTATATCTACCAGCAAGTCCTGCAGCGCCTGCTGGAGCACATGAGCCAGGCCCAGCGCGCCTCGGTGCAGTTGCTGGTCCAGCGTCTTCTGGTAATCGCCGGTGGCCAGGAGTGCATCGGCAACGTACGAGTACTGGCCCTGCACGGCGTGGACCGGCGCAGTGCGCATCTGCTGGCTTGCCTGCGTGCCGCGCAACTGAGCATCGCGATTCGCCATGCCGACACCTTTCGCCTACGGGTGCTGGCGGCTCGCCTGCCAACCCTCGACGACACAGCCCTTGCCCTTCATGACCGTTGCTTCAGCGCACTGTTCCTGTACGACGATCCGCGGGTGGAGTTATTACGCGCCGATGGCGGGCGGCTTGGCCTGTTTGGTGCCCGGCAGGCCTGCTCGGCCGAACAATTGGCCGCCGCAGGTAACGCTTGGCTGCTGTTCGGACACCTAGCCGGCGGGCAGCCAGCGGCGTTGCTCGGGGCCAGGGGGTATCTGGATCTGGGAGGCAGCCTTGGGCAACTGCTGGGTGGGCAAGACGGCGAGCAACTCCTGGTCAGCGCCGCGCCGCTTGCCCAGCGCCACCGCTTGCTGGCCTGGGGGCGGCGTTGCCTGCGCCATTGCGGGGAGGTCGCGCACACCGTGACACCCCACAGCGTCCTGGCAGCCGGCATTGAACAACTGCACCAGGTGCTTTCCGACCCGTGGCAGCCGCCGACAGCGCCCATGCACGATAAACCCTGGGGCGATACGCGTCTGATGACGGTGGAGGATCTGCTGGGCCATCTCGATGACAGCGATCAGCTTGACCACATGCTTGGGCGCGAGGAGGCGCAGCCCTGGCAGGCCCAGGGGCCTGCCGGATTGTTCGATGCCTTGCCGCTGGCTCACCTGCATGGCCTGAAGGCGCAGTATCTGGAGCAGCGTAGCTACCGCGAGGGCGCGCAAGCGTTCTACCAGCGCTTGCGCCAGCCGTCGATGGCCTGGCCCCAGGGGCGGGCATTGCGTGACGAGGCGCAAGCGCGGCTGCATGCGGCCTATGGCGTCAATGAAGCGCAGTTGGTCTGCCAATTGTTCACCCCGTTCGATGCGCAGGGGCACAACCTCGAAGCCTTCGTGCTGCGCTGCCATCCTGGCATGCGCGTGGCGTTGCCCTATCTGCACCGTGCCCTGCAGGGCCGGCCTTGCCCGGAGCCGGTCAGCCAGTGGCTGGTGGACACCAGTGGCCTGCAGCTTGCTCAGTTACGGGCACTGTACGCCGGCACGCTCGGCAGCCAGGCACTGCGCCTGTTCCGCGTGCTGGGGCGGCGCGACCTGTGGCTACGGCCGCTGCCGACCAGTCCGTTGAGCAGCGCGTGACCGTTGATCCAGCGCGCTTGCCCCAGCATGCGATCTGTATGTATAACCAGTGCGTGTTCCCCGTATCAGACCTGCGCCGTGATCGCCCATTCCGTCGATGATCCCTTGTATTACCTGTATAACTTCCGCCAGGTCCTGAGCTGGGTTGGGCAACGCTACGCCGACCTGTTGGACCACGACGAGCACGGTTTCATCCAGATGTTCGGTGAGTTGCCGGTGCCGACCCAGGCCTTGCTGGTACGCATGGTTATGCGCAAGGGCGAGTGGTTTCGCCGGGACAAACTCGACTACGCCGAGATCGGCGATGTCGACGTGGCCCTGGTGCCGCTGCTGGCTTTGGGCTGGGTAGCGACCGACGCACCGTTGGCCGCCGAGCAATTGTGGGCTTTGCTGCGCAAGGATGAGCTGGCCGGGCTTTTCGCCGGAAAAATTCCCCGCCCACGGGCCAGCAAGGCCGAATTGCTGGAACAGTTGCAGGCACTCGAACTGGTGCCCAGGCCCCTGGCACAGTGGTGCGCCGATTTCCCGACCCTGATCCTGCACTGGAGCCGGCAGCCATTATGCGACCGGCTGCGGCTGTTGTTCTTTGGCAACCTTTACCAGAGCTGGTCCGATTTCGTGCTGGCCGACCTGGGCGTGTTCCGTTACGAACAGGTGGCGTTCAGCGATGATTCGCGGGCATTGCGCCAGCGTGCCGAAGTCGACCTGGCCATGGCGCTACACCAGTGCGCCGAGCGCCTCGAGCAGGGTGCAGCGCCCGCCGAACTGCTCGCGGCTATCGCGGGTCTGGACGTCAGCAACGCCTGGCTCGCCCGCCGTCGGTCGCGTCTGCTCTTCAATCTTGGCCAGCACTGCGAGCGCCTGGGCGACTGGGAGCTTGCCTTGCACATCTATTCTGATTGCACCCACCCTGAGGCGCGCATTCGCCGGGTACGGGTGTACGAACGCAGCGCACAGTGGCAGTCAGCGTTCGCACTGGCTCAGGACATGGCCCTGGCGCCTGCCAACGCATTGGAGCGCCAGGCGCTGGAGCGCATGCTGCCACGCCTGGCGCGCAAACTCGGCGGCCCCCCACAACCGCGTCGACGCACGAGCTCGGTTACGCTCATCGAGCTTGATTTGCCCGCCGCGATGGCGGCAGTGGGGGTGGAAGAGGCCGTACGCCTGCATCTGGAGCAGCAGGGCGGGGCCGCCCATTACGTCGAGAACACGCTGTTCAACAGCCTGTTTGGCCTATTGTGCTGGGAGGCGATTTTCGCACCGATACCCGGCGCTTTCTTCAACCCATTCCAGGCCGGGCCGCAGGACCTGCACGACAGCGATTTTCAGCAGCGTCGCGGCGCGTTGTTCGACACCTGTCTCGGGCGCCTGGACGACGGCAGCTACCGTCAGGCCATCCGCGACTGCCATGCAGCCAAGCAAGGCCTGCAGTCGCCGTTCGTATTCTGGCAGATGCTCGATGAGCCACTGCTCGAACAGGCGCTCGAGCACTTGCCGCCCGAACATTTGAAAGCCTGCTTCCTGCGTTTGCTGCAGGACATTCGCGCCAACCGTGCTGGCATGCCCGACCTCATCCAGTTCTGGCCGGGGCAGGGCGGCTATCGCATGGTCGAGGTCAAGGGCCCGGGCGACCGCCTGCAGGACAATCAACTACGCTGGCTCGAGTTCTGCCACGTCCACGGGCTGCCGGTGGCGGTCTGCCATGTACGTTGGCAGGCCACGCCGGCATGAGCTACACCGTGGCCGTGCGCGCCTTGTGCGAATTCAGCGCCAAGGTTGGCGACCTCGACCTGCGCTTCACGCCGTCGCCCAGTGCCCAGGAAGGGATTGCCGGACACCGCCGAGTAGTGGCCAAGCGCGGCGCCGACTATGAGCCGGAAGTGGCGCTGGAGGGCCAGTACCAAGGCCTGCGGGTTCGCGGGCGGGCCGATGGCTATGACCCGGCACGCAACCGGTTGGAAGAGATCAAGACCCACCGCGGCGACCTTGCCCGCCAGCCCGACAATCACCGCCAACTGCACTGGGCCCAGGCCAAGGTCTACGCCTGGCTGCTGTGCCAGGCGCGGCAGTTGCCGGCGATCGACGTGGCGCTGGTCTATCTGGACGTCGACAGCGATGGCCAGACCGTGATCAATGAGCATTATGGCGCCGACGACCTCAGGCGCTTTTTCGAGAACCAGTGCCAGTGCTTCCTGGCTTGGGCGCAGGCGCAGGAACTACGCCTGGCCGAACGTGACCGGGGCCTGCAGGCCCTGAGCTTTCCTTACCCTGCGCTCCGTCAAGGCCAGCGGCAACTGGCCGAGACCCTTTACAAGGCGGTGAGCACCGGCCGTTGCCTGATGGCCCAGGCGAGTACTGGCATCGGCAAGACCCTCGGTACCCTGTTTCCGCTGCTCAAGGCCGTGGTGCCGCAGCAGTTGGACAAGCTCTACTTCCTCACGGCGAAAACACCAGGCCGGGCCCTGGCCCTCGATGCGCTGCGCCAGATCACCCAAGCGTCGCCACAACCCGCTCTGCGCAGCCTCGAGCTGATCGCCCGCGACAAGGCCTGCGAGTACCCGCAAAACGCCTGCCATGGCGAGTCCTGCCCCTTGGCGCGGGGCTTCTACGACCGCCTGCCCGGCGCTCGTGAAGCTGCCGCGCAGGTGCCGTTGCTTGACCGCGCCAGCCTGCGCGAGGTGGCCCTGGCGCACCAGGTCTGCCCCTATTACCTGGGGCAGGAGATGGCGCGCTGGGTCGACCTGCTGGTGGCCGACTACAACTACTACTTCGACGCCCATGCATTGCTGTTCGGCCTGGCCCAGGCCAACCAGTGGCGCACGGCGGTGCTGGTGGACGAGGCGCACAACCTGGTCGAGCGGGGCCGGCAGATGTACAGCGCCAGCCTTGACCAGGGCCAGTTGCTGGCGCTGCGTCAGGGCAAGCCGGCCGGGCTGGGCAGCGCCCTGGACCGCCTGAATCGGCAATGGAACGCGCTGTACAAGGCGCAGGTTGCGCCGTACCAGGCCAGCGAGCAGCTGCCCGACGCCTTCCTGCGTGCCCTGCAGCAATGCATCGGGCTGATCCAGGAACGCATGAACCAGGCGCCCGCCGAGGTCGAGCCCAAGGTGCTGGAGTTCTACTTCCAGGCCTTGCAGTTCAGCCGTATCGCCGAGTTGTTCGACGAGCACTTCCTGTTCGATATCAGCCCGCGCAACGGCCCCCGTGGGCGGCGCCTGGCCACGTTGTGCCTGCGCAACGTGGTGCCTGCCCGGCTGCTGGGTCCGCGCATGAGCGCGGCGCGTAGCGTCACGCTGTTTTCCGCCACGCTCAATCCCCGGCACTTCTACACCGATCTGCTGGGCATGCCGAGCGACACTGCCTGGCTGGAGGTCGCCGCGCCGTTTCGCGCCGAGCAGTTGCAGGTGCGCATCGTCAGTGAGGTGTCCACCCGCTACCAGCAGCGCCAGGCGTCACTGGCGCCGATCGTCGAACTGATCGCCGCTCAGTTTGCCGGCCAGCCGGGCAACTACCTGGCCTTCTTCAGTAGCTTCGAGTACCTCGAACAGGTGGCGCGGTTACTGGCCGAACGCTACCCGGCGCTACCCATCTGGCGACAGTCTCCCGGCATGGACGAGGCCAGCCGCGAAGCCTTCCTGGCACGGTTCGTGGAGCACGGGCAGGGGGTGGGCTTCGCCGTGCTCGGCGGCGCCTTCGGCGAGGGTGTCGACCTGCCGGGCACTCGCCTGATTGGCGCCTTCGTCGCCACCCTTGGCCTGCCACAGGTCAATCCGGTCAACGAGCAGTTCAAACAGCGCCTGGGTCGGCAGTTCGGCGCCGGTTTCGACTATGCGTATCTCTATCCTGGGGTGCGCAAGGTGATCCAGGCCGCAGGCCGGGTGATCCGCGGCGACCACGACCGCGGCGTGCTGGTGCTGATCGACGAGCGTTTTGCCGAACCGCGGGTGCGACAGATGTTCCCCGGCTGGTGGCAACTGGCGTGAACGCCGCCATCGCCTGGCGCTGAAACTCCCAGTACACTGCGCGTTCAAACACCAACATTCGTTGATTTCGAGGTTCCGCATGACGCTCAGTCCTTTGGCAGGCAAGCCGGCTCCGGCCAGCGTGCTGGTCGATATCCCCCGCCTGTTGACCGCTTACTACACCGGCCGTCCCGACGCCGCGGTGGCGGCCCAGCGCGTGGCCTTCGGCACCTCGGGCCACCGCGGCACTTCGTTCGAACTGAGCTTCAACGAATACCACGTGCTGGCGATCACCCAGGCCATCTGCCTGTATCGCCAGGAGAAAGGCATCGACGGCCCGTTGTTCATCGGTGCCGACACCCACGCGTTGTCCGCCCCGGCCGCCGCCAGCGCCCTGGAAGTGCTGGCCGCCAATGGCGTGCAGGTGATGTTGAGCAAGGACGACGAGTACACCCCGACCCCGGCGGTGTCCCATGCCATCCTCTGCTATAACCGTGGCCGCCAGCAGGGCCTGGCCGACGGCATCGTCATCACCCCGTCGCACAACCCACCGCAGAGCGGCGGCTTCAAGTACAACCCGCCCAACGGCGGCCCGGCCGACAGCGACGTGACCAAGTGGATCGAGGCCAAGGCCAACGAGCTGCTGGGGGCGAACCTGGCTGGCGTCAAGCGCATGGACTACCAGCAGGCGCTGGCGGCGCCGACCACCCAGCGTCACGACTACGTGAGCAGCTATGTCGCCGACCTGGAAAACGTCATCGACTTCGACGTGATCCGCAGCGCCAACCTGCGCCTGGGCGTCGACCCATTGGGTGGCGCCGGCGTGCGCTACTGGTCGGCCATCGCCGAGCACTACCAGCTGAACCTGGAAGTGGTGAATACCGAGGTCGATCCGACCTTCCGCTTCATGACCGTCGACTGGGACGGGCAGATCCGCATGGACCCGTCCTCGCCTTACGCCATGCAGGGCCTGATCGGCCTGCGCGAGCGGTTCGACGTGGCCTTCGCCTGCGACCCGGACCACGATCGCCACGGCATCGTCACCGCCGACGGCCTGCTGCAGCCGAACAACTACCTGGCCGTGGCCATCGACTACCTGTACCGCAACCGCCCGCAATGGCGCAGTGATGCCGCCGTGGGCAAGACCGTGGTTTCCAGCGGCCTGATCGACCGCGTCACCGCGGGCCTGGGCCGTGAGCTGTATGAAGTGCCGGTGGGCTTCAAGTTCTTCGCCCAAGGCCTGTTCGACGGTTCGCTGGGCTTCGGTGGTGAAGAGAGCGCGGGCGCCTCGTTCCTGCGCAAGGACGGCTCGGTCTGGGCCACCGACAAGGACGGCCTGATTCCGGCGCTGCTGGCGGCCGAGATGACCGCCCGCACCGGGCGCAACCCGAGCCAGATCTACGCCGACCTGACCGCCAAGCTGGGCAAGCCGTACGCCACCCGCGTCGAGGCCAAGGCCGACGCACGGCAGAAGGCGCTGCTGAGCAAGCTGGCGCCGGAGCAGGTCAAGTCCACCGAACTTGCCGGCGAGCCGATCCTGCAGATCCTCAGCCATGCGCCGGGTAACAACCAGGCCATCGGCGGCCTGAAGGTGATGACCGAGAACGGCTGGTTCGCAGCGCGGCCGTCCGGTACCGAGGATATCTACAAGATCTACGCCGAAAGCTTCATCGACGAGGCGCACCTCAAGCGCCTGGTGGCCGAAGCCCAAGTGCTGGTGGACGCGGCGATCGCCTGATCGATCCTGATACGCATCGCGGGGCAAGCCCGCTGCCACTGCCTGCTTCGTTCAGGCGTGGCAGCGGGCTTGCCCCGCGATGCGTTTGGTTGTTCCACTGATGGAACGATCCATGCCATTTCAGCTATCTACCGCCGTATTGGCCTCATCTGTAAGGTGTAACCCATCAACAGGAGGCTTCTCATGAAAAAGATCCAGGGTATCCACCGCAGCCCCAACGCCCACTGGGTGGGCGACGGCTTCCCGGTGCGCAGCCTGTTCACCTACGACCATCTGGCGCGGCATATCAGCCCGTTCCTGCTGCTGGATTATGCCGGCCCGCATGACTTCGCCCCGACCACTGCCCGGCGTGGCGTCGGCCAGCACCCGCACCGCGGTTTCGAGACCGTCACCATCGTCTACCAGGGCGAACTGGAGCACCGCGACTCCACCGGCGCGGGCGGTCTGATCGGCCCGGGCGACGTGCAATGGATGACCGCTGCGGGCGGCATCATCCACGAGGAGTTCCATTCCCCGGCCTTTGCCCGTAGCGGTGGCACGCTGGAGATGGTGCAACTGTGGGTCAACCTCCCGGCCAGGGACAAGCGCGCCGCCGCCGGCTACCAGACGCTGTTGGCCAACGACATTCCCGTGGTGACGCTGGAAGGCGAGGCGGGCAGCCTGCGAGTGATCGCCGGGCGTTACCTTGACCGTCAGGGGCCGGCGCGCACCTTTACCGAGATGGACGTCTGGGACCTGCGCCTGAAGGCGGGTGCCACGCTGCAACTGCCGGTGGCCGCCGGGCGCAATGCCGCGCTGGTGGTGCTGCGCGGCACGCTGCGGGTCAACGATGAGCGCGAAGCCGGTGCGGCCAGCCTGGTATTACTGGAGCGCGACGGCGACGGTGTGCGTCTCGAGGCGCAGGATGACGTCAGCGTGCTGCTGCTCAGCGGCGAGCCGATCGACGAGCCCATCGTCGGGTATGGCCCGTTCGTGATGAACAGCCAGGCCGAGATCGCCGAATCGTTCGATGATTTCCAGGCCGGGCGGTTTGGGCAGGTAGGTGGCGCCGAGCGCGGCATCGTCCGATAGCACCCATCGCGGGGCAAGCCCGCTCCCATGTCATGAGTTCATCGTGACGGGGGAGCGGGCTTGCCCCGCGATTTAGTTTCAACGCTTTATAGCAGGCCTCGTCGAGGCCGCATCAATCTCCATCAGCCACTCGGCCTGCGCCAACCATCTGGCAAAGGTTCAGAGTTGCGGGCCGTAGATGGCTCTTCTGATTCCTTTGTTGACACGCTGCATCTCATCCTCTGAATCCGAGTTGTAGGGCGTCGAATCGGTTGAGGAGATTGCTTCGTTCCACCTGGCTCTTTCTTCTTTTGCCTCTCTCAGCAGGCGAAGTAACTTCAGGGGCCCGCCTTCTTGTTTGATATGGAGAACATCGCGGAAGAAGGGGAGCGGTGCGACATTTAGGTTTTTTCTCGCTGATGCGGGCATTTGCCGAATACCGCCCGTCTTGGCCGATATTATCCTGGCACGGGCAGGCAACTGATCGTCGTATTTGCCTAGTGCGGGAGCGGTCAGCTTGTTCGTCAATCTTGAAGTATTGGAAAGAGAGACAAGGTCTTCGAGAGATAAATGCTTGATAATCGATGTGAATATGTCCGGTTCGAAACTGATCAATTTCTGAAAATTGACAGTGTGGCCGGAAGGGTCGACCTTATTGATCGGATCATTGTTGCAATAATTGTAGGCATTCACTCCACCATCCTCGAACGGGCTCAGCGAGTCGGGTGAGAGAAAGCGCATCAGCGCTGGGCTGAACGAACGGTAGCCATTACCGAGAAGGTAGCGCCCAGTCAATGGGGCGCGGTGCTGAGCATTGAAGCCGAGTGTAACGACTGATACGCCGACAGGTTCTGAATACCCATAAGCGGTGTAGGTGAGTGCACGAGACTGTTGGTCTTCTCTGCACCAAAAAATGGACCCTGGCCTATCTGTTGCCAACAGGGATGTGACCTTATGGACGACAATTGGCTTCGTCATGGGGTTACTTGATCTAGGGGCTTGGCAAGGAAATCTAGGCGTAAAAGGCTCGCTATTGGAACTGGCAAAATTATCAGGTGCCATTCTCGGCCCTCGTCTTACTGCCGGCAGGCCCGATGAGGCCGCAATGCGGCCCCGTGTACTGGTAACGCTCAAGCCTGATCCGGCACCACCGCGATCACATCGATCTCCATCAGCCACTCGGCTTGCGCCAACCCTGCCACCACCAACCCGGTGGAAATCGGGAACACGCCCTTGAGCCACTTGCCCACTTCCTTGTACACCGGCTCGCGGAAGCGCGGGTCGGTGATGTAGGTGGTGGTCTTGACGATATGCGACAGGTCCGAGCCTGCCTCTTCAAGCAACTGCTTGACGTTCTTCATCGCCTGTTCGGCCTGCGCCTGCGGGTCGCCCAGGCCGACCAGGCGGCCTTCGAAATCGGTGCCGACCTGCCCGCGCACGTAGATGGTGTTGCCGGCGCGCACCGCCTGGCACAGGTCGTTGTCCAGGGTCTGGTTGGGGTAGGTGGCCTTGGTGTTGAACATGCGGATGCGAGTGTGAGTAGGCATCAGTGGGCTCCGAAGGTGCTGACGTTGCTGATCGAGGGTTGCTGCTCATCCGCCGTGCGCTGTTCGCGGTCGCGGTAGGCCAGGTAGGTGCGCTGGGTGGCGATGTGACCGGCGACGTGCTTGGCGTCGTGCCACACGCCCCAGATGAACGACGAGCCGCGGCGTGACAACCAGGGCAGGCCGAGGAAGTACACGCCTGGTTCTTTCGACACGCCACGCTGGTGTTGCGGCTTGCCGTTGGCGTCGAAGGCGTCCACCTGCAGCCAGCTGAAATCCACACCGTAGCCGGTGGCCCAGATGATGGTGGTGACGTTGGCCTGGGCCAGGTCCAGCTCGCGCAGCGGGTTGCTGACGCAGGCCGGGTCGGGCAGGCGCTTGCGCGCTTCAGGCTCTGGTGGCAGGTCCAGGCCGTTGCGTTCGACAAAGGCGTCGGCGGCGTCCAGCAGGGCCAGGTAGTTCTCGTCGCCACGGTTGATGTTCTCGGCCAGGTTGTCCTGGAAGCGCGCCACGCCACCCTCGAACGACTGGGTCAGGCCGACCAGGGTCATGCCCTGGTGGGCGAGGGCGCGGAAGTCCACGGTATGGCCGCCACGGGCACCGGACACGGCGATGGTCACGTGCTCGCGGCCGGGCTTGGCAATCTCGGCATCCCATTCGCCGAGCACGCCGAGCCACCAGCAGAAGTCACGGTTGCGGTAGCTGCGTGGCGGGCGGTCGTGGGCGCCCACTGACAGGTACACCTGGCGCCCGGCGCGCATCAGCTCCTCGGCGATCTGCACGCCGGAGGAGCCGGCGCCCACCACCAGCACCGCGCCTTCAGGCAGTTGCTCGGGGTTGTAGTAGGCGGCGGAGTGGATCTGGTGCAGGCCGTCGTCCTTTGGCGCGATGGCCGGGATCACCGGGCGCTGGAACGGGCCGGTGGCGGCCACCACGCGGTTGGCGCGGATCACGCCCTGGTTGGTTTCGATGGTGAAGCCCGGGCGGTCGGCGTTGCGTACCACCTGCCTGACCTCGACACCGGTGCGCACTGGCAGGTTGAACTTGCGCACGTACTGCTCGAAGTAGTCGGCGACCTGGTCCTTGCCGGCGAAGGCGTCGGCGTCGAGGTCGAATTCCAGGCCCGGGAAGCGGTCGTGCCAGGCCGGCCCGTTGGCCACCAGCGAATCCCAGCGGCCGGTGCGCCAGGCCTCGGCGATGCGCTTGCGCTCCAGCACCAGGTGCGGCACGCCGAGCTTGCTCAGGTGTTCGCTCATGGCCACGCCGGCCTGGCCGGCGCCGACTACGAGGGTGTCGATTTCGATGTTGTTCAGTGTCATGTCCCAGCCCTTCTTCAGCGGCGTTCTTGTTCAGGTCGGTGGGGACCGCCTTTGCCTGGGGCCAGACTAGGGATGGGGGGGCAATCGCGAAAATAGTATTTAGCTGGGGCTTGCCGATAAATTGGCGAAGGGTGGATGGGCACCGCTGCGCGGCGAGCCGCCATAGTTTTTTCCTGCCCTGTGCCGAGGAAAATGTTGGTTTCGCCGCTGCCTTGGCCCGCCGAGAATGCCGGTAACTCACCACAGGAGCTGCACCATGACCTTCTCCATCATCGGCCGCTGCCAGGAAACCGGCCAGGTCGGCATCGCCATCAGTTCATCGAGCATCGCCGTCGGCGCCCGTTGCCCGTGGGTGCGTGCCGGGGTCGGTGCCGTGGCCACGCAGAACATCACCCTGCCGGCCCTCGGCCCGCAGATCCTCGATGCCCTGGAACAAGGCCAGCTGCCGCCTGCCGCGGCGCTGGAGCGGGTGCTGAGTGCCAATGGGTGGAGCGAGTACCGCCAGGTCACGGTGATCGACAGCCACGGGCAGGTGGCGCTGTTCACCGGCAAGGAAGCGCTGGGCACGCACAACGCGGTGGCCGGTGAGCAATGCGCGGCGGCCGGCAACCTGCTGTCGTCGCAGGCGGTGATCGCGGCGATGGTCATGGCATTCGAGCAGGCCGGCGGCCATCTGGCCGACCGCCTGCTGGCGGCCATGCACGCGGCGATGGCGGCCGGGGGCGAGGCGGGGCCGGTGCATTCGGCGGCGCTGAAGATTGCCGGCGAGCTGACCTGGCCGTTGGTCGACCTGCGGGTGGACTGGACCGAGCAGGACCCGATCGCTGAACTGGACACCCTGTGGCAAGCCTATCGCCCGCAGATGCAGGACTATGTGACCCGCGCCCTGAACCCGACCGCCGCGCCCAGCTACGGAGTGCCCGGCGATGAGTGAGGCCAGCAGCCGTGTGCTGTTGGAGCGGCTGGTCGGCTTCGCCACCGTGAGCCGTGATTCCAACCTGGAGCTGATCGCCTTCATTCGCGATTATCTAGCCGGGTTTGGCGTTCACAGCGAGCTGTTCCACAACGACGAAGGCACCAAGGCCAACCTGTTCGCCACGATAGGCCCACTTGACCGGGGCGGCGTGGTGCTGTCCGGCCACACTGACGTGGTGCCGGTCGACGGCCAGGCCTGGAGCGTCGAGCCGCTTCGCCTGAGCGAGCGCGACGGGCGCCTGTATGGCCGCGGCACGGCCGACATGAAGGGCTTCATCGCCTCGGTGCTGGCGGCGGTACCGGCGTTTCTCGCCCAACCCCTGAAGATGCCGGTGCACCTGGCGTTCTCCTACGATGAGGAAGTCGGCTGCCTGGGCGTGCGTTCGATGTTGGCGGCGTTGGCGCGGCGCCCGCACAAACCGCGCCTGTGTCTGATCGGCGAGCCCACCGAGCTCAAGCCGGTGCTCGGCCACAAGGGCAAGCTGGCCATGCGCTGCGAGGTGCACGGTGCCGCCTGCCATTCGGCCTATGCCCCCTATGGCGTCAATGCCATCGAGTACGCGGCGCGGTTGATCGGCAAACTGGGCGAGATCGGTGATCAGCTGGCGCATCCCGAGCATCACGACGGGCGTTTCGACCCACCGTTCTCCACGGTGCAGACCGGGGTGATCAAGGGCGGAAGGGCGTTGAACATCGTCCCCGAGGAATGCGAATTCGATTTCGAAGTCCGCGCCTTGCCGGGCTTCGAGGCCCAGGTGGTGGCAGACCAGCTGCAGTCCTATGCCGAGGCCGAGCTGTTGCCGCGCATGCGCGCCGTCAATGCGGCCAGCGCGATTCGCTTGCGGCCGTTGAGCGCTTACCCGGGGCTGGCCACGCCTGCCGCCAGCGAGGCCGCGCAACTGGTGGCGCGGCTCAGTGGCTCGGATGACTTCGGCACAGTGGCGTTCGGCACCGAGGGCGGGTTGTTCGACCAGGCGGGGATTCCCACCGTGGTTTGCGGGCCGGGCAGCATGGAGCAGGGGCACAAGCCCGATGAGTTCGTCAGCGTCGAGCAGTTGCATGGCTGTGACGCGATGCTGCGGCGCCTGGTCGAGTACCTGGCGCAGGCATGATGGATCTCGATGCACACCCGCCCCCAGCCGGGGCGGGGACCCAGTTGACTGTTACGCCGGCACCATCGCGAAGCCCACGCCGAAGCGGTTCCAGGCATTGATGGTGGCGATGGCCAAGGTCAGGTTGGCGATTTCCTTGGCGCTGAAGTGCTCGAGCAATGCCTGGTACTCGTCTTGCGGCGCGCCGCGTTCCGGGAGGCGGGTCAGGCTCTCGACCCAGGCCAGGGCGGCACGTTCGCGTGGGGTGAAGTAGCGGGTCTCGCGCCAGACGCTCAGGGTCTGCAGGCGCGCCTCGGTTTCACCGGCCTTGCGCGCATCGTTGGCGTGCATGTTGACGCAGTAGGCGCAGCCATTGACCTGCGAGGCGCGCAGGCGGATCAGCTCCAGCAGCGAGTGTTCCAGGCCCGAGGCGACCAGCGCCTGTTCGAGGCCGATCATGGCCTTGTAGGCTTCCGGCGAGTGCTTGGCCCATTCGATACGGTCATGCATGGTGAGACTCCAAAGATGTACAGGTGGCAAGTGGCACTACCTTAGCGCCCGGCCGTGTCGTGCCGAATAGCCAATCCCGCGCTTTGCCAGGAGGCCAATCGCGCATTTGGATGGCAACTGACAGGCATCCAATCTCTTCATTTCTGTCGGCGCGTCGCAGCCGGGATAATGGCCGGGTCAATACCGGAGAACCGTTTCATGTCCGCAGATCGCTACATGCGCGAGGCCCTCGAGCTGGCCCGTGCCAACATCCAGGCCGGCGGCCGCCCGTTCGGCGCCGTGCTGGTCTACCAGGGGCAGGTGATCGCCCGCGCCGTCAACGAGATCCACAGCACCCAGGACCCGACCAGCCACGCCGAGATGCAGGCCATCCGCCAGGCTGCCCAGGTCCTTGGCCGGCCACGCCTGGAGGGCGCCGAAATCTATGCCAGCGGCCACCCGTGCCCGATGTGCCTGGCAGCCATGCACCTGTGTGGCATCGAGCGAGCCTGGTTCGCCTACGACAATGACGAAGGCGAGCCCTATGGCCTGTCCACCGCCGCGGTGTATGCGCAGATGGCCCGCCCGCCGCAGCAGCAGAGCCTGCCCCTGCGCCCGCTGAAGCCCGCGGGTGAGAGTGGCCTGTACCGTGAATGGCAGCAGGCCAGCCAAGGATGAGGGGCGCGCTGAACCTGTTGCTGGTGGTGCTGCTGGCCCTGAACCTACGACCGATCCTCACCAGCATCGGCCCTTTGCTCGAACCCATGCGCCAGGGCACCGGCCTGGGTTACCAGCAGGCGGCGTTGCTGACCGCGTTGCCGGTGCTGTGCATGGGCCTGATCCCGTTGTTGCAACCCTGGCTGCGACGCTGGCTGAGCGAGCATGGCGGCATGCTAGCGGGGCTTGCGGCTATTACCCTGGCTTGCCTGTGGCGCCTGCAGCTGGACAGCGCCTGGGCGTTGATCGCCAGCGCCGTGGTCGCCGGCTTGGGCGTTGCCGTGGTGCAGGGCATGATGCCGGGGCTGGTCAATCGCTGGTTCCCCAACCGCCTGGCGGCGAGCATGGGGCTGTATTCGGCGGCATTGATGAGCGGTGGTGGTTTGGCTGCGGTGCTCGGCCCTGGGATTGCCGCACACTTCGGCGATTGGCAGTTCGGCCTGGGCCTCTGGGCGCTGCCGGCGCTGCTGGCAATGGCTGCCTGGGTACTGCTGCGTCCGCGCCAACCTACGCCAAGCCAGGCCGCCGGCAGTGGCGGGCACTGGTTCGGCAACCGCCGGGCCTGGCTGCTGGCGTTGTACTTCGGGCTGATCAATGGCGGCTATACCAGCATGGTGGCGTGGCTGCCGGCCTATCACCTGGAGCACGGCGGCACGGCCCAGGGGGGCGGCGAGCTGGTTGGCCTGATGACCATCTTCCAGGTCTGCGGTGCCCTGGGCTTGCCATTGCTGCTGCGGCGCCTGGTCGATCGCCGGCCCGGCCTGTGGCTGGCCTTGCTGATCCAGCTCGGTGGCTTCCTCGGCCTGCTGCTGGCGCCGGCCAGCGCCATGGGCCTGTGGGTGGCGATGATCGGCCTGGGCCTGGGGGCCTGTTTCAGCCTCAGCCTGACGCTGACCTTGGAGCACCTGCGCAGCCCCGGCGAAGCCGGCAGCCTGGCGGCATTCGTCCAGGGCGTGGGCTTCATCGTCACCGGCATCGTGCCGTACATCACCGGCTGGCTGCGCGATGTCAGCGGCGACTTCCAGGCCTCCTGGACGTTACTGGCCTGCACCGTGCTGGCGATGTTGCTGGTGACTGCGTGCTTCGCGCCGAAGGGCTACGCCAGGGCGATTGCCCGTTGCCGGCAGCCCGCTGAAGCGCTGGTCAACTGAGGCGCTGCAGGGTGTCGGCGACGCGGTCCAGCGCCGGGTCGATATCCAGCAGCTCGATGGCGCCGAAGCCCAGCAGCAGCCCCGGCCGCACCGGGGCCTCGCTGAAGAACGGCGCCAGGGAATAGAGGCCCACCTCCACCTTGCGCGCCAGGCTGATCAGCAATTCGACATCCACCCCCGGCTTGGCCAGCGCGCTAAGGTGAAAGCCCGCGCTGGCCGGCACCGCGTCGAACCACGGCGCCAGGTCGCCGCCAAGCCGCG
Source organism: Pseudomonas soli (assembly GCF_021283165.2). Taxonomy (NCBI): domain Bacteria; kingdom Pseudomonadati; phylum Pseudomonadota; class Gammaproteobacteria; order Pseudomonadales; family Pseudomonadaceae; genus Pseudomonas; species Pseudomonas soli. The sequence continues at coordinate 2,652,224 of NZ_CP128543.1, forward strand.
CCAGGATCCGCTCGCGGCGTGCGCTGTAGACCTCGTGGCAACGGCGGATGTGCTTGTTCAGGTGGCCTTCGGCGAGGAACCGCGCCAGCGCCCATTGCTGCAGGGTCGGGCTGTGCCAGTCGCTCAGGTGCTTGGCCACGCAGGCGGCCTGCAGCACGGCGGGCGGCAGCACCGCGTAGCCCAGGCGCAGTTCGGGCAGCAGGGTCTTGGAGAACGTCCCTACATAGGCCACCAGGCCATGCCGGTCCATGCGTTGCAGGGCCTCGGCGGCAGGCCCCTGGTAGCGGAACTCGCAGTCGTAGTCATCCTCGATGATCAGCGCGCCAAGCTCGGCGGCCCGCGCCAGCAGCGCCTCGCGCCGTGGCGCGGCCATGGGCATGCCCAGCGGGAACTGGTGCGAGGGGGTCACGTAGATCAGCCGGGTGCCATCCTCGATCTGCTCCACGCACAATCCCTGGTCGTCCACCGGCACTGACTGCATGCGCGCGCCCAAGGCCTGGAACAACTGCCGGGCCGGCGGGTAGCCCGGGTCTTCCATGGCCACCTTGCAGCCGGGCTCGACCAGCACCCGGGCGATAAGGTCCAGCGCCTGCTGGGCGCCGTTGCACACCAGCACATCGCTGGGCGCGCACTGGATGCCGCGGGTGAAGGCGATGTGATGGGTGATGGCTTCGCGCAGTTCGGGCAGGCCCTGGGCGGAAAACTGCCGCTCGGGGTGCCGCTGGCTACGGCGCAGGGCGTAGTTCATGCAACTGCGCCATTGATCGTAGGGAAACTGCGACTTGCTCGAGGCTCCGCCGATGAAGTCATAGCGCGAAGGCGCGTCCAGCGCCCGCTGGGCCAGTACCGTGGCGCGCTGGCGCCAGCGTTCGAGCGTGTCGGCGGCGGCCAGCGGGATGTGCTCGCTGTCGCCCTGGCGCAAGGTGTGGCGTGGGCTGATGAAGGTGCCGCGGCCAACCACGCCGCTAAGCAGGTTGTCGTAGGTCAGGCGTGAATAGGCTTCGGCCACGGTCTTGCGCGAGACCCCCAGCTGTTCGGCCAGCAGGCGGGTGGGCGGCAGTTGCGTGCCGGCGGCGAGGTGGCCGCTGTCGATGCCGGCGCGCAGTTGCCGGTAGAGCTGCTCGGCAAGGCCTTTGCGGCCTTCGAGGCGGATGTGCAGTTCCATCGTGGGAAGGGTCCGAAGCGCAGGGATGTAGAAGCTTCGGGGTTTATCGGCAAAGCCGCAAGGGCCGCAGGCGCGAGCCAGGCCCGCGCCTGCAGGCAGCGGGTGTTCACAGGCGGGCGGTACTGATGGTGATGTAGCCTTTTGCGGGCAGCGCGATGCGGATCACCGTTTCGTCGTCGCAGGCCTTGCGTTTCTGCTTGATGCATACGCCATCCACCGTGGCCTCGCGCATGCGGGCGGGGATGGCGCGGCCCTTGGCGTCGAAGAAGGCCTCGCTGGCGAGCAGCTCGACGCGCTCGATCAGTTGGCGGGTGTGCTCGTCGGTGGCGCAGAAGAAGCGCACACCGGACAGGTGTGGGTTGTCATCGGGGTTGCTGACTTCATGGGCCAGCAACTGGCGCAGGGTATGGCGCAGTTCGCGGGTAGGGCGGTCGTGTGTGGGCATGGCATGGCCTCGTCTGGATGGGGTTGGCCGCGCCGGGGCGGCCGTAACGTCTCCAGGTCGGATGATGTTTCGCCGCGGATGTGGCAACAATCAAGAAGCGTCCTTGCTTTCGGTAGGAGGGTTCCGAAAATACAGGCAGGAGGTTGAACATCGCCTTGATCCGCGTCAGCTCCAGCACCTGTTGCCACGGTCTTGGATGCCCGGTCAGACAGGCTACAGCGTCGCAGTGCGCGTGGCATCGAGCGCCGCCTCGACGATCTCGACCCAGTGCCGCACCGGCGTTCGCCCGGCACTTGCAAGGTGCACCTGGCAACCGATGTTGGCCGTGGCAATGACCTGTGGGCTGCCGCTCTCCAGGGCATTGATACGCTCATCGCGCAATTGCCGCGCCAGCGTCGGCTGGGTCAGCGAGTAGGTGCCGGCCGAGCCGCAGCACAGGTGGCCATCGGGCACCGGGGTGAGGTGAAAGCCCAGGCGCGTCAGCAGGCCTTCCACCGCACCGCCGAGCTTGAGGGCGTGCTGCAGGGTGCAGGGGCAGTGGAAGGCCAGGCGCTGCTCGGCGCACAACCCCAGGTGTTCCAGCGGCTCGGCCTGCAGCACCTGTACCAGGTCCCGGGACAGCGCGCTGACCCTGGCGGCCTTGGCGGCGTAGCGCGGGTCGCCTTCGAGCAGGTGGCCATAGTCACGCACGAATGCGCCGCAGCCGCTGGCGGTCTGCACGATGGCCTCGGCGCCGGCCTCGATGGCCGGCCACCAGGCGTCGATGTTGTGTCGGGCACGCTCCAGGCCGCGTGCCTGGGCATCCAGGTGATAGTCCACGGCGCCGCAGCAACCGGCCTCGGCTATCGGTTCGACACTGATGCCGAGGCGGTCGAGCAGGCGCGCGGTGGCGGCGTTGGTATTGGGTGAGAGCGCCTGCTGCACGCAACCTTCAAGCAGCAACACGCGGCGAGCGTGCCTTGCTGACGGGCGCTGGCCGGCGGCGGCGATCCGCGGCGGCAGCTTGGCCTTGAGGTTGACCGGGAGCAGGGGGCGCAGGGCAAGGCCGCTGTGCAGCAGGGCCCTGAACAGCGCCGGCCTCGGCACTACCGCACGCAAGCCACTGCGCAGCAGGCGCTGGGCCAACGGCCGCGGCACTTGGCGGTCGACCACGGCGCGGCCGATGTCGAGCAGGTTGTGGTACTGCACGCCGGAGGGGCAGCTGGTCTCGCAATTGCGACAGCTCAGGCAACGGTCCAGGTGCGTCTGGGTGCTGGCGCTGACCGGTTCGCCTTCGAGCACCTGCTTGATCAGGTAGATGCGCCCACGTGGGCCGTCCAGCTCGTCGCCGAGCAGCTGGTAGGTGGGGCAGGTGGCGGTGCAGAAGCCGCAGTGCACGCAAGACCGCAGGATGCGCTCGGCCTCGTCGGCGCGGGCCAGGTGGCGGGCGGAGTCACTCAGTCGGGTTTGCATGCCGTGGCCTCACAAGTGTGCATACAGGCGACCAGGGTTGAAGATGCCCTGGGGGTCGAGTTGGCGCTTCAGCGCCTGGTGGTAGCGCAGCGTCATCGGGTCCAGTGGCGCACTGCTGTCGTCGCCGGGCGCGTAGGCGGTGGCATGGCCGCCGGCCTCGGCCACCAGGGCGCGCAGGGTGGCCGCCGGCGCCTCGGACTTGAGCCAGCGCTGGGCGCCGCCCCAGTCGATCAGTTGCTGCCCGGGCAGCTCGAGCACGCCGCAGGTGATGGGCAGGGACAGGCGCCACAGCGTGGCCGGCGCACTGAAGAACGCCAGTCGTTGCTCGCGCAGGTCGCTCCAGTAGCGCGGGTCGACGACCTCGCCGCCCAAGCGCTCGCGGGCCGAGCGCACCGAGCCTTCGCCGCCCTCCAGGCGCAGGTGCAGCGCCTCGCCGTCGTGGCTGGCGGCGCTGATCGGCAATGGCTGCTGGCCCCATTCGGCCAACCTGGCCAGTGCCTGGCGGGCATCCATTTCCAGGCGCAGGCCCAGGCACTGGCGCGGCCTGGGCAGCACCTTCAAGGAAACCTCGGTGAGCAGGCCAAGGCAGCCGAAGCTGCCCGTCATCAGCCGCGATACGTCGAAGCCCGCGACATTCTTCATCACCTCGCCGCCAAAGCGCAGGTGCTTGCCGTTGCCGGTGATCAGTCGTGTGCCCAGGACATAGTCGCGCACCGCGCCTGCCCAGGGCCGGCGCGGCCCCGAAAGCCCGGCGGCGACCATGCCGCCCAGCGTCGCCTCGGGCCCCAGGTGCGGCGGCTCGCAAGGCAGCATCTGCCCGGCCTCGCGCAGCGTCGCCTCGATCTCCCGCAGCGGCGTGCCGGCACGGGCGGTGAGCACCAGTTCGGTGGGGTCGTAGCTGACGATACCGCGGTGCCCACGGGTGTCGACAAGCTCGCCGGCCACCGGGCGGCCGAGCATGGCCTTGCTGTTGCCGCCCTGGATGCGCAGCGCGGTGCCCTGGCGCAACGCCTGGTTGACCTGCCCCAGCAGCTGCTGGCTGAGATCGGTGCCCATCAGAAGCGCTCCAGGTCGGGGAAGGGCAACTGCCCATGGTGTACATGCAGCGCGCCGAACTCGGCGCAGCGCTGCAGGGTGGGAATGTTCTTGCCCGGGTTGAGCAGGCCCCGTGGGTCGAAGGCGGCCTTGACCGCGTGGAACAGGGTGATCTCGTCGCTGTTGAACTGGGCGCACATCTGGTTGATCTTCTCCCGGCCCACGCCGTGCTCGCCGGTGATGCTGCCGCCCACCGCCACGCACAACTCGAGGATCCGGCCACCGAGGGCTTCGGCGCGTTCCAGCTCGCCGGGCAGGTTGGCGTCGAACAGGATCAGCGGGTGCATGTTGCCGTCGCCGGCATGGAAAACGTTGGCGACCCGCAGGCCGTATGTCTCGGACAGTTGGCTGATGCCAGCGAGTACTCGCGGCAGCTCGCGCCGCGGGATGGTGCCGTCCATGCAGTAGTAGTCCGGCGAAATGCGCCCCACCGCCGGGAAGGCGTTCTTGCGCCCGGCCCAGAAGCGCACGCGTTCGGCTTCGTCGCAGGCCAGGCGCACCTCGCGGGCACCGGCCTGGCGCAGCACGGCATCGACGCGGACGCAGTCGTCGTGCACATCGGCCTCGACGCCGTCCAGTTCGCACAGCAGGATCGCCGCCGCGTCCACCGGGTAGCCGGCGTGGATGAAGGCCTCGGCGGCGCGGATCGCCAGGTTGTCCATCATCTCGAGGCCTGCCGGGATGATCCCGGCGGCGATGATATCGGCCACCGCGCGCCCGGCGTGCTCGACGTTGGCGAAGCTGGCCAGCAGCACCCGCGCTACCTGTGGCCTGGGCAGCAGCTTGACGGTGACCTCGGTGACGATGCCGAGCATGCCCTCGGAGCCGGTGAACAGTGCCAGCAGGTCGAAGCCGGGGCTGTCCAGGGCATCGCTGCCGAGGGTCAGGCGCTCGCCCTCGACGGTGAGGATCTCCACTTTCAGCAGGTTGTGCACGGTCAGCCCGTACTTAAGGCAGTGCACGCCGCCGGCGTTCTCGGCGACATTGCCGCCAATCGAGCAGGCGATCTGCGAGGAAGGGTCTGGCGCGTAGTACAAACCGTGGGGCGCCGCCGTCTGGGAAATCGCCAGGTTGCGCACGCCAGGCTGGACCCTGGCGAAGCGGCCCTGCGGGTTGACTTCGAGGATGCGGTTGAAGCGCGCCATCACCAGCAGGATGCCCTGGCTCAGCGGCAACGCGCCGCCCGACAGGCCGGTGCCGGTACCGCGCGCGACCACCGGCACGCCGCGCTGGTGGCAGAGCCGCAGCAGCGCCTGCACCTGCTCCAGCCGCTCGGGCAGTGCCACCAGCAGGGGCAGTGTGCGGTAGGCCGAGAGGCCGTCGCATTCATAGGGCTTGAGGTCTTCCCTGCGGTGCAGGATGTCCAGGTCGGGCAGGGCCTCGCGCAGGGCGGCCAGCAGCGCCGGCTTGTCCACGCTTGGCAACGGGCCGTCGACACGTTCGTCGTAGAGGATGTTCATGGGCGCTCCTGCGCAGTGGCCTATTGCGCCAGTTGCCTGATCATTGCCACCGTCAGGTACAGGCGCGGCGCCACGCTGGCGATCTCCATGTACTCGTCGTCGCCATGCAGGCCGGCGCCGACCACACCCAGGGTCTCCAGCACTGCGGGCTTGTCGCTGTCGGGCAAGTAGGCGTAGCCGGCGTCGGTGCCGAAGCGCATGGCGATCGGCTGCAGTTGCCGGTCGATCTTGCTGTAGAGCTGCCGCGCAGTTTGTGCAAGCTGCGTGGAGGCGTCGTTCTTCGCCAGAGGCGGACGGCCTTTTTCCATGACCAGCTCGACCTGGGTATCGGCGACCAACTGCTTCTTGATGATCCGCAAGGCATCCTCCTGTACCCGCTCGGTCTCGCTCAGGTCGGAATAACGCATGTCGGCCTCGGCGCTGGCCAGGGCAGGGATGATGTTGGCCTTCTCTCCGGCCTTGGCCAGGGTCCAGTTGACGGTGGTGCCCTTGTCCTTGTCGCCGAGGGCATTCAATTGCAGCAACTGGTGCGCCAGTTCGATCAGCGCGTTGCGCCCGGCCTCGGGCGCGGAGCCGGCGTGGGAGGCGCGGCCGTTCACCGTGAGTTTCAGGCGGTTGATGCCGTTGGTGGCGACGGTCACCGCGTCCTTGTCCGGCGGCTCGTAGGAAAAGACGAAGTCATGCTGGCGCGCCAGCTCGGCGATTAGCTGCCTGGAGCCTGCCGAGCCCATTTCCTCATCCGGGTTGAACAGCACGGTGAGGGTGCGATAGCCCTTGTACTGCTGGTCCTGCAGCAGCTTCAGCGCATGCAGGATCATCGCCACGCCGCCCTTGGCATCGGCCACGCCAGGGCCATAGGCGCGCTCGCCTTCGATGCGGAACGGGCGCTTGGCCACGGTACCGGGGCCGAACACCGTGTCGTAGTGGACCATCAGCAGGAAGTCCTTGTCGCCGGTGCCCTTGAATGTGCCGACGATGTTGTCGCCCACCGACGGCGTGGCTGGTTGGGTGGTGACCTTGGCGCCGAGGGCCTCGAGGCGTTTCACCAGCTCGGCACCGACCTGTTTCAGGCCCGCCTCGGTACCGGTGCCGGTGTCTACCGAAACCAGGGACTTGAGGGTTTCCAGGTAGTGCGGCTGTTCGGCCTGGGCCTGGCTGTACAGCTCCTGGTGCGTGGGCTCGACGGCCTGGGCGGTGGCGCAGGTGAGGGCGAGGGCCAGAGTGCAAAGTCGCAGATGCATGGGCAGGGTCTCGTTGTCATGAACCCTTCAGCGTAGACCCTACCCGATGAATGGCCGCCCGAGTTGTTGCGCCTACAGCCCGTAACGATGTGCCAGACGCCGGTTTGATAGGCGTTCGGCGTTCATGGTCGCGACTCTGTGGGGTGGGGGAGGCCAGGCTTTACCGGTGACGGAAATGACCCATACAGTACGAATTCGAGACATGCTCTGGAGTGTGCCCATGCATCGGGTCGGTTATCTGTTGTGCGAAGGTTTCCATGTGATGGCGCTGGCCTCGCAGTCGGTGTTCGAGATCGCCAGCCTGCTGAGCGGGCGGCCGGTCCATGCCCCGCGCAATTTCAGCGTCGCCGGCGGTAAGCTGCGTTCGTCCCTGCGCGACAGCGAGGTGCCGGCATGAAGAAACTCGTGCGCATGGACGACCTGCAGGTATTCGTCAGTACCGTGGCAACCGGCAGTTTCTCCGCGGCGGCGCGCCAGCTGGACATCTCGCCGGCCCTGGCCAGCGGCGCCGTGCAGCGCCTGGAGCGCAGCCTGGGGTTCCGCCTGCTGGTGCGTTCGACCCGGCGTCTGCGCCTGTCGGATGAAGGCCAGCGCTACCTGCCCCATGCGCGACAGGTGCTTGAGGCACTGGTGGAGGGCGAGATGGCCCTGGAGCAAGGGCGCGAAGAGATCGGCGGGGTGCTGCGTCTGTCGATGCCCTCGGACCTGGGGCGCAATGTGCTGCTGCCCTGGCTCGACGAGTTCCAGTTGCAGCACCCGGGCATCAGCCTGCAACTGCGCCTGAGCGACCAGGTGGCGGACATGGTGGGGGATCGCCTGGATGCCAGTATCCGCTACGGCCAGTTGGCCGATTCGGGCCTGGTGGCGCTGCCGTTGGCCCCGGACAACCGCCGCACGCTATGCGCTGCGCCGAGCTACATCGCCCGCCATGGCGCGCCGCGCACGCCGGAGGAACTGGCCGGGCACAACTGCCTGCGCTATGTGATGGGCGAACAGACCCACGAGCGTTGGGGGTTTCACCTGCCGGACGGGGTCAGGACGGTGAGCGTTTCGGGCGACCGCACCAGTGACGATGCAGATGTGGTCCGCCGCTGGGCGGTGGCGGGGCTGGGGATCGTCTACAAGTCGCGGCTGGATGTGCTGGCCGATGTGCGGGCCGGGCGGCTGGTGGAGCTGTTCCCATCGGAATGCGGCCAGGCGGCGCCGCTGCAACTGGTGTGCGTGCACCGTCAGGCGGTGTCGCCGGCGATCCAGCGGTTGCGGAGCTACCTGGGGGAGAAGTTTGCCGAGTTGGGTTAGCTGAGTAATCTGCAGGAGCGGCGTAGCGCCGCTGCCTGGCCCCTCGGAAATCTAGAAACCTTCCAGTACAACCTTGCCCTTTGCCTTGCCGCTTTCGATCAACTCGTGGGCGCGGCGCAGGTTGGCCGCGTTGATCGCACCGAAATGCTCGCCCAGCGTGGTCTTGATCACGCCTTCATCGACCAGCCCGGCAATTCGCTCCAGCAGTTCGTGCTGCTTGATCATGTCGGCGGTCTGGTACAGCGAACGGGTGAACATCAGCTCCCAGTGCAACGACAGCGACTTGCGCTTGAGCGGCACCACGTCGAGGCTGGCCGGGTCGTCGATCAGTGCCAGGCGGCCTTGTGGGCGCAGCACCTCGACCAACTGCGCGAAGTGGCGGTCGGTGTGGGTCAGGCTGATCACCAGGTCCACCTGGCCTATGCCCACAGCCTCAAGCTGGGGTGCCAGCGGCTGGTTGTGATCGATCACCTGGTGGGCGCCGAGTTGGCGTACCCAGGCCTGGGTTTCAGGGCGCGAGGCGGTGCCGATCACGGTGAGGTTGGTGAGTTGGCGCGCCAGCTGGGTGAGGATCGAACCCACGCCACCGCTGGCGCCGACGATCAGCAGGCTTTGCCCTTCGCCGCCGCCTTCGCGCACGCCCAGGCGGTCGAACAGCAACTCCCAGGCGGTGATCGAGGTCAGCGGCAGGGCGGCGGCGCTGGCATTGTCCAGGCTGCGCGGCTTGTGGCCGACGATGCGCTCATCGACCAGGTGCAGTTCGCTGTAGCTGCCAGGGCGGTCGATGGCGCCGGCATAGAAGACCTCGTCGCCGGGCTGGAACAGCGTCACCTGTTCACCGATGGCGCGCACCACGCCGACCGCGTCCCAGCCCAGCACCTTGGGTTGATCGGTGCTGCCGCTGCCGGCGCGGACCTTGGTGTCGACCGGGTTGACTGCGATGGCGCGGACTTCCACCAGCAGATCGCGTGGGCCGGGTACAGGCGCGGGCAGGTCGCTGTCGTAGAGCGAGGCCGGATCGGTCAGTGGCAGGCCGTGTTGGGTGAAGACGATGGCTTTCATGGCATCAGGGTCCCTGAGTGGTAGGTAGGGCAACCTTAGCCTGCAGGATTTATCGCAAAAACATCGCAATCACGGGAACAGTTTCAACATTTTCTTGAAAATGTAGCGGCCATGCTGGTCAGAACCAGCGATCGTTGCGTTTGCGCCCACGGGTCAGCGCCGGCAGGATCAGCCCCGCCAGCAGCCCGGCGCCGGCGATGCTGCCGCCATACACCATGTAGCGCATCATCACCTGCTTGTTCTCGTCACCCAGGCGCGCCTGGGTGTCGCGCAGGCTCGACTGGCTCTGCTCGAGCTGTTCATTGAGTGCCTTGTTACGGGTTTCCAGCTCGTCGATCAGCGCCTTGCGCGAATCGAGGGTCTCCTGCATGCCCTGCACGCGGTTTTTCCAGCTGTCGTCGATGGTCTTGAGCTGGCCGGACAGTTCGGCCACTTGGGCGTCGAGCTGCGGCAGGCGCTCGCTCTGGCCGGGCACCGCCTGCAGGTCGCTGGTGAGGATCCATACCAGGTCGCCGCTCTGCCCGCGTACCTGGCTGTAGTTGCCCTGGCTGGTGACCAAAGTGACCTTCTGCCCGGACTTGAGCGTGCCGACGATGCGATGGCCATCGGTAGGGCCGCTGCGTACGTAAGTGTTCAGGCTGTCACTGACCCAACGCGCATCAGTGGCCGGCTCTTCGGCGTGGGCCGGGGCGGCGAGGGCGATCAGGGCGGCGATCAGGCCACCGCGCAGGGCGGTGAGGGCAGGGGAAGCGGGCTGGATGTCTGGCATGCTGGTCTTCGCTGAAACAGGACGAATGAAGGCCCGATGACTGGGCCGGCGATCCGGTCGGGTGGATTGACCGTCAGCGAAAGACCGTTTTTTTGTGGGCAGGTTCACCACCTGGCGCAGGAAATATCTGCAAAATATTGCGAAAAATCAGGAGTTATTGGCTGCCATGGGCGCCAATTCCCCGGCGAAAGGGCCGCAAAGCGGCCCCCAGTGCCCTCAGGCCACTACTTCATAGCACGGCACATACGCCGCCCCACCGGGCAACTTCATGCGGTGCTGGTCGACGAACGCCTGCAGCAGGCGCCCGAGTGGGTCGAGGATCGCCGCATCGCCGCGGATCTGGTACGGCCCGTGCTCCTCGATCAGGCGGATGCCCTTGTCCTTGACGTTGCCGGCAACCACGCCCGAGAACGCCCGGCGCAAGTTGGCCGCCAGCTCGTGTGGTGGCAGGTCGCGGCGCAGGGCCAGGTTGGCCATGTTCTCGTGCGTCGGGTCGAACGGGCGCTGGAAGCCTTCGTCGATCTTCAGCAGCCAGTTGAAGTGGAAGGCGTCGTTGCGCTCGCGGCGGAACTGCTTGACTGCCTTGAGCCCCTCGACCATCTGCCGCGCCACTTCGGCCGGGTCGTCGATGATGATCTGGTAGTGGCGCTGCGCCGCCTCGCCGAGAGTGGCGCCGACGAAGGCATGCAACTGCAGCAGGAACGGCTCGGCGCTGCGCGGCCCGGTGAGCACCACCGGGAACGGCAGGCCCTGGTTGTCCGGGTGCATGAGGATGCCGAGCAGGTAGAGGAACTCCTCGGCGGTACCGGCGCCGCCGGGGAAGATGATGATGCCGTGGCCGACACGCACGAAGGCTTCCAGACGCTTCTCGATGTCCGGCAGGATCACCAGCTCGTTGACGATCGGGTTGGGCGCCTCGGCGGCGATGATGCCCGGCTCGGTCAGGCCCAGGTAGCGGCTGCCGTGCATGCGCTGCTTGGCATGGGCGATGGTGGCGCCCTTCATCGGCCCTTTCATCACGCCCGGGCCGCAGCCGGTGCAGACATCCAGCTTGCGCAGGCCCAGCTCGTGGCCGACCTTCTTGGTGTACTGGTATTCCTCGGTGCTGATCGAGTGGCCGCCCCAGCACACCACCATCTTCGGCTCGACACCGGGGCGCAGGGTGCGGGCGTTGCGCAGCAGGTGGAAGACGTAGTCGGTGATGCCTTGCGAGCTTTCCAGGTCGATGCGCTGGCTGGCCAGTTCGCTCTCGGTGTAGACGATGTCGCGCAGGGCGCTGAACAACATCTCGCGGGTACTGGCGATCATCTCGCCATCGACGAAGGCGTCGGCCGGGGCGTTGAGCAGTTCCAGGCGCACGCCGCGGTCCTGCTGGTGGATACGTACCTCGAAGTCCTTGTAGGCCTCGAGGATGGTCTTGGCATTATCGACATGGGCGCCGGTGTTGAGGATGGCCAGGGCGCACTGGCGGAACAGGGTGTAGAGGCTGCCGGTACCGACTTCGCTCAGTTGCTGGACTTCACGTTGCGACAGCGTCTCCAGGCTGCCCTTGGGGCTGACGGAGGCGTTGATGACATTGCGTTGGGGCATCTGGTCTTTCCTGTGCGGGTAAAACATCCTTCTTTGACAACACCATACAAGCAAATGTGCGTGGCAACGAGGGCCTTGGTGAAAAACCTTGGACCGCAGTGCCTAGCCTGTGGGAGCCGGCTTGACGGCGAAAGGGCTGCATGGCAGCCCCGGGGTTATTGGACGTTGAACACATGCCGCAGGTACGCCACGAAGTTCTCGTCCCGGCACTGGGTCTTGCCCGGGCTGTCGGAAATCTTCGCCACTGGCGCGCCGTTGCAGGCGGTCATCTTGATCACGATGTTCATCGGCGTGACGCCGGGGATGTCGCAGGTCAGGTTGGTGCCGATACCGAAGCTGACGTTGATCCGCCCGTGCAGGGCGCGGTAGAGCGTCAGCATCTTCTCGAAGTCCAGCCCGTCGGAGAAAATCAGGGTCTTGCCCTTCGGGTCCATACCCAGCCGTTCATAGTGGGCGATGGCTTTCTCGGCCCAGGCCAGCGGCTCGCCCGAGTCATGGCGCAGGCCATCGAAGAGCTTGGCGAAGTACAGGTCGAAGTCCTTCATGAACGCGTCCATGCCGATGCAATCGGTCAGGGCGATGCCAAGCTGGCCACGGTACTCGCGCACCCAACACTCGAGGGCGGCGGCCTGGCTGTCGACCAGGCGCGGGCCGAGCTGCTGGTGGGCCATGAACCATTCGTGGGCCATGGTGCCAATGGGTTTGACCTGGTACTCGCGAGCCAGATGCACGTTGCTGGTACCAACGAAACGCCCCGGGAAGTCACGCTTGAGGATGTGCACCACCTCTTCCTGCACCCGGTAGGAGAAACGCCGGCGGGTGCCGAAGTCGGCCAGCTGCAGGCCGGCCAGCTCGTCGCTGCTGGCTTCGGTCTTGAGCCAGTCGAGCTTCTGGTAGAGGCGCTCGCCGACCTGTTCGATCATCACCTCGCGGTAGCGATAGCGGTTGCGTACTTCACTGATGATCGCCAGCAGCGGGATCTCGAACAGGATCACGTGCAACCAGGGGCCGCGCAGGCGGATCGCCAGCTGCCCGGTGTCGTCCAGGCCCACCTGCACATAACGCAGGTTGAAGCGGAACAGGCTGAGGAAGCGGATGAAGTCCGGCTTGATGAACGGAATCTTTTCCAGGTAGGCCAACTGGTCGTGGGTGATCGACACATCGGCCAACTGCTCGACCTGGTAGCGGATCTCGGCGAGGTAGGGCGCAAGGTCCTCGTTGTTGCGGCAGCGGAATTCCCATTCCACCTCGGCGTTGGGGTAGTTGTGCAGCACCGCCTGCATCATGGTGATCTTGTAGAAGTCGGTGTCCAGCAGGTTCTGGATGATCCGTGGGCCGAAAACGCTGTCGCTCATGGGCGAGCCTCCTTGAGGGCGGTGAGCTGGTCGTCGAGGGCCTGTTCGTCGCCGCACAAGTAGATGCCGGCATTGGCCATGGCAGTGCAGGCAGCCTGTGCGCCCTCAGCGCTTAGTGCGCGGCAGGCCGGCAGGTACAACAACACCTCGAAACCGGCGCGGCGCAGTTGCAGGGCGGTGGTGCGCACGCAGTAGTCCAGCGCCAGGCCGCCAACGATGATCGCCTGTACCTGTTGCACCTTGAGGAACTCGATGACACCGGTGGAGCGGCGTTCCGCCAGGTCGTGGTAGCAGGCGCCGTAGGGATGCAGGTCGGGTTCGACGCCTTTCCAGACGAAGTAGTCGTAGTCGATGGGGGCGGGCAGGCCGGGGAGCAGTTCGAAGCCGGACGTGCCGGGGACGCAGTGGCTGACCCAGGTCAGGTCGGCGTTGGCCAGGGCCAGGGGTTGCAGCATCTGGGCGGCTTCGGCGACTACCCAGGCGGCGTTTGCCGGGTGGGCGTCCTTGCTGCCCAGGCGCAGCGTGGCGCGCTGCGCCATGGTGTTGAGCGCCGGTGCGATCAGGTGGCCGTCAGGTACCGGCAACTCCTGGGGAGCGTTGGCGGTAAAGCCGTTTTGCGCGTCGACGTCGAAGCTGGCGATGATCATGGGCAGAGGTCCTCGGCTGAGATGGTCATATAATTCACCTGGTGCATTATGTGTGTCAAGGCTATTCCCAAATCGGAATTAGCCCTTGATAGATTTAATAGCCCTGGTGGAATATAGGCGGGTTACCAGAAGGAATCGTACCGTGAGCACAGCACAAGTCCTGGCCAGCGTGGATATCATCGCCCTGCGCCTGTCGCCGCACAGCCTTCGCCTGGAGGTGTTGTTGCACCAGCGTGGACGCGAGCCCTACGAAGGGCAATGGGCCCTGCCAGGTGTGATCGTCAATGGCAGCACCGCGGACAACAGTCTGGATGCCGCCGCCGCCCGGGCCCTGGCGGAAAAGGCCAAGGTGGTCCCCCGCCATCTGGAACAGGTAGGCACCGAAGGCAATGGCGTTCGCGACCCACGGGGCTGGACCTTGAGCACCTACTACCTGGCGCTGCTCGATCCGGCGGTGGTGGTAGAGAACGCGCAGGTTGCCTTCTTTGACCTTCAAAGCGTTCTGTCGCGTGAGCTGTCGCTGCCGTTCGACCATGGCCTGCTGGTCGAGCGCGCCTGTGAGCGGCTGGCGGCCAAGGCCGTATACACCAACCTGCCGTTGTACCTGGCGCCCGAGCGTTTCACTGTGCTGGACGCCCTGGCAGCGGTGCAGGCGTGCCTGGGGCAGGTGGTCAACAACACCTCGCTGCGCAAACGCCTTGAACGCATGAAGAGCGAAGGCTGGGTGCAGGACACCGGCGAGAAGGTCCAGCCCAGGCTCGGGCGGCCGCAGCAGCTGTACCGGCATACCCCGCAGGGGGCGGGGACGTTCATGTTCGACCGCAGTCTGCTGGCGGGAGGCTGAGCTTGCGCAACAGCAACGATCGGCCGCTTGCCGGCGATGAAGCCGGACCAGGCGGCACAAGGAAAATGCAGCGGCTATCCTTGCAGCCATGACCAACCCGCTCCCCCAACGTCACCCATGCCCGCCGGGCGCCTGCGACTGCGGCCGCGAACGTCTGGCCGACGGCCCCGAGCGGCGCATCCTGCTGCTCACCCGCGAGGAGGAAAAGCGCCTGGTCGAGCGCCTGGAGAACCTCAGGGATCTTGAAGATCTACAGCGCCTGCAATCACGCCTTTACGAGCAGCTCGGCATCCGCGTGCACATCGCCCCAGGCTTCAACGAAGTGCGCACCATGCGCGGTATCGTCATCGAACTGGAGGCGCAGTTGGGCCTGTGCCGCAAGACGCGCCAAGCCATCCCCGCGGCGATCCGCCGGGGGCTCGAGCGCAACCCGCAAGTGGCCTTCCGCCTGCTCGACGCCCACGACCTGCTGCGCGACGCCTGAGCCTCAGCGCATCGCCGCCAGCTTGATGCCGAAGCCGACCAGGCAGGCGCCGGCCAGGCGTTCGAGGAGGTTGGCGATGCGCGGGCTGGCGCGCATGCGCTCGGCCAGTCGGTGGGTAAGGAACACTGCGATCAGGCCGTAGAGCAAGGTAAGCCCGGCCACGGTCAGCGCCATGAAGGCGAAGGTGACCACGCCCTGGTGGCGCACCGGGTCGATGAACAACGGGAAGAACGCCATGTAGAACATGATCGCCTTGGGGTTGAGCAGGGTGATCATCATGGTCTGGCGCAGGTAGCGGCCGCTGGCCATGCGGCTCTCGCGCGGGGCGCCGCCGGGCTTGCTCAGCACCATGCGCAGGCCGAGCCAGGCCAGGTAGGCGGCGCCGGCCCACTGCACCACGTGGAAGGCGGTGGGGTAGGTGGCCAGCAAGGTGGCCACGCCGGCCACCGCCAGCCACATCAGCACCTGGTCGCCGAGGATCACCCCGAAGGTGGCGGCCAGCCCGCCCTTGATGCCGCCCTTGCCGGTGGCGGTGATCAGGGCGAAGTTGCCGGGCCCGGGGATCGCCAGGAGGATGAGGAACGCGATCACGAAAGCGCCGTAGTCGGTCACGCCGAGCATGGGGTTCTCCTGGTGGGGGTGGGCAGGCAGACATCGATATATGCCATCATTCGCCGCGTTTGCAAAGCCACGACGTTACAGGGAGGTGAAGATGGCGTTCAGTGCGGATGAGCGGGCGGTGCTGCTGGCGGTCAAGGGCGTGGGCCCGACCGTGGTGCAGCGCCTTGAGCAACTGGGGTATGGCTCGTTGGCACGGCTGGCCGAAGCCGATGCCTTGCAGATCGTCAGCGAGGCCGCCGGGCTGCTGGGCAGCAGTTGTTGGAAGAACAGCCCCCAGGCGCGAGGGGCGATACAGGCGGCGATTGCCCGGGCCAGGGAGCATGTCTCGCAGGGCGCGTGCCCCGCCAGCGGCGGATAAAAAAAGCCCCGAAGACCAAGGTCTTCGGGGCAAACGGTTGGGGGAGGAACCAACCAAAGGAGTCTTCACATCAGGGGACGGTCAGCGCGAGCTGGCCACCACATCGGGTTGCCAGCCGCCGCCAAGCGCCTTGTAGATCGCGACGATGCCGCTGTACAGCTCGACCTCGCCCTGGGCCTGGGCGTCTTCGGCGCTCAGGCGCTCGCGCTCGGCGTCGAGCAGCACCAGGTAGTCCACCGTGCCTTCGCGGTAGCGCACCGAGGCCAGGTCCGCCGCCTTGCGGCTGGCGTCGCTCTGGCGCATCAGCGCCAGCAGGCGCTGCTGGCGCTTGCCGTAGTCGCTGAAGGCGTTGGAGGACTCCTCCAGGGCCAGCAGCACTTGCTGTTCGTAATTGGCCAGCGCCCCTTCGGCATCGGCCTTGGCGCCGCGCAGGCGGGCGCGCACGCTGCCCAGGTCGAACGCCGCCCAGGTGATGCTCGGGCCCAGCGCCCAGGCATTGGCCGCCGAGGAGCCGATCTGCGAACCGCGGGCGGCGGTGAAGCCGAGGAAACCACTGAGGCTGACCCTCGGGAACAGGTCGGCGGTGGCCACGCCGACGTTGGCCGTGGCCGCAGCCAGCTGGCGCTCGGCGCTGCGGATGTCCGGGCGGCGGCGCAGCAGCTCGCCGGGGTCGCCCACCGGCAAGGCCTTGGCGATGGCCGGCAGGGCCTTGGGCGACAGGTCCACGGCCATCGCGTCCGGGCGCTGGCCGAGCAGGGTGGCGATGCGGTTCTTCGCCCGCACCTGTTCGGCCTGCAATTGCGGCACGGTGGCTTCGACACCCGCCAGGCGGGCGTCAGCGCGCACCACGTCGAGCTCGTTGCCGACCCCGGTGTCGCGCAGGGTCACGGTGATGTCCCGCGACTGCTGCTGGGTCTTCAGGTTGGCCACGGCGATCTGCTCGCGCAGTTGCGCGCCGCGTAATTGACCGTAGGCGTCGACCAGCTCGGCGATCAGGCTGACCTGCAGTTGCTGCAGGTCGGCCTCAGCCGCCGCTTCCTGGGCTTCGCTGGCCTCGATCTGGCGCTGGATGCGGCCGAACAGGTCAAGCTCCCAGGCCATGTCCAGGCCCAGGTCATAGCGTTCGCTGTTGACCCGGCGCTCGGTCTGGCCAGGGACCTGGCCCTTGCCCAGGTCGCTGCTGGCGCGGCTGGTGACCACGGGGATCTGGTCGTTGGACACGTCCTCGCGAATCGACCGCGCCGCTTTCAGGCGGGCGAAGGCCACGCGCAGGTCGCGGTTGCCGTCCAGCGATGCCTGCACCAGCTGGTTCAGCACCGGGTCGTCGAACTGTTTCCACCACACGCTCTCGAAGCGGCTGCGGTCATAGGCTTTGGCTTCAAGGCCGGCGTCCAGCTTGGCCGGTTCGGTCAGCGGGGCCTGGTAGTCCGGGCCCACCGCGCAGGCCGCCAGGGCCAGTGCCAGCAGGCTCGGGGTCAGGGGTTTGAGCAACTTCATGCATGGTTCTCCAGTGCCACGGCGTGCTCGGCCTTGCGGGCCTGGCGACGCTCGACGAAACGGCGGATCAGGAAGAAGAACACCGGGGTCAGGAACAGGCCGAATACGGTCACCCCGATCATCCCCGAGAACACCGCCACACCCATGGCGTGACGCATCTCGGCACCGGCGCCGGAGGAGAACACCAGCGGCACCACACCCATGATGAAGGCGATCGAGGTCATCAGGATCGGCCGCAGACGCAGGCGGCAGGCTTCCAGTACCGCAGCCAGCGGATCGAGGCCCTTGGCCTGTTCATCCTTGGCGAACTCGACGATCAGGATCGCGTTCTTGCACGCCAGGCCCACCAGTACGATCAGGCCGATCTGGGTGAAGATGTTGTTGTCGCCACCGGAGATGATCACCCCGGTGATGGCCGACAGCAGGGTCATCGGCACGATCAGGATCACCGCCAGCGGCAGGCTCCAGCTTTCGTACTGGGCGGCCAGCACCAGGAAGGCCAGCAGCACGCACAGTGGGAACACGAACAGTGCGGTGTTGCCCGAGAGGATCTGCTGGTAGGTCAGGTCGGTCCACTCGAAGGTCATGCCGTTGGGCAGTTCCTCCTTGAGCAGCTTCTCGATCGCAGCCTCGGCCTGACCGGAGCTGTAGCCGGGGGCTGCGGCACCGTTGATCTCGGCGGTGATGAAGCCGTTGTAGTGCATCACGCGGTCAGGCCCCGAGGTGTCGCTGACCTTGAGGAAGGTCGCCAGCGGGATCATCTCGCCCAGGTTGTTGCGCACCTTCAACTGGCCGATCTGTTCGGCGTCGAGGCGGAACTGCTGCTCGGCCTGGACGTTGACCTGGTAGGTACGGCCAAAGCGGTTGAAGTCGTTGGTGTACAGCGAGCCCAGGTAGACCTGCAGGGTGTCGAAGATGTCGTTGATCGCCACGCCATGGGTCTTGGCCTTTTCCCGGTCGATGGCGGCATCGACCTGCGGCACGTTGACCTGGTAGCTGGTGAACAGGCCCGCCAGTTCCGGCACGTTGTGACTCTTGGCGATGATGTTCTGGGTTTCCTTGTACAGCGCTTCGTAGCCCAGGTTGCCGCGGTCCTCGATCTGCAGGCGGAAGCCGCCGATGGTGCCCAGGCCTTGTACCGGCGGAGGCGGGAAGATCGCGATGTAGGCGTCCTGGATATCGGCGAACTGGGCGTTCAGGGCTGCGGCGATGGCTGCCGCCGACTGGCTCGGGTCCTTGCGCTCGTCGAACGGCTTGAGCGGGGTGAACACAATGCCGCTGTTCGGGCTGTTGGTGAAACCGTTGATCGACAGGCCCGGGAAGGCCACCGAGTCGGCCACGCCTGGCTGCTTGAGGGCGATCTCGCTCATCTTCTTGATCACCGCCTCGGTGCGGTCGAGGCTGGCGGCGTCAGGCAATTGGGCGAAGGCCACCAGGTACTGCTTGTCCTGGGACGGCACGAAGCCGGTCGGGGTGGACGAGAAGCCCAGGTAGGTCAGGCCCATCAGGCCGGCATACACGAACAGTGCAATTCCGCTGGAACGGATGACCCGGCGCACGCCGCCGACGTAGCCATGGCTGGCGCGGTCGAAGAAGCGGTTGAACGGGGCGAACAGCCAGCTGCCCAGCAGTTTTTCCAGGAACCGCGAGAAACGGTCCTTCGGCGCGTGGTGGTCCTTGAGCAGCACGGCGGCCAGGGCCGGCGACAGGGTCAGCGAGTTGAACGCCGAGATCACGGTGGAGATGGCGATGGTCAGGGCGAACTGTTTGTAGAACTGACCGGTAAGGCCCGAGATGAACGCCGCCGGCACGAACACGGCGCACAGCACCAGTGCCGTGGCGATGATCGGCCCGGTCACTTCGCTCATGGCCTTCTGCGTGGCCTCGAGCGGTTTCAGGCCCAGTCCGATGTTGCGTTCGACGTTCTCCACCACGACGATGGCGTCGTCCACCACGATACCGATGGCCAGCACCAGGCCGAACAGCGATAGCGCGTTGAGCGAGAAACCGAACAGGTGCATCACCGCAAAGGTACCGATCAGCGACACCGGCACGGCCAGCAGCGGGATGATCGAGGCGCGCCAGGTCTGCAGGAACAGGATGACGACCAGCACTACCAGGACCAGCGCTTCGAACAGGGTGTGCACCACCGCCTCGATGGAACCACGGACGAACACGGTCGGGTCATAGACGATGCTGTAGTCCATGCCTTCGGGGAAGTCCTTCTTCAGCTCGGCCATCTTCGCCCGCACTTCGTCGGAGATCTCGATGGCGTTGGAGCCCGGGCGCTGGAAGATCGGGATGGCCACCGCCGGCTGGTTGTTCAGCAGCGAGCGCAGGGCGTACTGGCTGGAGCCGAGTTCGACCCGGGCGATGTCCTTCAGGCGGGTAATCTCGCCGTTGGCACCGGCACGGATGATGATGTTCTCGAACTCTTCCTCGTTGACCAGGCGGCCCTGGGTGTTGATCGACAGCTGGAAGCTGGTCGAGCCGGGGGCGGGCGGGGCGCCGAGCTGGCCGGCGGCGACCTGGCGGTTCTGCTCGCGAATGGCGGCCACCACGTCGCTGGCAGTCAGGTTGCGCGAGGCGGTCTTGTTCGGGTCGAGCCACACGCGCAGCGAGTAGTCGCCCATG
Organism: Pseudomonas soli; assembly: GCF_021283165.2. Lineage (NCBI taxonomy): Bacteria > Pseudomonadati > Pseudomonadota > Gammaproteobacteria > Pseudomonadales > Pseudomonadaceae > Pseudomonas > Pseudomonas soli. The sequence goes on from NZ_CP128543.1 coordinate 2,672,242, forward strand.
CCGAACAGTTGCACGTCGCCCACGCCGCCCAGGCGCGCCAGCTCATCCTTGATGTTGAGGATGGCGTAGTTGGACAGGTAGAGCATGTCGTAGCGGTTGTCCGGCGAGGTCAGGTGCACGACCATGGTCAGGTCGGGCGAGGCCTTGTCGACGGTGATGCCGATACGGGTCACTTCTTCCGGCAGCTTGGGCTGGGTGCGGGTGACGCGGTTCTGCACCTGCACCTGGGCGTTGTCCAGGTCGGTGCCCAGGGCGAAGGTGATGGTCAGGGTCAGCTTGCCGTCGGCGGTGGATTGCGAGGACATGTACAGCATGTTCTCGACACCGGTGATGGCTTGCTCAAGCGGCGCGGCGACGGTCTCGCCGATCACCTTGGGGTTGGCGCCGGGGAAGTTGGCGCGCACCACCACGGTGGGCGGTACCACTTCGGGGTATTCGCTGATCGGCAGCTGGAACAGCGAGATCGAACCCGCGATCAGCAGCACCAGCGACAGTACCGCGGCGAAGATCGGCCGGGTAATGAAGAATTTCGAAAAGTTCATCGGTGTTGTCCCTTAACCGCGCGGCGCTTGGGCGCTGGCGACTTTGACATTGGCGCCGGCAACCTTCGGTGCCGGGTTGCTGGCTTCCAGGGCCTGACGCTGCTGGGCGAGGGCGGCGAGGGTCTGCTCACTGGCCATCGGCGTTTCCTCCGGGGTGACCGGCGAGCCAGGGCGCACGCGCTGCAGGCCCTTGACCACGATGCGGTCGTCCTTGCCCAGGCCGCTGCGCACAATACGCAGGCCTTCGAGCTTGGGCCCCAGTTCCACGGCGCGGTAGGCGGCCTTGTTGTCCTTGTCCATGACCAGCACGAACTTCTTGCCCAGGTCGGTGCCGACCGCTTCGTCGTTGATCAGCACGGCGTCGTACTGGGCGCTGCCGACCAGCTTCAGGCGCGCGTACAGGCCGGGGGTGAACTGGCCGTCACGGTTGTCGAACACGGCGCGGCCACGGATGGTGCCGGTGCGCGGGTTGACCTGGTTGTCGACGAAGTTCATCTGGCCCAGGTGTGGGTTGCCGGTCTCGTTGGTCAGGCCCAGGTACACCGGGGTGCTCTGGCCGCGCTGGCCGTCGCGGGCCAGCTGGCTGTACTTGAGGTACACGCGCTCGTCGGCGTCGAAGTAGGCGTAGACCTTGTCGGTGGAGACCACGCTGGTCAGCGGGGTGACGTCGGCCGTGACGATGTTGCCGGCGGTGAACTGGGCGCGGCTGACCCGGCCGCTGATCGGCGCGGTGACGCGGGTGAAACTCAGGTTCAGGCGGGCCAGGTCGAGCTGGGCCTGGATTGCGTCGACCCCGGCGCGGGCTTCGGCGGCGGCGCTGGTGCGCGACTCGGCCAGTTCCGCGGAGATCGCGTTGCTGTCACGCAGGCGCTCGCCACGGCGGGCTTCGTTGGCGCTGCGGATGGCGGTGGCCTTGGCTTGTTGCAGCTGGGCTTCGAGACGGCGGACTTCAGCCTGGAACGGGCGTGGGTCGATCTGGAACAGCAGGTCGCCTTTCTTCACCTGGGCGCCTTCGGTGAAGGCCACCAGGTCGACCTGGCCGGACACCCGTGGGCGTACCTCGACGGTTTCCGGTGCTTCGAGGCGGCCGGTGAACTCGTCCCATTCGTTGATCGGCTGTTCGATCACCTTGGCTACGCTGACTTTGGGCGCGGCGGGAGCCTGCACGGCGTCGGGGGTGCGACCGCAAGCGCTGAGCACCACCACTGCCAGGGCAGCGAGGGGGAAGCGCAGGGGTTTGAGTGAGTGATCCATGGAGAACTCCGCCGAGATATTAGTAGTGGGCGGAGTTTGAGTGTCTTGCGCGTGACGCACGAATCAAATGGAGCGAAGGTTATTATCACGGGCAATGATATGTCAGGTGCCATCATCAATCATGACGCATGGGCACCCATCAGGATTGCGCAGTCAGCGCGGCCCGCCAGCGGCTTTTTCACGCAATGCCTTGGCCACCTTGGCCTCGATCTCGTAGGCGGGGCCCTCCAGCGCCTGGTAGTCACGGGTGTATTGCTGGGCGAAGCCCTCGACGCCCAGCTCCTGATACTGCTGCACGTGCTTGAGCTCATGGGCCCACAACGCCACGTTGTCCTCGGCATCGGCGGGGCGGCGGAAGATGACCGTGTCGATCAGGGTCACGGCGTTGACGTCCGGGTTCTGCAGTAGAGCGTTGGCGGCGCTGATCTGCTGTTCGTTGCCGACCCGGTAACGTGCCGCGTCGAGCACGGCGAAGTCGTACCAGGGTTCGAGCTGTGCGCGGATATGCAGGGGAATCGGCTGCGTGCCATTGGCGGTGGCTTCCTCGCGGGCCTGGCGCAGGGCGAACACCAGGCTGCCGGTGGCCATGCGCTCGACATCCTGCAGCACCTGGCCTCCTTGGTTGGGGTCGATGGGCGCGCAGAAGCACACCACAAGGCAGACCTGGTACTGCCCGACCGGACAGCTGTCCTGGGCGAAGGCGGGCAGGGTCATCAGCAACCCCAGCAGCGTGCTAGCGAACCTCATCGAAGACCTGCTCGACCAGCTTGCGGCTGGCGTCCAGCACCTGTGCCTGCACCGGTTCGCTGGCCAGCATGCGCCCCACCACCAGCGCGCCGACACACTGGCTGAGCAAGGCCCATGCCAGGTCGGGGTCATCCAGGGTTTCGCTCCAGGCCTGGTGCAACTCCAGCAGCCAGTGTTCGGCCTGTTCGCGCACCGGCCGTTCGGCGCGGGCGATCTCCACCCCCAGTGGCGGCAACGGGCAGCCGCCTTCGGCATTGTGCAGGTGCGCCAGGCTCAGGTACTGGTCGAGCAGGCGCTTGAGCCGCGCACGGTCGGTGCCACGTTCGACCAGGCGCGCCAGCGGGCTGTTGGCCAGTTCACGGCGGACGATCTCGCTGAACAGGTCATCCTTGGACGGGAAGTGGTTGTAGAAGGCGCCGCCGGTCAGGCCGATGGCCTTCATCAGCCCGGCCACGCCAGTGGCGGCGAAACCGCCGCGCTTGGCCAGGGCGCCGCTGCTGGAGAGCAGTTTTTCACGGGTCTGTTGCTTGTGGTCGGTGGCATAGCGCATGCGCGCAACCTCGTGGTGTGGGCTTGACGATGAGCTGATCGTAGCATAGCGTTCGTTTACTAAACGATCATTCATCAATGGAGCGGTCCATGGCAGAACAACAAAAAGTCGTGCTGGTGATCGGGGCGGGTGATGCCACCGGCGGCGAGATTGCCAAGCGTTTCGCCCGCGAGGGCTACATAGCCTGCGTGACCCGGCGCGAGGCACAGAAGCTGCAGCCACTGCTCGCCGAAATTCGCGCCGAGGGCGGCCAGGCCCATGGCTTTGGCTCGGATGCGCGCAAGGAAGAGGAAGTCGCCGAGCTGGTGGAGACCATCGAGCGCGATATCGGCCCGATCGAGGCGTTCGTCTTCAACATCGGTGCCAATGTGCCGTGCAGCATCCTCGAGGAAACCCCGCGCAAGTACTTCAAGATCTGGGAAATGGCCTGCTTCGCCGGCTTTCTCACTGCCCAGGCGGTCGCCCGGCGCATGGTGACCCGAGAGCGCGGCACCATCCTCTTCACCGGTGCCACCGCTGGCACCCGTGGCGCGGCCGGTTTCGCCGCCTTCGCCGGCGCCAAGCATGGCCTGCGCGCCCTGGCCCAGAGCATGGCGCGGGAACTGGGTCCACGGAACATCCATGTCGGCCACGTGGTGGTCGATGGTGCCATCGACACCGCCTTCATCCGCGACAGCTTCCCTGAACGCTACGCGCTCAAGGACCAGGACGGCATCCTCGATCCTGCGCACATCGCCGACAGTTACTGGTTCCTGCATGCGCAACCGCGTGATGCCTGGACCTTTGAGCTGGACCTGCGCCCGTGGATGGAGCGCTGGTAAATCCCACCCTCATACAAGGATTGAATCATGAGCAAGACCGTCGAGTTCTTCCTGGACCTGGGCAGCCCGGCCACCTACCTGGCTTTCACCCAGCTACCCGCGCTGTGCGCGCGCCATGGGGCGCGGTTGGTGTACAAGCCGATTCTATTGGGTGGGGTGTTCCAGGCCACCGGCAATGCCTCGCCGGTAATGGTGCCGGCCAAGGGGCGCTATATGCGCATCGACCTCAAGCGCTATGCCGATCGCTATGGCGTGCCGCTGACCCTGCCGCCGGGGTTCCCGGTCAACACCCTGAGCCTGATGCGCGGGCTGATCGGTGTCCAGTTGTTTGCCGAAGAGCGTTTCGAGGCGCTGTTGAAGGTGTTGTTCGAAGGGCTGTTCGTGCACGGGCGCAATCTGGCAGATCCCGCGGTACTGGATGAAACCCTGACCGCCGGCGGCTTCGAGGCCGAGATGTTCCATGAACTGGCCGCCCGGCCCGAGGTCAAGGACGCCTTGCGCAAAGCCACCGAGGAGGCGGTCGAGCGCGGCTTGTTCGGGGCGCCGACGTGCTTTGTCGACGGGCAGATGTTCTTCGGCCAGGACCGCCTGGATTTCGTCGAGCAGGCCTTGGTCAGGCAGGCATGACTGAAAGCAGTCGCTCTATCTGCGTGCGTTCCCAAAGGCTCAGGTGATCGACCGGATTGGTGCCGTAGCGGTGCCAGTCGTCCAGCGAGCCCTGCCGCCCATCCGGGCACTGGCAGTGGCTGCAGTGGGTCAGCCCCTCGCTATCCAGTACCAGGGTCAGGCGCCATCCTTCGACCAGCACCTCAACTTGGTCACCGGCCAGGCGGGCGACCGTCACCAGCGGGCGGACGCCAAGGGCGGCATCACGCAGGCACTGGTACGCCTCGCGGCTGGCGACGGTGGTCATGCTCGGGTCAGAAGTTCGCCGGGGTGTTGGCGCTGATGATCTCGGCCTCGTCGGGGCCGATGTTCTTGAAGCTGTGGGGCAGGGTGGTGGGGATGTAGTAGCCGTCGCCGGCATTGAGAATGCTCACCTGGCCATCGACCCACAGTTCCAGGGTGCCACGGGTGACCAGGCCGCATTCCTCGCCTTCGGCATGCACGATCGGTTCGCCGGAGTCGGCGCCCGGTGCGTACAGCTCACGCAGCATGCGCATCTGCCGACCTTCGACGCTGGCGCCGACCAGCAGCATGCGCAGGCCGTTGCGGCCCAGGTCGGGCTGTTCGCTGCCACGGAACACATAGCGTTCCTCGCGCACCGGCTCGTCGAAACTGAAGAACTCGGCCAGGGACATGGGGATCCCTTCGAGCAGTTTCTTCAGGGAGCTGACCGAAGGGCTGACCCGGTTCTGCTCGATCTGCGAGATGGTCGAGTTGGTCAGGCCGCTGCGGCGGGCCAGCTCCCGTTGGGAGAGGTTGTTGCGTTCACGCACCAGTTTGAGTCGTGTCCCCGTGTCCATAGCCGCCTTGTTTGCAGAGGTGTCAAAAATAATGGGCGAGGCATTAAAACACACTCTGCACGCTTGCGCGCTGTGCGCATCAGTGGCGCTGGTCAGACGCTGCCGGCCACAGCCCGACCAGCAGCAGCAGGGCGCCCACGGCCAGGAACGGCAGGCGCGGATCGAGGGCATAGACCAGGGCACCGGCCAGCGGTCCGATTACCGCACCCATGCCTTGGGCGGCGCCGATCGAGCCGGCCGTCGCACCCTGTTCGCTGGCGTGCATGGCATTGGCCGCCAGGGCCGAGAAGGCCGGGAACACGAAGCCCATGCCGAACGCGGCGACGAAGAACGCACCCCACAGCCACGGCGCGCTGGTGGCCAGGGCCGCGGCGGCGAAACCAAGCCCGGATACGCATGCGCCGACCTTGATCATCTTCAGAGGTGGCCATTCCAACTGGCGCAGGAACACCTGGGCCAGCATCAGCGCCACGCCCACGCTGGTCAGGGCGATGCCCGCGGCCTGGGCGGCAGCGCCGGCCTCGAGCTGCAGGCGGTCGAGGGCGAAGAAACCGACGGCGATCTGCGACACGGTGATGCTCAGCATGGCGCTGAAGGCCACCAGCAAAGGCCTGCGCAGGCGCGGGTCGGACAGTCGCACCGGGTTGGGCGCATGGGGCTGGGCCAACGGCTGTGGCTTGAGCTTGAACAGCAGCACGACGAACGCCGTGGCCGGCAGCAGCGACAGCACATAGAACGGCATGCTCAGGCTGTAGCGCGACAGCAGCGCGGCCAGGGCCGGGCCCAGCACCAGGCCGACCGCGTTGGCCGCACCCAGCGAGGCCATGGCCCGCGCCCTGCGCTGCGGCTCGACGTGATCGGCGATCAGCGCGTTGCCGCCCACCGGCAGCGCGGCATAGAAGGCGCCGATCATGCCCCGCGCCAGCATCAGGCCGAAGAAGGCCAGGGTCGCGCCCGGCAGCCAGCGCAACGCGCCGTCGATGAACAGGCACAGCACCCAATAGGCCAGGGTGAAGCCGCCGCTGCCCAGCAGCAGTACCTGGCGCCGGCCAAGCCGATCGGCCAGGCGCCCCCAGGGCCGGGCCAGCAGCACCCAGACCACGCCGGCCACGGTCACCGCCGCGCCGGCCTGCCAGGTGGCCATGCCCAGCAAGCGGGCGATCGGGCCGATCAGGGCGACGAAAGCCATCATCGACATGGTGCAGGCCATGTTGGCCAGCATCAGCGGGCGCAGGTCCAGGGTGCTGGGCGGGCTGCTCACCGGGGCAAGCGTGGCAGGGTCCTTTGCAACGTTCATAAGGCAGTCCAGGGCAGTTCGACGAAATGAGCGCCGATGTTAGTAATTATTATTTACATTTGTCGAGCCCTGGCGGAGCTCACTCACCGCGACGCAACGGGCCTGGCCACATGCTACGCAAGACGCCGTCGCGACGCACCAGCCCATGCACCAAGGCTGCGCCCAAATGCACCAGCACCGTGGCGAACAGCAGGTAGCCGGCCCAGCCGTGGGCCTGGCGCAGCACCGCGTAGAGCTGCAGGTCGTGGGGGGCGATGGCGGGCAGTTGCAGCGGGCGGGGGTAACCGCCTGCCGAGAGCATCGCCCAGCCGAGCAGCGGCATGGCCAGCATCAGCCCATACAGCAGCAGGTGCGAGGCGCCGGCGGCCAGGCGCTGCAGGGGAGGCAGGTCACGAGGCAGCGGCGGGTGCGCCAGGCTCAGGCGCAGGACAATGCGCAGGATCACCAGCACCAGCAGGGCCAGGCCGGTGGCCTTGTGCAGCTCGACCAGCCAGGGGTGGCGTGGCGACAGGTCGGCGACCATGCTCACGCCGATGAACAGCATGGCCAGGATCAGCACGGCCATCAGCCAGTGCAGCAGCCGGGCCAGGGGGTGAAAGACAGTGGCGCTCATGGGCGGGCTCCTTCGGTCAGCGACTCGTGGCTGCGGCGGTTGAACGACACCGAATAGGCGGCCGAGCGAGCGGCGAGGATCGGGTCGGCGGAGGGTTCGATGCCGTGGGGCAGGATCAGCGGGTCGAAGTTCAGGTCGCGGCAGGCGCCTTGCTCGGGGCCGTCGACCTGCTCCACGACCAGGGTGCCGGCATCGAGGCTGCGGCGTTCGGCGGGCCAGGGCCGGGCCGGGTCGTCCACCGGATCGCCGGGGTCGGCCAGGGTCAGGCGCAGGGTCCAGCGCAGCGGGCCCTGGGCCAGGCGTTGCTGCAGGTCGTGCTGCAGGAACTGCTTGTCGTCGACCTGGGCGGGCAAAGCGGCGTATGCGGCCTGCGGCTCCAGTGCCCAGCGCACCGGGTGCGCCTGGCCGTTGGCATCGATCAGGCGGAAGGCGTTGATGCTGTTGTAGGCGGTGCTGGCGAAGCTGTCGCTGGGCTTGTAGCTGGCCGCCCACTGGCGAAACGCCGCACTCTCCGGGTGGGCGGCGAAGAAGGCTTGCAGCCTGGCCGGGTCGGGTTTGCCGGTGGCCGGGTCCGGGGCGCCGGCCAGGACCTGTTCATAGAAGCCTTCGACCGTGCTTACGGCCAGCACCGGCGGGTTGTTCATGCCGGTGCGCCAGACCTGGCCGTCGTCGCTGGTCAACTGCAGCGCCAGGCTGCGCACTGGTATGGCGGTGTCCGGCGCGAACGGATTGGCGCCGCCGATGGCGAAGCGGCCGATCACCGGCACCTTCTGCTGGCTGAACACCCGGGCGCTGGACAGCGAGGTGGCCTGGCCGCTGGCCTGGAAGTAACCGCTGACACACAGGCCCTTGGCATGGTTCTTCCGGTAGCCGGGGTGGTGGCCGGCCTGGGCTTCGAAGGTGTCGATGATGCGCTGTGGGGTCAGCCTTGGCGCGCCGATCCAGCCGGCGGCGTAGGCGAAGCCTGCGCCCAGGGCGGCCAGCGTGGCTGCGATGGCGGCCAGGCGCAGGGCCTTGGCGGGGCCGTGCAAGGGAGTAGTCATGGGAACGGTCCGGTCAGGTGGAATGAACCGGTACGACGCAGGGGCAAACGATTTATTCCCGGCGGGGGAATAGATTCCGTGCCCGCGCGTCTGCCTTGTACACTGACAGCCCGCAGGGCCCCGGAACCCGACCATGCATGACCTGGACGACCAACAATGGCGTGAGCTGCTGCAGCGCCTGCGCCGCTTCGCCCTGTGGCTGACCCGCGAGCCCTGTACCGCCGACGACCTGGTCCAGGCCACGGTCGAGCGCGCCTTGAGCCGTCGCGGCCAGCAGCGTGATGCCGACAGCCTGCGGCCTTGGCTGTTCACCATCCTTTACCGGCTGTTCCTCGACGGCAAGCGCCGCGAGCGCTTGCACGCGCGCTGGCTGGCCTGGTTCGGCCGGGGCCAGGCCGAGGAACCGGCGGGCGGCGAGATCGAGAGCATCGTGCTGGCCCAGGCCGACCTGCAGGCCTTCGCCCGCTTGTCGCCCGAGCAGCGGGCATTGCTGTTGCTGGTCAGTGTCGAGGGCTTGAGCTACAAGGAGGCGGCCGAGACGCTTGGCATCCCCATCGGCACCGTGATGTCGCGCCTGTCGCGTGCCCGTGCCGCCCTGCGTGAACTGACCGAGGGCAACCCTGCGCCCCCGGCCCTGCGGAGACTCAAATGACACGCCTGATCCCCACCGAGCACGAGTTGCACGCCTATGTCGACGAGCGCCTGGAGCCGGCGCGCCGGGCCGAGGTGCAGGCCTGGCTGGCCGCCAATCCGCAGGAGGCCGTGCGCATCGAGGCCTGGCGTGCCGATGCCCGGCGCCTGCGGGCGGCCCTGGCCGGCTTTGGCGAGCGGCCGAGCGATCCGCACCTTGACCTGGCGCCGCTGCGTCGCCGCCTGCGCCAGCGCCGGCAGCGTCGCCTGGCAGCAGCGGCGGTGCTGATGCTGGCGCTAGGCCTGGGCGGGATTGGCGGCTGGCAGGCGCGCCAGGTAACGCTGTTCGCCGGCATGCTGCCCATGGCCGACGCGGTGCAGGCCCACAGGCTGTTCGCCGAGGCCAGCACGCTGGACATCGAGGCTCGCGACCCGGCACGCCTGCAGGCCTGGCTGGGCACTCACTTCAACCGCGTCGGCCGCCTGCCGGACCTGGCGGGCTATGGCTTCCAGCCAGTGGGGGCGCGACTGTTGAGCAACGAGGCGGGGCCAGCGGCGTTGCTGGTGTTCGAGGATCGCCAGGGACAGCGCATCAGCCTGTTCCTGCGTTCTCCCGGCGAGCATTTCGAGCGTATGCCTACCGGCCAGCGCACCGATGGCCAGCTGGAGGCTCGCTACTGGTCCCATGGCGATTACAACTTTGCCCTGGTCAGCGCGGTGGACGATACCCGTGGCGAGCAGCTACGCCAGGCGCTGGGGGTCAGTCTGTAGACGGCTTGACGGCGGTCGACCGGGTGATCACAACACTACCCAAGCGTCCTTTCCATGGCGCCCACCACCAGACCCTCCATCAACCCAACTCCCTCGGCTTCACCCAAGCCCTTGCCGCGTAACATTCCGGGCAACTGGTTAAGCAGCGTCGCCAGCACATGCCCGGTGGCCGCCAGGGTTTCCCCGGCCAGCCGCGCCTGCGGCGCAATCAGGCGCAGCAGCCCGGTTTCGTAGCGTTCGCGCAAACCCGCAAGGCGTGCCTGCTGGTCCTCGCTCAGGCAGCAGAAATCCCGCTCTGCCAGGCGAAACTGCAACGGCCGCTCGCCATGCAACTGCCAATGCGCGGCGATCAGGCAGGCCAGCACCGGCTTGCCCTGGGTCCGCGCCCGGCGGCCTTGGTCGAGGGTCGCCTGCAGCTCCTCGTACAACTCCTCGATAAGGTCGTACAAAAGGTCCTGCTTGCTGGGGAAGTGGTGGTACAGCGAACCTGCGGTCAAGCCCACGTGCGCCGCCAGCTCACGCATGCTGACCTGGCCGAAGCCTTTTTCGGCGAACAGGGCCATGGCCCGGTCGCGCCGCTCCTCGAAATTGGCGCAGCGCAGCGCCGCAGTGACCGGGGCCATGGCGCGGTTCCTCTAGTAGGTGAAGAAGCCTCGGCCGCTCTTGCGCCCCAGGTAGCCGGCGGCAACCATTTCCTTGAGCAGCGGCGCGGGGCGGTACTTGCTGTCGTTGAAGCCTTCGTGGAAGGCCTCCATGATCGCCAGCAGCGTGTCCAGGCCCACCAGATCGGCCAGGGCCAGCGGGCCGATCGGCTGGTTGCAGCCCAGGCGCATGCCGGTGTCGATGTCTTCGGCGCTGGCCAGGCCTTCCTGGAACACGAAGATCGCTTCGTTGATCATCGGCACCAGGATGCGGTTGACCACGAAGCCCGGGCGGTTGCCGGCGGTGATCGGGGTCTTGCCGAGTCGCTCTGTCACCAGCAATGCCTGGGCATAGGTCGCGTCGCTGGTCTGCAGGCCACGGATGATCTCGACCAGCGCCATCATCGGCACCGGGTTGAAGAAGTGCACGCCGATGAAGCGCTGCGGCTGCTCGATGCTCGCGGCCAGCTGGGTCACCGATAGCGACGAGGTGTTGGTGGCGATCAGGCACTCGGCGCTGACGTTGGCCGCCACCTGCTGCAGGATGCGCTGCTTGAGGGCGAGGTTCTCGGTGGCCGCCTCGATCACCAGTTGCGCGCTGGCCAGCTGGGCGTAGTCGGTGCTGGTGCGGATGCGCGCCTTGGCCGCGGCGGCCTTGTCAGCGTCGATGGTGCCCTTGCCGACCTGGCGCTCGAGGTTCTTGCCCAGGGTCGCCACGCCACGCTCCAGCGCGGCGTCGGAAACGTCCACCAGCAGGACCTGGTAGCCGGCCAGCGCGCACACCTGGGCGATGCCGTTGCCCATGGTGCCGGCGCCGATCACGGCGATCTGTTCGATGTTCATACTGCTGACTCCTGTCAAACGCGTTCGAAGACGATGGCGATGCCTTGACCGCCACCGATGCACATGGTGGCCAGGGCGTAGCGGCCCTGGACGCGGTGCAGTTCATGGATGGCCTTGGTGGCGATGATCGCGCCGGTGGCGCCGACCGGGTGGCCGAGGGAAATGCCCGAGCCGTTGGGGTTGACCTTTTCCGGGTCGAAGCCCAGGGCGCGGGCCACGGCGCATGCCTGCGAGGCGAAGGCTTCGTTGGACTCGATCACGTCCAGGTCGCTGACCTTCAGGCCGGCTTTCTCCAGCACTTTCTGCGTCGCCGGGATCGGGCCCAGGCCCATCAGCGCCGGCTCCACGCCGGCGTGGGCGTAGGCGACGATCCGCGCCAGCGGCTTGAGGCCCTGGCGGCGCACGGCGTCGCCGGTGGCCAGGACCAGGCCGGCGGCGCCGTCGTTGATGCTGCTGGCGTTGCCGGCGGTGACCGTGCCGTCCTTCTTGAACACCGGCTTCATGCCCGCCAGTTGTTCGGCGCTGGCATCGGCGCGCACGTTCTCGTCCACGGCGAATTGCACGCTGCCTTTGCGGGTCTTGATCTCGATCGGCACGATCTGGCCGTTGAAGCGGCCTTCGGCGATGGCGCGGGCAGCGCGATGCTGGCTGGTCAGGGCCACTTCATCCTGCATCTCGCGGCTGATGCCATGGGCCGCCGCGACATTCTCGGCGGTGATGCCCATGTGGAAGTGCTCGAACGGGTCCTGGAGGATGCCGACCATGTAGTCGATGCCTTGCAGGTCGCCCATGCGTGCGCCCCAGCGCGCTTGCGGCAGCAGGTAGGGACCGCGGCTCATGGCTTCGGCGCCGGCGGCCAGGGCGATGTCGCTGTCACCCAGCAGCAGGCCCTGGGCAGCCGAGACGATGGCCTGCAGGCCCGAGCCACACAGGCGGTTGACGCTGAACGCCGGGGTTTCCTTGGGGATGCCGGCGTTCATCGCCGCGACCCGGCCCAGGTAGGCATCGCGTGGTTCGGTGGGGATCACGTTGCCCATCACCACATGGCCGATCTGCTCGGCGGCGACGCCCGAGCGCTCGATGGCGGCGCGGGTGACCTGAGTGGCGAGGTCGGCCAGCGGCAGGTCCTTGAGCGAACCGCCGAAGCTGCCGATGGCCGAACGTACCGCACTGACGACGAAGATTTCTGTGCTGCTCATGGGGGCTCCGTTTGCGAAGGCGTGGCGGGGCGCGGGATGCTCTGCGAGAATGGCGCCCACACCCTGCGGGGGTGGATCGAGTCTAGGCAAAGGCCTGCGGGCGGCCTATGCCGGATCTGTTCAGACAACCTGGCATTTTTTGCCACTCAGCATAGACAGCGGACTTCTGCCATGCGCGATAGCGACACGGTCGCGGTGTACTTCCTCAATGCCATGGTCCACGCCCTGCGCGACCGGCCCCAGGCGCGCGACGCCCATCTGCGGGCGGTGGGCATCGACCCGCAGGTGCTGGCCGAGCCATTGGCGCGGGTGCCGGCCAAGGCCTTCGCCCAGCTGTGGCTGGCGCTGATCGATGAGCTGCACGATGAGTTCTTCCAGCTCGACAGCCACGGCATGCCCCTGGGCAGCTTCGCCCTGATCTGCCGCGGGTTGATCCAGGAGCCGACCCTGGGCAAGGCGCTGCGCCAGTGCCTGGGCAGTTTTGCCCTGTTCCTGCGCGATTTGAACGGCCATGTCACGGTGCGTGGCGCGCGCACCGTGATCAGCGTGCAATCGACCATCGCCGATCCGCTGACCCGGGTCTACGCCGAGGAAACCTACCTGGTGCTGGTGATCGGCCTGCTGTGCTGGCTGGCCGGCCGGCGCATCGCCATCGACCGCACCGAGCTGGCCCTGGCGCGCCCGGCGCAGGAGGATGACGCGCTGCTCTGGGGACCGGACCTGCGCCTGGGCAGCGGGCGCACCGAGGTGGAGTTCGACAGCGCCTGGCTGCGCCTGCCGGTGGTGCAGGACCTGGCGGCGCTGAAGGGCTTCCTGCGCAGCGCGCCGCAGGGGCTGGTGATCCGCTTTCGTAACCAGAATGGCCGGGTGGCGGAGGTCTATCGACATTTGCGCGCCCTGCATTACGGGCAGTGGCCCACGCTCGACGCCATGGCCGCACGGCAGAAGCTCAGCGCCAGCAGCTTTCGCCGCCAGCTGGAGCGCGAAGGGCGTTCCTATCAGCAGATCAAGGACGAGGTGCGCCGGGCAATGGCCTTCGAGCTGCTGCGCGAAGGCCACCTGAGCATCGCCGAGGTCGCCGAGCACACCGGCTTCCAGGAACCCAGCGCGTTTCACCGGGCATTCAAGAAGTGGACCGGACAGAGCCCGGGCAGTTACCGGGCCAAGCGCGGCGCATCGGCTTGATGGTCGGTCAGTGCCGCAAGGGCTCGGGCCTGAATAATGGCTTCTTCATCACCGCTTTGATCCACACGATTGCGATCAGTGAAACCACCGCCAGCACGAGCCCGGCGGTGCCGTAGATCTTCAGGCTCATCTCGGGACTGGGCGATGCGTTCCAGATCGCGTACAGCATGCCGCCGATGCCGAACAGCTGCGGCAACGGATAGAACGGTGTGCGGAACGGTCGCGCCAGGTGCGGGTAGCGATGGCGCAGGGCGATCACGTCCAGGTGCACGATGATGTAGGCCAGCAGCCAGGCCAGCGCGGCGGCCAGCAGCAACAGGTTGACCGCCGCCGCGTCCTGGCCCATCAGCAGGATCGGCAGGCCGGTGATCGCCGCCACGAACAGCACCGCGACCCAGGGTGTACGGGCGCGCGGGCTGAGCTGCTTGAACTGGGGGAACGCCTGGCCATTGCAGGCCATGCCGTAGAGCATGCGCGGAATGGCCGCCAGCGAGGTGTTGAGGGTGCTGCAGGTGGCGGTGACCGCGGCGATCACCAGGAACACTTCGCCGGTCTTGCCGAACACCGTGGTGGCGAACAGGTAATGGGGCAGGGCATCGCTGCCCAGCGCCTCGCGGGGTACCAGGAACAGCGCGCCCAGACCGTACAGGCCGATGGTGGCGAAGATAATGGTCAGGCCGATGATCATCGAACGCGGGATGTTGCGCTCGGGCTTGCGGGTTTCTTCCACCAGCGAGCAGACGAACTCGGCGCCGACGAAGCCCCACACGGCCATGGCGGTCAGGGCCAGCACCCCTGCGCCCATGGGGTTCCAGTCGCCCTGCAGCAGGGTGGCGGTGACACCCTCGGCATGCCCTTCGCTGATCGCGGCAACGCCGAGGATCAGCAGCACGATGACCATGACCACGGCCATGGCGCTCTGCAGCTTGGCGAAGATGTCGATGCCCATGAGGTTGAGGCCGGTAAACAGGGCAAGTACGCCGAAGGCCACCGAATACTGCGGGAACACCCCGGGGTAGACCTTGCCGACGATCAGGTCGAGCAGCAGCAACTCGGCCGACAGCGCGAACATGGCCACCACCACGTAGCCGGAGAAGGTCGCGAGGATGGCCGGGAAGTGCCCCAGCGCCACCTCGGTGTAGCTCGACAGGCTGCCGGCGCGCGGCACCAGCAGGGCCAGCTCCGAGAACGAGAACGCATAGCTCAGGGCCAGCAGGTAGGCCAGCCCCAGGGGCACGATGAAGCCCAGGCCGGCGGCACCGACCCCCTGCAGCATCATCACCATCACCCCTTGCGACACCACCAGGCCGACCGCCACCGCCAGCAGCGATCCCAGCCCCAGGACCCGGCGAAAGCCGGCTTGATCGTGCTGCACGCTGGCAGGCACGGACGCACTTGCACTCATGACAGTTCCCCGCTCTTTGTTGTTGTAGTTGCGCCAGATACTGGGACAGGGTACGCAGCGGGGAAATTAGTAAATATGTGGTTGGTGCAGAGGAAAAAGCTGGGCTTGCCGGCGAAAGGGCCGCAGGGCGGCCCCGGTGCTCAGAACGTCGCCTTGACCTGCAAGCCGACTACCAGGGCGTTGTCGATGTCCTTCCCGGAAAACGCCCCCGGCTCGACGATGTACTGCACGTCCGGGCGCAGGTTCAGCCACGGCGTGGCCTGGTAGCCGTAGCTCAGCTCGATCAGTTGTTCGGCGCTGTCGATGTCGGGGAATGGCTGGCCGGCATTGAATGCGGCAGCCTCGAGCACGTCGCGGCTGCGCGGGTTCGGCACTGCGCGGCCGTAACCCAGCGCCACGGTATCCCGAGGCCGGCCCGCGAACGGCTGGTACAGCACCACGCCGGCACCGTACCACTTGGTGAATGGCGAGGCGGCCTTGCTCGAGGCCGAGTACTGGCCGAAGGCGTGCAGGCTGCGCCCCGGCAATGCCGGGTCGTTCCACACGGCCTGGTCGACCAGCAGGTAATGGCCACCTCGACCGGCGACTTCCTCGCTGCTGCCGATGCGTTGCACGTTCGAGCTGTCGTAGTAGTAACCGACCTTGTACTCGCCCGGCAGCTGGCCACGCAGCTTGTACACCAGTTCCAGCGGGAGCACGGTGCCGGTGCTGTGCTTGGGCCCCAGGTGCCAGGCACGGCTGGAATTGCCGTTGCTCTCGGGGTCGACGTTGAACGCCGCCACGCGCAGTTGCCAGTCTGGCGCCAGGTCGTACTTGAGCCGCGCACCCAGGTGTGCGTTGGGATAGTTGGTCCAGCCGCTGCCGCCGGACATGTTCAGCGGGTGGCCGCAGAAGCCGGCGTTCATGAAGTTGCACAGGATGCCGCTGTCCAGCCCGCCGAGGTCGTTGCCCATGGCCATGTAGCCGAGCTTGAGGTTCAGCGCAGGCGACAGGTTACGCTCATAGCTCAGTTCGGTGAGGCGGGTGTAGAGGCCGCCGTAGTTTTCCTGGATCGGCAGGCGGTTGCCCACCAGGTCCTCCGAGGCGCTGTTGCCGCGGCGGTCGTTGATGGTCAGCTGGACCTTGCCACCGTTGTCCAGGCCATACAGTTTCGACAGGTCGAACTGCGCGCCCAGCTTGAGATTCTGCGAGTAGCGGGCCGAACGGTGCAGGCCGCCGTGGGCGTTGTAGGCGGTCTCGCCGCTGTAGTCGCCGGTGAAGGTGATGCCGTCTGCCGCGAGTTGCTGGCGCAGGCCGCCCCAGTCACCGGTCAGGGTGTTGTCGGCGGCGAATGCAGGGGTGCTGGCAAGGGCCAGAAGCAGGGTGGGGGTGAGGCGTGAAACGGATGACATTGCAAGGTCTCGGGTGGTCTGAAAGGGCCTCATCGCCGGCAAGCCGGCTCCCACAGTGAGTGCGCGGACCCTGTGGGAGCCGGCTTGCCGGCGATACAGGCGACGCGATTTATGGCAGTGCGTACGCCATCACATAGTCACCGCGGTCGGTCGACTGGCGCGCACCGCCGGCGGTGATCACCACGTACTGCTTGCCGGTCCTGGGCGACACATAGGTCATCGGGCCGCCCTGGCTGCCGACCGGCAAACGGGCTTTCCAGATCTCGCTGCCGTTGCTGCTGTCGTAGGCGCGCAGGTAGAAGTCCTGAGTGCCGGCGATGAACACCAGGCCGCCCTGGGTGGACAGGGTGCCGCCGAGGGTTGGCAGGCCGATCTTGATCGGCAGGTGCATGCGGATGCCCAGGGGGCCGGTGTCCTCGACGGTGCCGACCGGCACCTGCCAGGCCACCTGGCGGGTCTTCATGTCGATGGCGGTCAGGGTGCCGAACGGCGGCGCCTGGCACGGGATTCCGGCCACCGACAGGAAGCGGTTCTTGTTCACCGCATACGGGGTGCCCTTGAGCGGCACCGCGCCCATGCCGGTGTTCAGCGCTTCGCCACCGGCGGCGGCATCACCCTTGTTCTGCGACGGGATCATCTGGATCCACAGGCCCAGGCGCATGTCGTTGACGAAGATGAAACCATGTACCGGGTCGGTGGAAATGCTGCCCCAGTTCATCCCGCCCAGCGAGCCCGGGAAGCTCAGCGACAGGTCGGTGCCGGGCGCGGTGTAGAGGCCGTCGTAGCGCATCTTCTTGAAGTCGATGCGGCACAGCAACTGGTCATAGGGCGTGGCGCCCCACATGTCCGACTCGGTCAGGGTCTGCGCGCCGATCTGTGGCATGCCCACCGACTTCGGCTGGGTTGGCGAGTACGGCTCATTGGGGATGTTGCTTGGCTTGACCGGCACTTCATCGACTTGTGTGAGTGGCTTGCCGGTGGCGCGGTCGAGCACGTAGATCTGCCCGGCCTTGGTACCGATCACCACGGCCGGCACGCTGCTGCCGTCATCCTTGGTGAAGTCGATCAGGCTCGGCTGCATCGGCAGGTCGAAGTCCCAGAGGTCGTTGTGCACGGTCTGGTAGACCCACTTCTGGTTGCCGGTGGTGGCGTCCAGGGCCAGCACCGAGGCGCCGTAGGTGTGGTCGAGCTTGTTGCGCTCCACGCCGTAGATATCGGTGGACGAGGAGCCCATCGGCAGGAACACGGTGTTCATCGCCGGATCGTACGACATCGGCGCCCAGCTGTTGGGAGTGCTGCGCACGTAGGTGCCATCGCCCTGGGGGGCGGCGCGATCTTCCGGGTTACCAGGGTCGAAGGCCCAGCGCTGGGCCCCGCTGATCACGTCGAAGCCACGGATGACGCCGCCGGGCATGTCGGTTTGCACGTTGTCGGCCACGCGCCCGCCGACCACCACGGTGGTACCGGCCATCAGCGGTGCCGAGGACAGCTGGTAGTAGGAATCCGGCACATCGCCCAGGCCGGCCTTGAGGTCGACCTGGCCGTTGTCGCCGAAGCCCTGGCAGAACGCGCCGGTGTCGGCGTCGACGGCGATCAGGCGGCCATCGATGGTGTTGGTCAGCAGGCGGCGCTGGCAGTTGGCGCCGGCCGGCACGCTGGCCAGGGTGATCGGTGAACTGTTCGGCTGGCTCGGTTGGGAGATCGGCGCGGTGGCGTCGAAGTAAGCCATGCCACGGCAGCGCTGCCAGACCTTGGACTGGGCGTTGATGGCGTTCTTCCACAGCTGCTTGCCGGTGTCGGCGTCCAGCGCGATCAGGTTGTTGTGCGGGGTGCAGATGAACACCTTGTCGCCGACCTGCAGCGGGGTGAGCTGGTCTTCGGCGCCATTGCCGTCGCTCTGGGCGACATCGCCGGTGTGGTAGGTCCAGGCGACCTTGAGCTTGTCGACGTTGCCACGGTTGATCTGGTCCAGGGCAGCGAAACGGCTGCCGCCTTCGGTGTTGCCGTAGTGGGCCCAGTCCTTCTGCTGCTGGCCAGGCTCGACCGGGGTCAGGCCCGGGCCGTTGCCGGTGGGGGCGACACTGGGGTGGGCAACGAACATGTTGCCGGCGGCGATGGCCAGGGCCACGGCCAGCACGCCGGCGATGCCATAGGCGCCACGCGCCTGGCGGCGCACCAGTTGCGGGTAAACCAGCGCGACCACCAGGCCGATGGCGGCGAACATGAACAGGCGCGAGAACAGCGGCCAGAACACCAGGCCGCTGTCGGCCACGGCCCAGATCGCGGTGCCGGCGAGGAACAGGGCGTACAGCCAGGCGCCGGCGGGCTTGCCTCGGGCGATGAGCAGGCCGGCGAGGGCCATGGCCAGGCCGCCGGTCAGGAAGTACCAGGAACCGCCCAGGCCGGCCAGCTTGACGCCGCCGGCGGCCAGGAGCAGGCCGAGCAGGGCGATGACAACGCCCAGGCCGACCAGGATGAAGGTTGAGGCGCCAGTGGCGCGGGGTGAGTCTTTCATGCCAGGGATCTCGCAGGTGGAATACCGGCAGTTTAATCCCTTAGCAAGCTAATTAACAAGTTAGTACATTTTAAATCGGGACCGATTGTCGCAGCTCGAGCAGCCGATTCATCAGCCGCTCCCTCGCAGCCACGCGCCAAAATGAACTCAGGCCTGCAACCCTTCCATCAGGCAGCGCAACGCCCCTTTCACGCGCTCGGCGGCCGCCTGCGGATCGTCCTGGGCGATCACCCAGATACCGCTGTCGCCCATGGCGCCGTTGAGCAGGTGGGCCATGGCCACGGCATCGAAGGCGCGCAACCTGCCGGCCTGCTGCAGCTCGACCAGGCCCTGGGCCATGGGGCCGATGTAGCTGGCCTCTTCCATCTCGCGCAGGCGCGGGCCGAGCACGCCGGGCGCATCCTGCAACAGGATGCGCCGCAGCGCTGGTTCATGCAGCAGGTCGTAGTAGTACAGGCAGGTGTCGATATAGCCCTCCCACGGATCGGCGTGGGTGGCGTAGCGGGCATCGATGGCCTGGTTGATCTCGTCGAGCAGGTGCTGCACCACCGCGGTGAACAGCCCGGCCTTGCCGCCGAAGTGGTGGTGCAGGGCGCCTCGGGTGAGGTCGGCTTCAGCGCACAGTTCGTCCATCACCACGGCGGCAAAGCCTTTTTCGGCGAACTGGCGGCGGGCAACGGCGATCAGCCGTTCGGTGGTGTCCGCGCTCATGGCGGCGCGGCTGCGGCGAGGGGTGGGCATTGAGGCTCCGATGACAAGAGGCGATGCGCGCAAATTAGCATACGTTGCGTATGTCAATAAATGGCATTAGCATACGCGGCGTATGTCAATTGGAGATTGTCACCGTGTCTGCCCTCGTTTCGCGTAAACCCACTGCCTGGCTGGGCGAGCTGCCAGGCCTGCTGCGCCTGGCGCTGCCGCTGGTGCTGGGCCTGTCGGCGGCCGAGCTGATCAGCCTGACCGACACCGTGCTGCTGGCTTCGCTGGGCACGCTGGTGCTGGCCTGTGTCGCGCTGACCAGCAGTGCCGGGCTGATTTTCCATGCCGGGCTGTACGGCATGCTCGCCACCCTCAGCGTGCGCGTCGGCCACGCCTTCGGCGCCGATGATCCGGGCGAAGTGGCGCGCACGCTGCGTGGCGGCCTCGGCTATGGGTTGCTGGTCGGCATCCTCGGTTGCCTGGCCATGCTGGTCACGTTGCCGCTGGTGCAATGGCTGGGCGTGCCACTGCCGGACGTGGCCCTGCTGACGCCGTACTGGCAGGCCATGGCGGTGTTCCTGATTCCGTACTGCCTGGCGGTGGTGTTCAAGGACGTGCTGGAGGCCATCGGCCGGCCGTGGGTGGCCGTACTGCTGGTGATGAGCGCGGTGCTGTTCAACCTGCCGCTGAGCTATGGCCTGATCCATGGGCATTTCGGCTTGCCGGCGCTGGGGTTGCTGGGTGCGGGCATCGCCGGGGTGATCGCCGAGTCGCTGGCAGTGCTGCTGGCCTTTGCCTATTGGCACCTGGCGCCGTCATTGGCACGTTACCGCCAGGCGCCGCACGGGCCGCACTTGTCCTGGCGCACGCTGCTTGGCGAGGGCTGGCCACTGGGGCTGGGCTATCTGGCCGAGGCCGGCGCGGTGGTGATCGCGGCGTGGATGCTCGGCTGGCTGGGCAATGCCGCACTGGCCGCCAACCAGGTGGTGCAGTCGATCGGCGCGCTGCTGTACATGCTGCCGCTGGGCATGGCCGCGGCGGTGAGCATTCGCATCAGCCAGGCCCAGGGCCGCGGCGAGACGGCGCGCATCCGCGCCATCGGCAGCGCCACCTTCGCCAGCGTCACCGCCTGGATGCTGGTGGCAACCGTGCTGCTGGCGCTGTTCGGGCGGCGCATCGCCGAAGCCATGAGCGATGACCCGCAGGTAATCGCCATCGCCGTGCCGATGTTCGTGGTGGTCGCGGCGATGCAGGTGGCCGACGGCCTGCAATCCACCGCGCTGGGCGCCTTGCGTGGTCTGCAGGACTACCGCTGGCCGGTGGGGGTGACCTTGGTCAGCTACTGGTTGCTGGCGCTGCCGATGAGCTACTGGCTGGCCTTCCATTCCGCGCTGGGGGCGGTGGGTGTATGGGTGGGCTTCGCCTGTGGCCTGGCCGTGTCGGCGGTGCTGCTGCCGTGGCGTTTCTATCGCCTGCAGGCCAGGCCGCTCACCGCGGCGCTGGTTCAGCCCTGATAGAACACCGCCAGCCACACCGTGGCCACGCCGGGCTCGGTCCACTCCACGCGGTGGCGGCAGCGGGGCGGGATGTCCAGGTGGTCGCCTGCGCGCAGCACGCGGGTGTGCGCCTCGTGCTCCAGGCGCAGCCCGGCGCTGCCGCTGAGCACCAGCACCCATTCGCCTTCGGCCTGGTCGTACCAGAACCCCTCAGGGCTGGCCTGGCCGCTGGAGACGATGCGTTCGATGCGCAGGCCCGGGCGGCGCAGCAGCTCGGTGAACTGCTCATCGGCCTCGGGGGCCAGCGGCGGCAGGGCGGTAAACAGGTTGTCTGGCATGGGACGGCTCGCGAGAGGTTGATTGCAGAGGGGCAATTGTAGGAAGGTTTCGGCTTTTGCCCCACGGAAAACCACGATGGACAAGCTGCTGGCGATCAAGGTGTTCATGGCCACCGCCGAGACCGGGGGCTTTTCCGCCGCCGCGCGCCGACTGGGGGTGGCGACGTCTTCGGTGACCCGCCAGGTCGATGCCCTCGAACAGGCGCTCGGGGCCAGCCTGCTCAACCGCTCCACCCGTCAGGTCAGCCTGACCGAGGCCGGCGCCAGCTACTACCAGCGCGCCCGCGAGATCCTCGAGGCGTTGGCCGAAGCCGACGCCAGCGTCGCCGACCGTGGCGAGGAGCCGGTGGGGGTGCTGCGCCTGTGTCTGCCGGTGGAGTTCGGCCGGCGGGTGATTGCTCCGCACCTGGGCACGTTTCTCGCCCGTCACCCGGCCCTGGAGCTGGACATCGACCTCAGCGACCGCTTCGACGACCTGCTCGACGGGCGCTACGACCTGACCATTCGCCTGGGCGAACCGGCGCCCGGCGATGAACTGGTGTGCCGGCCGCTGGGCCGCTTCGAGCGTTGGCTGGTGGCAAGCCCCGCGTACCTGCGCCAGCACCCGTCGCTCGGTGAACCGCGACAACTGGCCGATCACGCCTGCCTGCGTTTTCGTTACGGCCAGTCGGCGCGGCCCTGGCGCCTGACCCAGGGCGAGCAATGCCTGGAACTGGACACCAGCGGCCCGCTGCGCAGCGCCAATGCCGACCTGCTGCGCGAGGCCGCGATCGCTGGCAGCGGGGTGGCGCTGCTGGCCGACTGGCTGGTGCGTGAGGATGTCGAGGCCGGACGCCTGCAACGGCTGTTCGCCGACTGGACGGTGAGTCCGGGCAATGCCAGCGCCAGCATCAACGCCTTGTACTTGCCCAATCACCGTGGTTCGCGACGGGTGATGGCGTTCGTTGCCTTCTGTGAGGGGCTGCTGGCGGACTGAGGCGTTGCGTGCCGCGCAAAGGCCTGTTGCGCGGGCGATGGATTCTCGCCGGGGCGAATGTCCGTCACCCTTCGCGCACATCCTTTCGCAAGCCGAGGTACCCTCGAATGAATCCCTCCCTCGCCGTTGCCCAGCCTGCGGTCCCAGGCCTGAGCCGGGCGCTGGTGACGTTGCTGGCCTTCTGCTGCGGCGCCATCGTCGCCAACATCTACTACGCCCAACCCATCGTCGGCCTGATCGCCCCGGACGTTGGCCTGTCCACCGAGCGGGCCGGCCTGATCGTGTCCCTGACCCAGATCGGCTACGCCCTGGGCCTGTTGTTCCTGGTGCCGCTGGCCGACCTGCTGGAGAACCGCCGGCTGATGGTCGCCACGGCGGTGCTGGCCGCCGGCAGCCTGTTGCTGGCCGGCACCAGCGGCCATGGGCAGGGCGAGGCGTTCCTGCTGTACGCACTGCTGATCGGCTTCAGTTCGGTCGCGGTGCAGATGCTGATACCGCTGGCGGCGCACCTGGCGCCGGAGCGCGAGCGTGGCAGGGTGGTCGGCAACATCATGGGTGGCTTGCTGCTGGGGATCCTCCTGGCGCGTCCACTGGCAAGCCTGGTGGCGGATCATTTCGGCTGGCGTGCGGTGTTCGTCGGTGCCGCCGGGTTGATGCTGGCGATCATCCTGCTGCTGGCGTCGACCCTGCCGCGCCGAGTCCCCGAGCACAAGGCCAGCTATGCCGGGTTGATGGCCTCTTTGCTGGTGCTGTTGCGCCGTTATCCGGTGTTGCGCCAGCGGGCGTTGTACCAGGCGCTGATGTTCGCGGCGTTCAGCCTGTACTGGACGGCGGTGCCGCTGGCGCTGGCCGCTGAACATGACCTGTCGCAGAGCCAGATCGCGCTGTTCGCCCTGGTCGGGGCGGTGGGCGCGGTGGCGGCGCCGTTGGCCGGGCGGCTGGCCGATGCCGGACATGGACGGCGCGCTTCGTTGCTGGCGATGAGCCTGGCGCCGCTGGCAATGCTCGGCGGCCTGAGTAGCGCGGGCATGAGCGTGATCGGCCTGGGGCTGACCGGGGTGCTGCTGGATTTTGCCGTGCAGATGAACCTGGTCATCGGCCAGCGCGAGGTGTACGCGCTGGATCCGGCCAGCCGTGGTCGCTTGAATGCCCTGTACATGACCAGCATCTTCCTCGGCGGCGCCGTGGGCTCGGCGCTGGCCAGCGGGGTGTATGCGCAGTTCGGCTGGCAGGGGGTGGCGCTGTTGGGGGCGGGATTGCCAGCGGTGGCGCTGGTGGTGTTCCTGATCGTTTTGTTTATCGTCCCAGCGGCAGGGCCACGCCGATCAGCGCAAACAGGCCGCCACAAGCGCGGTTGAACCCCCGGCCACCCTTGGCAAGCCATGGCCGGATGCGAAATGCAAGGCGCGCCAGCAGGTACTCCACCAGGCACTCGACACTGGCGAAGGTCGCCGCCATCACCACGAACTGCAGCAGCAGGCCGCGCTGCGGGTCGATGAACTGCGGCAGGAACGCGCCATAGAACAACAGCACCTTGGGGTTGGCCAGCGCCGACAGGCAGCCCTGGCGGAACAGCCCGGCATTGCCCAGCGCGGTACTGCCGCGGGGCAACTCGAGGTGCAGGGCCGGGGTGCGCCACAGCTGGATCCCCAGCCAGACCAGATAGGCCCCGCCCACCCACTTGAGCACCGTCAGCACCGAGGCCGAGGCCTGCAGCAGGGCGCTCAGGCCGAACATGGTCAGGGCGATCAGGGCGCTGAAACCGAACACCCCGCCGCAGATGGTGAACAGCGTGCGCCGGGCGCCGTACAGCGCGCCATGGGTCAGGGCCAGCAGGCTGTTGGGGCCTGGGGTCAGTGACAGGCCGATGCTGGCGAGCAGGTAGATGAGCCAGGTGTCGAGTGCCATGGGTGTGCCTTGTCGGTAGTGAGGGCGCCAGTGTAGGACAGGGTTGCGCGAATCCAGGGTAGTATTCGGACAACTGATGGTCATATTCGGACATTGCCATGACACCCGACCTGCGCCTGCTGATCCTGCCGCTGCCGGAATTCGCCTTGCTGCCCTTCGGCGCCTTCCTCGACAAGCTGCGCTTTTCCGCTGACGACGAGGACTACAGCCGCCAGCGCTACTGCCGCTGGACCGTGATCGGCCTGGACCTGGCGCCTGTGCCTTGCAGTAGCGGGGCCATGGTGCAGGTGGAGGCGACGCCTGCGCAGGTCGATTGGAGCGCCTACGACCATCTGGTGCTGTTCGGCGGGCGCAATGCCAGCGCCACGGCAGCCTTGGCGCCGCGCTACCGGGCCTTGCTGAAACAGGCGGCCAAGGCGGGGGTGAAGCTGGTCTGCGTCGACAATGCGGCCTTCCTGCTGGCGGCCTGTGGCCTGTTGGACGGTCATCAGGTGGTGGTGCACTGGCGTCATGAGGCGGAGTTTCGCGTGGCGTTTCCCCGTGTGCGACTGCTGACCGGGCAGTTGTATTGCTTCGACGGCAGCCGTATCACCTGCGCTGGCGGCACGGCGGCCATCGACCTGGCGGTGGAGCTGATCGCCCGCGCCAGCGGCCGTGCCCGGGCGCTCAAGGGCCTGGCCGACATGCTGGTGGATGAAAGCCGCGACAGTCGCCATGCCTTGCGCTCGCTGGAGGCCGGCGCCGGGGAGGGGCGCCAGGTGCAACGGGCCACGGCGCTGATGCGCCATCACCTGGCGGCGCGGCTGCCGGTGGAGGCGCTGGCGGCGGAGCTGGGGATCAGCCGGCGCCAGCTCGACCGCCAGTTCCAGGCCTGCCATGGCATGAGCGCCAAGGCCTGGTGGCAGGAGCTGCGCCTGCAGCAGGCGCGCTGGCGGTTGCTCAACTCCAGCCACAGCCTGGCGCAGATCGCCGATGAAGTGGGCGTGGGCGATGCCAGTTACCTGGGCAAGTGGGTGCGGCGGCGCTTCGGTTGTACGGCACTGGTGTTGCGCAAGTCCGAACTGGACTCATCGCGGGGCAAGCCCGCTCCCACGGTCTGACCCGCAGATCACAGTGGTGTGGGAGTGGGCTTCGGGATGTGGGTTTACTGTGGCGTACCGAACAATCCCGTCCAGTAGATCCCAGCGTCGCTCTTCGGGTCCACCGCATATGCCGCCCCCAGTTCGCTGAAGTCCGCGTTCATCAGCGTGGCGCAGTGCCCGGGGCTGGCCAGCCAGCCGTCGACCACCTTGCGCGCGGTATCGCGCCCAGCGGCGATGTTCTCGCCGATCTGCCGGTACAGGTAGCCGGCCAGTTCCGCGCGGTCGCCCGGGGTGCGGCCGTCGCGGTCGATATGGTCGAAGAAGTTCTGGTTGGCCATGGCCCGGGTGTGGTTGGCGGCCACGCCGGCCAGGGTTGCGTTCCAGGCAAGCGCGGGGGCGGCGGGGTAGGGCTGGCCGCCGCACTGGCGCGGCAGGTTGCGTGCGGCGTTGATCTCCTGCAACAGCTTCTGCCCTTCGGCCTGCCAGTCGCCCAGGCGCCCGCTGAGCAGCGGGCGGGCCAGGACGATGCGCCAGTCGCGGCCCTCCTGGCTGACCCCGATATCGACGAACTGCGGGTCGAGTACCACCTGGCAGAAGCTCTCCTCGATGGCTTTCATCGCCGCCTTGGCATCCCGTGGGCCCGATAGACTGATGGCCTGCACGTTGACCATCGGGTATGCCGCGCGGGTCATGGCTTGCTGCAGGTCGCGGGTGCCCTCCGGCGAAAGGGCCAGGCGCGTGTCGCTGTTGAGCGGCGGCAGCTCCAGCGAGGCCTCGCCGCCACAGCGCTGGGCCTGGCTGCGGTAGACGTTGATCGTATCGATCAGTTGCGCCTCTTCGCCGGCATACGCCGGGGTGCCGGTCGCGGCAAGCAGGCCCAGCGTCAGGCCGAGGCAGGCAACGGATGGGACGCGCATGTGGATCTCCCTGTAACTGGCAGCGTCTGGATCTGCGCTGCCCATCCTACACAAGCGCAAGGCATTTGGCCCGGCCCTGTGCGGTGTGAAAAACCAAGCCTGGGTAAACCATTGCAGGCGGCAAAAGAGGGGATAGACCGCTGGTTGGCAAGAAAGTGCGGTTCATTGGTAATAATTCGCACTATCGGCTAGAAACACTACTCAGTCACCTCGGGCGTTTCCAGGCGGGCCTTGGCCATCGCCCGGGAGCGGTCCGTGGCACGTGCCTGTCCGTATCAGTCGACCCTTCTTGCACTGTGCTGTTCCGTTGTCGTCAAGGCGTATGGTACAGACGGCGCCATCACGCTGGATGCCACCGCCTCAACGCCGGACGCTGAGGGCGCCTGGGCCTGCCGACATCGAGCCGTTTCGACTTCGGCGGGGTATCACTTCAATGGGCAGAAGAAGGCGGTGACCTATGGGCCAACGTGGAGAACCTGAGGGACAAGAACGAATGTGCGTCCGCCAGGGGCGGGTGCCTGATCCGCAATTGGTCAGAGGGATGCCTGTGGATTATTGCGGAGCAAGCGGCAGCGGCGCGCTAGCGGCGCCAATCCGGCCTGCGGCGCGCCCTACCAGAGGGCCACTGCCGCCGCGCCAATCACCCGGCCAAACACCGCCAGCGCCGTGTCCACGTCCTCTTCGCGGGTGTAGCGCCCGACGCTCAGGCGCACGCTGTTGCGCGCCTGGCGCTCGTCGAGGCCGAGGGCCAGCAGCACGTGGGACGCCGCATTGCTCGCCGAGTTGCACGCCGAAGTGCTCGACAGCGCCAGCTCGCCCGCCAGGGCCAGGCTGTTGAAACCCTTGGCATCTATGCACAGGTTGAGGGTATGGGGAATGCGATGCTCCGCGCAGCCGTTGAGCGTGACCCCGGGCATTGCCAGCAGGCCGTCGCGCAAGCGCCGGGCGAGTTGCTCCAGGCGCTGGTACTCCGCCGCGCCGGGCTGGCCGGCCAGGGCGAAGGCACTGCCCATGCCGACGATCTGGTGGGTGGCCAGGGTGCCAGAGCGCAAGCCGCGCTCATGGCCGCCGCCGTGCATCTGCGCACGCATCGCCGGGCGGGCGCGAGGGCCGACGTAGAGGGCACCGATGCCCTTGGGGCCGTAGACCTTGTGCGCCGAGAACGACATCAGGTCGACCGCGTGCTGCGCCAGGTCGATCCGAACCTTGCCCACTGCCTGCGCCGCGTCCACGTGCAGAAGCGCACCGTGCTCGCGGACGGTTGCACCGATGGCGGCAAAGTCGGTCACCGTGCCCAGTTCGTTGTTCACCGCCATCAGCGACACCAGGCGTGTGTCCGGACGCAGCGCGGCCTGGACCGCTTCGGGCTGGATCAACCCTCGAGCATCCGGGGCCAGGCGGGTCACTGCCCAGCCCAGGCGCTCCAGCTCGGCGGCGGTGTCGAGGATGGCCTTGTGCTCGATCTGGCTGGTGATCACATGCCCCGGCTGCGCGCAGCCCTGGGCGATGCCCTTGAGCGCGAGGTTGTTGGATTCGGTTGCGCCGGAGGTCCAGACCAGCTCGTCGGGCTGCGCGCCAACCTGCTCGGCCACCTGCTGGCGGGCATGCTCGACGGCTTCGCGGGCCGCCTGGCCGTGGAAATGGCCGCTTGAGGCGGGGTTGCCGAAGTTCGCCTCACGGCCCAGGCAGGTGAGCATGGCGGCGATGACCTGGTCATCGACCGGTGTGGTGGCGGCGTAATCGAAGTAGAGCGGGGTGCGGGGCATGATCGTGGGCGGGTCCGTGGGTGGACGCCGCCTGTCGGCATCCATGGACTCATGCTAGGGAAATGGTGATATGAATGTTTTCCAATTTTGCCAACTTGCGGGGATTTCGGGAAAAACTTCTACTAGATTTTTGCTTGGAGGTAGAAAATTTTTTTGTGTATCAAAGCCACTGCCATGGCGCCTGCTTGGTGACCATCACCAGCACGATCAGGAACATCCCGGTGAACCCCGCCACCCCCATCCACAGCCACGGACGGTACATCTGCTGGTAGTCCTCGCCCAGCGCCGTGCCGTTGCCGGCTGCCTGGGCGGCGAGGCGCTGCATGCGCGCCTGCAACAGCAGCACTGGCAGCCACAAGGCGCCGACCGCAAAGAAGATCAGCAGCGCGGCGCGCAGCCAGTCGGCGGACCAGGGCATGCCGGTCATGCTGACCATGGCGTAGCCGGTCAGCAGCTGCAGCACGCCCGCCGGGGTGGTAATCCAGGCGTCGAAGCGCACCACCATCCGCGCCACCGCGGCGATCACCCGCGGGTCGCCGCTGCGGTTGGCGGCGATCAGGTACAGGTACGAGCCCATGCCGAAGCCGAAGAGAAACACTGCGGCGATGATGTGCAGGTACTTGAGCAGCAGGTAGCTCATCTCAGCCTCGTCCGTGCTGGAAACTGACGCTGTAGCGCACCTTGTCCGGCTCACCGATGGCCGCCAGGTACCGTTCGACGCTGATCTCGCCGACGCAGGGGCGGGCGCCCGGTTCAGGCTGGTAGCCTTCGACGACCCTGGCCATCAGCGCCACTGCCGCGCAGCTGGGGATCTCCGGGCCCTTGTCGTCGCTGGCGCTGACCTGGGCCTGCAGGCGCAGTGGCTGGCCTTGCAGGTCCAGGCCGCGAACGTCGAGGTACATCGCGCTCTTGCCATCGCCCCAGCGTTCGAAACGGCTGCCCAGCCGATGCAGGCGTCGCGCCCAGGGCAGCGGGTCGTGCACCAGGCCGTACTTGACCAGCAACGCCAGCGCGGCATTGGCCAGGCCGCCGAGCATCAGCCCGGAGCCGGCCTTGAACGCCAGGTCACGGGCGCCGTAGCGTGTGGCGAAGATGTCCATGTCCGGCACGTCGACGTCGTTCAACAGGCGCCAGCCGAGCCCGGGCAGATGGCGCAGCTGCAGGCCGAGCCAGCCGTCCACGTTGCACGGGCGGCCGTCGCGCCACTGGCGGATCGGCCTGCCGGCATAGGCCAGCACGCCTTCGATGGTAGACAGGCCGGGCATCTTCGCCGAGGAAGAAATGCCGTGCTCGATGCGGTCGATACGGCTGAAGTGATGGCGCTGCTCGTCGAGAATCGCGGACGACAGGCTCGGCACCGAACTGCAGCCACTGAGCAGGGTGACCTGGGCTTGGCGGGCACGATCGTTCAGTTGGGCGATGCCATTGACGAACAGCCGGCAGTCGGACAGGTCGCAGTAGTGCGCGCCGGCTTCGATGCAGGCCTCGGCCACGCGGTAGGGCTGGCCCTGGAACGGGCCGCCGGTGTGGATCACCCAGTCGATGCGCAGCGCGCGCAGGGCATCGGCAAAGCCGGGGGCCATCGCATCGCCGCACCAGCTTTCGCTGCCGTTCAACTGTGCAGCCAGTTGCGAGAGGCTGTCGGCATTGCGGCCGGCGATCACCAGTTGCACGGCGGGCATCTGGTTCAGGTGGCGGCAGATGATACGGCCGAAGTTGCCGTAGGCGCCGATCACCAGGATTCGGGGAGACATGCTGGGGTCCTTGTGCATGTGTCGGGGGAACGCGGGGCCGCCCTGCGGCCCATCGCCGGCAAGGCAGCCCCGGAGGGGTCAGGCGTCGTAGCCGAGGTTCGGCGCCAGCCAGCGCTCGCTCACGGCAATGTCCTGGCCCTTGCGCGCGCTGTACTGTTCGATCTGGTCCTTGTCGACCTTGCCCACGGCGAAGTACTGCGCCTGCGGGTGGGCGAAGTACCAGCCGCTGACTGCCGCCGCCGGGAACATGGCGAAGTGCTCGGTGAGGAACACGCCGCTGGGGCCGGTCTCGCCAATCGCGCTGCCGTCGAGCAGGCGGAACAGGGTTTCCTTCTCGGTGTGGTCCGGGCACGCCGGGTAGCCAGGCGCCGGGCGGATACCACTGTACTGCTCCTTGATCAGCGCCTCGTTGTCCAGGTGTTCGTCCTTGGCATAGCCCCAGTGCTCCTTGCGCACCTGCTCGTGCAGCCACTCGGCGCAGGCCTCGGCCAGGCGGTCGGCCAGGGCCTTGACCATGATCGAGCTGTAGTCGTCGCCCTTGTCCTGGTAGGCCTTGGCCACTTCCTCGGCGCCGATGCCGGCGGTGGTGATGAAGCCGCCGACATAGTCGGTCACGCCGCTGGCCTTGGGCGCGACGAAGTCGGCCAGCGACCAGTTCGGCTTGCCGTCGGGCTTGATGGTCTGCTGGCGCAGGTGGTGCAGGGTGGCCAGGGTCTCGCCGGCGTCGCCGTACACCTCGATATCGTCATCGGCCACCTGGTTGGCCGGCCAGAAGCCGAACACCGCGCGGGCGCTGATCAGTTGCTCGTCGATCAGCTTGTCGAGCATCTCGCGGGCGTCCTTGTACAGCGCCGTGGCGGCCTCGCCGACCACTTCGTCGGTGAGGATGCGCGGGAACTTGCCGGCCAGGTCCCAGGAGATGAAGAACGGCGTCCAGTCGATGTACTCGGCCAGGGTGCGCAGGTCGATGTTCTCCAGCACCTTGACGCCTGTGAAGCTGGGCACCGCGGCCCGGTAGGTGGCCCAATCGTACTGCGGCTTGGCGGCGATGGCCTGGGCGTAGCTCAGGCGCTCGGTGCGGGCGCTGCGGTTGGCGGTGCGCTCGCGCACCTCGACGTATTCCTGGCGGGTCTTCTCGACGAAACCGCTCTTGAGTTCCTTGGACAGCAGTTGCGTGGCCACGCCCACGGCCCGCGAGGCGTCGGTGACGTAGATCACCGCATCGTTGGAGTACTTGGGTTCGATCTTCACCGCCGTGTGCGCCTTGGAGGTGGTCGCGCCGCCGATCATCAGCGGCAGGTGGAAGTCCTGGCGCTGCATCTCGCGGGCGACATGGACCATCTCGTCCAGCGACGGGGTGATCAGACCGGACAGGCCGATGATGTCGCACTTCTGCTCGCGGGCGGTCTGCAGGATCTTCTCGGCCGGGACCATCACGCCCATGTCGACGATGTCATAGCCGTTGCAACCGAGCACCACGCCGACGATGTTCTTGCCGATGTCGTGCACGTCGCCTTTGACCGTGGCCATGAGGATCTTGCCCTTGGCTTCGGGTTTGTCGCCTTTCTCGGCTTCGATGAACGGGATCAGGTGGGCCACGGCCTGTTTCATCACGCGGGCGGACTTCACCACCTGGGGCAGGAACATCTTGCCGGCGCCGAACAGGTCGCCGACCACGTTCATGCCGCTCATCAGCGGGCCTTCGATGACCTCGATGGGGCGCGCCGATTGCTGGCGGCACTCTTCGGTATCTTCGACGATATAGGCGGTGATGCCCTTGACCAGCGCATGCTCCAGGCGCTTGTCGACCGGCATAGAGCGCCATTCTTCGTTCTCGACTTCCTTGGTGGCGCCGCCGCCCTTGTAGTCATCGGCGATGGCCAGCAGGGCGTCGGTGCCATGCGCGGTGCGGTTGAGCACCACGTCCTCGACCTTTTCGCGCAGGGCGGCGGGGATCTCGTCGTAGATCTCCAGCTGGCCGGCGTTGACGATACCCATGGTCAGGCCGTTCTTGATCGCGTGGTAGAGGAACACCGAGTGGATGGCCTCGCGCACCGGGTTGTTGCCGCGGAACGAGAACGACACGTTGGACACGCCGCCCGAAGTCAGGGCATAGGGCAGGTGGTCGCGGATGTAGGCGCAGGCCTCGATGAAGTCGACGGCGTAGTTGTTGTGCTCCTCGATGCCGGTGGCGACGGCGAAGATGTTCGGGTCGAAGATGATGTCTTCCGGCGGGAAGCCGACTTCGTTGACCAGGATGTCGTAGCTGCGCTGGCAGATCTCGCGCTTGCGCGCGGCGGTGTCGGCCTGGCCGACCTCGTCGAAGGCCATCACCACCACGGCGGCGCCGTAGCGCTTGCACAGGCGGGCGTGGTGCTTGAACTGCTCGACGCCTTCCTTCATCGAAATCGAGTTGACGATGCCCTTGCCCTGGATGCACTTCAGGCCCGCCTCGATCACCTCCCACTTGGAGGAGTCGATCATGATCGGCACCCGGGAGATATCCGGCTCGCCGGCGATCAGGTTGAGGAAGCGGACCATGGCGGCCTGGGAGTCGAGCATCCCTTCGTCCATGTTGATGTCGATCACCTGGGCGCCGGCCTCGACCTGCTGCAGGGCGACTTCCAGCGCCTCGGTGTAGTTTTCCTCGCGGATCAGCCGGGCGAACTTGGCGGAGCCGGTGATGTTGGTGCGCTCGCCGACGTTGACGAACAGCGACTGGCGATCGATGGTGAACGGCTCAAGGCCCGACAGGCGGCAGGCCTTGGGGATGTCCGGGATCGTCCGTGGCTTGTACTTGGCTACGGCCTCGGCGATGGCCTGGATGTGCGGCGGGGTGGTGCCGCAGCAGCCGCCGATAATGTTGAGGAAACCGCTGGCGGCAAACTCCTCGACAACCGCAGCCATCTCGGCCGGGGTCTCGTCGTATTCGCCGAAGGCGTTGGGCAGGCCGGCGTTGGGGTGGGCGGACACGTGGGTGTCGGCCTTGGTCGAGAGTTCTTCCAGGTACGGACGCAGGTCCTTGGCACCGAGGGCGCAGTTCAGGCCCACGGAAATCGGGTTGGCGTGGCGAACCGAGTTCCAGAACGCTTCGGTGGTCTGGCCCGACAGGGTGCGCCCGGAGGCGTCGGTGATGGTGCCGGAGATCATGATCGGCAGTTCCACCTGGTCTTCCTCGAACACTTGCTGCACGGCGAAGATCGCCGCCTTGGCGTTGAGGGTGTCGAAGATGGTCTCGATCAGGATCAGGTCGGCGCCGCCCTCGATCAGGCCGCGGGTGGCCTCGGTGTAGTTCTCCACCAACTCGTCGAAGGTGACGTTGCGGTAGCCGGGGTCGTTGACGTCCGGGGAGATCGAACAGGTGCGGCTGGTAGGGCCGAGCACGCCGGCGACGAAGCGTGGCTTGTCCGGGGTTTCCAGGGTCTTGGCGTCGGCCACCTGGCGGGCGATACGCGCGCCCTCGACGTTGAGCTCGTAAACCAGCGCTTCCATGCCGTAGTCGGCCTGGGATATCTGCGTGGCGTTGAACGTGTTGGTCTCGAGGATATCGGCGCCGGCGTCCAGGTAGGCTTTCTCGATCGCGGCGATCACGTCGGGGCGGCTGAGCAGCAAAAGATCGTTGTTGCCTTTGACATCGCTTGGCCAATCGGCAAAGCGCGTGCCACGATAGTCGTGTTCCTCTAGGCGGTAACTCTGGATCATAGTACCCATGCCGCCGTCGAGGATCAGGATGCGCTCTTTGAGTGCGTTCTGGAGTGCTTGTAAACGAGCGCTGCGGTCGGACATAGGACTACCTGGTCGGGCAAATAACAGAAGGTGCCGAATAATAACAAAGCTGCACGGATTTTAGGCGCATCGCCCATTCGCATGAATTTCCCTCATGTTAGTGCGACCCTCCAACACCTCAGGACCCGCCAGGCACATCGTGATGGCTTTCAAGAACCAGGACATTCGGCACATGCTGCATCGCATACTTGCCAGCGCCTTCGCCTTGCTCATCAGTGGCGCGGCGTTCGGGCAGGCCCCCCAATCGAGCCCGACGATCTCATACACCCGGGATATCCAACCGATCTTCACCGAGAAGTGCGTGGCCTGCCACGCCTGTAACGACGCTGCCTGCCAGCTCAACCTGGGCAGCGCCGAGGGCGCCGAGCGCGGAGCCTCGAAGGTGCCGGTCTATCAGGGCGAGCGCAGCCAGGCGGTGCCCACCACGCGGCTGTTCTACGACGCCCGCGACGAAGCGGGCTGGCGCAAGCAGGGCTTCTATTCGGTGCTGGACAAGCAGGGCAGCCAGGCGGCGCTGATGGCGCGCATGCTCGAACTGGGTCACAAGACCCCGCTCACGCCCAACGCCAAACTGCCCGAAGAGATCGTGCTGGGGCTCAACCGCAACAACATGTGCCCGTTGCCCCACGAATTCGACGCCTACGCCGGTGCCCATCCCAAGGAGGGCATGCCGCTGGCGGTCACCGGGCTGACCGACCAGCAGTACCAGACCCTGCAGCGCTGGCTGGCCGCTGGCGCGCCGGTGGAAAAGACCCCGATCCAGCCCAGCGCGGCAGAGGCGAAGCAGATCGCCGACTGGGAAGAACTGCTCAATCGCCCCGGCTCCACCGAGGCGCTGGTCGGCCGTTGGCTGTACGAGCACCTGTTCCTGGCGCACATCTATTTCGTCGGTGGCGAGCAGGGTCACTTCTTCCAGTGGGTGCGCTCGCGCACCCCGAGCGGCCAGCCGGTGGACCTGATCGCCACCCGCCGCCCCAACGACCCGCCGGGCACCGACTTCTACTATCGGTTGATCCCGGTGCAGGGCGTGATCGTGCACAAGACCCACATCACCTACCCGATGGGGCCGCAGAAGCTCAAGCGGGTCAAGCAGCTGTTCTACAGCGGCGACTGGCACGCCAGCGCACTGCCGGGCTATGGGCCGCGGCACCGGTCCAACCCGTTCGAGACCTTCGAGGCGATCCCGGCGGTGGCCCGCTACCAGTTCATGCTGGACAACGCCGAGTACTTCGTCCGTACCTTCATCCGTGGCCCGGTGTGCCGCGGGCAGATCGCCACCGACGTGATCCGCGACAACTTCTGGGCGCTGTTCCAGGAGCCGGCCCACGACCTGTACATCACCGACGCCCAGTACCGGGGCGAGGCCACGCCGCTGCTGGCCATGCCGGGGCAGATCGACGACGTGGGCAGCGTGCTGAGCCTGTGGCACGCCTACCGTGACAAGCGCAACGAGTACGAAGCCCTGCGCCGTGAGGCCTATGCCGAACAGCCGGCGCCCAGCTGGTCGACGCTGTGGGCGGGCAACGACAACGCACTTTTGAGCATCTTCCGCCACTTCGACAGCGCCTCGGTGACCAAGGGCCTGATCGGTGACGTGCCGCTGACCATGTGGCTGTTCGATTATCCGCTGTTCGAGCGCACCTACTACCAGCTGGCGGTGAACTTCGACGTGTTTGGCAATGTTTCGCACCAGTTGCAGACGCGGCTGTACTTCGACCTGATCCGCAACGGCGCCGAGATCAACTTCCTGCGCCTGATGCCGGCCGGCAAGCGCGGCGAGATCCTCGGCGACTGGTACCAGAACAGCGGCAAGGTGAAGATGTGGATGGACTACGAGGACATCGACACCAGCACTCCGAGCGCGCTGAAACTGGACAAGCACGACCCCAAGCGCGACTTCGGCCTCAAGCTGCTGCAACGCACCGGCAGCCTGAACGCCGCGCCGGACCCGATCAACCGCTGCCAGGGCGCCTATTGCTCGCGGCCCGGGCTGTCCGCGGAGTTCCGTGACGCCGAGCAATCGCTGAGCCGCCTGGTGTCGCGCCCGGCGGCGGGGCTCAAGGTGATCGGCCAACTGCCCGAGGCGAGCATGCTGCGCATCGAAGGGCAGGGCGGCCAGCGCCAGGTCTACAGCCTGCTGCGCAACCGCGCGCACAGCAACGTGGCGTTCCTGCTTGGCGAGGCCTATCGCTACCAGCCGGGGCTCGACACCCTGACCTTGTATCCGGGCGTGCTCAGCAGCTACCCCAACTTCATCTTCAACATCCCGACGGCCGATGTGCCGGAGTTCGTCGAGGACATGGAGGCGGCGCGTGACGACACCGACAAGTTCGAGCGCATCGTCATGCGCTGGGGTGTGCGCCGCAGCCATCCTGAGTTCTGGCGCTACTTCCATGACCTGAACAGCTACATCAAGGAGACCCAGCCGGTGGAGGCCGGGGTGCTGGACATGAACCGCTACGAGAACCTCTGATCGGTTGGCCGGGACTTTCCCGGCATCCTGCGGTCGGAATCGGTAGGTAGGCCCTGGGCTGCGCTGCAGCCCATCGCCGGCAAGTCGGCTCCCACAGAAGTGCGCGAACCCTGTGGGAGCCGGCTCGCCGGGCCTCAATGCACCGCCGATCACAGGGTATTTCATGCTGTATTCGCTTCAGGCTCTACGGGCATTCGCCGCCTGGCTGGTGGTCTGCCACCACTTCCGGCAGATCTTCTTCGACTTCCACGCCACCGGCCCCATCGGCCAACTGCTCGCTGATCGCGGCGCGGTGGGGGTGGACATCTTCTTTGTCATCAGTGGCCTGGTGATCTACCTGTCGACCCGCGACAAGGCCATCGCCCCAGGACAGTTCCTGCTCAACCGTGCCTTGCGCATCGTGCCCGCGTATTGGTTCTACACCCTGCTGATGGCCGTGCTGATGCTGGCGGCCAGCCGCTGGATGCCGCACCAGGTGTTCGAATGGCAGCACCTGCTGCTGTCGCTGTTGTTCATCCCGGCGGAAAACCCCGGTGGCTATGGGCTGTATCCAACGCTCAACGTCGGCTGGACGCTGAACTTCGAGATGTTCTTCTACCTGCTGTTCGGCCTGGCCTTCCTGGTGCGCCAGCGTCATCACCTGTGGCTGGTGACGGCAGCATTGCTGCTGGCGAGCGAAGTGCTGGGGCGCCTGGGTGTGCTGAGCCGCTTCTACAACAACGATATCGTCTACGAGTTCCTGTTGGGCATCGGCCTGGGTGTGCTGTATCGACGCGGGTTGATCCGCGAAGGGCTGTGGTTGCCGTTGGGATTGCTCGGTCTGGCGGGGTTGGCGCTCTATCACCTCGACGCTTCGCAGCGCCTGCTGCACTGGGGCCTGCCGAGCGCCCTGGTGGTGCTGGCGTTCATCGCCCTGGAGCGCTACTTCAAGGGCAATCAGGTTCTCAAGGCCCTGGGGGACTGTTCCTACTCGGTGTATCTGGTGCATGTGCTGGTGCTGTACGCCGGTCTATTCATCAGCGAGGGGCTGCGCCTGAACCCTTACCTGGTATTTGCCCTGTGCGTGCCGTCAATCGGACTAATGTCGTGGCTCAGCTACCAATGGCTGGAGCGCGGCCTGTACTGGCGGCTCAAGGCCGTGTTCACGGCGCGAACGGCGCAGGAACCGGCGCTGGCGCTTTCCCGAGTCAAATACTAGGACTTTGTTCGCACGCCGGGTTGGCGTACACTGCCGGCAAGTCTGTGAGGAACTTCCATGAGCGCTATAACCATTACCGACGCCGCCCATGATTACCTGGCCGATCTGCTCTCCAAGCAGAACACGCCTGGCATCGGCATCCGTATTTTCATTACCCAGCCGGGCACAACCTACGCCGAGACCTGCATTGCGTACTGCAAGCCGGGCGAAGAGAAGCCCGACGACCAGCTGGTGGGCCTGAAGAGCTTCACCGCCTACCTCGATGCGGTCAGCGTGCCGTTCCTGGAGGACGCGCTGGTCGACTACGCCACCGACCGCATGGGTGGCCAGCTGACCATCAAGGCGCCGAACGCCAAGGTGCCGATGGTCAACGAAGACAGCCCGATCAACGAGCGGATCAACTATTACCTGCAGACCGAGATCAACCCGGGCCTGGCCAGCCACGGCGGCGCCGTGAGCCTGGTGGACGTGGTCGACGACGGCATCGCCGTGCTGCAGTTCGGCGGTGGTTGCCAGGGCTGCGGCCAGGCCGACGTGACCCTCAAGGAAGGCATCGAGCGCACCTTGCTCGAGCGTATTCCCGAGCTCAAGGGCGTGCGTGACGTGACCGACCACAGCCAGAAGGAAAACGCGTACTACTGATCGCAGTGGTGACGCCATCGCGGGGCAAGCCCGCTTCCACAGGTTGTGGGAGCGGGCTTGCCCCGCGATGCTTTTCAGGCTTTGTGCATTGATCCCTAGCAACAAAGTGTTACGGATTCAACCCCTGCGACAACCGGTCGCGCCCCGTAAACAAAGGGCTGCAGCCCGATCAGCCGGATGTCGGGTGGATGGTACGGGGGGGGGCGTGACAGAATGCCCCGGTTTTCTGGCCGGCCCATCCCAGGGGTCGGCACCTTCCCTGTAAAGGATGGTTCCATGAATGATCTGTTGACCCGGCGCGCAGTTGTCGCCGGGATGGGCGTACTGGGGCTTGGCCTGCTGGCGGGCTGCAGCCCGGCCCGTGGCCTGGACTTCAAGTACGGCAAGAACATGAGCAACGAGATCCTCGGTCGCAAGTTCAAGCTCAAGGACCCGCAAGGCAACGAGCGCACCTTGTCGAGCTTCTACGGCTCGATGCCGATGATCTTCTTCGGCTTCACCCAGTGCCCGGCCGTCTGCCCGACCGCCATGGCGCGTGTGGCGCAGATCCGCAAGATCCTGCGTGGCCGCGACCGCGACCTGTTCCAGCCGGTGTTC
The DNA here is from genome assembly GCF_021283165.2 of Pseudomonas soli. Classification (NCBI taxonomy): domain Bacteria; kingdom Pseudomonadati; phylum Pseudomonadota; class Gammaproteobacteria; order Pseudomonadales; family Pseudomonadaceae; genus Pseudomonas; species Pseudomonas soli. The sequence continues at coordinate 2,710,787 of NZ_CP128543.1, forward strand.
ATCACCCTGGACCCGGAACGCGATACCCCCGAGGTGCTCGATGCCTACGTCAAGGCCTTCGACCCGTCGATCGTCGCCCTGACCGGCACCCCCGAGGAAATCGACGCCGTGGCCCGTGAGTTCAAGGTGTTCTACGAGAAGGTCCCGGCCGGCGATACCTACACCATCTCTCACTCGTCCACCAGCTACGTCTACGATACCCGTGGCACCCTGCGCCTGAGCCTGGGCCATTCCCTGAACGCCCAGGAATGCGCCGAAGACCTGGTCACCCTGATGGAGATCTGCTGAATGTCGATGCAACCGATCAAGCGCGGCCTGGCCGCCCTGGCACTGATGAGCCTGGCCCTGCCGGCCCTGGCCCAGACCACCGTGAGCGACGCCTGGGTACGCGCCAGCGTGCCGCACCAGCACGCCACCGGGGCCTTCATGACCCTGACCGCGAGCAGCGACAGCAAGCTGGTCAGCGTCGCCTCGCCCGTGGCCAAGACCGTGCAGGTGCACGAGATGACCATGAACGGCGACGTGATGGGCATGCGTGAAGTGAAGGCGGTCGAGTTGCCGGCTGGCAAGGCGGTGAAGCTGGACCCGAACGGCTTCCACGTGATGCTGATGGGCCTGAACCAGCAGGTGAAGGAGGGTGAGCAGGTACCGCTGACCCTGACCATCGAGGATGCCAAGGGCGCGAAGGAAACCCTGCAGGTGCAGGCTCCGGTGCGTGCGCTCAACGCCGAGGCCGGCGCCGGCCACGACCATATGCACATGAACCACTGATGCAGCACCCATCGCGGGCGATGCGGCGCTCCGACGAGCCTGCTCCCCCGCGATGGTTTTCAGCGGTCAGCTGCGAAAACGTGGCAGCGGCCGTTCGATGTTCAGCGAGGTCAGCGTCTTGCGCACCTGGGCGTCTTCGGCCTCGAGTGCCTTGAGGCTGGCGCGGATCTTGCCGGCGGCGGGCACGTCGCCCTGGCGGTCGATCCAGTCGGCGATCTCCTTGCAGGCGCTGCTCAGGCAGACCTGACGCTGGCTCATCAGCGACAGGAGCGTGGTGATTTCTCGTTCGGACATGGCGGGTTCCTCCGTTCAGCCTTGTGAGTGTAGCAGCGGCTGCAGCCGACGGTGTCAGCCGCGCAGATAGCGCAAATAGCCCAGGCTCAGCGCGCAGATGGCGAGCGCGATCAGCAGCAACCCAGGCGCCAGCATCTGCAGCATGCCGACTACCATCAGCCCCGCGCCGATCTGCAGGTAATACAGCAGGCCGAACAAGGCTGCCGCCGTACCCCGGCAATCGGCGTAGGCCACCAGTGCCGAGCCGAGCAGCAAGGGGATGGCCATGGCGAACGCGATCATCACCAAGGCCATTGGCGCGACGATCCACGGTGATTCACCGATTGCCGTCATGCCCAGGGCGCCGACCACGAGCAGCAGCGCGGCACCCTTCATCAGGGTGGCGGCCGCGACTGCGCGCCCCAGCAGCAGAGCATTGAGCCTGGCGCCAGCCAGCGAGCCGAGGGCCAGGCCCACGCCCGAATAGCCCATCCACTGTGCCTGTCCCAGGCGTTCGAAGACGAACGGCGCCAGGCTGTACCAGGCGAACACGGCAATGTTGAACAAGGCCACCAGCGCGCTGGCCAGCAGCACCCGGCGGTCCGCCAGCAGGCGCATCAGCACCTGGCGCAACGGTGTCAGCGCGGGCGCGGCGGCCTGGGTCTCGGGCATCGCCTGCCAGCCCCAGGCCAGCAGTGCCGATGCCAGGATCAATTGCGCGGCCAGCACGCCGCGATAGCCGAACGCCTGGTCCAGCCAGCCGCCACCGAGCATGCCCAGTGCGGGGCTTATGGCCAGGCATGCGCCGATCAGCGAGAACACCCGGGCCAGTTCCGCGCCGTTGTAGCGGTCGCGCAGTGCAGTCTGGGTGACCACCGAACCGACTGCGGCGGCGAAGGCGGCGACCATCCGCGCCGCCAGCAACTGGCTGAAATCGCTGGCCAGCAGTGCCGCCAGTGCTGCCAGGGTATACAGCGCAAGGCCCGCGAGCATGGTCGGCCGCCGGCCCTTGATATCGCACAACCGCCCCCAGAACAGCACGCCGACCGCGAAGGCGACGAAGTACAACGACAGGGTCAACGAGGCGTGCGCAGCGGAAACCGCGAAGCCTTCGGCCAGCGACACCAGAGCCGGGCTGTACAGGGTTTCGGCTATTTGCGGGAACATGAGCATGGCAGTGGCGAAAGCCAGCCAATAACGATTTTGCATGGGCTTGTCCTCTGCAGTTGATCGGAGGCCCATGGTAGGGTTGGCAAGCTATGATCCATTATCGTGATCAAGCCAGGAAATCAATGAAACAGGACAAGCTGCAATGGCATGGCTCGCACCCGATAGCGCCTTTGACCCGGACGCCCACCCAGCACCGGTGATCGGCATCTGCTCGGCCTTGGGCGACCATGATTCCGGCAACCACTGGCATGTCCGAGGCCAGGTGCTGTTCACCCGCCAGGGCTGCGTGCGTATCGACTCGCCGGGGCTGCTGTGCCTGTTGCCGCCGAGCCGCGCGGCGTGGATACCGGGCGGCCTGGCGCATCGTGCGCGGATGCGCGAGACGGTGGATTACCGCTCGGTGTACCTGGATGCGACGGCGGCGCAGGGGCTACCGGAGCAGGTGACCATCCTCGACGTCAATCCATTGCTGCGCGAGCTGCTCGAGCGGATTGCCCAGGCACCCTTCGACAGCGATTGGCGGCATGGGGCCAATCATCATCTGCTGGGCTTGTGTCGTGCCGAACTGCAGAGCGCGCAGCGCCAGCCAATGCTGCTGCCGCTGCCGCGCGACCGACGCCTGGCGCGCCTGGTGGACGGCCTCGATCGCTTGCCGCCAGCACTGGGCGAGTTGGCGCGGCAAGCCGGGGCCAGTGAAAAGACCATTGGCCGCCTGATGCGTCGCGACACCGGGATGAGTTACCAGCAATGGCGCCAGCAGTGGCGATTGCTGAGGGCGGTCGAGCGCCTGGCGCTGAACGTGCCGCTGGGCGAGATCGCCGATGAGCTGGGCTTCGCCAGCGACAGCGCCTTCATCGCGTTTTTCCGCGGCATGACCGGGCTGACGCCGGGCGCCTGGAGTCGTGCCGCTACGCCAGGTTGAGACAGGCCTGGCGATAGGCGCCAGGCGGCACGCCATAGGCCTGCTTGAACTGCCGGCTCAGGTGGCTCTGGTCGGCAAAACCCAGGGTAAAGGCGACTTCGAGGACTGATTGACCGCATTTGAGCAGTTCCCGGGCGCGGGCCAGGCGGCGCTGCTTGAGCCAGGCATGGGGCGGCAGGCCGGTGGCCTGGCGGAATACCCGGGCGAAGTGGAATGGCGAAAGGTTCACCGCGGCCGCCAAGGCTTCCAGCGACGGCGGATCGGCCAGCTGGCTCTCCAGCAGCTCGCGGGCGCGGGCCACGGCCAGCGGTTCGTTGCCGGGGGCGACGGGCTCGGCGCAATGGCCATGGCGCTGCACCAGGGCCAGCACCGCCTGGCGCCAGGCGGTCTGTTGCTCCAGGGCGCTGGCGCAGGACTCCGAAAGCCGATGCAGGTGGCTGAACGTGGCGGCCAGGGCCGGGTCCTGGATCACGCTGTCCTTGAACCGGGGCAGGCCATGGCGGCCCAGCTCCAGTTCGTCGAGCACGCCGGTGACCCGTTCATGCTCGGGGTAGAAACCACGGTAGCGCCAGCCGGCCTCGTGGGCGGTGGCGCCGGTGTGCAGCTCGTCGGGGTTGATCAGCACCATGCTGCCCACCGGCGCCAGGTGCTCGCTGCCTCGGTGCCAGAAGCGCTGGGCGCCAGACTCGATCACGGTGAACACATAGCCTTCGTGCACGTGCGGGGCGAAGCGCTGCTGGATATAGCGGGCGTGCAGCATCTCGACATCGCCCAGGGCGGGCGCCTGCCACAGGTGGGCCTGTTCGCGCAGTGGCGTGCTCATGCCAGCCAGCTGCGCAGGAGGAAGAAGATCAGCATGCTCGCCAGCATGCTCAGCAATACGCTGCGGGTCAACAGCACCAGGGCGATGGCCACCAGCGAACCGAGCAGGTAGGGGTTCAGCGGGCTCAGGTCGAGCTGGTGCTCGGGCAGGAAGATGATCGGCCCGCAGATCGCGGTGAGCATTCCGGGCACGGCAAAGCCGAGGAACTGCCGCGCATTGGAGCTCAGGCGCAGGGGCAGGCGCGGTTCGAGGAAGGCGTAGCGGTTGAGGAACACCACCGTGCCCATGGCGAAGATCAGCAGCCAGATCATAAGCGGCCTCCGGAAAACTTCTGGCAGACGAACCCGGCGGCCATGCCCAGCAGACCGGCGGCGACCAGGGCGGTCTCCCAGTGCCAGTAACTGAACAGCACCGAGCAGAACAGCGACACCGCCACGCACACCACGGTCGGCAGGTTGCGCACCAGCGGCGCGATCAGTGCGACGAAGGTGGCGACGATGGAGAAGTCCAGGCCCAGCTGGTCCAGGTGCGGAATGTTCTGGCCGAGGACGATGCCGGCCAGGGTGAACAGGTTCCACGCCACGTAGAAGGTCAGGCCCACGCCCAAGGCGTACCAGCGGTTGAACTGCTGCTGGTCGTGGTGACTGGTGAGGGCGAAGAACTCATCGGTGAGCAGGAAGCCCAGGCCCAACCGCCAGCGGGTCGGCAGCCCCGACAGCACCGGGCGCATCGACAGCCCGTAGAGCAGGTGCTGGGAGGTCAGCAGCAGGGTGGTGAGCAGGATCGAGAACAGGTTGGCGCCACCCTTGAGCATGCCGATGGCCACCAGTTGCGCGGCGCCGGCGAATACGATGGCCGACAGGCCCTGGCCTTGCCAGGCGCTGAGGTTGGCTTCGATGGCCATGCTGCCGGCGAGCAGGCCCCAGGGGGCAACGGCCACGGACAGTGGCAGGATGGCGATGGCGCCGTGGAGGAACGCTTGGCGGGCGAGGGGTGGGCTGGGCATGGAAGCGGCAACGAATCGACAGGGCAGACAAGCATGCCAGACAGGCCAGAGGGTGGCTTGAACGATCTTGCTTTGTTGTCGCCTTTGCTGGCCGCGTCAATAGGGCAAGCCCGCTCGCTCAGGCTTGAGCAGCGGGCTTGCCCTTTACTTCAACGCAACTCGACCTGGGCGCACAGCCCACCTTCGGCGCGGTTGCGCAAGGTCAGGCTGCCGCCCATGGCCTGGGTCAGCTGCTGGGCGATGGCCAGCCCCAGCCCGGTGCCGCCTGTACTGCGGTTGCGCGAGCTTTCGACCCGGTAGAACGGCTTGAGCACGTCGTCGAGCTCCGCCTCGGGGATCCCGGGGCCATCGTCGAGCACGCGGATCAGCGTCACGCCGTTCTCGCAGCCGACTTCCAGCTGCGCGGCACCGGAGAACTTCAGCGCATTGTCCACCAGGTTCACCAGTACCCGGCGCAAGGCGTGGGGGCGGGTTTCCAGGGTGGCCTGGGCGCTGCCGCTGCGATTCACCTGCGCGCCGCTGTCCTGGTAGTCGAACACCAGGCTGTCGAGGAAGGCGTCGAGGTTGACCCGGCACGGCGCCTCGGTGCCGCTGTCCATGCTGCGGGCATAGGCCACGCCCTCGCGCACCAGGTGCTCCATGGCGTCGAGGTCGTGCCACAGCTTGTCCTTCTCCAGCCCGTCGTCCATCTGCTCGACGCGCAGCTTCATGCGCGTGATCGGCGTCTGCAGGTCGTGGGAGATGGCGGCCAGCAATTGCATGCGTTCCTTGAGGTAGGCAGCGATGCGCGCCTGCAGCGCATTGAAGGCTACGGCGGCGTAGCGCACCTCGCGTGGGCCGCTTTCGTCGAGCAGCGGGCCGGGGCTGTTCGGGTCAAGGTTGTCCACGGCCTGGACCAGCCGGGTCAGCGGGCCGATGGCCAGGCGCACGGCGAGCCAGGTGCAGGCCAGCAGCACCGCCAGCTGGATCAGCAGCACTACTGGCAGCCAGGTGGCCACCGGCACCGGGGCCGGGGTGACGTCGATGGTCAACGGCGCGCCGTCGGCCAGGCGCAGGTGGGCCTGGAAATGCGCATTGGGGCCGGGGATTTCCTGGAAGGTCAGGCGGTAGCGGTCGCCGATGGCCTTGACGATGGAGTCGGCGGCCATCGGCGGGTTCTCGCTGGGCATGGCTTCGCCGGACAGCCCCTCGTCCAGCTGGTAGCGGTAGGTGCGCCGTTCCAGGCGTGGCAGCCAGGCCGGGCGCTCTGCGGCGGGCAGTCGGTCGAGGATGGCGACAGAGGTCGAGACGTCCAGCTCCAGGTTGCTGAGCATCATCGAGCGGCTGCTGACATAGCGCTCATACGCCTGCAGGCTGAACGACAGGCCGTAGGCCAGCACCAATCCTGTGAAGAAGATCAGCGCCAGGCGCGAGGCCAGGGTCCGCGGCCACTTCACGCCGGCGACTCCAGCAATTGCACCGGCAGCGAGAATACATAGCCTTCGCTGCGCACGGTCTTGATGCAGGTGGGTTCGCGGGCGTCGTCGCCCAGGCGCTGGCGCAGGCGGCTGACCAGCAGATCGATGGAGCGGTCGAAGATGTCCGCCTCGCGGCCCTGGGTGAGGTTGAGCAGCTGTTCACGGCTGAGCACCCGCTGCGGGTGGTCGAGGAATACCCGCAGCAGGCGGTACTCGGCGCCGGACAGCGCCACCAGGGTGCCCTCGCTGTCGAGGAGGTGGCGCGCGGTGGTGTCCAGGCGCCAGGGGCCGAAGGCGATCAGGCGCCCGCTTTCGCTGATGGTCAGGTTGGGCGGCAGCATGCGCGTGCGGCGCAGCACGGCGTTGATCCGCGCCAGCAGCTCGCGGGCGGAGAAAGGCTTGGTCAGGTAGTCGTCGGCGCCCATTTCCAGGCCGATGATGCGGTCGGTCTCGTCGTTGCGCGCGGTCAGCATCAGCACCGGCGTATTGCGGTGCTTGCCGGCGCGCAGTTCGCGGCACAGCAGCAGGCCGTCGTCGCCGGGCATCATGATGTCGAGGACGATCAGGTCGACCGTGTTGTTTTCCAGGAAGGCGCGCATCTGTCGGCCATCGGCGACGATGCTCGTGCGCAGGCCGTTCTTCTTCAGGTAGTTGCCGACCAGTTCGCGGATTTCGCGGTCGTCGTCGACGACCAGGATGTGATCGACATGCTCCATCGGGGTGTCCTTGTGAGTGAGGGTTGGGCGCAGTGTACCGAGCGAATCCGGGCTTGCCTGCCACGCTTTGTATTGCAGTGTATCTGGCACTGCCGTGGATACAGGAGGAAGCACGTCACAGCCTGGGTGGACACAAGCGCGATACCTGGCGGGAGTGAAATGGCTCTACCGGGGAGCGACGTCTCCCCAATGCCAAGACCTCGCATCAGGAGAACCACCATGACTATCAAGACCCTCGCCAGCGCCGCCTTGTTCGCCGTCCTCGGCCTCGGCGCCATCACCGCCCAGGCCAGCAGCACCTCGCTCAACGAGGCCAGCGTGATGCAGTACCGCTACGGCGACAAGCTGGATGTGAAGAAGGTGCTGTCGGTGAAGGATGACCGCAGCAACACCTGCGGCGTGGTCAACACCCGCATGGACTACCTCGACTCCCAGGGCAAGCCGCAGAGCGTCGAGTACCGTTCCTACGCCACCAGTGGCTGCCATGACAACTGAGGCGCGCGGCAAGCGCCGCCTGCTCAAGGCCGGCGGCGTGGCCCTGGCCCTGCTCGGGTTGGGCCTGGCCGGCCACCTGCTGGCCCGCGACAGCTATGGCCCCATGCCTTCGCTGGCCGGCGCCGAGCAGTGGCTCAACTCGCCGCCGCTGGCCGGCCCGGCCCTCAAGGGCAAGGTAGTGCTGGTGGATTTCTGGACCTACGACTGCATCAACTGCCGGCGCAGCCTGCCGCATGTCAACGACTGGGCGCGGCGCTATGGCGAGCAGGGGTTGGTGGTGGTCGGGGTGCATACGCCGGAGTACGACTACGAGCATGACATCGGCAGTGTCCGGGCGCAGGTGCAGCAGTTGGGCATTGCCTATCCGGTGGCGGTCGATAACGGCTACCGGATCTGGAACGCCTGGGGCAACCAGTTCTGGCCTGCGCACTACTTCGTCGACCGCAAGGGGCAGGTGCGCCATGTGCACTTTGGCGAAGGCGATTATGCGGGGCAGGAGCGGGTGATCCAGGCATTGCTCGATGAGCAGGGCTGATCCGTTGACAGTTCCGGCCCTATCGCGGGGCAACCCCAGGCGACATCATTCGCCGAGCCGCTGCTCCCGCGACGGCGGATAACCGAAGTACGCCGCATAGCACTTGCTGAAATGCGATACCGAAACGAAGCCGCAGGCCACCGCGACCTCCATCACCGACAGGTCCGAATACTGCAACAGCCGCCGACTCTTGGTGATGCGCAGCTCCATGTAGTAGCGCCTGGGCGAGGTGCCCAGCTGGGCCTGGAACAAGCGGTCGATCTGTCGGCGCGAGCGCCCGGAGTAGGCGGCCAGCTGGTCGAGGCTGAGGGTTTCTTCGAGGTTGTTTTCCATCAGCTCGACGATGGTGCGCAGGTGCAGGCTCATGGACTTCTTCGCTCCGGGCCCGACCTGGCGATAGCGTGCGCCGGAGAACGACAGGATCTCTTCCACGCCTTCGGCCAGGGCATCGCCGTACAGGCGCCGTACCAGGCCGAGCATCAGCTCCATGGCGCCATTGGGGCTGGCGGCGCTGAGGCGGTCACGGTCCAGGGTGAAGCTGGCCGGGGTGATGCGCGTCTGCGGGCTGATCTCGGCCAGGCTGGCGCGCTGCTCGGGGTGCACGCTGCAGCCGTAGTCGTCGAGCACCCCGGCGCGGCCGAGGAACCAGGCGCCGTTCCATAGCCCGCCGAGGGTCATGCCGTGGCTGGCGCAGCCGTCCAGCAGGCGGTCGAGGTCGGGGTATTTCAACGGCGTGCGCAGGCCGCCGCACACCACCAGCAGGTCGAGGTCGTGCAGGCTGCGGGGATCGAGTGGGCTGGCGATCAGTTCCAGGCCCAGGTCGCTGAGCACGCGATCGCCGCCCAGTGACAGCGGGGTGGAGGTGAAACTGTCGACGCGCAGCAGGTTGGCGGTGACCAGCACGTCCATCGCCACGGTGAAGCTGGCCATGGAGAAGTGCTCGAGCAGGACGAAGTCGACGCGATAGGGGCGCTGGTTGCCGGCGTCGCCGGACTTGAGCCGCAGCATGTTGCTGGTGCTGGTCTTCTTGCTGAATTGGCGTGGCGTGGGCACTGCGGACTCCGCTTCCTGGCTGGCGGGGTCGAGTGTGCGGTGGGGCGGGGGGAAAGACAACAGGGCGTTGGATGCCGCTGAAAACACAGCGCCCCCTCGAGAGGGGGCGCCGGTTGTTGCCGTGCGGGGTCTAGAAGTCGCCGCGCAGGGTGAACATGTAGCTACGCGGAGTACCGTAGGTGGTGCCACGGGTCCAGTAGCCCATCGAGTCGAAGTACTTGCGGTCGAACAGGTTCTCGACGTCCACGCCCACGGTCCAGTGCTCGTCGAGCTTGTAGGCGGCACGCGCGTCGAAGATAGCTCGGCCGCTGTTGTACGCCTCGTTGTAGGCATCGACGTAGGAGTTCTGCGCCGAAACGCCACCACCTACGCTCAGGCGGTTCCACTCGCCCGGGAAGGTGTAGTTGGTGTTCACGCGCACCATGTGTTTCGGGGTCTGCGCCGAGATCGGGCCACCTTCGGAGGAGCTGGTGGTGTTGTAGGTGTAGCCAGCCGCCACTTGCAGGCCCGGCAGCAGTTCGCCGGTGGCCTCGGCTTCGAAGCCCTTGCTGCGGTTGATGCCGTCGCCGTTGACCCAGCAGCGGCCGGCCGGATCGCTCGGGCAATTGCCACGGTTGGCTGCATCTTGCTGGGCGACGTCTTCCTGCTCGATGTAGAACACGGCGAAGGACACGTTCAAGCGTTTGTCGAACAGCTCACCCTTGATCCCGGTCTCGTAGTTCGAACCGACCGACGGGTCGAGCACGCTGCCGCTGACGGTGCGGTAGTTGGACTGCGGCAGGAAGATGTCGGCGTAGCTGGCGTACCAGGACCACTGGTCGTTCAGGTCGTAGATCGCACCGACGAAGGGTGTGAATTCCTCGTCCTGCCGGCTGGTGGTCACCTTCGGGCCGTTCCAGGCTTCGTTCTTGTACCAGCTCAGGCGACCACCGAGGACGAAGCTCAGGTCTTCGGTGGCGTGCAGGCGGGCGCTCAGGTAGGTGCCGTAGCGGGTGTCGATGGTGTCATCCATGGACTTCCAGCCATTGCGCTGCAATTCGGGGATATTGCTATGGTCGGGATCAAAGACATTGAGCGGGATAGGGCTGGGCAGCGCTATGGTGTTGTCCTTGTCGTTCATCTTGCGCTTGGACCAGTTGGCACCGAGCGTCAGCTGGTGGGTCAGGCCAAAGGCCTCGAACGTGCCGTCCAGGTGGCCGTCGACGGCATTGGAGGTCACATCGAACTTGTGGTAGCTGACGGTGTTGACCGTCGGTCCACCTGGGGCGTTGTACTCCAGCGTCTCGCGCGCGCCCCACTCGATGGCGCTACGGTTGTAGCCGCCTTCGGAGTGAGACAGCGCCAGCTTGCCGGTCCAGTTGTCGTTGAATCGGTGGGTGAGGTCGGCGAACACCTCGTCCATGTTGGTCTGCAGCTTGGTCCAGTCCTGCCCGAGGTAGGTCGAGCGCTTCAGGTGCGGGTTGCTGCCGTCGGGGTTGTTGGGGATACCCAGCACGCTGTAGCCGTCGATGCGCGAGGTCTGGCGGCGCAGGCCGACAGCGACCGTGGTGGCATCGTTGAGGTCGGCCTCGACGATGCCGTACAGCAGCGGCCGCTTGGACTTGGTGACGTCGGTGAAGTAGCCACGGTCTTCATAGGAGGCAACCATGCGTCCGCGCAGGGTGCCCTGGGGGTTGAGGCGGCCGCTGGCATCCAGGTCCAGGCGGTAGTTGTCCCAGGAGCCGGCGCGGGTGATGACGGAGAAACGCGGGTCGGCGGTCGGGCGCTTGCGCACCAGGTTCACCGCGCCGCCCGGATTGCCCGCGCCCACCAGCAGGCCGGAGGCGCCGCGCAGCACTTCGACGCGGTCGAAGATCGCCATGTCCGGGGTCATCCAGCCGGTGTAGGCGTAGGCCTGGCCTGGCACGCCGTCGACCATGTAGCTTTCGTCGGTGAGGTCGAAGCCACGGGAACTGAAGTGGTGGTTGCCATAGCCGCGGTTGGCGCGGGTGATACCGGTGGTCTGGGCCATCACCTGGTCCAGCGAGACCAGGTTCTTGTCGTCCATCAGCTTGCGGGTGACCACGGTGACCGACTGTGGGGTCTCACGCAGCGATTGCGCGGTCTTGCCGATGGTCACCGCGCCAGTGGTGTAGGAGTTGCTGCCCTCGGTGGTGGCACCCAGCACCTGGCCATTGATGGTGGTGGCGTCCAGGGTCATGGCCGAACCGGATTCAGCCGCGCCGCTGATGATCAGGGTGTTGTCCTGCACGCTGTAGCGAATCCCGCTGTTCTTCAGCAGCTCCCCAGCTGCCTGGGTTGGCGAGAAACGACCCTTGACCGGGCTGCTGCGCAGGCCCTGTACGGTCTCGGGGCTGAACAGCACCTGCAGGTTGCCCTGGCGACCCAGCTCTTGCAGCGCGCTGCTCAGCGATTGCGCCGGGATGTCGTAATCCTGCTCCTGGGCCTGCACTTGCGCTGCCAGCGGCAGGGCCAGGGCGAGTCCGAGGGTGGCCATGGCCGGCGAGGAACGCAGCATCCGGCGCAGCATCAGCGCCTTGCTCAAAGGGGTCAGTGTGTTGGCTGGTATTGGCATTTTTATGCTCTGGCTCAAGGTACGCAAAGTAAATGAAAATTATTCCGTTGCGAGTAGGACGCATGCGCATGCCAAAACCGGAAAAATATTTACGGTTGGCAGAGGCCTGACCTGCGACTTCCCTGTGGGCAGGGTTGATTCAGCGTGCGGCAATAGGGGAACGAGCGATGCGGCGGGGAATTTACAAAGTGCGGGCGGTGGCGAGGATCCACCGCCCGTGAGGCGGAGTCAGGCGGGCAGGGCGGGTTCCTGGTTGCGCTCGACGACGATCTGGCCGCCGTGCATGCGTACCAGTTGGTCGGCAACCGGGAAGTAGCGGTCGTCGTGGGAGATGACGATGATGGTCTTGCCCTGCTGTTTCAGCTCCGGCAGCAGCTCGGTGTAGAACACGCGGCGGAAGGCCGGGTCCTGGTCGGCGGCCCACTCGTCGAACACCAGCACCGGGCGCTGGTCGAGCCAGGCATTGATCAGCGCCAGGCGCTTGCGCTGGCCGGTGGACAGGTCGGTGGTGGTGAAGCTGCCGTCGCGGATGCTCACCTTGTGGGCGATATCCAGGCGTTCCAGATACTTGCCGGCCTCGGGCGGCAGTTCGGCCTGGCCGGGCAGCGGCTCGTCGAACAGGTAGTAGTCGGCGAAGATGGTGGTGAACAGCTGGCGGTAGTCGTCCAGGCGCTGCGGGGTGACCGTTTCGCCATTGAGCCGAACTTCGCCCTGTTGCGGGCTGTACAGGCCCAGCAGCAGCTTGATCAGGGTGGTCTTGCCGCAGCCGTTCTCGCCGACGATGAAGACGATGTCGCCCTGGCGGATGCTCAGGTTCACCGGCCCCAGGTGGAACGGCTGGCTGCCCTCGACCTGCGGGTAGTCATAGCGCAGCTGGCGCAGCTCGATGGACTCGACGCTGGACACGGCGGGTGCGCGGTCGCTCACCAGCAGGTGCGGCTCGGGCGACGAGAAGCGCGCCGACAGCTCGGCGATGCGGCGCAGGGCGATCTGCGCGCGGCTGATGCTCGGCAGGTTGCTGATCAACTGCTCCAGCGGCCCCTTCATGTACAGCATCACCAGCACGAAACCACCAAGCACGGTGCGCTCGGTGCTCGGCCACAGCGCCTGGAAGGCGATGGCCACGCCGATGACGGCGAAGAACAGCATCGAACCGAAGGTTTCGGCGCTGACGAAGATGTTCGCCGCGCGGATGTTGGCCTTGCAGATGCGCTCGGTGGCGCCGTGGATCAGCTGGTCATGCATGTACTGGCGGCGCTTGCGCTGGATACGCAGTTCCTTGGCGCCGCCGGAGAGGGCCTGGTAGTGCTTCTGCAGCTCGTCCTCGCCGTTGCGCGCGGTGAGGATGTTCTTCATGCCGAAGCGGTGGGCGAGGAACTGCGCGCCAGTGCCGATCACCACGGTCAGGGCGGTGATCAGCAGGATCTGCCAGGACAGCAGCGCCAGGTAGGCGAGGCAGCCCAAGGTGACGGTAAAGGCAATGACCATGGGTGCCACGGACAGGGCGAAGGCGCTGATGGTGCTGACATCGTTGAGCAGCACCGGGATCAGGCGGTGGGCACGGTAGCGCTCCAGTTGCGCGATCGGCGCCACCAGCACCTTGGCGGACAACTCGCGGCGCAGCCGCGCCACCACCTTCTGGCCCACGTAGTTGGTCAGCAGGTTCGAGCCGGTGGAGCAGGCCAGGGTCAGCACGCACAGGCCGCCGAACAGCAGGGCGGTATGGGTGTCCGGCCCGCCGGCGGCATTCATCGCGCTGTTGATGGTGGCCAGCAGGGCGGTGACGCTCAGGCCGCTGACCACGCCAAGGGCCGCCGAAAGCGCGACCAGCATCCAGAACGGCTTGAGTATGCGCAGGGTTTCCTGGGCGAGGCTGGGTGTCTTGAGCGTCATGGGGGCATCTCGTGAGTATTCGTTGGCGCCGGGCAGGAGCAGGTCCTGATCTTGGTAGACGAGAGGGTTTTGCGCGGATTTAGTCGCCCGGCGCCGAGGGCGCCGGGGCGGGGCAGGGCTTACAGCTCGCGGGCGACGCGGAAGCCGATCCAGTCGCCGCGCAGGGTGGAGCTGCGCTCGTTGCGGTTGCCCGAGCGCGAGAAGATCGGCGCCTCGGTGTAGTCGTTGCCGCGGATCACCCGGCGATCCTCGCATTCGCTGCTGTTGGTCTGCGGGCTGCCGTCGGTGGGGGCGCTGGCGTAGCTGTCGACGTAGCAGTCGCGGGTCCATTCGTAGACATTGCCGTGGCCGTCGTAGACGCCAAAGGCATTGGGCGGGAAGCTGCCGACCGGCGAGGTGAAGGAGAAGCCGTCGGTAGGGCCATAGGTATTGGCGTGCTTGGAGATCTGGTACTTCTGCTCGTCGTTGTCATCGAGCGGGAAGGGGAACGGCCCGGTGCTGCCGCCACGCACGGCGTACTCGCGCTGGGATTCGCTGAGGACCTTGTAGACCTTGCCGGTCTTCTTCGACAGCCAACTGGCATAGGCCTCGGCTTCGTGGAAGTTCAGGCACACGGCGGGCTGGCGGTCGCCTTGCTGGTAGCGCGGCACGCCGGCGATGCACTCGCGGCCCGGACGGGTATCGCCGTTGGGCACCTTGTAGCCGGTGGCCTTGAGGTAGGCCTTCCACTCCCCGTTGGTGATCTGATATTGGCTCACGGCAAAGGCTTTTTTGAACGTGACCTGGTGCATCGGGCCTTCGTCGTCCTGGCGGCCCTTTTCGTCATCCGGGGTGCCCATCATGAAGCTGCCGGCGGGCAGCACCACCATTTCCGGGCAGGTCTTGGCGCAGTCGCGGAACACGCTGCCAGGTTTGTGCGCGGGCGCCGCGGCCAGGGCCGGCAGGCTGCAGGCGACCAGCAGGGCGGCCAGGGTGAGGCGGTTCAGGGGTGCGGTCATGGGGAAGCCTTGTTCAGGGTTGCTGGGCAGACAGCGGGAGTTCGTGCTGTTGGACGAACTGAACGAGGCGATGTTTAAGGGGGATTTGTATCCAGGTGTGGTAGGGCTGCGCCTGTGAGCGCGCAGCCCGTACGCAATCAACTCAGTTCAAGCCAGATCGGTGCATGATCCGAAGGCTTTTCCATCCCGCGCAGCTCATAGTCGACCCCGGCGGCCCTGACCCGCGGCAGCAGCCCATGGGAGGCCATGATCAGGTCGATGCGCAGGCCGCGCTTGGGCTCGTCCTCGAAACCGCGGCTGCGGTAGTCGAACCAGCTGAAACGGTCGGCCACGTCAGGGTACAGGTGGCGGAAGCTGTCGACCAGGCCCCAGCCCTTGAGACGCTCCATCCACTCGCGCTCTTCGGGCAGGAAGCTGCACTTGCCGGTCTTCAGCCAGCGCTTGGCGTTGTCCGGGCCAATGCCGATATCACAGTCCTGGGGCGAGATGTTCAGGTCACCCATCACCACCACAGGCTGGTCGTTCTTGAACTGCCCTTCGAGCAGGGCCTGCAGGTCGCTGTAGAAGCGCTGCTTGGCCGGGAACTTGGTGGGGTGGTCGCGGCTTTCGCCTTGGGGGAAGTAGCCGTTCATGATGGTGATCGGCGTACCGTCGGCATCGGCGAAGGTGCCCCAGATGAAGCGGCGCTGGGCGTCCTCCTCGTCACTGGCGAAGCCCTTGGACAGCGACAGCGGTTTTTCCCGCGAGAGCAGGGCGACGCCATAGTGGCCCTTCTGGCCGTGGTAGTGCACGTGGTAGCCGAGTGCCTCGACGTCGGCCAACGGGAACTGATCGTCGCTGACCTTGGTTTCCTGCAGGCCGATCACGTCCGGCTGGTGTTTGTCGATCAGCGCCGCCAGCTGGTGCGGGCGGGCGCGCAGGCCGTTGATGTTGAACGAGACGATCTTCATGGAAAGACGATCCTGGTAAAAGCCACGGATGCTAGCCGACATCGCCGGCCACGGCCAGCATGGCGCCGCGCGGCAGGCGCTGCTAACGTGCTGGAGGAGGTGAACCCAGCGCCGGAATCTGGTTCCAAGGCCCTGTACGCCCATTCCAGGAGGACTGCCCGCAATGCCCGACGACATCGCCGCCCCGGCCCGGATCTGCCTGCTAGACGCCGGCTACGCCCGCGAGGCGCGTTCGCTGCTCTACCATGCCTACCGCCACGAACCGACCTTCGCCTGGCTGTTCGAGGCCCAGCGCCCCGGGTACGAGCGCCGCCTGCGGGTGATGGTGCGCGAGTGGGTGCGCCAGCACTTTTACCTGCAATTGCCGGCGATCGGCCTGTTGCTGGAGGATCGCCTGATCGGCCTGGCGCTGATCGTGCCGCCGCAACGCCGGCTTGGCGTGGCCGACAGCTGGGCCTGGCGCCTGCGCATGATCCTCGGCACTGGCCTGCGCTGCACCCGCCGCTACCTGGATTACCAGGCCGCGCTGGCCGGGTGCCTGCCAGGGGACAAGGTGCATGTGCTGCCGCTGTTGGGCGTGCACCCGCAGTTCCAGGGCCAGCACTACGGCGAGCAACTGCTGCAGGCCGTGCATGACTGGTGCGCGGAAGACGCCGGTACCGACGGCGTGGTGCTGGACACCGGCAATGCGCATTACCTGGCGTTCTACCAGCGCCAGGGTTATGAAGAGATCGGCGAGATCGCCGTGGGGCCAATCCGTGAGCGGGTGTTCTTCCACCCCAACCCGCGCTCGTCGAGGGTAGCGAACCTGTGACAGGCGTTTTCTGAAAGCCCCTTGGCCGTTGCGCTCTGGTAGCATGCCGCGCATGACGTATTCAGGAAGACTTGGCTGGGGCCTGCTGTTGCTGGCCGCCAGCTCCATGGCATGGGCGCAGAGCGAATTGCTGGTACGGGTCAAACCCGCCAACAAGGCGCTCAAGTCCAATATTGAAGGGTATATCGGCAGCCTGGGTGACCGCGACGAAGAGGCCTTGCAGCGCTTCAGTCGGGGCGCCGAGGAGCAGGCGCGCAAAGCGGCCCAGGCCCTGGGCTATTACCAGGCGCGGGTCGAGACCGAGGTCAAGGCGCCGGCCGAAAAAGACAAGCCACCACAACTGATCATCCAGGTCGAGCCCGGCGAGCCGATTCGGCTGCGCAATGTGACCGTGCGCATCGAAGGGCCGGCCAGCGAACTCAGGGTGTTCCGCATTCCCGACAGCAAGGCGTTGCGCCCAGGCGAGCAGCTCAACCATGGCACCTACGAGGATGCCAAGCGGCTGATCCAGAACCAGGCCTCGCGCTACGGCTTCTTCGCCGGGCGCTTCGAGCGCCAGCGCCTGGCGGTCGATCCGCAGGCCGGTGTGGCCGATATCGAGCTGGTCTACCAGAGCGGCCCGCGCTACCGCCTTGGCGCGGTGAGCTTTGGCGGCGATGCACCGTTGGACAACGACCTGCTGCAGCGCATGGTGGGGTTCAAGCCCGGTACCCCGTACGACTCGGAACTGATCGCCGAGCTCAACAACGACCTGCAGTCCAGTGGCTACTTCGACAGCGTTCGGGTGGACGCAGCGCCCACCGCCGCAGTGGGCGAGGATATCCCCGTGGACGTCCACCTCGACACCCGCAAGCCACGCACCCTCGGCCTGGGCCTGGGTTTCTCCACCGACGTCGGGCCACGCGGCAAGGCCAACTGGACCCGCCACTGGGTCAACCCGCAAGGGCACAGCTACGGCTGGGAAACCGAGCTGTCGGCGCCCCGGCAGAACGTCGGCTTGTGGTACGACATCCCGCTGGATCCGCCGCTCACCGACAAGCTGCGCTTCGCCGGCGGCTACCAGAACGAAGAGATTTCCGGCACCGACACCCTGAGCAAGCTGCTGACGGTCGGCCCGGAGTGGCACAGCAAGCTGCCCAGCGGCTGGCAGCGGGTGATTTCGCTCAAGTACCAGCGCGAGGAATATCGCCTGGGCGACGACTCGGGGCTGAGCAACCTGCTGATGCCGGGCGTCAGCTTTTCCTACCTGCGCAGCGACAACCGCATCGACCCGCACAATGGCTACCGCCTGCAGTTCGACCTGCAGGCGGCCAAGGAAGGCCTGGGCTCGGACACCAACCTGATCCACGGCAACGTGCTGCTTAAGGGCTTGACCACCCTGGGCCAGAACCATCGTTTCCTTGGCCGCGTGCAGTTCGGCGGCAGTGCCACCAATGGCTACCAGCAGAACATCCCGCCGTCACTGCGCTTCTTCGCCGGTGGCGACCAAAGCGTGCGCGGCTACGACTACCAGTCGCTGTCGCCGAAGAACAACCAGGGCGACCGCATCGGTGGGCGCTACCTGGTGGCCGGCAGCGCCGAGTACCAGTACTCGATTGCCGAGAAATGGCGCCTGGCGACCTTCATCGACCAGGGCAATTCGTTCAACTCGCTGGAACTGCCCAGCCTCAAGACCGGCGTCGGCATCGGCGTGCGCTGGGTGTCGCCGGTGGGGCCGCTGCGCCTGGACCTGGCCCGCGCCCTGGATGACGACGGTGGTTTTCGTTTGCACTTCTCCATGGGGCCTGAGCTGTGACGCGTGTAGTCAAACCCATCCTGCTGGCATTGCTGGGCCTGCTGTTGCTGATCGTCCTGGCGTTGGGCCTGGTGCTGGGCACCCAGGGCGGCAGTCGTTGGGTGCTGAGCCTGGTGCCGGGGCTGCAAGTCAGCGATTTCTCCGGACGCCTCGGCGGCAGCTGGCAGGCCAGCCAACTGCGCTGGACGGCGGGCGAAGACCGTGTCGAGGTGCAGGCCCCGCAACTGGACTGGTCGCCAACCTGCCTGCTGCGCGCCACCTTGTGCGTCGAGCGTCTGCAGGCCGAGCGTATCGACATGGCCTTCGCCCCGGGCGAGGACAAGCCCGATGGCGGCCCGCTGCAACTGCCGGCGCTGAATCTGCCGTTGGCCATCGAGCTGGGCGAGGTCAAGCTGGGCCAACTGCGCCTGGATGGCAGCGACCTGCTGGGCGACCTCAGCCTGGCCGCGCACTGGACCGCGAGCGGGCTGCGCGTGGATAGCCTGCAACTGCGCCGCGACGACCTGCGGCTGGACGTGCAGGGCGACCTGGTACCCCAGGGCGACTGGCCGCTGCAGCTGCAAGGCACGCTGCAACTGCCGGCGGTCGATGGCAAACCCTGGCAACTGGCCTTGAGCGCCAAGGGCGAGTTGCAGAAATCCCTTGCCATCGATGCCACCAGCAGTGGCTACCTGGACGCACGCCTGAGCGGTGAGCTGCAGGCCCTGGCTGAGCACCTGCCGGCCCACCTGAGCATTCGCGCGGACAGTTTCAAGCCCGCAGCCGAGCTGCCCGACACCCTGCAACTCGACCAGCTGCGGCTCGATGCCCAGGGTGACTTGCTCAAGGGTTATCAGCTGTCCGGCTCGGCCATGCTGCCCGCCGAGCAAGGGCCGATCGGCCTGGTGCTGGCCGGCAAGGTCGATGCCAAGGGCGCCCGGCTCGACGCCCTGGACCTGAACGCCAGCGACCAGCAGCGCCTCAAGCTGCAGGCCAGCGCCGACTGGCAGCAGGGCCTGAGCGCCGATGCCAGCCTCGACTGGCTGGACTTCCCCTGGTTGCGCTTGTACCCGCTGGAGACGGCGCCCCAGGTCACGCTCAAGCGCTTGAACGCCCAGGTGCAGTACCGCGACGGCAGCTACAAGGGGGTGTTCAACGGCGACCTGGATGGCCCGGCCGGCGCCTTCAGCCTGGCCAGCCCGTTCGACGGCGACCTGGGCCAGGTACGCCTGCCGCAGCTGGTGCTCAATGCCGGGCAGGGCAAGGCCGCCGGCAGTGTCGCCCTGCGTTTTGCCCACACCCTGGCCTGGGATGTCGACCTGCAACTGTCGGCCCTGGACCCGGCCTACTGGCTGGCGGAGCTGCCCGGCACCCTGGCCGGCCCGCTGCGCAGCCAGGGCGAATTGAAGCACGAGCAACTGACGCTCAAGGCTCAGTTGGACCTCAAAGGGCGCCTGCGCGGCCAGCCGGCGCTGGTCAAGGTCGACGCTGAAGGCGCGGGCGAGCGTTGGACCCTGGGCAGCCTGGCGGTGCAGCTGGGCGACAACCGCATCAATGGCAGCGCCAGCGTACAGCAACGCCTTGCCGGACGTGTCGACCTCGACCTGCCGCGCCTGGGCCAGCTCTGGCCGCAACTGCAAGGGCAGGCCAAGGGGCGCCTGGACCTGGCCGGCACCCTGGCCGCGCCGCAAGGCACCCTGACCCTGCAGGGGCAACAGCTGGGCCAGGCGGACAACCGCGTGCAGCGGCTGGACATGGATGCCCGGCTGGACAATGCCCAGCGCGGCCAGGTGACGCTCAAGGCCGGCGGTATCCGGGTGGGTGATACCTCCCTGGGCAGCCTTGATGTGCAAGGCAAGGGCGATCTTCGCCAGCAGGCCGCCACCCTGGCCCTCGACGGCCCGCAACTCAAGCTTGACCTGGCGCTGGATGGCGCCCTGGCCAAGGGCGACTGGCGCGGTCGCCTGGCGAGCGGGCGCATCCAGGCCGGAGGCCAGGACTGGCAGTTGCAGGCGCCGGCGCGCCTGCAGCGTCTGGCCAGCGGCCAGCTCGATTTCGGCGCCCATTGCTGGCGCTCCGGCCAGGCCAGCCTGTGCGGCGAGGACCAGCGCCTGGCGCCGGAGCCGCGCCTGCGCTACCACCTCAAGCAGTTCCCGCTGGACAGTCTGGCGCAGTGGTTGCCCAAGGACTTCGCCTGGCAGGGCCTGCTCAACGCCGACATCAACCTCGACATCCCGGCCAGCGGGCCCAAGGGCAGCATCCGCGTCGATGCCGGCGGCGGCACCTTGCGGGTACGCGACAAGGACCGCTGGGTCGACTTCCCCTATCAGGTGCTGCGCCTGGACAGCACCCTGGCGCCACGCCGGGTCGACACCCGCCTGGACTTCCGTGGCGAGCGCCTGGGTGAGCTGAATGTGAACACCCGCCTTGATCCGCTGGGCCGCAACAAGCCGTTGTCCGGTGATTTCCGCCTGGCCGGGCTTGAGCTGTCGGTCATTCGGCCGTTCCTGCCGATGGTCGAGCGCCTGGCTGGCCAGCTCAACGGCAGCGGGCGTCTGTCCGGCAGCCTGATTGCGCCCCAGGTCAATGGCAGCCTGGCCTTGAGCGGTGGCGAGGTCAGCGGCGCGGAGTTGCCGGTGAGCCTGGAGGGCCTGTCGCTGCAGGCGCTGATCGCCGGTGAGCAGGTGCAATTGAACGGCAACTGGCGCAGTGGCGCGGCAGGGCGTGGGCAACTGACCGGACACCTGACCTGGGGTCAGGCGCTGGGCATGGACCTGCGCCTGCAAGGCCAGCAGCTGCCGGTCAGCGTCGAGCCCTACGCGGCGCTGGAAATGGCGCCCGACCTGAGCATTCGCCTGCTGGACGACAAACTGGCGGTGACCGGCAAGGTGCAGGTGCCCAAGGGCAAGATCACCGTGCGCGAGCTGCCGCCGTCGACGGTCAAGGTCTCGGACGACACGGTGATCGTTGGCCACCAGACCGAACAGGGCAAGCCGCCGGTGGCGGTGGCGATGGACATCGATGTCGATGTCGGCAGCGAAAAACTGTCGTTCAAGGGCTTCGGCCTGACCGCCAACCTGCTGGGGCACGTGCATATCGGCGACAACCTCGACACCCGGGGCGAGCTGAGCCTGGCCGATGGGCGTTACCGCGCTTACGGGCAGAAGCTGACCATTCGCCGCGCGCGGCTGCTTTTCGCCGGTCCCATCGACCAGCCGTACCTGGATATCGAGGCGATCCGAAAGGTCGACGACGTGATTGCCGGTATTCGCCTGAGTGGCAGCGCCGAACAGCCGACCACCAAGGTGTTCTCGGAGCCGGCGATGAGCCAGGAGCAGGCGTTGTCCTACCTGGTGCTGGGCCGGCCGCTGAACAGCTCCGGCGAGGACAGCAACATGCTTGCCGAGGCGGCGCTGGGGCTGGGCTTGATGGGCAGCGCCGGCCTGACCGGCGGCCTGGCTTCGAACCTGGGCATCGACGACTTCCAGCTTGACACCCAAGGTACGGGCAACAAGACCAGCGTGGTGGCCAGCGGCAACCTCACCGAGCGCCTGAGCCTGCGCTACGGCGTAGGCGTGTTCGAGCCGGCCAACACCATCGCCTTGCGCTACAAGCTCAGCAAGAAGGTCTACCTGGAAGCCGCCAGCGGCCTGGCCAGCTCGCTGGATATCTTCTACAAGCGCGATTTCTGATCTGTCCTTTATCCGCCCCGGCCAGCGCTGGCCGGTGGCGGATGGCACGGCTCAACGCGCAGCCCGCAGACGCCGCCACAAGGTGGTGCGGCTGATGCCGAGGCGGCGCGCGGCTTCGTCGAGGTCGCCCTGGCAACTGTCCAGGGTTTCGCGTACATGGCGCAGCTGCGCGGCCTTGCCCACCGTTTGCAGATCGGACGCTTGCGGCGCCTTGGCGCGCCGGGATGGCAACTGGCTTTGGCACAGCTCGGGCAGCACCCGCGCCAGGTACTGCTCGTCCACCCCTTCGTCGCGCAGCAGTTCGCGGGCCGACAGCATCGCCCGCTCGATCACGTTCTCCAGTTCACGGACATTGCCCGGCCAGGCATGGCGCACCAGGTAGGGCAATAGCGCCGTCATTACCTGTGCAGCGCCTGTTGGCTGCCCCTGGACCAGCAGGCGCTGGCCGATGCTCTGGCAGATCAGGGCGATGTCCTCGGGGCGTTCGCGCAGGGGCGTGGTCTGCAGCCGCAGGATGTTCAGTCGGTAGTACAAGTCGGTGCGGAAACTGCCCTGGTCGATGGCCGTGCCCAGGTCCTGGTGGGTGGCGGCGATGATCCGCACGTCGATGGCAATCGGTTCAGTACTGCCCAGGCGCAGCACTTCGCGCTCCTGCAGCACCCGCAGCAGGCGGGTCTGCAACGACACCGGCATGTCACCAATTTCGTCGAGGAACAGCGTGCCGCGGTGCGCGGCCTCGAACAGACCGGGCTTGCCGCCCTTGCGCGAACCGCTGAAGGCGCCTTCCTCGTAGCCGAACAGTTCGCTCTCCAGCAGTGTTTCGGGAAATGCCGCGCAGTTGATGGCGACGAAAGGGCCCTGCCGGCGCGGGCTTGCATTGTGGATGCCCTGGGCCAGCAGTTCCTTGCCGGTGCCGCTCTCGCCGGTGATCAGGATGGTCGAGTGGCTGGCGGCGAAGCGCTCGGCCAACTGCAGCATCTCGCGGTTGGCCCTGCTGTTGCCGCTCAGTTGTTCCAGCCGGTAGCGCGCGGTGAAGGCGCCGGGGCGACGGCTGGAGCGGATGCGCTGGTCGGCTCGCTGCACGGCGCTGATATCCTGGCAGGTCAGCACCAGGCCGGTGCGCTCGCCGTTCTCCAGGATCGGCAGCAGGTTGCTGACCACGGCTTGCGCGCCCAGGCGGATGACACGGTTGTCCTCGCCCGTGCCGTCCTGCAAGGCCTGCTGCAGGTCCAGCTCGGGGCAAAGGGCTTGCAATGGGCGGCCGAGCGCCGCGCTGGCCGGCAATCCCAGCAACTGTGCCAGTGCCGGGTTGAGCGACTGCACCAGGCCTTGGTTGTCGACGGCCGCGACCCCGGTGGGGATATGTTGTAGCACGGCATCGAGGTGGCGGCGCTTGGCGATTTCGATGCGCTGGCTGTCGAGGATGCCAAGGGCCTCTTCGAGCGCCTTGCGCACGGTGTCCTCGCTCAGCGACAGCACGCCCTGCAGCCCGGCCTGCTCGGCCAGCTCCACCACGGTAGACGAGCCGATGATGCTGCCACAGCCCAGCCGGGCGGCGTAATCGACGGCGTGGCGGGCTTGCTCAAGCGAGGTATAGGCGGCCTGGTGCACCTGCACGGTGAACAGCGCCGCCAATGCCTGCAGGTCCTGGTTGATGTGGTCGTAGCTGAGCACGGCCACTTGCGTGCCGTGGGCCTTGGCCTGCCCCAGGGCGCGCAGCAAGTCGCCGCCGCCGACGCGCATTGCCAGTACTGGCCGGGCCAGGTGCTTGCGCAGGTAGGCGGCGGTGGCCCCTGCGCAGACGAACACATCGACTTCGCCGCGCTGCTCCAGCTCGCGGGCGGTCTGCAGCGCTTCGGCTACCGAGGTGTCGAGCACCTCGATACGGGTGTCGGGGTAATCCGCCGTGAGCCCGCTCACGACCTGGGCGAGACGGCTGCGCTGCCGAGGGCGTTGCAGGTGGCTGATCAGCACGACGACCTTGGAGGCGGAGGAGTGCATGGCGGACCCTGTTCATGGTTGCAATGTTTCAATAGTGAATGAATGCCTTGCACAAGTGAAATGAAGATTGTCCAACCGGGCACTGCCAGGACATGCCAAAACCCAGGCGTCATGGGGCTTGTAGGTGGATGGTCGACAGTTGGCCCAGGCTTTGCTCTGGCCCTGTTGCCAATTCACCAGCGAAGGCAGGGCCCATCGACCCATGAGCAGTTCCTCCACGACGTCTCTGGCCAGCGATCCGATCGCGGCCAGCGACAACGACCAGCAGTTGGTCGACTTCATTCGCGAACGCGCCGCCGCCGAGCGGGTGCTCATCACCGCGCGCAAGCGCTTGAGCGGTGGTGCCATCCAGGAAAACTGGCGGCTCGACCTGTTGATCGAGGGTGGTCCCTGGGCCGGTGACCGGCGCTGGGTCCTGCGCAGTGACGCACTGTCGGCGCTGCCGGCCAGCCTCGGCCGCGAACAGGAGTTCGCCGTGCTGCAGGTGGTCTACCAGGCCGGGGTCAAGGTACCGCGACCGCTCTGGCTGTGCCGTGACACGCGGGTGCATGGGCGGGTGTTCTTCCTCATGGAATACGTGCCGGGCATCGCCGCCGGGCGCCTGCTCAGCGCCCAGGCCGGTGCGCAAGGGCAGGGCGGGCTGGCGGCGCAGTTGGGCGCCAACCTGGCGCGCCTGCATCAGGTGCGCCCCCCGTGTGCGGCGCTGGACTTTTTGCCAATACCTCAGGGCTCACCCGCCCTGGCCACCCTCACGGCCTACCGGCGCTACCTCGACACCCTCGACCAGGCCTACCCGGCCCTGGAGTGGGGCCTGCGCTGGTGCGAGCTGCATGTGCCGCGCAGTCAGGCCCTGTGCCTGCTGCACCGCGACTACCGCACCGGCAACTACCTGGCCAGCGAACAGGGGCTGGAGGCGGTGCTCGACTGGGAATTCAGTGGCTGGGGCGACCCCTGCGAGGACCTGGGTTGGTTCAGCGCCCGTTGCTGGCGTTTCACCCGCCCCGACCTGGAGGCGGGCGGCATCGGCCTGCTCGAGGACTTCCTGCGCGGCTATCACGAAGTGTCCAGCCTGGCCATCGAACCTAGCCAACTGCACTACTGGCAGGTCATGGCCACCCTGCGCTGGGCGGTTATCGCCCTGCAGCAAGGACAACGCCACCTGTCCGGCGAAGAACCTTCCCTCGAACTGGCTCTGACCGCGCGCCTGCTGCCGGAGCTGGAGCTCGACATCTTGAACATGACCGGAGCCGAGGCGCCATGACCCAACCGAATGCCGCGCAACTGCTCGATATCGCTCGCCAGACCTTGCTGGAGCAGGTGTTGCCCGAGCTGTCCGGCGAGCTGCGCTACCCGGCGCTGATGATCGCCAACGCCATGGCCATCGCTGCGCGTGAAAGCCGCCTGCAAGGCGAGCTGGAGGTCCAGGAGCACGCACGTCTGGGCGCCGTGCTCGAGGCGCCGCCAGCGACCCTGGCCGGCACGAGACAGCATTTGGCCCAGACCATCCGCGAAGGTCGCCACGACGCGCCGCAGGCACGTCGCGCCCTGGTCGAGGCGCTGCGCCAGACGACGCTTGACCGTCTGGCGATCAGCAACCCCAAGGCCATGCCCTGAACGCCGGTGGCCACTGCCCGATTTCCAAGACTGAAAACGCATAGAAGGACAACCATGAACTTCACCCTGTCGGACGACCTGCTGACCTTGCAGGCGAAAACGCGCGACTTCATTGCCAATCACGTGATTCCGTTTGAGAAAGACCCGCGCCAGGACCGCCACGGCCCCAGCGACGACTTGCGTCAGGACCTGCTGGAAAAGGCCCGCATCGCCGGGTTGCTGACCCCGCATGCCAGCCCCGAGATGGGCGGCATGGGCCTGAGCCATGTGGCCAAGGCGATCGTCTTCGAAGAGGCCGGCTATTCACCCTTGGGGCCGGTGGCGCTGAACATCCACGCACCCGACGAAGGCAATATCCACCTGATGGACGTGGTCGCCACCGAGGCGCAGAAGGACCGCTGGCTGCGCCCGCTGGTCCAGGGTCGGGCGCGCTCGTGCTTCGCCATGACCGAGCCTGCGCCGGGCTCAGGCTCGGATCCGTCGATGCTGCGCACCACGGCCACCCGCGATGGCGACGATTACCTGATCAACGGCCGCAAGTGGTTGATCACCGGCGCTGACGGCGCCGATTTCGCGATCATCATGGCGCGCATGGAGGACGGCACGGCGACCATGTTCCTCAGCGACATGCGGCGTGAGGGCATCGTCCACGAACGGCAGCTGGACTCGCTGGACAGCTGCTTCACCGGTGGCCACGGGCAACTGCGTTTCGACAACCTGCGCATCCCGGCGAGCGATGTGCTCGGCGAGATCGGCAAGGGCTTCCGCTACGCCCAGGTGCGTCTGGCGCCGGCACGGCTGACCCACTGCATGCGCTGGCTCGGCGCCGCGCGTCGTGCCCACGACATCGCCTGCGATCATGCGCGCACCCGCGACGCCTTCGGCAAATCGCTGGGCGAGCACCAAGGTGTCGGCTTCATGCTCGCCGACAACCAGATGGACCTGCATGTGGTGCGCCTGGCGGTATGGCACTGCGCCTGGGTACTCGACCAGGGCGAGCGGGGCAATGTCGACTCGAGCATGGCCAAGGTGATCAGCTCCGAGGCGCTGTGGCGGGTGGTTGATCGCTCGATCCAGGTGCTGGGCGGGCGCGGGGTGACCGGGGACACGGTGGTGGAGCGGATCTTCCGCGATATCCGGCCGTTCCGCATCTATGACGGTCCGAGCGAAGTGCACCGCATGAGCCTGGCGAAGAAACTCCTCGACCAGCGCCCGGGAGGTCACTGATGCAGCCGCAACTTGCTCGACTGTTCTCTCTTGATGGCCGTCGCGCCCTGGTGACCGGGGCCTCCAGTGGCCTGGGCCGGCACTTTGCCCAAACCCTGGCGGCCGCCGGCGCCGAGGTGCTGGTCACCGCCCGGCGCGAGGCGCCGTTGCAGGCCCTGGTCGAGACCATCCAGGCCAGCGGCGGCCGGGCCCGCGCCTTTGCCCTCGATGTGACCCGCCGGGACGATGTCTGCCGGGTGCTCGATGCCGCCGGCCCCCTGGATGTGCTGGTCAACAACGCCGGCGTGAGCGACAGCCAGGCGCTGCTCGACTGCGATGATGGCAGTTGGGACCGCGTACTCGACACCAACCTCAAGGGCGCCTGGACGGTGGCCCAGGAAAGCGCGCGGCGCATGGTTGCCGCAGGGCAGGGCGGCAGCCTGATCAACGTCACCTCGATCCTCGCCAGCCGGGTGGCCGGCGCCGTCGCCCCTTATCTGGCGGCCAAGGCCGGCCTGGCGCACCTGACCCGCGCCATGGCCCTGGAGCTGGCGCGCCATGGCATTCGCGTGAACGCCCTGGCGCCGGGATACGTGATGACCGACCTGAACGAGGCGTTCCTGGCCAGTGACGCGGGGCAGAGATTGCGTTCGCGTATTCCGAGCCGGCGCTACAGCCAGCCGGCGGACCTGGACGGCGCCTTGCTGCTGCTCGCCAGTGACGCCGGCCGCGGCATGAGCGGCAGCGAGATCGTGGTCGATGGCGGCCACCTGTGCAGCAGCCTGTAGAGACACCGCCCAGCCTTGCAACCCCCGTGATGAATGGCACCGGCCGTGCCGGTCAAGAACAACAAGAAACAGAGGTAGTTATGTGCCTGCAACCGTTGAACTGCCCATGGACGAAGGACCCGTCATGATGAACCCGAGCCTGGAACACGAACTGGCCCCGAATGCGGCCAACCACGTGCCGCTGTCACCACTGTCGTTCCTCAAGCGCGCCGCGCAGGTCTATCCCCAGCGCGACGCGGTGGTGTACGGCGACCGTCGCTACACCTACCAGCAGTTGCACCAGCGCAGCCGGGCCCTGGCCAGCGCCCTGGAGCGGGTCGGCGTGCAGCCGGGCGAGCGTGTGGCGATCCTGGCGCCGAACATCCCCGAGATGCTCGAGGCGCACTATGGCGTGCCCGGCGCGGGTGCCGTGCTGGTGTGCATCAATATCCGCCTGGAGGCGCGCAGCATCGCCTTCATCCTGCGCCATTGCGCGGCCAGGGTACTGTTGTGCGATCGCGAGTTCGGCGCGGTGGTCCACCAGGCGCTGGCGATGCTGGACACGCCACCGCTGCTGGTGGGCATCGATGATGCCCAGGCCGAGGGCGCCGACCTGGCGCCGGACCTGGACTACGAAAGCTTCCTGGCCCAGGGCGATGGCAACCGGCCGTTGAGCGCGCCGCACAACGAATGGCAGTCGATCGCCATCAACTACACCTCCGGCACCACCGGCGATCCCAAGGGCGTGGTGCTGCATCACCGTGGCGCCTACCTCAATGCCTGCGCCGGGGCGCTGATCTTCCAGCTCGGTCCGCGCAGCGTCTACTTGTGGACCCTGCCGATGTTCCACTGCAACGGCTGGAGCCATACCTGGGCAGTGACCCTGTCGGGGGGCAGCCACGTGTGCCTGCGCAAGGTGCAGCCCGAGGCGATTCACGCCGCCATCGCCGCGTATGGCGTGACCCACCTGAGCGCCGCGCCGGTGGTGATGTCGATGCTGATCCATGCTCCGGCAGGCGCCGCGCCGTCCCAGGCGGTGTCGGTGATCACCGGTGGCGCCGCACCGCCCAGCGCGGTGATCGCCGCCATGGAGGCGCGCGGTTTCAGCATCACCCATGCCTATGGCATGACCGAAAGCTATGGCCCTAGTACCTTGTGCCTGTGGCAGCCAGGCGTCGACGAGCTGCCGCTGGAGGCTCGCGCGCGGTTCATGAGCCGCCAGGGCGTGGCCCATCCGATGCTCGAGGACGCCACGGTCCTGGATAGCGAAACCGGCCAGCCGGTGCCCGCCGACGGGGCGACGCTGGGCGAGCTGGTGGTGCGCGGCAACACGGTGATGAAAGGCTACCTGCACAACCCCGAAGCCACCCGCAGCGCCCTGGCTGGCGGCTGGCTGCACACCGGCGACCTGGCCGTGCTGCACCCTGATGGCTATGTGGAGATCAAGGACCGGGCCAAGGACATCATCATTTCCGGCGGCGAGAACATCAGTTCGCTGGAGATCGAGGAGGTGCTCTACCAGCATCCTGAGGTGCTCGAGGCCGCCGTGGTGGCGCGGCCCGATTCGCGCTGGGGCGAAACCCCGCATGCCTTCGTCACCCTGTGTGCCGAGGCCCAGGGGGATATCACCGGCGAAGAGCTGATCCGCTGGTGTCGCGAGCGCCTGGCGCACTTCAAGGCGCCGCGGCATGTGTCGTTGGTGGCGTTGCCGAAGACGGCCACCGGCAAGATCCAGAAATTCGTCCTGCGCGAATGGGCTCGCCAGGCGGCTGCAGCCAGTGACCGGCCGGAAGGGTGATGCGTGGTCACCCTCCCGATCGGCCGCCGGCTCGCTCAAGTCTGCTATATCGAACGGAGGAAAAGCTTCACACTATCCGCCAAAATACAGGTAGGCATCTACCTGCCTGTGAACCGACATTCATGAGCCGGATCTTCTCTGATGACGTCCTATATCCTGGGGACCGCGTTACTTGGATTCGACGACTTCGCTCTGGCCCAGAGGCTCGAGCCTCATGCGCTGCTTGCAGAGGTTTCGCTTGCCCTTGGCGAGCCCGATGGCGCAATCGAAACCCGCCCGTTCAACGCGCTACTGGCGTTGGCTGCGCACCGTTCGGGTAATCGCCTGTTCGCTCTGCAGTTCGGGCTTGAACATGGCATGCGGGGGATGGGGACCCTGCTGCATGTCATTCAGAGCGCGGACACAGTCGGTGAGGTGCTGAGGGCATTGGTCCGGTACGCCCATGTGCTCGGCACGGCAGTGGAGTTTCGCCTGGAGCGGCATCTCGGCAATGCACGCTTGAGCTGTCAGGTCACCGATGCGGATCTGCCCTGTGTAAGACAGACCGTGGAGTGGGCGATGGGAATGAGCGCGCAGCTCATGCACAGTTTGCTCAAGCACCTCTGGCGCCCGCAGGCCCTGCTGCTGTGCCATGGCGCGGGGGCGGAGCCTTCGGCATACCGGCGTCTGCTGGGGGTGGCGCCGCGTTTTTCCAGCACGGAAAACGCCTGGGTGTTCGACCCTGCGCTGCTGGACGCACAGCTTGGCGCAAAGGATCAACGCAATCCTGCAACTGACCCGGCAGTTCCACGACGAGCTGGCGGATATCACGCTGGAGTCGTTGCCCATGCACGTACAAAAGCTTATGCGCAATCACATGCCCCAGGGGCGTGTCACGGTCGAACAGATTGCCATGGATCTTAAGATCAGCTCGCGCAGCCTGCAGCGCTACCTGCTGACCCAAGGCACGAGTTTCCAGGCATTGCTGGACGGGACCCGCCAGGCGATGGCCACCCGCTTGCTACGAGATGCGACGATCAACCTGACGCAGGTGGCAGAGTTGCTGGGATACACCCAGCTTGCCGCGTTTTCCAGGGCGTTCAGCCGCTGGCATGGCCTCAGCCCGCAACAATGGAAGCGCCAGCTACGCCAGGCGCCTGATGCCGAAAGCGGGCGTGGTCGACATGGCTGACGTTCCCTTTGTCCGGGCAATCAGCCTCACCGGGTTTCATGCCTTCGCCGCCGGGCAGGGGCTTGATCCCGAGCAGATGCTCAAGCACGTCGGCCTGCCGGGCCAGGGCCTTCAAGACGAGGACGATCTGCTCCCCTACCAGCAATACTGTGCTTTGCTCGAGGCCTGCAGTCGGCATTCGGGCAATGCGCTGTTCGGCCTGGAATATGGTCTGTTCCAGGCCTCCGATGTGTTGGGTGACTTGCTCCACCTGCTGCGCAATGCGCGCACGGTCGGTGATGCGCTGGTGGAATTGCGCAACCATTACGCCCTGTACAATGGTGCGGCCGAAGTCGGGCTGGACAGCGAAAACGGCCTGACCATCCTCAGCTATCATGTTCGCCCCTCCCACGCGCCCGGCGTGGGCCAGGCAGAGGAGCTGGCC
Source organism: Pseudomonas soli (assembly GCF_021283165.2). Lineage (NCBI taxonomy): Bacteria > Pseudomonadati > Pseudomonadota > Gammaproteobacteria > Pseudomonadales > Pseudomonadaceae > Pseudomonas > Pseudomonas soli. The sequence goes on from NZ_CP128543.1 coordinate 2,741,685, forward strand.
GGTGCCGTGGGCATCGCACTGATGCGCGCACTGGCAGGCCCGCACTGGCTACCTAGCGCCCTCTGGCTCAACCATTCGCCCAGTACCGATGTCGCCTTGTATGCCCAGGCGCTCGGCATGCCGCCCACCTTCAATGCGCGTTGTGTCGCCCTGGTGTTCGAATCATCGCTGTTGGCGCAGCCCTGTGTCCTGTGTGATGAGGCGTTGCACCAACTGGTGGTCAGGAGGATGCAGCGCCTGGAGCGGCTGTCCGGCGACGAGCTGGCCATCCAGATCAAGCAGTTGCTGCATCACCTGCTGCCCAGTGGGCGGGCCACGGCGCAGAAAGTGGCCAGCATCATGGCGCTGACGCCGAACGAGTTGCGTCAGGCCATGACGCAGGAAGGGCTGACGTTCCAGCAATTGCTCGAGGAGGTACGTCAGTCCATGGCCCAGGCCTACCTTGCCAGGCCTTCGGCCAACATCGGCGAGCTGGCCGCGCTGCTCGGCTATTCCGACACCAGTGGATTTTGCCGAGCCTTTCATCGCTGGTTTCAGATGAGCCCGTTGAGCTGGCAGAAGGCCCACGGCATCAAGCGCCAGCCGCGTCTGCTGGGGCGCGGACGTACGCGCCCCTAGAGGGTGTCGGCCCTTCGCTAGTAACCCCGGAATATATCGCCAATGCTCGCGATAGGGTGCGCCGCGTGCGCCGTTTGTGCCACGGATCGACTGGCTATGGAAGACTGAGGGGCGTAGACCGCCGTCAGGAACAGGGCAAGTGTCACGCTGGCCACCAGAAAAGCAAAGATACGCATGGGAACCTCCAGCTTTTGTTTTTGTAGTTATCTTCGAGTCTGGCCCGTGGCGTTGGCTAAAGCTTGATAAAGTGCGCCATTAAATGGGCCTTTGTGCGGCTGTTTCGGGAGGGTTGGCCGCTGCGAATACCTGGGTGGCCGCCACGATGTCCTGATCGCCATGGCCCATGGATTCAGCCCTTTGCACGACCCCGCATACGGCGTCGAAGACCGGCGTCCAGGCCCCTTGCGCGTGCAGCGCCTGGGCGATGTGAGCGAAGGCGCCGGCATGCACATCGAGCCTGGCTTGATCGCCTGCGAAATCCTGCGCTTCCAGCCGGCGTACCGCTTCTTCGAGCGCGTCGCTGATGAAAAACCGTGACGTGTCGAGCAGCAGCCTGGCCGTCTCCGCCACCGGCAGGCCGAAACGCTCGCTCGCGCCCACGGCCTCGAAGAACGCCATCATCGTGGCGAATGCCTGGGCGTGGAGCACGGTGGCAAAGGCCAGTGCTTCGTCCCAAGGCAGGAACATCGTTTGACCGGCCAGCGCTTCGAGCAGCGCCCGATGCTGCTCGAAACCCTCATGATCGCCGGTATGCAGGGTGTGGCTCTGGCGATGACCGACGTTGCGCGGGTAGGCCACGATCATCCCTTTGACGTACAGGCCACCAGCGGCGTTGACCAGCGCCTGAAGCGCCAGGCCCTCGTCGCGGCCGTTGGTGGTGTAATCGATCACTGTGCGACCTGCGAGTGCCGCCATCACCCCCGGCCTGCCAAGCACGCCATGGGTCGCCTGGTCGTCCAGCAGCACGAAGACCGTGACCGGGCTTGCGCTGAGCGCGGCGTGAGCCGAGTCGCACAGCTGAGCACCAGCGGCGACCAGCGCCGCCGCTTTGCCAGGCGAACGGTTCCACACCGCCACGCGTTTGCCTTGCTTGAGAAATGCATGGGCCATGATCGTGCCCATGGCGCCGAGCCCGACTACCGATACATCGACGTCGAGGCGCTGCTCATTTTGCGTGCTCACATTCCAACCCTCATGATTTTTGTTTTAGGTATCCAGGACGCGGGCGCAGTCTTTCGCCTACAACAGGTTCTGTGCGCGGGCCCAGTCAGTCGCGTCGACCAGCGTGCGTTCGAAGGCGCTGAAGATCGCCTCGATATCGGCCTGGGTGCAGATCAACGGCGGACAGAAGGCGATCGTGTCGTAGATGGCGCGAATGATCAGCCCGTGCTTGTGCGCCTGTCTGAACACATAGCCACCCAAGGTGCCGGGCTGGGCGAAGGGTTGGCCGGTGGCCTTGTTCGCCACCAGTTCGATGGCGCCCACCAGCCCGATACCGCGCACATCGCCCACCAGCGGATGGTCGGCGAATTCGCGCAGACGGCGCTGGAATTCAGGGGCCAGGCGCTGGACCTGGCCCACCAGGTCGCGCTCTTCGATGATGCGGATATTTTCCAGCGCCACCGCAGTGGCGACGGGATGACCCGTGCAGGTCAGGCCATGGGCGAAGGCTCCCAAACGCTGGCTCTGGCTGAGCAGGACGTCATGAATGGCATCGGACACCAGCACGGCGGCCAGGGGCTGATAGGACGAGGTGAGCTGCTTGGACAGCACCATGATATCGGGCTGGATCCCGTACAGCTCGGCGCCGAACATCGTGCCAAGCCTGCCGAAGCCGGTGATGATCTCGTCGATCACCACAAGGATGTCGTAGCGTCTGCACACCGCCTGGATCGCTGCCCAGTAGCCTTGGGGAGGCGGAATCACGCCGCCTGCGGCCATCACCGGTTCGCCGATGAACGCGGCGATGGTTTCCGGGCCCTCGTCGAGGATGTAATGCTCCAGCTCGTCCGCCAGGCGCGCCGAAAAGGCTTCCTCGGTCTCGCCAGGCCGGCCGAATCGATAGAAGTTCGGGCAGGTCAGGTGATGCACCGGGATGGCCGGCAGATCGAAATCACGGTGCATCGACGGGATGCCGCTCAAGCTGGCGCAGGCGACGGTGGCGCCGTGATAGGCCTGCTGGCGGGAGATGAACTTCTTCTTGGCGGGCTTGCCCAGTGCGTTGTTCACGTACCAGACCATCTTCACCACCGAGTCGTTGGCCTCGGACCCTGAGTTGGTGAAGAACACATGGTTCAGATCGCCGGGCGCAAGCTCCGCCAGCTTGGCGGCGAGCGCCGCGGCCGGGGCGTTGGTCTTGTGGCTGAAGCTATGGTAGTAGGGCAGTTGCCTGAGCTGCTCGACGGCGGCGTCGACCAGGCGCTGTTCGCTGAAACCCAGGGCAACGCTCCACAGGCCCGACATGGCTTCGATATAGGCATTGCCCTGTTCGTCGAAGACCCGCACACCGTCGCCTGCGGTGATGACCAACGGCCCGATTTCCTGATGCTGGGCCAGGTTGGTGTTGGGGTGAATGAGTGCTGCCAGATCGTTGCGCGCGGTCGCAGTGAGCGTGTTCATTGGTTCATGTTCCTGTCGCAGGCTTCGATCGCCCGCAAGTGAGCAGGTTGCCTGCGCCCCGTGGATCGTCACGGGACGCACGGCAGGATCCTGCGGTTACTGACCAAGCGCTGCCGCGACCGCTTCGCCGAACGCCTTGAGACCCTGTTCGAGCTGCTCGGTCGGGGTGTTCACCGGTGGCATCAGCTTGATGATCTCGCCGTTCGGCCCGCAGCGGTCGACCAGCACGCCCGCCTGCAGCACGCGCTGCTGGGCATCCTTGGCCAAGGCTACGTTGCCGCGGCCGAAATCGATGCCGGCGATCATGCCGCGGCAGCGCGCCGAGGCGACCCCTGGAATCTCGGCGTAGCCGGCGACCGCGCGTTCCATGGCCGCGCAGTTGGCGGCCAGCAACTTCAGGAACTGCTCGTCGCGCCAATAGCCGAGGGCAATCTGGGCGGTAAGGAACGCCAACTGGTTGCCGCGGAAGGTGCCGATATGATCGCCCGGCTCCCAGACATCCAGCCCGGCGCCGATCAACACGATGGCCATGGGCAGGCCGTAGCCACCGATCGATTTGGCGCAGGTGATCAGGTCAGGGACCACCCCGGAGCGCTCGAAGCCGAAGAAGTCACCGGTGCGGCCGCAGCCAGCCTGGATCTCGTCGCAGATGAGCAACACCCCGTGTGCACGGGTCCATTGGCGCAAGGCTTGCAGCCACTGATTGGAGGCGGGGTAGACGCCGGCCTGGATCTGCACCGATTCGACGATCACCGCCGCTGGCAGCTCCGAGCCGCTGCCCTGGTCGTTGGCCAGGCGCTCGAGGAAGCCGATGCTGTCGAAGGCGCCGTAAGGGCTGTCTTCGTAGGGCACGAACACCACGTCGGTGGACAGCCCCGGACCGCGCCGGGTGCGGTTGCCAGTGACCGCCAGCGCACCAGCCGTCATGCCGTGGTAGGCACCATAGAACGACACGATCTTGCTCCGCCCGGTCGCCTTGCGCGCCAGCTTCAATGCCGCCTCGACGGCATCGGCGCCGGTCGGGCCGGTGAACTGCACCTTGTAGTCCCAGCCGCGCGGCTTGAACAGGTCGCGTTCCAGCGACTCGAGGAACTGCCGCTTGGTGGTGGTGTGCAGGTCCAGGGCATGGGTCACGCCGTTGGCCGACAGGTACGCGATCAGCGCATCGCGCATGCGCGGGTCGTTGTGGCCGTAGTTCAGGGCACCGGCGCCGGCAAAGAAGTCCAGGTAATCGCGGCCATCCTCGCCGCGGATCTTGCTGCCCTGGGCAGTATCGAAGACCAGCGGCAGATCGCGGCAATACATCCGCACGTTGGACTCGAGCCGTTCGAATGTCTCGATGTTGTTCATGCATAACCTCTTGAATTGATCGGGCAACATTTGCTTGGCGCTATCAGTGCTTGAACATCACGTGGCGCACCACGGTGTAGTCTTCCAGGCCATACATGGACAGGTCCTTGCCGTAGCCGGACAGCTTCACGCCGCCATGGGGCATCTCGCTCACCAGCATGAAATGGGTATTGACCCAGGTGCAGCCGTATTGCAGGCGCGCGGCCAGGCGATGGGCTCGGCCGACATCGGCGGTCCACACCGAAGAGGCCAGGCCGTAGTCGGAGTCATTGGCCCAGGCCAGCGCCTGGGCTTCGTCCTCGAACGACGAGACTGTCACCACCGGGCCGAAGATCTCCCGGCACACCACCTCGTCATCCTGGCGGGCACCGGCCAGGACCGTCGGTTCGAAGAAGAACCCGCTACCTGCGGCGCGCTTGCCACCAGTGACGACCTCGATATGAGGCACTTCCCGGGCACGCTTGACGAAGCCTTCGACGCGACCCAGGTGCTCTTCGGTGATCAATGGCCCCATCTCGGTCGAGGGATCATCCTGCAGCCCGCACTTGATGCTGGCCACGGCCTCACCGAGCTTGCGCACGAACTCGGGGTAGACCGACTTCTGCACATACAGGCGGCAGGCGGCGGTACAGTCCTGGCCTGCGTTGTAGAAGCCAAAGGCACGAATGCCTTCGACGGCCGCGTCGATATCGGCATCGTCGAAGATCAGCACGGGGGCCTTGCCACCCAATTCCATGTGCATGCGTTTGACGCTGTCGGCGGTGCCCTCGATGATCCGGCTGCCGGTACGTACGGAGCCGGTCAGCGACACCATGCGCACCTTGGCATGGCTGGTCAGCGGCTCACCGACCGTGGCCCCCCGACCATGGACGATGTTGACCACGCCGGCAGGGAAGATCTCGGCCAGCAGTTCGCCGAGTTTCAAAGTGGTCATCGGCGTGTGCTCCGAGGGTTTCAGCACCACGGTGTTGCCGCCGGCCAAGGCCGGGCCGAGTTTCCAGGCCGCCATCAGCAAGGGATAGTTCCACGGCGCGATGGAGGCGACCACGCCGACCGCATCGCGACGAATCATCGAGGTGTGCCCCGGGATGTACTCGCCCCCGGCCGAACCTTGCAGGCAGCGCACGGCGCCGGCGAAGAAGCGGAACACGTCCGACACCGCCGGCAGCTCGTCCTGCAGCACGGCGGTGTAAGGCTTGCCGCAGTTGTCGGCTTCCAGGCGCGCGAACTCCGGTGCCTGGGCATCGATGCTGTCGGCGAGCTTGAGCAGCAGGGCTGCGCGGTCCTTGGGCGGGGTTTGCGACCAGGCTTCAAAGGCCGCATCGGCGCTGTGCACCGCGGCATCGACCTGGGCTTGGCTGGCCTCGTTGGTTTGCACCAGGACGCTGCCCAGGGAGGGGTTGTACACGGCCAGCTCGTCACCTTCGCCGGCTACTAGGGCACCATTGATCAGAAGTTTGCTTTGCATGTCGTTTCTCGCCATTTAACGGCGCGGCCAATGGCCGGCCTTGTGATTGTCGTCAGGGCATTCGATTGAAACGGGGTCGCTATACCAATGCCTCAGGGACGGGGCTGCGGAAGAAGCTGGTGCGGCAGGCCAGGTAGACCAGCCCCAGGCCGAGCCAGCAACTGCCCATGATCAGCGCGTCTTTATCCAGGCTGATCAGCATCCACCCGGCCGTGACCAAGCCGATGAGCGGGAACAGCACGCCACGCAGCAGGCCGGCGCCATCCTTGACCCGGGCATCGAAGGTGAGCCGCAATGCACACAGATTGACGGCGGTGAAAGCGACAAACGCGCCGAAGTTGACCAGCGACGTCGCGGTGGCGATCGTCAAGGCAAAACCCGCCGTGCCGAAAACGCCGCAGAGCAGGATGTTGAAGGCCGGGGTCTTGAAGCGCGGATGCAGGACACCGAACACCTTGCGCGGCAGCTGGTTGTCCCGGCCGAGGGCATAGAGCAGCCGTCCCACGCTGGCCTGGAACGACATGCCCGCGGCAAAGTGGGCGATGATGATCCCCGCCAGCACCACGGCGAAGAACACATCGCCGCCGATCATCCGGGCGATCTCGAAGGCGGCTCCGTCCACCTGCTCGAAGCTGGGGGAGGGATGGGCCAGGTACATGAAGTACGAGGAGCCCACGTACACCGAACCGCCGATCAACGCGACCAGCAGGATGGCGCGTGGCAGCGTCCGGCCCGGCTCTCGGGTCTCCTCGCTCAGCGTGGACAGCGCGTCGAAGCCCAGGAACGAGTAGGCGGCAATGGCGGCGCCGGCCATGCTGGTGGCGAAGGGCACGTCCTGATTGAAGAACGGCTTGGCCGACAGCAGCCCGCCAGGGCCGTTCGCCGCCACGATGTAGTGCATGCACAGGCCCAGGAACACGACGATGATCGCCAGTTGCGCCGCCATCAACAGCACGTTGAAGCGGTTGGCGACCTGGATGCCAAGGACATTGAGCAGTGAAGTGGAAACGATGAAGCCGCTGATCCACACCCACTGCGGGACCTCTGGAAAGGCCATGTTGAGGTAGCTGGCACCGAGCAGCCAGATCAGCATCGGGATGAAGAAGTAATCGAGCAGGGCGGCCCAGCCCACCATGAACCCGAGATTGGCATTGAGCATCTTGCGGGTGTAGGTGTAGGCCGAACCGGCTACCGGGAATACCCTGACCAGCCGCCCGTAGCTCAACGCGGTGAACACCACCCCGGTCGCCGCGATCAGGTAGGCCATCGCCGTGGTGTTGCCGCTGGCCTGGGTGATCACGCCGTAGGTGCCGAAGACGATCAGCGGGGCAAGGAACGCCAGGCCGAACAGCAGCACCGAGAACGGCCCCAAGGTGCGCCTCAACGAGGCGCTGGAGGTTGAATGACTCATGACGCAGCCCTCCTACGCGACGAAGTGGTAAGCGGTGGTGATGATGTCGTGATAAGCCTCGACGGACATCGCCTTGGCATTGCTGGCGTCCGAGAAGTTCTGCTTGGATTTTTCGGCGATGGCCTGGAAGTCCTCCTCGCGCACGCCCTTGACCTCGGCGAAGGAGGGGATGCCCAGGTCCTTGCTCATCTGGAACAGATGACCCACGGCGGCCTCGGCGGCGGCGGCCGGCGCCAGCGTCGGGTCGATCCCCAGGGCGTAGGCCACCTGGGCGTGGCGCAGGATGTCGGCATCGCGGTTGTGGCCAAAGACGAAGGGCAGGAAGATCGCGTTGCCAACGCCGTGCGGGGTGTCGTACATGCCGCCAATTGACTCGGAGATGCAGTGCACGCTGCCGACGTCAGCGTTGCCGAATGCCATGCCGGCGATCAGGCTCGCCACCAACATCTGCTCGCGCGCCTCTTGATTGTCTGGCTCCAGTACGACCGCCTTGAGGTGCTGGCTGATCAGGCGGATGGCATGCAATGCCAGGCCATCACTGATCGGGTTCGAAACGCGGCAAGTGTAGGCCTCGATGGCATGGGTCAGGGCATCCATGCCGGTGGCGGCGGCAATCGACGCGGGCAGGGTGTCGAGGATACGGGAGTCGAGCAGCGCCAACACGGGGCCGACGCGGTAATCATGGACGCTCATCTTGAAATGGCGGGCAGTGTCGGTGATCACCGAGAAGCACGTCACTTCGCTGCCGGTACCTGCGGTGGTCGGGATGGCGATGATCGGCGGTATGGCGTGCTTGAGGGTGAACGACCCTTCGTAGTCCTCGATCCGCCCGTCGTGGGTAAGCAGCAGGCTGATGGCCTTGGCCGCGTCCATCGCGCTGCCGCCACCCACCGCCAGCAGGCCGTCGATGCCTTTGCCCCGATATTGCTGCGCCGTCCGGTTGATGTCTTCGCTGCGTGGATTGGCCTTGATGTCCGCGACTTCTTCGTAAGCAATTTCTGCCCTGTCCAGGCTGGCATAGATGCTGTCCAGCAGCCCCGCAGCCTTGACCCCGGCATCAGTCACGATCAGCACCCGCGCCAGGCCAAGGCCCTGGAGATGTTCACCGGTGCGCTCGCGCAGGCCAGGTTCCATCACGATCTTGCTGGGGAGTAAGAATTTGAATTCCATACGTACCTCTTGCTCAATTGTTGTCATTGTCGAAAGGGCAGTGGAGGAGCACCCGCGCCTGGTCGCGGTCGGCCGCTCAGGCGTGTGATGTGTGGCCTGGCGCTTTGGCGCAAGCCGGTATGTTGTTGTCTTGGGTGGTGTTGCAACGTGTCGCTAAAGGCCTCCAGCGGAATAAAAAGAGGGGCGGCCAAGCTGCACGCCCCTAAAGAAAATTGTTGTTAACGCAAGTGCCCCGTCAGCAGGGACAGCAGCGTGCTGGACAGGCAAGCCGGAAAGTCATGCCCCATCCCGGGCAGCAATACCAGGCTGGAGCCACGGATCGCCGCCGCCGTGGCGTAGCCACCGCTGGTGGCGACCATGAGGTCTTTTTCCCCATGGATGACCAAGGTGCGGCAACGAATCCGCTGCAGCTCCTCGGTACGGTCGGCGGAGTTGATGATTGCGCCGATCTGCCTGGCGGTACCGAGGTTGCTCGCCTCGCCACCGCCTCGCTCCCAGGCCAGCTGGGCATACTCACGCAAGGCCGGCTCGTTCCACTCGAGGGTGGAGCCGATCACGCGCATGATGTCCACGTAGTCGCGAACGCTTTCCTTCTCGCTGCGCGGCGGGCGGCGCAGCAACTGCAGAAGGGCCTTGAGCGCCGGCTGGCCGACGCGCAGGGAACCCGTGGTGGAAAAGATCGATGTGAGGGTCCTGACCCGCTGCGGATAACGTGCCGCGAGGGTCTGCGCGATCATGCCGCCCATCGACATTCCCACGACATGCGCTGTTTGCAGCTGCAAGCCGTCCATCAAGCCGATGACGTCGTTGGCCATGTCGGCCAGGTCATAGCCGGCGGTGCGCTTGCGCAGGAATTGCTGCAGGGTCGTGGGGGGCGTCACGTCGGTGAAGAACGACCTGCCCGAGTCACGGTTGTCCAGCGTGATGACCTGCAGCCCTTGCTCGACCAGCCCGGCGATCAGCGCTTGCGGCCAGTAGGTAAGCTGCAGCCCGAGGCCGACGATGAGCAGGACCGCCGGGGCACCCTCGACACCGTAGCTGCGATAGCAGAGCTTGCCTTTGCCCGGTAGCTCGCAGAAGCGATCACGGCTCATCGGCGGCTACCTGGCTGTTGCAGTTCGACGCCGGCATGCACCGGCACGTTCGGTACGCTGCTGAAGCTGAGGCACTTTTCCGCCACTGTGCCGCGGCGCAGCAGTTTGATATCGCGGAAGTAGTCCATCGACATCACCCAGGGCTCACACGGCCCCTGCCGCGGCACGCTGTCGAGCGCGCGCTGCACATAGCCGGCACCAAAGTCCAGCAGAGGGCGGGTTTCGATCCCGGCCGGCGCCTTTGGCTCGCAGACGTTGTAGCCTTCGCGCGCCATGAAACCGAGCAGGCGGCAGAAGTGGTCGCACAGCAGGCAGACCTTCAAGGTCCAGGACGAGTTGGTGTAGCCCACCGCGAAAGCGAAGTTGGGCACGCCGGAGAGCATCATGCCTTTGTAGGCCAGGGTCTCGTTGAGCACCACCGGCTTGCCGTCCTTGTGCAGGGTGATGCCACCGAACATTTGTACGTTGAGCCCGGTGGCCGTGACGATGATGTCGGCCTCCAGCGTCCTGCCCGATTTGAGCAATACGCCGGACTCGGTGAAGCGCTCGATATGGTCGGTGACGATGTCGGCCTTGCCGGTACTGATGGCTTTGAACAGGTCGCCCTCGGGCACCGAGCACAGACGCTGGTCCCACGGGTTGTAGGGTGGGTTGAAGTGCACGTCGACCGGGTAGTCCTTCGGCAACTCCTTGCGGGTCAGCCACAGCAGCAGTTTTTTCGAGAGCTTGGGGAAACGCTGGCAGAAGCCCCAGAACGCCAAGGTGATCTTGGCGTTCTTGTAGCGCGTCAGGGAATAGGCGGTTTGCGCCGGCAGGACCTTGCGCAGGAACGCGGCAACCCCGTCGGTGGCCGGCTGATTGATGATGTAGGAAGGCGTGCGCTGCAGCATGGTGATGCTGGCGACCTTGTCTGCCATGGCCGGAATCAGCGTTACCGCGGTCGCGCCACTGCCGATGACGACCACGCGCTTGCCCGCATAGTCGAGGTTCTCCGGCCAGTGTTGCGGGTGAACGATCTGGCCCTTGAACTGCTCGGTGCCCTCGAAGCGGGGGGTGAAGCCCTGATCATAGCGATAGTAGCCACCGGCACTGAATAGCCAGCGGCATTCGACCGTACGCACCTGAGCCGTCTGGCCTTCCTCGATGCGCACTGCCCACAGGCCTCTGTCGCTTTGCCAGTTGGCCGAGACGACTTTCTGCTGGTACTGGATGAACGGCTCCAGCTGGTACTCGTCGATGGCTTCGCGCAGGTACTCGAGAATGTCCGCGGCATCCGCCAGGGATTTCGCCTTGGTCCAGGGCTTGAAGTCGAAACCGAAGGTGTAGAGGTCCGAGTCGGAGCGGATGCCGGGATAACGGAACAGGTCCCAGGTGCCGCCCATGCGTTCGCGGGACTCGAGAATTGCGAACGTCCTGTCGGGTTGCTGGCGTCGCAGATAGGCCGCCGCGCCGATGCCAGACACACCGGCTCCAATGATCAAAATGTCGAGCGGCTCAACCGGAAGAGCAGTGTGCGAGGACATGTCGCCTCCTATTCTAGTGTTGTAGAGACTGATCTTTTGACTTGATCATTTGACCATGATGAGGTGGCCGATTGCCCGGTACAAGGTGCAAAATGCACCGCGAAGTCTTTTTTTTGGGATGATTTGAACTTTGAGTGACTGCGAGGGCGCCGGCCAACGCGTGGGGGGAGTCGTTCTGGGAGAAGGGGACTGCTAATGCTGCAAGAAGCCCCTGTGGTTCTATCTATCGGGCCCTATGTATCCAGGATTGCCGCGTCGCACCGGAGCACGGCATCTCTGGATGGCCTCTCAGTAGCTTTCCACCAGCAGCCTGACCGCCTTGCAGGCCGTTTCTGTCTCCGCTTCCAGGCGCTCGGGGTCGCCGTGGGCGGTCCAGGAGAGCAGTAAGCCATCGAAGAGGTTGATCAGTAGCCGACTGACAGTGGTCCGTGCGGCATGGTCCAGCGCATCGCCGGTTGCCTTCTGGATGGCCTGCTGAGTCGCTTCGAGGGAAACGATATAGATCTTGGCTGCCATCTGCGGATCGTTACGCAGGTTCCAGAAGAAGAGCTCGAATTGTGTGATGGCCCGTTCGGGGTGCGCGATGAACCACTTGACCAGTTGGCGCAGCATATCTCCCACCGAGTCGGCGGGGAGGGCGTCTGCCGGCGCCTGCAGCGATTGCTGTGGCATGTTGATCAAAGACTCGTAGACCGAATAGAACAACTCCTCCTTGGTGTGAAAAACATAATGCAGCGATGCCAGCGGTGAATCCGCAGCTGCCGCGATGCGCCGCGTCGTGGCGTTGGCTATGCCATGTTCCGCGATCACCTTGATGGTCGCTTCAATGAAATCCTGTCTGCGTTCTTCTGCGCCTATCCGAGCCATTCAGCGTTCTCCCTTGTCGGCATTGCGCCAACCGCCGGTGCCGGCGTCGGCGGTGACGAATGCTATCGCAAAGTCATTGCCTGTTCCATGAGATGGGTGGATGGAGCCGTTTGTGTCCGCACCTTGGCGGCCGGTATGTGGTCATTGCCAGTAACGAATGCCGAGCGCTGGATTTCACTGAGGTCGAGGCGGCCGCGGGAGGGTTACAAAAAACCTAGATCAAATGACTTGATCAAATGACTATATTAAATAATCATGGCAACGCCGAGCAGGTGATCAAGGGCTTCGGTAGTGGCGCAAGAGGTGACTGTGCTGGCGGCTCCGGTGAGACGACGCCGTTGCCCGGGCTCGCTGGACAGAACAATGACAAAACCGGACAGGTAGAAGGCAGATGGATACACGAAAACTCTCGACGGTCAGTGGTGACTCGTCGGTTGAACAGGTGGTGGAAATCATCCGGCGTGACGGCGGGGTCATCATTTCCGATTTCGTCTCGCCAGAGACGCTCAAGTGCCTCGCCGAGGAGCTGGACACCTACTTGAATGTCACGCCCTGCGGAGAAGACCCCTATTTCGCCGGTACGCAGACGCGCCGTGTCGGTCGCATCATCGGTCGAAGCGACATCGCGGTGGAGGTTGCACTAAACCCATTGTTCATCGGCGCGGCCAGGCAGATTCTTCAGACACCAACCCATGTATGGGTGGGCAGCGACCGCATCGAAATGGCGCCTGACATTCAACTCAGCATTACCCAGGCCATTCAAATCGGGCCAGGCCAAGGCCTGCAGCCCTTGCATCGAGACGACGCCACTTCGCTGTGGCGACATCCCCAGTTCGGACGCGAGGCCCGCCTGCAGATGATGCTGGCCATCTCGGATTTCAGCGAAGAAAACGGGGCGACGCGAGTGATTCCGGGTAGTCATCAATGGGATGACGAGCGCATGCCGACCCAGGAAGAAACCATCGCCGCTGAGATGAAGGCAGGCTCTGCGCTGCTGTGGCTGGGCTCGGTCTATCACGGCGGTGGCGCCAATACCACGTCGTCTCCTCGGACTGGCCTGACCATGGCCTACGACTTGGCCATCCTGCGCCTTGAAGAGAATCACTTCCTTTCCATCCCCATTGAACGGATTCGCCAACTTCCTGCAGAAATGCAGCGCCTTCTGGGTTGGAGTGTGAGCTCTACGCTGCTGGGCTGGGTGGAAATCGATGGTCAGATGCGTGACCCGCAGGAGCTCCTGGGCATGCCTGCCTTTTCCGAACCAGGGAAAGACTTCTGAGTGCTTGGGCTTGCACGGCTGGCTGCGTATTGAATTTCTGCCCGACAGGGCGCAACCAAGGAGATAAGACCATGGCGTTTTCAATCGACTCGAAAGTAGGCGAATTGCTGGATAACAACAATACGAGCCAGGTACTTGAAAAGCACGTGCCCGGTATCAGTAAGCATCCGCAAATTGGCATGGCCCGCGGCTTTGCCTTGGTGACAGCGGCGAAATACTCTGGCGGATTGATTTCGCCAGAAGTGCTAAAGGAAATTGATAGTGACCTGAGGGCCCTGGTCAACTAACGGTTGGCTGACCTGCCCCTATAAATGCAGTTGCTGGAGCAGGTCAGTAACTTAGCCAGCATTTTCCAGGTGGCCCATGGTGTCCATTGGCCTACGGAACTCTGTCGAATGACAATATGGTGTCGCCCTCCAGATTAAGAGGTTGTTTTCGTGCAACTGATAGAAGTGGGCATCCTGGTCTCATGTGTACTGCTAATTATCTGCGGTCTGTTCTATGGGGTGGCATTTTTCGGGAGAGGAAACTATCTAATCGGTGGAGAGTTTTTGATTGTAGGAATATCGGCGACAAATTTCGCGGTCTTTATCGTTACCGGTTGGCAGGCTAATTATAACGTCGCCATGTTTCTTGATGCCTTTTCTCGAGGTGTTGGGATTCCTGTGATTGCAACGCTCGGTTTGATGTCGGTTACGCATGACTACAAGCCGTCTCCGGTGAGTGACATTTTGCTATTCCTGGCTGGCTTCGTGGTCGCGGCCATTTACTTTATGTCGGCCTCGTTCAAGGCCTTCCTCCCTTATTTTTATGTAGGGATGTGGTTGGTCTACACGACCTACCTGGCCTATTTTGTCTGGCGGCTGTGTCGTGCCGGTGAGCTTCTGCATGCGCTGGCCACCACTTTGAGTGGTGTGGCGGGATTGACGATAGCATTGCGCTATGATTTCTTCCCGATTGCGGGCGATGACACAAAGATGGTTTTCATGACGCTGGCTTTTCTGACGTGGTCGTACTCGATCGTGCAGTCATTCTATGCCTATGGTGCGCTTGAGCGCGCCAGTAAAATCCAACTAAGGCGGCATCTTGCGCGCTTTGAGTAGACCGTGTTTATTCGGCTGTTTCAGTCTATGAAGTTACTCCATGGCGGGCCAGGAGCCTGCCGTTTCAACCGCCTCTAGGGGCGGTTTTTTTTGGCGTAAATTTATGTTTAGGGCGCGCTTGGACATAGGGCTGGTGGCTGCAAGCGGTGCCTTAAATGCGCCAGGAATGGGCGTGCACTGGTAACACTTGTTCCTTTATTTCCCATTAAAGGGCAGGTGTTCGTAGCTTATCTAAAGCGTGTTGTGACTAACTGGCTGATTTATATCAACTAATGATGGCGTGAAGAGTTCTGGCATATGCTTTGCTTCATGATCAATCGACATGGTCATATGATCATGTCAGTTGATCAGCTTGCGATAGGTGCCGAATTCCTTGTCAAAGGTTGGGTTGCCGGTGCAGGCCCTTTTCCGAGGAGCCTATTATGAAAAAAGTATCCACAGTGCGTGAACGCGATGTTTCTACCCGCCGAATGTTCAGGCAGTTGCTGATTACCCTTGCTGTATCGGGCGCGATTTGCTCGGTGCAGGCCGCGTCTCAGGGCGCCCAGAAGCTGGGTTCCGAACTGACGCCACTGGGCGGTGAGGTGGCCGCCAATTCAAGCGGGGATATTCCGGCGTGGTCCACGCCGGGGCCACAAGGGGAGGGCTGGAGTTACGGCCAGATGCGCGCCGAGCACTGGAAGTTCAGGAGCGATAAGCCCCTTTACAGCATCGATGCGAGCAACGTGGCGCAGTACGCGAGCAAGCTGTCCCCGGGTCAGCTTGAACTGTTCAAGAAGATTCCGGGCTACCGCATGGAGGTCTATCCGACCCGACGCAGCTGCGGCGTGCCGGACTTCGTGGCGGATAACACACGGCAGAACCTTGGCTTCGCCAAGCTCGACCCTTCAGGGGTTGCCCTCGTAGAGGCTCACGTACCCGGCATCCCGTTCCCTCTGCCCAGCACTGGTGCTGAGGTGATGTGGAACATGAAGATGCGCTATCACGGCCTTGGTGTAGAAATTCCAAAAAGCATTTCAGGCATCTCGCCGCGCAAGGGCGGGGAGTGGTTACGCCAGTCGTCGGATACCTTCTTCTTCACGCCGTGGGGAAAGAAAGGCAGTGAACTCTTTTCCGCAACTGGCCGTTTGGAAAATGCCACGTTCTCCAGTTATCGGGAGCCAGCGGCGCTGGCTGGGCAGGCAGGGGTGCAGACGGCTGTCGCCGGCGAGCAGGCCACGACGTTCTACTACTTCCCTGGCCAGCGTCGCGTGCGGCGCATGCCGTCGTATTCCTACGACGCGCCGCAGATCGGGTTGGACAACCAGTACAACGTCGATGAGGCGAACGTCTTCTTCGGCACCATGGACCGCTTTGACTGGAAACTGGTCGGTAAACAGGAGCTTTTGGTGCCTTACAACGCCTTCGGTGCCTATGACACCGCCGCCAAGGTGGAGGCGTTCGCCGGCAACGATTCAATCGCGCCGCAGGCGCGCCGCTACGAGTTGCATCGGGTCTGGGTGGTCGAAGCCAATGTGCGCCAGGGCATGCGCCACCAGGCGCCAAAACGCATGTTCTACATCGACGAGGATAGCTGGAACCCGCTGCTGGCTGTCGATTACGACAAGCAAGGACAGATCTGGAAAGTGCGTGAAGGCTTCTCGATCCCTGTGTACGAAACCGGCACTTGCGATGTGCAGGCCCAGGTCCAGTACAACCTGGTCGATGGCCGCTACCTGTTCGACATGACCTCGGTCGGAGCTGGCAAGAACGATATCCGCTGGCTCACCGATGAAGGTAGCAGCCCACGCCTGAAACGCGATTTCTACACCTCCGATAACCTGCGAGCCATCAGCGAACGCTAAAGAACGACGTCAGATCGAGAGCCAGAATGAAAAGAATAATTAGCAAAGCATCAGGCCTTGTCATCGTGTGCACCACCCCACTGGCAATGGGGTTCACCTTCGAAACCGAAACCCTCAATGGTTCGTTCGACTCCACCATCACCGCCGGCATGGGCGTACGTACGGAGTCGCGCGGCTGCAACCTGATCAACCAGGGGGCCACCGGGCACAATGTGCCGTCCGGCTGCCTGGCGCAGAGCTCGGGCGTTGCGGATCAGGGCGACCTGAACTACGACCGCGGCGACATGTTCACCAACTATCTCAAGGGTACCCACGAGCTGTTGCTGAAGATGCCCGAGGACGTCACCTTCATGGCGCGCGGTACCTGGATCCGTGACTTCGCGGCCACCGATACCACTGGCACGCGCTCGTTCAACACCCCTGAAAGCATCGGCAGCAGCGGCCTTGGCAAAGATGCTCGCGACGATCTCGCCTTCAAGGCTCGCCTGCTCGATCTGTGGGTGAGCAAAGGCTTTGACGTGGGCGAGCAGCGTGTCCGGGCGCGCCTGGGTAACCAGGTGATCAACTGGGGCGAGAGCCTGTTCGTGGCTGGGGGTATCAACAATACCAACGCCTACGACTATCAAGCCCTGGCCCGTCCGGGGGTGCAGCTCAAGGAGGCCGTGCTGCCGGCGCCGATGCTCAGTGTCGCCTCCGGCCTGGGCTCGGGGGTCAACGTCGAGGCCTACTATCAATTCCGCTGGAACAAGAGCGAGCTGCCGCCGGTGGGCAGCTACTGGTCCACCACCAACGCGCTCGGCGAGGGCAGGGGCGAGTACGGGTTCTCCGAGAACAAAGCCCGGGACAGCGGCCAGTGGGGCCTTTCGCTGCGCTGGCAACCGGAGGACAGCGACGTCAACTATGGCTTCTACGTGATGCGCTACCACGACAAGACGCCGTCGTTGCGCGTGGATATTCTCGACCCGGACACCTTTGCCGCCGCACCCTCCTGGCGCTACCAGGAAGACCGGATGATGTATGGCGTCAGCGCCAACATGCCGATCGGCGACTGGGCCGTCGGTACCGAGCTGTCCTACCGGCCTAAGGATTCGGTGATGCTCAACCCGGTCGTCGACCTGTGTTCGAGCAATGGCGGCAAATGCTGGAAGGACGAGAAGAAGTTCCAGTGGCACCTGACCGGCCTTTACAGCTTCACGCCGTCCAACTCGCCGACGCTGCTGGATTTCACTGGCGCAAGCACTGGTACCTTGCTCACCGAACTTGTGGTCATCAAGTACCCGGGGCTACATGACCAGGTCAACGGCGAGCCGCTCGCCGCCGGCCTCAATGCCTGGCAGCTGGACCCTGCGACCGCGCCGAAGTCGCGTGGCGACAAGACCTCGTCGGGCATCAACCTGGACTTCAGCATGACCTATGACGGCACCTTGCTGCCGGGCTGGCAGGTCACCCCGGGGGTGTTCTACGCACGCTCGCTGAGCGGGCGTACACCGAACCTCACGGCCACCTTTACCAAGGACGCTAGCAGCATGAACTTCTACCTGAATTTCGTGCGCAACCCGGCCAGCTGGCAGGTGTCCCTGAACTACGCCAAGTTCATGGGCGGGGATACCCCTTACGACCAGCTGTATCGTGACCGCGATTATGTCGGCATCGCGATCTCCCGTACCTTGTGAGGCCTCCTGTGAACGGTTCTGTAAAACTGACAGGGATCCAGGCGCGTGGCGTGTTGCCACGCGTCGAGCGGGTCTTGTTCGGACATCGGCGGCTGGTGCTGGCGGGCCTGGCCGTGTTCACCCTGGTCATGGCCTGGTTCGCGGTGCAGTTGCGTATGGACGCCGGCTTCGAAAAACAGTTGCCGGTCGGCCATGAATACATCCAGACCTTCGAGACGTACCGCAACGACCTGATGGGCGCCAATCGCCTGACCATCGTGGTCAAGGCTCGCAAAGGTGATATCTGGAGCGCCCCTGGGCTGAAGCGACTGTATGAGGTGACCCAGGCGATCAGCTTCCTGCCGGGGATCTCGCGCAGCAGCGTGCGCTCGTTGTGGACGCCCAATGCCTTCGTCAACGAGATTACCGAAGAAGGCTTTCGCGCCGATCCGCTGGTGCCGGGCACGGTTTCGCCCGAGCACCTGAACGACCAGGTCATCGCCTCGATCGCCAACTCCACCGCGCAAGGGGGCTTCATCGGCACCCTGGTGTCGCGTGACCAGAGCAGCGCGATGATCACCGCGGAGCTCAACGAGTACGAGGCCGATGGGACGCATCTGGACTATGTCGCGTTCAATCACCGCCTGGAAAAAGAGCTACGCCAGCAGTTCGAAGATGGCGATTTCGAAGTGCAGATCATCGGCTTCGCCAAGCAGATCGGCGACATCGCCGACGGCGCTTCGGCGGTGCTGGAGTTCTGCTTGCTGGCGCTGCTGCTGACCGCGGCGGCGGTGTACTGGTATTGCCATTCACTGCGCTTCACCTTGCTGGCGCTGGTGTGTTCTCTGGCCTCGTTGGTCTGGCAATTCGGCAGTCTGCGCTTGCTGGGCTATGGCCTCGACCCGCTGGCGGTGCTGGTACCGTTCCTGGTGTTTGCCATCGGGGTGTCCCATGGCGTGCAGCAGATCAACTTCATTGTCCGCGAGATCGCCACCGGCAAGAGCGCCGAAGCGGCGGCACGCTCGAGCTTCACCGGCTTGCTGATCCCGGGAACGCTGGCACTGGTGACTGCACTGGTGTCTTTCGTGACGCTGCTGCTGATCCCGATCCCGATGGTGCGGGAACTGGCGATCACCGCATCGCTCGGAGTGGCCTACAAGATCATCACCAACCTGCTGATGCTGCCTTTGCTGGCGTCCATGCTGCGGGTCGACGACGAGTACGCGGCGGCCCAGGAAATTTCCCGGCAGCGCCGTACCCGCTGGCTGCGTGGCCTGTCGCGGCTGGCCGAGTGGCGCAACGCGCAGTGGGTCCTGGGCGTGGCGCTGGTGATCTTTCTGGTGGCGATCTGGCAAAGCCATGACCGTGTCGTCGGCTCGTTGCAGGCCGGGGCCCCGGAGTTGCGCGAGGATTCGCGCTTCAACCGCGACGCCGTGTCCATCGCCAACAACTATGACATCGGGCTGGATTGGCTCAGCGTGGTGTTCGAAGCCAAACCGGGGGAGGCTGGCGAAGGCGTGCCGGCGGCGTGCGAGGATGTCGCTGCGGGCCAGTACCAGGACCGCTTCGTCTGGGCCATGCAGGGCGTGCCTGGCGTGCTGTCGGTAGCGTCGTTCTCCAGCAACCTGCGCCAGTTCAACGAGGGCTACAACGAAGGCAACCCGAAGATGGCCGTGGTGCCCATCGACCCGATGAACTACGCGGCGCTGGCTACCGAGGTGGCGCGCACCCCTGGACTGGTGCGTACCGATTGCAGCATGTCCGCCGTGCACCTGTACCTGGCTGATCACAAGGCCACGACGATCAACCGGGTGGTGGAGGCGGTCAAGGCGTTTCGTAGCGAGTATTCGCAACCGGGCCTGGCGATCCGCCTCGCCTCGGGTAACGCCGGTGTCCTGGCGGCCATCAACGAGGAGGTGGAGAAGAGCGAGACGCCCATGCTGCTGTATGTCTATGCCGCGATCGCGTTGCTGGTATTCGCGGTCTACCGCGACCTGCGCGCGGTGCTGGTGTGCTGCCTGCCGTTGACCATCGGTACATTCATTGGCTACTGGTTCATGAAGGAGCTGCAGATCGGCCTGACCATCGCCACCTTGCCGGTGATGGTGTTGGCCGTGGGCATCGGCGTCGACTACGCCTTCTACATCTACAACCGCCTGCAGTTGCACCTGGCCCATGGCCAGTCGATCACCAAAGCGGTCGAGCACGCGTTGCTCGAAGTGGGCGTGGCTACCATCTTCACCGCGATCACCCTGGCGGTGGGCGTGGCCACCTGGGCGTTCTCCGACCTGAAGTTCCAGGCGGACATGGGCAAGCTGCTGGCCTTCATGTTCATCGTCAACATGGTCATGGCCATGACCGTACTGCCGGCATTCGCGGTCTGGCTGGAGCGGGTATTCCCGCGCAAGCGCCCCGTGCGCATGATCGGCGCGCTGCTGCACTGAGGAGAGAAACATGCGATTCAGGGGTTCATTGATCGCGGCGGTGCTCGCCGCGACATTGCCGTTGCTGTCTGCTCGGGCCGAGCCCTTGCAGGCAGTGCCTGCCGTGCAGGCGAGCAATGCCACGCAAGCGACCATGCTGGATGCCGTGTGGGCCGGGGAGCGCGTGGTCGCGGTCGGCGACCACGGCGTGGTCTTGCTGTCGGACGATCAGGGCAAGCGCTTTCGCCAGGCACGTTCGGTACCGGTGTCGACCCAACTGACAGGTGTGTCTTTCGTCGACGCCCAGCGTGGCTGGGCGGTTGGCCATTGGGGGGCGATCCTGGCCACCGCCGACGGTGGCGAGTCGTGGCAAATCCAGCGCTTGTCCAGCGACGTAGATCGGCCGCTGTTCGACGTGCATTTCTTCAACGCCCAACAGGGCGTTGCCGTGGGGCTGTGGTCGTTGCTGCTGATCACCGAAGATGGTGGCAAGACCTGGACCGAGCAATCGTTGCCGCCGCCCCCGGGGGCCAGGAAGGCCGATCTCAACCTGATGGGGCTGTTTGCCGGCAGCCACGGCACGCTGTACGCCACCGCCGAGCATGGGCAGCTACTGCACTCCGAGGACCAAGGCAAAAGCTGGGGTTACCTGGATACCGGCTACGCAGGCAGCTTGTGGTCGGGGGCTGTCCTGGATGACGGCAGCCTCTTGCTCGGCGGTCAGCGAGGCACGTTGCTGCAGGGTACAAAGGAAGGGACGGGATGGCGCAGATTGCCTACCCACGGTAAAGGTTCCGTCACCGCAATGGCGGTAGCGGGTTCCCGAGTGCTGGTGGTCGGGCTGGATGGGCTGATGATGCTGAGCGAGGATGGCGGGCGGCATTTCCAGGAAAAGCAGTCGGCGGATGACTTGTCGCTGACGGCGGTGCTGCTCGATGCACAGGGTACGCCTGTGCTGTTCTCGCGCCGTGGCGTGATGCCGTACCAGAAGTGAGGCGTTAACCGACGAACTGATCATGGCTTGGGTCGCAAAACGACCCAGGCCGAATGCCAATCATCAACCACTTGCGAGAGGGTAGGACGCGGTCGAGCTGTGGGCAGGGCATTACTGACCAAGCAGGCATATCCGGGGGCAGGTGGTCCGTCCCCAATCGATCAATCGCGTTACAGCTGCAGATGGTCCGCCAGGTCAGCGTAGTTATGCTGCCACAGGCCTGGGCTGCCCGCAGGATACTGTGAGCGGAAGCCGATGATCTTCTGCACGCGCGCAGAAAGCGTCCTGACCACCTCCAGCGGCACGATCAACGGATAAGCCTCTTCCGGGGTGAGGATCGAAGCCTGCAGTGGAATGGTCAGGCCCCGGCGGAACTCACCGGCGGTCACGTTGGCGCCACCACCATGGACGACCTTGCCGCCGAACAGTACCGCATCGCCTGCGTTCAACACCGCAGGGATGGTCATTTCCGGGGTGCCGACGTTTCCGAAATCATCCCAATCCTGGCTCCCGGGGATGAGACGCGTAGCGCCGTTTTCTTCGGTGAAGTCGGTCAGTGCCAGCATCAGGTTGGCGATGGCCCGCGGCGCATGCTTGTTCATGGCAACGTAGGGGTAGTACTGGGCCATGTCACGGTGCAGCATCTGTGCTTTGTTGCCCGGGCCGATTTCAATCAGTTGCGCGGTGGTCAGCCACCAGTCGCCAGCGTCCGACTGATAGAGCACGCGCCCTAATTCGTGGAACAGGTCGTCATCGAGGATTTCCTCGCGGAAGGTCTTGCTGTGGGTTACCAGGTTGGTCAGCCGTTTGGTCTGTCGGCCATGGAACTCGACGATCAGCTCGTGTTCGTGCTTGGAACCTGCGTCCAAGGCCTTGAGTGGGGCGTCGACCTCCTGGTTGATCCGCTTTACCTGTTCGGGGGTCATGAAGTTGCGGATGATGACCGCGCCGACCTGATCGCTGAGTTGCACGATCTCTTCAGGCGAAGTCGAGCGGGTTACGCTGGGTAGTAGTGGAGGATTCTTTTCGGGGACTGACATGTTGACACTCCGATTCAAAGGCATTGTCGCGCTGGCCGGTTGGCAGGGCGCCCAACCCGAACAAGGGACATGGCGTGGCAGATGCCTTCCTTGTGCTTTTTGCTCAGGCAGTGGCTTCATGCTATGTTTCCACCGGCCTGTGGCCAAGGTACAAAAAGCACCATTTTCCCTCATTTTTTTGAGCATTTTGCACTCTCTATGAGCCTTCCTCCCTCCCCTTGGCCACGCCCGTCCGAAGCGGTGCGTGAACTGATCCGCAAAGGCGCCGAACGTGCCCAGGCCCTGCCGCCGGAGTGGGTCGAGCGGCTCAACCAGGCGCTTTTCGCGTCTCCGGAAGACGCAAGGTTGCTGGAGGACCCGGTTATCCTGGCCGCGTGTCGGCGCGCCAATCGAGCAGAGTTGTTGCATTGGGCCAACGCCAACATGCAGCGCCCAGGCGAGCCGGTGGAACCCTATGTATCGGCTGACATGGTGGATACGGCACGGGAGCTCGCCCATCGCGGGCTGTCTGAACTGCTGATGAATGTCGCCAGGTCGACACAGAACACCGCCTGGGAACTATGGATGAAGATGGCGTTCGGCCTGACCCAGGACCCGGCGCTGCTCGAGGAGTTACTGGACGTCTCCTCGCGCTCGATCTCGGAGTTCATCGACAGCAACATGCGAGTGATCACCCGGATCATTCTCGAGGAAAAGCACGCCCAGGCTCATGATGAGCACATCGACAAACGCAGCCTGGTCAGTCGCCTGCTCGACGGCCGCGATGTCGACGCCGAGCAGTTCGCCAGGCGCCTGGGCTACGGCCTTGCGCAGAAGCACCAGGCCTTTCTGGTGTGGAGCGAGACGCCCGAAGCGCACATTCGTCCGCTAGAGGACATGGCGCGCGCGCTGGCAAGCCTCACGGGGGCGGGGGCGCCGCTGGTGGTGTTCGCCGGGCCTGCGACCTTATGGGGCTGGAGTGCTGCGACAAGGCCTCTGGACCTCAATGCGCTGCAAGGCGTGGTTCGTCAGTACCCAGGCGTTCGTGCGGCACTGGGCGCCCCTGCGGCGGGGCTCAACGGTTTCCGTCGCTCCCACCTGGAAGCCTTGACCACCCAGGGGCTGATGGGGCGCCTGGCGGGCGCGCCGCCTGTGGCCAGTATCGATCAGCTGAGGATGGTGTCGCTGATGACACAGGACGCCCGGGCGGCCAGGCAGTTTGTCTTGAGTACCTTGGGGCGCCTGGCTTCAGAGCCGGTGGTGCTGCAGTATTCGTTGCGGGCATTCCTGGCCCATGGCTGCAATATCACCCAGACCGCCGAAGTATTGGGTACGCATCGCAATACCTTGCTGCGGCGCCTGGAACGCGCCCAGGACCTGCTGCCCATTCCATTTGCCGACCACCGTATCCAGATCGCCGCGGCGCTTGAGCTGGTGCTGTGGAGCACACCGCTCGAGGAAGGCGAAAAGTAGACCGAGGTCGCTGTTGCATCGACTTGATCCGTGTCTGATCTTCAGACGGTCGATTGCGACAAATTGGTCCAGCGCCTCCTCAGCGCCACTGGCAGGTTCCGGCGTCACCCGCTTCGGCCAAGTCCAGGGCGGTGCTGGCTACGCCTGTCTACGGATGTTGCCAATCTGTCGCAGGCTCAATCCATACTTGTCGGCGAGCAGGCTGCGTGACAGCCCGCTGGCGCTCTCCCGCTGGATCTGCTGGTTGCGCAGCTGGCGCTGGAAGTGGTCGGACTTGGGAATCTCCAGGGCAAGGCCGGCGAAGCGCTGGATCAGCGCGTCCAGCGCTTCTGGCGGCAGCACATCGGCCAATTTGGTGCGTCGGCGATGTTTGGGGATGTACTTCGGGCGCCCGCCAAAGGCATGCGTCAGCCGGTAGGCGCTGTCCAGACCGATGCATTCGATCAGCGCCTGCAGCGAATGAGGCAGTTGGGTGAGGTCGATGTTGCTCAGGTCTGGCATTTCCACGTAATGGTTCCTTCCGTCATTGGGTTTGGCCGACGCCGAGGCTCGGACCGGCTGCGGCGAGGGTTGCCACGGGATGGCCCGCGTGGCGTAGGCGGATTTTCGAACAGCGACGGAAAGGGTCGCTAGGCGCGAAGCGGACCGGGGCTTGTAGTCGTCCTTGTCTGTCATTTGCGGGCAATCGGGTGTCTTGAAGTGGGAAATGCCTTCACCCTTGCGCTACAGGCCCTAAACCATCTAGAGAAAGGGTTCCATGATGGCGAATTGGGTAGCTTACCTAGACATGCAACCACGGGCGTATCTCGATGCGCTCGCCAGGCTGTGACCGAACTGGGAGATTGTCGTGTGAGGATCAGGCAGGAACTGCAGCGAGGGGAAAGCAGCCGAGGTATCATGGCGGCGGCTCCGTTGGAGCCTCATGTCCCCGATGTCGCAAGGAACCTCCGATGACACATGTGCAGCGCCTGAAATATTCGATCCTGATCATCCTGGTGGTGCTGGGGATCATGCTCGGTCTGAGTTACCTGCAGAAGCAGGGCACTATCAGCGAGCAGACATTCCAGTACGTCGCCATCGCCATTGCGGTGGTCGTGGTGGTGATCAACGGGATCCTGCGGCGCAAGGTGAAACCCTGAAGCAGGCGGGCCGGCATATCCTTGCCGGCCATGCGCTCAGCGCGAGGCGGGTTGCTCGAGCACGGCTCGGGCCTGGGGGTTGAGGCTGTAGCATTTGTCACTGCCCAGGCTGATCACGCCTTCGCTGCACAAGCGCTTGAGCACCTCTCGCACGCTCAGGAACGACAGCGGGATGTCCAGTTGCTCCAGTTGCGCATGCACGCCACGCACACCAATGCTGCGGCCACTGCGGCCGGCGGTGTGCAGGGCGTCGATGACCTTAAGGCGGATCAGGCTGGTACGCAGGCCGTAGGCGCGCAGCAGCTCGCGGATTTGCTCGTTGCCCACGCGTTCTTCCTGGGGGGCGGCGGCCTGACTGGGCGCAGGCTGCGCCGCTAGCGATTGTTGCGGGTTGTACATGTGAATGCTCCTTTTCGTGGACTGTCCCGAAATCATGGGTGCCTCACATCTAAAGACGTTTGAGCTCGACAAAACTGCAACCCCCGGTGAAAAAAATCTGACATGTTCTGTTGAGAACGTTGCAGCACCGCGTTGAACGTAAAATTTTCATCTGGCCATTCGTCTGTTCGGGATGACCCCGATAAGCACGAGGAGTGCCTGTGATCCCTCTTCCCCTGTTTCGCCTGGGCCTTGCCGCCGCCCTGGTCGCTGCCAGCCTGACCCTGCAGGCGCGCGAGGCCGATGGCGAGGCGTCCGCGCAGATCCGTCGCACCAGTTTCGGCGTGCCACACATCCTGGCCAAGGACGAGCGCGGCCTGGGCTACGGCATCGGCTACGCCTACGCCCAGGACAACCTGTGCCTGCTGGCCGGCGAGGTGCTGACGGTCAATGGCGAGCGCTCCCGGTATTTCGGTGCCGACGGCAAGACGGTCGAGCAGCGTGACAACCTCTCCAGTGACCTGTTCTTTACCTGGCTCAACGAACCTGCGGCGGTAGACAGTTTCCTCACGGCGCAGCCGGTGGCGGTGCGTGATCTGCTTGATGGGTATGCCAACGGCTACAACCGTGCGCTGGGTGAACGACGGATCGAGGGGCTACCGGCCGAGTGCGGGGCAGGGGAGTGGCTACGACCGATCACCAGCCGCGATCTGGTCAAGCTGACCCGGCGCTTGCTGGCCGAGGGCGGCGTAGGGCAATTCGTCGAGGCCGTGGTCGCCGCGACGCCTCCCGAGCTGGCGGCGCAACGCCCGGAGGTCGACTACAGCGTGGCCTTGGCGCGACAGGCGCAGTTCGCCGCCGAGCGTGGCAGCAATGCCGTGGCCGTGGGCGCCGAGCGTTCGGCCAATGGCCGTGGGCTGCTGCTGGCCAACCCGCATTTCCCGTGGATTGGCGGGATGCGTTTTTACCAGATGCAGTTGACCATCCCCGGGCAACTGGATGTGATGGGAGCGGCGTTGCCGGGCCTGCCAGTGGTAAATATCGGTTTCAACCGGCAACTGGCCTGGACCCACACGGTCGACACCTCCAAGCACTTCACCCTCTATCGCCTGCAACTGGATCCCAGGGACGCCACCCGCTATCTGTATGACGGCCAGTCGCTGCCGCTGGAGCGCAAGCTGCTCAAGGTCACGGTGAAGGGGAAGGACGGTTCACTCAGCCAGGTCGAACGCACGATTCACCTGTCGAAGTTCGGCCCTGTGGTGCAATGGCCCGGCCGTCTGGATTGGGACAAGCACGCCGCCTACAGTCTGCGCGATGCAAACCTGGACAATACCCGGGTATTGCAGCAGTGGTACCGGATCAACCATGCCGACAGCCTGCAAGCGCTGAAGGCGTCGGTGGGTGAGCTGCAGGGCATCCCCTGGGTCAATACCTTGGCAGTGGACGCTGCTGGCCAGGCCTTGTACCTCAATCAGTCGGTGGTGCCCTATGTCGACCAGGGGATGCTGGAGCAGTGCAGCAACCCCGGCGCGTCTGGCCCGCTGGTGGTGCTCGACGGCTCGCGCAGTGCCTGTCAATGGAAGGTGGATGCGCAGGCGGCCCAGTCAGGGATCTTCCCGGCCAACCTGCTGCCGAGCCTGGAGCGGCGCGATTATGTACAGCACGCCAACGACTCGGCGTGGATGGTCAACCCGGCCCAGCCGTTGACCGGCTTCTCGCCCCTGGTCAGCCGTGCCGACCAGCCCCTGGGCCTGCGCAGCCGCTTTGCCCTGCAGCGCCTGCAGGGCAAGGGCAAGCTGGGCAGCGCCGAGCTCCAGCACATGGTCTTCGATGACGAGGTGTACCAGGCCAGCCTGCTGATGCCGGACCTGCTGCAATGGTGCAAGGGCGTGGAGGCGGACATTCAGTCGGTATGTGCCAGCCTGCAGGCATGGAACGGCAAAGCCGATCAGGACAGCGGTATCGGCCTGGTTCATTTCATGAACATCGCCGCCACGCTGGCCGAGCATCCGCAAAGCTGGCGCGTGCCGTTCGATCCGGCCGACCCGTTGCACACACCTCGTGGCCTGGCGGTGGAGCAGGCCGCCGTGCGCAAGCTGCTGCACGAGGCGGCGCTGGGCTCGCTTGCGCAGGTGAACGAGGCCGGTATCGCCGCCGACCAGCGGTGGGGGCAGATCCAGCAGGCCGCCGATGGTACGCCGGTGCCCGGCGGGCCGCAGGCCTTGGGCGTCTACAACGCGATGGTCAGTGTGCCGGTAGGGCCGGGCAAGCGCCTGGTGGTCAGTGGTTCGAGCTATCTGCAGGTGGTCAGCTTCACCGAGCAGGGCCCGCAAGCCCAAGGGCTGTTGGCATTCTCGCTGTCGAGCGAGCGGGCGTCAGCGCATGCCGCCGACCAGACGCGGGCCTTCGCGGCCAAGCAACTGGCGCCGATTCCGTTCACCGAGGCGCAGATCAAGGCTGATCCGCAGTATCAGCAGTATGTGATCAGCGAGCGGGACAAGGGTCAGGTGGTCAGCGCCAAATAGCACCGTCGGTGGCAGCGCGGGGCAAGCCCGCTCCTACGTGAATCGTGGGAGCGGGCTTGCCCCGCGCAGTTTCAGGAGAAGTCGAACGGGGCCAGTTGGAAACCCTGTTCATCCACCTGCAAGGCCCAGCCACGCCGATCCCAGTCGCCCAGCACGATGCGCCGTGCCGGCTGGCCGTCGACCACCAGCTTGTGCAGCGCCGGTCGATGGGTGTGGCCGTGGACCAGGGTACGTACGCCGTGGGCGGCCATCACCTTGGGCACTTCCTCGGGGGTGACATCGACGATTTCGGTGCTCTTCATGCGTGTCTGCGAGCGGCTTTCGCTACGCAGCTTGCGTGCCAGCTTGTGCCGCGTGCCCAGCGGCAGGTGCCGCAGGATCCACAGGCTAAGCGGGTTGCGCAGGTAGCGGCGCAGCTTCATGTAGGCCACGTCACGGGTACACAGGGTGTCGCCATGCATCAGCAGCACCGCCTCGCCACCGAGCTCGACCACGCTGGGGTCGGCCAGCAGGGTGCAGCCGGCGGCGTCGCAGAACGCCTGGCCAATGAGAAAGTCACGGTTGCCGTGCATCAGGTACACGGCCGTGCCGCTGTCGCTCAACCGGCGCAGAGCCTGGCAGATCGACTGCTGGAAGGGCGTCATGGCATCGTCGCCGATCCAGGCCTCGAAGAAATCGCCGAGGATGTACAGCGCCTTGGCGTGGCGGGCGCGGCCGTCGAGCAGATCAAGAAACGCCCGGGTAATGTCCGGGCGTTCTTCTTGCAGGTGCAGATCGGAGATCAGCAGTATCACTCAATGATCTCGGCTTTCTCGATGATCACGTCGTCTTTCGGCACGTCCTGGTGGCCGGCTTTGGAGCCGGTGGCGACTTTTTCGATGGCGTCGACGATTTCCTGGCCTTCGATCACTTCACCGAACACCGCGTAGCCCCAGCCCTGGACGTTCTTGCCGCTGTGGTTGAGGAAGTCGTTGTCGGAGGCGTTGATGAAGAACTGCGCGGAGGCCGAGTGCGGCTCCATGGTACGGGCCATGGCGATGCTGTACTTGGTGTTCTTCAGGCCGTTGTCGGCTTCGTTCTGGATGCTGGCGCGGGTTTTCTTCTGGCTCATGCCAGCCTCGAAACCACCACCCTGGATCATGAAGCCCTTGATCACGCGGTGGAACACGGTGCCGTCGTAGTGGCCTTCCTTGACGTACTGAACGAAGTTCTCGGTGGTCAGCGGGGCTTTCTCGGCGTTCAGTTGCAGGACGATATCGCCGTGGTTGGTGCTCAGTTTGACTTTGGACATGCTGAAATTCGCTCTTTCAAGGCATTCGGGAAATAGGGTGCGCGCTGCGCTCGGACAACCTGACGCAGGATCAGGCAGCCGCGGCACAGGCCACTGGGGCGTCATTGTGCCGGATTGTAGACCGCTGCGGCGACAAAACGCGCCACTTTGTCGGTGCTCCGGCTGTCAGCAGCTTGACTGCTTCGGCTATGATAGGCCCTTTGATTCAATCGGCCTACCCGGCCGGCTACCTGCATTCAAGGACACTATGAGCAAGCCCACTGCCGACAACGCGCCAAACGCCGCTGCCAAAGGCGCCCCCGCCGTCCCTGTGAACTTCCTGCGGCCGATCGTCCAGGCCGACCTGGACGCGGGCAAGCACCAGAGCATCGTCACCCGTTTCCCGCCGGAGCCCAACGGCTATCTGCACATCGGCCACGCCAAGTCGATCTGCGTCAACTTCGGCCTGGCCAAGGAATTCGGCGGCGTCTGCCACCTGCGTTTCGACGACACCAACCCGGCCAAGGAAGACCAGGAGTACATCGACTCCATCCAGCGTGACGTCAAGTGGCTGGGCTTCGAATGGGCAGGCCCGGTGCGCTACGCCTCGGACTACTTCGACCAGTTGCACGCCTGGGCCGTGGAGCTGATCAAGTCGGGCAACGCCTACGTCTGCGACCTGACCCCCGAGCAGGCCAAGGAATACCGCGGCAGCCTGACCGAGCCAGGCAAGAACAGCCCGTTCCGCGAGCGCAGCGTCGAGGACAACCTGGACCTGTTCGCCCGCATGAAGGCCGGCGAATTCAAGGACGGCGAGCGCGTGCTGCGCGCCAAGATCGACATGGCCTCGCCGAACATGAACCTGCGCGACCCGATCCTGTACCGCATCCGCCATGCCCATCACCATCAGACCGGTGACAAGTGGTGCATCTACCCCAACTATGACTTCACCCACGGTCAGTCGGACGCCATCGAAGGCATCACCCACT
Source organism: Pseudomonas soli (assembly GCF_021283165.2). Taxonomy (NCBI): domain Bacteria; kingdom Pseudomonadati; phylum Pseudomonadota; class Gammaproteobacteria; order Pseudomonadales; family Pseudomonadaceae; genus Pseudomonas; species Pseudomonas soli. The sequence continues at coordinate 2,771,896 of NZ_CP128543.1, forward strand.
CGATCTGCACCCTGGAGTTCGAGAGCCACCGCCCGCTGTACGACTGGTTCCTCGACAAGCTGCCGGTGCCGGCGCACCCGCGCCAGTACGAGTTCAGCCGCCTGAACCTGAACTACACCATCACCTCCAAGCGCAAGCTCAAGCAGTTGGTGGACGAAGGCCACGTCGAGGCCTGGGACGATCCGCGCATGTCGACCCTGTCGGGCTACCGCCGCCGCGGCTACACCCCGGCCTCGATCCGCAACTTCTGCGAGATGATCGGCACCAACCGTTCCGACGGCGTGGTCGACATGGCGATGCTCGAGTTCAGCATCCGTGACGACCTGGACCGCACCGCGCCACGCGCCATGTGCGTGCTGCGCCCGCTCAAGGTGGTCATCACCAACTATCCCGAGGGTCAGGTCGAGCAGCTCGAACTGCCGCGCCATCCGAAGGAAGACATGGGCGTGCGCGTGCTGCCGTTCGCCCGCGAGCTGTACATCGACCGCGACGACTTCATGGAAGAGCCGCCCAAGGGCTACAAGCGCCTGGAGCCGGCCGGTGAAGTGCGCCTGCGCGGCAGCTACGTGATCCGTGCCGACGAGGCGATCAAGGACGCAGACGGCAACATCGTCGAGCTGCGCTGCTCGTACGACCCGGACACCCTGGGCAAGAACCCCGAGGGCCGCAAGGTCAAGGGCGTGATCCACTGGGTGCCGGCCGAGGGCAGCATCGAGTGCGAAGTGCGCCTGTACGACCGCCTGTTCCGCTCGGCCAACCCGGAGAAGACCGAAGACGGCGGCACGTTCCTCGACAACATCAATCCCGATTCGCTGCAGGTGCTCAGTGGTTGTCGCGCGGAACCTTCCCTGGGCCAGGCCCAACCGGAAGACCGCTTCCAGTTCGAGCGCGAAGGTTACTTCTGCGCCGACCTGAAAGACTCCCAGCCGGGTCGCCCGGTGTTCAACCGCACCGTGACCCTGCGCGATTCGTGGGGCAGCTGAGGAACCTTCGTGCTTACCATCTACAACACGCTGAGCAAGACCAAGGAAGTTTTCAAGCCGCTGGACGGCAACAAGGTGCGCATGTACGTGTGCGGCATGACCGTGTACGACTACTGCCACCTGGGCCACGGTCGCAGCATGGTGGCCTTCGACCTGGTCACCCGCTGGCTGCGCAAGAGCGGCTATGAGCTGACCTATGTGCGCAACATCACCGACATCGACGACAAGATCATCAACCGGGCCAACGAGAACGGCGAGTCGTTCGACGCGCTGACCGCCCGCATGATCGACGCGATGCACGAGGACGAGCGCCGCCTGAGCATCCTCAAGCCGGACCTGGAGCCGCGTGCCACCGACCATATCCCCGGCATGCACGCGATGATCCAGACCCTGATCGACAAGGGCTACGCCTACGCGCCGGGCAATGGCGACGTGTACTACCGGGTCGGCAAGTTCGTCGGCTACGGCAAGCTGTCGCGCAAGAAGATCGAAGACCTGCGCATCGGCGCGCGCATCGAAGTCGACGAAGCCAAGCAGGACCCGCTCGACTTCGTGCTGTGGAAGGGCGTCAAGCCCGGCGAGCCCTACTGGGATTCGCCGTGGGGCCCTGGCCGTCCGGGCTGGCACATCGAGTGCTCGGTAATGTCCACCTGCTGCCTGGGCGAGAGCTTCGATATCCACGGTGGCGGCAGCGACCTGGAGTTCCCGCACCACGAGAACGAGATCGCCCAGAGCGAGGCGGCCACCGGCAAGCAGTACGCCAACGCCTGGATGCATTGCGGCATGATCCGTATCAACGGCGAGAAGATGTCCAAGTCATTGAACAACTTCTTCACCATCCGCGATGTGCTCGATAAGTATCACCCGGAAGTGGTGCGTTACCTGCTGGTGGCCAGCCACTACCGCAGCGCGATCAACTACTCCGAGGACAGCCTGCGCGACGCCAAGGGCGCGCTTGAGCGCTTTTACCATGCGCTGCGTGGCCTGCCGCGCGTGGCTGCCCAGGGTGGCGAGGCGTTCGTCGAGCGTTTCACCGTGGCGATGAACGACGACTTCGGTACACCTGAAGCCTGCGCCGTGCTGTTCGACCTGGTGCGCGAGATCAACCGCCTGCGTGACAGCGACCCCGAGGCCGCCGCCGGCCTGGCAGGTCGTCTGCGCGAGTTGGGGGATGTGTTGGGTGTGCTGCAGCTGGAAGCCGATGACTTCCTGCGCGCCGGCGCCGAGGGCAAGGTCGATGCCGCTGAAGTGGAGGCGCTGATCCAGGCGCGTCTGCAGGCGCGCAGCGACAAGAACTGGGCTGAATCCGACCGCATCCGCGACCAGCTGGCCGCCATGGGCGTGGTGCTGGAAGACAGCAAGGGCACCACTACCTGGCGCCTGGCTGACTGATACTGCAACCGGGGCCGTTGTGCGGCCCAATCGCGGGGCAAGCCCGCTCCCACGTCGACGCATCTGCAATCGGGTGCCAACGTGGGAGCGGGCTTGCCCCGCGATGCTTTTCAGGCTGCTACTTTACCGGCCCCGCCAGCGGGCAATGCAGCACCAGCCTTGCCCCACCCAGCGCACTGCTGGCCACCTCCAGCCCGAAGCCGTGCAGGTCGACGATCGCCGCGACGATCGACAGCCCCAGCCCGAACCCTGCGTGGCGATGGCCTTCCTCACTGCGGTAGAAGCGCTTCAACACGGCCTCGCGCTCATCCGCCGGAATCCCCGGCCCACTGTCCTCGACAGCAATATGCACGCCGGCCTCGTCCTCGCTGGCGACGATACGCACCTGTCCGCCCTCGGGGGTGAACTTGATCGCGTTGCCCACCAGGTTGGCCAGTGCTTCGAAGAGCAGTTCCCGGTCGCCATGTAGCGCCGCCAGCTGCGCAGGCTGCTCCAGGTGCAGACGGATGCCGCCATCCTCGGCCAGCGGCAGGTAGAAGTCATGAAGCTCCGCCAGCAACCCTTGCGGGTCGAGCCGGACGAATCCGGCGCGGCGCTGGCGGTCTTCCAGTTCGCTGATGCGTAGCAGCCCGCGAAAGCGGGCCATCAGCGTGTCGGTCTCGCCGATCGCCTGGTCCAGCGCCGCGCCTTCGGCGGAGTCGCTGCCGCTTTGCTGGCGGATGCGGTAGAGCTGGGCACGCAGGCGCGTCAGCGGGGTGCGCAGGTCGTGGGCGATATTGTCACAGACGCCCTTGACCTCGTGCATCAGCCGCTCGATGCGGTCAAGCATGGCGTTGACGATGGCGGCGAGCATGTCCAGTTCATCGCGCCGGGCCGACAGGGGCAGGCGGTGGGTGAGGTCGCCGGCGACGATCAGCTCGGCTTGGGCCTGGATCGCGCGGATGCGCTTGAGCGGCCTGCGCCGTAGCAGGTACCAGCCGGCGAAGCCCGGGATCAAGGTCAGCGAGATACCCCAGAGCAGAGCGTCGAGGATGATCCTCGTCACCACGAACAGCGAGCCGTTGTCGCGCACCAGCACCAGCCAGCGACCGTCCTGCACCTTGATCGCCACGGCATCGCAGCTGTCGCGGGGCAGATGGGGATCGTCGGCGTCCAGGCAACGCTTGAGCTCATGGACCTTGCCGTCCAGGCCCAGCTCCGAGGGAATTGCACGGATGCGCCCGCCGATCGGGTTGAGCTGGGTATCGAACAGGCCGTAGGCGTCGAAGCTGCGCTCCTCGAAGGCCTGGCTGGCGACCAACGCGTCGTCCAGCTGCTTGCCGCTCATGTGGGCGAACAGGTGCTGGCGTTGCAGCATCGAGTGGCGGGTGAGCTTGTTCAGGTAGCTGGTGACCTCGAAGTACAGCACCCCCATGAGGATGCTGCTCCAGGCCACGAACAGGAAACTGTATAGCGCCAGCAGACGGCTGGTGGAGGAGCTCCAGCCCTTAGACGGGTTCGGCAATGGCATAGCCGGAGCCCCGCACGGTGCGAATCAGCGGGTTCTGGCCGGGCGAGTCGATCTTCTTGCGCAGGCGGCCGATGTGCACGTCGATCAGGTTGGTGCCGGGGTCGAAGTGGTAGCCCCACACCTCCTCGAAGATCATCATCCGGGTGATCACCTGGCCGGAGTGGCGCATCAGGTACTCGAGCAGCTTGTATTCGGTGGGCAGCAGGTTCAGCGCCTGTTCGCCGCGGCGGGCTTCGTGGCTGATCAGGTCAAGCTCGAGGTCGGCGACCTGCAGGCGGGTCTGGGTCATCGGCACGCTGTTGCGGCGCAGCAGCACCTCGACCCGGGCGGCCATTTCGTCGGAGGCGAACGGTTTGGTCAGGTAGTCGTCACCGCCGGCGCGCAGGCCGCGCACGCGCTCGTCGACGTCCGACAGCGCGCTGATCATCAGGATCGGCGTGGCGATCTTCAGGTTGCGCAGGGTGGTGACGATGGTCAGGCCGTCGACCTCGGGCAGCATGCGGTCCAGGGTGATCAGGTCGTAGCCGCCGGCGATGGCCTTGGCCAGGCCTTCACGGCCATTGTCTGCCCAGTCGACTTCCAGACCGTGGCTGGACAGTTCGGCGACGATTTCCTGGGCGGTGACAGCGTCGTCTTCGATAGTCAGTACGCGAGGCATGCTGGTTCCTGGGCGGCGAGTGGAGACCTGATTGTGCCAAAGAATAGACAACCGGCGATTTAAGAAAAATTCATCTAGGCAATACTGCCGCGGCTGACGCTCAGATGGCGCAGCAGTAAAAAGAAAGGGGCGTGCCATTGCTGGCACGCCCCTTCTCATGACGGCACGGGCTTAAACGACCTTGACGATCCAGCCCGCTGGCGCCTCGACATCACCGCTCTGGATGCCGGTCAGCTCGGCATACAGCTTCTGCGTCACGGGGCCGACTTCGGTTTCGCTGTGGAATACGTGCAGCTTGCCGTTGTACTGGATGCCGCCGATTGGCGTGATCACCGCAGCGGTACCGCAGGCACCGGCTTCGACGAAACGGTCGAGCTTGTCGATTTCCACGTCGCCTTCGATGACCTTCAGGCCCAGGCGCGATTCGGCCAGTTCCATCAGCGACAAGCGGGTGATGCCCGGCAGCACCGAGACCGACTTCGGCGTGACGAATTCGTTGTTGGCGGTGATGCCGAAGAAGTTGGCCGAACCGACTTCCTCGATTTTCTTGTGGGTCAGCGGGTCAAGGTAGATGCAATCGGCGAAGCCGGCTTTCTTGGCTTCATAGCCCGGCTGCAGGCTGGCCGCGTAGTTGCCGCCGACCTTGGCCGCGCCGGTGCCCTGCGGGGCGGCACGGTCGAAGTCGGAGATGAGGAATTTGTGCGGGGTCATGCCGCCCTTGAAGTACGAGCCGACCGGGATGGCGAAGACCGAGAAGATGAATTCAGGGGCGGTGCGCACGCCGATGTTGTCGCCGGTGCCGATCACGAATGGGCGCAGGTACAGGGCGCCTTTGCCGTGCGGTGGGACAAACTTCTCGTTGGCCTTGACCACCTGTTTGCAGGCTTCGATGAACTGTTCGGTCGATACCCGTGGCATCAGCAGGCGGTCGCAGCTGCGCTGCATGCGCGCGGCGTTCTGGTCCGGGCGGAACAGGTTGATCGAGCCATCCTTGCAGCGGTAGGCCTTCAGGCCTTCGAAGCACTGCTGGCCATAGTGCAGGGCGGTGGAGCCTTCACTGATGTGCAGCACATTGTCTTCGGTCAGGGTGCCCTTGTCCCACTCGCCGTTACGCCATACGGACAGGTAACGTTTGTCGGTCTTGATGTAGTCGAAACCCAGCTTGTCCCAGTTAATGCTTTCGTTACTCATGACACCCTCATTGCTCTTGCCCGAACACGGCGGGCTGCTTTTATATGCGCACCCCGCCACCTTAATACATCCGGCGCGGATCGGGAACTGTAGGAGATCTGTAGGAGCGGGGCACATGGTTCAACGCAAGCGCCGGTTCCAGTCCCCGCCATGATCGCGCCAACATGCCTCCTCGCTGTCGAAGCGCACATGCCAGGCGACATGGTCCAGTTCGATGCCTGCGTCACGCAGCGCCTGGGCCGTCAGCGCGATCATCCGCGCCTTGTCCGCGCCGGCCAGCGCGCGGGCCTTGTCGGTGTCATCGGTGAACACCCAGATGATGCGCAGGCTGGCGGGGAAGTCGTCGAGGTCCACCTGGTGGGTGAGCCAGGCGAAACCGACGATCTCGCCCTGGGCAGTGGCGCAGGCTTCGGTCAGGCAGGCGACCATCTCCCGCTCCAGGCGCGCCAGGGCGCGCTTGCCGCTGGCCATCAGACGTTGTCGATCTGCTGGCAGAAGCGCAGGCGGTTGCCGAACGGGTCGGCCACCTGCATTTCCAGGCCCCAGTCGACCGCCTCGGCCTGCGGGCGGGCGTAGCCGTAGCGCTTGGCCAGCAGTTCGCGCTCCAGCGCCTTGAGGTCCTCGACCCGGGCAAACACCGCCGAGCCCGGCGTGGCGTCGCCGTGGTGTTCGGACAGGTGCAGGATCAAGCCGTCGCGGTGGATCTGCATGTACAGCGGCAGGTCCGGGGCGAAGCGGTGTTCCCAGTCGAGCTGGAAGCCCAGGAAATCGAGGTAGAACTCCCGGGCCTTGTCGACCGAGAAGATCCGCAGGATCGGAATGGCGGGGGCGAATTGCATGGGGGCGTCCTTGGCTCGAAAAGGGGCAGGGTGGTCACTTTAGCCTACTTCGCCACGCCGGCAGGCACTTGAATCGCGCGTCCGGGCGTAGCCGCTCTGGCCCGCAGCCTTGCGGCATGACTGACGGTCCGAAAGTTTCATCATCGTTCATCTGCGTAGTTGGCCCGCTCCCTGCTATATCCCTCCAGCGAATATTGATCGAGTGGTCAGCCCGGCGCGCCTGCAAGCGCCCCGCGCAGGGCCCTCATCCGGCCGTCAGGCCATGGATTTCAGGGGTTTGAGGATGTCGTCGGCGCAACAGATCGACCCGCTACAGGCAGAGCCAGGCTGGCGCGCCCACCTGCGGTTGCGCTTCGTCCAGCGTGACGGCGTGACCCGGCTTGGTGCGCGCCATCATGTCGGACCTCTTTTGGTGCAGCGGCCTTTCTATCCGGAGGGAGCACCATGCCATGTCTATGTGCTGCACCCTCCAGGGGGCATCGTCGCCGGCGACCGTCTCGAGCTTGACGTCCACCTTGAGCCCGGCAGCCATGCCTTGCTCACCATGCCCGGCGCAAGCAAGTTCTACCGCAGCATCGGCCCAACAGCGCGGCTGGGCCAGCGCTTTCACCTCGCCGCCGGCAGCACCCTGGAATGGCTGCCGCAGGACAGTATCTTTTTCAACGGCGCCCGCGCTGGCCTCGACAGCCGTTTCAGCCTTGAACCCGGCGCGCGCCTGCTGGCCTGGGAGACGCTGTGCCTGGGCCGTCCGGTGATGAACGAGCGCTTCGAGGAGGGCGCGCTGGACAGCCGCCTGCGCATCGAACTGCCCGGCGAGCCGGGCCTGCACGAGCGCCTGCGCATCGAGGGTGGGCTGCTGGACAAGGTCGCCGGGCATCCGTTGCTCGCCACCTTCTGCGCAGTACCCGCCGACCAGACGGTGCTGGAGCGGGCGCGGCAGATCCTCGACGAACTCGAAACCCCAGCCGGCGCGACGCTGCTCGGCCCGCTGCTGGTGATCCGCCTGCTCGACCACGACAACCAACACCTGCAACGCAACCTGCAGCGCCTCTGGCACTTGCTGCGCCCGGCCGTGCTCGGCCTGGCACCGTGCCCGCCGCGCATTTGGGCCACCTGAGAGAGCCGCCATGGAGCTGACCCCGCGAGAGAAAGACAAATTGCTGCTGTTCACCGCCGCCTTGCTGGCCGAGCGACGACTGGCCCGTGGCCTGAAACTGAACTACCCGGAGGCGGTGGCGCTGATCAGCGCCGCAGTGCTCGAAGGCGCCCGCGATGGCCGCACGGTGGCCGAGCTGATGAGCCTGGGTCGCGAGGTGCTGGTGCGCGAGCAGGTGATGGCCGGCGTGCCGGAAATGCTGCACGACGTTCAGGTCGAGGCGACCTTCCCCGACGGCACCAAGCTGGTGACCGTGCATGAACCCATCGTTTGAGGAGGCCGGCATGATTCCCGGAGAAGTCCAGGTCGCCGCAGGCGACATCGAGCTCAATGTCGGTCGCCTGAGCGTCAGCGTCAGCGTGGCCAACCATGGCGATCGCCCGGTACAGGTGGGCTCGCACTACCACTTCTACGAAGTCAACGATGCCCTGGTGTTCGAGCGCGGGCCGACCCGAGGCTTTCGCCTGGACATCCCGGCCGGCACCGCGGTGCGCTTCGAGCCCGGGCAATCACGCACCGTGCAGTTGGTGGCTTATGCCGGCAAGCGCGAGGTGCACGGCTTTCAGGGCAAGGTGATGGGCGTGCTGGAGGAAAGGGCATGAGCCGCATTTCCCGCCAGGCCTACGCTGATATGTTCGGGCCTACCGTTGGTGACCGCGTGCGCCTGGCCGATACCGCGCTGTGGGTGGAGGTCGAGAAGGACTTCACGATCTATGGCGAGGAGGTCAAGTTCGGCGGCGGTAAAGTGATCCGCGACGGCATGGGCCAAGGCCAGATGCTCGCCGCCGAGGCCATGGATCTGGTGCTGACCAACGCGCTGATCATCGATCACTGGGGCATCGTCAAGGCCGATATCGGTGTCAAGCATGGCCGTATCGCCGCCATCGGCAAGGCCGGCAATCCTGATGTGCAGCCCGGCGTCACGGTACCGGTGGGGCCGGGCACCGAGGTCATCGCCGCCGAAGGCAAGATCGTCACCGCTGGCGGCATCGACTCGCATATCCACTTCATCTGCCCGCAGCAGGTGGAGGAGGCGCTGACCAGCGGGGTAACCACTTTCATCGGCGGCGGCACCGGCCCGGCCACCGGCACCAACGCCACCACCTGCACCCCAGGGCCCTGGTACCTGGCGCGCATGCTCCAGGCCGCCGACTGCCTGCCGATCAACATCGGCCTGCTGGGCAAGGGCAATGCCTCGCGGCCCGAAGCCCTGCGCGAGCAGATTGCCGCCGGCGCCGTGGGCCTCAAGTTGCACGAGGACTGGGGCTCGACACCAGCGGCCATCGACTGTTGCCTGGGGGTGGCCGAGGACATGGACATCCAGGTGGCGATCCACACCGATACCCTCAACGAGTCGGGCTGCATCGAGGACACCCTGGCGGCCATCGGCGAGCGCACCATCCATACCTTCCACACCGAAGGGGCGGGCGGTGGCCATGCGCCGGACATCATCCGCGCGGCCGGCCAGGCCAATGTGCTGCCATCCTCGACCAACCCGACGCTGCCCTACACCGTGAATACGGTAGACGAGCACCTCGACATGCTCATGGTCTGCCACCACCTGGACCCGAGCATCGCCGAGGACGTCGCCTTCGCCGAGTCGCGCATCCGTCGCGAGACCATCGCCGCCGAGGACATCCTCCACGACATGGGCGCCTTCGCCATGACCTCGTCCGACTCCCAGGCCATGGGCCGGGTCGGCGAGGTGGTGCTGCGCACCTGGCAGGTTGCGCACCAGATGAAGCTGCGCCGCGGCCCGCTGGCCCCGGACAGCGCCTACAGCGACAACTTTCGGGTCAAGCGCTACATCGCCAAGTACACGATCAACCCGGCGCTGACCCACGGCATCGCCCACGAGGTCGGCTCGGTGGAGGTGGGTAAACTGGCCGACCTGGTGCTGTGGGCACCGGCGTTCTTCGCGGTCAAGCCGGCGCTGGTGGTAAAGGGCGGCATGATCGCCACGGCGCCGATGGGAGATATCAATGGCTCCATTCCAACCCCGCAGCCGGTGCATTACCGGCCGATGTTCGGCGCCCTGGGGGCGGCGCGGCATGCCACGCGCATGACCTTCCTGCCCCAGGCCGCCCTGGACCGAGGCCTGCCCGCAGAGCTGAAACTGCAGAGCCTGATCGGCCTGGCCCACGGTTGCCGGCAGGTGCGCAAGGCCGACATGGTCCACAACACCCTGCAACCGCTGATCGAGGTCGACGCCCAGACCTACCAGGTGCGTGCCGACGGCGAGCTGTTGGTGTGCGAGCCGGCGTACGAGTTGCCGCTGGCACAGCGTTATTTCCTGTTCTGAAGGAGCGAACATGATTGTCCTCACACGCCGGATCACTGCAGCCCAAGCCATCACCGGCAGCGTCACCCTGAATGTCGACAGCCGCATCAAGAGCCGCCTGCGCGTCACCCTCGACGACGGCCGCGAGGCCGGGCTGATGCTCGAACGCGGCCACCTGCTGCGCGGCGGCGAATTGCTGGCCGATGCCGATGGCCAACAGGTCATTCGCGTGCTTGCCGCCCCCGAGGCGGTCTCGACTGTGCGCTGCGCCGATCCTCACCTGCTGGCCCGCGCCGCCTATCACCTGGGCAATCGCCATGTGCCGTTGCAGATCGAGCCGGGTCTGTTGCGCTTCCAGCACGACCATGTGCTCGACGACATGCTGCGTGGCCTGGGGCTGGAAGTGATCGCCGAACAGGCGCCATTCGAGCCCGAGGCCGGTGCCTACCAGAGCGCCCCCCACAGCCATTCCCATGGCCACGATCACCCGTTCGTGCGTCTTCCTGCCCATTCCTGACTTCATCCCGGAGCCCACAATGAAAAAGACTTTCGCCCTGGTTTTGCTGATGGTGGCCTTGCCGGCCTTCGCCCATCCTGGCCACGACAGCAATCCGTTGCAGGATGGCCTGCTGCACCCGCTGACCGGCCTCGATCACTTGCTGATGCTGCTCGGCACGGGTGTGCTGGCCGCCCTGACGGGGCGCAGCCTGACCTTGCCATTGGCGACCCTGGCGGCGATGTTCGGCGGCGCGGTCTGCGGCCATCTGTTCGGCGATGTGGTCGGCATGGAGCAGATGATCCTCGGCTCGCTGCTGGTGGCGGCCGCGGCCATGTTGGTGCCGAGTCGTCAGTTGCTGCTGTCGCTGATCATGCCGGTGTTCGCCCTGTTCCACGGTTGGGCCCATGGCGTGGAAGCCACCCCTAGCGCGTTCTGGCAATTCAGTGCCGGTTTTGTAACGGTCAGCGGCCTGCTACTGGCGGCGGGCTTTGGCGTAGGCTGCCTGCTGCGGCGCCATGCCGCCCTGCAGAAGGCTTTCGGCGGCGGCCTGCTGGCGGGCGCCGCGCTGGTGCTGGCCGGCTGATGCACACTGATCTGGCGCTGCTGCGCTTGCTGCAGTTGGCCAGCCCGGGTTTGCCGGTGGGCGGCTTCACCTACTCGCAAGGCCTGGAGTGGGCCGTGGAAGCCGGTTGGGTGAAGGATGCCAAAGGCTTCGCCGCCTGGCAGCGCGAGCAGTTGCACGACACCCTCGGCCACCTCGACTGGCCATTGCTGGCGCGCCTGTACAAGGCCTGCCAGGCCGAAGATGCCGACGCCTTCGCGCACTGGAGCCAGTTTCTTTTGGCCAACCGCGAGACCGCCGAACTGCGCCTGGAAGAACGGCAGCGCGGCAGCGCCCTGGCGCGTCTGCTCGATGGCTGGCAATTGGGGCAGGAGCCAGCCTGGCGCGCCAGCCTCGAGCTCAGCCAGCTGGGCGGCATGGCCTGGCTCGGGGCGCACTGGTCGATCCCGTTGCGTCAGCTCGCCCTGGGCCATGGCTTCGCCTGGCTCGAGGGTGCGGTGATGGCGGGGGTGAAGCTGGTGCCCTTCGGCCAGCAGGCCGCGCAAACCCTGCTACGCGACTTGGGCGAGGAACTGCCTGCCGTGCTTGATCATGCTCTGGGCCTTGACGACGACCAGCTCGGCGGCGGCCTGCCGCTGCTGGCCATCGCTTCATCGCGCCATGAAACCCAATACACCCGTTTGTTCCGTTCCTGAGGACAGCCACGATGCAAAACTATCAGCAACCCCTGCGTGTCGGCGTCGGCGGCCCGGTCGGTTCCGGCAAGACCGCGCTGCTTGAAGCCCTGTGCAAGGCCATGCGGGATCACTACCAGATCGCCGTGGTGACCAATGACATCTACACCAAGGAAGACCAGCGCATCCTTACCGAAGCCGGGGCCCTGGAGCCTGAGCGCATCGTCGGCGTCGAGACCGGCGGTTGCCCGCACACGGCGATCCGCGAGGACGCCTCGATGAACCTGGCGGCCGTCGAGGCGTTGGCGCGCCAGTTTGGCAACCTCGAGGTGATCTTCGTCGAGAGTGGCGGTGACAATCTGAGCGCCACCTTCAGCCCGGAGCTGGCCGACCTGACCATCTATGTGATCGATGTCGCCGAGGGCGAGAAGATCCCGCGCAAGGGCGGACCGGGCATCACCAAGTCGGACTTCCTGGTGATCAACAAGACCGACCTCGCGCCCTATGTGGGGGCGTCGCTGGAGGTGATGGAACGTGACACCCGGCGCATGCGCCCGGAGCGGCCGTGGACGTTCAGCAACCTGAAGAAAGGCGAGGGGCTGCAGGCAGTGATCGATTTCATTGTCGAGCGCGGGATGCTGGGGGTTGCGCGCTAGCCATGAGACCGAGCGCAGCCCACACCGCGCTGCGTTAACGGTTGCGGCGCTTCACCTGGGTGCCAGTACGTCCTCAAGGACGATTTCCTACGAGTTAATGAAGCGCTTTCACGTGGCGAAGTGACTTCTTCCTAACGCTGCCTGGCAGGAACAGAAGATAGAGTCAACCGGGCTGCAGGAGGAGCGCTTCGCCTGTGCAAATCAAACCGGGAAATCACTGAAAGGACACTGTATGAAAAAGATCGTACTGGTCGCGTCGCTGGCAGCCGCAAGCTTGACCCAGATGGCTTATGGCAGCCAACCGGCGGGCTCTCCAAAGGGCACCCCAGCGCTCATCCAAAGCAGCATGGCGGCAAAAAGCCTGCCGGTTGACGCCCCGTTTATTGGTGACATGGGATCAAGCGCATGCCCGGGCAGGACCGCCCGCACTTCTACCGGCGACTGCCAGCCGCCTGCTGAATTCGATTGATAAAGCGTGGCGCGGACCGCCTTGTGAAATACCCGACCTGCGGTGAATCCAGCCCTATGCCCGGCCAGCGCGATGCTATTGGCCAATGCATTGAGGTCAATTAGAATAAATATCATTTACACCTGCAGCAGCGTGCCATTGATGACTGAGTCCACCGCGGCCCCTGAACCCACGCTAAGCGCTCTTTATCGGGCACATCGCGGTTGGCTGCACGGCTGGCTCCTGCGACGCCTGGGCGACACCTGGACGGCTGCCGACCTGACCCAGGACACCTTCCTGCGCGTGCTGGCCGCTCAGCAGTCCCAGACCCTGGCCAGCCTGCGCGAGCCCAGGGCGTATCTGCTCACCGTAGGCCGTCGGCTATTGGTCAACCACTTTCGACGACGTTCGCTTGAGCATGCCTATCTCGAGGCGCTGCGCCAGTTGCCCGAGGCGCTGGCGCCATCACCTGAGCAGCGCTGGGTGCTCTTAGAGACCCTGCAGGCCCTTGATGAACTGCTGGATGGCTTGCCCCGCCCGGTGCGCCAGGCGTTTATCTGGTCACAGCTGGAGGGCCTGGACTACGCCAGTATCGCCACCCGCCTGCGGGTCAGTGAGCGCACGGTCAAGCGCTACATGGTCAGGGCCTACGAGCATTGCTTGCTGGTGGCGCTGTGAACGCGCGCACCGATGACGCGGCGCGGCGCCTGGCTCGCGAGGCGGCGCAATGGCTGGCCTTGCAGGATGCCGGTGGCTTGAGTGCCGAGCAGCGCGACAGCCTGAGTCGCTGGCGTGAGCGCAGTGCTGCCCATGAGGCGCTGTGGCAGAAGGCCGAGGCGCTGCGCGAGCGCTTCAGCCAGGTGCCGGCACCGTTGGCGGCGACCTGCCTGGACCGCCCCGATCCAGACCGCCGTCGCTTGTTGGGGCAGGCCCTTGCCGTGGGCACCCTGGTGCCACTGGGGTGGTTGGGTTATCGGCAATTGCCGGTCGATAGCTGGCGTGCCGACCTGCGCACCGCCACCGGCGAGCGTCGCGGCCTGACGTTGCCTGATGGCAGCCGCTTGCAGTTGAATACGGCCAGCGCGGTGAACCTCGATTTCAGCCTCGGTCGGCAGCAGGTGCAACTGGTCGCCGGCGAGATCGCCGTGGACAGCGCCGGCTCGCTGCAGGTACAGACCCGGCAGGGCTTGTTGCGCGCAGGGGGGGCGAGCTTCTGCGTGCGCCTGGGCGGGCGGGGTTGCGCCGTTTCGGTCAGCCGTGGCCAGGTCGATCTGCAACCGTTGTCCGGCCCAGGCGCGCGGGTGGATGCCGGACAGCGTGCGCTGCTCGGGGCCAGCGGCATCGGTGCCTTACAGCCATTCGATGCGCAGTTGCCAGGCTGGCAGCAGGGATTGCTGCTGGCCAACAACCAGCGGCTGGGCGAGTTGTTGCGTGAGCTTCGCCGCTATCGCCCTGGTTTGCTGCGTTGGGACCCGGCGTTGGAGCGCCTTGCGGTGACCGGCACCTTCCAGTTGGACGACACCGACCGCATCCTTGCATTGCTGGCCGCGAGCCTGCCGTTGGTGGTGCATTACCGCACTCGTTACTGGGTGTCGCTGACACCGCGCGAAAATACTGCCTGACGGCTGTCCCTTTTTTCCTGCTCACCGGTCATTCAGGGCATCACCCTCCAACAAGAGCATTGCGGATGTCCCTGAACCCTCTGATTCGCCCCTTGTCCACGCCTGTGCTGTTGCTTGCCCTGGGTTTGCCGGGGATGTCCTGGGCCGATGACGCGCCACGGCGCAGCTACCAGATCCCGGCAGGCAGCCTGGCCGCTGCGCTGACTCGCTTTGCCGGCCAGGCCGGGGTCAACCTCTCGGTAGACCCGGCGCTGGTGGCCGGGCACGGCAGCAATGGGCTTGCCGGCGAGTACGCTGTCGAAGAGGGCTTCACGGCATTGCTGCGGGGCTCGGGCCTGCACTTGGTGCCCGCCGGGCAGGGCGGCTACACCCTGATGCGCCAGATAGCGCCGGGTGACGGCGCCCATGAGCTGCCCAGTACCACTATCAATGGCCAGGGCATCGGCTCGGCCAGTGATTCCTACGCGGGCGGCCAGGTGTCGCGGCGCGGCAGCCAGGGCCTGCTGGGCGAGCGAGACTACATGGACACGCCTTTCAACATCACCTCCTACACCAGCGAGCTGTTGCAGAACCAGCAGGCGCGGACCCTGGCCGACGCGGTGGCCAACGACCCGTCCGTACGCACCACCAACCCGTCCGCCGGGCGCTTCGAGCAGTTCTCGGTGCGCGGCTTCAGCCTGTACAACAGTGATGTCGCCTACGGTGGCCTGTATGGGGTGCTGCCCACCTACTCCATCGACATGGAAATGGTCGACCGCGTCGATATCCTCAAAGGGCCCGGTGCCTTGCTGGGCGGGCTGGCACCCAATGGCAGCGTTGGCGGAGGAGTCAACATAGAACCCAAGCGCGCGGGCGAGACGCCGCTGACCGAGTTCACCGCGCTGTATGCCTCGGCCGGTCAGGGGGGAGGGCATGTGGACATCGGCCGGCGTTTCGGCGAAGGGCAGCGTTTCGGCCTGCGTCTGAATGCGGTGCGTCAGGCCGGCGATACAGAATGGGAGCACCAGCGCCTGGAGCGCGAGGCCTCGGTGCTGGGCTTCGATGTGCGCGGCGAGCGCCTGCGCCTGTCGCTGGATGTCGGGCATCAGCAGCGCGATGTCGACGCGCCTATGGAGCGGGTTGGCCTGAATCCTGGGGTCAATGTGCCGCACGCCAAGGCCATCCACCACAACTTCGCCCAACCTTGGAGCTACTCGCGGGCCGAGGACACTTTCGGCGCGGTGCGCGGCGAATACGATGTCAGCGATAACTGGATGGTCCATGGCGC
The DNA here is from genome assembly GCF_021283165.2 of Pseudomonas soli. Lineage (NCBI taxonomy): Bacteria > Pseudomonadati > Pseudomonadota > Gammaproteobacteria > Pseudomonadales > Pseudomonadaceae > Pseudomonas > Pseudomonas soli. The sequence continues at coordinate 2,787,634 of NZ_CP128543.1, forward strand.
GCTGGGGGCGCGCAAAGGTGACTACGACTTCCTGCGCCACGCGGTGCAGGTCACCAATGATGCCGGGCGCTTCAGCGTCAGCCCTCGGGCATTCCAGCGCGAGGAAAAAGTGATCACCGGTACTGTCGGGGTGCGGGGCTGGTTCGATACCGGCGCGGTCGGCCATACCCTGAACATCAGCCTCAATCGCTTCGACATGACCTTCGACAATAGCGGCGCGCGCTATGCCGCAGGTGTGAGCAATCTGTTCGACCCGGTGGCCCTGGCTGCGCCCGGCACTACGACGGCGCTGGACAACCCGACCCACACCAAGACGCTGCTCTCCAGCCTGGCTCTGGCCGACACCCTGAGCCTGGCCGAAGACCGCGTGCTGCTCACCCTCGGCGCCCGGCTGCAGCGGGTCGAGGTCGACAGTTCCGAGCCTGGCGAGCCCGACCAGCGTTACGACGAACATGCCACCTCGCCGGCCCTGGGGCTGGTGTGGCGCAGCAGCGAGCGGTTGTCGCTGTATCTGAACTACATGGAGGGGCTGACCCAGGGCCAGGTGGCGCCGGAGACGGCGAACAACGCCGGCAAGGTGTTCGCGCCCTATCGCAGCAAGCAGGTGGAGGTGGGCGCCAAGTACGACGCCGGCAGCTTCAGCACCACCCTGAGCCTGTTCCGTATCGACAAGCCGGCCTACTACACCGATGCGCAGAACAACCTGCGGGCCGATGGCGAGCAACGCAACCAAGGGCTGGAACTGAACTTGTTCGGCGAACCCCTGGCCGGCGTGCGCCTGCTCGGCGGGGCGATGCTGCTGGACGCCGAACAGACCCGCACCGCCGACGGGCGCAACGATGGCAACCGGGCCATCGGCGCGCCGATCGTCAACGCCAACCTGGGCGTGGAGTGGGACCTGCCGGCGGTGGCCGGGTTGACGCTCGGCGCCCGGGTGATCCACACCGGCAACCAATACCTGGATGCGGCCAACCAGCAGAAGATCGATGCCTGGCAGCGCTATGACCTGGGCGCGCGCTATGCGCTGAAACTGGGCGGCAAGGCGATCACCTTGCGCGCCAGCGTGGAAAATGTGCTCGACAAGGCGTACTGGGCTTCGGCGAACGTGCCGGAAGGCACCGCCACTGGCCTGACCTTGTCGACGCCACGCACCTGGCTGGTATCGGCGACGGTCGGGTTCTAATGTCTAGCGGGCCAGGGCCTGGTTCGGTTTGTAGAACAGGAAATGCGTGGTCTGGGCCGTCTTGCGATAGGCCTTGGCCCAGTCGGGGTGGACGCTGCGGTCATGGAAATACAGGGCGCCGCCGGTGGGGTCCTTGAGCTGCTGGTTGAGTGCCTTGCGGGCGATTTCCTTGGCCACCGCGTAGCGCTCCGCTTCTTCGACCTGGTCGGGGCGCCCGTCGCACCACCAGGAAAACTGGCAGCTCTTGCTCTCCACCCCCTGCTTGACCACCGCGCAGATGCTGTCGGGAAAGCCTTCGTGGCCGAGGCGATTGAGCACCACGCTGGCCACCGCGCTCATGTCCTCGGCGTCGGCGCCCTTGGCTTCCCAGTAGATGGTGCGGGCCAGGCAGGTGATGCTGTCGTCCATCGGCGCCTGGCCTGCCGGGTCGACGGCCTGGACTTCACCGGGGGTCAGGGTTTCCTGTTTTTTGGGAGGTGGGGCATCCTCGACCACCTTCTCCTCGAGCACCTGCGCCTTGTCTTCGGCAACCGCGGCCTGTTGGTTGTCGGCGGCGAGGAGGGGGCCTGCAAACAGGGTCAGGGACAGACCGAACAGCATCCACGCAAGGCGCATGATCGAGACTCCGCGAGAGGGCTGTCCACAGTCTAGCCGTTCGGGTTCAATTCAGTGTCAGGCTCAGCACCAGGGGCAGGGTCGCGGCGGCGGCGATGGTCTGCAGGGCGATGATGGTGGCCATCAACGGGGCGTTGCCGCCCATCTGCCGGGCCATCACATAGGACGACGAGGCGGTGGGCAGCGCCTGGAACAGCACCGCCACCACCGCGGCCTGGCCACTCAGCCCGAGCAACCGGCACAGGCCCCAGGTGGCCACCGGCATGACCAGGAACTTGAACAGCGACGCGGCCAGCACCGGTCTGAGCTGCTGCCCCAGCCGCGCCCCGCCGAGCGCCGCGCCCACGCACAGCAGGCCCAGCGGCAACGCTGCCTGGCCCAGGGCCTTGACCGTGGGCTCCAGGCCGGCCGGCAGGCCGAGGGCGGTTACCCGCAGCAACAGGCCAGCCGCGCAGCCGATGATCAACGGGTTGGCGAAGATCGCCTTGAGCACCGTGGTCGGTGAGCTGTGGCGTGCGCTGAAGCGGGCGAACACCAGTACGCAGAGCAGGTTGACCAGCGGCACGATGGCTGCGTTGGCCACCGCCGCGAGGGCGATGCCGGCAGTGCCGTAGAGGCCGGAGGCCAGGGTCGCGCCGATATAGTTGTTGAAGCGCACGCCACCCTGGAACACCGAGGTAAAGTCGCCGCCGTCATGGCTGGCGACGCCTTGGTAGAGCACCAGCAGCAGGGCGCCGAGCAGGGTAGAGAGCATCAGCACGCCGACCATGCCCAGTACCGGCACGCCGTCGAGGTTGGCGGTGGCCAGGCCGTGCAGGAACAACGACGGCAGCAGTACGTAATAGCTCAGGCGTTCGGCGCCGGGCCAGAAGGTTTCGGCGAGAAAGCCACGGACCCGCAGCCAGGTGCCCAGGGCGATGAGCAGGATGATCGGGACGAGCGTAGTGAGCAGCAGGTGGAGCATGGCGGGTGGTCCGTGGCCGGGTACGGGCACAGACTAGCGGAGTTGAGTGAGCAGAAAAAACGGTGTTTTCTTGAGTGACCGTTGAGAAAAAATGCATTGTTCATGACAGCTGCGCGGCGCTTTCGCCAGCGTTCATGCCTCGAGTGCGGTCTTCAATACCGCACTCAGGTGTCGCCGCTGGCTCTTTTCATGTTCCAGCAGCACCATGCGCCGGGTCAGTTGCGGTTCACCGAAGGGCAGCACGGTGGCGGCTGGCAGCCGTTCGAGGTCGTCGTCGCTCATGGGGATCACCGCCACCCCGAGCCCCATGGCCGCCATTCGCGCCAGGGCCTCCTGGCTGTCCAGCTCCATCTGCTCGTTGACCTGCAGGCGCTGACGACGCAGTTCCTGTTCGATCTGGCGGCCGGCCCAGGCGCGTTTGTCGAAGCGCAGGAACGGCTGGCTGGCGAGCAGCGCCGACAGGCTCTGGCCCGCCAGATCCGGGCTGGCGATGGCCCAGAAGCGGTCCTCGAACAGCGGCGTGTACTGCAGGCTTTGCGGGTAGGGGCTGACCGGTTCGGTGGTGATTGCCGCGTCCAGCTCGCCATCTTCGACCCGCCGGGCGAGTTCCGCAGACATGCCCGACACCACGCTGACATGCAGCTCGGGGTGGTGAGCCTTGATCCACACCAGAGCCCTGGGCAGGCGCCGGGCGAGCACGGTGTGGATCGCCCCGATACGCAGGCGACCGCGCAGGCTCGGGCCGCTGGCCAGGGTGTCGGCCAGTTCGTCGTAGGCAGCCAGGATGCCTTCGGCGCGGGCCACCGCCAGCTGCCCGGCCTCGGTCAGCATTACCTGGCGGCGGCTGCGGTCGAACAGGGCGACCTGCAATTCGTCTTCCAGGGTCTTGATGTGCAGGCTCACCGCCGAGGGCGTCAGGCTGAGCAGGTCGGCGGCGCGGGCGAAGGTGCCATGGCGGGCGATGGTGACCAGGGTGCGCAGGGCTTTGAGGGACACGCGGGGCTCCGGTTCTTGACGTGGCAGGCTCACCTTGTCGAGGGCGCTACGATACGCGAATGCGCGCCTCAACGCCCGGGGCGTCCGTATGCCTGGCTGATGCGGTCGATCACCATGGCCAGCGCGACGATCGCCAGGCCCGCCTCGACGCCCTGGCCAACGTTCAGGGTCTGGATACCGGCCAGCACGTCCTCGCCCAGCCCGCGGGCGCCGATCATCGAAGCTACCACCACCATCGACAGGGCCATCATCACCGACTGGTTGAGCCCGGCCATGATGCTCGGCAGGGCCAGCGGCAGGGCGATGCGCCGCAGCCGTTGCCAGCGGCTGGCGCCCAGGCCATGGGCGGCCTGCAGCAGCGACGGGTCGATCTGCGCCAGGCCCAGTTCGGTCAGGCGCACCAGCGGCGGCAGGGCGTAGATCAGCGTGGCGAACACCGCCGGCACCTTGCCCAGGCCGAACAGCATCAGCACCGGAATCAGGTAGACGAAGGCCGGCAGGGTCTGCATCACGTCGAGGACCGGCAGGATCAGGCGCCGGGCCAGCGGGCGGGTGGCCAGCAGGATGCCCAGCGGCACCCCGATCAGTACGCACAGGCCGGTGCTGACCAGCACCAGGGCGAGGGTCTGCAGTAGCTTGTCCCACAGCCCGAGCATGCCGATCAGCGCCAGCAGCAGTGGCAGCATCAACGCCCGGGCCAGGCTGCGGCTGGCATGCCAGGCCAGCAGGCCGACCAGCACCAGCAGCAGCCACCAGGGCAGCAGCCGCAGCAGGTTTTCCAGGCCTAGCAGCAGTTGCAGCAACTGGTCGGAGACGGTGCGCAGATGATCGCCATAGTGCAGTACCAACCAGTCGACCAGACGGTTGACCCAGGCGGCGAAAGAGAATTGCAGGGCTTCGGGAAAACCACCGCTCACAGGCCGGCCTCGACCTTGGCGGCGTGTTCGGCGGGCAGCCAGGCCTTCCACACCGCAGGGTTGTCACGCAGGAAGGCGATCGCCGCGTCGCGGGGTTTCTGCCGGGTTTCGCTCATGCGGGCGAGTGCCTTGTTCAGGGTGTCGATGGGCAGGTCGACCTTCTCGAACACGGCGACCAGTTCCGGGTGGGCGTCACGAAACGCCTTGGACACACCGATGGAGAGCTTGGCCGGCAGCGATTGGCTGCCTTTGGGAGCAGGATTGGCGGGATCTGTGAGGGTGGCCCAGGCGGCTGCATCGAACGGAGGTTCTTCGAGGCGTACCAGGTCGTAGCGGCCCATCAGCGGAGTAGGGCTCCAGTAGTAGAACAGCACGGGCTTGCCGAGCTTGATCTTGGCGGCGATCTCGGCGTCGAGCGCCGCGCCGGTGCCGCTGCGGAAGTTGTTGTACAGCCTGTCCAGGCCATAGGCCTTGAGTTTCTGGCTGTTGACGGTCTCGGAAGTCCAGCCGCTGGGGCTGTTGAGGAAGCGGCCCTTGTCGGGCGCCTCGGGGTCTTTGAATACCTGGGGGTAGCGCTTGAGGTCGTCGACGCTGCGCAGGTCCGGCGCTAGCGGTTCGAGGTTGCGTGCCGGGTCGCCCTTGATGACGTAGGCCGGTACCCACCAGCCTTCCTGCGCGTTCTTTACCGTGTCGCCCAGGGCGAACACCTGGCCGGCCTGCTCGGCCTTGACCCAGGCGGGGCTGCGCCCGGCCCATTCCTCGGCGATCACTTGCAGGTCGTTGCGCGCCAGGGCCACTTCCATGCTCACGGTGCTGCCGGGCAGGGTGTCGGTGGGGTAGCCGTAGCCACGTTCGACGATCAGGCGCAGGATCTCGGTGGTCAGTGCACCGCTTTCCCAGCCGATGGCGCCGAAGTGGATGGGTTGCTCGGCCGCAGCGGCGGAGTCGGTGCTGGCCAGGCCGAAGGCAAGGAGCAGGCTGGCCAGCAGGGTAGGAACTTTCTTCATCGGGGCCTCGTCGGTGCCGGTCCGTGGGTTCCGGCAAGAGTGTAGACGACGAGGTTTTTCAGCTATGGGCGATGGGCTGCGGGGTGTGGCGATAGCTTTGTAGTGCCTGTCAAATCGAGCGCCGCCCGCGCGGCGTTCGGTCTGACAGGCACTGCAACTCTAAAGGCTTAAACGCGGAACTGATCCATCAACCCCTGCTGCTGGTTGGCCAGGCTGTTGAGCGATTGGCTGACCCGCGCCGATTCGTTGGCCTGGCCGCTCAGCGACTCGGTCACGTCACGGATGGTGGCGACGTTGCTGTTGATCTCCTCGGCCACCGCGCTCTGTTCCTCGGCGGCGCTGGCGATCTGCAGGTTCATGTCGGTGATCACGGTCACCGCCTGGCCGATGCGCTGCAGCGCGGTAACGGCCTGGCCGACCTGTTCAACACCGCCCTGGGCCTGGCGATGGCTGCTGTCCATGGCGCCCACCACTTCCTGGGTGCCGGCCTGCAGGGCCTCGATCACCTGGCGGGTTTCCTCTACCGACTCCTGGGTGCGGCGCGCCAGGTTGCGCACTTCGTCGGCGACCACGGCGAAACCGCGGCCAGCCTCGCCGGCGCGGGCCGCTTCGATCGCGGCGTTGAGCGCCAACAGGTTGGTCTGCTCGGCGATCGAGCGGATTACCTCGAGCACCGAACCGATCTTCTCGCTGTTGCGTGCCAGGCCCTCGACCTGGGCCATGGCGCCGCTCATGTCGGCGGCCAGGGTGTCGATGCTGGTGGTGGTGCGGTCGATCACCGCCAGGCCTTCGCGGGTGGCCTGGTCGGCTTCACGCGCGGCCTGGGCGGCCTGGGCGGCGCTGCGGGCGACATCCTGGGCGGTGGCGCTCATCTCGTGGGAGGCGGTGGCCACCTGGTCGACCTGGCGGTATTGCTGCTCCATGCCGGCGCTGGTTTCGGCGGCGATGGCCGCGGACTGGTCGGCGGTGCCGCGCGCGGCCTGGACCGAGCGCTTGACCTCGGCGATGGTCGGCTGCAGCTTGTCGAGGAAGCGGTTGAACCAGCCGGCCAGCTCGCCAAGCTCGTCCTGCTTGTCGTATTGCAGGCGGCGGGTCAGGTCGCCCTCGCCGCTGGCGATGTCCTTGAGCATGGCTGCCACGCCAAGAATCGGCCGGGTCACGCCGCGGGCCATCAGCCACACCAGCAGCAGGCCGGTGATGGCGGCGGCCAGGCCCAGGCCCAGTTCGAGCAGGGTGCCGCTGGTGTTGAGGGCGTCGAGTTCAACCTTGAGCGCCTCGGCCGGCCCGGTCAGGGCACTTTCCGGCACGTCCAGCAGCACGCCCCAGGGCTTGCCGCCAGGGATCGGCTCGAACGCAGCCAGCACTTTCAGGCGCTGCTGATCGTGGAGGATCTGCAGTTTGCCTTCGGCGAGCTTGCGCACCAGTTCCGCGCCCTGGGTCCGGTCGACCTGATCGAAGCGCTGGGCCAGCTTGCCGGCATCGGCGCTGTAGCCGGCCAGCAGGCCCACGGGGCTGAGGATGCCGACCGTGGTCTGGCCCTCGTAGAGGCTGCGGCTGGCGGTCTGGCTCAACGCCTGCAGGCTATTGAGGTTGATGTCGATGGACAGGGTGGCGATGACCTTGTCGCCGGCCTTGAGCGGGAAGACGATGCTGGTCATCAGCACGCGCTGGCCGTCGATGTCATAGAAGTACGGCTCGACCACGCACACGGTGCCGGTACTGCGCGGGCACACCCACCAGGTGTTGGCCGGCTGGCCACTGGGGCCGATCTCGGTGTTGGCCATGTCGTGCTCGGGCAGCGCCATCGAGGTCAGCTGGCCGACCCGCGGCTGCGACCAGTACAGGGCGAAGCGCCCGGTCTCGTTGCTGCCCAGTTCGCCCTGGCCGGCGAACAGCTTGTCCTTGCCATCCAGCGCGCCCGGTTCGAACACCAGCGACAGGCCGAGCAGGTCGGGGTTGGCCTGCAGCGCGGCACGCACCTGGGCGGTCATGTCCTGGCGCAGGTCGTAGGCGTCGAGGAAGCGTTTCTCGGCCTGTTCACGCAGGAACAGCACCTGACGGGCGAAACCGGCGCCGTACTGGTAGGCGTCCATGAACTGACGGCGGATGTTCAGGGCCTGGACCTCGCCCTGGGACTCGATGCGCGACTGCGCCGAGTCGGAGAGCATGCGCATGCTGCTGGCTTTGACCAGGTCCGAACTGTGGTCCATGCGGTACAGCGAAAGGCCGACGAGGAGGGTGACGATGGCCGCCAGGCACAGGCCCGCCAGCAGGGTGATCTTCCATTGGATGGAGAGTTGTCGCAGCAAAGGCATGGGGAAAATCCCTTGTAATAGGTTTGATGCTGCCGACTGTGTCGGCGTGCTCGGATTTTTCTTTATTCAAACGTTCAATTAAACCCTGCGACTTTCGTCTATTTCCTACATAGGGCCGCGGCGCAGACGCTTTTGACTTCTGCCGGTCTGTGCTTCAGAGTGTGCGCCCTTCATAACAACATCCCCTGGTCCGGCCACTGCCTGCGCGCAGTCTGTCGCCGGAATACCCGCTTTTTGTCTGTCGTAACGAGGTTTGCACACCATGAATGCAGTGATTGCCGCGGTCGGGCTCATGCTGATCCTGAGCCTGTCCCGCGTGCATGTGGTCATCGCCCTGATCATCGGCGCCCTGGCCGGAGGCCTGGTCGGTGGGCTGGGTATCGAGGGCACGCTCAAGGCCTTCAATGGTGGCCTGGGTGGCGGTGCCACGGTGGCTTTGTCGTATGCGTTGCTCGGCGCCTTCGCGGTGGCCATCGCCAAGTCGGGCCTGGCCCATGCCCTGGCCGATCGGGCGCTGGCGATGATCGATCGCCAGGGCCATGCCGACGGTGGCAAGGTCAAGTGGCTGCTGATCGGCCTGATGCTGGTGGTGGCGGTGTCGTCGCAGAACATCCTGCCGATCCACATCGCCTTCATCCCGTTGCTGGTGCCGCCGCTGCTGTACGTGCTGACCCGTCTGCGCATCGACCGCCGGCTGATCGCCTGCGTGATCACCTTCGGCCTGATCACCCCGTACATGTTCCTGCCGGTCGGTTTCGGCAACATCTTCCTCAACGAGATCCTGCTGGCCAACGTCGCCCGCGCCGGTGTCGACGTGAGCGGGGTCAATGTCACCCACGCCATGGCCATTCCCGCCGCAGGCATGCTCGCCGGCCTGTTGCTGGCGGTGTTCTTCAGCTACCGAAAGAAACGTGACTACGACCTGGCGCGGATCGAGCAGGTCGAGCAAGTCAGCGTGCAGTACAACCCGGTGACCCTGCTGGTGGCCGCGGTGGCGATCGCCGCGGCATTCATCATCCAGCTGTGGCTGGACTCGATGATCATCGGCGCGATGGTCGGCTTCCTGATCTTCTCGCTGTCAGGCATCGTGCGTTGGAAGGACACCGACGACCTGTTCACCGAAGGCATGAAGATGATGGCGATGATCGGCTTCATCATGATCGCCGCCTCCGGCTTCGCCGAAGTGATGAAGGCCACCGGCGAGGTGAAAAGCCTGGTGGAGACCTCGGCGCAGTGGATCGAGCACAGCAAGGGCATTGGTGCCTTGCTGATGCTGCTGGTGGGTCTGTTGGTGACCATGGGCATCGGCTCGTCGTTCTCCACCGTGCCGATCCTGGCGGCGATCTTCGTGCCGCTGTGCGTGCAGCTGGGCTTCGATCCGCTGGCCACCGTATGCATCGTCGGTACTGCCGGTGCCCTGGGTGATGCCGGTTCGCCGGCTTCGGACTCGACCCTGGGGCCGACCTCCGGGCTGAACGTGGATGGCCAGCACCACCATATCTGGGACACCGTGGTGCCGACGTTCCTGCACTACAACCTACCGCTGCTGGCGTTTGGCTGGTTTGCGGCGATGACGCTCTGATTCCGAGGGGCCAGCGTGGGAGCGGGCTAGCCCCGCGATCACCGGCGAAGCCGGTGCCATATGGTGCATCGCTCCCACGCGCCGCTGGGGAGCACAGGCGGCCCCTGGTCAGCCGCGGGTCGGCGCTGGCACGATGCGGTTGAGGACGGTACTGCCGTCCTTGCTGCGGGTCAGGTACACCGGCAGCACCTTGGGCAGCGTGTCGACCAGGCGTTCGACCTCGCGGGTGCTGTAGACGCCACTGATGCGAATGCTCGCGGTGCTGTCGTCGGCCAGCATCAGCGGCTTGTCCAGGTAGCGATTGATCACTGGCAACGCCTGGCCGAGGCTGAGGTTGTCCAGCACCAGCCTGCCACTGCGCCAGGCCAGGCTGTTGGCGTAGTCGTCGCTCTGGTTCAGCTCGGGCTCGAAATCGCCCTTGTGGTAGCTGGCCTGCATGCCCGGGCCAAGGCGATAGCCGCCGGCGTTGCCACCGCTGCTGACCAGCACCGAACCTTCCACCAGCGTCACCTTGACCTGGTCTTCGTATTTCCACACGTTGAACTGGGTCCCGGTGACCCGGGTCTGGCCGTTTGCGGCGTGGACGATGAACGGGTGGCTGCTGTCGTGGGTGACCTTGAAGAACGCCTCGCCCTTGATCAGGGTGACTTGGCGCTCATCCTTGAAGTTGAGGAAGCGCAGCTCGCTGTGGAGATTCAGCTCGACGCTGCTGCCGTCGCTCAGACGCACCTGCCGCAGGTGGTCGCTGGCTTCGAAATGCTGGTAGCTGTTGGGCAGCCAACCCTGTTCCCAGCCGACCCAGCCGGCCAGCGGCAGGGCGAGCAGGGCGACAGCTGCGGCGGAGGCGAACGGGCGCCACTGGCGCGTCGCCACCGGGCGCCGCACGGGCAGCGGGACCACCTGGGCGCTGCGCGGCAGCAGGTCGGCGGTGTCCCAGATCTCCAGCATCGCCTGGTATTCCTCGGCATGCCGCGGGTCGGCCGCCAACCACTGGCCGAACGCCTCGCGCTCGACCGCCGTGCAATCGTCGGCGTGCAGGCGCATGCACCAATGCGCGGCGGCATCGGTGATTGCATCGTCTTCGCTTGGAATGTGGCGGTCGTGGTTCATCGCGGCTCCCGGTTTTGCGGCATTCTACCCCCGGGCGGGGGTTCCGAGAACGAGTTAATGGCGAATGACTATCAATTGTGCAGTTTTTCGTCGTATCTGCGGTTGGATTTCATCTGCGACTGGGCAGGCACTTCGTGAGCATCGACAAGGGCGGTAGCGCCAAGCCTTGACTTTTTCTCGCGCCACACGCTAGTTTCCCAGCCCATGAACCTATTCCCGCAGTACAGCGCCCTCAGCATTATTACCGCCATTATCAGATTGGCGGGCTAGCGCACACATGCACTGAACCCGCCCTGGAGGCGGGTTTCTTCTCTCTGACTCCTGGGCACGACAAAAAAACCAGGAGTCATCGATGACCAGTTTCAGCGCCACCCCTCGCACCCCGGCAACCCCCCGGCAACTGCTGTCCGAGCAAGTGCGCCGGATTCTCTCGGCGCCGGTCTACGACCTGGCCATCGAAACCCCCTTGCAAGCGGCGCCGGCCCTGTCGGCCAGCCTGGGCAACCAGGTCCTGCTCAAGCGCGAAGACCTGCAACCGACGTTCTCCTTCAAGATCCGCGGCGCCTACACCCGTCTGTCACGGCTGACTCCCGAACAGCGCGCCCGCGGCGTGATCACCGCTTCGGCCGGCAACCATGCCCAGGGTGTGGCCCTGGCCGCGTCGCACCTGGGCATCAAGGCCACCATCGTCATGCCGACCACCACCCCTTCGCTCAAGGTCGAAGGCGTGCGCTCACGGGGTGGCCATGTGGTGCTGCACGGCGAGAGCTTCCCGCACGCATTGGCCCATGCCCTGCAACTGGCCGATCGCGACGGCGCCACCTTCGTACCGCCGTTCGACGATCCCGACGTCATCGCCGGCCAGGGTACCGTGGCCATGGAGATCCTGCGCCAGCACCCGGGCCCGTTGCATGCGATCTTCGTCCCCGTCGGCGGCGGTGGCCTGGTCGCCGGGATCGCCGCCTACGTCAAGTACCTGCGCCCGGAGGTCAAGGTGATCGGCGTCGAACCGCAAGACTCCAACTGCCTGCAGGCCGCAATGGCCGCAGGCGAGCGGGTGGTCCTGCCGCAGGTCGGCACCTTTGCCGACGGGGTGGCGGTGGCGCAGGTGGGGGCGCACTGCTTCGAGCTGTGTCGCCACTTCGTCGACGAGGTGGTGACGGTCGGCAGCGATGAACTGTGTGCCGCGATCAAGGACATCTACGACGACACCCGCTCGATCACCGAGCCTTCCGGGGCCCTGGCAGTGGCCGGTATCAAGCGCTACGTGGCCCGCGAAGGGCTGCAAGGGCAGACCCTGGTGGCCATCGACTCGGGCGCTAACGTCAACTTCGACCGCCTGCGCCACGTGGCCGAGCGCGCCGAACTGGGCGAGCAGCGCGAGGCGATCATCGCCGTGACCATCCCCGAGCGTCCCGGCAGTTTCCGCGCGTTCTGCCTGGCCCTGGGCAAGCGCCAGATCACCGAGTTCAACTATCGCTACTACCCTGGCAAGGAGGCGCGCCTGTTCGTCGGCGTGCAGACCCACCCGCAGCAGGATCCGCGGCAACAGTTGCTGGCCAGCCTGGGCGAACAGGGCTACCAGGTGCTCGACCTGACCGACAACGAACTGGCCAAGCTGCATGTGCGCCACACCGTCGGCGGCCACGCGGCACCCGGCGCCGGCGAGCGCGTGCTGCGCTTCGAGTTCCCCGAGCGCCCGGGCGCATTGCTGGGGTTCCTCGAACGCTTGGGCAAGCGCTGGAACATCAGCCTGTTCCACTACCGCAACCACGGCGCGGCACAAGCGCGGGTGTTCGCCGGGCTGGAAGTGCCCGAGGACGAGCTGGCCGGGCTGCCACGGGCACTGGACGAGATGGGGTACCAGTACTGGGACGAGACGGAGAACCCGGCGTATCGGTTGTTCATGGGGTAGGCCGGCTTGCGCTGGATCAATGCCCACCTGTCCATTCCGGCGGATGCTGACAACCTACCGTCAGCCTGAGAGGACCCCGGCCATGAGCAGCACGTTCTTCATCCCCGCCGTAAACATCATGGGCATCGACTGCCTGGAAGAGGCGATGGCGGCGATTGCCGGCTACGGCCTGCGCAAGGCGCTGATCGTCACCGACGTCGGGCTGGCCAAGGCCGGTGTGGCCGAGCGCATAGCCGGCATGCTGGCCATGCGCGACATCGATTCGCGGGTCTTCGACGGCGCCAAGCCCAACCCGAGCATCGCCAACGTCGAGACGGGCCTGGCGATGCTGCGTCGCGAGGGCTGCGACTGCGTGATCTCCCTGGGCGGTGGCTCGCCCCACGACTGCGCCAAGGGCATCGCGCTGTGCGCCACCAACGGCGGGCATATCAGCGACTACGAGGGCGTTGACCGCTCGAGCAAGCCGCAGCTGCCGCTGATCGCGATCAACACCACGGCGGGCACCGCCAGCGAGATGACTCGCTTCTGCATCATCACCGACGAGGCGCGCCACGTGAAAATGGCCATCGTCGACCGCAACGTCACGCCGATCCTGTCGGTGAACGATCCGGCGCTGATGGTCGGCATGCCCAAGGGGCTCACCGCGGCCACGGGCATGGATGCCTTGACCCACGCCATCGAGGCCTATGTGTCCACCGCCGCCACGCCGATCACCGATGCCTGCGCGCTGAAGGCCATCAGTCTGGTCAGTGCCAACCTGCGCCAGGCGGTTGCCGACGGCGGTGACCTGGTGGCGCGGGAGAACATGGCCTACGCCCAGTTCCTCGCGGGCATGGCGTTCAACAATGCCTCGCTGGGCTATGTACATGCCATGGCCCACCAGCTGGGTGGCTTCTACGACTTGCCCCATGGCGTGTGCAACGCGGTGCTGCTGCCCCATGTGCAGCGCTTCAATGCCAAGGTCAGCGCCGCGCGCCTGCGTGATGTGGCCAAGGCCATGGGGGTGAAGGTCTGCGCGCTGGACGCCGAGCAGGGGGCCGGCGCTGCGATTTCGGCCATCGAGCACCTGGCGGCGGCCATCGGCATCCCGGCCGGGCTGGCGGAACTGGGGGCCAAGGTCGAGGATGTACCGGTGCTGGCGGCCAATGCGTTGAAGGATGCCTGCGGGCTGACCAATCCACGGGTGGCCAGCCAGGTGGAGATCGAAACGATCTTCAAGGCGGCGTTCTAGGGTCTGTACGAAATGTGTCTGCGCGAAGGCCAGACAAGGCGAAACGGGGGAGGAACGGCCGGGGTCGCGCCCGACTGTACTGGAGTACATGAGCATTCCGAGCCCCGTTTCAATGCAGTATGGGCGAGTGCAGATGCATTTCGCACAGAGCCTGGCCTGGTCGAGTCATCGCGGGGCAGGCCCGCTCCCACAAGGGCCGCGAGGGCTGGCTCTTGTGAGACTTCCCTTCAGCGTTCGCGCATGAAGAACCCGGCCACATACTTGCGGAAGGTGTCCAGGCTCTTGAAGTCGGCATAGCGCTTGAAATTCTCGGCATCCGGCTCGGGCCCGATCGGCTGCTCCAGCAGCGACACCGACAGTACCCGGTCCTGGTCCGACGTCAGCACCAGTTCATCCATCACCTGGCCGCCGATCACCGGGCGGCGCATCAGCACCTTGACGCCCTTGCCGGCCATCCAGTCGATCAGCGACACCAGCGCCTTGAGCGGCTCGCGTTCTTCATCGCGGTACACCGGGAACAGATGCCCGCGCGATAGCACCGGCACGCTGGCGACGTGGATCAATTCGTAGAAATGGCTGCCGGCGGTGGCCGGAGAGTACAGCGCAAGGGCCAGCAGTGGCCCGCTGGCGCGGTTACCGCCCCAGTACTGGTGGTGGCCCTGGAAGTCGAAGCCATCCTCGCTGCGGTTGTTGAACAACTTGCGCCCCTTGACTTGGTCCACGCAGTCGAGCAGCAGGCCGTGCCGACGGTGGTTGCCGAACACCGTGGCCTCGCGCAGGCGCGCCTTGAGCATCATCATGTGCTTCATGTCCAGGCGGGTTTCCAGGTAGTTGCTGGCGGGCACCCGCTCCAGCAGCGGGTAGCGGCTGGCGACAGTGCGCAGGTCGGCGAACTGCGCGGTGAGGTCCTTTTTTAGGTGGGTGGCGTAGACGTTCAGGCCGCTGGCCTCGATCCAGGTCAGCAGCAGCGACAGCAGGCGCTGCTGTTCGCGGCGCTCGCCGGGCTCGCGCGGCGTTGCGGGTGCCTCGCCGTCACTGGCGCGGCGATAGTCGCCGAGCAGGCGCAGTGGCGCATCCGGCGCCAGCCAGGCGGCCGGGGCGGCGTTTTCATCGGCGCGTTCGCCGGCCTCACGCTCATCCTTGCTGAACGGGCAGCCTGGGGTGTGCTCGGGAGTTTCGGGGTTGTTGCGCAGGAACAGGGTGCCGGTGCTGCCGTTCAACGAGACGTTGAGCACCGGCAGGGCATCCTTGCGGCAGTCGCAGGCCAGCCATTGGTTGGCGCTGCGTATCTTCATCAGCCATTGGTTAGCCTGCAACAGGCGCGGGCCGGTGAGGGTGCCACGGGCAAAGTCCACCAGCAGTTCGTCCTCTGCCGGGGTCAGGCTGCGCACCAGGGCGCCGGATTTTTCGATGATTCGCATTGAGGGGCAGCTCCAAGCTACAAGCCTCAAGCTTCAAGCAAAGCGCGGCGGCTTTCAACTTGAAGCTTGCGGCCTGGAGCCCGCCGCTCACTGGCCGCCGAACAGTTTGGCGGCACGGGCACGGATTTCCTCGGGGCTGAGGTCTTCCTTGTGGGTGGAGACGAACCACATGTTGTTGAACGGATCCTTCAGGGTGCCGCTGCGGTCGCCGTAGAACTGGTCCTGGACTTCACGTATTGCTATCGCGCCAGCGCTCAAGGCCTGGGCATAGACTTTGTCGCAGTCCTCGACATACAGGTGCAGACCGACTGCGGGAGTCTCGATGGTCTCGCTGGGCTTGAGGCCGCCCTCCATGTCGCAGGGCGAGCCGAGCATCAGCGAGGAGTCGCCGATTTTCAACTCGGCATGGCCTATGCTGCCGTCAGGGCCTTCGAGGCGGAACATCTCGACGGCGCCAAAGGCCTTCTTGTAGAACTCGATGGCCTTGGCGGCGTCCTTGATGCCGAGATACGGGGTCAGGCTGTGCTGGCCTTCGGGGATGGGCTTGGCTGCCATTTGCGTAATCTCCTTTCACGTGGGGTGGGTTGCAACGCCGTGGTGATTAGAGTCGCTCATGAGCCTGGAAAATCGACACTTGCTTTATATCGATTCTCTATAAAAACAATGGGCTGCGCAGCAGCCCCGATCAGGCGAATTGTTCAGAAGATGTAGTCGGTGGTCAGGAAGCTCGACTGCCGGTTGCGGATAATCTCGCTGATCAACTCCTTGTTCGCTTGCTGGAACTTGGTAGCGACCAAGGTGCGAATGGAGAACACGCGCAATGCGTCATGCACCGACAAGGTCCCTTCGGCGCTGTTCTTGCGGCCGTTGAACGGATAGGTATCCGGCCCACGCTGGCACTGGGCGTTGAGGTTGATCCGGCCGACCTGGTTGGCGAAGGTATCGACCAGCGCGCCGATGGTCTGCGGGTCGTTGCCGAACAGGCTTAGCTGCTGGCCGTAGTCGGAGTCGAGCACGTAGTCGATCACAGTCTGCAGGTCACGGTAGGGCACCACTGGTACCAGCGGGCCGAACTGCTCCTCGTGGTAGACGCGCATGTCCTGGCTGACAGGGTAGAGCAGGGCGGGGTAGAAGAACGAGCCTCGGCTTTGCCCACCCCCTTCATTGAGCACCCTGGCACCCTTGGCGGTGGCATCGGCCACCAGGCCGTCGAGGTAGTCGAGCTTGCCGGGTTCCGGCAGCGGCGTCAGCGCCACGTCGGGCTCCCAGGGCATGCCGGGCTTGAGGGCGGCGAGCTTGCGCTGAAACTTGTCGAGGAATGCCTCGACCACGTCCTCGTGGACGAACAGGATCTTCAACGCGGTGCAACGCTGGCCGTTGAACGACAGGGCGCCGGTGACGGCCTCTTCGACGGCGTTGTCGAGGTCGACCTGGGGCAGGACGATGCCGGGGTTCTTGGCGTCCAGGCCCAGCGCCGCGCGCAGGCGGTGCGGGCGTGGGTGGAGCTTCTTCAAGTCGCTGGCGGCCTTGTGGGTGCCGATGAAAGCGAACACGTCGACCTTGCCGCTGGCCATCAGCGCACTGACGGTCTCGCGGCCGCGCCCGTAGATGACGTTGATCACCCCGGGCGGGAAGCTGTCACGGAAGGCTTCGAGCAATGGGCGGATCAGCAGCACGCCGAACTTGGCCGGCTTGAACACCACGGTGTTGCCCATGATCAGCGCCGGGATCAGCGTGGTGAAGGTTTCGTTGAGCGGGTAGTTGTACGGGCCCATGCACAGCGCCACGCCCAGCGGGGCGCGGCGGATCTGGCCAAGGGTGCCCTGTTCGAGCTCGAAGCGGCTGGAGCGACGGTCGAGGTCCTTGAGCGCCTCGATGGTGTCGACGATGTAGTCGCAGGTGCGGTCGAACTCCTTCTCCGAATCCTTGAGGTTCTTGCCGATCTCCCACATAAGCAGTTTGACCACCGCCGTGCGCTGCTCGCGCATGCGCGCCAGGAAGGTTTCGACATGCCCGATACGCTCGGCCACGCGCATGTTCGGCCAGGCACCGCGGCCCTTGTCGTAGGCGGCCACGGCCGCGTCGAGGGCGGTGAGCGCCGTTTCGGCGTCGAGCAGGGGGGCGCTGCCGAGGATGACCTGGCGCTCACTGCCGCCTTCCTCGAGCCAGACCGGGCTGCGCACGGTGGCCAACGGGCCGTCCCAGTGCCGCAGCTCACCGTTGACCAGATAGTCACGTTGCTCCAGGGGCGAGCCAAGGCGCCAGGCTTCGGGGATATCCTCGAGGGTGGGGAACAGCGAGTCGAGCAGACGGTCCATGGGTAATGCACCTCTCAAATCCGGATGATGAAACGCTTCAGCTTGCGAGCATGCGCCGACCATCATCAAATTACCAGCCTGGAGCCGTCGTTGCCGATCATTCCTCGAACGGCGGCGGGAACGTCTCGGCCTCCAGCAGCCTCATGGCACCGATCGCCAGGCCATAATCCATGACTCGCGGATCTGCAAAAGTGCGCAGCCGCTGCCACAATCGGGCTTGATCATAGTCCGGCTGATCCTGCAGTCCACGTAGCTCGCGCCGGTATTGCAGCGGCAGTGCGTTCCAGATGGTCCAGTCGCCGGCATCGGTATGCTCCAGCATTTCCTCGTAGTCGGCGTCGGCAACCAGCAAGTCGATACCGTGCTGAACGTAATAGGCCTGGATCTGCTGGCTGACCCGCTCGCTGAGGTCGGGGCTTTCCAGCCACAGGTTCTGGGCCGCCACCCTCGATAGCTGAAGATCCTGCGGCAAGCTGGCGAAGCGGTTGTCTCGCAGGTCGAAGACGACGGGGCGCCAATCTTCATCGCTACGAATACCGTTGGGCCAATCGACGAGTTCGCAACTGTTGAGGTTGAGCACATCCAGTTCGCGCAGGCGGTTGAGGTCGGGGCTGCGGGCCAGCGGGTTGTGCGACAAGTCCAGCATTCGAAGCGCGCCAAGACGATCCAGAGCGGCTTGGTTCACGTCGTTCCAGACCAGGTTGTTACCCTGCATGTCGAGCCACTCCAATGTTTGCGGCACGGCAATTGCTGGCAACTGCTCGAAACCGCAACCGACCAGATGCATACGTTGCAACCTTGGGAACCGTTCCAGAAACTCGGCAGGCAATTGGCTCAAGCCGGGGTTCGCGCCCAGGTCGACTCGCTCGATATGGGTAAAACGGTCTGGCAATGCCAGGGCCGCCAGGTCCTCGTTGGTCAGTGCCAGGTCGACCAGGCTGATCTGGTGAATGGCAAGCCGTTCCTCTTGGGAAAACTCCGTCATGCGCTGCCAGTTGCTGACCAACCTTCGCCCGGCGGCATGGCGCAATGGGTCATTGCCGGCCCAATCGCGCATCTGGTCACGGAACTCCCGCAACTGTTGCTCTAAATCTCCAAGTTGCCGTTCCGGACTCAGGCCGGCCTCGAGCCACTGGCCCAACTGTTCGTTGACCTGGTAGTCCGCGGCCTCAGGGTACAGCTGTCGGTAGCGGCGAAAGAGCGCGCCGACTTCGATGCGGGGGGGCTCAAGCGCTGGCTCCTCCATGCCGCCAGGTAACCGGACGCGGTTGCCCCATCCCTGCAAATAACTGCCCAGCAGGCGTCTGGCCGCGGCGGGCTCGGCCAGGACCAGGCGGTGAATCCGTCGGCGCAGTTCATCGACGCCGCTGGCGGCCATGCCCAGGGCCTGGCGGTCAACCGAAGACAACGCTTGCAAGATCGCTCGACACAAATCGGTGTCTTGCCTGAGCGCGACAGGGCGCTCGCCCAGGTAGGCTTCGTAACCGTCACCTGTCTTGAGCACAATGCAGGTACGGCTGGCATTTTCGGCTCCGGCGCTAAGCAGCACAGGCCCTGCGGGGGACGCTGCGCGTAGCTCGAGGCGCAGTTCGGTGGACCAGCCCGGTAGATCGGCCATGGCCATGACGATCAAACGCTCACTGTGCACGTTGGCCAGCTCGGGAATGTGCAGGCCTTCCAGTGCGGCTTGCTCGACGCCTTCACTGGCCTTGGCATGGGGCAGGCGTTCGAGTGTCGCGCGCAGTGCGGTGGGGGGTGGGTTGTTTGCCAGGTGCAACTGGCGTAGGGCTGCGGTGTTCAGGCCATTGGCCCTGGCAGCGCCTTCGAGCGCCGCGTCCGGTAAGTGTTGCAGGCGGCTGTCCAGGCGCCGGACCAAGGTCGCCAGCGACCAGTCGCGGGGTTGCTCATGGCTGCCGCGCCAGGCGCCGGCGCCATTGTGCTCGAGGGGCGGCTGGAAGGCGACGCCGTCTTCGGGGTGCACGATGCGCCATTGTGCCTGGCGAATATCCAGGCGCTGCTCGTAGAGGTGTCCATCCATGCGCATGAAGTGCCGGCCCTGGTGCAGGAACTGCCCCTGTGCATTGGCTTCGAGTTCCGCCGGCAGCACCACCGCACTGCGGTAGTGGGTCAGGTCGGGTCGCCACAGGCGTTGGCTGCCGTCTTCGAGCATGACCGGGTCAAGGCTCTCCAGCAACGGGCTGGTTGCCAGGCGGCTCAGCGCTTTGCCCGTCATGTGCAGCCCGCCGATCACCGCCAGGTTGAGGGCTACCGACTTGAGATGGCCGAAGGCTTGTTCCCGGTCACCGACCTGCCATGCCTCATAGCCTTCGTAGGCTTCATCCAGCAGTTGATAGGCCACCACTGCGGTCATGATCGTACCCAGCATGGGGACGAACAGGCCGGCGATCATCAGCATGTCGAGGCCGGCGCTGTCCCAGAGTGCCTCGCGCGCTTTGCGGGCGTGCTCGTCGGCCAGTGCGGTGGGCACTGCCACTTGCAGGGCTTCGTGCTTCAAGCGTGACACGTGATCATCGTGAAGAAACTCATACAGGTTGGCATTGATCGGTACGCGGCGCATGTGCAGGTCGCCCCCGGCATTCTGTCGCAGCCGGCTGGCAAAGGGGCCTTGCGCCTCGCGGGGCACATAGTCCATGAAGCCTTGGCGAAACGACGGCTGCTGCAGTTCGCTGTGCAGTTGCCGGTGCAAGGCATCTAGGTTGTCGAAGCCGCGCAGGCTGTCGACGTGACCCGGTAGAAAGAGCAGCATGCCCGCTGTACCGGCATCGATCAGGATTGCCTCGTGCAGGGTGATGCCGAGCAGGCTCAGTTGACTGCAGGCCAGCGCCTTCCCATCGTCGAGCAACGCCTGTACCGCGTCCCAACCTTTACCGTCCAGCTGATTGCGTAGGCGCGCCAAGTCTGCCGCCAGGCGCAGGCGGGCCTTATGAACGGCGCCCGCCGCCTGGTGAACGGGCGGGGGCGTGAACAAGGCATCGAGATGGGCCTGGTAACGCTGGCCGATATCCAGTTCACGGCAGGTGGTGGCAAAGGCCGCTGGTGACAGGGCAAGCGGCTTGATCCGGACCTGTTCGCTGGGCAACTCGATATCGACTTCGGTGTCGCTGTCGCCCAGCGTGGTCTTACCGGTGACCAGGCCCTCGCGCACTTGCCAATCGCCTTCCAGGGCCAGCGCGCTGTGGCGATCAAAGGTGAAGGTTTCAGCGAAGTTCTGTAGGGCGGCCTGCAGCAGGCCACGGTGTTCGTGGCGGGTGGTATAGACCTGGAAGGTATAGAGTCGCTTGACCACGATCAGTGATGTACTGCGCAGCGGCGTGATCAAGCCGTGCTGCATGCGCAGGCGTTCGGTGAGCAGAGGTTCGGCGAATTCGGTGATGTTCTGCAAACCCCGCAGATGCCTGGCTAATGTGCGTTGGCTGCGCATCAGGCTAGCCTGGCTGACCTCGACTGCTTCGCGCAGATGCGGCGCGGCGTTGGCGAACCAGGCCGCCTCGCTGTCGGGCAGGCCCTGGGAAGGCAGGATGCTTTCGTGCAGCCGCTGCCAGTGTTCCGGCGTGGCCTTCCGTGTCCAGGCCGGCAGGCGGCGCTCAAGGATGTGCTGGTGCGGGTTGGGGGTATCCACTGTCATGTTCGGCTCCTCGCAAAACGCACATCAAAGCAGTCGCGGCGCCAGCGTCGGTGGTGCATATGCATCCCGGACCGCGGCCTGGCAAAACGGGGCTCAATATTGGCCGCGCAACGCCGATAACCCCTAAATCGACTGCCATCGCCTGCCTATGACCATTCCCCAGAACCCTTCTGAACCGACGCACCTTCCATCCGGAACCTTGCGTCGTACGCTAAACCGCCTGCTGCCGGTCGGCCTGGCGCTGGTGGGCATTGGCCTGTCGGTCGCCCTGGGCCACCTTGACGCGCAGCGCGAACGCAGTGAGCAACTGGGCAACCTTGCGGCCCACCTGGCGGGGATGCGCGGTGCGCTGGAGGCACAGTTGGGCGCGGCGTTCGGCGAGGCTGAAGGTATCGCCCAACTGATCAGTGCCGACGGCGGCATCAGCCCCGCGCACTTTCATGGAATGGCCCGCGATGCCTTGCAGTCGGTGCGCTACATGCGCCATATCGCGCTGGCGCCGGGAGATGTGATCAGCGACGTCTACCCGTTGGCCGGCAACGAGCGGCTGATTGGGCTGGACTACCGTCAGCTGCCGGACCAATTTCCCCTGCTGCGCGCGGCCCGCGACCAAGCCCATCCGGTGCTGGCCGGGCCGCTGCAGCTGTATCAGGGCGGGCGGGCGCTGATCTACCGACGGCCGGTGTTCGTCACCGGCAAACGGGGTGTGCGGTTCTACTGGGGCAATGTGTCGATCGTTGCCGATATCGACCGTTTGCTGCTTACCGCCGGATTGCGCCCGGATACCGAGTTCGAGCTGGCCGTGCGCGGAGGCGACGGCAAGGGCGCCGAAGGTACGCTGATCTGGGGCGATTCACGGCTGTTCGACGACCCGCAGGTGAAAACGACGGTGGAGGTGCCGGGTGGGCTCTGGCAACTGGTCGCCGCGCCACGCGGTGGCTGGTCGGGCCTGGACTTGTTCGGCTCGCCGCTGTTCTTGTTCGCCTTGGGCTGCACAGGTGTGTT
Organism: Pseudomonas soli; assembly: GCF_021283165.2. Classification (NCBI taxonomy): domain Bacteria; kingdom Pseudomonadati; phylum Pseudomonadota; class Gammaproteobacteria; order Pseudomonadales; family Pseudomonadaceae; genus Pseudomonas; species Pseudomonas soli. Next base: position 2,809,859 of record NZ_CP128543.1, read on the forward strand.
CAGCCTGTTCGTCGCGCAGCTCAATCGCAAACAGCGGCTGCTCGAACAACGTAACCGCGAGCTGCACCGCTACCAGGCCCAGCTTGAACGCCTGGCCCACTACGACACCATCACCGGGCTGCCCAATCGCATCCTGTTTCAGCAGCAACTCAGCACAGCCATCCTGCAGGGCCATGGCCTGGCGGTGCTGATGCTCGACATCGACGGATTCAAGCAGGTCAACGATAGCCTGGGGCACCCGATGGGCGACCTGCTGTTGCAGCAGGCGACCGCGCGCTTCCTTCAGGAACTGGACAGCCAGGACCGGCTCTGCCGCCTGGGCGGCGACGAGTTCGTGTTCATGCTGCAAGGTGCCCAGGGGCAGGTGAACCAGCAGGTTCGCGCCTTGCTGCGGTGCCTGCAGCGGCCATTCGACCTCAATGGCAACGCCGCCTTGGTCACCGGCAGCATCGGTCTGGCCTGGTGCCCGCAACATGGCGAGGACGCCGATAGCTTGTTGCGCCATGCCGACACGGCCATGTACGCCGCCAAGGAAGCCGGCCGCGATGCCTGGCGGCCTTATCACCCGGACATGACCGAGCGCCTGCAGCAGCGTCTGGAGCTGGAGCGCAATCTGCGCCGGGCGCTGGAGCACAACGAGTTCGAGCTGTGGTATCAGCCCAAGGTCGATCTGTTCAGCGGGCAGCTAGAAGGCGTCGAGGCCCTGTTGCGTTGGCGCGACCCGGAGCATGGCCTGGTCTCGCCCGGGGCGTTCATTCCCCTGGCTGAGCGCACCGGCCTGATCATCCCTCTCGGAGAGCGCGTGCTGGAGCTTGCCTGCGCCCAGTTGGCCGAATGGCGTGCCGATGACGGCTTGCCCGGGCCGCTGGCGATCAACGTTGCGGCCCTGCAGATCGAGCGCAGCGACTATGTGACCAGCCTCGCCTCGGCGCTGGAGCGCCATGGGCTGCCAGCCAACCTGCTGGAAGTGGAAATCACCGAGAGCCTGTTGATGGAGAGCCAGCAACAGGCTTGCGCGGTGCTGGCGCAGCTGCAGGCCATGGGCGTGGCAACGGCGGTGGACGACTTCGGTACCGGCTATTCGTCACTGGCCTACCTGCGCGCGCTGCCAATCGACCACCTGAAGATCGACCGCGCCTTCATCAAGGACCTGCCCGGGGACGACGACGCGGTGGCCATCGCCCGGGCGATCATCGATCTCGGGCATGCCCTGGGGTTTCGCATCACCGCCGAAGGCATCGAGACCCAAGAGCAGTACGACTTCCTGCGCCACGCCGGTTGCGACCAGGGGCAGGGTTTCCTGCTCGGGCGGCCGATGCCGGCCGAGGCGTTGCGCGGTTGGCTGGCCGAGAACCACGAGCGCCGGCATCGGCCGCCGGGGCGGTAGCGATAGGGTTTCCGTCGACACAGGTTTGCCGCTCGGTTTCACAGGCGCAGCACTTCTGACGTCGGACACCCGGCGGCCATCAACTCATCTCCTCCTGCATGCCCAGGCTCGCATAGCCCACCCGCGGCACTTGCCCCAGGCGCTGCTCGACCAACGCCAGCAGCGATTCGCCGCTGGCCAGGTAGGCATCACCGAAGTCGTGCCCGCCCAGCGCGCTGGGATGGGCTACGACCTCCAGCACGCCGTGCGAGGGGGCCAATCCGGCCTTGAGGTCGGCCGGGGTGCAGACGAAATCGGCGGTGCTCCCGGCGAGCTGGCGCAGGCGGCGGTTGAGCAGGCTCTTGAACAGGCGCTTGGCCGGCCCGATGTTGTGCCCCACATTGCGCGCCAGCCGGATCGGAACCCCTTGGGCGCGGGCGAAACGGGCGACAATGACGCCCACCGGCCAGATGTTGTGCACGTGTTGGTGGGAATCCAGGTGGCTGGGCATCAGGCCATGGTCAAGGCAGTGTTGCCACTGGGCCTGCAGCTCTGCTTGCACGGCGGCCCGCTCGCGTCGCGACAAGCGCAGGGTGCGTTGTTTAAGGCGCAGGTCGAATTCGCCATGGGGCGTGCACAGGCGCGGCTCGGCGAGGATCGCCTTGCTCAGCGGGCGGCCATAGGTGAGGTTGAAGTGCAATCCCACGCGTCCTTTGAGCGTCGGTTGCTGGGCCAGCGAGCAGGCGCTAGCGAAGGCCGGCATGTTGGCCATGGCGGTGGCAGAGCTGATCAGCCCGGCCTGGAAGGCATGAAGGATGACTGCGTTGGTGTGGGCGCTGAGGCCGAAATCGTCAGCGTTGACTATGACCTGGGATGGCATCCGGGCGCTCCTGTGGCGGGGTGGGGGCGACAATGTCGGCTGCGGGGTGTGGCGGCTGTCTGCGCAAGCGGGGTTTGAGCCAGTGCCAGCAGCGAAGCGCCAGGCCCAGTAGCACGCCGTCGGGGCGCCAGCTGTAGCTGCTCAGACGCCACTGTTCGACCTGACCGGTCATGCGCTCGTGCAACTGGTGGCTGGAGTTGTCCAGGCTGACCCGCGAGGCGTCGACCCACTTCCAGTCTTCGTCCAGGCCCCAGTGGATCCATTCCTCGAGCAGCACGCGGCCGCTGCCCAGGTCACGGTAGTCAGGGACGAAGGCCAGGTTGTAGTCGTAGACCCGCCCACGCTCGAGCAGGCCAAGCCGGTAACTGATGCAGCGCCCGTCCAGTTCCAGCAGCACCAGGCAGACCAGGCCTTCGTCGGCCAGTGCGGAGAAGGCCTGGTACATCCATGGGCGGCGTTGGGGGCCGGAGAAAATGCCGACATCATCGTTGCCTTTCCAACTGAGCGCTTCGACGGCACTGATGGCGTCGAGCAGTTCGCCTATATCCTGCCCGGTGGCCAGCACCCGGCGCACGCGGGCGCCGCAGGCCTTGATGCGTTTGCGTGCACGGCGCAGCTTGTAGCGTGGGTCTCCACCGACTTCCTGGCGGTCCTGTTCATTGATGCGGTGCACCGGCACGCGGCAGGTCAGGCGCTGCTGCCAGGTGGAACTGGCGCTGGCCCACTGGCGCAGCCATCCTTCATGCTCGGCGTTGTCCGGCACTTCGCTCAGTTGCAAAAGGGCATGGGGCAAGCGCTTGCGTATGGCCTGCAGGACCTGCTCGGCATATAGCGCCGGCAGGTCGATGAGCAGGGCAATGCGGTCGCTCAGTGGGTACCCCAGGTGGCGCACCACTGGGGCGAACAGCGGGCCGAAGGGTTCGCGCGCGCGTATCAGCGGCAGGCACAGGCACAGACGCTCGTCCTGATAGCCGAGCAGCACCTGCAGGCATTGGCCTGGCAGCAAGGCGGCCTCGGCGGCGCGCAGCCAGCCGAGATGGTTGAAAGGCGTACTGCCGGGCAGGCGCCTGCGCAGCGCCTCGTAGTCGGCGGCGGGAAAGTCGCCGGCGCCAAGCGAGGCGCACCATTTAAGTTGCAGGCCCATGGGCTCACCCTGCCGTGGCCGAAGAAGCCGGAGCCTCCGGCTTGCGCAACGGTTCCAGACGCGAGGTGATGTAATGGCTTTCGCGGAAGAATTTCCAGCGACCAAACAGGCAGTAAACGTTCATGATCCGTCCTTGCTCCTGATAGCCCATGCGCAGGTGCAACTTGAGCGCCGGGATGTTGTGCTGTTCGCACACGTCCACCACCTTGGTGCAACCTTGGGCGGCCATGGCCTTCCACAGCTCCAGCTGCAGGTCCACCGACAGCTCGGTACCCCAATACTTGCGGATCAGCTCGCCGCCGAACTCGAAGAACTCCCCCGGGCCGACCGGGAACCAGCAACCATAGTAGTGGCGGTCGTGGTAATGGCGGCTACTGCCCCAGATGAAGGCCACGGCGTCGTTGTCGTCGTTGAGGAACATCAGCCCGGTATGGCCTTCGGCGGCCAGCTCGCGCATGGTCTCGACCCGATCGCCGAAGTGGCGGGCGAAGGCACGCACGTTGTGCACGGTGATGTGCTCGACCCGCAGCTCGCCATAGGGTTTTAGCCGGTGCGGCGGCACCGGGCTGTCCAGGTCGCGTTCCATCCACAACAGTTCCCAATGATAGAAGACGTAATGCCGGAAGGCGCTACGGAAGGTGTCACGCAGTCCCTTGCGCTTGATACGGTCCTGGATCTTGGTGAATGCAGTCATGGTGCCTCCTGGGCATGGCTGAACGTAGTGCGTCTCATGACGCGCTCCAGGTCAGGGCGAATACGGTCTGCCCTGGCAGTTGAAAACGAACCTGGCCCTCCCTGCAGCTGAAGCTGGCGCGGCGGCTCTGGTTGTCGGGACCGAACAGTTCAAGCTGGCCGTCGGGGCAACCGTCGAGGCTCAGCGCCACCTGCTGCAGGCGCTCGGCCTTGTTCACCCCCAGCACGCTGCGCTGATGCTGGCGGGCCATGGCCAGGGCATCGACCTCGAAGGCGTCGTTGTCCAGGGCCAGAACCTGGTCCAGCCAGTGGCGCTGGATGAACTGCTGGGCCAGGCCCACCGGCTTCAGTTCGTAGCGTTGGCCGCCGGCATCGCGCAACATGCCCTTGGGCCATTCGGGCTCATCGGCGACGTGGAACCAGTTGAGCATGTCAAGCAGGCCGTCACTGGCGGCATTGATCACCACCGAGGTCCACCACAGGCCGGCGTAATGGGTGTCCTGTTCGTAAGGGCTGAGGCTCGAACCGCTAGACAGGTTGGTCTGGTCCAGCAGCAGCGCCTTGCGTGGCCGGCCCTGGCCGTCCAGGCCCACCAGGTCGGCAGCTTGGCGCACGCTGTCGCGGTAGCTGCGGGTGGCGAGCAGGTCGCGGACCATCCATTCGTGCCAGGCCAGGGCATCGATCTGCGCGCCTTGCTCGGCCAGCAGGCGTCGTGCCCAGTCGATGCCGCGGCGCTGTTTGCCGTCGTCGCTGAAGGGCCCGCCGAGCAGGCGCGAGGAGGCCGGCATGGCGATGCGTACGCCAGCGTCGCGGGCGCCGGGGTAGTCGCGCACGCGCTTGGCCATGGCCTGGAAGAAATCGCGGTAGCTGGCGTAGTCGCGATAGTTGAGGTTCGGCTCGTCGGCGAAGGCCAGGTAGTGGGTGCCTTTGCCGCCGAGTGCCTTGGTCGCCTCGAGCCAGGCACTCAACCCATCGGTGCTGGTGCGGTCGCTCCTGAGGTCGGCGACTCGGGCGCTGCCGGCCAGCAGGGTGATGTCCTGGAGGATGCCGAAGCGCTCCTGATAGAGCTTGCGCCAGGCGTTCTCGAAGTCCGGCTGGCGTTGCAGTACGTCGACGAAACTGTAGAAGCCGGCGGCCTGGGGGCGCAGGGCGTCCAGCGCGGCGAAGCTCGAGGCTGGTGGCAGCACGTAGGGCAGGGCAACCCCTAAGCGTGGGGTGGGGCCGAGCACCTTGTCACCCAGGGCAAGGGTGACCTGACCGGGAAGTTGCGGCAGCTCGCCCAGGTCTGCGGGGCGTTGGGCGAACAGGTTGGCGCTGCCGTCGAGCCAGAACGCTGCCTTGCCACTGCCCTGCAGGCCCAGACGCCAGGTCTCGTCGCGGCCGCTGGTGGGCAACGCCTGTTGATCGAAGCGCCAGTAGGCGCGGTAGGGCTTGAGCGGCAGCTGGATGCGACGGCCGTCGCTGAGGCGTTCGGCGAACAGGCCATGAACCCCGCCATGGTGCTTGCCGGCCAACACCGCCTGCTCGCCGGCCTTGACCCGGAAATACAGCTCGACACCTGGCCCGACTTCGGCGCAGAAGTGCACCTTCGCCGGAGTGAACAGCGCGCGGGTGCTGGCATCGTGCTGGATGCGGTAGTCGCGGAAACTATAGCCGGGCACCTCCAGCCGATAGGTGCCGCCGTTCGCGGGCAATGGCCAGCGTTGTTCGCCGCGTACCTGGCCGGCTTCGATGCGCCGTTCGCCGGCCAGGCGGCCGTGGCCGTCCAGCAGATACAGGCGTTCAGCGTTCGCGTCGGCCTGCCAGGCCGGACGCCACTGGATGCGCAGTTCATCGGCGCGTGCTGGCAGCAGGTACAAGCTGCCGTCGCGCAGATCCCCCCACTGCACAGGTGCGGCGAACGCACCTTGGGCCAGCAGCGCGCCGCACAGCAATGCCGCTTTCATGCCGCCCTCCGTTGCAGCATCTGCCGCAGCGGTGCCAGGTCGGCGGGCAGGATGACCAGGGTCTGGCCCAGCGGCACGCCGCTCAGGCGGCAGTACAGCACCAGCATGGCCACGGTGACCGCCAGGTAGGCGATGGACGAGGCCGCGGCCGCGCCGACGATGCCCCAGGCCGGGATGAGCAGGATGTTGAGCATCAGGTTCAGCGCAGCACCGGCGCCCATCATCAGCGATACCGTGCCGGGGCGGTTCTTGCCCAGCAGGTCCAGGCGCAGGATGCTGGCATAACACAGGCCCAGCAGGCCCGGCAGCAACGCCAGCAAGGCCGGGTAGGCCGGGGCGTAGTCGGCGCCGAACAAGGTGACGATCAACCAGTGGCCGATCAGCGCCATACCCAGGCAAGCACCGAGCATCACCGTGGCGGTCAGGCGCAGGGCCAGGGGGGTGATGCGCTCCATGCCGGCATCCTGCTGCAGCAGGCGCTTCATCAGCGGCGTGGTCACCGCCTCGGGAACGATGAGCAGCAGTTCGGCGGCGGCGCTGGCCATGGCGTAGTGGCCCAGGGCGGTGCTGCCGAGCAGCGCGCCGATGAACAGGTAGTCCGAGCGCAGGATCAACTGCTGGAACAACAGGTCGGGGTGGCTCTTGGCGCTGTAGCTGAGCAGCTCGCGTTGGCCGCCACGGTCCCAGCGCAGCGCCAGCGGGTGCTGACGGCGCAGCCACCACAAACCGAGCGCCAGGACCAGGGCGATGCCGCACAACCAACTGATCAGCGCCGCCTCCAGCGCTTCGTCGCGCCACATCCAGAACAACCCGAGGAACAGCAGCAGCGGTGCCAGCGATTCGGTCAGGCGCAGGGCGTTGAAGGCGCCGACGCCGCCGCTGGCGTTGTGCAGGGTCAGCAGGCCGCTCTTGAGCACGGTCATAGGTACCGCCAGCAGCAACAGCCAGGCCAGCAGGCCCAGTTGCACAGTAACCTCAAGGTCGGCGCCGAACTCGCGCACCAGGAACACGCAGGCCAGGGTCAGCACGCCAGCCAGCAGGCAACCGTAGACCAGTACTTGGGTCAGCAGCAGGCCCATGTCGCGCTGCTTGGCGGCCTGGTAGCCAACCGCGCTGTTGAGCCCACCGCTGGTGGCGGCGCTGATCAGGTCGGGCAGGGTACTGAGCAGGGCGAACAGGCCGCGCTCGCTGGGCCCGAGGATGCGCGCCAGCAGCACGTTGCGCAGCAGGCGCAGGGCGATCATCGCAAGCTTCGTTCCCATGCTCAGCGCCAGATGGCGCAGGTAGCTGTTGCGGTTCATCCTCGTTCTCCGCGACTGATGCGCCAGGCCAGCAGCGAGGGCCGGCTGGCATTGCGCTGGCTGACGCCGATGCGCGGCAGCGCCAGGGGGTCGTCGAGGCCCTGGCAGATGCCCGGGCGGGTGCTCAGGGCGTAGGGGTAACGATGCGCGGCGACCTGGGCGCGCACGCGTTCGTCGTGGTCGCCGTTGGGATAGCAGTACACCGGCAGCGGCGCGCGGCAGCCTTCGTTGAGTGCCGCATGGCTGCGGGTCAGTTCTTCGTTGAGGCGATGGTCGTCCAGGTAGGGCAGCAGTGCATGGCTGGCGCCATGCGGGCCGAAGCGCACCAGGCCGGAGTCCTCCAGGGCGCGCACTTGCTGCCAGTCCATGGCCTGGGGCAGCGATTCCGTGGGGCAGGCGTCGGTCAGGACGTGCAAGGCCTGGGGGCTGAGGCTCTTGAGGGTTTGCAGGTAGCGTGCCAGCACCAGGCTGCGGGCCTTGCTGTGGTCGTGCATGAAGTAGGCCGCCGGTAGCGGGCGGCCGAGCTTGCGCAGGCGTTCGATCAGTTGCCGCCGGGCCTCTTCGCCATGGCTGCCCCACAGGGTCTCGCCGACGCTTTCCCACCAGAAACGCTGGCGGCTGCCGATGTAGTCGGTGGACAAAAAGATACTTGCCGGCACCTGGTGGCGCTGCAGCAGGGGGAAGGCGTTGACGGCGTTGTCGCGCCAGCCATCGTCGAAGGTCAGGGCCACCTTGGGGCGGCAGTCGCCGCGGGGTGCCTTGTGGCTCTGCAGCAGGTCCATGAGGCTGACGCAATCGAAATGCCGGGGCAGCCAGCGCAGCAAGCCTTCGAAGGCCCGCGGGCCGACGCACAGTTCGTTGCGGTGGGGCAGCGCGGCGCTGGCGTCATCGGCCAGCACACGGTGCAGCATGAGGATCACCCCGGCGCCGCGCAGTTCGGCGCGTCCGCGTGGCGAATTGAAATAGAACCAGCCGCTGGCCTGCTTGATAGGGGTCTTGATCGGCATGTCCGTCGCTCATCGATTCTGGTCGGGGTTCCATTGGCTGTAGCTGTGCCCGCGCAGGAATTGCCACAGGCCCACGCTCATGCCGGCGAGGGTGACCAGCACGAAGGCGGCAAGGCGGAACGGGCGGGGCAGGCGCCGACGGGCGTCGAGCAGGCCGGCGATGGCCGCGGCGTAGCCGAGCAGTTGCAGGGCCAGGGTCAGGCGGTAGAAACCGGGCTCGGCGGCCAGCCACAGGTTGGCCAGCAGCAACGGCAGCAGCAGTACCGGGGCCAGACGCCGGAGCAGCTTGTGGCTGATCAGGGCAATGGCGTACAGGCCGTGGCGCGCCGGATTGAGCAGTTCGCGGCGGGCGGCCAGGCTCAGCAGGCCACCGACGGTGACGCGCTGACGGCGACGGAACTGCTTGTCGGCTTCGTCCACGCCCTGGTCGAGGACCACCGCCTCCGGCACGTAGACAATGCGCAAGCCGGCAGCGGGCGCGCAGGTGCTGATGAAGAAATCGTCGTTGACCTGTTTCGGAATCGGCTGGTACAGCCCCCGACGCAGTGCGAGCAGGGCGCCGTCGGCCGAGACCATGCAGCCGGTACGGTTCTCAACCTTGCGCACCCAAGCTTCGTAGTGGCGGTACAGGCTGTCGCCGATGCTCAGGCCTTTGCCCGGGTCGGGGATGATCATATGGCCTGCGGTGCCGCCGACTGCGGCGTCGGCGAAAGGGGCCAGCAGCAGGCCGAGGGTGTCGGTCGACCACTGGTTGTCGGCGTCAGTGAAAACCAGCAGGTCGCCGGTGCACACCTGCACGGCTCGGTTCAGCGCCTCGGCCTTGCCCAGGCGCGGCAGGTCCAGCACCTGCACGCGGGGATCGCCCAGGGCTAGGGCTAGCGCCACGGTGCGGTCGCTCGAGCCGTCGCTGGCCACGACCACCTGCAGTGCGGCGGCCGGATAATCCTGGGCCAGCACGCTGGCGAGCTTGGCTTCGACATGCCGCTCTTCGTTGTGCGCGGCGATCACCACGCTCACTCGCTGCGGCGGCAATGGTGAATGGGTGCGGCGGGCAAAGAACGGTGCGGCCAGGGTCAGCAGCAGGGGGTATCCGACCCAGGCATATAACGGCAGCAGCAGGCATAGCCAGAAAATGAACTCAGCCACGGGCGGGCCTCCTTGCGGTGCGGTTGAACAGGCTGAGGATGAAGGCCGCGCCGGCGAGGTGCAGGCGCAGCCAGTGCAGGCCCCAGAGCTGCAGCGTGAGCAGCGGGTCGCGCTGCCTGCGGCTCTGGCGCAGGCTGAGGAGCAGCGCGGGCACGGCGCTGACCAGCAGGAAGAACAGGGCGACATGGGGGAAGCCGTCGAGCAGCGCCGACAGGGCCACGGCGTCCAGCACCCAGGCGCCTATCGAAAGTATCGGGAAACGCAGCAGGCGCAGGCTCACGCCATGGCTGCGCAGCAATTGCAGGTGGCTGCCCTGGCGCCACATCTCCTTGCCCAGCCATTCGCGCCAGTTGGCCTCGTAGCCCCAGTGCAGCACCGCAGGCTGGCGCAGTACCCGCAGGCGCGCCCCGGACTCGTGCAGGCGCAAGGTGAAGTCCTTGTCTTCGCCGGTACGCAGGCGCTCGTCGAAGCCGCCGACCTGCTCGAACCAGCTGCGCCGCATCAACAGGTTGGGGGTGGGCAGCCATGTGCAGTCCTGCACCGTCTGGCCGGTGCGCAGGGTGCGCCGTTGCCAGGCCTGGGCGAACCACGGCGCGTGGCGCGGGGTGTCGCAGTCGAGGGCGAAGACATCGCCCTCGCCACGGCGTTGCAGGTCCAGCAGCAGGTCCAGCCAGTGTTCCGGGACCTCGATGTCGGCATCGAGGAAGGCCAGCCAGTCGCCTTGGCTGGCGTTCACGCCGGCATTGCGCAGGGCGCCGATGGCCACGCCCGGCACGCTCAGCACCTGGGCGCCATGGGCGCGGGCGATCGCCGGGCCGTCGTCGTTGGAGCCGTTGTCGACCACGATCAGCTCGCAGGCCAGCCCCGCCGCGCTGGCCGAGCGCCTTGCGGCGTCGAGGGTGCGGCCGATATGGCGGGCTTCGTTGAACATCGGGATGACGATACTCACCCGGCTCATCGGGCCACCTCCACGGGCTGCTGCTCACGTGACTGGCCGAGCAGCACGCTGGACAGCGCCAGCATCAGCCACAGGTACTTGTGGCTCGGGGCGCTGAGGAACATCAGGAACAGGCCGATCGCCAGCATGCTCATGGTCAGGTGGGTCATCAGGTCGGCGCGATCCGGGTCGCCGGCCTCGCGGAAGGCCGCGCGCGCCTGCCAGAAATTGCGCAGGGCCAGCACGATCATGCCGACGAACAGCAGGCCCGCCGGCAGCCCGACCTCGCTGAACAGCTCCAGGTAGGTGTTGTGGGCGCGGCGGTAGAGGTCGGTGGTCTTGCTGTTTACCGGGGCGAAGGCCTTGGAGAAACCGGTGTCGGCATAGTGCAGTGGGAAGGTACCCGGGCCGGTGCCCAGCAGCGGGCTATGGCTGATCATTTCCTTGCCTACGACGAGGTAGGAGGCGCGCCGCCCCAGCGATTCGTCCTGGTGCGCGTTGACCCCGGACTTGAGCAGCATCAGTGACTGGATGCGGTCGGCGTAGCCAGCGGGCATCAGGGCCACGCCCAAGGGCAGGACAATGGCCAGGCCGAGCATGGCGAAGCCCAGGTGGCGTGGGCGGATGCGCGTCAGCTGCTCGCGGTAGTTGTGCAGCACGATGCCCAGGCTGATCAGCAGTACTACCAGCCCCGAGCGCGACTCGGTCTTGGTCATGCCCACCAGCAGCAACAGGCAGCAACCGGCCCAGAACAGCTTGACCGGGATCTGCCGCGCCTTGATCGCCAGCCACAGGCCCAGGGGCATGGCGATGGTGATCAGCAGGGCGAATGCGTTGGGGTCGAGCATGGCCGAAGCGCGGCCCTGCTCCTGGTACTTGGTGGAGAAGATCGCGAACAGACAGGTCACGCACACGCTGACGGTGATCAGCCTTGCCAGCATTGGCAGGTTGAGGTCACGGCCGACCAGCAGGGTGATGACGAACACCACCAGGCCCACCAGCAGTTCACGCAGGTGCCCGCCCGACAGGCCCATGTCGTCGCTGGTCCATAGGCTCATCAGGTACAAGGCCATGAACGGCAGCAACAGACGCCATTGATTACTGCGCAGGCGCTCGCCGGGGAGTTGGCGCACCGCCAGTTGCAGGCTGAGGATCAGTACCAGGCCGATGCCCACCAGCTTGGCGCCGGACACCAGGCCGTCCTTGAGCAGGCCCTCCAGCGGCACCAGGGTAGCGATCGCCAGCAGGCCCCAGGCCGGCTTGCGGTACAGCGCCAGCACGCCGGCCAGGCCGATCACGCCGCCGGGGGCCAGGAACGGATAAGGGCTGGCCAGCAGACCCAGGCTGAGCAAGGCCACTACGGCCACCAGCGACAGGGGAATGATCATGCGACAACCTCCTCGGCCGTGCCCCGATACACTCGGGCCCAGCGTTGTGCCAGGGTCGGCAGGTGGTAGTGTTGGCGTTGAGTCTGGCGGGCTCGGGCAACCAGTTCGGCGGCCTGCTCGGGGTCTTGCAGTAGCGCTTCTAGATGCTCGCCCAGTTCGGTCGTGGCCAAGGGACGGGCAAGCAGGCCGTTGTGGCCGTGCTCGATCACGTCGGGGACACCGCCAACGCCGAAGGCCACCACCGGCACGCCATCTTGCATGGCTTCGAGCAGGATCATCGGCGTGCCTTCGGTGCGCGAGCTGATGACCAGCGCATCCAGGCGTTTCATCCAGCCGCGCATGTCGCGCTGGAAGCCCGGCAGGGTGATGCGTTCGCCCAGACCGGCAGCGTTGATACGCTGCTGCAGGGCTTCGCGCTCAGGGCCTTCGCCAAGCATCACGGCGTGGACCTGTGGGTGGCGCTGGCACACCGGGATCAGCGTGTCGAGGAACAGGTCGGGGCCTTTTTCGCTGGAGAGCCGGCCGACGTAGGCAGCGAGCCAGGGAGCGCCGCCTGGCTGTGCCGCGCTCACGCCATCCTTTGCCTGCGCTTCATAGATCTCGGGCAGCCCGTTGGGTATCACCTGCAGCTTGGTCGCTGGCACCCCGGCATCGCGATGGATGCGGGCGATGCTCTCGGCCACGCACACCACCGTCTCCACCCTCGGCGTGCGGCACAGTTGCAGGCTCAGCCAGGTGTAGAAGCGCTGCTTGCGGCTGCGCGGGGTAAATCCATGCTGGGTGCTGACCATCGGCAGGCGCAACAGGCTGGCGCCGATCCAGCCGAACAGCTGCCCCTTGAAGTTATGACTGTTGACCAGCGGACGTTCGCCGCGCTGCGCGCCAAGCGCCTTGAGCACCGCCCCCAGGCCCTGGCAGGTGTCGCACTCGACACCCGCCTCGCGAAAGCGCGCCACCAGTTCGGCCGGGGCATCGAGAAACAGCACCCGATGCCGCCCCGGGGTCGCCTGGCAGTGGTCCAGGAGCATGCGCTCGGCGCCGTAGAATCCGCCGCTGCTCAGCAGGTGCAGGATCGGCCGGCCGGCGTGCAGCGCGGCGTTCAATTGCGCACCCAGTGCCACAGGCGTGGCAGCGACCAGCTTTTATGCGGGTTGGGCAGCGCCGGAACCTGATCGTTGATCACCAGCAACACTGGCAGGCCCAGCTCGTGGTTGATTTGTGCCGGATGCTTGAAGCGGTGGTCGAAGAACTCCCTGACGTAGACCACGGCAATGGCCAGCAGCAGGCCGGTGACCAGGCCGAACGGGATGATCAGGCCGGGTTTCGGGAAGCTCGCCGCGGTGGGCTCGTAGGGGGCGCTGAGGATGCGCGCGTTGGACTGGCTGCCATCGAGCAGGCCTTGGCCGCGGCTTTCCTCGTAGCGCTGGGCGTAGGTGGAGAAGGCCTTGTGCAGGGCGTCGATCTCGGTATCCAGCTGACGCGTCTTGCTCTGGGTCTCGCGCAACTGGAGGATGCGCTTGCTGTAGTCGGCGATGCGCTGGGTCTTCTGCTCGATCACCTGTTGAGTCACGGCCAGGTCCTGCTGGCGTTCACGAATGCGGTTCTCGACGATCTTGAGGAACTGCGCGCGCAACTGGGCAATCTGTTGGCGGGCCATCACCATCTGGTCGGAGCCTGGCTGGAACACCGTGGCGTCTCCGTTGTAGCGCGCCAGCTGGGTGGTCAGTTGCTCACCGAGTTGCTTGATCTCGCGGTCTTCGAAGGCGACGTTGTCGACCGTGGTGGTGAAGGTGTAGGGGAAGGCGTAGTCGGCCATCTTCGCCTTGTTGGCCGCGGCCAGGCTGCTTTGCAGGTAATCCAGCCACTTCTGGTTCTGCAGCTGGCGGTCACGTTGCAGGTTGAGCGCCTGCTCTTCGGTGTTGATGGCGTTGAGGCGGAAGGTGATCTCCTCTTTGGGATCCGAAGAGCCGATGGCAGTGAGCAGCCCCAGGCGCTGGCTTTCCAGGTCGCCCAGGCGGGCCTGGTAGTGCAGCTTCTTCTGCTCGTAGAAGGCCTCGGGCAGTTCATTGGACTGCAGGTCCTGGCGGTTGGCCAGGAAGTTCTCCAGCAGGCGGCTGACGAACAGCGTGCCAAGCTTCGCGTCATTGGCGCTGTAGGTGATGGAGATCACGTTGGAGCCGGGCAGGGTCTCGACCTTGAGGTCCTTGACCGCCTGGTCGGTGAGGGTGTCGAGCTGGGTGTCGCGATCGTCTGCCACGGTGTTGCCGAACAGCTGGTGCAGGGGCTCGATCACTGCGTGACGCAGCGGGTCGAGCACGGTGCGCCGCAGCAGGCCGGGCTCGTCCGGATAGTGGCCTTCCTTGCGCAGCTCGCCGATGGTCTGGCGGATCAGGGTTGGCGAGCGGAGGATGTTGCTCTCGGTCTCCATGTCGGCCAGCGACGGCGGGATGAACTGGTCGGCCTGCTGGCTGAGCGCCGAGGTGGTGTCACTCTGCGAGAGTTTCTTGGACTGCACGATGACTTCGGCGGTGATGTCGTAGCTCTGCTTGAGCACCAGCGGCAACAGCACGGCGATCACCGCGAACACCAGGAACACCCGTTTCACCAACTGGCGGTTGGCGAAGAAGATGCGGAAGAACTCATGCACATAGTTTTCTTTCGGTTGCGTGGTCATGGTCCGTCCCCCGGTCAGTTGTTGCTTTCTTTATTGTCGACGCGGTAGCTGAAGCTGAAGCCGAAGCCCTGGAACAGCACCACGTCGGCCAGTTGCCGGGACAGCTCGGCGGCGCTGGCCAGCTTGGTCTTGGGTACGTAGAGCATGTCCTCGGGCTGCAGGTAGGCGAGCTTCTGGCTGCCGCCGGAGAGCGCCTGGTCGACGTCGTAGTTGACCGCATGCACGGTATTGCCCTCGCGACGCATGATCACCACCGAGCCGAGCTTGGCCTTGAGGGTCGGGCCGCGGGCCAGGGTCAGTGCCTCGAGCACAGAGATGGGGCGGCGGATCTGGAAGGCGCCGGGCTGGCCGACTTCGCCGAGCACGTATATCTCGTTGGCGGCGGTGGACTTGAGTAGCACGTCCACGCTCATGCGCCCTGGCAACGTGGCGTAGCGCTCGTTGAGGTAGTCGCGCAGCTGGTTGACGGTCATGCCCTGCAGCGGCACCGAGCCGATTTCCGGGAAGGTGGCGCGGCCGTCGTTGCCCACGGTGATGTCGCGGCTCATGCCGGTGCCGGGATGGCTGAGGGCATTTTTCAGGTTGACCTCATCGGTCATTGGGCTCATAACCCGCACGGTGACCTGGTCACGGTTGGGCTTGAACACCCGCTTGTCCTGGTAGGCCTGGCGGATGGCGCTCTCGGCTTCGCCCGGGGTCATGCCCTCGACGCGCACCGCGGCGTTGGTGCTGGGCAGGGTGATGGTGCCATCAGGCTGCACCAGCTGGTTGCCGTTCAGGCCGCTGGCGGCCATGAAGTTCAGGTCCAGGGTGTCACCGGACTGGATCCGGTAGACCCCGGCCGAACGGTTGCTGACGTGGAAGATCACTTCCAGCACGTCCTGCGGCCGCAACACCTGTTCGCGGCGGGCGACTTCGGTGGCCTGGCTCTCGGCGGGAGGCGCGGTGAGGATCTGCACCGGCATCTCGCGGTTTTCCTGGCTGGCGCAGCCGGCCAGGGCCAGTACGCACAGGGCAATCGAGGGATATCTCATGGCGTTCATCCTGTGCGGCCTCTCAGAGATTTTCGTACAGCCACTTGGGCATGTAGTACTTGCGCTTGTTGAACACGCTGCCGATCAGCCGCGCGCCGGCCTGGGTCAGGCGCTGGCTGGCGGCCTGGGCTACCTCCCAGCGGGTCTCCTCGGCGCACACCACCAGGATCACGCCGTCGACCAGGGTGCCGATCACCAGGCTGTCGGCGCTGGCGTAGATGGCCTCGCCGTCGATCACGACGAAGCGGTACTGGTTGCTCAATTGGTGCAGCAGCACGCGCAACTGCTCTGGGTCGAGACGGTCGCGGCCGCGTTTCCACGTGCCCACCGGCAGCACGTCGAACGGCTGATCGGACAGGCGCACGATGCAGTCCTGGGCTAGCGGTGGGGTGTCCTGATTGAACAGCAGGTCACTGTAGCCGCGCAGTTTGGCCAGCCCCAGCTGCTGGCTGAGGCCGCCAGGCGCCAGGCTGGCATCGATCAACAGCACGTTGCCCGCGCTCATGAGGGCCAGTTGGCTGGCGAAGGCCAGGGCGCTGGTGCTGGTGCCACTGCCGGTGTTGGCCGCGGTCAGCAGCAAGGTGCGCTGGTCGAGGTCGAGCACGGTGGCGGTCAGGTTGGTCTCGCTTGGGGTAGCGATAGTCAGGCTTCTCGAGGATGAACCGTCCATCTCAGCTTGCTCCGTGGCCAGTGAAAACTTTGAACGGGGTCTTGAGCAGGATCTTCAGGTCCAGCATCAGGCTCTGTTCGTTGATGTAACTCAGGTCCAGCTCCACACGTTGGTCGAAATCGATATCGCTGCGCCCGGAGATCTGCCACAGGCCAGTCATGCCCGGGTAGATCGACAGCCGCGCCAGGTGGTTGTCGTGGTAGCGGTAGGCGTTGAAGGAAGTGGGGCGCGGGCCCACCAGACGCATGTCGCCGGTGACCACGTTGATCAGGTTCGGCAGTTCGTCCAGGCTGCTTCTGCGCAACCAGCCGCCGACCGAGGTGATGCGCGGGTCCTTGTCGATCTTGAAGTCGATGGCATCGGCGCCATGCTTGTTGAGGTGGCGTACCGAATCCTTCAACGCTTCGGCGTTGGCCACCATGGTGCGGAACTTGAACATGCCGAAGGCGCGGCCGCGGTAGCCGGTACGTTTCTGCACGAAGAACACCGGGCCCGGGCTGGACTGCTTGATCAGCAGCGCCAGCACCAGGAACAGCGGCGACAGCAGCAGCAGCAGGGTCAACGCGGCCAGGCACGACAGCACGCGGTTGGTGCGTGACAGGGTCCAGGGGCGGCCACCGACGCGGCCGGTGATCCAGCCGCGGCCCTGCATGTGGATGGCGGCATCGATGCGCTGCCGGTGCGCCGGGTCCATGCGTTTGTCCTGGTATAGCGCCTGCAGTTGCGCGCTCTTGGGTTGTCCTGTCATACCGCCCTCCGTTGATCTGGCTGCTCTCCCGTGGGCGCCGCTTCGCTGGCGGCGGGCGAGTAGTAGCTCTTGAACCAGGCGACGAAGCGCCTGAGCCCCTCATCTAGGCCTATCTGTGGGGTGAATCCGGTTACCCTGGCCAGGGCGCTGGCATCGGCGCAGGTGGCCAGGACATCTCCTGGTTGCAGCGGCAGCAGTTCGATCACCGCGTTGCGCTGCAGGTGCTTCTCCAGCAGCGCCAGGTAGTCGAGCAGCTCCACCGGACGCTGCCCGCCGATGTTGTAAAGCCGCCACGGTGCGTGGCTGCTGGCCGGGTCCGCAGCGAACGCATCCCACTGCGGGTCGGCGGCCGGGGGCAGGGGGATCAGCCGTACCAGGCTCTCGACGATGTCGTCGATATAGGTGAAGTCGCGCTGGTGGCGGCCATGGTTGAACAGCTGGATCGGCCGCCCTTCGCTGATCGCCCTGGCGAACTGCATCGGCGACATGTCCGGGCGGCCCCAGGGGCCGTACACGGTAAAGAAGCGCAGGCCGCTGCAGGGAATTGCGTACAGGTGGCTGTAGCTGTGGGCCATGGCCTCGTTGGCCTTCTTTGTGGCGGCATACAACGACAGCGGGTGGTCCACGGCGTCTTCGACCCGATACGGCGTTTGCTGGTTTGCGCCGTACACCGAACTGGACGAGGCGTACAGCAGGTGCTGGACCGGGTGCCGGCGGCAGCCTTCGAGCACGTTGAGGAAACCGGCCAGATTGCTGTCCAGGTAGGCCTGCGGGTTCTGCAGCGAGTAGCGCACCCCGGCCTGGGCCGCCAGATGCACCACGACGTCCGGGCGTTCGCTGGCGAACAGCCGGGCCATGCCGTCGCGGTCGCCCAGTTCCAGGCAGTGCAGCGGGAAATCGCCCGCCGTCTGGCGTACCCAGTGCACGCGGGCATGCTTGAGCGACGGCTCGTAGTAGTCGTTGAAGTTGTCCAGCCCCACCACTTGGTGCCCTTCAAGCAACAGCTGGCGGCAGGTGTGGGCACCGATGAAACCGGCCGCGCCGGTGACCAGCACTTTCATGGCGCATCCGCCTGCGGACGAACCTGACGCAGGCCGATGCCGCTGTAGTGGAGGCCGTGGGCGGCCACCTGCTCGGGGTTGTACAAGTTGCGACCATCGATGATCACCCGCGCGCGCAGCTTGCTGGCCAGCATCGAGAAGTCCACTACGCGGAAGTTCTTCCACTCGGTGCAGATCACCAGGGCGTCGGCGTCCTGCAGCGTGTCATCGCGGGTGGCGCACAATTGCAAGTCGTCGCGGTAGCCGTACAGGCGCCGGCATTCATCCATGGCTTCGGGGTCATAGGCGCGCACCGTGGCGTCTTCGGCCCACAGTGCTTCCATCAGGTAGCGGCTGGGCGCTTCGCGCATATCGTCGGTGTTGGGCTTGAAAGCCAGGCCCCACAGGGCGATGGATTTGCCCGCCAGGCCGCCGAGGCGTTGCTTGAGCTTGGCGAAAAGGATGCGCCGTTGCTGGTCGTTGACCTCGCTGACACTCTGCAGCAGGCGTAGCGGCATGCCGCTGTGGGCCGCGGTGTGAAGCAGGGCCTTGATGTCCTTGGGGAAACACGAACCGCCGAAGCCGCAACCGGGGTAGATGAAGTGGTAGCCGATGCGCGGGTCGGAGCCGATGCCGCGGCGTACCGCCTCGATGTCGGCACCCAAGTGTTCGCTGAGGTTGGCCAGCTCGTTCATGAAGCTGATGCGGGTGGCGAGCATGGCGTTGGCGGCGTACTTGGTCAGTTCGGCGCTGCGGTTGTCCATGAACATCAGTTTTTCGTGGTTGCGGCAGAACGGCGCGTACAGTTCGGCCAGCTGGTCATGGGCAACTTCGTCGAGGGTGCCGACGATGATGCGGTCCGGGCGCATGCAGTCGGCCAGCGCACTGCCTTCCTTGAGAAACTCAGGGTTGGATACCACGCGCACTTGCAGTTGCCCCTTGCCCAGGCGCTGTAACTCGTCGCGGGCCAGCGCCATGACCTGGTCGGCGGTGCCCACCGGCACGGTGGACTTGATGATCAGGGTGTGGTCGGTTTCCATCAGCGCGGCGATCTGCCGGGTGACATTGAGCACATGGGTCAGGTCGGCCGAACCGTCCTCGTCGGGTGGCGTGCCGACGGCGATGAAGATCAGCTCGGCATGGCTGACGGCGTCACTGGCCTGGGTGCTGAACAGCAGGCGACCTTCCTTGATGTTGTCCTCGAGCAGGTCCGACAGGCCTGGCTCGCTGATCGGCGGCACGCCCTGACGTAACTGGTTGATCTTGTGGGTATCGACATCCACGCACAGTACCCGGTGACCTACGTCCGCCAGGGCTGCTGCCTGTACCAGTCCGACATAACCGGTGCCAAAAACGCTCACGTCCATGCGCGGTGCCTCGAATGGATGAGTAAGGGAGATGAAACAGTGGTGTGAATTGGGTATAGCTCAGCTCGGTGGAATTGCGTCAAAGCAATGGCATGTTTCGTCGCATTTACAGACGCCAAGCAAACGGGCCATCTGCCATCAACCCGTTTCCAATCCGTGTGTTAGCGAACATAGCTAGTGGCAATTGGCCGTTCGGCGAACCGATGAACGGTCCAATCCAGCGTAATAAGCGGGTTGTGGACGATAGAGATAATCAACAACAGGTTGCGAGAGGTGCCAGATTCCGGTGTCGGTATGTCGTCGGAATTTTGACTTTTCTGCGTTGTGGTTTGTTTCACAGCTGCTACGGTTTGAGAAGAATTCCATGACCGGAGTGGCCGAAACATGCGCGGATGGATCAAGTTTTTACTGCTGTTGGTCTATCTGGCCAGCTTTCATGCCTATTACCGTGAGCGCATAGAAGCGTTGGGTATTGGCGTGCCGCTAGTGTTGTACTTGGGCGTGTTCGCGGTACTGGCCGTGGCGTTGCTGCTGGCGGCGTTCACTCGCCCAGGGTGGCTGCGCTGGGGCTTGGCCTTGGCGTTCACGATCAGCGCGATCTTCCTTGATGCTTATGACCGCATCACCGATTCGTACCTGACCTATAGCGCCTTCGTCTCCATGGTCTATGCGGGTGGTTTCGTGCAAGAGGCGCTGCAGCAATATCATTACGCCATAACCCTTGCAGCGGCACGGGCGCTGCTGTTGCTGCTGGGCATTGGCCTGCGCCCCGGGCCGACGCCGAAGCTGCCGCGCCTGCTGCCACCACTGGCGCCGGCACTGGCCTTGCTGGCGCTGGTCGCCATCCTGTTCGTGCGGGCCGGTGAGGGGGCCCGCGGGCTGCCGGTGATGTACACGCCGCTGGCCTACCTGAGCCTGTTCACCTACGAGACCCTGCAGGACCATGTCGGGCCACGCCAGCCCGTGACCCTTGCCCAGTCAGGCCGGCCGATGGCGCGGGACATCGTGCTGCTGATCGACGAGAGCATCTCGGGCAACTACCTGGACCTGAACACCCCGGCCGGGGTCCCCAGCCATCTGGCCCAGGCCCAGCCCGGCGTGCAGATCGTCAATTTCGGCTACGCCGCCTCCATTGCCAACTGCAGCGCCGACACCAATGTCACCCTGCGCTATGGCGGCACCCGCGCCGACTACCTGCGCATCAACTCGACACTGCCATCGATCTGGCAGTACGCCAAGCGCGCGGGCCTGGAGACGGTGTACATCGACGGGCAGCGCACGGGTGGCAATTTGCAGAACCTGATGACCGAAACCGAGAAGCGCGATATCGACCAGTTCATCCAGTTCGACGACACCCCCGTTGTGCAGCGCGACATGGCGGCGCTCGATCGGCTGGTTGTGCTGCTCAAGGATGCCAAGCCGCACCTGATCGTGGTGAACAAGGTCGGCGCCCACTTCCCGGTGCACGACAAATATCCGGACGACTTCCTCAAATACCAGCCCGCGTTGCCCCGGGGCCACTACGTCGATATCGCTGACACCGGCACCCGCGACGGTTTCGATGGCCGCCCGCAGGACTGGGTGCTGTACCGCAATGCCTACCAGAACACCGTGCTGTGGAGTGTCGGCGAATTCTTCCGCCGCCTGTTCGCCGAGGCCGACCTCAGTCAGGCCGTGGTGTTGTACACCTCCGACCATGGCCAGGACCTGCATGAGCGCGGCAACCCAGGGCTGAACACTCATTGCGACAGTGACCCGGTGCCGGAGGAGGGCCTGGTACCGCTGGTGGTGATCCAGGGGCAGGGCCTCAGGACACTGGATTGGGAAGGCAACCTGGCGGTGAACCGTAATGCCTCCAGCCATTACAACCTGTTCCCCACAATGCTGAAGCTGATGGGCTACGACGACAAGGCGGTCAGCGCGCTCTACGGGCAGTCGCTGGACATGCCGACCGACGATCCGTTCACCTTCAACGTGCGCTTCAATGCGCGCCTGGGGGCTAAGCCGGATTTCCGTCACATCGACCTGGGCCAGGTGGTCACCCCCGCCAGTGTCCTGGCGGGGCAACCGATGCCGGTAGGCAAGGCGGACTGACGTCAGAAGTCGATGCTTGCGGACAGCTGCACGGTGCGCGGCGCGCCCAGGCCCAGGCTGGTGAGCAGCGGCATGCCCCAGTAGGCCTTGTTGGTCACGTTCTCCACCGTGCCACGCAAAGTCACCGGGTGGTCGGCCACCTGCAGCCGGTAGCGGGCACCGACGTCGTAGATGGTGTAGCCGGGAGTCGACTGGCTGTTGTCGTCGCTGATGTACTGCTTGGACACGGCCGTGGCGTTGGCGGTCAGGGTCAGGCCTTCGAGTACCGGGGTATCCCATTCCACGCCCAGCTTGCCCTGCAGTTTTGGCTGGCCGGTGGCGGTCTTGCCTTGCTCGGCGGGGTTCTCGGCCTTGGTCACCTTGGGATCGAGACGGGCCACGCCGCCCATCAGGCGCACATCGGCCACCGGTGTGCCGAAGAAGCTCCACTCGAGCCCGCGGTTACGTTGCTCGCCGCCGAAGGAGAACACTTTGGTTACCGGGTTGGTGAAGCTGCTGGGGCGTTCGATCTGGTACAGGCTCAAGGTGTGGGCGAAGTCACCGAGGTCGAGCTTGATGCCGACTTCCTTCTGCTTGGACTTGTACGGGGCGAACACCTGGCCGGCGTTGGGCGCGGTAAGCGGGGCGACGGCGCCTTTGCTCAGGCCTTCGATGTAGTTGGCGTACAGTGACACCTCGTTGGTGACCTTGACCAGCACCGCCGCCGCCGGGGTGGTGGCGCTTTCGTTGTAGCGACTGGTTTGCGCGCCGGTGTCGACATTGAAGCTGTCGGTCAGCACCTGCTGGCGGCGCACGCCCAGGGTGAGTTGCAGGCGCTCGTCGAAGAACGACAGGGTGTCGGCCAGGCCGTAGCTGCTCAGGCGTGATTCGGTGTGGGCGATGGCGGGGTAGCTCCTGGCGGCCTCCGGGCCCCAGACCGGGTGGTAGATGTTGGTGATCCACTCGGCCCCCGGAACGTTGCGCCGGCCATAGTCGCGCTGCTTGTCCGAGTAGTGCGTGGCATTGAGCGACCACTGGTGGCCGACGCCGAAAGTGTCGAAATGGCCGCGCAGGCCGGCTTCGCCCGAGGTCTTCTCCAGGTCGATCTTCAACTGGCCCATGCGCGTCTCGAAGTCGCCGGCGGTGTTGAGCACTTCTGCGAGCATGGTGCCGCTGTACTTGTAGTCGGTCTTGCTGGTGCCGGCCGCGGCATAGGCCATGAGGTTGTCGTTGAGGTCATATTCACCGCGCACGATCACGCCCTTGTCGCGGGTCTGGACGAACCCCCAGTCCGGGTTGAGCAAGGTGTCGGACTTTGGCGGCCTGGGCACGGGCACGCCTGCGGCCAGGCCGATGCCGCGGTTCTGGCCCCTGACCCGGTCCTCGCTTTCGTACAGGTCGGCGGACAGCCGCGCGCGCTCGCCACGCCAGTCCAGGCCCAGGGCATTGAGCTCGGCCTTCATGCGCTGGTGGGCGGTGGCGGTGTCGCCGTCGCGGTAGACGCTGTTGAAGCGCACGCCGAACTGTTGTTCCTCCCCGAAGCGACGGCCGACGTCCAGATGCCCGCCGAACTGCGCGTCCGACATGTAGGTGCCGGTGATCCGCGTCAGCGGTTCGGCGCCCGCGCGTTTGGGCACCAGATTGATGCTGCCGGCCACCGAACCGCCTGGCGGCATGCCGTTGAGCAGGGCGGACGGGCCCTTGAGCACCTCGACGCGCTCGAACATCTCGGGCGAGATCCGGTAGTAGGGCGCCATGCCGTACAGGCCACCGATGCTCACGTCACTGATGTTGGAGTTGAAGCCGCGGATCGAGTAGTTCTCGCTGTAGGTGCCCTTGAGGCCGTTGCTGAACACCGACGGATCGGTGGCGGCGATCACATCGGTGATGGTCTGGGCCTGGGTGTCCTCGATGTACTTCTCGGTGTAGCTGATGGTGCTGAACGGCGTCTCCATGAAGTCCTTGTTGCCCAGCAGCCCGACCCGGCCGCCCGAGGCCACCTGGCCACCGGCGTAGACCGGCGGCAATGCACTGGGGGCGTCCAGGCTGCCCTCGATTCGCGTCTCAGTCAGCTCCAAGCTGCCGTTGATCTGGCCCTGTCGGGATTTTTCCACTTCCTCGGTCTGCGCCGCAGTCACGTCCATGGACACGCCGCCCAGGCCAAGCAGCAAGGCCATGTGCACGGCGGTGAAAGTGCGATTGAGGTCGAAGTGGGGCACAGCCGGCTGCTGCGCCGGGCTGACACGTTGTTGCGACATGCTGGATTCCTTTCGATTCGCAAGTAAGTGAAGGCATTCACTAGGGATTCCGAATCAGAAAGGTAAAACCTCAATGCTAATCGTTATCATTCCAGGAGGTGTTGGTCTTAAGTCGCCGGCAGTGCCAGTGGGTGCATGGCGCGAAAGCTCTGCGCCTCTTCCACCAACCAGTCATGCACCGCCCGCGCCCCAGGCTGGCTCAACCCGCCCGGGGGATACAGCAGCACATAACGCTTGTGGTTGGCGATCGGCACCCCG
This sequence comes from Pseudomonas soli, assembly GCF_021283165.2. NCBI lineage: Bacteria > Pseudomonadati > Pseudomonadota > Gammaproteobacteria > Pseudomonadales > Pseudomonadaceae > Pseudomonas > Pseudomonas soli. Next base: position 2,833,789 of record NZ_CP128543.1, read on the forward strand.
AACGGCACGATCAGCGCGCCGCGCTCCAGTTCGTCGTTGAGCAGGGTGCGCCGGGCGATGGCCACGCCGACACCGGCGATGGCGGCCTCGATGGTCAAGTGGTTGCGGTTGAACGTGTGCCCACGGCGCACGTCCAGCCCACTGGCGCCGATGCCGTCGAGGTAGAACTCCCATTCGGCGTATTCCGAGCTGCCGCGCCAGGCGGTGATGTCATGCAGCAGCGGGTAGTGGGCCAGGCCGGCCGGCCCGTGCAGGGGCGGGCGACCACGCAGCAGGGCAGGTGAGCACACCGGGAAGATCTGCTCGTCGAGCAGAGGCGTGGAGAGCATCCCCGGATAGCTGCCATCGTTGAGGTCGATGGCCAGGTCGAAGTCTTCCGGGTGCAGCGCCTGGTTGCTGTCCTCGGCCACCAGGCGCAGCTCGATGTCCGGATAGCGTTGCTGGAAGCGCGGCAGGCGCGGGGTCAGCCACTTGGCCAGGAACGAGGGAATCGAACGCAGGCGCAAGGTGCCGCGGATCTCGCCGGCATCCAGGCGCAACAGCTCGGCCTCGATGCTGCCGTAGGCTTCGGCCACGGTCTGCGCCAGGCGTTGGCCTTCGGCGGACAACTCGACGCCGCGAGCACGGCGCAGGAACAGACGAAAGCCCAGGCGCTCCTCGAGCTGCCGCATCTGCTGGCTGACCGCTCCGGGGGTGATGTGCAGCTCTTCGGCGCAGCGGGTGAACGACAGGTGTCGCGCCGCACAGGAGAACACGTGCAGCCAGACGAACACCTGGCCATTCAATGGCCCTTTCATTGTTTAGTCCTGCTAAAGGCTTGTGTAGGAAGTTTCGTTGGTCAAGCTGGCCTGAGCGCGGCAGTATCGCGCAACTTGGCAATACCGCTCAAATTTTTTGGAGAGCCGTGGCGTGTCGCAGATCGCCGCCACGGTCAGGCATTAGCATGGCTATCAGTGTTTTCGACCTTTTCAAGATTGGCATCGGCCCGTCCAGCTCCCACACCGTCGGCCCCATGCGCGCCGCGGCGACCTTTGCCCAGGCCCTGCGCGAGCGCAGCTTGCTGGCCCAGGTTCGGCGGGTCGAAGTACGTCTTTATGGCTCGCTGTCGGCCACCGGGGTCGGGCATGCCACCGACCGTGCCTGCCTGTTGGGGCTGATGGGCCAGTGGCCGGACCGGATCGACCCGCACAGCATCGAGCCACGCATCGACCAGCTGATGCAGGAGCAATGCCTGATGCTCGACGGCAGTCATCCGGTCGACTTCCAGTTCAGCCGCGACATGCGCCTGCTGGACGAAAGCCTGGCCTACCATCCCAATGCGATGACCTTGGAAAGCTTCGACGAGCAGGGCAGCCAGTTCAGCCAGACCTATTTTTCAGTGGGCGGCGGCTTCATCGTCGAACAAGCTGAGATCGATGCGCCTTCGAGCGACGAAGGCCTGGTCGAACTGCCTTACGAGTTTTCCAGCGGTGCCGAACTACTGGCCCTGTGCAAGGCCCACAACCTCAGCGTCAGTCAGTTGATGCTGGCCAACGAGTGCGCCTGGCGCCCGGAAAATGAAGTCCGCGAAGGCCTGTTGAAGATCTGGGCGGCGATGGGCGAGTGCGTCGACAACGGCCTGCGCAACGAAGGCATCCTGCCGGGCGGGCTCAAGGTCAAGCGCCGGGCGGCGCGCCTGCACCGCAGCCTGCAGGAGGTGGGCAAGCCGAACGTGATCGGCTCGACCCTCAGCGCCATGGAGTGGGTCAACCTGTTCGCCCTGGCGGTCAACGAAGAGAACGCCGCCGGCGGGCGCATGGTCACCGCGCCCACCAACGGCGCAGCCGGCATCATCCCGGCGGTGCTGCACTACTACATGAAATTCAACCCCGGCGCCTGTGACGACGATGTGGTGGCGTTTCTCCTGGCCGCTGCCGCAGTGGGCATCCTGTGCAAGAAGAACGCTTCGATTTCCGGCGCCGAAGTCGGTTGCCAGGGTGAAGTGGGCTCGGCCTGCTCGATGGCTGCCGCAGGGCTCGCCGAGGTGCTTGGCGCGACCCCGCCGCAACTGGAAAACGCCGCTGAGATCGCTCTGGAGCACAACCTCGGGCTGACCTGCGACCCGGTGGGGGGGCTGGTGCAGATCCCGTGCATCGAGCGCAATGCGATTGCCGCGGTGAAGGCCATCAACGCCGTGCAGATGGCCTTGCGTGGCGACGGCGAGCACTTCATCTCCCTCGACCGGGTGATCCGCACCATGCGCGATACCGGCGCGGACATGCACGCCAACTACAAGGAAACCTCACGCGGCGGCCTGGCCGTCGCGTTCGTCGAGTGCTGAAAAACAAGCGCTGACTGCGTGGGGGCGGGCGTGCTCCCACAACGTGCCGCAAAACCTGATTGAACCTGCAACACCCGCTGTACCTGCGACAAAAACAACTACAAGGCGATACCCATGACTGATGTACAAAGCACCACGAGCGTTCGTGCGCATTCGGCTGCCCCGGCTTCGGCCAGTGGCTCGACCACCTGGAACCGCCACGACACTACCTGGGCCCTGGGCCTGTATGGCACGGCGATCGGCGCCGGCACCCTGTTCCTGCCGATCAACGCCGGGGTCGGGGGCTTCTGGCCGCTGCTGATCCTGGCGCTGCTGGCCTTTCCCATGACCTTCTTCGCCCACCGCGCCCTGACGCGCTTCGTGCTGTCCGGGCGCAAAGGTGGCAACGAGGACATCACCGAGGTGGTGGAGGAGCATTTCGGCGTGGGTGCCGGCAAGCTCATCACCTTGCTGTACTTCTTCGCCATCTTCCCGATCCTGCTGGTCTACAGCGTGGCATTGACCAATACCCTGACCAGCTTCTTCGAGCACCAGCTGCACATCGGCGCGCCGCCTCGAGCGCTGTTGGCATTACTGCTGATCTGCGGGTTGATGATCGTGGTGCGCTGCGGCCAGCAGATCATCGTCAAGGCCATGAGCGTGCTGGTGTATCCCTTCGTCGCCTCCTTGCTGCTGCTGGCGCTGAGCCTGATCCCCAACTGGAACGGCGCTTTCTTCGCCCAGGCCAACGAGGGCATCAGCGCCTCGAAGCTGTTGCTGACCTTGTGGCTGGCGATTCCGGTGATGGTGTTCTCGTTCAACCATTCGCCGATCATCTCGGCCTTCGCCGTCGACCAGAAGCACCGCTATGGCCATGATGCCGACCGCAAGAGTGGCCGGACCTTGGCCACGGCCCATGTGATGATGGTGCTGACAGTGATGTTCTTCTGCTTCAGCTGCGTGCTGGCCCTGAGCCCGGCGGACCTGGCTGCGGCCAAGGCGCAGAACATCTCGATCCTGTCGTACCTGGCCAACCACTTCCAGACCCCGGTGATCGCCTTCGTCGCGCCACTGATCGCGCTGGTGGCAATCACCAAGTCTTTCCTCGGCCACTACATCGGTGCCAGCGAAGGCTTCCAGGGCATGATCGTCAAGAGCCTGCGTGGGCGCGGCAAGACCTGGCCGGCCAAGCGCCTGGAGCGCGCCACCGCGTTGTTCATGCTGGTGACCTGCTGGGCGGTGGCGACCCTGAACCCGAGCATCCTCGGGCTGATCGAGAGCCTCGGTGGGCCGGTGATCGCCTGCCTGCTGTTCCTGATGCCGATGTACGCGGTACAGAAGGTACCAGCGTTGCGCCAGTACTCGGGCAAGCTGTCGAATGTGTTCGTGGTGCTGATCGGCTTGACCACGCTGTCGGCGATCGCCTACAGCTTCATGGCCTGACCTAAGACGCGGGGCAAGCCCGCTCCCACGTGAACGCGTGGGGGAGGACTTGCCCCGCGGACCGTTCAGATCAGACGCTTTCCAGGTGCCTGATCGCGGCCTTCAGGCGCTCCGCTGGTTGCGGTTGATCCTGGTGGGTGATGTCCGGCGCCTTGCGCACGCGGCCATGCTGGTCGACCCAATGGCCGTTGATGAAGTAGCGGTAGCTGGCGGTGCCGGCATTCCAGCCCTGGTCGAGCAAACCCTGCAGGTGGAAGGTCTGGGCAATCTGGCTGAGTGGGCCGCTTGGGCTGCCATCCAGGTGCAGGACAATCGACGGGCTACCCGCAGGCGCGAACGGCAGTTCGCTGTAGCCACCCCACACCTTGGCCTGGAACACCTGAACCGGATGCGTGGCCCGGATGATGGAAGCCCTGCCTGTAACCTTCTTCTGCACGGTATTCACCAGCAGGTCGAGGGTCAGGATCGGTGCGCCGAGCAGCCCGTTGCTGACGTTCAGGCGGGTATGAAAAAGTCCGAAGGACATGCTGATTCTCCTTGTCTGCTCAGGCTTTCTTGGCGGCCTTGGCGGCCGGGCTTTTGGTCGAGGCGAGGGCCTGTTCCAGGGCTTTGCCCACGGCACCGCTGGTCAGATGCTTGATTTGCGCGACATCACCGGTGGCGATCACTGCCTCCACGGTGGCGTTGTGCAGTTCGGTCGTCAGGTCGACGTTCGCCAGCGTCTGGATGCGCTTGAGCTCCAGCACGACGGGTACGTTGTCCACCTCGATCCAGCGCTGGCCGTTGTAGTAGCGGTAGCTGGCCGTGCCTTTCTGCCAGTCCTGGTCGAGCAGCGCGCGCAGTTCGAACTGTTCCGGCGAGTTGGCGTGTGGGCCGCCATGGTTGCCACGCACCGTCAGCAGGATCTTGCCTTCGCTTGGCGGCTGCACGGTGAGGTAGCTATAGGTGCCCCAGACATCCAGCGCCAGCTCCAGCGGTGGGTTGGTGGTCTGGGTGATCAGCGCGTGGCCGTTGACGCTGCGGTCTGGCGTGTAGACCAGCAGGTCGAGCTGCAGGCGCGGGGCACCTGGCGCGTTGGTACCAATGAGGTAGGACACCGGGAAAAGACCTTCCGACGGTGCGAGCAGCGATTCAGACATGATTGCCTCCGTTGCATTCGATGAATGAAAAACCAATAGCCATTGCGGCGCAGGCGGGCGAAGCGGCGGAGGAGGTGGGAGACCGGGCGGGGAGAACAGGCTTGCCCGGTGCGAGCAGCTGTTGGCAGCCGGCTTGTGCAGCCATCCCTGGTACGCGGTGCCGCCTGCCTGGCAGCCCGCTTGAGTTAAGCAGGCCGGCCAGGCAGTGATGGCATTTTTACAGCATGGCCGACGGGCGGTCGCGCATTGACCATTTGGTCACTTACTTGGCTTTCTGCTGCAGGGCCACGAAGCTGCGGCGCATGTCGCTGGCCCAGCCATCGAGCACCGGTTTGACGTCGTTCAGGGTCAGCTGCGTGGTGTCGTTCTCCAGGTCCTTGCCACTGCCCTTGCGCACCACCTGGGCCAGCACATTCTGGCTGGCGCCATCGAGGAAGGCCGCTTCCACGGCGATGTCCACGGCCTGGTCGCGGCCTCCGGCGGCGGTATTGACCGCTGCGGCGACCAGGGCGATGGGGATCACTTCATAGGGCTTGAGGCCTTCGGTGCTGGTAGAGACCGCAGTGATCGCCGGGCGCACCACGATGGTATTCGGGCCGGGCTCCTTGACCAGGGTAAGCACGCTGCCCAGTTCGCGACGCATCGCTTCGTTGAAGTAGCGGGTGATCTCTTGCAGGGTCTGCGCCGAGATCACGTTGGTCGGCTGCGGCTTTGGGTAGAACTGGCTCGGTTCGATGAACACCTTGGTGTACTGGCTGGCCTTCACGTCCGGGTCGATCCAGCGCATGACCGGCGCCCCGGAGATGCTTTCGGCCGGCTTCAGGCGGCTGTAGTCCTTGAGAAACCCGGAGTAGTCCTTGGGATCGACCCGGTTGCTGGAGCAGGCAACCAGGGCCAGCAGAGCAGCGCACAGCAGGGTAGTGCGAGGCAGGTGCTTCATGATGACGAGGTCCATGAGGGAAGGGGCCAGAACAACGCTAGCAGGTGGTGGGCCGAAGGCCAGTTTCCGGGTCTTTGATGGGCTGTGTAGTAACCCCAAGTGACGCTGAATCACAGGCATTACAGGGCCGTCATCCCAGCGCCTCGCGCAAGCGATACCACAGCATCCCCAGCGCCAGCAGCGGCGAGCGCAGTGCCTTGCCGCCGGGGAAGGTCAGGTGCGGCACCGCGCGGAACACATCGAAGCCGTGGCTTTGCTCGGTGGCGATGGCTTCGGCGAGCAGTTTCGCGGTCCAGTGGGTGACGTTCAGGCCATGCCCGGAGTAGCCCTGGGCATAGAACACGTTGGGGTGCTGGCTGAGCCGGCCGACCTGGGGGAAGCGGTTGGCGGTGATGCCGATCATGCCGCCCCATTGGTAGTCCAGGCGCACCTCGGCCAGTTGCGGGAACACCTTGAGCACCTTGGGCCGCATGTAGGCACCGATGTCCTTGGGGTCACGGCCGGAATAGTGGCAGGCGCCACCGAACAGCAGGCGGTTGTCGGCGGTCAGGCGGTAGTAGTCCAGGCCCACTTTCTGGTCGCACAGCGCCATGTTCTGCGGGATCAGTGTACGCGCCAGGTCTTCGGGCAGCGGCTCGGTCGCCACCACGTAGCTGCCCGCCGGCAGCACCTTGCCAGTCAAGCGTGGCTCTAGTTCGTCAAGGTGGGCGTTGCAGCCGAGTACCAGGCTCTGCGCGCGCACCTGGCCGCGGGCGGTGTGCAGGGTGACCGTACTGCCATGTTCTATGCGCAGTACCGGGCTCTGCTCGAAGATGCGCACTCCCAGGCCATGGGCGGCGCGGGCTTCGCCCTGGACCAGGTCGAGCGGGTGCAGATGGCCCGAGCCCATGTCGACCAGGCCGCCGGCGTACAGGTCGCTGGCGACGATCTCGTGCATGCGCTCAGGGCCGACCAGGCGGGTCTCGTGCGGGTAGCCCAGTTCGGCGAGGTCGCGTTGCTCGTCCTCGAATGCGGAGAACTGGGCAGGGGTGTTGGCCAGCTCGCAGAACCCCCAGCGCAGGTCGCAGTCGATGCCATATTGCGCGATACGGCGGGCGACCAGCGCCACCGAGTCGATCCCGGCCTGCTTGAGGTAACGCACGCCGTCCTGGCCGACGTGCCGGGCAAAGCCCGAGACGTCATGGCCGATGCCGCGGATCAGTTGCCCGCCATTGCGCCCGCTGGCGCCCCAACCGATGCGGCGAGCCTCCAGCAGGATCACCGAGAGGCCGCGTTCGGCCAGCTCCAGGGCCGCGTTGACCCCGGTCAGGCCACCGCCGACCACGCAGACATCGGCCTGCAGGTCCTGGTCGAGCGCGGGGTAGGTCGCCGCCTGGCGCGCCGAGGCGGCGTAGTAGGAGGCAGTGTGTTCAGTCATGTGAGGCATGGGTGTGCTCGGCTCAGCGATTGGACTTGATCTTGCTCCAGGAGCGGGTCATCTGCCGCAGGATCGGCGGGCTCTGCATGCTCGAGACATACAGTTTGTCCAGCACCTCCTGGGGCGGGTAGATCTCGGGGTTGTCGACCAGCGCCGGGTCCATGTCGGCCTTGGCGTCGGGGTTGGCGTTGGCATAGCCGACCGTGGCACTGACCTTGGCGATCACCTTGGGGTCGAGCAGGTAGTTGATGAAGGCCAGGGCCTGCTCGGGGTTCTTGGCGTCCTTGGGGATGGCCAGCAGGTCGAACCACAGGTTGCTGCCTTCCTTGGGAATGCTGTAGGCGACCTTGACGCCGTTGCCGGCCTCTTCGGCGCGGTGCGCGGCCTGCAGTACGTCGCCGGAGTAGCCGAAGGCGATGCAGACATCGCCATTGGCCAGGTCCGATACGTACTTGGAGGAATGGAAGTAGGTGATGTATGGGCGCAGCTCCAGCAGGCGGGCCTCGGCTTTTTTGTAGTCATCGGCCTTCTCGCTGCGCGGGTTCATTCCCAGGTAGTTGAGCATGGCGGGGTAGAGCTCGTCGGGCGAGTCCATGAACGCCACGCCGCACTGCTTGAGCTTCTTCAGGTTCTCGGCTTCGAACAGCACGGCCCAGGAGTCGATCCTGTCGATGCCCAGCACCGCCTTGACCTTGTCGACGTTGTAGCCGATGCCGTTGGTCCCCCAGAGGTACGGTACGGCGTACTGGTTGCCCGGGTCGTTCTGCTCCAATTGCTTGAGCAGTTTCGGGTCCAGGTGCCGCCAGTTCGGCAGCTTGCTGCGGTCCAGCGGCAGGAACGCGCCGGCCTGGGCCTGGCGCGCGAGGAAATGGTTGGAGGGCACGACCACGTCGTAGCCGGTGCGCCCGGCAAGCAGCTTGCCCTCCAGGGTTTCGTTGGAGTCGAACACGTCATAGACCACCTTGATCCCGCTGCTGGCCTGGAAGTCGGCCAGGGTGGTGTCACCGATATAGTCGGTCCAGTTGTACACGCTCACCGTCGGCTGGGCCTGGACGGCTGCGCCGAACAGCAGGGCGAAGGTTGCGGGGATCAAAGCTTGCGGATGACGCATGTCGACACCTCGTTGGTCTTGTTCTTGGAGTTCGGTGGTGTAGGGGCTGCTGTGCAGCCCCAAAGCGGATCACACGCTGAGCAGCAGGAATTCGCGCTCCCACGAGCTGATCACGCGCTTGAAGTTCTCGTGCTCGGCGCGCTTGACCGCGACGTAGCCCTGGACGAACTGCTGCCCGAGGTACTGCTGCACCTTTTCGCAGTCTTCCATGTGCTGCAACGCGTCCTCGATGGTGATCGGCAGGCGCAGGTTGCGCCGCTCATAGGCGCGGCCTTGTACCGGGGCGCTGGGTTCGAGTTTCTCGACCATGCCGATGTAACCGCACAACAGGCTCGCGGCGATGGCCAGGTAGGGGTTGGCGTCGGCGCCGGGCAAACGGTTTTCCACGCGCATCGCTTCGGGGCTCGAGGTTGGCACGCGCAGGCCGGCGGTACGGTTTTCCTCACCCCATTCGACGTTCACCGGCGCCGAGGTGTCGGGCAGGAAGCGGCGGAACGAGTTGACGTTCGGCGCGAACATCGGCAGCAGCTTGGGGATGTACTTCTGCAGGCCGCCGATATGGTGCAGGAACAGCTCGCTCATGCTGCCGTCGTCATTGGCGAAGATCGGCTTGCCGGTGGCGATGTCGACCACGCTCTGGTGCAGGTGCATGGCGCTGCCTGGCTCGTCGGTGATCGGCTTGGCCATGAAGGTGGCGGTGACGTTGTGCTTGAGCGCCGCCTCGCGCATCGTGCGCTTGAACACGGTTATCTGGTCGGCCAGGTCCAGGGCGTCGCCGTGGCGGAAGTTGATCTCCATCTGCGCCGGGCCGTCTTCATGGATCAGCGTGTCGAGGTCCAGGCCCTGGATTTCGCACCAGTCGTAGACGTCCTCGAACAGCGGGTCGAATTCGTTGGCGGCATCGATGGAAAACGACTGACGGCCACTTTCGGCGCGGCCCGAGCGGCCCAGCGGCACTTGCAGCGGCAGGTCAGGGTCCTCGCAGCGCTGGGTCAGGTAGAACTCCATCTCCGGCGCGACGATCGGCTGCCAGCCCTTGTCGGCATACAGCTTGAGCACTTTCTTCAGCACGTTGCGCGGCGACAGCTCGATCGGGTTGCCCTGCTTGTCGAAGGTGTCGTGGATGACGATCGCGGTCGGTTCGATGGCCCAGGGGATCTGGTACACCGCCGTGGGGTCGGGGCGGCAGACCATGTCGATGTCGGCGGCGTCGAGCAGGCTGTAGTAGATGTCGTCATCGACATAGTCGCCAGTGACAGTCTGCAGCAGCACGCTTTCGGGCAGGCGCATGCCGCGCTCATGGAGGAACTTGGCGGTCGGGGCGATCTTGCCGCGAGCGATGCCGGTCAGGTCGCTGATCACGCATTCGACTTCGGTGATCCGGTGTTCTTTCAGCCAGGTGGACAGCTGATCGAAGGGGGCGTTCATACAAACCTCTTGGTTGGGTAGTTGTGGTGGGACGCAAGGCGTTCAGTGCCGAGGGGCACTTCCCACAGGTGACGCTGAGGACTATCTTGGTCGCTGCGCCCCAGGGCGATCTATCCACTTTCTTCGGCAACGAATGCACCAAAAGAGTGCAACTAGGACAGCGCGTGACAACGCCAACCGCCTTGCAGGTCCAGCATTACCGCACCACCGATGTGACCGAACAGACCCGCGCCACCCCCGGCTGGCAGCAGCAATACCGACAGATGTCCCCCGGGCATTTCAACGGTCAGTTGCGCTGGCTGGGCCTTGATGGCGTGGAGGTGTACGAAGAGCGCCTGAACACCCGGGTCGAGCAGTTCTTTCGCGCCCCCAGCGGCGCCCTGGCGTTCTGCTTCGACCGCAGCGAAAACAGCCTCTACCTGCTCAACGAAGACAGCCGCAATATCTGGATCACCCCGGAGAACTACCAGGAGGTGGCGGTGGTGTTCGAGCAGCCGTTTTTGGCCAGCCACGGCCTCGACCTGGAGCGCCTGCGCGGCTTGTTCATGGTGCCGTTGACCTGCCAGCAGAACGCCTTGTTCGGCAACTGGCTGAGTGCCACGCTCACCCAGCTGGGCCAGGCCGATTGCCCGCTGGAGGGCGGGGCGTTGCGCGAGCAGTTGCTGGAGGACTGCCTGTTCATCCTCGACAACGCCGGGCAGCATCTGCAGGGAGATGCGCTGGGGCGGCGCGACGAGGAGCGGGCGATCATGCGTCGGGTCAGCGAGTGGGCCGCCGACTGCCCTGACGAAACCCTCAACCTGCTGCAGCTGGCCAAGGTCGCCGGGGTTTCCGTGCGTCAGTTGCAGCAAGCCTTCAAGGGTTTCACCAACCTGCCACCGGCGCATTGGTTGCGCCTGCGTCGCCTGAACGGCGCGCGGCGTGACCTGCTGGTGGGTGACGCAACCGTGGCCGAGGTGGCGATGCGCTGGTCGTTCTGGCATCTGGGGCGGTTTTCCGAAAGCTACCGGCAGCTGTTTCGCGAACTGCCGAGCGAGACGCTTCGGCGCTGCAAGAGCTGATGGAAGTCGAGCCCTTCGTGGGTGAAAATCTGCGCCCGTTGCCTCAGCTTGCTTGCCCCTGCCTGGTTGCAGGGGCAAGCTGGCAGATCAGTTGCGATCCAGCCATACCGTCTGGGCATTGGTGAACTCGCGCACGCCGAAGTGCGACAGCTCGCGGCCAAAGCCACTTTTCTTCACGCCACCGAACGCCACACGGGGGTCGGATGCGCAGTAGCCGTTGATGAACACGCCGCCGGTGTCCAGCACGGCGGTCATGCGCTCGGCCAAGGCATAGTCGGCGGTGTAGATGGTCGCGGCCAGGCCGAATTCGCTGTCGTTGGCCAGCGCCACGGCATGGTCGGCGTCGCGGGCGCTGATGATCGCCGCCACCGGGCCGAACAGCTCCTGCTTGAACGCGGTCATGTCCGGGGTGACGTTAGCGAATACTGTTGGTTCGTAGAAGTTGGCCGCGCCTTCGACCTTCTTACCCCCCAGCAGCAGGGTGGCGCCTTCGGCGAGGGTCGCCTGGACCTGCCCGTCGAGTTCATCGCGCAGGTCGTAGCGGGCCATCGGGCCGATGTAGGTGGCGTCGTCCAGCGGATTGCCCATGGTCAACGTACGGGTGGCCTCGACGAACTTGTGGGTGAACGCCTCGACAATGCTTTCTTCGACAATCAGGCGCTTGGCGGCGGCGCAGACTTGGCCGGTGTTCTGGTAGCGACCGATCACGGCGGCCTTCACCGCGGCATCGAGGTCGGCATCGGCCAGTACGATGAACGGATCGGAGCCGCCCAGCTCCAGCACGCACTTCTTCAGCGCCGCGCCCGCTTGCGCACCGATGGCCATGCCGGCGCGCACGCTGCCGGTCAGGGTGATGGCGGCGATGCGCGGGTCGTTGATGGCGCGGGTGACGCCGTCCGGAGTGACATTGAGCACCTCGAACACGCCTTCAGGCAGACCGGCGCGTTTGAACAGGTCGGCCAGCAGGTAGGCGCTGCCCATCACGTTGGGCGCGTGCTTGAGCACGTAGGTGTTGCCCGCCAGCAGCGCCGGCACCGCGCCGCGCAGCACTTGCCAGACCGGGAAGTTCCACGGCATCACGGCGAGGATCGGGCCCAGCGGTCGGTATTCGATACGGGCCTTGTCGATCTGGGTCGGCTCCGGCGCCAGCATGGCCGGGCCATGTTCGGCGTACCACTGGCACAGGCCGACACACTTGCTGACTTCACCGCGGGCCTGGCTGATCGGCTTGCCGATCTCGCGGGCGATCATCTGGGCGAAGGCCTCGGCGTTGGCTTGCAGGGCCTGCCCGAGCGCGACCAGGTACTCGCTGCGCTGACCCAGCGACACTTGGCGCCACTGGCTGTAGCCTGCCTTGGCGCGTTGCAGCGCCGCGTCCAGTGCGGCGTCGGTGTCGAAGGCGTAATGGCCGATCCGTTCGCCGCTGTAGGGGTCGACGGAGATGGCGTGGGTCAGGCTGCTGATCTCGCTCATGGCAGGACTCTCATTGTTCTGATGGGGTGAGCGCAGACTAGTGGTGGCGTGCTTTAATGAAAACTGAATAATAATGAGCGAAACATTCACGTTTGGAGAATGACTGTGGACCTGGTGCAACTCGAGATGTTCAAGGCCGTGGCCGAGCACGGCAGCATCAGCGCCGCCGCCCAGCAGATCCATCGGGTGCCGTCGAACCTGACCACCCGTATCAAGCAATTGGAGGAGGACCTGGGCGTCGAGCTGTTCATCCGCGAGAAGAGCCGCCTGCGCCTGTCGCCGGCCGGCTGGAACTTCCTCGAGTACACCCGGCGCATCCTCGACCTGGTACACGAGGCGCGCCTGACCGTGGCGGGGGAGGACCCGCAGGGCACTTTTGCCCTTGGTTCGCTGGAAAGCACTGCCGCAGTGCGTATCCCGGCCTTGCTGGCGGCCTACAACCAGCGTTATCCGAAGGTCGACCTGGACCTGTCCACCGGGCCGTCGGGGACCATGCTCGAAGGGGTGTTGTCCGGGCGCCTGGTGGCGGCTTTCGTCGATGGACCGGTGCTGCACCCGACGCTGGAAGGCATGCCGGTGTTCGAGGAGGAGATGATGGTCATCGCGCCGCTCAACCACCCGCCCGTGACCCGTGCCCGTGACGTCAATGGCTCGAGCATCTACGCTTTTCGCGCCAACTGCTCGTACCGCCACCACTTCGAAAGCTGGTTCGTCCATGACCAGGCGGTGCCGGGCAAGATCCACGAGATGGAGTCTTACCACGGCATGCTCGCCTGCGTCAGTGCAGGCGCAGGCCTGGCGATGCTGCCGCGCAGCATGCTCGACAACATGCCGGGGTGCAGCACGGTCAGTGCCTGGCCGATGGCCGAGGACTTCCGCTATCTCAAGACTTGGCTGGTGTGGCGGCGGGGCACGGTGTCGCGCAGCTTGAGCATGTTCATCAAGTTGCTCGAAGAACGTCGTGAGCTGCCCTCGGCTTGAAGGGCAGCGTCACCCGGATTAACGGTGCGTCGACAGGCGAACCCGAGCCGCGGAAAGCCCTCCAAACTGTGTAGACCATCCCGTGGAGGGAGGAATGCACCATGCGCACTCATCATTACGGCCTTTGCGCCGCGCTGTTGCTGACACTGGCCATGCCTTGGAGCCTCGCAGCGGCCACCGGCCTGAATACCCCCATCGATCCGCAGGGCGTGCAATTGCAGCCCCAGCAACAGAACGGCATACGTTATCTGCAGGGCGGTATCGGCCAGGATGAAGCCGATGCCCTGCGCCGCACCCCCGGCTACGATCTGCACATCACCCTCTCGACCGGTGCCGAAGGCAAGTTTCAGAGTGGTGCCACGGTGGATATACAGTCGGTCCAAGGGCAGTCAGTACTGATGTTGCAGGATGTCGGCCCGTTGATCTTCGTGCAATTGCCCCCTGGGCAATACCGTGTGGTCGGCAATGCCGAGGGCCAGACGGTGCAGCAGCAGGTGCTGGTGGACGGCAAGGCACCGGCGCGGGTTGATCTCAACTGGCGGTAAGGTTCCTGTCCCAGGGCGAGTGACGCCCAGGCAAGGTTGATAGCTGGGAGAGCACGAGGAGGCGGAATATGGCTGCACCAATGGCAAGCGCCTAATGTCCCTTAGCCAATAGTGGCAAATCACTTCCCACTCTCAGTACATTCTGGCAATAATCAAAGAAGTATTACCGCTTGTAACCCTTGTATAGTCTGGGGTTGCCAACGCAGGAAGAACGAGAGGCTTAGCCTCCATTGACGCAGGGACGCGCATTTCGCGGCCCTGCCCGTGAAGACCATCAGGAGAAAGTCATTGATGAAAACCCGTCTCGCCACAACGTTGGCCGCGGCCGTGCTGGCGTTCGCCGGCGCCAACCTGGCCCAGGCCGCGCAGGTGTCGGCTGCCGTGGGTGCTACTGGCCAGGGCGACATGACCTACCGCATCGGCCTGTCCTTCGACTGGGACAAGAAATGGCTTGAGAGCGGCACCGGTCATCTGACCGGATACTGGGATGCAGCCTACACCTACTGGGAAGGCGGTGAGGCCAGTGGGGCGCACTCGCTGTCGATCAGCCCGGTGTTCGTCTATGAGTTCAGTGGTTTCACCTACACCCCGTTCATCGAGGCGGGTATCGGCCTGGCGGCGTTCTCCAAGACCGACGTGGGCGACCAGCGCCTGGGCTCGTCGGTGAACTTCGAGGACCGGATCGGTTTTGGCCTCAAGTTGCCGGCGGAGCAGAAGGTCGGCATTCGCGCCATTCATTATTCCAATGCCGGGCTTAAACAGCCAAACGACGGGATCGAGTCGTACTCGCTGTTCTACAGCAAGGCGTTCTGAGTTCCCCCAGGCTACTGATTGTAGGGCGAGCCTGCTCCCGCAGTGTGGGAGCAGGTTTGCCCCACGATGGCATTCAGCGCACAGCCTTTATCGCCAGCACATTACACAGCGGATGCTCCAACACATGCGCGGTGGTGCCACCGAGAAACGCCTGCAACGCATCGTGACGGTGGTTACCCATGACGATCACATCGACCCGATGGGTGGCGATGTAGTGGGTGATCGCCTTGACCGCCGGCCCTTCGAGGAAGTGGCGGCGTTCCAGGTCGATCTGGTAGTGATCGCCCAGGCGGTTGAATGCCGCGCGCTGGGCCGTGCGCAGGCTGGTGTCGAAGCCGGGCATGGTCACGGTGCCGGCGCCGAAGTCGGCGATATGGCTCCTGGTCGCATCGCACACATGCAACAGATGCAGCTCAGCGTTGCACTGCAGGGCCAGGGCATGAGCGCTGCGGAATACCGCATCGTCCAGGTGCTCGCCGGCGCCATGGCTGTTGAGGTCGACCGCCGCGGCGATCTGTCGGGGCAGGGGCAGGCGGATATCGCTGACCAGGTGCACCGCCACCGGGCTGTCCTTGAGCAGTTGCCAGTCCAGCGGAGTGACCAGCAGGCGCTTGAGGATGGGTTCGTGCTGCACGTCCTTGACCAGCAGGTCGCAGCCCAGCCGCTCGACCTGTTCAAGCACGCTGCCCAGTGGATCACGGCTCAGCAGCAGTTCGGTAGAGACATCCAGGCCGGCATTACGCAGTTGCTCGGCCTCGTCGGCCAGCCATTGGCGGTTGTCCTCGAGCAGCCGCTCGCGCTCACGGCTGTCGCTCATCAGGCCGAAGGTGTCGATATCGTCGACGAAGACGTTGAGGTCCAGCAGGGCCCCACTGGACTCGGCCAGCGCCGCGGCGCGCTGCAGGGCAGGCGTATGGCGCATCTGCGGGCCGAGCATGACCAACAATCGCTTGAACTGGCTCATCTCACACCTCCACGTGTGGCTGCCCCCTGTTCAGTCTAGACCCGCCGCCGGTGACGTCCGCTGGAGCGACGACGGGTCATGCCTCAGTGCGGCGCGCGCGGGATGGTCTTGAGCAGGTCTTCCGGGCTGATGTGTCCGACCACCTGGGCCACCGCGCTACCTGGGGTCGGCAGGTCGATGATATGGCTCTTCATCTTGCCGATCACATGCATCTCGCAGGGTTTGCAGTCGAACTTCAGGGTGAGCACTTCATCGCCCTGGATCAGTTGCATCGGCGCCACCTTGGTGCGCACGCCGGTCACACCCTTGGCCTGCTTGGGGCACAGGTTGAAGGAGAAGCGCAGGCAGTGCTTGGTGATCATCACCGGCACTTCGCCGTGCTCCTCATGGGCCTCGTACGCCGCATCGATGAGTTGCACACCATGGCGATGGTAGAAGTCGCGGGCCTTCTGGTTGTAGACGTTGGCCAGGAACGACAGGTGCGACTCTGGGTACACCGGCGGTGGCGTGGTCTCGGCCTTGCGCCCGCCACGGGGATGGGCCTTGATCCGCGCTTCTGTCAGTGCCTCGATGGCCTCGCGACGCAGCGCCTTGAGCTGCGAGTTGGGAATGAAGAACGCCTGGGGCGCATCGATTTCGATGGCGTCGGCGTGGTACATCGTGGTGCCCAACTGGCCGAGCAGGTCGTGCAGTTGCTCGAGCGCCTGTTCCGGCTTGTTGGCGGTACCGAACGGACCGTCCAGCGCGACCTGCACGCTGACCCCTTCCTCGCTGCCGAGGGTCAGCAGCAAACGCTGCTCACGCAGCACGGCATGCCATTCGACAGCCACCCGGCGCTCTGACGACGTACGCTGCAACGCCTGTTGCCAGTTGTGGTCGAGGTTGCGCGAAAGCGGATGGTTTGGGCGGAGCTTGTACAAGCCCTCGGGCATCTCGTTGGGCTCGACTCGGTAGCGGTAGCGCTTCTGGCCGTCCTCCTCGGATTCGCTTCTCAGCTCGGCGATGTTGGCGCGGAAGCCCACCACCTCGCGTTTGACCAGCACGTTGAGGCCGTCGCCGTTGGTCAGCGGGACATCGGTGGTCACAAGCAGGTCGCGCTTGCCGACTTTCTCGACCACACCCACTGGCAGGCCAGTGAAGGTTGGAGAGTCGAAGGCGCCGATATCGATCTTGCGGTCGCTGACGAAGTAGTCGGTGCTACCGCGGTGGAAGGTCTTGTCCGGATCCGGCACGAAGAAGTGCTCGGTGCGGCCACTGGAGGCGCGAGCCAGCTCGGGGCGGTCCTCGAGGATGGCGTCGAGTTCCTTGCGGTAGTGGGCGGTGATGTTCTTCACATAGCCCATGTCCTTGTAACGACCTTCGATCTTGAACGAGCGCACACCGGCATCGACCAGGTCGCGCAGGTTGGCGGTCTGGTTGTTGTCCTTCATCGACAGCAGGTGCTTCTCGAAAGCGACCACGCGTCCCTGGTCGTCCTTGAGGGTATACGGCAGGCGGCAGGCCTGGGAGCAATCGCCGCGATTCGCACTACGCCCGGTCTGGGCGTGGGAGATGTTGCACTGGCCGGAGAAGGCCACGCACAGCGCGCCATGGATGAAGAACTCGATGGCGGCGTCGGTCTCGGCGGCGATGCTGCGGATCTGCTGCAGGTTCAGCTCGCGAGCCAGCACCAGCTGGGAAAAGCCGGCCTGGTCGAGGAACTTGGCCCGCTCCAGGGTGCGGATATCGGTTTGGGTGCTGGCATGCAGCTCGATCGGCGGGATATCCAGCTCCATCACCCCCAGGTCCTGCACGATCAGTGCATCGACACCGGCATCGTATAGCTGGTGGATCAGCTTGCGTGCTGGCTCCAGCTCGTTGTCGTGGAGGATGGTATTGATGGTGGTGAACACGCGGGCATGGTAGCGCCGGGCGAACTCGACCAGCTCGGCGATGTCGCTGACCTCGTTGCAGGCGTTGTGGCGCGCGCCGAAGCTCGGGCCGCCGATATAGATGGCGTCGGCGCCGTGCAGGATCGCCTCGCGGGCGATGCTCACGTCACGGGCAGGGCTGAGCAGTTCCAGGTGGTGCTTTGGAAGGGACATGTCGTTATAGGTTCGGGCTGTCACGGTAAGGCGGGCATTGTAGCGGTGAAATGGAGTGGCAGCATCTTTAACTGATGAACCCGCCTGGCCAGGTGCGACTACCGGGTTCGATAGCGCAGTACACCTGGTAATTCTGTCAGTGTTGCCCACGGCGCATCGCTGTTAACGTCAAGCGATACCGACCGGCCGCGAGGGCGCCATGGTTCACACACATCTGAGCAGGGCCGACAGACAGCTGTCAGTGCTTGGCGATACCAGGGCCTATCCGCCCTATGGGGCGTTGACCCTGGTAATCGGACATCGATTGGCTTATTGCGGGCAGATGCGCGAACCGGGGACAGGTACTTATCACCTGGGAAACGGGCATCGGGTTTTCAATCCGCGGTTGATGCGTTTCTGCTCATCTGACCGGTTGAGTCCGTTCGGCAAAGGCGGGATAAATACCTATGCCTACTGTCAGGGAGATCCGGTTAATTATCATGATCGTGATGGGAGAGCCCCCACTGTTTCAAGCGTGACACCTGCTCTGGATTCGACTGCTACTTCGACTTGGTCGTGGTTGTTTGAAGTGAAGAATTTGCAATTTGCCTTGCCCATCATGGAAGCGTCGACGGCTACTAGACTGCCAAAGCATATAGAATCGACAATGAGTATAGTTGAATACGCTGTGGTCAAAAAACGACTGATTAAAAATTCTCCGGAGGACGCTAGTAGTTTGCCGGACGTTTCGAAGTGGGATGTGTTAAAGCTTGGCGTGGCGGCAGCGACAAGTGCGGGGGCTTACTTTGCGGCTTATATTAGTTTGGCGGCTTCGTATAATGACGCGCGCGCTGGAGGCCAGAATAAAAACATTTCGGATGAGCAAAAGTCCGAGATACTCATAGGTGGTGTACTTGCTGCAGCGATTTCGTATTATTCTGATAAATCTGTCAAGGGGATAGGGAAGAAGTATGACGGGTATCTTACTCGAGCGAAAAACATAGAAATCAGGCGGTTGGGCGGGCCGGATCAACTCTTGGTTAATCATGGTAGCGGGGGTGATGAAACCTGAGTTTGTCAGTAAGTAACCGTTCCAGATGGATCCTTGATTATGGTCATCCCCGCAGTCGAAGCCGAGCAGGCTACGCTGCGGGAACTGGCGCACCTCAGCCCTTGGCCGCCATCGCCGTTACCTCGACCCGCATTCCCTCAAACGCCAGGGAAGCCACACCCACTGCAGCCCGCACCGGCCATGGTTTTTTGAAGAACCGCTGGTACACCTCGTTGAACGCCGCCCGGTCGGCCATGTCAGTCAGGTAGATGGTCAGGTGCAACACCCGGTCCATCGAGCTGCCGGCGCGCTCCAGGGCAACTTTCAAAGCCTGCAGGGTACATTCGCACTGGGTGGTGATGTCGCCCAGCTCGAGGCTGCCGTCGGCCTGCACGGGGATCTGGGTGCTGACCAGGATGCCGTTGTACTCGGCAACGTCCGAGGAGATCGAGTCGGCGTCCGGGTCGGGGGTGTAGATGATGTCGCTGTGTGCCATGAGGTTTCGCCTTGCAACGGAAGGAAACCGCCAAGCCTACGCGAGCGGGCAGGGCAGGTCGAGGCAGGACGGTCGGTCGCGGGCATTTGAAATACCTGGCCGGGACCGGCAGAATCGCGCTCCACCCGGCCACAGGCGCCGGGCCCTGGTCGTGAAAAGAGGCTTTTGTTGAACGAACACACATTGTCCATGCGCCTGGAGCGCGTGGCAGCCCATGTGCCGGCGGGCGCGCGCCTGGCCGATATCGGCTCGGACCATGGCTACCTGCCGGTGGCGCTGGCGCGTCGGGGCGCGATTATCGCGGCCGTGGCCGGCGAAGTGGCGCTGACGCCGTACCAGGCCGCGCAGCGCACCGTGCGCGACAACGGCCTGGAAGACCGCATCACCGTGCGCCATGCCAGTGGCCTGGCAGCCATCGTGCCAAATGATGGCATCACCGCAGTCAGTATCTGCGGCATGGGCGGCGAGACCATTCGCGACATCCTCGAGGCCGGCAAGCAACTCCTGGGCGGTCATGAGCGCTTGGTCCTGCAACCCAACGGCGGTGAACAGGCACTGCGCCATTGGCTGATGGACAACGACTATAGGATCATCTGCGAGGAAGTGCTGCGGGAAAACCGTTTCGACTACGAAATCATCGTCGCCGAACGTGCCGAGTCGGTCAGCTACAGCGCCGAGCAGCTGTACTTCGGCCCACTGCTGATGCAGGCACGCAGCCCGGCGTTCCTGTTCAAGTGGCAACGCATGCTGCGTCAGAAACACCAGACCCTGGCCAACTTCGCCCGGGCGCGCCAGCCAGTGCCCGAGGAAAAGGTGCGCGATATCACCCGTCAGGCGCAGTGGATTACCGAGTTGCTGGCGTGAAGCGCCTCACCTTGGATTGACTACGCTGGCTGGCACCTTCAGCACCAGCACGGCGCCCATTACGATGGCCACGGCCAGTACCTGCAAGGCCAGGCCCGGGTTGGCGGTGCTGTCGCGCATCCAGCCGATCAGGTAAGGCGCGGCGAACGAGGCGATACTGCCGAACGAGCTGATCATGGCGATACCGGCGGCCTGGGCGCCGCCCGCGAGGAACGCCGGCGGCAGTTGCCAGAACATCGGCAGCGCGGCGCTGGCGCCCATGCCGGCGACCACCAGCCCGCTCATCACCAGCCAGGCGTCGTCCGGCGCCCATCCGGCCAGGGCGATGCCGGCGGCGGCCATCAGCAACGGCCCGCACAGATGCCAGCGGCGTTCGCGGTGACGGTCGGACGAGCGGCCGCAGCCGAGCATGAACAGGCATCCGGCCAGATAAGGGATGGCGCTGAGCAGGCCGACCTGGCCATCGCTGCCGATGCCGGCGCCGTGAATCAGGCTGGGCATCCAGAAGGCCAGGGTGTTGACTGCCAGCATCACCGCGAAATAGATCGTCACCAGCAACCAGGCATGGGCGTCGCTCAGCAGCCCGCGCATCGAGTCGATCGGCTTGTGCCGTTCCTCGCGGGCCATTTCCTCGCGCATTGCACGCTTCTGATCGGCGGTGAGCCAAGCCACCTGCTCGAAGTTGTCCGGCAGGGCCTTGAGCACCACCAGCCCTAGCAACACCACCGGTAGCCCCTCGATCAGGAACATCCACTGCCAGCCCCTCATGCCGCCCTGATCGTGAAACGCCTGCAGGATGCCGCCGGACAACGGCCCGCCGACCACCCCGGCCAAGGGCACTGCGATGGCGAACAACGCGGTGATCTGGGCACGGCGCCGGGCCGGGTACCAGCGGTTGAGCACTACGAGGATGCCAGGGAAGAAACCAGCTTCGGCCACCCCCAACAGAAAGCGTAGCGTGTAGAACCCGGCAGCGTCCTGTACCCACATCATGGCGGTGGACAACAATCCCCAGACCACCATCAAGGTGGCGATCCAGCGCCGCGGGCCGACCCGCTCCAGGGCCAGGTTGCTGGGCACGCCGAACAGCGCATAGGCGATGAAGAACAGGCCGGCGCCCAGGCCGTAGACAGTGTCGGAAAAGCCGAGGTCGGCGCTCATCTGCATCTTGGCGAAGCCGATGTTGATGCGGTCCAGGTGGGCGAACAGGTAGCACACCAGCAACAGCGGCATCAGACGCCAGGTGATGCGGGCGTGGGTTGCGTCGCAGGCGCGCACGGACGGCGCCGTGGAGGTATCGATCGTATTCATGGTCCGGGACGTTCTTGTTGTTGTCCCGGCAGATCATGCGGCGCCGTATGAGACGGGCAAATGCACTTTCAGCAAGATGGCTGGTATTTTTGCCACGGGGTTATAGCTGCGAGCAGTTGCCCATCTGGCGGTAGTCGACTTCGCGGGTCTGGCCCTGATGGTCGACGTAGACCATGTGCGCGGTGCCAACTTGGCAATCGGCGTCGTTGCTGGCCGGAGTAATCGAAACGACCTTGGCGATGTCCAGCGGCATGCCGTATTCGTAGGTGCTGGGGCTGTTGTCAGCGAAGGCGCCGAACGAGGCGAGAGTGGCGCTGAGGGCGAGCAGGGCAATCGAACTTTTCATGACAGGTACCTCATTCATTGCGGATAGCTAATGATCCATTCATTTGTGTTTCACAATAAATGGGCTATCCCGTGATAGATTCCTGCCTTTCATGTATGAATGAGAGTGCCTGCCCATGGACATTCTGCATGCGATGCGTACCTTCGCCCGGGTAGTGGAGTGCGGCAGTTTCGCCGGCGCGGCCCAGGCCCTGGATATTTCCGCCGCGCAGGTGTCGCGAATCGTCGCCGAGCTCGAGAATCAGCTGCAGACCCGCCTGTTGCACCGCACCACCCGGCGCCTGCGCATGAGCGAGGCGGGCGAGCGCTTTCTCGAGCGCACCCGGCAGATCATGCTGCTCACCGAAGAGGCGGTGGACGAGGCGCGCGGCGCCCACCTCACGCCCCGTGGCCGCCTGCGCTTCCACTGTAGCCATGGCCTGGGGCTGTTGATGATGCCGCTGGTGGCGCGCTACAACGCCACATGCCCGGAAGTGGTGATGGAACTGACTCTGTCACAGCGCAACCCAGACCCGCTGGCCGAGGGGCATGACGTAGTGATCACCATCGGCCAGGGCCTGCCGGACTCGCAACTGATCGCCATCCCGCTGGGTAGCATCCACAGCATCCTGTGCGCCTCCCCGGATTACCTTGCCCGCCACGGTATACCCGAGCGCCCCGAGGATTTGCACAGACACGTCTGCTTGCGCACCGTGGACCCGCTGTTCGAGGAGGACTGGTCGTTCGAAGGCCAACCCGACAATTGCGTGATCGTGCCCCAGGACACTTTCCTCACCAACGTCGCGGACGCCATGCTCAAGGCCACCGAGTTGGGCATGGGGGTCGGCCTGCTGCCCTACTACTCGGCGAGTCAAGCCATGCAGGAGGGGCGCCTGTGCCGCTTGCTGGCGCCGCATCGGCTGCGCCAGCGCGAGATCTATGCGATCTATCCGTCACGGCATTACCT
The DNA here is from genome assembly GCF_021283165.2 of Pseudomonas soli. Classification (NCBI taxonomy): domain Bacteria; kingdom Pseudomonadati; phylum Pseudomonadota; class Gammaproteobacteria; order Pseudomonadales; family Pseudomonadaceae; genus Pseudomonas; species Pseudomonas soli. Next base: position 2,856,479 of record NZ_CP128543.1, read on the forward strand.
GGACGCCAAGGTGCGTACCTGGCTGGACTTTCTCAAGGAGCAGCTGCCGTTGTTGTTTGCCGAGCACCAGCGCGTGGTGGACGAGCCTCGATACTGGCGGTGAAGGCCGTTCGCTTCGCGGGTCACCGGCTGTCCTGATCTTCGGCGCTGCCACCTGAAGCCCCGGCGCCGCTGCCGGTGGCTTCGCCGGTACTGTTGGAGCCGCCAGCGGCACCGTCGGCGGCGTCAGAGTCGGTACCGGTGTCACTGCTGTCGTTATCCTTGCCACCGGGGGTGTTTACGCTGCTGCCTTCACCGGCGGTCTTGCCTTGCTCGGTAGTGTGCTCTTTGTGCGTGCCGCTGCCGTTCATGTCGGTGGCCGCGAGGGCGAGGGGGGCGGTGCTGCCCAGCATCAGGGCCAGCAGCAAGGCGAGGGGACGTGGATTGACCATGGTGAATCTCCTGTCGGATGACTGTCATGGTTGGGCTATCACGGCGGCGCCAAGGTGCCCGTCAAGCGACGGACGGTCCTTGGCGTCAGGCGTCAGTGGGCGTCAGGACGAGGCGCCTGGTGGCCCGGCATGACATCCATCGCTTCCAGCGTCGGGTGCTCCTGCGCCGCGTGCATCAGGTCTTCGGTCACCCGCAGCTCCGCGCCGGTCGGCGAGAAGGTGGCGGTCGGCGCGAACGGCGCCGGGTGCTCCGGTGCCGGGCGCTTGCCGCGACGCCACAGGAAGAACCCGACCATGACCAGGTTGATCACGGCGAAGGCCCAGAACAGCCCGACTTCGCCGTAGGCGGTCATCATCGGCGAAATGGCCAGCGGGGCCATGGCCGAGCCCAGCGAGTTGATCAGCAGCAGCCCCTGGATCATCGGCACCAGCGCGTCGGCCGGAGCACGGTCGGCGGCGCTGCTGACAGCCACCGGGTACAGCGCGAACACGCCGCCGCCGAGCAGGAACAGCAGCGCCGGCAGCAGCACGGTATCGGCTGGCAGCAGCACAATCAATACCGACAGCACGGTACACAGGGCGGCCAGGGCGATCAGCACGTCCTGGCGATCCTTGCGGTCGGACCAGCGCCCGACCGGATATTGCAGCAGCATGGCTCCGAGGATCACCCAGGCCATCATGTCGCCGGTCTCGCCGACGTCCAGGCCGATGCGTTGCAGGTACAGCGGCAGCAAGGCATAGATGCCGGCGATGGCGACCCCCGAGCCGAAGCAGCCGACCAGCCCGGTCGGCGCCACGCCCAACAGTTGCCGCGGTTTGAGCGGCTCGACCTGATCCAGCAGTGGCGATACCCGGGGCAGGATCACGATCGGCAGCACCGACAGCGTGGCGAGCATGCCGGCGACCATGAACGGCGCGGTCTCGCCCCAGCCAGTGACCTCGCCCAAGGCGGCCTGGGCGATTACCCCCGCGCCATAGAAGGCGATCATGTACAGCGCCAGCAGGCGCCCACGGATCTTCGCGTCACCGGCCAGCAGCAGCCAACTCTCGATCACCAGGAACACGCCGACCGCCGCCCAGCCGTTGATCAGCCGCAGTACGAACCACCAGGTGGTGTCGTAGAACAGGCCTTGCAGCAGGATGGTCGCGCCGATCAAGGCGGCGAAACTGCTGTAGGCGCGGATGTGGCCGATGCGCAGGATCAGCCGGTCGTTGAAGATCGCGCCCAGGGTCAGGCCGATGAAGTAGGCCGACGACACCACGCCGATCATGGTCGCCGATTCGCCGGCGGCGCCCAGGCGCAGGGTGGTCAGGGAAGACAGCACGCCATTGCCCAGGGCAATGATGAACAGGCCGAGCAGGGGTGCCAGCGCCATCGCCAGCAAACGCACAGACATAGTTACCTCAAGGTTGAAAAGAGCTCAGAAGCACCTTTTCGGCTGCACGTGGCGGAAAGCGACGTACAGTGCGGCCTGGGCGGGATGCGAGCTTGGCAAGAGTCAACCGCGGGGCCTGTTGGGTGAAGGCCTGGCGGGGCGGTTGAGCCTGTGGCACATGCGCGATGTGTGAGGCACGGACGCGGTCTTTGCGGGGGCTTGCCACCGGTTGGGGCGACGGGCGAAAAGGAGGCGGGATTTTAAGGCCTGTACAGGATTTGCCAAGAGGGAAAAGGCTGCGACGAGAGGCCGCAGGGGTCAGGCTGTGTTGCGCGCGACCAGCAGCAGGGATTGCGGCATCTGGCTCTGCGGATGTTGCGGCTCCTGCAGTTCGACCAGGTTGAAGCCCGCCAGCTCCAGTGCCTTCAGCCAACTGCCGAGGGTGCGGAAGTACCATGGCATCGGGCGCCAGTCGCCGGCGAACCCGACGAATGACTCCTCGCGCCAGCCATCCTGGTAAATGCCGGCGGCTGCCGTCCAGGGGTGCAGGGTCTGGATCAGCAGCGTGCCGTCGGGCCGCAGCAGATCCCGCATGGTGATGAGCAGGGGAATGATGTCTTGCTGCAGCAGGGCGAAGTTGGCGCAGATCAGCTCATGATCGTGGCCGATGCCCGGCACGCCTGCGATCACTTGTTCGTAGCTGGCCAAGTGGACCTGCGCCGAACCCGCTTCGCGTGCGGCGGCGACCAGGGTCTCATCGCCATCCACCCCGACCGCATCGATGCCCCTTGCGGCCAGGGCACGGAGCAGCCAACCCTCGCCGCAGCCCAGATCCAGCACCCGACAGGGCTGGCGGCCGAGCACGGCCAGGAGTATCGCCTGATCGGTGACCTGGCGGCGGGACTCGATGGCGCCGGAGCGTACGGCTTCGATCCAGGCTTGGGCGTTGTGCTGCCAGCTGTCCAGCAGTGGGTCGGTAGCCATGGTAATGCTCGGGATCTAGTGTGGCTGTAGCATAGGCCAGTCTTGTGCGCGTGCCCCTTTGCTCTGCACACTGACGCCTCTGGGAAGGAGCATGGCATGGCACTTGCGAAAGCGGATTTCACCACGCGCCTGCTGGTTGACGCGGGTATCGGCCCCGGCATGCGCGTGCTCGATGTCGGGTGTGGCAGTGGCGATGTTAGCTGGCTGCTGGCCGGCCTGGTAGGTGACGACGGCGCGGTGGTGGGTATCGACCGGGCGGCTGGCGCCCTGGAGATCGCGCGCCAGCGTGAAAGCCGCAAAGGGGCGGCGGTACCTGAGTTCGTGGCTGCCGAACTGTGCGCGTTGCCCGCGACCCTGGGGTTGTTCGACGCCATCGTCGGACGGCGGGTGCTGATGTACCAGGCGGATCCGGTCAAGGCATTGCGCGCGTTGGCTCGGCTCCTGCTGCCTGGCGGGCTGATGATCTTCCAGGAGCATGATGGCAGCATGGCCGCGCCGAGCCAGGCGTCATTCCCGTTGCACCACAAGGCCCAGCAATGGTTGCGGCGCATGCTTGCCCATGAGGGGGCGGACCTGCAGATCGGCTTCAACCTGCACCGTGTGTTCCGCGAGGCGGGGCTGACGGTCGAGGACCTGCGTGCCGAATGCCTGGTGCAGACGCCCGACAACGCCTACCCGCTGGGCGAGATCATCCGCGCTTGCCTGCCGCGGATCATCGCCAATGGCGTGGCCACGGCGCGGCAGGTTGGGATCGACACATTGCAGGCGCGGTTGGATGTCGAGCGGCGACGGTCGCAGGATATCTATATCGGCGATGTCGCCTTCGGTATTTGTGCGCGCAAGCGGTGAGTCATGTAGTTAACTTGCGCGAGGTGTATGTGGTGTTGAGTTAATGTGGTGACTGAAATATTTTTTAATATTAAATTTCCAAGCAAAAAATCTGTACTTCTTGCTCTTGCTCTTGCTCTTGCTCTTGCTCTTGCTCTTGCTCTGCTTCTATATGCGCGATAGTTCAGGCGACACAAATTGCGACTTCAGGAGGCCGAACGCAGGTCTTGCGGAGGGAGGTGACGGGCATGGATGCCCGTCAAGCGCTGCGCCCCAGGATGGGGCGTTCAGCGCGGTCCTCCCGGGAGCAAGGCCGGAGTGAGGGGACCCCGGAGCGAAGCGTAGGGGCCGGATGAATGGAGCGATGTACGGATCACCCACATGGGTTACACAAAAGTTCACTCACATAGGTGACAACACCTTGAGTGTTACATAACCATCAGTGGTATCCCGCACATCGACTCTGCCAAGGATGATGGGACCGAAAATAACATCCCAGACGCCATCCCCAACCTGCTCCAGTCCAATGGTCTGGTGCTTGAGCACATAACCTACGTAGATCCTCAAGCCCCGGCGATTGATGATGCCGGAGCTATCAGCCGGCAAGCTCTCGATATGACTGGGATAGGTCATTTCGGGGAGCTTTTCAGGGAATGCGCGTGGAGATGGCTGGTAGCAAGACGCCGGTGTTTTCTGCTTCAGCGCTTCATGCAAGCGCTCGTGATTGTAGTGCTGCCGAAAGCGATCAAAGTGCCGTTGTTGAGCCTCCCAGGCCACTGCCGGCGGCGATGGGAGCGTGCTTTTGAGCGTTCGATGCATGCGCTCGTGGCGGCCATTTTGTTCAGGCCGACCAGGCGCAATGCGCTCGGGAATGATGCCTAGACGCAGCCACCAGATCGACAGCTGAGAAAGTCCCGCACGCCCCTTACTGGCAAACGGCACACCGTTATCGGTACGAATCCGCTCAGGCAAACCATTCTCTCGGAACACTTGGGTGAAAACGGCCTGGGTTTCCAGCAGGTTGGTATTGGGCATGCTGTGGCAGGCGAGCAGGAAACGACTGGCGTGATCCATGATCGTCAGCGGATAGCACCAGACGCCTGCACCTGTCAGAAATTGACCTTTGTAGTCCGCACTGAACAGCTGGTTAGGCGACTCGGCCTTCTCCAGGGGCTTGGGATAGACCGCTACACGCTGACGTAAGCGGCGTGGTTTGACCAATTGGGCTTTCTTGAGGATGTTGTAGATCGCTGTCTTCGAGGGCGGCGCCTGATCAGGGAAACGCTCCTGCAGCGCAGCCTGGATCTTTTTCGGCCCCGGTTCCGTTTCGCCTCGACTGCGCAATTCGATGATGGCTTCGCGAACTGCGGCGGGTACGACCCAATCCTGGTTCAACCGGCGGCGGCTGCGTTCTTCCAGCCCCGAAGGCCCCTCTTTCTCATATCGCTCGACCCATTTGTAGCCGGTCTTTCGGCTGATCTCGTAGGCCTGGCACAGGGCGCTGAAGCTGGGCGGCCCCTGCAGGTAATCCGCAATGAAAAGCATTTTAAGGTCCATAGGTTTCAGCTCTCGCCAAGGCATGGTCAGATCCTCGAAAACCGACCCTGCCAGTTAAAGACTGTTACCTATGTGCGTGAACTGATTTGTAACCCATGTGGGTGAGTCATACCCGCGAGGATTTTTTGGTTCCTTTTTGATCCTTCAAAAAGGGACCCGCCGTAAGGGCGGAAAGGTGATTATGCGTCACCATCGTAAATGAATGCGCATATAACTTTCGAGACGCACGCTGTGTAAGTCAAAGTCAAAGTCAAAGTCAAAGTCAAAGTCAAAGTCAAATGCGATCGGCGTGGGTTTCCACAGTTGTAAGCGCATTCATTTGCTATAACGACGTATCGTCACCTTTTCGCCCTTACGGCGAGTCACTTTTTGTCAAACGCGACAAAAAGTAACCAAAAAACGCTGCGCTCCATTCATCCGGCCCTCCGCTTCGCTCCGGGTCCCCTCACTCCAGCCTTGCTCCCGGGAGGACCGCGCTGAACGCCCCATCCTGGGGCGCAGCGCTTGACGGGCATCCATGCCCGTCACCTCCCTCCGCAAGGCCTGCGTTCGGCCTCCTGAAGTCGCGAAGTTACGGGCGGCGCCTACACTGCCGCAGCTGTCGCTAGTGAGTTTGAAACTAATCTTGAGATCAAGATCAAGATCAAGATCAAGATCAAGATCAAGATCAAGATCAAATCTTCATATATTGCATCGCTGTTTTGCAGGGGGCGGTCAGGGTTGCGTGTATCTGCACAGGACCACGAACCATTAATGCAGAATCTGCTTCAAAAACGCCTGTGCCCGCGCCGTCCTGGGCTGCCCGAAGAACACTTCCGGTGAAGAGTCCTCGATGATTTGCCCACCTTCGAGAAACAACACCCGCTCTGCCACCTGTCGGGCAAAGCCCATCTCGTGGGTCACGCAGAGCATGGTCATGCCGGTACCGGCCAATTGCACAAGAACGTCCAAAACTTCGGCCACCATCTCCGGGTCGAGCGCCGAGGTCGGCTCGTCGAACAGCATGATCCTCGGCTTCATGCACAACGCCCGGGCGATCGCCACCCGCTGCTGCTGACCGCCAGAGAGCTGGCTGGGGTACTTGTTCGCCTGGCTTTCGATACCGACCTTGCTCAGGTACGAGCGCGCCCGTTCCTCGGCGTCCCGCCGCGACAGGCCGCGCACGCTCATCGGTGCCAGCAGGCAATTGTCGAGCACGCTCATGTGCGGGAACAGGTTGAAGTGCTGGAACACCATGCCGATCTCGCTGCGCACCTTGGCGGCCTCGCGGCCAGTGCTGGCAAGGTCGGTGCCGGCCACGCGAATGCTGCCCTGCTGGGCGATCTCCAGGCGGTTGATGCAGCGGATCAACGTCGACTTGCCCGAGCCCGAGGGGCCGCAGAGCACGATCCGTTCGCCCTCGCGTACCGACAGGTCGATATCGTGCAGCACATGGAACGCGCCGTAATGCTTGTTCAGGCCCTCGATACGGATCAGCTCCGGGCGCGGGTCGGGGGCAGGGTGCCGGCTGGCAAGGCTCAAGGGTGCGGTCATCTTGTTGTTCTCCCGCTCAAGGTTCAGGCGAAGCGTGCGGCGCTGTAGGGCGCAGGGTCGGTGAAGGGGCGCTCGCCGGTCATCAGCTCCGCCAGCAGGCGGCCGCTGACCGGGCCCAGCGTCAGGCCATGATGGGCATGGCCGAAGTTGAACCACAGCTGCTTGTGCAGCGGCGCCGGGCCGATCACCGGGCGCATGTCCGGCAGGCACGGGCGGCGGCCCAGCCAGGGCTTGTCGTCCAGGCGCTCGCCCAGGGCCGGGAACAGCTTGCGCGCCAGGGCCTCGCAGCGGCGCAGCTGGATCTCATTGGCCGGGGCATCGCTGGCGGCGAATTCGATGCCGGTAGTCAGGCGCACGCCCCGCGCCATCGGCGCCAGGACATAGCCGCCCTGGGTGTCGCAGATCGAGTGGCCCAGTTCGGCGCCGTCGCGGGTCGCGTAGTGCATGTGGTAGCCGCGCTTGATCCCCAGCGGAAAGCGGTAGCCCAGCCGTTCATAGAGGTCGGCCGACTGCGGGCCGAGGCAGGCCACCACCTCGTCGGCGGTGACCGTGCCGCGGCGGCTGTCAACCTGCCAGCCACTCTCGACCTGGCGCAGGCTACGCGCATCGCCGTGGAGGAACTGCCCGCCACGCTGGACGAACAGCGCGGCATAGCCACGGGTCAAGCCGCCGGGGTTGCTCACGGTCTTCGGGTCAAGCCAGTGGATGCCACCGATCACCCCACCGTCCAGTTGCTGCTCGCGGGCCTGCAGTTGCTCGCGCTCGAGGATCTCGTAGCGCAGGCCATAGCGGGCCAGGCCTTGAAGGTCGTGCTTGGCCTGGGCGAACAGCGTGGCGTCGCGGTACACCTCGATCCAACCCTTGGCCTGCACCAGCCCTTGCAGGCCGGCGGCTTCGATCAGCGCATCGTGTTCCTCGACGCTGCGCTGCACCAGCGGCAGCATGTCGGCGGCGGCCTTGGCCAGGCGTCCGGGGGCGGACTGGCGCCAGTAGCTGAGCAGCCACGGCGCGGCCTTGGGCAGGTGGGCGAGGCTGTAGCGCACGTCGGGCTGGCGGTTCAGGCCATAGCGCAGCAGGGCGCTGTACTGGCGCGGGAAGGCATAGGGGATCACGCTGGAGCGCTCGATCAGCCCGGCGTTGCCATGGCTGGTGCCGCTGCCTGGCTCGTCGCGGTCGATGAGGATCACCTGGCGTCCGCGGGCCTGCAGGTGCAGGGCGGTGCTGACGCCGACGATGCCGGCGCCCAGGACGATGGTCTGGCAATGCATGGAAGGTTTCCTTCAGTCAGTTCAGGTGGCGGCCCAGGCGGGCTTCCAGGTGTTTCAAGGTGCGCCGGACCGCCTCGACGATCAGCAGGTAGAGCACTGCCGCCCACAGGTAGATCTGGAAGTCGAAGCTGCGCGAGAAGGCCAGCTTGGTCACCCCCATCAAGTCGTAGATCGTCACCAGCGAGGCAATCGCGCTGGCCTTGATCATCATGATCAGCTCGTTGCCCAGCGGGCCGATGGCCACCAGCAGCGACTGCGGCAGGACCACCTTGAAGAAGGTGGTCGAGCGCTTGAGGTTGAGTGCCTTGGCCGCCTCGTACTGACCCGGCGCGACCGCCATCAGGCTGGCGCGGAAGATCTCGGCCTGATAGGCCGCCGTGTTGAGGGTGAAGGCGAGCAGGGCGCAATACCAGGCCTCGCGGAAGAACCACCAGAGGCCCATCTCCTGCCAGAAACCCTTGAGCGAACCCAGCCCGTAGTACAGCAGGAACAGCTGGGCCAGCAGCGGTGAACCGCGGAAGAAATACACGTAGCCAGCCGCCAGGCGCCGCAGCACGCAGCTGGGTGACATGCGCGCCAGCGCCAGGAGCATGCCCAGCAGCGCGCCGAGGGTGAACGAAATCGCCACCAGCTTGGCGGTGACCAGCAGGCCATCGACGAAACGCGCGCCGTAACGGTCCAGCAAGTCCGGGTCGAGCACGTAGGCCAGCAGTTGCTCCAGGCTCATGGGCGGGCTCCTTGCAAATGGCGGTTGCTGCGCCGCTCGAGCAGGGCGAAGACCCTGCCCGACAGCGCCGAGAACAGCAGGTAGACCAGGCAGGCGACGCTGTAGAACAGCATCGGCTCCTTGGTCACGCTGACCGCGAGGTTGGTCTGGCGCATCAGGTCGATCAGCGAGATGGTCGAAACCAGCGAGGTGTCCTTGAGCAGGCTCAGCCAGTTGTTCGACAGGCCCGGCAGGGCGATGCGCGTTAGTTGCGGCAGCACCACCTTGAAGAACCCGGTGCGCTTGCCCAGGCCCAGGGCCGAGCAGGCCTCCAGCTGGCCCTTGGGCAGGGTCTTGAAGGCCATCAGCCAGATCTCGCTGGAGAATGCGGCGAACACCAGGCTGAAGGCGGCCATGGCGGCGAGGAAGGTGTTGATCAGCACCTCGCCTTCATAGCCCAGCGCGGCGAGGAGCTTCTGCGCGGCGATCTGGCAGCCGTAGTAGATGATCAGCAGGGTGAGCAGTTCTGGCAGGCCGCGAAACACCGTGGAGAAGAGGGTGGCCCAGGCCCGCGGCAGGCGTTTGCGAGAACGCGCGGCGAGCGCCACCAGCAAGCCCAGTGGCAGGCCGATGGGCAGGCAGGCCAGGGCCAGCGACACGGTCACCAGCGCGCCGGCCAGCAACGCCTGGCCCCAGCCGCCGCTGGCGAAGGAAAGCAGGGAGAGTTGATCGAGCATGGCTAACCCCCAGGAAACAGTTGCCCTGGTGGGAGCGGGCTTGCCCCGCGATGGCGTGGTTCACTGATCAGGCGCCATCGCGCGGCAGGCCGGCCTCCACGAGATTACTGGTAGATGTCGAAGGCGAAGTACTTGCTCGCGATCTTCTGGTAGGTGCCATTGGCCACGATCGCCGCCAGCGCCTCGTTCAGCCGGGTGCGCAGGGCCTGGTCGTCCTTGCGTACGGCAATCGCCGCGTCGGCCTTGGTGCCGTCGACGTCGCCGAGGATCTTGCAGCAGTCCTTGCCATTCTTGTTCAGCCATTCGTGCAGCGGGAACTTGTCGGCGATCACCCCGTCCAGGCGCCCGGCGGCAAGGTCTGCGTTGGCTTCGTCAAGGGTCGGGTACAGCTTCACGTCCGCGCCGGCCTTGCCGTATACATCCTCGGCGTAGATCGCCTGGGTCGAGGCGGATTGCGCGCCGACCGTGTAGCCCTTGAAGTCGGTCTGCGCGTCGCTGATCGGGCTGTCCTTGGCGACGGCCACGGTCAGTGGGGTGCGGTAGTAGTGGTCGGTGAAGGCGATCTTCCGGCGCCGCTCCTCGGTGTCGATCATCGAGGCCACCACCGCGTCGTACTTGCGCGCCATCAGTGCCGGAATGATGCCTTCCCAGTCCTGGGCCACCAGGGTGCACTCGACCTTCATCTGTTCGCACAGGGCATGGGTGATGTCGATGTCGAAGCCGTGCAGCTTGTTGTCGGCGTCGACGTAGTTGAAGGGGGGATATGCGCCTTCAGTGGCAAAGCGCAGGGTCTCGGCACTGGCGTGGCCCGCCAGCAGCAGGGCGCACGCACCCACCACAGCCATGGTTCCTTTCATCTCGCACCTCGGTCATCGCACTCTTGCTATTGTTGTTTGCCCGCCGGCCACGAGGTGTAGCCGACGAACTCGTTATGTAGAGCGGCAGTTGCTTCCAAGCGTTTTTCAACATCTGGTCCGAGCTGCTTGCAGACCTCGTTGACCATCAGGTGCACCCACGACAGCATGGTCGCGGTGGATTCCCAGAACAGGTTGAATTCGGTGGGGATGCGGAACACCTCGTCGGCTTCGGCATCGGCCCAGTCACAGAAAGTGTCGGTGACCAGGGTCACCGGGATGCCCAGCGCACGGGCCTTGTGGCACAGCTGCAGGGCGTGGCGCGAATAACGGCGTGCTTCGAACACCACCAGCGCGCAGTCCTGCGGGCGCCCCAGCAATACCTCGCCGAAATGCCCGGCGCTGCCATCGACCAGTTGCACGCCGTCGCGCAGGTACTGCAACAGGTGGCTCATGCACATGGCCACGCCACGCTCGGTCTGAAAGCCGGCGACGAATATCCGGGGTCTATCGGCCAGGCGGCGGGCGACCTGTTGCCAGGTCTCGCCGCGGCTGTACTCGTGCACGCGCACCAGCGCGGCCATTTCCAGCTCCAGGCTGCCTGAGCGCTGGTCGTCCTCGGGTTGCTGGCGAAACGCCTGCAGGCGGTCGCCGGCCAGCCACGGGCCGTCGCCCAGGTCGTTCTGCAGGTCCTGCTTGAGAGCCTTGAGGTGGGCATAGCCCAAGGCGCGGCAGAAGCGGCCGACGCTCGATTCGCTCACGCCCAGCTTGGCGGCGATGCTGGCCGAGGTCTGGAAGGGCAGTTCGTGGAGGTTGGCGAGCATGTAGCTGGCGATCTGGCGGCCCGAGGCGGCAGCGCTGTGCAGGCTGCTTTCCAGGCGTTGCTTGATCGATTGGCTCATGGTCGGTTCCGGTTGATTTCTGGCGTGGAAGCCAAAATGGCTGTTTTCTGTCATCAAGTCAATATTTGACAGATAGCTGTCATTGGCGGGAAAGTCTGTGCAGTTGCGCTGTAGCGATTCCAATTCCAAGAAAGGAGCTCCAGATGTCTTCACCTTCCACCGGCCCTGTCGTGCGCGTGCCTTTTTCCGAACTGCAGGCATTGCTCCAGGCAATCTTCGCGCGGCATGGCTGCAGCGCGGCAGTGGCCGCCGTACTCGCCGACAACTGCGCCAGCGCCCAGCGTGACGGTGCCCACAGCCACGGGGTGTTCCGTATTCCCGGTTATGTCTCGACCCTGGCCAGCGGTTGGGTCGATGGCCGCGCCGAGCCGCAGGTAACCGACCTGGCACCGGCCTATGTGCAGGTCGATGCCAAGGGCGGTTTTGCCCAGCCGGCCCTGGCCGCGGCCCGCGCGCTGTTGGTGGCGAAGGCGCGCACGGCCGGCATCGCGGTGCTGGCGATCCACAATTCGCACCATTTCGCCGCGCTGTGGCCGGATGTCGAGCCATTCGCCGATGAAGGCCTGGTGGCCCTGAGCGTGGTCAACAGCATGACCTGCGTGGTGCCCCACGGTGCGCGCAAGCCGTTGTTCGGCACCAACCCCATCGCCTTCGCCGCGCCTTGCGCGGGGCACGACCCGATCGTCTTCGACATGGCCACCAGTGCCATGGCCCATGGCGACGTGCAGATCGCCGCCCGGGCCGGCGAACAGCTGCCGTCAGGCATGGGCGTGGATGCCGCCGGCCAGCCGACTACTGACCCCAAGGCGATTCTCGAAGGCGGCGCCTTGCTGCCGTTCGGCGGCCACAAAGGCTCGGCGCTGTCGATGATGGTCGAACTGCTGGCGGCGGCGCTGACGGGGGGCCATTTTTCCTGGGAGTTCGACTGGTCCGGGCATCCGGGAGCAAAGACCCCATGGACCGGGCAATTGCTGATCGTGATCGACCCGGCCAAGGCGCAAGGCCAGCGTTTTGCCCAGCGCAGCCGTGAACTGGTGGAGCAGATGCAGGAAGCGGGGCTGACGCGCATGCCGGGAGAACGGCGCTACCGTGAGCGTGAAGTGGCACTGCGCGAAGGCGTGGGATTGTCCGAACGGGAGCTGGCCGAGTTGCAAACACTCGCTGGCTGAACCCAAGTTCCATTGTTCAGGGTACCGGTGCGGACCTGCTTCGCACCGGTGTCCGGCCTTCCACCGCACTCTGCTCACACCGTGAGCGCTGCGCCTCCCTGGTGTTGAGCCCCGCTGCTCCTGCCGTTGTCCCCCCTTCCCATGTCAGCCCGCCCCCCCGCGATCCATTAGCGTTCCGAGCATTTCCGACTGGCAAAAGCAGGATGCTTACCAATGCTCTTCAGCGAACTCATGGCAGCGCTTTCCACCCGTGCGATCCGACTCCAGCGCGAGGAGGCCGACCTGATCGTCGAGGGCGATGACGACACGCTCGATGAGGTGTTGTGGGACGCATTGGCGACGCACAAGCCAGCGCTGCTGGAGATGCTCGCGGGCCTGGAGGATGGCTGGCTGAGCCCGGCGCTGCGCATCACCCCCGACATGCTGCCCCTGGCCGGGCTCGACCAGGCCGCCATCGACCGCATCGTCGCCACGCTGCCTGGGGGCGCGGCGAATCTGCAGGACATCTACCCGCTGGCGCCGCTGCAGGAGGGCATGCTCTACCACCACCTCACGGCCGCCGAGGGCGACCCCTATGTGCTGCAGGCCCAGCTGCGTTTCGCCAGCCCGGCGCACCTGCAGGCGTTCGCCGAGGCGCTCGACTGGGTGATCCAGCGCCATGACATCCTGCGCACGGCACTGGCCTGGGAATACCTGGACCAGCCGCTGCAGGTGGTGTGGCGCAAGGCGCCGCTGGCGTGCGAGGCAGTCGGGAACCTGGACGGTGACGAGCCGCTGGAGCAACTGCGCGCCCGTTTCGACTCGCGTCATTACCGCATGGACCTGGCCCAGGCCCCCTTGCTGCGCCTGGTACATGGCCAGGATCGCGATGGCCGGGTGCTGGGCCTGCTGCTTTTCCATCACACGGTCATGGACCACACCGGCCTGGACATCGTGCGCCGCGAGATCCACGCGTATCTCGCGGGTGACAGCGAGCGTCTGCCAGCCCCGGTGCCGTTCCGTGACCTGCTGGCCAGGAGCCGCCGGGCCCAGGACGACCAGGCCCATGAAGCATTCTTCGGCGCCATGCTGGCCGATATCGACGCACCGACCCTGGCCTTCGGCGTCCAGGAGGTGGCCGGCCAAGCCATGGAGGAGGCCCGGATCACCCTGGCGCCCGGCCTCAGCCAACGCCTGCGCGCCCAGGCCCGGTCGCTCGGGGTCAGCCCGGCCAGCATCATGCACCTGGGGCTCGCGCGCCTGCTGGGCGCGTGGTCCGGGCGCGAGTCGGTGGTGTTCGGCAGCGTGCTGCTGGGGCGCATGGCGGCGGGCGAGGGCGGCGAACACGCCCTCGGGATGTTCATCAATACCTTGCCGCTGCGGGTCGACCTGCAGCGGCAGGGTGTGCGGGATGCACTGTTGCTGACCCACCGCCAATTGACCGCACTGCTCGGCCACGAACAGGCACCACTGGCCCTGGCCCAGCGTTGCAGCGGTGTGGTGGCGCCGATGCCGTTGTTCAACAGCATGCTCAACTATCGCCATAGCGCGGCAGATGACGCCGCCGCGGTGATCGCGGTGGCGCCGGGCATCGATGTGGTCGGCACCGAAGAGCGTACCAACTACCCCTTGAACCTGGCGGTCGACGATCTGGGTGACGACCTGCGCCTGACGGTACAGGCCCTTGCCGAATGGGGGGCCGAGCGGCTGTGCGGACAACTGCGACAGGTGTTCGAGGGGCTGGTGGAGGCGCTCGAGCGCGCCCCCGACCTGCCCGTGCTGGCGCTGCCGGTGCTGACGCCCGAGGAGCGCCATCAACTGCTGACCGGCTGCAACACCACGGCCGCCGAACACGATCTCGACCAGCCGCTGCACGCGTTGTTCGAGCGCCAGGCGCTGCTGCATCCACAGGCGGTGGCCATCGAGGCGGAATGTGGACAGCTGACCTATCGGCAGCTCAACGAACAGGCCAACCGCCTGGCCCACCACCTGATCGCCCTGGGCGTGCGCCCCGACGACCGGGTGGCGATCTGCGTCGAGCGTGGCCCGTCGATGGTGGTCGGCCTGCTGGCCATCCTCAAGGCCGGTGGCGCCTATGTGCCAGTGGACCCGAGCTACCCGGCCGAGCGCATCCGCCACATGCTCGTCGACAGCGCGCCGTTGGCGGTGCTGGTGCACGCGGCCACCCGCGAGGTGCCGGGCCAACTGGCGGTGCCGCGTGTCGACCTCGACCAGGCGGGCTGGGAAAGCCTGCCGCCGACCGACCCACGGGTGGTCGGGTTGACCTCGCGCCACCTCGCCTATGTGATCTACACCTCCGGCTCCACCGGGCTGCCCAAGGGCGTGATGGTCGAGCACCGCAGCGTGGTCAACCTGGTGCACTGGAGCGCCGGGCTGTGCCCCGCGAAGGCGGGCGCCGCGGTGCTGCACAAGACCCCGATCAGTTTCGACGCCTCGGTGTGGGAGCTGTTCTGGCCGCTGGGCAGCGGCCTGCGCCTGGTGCTGGCGCGGCCGGACGGCCAGCGTGACGCGGACTATGTGGCGCGGCGGATCATCGAGTCCAGGGTCAACGTGGTGCAGTTCGTGCCGGCGCTGTTGCAGCAGTTCCTCGAACAGGCGCGCAGCGCGCAGTGCGGCAGCCTCACCGACATCGTCTGCGGCGGTGGCGAGCTGACCGAAGCCCTGGTGCGCCAGGTGCGCGAGCGCTTGCCGCAAGTGCGCCTGCACAACGTCTACGGCCCCACCGAAACCACGGTCGATTGCAGCGTCTGCACCCTGGAGCCCGATCAGCCCGTGCCGGACGGCGCGCTGCCGATCGGCCGGCCGATCGACAACACCCGCCTTTACGTACTGGACGGCGCGGACCAGCCGCTGCCGTGGGGCGTGGCCGGGCACCTGCACATCGGCGGCGTGGGGGTAGCGCGTGGCTACCTGGGCCTGGCCGGGCAACAGGCCGAACGCTTCATCGACAGCCCGTTCGTGCGCGGCGAGCGCCTGTACCGCAGCGGTGACCTGGTGCGCCAGCGCGCTGACGGTTCGTTGCAGTTCCTCGGTCGCAACGATCACCAGGTCAAGCTGCGCGGCCTGCGTATCGAACCGGGCGAGATCGAAGCCTGCCTGAGCCGCGTGGACGGCGTGCGCGAGGCGCTGGTGCTGGTCCACGAACACCCGCACAGCGGCCAGCGCCTGGTCGCCTACCACACTGGCCAGGATCACGCCGCGCAGTACCTGCGCGAGCGTCTGCTGGAGCAGTTGCCCGAGTACATGGTGCCGGCACTGTTCATCCACCTCGATGGCATGCCGCTGACGCCCAACGGCAAGGTCGACCGCAAGGCCCTGCCGGCGCCCGAAGCACCGGTGCGCCAGTACCAGGCGCCCCAGGGCCCGATCGAGACCGCCCTGGCGGCGATCTGGGCGGACCTGCTGGGTGTCGGGCCAGTGGGGCGTGACGACAACTTCTTCGAGCTGGGCGGCCACTCGCTGCTGGCGGTGCGCCTGGTGGAACGCATGCGCCAGCAGGCGCTGGCGGCCGATGTGCGGGTGCTGTTCAGCCAGCCCACGCTGGCCGCGCTGGCGGCGTCGGTGGGTGGCCGGGCCGCTGTCGAGGTGCCGGCCAACCGCATTCCGGCAGGTTGCACGCTGATCACCCCGGACATGCTGCCCCTGGCCGATCTCAATCAGGACGCCATCGACACACTGCTGCGGCAGATCCCCGGTGGCGTGGCCAATATCCAGGATATCTACGGCCTGGCGCCGTTGCAGCAGGGCATCCTCTACCATCACCTGGCCAGCGAAGGCGCCGACCCCTATGTGGTGCAGGCGCGTTTCGCCTTTGCCGGGCAGGCCGAGCTGGAC
This sequence comes from Pseudomonas soli, assembly GCF_021283165.2. Lineage (NCBI taxonomy): Bacteria > Pseudomonadati > Pseudomonadota > Gammaproteobacteria > Pseudomonadales > Pseudomonadaceae > Pseudomonas > Pseudomonas soli. The sequence goes on from NZ_CP128543.1 coordinate 2,872,658, forward strand.
GCCTTCGTCGCCGCGCTGAACCAGGTCATTGCGCGTCACGACATCCTGCGCACCAGCCTGCATTGGCAGGGCCTGGACGAGGCAGTGCAGGTGGTCTGGCGCGAGGCGCCGCTGCTGCTGAGCCCGGCGCTCGAAACGCCACGGCTCGACCTCGGCCAGGCGCCCTTGCTGCGCCTGAGCAGCCAGCGGCAGGACGGACGCCTGGAGGCGACCCTGCTGCTGCATCATATTCTTGTCGACCACACCGCCGTGGAGCAGCTGATGCTCGAAGTGGGGGCACTGTTGCAAGGCCCCGCAGAGCTGCCGGCCAGCATCCCGTATCGCAACTACGTGGCCCAGGCACGCCTTGGCGCGGACCCTCAGGCCGACGAGGCACTGTTCCGCGAGCTGCTGGGCGATATCGACGAACCGACCGAAGCGTTCGGCCTGCGCGAGGCGATGGCCGAAGCCCATTCGGTGGGTGAAAGCCGCTGGCCATTGGAGCCGGCGCTGGTCGCACGCCTGCGCGGGCAGGCCAGGGCGCTGGGGGGCAGTGTCGCCAGCCTGGTGCACCAGGCCTGGGGGCAGGTGCTGGCGCAGATGTCCGGACGCGAAGAGGTGGTGTTCGGCACCGTGCTGCTCGGTCGCCTGCAGGGCGGCGAGGGCGCCGACCGGGCGCTGGGCATGTTCATCAATACCTTGCCACTGCGGGTCAGCGTGGGGGCTGCGGGCGTGGCCGAGGGCGTGCGCCTGACCCACCAGCGCCTGGCGCGCCTGCTGGCCCATGAACAGGCTTCCCTGGCCCTGGCCCAGCGCTGCAGCGGCGTGCCGGCCTCGCAGGCGCTGTTCAGCAGCCTGCTGAACTATCGCCACAGTGCTGGCCAGCCTGCGCAGGGGCCCGTCTGGCAGGGGATTGAACTGTTGACCGCGCAGGAGCGCAGCAACTACCCGCTGGTGGTCAGCGTCGACGACTATGGGGATGATTTCCGGTTGACGGTGCAGGCCGTGGCGTCGGTCGATGGCGAGCGCGTCTGCCGCTTGCTGCAGTGGGCCTTGACGCAGTTGGTCACGGCGCTGGAGCAGGCGCCGCAGGTCGCGCTGCACAGCCTGCATGGGTTGCCCATGGTCGAGCGCGACTGCGTGCTGGGTCGCTTCAATGCCACGGCACGCGACTACCCGCGCGACCTGGCCGCCCACCGCCTGTTCGAAGCCCACGCCGCGAGCACGCCCGAGGCACTCGCGGTGATCCACGGTGAACGCCAGTGGAGCTATGCCCAGCTCGATGACCAGGCCAACCGCCTGGTCGTCTACTTGCTCGAGCAGGGCGTGCGCGCCGGTGATCGCGTGGCCTTGTTGCTGCCACGCTCTTTCGACCTGTTGGCGGCCCAGCTGGCGGTAAGCAAGTGCGCGGCAGTGTTCGTACCGCTTGACGGCAATGCCCCGGCCGAGCGCCAGGCGTTCATGGTCGGTGACAGCGGGGCGGCGTTGCTGCTGACCCATAGCGACCAGCCCGAAGTGGCGGGCCCGCGCCGGGTCGAACTCGACCGGCTCGACCTGAGCACCTATACGGCTGCGCCGCTGGGCCTGGCGGTGGACGCCGGCAGCGCGGCGTACATCATGTACACCTCCGGCTCCACCGGCACGCCGAAGGGCGTGCAGGTGCCGCACCGGGCCATCGTGCGCCTGGTGATCAACAACGGTTTTGCCGACTTCAACCACCAGGACCGCGTGGCCTTCGCCTCCAACCCGGCGTTCGACGCCAGCACCCTGGAAGTCTGGGCGCCGCTGCTCAACGGTGGCGCGGTCGTGGTGATCGACCAGGACCAGGTGCTGTCGCGCCAGGGCCTGCGCGAAGTGCTGCTGGATCAGGGCGTCACCGTGCTATGGCTGACCGCCGGCCTGTTCCACCAGTTCGCTGACGACCTGCTGCCGGCGTTGCGTGGCCTGCGTTACCTGATGGTCGGCGGCGATGTGCTGGACCCGGCGGTGATCGCCCGGGTACTGCGTGACGGCGCGCCGCAACACCTGCTCAATGGCTACGGCCCGACCGAGGCCACCACCTTCAGCACCACCCACGAAATCACCGCGGTGGGCGAGGGCAGCATCCCGATCGGCAAACCGATCGGCAACAGCCGCTGCTACGTGCTCGATGCCCGCCAGCAACTGCTGCCGGTGGGGGCGGTGGGCGAGTTGTACATCGCCGGCGACGGCGTGGCCCTGGGTTACCTGGGCCAGCCAGAGCTGACCGCCGAGCGCTTCCTGCCCGATCCGTTCAACGGCGGCACGATGTACCGCAGTGGCGACCTGGTCAGTTGGCAGGCCGACGGCACCCTGCGCTACCTGGGCCGTGCCGACCAGCAAATCAAGCTGCGCGGCTTCCGCATCGAACTGGGCGAAATCGAGGCGCGCCTGGGCGAATGCCCGGGCGTGCGCGACGCGGCGGTGATCGTGCGTGAGGACGCGCCGGGCGACAAACGCCTGGTGGCGTACTTCACCGGCGAGACCCCGGCCATCGGCGAACTGCACGAGCGTCTGCAAGGTGTACTGCCGGACTACATGCTGCCGTCGGCTTATGTGCGACTTGAAGCCTTGCCATTGACCGCCAACGGCAAGCTCGACCGCCGTGCGTTGCCGCAGCCGGGCAGCGAGGCCGTGGTCAGCCGCGCCTTCGAGGCGCCGCAGGGCGAGGTGGAGACGGCACTGGCCGCGATCTGGGCCGAAGTGCTCAAGGTCGAGCAGGTCGGTCGCCACGACCACTTCTTCGAGCTGGGCGGCCACTCGCTGCTGGCGGTGAGCCTGGTCGAGCGCATGCGCAAGGCCGGCCTGGCTGCCGACGTGCGAGTGCTGTTCGCCCAGCCGACCCTGGCCGCGCTGGCGGCGGCAGTAGGTTCGGGGCGTGAAGTCAAGGTGCCGGCCAACCGTGTCCCCCACGATGCGACCCGGATCACGCCAGAGATGCTCAGCCTGATTGATCTCGACCAGGCCAGCATCGACCGCATCGTCGCCAGCGTGCCGGGCGGCGGCGCCAATGTGCAGGAGATCTACCCGCTGGCGCCGTTGCAGGCGGGCATCCTCTATCACCACCTGAGCGCCGAGCAGGGCGATCCGTACCTGCTGCAGTCGCGCCTGGCCTTCGACAGCCTCGAGCGCCTGCGTAGCTGGGCAGCGGCCTTGCAACAGGTCATCGACCGCCACGATATCCTGCGCACTTCGGTGGTCTGGGAAGGCCTGGCGGAGCCGGTGCAGGTGGTCTGGCGCCAGGCCGACCTGGCGCTCAGCGAAGTCACCGGCCTGGGTGAGGAATCCGTGATCGAGCAGTTGCTGGCGCGTTTCGATGCCCGCCAGCAGCGTCTGGACCTGACTCGGGCGCCCTTGCTGCGGCTGGTCTATGCCGAGGATCCGCGCCAGGGCGAGTGGGTGGCGCTGCTGCAGTTCCACCACCTGACCCTCGACCACGCCGCCATGGCCGTGGTCGGCGAGGAGATGCAGGTGCTGCTGGACGGGCGTGGCGCCACGCTGCCTGCCGCGGTGCCGTATCGCAATTATGTCGCCCAGGTCTGCCTGGGCGACGATCAGGCCAGCCATGAGGCGTTCTTCCGCGCCCAGTTGGGGGATGTCGAAGAACCGACCCTGCCCTTTGGCCTGGCCGATGTGCAGGGCGATGGCGGGCGGGTCGAGCATGCTGCCCTGATGCTGCCTGACGCCCTGGCCCAAGGCCTGCGCGAGCAGGCCCGGCAGCGTGGCGTCAGCGTCGCGAGCCTGGTGCACCTGGCCTGGGCCCGGGTGGTGGGCGTGCTGGCAGGGCGTCGCGATGTGGTGTTCGGCACCGTATTGATGGGCCGCCTGCAAGCCGGCGAAGGCGCCGACCGCGCCCTGGGCATGTTCATCAACACCTTGCCACTGCGGGTGGACACCGCGCTGCCGGTGGAGCAGGCCGTGCGCGTCACTCATCAGCGCTTGTCGGCCCTGCTCGGTCACGAGCATGCGCCCTTGGCACTGGCCCAGCGTTGCAGCGGCGTGGCGGCTTCGGCGCCGTTGTTCAGTGCCTTGCTCAACTACCGGCATAGCGCCGAGGCGGCCCGGGACGGTGAAGGTATCTGGCAGGGTGTGCGCCTGCTGGGCGGCGAGGAGCGCAGCAACTACCCGTTGACCCTGAGCGTCGATGACCTGGGCGAGGGTTTCTCGCTTAGCGTGCTGGCCGCCGAGGGGTTGCCTGCGGCGCAGGTCGGCACGTGGATGGTCAATACGCTAGGCCAACTGTTGCAGGCGCTGGAACGGGCGCCGGGCCAGGGACTCGATCATCTGCCGATGCTGGATGACGAGGCTTTGCGCCAGGTGGTGGAGGGCTTCAACGCAACTACCGTCAATTATCCGCAAGGGCACACCGTGCATGCGCTGGTCGAGGCCCAGGCGCCCGAGGCGCTGGCCGTGGTGCAGGGCGAGGTGAGCCTGAGCCATGGCGAGCTGAACCAGCGCGCCAATCGCCTGGCCCATTACCTGATCAAGCGTGGCGTGGTGCTGGGCGACCGTGTCGCGCTGTGCCTGCCGCGCGGTCCGCAGCGGCTGGTGGCGATGCTGGCCGTGCTCAAGGCCGGCGCGGCCTATGTGCCGGTCGATCCGGGCTATCCGGCGGAGCGCATTGCCTATCTGCTCAGTGACAGTGCGCCGACGCTGGTGCTGGTCGAATCGAGCACTGAGTCGCTGGTGGGCGAGGTGGCCAAGGTTGCGCTGGATGGCGATGACTGGGCTCATGAAGCCGACAGCAACCCCGTCGTCACCGGTCTGGATGCGGATCAGCTGGCTTATGTGATCTACACCTCCGGCTCCACCGGCCAGCCCAAGGGGGTGATGGTCGAGCACCGTACCCTGGCCAACCTGGTCCACTGGCATTGCCAGGCCTTCGACCTGGGCGCCGGCAGCCACACCTCCAGTGTCGCCGGCTTCGGCTTCGACGCCATGGCCTGGGAGGCCTGGCCGGCGCTGTGTGCTGGAGCGGTGCTGCACCTGCCGCCGGCGCAGATTGGCGGCGAGCACGTGGACGAACTGCTCGACTGGTGGCTGCAGCAGCCGCTGCAGGTCAGCTTCCTGCCGACCCCGGTGGCCGAGCAGGCGCTGCGCCGCGAACGCCAGCACCCGACCCTGCGCACCTTGCTGGTGGGCGGCGACCGCCTGCGCCAGTTCGACCGCGATCCGGGCTTCGTGCTGGTCAACAACTACGGCCCGACCGAGACCACGGTGGTCGCAACGTCCGGTCAACTTCAGCCGGGTGGCGCGCTGCATATCGGCAAGCCGACCGCCAATACCCGCGTCTATGTGCTGGATGCGCAGCGCCAACCGGTGCCGGTCGGCGTGACCGGCGAGCTGTACATCGGTGGCGCGCAGGTGGCACGCGGTTACTTCAACCGCCCCGACCTTAGCGCCGAGCGTTTCCTCGACGACCCGTTCGCCGTTGGCCGGATGTACCGCACCGGCGACCTGGTGCGCTGGAACGCCGACGGCACCCTGGACTACCAGGGGCGCAACGACGACCAGGTGAAGATCCGCGGTGTGCGGGTCGAGCTGGGCGAGATCGAGGCCGCGCTCAAGGCCCAGCCGGGCATCGCCGATGCCGTGGTGCTGGTGCGTGACGAGCGCCTGCTGGCGTGGTTTACCGAAGCGGCAGCGGTCGATATCGAGCGCCTGCGCGAGGGCTTGCAGGCCAGCCTGCCGGCGCACCTGCTGCCGCAAGCCTTGGTCCGCCTGGACGCACTGCCACTGACCAGCCACGGCAAGCTGGACCGCAAGGCGTTGCCGCAACCGGCCATGCTCGCCGCCCAGGACTACGTCATGCCGCAAGGTCCTGTGGAAACTGCCATCGCTGCGCTCTGGGCCGAAGTGCTGGGTATCGAGCGGGTTGGTCGCCACGATAACTTCTTCGAACTTGGCGGCCACTCGCTGCTGGCGGTCAACCTCACTGCGCGTCTGCGTCAGGCCGGCCTGCAGGCCGACGTACGCACCTTGTTCGGCCAGCCGACGGTGGCGGCGCTGGCGGCGACCCTGGGCCAGAGCCACCAGGTCGAGGTCCCGGCCAACCGGATCCCGGCCGGCTGCACCCGGATCACCCCGGACATGCTGCCGCTGGTGGAACTGGAGCCAGCCGCCATTGAACGCATCGTCGCCACGGTGCCGGGCGGCGCGGCCAACGTGCAGGACATCTACCCGCTGGCGCCGTTGCAGGAAGGCATCCTCTATCACCACCTCAGCTCGCTGGAGCACGACCCCTATGTTCTGCAGTCGCCCATGGCCTTCGACAGCCTGGCGCGGCTCGAGGCCTTCGCCGCTGCGTTGCGCCAGGCCATCGCACGCCACGATGTGCTGCGTACCGCCGTGCTCTGGGAGGGCCTGGAGCAACCGCTGCAGGTGGTCTGGCGCGAGGCGCCGCTGCTGGTCGCACCGCTCGAAGGGCAGGACCTGCAACGCCTGGAGCTGAGCCAGGCACCGCTGATTCGCCTGCTGTACAACGCCGATGCCGGCAGCCAGCGGGTCGAGGCACTGCTGCAGTTCCACCATATCGTCCTCGACCACACCGCCCTGGAGATCATCGGCGCGGAACTGCTGGGCTACCTGCAAGGCACCACGGCACCGCTGCAGGCCCCGGTGCCTTACCGCAACTACGTGGCCCAGGCGCGCCTGGGCGTCAGCCAGGCCGAGCACGAGGCGTTCTTCCGCGAACTGCTGGGTGATATCGACGAGCCGACGCTGCCCTACGGCCTGAGCGACGTGCAGGGTGATGGCCAGGCTATCGAGGAAGCCCAGCTGTGGCTGGACGAGACCCTGGCCGCGCGCCTGCGCCAGCAGGCCCGGCAACTGGGCAGCAGCCCCGCAAGCCTGTTCCACCTGGCCTTCGCCCGCCTGCTGGCCGCCACCAGTGGCCGCGACAGCGTGGTGTTCGGCACCGTGCTGCTGGGTCGGCTGGAGGCCGGCGAGGGTGCCGAGCGGGCGCTGGGCATGTTCATCAATACCCTGCCGCTGCGCCTGGACCTGCAGGGCGCGGCACTGCCCGAGGCGGTGCGCCAGACCCAGCAGCGCCTGAGCGCCTTGCTGGTCCACGAGCACGCGTCGCTGGCCCTGGCCCAGCGTTGCAGCGGCGTACCAGCGCCGGCGCCGCTGTTCAGCGCCATGCTCAACTACCGCCACGGCCAGGAGGTCAGCGAAGCCCGGCGCCTGGACTGGCAGGGCATCGAGTTCCTCAGCGGCCAGGAGCGCAGCAACTACCCGCTGAGCCTCAGCGTGGACGACATGGGCCAAGGGTTCCGCCTGGTGGCCATGACCCCGGCGACGGTTGGCGCCCAGCGGGTCTGCGGGCAGCTGCGGCAGGTGCTGCTGGCGTTGGTCGAAGGCCTGGAGGCACAATCCGGGCAGACGGTGCTGCAACTGCCGGTGCTGCAGGACGAGGAACGCGCCTACCTGTTGCAGGGCTGCAACGCGACAGCGCGGGCCAATGATTCCGAGCAGCCGATCCAGGCGCTGTTCGAGCGGCAGGCAGCACGCGCCCCGGAAGCGATTGCGGTGCACGCCGAAGCGGGGCAACTGAGCTACCGCGAGCTCAACGCCCAGGCCAACCGCCTGGCCCATTACCTGATCGAACTGGGTGTGAAACCCGACGACCGGGTGGCGATCTGCGTCGAGCGCGGCCTGGCGCTGGTGGTCGGCCTGCTGGCGATCCTCAAGGCCGGTGGCGCCTATGTGCCGCTCGACCCGGACTATCCGGCCGAGCGCCTCGGCCATATGCTCGCCGACAGTCAGCCGCGGGCGCTGCTGGTGCAACAGGCCACCCGCGCCCTGGTGGGTTCGTCGGCGACATTGGTCGACCTCGATCAGCCGACTTGGGGTGACCTGTCGGACAGCAATCCGCAGGTGCCTGGCCTGACCTCGGAGCACCTGGCCTATGTGATCTACACCTCCGGCTCCACTGGCGTGCCCAAGGGCGTGATGGTCGAGCACCGCAACGTGGTCAACCTGGTGCACTGGAGCACCGGGCTGTTTCCGAACGAAGGTGCGGTGCTGCACAAGACCCCGGTGAGCTTCGACGCCTCGGTGTGGGAGCTGTTCTGGCCGCTGTGCAGCGGGTTGCGCCTGGTGCTGGCGCGCCCGGATGGCCAGCGCGACCCGCAGTACTTGGTAGAGCTGATCGAACGGCAGCAGGTGAACGTAGTGCAGTTCGTGCCGGCCTTGCTGCAGCAGTTCCTCGACGAGGACGCCAGCGCCGCCTGCGCCAGCCTTACCGACATCGTCTGCGGTGGTGGCGAGCTCACCGAAGCCCTGGCCCGCCAGGTACGCGAGCGCTTGCCACAGGTGCGCCTGCACAACGTCTATGGCCCCACCGAGACCACGGTAGACTGCAGCGTCTGGACCTTGGAAGCGCGAGATCCGCTGCCGGCGGGCGCATTGCCGATCGGACGGCCGATCGACAACACACGCCTGTATGTGCTGGATGCGCATGACCAACCGGTGCCGTTCGGCGTTGCCGGTCAGTTGCACATCGGCGGGGCCGGGGTGACGCGGGGCTACCTGGGCTTGCCGGAACAACAGGCCGAGCGTTTCATCGCCAGCCCGTTCGTCGACGGTGAGCGTCTGTACCGCAGTGGCGACCTGGTGCGCCAGCGCCACGACGGCGTACTGGAGTTCCTCGGCCGCACCGACCACCAGATCAAGCTGCGCGGCCTGCGTATCGAGCCGGGCGAGATCGAGACCTGCCTGAACCGGATCGCGGGTGTGCGTGAGGCGCTGGTGCTGGTGCACGAGCATCCGCACAGCGGTGCGCGCCTGGTCGCCTATCACCGGGGTGAACCGCAACAGGCCGACGCGCTGCGCCGGGCCTTGCTGGCACAGCTGCCGGAGTACATGGTGCCGGCGCTGTTCATCCATCTCGACAGCTGGCCACTGACCCCGAACGGCAAGCTGGAGCGCAAGGCACTGCCGCTGCCGGATCTGCAGGCGGGCGGCTACGAAGCACCACAGGGCGACACGGAAACCCTGCTGGCCGAAATCTGGGCGCAGTTGCTGGGTGTCGAGCGCGTAGGGCGTCACGACAACTTCTTCGAACTGGGCGGCCATTCGCTGCTGGCCGTAAGCCTGACCGCGCGGCTGCGCCAGGCCGGCCTGCAAGCCGACGTGCGCACGCTGTTCGGCCAGCCGACGGTGGCGGCGCTGGCAACCACCCTGGGGCACAGCCGCCAGGTGCCGGTTGCGGCCAACCTGATCCCGGCCGATTGCACCCGCATCACCCCGGACATGCTGCCGTTGGTGGCGATGGAGCAGGCCGACATCGAACGCATCGTTGCCACGATGCCGGGCGGCGTGGCCAACGTGCAGGACATCTACCCACTGGCACCGTTGCAGGAAGGCATTCTCTACCTGCACCTGAGCAGCACGGACGCCGATCCGTATGCCTTGCGCGCGCAATTGCGCTTCGACAGCCCGGCGCGCCTGCAGGCGTTCGCCGAGGCCCTGGAGCAGGTCATCGCCCGGCACGACATCCTGCGCACCGCGGTGCTCTGGGAGGGCCTGGCGCAACCGGTGCAGGTGGTCTGGCGCCAGGCGCCGCTGCAACTGGCGCCGCTCGACACGCAGCACCTGGCACGCCTGGACCTGGGCCAGGCGCCGCTGATCAGGCTGCTGCACCGCGCCGTGCCGGGCAGCCAGCGGATCGAGGCGGTGCTGCAGTTCCACCATATCGTGCTCGACCATATCGCCATGCAGGCGGTGCAGGCCGAGCTGCGCGGCTACCTGTCGGGCCACGACGAGCCGCCGCCACCGTCGGTGCCGTACCGCAACTACGTGGTGCAGGCGCGCCAGGGCGTCAGCGAGGCCGAGCATGAGGCCTTCTTCCGCGCCCGCCTGGGCGATATCGACGAGCCGAGCCTGCCGTTCGGCCTGCGCGAGGTGCAAGGCGAGGGGCTGGCCCTCGATGAGGCCGAGGTCGATTTCGAGGGGGCCCGCTATGGCCGCCTGCGTGACCAGGCCCGCCAGCTGGGGGTGAGCACTGCGAGCCTGGTGCACCTGGCCTGGGCGCGCCTGCTGGGCAGTGCCTGCGCCAAGGACCAGGTGGTGTTCGGCACCGTGCTGTTGGGCCGTCTGCAGGGCGGCGAGGGCAGCGAACGGGCGCTGGGCATGTTCATCAACACCTTGCCGCTGCGGGTCGACCTGGGTGGGCTCGGCGTGCGCGAAGGCGTGCTGGCAACGCACCGCGAGCTTTCGGCGCTGTTGCTCCACGAGCACGCCTCACTGGCCCTGGCCCAGCGCTGCAGCCAGGTGGCGGCGCCGCTGCCGCTGTTCAGCGCCTTGCTCAACTACCGCCAGAGCAGTCGGGCAGCGCCGCAGGCGCAAGGCTGGGAAGGTATCGAGGCGCTGGGCAGCGAGGGGCGCACCAACTATCCGCTGAGCCTTAACGTGGATGATTTCGGCGACGGCCTGCGCCTGGGCGTGCAGGTGTCTGCCCAAGTCGGCGCGCAAAGAGTCTGCGCGCAGATGCTGCAGGTGCTCGACGGTCTGCTGCTGGCGCTTGAACAGCACCCCGAGGAGCAACTGGAGCGCCTGCCCGTACTGAGCACTGATGAACGGCGTCAGGTGCTGGGCGATTTCAACGACACGACCCAGGCCTACGACCTCGACCAGACCCTGCACGGGATGATCGAGGCCCAGGTGCGGCGCACGCCTGATGCCGTGGCGGTAAAGGCAGAGGAGGGCGAGCTGAGCTATCGCCAGCTGGATGACCAGGCCAACCGCCTGGCCCATCACCTGATCGACCTGGGCGTGAAGCCCGACGACCGGGTGGCGATCTGCGTCGAGCGGGGCCTGGCGATGGTGGTCGGCCTGCTGGCCATCCTCAAGGCGGGCGGCGCCTATGTGCCGGTGGACCCGGAGTACCCGGCCGAGCGCCTCCGCCACATGCTTGGCGACAGCGCCCCGCTGGCGGTGCTGGTGCACGCCGCCACACGCCATGTGCCGCAGGCCAGCGCGGTGCCGGTGATCGACCTCGACCTGCCGACTTGGCTGGAGCAACCGGCACAGGCGCCGCAGGTGGCAGGGTTGACCCCGCGCCACCTGGCCTACGTGATCTACACCTCCGGTTCCACCGGCCTGCCCAAGGGGGTGATGAACGAGCACGCCGCGGTGGTCAACCGCCTGCTGTGGATGCAGGACGCCTATCAGCTGGGCGCTGACGACGTGGTACTGCAGAAGACCCCGTTCAGTTTCGACGTGTCGGTGTGGGAGTTCCTCTGGCCGCTGCAGACCGGGGCACGGCTGGTGATGGCGCGCCCTGGCGGGCACCGCGACCCCGAGTACCTGCGCGAGGTGATCCGCGCCGAGCAGGTCAGCACCTTGCACTTCGTGCCGTCCATGCTCGATGTGTTTCTCGCCCATGGCGATGTCCTGCCGCACCGCCTCAAGCGCGTGCTGTGCAGCGGCGAAGCCTTGCCCGGCAGCCTGGTGCGGCGCTTCCAGGCACAGCTGCCGACGGTCGAGCTGCACAACCTTTACGGCCCGACCGAAGCGGCGGTGGACGTCAGCGCCTGGCACTGTGTGACGGCGCCGGACAACACGCCGATCGGCAAGCCGATCGCCAATACCACGCTGTACGTGCTCGATGCCCACGGCCAGCCCGTGCCGCGGGGCGTGGCCGGCGAGCTGTATATCGGCGGCGTGCAGGTGGCGCGTGGCTACCTCAACCGCGAGCAACTGACGGCCGAGCGCTTCCTTGATGATCCGTTCGCCAGCCAGGCCGGTGGTCGCCTGTACCGCACGGGCGACCTGGCCCGGCATCTGCCCGACGGCAACCTGGAGTACCTGGGGCGCAACGACGACCAGGTCAAGCTACGCGGCCTGCGCATCGAGCTGGGCGAAATCCAGGCCTGCCTGACCCGTGTCGAAGGGGTCAAGGAGGCGGTGGTGCTGGCCCGCGAGCAGCGCCTGCTGGCCTACTACACCGGTGCCCGGCAGGCGCCGGAGGCTTTGCGCGCGGCACTGCTCGGCCAATTGCCGGAGTTCATGGTGCCAGCCTCGTTCACCTACCTCGAGGCGCTGCCGCTGAGCCCCAACGGCAAGCTGGACCGCAAGGCGCTACCGCAGCCAGAGGCGACGCAGCAGGTCTACGAGGCGCCGCAAGGCGAGGTCGAGACGCTGTTGGCGCAACTCTGGCGTGAGTTGCTGGGTGTCGAACAGGTCGGTCGCCACGACAACTTCTTCGAGCTCGGCGGCCATTCGCTGCTGGCCGTGACCCTGACCGCGCGCATGCGCCAGGCGGGCCTCGCGGCGGATGTGCGGGTGCTGTTCGGCCAGCCGACCCTGGCGGCGCTGGCGGCGGCGGTGGGCGGCGAAGTGATGGTGGAGGTGCCGGCCAATCGCATCCCGGCCGACTGCCAGCGCATCACCGTCGATATGCTGCCACTGGCGAAACTGGACCAGGCGGTGCTCGACCAGGTCGTGCGGCAGATCCCCGGCGGCGCGGCGAATGTCCAGGACCTCTATGCCCTGGCGCCGTTGCAGCAGGGCATTCTCTACCACCACCTGGCCAGCGCCGAGGTCGACCCCTATGTGCTGCAACTGGGCTTCGCCTTCGCCGGCCAGGCCGAACTGGACGCCTTCGTCGCCGCGCTGAACCAGGTCATTGCCCGTCACGACATCCTGCGCACCAGTGTGCACTGGCAGGGGCTCGATGAGGCCGTGCAGGTGGTCTGGCGCGAAGCGCGCCTGGACATCCTGCCGGCACTGGACAGCGTGCGCCTGGACCTGGGGCGCGCACCCTTGATGCACCTGAGCAGCAGTGTGGAGCACGGCCGCCTGCAGGCAACCCTGCTGCTGCACCATATCCTCCTCGACCATGCCGCCATGGAGCTGCTGGTGGCGGAGGTCGGCGATGTGCTGCTGGGCCGCGAGCCTCAGGGCGACAGCGTGCCGTACCGCAACTATGTGGCCCATGCGCGACTGCGCGACGATAGTCAGGCGCAGGAGGCGATGTTCCGCCAGCTGCTGGGCGATATCGATGCGCCGACCGAGGTGTTCGGCCTGCGTGACGCGCTGGGCGATGGCAGCCATGTGCTCGATCATCGCCAGTACCTGGACGACAGCCTGGCGCAACGCTTGCGCGGTCAGGCGCGGGCGCTGGGGATCAGTGTCGCCAGCCTGGTGCACCAGGCCTGGGGGCAGGTGCTGGCGCAGTTGTCCGGCCGTGAGGAGGTGGTGTTCGGCACCGTGCTGGTCGGCCGCCTGCAAGGTGGCGAGGGTGCCGAACGGGCGCTGGGCATGTTCATCAACACCTTGCCGTTGCGGGTCAGCGTGGGCGACATGGACGTGGTCGCAGGCGTGCGCCTGACCCACCAGCGCCTGGCGCGCCTGCTGGCCCATGAACAGGCCTCCCTGGCCCTGGCCCAGCGCTGCAGCGGCGTGCCGGCCTCACAGGCACTGTTCACCAGCCTGCTGAACTACCGCCACAGCGCGGCTGGCGGCACGGAGCAGGCCCAGGCCTGGCAGGGGATCGAACTGCTGGCCGCCCATGAGCGCAGCAACTACCCGCTGGTGATCAGCGTCGACGACCTGGGGGATGGGTTTGCCCTGACCGTGCAAGCGGTGGCGGCCGTGGACGGCGGCTTGGTCTGCCAGCTGTTGCAGGAGGCCCTGGCCCGCTTGGTCGAAGCATTGGCGCATACGCCGGCAACGCCACTGAGCCGGCTGCATGGCTTGCCGGCAGCCGAGCGCGAGCGGGTGTTGCGCCAATTCAACGCCACCGGGCGCGACTACCCGCGTGATCTGCCCGTGCATGTGTTGTTCGAGGCGCAGGCCAAGGCCAGCCCGGATGCGCTGGCGGTGGCCCATGGCACAAGGCGCTGGAGTTACCAGGCCCTCGACCGGCAGGCCAATCGGCTGGCCGGGTGTCTGCTGGAACTGGGCGTGCATGCCGGTGATCGCGTGGCCTTGTTGCTGCCACGCTCCTTCGACCTGTTGGCGGCCCAACTGGCGGTGAGCAAGTGCGCGGCAGTGTACGTGCCGCTGGACGGCAATGCCCCGGCCGAGCGCCAGGCGTTCATGGTCGGTGACAGCGGGGCGGCGTTGCTGCTGACCCATAGCGACCAGCCCGAAGTGGCGGGCCCGCGCCGGGTCGAACTCGACCGGCTCGACCTGAGCACCTATACGGCTGCGCCGCTGGGCCTGGCGGTGGACGCCGGCAGCGCGGCGTACATCATGTACACCTCCGGCTCCACCGGCACGCCGAAGGGCGTGCAGGTGCCGCACCGGGCCATCGTGCGCCTGGTGATCAACAACGGTTTTGCCGACTTCAACCACCAGGACCGCGTGGCCTTCGCCTCCAACCCGGCGTTCGACGCCAGCACCCTGGAAGTCTGGGCGCCGCTGCTCAACGGTGGCGCGGTGGTGGTGATCGACCAGGACCAGGTGCTGTCGCGCCAGGGCCTGCGCGAAGTGCTGCTGGATCAGGGCGTGACGGTACTGTGGCTGACTGCAGGCCTGTTCCACCAGTTCGCTGACGACCTGCTGCCGGCGTTGCGTGGCCTGCGTTACCTGATGGTCGGCGGCGATGTGCTGGACCCGGCGGTGATTGCCCGGGTGCTGCGTGACGGCGCGCCGCAACACCTGCTCAATGGCTACGGCCCGACCGAGGCCACCACCTTCAGCACCACCCACGAAATCACCGCGGCGGGTGAGGGCAGCATCCCGATCGGCAAACCGATCGGCAACAGCCGCTGCTACGTGCTCGACGCCCGCCAGCAACTGCTGCCGGTGGGGGCGGTGGGCGAGCTGTACATCGCCGGCGACGGCGTGGCCCTGGGTTACCTGGGCCAGCCGGAGCTGACGGCCGAGCGCTTCCTGCCCGATCCGTTCAATGGCGGCACCATGTACCGCAGCGGCGACCTGGTCAGTTGGCAGGCCGACGGCACCCTGCGTTACCTGGGCCGTGCCGACCAGCAGATCAAGCTGCGCGGTTTCCGCATCGAACTGGGCGAAATCGAGGCGCGCCTGGGCGAATGCCCGGGCGTGCGCGACGCGGCGGTGATCGTGCGTGAGGACGCGCCGGGCGACAAACGCCTGGTGGCGTACTTCACCGGTGACGTGGCGGCCATCGGCGAACTGCACGAGCGCCTGCAAGGCTTACTGCCGGACTACATG
The DNA here is from genome assembly GCF_021283165.2 of Pseudomonas soli. Taxonomy (NCBI): domain Bacteria; kingdom Pseudomonadati; phylum Pseudomonadota; class Gammaproteobacteria; order Pseudomonadales; family Pseudomonadaceae; genus Pseudomonas; species Pseudomonas soli. The sequence goes on from NZ_CP128543.1 coordinate 2,887,799, forward strand.
CTGCCATCGGCTTATGTGCGACTTGAAGCCTTGCCATTGACCGCCAACGGCAAGCTCGACCGCCGTGCGTTGCCGCAGCCGGGCAGCGAGGCCGTGGTCAGCCGCGCCTTCGAGGCGCCGCAGGGCGAGGTGGAGACGGCACTGGCCGCGATCTGGGCCGAAGTGCTCAAGGTCGAGCAGGTCGGTCGCCACGACCACTTCTTCGAGCTGGGCGGCCACTCGCTGCTGGCGGTGAGCCTGGTCGAGCGCATGCGCAAGGCCGGCCTGGCTGCCGACGTGCGCGTGCTGTTCGCCCAGCCGACCCTGGCCGCGCTGGCGGCGGCGGTGGGTTCTGGACGAGAGGTAGCCGTACCCGAGAACCGTGTCCCCCACGATGCGACCCGGATCACGCCAGAGATGCTCAGCCTGATTGATCTCGACCAAGCCAGCATCGACCGCATCGTCGCCAGCGTGCCGGGCGGCGCCGCCAACGTGCAGGAAATCTACCCGCTGGCGCCGTTGCAGGAAGGCATCCTCTATCACCACCTGAGCGCGGAGCAGGGTGACCCCTACCTGCTGCAGACCCGCCTGGCCTTCGACAGCCTGGAACGGCTGCAAGCCTGTGCCGGTGCCTTGCAACAGGTCATCGACCGCCACGATATCTTGCGCACTTCGGTGGTCTGGGAAGGTTTGGCGGAGCCGGTGCAGGTGGTCTGGCGCCAAGCCCGCCTGGACGTACAAGAAGTCACTGGGCTGGGCGAGGAGGCGGTGATCGAGCGCCTGCACGATCATTTCGACGCACGCTCGCAGCGCCTGGACCTGACCCAGGCGCCACTGCTGCACCTGACCTACGCAATGGACCCGGCCGGGCAGCGCGTGGTCGCGGTGCTGCACTTCCATCACCTGGCCCTGGACCACACGGCGATGGAGGTCATTGTCCATGAAATGCAGGCGTTGCTGTCCGGGCGCCAGCACCTGCTGAGCGCACCCGTGCCGTACCGCACCTACGTGGCCCAGGTACGCCTGGGCGCCGCCGAGGCGGGGCACGAGGCGTTCTTCCGCGACATGCTCGGCGATGTCGACGAGCCGACCCTGCCCATGGGCCTGGCCGATGTGCAGGGTGACGGGCGTGATATCGAGGAAGCCCGCCTGCCACTGGACCTGGCCTTGTCGCGCCGGGTGCGCGAACAGGCGCGGGCGCAGGGTGTCAGCGCCGCGAGCCTGATGCACCTGGCCTGGGCCCGCGTGGTCGGTGTGCTGGCGGGGCGTCACGACGTGGTGTTCGGCACCGTGCTGATGGGCCGCCTGCAGGGCGGCGAGGGCGCCGACCGTGCGTTGGGCGTGTTCATCAATACCTTGCCGTTGCGCATCGACACGGCCAAGGGGGCCAGTGACGCAGTACGGCTTACCCACCAGCGGCTGTCGGCGCTGCTTGGCCACGAACATGCATCGCTGGCGCTGGCTCAGCGTTGCAGTGGGGTGGCGGCCTCGTCGCCACTGTTCAGCGCCTTGCTCAACTACCGTCACAGCCCGGTTGATGTCGCCGCAGCAGCTGGCGACAGCTTCCAGGGTATGCACCAGTTGGGCGGCGAGGAACGCAGCAACTACCCACTTACCCTGAGCGTGGACGACCACGGCGAAGGCTTCACCCTCAGTGTGCTGGCCCTGTTGGGAATCGGCGCCGAGCGGGTCGCGGGCTGGATGAACTTGGCTGTGGCCGGGCTGATCCAGGCGTTGGAGCAAGGTGGCGCGGTGCAGGTCGACACATTGCCCATCCTCGATCACACAGCGCTGGGCCAAGTGCTCGAAGGCTTCAATGCCACGGCTGCGAGCTACCCGCAGGGGCACACCGTGCACGCGCTGGTCGAGGCCCAGGCACCCGAGGCGCTGGCCGTGGTGCAGGGCGAGGTGAGCCTGAGCCATGGCGAGCTGAACCAGCGCGCCAATCGCCTGGCCCATTACCTGATCAAGCGTGGCGTGGCGCTGGGCGACCGTGTCGCGCTGTGCCTGCCGCGCGGTCCGCAGCGGCTGGTGGCGATGCTGGCCGTGCTCAAGGCCGGCGCGGCCTATGTGCCGGTCGATCCGGGCTATCCGGCGGAGCGCATTGCCTATCTACTCAGTGACAGTGCGCCGACGCTGGTGCTGGTCGAATCGAGCACTGAGTCGCTGGTGGGCGAGGTGGCCAAGGTTGCGCTGGATGGCGATGACTGGGCTCATGAAGCCGACAGCAACCCCGTCGTCACCGGTCTGGATGCGGATCAGCTGGCTTATGTGATCTACACCTCCGGCTCCACCGGCCAGCCCAAGGGGGTGATGGTCGAGCACCGTACCCTGGCCAACCTGGTCCACTGGCATTGCCAGGCCTTCGACCTGGGCGCCGGCAGCCACACCTCCAGCGTCGCCGGCTTCGGCTTCGACGCCATGGCCTGGGAGGCCTGGCCGGCGCTGTGCGCCGGGGCGGTGCTGCACCTGCCGCCGGTGCAGATTGGCGGCGAGCATGTCGATGAATTGCTCGACTGGTGGCTGCAGCAGCCGCTGCAAGTGAGCTTCCTGCCGACCCCGGTGGCCGAGCAGGCGCTGCGCCGCGAACGCCAGCACCCGACCCTGCGCACCTTGCTGGTGGGCGGCGACCGCCTGCGCCAGTTCGACCGCGATCCGGGCTTCGTGCTGGTCAACAACTACGGCCCGACCGAGACCACGGTGGTCGCAACGTCCGGTCAACTTCAGCCGGGCGGCGCGCTGCATATCGGCAAGCCGACCGCCAACACCCGTGTCTATGTGCTGGATGCGCAGCTCCAACCGGTGCCGGTCGGCGTGACCGGCGAGCTGTACATCGGTGGCGCGCAGGTGGCACGCGGTTACTTCAACCGCCCCGACCTTAGCGCCGAGCGTTTCCTTGACGACCCGTTCGCTGGTGGCCGGATGTATCGCACTGGCGACCTGGTGCGCTGGAACGCCGACGGTACCCTGGACTACCAGGGGCGCAACGACGACCAGGTGAAGATCCGCGGTGTGCGGGTCGAGCTGGGCGAGATCGAGGGGGCGCTCAAGGCCCAGCCGGGCATCGCCGATGCCGTGGTGCTGGTGCGTGACGAGCGCCTGCTGGCGTGGTTTACCGAAGCGGCAGCGGTCGATATCGAGCGCCTGCGCGAGGGCTTGCAGGCCAGCCTGCCGGCGCATCTGCTGCCGCAAGCCTTGGTCCGCCTGGACGCACTGCCACTGACTAGCCACGGCAAGCTGGATCGCAAGGCGCTGCCGGATCCCGACCCCTCGGCCCTGGTTCGCCAAGTCTATGTCGCGCCGAGCGGTGCTTCCGAGGTGGCAATAGCCGCGATCTGGGCCGAGGTGCTGGGTATCGAGCAGGTTGGTCGCCACGACAACTTCTTCGAACTCGGCGGCCACTCGTTGCTGGCGGTGAGCCTGACCGCGCGCCTGCGACAGGCCGGACTGCAGGCCGACGTACGCACCTTGTTCGGCCAGCCGACGGTGGCGGCGCTGGCGGCGACCCTGGGCCAGGGCCGTCAGGTCGAGGTCCCGGCCAACCGGATCCCGGCCGGCTGCACCCGGATCACCCCGGACATGCTGCCGCTGGTGGAGCTGGAGCCGGCCGCCATCGAACGTATCGTCGCCACGGTGCCGGGGGGCGCGGCCAACGTGCAGGACATCTACCCGCTGGCGCCGTTGCAGGAAGGCATCCTTTATCACCACCTCAGCTCGCCGGAGCACGACCCCTACGTGCTGGCCTCGCGCATGGCGTTCGCCAGCCACGAACGCCTGCACGCCTTTGTCGATGCCCTGGGCAAGGTGATCGCCCGCCACGACGTGCTGCGCACCTCGGTGCTGTGGGACGGCCTGCCGCAGGCGGTGCAGGTGGTCTGGCGCCAGGCCGCTCTGGCGGTGTTCGAGGTGGCGGATGAAGCCGCGGTGCCGCACGCCCTGGCCCTGGAACAGGCCCCGTTGGTGCGTCTGTACCACTGGCCGGACCCGCAAGGTTCAGGATTGCTGGCCGCGTTGCAGTTCCACCATATCGTCCTCGACCATACCGCCCTGGATGTACTGGGCCGCGAGCTGGTCGGTTACCTGCAGGGTGCAGCGGTGCCGGCCGGGCAGGGCGCGCCATACCGCAACTACGTGGCCCAGGCGCGCCTGGGCGTCAGCCAGGCCGAGCACGAGGCGTTCTTCCGCGAGCAACTGGGCGATATCGACGAGCCGACCTTGCCTTACGGCCTGGGGGACGTGCAGGTCGATGGCCAGGGTATCGAGGAGGCCCAGCTGTGGCTGGACGCGGCCCTGTGCGCAGACCTGCGGCAACAGGCCCGGCAGTTGGGCGTCAGCGTCGCCAGCCTGTTCCACCTGGCCTACGGCCGTCTGCTGGCAGCGACCAGCGGCCGCGACAGCGTGGTGTTCGGCACCGTGCTGCTGGGCCGGCTGGAAGCTGGCGAGGGCGCCGAACAGGCCTTGGGCATGTTCATCAACACCCTGCCGTTGCGCCTGGACCTGCAGGCCGCGACCCTGCAGGAGGCGGTGCATCAGACCCAGCAGCGCCTCAGTGCCTTGCTCGCCCACGAGCATGCTTCGCTGGCCCTGGCCCAGCGCTGCAGCGGCGTGCCGGCACCGGCGCCGCTGTTCAGCGCGATGCTCAACTACCGTCACGGCAGCCAGGCGGACGAGGCCCAGCGCCTGGCGCTGCAGGGTATCGAGACCCTGCAGAGCAACGAGCGCAGCAACTATCCGCTGAGCCTGAGCGTGGACGACATCGGTGCAAGCTTCCGTCTGGTGGCCCTGGCCCCGGCGGCGGTCGGCGCCGCGCGGGTCTGTGAGCAACTGCGGCAGGTGCTGCAGGCCATGGTCGAAGCGCTGGCACGCGAGCCACGCCAGGCGTTGCTGCAACTGCCGGTGCTGTCGCTCGATGAGCGCCGTCAGCTGCTGCACGACTGCAACCGCACGGCGCGGCCTCACGACCTGACCCAGACCCTCCAGGCGCTGTTCGAGGCCCAGGCCCTGCGTACGCCCGAGGCCGTGGCCATCTGCGCGGAGCAGGGTGAGCTGAGTTATGCCCAGCTCAATGCCGAGGCCAACCGCCTGGCCCATCTCCTGATCGCGCTGGGCGTGCAGCCCGACGACCGGGTGGCGATCTGCGTCGAGCGCGGCCTGGCGCTGGTGGTCGGCCTGCTGGCGATCCTCAAGGCCGGTGGTGCCTACGTGCCGCTCGACCCGGACTATCCGGCCGAGCGCCTCGGCCACATGCTCGCCGACAGCCAACCGCGGGCGTTGCTGGTGCAACAGGCCACCCGCGCCCTGGTGGGTTCGTCGGCGAAGTTGGTCGACCTCGATCAGCCGACTTGGGGCGAGCTGCCGGACAGCAATCCGCAGGTGCCTGGCCTGACCTCGGAGCACCTGGCCTATGTGATCTACACCTCAGGTTCTACTGGCCTGCCCAAGGGCGTGATGGTCGAGCACCGCAACGTGGTCAACCTGGTGCACTGGAGCGCCGGGCTGTTCCCGAACGAAGGTGCGGTGCTGCACAAGACCCCGGTGAGCTTCGACGCCTCGGTGTGGGAGCTGTTCTGGCCGCTGTGCAGCGGGTTGCGCCTGGTGCTGGCGCGCCCGGATGGCCAGCGCGACCCGCAGTACCTGGTGGAACTGATCGAACGGCAGCAGGTGAACGTGGTGCAGTTCGTGCCGGCCTTGCTGCAGCAGTTCCTCGACGAGAACGCCAGCGCCGCCTGCGGCAGCCTCACCGACATCGTCTGCGGTGGTGGCGAGCTCACCGAAGCCCTGGCCTGCCAGGTACGCGAGCGCTTGCCGCAGGTGCGCCTGCACAACGTCTATGGCCCCACCGAGACCACGGTGGATTGCAGCGTCTGGACCCTGGAAGCGCGGGATCCGCTGCCGTCCGGCGCGCTGCCGATCGGCCGGCCGATCGACAACACCCGCCTTTACGTCCTCGACGCCCACGACCAGCCCGTGCCGTTCGGCGTTGCCGGTCAGTTGCACATCGGCGGAGCCGGAGTGACGCGGGGCTACCTGGGCTTGCCGGAGCAACAGGCCGAGCGTTTCATCGCCAGCCCGTTCGTTGACGGTGAGCGTCTGTACCGCAGTGGCGACCTGGTACGCCAGCGCCACGACGGCGTGCTGGAGTTCCTCGGCCGCACCGACCACCAGATCAAGCTGCGCGGCCTGCGTATCGAGCCGGGCGAGATCGAAGCCTGCCTCACCCGTGTGGCCGGGGTGCGCGAAGCCGTGGTGCTGGTGCACGACGCCCAGCCGGCCGGCCCGCGCCTGGTGGCTTATGTCACCGGCGACGTGCCGCCGGCCGAGGCATTGCGCGAAGCGTTGCTCGGGCAACTGCCGGAATACATGGTGCCCGCACTGTTCATTCCGCTGCCGGCCCTGCCGCTGACCGCCAACGGCAAGCTCGACCGCAAGGCGCTCCCGGCAGTTGACCTGCCTACCCGCGACTACGAGGCGCCGGCCGGCGACACCGAACAGCTGCTGGCGCGGATCTGGAGCGAGCTGCTGGGCGTGGAGCGGGTAGGGCGCCATGACAACTTCTTCGAACTGGGCGGCCACTCGCTGCTGGCGGTGACCCTCACCTCGCGCCTGCGCGAAGCGGGCCTGGAGGCCGACGTGCGCAGCCTGTTCGAACACCCGACGCTGGCAGGCTATGCCGCCATCACAGACAGAATGGAGATCGTCCTGTGAGCATCAACGAACTACTGGCGACACTGACCGCCAACAATGTCCAGCTGGCCCTCAAGGATGGCCAGCTGGTGGTCCAGGGCAATCGCCAGGCCTTGACCGACGCGGCCCTGGTGGCACGCTTGCGCGAGCACAAGCCGGCGCTGGTCGCCCTGCTGGAGCGCGGCGAATACGTGGCGGCGCGCCAGGGTAGCGTCGAAGTGCCGGAAAACCGCATCCCCGCCGATTGCGAGCGCATCACCTGCGCCATGCTCAGCCTGGCCGAACTCGACCAGGACAGCCTCGACCAGCTGGTCGCGGCCATCCCCGGCGGGGCGGCCAACGTGCAGGACATCTACCCGCTGGTGCCGCTGCAACAGGGCATGCTGTTCCACCACGCCAGTGCCGGTGAGCATGATCCCTATGTGATGCAGGCGCGCTTCGTGTTTGCCGACAGCAGCCGGGTCGAGGCCTTCGCCCAGGCGCTGCAAGGAGTGATCGAACGCCACGACATCTTGCGCACCTCGGTGCACTGGAAGACCCTGGAAACGCCGCTGCAGGTGGTCTGGCGCCAGGCCCGGCTGCGTGTCGTGCAACTGGCTCCCGGCGCATTGCCCGACATCGGCTTCGACCTGACCCAGGCCCCGCTGATCCGCCTGCAGTGCCAGGCGCCGGAGCCCGGCGGGCAGGTCCACGCCACCCTGCAGTTCCACCACGTGGCCATGGACCACAGCGCCCTGGAAGTGGTGCGCCACGAGATGCTCGCCTTCCTGCTCGGCGAGAGTGCCCATCTGGGCCGACCGGTGCCGTTTCGCAACCACGTGGCCCAGGCCCTGCTGGGCGTGAGCGAGGCCGAACACGAGGCGTTCTTCCGCGACATGCTCGGTGCTGTCGACGGGCCGACCCTGGCCTATGGCCTGGGCGATGTGCAGGGTGACGGCGCGGCGCTGAACGAGCACGCCCTGGATCTCGACCTGGCGTTGTGCCGCGACCTGCGCAGCCAGGCGCGCAGCCAGGGGGTGAGCGTCGCCAGCCTGTTCCACCTGGCGTGGGCGCGGGTGCTGGGTGGCCTGACCGGGCGCGAGCAGGTGGTGTTCGGCACCGTGCTGATGGGGCGCCTGCAAGGCGCCGAGGCCACCGACCGGGCGCTGGGCATCTTCATCAATACCTTGCCGCTGCGGGTCGACCTGGATGCCGCCGACCTGGCCACGGCGATCAAGGCCACCCACCAGCGTCTGAGCACGCTGATGCGCCACGAGCATGCGCCCCTGGCCCTGGCCCAGCGCTGCAGCGGCGTGGCGGCGCCGACCCCGCTGTTCAACGCCTTGCTCAACTACCGCCACAGCGCGCCCTCAGGCTCCGAGGCGGTGCGCCGGGCAGGCTGGGCAGGTATCGAGATCGTGCATGCCGCCGAGGCCACCAACTACCCGCTGACCTTGAGTGTCGACGACTTCGGCGAAGCCTTCCGCCTGACCTTGCTGGCCAGCCCCGAGGTGCCGGCGCAACGCGTCTGCGCCTATCTGCAGCAGACCCTGCGCAGCCTGCTTGCAGCCTTGAACCAGGCACCCGGGGTTGCAGTCCGCGCGTTGCCGATGCTGCCGGACGAAGAGCGCGAGCACATACTGCAAACCTTCAACCAGACCCCTGGCGCCACGGATGCTCATGGGCCGTTGCACCAGCGTATCGAAGCCGTGGCCCAGGCCCATCCGCAGGCCCTGGCCGCCACCTGCGACGACCAGTCGCTGAGCTACCAGCAGTTGAATCAGCTCGCCAACGCCCTGGCCCATCAACTGATCGGCCTGGGCGTGCGCCCCGACGACCGGGTGGCGGTGTTCGCCCGGCGCGGCCTGGACACCTTGGTCGGCCTGCTCGCGGTGCTCAAGGCCGGCGCCGCCTACGTGCCGGTGGACCCGGCACACCCCGATGAGCGCGTGCGCTACCTGCTGGATGACAGCGCGCCAGTGGCCGTGCTGACCCAGCAGGCGCTGCGCGGTCGCCTGGGCACGCGCGCGACGCCGGTGCTGGCACTCGACCAGCCGGACTGGCCAGCGCGCCACGACGATCCCCAGGTGAGCGGCCTGGGCCCGGCGCACCTGGCCTATGTGATCTATACCTCAGGCTCCACCGGCCAGCCCAAAGGGGTGATGGTCGAACACCGCAACCTGAACAACCTGGTGGACTGGCACTGCCGCGCGTTCGACCTGTGCCAGGGGCGCCACACCTCGAGCCTGGCCGGCTTCGGTTTTGACGCCATGGCCTGGGAAGTCTGGCCGGCGCTGTGCGCGGGGGCGACCCTGCACCTGGCCCCGTCCAGCGAAGGCCATGAAGACCTCGACGCGCTGCTGGCCTGGTGGCGTACCCAGCCGCTGGATGTCAGTTTCCTGCCCACGCCGGTGGCCGAGTATGCCTTCAGCCACCAGCTCGAACACCCGACCCTGCGCACCTTGCTGATCGGCGGCGATCGCCTGCGCCAGTTCAACCGCACCCAGACCTTCGCCGTGGTCAACAACTACGGCCCCACCGAGACCACCGTGGTGGCCAGCTCTGGCGTGGTGGAGGCGGGCGGCACCCTGCACATCGGCGGCGCAGTGGACAACGCCCGCTTGTACGTGCTCGATGCGTACCAGCAGCCCGTGCCCCTGGGGGTGCCCGGCGAGCTCTACATCGGCGGCGCCGGGGTCGCCCGTGGCTACCTGGACCGCGCGCAACTGACCCGCGAACGCTTCCTCGACGACCCGTTCAGCGCGACACCCGGTGCACGCATGTACCGTACCGGCGACCTGGTGCGGTGGCTGGCCGACGGCACCCTCGATTACCTGGGCCGCAACGACGACCAGGTGAAGATTCGCGGCGTGCGCATCGAGCTGGGCGAGATCGAAAGCCGCCTGAACGGCCTGCCGGGCATCGGCGAGGCGGTGGTGATGGCCCGCGAGGACCAGCCCGGCCAACCGCGGCTGGTGGCCTACTTCACCGCCCAGGCGGGCCTGGAGCCGGCCCAGCCTGAGCAACTGCGGGGGCAGTTGCTGGCCCATCTGCCGGAGTACATGGTGCCGGTGGCGTATGTGTCGCTGGACGCACTGCCCCTGACCGCCAACGGCAAGCTCGACCGCCGTGCGCTGCCAGCGCCGGAACGCTCGGCCCTGTTCGAGCGTACCTACGTGGCCCCCGAGGGTGAGCTGGAAGAGGCCCTGGCCCAGGTGTGGGGCGAGCTGCTGCACGTGGAGCGGGTTGGTCGGCATGACCACTTCTTCTCGCTGGGCGGGCATTCGCTGCTGGCCATGCGCATGGTTTCCCAGGTGCGCTTGCGCCTCGGCGTGGAACTGGCCCTGGCCAACCTGTTCGCCAACCCCGAGCTGGCGGCGGTGGCCCAGGTGCTGGCCGGCGCCGGGCGCAGCGAGCTGCCAGCGCTGGTCGCGGTGTCCCGTGAGCAACCCTTGCCGCTGTCGTTTGCCCAGCAGCGCCTGTGGTTCCTCGCTCAGCTGGAAGGCGGCAGCCAGGCCTACAATGTGCCGCTGGCGCTGGGCCTGCGCGGAGCACTGGATGCCGATGCGCTGGAGGCCGCCTTGCTGCGCATCGTCGCGCGCCATGAGAGCCTGCGCAGTCGCTTCGTACCCTGCGGCGACAGTGCCGAGGTGATCATCGCCGCGACCCCACAATCCGGCTGGCTGCAGCGCCGGACACTGGCGCCGCAGGCATTGGCCGGGCACCTGCGCGACGAGGCCGCCGCGCCCTTCGACCTGACAACGGGGCCATTGCTGCGGGCCAGCCTGCTGCGCCTGGGTGAGGCGCACCATGTGCTGCTGCTCACCGTGCACCATATCGTCGCCGATGGCTGGTCCCTCGGCGTGCTGACCCGCGAATTGAGCGCGCTGTATCCGGCGCTGCGCGAGGGCAAGGACGACCCGTTGCCGGCGCTGGCCATCCAGTACGCCGACTACGCCGTGTGGCAGCGGCGCTGGCTGGCCGGTGAGCAACTGCAACGCCAGGCCGACTATTGGCGCCAGGCCTTGGACGGCGCGCCGACCTTGCTGAGCCTGCCCAGCGACCGGCCACGACCGACGCGCCAGGATTTCAGCGGCGCCAGCCTGGCGCTGCAGCTGGATGCGCGCCTGGGGGCCGGCCTGCGGGCCCTGGCGCAGCGGCACCAGGTGACCCTGTACATGGTCCTGCTCGGCGCCTGGGCCGCTACCCTGGCGCGGCTTTGCGGGCAGGCCGAGGTGGTGGTGGGCTGCCCGGTGGCCGGGCGCGGGCGCGCCGAACTGGAGCCGTTGGTCGGCCTGTTCGTCAATACCCTGGCCCTGCGTATCGATACCGCCGGGGCGCCAAGCACCGAGCGCCTGCTGGCGCTGGTCAAGGCGCGCCTGCTCGACGCCCAGGCGCACCAGGACCTGCCTTTCGAACAGGTGGTGGAGATCGTCCGGCCGGCGCGCAGCCTCGGCCATACCCCGTTGTTCCAGACCACCCTCAACTGGCTGGCCACCGAGGGCGCCGCGCCGACCCTGGCGGGGCTGCGGCTGGAAGGCGTGGAACAGGTCGGCCAGGTAGCCAAGTTCGACCTGTCGCTGAGCATGGGCGAGCAGGGCGAGGCACTGGTCGGGAGCCTCGAGTACGCCACAGCGCTGTTCGATGAAAGCACCGTGCGCCGCTTCGCCGGGTATTTCGACAGCATGCTGCGCGCCATGCTGGCCAATGACCAGGCGCCGCTGGCCGAGGTCGAACTGGTGGGCGAGGCCGAGCGCAAGCGCCTGCTGGATACCTTCAATCGCAGTGCCCTGGCGTTCCCGAACGGGCAGACCGTGCATGGCCTGGTTGAGGCCCAGGCGGCCCGTACACCGCAGGCACTGGCCGCCAGCCAAGGCGAAATGTCCCTGTCCTATGGCGAGTTGAACCAGCGCGCCAACGCCCTGGCCCAGTACCTGCTCGGGCAGGGTGTCGGCCCCGACGAGCGGGTGGGGGTGGTGGCCCGCCGGGGCCTCGACACCCTGGTGGCGTTGCTGGCGGTGCTCAAGGCCGGCGGCGCCTATGTGCCGGTGGACCCGGCGCACCCGGACGAGCGGCTGCGCTATCTGCTCGAGGACAGCGCTCCGGTGGTGGTGTTGGCACAGCAGGCATTGTTGTCGCGTCTTGCAGGACTGGGCGTGGCGGCGCAGGCACTGGACAGGCCGCACTGGCCGGAGCGTGCGGAAAACCCCGAGGTCCCCGGCCTGCAGGCTAGCCACCTGGCCTACGTGATCTACACCTCTGGCTCCACCGGCCAGCCCAAGGGCGTGATGGTCGAGCACCGCACCCTGGCCAACCTGGTGCACTGGCACTGCAAGGCCTTCGAACTCGGCGCCGGGGATCATACCGCCAGTGTCGCCGGCTTCGGTTTCGACGCCATGGCCTGGGAAGTATGGCCGGCCCTGTGCGCCGGGGCGGTGCTGCACCTGCCACCGGCGCAGTTGGGCAACGAGCAGCTCGACGGACTGCTGGCCTGGTGGCTGGAGCAACCCCTGAAGGTGGCGTTCCTGCCGACCCCGGTCGCCGAGTACGCCTTCGCCCAGGGGCTGCGCCACCCGACCCTGCGCACCTTGCTGATCGGTGGCGACCGTCTGCGCCAGTTCAACAGCGATCCCGGCTTTGTCGTGGTCAACAACTACGGCCCTACCGAGGCGACCGTGGTCGCCACCTCGGGCCTGGTGCTGCCGGGCGGCGTGCTGGACATCGGCCGGCCGATCGCCAATACCCGCGTGTACCTGCTGGATGATGCGCGGCAGCTGGTGCCGTGCGGTGTGGCCGGCGAACTCTACGTGGGTGGCGCCGGCGTGGCGCGGGGCTACCTGAACCGCGCAGAGCTGAGCGCCGAGCGCTTCCTCGACGATCCGTTCAGCGAGGTGCCCGGGGCACGCATGTACCGCACCGGCGACCTGGCGCGCTGGAATGCCGACGGTACCCTGGACTACCTGGGCCGCAACGACGACCAGGTGAAGGTGCGCGGCCTGCGCATCGAGCTGGGCGAAATCGAGGCGCAGTTGCTCGCCCTGGAGGGTGTCGCCGAAGCGCTGGTGCTGGCCCGCGAGGACCAGCCCGGGCAGCCGCGGCTGGTGGCCTACTACATTGCCGGCGCCGAGGCGCAGCCGGTGGGTACCCTGCGCGCCGCGCTGCAACAGCGCCTGCCCGCCTACATGGTGCCGGCAGCCTGGGTACGGCTGGATGCCTGGCCGTTGACCGCCAATGGCAAGGTCGACCGCAAGGCCCTGCCGTTACCCGAGCGCGAGGCGCACAGCCAGGCCTACGAGGCCCCGGCTGGGGCCTTGGAGGTTGCCTTGGCCGAGCTGTGGTGCGAGTTGCTGCAGTTGGAACGGATAGGCCGTCAGGACCGCTTCTTCGAATTGGGCGGCCATTCGCTGCTGGCCATGCGCATGGTTGGCCAGGTGCGCACGCGGCTGGGCCTGGAGTTGTCGCTGGGCGAGCTGTTCGCCGACGACCGCCTGCTGGCGGTGGCGGCGACCGTGGCCGAGGATCGCCATGACGTACTGCCGGCCATCGAGCCGGCGCCGCGCGGCCAGTCCCTGCCACTGTCGTTCGCCCAGCAACGGCTGTGGTTCCTGGCACAGATGGACGATGCCAGCGCCGCCTACCATATCCCCCTGGGCCTGGCCTTGCGCGGCCCGCTGGACCGTGCCGCCCTGGAGCGGGCGCTGGAGCGCATCGTCGAACGCCACGAGAGCCTGCGCAGCCACTTCACCCAGGCAGGCGCCGAGGCACGGGTGCGGGTGGCGCCCGGACGGGGCGGCTTCGCCCTGGCCTGGCATGACCTGCGCGGCGCGGCGCAGCAGTTGCCCGAGCTGATGCAGGCCGAGGCGTTGCTGCCATTCGACCTGGCGCACCAGCTGCCGGTGCGCGGCCGCCTGCTATGCCTGGCGGCGGAGCACCATGTGCTGCTGCTGACCTTGCACCATATCGTTGCCGACGGCTGGTCGATGGGGGTGTTCACCCAGGAGCTGGCGGCGTTGTACCAGGCCTTCAGCGAAGGCCGCGACGACCCGTTGCCGGCGCTGGCGATCCAGTACGGCGACTATGCCCTGTGGCAGCGTCGCTGGCTGAGCGGTGACGCCTTGCAGCGCCAGGGCGACTACTGGAGCCAGGCCCTGGCTGGCGCGCCGGTGCTGCTGACCCTGCCCACCGACCGGCCGCGACCGGCCCGTCAGGACTACCTGGGCGACCGCGTCGAAGTGCGCCTGGACCGGCGCCTGAGCGAAGACCTGCGGGCGCTGTGCCTGCGTCATGGGGTCACTCCGTTCATGCTTTTCGCCGGCGCCTGGGCGGTGCTGCTGGCGCGCCTGTCCGGCCAGGCCGAGGTGGTGATCGGCACCCCGGTGGCCAACCGCCGGCAAGCCGAGGTCGAGGGGCTGATCGGCTTGTTCGTCAACTCCCTGGCGCTGCGCATCGATACCGCCGGCAGCCCCGATGTCGGCGCGCTGCTGGCCCGGGTCAAGGCCTGCGTGAGCCAGGCCCAGGACCATCAGGACCTGCCGTTCGAACAGGTAGTGGAACGCTTGCACCCGCCGCGCAGCCTGGCCCACACACCGCTGTACCAGGTATCGCTGGCGTGGAACGGCGTGCCGGGCGAGGCCCTGCGCCTGGGTGAGCTGCAACTGGAGGCGCTGGGCGGCGCGCAGACCTTCGCCAAGTTCGATCTGACCCTGAGCCTGGGCGAGACCGCCGATGGCTACGGCGGCGCCCTGGAGTTCGCCACCGCGCTGTTCGACCGGGCGACCATCGAGCGGCACCTGGGTTACCTGGAGCAACTGCTGTGGGCGATGGCGGGCAGCGACCAGGCCGTGCCGGCGAAAGTCGAGTTGCTCGGCGCCGCCGAGCGTCGCCAGGAACTGGTGGCCTGCAACGCCAGCGAGCGGATCGGCGGCCTGCAGCAACCACTGCATGCGCTGTTCGAGGCGCAGGTGGCGCGTACGCCGCAGGCCGTCGCGGTGCAGACCGAGGACGGGCAACTGACCTATGCCGAACTGAATGCGGCGGCCAACCGCTTGGCCCACCGCCTGATCGAACAGGGCGTGATCGCCGACAGCCGCGTCGCCGTGTGCCTGGCGCGAGGGCCAGGGTTGCTGGTCGGGCTGCTGGCGGTGCTCAAGGCCGGCGGAGCCTACGTGCCGCTGGATCCGGGCTACCCGGATGAGCGCCTGGCGTACATGCTCGAAGACAGCGCGCCGCTGGCGTTACTGGTGGATGCCGCCAGCAACCGGCGCTTCAGCGACAGCCCGGTGGCGCGGCTGGACCTCGACCAGCCGGACTGGACCGAGCAGTCGCCGGACAATCCACAGGTGCCGGGCCTTGGCGCCCGCCACCTGGCCTACGTGATCTACACCTCCGGCTCGACCGGCACGCCGAAAGGGGTGATGGTCGAGCACCGCAGCCTGTGCAACCTGGTGCACTGGAGCTCGCGACTGATCGCCCCGAGCGCCGCAGGCGCGCTGCTGCACAAGACCCCGGTGAGCTTCGATGCGTCGGTTTGGGAGCTGTTCTGGCCGTTGTGTGCCGGCCTGCGCCTGGTGCTGGCGCGCCCGGATGGCCAGCGCGACCCGGACTACCTGGCGGCGCTGATCCAGCGCCAGCGGGTCAGCGTGGTGCAGTTCGTGCCCGCGCTGCTGCAGCAGTTCCTCGCCCTGGAGGCCAGCGCGGCCTGCGACAGCCTCACCGATGTGGTCTGTGGCGGTGGCGAGCTGACTTCGGCGTTGCTGCGCCAACTGCGTGAGCGCCTGCCGCTGGTGCGGCTGCACAACGTCTACGGTCCCACCGAGGCCACCGTCGACTGCAGCGTCTGGACCCTCGAGCCCCGGCAACCCGTGCCCGAAGGGGCGCCACCGATCGGTCGGCCGATCGCCAACACCCGGCTGTATGTGCTCGACAGCCATGGCCTGCCGGTACCGCGGGGCGTGGTGGGCGAGCTGTACATCGGCGGCGTCGGCGTGGCGCGTGGCTATCTGGGCCTGCCGGCGCTGGAGGGCGAACGTTTCGGTGCCAGCCCGTTCGTGGTCGATGAGCGCCTGTATCGCAGCGGCGACCTGGTGCGTCGTCGCGCCGATGGCGAGCTGGAGTTCCTTGGCCGCAACGATTTCCAGGTGAAACTGCATGGTCTGCGTATCGAGCTGGGCGAGATCGAGGCCTGCCTGGCCAGCCATCCGCACGTGCGTGAAGTGGCGGTGCTGCTGCGCGACGAGCGCCTGGTCGCCTGGTTCACGGCCGACGATGGCGCGCCGGGCGTGGCGGCATTGCGCAAGCATGCCCAGGCAGGTTTGCCGGACTATATGGTGCCGTCGGCCTACGTGGCACTGCCGGCCATGCCGTTGACGGCCAATGGCAAGCTCGACCGCCAGCGGCTGCCCGACCCCGGTGCCGACGCGGTGCTCAGCCGTGCCTACGAGGCGCCGCGAGGCGAGGCCGAGCGCCATCTGGCGGCGCTATGGGCCGAGTTGCTCAACGTGCCGAGGGTAGGGCGCCAGGATCATTTCTTCGAGCTCGGTGGCCACTCGCTGCTGGCCGTGACCCTGATCGCCCGCTTGCGCGCCGAGGGCCTGGACGCGGACATCCGCGTGCTGTTCGCCGAACCGACCCTGGCCGCCGTGGCCGCGACCCTGGGCCAGCATGGCGCAAGCCGGGTGCCGGCCAACCGCATCGGCGCCGATTGCCGGCGCATCACGCCGGACTTGCTGCCGTTGGTGGCGCTGGAGCAGTCGCACATCGAGCGGATCGTCGACCAGGTGCCTGGCGGTGCCGCCAATGTACAGGACATCTACCCGCTGGGACCGTTGCAGGCGGGGATCCTCTATCACCACTTGGCCAGCGAGGGTGACGACCCCTACCTGCTGCAGGCGCGTTTCGCGGTGGCTGACCAGGCTCGGTTGGAGGCATTGCGCCAGGCGCTGGACCAGGTGATCGCCCGGCACGACATCCTGCGCTCTTCGTTGTACTGGGAAGGTCTGGCGCAGCCGGTGCAGGTGGTATGGCGCCAGGCGGCGTTGCCCGTGCAGGAACTGGCCGCGGATGAGCCGATCAGCTTGCGCCTGGACCTGACCCGCGCGCCGCTGCTGCGCCTGATACACCGCGAGGACCCGAGCAGCGGGCGGATCACCGCCACCTTGCTGTTCCACCACCTGGTCATGGACCACGTGGCCCAGGACGTGTTGCGCGCCGAATTGCAGGGCTGCCTGCTCGGCGAGCAGCTGCGCTTGCCGCCGCCGGTGCCGTACCGCAACTACATCGCCCAGGTGCTACAGGGTGCCGGCGAGGCCGAGCATGAGGCGTACTTCCGCGAGCAGTTGGGCGATATCGACGAGCCAACCCTGGCCTACGGTCCGCATCCACTGGCTCACGCCGACGCCGTGGCCGAAGCCCAGCACTGGCTCGACGACGGGCTGGCGCGGCGGGCCCGCGAACAGGCGCGGCTGCTGGGTGTCGGCGCGGCCAGCCTGATGCACCTGGCCTGGGGCCTGGTGCTGGGGCAGTTGTCGGGGCGCGACAGCGTGGTGTTCGGCACCGTGCTGCTCGGTCGCCTGCAGGGCGGTGAAGGCATGGAGCGGGCCTTGGGTGTGTTCATCAACACCTTGCCGCTGCGCCTGGACGTGGGCCGCCTGCCGGTGCGCGAGGCGCTGCTGGACACCCATCGCCGGCTGACCGGGCTGTTGGTGCATGAGCATGCGCAACTGGCCCTGGCCCAGCGCTGCAGTGCGTTGCCGCCCGGCGCGCCGCTGTTCAGCGCCTTGCTCAACTACCGCCACAGTGCCGCCGCGCTGGCCCATGACACTGCCAGTGGGCGTGCCTGGCAGGGCATCGAGCTGCTGCATGCGCAGGAACGCAGCAACTACCCGCTGGCCCTGAGCATCGACGACCTCGGGGAGCGCTTCAGCCTGACCGCGCAGTGCGCGGCGGGCCTGGACGCCCGGCGGCTGTGCGGTTACCTCGAGCAGGCTCTCGCACACCTGGTCGAGGCCCTGGCGCATGATCCCGAGCAAGGCCTGGAGCGGCTGGACATCGTACCGGCCGAGGAGCACCGCCGATTGCTCGGCTACAACGCCACGCAGCGCGACTACCCCAGGTCGGTGCCCGTGCACCGCCTGTTCGAGCAACAGGTGGCGCGCCATCCGTTGGCGCTGGCGGCGCTGCATGATGAGCGCCAGCTGAGTTACGCCGAGCTCAATGAGCAGGCCAACCGCCTGGCGCACTGGCTGATCGGCGAGGGGGTGGCGGCCGGCGCTCATGTGGCGATCCTGCTGCCACGCTCGCTGCCTTTGCTGGTCGCGCAGTTGGCCGTGCTCAAGTGTTCGGCGATCTACGTGCCGCTGGACATCAACGCCCCGGCCGAGCGCCAGGCGTTCATGGTCCAGGACTGCCAGGCGGTGATGCTGCTGACCCTCGGCAGCCTGGCGGCGGATTGCGAGACGCGGCGCATCGACCTGGACTGCCTGGCGCTGGACGAGCAGCCCGCGCACAACCCGGGCCTGGCCCTGGAGGCCGACGCGGTGGCCTACGTGATGTACACCTCCGGTTCCACCGGCACGCCGAAAGGCGTGAGGGTGACTCATCGCGGCATCGCCCGGCTGGTGCTGAACAACGGCTATGCCGACTTCAACGCCACGGACCGTTTCGCCTTCGTCGCCAACCCGGCGTTCGACGCCGCGACCATGGATGTCTGGGGCGGCCTGCTCAACGGCGGCCAGGTGCTGGTGATCGACCACCAGACCCTGGTAGAGCCGGCGCAGTTCGCCGCCGCCCTGCGCCAGGGCGGCGCCAGCGTGATGTTCGTCACCACGGCGCTGTTCAACCAGTATGTGCAGTTGATCCCCGAAGCCCTGGCCGGGCTGCGCATCCTGCTGTGCGGCGGCGAGCGCGGCGAGCCTGCCAGCTTCCGCGCCTTGTTGGCCCGGGCGCCGCAGTTGCGCCTGGTGCACTGCTACGGGCCTACCGAGACCACCACCTTCGCCACCGCCAGCACTGTACGTGCGGTAGTCGACGGCACCGAGCATGTGCCGATCGGCGGCCCGATCGGCAACACCACGGCCTATGTCCTCGATTGCCACGGGCGCTTGCTGCCCGAGGGCGTCACCGGCGAGCTGTACATCGGTGGCGACGGCGTCGCCCTCGGCTACCTGAATCGTCCGCAGTTGACAGCCGAACGCTTTCTCGACGATCCGTTCGGCACCGGGCCCGGCGCCAGGCTGTACCGCACCGGTGACCTGGCCCGTTGGCGCGAGGATGGCCAGCTGGAGTGCCTGGGGCGCAGTGACGACCAGGTGAAGATCCGTGGTTTCCGCATCGAGCTGGGCGAGATCGAGCAGCAGCTGGCCCAGTGCCCGGGCGTGGATGAAGTCGTGGTCATGGCCTTGCGCCTGGAACAGGGCCCGCTGCGTTTGGTGGCCTGGTACACCCGCACCGACGCGGCACTCGACGGTGTGGCGCTGCGCGGCTTCCTGCGCGAACGGCTGCCGGAGTACATGCTGCCGGCGGCATTCGTTGTGCTCGAGGCGTTGCCGTTGACCAACAATGGCAAGGTCGACCGGCGGGCGCTGCCGCTGCCGGGCGCGCAAGACCTTGCCGTGGCGGTGTTCGAGGCGGCGGTTACGCCCGTGGAGCTGGCGTTGGCCGCGCTGTGGGCGCAGGTGCTGGAGGTCGAGCGGGTGGGGCGGCATGACAGCTTCTTCGAACTGGGCGGGCATTCGCTGTCGGCGATCCGCCTGGTGGGCGAGATGCGCCAGGCCGGCCTGCACACGACCCTCGCCCAGCTGTTCCAGCACCCGACCATCGCCGCCCTGGCGCCGCTGCTCGACGAGGTGGCGGCCGAGGACGAGGGGCAAGGCCTGGTCACGGTGCGCGCCGCCGGCAGCCAGCCTGCACTGTTCCTGATCCATGAGTTCAGTGGCCTGGACCTGTATTTCCCGGTCCTGGGGCGGCATATCGAAGGTGATTTCCCTGTCTATGGGCTGGCCGGCGTCGCCGTCGGGCAGGCGCAACTGAACACCATGGAGTGCCTGGCGGCGCGCCTGGTGCGGCAGATTCGCGCCGTGCAGCCACACGGGCCGTATCGCCTGGCCGGCTGGTCGTTCGGTGGTGTGCTGGCCTACGAGGTGGCGGCGCAATTGCTGGGCGCGGACGAGCCGGTGGCCTTCGTCGGCCTGATCGACACCTACGTGCCGCGCCTGAGCGACCAGGGCAAGGCGCGCTGGCAAGGGCCGCACCTGGTGCAAGCGCAGTTGCTGCTGCATTGCCGCGTGCACTGGCAGGCGCAGGGCGAGGCGGGGGCTATGCAACTGGCCGAGATCGAGGCGTTGCAGCCGGGCGCATTGCCCTTCGAGGCACTGCTTGCCCTCTGCCGTGAGCGACAGTTGCTGGTGCCGGGCCTGGCCCAGGCCAGCGATGGACAGTTGCGCCACTTCTTCGAACGTCACCTGGCCCATGGCCATGCACTGGCTCACTATCGCCTGGCGCCGTTGCCGGTGCCACTGCACCTGTTCATCGCCGAACAGCGCAGCGCCGGTATCGTCACCGACAGCCCGAGCCTGGGCTGGGCCGAGGCCTTGCCTGGGCAGGAGCTGAAGTGCCAGAGCGTGCCGGGCGATCACCAGAGCATGGTGCAGGACCCGCAAGCCGCCGTGCTCGGCCAGGCCATCGCCCAGGCGATGCAGGCCGCGTCGGCGCTCGCGCCGGCGGCGCACCAGCCGCTACTGGCAATCCAGAGCGGCGTGCCGGGCCATGTGCCGGTGTTCTGCGTGCCGGGCGCCGGCGACAGCGTGACCAGCTTCATCGGCCTGGCCGAGGCGCTGGGGCCGGACTGGCCGGTGCATGGCCTGCAGGCGCGCGGCCTGGCTGCGGGTGAAGTGCCCCATTGCTCGGTCGAGGTGGCTGCGGCGTGCCATGTCCAGGCCATCGAGGCGCTGTACCCCGAAGGGCCGTTGAACCTGGTCGGGCACTCGTTCGGAGGCTGGGTGGCCCATGCCATGGCGATACGCCTGCAGGCCAAGGGGCGCGAGGTGCGCTCCCTGACCCTGATCGACAGCGAGGCGCCGGGCGCGGGGGGCAGTTGCGGCAAGCCGTACACCTATACCCAGGCCCTGCAGCGGCTTATCGAGTCGTTGCAACTGTCCACCGGCAAGACGTTGGGCATCGAGCCTGTAGCCTTCGCCGAAGCCGACGATCAGGAGCAGCTGCGCCAGTTGCACGCGGCGATGGTACGGGTCGGCCTGATGCCGTCGCGCTCTTCGCCGCAGGCACTTGAAGGCGTGGTGCGCACCTTCGCCACGGCGCTGCGCACGGTGTATCGCCCCGAGGGTGGCTTCAATGGCTTGGCGCGGCTGGTACTGGTGGCCGATCCGAGCTTGGACGCCGCCGGCAACCAATGCGAGCAGCAGGCGATGGAAGACGGTTGGCGTGAATGGCTGCCGCAGTTGGAGGTGTGGCAGGGGCCGGGCAACCACTTCAGCATCCTCAAGGTGCCGGATGTGTTCAGCCTGGCGGCGTGGTGGCATGACGGGCAGGCCCTGTATCACAGCAGGGTGAAGCAGTAACACCGTCGTGAGAGCGGGCTTGCAAAGCGATGGCGTCACCTTGGAGTGGCGTTATCGCGGGGCAAGCCCGCTCCCACGGGACCTCATCAGCTTCAGGAAGAACGGTTTCATGGAAAAGACGAAGTTTCGCAAGATCACCCTCGGTGTCGCCGTGGCCCTGGTCGCCGGCATCGTGCTCTACGCGGTACAGGCCCCAGCCAAGCCGCCGCAGTACATCACCGCCACGGTCGAGCGTGGCGATATCGAAAACGCGGTGCTGGCTACCGGCACCCTGGAAGGTATTCGCCAGGTCGACGTCGGTGCCCAGGTTTCGGGGCAGCTCAAGTCGCTCAAGGTCAAGCTTGGCGACAAGGTCACCGAAGGCCAGTGGCTGGCCGAAATCGACCCGCTGGTGCCGCGCAACTCGCTGCGCCAGGCCGAGGTCGACGCCGAGAAGCTGCAGGCCGAGCGGCGCTCGGTGCAGGCCAAGCTCAAGCAGGCCAAGCGGGTCTACGAACGCTACGACGTGCTCCAGGCCGACGAGTCGATCTCGCGCCAGGACTTCGAGAACGCCGAGTCCGAATTCGAGGTGCAGCAGGCCAACCTGCGCTCGCTGGACGCGCAGATCAAGAGCGCCCAGGTGCAGATCGATACGGCGCGGGTCAACCTCGGCTACACCCGCATCGTCGCGCCGATCGATGGCCATGTGGTGGGTATCGTCACCCAGGAAGGGCAGACGGTGATCTCCAACCAGCTGGCGCCGGTAATCCTCAAGCTCGCCGACCTCGACACCATGACCATCAAGGCCCAGGTGTCCGAAGCCGATGTGATTCATATCAGCCCCGGCCAGCAGGTGTACTTCACCATCCTCGGTGACGACAAACGTTACTACGCCAAGCTGCGCGGCACCGAGCCCGCGCCGCAGAACTACCTGGAAAGCAGCGACAAGAGCGGCGTCGCCGCCAAGCAGGCCAGCGCGGTGTTCTACAACGCGCTGTTCGAGGTGCCCAACCCCGAGCACCGCCTGCGCATCTCGATGACCGCCCAGGTGCGTATCGTCCTCGACACCGCCCTGGGCGTGCTCACCGTGCCGGTGGCGGCGCTGGGGCCGCGTGATGCCGACGGCAGCTTCCCGGTGCGGGTGCTCGACGGCAAGGGCTTCGCCCAGGTGCGCAAGGTCCAGGCGGGGATCAACAACAACGTCAAGGTGCAGGTCAAGGACGGCCTGGCCGAAGGTGACCGCGTGGTGATCGGCGAGCCGGTGTCGGGCGAGGCGGGGGCGTGAGCATGAACATGAACGTGGAACTGTCGCCGGCACGGGCGGTGTCGGCGCTCGAGGACCAGCCGCTGCTGCGCCTGGACGGGGTCAGCCGCAGCTTCATGGCGGGCGACCGCGAGTTCCTGGCTCTCAAGGGCATCGACTTGGAGATCCATGCCGGCGAGCTGGTGGCAATCATCGGCGCTTCGGGTTCGGGCAAGTCGACGCTGATGAACATCCTCGGTTGCCTGGACCACGCCAGCGCCGGCAGCTACCAGGTCAGCGGCAAGGAAACCCGCGATCTCGACGACGACGCCCTGGCTGCGCTGCGCCGTGACCACTTCGGTTTCATCTTCCAGCGCTACCACCTGTTGCCGCACCTGGATGCCCTGCGCAATGTCGAGATCCCGGCGGTGTACGCCGGCGTGGCGCAGGCCGGGCGTCATGCCCGGGCGCGGGAGCTGCTGGGCCGCCTGGGCCTGGGCGGACACCTGGCGCACCGGCCCAGCCAGCTGTCGGGGGGCCAGCAGCAGCGAGTCAGTATCTGTCGGGCGCTGATGAACGGCGGCGAGGTGATCCTCGCCGACGAGCCGACCGGAGCCCTCGATACCGCCAGCGGCAAGGAAGTGATGAACATCCTGCTGGAACTGCACGGCGCCGGGCACACGGTGATCCTGGTGACCCACGACCCCAAGGTCGCCGCCCATGCTGAGCGGATCATCGAGGTCAGCGATGGGCAGATCGTCAGTGACCGGTGCACCGGCGCCGAGCCGCCCGCGCCGATCGCTGAGGCGGCGCCGGCCCGCGAGCAGGCGCCACGGCGGCTGGTGGCCAGCCTCGGGTTGTTTCGCGAGGCCTTCAAGATGGCCTGGATCGCCCTGGTCTCGCACCGCATGCGCACCTTGCTGACCATGCTCGGGATCATCATCGGCATTACTTCCGTGGTGTCGATCTCGGCCATCGGCGAGGGCGCCAAGGGCTACGTGCTCAAGGATATCCAGGCGATCGGCAGCAACACCATCGACATCTACTCCGGCACCAGTTTCGGCGACAGTCGGGCCAAGGCCATCGAGACCCTGGTGCCGGCCGACGTGATCGCGCTCAACGAACTCTATTATGTCGACAGCGCCACCCCGGTGATCGGCCAGAGTTCGCTGGTGCGCTACCGCAACATCGACGCCGACGTGCAGCTCAACGGCGTCAGCGAGCAGTACTTCCAGGTGCGCAACATCCCCCTGGCCGCGGGGATCGTGTTCAGCGCGGACGATGCCCGGCGCCAGGCCCAGGTAGTGGTGATCGACCACAACACGCGCAAGCGCCTGTTCGGCGACGGCGTCAACCCGCTCGGGCAGGTGATCCTGGTCGGCAACTTGCCGTGCACGGTAATCGGCGTGACCGCCGAGAACAAGAACCTTTTCGTCGCCGGCAACACCCTGAACGTGTGGATGCCCTACGAGACTGCCGCCGGGCGTGTGCTTGGCCAGCGCCACCTGGACAGCATCAGCGTGCGGATCAAGGACGGCATGCCGAGCAAGCGGGTGGAGGAGGAGGTCAACAAACTGATGCTGCAGCGCCACGGCACCAAGGATTTCTTCACCAACAACCTCGACAGCATCATGCAGACCGTGCAGAAGACCAGTCGCTCGCTGACCTTGCTGCTGTCGCTGATCGCAGTGATTTCGTTGGTGGTGGGGGGGATCGGGGTGATGAACATCATGCTGGTGTCGGTCACCGAGCGCACCCGCGAGATCGGCATCCGCATGGCGGTGGGGGCACGGCAGTCGGATATTCGCCAGCAGTTCCTGGTGGAGGCGGTGATGGTCTGCCTGATCGGCGGCGTAATCGGGATCGGGTTGTCGTACGGGATCGGCTATCTGTTCGCGCTTTTCGTCAAGCAGTGGGAGATGGTGTTTTCACTGGGGTCGGTGGTCACGGCGTTCGTCTGCTCGACCTTGATCGGCATCGTGTTCGGCTTCGTGCCGGCGCGCAACGCGGCGCGGCTGGACCCTATCGAGGCATTGGCGCGGGATTAGGCCTGAAGGCGAGCGCTATATGCATGGCGCTCGCTCCCAAGTGTCCTGCGGGAGACTAGATTTCGGCATACATCCAGCGCATCAGCGAGTGGCGTCCGCTGATGCCCAGCTTGATCGCCGCCCGGCGCAGGTAACTTTCCACCGTATTGACCTTGAGCCGCAGATGCTCGGCCTGCTGCGGCGCCGTGCGCCCGGCCAGCAAACCTTCGCACACCTGCATCTCGCGCTCGGACAGGCGGATGCCGGTCTGACGCAGACGCTCGAGAAAGCGCTGTTCGAGGCTGTCGGGGTCCGCGGGTAGCGGCGCGGCAGGCTGCAGGGCATTGATGTGTTTTTCCAGCATGGGCAGCAGCAAGGGCGAAATGTCCTCCAGGCGGCTGCGATCGGTTGCTGAGAAGCCAGCGCGGGTGTCGGCCCGCAATACCGTGATTTCGTAGCGGAAACCATCCTTGCGCCGGGCCAGGTGCAGGCGCGCCGGATCGTCGAAGCCGTCACCCGTATCGCCGGCGCTGAACACCGTCTCGCTGATCAAGGTCGCGTCTGGCTGGCTGGCGCAAGCCGGGTCGATGCGCAGTTGGCGGATATGCGTGGCATCGATAGTCAGGTGGGTCTGGATCAGGTCGTGCAGGTGCCGGGGGAAATGGCGGCTGCCGGTACTGGCTATGACTTTGCCGATCTGCGGAAAGAGCAGGTGCGAATTCATCGTGTCATCCATGATAGGCGGTGGAACGGAGGCCCTTGCGCCAGCAACCAGCATCCTTGACTGTCGGCCGGGCGATTGGGCTGCTAGCTATCCTAGTACAACGAATCAGTGACGGTTAAATGAAGCGGCGATAATGGCATAACAATATCATGGGTGACGCCAGAGGTGTGTCAAGGCCCGACTCGGGTATGATGCGCATCCCATCCAACAACGAGACCGCCCCATGTCCCTGAGCGCTGAACAGATCGGCGAATTCCGCTCTTTCTCCGAGCAACTGGCCGATGCCGCCGCGGCGGCGATCCAGCCGTACTTTCGCGCCAGCCTGGATGTCGAGGACAAGGGGGGGCGCCTGTACGACCCGGTGACCATCGCCGACAAGGCGGCCGAAGAGGCCATGCGCGCGCTGATCCAGGCCCGCTATCCCACCCACGGCATCCTGGGTGAAGAGCAGGGCGCGGCACTGGGCAGCAGCCCGCTGACCTGGGTGCTAGACCCGATCGATGGCACCCGCGCCTTCATCACCGGCCTGCCGCTGTGGGGCACGCTGATCGCCCTCAACGATGGCACCCGCCCGGTGCTCGGGGTAATGAACCAACCGTTCACCGGCGAACGCTTCATCGGCACCCCGCACGGCGCCTGGCGCAATGACACGCCGCTGAAGACCCGCGCCTGCGCCGACCTGGCGTCGGCCACGCTGATGTGCACTACCCCCGACATGTTCGACACCCCGGCGCGCAAGACGGCGTTCGAGGCGGTCGCTGGCAAGGCGCGACTGATGCGCTATGGCGGTGATTGCTATGCCTACTGCATGCTCGCGTGCGGATTCGTCGATGTGATCGTCGAGGCCAGCCTGCAGCCGTACGATGTGCAGGCGCTGATGCCGATCATCGAAGGCGCGGGTGGGATCATCACCTCCTGGGATGGCGGCTCGGCCCAGGACGGCGGCTGCGTGGTGGCGTGTGGCGATCCGGCGTTGCATGCGCAGGTACTGGCGATGTTGCGTCACGCCATCTGATAGCCCCTGCACGAGACGTTTGCCGTGGACTCAATCACCCAAGCCGTGCTCGGCGCCGCCCTGCAAGGCGCCGTCCTGGGCCGTATCCAGGGCCGCCGTTCGCTGATCTACGGCGCCGCCCTGGGGACATTGCCCGACCTGGATGTAGTGATCCGCTATGCCGATCCGGTGTCGCAGATGACCTTCCACCGTGGCTTTTCCCATTCGATCTTCGTCCTGACCGGCCTGGCCCTGTTGCTGGCCTGGCTGGTCACCTGGCGTTGGCCAGGCCGAGGCTATACCCCTGGCAGGCTGTTCCTGGCCTTCTGGCTGGCGCTGGTCACCCACCCGGTGCTCGATGCCTTTACCGTCTACGGCACCCAGTTGTTCTGGCCCCTGCACCTGACGCCGGAGAGCTGGGCGGCGGTGTTCATCATCGACCCGGTGTATACCGTGCCGTTGCTGCTGGCGGTGGGCTATGCGGCGATCAGGGGCCTGAAGGGCAGGGCGACCGCGATGTTGTGCCTGGCACTGGGATTCAGCACGCTGTACCTGGGTTTTGGCCTTGCCGGGCGCATGGCCGCCGAGCAACGTTTCCACCTGGCCTTGCAGGCTCAGGGGATCGAGGCCAGTGAGGTCCGGGCGGTGCCCATCGCTTTCAACAGCCTGATCTGGCGGGTGCTGGCGAAAACCCAAGACGGCGATTACTACGAGGGCGTGAGCAGCGGGTTCGATCGCGAACCTCCGGAGATGCTGAAGCAGTCGCGCAATCTGCAGGTAGCCAAGGTTCTTGCGGGCGCACCGCTGTACGAGCGTCTGCGCTGGTTCACCGACGACTGGCTGCGCTACGACGTCATTGGTGACTCGCTGGTGGTCACCGACCTGCGCATGGGCATGCCCGGCACCTACAGTTTCCGCTTCGAGATGGCCCGGCGTGACGCTGCAGGGCGATGGACGGTGATCCAGCCCAGGGGCTGGGTTGGTGGCGGTGCCGCTTCCCTGTTCGATGGCGAGCGGCTGGGCTTGATCTGGCGCCGTATCCTCGACCAGCAACCGCCACTGCCACTTGCCGTGTGGGCGGGGCACTTGTAGGCGGCTGGTCGGCGAGCAAAAAAAGCCCGCCGGGTGGCGGGCTACAAGGGCTTAGGGAGCAACACACAACAAATTCGGGGTCAGGCGACCAAGGTCTGGTCGAGCAAGCGGCCGGCCAGGGTCTCGGCGCAGCGGCGGCTGGTCAACGGGCCACTGATGGCTTCACCGTCGCGCAGCAGGTACCAGCAGGCCAAAAGACCTTGTTGGCGCAGGCTGCTGGGGACTGCGCTGCCGACAACGGACATGATCTGGATCGGGGCCATGGTGGATCTCCTCTCGAACATGGCCCTACCTTACCCAGGCGCCTTCGGGGTTTGAAATCAATGTCCTCGATAGTGGTCATTGCTTTTATCAACTATGCCGCTTACCAGCGCGGCGGGCCGTAGTACACCGGCGGCGGGCCGTAATAGCGGCGGTAGACCGGCGGCGGGGCGGGCACATAGCGCTCGACCACGTAGGGCTGGTAATACACCGGCGGTGGCGGCGCCTGTACATAGACCGGTGGCGGTGGATAGTAGGCCGGCTGGCGTTCGACATAGACGGTGCGGTCGTGGCCGCCCGATACGGCCGCCCCGACCACCGCGCCCACCACGGCCGCGCCGATTACCGGCCCCGGGCCGTACCAGCCGCCACCATGGGCCGAGGCTTGCCCGCTGATGGCCAGCGCGCCGACCAGCAGGGCGATTCCGGGGATGAAACGCTTCATGGTGACACCTCGCAAGACAACCCCACGTTCGGGGTCTGTCTACTATGACCGCAGCCTCGGTCAACTGCGCCCTGGCAAAGGGTAAAGGTTGTGTAAGGGGCGACCGGCGGCAGGGTCTGGTACGCTGGCGCAATCGATTCAGCCATGACAGAGGAACCGCGATGAGCCATTCACCGAGCAGGGACACCGTGTTGTGCATTTCCCTGGCCGGGCGCCCCGGTACGTTCGGCGTGCGCTTTCACAACCATCTGTATCAGCAGTTGGGCCTGGACTATTACTACAAGGCCATGACCACCCAGGATCTGCCGGCCGCCGTGGCCGGCATCCGCGCCCTGGGTATTCGCGGTTGTGGCGTATCGATGCCCTACAAGGAAGCCTGCCTGGCCCTGGTGGACGAGGTCGACCCCTCGGCGGCGGCCATCGACTCGGTGAACACCCTGGTCAATACCGCAGGCCATCTGAAGGCCTACAACACCGACTACCTGGCCGTACGGCAACTGCTGGCCGAGCGGCGGATCGACCCGGCGACCGGCTTCGCCCTGCGCGGCAGCGGTGGCATGGCCAAGGCGGTGGCCAGCGCGCTGCGCGACGCGGGCTTTGGCGACGGCATCATTGTCGCCCGTAACGAGCAGGCCGGGCGGCAATTGGCGGATGTCTGCGGCTATCGCTGGCTGCCTGAACTGCAGGACCGTTGCCCGCCGATGCTGATCAATGTCACGCCGATCGGCATGGCCGGGAGCCCTGAGGCCGACCAGCTGGCCTTCAGCGAAACCGCCATCGCGGCGGCCGAGCGGGTATTCGATGTGGTTGCCCTGCCGGCACGCACACCGCTGATCCGCGCCGCCGAGGCGCTGGGCAAACCGGTGATCACCGGTCTCGACGTCATCGCGCTACAGGCGCTGGAGCAGTTCGTGTTGTACACCGGGGTTCGGCCGACAGCCGAACAGGTGGCGGCTGCCGTGGCGTATGCCCGTGAAGGTTGATTGGGTATAGAAGGGTGCCGTATCGCCGGCAAGCCGGCTCCCACACTGTTCGCTTCGCCTGTGAGCGAAGCGCAATCTCTGTGGGTGCTGGCTGCTGGCGTAGGGTTATCAGAACACCCGCTGATCCTTGTCATCCAGCTGCTGGTCAACCAGCGCCCGGCCATGGGCCAGGGACACGTGCTGGGCATTCTCCAGGTCGGCAAAGAACTTCATCGGCATCGATAGTCGCCTGCTGCTGTGGCCGGCAGGGTCGGTGATCACGCAGCCTGCAGCATAGGGCAGGGGCGAGTCGGGGTGGGGCATCACGCTGGCGGTGATGGTGTGGTCGCGGTATTCACAGTGAAGGGTTTGCATTGTCCTTACCTCGCTGTGGCTTGGAACAGGAGTTACTTCCATATACCACAGCGAGGGGCCGGGAGTTCCCGGCCCGACGAGCGCACCTGTGGGTATCAGCCCTTGAGTTCGGTCGGCTGGATGACCTCGACCCAGTAGCCGTCCGGGTCCTTGACGAAGGCCAGGTGGTTCATGCGGCCATCCTGCAGGCGCTTCTGGAACGGGACGTCCAGCGCCTCGAAGCGGGCGCAGGCAACACGTACGTCCGGTACCGAAATGCAGATGTGGCCGAAACCGCGTGGGTCGGTGTTGCCATTGTGGTAGGCGAACTCGGGGTCGTTCTCGGTGCCGTGGTTGTGGGTCAGCTCGAGTACGCCGGGGATCGATTTCATCCACTGATGACGCTCGGCGTCATCGGCAGGAATCTGCGCCGGGTCGACCAGGGCCAGGAAATACAGGCTGAAAGCCGCTTCCGGGAAGTCGCGCTTGTCTACCAGGCGAAAGCCCAGCACGCGCGTGTAGAAATCCAGGGACTTCTCGATGTCCTTCACCCGCAACATGGTGTGGTTGAACACGAATTGGGCGGTGGCGGTATCGGGTTGGGCGGTAACGCCGGGCAGGGTTTGCAGATCGTGCAGGCTCATGGGAACTCCGGAATCAGGGCCTTGAACAGGTTTGCCATGATACGGAAGTCAACCGGCAGCGCAAATGAAAGCGCCCCGCACGAGTGCGGGGCGCCAGAATTAGAGGCCCGCATGTGCGGGCGCGTGATGGGGTCGCTAGTCCTTTAGCTGGTTCGATACTGGGCCTGCGGGTGTGAAAAAAGTGTGAAGCGGGTGTAGAGGTTTCATCAGCGCACCCAACTTTCCACCGTCTGTGCCCCGTACTGTTCCTTCCAAGCCTTCAGCCCGCGGTGGTTGCCGCCTTTGGTCTCGATCAACTCGCCAGTGTGGGGGTTCTCGTACACCTTCACGACCCGTGGGCGGCGTTGCTGCTTGACGGCGGTCGGTGCACGGGTCACGGCTTTCGGATCGAGAATGGCGATGATATCGCGCAGGCTCTTGTCATAGCTCTTCATCAGGCCGACTAGTTTCTGCTCGAATTCGATTTCGCGTTTAAGGCCGGCATCCTTTTTTAGCGCTTCCAGTTGTGCCATTTGTTCCTTGAGCGCTTTTTCGGCAGCACGAAACTCTGCAAGTCTGGACACTGTCATCACTCCTGTAAGTGCCGTGGCTTGGCGTGACGAACATAAACCTGGACTAAACGCCGGCCACGTGGATGGGTATAGCTGTTCGTTGATTGTGAGTGTAGTAGTCGACTGCACGAGGGTAAACAGCAAACTTTTAATGCATTAGCCGGGAACTTTGCAGGTTTCTCGCGCGGTGTTCGACGGGGCCCGGCACAAGGCCTTAGACCATCGTCCCATGGCCTGGACTAGAGCCTTTGGTGGAAAATTACCGATGATGGTCGAGATGTATTCGGCTTTCGCGTAGTGCCGGTGCAGATGACTGCCCGGATGGTTTTTCGTCTTTCTTCTGGATGTTCCCTCGCATGTTTGCCCCTTTCCCCCTCGCCCCCGGGCGCCGAGTTGCCGGCTTGTTCTTCCTGTGTGCCGGTGTCAACGCCCAGGCCGCCGGTTTTCTTGAAGACAGCAGTGCCAAGGTCGAAGCACGCAATGTCTATTTCAACCGAGATTTCCGTGACGGCCACACCACTTCCAAGCAAGGCGCGTCGAAGCGCGAAGAGTGGGCGCAGGGTTTTATTCTCAATGTCCAGTCCGGCTATACCCAAGGCCCGGTCGGATTCGGCGTGGATGCGCTGGGCATGCTCGGTTTCAAGCTCGACTCCAGTCCCGCCGACAGCAATAGCGGGCTATTGCCGTCGTCCGGGCATGATCCACGCCACTCCGCCGACCAGTACGCCAAGATGGGCGTCGCCGGCAAGGTGAAGGTGTCCAGGACGGTATTCAAGTACGGTTCGATGATGCCGGACGTGCCGCTGCTCAAGTACAACGACGGACGCCTGCTGCCGACCATGTTCCATGGTGCCTGGCTGACCTCCGAGGAAGTTCGCGACCTGAAGTTCACCCTGGCGCGTTTGAACCAGTACACCGCACGGGACTCCACCGACCGCCAGGACATCCGCGTGCACTGCAAGAACAAGCGCTATGCCTGCGATATCGAGGCCGACCACTTCGACCTGGCCGGCGTCGACTACCGCTTCAACGACCGTGTCAGCGCGCAGTACCAGGTGTCCAAGCTTGAAAACATCTACCGCCAGCACTTCCTCGGGCTGGTCGCCAGCCAGCCACTGGAAGTCGGAACGCTGTCGGCGGACCTGCGGGTGATCAAGAGCGACGACATCGGTAATGCCCGTGCCGGGCGCATCGACCACCGCGCCTTCAGCGGCATGCTTGGCTACAGCCTGGGTGGGCACAAGCTAAGCGCCGGCTGGCAGCGCATGTACGGCGACAGCGCCATGCCGTACCTAGACGGCACAAACCCCTACCTGGTCAACTATGCCCAGGTCAACGACTTCGCCGCTGCCCAGGAGCGCTCCTGGCAGGTGCGCTACGACTACGATTTCAAGGCCCTGGGCGTGCCCGGCCTGACCTTCTTCACCCGCTACATCAATGGCGACAATGTGAAGGTCCCCGGCAGCAACGCCGAAGGCAAGGAATGGGAACGCGACAGCGAGCTGAAGTACCAGGTGCAGAGCGGCACCTTCAAGGACGTCAGCGTGCGCCTGCGCAACTCCACCTACCGCAGCAACTACGAGAAGTGGGCGCGTGACATGGACGAAACCCGGGTCATTGTCAGCTACAACTTCTCGATCTTCTGACCCGCTTTGCCAAACGGCCGGTGGTCGGTCGACAATGACCACCGGCAACCAGGCAGGGCAGGCGATGAAACAGCTTCTACTGATCGGCATCGGACCGGGTGATCCTCGCCAGGTCACCTACGAGGCGGTGGAGGCGCTGCGGCGCGCCACGGTGTTTTTCGTCCTCGACAAGGGCAGCGACAAGGACGAACTGGTGCACCTGCGCCGGGCCATCCTGGAGCGCTACTTGCCCGAGGGCGGTTATCGTCTGGTGCAAGTCGAGGACCCGCGCCGAGACGGCCAGGCGCCGGACTATGTTGGCGCCGTGCAGGACTGGCATGCCCAGCGCGCCGCGTTGTACGCCCGGCTGATCGAGGATGAGCTGGGCAGCGATGATATCGGCGCGTTCCTGCTATGGGGCGAGCCGGCGCTGTATGACAGCACCCTGCGAATTCTCGACCTGGTACGCGAACGCGGCCTGGCGCTGGCCTTGCAGGTGATTCCCGGCATCAGCAGCATCCAGTTGCTGGCCGCCCGTCACCAGATTCCGCTCAATCGTATCGGCGAGCCGTTGATCGTGCTGCCGGGCCGACGCTTGGGCGAACAGTCGCGGATCGACAATGTGCTGGTGATGCTCGACGGCCAGTGCGCGTTCGCCGCCCTGGATGATCCGCAACTGGTGATCTACTGGGGCGCCTACCTGGGCACGCCGGACGAGCTGCTGGTGAGCGGGCCCTTGCAGGCGGTGAAGGCGCGCATCCTCGAGTTGCGCGATGAGGCGCGGCGGCGCAAGGGGTGGATCATGGATACCTATCTGCTGCGTCGTGAAGAGTAACCCGGGGCAGGTGATTCGAAACGCCTGTCAGGCACTTCAAGGCCGCTGTGGCACCACCGAACTGCCAAAGCTGCTGCCCATGCGCGTCGAGGTCGCCGCCGGTGTCGCCAAGCCCATCTGGTTTGGTGCCCTGCGCTGCATCTGCCTGACCGGGTCGAGCTGATCGCGCAGGCCCTTGGCGGCGCGCGGATCGGCCCCTTGCAACTGTCGGGTCAGACAGTCGTAGGCCAGCGCCCGCGATTGCCCGACCTGCACGTCGATGCAGCCCTTGGGCGGTTCGGCCAGCGCCGGCAGGGCGCAGGTCAGCAGCAGGGGCAAAGTGATCAGCGACAGTCGGGCCATGATGCTTCTCCGTGCAGTCATTCCTTGCGCCAGTCTATCCGCTGCCGGCATGGGACGGGGTGAAGCTTTGATTGCCGCGGCCTGTCACCACAGCGTCATACACAGGCCCCAGGATGACGTTTCCCCGGCGACGGCGGCCAGCAAGGAGGCCTGATCTCCCGTGCGTGCATTGCTTGTGGTCGGCGCGCTGATACTGGCTTGGCTGGTGGCG
The DNA here is from genome assembly GCF_021283165.2 of Pseudomonas soli. Lineage (NCBI taxonomy): Bacteria > Pseudomonadati > Pseudomonadota > Gammaproteobacteria > Pseudomonadales > Pseudomonadaceae > Pseudomonas > Pseudomonas soli. The sequence continues at coordinate 2,921,303 of NZ_CP128543.1, forward strand.
GCGCCAGGGGCGCGTGGCCAGCCGTTACTGACCTTCGACATACCGGCGCAGGCGCTGGACCGGGCGCTGGACACCTTCGGCCGGCAGAGTGGCCTGGCGGTGCTGGTCGACCAGGCGTTGCTCGCCGGCCAGCGCTCCAGCCTGCTGCGCGGCCGCTACACGGCGCGCGAGGGTTTGCAGCGCTTGTTGCAAGGAACCGGCCTGCAGGCGCGTCACGGCAGCGGTGGATTCACCCTGCAACCGTTGCGCCTGCGCACAACGCCCGGGCGTGGACGCAGTGAAGGCCCGGCGTCGGGCAGTTATGCGGTGGCATTGCAACACGCGGTGGAGCGCGCCCTGTGCGCTTGGCCGTCGACCCGCCCGGGCAGCTACCGGGCGGCCATGCAGGTCTGGATCGATGCCAGCGGGCAACTGGTGCAGAGCCGGCTGTTGGCCTCCACCGGCGACTTCGCCCGCGATGCCGCGCTGGTCGAGCGCTTGCAGGCGGTACGCCTGGAGCAGGCGCCGCCGACTTCACTGGCACAGCCGCTGACCCTGTTGCTGCGCCCGGAACCTATGGATTGCCCTCTTTAGCAAGGAGCTGTGGCGGCATGAACAAACCTCGGGACAGTGCGCTGGTCAAGCTGTTTCTGACCTCCTACGACACCTTCAGGGTCCGCCTGAGGCGCCGGCTTGGCTCGGATGACCTGGCCAACGACGTGCTGCAGGAAACCTACCTGCGGGTGGATCGCATGGACGCCGCGCACGACCTGCACAAACCCGGTGCCTACCTGTACCGCATGGCCTTGAACGTCGCCGCCGACCGCCGCGAGGCCGATGCCCGGCTGCTCACTGGCGCCGAGATCGAAACGCTGCTGCAGGTGGCCGAGGACCAGGACCCGGCTCGCATCGTCGGTGGCCAGCGCGAGATCCAGAACCTGCTGGGCGCGCTCTACGAGTTGCCAGCCCGGCGCCGGCGGATCTTCATTGCCGCGCGGCTGGAGGAGGCCTCGCACCAGGAAATCTCCCAGCGTTTCGGCATCTCCACACGCACCGTGGAAAAGGAACTCAAGGCGGCACTGGGGCATTGCGCGATGCGTCTGGACAGAAAAGTGTTTCAGCGCTTCGGTCCTGGCGCGGGAAAACCGTCTTGAACGATAGTCGACCTCTTCATGTGAGCACCATGCCCCAGATTCCGCCCGATCCCGACTTGCAGCGCCAGGCCCAGGGCTGGCTGTTGCGGCTGACCTCCGGCCAGGCCACCCAGGCCGATGCCCGGGCCCTGCACCAGTGGTGCGCGCGCAGCCCCGCGCACGCCGAGGCGTTCGCCCAGGCGCGTCAGCTCTGGTGTTTGCTCGGGCCTGCGGCGCAACAGGTCAGCCAGGCGCCATCGGCGCCGCAGCTCGGGCGTCGGGCACTCCTGGGCGGGGCGCTGGCCGCGTCGCTGGCGGTGGTTGCCTGGCGTGGCGGCTGGCTGGACGAGGCCATGGCGCCGCCTGCGGCGTTCGCCACCCAGGTGGATGAGCAGCAACGGGTGGAGCTGGCGCCAGGGATCAAGCTGGAACTGAACGTGCGCACGCGCGTCAGCCGCGAGGCACAGGGTATCGCCCTGCTGGCGGGCGAGATCGAAGTGCAGGCCCACCAGCCCATGCAGGTGCGGGCGCAGGAGGGGGTGATCAGTACCGAACAGGCTCGATTCAATGTGCGCGAGGACGACGATGGCGTCTGCGTCACCTGCCTGAGTGGCGAGCTGCGCATCTTTGCCCAGGGCCGGCTCGAGGCGCTGCCGGCCGGCCGCCAGTTACGTTATGGCGCGCAAGGCGTCGGCGTGCCCGAGGCCTTCGACATTGGCCAGGTGACGGCCTGGCGCGAGCGCATGCTGGTGTTCCGTGATGCACCATTGACCCAGGTAATCGACGAGATCAACCGCTACCGCCCCGGGCGCCTGGTACTGCTCAACCCGTCACTGGGGCGCCGCCGGGTGCAGGCGCGGTTCAGTTTCGATCAGTTGCGCCAGGCCGCCGAACTGATCCGCGTCGCCTATGGCGCGCGCTGCCTGGAACTGCCCGGCGGGGTGGTGCTGGTCAGTTGAATGGCCCCAGCACCTGGCGGTAGTGTTCCTCGCCCTGGGGACCGCGCCGGTTCAGGCGCACCTCGAGCCCGACGGGGTTGTCGTCGGCCTCGCTGGCCGGGGAGCGCCAGCCGCCCTTGGCCTGCCAGGTGCGCAGGCTGAATGCGCTGACGTTGTCCAGCACCGCCACCGCGGCTTGCGGCGCGGGCAATGGGAAGCCTTCGCGCAGTGGCGCGGCGGCGCGGTACAAGGTGCTGCCGCGCACATACCAACGCACCCGCTGCAGGCCGCTGCCAGCCACGGCACCGGCGCGCACCAGCTCCAGGCGCTCGGCGCGGGCACGCATGGCGGGCAGCAAGGGCTTGCCCGGCGGCTCGTGGCCGGGCAACACCGGCTCGGCCAGTTCCACCGTGGCACGCAAGGCCAGGTCGCGCTCCAGCTGCTGCAGCACACGCATCACCGCCTGATGCTCATCGCTGGCCTGGCGTAGATGCTGGTCGGCGCGGCTGACGCTGTCCAGGCCACGCCAGGCGATCAGGCTGACCACCGCCATCAGCAGGATGGCGATCATCACTTCGATCAAGGTTAAACCGCGTTGGCGGGTCATGGTTGGCTCACCCGCACCTGCCCGGCGGCGTTGCGCGCCAGTTCCAGGCGCAGCGTGCCGCTGTGCAGGCGCAGTGTCAGGGGGGCGCCGATCCACTCGCCATCGAGCCATACCGCGCCACGGGGTTCGGCCTGCACCTTCACTGTCTCGGCCTGCCAGCGGCGCGGCTTGAGTGGTCCCTCCGCCAGCACCTGGCCATCGGCGCGTACGAAGCGGTAGCCGTCGCGGTCGCTCTGCCAGCGCAGCGGCTGACCGTCGGCCTGGGCTTCGCTTTGCGCCAACTCCAGCAAGCGCGCCAGGCGCTCGCCGTCTGCGCGCAACTGCTTGCCCGGATCGGGGCGGATGTTCAGGCTGATGGCGGCACTGGCGATACCGACGATCACCAACACCACCATCAGTTCTATCAGGGTGAAACCACGTTGTCCGTTCACGGCGCGCTCCTTGTCCTGGCAAGGCAGCTTGCCCGAGCAAGATGATCGGCGTGTGAAACAAAACCGTGAGAATCACCCGGTATGCTTGGGCGCAGGCACACAAGGAGCGCGTGACCATGCGTATCGTTCGTCCCAACTTGTCACTCGGGCTGTTGTTGCAGGCGCTGGGGTTGCTGGTCGCCATGGCCGGGCTGGCGACCTGGGGGCAACTGTTGTGGCCGCCAGCGGCGGGACAGGCCACGGCCCGGGCTGCCGACGCCCCGGTAGTGGCCGAAACAGCGGCCGGGCGATGGTTTGCCGATATTCCCCTGCAGGTGCAGATCCAGGTCAGCGGGGTGATGGCCGGCAGCCAAGGCGCCGTGGCCATCGTCAGCCTTGACGGCGGCCCGGCACGCGCCGTGCGCAGTGGCGAGGAGCTGGCTCGCGGGGTGCGCCTGGTGGCTATCGAGAGGCGCGGCCTGGTGATCGAGCGCGGCGGCCAGCGCAGCCGCGTCGAGGTGCCGGTACTGGCCCAGACGGCGTTTCCGGGCGAGGCGCCTCAGCCTTCGGCGAACTGACGCAAGCGTTCGCCGTCGAGACGATAGCGGATCCACTCGTCCTGCGGCTCGGCGCCCAGAGACTGGTAGAAACCGATGGCCGGCTCGTTCCAGTCCAGCACGCTCCACTCCATTCGCCCACAGCCGTTTTCGACAGCTTCGCGGGCGATATGCCGCAGCAGCTTGCGCCCCGCGCCGTCACCGCGTTGCTGCGGGGTGACGTAGAGATCCTCGAGGTAGATACCGTTGCGCCCCAGCCAGGTGGAGTAGCTGTAGAAATAAACGGCGAACCCGATGGCCTGGCCGTCGCGCTCGCAAATCAGGCTACGCACCGTGCTGCCTGCGTCGAACAGGCTGTGCTTGATGTCGGCGAGGGTCGCCACCACTTCGTGACGGGCGCGTTCGTAGTCGGCCAGCTCGGTGATGAAGGCCAGGATCTGGGCAGCGTCGGCAAGGACTGCGGGGCGGATGGTCACGGGCATGATGGGGCTTCCTTGTGCGGGATAGGTTGCGCAGGCTTCAGTAGTGTCAGGTATGACGAGGGGAGGCCGCCAGGTGTCTGGCGGAAGATTTGCCGCGCTTTGCTGTGACGATGGCGTGGAGGCACGCAATTGAGTGAAACAGAAATGTGTATTCATTCAATTTCGCTTAACTGTACCGGTCATTTCCTACAAGCCTCCGCTACCGTGGCATTTCGATAATCAGAAAAGCCGGAAACCGCCGCCATGCTTGCCTCGCTCGATCTGCTCAGCGCGTTCGTCCTGTTCGCCTTTGTCTCTTCCATCACCCCCGGTCCGAACAACACCATGCTGCTGGCCTCGGGAGTCAACTTCGGCGTGCGTCGGACGATTCCCCACGCGCTGGGCATCAGCGTCGGCTTCATGGTGATGGTGCTGGCGGTTGGTCTCGGGCTTGGCGAGGTGTTCAAGGCCTGGCCACCGTTGTACAGCATCCTGCGCTACGCGGGCGCGGCCTACCTGTTATACCTGGCCTGGAAGATCGCCACCTCCGGGCCGATGTCCGGCGACACCGATGGCAGCCGCAAACCGCTCGGGTTCTGGGGTGCCGCGGCGTTCCAGTGGGTCAACCCGAAGGCCTGGGTGATGGCGATCGGGGCGATCACCACCTACACCCCGGCCCAGGGCTACGTATTCAACGTGATCGTCATCGCCACGGTGTTCGCCCTGGTGAACCTGCCCAGCGTCGGCATCTGGGTGATGTTCGGCAGTGCCTTGCGCAACCTGCTGCGCAATCCGCGCGCGGTGGTGCTGTTCAATGTCCTGATGGCCGTGCTGCTGGTGATTTCACTGTATCCGCTGCTGTTTGTAGAATCGGCGTTTTCCTAGAGCCGATGAGTGCAGTCGATGGAGTTGATTCCCTGGTCCCATGAATGCGCCGAAGGCTTCACCCTGCGCGGATGGCGAACCCCCGCCAGCGGCAGGCCGCTGTTGCATTTTCTGCATGGCAACGGCTTCTGCAGCCTGGCCTACCAGCCCATGCTGATGCGCCTGGGTGAACATTTCGACCTGTGGCTGAGCGATGTCCAGGGCCATGGCGACAGCGACCATGGTGGCGTGTTCCTTGGCTGGAACCGCACCGCAGCACTGGCGGTGGAAGCCTTCGAGGCCGGGCGTGGCGAATACGGCGACGTGCCTCGCTTTGCCTTGGGCCATAGTTTCGGCGGCGTGCTCACCGGCTTGATCCTGGCCGCCGAGCCGCAGCTCTTCCAGCGTGCGGTGTTGCTGGATCCGGTCCTGTTCAGCCGGCGCATGATCGGGGTGATGGGGGCCGCCGCCATGGTCGGCTTGCATCGCCGGCATGCCCTGGCGCGCAAGGCGGCCACCCGCCGCAGTCATTGGCCCGACCGTGAGGCGGCCCAGGCCTCGCTGCAGGGGCGCGGTATCTTCAAGGGCTGGACCGATGCGGCCTTGCAGGCTTATGTGGAACATGCCATCGGCGATTGCGGGGAGGGAGTGGTGCTCAAGTGCCGGCCCAGCCGCGAGGTGGAGATCTTCAGCTCGTTCCCTGAGCGCATGTGGCAGCAATTGAGCCGTATCCAGACGCCGACGCGGATCCTGTACGGCGAGCACACCTATCCGTTCGTGCCGCACTCGGTGCAGCGCCTGGTGGCGCTCAATGGCCAGGTGAGCGCGCAGCAGGTAGCGGGGGGACACTGTTTCATGCAGGAAGATCCGGTAACGGCCACAGAACAGGTGGTCGCTTTCCTGCAGCATTGAAAGTGGTCCGCTCGCAGGGCTGATCTGCTGTCCATTTTGCGACGATTGAAGGTCTGTTCGCGAGCGAACGACAATCTCAGATTCCGTAATCTGGCGCTCCCCCCACCGGATGGAGCCCAGCATGAACCAGGCGGTCAGCCCAGATCCCCAGCTCACCCTCGAGCAAATTGGTACCCGGCGCCGCCAGCGCCTGTTGCGCTTCGGCCTGGCCGGGGGCCTAGGTTTGCTGGTGGCGGCCTATGGCGCCTACTGGTGGCTCGACGGGCGTTTCCTGGAGCAGACCGACGATGCCTACGTGCGCGCTGACTGGGCGCCGATCAGTGCCCGGGTCAGTGGCTACGTGGCCGAGGTGGCAGTGGCGGACAACGCCACGGTCAAGGCCGGCGACCTGCTGGTACGCCTGGACGCGCGCGATTTTCGCGACCGCCTGCGCAAGGCCGAGGCGCACCTGGCGGTGAGTGAGGCGGCGTTGCAGGTGCAGCGTATGCGCCTGCGCGCTTTCGTCGCCGAGCAAGAAGAGCAGACCCACGCCATCGCCCGCGCCGATGCCGAACGCGGTGGTAGCCGAGGCGAGGCGCAGCGGGCCGAGGCCGACTGGCAGCGTTACCAGCACCTGGCGCAATGGCAAGCGGTCAGTGTGCAGCGGATGGAGCAGGCCCGCGCCACCCGCATCCAGTCTCAGGCGCTGCAGCGCGCCGCCGATGCCGAACTGGCCCGCCAGCACGCACGCAAGGCGATGCTGGAGCAGCAGGGCAAGCAGCTGGAGGCCGAGTTGCTGCAGCGCCAGGCCGACCTCGACCAGGCTGCCGCCGAGGCCGACCTGGCCCGCAGCGCCCTGGCCGACACCGAGATTCGCGCGCCCTTCGATGGTGTGGTAGGCCAGCGCAAGGTGCGCCAGCAGCAGTACGTCACCCCCGGCCTGCCGTTGCTGGCCGTGGTGCCGGTAGCGCAGGCGTACGTGGTCGCCAACTTCAAGGAAACCCAGCTGGCGCACATGCGTCCCGGCCAGGCGGTGACGCTGGAGGTCGATACCTTCGGCCAACACTGGCGCGGCACCGTGGACAGCGTCTCGCCAGGCTCCGGCGCCGTGTTCGCCTTGCTGCCGCCGGACAACGCCACCGGCAACTTCACCAAGATCGTCCAGCGCTTCCCGGTGCGTATCCAACTCGACCCAGAGGGCGATGACAGCCCACGGTTGCTGCCCGGCATGTCGGTGATCGCTACCGTCGACACCCGGCAGGCCCGCCATGAGCGCTGAGGACAAAGTCTCCCTGCGGGCCTGGGTGGCGGTGATCGGCGGCTTGTTCGGCTGCTTCATGGCTGGCATGAACGTGCATGTCACCAGCGCTGCCTTGCCCGAGATCGAGGGTGCGCTGGGAGCCAGCTTCGAGGAAGGGTCCTGGATCTCCACCGCCTACCTGGTGGCCGAGATCAGCATGATCCCGCTGACCGCCTGGCTGGTGCAGGTGTTCTCGCTGCGCCGGGTGATGCTGGTGGGCTCAGCGGTGTTCCTGGTCAGCTCGGTGAGCTGCGCCATGGCCGGCAGCCTGGAGGCGATGATCGCCTTGCGGGTGGTCCAGGGCGCCTCGGGCGCGGTGCTGATCCCGTTGTCGATGCAACTGATCATCACCGAGCTGCCGGCCAGCCGCTTGGCCTTGGGGATGGCGCTGTTCAGCCTGTCCAACAGTGTGGCCCAGGCCGCCGGCCCGTCGATCGGAGGCTGGCTCACCGACATGTATTCCTGGCGCTGGATCTTCCTGCTGCAATTGCCTCCAGGGGTGGCGCTGCTGGCGGCGGTGGCCTGGTCGATCAAGGGCCAGGCCGGTGATCGTGGCGCCCTGCGCCGGGCCGACTGGCTGGGTATCGCAGCCATGGCGCTGGGGCTGGGGGCATTACAGGTGGTGCTGGAGGAAGGGGGGCGCAAGGATTGGTTCGAATCGCGCTTCATCGTTGCTTTCAGCATCGTTGCGGTGATCGCCCTGGCCCTGTTCATCCAGCGCCAGTTGTCGGGGGAACGGCCGTTCATCAACCTGCGGCTGCTGGGCAGCTACAACTTCGGCGTGTCGAGCCTGGCCATGGCGGTGTTCGGCGCGGCCACCTTCGGCCTGGTGTTCCTGGTGCCCAACTACCTGTCGCTGGTGCAGGGCTACAGCGCCAGCGAGATCGGCAAGAGCCTGATCGCCTACGGCATGGTCCAGCTACTGCTGGCGCCGCTGCTGCCCCGGCTGATGCGCTGGCTCAACGCCAAGCTGCTGGTGGCCAGCGGCTTCGCCATCATGGCCCTGGGCTGTTGGCTGGGATCGACGCTGACAGTGGACTCGGGCAGTAATGTGATCATCCCCTCGACCGTGGTGCGTGGCATCGGCCAGCCGTTGATCATGGTGGCGCTGTCGGTGCTCGCGGTGAAGGGCCTGGACAAGGCCCAGGCCGGCTCGGCCTCGGCGCTGATCTCGATGCTGCGCAACCTCGGCGGCGCGCTGGGCACGGCGTTGCTGACGCAACTGGTGTCGCAGCGCGAGCGTTTTCATTCGGTGCGGGTCGGCGAAGGGCTGACGCTGTTCGACGGCGCGCTGCAACAGCGCCTGCCGGGTGGCATGGTCGACCCGCAGTCGCCGCAGGTCATGCAGACCCTGGCGTTGATAGACCAGAGCGTGCGCGAGCAGGCGTACCTGATGGCCTATTCGGATGCGTTCTACCTGTCGTGTGTGGCGCTGCTGGCCTGCGCCGCAGCGTCGCTGCTGCTGCGCAGCCGGTGAGCTTTACGGCTGGCGTTCGGCCACGGCGCGCAGGGTGCGCAGGGTGACCATCGGCGCATCCACCACGAAGCGGTTGGCCAGCCAACCCGGCACATCACCGGCCGGGTCGGCACGCAGCTGGTAGGTGACCTCGGTATCGCGCTCGCCCAAGGGGCGCATGATCCATTCGCCGCTGAGCCGGCGCACACGGATCAGCCCGGGTTCGGTCGGCACCCGCCCGGGCTCGGCGCTCAGGTGGCGCACCAGGGAGTCGTCGTCCAGGCGCTCGGTACGCACCTTGAGCACCATGTCCCTGGGCTTGGCCGGCCAGGGCAGGGCGGTGGTCAGGTAGACCCAGGTGGTATCGCCGTCCACTTCCAGCAGACGCATGTCGGCGCAGGCGTACAGCCATTTGCAGGCCACGCGCAGGTTTTCCTGCAGGTCGCTCAGGGTACGGACGCTAGCCTTGATCCGGGCGACGCCGCGAAATTGCTGGTAGGCCGAACCGTTGACGCTTGCCAGGTAGACATCGATGCCGTCTTCCTGATGCGCGAGTTGCCAGTCGTCTGCCCACGGCAACGCGCCCGGCAACAGGAGCAGCAGGGCAAGTAGAGGGCGATGGAAGGTCATGGCGGGAGGCCGGGAAGGGGCGGTCCGCTCAGTATGGCTCAAGACTGCAGGAGCGGCGGGCTGCCGCTCCTGCAAGGTCATCAACGCTGCGGGTTGAGCGTCAGGTGCACGTGACGGTTGACGTCCTTGTACAGCAGGTAGCTGAACGGGCCCGGGCCGCCGGAGTAGCAAGCTTGCGGGCAGAAGGCGCGCAGCCACATGAAGTCACCGGCCTCGACCTCGACCCAGTCCTGGTTCAGGCGGTACACCGCCTTGCCTTCCAGGACGTACAGGCCGTGTTCCATGACGTGGGTCTCGGCGAACGGGATCACGCCGCCGGGCTGGAAGGTCACGATGTTCACGTGCATGTCGTGGCGCATGTCGGCCATGTCGACGAAACGGGTGGTCTTCCACGCGCCTTCGGTGCCCGGCATCTCGATGACGGTGGCATTGTCGCGGTGGGTGACGAAAGACTCGGGTACCGGCAGGCCCTCGACTTTCTGGTAGTGCTTGCGCAGCCAGTGGAAGGTGACGTTGGCCTTGCTGTTGTTGCGCAGGCTCCAGTCGGCGCCGGGTGCGAGGAAGGCATAGCCGCCCGGCACGAGGGTGTGGTGCTTGCCTTCGACGGTTACGTCGATCTCGCCTTCGACCACGAACAGCACCGCTTCGGCGTTCGGGTCCAGTTCAGGACGCTCGCTGCCGCCTTCGGGGGCGACTTCGACGATGTACTGAGAGAAGGTCTCGGCGAAACCGGTCAGTGGGCGGGCGATTACCCACATGCGCATCTTGTCCCAGAACGGCAGGTGGCTGGTGACGATGTCACGCATCACGCCCTTGGGGATCACGGCATAGGCTTCAGTGAACATGGCACGGTCAGTCAGCAGCTCGGTCTGAGCCGGGTGCCCACCGTGGGGGGCGAAGTAGGAAGGTTTCGACATTAACGGTCTCGACTTTGTTGTTCTCTCCCCATGCCTTGGACCACACCGGCCGGTGCGTGCAGGGGATGCCGGGACAGCATAGGGGGCGAGCGCTGTCATCCACAAATTAAATGTTGAAATACACGGTATCCATTTCTTGAATGACATGTGTAGAGAATCGCCTGGAAATCTTGGCGTCGACATTTTTTTCACATCACCTTGCTAGCATCGCCCGCACTTTCCAGGAGCCGACTTGATGATGCATGTGCTACGCAAACGCGGTGTTCGCCTCGCCCTGGCGTCCTCCACGGGCCTGGTGGCCTGTGCCTTGGGCTTTTTCGCCTGGCAGACCTTCTACCCGGTGCAGGCCGCCGAGGGCTGGAACGTGCAGGTACTGCACAACTCGGTGACCCGGGCCGCTTCGCTGCTGCCTCAGGCCGACGGCAGCCTGCTGGTCAGTCGCGAGCTCAACGGCGGCAAGGGCAGCATCCTGCGCATTACTGCCGAGGGGGACCGGATGGTAGTGCTCGAAGGCTTGTCCAAGCCTGACGGCATGGTCGCCGTCGACGGTGGCTGGGCGTTCAGCCAGGAGGTCGGCGGGGCACCGGTCAGCATGTCGCGCGATGGCCAGGTCAGTCAGCTGTTCGACGGTAACAATGTGCAGGGGTTGTATAACGATGGCCTGCACCTCTACGCCATTGAGGACCGCAAGGGGGATGGCCGGTTGATGCGTTATGACTGGCAGAGCGGCGAGCTTGATGTGTTGCGTTCGGGGCTTACCGAAACCGAGGGCCTGACCCGTTGCGCCGACGGGCGCCTGCTGTATACCGAAAAAGCCACCGGCAAGATTCGTGCGCTGAGCGAAGGCGGAGATGACCCGGTGGTGATCGAAGGTCTGCGCAACCCGACCTTCCTGCTCTGCGACCAGCGCGGGCTGTGGATCAGCGAGGATTCGAGCCATCGTGCGCGGCTGTTGCGTATCGATGGTGACGGTACGCGCCGCACGGTTCTCAGCTACTTGAAGGCGCCGCAGGCCATCGTCCCGGATGGCAAGGGCGGATACCTGCTCGCCGAGGGCGGCCGCGACCGGGTGCTGCGCCTGACGCCACCGGCCAAGGCCAAGACTGCGCAGGCCGAAGCCTCGCCGCGGGTGCCTGAAGCCTGAGTCATACCCCTTACAGCTTTTGTAATAGTTTTGCGCTATCGGAAAATTCTGCTTCGATAGTAGGATCGTCGTCCCTAATTGTTATCAAGGTCCCTATGAGCACCTTCGCGGAGCCCCCCAGTCCTTGGCCGTCCCGGCCATCCTTCCCCCGTCCTCGTGACGCATCCCCAGTGAGTACCTGCTAATGGAATGGCTAGCCGACCCCACGGCCTGGCTGGGCCTGTTGACGCTTATCGTCCTCGAGCTGGTGCTGGGTATCGACAACCTGGTGTTCATCGCCATCCTTGCCGACAAGCTGCCGCCACACCAGCGCGACCGTGCGCGGGTGATCGGCCTGTCGCTGGCGCTGATCATGCGCCTTGGCCTGCTGGCCAGCATCTCGTGGATGGTGACCCTTACCGCGCCGCTGATCGAGGTGTTTGGCAAGACCTTCTCCGGCCGCGACCTGATCATGCTGTTCGGTGGTGTGTTCCTGTTGTTCAAGGCCACCATGGAGCTGCACGAACGCCTCGAGGGCCATGTTGCCCAGAGCGGCGGCGTGACCCGCCATGCCGCGTTCTGGCCGATCGTGGCGCAGATCGTCGTGCTGGATGCGGTGTTCTCTCTGGATGCGGTGATCACGGCCGTGGGCATGGTCGAGCATCTGTCGGTGATGATGATCGCGGTGATCTTCTCCATCGGCATCATGATCGTCGCCAGCAAGCCGTTGACCCGTTTCGTCAACGCCCACCCGACAGTGATCATGCTGTGCCTGGGCTTCCTGATGATGATCGGCTTCAGCCTCACTGCAGAAGGCCTGGGCTTCCATATCCCCAAAGGCTACCTGTACGCGGCCATCGGCTTCTCGTTGCTGATCGAGCTGTTCAACCAGCTGGCCCGTGCCCGCCGCAAGCGCAGCGTGCAGCAGCACCGGCCGCTGCGTGAGCGTACCGCCCATGCCGTGCTGCGCCTGATGGGCGGGCGCCGGGTGGAGGCTGACGAGGTGGGCGAGGAAATCGCCGACCTGGTCGAGGGTGGCGAAGAACAGGTGGTGTTCGACCGTCGTGAGCGGGTGATGATCAGCGGTGTGCTGAACCTGGCCGAGCGGCCGATCCGCACGGTGATGACGGCACGCGCCAAGGTCGATGCCATCGACCTGTCACAGCCGGCCGAGGCGATTACCCAGGCATTGGTCAATTCGCCATACTCGCGCCTGCCACTGATCCGTGACGGCCATATCGAGGAACCGCTGGGCTTCGTGCACAAGAAAGAGCTCCTCAAGGAACTGCTGTCCGGTAGCCAGCCCGACCTGCAAGCCCTGGCTCGCGCGCCACTGAACCTGTTGGAAAGCTTCAGCATTCTCAACGCCCTGGAGCAGATGCGCGGGCAGTCGACGCACATTGCCTTCGTGGTCAACGAGTTCGGTGACTTCACCGGGGTGTTGACCATGACCGACATTCTCGAGTCGATTGCCGGCGAGCTGCCGGACGCGAGCGAGGTGGAAGGACCGGGGGTGATCGAGGAGGCAGGCAGCTTTGTTGTCAGCGGCGCCTTGAACCTGGCCCAGGTCCAGGCGCGCACCGGTTTTGCCGCCCGTGCCACCGAGGATTACCAGACCCTGGCGGGCCTGGTCATGAGCCTGCTGGACCGCTTGCCGGTGGTGGGTGATCACCTGGCCTGGAATGGCTGGACCATGACCGTGGTGGCGGTGGAGGAGCGCCGGGTCCGGCAGGTGCGCCTTACACCGAACGGCGACGCTGGCGCAGCAGGTGCTTGAAGCCTTCGAGCACCAGCACCAGCACGGCGGCCCAGATCGGCAGGTAGGTCAGCCACTGGTCGGGGCCGATGGTCTCGCCCAGTAACAAGGCCACGCCGACCAGCAACACCGGCTCGACGTAGCTGAGCAGGCCGAACAGGCTGAACGGCAGCAGGCGGCTAGCCAGCACGTAGGCGATCAGGGCGCAGGCGCTGATCGCCCCGAGCAACGGGATCAGGCCGTACAGCCCTGGATGTTCGGCCAGATCGGTTGGCGATAGCGGGCCCTGGATGACGAAATACAAGGCCCAGGGAAGTAGAAGGCACATGTCGCACCACAGGCCGCCCAGGTGGTCGGTGCGGCAACGCCGCCGCAGGACGAAATAGATCGGGTAGCCGATCATCACCAGCAGGGTTTCCCAGGCGAAGCTGCCGTGCTGGTAAAGTTCGTGGCCAACTCCAAGCGCGGCAAAGCTCACTGCGACCTTCTGCAGGCGCGACAGGCGTTCGCCATAGACCACCCGCCCGGTCAGCACCATGGCCAGCGGCAGCAGGAAGTAGCCCATCGATACCTCCAGGCTGCGCCCGTGCAGCGGGGCCCAGAGGAACAGCCACAACTGCACGCCCATCAACCACGATGTGCCGACCATGCCGAGCAACAGCAATGGTGTGCGGCGCACCCGCCCGAACAGCTCACCGACCCGCTGCCAGTCCCTGGATGCCAGCATGAACAGCGTCAGGCAGGGCAGAGTCAGTAGGGTCCGCCAGCCGAAGATTTCCTCGCCATCCAGGGGCTTCAGGAAGGAGGTATAGAAGTACATCACGGCGAACAGACAGGACGCCATGACCGACGAAACAATGCCTTTTGACACGAATGCCTCGAAAACGGGTAAGTGAGCGGGTAGATCAGCCGCGCATGATCTCAGGGGGACCGCGTTGCGGCAACAGGAGCGGCCAGGGCCAGCAGCAGCTCGCTGGCGGGCATGGGCCGGGCGAACAGGTAACCTTGCTGGAAGTCCACGCCATGGCGCGCCAGATAGTCGCGCTGCACCTCGGTTTCGACACCTTCGGCGACGATGCCCAGGGCCAGCTTGGCGGACAGCTCGATGATGGTGTCGAGAATGTGCTGCGACAGGGCGTCACCTCCGATCATGGCGACGAAGCTCTGGTCGATCTTCAGGTAGTCGACATTGAACTGGCGCAAGTAGTTGAGGCTTGACTGACCAGTACCGAAATCGTCCAGGGCGATCATCACCCCCATTGCGTGCAGTTTTTCGAACAGGTCGAGGGTGACCGGGGTGGGCTCGATCAGCTTGCGCTCGGTCAGTTCCAGGGTCAGCACCACGCGGCCAGGCGGGAAGTGCTGGAGGAAGGTCTGACAGTCATCGAGCAGGCCCAGGTCACGGCAGTGGTCGGCGGTGATGTTGATGCCGATGTGAAACCCGTCCTCGAGCAACGCCGCATGCGGAGCCAGGGTCTGGGCCGTGCGCAGCATCAAGCTGCGGGTCATGGCGACGATCTGGCCGCTGTGCTCGGCGTAGGGTATGAACAGGTCGGGGCGCACCAGGCCCTCGCGTGGGTGTTGCCAGCGCATCAGGACCTCGACACCGGCCCATCGGTAATCACCCTTGCGCACCACCGGCTGGAAGTAGGGCAGGAACTCTTCGGCGTCCAAGGCCCGGTCCAGTTCGCTGCGCGATGAGCTGGCGCGGCGGATCTGCCAACGACAGGACGCGCCTGCCGCCACGCCCAGTATCAGCAACAGGCTCAGCAGAGCGGGGTAGCGCGAGCGCATCAATGCGGCTCGCTTGCCCACGTCATATCCAGCGTGCACGTCGAATGGATAGCGAGTGGACGCATACTGGGTAGCGGCGATGGCCGCGACCGGCGGCTTGCCGTCGTGAACCTGGCCATCACTGCCAATCCAGTGATTGCCAACATGCACCTTGACCTGGTTGTCCGCGCCGATCAGGTGTAGCGCGGTCAGCAGGTGCCGGCCATCGACTGTGGTAATCGCTCCCCGATCGCCGTGTTCCTGCTGGCTGGCCCGATAGACCAGCAGTGCATGCCCCGGGGTGACCGAGTTGCCATTCATCAGCCATAGCTGCCCGTTGGTGTAGTCCCTGGCATTCACTGGTTCGTCGAAATCACCGTATAGCGAGGTGCAATACAACCGGTTGTGATCGAACAGGTTGGTCGAACGCACGAAAGCATTGCGGGTAAGCTCGATGCGCAGTTCCAGTTGCACCTCGTCGCAAGGTTGTCCGGCCTTGGGGAGCAACCGATGTGCGGTTGTGGCCAGGCTGTCCAGGATCTCTTCAATATGGCTGGCTACTTCCTTGGCCGTGGCCAGGCTATCGGCCTGCAGTTCCTGGTCGGTCTGCCAGCGCATCACGGCCAGCCCACAGAGGAGCGGCACCACACCCACCCCCCAGGGCAGCAGGGCGCGCCAGCTCCAGCGGGCAGGGCGTTTGGCGGTCAAGGGCATGGCGCGTGGGGACCTTCTATGCAACGGTATGGTGAGGCAAAGGATAGCCGTTTGTCGGAACAACCTGCGAACTAAAGCGCGACAAACAAATTTACGCACTGTAGAATTGAGTTACGAATACAACAATAAGGTTCTCCGCCTCCCGGGGAATCAAGCCCGCCGAGAATGGGTCCATATGACATACCATGGGTTCAAGCTGATCATTGGTGACTTCCTGGCCCGCAGCGTGCGCGGGATCCCATGCTCACCACCACGCCATCTCCACATCGCAAGCCTGTAATCAACCGTTTTTCGCTGCAGATGAGGACACCAAAATGGCAGATATCTTCGAAAACCCGATGGGCCTGGAAGGCTTTGAATTCATTGAGCTCGCCTCGCCGACCCCCGGCGTGCTGGAGCCAGTATTCCAGATCCTCGGTTTCACCAAGGTGGCTACCCACCGTTCAAAGGATGTGCACCTGTATCGTCAGGGCGGTATCAACCTGATACTGAACAACGAACCGAAGAGCGTAGCCTCGTATTTCGCCGCCGAGCATGGTCCCTCGGTGTGCGGCATGGCCTTCCGCGTTCGCAACGCCCATGAAGCCTATGCTCGCGCGCTGGAGCTGGGTGCCCAACCAGTGGAAATCGAGACCGGCCCGATGGAGCTGCGCCTGCCGGCGATCAAAGGTATCGGTGGCGCGCCGCTGTACCTGATCGACCGTTATGAAGAGGGCAGTTCGATTTATGACATCGACTTCAAGTTCATCGAAGGTGTAGACCGCAATCCGGTCGGCGCGGGCCTGAAGATCATCGATCACCTCACCCATAACGTCTATCGCGGGCGCATGGCTTACTGGGCTGGCTTCTACGAGAAGCTGTTCAACTTCCGCGAGATCCGTTACTTCGATATCAAGGGCGAGTACACCGGCCTGACCTCCAAGGCGATGACCGCCCCAGACGGCATGATCCGCATCCCGCTCAACGAGGAATCGTCCAAAGGGGCGGGGCAGATCGAAGAGTTCCTGATGCAATTCAACGGTGAGGGTATCCAGCACGTTGCCTTCCTCACCGACGACCTGCTCAAGACCTGGGACGCGCTAAAAGGTTTCGGCATGCGCTTCATGACGGCGCCGCCGCAGACCTACTACGAGATGCTCGAGGAGCGCCTGCCAGGGCATGGCGAGCCGGTCGATCAGTTGCAGGCCCGTGGCATCCTGCTGGACGGTGCTTCCGAGGCTGGCGACAAGCGGCTGTTGCTGCAGATCTTCTCCGAGACGCTGCTGGGCCCGGTGTTCTTTGAGTTCATCCAGCGCAAGGGTGACGACGGCTTCGGTGAAGGCAACTTCAAGGCGCTGTTCGAGTCGATCGAGCGTGACCAGGTGCGTCGCGGCGTGTTGAGCACCGAGTAATCGGCCGAGCACACCATCGCGGGGCAAGCCCGCTTCCACACCGGAAGGTGGCGGGAGCGGGCTTGCCCCGCGCTAAGTTGTGGCGAACGTTCATTGTTGCCTGTTCAGGTAGCGGATCACCGCTTCGGCTACCTTGGTGCTTGATGCCGGATTCTGCCCGGTGATCAAGCTACCGTCCTCCACCACATAGGGCGCCCACGGGTCATCCGCCTTGCTGTACTCGCCACCGCGAGCACCCAGTTCGTTCTCGGTGAGAAACGGCACCACCTTGTCCAGCTCAACCAGTTTTTCTTCGGTATTGGAAAAGCCGGTGACCCTGCGCCCTTTGAGCAGCAAGCTGTTGTCGCCGAGCTTGATATTGAGCAGTCCCACTACTCCATGGCACACCGCGGCGACCGCGCCGCCGCGCTCATGGATCCGCCGTGTCAGCTCCTGCAATGGCTGGTTGTCGGGGAAGTCCCACATCACGCCGTGGCCACCGGTGTAGTAGATCGCGCTGTACTGGTCGGCCTTGACCTGGCCGGGGCTCAAGGTGGCGCCAAGGCGGTTCATGAACGCCTTGTCGTTGTACCATTGCCAGTCCAGGTCCGGCGCCATCTGCAGGCTGTGGGGGTCGATCGGTACATAGCCGCCCGCCGGGCTGACATAGTCGACGGTAAAACCCGCTTTTTGCACTGCGTCGACAAAGTGCACGGCCTCTCCCAGCCACAATCCTGTGGCGCGCTTGATATCGGGATACTTGGCGGTATTGGTCAGCACGATCAGGAGTTTCTTGTTCATGTGCGCATGCCCGTCGAATCCATGGGAAAACGTTTGGCCAGCAAGATCAAAAGCCATTTGAGCATAGCCCTCGCCACGCAATGCGCCATGGGCACGGGCGCTGTGCTAGGCTGCTGCAAAAGTCGACGTACTACCGGGAGACGCCATGGATCAGGACACTTCCATATTTATGCAGGCCGCCATCGACGAGGCCCGCAAGGGACTCGAGGAGGGCGGCATTCCGATCGGCTCGGTACTGGTGCACGAGGGCAGGATCATCGGCCGTGGCCACAATCGCCGCGTACAGCAGGGCAGTGCCATCCTGCATGGCGAGATGGATGCCCTGGAGAATGCCGGTCGGCAGCCAGCCCGGGTTTACCAGCAGGCCACCCTCTATACCACCTTGTCGCCCTGTGCCATGTGCAGCGGCGCAATCCTGCTGTACGGCATCAAGCATGTGATCATCGGCGAGAACGTCACCTTCATGGGCGAAGAGCAGTTGCTCGGCGACCGTGGCGTGCGCCTCGAGGTGCATGACGATGAAACCTGCAAGGCGCTGATGCGCCGGTTCATCGAAGCCAACCCAGAGCTGTGGAACGAAGATATTGGCCGCTGACCTGCACACCCAAGGCGCAGATATCCAGGTAATCCACCTGGCACCACCGTCGTCTTCTCTGGCCGAGGTGGGCAGGCCCATCGCCGGCTTCGACTGGAGCGCGACGCCGTTGGGGGCGTTGACCTCCTGGCCGCCTACCCTGCGCATCGCTGTAGACATGGTACTGATGTCTCCCTTTCCCTGTGCGCTGGCATGGGGCTCTGCCCTGACGGTCATCCACAATGACGCCTATCGGGTCTTGCTGGGCGGCGCAGCCGACCACCAGGGGCGTGCCTTCGACGCGCTCTGGGAGCAGTCATGGGAGAGTATGGGGGCAAGCGTATTCAAGGTGTTGCAGGGCCAGGGCAGCCTGATCGAGGATGCCCCGTTGGCAGTGTATCGAGAGGGTATCACTGGCAAGGCCTGGGTCTCTGGCTGCTTCTCGCCTATTCGTGACGACGGTGGTGCGGTTGCCGGGTTTCTCCACGCGCTGTTCGAGACCACTGCCAGTGTCGGGGCCTGCCACGAATGGCGCGAGCTGGCGCAATCCTTCGATGCGCGCCTGGCGCAGTACCTGGCCGATCCTGAACATACCTGGCAGCTGTCGCCTGATGTGATGCTGATGCTCGACGCCGACCTGCGCGTGCGCACGGCCAACCCTGCTTGGCATCGGCTGCTGGGTTGGGATGAGGCTGCGCCGATGCAAATGGCGCTCCCCGACCTGTTCCATCCCGCGGACCGTACCGAAGCGCAGTTGACGCTGATGGCGCTTGTGCAGGGACACGCCGCGCCGCCCTTCGAGGGTCGGGTTCGCCATAGCGACGGTCATTACTGCTGGTTCCGTTGGACTGGCAGTGCCCACCAGCTGTTGCCGACGCTGGTGGGGAGGAACATCACCGCTGACCGCCATGAGGTCCAGCGTCTGGCTGAGGCGGCGGTGCGTGATAGCCAGCGCATGGAAGGGGTTGTGAAGGTGGCGGGTGGGCTGGCACACGAAATGAATAACGTACTGTCGGGAGTCGGCAGTAGCCTGGAGCTGCTCGAACGACGCCTCGCCCAGGGACGAATGGAACGGGTGGATGAATATGTGCGAATGGCACGGGAGTGTGCCCAGCGCGCTATTGGCCTGACCCAGAACTTGCTGGCGTTTGCCCGGAGCCAGCCATTGGCGCCGAATCCGCTGAGCATCAACCGGCTGTTGGAGGAAGCGGAGCCCATACTACGCCAGACCTTGGGCGCCGAGATGACCTTGAATATGCAACTGGATGTGGCGCCTTGGCCCTTGCAGGTCGATCCGGATACCTTGCGTAACGCGCTTCTGCACTTGTGCAGTAATGCACGCGATGCCTGCCTGGGTGAAGGCAACCTGACGATCCATACCGCCAACGAGCGGCTGGAGATGCCCAGCGAAGGGCCGGAAGCCTTGCCGCCGGGGGACTACGTCACGCTGCAGGTCGAGGACGATGGGCATGGCATGAGTCGTCAGGACCTGGCAAGGGTGTTTGAGCCGTTCTACACCACCAAGCCCTTGGGGCAGGGAGCCGGCCTGGGGCTACCTATGGTGCATGGTTTCGTACAGCAGTCCGGCGGCCAGATGTGGATTGAGTCGGCGATCGACCAGGGTACCAGGGTCGTCATGATGTTCCCCCGCTATCAGGGGACGTTGCCGGACAGCATCGCTCATGATGCGACGCCGCGACAGATGCAGAGTGAACGGTTGTTGCTGGTCGATGATGAAAGCAACCTGCGTGGCCTGATGAAGGAGGCGCTGGTTGATTACGGTTTCGAGGTGTGCGACGTGCCTGATGCCAACAGCGCGTTAGGGCAATTCAGGCATGGCGGCCCGTTCGACCTGGTGATAACCGATATCGGCCTGCCGGGTGGGTTCAGCGGTCGTCAGGTAGCCAGGGCACTGCGCATGATGAAGCCAGAACAGAAGATCCTGTTCATCACCGGGTATACCGCCGAGCCGGTGGAACAGTCCCTGCTTGACGAACCGGGCACGGCATTGATGTTCAAGCCGTTTTCGTTGCAGATGCTGGTAGAGCAGATTCAGAGGATGTTGCAGGCCTGAAGCCGGCGATCACAGCCCCTGCTGCAAGTAGGGGTCGTCCGGGTTCTGCCGCTCAAGTTCGGCCAGCAGCACCTGGACATTCTGCAACTGTCCGGTTTCCTTCCAGTACTCGATCAGTAGTACCCGGGCCTGGCGGTTGGCGGGTTGACGGTTGAGCACGGTCTCCAGCTGTTTCTGCGCGGCATCGAGCTGGTCCAACTGATGCAGAGTGATGGCCAGCGTATAACGGTACTCGGTGTTTTCCGGTTCCAGTTCGACCGCCCGGGAAAGTGCCAGCAGGGCATATTCCTGTTGTTCGTGGCGGGTCAGCCACAGCCCCAGTTCATACTGCAAGAAGGCGGAGTCAGGGCGTAGCGCCAGCGCCTTGGCGAGTACCTCGCGGGAGGCGTCATGCTGGCCCTGCTGCTCCAGCAAGCGGACTTGCGTGGCCAGGGCGTCCAGGCCTTCTGGGGCCACAGCCAGGCTGCGCCGCAGGGCCTGTGTGGCGGCGTCATAGGCTTGTTCGTGCATGTAGAGCCGGGCTAGGTGCAGCTGTGCGGCGGCGTCGTCAGGCTGTTGTTCCAGGGCCTGTTCGTACTGTTCCAGAGCCGTCTGCAAGGGCCCGAAGTACAGACCGATGGCGTCCGGGTCCAGGCCCAGCAGCGCATCCACCGCGGCGAAGCGCACACTCTGCTCGTCATCCTCCAATAACGGCCCCAGAACCAGGCTGCGCTGGGCGGCCGGCAACAGGCGACGGATGCTGCCGATGGCAGCCCGACGTACCAACGGATCGGCGTGCTCGAGGCCCATGCTGGCCAGTTTCAAGGCCTGTGGCGAAGGGTAGTTGGGCAATTCGGCATACAACGCGGCGCGGCGGATGGGGGGCAGGTCGTCGCGTTGCAACTGCTGGTACAACACCCGCGCGGCGCCCGGCAGGCCATCATGTGCCTGGCGCAGGGCCTTGGCGTAACTGTGGGGTGGCAGGCTGGGCGGTGCGGGTTGCCGGTCACGCCACAGATAGCCGATCGCAACGGGCAGTACAAGCAGAAGTAACAGGGCGATCAGGAGGAGGCGGTGTCTGGGCATCTCGCGGTCCGTGGTGGCGGTATCGCAGAGCTTGGGGCAGACAGGTAGCAAATGCAATGATCAGGGTACGATCCCGGGGCAGCGCCGAGTTGCAGGTTCAGCAGCACGTGGACAAGCTGTGTGCTGTCGGCGTGCTTTGCAAGCGTGCAGGGACTGCTTGCATTTCGGTGATGTTCCTCGTGGCGCTCTGCGGGTATCCTCGCCTGAGCCTTTCCTGAACTGTCCTGATTTCCAAGGAGCTGCACGCTGTGTTCAAACATGTCGATGCCTATGCCGGCGACCCGATCCTCTCGTTGATGGAAACCTTCAAGGCCGACCCGCGGGCCGCCAAGGTCAACCTGAGTATCGGCCTGTACTACGACGAAGCCGGCGTGGTGCCGCAGCTGGCGGCGGTGGCCGAGGTGGAGAAACGCCTGGCCGGCCAGCCCCATGAAGCCTCGCTGTACCTGCCGATGGAAGGCCTGGCCGCCTACCGCCAGGCGATCCAGGCGCTGCTGTTCGGCGCCGAGCACCCGGCCGTCGCCGCTGGCCGCGTGGCCACCGTGCAGACCGTCGGCGGCTCGGGCGCGCTGAAAGTCGGTGCCGACTTCCTCAAGCGTTACTTCCCAGGCTCCGAGGTGTGGGTGAGCAACCCGACCTGGGACAACCACCGGGCAATCTTCGAAGGCGCGGGCTTCAAGGTGCACACCTACCCGTACTTCGACCCGGACACCCGCGGCCTCGACTTCGCCGGCATGCTGGCCAGCCTGCAGGCCTTGCCGCAGAACAGCGTGGTCCTGCTGCATCCGTGCTGCCACAACCCCACCGGCGTCGACCTGGACCAGCAGCAGTGGCAACAGGTGGTAGAGGTGGTCAAGGCGCGCCAGTTGATCCCGTTCCTCGATATCGCCTACCAGGGCTTCGGCGAAGGCCTGGTCGAAGACGCCTATGCGATCCGCGAAATGGCCCGTGCCGGCGTGCCTTGCCTGGTCAGCAACTCGTTCTCGAAGATCTTCTCGCTGTACGGCGAGCGGGTAGGGGGCCTGTCGGTGGTCTGTGATGATGCCGCCACCGCTTCCAGCGTGCTTGGCCAGCTCAAGGCCACTGTGCGCCGCAACTACTCCAGCCCGCCCGCTTTCGGCGCCCAGCTGGTGGCCGGCGTGCTAGGTGACGCTGCGCTCAACGCGCAATGGGCCGCAGAGGTGGAGGTAATGCGCAAGCGCATCCTCGACATGCGCCAGGGCCTGGTCGACCTGCTCGGCGAGCTGCTGCCAGGCCAGGACTTCCAGTTCTTCCTGCGCCAGCGGGGCATGTTCAGCTATACCGGTTTCAGCGTGGAACAAGTGCGTCGGCTGCGTGATGAGTTTGGCGTGTACCTGATCGACAGCGGCCGGGTATGCATGTCCGGGCTGCGCCCGGCCAACCTGCGTCAAGTGGCCGAGGCATTTGCCGCCGTGCACAAGGGCTGACATCGGCGCTGGCCGAACTGGCTTTATTGCGGGGCAAGTCGCATCGGCGCACCGATGCGCCTTGCCCCGCGGTAGTTTTTGCAACCCGAAATCCTGCTTTCTTGTACAGACAAGTGCAACCGTCCCTCGGGCGGGGCTTCCCCAAGTGCAACCTTTGCATGCACAATCGCGCCCCTCTTCCCCGGTTGAGTTGGGCGAATCGTCTATTTCGCCATTCTCAGCCTGTTGCAGTCTTGCGAGTGGAGCTTCACCCGGAATGAATGAGCAGGCCCCAAGCGTTGAACAACGCTTTGCAGAATCGACCCCCGCCACCCTCGGCAGCTGGTCGCGTCAAGACACCACCTGGATGCTGGGCCTGTTCGGCACGGCCATCGGCGCCGGAACCCTGTTCCTGCCCATCAACGCCGGCCTTGGCGGTTTCTGGCCGCTGCTGGTCCTGGCTTTGCTGGCTTTCCCCATGACCTACTTCGCTCATCGCGGGCTGACCCGTTTCGTGCTGTCGGGCAGCAAGGGCGGTGATATCACCGACGTGGTCGAGGAACATTTCGGCATCACCGCCGGTGCGCTGATCACCGTCTTGTACTTCTTCGCCATCTTCCCGATCCTGCTGATCTACAGCGTGGCGCTGACCAACACCGTCAGCAGCTTCATGGAGCACCAGCTGCATATCGCGCCGCCGCCGCGGGCAATCCTGTCGTTCGTGCTGATCCTCGGCCTGCTGGCCATCGTGCGCTGCGGCGAACAGGCCACGGTCAAGGTCATGAGCCTGCTGGTGTATCCGTTCATCGTCGCCCTGGCTTTGCTGGCCCTCTACCTGGTGCCGCACTGGACCGGCGGCATCCTTGACACCGCTACCCAGGTGCCGTCCGGCTCGGCCTTCCTGCACACCGTGTGGCTGGCCATTCCGGTGATGGTGTTCTCGTTCAACCACTCGCCGATCATCTCGGCCTTTGCCGTTGATCAGAAGCGCCGCTACGCCGAGCACGCCGACGAGCGCAGCGGCCAGATCCTGCGCCGCGCCCACCTGCTGATGGTGCTGATGGTGCTGTTCTTCGTGTTCAGCTGCGTGCTGACCCTGAGCAGCGCCCAGCTGGCTGAAGCCAAGGCGCAGAACCTGTCGATCCTGTCCTACCTGGCCAACCACTTCGAGCAGCCGGCCATCGCTTTCGCCGCGCCACTGATCGCCTTCATCGCCATCGCCAAGTCGTTCCTGGGCCACTACATCGGTGCCAGCGAAGGCCTCAAGGGCATGATCGTCAAGACCGGCATGCGCCCGGGCGCCAAGGCCCTGGACCGCATCGTCGCCGCACTGATGCTGGTGGTGTGCTGGATCGTCGCCACCCTCAACCCGAGCATCCTGGGCATGATAGAATCGCTCGGCGGTCCGATCATCGCCGTGCTGCTGTTCCTGATGCCGATGTATGCCATCCGCCGCGTGCCGTCGATGCGCAAGTACAGCGGTGCGCTGTCCAACGTGTTCGTGGTGGTGGTCGGCCTGGTGGCCTTGACCTCGGTGGTTTACGGCCTGCTGGCCTGATGCATTTCTGAATGCGGTGTGCCCGGGTGGCTTGTCGCGATCCGGGCATTTTTTTGTCCACAAGAATTGTCTGGCAATGCAACAATTTCATGTTTGGTTATAGGCACTTGCGCGTCTTCATGCTTAACTCGAGGTCTTTTTCCAAACCCGCAAAGGATTTCCGTCATGGCTCAAGTGACTCTCAAAGGCAACCCGGTTCAAGTCAAAGGCGAGCTGCCGAAAGCTGGCGCCCAGGCACCTGCCTTCTCCCTGGTGGCTGGCAACCTGGCCGATACGTCGCTGAAAGACTTTGCCGGCAAGCGCAAGGTGCTGAACATCTTCCCAAGCGTCGATACCCCGACCTGCGCCACCTCGGTGCGCAAGTTCAACGCTCAGGCCAACGACGTGGCCAACACCGTGGTGCTGTGCATCTCCGCCGACCTGCCGTTCGCCCAGGCGCGCTTCTGCGGCGCTGAAGGCCTGGAGAACGTGAAGAACCTGTCGACCCTGCGTGGCCGCGAGTTCCTGGAAAGCTACGGCGTGGCCATCGTCGATGGCCCGCTGGCCGGCCTGGCCGCTCGCGCCGTGGTGGTGCTGGACGAAAACGACAAGGTGCTGCACAGCGAGCTGGTGGGCGAAATCGCCGACGAGCCGAACTACGATGCGGCACTGGCTGTCTTGAAGTAACGCCACGCGCCCGTTTGGGCGGCGTGGGAGCGGGCTTGACCCGCGATTGCACGTTGAAGGCAGACGTCATAGCCTGATACGACGCCATTGCGATGCTAGCCCGCTCTCACTGGCGGGTTACACCCTGTTACGGCCTGGACCCTGTTCCAGGCCGTTTTCATTTAAAGTTCACCCCTTTGCCAACGTCAGCCGAAGGTAAAGCACTGGTAAAGCCCCTTTGCTAAAACGATGCCAGTGCTTATCGTTCACGCTCGCCACACCGTCATTCTCTGAACAAGGTTCGTTCAACCCATGCAAGCCTCCAATTCCCGTTCCCCTCGTCGCTGGCTGTTCGGCCTGCTGATCCTGCTGCTGGTGGCCCTGTTGGCCTGGTGGCTGTGGCCCGCAACGACCGCCCATAAAGAGGGTGGCGGGCATCGCCCAGGCAAAGGCATGGGCGGCCGGCCGGGTTTTGGCGCCTCCACCGAAGCGGTGCCGGTGCGCGTCGAGCCTGCGCGGGTGGGTGACTTCCCGCTGTACTACAAGGCCCTTGGCACCGTGACCGCGACCAACACGGTCAACGTGCGCAGCCGGGTGGCCGGCGAGCTGGTCAAGATCCACTTCAAGGAAGGCCAGCAGGTCAAGGCCGGTGACCTGCTCGCCGAGATCGACCCGCGCAGCTACCGCATCGCCCTGCAGCAGGCCGAAGGCACCCTGGCGCAAAACCAGGCGCAACTGAAGAATGCCCAGGTCGACCTGGCCCGTTATAAAGGCCTGTATGCCGAAGACAGCATCGCCAAGCAGACCCTGGACACCGCCGAGGCACAGGTCGGGCAATTCCAGGGGCTGGTCAAGACCAACCAGGCGCAGGTCAACGATGCCCGCCTGAACCTGGCGTTCACCCAGATCCGTGCGCCGATCAGCGGTCGCCTTGGCCTGCGCCAGCTGGACCTGGGCAACCTGGTCGCCGCCAACGACACCACGGCGCTGGTGGTCATTACCCAGACCGAACCGATCAGCGTCGCCTTCACCTTGCCGGAAACCCAGCTCGACACCGTGCTCGCCCGCTACCGCAGCGGTGCCAGCCTGCCGGTCGAAGCATGGGACCGTGGCGATCAGAAGCTGCAGTCCACCGGCGTGTTGGGCAGCCTCGACAACCAGATCGACACCGCCACCGGCACCCTGAAGTTCAAGGGCACCTTCCAGAACACCGACCACGCCCTGTTTCCCAACCAGTTCGTCAATGTGCGCCTGTTGGCCGACACCCTGAAACAGGTGGTACTGGCGCCGACCGCGGCCATCCAGTTCGGCAATGACGGCACCTTCGCCTACGTGGTCAACGCCGAGAACACCATCAACATCCGCCCCCTCAAGGTCGGTGCGAGCGATGGTGAGAACAGTGTGATCGTCGAGGGCCTGGCCGCCGGTGACCGCCTGGTGCTGGAAGGCACCGACCGCCTGCGCGAAGGCTCCAAGGTCGAGGTGGTCGAAGACAGCTCGCAAGTGCCGACCACCCCGGGCCAGCATCTGCAGGGGCAGGGCGCCAAGGGCTCGGCGCAGACTGGTGAACCAGGCTCCAAGGCGGGCGCATGAACCTCTCGCGCCTGTTCATCCTGCGGCCGGTCGCCACCACGCTGAGCATGCTGGCCATCGTCCTGGCCGGCCTGATCGCCTACAAGCTGCTACCGGTGGCGGCCTTGCCCCAGGTCGACTACCCGACCATCCGCGTCATGACCCTGTACCCCGGCGCCAGCCCCCAGGTGATGACCAGCGCCGTCACCGCGCCACTGGAGCGTCAGTTCGGCCAGATGCCGGGCCTCGAGCAGATGGCCTCGACCAGCTCCGGCGGCGCTTCGGTGCTGACCCTGCGTTTCAACCTCGACATGAACATGGATGTCGCCGAGCAGCAGGTACAGGCCGCGATCAACGCCGCCAGCAACCTGCTGCCCAGCGACCTGCCGGCACCGCCGGTGTACAACAAGGTCAACCCGGCCGACACGCCGGTGCTGACCTTGGCCATCTCGTCCAAGACCATGCCGCTGCCCAAGCTCAACGACCTGGTCGACACCCGCGTAGCGCAGAAAATCGCCCAGATCAGTGGCGTCGGCATGGTCAGCATCGCCGGCGGCCAGCGCCAGGCGGTGCGGATCAAGGTCAACGTCGACGCCCTGGCGGCCAACGGCCTGAACCTGGACGACGTGCGCACCCTGATCGGTGCCTCCAACGTCAACCAGCCCAAGGGCAACTTCGATGGCCCGACCCGGGTGTCGATGCTCGACGCCAATGACCAGCTGCGCTCGCCGGCCGAGTACGCCAATCTCATCCTCAAGTACAACAATGGCGCACCGCTGCGCCTGAAGGACGTCGCCGAGATCGTCGACGGCGCCGAGAACGAGCGCCTTGCCGCCTGGGCCAACCAGAACGAGGCGGTGCTGCTGAATATCCAGCGCCAACCCGGCGCCAACGTCATCGAGGTGGTCGACCGGATCAAGGAACTGCTGCCGTCGATCACCGATAACCTGCCGGCGGGTCTGGACGTGAGCGTGCTCACCGACCGTACCCAGACCATCCGTGCCGCCGTGCGCGACGTGCAGCACGAGTTGCTGTTCGCCATTGCCCTGGTGGTGATGGTGACCTTCCTGTTCCTGCGCCGGGCGTCGGCCACGATCATCCCGTCGATCGCCGTGCCGCTGTCGCTGATCGGCACCTTCGGGGTGATGTACCTGGCCGGTTTCTCGGTCAACAACCTCACGCTGATGGCCCTGACCATCGCCACCGGTTTCGTGGTGGACGATGCCATCGTCATGCTGGAGAACATCTCCCGGCATATAGAAGAGGGCGAGACACCGCTGCAGGCCGCGCTCAAGGGCGCTAAACAGATCGGTTTCACCCTGATCTCGCTGACCTTCTCGCTGATCGCGGTATTGATCCCGCTGCTGTTCATGGCCGACGTGGTCGGGCGGCTATTCCGCGAGTTCGCCATCACCCTGGCGGTGGCCATCCTGATTTCCCTGGTGGTGTCACTGACGCTGACGCCGATGATGTGCGCCCGCCTGCTCAAGCGTGAACCAAAGGAAGAGGAGCAAGGCCGCTTCTACCGGGCCAGCGGTGCCTGGATCGACTGGCTGATCAAGCACTACGCCAGTGCCCTGACCTGGGTGCTCAAGCGCCAGCCGTTGACGTTGCTGGTGGCCGTGGCCACCTTGGCGTTGACCGTGGTGCTCTACCTGATGGTGCCCAAGGGTTTCTTCCCGGCCCAGGACACCGGGGTGATCCAGGGTATTTCCGAGGCACCGCAGTCGACTTCGTTCGCCGCCATGAGTCAACGCCAGCAGGCCCTGACCGAGGTGATCCTGCAGGACCCGGCGGTGCAGAGCCTGTCGTCGTACATCGGCGTGGATGGCGACAACGCCACCCTGAACAGCGGCCGCCTGCTGATCAACCTCAAGCCCCATGGCGAGCGCGACGTGACGGCAGCCGAGGTGATCAGCCGCTTGCAGCCGCAGCTCGACAAGCTGGTCGGCATCCGCCTGTTCATGCAGCCGGTGCAGGACCTGAGCATCGAGGACCGGGTCAGCCGCACCCAGTACCAGTTCAGCCTCAGCTCGCCGGATGCCGACATGCTTGCCGAGTGGAGCGGCAAGCTGGTGCAGGCACTGAAGGACCGCCCGGAACTCCAGGACGTGGCCAGCGATCTGCAGGACAAGGGCCTGCAGGTGTACCTGGTGATCGACCGCGACATGGCCAGCCGTCTCGGCATCACCGTGGCGCAGATCACCAACGCCCTGTACGACGCCTTCGGTCAGCGGCAGATCTCGACCATCTACACCCAGGCCAGCCAGTACCGCGTTGTGCTGCAGTCGCAGACTGCGGCCAGCCTCGGTCCGCAGGCGCTTGAGGCGGTCCACGTCAAGGCCGCCGACGGCGGCCAGGTGCGCCTGTCGGCCCTGGCGCGCATCGAGCAGCGCCAGGCCCAGTTGGCCATCTCGCACATCGGCCAGTTCCCGGCGGTGATGATGTCGTTCAACCTGGCCCATGGCGCGTCCCTGGGCGAGGCGGTCAAGGTGATCGAGCAGGTGCAGCAGGACATCGGCATGCCGATCGGCGTGCAGACCCGCTTCCAGGGCGCTGCCGAGGCGTTCCAGGCCTCGCTGTCGAGTACCTTGCTACTGATCCTCGCCGCCGTGGTGACCATGTACATCGTGCTCGGCGTGCTCTACGAGAGCTACATCCACCCGGTGACCATCCTCTCGACGTTGCCTTCGGCGGCGGTGGGGGCCTTGCTGGCGCTGTTGCTGAGCGGCAACGACCTGGGCATGATCGCCATTATCGGCATCATCCTGCTGATCGGCATCGTCAAGAAGAACGCGATCATGATGATCGACTTCGCCCTGGAAGCCGAGCGCCATCAGGGCATGAGCCCGAGTGATGCGATCTATCAGGCTGCGTTGCTGCGCTTCCGGCCGATCCTGATGACCACCCTGGCCGCGCTGTTCGGTGCCGTGCCGCTGATGCTCGCCACCGGTTCCGGCGCCGAGCTGCGTCAGCCGCTGGGCCTGGTGATGGTTGGCGGCCTGCTGGTGAGTCAGGTGCTGACCCTGTTCACCACACCGGTCATCTACCTGTACTTCGATCGCCTGGCTCGTCGCTGGCGCCCGCTTGACGATCCGCGGCAGGCCGAAGCATGAACCTCTCCGCACCTTTCATCCGCCGGCCCGTGGCCACCATGCTGCTCAGCCTGGCGATCATGTTGCTGGGCGGGGTGAGTTTCGGCCTGCTGCCGGTGTCGCCGTTGCCGCAGATGGATTTCCCGGTGATCGTGGTACAGGCCAGCCTGCCTGGAGCCAGCCCCGAGGTCATGGCGTCCACCGTCGCCACGCCGCTGGAGCGCAAGCTTGGCGCCATTGCCGGCGTCACCACCCTGACCAGCAGTTCCAACCAGGGCTCGACCCGGGTGATCATCGGCTTTGAACTGGGCCGCGACATTGATGGTGCGGCACGCGAGGTGCAGGCCGCGATCAACGCTACCCGCAACCTGCTGCCCAGCGGCATGCGCAGCATGCCCACCTACAAGAAGATCAACCCTTCCCAGGCGCCGATCATGGTGCTGTCGCTGACCTCGCAGGTGCTGTCCAAGGGCAAGCTCTACGACCTGGCCGACACCATCCTGTCCCAGAGCCTGTCGCAGGTCAGCGGGGTAGGGGAAGTACAGATCGGCGGCAGTTCGCTGCCGGCGGTGCGCATCGAGCTCGAGCCGCAACTGCTCAACCAGTACGGCCTGTCCCTGGACGATGTGCGCGCCGCGGTGGCCAACGCCAACCAGCGCCGGCCCATGGGCTTTGTCGAGGACAGCGAGCGCAACTGGCAAGTGCGCGCCAACGACCAGTTGGAGCAGGCCGAAGACTACAAGCCTATCATCATCCGTCAGCAGAATGGTTCGATCCTGCGGCTGTCGGATGTGGCCAAGGTCAGTGATGGCGTGGAAAACCGCTACAACAGTGGCTTCTTCAACGACGAGAGCGCTGTGCTGCTGGTGGTCAACCGCCAGGCCAACGCCAACATCATCCAGACCGTCGACCAGATCAAGGCCGAGCTGCCGGCACTGCAGTCGCTGTTGCCGGCCAGCGTCAAGCTCAACGTAGCCATGGACCGCTCGCCGGTGATCAAGGCCACCTTGAAGGAGGCCGAGCACACCTTGCTGATCGCGGTGGTGCTGGTGATCCTGGTGGTGTACCTGTTCCTCGGCAACTTCCGCGCCTCGCTGATCCCGAGCCTGGCGGTACCGGTGTCGCTGGTGGGTACCTTCGCCGTGATGTACCTGTGTGGGTTCTCGCTGAACAATCTGTCGCTGATGGCGCTGATCCTTGCCACCGGCCTGGTGGTGGACGATGCCATCGTGGTGCTGGAGAACATCTCCCGACACATCGAGAAGGGCGAGAGCCCGATGCGCGCGGCCTACAAAGGCGCGCAGGAGGTCGGTTTCACCCTGCTGTCGATGAACGTCTCGCTGGTGGCGGTGTTCGTCTCCATCCTGTTCATGGGGGGGATCGTTCGCGGGCTGTTCAAGGAATTCTCGATCACCCTGGCGGCGGCAATCATCGTCTCGCTGGTGGTGTCGCTGACCCTCACGCCGATGCTCTGCTCGCGCTGGCTCAAGATCCATGGCCCGCAGCAGCAGACCCGCCTGCAACGCTGGAGCGACCGTATTCACCAGCGCATGGTCGCCGGCTACGACAAGAGCCTGGGCTGGGCGCTGCGCCACAGGCGCCTGACCCTGCTCAGCCTGCTGGCCACCATCGTACTCAACATCGCGCTGTACGTGGTGGTGCCCAAGACCCTGATGCCGCAGCAGGACACCGGCCAATTGCAAGGTTTCATCCGCGGCGATGACGGGCTGTCGTTCACGGTCATGCAACCAAAGATGGAAATCTACCGCCGCGCCCTGCTCGCGGACCCGGCCGTGGAGAGTGTCGCCGGCTTCATTGGCGGCAACAGTGGTACCAATAATGCGTTCGTGCTAGTACGACTGAAACCGATCGCCGAGCGCAAGGAGAATGCGCAGAAAGTCATCGACCGCTTGCGCAAGGACCTGCCGAAGATACCCGGCGGGCGCCTGTACCTGATGGCCGACCAGGACCTGCAACTCGGTGGCGGCGGGCGCGACCAGACCACCTCCCAGTACCTGTACACCTTGCAGAGCGGCGATCTGGCCGCTTTGCGCGAATGGTTCCCCAAGGTCGCCGCCGAGCTGCGCAAACTGCCCGAGCTGACCGCCATCGACGCCCGTGACGGTGCTGGCACCCAGCAGGTGACCCTGGTGGTCGACCGTGACCAGGCCAAGCGCCTGGGCATCGACATGGACATGGTCACCGCGGTGCTCAACAACGCCTACAGCCAGCGACAGATCTCGACCATCTACGACAGCCTCAACCAGTACCAGGTGGTGCTTGAGATCAACCCGAAATACGCCTGGGACCCGAGTACCCTGGAGCAGGTGCAGGTGATCACCGCCGACGGCGCCCGGGTGCCGCTGTCCACCTTCGCCCGCTATGAGAACAGCCTGGCCAACGACCGCGTCAGCCACGAAGGCCAGTTCGCCTCCGAAGACATCTCGTTCGATGTTGCCGAAGGCTACAGCCCCGACCAGGCCCTGGCCGCGCTGGAGCGGGCGGTGGCCAGGCTTGGCCTGCCCGAATCGGTGATCGCCAAGCTCGGTGGCGACGCGGACGCGTTCACCAAGACCGCCCAAGGCCAGCCGTTCATGATCCTCGGCGCCCTGGTGCTGGTGTACCTGGTGCTGGGCATTCTGTATGAAAGCTACATCCACCCATTGACGATCCTCTCCACGCTGCCTTCGGCAGGGGTCGGCGCCTTGCTGGCACTGTACCTGACCGGTGGCGAGTTCAGCCTGATCTCGCTGCTCGGGCTGTTCCTGCTGATCGGCGTGGTGAAGAAGAACGCCATTCTGATGATCGACTTGGCCCTGCAACTCGAGCGCCATGAAGGCTTGTCACCGGAGGCGTCGATCCGCCGTGCCTGCCTGCTGCGCCTGCGGCCGATCCTGATGACCACCCTGGCCGCGATCCTCGGCGCGCTGCCGCTGCTGCTCAGCCGCGCCGAGGGCGCCGAGATGCGCCAGCCGTTGGGCCTGACCATCATCGGCGGCCTGGTGTTCAGCCAGATCCTCACCCTCTACACCACCCCCGTGGTCTATCTGTACCTCGATCGCCTGCGCCACCGGTTCAACCGTTGGCGCGGCGTGCGCACCGATGCTGCCCTGGATACCCCGCTATGAACTTTGCCCACTCCCGAATCCATCGTGCCCTCAGGCTGCTCACCCATGGGCGCGGCTCGCGGCTGGTCAGCGCCGGGCTGTGCGTGGCCATGCTCAGCGCCTGTACCTTGAGCCCGGATTATCATCGCCCGGAACTCAGCACCCCGCTGCAGTTCAAGCAGGCCCAGGGCTGGACCCAGGCCAACCCATCCGATGCCATCGCCCGCGGGGCATGGTGGGAGCTGTATGGCGACAAGCAGCTCGACGCCCTGGTGGAAGAGCTCAACCGCAGCAACCAGACGGTGGCGCAGTACGAAGCGCAGTATCGTCAGGCCCAGGCGCTGGTGCGCAGCAGCCGCGCCGCGCTGTTCCCCTCATTGAACCTCACCGTTGGGAAGAACCGTTCGGCCCAGGGCACCGGGAGCTCCAGCTCGAGCCTGTCGAACAACAGCAGTGGCATCCGCGATACCTACAACGCGCAACTCGGCGTGAGCTGGGAAATCGACCTGTGGGGCAAGCTGCGTGAAGCCATGAACGCCAACGAGGCCAGTGCCGAGGCCAGCTTCGCCGATATGGCGGCCATTCGCCTGAGCCAGCAGTCGGAGCTGGTGCAGAACTACCTGCAACTGCGGGTCATCGACGCGCAGAAACGCTTGCTCGAGGCCACGGTAGCGGCCTATGAACGGTCGTTGAAGATGAACGAGAACCAGTATCGCGCCGGGGTTGCCGGGCCGGATGCCGTAGCCCAGGCACGTACCCAGCTCAAGAGCACCCAGGCCGACCTTATTGACCTGGCCTGGCAACGCGCGCAGTACGAAAACGCCATTGCCGTGCTGATGGGCAAGGCCCCGGCCGACTTCGCCCTGGCCGCGAGCGGCGACATTCCGGCATTGCCGCAGGTGCCGGTGTCGCTCCCTTCGCAGTTGCTCGAGCGCAGGCCCGACATCGCTTCAGCCGAACGCAAGGTCATGGCGGCCAACGCCAACATCGGCGTCTCCCGGGCGGCGTACTTCCCCGACCTGTCCCTGAGCATGAATGGCGGGTACTCCAGCAGCAGTTTCAACAACTGGATCGAGCTTCCCAACCGTTACTGGTCCGTCGGCCCGCAGTTGGCGTTGACGTTGTTCGATGCCGGCAAGCGTAGCGCCGAGGTGGACCGCAGCGTGGCGGTGTACGACCAGACCGTGGCGCAGTACCGGCAGGCCGTGCTGGATGGGTTCAAGGAGGTCGAGAACTACCTGGTGCAGCTCAAGGTGTATGGGGACGAATCCGTTGTCCGGCAGGAAGCGCTCGAGGCGGCGCGGGAGTCGTTACGCTTGACCGAGAACCAGTACAAGGCCGGGCTGATCGGTTACCTGGACGTGGTGAACGTGCAGACCACGGCGCTCAGTAGCGAGCGTAGTGTATTGACGCTGTTGCAGGGGCGGCTGGTGGCGAGCGTGCAGTTGATCGCGGCGCTTGGCGGTGGTTGGGATGCTCGAACGCAGTTGGCCGAGCAGTGACCTGCTGTTTGCGCCTTACCCCGTGACGCTGTACCGCATCACAGATAGCCAGATGGCACGTGGCGTTTGGCCATTTCTCGTGCAAACTGGGTAAAGCCACCTCGTCGGTGGCACAATCCATTGCACGAGGAACGCCATGAGCGGACGTTGTCTGGGCTTGTCTGTGTGGTTGTCGTGCCTGCTGGCAGTTATTCCACTGCACGGCCTGGCCACAGACAGCTGCAAGCACCTCACCGCCACCGGCAACCCGGAGTACCCACCTTATCTCTGGCGCGACCCGCATAACCCCGAGCAACTTATCGGGGCCAATGCCGACCTGCTGAAGGAGGTGGCCAAGGACCTCGGCCTGGTGGTGGATGTGGTGTATGTCGGGCCGTGGTCCAGGGCGCAGGAGGAAGTGAGCAGCGGGCGCATCGACATGCTCGCCGGCTACTTTCGTACCCAGGCGCGCGAACTGTTGACCGACTTCATCAGCCCGCCATTTCTGTTCAATTCCAGCGTGGTCTGGGTGCGCAAGGGCGAGGGCTTCGCCTACAGCGACTGGTCCGACCTCAAGGGGCGACGCGGCGGAACGCTGGTCAACAATAGCCATGGCCAGGCGTTCGACGACTACGCCCGGGCGCAGCTCCACCTCGAAGCAGTGCCCAGCGCCACCCAGGCCTTCCAGAAGTTGCTGTTCAGGCGCAGCGACTACGTGATCTTCGAGCAGTATCCCGGCATGGCCCTGGCGCGCACGTTGGGCAAGGAAAAGGAGCTGGAGGTACTTGAGCCGCCGGTGTCCAGCGAAGGGCTGTACCTGGCGCTATCGCACAAGTCGGGTTGCAACCAGCCGGCACTGCGCGAACAGCTGGCGCGCAAGATGCGTGAGCTGGTGGCAGGGCCCTTGCCCGAACAACTGGTGGCCGAAAACCTGGAGCGCTGGCAGCGTCAACAGGCCGGAAAGTGAATCGGGCTGACGCAGCGCTGTCAAGCTAGCTCAGCTCTTGCACTTGGCCACGACGACCTGGCAGGTCCGCGGCGTGCCCCCGGACCTGCCGGCGTAGCGCATGCAACTGTCCAGCGACTTCCTGCTCGCCATGGCCAGTGTCGGACCGAATGCCAGGCCGCCTTCGCCGCTGCTGGGCAGCGCCTTGGCATAGCAGTTGGAGCCTTGGGCGGCGTAGCGGGTGCTGGCGTGCTTGTTCGAACAACCGGTCGAGACGAACAAGGTGATGGCGAGCAGGGCGAGGCGCACTGCATGCCGGGGCAGGGTGGCCATTGCAGGCTCCGGGAACGGCGTGGTGGTGTGTTGAGCTTAGCCGGAGTCGCTTCGCTTGGCTTGGTGTTTCTCGTGGTCAGGGATAACAGATCGATGGGTTTGCCCGCGGTCGATGCCATGAGCACAAGCAAACGACAAGTGGCATTATGCCTCCAGTTACTCGCGCAAAGGCTCTAACCCCTTCACTGCAGGGCTTGCGAGCGGATTTTGGATCCATCAAGAAGCGCGAAAAGCCCGTGCGTTTCAGCAAAGCTTGAGTACAATCATCGGCTTTTCCCCGGCCTGCCGGGTTCGTTCCTGGAAGTGCGAATGCTGATCGGTAGCTACTCCTCCTCGCTGGTGTTGATCTCGCTGTGCGTGGCCATCCTTGCCTCCTACACGGCCCTGGACCTGACCGGGCGCATCGCCACGGCCAAGGGCCGGGCGGTGTACCTGTGGATGGGCGGCGGAGCGCTGGCCATGGGAATCGGCATCTGGTCGATGCACTTCATCGGCATGCTGGCGTTCAGCCTGCCCATCGAGCTGGGTTACGACACTGCGCTGACCGGCCTGTCGCTGCTGATCGCGGTGGCTTCGTCGGGTTTCGCCCTGTGGCTGGTGAGCCAGCCAAAGCTACCTTGGCTACAACTGGCCTTCGGTGCCTTGATCATGGGCACCGGCATCGCCTGCATGCACTACATGGGCATGGCCGCTCTGCGCATGCAACCGGGCATCGACTACGATCCGACGTTGTTCGGCGCCTCCCTGGCCATCGCGGTGGGGGCTTCGGCGGCGGCGCTTTGGATAGCCTTCCGCCTGCGCCAGCACACGCCCTATGTACGGCAGATCCGTGGCGTGGCGGCGGTGGTGATGGGGATCGCCATCGTCGGCATGCACTACACCGGCATGGCGGCGGCCAATTTCCCTGCGGGCAGTTTCTGCGGGGCATTGACCACGGGATTGGCGGGGGACGGCCTGGATTACCTGGTGCTGATCACTACCTTGGCAGTGCTGGCGGTGGCCTTGCTGACTTCGGTGCTCGACGCCCGGCTGGAAGCGCGTACGGCGGAACTGGCACGCTCGCTGACCCTGGCCAACCAGGAACTGACCCAGTTGGCCTTGCACGACACCCTGACCGGGCTGCCCAACCGCACGCTGCTGGCCGACCGGATCGACCAGGCCATCGGCCGCGTTGCAGAGCAGGGGGGCTGTTTCGCGCTGATGTTCATCGACCTGGACGGCTTCAAACCGGTCAACGACGCCTTCGGCCACCATGTCGGCGACTTGCTGCTCAAGGCGGTGGCGGCGCGGTTGCGCGGCCACCTGCATAGCCAGGACACCCTGGCGCGCATCGGCGGTGACGAATTCGTGCTGCTGGTGGAGTTGGACGAGCCGGATGACGCCATGAATGTCGCGGCCAAGCAAGTCAACCTGATGTCCAAGCCGTTCCGTGTGGCCGAGCATGACCTGCAGTTGTCGGCGAGCCTGGGCATCGTGATGTATCCCGGCAACGGCCTGGACCAGCACGAACTGCTGCGCAACGCCGACGCCGCCATGTACCACGCCAAGAGCGCCGGCAAGAACGGTTACAGCTTTTTCGATGGTTCGATGAACAGCAATGCGCGCCAGCAACTGCAGCTGCTGCAGGATCTGCGCACGGCCCTGGACCATGGCCAGTTCCGCCTGCACTATCAGCCCAAGTTCGATGCCGCGCAGCGTCTGCCCATCGGTGCCGAGGCCCTGCTGCGCTGGGAACACCCGCAACATGGGCTGATGCTGCCGGACCGTTTTATCGGCCTGGCGGAAAAGACCGGGCTGATCATACCGATCGGCGAATGGGTGTTGGGTGAAGCCTGTCGGCAGATGCGCCAGTGGCTGGGCCAAGGCAATGAGCAATGGCGAATTGCGGTGAACCTGTCGGCCATCCAGTTCTGCCATGTCGGGTTAGTCGACAGCGTGGCGCGGGCGCTGGAGGAAAACGACCTGCCGGCCAATCGCCTGACCCTGGAAATCACCGAAACCACTGCCATGCGCGATGCCGACGCCAGTCTCCAGGTGCTTCAGCGCCTCTCGGACATGGGCGTGGACCTGTCCATCGATGATTTCGGTACCGGCTATTCCAGCCTGATGTACCTCAAGCGCCTGCCGGCTAACGAACTGAAAATCGACCGCGGTTTCGTGCGCGACCTGGAGCAGGATAGCGATGACGCAGCGATCGTCTCGGCCATCGTCGCCCTGGGCCAGGCACTGGGCTTGCGCATTGTCGCCGAAGGCGTCGAAACCGACGGCCAGCAGGAATTCCTCACCCGCCTGGGTTGCGATTCGCTGCAAGGTTATCTGCTTGGCCAGCCGGTACCGCCCGACCAGTTCATGAAAGGATTGCAGGCGCTCAATGCGCGTCAGGCTCAGGTAGGCTAGACAGCGCTGCGCAGTGGGCTGGCGAGCAGGTCGAAGGTCTCCATCTCGGCCTCCACGGCCTCGATGATCCGCTCGACATCGGTGGCGTGCATGATGGTTGCGCAGGGAATGCCGGCAATGGCCAGCAGCGTCTCGCCGGTGGCACGGTCGAACAGCCGGGCGACCATGCTGCGCGGAGCGTCCATGCTGGCCTCGAAACCAAGCGGATGAAAATGCCAACGCATCACCTGGCAGGCGTTGGGGAACGTCATCTTGTTCATGCCAGCCTCCTTGTTCGTGAACGTGGTGATTGCAAAGCCGTATCAGGGTACACCGTCCTGGCCGTCAGGACTCTAACCTTAGCACCTGCCATGTCAGTATTCGCAGGAAAATATGGCAGATGTACTAATGCATGACGGCCTTCACAGTCCTGTCACGATGAACGGTGGTTTCGCAGGGGCCAGGCAAACGTTTTCCCCGTGGGTGGCGCCCGGCAGCCAGCAGCGCTCTGCTATGTTTACCCTCAGCGCTTTTCGGACCAGCGGTGCCGGCCGGCAGACAGGGAGACAGTCATGCGGTATTCCACGCTCACCCAACGCATCGCCGGTCACGCAGCTGCGGCTTGGGACATCCACTATCAGGCCCTTGAGCAGCGCCGTCAGGGGCGCGAGATCTTCCTGCTGTCGGTGGGCGATCCAGACTTCGACACGCCAGCCCCGGTGGTCGAGGCGGCTGTTGCCAGCCTGCGTCGAGGCGAAACCCATTACAGCGATGTGCGCGGCAGCCTCGCCCTGCGCCAGGCTGTGGCGCGCCACTGTCAGCTGGCCGACCCCGAGCGTGTGGTGGTGACCGCCGGGGCCCAGTGCGGGCTGTTCGCGACCTGCCAGTGCCTGTTCGAGGCGGATGACGAGGTGATCGTCGCCGAGCCCATGTACGTCACCTATCAGACGGTTTTCGGTGCCTGCGGCGCGCGCGCCGTGCAGGTGCCGGTGCGGCCGGAGCAGGGGTTCCGCCTGGACCCAGCGGAAGTGGCCCGGGCGATCACGCCGCGCACTCGCGGGCTTCTGCTCAACAGCCCGCACAACCCCACGGGGACGGTAATCGGCCTGGCTGATCTGAAGTGCCTGGCGCGGTTGTGCCAGGAATACGACTTGTGGCTGATCTGCGACGATGTCTACCAGTCACTGCTTTACGACGGCGAGGCAGCGAATCCGCTGGGCCTGCCGGGCATGACCGAGCGCTGTGTGTCGATCGGCAGCCTGTCCAAGTCCCACGCCATGAGTGGCTGGCGCGTCGGCTGGGTGATCGGGCCGCCGGAATTCGCCCGACACCTCGGTAACCTGGTGATGAGCATGCTGTTCGGCCTACCAGAGTTCGTCATGCAGGCGGCCTGTGTGGCCCTGGAGCAGGGGCGGGACGACCTGCTGCGGATGCGCGATGCATATCGTGAACGATGCGACCGAGTGTGCGCGGTGCTGGAAGAGTGCCCAGGCATTCATGTTCACCGGCCGGCCGGCGGCATGTTCGTGATGTTGGATATACGAGGTACTGGGCTCGACGCCCAAGCATTCGCCCAGCGTCTTTTGGACGAGGAGGGCATGGCAGTGTTGCCGGGTGCCGGCTTCGGTCCCAGTGCGGCAGGACATGTGCGAATGGGGTTGGTGCTCGATGCGCAGCTACTCGAGCATCTATGTCGGCGAATCATCGCGTGTGTCCGGCGTTTGGCGGATGGATTCAATGTTGCCGGAGACCTGGAATACGGTCCCGGGTTGGACGGCACCATGAGGCAGGGCCTGATTGACTTGACTGCCAGGTGACGTAGGGGGCTGCAATGTGCTTGTAGGGCGTAGGTGGTCAAGTAGATCTGTGGGGAATACGAGGAAACGATCTTCCCCCTGCAGATAGAGTTTGATCGAGATCATTACAGCGGGAACGGATGCCACAACGAGAGCAGAACTGTGGAGGCCTATGCTGTCTAGCGAAACGGCTCCTTTTTGAAACATGAGGTTGGCATGCTGGGCCATCTTCAAAGCAAACTCGGCAGTGTGCAGCACCTCTCTCTGGTTCCCAGGATTAGCCTCATGCAAGAAACACATGAGGGACATGTTTGACAGGTTGCTTGATGGTAATGGTTGCTGCGTTGTTCGCCTCCACTGGCGGCCATTTGTGTCCGATCTGTTTACCGGGTCGCCCTGACAATAGCCATAGCTATTGATCCCTCCTTTGTTGAAAGGCGACAACCCATCTGCTTGCACAAAGCGCATCAGCGAAGGAACGTACAAGCGATACCCATTGCCCAGCAGATAGCCATGTGCAGACCGTTCGAAAGGTTGCCCGGTATAGGCAAGCAATGTTCTTGTCTTGACAGTCTTGCAGTGCCCGTAAGGCGAGTAGGCCCGATTTGAGGGGATAGCGGTCGTGCCCATAACGCTACCTGCCCGATCGCACTGCATTGCAGCCATCCGCGTCATGATCCGAAACTCCGAACAAACAAGGCATGACGGAGATTGGCCTCGACAATGTCCGGCTGTCCACTGACAGTTCTGTCAGTTGCTTTATCCGAGCAGTCCGGCGGCGATATTGATGGTGAACCCCAGGATCGCCGTATTGAACACGAAGCCTACCAGTGAGTGGGCCAGCACCACCCGACGCATGG
The DNA here is from genome assembly GCF_021283165.2 of Pseudomonas soli. NCBI lineage: Bacteria > Pseudomonadati > Pseudomonadota > Gammaproteobacteria > Pseudomonadales > Pseudomonadaceae > Pseudomonas > Pseudomonas soli. Next base: position 2,961,892 of record NZ_CP128543.1, read on the forward strand.
CCCGCCCGCCGACGCCGATGTCCGAGGTTTGCACGGCGACATTGATGGTGAACGAGAAGTAGTGAAAGTCCCAGTAGTCCGGGTTGCGCTCGCCATCGGCAAAGCGCAGCGGGGGCTCATGGCGGTCACCGGTGTAGAACAGTCGGGCGTAGTGCAGGCTGAAGATGCAGCCGATCAGCAACCAGGAACCCGCCACCGTCAGCCCGGTGTACAGGTAGTGCAAGGCCAGGGCACTGCCTTCCAGGCCGCGGCTGGACACCAGTTGCAGGGTGACCGCCGCCAGGCTGGCGATGGCCGAGACGCACACGGTGATCAGCACCAGGCCGGCGTTTTCATCTTCGATGCGGGCGACCTTGCGCACCCGCTCGGCATTGGCCCGCAGGCTCAGCCACAGGACCATGGCCAGGTAAAGCCAGACGCCGAGGTTCCAGCCGACGAGGATATGCTGCACGGTATCGCCGGCGGGGATCAGCCAGCCGCCGAGCAGGCCGGCCAGGGTGGCAATGCTCAGGCGCGGGTGGGTGCGAGTGAGGTGGTGGAAGGCCATGCGGTCCCTTGGCGGTTGAACGTGACTTCAACTGTAGACCAGATGCGGCCCTGTCGCGGGGCCAGCCCGCTAGCCCGGCATGCCGTCCACCCGCGCACGCAGCAGGATCGGCAGGTAGTGCCAGAGGAACAGCAGCAGCGCCGCGCTGGCGAACAATACCGACAACCCCAGCCCCAGCGGCGTGAACGGCGCTACGATCACGCGCGCCAGTGCCGCCAGCTGGATCAGTGCGAATGCCCAACTCATGCTGCGGGGTACCTGAAGAGGGCGTCCGGTATGCCCCAGGCTGACCCGCGCCATCATCGCCACGATCAGCCCGGTCATGGCGCCGACCGTCAGTGCATGGGCGGCCAGGCTAGGGTTGATCGGCACCCCGGCATGCCACAGCGCCAACCCCAGGCAGGCGGGAATCAGCCAGGCGTAGGCCAGGTGCAGCGACCACAGCAGCGGCATATGCCACAGGCCACGGTCGTGCCACAGCACCAGGCGCACACCATGCAGCACGGCCAGGGCGGCGAACAGCACGGCCATCAGGGGGTGTGATGCGTCGTTGAGTCCAAGCACATAGGTCAGCGGCAGCGCCACGCTGCCCAGCAGGCAGGCGCGGTCCAGCCATGGCCGGGCCGGCGTCGGGCTCATGATGCCCAAGCCACGGCGGGTGAAGAACGGGATGACCCTGCCACCTATCACACTCATCATCGCCGCCACCAGCCACAGCCCGGCGAGTACGCCTCGCCGTTGCCACAGCGGGTCGTCGCGCAGCCAGCCTATGAGGGTCAGCCACTGGCAAGCCGCGATGAGCAATACCAGGCCGATGATGGGGTAGTTGTTGCGCAGCCGTCGCTGGATGATCGGTCGCGCCAGGGCCAGCGCCACCAGGGGCAGGAACGCGCCCTCTATCAGCACCAGGAGCCAGGCGGGCAAGGGCAGGAACCAACTTGCCCGGCCCAGCAGCCAGAGCAGGAACAGTCCCTGCAGCGGTCGGCCACTGAGACCCGGGATGCCACTCCAGTTCTGCACCGCCGTGAGCAGGAAGCCGGCGACTATGGCCACAGCGAAGCCAAACAGCATTTCGTGACGGTGCCAGGCGAGCATTCCGCCGGCCGGTTCGAGCTCGTATATGCCGACGAGCACGCCGGACCACAACAGCAGGGCAACCAGGGCGAACAGGCTGCCGCCGAGGAAGAAGGGTCGAAAACCCAGGGCCCAGAGAGCCTGGCGGGGGCGGGCGGTGATCGGCTGGACGAGCATGGCGAGGACCTTGGTTCGATCGAAATGGTTGAATGGGGTACCATCACGAACCATGCCAGCGTTCAAAAGCCTTGAATATCAAGGTGATGGCACTATTTGTAGTTATTATGACTTCTTTATGATGTAGTCTTTTTGACCTTTGTCATGGTTTAAATGACTCGCTTTGCTTCGCCTTGCCTCGATAACCAGGGCGGCTTTGCTACAGGATCCCCGTTGTGACCGACCTCCTGCGCAATCCACTGCTGCAGTACCTCGCCCGTCTGGCCCCGTCCAGCCAGCTGACCATGCGCTACATCCTTCAGGACGCCGCCGACCGCCTCGGGTTTGCCGACTGCGATATCGCCGAGGTGCCCTGGCACCGCCTCGAGCCTGGCCATGTGATCGCCCTGGTCGCTGCGCTGCGTGCCGATGGTTACGCGCCCAACACATCGTCGTTGTACGTCAATGCCGTGCGTGGAGTGATGAACGAAGCCTGGCGCCAGGGTTTGATCGAGCACGAGCAGTTGTTGATGATCCGCGAGGTCAAGCCAGCAGCTGGTAGCCGCCTGCCACCGGGGCGCAACTTGCGGCGCAGCCTGATCCGCGAGCTGATGGACGTGTGCGCCGCCGACCCGCGCCCACAGGGTGTGCGAGACGCAGCCATCCTGGCGTTGCTCTACGGCACCGGGATGCGCAAATCGGAATCGGTCGATGTGAACCTTGACCAGGTGGATTTCCAGGAGCGCAGCGTGCAAGTGCTGGCCAAGGGCAACCGTCAGTTGGTCAAGTATGCCCCGGCCTGGGCCTTCGACAAGTTGCAGGCCTGGCTCGACCTGCGTCGCCAGCACCTGCCGGCCGGCGAGCGTGACGACAGCTTCCTGTTCAACCGCATCCGCCGTGGCAGCCACATCACCCGCGCGCGCATCACCAAGCACGCCATCTACTACATCGCCCGCCAGCGCGGGGCACAGGTGGGCGCCAAGATCATGCCCCATGATTTTCGCCGGGCATTTATCACCCGGGTGATCGAGGAACACGACCTGTCGATCGCGCAGAAGCTTGCGCACCACGCCAATATCCAGACCACCGCCGGGTATGACCGACGCGACGACAACGAGCGACGCAGGGCGGTGGAGCGCTTCGACTACTGATCACTGCATTTGCCTGCAAGCATTAGTGAATGCTTGATGCCAGTTCGAAGATCGGCATGTACATCAGGATCACGATCAGCCCGATCAGCAGGCCGATAAAGGTCATCAACAGCGGCTCGAACAATTTCACGAACCACTCTACCCAGCGGCCGATTTCCTGGTCGTGGAAGTCGGCGCAACGCTCGAGCATCTCACCCAGGTTGCCCGATTGTTCGCCGGCACGCAGCAGGCGCAACGAGACGGGGGTCACCAGTTGGCCGGCCTGCAGCGCATCGGACAACGGCAGGCCCTCGGCAACCCGTTGGCTGGCCTGCTCCAGACCCTCGGCCGCAGTGCTGCCCAGCAGGCCGCGGGCCATGCCCAGCGCGGTGAGGATGGGAATGCCCCCTTGCAGCAAGATCCCCAGCGACCGGTAGAAGCGCGCCAGCTCATACATCATCAGGCGCTGGTGCAGCGCGGGCAGTCGGAGCAGCAGGCGGCCGGCGCCACGGCGCACGGCCGGGTGGCGGCGCAGGGCGACGAGGGTGCCGACGCCGACAAGCGTACCCAGCCCCAGCGGCAACTGCTGGGCATGCAGGAACAGACCGATCTGCATCAGCACTCGCGACAGCCACGGCAGTTCGGTCCCCATGCCCTCGAACACCAGGCTGAAGCGGGGCACCACGTACCCCAGCAGGAACAGCACCACGCCGCCGCCCACCAGCAACAGCAGTAGCGGGTAGACCGAGGCACCGACCAGCTTCTGGCGGACCAGATCCAGCCGCTGGCGATAGCTGATGTAGCGGGTGAGGGCATCGCCCAATGCGCCGGTGCGCTCGCTGGACTGCACCAGGGCCACGTACAGGGTGGGGAACACCCGCGGCTGCTGGGCCAGGGCCTGGGACAGCGAGCGCCCCTCATAGAGTTGGCGCACCAGTTGCTCCAGGGTCTTGCGCGTCGCGCCGCCCGGGGCTTTCTCGGTCAGGCTCTCGAGGGCGTCGATCAGCGGCAGGCCGGCGCCGAGCAAGGTGGTCAGCTCCTGGCTGAACAGCATCAGGTCGAACGCCGCCACGCGTCGTCGCAGGGCCAGCCCCTGGCTGCGCACGCTGAGCACGCGCAGCCCCTGGTCCTCGGCCTGGCGCCGGGCCTGGTCGCTGTCCTCGGCCTCCACCTGCAATTGCACCACGCCCTGGCTGCCCAGGGCCTTGAGCTGATAGCGCATGGCCGGGTTCCTCATTGCCAGCTGGTGATTTCGGCGTTTTCGCCGTCACCACCGGGTTGGCCGTCCTTGCCCATCGACAGCAGGTCGTACTCGCTGCCGTTCTCGCCGGGCTGCTTGTAGATGTAGGGGCGGCCCCAAGGGTCCTGTGGCACGGCCTTCTGCAGGTAGGGGCCCGACCAGCGCGCTTCGCCACCTGGCGCGACCACCAGGGCCTGCAGGCCCTGCTCGCTGCTGGGGTAGTGGCCGACCTCCAGGCGATAGAGGTCCAGGGCCTTGCCCAGCCCCTCGATCTGCGCCCGGGCCACCTTGGCCTCGGAGCGGCCCAGCTGGCTGAAGTACTTGGGCGCGACGATGCCGGCCAACAGGCCCAGCACCACCAGCACCACCAACAGTTCAAGCAGGGTGAAGCCGCGTTGGGTACGGATGCTGCGTTGCATGGTGAAACCCTCCGGTGCATTTACCCCAGCCATGCAACAGCCGTGCACGTCTGCCCCGGGCCCTTGCGCCATGGGCCGCAGAGGCGGCACGCGGCTTGCGTCGTAGTCGCAAAGCCCGGGTTAACGGGGCATCTCCCCCACTTCGGGGGGCACGCTTGGGTTATTTGCGGCGGGAGGCGAACGACATGCGAGGACTGATCCTGGGGCTGGTGGCGGGGCTGATGGCATTCGCCGCCCAGGCCGACATCTATGTCTCGAGCGATGGCAAGGGCGGCTTCGTGCTGTCCAACGTGCACCGGCCTGGCCGGCACTACGACCGGGTCATCAGCGAACGCCCGACAGCGGGCGGGCCGGTCAATGCGCAACTGATCACCGGGCGACCCTACGCCGACCTGGTGGCGGCCGCCGCGCTGGCCCACGGTGTACCCCAGGCGTTGCTGCATGCGCTGATCAAGGCCGAGTCCGGCTATAACCCCAAGGCTCGCTCGGCCAAAGGTGCGGCGGGGCTGATGCAACTGATGCCGGACACGGCGAAGGAGATGGGTGTCAAGGATGTACTCGATCCACAGGCCAACGTGCAGGGTGGGGCGCGCTACCTCAAGCGCATGCTCACGTTGTTCGACAACGACATCACCTTGGCCGTGGCGGCCTATAACGCGGGGCCTGAGGCGGTTCTCAGCCGTGGGCGGGTGGTACCGCCGTTCGCCGAGACCCAGCGCTACGTGCCGAATGTGTTGCGTGACTATCGCCTGCTGCGCGGGCTGGCTGGGGATGCGCCGCTTTGAGGGGGGCTCCGTGATCCTTGCAGCGTCTGCAAGGGACGCGGTGAGCACCTGCCGGCCCTCACGCGCTCAATAGCCTCACCTGAGCCATGCTTTCCCCAACTTTGGGCTATAACCTGTAAAGGTGCCCAGTCGTGGAGCCCGCCATGGACCTCGCCCCCCGTCACGACACGCTGCAGCCGAGTGAAGCCGGCCCGGCGCGCAAGCCATTCCACATGCTGCGTTGGTACGCCTGGGTCAGCCTGGCGATCATCCTGTCGGTGGGGGGCGGCCTGGGCGTGATCTCCAGCCGCTTCATCATTGACGAGAGCGTGGAGCGCGATGCCTTGCTCACCGCCCAGTTCATTACCTCCATCGCTGACGCCGAAGTGCGTCATGTCGCGATCCCCAATGTGCGCACCATGGGCGAATTGCTCGACCCACGTACCGACCATGCCTTGCCCGATGTCGATCCCGAGGCGCGGCGCCGAGCCCGTGGCGAGTTCCTCGACCATATTGCGCACTTGCCGGACATGCTCCTGGCCAATATCTACGCACCCGACCGCACGGTGATCTGGTCGAGCAACCCGGCGCTGATCGGCAAGCTGATCGCATGGGATGACGACCTCGACCGGGCCTTCGAGTACAAGATGCGCGTGTCGGCCAGCTACCATGACTTCGAGCAGGCGCGCAGCGAGCAGAAGTTCGTCACCCCGCCCGAGCAACTGTTCATCGAGAACTACATCCCCTTGTTCGACGCCGACGGCGAAAACGTCATGGCGATGGTCGAAATCTACAAGGAACCCCACGACCTGATCGCGCGCATCGAGCACGGCCTGCTGCTGATCTGGCTGGCCATCGCCGTGGGTGCGGGCCTGGTGTATGTCGGCCTGTACGGCATCATGCGCCGCGCCGCGCGGCTGATGGCGGTGCAGCAGCAGCGGCTGATCGGCAACGAAACCTTCGTGGCCCTGGGCGAGGTGTCGTCGGCGGTGGCCCACAGTCTGCGCAACCCGCTGGCCAGCATTCGCTCCAGCGCCGAACTGGCCCAGGCTTTCGACGATGGCCCGGCGCAGAAGAACATCAGCGACATCATCAGCCAGGTCGACCGAATGTCGCAGTGGGTGCGTGAGCTGTTGCAGTCGTTGCGACCGCTCGGTGACGAGGCCGTGCCGGTGGATGTGGCGCAGAGCCTGCGCGACAGCCTGCAGGCGTTCACCCAGGCGCTTGAGCGCGGCGGCGTGCGCTTGCTTGTGCCTGAGCTGCCGAGCGTCAAGGTGCTGGGCCAACCGGTGCTGCTTGGGCAGATCTTCAGTTGCCTGATCGTCAACGCTCTGGAGTCCATGGAGGCCGGTGGCGAGCTACGGGTCGAAGTGGTACGCCACGACCGCCGCAGCCTGAGCCTGCGGCTTTCGGACACTGGCAAGGGCATGAATGAACAACAGCAGCGCCTGGCGTTCCGGCCATTTTTCACCACCAAGCAAGGCGGCGTTGGGGTGGGGCTGATGCTGGTCAAGAGGATCATGGAGCGCTTCGGCGGCTCGGTTCGGTTGAGCAGTCGTGAGGGGGCGGGGACCCGGGTAATATTGAATTTCAAGGTGACAGGTATTTAATCTCTAACATTAAATTCCTTTCATAAGATATTGATTTATATGTAATTGTTATCAATTGGGTAACCTATACCCAACAGTGGGGGTTTACCCAAAGAGTGAAATCAAGAAAACGTTACAAGCCAATGATCTAAAAAGAAAAAACCAGTACACCGTTATTGGCCAGGTTTTTGCTGTCACTCTTTCAGCCCGCGCTGAAACTTTCGGCAGGGGCTCGGTGGATTCACTTTGCTACTGCCAGTAGCAGAGCAGCATGCCGGTGAGCCTCATCGGCCTCCAGGTGGGACGACGCGATGCAGACGCTCGAAAACAGTGCCCCCGACAAGGCCGCGCCGCCCGCTAGCGAGTTGGCCACACCGTTGCAGGAGTTCAACCTGCTACGCTGGTTCTCGCTGGTCAGTCTGCTGATCATCGCCTCGGTGGCCGGTGGCCTGGGCTACGTTTCGACCCGTTTCGTGGTGCGCGACAGCGTGGAGCGCGATGCCATGCTCACCGCCCAGTTCATCCAGGCCATGGCGCAGGCCGAGGTGCGGCACTCGCAGCTGCCGCCGGGTATCACCATGGGTGAATTGCTCGATCCGCGCCTCGACCAGCAGCACCTGCAGTTCACCCCTCAACAGGCCGAGTCGACAAGGGTAGAGTTCCTTGACCACGTCGCGCACCTCCCCGACACCTTGCTAGCCAATGTCTATGCCCGCGACCGTACGGTGGCGTGGTCGACCAACCCGCAGCTGATCGGCCAGCGCATCGATGAAGATGACGACCTGGAGCACGCTTTCCGCTCGCGAAAGTCGGTGTCGGCCAGCTATCACAAGGCCGACGAGGAGCGCGAAGAACAGAAGTTCCAGCGCGAGCCCCGGCACCTGTTCATCGAGAACTACATCCCCTTGTTCGACAGCCAGGGCGAGCAGGTGCTGGCGATGGTCGAGATCTACAAGGAGCCGCATGACCTGGTGCGGCGCATCCATCGCGGTTATGTGCTGATCTGGGCCTCCACACTGGTCGGAGGGGCGCTGATCTACTTCGGGCTGTTCTGGATCGTGCGCCGCGCCGCCAGCCTGCTGCATCACCAGCAAGACCGCCTGGTGGCCAGCGAAACCTATGTGGCCCTGGGCGAGATGTCCTCCGCGCTGGCCCACAGCCTGCGCAACCCGCTGGCCAATATCCGCTCCAGCGCAGAACTGGCCCAGGACATCGCCAGCCCGGCGGCGCAGAAGAACATCGGCGACATCATCACCCAGGTCGACCGCATGTCGCGCTGGGTCCGCGACCTGCTGGTGTCGCTGCGCCCGACCAGCGACGAAGCCGAGTCGGTCGACCTGGTGGCGGCTGTCGAGGATGCGCGGCAGGCCTTCGCCCCGCAGATCGAGCGCAACAACGTGCGCTTCGCCTTCCACGGGCCAGCGACGCAATGGGTGGCCAGCCAGCCGTTGCAACTGACGCAGATCCTCAACAGCCTGTTTGCCAACGCCCTGGAGGCCATGCCCCAGGGTGGCGAGCTGCGCGCCGAGGTGCGCCAGCTGGAGGGGCAGCAGGCGCAACTGCAGCTCAGCGATACCGGCAAGGGCATGAGCGAGCAGCAGCGGCGCATGGTGTTCAAGCCGTTCTTCACCACCAAGCAAGGCGGCCTGGGTGTTGGCCTGGCCCTGGTCAAAAGGATCATGGAGCGCTTTGGCGGCGCGGTTGAACTGACCAGCCGCGAAGAGGAAGGAACCCGCGTCAGCCTGACTTTCAATATTGCAGCGGGAGGGGACCATGGAGCACAGCATCCTGGTGGTCGAGGATGATGAAATCCTTGCCGACAACATTCGCACCTACCTGAACCTCAAAGGCTTCGAGGTCACGGTGTGCCACAGCGCGGAACTGGCGCTGGAGCAGATCAAGCGCGCCCGGCCCGACGCCGTGCTGACCGACAATTCGCTGCCTGGCATGAGCGGCCACGAGCTGTTGCGCACGCTGGTGGCGCAGGCACCGGAGCTCAAGGTGATCATGATGACCGGCTACGGCAACGTCGAGGACGCCGTGCTGGCCATGAAGGAGGGTGCGTTCCACTACCTCACCAAGCCGGTGGTGCTGGCCGAGCTCAAGCTGATGCTGGACAAGGCCCTGGCCGCCGAGCGCATGGAGCGCACGCTGTCGTTCTACCAGGAGCGCGAGGCGCAGAAATCCGGGTTGCAGGCCTTGATCGGCGAGTCGCCGGCCATGCTCGAACTCAAGCACACCTTGCAGCAGCTGCTCGATGCCGAGCGGCGCATGGTCAGCGGCGACCTGCCGCCGGTACTGGTCGAAGGCGAGACCGGCACCGGCAAGGAGCTGGTGGCGCGCGCCCTGCATTTCGATGGCAGCCGGGCCAAGGGGCCGTTCATCGAGTTCAACTGCGCCTCGATTCCGGCCAACCTGCTGGAGGCCGAGCTGTTCGGGCATGAGAAAGGCGCCTTCACCGATGCCAAGGAGCGTCGCGTGGGCCTGGTCGAGGCGGCCGACGGTGGCACCCTGTTCCTCGACGAGATCGGCGAGATGGACCTGGTGCTGCAGGCCAAGCTGCTCAAGCTGCTGGAGGACCGCACCATTCGCCGTATCGGCGCGGTCAAGGAGCGTAAGGTCGACCTGCGGGTGATCAGCGCCACCAACTGCAACCTGGAGCAGATGGTCCAGCAGGGCAAGTTCCGCCGCGACCTGTTCTTCCGCCTGCGCATCATTGCCCTCAAGGTGCCGCGCCTGTTTGCCCGTGGCCAGGACATCTTGCGCCTGGCCCGGCACTTCCTGGCCCACCACGGGCGGCGCTACGGTAAGCCCAACCTGCGCTTCTCGGCCGAGGCCGAGGCGCTGATGCTGGGTTACAGCTGGCCTGGCAACGTCCGCGAATTGCGCAACATGCTCGAGCAGACGGTGTTGCTGGCGCCCAGCGAGGTGATCAGCGCCCACCAGTTGAACCTGTGCATGACCTTGGTCGACGAACCGCTGGCGCAGCCGGCGCAGGTGCTGGCATTCGAGGCGCCACGCCATGAGCCAGCGGCAGCGGCCAGCCTGCCGGACATGGAGCGCGACATGGTCTGCCGCACCCTCGACCGCACCGACTGGAACGTCACCAAGTCGGCACGGCTGTTGGGGCTGTCGAGGGACATGTTGCGCTACAAGATCGAGAAGCTTGGGTTGACCCGGCCGGACAAACGGCAGTGGTGAGCGGGCGGGCTGATTGCCTGTCAGTTTCGCGTTTGTGGGGCTGCCATGCAGCCCATCGCCGGCAAGCCGGCTCCCACAGGTACAGCGCAGAATTCAGCAATTGCGCGGTCCCTGTGGGAGCCGGCTGGATCGTACTGTGCTGAGTAACGCCTGGTTTCACAAAGCTTAGGGCTTACCGCCGTTGCCCGACCCTCCGCCTTCACGCCCCATCCCCTCCGAGCCGCTGTCCCCCATCCCCGGCAGGTCGCGATCATTGTTCTGCTCGGCCGGCGGGCTGTCCGGGTCATTGCCCTTGATCCGCGGGTCGGTATCCCGTGGCATGGGCTTTTCAATCGGGTTGAGGGTGCTATCCACGCCGGGCTTGGGCGCCGGGTTGTGCGGGTCGTCAGGGTAGGTGGCGCCGGTACCGGCGGCGAAGGCCAGGGGCGAGGCGAGCAGGGCGGCAAGCAGGAAGGAATGTTTCATGCGGGCAAGCTCCTTTGCGATGACAAGAAGTCGGCCCTGCCTGCGCAGGGCCTTGTTCTCATTTGGGCCATGACCCCATCAGCAAGGTGCCATCACGGCGACCAACGGTCACACCACCATCGACAGCAACATGATGAAGATGATGCCGACCACCGAGAGGATGGTTTCCATCATGCTCCAGGTCTTGAAGGTCTCGGCCACGGTCATGTTGAAGTACTGCTTGACCAGCCAGAAACCGGCGTCGTTGACGTGGGACAGGATCAACGAGCCGGCGCCGGTGGCCAGCACCAGCAGTTCGCGGTTGACCCCCGGCACCAGGTCGATCACCGGGGCGACGATGCCGGCACCGGTGATGGTGGCCACCGTGGCCGAGCCAGTGGCGATGCGGATCACCGCCGCCACCAGCCAGGCCAGCATGATCGGCGAGATCTCGGCCTGCACCGCCATCTGTCCGATCACGTTGCCCACGCCGGTGTCCACCAGCATCTGCTTGAAGCCGCCGCCGGCGCCGACGATCAGCACGATGGCGGCGGTGGGGGCCAGGCTCTGGTCGAGCATCTTCATGATCTGCTGGCGGTTGAAGCCACGGGCCGAACCGAAGGTGTAGAAGGCCAGCAGCAGGGCAGCGAGCAGGGCGGTGATAGGGTGGCCGATCAGGTCCATCCACTGGCGCACGATGTGCTCGGCTGGCAGTACCACGTCGGCGAAGGTCTTGAGCAGCATCAGCACCACCGGCAGCAGCACGGTGATCAGGGTCACGCTGAAGCTGGGCAGGTTCTGCTGGTTCGACTCGCGAGCGATCTGGTCCATCAGCTCCTGGGACGGGTTGCCAGGGATATAGCGCGAGATGAAATTACCGAACAGCGGGCCGGCAATCACCGCAGTGGGCAGGGCCACCAGCAGGCCATAGAAGATGGTCTTGCCGATGTCGGCATGGAAGATGCCGATCGCCAGCAACGGCCCCGGGTGCGGTGGCACCAGGCCGTGCACCACCGACAGGCCCGCCAGCAGCGGGATGCCGATCTTCACCAGCGACACGCCGGAGCGGCGGGCGACGATGAACACCAGCGGGATCAGCAGTACGAAGCCGATCTCGAAGAACAGCGGGATGCCCACCAGGAAGGCGGCGAACATCATTGCCCAATGCACCTTCTGCTTGCCGAAGGCGCGGATCAGGGTCTGGGCGATCTGGTCGGCGCCGCCGGAGTCGGCCATCAGCTTGCCGAGCATGGTGCCCAGGGCCAGGACGATGCCGACGAAGCCGAGCACGCCGCCGAAGCCGTCCTGGAACGACTTCATCACCTTGGCCACCGGCATGCCGGAGGTCAGGCCGAGAAAGCCCGCGGCTATGGTGAGGGCGACGAAGGGGTGGACCTTGAAATGGGTGATCAGCAGGATGAGCCCGACGATGGTGACCAGCGCGTCAAGCAGCAGGAAGGTATCGGTAGCCAGTCCGAACATGGTTCGTGAACCTCGGTCTTTTCGTTGTTGTTTTGGTATCGCGTGTCTTGCGTCATTGCGCCTGCGAAGGCATGGAGACAGCGCTGTCTTTGGTGAGCCGGAAAAACCGCCGGATCAGGCAGTCCGCGCCAGCGCCTGCTCACCGCAAGGCTTTAGCCACTGGTGCACGTCCTCGGCCAGCGTAGGCAGCGGGCGGGTGGCGTCCAGGGCCAGGGTCAGGGGCTCTGCGTGCGGCGGCTCCAGCGCTGCGAACTGGCTGTCGATCAGGCTGGCCGGCATGAAGTGACCGGGGCGCGCCAGGACGCGTTTCTCGGCTTCTTGCGGGGTCAGCTCGAGAAACACGAAGCACAGCTCGGGCACGGCCAGGCGCAGGGTGTCCCGATAGCGGCGCTTGAGGGCCGAGCAGGTGAGGATCGGGCGTTCACCCGCAGCGAGGCTGGCCTGCAGCTCCTCGCCCAGGCGCACCAGCCAACCGGCACGGTCGTCGTCGTTCAGGGGAATGCCGGCGCTCATCTTGGCGATGTTGGCGGCGGGGTGGAAGGCATCGCCTTCGATCAGGCGGCCGCCGCTGCGGGTGGCAATGGCGGCGCCGACGCTGCTTTTACCGCAGCCGGCCACGCCCATGACCACGATCGCGGACAGGGAAGTGTTCATCTGTACCTCCTGCTGGGTGAGATAGCGCTGTCTCGGTCGGGACGAGCCGAAAATCCTGCGCCACCCTCCCGGGTGTTATTGATCTTGTCTTTGGCAGTATGGACGCTGAACGCATGCCTGCTACCAAGATTGCATTGCCTGCATCCAGAGACAGCGCTACCTTAGTGACCGTTCCCCATTCCTGCAAGCAGTAAAATTACAATACTCATGTCCCGTACTGGCTCGCGTACTACCGGTCGTCCCACCCTGGCTGAAGTCGCCAGGCTTTCCGGGGTTTCCCCCATCACCGCCTCCCGCGCCCTGCGTGGCGTCAGTACGGTCGCACCGGAGCTGGCGCAGAAGGTCATGGCCGCGGCGGCGAGCCTTGGCTATGTCGCCAACCCGGCGGCCCGCGCGCTGGCGTCGGCGCGCAGCCAGTCGGTGGTGGTGTTGATCCCCTCGTTGTCCAACCAGCTGTTCATCGACACCCTCGAGGCCATTCACGAGGTGATGCGCCCCCGCGGCCTGGAAGTGCTCATTGGCAACTATCACTACGATATCGCCGAGGAAGAGAACCTGATCCGCAACTACCTGGCCTACCAGCCCTGCGGCGTGCTGCTCACCGGCTTCGAGCGCAGCGAGGCCTCGCGGCAGATGCTGGCCGCGAGCCAGGTACCGTGCGTGCACATGATGGAGCTGGGCGGCGAGGGCGATGCCTTGTCGGTAGGATTCTCCCAGCATGCGGCCGGACGCGCCGCGGCGCGGCACCTGATCGAGCGTGGCCGCCGACGCCTGGGGTTCATCGCCGCGCAACTCGACCCTCGGGTAATGCAGCGCGCCGAAGGCTTCCGTCAGGCCCTCGCCGAGGCCGGTCTGCAAGCCCCCGAGCTCGAAGTGCTCGACCCGCAACCCTCGTCCATCGGTCTGGGCGGCACGCTGTTCAGCCGCCTGCTGGCGAAGGCGCCGGATGTCGACGGCATCTTCTTCTGCAACGACGACCTGGCCCAGGGCGCGGTGCTGCAGGCGTTGCGCGAAGGCATCGAAGTGCCGGGCCGGGTGGCTATGGTCGGTTTCAACGACCTGCCGGCCTCGGCGCACATGGTCCCACGCCTGACCTCGATCCGCACCCCGCGCGCGGCGGTCGGGCGTGGTGCTGCTCAGGCGCTGCTGGCGTTGCTCGATGGCAAGCGGGTGGCTACCGGTCAGCAGGACCTGGGGTTCGAGCTGATGGTGCGCGAGAGTTCCTAAGGCCGGCGCAGCGTTGGCTGTCACCTAGCGTGCGGCGCCCACCTGGCAAAAATGTCAGTTGTGGTCGGTCGCCAGAAGCAGGACGCTGTGGCTTTCCGGCAGAGGACAGGCCGTGCCCCACTCTCGATTGCTGTACACGGATGCCCATGGCTCGGTGTTGCGCGCCCAAGGTGAAACAGGTCAGTCGGTGCTGGCCTATACCGTGCACGGCCATGATGCCAGGACTCGGCCGGTCAGTCCGTTCCTGCGCTTCAATGGCCAGGCCCCAGAGAAGTTGTCCGGCAACTATCTGCTGGGTAATGGCTATCGGACATACAGTCCGACACTGCTGCGCTTCACCTCGCCAGACGGCTTGAGCCCGTTTGGTGAGGGTGGTTTGAACGCCTATGCTTACTGTGCGGGTGACCCGATCAACAGCGTCGACCCTTCGGGGCATGCGCCTGGGAAAAAGCGTAACCCGACTGGCGGATGGCTGTTAGTGAAGAAATTCGTACGCAAAAAACTGGCGCTGGTCGAGGATGCCACCACCTTTGCAAAACTGTTTGTAGAGGTGCTCAAAAAACCGACCTGGTCGAACCGGTGGGCTGTAGTCAAGCAAACCGGCAAGATGGCAATCAAGTACGGGCCTGTTGCTCCCGTCTATTGGGTATATGACTGGCTGCGCCCAACACCGTCCGTGCCAGACCAAGTGACGGCCCCTTCCGTGCCTGCCGCCCCCCACGCTGGTGCACCTAACGGCCCAGCTGACGGCCAGTCGCCGTCAGACACACGCAACAAGCTACGGGGCGACAGTACATAAAACGGAGAGCACTCCGACCTGGAGAGGAAACCTTCGACCTCCAGCTGCAGAAGGCGCAGGGCAGCGCTCGACTCACGATGGCTGCTCTGCCACGTTCTCCAGTGCTTACCCGCGGCTGACCCACCAGCCGAACCCCGCCGCGGTGAAGAACATGATCAGGCTGTAGATCGCCGCCGGCACCGCCATGGTCGCGTTGTTCAGCAGCGACGGGCTCAGGGCCAGCGCGATGGCCAGGGTGCCGTTGTGGATGCCGATCTCCATGCCGATGGCGATCGCCTGGCGTTTCGGGATGTTCAACAGGCGTGGCACCCAGTAACCCACGCCAAGGCTGAGCAGGTTGAACAGCAACGCGGCGCCACCGACGATCGGCGCGTACTCGACTACGGTCTGCCAGTCCTTGGCCAGGGCCAGGACGATGGTGAAAGCCAGGAACAGCGCCGCGACGATCTTCATCGGCTTCTGCATTCGCGCGGAGAAGCGCGGCGCCCAGTAACGGATCAGCATGCCCAGGGCCACCGGCAGCAGGACGATGGCGAACACCTGCATGACCTTGGCGAATTGCAGGGGAATGGCCTGGTCCGATGCCATGAACCACATCAGCGACAGGTTCACCAGCAGCGGCATGGTGAGGATGGCGATCAGCGAGTTGACCGCGGTGAGGGTGATGTTCAGCGCCACGTCGCCGTGGGCCAGGTGGCTGAACAGGTTGGCCGTGGTGCCGCCGGGCGAGGCGGCCAGCAGCATCAGGCCCACCGCCAATGCCGACTCAAGGCCAAAGCCGTTGGCTATCAGGAAGCACACCAGTGGCAGCAGCAGGATCTGGCAGGCCAGGCCGATCACCACCGGCTTGGGGTACTTCACCACCCGGGCGAAGTCGGCGAGGGTCAGCGAAAGCCCCAGGCCGAGCATGATGATGCCCAGGGCCAGCGGCAGGAGGGCGGTGAGCAAGGGGGAGGCGGTCATGGGCGGTCTCTTGGGCGAAGGATCCCGAGGAGTGTAGGTGGGTGCGCAATGATAGCTAATCGTGTCTGGACGATCTTGGTAACCGTTTGTTACTGGCCTGATGACGCCATGTCGCGTTGCGATGCCGGGCCTGTGGCAGTAGCATTCGCGCTTTTGCCGAGGATTAGCCCGTCATGCCGTTCCAGCAAGGTCTGCTTGCCACCCCGGTGCCGGCCCACGCCCGTCACCTGTTCTTTGCCCTCGATTCCCTGGAAGCGCTGCCCGCCGTTCTTGACCAACTGTTGCCGCAAGTCGATGGCCACAGCCTGATCCTGGCCGTCGGCGCGCCGCTGGCCAAGGCCCTGGGTCGTGAGGTGCCGGGCCTGCGCAGTTTCCCGCAACTGGACGCGGTGGTGGAGAACCCGGCGACCCAGCACGCCCTGTGGCTGTGGCTGCGCGGTGCCGAGCGCGGCGAGCTGTTCCTGCGCGCCCAGGCACTGCAGCAGACGCTGGCGCCGGCCCTGCGCCTGGTCGACAGCGTCGACGGCTTCCTGCACCGCGGCGGCCATGACCTGACCGGCTACGAAGACGGCACCGAGAACCCGGTGGACGCAGACGCCGTCGCCGCCGCCATTGTGCCGGGCGACATCCCCGGCCTGTCGGGTTCGAGCTTCGCCGCCTTCCAGCTGTGGAAGCACGACCTGGGCTACTTCAAGTCGCTGCCCCAGGCCGAGCAGGACAACATCATCGGTCGCCGCCTGAGCGACAACGAAGAGCTCGACGACGCGCCCGAATCCGCCCACGTCAAGCGCACCGCCCAGGAGAGCTTCGCGCCCGAAGCGTTCGTGGTGCGGCGCTCGGTGGCCTGGACCGATGAGCGCGGCGCGGGCCTGGCGTTCGTCGCCCTGGGCTTCTCGCTGGACGCCTTCGAGGTGCAGCTGCGGCGCATGAGCGGGCTGGAGGATGGCGTGGTCGATGGCCTGTACCGCTTCAGCCGGCCGTTGAGTGGCGGGTATTACTGGTGCCCGCCGCTGGGTGAGCAGGGCGCAGACCTGCGTCTGTTGCTGGGCTGACAGGTCCTCATCGCGGGGCAAGCCTGCTTCCACGTCTCGGGCCTGATGCCCATCAGCGTGGGCTTGCCCCGCGATGACTCAGAACGGCACCGCCACCGTCAGCTGGCTGTAGACGTTGGTCCCGCTGCCCACCTGGTTGCCGCCATTGCTTTCATCCTTGCGCGGTTTGAACAGCCCCAGCAGCGGGGTGACGATCAGGTGCTCGTTGACCGCCCATTCCACATACAGGTCCAGCTCCTGCGCATCGAGGTTCAAGGTGTCGCGGCTACGCACTGTGTCGAAGTCGAAGAACAGCGCGCCGAGGGTCAGATTGTCCCGTGGCGTGGCCTTCAGACCGACATGGTGGATGCCGCTGTTGGTGTTGAAAGGCCCGGCGTAGTTGCCGGCGACCTCGCCCTGGATCCAGGTGCCATAGCCGCTGGAAAGCCCTGTGAACAGCAGGTCCCAGCCTGCGGAGTAGCGGGTGTAGCGGTAGGTCAGCTGCGGCGCCCAAGGGGTGTCGGCGAAGGTGTAGGCCGCTTCGCCGTACCAGGCCGTCTCATGCCCGCCGCGCTTGTCCTGCCAGGCATATTCGAAGGCCAGCCGGGTGTTCGCCAGGCCCGCACTGCCTTCACCCCGCAGGCTGTATACATCCATGCCTTCGCGGGCCTTCTGGAACTCGCTGGCCCACTGGTCGGTCACGTCGATGCCGTGGATATAGGTCAGGCCCAGGGTACCCAGGTCATGGGTGTAGTCCAGGGTGCCGGCCGCCAGCTCGGTTTCGGCCTGTGCGCGGTTGTCGGACTTGAGCCACAGCACACTGCCATGCAGCCCCTCCTGGCCGCCCAGGCGCAGCACCGCGGTGCGGTCGAAGGCGTGGCGCGCGCCCAGATAGAAGCCGCCGCCACGGTTGAGCTGGCCGTCGGCCGGGCCCTTGCCCAGGTTGGGGCCGTCGTCGTTGATCAGGAAGCCGCTGCCCAGGCGGATCACCTGGCGGCCGCCGGACAGGTCCACGCCATCCTTGCCCAGCAACGGGAACAGGTCGCCCGAGCGCCAGCCCAGGTAGGCGTCCTCGATCTTGGTGGTGCGTTCGGAGCCGTCCTGGTTGCCGCCGGCGTCGCCGTCGCCCCAGGCGCCTGAGCTGACCCAGTTGAGGGCGCCATACAGGCTGCCGTTGCCGGCCAGGCCCTGGTCGCCGCTGAGGCCGTACTTGATGAAACCTTCGCGCCATGTCGAGCCACCGGGGGTGCCATCGTAGTTGTGGCGGCTGTTGAACATGCCCCAGACCGCGAGCAGATCGGCGTTCAGGTGGCTGTCGTCGTCGGCATACAGTTCGTAGGCCGGGCTGGCCTGGCCATGGACCAGCAGGGTCAGTGCCGTGGCCATTGCGGTGCGACGTGGAGTGAGACGCATGGATCGATCCTCGTTTTTTGTGTGCGGTCTTGAGTGCCGCGTTGTTGTGGAGGCAGTGTCGAAAGGTGACGGGCTATTAGCGCGTGGAACGCTGGCGGTGGTCTTGCCCGTGGCTGCCAGCGCTCTTGCATGTCGCCGCCATCACAGGCGCGCGGCGGTCTCCGGCAGGGTGGCGCCACCGTCGACCACAAGGGTCTGGCCGGTGATGTAGCGGGCGGCGTCGGAGGCCAGGAACAGCATCGCGGCAGCGATATCGGCGGGTTCCCCCAGTCGCCCCAAGGGCACGCCCGCGGCGATCCGGGCGTTTAACTGGGTATCGCCGAGGTTGCCCATGGCCGGGGTGCGCACCATCCCCGGTTCCACGCCGTTGACCCGTACATTGAACTGCGCCAGTTCCAGTGCGGCGTTGCGGATGAAGCCGTTGACCCCGGCCTTGGACGCGGCGTAATGGCTCAGGCCCGGATAGGCCACCCGCGGGCCGGTCACCGAGGAGGTAGCCAGCACGCAGCCGCCACCTTGGCGGCGGAATAGCGGCAAGGCGCCTTGGGTGAGCCAGAACAACGCCCCCAGGTTCACCGCCAGGGTCCGTTGCAGCAGCGCCGGGTCGATCTCGGCGAACGTGGTAAGCGGGAAGTACGCGGCGTTGTGCACCAGCACATCCAGGCGTTCCAGCTTGGCTAGCAAGGTGTCGATCGCAACGGGGTCGGCCAGGTCCAGCGTTTCCCCCCGCACGTCGTGACCCAGGACCCGTTGTGCCTCCATCAGGCGCTCAAGTGCTGGCGAATCGAGATCCACGGCCATCACCTGGGCACCGCCTCGGGCGAAACCCTCGACGATGGCCTGACCGATCCCGCCCGCCGCGCCGGTGACCAGCACGGTGCGACCCTCAAAGTCGTAGCGCGCGTTCATGCCGACGGCTCCAGGTGGGTGAAGGCCAGGGTCGGCACATCGACCACGGTCGAGCCGCCGTCGGCGGCGATCACCGCGCCGGTGACGATGCTGGCCTCGGCGCCGACCAGGAACTGGCACACGGCGGCTATTTCATCACTGCTGGCCGGGCGGCGCAGCGGTACGTCGGCGGTGACCCGGCGGTAGGCGGCATCAAGGTCCTCCTGGTGGTGGTCCATCAACGCCTGCATTTCCTTATCCGCCATGGGCGTGCGCACCCAGCCCGGGCAGACGCAGTTGACTCGCACGCCGAACGGTCCGTAGTCGCGGGCCAGTGAGCGGGTTAGTCCGACCAGGGCATGCTTGGCGGTGGTGTAGCCGCACACCTCGGGCCCGGCGCCCAGCGCGGCGATGGAGCCCAGCAGCACCAGGCTGCCACGCCGCTCGCGCAGCAACGGCAGGCACGCCCGGGCGGTGTGGAAGGCGCTGTCGAGGTTGCTGCGCATAGCCTCGCGCCAGGCGCTGTCGCTGGTCTGCTCGGCCGCGCCCAAGCCGTGGCCGCCAGCGCAGGCTATCACCGCATCGAGGCCGCCGAACCGCGCGCGTACCTGCTCGATGAACCCCACCCAGTTGCCACTGTCCGCGGCATCGCCGGCCAGCACCAGGCCATCGCACTGCTGCGCGACGCGCTCCAGTACCTCACGGCGGCGGCCCACCAGTGCCACCTGCCAGCCCTGGCGGGCCAGGCGCAGGGCGCAGGCTTCTCCGATGCCGCTGCCGGCCCCGGTGACCAGCACGCTGCGGCTCACTGCGCATGCTCCGTGCGGTTGAGCACCCGGCAGTGGGACGACACCGGGAAGTTGGCCAGCGCATCGAAGCCGCCGCCCTGGTAGCCGAAGATCTTGCCGTCGCTGCGGTGCCGCGCCAGGTCGATCATCACCAGGCCCAGGGTGGGCACGATCTTCTCGCACCAGACGAACAGGTACAGCTGCTCGGCGATCTTGTAGTAGTACGCCCGGTCGGTGTCGCACAGGCCCTGTTCGACACCCTTGAGGCACTGCCAGCTGTAGTAGTCGGCATTGAGGTAGATGTGCTCGTACTCCTCGGTGGGGCTGTAGCGGTAGTGGTTACGCAGGCCAACCAGCTCGGTGGTCGGCGCGTGGGGGCAGGCGCCAGCCTGCCAGGGGCGGTCGATGCTGCCGTGCAGGAAGCTGGCTTCGACGCCGGTCAGTGCTTCGCCGGCCAAGGCCAGGGCGTACAAGCCGCGCTGGGTGCGGGCCTGGTCGGGCAGGCGGCCGAGCACGGCGGTGAAGGCCTGCTCGAGAGTGTCGAGCACCAGCGACACCGACCAGGCCTGGCCGGCCTCGTGCTTGATGAAGTCGACCAGGTAGATACCGGGGCGCACCGAAGTGGCTCGGTAGTCGGCGCTGCCGCTGCTGTGGCCGTCCGCCGCGTGCCAGTGCAGGCGCTCGCTGTCGAAGCGGTGCTCGATGATCCAGCCATTGGCGAAGTGCAGGGTGAGCGAGCGCCCGGACAGGTCGGCCAGTTGCGGCAGGATGAAGGCCTCGGGTGCGAAGCCTTCGGCGAGGGCGCCCACGGTGATCCAGTCGGTTTGCTTCGGCATGTCGTTGACTCCTGTGTTGGGA
Source organism: Pseudomonas soli (assembly GCF_021283165.2). Taxonomy (NCBI): domain Bacteria; kingdom Pseudomonadati; phylum Pseudomonadota; class Gammaproteobacteria; order Pseudomonadales; family Pseudomonadaceae; genus Pseudomonas; species Pseudomonas soli. The sequence continues at coordinate 2,982,559 of NZ_CP128543.1, forward strand.
TGCTGCCCGGCATTTACGCGGTAGAACGCCGCCAGCTACGCCGGGCACCTGCAGGCAGTAGCGGCCTAGGTCGTGGTTGGCGCTGGTGATGGTCAGTAGCGGATCATCACCGACTTCAGCTCCGTGAAGTCGTCGATGAAGGCCGAGCCGAACTCGCGGCCGATGCCGGACGCCTTGATGCCGCCGAACGGCACCGCCGGGTCGAGCAGGGTGTGCATGTTGACCCACAGGGTACCGGCCTGGATTTCCGGGATCAGGCGCATGGCCTTGCCCAGGTCGTTGGTCCACAGGCTTGCGCTCAGGCCGTAGGGCGAGGCGTTCATCAGGTGGATCAGTTCGTCCTCATGGTCATAGGGCAGGAAGGTCGCCACCGGGCCGAAGGTTTCCTGGTTGAGCAGGGTGTCGCTCGCGCTGTTGGCGAGAATGACAGTGGGCTCGACGAAGCAGCCCGGGCCTTCGCCAAGGCGGCCGCCATGGACGATGCGGTTACCTTCGGCGCGGGCGGTGGCGAACAGCTCGCCAAGCTTCTGCTGGTGCGGTTTGTTGGCTACAGGGCCGAACTGGGTGGTTTCGTCCAGGGGCGAACCTATCTTCAGTTGGCCCAGGCGTTGGGACAGGGCCTCGAGCAACGGGTCAAGGCGTGAGCGGTGCACGTAGAAACGCTCACCTGCGGCGCAGATCTGCCCGGAATGCAGGAAGCCGGCCTCGATGATGCCGTCCACCGCCTTGTCGACGACGACATCGGGCAGGAACGCCACGGCGTTCTTGCCGCCCAGTTCCAGGGTAGCCCGGGTCAGCCGGGCGCCCATGGCCGCCTGGCCGACGGCGATGCCGGTGGGCACTGAGCCGGTGAACGACACCTTGTCGGTGCCTGGGTGCTCGACCAGCGCCTTGCCCACCTGGCCACCGCCGGTCAGTACGTTGAGGGCGCCCGGAGGCAGGCCGGCCTCGCTGGCCAGTTCGGCGATGCGCAGCAGGGTCAGCGGGGTGAACTCGCTGGGCTTGAGCACGATGCTGCAGCCGGTGGTCAATGCCGAGGCCAGCTTCCACAGGGCGATCATGGTGGCGAAGTTCCACGGCACGATGCCCACCACCACCCCCACCGGCTCGCGCAGGGTAAAGGCGCTGTAGCGCTCGCCGGCGAAGGAGGGCAGCGATGGGGTGATGGTCTGGCCGGTGATCTTGGTGGCCCAGCCGGCGTAATAGCGCAGGAAGTGCGCGGCCTGCTCCACCTCGAAGGCGCGGGCGATGCCGATCAGCTTGCCCGATTGCAGGGTTTCCAGCTGGGCCAGCTCCTCGCGGTTGGCCTCCAGCAGGTCGGCCAGGCGCAACAGCACTGTGGCGCGGGCGGCGGGACTGGTGCGCGACCAGCTGGCAAACCCCTGACGTGACGATGCGACGGCGCGCTCGACATCGGCCAGGTTGGCGTCGGCGACCTGGGCGATGGCTTCGCCGTTGGCCGGGTTGTGCACGGTGATGCGGGCACCGGATTGGCTGGTCACCGTTGCGCCGTGGATGTACAGGCCGTGGTCACGGGCGAGGAAGGCGCTGACGCTGGGGAGGAGGGGGATATCGCTCATGACAGGGCTCCGGATGGGCCGCAGCGGCCCGATTTGCGCAGGTTAGAGCGCGGCAAACCGGCGTTCTTGTCTGCCCATGCCAGCCACCATGACGCAGCCTGCCAGGCCCATGAAAAGTGCAATCCGAGGTGCGGAAGTTGCATTTTCCGCCTCGTCCACCGCTCCCATACTGACCCGGCATTCATCAGCGAACGCCCGCTTCCAGGCACCGTTCGCCAGGGTCCAATAACAATGAGCCAGACCATGAAAAAGCCAAACTCCCTGCTCGAAGACCTCAAGCCCCTGTTGCCGGACATCGCCGCCCGCGCCGACCAGGCCGAGCGCGAGCGCAGCGTGCCCGCCGAAAACATCGCCGCGCTCAAGGCCATCGGCCTGCACAAGGCATTCCTGCCCAGACATTACGGCGGCCTGGAAATCAGCCTGCCGCAGTTCGCCGAATGCATCGCCGCGCTGGCCGGCGCCTGTGCCAGCACCGCCTGGGCGATGAGCCTGCTGTGCACCCACAGCCACCAGCTGGCGATGTTCCCGGCACGCCTGCAGGACGAGATCTGGGGCCACGATCCGGACGCCACCGCCAGTAGCAGCATCGCCCCGTTCGGGCGTACCGAGGAAGTCGAGGGCGGCGTGCTGTTCAGTGGCGAGATGGGCTGGAGCAGCGGCTGCGACCACGCCGAGTGGGCGATCATGGGCTTTCGCCGGAGCAACCCTGAAGGCGGCCAGGACTACTGCTTCGCCGTGCTGCCGCGCAGCGACTACCAGATCCGCGACGACTGGTTTGCCGCCGGCATGCGCGCCAGTGGTAGCCGCACGCTGATCGTCGAGCGCGCCTTCGTGCCCGAACACCGCATCCAGAAGGCCCGGGACATGATGGAGGTCCAGTCGGCGGGCTTCGGGCTGTACCCGGACAGTGCGATCTACTTCAACCCGTACCGACCGTACTTCGCCAGCGGCTTCTCCACGGTCAGCCTGGGCATCGCCGAGCGCATGCTCGAGGTCTTCAGGGACAAGACCCGCAACCGCGTACGCGCCTATACCGGCGCTGCCGTCGGCGCGGCCACCCCGGCGCTGATGCGCCTGGCCGAGTCCACCCACCAGGTGGCCGCGGCGCGGGCGCTGCTGGAAAAAAGCTGGGAGCAGATCGCCGAGTACAGCACCCGCCGTCAGTACCCGACGCGCACGGAGCTGGCCTACTGGCGCACCAACCAGGGCTACGCGGTCAAGCTGTGCATCCAGGCCGTGGATCGGCTGATGGAGGCGGCCGGTGGTGGCGCCTGGTTTGAGGGTAACGAGCTGCAGCGGCTGTTCCGCGATGCGCACATGACCGGGGCGCATGCCTACACCGACTATGACGTCTGCGCGCAGATCCTTGGCCGCGAGCTGATGGGGCTGGAGCCGGATCCGGCGATGACCTGAGCTTCAACCGATGAACATCGCTGGAGCACTGTGGGTGCGACCCAGCCCAACAACCATGATGGAGCCTTGCATGTCCATTCCCTTCGATAGCCGCGCCTTTCGCCGCGCCCTGGGCAACTTCGCCACCGGCGTAACCGTGATCACCGCCAGCGACCCCTCGGGGCGCAAGGTCGGGGTCACCGCCAACAGCTTCAATTCGGTTTCCCTCGAACCTCCGCTGGTGCTCTGGAGCATCGACAAGCGCTCCAGCAGCCATGCGGTGTTCGAGGCTGCCGGGCACTTTGCCGTGAATGTGCTGGCAGCCGACCAGGTCGACCTGTCCAACACCTTCGCCCGCCCCAGCGAAGACCGCTTTGCCGGAATAGAGCACGAGACCGGCGAGGGCGGCGCGCCATTGTTGCGAGGTTGCTCGGCGCGTTTTCGCTGCGAAAAGTTCCAGCAGATCGATGGCGGTGACCACTGGATTCTCATTGGCCGGGTGCTAGCCTTCGACGACCTCGGGGGGCCGCCGCTGCTCTATCACCAAGGCGCCTATTCCAGGGTCCTGCCGCATGAGCTGATGGATCGCTGCGTGCAGGGGTAACTGCGTCGAGGTGTTCGACGCCAGTGTTGCAGTGCCTGTGAAATCGAGCGCTGCAAGGCTATCGCCTGGCACCTGGCAACACGGATCAAGGTTAGCGGCAGGCAGTGGCAAGACCTGCCTGGGTGGAGGCCGCAAAGTGACGGGGCAGACCCGGCGCACGCCAGCACTTGCGGCGCGCCGGGTAAGCGGTCATCTTTCTCTCGTCCACCCAGGGCCCACCCATGACAACCAATAATAAGCTCACCGAGCACCTGAACCGCGGCAGCGTCGGCTTCCCCACCGCGCTGGCCAGCACCGTCGGCCTGATCATGGCCAGCCCGGTGATCCTCACCGCGACCATGGGGTTCGGCATCGGCGGCAGCGCCTTCGCCGTGGCCATGCTGATCGCCGCAGTGATGATGCTGGCGCAATCGACCACCTTCGCCGAGGCGGCGGCGATCCTGCCCACCACCGGCTCCGTCTACGACTACATCAACTGCGGCCTGGGCCGCTTCTTCGCCATCACCGGCACCCTGTCGGCGTACCTGATCGTGCATGTATTCGCCGGCACCGCCGAGACCATCCTTTCCGGGGTCATGGCCCTGGTGAACTTCGAACATCTCAACACCCTGGCCGAGTCGGCCGGCGGCTCCTGGCTGCTGGGGGTGGGTTTCGTGCTGGTGTTCGGCGTGCTCAACGCCTTTGGCGTGAGCGCCTTCGGTCGCGCCGAGGTGGTGCTGACCTTCGGCATGTGGACCACGCTGATGGTGTTCGGCGTGCTCGGCCTGATCGCCGCGCCCGCCGTCGAGCTGGAAGGGCCGTTCGGCGTGTCGCTGGTCGGCACCGACCTGATGACCATCCTGTCGCTGGTGGGCATGGCCATGTTCATGTTCGTCGGTTGCGAGTTCGTCACCCCCTTGGCCCCGGAATTGCGCCGTTCGGCCTGGGTGATGCCCAAGGCCATGGCGCTGGGGTTGTTCGGCGTGGCCAGTTGCATGTTCATCTATGGCGCGGCGATGAAGCGGCAGGTGGAAAACGTGGTGCTCGATGCCGCCAGCGGCGTGCACCTGCTGGACACCCCCATGGCCATCCCGCGTTTCGCCGAGCAGGTGATGGGCGATATCGGCCCGGTGTGGCTGGGCATCGGCTTCCTCTTCGCCGGCGCTGCCACCATCAACACGCTGATGGCCGGGGTGCCGCGGATTCTCTACGGCATGGCGGTGGATGGGGCATTGCCCAAGGTGTTCACCTACCTGCACCCGCGCTTCAAGACCCCGCTGCTGTGCATCCTGGTAGTGGCGCTGATCCCCTGCCTGCATGCCTGGTACCTGGGGGGCAACACCGACAACATTCTGCACCTGGTGTTGGCGGCGGTATGCGCCTGGAGCACCGCGTACCTGCTGGTGACCCTGTCGGTGGTGATCCTGCGCATCCGTCGCCCGGACCTGCCGCGGGCCTATCGCTCGCCGCTGTTCCCGCTGCCGCAGATCGTCTCCAGCATCGGCATCCTGCTGGGCATGTGGTTCATCACCCCGCCGGGCATGAACCCGGCCGATGTGTATGTGCCGTTCGCCGTGATGCTTGGCGCCACCGCCGTCTACGCGCTGTTCTGGACGTTGTGCGTGCAGAAGGTCAACCCGTTCCGGCCTGCCAGGGTCGAGGATGTGCTGGAGAAGGAATTCGCCGCTGAGCCCGGTCAACCTCATAGCGAGCAGGTGCGCCATGTCGGCAAGCTGGCTTGAGCGCCTGAGCGGGCCACGCGCTCCGGCAGGGTATCGGCCTGGGGCGACCCTGGCGCGTCTGGGGCGCAACCTCGGATTGGCGGATTTGCAATCCGCAGCATCCTTTACCTACCGCGAGGATGGTCCGCGTATCGAGGTGCGTGAGCGCACCGAAAGCCACCTGCTGATGCACCTGGTGATGTGCGAATTCATCCTGCGCGTGCCAGCCATGGCCAGGGCACGCTGCGTGCCGAACTGCACCACACCGGCATGCTGCGGCGCAGCGGGCTGGGCTGTCGCCTGCGCGGCGGTGATCCGCTATTGTTCAAAGCGCTCGAGGCGCGCCTGGCAGAGGTGCAGACCGTCCTGATGCCCTTGGACTTCAAGCGATTGGCCATCGACTGCAATGACGGCCAGTGGCGGGTGACCCTGGAGCACATGGGCGCCAGCGAGGTGGTCAACCGGATGCCGGCGCTGCGCCGTTACATTCCCCTCACAACCGAACAGCGCCACCATCTCTGGCTGGCGTTCGACGGGTTGGCGTACACCCTGCGCGACCTCTGAGTCCTGTAGGAGCGGCTTTAGCCGCGATCACCCGCAAAGCGGGTGCCAGGCACCGCGACACCTGCATCGCGGCTGAAGCCGCTCCTGCAAGAGATGACAGTTGTACGTTCATTGATAACATGTTAACAATTGCTCCATAACAACAACCGTTGCTGTGGAGGTCGCCATGCCCCAGCCCGCTTCAGTGCACAGCGCAAGCCCGGCCCAGGACGGCCTGGAGCGCTGGACGACGGCCATGCAGAAAGTCTGCGGCCAGTTCCAGACCGAACTTGCCTTCAACCGCTCGCTGTTCATCGGCGAGATCACCACCTTCAACCGCGCCGGTCTGGCCCTGGCAAACCTGCGCACCAACGCTGGCAATATCCGCCGCCTGGGCGACAACCCCGACCGTGACGACGACCAGCATTGCTTCCTGGTCAGCCAGCGCATGGGCTACTCGCAAATCACCCAGGGCGGCGCGAGCATCCAGCTTTCGCCAGGCGAGCTGCTGTTGATGGATTCGGTGGGCCCGTGCGAGATCACTCCATTCGGCCTGATCGAGCATATTTCGCTGTCACTGTCCCGCGAGCAGGTGCGCAAGCATCTTGCGAAGCAGGGCGCGACCTTCGGCAAGATCTCTTCGACCAACGCCTGCGGGCGCATGCTGCACCTGCTGATGGACCAGCTGTGCCGTGAAGGCGACGAGGCCGGGGCAACCCAGGGCGAGGCGCTGCAGGCCGCGTTCATCGCCCTGCTGGAGCCGGGCTTCGAGCACGCTGCTGACAACCCCGGCTCGCTGGCCGGGCTCGGCGGTGTCAGCCTGCGCGGCTATGTGCAGAAGGTCATCGACGAGTCGCTGGGCCAGCCTGGGTTGACCCCGGCGAACCTGGCGGAGCGCCTGAGCATTTCGGTGCGCCACCTGTACCGGTTGTTCGAAGAGGAGGGCGATAGCGTGTGTCGGTATATCCAGCGCTCGCGGCTCAAGCGCAGCGCCGATGATCTGTCCAACCCGTTCCTCAAGCGCGAGTCGATCACCTCGATCGCCTACAAGTGGGGCTTCACCGACTCGGCGCATTTCAGCCGGGCGTTCAAGAAGCAGTTCGAACAGTCGCCGAAGGATTTCAGGGCCATGGCGTTGACGGCAGGGCGCTAAAAGCATCGCCGGCAAGCCGGCTCCCACAGGTTATGCGTTCCCTGTGGAAGCCAGCTTGCCGGCGAAGCGGTCGCGAGGATGTAATCAGGCTAGCGCAAGGTAATGCTTCACAAAGGTCTCGCTCAGCACCTCCCACAGCACCGGCGTGCCCTTGGTCACGAACCAGGCATCACCCGCTTTGTAGCGCGTCACCTGCCCGGTGGATTCATCGGTCAGCTGAATCTCGCCGGTCACGATCACCGCCTGCTCGCTGAACGGATAGACCATGCGGAACTTGCCCTGGGTGGTGCCGAAATAGGCACTGCTGACCGGGTCGGTCGGGGCGCCGTGGGTCATCTTGCCGTAGCACTTGACCTCGCCTTCGAGGATGGTCGAGCCAAGGTCGGCAACGGTGCCCCAGGCGTCGAGTTCGGACAGCTGCACACCCTGGCGGACGGCGGTGAGGGTCATGGTGGTTCTCCTGGTCTTGTTCAAAAGGAATCAACGGCGGCCGTTGAAGAAGCCCGACAGCTGATGCACGGTCTTGCCTGCGGTCAGCAGCAGAGGGCGGATATGGTCCTTGCCGAGGATGCGCGCGTGCTTGACCGAACTGATCAGGTCGTAGCGGGCCGAGCCTTCGCTCATGCCCTCGGCGAGGATCTTGCAGATGATGTGACTGGGGGTGACGCCAAAGCCCGAGTAGCCCTGCACGTAGAACGCGTTGGGGCGGTTGCTCAGGGTGCCGATCTGCGGGAACAGGTTGGCGCTGGTGGCCATCGGTCCGCCCCAGGCCAGGTCGATGCGCACGTCCTTGAGGTAGGGGAAGATCTTCAGCATCAGGTTGCGATTCCAGGCCTTGAGGTCCTTGGGGATGTGCTCCACGAACGGCGTGGCGGCACCGAACAGCAGGCGGTTCTCGCGGGTGACGCGGTAGTAGTCGATCACCGGGCGGATATCGCTGTAGGCGCCGCGGATCGGGCTGATGCGCTGGATGAGCTCGTCCGATAGTGGCTCGGTCATCAACTGGAAGGCATAGGTGTTGACGGTGCGCGCATGCAGTTCGGGTTCGAGCTTGTTGAGGAAACTGTCGCAGGCCCACAGCAGCTTGCTGGCCTTGACCGAGCCGCGCCCGGTGCGCACGGTGATGCGCTCGCCGTAGTGCACCTCCAGCGCCGGGCTGTGCTCAAAGATCCGCGCACCGTGGCCGACCAGGGCCTGGGCCTCGCCAAGCAGCAGGTTCAGCGAATGCACGTGGCCTCCGCCCATGTGCAGCAGGGCGCTGCTGTAGGCGTCGGAGCCGATGATCTGCCTGACCTCCGAGCCGCCGAGGAAGCGGATCTCGTCCTTGCCGTTGATGGCTTTGAAGTCTTTCTCCCAAGCGCGCAGGGTCTTTTCCTGGCGGGCGTTGAAGCCCATGTAGCCGTAGCCGTGGCAGAAGTCGGCGTCGATCTGGTAGCGGGCGATGCGCGCCTTGATGATGCCGGCGCCCAGCTCGCTGATCTCGAAGATCTCGCGCAGGCCTTGATCGCCCACACTGCTCTTGATCTTCTCCAGGTCGTGGCCGATGCCGGCCATGATCTGCCCGCCATTGCGCCCGGTGCCGCCGAAGCCCAGGTAGCGGGCCTCGAGCACGACGACATTGGTGATGCCTTGCTCGGCCAGTTCCAGGGCGGTGTTGATGCCCGAGAAACCGCCGCCGATCACCACGACATCGGCTTCGATGTCGCTTTCCAGGGTGGGGAAGCTGAGGTTGTACTTCTTGGTGGCGGTGTAGTACGTCGGCGTTTCGATGTTGATCATGGCGCAGCCTGGACAGTTGGAATTATTGGACAGCACGGCTTGCACAAGCGCTGGCGGTTGCAGGTATTGAGCACCTAACGACAGGTAGGTGTCTTGCCTGGGACTGCCAGGGTTTTGCTTCAGGCTGCCAAGTTGTCCATCGCGTCCAACACCGTAGGCATACGGCGGCAGCATGACCTCCACGGGAGAAGTGGTGATCATGCGCCTCATGAATATGTTAAGTAAATCACCCTCTGTGGTTGCTTGCCTGTAGACGCCAAATGGCGCTTACTTGAAATCCCACTGCATCTGCGTGGCGATGCTCACACCGCTGGACGACTTGACGCAGACGTCCAGGTAGTCGGTGAAGCGTGGCGGCATGGCAATGCCTTCTTCCAGCAGGCGGCTGTTGTCGAACAGGTAGTTGAGGTCGGCGAAGCCGCTGTACAGGCGCAGTGCGCGCAGCACCAGCCGTGGGTTGGCCGGGCCGATGCGGGTTTCGAAATGGCTGGCGAGCGATTTGAGGTCGTCCGCCTCGACCTTGCGATAGCGCTCGCCCACCGGCTCCGCGCCATTGGCCAAGGCGAAGGCCTGGTCGATCTCGGCGAAAGTGCAGGCCGAATGATGGCCGGCGGAGATATGGTAGAGGTCATGACCCAGGAGTGGCTTGAGCGCCAGGCCGATCAGCGCCTCGGCGCAGTAGTCCACCGGGATCACGTCGATCTGCTCGTCCAGGCCGCAGGTGAAGCTTTCCAGGGCGAAGCCCATGCGGAACACCCAGAAGATGCTGCCCGAGGCCTGGCAGCCGAGGCTGCGGTGGCCGACCACGATGGATGGCCGCGCCACCACCAGCGGCAGGCTGGGCAGCTCTTCACGCATGCGCCGTTCGATCTCTGCCTTCGAGGCGGTGTAGTCCACCAGTTGCTGCGCGGCCTCGGGGAACTCCCACGATTCGCTGATCGGCGACTCGCGCTGCGGGCCGCAGCACATGGCGGTGCCGACGTGGAGGAAACGCTTGAGACGACTTGAGCGGCTCAGCACCTGGGCAAAGGCGTAGGTGCCCTCGACGTTTACCGGCCAGATATTGGGGTTCTTCGAGAACGAGGCCACGGCGGCGCAGTTGATCACCCGGTCGACCTGCATCAGGCGCGGGGTCTCGCGAGCCAGCCAGGCAGTGTCGAGGAAGTCGCCGCAGAGGATCTGCGCTTCGCTCAGGGCCTGGCTCTGGCTGTCGCCGACACCGTGCTGGCGCAGGTTGTCGCGCAGGCGTTGCAGGCCCTGCGCCGGGTTGTCGGCGCGAACGAGGAAGCACAGGGCCTCGGCATGCCCTTCGGCGATCATCTGTGCGGCGACGGCGCCACCGAGAAAACCTGTGGCACCGGTCAGCAGAATACGCTCCTGGGCTGGACACGGGAGGGTGGGCGTATGAATGGCGGGGGTGTTCATAGGTTTCCTCGGCAAGTAATTTGCCAGTGCTTCATTCTTTGGAATGGGTGTGAAAGTTACGTGAAAAGTTTGCTCGTGCGACTAATTCAAGTCCGGAGCTATTGGGTTTTTGATAAACATGGCGTGAGCCGATATCACCTCGGAAAGCGCGTCGCATGGGAATCATGGCCCTGCACCGCGCAGGCAGATAGCGGCGAAGAGCAGGGCGGCGAGTTATTGTCTGGCGGGGCGAGGGTTATTTCAATTAACTGTTGGCACGGTTATGCAGGTTTTTGGTGAAACAATTTTAATGGGCCATGAGCAGATGTAAGCAGCTGTATCGAATGTGTAAATATATTTAAATTTGCATGCGGTTAATTGTTCGTATCACTTCAATTGTTCGGGCACTTCCCAGATCCCTCCATCACCGATGACATAGACCCGCTGACCCGTTCCCGGCTGCAGCGTCATCGCGCCGGTGAAGCTGCCGAACGACGGCAACAAGGTCAGGTGCTCGCCGACCAGGAAACAGGGCAGGCGCACCTGTTGGCGGCCACGGCCGCGCAGGCGGTACGCCGGATGCACATGGCCCGCCAGTACATGCCGCTGCGGGTGCGTGCAGGGCTCGTGGTGCAGGGCGAACGGGCCGAGCGCCAGCGGCTCGGCCACCACCTCGATGCCCAGCCCGGCCGGCGGATCACCGGCATGCCGGTCATGGTTGCCACGCACCAAAGTGATGGGCAGCGCCGCATGGCGGGTGCGCCACTCGGCAAGGGCCGCCAGGGTTTGCGGGGTCCTGCCTTTGGCGCTGTGCAGGAAGTCGCCGAGAAATACCAGGTGCTGGCAGGCAAAGCGCTGCAGCAGGGCATCCAGGCGCTGCAGGTTGCAGGCGGTGGTGCCACTGGGCACCGGCTGGCCCAGTGCCCGGTAGCCGGCGGCCTTGCCCAGATGCAGGTCGGCGATCAGCAGGGTCCGCCGCTCTGGCCACCATAGGGCTTTTTCCGCCAGCAGGCAGAGTTCGGTGCCGGCCACCTTTACGCTGATGTGCGAAGGAGGGGGGCTGGCCATGGCCTCAGGACCGCTGCCTGGCCGGGCGTGGCCGGCCGTCCTTGCTGCGCCTGGCCTTGCGCGCGCGGCCAGGTTCACGCGTGTCATCCTCGACCATCAGCGTGGTCAGCGGCGCAGGCTCCTGGGCCCCGGCACCTGCGGCCTGCTCCAGGTCGCTGACCATGCGCCGGATCCGGTCGGCGAGTTTTTCCGAGCTGAGGCTCTCGCGAAAGCGCTCGACCATCAGCGGAAAGGCGAACGGTGTGGCGCGCCTGATGCTCCGCAGTTGCAGCGGCAGAGGCTGCAAGCGCTGCAGGGTCTGGCGCAGGCGTTGCACATCCAGTTCCTGGCTCAGCACCTCCTGGCGGGCCTGGGTCAGCAGCAGGTTGTCCGGGTCGTGCTGCCTGAACACATCGAAGTACAGCCCGCTGGAAGCCTGCAACTGGCGCGTGCTCTTCGGCGCACCGGGGTAGCCGGTGAACACCAGCCCGGCGATCCGGGCGATCTCGCGAAAGCGCCGGCGCGCCAGCTCGCCGGCATTGAGGCTGGCCAGTACCTCGGGCAGCAGGTCTTGGCTGTCGAACAGCGCCGGGGTCAGGGCACCGGCGTAGTCGATGGCGCTGGCGCACAGCAGTTCCAGGCCGTAGTCGTTGACCGCGATGGAGAAACTCAGCGGCGTATCCCGGGCCAGGCGCCAGGCCAGCAAGCTGGCCAGGCCCAAGTGCACCGAGCGCCCGGCGAAGGGATAGAGAAACAGGTGCCAGCCCTCGCGGGACTTCAGGGTCTCGGCCAGCAGGACGTTTTTGCCAGGCAGCGCCGACCAGGCTTTCTGCACCTCCAGCAACGGGCGCAGCAGGCGCATTTCCGGGCCTTGGTACATCCCTTGGTCCGCCGCGTCCAGCTCGGCCAGCATCGCTTCGGCCAGTTCGCCCGAGAGCGGCATGCGCCCGCCGTTCCAGCGCGGGATCGCGGCCTTGCGGTCGCTGGCGCGGCGCACGTAGACGGTCATGTCGCGCACTTCCACCAGCTCAAGCGTGCGGCCAGCGAACAGGAAGTGGTCGCCCGGGCGCAGGCGGGCGATGAAGCCTTCCTCGACGCTGCCCAGCGATCCGCTGCCGCCGCGGGCCCAGAACTTCACTGTCAGGCTGGCATCGCTGACCAGGGTGCCGATGCTCATGCGGTGACGGCGTGCCAGGCGTGCGTCGGGCACCCGCCAGCGGCCTTCGGCGTCCGGCTCGGCGCGGCGGAAATCGGGGTAGGCCGTGAGCGAGAGACCGCCGTGGCGGATGAACGCCAGAGCCCATGCCCATTGCGTCTCGCTCAGGTCGCGGTACGACCAGGCGCTGCGCACTTCGGCGAGCATGTCCTGGGCATCAAAGCCATCGCCGAGGGCCATGCTCACCAGGTGCTGGACCAGCACATCCAGTGGCCGCTCGGGGGCCTGGCGCGCCTCGACCTTGCCTTGCGCCACCGCCCTGCGTGCCGCCGCCGCCTCCAGCAGCTCAAGGCTGTGGGTCGGTACCAGCGTGGCACGCGAGGGCCGGCCCGGGGCGTGGCCGGAGCGCCCGGCGCGCTGCATCAGGCGCGCCACCCCCTTGGCCGAACCGACCTGCAGTACACGCTCCACGGGCAGGAAGTCCACGCCAAGGTCCAGGCTTGAAGTGCACACCACTGCCTTCAGCTGGCCTTTCTTCAAGGCCAGCTCCACCCAGTCGCGCACCTCGCGTGACAGCGAGCCATGGTGCAGTGCCAGCAGCCCGGCCCAGTCGGGCCGCGCCTGCAGCAGTGCCTGGTACCAGGTCTCCGCCTGCGAGCGGGTGTTGGTGAACACCAGCGTGGTGGCGCTGCCCTCCAGTTGTTCGACGACTTGCCCGAGCATGCGCAGGCCCAGGTGCCCGGCCCAGGGGAAGCGTTCGATGGCGGCCGGCAGCAAGGTGTCGATGCGCAGGTCCTTGGCGTCATGCCCCTGCACCAGGCGGCCCGCCGGCATCAGCACTTGCCGGGCATGTTCCAGGTTGCCCAGCGTGGCCGAAAGCGCCCAGACCATAAGCGACGGCTGCCAAGAGCGCAGGCGGGCGAGGACCAGTTGCAACTGCACGCCCCGTTTGTTGCCGAGCAACTCGTGCCATTCGTCCACCACCAGCATGCGCAGGCCGGCGAACGCCTCGCGCGCATTGGCCTGGGTCAGCAGCAGGGTCAGGCTTTCCGGTGTGGTGACCAGGGCGCTGGGCAGGCGCCGTGCCTGGCGGGCGCGTTCGGCGCTGCCGGTGTCACCAGTGCGCAGGCCGATGCTCCAGGCGATCCCCAGGTCATCCAGGGGGGCCTGCAGCGCCCTGGCCGTGTCGGTGGCCAGGGCACGCATGGGGGTGATCCACAGCACGGTCAGCGGCGCCATGGCAGGCTTGCCGCGACGTGCGGGCGTGGGCAGGGAGGCACACTGACCGGCGAAACGATCCAGCGCGGCGAACCACACCGCATAGGTCTTGCCGGCGCCGGTGGCGGCGTGCAGCAGCCCCGATTCGCCGTCGGCCACGGCTTGCCAGACGGCCTTCTGGAAGCTGAACGGCTTCCAGCCGCGCTCGGCGAACCAGCGGCTGGAGGGCTGGCGGCGCTTGACTGTCACAGCAGCCCCTGCAAGGTGGCCAGCGTGTCGGCCTGCTCGATGGTCTTGTCGGTACGCCAGCGCAGCATGCGTGGAAAGCGCACCGCGATGCCGCTCTTGTGGCGCTTGGACAGGGCGATGCCTTCGAAGCCCAGTTCGAACACCAGGGTCGGCGTGACGCTGCGTACCGGGCCGAACTTGTCCACCGTGGTCCTGCGCACGATGGCGTCGACCTTGCGCATCTCTTCGTCGGTGAGGCCGGAGTAGGCCTTGGCGAAGGGCACCAGCACCCGCTCGCCGGGGGCACTATCGTCCCATACCGCGAAGGTGTAGTCGCTGTACAGGCTGGCACGCCGGCCATGGCCGCGCTGGGCATAGATCAGCACCGCATCGATGCTGAACGGGTCGATCTTCCATTTCCACCACAGCCCCAGGTCTCGGGTACGGCCCACGCCGTACAGCGAGTCACGGCGCTTGAGCATCATGCCCTCGACACCCAGCTGGCGCGAGGCCTCGCGCTGGCGGGCGAGCGCCTGCCAGTCGTCGCCGGTCACGCGCGGCGACAGGCGCAGGCGCGCATCGCCGATGCTACCGACCAGCGCCTCGAGCTGTGCCCGACGCTGGTCCTGGCTGCGGCTGCGCCAGTCTTCGCCTTGCCACTCCAGCAGGTCGTAGGCCAGCAGCGCCGCCGGCAACTCGTCCAGCAGCTTCTTGCCCAAGGTCTTGCGGCCGATGCGTTGCTGCAGCAGGGCGAACGGCTGGACGCCAAATGCCTGTTCGTCGCTGTCGGGTGGCGCCTTCCAGATCACCAGCTCGCCATCGAGCACGGTGCCGTCGGGCAGCGCGGCGGCGAGTTGCGCAAGCTCGGGAAAGCGCTCGGTGATCAGCTCCTCCCCCCGCGACCACAGCCAGGCACGCCCATCGCGTTTCACCAGCTGGGCGCGGATACCGTCCCACTTCCATTCCACCAGCCACTGCTGGGGCGGGCCGAGCACCGCGTCGAAGCGCTCGAGCGGCTCCTGCAGCGGGTGCGCCAGGAAGAACGGGTAGGGCTGGCCGCCGCGCTGGGCATGTTCCTCGGCCGACTCCTGGGCGATCAACGCCAGGTAGCGCTGGGGCGTCGGCTGGTGCGCAAGGTCGGTGTAGCCGACCATGCGCTGCGCCACGCGCTTGGCGTCGACCCCGGCCAACGCGGCCAGGGCGCGGGTCACCAGCAGCTTCGAGACGCCGACGCGAAAACCACCGGTGAGCAGCTTGAGGCTGACCATCAGGCTTTGCCGGTCGAGCCGCGTCCACAGCGCCTGCAAACGCGGCGCCAGTTCCTCGGGGGGCAGGCCGCGCAACGGCAGCAGTTGCTCCAGCCACCACTGCAAACTTTCATCCGCGACCTGGGTCGACTCTGGCAGCAACAGCGAAAGGGTTTCGGCGAAATCGCCGACGGCCTGGTAGCTCTCCTCGAACAACCACTCGGGCAGGCCGCACAGGCGGATCGCGAGGTCGCGCAGCACACGGGTCGGCACTACTTGGCGGGGGCGCCCGCCAGCGAGGAAGTACACCGCCCAGGCGGCATCGGCTGGTGGTGCGTCGGCCAGGTAGTCCTGCAGCGCGGCAAGCTTGGCATTGCTCGAGGTGGTGGCATCGAGCCGGGCGTAGAGTTCGGCGAAGGCTCTCATCAGTTGGTCGGCTCCAGGCTATCGTCTTCCTCGCCGTACTCGGTCTGGAAGGCTCGGGCATCAAGGCCGCGTTCGGTCAGGTAGCGAACCAGCACATTGACCTGGCCGTGAGTGACCATCACCCGCTCGGCGCCGCTCTGCTCGATGGCCCAGAGCAGGCCGGGCCAGTCGGCGTGGTCGGAGAGCACGAAGCCGCGATCGACGCCGCGCCGACGCCGCGCCCCACGCAGCAGCATCCAGCCGCTGGCGAAGGCGTCACTGTAGTCGCCGAAGCGGCGCATCCAGGTGCTGCCCCCCGCCGAGGGCGGGGCGAGGACCAGCGCCTGGCGCAGCAATGGGTCGCCCTTGCTGGTCGCCGTGGCGGGCAGGGTTTCCGGCAGGCGCACACCGGCGGCACGGTAGACCTGGTTCAGCGGCTCCACCGCGCCGTGCACCAGCACCGGGCCGATGCTGGCATCTATGCCATGGAGAATCCGCTGGGCCTTGCCGAAGGCATAGGCGAACAGCACGCTTGGACGCCCGGCGGCGGCATTGGCGCGCCACCAGGCGTCGATGTCGGCGAAAATGCAGGCCTGGTCTTGCCAACGGTAGATCGGCAGGCCGAAGGTCGATTCGCTGATGAAGGTGTGGCAGCGCACCGGTTCGAAGGCTTCGCAGGTGCCGTCCGGCCCGACCTTGTAGTCGCCGGAGGCGACCCACACCTCGCCGCGGTATGCCAGGCGTACCTGGGCCGAGCCGAGCACATGGCCGGCGGGGTGAAAGCTCAGGGTTACGCCGTGGTGCTCCAGCGGCGTGCCGTAGGGCAGGGTCTGCAGGTCGATGTCCTCGCCCAGGCGGGCGCGCAGTATCCCGGCGCCGGGCGTCGCGGCGAGGTAGTGGCGATTGCCGCGCCGGGCATGGTCGCCGTGGGCGTGGGTGATCACCGCCCGGTCGACCGGCCGCCAGGGGTCGATGTAGAAATCACCGGGTGGGCAATAAAGCCCTTCGGGGCGCGCGACGATCAGCTCCATGGCTCACCTTGGCCGAGGGGGTTAACAGCTCAGAGCCTGGCAAGGCGTGGCAGGTTCATTGTTCGTTGCAGTCACTTTGCCGCTTCGTAACCGTTCATCGTCGCCGTCGAACACCGCGTCAAAGCGTGGCTCCACTGGAGGCAATGCTGAATTCATAACCGACGAGGCCCGCCATGAATGCAATCGAATTGCTGGTACAAGACCACAAGACCGTGAAAAAGCTGCTCGACGAGCTGTCGGCCACCACCGAGCGCGCGGTGAAGACGCGTGGTGAGCTGCTTGCGCGCATCGAGCAGGAGTTGAAGGTCCATACCGAGCTCGAGGAGCGCATCCTCTACCCGGCCATCAAGCAGGCCGGTGGCCGGGAGGAGGAGAAAATGTACCACGAGGCCAAGGAGGAACACCGCACGGTGGACGCGTTGGTCCTGCCCGACCTGCTCGGCACAGCAACCGACACGGTCGAGTTCGCCGGACGGGTCAAGGTGATGAAGGAGTTGCTCGAGCACCATATCGAGGAAGAAGAGAGCGAGCTGTTCCCGACCGCAAGAAAACTGCTCGGCAAACAGGCGCTGGATGACATGGGGCAGGCCATGCAGGCGCACAAGAAACTGCTCGGAGCCGGGCATTCCGCAGCCTGACTCGTGTGCCGGGCGAGGTCATTGCAGAAGGTCCTCAAGCGCGCTCGCCGCGCAGCCAGCGTTGGTGGTAATGCGCCAGTCGCGCCAGGCCATGCAGCGCGCCTTGGCGCATCACGTCGGGGCGCTCGCCAAAGAAGCGTTGGGTGCAGGTGAACACGGCCATCGGTTCGCCGGCAAAGGCCCAGGCAAAACACAGGGTGCCTGGGGATACACCGGATTCGGGGGAGGGGCCGGCAACCCCGGTGGTGGCGATGGCGACACTGGCCTGGCTGTCGCGCAGTGCGCCGCGGGCCATTTCCCAGGCCACCGCCTCGCTGGTCAAGCCGAATCGTTCGATGGTCTGCGGGTCGACCCCGAGCAGCCGCTGCTTGGCGTGCGCAGAGTAGACCACGTAGCCGCTCTCCAGTACCTCCCCGGTGCCGGGCACCCCGGCCAGTAACGCCACCATGGCGCCTGCGGTGCAGGATTCGGCGGTGGTCAGTAGAAGGTGATTCTGCTTGAGATAGGCGAGGGCGGCGTGCACCGGGTCTTGTCGCATCGGCATGACTCACTGAGCTGTTGAGTGATGGACGCCTACGCCTGCGGTTTGGTTCAGCGCCACTGCGCGGCGCCCGTCCATCTACGGCGCGGGATCCGCGCTGAACTTTGTCGGCG
Source organism: Pseudomonas soli (assembly GCF_021283165.2). Taxonomy (NCBI): domain Bacteria; kingdom Pseudomonadati; phylum Pseudomonadota; class Gammaproteobacteria; order Pseudomonadales; family Pseudomonadaceae; genus Pseudomonas; species Pseudomonas soli. Next base: position 3,000,338 of record NZ_CP128543.1, read on the forward strand.
CCCGGGAATTCCTCTGTTCAAGGCCGCCGTGTCCATCTCCGGATCGGCGTCAGGAAGAGGATCGATCATGAGTGACCCCGTGACGTATTTCTGGATTGCCTTGGTGGCGATCCTCCTGCTGGTCGACCTGTGGGCGATCATCAGCGTGTTTCGCAGCGACAGGTCCGATGGCGTGAAGGTCTTGTGGTCGCTGCTGCTGGTGGTGTTCCCCGTGGTCGGGCTGGCCATCTGGGGTGTCGCCGGTCCGCGAGGCATCAAGCGTGGCACCGGACCGACTTCACCCGAACACAGCAAAGGTTAGGAGAAACGCATGAAACAGCAGGAGGATCGTCGCCCGCGCGAATCTGCGGGCAAAGCCGAGCGCGACAACGACGCCCATCGGCCAAACGGCTCCACCGGCACCCGGCATGACTCGACGGCGCAGAAGACCGCGCGCGGCAAGGGCCGGCGCCAGGGCTGAGCGCCGGCCCGGCCTGTCAGCTACGGAAGAAGGCGAGCAGGTCTTGGTTGATCACGTCAGCGTGGGTGGTGGGCATGCCATGGGGGTAGCCCTTGTAGGTCTTCAGGGTGCCTTTGGCCAGCAATTTGGCCGACAGCGGCCCCGAATTGTCGTAGGGCACGATCTGGTCATCGTCGCCATGCATCACCAGCACCGGCACCGTTACCTTTTTCAGCGACTCGGTGAAGTCGGTCTGGGAGAACGCGACGATGCCGTCGTAGTGCGCCTGGGCGCCGCCCATCATGCCCTGGCGCCACCAGTTGAGGATCACCCCCTGGTCCGCCTTGGCACCGGGACGGTTGTAGCCGTAGAACGGCCCCGCCGGGATATCTTGGTAGAACTGCGCGCGGTTGGCCTTGAGCTGGGCCTGGAGGTCGTCGAACACCGATTTGGGCAGCCCGCCGGGGTTGCTGTCGGTCTGGACCATCAACGGCGGCACGGCGGCGATGATGGCGGCCTTGGGCACCTTGTCCTCGGGATGGCGAGCCATGTAGTGGATCACCTCGCCACCGCCAGTGGAGTGCCCGACATGGAACGCCCCCTCGACCCCCAGGTGCTTGACCACCGCCGCCACGTCGTCGGCGTAGTGGTCCATGTCGTGGCCGTCCCAGACCTGGCTCGAACGGCCATGGCCACGGCGGTCATGGGCGACCACGCGGTAGCCTTCGGCGACGAAGAACAGCAGTTGCGCGTCCCAGTCGTCGGCGCTGAGCGGCCAGCCGTGATGGAAGAATATCACCTGGGCGTCCCGGGGGCCCCAGTCCTTGTAGAAGATCTCGAGTCCTTCCGGGGTTGTGACGTATGCCATTTCGCGTCTCCTGATTCTAGGGTGTGGAACGAGCTTTGCGGCGAAGGCGGGCCATTGAGGGTTCACTGGCCACCGGACAACTCTAGGATTAAAGTGCACTTCAAGGTCAATGCAATTGCACAGGTGCTGCATGAGAATAGGAGAGCTGGCCAAGCTCACGGGCCTGGCCCCGTCGCGTATCCGCTTCTACGAGGCCAGTGGGCTGATCAGCTCGGTCGAGCGCAAGGCCAATGGCTACCGCGACTACGATGCCGATGCCGTATGGGTGCTGGAGATGATCACCAACGCCCAGGCTGCCGGGTTTTCGCTGGAGGAGATCCGCCGCTTGCTGCCGGCCAAGGCCAAGGGCTGGCAGCACGATGAACTGCTGGGCGGGCTCAGGCGCAAGGTCGAGGAGATCGAGCGCCTGCAGGAGCGTCTGGCACGCAACAAGGCGCAGCTGCTGCTGGTGATCGAGGGCATCGAGAGCAAGCCCGAAGGCATGCAGTGCGTGGACAACTCGCAGCGGGTGCTGGAGCGGCTGCGTGAGGAAATGGTCCAGGAAAAGGCGCGGCGGGGAGCGGACCTGTAGCAGCGCCGCTGCCACAGGGTGCCTGCGTCGTTTCAATCAAGCGCCGCCAATGGTTTGGGCGCATACAGCGCGCTCTGGAACTCGGGCACATACTCATACTTGACCATCCGTCCCAGCTGCAGCTCATGGATATAGCGCGACAGCTCGCCATCACCCAGTACCAGTTCCGCTGAATCAGCCTGCATGCTCGAGGCATGGCTGACCTGCCGCGAGGTGGCGTAGCCAAAGGCCAGGCGGCCCTGGTGATCGAGGTTGGTGAAGCTGTTGGTCACAAGGCCTGGCTCGTGGGACAGCCCGTCGAGCTTCCTGGCCCTGAACACTACGTCCACCTTGCCGGACCTCGCATCGACGATATCGTAGGTCACAGCCTGGGCGTCCTCGCGCCGGTCGATCCCGGTCAGCCACTTGGGCAGGTTGTAGCCCACCACGCCGCGCACCCGTGCCAGCTCGGTGTTGACCGGCAACTTGAGCACATAGCCCCAGAAATCCTTGGCCATCGACTGCCCGACCAGAGAGAAGGGCCCGAGGTTCGCCTTGCCGGGTTTGTTGGTAATGATCGACACGGCAACCTCGTTGTAGCTGTCGTTGTCGCAGTAGTCGTAGGTGTAGGCAGTGAACGCCACCAGGCCGCGCCCAGGCCAGACCTGCAGGGGCTGCACCTGCTCCAGCACGGCGGCGGGCATCAGCGCCCGCAGGCGTTCGAGATCGGCGGTGTAGACGGCGGTGACACGGCTGTTGCGGTAGTAGAAGTTTGGCGAGTACGACTCGAACCCCATGTCGACCCGGGTTTTCTCCAGGCTTTTGAACCAGCTCAGGTCAATGTCCGGCGCCTCGGCCTGGATCACCGCCAGCGGCGGGTTGGAGCGGTAGCGGTCGTACAGCCCGCCCTTGAGCACCGGCACCGGGTGCCCGGCGATGTCAATCTGCGTGGTGGCGGCTTGCTCAGGAAGGCCGTTGGCGGCGTGGGTGACGGGCATCAGCAGGGCGCCGGCCAGGGCGGTGGCGGTTCCGAGGTTCACGGTGCGGTATCTCCAGGGTGGATGATGTCGGGGCTGCGTAATCACCCTAACGTTCAACCCAACTTGAGAGTCAATGCCGATTTTTTGGCCGGTTCAGGGCTTGACCTTAAAGTTGACTTTAAAGCTAACGTCTGCGGCACGAACTTTGTTGAGGTAACGCCGATGGACGTGTTCTCCCCCCTGACCCTGCCCAATGGCGCGGTCATCCCCAACCGCATCGCCAAGGCTGCCATGGAAGAAAACATGGCCGACGCCAACCATGCGCCCTCCGACCGACTGATGCGCTTGTACGAGGCATGGGCGCAGGGTGGCGCCGGCCTGCTCATCAGCGGCAACGTCATGGTCGACAACCGCGCCATGACCGGCCCCGGTGGTGTGGTGCTGGAAGATGACCGGCACCTGGAGCGTTTTCGCCAGTGGGCCGCCATCGGCCGCTCGAAGGGCGCGCAGTTCTGGTTGCAGATCAACCACCCCGGCCGGCAGATGCCCGCGAGTCTGGGCCAGGAAACCTGGGGCCCGTCGGCCGTGGCGCTGGACCTGGGCAGTATGTCCAGGCATTTTTCCACGCCGCGGGCGATGACCCACGAAGTGATCGAGGATGTGATCCGCCGCTTCGCCAACACCGCGCGGCTGGGGGAGCAGGCGGGCTTCAGTGGGGTGGAAATCCACGCGGCCCATGGCTACCTGATCAGCCAGTTCCTTTCGCCCCTGAGCAACCAGCGCACCGACCAGTGGGGCGGCACTTTGGAAAATCGTGCGCGACTGCTGCTGGAGGTGGTCAAGGCGGTGCGTGCAGTGGTGTCACCCGGCTTCGCGGTGGCCGTCAAGCTCAACTCGGCGGACTTCCAGCGTGGCGGCTTCAGCGCAGACGATGCGCGGCAGGTGGTGGTCCTGCTCAATGAGCTGGCGGTCGACCTGGTGGAGCTGTCCGGTGGCAGCTACGAAGCCCCGGCGATGCAGGGCCAGGCCCGGGATGGCCGCACGCTGGCGCGGGAGGCGTACTTCCTTGAATTTGCCCGGGACATCCGCACGGTGGCGAAGATGCCGGTAATGGTCACTGGCGGCATCCGCCGCCGACCAGTCGCCGAGCAGGTGGTGCACAGCGGCGTCGACATGGTCGGTATCGGGACCGCGCTGGCCATTGCGCCGGCCTTGCCCCGTGACTGGCAGGCGGGGGAGGAGGCGGTGCCGGAACTGCGCCCGATCACCTGGAAGAACAAGGCGCTGGCCTCGCTGGGCAACATGGCCATGGTCAAGTTCCAGCTGCGCAGGCTGAGCGAAGCCAAGGCGCCCGATCCCCAGGTGGCGCCCTGGTGGGCGCTGCTGCGCCAGCAATTGAGTGACGCCGCCCGTGCCAGGCAGTACCGGCGGCACATGGCGCGGCAGTAAAGGCAAGGAGATGTGATAATGGCCGGGCAATCACAAGAGGCACACCATGCTGACCATCTCCAACAACGTTCATCTGCCGGATGCCGAGATCGAGCTGAGCTACATTCGCGCGCAGGGCGCCGGTGGCCAGAACGTCAACAAGGTCTCCAGCGCCGTGCACTTGCGCTTCGACATCCAGGCATCGTCACTGCCGGCATTCTACAAGGAGCGGCTGCTGGCATTGCGTGACAGCCGCATCACCGCCGACGGCGTGCTGATCATCAAGGCCCAGCAGTACCGCACCCAGGAACAGAACCGCGCGGACGCCCTGGCGCGCCTGGCCGAGCTGATCATCGGCGCCGCCAAGGTCGAGAAGAAGCGCCGGCCGACCAAGCCGACCCTGGGTTCGAAGACCCGGCGTCTCGACACGAAATCCAGGCGCGGTTCGATCAAGGCAGGGCGCGGCAAGGTGGACTTCTAGGCGACTACGGTTTCAGCGTCTTGCCGCTTGGCACGTGCAGGTAGGACATCACGCTTTCGGTCAGCTCCGTGGCCAGTTTCACCGCCTCCTTGTTGCGTGCCATGACCCCGGCCACCAGCCCTTCGATCAATGCGAGCACCGCCATGTTGGAGCTGGTCAGCACCGGATGATCGGCGGGTGCGTACAACACATGGTGGGCCATGGGCGCCAGCGGCGAGGCGGGTGAGTCGGTGATCGCCAGTACCGTGGCGTTGCGTTCCTGGGCGAACCGCGACAGCTGCAGGGTGTCCTGCGAATAGCGGGGCAGGGCGATGGCCAGCAGCACGTCCTGCTCGGTGATCGCCGCCAGGCGGTAGGCGGCATTCTCGTTGCCACCTTCCATGCTGATGGCACAGGTGTCCCTGCAGAACGGCACCAGGGTCGAGGCGGCCAGCCCGGCCAGGTAGACGCTGTTGCCGAAGCCCAGCACATAGACCTTGCGCGCTTCGAGCAGGCAGCCGACGAACGCCTCGAAGGTGTCGGCCTGGTTGTTGCTGGCGGTGGTCGCCAGGTTGCTGCTGGCGCACTGGATCTGTTCGTGCAGGCCAAAGTCGCCGGCTGGGCGCAGGGCAAGTTCGTTACGCAGCTTGTCCACCGGCGAAACCATCTGTTGCAGGGTGCTCACCAGCTCGGCCTTCATGCCGCTGTAACCGCCCAGGTCCAGGGCCTTGGCCAGGCGATTGACCGCCGCCGGCGAGGTCGCGGTGGCCTGGGCCATGTCCTCGATGGTCAGCGTCGCGGCCTTCAGCGGGTGGCGCAGGATGTACTCGGCGACCTTGCGCAGCGACGGTGGCAGTTCGGCCAGGCTCTCCGACAGCTTGCGCATGACCGGCGCGGCGTAGACGGTGGTGTTCTTGGTATGGCTCGACATCCGGCGCGAAGCTCCCTGTGAATTGCCGGTAGTGTATCCGAAGGCGCTCCGCGGAGCGCCTCGGGGTTACTTCAGGCTGCCAGCGAGGAACTGGCGAAGGCGCTCGGACTGCGGCCGCGCCAGCACCTCGCGCGGGTCGCCGCGTTCCTCGGCCAGGCCCTGATGGAGGAACAGCAGCTGGTTGGACACCTCGCGGGCAAAGCCCATCTCGTGAGTGACCACGACCATGGTCCGGCCCTCCTGGGCAAGGTCCTGCATGACCTTGAGCACATCGCCGACCAGTTCCGGATCGAGCGCCGAAGTCGGTTCGTCGAACAGCATCACCTCGGGCTCCATGGCCAGGGCCCGGGCAATCGCCACGCGCTGCTGCTCGCCTCCGGACATGTGCGCCGGGTAGGCGTCGCGGCGATGGCTGACGCCGACCTTGGCCAGGTAGTGCTCGGCTTTTTCGCGGGCCTCCTTGCGGTTCATGCCGAGCACGTGCACCGGGGCTTCCATGACATTGTCCAGGGCGCTCATGTGCGCCCACAGGTTGAAGTGCTGGAAGACCATGCTCAACCGCGCCCGCAGGCGCTGCAACTGGCGTGGGTCCGCCGCCCGCAGCCCGCCGCGGGGGCACTCGCGCAGCTTGAGCTGTTCGCCGTTGACCAGGATCTGTCCGGCGCTGGGTTGTTCGAGCAGATTGATGCAGCGCAGGAAGGTGCTCTTGCCCGAGCCGCTGGAGCCGATGATGCTGATCACGTCGCCAGCATCGGCCTGCAACGAAACGCCCTTGAGCACCTGGTGGTTGCCGTAGCTTTTGTGCAACTCGTGGATATGCAGTTTGTTCATCAGACGGTACTCGCAGGGGTCAGTCGCTGAGCAGGCGACCTTGGCGGATGGAGGTGTTGCCGGCGACCTTGGCCAGCCACAGGCCGGGCTGGGCGAAGCGCAGGCGTTCACGGGCGTAGAGGATGCCGTCGGTGGTGGCCCTGACCACGCTGTGGCGGTCGCTGAGCGGGTCGAGCACTTCGAACAGCGGATCGCCCACGCGCACCTGCGCGCCCAGTGGCTGCAGGTAGCTGACCACGCCCGGGTGCTCGGCGTAGGCGTATTGCGCGCCGGCGAAGGGCGTGGGTTGGCAGCAGTTTTCCGGAGCGGCCGGCCACGGGCCGCGGATCATCCCCTGGTCGGCGAGGTAGCCGAGGATCTGCTCGGCGCTGGCCTGGCATTGCTCGCGTTCGGTGTCGGCCATGCCGCGCAACTCGATGGTGGTCGCCACGCAGGCCAGGGGGATCTCGGCCTCGGGGAAGTACTCGCGCAGGTGCAGCCAGGGCGCGGCGCAGGCTTCGTCGAAGGCATCGCCACCGGCGCCTTCGGCCAGCAGCGCCGCTTGCGCGCCGAGGCGGGCCGCCAACGGACGCAACTGCGCCCAGTGCTGCGGCATGGCGTACAGCAGCATCACCGACTCGAAATCGCAGTGCAGGTCCAGCACCAGGTCGGCATCGCAGGCATGGCGCAGCAGCAGGCGGCGCAGGCCATCGAGCTCCGAGTGTGGCGCGGGCAGTTCCTCAATGAGTTCGAGCATGGCCTGGCGGATGATCGTGACGTTGGCCTGGCCATCACTGCCCAGGCGGTCTTCCAGGTGCGCGGCCAGCGCTTCGGTCAGCGCCGGAAAAGCGCGATTGAAATTCTTGCCGCTGTTGAACTCGAAGCGGCCCTGGTGGGTGGCCTGGAACATCTGGCCGATACCGATCGGGTTGGCCAGGGGCACCAGTTCGATCACCGCGTCCAGACGGCCGTGGGCCTCGAGCTCCAGCAACCGGCGCTTGAGTTCGATGGCCACGCGCATCCCGGGCAGTTCATCGGCGTGCAGCGAAGCCTGGATATAGGCCTTGCGCGGGCCGCTGCCAAAGCGCAGCACGCGCAGCGAACGCTCGGTGCCGCAGGCGCTCCAGGGCAGGGTATGGTCAATGTGCTGCATGAAAGCTCCTTAGTGCTTGCGCGGGGCCAGGTATGCCAGCCAGTGGCGCTCGGCCAGCTTGAACAGGCGCACCAGCATGAACGTCAGGGCCAGGTAGATCAGCCCGGCGGTGATGAAGGCCTCGAAAGGCAGGTAGTAGCGTGCGTTGAAGGTCTTTGCCGCGCCGGTGATGTCCACCAGGGTGACGATCGACGCCAGGCTGGTGGTCTGCAGCATCATCAGCACCTCGTTGCTGTACTGCGGCAGGGCGCGGCGCAAGGCCGAAGGCAGCAGGATGCGCCGGTACAGCGTCAGGCGTGACATGCCCATGGCACGGGCGGCCTCGACCTCGCCCCGGGGCGTCGAGCGCAGGCTCCCTGCCAGCAGCTCGGCGCTGTAGGCGCTGGTGTTGATGGCGAAGGCAAGGCAGGTGCAGAAGGTCGCGCTGGACAGATACGGCCACAGCGGGCTCTGGCGCACGGCCTCGAACTGGGCCAGGCCGTAGTACACCAGGAACAGTTGCACCAGCATCGGCGTGCCGCGGATCACGTAGGTGTAGAGCCAGGCGGGGTAGCGCAGCAGGCAGGTGCGCGAGACACGCATCAGCGCCAGGGGGATCGCCAGCGCCAGGCCGCAGGCCAGCGAGATCAGCAGCACCTTGAGGGTCAGGGCAACGCCGTTCAGGTACAGCGGCAGGTTCTGCCAGATCAGTTGATAGTCGAGCGTCATCGGGCAGCTCCCCTAGAGTTCGGCGGCTTTGAAGCCGACCGAGTAACGTTGTTCCACGCCGCGCAACAGCAGCAGCGACACACTGGTCAGCAGCAGGTACAGCGCGGCCACGGCGAGGAAGAAGGTGAACGGCTGGTGGGTGGCGTCGGCGGCGTTCTTGGCCTTGAACATCATGTCCTGCAGGCCGATCACCGAGATCAGCGCGGTGGACTTGGTCAGCACCAGCCAGTTGTTGGTGAAGCCCGGCAACGCCAGACGCACCATCTGCGGCAGGCTGATCCGCCAGAACACTTGCAGGCCGCTCATGCCGTAGGCGGCGCCGGCCTCGGCCTGGCCCTTGGGGATCGCCAGGAAGGCGCCGCGAAAGGTCTCCGAGAGGTAGGCGCCGAAGATGAAGCCCATGGTGCATACCCCGGCAACAAACGGGTTGATGTCGATGTACTGTTGGTAGCCCAGCGCCAGTGCCAGGCGATTGACCAGGTCCTGGCCGCCATAGAACACCAGCAGGATCAGCACCAGGTCGGGGATGCCGCGTACCACCGTGGCATAGACCTCGCCCAGTCCCGCCAGCCATCGCAACGGTGACAAGCGGCAGGCCGCACCGAACAGGCCCAGGCCGATGGCCAATGCCATCGCCAGCAGTGCCAGGCTGACGCTCAGCCAGGCTCCATCGAGAATGCTCGATCCATAGCCATGAAGCATGATGAAAACCCTCGTCAGCCGGCGTTACTGGCCGTAGATGTCGAACGGGAAGTACTTGCGCTGCACCTGCTGGTAGGTGCCGTTGGCGCGGATCGCGGCGATGGCGGCGTTGAGCCGCGCGAGGTTGGCGCTGTCGCCCTTGCGCACGGCAATCCCGGCGCCGCGGCCGAAATAGTGCGGGTCGCCGATGTCCGGGCCGACCAGGGCGAAGCCTTGGCCCGCCGGGGTCTTGATGAAGCTCTCCTCGGTGTTGACGATATCGGCGAGGGTGGCGTCCAGGCGCCCGGAAACCAGGTCGAGGAAGGCTTCGTTCTGCGAGGCGTAGCGCACGATCTCGACGCCCGCCGGTTCCAGTTGTTCGGTGGCGAAGCGGTCGTAGGTCGAGGCGCGCTGCACGCCCACTTTGCGGCCCTTGAGGTCCACCGCCGGGGTTTCCAGGCGGCTGCCGGCCTTCATCGCGAACTTGCCGGGGGTGTGGTAGTACTTGTCGGTGAAATCGACCGATTTCAAGCGATCCTCGGTGATCGACATCGACGACAGCACGGCGTCTATCTTGCGTACCTTCAGCGACGGGATCATGCCGTCGAACTCCTGGATCACCCACTGGCACTTGACCTGCATCTGCGCGCACAGCGCGTTGCCGATGTCGTAGTCAAAGCCGGCGAGCTCACCTTCTGGGGTGCGGTAGGAGAAGGGCGGGTAGGCGGCCTCGATGCCGATGCGCAGGCTGGCGTCGTCGGCCTGGGCGAAGGCGCTGCAGGCACAGAGTGCCAGCGCGCCGAGAAGTCCTGTCTTGTTCATGTTCTTGACTCCGGTGGGTGGGGCGTACCGTCCAGGGCCTTGCTTGGGAGGGGCCTGGGCACGGAGAAGAACATGACATTAAATATTTCATTATGCAATACAGTGAAAATAATTGTGTCAGTGCAACTGGCTGATGATGCTCAAGCGCTATCGGGAGCCGGGCAACCAGGTGTTCGGCGTCAGAGCTGCGGCGGACACCTGGTGTCTCTCGCTAGACCGCTGTTGCCAGTACGTCGTCGGCAACATGCAAGCCTAATCCGTCCCGACCAGGTGCAAGCTCTGGCCGCAGGGTCAACGCCGGAATCGCATAATCCCCGCCGTTCTGCCGCCGGAACGGGATGGGCGCATCACTCCACAAGCCATCGAGCCGCTGGCCCAGCGCCCCACAGGCTGCCGCGAAGCCCGAGTCGTCGACCCGGCTGGTGCGATACACCGCAAACGGCGGCAGCACCTCGAACCCCGGGTAGAACAGGATGCCGTGCTGGATGGGAAACAGGATGTCGTCGAGCGGGCCGTTGATGCCGCGCTCGCTGTAATGCGAGGCCCAACCGCCCATGCTGACCATCAGCATGGCGCGCTTGCCCGCCATCCGGCCCTCGCCATAGCGATCTCCCCAGTGCCGGTCGGAGTGCTCGCCGACGCCGTAGGCGAAGCCATAGGCGTACACGCGCTCGACCCAGCCCTTGAGGATCGCTGGCAGGCCGAACCACCAGAGAGGAAACTGCAGGATCACCGCGTCGGCCCACTGCAGCTTGGCCTGCTCGGCGACGATGTCGGCCGCCTGGGTGCCTTCGGCGAACGCCCGGCGCGAGGCGTCGGAGGGGTTGAAGCGCTCGCCGGCGGGGTGTTCAACGCTGTCGTCGGCGTCCAGCACAGCCTTGAACTTCATGGCATAGAGGTCCGAGACCTGGACATGGTGACCCTGGCCTTCGAGGTGGCGGACGGCGAAGTCCTTGAGGGCGGCATTGAGCGAGCGGGGTTCGGGATGGGCGTAGACGATCAGGATGTTCATGGTCGGGCTCCGGTAGGGGATGGTCAAAGCATGCGGATACCCTGCATATTGGTGAAATGAATAGATTGAATTGCAGGTATTGCCATGCATGATTCCTTGCGAAGTCTGGACCTGAACCTGCTGGTTACCCTCGACGCGTTGCTCGCCGAGCTCAACGTCACCCGCGCCGCCGAACGCCTGCACCTCGCCCAACCGACGGTCAGCGTGCAGCTGGCACGACTGCGTGATGCGCTGGGCGATCCGTTGCTGTTGCCGGGTGCCCGCGGCATGCGCCCGACCGCCCGCGCCCTGGCGCTTCGTGGGCCGTTGAGCCAGGCCCTGGAGGCGCTACGCCTGGCCATCGCCGCCGAGCGACCATTCGACCCGTCCCAGGCACAACTGACCTGGCGGGTGGCCGCGACCGATTACACCGAAGCGACCATCTTGCGCCCTGCGCTGGGCCCACTGCGTGCGGCCGCCCCCGGCACGCGCCTGGCGATCGTCGACATGAACCCGCCGACGCTGGTGCGCAAGGCCGAGCAGGGCGAGCTGGACCTGGCTTTCCACATAGCCATCGATGCGCCGCCCGGTTTGCGCCAGCGCCCGTTGTTCGCTGACCGCTACGTGCTGGCCGGGCGCGCCGATCATCCGCGACTCAGGCGCAGGCCGACGCTCAAGCAGTTCTGCGCGCTGGAGCATGTGATCGTCTCACCCGACGGCGGTGGCTTCCGCGGCCCCACCGACGACGCCCTGGCCAAACAGGGCCTGGCGCGCAACGTGGTGCTGTCGGTACCGCGTTTCTCGGGTCTTGCGGCCATGCTGGTCGATAGCGACCTGGTGGCCATGCTGCCGCAGCGCCTGGTGGCCGGGAACCCGGCTCTCGCGGTGGTGGAGGCACCCCTGGCGGTGCCGGGCTTCGAGATGCTGATGCTGTGGCCGGAGCGGGTGCACCGCGATCCTGCGCATCAGTGGTTGCGCGAGCATCTGGCCCGGGGGGTATCGATCGCGTTGCGATAGGCGCAGGGCGCGGCCAGCATCGCCGCGAGCGAGGCCAGTACGCCGATCAGGAATACCGCAGGTACCCCTTCCTGGCGGGCGAGCAAACCGGCCAGCGGCGCCGCCAGGCCGATGGAAATATCGAAGCAGGCGTCATACAAACCAATGGCCAGTCCCAGGCTGTGCAATGGCACCGCACGCAGCGCCACCAATGCCAGCAAGGGATAGATCATCGACACGCCGAAGCCGCTCAGTACCGCCCCGAGCATCGCCTGGACGGGGCTCGCCGCCAGCCACAACAGCAACTGGCCGATGGCCTCGATGGCCAGCATCGACAAGGCCATGCCCGGCCCCCCGGTGCTGTCCACCCGAGTGCCGAACAACAGGCGGGCGCAGACGTAACCCGCACCGAAGGCGGCGAGGGCATAGCCGGCGCCGCTCCACTGATGGTGCGCGTAGGTGAGCGTGATGAACGACGAGACCGACACATAGCCCACGGTCGCCAGCGCGAACACCAGACCGGGGCGCCAGATCCGAGCCAGCAGCGCCGCCAGGGGCATCGATGCGCCCGGTGTGTGGACGAGGCGGGCCGCCGGCGTGCGCAGTGCAATCAGCAGGCCGAGCAGCGGAATGATCGCCGTCACCGCCGACACCCAGGCAAAGCTTGCGACTTCACCCAACTGCGCTGCCACCGCCGCGCCGCAGGCAATACCGGCGAACATGGCGATACCAATCCAGGACAGCGCCTTGCCGGCCTGCTCTGCGCCGAACAGAGCGATCGGCCAGGTGCTGCCACCGGTAAACAGCAGGCTCTGGGCAAAGCCCATGGCGATTCGCCCGGTGATGATGGCTGCCAGACTGGCCGCAGGGGCATCCTGCAGTTGCGCGGCCACCAGGTAGCAGAGGCCGGAGGCCGCGCTGCCCAGCAGGCCCATAACCACCGTCCGTTTCGGGCCGCGACGGTCGGCAGCGGTCCCGGCGAAATGACGGGTGAGCAGGGTGGCCAGCGACTCGACGCCCATTACACACCCCACCACGAGCATGCCGTGGCCCAACTGCCCATGGACCCACAGCGGCACGCTGGCCAGCGGCATGCCCATGGTCATCAGGCCGAGGAACACCGCGGTGGCCACCGGTAGCAAGCGGCCGGTTTCGGTGTGCTGTGCTGGTTGCGTTTCAGTTGTCATGATCCAGGTCCCTGGTCAGGTAAACGGAGGGCAGGCAGGCGCTTGGGGCCACCTTGCTTTTGCCGTAGCCTATTGGAGAACCCGGGATCGATCTGGGCGATAAATTCCGCAGGTAGCGGAATTTTCGTCATCAATGGAGTAGCTGATGTACGCATCCGAACGGTTGAAGGGAATCGACGTCTTTGTCGCGGTGGCCGAAATGGGCAGTTTCAGCGCCGCCGCCGAGCGCCTTAGTCTCAGTGGGTCGGCGGTGAGCAAGGGGGTGGCGCGGCTGGAGGTGCGCCTGGGTGCGCGATTGTTCAACCGCACCACCCGCAGGTTGTCGCTGACCGAGGCGGGCGTGCTGTTCTACAAGACCTGCACCGGCGTGCTGGCTGATCTGGAAGAGGCCGAGCAGGCTATCTTCGCCGAAAGCGATGCGCCTCATGGCAAGGTACGGATCGACCTGCCAGCCGCCTTTGGCCGACTGCATGTGCTGCCGCTGATCGTAGCGTTCACTCAGGCCCATCCGCGGTTGCAGCCGCATGTATCGTTTTCCGACCGCTACATCGATCCGGTGCAGGAGGGCGTGGACATTCTTGTGCGAATCGGCGGCGGGCAAGCCTGGCCCGCGGCTCTGGGGCACCAGTATTTCGGTGCCCAGCGCCTGGCGTTCTGCGCCTCGCCCGACTATCTGACGCGGCATGGCACGCCACAGGACGAGCAAGCCCTGGAGCGCCACCTGTGCATCGGCTATGGCGAGGCTACAGGCCTGGTCACGCCGTGGTACCTGGGCGGCGGCCTGCCGGGCGAGGTCAGGCAGCGGATCGTCCAGCCACACCTGGCCATCGGCGATGGCGAAGGCATGCTTGGCGCGGTACTGGCGGGCCTTGGCATCGGCCAGCTGCCGACCTGGCTGACCCGGAGTCATATCGAGCGTGGCACGCTGGTCGAGGTGTTGCCGCAGCTCACCTCACAGGGGTTGCCGATGAACCTGGTCTGGCTGAAAAGGCGAGAAGGGTTGCCCAAGGTCCGGACGTTGCTCGATTACCTGTTGCCCCGGCTCACTGCCGAGGGCAGCCTCGGGGAGCCTCAGGCCAGGCAGTGATTCGACAGGGGCTTGGTTGCTCGGCATCCACTCATTCAAGGACAGTCAATGCTCATCGTCTTCAGCGGCTTGCCCGGTACCGGGAAAAGCACCATCGCCAAGCACCTGGCCGCAAGGTTCGGTGCGGTCTATCTACGTATCGACACCCTCGAGCAAGCCCTTCGACGTTCCGGCGAGCTGGCCGGGGAGGTCGGGCGTAGCGGCTACCTGGTGGCCTTTGAACTGGCGCTCGACAACCTGCGACTTGGTCGCACGGTGATCGCCGACTGTGTCAATCCCGTGGCCGAGAGCCGGGCGGCGTGGCGCGATGTGGCGACACGGGCAGGCATTCGGTTGGTGGATGTCCTGGTGATTTGTTCCGATAAGGTGGAGCACCGGCGCAGAGTCGAGCGCCGTGAGGTCGATATTCCGGGCTTGATGCCTCTGACCTGGGCCTCGGTGGTGAATCATGAGTACGAGTCGTGGGAAGAGGTGCCGTTTACGGTCGACACTGCCTTGATCTCTTCGGAGGAGGCTGCGCGGCTGATCGGTGAATGGTGTGTTTGCGGCGGATGAGTGTGGAGAGTCGAGGGTCCTGTGTATGTCTTCATCAGTGGTGAATGAAAAAATAATTACATACTACGTGGTACGTATTGTGGTTGTTTCGGAGCCAGTGAACGCGTGATGGCCACAGGTGTTCGCCGTAACCCTTGCAGCGCCTATGAGACCGAGCGCCGCAAGATTTGTCGTCTTACACTTGGCTGCCCTGGCGCAGTCGTTCCCCCTGAAACATCAGACTTAACCGCTTCCTTGTAGGCCATTTCCCAAACATACTCCGACCGCTTTTTTTTCATTCCAAGGGCATCTAGTCTCGCCGGGTCGCTGCACATCAGCGACGCAGCTTTGACAGGCTGCGATGAACTGAAAGCAACATAGTTTCACCTGCAAGGGTGGCTGTGCGTAGGGCACGCTCGCGTGCGCCGGTCTTTTCAGTTCCTCCGGTCTGTCAACCTATGCACAGCTGCCACCATCTGTTTGACAGCAGCGTGGATGGTTGCCCACATCAGGAACTGTTTATGCTCAAGATCGTCCCCGACCCACCCACCTTCCTTGAAGACACCCTGGTCCAGACCACCGAACACGTGCTCTGCGCCCTGGCCGTTGCGCAACAATTCGTCGCACTCATCTCCCGCTCTCCCGGTTCGATGTTGGTACTGGCCGCACTGCATGAGATGGAGGCATTGCGCACGCTACTGGATTCGGCATTGGCGCAGTTACAGATGACCACGCAGTCGCCAACCCTGCAAAGAGTATGAGTTGCCGGGCCGGCCCATCGCGGGGCAAGCCCGCCCTCACGCTTTGAACTCAGCTGGAACTCGAAACGTGGGAGCGGGCTTGACCCGCGATAAGGCCAGCCAGGCAAAGCCCTTTTCAAGGAGATCCCATGACGCCAGAAGACCCTCATACCACCGCCGGCAAGACCCGCTTCTACCAAGGCGAAAACAACACCCAACCGCTGTTCTGCATTGAGCCCGGCATTCCCTGTCAGCACGCCCGCGAACAGTCATCGGAACTGATGGACTGCGTACGTCACCTGACCCTGGTCGGGGTGATGGAGAGCGACCCGCGCATGGTCTGGGCCGCTCACTATCTCAGCGCCTTGGCCAAGGCGTTGATGGACGATGCCGAACTGGGTATGGGGCATCAGGTCTGAAAGAGGGGGCGCAAAGCGCCCCCGTGTTTGGGGCAGCCTCCCCAATACCTTCCACTTGTTTCTCCAACACTCTGATTTCAAACAATGTTATTGATGGCATAACGCTTGCTTTCACCCTCCACAGAACCCGTGAGTCCTGTGGAGGTGCAGCATGATCATTCCCCTCGAAGGCGCTACCCCATGCGTGCCGGCATGAACCGCAAGCTTCGCCCTGCATACCTGGGCTTGCTGCTGGGCACCGCGCTGATCGGCCTCGGCGTGGCCTACGAAAAGCTCTGGTGCGACCCCCGCGAACTGCTGCAGGAAGCCGCCGATCCCCAGGCCCTGCACACCCTCAGCCGCGACGGCGTCACCGTGGAGTTCGAGGCGCGGCCCCTGGCCGGCGGCGAACTGCGCGAGGGCGACTTTGCCAATATCCGTTTCAAGGTCAGCAACCAGAGCAGTGGCCAGCCGTTGTCGGGCATGGCCCCCGGCGCCTGGCTCGACCCTGCGCAGTCGGCACCGGTCGGTGACCGCGACAGCAGCTGCAAGGCGCGCGTGGCACTGTTTCTCAAGAGCAGCATCGGCGCTCGCCCTTTGCTCGACCTGAACAGCTACTTCCTGCTGGTGCTGAACAAGGATGCCAGCCTGACGGTGATCGACCCGACCGTGTCGGTGGGTGGGGTCACCAGCACGCTGGCGCGCATCGACCTTCCGGGGCGCCCCATGGACTGGGTGGCCAGCGGCGATGACAAGCAGGTGTTCGTGTCCATGCCCGAGCGTAATCAGGTGGCCTTGATCGACACCGAGACATTTACCCGCGTGGCCACCCTCGAGGCCGGCGAGCAGCCGCTGCGGGTGGCGCTGCAACCGGACCAGCGCCTGCTGTGGGTGGGCAACAACAGCCATGACCCGGCCAAGGGCGGGGTGACGGTGATCGATGTGCCCAGCCGCACCACGCTCAAGTCGTTCGCCACCGGCTCCGGCCACCACGAGATCGCCTTCAGCGCCGACTCGCGCTTTGTCTTCGTCAGCAACCGCGATGGCGGCACCCTGAGCGTCATCGACACCGCGCAGATGCGCCTGGTGAAGACCCTCGAGGTCGGCCCGCACCCGTTGTCGGTGGCCTATTCGCCGCTGTCGCAGGCGGTGTACGTGGTCGATGGCCAGGAGGGCACGGTGCGGGTGATCGACGCCCGCAGCCACACCCTGCGCCACATGGTCAAGGCCGAACAGGGCCTGGGGCCGATGCGCTTCAGCCAGGATGGTCGTTACGGCGTGGTGCTCAACACCCTGGAGAACCAGGCGCTGGTGATCGATGCCAGTACCGACCAGCTGCTCCATCGCATCCCGGTGGCAGCCGAGCCGTACCAACTGACCTTCACCAAGGCCTACGCCTATGTGCGTGGGCTGGCTTCGCCGAAGGTGAGCATGATCAACCTGGCGAGCCTCGGGCAGGGGCGCGAGCCGATTGTCCAGGGCTTCGAGGCTGGCCCGGCGGCTCCGCGCCAGGCCGGCGACCTGCCGTTGGCCCAGGGGGTGAGCATTTCCCGCGACGACAATGCGGTGTTCGTGGTCAACCCGGTGGACAACACTACCTACTTCTATGCCGAGGGCATGAACGCGCCGATGTCGGGCTACAACAACCGCGGCCACCAGGCCCGCGCCGCGCTGGTCATCGACCGCAGCCTGCGCGAGCTGGCGCCCGGCGTGTACGGCTCGACGGTGAAGCTGCCGGCCTCCGGCACCTTCGATGTGGCGTTCCTGCTCAACCAGCCGCAGATCATCCACTGCTTCAGCACCGATGTCGCGGCGTTGCCGCAGTCGGGAAGGGCCAAGCGGGCCCACGCCGAGTTCATCGGCACCGACCAGCCGCTGCTGCAGCACACCCCGTACCTGGCCCGGGTGCGTATTGTCGGCGAGGACGGCAAGCCGCGCCTGGGGCTTGGCGACCTGAGCCTGCGCTACTTCCTGGCGCCTTCGTCGCTGCCGCGCAACGTGGCGCTGGTCGAAGTGGGCGAGGGGCTCTACCAGGCGCCGCTGGAGCTTGCCGAGGCCGGCGCCTGGTACCTGCACGTGCAGTCGCCGAGCCTAGGGCGTGCCTTCACCGAAGAAAACTACACCAGCCTGCGCGTCCTGCCGGCCGCAGCAGAGCCCACCGCTTCCCAAGGGGAACCCAGGAGTGTGCGATGAACCGTCTGCATGGTGGAAAACTGCTGGGCCTGAGCCTGCTGCTGGCCAGCAACCTGGCGCTGGCCCACGCCGGCCACGATCACGGCGGCGCTCCCGAGCAACCGCCGGCCGCTCACCAGGAGAAAGCCAGCGTGCGCTTCGCCGATGTGGCGCTGCTCGACCAGGATGGCATGCCGGTGCGCCTGGAAAAGGACTTGGTTGGCGATCATCTGGTGGTCATGGGTTTCATCTACACCAGTTGCACCACGGTGTGTCCGGTGGTGTCGTCGATCATGAGCAAGGTCCAGCAGCAACTGGGCGGGCGAGTGGGCGAAGAGATCCGCCTGGTGTCGATCAGCGTCGATCCACAGCGTGACGACTCAAGGCGCCTGGCCGGCTACGCCCGGGCATTCCAGCATGGGCCGGGGTGGAGCTGGCTGACCGGTTCACCCTACGCCATCAGCGAAACGCTCAAGGGGCTCGGCAGCTTCAGCGCCAACCTCAGCGAACACCCGCCATTGATCCTGGTGGGTGACGGGCGCAGCGGGCACTGGACGCGTTTCTACGGCTTCACCGACCCCAGCGTGCTGATCGGCGAGGTCAACCGCCTGAGCGCGCGCCGGGTGCATGCCAAGAGCACGGCCATCGCCGGCCAGGAGGCACAGCCATGAGCGCCCACACTTCCCGCCATGCCAGCATGCGCAGTCTCGACTGGCTGGTGCTCGGCGTCTGCCTGTGGATCCTCGCCTCGGTGGCGTTCGCCCACGAGGGCCATGCGCCGACGCCACAACCGGCGCCGCAGACCATGACCAGCGGCGGTGGCACCCGCGATGCGCAGACCTGGTTCACCGACACCGTGCTCAAGGACCAGGATGGCCGCGAGCTGCGTTTCTACAGCGATGTGCTCAAGAACAAGGTGGTGATGCTCAACGTGATCTTCACCCACTGCAACGATGCCTGCCCGCTGATCACTCGCAAATTGCGCGAGGTGCGCGAGGCCATGGGGCCGGCACTGGCGGCGCAAGTGACGTTCGTGTCGCTGAGCAGCGACCCTCTGAACGACACGCCAGAGGTGCTCAAGGCGTTTGCGCAGAAGCAGGGGGTGGATGGGCCGAACTGGCTGTTCCTGACCGGCGACAAGGCCAGTGTCGACCTGGTGCTGGGGCGGTTGGGCCAGTTCCTGCCCAGCCCCGAGCAGCACTCGACGCAGTTGATTGCCGGTGACGTGGCGGGCAAGCGCTGGAGCAAGATTCGCCCGGACGCGCCGCCTGCAGCGATCGCCCAGCGCATGCAACTGCTGGCACAGCCGTTGGCGGGGCGCTGACATCATGGCCGCCGCTCTCAAGTTGGTCCTGCTCATGTTGTGTTGGTGCCTGAGCGGGGCGGTGCAACTGAGCGAACAGGAACTCGCCGGCAAACGCCTCTACCGCGAAGGCGTCTCCAGCAGCGACGCCCAGTTGCTGGCCCGGGTCGGCCCCGGCGACATGAGTGTCCCGGCCAGCGTGCTGCCTTGCGCCGGTTGCCATGGCAACGACGGGCGCGGCCGCAGCGAAGGCGGAGTGCGCCCACCGAGCCTGGACTGGCAGCGCCTGGCCCTTGGCCCTGGCAACCGCGAGGCCAACAACCGGCGCTACCCGGCCTACACCGATGCCAGCCTGGCGCGGGTCATCCGCAGTGGCACCGACCCCGCCGGCAATCGCCTTGACCCGGCAATGCCACGCTTCGACCTGAGCCTGGCCGACCAACGTAATCTCACCGCCTATCTCAAGCGCCTGCGCGAGGACCGTGACCCCGGGGTGGAGGAGGGCACCTTGCGCCTGGGCACCTTGCTGCCCGAGCAGGGGCCGCTGGCCGAGGCCGGGCGGACGGTGCGGGCAGTGCTGGAGGATGGCGTCGCGCAGTTGAACCAGCAGGGGGGTATCCATGGGCGACGCCTGCAGCTGGTCGCGCTGGACCCAGGGCAGGACCCGGCCAGCACCGCACAGGCATTGGACACGCTGATGCAACGAGAACGGGTGTTCGCCCTGGTCGCCCCCCTGGCGCCACTGCTCGACAGCCGCCAGCTGGAGCGGGCCGGCCTGCCGCTGATCGGTGCCACGCCACGTAGCGGTGGCAACGGGCAGGTGTTCGATCCCTTGCCGGGCGTGCCCGGGCAATTGCTCAGCGTGGCGCTGCATGCCCGTGATGCCCTTGGCCTGGCGCCCGCAGCCTTGCGGGTGGTGTATGCCGGCGCAGAGCAGGCCGATGCGGCGCAGGTGCTGCTGCAGCGTTTGCGTCAACTGGGGTTCGCTACCGCGCCGCCCCTGGCGTTCATGGGCCAGGCCCCGGATGGCGAGGGCATCCTCTTCCTCGGCCACGCCCAGGCATTCACCGCGCTGGCGTCGAGCCTGCAGGCGAGCGGGCGCAACCCCTACCTGTTCGCCGCCTCGGGCCAGGTGGCCGGCGCCGTGCCGGGATTGCCACCATCATGGTCGCGGCGGGTACTGCTGGCCTATCCCTTCGTCCCCGGCGACTGGACCGCGCAAGGCCGGGCGACCCTTGCCGGGGTGCAGTTGCGCCAGGGGCTGGAGCCACGCCAGGCGTCGTTGCAGGTCAGTACCCTGTGCGCCTGGCAGCTGCTGGTCGAAGCCTTGAAGCAGATCGGGCGTGACGCCAGCCGTGAGCAGTTGTTGGTCGCTCTGGAGCAGTTGCATGACATCGACACCGGCCTCACGCCGTTGCTGGGTTTCGGCCCCGGACGCCGCCAGGGCATGACAGGTGCCCATGTGGTTGAGGTAAGCCTGCCGGGCCCTGGTTTCACTGAAGTGGCACCATACCGAGCGGTGCCGGACAGCCTTTGAGATTCAGGAGAAGATCACCATGCGCACCCTGATTGCCTGCCTGTTGTCGCTGCTCGCCCTGGCCAGCCACGCCGACACCCCAGCGGCGCGGGTCAATGGCGTGGAGATCGGGGTGCTGCGCCTGGAGCGCTACTTCAGCGAATACCTCCAGGCCCAGGGGCGGGCGGTGGCGAGCATCCGCAACCCCAACCTTTACCAGCGCCTGCGCGCGCAGGCCCTGGATGAACTGATCGACAAGGAACTGCTCTGGCAGGAGGCCCAGCGCCAGGGCATAGACATCAGCGATGCGCAGGTGACGGCGCGGGTCGGCGAGGTCGAGGCGGCCTTCGGCAGCCCTGCGGTGTTCGAGCAGCGCCTGGCGCAAGCCGGCTTCGATCGGGCAGGCTTCGCTGACTACACTCGACATGAGATGGCCGCACAGCAGGTTTTCGCCCGGCTGAGCGCGGTCGAAGAACCCAGCAGCGCCGAAGTTGCAGCCTTCCATCAGGCCAACTGGCAAAGACTGCAAGGAATGCAGAACCAAAGTGATAATACTTCTGTCCTACCAGAACACGGCCTGCGCCTGGCCAGGGACGCGCTCGTCGCACAACTCCAGGGTCAGGCCCGGCAAGCCGTACGCCAACGTTTGCGTGATTCCGCTACAGTGGAGCGCGCCGACTGAGGGGGCGGGCAGGGCATTCCCCATTGTTGGGGGAAACGCCTCCGGGCAATGTGCCATCATCTTCCCCGGATATGGGGAACGACCAGCCCGCAAGCTCTGAGGTGACAGACAAGCTTCAACGATATCAACGACTTGAAAGCGGTAAGCACTGATTTTTCATGCCTGGCACGAAGCCTGCTCAAGCCTCTACAAGGCCGCACTTCGCAGACCGGGAAACCGGGCAGTTCATGGGAGTGGACCTTGGTGAACAGAGTATTGGTAGTCGATGACGAACAGACCCTTGCGCAGAACCTGCAAGCTTATCTGCAGGCGCAAGGCCTGGAGGTCCATCTCGCCCACGACGGTGCCACGGGTATCGAAGAGGCCGAGAGACAGGCACCGGACGTGATCGTGCTGGATTACCGCTTGCCCGACATGGAGGGGTTTCAGGTCCTGGAGACCGTGCGCAGGAACAGGCAATGCCATTTCGTGCTGATCACCGCCCACCCGACCGCCGAGGTCCGTGAGCGGGCCGCCGAACTGGGTGTGACCCATGTCCTGTTCAAGCCGTTCCCGCTGATGGAACTGGCCCGCGCCGTCTTCGACCTGATGGGCATCGAGCGCCAGCGCAGAAGCACCGACCAGCCGGCCGAAGGGTACGTCGAACGACGCCAGAACAGGAACGAGTCGTTCCCCTTGCAGTTGTACGATGGCAGCTGGGTCCTGGCCGACCGCCGACGCAATGGCGGCAAGCCCACCGAACCTGACGACGAACAACTGCTCACCGGGGAATAGCGGCGCCCAAGGCCCCCAAGCCCGCGGCGCCGCCCCTGAGCGGAGTCGCAGGCCATGTCCCAGGCATTCGATGCAAGCAGTAAAGGCCTCGTCGCCGGCAATCCGGAACAGGCGACCCTTTATCTTCCATACTCCCGCGACCTCCTGGCCCAGGCCCGCCAGCAAGCCGGCCAAGAGCGCCTGCTGGCCTTCCTGGAACACCTGTCCAGCGACACCCCGGCCACTTTCACCCAGCGCCTGGCCACCACCCTGCATTACCCGGTGCTCGCCACCCAGGCCCTGTTCGCCTGCGCCCCGGCCTTTGACCGGGTCAGCCTGGCGCAGTGCCTGAAACACGAATTCGCCCTGGTCGAACACGACGGCGAGCGGGTCGGTGTGTTCGCCGACCCCTTCGACAGCGCTCGCCTGGCCTGGATTGACGATTGTCTTCAGGGCGCGCCGCTGTACCTGGCCCACGCCGCCGACCTGGCCGCGTTCCTGGCCCGCCACGAGGAAAGCTTCCACGCCGTCGATGCCCTCGGTCACGAGGCTGAACCCGGCAACGAGGCCGACCCGCTGCAGCGCCTGTCGCTGACCAGCATCAGCGAAGACCAGAGCCGCGTGGTCAAGCTGGTCAACTCCACCCTGTACGACGCCCTCAAGCTGCACGCCAGCGACATCCACTTAGGCATGACCGGCCAGGGCCTGACCATCAAGTACCGCATCGACGGCGTGCTCAACGGTGCCGGCAAGGCCAGCGGCAGCGCCTTCGCCGAACAGGTGATCTCGCGGATCAAGGTGATGGCCGAGCTGGACATCGGCGAGAAACGCGTGCCCCAGGACGGTCGCTTCAAGGTGGCCATCGGCGAGCGGCAGATCGATTTCCGCGTCTCGATCATGCCGAGCATCTTCGGCGAGGACGCGGTGCTGCGGGTGCTGGACAAGCAGGACCTGTCCGACCAGGTCAGCGGCGTGCAGCTGCAGGCCCTGGGCTTCGAGACGCAAACCTTGCAGGCCCTGCGCCGGCTGGCCGCCGAGCCCTATGGCATGATCCTGGTCACCGGCCCCACCGGCAGCGGCAAGACCACCACCCTCTACGCCATGCTCAGCGAGATCAACCATGGCATGGACAAGATCATCACCATCGAAGACCCGGTCGAGTACCAGCTGCCCGGCGTGTTGCAGATCCCGGTCAACGAGAAGAAGGGCCTGACCTTCGCCCGTGGCCTGCGCTCAATCCTGCGCCACGACCCGGACAAGATCCTGGTCGGCGAGATCCGCGACCCGGACACCGCCCAGATCGCCGTGCAATCGGCGCTCACCGGACACCTGGTGTTCACCACCATCCACGCCAACAACGTATTCGACGTGATCGGCCGCTTCAGCCAGATGCAGGTCGATCCCTATAGCTTCGTCTCGGCGCTCAATGCCGTGCTGGCCCAACGCCTGGTGCGCCTGGCCTGCCCGCACTGCGCGCAGGCCAGCGAGCCGGATGACGACTTGCTGGCCGCCTCGGGCCTGGCCCGTGACGCGGTGGCCGGCTGGCGCTTCGTGCGTGCCCAGGGTTGCGGCCAGTGCCGTGGCAGCGGCTACCGCGGGCGCAGCGCGATTGCCGAACTGCTGCACCTGGACGACGACCTGCGGCAGATGATCGTCGAACGTCGCCCGCTCTCGCAGATCAAGCAGCTGGCCTGCCAACGTGGCCTGCGCCTGCTGCGCGCCTCGGCCCTGGACCTGGTCCGCGATGGCCGCACCACACTCGAGGAGATCAACCGTGTCACATTTATCGCCTGATCGGTATTGCGCGGTGCTGGGCGCCGAGGGTGTCGGCCTGGGCCATTGGCACGGCCGGCAGCATCAATGGCTGGGCAGTCGCGCGTTTGCCTGCGACGCCGCCCAGCCGGCCTGGGCCCCGGCACTGCAGGCCCTGGCCGGGCTGCTGGGTGAGCATCCGGCACGCGGCGCGCAGTTGCGCGTGCTGCTCTCGGCCCGCTACAGCCGCTTCTGTCTGGTGCCCTGGAGTGATGCCATTGGTACACCGAGCGAACTCGACGCCTATGCACGGGCCTGCTTCGAGAACCTCTACGGGCAGCCTCTGGATGACTGGCGCATTGTGCTTTCGCCGGAGCCGGCGGGCGCTGCGCGCATCGCCACCGCGCTGCCCGAAGCTTTGCTTCAAGGCCTGCAGGCCCTGGGGCGGGAAAATCGCCTGAGCCTGCGCTCGGTGCAGCCGTACCTGATGGCCGCCTACAACCGCTGCTCGGCGCAACTGACCCAAGGCGACTTCCTCTTCGTGCTGGCCGAACCGCGCCGCAGCGTACTGCTGCTGGCTTCAGGCGGTGCCTGGCAGCAGGTGCTGGCCCAGGGCTGCGCCGATAACGACCAGGCGCTGCAGGCGCTGATCGAGCGTACCTGCGAACTGTATGGCGAGCAGCTGCCTCGGGTGTACCTGCATGCCCCGGGGCGCACGGCGGCCTCGCAAATGGCCGCGGTACAGCTGTGCGCCGCCAGTGCCGAATCCGATCCGTTGTGCGCCATGTGGCGAGCGGTGGCCTGACATGCGCCGCCTCGACCTGGAATTCCAACCCCGCCACAGCAGCCCCCTGGCCTGGTCGTTGCTCGCCCTCGGCGGCGCCGTGCTGGCTGTGCTGGTGCTGGCCCAGCAGCAACTGGTGAGCGAGCAGGTGCACCTGGAAAGCCGCGTGCACCAACTCGAACTCAAGCTCGGCCGGCGCCCGGCCACCGCCGCGGTGCAGAGCAGCGCGGTGATCCGCGAGCAGGCCGAGCGCCTGGCGCAGATGCGCAGCGTCTCGCAGCAGTTGCAGCGGCCATGGCAGCAGCTGTTCGCCATGCTCGAGGCGATGCCGCAGGAGGACGTGGCGCTGCTCAGCCTGACCCCCGATGCCCGCAAGGGCCAGGTACGCATCAGTGCCGAGGCGCGCAACCTCGAGGCCATGCTGCAGTACCACCAGCGCCTGGAGCGCAGCGCCGAGCTGTCAGACGTGTCGCTACTCAACCACGAGGTGGTGGCCGGGCAGGTCGAGCATCCGGTGCGCTTCAACCTCACCGCTACCTGGGAGACCGGCCATGCGCGTCCGTAGCCTGATCGTCCATGAAGCGCTGCGGCGCCTGGGCCGGGCAGGGCTGGCCGCGGTGCTGGTCGGCGGCCTGGCCCTGGCGGTCGCCCTGGCCGGGGTGCTGCCCCAGTGGCAGGCGGTCCGCGAACTGCGTGCCAACGAAGCCGATGCCAGTGCCCAGGTGCAGCGCCTGGCGCGTGGCGAGCTCAAGGTGCAGGCCAAGCCCGAGCAGCAGGCGCTGGACGACCTGCGCCAACAACTGCCCGGCCAGCCCCAGGCCAGCGAGCTGATCGAGCGCCTGTACCACCTGGCCAGTGCCGAGCGCATCAGCTTGGCCCGTGGCGAGTACGCCCTGGGCGTGGACCCGAAGACCCAGCTGGCGCGCTACCAGATCGTCCTGCCGGTGCGCGGCAGCTACCCGCAGATCCGTGGCTTCCTCAAGGCGCTGCTCGGCCAGTTGCCGACGCTGGTGCTGGAAGACCTGGAACTGCAACGCAAGCGGATCGGTGACCGGGAACTGACCGGTCGTGTGCGCATGACCCTTTACCTGTCGAGGTCGTGATGAACACTCAGCGTGCGGTGATGTGGGCCGGTTTCCTGGGGTTGAGCGCGGCGCTGGCGTGGGCGCCGGGGCACTGGTTCGGCGTGGGGGAGAATGAGCTGGCAGGCCCTGTCGCGGAGAAAACCCGCCCACACCCGACACCCACGAACGTGGCAGCGAGCTTGCCTCGCGATGAAGCCAAAAGCCTTTCACGCGACCTGTTCCCCAGCCAGCAATGGACCCCACCCCAGGCCCTGGCCACCGTCACCGAACAACCCGTGGTCACCACCCCGGAGCCCGCCGCAGCTGCCGCCCCGACGCTGCCGTTTCGTTTCATCGGTCGCATGGGTGAGCGCGACGACCTGCAGATCTTCCTGCAGAGCGGCGAGAAGCTCTACGTCGTGCGCCAGGGTGATGTGATCGACGACACCTACCGTCTGGACCGTGTTTCGGCCACCGAGTTGAGCCTGGTCTACCTGCCACTGCATCAGCCACAGACCCTGTCTGTCGGGAGCGCACCATGAAACCGTCGAAGTTGTGCAAGCCTGCGCCGTTCGTGCTCCTGGCCCTGTGCGTGGCCATCGCCGGATGCGGCACCAGCGCCGTGCGCAAGGACAGCCAGGAACTGATCAAAGAGGGTCAGTACGAGGCCGGCATCGCTCGCCTGGAAGAAGCCCTGCGCGAAGATCCGCGCGACACCGAGCTGAACATCGCCCTGGCCCACGGCCGCCAGGCCGCGGTCGAGGCGCTGCTGACCCAGGCCGACAGCGACCGCGTGCGCCATGACTTCGCCGGCGCGCGCATGGGCTACGGCCGGGTGCTGACCATCGAGGCGAACAACCGCCGCGCCCAGGAGGGCATCCGCCAGCTGGAGCTGATCCGCACCCTCGACGACCGTGTCGCCCTTGGCCAGGCGGCACTGCGCCAGGGCGACCTGTTCGGCGCCGAGCGCTACATGCGCGAGGTGCTGCGCCTCGACCCGCAAAACCAGAAGGGCCAGATGCTGCGCAGCGACATCGAGAACGTCCAGGCCCGTACCGCCACGCCGTACCCGCAACTGCGCAGCAAGCTGGAGCGCCCGGTCACCCTGGAGTTTCGCGATGCCGACCTGAAGACCATCTTCGAGGTGCTGGCCCAGGTCGCCGGGATCAACTTCATCTTCGACAAGGACCTGCGCCCGGACATGAAGGCCACCATCTTCGTGCGCGAGGTGCGCATCGAGGACGCCGTGGCCCTGCTGCTGGAGCAGAACCAGCTGCGCCAGAAGATCGTCAACGACAACACCTTGCTGCTCTACCCGGACTCGCCGCAGAAGACCAAGGACTACCAGGAACTGGTCATGCGCACCTTCTACCTGACCAGCATCGACGCCAACACCGCGCTGAACATGGTCAAGACCATGCTCAAGACCCGCGACGTGTTCGTCGACGAGCGCCTCAACACCCTGACCATGCGCGACACCCCCGACGCCGTACGCATGGCCGAGAAGCTGCTGCAGTCCCAGGACCAGTCCAACCCCGAGGTGGTGCTGGAAGTGGAAGTGATGGAAGTGGCCACCTCGCGCATCCTCGACCTCGGCCTGCAATGGCCCAACACCTTCGGCGTGCTGACCAGCGACGGCAAGTCGGTCAGCGTGCTCGACCAGTTGCGTGGCATCGACTCCAGCCGCATCAGCATCTCGCCGGCGCCGCAGGCCAAGATCAATGCCCAGGACAAGGACATCAACACCCTGGCAAGCCCGGTGATCCGGGTCAGCAACCGCGAACAGGCGCGCATCCACATCGGCCAGCGGGTGCCGATCATCAGCGCCACCTCGGTGCCCTCGACCCAAGGCCCGGTGATCACCGAAAGCGTCACCTACCTGGATGTCGGCCTCAAGCTCGAAGTGCAGCCCACCGTGCACCTGAACAACGAGGTGGCGATCAAGGTGGCCCTGGAAGTGAGCAACGCCACGCCCCTGGAGGCCACCCGCCAGGGCACCATCCCGGTCCAGGTCGATACCCGCAACGCCCAGACCAGCCTGCGCCTGCACGATGGCGAGACCCAGGTACTGGCCGGCCTGGTGCGCAACGATCACAACGCCAGCGGCAACAAGATCCCGGGGCTGGGCGACATTCCCGGCCTGGGCCGGCTGTTCGGCAGCAACAAGGACGACATGAGCAAGTCCGAACTGGTGCTGGCGATCACCCCGCGCATCGTGCGCAACCTGCCGTACCAGAGCCCGTCGGACATGGAGTTCGCCACCGGCACCGAATCGGCCCTGCAGGTGCGCCAGCTGGCGCAACCGGCACCGGCCAGCGCGCTGCCCGCCGACGCCCCGGCTGACGAGCCGGCCGCCGCACCGCTGGTCGAGGGGCAGATGGCCGTGGTGCCAGCAGCCGCGAGGCCACGGCCATGACACGCCGCCAGCAGGGTTTCAGCCTGATCGAGGTGGTGCTGACCCTGGCGCTGCTCGGCTTGCTCGCCAGCATGGCCGCGCCCCTGACCGAGACCGTGGTGCGCCGGGGCAAGGAGCAGCAGCTGCGCGAGGCGCTGTACCAGATCCGCGACGCCATCGATGCCTACAAGCGTGCCTTCGACGCCGGCTACATCGAGAAGCGCCTGAACGCCAGCGGTTATCCGCCGAGCCTGCAGGTGCTGGTGGATGGCGTGCGCGATGTGCGCAGCGCCAAAGGCGCGAAGTTCTATTTCCTGCGCCGCATCCCCCACGACCCGCTGCGCACCGCCAAGGACGACGACCAGGGTGGCTGGGGCCTGCGCGCCTATGACAGTGCGGCCGACAGCCCACGCGAAGGCGAGGATGTGTTCGACGTGTATTCCAAGGCCAGCGGCAAGGGCCTGAACAACGTGCCCTACGGGCAATGGTGACGGCGATGAAAGCGAGCAGAGGCTTCACCCTCATCGAATTGCTGGTGGTGATGGCGATCATCGCCACCCTGATGACCATCGCCATGCCGCGCTACTTCAACAGCCTGGAGGCCTCCCGCGAGGCCACCTTGCGCCAGAGCCTGGCGGTGCTGCGCGAGGCCCTGGATCACTACTACGGCGACACCGGGCACTACCCCGATTCGATCGACCAGTTGGTGGAGCAGCGCTACCTGCGCAACACCCCGGTCGATCCGATCACCGAGCGGCGCGATGCCTGGCAGCTGGTGCCGCCGCCCGAGGGCGTGGCCGGCGCGGTGGCCGACATCAAGAGCGGAGCAACCGGGAGGGCGCGCGATGGCAGCCTCTATGCCGAATGGTGAAGCCGGCTTCACCTACCTGGGCGTGCTGCTGCTGATCGCCGTCAGCAGCGTGGCCCTGGCGGCCACCGGCACCCTGTGGGCCACCAGCCTGCAGCGCGAGCGCGAGCGCCAGCTGCTGTGGGTGGGCGGCCAGTACGCCCAGGCGCTGCGCAGCTACTACCGCGCCTCGCCGGGCCTGGCCCAGTACCCGCAGGACCTTGGGGAACTGGTGGAAGACAACCGTTTCCCGTCGCCGCAGCGCCACCTGCGCCGGCTCTACCCGGACCCTGTCGGCGGCGGCGAGGAATGGGGCCTGCTGCGCGCGGTCGATGGCCGCATCACCGGGGTGTACAGCCGCTCCGACGCCGCACCGCTCAAGCGCAGCGGTTTCGACGCTCAGTGGAGTGCCTTCGAGGGGCTGGAGCACTACAGCGACTGGCAGTTCGTCGCCGAGCAGGCCTTCGCCGAAAGCGCCGCAGGCGCCCGTCCACACGCCGGCCTGGGAGAGGCGCCATGAAACGCTTGGCCGCGTGGGTGTGCCTGTGCCTGGCCCTGTTGCATGGCCAGGCGCAGGCCGGGGCCGAGGACGAGATGATGGGCTTCATCGTCGACAACACCATCTCGCACATCGGCCACGACTTCTATCACGCCTTCAGCGACCGGCTGCGCGCCACCAGCCGGCTGGATTTCAACCTGGTGGTGCGCGAACGCCCGGATGCCCGCTGGGGCAGCCTGGTGACGGTGGAGTACGAACGCGAGGTGCTGTACCGGCGCTTCCTGCCGCCCAACACCACGCAACTCAACGACGAGGCCATCGCGGCCGCCGACCTGGTCCGCCAGCAGATCATCCAGCGCAAATTGCAACGGCTGCTGCAGGACACAACCGATCTGGAGAGGGACGAGCTATGAGCAACCACCTTGCACGACGCATCGCCGCCTGCCTGCTGGCCGCCGGCCTCGGTGGCCAGGCCCTGGCCACGGAGCTGGTGTACACCCCGGTCAACCCGTCCTTCGGCGGCAACCCGATCAATGGCGCCTGGCTGCTGAACAACGCCCAGGCGCAGAACGACTACGACGACCCCGACCTCAAGGACCGCAGTTCGGCATTCGCCGGCACCTCGGCCCTGGAGCGCTTCAGCAACCAGCTCGAGTCGCGCCTGCTCGGGCAGTTGCTGGACAACATCAGCAACGGCAACACCGGCAGCATGTCCACCGACGCCTTCCTGATCGACGTGATCGACGATTCCGGGGCGCTGAGCATCAAGGTCACCGACCGGGCGACCGGGGAAGTCTCGATCATCGAGGTCAGCGGCCTGAACCCCTGAGAGGGACGGGTCTTTACTGGGGAGAGAACGCCATGAAACGCCTGCTGAGCACACTGCTGATCCTCACCGCCCTGGCTGGCCTGCAAGGCTGCGGCCTGCGCGAGCCGATGCCCGCGGAGCAAGACTCCGAGACCCCGACGCTGACGCCGCGGGCCTCGACCTACTACGACCTGGTCAACATGCCGCGGCCACGTGGTCGGCTGATGGCGGTGGTATACGGCTTCCGCGACCAGACCGGGCAGTACAAGCCGACCCCGGCCAGCTCGTTCTCAACCAGCGTCACCCAGGGGGCGGCGAGCATGCTGATGGACGCCCTCAGCGCCAGTGGCTGGTTCGTGGTGCTCGAGCGCGAAGGCCTGCAGAACCTGCTGACCGAGCGCAAGATCATCCGCGCCTCGCAGAAGAAGCCTGACGTCGCCGAGAACATCCAGGGCGAACTGCCGCCGTTGCAGGCGGCCAACCTGATGCTCGAAGGTGGCATCATCGCCTACGACACCAACGTGCGCAGCGGCGGCGAGGGCGCCCGCTACCTGGGCATCGGCCTGTCCCGCGAGTACCGGGTCGACCAGGTCACGGTCAACCTGCGGGCGGTGGACGTACGCACCGGGCAGGTGCTGGCCAACGTGATGACCAGCAAGACCATCTACTCGGTCGGGCAGAACGCCGGGGTGTTCAAGTTCATCGAGTTCAAGAAGCTGCTCGAGGCCGAGGTCGGCTACACCACCAACGAACCGGCGCAACTGTGCGTGCTGTCGGCCATCGAAGCCGCGGTGGGCCACCTGCTGGCGCAGGGCATCGAGCGGCGGCTGTGGCAGGTGGCCGGGGATGGAGTGGGGGACAAGGCGGTGTTGGACAAGTACCTGAGTCAGTACCAGCAGCAGTAGCGACCTACGGGGCATATGGTCCGCGGATGCTCCCTGCAGTCGGCATTCAAAGCAATCAAACTTTGCAGCCGTGGCGGTATCTCCCATTAACACAACCAGGAGAAATCACCATGTCAGATCCACGCCATTCGCCGGCCAAGCAGGGCCCGCACTCATCCGAGCAGGCCACCGAACCCGATGACCTCGGCTTCGACCCGGACTCGCCGGATGTCGATGACCCGCAGGTTGATCCCCAGGGGCCGGCAAAGCCACCGAGGGATGTCGAAAAAGAGCGCTGAATCATTCGCTGTATTGGTCGTATAGCTGGCGCGCCAGCAGAATTGCCGGCATGTTCGACTCCGCCCACTGCGCCAGGCGCTCCACCGTGCCGCCCAGTGTCGCGCCCAGCTCGGTGAGGGCGTATTCGACTGTGGGCGGCACGGTCGGATACACCTGGCGCTCCACCAGGCCGTCGCGTTCGAGCCGCTTCAGGGTTTGCGACAGCACCTTCTGCGAGACGCCGGCCATATCCCGGCGCAGCTGGTTGAAACGCACCCGCTCACCGGCGCTGAGGCGGTCGATGAGCAACAGCACCCACTTGTCGGCGAGGCGCTCGAGCACCAGGCGGGCCGGGCAGTTCGGGGCGAATACGTCGTAGGCGGGGCATTCGCGGTAATGGGCCATGGGTTACTCCGAGGTAATCAGGTGAGTGAAAAGTGCCTTCTTGAGCGCCTGGGCGGGACTGGTTAGGCTTTTATCCATGGTTCGCGGCCGCGCCATACCCTCCCGTTGAATGCACTGAAGGAAATTGAGATGAACACCGAACCCAAGGCTTCGGCGCTGCGTGCTGGCCGCTGGATCACCCTGCTGCTGCTGAGCGCGGCGGCCAATCCGGGCAATGCCGGCGAGCTGGTGGCTCCGGCCACCCCGGTCGTGGACCAGAGCCTGCCCAAGGCCCAGCTGGAGCAGCAGATCCTCGCCGCCCGCCGCTACGACACCTTCTGGAACACCGGCGACGAGGCCATGGCCCGCGCCGCGCTGGCCAGCGACTTTCGCGACAACACCCTGCCGCCGGGACGACCACAGGGCGTGGAAGGGCCATTGAGCGCTTCCAGGGCATTCCGCGCAGCGGTGCCGGACCTGCGCTGCGAGGTCCTGCAGATGATCGTCGCAGGCGACCGGGTCACCGCGGCGCTGCGTTTCACCGGGCACTTCAGCGGCAAGCTGGGCGAGCACCAGGGGCAGGGCCAGGCCATCGATTTCATCGCCATGGATATCTACCGTGTCGCCGAGGGCCGGATCGCCGAGGACTGGCATCTGGAGGACAACCTTGCGTTCATGCGCCAGGCGGGGTTGGTGGGGCGCTGAACACACGGGCTGGTCTTGATCCAGGGTTACCAGGACTGGCCTCATCGCCGGCTTGCCGGCGAAAGGGCGCGAAGCGTCCCCGTTCGGTCAATCGAACACACGTGGCGGATTGACAGGTGTATCGGCCTGGGTCAGGGCCCAACGGGCAATCTCGTCCTTGCGCATGAACGATACGCCGGCATGGCCGCGGGCATAGGCGAAGAACTGATCCAGCGCGCGCACGACGGTAGGCGTGCCGCCGATGCGGTCATGCGCCGACAGCGACATCAACCGGCGCCGTTGGCGGCCTTCGGCATAGAGCACGTCGAACTCGTCCTTGAGCTCCTGCAACAGCGCGGCGCCGGTCATCGCCGTGGACCCGGCGATGCGGCCGATGTCGTTGTTGCGCAGGGTGTAGGGCACCACCGCGAACGGCTTGCCGCGCACCGGGGTGATCGAGGGTTCGTCGCGGGCCAGGTCGTCGATGTGGTAGAGAAAGCCGAGGTCCTGGAGGATGTTCAGGGTCTCGCGGGAATGACGCATCCAGAACGCGTTGAAACCTACCGGGCGTTGGCCGGTGACGCGTTCGATGATGGCGCTGGCCTGCTCGTACTGGCGACGCTCCTCTGCAGGCGTCAAGCTGTACTGCGGCGCCCAGTGCAGGCCATGGCCGGCGGCTTCGTGGCCGCGCCTGACCACCTCGGCCGCCAGCTCCGGGTAAGCCTCCACAGCCTTGCCGACCATGTGCGAGGTGACCTTGATGCCGTGCCGGTCGAACAGCGCGAGCAGGCGCGGCACGCCTTCCAGCGGGCCGTAGCGGTACCAGCTGGGGGCGATGGTGTCGGGGTAGCGTGAATCCAGAGGCGGGAAGGGGCTTTCGGCGTGTTCCGGCTGGCCACCGGACTCGAATTGCAACGACACGGAAATCACCAGTTGCGCGCCATTGGGCCAGAACCCTTTGCCACCGGCGCTATCGGGCGGCGCCCCGGTGCTGCTGCCCGGCTCTTGCGCCAGTACCGCGCCTGCCGCGACGGCGATGCCGCCGGCGAGGGTGCCTTTCATGAAATCTCTTCTGCTGGTCATCGGGTTGTTCCTGTGCGGGTGTCGATGCCGGGCAGTGTAATTAGCGAGGAAATCACCAATAATCGGGCGAAATCCAAAATCATATTTCGGAAAAATCGAAAAGCATGCTGGATAACCTGGCGTTGTTCCTGACCATCATCGAAAAAGGCAGCCTGTCGGCGGCGGGCCGCGAGCGCGGCTTGTCACCGGCCACGGTGTCCGAGCGCCTGGCGGCGCTGGAGGCGCACTACGGGGTGGCGCTGCTGACCCGCAGCACTCGTTCGCTGAGCCTCACCGACGCCGGCCGGCAACTCGCCGAGGGCGCACGGCGCCTGCTGGCCGAGGCCGACGAGCTGGAAAGCCGTCTCAGGGACGGCCAGCAGAAGATCTCCGGACTGGTGCGCCTGAGCGCGCCGGTGGACCTCGGCCAGCACCGCATCGTGCCGCTGCTCGACCGCTTCCTGGCCGAACATCCGCAAGTCTCGATCGACCTGGACCTGACCGATGGCTACGTCGACCTGGTGGGGCAGGGCATCGATTTCGCCATTCGCTACGGCACCTTGGCCGACAGTTCCCTGCGCGCACGGTCCCTGGGCGACAACCGCCGGGTGGTGTGCGCCGCGCCCGACTACCTGCGCCGCCACGGCACGCCACTGCACCCGGACGATCTGGCGCGCCACGATTGCATCGTCATGCGCTTCGGCATCCACGCCGAACGGGTCTGGCCATTTCGCCTGGACGGCGTGGCCTACCCGGTGAGCGTGCGCGGACGGCGGATTGCCAACAACGGCGAGCAGGTGCGCCGCTGGGCGTTGGACGGACACGGGCTGTGCCTGAAATCGCTTCGCGATGTGCGCGACGACCTCGACAACGGCCGGTTGGTCGAAGTGCTGGCAGACTTCAGCGCCGGCCAGGTGGCCCTGCAGATCGTCTACCCGCCGACGCGGGTGCAGCCACGGCGGGTAAGGGCGTTGATGGAGGCGATCATCGAAGGCCTGCGCTAGTGCGCCCCGTGGCAGCTGGCCGAGCCATTGCCACAGGGCGGAGCGGTATCAGCTTTCGGCTTGTCTGGCGGCCTCGACACCGGCGGACGACAGCTTGATCGGGTAGTTGACGCTGAGCGTGTGGCCGGCTTCGACATTCACGCTGCCATCGTGGATCAAGCCTTGCTCCTGCAGGGTCTTGAGCATGCCGGCCACGGCTTTCTCGCCGCGGTAGTTGTCCAGCACTTCCTTGCCCAACCCTTGCGGGTGGGCGTGCAACAGGCGGGTCAGGACTTCCGAACGCAGTGCATCATTGCTCATGGGAGCCTCGCTTTGTCAGTGGGGCGGGTTACTGGCCGTGCTTGGCCTGCAGTTCCTTGGCATGCTTCAGGTGCTCTTCGAGCTTGGGCAAGGTCTCGCCGGCGAAGGCCTTGAGTTCGGCCTTGTCGGACGAGGCGGCCTCTTTCCTGAACAGTTCCACGGCTTTCTCGTGGGCCTCGACCTGGTTGTTGACGTAGGAGCGGTCGAACGACTCGTCGCGCCATTCCAGGATCATCTTCTTGACCTTGTCGGTCAGCGCCGCTTCATCGGGCACGCTGATGTCCAGTTTGCGGGCGATGTCGCCGAGCTTCTGGTTGGCCTGGGTATGGTCGGTGACCATCTGCTGGGCGAAGGTCTTGATTTGCGGGTCCTTGCTCTTGTCCAGCGCCAGCTTGCCGGTCACCACTTCGGCGATGCCGGCTTCGGTGGCGGCGTCGACGAAGTCATCCGACGAGGCGGCCAGGGCCTGTAGCGAGGCCATGCCCAGCACCATGGAAAACCCGACCCGCTTGAGGAACAGATTGCTCATGTGTGACTCCTTATCCGTTGGCGCGACGTCAGTGTCGCGTACGGTTGAGAGCAGGCGGCGGGCAAAGGTTTAATTTTTCTGCGCGTTTTGAACCGATGCTGACCACCAAGGCTCACACCTTCAAAGGTGCAGAGGAACCCGACCATGAGCATCGAACGCAGCATTCCCGAACTCGAGGCCTGGTACGCCCAGTACGACGATGCCAGCTATCGCCGCGAATCGCCCGACGCTTATCACCATGAGCTGCTGCGCACGGCCGAGGCGCTGCGCGATGATGGCGCGATCGACTGGGACGACTGGCTCAGGCTCAAGGAACTGGCAGACCAGGCCCACCTGGGGGCACTGCAAGACGCGGTGCAGGCCCGCGTGGACGACCCCAACGCATGAAAGCGCTGAAGATCACCACGTTCAATGTCAACGGCATCCGCAGTCGCCTCGACAACCTGCTGGCCTGGCTGGCGCGCGAGCAACCCGACATCGTCTGCCTGCAGGAACTCAAGGCCAGCGACGCGCAGTTCCCCCGCGAGGCCATCGAGGCTGCCGGCTACGGCTGTCTGCATTTCGGCCAGGCGTCATGGAACGGTGTCGCCATCCTCGCCCGCGACAGTCAGCCCCTGGAGGTGCGCCGTGGCTTGCCGGGCATGGAGGACGACAGCCAGAGCCGCTATGTCGAGGCGGCGGTGCACGGCGTTCAGGTGGCCTGCCTGTACCTGCCCAATGGCAACCCGCAACCGGGCCCGAAGTTCGCCTACAAGCTGCGCTGGTTCGAAAGCCTGATCGCCCATGCCGACACCCTGCGCGGCGCCGATCACCCAGTGTTGCTGGCGGGGGACTTCAATGTGGTGCCCACCGACCAGGACATCTACAACCCGAAGTCGTGGCTCAAGGACGCGCTGCTGCAGCCCGAGTCACGCGCCTGCTACCAGCGTTTGCTGGAGCAGGGCTGGAGCGATGCGTTGCGGCAGTTGTACCCGCACGAGCGGGTCTACACCTTCTGGGACTATTTCCGTAACCACTGGCCGCGCAACGCCGGGCTGCGCATCGACCACCTGCTGCTCAACCCGGCCCTGGCGCCTTACCTGAAGGACGCAGGGGTCGACGCCTGGGTGCGCAACGAGGCCCACGCCAGCGACCATGCGCCAGTGTGGATCAGTCTCGGCACACGCAAGCGGCGCTGAACTATAGTCATTGGCGGCCAAGGCTCGATGACAAGGGATTTCAATGCGCGTAGTCAGGAAGCAGACCGAGGACGGCCTTTTCCCGGTGACCGGAGAAGGCCGCGCAGTGTCGCTGTTCCGCCTGATGCTCAGTTTCATGGCGGTGGTGATGCTGGCTTTCGTCTTGGTCGAAGGCTGGCGGATCTGGCGCGACTACCGACAAGTGTTTGCCAATGCCGAGAACGCCGTCAGCAACCTGGCCCGCGCAACTGCCCAGCATGCCGAGGATGCCATCCGCCAGGTTGACGCCATCACCGCAGCGCTGGCCGAGCGCCTGGAAGGCGATGGTTTCGACCATGTCGACCGCCCGCGCCTGCATGCATTGCTCAAGCAGCAGGCGCAGATCATGCCGCAGTTGCACGGGCTGTTCGTCTATGGCCCGGACGGTGGCTGGATCGTCACCGACAAGGACGATGTGCCAGCAGGCGCCAACAATGCCGACCGCGACTATTTCATCTATCACCGCACCCATCCCGACCGCCAGGTGCGCATTGGCTCGGTGGTGCGCAGCCGCTCCACCGGCGACCTGATCATCCCCATCTCGCGGCGCCTGGACAATGCCGACGGCGGCTTTGCCGGGGTATTGCTGGGCACCATCAAGGTCGATTGGTTCGTGGGCTACTACGGCGACTTCAAGATCGACGAGCGTGGCGCACTGGTGCTGGCCAAGCGCGACGGCACCATCCTCGTGCGTCGGCCGTTCGTCGAGCAGGTGATTGGCCGCAGCCTTGCGGCCAGCGACATCTTCCGCGAGTACCTGCCCCATGCCAGCGAAGGAGTGGCCGAGGCCGTGGCGGTGGTCGATGGCACGCCGCGCCTGTACGGGTTTCGCTCACTGAGCAGCTATCCACTGGTGGTGGAGGCAGGCTTGTCGCGCGAGTCGATCATCGCGCCGTGGCGCCACGACATGCTCAAGTCGCTGGCCGTGCTGGTGCTGCTGCTTGTCGGCGTGGCTGGGTTTGGCTGGATCGTCCTGCGCCAGTTACGCGAGCGCATCGCCATCGAGCGTGCGCTGCACCAGGCCCACCAGACCCTCAAGGCGCTGGCCCTGACCGACAGCCTGACCGGGCTGGGCAACCGCCGGCGGCTGGATGCGGTGCTGGAACCGGAGATACGTCGGGCGCGGCGCCAGGGCTACGCGTTGGCGCTGGTGATGCTCGACCTGGACTGTTTCAAGGCCTACAACGACCGCTACGGGCATCCAGCCGGCGACCAGTGCCTGCGCCGCTTCGGCGAGCTGTTGCGCCAGGCGCTGAAACGCCCGGGCGACCTGGCGGTGCGTTATGGTGGCGAGGAGTTCACCTTGTTGCTGCCCGACACCGATGCCGCAGGGGCCAGCCAGATCGTGCAGGAGATCCTGCAGTTGCTGCGCCGGCAGGCCATCGAGCACGGTGGCAGTCCGTTCGGCCATGTCACGGCCAGCGCCGGCATCGCTGTGGGTGCGCCGAAGTTGGCGACGGTCACTCCGGAGAACCTGATGGCGGCGGCGGACGCGGCGCTCTACCAGGCCAAGCGGCAGGGGCGCGATCGCTACTGCCTGGCGGCCAGTGTGGAGCAGCATCCGGCGCATTGAAGGCATCGCTCGAGGGCTGTCATGCCAGCAAGGTGCGACGTTACTCCACCTCGACCAGCACTCCGTCACGGCTAATTCGAAAGCGCGCCAGGTCCCGGGCCAGGGTCAGGTGCCCCTTGTAGTGTGCCAGTGCCTCTTCGCGTACCTCCTCGATGGAACCGCCGCGCCCACCGCCTGACTGGTAGCGGGCGCTGAAGTGCGTCAGCACCAGGTTCTTCACCGCCGCCATTTCGGCGAAGCGCGCCACCGCAGCGGCGGTGCTGTGACCGAAGCTGGCCTGGGTGCGTTCGACCACCGGTTGGGTGAAGGTGGCTTCGTGGACCAGCACGTCCACGTTGGCGGCCAGCTCGCTCAACAGCTCAGGACGGTCGTTGTCACCGCAGACGATGATCCGTTGCGCCGGACGCGTCGGTTGCAGATAGGCCTGGGGGTCGATCTGGCGACCTTCGTGCTCGACTGTCCGGCCACGGGCGATCTGCCCCCACAGCGGCCCGGCCGGGATGCCGTCGGCGCGCAGGCGCTCGGTGTCGAGGTGCGGTTGCGGATCGCGTTCCTCGAACACGAAGCCGTAGGAGGGTACCCGGTGCGACAGCTCGACCACGCCTACCTGGATATTGCCGTGGTCCAAGCCACCGAAGGTCTCCAGCGCCTGCATCTGCAACTCGAAGGGCAGGTAGGTGTCGCTCACCACCAGGCTCTGCCGCACCCAGGGATGCAGGTCGGCCGGCATGACCAGCTGCAACGGCTCCTTGCGCCCGGACATACCGGCGCTGGCCAGCAGCCCCGGCAGGCCGAAGCAGTGATCGCCGTGCACATGGGTGATGAAGATGGCGCGCAGATCGCGCACTGACAGCGGGCTGCGCAGCAGCTGGTGTTGGGTGCCTTCGCCGCAATCGACCAGGTACCACCCGTTGCCGGTGGCTTCGATGACCGCGGTCGCGCTGACGTTGCGGGCCTTGGTGGGCACCCCGGAAGAGGTGCCCAGAAACTGCAGGTCCATTGCCTGACTCCTTGATTCGACGTAGTCGCGACCCCGCAGGGCGGGGCGCGCGGAGGCTAGCATGGTGCTGCCGAGCCGGCCAGCAATGCTTTGATCGCCTCAACATCGAGCTTAAGCGCTACAAGGTCAGTCTAGTAGACACCGCCCTGGGCAATGGCGGCGATCCGTTCCTTGAAGGTGCCCGCCAGGACCTGCAAGCCGCGCATCAACACGGTGGTGTCGACGCCGACCGCGACGAACGCCGCGCCCAGTTCGATATAGCGTCGTGCCAGCGTCTCATCGGCGCTGAGGATGCCCGCTGCCTTGCCGGCGCGGGTGATGCGCACGATGGCCTCCTCGATGGCCGCCTGCACCTCGGGATGCCCCGGATTGCCGCGTTGGCCCATGGCGGCGCTGAGGTCGGCGGGGCCTATGAACACGCCATCGACGCCTTCGACGGCGCAGATTGCATCGAGGTTGGCCAGGCCTTCGCAGTTCTCCACCTGCACCAGCAGGCACATCTGGTCGTCGGCCTGGTCCAGGTAGTCGGGGATGCTGTTCCAGCGCGATGCCCGCGCCAAAGCGCTGCCGACACCGCGCACGCCGTGGGGCGGGTAGCGCATCGCCCGCACCAGCTGGCGCGCCTGCTCGGCGCTTTCGACCATGGGTACCAGCAGGGTCTGTGCGCCGATATCGAGCAACTGCTTGATCAGCGCGGTATCGCCGATCACCGGGCGCACGATGGGCTGGGCCGGGTAGGGTGCCACGGCCTGCAACTGGGCGAGCAGGCTGCGCAGGTCGTTGGGCGCGTGCTCGCCGTCGAGCAGCAGCCAGTCGAAGCCGGCGTTGGCCGCCAGCTCCGCGCAATACGGGTCGGCCAGGCCAAGCCACAGGCCGATCTGCGCCTGGCCGCTGCGCAGGCGTTGCTTGAAGGTGTTGATGGGCATGTCCATGGGCGCTCCTCAGACGAAACGGCAGGCGATCGAGCCCAGTTGATCGTAGTCGACGTGGAAGGTGTCGCCGCGGCGAGCTGCCACCGGGCGGGTGAACGAGCCGCCGAGAATGATCTGCCCGGCCAGCAGGCTCACGTCATGCGCGGCCAGCTTGTTGGCCAGCCAGGCCACACCTTTGGCCGGGTGATTAAGCACTGCGGCCGACACCCCGGACTCCTCAATCACACCGTTGCGGTACAGCACCGCCGGCACCTTGCGCAGGTCGATGTCGCCCGGGCGCACAGCACGCCCGCCCATTACCACGCCAGCGTTGGCGGCGTTGTCGGAGATGGTGTCGAACACCTTGCGGGTAGCACCGCTGAGCGGGTCGACCTGTTGGATGCGTGCATCGATGATTTCCAGCGCCGGGATCACCCACTCGGTGGCGTCGAGCACGTCGAACAGGGTCACGTTCGGCCCCTTGAGCGGCTTGCCGAGGATGAACGCCAGTTCCACCTCGACCCGCGGCACGATGAAACGCTCGAAGGGGATGTCGCTGCCCTCGTCGAACAGCATGTCGTCGAGCAGTGCGCCGTAGTCCGGCTCGCTGATGTTCGACGAGACCTGCATGGCCCGGGAGGTCAGGCCGATCTTGTGGCCGACCAGTTGGCGGCCGTCCTCGATCTTCTGTGCCACCCAGGCACGCTGGATGGCGTATGCGTCCTCGATACCGATCGAGGGGTGTTCCAGGGAAAACTGGCCGACCTGTTCGCGGGTCCGCTCGGCCTGGTCGAGGCGGGCGGCGGCTTGCTGGATGATGCGGGCGTCGAGCATGGAGACCTCAGGGCTGGCGGGTGAACAGAGGGTGCAGGCTGCTGTGCTTGGCGTCGTACACCTGGGCCTGGCTTTCGTCGATCTGCAGGGTCACGCCCACCGGGCGACGTTCCAGCAGCATATCCAGGTGCCGGCGCAACACCGCCAGCAGCGCGTCACCGACCTGCTGGTGCACCGCGGCGCTGCGTCCGCCGCCCATGCGCAGGTTGGCGTAGACGAAACCGTAGGCGCCGCGGCCATCGGCGATTGCCGCATGGGCTGCGGGGTAGGCCAGCACACGGGTGCCGCCGGTGGGGAACACCTGGCGATGGTGTTCGTCGTGCTGGGCGAGCATGCAGTCGGCCAGGGCGCGGCACAGGCCGGGCATATTGGCGTCGGCTTCGATATCCGGGCTGTAGAGCAGGACCAGATGGGGCATGGTGGTGCTCCTTACAGGCGGCTTGTGGAGGTGACCCCGGCCGGGTTCGAGGCCTGGGCGGCGGGGATCGTGCTGCCCTCCTGCGGGGTGACCGGGAAAATCGCGTTGATCTGGCCGGTGCCGGAGGAACCGAAATAAGGCGTCACCACCTCGGCCTTGCCGTCGTATCGCGACCAGCCAAGCGCGCCGAGCAACATGGCGGTGTCGTGCATGAAGCCTTCGCCATGGCCCTTGACCGCGTACTCGGGCAGCATCGCGCAGAAGTCGGCCCAGTCCCCGTCCTGCCACATGCGCACCACGCGGTGGTCGAGGGTTTCCAGGAACGGGCTCCAGACCTTGGTGGCAAACTCCGGGGCCTGGCCGTTCTGGGCGAAACGGTGGGACAGCGAGCCGCTGGCCAGGAACGCCACGCTGCCGTCGTAGTGCTCCTCGACCGCCTTGCGCATGGCCCAGCCCAGGCGGGCGCTGTCGTTGAGGTAGTGCGAGGTGCACAGCGCCGAGACCGAGATCACCTTGAAGTGCTGGTCGGTGTTCATGTAGCGCATCGGCACCAGGGTGCCGTATTCAGGCGCCAGCGTGGTGGCGTCGTGGGCCATGGTTTCCACGCCCAGGCGATTGCATTCTTGCGCGAGGATGCGTCCCAGCTCGGGGTTGCCGGGGAAGCCGTAGTTCATGTTGGCGATGAAGTGCGGCAATTCGTTGCTGGTGTACAGGCCTTCGAAGTGCGCGGCGCAGTTGATGTGGTAGTTGGCGTTGACCAGCCAGTGGGTGTCGAACACGACGAGGGTGTCGACGCCCAGTTCGCGGCAGCGCCGGCCGATCTCGAGGTGGCCGTCGATGGCCGCCTGGCGAAAGCCCTGGCGCGGGCCCGGCAGTTCGGACAGGTACATCGACGGCACGTGGGTGATCTTGGCGGCGAGAGCGAGTGTGCCCATGGGAATCTCCTGTGATTGTTGTTATGGCCGCATCGCGGGGCAAGCCCGCTCCCACGCCGATTTGGCACATTGCGTGGGAGCGGGCTTGCCCCGCGATGGCGTCAGACGCCCCAGCGCGGAATGTGATGGCTACCCATGGATATACACACGTTCTTGATCTCGGCGAAGACCTCGAAGCTGTATTGCCCGCCTTCGCGGCCGGTGCCCGAGCCCTTGACGCCGCCGAACGGTTGGCGCAGGTCGCGCACGTTCTGGCTGTTGATGAACACCATCCCCGCCTCGATGCCACGGGCCAGGCGATGGGCCTTGCCGATGTCCTGGGTCCAGATGTAAGAAGCCAGGCCGTACTCGGTGTCGTTGGCCAGTTGCAGCGCCTCGGCCTCGTCCTTGAACGGGATCAGGCACACCACCGGGCCGAAGATCTCTTCCTGGGCGATGCGCATCTTGTTGTTCACATCGGCGAACACCGTCGGCTGGATGAACTGCCCCTTGGCCAGGTGCTCCGGCAATCCAGCCGGGCGCTCCAGGCCACCGGCCAGCAGGCGCGCGCCTTCTTCCAGGCCGATGCGGATATAGCCGGTGACCTTGTCGTAGTGCTGCTGGGTGATCATCGAGCCGACCTGGGTCTTCGGGTCGGTCGGGTCACCGACGATCAGGCGTTTGGCGCGGGCGGCGAACTCGGCGACGAACTGCGGGTACACGCTCTCCTGGATGAAGATGCGGCTGCCGGCGGTGCAGCGCTCGCCGTTGAGCGAGAAGATGGTGAACAAGGCGGCATCCAACGCACGCTCGAGGTCGGCGTCCTCGAAGATCAGTACCGGCGACTTGCCGCCCAGCTCCATCGAGTACTTCTTCAGGCCGGCCGTCTGCATGATCTTCCTGCCGGTGGCGGTGCCACCGGTGAAGGAGATGGCGCGCACGTCCGGGTGACGCACCAGGGCATCGCCGGCTGTGGCGCCGTAGCCCTGGATGACATTGAGTACGCCATTGGGGATGCCGGCCTCGACCGCCAGGCGCCCCAGCTCATTGGCGGTCAGCGGCGACAGCTCGCTCATCTTCAGCACCGCGGTATTGCCCAGGGCCAGGCACGGCGCGGTCTTCCAGGTGGCGGTCATGAACGGTACGTTCCACGGCGACACCAGTGCGCACACGCCTACCGGCTGGTACAAGGTGTAGTTGAGCATCTGGTCGTCCACCGGGTAGCTGTGGCCGTCCATGCGCGTGCACACCTCGGCGAAGAAGTCGAAATTGTGCGAAGCGCGGGGAATCAGCACATTGCGCGTCTGGTGGATCGGCAGGCCGGTGTCCAGGGTTTCCAGCTCGGCCAGCTGCGGCACGTTCTG
This sequence comes from Pseudomonas soli, assembly GCF_021283165.2. Taxonomy (NCBI): domain Bacteria; kingdom Pseudomonadati; phylum Pseudomonadota; class Gammaproteobacteria; order Pseudomonadales; family Pseudomonadaceae; genus Pseudomonas; species Pseudomonas soli. Next base: position 3,044,033 of record NZ_CP128543.1, read on the forward strand.
CTCGATCAGCTCACCCAGGCGGCGCATCAGGCGCGCGCGTTCCTTCGCCGGTGTATTGGCCCATTTCGGGAAGGCTTGCTTGGCCGCGGCCACGGCCAGGGCGACTTCCTCGGCGCCGCCGCTGGCGACTTCGCAGATGGCCTCGCCGGTGGCCGGGTTGTAGTTGACGAAGGTGTCGCGGCTCTCGACTTCGCGGCCATCGATCCAGTGCTTGATCATGCTGTTGCCTCTTGTGCGTTGCGGGCGAAGAACTCGGCTTCGCTGACGATCCGGTTGACCAGGCGGCCGACGCCTTCCACTTCCACCACCACCTCGTCGCCCGGGACCACGTCGGCCAGGCCTTCCGGGGTGCCGGTGGCGATCATGTCGCCGGGTTGCAGGGTCATGAAGCTGGAGAAGTATTCGATCAGGTAGGGGATATCGAAGATCATGTCGGCCGTGGTGCCTTGCTGTTTCAGCTCGCCGTTGATCCACGTACGCAGTGTCAGGTTCGACGGATCCGGCACATCGGCGGCGTCGACGATCCACGGGCCTACCGGGGTGGTGGCGTCACGGTTTTTCACCCGCAGGTTGGGGCGGTAGTAGTTCTCCAGGTAGTCGCGGATGGCGTAGTCGTTGCACACCGTGTAGCCGGCCAGGTAGTCGAGGGCGTCCTCGCGCTTGACGTTGCGCGCCAGCTTGCCGATCACCGCCACCAGTTCGCACTCGTAGTGCATGTACTTGACGTTGTCCGGGCGCCAGCTGACCTGGTTGTGCCCGGTGTAGGTGCCGGGCGACTTGACGAAGGCCAGCGGCTCGGTGGGCGGGGTGAAGGCCAGCTCGGCGGCATGGTCGGCGTAGTTCAGGCCCAGGGCGAACATGCTGCCGGTAGCCGGCGGCAGCCAGGTGACCTGGTCGGCGTCGACTACACGGCCATCGGCCAGGCGCAGTCGCTGGTCGTTTTCGACGGTGACGGTGTGGACCTGGCCGTCGAACTGGATACGGGCGTGCTTCATGGGACGAGTCCTTGTTCGGCGACGATGGGGTTGGTCAGCTGGCCGAAGCCGTCGATCTCGACCGTCACCTGGTCGCCGGGCAGCACATCGACACGGCCTTCCGGGGTGCCGGTGATCAGCACGTCGCCGGCATGCAGGGTCATGAACTCACTGATCTCGGCGATCAGCCGGGCCACGCCGCGCACGCAGTTGGCCGTGTTGTTGTGCTGGCGCAGCTCACCGTTGACCCACAGGCGAATGCCCAGCGCGTCGGGGTTGCCGACCTGCGCGGCCGGTACCAGATGCGGGCCGAACGGGCAGAAGCCGTCGCGGCACTTGGCCTTGACCGCCGGACGGTAGTAGCTGTCTTCGGGCAGGCTGAACTCGTTGACAATGGTGTAGCCCGCCACGTGCTCCAGCGCGTTGTCCAGGCTGACGCGGCTGGCGTCTTTACCAATGACCACGCCCAGGGCAGGGCCCGCTTGCAGGCGTTGGACTGCCGATGGGTAGGTAACCGGCTGGGCGTGCCCATTGCGGGTATTGGGCGTCTTGATAAACAACACCGGTTTGACCGGCGGCTGCTGGTACGGCGCTTCGTGGAAGGACGCCAGATGCTGTTGCAGCAGGCCCTGGTAGTTCAGGGCGACGCCGAACAGGCTGCCGCTGGCGACCTCGTGCAAGGCACGGCTCATGCATTTCTCCTGCGGTGGGCGAAGCGAGCGGGGCGCTTCGTGGTGTTTTTGTTAATGTGTTAACGTTATATTTAATATGTTAACGATCGTCAAGGCATTCGCCCCTGGCCGGTGGTGCTAGGATGATTTCCCCCGGCGCGTTTCACCGCTGCGAGAACAACAATGAAAGAACCACAGCCGATCCCCAACATCAACATCGGTCAGGTCTACGACCAGCGCTACAGCGACAGCGAGGTGCATTACGACCGATTGGGCAACCTGGCCGGTTTCTTCGGCCGCAACATGCCGGTGCACCGCCACGACCGCTTCTTCCAGGTGCACTATGTGAAGACCGGCAGCGTGCGGGTGTATCTGGACGAGCAGCGTTACCACGAGTCGGGGCCGATGTTCTTCCTTACCCCGCCGACCATTCCCCATGCCTTCGTCACCGAGCCTGACGCCGACGGCCATGTGCTGACCGTGCGCCAGCAACTGGTCTGGCAACTGCTGCAGGCCGAGCCTGGGCTGGCGCTCACGCCGCGCCTGCAGCCGGCGTGTGTCGCGCTCGGTCATCTGCAGGGAGCGGCGGCCGAAGAGGTGCGGCGCCTGGAGCAGCTGTTCGACTTGTTGGGCGGTGAACTGGGCCATGGCCAGGCCGGGCAGGGCACTGCGGTGCAGGATCTGGCGCGCCTGGTGATGATCAGCCTGCTGCGCCTGTGCGCCAATTCGCTGGAGGCGACGCCCGCGCGGCACGAGGACCTGCAGCTGTTTCACCGTTTCAACGAATTGATCGAGCGTCACTACCTCGACCACTGGACCCTGCCGGCCTACGCGGCAGCCTTGGGCGTGACTGAGGCGCGCCTGAACGATGTATGCCGGCGCATGGCCGACCTGCCGTCCAAGCGCCTGGTGTTCGAGCGGCTGATGCAGGAGGCGCGGCGCTTGCTGCTGTACACCGGCGGCTCGGCCAACGAGATCTGCTACCGCCTGGGGTTCAAGGACCCGGCGTACTTCAGCCGCTTCTTCCAGCGCCATGCGCAGATGACGCCGGGTGAGTATCGCCAGCGCCAGGCGGGGTTGCGTTGACATGCGGCGACGGGCTCCGGGCGGCTGGCTGTCTGCAGATCGTGCTATGGGGAAGGTAACGCGGGAATGGGTGATTGCCAGGAGCGCTGGTACTTTTCACAGGGCTGGACAGCCCGGGGGAAAATGTATTTCACTTTATTAATATCTTAATAAAACAGCCCTTGATCCTGATGACCCAACCAAGACCCTCCCTGACCTTGACCCTGCTGCAGGCCCGCGAAGCGACCATGGCGTTCTTTCGCCCGGCCCTGAATGCCCACGACCTGACCGAGCAGCAATGGCGGGTGATCCGTATCCTGCGCCAGCAGGGCGAGCTGGAAAGCCACCAGTTGGCCGACCAGGCCTGCATCCTCAAACCGAGCATGAGCGGCGTGCTCAAGCGCCTGGAGCGCGACGGCCTGGTGGCGCGGCGCAAGTCGCCGGAAGACCAGCGGCGCATCTTCATCAGCCTGACCGTGCGTGGGCAGCAGGCGTTTCTGGCGATGAGCGAGGAGATGGAGCGCAACTACCAGGAGATTCAGCGCCAGTTCGGCGCGGACAAGCTGGAGCAGTTGATGGGGTTGTTGAACGAGCTGAAGAAGGTCAGGCCCTGAAATCAATGGGGCCGCACAGCGGCCCCCATGGTCTACTGTCCGGCCAACTGCAGCGAATCATCGAGAATCTTCAGCAACGACGCTGCCCGCCGCGCATACACCGCCGGGGGCGCGTACAGCAGCTCCACATGCAGGCTGTCGATGATCCCCAGGTAGGCATCGCCATACAGCTCCAGCTTGTTGCCATCACTGCGGGCCCAGGCATGCCGGTCGCCCAGGGCCTGGCAGAAGCCCAGGCGGATCCGCTCCAGGTACGCCTCGAAGCCGCTGGTGACGATCGAGCGGATCGGCACCGGCGGCAGGAAGGCACTGCGCAGTACGAAGCGCAGATTGGCCGAGGCCGCGTAGCGCTCGGCCAGGTGCAGCGGATGCCAGTGCCCCGGCGCCTCACGGCCCGCTGCTTCATGGCCGAAGCCCGCCTCGACGTAGGCGGTCTCGTCGGCCAGGGCCCGTTCGAAGGCGCAGACGAACAACGCGTCCTTGTTGGCGAAGTGCGCGTACAGCGAGGCCTTGCGCATGCCCGCCAGGGCGGCGATCTCGCTCAGCGACGAGCCGTCGTAGCCGTGCTCGGCGAAATGCTCCACGGCATGCTCGCAGATGCGCGCGGCGGATGGGGTCAGGGCTTTCAAGGCGGTCACTCCGGGTTGACGCTGCAGGATGAGGCGCTGATTGTCTTTGCCATGGCGGCGCGGGTCAAACCGACGATGACCACGGCCGCCGCCGCCAGCAACCAGGCCCAGGCCAGCGGGCCCAGGGTGGCCAGGTGCCCGGCCAGGGGCGTGGCGCTGGACGAGATCACCAGTTGCAGCGCGCCGAGCAGGGCCGCCGTCGAGCCGACATCGCGCTGCTGCGATGACATCGCCAGGGCCATCAAGGTGGCCTCGCAAACCCCCAGGCCGAACAGCGCCAGTACCACGCCCGCCAGCAGCAGCGGCAGGCCTGCGCCAGACAGGCCGGCAATCACCGCCAGTGCTGCACCGGCACCCATGCACAGCGCCCCCCACCAGGCCACCTGGGCCACGCCGTGCCGGCTGACGCAATAGCCGGAAAGCGCCGCGCCGAGCAGGATGGCAACGCCGCAGCCGCCGAACAGCAGGCCAAAGTGCGTGCTGGAGAGGCCGAAGTGCTGCTGGTACACATAAGCCGAGCCGGCGATGTAGGCGAACAGGAAGAAGAACACCGCCGACAGGGCCAGGGCCGGGCGCAGGAACGCGCCGTCGGCGGCGATACGGCCGTAGGTACGCCATACCGTGGCCGGTGCCAGGCGCACCCGATGCGCTGGCGGCAGGGTCTCACCGAGGGTCATGGCCGAATTGACCAGGGTCAGCAGGCCGAGGCCGGCCAGCACCAGCATGATTGCCCGCCAGCCGTACGCGGCGTCGATTACCCCGCCCAGGGCCGGGGCGAGGATCGGCGCCAGGCCCTCGATGGTCATCAGCAGGGCGAAGATCTGCGCAGCCCGTGCGCCATCGGCGCTGTCGCGGACCATGCTCATGATCACCACCAGCGTCAGCGCGCTGGCCAGGCCCTGCACCAGGCGCGCCAGCAGCAGCGTGTCCAGCGACGGTGCGCCCGCAGCGGCCAGGGAGGCGATGCAGAACACCAGCAGGCCGGCGAGCAGCGGGCGACGCCGCCCCCAGGCATCCACCAGTGGCCCGAACAGCAGCTGCCCGGCGCCCATGGCCATTAGGAACACGGTCAGCGTCAGCTGAACCTGGGTATAGCCGGTGGCGAAGTCGCGGGCCATCTGCGGCAGGCTGGCCAGGTACATGTCGATGGCAGACGGGCCAAGGGCGCCGATCAGGGCGAGGGAGGCGGCGAAGCGCAAATGTGAAGCGGGCATAAGCGAGAGTCCGTGCGAGCAAAATAATAACCTACCGACCGGTAGGTCGGCGAAGTATGCCAGATATCCGCCGGGGGTCAACGCAAAGTCTGTCCAGCGGGGATCCGCTTGCGCCCCAAATACACCGTCGCCGCTTGTTTAGCGCCACCGGTCCGATCCGCTCGGAATAATCCGAATCCCTCTTTATCGCCGCACTCCCAATCCATGTACGGCACCTCGCCGTGCAACCCTTAGCCACACGAGGTTTTTGCAACCATGGCCAACAAAGACAGCAACATGACCGGTCGCCAGGACACCAACAAGCAGGACGCCAACAAGACCGGCAGCCAGGGTGGAACGAAGAACCCAGGCAATTTCGCCAATGACCGCGAAAAAGCGTCCGAAGCCGGTCGCAAGGGCGGGCAGAGCTCCGGCGGCGGCAATCGCCAGAGCGAGTCCGGCCATAAGGGCGGCCGCTCGTAAGTGAGGGCACGCGGTGCCGGGTTCGCCTGGCACCGCGCACACCCCACCAGGAGGTTTCCATGCGTATCGCACCGCTGATTTGCCTGTTGGGTAGCCTGGGCCTGCTGGCCGGTTGCTTCGACCGCGACAACGACCATCCGGCTAAAGACGCCGACCCCAGCAAGCCCTCGCTGCAGATGCAGCAACGTAATCCACCGACTGCCAACCCGACCCCAGAAACCAAGCCACAGAATCCCTAGCGCGAGGTAACCGGCATGGTGGCGATGATCCGCGACAGCGTGCGTTCGCAAACCAAACACGACATGACTGATGATGCGACGCGTCGCTACCAGGCGTTGCTGGCGGGACACGATGCCACCGCCGAGGATTGGTTGGAGGCGCAACTAAGCCGCGTGCGCGACCGCGAGGATGACCTTCCGGAAGACCCTGACCTGTTATCCCAATGGGCTGAACACCATGCGGCAGAGGTCGCTGACGACCATGCGCATTACCTGCGTCAGCGGCGCGAGGGCGCGCCCCGGCGCTACTTCGCCACTCGCGCCCAGGCGTTGTGGTTCCTGCAACAGGTCGCGCCGACCAAAGTGGTCGACGGCGCCTGGTTGCACGGGACCTTGCGGCACTGGCGCGACCCGCGTTACCACGGGTTGATCCGCACCTTTCTCGAAGAACTGGGTGACGGTGACCCACGCTGCAACCATGTGCTGATCTACCAGCGCCTGCTCAGCCGCCTGGGGTGCCTGCAAGGGCTGCCATTGGAGCCCTCGCGTTTCGTGCAGGGCTCGGTGCAATTGGCTCTCGGTCAGCACTGCGAGCGCTTCCTGCCCGAGGTGATCGGTTACAACCTGGGATATGAGCAGCCGCCGCTGCACCTGCTGATCACTACCCATGAGCTGGCCGAACTGGGTATCGACGCCCATTACTTCCAGTTGCACGTGACCATCGACAACGCCGCCAGCGGCCATGCCCGGCGTTCGCTGGAAAGCCTGCGGCTGTTGGCGCCGGCAGGGGATGAAGATTTCTATGCGCGTGTCAGGCACGGCTACCGGCTTAACGACCTGGGCATGGACACGCCTTCGCTGATCGCCAGCTTCGACCTGCAGGGCGAACTGCTCTGCGCGCTGGAGCGCAAGCGCGTGTTCGGGCAGTGCATGCACTCCGATCGCTGCCGTTTGCAAGGACGCACCATCAACCAATGGCTTGCCGAGCCGGGAGCGATGGCCGGGTTCCTCGAGGCCCTGCAGACCCAGGGGTGGATCAAGCGTGACAGTGACCCGGCGCAGAGCCGTTTCTGGACACTGATCGACGGCCCCGGCGCGGCAATGTTCGGCGTGTTCAGCGCCTACGAGAAACAGCTTTGGCACGATTGGATCGCCGGAACCTGGCAAGGGCCTCTGCCTCGCCGCGTGCCGCCCGGGCAATGGGAACAGGCGTTGGCCCTGCAGGCGGAGGCGCCCGGCCGGGCTCAGGCCTCGGAGATCGCCACGTTGATCGAGGCCATGGCCGGTAACCGGCACGCCGAACCCACGGGCCTGCGTGCCACACGCGACTACATCGCTGCCACCGGGCTGTTTCAGGGAGGGCCGCGATGATGCAACTCGACCAGAAGCAGACCCGTGCCGACGAGGCTTTGTTGCAACTCGGCCGCAGGCTGCATGCCGACGGCTACCGTTTCACCTGCGTCACCCCGGCGACCCAGGCGCGGGTCAATGCCCGACCTCAGGCCCGGCGCGCGTGCACGCTGCGGGATGTGTTCGGCTGGAGCCGGCCGTTCCCGGCTTCGCTGATCAGTGCCGACGAGCTGGAACAACTGGGCGCGGCCGACGTGCTGGAGGCGCACGGCGAGCTGTGGCGCAGCCGGGTGCGTTGGTCGAGCCTGGGTGACCTGTTGCTGGTGCATTCGGCCTGGCCGACGGACAGCAGCGACGCGGTATTCTTCGGGCCGGACAGCTACCGCTTCGCCCAGCTGATCGAGGATCACCTGCGGCTCAGCCCTCGGCGCGTGCAGCACGCTGTCGATATTGGCTGCGGCAGCGGCATCGGCGCTTTGCTGATTGCCCGCGCCGCGCGCCATGCCCAGGTCAGCGCGCTGGACATAAATCCGCTGGCGCTGCGCTACACCGCCGTCAACGCCGCCCTGGCCGGGCTGGCCAATGTGTCGGTCGAGCCCAGCGACCTGCTCACGGGCATCACCGGCACCTTCGACCTGATCGTCGCCAACCCGCCCTACATGCTCGATGCCTGCCAGCGCGTCTACCGCCACGGCGGCGGGACGCTCGGCGCCGACTTGTCGCTGCGAATCGTCGAGCAGGCCTGTGAGCGCCTGACACCGGGCGGCACATTGCTGCTGTACACCGGGGTGGCGATCGTCGAAGGGCGCGATGCGTTGCTCGAAGCGGTCCGCCTGCGCCTGGCCGGCCCTGACTTGAGCTGGCACTACCGGGAGCTGGACCCGGATGTGTTCGGCGAGCAGTTGCTCGAGCCCGGCTATGAACAGGTCGAGCGCATTGCCGCCGTGGCCCTGACTGTCACCCGCCGCGGCGGATGAGCGCATGGGGCGGCCCTGCACGTTCGGCATCGAGGAGGAGTACCTGCTGGTGGCGCTGGACAGCGGCCGGGTGCTGTCCTCGCCGTCGGCGGCACTGACCCGCCTGTGCCGTAAGGTGCTGGGGGCGTGTTTCGCCGAAGAGATGTTCCGCAGCCAGATCGAGCTGGCCTCGCCGGTATTCGAGACGCTGCACCAAGCCCGCGCTTTCCTCAGCGAGCAACGCCAGCGCCTGAGTCAGGCGCTGGCCGCCGAGGGAGCGGGCCTGTACTGCGCGGCAAGCCACCCCAGCGCCCAGTGGTTGCGCCAGCATCCACGCACAACCCCGCACTTTCGCCAGTTGTTCGACGACTACCGGCTGGTGGCCCGGCGCAGCCTGTTGAACGGCCTGCACGTGCATGTCGGGGTGCCACCGGGCCTGGATCGCATGCAGGTGATCAACCGGGTGCTGTACTGGTTGCCCTTGCTGTTGTCGCTCAGCACCTCGTCGCCCTACTGGGGCGGCCAGGACACCGGCTACATGAGCTACCGCCGCGTGGTGTGCGGGGAATGGCCGCATATGGGCCTGCCGGAACCGCTGCCGGACTGGAGCGCCTACGAGCGTTATCGGGCGCTGTTGCAACGCAGCGGCACGTTGGCCGAGGACGGCGACTTCTGGTGGGCGATCAGACCTTCGCGGCGCTTTCCGACCGTCGAACTGCGCATCTGCGACAGCTGTCCGCGGCTGGAGGATGCCTTGGCCATTGCCGGCCTGTTTCGCCATCTCGTCGAGCATGCGCTGGGGCGGCACGCTGGCGCCGCCAGCCGGGAAATGCGCTGGATCACCCAGGAGAACTACTGGCGCGCCATGCGTCATGGACGCCTTGCCACCTTCATTGGCGTGCATGAACAGCAACCGGTGAGTGCCGAAGTCTGGCTGACACAATTGCAGGCGCAATGCCCGGCCGACACTGCCGATGCCGAGTGTTCTTTCCTGCACGCCCGGCGCATCCTGCGCGAAGGCAGCAGTGCCGATCGCCAGCGCCAGGCCTATGGGTTGGCCCGCGAGCAAGGCCTGGATGAGCGTTTGGCAATGCGCAGCGTGGTCAGGCAGGTGATGGACGACCATCTGTCGGCGCCGGGTTCAGCTTGAGCAAACCATCCATCAGCCGGTTGCCTCGAAACTTGTGTGGTCCTCGTGCGGTGCCAGACGGCTTCCACGTCGAGAACAGGACCTGTATGCGGGCTTGCCCGCGCCAGACCTTACGCAGCCATTACCCGAAGGAGTCCAGCCGATGCCCCGCAAGCCCCAGGACCAGTTCACCCTACAGAACCCCCTGACCCAATATCCGCATCCGCCATTCCCCGCCCAGCATCAACCCGCCCCAGGCCTGGATGCGCACATGCAACCCAAGCCCGACCACGGCGAAACCACCTACAAGGGCTTTGGCCGCCTGGTCGGCCGGCGCGCCCTGATCACCGGCGCCGATTCGGGTATCGGCCGGGCCGTGGCCATTGCCTTCGCCCGGGAGGGCGCCGACATCGCCCTCAATTATTTGCCGACCGAGGAGCGTGATGCCCGCGAAGTGGTGCAGCTTATCGAGGCCGAGGGCCGCAAGGCCGTAGCGTTGCCCGGCGACCTGAAGGATCCGCGCTTCTGCAGCCAGTTGGTCGACCAGGCCCACGAGCGGCTCGGCGGACTCGATATCCTGGTCAACGTCGCCGGCAAGCAGGAAGCGCGCAAGGACATCGGGCAGATCAGCCACGAGCAATTCGACCATACGCTCAAGACCAACGTCTACGCGTTGTTCTGGCTTTGCCAGGCTGCCGTGCCGTTGATGCCGGCCGGGGCGACCATCATCAATACCGCGTCGATCCAGTCCTATCAGCCATCGGCCACGCTGCTCGACTACGCCACCACCAAGGCCGCCATCGTCGCCTTCACCAAGGCCCTGGCCAAGCAGGTGATCGAGCGCGGCATCCGGGTCAACGCGGTGGCCCCCGGGCCGATCTGGACCGTGCTGCAGCCCAGTGGCGGCCAGCCACCGGAGAAGATCCCCGACTTCGGCGGGCACACGCCGATGAAGCGCCCGGGCCAGCCCGCCGAGTGCGCGCCGTTGTACGTGCTGTTGGCCAGCCAGGAGTCGAGCTACATCACCGGCGAGATTTTTGGCGTCACCGGGGGCAATCCGCTGCCGTAGGGCAAAGCCGAATAAACCTTCCGCGCGCCGCGCAGTCAGTTCTAGTAAGCGCCCCGTCGAAGTGGGCCAGGGAGGTGGCTGATGAAACTCGTCTGCCTGCTGCGTGGCTGCCAATGGCGCAGCCAGTTGATCCGTGAAGTCGCCGGTCTGCAATGCCAGTGCTGCGAACGCTGTGGCGCGTTGCGCTACAGCCAGCCCGGCCTGTCCTCGAATGCATAGGAGCCAGCCATGGCCAGGGCTATCTGGAAAGGCGCGATCAGTTTCGGGCTGGTGCACATCCCGGTGTCCCTCAACACCGCCGTGCGCAGCGAGCGGGTGGATTTCGACTGGCTGGACAAGCGCAGCATGGAGCCGGTCGGCTACAAGCGGGTGAACAAGGTCACCGGCAAGGAAATCGACAAGGAAAACATCGTCAAGGGCGTAGAGTACGAGAAGGGCCGCTACGTGGTGATCAGCGAGGAGGAAATCCGCAAGGCCCGGCCCGAGGCGACCCAGACAATCGATATCTTCTCGTTCGTCGAAGCCGGGGAAATCCCCCTGCAACAGTTCGACACGCCGTATTACCTGAGCCCGGACCGCCGGGGCGGCAAGGTCTACGCCTTGCTGCGCGAAACCCTGGCCAGCACCGGCAAGGTGGCCCTGGCCACGGTGGTGCTGCACACCCGCCAGCACCTTGCGCTGCTGCGCCCGCTCGACGAAGCGCTGGTGATGATCACCCTGCGCTGGCCGGAGGAGGTGCGAGGGCTGGAGACCTTGGAGCTGGACAAGAGCGTGACCGACAGCAAGGTCGACAAGCGCGAGCTGGACATGGCCAAGCGCCTGGTCGAGGACATGAGCGGGCCGTGGAAGCCCGATGACTACCACGACGCGTTCCGCCAGACCATCCTTGATCTGGTCGAGGAGAAGGCCAGCAAGGGCAAGATCGAGACAGTGGAGAAAGGCGAGGTCGCCACGGCGGAGAAGGGCGCGGACATCATCGACCTTACCGAGCTGCTCAAGCGCAGCCTGGGTGGCAAGACCAAGGCGAAGAAGCCTGCGGCCAAGCGCCCGCGCAAGGCGTCGTGATCCAAACGCCGGTCTACAGGATCTGGCCTTCCAATCCGCTGAGGTAATCGCCGAATCCCTGCCGCGCCCGGCTGTCCCGACGGCTGCTGGTGGCCACGCTGTGCCTGGCGGTCCAGACGATCTGCGCGCCGATGGCCTCCAGCGCCAGCACCAGTTGCACATCCTCGTGGGCCGGCAGCGGCTGGAAACCGCCGACCTTGGCATAGGCCTTGGCGCACACCCCAAGGTTGGCGCCGTGGATATGCCGATGGCCTTCCGTTGCCTGGTAGCGGCTGTGGTATAGCTGACGCAAGGCGGCACCCTGCCAGGGTTGCCAGCGCTCGATATGCACCGTGCCGCACACCGCGTCGGCATGCCATTGCAACTGCGACAGCAGCCAGTGGCCAGGCACGCGGCTGTCGGCGTCGGTGAACGCCAACCACTGGGCGCCGCGCTCGATCATCCAGGCCGCCCCCAGGCGGCGGGCAATGCCGACATTGCCGGCTTCCAGCGCCAGCGTGTGCACGCCATGGCGCCTGGCGATGCGCGCGCTGGCGTCGGTACAGCGATCGAGCACCACCAGCACTTCGACCTCCAGGCCCGCGGCTTCGGCCCGCGCAGCTGCCACCCGCACGGCCTTCAGGCAGTGCCCGAGGCGCCGGGCCTCGTTATGGGCGGGAATGATCACCGCGATCATGGGCAGGTCTCGTCCAGGTCGACCACCCGGGGCTGGCACGACCAGTACTCGAGCAGGAAGTCCGCCTCCTCATGGCGCAACTGCGGATACAGCGGCAGGTGCCTGGCCAGCAGGGCGTGCACTTGGCCGCCGTCCTGCGGGCAACCGGCAATCGGATGGCGCCAGTGACAGGCCAGCAATCCACCGTCGCCGGCCAGGCAGGCCACGGACTGTTCGATCACCTGCAACCAGTCGGTGGGGTCTAGGTAGTAGCCGATCTCGCTGAGCACGATCAGGTCGAACTGCCCGCCCGGCCAATCGCCCGGCAGGTGCCCCTGTTCGACGCGCGCATGGTCGACCCCCGCCAGGCGTTGTCGGGCCAGCCTCACGGCAGTGGCGTCGATGTCCTGGCACAGCAGGCTGGCGCAGCGCTCGGCCAGCAGCACGCTCAGTTCGCCATTGGCGCAGGCCGGCTCGAACACCCGGCCGTAGCACTGGCTGGGCAGGCTGGCCATCACCAGGTCGCGCTTGCGGCGTTCGTACCAGCGGGTGCGAAAGGCCCATGGATCGTCGTTGCCGGCATACAGGTCGGCGAAATACTGCGCGTCGAGGCTCATGGCAACTCCATTACAGGAAGATCAGTTCGAAAGGCTGCAACATGCAGGTCTGCAGGGTGACGGGCAGCACCGGAGGGTGCTCGCCGTCTGGCTGCAACTGGCTGGCGTGGGCGGCCAGGGCCTGGCGTTTGCGCGCCAGGCGGGTGTCGTCGAGCTGTACCCGATGGGCCTGGGGCCAGGGCAGGCGCGGGTCATCGGGCGTCGCCCAATGCCACGCCCACACCGGCGCCTCGGCCAGTTGCACCCGGCGGGCCTGGGCCGCCTGGGCAGCGGCGCGGCCGGCCGCTTCGTGGTCGCAGTGGCCGTCACCGCGCCAGGTAGTCAGCAATAGGTCGTCCGGTTCAAGCAGTTGCTCCAGGTAGTTGGCCAAAAACGCTTCGTCGCGGGGCAGGGCGCCGTCCTTGAGGTTCAGGCGCCGCCAGTCCAGGCGGTTGAGGTCCAAATCCAGCTGTTGCAGGGCGTGCCGGCTTTCCTGGGGGCGCTGGTGGCGCAGGCGGTGCTCGGTCCAGTGGGCGGAATGGGGATGGCTGCCTTCGCCGTTGGTGGCGGAAATCAGCAGCAAGTCCTGCTCGCGTCCGTGGAAACCGGCCAGCAGTCCGCCGGCCATGAGGATTTCATCGTCCGGGTGGGGAGCCAGCAATACCAGGCGCCGGCCGGGGGGACAGAGCTGTTCGGGCTTGAGCCACCTGGCGCGGGCCAGGTGCGCGGATTGTTGCCAGTCGCGCCAAGGGGTGCCGGCAGCCGCCTGGATACGGTTCTCGCTCATAGCTGCCAGGCTCCCGCCGGCATGCCGGTCACCTGCCTGCCGAGTTCGGCCAGGTCGCGTTCGGCATGGCTCTGGCGCAGGTAGACCGGCAGGTCGGCGCTGAGCCGGGCGAAATGGCTGCTGCGGCAGAAGGGCGTGGCACCCAGCGCCCTGCCGACATGGCGGATCACCTGTTCGACGGCCTGTTCGACCTGGGCGCGGGCGCGGCGCACTTCGAAGCTGGCGTCGGCATGGGGCTGCTGGTCGATCCAGGCGGCGCATTCGCGAAGGGCGGCGCGGGCGCCGTACAAGGCGGCGTCCACCGCCCCCAGATGGGCATCGGCGTGTGGGTCGGGCCGAGGCATGCGGCAATGCTCGCGCAGGTAGTCGGCCAGGGCCTCGGCCGCGCCATACCAGCAGGCGGCTATACCGGCGCCGCCATGCCAGAATCCGGGACGAGCGAGGTACTGGCCGGGCAGTCCGATGGCCAGCCCGGGCGTGTCGTCGAATTCGATGCTGACGCTGGTGGTGGTGGCCATGCCCACCGCCTGCCACTGGTCGGCCTGGATGCGCTGGCTGGGGTGCGACAACTCGATGGCCACCAGCTGCGGCTGGTCATTCTCCCAGGCAGTGATCAGTGCCCGGTCGATCTGCAGCGCACCCGAGCACCAGGCCTTGCGCCCTTGCAGGCGCACCTGCCCGTCGTGCCGCTCGACGATGCGGGCACGGGCATCCGGCGGCTCGGCGGCCCACACGCCCCAGATCCCCTCCTGGGCATGATGGGCGGCGCCGCATTCGGCAAGGATCGCCAAGGCATCGGTATGGCCTTCATAGAGCTTGGCCAGGGTCAGGTCGCAACCGGCGACCCGCGCGAGCGTCTGCCAGCGCTTGAGGGTCTGGCCCTGGCCGGGCAGGGGCAACAGGTCGAGGTGGTCGGCCTGCATGGCCTGCAGCAGCTCCGGCAGCAAGGTGTCGAGGTCGATGGCCTGCGGGCGGGCGCCGAAGCGGCGCAGCAGGCGGTCGAGATTGGTCAGGTCGAAGTCCTGGACGATGCTCATCAACTTGGCTCCCCTTGGAGGTTTTTCTTCCAGCCACGCAGGTTCATGGCGCAAAGGCAGAATTGCAGGACGATCAGCGCCCAGGCCTGGATGTACCAACCCCACAGCGTCCACAGCAGGTTGCTGGCGATGAAGCAGCAGAAGCCGATGCGGCGCCGACGCGGGCGTTGCGAGCCGATGCACCAGGCTGCCACCACGGTCAGCAGCATGGCGGGCCATTGCAACAGGTCGAGCACGCGCTCCATCAGGCGATTCCCAGCTGCTTGCGCATGCGCACGGTGATGGACTGCCGGGTCTTGGCCATGTCCGCCCAAGGGTCGTCCACCTCGGCCAGCCGCGCCTGCAGATTACCGATGTGCCACTGGTTGGCGCCCTTGAGCTGGGTCAGCTCTTCGCGCCAGATCGGCACCGAAACCGGCAGGCCTTCACGGGCACGCAGCGAATACGCCGCGACCGTGGTCGCGCCCTTGCCGTTGCGCAGGTAGTCGATGAAGATCCGCCCGACCCGGTTCCTGGGCCCGGAGACGGCACTGAGCCGATCCGGGAACAGGCCCGCCATATGCTCGACGAGGGCATGACTGAAGTCTTTCACTTCATCCCAACCGGCGCGACGGGTCAGTGGCACCACCAGGTGCATGCCCTTGCCGCCGCTGGTCTTGAGAAACACCTTCAGGCCCAGTTCATCGAGCAGGGTGAGGGTCAGTTGGGTCGCTTCGAGCATGGCTTTCCAGGGCAGTGCCGGATCTGGGTCGAGGTCGAGGACGAAGCGGTCGGGCTTGTCGAAATCCTTGTCGGTGGCATTCCAGGTGTGCAGTTCGAGCATGTTCATCTGCACCGCGCCCAGCAGGCTGTCAGCGCGGTTGAGCACCATCGCCGCCTGGCCGGCTTGCGCCTTGCTGTAGCTGCGCACCGCGGGGATGTGCAGCTGGCCGGCGTTCTTCTGGAAGAACAGCTCGCCACCCAGTCCGTCCGGTGCGCGTACCAGCGCCACGGGGCGGTCCTTGAGTTGCGGCAGCAACCAGTCGGCGACCTGGGCGTAGTACTCGGCGACCTGGCGCTTGGTGCTGCCGGTGCTGGCGTCGACCACGCGGTCGGGGTGGGTCAGGCGCAGGCTGCCGAGGGGCTCGGCGGGTGTCTGCGCGGCGCGCTTGGCGGGCATGGCACGCTCCAGGTCGATGGCGGTGGCGGGTTTGTCGTCGCGCAGGCCGTGGAACACCGAGTGGCGCACGATGCCTTCGCGGGTCATCTGGGCGTAGGCGACTTCGGCCAGCAGTTGCGGCTTGAGCCAGTGCACGCCACGGGCCTCGGCGCCACGGGGCGGCTTGGGCAAGGCCGGCTTGTCGACTTCCAGGGGCTTGAGGCGCGCATGCAGGCTGTCCAGCGTGGTGGCGCTGAAACCGGTGCCGACCTTGCCGGCATAGCGCAGCTGGCCACTGTCGGTGTCGTGCAGGGCCAGCAGCAGGGCGCCGAAGGCATTGCGGCTGCCTTTCGGGTCGGTGTAACCGACGATCACGAACTCCTGGCGCTGCTTGCACTTGAGCTTGATCCAGTCACTGCTGCGCCGGCCCACGTAGGGGCTGTCGGCGCGCTTGCCGATCAGGCCTTCGAGCTTCAGGCGGCAGGCGCTGTCGAGCAGCGAGTCGACCGGCTCGTTGAAGTCGGCGGAGAACTTGAGGAGGTCCGAGGGCGTGTTTTCCAGCAGCCGGGCCAGGGTGGCACGTCGCGCCTGCAGCGGTAGCTGGCGCAGATCCTCGCCACCCAGGTAGGGCAGGTCGAACAGGTAATAGGTGATGCGTTCGTCGTGCTCGGTGTCGAAGGCGTTCTGCAAGGCCTGGAAGTCGGCCACACCCTGGTCGTCGACCACCACCATCTCGCCGTCAAGCCACGCCGAATCAAGCCCCAGCGCTTTCAAGGCCTCGACCTGACGCGGCATCTTCGCACTCCAGTCGTGGCCATTGCGGGTGAACAGCCGCACATCCGCGCCTTCGATGCGGGCGAGGATGCGGTAGCCGTCGAACTTGACCTCGTAGTGCCAATCACCACCGGGCGGCGAATCGACCAGGGTGGCCAGTTGCGGCTGGAGCTTGTCCGGCAGGGCGGAGGGGCTGGCCTTGGCCTTGCGTTTGTTGGCAGTTGCTGTTTTCGCAGGCTGGCGCGGCAGCAGGGTACGGTCGCTAAGCACGCTGTTCGGCAAGGCTTCGACGATGCTGTAGTCGGTTTCGCTGCGGGCCTGCGCGTCGTGGGACTTGACCAGCATCCACTGCTCCTTCTTGCCGGCCAGGTGAGTGCGGAACAGGTTCCAGACACCTGACAGCTTCTCGCCCTGCAGGCGAAAACGCAGCTTGCCCTTGGCGTAAGCCACGCGCGGGTCGCCCTCGGGCTCCCAGATACCACGATCCCAGACGATCACGTCACCGGCGCCGTAGTGGCCTTCGGGGATATTGCCTTCGAAATCGGCGTAGTCCAGCGGGTGATCCTCCACATGCACTGCCAGGCGGCGAACCTTGGGATCGAGCGAGGGGCCCTTGGGGATGGCCCAGCTTTTCAAGGTGCCATCGAGTTCCAGGCGAAAGTCGTAGTGCAGGTGGCTGGCGTCGTGTTTCTGGATGCAGAACTGCAAGGCATGGGCTTTGCCCGTGCGGCCGCGTTTGCCGGCAGGTTCGGGCGTGGCGTTGAAGTCGCGCTTGCGCTGGTACTCCTGCAGGGGCTTGGGCATGGCGGGCTCCGGACGGTTCGCGGGGTCTCTAATGTGGGAGGCGAGGGGGGTGGGCGGAGTTCAAAAAAAGCTTTGGCAGGTGCTATCTGCAGAAACTCTGAATCATTGGCTGGCCGGGGCAGTCGACTGGATGAGCCCACAAATCGGAGAGCGATCATGCCCATCCCCGAAGACCCCAAGCCGACGGTCGAGATCGACGACACGCAAGACCGCATGGGCAGTGTCCATGAGCTGGATTTCAGCGAACGCCGCGATGAGCGCCGGGGCCGTATTGGCGACGAGCGACCGGCGCGGGAGGTGGAGGAGGAGTATCCACCGAGACGCGTTGCCGAAAGTGGCATGACCGGTGGCGAGGCGCTGAGTGACAGCCTGCACGAGGACAATGTCACCCTCGATGACCTGAGCCCTGACACGCTGCTGGACGAGACCGGTGCCCGCGATCCGGATGAGCCGGGCATGGCGGGCGGTCCGGCGGACCAGACCCTGCGTCATGTCGAGGCCCACGAGATTGGTGGCGGCATTGGCCTGGACGAGGCCGAACTGGCCCGCTCGGCGCCGTTGGACGGCGAGCCGTGGACCGACGAGGTCACCCCTGAAGACGAGCGGAGAGAACGCTGATGAACGAGCAACGTTGTTCCTGCAACCACTGTTCCTGCACCGTGGATGCCAATGCCGTGGTCCAGGATGGCAAGGCTTACTGCTGCGAAGCGTGTGCGACGGGACACCGTAATGGTGAGCCTTGTCGCATGGGTGATTGCAAATGTGGGGAGGTGAGTCAGCCGAAGGAGAGTAATGTCGATAACGCGTTGGATGAAACTTTCCCGGCGAGTGATCCTAGTTCGCCTTGATATTTTTTTATACAGTAGCCCTGTCGCTAATTAATACGAGGATAGGGCTGCTGCTCAATAAAATCACATGCCTTAATCCACACTAAAACCTTCCGCTCTTGCTCTTGCTCTTGCTCTTGCTCTTGCTCTTGCTCTTGCTCTTGCTCTTGCTCTGCTTTTGCTTCTAAGTGCGCGATAGTTCAGGCGACACAAATTGCGACTTCAGGAGGCCGAACGCAGGTCTTGCGGAGGGAGGTGACGGGCATGGATGCCCGTCAAGCGCTGCGCCCCAGGATGGGGCGTTCAGCGCGGTCCTCCCGGGAGCAAGGCCGGAGTGAGGGGACCCCGGAGCGAAGCGTAGGGGCCGGATGAATGGAGCGAGGATTTTTTGGTTCCTTTTTGATCCTTCAAAAAGGGACCCGCCGTAAGGGCGGAAAGGTGATTATGCGTCACCATCGCAACTGAATGCGCATATAACTTTCAAAACACACACTGTGTAAGTCAAAGTCAAAGTCAAAGTCAAATGCGGTTGGTGTGGGTTTTTACAGTTGTAAGCGCATTCATTGGCTATACTGACGCATAGTCACCTTTTCGCCCTTACGTGAACTGACCCCCGAAAGTTGGACACCTGATCCCCAACCGGAGGGTGTTCCATGACGAAATACAACCTGGCACTCAAGCAGATACTCATCGAAGAGTGCCTTTCTGCCCGCAGTGTTCATGAGGTGGCGCTCAAGCATGACCTGAGTCCATCGCTGTTACGCCGCTGGGTAAAGGGCTACGAGCAACACGGTGCAGCCGGTTTGATTGCCAAGTACAGCCACTACGACGCGCAGTTCAAATTGAAGGTTTTGCAGTGCATTGAGCAAGACGGACTGTCCGCTCAGCAAGCTTGCGTGCAGTTTGATATCCGCGGCCCGAGTAGCATCAGGCAATGGAAAAGGTTGTACGATAAAGGCGGAGTAGAAGCCCTTCACCCGCGCCGTACCCGAGAGTTCAGCATGCCCCGCAAGCCATCAAAACAGTCCAGCACAAGCCCGCCCACTCCAACGGACAGCGAGCTGACACCAAAGCAAATGCTCGAAGAGCTGGAATACCTGCGCGCGGAGAATGCTTATCTAAAAAAGCTCGATGCCTTGATCCAAGCGGACCCTCGAACTGCGCAGGCAAGAAAACGCAGGCTATCCAAGGATTGAGGCGCGGGCATCGACTTGCTCTGCTGCTACGTGCTGCAGGGCTGGCACGCAGTACCTTTTATTACCAAAGCAAAGTGCTGGTGGCTGACAAGCATGCTGCTCTCAAAGAGCGCATCAACAGCCTCTATCACGGAAATAAGGGGCGGTATGGCTATCGTCGCATCACTGCGGCCCTCGGGCACAATGGCGAGGTGGTCAACCACAAGAAGGTGCAGCGACTGATGCAGTTGATGGACCTCAAATCTCTGGTAAAAGTTAAGAAATATCGCTCGTACCGAGGCTCCGAGGGGGTTGTTGCATCTGATCTACTCAAACGCAAATTCAAGGCAGAAGCCCCCAATCAGAAATGGGCAACCGACGTGACAGAGTTCAAGGTAAAGGGGCAGAAGCTGTTTCTCTCGCCTGTGATGGACCTGTACAACGGCGAGATCCTTGCTTATCAGATCAACCGGCGTCCTGAGTTCAAGATGGTTTCGACAATGCTGGAGCAAGCCTTCGAGCGGCTGAATCCAGGTGACACACCGATACTGCATTCCGATCAAGGCTGGCAGTATCAACAGCCAACTTACCGGCATATGCTGGCTGGGAAGAATATCGAGCAGAGCATGTCGCGTAAGGGCAATTGCCTGGACAACGCCGCCATGGAAAGCTTTTTCGGCACGCTCAAGAGCGAGTTTTTTTACCTGGAGTCGTTTGAGAGTGTTGAGCAACTGGCATCAGGACTAGAGGATTACATCGCCTACTACAACCAAGAACGCATCAGTCTCAGACTGAATGGCTTGAGTCCGGTAGAATTCCGAACCCAAGCGCTGGCCGCATAGCGCTACCTGTCCAACTTTCGGGGGTCAGTTCAACGGCGAGTCACTTTTTGTCAAACGCGACAAAAAGTAACCAAAAAACGCTGCGCGGTATGACTCACCCACATGGGTTACAAATCAGTTCACGCACATAGGTAACAGTCTTTAACTGGCAGGGTCGGTTTTCGAGGATCTGACCATGCCTTGGCGAGAGCTGAAACCTATGGACCTTAAAATGCTTTTCATTGCGGATTACCTGCAGGGGCCGCCCAGCTTCAGCGCCCTGTGCCAGGCCTACGAGATCAGCCGAAAGACCGGCTACAAATGGGTCGAGCGATATGAGAAAGAGGGGCCTTCGGGGCTGGAAGAACGCAGCCGCCGCCGGTTGAACCAGGATTGGGTCGTACCCGCCGCAGTTCGCGAAGCCATCATCGAATTGCGCAGTCGAGGCGAAACGGAACCGGGGCCGAAAAAGATCCAGGCTGCGCTGCAGGAGCGTTTCCCTGATCAGGCGCCGCCCTCGAAGACAGCGATCTACAACATCCTCAAGAAAGCCCAATTGGTCAAACCACGCCGCTTACGTCAGCGTGTAGCGGTCTATCCCAAGCCCCTGGAGAAGGCCGAGTCGCCTAACCAGCTGTTCAGTGCGGACTACAAAGGTCAATTTCTGACAGGTGCAGGCGTCTGGTGCTATCCGCTGACGATCATGGATCACGCCAGTCGTTTCCTGCTCGCCTGCCACAGCATGCCCAATACCAACCTGCTGGAAACCCAGGCCGTTTTCACCCAAGTGTTCCGAGAGAATGGTTTGCCTGAGCGGATTCGTACCGATAACGGTGTGCCGTTTGCCAGTAAGGGGCGTGCGGGACTTTCTCAGCTGTCGATCTGGTGGCTGCGTCTAGGCATCATTCCCGAGCGCATTGCGCCTGGTCGGCCTGAACAAAATGGCCGCCACGAGCGCATGCATCGAACGCTCAAAAGCACGCTCCCATCGCCGCCGGCAGTGGCCTGGGAGGCTCAACAACGGCACTTTGATCGCTTTCGGCAGCACTACAATCACGAGCGCTTGCATGAAGCGCTGAAGCAGAAAACACCGGCGTCTTGCTACCAGCCATCTCCACGCCCATTCCCTGAAAAGCTCCCCGAAATGACCTATCCCAGTCATATCGAGAGCTTGCCGGCTGATAGCTCCGGCATCATCAATCGCCGGGGCTTGAGGATCTACGTAGGTTATGTGCTCAAGCACCAGACCATTGGACTGGAGCAGGTTGGGGATGGCGTCTGGGATGTTATTTTCGGTCCCATCATCCTTGGCAGAGTCGATGTGCGGGATGCCACTGATGGTTATGTAACACTCAAGGTGTTGTCACCTATGTGAGTGAACTTTTGTGTAACCCATGTGGGTGATCCGTACACTCCATTCATCCGGCCCTCCGCTTCGCTCCGGGTCCCCTCACTCCGGCCTTGCTCCCGGGAGGACCGCGCTGAACGCCCCATCCTGGGGCGCAGCGCTTGACGGGCATCCATGCCCGTCACCTCCCTCCGCAAGACCTCCGTTCGGCCTCCTGAAGTCGCGAAGTTACGGGCGGCGCCTGGGCTGACGCAGCTGTCGCTAGCTGGGTAGGGCGCTAGACTTCTGATCGGCAACGGCAACGGCAACAACTCCACGCGTTCGCGTCAATGCGTCTGCCAGATCCCATTGTTGCGTTCGCAATCACTGCGCGCCTGCCCCAGGCTTGGGGTGTCGTAGTAGTAGGTGATGATCCGCGCATCCTTGGGCACAGCCGGCCGTGTCGAGGGCTCGCCGCGCCCTGCGGCATCAGGATTGGCCAGGGTCTCCTGGGTCAGCGGGGCGATGCAGCTGCCCACGCTGCCATCGGCGCAACGCTCGACCTTGCGTTTCTGGCTGTTGAGCATCTCCTTGCTCTCGTTGCTGCACGACCAGGCAATCGCTTCGGCAGGCATGTTGCCGTAGCTGTAGCAGGTATGCTGCTGCACCGGCTTGACCGCCTCGCTGGACGAGCGGGTGACCACGTCGCAACCTTCGGCCAGCACCTGCCCGCTGAGCAGGCTGCCCAGCAATGCCACACACAGAATGAACCGCATGACGAACCTCCCGGGCCGATAGGGCCCTCAGCGCTTGTCCAGGGCTGGCCCGGCCTGTCGGCGCAGGGCCTTGGCGCGCTTCTCCAGAACCAGGTAAGTGATCACCGCCAGCAACAGCGGGATCAGGTAGTACAGCGTCCGATACCCCAGCAATGCGGCCACCAGCGTGCCCTGGCCCAATTGCCCGTGCAGCAGGGCAAGGAACACTGCCTCCAGCACCCCCAGCCCGGCAGGAATATGCGCCACCACCCCTGCCACGCAGCTGATCAGCAACACCCCCAGTACCGACGGATAGAACAGCTCCGGCGGCAGCAGCAGGTGGATCAGTGCCGCCATCAACGCCCAGTTGCTCGCGCCCAGCGCCACCTGGCACAACGCCAGGCGCAGGCTCGGCAGGGTCACTTCATGTCCGCGCAGATGCCAGGTACGTCGCTTGGCGAAGGCACAGGCGAGCAGGTAGGCGGCTGCAACCGCCACCATCAGCACACCGATCAGGCGCAGGCCGCCGGCGCCCACCGCCCAGCTTGCCGGCAGCTTGACCAAGCCCAGGGCGAACACCGTGCCGGCCAGCAGCAGATAGCCCATCCAGTTGGTCAACAGCCCCAGGGTGAGAATGCGGGTGATGGTCGCGGTGTCCAGCCCCAGCCGGCTATACAGGCGGTAGCGCAGGGCCACGCCGCCGACCCAGGTGGTGAAGTTGAGGTTGAACGCATAGCAGACGAAGGCCACCGGCAGCACCTGGCGGGCCGGCAAGCGGTGGCCGGTGTAGGCGCGAGCGAGCAGATCGTAGCTGGCAAATACCAGGTAGCTGCACAGGGCCAGCAACAGCCCCAGGGCCAGGGTAGAGGGCCGGTAGGCCAGCAGCGACTGGCGGACTTCGTTCCAGTCCAGGTTGCGTGCCAGGGTGAACAGCAGCACCGGTATCAATACCAGGAATAGCAGGGTGAGCAGCCGCATGCCCCAGGTCTTCCAGCGTGGCTTGGCCATCAGGTCTTGCCCCCGTTGAAGTCCACCGGCGCTTGGTTGTCCGCCTGCAGCGACTGCAGACGCTGCCGGTGCGCGGGGAACCAGCCGGCGATGCGCGGGAAGTAGCGGGTGATGTGGAAGCCCAGGAAGATCAACGGCGCGCGCCACCAGTAGCCACGCACCATACGCTCCAAGGTCACACGCTTGCAGTGCGCGGCACTCAGTTCGCTTAAATGCCGGTACAGCCCCTCGTTGAAGGCACGATCGCGGATCATCAGGTTGGCTTCGAGGTTGAACGACAAGCTCAGCGGGTCGAGGTTACTCGATCCCACGGTGGACCATTCGTCGTCCACCAGCGCCACCTTGCCGTGCAACGGGCGCTGGCAGTACTCATGGATCTGCACATTGTCGCGCAACAGGTAGTTGTAGAGCAGGCGCGACAGTGCGCGTACCCAGCGCATGTCCGGTTGCCCCTGGAGAATCAGGGTCACCGCCACGCCACGCCGGGCAGCGTTGCGCAGCTCGCGCAGCAATCGGTAGCCGGGGAAGAAATAGGCGTTGGCCACGACGATGCGTTGCCGGGCTTCACGGAAGACTTGCAGGTAGCACGCCTCGATGTCGGTGCGATGGCGACGATTGTCGCGTTCCACCAGCACGGCGCTGATCGAACCTGCGACGTCACCGCCCGGCACCACTGCGCTTGGCCCGCCCAGCACGGGGGCGAGCATGCGGCAGCTGGAAGCGTGCACCTGGGCCAGCACCGGGCCTGTGACTTCCACGGCGTAGTCCTGCTTGGCCTGCGGGCCGAAGTCGCCGAGATGGTCGGCGCTGTAGTTGATACCGCCAATGAACGCGCGCTGGCCATCGATCACCAGGATCTTGCGGTGCAGGCGCCGGAACAGGTTGGTACGCATGCCAGCCAGGCGCGGTTGCGGGTCGAATGCATGGAAGCGCACCCCGGCCTCGGTCATCGAGGCAATGAACTCGTCAGGCAGGTCGGCGGTGCCGTAGCCATCAACCGCCACCTCCACCCGCACGCCACGGCGCGCCGCGTCGATCAGCGCCAGGCGCAGCGGCTGGCCGACCTTGTCGTCGTAGATGATGAAGGTTTCCAGGAGGATCTCCTCCCGGGCTTGGGCTATCGCCTCGAACACACGCGGGTAGTACTGCTCGCCGTTGATCAGCAGTTCGACGTGGTTGCCGTCGCTCCAGGCCTGCTTCATAGCGTCACCTGCGCTACCAGCGGAGCATGGTCCGAGAGGTGCGACCATGGGTATCTGGACAACACCCGTGCCTCGCACGCCTGGGCATTGCGCAGGTAGATGCGGTCCAGGCGCAGCAGCGGCAGGCGCGCGGGAAAACTGCGCGCCGGCGTGCCGAAGGCTTCGCTCAGCGATACCGACAGCCGCGCATCGGCCTTCAGGCGCCAGTCGTTGAAGTCACCGGCGACGATGACCGGCTCCTCCGGCGGCAGGCGCTCGAGCAAGGCCAGCAACAAGTCGACCTGACGCTGGCGGTGCTCCTCGCGCAGGCCCAGGTGCACACAGATCGCATGCACCTGCTCATGGCCGGGCACTTCGAGCTGGCAGTGCAACAGGCCGCGCTCCTCGTTGCCATGGATGGACACATCGAGGTTGTCGTAGGCGCGGATGGGGAACTTGGAGAGCAGCGCGTTGCCATGGTCGCCATGGGGATAGACCGCATTGCGCCCGTAGGCGAACTGCGGCCACATGCTGTCGGCGAGGAACTCGTACTGCGGAGTCTGCGGCCAGGTCGGATGGCGCTCGGCATGGCGCTGATGGCTGCCGTGCACCTCCTGCAGGAACACCAGGTCGGCGCCGGTGGCACGCACCGCCTCGCGCAGCTCGGGCAGGATGAAACGGCGGTTGAACAGGGTGAAGCCCTTGTGCACGTTAAGGGTAAGCACCGTCAGACGGTTTACGGCCGTGACGTTGTCGATGATGCGGTCGGGGGCGGGCAGGGTGCCGTTCATAGCGACTCCTGCGGCTCGACGCCGGGTTCGGTCACCAGCTCGCCGTCCAGGCCCAGCTTACCCAGCAGGCGGCGGGCATCGTAGGGGGCATGTACCTTCTGGTCATTGTCGAAGTAGCAATACACATCCCGCGAGGCGCGTTTCGCCGGAGCGCGCCGGATGATGCGCTGGGCATCCTCCGGCTGGCCACCCGCGGCCCAGGCCTGGATGCGCAGGCGCCAACGACGCAGCGCGCTGGCGGTGTAGCCGCTGCTGTAGAGCTCGACATCGCCGTGCAGGCGCAGGTAGACGAAATCGGCCGTGACTTCCTCGACATAAGGCCATTTGCCGGCGCTGTCGGCGACCACCAGCGCGACCTTGTGCTTGCGCAGCAGGTTGATGAAGGTGTCGCAGAGGAAGCTCGGATGGCGGATCTCCACGGCATGGCGCAAGCGCGCATTGCCGCGGATGGCGCTACCACCGTTGTCCTGCAAGCGTTCTGCGGCCTGCCGGGCACAGGCGCGCGCGGCCTTACGGTCGCGGGGCAGCAGGGCGAGAAAATCGCTGAAGCGCTCAGCGTCGAACTTCATGTTCGGGGGAAACTGCCAGAGGAACGGCCCCAGCTTGTCACCCAGCAGCAATGGCCCCGAGGCAAAGAAGTTGGCCAGCGGCTCGTCGATGTCGCGCAGCCGTCGCACATGGGTGATGTAGCGCGGCGCCTTCACCGAAAAGACGAAGCCTTCCGGTGTTTCATCGCGCCACTGTCGGTAGCGCTCGGGGGTCTGCAACGCGTAGAACGAGCCATTGATCTCGATGCTGTTCACCGCCCGCGAGGCGAACGCCAGCTCATCGTCCTGGCGCAGCCCCTTGGGGTAGAAGTCCTTGCGCCATGGGCCATAGCGCCAACCGGATATGCCAATGCGGATCTCGCTCACGAGGGCTCCCTTTCGTTCGTGCACTCTTGACTAGCGACCGGCATCGCGGCGTCAGGGTTCAGCAGGAATGACGAGTGGCCGGTGGCGCAAAACCCGGAACTTTGCCTGCCATCCGGCCCTCCACCACAGAGGGAAGCAGCCAATGGAGGCAACGCCGATGAACAGCGAGACAGAACCGGGAGACGTGCAGGCGCCGCCAGCACCGACCGAGGCAGACGATGAAGAACCCGAGGTGCTGCCGGACGACCCTGACATCGAGGGCCTGCCCGGAGAAACCCGGCAGCCGGCCTGAGGGAGCGCTAGCCATGAAATTCGATCGTTTCGCCCAATGGCTGGCCAACCGCAGCGGGCGCCCGGCGAGCTTCGTCATCGCATTGATGCTGATCATCGCCTGGGGCGTGAGCGGGCCGCTCTTCCATTTCAACGACACCTGGCAACTGGTGATCAACACCTCGACCACCATCATCACCTTCCTCATGGTGTTCCTGATCCAGAACACCCAGAACCGCGACAACGACGAACTGCACATCAAGATCGACGAACTGCTGCGCACCACCCAGCGGGCGCACAAGGCCCTGCTCGACCTCGAGGACATGGGCCCGGCCGAACTGCATGCGCTGCGCAAGCAGTACCAGCAACTGGGCGAGCACGACCAAGCGGCGCCGGGCAACGACGCACCGGCCAAGGACACCCTTGACTGACCCTGGAGGACGGCATGGCCAGACACATCATCCACTACACCGGCCCGATCAATTCCGCGACTTGCGGCAACCTCATCAACACCTGTTCCAAGGCCTTGCAGCAGGGCGCCGAGGTGTTGCAGATCAACATCGCCACCATGGGCGGCGAATGCAGCTACGGTTTCACCCTGTACAACTTCCTGCGCTCACTGCCGGTGCCGGTGCACACCCACAACCTGGGCACGGTCGAATCGATGGGCAACATCCTGTTCCTGGCCGGCAGCCACCGTACCGCCTGCGCCTACAGCAAATTCCTGTTCCACCCGTTCCACTGGACCCTGCACGGCTCGGTGGACCACTCACGGATGGCCGAATACGCGATGAGCCTGGACTATGACCTGCGCCTGTATGCGCAGATTGTCGCCGAGCGCACCGAGGGTGCGAGCGAGCGGCTCGATGTGCCGCGCTACCTGATGGCCTATCCACGGATCCTGGGCCCCCAGGAAGCGCTCGACAGCGGGATGATCCACGCCGTGGACGAACTGCCGATCGAGACCGCTGCCGTGCAGTGGAGCGTCCATGCCTGAGGCACGACGGCGCCCCGGCCACAGGCGGGCCGGGGCGGGTAGGGCGTCAGTAGGGTAGCGAGCCGCTCAGACCCTCGATCGCCTCGATCAGCTCGTCGTAGCCCACCGGCTTGTTCAGGTGCCGGTCGAAGCCCGACTGGCGCGAGCGGTACTGGTCGGCGCTGGCCCCGTAGCCGGTCAGGGCGATGGCCGGGGTGTAGCGCAGGTGCTCCAGGCCCCGCAGGGCCTTGATCAGGGCGTGGCCGTCCATGACCGGCATGCCGATATCCGAGAGGATGATGTCATAGCGGCCATGGGCGGCCGCCTCGAGTGCGGCCTGCGGGTTGCTGTAGGCCTCGACTTCGGCGCTTTCCATTTCCAGCAGTTGCTGCATCACCTCGAGGATTTCCACCGAGTCGTCCACCAGCAACACCCTGACCCCGTTCAAGCGGCCCTCGATGTTGTCGTCGCTGGTATCCGGCTGGGCCTGCTGTCCGGGGTCGGACAACGGCAGGCACACCGTGAAGGTGGCGCCGCAACCCAGGCCGGCGGACGTCGCGCTGACCGTGCCGCCATGCGCTTCCACCAGCTGGCGCACCAGCGACAGGCCGATACCGAGCCCGTCGCGGTGGTTGCCGGAGGCTTGTGGCGCGGCTTGGGAAAACAGGTCGAAGACGCTTTCCAGGCTTTCGTCGGTCAGGCCGATACCCTGGTCGATGACCTCCAGGCGCGCCTGGTTGCCTTGGCGGACCAGCGCCAGGCGGATCTCGCTGCCGGCGGGGCTGAATTTCAGCGCATTGTTGAGCAGGTTCCAGACGATCTGCTCGAGCCGGGTGCTGTCGGCCTCGACGTACACCGGTGCGCCGTCGGCGGGCAGCGCCAGGCGCACCTCGCAGGCGTGCTGCTCGTTGGCCAGCACGGCCTGGATGGCCTGCAGCACCGCGCACAGGTCGAGCACCTGGGTCTTGAGCTTGAGCTTGCCGGTGCGGATACGCGCGACATCGAGCAGGTCATCGATGATTCGCGCTTGGCTCGAGACCGCCTCACAGATAGTGCCGACCGCCTTGCTGGCGACACCGTTGCCCTTTACCGACGGGGACCGGCGCAGGATTTCGGCATTGAGCTGAATCAGGTTGAGCGGGTGCTTGAGCTCGTGGGACATGACCGCGAAGAACTCGTCCTTCATGTGGCTGGTGTTCTGCGATTCAGCGAGCTGTTTGCTTTGTTCATCGTGCAGACGCTTGTGCCCCGTCAGGTCGCGGGCAATCTTGACGTAGCCGCGCAGGCTACTGCCCTTGAGGCGCGACACTTCACCGCTGCAGTAGAAGCGGCTGCCGTCCTTGCGCACATGCCAGCGCTCGTCCTGGCCACGACCGTGCAGGCGGGCACTGCGCAGTTCGCGCTCGGGCAAGCCACTGGCCCGGTCCTGCTCGGTGAAGATCAGTTGGTAATGATGGCCGAGCACCTCATCCTTGCCATAGCCGAAGATCAGCGCGGCGCCGGTGTTCCAGTCGGTGATCAGGCCCTGCTCATCAAGCAGGATGATGGCGAAATCATGGGTACTCTCGGCGACCAGGCGCATGCGCTCCTCGCCCTGGCGCAGGCGTTCCTCGGCGGCGCGGCTCTGGCTGATGTCGATGAAGGTCAGCACGGTGCCGTCGACGTTGCGCTCGCTGGCCCGATACGGCAGCAGGCGGGCCAGGTACCAGTGCTGGTTGTGGCCGACCACTTCGCGCTCGATGGTGGTCTCGCGCTCGACCACCGCCCGGGCGTCGTCGGCCAGGCCCGGATAGTCGAGGCGATGGGTGATGTCGAGCAGCGAGCGCCCGGTGTCCACCGGCAGCATGCTGAAGATATCGGTGGCGCGCGGGGTGAACCAGCGGATGCACAGGTTGCGGTCGACGAACACCGTGGCGATGTCGGTGGACGCGATGAGGTTGCTCAGGTAGTCGTTGACCTTGTCGGTTTCCTCGACCTTGATCTTGAGTTCGTAGTTGACCGTCAGCAGTTCTTCGTTGATCGACTGCAGCTCTTCCTTGCTGGTTTCCAGCTCCTCGCTGGCCGAGCGCAGCTCCTCGTTGATCGCCTGCATCTCTTCGTTGGAGGCGGTCAGCTCCTGGCTGGAAAACTCCGACTGCTCGATGGTTTCCTGCAACTGCAGGCGCGTGCGGTGCAGTTCGCGCTCCAGGTTGCCCAACAGCATCCCTTCGGTCTGTTCGACGCCGGGTGCCCGGGTGATCGCGTTGTCGGCTTCGCCGCTCTGGAAAACCACCAGCAGGCACTCGCTGCCACTGGGTTCGTCCTGGTGCGGTTGGACCAGGATGCGTACCCCTTCGGTATGCTCGTCGAGGTCGAGGGAAACTGTGCGCGACGTTACCGCCTGGCCGCTGCCCTGGGCCTGCAGCAAGGTGCTGCGCAGGGCCGGACGCAGCGGCGTGAGGACCAGGTTGAGCAGGTTGTGGCTGAGCTCGCCGCCGGCATGGCGCAGATAGCGCCCCACGCCCTCGCTCATGTGCAGGATATTGCCCTCGGTATCGACCACCAGGCTCGGCGGCGTGCAGCGGGCGAGGGCGCGGTGATGGATTTCGGCATAGGACAGTTTGCGGGCGGCGCGTGCCCGGGCCGGCGCCGGAGCGAGCGCAGGCTCGGGGGCTTGTAGGCGCGCCGGATGACGCACGGCCGCCACTTCACGGGCGCGGAAGATGCGGTTGCGCTTGTCCACGGCGACGAACAGGTCGGCCGCAAGGTCGGTGGATTCGGAGCTGCCCAGGAACAGATAGCCGCCCGGGCGCAGCGCGAAGTGGAACAGGCGCAGGATATCGCGCTGCACCTCCCGGTCGAGGTAGATCAGCAGGTTGCGGCAGACGATCAGGTCCAGTTGCGAGAACGGCGGGTCGGACAGCAGGTTGTGGCGGGCGAACAGGACTTTTTCGCGGATTTCCTTGCGCACCCGGTAATGCTGGTCCTCCTTGAGGAAGAACTGGCGCAGCCGGGCCGGCGACACATCGGTGGCGATGGCGTCCGGATACTGCCCGCAGCGACCGATGCCGATGGCGCGGTCGTCAAGGTCGGTGGCGAAGATCTGCACCTGGGCACTGCGTCGTTCGATCGCCAGCTGTTCGCTTACCAGCATGGCCAGGCTGTAGGCCTCCTCGCCGGTCGAGCAGCCAGCTGACCAAACACGCACCTCGCTGGCCGGCTCTTCGTTGCCTTCGCGGTTCACCAGGCCTGGCATCACATGGCGCTGCAGGGCCTCGAAGGCCTCGCGGTCACGGAAGAAGTTGGTCACGCCGATGAGCATGTCGGCCAGCAGCGCCCGTGATTCGTCCGGATGGCATTGCAGGTAGTCGCGATAGCCGGCCAGGTCGGTCTGGCCGGTCACGTGCAGGCGCCGCTCCAGGCGGCGCAGCACGGTGGCGCGCTTGTAATGGCTGAAGTCGTGGCCGGTGTTGTCCTGCAGCGACAACAGGATTTCGTCGAGCAGCGGGTCGCACGCCGCCGGGTCACCCTCGCGCTCGCCCAGCGCGGGCGGCAGGCTGTCGTCGTCGATGCGCGGCAACTTCACCTGGCGGGCGGTGCGCCACATCTCGACCAGGCGGGCGGGCATCTCGGCCACCGGCAGCACCAGGTCGACCATGCCGGTGGCCAGCGCCGCCCGGGGCATCTCGGGGTATTCGGCATCCTCGGGGGCTTGCACCAGGGTCACGCCGCCCTGTTCCTTGATCCGCGACAGGCCCACGGCGCCGTCGCTGCCGGTGCCCGACAGCACCACGCAGAATGCATGGTCCTTGTGTACATCGGCCAGGTCGCGGAAGAACAGGTCGATGGCCACATGGTCGCCACGGCTGCGCTTGGCCGGGCTGACGCGCAGGTAACCGTCGTTGGTCGACAGGCGATTGGCCGGCGAAATCACATAGACATGGTTGCGCTCGATCGGTACTGGTTCGCTGACCTGGCGCACAGGCATGCCGGTCACCGCCTGGATGATCCGGTCGGCCTGGCTCTGGTGGTCCGGCGACAGGTGCAGCACCACCACGAACGCCATGTCGCAGTCCTGCGGGGTGTGGCGGAAAAAGGTGCGGATTGCTTCCAGGCCGCCGGCCGAGGCGCCGATGCCGACCACGGGGAAATCCAGGTGGCTCGGGCTGAGTGCCGGATTGTGCGGCGAGGCGAGGGACGTTTTGCTGGAGGACTTCATGGCATCAGCCTTGTACGGACCTGGAAATGGCCCGCTTGGTCGGGCACTGGGCGCAGATTATAGGCTGCTGTTCATCCCGGCGACGAGCGGTTGGCGCCGAGCAAGGGCCGGTATACGAGGGTAAGCGGTCGGCAAGCACGGTGCATGGGGCGTCTCCTTCGTCCACCGTCAGTAGTCAGAGCTGTGACTCTTGGCCAGGCGGATAAGTGCCGTCGGTCAGAACCTCGGTACAACAAATGAGCCGTTGGCTTGCGCCCCTGTTCGTAATTAAGTGCACGGCATCTTCGCGCGGCACGTCCAATCCAGCGTAAAGGAGAAACGTCATGGCTCGTGACCAGGATCAGACCGGACAACGCGGCGGCACCAAGGAAACCAACCCCGGCAACTTCGCCAACGACCGTGAAAGGGCCTCGCGGGCGGGCCAGAAGGGTGGCCGCAACTCTGGCGGCAACTTCGCCAATGACCGCGCCCGCGCCTCCGAGGCCGGTCGCAAGGGTGGTCGCAACAGCCACGGGAGCACCAGCGGTTCGTGACCTTGCGGGCCCTCCCTTGCTGTTGTGGACATTTTTTTGAATTTTCATGGAACGACGTGATCTGTCAGAAAGTCATCCATGGAGAAGAGGAGGGCCTGCGTCAATGCCAAGTCCCCAGCTGTTTACCATCGAATACCTGCTGCACGGCCAGCCACGACGTTTCATCATCCGCCAGGAACACATGGACAATGCCGAGGCCTGGCATTGGGCGAGTTGCGACGCGGGTTTGGGGATCATTCCGAAGTTCGGACGCGAGCGCATCAAGAAAGTCAGCCGGCCCATGGCCGAACGGCATGGGATAACCGAGGTGCGCTGGAGGGTGTGAACCGGCGTGGACCTGGGCAGCCAATAGACTTCAGTGAAAGAGCGGGCTTGGCCCGCTCTTTCACTGCCATGCACACTCAGGCGCCTGACTCCGGGTCGCTGGCCGGAACCGCGGGGCGGTTCTCTTCCTCGGTCAGGTTCGGGTCGGCATCCGGGTCGTCGGCCTGATCGTTGCGGCGGTCTGGCTCGAGTTCCGGCCAGTCGCTCTGCACATCGCCACCGCCCATCCAGTGTTTCGTGCTCATGTCGTCATCCTCTCCTCAGAGTGAAAAAACGGCCCACGCTCGGGCAGGCCGAACACAGGCGTGAACATCGCCACCCTCATGGATTGGGAGGTTGCAAAGCACTTGAAGGGTCGATTGCATGCCACGGCGCGCCGACCAGCGGTCGCTCAGTTGCCGGAATATTTCACCGCAGCGGCCGTGCGGGTCGGCACATTGAGGGTCTTGAGCAGCGACGACACATGGATGCGCACGGTGAATGGCGAGATGTCCAGTGCCCGGGCGATCTCCTTGTTGGTCTTGCCCTGGGCGATCAGGCGCAGCACGTCCTGCTGGCGGTGGGTGAGCTGTTCCAGCTCGCTGGGGGCATCCAGCTGTGGCAGCAACCCGCTGGGCGCGTAGTCGACCACCACTTCGCCGTCGCGAATGGCGAGGATGGCCGCACCGATGGCTTCGGGGCTGACGCTCTTGCCGATGAAACCATCGACGCCGGCGGCCATGACTTCGCAGATCACCTGCGGGTCGTCGACCATCGACACGACGATCAGCGTGGTTCGCTGCAATTGGCGGCGCAGTTCGGCGAGGCGGCCGATGCAGGTGAGGCCGGGGAAGCGCAGGTCGAGTATCAGGGTGTCGGGCGTCTCGCCCATGCTGGCCAGCCTGAGCACATCGGCCAGGCTGCCGGCTTCCTCCAGGCGCGCCTCGGGCAGGATGCGCCGCACGGTGTTGACCATGGCTTCCCTGAACAGCGGATGGTCATCCGCCACGATGATGCGGCAACTCACGTCGTGGAACTCCCTGTCAGCCGACACATGCTAATTTAGCAGTCACCTGCGGTTTTTTCCCACGCAGCGTGCCGCAAATGCCGACTGGCGCACAAGGACGTTACCCATGAAGTTCGAGAAGAACAACGAGCTGGACCAGGCCAACCTGCGAATCATCGTCGCCTCCTGTGCGATCAGCTACGTGGCGTTGCTGGGTTTCCTGCCGGGCCGCTCGCCTGCCACCTACCTGCCGGTGCTGCTCTACTACGCGGGATTCGTGGTGGTGTCGATCGGCATGCGCCAGGCGATCAAGCGCTGGCCCGGGCACTACCCGGCGCGGCGCATCTTCGGCATGCTGGGCGATTACACCGGCACCAGCTTCGGCCTGGTGGTCGGCGGTGAAACCGCGCTGCCGCTGTATGCGGTGATGGTCTGGATCAACCTGGGCAACGGCATGCGCTTCGGCTCGCGCTACCTGGCCATCGCCACCGTGCTGGCCCTGGCCGCGCTGGTTGTGGTGTGGCAGCTGACCCCCTATTGGCAGGAACAGCCGTTCCTGCTGCCGATGCTGCTGACCACCAGCACCCTGATTCCGTTCTATGCCCACCTGCTGCTCGAGCGCACGCGCAAGGCCACCGCCCTGGCCGAGGCGGCGACCCGCGAGAAGTCGCGCTTCCTGGCCCAGGCCAGCCACGACCTGCGCCAGCCGATCCATTCCATCGGCCTGTTCACCGCCTGCCTGCGCGAAGCGCGGCTGGGCGAGGAAGAGCGGCGCCTGGTGGACAGCATCGACCGCTCGCTGCTCAACGTCTCGCAGTTGTTCCGCTCGATCCTCGACCTGTACACCCTGGACAACGGCCGCGTACAGCCGAAGTGCGAAACCTTCGCCGTGGACGGCTTCCTGCGCGAGTTGTTGCGCCAGAACAGCGAGGCGGCGCACTGGGCCGGGGTCGAGATGCGCCTGGTGCCCAGCCGCCACTGGACACGCGCCGACCCGGGGATGCTCGCGACCATGGTGCAGAACGTTTTGTCGAACAGCTTCAAGTACGCCGCCGGGCGCCCGTTGCTGATCGGCGTGCGGCCACGCGGCGAGGGGCTGGCCATCGTCGTCTGCGACCAGGGCCGGGGCATTGCCGAGGAGCACCAGGGTCACGTGTTCGAAGAGTTCTACCGGGTGCGCGAGGCACGTGACAAGGACGTCGAGGGCGTCGGCCTGGGGCTGGCCATCGTCAAACGCCTGGGGCAACTGATGGGTTTGGCGGTCAGCCTGCGCTCGCGCCAGGGGCATGGCACCACGCTGACCTTGCAAGGGTTGCCCAAGGTGCCGGCACAAGTGCCACGGGCCGTTGCCGACCAGGCCGTGCAGGCCGGCATGCTCACCGGTTTGCGGGTGTGCCTGGTGGAGGATGACCACAACGTCCTGCAGGCCACCAGTGCCTTGCTGCAACGCTGGGGGTGCGAGGTGCAGGCCGAGAGCTCGCCCTTTGGCCTGGCCAGTGACTGCGATGTGATCGTTGCCGACTACGACCTGGGTCCACAGGCCACCGGCATCGACTGCATCGACCAGTTGCGCGCGCAACGCGGCGCCGAAGTGCCGGCGCTGATCATGACCGGCCATGATATCGACAGGCTGCAGGGCGCCCTGCAGGCACGGGGTATCGCGGTACTGGCCAAGCCGGTGCGACCGGCGGAGCTGCGTGCGGCGCTGCGGGGTTTGCGTGAGAGCGTGGCGGCGCCGGTGGTCTAGGCCGGCGCCCTCGACCATCACTGGAAGACCGGCGCCTGGCCTTCTTTCCAGCAGGTGGGGGATGGCGTGTAGATACCCATGCCGGCCACGGCCACCAGGCCGCCGCTGGGCACCTGGCAGTCGTACTGGCCCTTGCTGGTGCTGGCGGTGAAGTAGGTGGTGTTGGAGTCGCTGCGCAGGTTGCTGACCTTGCTCACGGGCACGCCGAGGGTGACCTCGGTGCGTTGCTTGAGGGTGTCGGCGCTGGGGCTGGCGGTCTGGCAGCCGGCCACGGCGGCCAGGCCGGCGAGCAGGACGAGGGACTTGAAAGGGAAGGACTTGAGGATCATCGCGTTG
Source organism: Pseudomonas soli (assembly GCF_021283165.2). Lineage (NCBI taxonomy): Bacteria > Pseudomonadati > Pseudomonadota > Gammaproteobacteria > Pseudomonadales > Pseudomonadaceae > Pseudomonas > Pseudomonas soli. The sequence goes on from NZ_CP128543.1 coordinate 3,079,408, forward strand.
CTTCCTTGGCATTGTTCTCGGTACCGCGCCCGCGCCGCCAGGAAGGGGGCTGGCGGTGGGACGCTGGGCTGACTATAGCGCTGAGGCGGCGTTGCGCGATGTAGGGCGGATGTCCGAGGTGGCATTTTGCCTTGATTGGGTTGCGGGATGCCTGCCACCTGACTGCATGCAGGCATCTCGCCGCCCACTGGCAGTCAGCGCTTGAGCACCAAGGTCAAAATGTCATAACTGGCCACCAGCTCACCCAGCTGGTTGGTCACCTCCACATCCCAGGCCACCACCCCTTGTGGCTGCCCCTGCGGGCTGGTCTTGCCCTGGTCGATCTTGCGCTTGCAGGTCAGGCGCGCCTGGATTGTGTCGCCGATGCCCACCGGGGTGATGAAACGCAGCGTGTCCAGCCCGTAGTTGGCCAGCACCGGCCCCTCGCCGGGGCTGACGAACAACCCGGCGGCCGCCGACAGCACGAAGTAACCGTGGGCGATGCGCTTGCCGAACTGCGACTGTCTGGCGGCGATCTCGTCGAAGTGCATGTAGAAATGATCGCCCGACAGGCAGCCGAAGTTGACCAGGTCGGCTTCGGTCACCGTGCGGCGGTGGGTCAGCAGCGACTCGCCGATGCGCAGGTCGTCGAAATGGCGGCGGAACGGGTGTACTTCGGTTTCGATCACCTCGGCGCGGCGCACATACTCGCCGGTCACTGCCATCAGCATGCTGGGCGAACCTTGCACCGCGGCGCGCTGCAGGTAGTGCTTGACCGCACGCAGGCCGCCCAGCTCCTCGCCGCCGCCGGCACGACCGGGGCCGCCGTGCTTGAGCTGCGGCAATGGCGAACCATGCCCGGTGGACTCCTTGGCCGCCTCGCTGTCGAGTACCAGCAGCCGCCCGTGCCAGGCCGCCGCCACCGGGATGGCCTTGGCCGCCACGGCGCGGTCGGCGGTGACCAGGCTCGCCACCAGGCTGCCCTTGCCGCGGGCGGCCAGGGCCAAGGCCTCGTCGAGGTCGTCGTAGGCCATCAGCGTGCTGACCGGGCCGAACGCCTCGATATCATGGGCACCGCCCTCGGCATGCGGGTCGCGGGCCAGCAGCAGGGTCGGGGCGAAGAACGCGCCCTCGGCCACGCCATCACCGACCGGGGTGAAACCGTCACTGGCGCCCAGCAGTTGCTCGCAGGTGGCCAGCAACTGGTGCACGCGCTCGGCGACATCACGCTGCTGGTCATGGGAGGCCAGCGCCCCCATGCGCACGCCTTCCACCGAAGGATCGCCCACCACCACCTTGCGCAGGCGTTCGCGCAGGCGGGTGGCTACCGCGTCGATGTGCCTGGCCGGGACGATGGCGCGGCGGATCGCCGTGCATTTCTGCCCGGCCTTGGTGGTCATTTCCCGCGCCACTTCCTTGATGTACAGCTCGAACTCCTCGCTGTCAGGGCTCACGTCCGGACCAAGGATGGCGCAATTCAGCGAGTCGGCCTCAGCGTTGAACGGTACCGAGTTGCGGATCAGGTTCGGGGTGACGCGCAGCTTGGCTGCGGTGTCGGCGGAGCCGGTAAAGGTCACCACATCCTGCCCCTGCAGGCGCTCGAGCAGGTCACCGGTGCTGCCGACCACCAGTTGCAGGCTGCCGGCCGGCAACAGGCCCGATTCGTTCATCAGGCGTACCACGGCCTCGGTCAGGTAGCTGGTGGACGTGGCAGGCTTGACGATGCACGGCATGCCGGCCAGGAAGGTCGGGGCGAATTTCTCCAGCATCCCCCAGATCGGGAAGTTGAAGGCGTTGATATGCACGGCCACGCCCGCACGCGGCACCAGGATATGGCTGCCGGCGAAATGGCCTTGCTTGCCCAGGGGGATCGCCGGGCCTTCATGTACCAGGTTGCCCGAGGGCAGCTCGCGGCGGCCCATGCTCGAATAGGCGAACAGCGTGGCGTTGCCGCCTTCGATGTCGATCCAGCTGTCGGCGCGGGTGGCGCCGCTGTGATGGGACAGGGCGTAGAGCTGCTCCTTGCGCTCGGCCAGGTACAGCGCCAGGGCCTTGAGGCGGGCGGCGCGCTGCTGGAAATCCATGGCCAGCAGCTGCTTCAAGCCCTGGACGCGGGCAAAGTCCACGGCCTCGGCGAAGTCCGGGCGTTCCTCGTGGCTGTAGGCCAGGACGTGGGCGTCGAGGGCGCTGCGCAGGGCCTGGGCGCCGTGCTGGCCGATCCAGCGGCCGGCGATGAAGCTTTGCAGGGTAGGGGCGGCGGACATGCTGTTCTCCTTGCTGTTCTGATAGACAGGGGGCGCGCTTACCAGAGCGCCAGGGTGTAGCCGATGATCAGGCGGTTTTCGTCAACGGCATTGGTCAGGCCATTGCCGGAACGGAAGGTGACGTTGCGCCAGCGCAGGCTGACGTCCTTGAACGGACCGCTCTGGATCACGTAGGTGATGTCGGTATCGCGTTCGCGCTCGCGGCCATTGCTGAGCGTGGCGGTTTCGGCGTGGCGGCCGTCGGTGTAGCGGGTCATGAAGCTCAGCCCGGGGATGCCCATGGCCACGAAGTCGTAGTCGTAGCGCAGCTGCCAGGAGTCGAGCCCGGCGCGGGTGAAGGTGTTGTAGGTGACCAGGTTGACGGTGTACGGATCGCCGCCGTTGAGGAACGGGAAGGCGCTGTCGCCGGACATCTGCTGCCAGGTGGCGGTGAACTTGTGGGCCTTCACGCCCAGGCTGAACATGGCGTTGAAGTTGCGGTTGTCGATGTTGCCCGCGCGCTCGGCGCCGTCGCCGCGGCTGTCGAAGTAGCGCAGGTCGCTGCGCAGGCTGATGCCCTCCGCCAAGGGTTGGGTATGCAAAAAACCGACGTATTGCTGGCGGTAGATGTCCTCGAGCTTGGCGTAGTAGTAGCTGACGCTGGCCTGCGGGGTGATGGCGTAGCTGCCGCCGGCGAAGTCGAAGTGGTCGCTGCTGGCGGCGCCGTAGCCGATATCATCGCGCCCGGACGAGTCGCGCAGGTTGGCCTTGGTCAGGCGCCCGCCGTTGAAGGTCAGGCCGTCCAGCTCCTGGCTGGTCAGCAGGCCGCCCTGGAAGGTCGAGGCCAGCAGGCGGGTGTCGTTGTACACCACCACCGGCAGGATCGGCTGCAACGTGCCAAGGCGCAGGGTGCTCTTGGAGACCCGCAGCTTGGCGGTCAGACCCAGCTCGCTGTAGTCGTCCACTGGCTCCAGACTGTTTGGCCCGTAGGGCAGCAGGCCGGTGTTGCGTCGGTCGCGGCTAGAGTCGAGCTTGATGCCCAGTTGGCCCATGGCGTCCACCCCGACACCAACCGGCCCCTCGGTGAAACCCGACTCGAAGCGGGCGGTGAAGCCCTGGCCCCATTCCTCGGCCTTGCTCTGCGGGGCGTTGCTCTGGCGGAAGTCGCGGTTGATGTAGTGGTTGCGCAGTTCGAGGCGGGCGTGACTGTCAGCGATAAAGTCCGCCATGGCCGGCAAGGGCAGGGCGAGGGTGGCCAGCCAGGCGGCTGACTTGAGGTGCATGCGGTTCATTGTTGTTGTACCCGACATTGTTATTGTTCTTGAAGTCAGTGCTTGCTGGCACCGGCGGCGCCGATACCGGTCATCGAACGGATGAATTGGGCCAGGTAGCGCCCACGCTCTTCGTGCGCCCGCTGCGAGCCGTCGGTGACCGAGAAGGCCCAGGCCGCGAGGAAGGCCAGCGACATGGAGAACAGTGCCGGGTTGCTGTAGGGGAACAGCGCCCGTTCGTTGTGCAGCACGTTGACCCACACCGCCGGGCCCAGCACCACCAGCACGATCGCCGAGACCAGCCCGGCCAGGCTGCCGCCCACCGCGCCACGGGTGGTCAGGCCCTTCCAGAACATCGAGAGCAGCAGCACCGGGAAGTTGACCGAGGCGGCCACCGCCAGCACCAGGCCGGAGAGGAAGGCGATGTTCTGCGACTCGAACAGCAGCCCCAGCAGCACCGCGAACAGGCCGATCCCCAAGGTGGCCAGGCGCGATACGCGCATTTCTTCCTGCTCGCTGGCCTGGCCCTTGCGCACCACGCAGGCGTACAGGTCGTGGGATACCGCCGAGGCGCCGGACAGCGCAAGGCCGGCGACCACGGCGAGGATGGTGGCGAAGGCCACCGCCGAGATGAAGCCGAGGAACAGGTTGCCGCCCACCGCCTGTGCCAGGTGCACCGCGACCATGTTACCGCCGCCGATGATCGCCCCGGTGGCGTCGCGATAGGACGGCTCGGTACCGACCATGACGATGGCGCCGAAGCCGATGACGATCAGCAGCAGATAGAAGTAGCCGATGAAGCCGGTGGCGTAGAACACGCTCTTGCGCGCTTCCTTGGCGTCGCTGACGGTGAAGAAGCGCATGAGGATATGCGGCAGGCCGGCAGTGCCGAACATCATGCCCAGGCCCAGGGAAATGGCATCCACCGGGTTGGACAGCAGCGCGCCCGGCGCCATGATCGCCTGGCCCTTGGCGTGCACGGCCACGGCGCTGGCGAACATTGCCTCGGTGCTGAAGCCGAAATGCCTGAGCACCATGAACGCCATGAAGGTGGTGCCGGAGAGCAGCATCACCGCCTTGATGATCTGCACCCAGGTGGTGGCGAGCATGCCGCCGAAGGTGACGTACAGCACCATCAGCGCACCCACCAGCATCACCGCGTACAGGTAGTTGATGCCGAACAGCAGCTCGATCAGCTTGCCGGCGCCGACCATCTGCGCCACCAGGTACATCAGCGCCACGGCCAGGGTACCGAAGGCCGAGGTCAGGCGCACCGGGGCCTGGGCCAGGCGGTAGGAGACCACGTCGGCGAAAGTGTACTTGCCCAGGTTGCGCAGGCGTTCGGCGATCAGGAACAGGATGATCGGCCAACCGGCCAGCACGCCCAGGGCATACAGCAGGCCGTCGTAGCCGTTCATGAACATCATCGCCGAGATGCCCAGGAAGGACGCGGCGCTGATCATGTCGCCGGCGATCGCCAGGCCGTTCTGCATGCCGGTGAGGCCGCCGCCGGCGGTGTAGAAGTCGCTGGCCGAGCGGGTACGCAGGGCGGCCCAGCGGGTCACCAGCAAGGTGAAGCAGACGAACACCAGGAACATCGAGATGGCGGTCCAGTTCATCGCGCGCACTCCTGCTTGACCACTTCGTTGAGCGGGTCGATGACGCGGTTGGCGCGGTGCATGTAGATGCCGGTGAGGGCGAAGGACAGCAGCACCATCAGCACGCCCACCAACATGCCGACGCTGGTCACCCCGCCGCTGAGGGACTGGCCGAGCACGCCCGGGGCGAAGGCCACCAGCAGGACGAAGCCGTAATAGGCGACAAACATGGTCAGGGTCAGGCTGCCGTTGAGGCGGCGCTTGCGCTTGATCAGTTGCACGAAGGCGGGGTGGTTGCTGATGGTTTCGATGTGTTCGGGTGTCATGGGAGCGTTCTCTCTGGCTGTTGTAATTGTTTTTCAGGTCACGCGGGTGTTGCCGAGGGCTTCATCGCTGGCAAGCCAGCGATGAAGGCAATGCGGTCTCAAAGCTGATCGAAGTCGAGCACCACCTTGTCGCTCAGCGGGTAGGTCTGGCACGACAGCACATACCCGGCGGCCACTTCGTAGTCTTCCAGGGCATGGTTGCTGTCCATCTCCACCTCGCCCTCGATCACCTTGCACTTGCAGGTCGAGCACACCCCGGCCTTGCACGAGTACGGCAGCTCGGCGCCGATGGCATTGCCGGCGTCGAGCACGCTGCGGGTGTTGCGCGGCAGGTCGAAGGCCAGGGCGCGGCCATCGCTGATCACGGTCACCTGGCTGACTGCCGAATCCAGCTCGCGGGCCGCTTCACGTGCCTCGCGGCGGGCTTCGCTGCCGGTGGCGGCGAACAGTTCATAGTGGATGCGCGCCTTGTCCATGCCGTTGGCCTGCAGGCTGTCGCGCACGGTTTCGGTCATGGCCTGGGGGCCGCAGATGAAGGCGGCATCGAGTGAGGTCACGTCGAGCCAGCGGGAGAACAGCTGGCCGCACTTGTCGGCGTCGATGCGGCCGTTGTACAGGTCGACGTCCTGTTGCTCGCGGCTGAACACGAAGATCAGGTTGAGGCGCTCGAGGTACTGGTTCTTCAGGTCCTCGAGGCGGTCGCGGAACAGCGCGCTGTTGCTGGCGCGGTTGCCGTACAGCAAGGTGAAGCGGCTGTCTGGTTCAGTGGCCAGTGTGGTGGCGACCAGCGACAGGAGCGGAGTGATGCCGCTGCCTGCGGCCACGCCCAGGTAGTTGCCCCGGCGCGTCGGCTCCAGTGGCACGAAGAAGTTGCCCGACGGTGGCATCACCTCCAATTGCTGGCCGGCCTTGAGCACTTCGTTGGCGAAGGCCGAGAAACGACCGCCCGGCACGCGCTTGACCGCCACGCGCAGCTCGCCATCCTGCACTGCGCTGCAGATCGAATAGGAGCGGCGCACTTCCTCGTCGTCGAGCTGGGTACGCATGACCAGGTACTGGCCCTGGGTGAAACGGAACTCATCGCGCAGGTGCGCGGGCACGTCGAAGGCGATGGACACCGCGTCGCGGGTCTCCTGGCGCACTTGCTTGATGGTCAGGCTGTGAAACTGGCTCATGGCATTCTCCACGGCTCAAAGGCATTTGAAATAGTCGAACGGTTCCAGGCAGGCGCGGCAGCGGTACAGGGCCTTGCAGGCGGTGGAGCCGAACTGGCTGAGCAGTTCGGTATCGGCGCTGCCGCACTGCGGGCAACACACGCTGGGTGCCGCACCGCGCAGGTTGGCGCTGCCCTCGGGTGGGGCGATGCCGTAGGCGCGCAGCCGCTCACGGCCTTGCGCACTGATCCAGTCGGTGCTCCACGCCGGGGTGAGACGACGCTCCAGTGCAGGCTCGGCGAAGCCGGCCTGTTCCAAAGCCTGGCGAATGTCACTCTCGATCACCTCGGTGGCCGGGCAGCCGGAGTAGGTCGGGGTGACCACCAGGTGCAGGTGGCCGGCGCGCCAGTCGAGGTCGCGCACGATACCCAGGTCGACCACGCTGACTACCGGTACTTCCGGGTCCATCACCTCGGCCAGCACCGCCCAGGCTCGGCTCAGGTCGCCATCGCGCAAGGCCCTGGCGCCGCGGTCGCCGGCGATCAGCTCACCAGGTCGCATCGGGGTAGGCTCGCGGCAGGCACTGCATTTCAGCCAGCAGCAGGCCGAGGTGTTCGCTGTGCAGGCCCTTGCGCCCGTCCAGGTAGAAGTGGCTGGCGGCCTTGGGCAGGGGCAGGTCGACCGAGGCGAAGATGGCCGTGACGGTGTTCAGCCAGTGCTGGGCGATCCGCGCCGGATCGGCGCCGACACCGGCATTGGCCAGCTGGACTTCGCCGTCGTTGGCCACGCTCAATTCGACCGTGAAGCGCCACAGTGTCGGGATGGCTTCGAGCATGCGCCGACGGCTTTCATCAGTGCCGCCGCCCAGGCGCTGCACCCATTCGCCGGAGCGGCGCAGGTGGTAGGTGACTTCTTTCAGGGCCTTGGCGGCGATGCCGGCGATGCGTTCATCGCGCGAGGCGCCGAGCGCTTCAAGCGTGGCGTGGTGCCAGGCGTCGTACAGGAACTGCTTGAGCATAGTTACGGCGTAGTCGCCGTTGGGTTGCTCGACCAGCAGCAGGTTGCGGTAGGCGCGCTCGTCGCGGCGGAACGCCAGGGCATCGGCGTCGCGGCCGTCGTCCAGCAATTCGGCGGCATAGTCCAGCCAGTTGCGCGCCTGGCCCACCAGGTCGAGGCCGACGTTCATCAGCGCCAGTTCTTCTTCCAGCGCCGGCGCCTTGCCGCACCACTCGCACAGGCGCTGGCCCTGGACCAGGGCACTGTCGCCGAGCAGCAGCAGGTATTGGATGAGTGCTTGCTTGTGCATGACGGGCCTCACATGTGTCCGACTTCGGCGGGCAGCTCGTAGAAGCTGGCATGGCGGTAGACCTTGTCGTCCGCCGGGGCAAACAGCGGGTCCTTCTCGTCGGGCGAAGAGGCGGTGATCAGCGCCGAGGGCACCACCCACAGGCTCACGCCTTCGCTGCGGCGGGTGTACAGCTCGCGGGCGTTCTCGATGGCCATGGCGGCGTCGGCGGCATGCACGCTGCCGACGTGCTTGTGGTTCAGGCCGTGCTTGCTGCGCACGAATACTTCGTAGAGGGTCCAGTCAGACATGCTCGATCTCCGCATCGATGGCCGCTTCAGGCGGCGTTCTTGTTGTGTTGCTTGCGCGCATAGGCCACGGCGGCCTCGCGTACCCAGGCGCCGTCTTCGATGGCCTTGCGGCGGGTGGCGACGCGCTCCTGGTTGCATGGGCCGTTGCCCTTGAGCACCTCGTAGAACTCTTCCCACTGGATCTGGCCGAAGTCGTAATGGCCGCGTTCGGCGTTCCACCTGAGCTCAGGGTCGGGAGCGGTGCAGCCGAGCAGTTCCAGCTGCGGCACGGTCTGGTCGATGAAGCGCTGGCGCAGTTCGTCGTTGCTCTGGCGCTTGATCTTCCAGGCCATGGATTGCGCGCTATTGGGCGAATGTTCGTCGCTGGGGCCGAACATCATCAGCGCCGGCCACCACAGGCGGTCGATGGCGTCCTGGACCATGTCCTTCTGCGCCTGGGTACCGTGGCGCATCATGGTCAGCAGCAGTTCGTAGCCCTGGCGCTGGTGGAAGCTTTCTTCCTTGCAGATGCGGATCATGGCGCGGGAGTAGGGGCCGTAGGAGGTGCGCTGCAGCACCACCTGGTTGACGATCGCCGCGCCGTCCACCAGCCAGCCGACCGCGCCCATGTCGGCCCAGCTCAGGGTCGGGTAGTTGAAGATGCTCGAGTACTTGGCCTTGCCGCTGTGCAGCTTGGCGATCTCTTGGTCGCGGTCGGCGCCAAGGGTTTCCATGGCGCTGTACAGGTACAGGCCGTGGCCGGCCTCGTCCTGGATCTTGGCCATCAACTGCAGCTTGCGCTTGAGCGAAGGGGCGCGAGTGACCCAGTTGCCTTCCGGGAGCATGCCGACGATCTCGGAATGGGCGTGCTGGGAAATCTGGCGGATGAGCGTCTGGCGGTAGGCCTCGGGCATCCAGTTCTTGGCTTCGATCTTGATCTCGGCGTCGATCTTCTCCTGGAAGGCGCGCTCTTCGGGCGACATCTCTTCCAGGGTCTTCAGGCGCTTGACGCCGGTTTCTACGAGCTGTGCGTACATGGTCGTGCTCCCGCTGATGGGCTGCTTGGGGCGTGGGTCATTTATAAGCGATACAAAACACAACATCAAACAGTATTTGATGTATCAAATAAGATTTGTGTATCGCTTTCGCATGAGTTGGCCGGGCGTGGCAGCGGGCTTGCCCCGCGATAACGTTCGGCCAGGCGAAAAAAAGCCCCGGAACTTGGCCGGGGCTTTCCAGTAACCGCTATCGGTCAGCTGGCCAGGCGCTTGTCATACACATGACAGGCCTTGCCTTCCGAGCGTTTCAGCGTGCCGCACGGCTGCAACTGGATCTGCGTGCTGATGCCGATGTAGGTCTTGATCTGCTTCGCCAGTTCACCCACCACTTGCTTGCGCTGGCCCTCGTCGAGGTACTGGCTGTCGCTGCGCAGTTCAACATGCACCTCGACGCTGTCGAGATTTCCATTACGATACAGGTGGATCTCATATAGCTCGGAAAGCTGTTTTATCTTGAGTACCTGTTCCTCGATCTGCGTCGGGAACACATTGACCCCGCGAATGATCAGCATGTCGTCGCTGCGCCCGGTGATCTTGCCGATGCGCCGCATCGGCCGCGCCGTGCCCGGCAGCAGGCGGGTGAGGTCGCGGGTGCGGTAGCGCACCATCGGCAACGCCTCCTTGCTCAGCGAGGTGAACACCAGCTCGCCGAGCTGGCCGTCCGGCAGCACCTGGCCTGTGACCGGGTCGATGATCTCGGGGTAGAAATGGTCTTCCCAGATGGTCGGGCCGTCCTTGGTCTCGATGCACTCCATGGCCACGCCCGGGCCCATGATTTCCGAGAGCCCGTAGATATCCAGGGCGTCGATGCCCAAGCGCTGCTCGATGGCGCGGCGCAGTTCGTCGGTCCAGGGTTCGGCGCCGAAGATGCCCAGGCGCAGCTTGAGGTCGTGCGGGTCGATGCCCTGGCGCTCGATCTCGTCGGCGAGGTTGAGCATGTACGAGGGGGTGACCATGATGATGTCCGGCTGGAAGTCGCGGATCAGCTGCACCTGCTTCTCGGTCTGGCCGCCGGACATGGGGATCACCGTGCAGCCCAGGCGCTCGGCGCCGTAGTGCGCGCCCAGGCCGCCGGTGAACAGGCCGTAGCCGTAGGAGACATGCACCTTGTCGCCGCGGCGCCCGCCGGCGGCGCGAATCGAGCGCGCCACCACGTTGGCCCAGGTGTCGATGTCGTTCTGGGTGTAGCCGACCACCGTCGGCTTGCCGGTGGTGCCGCTGGAGGCGTGCAGGCGCACCACCTGGTCCTGGGGCACGGCAAACATGCCGTAGGGGTAGTTGTCGCGCAGGTCGTTCTTGCCGGTGAAGGGGAAGCGGGCCAGGTCCTCCAGCGATTTCAGGTCGTCGGGATGGGCGCCACAGGCGTCGAAGCGCTGGCGGTACAGCGGCACATTGGCGTAGGCGTGGTTCAGGCTCCAGCGCAGGCGCTCCAGCTGGTGCTGGCGCAGTGCGTCGAGGCTGGCGGTTTCCATCGGGTCGAGCAGGGCGCGGTCGGCATCGTGGTAGAGATTCATGGTTTCACTCGAGTTGTTCTTGTCGTGGGCAGGGGCCCTGAGTGTCATGGCAGGCAGCATACTGCCCGCGTCGCGTGGCGTCTCTGGCGGCTGATCAGAGGCGCTCGATCACCAGGGCGATGCCCTGGCCGACGCCGATGCACATGGTGCACAGGGCGTAACGGCCACCGGTCTGCTCCAGCTGGTGCAGGGCGGTTGTGACCAGACGTGCGCCGCTCATGCCCAGCGGGTGGCCCAGGGCGATGGCGCCACCGTTGGGGTTGACCCGCGGATCGTCGTCGGCCAGGCCCAGCTCGCGCAGCACGGCCAGGCCCTGGGCGGCAAAGGCTTCGTTGAGCTCGATCACGTCCATGTCGGCCAGCGCCAGGCCGGTCAGCTCCAGTACCTTGTGGGTCGCCGGCACCGGGCCGATGCCCATGAGGCGTGGCTCGACGCCCGCCACCGCCAGGCCGAGCACCCGGCCACGGGCCTTGAGGCCGTGGCGTTGCGCGGCCCGTGGGCTGGCCAGCAGCAGGGCGCAGGCGCCGTCATTGACCCCCGAGGCATTGCCGGCGGTGACGCTGCCGCCCTCACGGAACGGCGTGCCCAGGCGCGCCAGTTGTTCCAGGGTGGTGTCGCCTCGTGGATGTTCATCATGCTCGACGCGTTTGGGCGGGCCTTTGCGCTGCGGGATCTCCACCGCGACGATCTCCTGGGCCAGACGGCCATTGGCCTGGGCGGCGGCGGCCTTGAGCTGGCTGCGCAGGGCGAAGGCATCCTGGTCTTCGCGGGAGATGTCGAAGCGCTCGGCGACGTTCTCGGCGGTTTCGGGCATCGAATCGATGCCGTATTGCGCCTGCATCGAAGGGTTGACGAAGCGCCAGCCGATGGTGGTGTCGAACAGTTGCGCGCTGCGGCCAAAGGCCTGTTCCGACTTGCCCATGACGAAGGGTGCCCGCGACATCGACTCGACGCCGCCGGCCAGCATCAGCCCGGCTTCGCCGCAGCGCAGGGCGCGGGCAGCGTTGCCGATGGCGTCGAGGCCCGAGCCACACAGGCGGTTGATCGTGGTGCCGGACACCTCGATCGGCAGCCCGGCCAGCAGGGCGGCCATGCGCGCGACGTTGCGGTTGTCTTCGCCGGCCTGGTTGGCGCACCCGAGGATCACATCGTCCAGCGCCGCCCAGTCCAGGCCGGGATGGCGCGCCATCAGCGCCTTGATCGGCACCGCGGCAAGGTCGTCGGGGCGCACGCTCGACAGGGCGCCGCCGTAGCGGCCGATGGGGGTGCGCACGGCATCGATGATCAGCGCGTGGGGCAGGCTGGCGTCAGTCATTTGAAGTCTCCGGCGACAGCACGGTGCCGCGCACTTTGTAGGATTTGCCGTGGAACAGGGCGATCAGCTCGCCCTGCTGGTTCTCGATGCGCACGTCGTAGTTGCCGGTGCGGCCTTTGCGGCTTTGTTCGCTGGCGCTGGCCTGCAGGCGGTCGCCGAGCCGCGCCGGGGCCACATAGTCGATGCTGCAACCCAGGGCCACGGCCGCTTCATCGTAGCTGTTGCAGGCGAAGGCGAAGGCCGAATCGGCCAGGGCGAACAGGTAGCCGCCATGGCAGGTGCCGTGGCCCTGGATCATGTCGGCGCGCACGGTCATGCCCAGGCGGGCGCTGCCGGGGCCGGCTTCGAGCAGCTCGATGCCCAGGCCCTGGCTGGCGGCGTCACGGCCGAACATGGCCTCGGCGCAGGCGCGGGCCAAAGCGTGTGTGGATTGATCAGCCATGCAGGCGGCCTCCTTCGGCGTGGGTGCGGCGCAGCAACAGGGACGGCCGGTAACGTTCCTCGCCGTAGCTGCGTTGCAGGTTGTCGAGCACGTTCAGGGTGTAGCCGATGCCCAGCTGGTCGGCCCAGGCCAGCGGGCCGCGCGGGTAGTTGACCCCGGCGCGCATCGCCAGGTCGATGTCGCCGGGGGTGGCGACGCCTTGCAGCACGGCGTCGGCGGCTTCGTTGGCGAGCATGGCCACGGTGCGCAGCACCACCAGGCCGGGCAGGTCGGCCACCTGGCAGGCGCTCAGGCCGGCCCGGGCAAGCAGGGCGACGGCCTGGTCCAGGGCCACGGCGCTGCATTCGGCGCCGTGGCTGATGGCCAGGCGCGGGGCGCTGGCGTAGTCCAGGGCCAGGTCCAGCAGCACCAGGTTGCGCAAGCCGTCCTCGCGGGCGCGCTGGCTGGCCAGGCGGCCATCGGACAACGCCAGGGTGGCATCTCCCACACGGAGCAGGCCGGTGCCGGCGCGTTCGGTGACGCCGACACCATTGGCGCGCAAGCGCTCGACCAGGGGCTGCAGGGCACCCAGGTCACCCTCCACCGTGCAGCGTTTGACAGACGTCTGACTGGTGAGCGTTGCGGGCTCTGGCCGCTCGGTACCTTCGGTGTAGCTGTAGAAGCCTTGGCCGGTCTTGCGCCCGAGCCGTCCTGCGTCGACCAGCTCTTTCTGCACCAGCGACGGCTGAAAGCGGAAATCGCCATAGAAGGCTTCGAACACCGAGCAGGTCACCGCGTAGTTGACGTCGTGGCCGATCAAGTCGGTGAGTTCGAATGCGCCCATGCGAAAGCCCCCGGCATCGCGCAGCAGGGCATCGAGGGTGGCGCAGTCGGCGGCGCCTTCCTGCAGCAGGCGCAGGCTTTCGGCATAGAAGGGCCGGGCCACGCGGTTGACGATAAAGCCCGGCGTCGAACGGGCATGCACCGGTTGCTTGCCCCAGGCGCGGGCGGTGTCGTAAAGCGTGGCCGCCAGGCTCGGCGCGGTGGCCAGCCCGGAGACGACCTCCACCAGCGCCATCAAGGGCGCCGGGTTGAAGAAGTGCATGCCAATGACCCGCTCCGGGTGTTTGAGCCCGGCGGCGAGGCTGGTGATCGACAGCGAGGAAGTGTTGCTGGCCAGGATGCAGTCCGTGGCGCACAGGCCTTCAAGCCGACGCAGCAGGTCCTGTTTGACAGGCAGTTGTTCGACGATGGCTTCGATCACCAGATGGGCGTCGGCCAGGGCGTCGAGGGTATCCACCGGTTGCAGCCGGTCGCGGATCACGCTGCGGCTGTCAGGCGCAAGCTTGCCTTTTTCCACCTGCCGGCCGAGCAGGCGATCGATGCCTTCGATCGCCTGCTCGGCGGCGCCGGGGCGCGTATCGTAGAGGCGCACGGGATGGCCGGCCTGGGCCGCCACCTGGGCGATGCCGGCCCCCATGGCGCCTGCGCCGATCACTGCCACCAGGGCGTCATTGTCGAGTGCGGCCATGATCAGCGCCCCTTGAACACAGGTGTACGTTTGTTCATGAAGGCGCTGACGCCCTCGCGGTAGTCCTCGCTGCGCCCGGCCAGGCGCTGGAGGTCGCGCTCGAGCTCCAGCTGCTCATCGAAGCGGTTGTCGAAGCTCTGGTTGAGGGCGCGCTTGATCAAGGCCAGGCCGTAGGTGGGCTGGGCCGCCAGGTGACGGGCCAGGCCAAGTGCTTCGTCGCGCAGCACGGCATCGTCCACCACCCGGTGGATCAGCCCCCATTGCTCGGCCTGCTCGGCGCTCAGGCGCTCGCCCAGCAAGGCCAGCGCCTTGGCCCGGGCCATGCCGACCAGCCTGGGCAGCAACCAGGTGCCGCCGGAGTCCGGCACCAGGCCAATCTTGCAGAACGCCTGGATGAAGCTCGCCGAGCGTGCCGCCAGCACCAGGTCGCAGGCCAGTGGCAGGTTGGCCCCGGCACCGGCGGCCACGCCGTTGACCGCGCAGATCACCGGCAGCGGCAGGTCGCGCAGGCTGCGCACCAGCGGGTTGTAGAACTGCTCGATGGACTGGCCAAGGTCGGGCAGCTCGGCGCCGGGCGCGACATTGCGGTCGGCCAGGTCCTGGCCTGCGCAGAAGCCACGGCCTTCGCCGGTCAGCAGCAGTACCCGGGCGCGTTCGCTGTGGCGTACCTGCTTCAAGGCCTCGCGCACCTCCAGGTGCATCGCGGTATTGAAGCTGTTGAGCTGCTCGGGCCGGTTGAGCGAGAGGAGGGCAACGCCGTCGTCGCCGATGGAAAACAGGATGTGCTGGAAAGACATGACTGGCTCGCTCCGTCAGTCGGTGGAAGGCTTACAGCCCTTGGAATCGGGCCGGGCGTTTTTCCTGGAAGGCACGGATGCCTTCGTTGCGGTCGGCGGTGCCGGCCAGCAGGGTGAAGGCGTGGCGCTCGAAGCGCAGGCCGCTCGCCAGGTCCATGTCCTGGGCCTTGAGCAGCGCCTCCTTGGCTAGGCGCACCGCCAGCGGCGCCTTGGCGGCGATGGCGACGGCTACCTGCAGGGCACGCTCGACGGTGAGTTCGGGCTCGGTGACTTCACTGACCAGGCCGGCCTGCAGGGCATGGCGGGCGCCGATGGCCTCGCCGCCGAGGACCATCTGCATGGCCAGCGGCTTGCCCACGGCGCGCAGCAGGCGCTGGGTGCCGCCGGCGCCGGGGAGGATGCCGAGGTTGATTTCCGGCTGGCCGAAACGGGCGTCGCTGCCAGCGATGACGATATCGGCGCACATCACCAGTTCGCAGCCGCCGCCGAGGGCGAAGCCGTTGACCGCGGCGATCAGGGGTTTGCCGAAACCGGCGATGCTTTGCCAGTGGGCCACGCGTGGGTCGTCGAGGATGCCGACCAGGTCGCGCTCGGCCATTTCGTTGATATCGGCGCCGGCGGCGAAGGCCTTGCGGCTGCCGGTGATGACCACGGCTCGGATCTGCGGATCCTGGTCGGCGGCATGCAGTTCTGCGGCCAGCTCTTCCAGCAGCGCTGTGTTCAGGGCGTTCAGGGCTTGCGGGCGGTGCAGGGTGATCAGGCGGACACCGTCCGCCGGGGCCTGCACGATGAGGTTGCTTGGCATGGGATACCTCGGGCTGCACGTTCGGCGCCGGCTGGGGGCCGGCTTTTCTTGAAGTTTTTCGTGGTGCTGGGGCAAGTATATGTTCAATGCGATACATAAAATCAACATGGAAATTATAATTACGTATCTTTATGTGAGGCGAGTTACGCTATCGCGGGACAAACCCGCTCCCACGCTGCCTTGCTTTCATAGCTGATATTGGGGCGGGCTTGCCTAGTGATGAGGTCTTCACAGGTCTGAAGCTTGGTGAAGAATGCGATACACCAGCAAGGTGTTGACTAAGTGATTTGATCTGATACAGGATCGACAAGTCTTCTGAATCATATCGAGAGCCAGACCCATGCCCTGCTACCGCCTCGACGGCCTGACCCCCGTGGTCCATCCCAGCGCCTATGTACACCCCAGCGCCGTACTGATCGGCGACGTGCTGGTCGGCGCAAACTGCTACATCGGCCCCTTGGCCTCGCTGCGCGGCGATTTCGGGCGAATCATCCTGGAAGAGGGCGCCAACCTGCAGGACACCTGCGTGATGCACGGTTTTCCCGGCGGCGACACGGTGGTCGAGCGCAACGGCCATATCGGCCATGGCGCCGTGCTGCACGGCTGCCGGATCGGCGAGGATGCCCTGGTCGGCATGAACGCGGTGGTCATGGACGCCGCGCATATCGCCCCGCGCTGCATCGTCGCCGCCACGGCCTTCGTCAAGGCCGGCTTCGAATGCCCGCAGCAACACCTGGTGGTCGGCGCGCCGGCCGTGGCCAAGCGCCCGCTCAGCGACCAGGAACTGGCCTGGAAACAGCGCGGTACCGCCGAATACCACAGCCTCGCCCGGCGTTGCCTGAGCGCGCTGGTGGAATGCCCGCCATTGACCGCGCCGGAGCAGGACCGCCCGCGCATGGGCGACTCCGGCTTCAGGCCCAAGGCCGAGGGCGGTGCATGAGCCTTGCGCGGTCGCGGCAGGCAGGTATAGTCGAGGCTTTAGCCGCGCCTCGTTCCCCCATGAGCAGCCTTGCCCCCCTGAATCACCTGATCACCCGCTTCCAGGAGCAGACGCCGATCCGCGCCAGCTCCCTGATCATCACTCTCTACGGCGATGCCATCGAACCCCATGGCGGCACGGTCTGGCTGGGCAGCCTGATCAACCTGCTGGAGCCGATGGGCATTAACGAGCGGCTGATCCGCACCTCGATCTTCCGCCTGACCAAGGAAGGCTGGCTGACCGCCGAAAAGGTCGGTCGGCGCAGCTATTACAGCCTCACCGGCACCGGCCGGCGGCGCTTCGAAAAAGCCTTCAAGCGCGTCTACAGCGCCAGCCTGCCGGCCTGGAACGGCGCCTGGACCCTGGTGCTGCTGGCCCAGCTCGATGCCACCAAGCGCAAGGCCGTGCGTGAAGAGCTCGAGTGGCAAGGCTTCGGCGTCATGGGCGCGAACCTGCTGGGCTGCCCGCGCACCGACCGTGCCGACCTCGCTGCGACCCTGCGCGAGCAGGATGCCGAGGACGACTGCATCGTCTTCGAGACCCACGCCCAGGAAGTGCTGGCCTCCAAGGCCCTGCGCGCCCAGGTGCGGGAAAGCTGGAACATCGAGGAACTGGGCCAGCACTACAGCGAGTTCATCCGTCTGTTCCGCCCGTTGTGGCAGGCGATGAAGGACCTGGACGCGCCAAGCCCGCAGGACTGCTTCCTGGCGCGCACGCTGCTGATCCACGAGTACCGCCGCCTGCTGCTGCGTGATCCGCAGTTGCCGGACGAGCTGTTGCCGGGGGATTGGGAAGGCCGCGCGGCGCGGCAGCTGTGCCGCAACCTGTACCGGCTGGTGCAGGGCAGGGCGGAGGAGTACCTGGCCAGTGCGCTGGAGACGGCAGATGGGCCGTTGCCGGATGCCAACGAGAGTTACTTCAAGCGCTTTGGTGGGCTTGCTTGACAGGTGGTGCCCTGTAGGAACGGTCTTGCCCGTGCCTACAGGGGAGGGTGACGTTCTCAGCCACGCTGATCGAAGAAATGCCCCATCAGCTGCAACAACGGCCGGCGTCGGTTCTTCACCGCGAACTCCCATTCATGCGTCTGCGACGGCGCATGGCCGAGCTCATGCTCGCCCAGCAGCTTCTGCACCTTGGCCAGGCGGTACCAGGGCACCGAGGGGAAGGCATGGTGGACGATGTGCAGGTTGAAGTTGAGGATCACGAAGCGCGACCACAGCGGCAGGCTCTTGCAGTCGTGGGACACGCCGTCCTGCTCCCAGAACTGCAGGCGATCGGCATCGCGGGCGAGCAGCGGGGCCTCGGCGTGGTGCGGCAGGTTGAGCAGCTCGACCATGAAGAACAGGAACACCCAGGTGATCAGGTAGAACAGCACCAGGTCCAGCAGGTGCCCCAGGCTCCAGGCCAGCACGGCCGCCGCCAGGTAGCCGGCCAGGTACAGGCGGGCGAAGCGGATCTCCTTGAGGATCCGTGGCGAACTGTCGCCCTTGGCCTTGGCGATGAATGGCGCGCGCCAGTTGAGCAGGAAGTGGTTGGCGGCGATCATCGGAATCCAGTGCTTCCAGACGAACTCCAGGGTGCGCTCCTGCTTCTTGGTCATCACCGAGAAGCGCTCGATCATGCCGCGGTTCTCCGGGTCGTTCAGCGGGTGCGCAGTCCAGGTGTGGTGGGCCATGTGGAAGCGCCGGCGGACCAGGAACGGCAGGGCGATCAGCCAGCCGTTGCAGTGGCCGATGAAGTCGTTGAACCGACGGTTGGCCGAGGCGGCGCCGTGGGTCGCCTCGTGCATGATCAGGTAGAGCTGCACGGTGGCCAGACCTGCCAGCGCCAGGCCCAGCAACTGCAGGGCGGTGGAGTCGGCGAGCCACAGGTTCCAGGCCACCGCCAGCAGCAGCAGGTCGGCGACCCACAACATCACGGTCCAGGGTTCCCGGGCGCCGTCGGGGATCTGTTTTCTTACACTAAGCCATTGGTCCTTGGTCACTTGCTGAAACTCCGATCGGTTAGCTGGCGGCCCGGGAAACCGGGGCCGCGGGAAGGCTGCAGAGGTTGTTGGCCAGGTGCGCGTAGGCCAGGTCGAAGCGGGCGATGTCGTCATCGAAACCGTGGCTGCGCGGCGCCACGGCAAAGTCCTGGAACACCAGCTGGATGCAGTCGTAGCGGCTGCCGTTCTCCAGGTGCCAGGCCGGCAGGTAGGCGGTGATCGCAAAGCCCAGGCGGCGCAGGCTGGCCAGCAGCTCCAGCTTGTCGGCGAGGATCACCAGGCCGACGTACTCGGCCTGGGAATACTGACGCAGCAGCGCGCCCAGCTCGGTCAGCACGGCATGGGTCGAGCCATAGCGGCCGCATTGGCCCGACAGCATCAGCGCGGCGGCCTGCGGGTCGTGGCTGTAGCTGAGCTGGCCATGGCGTTCGATGCCGGTCGGGCCGCTGAGGTAGGTGTCCGGGTAGCTGCCGGGGGCAACGGCAAGCTGCAGGGCGGGGTAGAGCAGCCTGCGGATATAGTCGGCGGCGCGGGTGGTCACGTACCAGGGGGCGACGTGCGCGAAGCCGGCCTGGGGTACAGGGTGGATGGCGGTCAGGTGGTACTCGCGCAGGCCATCGACCTTGTCCGGGCCGCCGTCATGGCCCACCAGCACGGCGGGGCGGATCTTCTTCATGACACCGTGGCTGGCGATGTTGCGGGTAATGTAGAAGCCCAGTTCCATGGGCGCTGGCCGGTGCGTCTCGAAACAGAGGCGGACCAGGCTGGAGATGGCGCCGGTCCTGCGCGCGTCAGGGTGAATAACACCGTGGCACACCTCCCACGACTGGTTCCACGGGCGGCGGGCGATGCAGCAGCAACCGGCCAGGTTGCCCTCGGCCTCGGCGACGAACCACTGCTGTTGCCCGCTGCTCATCGAGTGGCGGATGTAGGACGCGCTCTGGCAGGGGTGGGTGGTCTGCCCATAGACCTGCTGGAACAGCGCGGCGAGGGCTTCGATATCGGCGGGGTTGGCCGGGCGATAGCGCAGTGTTTCGGTTTCCGGCAACGGCGCAACGGCCGTTTGCGGCGAACGGATCGCAGTCATGACGCACCTTTTGTCTTTATTGAAGGCGAACGAAGGCAGTGACCGCCCAGGGCAGGTCACGGGCAGGTGTCGGTTTTGGCGCTGCGGTCAGTGGCGGGAATGTCGTCGGTTGACGGCGAAGCAGGCGGGGGCGAGCAAAAGGCAAGGCAGGGCGGGTTTGAACGGAGCGTCATCCGTGAGCATGGCCATTACGCAACTCCTGTACATGGCGGGGTTCTTGTCCGAGGCAAACAGAAATCCTTCCCGTTGCCAGGAAACGGACTATAGAGCCACGCCATGGGCTGTCAAACGCGCACGGAGGGTCGCCTGCGCGGTGGTCTCTGCGGGGCGGCCAAGGGGCGGATCAGCCCGCCCCCGGTTTTTCGGCACGCCAGCTTCCAGGCGCGCGCGTTGTAGGCACAGGCTTACATGCAAACGCCCGGAATGACGACTCGGCGTTCAGCTATCGCTGCCCTTGGGATGGGCGATGATGCGTTGCGGTTCGGCTTTTCCCAGGCCCGGCGCTGGCACCCGCAGAGGCTGGCTGGCAGTGCTGTAGACCTGGGTGCGAGTGGCCAGCCCGTCGACCAGGGCGCCTTGCAACGGTTGCCTGGCTGGTGGCTTGCCACGGGCCTTGAGATCGGCGATCACCTCGTCGACCAAGGCATCGATCTGCGTGCTGTCCCGGTGGTGGGCGGTGGTGATCAAGTGCGCGGTGTCGCCCGAGGTGGCCAGGCAATGACGCTTCCACACGCTGGCCGAGGGGCAGGGGAACACCACGGTGATCGAATTGGGATTGCGCCAGGCGTCGATCCCCGCCGCCCGCAGCCGGTCCACCGCATGCTGGGCCAGGTCCAGGCAGCGTTGGATACGTTCACGCCAGTCGTCCATGGAGCGGCTGCGCAGGGCGGCCCACATCATCAGCGGCGTGTGGCCGTTGCGCGAGCCGCTGATGGTCTGGTCGCGGGCGCTGATGTAGTCGACCTCCACCGAGATGCGTTCGACGTTGGCGCGCCGTGCCACGACGATGCCGCAGGGCATCGGCGAGCCGATCATCTTGTGCCCCGAGACGCAGATCGAGTCGATGCCGTCGGCGAACGAGTAGGGCTCGGGAGCGTCGACGAAGGGCAGGATCATGCCGCTGAGTGCCGCGTCGGCATGCAGGTAGTAGTCCTCCCGGCGGATGCCGGCCTGGGCCAGGCGCTGCTGGATGGTGGCGATGTTGTCAGTGGCGCCGCGCAGGGTGGTGCCGATGTTGGCGAAGATGATCGGGTGGTGCTCGCCGTCGGCCGCGATCCGTGCGACCAGGTCGTCGTAGTCCATCTCGCCATTGGCCTGGGACGCCACCACCTGGGCCTTGATGCGCAGCAGGCGGACGATCTTGGCCACCGAGTAGTGGGTGTCCTGGGAGTAGTAGAGCGTGGCGTCGGGGAACAGCTCGCGGCCCAGGTAGCAGCCGAACATGTTGCCTTCGGTGCCGCCGTTGGTGACGTAGCCCCAGCTGTCCTCGAAGGGGATGTGGAACAGTTCGGCGAAGAAGCGCATCACCTCGCGCTCGAAATCGAAGGAATTGAGCAGGTAGTTGCTGTACTCGTTCCAGTCGCCGCAGTTGTTGATGGAAAAGCGCATGAAACGGTGCAGCAGGCTGTAGTCGAAGTCGGCGGATTCGGGGTAGCCGACATTGAAGTACTGGTGGGTGAGGCAGTAGCGCCAGAACGCCTCGAGACGTGTGTGGTCGGCAGGTGAGAATGTCATGTCCAGCTCCATGGAGCGCGCCCGGCCGACCAGGGCCGGGCGCGTTGCGGGTGAAAGTCCTTGTCGGTGGCCGTGTCGGGCTCAGGCGGCCAGGGTGGCGCCGCCGTCGACCACGATGTCCTGCAGGGTCACGTGGCCGGCCTGCTCGGAGGCGAGGAACAGCACCACATGAGCGATATCGTCGGGCGTGGCGATCTTGCCCAGGGGCACGCCGAGCTTGAACTGCTGTGGCAGGCCGTCGATCAACTGCCGTTCTGCCGCCGGATCGCCCAGCATGCCGGCCAGCATCGGCGTGCGCGTCGAGCCCGGCGAGACCACGTTGCAGCGCACGCCATAGGGCGCAAGCTCGAGGCCCACGCAGTGGCTGAGGCTGACCAGCGCGGCCTTGGAGGCGCAGTAGGCGGCCATGTTCAGCCGCGGCACATGGGCTGCATTGGAAGCGACGTTGACGATGGCGCCGCGGCGCTGGCGGCGGAACACCGGGGTCCACTGGCGCATCAGGTAGAACGGCGCGCTGGCATTGACGTCGAGGCAGCGCTGCCAGTCCTCGCAGGACACCTCGTCGCTGAGCCCGAGCCGCAGCACGCCGGCCACATTGACCAGCACATCGAGATACTGCGCCTGTTCCTTGAGCCGGTCGCAGACCCGTTGCACGTCGGCCGGGTCGGTCAGGTCGACATGCAGCAGCGGGAACGGCACGTCGGCCTCCTCGCAATCCAGGCCGATGACCTCGGCGCCTTCCTCGACAAAGCGCTGCGCCACGCAGCGGCCGATGCCGCTGGCGGCACCGGTGACCAGCACGCGCCGGCCAGTGAAGCGGGCCATGGCCATCAGGCGGCCCCCCGCGCTTGCACCAGCGACCACCAGCCATCCAGCGTCGGCGCGTTGGCCAGCTCCTCGAAGCTGACGGCGATGCCGCGCTGCTTGAGCTCGGCGGCCAGTTTCATCACCTGCAGCGAGTCGAGGCCGTAGAAGATCAGGCTTTCCTGGGGGTCGAGCTCGCTGTCGTCCTCGATCATCTGGCGCACCCGGCCGTGCAGCCAGTCACGGGTAGTCACGCCCGCCGGCTGGGTCAGCAGGGTGGCGGTGTCGGTGACATGGCCGCAGCGGGTGGCCACGTACTTCAGGGCCAGGCGGTGCTCCTCCTCGGAGAAATCGGCCACCGCGTCGCCCACCAGGAAGGCCTGGATATCGTTCATGAAGGCGTCGGCGGCGGTGATCATGCAGCCGATATGGGCGTACACGCCGCCGATCAGCAGTTGGTCCCGCTGCCAGCCGCGCATGCGTTCGAGCAGGTCGGAGCGCTGGAAGGCACTGTAGCGCCACTTGGTCAGCACGGTATCGCCCGGCTGCGGCGAAAGCGCGTCGATGATCGGTTGCTGTTCGGGGCTGGCCGCGGGCAGCCCCGGGCCCCACATGGCGTTGAGCAGGGCGCGGTCCTCAGGCGGCTGTTCATGGGGCTGGGCGGTGTAGACCACCGGGATGCCTTGCGCGCGAGCCCACTGGATCAGCCGCGACAGGTTGTCCACCAGCGCGGTGAGCAGGGCGCCGTCAGGCTGGTAGAAGCGCAGGAAATAGCGCTGCATGTCGTGGATCAGCAGCACGGCGCGGGCCGGGTCGGGTTGCCAGGTGGTCTTGTTGGCCGGGTAGCTGGCCGGTTGCGGCATGGGGTAGTCGTGGATGGTTGGAATGGTCATGTCGGGTCCTTGGACGGTCAGACGGTCGGGGCGACGGCGAGCAGCGCGCGCAGTTGCTTCTTGTCGATCTTGCCCACCGCGGTCAGCGGCATGGCGTCGATCAGCCGGATCCGATCCGGGAGCTTGTATTCGGCGATGCCCAGGCCCATGAGGTGGCGGCGCAAGGCGATCGGCTTGAGTTGCGGGTTGCGCGAGACGATGAAGGCGCAGCTCTTCTCGCCGAGCAGTTCGTCGGGCAGCGCCACCAGGGCGGCGTGGGTCACGTCGGGGTGCATGACGATCAGGTTCTCGATCTCCTCCGAAGCGACCTTCTCGCCGCCGCGGTTGATCTGGTCCTTGACCCGCCCGACGACCCGCAGGTTGCCGTCGGCGCTGCGCTGGACGATATCGCCGGAGTGGTAGAAACCGTCCTGGTCGAACACCTGGGCGTTGTGCTCGAGGCTCTTGTAGTAGCCGCAGAAGGTATAGGGGCCACGGGTGGCGAGCATGCCCGGCTCGCCGTCGGCGACCGGCTGGCCCTGTTCGTCGAGGATGCGCACCTCGTCCAGTTCGCTGATCGGCCGGCCCTGGGTGGTGAATACCTGTTCGTCGCTGTCATCCAGACGGGTGTAGTTGACCAGGCCCTCGGCCATGCCGAATACCTGCTGCAGCTTGCAGCCCAGCACCTCGGGAACCTGGCGCGCCAAGGCCTCGGCGAAACTGGCGCCACCGACCTGCAGCAGGCGCAGGCTGCGCAGCTTGGCGGCGTGCCCGGGGGCGGCCTGCAGCCACAGGGCCACGGCGCTGGGCACCAGGGCGGCCATGGTCACGGCGTGGCGTTCGATCAGGGCGAAGCAGTGCAACGGCTCCGGGTTGGCCGCCATGACGATGCAGCCGCCGGCGTGCAGCACGCCCAGGCCACCGGGGGAACTGAGGGTGTAGTTGTGCGCCGCCGGCAGCGCGCAGAGGAAGCGCGTGTCGCTGTCGAGGGCGCAGATCTGCGCGCTGGCCCGCACGCTGTAGGCGTAGTCGTTGTGGGTGCGCGGGATCAGTTTGGGGGTGCCGGTGCTGCCGCCGGACAGCTGGAACAACGCCACCTCGCCGCACGGGCTGGGCGCGTAGTGGGTGCCGCGCACATCGGCGCTGGCGCTCCAGTCGTCGAGGGCATCGAGCATCAGCGTCAGCTTCGGGCGCAGGCCTTCCTTGGCCAGGTCGTCGAGGAACGCGTCATTGCGGAATACCTCATGCTCCGCCGAAGCGATCAGCAGGGCCGGCTGGATCTGCCGGGCAAAGGCGCCCAGCTCGTGCTGGCGGTGGCTGTACAGCGCATTGACCGGGGCGATGCCGGCCTTGAGCAGGGCGAACAGCACGATGTAGAACTCGGCGACGTTGGGCAGCTGCACCAGCGCAGTGTCGCCCTGGCCCAGGCCGTGGGCGGCCAGGCGCGATGCCAGGTTGGAGGCACGGCGATCCAGTTCGCCGTAGCTGATGCGGCGCTCGCCGCAGAGGATCGCCGGGGCTTGCGGCTGCACGGCGGCGCGGGCGATCAGCAACTGGCTGAGCGGCTGGTCGTTCCAGTAGCCGGCGGCGCGATAGCGCTGCGCCCGGTCCGCGGGCCAGGGGGTGAATTCGATGGTCATGGGCATCTCGGAAAGCGGGTTTGAGGTCAATGGTCCAGGCCGCAGGCGCGCAGCATGGTGCCGAGCTTGGTCTGTACTTCGTTCCATTCGCTGTCGGGGCTGGAGGCCTCGACGATGCCGGCGCCGGCGAACAGGCGAACGCGCTGGCCGTTGAAGGTGCCGCAGCGGATGGTCACCACCCACTCGCCGTTGCCTTCGGCGTCGCACCAACCGACCATGCCGGTGAACAGGCCACGCTCGAAGGGCTCGACGAAGCGGATCAGCTGGCGGGCGCGCTCGGTGGGGTAACCGCATACGGCGGGGGTCGGGTGCAGGCGGCAGGCCAGTTGCAGGGCGTCGATATCGGCCGAGGCCAGTTCGCCCTCGATGCGCGTGGACAGGTGCCACAACGCGGCGGTGCTGATCAGCGAGGGCCGTTCGGGGACCTGCAGGCGGCTGCACAGCTCGCCGACGCGCTGGGCGATGTCCTCGGTGACCAGGCGGTGCTCGTAGTGGTCCTTCTCCGACGCCGCCAGCCATTGCGCATTGGCGCGGTCGGCCTCGGGGTCGGCCATGCGTCGCACGGAGCCGGCCAGCGGATTGCTGACGAAGGCGCTGCCTTGCTTGTGCACCAGCAGTTCCGGGCTCACCCCCAGCAGGGTGGAACCGTCGGCCAGGGGCACGTGGAAGTGGTAGCCCTCGCGGTTCAGTGCCTTGAGGTTGGCCTGCACCTGGGCCGTGTCCACGGGCGCGGCAAAGTGCAGTTCGCGCTGCACCGAGAGCACGGCCTTGCGCACATCGCTGTGCTGGAAGTTGACGATGGCGTGGCGCACGGCGCGCTTGAAACCGTGTTCGTCGGGGATGTTGGCCTGGCTGAGCAGAGCAGGCAGCGAGCCGGGCTTTACAGGAGCCGCGGCGCGCGCCTGCCAGGTATAGGCCTCGGGCACGTACAGGCTGGAAGCCTGGGTGGTGTCGAACGGGATTGCGCCGACCACGATGGGATTTTCCTGCCCGGCCTGGCGGGCGCGTTCGAAGGCCTGGTCGATGCTGCGCCGCAGTGCGCCACCGGCCAAATGGCTGGCGTGGGCCGCAGTGTCGATGCGTTCGCGCAGGCCGCTGACGCTCAGCTCGCGCTCGCCGGATGTGAATGAAAAGCTCGAATCCTCTTGGTTGAGCGGCATGGTGTCCCTGTCTTGCAAACGCAGGGTGCCTGTCTTCATGGGTTGCCTCCTTGGCGATGGGTGAGAAAGAAAACCTTGAAATATAATCATTCTCGTTAGTAAATATGAGGACGCGAAACACATGGATTTGTCAACTACGCGGGTAAGCGATGAGAGAGTTAACTTCGATGCAGGCCGCCTGTTGGATCGGGCGGGATGCACATGCGGCACTGGGTGGCGTCAGCGCGCACCTGTACGCCGAGTTCGATGGCCGGGCCATCGATGTGGCGCGCCTTGCCGGCGCACTTGAGGCGCTGTACCGGGCGCATCCGATGCTGAGCCTGCGCATCGACGGGCAGGGGCTGCAGGCCATCGACGAAGCACAGCGCGCCCAACTGGAGCTGGAGGATTTCAGCGATCTGGATGGTCCAGCCGTGGAGCGGCGCCTGCTGGAGAAACGCCAGCAGTGGAGCCACCAGCGCCTGGACCTGAGCATGGGCCAGGGTGCGCGCTTCGGCCTGAGCCTGCTGCCGGGCAATGCCAGCCGGCTGCACGTGGACACCGACATGATCGCGGTGGACCCGTCGAGCTTCCGGGTGCTGATGGAAGACCTGGCCCGGCTGTACGACTCGCCTGAAAGCGTTCTGCCTACCATACCGAACTACTTCGACTGGCTAGACCAAGTGCGTGCCGATGCCGACCTGCGTGCCGCCCGCAGCCACGACCGCGCCTGGTGGCGAAAACGCCTGGCGCAGATCGCCCCGGCGCCCTCGCTGCCCTTGCTCCCTGCGGGGCCGGCACGCAGCGAGCGCTTTGCCGCTCGCCTTGAACCTGCGCAGTATCGTGCCTTGCAGCACGCTGCGCGCGCGCAGCGGATCACCTCGTCGGCGTTGATGCTCGGGCTGTTCGCCACCGCCCTGGGTGAGCACACCGGCGATCGGCGCTTGCGCCTGAACGTCCCGGTGTTCTGGCGTGAACCGCTGCTGGAGCCTGTGCAGCGCATCGTTGGCGAGTTCGCCAACCTGGTGCTGGTGGACGTTGACTTCACGGGTGTCGCCAGCCTTGCCGCGCTGTGCCGGGATCTGCATCGGCAACTGGTGGAGCGCCTGGCGCACAGCGCCTATCCGGGCGTGGACCTGATGCGCGACCTGTCGCGTCATCACGGTACGCCGCAACTGGCACCGGTGGTATTTACCGCAGGGCTGGACCTGCCTGGCGGCGAGCTGTTCTCCGAGCGGGTGAACCGGGTGTTCGGGCCGATGGACTGGGTGATCTCCCAGGGCCCGCAGGTGGCCCTGGACGCACAGGTGGCGCGGGCCGATGGTGGCCTGCTGATCAATTGGGACGTGCGCCTGGACGCATTGCCCGCTGACTGGGTCCAGGCACTGTTCGAGCGCTTCATCGCCCTGGCTGTGGCGGTGGCTGCCGACACGGGCGCGCTGCACCAGCCATTGGCGATCGCGGCGAGCCGGGATCGACCACTGAACGCCCTGCAACAGGCCTACCTGCTGGGGCGTGGCGAGCATCTGCCGCTGGGCGGCGTGGCCATGCAGGAGTTCCGCGAGTATCGCGGGCGCATGGACCTGGCGCTGCTGCGCAGCCGCCTCACGGACATGGTGCGCCGCCACGATAGCCTGCGCACCCGCATCGATGCCCAGGCATTGACCCAGTCGACAAGCGACCAGGTGCAGGTCAACCTGGAGGTGATCGACCTGCACGGGTTGACGGCCGAGCAGGTTCAGGCGCAGCTCGAGGTCCGTCGCGAGGACTATGCCCATGCGCTGTTCGATCTGGCCGGGCCGCCCTGGAGTGTCACCGCCTTCCAGTTGCCACAAGGCGAGTTGGTGGTGTTCGTACGCTTCGATGCGCTGATTCTTGATGGACGCTCCATCGCGACCTTGATGGTCGAGCTGTTCGACGGGCACTGCCAGCCGCTGACGGCCAGCGAGCCGACGGCGGCTGGCATCGACCAGAGCGAGGTGCGCAAGGCCGATGCCGAGTATTGGAAGGCAAAGCTGGCTGAGGTCGACGGCGCGCCAAGGCTGCCGTGGCGCCAAGCCTTGGACAAGGTCGGCGTGGCCCGGTACGCCCGCCAGCGCCAGGTAATCTCCGCCCAGGCGTTCAAGGCATTGAGCCGCGCAGGTGCGCGTGAGGGGCTGTTCAAGAACTCGACGATCATGGCCGTGGTGCTGGAAGTGCTCGGCCACTGGCTCGACGAAGGCAGCCTGTGCGTGGCGGTGCCGGTGGCGCCGCCCCAGGACGGCGCATTTGCCAACCGCTCCAGCTTCATCGCCGTCGATTGGCAGCGCGGCCTGCCCAGCCTGGCCGAGCGCGCCAAGCGCCTGCAGGCCGATGTGCTGGAAGGCTTGCAGCATCTGGCGTTCTCCGGCGTGGACCTGGCCCGCCTGCTGTACGACAGCAACGGCCCGGGCCCGGCGCTACCGGTGGTGCTGACCAACGGCCTGTCCTGGCCGGTGGGCGCGGTCGATGGCCCGATGTACCTGAGCGCGGGCCTGACCCAGACGCCGCAGGTGGCCATGGACATCCGTTTCTGCAACACCGCCGAGGGCGGGTTGGCGTTCGAGATCGACTATGCCCGCGAAGCAATCGATGGCCGCTGGGTCGGACAGCTGCTCGTGGCCTTGAACCAGGCGGTGGCGCAATTGGCCGGGCAGGTTGCATTCGAAGTCCACGCACGGCAGTTCATCGACCTTGGCCACTACCGCCTGAACAGCAGCGAGGCGCAGGCCGAACCAGTCGATTTCCTTGGGCGCATCGCCCACAACCTGTTCGGCCCGGACAATGGACGCATCGCCTTGCTGCATGGCGAGCGGCGCATCAGCTATGCCGAACTGGGGGAGGGTGTGAAGCGCATTGCCGGGGCATTCCAGGCCCGCGGGCTGCGCCCCGGCCAGGTGGTCGCCATTTGCCTGCCACGCGGTCCTGAGCACACCATGACGAGCCTGGCCTGCGCCCTGAACGGGCAGGTCTGGGTACCGATCGACGCGGCGGCGCCCGAGGAGCGCCTGCGCTATCTGTTGGACAACTGCCAGCCGGCACTGGTGGTCGACGCCGTTGCGCCACTGCTGGCCAGCCCTCCGGCAGCCCTGGACCTGACGACTCTGGTGGCCTTGTCGGCGAGCACCGCGCCGGCCTACTACCTGTACACCTCCGGCACCACCGGCAAGCCCAAGTGCGTGGTGCTGAACAACCGCGCCACCGCCAATGTCATCGGCAGCACCTTGGCGCAGTGGCAGGTCAGCCGCGACGATGTGTTCATCTCGGTGACCCCGCTGCACCACGACATGTCGCTGTTCGACGTGTTCGGCAGCCTGTGCGCCGGGGCGGCGCTGGTGCTGCCCGAGCCCGGCGAGGAAAAGGATGCGCTGCGTTGGAACCAGTTGGTCAGGCAGCACGGCGTGAGCCTCTGGTGCTCGGTCCCGGCCATCCTCGAAATGCTCCTGGCCTGCCGTCAGGGTGATGGTCTGCGCAGCCTGCGCCTGCTGGCCCAGGGCGGCGACTACATCAAGCCGGCGGTGATCGCCGAACTACGCGAGCAACTGCCCGAGGCGCGGCTGGTGTCCCTGGGTGGCCCGACCGAGACCACCATCTGGAGCATCTGGCACGAAATCGGTGAACAGGACCGCGCCAGGGTGCCCTATGGCCGGCCACTGCCGGGCAACCGCTACTGGCTGCTGGACGAGCACGGCGCGCATTGCCCGCAGGGCGTCGCCGGGCGTATCCACACCAGTGGGGTGGGCCTGGCCTTGGGCTACCTGGAGGACGGCGAACTGGTGCAGAGCGACTTCGTCGATGTGCTCGACGAGCACGGCGCGCCAGTGCGTGCCTTCCGTACCGGTGACCGTGGCCGCTACCGCGAGGACGGCGTGCTGCTGTTCGACAGCCGGGTCAACGGTTACGTGAAGGTGCGCGGCGTGCGGGTGTCGCTGCCGGACATCGAGATCGAGCTGATCCGCCATCCGGCGGTGCAGCAGGTGCTGGTGGTGGACTATGGCGACACGCAACAGGGCGAGGCCTGCATCGGCGCGCTGTATGTAAGGCGCAACGGTGCGCCGCCCGGCGCCGTGGCGTTGCGTGAGCATGCCCGGGCCTTGCTGGCGCAGTCCCATGTACCCACGCGGTTCGTCGAGGTCGACGCCTTGCCGTTGACCGCCAACGGCAAGCCGGACCGCAGGCTCGCCCGCGCCTTGCTTGAAGGTGACACCGGGCAGGCGCCGATAGCGGCGGCTTTGCCCAGCGATCCGCAGCGTCATGCCCAGGTGCTGGCGATCTACCAGCAGGTGCTCGGCGCCACCCAGCCGGCCAGGGATTTCCTGGCCATGGGCCTGCGGCCGCAGCACCTCAAACCGCTGGCGGCGCGCCTGGGCGAAGCCTTCGCGGTGCGCCTTTCGCCCGCGCAGTTGCTGCCATGTCGCACGGTGGAAGAGGTCGAGCGCCTGCTCGTCAACGCCCCCGTGTGAAACCACCGGCCTGAATCAATCGTCCTGGGCCTGGCCTGGGGCGCCAATCATCGTTCTTGGGAAATCATCGAGCATATGGACATCGCACACCTGGATATCGCCGGCATCGGCATCGGACCGTTCAACCTGGGCCTGGCCGCGCTGCTGTCACGCCACCCGCACCTGAGCTGCGCGTTCCTCGAGCGCAAGGCGCAGTTCCGCTGGCACGAGGGCCTGCTGCTGCCCGGCACCACCTTGCAGGTGCCGTTCCTGGCCGACCTGGTGACCCTGGCCGACCCGTGTCACCCGCTTAGCTACCTCAACTACCTGCACCAGCACGACCGCCTGTTCCAGTTCTACTACTACGACCACTTCCAGGTGCCCCGGCGCGAGTACGACCACTATTGCCGCTGGGCGGCGGGCCAACTGCCGGGCTGCCATTTCGGCGAGGAGGTCACGGGCGTGCGCTACGACAACGCCAGCGAACGCTTTGTCATCGACAGCGTGTCGGTGTCGGGCCTGGAGCGGCGCTACAGCAGCCGCGACCTGGCCATCGGCCTCGGCACCCGGCCGTGGTTGCCGGCCTGGGCGCAAACCCGCACCCAGGCGCCGTTACTGCACTCGGCGGAGTTCGGCAAGCGTCAGGGCGAGCTGGAGCAGTGCCGGCGCGTGGTGGTGGTCGGCTCCGGACAGAGCGCCGCGGAGTGCGTGCTGGCGCTGTTCAACGCGCTGACCCCGGAGCAGGTGGAGGCGGGGGCGTCGATCCACTGGATCACCCGCTCGGGAGGCTTCCACCCCATGGAGTACTCCAAGCTCGGCCAGGAGTGTTTCACTCCGGCGTACATGAACTACTTCCACACCCTGGCGCGGGACAAACGCCGGGAGATCGTCGCCCAGCAGGGCCTGTTGTACAAAGGCATCAGCTTCTCGACCATCGGCGCAATCTACGACCTGATCTACGAACGCTCCATCGGCGGGCGCGAGCCTGGGCTGACGCTGCTGTCCAGCTGTGACGTGGGGACGGTCGAGGACCTGGGCTCGGCGGGGCTGCGCATGACCTTCCGGCATAGCCAGCTGGAGCAACGGGCAACGCTAGAAGCCGACGCGATCGTCGCGGCGACTGGCTATGCCCATGCCTGGCCGCAGTGGTTCGAGCAGCTCAAGGGTTCGGTGCTGGCCACCGACGCGCACGGCGACTGCATCGTCGGCGAGGACTTCACCGCGCAGCGTTGCGATGGCGGCAGTGGCCGGGTGTTCGTGCAGAACGCCGAGATCTTCCAGCATGGCGTCGGCTCGCCGGACCTGGGGCTGGGGCCGGTGCGCAATGCGGTGATCGTCAACCAGTTGCTGGGCCGGGCGCAGTACCGGGTGCCGCAGCGCTCGTCGTTCCAGCGCTATGGGTTGCCAAAGGACTGAGCCATGGGGCTGCGTTGCAGCCCTTTCGCGGCACAAGGTGAACTGGCTTAATGATCCCGGACACCACTTACGGGCGATATGATTCGCCCAATCAGGAGGGCCAAGCTGAGCGACTTGGTCGAATGCTCCGCTAGCCAGCAGCATGTTCGCATTGATGTCCTGTGTCTGTTGAAACCGAATCTACGAATGGTCAGCATCGCAGCGAAAATTGCGATGCTGATGGAGGAAAGCCGTGCGCACCTTGGAATACGCTCAGCCTACTGAACACATGAAGCTGACGGACGTTATGGATCTGGACAGCGCCGCACCTATCGAGATCGCCAGCTTCCTGAGCCGCGAATTGTCCTTGGTCATACAGGATAGGGCGGAGCTTGCGTCACGTTTCGTGCTGGATCGAGACAAACCCTGGTTAGTTTGTCAGCTCTGCGGCGCTGCTCTTTTACTGGTGCGCACGCACCATCGTTTTTTCCATTTCCGCCATCACCCGACCATCGAAGGCCTCATCAAATGCGACATCTCTACCAAAGGTGAGCTCAGCCCAGCCCAGATCACAGCCATCAAGTACAACGCGCAAAAGGAGAGCGCTGCGCACCTGCGGCTAAAGGGGATCATTCGCGACAGCTTGGTTGCAGACAGATCGTGCGGCGCCCCTCAAGTAGAGAAAGTTTGGAAGGGGCAAGCGGTCGCCGAACGTGCGACCTGGCGCAAGCCAGACGTCCAAGTGATGAGGGACAATGACCGCATCGCCTTCGAAGTACAGTTATCCACGACGTTCCTTACGGAGATCGTCGGCCGACGCGAGTTCTACCGAGCTAACGGCGGATCGATGATCTGGGTATTCGAGAATTTCGACCCTAGCGCAACCAGAACGGCGGAGGAGGACATATTCTTCCTGAACAATCTGAACGTCTTCATCGTCAATGATCGGACGCTGGCGCTGTCCAGATCTGCTGGCCGCATGGCGTTTGATTGCTGGTACGCCGTGCCTCAGTTGGTTGGTCGCACCATTGTGAACGAATGGAGGAGGGCTGACGTTTATCTGGACGAGCTGACGTTTAGCTTCCGGAAGCAGATCGTGTTCTATAACGACTACCAGGCACAGAGAGAAGCACTAGAGGCATCGGTCAACGGTGACGTTCTACGCCGCGATTTTCATGCGTTCTGGATGGAGTTCGGCAGGCAGGACACTCCAGAGTCCCGGGAACGCTGGCTCGATTTGCGCGAGCGCATGGCAACTGTATTTCCCGCTATCAAGCTTCCCAACTTCCATTGGTCAGACCCTTTTCAAGGGGCCGTTTCCATTGTGCTAAGTGCGCGATATGGACGGCCGATAGGATACCGATTCGAGCGCCTGCTCAATGTCTGCAACCAGGCTTTCGACTCCTACAAACCATTCCTGCTTCAGTTCGGTTGGACACTGGAACTCTTTGAGCAAAATGAGCTGTTGATCGAACAAGACAAAAAGGGTACCTGGGTGAAGCGACGTGCAATCATCCGCGCCGCGCTCAGAGATCGGGAAGACGCGTATCGGCCTGATCGACAATACAACCAATTATTCGCATTCCTGGTACCTGAGCTAAAGGATCGACTGATCAACATGCGCGAGTGGTGATAAATCCGGCGCAGCATCCCCAGCACGCTGGCGCCAGCGATAGAGGAGCCGGGAGCCTCTCTACCCAGCCCTCGGCAAGGTGGTGGGCCTCAGGTAGTCGTTTCTGCGTCACCCTCATCAGCCCTGTTTCTGAGTAAGCCTTGATATCGAAGGCAAATGTGCATGCCTCTACGATCAGGTACTTATGGCCTTAAGGAAGTCACAACATGGTTTTTGAAGGCGGTAGTCGCCCAGTGATATGCCTTGTCACATGGGAAACGAACTCGCCATGGGGACTACGGTGCTCCGTCCAACGGCCTGCTCCTTTAGGCTTGGGCCGGTACTCCGCCGTTGTGATCAACAGTCGTTCCTTGGCACGTGAAACGCCCACGAAATAGACACAGCGCTCCTCCGCGAGCTTGCCCCAAAACGCCTGGGTTTCTACCCCAAGAATGATGACCGTGTGAAACTCAAGCCCCTTACTCTTGTGGATCGTGAGAAAGCGTACCGCTTGGTCGTCTGAAAGCCGGGCGAGGGCATTCGGAATGGTCTTTTCGCTGGCGAGCAGCGCACCGACGCGATCTCTGACCTCACGAACTACTTCATGCAAGCGTGGTTTCGACTCGTAGTCACCTGAGAGTGCCGTCAGAATTGGATAACCTACGTCCCGGAGAAAGCTGCTTGTAAGCGTCCACCAATCCTCATACGGGGCGGCAGTCTTGCTGGCGGCCCTTACCTGGCGCACATGAGCGCGGTACGTGGTTTCAAACAGTCTGTGCAGATGGTCACGACTAGCGTCCTCATAGGAAGTGAACAGATCCATCAGGCGCGCCCAGGCATCTGCTTGGCCTCTTCCGTACAGGCATGTCAGGTAATCGATCGCGACCCTCGCTGCCGGCTCTTTCAGCAAGTCCTGCAGCTCGCTGTCGTTCCTTGAGGCTATGCCCCGGTTGCCAAGCTCAGCCATCAGGGCCGAGCCATAGTCATCCACCTGGCGCGGCATCAAGACTGCGATTTCACACGGTGGAACTCCCGCTTCAACCCAGCGACAAATGTTTTCAGCCAGCATCATCGCCTCTTGTGACGAGTGCTGGAAATGGGCGGCCAAGACCTCCCCATCATCTCCTGCGATCAGCTCCGCCGGCGTCACTGCCGTTGGATCAATTTCGCGGATGATTTCATTCTGAACACGAAGCAGATTGGACTTCGACCTGAAGTTCGCATAGAGGCGGAGGGGAAGGGCATCGAAGTCAGTCGTATACGTTTTAAAAACGCCTTCCAGCGCTCCGGCCCACCCCATGATCATTTGCTTGCGATCTCCGACCGCAGTGAGGTGGATGCCGGTACCGAGGAATAGGAGCTTGATGAGCTCATATTGGTCAGCAGTGCAATCTTGGAACTCGTCCAGAAAAACATGGGCGTAGGTTTTGCGGATTGCGTTTCGGGCAACCTCGCTGCGCTGAATGATCTTGATGGCGAAGGGCAGCAACTGCTTGAAGGTTATCTGCTTTCCCTGAATGGCCTCAGCACCGATTATGTAATCTGGGCTTAATCCCTCCTCCGCAAGAATCGGGAGGAATTTGTCGATGATTCGTTTCGCGAAGCCATGAAAGGTCACACTGTCGAAGCGTGATGCGAAGTTCCAGCCACAACGCAGGTGAATCCTCTCCTTCAGGTTACGGCTGGCATCTGTCTTGAATGACACCGCGAGAATTCGCTTGGGGAAGCGGCAGCTATTGGTGCGCAGAAGGTAATCGGCCCGTTGGGCAAGCACCTCGGTCTTGCCAGCGCCGGGCCCCGCCGTCAGCAAGATTGACCGACCAAGCTCGCGAACTACGCTCCATGCATTTTTCTCCAGCTTCACGCCGGGCGATGGAACCCATTGATCATGAGAAATCACTCTGGAGATTCCTCAAGCTTAGCTTTGACCCTGTCTGCTAGTCGATTGAGGGACGCTGGCAGCGAAGCCAACAGCTCCGCGTCAGTAAGCTTGCCCAGGGCGTCCAAATGAGCTGCTGGCTTACTGCTCAGCTTGAACAGGCTATGGTAGGCCGAGAATAGTTGTTGCTCATCAGCGTCGTACTGCCCGGGATCGAAGTGGCATTTACCGAGGACTGCTAGATGATCGTGCGGCGTCGGGTTTGATCGCACAGCAAGGAAAGCGTCGGGAAACGCCTTGAGCATCGCAAAGTCCAGATCCAGTGGATCCGAGAAAAATACGTCTCGATTTTCTAATTCCTGGAACATGCTGCTTATAGTTGTGTTGCCATTCTCGAACCAGTGATGGGTTCTGACAGGCCGTTGGGCATCATTCCAATCATGGCGTTCCCAATGCTTAGGGATACTGCGTTCTGGATCAAATTTGTCGAGTTGGTCACGTACGTACTTCACACGTCCCCAGCCGCCTTGATAACGACCTACGTCGAGGTCGAGCAGAGTGATGTGAGGCGTACCTAGCGCATTCAGCAGACGCCAGAAGTGATTGACGTGCCGGCCCCCTAGAGGAGCAATTGCAACAGCGTATTCGTCGACGGATGCACCCTTGGCTTGAAGGATGCGAGGTAGGACGATTTCCTCACTGTCGCCCTCACCCAGCACCACCAGGCGGGCGAAATAAAGTTCGGGGAATGCCTGGACGGCTTCTCGGACGAATTTGTATGCGTCACTGCGCTTATCCGGAAGCACAATGATCGACACATCCGTTTCTCGCTTTGCATTCAGACGCAAGTACCTGATTTGGTCAGGCTCAACTCGTCTTAGCATCGACGGGGCCTGCGTGGCGATCAATGCCTGTGCGTCCACACCTGCACATGATTTCAGGGAGCTCACGATACGCCCCAGGTAGTGCGGAGACAGACTGTTCTCAGGCTCCTCGACTGCCAGAATCGTATAGGCAGCAGGCTTCAGTTTGAGGGGGTCAAACGAGGTGTTCTGTCCTGATCTGACCTCGCGACCAATGGTCAGGGATGT
This sequence comes from Pseudomonas soli, assembly GCF_021283165.2. Lineage (NCBI taxonomy): Bacteria > Pseudomonadati > Pseudomonadota > Gammaproteobacteria > Pseudomonadales > Pseudomonadaceae > Pseudomonas > Pseudomonas soli. The sequence goes on from NZ_CP128543.1 coordinate 3,115,671, forward strand.
GAGGACGAGCGAGAGGTACAGCATCGATTTCTGCCCATCACTCAGCCTCGCGTAGTCCACGTGGCTTTCACCATGGCCAGGCGTGAAGGAAATCGAGAGGTACCGCAGGATGGCCTCAATTTCAGAGTTCGCAAAAGTAACGGATGGATTCGCAAAGAAGTTGCCTTTGTGAAGCCGTTGCCACGCTCCGGTGAGGCTAGCGCTTAAGGTCTTGATCGACTCGTTTTCCGACAAACACTCAGTGATTTGCTCAGTGAGCTGCTTGATTGAGTCCCGGTCATCGCTCCAGTTGACAGCTCGAAGGAGGCGGCCTAATAGCGCGCTCGCGCCATATGCAATATGGTCAGCGGGATCCCGCCGGGCGGGTAAATAGTGGACGTGTATCTCGTCTCGTTCACGCTTCGCAACTGGCTTCAGAGTCGTGGGTTGCCCTTTCTCGTCCATCCGGATCACGTAGAGTAAGCGCTCTTCCACCTCACCATCGGGGTGCAAAACGCCTTCCAAGCGATAGCGAATGCGGGGAACCCCATCAGCCGTCTGCAGTGTCATCTGCGTGAAGAACGGCGGTACTGTGTCGTCTTCCTCATCATCTAGCGTTTCAGCGAACGTGAATTCCGCCTCAATCCAAAGCACGCGTTGAGTAGGTACCTCCTGCTCATCTAACGGAACGTGGAAATCTGATCGACGGAGGCGACGTAGGCCTGGCTCGAAGCCAAACATACGTGCCAATGCCTGCAGCGTGGCCGTCTTTCCTGCACCGTTGGGCCCTAGGAGGTATGTAACTCCGTCGAAGGTGATCTCCGTAATACCCTTTCCAAACGACTGAAAGCCGCTGATTCTCAGATTGCAAAGCTTCATGAGATGATTCCTTTCGGCTCCTCCTTATGGCTAGTTCTGACTCACGAATATTGGGGTGAGGAGGTGGCACCGTGCCGCTACAAGATACGACATGCATTACGTGAATGACTAGGCAGGATTAGCTTTGCAGGAATACGGCACCCTAGGCACCTTTCTTTAACTTCCAAATTGTCTTTGATCGGGTGGAGGAGAGCAGGGTAGTTGACGCCGGAAGCGGCTCTGATTCAAACAACACCTTCGGAGTAAGCCTCGAGAGACTACGAATAGTGCGAGCTGGCGCCATCGCGGCAAACCCGATCGATGGCTCGGCTTCGGCTATGACCATCTGTGATGGTAAAACTTCGGATGAGTACAGATGTACCCTTGTAACAGTGCAGTTTATAAACCCGCCGACGCGCTGCGGGCACTGGGCAAAGCTAGCCGACCATTTGCGGTAAAATTGATCACTGACCGTCACGTTTTTGATGTGACGGCCAGATGATCTAACCATCACATCTCGGCGATGAAACCACGGGTTCTCCACGTAGCTCGGACATAGTCCGAGAACTTGTAGCCTTCTCCCAGGGTCAGCCGGTCGGCATGATCGGAAACGATGATTTGTGGAGTTACACCGGTTTTCTCGCCAGTTTCATCACAGAATTTAGCCAGTTGGGTGAACATATTAGTCACCGCTGTCATGTCCGCATCCACCGCCTCTTCACGCTTGGCCTGCTTTGCCAGTTCCTTGGCGTCAAATGCTTCTGCGTCGTCCAGAGACGCAGGGAAGTAGACTTGGGTAGGTTGGTCAAGGAACAGGATCGGAGGAATCTTGCATCCTTTCTCCGAAAGCACTGCAAATTGGTAGTGGAGCGACATGAACAATGCCAGGTGCGAATATAGCCAGTTTGCACCACTGCCCATGGAGCGCAGATACACCCTGGTACTCGGGTTCTGCTGGTACCAGAGGTCGAATGATTCGACGTCAAAACGGAGCTTCGATGGCTTGTACGTTGCCTCGAAGTCGAATTCGCTGCCAATCTCGCACATCTTGGCATCGATATCATTGCTCAGGGTTTTCAGCCTGTCCTTGATATTGTATCTAGCCAACTCGCCCGCCAAGCGATCGACTTCAACGCGCAGAATTTTTTCTAGGGCATGAAGCTCGGACTCGGGCTTGTCCACCTGCTCCTGAATCGCGATTTCGAGACGCAGCTTAGCCTTCATGGCCTGCTCATCGATCGACTTGGACGTCTTGAGCTTTGCAATTTCTTCATCTAGTGGCTGGATGTCGGCCTGGATGCGGCGCAACTCAACGTTCACCTTGTCGAGCGATTCCTGAATGGTACGTCGCTCGGCTGCAAAACTTTCCCTGGCATATGCAGACAGCTTGAGCTCGTCGTTCAACCAATCAATCGCGCTTACAAGCTTGTTGGCCTCCATGGCAGGGGTGCTAGTGGGGGCCTCACAAAGGGGGCAGTGGGCTTCAGACAGCTCGATGGAGTCAGGCAACGATTCAGCCGTCATGCTCAAACTGAACTGTGTCGCAGAGGAAAGGGACTCGTTGACCAGCCTCATTTGCCCCTGCAACTGCCGCTTCTCGATGAGCTGAACAATTCGTTGCGCATGGAGCTCTGCCCGGCGTGTTTCGACCTGGTCTGAGAGCACATCGATTTTGACAGACCGGCCAGAAATCATCTTCAGCATGGTGGCGGGCTTGCTGTAGATCTCTTCAGCCGTGGCATCAATTAGAGGGATGCCCGCCAGCGACTTGAATTCAGTCAAAAAACGGTTGTAGCGAGCAATAGCAGCTTCTTTCCGCTGCTCTTGCTTCGGAATCTGAGCCTGGATTTTCTTCAGCTCGTACTTGGCGACCTCATGATCCCGGTACAGATCAAAATAGGCCTCATCGACGAGCCCCATCAGGATTTTGAAATGGTTAATCGCCTGGTCACGTTTCTCCTTCTGATCGAAACGGTAGAAAATGGCGTGTTTGTTGGCTACCAAGTTCTGATGCTGAAGCATGAAGGAGGAGAAGCTGCGTACTGACGGGGTCGCGGATTTGTTGCGACCTGCTGCTTTCAGGTACGGGTCTTCATCGACGTTCTCAAGCGTGATGGCGAAGTAACGCCCGAGGCTTTTCTTGAAGTCGGCCAGGGGCATGTAGTGCTTGGGGTCGAAGAAGGCCTTGGGTTGCTCAATTAGCTTAAGCAGCCGCTCCGGATCAGATCCCTGCACTTCAAGCAGGAAGCATCGATCGGATTTCTTCTTCCGTGCCGCTACGACGAAATAGCTGGGGAACTGCAACGCGATGAAGAACGTCTCAGCGCGCTCGGTGATCGTACCGACCGGAATTGTGTCTTCAGTGCTGCCAAGACAATAGTCGAAGATCTCCAGGATCGCGCTTTTCCCCGTGGACGATTTACCAGTGATAACGTTGAGCCCAGGCTCCAAACGCACGTGGTGAATCTTGTCTTGGGTGTCAACCACGCCGATGTACCGCAGAAAGCATTTCATAGCGACTTGAATCCTAACGTCCTGTAGATGGTGACGACGTCTGCCTCTGCGCAGACCATGGAAAGCCGGCGTGCGGCTTCGAGGTGTTTGGGATTGGCATTCGAGGCCCTGACATCCTTGATGGACTTCACAGTCAAGTCGTCAGTAAGCTCGATGCTTTGTTCGGCCTGAAGGATCAGCAGGGCCGCGTTGGTGAGTGACTTGAATTGCTGGGTGTTGTGGGTAAGCCCAACCAGTCTCGACTGGTCCTTGCAGAGCGTACGCAGATTACTGGTCTTCCTGACGCCCAGCAGGGCTGTCTGCATGGCCGGGTAGAGCACCATGGGCAGTACAAGGTAGCTCAACAGCAGGTCACGCTCTCGAGGCAACGAATTGGCAAAGAAATTGTGGATCACCGGCGCCAGGGCGATGGGGGAGCGCTGAAGGGTGAATAGGTGTTCGATGGGCTTATTGACCGCTCTCTCAGGCACTTTTTCGATCTCTTCCTCAATCATTTCCACAGCCTCCAGTGAAATTCCTTCGCCGGGCTTGCAGGAACGTCCTCCGCGAGCATGTGGTAGATGCCATTACGGAATTCTGCTGGCGTATCTTCGTAGCCACCCAAGCCAACGACATCCATGCCGCAGCGTGAATGGTAAAATTTGAGGGATGCTCGCTTAGTTTTTTCCTCCGACCAGGTTTCGTCGATATCGGTCATGAGCGCTGACCTGCTAGCGCTATGGGTACGCATATGGCTTTTGCTGTAGCTTTCCACGTCATCTTGTGACGTGGTGCAATCCTTGATCAGCTCGACGATGTATTTGTGGGCGTGAAGCAAATCGACGGTAGCCTCAAGAATCACGTCCTCATCGCCGCCGATTTCATCCAGCTTTTTGGCATAGATACGATCACGCACGTTCAGCGTCCCAGCATCACGCTCGATTTCGTCGGCGTTGACCCGAGGAAACCTCACCGAGCCTTTCATGTAGCGCGCCGTTAGCTCCGTGAATTTCCTGTCGAACTCTGCCGTGGTGAAACGCCAGCCTTCTGTGACCTTCACTGCACTGGTCATGAAACCAAAAAGGTCATTCAGGAAGTCGTCCATGCGATGCTCATGGATACTTTTGAGGTGCGCTCTTTTGTACCTGGCGATCAAGCCGACCAGGTCAGGCTGCTCGGTGATGATCTTGACCTTCGGCAGCGCATCGATCAGGGATTCGCGCATGGCTTGCGCCATTACCTTGCGCTGCAAGGTCAACGCTTTCGAGGGCCCGGAGGCCTTAGCCCCGCTTTCATCGCTTTGATCAGCGGCCGCTTCTTTTTTGAGTGCGGCGGCCTCGAAGCGAGCCTCGCTATCTTTCAAAATGGCCTGAAGCGCAGCCAGGCGCTGATCAGCATTCCACTGATCCCAATCCTTGATAGCTGCTCGCTCACCATAGGCCTGGGTGGTCAATAGAACCAGGTTTGCGTACTGGCGATGGTTGAAATCAGGCTTTAGCCAATTATTGAGGGTGTTCCAGAAGTTTTCATGGCTGTCGGTGAGGCTGTCGCTGTACTCCTTGACTTCAATCTGGTCTCTCCCTTCGACGGTGACATCACCGAAGACCTCGATCCAAAGGACATCGTCCTTCTCAAGGGTATGGCAGTACTCCATCGCGACATGGATCTGGTACTTCAGGGCTTCGTAGAGCTTTGTTGCATCAAAATCGAGCTTGGCGTTCACAGCTACTCCAATCTTGGGAAGGCAAGATCGGCCAGTGAGTAGCTAACGTCGCCATCCTGGCCGGGAACATCCATGATGCTGTACATATATACAGGCTAAATGTGTTCAGCCGGCAATAGTAGCAATCACCAGTGGCCAAGCGCCATCCAAGCCGTATCCGGTCTTCATTTCAGTCAATGGAAAAGCTTCCCCAGGGTCGCCTTGCGCCGATCTACCGCTCATCGGCAAAACCTACATATTGGGTTTTCCAAACATTAAAATTACTAGATATTGGGCTTGGTTGTGTTTGATAGCCTACATCTGGTGTTTTGCCATGAACGAAGCCCATATCGAGAAAGCGGCGACTGACCTGCTCATGCAGATTTACCGTTATCGCCAGTACCTCTAGCCTTATCAAGAGATGCCGCCGATGATGTGCGCAGTCCTCGAATCGCTGCCATGATCTGCTGCTACGACTACCATGTGCATCCCACACTTGGGGACACCCAGTTCAACCGGCACAACACCGGTACTCGTATTGCGGGTCTGATTGACCGTCAATCGAACAAGATCGCAGTCGCGACTGAGTTTGGTGACAAAGTGCAACTCTTCACCGGAGCGCATGAGATCGGCCATCTTGTACTTCGCGAAGACACTGTCATGCACCGTGACCGCGCTTTTGACGGCTGTCCTCTGCAAACACCACGTGCACCTGCAGAGAGACAAGCCGATCGCTTCGCCGCCTGCTTCCTCATGCCTCAAAAGCTGGTGAGGGAACGGTTCGAGTTCATGTTCTGCTCCAAGGGCCAATTGCGCTTCAGCGACGTGATTGCCTATCACCTCGACCCCAACAATCCGGATCGGCTTCTCTACTCCCCAAAAGAGTCGGGAGAACGTGAGCTGGCGCTGGCGCGATGCACCCGATTTAACAACCAACACCTGGTGTCACTGGCCCAGCAATTCGGTGTCTCGGACTCGGCGATGGCCATCCGGCTCAAGGAGCTGGACTTGGTGCGGTGGTCTTAGAGCGGACAGGTAGCTCTGGCCATACTTGAAACGGGTATGTAGGGGGGAGGGTCGCCTGGAAAGGCACATCCACTTTTCTGAAGATTTATTAGCTAACCAGTTCTCGACTTCATCGGAACCGTAATGGCTTTTCCACTCTTTCAAGGTCTTGTGGTTACCATCCTTGGTCTCGACACGCTCGCCTGTGTGCGGGTTCTTGTAGACCTTGAGCTGACGGGGCTTGCGGCTGGACTTTTCAGCCACAGCGGCTGGTGCGCCGCGAAAGGGGCGCAAAGCGCCCCCGGGGTGCTACAACAGCACGTCGTCCAGCGCCCGCTGGCCGGCATCCACTTCCGCAAATACCCCGAACGCCGCCGAAATCATCGCGCACAGGCGCTCGACCTGAGCACTGCTGTAGCGATCACTGCGGTAGGTGATCACCAGGCGCAGCGAGCGCTGGCCATCGAACACATCTTCCATGATCTCGAACTGCAGGCCGAACATCGACTCGCTCTTGTCCGGGTCGATCTGCTTGTAGCGGATAGCCCGGCCATCGGGTGCCTGCAGCGCGCCATTGAGGGCGTTGTTGGCGTGGATCTGCACATACACATCGAACATCAGGCCCTCGGCGGGGGTCATGCCCAGCGCCTGCTGGATGGTCTCCATGGGTACGTCGGCATAGGCCATCGAGTCGTTGATCATCCGCGTCACCTCGCCCAGCAACCCGGCCAGCGACTGTTCGGGGGCGAACTGCACGCGGTGGGCGACCATGGTGGTGAAGTAGCCGACGGTGTCGAAATACGCAGGGTCGGTGCGCCCGGACGCCGAAGTGCCGATCACCAGGTCCGGGAGGTTGCCGAGCTTGTGCAGCGACAGGGCGATGGCGGTGTAGATCACGCTGAACAGCGATGACTGATGCAGCCGGGCACTGGCGCCCAGTTGTTCCAGCATGCCGGGTTCGGGGCGCAGTTCCAGCCAGCGCGCACGCGTGGTCGCCTGGCCGGCGGGCAGCAGCGTGGCGTCATCACAGGCGGGCAGGGCGAGGCCGCGGGTGGCGTCGCGCAGCAGCTCGGTCCAGTACGCCAGGTGGCGCGGGTTCGGGCCCTGGGCACTCTGGGCCAGGGCGAATTCGTGGAAGGTGCGCGCCGCCGCGGGCCATTGCGGCGCCCGGTCCTGGGCGCGGGCCAGGTAGGCCTCGGCCAGTTCGGCCATGAGCACGTTCAGAGACCATTCGTCGATGGCCATGTGGTGGACCAGGAACGACAGCACCTGGTGGCCACTGTGCGGGTCACGCAGCATGCGCAGCCTGAGTGGCAGTTCGCGGGCCAGGTCGAAGCGGTGCTTCGCCTCGCCGGCCAGGCTCGTGCCGGCGCTTTCGGCGCTGTTCCAGAACCACTTGAAACGGCCCAGCTCGGCCAGCGGCACGATGCGCTGGCAGGCGTCGTCGCCCTCGCCATGGTAGGTGGTACGCAGGCTGGCATGGCGCTCCAGCAGGTCGGTGAAGGCCTGTTGCAGCAGCGCCTCGTCCACCGGGTCGTGGAAGTCCAGGGCAAACGGCAGGTTGAAGAGGGTGCCGTAGTCGAAGGCCGCGCAGGCGCGCCACAACGACGCCTGGGCCAAGGCCATCGGCGCCTGCTGGATATCCCTGGCCTGATCGCTGGCCTGGCTGGCTTGCCCTTGGCTCAGCTTGGCGCGGCTGGCCAGCGCCGACGCGCTGGGCGAGGCGAAGAAGTCGCTGAAGCGCAGTTCGATGCCATGCTCGCCCTGCAAGCGCCCGATGATCCGGGTGGCCAGCAGCGAGTGGCCGCCCATGTCGAAAAAGTCATCGTCCAGGGTCATGCCAGGCTCCGCCAATGCCTGGCGGAATGCGTCGAGGATGCGTTGCGCGATGTCCGTCGAGGGCGCCTGCGACAACGGTTCGAGCACCAGTGGCTGGTCGCCGGCCTGGGCGTCATAGGCGGCGCGGATGCGTTCGAGCAGGGCTTGGGGCGACTGACGCAACACCGCATGGCAGAGCAGACCGAGCGCAGCCTGGTGATCGCCGGCCAGCAGCAGGGCCTCGAACGGCGGCTGCGTGGTGGAATCCCAGGGCGCCACCTGACGCGCCCTCAGCAAGGCGTCCATGCCCTCGGCCGTGCTCCGCTCGATACGCAGGCACGGGTACCAGCCGGGTTCCTGGGTCTTGTACAGGTCGCCGTCATCGCTGAAGTGGTAGCGGCTGTTCAGGCCCGGCGTGGCTTCGACCACCGCCTGCACGGCCAGGGCCAGCAGCGACAGGTCGGCCGTGGGCCCAAGGCGCCAGGCGCCCAGTTGCCGGTGCAGCTGCTCGGGTTGCTGTTGCTGGGCGAACCAGGCGAGTTCTTCGTGTTCATCCAGGGCCTGGGGCGAGGGTAGGGTGGTGTTGCGTTCCAACATGGTTAGCTTCCTGCTGTTCGATCGATCAAGGCCCGCGTCGGCCTTCACTGCCATCCGTGGATCGCGGTGAGTGGCCGCGCAGAGGGTTCGCACCATCGGGGTGCATTGCGTGAATCCCGAGGATTCGTTATGGTAAGAAAGATGCAAATAATTATCATCTAGATTGGCGCACGTCAAAGGAAGCCGTCTGGAATGCACCACGCTCAGGGAGAGGTACCGTGGACAACGGAACGTTCGCGCTTCGTCAACAGCTGCAAAAGCTGTATCAGGATCATCACGGCTGGTTGTGCGAGCTGCTGCGCCGCAAGCTGGGCAACGCGGTGGACGCGGCGGACCTGGCCCACGATATCTACCTGCACCTGATGAACAAGGGCCAGGTGCCGACGGCGGAACAATCGCGCTGCCACCTGACGCAGATCGCCAACGGCAAGGTCATCGACCTGTACCGCCGCCGCCAACGTGAAACCCGCTACCTCGAGAACCATGGCCAGCAGCCCGAGCCGCGGGTGCCTTCGGAAGAGGCGCGAGCGCTGGTGGTCGAGGCCCTGGGTGCGATCGACAGCGCTCTGCAACGGCATTCGCCCAAGGCCCGCCAGGCCCTGCTGCTGTGCCGGCTCGACGGCATGGCCCATCGCGCCATCGCCGCCGAGTTGCGGGTATCGGTGTCCTCGGTCGAGAAGTACATCGCCGCCGGCGTGCGCACCTGCAGGCGCTACCGCATCGGCAGTGGCGCCTGAGCGTGGGCATTGTTTTTTGCGGGTTTGCCCGCCTCGAGCGGAATACAGGTTGAGAAGGACTGGCTGGTCGGGCGCCCAAGTGGCTGCCCGGTCTGCTCTTCGTGCTGAAAAGGAGCATTCATGAGTGTTGAACAAGGGGTGGCGGTGCAGAAGCCCGCCAAGGGGCCGGTCGCCGCAGTGCTGGCGCCGATTCGCGGGCGCTTGATCGTCGCCGGGTTGCTCGCCGCGCTGGGCGCCATGCTCAGCCTGGCGCCCCTGGCCGCGATCGCCGAGGTCGCCCGGCTGGCGTTCGCCGAAGGGCAGGGCGTCGCGCAGGCCTGGCCGGTGATCGTGCTGGGGCTGGGCTGCCTGTTCGTCGGCATGGCTTTGATTTCGCTGGGCGACCTGGTGGCCCACCTGGCCGACAACCAAATCACCGGCACCCTGCGCCTGGCAATCATCCGCCGCCTGGCACGGGTACCGCTGGGCTGGTTCACCAGCCGCGCCTCCGGCGAGGTGAAGCAGGCCATGCAGGACGATATCGGCATCCTGCACAGCCTCACCGCGCACTTCTACACCACCCTCGGACGCAGCGCCGGGGCAGTGCTGGCATCGATCGTCTACCTGTTCGCCATGGACTGGCGCATGGCGCTGGTATCGATGCTGCCGTTCCCGCTGTTCTTCCTGTTCTTCGCCCGTGCCCACCAGGCCAGCGCCCGCAACATGCAGGCCTTCGGCGCCGGCATGGGGCGGATCAACCAGGCGGTGGTCGAATTCGTCAACGGCATCCCGGTGGTCAAGGCCTTCGGTGGCCAGCGCAAGGCACATGGCAGCTACCGCGAGGCGGTGGACGCCTTCGCCGCGGCCTTCACCGACTTCACCCGGCCGCTGGTCAGCGCCATGGCCAATGCCAACGCGATGATCGCGCCGGTGTCGGTACTGGGCGTGGTGCTGGCGTTCGGCACGCTGTTCGTCGGCCTGGGCTGGATCACCCCGGTGCAGGTGCTGCCGTTCGCCCTGGTGGCGCCGGGCATCTGTGCGCCGCTGCTGTTGCTGGCCTATATCACCCACGACCTGAACAACGCCACCGGTGCCGCCCAGCGCGTGCAGGCGCTGCTGAACACGGCGGTGCTGGAGACCGACGGCCAGGGCGCCGGCAAGCTGCCGGCCGATGCGCGCATCGAGGTGCAGGGCCTGGGCTATCACTACGACCCGCGCAATCCGGTGCTGAGCGAGGTGTCGTTCACCCTGGAACCGGGCACGGTGACGGCGGTGGTCGGCGCCTCGGGCGCCGGCAAGTCGACCCTGGCGCGCCTGCTGCTGCGCTTCTTCGATCCCAGTGCCGGGCGTATCACCCTGGGCGGCGTTGACCTGCGGCAGATCGACAGCGCGCAACTGTACCGGCGCATCGGCTTTGTCCTGCAGGACGTGCGCCTGATCCATGCCAGTGTGCGCGAGAACATTGCCCTGGGCCGGCCTTCGGCGAGCCAGGAGCAGATCGAGGCGGCGGCGCGGATTGCCAATATCCACGAGCGCATCCTCGCCCAGCCGCGTGGCTACGACGCGGTGATCGGCGAGGACGTGCAGTTCTCCGGCGGCGAGCTGCAACGGCTGAGCATTGCCCGCGCGGTGCTGCTCGACCCGCCGGTGCTGGTGCTCGACGAGGCCACCGCGGCGGCCGACGCCGAGAACGAAGTCAAGCTGCAACAGGCGCTGTCGCGCTTCGCCCGGGGGCGCACGCTGCTGGTGATCGCCCATCGCCTGGACACGGTGATGCACGCCGACCAGATCCTGGTGCTGGACCAGGGCACCGTCGCCGAGCGCGGCAATCACGACGAACTGCTGGCCCGTCGCGGGCTGTATGCCCGCTTGTGGGCCGCCGGCGGCTATGCGAAGACGCGGGCGACCGCGCAGGTGGAGGAGCACTGATCATGTTGGGGATTTTCGTTCGACTGCTCGGCGACGACGCCGTGTTCCTGCGCCGCTACATCCGCCTGGCGCTGGTGTATGGCGTGCTGTGCGGGCTGACCATCGTCACCCTGGTGCCGATCCTGCGCCACCTGCTGGGCAACCAGCTGGAGGCCGCCGGCCAGTGGCTGGCACTGCTGGCCCTGGGCGTGGTGGTGTGCTGGTACCTGCGGCGCCGGGTGGAGAAGGCCGGCATCGCGGTGGGCATTGCCGTGCTGCGCGGTGGTCGCCAGCGCCTGGGCGAGCATGTCGGCACGCTGCCGGTGGGCTGGTTCAATGCCGCCAACACCGCGCGCCTGAGCCATGTCACCACCCAGGGCATGATGGAGATCGCGCAACTGCCGGCCCATGTGTTCACGCCGCTGTTCACCGGGGTGGTGACGCCGTTGGTGATCCTCGTTGCGCTGTTGCTGGTCGACCTGCGCCTGGGCCTGGTGGCCCTGGTCAGCCTGCCGCTGCTGGCCCTGGTGATGCTGGCGACAATGCGCCTTGGCCAGCGCGCCGACCAGCGCTACCAGCGCGACACCGCGCAGACCAGCCAGCGCATGGTCGAGTTCGCCCAGGCGCAGTCGGTGCTGCGTGCCTTCAATGGCGAACAGGGCGGAACGCGCTTCCTGGAGCAGGCCGTGGCCCAGCAACAACAGGCGGCGCGCAAGCTGATCCAGCTGTCGGCATTGTCATCGGTGCTCAACGTCTGGGCGGTGCAGGCCAGCTTCGCCGCGTTGCTGGTGGTCGCCACGCTGTGGCTCGGCGAGCAGGCCGGCGCAGGCTTCGACAACGCAACGGTGATCGCCACCCTGGTTGCGCTGGTGCTGGCGACCCGTTTCATCGACCCGCTGCTGGATGTGGCCGGCTACAGCGAGGTGCTGCGCGGTACCCGCGGCCAGTTGCAGGCGGTAGCCGAGCTGCTGGCCGTCGAGCCGCTGCCCGAGCCCGCCGCACCGCAGCCGCCGGCCGACGGCTCGGTGCAGCTGGAGCAGGTCGGATTCCGCTACGGCGACGACCAGCCCGAGGTACTGCGCGAGGTCAGCCTGGACATCGCGCCCGGCAGCATGACGGCGCTGGTCGGCGCATCGGGTTCGGGCAAGACTACCCTGGTGCGCCTGATCGCCCGTTTCTTCGACGTCACCCAGGGCCGGGTCAAGGTCGGCGGGGTGGATGTGCGGCAGATGTCCGCCGAACAGCTGGCCGGGCAGATCAGCCAGATCTTCCAGGACGCCTACCTGTTCCAGGGCAGCATCGCCGACAACATCCGCCTGGGCAAACCCGACGCCAGCGAGGCCGAAGTGCTCGAGGCGGCGCGGCTGGCCGGGGTGCAGGAGATCCTCGAACGTCTGCCCGAAGGCTTGCACACGTCGGTGGGCGAGGGCGGTGCGCGCCTGTCCGGCGGCGAACGCCAGCGCATCTCGATTGCCCGCGCGCTGATCAAGGACGCGCCGATCCTGCTGATCGACGAGGCCACCGCGGCGCTGGACGCCGAGAACCAGGCGGCTATCGCCGAGGCGCTGGCACGGCTGCGCGGCAAGCGCACGCTGATCGTCATTGCCCACCAGCTGTCGACGGTGGCCATGGCCGACCAGATCGTGGTGCTGGACGAAGGGCGTATCCGCGAACAGGGCGCCCATGCCCAGCTGGCTGCCGAGGGTGGCTTGTACGCGCACTTCCTCGAGCAGCGCCGGGCCGCCAAGGGCTGGCGCATCGGTGAGGCCGCAGGCGATGGAGTGACCGCTTGAGTCGGTTGTTGCTGCCAACACTGTTGCTGCTGTGTGGCGTTTCACTGATGGTCGGGGCCAGCCAGATGTCCTGGTCGGCCTTGCTGTCGGCCTCCGACGATGCCTGGCTGACCCTCACCGCCAGCCGCCTGCCACGCCTGGCGGCACTGGTGCTGACGGGTGTCGGCCTGTCGATCTGCGGGGTGATCCTGCAGCAGATCGTGCGCAACCGCTTTGTCGAGCCGGCCACCTGCGGCGGACTCGACGCGGCCAAGCTGGGCATCCTGGTGGCCCTGACCGTGCTGCCGGGTGCCGGGGCCACCGGGCGCATGCTGTTTGCCCTGGTGTTCTGCCTGCTGGCGAGCCTGGCGTATGTGGCGATCATTCGCCGCATACGCTTCACCAACCTGGTGCTGGTGCCAGTGATCGGCCTGATGTACGGCAGCGTGCTCAGCGCCATCGCCGAGTTCTATGCCTATCGCCACAACATCCTGCAGAGCATGCAGGGCTGGCTGCTGGGCGACTTCTCGCGGGTGATCGAGGGCAACTACGAGATCATCTACCTGATCCTGCCGATCGTCGTGCTCACCTATCTATATGCCCAGCGCTTCACCGTGCTGGGCATGGGCGAGGGCATGGCTACCAGCCTCGGCCTGAACTACGCGGCCACCGCGATCCTCGGCCTGGTGCTGGTGGCGGTAACGGTGTCGGCCACGGTGATCACCGTGGGCGCGATCCCCTTCGTCGGCCTGGTGGTGCCGAACCTGGTGGCGTTGCGCTACGGCGAGAACCTCAAGCGCACCTTGCCCATCGTCGCCATGTGCGGCGCGGCGTTGCTGCTGGCCTGCGACATCCTCGGCCGGTTGTTGATCCACCCCTACGAAGTGCCCATTGGCCTGACCGCCGGCAGTGTCGGCGGTGTGCTGTTCCTGGTGCTGATCCTGTGGAAGTGCAAATGATGCGCCGCGCCGCCTGGTTGTTGCTGCCGGCCCTGGTGCTGGCGTTCCTGTTGCTGGGCTCTGGCCTGGACTTCAGCTACGTGATCCCCAAGCGCCTGGTGCGCCTGGGCGCGATCGTGGTGGCCGGGGTGTGCATCGCCTTGTCCTCGGTGATCTTCCAGACCCTGGCCGGCAACCGTGTGCTGACCCCGGCGATCATGGGCTACGAAGGCATCTACCTGCTGTTCCAGGCGGTGCTGGTGCTGTGGCTGGGCACCGGCAGCGTGGCGCTGCTCGGCGCGCAGGGTAACGCGCTGCTGTCGATGGCGTTGATGCTCGGCTACTCGTGGCTGCTGCAGCGCTGGCTGCTGCGCGAGGGGCGCGGGGATGTCTACCGCCTGTTGCTGCTGGGGCTGGTGCTGACCATGGTGCTGGGTACCTTCACCCAGTTCATCCAGCTCAAGACCAGCCCGGGGGAGTTCTCGATTCTGCAGAGCCTGGGCTACACCAGCTTCAACCGCGCCCAGCCGGCCCAGGTGCTGTACTCGGGCCTGCTGGTGGCGGCAGTGGCAGTGCTGGTGGCGCGCGGCACGCGGGTGCTCGACGTGCTGGCGCTGGGCCGCGACCAAGCCATTGCCCTGGGCCTGGACCATGGCCGCTGCCTGCGCTTGCAAATGGCGCTGATCGCCGTGCTGGTGGCGGTGTCGACCAGTCTGGTGGGGCCGACCGCGTTCATGGGGGTATTCGTCGCCAACATCGCCTACGCCCTGGCACGCAGCGCCCGGCACCAGGTGACCCTGCCACTGGCCTGCGCCGTGGCCATCGGCATGTTCCTGCTCGCCCAACTGCTGGTCGAGCATCTGTTCAACTACCGGACCAGCGTGAGCATCCTCGTCAACCTGGTGTGCGGCGCGTACTTCCTCGCGCTGATGGTCCGTACCCGAGGCACCCCATGATCACCCTCGAACACCTGCACAAGGCCTATGGCGACAAGACCGTGCTCGAAGACGTGAGCCTGGCTTTCCCGGCTGGCCAGGTTACCTCGCTGATCGGCCCCAACGGCGCCGGCAAGAGCACCTTGCTGATGTGCATGGCCCGACTGCTGCCGGCAAGCCGCGGGCGCATCCTGCTTGACGGCCAGGACATCGGCCGCATCGCCATCGCCGACTACGCCCGCCGCGTGGCCACCCTGCGCCAGGTACTGGACTTCAACCTGCGCCTGACCGTCGAGGATCTGGTCGCCTTCGGCCGCTTCCCCTACAGCCGCGGCCTGCTGACCGCCGACGACCACCTGGTAATCGACGAATCCCTGGATTTTCTGGGGCTGCAGCCGCTGCGCCGCGCCTACCTCGACGAACTCAGCGGCGGCCAGCGGCAGATGGCCTTCCTGGCCATGACCATCGCCCAGCGTACCGACCTGTTGCTGCTCGACGAGCCGCTGAACAACCTCGACATGAAACACGCGGTGCAGATCATGCAGGCGATCCGCAGGCTCTGCGACGAGCAGGGCCGTACGGTGATCCTGGTGGTGCATGACATCAACTTCGCCGCTAATTACTCCGACCACATCGTCGCCATGAAGCAGGGCGCGGTGCACAGCCACGGGCCGGTCGCCGAGGTGGTCAACGAGGCCAACCTGCGCGCGTTGTTCGGCCTGGCGTTCGAGATCCTGCCGAGCGCGCAGGGTTTCGTCTGCAACTACTTCAACCCATCACTATCGAGAGAGCTGGTATGAACGGAATCTGCAAGATACTCCTGGCCGCCGCCGTGGCGGCCGCGTTGCCGGGCTGCGACCAGGCCCCGCAGGAGCAGGCGCGCGCCGCCAGCGCCGACTACGCCCCGGTGAAGGTCGAGCACGCCCTGGGCACCACGCTGGTCGAGCACCAGCCGCAACGCGTGGTGGCCTTCGACATGAGCGAGCTGGACACCCTTGACCAGCTCGGCGCGCCGGTGGTCGGCATCGCCAAGGACTATGTGGCGGGCTTCCTGGCCAAATACCGCGATGACCCCAAGGTGGCGGACGTTGGCACCACCATCCAGCCCAACCTCGAACGCCTGCATGCGCTCAAGCCCGACCTGATCCTGATCTCGCCGCTGCAGGCGCAGAGCTACCAGGAGCTGAGCCAGATCGCGCCGACGGTGCACTACGACATCGACATGGACAACCGCCAGGGCAATGTCATCGACACCGCCAAGCAGCACCTGCTGACCGTCGGGCAAATTCTCGGCAAGCAAGACTTGGCCCGGGAAACCGCCGCGCGCATCGATGCCAAGGTGGCCCAGGTGCGCAAGGTGACCGACGGGCGTCCGGAAAAGGCGCTGGTGGTGCTGCACAACAACGGCGCGTTCACCGCCTACGGTGTGCGTTCGCGCTACGGCTTCATCTTCGACACCCTCGGGGTCAAGCCGGCCAGCGACGACATGCAGGCTGGCCTGCATGGCCAGCCGATCTCCAACGAGTTCATCCACCAGGCCGACCCGGACATCCTCTACGTGATCGACCGCACCGCGGTGATGGAGCGCCGCGCCGCGCTGGACCGCGAGACCCTGGACAACCCGCTGCTGCGCCAGACCAAGGCGTGGAAGAACGGCCATGTGGTATTCGTCGATCCACAGACCTGGTACCTGTGCACCGCCAGCGTGACCTGCCTGGAGCGGGTAGCGGACGAGGTGGTGAAGGGATATCAGCGCTGAGCCCCCGCTTTGGTCCCTGTGGTGGTTAAGCCGATAGTGGCCAAGTGACTGTAATTTCTGTTGAGGGATTCGCCGACTCGTACGGAATGACTAATGAGAAACATTACCATTGCGTCCAGAAAGGAATCCCTCATGCCTCCACTGCAACATCCCCAGGCACCGAAACTGCCCCGCAGGGCCTTGCGCATGGCCGTGCTGCTGGGCATGGCCGCCATCGCCGGCAACGCCTTCGCGCAACCGCCACGCAGCACCTCCTCGGCACAGCAGCAAACCCCCGATGTGAAGGAAGAGGGCCTGACCCTGCCGGAAACCCTGGTGCAGGAAACCCGTGACGCCCTCGGCGCCCCGCCACCGGAATATGCCGGGGGCCAGGTTGGCTCGGGCAGCCGGGTAGGGCTGATGGGCAACAAGGACTTCAGCGAAACCCCGTTCAACGCCATCAGCTACACCAAGGAATACATCGAGAACCGCCAGGCCCAGGACATCGGCTCGGTGATCGGTGCCACCGATCCGTCGGTCTACGTGCCGAGCAAGCGCGGCATCTTCGAGACGTTCTTTATCCGCGGCCTGTACAGCACCGGCAACGACATCACCTTCAACGGCCTGCCGAGCATGGCGCCGAACATGCGCGGCTCCACCGAGCTTGCCGAGCGCATCGAGGTGCTCAAGGGCCCGTCGGCGCTGCTCAACGGCATGCCGCCAGACGGCAGCGTCGGCGGCAGCATCAATATCGTGCCCAAGCGTGCCGGCGACGAGCCCCTGGCCCGGTTGACCGCCTCCTACGAGTCCGATGGCCTGGCCGGCATGCATGCCGATATCGGCCGCCGCTTCGGCGACCAGAAACAGTTCGGCGTGCGCTTCAATGGCGTCTACCGCGACGGCGACACCCCGGTGGACGACCAGCAGCACCGCATGCAGCTGTCGTCCCTGGCCCTGGACTGGCGCGGCGAGCGGGCGAGGGCGTCGCTGGACTACTATCACCAGCGCGAACGCATGGACGGGGTCAACTATTTCGGCATTGCCTCGATCAGCCCCGGCGTGACCCACCTGCCCAAGGCCAAGAAGGGCGATCACTCGCTGGCCCCGGAGTGGGGCTACACCGTCAACGACACCGACACCGTGGTGCTGCGCGGCGAGTACGACCTCAACGACTCGCTCACCGCATTCGCCGGCTGGGGCCATCGGGAAGGGGGCTACAACGCGCTGATGACCAGCGGCATGCTGCTCAATGATGCCGGCGACATCTCCGCCACGCCGATCCGCTCGGCTCGAGATGGCGAGCAGAAGTCCGGCGAAGTCGGCCTGCGCGGGCGCTTCGCCACTGGCCCGGTCGACCACGCCTGGTCGCTGGCGGCCACCCGCTACGACTCCGAGAACAGTTTCAAGGATAAGCGCCTGCCGACACGCATCCTCACCAACTACTACAACCTGGACTATGGCCCGCGCCCGGAGATCGGCGAGTACGGCAACGTCACGTCGCGCATGCGCGCCCGACTGAGCAGCGAAGCCTTGCTCGACACGATGTCGTTCCTCGATGACAAGGTGCAGTGGACCGTCGGCGCTCGCCACCAGAACGTGCGCGCGTCGAACTACGACGGCAACCACCAGCGTACTTCCAAGGCCTACGATGAAAGCCGGGTTTCGCCGGCCACGGCCTTGCTGGTCAAGGTCACCGACGAACTGTCGCTGTACGGCAACTACATCGAAGGCCTGAGCCAGGGCGGCATCGCCCCGGACAACGCGCGCAACGCCGGCGCGATCATGGCGCCGTACCAGACCAAGCAGTACGAACTGGGCGCCAAGCTCGACCTGGGCACCTTCGCGCACACGGTAAGTGTCTACCAGGTGAAAAAGCCCAGCGCCTATACCGATCCGCTGACG
Source organism: Pseudomonas soli (assembly GCF_021283165.2). Lineage (NCBI taxonomy): Bacteria > Pseudomonadati > Pseudomonadota > Gammaproteobacteria > Pseudomonadales > Pseudomonadaceae > Pseudomonas > Pseudomonas soli. The sequence continues at coordinate 3,134,032 of NZ_CP128543.1, forward strand.
CAGATCTACGGCGTGTACGGCGAACAGCGCAACCGTGGCCTGGAGTGGTCGTTCTTCGGCGAGCTCGAGCCGGGCCTGCGCCTGCTGGGCGGTGCGTCCTACACCAAGGCCGAGCTGACGAAATCGATTCGCAAGGAAAACGAAGGCAACCAGGCCACCGGCGTGCCCAAGGTGCTGGCCAAGCTCGGCGTCGAGTATGACCTGCGCGAGATGCCCGGGCTGACCCTGACCGGCAACGCCAACTATGCCGGCCGGCGCTATGCCACCGATGCCAACAACCTGTCGCTGCCGTCCTACACGATTTTCGATCTCGGCGCCCGGTATACCCTGAAGGTCTCGGACAAGCCGGTCACCTTGCGTGCCACCGTGCAGAACGTGACCAACAAGGCCTACTGGATCGGCTCGTGGAACGGTGGCGACGGCAGCGGCCTGTCTGGTGGGCTGGGCACGCCGCGGTCGTTGTTGTTCTCCACCTCGGTGGATTTCTAGCGAACGCCGTTTGGGAGCGGAGGTGCGCCGATGCCCCGCGACCACCGGCGTAGCCGGTGCAAGGCTCACAGCGCATCCGGATACTCCTCGCGCAGGCTGCTCCCTAGCCAATCCATGAACCACAACGCATCGGCACTCGGCGGCTGGGGCGGCGTCAGCAACTGGTAGCTCTCCAGCGCCACGGCCTGTTCCACGCAACGCACCAGGCTGCCTTCGCGCAGTTCACGTCCGACCAGCACCTCAGTGGCCAGGGCGATACCGTGGCCGCGCTGGGCAAGGTTCAGCACGATATCGTTGCTGATATGCGAAGTATCGGCCTTGACCCGCACCCTCAGGCCATTGGCGGCGAACCAGCTGTTCCACCAGGTGCCGTCATCGACATGGACCAGCCGCAAGGCGGGCAGGTCGGCAGCGCTCAGCCCTGCCGGCAACTGCGCGAGGTAGCTCGGCGCGCATACCGCGAATACCTTCGGGCGGATCAACACCTCGCGTACACCGCTCAACTCACCCGGCAGGCCGAAGGCGATGCCCAGATCCGCCTGGCGGGCATCCACGCTGGTGAACGTGGCATTGGGCTCGATGGCGATCCTCAGGTCCGGGCGCAGGCTGCGCAAGGTGTCGATACGCGGTGTCAGCCAGCGTGAGGCGAACGCCGGCACACAGAGGATGCGCAGCCAGCGCTCGTCACCACGTTGCCCCAGGCGCGCACCGGCGTCGGCGAGGATCTGCAGCGCCTGCGCTGCGGCCTTGTAGTAATGGGCGCCGGGCAGGGTAAGGGTCACCCCGCGCGGGGAGCGCTCGAGCAAGCGTACACCCAGCCAGTCCTCGAGGTTTTTCACATGCCGGCCGATCGCCGGCTGGGTCACGTGCAGCGCCTGGGAAGCCGCGACATAGCTGCCCAGGCGGGCAGCGGCCTCGAACGCACGCACGGCGTTGAGCGGGGGCAGGCGATCTTCGGCCATGGGCATTCCTTGGTTGTTAGTTTTTTTAATAGTGAAGGCAAATTTATTGTGCTTTTCCCGCTGGCTCAAGTTGCAGACACTCGGGGCAGCGTATTTCCGCGCTTTTCGAGGAGCCCTCCGATGCGGCCAATAACAATAAAGAAGTCGTTCAACGGTCTTTCCATCCTGGCACTGGCACTCGCCGCACTGGCCGGTGCGGCCCAGGCGGCCGACAGCCAGGGGGCCTGCGGCGTGCCGGGGCTTGAGCCTTGCCCGCAGCCTTTCGACAAGGTGCTGCCGGCGGCCAAGGACATGCTCACCTGGGGCCAGGACACCCGGGTCGTGGGCTTTCGCAACACTTATCGCCTGTACGGCGGCGATGTCTTCGCCCCGCGCGGCGCCACGCCATACCCCTTGCCGCAGACCAGCCACAAACTGAGCGACGTGCACTACCAGTTGGCCGGCAAGACCCACAACCTGGCGGACTACCTGGCCAACCAGAGCGTGACCGGCCTGCTGGTGCTCAAGGATGGCAAGATCGCTTATGAGCACTACGGCAAGGGCAACACCCCGCAGACCTTGTGGACATCGCGCTCGGTGGCCAAGTCGGTGGTCAGCGTGCTGGTGGGCATCGCCGTCAAGGAAGGCAAGATCCATTCGCTGGATGACCGGATCAGCCGCTATGTCCCGGAGCTGGAAGGTTCCGAGTGGCAGGACGTGACCCTGCAGCAGCTGTTGCAGCACACCTCGGGCGTCGTCTGGGACGAGAACTACGCCTCGAAGGATTCGGACTTCTCGCACATGACCCAGTGCGAGGCTACCGCCGATCCCTATCACTGCGTGCTCGACCTGGTGCGTTCGGTCAAGCGCAAGCCCGGGGTCAAGCCGGGCGAAGTCTGGTCGTACAACACCGGCGGCGCCTGGCTGGTGGGCCGGGTGCTGGAAAACGCCACCGGCATGACCATCGCCGAGTACCTGCAGAGCCGCGTGTGGAGCCGCTACGGCATGCAGCAGGCCGGGGTCTGGCATGCGCTGGTGCCCGGCAAGGTGGACATGGGCGGCCACGGTTTCAATGCAACATTGCGTGACTGGGGACGGTTCGGCCAGTTCGTGCTCAGTGGCGGCCAATTGCCGCAGGGCGAAAAGCTGCTCCCGGACGACTGGATCGCGCGTTCCACCCACTGGACCCAGGCCAAGGGCTCAGTGACGGCCGCCGCGCCCAAGGGGCAGTACGGCTACCAGTGGTGGTACAACGCCCCGGCCCCGGACAGCGATGCCGAACCCAAACGCACTGCCACCAGCGACCAGACGTTCTGGGCCCTGGGCATCTTCGGCCAGAGCATCGCCATCAACCCGGCGGAGCGCCTGGTGGTGGTGCAGTGGTCGACCTGGAAGAACGCCGAAAGCCCCGGCTCGCTGTATGACGAGCAGGCGGTGTTCGTCAACGCAGTGGCCAAGGCGCTGAGCCAGTAGCGCCGGGCGAGGGCAGGGCGCCGGCAAGCGCCTGCCCAGTCACACGCGAAACCGCGACACGCTCGCCTGCATGCCCTGGGCAATCTCGCCCAGGCGCTGCGCCGCCGAGGCTAGCTGCCGCGTGGTGTCGGTGCTGTCCCGCGACATGCGGGCGATCAGTTCTACCTGATGGGCGACATCCTGGCTGGCCCGGGTCTGCTCGCCGATGGTCTGCGAGATTTCTTCGACCACCGACGCGGCGCGGCGCGCGCCTTCACGAATCTGCTGGATCGACGCTCCGGCCTGGGTGGCCAGCTCCACGCCGGCACGCACCCGGGTGACGCCGGTCTGCATGCTGTCGACGGCGTTGCCCGTGCTTTGCCGGATGCGTTCGATCATGCCGGTGATCTCCCGGGTCGACTGCGCCGTGCGCCCGGCCAGGCCGCGTACTTCGTCGGCGACCACGGCAAAGCCGCGCCCGGCCTCGCCGGCACGGGCGGCTTCGATGGCCGCGTTCAAGGCCAGCAGGTTGGTCTGCTCGGCGATGGTGTTGATCACCTGGATGATCGAATGAATTTCTTCCGAGCTTTGCCCCAGCACGGTGATGGTTTCAGAGGAGCGGTTGACCGCCTCGTCGATCCCCTGCATGCCGCCGACCACGTTGAGGATGACCTCGCCGCCGTCGCTGGCCAGGCGCTCGGACTGCCCGGAGATGGCCTGCGCATCGCGGGCGTGGTCGGCGATCCGCGCCAGGTTGGCAATCATCTGCTCGGTGGCCGAGGCCATGCTCACGGCGCTGTCGGACTGCTGGCTGCTGCGTTGCACCAGGCTGCTGGAAGCCTGGCCCAGTTCATCGGCCACTTCGCGCAGCAGCAGGTTCTCTTCATGGATGGCCTTGATCATGTTGCCCAGGCTGTCACGCATGTCCGCCAGCGAACGCAACAGATGCCCGGTTTCGTCACGGTCGTGGACCTCGATCGCGGTGGTGAGGTCGCCCTGGGCGATACGCTCGGCAACCACCATGGTCTGGCTCAACGGCCGCAGGATGGAGCGAAGCAGCAGGAAGGTGCACAGCGCCAACGCCAGCGTGGCCAAAATCATCCCGCCCACCAGCACGCTGATGCCCCGGTGCAGGGTGGCGGTGCTCTGTTCGCGGCTTTTGTCGGCATTGCCGGCGATCAGGTCGCTCAGGGTGCTGTTGCGCTGCTCCAGCTCCTTGAAAGCAGTGACAAAGGCCGGCAGCTGCGCCTGGGCCTGTTCAGGCGACTGCAATGCCAGCTGGATGATCGACGTGGCGCTGGCGATGTAGTGGTCGAGGAGGGGGCCGAGGTCATTGATGGCCTGGTGCAGGTCGGCGTCCAGGGGCAGTTCCAGGTTGCTTTGCACGACACTGCGGAACCACTTTGCGTGTTCGTCGAGGTCGGCCAGCACCTGGTTGGCGTTGTCAGCATCGCCCGGCTTGACCAGCAGGGCGGCCAGCACATCGGCGCGCAGCGCATCGTGCATCATGTCGCCTTCCATGTGGTTGCGCAGGGCGGCCATGCTGGCCTCGCTGCGCTGCAACGCCTGGTTCTGGTCATGCTCGGCGAGCAGGCCGCTGCCACCAAGCAACAGGGCGGCGAGGATGCTGACAAGACCGAACCCGATGGTTTTCTGGCGAATGTCCATTTTCGAACAGGCTCCGTGGGGTGGGTTTGGTGAGCATAGATGGTTGGAGGTATTTCGCAGGGGGAAAAGAACGGCGCTGAGGTGCGGTGAGGAGATGCCTCATATAACTCAACTAAATGAATATTTAGTTGAGTTATATGTTTATGCCATAAAAAAGTCGGGCAGGGCGTACGGATGTTTGCTGACGCCAGAGACCCTGTGTAGTGTGCATCCAGCTCACTTATCCTCAAAGGAATGAGACGTCGACCATGCGTAGATTCACCGCTTTACCGCTGTTGTTTGCCCCCATGATCGCCTGGGGCGACTGCACGAAGAACCTGCAAACCTGGGCCCAGGCCTTGCACCCGACACTGTCGCTAGCCAGCGACTTTGCAGTCTGCAAGGTCAATCCGGCAGATACCAGCCAGGTCTTGGCAGCCTTGCCGTTGAAGGTGAACGTTGATGAATACGGGCAAGGCGATTACAGCCTGGATGTACTGGTGGCCGATGCCAGCAGCGGCAAGATCATTGCCCATCATTACCAGGAGGCGGCGATCGTCTCCGATGCGGTGCAGTTTTCAGGCCTGACGCTGGACACTGCGCGCTATCAGCTAGCACCAGGCTTACGAGCATTTGGCGTGCGCATTCGTCACACAGGATCGTCACGGGTCAATCCGTTCAGCAGTGAAACCCTGAGCCTGTACGTGAACGACGGTTCGCAACTGCGGCAGATCACGAGGCACTTGGTTGTGAGCGAGAGTCACGGCGAATGGGATGGTGTCTGCGCTGGAGAATTCGGTGAGATCAAACGGACGCTGGCAATGGGAAAACCCGGCAAGGACGGTTTCAGCAAATTGCGGGTTACCGAGATATCGACCGGGAGCCAAAGTGTTCCCAAGGGCGCTGATGACTGTCAGGAAATCGAGCGTGCCACGCAGACGAAAAGGTTCAGCCTGAATTATGACGGCGGCCGGTATGAAGTGCCGAAAGGATTGAGATTCGAGTGAGTGGATTGGAAATGGGCTTGGTGGAGGCTGGAATCTGGCCTCCCTCTGGGCGTACTGCTCAATACGAACCTACGCATAATGTATATTATGTTAAATGACGTATTGCGGGAGGTGACCTCCTGTGTCAGCGTTTCGTAATCCCCATACTCTTCTTCACGATCCATCTGCACCAATCGCGTTTTGAGTGGAATGTCCCCCGCCAACACCCTCAAGCCCTTGTATTCCGGGGCCTTCAGCACACCAGGCGCCGCGATTCGGCCGGATTTTTTAACGAAATAAGTGGAAAAATTCTTCCGCCAAAAAATCGTAAAGCATTGATCTGCATAGCTTTTTAAAAATGCACTCCAAATGGAATAGCTCTCTCGGCCAAGGAGAAATTAGTGGAATCGGTTTTGACGCTGCGAAACCCCACCAACCCTGAAAGCCTTGCAGGACAAGGGCTCCAGCGCCATTTGAAGATTTAAGTGGACATTCCGAGCTCCCAGCGCCCGAGACGTAAGAGGCCCGCATCATTTACCAAAATCCAAGAAGTTGAACACATCAGAAAGGCAAGCCGCATCGATTGATGCATTGCAAAACCCCGATGAGTTGGTTGCTACCTAACGCGTGTCCCTGACTCAAAGCCCATGTTAGCTACCAGCTCGTGCTCAGCGTTCTAAACCGGCCCTTTGGAGCACGCATCGCATGCAAAAAAGCTTCCCAAGGTGAAACTATTGATGTCAAATCGGCATCACATTGAAAGGTTACGCTTACGAAGGGAGGCAGCTGTGGTTTCAGCGTTAACGGTGGAAGACGTTTTTGGTGTCAGCGGTAATGATGTAGCCAGCTATGTAGAACGGGATCATGTCGATGATGCATTCTTAGCGGCCCTCCACACCGACCAGCAAATCGTGGTCTACGGAGCGTCAAAGCAAGGCAAAACTGCTTTGGTCAAGAAGCATATCAACTACGATGACAGCATCGTAATCACTCTTTCCCCTAAGACTACGCTCCGGAATATTTACCAGGCAATTGTCAGGAAATACGACGTGCCATTGCTTGCTTCCTATACGGAAGGTACGGGAGATGCCTCTAAAATTCGTGGCAAAGCATCGATTCAGGGCACGATTGCCGTGATTCGTGGGCGCGGAGAAATTGCGGCGGATGTTGAACACTCCAGCAAGCTTGAGCTCAAGTACGACCGCATCGAATACAACCTTGACCTACCAGATGATGTTGCTAGCCTGATAAGGGAGCACGGGACGGCCAAGCCAATCATCTTAGAAAACTTCCACTACCTTTCAGAGGAAGTCCAGAGAGAGTTCGCATTTGATTTGCGGAGCTTTCACGACCTCAAAATAAAATTCATCATTTTGGGTGTCTGGAAAGAGGCCAACAGACTCAACCAGTTCAATGGCGAACTGCAGGATCGCCTGGCCGAGGTGCCGGTTGAGCCATGGAGCGATGAGGACTTCCGTCGAATCGTCAAGAAAGGCGAGGATCTGCTCAACGTGAAGATGGCGACTGCGCTGGTGGAAGAGTGCATTGACAGTGCGTTCAGCAGTGTCGGGGTTTTCCAGGAACTCATCAAGTACACATGTTTGGAGCACGGTGTCAAAGGTTATCAGGTCGCCAACAAGTTTATGGATGATCCGAAGGCCCTGGCCAGAGCCATCGACAAAAAAACGAGCGACTATTCTGGACGACATCTCAAGAATCTAGAAGCTATCGCCTGCGGTAATGCAGCGACGGTAGATAAATCGAAGCCTATCCCCTACTTCCTAAGCTACTACGTCATCATGCACATCCTTGAGGTTGGCTTTGACGGGTTTAACGGTGGACTCAGCGCCGATGCGATGCTGCCAGCGATCAAGCGAGTTCACCACCGTGCTGAGAACCTAAAGATCGCGCATCTCACGAATGCGCTTACCGGTCTCACCGGCATGCAGTCCGGCAAGGGTATCAATCCACCAGTGCTCGCGTACGATTCAAACTCTCGTCAGTTGAAGGTCGTTGATTCCACGTTCTATTTCTTCCTGAAGAACGCGAATCTTGGGCTAATCAAGGAGGATATTTTATCTCCGCTGGATGCGCTCGAAGAGTGCTAACAGGCACAACAGTCTTTACCGTGGATCGCGGAGCACATGGATGGCCTGATACGCTCCGCACCGGAACCTACGGATCTGATCAGTGTTGCAGGCCAGTAGAAAGGTGCGCTAATCGAGAAAGAAGCCACGGCGTTTAAACCATTTGGAGTGGGAGTACTCGTGGATCTGGCTGAGGATTCAGACGCTCCCCTGCGACGCACCCACGGCGGACTCAGGGCAGGTGCCAAGGCGTTCAGAGTGTATCTGCTGAACGCACAAGAGGCAGGTGTAAACCACTTCGCTCTCAACCTGAAGGTCAGCAATCGCCCGTACAGGGAAATGCTGCAAGAACTCGCGACAGAGGTCTATCTTTCTTCAAATCACGCACCAGCCCATAGATCATCCAGACTTGGATTCGGGGTGGAGTGAACCGCCCCGCATTCATATCGACGGACTGCCGAACGATAACTGCCTCGTCCTGACGAAGACTTCACCTGAACCTGTTCGAGGCTCCATGAGCAAAGCGGGCCAATGATGACTTCCTTGATGGCACTCAACTCGCCGAACGAAGTCAGCAGTTTGTGGTAGCTGGCTTCCTCATCCAAGGCATTCGTCGTGGTGCCGTTCTCGTACTTTCATCGCGACTGAATTGAAGTTCAATGACTGCTCTCACCTCCTCCTCGTGCTTGTAAAACAGTATTTGTAGCAGGCCGCGTAAGGCCTTGAGGGAAGTATGCGGCAGTGCGCCGCCTTACCTCGTCTCGTCCCCCCTGAAAATCTCGCCCGATTTACATATCTATTGGTTCGAAAATCATTTTAAACAATTAGTGGAAAGTCACGAATCTGGCAGAAACAATTAGTGGAAAATCACGATTTATTTTGTTTCTTTGGTGGAAAAACCATAGAAGATTCCACTAATTTATCGAAGAGCTCGGTTTGGCCTGGGAAATACGGGGCTTTGGGGCTTTCCACTTAATTCGCGACTGGCGCACCATCAAGCGCCTCCCATCGGGAGCATTTTGCCTGCCGACAAACGACGTCCGAAGCGTGCCATTCGCCTTCGATCGATAACCCTGGAGCCCCTCTGGAAACCCAGAGGCCGTTATGCCTTCAATTCGTTTTGATCCTGAAACACTACGTTCAATCACGAGGGATTTCGATCAGGGAGATGCTACCTGATGCTTATACGCTGCCGGAAAATCGAAAGGAATGCCGACAGGAACTGCCCAGGCAATGATTCGACAGCTACGTGGCGCAATTGCTGATGCTGCAAGGGGCGACAGAATGCTTCCGAATGCCATAGAAACCGCCCTGAAAATCGAGCAGTTAACGTTCAGCCAAGTACGTCGGTCGACGCGTGCCTTGACAATTTCCTAGGTGAGTTAGTGATTGGACTATCGCTTCCCCTCCTCTCCTTACCTTTCCTTGCACAAAAAGAGCTTGTATGAGCGTGGCTCTGGGAGCACGGCTGTCGTGAATCAAGCCGCCCGCTGGGCGTGCGTCTTGTCCCTGGGGACTTCCATCCTCACGCCTGCGCGCTCCGCTTGCGGTCGCAGGCAAGGGACGTATTTGCCTGGGTCAGTTGCATAACAACCTGCCGGCCACTCTAATAATTGGGAGTCATCCGAGGCTGCAGGCATGGTGGTGCGCGTAATCACATCCATTGGCCTACAGCCTCTGATTCAACGGGAACTATGGATCAACGTCGGTCTGGCTGATCTTTTCGGTTCACCGGGCGCTCCTCAGAGCGTCGGTGATACTCAGTGGTCGGCGGCGGCGGTGTCTTGTTTTCCTGATTCTTGGGTTTCTGATCGTTGCTCATGCAAATAGCTCCTTGCCGATGTTGATTACTGCTAACAACGACAACGCCCAGGCGGCGTAGACCATCTCGCTGTAGGCAAAATCTAGAGGTATGGATTTCTCGTCGATGGCTGACTTCAGTTTTTCCAATGTGTCTATATAGCAGTTGTAGACATGCTGCTGGTGATCTGGTGCATCAGCCGCTTTCATCCATTCTACAGTCTGGCGACTGTACGGCAGCGTTGGGCAGTCCCGAATTCTCAGAGCGCTCAGGGCATGACCCCACGAGCACACCACACAGAAAGCTGCAGCCAAAAAGCACCCAAGCGCAATGACGTCCCACGGGCCGCTAAGGGCGAAAAGCACCCTCCCCTTGGCGCTGGCGAGCGCCGTCAATGCGGCGATCACCACCGAAACGGCGGTTAGGAACTTAGCGCATTTGTTCTCGAAGTGGTCGAACCGGGCCTGTTCATCCTTGTAGCGGTCTTTCAGGTAAGCCAGGGTGTCGTCCATGATGGTGTCCGTCTGGCCGTCTTCAATTTGAAGGTCGGCGATTCTCAAAACTACTGGTAAAGCGAAGCGTTGATAAGCCAAGCTCCCGCTACTACGCCATGGAAGCTGAGGGGAAGTCATGAGCTCAAATCACTATCGCAGTTTGGTGCGCGGCCATCAGCAGCGAATTGCTCGTCTGAGAGAGTCGCACTCGCGAAAGATCCATGAAGCGGCAAAGCATGGTGAAGCCGCACAAAAGGCCGCAGCGGAGGCAACCCGGGCTCAGTCTGCTGCGACCGCCAGAACAAAGCAACAGCAGGCTCAGCGGTACGACGGTTTGCGAGCCAAGGCAGAGACAGATGCTGCAAAAATCATCGCTGATATTAACCGCGAAATGGTTCGCCTCACTGCCGATCAGCAGCGGCTAGACAAAGCCCTGGAGCGTGCGCAGATTAACGAGGCCCGTAAGCTCAAGGCTGAGCAGGAGCGATTACAAAGAAAAGCACTTCAGGATGCCCAGGCGAAGAGTCGCCAGCTTGGTTCTCTTCAAGTCGGACTCGCCTATCAAGTGGCTCGTGCAGATGAGCTCGAACGGGAGCTGGCAAAGCTTAAGGAACCACCTGAGCAAATTCAGATTCTGTTCTTTGGTGCTGACCCTGGTCGCAAATCTGAGAAAGCGTTGGATCTGCAAAATGAGATCCGTCAGGTAAACGCCCATATTCGCGCCTCGAAACATCGAGACGCGCTGAAGGTTGATTCGCACTGGGCAGTGCAGGCTGAGGACATCCTTCAAGCTCTGGACGAGAGCGAGCCTGCTGTCATTCACTTCAGTGGACATGGCACCCCTGGAGGACACTTAGCGGTGGAAACGCCGACTGGTGAGCCCCACGTGGTACCGTTGCAAGGGATGCTTCGCGCGGTGGCAGGCAGCAAGCGATACTTAAAGGTCGCTCTGTTCAACTGCTGTTACTCCCGTGAACTGGCTGAACAATGTTCCGAGCACCTTCTCGCAGCTATTGGCATGGATGGCGCTATCGCCGATGTGGCAGCAAAAGACTTCGCGGCGCGATTCTATGCATCGATCGGCTTTGGACAGGACGTTCACCAGGCATTTGATAGGGCTGTCACGCAGCTAGAGATGAAGTACCCCGGTGAGGCTCATATCCCTCAGCTCTATGTGAATCCGCTGGCTGAAGAAGGTGAACTGACACTGGTCAAACCCTGAAACGGGCAGGTACCGATAATCAAAAGTGGCCCGCGCGATAGAAAGAGTGCCTAGCCTTCCATGAAGGCAGTGACCGGAGTAGCTAGAGATCTGGCAGCAGTGTTGGCTTAGGTATTTACTGCTAAAAGCCAAGATCTCCGAGAATAGCTTGCAACTGACGTCGTAGCCACCACCCGGTTTTCCCTCCTTCTATAGTGAAGGAAACTCGGGGGCAGCCACTATATGAGTACCAGGCCCTGTGATCAGCTCGTTGGTGAAGACGAAGTCGTAGGAAAATTCTGACATCTCGGATTTCATTATTGCTGCGTCCTTGCTGTTCATTCATGGTGAAGCATCGGTTTTTACTGTCCGCATACAGCAACCCAGGACTTACGAAAAATGTAAGCCCTGGGAGAAGGCTGCTATCTTGCTTGAAACATTATGTCATGATCCCCAAGTAAATGCCCGAACTTTTCAATAATATCACCTCTTGGGTGAGATACAGTCATTTTCACATGCGCAGGCAACCGCTCGCGCATACTGAGGAAAAAACCGAAGCATCCGCTACCGTTTGGACTTTTGCCTACTGTGAGGACTACTTCTTTCACCCCGGCAGGAATCACCAATGATTGGGCGTATTGCTCAGATGCTCGCCTACTAAAAATCTCATGCAGATCCACTTGGATATCAATTATTTCGGATGGTGGTAGCAGGTGAACTCCACTGCTTAACGAAATGGAAATTTTATTTTTCCATATGCCGTCTTTATTTATCCTTTCATACGTTATGCCAATCTCCCCTCGGTAATCATCTTGAAAAGCCGAGAACATAAGAGAGCCGAGATGGCTTCGTGCGGAAGCTTTATCTGGATCCAGTTGTGCAAGAGGATTAAACTCTACCCCATCATCCTCAATTGTAAAAACGTTCCCGGACAGCGTGAGATTTACGTGCCTTGCTCTTCCGTGAGTGAAGGCATTGTCACTCAGCTCGTACGACACCTGCGAAATAGACTCTTTAATTCTCTCTCCAAGAACATTATGAAATGCAGGACGGGAGAAAAAAGCCCTGAATTGATCTTTCGGAGAGCTTATAGCAATGGTGGTACTTTGATGTCCATCTAGCTCATGGTAAATTGGTAGTCCACTGTAAAAGCTCTTGAGGAGGCTTGGGCGAGCTAAGATTTCTGCCGCAATATCATCCCAAGACCAAACATGAACATCAAATGGATAGATGTTGTTCGCATTCAACACTCTAGCGTGCTCTTGTATTGATTTGTCTCTGGCGGCAGTCGTCGCCACGGAAAAACTTTTAAGTTTTGGCTCAAATGATACGGCCTTATTGCACTCGATACTGAGTTCCGATGGTTTTAATTTGCTTCCTAGATTAGCGTCCTTATCCTTGCACTGAACCCCCGCCCAGAGCTCTGTGTATATTGGCCTGCCATAAACATCAACGCCGCTTTGAGGCTGCCCACTTCGGCCGTTCAGCTGAGCATTAGCGTCGCACCAAATTTCTTTCCAAAGCCTTTGGCATATCTGCTCAAAGTCTTGCCAGTTGTCCGGAGCTGGAAGTCTTACTTTCACGTGCCTTGGTCTCTATTTGTTGATATCAAGAAATGCCGAGCTTTTATAGCTATGTTATCCATGGATTTGCAACTTATCGATGATCGCCTCACGCACGTATTCATGACTTACCATCGATCCGCTCCTTTGCTTGTTTTCAAGAATCATCGTATCACCAACGTTGCGCGCTTGATGCGGGGCGTTTTCCGCAATGATATCAAAGGGCCATGCGCAAGGGTAGATCAACCTCAGCGAAGGCTGAAGGAAAGTGTTCTGGAGAGCTGAGATAAAAAGACTAGAATCATACAACTGGACAGATGCTGTACGCACGGGGCTACCAAAATCGCCGCCCTGCGCTTACACCTCTAAAAGAAATAGTCGAGCATGGATGCTTTCGGTCGCCGAGGACAATTAACATAGTATTTAGCTATGTTTTTAATAAGTAATTTTCAACAGGAAATTGCTAAAACGCTCATCTCGTCCGGATTTAGGATGCCATGCGAATTTTCACCGATTGGTGTTTGTAAAGCTTTATACGGGGGTTTTCCGACTCCCTTAAGGGTGCGGGTGGCGACAATTTAATTGTTTGAATCAAAGTCGGTTACCTTATTCGCTCACGACTTGGATCCTACAATATTCCCCACGATACGGTATTGCAGGTACTTCTCTGCTTCTAATTTAAAATCGACCTTGTGTGAGGTGGCTATTTGATGGATCTCGCGCTCTTTCTTGCACAGTCTGGGATCCACTACCACGTTGCCATTAGGGTCAAAACCAAAAAGGCCGTCATCCAACAACCGGTGTAGCGACGCCGTTAGAACGATGCCGTTATATGGATCAGTCAAAGCTGGATCATCAGCTTCGCAGCTCGCCACCGGTTTGATGTGTGCTGCTTCCAGCGTTAAAGCGGAACCCGTGATGGCACAGCGCTTACCCCACAGAGCGAAAGTAGCCAAGCTGAAATAGCTCTGAAAATTCCGAGCTCGACTCGGACGAACGGTAAAGTGTTCACCGCCCTCGAAACCCGTTGCGGTGAGATCCAACGCGGCTCCTTTGAGGTGATCCTGACCAAGGCTTTCGAGCTTCTCGAATTGCACTTCGAGCCACCCCCATGGTTTCAAAAGGTTTGGTTTGGCACCTGCATCCCGCCATCGAGCTCTACGCTGGGTTTCCCTAGCCCTCTTTCCATTCTTTATGACCCAAAAGGCCTCACTTTCATCAGTCAGGAACGCTGCCTGCAGCCCACTGAGCACCGAGAGGTAATCACTAACCTCAGTACGGGCTTTAAATCCCCACCTGTATTCGCCTTCAATACCCTTCCAGGGGAGGAAACACCAGCCAGGAGTGCTCGAATAGCGACCAACTGGCACGAAAACAGTTGGATCCCCTAAGTTATAGATTTTGGGATCATTCACGAGCCTTTCTAGGAAACCTACTCCCATGCCCGCCTCTTGCTCTTTGGAGTTCATGTGGGAAACGCTGCTTTTTTTCATCGACGTACAGAAATTCGACGCCTTCAGCAGAGGAGTATAAATGTTAAGAACGACATCGCGAATCGAGCCGTCGACAACCCGGCGCCGAGGGAAACCGTGGTACAAGGTCTGCTGCCGACCTCACCAGGACACGCTAATCATGAAAGAACTACGGACAGCCGCTGAAGTCCTTGAGCGCTTCAGCCATAACCAGGATGCGTTACGCGCCGCCGTCGAAGAGCTAACCAAATGGGTCGGTGAGCGAGGAGCAAGCACTGTGGTTGGAAATGTGAATGGTGCTTTGACGACCCTCTACGACAACATCGAAACCGTGCGGCAAGGTATCGCGGAACTAGTAGCAGCGAGCATCAAGCTCACATCAGTGCCCCTGCGCGCATTCGGGCAGTGTGCGGTACCACTCAGCGTAGGGCGTGTTAGTAGCCTTGTGGCGGTTGTAGTCCGGACTGCCGTCGCTTCACCACACCGGGCCCCTCTCCCCTAGTGCCCTTTTCACCTTATCTACAGCTGCTCGAGCGGTACGCATCTGATCTGCATCATTTGTTGCCCTCGCTTCTTTGACGGCTCTCCGCGCCTCCATCAGTAGGAGCACGATGTGCTGGCGCTGTTCATCAGATAGCACGGGATTGCTGCAGCGCCATAGCTGACCTTTCACTACGAAATAGCGACCGTCTGGTGTCGTGTGGTGCATCAAGCAGATCTCATGAGCTGATACTTCGAAGACACCAGCGACGGCTCACAAGCTGCACAGGAGAGATGTATGGATCGCTACACAGTGTTAATCTCAATCAAAAGAGCGCTTAAAGCCACACCGACTCAATGAGCGAGAAGGGTGTAATGAGTCTTCATAAGTTCTTTGGAGTGCATTTGTAAGGCTCGAGCTGGCTCACTTGCCCCTGCTGATGATCACAAGTCAATAAAACCTTTCGTAGTCGCCTCGGAAATCACCGAGCTCCACCAAACCCTCCAGCACAGCTGCACTCGATGTGAGGAGAGACTGCGTACGCTGAGGGCTATCCCAGCCCGCGGCGCCATGCTTGCCACCATGGAATAGATTGTTGCGAACTGTTTTCACCGTTCGGACAACCTTTGCTAGGTCAGATCTACAGTCTTGAAATCCAACTGGTGCCCACTCCAAAACCAACCCGGCCCCAACCACTTGCCGATCAGGTGGAGCAGCAAGCAGCTCTGCCGCTTCAGCTGTCAGCACGTAGGTTTCGGCATGGCGCTCTACAAATTTGTCCCAACCTGGTTCAGCTTTCTGTCCAGGGATTTCGGATTTTAGGTAACCGTTCTCTTTGAGACAGAACTCAAACCGTGAAAACCAGTAGAAGAAGTCAAACGCGAGCAATGAGAGCTCGGTCGGTATCTCACCTTTACGCATAGCACCCTCTCGAACGGCCTGAGCACAAGGGTGAAGAATAACTCTACGAGCGTGAGAGCGCAGTCACTGGCTGAGCACCCAGGAATAGGTATCGCAACGCCCTACAACGAAAGCCCAAATCACACTGGCTCAATGCACCTCTTCTCTGCTGAGAATGAGCGTAACCGGAGTGAAATCATAAAGCCGTCACGAAGTCAGCGGTGTCTGATGCTTCACTGCCTGTGGAATAGCTATTTGCACTCACACCGTGAACGGACCGGGTGCCGTGAGCGGCGCATGTCTGCTTAAGAGCCGCGTGGTTGGTGTGGGACCCGGCTTGCCGGCGATGGGCCGCAAAGCGGCCCTGAGGTCTAACAGGCTGACGCCAGCCAGAGCGACCATCGCATTCCTACTCAGCCCTCCGACCCACCATCAACCCATGGTTCACATCCTGTGCCAGCGCCTTGGCCATGCCACTGAGGTAATGCACGGCAGTCAGCAACGTCGGCAAATGATCCGTCTCCACCATCGCCAGATCGCTGATCTTGTGCACTGCACACATCAGCACGGTTGCCTGTTCAACCGCATGGTCCATCGAATGGCCCGCCACAACACGGAA
Organism: Pseudomonas soli; assembly: GCF_021283165.2. Taxonomy (NCBI): domain Bacteria; kingdom Pseudomonadati; phylum Pseudomonadota; class Gammaproteobacteria; order Pseudomonadales; family Pseudomonadaceae; genus Pseudomonas; species Pseudomonas soli. The sequence goes on from NZ_CP128543.1 coordinate 3,150,164, forward strand.
CAGCGGGTCTTGACCACCCTCCTCTCCAGCCTCGCCGAAATGCCCGACGCCAGTGGTGGCGAGCTTCCTGATGCTTGGGGTTTGCAATTCCTTATCCATACCATTCCTCCTGCGGCCCCGCGAACTGCACGGGGCCTGATCGGTGAACATCAAATGTGAGCCCAGGCTCACCAGGTCAATGCCGGGATTGCACGCGGCTCAACGCCACTTCCACCAAGGTGCGGGCGCTGTCGATTTCATGCATGGCGGCGAGAGTCAGGACCTGGCCTGGCGGTTTGGCGTGCAGCAGGACGGTCTGCTGGCTGACGGTCAGCGCGCAGACAAGGTATTCAGATATCTGGACCAGAAGGTCTTCAAGGGTGTGGGTGGTGTATTTGTCGTGTAGCGGTGGATCGGGGACGATCTTTAACATGATAAAGCTCCGATATCTGACTGGAGCTACCACATCTCTGCTGTCAAACAAATGGGTGGCAGCGGTACGTGGGTTGACAGACCGAGGATATCGGAACTCGGCGCACCGAAGTGCCCCACGCACAGCCGCCATAGAGCGTTGCGCATGATCCGTATATCAGGGGACGGTCTGTCAAAACCGTGTCGTCGAATTTGCGGCGACTTGGCGAGACTAGATGGCTGATGGGGCTGCTGCAATGACTGGAAGGCGGTGGGAGTATGTTTCGGAAACGGACTACAGAGAAGAGGGAAAATCCGATTCACAGCACATATAAGGCATCAAAGTGCTGGTTGCGCCACTGGATGTTCCCAAGCTGAACCACAGGTCAATTTTCCGCATCAGGCGCCCGAAATGCTTTGCTGTAGTAACCAGACGAGTCGAAACAGCAAACCGCCTTCTTACCGGCCGCAAGCATCTCGCAGGCATCCCCAATTCGCTTTTCACGCGTATTGAGTTGCTTCGCTGAAGTAATCCAGTGGATCCAGTCCACCCGCGCGAGGGTCGTCGTTGTGCTCCAAACCTTTTGAGCCTCAGGCCTGCTTGCCAAGGCTTTCTCGAAATCCGCTGGGATATCAGGCTCGGGCTCCTTCTTCACCGGGATCAGTTCGAGGGTGACGATATCGCCACAGGCCACACCCGCTGCATCGAGCAACTCGCTACCGACCTTCAACCAATGGCTCAGCTGACCATCGGGCTCAAGGGTTGCCCGAAAAGGATGCCCATTGATCGTCCCGTCAACAGTCGCCCTTCCCCGCCTCGGAAGCCGTTCACTCGCGTCCCTTGGAAGCACTACGAACGCCCACAACCTGCCATCACCGGGCTTTGCCGGACGCAGAAGCTTGGCTTCGAATCGCGACCTCGCATCCTCTGCTGTCATGGCAGGTTCTCCAACCGTGCGCTTATTTAACCATCACCTCGTCCAGCGCCTGCTCAAGGGTGCTGATCGTACGCTCGATATTGTGCAGCTTTTCGAGCCCGAACAGCCCGATGCGGAAGGTCTGGAAGTCGGCCGGCTCGTCGCATTGCAACGGCACGCCAGCGGCGATCTGCAGGCCGTGGCTGGCGAACTTCTTACCACTCTTGATATCGGCATCATCGGTGTAGCTCACCACCACGCCAGGGGCCTGGAAGCCTGCTGCGGCCACGCTCTTGATGCCTTTGCGGGTCATCATTGCGCGCACCCGATCACCCAGGGCCTGTTGTTCGTCGCAGACCTTGTCGAAACCGTAGGCCTGCGTCTCTTTCATCACTTCGTTGAATCGCGCCAGGGCATCGCTGGGCATGGTCGCATGGTAGGCGTGGCCGCCCTGCTCATAGGCCTGCATGATCTGCAGCCACTTCTTCAAGTCGCAGGCGAAGCTGGTGCTTTGCGTCGATTCGATGCGCTCTAGGGCCAACGCGCTGAGCATCACCAGGGCGCAGCAAGGTGAGGCGCTCCAGCCTTTCTGCGGTGCGCTGATCAGCAGGTCGACTGCGCATTTGTCCATATCAACCCAGATCGCGCCTGAGGCGATGCAGTCCAGCACGAACAGGCCACCCACCGCATGCACGGCGTCGCCCACGGCCCGCAGGTACTCATCGGGCAGGATGATCCCTGATGACGTTTCAACGTGGGGGGCGAAGACAATCTGCGGTTTCTGCGACTCAATGGCCGCCAACACTTCTTCCAGAGGGGCCGGGGCGTAGGCCGCCTGGCGCCCCGCTTCAACCGGGCGGGCTTTGAGCACCGTTGTGGCCGCCGGGATATTGCCCATCTCAAGGATCTGGCTCCAGCGATAACTGAACCAGCCGTTGCGTAGCACCAGGCATTGCTGGCCGGTGGCAAACTGCCGGGCTACCGCTTCCATGCCGAACGTGCCACTGCCCGGGACCACCGCAACCGACTGGGCGTTGTAGACCTGTTTCAGGGTGGTTGAAATGTTCTTCATCACACCTTGAAACGACTGGGACATGTGGTTGAGCGAGCGGTCCGTGTAGACCACCGAATACTCGACCAGCCCCTCGGGATCGATACCGGGATAAATCTTCGACATGGTGTGGCTCCTTTGGCAGAGTTGTCCTTGGCATCGACCCTGCCCTAAGCCATTGCAAATGACAAGATGCATTGAGAGCCCGGCGATAAGGCCCTCAATTACATACCAGCCTTCTGACCGCCGCTCCTGCTGCCTGCATCGCTCATTGCAGTTCGGGGAAGGCCACTCCAAGCAGGCCGGGATCTTTCAGGATCGATGCACTGCTGGCGATATCCGGTGCCAGCCAACGGTCCTGGGCATAGGCCGGAACCCGCTCGCGCAACAACCGCCAGGCAATGCTGGTACCGGCGCCAAAGCGCTGCTCCTTGAGAAACTCGAAGGCCTGGGCCGCCAACAGGTACTCGATGGCGAGGATCTGCGTGCAGTTCTCCAGGGCGCGGTGCAGCTTCAGCCCGGCATTGGTGCCCATGCTCAGGTGATCCTCCTGCAGGCCGGAGGTGACGTAGTTGTCGATGACGGCCGGTTGAGCCAGCTGACGGTTTTCGGCACACAGGGAAGCGGCCACGTACTGGACGATCATCATGCCCGAGTTCACCCCCGGCTGACTGACCAGGAAGGCTGGCAAACCGCTGACCAACGGGTTGATCAGGCGATCGAGACGACGCTCGGCAATCGCCCCGATCTCGGCCACCGCAATCGCCAGCAGGTCGGCCGCCATGGCCACGGACTGGCCGTGGGGATTGGCCTGGGAAACCACCCGATACGACTCGGGTGTGCCCAGCAACATCGGGTTGTCGGTGGTGGAGTTGAGTTCGGTCTCGATCTGCCGCGCCGCGTGTTCCAGCTGATCGCGCGCGGCGCCATGCACCTGCGGGATCGAGCGAATGCTCAAGGCGTCCTGGGTGCGAATGCCATGGCTGCTGGCAATGATTTCGCTGCCCTCGAGCAGGCACCGCAGATTCCTGCCCACGCGCTGCATGCCCGGGTGCGGTTTCAGCGCGATGATTTCAGGGTCGAAGGCATCGAGCTGGCCGCGCAGGGCTTCGAAGCTCATGGCGCCGATAACATCCGCCCATTGGCTCAGCCGAGTGGCATCGTCCAAAGACAGGCAGCTAAGGCCGGTCATGCAAGGGGTACCGTTGACCAGGCACAGGCCATCCTTGGCCCCCAGCTTGATCGGCGCCAGGCCGACCTCGGCCAAGGCTTGCTGCGCCGGCACGATCTGGCCGCGATAGCTGACCTGGCCGACGCCCAGCAAGCTGATGCTGATATGGGCCATGTGGGTCAGGTACCCCACCGACCCCTGTTTCGGCACCTGCGGGGTGATGTGCTGGTTGAGCAAAGTCAGCAGCGCCTCGACCACCTTGCGCTGAAGGCCGGAACGGCCCTGGCAGAAGTTGATGATCGCCGCGCACATGATCGCCCGGGTCTGCTCGTCCGACAGCGCAGTACCCACGCCGCAGGCATGGCTGAGCAAGGTGTTGTGCGACAGCTGGCTGAGCTGTTCGTCCTGCAACGAGACATTGCACAAGGCGCCAAGCCCGGTGTTGACGCCATAGGCGCGGTCACCGCTGGAAACGATGCGCTGGACAATCGCCTGGGCGTTCTCGATCCGCGCCCAAGCCGATGGGGCCAGCTCAAGCTTCGCGCCATGCCGGGCCACAGCCACCACGTCCTGCCAGCGAACGGGCGTGTCGGCGATGATGATCTTTTCGGCAAACGACATACACGCGGGTCCTTATAGCGAAGCTACGCGACGCTGCACGAAACGATCGACGTATTCGTCCGCAGGCTGGTAGAGGATTTCTTTCGGCGTGCCAACCTGGATCAGGCGGCCGTCCTTGAGGATGGCAATGCGGTTGCCGATGCGCACCGCTTCGTCCAGGTCGTGGGTGATGAAGACGATGGTCTTGTGCAGGGTCTTTTGCAGTTCCAGCAACTGGTCCTGCATTTCGGCGCGGATCAGCGGGTCGAGCGCACTGAAGGCTTCGTCCATCAGGATGATGTCGGTGTCGGCAGCCAACGCACGCGCCAGGCCCACACGTTGGCGCATGCCGCCCGACAACTGGTGCGGGTACGATTTTTCGTAACCCTTCAGGCCCACGGTATTGATCCAGTGCAGGGCACGCTGCGTGCACAGGGCTTTGCTCTCGCCACGGACTTTCAGGCCGTAGGCGACGTTGTCCAGCACGGTGCGGTGCGGCAACAGGCCGAAGCTCTGGAACACCATGCTGATCTTGCGCCGGCGGAATTCGCGCAGGGCCTGCATGTCGTACTGCAGAATGTCCTCGCCATCGACCAGGATCTGGCCGCTGGTGGGGTCGATCAGGCGGTTGAAGTGACGCACCAGGGTCGACTTGCCCGAGCCCGACAACCCCATGATCACGAAAATCTCGCCGCTGCCGATGGACAACGACAGATCGTTTACCCCCACCACACAACCGGTTTCGGCCAGGACCTGCTCTTTGCTTTTGCTCTGGCGGATCAATTTCAGGGCATCTTCGGCACGCGCACCGAAGATCTTGAAGACGTTTTTGACTTCGATCTTGTTCATCGTCTGCTTGGCGCTCATTTGCCCACCCCATGCCGTGGCCGGCCATAGGCCTGGGTAATGCGGTCGATCACAACCGCCAGAATCACAATGGCCAGGCCCGCTTCGAGGCCGCGGCCCACGTTCAGGGTCTGGATGCCGACCAGGACGTCTTCACCCAGGCCACGGGCACCGATCATCGAGGCGATGACCACCATCGACAGGGCCATCATGGTGGTCTGGTTGATACCGGCCATGATGCTCGGCAACGCCAGTGGCAACTGCACGCCGAACAGTTGTTGCAGGCGATTGGCACCGAACGCGTTGATCGCCTCCATGACCTCGCCATCCACCTGGCGAATGCCCAGGTCGGTCAGGCGAATCAGCGGCGGCGCGGCATAGATGACGGTGGCAAAGATCGCCGGCACCTTGCCCAGGCCGAACAGCATCAGTACCGGGATCAGGTACACGAAGCTGGGCATGGTCTGCATGATGTCGAGCAGCGGCATCAACACTGCCCGCAGGCGATCGTTGCGCGCCGACAGGATACCCAGCGGGATGCCGACCAGGACTGAGATCAGCGTGGCCACCAGCATCAGCGCCAGGGTCTGCATCAGCTTGTCCCAGAGCCCTACCGCACCGACCAGGAACAGCAAGCCGACGATCACCGCGGTGGGTACGATTCTGCGGGTGGCGTGCCAGGCAATACCGCCGACGACGGCCAGCATCAGCCACCAGGGTGTTGCGCGCAGTAAACCTTCAAGATTGACGATGGCCCACAGCAGGGTGTCGGAAATGTGCCGGAACACGTCACCGTAGTTGGTGACCAGCGCATCGACCCAACCATTGACCCAGTCGGCAATGGAAAACGTGAAGTCTTTGGGAAACATGGAGTTCTCTCGAGCAAGTGCGTGAAGCGGACTGCTGTGTGGCATGCCCGGCAGGCGCCGGACCGGCCCACACCCTTCAGAGTGCCGCGTCTACCTTTTTGGCTGCGTCTTCGCTGACCCAGCTGTGCCAGACTTCGGGGTGCTCCTTGAGGAACGCCTTCGCCAGTTCCGCCGACTCGATGCGGTCCCTGGTCATGCGCGCCAGGTTCTGGTTCAGCAGATCGATCGGCAGGTTGACCTTTTCCAGCACCGCCACCAGTTCCGGCGCCTGCTCGTGGAAGGTCTTCGACACACCCACCTTGATGGTCACGGATTTGTCCACGCCTGGCTTTTCGTCCAGCTTGACCAGGTCGGCCTGGCCCATCAGCGGGGTTGGCGACCAGTAGTAGAAGAGGATCGGCTCGCCACGCTTGTAGCTCGAGAGCACGGCGGCATCCAGTGCCGGGCCGGTGCCCGGGCGGAAGTTGGTGTAGCTGTTTTCCAAGCCATAGCTCTTGAGCATCTGGCTGTTGTCCAGCTCGCAGGTCCAGCCAGCCGGGCAATTGTAGAAGCGCCCCTTGTCCGGTTCTTCCGGGTCCTTGAATACCTGGGCGTATTGCCCCAGGTCGGCAATGCTCTTGAGGTTCGGTGCCTTGGCTTCGAGTTTGCGCTTGGCATCGCCTTCGATCACATAACGCGGCACATACCAGCCTTCGACCGCGCCAACCACTGGCGAGCCGACACCGACGACCTTGCCGGCGGCCTGCGCCTTGTTCCAGACCTCGCTGCGCCCTACCCACTCCTCGGCGAACACCTGGATATCGTTGCTGCTCAGGGCGTTCTCCATGGAGATGGAGTTACCCGGCAGGCTGTCGGTGTCACAGCCATAGCCATTTTTCAGCACGAACTGCATCACCTCAGTGAGCAGCATCCCGCTTTCCCAGTTCAGACCGGCGAATTTCACCGGCTTGCCAGACTCGCACCAGCCGGCGGCCTGGCTGGCGCCAGCGCACGCCAAGAGCCCTATGGAAAATGTCGTGGACAGCAGAGCTTTTGTAATTGTCATTGTGACGCTCCCAAACAAGATGATCACTGCGCAGGAGAAATATTTCACAACGATAAAAAAGGATAAAATAATAACTCCTGATGCATCACCACGGAAAAACCTATGAAGTTCACACTCAGGCAGCTTCGCTACGCGCTCGCAGCGGCCAAGCACGGAAACCTGACCACTGCCGCCATGGAGCTTCATGTATCACAGCCTTCCATCTCGGCGGCCATCACCGAACTGGAGGAAGTGCTGGGCCAGGCAATCTTCATACGCCAGCGTGGTCTTGGCATATCGCTGACTCCCTTCGGTCGTACCGTCATGGTGCAAGCGCGTCGCGTGCTGGCAGAGGCCCAGACCTTTGCCGAGATCAATGCCGATGCAGGCGAGTGTATCGGGGAACTGGTGGTGGGCTGTTTTGAAGATCTGGCGCCCTATTGCCTGCCGCAGATCGTGCGACGGATGCAGCAGTCCTGCCCACGGGTCACGGTCGATATGCGCGATGGCAGCTTCGATTATGTTGGCAAGCGACTCAGTGAGGGCGCGATAGAGCTGGCCATCACCTATGACCTGGGTTTACCGCCAAACACTCAATGCACCCAGCTGTGTCAGCTGACTGCCCAGGTGCTGCTGTCGGCCGATCACCCATTGGCCAAGGCACCGCGCGTCAGCCTCAAGGCGCTGGCCGAATACACCCTGGTCGTCACCGATCAGGTCCACAGTTGGCAGCATGTGCTGGATCTGTTCAGCTTTTACGACATTTCACCCGCGGTTGTGCACCGTGTGCGCACCTTTGAGTTGCAGCGCAGCCTCGTCGCCAATGGTTTTGGCGTGGCGCTGATTTATACCCGGCCATTTGGTGACCATAGTTATGATGGCCAGGCGCTGGTGTGTCGGCCGACTCAGGAGAAACTGCCAACCCATAGCATCGTACTGGCGCATGACCAGCGCTACCCGCTGACGCCTTCGGCCGAGGCGTTCAAGGAGCTGGCGGTGGCATGGTTCGCCGAGCGACCGTCGTTTGCATCCGAGTGAACGACAGGTAGGGCGCATGTCACAGGAGGACGGCTGATACTCAGCTGAGGAGTGTCTTCGATGCTCGCATTCAGGTTCACAAAGCGTTCTCGCTAGCTGAATGAGACTCCAGGTGAAGACGGTTTTCGGCCCCCCGAATGGCTTTGGCGATTCGCCAGAAGTAAATTAAGCCAATCAAAAGTTCGAACACCGAACCAATAACCCAGCATGTTATTAGCGACGACGGGGCGTCACGATTGCTCATGGCGACGCAATAGATCAACGGAATGCTCATGCACCACATCAGCGTCAGGCGCACGACCAGTGAAAATCGGGCCATGCCAATACTCTCCAGGACGGCGGCCCCGGTCATCGAGAAGACAAAGGCAGTGGAGAATGTCCACAGCACGCGTTGTGTATCGATGGCCAGGGCCATCGTCTGCGCGTTTTGTCCCAGATCACCAAACGCCCTGAGCAAGACTTGCGGCACTGTGATTTGAACGGTGGAAACCAGCAGGACGTAGAGCAGTTCAATGATCACCGTGACCCGCAGGATCATTGCCAACTCGGTGTAGCGCCCCTTGCCCACTGCAGTGGCACACAAAATACTGCAACCAATGCCTAACCCAATGATTGGGATGATGCCTAGGTAATTCACGGTTAGGTTAACGTTGTTTGCCGCTAGTGCACTGGCGCCCAGTACCGCCACAATCCAGATGAACGCAGTGTTTCCTAGCTGATCCACTCCGGCGGATAGGCCACCGGGAACACCTCTACGCAACCGGAAAAACAGCTGCGGCACTAGGTGCTCGCTGCGGGCAATGAAGATGTTCATCACCTCAAGCCAGACTTCTCGAGGCAGCATTACGGCATAGCATGCCAGCATGGACAGCGTGCCGATCAATGTACCGACAGCGGCCCCAGTCATGCCCATTTCGGGCAGCCCGAACTTGCCGAAGACCAGGCCGACAGTGAAGATCGAGTCGATTACTTGACCGATGATTCCCACTATAAGTGTTTCGCGGGTGCGACCAACACCGTTGAAAAACGAGGACAGCGCCGTGTCGATCGTCATTACGCCACCGAAGAGCGCCGCCCAGAGCATATACCGCGACTCCAGGTTGACAATCTGCGCTGGTCGAGAGCTGAGCTGTGGGATCATCGCGATCAGCGGGGCTGCGATGAACAGCAGGGCCCCACAGGCCATACCGAGGAGCAGCCCCAGTGCAGCTTCACGCGAAGCTGCACTGGGCCCTGATCGACCATGCGCCTGCGCAATAAAGGAACGTGCCACCCCCACCGTGCTACAGAAAAACGCGATGATCGCCATGCTTGTGAATACCGCAGGGCCAGACGCGGCCAGCGTATCTTGTGAGTAGTGCGCCAGGCATAGTCTGTCGACCAGCATCATCAGTAAATTGCCGACCATCGTTCCCATCAACGGAAACGAGACAGTGAAGATTCTTTTCGCCACTCCTGAGTCAAACCAGTGCCGCATATTCACGTTCCTTTGTTTAGCAGCTACCGCGAGGGCACTTAGTCAGCGCTACGCCCGTGTTAAATAATACCTGACCGATATATCCCGCCTGTGGCGGTTTTCCCACTAGAGCGGACAAATTGCCAACTGATCGCTTTTCGCCGTTAAGGCAACTCCGAACAAGCCCGTCAGATCGAAAAGGCGCACTAAAGTCAGAAGAGTCCGAAACTTGTCAATATTCTTCTGATCGATGCTCAGCCCGTCACCACCTCATACCTCACCCGATGCGCCTCGGTCGGCAACGGCACCTCCCACTTGAACATCATCCGCCGTATATCGTCATTGCGCAGCGACGTATCGCGGCGCTGGTTGCGCCGCATGATCTCGTCCTCCGGCCGCTCCAGGTAGACGATCTCCACCTGCGCCCCGTAGCCGTACAGCAAGTCCAGCGTACGGCTGCGCATCTGCGCCGACAGGTGCGTCGAGTTCCACACGAAGGGCCTGCGCTCGCGCAACAGCGCCTTGGCCCGGTCGATGGCGTAGTGCGCGGCCGCGCCTTCGTTCTGGCCGTGGCGCAGGCCCAGGGCCTGGCGCGCGTCGTCGAACGACACCACCGGCAGGTCCGGGTGGTGTCGGGCAGTCCAGGTATCCTTGCCGCTGGCCGGCAGGCCGGAGAGCATCACCACCTGGGAGCCCTGGGGTTCGTGCAGCGCATAATCCGGATGCACACGGGCGCCACGCAGGTACTGAATGCGTGTGTAGTCGTCGGCAAACGCTCGCGGGCCGTACAAGCACCCCTCCTCTGCCGCCAGCTCGCGCCACAGTTCGATGGCGGTCAATACATCGGCCTTGCCGGCATAGTGGCGGCCCTGCATGTCGGCCTCGGCCACCGCGCAGAGCATCCACACCGGCAGTTCCCAGGACAGCTTGTGCAGCAGAAACTCCGCGCTGCGTCCGCTGCGGTCACCCTGCAGGGCAAAGAACGGCAATTGATGCACAGTGATGATCCGGCAGATCTGTTCGCGCAGCGCGAACGGCACGCCAGCGCGCCACAGCAGCAGGCGTGCATCCACCGCGCCTCGGCGCGAGTGGCCGGGTTGGCCGATGCGCCCGGTCTGCGGGTCGATCACCGTGGTGTCGGGCTTGGCGATGTCATGCAGCAGGGCTGCAAAGAACAGCACAAAGCGCTGCTCGGCGCTGGCGTCGCGGTAGGCGCTCTGCGCCAGCAACGCTTCGACCACCAGGCGGGTATGGACCCACACATCGCCCTCGGCGTGATAGGTCGGATCCTGCGGGGTGTCGGCCAGGCGTGCCAGGGCCGGGATGGCCGCGAGGCAAGCGGCGCTGTCCATGTCGTGCCCGGGGTCGGGCACCAGTTGTTGCAGTTGGCGAATATCCATTTCGGGAAGCTCCTTCAGTAGCCGCGGCGTTCGCCCTGCCAGTCCAGGGACAGGCGCGGTGCGTAGAGATCGACGCCTGCGGCCAGTTGATTGGGTATGAACGGTTGGTTGGCATGGTGCTGGTCGGCGTCGAGGATGGCCTGGACAAAGTCCTGGCGCACCCACTTGAGCCGGCCCAGGGTCTGGCGCTCGTCTTCGAGCTTCAGGTACAGCCCCTCCATGCGGCTCGAGCGGTCGCATTGGCGCCAGGCGCGAGCCAGGTCGAGGCCTTCGCGGCGTACCACTTGCTCGAACACTTCGCGCCAGTGCGCGGTCTTGGCCAGCGAGTCGCCGAGCAACGCCATCAAGTCGGCGTAGCGGCGCGGTGCCGGGCCTTCGTACAGCACCGGCACCGACAGCACCGGGCCGTCCGCGAGCAGCTGTCGGCGCGCCGCAGTGGACAGGAACTGGCCTGTGGCGCGGTCCCACACGTCGAACTCGCAGAAGAAATGCGGCAGGTGGTCGTAGAACACCGAGTGCTTCTTGTGCAGCCACTCGCCATACAGCACGAAGCGGTCTTCAAGACGTTCGAGCAACCAGTGCTCGTGGGCCACGGCCCATTGCTTGAACAGGTTGAACTGGCGCTCGCGGCCGCCGCCGCTGAGGTAATGGCCACGCGATTGCAGGCGTAGCTCGCCACCGTTGGTAAAGCTGATGCCGGCGTTGGCGCCGTCGAGTTTCTCTTCCACCACCAACCATTGGCCAGCCAGCGAGCCATAGGCCACCTGGCCGGCATCGCTGTCGCCGTCCTGCAGGCGCGAGCCTTGCAGATGTGCTGTGCGGGGGTATTTGAGCAGTTCGAGGGAATGTGCGTCGGCACGAAAATCCATGTTCATGGGTTTCTCCTTGGAAATAGGGAAAAACCGACGACAGGATCAGGCAGGTACGAGGATGAAGCGCCGCCGCGCGCAAGCACGGGCAGCCATCAGGCACGATGGACCGTCGTCGGTATCAGGCGTGTTTGATGGCGCAGGGCACTGGCTTCACCACTTTGGCAAAAGGTTGCGGGGATTCGAGGGCGCGTATTCAACAGCAGGTATCGGTCGCGGGTCAAGCCCTCGGTAGCAGCAATGTGATAGCATCTGCGCGCCCCTGGAGGGGCAATCTTCTGATATCCCGCAAGGAATACGCTTCGTGAAAGACTTCGTCATCAGCGTCAACAACATCGTCCTCTACGTCTCCCTGGCCGTTATCTGGCTGTTCGCCCTCATCACACTGTTCACCGGCGGATTCCTGCCAGCCCTGGGTGTGTTCGTGGTCGGCAGCCTCGGCTGGTGCATCGTCTCCGGCTTCTGGTTCGTCCAGTCGGCCACCTACGAAGAGCTGCGCAAGCTCAACGCCAGCAAGGACTGACGCATCCGGGCGGCTCGGCACCTCGCCTCGCAGCCGCCCTACCCTCGCCCCGCACAAGCCTCGGCCGATACCTCGCCCTGCGCCGAGACAGGCACATCGAACACGCGGTCGAACGCCCACTGAAACACCAGCGCATAAAAGAAGAAGAACACGAACAACACCAGGTCGGTCACCAGCGCCGCCCACCAGGAAATCTGCAGCCACCAGGCCACCAGTGGCACCAGCAGCAGTACCAACCCACCTTCGAACCCCGCCGAGTGCAGCAAGCGCCTGCCGAGGGTGCGGGCACGGTTCGGCTGACGGCGCTCCCAAAACTCGAACAGGTAGTTGTACACCACGTTCCAGGCCAGCGCGCTGGCGGACAGCATCAACGACAGGGCACCGGCATGCGCCAAACCGTTGTCGTAGAACATGGCGATGGCCGGTGACAGCACGGCGACGGCGATCGCCTCGTAAAGAACGGCCTGGACGATCTTGCGGGCGGGACCTTGCATGGCGGTGCACCTGTGGGCGGTGAAAGCGGATGCCGCCACGTTAGCGCTCGGTGACCGCCACGAAAAATGAGATAAATTGAGCGGGCATCAATCCAATTCATCCCTCGAGGTGGTCGGTGTTCTCTTCGCTTCCGCTCAACGCGTTGCGCAGCTTCGAGGCCGCGGCGCGCCTCACCAGCTTCAAGGCCGCGGCCGAGGAGCTCTCGGTCACGCCCGGGGCCATTTCCCACCAGGTGAAGGTGCTGGAGACCCGGCTTGGCACTTTGCTGTTCGAGCGCAGCGCGCAGGGTGTGAGGCTCACCGAGCAAGGCGAGCGGCTCTATCGCCAGGTCCATGGCGCACTCCTGGATATCAGTCGTAGCCTGGAGCACTTCCTGCCCGGCACCGCATCACAGTCCCTGACCCTGTCCACTACGCCCGGGCTGGCCGCCGCCTGGCTGATTCCGAGGTTGGGCGATTTCTACCGTGCTTTCGAGGCGTTCAACCTGCGCATCGACACCGGCAACGAACTGGTCGACCTGCTGCGCGATTCCAGCATCGACCTGGCAATTCGAGCCGTCAGCCACACCGACCCGAAGCTGTTCAACCTGCCGTTGATGGAGGAGCGTTTCGCGGTCTATGCCGCGCCTGAGGTGCTCGCCGCCATGGCAGTTGAACAGCTCCAGTTGATCGACCTGCGCTGGCAGGTCCCGCAAGGCTGTTCGATCAGCTGGCAGCTTTGGTGTGAGGCGGCGGGCTGCCAAGACTGGCTTGAGCGTGCACGCATGCGCGAATTCGATGACGAGCATTTTGCCTTGAGCGCCGCCGTTGCAGGCCAAGGCCTGGTGCTCGCCAGCAACGTACTGGTGGCCGATAGCGTGCAACGTGGCGAACTGGCGGCCTTCCGGCCCGACGTCAGCCTGCCGGGGCCGCGCTACATGGCGGTCTGCGTACCGGGCCGGGAACGGCAGCCACACATGAAGGCACTGTTGGCCTGGCTGGCCGAAGTGGCCGCAGCGACCATAACGGAGGCGCGTTGAGTAACGCCGGTGGATCAGGCATGGCTGCCCTTCTCCAAGCCTAGAACCGTCACTGGCCGGTCAGCGCCGCATCAGCCTTTTCTGCGCAACGCCTCGACCAGTTGCGCCTTGGTCATGCGCGAACGCCCCTTGATATCCTTGCTGCGCGCCTCTTTCATCAGGCTTTCCTTGGTCTGCGTCTCCAGTGAGGTGCCAGATTGACGTCCATGGCCCTGACGGGTTTTCGCGGCCCGCTTGGCCGAATCTGAACGTGCGGTCTTCTTTTCGCTCGACGACGTCTTGCTGCCCGATCCGCCGGACTTGTCGCCGCCGCCGGACTGCTTGTTGACGGTAGCCCAGGCACGGGACTCGGCCTCGTCCTTGGACAGGCCCTTGTGCTCGTAGCTTTGCTCGATGTGTTCGGCCTTGCGCTTCTGTTTCTCGGTGTACTTGTCTTTGTCTCCACGGGGCATGTCGCTCACTCCTGAGTGGGTTCGGCTGAACGGTTGAAGCCATTGCCGCTGACGAAGTGCGATCGGCTGGACGAATGGTCGGCAGTGCCCAAGCAGCTACACAAGGTGGTAGTCCGCGCCGGCCACCGCCTTCACGAACGCTCGATCAGCAAGCCGGCGCAGGTCGCGCCACTCAGTCCAGTCGATCAACCGCAGCCGGTCCATCTCGTCGGCCTGGCGCAGGAGTTCATCGTGATAGGTGCTTGGACAGTGCCGGCGCAGGGCCTGGTTGTCGTAGGTGTCGAACCAGTGGTTGATCGCTGCCAGCCGGCATTGCGCCGGGGTCATCGGGTCGCTGAAGGCATTCATCTCGGACCGCCCTGCTTTCTTTGACGGAAGATGCCTGTGCGTCGCACGAGGTTCCCTCCAGCCGCCTGGACGGTCGGCGCGACGCAAATGCCACTGGTGATCTGCGCTTGAACTTTAACGCGCTTCCTGGCTTCCCCTGAATAGACCATCCCCACAGCGTACAGGAGAACCAACCCATGAGGCCTTTGATCTGTCACGGTACCGGCGATGTCCGTATCGAAATGCTTGCGGATCCGCTCGTCCTGAGCAGGCACGGCTGTGTGTTTCGCACTATCGCCACACGGAGCGTGCAGCCATGATCGATCCCGCCACCGGTATGAAGCCGGGAGAACGCTATACCGTGGAAAACCTCGAGCGGGTGCATCCGTTCACCGGCTTCTTCCTCGACGGCAAGTACTATCTGGGGCCGGAGCTGCTGACCGCCGTGGGGTGGCTGGAGGGGCGGCGATTCATCTATGACAACCTCGATGCCACGGGCGAGCCGGTGTTCGCCAACCGCTTCGCCGGCGAGATCAAGGACCTGGTGCTGACCTTGGCGGATGGCACTTCCCTGGCAGTGTCGCGCCTTGAACACTGGCCTCCCGACGAGGGGGGCAGTGAAGTCGAACAGCCTGGACAGCGGCCATCAGTACCTGAAGTTCCAGCCTTCGCAGCGACGCAGGGACGGCGTCTGGTGGCGGGTGTCGAGCGCCTGCAACGCCACCCCGCAGCCATCCTGGCAACCGCCTTGGCCCTGGGATTCGTGGCAGGCTGGGTGCTGGCGGCACTTGAGCGCAGGCGCCAATAGACGTACCAGAAACGCGTGCGCCCTACCCTGGTCTTCGTCTGTCACTTAGTGACATGTGCGGCTTGAAGATAAGCGTAAAGCTGCCGGTCAGGCGCGAACGCAGCTCCTTGGGCATGGTGTATCCGAAGTGGACAAGCCATGCGCCGTCACCCAGCAGAAAGGTATCGCCCCGATAGCGCTTGACCTCGGTTTCGCTGATGCCAATTTCCATTGCCACATCCAGGTCGGTCGGGGGAGTCGTCATTATGCAGAGGCCTCTGGCCGTATTTTTATTGGGAGTTGGATAGCGCCTGTTTGACTTGCATAAGGGCATTTACCCTGCCAGGCGTTCAGCACATTTCCTGAATGTCGGACGAATGGCGTGGCGCATTCATTGGCCAGGCGTCGTCCCCTGCCTGTCCGAGGCCCTGACCTTCCCCGAAAACACCCTGAAGCCCCAGGTGTTGTAGCCCAGCGTGACAGGCACAACCAGGGCAAAGCCAACCAGTACAAACACTTGAGTGGCAGCGCTTGCCGCCGCCTGTTCGAGTGTCAGTGCTGGCGGGATGGCATTGGGAAAGAGCGCTACCAGCATGAGGGTGAATGCCACGACGATCATGCCCAGGGCACAAGACAGCGGCAGCCAGTGGTGTACACAGCGCCAGGCGCGAGCGAACCCCACCAGCAATCCAATGCTCGCTACCCCCCTACGAGCAGCGAGGGCTGGCCGAAGCGATGCCAATACCGCGTATCGAGTTGCAACGTCAACGCCAGCACACCAGCCATCGCCGCCAGGGCAAGGCCGCAGAGCACCTTGGCCTGGCTGGCCGCCCGACGTTGCAGCGGGCCTTCGCATCGCCAGTACAGCCAGCAGGCACCCAGCCATGAGTAACCCAGCACCAGCGCCAGTGCACAGGCCACCGCGCAGGTCGCGAAAAAATGCAGCTTCGGCCCGACCTTGTTCTGGCCGAACAACATCACCCCGAGAAAACCCGCTTTCAGAAAGAATGCCACCAGTACCTCATAGAGCATCAATGGACCGATGATCTCGCCGACTGCCAGCGACAGCCGTGCCCAATTCAGACCGAACTGATACTCCATGACCAGGCCGGAGGCGGTCCCGGCGGCCACGGTCAAGGCAAACACTTTCAGCCAGTAGCGGTATAGCGCCAACACGGCTGGCTGTCGGCGCCACAGCCACCAGGCTTCCAAGGCCATCAACCACTGCGCCAGGCCAATGCTGAAGGCGGCAAGGACAATATGAAGACCAATGGTGATGGCGAATTGAGCCCGCGCGGCCAGCAGCGCCGCAGCCGCATCGGCGTGCTCAATCAAGCTCATCCCTCGCTGGCACGTCTATATCAGGCTTTGTCGTCAACGTCGCGCAGGCGCTTCTCGATCGCACGGGTCTGCTCTTCCTGCTCTTTGATTGAAGTCGGCGTTATCACCTTGTCGACTGCCTCTGTATCCGGATCCGGGCGCTCGAGCACCGGATCCGGCGCAGGCCGCCCTTTTTGGGCCTCTTCCGAGGAAATGGGGCGTGGGGTCTTGTCAGCGGGTTTGGATTCAGGCTGTTTCATGAAAGGGTCCCGTGGCGGATGACTGTCTTTCAGAAGAGTACCGGCCGCCTGGGAAAGTTTGATCCGACTGCATCAGCACAACTGATCCCAGGTTGCCAGGGCATTGCCCAAGGCGGCGCCGGCGGCGGTATTGTCGAATATGCACCAGATATCTGTCTGGCTGGCAGCACTCGCCCGCAGCCGCGCCGCCAAAGCCTGCAGGTAATGGTCGGAATAAGCGCTGTAGTAGACACGCGGCTCGCCATGCAGGCGCCAATACTCCAGCCCGGGCCACCCGCCGGGCTCGGCATCGCTGACCAGGCGCGGCGGGCTGGCGGCCACCTGGGCGATGCGCAGCGCGACGAGCATTGACTGCGCCGCATGCCACGAAGCGTGGCGCGGCTCGACCGCCACTGGTCCGGCATGGCGTTCGCGCAACGCTTCGAAGAAGCGCCGCGCCGATTGCGCGTCGTAGGCCAACGAAGGTGGCAACTGGACCAGCAGGCAACCGAGGCGCTCCCCCAGCTGGCCGCACTGGGCGAGAAACCCATCGAGCAGCGGCCCGCAGGCGTGCAGGCACTGTTCATGGGTGATGGTCCTGGGCAGCTTGACGGAAAAGCGAAAGGTCGTCGGCACCGAGGCGGCCCATCGCGCATAGGTTTCAGGGCGGTGCGGGCGGTAGAACGCGCTGTTGATCTCGACCGCGTTCAGCCGCCGCGCATAGCGCTGCAGGTGGCTGCCTTGCGCGGGAAACGCGTCGACATAAGGCCGCGAAATGCTCCAGCCGGCACAGCCTAGATAAATCATCCGCTTGCTCCTGTCAGGCGCTGTGAAGCGGTGGAGTGGCGGCGGGGTCAAGACGTTCCGAAAACCCGGCGGAGAAAATCCGATCGACCTCTGGCCGCACCTCGACGTCCCATGAAAGGACGCTGCACATCCCCCGAGGGCAACCAGGAGGCGAGCCACTCATGAATGACCGCATCATTGAACTGTTCACCGATACCACGCTATTCGGTATCTCAATCCTCAACCTGCTGCTGGCGTTGGGCGTCGCCACCCTGACCTTTGTCGCGGCGCGGGCGGCGATCAGCTTCGTGCAGCGGCGGGTACGGCGCTGGTCGGAACACGACGGCGCGTTCAGCCAGGTACTGGCCAAGGTGCTCGACGGCACCAGCAATGCCTTGCTGCTGCTCGCCTCGCTGCTGGTGGGCCTGGGCATGCTCGATTTGCCCGAGCGTTGGCTGGCCCGGGTGGGCAGCCTGTGGTTCGTGGTGGCGGCGCTGCAGATCGGCCTGTGGGCCAACCGCGCCATCGCCCTGGGCCTGCGCCGCTATTTCGCCCGGCACGGCGGCGACGGGCTGAACCAGGGCAGCGCGCTGGCTACCTTGTCCGCCTGGGGCGCGCGGGTACTGCTGTGGTCGGTGGTGGTGCTGGCCATGCTGTCCAACCTGGGGGTGAACATCACCGCCTTCGTCGCCAGCCTCGGGGTGGGTGGCATCGCCGTGGCGCTGGCGGTGCAGAACATCCTCGGCGACCTGTTCGCCTCGCTGTCGATCGCCGTGGACAAGCCCTTCGAGGTGGGCGACTTCATCGTCGTCGGCCCCCTGGCCGGCACCGTGGAGCATGTCGGGCTGAAGACCACGCGCATCCGCAGTCTGGGCGGCGAGCAGATCGTCATGGCCAATGCCAGCATGATCAGCAGCACCATCCAGAACTACAAGCGCCTGCAAGAGCGACGCATCGTGTTCGAGTTCGGCTTGTCCTACGACACCCCCACCGATGCCGTGAAGAAGGCACCCGGCATCATCGAGGAGGCGATCAAGGCACAGGGCCAGGCACGCTTCGACCGCGCCCACCTGCGTGGTTTCGGCAAGGAGGCGCTGGAGTTCGAGTGCGTGTATATCGTCAAGGACCCCGGCTACAACCTGTACATGGATATCCAGCAGGCGATCAATTTCCACCTGCTGGAGCGTTTCTCCAGGATCGGTGCCAAGTTTGCCGTGCCGGTGCGGGCGATCAAGGTCACCGCGCTACCCCAAGAAGACATGCTGCGCTTCAAACAGGCCTGAAAGCCTTTGGCTGGTGATCAGCGCCATAGCGTCATCAGGGCGCCTCGTGCGCCGGTCACCGGATCTTGCGCTGGCCTGGGCACGGCGGCGATGCGCGCCAGCGCCTGGTCGTGCGCGCCATCCTCGGGTCGTTGGATGGCGTACTGCTCCTGCCCCAGCGGGTAAGCCCCCACCACCAGGAAGTCATCGCTGTGCTCGACACAGCAATGGCCAGTGCCAGCCGGCAGTACCAGGACATTGCCCGCTTTCACGGTCAACGTCTGGCCGCCCGCGCCGCCCAGTGTCACCCGCGCCTGCCCGCTTGCGACACCCAGCACCTCATGGGCATTGGGGTGGAAATGCTGGTACTCAAAAATGCCGTCGCGCCACAACGGCGTCCATTGGTGGGCGGCGAACAACGCCTCGAACGCGCTGGCGTTGTCATCGGCCGGTGCAAGGCGCAGGCGGTAGAGCAATACGGCGAAGCGGCTGTTCGGCGTCGCGCCGTCATCGGCGAAATGCAGCGTCCTCTGCGGTTGGGTGGTGCTGTCGAGGGTAAACATGAGGGCCTCGCGATGAAGTTGGGCAATACCCTTGAGAATACGAGCCAGCTTCGAGGTTCATGCCGGGCGACCAGCTACACCCAGTGAAACTTTCGCCTGCGCGATCCAGTCCAGACCCTATCCATCACTGACAGGGACACGACGATGACAACGACGGTAGGTGACTTCCTGGTCGAGCGTTTGTACCAGTGGGGCGTGCGGCGTATCTATGGTTACCCGGGCGACGGCATCAACGGTGTGTTCGGCGCGTTGAACCGGGCCAACGGCAAGATCGAATTCATTCAGGCCCGCCATGAGGAAATGGCCGCGTTCATGGCCAGCGCCCACGCCAAGTTCACCGGTGAGCTGGGCGTATGCATCGCTACCTCGGGCCCAGGTGCCTCGCACCTGCTTACCGGCCTGTACGATGCGCGCATGGATCACCAGCCGGTGCTGGCCATCGTTGGCCAGCAGGCACGAGCGGCGCTGGGCGGGCACTATCAGCAGGAGCTGGACTTGCTGTCGATGTTCAAGGATGTGGCCGGGGCGTTCGTGCAGCAGGCGTCCACCCCTGCCCAGGTACGCCACCTGCTCGACCGCGCCGTGCGCACGGCCGTGGGCGAGCGCCGGGTAACCGCCATCATCCTGCCCAATGACCTGCAGGACCTGCCCTATGAGGCGCCCGCCAGGGCCCACGGCACCGTGCACTCCGGCGTCGGCTACAGCAAGCCGAAGGTGCTGCCCTACACGTCTGACCTTCAGCAGGCCGCCGATGTGCTCAATGCCGGTCGCAAGGTGGCCATCCTGGTCGGTGCTGGCGCTCTGCAGGCGAGCGAACAGGTGGAGGCGGTGGCCGAAAAGCTCGGGGCGGGCGTTGCCAAGGCACTGTTGGGCAAAGCCGTGCTGCCGGATACCCTGCCCTGGGTCACAGGGTCCATCGGCCTGCTCGGCACCGAGCCCAGCTACAAGCTGATGACTGAGTGCGACACCTTGCTGATGATCGGTTCGGGTTTTCCCTATTCCGAATTCCTGCCCAAGGAAGGCCAGGCTCGCGGCGTGCAGATCGACCTGCAACCTGACATGCTCAGCCTGCGTTATCCGATGGAGGTCAACCTGGTCGGTGACGCCGGCGAAACCCTGCAGGCGCTCTTGCCATTGCTCGAGCACAAGCCCGACCGGCGCTGGCGCAAGAAGATCGAAGGCTGGCGCGCGCGCTGGGACAAGACCCTGGAAAAACGCGCCCTGGCCAAGGCCGACCCGATCAACCCGCAGCGGGTGGTGCACGAGCTCTCCCCGCGCCTGCCGGATGCGGCCATCGTCACCAGTGACTCCGGCTCCTGCGCCAACTGGTTCGCGCGTGACCTGATGATCCGCCAGGGCATGCAGTGTTCGTTGTCCGGCGGCCTGGCGTGCATGGGCGCCGCCGTGCCCTATGCGATCGCCGCCAAGTTTGCGCACCCGCAGCGCCCGGTGATTGCCCTGGTGGGCGACGGTGCGATGCAGATGAACAACCTGGCCGAGCTGATCACCGTGGCCAAGTACTGGCAGCAATGGGAAAACCCCAAATGGATCTGCGCCGTGTTCAACAACGAGGACCTCAACCAGGTCACCTGGGAGCAGCGGGTCATGGAAGGCGACCCGAAGTTCGAGGCGTCCCAGTCCATACCCGATGTGCCCTACCACCTGTTTGCCATTTCCATCGGCCTGCAGGGCATCTTCGTCGAGCGCGAAGACGAGGTCGCCAGCGCCTGGGATCGGGCCCTGGCCGCCGACCGCCCGGTGCTGATCGAATTCAAGACCGACCCCAACGTGCCGCCGCTCCCCCCGCACATCAAGCTGGAACAAGCGAAGCAGTTCGCCAGCACCCTGCTCAAGGGCGACCCTGACGAGGCAGGGATAATCGTGCAGACGGCCAAGCAGGTCCTGGGGACGCTGTTACCTGGCAAGCACTGATGTCCGGTGCGCGGCGAGGCCTTCCGGCAATCCGTTGGAACTTCGCCGCACGCCCGGGGCCTGCCCTATCAAGCCTATCAATAAAGGAAACACGACGATGAGTGCACAATTGAATGGCAAGCGCGTGGCCTTTCTGGTCACCGACGGGTTTGAACAGGTGGAGTTGACCGGCCCTCGTGAAGCCCTGCAAAAGCTGGGCGCGGTGGTCGATATCCTGAGCGAAAAAGATGGGACTGTACGCGGCTGGAATCACGACCAGCCCGCCGACGAATTCCCGGTGGATGCCACGTTCGAAAGTGCCCGGCTCGATCTGTACGATGCCCTCGTGCTGCCCGGCGGCGTGCAGAACTCCGACACCATTCGTCTGATACCCGGCGCCCAGGAATTGGTCAAAAGCCATGACTCTGCAGGCAAACCGTTGGCGGTGATCTGCCACGGTGGATGGCTGCTGGTCTCGACCGGCCTGGTCAAGGGCAAGCGAATGACCAGCTACAAGACGTTGCAGGACGACATCCGCAACGCCGGCGGCAGCTGGATCGATGAAGCGGTGGTGGTGGATGGTAACCTGATCAGCAGCCGTACGCCGGACGATATCCCGGCGTTCAACGAACAGTTGATCGCTGCGCTGGGGCGCTGACATTGCCGCACGGCCCCTGCCCCGCGCCAGCGGTCGGGGGCCATGCTTCCCCGCATGACAACCTAATCAGGCCAATTGGATATACACCGAGTAACTCCCCAGCAGCACCCAGAACACCAGAAAGATCCACGGAGTACGCAGGGAAAAGAGCAATGACTTGCGATGCCCCGCACGTGATGTTTCGGCCTCGCAGAACAGGGGCGATTCGTCATAGGCCAGCCCCATCAAGGGCTCGCTGCGCAGCAAGTGGCTCTGCTTGAGTTGCCAGTGATCGATGATGTTGTACGCCGCGCGAATACCTGGCCAGGCATTGAGCGAACTCAGCACGCCAAGCAAAGCAAGGAACGCGGGCACGATCAGGGTGAACATCTCCCCCCACCCTTGATTGAGGTTGCCCATGGACGAGACGAAAGCGATGACCAGAAACGACTGGGCGGCCAGATAGGCGTCGGTACGATTGGCCAGGATGCTGGTTTCGTACTGGATCTCGCGCCGATAGAAGTCCAGACGCTCCTTGGGCGAACCGAACATCCTGGCGTTGTGCTCGCTGATTTCGTGTTCGGGGGTCGATGGGGTGATGATTCGAGGCACACGGCTCTCCTGCAATCAAGCTCCGGGCAAGTAAGAAATCGAGGAGCTTGATGCGGTAGAACCGGCAATGCAGGGCAAAATTCAATCCATTTTGGCGTTGACCTAATCGGCGCAGCGGCCCTGCTCTCAGAGATCCAGGGCTCCCCTGAGCAACGCGTTGAGCATCCCCGCCACATCATCCCCCTGCTCGTCCAGCACACGCAGCGGGATGCCTTGCAACGCGGCTTGCGGTCCAGCTACCCCGGTGAGGGCCAGCGGGCAGGCAATCTCCAGCTGCAAGGCCCGCAGCCGCTTGGCCAGCCCGGCGTTCACCGGGCCTTGCACGGCAATCACCAACGCCGCTGGCTGAGTCGCCGCGCACACCAGGGCGAGTTCCTCCAACGGCTGCCAGCAGCCGAGCACGTCGACGCGCTGTTGCTCGCTGCTGAGCAACAGGCCGGTACACAGCAACGGCAGTTCTGCAGCCCCTTCGGTACCGGCCAGCAGCACCCTTGGCGCATCGGCCTGGTTCATCTGCAGGCGCAGCAACAGGCGTGCGCGCAGGAAGGTGTCAAGGAACAGCCACTGACTGCGCTCACCGAAGGCCCTGCCCGCGCCCATCGCCTGCCAGACCGGCAGCAGCACTTCGCGCAGCACGGTGGCCTTGGGCAGGAGCGTGAACAACTGGCCATGGACACCCTCCAACCCGCGCGTATCGAACGCCATTGCCGCGCGTTTCAGGGCCGCGCGCCAGTCTTGGAAGGCCGAATCCTGCTGCACCGGCGTGTGACGCTGAGCGGCGAGCATTTCGCCGACCTTGCTGATCGGCAGGCCGTTGGCTGTCCAGTGCAGGATGTCGCGAATGCGCTGCACGTCGCTGGGCGTGTACAGGCGATGACCACCGTCGGTACGTTGCGGGCTGATCAAGCCGTGACGTCGCTCCCAGGCGCGCAAGGTCACCGGATTGATGCCAGTCAGGCTGACCACATCGCGCATGGGCAGTAAATCGGGTGAGGTGACTTCGGTCATCAGGAGGAATCATCAGAAAGATGGCCCATTCTAAACCCATACGCTCTTTCTGCGGCGAGCTCAGATAGGCCATTATGTACAGAATCGCGCCGGCGCTTCGTATTGTTGCGCCCGCCATACAGCTCAGCTTTTCATGGGTGTCCCCAATGATCAACGCAAAACTCCTGCAACTGATGGTCGAGCACTCCAACGATGGCATTGTCGTTGCCGAGCAGGAAGGCCGCGACAGCATCCTGATCTACGTCAACCCCGCCTTTGAACGCCTCACCGGCTACTGCGGGGACGATATCCTCTACCAGGACTGCCGCTTCCTCCAGGGCCAGGATCAGCAGCAGCCGGGTATCGCGGTGATCCGCGAGGCGATCCGCACGGGCCAGCCCTGCCGTCAGGTGCTGCGCAATTATCGCAAGGACGGCAGCTCGTTCTGGAACGAATTGTCCATCACCCCGGTACATAACGAGGCAGACCAGCTGACCTATTACATCGGCATTCAACACGATGTCTCGGCGCAGATCGCTGCCGAAGAAAGGGTGCGCGAGCTGGAGGTCGAGGTCGCCGATCTGCGCCGCCAGCTGGCAGCGGTCGGACACTGAGCAAAATATCTGTACAAGAACGTTGACTTGTACAGATTTAAACGTAGGCTTCTTCTATACCTGTACAAAAAATTTGTTTGTACAGGATTTGTCGGAGCCGAGCATGTCAACGTACCTGCAGAATTTCGCCGAGCGCTTCGCCCAGCTCGATGGGCAGCACCTCGAAGCGCTAGAGAACCTGTACAGCGAGAACGTCACCTTCCGCGACCCGCTGCATCGGATTGAAGGGCTGAGCGAGCTGCGGGCGTATTTTGCCCAGCTGTACGCCAACGCCCATGACATCCGCTACGTATTCTCCGGTGCCGACGAGGTGAGGACCGGGCAAGGGTACCTGCGTTGGACCCTGCAATTTCGTCATCCGCGGCTTGCAGGCGGTCGCCCGGTTTCCCTGCAAGGCTGCAGTTACCTGCAATGGCATGACCGGGTGCATTACCACCAGGATTTCTTCGACGCCGGCGCGCTGCTCTACGAGCACATTCCGCTGATGGGGGGGGCGATTCGCTGGCTCAAGGGGCGGTTGGCATGAGCCGCTGCTGGTTGACCGGTGCCAGCAGCGGCATCGGTGCGGCGCTCGCGCAGTGCCTGCTGGAACAAGGCCATCAGGTTGCCCTGGGCGGTCGCCGGGTCGAGCAACTGGTGCCCTTTGCCGAGCGCTTTCCCGGGCAGGTGCTGCTGGCCAACGGCGATCTGGACGATCCCGAGCAGGTCGCGCAGATAGCAGACCGCATTCGCCAGGCCTGGGGCGCCCTGGACATGGCGATTTTCAACGCCGGTACCTGCGAGTACCTGGAACCCGGCCGGCTCGACCCGGCGCTGGTCGAGCGCGTTATCCGCACCAATGTGCTGAGCCTCAGCCACTGCCTGGCGGTCGCCCTGCCCCTGCTGCGTGCCGGTATCGGCCCGCACCTGGTGGTCATGGGCAGCTCGGTAACCTGGCTGGCCTTGCCCCGCGCCGGCGCTTATGGCGCATCCAAGGCCGCTGTGCGCTACCTGGTGGAGTCGCAGCGCATCGATCTGGCGCAAGCCGGCATCGACGTCACGCTGATCAATCCAGGCTTCGTCGACACACCGCTGACGCGTCGCAACGACTTCCCGATGCCTCAGCTGTGGTCAGCCCAGCGCGCCGCCCGGCACATCGTCAGACGGCTGCCGCGTCGGCCGCTGGAAATAAACTTCCCGCGCCTGTTCACCTGGGGGTTGCGCCTGCTCGGAGCGCTGCCGGCGCAAGCGCGCCTGGCATTGGGCCGGCGCCTGGCTCGTCAAGAAACGGACTGATCAATCATGCGTATAGCCATCATCGGCAGCGGCATCGCCGGCCTGACCTGCGCCTACCTGTTGTCGCGCAAGCACGAAGTAACGGTTTTCGAGGCCGCCGGCTGGGTCGGTGGCCACACCCACACCGTCGACGTGGTGTGGCGCGGTGAGCGCCATGCCATCGACACGGGGTTCATCGTGTTCAACGACTGGACCTATCCCCATTTCATTCGTTTGCTCGAACAACTCGGGGTCGCTTCGCAGCCGACGCAGATGAGTTTTTCCGTGCATGATCCGCTCAGCGGCCTGGAGTATAACGGGCACGATCTGAACACGTTGTTTGCCCAGCGCCGCAACCTGCTGTCACCAGGGTTCTGGGGAATGCTGCGCGATATCCTGCGTTTCAACCGGCAGTCTCTCGCCGACCTGGAACAGCAGCGGATCGAGCCCACCACCACATTGGGCGCGTACCTTGATGAAGGAGGTTACGGCCAGCGTTTCATCGAGCATTACATCGTGCCCATGGGCTCTGCGATCTGGTCGATGTCGCGAGCCGACATGCTCGGTTTCCCGCTGGCATTCTTCGTGCGTTTCTGTCGCAACCACGGCTTGCTGTCAGTGAACCAGCGCCCGCAGTGGCGTGTCGTGGCGGGCGGCTCGCGCAGTTATGTCGCCCCGCTGTGCCGCCCCTTCGCCGAGCGCATCCGCTTGGGCTGCCGGGTGCACCGGGTCGGTCGCGACGAAGGCGGGGTTACCCTGGTCAGCGACGGCGGTACCGAGCGCTTCGACAATGTGGTGTTCGCCTGCCACAGCGACCAGGCCCTGGCGCTGCTGGAAGCGCCGAGCGTGCACGAACGTTCAGTGCTGGGCGCCATCGGCTATGCCGAGAACGACGTGGTGCTGCACACCGACAGCCGCCTGCTGCCACGCCGTCGCAACGCCTGGGCCAGCTGGAATTACCGCCTCGGCGGCCCCGAACAGGCGCCAGCTGCGGTGACCTACAACATGAACATCCTGCAGGGCATTGAAGCGCCGACGACCTTTTGCGTCAGCCTGAATCAGACCGCGCTGATCGACCCCGCGCAGATCCTCGCGCGGTTCAGCTACGCCCACCCGCAGTACAGCCTGGCGGCGTCCGCCGCGCAGGCTCGGCAAATGCAATTGCAAGGCCAGCAACACAGCTACTTCTGCGGCGCCTACTGGGGCAATGGCTTCCACGAGGACGGAGTGGTCAGTGCGTTGCAGGTCGCCAGGCATTTCGGAGAGCAACTGTGAACAGTGGCCTATGCCAGGGTTGGATCAGCCACCGGCGCCTGAGCCCACGGGCCCATGCCTTTCGTTACAGGATCGGCATGTTCTACCTGGATCTGGATGAACAGGCTGGCTGGCTGGGGCTGTCTCGTTGGCTGGGGCGTTGGCGCCTGGCCCCGCTGTGCTGGCGCGAAGCCGACTACCTGCCGAGCCTCACCCGCCAAGGTCTGCCGCTGGCCCAAGCCGCGCGACTGCTGGTGAGCCAGGCCACCGGGCAAGTGCCTGACGGGCGCGTGTACCTGCTGACCCAACTGCGTTGCTGGGGGCTGTCGTTCAATCCGGTGAGCTTCTATTTCTGCCATGACCGCGACGGACACCTGGCGGCAATCCTGCTGGAAGTGCGCAACACCCCGTGGCGTGAGCGTTTCCACTATGTGCTACCGGTACAAGGTGATCTGACCAGGCCATTCGCCATGGCCAAGGCCTTTCATGTATCGCCGTTCCTGCCCCTGGACATGGACTATCGGCTGCGTTTTCGCCTGGACCAGGCGCAGGTACGCATTCACATGGAGAACTGGCAAGGCGAGCAGAAGGTCTTCGAAGCCGACCTGGCCCTGAAACGCCGCCCCCTGGATGGCAAGGACATACGCGCCTACGTCCTGACCTTCCCCTGGATGAGCCTGCGCACCGTCTGGGCCATCTACTGGCAAGCCCTGCGCCTGTTCATCAAACGCACCCCCATACACGACCACAGCGCCAGCCGGGGCGACCTGGCACTCGGCCACCCCTGCGAGGACCCCGATCATGTCCAATCCGACCCTGAGTGTTAGCAAGTCTGCGGGCTTGGCGCCGCTGCTTGGCAGCCTGGCGCGCAACGCCGTGCTCGCCCAGCTGGGCAAACTGCGTCACGGCCATCTGCGCCTGCTCTGCCACGGTCGCCAGTGGACCTTCGGCGACCCTGGCAGCGCCCTGCAGGCCGAGATAGAGATACTCGAGGATGCCGCCTGGAGCCTGATCGCCGGCAATGGCTCGATTGGCGCGGGCGAAGCCTATATCCATGGTTACTGGCGCAGCCCGGACCTGGCGTTGGTCACCCGTCTGTTCGTGGCCAACCTCGATGTGCTCGACGCCCTCGAGGGCGGCCTGGCGCGCCTGGGACGCCCTGCCCTGCGGCTGCTGCACCGGCTCAACCGCAACAACCGCAGCGGCGCTCGACGCAACATCC
Source organism: Pseudomonas soli (assembly GCF_021283165.2). Taxonomy (NCBI): domain Bacteria; kingdom Pseudomonadati; phylum Pseudomonadota; class Gammaproteobacteria; order Pseudomonadales; family Pseudomonadaceae; genus Pseudomonas; species Pseudomonas soli. The sequence goes on from NZ_CP128543.1 coordinate 3,178,058, forward strand.
TGGCCCATTACGACCTGGGCAATACCCTGTTCGAGCAACTGCTGGACCCGACCATGATGTATTCGGCCGCGCAGTTCGAATACCCCGGGCAATCGCTGGAGCAGGCGCAGCAGCATAAGCTGGAGCGCATCTGCCAAAAGCTTGAGCTCAGCGCGCAGGATCACCTGCTGGAAATCGGCTGTGGCTGGGGCAGCCTGGCAATTCACGCCGCCACCCGCCACGGTTGCCGGGTGACCACCACGACCCTGTCGCACGCGCAGTACACCTACACCCTGCAACGGGTGAAGGACCTTGGGCTGGAGCAACGGGTGACCGTGCTGTGTGACGATTACCGCGACCTGACGGGGACTTTCGACAAACTGGTCTCCATCGAGATGATAGAAGCGGTGGGGCACCGCTACTTGCCCGTGTACTTCCGCCAGTGCGCGTCACTGCTCAAGCCTGACGGGCTGATGTTGCTGCAGGCCATCACCATTCGTGACCAACGCTACGCCCGGGCGCGCCGCTCGGTGGATTTCATCCAGCGCTACATCTTCCCCGGCGGCGCCCTGCCCTCGCTGAGTGTGTTGCTGGACACCGCCAGCCGGCGCACCGCGCTCAACCTCGTGCACCTGGAGGATTTTGGCGTCGATTACGCCATCACCCTGGGGCATTGGCGCGACAATCTGCGCCAGGCACGTGGCACGCTGGCGGACCTGGGCTACGACGAGACCTTTCAGCGGTTGTGGGAATTCTACCTGTGCTACTGCCAGGGCGGCTTCGAGGAACGTGCCATCGGCGTGGCCCAGTTGCTGTGGGCGGCGCCCCAGGCGCGGCGGGCGCCGTTGCCCGGGCAATGACGATGCCCCGCGCCTGGCTGATCGCCAATGCGCTATGGCTGCAGGTTGGCTGGTGGGCCTGCGTGCTGGGCGCCAAGGTTCCCTGGCTACTGTTGTTGGTGCCGCTGGGGATGGCGGTGCACCTGACACTGTGCGCGGATCGCGGCAGCGAAGTTCGCGCACTGTTGCGCGTGACCTTGGCCGGTTGCGTGCTTGATAGCCTGCTGGGGGCGATCGGCTTGTTTCGTTTTGAAGCATGGCCACTGCCATTGTGGCTGGTATTGCTGTGGCTGGTACTGGCCAGCGGCCTTCGCCACAGCCTGGCGTGGGCGGGCTGGCCGTTCTGGCGCGGCGCGTCAGTGGGCGCGCTGGGAGGCCCGCTGGCGTACCTGGGCGGCGCCAGGCTAGCTGATGTCACCTTGCCCCTGGGGGCGGTGGTGACAAGTTTGCTGCTGGTGCCGATCTGGGCCCTGGCCCTCCCCTTGCTGGTGCGTCTCGCCGCGCGGCGCTGAGCGGCGGCAGCGTTCAGAACAATAGCGCACCTGCGCCCAGCACCGCGCCCAGCGCTTGCGCCAGGCGAAAGGCTGGCCGCACACCCCGCATATCTTGCTCGGGAGATGCTGCTTCTTCATAGGTCCTGGCCGGCATCGAGCCGCGCCAGCAGCGTTTCACCGCGTTGCCACACACCCTCGCGACGGGCAGGCGCCATGCCGTCCAGGCTGCGATACACCAAGGCCAGGCGGGGGTTGCCTGAAAGCCGGGCGCGGTGGCGAATGAGAAAATGCCAGTACAACGCATTGAACGGGCACGCGTCTTCACCAACCGCCTGATCCACCTTGAAGCTGCAGGCCTTGCAGTGATCGGACATGCGCTGGATGTAACGACCACTGGCGCAGTAGGGTTTGGAACCCAGGTAGCCACCATCGGCGTGCATCACCATGCCCAGGGTATTGGGCAGTTCTACCCAATCGAACGCATCGATGTACACGGCCAGGTACCATTGGCAGATCGCGGGCGGCGCGATGCCGGCTAGCAGGGCAAAGTTGCCGGTGACCATCAGCCGCTGGATGTGATGTGCGTAACCGAGGCGCAAGGTCTGTCCGATCGCCTGCGCCATGCAGCGCATGCGCGTCTGCCCACTCCAGTAGAAGCCCGGCAGGCCGCGGGTGTTGCCCAGGTGGTTGAGCCTGGCGTACTCGGGCATACGCAGCCAGTAAATGCCACGCACATACTCGCGCCAGCCGATCAACTGGCGGATGAAGCCCTCTGCGGCATTGAGCGGTACCCGGCCCTGGCGCCAGGCGCTTTCCACGTCTTCACAAAGGCAGCGCACATCCAGTAGCCCTATGTTCAGCGCCGCGCTGATGCGCGCATGGAACAGGTAAGGCTCGCCTTCAGCCATTGCGTCCTGGTAGTCGCCGAACGCCGCCAGGCCGAAGTCGAGAAAATGCTGCCAGAGCTGTTGGGCTTCGGTATGGGTCACGGGATAGTCGAAACCGTCGAGTTCGCCGTAGTGGTCGCTGAAACGCTGGCGTACCAGGGCCACCACGCCACGGGTTATGTCATCCTGTGCGAAATGCGCCGGGAACGGGCCGCGCAGGCCGCGCGCCAACGGCTTGCGATTGTCGTTATCGAAATTCCATGCGCCCCCCGCCGGGCTGCCGTCGGGCTCCAGGAGCAGGCCGCAGCGCTTGCGCATGCCGCGGTAGAAATGCTCCATGCGCAGTTGGGTACGGTCCTGGGCCCAGCGCGCGAACGCCTCTCGCGAGCACAGGAAACGGGTGTCGCGGTGCCACACCAACGGTAGCCCCGCCTCGCGGAGCGTCTGTTCCAGGCGCCACTCACCGCACTCGGTCAAGTGAACCTCGCTGGCGCCCAGAGCCTGCTGCCAGCGCCGCAGTTCGCCGGCAATGCTGGCACTGTTGCCGTCGGCTCCCAATTCGACGTAGTGCACCTGCCAGCCACGTGCCCTGAGCGCCTGGGCGAAATGACGCATGGCGCTGAAGACAAGCACGATTTTTTGCGGATGATGCGGCACATAGCGCGCCTCACCTTCCACTTCGGCCATCAGAATCGCATCGCGGGCCGGGTCAAGCGCGGCGAGACTGGCCAGGTCGAACGACAGCTGGTCGCCCAGCACCAGGCCCAGACGCATCGCCGAAGCTACCACTGCTCGTCCAACGTCACCGGCACCCGCAGCGGCGCAACAGGGCCGTCACGCTGCCCACACATTTCATCGTGCACCACTTGCTGGACCAGCATGCACGGCACCGGCTGCAAACCGGCCAGCGTCTGGCGCAATTGAGTGATGGAGTGAAAACGAACGGCCTGCCCCTGATCGTCGCTCAGTGTGACCGGCCCCGCATTGGCCATCGCCCGCAGCAGGTAGAAACCGCCCTCCAGCGACAGCAGTTCCAACGCCTGCACCTGGCCGGCAGCGACCTGCTCGAAGAGTGTATTGAGATTCATGGCGTGCCCTCCGGCAGGCGGCGAAAGAACAGGGTGATCTGGCCGATCTCCACGCCCAGCTTGCTCATGCGCGAGCGGTTGATCAGGGTGTCGTCGTCCATCAGGTACATCCAGTCGTCCAGGTCCACCTGCCAGTGCCGCCCGTCAACCGGCAGGTCCAGTTGGTAACGCCAGCGCAGCGCATTGCCAGCCACCTCGCCGCGGGCCTCGCCGATCACGTCGCCCGCGGTGCCACGCCAGCGACCGGGGCCATCGGGCTCCAGCGTCCAGGTGCGCCGCTGTCGAGTACCGTCGCTGTAGAGAAACCGCTCGTCAAGGATCAGCCGCTCGCCCTCGCGGTGACTATCGATACGCACATGGAAACGCTTCACGACCTCGCCTGAGCGCTTCTGGAACATGCCCCAGGCCTGCACCGGACGCGCGAAGAAGGCCGCCAGGTCCAGCTTGGGTTGCTCGCCGGCGTAGTGCTCGACGCCGACGTTGCCACAGCTGCCGAGCAACAGGCACATGGTCAACAACAAAGCTTTGTACATATTCAGTGTCCTCGATCGTTACCGGCCAGGCCGAGCAGGCGCTGGCGCAGTTGTGGATCCCGGGTGCGCGGGTCAAGCCAGATGGCAAAGAAGGCCCGGGCGAAAGCCACATCGGCCACTTCATGGCGCAGTCGGCCATCGACGTAGAAGCGGCAACCTGTTTGCGGAAGGAACACCCCGGTGATGCGCATACCGGGGCGCACATCCACGAATGCCGCCTGCATTTCACGGGCCCATACGTCGAACTGTTGCGTGGTGACGGTGCCGGCGCCAAGACGGCGCATCTCCTCCAAGCTTGCCTTGACCAGCGTTTCCCGGGACAACGACCGGTGGTAGCTCAGCTCCAGGGCGAATGGCCGGCTCCAGTCCAGCACCGGTCCCTCGGCCCACAAACGGGCGCTGTACAGACGCAGGCCGAACCAGGTGAATTCCCCTTCACCCAGCCGTTGAGCCGTCACAAGCGTGGCTCGCCAATCCGCGCCGACCGAAGTGAGCGAAATCAGCAGCAGACAGAGGCAGGCTAATCGTCCGGAGCAAACCATGAAAAACCTGTACAGAAGACAAATCCTGTACAAGATTATGGCTTTGTACAGATAATTTTCAATGTTGTATAGAAATTAAGGGCAGCTCGATTCATACCAGGGAGCACTTCGGATGAGTGTCATCACCAACCTCCACAGCCCCGCAAACGTGTTGGTCTGCGGCGCCAGCCAAGGCATCGGGCTTGCCCTGTGCGAACAACTGCTGGCACGCGAAGACGTGGGCCTGCTGATCGCCGTGTCGCGCCAGGCAACCCGCAGCACGTCGCTCGATGCGCTGGCCCTGACCCATGGCCGCAGGTTGATGCGCATCGATTGCGATGCTCGGGATGAACAGGCGTTGCAAGCACTGACGGCGCAGGTCCAGGCCAGCTGTGCGCAGTTGAATCTGGTCATCAGTACCCTTGGCGTACTCCACGAACCCCCGGCTCGCCCCGAGAAGTCCCTGGCGCAACTGGACATCGCGGGGTTGCAGGCCAGCTTCGTGACCAATTGCTTCGCCCCTATCCTGCTGCTCAGGCACCTGCTGCCTTTGCTGCGCCAGCAACCGGTCACCTACGCCGCCTTGTCGGCCCGGGTCGGCTCGATCGGCGACAACCACCTTGGCGGCTGGTACAGCTATCGCGCCAGCAAGGCCGCGCTCAACCAGCTGTTGCGCACGGCCAGCATCGAACTCAAGCGGCTCAACCCCGCTTCGACGGTCCTTGCCCTGCACCCTGGGGCCACCGACACCCAGCTCTCGCGCCCCTTCCAGGGCAATGTGCCAATCGACAAACTGTTCTCGCCTGCTTTTGCCGCCGGTTGCATCCTCGAAGTCATCGGCCGGCATGGACCATCACAGACCGGTACCTTCTGGGCTTGGGACGGAAGGCAAATTCCCTGGTGACTTGCAGGGGTGTCAGGGATAGGGCGCAACGACACTGGATACTGGGTCAAGGAAGATCAGTTGCAATGGCTCTGCCAGCAGCTGGTCAGCCTGCTCGGCAAAATACTGAAAGTGTTCGGTGGCCAGGTGGGTGTCCAGGGCCTGTTGATGGTCGAACGCTTCGCGCATGTAAAACGTCCCGGGCTCGTCGCTGCGCTCGAACAACATGTAGTCACGATTGCCGGGCTCGGCCCGGGTCGGCTCGATCAGGGCCAGCAAGGCCTCTTTCAGCGCTGCTGCCTGGCCTGGCTTGGCCTTGAGGATGGCAAGGGAAACGAGGGGAAGGTCTTGTGTGTTCACGTCACGCTCCTGGTCAGTTGATTGCCAGCCAGTCTGGCGTGCCCGGCACCTGGGAAAAACCGGCCGTGCGCGTGAACACTTTCACCGATGGAGTGAAAATCAGGACCATCAAAGCAGGCGACGGATCTCAGATACCAACGCGCTTGTCGCCTCTTCAAGCGTTCCTTCGTTGCGACATGAAACCCACCCTTGATCGGCAACCACTCGCTCGAACGCTTCGGTGCAAGCGACATGCTCCTCCAGCGCGTGCATCACGGTACTGCTCAATCCGCGCGACCGCGCCGCTGCCCTCTTCCACGAGAGCTCAGGGTCGGTGACAACGCCCACATGCAGGTCCGGCACCCGCACGTTGCGTTCGAGGTTCAAGCGAAGGATCTCGGCAAACGGCACCAGTCGGCGAAACGCCGCATCGGACGGGTACCAGCGATCGATCAGGATGATGCTGTCCGCCGGTTGCTTGGCCAGCACATGCCGGGAAATCCAGGCACGGCTGTCCGCCAGGCGCTCACAAACCTTCATTTCCAGGTCCCGGCAGGGTTTCCTGACGAACTGGTTGACCAGGACCATGGTTTCGCCCCGGTAGGGATCGCTTTTCTTCTCGCAGATGCGGATCACTTTCCTGTTGTCCGCCCTCAGCGCTTTGGTGACGGCTTCCAGCAGCGTGGTCTTGCCGGTGCCCTTGGGGCCATCGAGGGAAATGAACAGCGAACGACTCATGCTTCACACAACGGTTGAATTCCTTCACGAACAGTCAATGAACCGGGCTCGGTCACATCAGGCAGTAGAACTCGCTGACCTCTGCGACGATCTCCCGGGCGGCATTGTACAGCCTCGCCTCGGGTGTCAGGGCCATGGAGCGGGCTTCCAGCACATAGCGCTGGCCGGCCTGGAAATGGGCGTAATCGAGGGTGAGGTAGCATTGGCGGACGGTGGTGCCGCCGAGCATGCTCATGCCTCCTCCGCCGTTCGTTTCATAGTCAAAGCGCACCACCAGTTCGTGGCTGCCAGGGCTGACCTGGAAGAAACGGCCTTCGTCCAGGCGTTGCTTGTCCAGGCGTTCGGCCAGCAGGACGCGGTCATTGGGGAATGGCAGCGACAGGTCGACCCAGGCCATCTGCGGGTTGGCGGCGGGCAATGGGGTTTGGCAGCCTGGGATGACGGTGATCAGTAACAGCAGTAGCAGCCGGCGCATGGTGAGGTTCCTTGGGGAACTGGATTAAGGATAGCGCTGGGGCGTCGAGTTGTTAATCACCGCGTGGGAACGTGCTGGTGCTCGTCACCTGGGAGGAGATAAAACTCAGGCCCGCCGGGTTGAACCCGGACAGGCCTGAGGAAGGGAAACTGTCGGCCGGCTGGCGGCCGTTGAAGCTACAGACTCTCGTCGAGGAACTTGACCACGGTGCCCATGCACGCCACCCGCTCCTCCACATGCGGCATGTGGCTGGAGTTCTCGAACAACGCCCAGCGGATCCCGGGGATCAGGTCCAGGTACGGCTTGACTACCAGCGGCGTGGCCTCGTCATAGCGCCCGGAGATCAACAGGCTCGGCACGTTGATCCGCGGCAAGCGGTCAACGATGGTCCAGTCCTTGGTGCTGCCGATGATGTGAAATTCGTTGGGCCCGGTCATCGCGTGGTACACGGTCGGGTCGGCCTCCACCTGGGCGAAGGTGCGTGCCACCTCTTCCGGCCAGGGCTTGAGCCGGCACACGTGGCGGTCGTAGAACACCTGGGTGGCGGCGATGTAGTCGGCCGCGGTGTAGTCGCCCACGGCTTCGTGGCGCAGCAGGGTTTCCTGGACGTCCTTGGGCAGCTCTTCGCGCAGGCGGTTGGCCTCGCGCACCCAGGTGCGCATGTCGGCCGGCGAGTTGGCGATCACCAGGCAGCGCAGGCCCCTGGGCTGGCGCACCGCGTGTTCGCTGGCGAGCATGCCGCCCCAGGACTGGCCCAGCAGTGCGTAGCGCTCGCTGATGCCCAGGTGCTCAAGCAGGTTGTCGAGCTCATCCAGGAACAGCTTCACCGTCCAGAACGACGGCGGCATCTGCGGCAGGTGGGTGGAACGGCCGTTGCCCAGCTGGTCGTAGTGGATGACCGGGTAGCCACCGGCGGCGACATCTTTATAGGCATCGACATAGTCGTAGGTGCAGCCCGGGCCGCCGTGCAGGATGACGAGCGGGGTGCGGCCACAGGCCAGGTCGCCGGTGACGCGGTACCAGGTCTGGTATTCGCCAAAGGGGGCAAAACCTTCACGCGATTGGGTGAGTTCCATTTCATCCGGCTCCATGTGAATCATGGAACACACGATATCCCTATGCGCAACGCGGCATAACTAGAGAGTTCGCTAGGTTTTCGGTTTTTTTTGCCCTTTTCACGGGTCGAGCAGGCGGTAATGCACCGCCCGGGCGACCGCCTGGACGCGGTTCTTGGCCCCGAGCTTGTGCATCGCCGAGGTCAGGTGCAGGGAAATCGTCGCCAGCGAGCGGTTGAGCTTGTCGGCGATCTCCCCTGCCGTCAGGCCTTCGGCGGCCCAGCGCAGGCACTCGACTTCGCGGCGGGTCAGACGGATGGCGCGGGTAGAGGACTCCTTGGCCAGCAAGGGATAGGCCGCCTCCTGCAGAGCGTGGGCAATCTGACTGAAATCGCCCAGGTGCTCCCGGGCGTCGTCCAGGTCGCGCTGGCTGGCCTGGGGGCGCAGGCCGGTCAGGGTCGCCAGCCCGCCCCGTGGCAGGTGGATCGGCACGGTCACGCCGCAGGTCAGCTGCGCATCGTGCAGGTAGCCGACCACCGGGGCGTGGCGACGGTCGATGTGGCGCTGCAGGATGGTCTCGCCCTTGGGCAGGTACGACCAGACGAAGGGCGCGATGGAGGACACGGCAACCTGCTGTACCGGGTCGATCTGGTAGAAACCCTCGGAACACCACAGGTCCTGCCAGTCCTTCGGGGTCTGGCGCAGTCGGACCACGCTCGGGGTGATCAGCTCGCCGACATGATCCAGCGGCACCGGGCTGTAGTCGTACACGAGGGCATCAAAGCCCAGTTCTGCCGCCAGTTCGGCGACGCTGTCCATCTGTTCGTCCAGGCTCTTGTCCGACGCCAGACGGGCATTGAGTTCAGCCACCTTGGCCTGCATACCTGACACTCCCTGTGATTCCTTTTGGATTTCCATCCCGAAGTCCGGCACGTAGAATGCCACGGCTTGGCGCGGGACTGCCATACAAAACCTATAGGAAACACTAGCTTGTAGGCGACGAAATCTCCTGCGCTAGTTATAGCCCCAAGCCATGGCCAACAGGAGAGTAGCGATGTGGCGTGAGATGCAACCTGACCAGCGGTTCGACGTAGAGGTCGATGGCCATAACGTCGTGGTGTACAGCTTTGGCGAAGGTGACGAGGTGCTGTTGTGCCTCAATGGCGGGCCGGGGCTGCCCTGCGACTACCTGCGCGACGCCCATGCCTGGCTCAAGGACAAGGGTATCCGCGTGGTCGCCTTCGACCAGCTGGGCACCGGCGCCTCCGACCGCCCGGATGACGGCAGCCTGTGGAGCATCACCCGCTACGTGGCCGAGGTCGAACGCGTGCGCGAGGCCCTGGACCTGGGGCGCGTGCACATGCTGGGGCATTCCTGGGGTGGCTGGCTGGCGATCGAGTACGCCATTCATCACCCGCAGTCGCTGAAAAGTCTGATTCTCGAGAACACTGTCGGCGACATTCCGCACCTGATCACCGAGCTTGAGCGCCTGCGCGGCGCGCTGGGCAGCGAGACCGTGGCGATGATGCAGCGCCACGAGGCCCTGGGCACCCTCGACCATCCCCAGTACCAGGCGGCCATCACCCTGCTCAACTACCGCCACGTCTGCCGCCTCGAGCAGTGGCCGGCGCCGATCCAGCGCTCGCTGAGCGACTGGAACATGGGCCCGTACAGCACCATGCAGGGCCCCAACGAGTTCCTTTATATCGGCAACCTCAAGGACTGGAACCGCCTCGAGCAGATGGGCGAGTTCCGCATGCCGGTGCTGATCACCACCGGCCAGCACGACGAGCTGACCCCCGCCTGCGCCATGCGCATGAACCTGGCCCTGCACGGCCGCGCCGAGCTGCACGTGTTCCCCAACAGCAGCCACATGCCGTTCTACGAAGAACCCCAGGCCTATTTCCCGGTGTTGCTGGACTTCCTGCAACGCAACCGGGGCTGACCGATGAGCCTGGCACGTTACCGGTTCGTCCTGATTCGCCCGTTGCAACTGCTGCCGGTACTGCTGGGCATCAGCATCATCACCTTCGTGCTGGTGCGCTCGATCCCCGGCGACCCGGCGCGGGTGCTGCTGGGCGCGCGCAGCACGCCGGACGCGATCGCGAAGATTCGCGCCCAGTTCGCCCTCGACGAGCCGATCTGGGTGCAGTACCTGTACTTCCTGAAGAACCTGCTCAACGGCGACCTGGGCAAGTCATTGCTGTACAAGGTCGATGCCCTGCCGCTGATTGCCGGGCGCATCGAGCCGACTGTGTTGCTGGTGCTGGGCAGCGTGCTGCTGGCGTTGCTGATCGCCGTGCCGCTGGCCACCCTCGCCGCCCGGCACAAGGGCGGCTGGGCCGACAACCTGATCCGCCTGTTCACCACCGCCGGGCTCGGCCTGCCGGCCTTCTGGCTGGGGCTCATGCTGATCCTGCTGTTCAGCGTGCACTGGGGGTTGTTCCCGGTGTCCGGCTATGGCCGCACCTGGGCAGATAAACTGCACCACCTGGTATTGCCGTGCCTGACCATCGCCCTGGCGCTCTCGGCGGTGCTGGTGCGCAACCTGCGCGCAAGCATTCTCCTGGAGCTACAGGCCGACCACGTCACCGCTGCCCGCGCCCGCGGCCTGGGCGAAGGGGCGATCCTGCGCCGGCACGTCCTGCCCAACGCCATGCTACCGACCATCAACCTGCTGGCGGTCAACATCGGCTGGCTGATCAGCGGCACCGTGGTGATCGAAAGCCTGTTCTCGCTGCCCGGTGTCGGCCAGTTGCTCGTGCGCGGCATCTTCACCCGCGACTACATGGTGGTCCAGGGCGTGGCCATGGTGCTGGCCTGCGCCACGGTGGCAGTGAACTTCATCGCCGACGTGGTGACTACCGCCCTCGACCCGCGGGTGACCATCCAATGAGCCAGAGCCCCGCACTGGCGCTACGCTGGCGCCTGGCCTGGCACCTGGGCAATGGCCGCCTGGCGCTGTACTGCGGCCTGGCGATCGTCCTCGGCTGGTGCCTGCTGGCGCTTTGCGCGCCATGGATAGCGCCGTTCGACCCGCTGGCGCAGAACGCCGACCTGCGCCTGGCCGCGCCCAGCCTTGGTCACCCGTTCGGCACCGACAACTTTGGCCGCGACATCCTCTCGCGAGTGATCTGGGGCGCGCGCATCGACCTGCAGATGGCGCTGATCGGGGTGATCTTTCCGTTCCTGCTCGGCACCTGCATCGGCGCGGTTTCCGGCTATGTCGGCGGGTTGCTGGACAACATCTGCATGCGCCTGGTCGATATCGTCCTGGCCTTCCCGTTCCTGGTGCTGATGCTGGCGATCATGGCCATCCTCGGCCCGGGCCTGGGCAGCTTCTACATCGCCATGGCCCTGGTCGGCTGGGTGTCCTATGCGCGGCTGATCCGCTCGCAGATCCTGGTGCTCAAGCAAGGCGATTTCGCCCTGGCCGCCAGGAGCCTGGGGTTCAGCCACCGACGCGTGCTGTTCGGCCACCTGCTGCCCAACGCCCTGTTCGGCTCGGTGGTGTTCTGCATGTCGGATGCCGTGCTGGTGCTGCTCAATGGCGCGGCCGTCAGCTACCTGGGCCTCGGCGTGCAGCCGCCCACCCCGGAATGGGGCACCATGGTGGCCGAGGGGCAGAGTTTCATCACCAGCGCCTGGTGGATCTGCACCTTCCCGGGCCTGGCCGTGGTGACCCTGGCCATGGGCTTCAGCTTGCTGGCCGACGGCGTCGCCGAGCTGCTGGGAGACCGTACATGAGCCCTGCCCTGCTCCAGGTCCGCGAACTGAGCGTCATCGCCCGCGCTGGCCAACGCGATATCACCCTGGTCGATCGCCTGTCGTTCGACCTCGGCCAGGGCGAGATCCTCGGCCTGGTGGGCGAAAGCGGCTCGGGCAAGACCCTGGCCTGTCGCGGCCTGATGCGCCTGCTGCCGTCGCCGAACCTGCGCCTCGAAGGCCAGGCCGTGCGCCTGGCCGGCAACGACCTGCTGCGCCTGGACAAGGCCGGCATGCGCCGTATGCGCGGTCGCGAGCTGGGCATGATCTTCCAGAACCCCAGCAGCCACCTCGACCCGCTGATGCGTATCGGCGCGCAGATCGCCGAGGGCATCCGCCTGCACCAGGGCGCCTCGCGGCGCGAAGCGCGGGCCGAGGCCATCGAGGTGCTGCGCCAAGTCGGCATCCCCGACCCGAAAACCCGCGTCGACAGCTATCCCCACGAGTTCTCCGGCGGCATGCGGCAACGGGCGATGATCGCCGTGGCCCTGGGCTGCAACCCCAAGGTGCTGATCGCCGACGAGCCGACCACGGCGCTGGACGTCACCGTACAGGCGCAGATCCTGCGCCTGCTGCTGGAGCTGCGCGACCGCCGCGGCCTGTCGATGATCCTGATCAGCCACGACCTCGGCGTGGTCGCGCAAACCTGCGACAGCATCGCCGTGATGTACGCCGGGCGCCTGTGTGAACACGGCGCCAAGCAGGCCCTGCTGAGCCAGCCGCGCCACCCCTACAGCGCCGGACTGCTGGCCTGCCATCCCGCGACGCGGCGGCACGCGGGACTGATGAACACCATTGCCGGGCAACCGCCGCTGCTCGACGCCCTGCCCGCAGGGTGCCGCTTCGAACCGCGCTGCCCGCAGGCCACGCCGGACTGCCGGGCACAATTGCCGGAACTGCGGGTGATCGCCCCCGGCCATCGCCTGGCCTGCCATACCCCGCTGCTGGCCGGAGGCCTGTCATGACCACGCTGTTGCAGGTCAACGACCTGCATGTGCAGTTCCCCGCCCCGGGCGGCGGCCTGTTAAACCTGCGCCCACGCAAGGTCAACGCCGTCAACGGCGCGGCGCTGAGCCTCGCCGCCGGCCAGGCCCTGGGCCTGGTGGGCGAGTCGGGTTGCGGCAAGAGCACCCTGGCCCGGGCCATCCTGCAACTGACCCCGGCCAGCAGCGGCCAGGTGCTGTTCGACGGCAGCGACATGCGCCAGGGCAACCGCCTGGATATCGAGCGCCTGCGCCGCGAGACCGCGATGATCTTCCAGGACCCGTACAGCGCGCTCAATCCACGCCAGCGCATCGGCCAGATCCTCGCCGAGGTGCTGCAGGTGCAGCGCAAGGTGCCCGCCGCGCAGATCCCCGCCCGGGTCGCCGAACTGCTCGGCCTGGTCGGCCTGCGCGCGGAACTCGCCGAGCGCAAGCCCGGCTCGCTCAGTGGCGGCCAGTGCCAGCGGGTCGGCATCGCCCGGGCGCTGGCCGTCGAGCCCCGGCTGATCGTCGCCGACGAGTGCGTCGCCGCCCTCGACGTGTCGATCCAGGGGCAGATCATCAACCTGCTGCTGGAACTGCGCCAGCGCATGGGCCTGGCCCTGCTGTTCATCACCCACGACCTGGGCGTGGTACGCCACCTGTGCGACCGGGTGGCGGTGATGTACCTGGGGCGGATCGTCGAGGAAGGCCCGGTGGCCGAGGTCTTCGACGACCCGCGCCATCCCTACACCGCCGCGCTGGTGCAGTCCATCGCCGACATCGACCCGGCCCGGCGCCTGCCGCAGCACCCGCTGGCCGGCGAGCCGCCGAGCCCGCTGCAGCCACCGTCCGGCTGCGCCTTTCACCCACGTTGTCGCCACGCGTTGCCCGAGTGCGGCGCAGATATTCCCCCCAGCCACGCAGAAGGTGGCCGCTACCATGCCTGCGTCCACCCGCGACTGCCGTGCTGACCCACCCCACATGACCATCAAACGGAGCTTGAGCATGAAACCCACTGCATTGAAGTTACTCACCGCCGCCGTGCTGGCCGCCAGCACCCTGGCCGGTGGCATGGCCCAGGCCGCCGGCGTGCTGACCATCGGCTGCCGCGAGGAGAGCACCACCTTCGACCCGATCAAGAGCGCGCAGAACCGCGACAGCTGGGTCTTCGCCAACGTCTACGACGTACTGGTGCGCGTCGACAACAGCGGCACCAAGCTGCTGCCGGGCCTGGCCGAAAGCTGGAAAGTCTCCGACGACGGCCTGACCTACACCTTCAAGGTTCGCGAAGCCAAGTTCTCCGATGGCTCGCCGCTGACTGCCAGCGATGCGGCGTTCTCCCTGCTGCGCATTCGCGACAACCCCGGCTCACTGTGGTCCGACTCCTACAAGATCATCGACAAGGCCGAAGCACCGGATGACCGCACCCTGGTGGTGACCCTGAAGAACAAGTCGGTGCCGTTCCTCGCACAGCTGGCCACCGCCAACGTGTCGATCCTGTCGAAAAAGGCCATGGACGCCATCGGCGAAGAGGCCTACGCCCAGGAACCGGTGACCTCCGGCGCGTTCAAGGTCAAGGAGTGGCTGCGCGGCGACCGCGTGATCCTTGAGAAAAACCCCTACTTCTGGGAAGCCGACAAGGTCAGCCTGGACGGCGTGGAGTGGATCTCGATCCCCGACGACAACACGCGCATGCTCAAGGTCCAGGCCGGCGAGCTGGACTCGGCGATCTTCGTGCCGTTCTCCCGCGTTGACGCGCTGCAGAAAGACAAGAGCCTGATCATCCACATCGACCCGTCGACCCGCGAGGACCACCTGCTCATCAACCATGAGAAAGGCCTGCTGGGCAAGGTCGAGGTGCGCGAGGCCATCGACCTGGCGATCGACAAGAAGGCGCTGGTGGAAACCGTGACCTTCGGCCATGGCGAAGCGGCCTACTCGTACATTCCAAAAGGCGCGCTGTACCACAATGCCAACAACCCGCAACGCCCGTTCGACCCGGCCAAGGCCCGTGAACTGCTGAAGAAGGCCGGTGCCGAGGGGCTCAAGGTCAACTACGTGGTCAACGCCGGCAACGAGGCCGACGAGCAGATCGCCGTGCTGGTACAGAAGCAGCTGGCCGATGTCGGCATCACCGCCAACCTGCAGAAGGTCGACCCGACCCAGAGCTGGCAGATGCTGGTCGATGGCGACTACGACCTGTCGGTGATGTACTGGACCAACGACGTGCTCGACCCGGACCAGAAGACCACCTTCGTGCTCGGCCACGACACCAACCAGAACTACATGACCCGCTACCACAACGACAAGGTCAAGGACCTGGTGGCCGCGGCCCGGGTGGAGACCGACCCGGTCAAGCGCGGGCAGATGTACCAGGACCTGCAGAAGCTGGCCAAGCAGGACGTGCACTGGATCGACCTGTACTACAGCCCGTACATCAACATCTCGCGTAGCAATATCCAGAACTTCCTGCAGAACCCGTTGGGCCGTTTCACGCTCGAGGAAACGGTGAAGCTGGATGCAGGGGTGACGACTGCACAGAAGTGAAGGTCAGGGGGCGGCTGATGGCCGCCCCTTTTCGTTTCACACCTTGGCCTTGCGCCGTCGCAACCACATCCAGGCAACCCCCGCCAATACCACCAACCCCACCGGTAGCGCCTGCGCCTTGTACGGCCGCAACGCCGCCCGCGCGGCATCCAGCTTCTCTGTCACATAGCGTTTGTTGGCCTGGTCGAACCGGGGCGCTTCGCACTGGTTGCCGAAATCCTCTGCCCACTGCACGAACGGCCCCTGCTGGACGTAGCGCTTGTACAGCGCGCTTTCCTGCTCGGTGCCCGGCACCCAGCCCGCCGCCGTGCACAGCACCGCGGCGAAGGCTTGGCTGCTGCGCGGCAACTGGTCCGCGGCCTGGTTGGCCAGGTCGGCGGCGACATAACGATAGTGGTAACGCTGGTCGGGCTTGGCCTCGGTCGCCAACTGGCGCTGCACTTCGCCGGCACCGATGAACGGCCCGGGCTGCAGGGTGGCGCTGCCCAGGCTGAAGCTGCCACCCAGCCAGGCATAGTCCGGTGCCATTTCGTAGCCGAGGATTTCCATGCCGGCACCGCGTGCCAAGGTGGCCGCGGCGAACAGCGCCTCGGCGCGGCCCGTGGCCGTCCAGCGCGAGGCGGCCTCCTGGCGATGCTGGCCGTAGGCCTTGGCATCGGCCTGCAACTGCGCCGTGGCGAAGTAGCCGGGCGCCTCGTCATAACGGCCCTCACGCAGCAGACGTCGGCCCAGCAACTCGCGCAGCTGCGTCGCCACCGGTCGCGGCACATAGCCGCCCTCTTCCACCTTGGGGGCCGGTGGCGCCGGCACATGGGCATCGACATAGCCCTTGAGCTCGTCCAGGGTCAGCACGCGGTCGGCCACGTTGGCCGTATCCTGCCAGTAGATGTCCTGGCTGCGATACAGCAGGTCGAAGGCCTGCAGGTAGTCGCCGCGCTCCAGCGCCAGGATCGCGCCCTCGCCTTCGACCCGGCAGCCGGGCTTGACGCTTTCGTAGTCCCAATCGGGTGTCTGTCTGGAGCCCCACGACTCTTCGCGGGGGAACGCGGCGGCGGCCTTGGCATAGGCAGCGGCTGCCTGGGCCTTGTCGCCATCGCGCAAGGCCAGCTTGGCGCGCAGCCACCAGGCAAGGCCGGTATCGCCGGCCTGCTGCAGATAGCTCCTGGTCGCGGCATAGTTGCCTTGCTGGTAGGTCAATGCAGCCAGGCGGTCGGCGTCTTCCAGCTTGTCGCCGACACTGGCCTGCAGCAACCCGGGCAGGCGCCGGGCCTGGGTTGGCGGCTGGCCGTCGTAGTCCCAACCGACATGGCTGAGCAGATAGGCGGTGAGCAGCTTGCGTGGCATCGGTTGCGCCAACTGCGTCTTCAGCTGTTCATCCGGCAGGCTCACCAGTTCGTTGGCAAGTTGCCTGAGCGAGCTGTAGCCACTGCCCGAGCCCAGACGGCTCTGGCTGGCATACAAGCGGATGGCGCTGTTCCAGTCGCCAGCGAGCTTGGCCAGGCGGGCCTCCTCGCCAAGGCTGGCAACCCCCAGTTCCAATGGGTCGCTGAAGCCTTCGGCGCTGAGCGCGCGGGCTTGCTGGAAAGCCTCGCGCGCCTGGGCTTGCAGGGCCTGCGGGGTCTGTTGCGGATCATCACTGGCCGAGAAGCTGCGGGCCATCAAGGCCCGCCCCAGCGAGTAGGCTGCCCAGGTGCTGCGCAGCTTGCGTTGTTCAGCTGGCAGGGCCAGCACCTTGGCGAAATAATCCGCGGCCAGGGCGTGGTCGCCGGTGTCGAAAGCCACTGCGCCGGCAATGTACAGGCGCAGTTCATCCGGCATTTCGGCGCCCTGCTCCAGCACTTGTTGCGGATCCGCCAGGGCACGCAGTTGCGCGACCTTTTCGCGCAGCGATTGCGGTAGCTCGCTTGCCTCGATACGGCTGCGCTGCTCACGGTAAGGTCGGTCGTTGTCGTCACTGTCCCAGTAAGGAGTCAGGGTCACATCGGTGGCGGGCTTGAGGCCTGCGATCTGCTCGCCGAGGCGATTCACCTCGAAACCGAAATTGCCCTCCGGCAACTCGGCCAGGGTGTGCGCTCGGTCGCCGAGCAACTGCATCGGGAAGTCCGGGCCACAGGCCAGCGCCGGAACGGCCGGCACGCTCAGGGACAGGTACAGCAGGCGCCGGGGCCAGTTACGGGTAGACATTCCATGCTCCTTGATCGATTCCATGGCAGCGCGCCCAGCCGAGGACGCGCCGGCCGCCAGCGGCGAGACGCGCGCTGGACTGGCGGTTGAAGATGAGGTGTTGCGGGGATTGCTGCAAGCGGTAGCCGTTGAGCCCGTCGGCGGCGTCACAGGATGCGACGTTCAGCTCCACCCGCGCAGGTATCGGCAGGTCGAGATTGCCGACGTTGACCAGATTGATGTCGCGCAGCCCCGCCTGCCCGGACAGTTCGACCCGCCAGTGGCTGGCGAGCGCGTCGCCTCGCGCCACTGCCTTCAAGGTGGTCAGGCTCCAGGCGCGGCGGTCGCCGGGCAACGGTAGGCGGAACCAGATCAGCCCGGCCAGGTGCGCAGGTGGCTGGTGGCGCAATTGTCTGCCCAGGTCCGCCAATTGCTTTGGATCGGCCAGCAGTTCGCGGCGTTCGCCGCCACGACTCAACGGTGTTTCGCTTTCCACAACGGGCGCGCCACCGGTATCAGGCAGCAACGCGACGCCATAGGCGGGCAAGGCCAGGTAGAACGGCTTGTCGCCGACGCGACTCCAGCGTTCGGCCCATTGCCTGGCCTGTGCCGGATCGAACAGGCCGCGCCGCGGGTCGCTCACTGCGTGCACCTGCAACACACTGCTGTCCACCGCCTGCAACAGCGCCGGCAGCTGCGGGCTGTCGAGCCAGGCGGGCAATGCGGTGATGCTCAGCTTCAGGCCCGGCGGCAGTTGTGCGCGCAGTTTCAGGAGAAATTCGCCATAGCCTGCAAGGCGAGCACTGCCGCTGTCATGGTCGATCTCCAACCCCTCCAGGGCCACACCCGCGGCCTGCCAGTCCGCCAGCAGGCGCGCCATCTGTGGGCCTGCCTCCTGCAGGTCGAGCGCCGGCAACTGGCCGTCCAGGCGCACCACGGCGATCACTGGCCGGCCATCGGCCTTGAGCCGTGGCAGGTCGACCAGCGCCCTGCTCCACCCGGCTTTGGGCTGCGCTTGCAAGGCCAGTACGCGCAAGGTCGAAAAGTCGGCGCGGCTGTCCGCCAGGGCTTGCTCATGGGCGGGTTGCCATTGGCGTTGCCAGATATAGAGCTGCTGGTCGAGCGGCGGTGCGGGCTCAGGCCGGCAGCCGGCGAGCGCGCCGAGCACGACACAGAAGAACAGATGACGCAGGGACGGGGTGGCGGGCATGCAATCCTTTGTCTGGCGCGTTGGGCTGCCGGTGGCGAGGCGGCGATATTACCTCAACCCGGCACGCTATCGCGCTCAGCGCCCGCCAATCAAGCTATCGACCCGTTCACCGGTCGCCAGGTCCTCGATGACGAAGCCGAACCAGTCATCGCTCTCCACACGTTTCATGCCGTACTCACGCCCGGCAACCAGTGTGACGTCCCGGAAAATCGACGGCGTGGCACGGGTGTCGATCCAGCGCTTCACTTCCAGGCGATGGGGCCCTGGGGTGAGGCGATATTCGCGGCGGGAGGTGTAGACGATCCACCAGGTGTCCACGCCATCCACCGTGGCGATGGTGAGGAACTTGTCGATCGCGCGGATCCTGGCCGTTTCGTTGTCCGGCAGCCCTTGCGCGCCTTTTTCGACATAGGCCGCGCAGCCGCTGGCGATCGCGCAGGTCAGTAGCAACAAGCCGTTGCGGGCAAGACGCAGACATTGCATAGGCACATTTCTCACTCGTAGGTTTCCAGGCGGCTGCCTGTCACTGCGCCTGCAGCGCGTTGTCGATGTACATGCTGTCGCGCATTTCCCGCAGCGCGGTCGGCGCCGGCACCTGGCCAAGGTTCGAGGACACCCCCACATTCAGCCCGCCGGGGCCGATGCCCGGGGCGAATTGCATGCCGCCTCCCAGCCTCAGGTAGTAGGCCTGGCCGTTGCGCAGGTCCAGGGTGCCGTTGACGTTCAAGGGGTAAAGGTCCAGGGCCCAGCGGGTGGCAACCTGGTGCTGGCCTTGTGGCAGGTAGAAGTACGTGAAAGAACGGTTCTTCACTTCACTGACCTCCTTGCCGTCGATGACCAGAGTGGGGCTGCGCCAGTAAGGGGCAACACCGGTACGGTAGAGGTAGACCAGCGCCGCGTCTTGCTTGAGGGGTGCGACCTCGGCGAACTCGGCACCGTTGTGCAAGGTGGTGCAGGCACCGAGAAATAGCGTTGCAGCTAAAGAAGCGGCGGTTTTCAAGCGTGCCATGGGGTTCCTTGGAAGGCGTGCGGTCCGTCGGGGGGGGGGTGGCAATCTAACATCGCACGGCATCGGCGACAACGCTGGGTGGCGCACCTCGCTCGACCTACAGATGGTGTCCTGCCAGAGGCGGAGTACAGATGTACTCCTTGCTCGAATGGGCTGAGATTGCCATCGTTCAGCGGGAAGCGAGATCTGGCGCTTTTGTCGGTAATCGCTGTACAGGTTGTATGAAGACTGTAAGTAAAACGTTTTGTGTAACTACACATCATTTTAATTAGTTACGCACTAGTTAGAAGACTATCTAGTCTGCCCCTCAACTTAAAAGCCGGGAACACAAGCAACGGATAAAATAAAATGATTATCATTCGCTCAGTCAATATCTATAATCATTCCGGCTAGTCATTTATATATATTTACGACTAATAATTCGCAAGCATTCTAATGCACGCCTAAAAATCGCGCGTTTCATCTAACTCTTCGCCCCACATTCCCTTGCAAAAGCGAAGCGGCCGACTAGTTTTGTGTTTGTCTTCGCCAACATCATAACTACAACTCCCCCGCCATTAAGTTCAGAGGAGTCCATATCCTTGCGCCCATTGGCGTGACGTTCGATTGCTGAAACGGAAATCAGTCAAATAACAAGAGGGACGCTTGATGAAGCGCAGCCGCGGGTATCGTGCGCTCTCGCAAAGAGGGCCGGGCAAACATTTCTGGTTGTCAGTACTGTGCTTCTCAGGCCTGGTGATCGCCAGCTTTGTATTATTCGAACAACAGATCCAGAACTTCCTTTCCCACCTCGAACACTTCCTGCCTTCGACCCCCGCCCAGATGCTTACCCTGGCGGTGCTGCTGATCGGCTTGCTGGCGCTGGACGTGGTACTACCCGTGCCGTCGAGCATGGTCGCGCTGTTTGCGGTGGCGACGCTTGGCAGCGTTGGCGGCTACCTGGTGATCTTCATCGGCCTGTGCCTGGGTGCCGGGCTGGGGTATGCGCTGGGGGCGGGGTATTTTCGCCTGCTGTCCAGCCGCCTGGGCCTGCACCAGCGCCAGCCGGGGCAACTGGCGTATCGGCTGGGCACGCTGTCGTTGATCTGCCTGCGCGGCGTGCCGGTGCTGGCGGAAACCTCGGTGGTGGCGGCCGGCATGCAGCGCTATCCGTTGCGCGCCTTCATCCTGGTCACCACCTTGGCCAATGCCGGCCTGGCACTGGCCTACAGCGCCATCGGCAGCTTCCTGGTCGCGCAGAACGCGCTGCTGGTGACCCTGCTCGCCGGCATGGTCCTGCCCGCGTTGTTCATTGCCGGGTACAGCCTGTTCAAGACCTTGCGCAGGGGTGAACCACTGCGCGGGCGTTTCACGGTCAGTTACGACTACCCCGTGGTGTTCACCGAGCACCTGTTCGATCCGCTCAACACCTGCCTGCATCGCCAGCTCACCGCACAGCAGCGTGGTCGGGTAACGGTGCTGGTGTTCGCCGACGAACAGCTGCTGCGCTGCGCACCGAACCTGCCGGGCCAGATCGACGCCTACTTTGCCGCCCATGCTGCGGACCTGAACCTGAAAGCCGCGCCCATCGCCGTGCCGGCCGGTGAGCTGAGCAAGGACGCACAGGTATTGCAACAGCTGTACAGCGACATGCTGAGCCATGGGCTGGACCGCCATTGCTTCGTCCTGGCCCTGGGCGGCGGCGCTGTGCTGGACGCGGTGGGCTACGCCTGCGCCACCTTTCACCGGGGCATGCGCCTGATCCGCATCCCCAGCACGGTACTGGCACAGAACGACGCTGGCATCGGCGTGAAGAACGGCATCAACGCCTTCGGCCAGAAGAACCTGCTCGGCGCCTTCTACCCCGCCTGCGCAGTGATCAATGACTTCCAGCTGCTCACCACGCTTGCCCACCGCGACCGCATTGCCGGCCTGGCCGAGGCGGTCAAGGTGGCGCTGATCAAGGACCGCGCCTTCTTCGAGTGGATGGAGCGGGAGGCCGACGCCCTCGCCCACTTCGATCATCCGGCCAGCCGTTACGCCATCCGCCGTTGCGCCGAGCTGCACCTGGGGCACATCACCGGCGCTGGCGACCCCTTCGAACGCGGCAACGGGCGCCCCCTGGACTACGGCCACTGGGCGGCGCACAAGCTAGAAAACCTCAGCCAGCACCGCCTGCGCCACGGTGAGGCGGTGGCGGTGGGCATGGCCCTCGACGGGCTCTATGCCAATGCCCTGGGTCTGTTGAGCGATGCCGACAGCGAGCGCGTCATCAGCCTGTTGCTCAGGCTTGGCTTCAACCTGTGCCCGCCGGAGCTGAGCCTGAAAGATGCGCATGGACGTTCGCGAGTGTTGCTTGGGCTCGAGGAGTTTCGCCAGCACCTGGGCGGGCAGCTGTCCATCCCCATGCTGAGCTGCATCGGCACATCGGTCGACCTGCACGAGATCGATGACGCCCTGATGGAAAAGGCGCTGCTGCGGCTGGTCAGCCAGCGCGCGCCCCTCACCCTGGGCGAGGGCTGCGCGCAATGAACCCGATCGCGCCGGACCTGAAAACCTGGCTGACCGTTGGCCGGGTCTCCAACCTGCCCACGGTGTGGACCAACACCCTCGCCGCCGCCCTGCTGGCCAGCAGCGCCGGCGCCCTGGCGCCACCCTCCTCTCTGGTGTGGCTCCTACTGCTGGCCATGCTGTCGCTGCTGTACCTGGCCGGCATGCTGCTGAACGACCTGCTGGACGCCGATTGGGACCAACAGCACAGCAACGCCCGCCCCATCACCCTCGGGCTGGTCAGCCGGCGGCAGGTGCGCCTGGCCATCTACGGGTTGCTGCTGCTGGCCGCGACCGCTGCGCTCGGCCTGAGCCGCCTGGTCGAACAGCCGCACTGGCTGCTGGGCAGCGTCACCCTGCTGGTGGGCTGCATTCTCGGCTACAACCTGCTGCACAAGACCCACGTCCACAGCGTCTGGTTGATGGGCGCGTGCCGCTCGGCGCTGTACCTCACCGCAGCGGCCAGCCTGGCGGTGCCGGCGCAGCCCCTCTGGCTGTGCGCGGTCCTGCTGGGCGTGTACATCAGCGGCCTGACCTACCTGGCACGCCAGGAACACCTCAACCAGTTGCTCAGCCGCCTGCCCCTGCTGCTGATGCTCAGCCCGCTGGCCCTGGCGGCTTACGCCGACACCCTGTGGTTCTGGCCGGTGTTGCTGCTGTGGCTGGGCTGGTTGGGCTGGCACTACTGGCTGCACCTCGCCGATCCGCGGCGCCGACAAGTACGCGCCTTCATCGGCGCGGGGCTGGCGGCCCTGCCGCTGTTCGATGCCCTGGTGCTGGCGGTGGCCGACCAGCCCCTGGGCAGCCTGCTGTGCGTCCTGGTGTTCTTCCTGCTTCCACACCTCCAACGCTGGATCAAACCGACATGAACAGTCATATCGCTTCGTCGCCAACGGCGGCGCTGGACATGCGCCACGACTGCCTGGCCGAACGGCAGCAGGCCTTGATCGCGCAACTCGATCAGGCCGAGTTGCAGTGGTGGCAGCAGGCGCTGGCGCGCCTCGGGCAGTCGCCGGACGCCAACACCGCCGCCCTCCTGAGCAGCCAGTGCAAGCGCCGGATCGGCGATCGGGCCATGCTCGACGATAAGGGATGGAGCCAGTTGCAAGTGGCACGCGCGCTGCTGCTGGCGCAGGTCCTCGACCAGCAGCCCGAGGCCGAGCAGCTGCCTTTGCTGCGCCAGTTGTTCCTGTGGGGCGACGACCAGGAAAAGGTCGCCCTGCTCAAGGCCCTGGACTGGCTCGACAGCCATGGCTCGTGCCTGGAGCTGGCCTTGCAGGCCGGGCGTACCAGCAACAGCCAGGTGTTCGCCGCCCTCGCCCTCGACACCCTCTACCCGTCCCGCCATTACCCGGAGCGGGCGTTCCACCAGCTGGTGCTCAAAGCGCTCGGCATGGGGCTGGACGTGAGCCGCCTGCGCGGTCTGAGCGAGCGTCAGGGCGTCGCCCTCAACCAACTGGCCCTCGATCTGCTGGATGAGCAACTGGCTGCCGCGCGCCCGGTTTCCGGCGGTCTGTACCTGGCGATTGCCTTCAACCTGCTCAGCCCGGCGCAGCACCAGCGTCTACTCGGCCTCAGCCGCCAGCAATGCCTGCCCCCCGGCTGGCATGAGCACCTGGCCGGCCACTTACCGACCTGATACCCGACGATGCCTTCTCCCTGACGAGGATCCACCATGCCCAAGTACTTCGACCCGCATATCCATATGGTCAGCCGCACCACCGATGACTACCAGAACATGGCTGCCGCCGGCATCACCGGGGTGATCGAACCCGCGTTCTGGCAGGGCCAGGCCAGGACCAGCCTCGGCAGCTTCATCGACTACTTCGACACCCTGCTGGGCTGGGAGCGTTTTCGCGCCAGCATGTTCGGCATCCATCACTTCTGCACCATCGGCCTCAACCCCAAGGAGGCCAACGACCTGTCGATCGCCTATGAGGTACTCGAGGTCCTGCCGCGCTACCTGGTCAAGGACGGCGTGGTGGCGGTGGGTGAAATCGGCTACGACGACATCACCCCCGAGGAAGACCGCTTTCTCGCCGCGCAACTTGAGCTTGCCAGGCAATTCAACCTGCCGGTGCTGGTGCACACCCCACACCGCGACAAGATCGGCGGCACCAAGCGCACCCTGGCGGTGATCCGCGAAGTCGGCATCGCCGAGCATCTGGTGATCATCGACCACCTCAACGAACTGACCCTGCCGCTGGTGCTCGACAGCGATTGCTGGCGCGGCCATTCGATCTACCCCAACACCAAGATGTCCGAGCAACGCATGGTCGCGCTGCTGCAGCAGTACGGTACTGAAAAAATGGTGGTCAACAGCGCCGCCGACTGGGGCATCAGTGACCCGCTCAAGGTGCCAAAGACCGGCCAGGCGATGCTGGCCGCAGGCTTCAGCGAGGCCCAGGTCGAACAGGTGCTGTTCCACAACCCGGTGGATTTCTTTGCCCAGAGTGGCCAGCTGGACAAGACCCTGGTCAGCACCCCGCTGCCCATCGACCAGCGTCGCCAGTGGCAGGAAAACTCGGCCCTGCGCGGCCAGGATCCGGTGGTCAAATGAGCGCTGGCCGGGGTTGGAGCGCCTCGCAGCTCGGCTACTGCGGCAACGTGCACCCGGCACCTGACCTGGCCGCGCTGCGCGCCTCCATCGAGCAACACTTCCAGGGCGTGCGCAGACTGCGCGGGCTCGACGTGCAAGACAGCGGGCTGTGGATCAGCGCCCGCGCCGCTTCCGAGTTGCGCCAGGCGCCGGCACGGCAGGCGTTTCTCGACCTGCTGCGACGCAGCGGGCTGCGCCTGACCTCGCTCAACGGCTTCCCCTACGGGCAGTTCCATGAGGGCGCGGTGAAGGCTGCCGTCTATCTGCCCAGCTGGGCCGAGCAGCAACGGCTGGCGTACAGCCTGGAGCTGGCACGGCTGCTGGCCGAAGCGCTGCCGCCGGACTGCCGGCAAGGGGTGATTTCCAGCGTGCCGCTGGGCTATGCCGCCCACTGGAGCCCGGCGCTGCAGCAGCGTGCCGAGAAACAGCTGCGCCAGCTCACCTCGGCGCTGGCCCGTCTGCACCAGGAAACCGGCAAGAAGATCATCGTATGCCTGGAAATGGAGCCGGACTGCGTGCTGCAAACTACCGACCAGGCCGTCGCCTTCTTCCACCACTGGCAGGCCAGCGACCCACACCATGAATACCTGGCACTGTGCTTCGACGTCTGCCACCAGGCGGTGATGTTCGAAGACTGCCGGCAGTCCCTGGAAAGGCTGCGCCAGGCCGGGGTGCCCATCGGCAAGATCCAGCTGTCCAATGCGATGATCTGCCGCCTGCCGGCCCAGGACATTCGCCGTTGCGCCCAGGTACTCGAGGTGCTGGGCGGCTTTGCCGAAGCCACCTATCTGCACCAGGTACAGGCGCGCGACAGCCAAGGCCACCTGTGCGCCTGGGCGGACCTGCCTGCTGCGCTCGCTGCCTGCCTGGCGGAGCCCGGGCGCTACCGGGAGTTGCGGGTTCACTTCCACATCCCGCTGTTCAGCGAACACCTGCTGCTGCCGGAGCTTGGCGCCAGCCAGGCCGCCCTGGCGCAGACCTTCGATTTTCTCACGGCGCACGAAGCCATCCGCCCCGTCCTGGAAGTGGAAACCTACAGCTGGGGCGTTCTGCCTGCGCAACTGCGACCCACCACCGCCGCTGCGCAGCAACAGGGCATCAGCGACGAGTTGCGTTGGGTCGAGGAGCAGTTGCGCCAGCGTCGCCTGCTGCAACCCAACCCACAGGAGGTCTGCGCCGATGCCCTCTGAACAGCCCCGCCAACCGCTGCTGCTGATCAACGTGGTCGGGCTGACGCCTGCGCTGCTGGGCTCGGCAACACCGCACATCAACCGGCTGTTGCAAAAGGCCAGGATGGCCAGCCTGCAACCGGTGTTCCCTGCCGTCACTTCCACGGTGCAGGCCTCGATCCTCACCGGCCTGCCACCGGCCGGGCACGGCATCGTCGGCAATGGCTGGTACTTTCGCGACCAGGCCGAAGTGCGTTTCTGGCTGCAACCCAACGCCCTGATCCAGGGCGAGAAGGTCTGGCAGACGCTCAAGCGCGAACTGCCGGGCTTTCGCTGCAGCCAGTTGTTCTGGTGGTACAACATGTACGCCGACGTCGATGCCGCCATCACCCCGCGCCCGCACTATCCGGCCGATGGCCGCAAGCTGTTCGGCCTGTACTCGTCCCCGGCAAACCTGCATGCGCGGATCGAAGAGCAGATCGGCGCGTTTCCGTTCCCGGCGTTCTGGGGGCCGGCCGCCGGCATCGCCTCCAGCCGCTGGATCGTCGATTGCGCCATGGCCGAGTTCCAGCTCGATCGCCCGGACCTGCAGCTGGTCTACCTGCCCCATCTCGACTACTGCCTGCAGCGCCTCGGGCCAGGGCACCCGTCTATCGTCCACGAAGTGCAGGCCATCGACGCCGAGGTCGGCCGCCTGCTGGGCTTCGCCAAGACGCAAGGCGCGGCCGTGATGCTGGTGTCGGAGTACGGCATCGAGGCAGTCAGTCAATCGGTGTCCATCAATCGCCTGCTGCGCGCTGAAGGTCTGCTGCAGGTGCGCCAGTCACTGACCTGGGAACTGCTCGACCCCGGCGCCAGCGCTGCTTTCGCCGTCGTCGACCACCAGATTGCCCATGTCTACGTGCGCCAGGCCCGCGACATCCCTCGGGTCAAAGCCCTGTTGCAAGGCCAGCCCGGCATCGAGCGGGTGCTGGACAGGACCGAGCAGCAGGCCTGGCAGCTGAACCACGCGCGCAGTGGCGAACTGGTCGCCATAGCCGCCGCCGATCATTGGTTCGACTACCGCTACTGGCTCGACGATCGCAAGGCACCGGACTTCGCCCGCACCGTGGACATCCACCGCAAGCCCGGCTACGACCCGCTGGAGCTGTTCATCGACCCCGCCATCCGCTTCCCCAGGCTGAAAGTGGCGCGGCGCCTGCTGCAGAAGAAGCTCGGCTTTCGCTACTACATGGACCTGATCCCGCTCGACACCTCGATGGTGCGTGGCAGCCACGGCCGTCTGCCCGCCAGCGCGCAGACCGGGCCACTGCTCATTACCGATTGTGATCTGCCGTTGCCGGACAGCCTGCCGGCGACCGCGGTGAAGCAACTGCTCCTGCAGCATTTCCTGGGGCACTCATACACCGACCTGGCCAAAGCCAAGGAGCTTACATGCGGCGAGCCATCTCAATAACCGTCCTCAGCGCACTGGCCGGACTGGCCCAGGCCGAGGGCTCTACCCCCTTCGATTGCAACCAGTTCATGCAGTTTGGCGGCAACGTCGACCAAGCCCGGCAGACCTTCGCCCAAGGGCCGGAAAGCATGAGCTGGAACTGGTTCGTCTGCCTGAACCAGCCGGTCGAGTCGAACAGCCCCAATCGGGTCTGGGAAACCCTCAAGCCTTCGGACCAGGTCTACCTGAGCAATGGCGCCGCACCGCTGCCCTGGGGCCAGAGCGAGCCGGTGCCGGCCGCGGTGCTGCAGGCCGCCCAGGCCCAGGGCCTGAACCCCGATCGCACGTTCCACAACCTCAACGCCGTGCAGCAGGTGGACGGCCTGATCCTGGAAATGGGCGGCGCGGTACCCTCCGCGCAACAGGGGCAACCGGTGCGTTTCCAGCTATTGATGGGCGAGGACACCTTCGACTACATCGTGCAAAAGCAGGTGTACAACGTGAACGGCCAGGCCGCCTTGACCAGCAACCTGGCCTTTCCCTCCACCGCCTGGGAGCTCAAGGCCGCCTGGCTGTGGATCGGCAATGACCCGGATTATCAGCAGCAACTGCAAAGCGATGGCTACTACATCGCCCAGGCCTACTACCAGCAGGACAACGGCCAGTACCAGGTCGGCTACGCCGCGCTCAGTGGCCTGCACGTGGTCAACAAGCTGAACCCGCAATGGGTCTGGACCACCTTCGAGAATCGCAACAACGGCAAGTACACCGTGACCAACGCGATTCCCCCGACCCCGATGAGCAACAGCACCGGGCCGACCCCGGCGGCGCAGACCGCCAACACCACCTTCCAGGCCATGTACCCGGCACTGGCGCAATACGAGCTGATCGGCACCCAGTCCGAGACCAATCCGACGCTGCTGGCCAACTCCCAGCTCGAGTCGGCCTTCCAGAGCCAGTCCTCGTGCTTCGCCTGCCATGGCACGGCGGCCTACTCCAAGACCAAGGGCTATTTCAATTTCGCCCAGAAGCAGCAAGGCGGGATTGTCTATCCGACTGCCGAAGTGCCGGCGTCCGAGTTCGCCGGGTACAACAAACTGGACTTTGTCTGGTCGCTGAAACGCGCCCAGTGGCAACGCTAAGGAGCATGACATGAGCGTACTGAACTTCCCGCGCATCTATCTCGGCGGCCATATGTTCTGGAGCCCGCCGACCGCCAACAACAACGACATGTTCCCGCTCTACGATGCTTCGAAGATGCGTCTGAACTGGCGTTTCCTCGAGTACTACGGAATCAACCCGGCGAATGCCAGCAGCAAGTTGATGCCATGGGTCATCGCCCCGCAAGTGCTGCTCGAAGCGCCAACCTATGTGACCCAGGTGCCGGGCAACGTCTCGCAGAATCCCAGCGTGATGATCCCCGGCGAGTGGAACCTGTTTGGCGACAATGCCTGCGGCACCGTCAACTACACGCCAGCAGACCCCACGATCCCGGCGACCGCCTCCATCATCACCGGCGGCGAGCTGCCCGGTGGCGGCTATGTCAGCCAGGACCCGCTGATCAACCAGACCTACAACCTGCTCGGCAACCCGTTCGGCAGTGACGCCCCCACCCCGGCGCGCTTCGTCGACGTCAGCCCCTGGCAGAACACCTTCACCGCGCTGTACTTCGACCGGCTGGTACTTGGCGACGCCCAGTGCGGCCTGACGCTCAAGCGCGAGCACCGCATGCTCGACCGCTTCCTCAACTTCAACTGGGCGACCCTCGGTGGCCTGATCTATGTGACCACCACCTGGCAGACGTGCTTCCCCAAAGAGAACCTGAGCTGGGCCCTCGGCAACTCGCAACTGCTGCAGAACTTGCAGCAACAGATGGAGCAGCAGAAGGCCAAAGGGCTGATGTTCCGTTTCTCTACCTACCTGACCTGCTACGACATGAACGGCATTTTCAACGACCAACCGCCCATCATCACCCACACCGTCGACTCGAAGATCCTGGCCAATGTGCAGGCGATGTACCAGAAAGGCCTGGACAATGTCGGCAGCATCTTCTTCAACCCCGCCTACAGCCGCACCGCCGGCACCCTGGGCCTGTGGTTCGACGACGAGTTCCCCACGGCACCGGCCGGGCGGCGGCTGGTCCCTGCTGATCCGGTACAGTTGCAGAAGGACGGTGTGAACTTCAAATCCATGACATTGGGGGTCATCTCGGCGCAGGTGCATGACGACACCCTGTCGCTGGACCTGCTCAATGGGTTCCCCAGCTATTCGCTCGACCCGAAGGCCAAGATACCGGTGGCGGCGAAGTTCGACGCCGGCAGCTACCAGTTGGGGATACGCCAGGGCGAGCAGTTCACGCCTTTGGCCGGTTTCGGCTACGACGACTATCAGCAGGCAGCCTTCGACAAACGTTCGGGGATCCTCGACCTGCCGTTGAGCGCCGAGGCGCAGAAACAGCTGCAAAGCGGAGCGCTGGAGCTGCAGCAGCAAGGCGCCACCCCCGTGCAGGCGGCGACCCAGCAGATGTGGACCGCCGAAGTGGTCGAGAGCGCCAGCTTCATCGACGTCGGCGACAGCAAGACCTTGCAGATCATGGTGCAGTACGACGGCCTGCCCGCGCCGGCCGGTACCGTGCTGACGGTGGCCGAATACAACAACGCCTACATGATGTGCACCACCGACTATTACCTGGCGTTCAGCAACCCGGCCGACTTCACGCTGTTCCTGGAGGACCCGGACAATCCCGCCAACAACACCCCCAACCTGCCGCAGTTCGTCGGTACCCCGTCGCTCACCCGCCAGCTGAGCGACGGCACGGGCCGTAGGCTCACGGCGGTCCACCCCGCCGGCCCGACCACCGACATGAAAGCGGTTAGCTACCAGCAGTACCTGCCCACGCCAGGTTCGGTGGCCCTGAGCCCCAGCCTGGCATTCGCCAACCCCGTCCAGGGCCAGGGCACACTGAAGGATGAGCCGAAGGGCAACGTGCAGTTCAGCACCACGCAGATCACCACCGACGCCAATGGGGTTGCCCTGCTGACTGTCAAGGCCGTGGCGCCGGGCTTCCCGACCTTGCGCTTCTTCGTGCATGAGGACAAGCAGCCGCCGCAGATCCCGTTCAGCTTCAAATTGATGCAAACCTACACCGACTTCCTCGCGCCGCTGCGCGTGTTGCCGCAGGAGCCGGAGATACAGCAGGCGTTCGTCGATGCCTGGAACCAGGTCTACAAGCAGCAGAACGCCGGCCAGCTGATCTGGGAAAGCTTCATCTACCCGTTCATCCTGCAGCCGTTCTTCTACATGTACCCGATCATGAACAAGTACATGCCGCTGAACTCCCTGGCGCGCATAGAAGGCGCGGTCGACCAGTTGATCGTGCTGATCAGCAAGGAGTATCAGGAGGAAAGCACCCTGGCGATGCCCATCACCCGGGACATGCCGCAAAGCCGCCGGGCGGTGCTGGAGCTCTGGGCCCAGGCCCTGGTGAAACGCAACTACCCACCCATCCCGCTGAGCATGAGCGACTTCCCGCAAGGCTGACCGGCAGGACTGCCGGGTGACGAGACTGTCACCCGGCACACTTCACAGGAGTGTCCCATGAACACCCGCATCCTCTACCGACTGTTGCTGCTTGTCCTGCTGCTGTGCCCCTCGCTGGTCGCCCAGGCCGACGACAGCGCCGTCTACTTCACCATGGGCGTGCACAACACCCTGGGCTGCGATGCAAGCAACGGCAACTGCATCGCCAAACGCGCACCGAGCGACCCGTCCGATCCGTTCTTTCCGGCCTACTGGATCAGCGACTGGACGATGTACCGGGTGATGCACAACTACCAGAAGAATCCGCCGCCCTACAGCAACCCACCGGCCACCCTGGCCCCGGCCGACTACACCGTGTCCCGCGGCACCA
Source organism: Pseudomonas soli (assembly GCF_021283165.2). Lineage (NCBI taxonomy): Bacteria > Pseudomonadati > Pseudomonadota > Gammaproteobacteria > Pseudomonadales > Pseudomonadaceae > Pseudomonas > Pseudomonas soli. The sequence goes on from NZ_CP128543.1 coordinate 3,209,190, forward strand.
GCTACTACGACACCACCTACATTCCAGCCGATGGCGACGGCTTCGGCGCCATGATGGAGCACTACGAGAAGTACTGCCTGCCGATCTTCCCGATCAAGAACAACAACTACACCTGCTCGTTCGTGTCCCTGGGCAACAAGGCCTACTTCCTCACCTACCCGCAGGACCGGCCCAAGGACATGCCGGCCTGCTGCATGTTCTCGCCGATGAACCACCCGCCTCGGCAGGATTTCATCAAGCACCTGCCCTACAGCGCCACCCGCAGCCAGCACCTGGAAGCCAGCGTGCAGGCCTATGCACTGGACCTGGACTCGCCGCAGGGACCGATCCTGTTCGGCTATGCCTTCTACAACAAGGCCTCGGGCCAGCCGCCCTACCGGCAACCGCAGTCGTTCTACTTTTCCGGGGATGCCAGCATCGCCAACGCACCGATCGTCAGCCAGAACTACACCGGCTTTCGCATTGCCAAGCCCGACCCGGCCCAGACCTGGGCGCAGGTCGCCGCCATGTGCCCATCGAACCCGCCGCCCTGCCAGCTGTTCGAGCCGCCAACCGGCCAGAGCAACGGGCACAAGGCGCAGTGGAACAAACTGATGCAGCGCAAACCCGTGAGCCACGACGAAGGATCGCCATGAAAGCCATACTGCGTTTATCCGTGATAGCCCTGGGCCTGGCCAGCCTGCCGGCATTGGCCAGGGAACAGGCCTTGCCCTCGTCCCAGGCCACCCAGCTCGATTGCCAGCCACCCAGCAGCGCGCCGGCGGCCAACGCCAGCCAGGACCAGTTCGATCGCTACAGCTGGCAGCTGTTCATCGCCTTGAACTGGCCGGCCCAGGACCACCAGCGCGGCAACCCGGACTGCACCCGGCAGCCTGGGGACGCCGGCTACACCGTCTGGCAGACCTACAAGAGCGTCGATGAGATCTTCCTGCCCGGTGGCGCCAATCCCGGCCCCTGGAACACCCCGCAGGGCGCCAGGAGCCTGGGCATCATCAACATCGCCGCGCTGAAGAACAGCTCGCTGGTCAACGCCATCGACCAGGCGGTTGGCGGCTGGCTGATCGACCAGGCCGGCAACCCGACCTACTACGATATCTCGGCCAACGAGGCATCCTACGACTACATCGTCGCCAACCAGTTCTACAACGCCGATGTGGTGTCCAGGGCAGCCAACATCCAGTTCCCTTATGGCGTCATCGAGATCAAGTCGAGCTGGCGCATCCTCGGCCCCCGTGACAACGCCAGCCGCTACCTGACCATGCTGGCGCGGGTGGCCACCTTCGATGACCAGGGTCGGCGCAACGGCGTGACCGAGGCCTTCCTCGGCCTGGTGGGCCTGCATGTGATCACCAAGGCCAAGGGCTATCCGCAGTGGATCTGGTCGACCTTCGAGCAGATCGACAACGTGCCGCCCAAAGCGCTGGTGGGCGGCCAGTGGGTCGACCAGCCGGCATCCGGCACCGCTTATTCCTACTTCAACGCCGACGCGCCCGCCGCGAGCCTCAACCAGTCGCCCTGCGACTGGCAGACCCAGGGCACGCAACTGGTCTGCGTGCCCAAGCCCGGCACCACCTTCCAGACTCCCAACCCGCTGAACCGAGTCACCCCGATCGCCGATGTCACCCAACAGGTCAACGCCGCCTACCGCGCCGACCCTGGGCTGCAACGCAGCGTGCTCAAGTACTACCAACTGGTCACCACCCAGCGCCCGCTGATGCCCGACAACCCCGGTAATCCGCTGGGCCAGCCGACGCCCTCACTGTCGGCCAACGTCACCATGGAAAGCTACATCCAGCCCAACAGCAGCTGCATGAACTGCCACTCCATGGCCACGCCGGTGAGGAGCCCGTACAAGTCCGACTTCTCCTACCTGTTCAAATTCGCCCATGCGCCCCTGGGCAAAACCATCAAGGACGAGGATTGAACCATGAGCATCCTGAATGGCCCACGCCTTAATTTCTGGGGTGGCATCCGCACCGATGTCAGCCTGCCGAACAACTCGCCGACCATCCCCTACGATGGCAACGACGAGTGGCCGATCTTCGACCTGACCACCTCGACCCTGGCGCCGGGCGCCCAGTCCTTCACCGACGACCAGTTGAACGCCATGCTCAATGCGCCGACGGGTGACTACTACACCGCCGGTGGCTGGAACCACTACGGGCAGCACCTGGTCGATCTGCAGAACGCCATGATCAGCTCGCAGGGCTGCCCCGGCAGCGTCGGCACCAGCGGTGACCTGGTGGGGCAACCGGTGTACCTGCTTGGCTCGCTGGACCCGGCGACCGGCCAGCCAACCAACTCCGGCCCGATGATGGTGGACCTGGACCCGACCTCGACGACCACCACGCAGATCTTCGTCGGCGGCCTGCAGATCGGTGGCAACAGCGATACCCAGCTGCTGATCCGCTGCGACACCGTCTGCAGCAGCCTTGATGTGAAGAAGCGCGTGCTGCTGCCCGCGTCGATGGACGCGCCGGGCTCGTTCCGCCTGAGCGGCACCTTCCAGCTGACCTTCCCGCTCGCCAGCATCGTCAGCTGGAACCGCGACAGCCCCGGGCTGCGCGCGATCATCCAGGCGCCCGGGGCGACCGGGATCGTGTTGCGCTTCGTGATGTTCGAGATGTGCCCGGCGATGACCACCGCGCAACTGGACGCCGACTACGCCGCGGGCCGATATACCCCGAACCCGAGCATCGGTCGGGTCATCGGCACCCTGGCCCCGGCTTTTGCCAACGAACCCGCCAACTGCCAGCCCGGACGACAGCTGGTCAACCAGAGCACCGGCGGCACCGCCTACGCCGAGCTCGCCGGCAGCGGCCTGCTGAGCGTCGACATGGTCAACCTGATACCCAAGCAGACCTTCAGGACCGTGCGCGACGACATCACCAGCCCCATCGGGCCCAACGCCAACTACGGGCCGGTCACCTTCACTGCCGGTACCGTACCCCTGGCCACGCTCGATCCGAACAGCGACCTGATGCGCAACTACTACGTGTATGGCGGCCTGGTCGACTTGCCGCTCGACCCCAGCCAGCAGCAGGCGACGAAAACCTCAGTGCTGCACGTCGACGCCCCCGGCGCCGTCGCCGGCACCCTGTTGCATGCCTGCGAGTCGGTCTATCGGGTCTACGCCGACCAGCGCAATGTCTATACCGAGGACTACCCCGACGGCCTGTCGATCACCCTGCAGGTCCGCTACCTGGGTGGCCCGGTAACCACCCTGAGCAAGATAGCGCTCGGCACCGGCCCTTCCGGCCCGGTCTACGGAGCGCCGGAAAACTGGGACTTTCTCGACGTGCCCGATACCTTGGTCGTCGAGGCCGGCCAGCTCGCGGTCAGCCTCCCGGTCAAGGTCAAGCCCGGTACCGACGCACAGGCCGGGTTCGTCACCCTGAGCTACTCCGTCAATGGCCTGGCCGCTGGCAGTTTTTTCACCAACTTCCGCAAGTTCGCCAGCACCGACTTCGGCATCGCCACGGGCAGCACCATCACTTGGCAGCAGGTGTACCCGAATGTCCTGCGCTTTCACTACCTGGCCTTCCCCGCCATGTCCCGGTACGTGCCGCTGAACCAGCCCGACGCGATCATGGCGGCGAAGGGGCCGATCCTCGCCCGCACCGCCGATGCCTACAAAGGCACCACGCTGTTCATGCCGGTGGTGCGTTCGATGTCGCCGAGTCAGCGGGCGCTGCTGCGCGCCTACCTCACCGGCGAGCCGTGGCAGCCACCGCAGTAGCCGCTACCCCTGTTCGCTCACGGAGAGAAGCCGATGTCTGCAACTATTCATATCCCCACACATCCACGCGCAACGCTGCGCCCCAGCACCCTCATCGCCGAGGGTCTGCTCAACCCACGCGGCATCTGTCTGCAGGCCGATGGCAGCCTGCTGCTGGCCGAGGCCGGGTCCGGCCTGCCCGAGCAGCCCTTCAGCGGCCGGATCAGTCGACTGCGACCGGACCCGACCTCACCCGGCGCCTACTTGCCCGGGGAAACCCTGGCACAGGGTTTTCGCACCATGAACATGCAAGCGCGCATGTTGCGCGACGAAATCATGGGGTTGTCGGACATCGCCTGCGGTGACGGACGCTGCCTGGCCAGCCAGACCGACTATGTCGAGGGCTCGAGGTTGCTCGACCTGCAGTTCAACCCGCCCGAGCCGGTGTTTCACAGCCGCGGCAACCTCAACGCACTGTGCTTTCATCCATCCCGGCGCAGTTGGCTGGCGGTCAAGCCCGATAGCAACCAGTTGGTGGAGTTCGTCGATGACCAGCAGGAGCACGTGCTGGCGCAGCTGCCCGAACTGGAGCAAGGCCAGGAGGCCGTGCCCGTCACACTGGTGTACGAACCTGACACGGACGCAGTGCTGATCAGTCTGTTCTCCGGCGAGCTGCACGGTGACCCGCTGCGCAAGGGCATCGACTTTGCCGACAGGGCCGGACAGGTTATCCGGGTCTGGCCAGCCGATGGACGCATCGAGGTAGTTGTCCAGGGGTTGCAGCTGCCCACCGGCCTGGCCCTGGATCGCAGCGGCAACCTGCTGGTGCTGGAGCTCTGCGACAGCGTGCAGCAACCTTTGACGCCTGACTGGCAAGGTGAGGCGCGGCATGGCGGCTTCACCCGTTTCTCAGGCAGGCTCCTGCATTGCAACCTGCAGACCGAGCAGGTGACGGTGCTTGCGCAAGGCCTGGATACCCCGTCCAACCTGTGCCTGGTGCGCGATGGGGTGTTGGTCAGCGAAGGCATGGGGCTGCTGGGGCGGGCACTGCCCACGGCAGGGGGCGAGGTGGTGCCGTTGGCTGGCAGAGTGCGCTGGGTGGGGCTTTGATACGGCGTACATTCCAGCCAGGTCGGCATTCAAGGTGAGTCAGTGGCAAGGCGATAAAGCCGAGAATTTTGATGGTTTGTTGTTTACCGACGCGATTGCAGTCCTGTCGGCGAATGCCTGGCGGCCTTCCCGCTTCCCGGTCAGGCCGCCAGGCCCTTTTCACTGCGCAGGCGCCACTGCCGGCGGTGGCTCGTTGGTCACCCGCAGGATCCCCCACAGCCCGGATGTGTTGCCATATGCCGCATAGTCGCGGAACAGGTAATCCCCGGGCACCGCGTTGGCACCACCCGCGCTGGGCAGCATGAAGCTGAAGTGGGCCGCCGGCAGCACGCTTTCCTGTGCACCCACGTACATTGCCATCGGGTTGTAGCCGAAGCGCACCGAGCCGATGCCCGGCAGGCCCATGGGGTAGCCCTGCACATCGCTCTTCTCGGCCTGGTAGTTGTGCAGCGGCCACAGGTGCCCATCGAGCTGATAGGTGATGCCGCGGCTGCCACCGCTGGGCATCAGTACGTGGCTGCGCGCCGGCTGGCCGGGCTTGGCCCAGAGCACCGGGGTCTGCGGATCGCCGCCGACCAGAGCATTGCTGTAGGCCATGTGGGCATTGGGCACATCGGCGAAGCCGAAGCCATCGGCATGGCCGAACGGCGCGTCCGGCGCCAGGCCGAAGCGCAGCCACAGCGGTTCGGTCTTGTAGTTCATCGCCATGTTGCCGTTGTCCTTCGGATCGCCGGGCACGCCGTTGCCCTCGGTGGCGATGCCCTCCACCGGCCGGCCATCAGCCCAGCGCATGTTCAGCGAGCGCTGCCACACGGTGACGAAGTCGCGGTAGTCGGGCTGGCCGCTGACCTTCACCGTGGCCTGGGCGCGGCTGGCGGTGTCCTCGGTCCATGTCGCGCTTTGCGGCAGCACGCTCATGGCGCCCACCAGGCCTTTCTGCGGCTGCTTGATGACATCCGCCGGGGTCAGGTTGAGGCCGCCGAACTCGATGGCCGTGGTGTTGATGTTGTCCACCGTGCGGCCCAGTTGCAGTACCGGCTTGCCTTCCCGCTCCAGATGCCCAGCGTAGTACTGGTACACCCGGTTCGGGTAGGCGCCGCTGCTGCCGTTGCGCGGCGGCACGGTCTGCACCGGGTTGAGGCCGACGTTGACGCCGTCCGACTTGGTGATGTCGTAGGCCAGCAGCTGCGTATGCAGGCCGACGTGGCTGGACGGGCGCATCAGGTTGTTGTTGAACGCCGTGGAGCCATCGCCGCCGGCGCGGTCGCGCTTGACCACGTTCTGCATCACCGCGCTGCTGGGCAGGTCGGGCATCATCAGCGGCAGGCGGTTCTCCAGGGTGATGCTGATGCAGTCGCCAGCATTGGCGCGCAGCACCAGCGGCTCGACCGGCACGCCGGCCTTGAGCTTGCCAGTGCTCGCGTCGAGGTCGGCCTTGCGCACGTAGAGCACCGCGGTCGGATCGTGCAGCGGCGAGCTGTGTCCGCCGACGGTGAAGGTCGCGCCATCCTCCTCGTCGGTGACCGTGGCCATGGGGATATCGACCTTGCGGCTGTTGAACACCAAGGTGCCGCCATTGGCCTTGAGCGCGCCACCGACGTGCTGGCCGATACCGGCCGGGTCATTGATGCTGACCCCGTGGCGGTTCTCGAGAATGTCGTTGGCCAGGGCCGCGACGATCTCGTAGCTGCGCTTGACCGTCGGCCGCGTGCCGATGCCATTGGCGTTGGCCGTGGTCTTCGGACAGATACCGTCGAAATTGACGGTATTGCGCATGGCCACCGGCTGCGGATTGTTCGGCAGGGCGAACAGGTCGGCGCGTTGCGCGGTGTAGTTGCGCATGATGCCCCAGATGCCGTTCCAATAGCCTTCGAGCGCGGCGTCCAGCGAGTACAGGTAGTCGCCATTGGTGGCGGCGGAGCTGGAGATCATCGACACCGGTGCCATGAACCCGAGCTGCTCGGAGATGCCCACCATCTGCGACGACTTCCACCCCGAGTTGGAGCTGTTGCCGAAGCCTGAGCCGTTCTGCAGCCACTTCACGCCGTGCAGGGTGACGTTGTGTTCCTCCTCATGGCCGCCTGCATGCATGCGCAGGCGTACGTTGTCACCGGAATAGGTGCGCAGCAGCGGTGTGAAGGGGTCACCCGGCTCGCTGCCCTGGTTGACGTGCGGCGGGAACAGCGTGGTGCCGCCGGTGGGGCCGGTGGCCTGGGTGATCGCCGAAGGCGCCAGGTTCATCGCCGGGATGGCGCGGTCGGTGCGGCTCTGCATGGCGTAGGCCAAGTCGCCGCCGAGGCCGTCGGCCTGCATGCCACGCTTGCCGTCCGGGCCGACCTTGTTCGGGTCGAATACGCGCAGGGCCAGCGGTTCGTTGCGGTAGTTGACGACGAACATGCCGGGGTCATCCACCGAGATCGCCTGCGGGCACGGCCGGGTCGGGCAGCCCGGGCTCAGCCCGCCACGGGATTCGACCACCGACTCGAGCAGCGTCGAGGCCTTTTGCCGCACGGGCGGGTTGATGGCGTAGCGGAAGCTGTCGGCGGTGGCCGGATAGGCCTGGCCGTCCGGCATGCCGTTGGGACCGGCGCCGACATACACGCCGGCTTCATAGGCGTGCTGGAAGTCGCTGTACTCCAGGAAGAACTCGCGGTAGCTGTCGTTCTTGCCATCGCCGTCGTGGTCGCCGGTCTGGATCACCGCCTGCCACGAGGTCGGGCCACCATCCTGGCGGGTCGCCGGGTTATAAAGCTGTTCGCCGGTCTCAGCGTGGTACCAGGTAGAGCCTGCGGGCTCGGCCAGCACGGTGGCGTACAGCCCGAGCTGCTGGTGGGTCGATGGGCCGAGGTGGTCATGGGTGAAGATGGTACCCAGGCCACGGTCGACGTTGTGCACGTTTACCAGGGGGTCGGCGAACCAGCGTTGCATCGCGCTGCGCGCGCCGAGCCAGTCGGCCCGGCCAAAGCGCCCGAAGTACGGATGCTGCTTGGCTTTCGGGCAGGCGGCGGTGCCGTCGCGGGTGTCACCCTCGGTGCAGTTGTTGAAGCTGCGAATGGCCTGCACGCGCTCGACCACGCTGCCGGGCGAGAGGATGCCGTCCTCGTAGTTCCAGCCGTTGGCCGAGCCGTCGGCGGCGGTCAGGTCCCATTTGGGCAGGTGGATATGCTGGCCGATCACGTCGGTCGGGGTGCGTACCTGGTAGTCGTCCATTTCATAGAACGACGGGATCAGGTTGGTGTGCACGTACTGGGTGCAGTCGAAGGTGTTCATGCGCATCACCAAAGGCTCTGGCGGGCGCTGCTTGGTGATCACCGGCCAGGCGTCTTCCCACAGGGCGAGGATGCGCGCCTGCGGGAAGTGGTAGCCGACCTTGTTGTACACCGCGTCGAACTGGATGTTGGCCGCCTTGTACATACGCGGCCGGTCGGCGGTGAAGGTGGACGAACCGCGGAAACTCATGCCGGTGAGGTTTTCGCCGCTGAAGAACTCGCCGACGCCCGAAGACTGGGTCAGGCGCTTGCCACGGTCGTCCATGCACGGCTCATAGTACGGCGCGCCCGCCGTCGGCAAGGCGCCGTTGGTGCGGAAGGCCTTGGCCACCGGCGCGCCGCCGGGGATCAGGGCGAAGCTTTGGTGCTCGGCCTTGGCGTGGAACTGCATGGCCGCCTGTTCGACCTCGGTGCCCTCTTCGGGCAGGTAGATCGGCTTGGCCTTGTGCACCACCTTGGAGAAGTCCAGCTTGGTGGTGGTGGTCACGGCGTCGCCACCGGCAGACACGCCGTCGAGGGTGTGCCGGCCAAGGCCGCCGTCCCAACCGTCGACCTGGTTGGGGTCGAGGTTGGCCCACAACGCCTTGCCGCTGTCCTTGAGCTGCCGGGCCAGGGCCGGGTCGAGCATGTCCAGCGGCGGAGTCGGCGGACGCTGGCCGACGCTGCTTTCCATGCCACCGATCCAGAACGGGTAGCCGGGGTTTTTCAGGCTGCCGTCGGCGTTGCGATTGGTCTCGCTGCGATCGACCAGCGCGAGGGAGCCAACCGCACGCGGCGTGGCGGGCTCGTCGGGGTGATCGTCGCCCTGCTCTTCTTCTTCATCGTCATGTTCGGCGACCAGGGCCTCGGCCAGCTTGGGCACCACCGTGACCTTGCCCGGCATCGGCGCCATGGCCTTGCCGGGCAGCGGCACGATGGCCGGGATCGGCGTGCCGGCGATGATCTCGCCGTCGGGCAGCGCCCGGGCACCCGGGGCCGGCTTGCCATTGCGCAGGGCGAACGGCGTGGTGTGGAAGCCGTTCTCGCCCTCGCCGCTGACCGCCAGGCGCGTGCCCGGCTCGAACACATCATGTACCCGCCACATGGCCCACATGCCCTGGGCGAAATGCGGGTAGAAATGGCAGTGGTAAATTGCATCGCCCGCCACCCGGTTGCGGTTGCCGGAGCCGCCGTTGGCAATTTCGTAGGTGTAGCCCACGCCTGGGCCTATGCCCTGAGCGTCGATGTAGTCGGAGTTGTCGTCGTTGGGGTTGAACAGCCACTGGTGCCCGTGCAGGTGGAAGATGTGCTGCTCGTGGCCATTGTGGGTGTTGCGGAACTTGGTGAAGTCACCGATGTAGCTGTGGTGGACGTTGGCCGGCTCCGCCGGGAACAAGGCCATGGTCGCCTTGACCCCGGTAGCGCTGGCTGGCGGCGTTTCGCCCGGGCGCATATGCTCCAGCCCGACGTTGGCCGGAATGTCCACCAGGGTGCCGATATCGCCCACCGTGTGGGCGCTGAGGAAAAATTCCTCATAGGCGCACGACAAGCAGTCGTGCATTGGCCCCACGCCGAGACGGTTGGCCACCACCTCGGCGCCCATGCCGCCAGAGCCGTAGTTGATCATGAAGGAGTCGCGGGTCGGCTCCAGCACATGGCCCATGACCGGGTCCGCCCAATAGCCGGGGAAAGCCTGGGTGCCAGCCACTTCGTCAGCGAACTGCGAGGCGAAGTCGCGGAAGGCTTCCAGCCGGTTGGGCAGCGCCGGGTTGCGCTTGCCGACGCTTTCCAGTGGGTAGGTGGCTTTCGGGAAACTGCCGTCGGGGTTGGGCCCCATGACAATGGCATCGGTCTCGCTATTAAGGATCTCCTCGCCGTCGACCATGGCGATGATCGGCTTGCCAGCCTTGCCTTCGGCGATCCATGGCTGGACTTGCGGATAGCGCGCCTGGTAGTCGATCACCGGCTGACCGGTGGCGGTGCGGCCGGTGGTGGCCAGGCGCATCTCCTCTTCGGTCAGGGTGTTGCGGTAAGTGCGACCGGCCTTGGGCACCACCACCACCTGACCGAACAGGCCGTTGGCGACGTTCCCGGCATTGCCCTCGCCGCCGAATGGCGCACCGCGGCTGGAGACCGCAAAGGCACCTTCGCGCTCGGCGTACAACGTATAGCTGCGGGTGCTGCCGGGTGTCACCAGGAAGTTGGCGTTGCGACCGGTGTTAGCCGAAATGTCGCCGATACTGTTGACCGCCTGCATGCCGTTGACCTGGAAGCCGACGTGGCGGTCGGTCACCTGTTCATCAGCAACAAGATTTTCGTTGCCCTGCTCGTCGAGTACGGCGCCCTCTGCTTCCTCGCCTTCAACTTCGTTCTCGTCGTGACCGATGCCGTGCTTGTTGGGATTGGCCTGATAAGCCAGCAGGTTGGTCAGGTTGACAGTCAGGCAATCACCGGCCGCCACTCGCAGCACAATCGGCCGCGGGCGCTTGTCCGGGCGCAGGGTGACCTTGCCTGGCACGGCGGCGCCGCCGTTGCTCAAGGGTACGCGGCGCTCATCCACCACGTCCTGGCGCAGGGCGAAGATCATGCCATTGGCGTTCTGCGCGCCCAGGCGGTTGAACATCAGTGGCTGATCCAGCGCCACCACGTTGGCCACCAGCGTGCGCTGGCACTGCACGGCGGCCTCGCTGGAGACCTGCCAGCCCAGCAAGGCCAGCAGCAAGGTGGACAGGACCAGGCCTTTGCGAGGGGTCGACATGGGGCACCTCCGGGGACACAGGGATACTGCGGGGAGGTGAGCAAGGCTTATGCCATGAATTTAGTCGTTGTTAATCAGATATTTGCGAGATGGAGAAGGATGAACTGGGCATTTTCCCCCTTAATTGGGGGCCGCATTGGAGCGCAGGCTAAAGGGCTGAAGCCGGGTCAATCGCCTCGATAGCATTTAGTGATTGAACACCCGAGCAAAGGTGCAGTAAGCTCGGTCCCAATCACTGGAGAGCAACATGTCGAAACAAACCCGCAACCACGCCAACCACACCGGTCGCTCCGCGCACCGCGTGCTGGCCGTTGCCGGTCGTAACGCCGTTGCCAGCTTTTATTTTGGGTATTGGTTTAGCCACTAGGCGCCGATTACCCATCCGGCGCCCACCTTCGAGGGGCCGCCGAACATGAGAATACTCAAACCCCCGGTCGGCTCCCCGACCGGGGGTTTTGCTTTTCCGGGCCCACGAAACATACCGATTACCTTGAGGACAGCGTCATGAACCACACCACCTACTACCGCACCTATGCATGGCGATTTAGCCAGTTCCGTTCGGGCCAGCCTGCCGCCTCCGTTCGGTCGATTTCCGGTGGCAATGCCGCACAGACACCCCATTTGACGATCAGTCGAACACCTCTATAGGGCCGACCGCGCGGGCCAGAACCCGCCGTCCGCCCAGGGAAAAAACGCCATGCAAGCCTCGAATCTCGCCCTGCCCCTGACCCAGCCGCACGCTGCCAACACCACCGTCAGCCAGCGCCTGCCCAGCCCGCACCTGCTCAAGCAGCAGATGCCGCTGTCCAGCGAACTCACCCAGCAAGTCCATGCCCAGCGCCAGGCGATCCGCGCCATTCTCGAAGGCCGCGACGAACGCCTGCTGGTGGTGGTCGGCCCCTGCTCGATCCATGATCCGCGCTCTGCCCTCGAGTACGCCGACCGCCTGGCCGCGCTCAGCCGCGAGGTCGACGACAAGCTGCTGCTGGTGATGCGCGCCTACGTGGAAAAACCGCGCACCACCGTGGGCTGGAAAGGCCTGGCCTACGATCCGCACCTCGACGGCAGCGATGACATGCACGCCGGCATCGCCCTGTCCCGCGGCCTGATGCTGGGCATGCTCGAGCGCGGCCTGCCGATCGCCACCGAGCTGCTGCAGCCGATGGCTGCCGGCTACTTCGACGACCTGCTGGGCTGGGCCGCCATCGGCGCGCGCACCACCGAGTCGCAGATTCACCGCGAGATGGTCAGTGGCCTGGAGCTGCCGGTCGGCTTCAAGAACGGCACCGACGGCGGTATCGGCATCGCCTGCGACGCCATGCGCAGCGCCGCCCACCCGCATCGTCACTTCGGCATGGACACGCAGGGCCACCCGGCGATCATCGAGACCCTGGGCAACCCCGACACCCACCTGGTGCTGCGCGGCGGGCACAAGGGCCCGAACTACGACGCCCAGAGCGTCGCCCTGGCGCGTCAGGGTCTGGCCAAGGCAGGTCTGGCGCCACGCATCATGGTCGACTGCAGCCACGCCAACAGCGGCAAGGATCCGGCGCGCCAGCCGGCGGTGTTCGAGGACGTGCTGGCCCAGCGCCTGGGTGGTGACCGCTCGCTGGTCGGGGTGATGCTCGAGGGCCACCTGTTCGACGGCTGCCAGACCCTCGGCAAGGGCGCGCTGAAGTACGGTGTGTCGATTACCGACGGCTGCCTGGGCTGGGACGCCACCGAGGCGCTGCTGCGCGACGCCACCGCGCGCCTGTGAGGCCCTGCGGCAAGCCTGGCGAGACAGGGCACGAACAAGTGCGCTAGGCTTGCCTTTTCGAACCTAAGGAGCAGTACCCATGGCCCGAGCCACCGCCCGCCACATCCTGGTTGCCAGCGAAGACAAGTGCAACGAACTCAAAGCGCAGATCGAAGCTGGCGCCGACTTCGCCGAAGTCGCCAAGGCCAACTCTACCTGCCCATCCAGCCGCCAGGGCGGCGACCTGGGCTCGTTCGGCCCGGGCCAGATGGTTCGCGAGTTCGATACCGTGGTCTTCAGCGCGCCGCTGAACGTCGTCCAGGGCCCGGTGAAGACCCAGTTCGGCTACCACCTGCTGGAAGTGACCAGCCGCCAGGACTGATCCGGCATTGCCGTGCTCGTTCCTGTAGGAGCGAACGTTGTGGGAGCGGGCTTGCCCCGCTCCCACAAAAGCCGTTTCGACATGATCATGCGCTGTGTGGTTGCAAGTTGCGTGTGCCTGATCCTGCCGTTTTCACTACAGGCCGCCCCCACCCACGCCCTCACCGTCTACGGTGAAGCCCCCCGCTATCCCGCGAACTTCCACCACTTCGACTACGTCAACCCTGGCGCCCCCAAGGGCGGCAGCCTGCGCCGCTCGGCCATCGAGATCGGCCAGTTCGACCATATCCTGCCTTATATCGACAAGGGCATCGGCGTCAGCCAGGTCGACGGCTGGTTATATGCGCCGCTGGCCATACGCTCGCTCGACGAGCCCTACACCGTCTACGGCCTGATCGCCCAGCGCCTGGAGCGCGGCCCCGACGACGCCTGGTTGCGCTTCTACCTCGACCCGCGCGCCACTTTCGCCGACGGCAATCCGGTGCGCGCCGAGGATGTGCGCTTCAGCTACGACCTGCTGATGAGCCAGGGCAGCCTCAAGTTCCGCACCCAGTTTGCCGACGTCGCCGGGGTCACCGTCGAAGGCCCGCGCCAGGTGCGCTTCGACTTCAAGCAGCCCCATGGCCGCACCCTGCCGCTGGAGCTGGCCGGCCTGCCGGTGCTGCCCGAGCATGACTGGCGCCAGCGCGACTTCGCCAACGGCGCCGGCTTCGACAAACCCGTTGGCAGCGGCCCCTATCGCATCGGCAGGATCGACAACGGCCGCAGCATCACCTTCGAGCGCGATGCGAACTGGTGGGCGCGGGACCTGCCGGTCGCACGCGGGCTGTACAACTTCGCCCGCATTAGCGTCGAATTCTTCGGCGACACCGAAGTGGCCCGCCAGGTACTCAAGGGCGGTGGCTACGACTACAACCGCGAGTACTCCGCCACCGCCTACACCCTCGGCTACAACGGCGCGGCCCTGGATGACGGGCGCCTGCGCCGTGCCCACCTGGGCCCGGCCAAGCCGCAGATCGCCCAGGGCTTCGTGTTCAACCTGGACCAGCCGCAGTTCAAGGACCGCCGCGTGCGCCAGGCCCTGGCCATGCTCTGGGATTTCGAGTGGAGCAACCGGCAGATGATGCGCAACATGTACATCCGCCAACAGAGCCTGTACGCCAACACGCCGCTGGCCGCCCGCGCCCTGCCCGACGCAGAGGAACTCAAGCTGCTCGAGCCGCTGCGCGGCCAGGTGCCGGACGAAGTGTTCAGCCAGGTGTTCAATGCGCCAGTCACCGACGGCTCCGGCATCATCCGCCAGCAGCAGTTGCAGGCGCTGGCCTTGCTGCAGGAAGCCGGCTGGCATCCCCAGGGCGATCGACTGGTCAACGCCCAGGGCCAGCCGCTGAGCTTCACCTTCCTCAATGGCCAGTCGGGCCTGGAGCGCCTGCTGCTGCCGTGGAAGCGCAACCTGGCGCAGATCGGCGTCGAGCTGAACATCCGCAACGTCGACGCCGCCCAGTACGTCAACCGCGTGATGGCCCGCGACTACGACATGATCGTCACCGGCTACCCGGTGACCCTGTCGCCGGGCAGCGAGCAGTACAACTACTTCGGTTCCGCAGCGGCCAACGACCCCGGCTCGAACAATCTGATGGTGCTCAAGGACCCGGCGGTGGACCGCCTGCTCGACGGTCTGGTGCGCGCCAACAGCCAGGCTGACATGCTGCGTCACGCCCGCGCCCTGGACCGGGTGCTGCAATGGAACTACTACTGGATCCCCAACTACTACCCGCCTGGCAGCTCGACGGTGTGGTGGAACCGCTTCGGCCTGCCCAAAGTGCAGGCGGCCTATGACGAAGGCCTGGACACCTGGTGGGAAGTCAGCCCACGGGCACTGACCACCCAACAGATGGCCGAGCGCCTAAGGAAAGGGCCATGACCACCTACATCCTGCGCCGCCTGCTGCTGATCATTCCCACCCTGCTGGCGATCCTGCTGGTGAACTTCGCCATCGTCCAGGCCGCGCCCGGCGGGCCGGTGGAACAGGCCGTGGCGCGCCTGCAGGGTATCGGCGGCGGCGCGCCTGGTGCACGGGTCGAGGCGGTGCAAGGCGGGTCCCGCGCCACCCGTGGCCTGGACCCCAAGCTGATCGAGGAGATCAAGCGCCAGTACGGCTTCGACAAGTCCGCGCCCGAACGCCTGTGGCTGATGCTCGGACAGTACGCCCGATTGGACTTCGGGCAGAGTTTCTTCCGCGGCGCCAAAGTCACCGACCTGATCGTGCAGAAACTGCCGGTGACCCTGTCGCTGGGCTTCTGGGCCACGCTGATCACCTACCTGGTGTCGATCCCGCTGGGCATCCGCAAGGCGGTACGCCATGGCAGCCGCTTCGATGCCTGGAGCAGCGCGCTGATCGTGATCGGCTACGCCTTGCCATCGTTCCTGTTCGCCCTGCTGCTGATCGTGCTGTTCGCTGGCGGTACCTCACTCAACTGGTTCCCGGTGCGCGGCCTGGTCTCCGACGATTTCGACCAGCTCAGCCTGCTGGGCAAGGTCGCCGACTACTTCTGGCACCTGGTGCTGCCGGTCGGCGCCCTGGTGATCGGCGGCTTCGCTACCCTGACCCTGCTGACCAAGAACGCCTTCCTCGACGAGATCGCGCGCCAGTACGTGGTCACCGCCCGGGCCAAGGGCCTGAGCGAACGGCGCGTGTTATACGGCCATGTGCTGCGCAACGCCATGTTGCTGGTGGTGGCTGGGCTACCCCAGGCGCTGATCACGGTGTTCTTCGCGGGCTCCCTGCTGATCGAGGTGATCTTCTCCCTCGATGGCCTCGGGCGTATGAGCTACGAGGCAGCGGTGTCGCGGGACTACCCGGTGGTGTTTGGCACCCTGTTCATCTTTACCCTGGCCGGGCTGTTGATCCGCCTGCTGGGCGACCTGTGCTACACGGTGCTCGACCCGCGCATCGACTTCGACGCGAGGGGCCACTGATGTTCTCGCCCATCGCCCGGCGCCGGCTGCGCCGCTTTCGCGACAACCGCCGCGGCTGGATCTCGCTGTGGCTGTTCGCCGGGCTGTTGCTGCTGAGCCTGGGGGCGGAGCTGGTGGCCAATGACAAGCCCTTGCTGCTCGGCTACCAGGGCGAGCTGTACACCCCGGCGCTCAAGCGCTACACCGAGCAGCAGTTCGGCGGGCAACTGCCGTTCCAGCCCGACTACCGCAGCCAATACGTGCGTCAGCTGATCGAGGGCCAGGGCGGCTGGATGCTCTTCGCGCCGATCCCGTTCAGCGCCGACACGCCCAACTACGACCTGCAGGTGCCCACCCCCAGCCCGCCCAGCACGAGCAACTGGCTGGGTACCGACGACCAGGGCCGCGACGTGCTGGCGCGGGTGCTGTACGGCACGCGGGTCTCGCTGCTGTTCGCTTTCGCCCTGACCCTGCTCAGCGTGCTGATCGGCGTCACGGCCGGCGCCCTGCAGGGCTACCACGGCGGCTGGGTCGACCTGCTCGGCCAGCGCCTGCTGGAGGTGTGGTCGGGGTTGCCGGTGCTGTACCTGCTGATCATCCTGTCGGGGTTCGTCGAGCCGGATTTCTGGTGGTTGCTGGGGATCATGGCGCTGTTCTCCTGGCTGACCCTGGTGGATGTGGTACGCGCCGAGTTCCTGCGTGGGCGCAACCTGGAATACGTCAAGGCCGCTCGCGCACTGGGGCTTTCCGATACCCAGGTGATGCTGCGGCATATCCTGCCCAACGCCCTCAACGCGACCCTGACCTACGTGCCGTTCATGCTCACCGGGGCGATCACCACCCTGACCGCGCTGGACTTCCTCGGCTTCGGCATGCCCGCCGGCAGCGCCTCGCTGGGCGAGCTGGTGACCCAGGGCAAGCAGCACCTCGAGGCGCCGTGGCTAGGTTTCACCGCATTCTTTGCCCTGGCGCTGATCCTGTCGTTGCTGGTATTCATCGGCGATGCGCTGCGCGAGGCGTTCGACCCGCGCAGGTGATCGCTTGTACCGGCCTCATCGCCGGCAAGCCGGCTCCCACAGGGTTCGCGCTATCTCTGGAGCCGGCTTGCCGGCGATGAGGCCTTCACGTCCAACCCAAGGCCAATACATGCACGACAACCTCAAGGACTACCCCCAGGTTCGCCAACTGGCCATACGCTCGCTGTTCGAGATCATCGAGCAGTCCAGCGAAGGCACGGTGATCGTCGACCGCCAGGCGCGCATCGTCTGGATG
The DNA here is from genome assembly GCF_021283165.2 of Pseudomonas soli. Taxonomy (NCBI): domain Bacteria; kingdom Pseudomonadati; phylum Pseudomonadota; class Gammaproteobacteria; order Pseudomonadales; family Pseudomonadaceae; genus Pseudomonas; species Pseudomonas soli. The sequence goes on from NZ_CP128543.1 coordinate 3,226,373, forward strand.
AACGAGCGCTATGCCCGCCGCTTCGGCCTGGAGGACGCCGCCAGCGCCATCGGCAAACCGTGCGAGACGGTGATCCCCGGTAGCCTGATGCGCGAGGTGGTGAGCAACGGCAAGCCGATCCTGCTGGACATGCTCGACACGCCGAACGAACCGCTGGTGGTGATGCGCCTGCCGATCCACGACGACCAGGGCGCGCTGATCGGCGCCATCGGCTTCGCCCTGTTCGACGAGCTGCGCAGCCTGTCGCCGCTGCTCAAGCGCTACGCCAGCATGCAGCAGGAGCTGGCCTCGACCCGCTCGCAACTGCGCGCGCGCCAGGCCCGCTACAGCTTCGCCCAGTTCGTCGGCAGCAGCCCCGCCTGCCTCGAGGCCAAGCGCCGCGCCCGGCGTGGGGCCGGCAGCGACTCGCCGGTACTGTTGCTGGGCGAGACCGGCACCGGCAAGGAACTGCTGGCCCACGCCATCCATGCCGCCTCGGCCCGCGCGCACAAGGCCTTTGTCAGCATCAACAGCGCGGCGATCCCCGAAGCGTTGCTCGAAGCCGAGTTCTTCGGCACCGCCCCAGGCGCCTTCACCGGCGCCGACCGCAAGGGGCGCAGCGGCAAGCTGCAACTGGCCGAGGGTGGCACGCTGTTCCTCGACGAGATCGGCGACATGCCGCTGACCCTGCAAAGCAAGCTGTTGCGCGTGCTGCAGGAAAAGGAATACGAGCCGGTGGGCAGCAACCAGATGCTGCGCAGCGACGTGCGGATCATCGCCGCTACCTCCATCGACCTGCAGGCGGCCATGGCCCGGGGTGCGTTCCGCGCCGACCTGTACTACCGGCTGAACGTGCTGCCGGTTCAGGTGCCGCCGCTGCGCGAACGCCTGGAGGACCTGCCGGCGCTGTGCGAGGCGATCCTCGCCGAACTGGGCAGCCAGTACGAGCTGGAGGCCGAGGCCCAGGCGTTGTTGCGGCGCCATGCCTGGCCAGGAAATATCCGTGAGCTGCGCAACGTGCTGGAGCGGGCGACCCTGCTGGCGGACCAGCCGCGACTGGGCGTGCATGACCTGGCGAACGCACTGGGGCCGTTGAGCCCGGTGGCATTGGCCGCGCCAGCGCTGGATTACCGCCAGGCATGTGCCCAGTTCGAGCGAGGATTGATTATCGATGCCTTGGCGCGCAGCGCCGGAAACGTGCCGGAGGCGGCGCAGGCATTGGGCTTGGGACGGTCCACGCTGTACAAGAAGATGGCGATTCTGGAAATCGAGTCTCAATAACGAGACTCGCATCTCATTACCGAGATCCGTCCAGGGCTGCGCCCTCTTTCGCCGGCAAGCCGGCTCCCACAGGGGCGTACCGCGATCAACTGTGGAAGCCGGCGATGGATCGCGGCGCGACCCCACTTTCTCAAATCAGAGACACTGAGCTTCAGATAAATAATAAAACTCAATAAATTCAATGACTTAGTAACTTGGCACGATTTCCGCTATCTGCATTCCAACCATAAAAACAACAGTTGGAGATCCCCTTAGGATGACCGTGCTCATCGCCCTGGCCGCCCTGGCCCTGCTGATGCTCGCTGCATACCGCGGCTACAGCGTGATCCTCTTCGCCCCCATCGCCGCCCTCGGCGCGGTGCTGCTCACCGACCCCGCCGCCGTGGCCCCGGCCTTCACCGGGGTGTTCATGGAGAAAATGGTCGGCTTCATCAAGCTCTACTTCCCGGTGTTCCTGCTAGGCGCGGTGTTCGGCAAGCTGATCGAGCTGTCGGGCTTCTCGCGCTCGATCGTCGCCGCCGCCATCCGCCTGCTCGGCACCCGCCAGGCCATGCTGGTGATCGTGCTGGTCTGCGCCCTGCTCACCTACGGCGGCGTGTCGCTGTTCGTTGTGGTGTTCGCGGTATACCCATTCGCCGCCGAGATGTTCCGCCAGAGCGACATCCCCAAGCGGCTGATCCCGGCGACCATCGCCCTGGGCGCGTTCTCCTTCACCATGGACGCCCTGCCCGGCACTCCGCAGATCCAGAACATCATCCCCAGCACATTCTTCAACACCACCGCCTGGGCCGCGCCCTGGCTGGGCCTGATCGGCACGTTGTTCGTGTTCAGCGCCGGCATGCTCTACCTGCAACGCCAGCGCAACAAGGCCCAGCGCAAGGGCGAAGGTTATGGCAGCAACCTGCGCAACGAACCGGAGACCGCCGACGACATCGCCCTGCCCAATCCCTGGCTGGCCCTGGCGCCGCTGCTTCTGGTAGGCGTGATGAACCTGCTGTTCACCCACTGGATCCCGCATTGGTACGGCACCAGCCACACCCTGCAACTGCCGGGCATGGCCGCGCCGGTGCAGAGCGACGTGGCCAAGCTCACGGCGATCTGGGCGGTGCAGGCGGCGTTGCTGGTGGGCATCCTGATGGTGCTGGTGTGCGCCTTCGGCACCATTCGCCAGCGCCTGGCCGAAGGCACCAAGAGCGCGGTGAGCGGCGCCTTGCTGGCAGCGATGAACACGGCCTCGGAATACGGCTTCGGCGCCGTGATCGCCTCGCTGCCTGGTTTCCTGGTACTGGCCGACGCCCTGCGCGGCATCCCCAACCCGCTGGTCAACGAAGCCATCACCGTCACCCTGCTTGCCGGCATCACCGGCTCCGCCTCCGGCGGCATGAGCATCGCCCTGGCAGCCATGAGCGACAGTTTCATCGCCGCCGCCAACGCCGCCAACATCCCGCTGGAGGTGCTGCACCGGGTCGCCGCCATGGCCAGCGGCGGCATGGACACCCTACCGCACAACGGCGCGGTGATCACCTTGCTGGCGGTCACCGGGTTGACCCACCGCGAAGCCTACAAGGACATTTTCGGTATTACCCTGATCAAGACCCTGGCCGTGTTCGTGGTCATCGCCACGTTCTACGCCACCGGCATCGTATGAAGGAGAAAAGCATGACGCTCAAAGGCAAGACCGCACTGGTCACCGGTTCCACCAGCGGCATCGGCTTGGGAATAGCCCAAGTGCTGGCCGAGGCCGGCGCCGATATCCTGCTCAACGGTTTCGGCGACCCGGCCGCGGCCATCGCCGAGATCAGGCGGTTCGGGGTCAAGGTCGCCCATCATCCGGCCGATCTGTCCGACGTCGCACAAATCGAGCAAATGTTCGCCCTGGCCGAGCGCGAGTTCGGCGCGGTCGACATCCTCGTCAACAATGCCGGCATCCAGCATGTGGCACCGGTCGAGCAGTTTCCGGTGGAGGCCTGGGACAAGATCATCGCCCTGAACCTCTCGGCGGTGTTCCATGGCAGCCGCCTGGTGTTGCCGGGCATGCGCGCGCGTGGCTGGGGGCGGATCGTCAATATCGCCTCGGTGCACGGCCTGGTCGGTTCCACCGGCAAGGCCGCCTACGTGGCCGCCAAGCATGGCGTGGTCGGCCTGACCAAGGTGATCGGCCTGGAGACCGCCACCAGCAACGTCACCTGCAACGCCATCTGCCCGGGGTGGGTACTGACGCCGCTGGTGCAGAAGCAGATTGACGACCGCGCCGCCGGCAGTGGCGATGCACAGCAGGCGCAACACGACCTGCTGGCCGAGAAGCAGCCCTCCCTCGCCTTCGTCACCCCTCGCCACCTCGGCGAACTGGTGCTGTTCCTGTGCAGCGAGGCCGGCAGCCAGGTCCGTGGCGCCGCCTGGAACGTCGATGGCGGTTGGCTCGCCCAGTAAAGGCTAGAGTGGAACAAGACAAGCCCGTTCCTGTAGCGGAGCGGGCTCGCACCGCGACAAGACTCTCAGCCCTGACCGAGACTTCCGCATGAAAGACGTACTCTGGCGCCCCACCACCACCCAGATCGAAGCCAGCCGGATGGACGCCTTCCGTCGTCGCGTCAACCGGCGTTTCAACCTTCAGCTCGACGACTACGCCGCCCTGCACCGCTGGAGCATCGAGCAGCGCCCGCAGTTCTGGCAGACCCTCGCCGAGTACTTCCATGTGCAGTGGCACACGCCGCCATCGAGCATCCTCGAGGAAGGCGAACACATGGCCGACGCGCGCTGGTTCCGCGGCGCCACCCTGAATTTCGCCGAACACCTGCTGCAGCGCCGCGATGACCGTCCGGCCGTGGTGGCCGTGCGCGAGGACGGCGGCCGCCACAGCCTCACCCACAATCAACTGGCCGCGCAGGTCGCCGGCTTGCAGCAGGCTTTTCGCCAGGCCGGCATCGCGCCGGGCGATCGTATCGCCGCGGTCATGCCCAACACCTGGGAAACCCTGGTGGCCATGCTCGCCGCCACCAGCCTCGGCGCGGTCTGGTCCAGCTGCTCGCCGGACTTTGGCAGCCACGGCATCATCGACCGCTTCGGCCAGATCGCCCCTCGGCTGCTGGTGGTTTGCGCCGGTTATCAATATGCCGGCAAGGTCATCGACCAGGTGGAGAAGATCAACCAGGTCGTGGCCCAGCTACCGAGCATCGAGCAGTTGCTGGTGGTGCCGCATACCCGGCCGCAGACCCGCGCCGATGAGTTCACCGGCAAGCCGACGGCCCTGTGGGCCGATTACTTTACGCCCGGCGGGACGCCGACCTTCGCCGCGCAGCCCTTCGATCATCCGCTGTATATCCTGTATTCCAGCGGCACCACCGGCGTGCCCAAGTGCATCGTCCACCGCGCTGGCGGCGTGCTGTTGCAGCACCTCAAGGAACACGGCCTGCACAACGACCTCAAGGCCGACGATGTGCTGTTCTACTACACCACCTGTGGCTGGATGATGTGGAACTGGCTGGCCAGCGGACTGGCGGTCGGCGCTACCCTGGTGCTGTATGACGGCTCGCCGCTTCACCCCGGGCCCGAGCGTTTGCTCGACCTGATCGATGCCGAAGGCATCCGCGCCTTCGGCACCAGCCCCAAGTACCTCGCCGCCCTGGAGCAGGCCGCTGTGGAGCCGGCGAAATCCCATGGCCTGGGCAGCCTGCGCCTGATCCTCTGCACCGGCTCGCCGTTGTCGCCCCACAGCTACGACTATGTCTACGCCAAGATAAAGGCCGACGTGTGCCTGGCCTCGATGTCCGGTGGCACCGATATCGTCGCCTGCTTCGTGGCCGGCAACCCGCTGCTGCCGGTGCGTCGTGGCGAGATCTCCGGCAAGGGCCTGGGCATGGCGGTGGAAGTCTGGGATGAACAACGCCAGCCGGTCAGCGGCGCGAAAGGCGAGCTGGTCTGCATCCATCCCTTCCCCTCGATGCCGCTCGGCTTCTGGGGCGACGCTGACGGCCAGCGCTACCGTGACGCCTACTTCAGCCAGTTCGAAGGTGTCTGGTGCCAGGGCGACTACGCCGAGCAGGTGCCTGGCAGCGGGCTGATCATCCATGGCCGCTCCGACGCCGTGCTCAATCCCGGCGGCGTGCGTATCGGCACCGCCGAGATCTACCGCCAGGTGGAAAAGGTCGAGGAGGTACTGGAGAGCGTGGCCATCGGCCAGGACTGGAATAACGATGTGCGCGTGGTGCTGTTCGTGCGCCTGCACGACGGTCTGCAGCTCGACGAGGCGCTCAGCCTGCGTATCCGTCAGGTGATTCGCCAGTTCACCACACCGCGCCATGTGCCGGCGGTGATCGTCCAGGTCAGCGACATCCCGCGCACCCTCAGCGGCAAGCTGGTGGAGCTGGCGATCCGCGACGTGGTGCATGGCCGGCCGGTGAAGAACACCGACGCGCTGGCCAACCCCGAGGCGCTGGAGCAGTTCCGCGACCGCCCGGCGTTACGCTGAGGGCGACATCAGGCATAATGTCGCCCTTTTGCCCCGAAGCACAGGTAACCCGATGAAAGCCCAAGCCCGCCACATCCTGGTCAAGACCGCTGACGAAGCCGAAAAGCTCAAGCAGCGCATCGCCAACGGCGAGGCTTTCGACGTGCTGGCGAAGAAATTTTCCACCTGCCCGTCCGGCAAGCGCGGCGGCGACCTGGGTGAAATACGTCCGGGGCAGATGGTCGGCGCCATCGACCAGGTGATCTTCAAGAAGCCCCTGCGGGTGGTACACGGACCGATCAAGAGCAAGTTCGGCTATCACCTGGTGCAAACGTTCTATCGCGACTGAGCCTCGCTCTCGCGCCGTCTCTGCAACAACGCAGGCGATTGCTCGCCACTGGCGACCACGCGCTCCAAACCCTCCTGCACGGCAAGGCTGGCACTTTCCATCTCGGCCACCGCCTTGAGCATTGCTGCGGTATCGCCGCTGGCATGGGCATCGATGGCGTCGAATGCGCAGCGGTGCACGGCGGCATGGGGCGCGTCGATATCCTTGTACCCGGCAAGATGCGCATAGTGCAGCGCCCCGTCCCCCTCGCGATACCACTTGCCCAGGCGACAGTGGGTATGGTCGGTAAAGTCCGAACCGCGCTCCTGCGAAACGCCGAACAGCACCTTGTAGACGCGGAACTTGTAGATCAGGTGATCGAGCTTGGCCAGCTCGCAGAAGCTGCGCAGCGCCGACACCGATGCCGATCCTTCGGCCACCGTTGACATGTCGAGCAACTGGCGCATGGTACTGGCCGCGGACTGGCCGACCCCGCTGTATGACGACGAATGCTCGGCCAGGCTGGCGATATGTCCTCGGCTTTGCGCACTGTCGGCCCGAATGGCCGAGACCAGCGTGCCGATCTCGGCGGTGGCGTCGGCTGTGCGCCTGGCCAGGGTCCTGACCTCATCGGCCACCACGGCAAAGCCGCGCCCGGCATCGCCCGCCCGCGCCGCCTCGATGGCCGCGTTCAGGGCCAGCAGGTTGGTCTGGTCTGCCACCTCGCGGATGATCTCCAGCACACCGCCAACCTGCTGGGCCTGATGATCGAGCCTGCCGACCTTCTCCGACGCCTCGCCGGAGGCATCGGCCAGCTGCTCGAGGTTGGTCGCGATGGCATCGATGCTGGCCTGGTTGCTGCTGGCAATGCCCTGGATGCGGATGGCGTACTGTCTTTCCTGCTCCATGCTGTGGGCGAGGCTGGCGAACGACGTCTGGGTCATTTCCAGGGAATGCGAGAACGCCGAGAGGTTGCCGGCCAGGTGCCCGAGCACCTGGTTCTCTCGCGCCAGTTCCTCAGCCCTTGATTCCGCCTCGCGGACGCGCTGCTCAGATGCCGCCAACTGTGAACGGGAATGCTCCAGGGCGACGTTCAGCTCCTTGATCCGCGGGTCTTGCCGACCTGCCTTGCTCCACCACTTCACACCACGCTCCCGGGATAGACCCACCGCTTGTCACCCGGCGAAAAAGCTCCGGGCAGAAACATGGAAAGGTCTCAGCAAGCGCAAAGCGCGGCAATACTCAGCTGCGATGGAAAACAGCGGATCAGCGACGGGCCGCCAGCAGGCCAAGCCCCGCGCACCCCAGCAGCGAGGCGCTGACCCGGTTGAACATGCGCCGTGGCCCGGGCCGTGCGAACCAGCGCTGCAGGTACGCGCCAAGCCCGGCATAGATGGCGATGGCCGCCCACTCCAGCAACAGGAACAGCACGCCCAGGCGCAGGAACTGTTCACTGACCGGGGTGGCGCTGCCCACGGTGACGAACTGCGGCAGGAACGCGGTGAAGATGAGTATTGCCTTCGGATTGCCCGCCGCGACCCAGAACTCCTGGCGCGCCAGTTTCCAGGTGCCGCGAGGTTGCTCGCCGACCAGCGCCGCCTCGCCGACCGGTGCCCGCCACAGCTGCCAGGCGATATAGAACAGGTAACCCGCGCCCAGCACCTTGATCGCCAGGAACAGGTACTCGCTGGTGTGCAGCACCACGGCCAGGCCCATCGCGGCCAGGGCGATCATGCCGCTGAAGGCGAGCAGGCGCCCGGCACCGGCCACACAAGCGGTGCGCAGGCCATAGCGGCTGGCATTGTGCAGGGACAGCAGGTTGTTGGGGCCCGGCGCCATGTTCAGGGCGAAACAGGCGGGGATGAACAGCAGCAGGCTCGACAGGTCCATTCTTGTTCTCCAGCAGGGACCGGTGCAGCGTCGCGCCTGGCGGGCAGACCCGTCAAGCACAGTGGCGCGGCAAATGGCCGTAACAGCGACCAGGCGCTAGACTGGCGCCCTCCGTCCGTCTCAAGGCACCTCGCCATGACCCGCCCGAGCTGCGAAATCTGGTACGACCCGGCAATGCCGTACGTCGAGAGCCGCCGCGCTTGCCATAGCCGCGCCTGCTACAAGGCTCATAGCCATCCCAGCTTTTCCATCGGCGCAGTGGATGCCGGCAGCAGCCGCTTCACCGGCGCCGCCAGCGGTGAGGAGCGCTTGACGCCGGGTACCCTGGTGTTCGTGCCGGCGCAGCGGGTGCATGCCTGCAACCCGCAACCGGGTCAGGCCTGGAGTTACCAGATGCTGCACCTGGATGCCGAGTGGCTGCGTCAGCTACGCCTCGAATCCGGCGTTGCCGCAGGCGAGCCCGGTGCCGTGGCCCGGGTCACTCGCTCACAGGCGCTGTACCTGCAGTTCTGCGCGCTGAACAGGTTGCTGTTTTCACCGGCGGCAACCTTCGAGAAAGAGGCTGCGTTGGTGGCCTTCATCGGCGAACATGATTTCTCCATGCACCCGGCCTTGCTGGCGGCGCCACCATTGCCGCCGTCGACACTGCGCGAACTGTTGGACCACGCACAGGAGCAGGACCTGGCCGAACTGAGCCTGGAGCGCCTGGCGCGCCAAGCCGGCATGGGGCGCTACCAGTTAATACGGGCGTTCAGCGTCGCTACCGGCATGACCCCTCACGCCTGCCTGCTCAACGCGCGGGTGAACAAAGCCCGGAGTCTGTTGCGCCAGGGCCAGGCGCTCGCGGAGGTGGCCTATAACTTGGGCTTTGCCGACCAGAGCCACTTCCAGCGGGTGTTCAAGGCGCATGTCGGGGTGGCGCCTGGGGCCTACCGGGCGGCACTGAAGCACTGACATCACCGCACAGCGGCCCCCTGCAATAATCTTCAATACTCCACCCATCACCAGCAACAGACTGCGGCTACCTCCACCAGGAAGCCCGCCCCCATGCAACTGTTCATGCTCGTCGCCACCGCCCACTTCCTCGCCCTGCTATCACCCGGCCCGGACTTTTTCCTGGTGGCCCGCACCTCGGCCAGCGCCGGCTGGCGGCTCGCCAGTGGCGCCTGTGCCGGGATCGCCCTGGCCAACGGCATGTTCATCTGTGCGGCGTTTACCGGGGTGTCCTTTTTACGCGATGGCGGCCCTCTGTTCGTCACCCTCCAGCTGGCCGGCTGTGGCTACCTGCTCTACCTCGGCCAACTGTTCCTGCGCCATGCCGGGCAAGCAACCCTGACGCACAGCGAACCTGGCGTGGCAAGGTCTGCGCGTGGCTGGCTGAACAGTTTGGGCATGGGCTTCGCCTCGGGCATCCTCAACCCGAAGAACGCACTGTTCTATGCAAGCCTGGCGAGCATGATCGCCAGCAGCGGTACCTGGGCCAAGCTGGGCTATGGCATCTGGATGTTCGCCATCGTCCTGGCCTGGGACCTGGCGGTTGCCGTGGCCATCGGCAACCCGCGGGTACTGCGCCGCTTCGCCCGCGCCCTGCCCTGGCTCGAGCGCGCCTCGGGCTTGATGTTGATCCTGCTGGCCGGCGCTGTTCTCACGCACCTGGCCTGGCGCTGAGCGGCTTAAGGCCATCCAGTTCGAGCAGGCTGAAGTGACCACGGCTCCAGCCGCCGGTGTCCAGGTGCCAGACGTTGCCCAGCACCTTGATCTCCAGCACCGGTGTATGGCCTACCAGCAAGGCGCGCAGGCCCTTGACCGGGCGGCTGTCGCCCTCCTTGAGGCGCCGGCGCGACCACTGGCACACCTCACGCACCTGCAGGTCATCCCCGGCCTGCAGGCTCGCACAGAGCTGCGCCCAGTCGTCGAACGGGCTGTCGGCATGCAGCAGGCCGACCGGCCCGCCCGCCGTGTCGACTTGCAAGGCGATCGGCAGGCGTTCGAACACCTCGACGAACCGCACCTGCTCGGCCTTTGGCAAATCGAGGAACCATCCGCCGCCGGCCGCCCGGTACATGTCCAGGTCGACCCGGCCGCCGCGCAGGTGATTGACCGCCAGCGACTCGTGGTTGCCCTGCACCGCATGGAACCAGGGCTCGGCCAGCCATTGCAGCGCCTGTGCGCTGCCCGGCCCACGGTCGACCAGGTCGCCGACGCTGAACAAACGGTCGACCAGCGGATCGAAACCGACCGCCTCCAGGCATTCACGCAAACGCTTGAAATGCCCATGGATATCGCCCACGGCCAGGTCACGGCCACGGCTGTTGGCGGCGATCCGCCTGAACGCAGTCATTGCATCATTCCTCTGCTTCTTTCCGGCACCGGCGTAAAATAAGCGGGTAAACCGCCCGAACCCGGAGGTGCATCATGCGAACCACCCTGGCCAGTGCCGTGCTGATGGTGCTGGCACTAGACAGCATGGCACAGGGCGCCTCGACCGCGCAGGTCGAGGTGCGTTTCGAGCACCCCGAGAAATTCCGCGATGCCAGCCTCGACAATCGGGCCTACCCTCGCAGCGCCGACCCGCAGGTGCTGAAAGTCCTCACCCTGCACCTGCAGAAACTCGGCCAGCGCTACTTGCGGCCCGGCCAGCAACTGGTCATCGACATCCGCGACATCGACCTGGCCGGCCAGTTCGAGCCCTGGCACAGCCAGGCCTACGATGTGCGCTTCATGCGCGAAGTCACCTGGCCCAGCATCGACCTCGACTACACCCTGCAGCAGCCCGGCCAGCCCGCGCTCAAGGCCCAGGAGCACCTGAGCGACAAGATGTACCTCAGCCGCCCAGGCCGCCTGGGCAACAACGACCGGCTGTATGCGGAGAAGGCCATGCTCGGCGACTGGTTTCGCCAGCGCTTCGCCCAGCCGCCCTCTTGAGCGTCACCACGCCAGACGGCGCAAGGCGATGGGTGCGATCAGCCGATGGAACGGTGCCACCGGCAGCATGTACAGGCGGCCAAGCCGATTGTGCGTGCGCACCACGGTGCTCACCAGCACCTCGCAACGGCCCTCGGCCGTCGGGCGTCGCAGCAGGGCGATGTGCACGTCCAGGTGCTGGTCGCGGTCGACCAGCAGCACCTCATCCTCGGTGTTGGCCACCAGGGTGAAAATCCCCACCCGCTCTCCGGGCTGGTAGCTGCCCGGGGCGCGGGCCGGGTCTATGGCGGTCAAGCGTCCCAGGTCCTTGAGGCCGAGCAGCGCGACCAGGCGGTTGCGCAGCACCATCAGCGTGTCGATCCAGCCGGGCATGCTTGTCATCAGGCGTAGGAAGTGCGCCATGGCGGGCCGCCCGTCGTCCGCAATTTCAATCGCCCGGCAATGGCGAAAACCCGCCTTAGCAGCATGCGCTGCGATCAGCGAGTCGGCGGGTATGGTGGCGGCGTGGGTCATTGTGTTTTCGTCCATGAAATCGACACATCGGTACTGGGAGGGAACGGCCGTCGATTGTATCCTCGACTGCCGACGACATGCCAAGGACGGATACTCCATGAAGAGCTGCGCAGTACAGCTGGCTTTGAGCAAAGGCGATGTGGCCGCCAATATCGCCCATCATTTGCACGCCATCGAACAGGCCGCGGCCCTGGGCGCCGAACTGCTGGTGTTCCCCGAACTGTCCTTGACCGGCTACGAACCAACGCTGGCCCGGCAACTGGCCATGCCCGCCGACTCGCCGCAACTGGTACCGCTGCAAGCCGCGTGCGATCGCTTCGGCGTAACGGCGGCGGTCGGCCTGCCGATGCCGACCATGGCCGGCGTGCGCATCGGCATGCTGGTATTGCGCCCGAGGCTGGCGCCGCTGGTGTATGCCAAGCAGCGCCTGCATGACGACGAACTGGACTACTTCGTACCCGGCAGCACCTCGCTGGTGTTCGCCGCCGGCAGCCACCAGGTGGCGCCGGCCATCTGCTATGAATCGATGTTCCTCGAGCACGCCGCGCACGCACAGGCCCAGGGCGCCGACCTTTACCTGGTCAGCGTGGTCAAGACCGAGGAAGGCATCCGCGCAGGGGCTGCGCACTACCCGCAGGTTGCCCGGCGGCTGCGCATGCCGGTGATCATGAGCAACTGCGTCGGCCCTGCGGACATTTACGTGGGGGCCGGGCAGTCCGCGGCCTGGGATGCCGAAGGAAACCTGCTGGCCTGCCTCGGTGATACAGCGCCAGGCCTGCTGCTGCTCGACACGGCGACTGGCACTGCCCAGGCATGGCCACTGGAGCTGGGCGCATGAAGTATGCGCTGGTGATCCTGGCCAGTTATGCCAGCGTCTGGTACCTGGTGGGCACCCTGATTCGCGGGCGCCTGGCCGATATCGCCGAAGGCCTGCGCCATCGCCCGGACGCCCCGCCTGCGGGGCAGTACCTGCGCGAAGTCGAAGCCCACGCCCGCCGCGCCCACCGCCACTACAGCCTGTTTGCCGGCACCGTGCTGGCGCTGGTGTTGACGGTATTCTGTGCCTGGCTCAGCTGACGCCTAGGCTCTGGCGCCCCTCCAGCGCCAGCAGATACTGCTTGGCCGGCAAGCCACCGGCGAAACCAGTGAGACTGCCCGAGGCCCCGATCACCCGGTGGCAGGGCGCGATGATCGAGATCGGGTTGCGGCCGTTGGCCGCGCCCACCGCCCGAACCGCATCGGGCTTGCCGATCTGCCGGGCGATCTGGCCGTAGCTACGGGTCTCGCCGAAGGGAATGCTCAACAGCGCCGCCCACACCTCACGCTGGAACGCGGTCCCGGCAAAGTCCAGGTCCAGCTCGAAGCGCTGGCGTTGCCCGGCGAAGTACTCGCCCAGCTGGCGGGCGGTCTCGCGCAGCACGCCGTGCTGGTCGTCGCGGTGCAGCTCGCCGAGGCGTACCCGGTTGTCCCGCTCATGCTCCCACAGCACGGCGGCCAGCCGCTCGCCCCGCGCCACCAGGGTCAGGGTGCCGACAGGCGATTGCATGAGGGTGAAGGCACAGGACATGGCAGGCTCCGGCAGGATGACGTTCGCTGCACTGTACCCATCGCGGCGCGGCCACGCATCCGCTTTCTTGCCCAGCCATCGCCACTGGCCAGTCCGCAGCGCCGCCCCGTACACTGAGGCGCCACTCGTTTTTCAAAGGACGGAAACACAGTGAACGACGCCTCGCCCGACATCGTCATCGAACGCTTTGCCGAGCAGCACCTGCACGGTATCACCGCGCTCTACAACGAACCCGCGGTGTGCCGCCAGGTGCTGCAGATGCCCTATCAGGGCGTCGAAGTGTGGCGCGAGCGCCTGGCCGCCTACCATGACCGACAAATCCGCCTGGTGGCGGTGCACCAAGGCCAGGTGATCGGCAATATCGGCCTCGACCAGAGCACACGCATCCGCCAGGCGCACCTGGGCGAACTGCTGATGGGCGTTGCCCAGGCCTGGCAAGGCAAGGGCGTCGGCTCACGGCTGATGACGGCCATCCTCGACATTGCCGACAACTGGATGAACCTGCGCCGGGTCCAGCTCACCGTCTACGCCGACAACGAACCGGCACTGGCGCTGTATCGCAAGTTCGGCTTCGAGGTCGAAGGCCGGTTGCGCGACTACGGTGTGCGCGATGGGGTGTTTGTCGACGCGCTGTGCATGGCGCGGTTGCGTCAGTCGTAGAACACCATGCCTGCATAAGGTTTCACCCGGCAGGCCGCCAGCCGCGATTGCAGATCGCCGACATGCGCTTCGAGCTGGTGGCCATCCGGGTCGAGAAAGTACAGCGAGTCTCCCTCGCTGCTGTCCTGCTTCCACAGGCGCACGTCGTGCTCGCGCAAGCGCTGGGCGAAGGCCGCGAAGTCGCCCTGGCAAATGGAAAACGCGTAGTGCGTGTACGTGCGCTGCATGTCGCCCGCCTCTACCTGATCGACCGACAGGCACAGCCACAGCTCGCCCAGGCTCAGATAGGCACCCCGCTCCCACCGAGCACTGAGCCTGAAGCCCAGTACCTGCTGGTAGAACACGATGCTGTCGGCGAGGTTGGAGACGGCCAGGGTGAGATGGTTGAATCCGTTCAACATGAGAATCGTCCGAAGTGAAGTAGGACAAGAGCGTTTCGCGGGACGAGGCAAACGGCAGCGTCCCGCGAAGCGCCGATCATACCCTCGAACACATCAGCGCGGCATCGAGCAGGCGCCCCTTGTCATACCAGGCATCGCGTTGATAGGCGGAGTATTGTTGCCGCCCAGGGGAGCCCTGGACCTTCACCAGGCCGTCGGCCTTGTTCGGATCAAGGCTGGCGACAAACAGCTCGAGGGCGTCCTGGTTCTGCACGATAAAGGTCGTCGCGTTTGCGGGAAGCTCGGCTTTGACGCAGTTCAGGTAATCCGGCGGGGCTTTCGCGGTCACGCCGAAGGTGTTGTCGCGCCCGGCCCGGATATCGGGATCATGCGCGCAACCGGCCAGCAGCAGGCTGGCGGCCAATGCCATCATCAAGCGATTCATACAGACTCCAACCACCCCAGCAGGATGCCCTGGACAGAGTCACACAGCCACCACCCTTTTTAATAGTCTGCTTACGATCTACAAGCCTAGCCCCGGAGTGACGGGTGCGGTATGCCGGTTCGCTATATCGCCTGGGTGGGCCGGTCGATCCGGTAGAGCACGTGGGGTCGCAACGGATTGCCTTCAGGCACCGTCACGTCGAGGAAGTCCTCCTGCGGATCCGAACGCATGCCCAGCCTCTGCATCAATGCCCTGGAGGGTGTGTTGATGCTCGAGGTGTAACCGATGACCTGAAGCAACCCAAGGGTCGACCACGCGTAGGCCAGGCACGCGCTGGCCGCCTCGAATGCGTAGCCCTTGCGCCAGTGTTCACGCCCGAGGATCCAGCCGATTTCGACATGCGGGCCGCCCGGTATCTCGTCCCCGGTCGAGGACAAGCCAAGCCCGCCGATAAACGCGCCATCCTCCTTGCGCTCGACCGCGACAAAGCCGAAACCGTGCGTTTGCAGGTGCCGATCGCACTCGGCAAGCATCGTGCAGGTTTCAGCGGGCGTCAGTATTGCCGGGTAGTAGTAGCGCCTGACTTCGGGGTCGGCGTTGACGAGGGCAAAGGCTTCGATGTCCCGCTCTGCCCAAGGGCGCAGGACAAGACGAGGAGTCTCGATGAACATGGGTAAGGCGCAGCTCCCTTCTACCAGACATGACCGACATCGCCTTGCGATGCCAGTGAGGCATGGGAATCTAGCACATGCGCATGACCGCGGAACTCCGGCCCTCAATCGACCGGAGCCCGGACAGGTCAATCAATCGCGATCAAGGTTTGCCGAACACATAGAAGCTCAGGTTGGCCGAGCTCTTGCCCGCGGCGAACAAACCGCGCAGATTGTTCATCGAAACGCTGCGAATGTTGAAGGTCTCCTGGGTGGAGTAGCTGTCATCGATGCTGACGTACTGCAGGTTCTTGTCACTGCCACCGGAATAGTCCAGGCGAACCATGAAGGTGCCCGCGCCGACAGTGGTCCTGAGGATGAAGGATTTGTACTGCTGGATCTGCGCTTCGACGAAGTTAGCGCCGGCCCGCTCACCTTCCTTGCCCTTAACATCGCAACGACCGCTGCTCAGGTAGGTATAGCCTGGGGGTACCTGGACATCGGCGGCCAGTTCCTCTTTGAAAGCCTGTTGCTGTGTCATGACTCATGCTCCTTATGAGTAAGATTTACGTACAGCACTGGTGAGTCTACAAGCGCCCGGCAAGTCGGCGCTGCTGGCGGACAAGCGGAGCACGCGAACGAGCACGCAAACAAAAATAGCCCCCCGAACGAATGCAATCCTCACAGATGCCCGATCTCCCGCCCAGACGAATTCCCGAGCACTCTGTGCCCGGCCCCGATTCTGGGGACGTGTCCCCAAGCGTGGGATCAGGCACTGGCCTGTAAGAATACGAAAACCGCCACCACATCCAAGGCCAGCACGGCGGCCACCACGAAGCTCATGAAATAGAGGTCATCCTGGAACATGTCTGCACTCCCGCCTGGTGGGTTTGCTTGACTCAAGCAACTCCCATTCCAGCCTGCCCGCTTCAAGACCATGTCCATTGGTCAGACGTGGAGGGTCTATCGCGCAAAAAGGCGCTTACTGATCACTTACTCCGGCTCTACGCAAGGATGCCAATCGAGGTGTGCCCCGATGAGACGCATCCAGAAAATCGTCCAGCAGCGCCGTCGGCAGTTGCATGTACACCTGCCGCCCAGCGAATTGAATGCGTCGAGTTGTGACGATGGATCCAGAATTGCGAAACCGGCACGGCCGCCGCAAAAGCGCCAAACAATAAGTGATGCTAGGCTCCAGCGAACCTGGCCACCCAAGGTAGTGGAAATGAGCTTCGACTGGCACGCTGGACCTATCACCCGCACGACCCTGCTCGACAAGAACTACCGTAATACGCAGAAGGTCCGGCAGTTCCTGCTCGGTGAATGCGGCGCGGCGTTCAAGTTCGATCGGACCTTCATGGCCTGGATCAAGAGCGGAGCACCCTCCACCATGGGGGATGTCGCGGATGAATGGATGCGTACGCGCAGTTGACCGCCGGACGACTGTACTCCCCGGGGGATGTCTTTCAGACGAAAAAGGTCGCCCTGCGGTTTCAGTTTGGCTTAGTTTCTGTGCTCGGGCAGCGCCCCCATTGACTCCAGAACCTGCCTGCCTATCGCCTCTCTCTTGGGAGCATCGGCCATCCTCTTCGGGGTATCGATGTTCAGGGCAAAGATTACAGGGCCGTCAGGGAACTCAACCCAGCCTACCCACCATCCGATCTGGCCTCCCAGCCCGGTTTTCGCCCGCATGATCCAGTCTCGACCGGCACCCACGATAAGGACATCCTTTGTCAGCAACTGATGTTCCAACTTGAACGGCAGTTGGTTTCGATAAAGGCTTTCCAGGAAGTGGACTTGCTCCCGAGCCGAAACCTTGAGACCGCCATTGATCCAATAGTCGCGCTGTTTGACAGTAGGATCCGCATTGCCGTAGTGAATGAGGCTGAGATATCGCGCCGCTTCTCTCGAACCTATTTTTTCCGCAAATCCTCTATAAACCCAGACCGCTGAGTTTCTCATTGCCGATCTTAGATTCTGATCAGCATTGTGGGTAGGAATCTCATTTACCGTTCCGTCCCACTTGAAAACCTGAAACTCGTCCGAAACGGCGCCGGCATCAAGCGCAAAGAGGGTGTGGGGAATCTTGAATGTCGAGGCCGGTGTGAACCTAACATCAGAGCGATCCGGGTTATAAACATAGGTTACAGCCCCTCGCCCCCGCATATCTTTCACCACCATGGTTCCAACGGTGTCTTGCGCGTCGAAGAAATCTTTCCACTCTGGCTTTTCAACCAGGTCAGAGGAGGAAGCAGCGACTGCTGTCCCCATGCAGATGGAGAGCAGTGCAATCCCAGCTAGAGCTCCCATACGATTCAACATGCGGCTTCATTCCTCAAAACAGAAAATGAAACCACACAGCCATTGATTTATAAAGGTTTTTTAAAATATGGTCGCCCCGAGCTCCCTGAGTACCTTGTAAATCAGGCCACCTGTTCGGGCCTGATCGCAGGCCGACGCCAGCTCTCTATCCGTGTCGATAGACACACATCCAGCGACCGCTGCTACCTGATTTTCAATGCAGCATGAACACGGATCAAGGCTTGTAGCGCAGAGCCTAGATGTAGTTGTCGTATCTATTCAACAGAATGTTATCCATCTGACGGAGACTTAGAGGTCTTCCCAGATCGGCTTCGAACACATCCTTTGCGTTGAGATAGATGCGTACGTACTCAGGATAATTTTTCGCGGATCTGGAGGTGGTGAACGCAAATACCCATCCTTCCTCTTCCGCCACCCACTTCAGCGCAGTACGTGCTCGAGAATCCATCATTGGAAAGTGGTTAGGCCTGTGAAAGTGAAGGTACTTTGAAGCGAAGCTGCTGCAATCTCTCTGGGTGTAACCGGTAATCGCGCTGCAGAGGAAAGCGTGCGCCTTGTGTACTTCTGTGGAGGTCGAGCGCGAAATGGTACCGTCTTGAGGAAGAAAATCCAGCACCTCCTCCAAGCCTGACTTGGAAATAGCATCTGCCAATCCATGGAAGAAGTCTGCAGACGACAAACGCTCGCCTTTGATGGTTCGACGTTCAGCGGAAGCTGCGAGGCTCCTGCCAATGATCAACGCCTTGGATGCAATCTGGTCTCGGTCAGTGTTGCTGGGGTTATCGCTCACGAATTGATACAGCATACGATTTGCAGGGATGAAGATTCCGCACCCTTCGTGCGTGCCAACAAAGCTATCGGTCAAGTATTCCCTGGATCTTGTTACAGTCAGCATGCGCGTCTCCTTGCGGGGAGTCATACGATACCGTACCTGCGTGATTGATCAATCCAAACCCACTCGCTCAACCGCCAAAGGCTCCAGACCCTTGAGCTGGTCCAGCGCGGCGAAGCGCTCGGCATCCAGCCTGCAATCGCGGAACAGCTTGCCGCGCACTGGTCCCGGCGCAGCCTCCTGGAGCGCACCGCAACGATCCAGCGAATCATCGCAGACCACCCGCCTGCAGACCGGCGAAGACAAAGTATCACCGGGTGGTGTTGCTGATTGACCGAGCGCTCAACGCCTTGAGACAGGCGCGGTGCTTGGCCAACTTGAGGCGAATGGCTTCTAAGTCGGCCTACCCTTTATGCCCATCTATGTTCCAGCCAAGCAAAGGTGGGCTGTGGATCAACGAGCCAAGTGTTACAATCCGCCGATTCAAATCAGCGCTCATGGCGCTGGATATCCGTGAGCGCCGGCAGTACGACACCCGCCACACCTACGCAACCCTGTGCCTGATGGCTGGGATGGACCTATGCGTTCATCGCGAACCAGCTCGGCCATGGCGTCGAGATGTTGCCCTCTACCTACGCGAAATGGATCAGCTCCTCCTCGGACTGGAGGGAGCTGGAGAAGCTGCTGCCCCGAGTCGAACTGGCCCAAGATTGGCCCAAGACTGATGACAGGGCCTAAATACACCTCTGGAACCCCCGCAGGACAAGCACTTGATTTCTACCGCCAATATCACCATGCAGTTCGGCTCCAAGCCCCTGTTCGAAAACGTCTCGGTCAAATTCAACAACGGCAACCGCTATGGCCTGATCGGCGCCAACGGTTGCGGCAAGTCGACCTTCATGAAGATCCTCGGCGGCGACCTTGAGCCGTCCGGCGGCCAGGTGATGCTCGAGCCCAACACCCGCCTGGGCAAGCTGCGCCAGGACCAGTTCGCCTATGAAGAATTCACCGTGATCGACACCGTGATCATGGGCCACGAGCAGCTGTGGAAGGTCAAGGCCGAGCGCGATCGCATCTACTCGCTGCCGGAAATGACCGAGGAAGACGGCATGGCCGTCGCCGAGCTGGAAACCGAGTTCGCCGAGATGGACGGCTACACCGCCGAATCCCGCGCCGGCGAACTGCTGCTGGGCCTGGGCATTCCCCTGGAACAGCACTTCGGCCCGATGAGCGAAGTGGCGCCAGGCTGGAAACTGCGCGTGCTGCTGGCCCAGGCGCTGTTCTCCGACCCGGACGTGCTGCTGCTCGACGAGCCGACCAACCACCTGGACATCAACACCATTCGCTGGCTGGAAACGATCCTCACGGCGCGTAACAGCACCATGATCATCATTTCCCACGACCGTCACTTCCTCAACAGCGTCTGCACCCACATGGCCGACCTGGACTACGGTGAACTGCGCCTGTTCCCGGGCAACTACGACGAATACATGACCGCGGCCACCCAGTCGCGCGAGCAACTGCTGTCGGACAACGCCAAGAAGAAAGCCCAGATCGCCGAGCTGCAGACCTTCGTCAGCCGCTTCTCGGCCAACGCCTCCAAGGCCAAGCAGGCCACCTCGCGCGCCAAGCAGATCGACAAGATCCAGCTGGCCGAGGTCAAGCCATCGAGCCGTGTCAGCCCGTTCATCCGCTTCGAGCAGACGAAAAAGCTGCACCGCCAGGCGGTGATCGTCGAGAAAATGGCCAAGGCCTTCGACGACAAGGTGCTGTTCAAGGACTTCAGCTTCACCATCGAAGCCGGCGAGCGCGTGGCGATCATCGGCCCAAACGGTATCGGCAAGACCACCCTGCTGCGCACCCTGGTCGGCGAGATGAAGCCGGACGCTGGCGCGGTGAAGTGGACCGACAGCGCCGAAGTGGGCTACTACGCCCAGGACCACGCCCACGATTTCGAGGACGACGTGACGCTGTTCGACTGGATGGGCCAGTGGACCAGCGGCGAGCAAGTGATCCGCGGCACCCTGGGGCGCATGCTGTTCTCCAACGACGAGATCCTCAAGTCGGTGAAGGTGATCTCCGGTGGTGAACAGGGCCGCATGCTGTTCGGCAAGCTGATCCTGCAAAAGCCCAACGTACTGGTGATGGACGAACCGACCAACCACCTGGACATGGAGTCGATCGAGGCGCTGAACCTGGCGCTGGAAAACTACCCGGGCACCCTGCTGTTCGTCAGCCACGACCGTGAGTTCGTGTCGTCGCTGGCCACCCGCATCATCGAGCTGACGCCCGAAGGCGTGGTGGACTTCAGCGGCACCTATGACGACTACCTGCGCAGCCAGGGTGTGGTGGTCTGATCCAGCGCTGAGTGATCTTCATCGCGGGGCAAGCCCGCTTCTGCAATGCCTTCGCGGCATTCGCAGGAGCGGGCTTGCCCCGCGCTGCGTTTAATTAGTTAGCCTGCTTCCTTTTCCCTCGCGCCGCAGCCATGATGGGCACAGCCCCACCGCCCGCCCGCGAACGAGCCCATGACAGCCCCTCACGCTTCCAGTGTCACCCTGCAGATCCTCTCGATCGTCTTCTACACCTTCATCGCTTTCCTCTGCATCGGCCTGCCGATCGCGGTGCTGCCTGGCCATGTGCACGATCAACTGGGCTTCGGCGCGGTGATCGCCGGCCTGACCATCGGCCTGCAGTACCTGGCCACCCTGCTCAGCCGGCCTTTTGCAGGGCGGGTGGCGGACACCCTGGGCGGCAAGCGCGCCATCCGCTATGGCCTGTACGGCATCGCCGGTTGCGGCGTGCTGACCCTGCTTTCAGCCTGGACCCTCGCCCTGCCCTGGCTGAGCCTGGCGCTGCTGTTGGGCGGCCGACTGCTGCTGGGGATCGCCCAGGGGCTGATCGGCGTCGCGACCTTGAGCTGGGGGATCGGCCAGGTGGGGCCGGAACATACCGCCCGGGTCATTTCCTGGAACGGCATCGCCTCCTATGGCGCCATCGCGATAGGCGCGCCGGCCGGCGTGCTGCTGGTGGACAGCCTGAGCTTCGCCGTGCTCGGCCCGGCGCTGTTGCTGCTGGCGCTATCGGCCCTGCTGGTGCTGCGCACGCGCCCCGAGGTCGTGGTAGCCGGCGGGGAACGGTTGCCGTTCTGGTCGGCGTTCGGGCGGGTGGCGCCTTGCGGCCTGGGGCTGACCCTGGCATCGATCGGCTACGGCACCCTGACCACCTTCGTCACCCTGTACTATCTGGAGCGCGGCTGGGTCGGCGCAGCCTGGTGCCTGAGCGCCTTCGGCCTGTGCTTCATCCTGTCGCGGCTGCTGTTCGTCAACGCGGTCAACCGCTTCGGCGGCTACAACGTGGCCATCGCCTGCATGACCACCGAGGTCCTGGGCTTGACCATGCTGTGGCTGGCGCCCTCGCCGCTGTGGGCGATGCTCGGCGCCGGGCTGACTGGCTTCGGCCTGTCGCTGGTGTACCCGGCCCTGGGAGTCGAGGCAATCCGCCAGGTACCCAGCAGCAGCCGTGGCGCCGGGCTGGGCGCCTACGCGGTGTTCTTCGACCTGGCGCTGGCTGTCGCCGGCCCGGTGATGGGCGCGGTGGCAGTACACCTGGGGTATGCCTCGATCTTCGCCGTCGCCGCCCTGCTCGCCCTGTCAGGGGTGGGCCTGACCCTGTTGCTGGCCCGCCGCGGCTGAACGTTCGGCGGGCTCCGGTGCGCCCAGTGCCTGGCTGAAGAAGGCGGTAGTCTCGCTGCGCAGCGAGCGATGGATATGTCGACGGTCGACACCCTCGGCGTCCTTGCACAGTACCGGCATGCGCAGGTGTTGCTCGTCGTCGCAGGGGGCCATGAACACGAAGTGCCCGGCACCGGCCAGCAGGCGGTAGTCAGGTGTTACCGGCAGCTTGCGCGCCAGGGCATCGGCGTTGTGCTCCAGGGCCAGTAATTGGTCGTTGTCGCCGCTGTAGATCAGCGCCGGCACCTGCACGCCGGCCAGGGCGTGGCGACCGAACATCAGGCTCAGCGGCGCCATCAGCATCACCGCGCCCACCCTGGCGTCGGCGCGGGGCGCCAGTTCACTGTGGTCGGCGATCAGCACGCCATGGGTCTTGCAGGCGTCGGCGTCACCTGGGCGTTGCTCGCAGTAGCGGCGCAGGCGTTCAAGGTCGGGCCGCGCGCCAGAAAGGATCAGCGCGGTCTCGCCACCGGCGGAATAGCCAATCACCCCGACCTTGCCATCATTCAGGTACGGCGCGAGCAGTCTGTCGTTTCGCGCCGCTGTGATCGCGGCGCTGATCTGCAGCGGCCGGCCATAGAGGTTGCTGAGGGTGCCCAGGCGGCTATGGTCGCGGTTGTTGTCGCCGGGATGGACCACCGCCACCACCACGAAGCCCTGTCGGGCCAGGCCGTTGGCCAGGTCATGCAGGGCCATCGGGCTGCCGGTGTTTCCATGGGAGATCACCAGCAGCGGGAACTGGCCCATGGCTACCGGTGCCTCTTCGGCGACACGGGTCTGGTAGCCCTCGATGCGTACCGGGCGCGCCTCGCCGCTGGAGGGGTAGAACGCCAGGGCCTGCATGGGCTTTGCGTCCACCGGGTCGACCAGGGTCAGCCGGTGCAATCCGGCCACCCACGGCGCTGCATCGGCGCGGGCCAATAGGCCGCCCAGCAGGAATAGCGCCATCAGCAGGCTGCTTCGCTTCATCGCAGGGCGCTCCCAGGTTCAAGGCACTGCGCGGTACACGGGTATGGATGCCAGCATAGAACCCGGTGCGCTGGCGGCACATGAAAACTGGATGAAAAAAAGCCGGCTGGCGCACGAGGCGACAGCCGGCTTTGAATCGGTGGCAACAATCAGGCAGCGGCGAACAGCTCACCTGCGATCTGCGCCTGGGCGGCATCGATGGCCTTGGCGCGGTGCTCAGGGCCATAGGCCAGGCCGTGGGCGCGGACGATTTCCAGGTCGGTGATGCCGATGAAGCCGAGGAACACCTTGAGGAAGTCCTCATGGCCGACACCGGTCGGCTGGCCCTGGTGCAGGCCACCGGCGGTGGACACCAGGATCACTTTCTTGTCACCGCACAGGCCTTGCGGGCCGGCTTCGGTGTAGCGGAAGGTCTGGCCGGCCACCGCCACGCGGTCGATCCAGGCCTTGAGCTGGGTCGGCACGGTGAAGTTGTACATCGGCGCACCGATCACCACCGCGTCGGCGGCGAGGAACTCTGCCAGTGTTTCCGCACTGAGCTTGGCTTCATGAGCCTGTGCGGCATCGCGCATTTCCTCGGGGGTGCCGGCGGCCACGAGGGTGGCGGCGGAGAAGTGGCTGATGGCGTCGCTGGCCAGGTCGCGGTAGACCACCTCGATGCTCGGGTCGGCGGCCCTCCAGGCCTCGACCACTTCGCGGCTCAGCTGGCGGGAGGCGGAATTGTCGCCCAGGATGCTCGAATCGATATGCAACAGTTTCATGGGACTCTCCTGTGAATGAAGACCGCGGCGGTGGGCGATCACGATGTAGAGAATCCTATCGGCACATCGAATAGCTGATAAGTCGGCAAAAACGCGTTAGTTTGTTCCATTGATGGAACAATGAGACTATCAAATGCAAGACCTCAACGATCTCTTCTACTTCGCCCGGGTGGTCGAAGCCGGTGGCTTCGCTGCTGCCGGGCGCCAGCTGGGCATTCCCAAGTCGCGCCTGTCGCGGCGCATCGCCGAGCTGGAAGAGCGTCTTGGCACGCGTTTGCTGCAGCGCACCACCCGGCAACTCAAGCTCACCGCCGTGGGCGAGCGCTACCTGAACCATTGCCAGGCCATGCTGCTGGAGGCGGAGATGGCCGATGAAGTGGTGGCCAGCATGTCCAGCGAGCCCCGCGGCCGGCTGCGCGTCTCGTGCCCCGTGGCCCTGGCCCATGCATTCCTGCCAGATATCATCAGCCGCTTCCTCGCCCAGTACCCCTTGGTGCAACTGGACATGGTGCTGCTCAACCGCCGGGTCGACCTGATCTCCGAAGGCATCGACGTGGCCCTGCGCGTGCGCGACCTGGGCGATGAGGACCCAGCCTTGGTCACCCGACGCCTGCGCCAGGCGCAGATGCAACTGGTGGCCGCACCAGGGTTTGCCGACCATATCCGCGAGCCTGCACAACTGGCGACCCTGCCGGTGCTGGGCGCTGCCGAGGCTGACCGGCTGGTGCATTTTCGCCTGCATGGCCCCAACGGGCGGCAGGAGGAAGTCGCCCTGGAGCCGCGCCTGGCCATCGACGACTTCGTCGTGCGCAATGCCGCGGTACGCGCCGGCCTGGGCTTTACCGCCCTGCCGTCGATGTTCTGCGAGGAGGAACTGGCCCGTGGCGAACTGGTGCGCCTGCTGCCAGACTGGTCGCTGCCTGGCGGCTACCTGCAGGCGGTCTATCCGCATCGGCGCGGCCTGCTTCCAGCAGTACGCGCATGGATCGATCACCTGGCAACCTCGTTCGAGGCCTGTGGAGAGCGTTATGTCTGAGAAAAGGATGACCGAGGAGCAAGTGGCGGCGCTGTGCCTGGCCCTGCCGGGCGCTCAGGAAGACTACAAGTGGGGTGGCATCCGTGTGTTCTCGGTGGCCGGCAACAAGATGTTCGCCGTGCAGGACCTGGGCGGCGCGGGCCTGTCGTTCAAGGTGGCCGACGAGCTGTTCCTGGGTTATTGCGACCGCCCCGGAATCCGCCCGGCCCCGTACCTGGCACGGGCAAAGTGGATCAGCATGCTGCCGCCCTATCCCATGGGCCGCGACGAGCTGAGCGACCTGCTGCGCCGCTCGCACCAACTGGTGGTGCGACGCTTGCCCAGGCGCCAGCAGGTTGGGTTGCTGCTGGGGACAGCGGACGCCTAGGCTTCAACCCGGTAATGGCGGCCCTTTGAGCTCGATCCGGTTGCCGTCCGGGTCGAAGCAGTACAGCGACATGCCCTCACCTTCGGCTCCGTAACGCTTCTCGGCAGCCTCCACCCTGACACCGGCCTCGTGCAACAGCGCGCTCAGCGCCTGTTCCTCGAACGGCTCGATGCGCAGGCAGACATGATCGACATTATGCCCACACTGGCCGGGCGCCTCGCCGCCCTGGCGCCCCAGCGGGCCGTCGACCGCCACCAGGTCGATCAGGCCGTCACCGGCGCCAAGGTGGATCATCCCCAGTGTGTCCCGACGCTTGCGCACCGGGCAGCCGAGCAGCTCGTGATAGAAAGCCAGGCTGCGGGTCAGGTCGCTGACGCGCAGGACGACATGGTCGATGCGTAGTATGGCGAAAGCTGGCATGGCGAAGCTCCACGATCAGGCTTTGCCTAGACCATAGCAGCCGACCTGCGAAGACACCCTAGGCCATTGGCGTCAATGACCGACGGTGGGTACAGCACAGCCTTTGTGGGGCAAAAGACCGTGGGCGTGTCAGCCATTGCCCTGGTGGCAGCAGCAATCATGTACCGCTCCAGGCGCCGCTAACTGCCCTTGAATGGCCGCTCCCACTTTTGGAATGCGACCATGCACCACAGCGAACCGCCCTACCACCAGGAACAGATCCTGCGCAGCCTGCCGGGCTGGACCAGGCACCTGCACCCCCACCACGTCAGCAGACTGCTGCGGCGCGCCCACCGCGAGCATATCCAGCAAGACGGGCAGCCAGCCCCCTGGTTCGCCCAGGCCCCGGCCGCCCGCCAGGCCGAGTTGCGCCAGGCCATCAAGCAGCGCGCGACGAGCCACCTGGCTCTGGCCAAGGCACTGCAAGACTTGCGCGGTATCACCGAGTTCTGCGAGCCGCTGCTGCAGGCACGACTGGGCAGTCAGGTGGCGGTGACACAGGCCCGGTTCAGGCATCAGCCGTTCACGTCGAGCCTGGGTGGCGAATTCCCCGACCCGGACGCGTCCCATCATGCCCCAAGCACTCCGGCCACGATCGAGGAACCGGCGGGCACCGCCAGTCTCACCAGCCTGCTCGAAGCGGCCCTGCACAATTTCGAGGGCGTGGCCGAGGTCGGCCCTTACAGCAGCCTGCAAGTCAGTGCCGACGACAGCAGTGCTCTACCCGGCCTGAGCACTGCCGCGTTTGTCACCCATTGCCGTCTGCTCGACCTGGGCCGGCGCTACCAGGAGCACCTGCAGGATATCTACGGCGGTCAGCGTAGAACGCTGTTGTGCGCCCTGTGGAGTCAGGCCCGGTGCCATGAGCTCACCGTACAGGCGTTGATCGCACGGATGCGCGGACACCTGACCGACGACGGCCTCCAGGCCGTGCGACAGCTCAGTAGCACCGGTTCGATGCCGCGCTACCGAGGTGCACCGGCCAGGGTAGCGGTGTTGCGCATGCTCGATACCCAGTTGCACGATCTGTTGGTGTTGACATCGAGCGGCCAGTCCACGCCGTCGTGCATCGCCTACTTGCCTTTTGACCATGCGCGACCGGTGCAGGAGTTCGACAACCTGCTGGCCTTCGGCAGGTACTTGCGTCGTCGCTTGCTGGCGCCCGCCTATCGCGAACGCTTCCTGGAGCATGTTGCCCTTAAGGACCGCCCAGGCATGGCGAGCAAGCTCAGGGCCAGACTGTTCGGAGCCACTGCGAGCGGCATGCGCCCGCTGGAAACGCCGTCTCCCGCTTTCGCCGAAACCGAGCCAGGCCTACATCCCTGGCAAGGCCTGCCGGCCACCCCCTTGCTACAGCAGCAGGATCCGCCCGCTCCCATCCGCTTCCCCGCACTGGCGATCCATGAAGTCGCTGTCGGCTTCCCCGTATGGCCGAAGCTGTTCAATGACCACGTACACCGCCTGCGGGAGGACGCCCGCTGCATCGCGGTGCCAACGGAGGACGTCGATGCCAAGGCCCGGCGTGAGCGCCTGGCTTTGTGGCGCGAGCGTGGCCTGAATGTGCTCGGCGTGGCGGCCATGTTCGTTCCCGGACTGGATGTCGCCATGCTGGCCGTGGGCGCAGGCCAGGTCATGGCAAGTATTTTCCACGGCTTCGAAGCCTGGTCCGAAGGTGACAACGCGCAAGCGGTGAACCAGGTCGAGTCGCTTCTGATCAACCTGGGCAGCGTGACCGCCATCGCCGGTGTTACCAAGCTGGCCCAGGCCTGTGGGTTCGTCGATTGGATGCAAAGCCTGTGGCTGGAGGGCCAGGAACTGCTATGGCACCCTGAACTCGAGCATTACCGCAGCCCGGTGGAGTTACCGGCGGGCCTTGAGCCCGACGAGCAAGGCATCTTTCACCATGATGACCGGCATTTCGTCGACCTGGACGGTACGCTCCACGAAATCCGCCGCGGCCTCGAGGGACAATGGCGCGTTGTACACCCTGCCGACCCTCGCGCCTATCAGCCAGCGCTGTACGGCAATGGCAGCGGTGCCTGGCGCATGGCGCACGAGCGACCACAAGACTGGGAGCGGGCAAAACTGATGCGCCGGCTGGGACCGCTTGGCGACGGGCTGACCGACGAGGAGCTGATTGCGGCACTCGACAGCACCGGCCTGGAGCGCGGCGTGCTCGAGCAGATGCACGTCAACGGCCGGCGCGCCCCCGCGCTACTGGAGGACGCCTTGCGGCGACTCAAGGCCGACAGCCTCCATCAAGTCCCGGCCCCGCCGGGTTGCGCTGCGGCGCTGACGATCGGGCGCGTGTTCTCCGGACTGCCCATGCAAGCACTGGAAGAGCTGGTGGCCACCGCCAACGGCGCCGAACGGCAAGCCCTTCTCAGCGGGCGGGTCCCCCTGCGGTTGGCCGAAGAGGCGCGGCTGTTGCAAGCCCGGTGCCGGCTGGACAGGGCGATCCTGGGCTTGTATCGCCCCAGCCTGGCCAATGCCGACAGCCGGCTGATCAGCGACAGCCTGTTGGCCGCACACCCGCAATGGACGCCCGAACAGTGCTATCACGCAGCCCTGGCCAACCGCCCAGCGACCGCACGCATGCTCGGCCAGCAACCGTCACAACCGGGCTGGCACTCACCTTTGCGCCTGAGCGACGGGCGTTACGGCTATCCACTGAGCCCCGGTTTGTTCGCCACGCGGGCAGAGCGCGAGCTGCATGCCCTGTACCCGGGGCTCAACGGTCGCGAGGTGCGCCAGTTACTGGCCACCCTGCGCGTCCGCGCAGGTGTGGCCGAACAGATACAGGCGCTGCGCATCCAGCTGTCCTCGCTGCGCGAACAGCTGCACGCCTGGACCGACAGAGGCACCCAAGACTGGGGTGACGAAGTCGGTGCGGGCTACGCCAGGACCGCAGACCTGCTCGTGCGGGCCTGGCAACGTCTGGACGGCGACATGCTGAGTCTTTCCAATGTCGCCCTCGACGCCCTGCCGATACTCACGGCACGCTTCGACCATATCACCACGCTGTCGCTGGAGAATCTCAATGTGATCGAGATGCCCGCCGACTTCCTGCAGGCCTTCCCGGCACTCAGGCGCGTCGATGTGCGAAACAGCTCCCAGTTGAGCGCCAGCTCGGTGCTGCAGGCATTGCGACACGCCCCACGGTTGCAGGAGCTTCGCTTGAGTGGCACGCGCCTGGGCGCGCTGCCCGCCGTGGCCCATGAGGTACTCCCCACCTTGCAGGACCTGCGCATCCTGGAAATGCCACATCACCAGTTGACGCTCACCTTGCCTGACCTGCGGATGCTCACCGGACTGCCGCTGGAAACGCTGGACCTACGCGCCAATCGTATTGCGCTGGATGCCGACACAGCGGATTTATTCAGTTCGATGCGACCACTGCGCCACTTGCTCCTGAGCAACAACCCCCTCGCCACCAGTCCCAACCTGACCGGCCTGGACAACCTCGCGACCTTGCGCCTGGATAGCAGCCGACTGCGCCTGTGGCCTACTGGGTTGAGCAGCCTGATGCAGCGCAATCCTTGCATGCTGCGGGTGGTGGACCTGAGCAATAACGGCATCGAACAGGTACCGGGGCTGCCCGCCCTGTTGTCCTCTCCCTTCCTGGGTGAACTGTTGGCCAGGCGTGCGTCATACCGCTGGCGGTTCAACGACAACCCGTTGGACGAGACAACCCGCGAAAGCCTGCAGATTGCCGGCGCTTCGGTCGAACAACGTGTCGAGGGGATCGACGGCACCGTGTCACCATGCCGAATCGACTGGTTGCAAAGCGCCAGCCAGCAACAGCGGGCAATGTGGGCAGCGCTATTCGACGCAGACGAGCATGCCAGCCTGCGCCAAGTCGTCGAACAGGCGGGCCTGTCGGCCAGTGCCCATCGCCATCCCCGAGCATTTGCCCGCCAGGTATGGGCACTGCTCGAGCGCGCAAGCGCCAGTACTCGCCTTCGTGCACGCCTGGACGACGTGGCCGATGAGTTCCCGGTGAGCTGTGGCGATGCAGGCGCCGATGGTTTCGGCACCTTGCAGATCGAAGTGATGGCCTACGATGAGTCCGCAGGCGCGGAAGTCGCCACCCCACCACTGTTCCAGTTCTTCCGGCGCCTGTTCCGGCGTGACCAGGTGAACACCTTGGCCCAGGACCTGTTCAACGCCCGCGTAGCTCGGCGAGATGCCCTGCGCGCTCGGGATGCCTGGGCCACCCGGCCGCTGGCCGAGCGTGGCGCCAGGCCCGTGCTGCCAGCCCTGCATCGCTTTGACACCTTGTCCGACGACGTGCTGCACAATGGCGTCGGTGAAGGCCTGGACCTGATCGAGATACGCTTGGCCCTGCGTACCGGCCTGGCCAGGCGCCTGGACTTCCCCGAGCCCCAGCAGGCGATGTTGTACCGCCACACGGCCGAAATCTCGCCGTGGACCGAGGAAGCGGTGTTGGAGGAAGTCGACGCCCGGGACCGGGACGCCGAGGCTCGCCGCCAGTGGATCGCCCGGCAACCAAGTTGGCGACGCCTGCTGCGCCAGGAGAACAGAGCCCGGTTCGAGATGCTCAGAAAACGCTGGGACACCGGCATGGACTACCTTGAGGGCAACGACCTCGACGGCGCGCTCGAAGCACCGGTGATCGAAGCGCTGACCCAGGCCTTGGGTCGCAGCCCGCTGGGCGAGGATGGCCAGCCCCTGCGTGAACCCATCGCCAGCGAGGGTTACGTCGAGGGGATGAACCGCATGGCCCTGGGCCTTGAAGAGGAAGAAGATGCTCTCTACCTGCGCCTGACCCGCCGCCGCGACCCCAACAACTGAGCCTACTGGCCGCGCAGGTCTTCGAAAAAGGCCTCCTGCCCCAGGACTTGGCTCGACGCACGTGCCTGCCCGGCAGCCTCGCCGCTGGCTTTCTCCACGTGCCAATAGCATTGCCGGACCGCCCGCGTCACCGCCACGTAGGCCAGGCGCTGTACCTCTTCTTTCTGCGCCGTATCGAATGCCTGGGCGTCTGCTGGTTTGCCCAGGCCGGCCAGGCGATAGACCTGGTTCTTATAGGGCGAGCTGGTCAGGTATTGGCAATCGCCAAGCATGAACACCGTGTCAGCCTGTAGTCCCTTGGCACTGTGATAGGTCAACTGGCGCAGGCGGCGCTGGCTGGGCGGCAAGCTAGAATCCACTTTAGCTATTTGCGACAAATGCTTTTCAATCAATAACTTATCGCTTGTTTTTCGAAACAGCATTAGTACCGTTTCACCGCGCTGGTAATGCTCGATCACCGTTTCGGCCAGTGCGGCCTCGTCCCGGTCGAAGACCTTCACCGGCGACAGCGGCAGCTCGGCCGCCAGCCCACTGGCCCTGGCCTTCTTGCCGGTGATGGCCGAGGCGCCTTTGACCAGATGCTCGGCGGCCTCGATGATGTACTGCTGGCTGCGGTAGTTTTCCACCAGCATCACCCGCGTGTTGGCCGGTGACGGGAAGGCCTTGGTGAACTCCATGAAGTATTTCGGCGAGCTGCCGCGCCAGCCGTAGATCGACTGCCAGTCATCGCCCACGCACATCAGCGATGAATGTTGCGCCACCCGCCCGCTGTGCATGGCCGGCCCACGGCGACGGATTTCGGCGAGGCAGGCACGCAGCCAACTGACGATCTGCGGCGAGACGTCCTGGAACTCGTCGATCATCAGATGCGCCAATGGGCGTAGCAAGGGATCGGGGAGCAACCCGAGGTTCTCCGGATTGTTCTCGCCAAACAGGGCAAACATGCGGTTGTAGGTCATCACCGGCGGCGACTGCGCCAGCAGGTGTGCTTCCAGTGCTTTCCAGAACAGCGCGAGGGCCTCGAAGAATGCCGCGTCGCTGTCGCCGGACGGGAAGTTCATGGCGGCCACGGCGGTGTTGACGTCCAGGCCGAGGTTCTCAATGAAGCTGGCGGCGCTGACGAAGGCGTCGAGCAAGGGCGCCGGAGCCAGCTCGCCCTTCACCTTGTACTCGAAGCCCGGACCGGCCACGGCATCACCCGCCAAGGACGTCGCAAGTCGTTTTGCCGCCGCATAATTATCAAGCCATATCAATGGCTTATCGCAAAAAGCTTGAAATAGGGTGCGCTTTACCGCCCATTCCGCGCGCACCGCCAGCTTGGCGCCCGGCCGCTGGTACTGGGCGCTTTCAGACGGGTCGAAGCCCAATACCACCCAGGCGTCCAGCCCTTCCAGACGGCCATGGACATGAAAGCGGCTGCCGCGGATCTGCACCGTGTCCCGGCACGGCTCGATACCCTTGATTGGCCAGGCACCGGCGGTAAACCACAGGTCCTCGATCACATCGCACAATTCGTCGTCGCGCTGGGCGGCCAGCTGGGTTACCTGTACACGCTTCTGCACATCCGGGTGGTCCGGGTCCAGCGGCTTGAGCAGCAGCGCCTCCTGGCGCAACGCGCCGACCAGCTGGACGAAACGCGGGCTCTGGCCCAGCAGGTCGCTGTAGCACTGGTTGAGCTGCTGGCGTTGGGCATCGTTCAGGCGCAGGTCGAACGGGTTGCTGTCAGCATTCGCCTCACCGCCTGCGGGCATTTCGTTGCCCAGGGTCTCGAACGCCCGCACCTGGGCAAAACCCGGCAGGCTGCGCACCAACGGCAGGATGCGCGAATGGAATGTACGCACCAGCTCTCGCCCCTGGGCAGGCGACAATTCGAGCTGCCACAGGGCGAACACCTGCAGCAGGCGCTGGATGAAGTCACGGCGCGACTCGCGGGTGAAGGTCACCACGGTCAGGGCATCGAGCTCGAAGCCCAGGTAGTGGCGCAGCAGCAGGATGCGCAGCACCAAAGAAGTCGACTTGCCGGCGCCGGCGCCGGCCACCACGCAGGTCGAGGGCGTGTCGCTGAAAATCAACTTCCATTGCGCCGCGCTCGGTTGAGCCTCGCCAGGCAACCGCTTGGCGACATCAGCCTTGAAGCGCCTTTTCAGCTCGGCGGTCACCGGCAGGCGCCAGTCGTCGAACAGGTTGTCATCACGTCCCGGCGTCGCAGCCTGGTCCGGGCGGGTATCGCGGATCACCAGGACCTGGCGCCCGGCCTCATAGCCATCGACCCGGCCTTGCTCGTAGCCCTCACGCAAGCCATCGGCATGGCCGTTGCGCTGCCCCGTGGCGTGGCCGAGGAACCAGGAGTCGCGATGCTGCGCCTGCAGGCGCGACAAACCGCGGCCCAACAGGCGCGCGACCAGGCGACGCAACCAGGGCAACTGTGCGGGAGGGGTCAGGTCGGCCGGGGCCCGGGGATGCTCGTGCGGCACGGTCACTCCGTTGAAAATCAGAACAGCCGGCATGTTCGCCTCATCCGCGCAAAAGTGCCAGCGAATGCTTATGGATCAGTGGATTAGGCGATGAAGCGCATGCAGAGTCGCAAACTAAATTATCGAATTTAACGATTGTATTTAGCCGATATTTACGCTTTTTATCGATATTTTAAACGCGCATCATGACCTCATTCCACCGACTCATAGGAGCGCCACCATGCTGCAACTGCGACCCTTCGAAAGCCTTGGCCACGCCAACCACGGCTGGCTCGACGCCCATCATCACTTCTCCTTCGCCGAGTACCATGACCCGGCACGCATGCACTGGGGCAACCTGCGCGTGTGGAACGACGACCTGATCGCGGCCGGTGCTGGCTTCCCGCCGCACCCGCACCGTGACATGGAGATCATCACCTACGTTCGCGAAGGCGCCATCACCCATCAGGACAGCCTGGGCAACAAGGGCCGCACTGAAGCTGGCGACGTGCAGGTCATGAGCGCTGGCAGCGGCATCGTCCACAGCGAGTACAACCTGGAGAAGGTCGACACGCGGATCTTCCAGATCTGGATCATCCCGGAAAAGGTCGGTGATGCGCCCTCCTGGGGTAGCCGCCCCTTCCCCAAGGGCGAACGTGGCGAAGGCTTCGTGACCCTGGCCAGCGGCCGCGAAGGCGATGACGACAGCCTGCGCATCCGCACCGACGCGCGCCTGGTGGCCGCGACCCTGCGCGCCGGTGAAAGCGCCGAGTACCGCCTCGATGAGGGCCGCCGCGGCTACCTGGTACCTGCCAAGGGACGGATTGAAGTGAACGGCTTGCAAGCCAAGGCCCGTGACGGGGTGGCGATCGAGCAGGAAACGCTGCTCAAGGTGACCGCGCTGGAAGACAGCGAAATCGTGCTGGTCGATGTAGCCTGATCGACCTTGGCCGGCCGCCGGCGCAGGCCGATATCGCACTTTTTCGCGTTTGTGCGCTCTATGCATGGCCAGGTCCCACCGATCCCCGGTGGGACCGCCTTTTCCAACCGGTGCCGATGGCCGCACGAAGACGCTTTCCGTTTCCTCGCCTACTGCTGATGGCCGGCAGCCTGGCGTGCCTGGTTGCCTGCACCCAGCAGCAGGGCCGTGACATGCTCACCCAGTTCGGCAACGGCAAGCCCGACGAGCTGTTCCAGACCAGCGTCGACCGCATGGCCACCCTGGCCATGCGCGACAACCTGCAAAGCCTGTATCTGCTGATGAACAAGCTGTACCTGCGCAACCCCAACCAGTGGCGGCAATCGGGCTACCTCGACGCCACCACCGCGGCACGGCAGATCCGCATCGCCATCGAACAGCGCCAGCCCCTGGCGCAGTTGGGCGAGCGCCGCGACCTGGCGGCCTTGAGCTACGCCCTGAGCCCGGAGTTTCGCGGCGACCGGGTAGGCGCGTTCATCTATGCCATCGGCAGCATGCTGGTCACCGCCCATGGCGGGCGCACCGAGTTCTACATGACCGACACCCTCGACCCGTTGTTCATCCACAATGCCGCGCGCAACATCGAGAAGGCCACCTGGATGCTCGGCCAGCGCCAGGATGCCAATGGCGTGCTCCTGCTGTTTTCCAACGAAATCTCCGAGCAAGGCAGCAACCTCAGCTTCGCGGTGGAGTTCGGCAAGGTCGTCGCCCGCCTCGACCTGCTGGCGCAGATGCTTGACGAGCGCTATCGACGGATCGGCCTGAACTACGCGCAAAGCCTGCTGTTGATGAATTTCCTGCCGGTGCAATGAGCCGGGTCGGCCAGCAGAACGTCATCGTCGCAGCCCCTCGAGCGGCACGGTTGAGCCGTATCCGGTCCAACAGGCAAATGAGGCGCCAAGCAATCAACCCCGTCGCCGTTTCAGCTGCTGCTTCAACACCCGCAACGGCGGCGCATAGAAGAATCCGAACGACACGCTGCCCTGGCGGCCCTTCACCGCATGGTGCAGGCGATGAGCCCGGTACAGACGCTTGAGGTAGCGGTTGACCGGTTTCGGCGCCCTCGGCCAATGGCGGTGGAAGAATCCGTCATGGGCCAGCACGTAGGCCAGCCCATAGCCCGCCACGCCGCCACCAACCCATTGCAGCGGCGCGTGCCCGGCCTTGCCCAGCATCACCAGGGCAGCGGCGATAAGCCCGAGCGCCAGCAGGTAGAGGTCGTTGGTTTCCAGCATGCCCAGTTGCGGCTCGTGATGCGAGCGGTGCAGCCACCAGCCCCAGCCGTGCATGACGTACTTGTGGGCCAGCGTGCCGACGCCCTCCATGGCCACCAGGGTGCCGAACAGCACGGCGAGATTGAACAACATGTATCGGTCCGGGGGGGTTGGCAACGAAAGGCGCAAGCGTACCATTGCCGCCAGGTCATTCAGAGGGATTTTCCATGAAGAATGTACCCAGGCCGGCACCTGCCGGCGCTTGACGTAACACAATTGTCATGCCCCACGCCTTGACCCAGCGCGGATCGAGGCGTATGGTCCGCCGCGCATTCAAGCATCCCTCACCCAGGAGACCCCTGCATTGGACAGTAGCCCCAGTCGATTGCGACAGGCCCACACGGCGAGCTAGTCCGGCAGCGTTCCTGCCACTGTCTCGCCGTACTCGGTAGACGGTGGTTCCCTTCGGCCCTCCCTGGCTGAACATTCCTCCTTAGTTTCCCAGCCCTGCCTCCGGCAAGGCGCGTGGTCCTGCGCATTCCTCGTTTGCAATCGCGCCGTCTCAAGTCGGCGCCCATGCGGGCCATCGCCCGCAGAACGGAGTTCGCTATGGATTGGAAAATCTTCCTGCTGCGCGTCAGCGTGGCCCTGCTGCTCGGTGCCCTGATCGGCGCCGAGCGTCAACTGCGCCAGCGCCTGACGGGCCTGCGCACCAACGCCCTGGTCAGCACCGGTGCCTGCCTGTTCGTGCTGATGACCCAGGCCGTGCCAGGCATGGCGCCCACCGATGCCTCGCGCATCGCCGCCTACGTGGTGTCGGGCATCGGCTTTCTCGGCGGCGGCGTGATCATGCGCGACGGCTTCAACGTGCGGGGCCTGAATACCGCCGCTACCCTCTGGTGCACCGCCGCGGTTGGCGTGCTGTGCAGCCTCGGGCTGTTGCTGGAGGCGTCGCTGGGCAGCCTGGTGGTGCTGTGCGCAAACATCCTGCTGCGCGACCTCGCCCAGCGCCTCGACCGCCAGGACGTGCTGCCGGCCAGCGAAGTCGAGCAGCGCTACGAGGTGCGCATCGTCTGCCGCGCCGAGGACGAGATCCAGGTACGCAGCCTGATGCTGCACAGCCTCAGCGACCCGGGCCTGCGCTTGCAGTCGCTGCACAGCGAAGACCTGGCCGACCCAACACGGCTGGAGGTACGCGCCGAACTGCTCGGCACGCCGCAGGCGCCAACCCAGTTGGAGCGCCTGGTCGGCCGGGTAAGCCTGGAGAAAGGCGTCAGCTCGGTGCGCTGGCAATTGCAGGTTCAGGGGCTGGCCTCTGACTAGACGTCGTCACGCACATGCCGCTCGCGCAGTTCCTGGCGCTCCTTGGCCTCGACGCACAAAGTCGCGGTGGGCCGCAGTAGCAGGCGGCGCAGACCGATCGGCTCACCGGTTTCCTCACACCAGCCGTAGTCGCCCCGGGCCAGGCGCTCCAGCGCCTGGTCGATCTTGTCCAGCAGTTTCTTCTCCCGCTCCAGCGAGCGCAGTTGCCAGTGGCGCTCTTCTTCGGCGCTGCCGATGTCGGCGAGGTCGCTGTGCACCTCCTGCTCACGCAGGGCGCGGAACTCCTGTTCGATACGGCCCTGCAGCTCGCCGCGCTGGGCCAGCAGCAGGTTACGGAAGAATTGCCGCTGCGGCTCGTTCATGTAGGCGGCTGCAGGTTGTTGCAACAATTGCTCTTCAGTCATGGCAAGGTTCCGAAATGCTGGGCGCGCGCCGCGCCCCTTTCGCTGGCAAGCCAGCTCCCACAGGGGCTGCGCAGCGGCCCCCAGCTCAAATCAACGGTCGAACATCAAGGGCAATCCCTGGCACGGGTCGCACACTTGGCCCTGGTGCCAGGCCAGTTGCCCCGACACCACCGTGCTACGTACCACATGGTGGAAGGCGCGCTGCTGGAACGGCGTCCAGCCGCAGCGCGCCAGGATCGGGTCGTCCGCCACGGCCCGTGGCCTGGCCAGGCGCTCGACGATGGCGAAGTCCGCCCAGTATCCCTCGCGCAGGAAACCGCGCTCGCGAATGGCGAACAGCTCGGCCACCGCGTGGCTGGTCTTGGTCACCACCTGGGCCATGCTCAGCACCCCTTCGCTGACCAGCTCCAGCGCCGCCGGCAGGGCGTGCTGCACCAGCGGCAGGCCTGACGGTGCGCGGGTATACACCCGCCGCTTTTCTTCCAGCGTATGCGGCGCGTGGTCGGTACCGATCACATCGATACGGTCGCGGGCCAGGGCGTTGCGCAGGGCATCGCGGTCGGTGCCGGTCTTGATCGCCGGATTGCACTTGATCAAGTGGCCGAGGCTGGCGTAGTCGCTGTCGTCGAACAGCAGGTGGTGCAGGCACACCTCAGCGGTGATGCGCTTGCCGCTCACCGGGCCGGACGTGAACAACGCCAGCTCGCGCACCGTGGTCAGGTGCAGCACATGCAGGCGCGTGCCGAAGCGCCGGGCCAGATGCACGGCCAGGCTCGAGGAGCGGTAGCAGGCGTCGGCATCGCGGATCAGCGGGTGCGCGGCCGGAGGGATGAATTCGCCGTGGCGCGCCCGCCACCACCCCTCGTTCTGCACAATGCTGGGCGTGTGCTCGCAATGGGCCAGGACGATGGTCGGCGCATAGACAAAGAGTTTTTCCAGCACCTGCGGATCATCCACCAGCATGTCGCCAGTGGACGCGCCCATGAACACCTTGATCCCGGCCACTTCGCGGGGGTCGAGGGCGGCAATGGTGTCGAGGTTGTCGCGGCTCACCCCGAAGTGAAAACCATAGTTGGCCCGTGAGCCTGCCGCCGCCCGGCGCTTCTTGTCGGCCAGCGCCTCCAGGGTCAACGTCGGCGGGTTGGTGTTGGGCATGTCCATGTAGCTGGTGATGCCCCCGGCCACCGCCGCCCGCGACTCGCTGGCAATACTGCCCTTGTGCGGCGCCCCCGGCTCGCGAAAATGCACCTGGTCGTCGATCATCCCTGGCAGCAACCAGGCGCCCTTGGCATCGATCTCCAGTGCCGCCCGGGCGTTGTCGAGGCTGCCGGCGATCCGTTCTATGCGCCCATGGCGCACCAGCAGGTCGGCTTCGAATTCACGCCCCTCGTTGACCAGCCGCGCATTGCGCACCAATAGCGTGTCCATGCTCAGAACTCGTTCTGCAAGGCCTTGTAGCCCTGGACCAGGTCGATATTGGTGCGCGCTACATCCTCGGAGAACTCCGAGGCAGACACGCTGACCGGCGGGTAGCGCTCCAGGTCGGTATGCGGGCCGATGTGCTCGGTGGGCGGCACGTAGAAGCGCGGCGGCAAGTCGCGGCCGTCGACCACCGAGTTGTGCCGCACCACGCTGCCATCACCGACCTTGCAGTTGAACAGCACGCTGTTGAAGCCGATGAACACCCGGTCGCCGACTTCGCACGGACCGTGGACGATGGAGCGGTGGGCGATCGAGCTGTACTGGCCGATGCGCACCGCCGCGCCGGATTTGGAATGGATCACCACGCCATCCTGGATATTGGAGTTGGCACCGATGACGATTGGCTGCATGTCGCCGCTGGCGTCCACCTCGTCGGCGCGGATGACCGCATAAGGGCCAACGAACACGTTGTCGTGGATGATCACCTTGCCGCAGATGATGGCGGTGTGGTCGATATAGGCCGATTCGGCGATTTGCGGAAGATGGCCGGAGGGGTTTCTGCGGATCACGGTGAGGGTCCTGCCTGGGAGGAAAAATGCAAATGTTACGTTATAACAATTACATTGCAACACCTTCCCGCGTCGATCTGGCAAACTGCACGTTACTGCGCGTCAACGCCCGTGCCTGAAGGTCTTGTGTCCCCCATGCCTGTCCGCCCTACTCTCACCGATGATGTTCCAGCGCTCCCTGCCTTGGAACGCTCCGCCGCCCAGGCATTCCGGCAATTGCCGCACCTCGCCTGGCTGGCCGACAGCGACGTGATGAATGAAGCCGAACACCTCGCATTCGTGAGCGAAGGTTGCAGCTGGGTCGCCGTGGATGACCAGGACCAGGCACTGGGTTTTCTCTGCGCCAGCATTGCCGACGACGCCTTGCACATCCATGAGCTGTCCGTGCGGCAAGAGGCCCAGGGCCGCGGCTTGGGCCGGCGCCTGCTAGACCAGGCACGGCATGCCGCTCGCCTCAAGGGCCTGGCCTGGCTGACCCTGACCACCTTCGACGATGTCCCCTGGAATGCCCCGTTCTACGCGCGCTACGGCTTCGAGCCCATCCCTGCGACACGCTTGGACGCCCGCCTGCGCGCAATTCTCGCCAGCGAGCTGGCCCATGGCCTGGACCAGCGGTGCGCCATGCGCCTGCCGCTCGACGCCTGAGCCCTGTTTTCATCCCCCCGGCCATTCACGTAGAGTCTGAACACCCGCGGTAACGGACAACACGATGGACAAGTACGCCCCCCGCCAGTGGCTGCCACACGAAAAGCCCAGCCTGCCCGGTTCGCCCTCGACACCGCTGCACGCCCCGGCCAAGCGCCTGGCCTTCGGCGTGGTCGGTCTGCTGGTGGCCATCACCGGCGGCCTGGGCAACGCCCTGGTGGTGGCCAACCTGCCATTTCTGCAGGGCGCCCTCGGTGCCACCAGCGCGGAGATGGCCTGGCTACCGGCGGCCTACGTGATGACCAACGTGTCGATGAACCTGTTGCTGGTGAAGTTTCGCCAGGAGTTCGGCCTGCGCGCCTTCACCGAAGTGTTCCTGGTGCTCTACGCGCTGGTCACCCTCGCCCACCTGTTCGTCAACGACCTCAACTCGGCCATCGCCGTGCGCGCCGCCCATGGCATGGTCGGTGCCGCGCTGAGTTCGCTGGGGCTTTACTACATGATCCAGGCCTTCCCCGCGCAGTGGCGGCTCAAGGCGATGGTCCTCGGGCTGGGCGCCTCGCAGTTGGCCGTACCCTTGGCCCGGGTGTTTTCCGAAGACCTGCTGCAGATCGCCGAGTGGCGCGGGCTGTACCTGTTCGAGCTGGGCCTGGCCCTGGCCGCGCTGGGCTGCGTGCTGTTGCTCAAGCTACCGCCGGGCGATCGCTTCAAGACCTTCGAGCCGCTGGATTTTCTCACCTTCACCCTGATGGCCAGCGGCACTGCCCTGCTCTGCGCGGCGCTGTCGCTGGGGCGTATCGACTGGTGGCTGGACGCGCCGTGGATCGGCGTCGCCCTGGCCGGCGCCATTGCCCTGATCCTCTCGGGCCTGGCCATCGAGCACAACCGCAGCAACCCGTTGCTGATGACCCGCTGGCTGGGCAGCGGCGCGATCATTCGCCTGGCACTGTGCGTGATCCTGATCCGCATGGTGATTTCCGAGCAGTCCACCGGCGCGGTGGGCTTCCTCCAGGCGCTGAACATGGGCAACGAGCAGATGCGCGCGCTGTACGCGGTGATGCTGCTGGGCGCGATCACCGGCCTTGCCACCAGCGCGTTGACCATCAACCCCACGCACCTGGTACTGCCGCTGTTCATCTCCCTGGCCGCAATGGCCACCGGCGCGTTCATGGACAGCGGCTCCACCAACCTGACCCGCCCGGCACAGATGTACCTCAGCCAGTTCCTGCTGGCCTTCGGCAGCACCTTCTTCGTCGGCCCGTCGATGGCGCTGGGCATCAGCCATGTGCGCGCCAACCCGCGCAACCTGGTGAGCTTCTCGGTGCTGTTCGGCATCTGCAACAACCTCGGCGGGCTGAGTGGCTCGGCACTGCTGGGCACCTTCCAGACGGTGCGGGAGAAATTCCACTCCAGCCAGCTGATGGACCGCCTGAGTTCCCTGGAACCCCTGGTCAGCGCCCGGGTCCAGGGGGGTGGCGCCGGTTATGCCGGGGTGCTGGCCGACCCTGCGCTGCGCAACGAGGCGGGCATGGGCCTGCTGGCCAACGCCGCGACCCGCGAGGCCAATGTGCTGGCCTACAACGATGTGTTCATGCTGATCGGCGCCATCGCTATCCTGACCATGATCTGGATCTTCATCCGCAGCCTGTACCTGCGCTATACCCACTCCACCAGCGGTGCCTCCAACCGATGACCCAGGAAACGCCAACGACCACCACCACCGCCATCGCCGAAACCCCGGAAGGCAGCGCGCCCCCGAGCGAGCCGACCAGCCCGGCACGTACCCGACGTGTGCGCCTGCTGTCATCGCTTAGCTTCGCCGCCGTGGCCCTGGCCGGCATCCTGCTGGTGCTCTACGCCTGGCGCCTGCCGCCATTCAGCAGCGCCATCGAAAGCACCGAGAACGCGCTGGTGCGCGGCCAGGTGACGATCATCGGCCCTCAGCTGGGCGGCTACATCGTCGAGGTGCCGGTGCACGACTTCCAGTTCGTCAAACAGGGCGACCTGCTGGTGCGCCTGGACGACCGCATCTACACCCAACGCCTGGCCCAGGCCGTTGCCCAGCTCAAGCAGCAACAGGCGGCGCTGGCCAACAACCTGCAGCAGCGCAACAGCGCCGAGGCCACCATTGCCCAGCGCCAGGCCGCGATCGCCGACGCCGCCGCCCAGGCCGACAAGGCCCGCGCCGACCTGCAACGCAACCAGGCGCTGGTAAGCGACGGCTCGGTATCACGCCGTGAACTGGACCTGAGCCGCGCCAGTCAGGCCGCCGCCGTCGCCAGTCTGGCCCAGGCCAGGGCCGCACTGGAAATCGCCCGCCAGGACCGCGAAACGGTGGTCGTCAATCGCGCTGCGCTGGAAGCTTCGGTGGAAAACGCCAAGGCCGCGGTGGAGCTGGCCCGCATCGACCTGGACAACACCCGGGTCAAGGCGCCACGTGACGGCCAGCTGGGGCAGATCGGCACCCGCCTGGGCGCCTACGTCAACCCCGGTGCGCAGTTGATGGCACTGGTGCCGGACACCCTGTGGGTGATCGCCAACCTGAAGGAGACGCAGATGGCCAACGTGCGCATCGGCCAGCCGGCGACCTTCACCGTCGATGCGCTCAATCATCTGAAACTGCGTGGTCACGTGCAGCAGATCTCGCCGGCCACTGGCTCCGAGTTCGCCTTGTTGCAGGCCGACAACGCCACCGGCAACTTCGTCAAGATCGCCCAGCGCATCCCGGTGCGGATCACCGTCGATGGCGACCAGCCCGAGGCCAGGCATCTGCGGCCAGGGATGTCGGTGGTGGTGAGCATCGATACCCGGGAGGCGCAGTAAGCGACGGGTCCGACGGCGCCGGGGCGGAACCAGCAGAGTATGGCTGAACACCCACCGTTTGCCGGTTGGCCGCCAGTCGGTGCCAAAGGCAGGCTTTGCCAAACAGCGCACAGCACGGGCGATATGTCGTCGTGCCACGATTGCGGCCGCTCTGGCCCGCGGGTTCTAATCCTGGCCTGCGCTCCACCCAGCAATTGGCAATACAAGGAAGCCTTACAATGGACAGGAAGATCATACCGCTGGCGTTGCTGGCGACCCTGGTCGGCTGCTCGGACAACCAGCAGCCCCGCGAAGCCGACCTGCGCCAGGCTGCCCAAGCCTACCTCGACAGCCAGTACCCGCACTGTTTCGTGATCAGTGCCTTCCCCACCCGCACCCGTGACTTCGATGTCGAAGGCACCAACCAGGCCCTGCACGCCCTGGCCCAGGTCGGCGTGGTCAGCGAACGGGAAGTTGCCCGTACCGAAGTCCCTGAGCGCCTGTGGCAGCCGGCACGCACCGACATCTACTACGCCTACGACCTCACCGACGAGGGCCGCCGCTACTACAAGGCCGATGCAAGGCGCAAAGCGAACGGCACCAGCACCGGCGGGCTGTGCTTCGGCAAGGCCCAGGTCACCGCCATCAACAGCGTCGGCAAGCCTACCGAACAGGATGGGCGCAAGCAGTCGCAGGTGAGCTACAGCTACCAGGTGAACGAACTGCCGACCTGGGCCAGCGACGCGGCGGTCCAGGCCGGCATCGCAGGCCTCGGCCAGGCGGCCGCCAGTGCTGCCAAGCCGCTGGAGGAAACCCGCGCCATGGTGCTCACGGACCACGGATGGGTGCACGAGCAACTGCTGGCCAACTGATCAAGCTGTTAATCCTGGGAAAATCTGCGCACGCCATCCTTGCCTCAACCCGGCCGCCTGGCGGCCGTTTTTCAGGTCAATCGATGGAGACCCCAGTGATGAAAACCCTAACCTGTGCACTCGCCCTGCTGGCAACGATCTCGGCCACCTCGGCCTTTGCCGAAGGCGGCGCCGACCGCCTCAAGGAACGCAGCGACCAATGGGCGCTGCAACGCCAGCAGGCCGAGCAGATCGCCAAGGGTGACGCCCAGTCACCCGCCCAGCAGCAAGCCCAGCAGACCCAGGACAGCGCCAACACACCCTCCAGCTGATAGGCCCCTTGGGCATTTTTGTTCAATACCCGCGCCGCGGCCTCGGGCAGGATAGCCGCACTATCCTCGCCACAAGGAAACACCCGATGAGCCTGACACTGTCCATGGCGGCCTTCGCCCTGGCCGCCTCCATCTCCCCCGGCCCGGTCAACATCGTCGCCCTCGGCAGCGGCGCGCGCCATGGCCTGCGGGCCAGCATCGGGCATGCGGCCGGCGCCACCCTGGGCTTCTGCCTGCTGCTGGTGCTGGTGGGGCTGGGCGTGCATGAGCTGCTGCTGCGCTGGCCGTTACTGGGGCAGCTGTTGCATTGGGGCGGTGTGCTGTTCCTGCTGTACATGGCTTGGAAGCTGGCCAGCGACGACGGCGCACTGGGCGCCGAGGATGGCAAGCGGGCGCCAAGCGCCTGGCACGGCGCGGTCATGCAGTGGCTGAGCCCCAAGGCCTGGCTGGCGGCCGTGGCTGGCATCGGCGCCTATACCGGCGGCGAGCAGCAGCTGCTGTGGCTGTTCACCTGGATCTACGGGCCGATCTGTTTCGTCTCCGTGGCCAGTTGGGCCTGGGCCGGCAGCGTGATCCGCCAGTACCTGGCCGAGCCGTGGCGGATGCGTCTGCTCAATCGGGTGCTGGCAGGGTTGCTGGTGGCAAGCGCGGTGTACCTGATGGTATGAGGTTGACGGTTCGGGCCCTATCGCGGGGCAAGCCCGCTCCCAGGTGCTATTCAGCCTTTGCGATAGTGCCCCGGCGTGGTCGCCAGGTGCCGCTTGAAAGCTCGCTGCAGATGCGCCTG
The DNA here is from genome assembly GCF_021283165.2 of Pseudomonas soli. Lineage (NCBI taxonomy): Bacteria > Pseudomonadati > Pseudomonadota > Gammaproteobacteria > Pseudomonadales > Pseudomonadaceae > Pseudomonas > Pseudomonas soli. The sequence continues at coordinate 3,270,514 of NZ_CP128543.1, forward strand.
GTCGGCAAAGCCGGCTTCCAGCGCCACCTCGGCGATGGCCCTGCCGGCGCGCAACTGCGCCCGGGCATGCTGCACCCGCTGGTCGAGCAGGTAGGCGTGCGGCGATAGCCCGAAGCGCTTGCCGAATGCCCGGGTCAGGTAGGCCCGTGACAAGCCTGCCGCAGCGCAGATGTCCTCCAGGGTCAGCGGATCCAGACGGTGGGTGCGAATGAACGCGGCGGCCATCTCCAGGCGTGGATGCGACTGTGGGTGACACGCCGCACCGCCCTCGAGATAACCTGGCAGCTCTACGAAGAACGTCGCCAGCCGCTCGGCCTTGTCCTGCGCCTCGCTGTCGAGCAGCCCGGCGAACAGGTCGAGCAACCGCCCGTACAGCGCAGGCGACGTGCTCAATGTCGCTGCCGGCAGTTCGAACCCTCGGGCCTGTAACCACGGCAAATCAACGAACAGCATCAGGTAGGACCAAGGCTCGCCCTGGAGGGGGTTGCAGGTGTGCACCACCCCTGGGTTCATGAGCACCGTGGTCCCCACGGCCACCTCATGCCGTGCATCACCGGTCAGGTAAGTGCTGCGCCCGCCGGTGATCACGCCGATGGAAAAGCTCGCGTGGGAATGCGCGGTGTAGCACACCTGGCGGCCATCCCCGACCAGACGGGCCTCGACGAAGGGCAATGCCGGATCACGCCAGAACCGCGAGACCTCGATCATCGCCCCGCCCTCATCCTTCGCCGCCCTGCACCACCACCAGCAACTGCGCCTGGCGCTCGCCGACCGAACGCAGGCGGTGCGGGGTCTGGGCATTGAAATGCAAGGCGTCGCCGGCCTCCAGCAGCACCCGCTCGCTCATGAAGTCGACCTCCACCTGCCCCTCGTGGACGAACAGGAACTCCTCACCCTCGTGTTCCTTGAAGGTCGGGTCGCTGAACTCGGTCGGCGGCTGGATCAGAAACGGCAACAGGCTGCGCTGGCCGACCTGCGAGGTCAGCACCGCATAGCCCGGCCCCTCGCCACCGCCCACCAGCGCCTGGCGCTCGCCGCGGCGCACCAGGCTGTAGCGCGCCTGGCCGTCGTGCTCGCCGTCGAACAGTTCCTCGACATTGACGTTCAACGCCCGCGCCAGCTTCAGCGCCGCAGCGATCGACGGCGTGTTGAGGCCACGCTCGACCTTGGACAGGTAGCTCTTGGTCATGCCGGATTTCTCGGCCAGCTGCTCAAGGGTGATGCCCAGTTTCTTTCTCAGCAGTTTCAGTCGGATAGACATGTGAAGCGGGTTTCCCGAACAAACGCACTTGCGCATGACACTTTGTGTCATATAGGATTATTTGTGTCATCTGATGGTTCGCCCCCTCACCGTCCAAAGCTCGGGGGCGAGCCAGCCCTGACATCCGTCATCACGCCACAGAGGAAAGATCCCCATGGCCAATACCCTTACCCTCAGCAAAGACCAGCTGGTGCAAAAGGCACTGACACAGATGCAAGGCTCGCTTGCCGATAATACGTGGACTGTGCGCGAAAAGCTGGCCCTGACCTGCCGAATTCTCTTCGATAACGGCCACGACTCGGGCCTGGCCGGGCAGATCAGCGCCCGTGGCGCGCAACCGGGCACCTTCTACACCCAGCAACTGGGCCTGGGTTTCGACGAAATCACCGCCAGCAACCTGCTGCTGGTCAACGAAGACCTCGAAGTGCTGGAAGGCGAAGGCATGCCCAACCCGGCCAACCGCTTCCACAGCTGGGTGTACCGCGCCCGCCCCGACGTCAACTGCATCATCCACACCCACCCTACCCATGTCGCCGCGCTGTCGATGCTGGAAGTGCCGCTGCAGGTCTCGCACATGGACCTGTGTCCGCTCTACGAAGACTGCGCATTCCTCGAAGCCTGGCCAGGCGTGCCGGTGGGTAACGAGGAAGGCGAGATCATCAGCGCCGCCCTGGGCGACAAGCGCGCCATCCTGCTCTCGCACCACGGCCAGCTGTCCACAGGTACCAGCATCGAGCAGGCCTGCGTCTACGCCCAGCTGATTGAACGCGCCGCGCGCCTGCAACTGCTGGCGATGGCCGCCGGCACCATCAAGCCGATCGCCCCGGAGCTGGGCCGCGACGCCCACGACTGGATCGACCGGCCCAAGCGCCACGGCGCCGCCTTCAACTACTACGCCCGGCAGGCCCTGCGCAGCCACGCCGATTGCCTGAACTGATCCCTTTACGCCTTGCTTGCGGAGCCTTGCACAATGACTAATCAATTCCACGGCATCATCGGCTACACCATCACCCCGTTCAGCGCCGACGGCGAACAGCTCGACCTGCCCGCGCTGGGCCAGTCCATCGACCGCCTGATCGCAGACGGCTCCCACGCCATCGCCCCGCTGGGCAGCACCGGCGAAGGCGCTTACCTGAGCGACAGCGAATGGCAGCAGGTCGCCCAGTACAGCCTGGAGCGCATTGCCAAGCGCGTGCCGAGCATCGTCAGCGTCTCCGACCTGACCACCGCCGGCGCCGTGCGCCGCGCCCGCTTTGCCCAGCAGCACGGCGCCGACGCGGTGATGGTGCTGCCGGCGGCCTACTGGAAACTCAGCGAAGCCGAGATCGTCCAGCACTACCGCGCCATCGGCGCGGCCATCGATTTGCCGATCATGCTCTACAACAACCCGGCCACCAGCGGCACCGACATGCCGGTGGAGCTGATCCTGCGCATCGTGCGCGAGGTGGACAACGTGACCATGGTCAAGGAAAGCACTGGCGACATCCAGCGCATGCACAAGCTGCAACTGCTCGGCGAAGGCCAGGTGCCGTTCTACAACGGCTGCAACCCGCTGGCGCTGGAAGCCTTCGTTGCCGGTGCCACGGGCTGGTGCACGGCGGCGGCCAACCTGATTCCCCAACTGAACCTGCGGCTGTACCAGGCGGTGCAGAACGGTGAGCTGGAACAGGCCAAGGCGCTGTTCTACCGCCAGTTGCCGTTGCTCGACTTCATTCTCAAGGGCGGCTTGCCGGCGACCATCAAGGCTGGCCTTGAGATGACCGGGTTGCCGGTAGGCGAGCCACGGCGGCCGGTGTTCGGGCTGGATGCCGAGGGCCGCGACAAACTGAAGACGCTGCTCGACGCATTGCGTCAGGGCTGATATCAGCGACATACCTGTGGGAGTCCGCTCCCACAGGTACTCTACACACTTGAGAACTCGACCCCGAATCCGGAGAATGCCCCCGACCCAAACGACCAGAAGCCATGGAAAAGGACCGTTCCAGTGAACCAGAAACAACGCGACACCCTCAGCAAGTTCCTCAGCTACGTACTGCGCCACGCCCCCGAATCCATCGAATTGTCCCTCGACCGCGACGGCTGGGCCGATGTCGACGCGCTGATCCACGGCGCCGGCAGGCAAGGTCACGCCTTCGACCTGCACGCCTTGCGTGAAGTGGTCGAGACCAATGACAAGCGCCGTTTCACCCTCTCCGACGATGGCCGCCGCATCCGCGCCGCCCAAGGCCACAGCAGCAGCCAGGTCGAAGTACGCCACGTCGCCAAGGCGCCACCCGCCCTGCTCTATCACGGCACCGCCAGCCGCTTCCTGGCCTCCATCGAAGCCCAGGGCTTGATCCCGGGCAGCCGCCATCATGTGCACCTGAGCGAGGATCCACAGACTGCGTTGGCGGTGGGCAAGCGCTATGGCCAGCCGGTGCTGCTCACGGTCGATACCCGGGCCATGTGCGCAGCGGGAGCAGTGTTCTATCAAGCGGACAACGGTGTCTGGCTGGTAGACCAGGTGCCGCCGGTGTATCTGTCACGCCAGGCAGAAGAATAAGCCTGCAAGGAGCGGCCTTGTGCCGCCCGACCAGTTTAAAGGGGGCCAAGCGTTTCGTTAGTAAAGTACCGCGTATCCTTATCAATCGCGGGCTCCATCCCGCCATAAAATACAGGTATCGAGAAACGACCCGCCAAGCCCGACACATATGCATGCAGCGCCTGCATGATATCGCTCAGGTCGTCAGCAGGCGTACTGTTGAAGGAGAGTTCAATATCGAGGCGATCTTCCCACTTGATGACTCGCAGCAGCACCAACGGCAGGCTCACCTTATTGGATACATTGAATTCCCAGAGCCGCAGGCTCAGACATACCGACTCACCACTACCGTGCAATCGCTGCGTCACCGCCTCCAGGCTCTCCCCTCCTTGAACTTCGGAGTCTGCCGACAGCGAAAGATCAGAATGCGTTTTCGCCGAAGCCACGATTACCTTGAGGACAGCTTGCAACGCCACGTCCGGCACGCGTTCCAGCATGACTTCGTACACGACAGTCCCCTTTCGGCCTATGAGGAGTATTTGCAAAATATTTACTTCTTAAGAGATTCGCAAGCGCACCGAATGCAATGACCCACCTGCTCCGCGTTGAGATAATAATCGGGATCGTCGCGCAATAAATCCTCATTTTCTGTAAAAGCGTCAAGATTGCCGAACAGTTCGTCCAGCACAAGATAGACATCCTCGGGCAACACCCGCGACTCATTCTTGAACCGCCCAAAAAACACCTCAACAAACTGGCCCAAGGTACATTTGTCCGATAAATACTTTTCCATCAGACTAACATAAGGCAGCGCCACCTCACTCATACTCACTCCCTCTGCCAAGGTCCTAAAGTGCATATTTTAGGCCAAGACTTACCCCCTCGATTAAATGTCACTTGATGTACATTTGCACCGCACCCAACTCATTCTTCATCCCAAAAATTTCCCGGCGTTACATAAGCGCCGTCCTTTAGGACCTCACACCAACCAAAATACCGATGAAACATTTTCAGATCGACTATCAGATAACGTTCTCCCTCCAGCGGCGCCAGGCTGATTTCTGAGAGCGCATAGTGAGAGTACTCTCCACCTGTCCCTGGGATAACCCGCTGTTCAAGAGCCGTCCTGTCCCACTCCGTTACCGTTCCGCTGACGACTGGCAAAGGATCGAAAAACTCGATCTCAAAAGTCTCCGAAACTCTACAAAGGCAGGGGAGATATCGCAGCTCCAGCAACCTTTGACTTATAAGGTCTTGCTCAAAACAAATCGTCAAAATCATTTTTTCAACGCGCTCCTTGGCACGACAACTTCACCAGAGAAATTCTTCTCGAACGTTCTCACTGGACTGAAATATTGAACACCATGCGGGTCACGTATGGCTACCACCGCAACACCGTTTCTCGTGGTAACACCGTCCACAACAACAAAATGGGAAAAACGCGTACCGTTCGTGTTGTCAAAAATCCGTGCAATAACGGGCGTTCCTGAATTGGTATACCGCTCTAGATCAGCTACGTTCCGGCTACAGATTAAAGGTGACAGATTCATTTTCTATAGCTCTAATTTGGACGTGCCCCACCTCCTGCGCTCGACGTCCTCAACGGAGCCTTAAGCACTAGATTTCTTCGTCTTGGTGATGCATCAGCAGACAATGGAGTAGGACAAACAAATCTGTCCCCTTTCCGCCAGCCCTTTTTTCTTCACTTTTCCGCAACAATGTTACAGGCATTGCTCATGTCCAAACTTCCGTACCGTCCTTGTAAACCCAAACGAGGCCTCCCGGCACCCAACTAACTCCATCTTTTGTGATCCAAAATAGCGCTTCGTCAGTATCTTGTTCTGCAGGCCAAGCCGAATCAAATGCAGCTATTTGTTCAACAACATCCCCTTTCAATCGGTCCCCATTAGCGAGAAACACCCTACCCTCAAGAATCAGCTCAGCCAGCACCTGCAAAAAAATACGCTTACGGTCGTTGTAACCCTCACAAGAAAATGTCTTGCAGACGCTCAGCCACAGCGCGTCAACTGCTAAGCCTTGACTCCACTCCACGATTTCCTTGAATTCTTCGGAATCTCGACAGCACAAAAGCATTTTAATTTCACCTCCAGCTTTGGAGCTTTCGCCCCTGAATGTCCGATGATATCAAGCGCCCATAGAGCACCAGACTCTGCAGTAGAAACTTGAGCCATTGCGCAAGTTCATTTGAACGCCATCAGCCCCCACCAACGTATAGAGTTCAACGGTTTGGCCTCGAATAGTTATCGATTTGGGGGCCGGCAGCTGCGCAACACCCCCGAGCTGCACGAATAAGACTTCACCATGCATTCGGAGGCCCCTACATCGAAAAAGACCGAAAAAGGGAACAGATTTATTATTTATTCTAATTTCGACTTGCCCCGCTTCCCGCGCCAGACGTCCTCACTGACATATTAAGCATCAAGCTTCTTCGTCGTCTTGGCCATGCAAAGGCAGAAATTAGAGTAGAAAATAAATATTTCCCCTTTTTTGCCCTTTTCTGTCAGTCACTCTTCTGTCACTATCTTCCACTTCACCAACTCAATCACCACTCTCTAATGCCTCTGGATGAAATTCCTCCCCGCGCACAAAAATTTCCCGCCATTCCTCGGCCGTGAGTGAAACACCATTGGCATTTGAGTAAAAAACAAACTCCATGTCTGAATTTACGGAAATCTCCATAAACGGCCCCTCATTCCCCTCCTTGTATACGCACAGATAAGGAAAGTTACTATTTACATCGCCAACCTTCTCAAACACCAAACTGGTCACAATCTCACTTATCTAAACCCAGTAAACTTACCACCCACCCGGCCGTACGACAGTAAAACATTAGAGCAGAACAAACAAGCTGCCCCTTTTGTCCTCCTTTTTTCTAAACCTTCACTACGCCCTTACCGACACCTTAAAGCACCAGGCTTCACCGCCGCCTTCGAATTATCGGAGCAAAAACCTTCCTCTTAGTTTTTCCACAACTTGGCTCATTGCGACAAGCGGGCCGACACTATCCTGAGAGTAAATACTGCACGAAGCCATATCCTCCGGATAATTAAAGTACGCATAGACGTCCTGAAGTCTATTTATTTTATCTTCGTCACTGTCATTCGACGCATCAATACAAAGCAGAAAAGCTAAACGCCACTTTTCAATTTCGGCAACAAGATCCGTCATCTCCATTTGCTTTGAGACAACCTCAAGAAGTTCTTCATCGTTTAAATATTCGCCTCCAGCAATGATGGCAACGCGCTCGCTTTCGCAACCATTTAAAAGCTGACTCATGGCAAATTCAAAAATATCTTCTCGCCCTATCCAGCGCTTTCTATATCCCAAAAAAATGGTTGCCCAACAAGCCAAACCTAAACTAATCAATACACCAAGCGGGGACATTACCTTCTCCTTATTTTTCGGAATTTGGTTAGCCAGGCCAGTTACTTGGCGGGGAAAAAGCGCCGATGAGTCACGTTGCCTTCATCAACAATCCATTCAAAAACCCCACCAACCCCGTTATTGCTGCCTTCAATTAGCCTTAACTCTGACACCCTAACACAAAGGGGACAGATTTATTTTTCATACTCTAATTTCGACACGCCCAGTTCCCAGCACTCGACGCCCCACCGATACCTAAAGGCTTCACCTTCGCTTTGGCATGCAAAAGTAGAAATTAGAGTAGAAAAATAAATCCGCCCCCTTTTCTACTACATGTAAAAGTGGCAACTCGCCCCTTTTCATACCGGTACTGGGATAGGTACATAGACAGCTTCTACTATCGCATTCTTGCCACTTTCCAAATCTGGAGCATAGAGCCCGATCTCGAGACCATCCGTCAGCAATTTCATACCGGAGCCATCGTCCTCGAATTCATAATTTACATGCATCCGTTGGAAAAATCGCTCCAGCAAATCGGCCGAAACCCCGAGAAGTGTCTGCCCCTGAAAGTCCAGAGATGCTTCAGGATAGTAAAGTTGCACCCCGCTCAAGCTATCGTGCAGGTCATACCATGCCTTCATCAGAGCGTCACCAAAGACATCCGTCGAATTCTCGGAGAAAGCAGTCTTGGCAAACACCTTGTAGGGGAGCTTTAACTTGGCCCGGACTTCATCGCGCCCACGCACCCCAGCAAATACATCAAGCCCATCTTTCGAACTATACGTGAAATTCATGCCATCACCTTTTGATGAAATCGTTGGGATCCAGAGTTTTCGCGTACTTTAACATCTGTTCGATCACCGCATCATATTTGCTGCCAAAACGAGAGCGGAGGTCATCCACATCCGTCTGGATAGCATCCTTCAACTGCCCCTCCTGCAACAGTTCCTCTTGCTTCGCCCGATAGGCTTTGGCTTCCGGAGAACTGCCGTAGCTGGCAGTGAGCCCATCAAAAAGGGGACAAAATTATTTTCCATACTCTAATTTTGACGCCCCGGCTTCCAGCACGTTATTTCCTCACAGACACCTTAAGCAACGGGCTTCAACGTCGTCTCGGCAATGCAAAGACAGAAATTAGAGTAGGAAAATAAATCCGTCCCCTTTATCTTTCAGAGTAGAAAAATAAATCTGCCCCCTTTTTCTTTACTCAATCCCTATGACACTCCTGACAAATCAGGGCCTACCGGGGTTTCGAGCGCAAAAAATTTAATCAATCAGCGCCTCCCTAGGCTTCTACAACCGACAAAAGACATTCAAGCCGCAAGCAGAGGCAAAGTCACGCATAGATATATCAAGAGAGCTACCCTCGCCAGCGGAAAGAGCATCTTGCAATGTAACAATGCCTTTTTCAAAATCCAGAGAAACGTCAAAGCAATTAAATTCGAACTCCCTCAGCAGAACCTTCTCTGAACACATCCGTTCATCAAAGGCACCTTTCAAAATAGAGCGGACGCTGTCGTCCAACTCTTGGACGACAAATCGTTCTATTAGCGTACCCCCACTATTCATAACCACTCCTAACTAGTACGGGAATGCAGTTTGGATTACACCATCCCGAACATTTATTTTAATTGTCGATGTTGGCGCACCTGAGACGCTTGTCCCAATCACCTTACCTGCGTTGTACTCAATAACGTGCCCACCAGGACCATTGGGAGTTACCTTCCCATATCTCAATGCGCTATCAACATAACTGGAGACATCTTTAACAGATGTCCCTTGCGAAAACTTACTAACATTCGCAAATCCTGAGTCAGGTCCATGGCGATAGAACACATGCTCAATACCTGTCATCAGACCGCCTTTTTTGTAAGTGCTCGCACTCCACGATGCATCTATTTGCCTTGGAGCTGGTAATGCCTTGATCGTGTCATCTACAACAGCCCCAGTTCCTTTTGCACCATCTATGACACCCTTCCCGCCCCCTGGCAACTCCACAGGAGTAGTCGCAGGCTTTTTGGCCTCATTCCCACCACCCCCTTTGCGCCCCGAAGCAACCCCCAGAATCATGCTGCTGATGAGCTTACCGCCCCCCACCAGGAATTTGTCGCTCTCAGATTCCCCATTCAGGACAACACCGCCGCCTTCCATGTGCTCGGCAAGCATCGTGCCGACTCGGGTCATGGCACGGTCGTACTGTTCATTGAGGTCTTGACCAAGCTCCGTCTGCCCAATGGCTGTCGATACCGCTAGCTGCATGACTGCCTTGGGCCCCTGGATCATCGCCAGCGCCAAAGCCACTTTCTGACCTCGCTCTGGGTCTGACTCCAGATACTCATTGATGAGCGAGGCATAGCTGAGCGCCATCTGGACCGGACCACGTGACTCACTGATATGCGAGGGGTCAAGCTCCCCCAGCACACGTACAAGTTCTTTCGTGGACTCCTGATGTTTATCGAACACATGTTCGATCTGGTTCAGTCGTGCCAGCACCTCTTGCTGGAAGCTCGGCGTGCGCATCAGCGCCTTGGCTTCATCGGGCTTGAAGTTCGCCATCAGCAAGGCTTCATAGGTGTCCTCTGCGAGTTTCACCCCGCCAACGGCTACCGCATTGGCATCCAGCTGACGGCCTTGCAAGCGTTCAAATCGGTTGACCAGGACATTGACAGCATTTCCAACCTGCTCGTAGTTCTTGAGTGCGGCCTTGTCATAGTTACGCAGCTCATTTGTCCATCCGCTCAGCGTCTCTACAGGATGGATTGCGCCGTTAACCGAAGAATCACTCAAGTACAGATCGGTGCGCGACTCATGATCCCGCGTGATCTCGTAAGCCTTGTCCAGATCCCGATTCAACCCGACAGTGGAGTCCTTCCCCGTCTCCGCATCCTCGCGCACAGTGATATCACCCGCCCCCACGGTGGCACGGACGATCTGCTCGCGGTCCTTCTCGTACGTCCAGCCACTGACGCTCCAGCCGTTCTCGCCTTTGTCACCCTTGCCCGTCTGGCTGCTGTCCTGCTGTGTTGCTGCAGTCCCTTTTTTCCAGGTACCACCGACGTTCAGGTAATAGCCGCGTTCCTGGTCCTTGCCGGCAATATCACTGTGGCCCAGCGTGCCGGTATCGAGTTTGAGGTTGCCGTTGTCGGAGGCGATCAGGGCACCATCGAGCTGGGTGTGGTTTTCGGTGCGGATGTCGACCTTGTCCCGAGCGGTGATGCGGGTCTGGTTTTCCACCCACTCGGTTTCGCCCGTGGTCTTGCCTTTGCCGACCGAGCCGCTGATACCCGAGCCCGGGCCTACCGTAACGGTGGCGCTCAGGTCGAACTCTTTGCCCTTGACCTTGCCGGTATCGATGGCCGAGGCCACATTCAGGTCGCCGCCCACACGGCCGATGACTTCGTCGCCGCGTACCTGGGCGCCTTTGATGTTGGTGTCCTTGCCACTGGCGAACTTCAGCTGGTCGCCTGCGTAGACGTAGGCTTCCTGGTGTCGCTGTGCGTCGCGTTCCAGCTTGCCCTTGCCCAGGTTGACACTGGCGTAGATCCCCACCCCTTCCGAGCCGAACGCCAACCCGACTTCACCACCGCCGCTGCGACGGTTCTGTTCGTAGTGCGAGTCGTTCTGCGCGGCGCGGATGTTCAGGTCATTGCCTGCGGCCAAGTCGATGTCACGCCCGGCCTTGACCTGCGAACCGACGATGTTCAGGTCGTTGCTGGCGTCGAGCTTGATATCGCGCCCCGCGTCGAGCTGGCTCGGCGTCGAGTTGCCCTGGGTGCCATCGGCACCCGCAGCGCCATGGCTGGCGCCGATGCCGACCTTGATGCCGCCACTGGTACCACCGTGAATGCCGGCCCAGTTCTGCGACTCACGGGTCTTCTGGGTGCTGCTGCCGTGGGCGACATCAATGTTGATGTCACGTCCCTTGACGTCGATGTCCCGCCCGGCCTGCACCTGGCTGCCCTTGACATTGACGTCGTTGCCGGCCTGCAGCTTGATATCGTTGCCGGCCTCCAGGCTGGAGCCACGGTTGCTTTGCTCGATGCTGGTCTGCTGGTTCTTCTGCGAACTGTTGCCGATCTTGAGGTCGCCGGTTGGCCCGGCAAGGAACTGGTTGATGCCGTCGATGGCCTGCAGGGTGCTGGCGACCTTGCTCACGCCATTCTCGCCCTTGCCGGCGTTGCTCACCGCGTCCTTGGTGCGCCCGAAGTTGTGGTTGATCGAAGCTCCGGCACCCTGGGTCGCATACTCCCGCTCCTGCTCGTGGATTCGGGTTTCACGCGCCGCGTCGATGTTGATGTCGCGGCCCGCGCCCAGGCTGATATCGTGGCCTGCTATCAAGTCCGAGCCGGTCTGATTGATATCACGCCCCGCCTTGACGTCCAGGTCCTGGCCGGCCTTGATCTGGCTGGCAGAGGCCAACTGTTCGCGCAGGCGATCCTTGGCCAATTCCTTCTCGACGCCCGCGAACACCTTGATCCCGTTGTCGTCGGCACTGGTACTCAAACCGATCTTCGAGGTTTTCGACCAGGTCTTGCTGTCGCTCTGGTTCTCGGCGGCGGCGACGTTGACATCACGTCCCGCGTTCAAGCTGACATTGCGACCGGCATTGACACCGCTGCCGAGCACGTTGATATCGCGCTCGGCCTGGAGCGAGGCATCACGCACGGCAAGGACCTGGCTGCCGACGCTGGAGCTGCTGCGTGCTTCCTGCCCGGCTTTCTTCGCCGAGGCTACCGAAACGGACGGGACGACGACGATGCCGGGGGCAACCGACATGCCGATCTTTTTCTTGTACGAGTCGCTGTGACTGTAGGCCGTGTCGTTGGCCGACACCAGGTTGATGTCACCCTCCTTGTCCAGCAACCCCGCGCGCAGCTCGACGTCCTTGCCGGCATTCGCCTCGCTGGCGCGCAGGCGCACATCGCTGCCTGCCGCAACCACGATGTCGTTGCCGGCATCCAGTTCACTGCCGACCTGCGTGGCGTGGGTCTGCAACTGGCTCTTGCCGCTTTTCGACAGGCCAAGGAAACCGGACTTGCTCTTCTTGCTGTACTCGCCGTGCTCCTCGACACCGGACAGTACCGCCACATCGCCAGTGGCACCGAGCATGACATCGCCGCCGGCCTTGAGTTGGCTGCCGATCACGGTCACATCGCGGCCGCCGTCCAGGGATATGCCGCCATCGTCCTTCTTGCTGACGTTGACGGTCAGGTCGCCACCGGCCTCGATCACCGAGGCGACGTTGGTGCTGTGGTAGCTCTCCTGCTGCTTGGAACTACTGCGACCGAACGAGCCCTTGCTCTTCTTCTGATAGTAGGAGGCGCTTTCGTTCTGGTCGGAGGCGATGGTCAGGTCGCGCTCGGCGTCGATGTCGACATCGCCCTGGCCCTTGACCTGGCTGGCGACGATGGCCATGTCCTGGCCCGCGGACAGCGACACATCGCCGCCGGCCTTGACCGTGGTCGACACCTGGGTGACCTGGTCATTGGACTGGGTGACCTTTTTGCTGCGGCTGAAGCTGTGGGCTTCGTTGGCGGCGGAGGTCAAGTTCAGGTCTTCGCCTGCGGCCAGGGTGAGGTTGCGGCCCGCGTCGATCTGGCTGGCCACGGCGGTGAGATCGCGGCCGGCGACGAGACTCAGGTCGCGGCCGGCGGTCAGCGTGGCGCCGTGCTGCTGCACCGTGTTGCTGCGCTGGCGCTCGGTGTAGAAGCCTTGACGTTCTTCGACCGACAGCAGGCTCACATCACGACCGGCACTGAGCGACAAGTCGCCGCCGCTCTGGATCACGCTACCGACGTTGTTGATGTCCTGACCCGCCTTGAGGCTGAGGCTGTTGCTGGCTTCGATGCGGGCGATGCTGTCGAGATGGTCCCTCTGCTCACGCACGCTACCGTAGTCGTTGTCCGTGCGCGTCAGGTCTCGTTGATTGATCAGGTCACCATTGACGGCGGTCAGGCTCACATCGCGCCCGCTGATGATGCCGCCGGCACTGTTGACCAGGCTGTTGCCGGCCAACAGGTCCAGGCGACCACCTGCCTGGATCAGGCCGCTGTTCGTAAGGTCCTTGCCTGCAGTGGCACTGAGGTTGCGTGAGGCACGGAGCGTACCAATGTTGTTGAGGTTTTCCCCGGCAATCAGCTGAACATCCTGCCCGGCAATCAACGCGCCGTCAGGCGCCAGGCGGCCGTTGGCATGGGCCAGGTACAGCACAGGTGCAAGTACCTGCTCACCATTGACCTCACGCTCTTCGAGCCAGACGATGTCGTGCGTCAACGCCGCCACTTGGGCAGAGCTCAGGCCGACGCCGACGCTCAGGCCAAGCGCATCCTTGCTGCGGATCGCATTGTCCATCAGGTGCTTGTACAGCTGCTCGCCAGAGGTCTGGCCATCGATGAACTGCTGGCCGGTACGCGCCACCACCGCCTGCTGGATCAGGCGCTGCTCGTAGAAGCCGTCACCAAGGCGCTTCCAGCTCTTGTCCGGGTCATAGCCCAGATTGCCGAGCAGATAGTCGGAGCTCATGAACTGCTTGAGGTCGGTCAGCACCGGATTGGTTTCAATCAGGTACTTGTGCGGCTTGCTCGTATATTGGTTGTCGGGCAGGCGGGTGATGCCCGGTATCCGTGGCGGGGCACTGACTCCGGCATCCTGCGCGCTCAGTTCAAGCGCCTGCGCGCCTGGGTTTGGCGATCGAATGTCGCTATCCACTGCCTCGGCCACGGGCGCATTGACCCCGATGGCACTGGCCTTGGCCACCGACTCGACGCGCTGGTGGGCAATCCGATCGATTGCCTGCTCGCTCGCCCTGGACGCGGCAGCATCCACTGCCTGGATCGCGCCCGGTCGGGAGCTGGCCAGCCCCTGGCGCTCATGAGAGCCGACGGTGGCGTTGCCCAATGTCCAGCCCTGAGTGGGCCCGGTTGCCGCATCGCTGCCTTTGCCACTCAAGCGGAACAGGCCATTCTGCCCGGCCGGCAGGCTGAAGCCTGGCAGGGTGGTCGGGTCTACCTGTCGCTGGGCCAGATCGGGGGGCAACTGCGCATTCAGGTTGACCACCGTGGCCTGCGTCGCGCTGGATACCTGGGTATCGAACGCACGACTGCTGGTCGCCTCCGGCGCCCTGCGCACAACGATATTGTTGACGTTGCCTGCCGCGGTGAGCTTCGCCGTGCCTGCAGCCTGGATCAGCGCCGGAGCAATGAATTGATTATCGTCCTTGAGCGTGAGTGCTTCATTGATGCCATAAAACATCCCGGGGTCGAACTTCGCGACCAGGGCCTTGAAGGCTGCTTCATCGAACGGTCCAGAACGAGGGTGGGCCTGGTTGTAGGCGTTTACCTCGTTGATCAACTGGAAGAAGTACGCCGTGGGGACCTTGGTTCCAGCCCCCACCTCTCTGCCAACGGTTCCCGACCTGGAACGCTCGCCCTCATTGGTAATGCTGCTGGCCGTGATGGTGAGATCATTGCCCGCCGAGATCACGCTGCGAGAATTGAGAACGCTGCCCCCACCAATGGTCAGGTCACGCCCGGCAGCCAGGGTTGCCGTTGGCGAATCCTCCAGCACCACGGTTTCCTGGGTCTTGTAGATGTGCACCGGCCCCCTCACCCACCGCGACCCTTTGCAATGCTGGACGCAGTAGATGGTCATGTAGCCGTCGGTGATCTGCTGGCTGGCGCTGAACTTATCGCGTTTGTTGACGAAGCTGGCTGCCTGCAGGTTGATGTCGCCGGCCGCTTCGACTGTCCCGGAGCTGTTCAGGAAGGTTGCCGCAGTACTGCCTGCGGTGACGCCGGCGACCAGCAGATTGCCCAGGCTGTAGACGTCCGCATAACGGTTGCTGAAATCCGCCGTGCGCATCGACATGTCCCGGCCGCTGAACAGCAAACCTCGACTGCCATCGGCGGCCTGGTCGTTGTGGACGGACTGGGCAATCAGGTTCAGGTTGCCCGACGCGGCCAATGCCCCGTAATTGGACAGGCTGCCGGCGTGGATCGTCAGGTCGTTGACCGCCGACAAGCGCCCAAGATTGCTCAGCTGGTTGCCGACGTTGACAACGATGTTGTCGCCACCGGCAATGCTTGTGGCGGTGCCCAGGCTCATCTGCGCCGCAGACAGGGTCATGTTCCCCAGGCTGGTCAGTCGGCCGTTGCCCGAATAGGTACCACCCAAGGTCAGGCTCAGCGTGCCGTCGCTGGCAATCAACCCATCATTGAGCCAGTTGCCGCCCTTGCCCAGCAACGCCTTCGTCGCCAGCAGTTGCCCACTGGAGGTCTGGGTGAAGTTTTTGACATCGAGGTTGAGGGTGCCGGCTTGCAGCACGCTGCTGTTGACCCAGTCGTCGGCACTGAGATTCAGGGTGCCGTGCGTCAACAGGCGGCCTCCCGCCGCCATGACCTGCTGGCTGCTGACACCGAAATCGCCATTGCCGAGGTGAGTGATGCTGCCCCCGGCATTCAGCAGATCGCCAATGACCAGGGCAAGATCGGTGTTGGCGGTTTCCAGGGTCCCGTTGCGGTTGTCCAGCAGCCCGCCGATCTGGAATCGTGTAGTGCCGCTGGTGCCCAGTGCACGCAGTTGGCCCGCCTGGTTGTCCAGGGTGGCGGCCGTGATGGCGAGGGTACTGGCGCTTTCGATGATGCCGGAGCGGTTGTCCAGGGCGCCGCTCAGCCCAAGTTCGATACGCTGGCCGACCATCTCGCCGCGCGCGTCGCCGCCGTTGAGCAGGCTGGCGCCGGTGACCTTGAGCAGGCCGCCGGCGGAGATGCCGCCATCGCGGTTGTCCAGCTGCCCGGTGCGGATCACGGTATCACCGCCGAGCGCGGCGATGCGCCCGCCGTGGTTGTCGAGGCTGGCGCTCTGCACGTCCAGGCTCAGCGCCTGGAGGATGCCGCGCTGGCCAGTGGCGTCGCTGCCGTTGCGCAGCACGCCGGTGGTGTGCACGCCCAGCGCCTGCTTGAGGCTGGCGAGGATGCCGCCGCGGTTGTCGAGGGTGTCGGCGGTCACGGTCAACGCGCCATCCTGGGCGTTCAGCTTGCCACCCTGGTTGTCGAGCACGCCGGTGGTCTGCGCGGTGATCGCGCCCTTGGCCTGCACGGTGCCCTTGGCGTTGTTCAGGCTGGCCGCCTGCAGGCCTACGTCGCCCTGCTGGCTGTAGATCAGGCCATCGCCCGAGTTGTTGAGCGCCCCGCGGCTGTCGAGCGTGAGCGGGCCATTGGCGGCCAGCGTGCCGCGCTGGCTGTTGTCGACGCTGGCGGCCAGCACCTTGAGCAGGCCCTGGCTGGCGATCTGGCCAGCCTGGTTGTCGACCAGGCCGGCGCGCTGGATCAGCAGGTCCTTGCCGGCGAACAGCGTGCCCTGGCGGTTGAGCAGCTCGCCGAGCAGGTCGAGGGTCAGCGCGCCCTGGGCGGCGAGGTTGCCGTCGTTGTTGTTCAGGCTTGCGGCGGTCAGGCCCAGGTCCTGGCGGGTGGCCACGCGGCCGCCGTGGTTGTCGAGGGCACCGGCGCTGATGACCAGTTTTTCCCCGGCATCGATCAGGCCGCCGTCATGGTTGTCCAGTGCCGCCGTGATGGTCAGTTGCTGGCCGCTGCCGCTGGAGAGGATGCCCTTGGCGCTGTTGTCCAGGCTGGCGGCCTTGACGTCCAGGCGTTGCTGGGCAACCAGCGCGCCGCCGTCGCTGTTGCGCAGCGCGCCGGTCACGGTCGCCTTCACGGCGCCGGAGCGGCTCGACAGGGTGCCCTGCTGGCGGTTGTCCAGGCCCTGGCCGGTCACGCTCAGGCCCTGCCAGCCCGAGACCAGGCCGTTGCGGTTGTCGATGGCGCCGCTGGTGATGGCCAGCGTCTGTTCGCTGATCAGCTTGCCGTCACGGTTGTCCAGCTCGCTGACGTCCAGTTGCAGGGCCTGGGCGGTGGAAATCTCGCCACCCTGGTTGTGCAGTTTGGCCAGGTTGACCAGGGTCAGCGGCCCGGCGGTGGTGATCAGGCCCGCGCCGTTGTCCAGGTCGGCGCCGCCCAGGTCCAGCGCGAGGCTGCTGCCGAGCAGCTTGCCGGCGTGGTTGTCCAGGCCTTTGCTGGTGAGGGCGAGCGCGTCCTTGGCTTCGATGCGGCCGCCGTCGCGGTTGCTCAGCGCGCCGGCATGAATCTCCAGCGACTGGGCGCCGATCAGGCCCTTGAGGTTGTCCAGGCGCTGGCTGACCCGCAGCAGCAGGCGCTGGTCGCTGAGCAGGCGGCCGTTGCCGTTGTCCAGTTGCTCGGCAGCGACGGTGAGGGCCTGGGCACTGGAAATCTCGCCGCCCTGGTTGGCCACGGTCTTGAGGTTGTCCAGCTGCAGCGACGGCGCATTGATCAGGCCGCCACGGTTGTCCAGGTGGCCGTGGCCCAGGTCGAGGTGGACCGAGGTGTCGCTGAACAGCTTGCCGCCCTGCTGGTCGAGGCCGGTGACCGTGGCGGTGAGTGCTTCGCGGCTGCCCACGCGGCCGCCGTCGCGGTTATCGAGCTGGCCCGCGTGCAGGTCGAGGGTGCGGTTGCTGCTGATGCTGCCCTGGCGGCTGTTGTCCAGGTGGCCGGTGCTGAGGGTCAGCGCGCCCTTGCTGGAAATAACGCCCTTGTCGGTGTTGTCCAGGCTGGCGCTGGCCAGGGTGATGTCGCTGTCGCTGAGCAGCTCGCCGCCCTGGTTGAGCAGCGCGCCGCCCGTGGTCAGTTTCAGGCTGCCGGCGCTGTCCAGTTTGCCGGTGCTGTTGTCCAGGCTGTGCGCGGCCAGCACCAGCTGGCCCTCGGCACTGAGCAGGCCGAGGCGGTTGAGCGCCGCGCCAGTCAGGGTCAGGGTCATGTCCCGCTGGCTGGTCAGGCGGCCACCGTCGTTGTCCAGGCTCAGGCCGGTCAGGGTCAGGCCGGTCTGGGCCTCGAGGCGCGCCTTGTTGCGGTTGAGCAGCGATTGCAACGCCAGGGTCATGCCGGTGCCGGCGACCAGCAGGCCGCCGTCGCTGTTGTCCAGCGAGGTGCCGGTGACCGCGACAGCGGCCTTGCCGGTGATCTCGCCGCCACGGTTGTCGATGCGGTCGACTTCCAGGGTCAGCGCGCCATTGCTGCCGAGCAGGCCCGCCTCGCGGTTGTCCAGCTCACCGCCCTTGATCCGCAGTTGCTCGAGGCTGACCAGCGAACCGGCGTGGTTGAGCAAGGTGCCGGCCTGGACCTCGCCCCGGCCTTTGCCGGAGACCTTGCCCTTGCTGTTGTCCAGCGTCGCGGCCACAAGGTTGAGGGCGGTGTCGCCCACCAGGGTGCCCTGGCGGTTGTCCAGGCGACCGTCGACGGTGAGCACCAGGCCGGCGCGGCTGCTGACGGTGCCCTCGCGGTTGTCGAGGCTGGCGGCGTGCAGGTCCAGGCCCTTGGCCGAGACCAGGCCTTTGGTGTTGTCCAGCGCCTGGGCGATACGCACCGTCAGCGCCTGCTCGCTGAGCAGCTTGCCCTGGCGGTTGTCCAGGGAGTCGGCCACAAAGGTGAAGCCTTGCGGGCTGGTGATTTCGCCGTTGTGGTTGTCGACGCGGCCGAGGTTGTTCAGTACCAGCACCGGGGCCTTGATCAGGCCGTGGTTGACCAGCGCGCCCTGGCCCAGGTCGAGGGTGATCGAGGCCTTGCTCAGCATCCGTCCGGCCTGCTGGTCGAAACCGCTGGCGGTCAGGTGCATGGCGCCATCGCTGTCGATGCGGCTGTCGCTGCCCGCGTTGTTGACCTGGCCGGCCTTGAGCGTCATCCGGTCGTTGCCGACCACATGGCCGCTGTCACGGTTGTCGAGGGTGCCGGTGACGATGTCGATGGCCCCCTGGGCGCCGACCTCGCCGGCGCGGTTGTCGAGGCTGGCACTGCGCAGGTCGAGGGCGCCGTCGGCGGTGATCGAGCCGCGCTGGTTGTCGACCTTGCCGGTGGTGGCCAGGGTCAGCTTGCCGGCGCTGCTCAGCTCGGCGTCGCTGTTGTCGAGGCTGGCGGCGCCGATGTCGAGGTCACCCTCGCTGGTCAGCAGCCCCTTGCTGTTGTCGAGCGCCTGGCTCAGGCGCAGGCGTGCGCCCTGCTCGGCGGAAACACGCCCGTCGCGGTTGTCCAGGGTCTGGCCGTCGAGGGTCAGTTGGCCCTTGCCGCGCAACAGGCCCTGGGCCTGGTTGATGACCTCGGCCACCGTCAGCGCCAGGTCGGTATCGGCCAGGACCTGGCCGCCGGTGTTGTCCAGGCGCTGCCCGGTGAGGCTGAGCGCCTTGGCCGCGGACAGTTCGCCGCCGCGGTTGTCGACGCTGTCCACGGTCAGGTGCATGCCCTGCCCGGCGCCGATCACGGCGCCCTGGCGGTTGACCAATGTACTGCCCTTGAGGGTCAGCTTGCCGTCGGCGGACAGCTTGCCGCCCAGCTGCTCCAGGCGCGTGACCTGGCCATCGAGATCGCCGCCGCTGGTCAGGCTGCCGCCACTGTTGTCCAGGTGCGCGGCGACCAGGTCGAGGTTGCCCTTGGCGCCAAGGATGCCGAGCTGGTTGAGCAGCTCGCTGCCGCTGTAGCGGGCCCCGGCCTGGCCGCTGACCAGGCCCTGGTCGCGGTTGTCGAGGTGGTCGATGGTCAGTGTCAGTGCGCCGTCGGCCTCGATCTTGCCGCCGCGGTTGTCCCAGCGCTGGCCCTGCAGGGTCAGCAGGTCCTTGCCCACCAGGCGGCCACCGCGGTTGTCGAACTGCCCCGCGTCGATATGGGTGGCGCGCACGCCGTTCACCAGGCCCTTGGCCTGGTTGTCCAGGAGCCCGCTGACCGTGGCGGTGAGCGTGCCGTCGCTGAGCAGCTTGCCTTGCTCGCGGTTGTCGAGGCTGGCGGCTTCTACCTGAGTGGTGCCGGCGCTGGAGATCTCGCCGTGGCGGTTGTCGATGGCTGCGCCCGCGACCAATGCCAGGCCGGCCTTGCTGGTGACCACGCCGCCCTGGTTGTTCAGGGCCTGGACGCTCAGTTCGAGGGTGGCCTGGCTGGCGATCCGGCCGCTGCGGTTGTCGACCAGCCCCTGGCTGGTGACGGTGATGCCGCGGTTGGCCAGGACCTTGCCAGTGCGGTTGTCCAGGCTGCCGAGGTTCAGGGCCAGGGTATCGAGGCTGGACAGTTCGCCGGCCTGGTTGTCCAGATGGGCCCAGGTGGCGTTCAGCGCGCCCTGGCTGGTGATCTGGCCGCGGTCACCGTTGAGCAGTTGCCCACCGGTGAGGGTCATGCGCCCGTCGGCGAGCACTTTGCCCTGCTGACGGTTATCCAGGGTCGCGGCATTGACGCTGAGGTCGCGCCCGGCACTGAGGCTGCCGCCCTGGTTGTCCAGGTGGGTGCCGGTGGAGAGGGTCAGGTCGCCGCTGGCGATCAGGCGCTGGTTGCGGTTGTCCACGGCACCGGCGCTGATCTTCAGGTCGGCGCCGGCCACGCGCTGGCCATCGATGTTGATACCCGCCTGGATACCGCCGAGGTTGCTCAGTTGGCCGCCAGCGTTCAACTGTACCTGGCCCCCGGCAGTCAGCCCCTGGCGGTTGACCAGCTCGCCGCGACTGTCCAGCTGCAGTTGCTGGCCGGCATGTACCGGGCCCTGCGCATCGATAGCCGCTGCCTTCAGGCGTACATCGCCGGTGGCGCTGGCCTGGGCCATGCGCAACTGGCCGTTGGCCTCGAGCTGGATATCGCCGCCGCTGGCGATCATCCGCCCGTCCAGGCGCACGCCGACCCCGGCCTCGGTGCCCACCAGCCTGACCGCGCCGGCATACATGCCGCCCAAGGCGCTGGAGTCGATGGCCAGGCTCGGCTTGGCACTGCCGTCATCCTGGCGCGCCGTGGCCGCCAGGGTGCGCGCATCGACATCGTTGCGCCCGGCAACGATGGCCAGGTTGCGCGCCTGGATCTCGGCGTTGATTTTCGTGCTGCGGGCAATCAGCTCGAAGCTGTCGACGTTGCTGGCGTTGAGCCCCGCTCCTTCGATGGCGATATGGCCCTGGTCGACCTGGTAACGGCTCAGCTGGCCGTTCTCGAGCACCGGCTTGCCGGTGCTGAGCGTGGCCTGTGGCGTGTTGATGAAGCCGCAGCCATCGCAGGTGATGCCGTGGGGGTTGGCGACGATGACATGCGCCCCGCGCCCGGCCACTTCGGTGTAGCCGCGCAGCTGGCTGGCGTTGGCGCCGTTGACCTCGTTGAGGATGACGTTGGCCGCGGTGCCCTGCAGGTTGGGGTTGCCGAGGATGATGCCACCCAGCTGGGTGGCCTGGGTGCGGTCGGTGGCGTTGTTGAGGATCAGCCCCTGCTGGCCGACGTTGTAGTCGCTGAACTGGTTGTGCGACAGGCCGCTGCCGTTGGGCGCGGCGATGTTGACGATGGGCACGCCGTTGCCCGCCTGCCCCAGGCTGGTGCCCGGCCCGCTGACCACCACGCCTTCGGCGGCCTGTGCCCAAAGCGGCTGCCAGAACATGGCGTTGGCCAGCAGCAGCGCCAGACCGCGCTTGGGCAACCCGCAGAACTGCTCGCGCGGCTGAATTTTGGCCGAGCGTTGGCGGGCCAGGAAGGCAAACAGGCGAACATCCATGTCAAATCTCGTCAATCAGGTGATCAGATGAAAAAGTCGAGGCGGAAGTAGACCGGGCGTTCCTTTTCGGTCAGCACGTCGGGGCGTTCCAGGCTGTGGGCGAAGGTCACGCTGGCAGCCATATGCTGGCCGCGGGCGAACAGCTCCAGCGAGTGGCTGCTGGCACGGCCGTGGTACTGGCCGTTGTAGCGGTCATTGCGGATCACGCCCAGGTCGTAGCCCAGGCCCAGGCCGTACTCGGCCACCAGCGGCTGCAGCAGCGGCCAGCTCACCGGGCGGGTCCAGCGCAGGTCGTTGCGCCAGTAGCCGCCGCTGTCGCCGGACAGCGACTGGTCCTTCAGGCCGCGTACCGACGACAGACCACCAAGGCTGATGCGCTGCGGGCTGAACAATACGTCCTCGCTGCGCTGGCCGGTGGCCAGGCTGCTGAAGCTCAGGCGCTCGCCGAGCACTTCAAAGCCCTGTGCATAGCTGACGGTGGCGCTGTACTTGCGGTAGCGCGCCACTGGTTGGCCGGGGCGCGGGTGGGCATTGTCCTGGGCGTCGAAGGCGCCGATGCCTTCCTGAGTGCCCAGGTCGATGTTGACGAAGGCATTGCCCAGGCGGCGGCCGTGGTTGATGCCGAACTGCGCCTCGCTCAGGCGGTTGCTGCTGCCCTCCAGGCGGCTGTCCTCGATGTAGTTGTTGGTGCGCAGGTGGGCCATGCCGGCATTCAGCGAGGTCTTGCTGGTGGCATCACGGTGCACCACGCGCTCGGCGCGCAGCTGGTGGTTCTGGCTGTCGCCGGTCTGCTTGAAGGCAAAGCCGTTGGCCTGGGCCAGGGAGCGGTACTCGCTCTCGCTGTAGCTGTAGGTGAAGTTCCACCAGCCCCACGGCAGGTTGTAGTACAGCACGCCGTTCTTCGAACCCTGGGTGTGGTCGCTGACCACGTCGTGGCCACCGCGCAGCATGAGCTGGTCGGCCAGGCCCAGCGGGCTGTCCCATTCCAGGCCGAGGTTGAGCATCTGTTCCCCGGTGCTGCGCTGGCCTTCATTGTTGCGCGACAGCGAGGCGCGCCAGGGTTTCTGCTGGGTGTTGCGCACCAGCACTTCGCTACCGCCGACGGCCTTGCCGGGGGTCAGCTCCATCTGCGCCTTGTTCGACGGCAGGCGGTTGAGCTGATCGACCATCTGCTCGACTTCGCGCAGGTTCAGACGCTGCTCGACTTCACCGGGGAAAACCATGGCCAGCTCGCGCTCGCTCAGGCCGCTGGCCGGGTCCGGGCGCAGCCCTTCCAGGCGCCCTTCCACCACCAGCACCTGCAGGTGGCCCGAAGACAGGTCCTGCTGCGGGAGGTAGGCGCGGCTGGTGACCAGGCCACGGCCTAGGTAATGGTCGGTGATGGCCTTGAGCAAGGCATTGAGCTGGGTGACGCCCAGGCACTGGTCGATGAAAGGCTTGAGCAGGCTGTCGCGGTCGGCGGCGGACAGGCTGTCGGCGCCCTTGAGCTCGATGGTGTGGATATCGAAACAGCGGGTGTCTTCGGGCCGTTGCTGCTGGGCAGGTTGCGCGCTTTCGCCGGGCAGGTTGCGCAGGTCCTCAAGGCGCCGTTGCTGCTCTTCGAGCAGGCGGTTCTGGCGTTCGCGGATCAGGTCCTGGTCACCCGGTGAAACGGCCCAGGCCAACGGGCTGCACAATGTTGCAACAAATGCGAAGCGCGCATAATTGCGCGCTGAGTGAAGACGTACCGGCATACCTGTCCCTGGTGATCAACGCAAAGTGGCGCGCATAGTAAGTGGCCATCATATTGACGTCAATTTGCCATCAGTCAGCTTTTTCGGAGACTTCGGTAGGAAGCTGCACAAGCGCCGATCCATAGCGCTTGCAGCCGACCACCGTACGCCCATCAGACAACCTCCCAGGCAAGCGTCTGATGGGCCTGCCTGATCAGGGCATTACTGGCGGGACATATTGCAACGTGGTGCCCAGGGCCCACAGCAACACCAGCACCAGTGGCACATGCACCAGCAACTGCACGAACGAGAAGCCGATCAGGTCACGCGCCTTGAGCCCCAACACCCCCAGCAGCGGCAGCATGTAGAACGGGTTGATCAGGTTCGGCAGCGCCTCGGCGGCGTTGTAGATCTGCACCGCCCAGCCCAGGTGGTATTGCAGGTCGTTGGCTACCAGCATCACGTACGGCGCCTCGATGATCCACTTGCCACCGCCGGACGGAATGAAGAAGCCAAGCACCGCCGAGTACACGCCCATCAGCAAGGCGTAGGTGTCATGGGTGGCGATCTGGGTGAAGAACAGCGAGATATGGTGAGCCAGGGTCTGGGCGTCCGCGCCCTTGACCTGGGTGAGAATGGCGGCGATCGAGCCGTACAGCGGGAACTGGATCAGCACCCCGGTGGTGGTCGGCACGGCGCGAGCCACGGCATCGAGGAAGCTGCGCGGGCGCCAGTGCAGCAAGGCACCGAGCATGATGAACAACAGGTTGTAGGTGTTCAGCCCGGAAATCGCGGTGATCGCCGGCTTGGTGGCGAACTCCTGGTACAGCCAGCCGGCGGCCAGGGCCACCAGCAGCAGGATCAGGATCGGGCTGTATTCCAGCCACTCACCCGGGCGCGTGCGCTGGGGCGAAGGTGGTGCGCTGAAGCTCGGGTCCACTCCACAATCCTGCGCGCTGCGGGCGCTGTTCGGGCCAGGCGCGGTGGCATAGGCGACGATCAGCGAGACGATCACCAGCGCGGCGAGCATCACCCCGGACTGCCAGAGGAAGATGGTCTCGGTGAACGGGATCACCCCGGTGATCGACAGGATCGACGGCGGCAGGCTGGCCGGGTTGGCCTGCAACTGCGCGGCCGACGACGACAGGCCCAGCGCCCACACCGCGCCCAGGCCCAGGTAGGCGGCGGCGCCGGCGGCGCGGTAGTCCATCTTCAGGTCGGTGCGGCGCGCCAGGGCGCGCACCAGCAGGCCGCCGAACACCAGCGACAGGCCCCAGTTGAGCAAGGAGGCGAGCATCGAGATCAGCGCCACCCAGCACACCGCCGAGCGGCCGTTCTTCGGCAGCCGCGCCAGGCGGTCGATCAGCCGGGCGGCGGGTGGCGAGCTGGCCACCACATAGCCACCGATGACCACGAAGGCCATCTGCATGGTGAACGGGATCAGGCTCCAGAAGCCGTCACCGAAGGCCTTGGCGGTGTCGGTGGGCTTGCCGCCCATGGCCAGGGCGCCGAGGGCCACCAGCATCACGGCCAGGGCGGCGAACACCCAGGAATCGGGGAACCAGCGTTCGGCCCAGTTGGAGCAGCGCAGGGCAAAGCGGGCGGAGCGGCTGTCTTGGATATCAGCGGCCACGATGTTTTCCTTTTTTGGTTTTATTGGTGGATTTTGCAACAGACAAGGCAAAGCCCTATGGAAGCGCAAGCGTGGAACGGGCTCGCCCCGCGACAGCGCCCGACCAGGCGATCGTGGCACCTGGGCTGACGTCATCGCGGGGCAAGCGCGCTCCCACAAGCCCCCTCAGGGGAATGTTGATTAGAAGGTCATTTCCTTGACATCGTCCGGCACGATCAGCTTGCCGGCAGTCTTCGCGACGATTTCCTCGACACTCACGCCCGGCGCGGTCTCGCGCAGGATGAAGGCGCCGTTTTCGATCTCCAGGTAGGCCAGGTCGGTCAGCACCTTGCGGATGCAGCCGGCACCGGTCAGCGGCAGGCTGCAAATGGGCAGCAGCTTGGACTCGCCGTCCTTGGAGGCATGGGTCATGGTGACGATGATGTTGTCGGCGCCGGCCACCAGGTCCATGGCGCCGCCCATGCCCTTGACCAGCTTGCCGGGGATCATCCACGAGGCGATGTTGCCCTGCACGTCCACCTCGAAGGCTCCGAGCACGGTGAGGTCGACATGGCCGCCACGGATCATGGCGAAGGATTGCGCCGAATCGAAGATCGACGCGCCACGGCGGGCGGTGACGGTCTGCTTGCCGGCGTTGATCATGTCGGCGTCGATGGTGGCTTCGGTGGGGAACTCGCCCATGCCCAGCAGGCCGTTCTCCGACTGCAGCATCACTTCCATGCCGTCGGGCACGTAGTTGGCCACCAGGGTGGGGATGCCGATGCCGAGGTTGACGTAGTAGCCGTCCTTGAGTTCACGGGCGACGCGTTGCGCCATTTGTTCGCGGGTCAATGCCATGGTCAGGATCTCTTTGTTGTTCTTGAGGGCGGCGCTCAGGCCTTGACGGTGCGCTTTTCAATGCGCTTCTCGAAGGTGCCGACGATGACCCGGTCGACATAGATGCCCGGGGTGTGGATCTCGCTGGGCAGCAGCACGCCAGGCTCGACGATCTCTTCGACCTCGACCACGGTGATCTTGCCGGCGGTGGCGGCCAGCGGGTTGAAGTTCTGCGCGGTGTTGCGGTACACCACGTTGCCGTAGTGGTCGGCCTTCCAGCCTTTGACGATGGCGAAGTCGCCGGTGATGGATTCTTCGAGGATGTACTTGCGACCGTTGAACTCGCGTACTTCCTTGCCTTCGGCAACCGGGGTGCCATAGCCGGTAGCGGTGAAGAAGGCCGGGATGCCGGCGCCGCCGGCGCGCATCTTCTCGGCCAGGGTGCCTTGCGGAGTGAGCTCCACTTCCAGTTCGCCGCTGAGCAGCTGGCGTTCGAACTCGGCGTTCTCGCCGACGTAGGAGGCGATCATCTTGCGGATCTGCCGGTCCTCGAGCAGCACGCCCAGGCCAAAGCCGTCGACGCCGCAGTTGTTGGAGACCACGGTCAGGCCCTTGACGCCACGGCGCTTGATTTCGGCGATGAGGTTCTCGGGGATGCCGCACAGGCCAAAGCCGCCGGCCAGCACGGTCATGTCGTCGGTCAGGCCCGCCAGGGCCTCTTCATAAGTTGCTACACGCTTGTCCAGTCCGGCCATGCTCAGTCGCCTTTTGTAGTTGTTGGAACCGTATGGTCATCTTCACTGTAGCCGACTGATTTGTTAATTTTGTTTTCGTCATCGATTGATAACTTTTCCAAAACAAAGGGTCAACCCCTCATGAACGTCAAGCAGCTGCGGGCCTTCGTCACCGTGGCCAAGTACCAGAGCTTCGCCCAGGCCGGCGAGCACCTGCACGTGTCGCAACCGGCCCTGAGCCTGACCATCAAGGCCCTGGAGGACAACCTCGGCGGCGCCCTGCTCACCCGCACCACCCGCAGCGTCAGCCTGACCCCCGAGGGCGAGGTGCTGCTGCCCCTGGCCAGGCGCCTGCTCGCCGATTGGGACGATACCGAGGAAATGTTGCGCCAGCGCTTCACCCTGCAACTGGGCCGGGTGTCGGTGGCGGCAATGCCGGCGTTCGCCGGCAATCTGCTGCCACGGTCGCTGAAGGTGTTTCGCCAGCGCTACCCCAAGGTCAATGTCACCGTGCACGACGTGATCAACGAGCAGGTGCTGGAACTAGTGCGCCATCGCCGCGTCGAACTGGGCATCGGTTTCGAGCCGGAAAGCAGCGAGGCGCTGCGTTTCCACCCGCTGTACATGGATCGCTTCGTCGCCGTGGTGCCGGCCGACTCGCCCCTTGCCCAGCAGCCCCAGGTGCGTTGGCAGGAGCTGCTGGCCGAGGACTTCATCGCCCTGCAGCGGCCATCTGCGGTGCGCCTGCTGCTCGAACAGCACCTGGCCGCCAACCATGGCAAGCTGGCGGTGGCCTTCGAGAGCCATCAGTTGTCGACCATCGGCCGCATGGTCGCCAGTGGTCTGGGAGTCAGCGCGGTACCGGCGCTGTGCATCGAGCAGATGCAGGAGCTCGGCGCCCGTTGCGTGCCGCTGGTCGATCCCACCGTGGAGCGGCGCATCGGCGTGATCGCCCTGGGCGATCACAAGCTGTCCAAGGCCGCCGAGGCGCTGCTCGATGTGCTGCTGACCCATACCCATCCACAGGAGGTGACATGCGTTACGTGAATCTGGCGGGCTCCCGCGTTCCGGCCATCGGCCAGGGTACCTGGTACATGGGCGAGGACCCGGGCCACAGGGCCGCCGAAGTGGCGGCGCTGCAACAAGGCATCGACCTGGGCCTGGGCCTGATCGACACTGCTGAAATGTACGCCGAGGGCGGCGCCGAACAGGTGGTCGGCCAGGCCATCGCTGGGCGCCGGGACCAGGTGTTTTTGGTCAGCAAGGTCTATCCGCACAATGCCAGCCGACGCGGTGTGCCGGCCGCCTGCGAGCGCAGCCTCCAGCGCCTGGGCACCGACTGCATCGACCTGTACCTGCTGCACTGGCGCGGCCAGTACCCGCTGGACGAGACGGTGGAAGCCTTCGAGCGGCTGATCGAGCAGGGCAAGATTCGCCGCTGGGGCGTGTCCAATTTCGACCTCGACGACCTGCGCGAACTGGATAACAGGGCCTGCGCCACCAACCAGGTGCTGTACAACCCGGCCGAGCGTGGCATCGAATTCGACCTGCTGCCGTGGAGCCGCGAGCAGGGCTTGCCAACCATGGCCTACTGCCCGTTGGCCCAGGCCGGGCGCTTGCTGGGTCACCCGGTGCTGACGCAGATCGCCGAGCGCCATGGCGCCACGCCGGCCCAGGTGAGCCTGGCCTGGGTCACGCGCAATGATGGGGTGATCGCGATTCCCAAGGCGGTGGATCCGCAGCATGTGCGCTTGAATGCGGCGGCGGCCGACCTGGTGCTTGCCGAAGAGGACCTGCAAGCCATCGAGCAGGCGTTCCCGGCTCCGACACGCAAGCAGCGACTGGCGATGGTCTGAGGCTTAATGAAAGTCCCGGCTGCGCACATCAAGCCCCTGCAACAGCGGGCTGATGTCTTCCAGGCGCCGGGCGATCAGGTGCCGCACCCCGCTCTCCTGCTCCAGCCGCCCGCTCACCTTGAGCAACTTCGAACCTACCAGCTCGCGCCGTTGGCGCTCTGCCAGGTCGCGCCAGACCACTACGTTGACCATGCCATGCTCGTCCTCGAGGGTGACGAAGGTCACGCCACTGGCGGTCTGTGGTCGCTGGCGCCCGACCACGATGCCGGCGACGGCGATGCTGTCGCCATGCTCGACCCCTGCCAGCTCCCTTGAACTGCGACACCCCAGCGCGCGCAAGCGTGTCCGCAACAGGGTCAGGGGGTGCGGCCCGAGGGTGGTGCCCAGGGTGTCGTAGTCGGCGGCCAGGTCTTCGGCAATGCTGGGTGCAGGCAAGGCCACCGCCTGTTCAAGTGTCGATTCAACCTCGGCGAACAACGGCAGTTGCGCCTGCACCGCCGCCACCTGCCAGCGCGCCTGGTGGCGGTCGCCAGCCAGCCCGCGCAGTGCCCCGGCATCGGCCAGGCGCGCCCGGGCCCGGCCATCGAGCCGGGCGCGCAGGCACAGGTCCTCGACATCCCGCCAGGGGCGCTGCGCCCTCGCCTGCTCCAGGCGCCGGGCATCGACCTCGCTGAAGCCGCGGATCTGGCGCAGGCCCAGGCGGATGGCCAGTTCGTTCTCGCCCAGTGCCTCCAGGGTGCAATCCCACTCGCTGTGGAACACATCCACCGGGCGCACCTCGATGCCCTGGCGGCGCGCCTCCTGCAGCAACTGGTCGGGGCTGTAGAAGCCCATCGGCCAGCTGTTGACCAGCGCGCAGGTGAAGATTGCCGGCTCATGGCACTTGAGCCAGCTGCTGGCGTAGCACAAAAGGGCAAAGCTGGCGGCGTGGGACTCGGGGAAACCGTAGCTGCCAAAGCCCTTGATCTGCTCGAAGATACGCTCGGCAAAGGCCAGCTCGTAGCCATTACGGAGCATGCCCGCGATCAGCCGCTCGCGGTGCGGCTCCAGGCCGCCATGGCGCTTCCAGGCGGCCATGCTGCGGCGCAACTGGTCGGCCTCGCCGGGGCTGTAGTCGGCGGCGACCATGGCCAGCTCCATCACCTGCTCCTGGAACAGCGGCACGCCCAGGGTGCGCTCGAAGACGGCCTTGAGCTTTTCCGATGGGTAGGTGACCGGCTCCTGCTTCAACCTGCGGCGCAGATATGGATGAACCATGTCGCCCTGGATCGGCCCCGGACGGACGATGGCCACCTCGATCACCAGGTCGTAGAACTTCACCGGTTTGAGCCGGGGCAGCATGGCCATCTGCGCCCGCGACTCGATCTGGAACACGCCCATGGTCTCGGCGCGGCCGATCATGGCGTAGGTGGCCGGGTCTTCCTTGGGCAGGGTCGCCAGCGTGTACTCGCGGCCCCGGTGCCGGGCGATCAGGTCGAAGCAGCGGCGCAGCGCGCTGAGCATGCCCAGCGCCAGCACGTCGACCTTGAGCAGGCCGACCATGTCCAGGTCGTCCTTGTCCCACTGGATCACCGTGCGCTCGGCCATCGCCGCGTTCTCCACCGGTACCAGCTGGTCCAGCGGCTGCTCGGAGATGACGAAGCCTCCCGGGTGTTGCGACAGGTGCCGGGGAAAGCCGATCAGCTCCCCCGCCAGCACCAGGATGCGCCGCAACGACGGGCTGTGCGCATCGAACCCGGCCTCGGACAGGCGGGCGGCATCCGGGATGCGGTCGCTCCAGCGCCCGCAGCACTTGGCCAGGGCGTCCACCTGGTCGGCCGGCAGGCCGAGCACCCGCGCCACATCGCGCACCGCGCCGGCGGCGTGGTAGCTGCTGACCACCGCGGTGAGCGCCGCCCGGTGCCGGCCGTAGCGCTGGAACACGTACTGGATCACCTCTTCGCGGCGCTCATGCTCGAAATCCACGTCGATGTCCGGCGGCTCGTTGCGCTCGCGGGAAAGGAAGCGTTCGAACAGCAGGCGGTGCTCCATCGGGTCGAGTTCGGTGATGCCGAGGACGAAGCACACCACCGAGTTGGCCGCCGAGCCGCGCCCTTGGCAGAGGATGCGCTGGCGGCGGGCGAAGGCGACGATGTCGTGGACGGTGAGGAAGTAGCTCTCGTAGCCCAGTTCCTCGATCAGCGCCAGCTCCTGCTCCAGCACCATGCGCACCTTGTCGCTCGGGCCCTGGGGCCAGCGCTCGGGCAACCCTCGGCGGCACAGCTCGCGCAGCCAGCTGGCCGGGGTCTGCCCCTCGGGCACCAGCTCACGCGGGTATCGGTATTGCAACTGCGACAGGTCGAACGTGCACCGCGCCGCGACCTGCGTGGTCTGCGCGAGCAGATCGTCGGAGTACAGCTCGCGCAACTGCTCGAGCGACCTCAGGTGACGCTCGCCATTGGCGAACAGGTACCGCCCCGCCTCGGCGACCGCGCAATGTTCGCGGATGGCGGTCATGCAGTCCTGCAGCGCCCGCCGGCCACGCACGTGCATGTGCACATCGCCGCAGGCCACCAGCGGAATATCGAGCCGTGCCCCTAGCGCGCGCAGGTAAGCCAGGCGCTGGGCGTCGTCGGCCCCGCGGTGCAGGTGCAGCGCCAGCCACAGGCGCCCGGCGAACAGCGGCTGCAGCCAGGCCCCGGCGCTGTCGCCTGGCTCGGCCACCCACAGCGCCAGCAAGCCCTGGTGATGGGCCTCGAGGTCCTCGACGAGCAACTGGTAGCTGCCCTTCTGCGAACGCCGCCGGGCGCGGGTGATCAAGGCGCAGAGGCTCTGGTAGCCGGCAAGGTCCTGTGCCAGCAGGACCAGCTTCGGCCCCTGGTGCACCCGCACCTCGCTGCCGACGATCAACCGCACCTGATGCTGCTTTGCCGCCTGCCAGGCCCGGACGATGCCTGCCAGGGTGCATTCGTCGGTGATCGCCAGGGCCTGGTAACCCTGCTCGCGGGCGCGGCGGAACAGCTCGTCGGCACTGGAGGCGCCACGCTGGAAACTGAAGTTCGACAGGCAGTGCAGCTCGGCGTAGCCGGGGGCGCTCATGCGAACCAGCCTTGCAGCCACAACGGCCCCGGGGCCGCGAGGTCGCGGAAGGCCCAGCCGCGCAGGCCATCACGGGTTTCGATGCGGTAGTAGTCGCGCCGCACATCACCACCGTCCCACCAGCCGGACTCGATGCGCTCGGCCTGTCCGAGCAGTTGCAGGCCGGTCTCGGCCAGCACCTGAGGCACCGGCAGCAACCAGCCGGGGCGTCGACCAGGGGCCATCACCAAATGGCCCTGCCCACCCTGCTCCACTCCTTGCCAGGCGCACTCGGGGCGATGATCGGCCTCGGCACGCAAGCCTTTGACCGCGTCATCGCCCAGCCGCGCGCGCAGGCGCTCGCGCAGTTGGTCCCAAGGCTGGGCCTGCTGCGCACGCGGGTCGAACAGCGCCTGGTGCTGGGGCACGAACGGTGGCAGGTCGGCGGCCAGCAGCCGCAGGTTGCGCACCGGCGCCGGGATGCGCAGCGGCTCCAGGCGGCCACGGGCAAGCTCGAACAACAGCGAGGCGTCGCGCTCGGCGGCCAGCAGGCCGACCTTGAGCACGGTGTCGGCGCCTTCGGCATGCTCCAGGTGCAACTCGAACCGCTGCACGCCACAGTCACGCCCGGCGAGAAAAGCCGCCAGGTCGTGGATAAGACGACGCAGGGGGAACAGCAGCGCCTGGTGCGACTCGACGTCGAAGTTCAGCTCCAGCCGCGCCTCGAAACGGTCGGGCGGCTGGTAGAAATCCAGCCCCAGGCTACGCAGGCCGAGCAGTTGGTCCAGGTGCAACTGCACCTGGGCGCTGAAACGCCTGGCCAGGGCATCCCGGGGTAACGCCAGTACCTGCCCGAGGCGGCGCAGGCCCATGCGGGCGAAGGCTTCGGCTGCCTCGCTGGGCAGGCCGACACGCTCGACGGGCATGTCGAGCAAGGCGTCGCGGGTTGCCTGCGGGCAGTTCAGCGCCAGGCCATCATGGCCGTTGGCGAGCATTCTCGCCGCCACCGGGTTGCTGGCCAGCACGATGCGCTGGCGCAAGCCGAGTGCCGCCAGTTCCTCGCGCAGGCGCGCCTCGAACGACGGCCACGGGCCGAACAGTTGCAGGCTCGAGCCCACTTCCAGCAACAACGCACGGGGATAGTGCAGGCTGACCTGGGCGCTGAAACGGTAGGCCCAGGCCGCGAGCAACTGTTGCAGTTGCTCGATACGCGCCGGTTCGACATCGACGCAGGCGAAACCGTCGGCCAGGGCACGGGCGGCGGTCAATGCCTGGCCGGCGCGCAGGCCCAGCGCACTGGCTGCCGGGTTGACCGCCCGCAGCACGCGGCGCTGGGGCGGCCCGCCAAGCAGCACCAGCGGTGCCTCGGGGTCGTCGCGCTCGCGCAGGACAGTGTCCAGCGCCAGCTGGGGAAACAGGATGCAGGCCCAGAGCATGGCGCATCACCCCTGCCCTGGGCAGGCGATGGGTGCGGCAGGCGGCAGGCCACCCCGGCACTTGAGCACGCGCCACTGTGCCGGGCGCAGGTCGAGGGCAATGCGCAGGGCGGCGGGCGAAGGGTTCAGCGCGGCCTGTCGCGGGCGGCAGGCGAACGCCAGCGCGTTGCCGGTTTCCGCGGCCACTTGCAAACGCCGCAGCGCCCGATCATCGGCACGCTCCGGCCAGCACAACACCGCGGCGCAACTGCCCGAGCGCAGGCACTGCTCGGCCGCCCACAGGGCATCGCCGGCCTCGGCGTCGACCTGCACCAGCCAGCGCAGGTCGACTCCGGCAGCCTGCCAGGCCGGTGCATAAGGGATGAACGGCGGCGCCACCAGCACCACCCGCTGCCCTTCCCCACTCAGCCGGGCAAGCGTGGGCCAGAGCAACTGCAACTCACCGCAGCCGGGGCTGGCCAGCAGCAGCTCGCTGAGCGACGCCGCCGGCCAACCGCCTTCCGGCAGCCGACCATCGAGGGTGGCATGCCCGGTGGGCTGCAGGCCCTGCGGGCGCGCCCGGGCCTGCCGCCCGCGCCATACCTGGCGCTGGTCGAGCAGCCGGTCGAGTTCGACCACCGCGCCCATCAGTCACGCCTCAGCAAGCCGCAGAACACGCCTTCAATGAAGAACTCGCGCTCGGGGCTCACATCGATGGGGGCATAGGCCGGGTTGCGCGGCAGCAGGCGATAACCGCCGCGGATGCGCTGCAGGCGTTTGATGGTCACCTCGCCGTCGAGCCGGGCGACCACGATCTGCCCGTCGCGGGCCTCGCCCTGCTGGCGAATGCCGACCAGGTCACCGTCGAAGATGCCGTCGTCGACCATCGAGTCGCCGCGCACCTTGAGCAGGTAGTCAGGGGTACGCCGGAACAGGCTGGGGTCGAGCAGCAACTGCTCGTGGATATCGAGGTCGGGCCCGATCGGCGCACCGGCGGCGACCTGGCCGAGCACCGGCACTTCGAGGATCTCGGGCCGGCGCAGCGGCTCGGCCAGGCGGATACCCCGCGCCTGGTTGGGGGTGACGTCGATGAAGCCGCCCTGGCTCAGGGCGGTGATGTGCTTGCGCGCCACGCTGCGCGAAGCGAAACCGAAGCGCTCGGCGATGTCGGCCAGCGACGGCGGCTGGCCTTGATCGGTGATGCGCTCGCGGATGAATTCGAGGATGGCGCGGCGTTTGGGGGATAAATTGTCCATGGAGCACATTTGTACTCCTTTCTGCGAAAACTGAACAGACCCCTTCGTCGCTGGCCTTCCGCGCCCAGGCTCAGTAGCGAATGGACAAAGCGATCGCCTCGTTTGGCGTCTGGTGTTTCTCCAGTAGCGCGAGTACGTCCTTCTTCAGTTGCGCCTGCTTGTCGATCAGCGGCAGGTCGCGGAACTTGTAGTCCAGGTCGGCATAGCTCTCCGAGACACCGGCATTGAGGTGGTTCTTGCCGAAGGTGTGCACGATGTGCTTGGACTTCCAGATGTCGTACTGGCTGAACACCTGTTCCGCGGGCAAGTGCTTGGCGACCGCGAACGGCAGCCGGGTCAGCAGGCAGTAGTTCATCTTGTACTTGTGGAACTGGTAGTGCTCCAGGGAGTGGACGAACGATACGTACCAGATATAGGTGGCGATCACTTCGATGTTGAAGGCCTTGTCATTGGCCTGGCACGGCAGGTTGACATAGCGGCACAGCTCGGCGACCCAGTTGTTGATGTAGGGCTCGGAGCCGTCGCGCAGCAGGTCGTCGTAACTGGCCGTGACGAACTTCAGCACCGCCGCGTAGTAGTCGCGGTACTGGGCGTTGAGTGCGTGCTGGCCATTGAGGTACTGGTCGAACGGGATGGCGAACTTGATCTCGAATTTCTGGGTCAGCGCCTGGTCTTCGGTGTCGCGCTTGTTGTACATGTTCAGGGCGTTTTCATAGCCGACCTTGTAGAAGGTCTGCGCCGAGTAGTAGCCGATGCAGCTGTAGAGGAACTTGTCGGCGATGCCTGTGGTTTCGCGCAGCGACAGCGGCGATTCCTTGAACTGGTGGTTGAGCATCAGGATATAGGCGGTGTGCGGGTCCATCAGCTTGTGGAAGTTGGAGCCCTTGGGCACCAGGTTGAACAGGAACGCCGCTCCCATTTCGGCGAAGAACAGGTGATGGTGCAGGTGCGCGCCGAGGATGAAGAACACCATGGTGTTCGACATGAAGTAGACCTTGGCCAGGTCCCAGTGCGGCTCGCCCGGGCCGACGCTGAAGCCGTCGCGCAGGGTGATGCGCATGCTGTCGGTGGCGAAGTCCTGGGCGATGGAAATGCTGGCCACGTCGAACACCGAGCTGGACAGGCGGATCTCGCGGGTGAAATCACGCATGTCGAAGGTCGATACGCCATCGACCGTCTGCAGGTAATGGGTGATCTGCGACGACATCAGGAAGACTTTCAGGTCCTCGTCGGAAATCGCCGTCGGTTGCGGGAACTGGCCCAGCGGTACTTTGTAGTAGTCGCGGTTGGCCTTGATGATCGACTGGATGTAGTTATGGTAGACCTTGTCTTTTCTCCAGCGATAGACCAGTTCGGCGGGCAGTTTCTTGGGGATGTAGCCCATGTGGTAGTCAGTGCCCGGGATCGCCGTGCTCTCCATCGAGATGGAGTCGCGGTTGTAGTGGCGGTAGCCGAAGTAGCGCGGCAGCAGCCATTTCAACTGCACCCACTTCCAGGCCAGGAAACTGGCGCTGAGATTGATCGCGTACAGCGACAACAGCAACGGTACGAACTTTACGTAATACAGGCCGATGTACACATGCTTCAATGGCTCGGCCCGGGTCTTGCTCATCAACAGGATCACCGGGCTGGCGGTGATGAAAAACGCCAGCAGGATAACTTCCAGCATGCTTCAAACTCCTTGTTCGATCGCTTTGTTCTTCTTGCGGCTTGCGCCGTAGCTGTACAGGCAGGCGCCTGTGAAAATCACGTTGACGACGCTCCAGATGAGCGCGGCGTCGGGGCTGTACCAAGTCGTCAGATCGAAGGCCGGCAGGTTCATCAGCGGGGCGTCGCCGGCGATAGTGCGCACGAACAGGTAGAAGCCGAAGGTGTAGGCGCGGGCCTGGAAGTACAGGTCGGAGCGGCGCAGGAGCAAGGCGTAGGCCACCGGCGCCAGCAACAGCGGCAGTGCGTAGCCGAAGGTGGTGATCCGCGCCGAGTACAGGAAACACAGGTTCCAGGTGGTGTACAGGTAGGGCCAGTAGGCCGGGACGCGCACCACGAAATCACTGTGGCGGCCTGAGATCTCCCAGTGTTGGCGCGAGTACGGCAGGCACAGGATCAGGCCCACGGCGGCGACGATGTTGAGGACGTTGCCGGTTTGCCAGTCGATCACTGAGGCTTCGATGATGTTGAGCACGATCACCAGGTAGATGAGCTTGTAGATGAAACCTTCGATTTTCGGCCTGTACCTGGCGTAAGCCAGGAAGCACATGGGCAGCAGCACGCTGATGGTCTTGATGCGCATGAACAGGTTGGCGTTCGGCACCAGTAACGCCGGCAGCGCCAGCACGAAGAAGGTCAGGCCCACCAGGCGGTAGCGCCTGAACAGCTCGGCGACCAGCAGCAAGACCGCGAAAAGAACCAACATCAACAACAAGGTGTTCGGCATGAGGTGTTTCCCTACTCATTCATGGATCGACGTGGGCCAGGCGCGAATGGCGGGCACGGCAAAGCCTGCCGCGCGCGGCGCCAGGCCAGAGGCCCGGTGCCGTGGAGCAATGGACGGATTACGTGGGTGTGGTGTTTGCCAAGTGGGCCGAGACGCGACCTGGCTCAGGCCTTGCCGAGCACGTGGGCCTCAGCCTCAAGCCATTTCCTGATGGCTTCGGGCATCGGCGCGGTAGTGGGTTCGACCTTGAGCTTTTCGGCGATCACCGCGTTGGCGACCAGGCCTTTGCGACCGACCCAGGCGCCCTTGGAATAACCAGTCACCACCACTTCACCGGCACGGTTGAAGAAGGTGTACTGGAAGTAGGTCCAGCTCTCGTCGAGGCAGCAGATGCTGAACTCGGCGGTGTATTGTTCGAACATGGAAAGTTGCTTTTTATAGACGACCAGATTACCGCCGAGCATGGGTTTCCAACCCAACTTGAAGGCAGGAATAAGGATCTTCGCACGCAGGCAAAGTTCCAGCATGAACAGATCGACAATCGTCATGTAACGGCCGTTGTTCATGTGTTTATTGATGTCTATATCGTTCGGCCAGACCCGCAGCGTACGCTGCAGCGTTTCGGTCAGGGCCATCGGCGGCTTGAAGAAACCGCGCAGAATAGCCAGCAACAGACGGATGTAGAGATTCATCCAGTTATCCCTCCCTAGGATTTTTATTATCGTTCCCTGTTCGGTCACCCGTTGTTTTTTCGGGTGGCCGCAAGCGGCGCGTTGCAGGCCTGCTTGTTTAATTCCGGAGCGGGGCGAAAGCTAACAGCTTTCAACAGGAGCAACCAGTGGCAACAGCCTCAATTAAACGGAAAAACGCAACTGAATAACCGGTCACGTTTGGACTTTATATCCAATTGATGCTGAAACGTTTGTTGGTTGATGACATATCTATCCGTAGTGATGCACATCAGTCTGTGGTGCTGCTCAGTGCCCGGCGCAGTGCCTCGGGCAGATCAACCGGTTGCTTGCTATCGGAGCAGACGCATACCTGGGTCATGCTGGCGCGGAAACATGACTCGCCACTGGCTCCTACCCCTTCCACATTGAAACTGAACGATGTGCGGCCGAGCGGCCCGCTGCTGACGTGCACGCGGATCAGGTCGTCCCAGGCCATCGGCGCCAGGAACTCGATGGACAATGCCCTTGCCGGCGGCATGACACCCATGGCGAACAGCTTGCGCAGGCCTTCGCCGCCCAGCTGGTGGGAAAGAAACTCGTGGATCGCCTCGATGACGAAGTAACTGATACGCGGCGTGTAGACGATCCCGGCGGGGTCGCAATCGCCGAACAGGATCTTGCGGGTGGTGACGAAAGGCATGGGGTGGGTGCTCCGTGCAGTGGATGCCTGGCAGCCGATAGTAACCGTTCAGGGTCTCTTGGGGCTGGAGCGTTTGCTCGGCAGCCCCACTGCCTGTGAGACTTGTGCCGAAAACGCGAAAGAACCGGCCAACTGCACTTTCCAATGCTGATGGCATAAGATGCTGCTGAATGGTTTCTCCCCCTTAAGGATGCCCGATGCTGACCGCCCTGCTGTTCGATCTCGATGGGACCCTCACCGATACCGACACGCTGCACTTGCAAGCCTTCCGCAAGCTGCTGTACGACTACGATGGCCGCAAGCTGACTCAGGAGCAGTTCAACACCCAGGTCAGCGGACGCTCCAACGGTCTGTTGTTCGCCGAGCTGTTTCCCCAGGCCGATGCCACCCACCGCCAGGTCCTGGCCGAGCGCAAGGAGGCGTTGTTCCGCGAACTGTCGCCAACCCTGACACCAATGCCCGGCCTGCTGCATCTGCTGGCACATGCCGAGCAGCACGGCATCGGCATGTGCGTGGTGACCAACGCGCCGCGCCTGAACGCCGAGCACATGCTCGGGGCCATGGGCCTTGGCGAGCGTTTCGGCCATGTGCTGGTCGCCGATGAGCTGGCACGGCCCAAGCCCGATCCCCTGCCCTACCTCACCGGGCTGCAGTGCCTGCAGGCCCAGGCCGGGCAGGCGCTGGCCTTCGAGGACTCGCTGCCTGGCGTCAAGGCGGCTGTCGATGCCGGCATCTTTACCGTGGGCCTGGCCACTACCCAGCCGGCCGAACGACTGCTGGAAGCCGGGGCGCGGCTGGTGATCGAAGACTATGACGATCCGCGGTTGTGGGATGTGATCGGACGGATGCAAGAGACGGCCTGATCAACTGACACCTCATGGCTTTTTCCACCGGCAGGTCGACCTGAGTTTTGCAAACGTTCGAATTGTTGCCGTTGCCGTTGCCGTTGCCGTTGCCGTTGCCGTTGCCGTTGCCGTTGCCGTTGCCGATCAGGAGTCTAGCGCCCTACCCAGCTAGCGACAGCTGCGTCAGCCCAGGCGCCGCCCGTAACTTCGCGACTTCAGGAGGCCGAACGGAGGTCTTGCGGAGGGAGGTGACGGGCATGGATGCCCGTCAAGCGCTGCGCCCCAGGATGGGGCGTTCAGCGCGGTCCTCCCGGGAGCAAGGCCGGAGTGAGGGAACCCGGAGCGAAGCGGAGGGCCGGATGAATGGAGCGCTGTACGGATCACCCACATGGGTTACACAAAAGTTCACTCACATAGGTGACAACACCTTGAGTGTTACATAACCATCAGTGGCATCCCGCACATCGACTCTGCCAAGGATGATGGGACCGAAAATAACATCCCAGACGCCATCCCCAACCTGCTCCAGTCCAATGGTCTGGTGCTTGAGCACATAACCTACGTAGATCCTCAAGCCCCGGCGATTGATGATGCCGGAGCTATCAGCCGGCAAGCTCTCGATATGACTGGGATAGGTCATTTCGGGGAGCTTTTCAGGGAATGGGCGTGGAGATGGCTGGTAGCAAGACGCCGGTGTTTTCTGCTTCAGCGCTTCATGCAAGCGCTCGTGATTGTAGTGCTGCCGAAAGCGATCAAAGTGCCGTTGTTGAGCCTCCCAGGCCACTGCCGGCGGCGATGGGAGCGTGCTTTTGAGCGTTCGATGCATGCGCTCGTGGCGGCCATTTTGTTCAGGCCGACCAGGCGCAATGCGCTCGGGAATGATGCCTAGACGCAGCCACCAGATCGACAGCTGAGAAAGTCCCGCACGCCCCTTACTGGCAAACGGCACACCGTTATCGGTACGAATCCGCTCAGGCAAACCATTCTCTCGGAACACTTGGGTGAAAACGGCCTGGGTTTCCAGCAGGTTGGTATTGGGCATGCTGTGGCAGGCGAGCAGGAAACGACTGGCGTGATCCATGATCGTCAGCGGATAGCACCAGACGCCTGCACCTGTCAGAAATTGACCTTTGTAGTCCGCACTGAACAGCTGGTTAGGCGACTCGGCCTTCTCCAGGGGCTTGGGATAGACCGCTACACGCTGACGTAAGCGGCGTGGTTTGACCAATTGGGCTTTCTTGAGGATGTTGTAGATCGCTGTCTTCGAGGGCGGCGCCTGATCAGGGAAACGCTCCTGCAGCGCAGCCTGGATCTTTTTCGGCCCCGGTTCCGTTTCGCCTCGACTGCGCAATTCGATGATGGCTTCGCGAACTGCGGCGGGTACGACCCAATCCTGGTTCAACCGGCGGCGGCTGCGTTCTTCCAGCCCCGAAGGCCCCTCTTTCTCATATCGCTCGACCCATTTGTAGCCGGTCTTTCGGCTGATCTCGTAGGCCTGGCACAGGGCGCTGAAGCTGGGCGGCCCCTGCAGGTAATCCGCAATGAAAAGCATTTTAAGGTCCATAGGTTTCAGCTCTCGCCAAGGCATGGTCAGATCCTCGAAAACCGACCCTGCCAGTTAAAGACTGTTACCTATGTGCGTGAACTGATTTGTAACCCATGTGGGTGAGTCATACCGCGCACGGTTTTTGGTTCCTTTTTGCCA
The DNA here is from genome assembly GCF_021283165.2 of Pseudomonas soli. NCBI lineage: Bacteria > Pseudomonadati > Pseudomonadota > Gammaproteobacteria > Pseudomonadales > Pseudomonadaceae > Pseudomonas > Pseudomonas soli. The sequence continues at coordinate 3,311,082 of NZ_CP128543.1, forward strand.
CGACAAAAAGGAACTCGCCGTAAAGGCGAAAAGGTGACTGTGCGTCGACATCGTAAATGAATGCACTTACCACTATAAAAACCGATGCCGATTGTCTTTGACTTTGACTTTGACTTTGACTTTGACTTTGACTTTGACTTTGACTTTGACTTTGACTTACACAGTGTGTGTTTTGAAATTTATATGCGCATTCATTTCCGACGGTGACGCATAATCACCTTTCCGCCCTTACGGCGGGTCCCTTTTTGAAGGATCAAAAAGGAACCAAAAAATCCTCGCTCCATTCATCCGGCCCCTACGCTTCGCTCCGGGGTCCCGGGAGGACCGCGCTGAACGCCCCATCCTGGGGCGCAGCGCTTGACGGGCATCCATGCCCGTCACCTCCCTCCGCAAGACCTACGTTCGGCCTCCTGAAGTCGCAATTTGTGTCGCCTGAACTATCGCGCGCTTAGAAGCAAAAGCAGAGCGAGAGCGAGAGCGAGAGCGAGAGCGAGAGCGAGAGCGAGAGCGAGAGCGAGAGCGAGAGCAAACTGCTCGTGATCAACGGTAAATGCAAACTCCCGGTTCCGGATCAACCATTCGTCGATAACGGATACAAACTGTCGAATTACCTAAAGGCCATCCGACTACGGGGTGAACCCCCAAGCGTGGAGTCACGCCCATGAGCCATCCAGCCCCCAAACACCCCGTGGCAACCCGCAGCCAATGGCTCGCCGCCCGCCAGCAGCTCTGGCTGCACGAGAAGGCCTTCACCCATCAACGCGACGAGCTCGCCGCCGCCCGCCGCGCCCTGCCCTGGGTAGCGGTGGAGCAGGACTACCGTTTCCAGGGCCCGGACGGTGAGCTGGGCCTGGTTGAGCTGTTCGCCGAGCGCAGCCAGTTGCTGGTCTATCACTTCATGTTCGCCGACGGCTGGCACGAAGGCTGCCCGGGCTGCTCGTTCCTGGCCGACCACTTCGACGGCGCCAACCTGCACCTGGCCCACCACGATGTTTCCCTGGTGGCGGTTTCGCAGGCGCCCTATGCCGAGTTCCAGGCGTTCCGCAAGCGCATGGGCTGGCACTTCCCATGGTTCTCCTCGCACGGCAGCCGCTTCAACCAGGATTTCGGCGTCACTGTCGCCACCGATGGCAGCGCCCAGTACAACTACGAACCCTACACCGGCGACGAAACGGAGCTGCCCGGGCTCAGCGCGTTCTACCGCGATAGCGACGGCAGCCTGTACCACACCTACTCCACCTATGCCCGGGGGCTGGACATCCTGATCAATGCGTACAACTTCCTCGACCTCGCGCCCCTGGGGCGCAACGAGGACAGGACTATGGACTGGGTGCGGCATCATGATCGCTATGAAGGTGCCAGTGGCAAGCCGCACTGCTGCAAGGAGTGAGTTTCCGGCAGGTCAGATCGCCTGCACCGCCAGCAACTCTGTCAAGACCTCGGCCAGTGCCTTGACCATCACATCTGCCGTGGGACGATGCACGATGACGATCTCGTAGCTGTCCACCTCCGGCAGCCCCTGCTCGATGCCCAGCACCCGGTGCTCGAGCAGCGCTGCCCGCGGCGGCAGCAGGCTGATACCCATGCCGTCGGCCACCGCCGCCTGGATACCGCTGAGGCTCGAGCTGGTGAAGCTGATGCGCCAGCGCCGGCCCATGCCTTCGATCGCGCTGATCATGTCATCGCGGTACAGCCCGCGGGGCGGAAAAGTCACCAAGGGAATCGGGTCGAGATCGAAAGACGGCATGCGCGCGCTGTCGATCCATTGCAGGCGCTCCGGCCAGCAGGCCACGCCCTCGCGGCTGTTGCGCCGCTGCTTGAGCAGCACCAGGTCGAGCTCGCCGTTGTCATAGGCCTGGCTGAGATCGCGGCATAGCCCGCTGGTGACTTCCAGCTTGACCTGGGGGTGCTGCCGGCTGAACGCGGACAACGCATTGGTGGTGCGCCCGCCGACGAAATCCTCCGGCACGCCCAGGCGCACGGTTACCCCGACCATGGCCCCAGCCAACGCCTCGAGCATCTGGTCATTGAGGGCCAGCATGTGCCGCGCATAACCGAGCAGGGTCTGCCCGGCATCAGTGGGCAGCACATCGCGGTTGCCACGCACAAGCAGGCGGTGGCCGACCATGTCCTCGAGGCGGCGGACCTTCTGGCTGATGGTCGACTGAGTGGAATGCAGGCGCGCCGCGGCGGTGGTGAAACTGCCGCAGTCAGCCACCACGACGATGGCGCGCAGCAGGTCGAGGTCGAACAGGGCCCTATTTGGTTTTACGCTGGCAGACATCTTGATATTCAAATTCTGAATGACAAGCCTGACTTCTACCACGGGTAGCGATACCCGGCAACATGCGCAAATACACTGGGATCCATCCAGATTATTCACTTCTGCTACAAACACAGGCCGCCTAGCATGGACCCTCGTCCTATCAGGAGCCGACCACCATGCGCCTGCCGTTCACCGCCTTGCTGCTGACCCTGTTCACCAGCCTTGCCAGCCATGCCGAGATCCCTGCCATGAACACTGCGTTGCTCGATGCCGCTCGCCGCGGCGATGCCCCTGCCGTGCGTCAACTGCTCGATCGGGGCGCGCAGGCCGATAGCCGCAACGACCAGGGCCAGACCGCGTTGCTGGTGGCCACCCACGCCAATGAAGTGGAAGCCGCCAAGGTACTGATCGAGGCCGGCGCCGACGTCAACGCCAAGGACAATATCAACGACAGCCCCTACCTGTACGCGGGCGCACGGGGGCTGGACGACATCCTGCGCCTGACCCTGGCCCATGGCGCCGACCTGAAGAGCACCAACCGCTACGGTGGTACCGCGCTGATCCCGGCCGCCGAACGCGGGCATGTGAGCACCGTGCAGTTGCTGATCGCGGCCGGTGTCGATGTGAACCACCTCAACCGCCTGCACTGGACCGCGTTGCTCGAGGCGGTGATCCTCGGCGATGGCGGCCCGCGGCATGTGGAAATCGTGCGCCAATTGCTGGCGGCCGGGGCTGACCCGCTAATTGCCGACAAGGACGGCGTGACTGCGCTGGAGCATGCGCGCCAACGCGGTTATCGCGAAATGGTCACCTTGCTGGAAAGCCCCAAGCGCCGCTGACGCGGCAGTTATTCCACAGCTTCGAACGGCAGACCCACATAGTTCTCGGCGATATTCGCCAGCCCCGCCGCCGACCCCAGGTAGTACTCGCGATCGGCCGCCTGCATCTTGCGGTCCCAGTCATCCTGGTGTTCGCCGAAGTCATGCAGCAGCTGGGTCATGAACCAACTGAAGCGCTCACCCTTCCATACCCGCCGCAACGCCATGGGCGAATACTGCGCCAGCAGGTCGGTGCGCCCCTCGCGGTAGACCTTGACCAGGATCCGGTACAGGTAGTTGACGTCCGAGGCTGCCAGGTTCAGGCCCTTGGCGCCGGTGGGCGGCACGATGTGGGCGGCGTCGCCGACCAGGAACAGGCGGCCATGCTGCATCGGCTCGACCACCAGGCTGCGCAGCGGCGCGATGCTCTTCTCCAGCGCAGGCCCGGTCACCAGTTGTTCGGCCACCGCCTGTGGCAGGCGCGCCTTGAGTTCGGTCCAGAAGCGCTCGTCGGACCAGTCCTCGACCCGCTCTTGCAGCGGCACCTGCAGGTAGTAGCGGCTGCGCGTCTGCGAGCGCTGGCTGCACAGCACGAAACCGCGTTCGTGATGGGCGTAGATCAGCTCATGGTTGACCGGCGGGGTATCGGCCAGCAGTCCCAGCCAGCCGAACGGATAGACCCGCTCGTACACCTTCAGCACGCTGGCCGGGATGCTCTGCCTGGCCACGCCATGGAAGCCATCGCAGCCGGCGATGTAATCGCACTCGACCCGGTGCTGGCGACCGTCCTTGTCGAACGTCAGGTAAGGCCGCGGCCCCTCGATGTCATGGGGCTGGACATTGTTGGCCGCATAGATGATCGGCGCCCCACTCAGCTCGCGAGCCTGCATCAGGTCGCGGGTGACCTCGGTCTGGCCGTAGACCATCACCGTCTTGCCAGCGGTCAGTGCCTTGAGGTCAAGACGCTGGCGATGACCACCGACCAGCAACTCGACCCCTTCATGGACCAACCCTTCGCGATCCATGCGCTGGGCCACGCCGGCTTCGCGCAGCAACTCGACCGTGCCCTGTTCGAGCACGCCGGCACGGATGCGCCCCAGCACATAGTCCGGGGTCTGGCGCTCGACGATCAGCGTATCGATGCCGGCGTTGTGCAGCAGCTGGCCGAGCAGCAGGCCGGACGGGCCGGCGCCGATGATTGCAACCTGAGTCTTCATTGTTGTTGTCTCACGATGACGATGCCGGCTTTGCACTGGCAAAGGCCGCGCATCTGCTGTTAGGGTTTGCACCTGTATTTTTACTGCTGAAAAATGTGCAGAACGTGCGAAATCCGTTTTGAAAACTGCACTTTCTTGAAATTCGTTCGATTAACGGACAGACCCTACCCCATGCACAGCCCCCTTCCCGGCATCCCGTTGTTCCAGCTGTATGGCGAGCACCGCGCCTGGCCGGATACCGACCTGCTGCACTGCGAGTCGATCCCGGCGCGCAGCCGTCTGCACCACTGGGAGATCAAGCCGCACCGGCACGCCGAACTGTTCCAGCTGCTCTATGTGCAGCGCGGCGAGGCACAGGTGGAGATCGAGGGCGAACGCCGGGTGATTCGCGAGGCGGCGATCCAGGTGGTGCCGCCGCTGACTGTCCATGGCTTTCGCTTCAGCGCCGATATCCAGGGGCATGTGCTGACGTTCGGCACGGCCTTGGTGGTCGATCTGGAAAAGCGCCTGGGCGCGCCCCTGAGCGTGCTGGCGGCGGCACGGTGCTACCCGCTGGGCAAGGACCGCATGCGCCTGCACGGCCTGATCGACACGCTGCAGCAGGAGTACCAGGGCAGCGCCCCGGCCCGCGGCCCCATGCTGCAGGCATTGGTCACCGCGCTGATGGTGTGGATCAACCGCCAACAAGCCGCCTTGCCAGCGCGCAGCCAGGACGAACGGGACCAGCAGTTGCTCGGCCGTTACCTGCGCCTGGTCGAGGCGCATTACCGCGAGCACCTTGCCGTGGACGATTTCGCCGCGCGCCTGGGCATCACCAGCCTGCTGTTGAACCAGCTGTGCCGGGCGCTGGCCGGGCAATCGGCGTTGCAGGTGATCCACCAGCGCCTGCTGCTCGAAGCACGGCGCAATCTTGCCTACACGCGCATGAGCATCAGCCAGTTGTCCGACAGCCTGGGGTTCAGCGACCCGACCTACTTTGCACGGTTCTTCAAACGGCTCGACGGGCAGACGCCCAAGGCATACCGCAAATCCGTGAGTGTCTGAGCGGGGCTGCAAGCACAGCGCTTGCTTGACGTATACGTCAACCTGGCATTAGGTTACTCGCATTCCCTCCCCCGAGCGCAAGCATGAGCAGCCAGACCTACAGCATCTCCGACCTGTCCCGCGAACTGGACATCACCACCCGCGCCATCCGCTTCTATGAGGAGCAGGGTCTGCTCAGCCCTGAACGACGCGGCCTGGAACGCATCTACTCGGCCCGCGACAAGGTCACGCTCAAACTGATCCTGCGCGGCAAGCGCATCGGTTTCTCGCTGGCCGAATGCCGTGAACTGATCGAACTCTACGACCCCTCCGGCGGCAACCAGAAACAGCTCACCAGCATGCTGGCGAAGATCGCCGAACGCCGCGCCCAGCTCGAACAGCAGATGCTCGACATCCAGCAGATGCACCTGGAGCTGGACACCGCCCAGGAGCGTTGCGAGCAGGCCCTGGCCGCCACCCTGAACCCGCCGCACACCCACCGTTGATCCGCCACAGGAAGCCCGCCATGTCATTGCCCAAGAATGTCCGCCTGGTCGAAGTCGGCCCGCGCGACGGCCTGCAGAACGAAGCCCAGCCCATCAGCGTCGCCGACAAGGTGCGCCTGGTGGATGACCTCACCGACGCCGGGCTCGCCTACATAGAAGTGGGCAGCTTCGTTTCGCCCAAATGGGTCCCGCAAATGGCCGGCTCCGGCGAAGTGTTCGCCGGTATCCGTCAGCGCGAGGGCGTCACCTATGCGGCGCTGGCGCCCAACCTGCGCGGTTTCGAGGATGCCCTGGCCGCCGGGGTGAAGGAAGTGGCGGTGTTCGCGGCGGCGTCCGAAGCGTTCTCCCAGCGCAACATCAATTGCTCGATCAGTGACAGCCTCAAGCGTTTCGAGCCAATCATGGAGTCTGCCCGCAGCCAGGGTGTGCGGGTGCGCGGCTATGTCTCCTGCGTGCTCGGCTGCCCCTACGAGGGACGCATCAGCGCCGAGCAGGTGGCACCGGTGGCCAAGGCCCTGCATGACATGGGCTGCTATGAAGTGTCGCTGGGCGACACCATCGGCACCGGCACCGCCGGTGACACCCGCCGCCTGTTCGAGGTGGTCTCGGCCCAAGTGCCCCGCGCGCAGCTGGCCGGGCACTTCCACGACACCTACGGCCAGGCGCTGGCCAACGTCTATGCCAGCCTGCTCGAGGGCATCAGCGTGTTCGACAGCTCGGTGGCCGGCCTGGGCGGCTGCCCCTACGCCAAGGGTGCCACCGGTAACGTCGCCAGCGAAGATGTGGTGTACCTGCTGCAAGGGCTGGGCATCGAAACCGGCATTGACCTGAACCGGCTGATCGCCGCGGGCCTGCGTATCAGCGAAGTGCTCGGGCGCGCCACCGGTTCGCGGGTGGCGAAGGCCCGCGGCGTTCGCTGAGTCACACGCTTGTCACACAGGTGTGGGTGGAGTGTTACCGCCTACACGCTGCGCAGAAGAAAATCGGGTAACAGGGAAACAATTCGACAGATTTTCACGTGCCAATCTACTCTGCAAAATCAACAAGTCGTTGATTTTAAAGGGCTTTCAAAAGTTGGCACGCCACCTGCTATATCTTTAGGCATAACAAGAACAAAAAACGCGATACCCAATAAAAACAACAGTAAACGGCTCTGACATAACAAGAACAACACGGCAGAGGCGTAGCAAGCAGATTTTTTTGGAGTCGACGTGCATTCCAGGGGTTCCGGCCCCGCAACCTGGCAAGAACAATAAAACTACCTCCGAGGTAGCGGCAGTCAAGGTTGGATCACGTTGGATGAACGCAGGTCAGCGCTCAAAAAAATACGTTTGCTCTTGGCCCCGGTTGGGGGCCCCGCAGTGCAGAGACGACAGCCGACAAAAACAACAACAGGCCAGTCTCCAATAATAAGAAAAGAGCAGGCAACAACGCTTATGAGGGGAGCTTCGGCTCCCCTCAGTGCTTCCTGCCCTCCTCCTCCTCGCGCTTGTCCTCATGCTCGCCTTCGACCTTTTCCACCAGCAACGGCATGCTCGCCAGCACCAGCAGCGCCAGCACCGTGCTGACCAGCGCCGTGGCCTCGCGCCCCATGCCGGCGGCCGTGCCGATGGCGGCGGTCATCCATAACCCGGCCGCGGTGGTCAGGCCCTTGACGTGACTGGTGTCGCGGCCATTGCCCTTGAGAATCGTGCCCGCGCCGAGAAAGCCGATCCCGGCGACGATGCCCTGGATCACCCGGCTCAACGCTTGCTCGTCCGCCCCGGCCATGCTCGGTGCGAGGACGAACAAGGCCGCGCCCATGGACACCAGCATGTGCGTGCGCACCCCGGCCGACTTGCCCTTGCTCTCGCGCTCGAAACCCAGCACCGCCCCCAGCAAAGCCGCCATCAGAAGGCGGATGAGGATCCGCGAGACCTCGCGCGCGTCGGCGACATCGGCGAATTCGGTCTGCAACGCCGCCAAAAAGGCTTGCCAGAATGCTTCCATCGGGTGCCTCCAGAGATCCCGCCGAACAGGTCTCAAGAAGTGTAGGTGGATTGCTCTGGCGTGAAACCCTGCAACTGCTCCATCCAGTACGCTACGTCCAGTTCATCGATCTGCTCGGGGCGCAGGAAGCGCTCGGCATATTGCCGGTATACCCCGCTACTCAGGAACAAGCGCAGCAACTGCCCGTCGACATGCTTGTCCCGCGCCATGAACACCAGGATCTTCACCGACTCGGACAGGGTCTTCGGCGCCTTGTAGGGCCGGTCCGCCGCGGTCAGCGCCTCGAAGATGTCGGCGATCGCCATCACCCGCTCGGGGATGCTCAGCGCCTCCTGGCCAAGCCTGCGCGGGTAGCCGCTGCCGTCCATCTTCTCGTGATGGTTGCCGGCGATAGACGGCACGCGCCTGAGCTGGCGCGGGAACGGCAGCGCGCTGAGCATGATGATGGTCTGCACGATGTGCTCGTTGATCTTGAAGCGCTCTTCGTCGTTGAGCGTGCCGCGGCGGATCGACAGGTTGTACAGCTCGCCGTGGTTGCTGGCATGGGCCGGCAGGCGCATGTCGAAACCCCAGTGGTTGCGCGGGTCGTCCTTGGCCACCGGCGGCGTACGATCGCCCCAGGGCACCCGGTGCTCATCGCGGTCGGCAAGCAGGGGCTCGTCCACCGGCAAGGTTGCCGCCGAGATGTCGGTGAACCGCTCCGCCTCATCGCGGGAGATGCCCAGGCGGTTGTCGAAGTGCCGCCGCCAGCGGCGCTGGCCGATAGTGCGCAGGCGCTCGATATCGGCCTCCTGCATGAACTCGCCACCGATGTTGGCGTTGGCGACGAAGGCGAACTCCTCCTGCAAGGTTGCCCGGCATGCCTCCAGCGTGCGCCGCAGCGCAGGCTCGTCATCGCCGTTGGCCACGCCTTGCCAGTAGGCGACCTCGGCGTCGCGCCAGAGCACCTCGAAACGCATGCGCACCTCGTGGATGCGGTTGTACAAGGTCTCCAGCTTGGTCGCCTTGTCCACCACGTATTCGGGGCTGGTGATCTTGCCGCAGTCGTGCAGCCAGGCGGCCACGCGGAATTCGTAGCGCTCGGCCTCGCTCATGCTGAAGTCGGCATAGGGGCCGCTGTCAGCCTGCACGGCTTGGTCCAGGAGCATCTGCGCCAGTTGCGGCACCCGTTCGCAATGGCCGCCGGTATAGGGGCTCTTGGCGTCGATGGCGTCGGCCAGCAACTTGATCATGGCGTCCAGCAGGCGCTGCTGGGCCTCGACCAGCTGGCGGGTCTCGATGGCCACGGCGGCGGCTCCGGACAGTTCCTCGACGAAGCGCTGGAACGGCTGGCCCAGGGCCGCGTTCGCATCGGCGAGTTGCAGCACCAGGATGCCGAGCAGCGCCTGGCCGCGGTCATTGAGCACCACCGCCAGGCTGCGCCCTTGCCATGCGAGGGCCTGGGTAACCGCGCTGGCCAGGTCATGCCGCTCGCCTTCAGGCACCGCCAGTTCCTCAGGGTAGTCATGGCCGCGACTGGCGGCGGCCAGGCGCAACCGAGTGTTGTCGTCGTACAGGTACACCGCACCGGCGCTGACGCCCGCCGCCGCCACCAGGTGATTGAGCACGCCGTCGAGCATGCCTTCGAGTTGGGTCTCGCGGCTCAACGTAAGGGTGATCGCCTGGAAGTTGCGGATGGTGCCGGACATGCGGCTCAGCACCCGACTCAACTCACGTACTTCGGAAACCCGCGAGACAACGCCCACCTCACGGCTGAAATCGAAACTGGCCAGGCCCTGCACCTGCTCGGTCAGCCGGCGCAACGGACGGCCGATGCGCCGGCCAAGCAACCCGCCGAGCAACAGCAACACGGCGGCCAGTACCACCGCCCAGAGCAATTGCTCGAGCAGCACCTTGCGCGCGCCGGCCAGCAGTTCGTGGGCCGGCACGGCGATCAGCACCTGCAGGTGCTGTCCGGCCATGGAGGTAAGCGGCACGCGCATGCCGTACCAGGTCTGCCCCTCGACTTGGTACGGCTGCGGGCTCGCGCCCTGGGGCATGTCGGCGTAGATATGCGCAAGGCTGCCGATGCCCAGCTCGCCAATGCGCGACAGGCGCACGCTCTCACCCTCGCGCACGACCACCCGTTGCAGGTCCGGATAGGCCACCACGTTGCCCTGGTCGTCGACCACGGCGATCTCGGTACCTGCGGTAATGCGCAGGTCGCGGCTCTCGCTGGCCAAGTCGCTGACCGAGACATCCATGCCGATCACTGCCGTGCCCTGGGCACTGCGCTGGGCCATGGTCAGGCCGATCTCGCGGGTGGTGAAGAACACGTAGGGGCGAGTGAGCACGGTTTCAGGCTGCGCGCTCGCTTCGATGAACCAGGGACGTTGGCGTGGATCGTATTGATAGTCGGACTTGCTCTGGCGCTGCAACAGGGTCAGCTCCGCGTCATAGAAGCGCCACTCCCCCTGCATCGTGCCATCCTCGCCTTGGGTGACGGTCTGGACCAGGAACGCCGTGTCTGCCGGAGCAGCGAAGCGCTGCAATAATTGCGGGTCGCGCAAACGGCGGACCAGCAGGAATTCACCGTTGGGATAACCGACGTAGGCAGCGCTGAGCATGCGGTTGGCACGCAGACTCTCGGCCAGTTGCGGCAATTGCTCGAGACGCTCGGCCAACGTATCCGACGCCGGGCTGAAGGCCAGCAGACGAATGCTGCTCTGCACCGGGTCAACCAGGCGTCGGGCGCGCTCGTCGATGGTCCGGCCCACCTGCTGGGCGGCATCGCCGGCGGCGGCCACCAGGGCCTGGCGCACGCCCAGGTAGGCTTGCCAGGCCAGGGCCGCGCCCAGCGCCAGCATGCCCAGCATGATCGCCAATGCCACCAGCCATTGCAGGGAAATGCTCCGGCCACGGTTGTTCATGGCCGTCTACCTCGAGCGGACGCCCGTCCAGCCTGCCCTCTCAACACGCAGCCCATCCCAGGTACTCCCCCGTGTGGCGATTTCCACAGTGTAATCAGCCCATGCGAACGTGCCGGCCCGAGATATCCGCTGGCAGCGAGACAACCCGATAGTGGCACGACGCCATATAAGACTGCATGCACTTTTTCGAAGCGATTGCAGGCCGCGGTTCGCCGAGACATTCCATCGTATACAAAACAAGCGAATTCTGTTTACACTGCCTCGCGCCTACGACAACGGTCATCGCCGTTGCGTATTGCGACAGGCTCAAGCCATGCGACATCCACTGCCGCCCGCCTTCACCGGGCATCCTTCGCGAATGCCACTTGCCGCATTCGCCCTGTCACCGTCTGCCCACCTGCCCGATGCGCCCGCCATGGCGCAGCCTTGGCACGTGCGCGGTGAACCGTTCGCCCCTGTCATCGACGCCCGGCCACGCCGCGGCGCCTGACGGCCCTGGTGCGCCCGGCCCATGCACCAGGCGCCTCTCTACAATCAGAAAACACATCCCAAACGGGAGGGGACATACATGCCCAAGACCCTACTGGTCAAGAACGCCGAACTGCTGGTGACCATGGACGGCCAACGCCGTGAAATCAAACGCGGCGGCCTGTACATCGAAGACAACGTGATCCGCCAGGTCGGCCCCAGCGAAACGCTGCCGCAAAACGCCGACGTGATCCTCGACATGACCGGCAAGGTGGTCATCCCCGGCCTGGTCAACACCCACCACCACATGTACCAGAGCCTTACCCGCGTGGTGCCGGCGGCCCAGGATGGCGAGCTGTTCAACTGGCTGACCAACCTCTATCCGATCTGGGCGCGGCTGACCCCGGAGATGATCGCGGTCTCGACCCAGACGGCCATGGCCGAGCTGATCCTCTCGGGCTGCACCACCTCCAGCGACCACCTGTACATCTACCCCAATGGCTGCAAGCTCGACGACAGCATCCACGCCGCCGAGGAAATCGGCATGCGCTTCCACGCCGCCCGCGGCAGCATGAGCGTCGGCCGCAGCCAGGGCGGCCTGCCGCCGGACTCGGTGGTGGAAAAGGAAAGCGACATCCTCAAGGAATCCCAGCGCCTGATCGAGGACTACCACGACGCCAGCCATGGCTCGATGCGGCGCGTGGTGGTGGCGCCCTGCTCGCCGTTCTCGGTGAGCCGCGACCTGATGCGCGAAGCAGCGGTCCTGGCCCGCGAGTACGGCGTGTCGCTGCACACCCACCTGGCCGAGAACGTCAACGACATCGCCTACAGCCGCGAGAAGTTCGGCATGACTCCGGCCGAATACGCCGAGGACCTGGGCTGGGTCGGCCACGATGTGTGGCATGCCCACTGCGTGCAACTCGACCAGCATGGCATCGAGCTGTTCGCCCGCACCGGCACCGGGGTCGCCCACTGCCCGTGCTCGAACATGCGCCTGGCCTCGGGCATCGCGCCGATCCGCAAGATGCGCGACCACGGCGTGCCGGTGGGGCTGGGGGTCGATGGTTCGGCATCCAACGACGGCGCCAGCATGATCGGCGAGGTACGCCAGGCCTTGCTGCTGCAACGGGTCGGCTTCGGCCCGGATGCGATGACCGCCCGCGAAGCACTGGAAATCGCCACCCTGGGTGGTGCCAAGGTGCTCAACCGTGACGATATCGGTGCCCTGGCACCGGGTATGGTCGCCGACTTCGTCGCCTTCGACCTTGGTCATGTGGCCTATGCCGGCGCCCTCCACGACCCGCTGGCGGCGCTGGTGTTCTGCACCCCGACCCACGTCGACACCAGTGTGATCAACGGACGTGTGGTGGTTCAGGACGGGCGCATCACTACCGTCGACCTGCCAATAGTGCTGGAGCGTCATAACCAGTTGGCGCGTCAGTTGGTCATCGGCGAGTAGGCCGGCTATGGAACAGCCATCCCCCTGAGCTGCCGCGCCAGTTCCAGGGCCACGCGCCCGCTGGCCGGCGTGGGCATCAGCTGGGTGAACGGGATATCGATCATGCGATTCTCGCGCACCGCCCGCAGGCTCGAAAGCACCGGGTCGCGGGTCAGCAGCTGACGCTTGCGGCTGGCCGGCGACCACAGGGCGTCGGCCAGCAGGATCACGTCGGGGTCACTGCTCAGCAATGCCTCGCGGTTGATCGTCACGCGGTACTGGTCGATCCCGGCAAGCACATTGCGCGCCCCGGCGGCGGCCAGCAGCGGCGTGACGAACCCACGTCCGCCCTCGCTGTCCAGGCCCCGCACCTCGCTGTCGAGGTAGAACACCGACAGTGGCTTGCCGCTGGGTGCGATCGCCCTGGCCTGCGCCAGGTCGGTCTCCATCGCCTCGATCAATGCCTGCGCCCTCGCCTGTCTGCCCAACAGCTCGCCGAGCACAGTCAGGTCACGCCGGACATGGCCATAGTAGTCCAGCGAGTGGCCGTTACAGGCCGACTCGAGCAGGTAGGTGACAATCCCGTTGCCGGCCAATCTGCTGCGCGAGGTGATCCCATCGCCAAAGGCCGTGGCGAATCCACCGACCACCAGATCCGGCCTTTGCGCGTACAACACTTCGCTGGCCGGATACTCCCGGGCGATCACCGGCACACCCTGGTAGCGGCCCTGCTTGTAGGCGGCGCCGTTGTCGTCCAGGTAGGCCACCCCGACCATCGACGGCCCCGCGCCGAGGGCGAGCAGCAGGTCGGCCGCGTGCTGGTTGAGGGCGACGATACGCGCAGGCGCCGCAGCGGGCCGTTGCCAGTCCTGCCCGCAGTTGCGATAGCTGTCCGCCAGGGCCGGTGTGCCACAGCACAAGGCCATCGACAGCAGCCAGGCTTTACGCATCGCACGTCCCTCCCTTGATCAACAGTGCTTTGGCGACCCTTCCGCCCTCTAGATGCGTTTCCACCAATTCCTCCACCTCCCGATCATCACGTACCCGATACCAGCAGCCGTCCGGGTGCACCGTCAACACGGGCCCCAGGTTGCAGGGAAACTGGCAACCGGTGCGGGTCAGCAGCACGCCGCCCGGGGTCTCGATCAGGTCACGCTCCAGCAGCAGCCGGCGCAGGCGTTTCCACAGCGGCAAGGCACCGCGCCGCACGCAGCGAGGGCCGGTGCAGAGGAACACCTGGCGGGCATGTTCGGGCACCCGCGACCAGTCCGGGTCGCTGGCCACCGCGTTGACCTGGTCGCACGCCAGGTGACGGGCAGGTTCACCGATGCTGGCACAGGCCACTCGCGCATCCAGGCCGCGCCGCCCCAGGGCCTGGGCCGTGACCCAGACGCCGGCCCGAGCTTGCGCCAGGCGCCCCAGCTCATCGCGCAGCCAGTCCAGGTAGGCGCTGTCCGAGGTGGGTTCCAGGTCCACCACCAGCAGGCGTCCCACGCCCTGGTCGAGGGCCTCGCGGATCACCGCCCAGAGCCCGTCGAAACCCTCCAGGGTGTCGACGATATCCCGGCCCGCCTCGTGGCCACGCAGGTCGCGAATCTCGGCGCCGAAAGCTTCGGCCGCCGAGCCGCCACCCAGGCCAGGGCCGACGAACAACACGCGCTGGTAGTCCATGCTCACGCCCTCAGAAGGTGTAGGTGTAGCGCAGTTCGCTGGTGAACGGCCGCCCGAGGTTGTCGACATTGCTCGCCCGACTGGTGACATAGTCGCGGTCGAACAGGTTCTCCACCAGCAGGCTCAGCCGGTGCTGGCGGGCGCCGTCCAGGTAGCGGTAGGCATCGGCGTCGACCACCGAATAATGGCCGTAGTCAACACCTTTGGAGCTGACCACGTCGCAGATGTAGCGAATGGCGCCGCCGCCCCCCCACATGCGGTCCGCCGATTCGTAGCCGAGCCGCGAACGGGCGAAGAAACTCGGCACGTCGTTGATCGTTGCCCCGGTGCGCGACTCGGTGAGGTTGCGGGTCATGTCGGCCTGCAGGCTCCATTGATCGTCAAGCTGGATACGCGCATCGGCCTCGAAGCCACGCATCTGTACCTGCCCTTGGCCGTTGACCCACTGGCTGCCGTCCAGGGTGATCAAGTCGGTGATCTTGCGTCGGAACACGGTGACGCTGGCGCTGAATTCACGCTCCAGCAGCAGGCCGTGGTAGTCCAGGCCAAGCTCGGCATTGCGGCTCTTCTCGGGCTTGAGGTCGCGGTTGCCGATCTCGTCGCCAGGCTCGTTGACGAACAACTGCTCGGCATTGGGCAGCTTGTAGGCGCTGCCATACTGGCCGCGCAGTTGCCAGTTGTCGTTCAGGTCGTACAGCGAGGTGAGCATGCCGACGGTGGCGCTGTCGCCGCCGCTCATGGCCTCGTGGCGCAGGCCGAGGCTCGGGTGCCAGTTGGGCAAGGCCTCGATCCTGGGACGCAGTTGGGCGTACAACGCATTGGCCTGGGCCTTGTTGTCGTCGATCACCAGCACGTCGTCCTGGCCCTTGAACCACTGGTTGTCGGAACCGAACACCAGGACGTGGCCGCCGTCGAGTTCGGCCTTGCCCTCGGCCTGCACGCCCCAATCGGTGAAGCCCCAGTAGTCGTTGTGGTTGACCACGTCGCGGGATCCGTCGGCGCGGTTGTTGATGCGGGTGTAGCGGGTGTCCCAGTCGTTGACGTGGCCCTTGACGAAGTAGCTCAGGCGCTCGCTGATGCGCTGTTCGAAGGTAGCCGTGGCGATCTGCTGCACGCGGTCATTGGTGGTCTTGTAATTGTTCACCGGTCGGGCGAAATCGAGGTTGGCGTCTGTGTACTGGTAGAACAGCTCCAGCCGCGCATCGTCGCCGAAGGCCTGGATCGCCTTGCCGCCGAAGGTGGTCACCTCGTAGCCGCGCTTCTTGTCGCTGACGTTGCCGCTGTAGTCGCGGTTGCGAAACGGCTGGTAACCGTCGGAGACGTTGTGGCTGACATAGGCCAGCAGGCCCAGGTCGCCGAAGCCATTGCTGAAGATCCGCTCGACGCGGGCGTCCTTGCTGCTGCCGGCGAAGCTGTCCAGGCCCAGGTTGACCTCACCTGAAGCCTGACGACGTTGCGGGCTGCGGGTGACGATGTTGATTACCCCCGCCACGGCCTGGGTACCGAACAACAGGCTCTGGCCGCCCTTGAGCACCTCGATGCGCTCCACCGCGTTGGCCGGCAGTGTGTCCAGATACAGGCCGCCGTACAGGCGGTTGTTCAGGCGTACACCGTCGAGCAGGATCAGGGTGTCGTCGTTGCGCCCGCCGAGCAGCGAGTAGGTGCCGTAGTCGAACGGGCCGTTCTTCGGCGCGACGTAGAAGCCGGGGATCAACATCTGCATCACCCGGGTGATGTCGGCGCCGGGGCCGGCGCGCTCGATCTGCTCGCGGCTGACGATCTCGACCTTGCTGCCGTACTGAGCCATGGCGGCGACCGTGGTCGACTCCACCGACGGCGCGGCGACGATCTGCTGGTCGAGGATCAGGGGGGTGTTTTCGGCCAGTGCCAGGGGGCTGGCCAGGCAGCCCAGGAACAAGGTCCGGGCCTTGGGGAAACGACGTCGGGAGTGAATCACAGCAATCATGCTCTTCTCGAAAGTGACTTTCGCAGAAGCACGCAGGAGCACGGATCGCGCACACGCCAATACCGGCCCATGCCCGCCCACCGCAGGAGTTTGCCTACTACATTCCAGGCCGGTCTCCGGGCTCGCAAGACAAGATGCCTTCACCTTCCCATGACACGCGGGCCACAGTGGTCTGTCGAAGGCATCACTTGCATACCGTTGCGGGGGCAGCACCGGACTGGCGCGAAGCGCGTACCGGTTTCCCGTTTCACCCCATGCGCGGCGGCATGGGACACCTGAAATCGGTCGGCATCAGAACACCTGGCGCCGAGAGGCGTCAAGCGAGGCGGGTGAATCGTTTCGAATGTTTTTTATCGGCCGTTCACTCTAGGCAGATGTGTCAAAAGTTGTAAAATCCGCACGCCTAACCTATTCCCTTCGAGCTTTGCCGATGAAGCTGGCCCGCCACACACGATCGCAAGTCGCCTGGGTGCTGTATTTCAGCATCCTGTTCGGCTCGTTGCTGTGCGCCATGGGCCATGGGCAGATGGCCGGGCTGCGCCTGGCCGGCCTCGACGACGCCGCCTGGTGCGCGGCCGACAGCAGCGGCGTGTTCAAGGGCGACCAGGACATCACCGACCCGGTGCTGCCCGCCGGCGGCGACTGCGTGATCGCCAGCCTGTTCAGCGCCATCCTGCTGGCGGTGTTCTTCGGCTTGCTGGCCCTGCTCGCCGGGGAGTCGAGCAAACCCTTACCCAGACAACCCGCGCCACGGCTGCCCAAGCAGCGCTGGCCACTGGTCAACCCCCGCGCCTCCCCCGCTTCGCTTCTCGCGTTCTGACATCGCCACGCCCTCGAACTGCCTGATCGGCAGCGGGCGTGCGCTCATTGATTTCAGCCAGGAAGCCTTGCATGTTCCGCATGACCACTCTGGCGCTGCTCGTTGGCAGCGCAACCTGCGCCTGGGCGCAGGACGACACCCTCACACTGCCCGCCAGCAACGTCACGGCCACCGCCGAGCAACCCAAGGAGGCGACCAGCCTCGACCTCGACCGGCCCATCGAAAGCGGCTCACGCCTGAACCTCAGCGCCCGCGAGAACCCGGCCTCGATCAGCGTCGCCGACCGCAAGACCATGCAGCGCATCGGCGCGCGCAACTTCCAGGACGCCGCCAACGCGCTGCCCGGGGTCAACGCCTCGGCACCGCCCGGCTGGGGTGGCTACGTGTCGTATCGCGGCTTCAACGGCGCCCAGGTCAGCCAGCTGTTCAACGGCATCAACCTGCAGTATGGCGCCGCCGGGCGCCCGGTCGGGGCATGGATCTACGACCGTGTCGAACTGCTCGGCGGGCCGTCGTCGTTCCTCAACGGCAGCGGCGCCGTCGGCGGCAGCCTGAACATGATCACCAAACTGGCCAACCGCGACGAGGACACCTTCGAGGGCCGCGTCAGCTATGGGCGCTACGACACGATGGAAACCTCGGTCGGCTTCAACAAGGCGCTCAACAGCGGCGACGGCCCGCGCCACTACGCGCGGCTCGACTACAGCCGCACCAGCACCAATGGCTATATCGACCGCCAGGAGAACGGGGCCGGCAACCTGGCCTTCTCGCTGCTCAGCGACATCAACGACCAGCTGTCGCACACCCTGGCCATCGAGTACCTGGAAGAAAAAGAGGACAGTCCGTACTGGGGCACGCCGGTTCTGCAGCCGGCGGTCGGCACCTTGCACATCGACAAGCACAATCGCTTCAACAACTACAACGTCGAGGACGGCCGCTACGAGCAGCGCACCCGCTGGCTGCGCTCGATCACCGACTACCGCATCGACG
The DNA here is from genome assembly GCF_021283165.2 of Pseudomonas soli. Taxonomy (NCBI): domain Bacteria; kingdom Pseudomonadati; phylum Pseudomonadota; class Gammaproteobacteria; order Pseudomonadales; family Pseudomonadaceae; genus Pseudomonas; species Pseudomonas soli. The sequence continues at coordinate 3,329,163 of NZ_CP128543.1, forward strand.
ACAGCAACCAGTTGCGCAACACCTTCTACCACTACAACGGCCAGCGCGATTACCGCAACCTCGAGGTGTACCGCTACAACCCCGGTAACACCGCCATCGCCCGCTCCGGCGGCTACCGCCAGCGCCACGACCAGGAGGTCAACGGCAACCGCGTCGAGCTGACCCACCAGGGCCAGCTGTTCGGCCTGGCCAGCGACTGGGCGTTCGGCGTGGACTACAACCGCAACCAGCAGACCGCCTACCCGTTGTCCAAGGGCGCGTTCGACAGCATCGACCCCAACGGTTTCCAGCCCGGCCACTTCCTCGACATTCCTGGCATGGACGCGCCACGCGCCAAGGGCCGCAGCACCACCACCGACACCACTGCGGGCTTCGTCGAGAACCGTACCCGCCTGACCGACCAGCTGTCGCTGGTCACCGCGCTGCGCTATGACCATATCGACTTCGACGTGGTCGACCACGTGACCCGGGCCAAGCTGAATCGGCGCTGGGATGCCTTTACCGGGCGCCTGGGGCTGGTCTACGACCTGACCTCCAATATCAGCCTGTATACCCAGTACAGCACCTCGGCCGAACCGCCAGGCGGCTCGCTCACCGGCGCGTCGATCAGCCAGGTCGGCGACTTCGACCTGAGCACCGGCAGGCAGGTGGAAGTGGGCAGCAAGTTCGACTTCCTTGACGGGCGCGGCTCGGCCACCGCGGCGGCCTACCGCATCGTGCGCAAGAACATCTCGGTGCCCTCCTCGACCGTGCCCAACACCACCGAGCAGGCCGGCCAGCAGACCTCCACCGGCATCGAGCTGGCGGCGTCGTTCAAGGTCACGCCCAAGCTGCTGGCAGCGGGCAACTTCAGCTGGGTCAACGCCGAATACGACGAGTTCAACGAGACCATCGGCGGCGTGGTGTACTCGCGCAAGGGCAAGACCCCGGTGAACATCCCGGACCGGGTGGCCAACCTCTGGCTGACCTACGACCTGGCGCCGGGCTGGCAGGTCGGCGCCGACGCCCGCTACGTCTCGGCGGTATACGCCAACACCGCCAACACCCAGTGGGTGCCTTCGTACACCGTCTACGGGCTGTCGATGACCCACGACCTGGACCAGCACGTGCAACTCAGCGCCCGCCTGCGCAACCTCACCGACGAGGTCTACGCCCGCTTCATCCACCAGACCAACACCCAGTACTACCTGGGTGAGCCGCGCAGCCTGGAAGTCGCTGTGCAGTGGCGCTACTGATGGGCCTGAAACGCCAGCTGTACCTGTGGCATCGCTGGCTGGGCATCGTCGCCTGCCTGTTCATGGCGCTGTGGTTCGTCTCCGGGGTGGTCATGCTGTATGTCGGCTACCCCAAGCTGACCACGGCCGAGCGCCTGGCCCACCTGCCGGCCTTGCCGGCGGGATGCTGCGCCGAGTTGCCGGCGCAATGGGCTGAGCAGCCGGTGAAGGCGCTGCGCCTGACCAGCCTGGGCGGGCAACCGTACTATTTGCTGGAGCTGGCGGACGGTCGCCGCGTCACCCTCGATGCCGCCAACGGCGAGCCCCTGGCCATCGCCGACGCGGCCTGGGCCCTGGCCAATGCCCGGCAGTACGCCGGCAGCGCGGCATTGGCTTACCAGGGCACACTGGACGAGGACATGTGGACCCACTCCCGGGCCCTGGACAGCGATCGCCCCTTGCACCGGGTGCAAGTGGACGATGCGGCCGGCACCTGGCTGTACCTGTCCGGGCGCACCGGCGAGGTGGTGCGCGATGCGAGCGGCCGTGAGCGCGCCTGGAACTGGGTCGGCGCCTGGTTGCACTGGCTCTATCCGTTGCGCGGCGGCCTGGGCTTCGACAATGGCTGGCGCACCCTGGTGATCGGCCTGTCACTGCTCGGCACGCTGATGGCGCTCATGGGCATCGCGGTGGGCATCCTGCGCCTGCGGCTGCGCAAGCCTTACCGTAGCGGATCGTGCAGCCCGTACCCCGGCGGCTGGTTGCGCTGGCACCACATCGGCGGGCTGCTGTTCGGTGGGGTGCTGGTGCTGTGGGTGTTCAGCGGGTTGATGTCGATGCGCCCCTGGGGCGTGACCGACAGCCGCTCGCAGATCGCCTTGCAGCAAGCGCCGCTGCGCGCCGCCGACCTGCAGTTGCCGATTGCCACGTCCCTGGCCCGCTTGCGCGACGAAACAGGGTTCGATGCAGTGGAGCTGCAGTGGCAACGCCTGGCCGGCGTCACCTATGCAGTGGCCCGCAGCGCCGACGGCGACAGCCGCATCCTTGAAGCGCACGCCGCGCCGGCGCGTACCTTCAGCCGGGAAAGGCTGCTGGCGGCCGCGCAAGCGATGGCTCCCGGGGTGACGGTGGAGGATGACTGGCAAAGCGCCTACGACTTCCACTACTTCGCCCGCGAGCCACAGAGCATGTACGGGTCCCAGTCGCGCCCACTGCCCGTGCTGCGCGTGCGCTTCGCCGACGCGGCGGGCACATGGGCCTACCTGGACCCTGCCAGCGGCACGCTGGTGGCCAGCCACGACCGGGCGCAACGTGCCGGGCGCTGGTTGTTCAACCTGTTGCACAGTTGGGATTGGCAACCACTGCTGGCGCGGCCGCTGTTGCGCGAAGGGTTGATCATCGGCCTGAGTAGCGGCGGCCTGGTGATAGCCCTCAGTGGTGTGGTACTGGGCTGGCGACGCCTGCGCAGGACTCTTCGGTAGCGTCATTGGGGCTGCTGTGCAGCCCCTTTCGCCTGACTGACAGCCATTGACGGCTACCCGCGCTTTTTCTTCACCCCACCCTGCCTGGCCTTGAACCGCGGATTGGACTTGCAGATCACATAGATCCGACCACGGCGCTTAACCACCTGGCAGTCACGATGACGGCGCTTGGCCTGCTTGAGTGAGGACAGGACTTGCATGAGAACCTCCAGATACGTAATAACATAACGTTAACGCAAATCATTCTCATCACACAACCGCCCTCTCAGATCTTTTTCTGGCGATGAATGGAACGCTGATGTAATGTTATTACATATTTATCGGAGATCCCCCTTGAACCCTCGCGCTCCCCTTCTGGCCGGCCTGACCCTGGGCCTGTTCGGTCAACCGCTCGCTGCGGCCCAACCCCTGGTACTGGACGAAACCTCGATCACCGACGCCTACCTCGAAGAGCGCGCCGACGGCCCGGTCCAGGGTTATCGGGCCACCCGCTCGGCCACCGCCACGCGCACCGACACCGATATCCGCGACACCCCGCAGAGCATCGAAGTGGTGCCGGCCCAGGTACTCAAGGACCTCAACAGCACCCGCATCGACCGCGCCCTGGACTTTGCCGGCGGCGTGTCGCGGCAGAACAACTTCGGCGGCCTGACCTTCCTCAACTACAGCGTGCGCGGCTTCACCACAGGGGAGCTTTACAAGAACGGCTTCGCCGTCAACCGCGGCAGCTACAGCGCGCCCGACACCTCCAGCATCGAGCGCATCGAGGTGCTCAAGGGCCCGGCCGCGAGCCTCTATGGCCGCGGCGATCCCGGCGGCCTGGTCAACATCGTCAGCAAGCGCCCCCAGGCCGAGACGTTCAGCACCGTAAACCTGAGCGCCGGCAGCTGGGACCGCTACCGCGGCACGCTGGACGCCAACGCGCCGCTGGACAGCCAAGGCAACCTGCTGGGCCGGGTCAACCTGGCGGTGGAGGACAACGGCAGCTTCCGCGATCACGTCAACAGCGAGCGACGGATCGTCAGCCCATCGCTGAGCTGGCAGCTGTCGCCCGACACCCGCCTGCTGCTGGACACCGAGTTCTCCCGCACCGAATCGGTGTTCGACCGTGGCATCCCGGCGGTCAATGGCCAGATGGGCTCGGTGCCGCGTTCGGCGTTCATGGGCGAGCCCAACGACGGCAAGATCCGCAACGACAACCAGACCGTCGACCTGGCCCTGGAGCACTTCCTCGACGACAACTGGAAGCTGCGCCTGGCCAACCACTACACCCAGGGCACACTGAAGGGCAACAGCTCCGAGCCCCAGGCCCTGGTCGGCAACACGCTCACGCGCTTCTACCGCGAGCGCGACTTCGAGTGGAACGACAACATCACCCAAGCCGAACTGCACGGCCAGTTCGAGCTGCTCGGCTGGCAGCACCAGAGCTTGATCGGCCTGGAATACGAGAACTACCGCAACAGCCAGAAGTACCCGCAGAGCGCGACCCTGGCCAGCTACGGCCTGGATATCCGCAACCCGGTATACGGCAAGCCCAAGCCGGCCCTCACCCGCGCCAATGACTTCTTCGAACGCACCGAAAGCCATGCCCTCAACCTGCAGGACCAGATCGCCTTCAGCGAACGCCTGCGCGGCCTGCTCGGGGTACGCCTGGAGCGCATCGAGCAGACCTCGCAGAACCGCAGCAGCGGTATCAGCAACAGCCAGGCCAAGGATGTCGCCACGCCCCGCGTCGGCCTGCTGTACCAGCTGACGCCACAGGTCGGCGTGTTCGCCAACGCCTCGACCTCGTTCAAGCCCAACACCATCGGCACCCAGGGGCAGGTCTACAAGCCCGAGAAAGGCATCGGCTACGAGACCGGCCTGAAGCTCGACCTGTTCGACAGCCGCCTGGGCGCCACGGTGGCGCTGTTCCATATCGACAAGGAGAATGTCATCACCACCGATGCCCTGGGCGAGAGCATCGCGGCCGGCAAGGCGCGCAGCCAAGGCCTGGACCTGCAGTTCAGCGGCCAGCTCAGCGAGGCGGTGCGGGTGATCGGCGCCTATGCCTACATCGATGCCGAGGTCACCAAGGGCGATGCCAGCCTGCCCAAGGGCAGCGACCTGCTGGGCATTGCCCGTAACAGCGGCAGCGTGATGGGCGTGTATGAGTTCCAGAATGGCGCCCTGCGCGGTTCGGACCTGGGGGCGGCGTTCAACTATGTCGGCGAGCGCTCCGGTCAGGCTGGCAGCGCTTTCACCCTGCCCTCGTACAGCACGGTCGACCTGCTGGCGCACTACAAGGCCAGCGAGCAGGTCACCGTGGGCCTGAACCTCAACAACCTGTTCGACCGCAAGTACTATGAGCGCTCATACAACAGTTCATGGGTGCTGCCGGGCGAACCGCGCAATGTCAGTGTCAGCCTGACCCTCAGCCTCTGAGGCGGCGCAGTGGCTCGCGATGCCCCACGCGCCGGGGCATCGCGATACACTGTGCGGACACCCCCAAGCAGCCCTTGGCATGATCCAGTCCGATCTCGATCTGTTCGACGCACACCCCCAGCAGTTGGCCGCGCACACCACGCTGCTGCCAGGTTTCGCCCTGGCGGAACTCGAGCCCCTGCTCGATGCCTTGCGCCCGGTGCTGCGCGCGGCGCCGTTTCGCCACATGCAGACCCCCGGCGGCCTGCGCATGGCCGTGGCGCTGAGCAATTGCGGCGCGCTGGGTTGGGTCAGCGACGCAAGCGGCTATCGTTACTCTGCCACCGACCCGGTCAGTGGCAAGCCCTGGCCCGCCCTGCCCCAGGTGCTGCTCGAGCTGGCCTCGCGCGCAGCTGCCCAGGCCGGTTTCGACGGCTTCGTGGCGGATGCCTGCCTGATCAACCACTACCTGCCGGGTACCCGCCTGAGTCTGCATCAGGACCGCGACGAGCAGGACTACGCCCATCCGATCGTCTCGATCTCGCTGGGCCTGCCCGCAGTGTTCCTGTTCGGCGGGCTGCAGCGCTCGGACCGAACCCGACGCATCCCGCTGAACCACGGCGACGTGCTGGTGTGGGGCGGCGAGGACCGCCTGCGCTTTCATGGCGTGCTGCCTATCAAGCCTGGCGTGCATCCGCGCATGGGCGAACGGCGGATCAATCTGACGCTGCGCAAGGCCGGCTGACCCTAACGGCCGGCAAACCATTCCCGGCGCTCCTCGAACGCGGCGCGGATCGCCCCGACCATCACCTGCACCAACGGATCGGCTTCGGTACGCTCATCGACCGCCAGCCACACGCGCCGGCGCATCGGCTCGCGGAACAACCCCGGCAAGGCCAGCAGGCCACGATCCAGATGCGCCGCGTAGTGCGGCAGCAAACCGACACTGGCGCTGCATTTGATCAGCTGGCAGTACATCTCGTAGTCCTGGATCTGCGTCACGCCGGCCGAGCGGGTGCTCAACAGCGCCTGCCAGGGCGTCAACGCCTGCACGCCGACCTCACCTTGCCATTGCACCAGCATGTAGTCCTGCAGGTGCGCCAGGCTGGTCGGGCGGTTGGCCTCGCGGGCATAGCGCTTGGCGATATGCGGCAGGTACTCAAGGGTGGCCAGGGCTTCGGCGGTGGTGTCGGCAAAACAGCCTCTGTGGGCGCCCTGGTCAAGGTCGCCCAGCCATAACGCCACATCCGCGGCCTGCTCGGGTACCTGGCGGCCATCGAGCGTGGCCACCTCCAGGCGCATGCCGGCATGCTGGCGCACGAAGTTGATCAGGTTGCGGCCCAGCAGGTCCTGCAGCAGTGGTTCGGCCACGGCCAGGCGCACACTGGCGCTGGCTTCCCGCGCCGGTGGCACCACCGGTTCGCGGGCCTGGAGCACCTGCTGCAGGCGCTCGCCCTGCTGGCTGAGCACCGGGTTGTTGTTGCGGTTGACGAACAGGCTGTAGCCCAGGCGTGCCTCCAGCGCCGCCAGGCGCTTGCGCAAAGCCACCGGCTTGAGGTTGAGCCGCCGCGCCGCCTGCATGAAACAACCGCAGCGCGCTGTGACCAGAAAACAGTTCAGAGTCTGTTCGTCCAGGGCCAGCGGCACCTGGGGGCGAACGACGGGCACGCTGGTATCAGGGGCTCGCCCCCGGGACAGATCGATAGGCATCCCTCGCCTCCCGCAGGCCCGCGTCGGCAGGCCCGCTTCTTCCATGGTTGTAGGCGGCTAGCGGCTGCTTTCCAGCACCTGGTTGAGCGCCGCGCCGTCGATGCTGAGGGTGGCAGTGTCGAACATGCCCTCGACATAGGCCTTGGCCACCTGCTCCTGGCGCTGGGCACGCAGCACCTGGCGCAGGCGCGGGGCCACCTCGTCGAAGGTCGCCGCCCGGGCCGGCTGCTGTTCCACCAGCTTGATGATGTGATAGCCCGCCGCGCTCTGCACCGGCTCGCTGACGCTGCCCACCTTGAGTTTCGGCACCACCCCGCGCACCTCCGGCAACAGTTGCGCCAAGGCCTGCAGGCCGGTATCGCCGCCGTTGGCGGCGGTGCCGGCATCCTGCGAATGCTCGCGGGCCAATGCGCCAAAGTCCGCATCCGCGGCCTGGGCCTGCTTGGCCAGGGCCGCGGCCTGCTTGCGCACGGCCTCGTCATCCTTGGGGTTTTCCACCCGCAGGAAGATCTGGCTCAGGCGATAGCGTGCCGGCAGTTGCAACCCGGCCTTGCCTGCCTCGTAGGCCTGCTTGAGCTCGGCTTCGGTGGGGTAGTCGTCGGGCACCTTGCTCACCGAGTCGAGGTAGTCGCGCAAGACGATCTGCTCGGTGGCCGCGCGGGTCTGCACCTGGATCTCCGGACGCTGCAGCCAGCCTTGAGCCTCGGCCTGCTGGTACAGGGCCTTTTCCGCCAAGCGGGCGCGGATCCAGGCCTCCAGTGCCGGCCGGTCGCCGCGCAGGCTGGCGCGGGACTCTTCGGGCAACTGGGCGAACAGCGCCTTGAGCTCGCCGCTGCCCACCTGTTGCTCGCCCAGGCGCGCCAGCACCGGGCCGTTGTCGGTGGCCACCAGGGTGGCGGGCGAAGCCGGGCGCGCCGCCGCCACCGGCTCGTCGCCCGGGCGCAAGGCCAGGGCGACCGCCACTGCGACAACGGCCAGCGCGCCAGCGCCAGCCCACAGGGTTCGCGCCGTCACGAAGCGCTCACCGCGTCGCTGGCCACCTGCTCGGGCGCCGTTTCGGCGACATTACGGCTGTAGTCGCGCAGGTAGACAATGAACTCCTGCAGCAGGCGATCCCAAAGCAACAGGCTGCCAAGCAGGTGTTTCTCGCTGACGCCGTCGGCAACCACCACGTCCTTCTCCATCACCAGGAACTCGCCCTGCACCGACAGGCGGGCGAAACGCCGCGTGGCGTTCCAGCGCTCGGCCAGGCCCGCGGGCAGCTCGCCCTGGATGCGCAGCGCGCAACTGAAAGTGAAATCGAGGAACTCGCCTTCCTGGTTCAGCGCCCGGTTGCCGAAACGTACGGCGTAACCCACGCCCTGGCTGGCGCTGAGCAACTGCACCACGGCATTCTGCTCGGTGCGATTGACCCGGCAGCCGGCATCCTGCAGCAGCTTGGTCAGGGAGTCGGCGCTAACGGTTTCGATCAGGGTGACTTCGGTCATGTGCTTACTTCCTTGCGTTGAGAAAACGTCACTGGGTCAAGCCCTTGGGGGCGTCGAACTGGCTTTCGTAGAGTCTGTCGCCATAGGCCTGGGCCAGCTCCTCGAAGCGGACCCGAGCCGAGCCGGCAAAGGGCTGGCGCATCTTCATCACATCGGCGATATCGACCTTTTCATAGGCGGCCAGCATCTCCTTGGCCACCCCGTACATCTGCTGGTTGCGCGCCTGGCACTGCTGCACCTGGCCATCGCGCTCGGCCAGTTGTGCCTGCAGGCCGGCACGCTCGCTTTCCTTGGCGCGCGCCATGCCCAGCAGTTCGTCATAGGCCTGCTTGTACTTGTGCAGTTGTTCGTTGCTGCTGGCCACCAGCGCCTGAGCCTGGCTGTGCACGGCCTGCTGCTGGCCGGCGAGCTGTTCGCTCTGGCCGCGCGCCTTGGCCAGTTGCGCGGTCAGCTCGCGCACCTGGCCCAGAGCCGCGTCGCGTTGCTGTTCCGCCGCCTGACGGGCGGCGCTGGCCTGCGCCTGCTCGCTCTGCAGGGCCTGCAACTGTTGCGTGGTGCTGCGCAGCTGGGTGCGCAGGCGCTCTTCGAGGGTTTCGGCCGACGCCGAGGCGGCCAGGCTTGCGCCCAGCGCCAGCATCAACCAGGCGCAACGATGGCGATAGACTCCCTTGTTCATGCCCGTGCTCCTTCCCTAGAAACGCGTGTTGACTTCAAGTTGTAGCACATCGATGTCAAACGGCGCGCCGTAGACTGCCTCGCTACTCAACCAACGGGCTGTAGCGTAGACGTTGTCGGCCAGGCCGTAGTTGCCACCGAGGAAATAGCCCTTGGCGTTGGTGCCGCCGAGGTGGAAGCTCGAATCGTTGAACCCGTCCGGCAGCGCGTCAGGCTCGATGCGCTTGTAGCCGGCGAACAGGTTCCAGTCGCCGGCCTTGCGCATGTCCAGGGCGTTGCCCAGGGTGAACTGCAACATCCAGGCGTCGCCGCCGCTCTTGATGTTGCCGTTCTCGTCGATGTTGTTGGCCAGCTGGCCGGCCGAACGCTTGCGCATGTCGCCCTCGTCATAGGCCAGGTTGTGGATGTAGTTGGCCTGGCTGCGCAGCTTGAAGTCATGAGGCAAGTCGGCGTCCCACACCAGGTTCAGGTCGAGCAGCTCGAACTCCGAGGCGATGCCGACGAACTGCGGCTGCGGCGTGGCCGCCGGGTTGGCCGGATTGGGCGTGATGTCGCGCAGCAGGAACACCGTGTTGCCCTTCTGCATGAAGGTCGGCCGGGTTTCGTCGCTGTCACAGGCCGGCTGGCCATCCCAGGGCGCACAGGGGCTGGAGCGCTCGCCGGCGATGTCGTCGAAGCGGTAGTAGGCCATCGCGCCCTTGAGGCGGTGATGGTCGTTGAGCGCCCATTTCGCGCCCAGTTGCGCGCCGTACAGCCACTTGTTGTCGCTGTCCTCCTTGTCCAGGCCGTTGCTGCTGGCGCTGTCGTCGCTGTACTGCACAGGGAACGCGCCGACGGTGCCGAACAGGCTGAGGTCGCGGTTCAGCGGCTGGTCGAAGATCGCCGCCACACCATCGAAGTTGAGGTCGTGGGAATAGAGGATATCGGTGGACATGAACGGATTGGCGATGCGCCCGCCGGTCAACGTCAGTTGCTCGCTGGGCGTCCAGGTGACATAGCCTTGGTCGAGCCAGATGTCCTTCTTGCCGAAGCCGCCACCGAGGTTCTGGGTGGTCGACACTGGGTTGTTGTTGGAGCCGGTGGCGACGCGGATGCCGGCCACCCAGTTGTCCGCCAGCTGGGCCTTGAGGCCGAAGCGCGCGCGCAGGCGCAGGAGGCTGTCGCGGTCCTCGCGGGTGTTGAGCAGCGGCGGCAGGTTCGAGCCGCTGTTGGCGTTGACGTCGTACGGGCCCTTGTCGTTGAGCTTGGCGAAGTCGACGATCTCGTTGCTGTTGCCGTCGGCGTAGCCGCGCGATTCGTAGCGCAGGCGCAGGTCACCGTCGAAGCTGATGCGCGAGGCCCAGTCGGGGAAGGTGTTGGGCGCGGCCCAGTTTTCCTGCTTGGCGGTGTTCATCACCTCGGCCTTGATCTCGTCGCGGATCTGCTGGCGGACGATGGCCGGCACATACTGCACGCGCACCTCGCCGTTGGCCGCGGGGGCCTGGGCGACGATCGGCGCGGCGCTGACAGCCCGCGCCTGCTGGGCCTCGCGCTCGGCCTGGGCGATCAGCGCGTCGGCCTTGTCCTGCTTGAGCACGCCCTGTTCCACCAGCAGGCGGATCAGGTTGACGGTCGCGTTCTCCGACGGCGCGGCATGGGCGACGGCCGGACCGACCGCGGTGGCGGCGGCCAGCAGGCCGAGCGCCAGGGTCAATCGGTTGACTGGGCACTTCATGGGTTTGCAGCTCCTGTGGGTCAGACGTGCTTCGTTGTTCATGGCCGGCGCCCCTGCAGGGCGATCTTCACCGGCAAGGTCAGGTTGGCCGGCGGGCGCTGGTCGAGGGCCCGGGCGCCGCGCAGGGCGGCGAGCACCTGGGCGTCCACCTCCGGCTCGCCGCTGCCGCGCAGCAGCTCGACCCGGGTGATCTCGCCGGCGGCGCTGAGCCAGATCTCGGCCTGCAGGTTGAACACCAGGTTGCGCAGCTCGGGGTTGTCGCGCAGCAGGCGCTGGAAGGCATAGGCCAGATACTGGCTGTAGGTGCCGCTACCCAGGCCGCCTCCGCCGCCACCGGCCATGCCGCCGCCCTTGCCGGCCCCGACGTTGAAGCTGTCGCCGCCCGCTTGGGCGTCGCCGTCCATCTGCATGGGGTCGGCCAGGTCCTGGGCCGGGTCCGGCGCGTCCTCGGCGGGCTTGACCTCCTCGGCCTCGGGCACCGGCTGCGGCTCGACGATCTTTTCCTCGACCTGCGGTTCGGGCTCCTTGGGCGGCTCGGGCGGGGGCGGCGGTGGAGGCGGCGGCAGCGGGATGATCGCCGGCACCTTGGGCGCCTCGCGACGCACCCCGGCCATGTCGTTGGCCCACTGCCACAGCAGCCAGGCCAGGCCCGCGCCAGCGACGGCGAGCACGGCCCAGGTCAGCAGGCGGCGGAAGTTGGCTTTAGGTTCCATGCCTGCCCTCACCCCTGGTTCGGCTTGCCGGTAACCAGCCCGACCTGGGCCAGCTCGAGACGGCGCAGCAGGTCGAGCACCTCGACCACCTTCTGGTACTGCACGCCCGCGTCACCGCGCACGATCAACGGGAAATCCGGGCTGCGCGCCTTTTCGCTGCGCAGGCGGTCCTCCAGCTCCTGCAGCGTCACCGGGTAGGCATCGAGGAATACCTGGCCGGCATCGTTGATCGAGATCGCCTTGGTCTTGGGCTGGGCCAGCGACACCGTGGCGCTGGCCTTGGGCAGTTGCACCTGGATCCCGGAGACCTGCGCGGTGGCGGTGAGGATGAACATCACCAGCACCACCATCAGCACATCCACCAGCGGGGTGATGTTGATGCTGTCGACCGCGGCGTCGGCGTCGTCGTCTTGGGCGTTGTTCACGGATGCCATGCCTGCCTCCTCACGCCGGGATCGACGGGTTGACGCTGCGCCCGGCCGGACGCAGCGCCGCTTCACCGGCCTGGCCCTCGCCGTGCAGCTCGGCCAGGCGGGTGATGAACTCGTCGACGAACACCCGCATGTCGGCGCTGACTTCGCGATTGCGCGTGGTCAGGCGGTTGTAGCCGAACAGCGCGGGGATGGCGACGAACAGGCCCATGGCGGTGGCCAGCAGCGCCGCGGCCATGCCCGGGGCGATGGCGTTGATGTTGACGTCGCCGGCCATGGCGGTGCCGAGGAACACCACCATGATCCCCAGCACCGTGCCCAGCAGGCCGATGTAGGGGCCGCCGGCGATGGCGTTGGACAGGGTCGACAGTTTCGAGGACAGCGCCTGGTTCTCGCGGGTGCGCACGCCGTCCATGGAGCAGCGAATGGCCTCGATGGTGGCCGCGGACACTTCACTGGTGTCGGCGCCCTGGGCGCGGCGGGTGCGGATTTCCTGCACCGCCACCAGGTACAGGCGCCACAGCGAGGAGTCGGTCAGCCGGTCATGCAGTTCGCGATCGTCGGCGAACTGCTCGAGGCGCGTGCCGACCGTGGCGAAACGCTCGCGAAAGCGCGTATTGGCGGCGGTGACGCGATTGAGCGTGCGCTGCTTGCGCAGCATGATCACCCACGACTGCACCATCATCAGCACCAGAACAGCGATGATCACCCAGGCGTCCACCGGCACCGCCTTGAGCAGGAAGCCCAGGCCGCCGAAGCCGAAACCGGATTGTTCCTCGTCGACGCCATAGACCACCAGGCGCGACTCGGCACCCTGGGCCAGCACGTCGGCCTGCAGGCTGGCCTGGCTGCGGGCGACGCGGGAAACACGCAGCTCGTCCAGGGCGCCGACAAAGGTCGCGTAGTGGCCGGCGGCCTCGCCCCCAGCCGCTGGCAGGTCGCCACCGATGCCGATGGCGCCGCTGAAGGCCGCCAGGCTCGCGGCCAGTCGCGCGACCGGCTGGCCTTCGACCAGCAGCGTGAGGTTACCGCCCTCGCCCACCAGTGCCAGGTGCTGCCATTGGCCGGCGCCGAGCGCCTGGTTGGCCGCGGCGCGCTGGCCGTCCACCTCGATGAAGGGCACGCCTTCGGCCAGGCCGAGCAGCAGGCTGTGGCCGGCCTCGCGGCGCGCCAGCAGCAGTTGCTCACCCACCGCCTGGTCCTGGCGCAGCCAGGTACTGAAGCTGAACGCCGCGCCCGCCGGCAGCTGCAGCGAGGCGCTGGCGGGCAGTAGCAAGGCTTGGCCACCGAGCTGGATGGCCCGGCCGATCACACCATCGACGCTGACCGTCGGCCCTTGCAGCTGGTTGCCATAAGGGCTGGCGTCACGGGCGGTGGCTCCGTCGAAGTGGTAGAGCGCGGTGTAGTCGGCGTCGAAGCTCGGCTGCCCGGCGGGTGCCTGGGCCTTGGGGTTGCCGTAGTACATCCACAGGTCCTGGCGCTGGCCGGCTTCTATACGGGGTACGTCGACCCAGATCAGCGCCATGCCCATCAGCGGATCGAACTGCTCGACATGATGGTTGAGCACGGTCTTGTCGTCGGCAGCGACGAAGCGGATGTCCGCGCCGGTTTCGCTGACGCCGTCGAAGCTGAAGTTGCCGGTGTGCAGACGCACCAGCAGCGCGGTGCGGCCCAGCGCCTGGGTCAGGCCGGCGCCCTGGGGCGTGGTGTCCACGGCGATCTGCTTGCGGTACATCCAGTCGTCCTGCCACCAGGCGCTGGCGCTGCCCGGCAGGGCGAAGCCCAGGCACAGCAGCAAGGTCAATATCAGGCGTTGCATGAGAGGTCTCCAGGCCGATGCCGGTCAGTAGGTCAATCGTTCAGAAAGTCGCCTGCACGCTGAAGTGCACGCGGGAAGCGTTCTTGTCGGTGTTGGGGCCGTCCTTGAGCGGCACGGCCCAGTCGAGGCTGCCGGACAACCAGTCGTTGAGCGTGGCGCGGGTGCCGACGCCGACGCTGGCCAGGCTGTAGCTGTCATCCTGTTCGGGCAGTGCGTCCTGCAGGCGCAACTGGGCGCCCTCGGCGAACAGGTAGAAGCGCCAGTCGCTGATGTAGCTGCCGACGTAGCGGCCAATGGATGGGGTGCGCAGTTCCTGGGAGAACAGCAGGCCGTCGTCCCCGGTGCGTTCGGCGGCGAGATAGCCGCGCACCGAGGTGGCGCCACCGGCGGCGAACTGCTCGTTCGACACCAGCGGCCCCGAGGCCAGCTGGAACGCCAGCTTGGAAGCGCTCTGCCAGGCGCCGGCGAAGTCGAAGGTGTAGCTGCCGTCGCCCTTGAGCGCGGCGAAGCTGGAGTCGGCGCGGTAGCGCTTGTAATCGAACTCGGTATCGTCGCTGCCATAGCCCAGCAGGCTGCGCGTCCCGGCCACCAGGCTCAGGCCGAGGCTCAACTGGTCCTGTTCGGTGAAGCGGTAGCCGGTATAGCCCAAGGTGATCGGGGCGTACTTGAGCGGGACCTTGTCGCTGCTGCCACCCAGGCCGACCTGTTCGTCGAAGTCCTTGAAGTCCACGCCGATCGACAGGGCGTTGGCCCAGGCGCCGACGCCCGGCAGGTTGTAGATCGCCGAAACGCCGTAGGAATGGCCCTTGCCCAGCACATTGGTGCCGCCCACCGTGGCGACATTGCTGTCGGAGTGGTAGCCGGAGAACTGCACGGTCCAGCGCTCGCTCAGCGGCGCGGCGTAGGACCCGGACCAGACCTCGGCGTTGTCACGGTCCTGGGGCGCGGTGAACCAGGTCAGCGAGACGCTGTGGCCTGCCTGCCAGAGGTTGTTGTAGCCCAGGCTGACGACACTGCGCAGCTTCTCGGTGTCGGCGCTGTGGTCGTTGTTCAAGCCCAGGCTCAGGTTCCAGGGTTGCTTATCCTCGACCTGCAGATCGACGTCCATGGTGCCCGGGCGCTGGCCTTCGCGCACCAGCGGCATGACCTGCCGCCCCGGGGCACGGTTGAGCGTGGCCAGCTCGTTCTGTACCTGGGCGAAATCGGGGACCTTGCCCTCCTCCAACGCCGGCACCTGTTCACGGATCTCCAGCGGCGAATAATGCTTGGCGCCCACCACCCGCACGCGGCCGACCTTGGTTTCGCTCACCTGCAGGTAGACCACGCCGCCTTCGACCTTCTGCTCGGGCAGCTCGACGAACACCGACTGGTAGCCCCGGGCCTGATAGCTTTTCTGCAACGCCTCGCGGGCGCCTTCGAGGTCAGCCAGGGTCTTGTCCGGCCCCAGGTAGGGATAGACCGCCTCTTCGATGGCCTGGGCGTCGAGCACGGTGTTGCCGCGCACCACGTATTCATTGATCTCGACCCGGCGCTGCGCCTCGTCCGCGGCCACCTCGACCGCCAGCAGGCACAGCAGCGCCCCTGCGCCCATGCCGCATCGCTTGAAGAAAAAATGCTCCACACCGCCCCCTTGAGCGCCAGGAATTCGTTGGTTTGCTAGTGGTTGTCGCTGGTTGCGGGCTGGCCTTGGTGGCGGGCCAGCCAGCTGTGCAACAGGGCCAGGTTGAGGCTGAACTCGGGCATGGCCTGCAGGCTCGCGCCGAGCACTTCGTCGACCATGCGCTGCAGCAGGGAAACGGCCATGGCACTGCCCAGCAGCACGCCGAGGTCATGGCTGAACAGGCTGAAGTTCCACACCCGCGATTTCAGCTCCAGACCGGTGAACCAGCGGAACAGCAGGTTGTAGTTGAGCTGCTCGTAGAGCTGCTTCTCGCTGGGCACCGAATACAGCAGCTGCAGGAGCAGCACATGCATCAGCGTGCGCGGGGCGATGATCATGCCCTGCTGCTCGGCCAGCAGCGCCAGCGCGGGCTGGTGCGCGTCCAGCAATGCCTCTATGCGCGGCTTGAGCAGCGCCAGCGAATGGCCCGGCGGCACGCAGCTGGCCACCTCGCGCAGGGCGCCCTGCCAGTCGTCCTGGGAGACGATCCATACCCAGGGGGCGCCGTAGCGGTAGACCGAGACGGGCTGCTTGCGGGCGGCCTCGACGATCTTGGCCAGACGCTGGTCGAGCTCCTGCATTCCCACTTTCGTGTAGCGTTCCATAGTGCCCATTGCCCCGCTCCCAGGCCGGTTCTCAAGGCTTGATTGGCCTGATGGCCAGGTGCCTTGTTGGTGTCCATGGCTTTGACGGGGGTGGCGGATTGCTACCGAAGTTTTGTCATGAAAGGTTCATCAGAGGGGGTGGTTTCGAGGGGGTCGGGGTCGGGGTCGGGGTCGGGGTCGGGGTCGGGGTCGGGGTCGGGGTCGGGGTCGGGGTCGGGGTCGGGGTCGGAAGTGATTGTTTTGATTTTTGTTTGCGCATTCGTAGAAGATATCGACATTTAGTCACCTTTTCGCCCTTACGGCGACCTACTTTTGTCTTGACAAAAGTAGGCAAAACCGTTCGGCTCCGTTCATACGGCCCCTACGCTTCGCTACGGGGTTCCCTCGCTCCGTTCTTGCTCCCGTGGGTACCGCGCTGTACGCCCCATCCTGGGGCGCAGCGCTCGACGGCCATCCATGGCCGTCGCCCCACTACGCAAGAACTCCACTCGGCCTCCTGAAGTCGCAATTGGTGGCGCCTGAACTATCGCGCACTTAGAAGCAAAATCAAAAGCAGATCAAGAGCAGATCAAGAGCAGATCAAGAGCAGATCAAGAGCAGATCAAGAGCAGATCAAGAGCAGATCAAGAGCAGATCAAGAGCAGATATGTTGGTTTTGTTGGTGGCTGATATGTTGTTCTTCATTACGCTATCGCGGGGCAAACCCGCTCCCACTTTGAATCACGTAGTCAAACTATGGTGGGAGCGGGCTTGCCCCGCGATGTTGATCTAGAGTTCCCACGCTGGCAACTAGCGACTAGCTGCGTTAGTCCAGGCGCCACCCGTAACTTCGCGACTTCAGGAGGCCGAACGGAGGTCTTGCGGAGGGAGGTGACGGGCATGGATGCCCGTCAAGCGCTGCGCCCCAGGATGGGGCGTTCAGCGCGGTCCTCCCGGGAGCAAGGCCGGAGTGAGGGAACCCGGAGCGAAGCGGAGGGCCGGATGAATGGAGCGCAACGGCTTTGCTTACTTTGGCCAAGACCAAAGTAAGCCGCCGTAAGGGCGGAAAGGTGACTAAGCGTCGACATCGCAAATGAATGCGTTTAAAACTATAAAAACCGATGCCGATTGACTTTGACTTTGACTTTGACTTTGACTTTGACTTTGACTTTGACTTTGACTTTGACTTTGACTTTGAGTTTGACTTACACAGCGTGTGTTTTAAAAGTCATATGCGCATTCATTCGCCATGTCAACGCATACTCACCTTTTCGCCTTTACGGCGACCTCCTTTTCTCTTGGGAAAAGGAGGCAAAACCGTTCGGCTCCGTTCATACGCCCCCTACGCTTCGCTCCGGGGTCCCCTCACTCCGGGCTCGCTCCGGGAGGACGCGCCGACGGGCCATCCATGGCCTGATCGGCGCTTGACGGGCATCCATGCCCGTCACCTCCCTGCGCAAGCCCTCCGTTCGGCCTCCTGAAGTCGCAATTTGTGTCGCCTGAACTATCGCGCGCTTAGAAGCAACAGCAAGGGCAAAGGCAAAAGCTGGGCTGGGCTGGGCTGGGCTGGGCGTAATGATTTTGCGGAGCATGCCTGCATGACATTGCATTGGTGCAAAGAGCCGACTGCGTCGTTAAATATTATTGACCTAGCTTGCGCCAAACCCTTGTCGCCCAAGGCTCCGACCGCCTACAGCCCCCGAAAAATGGCGGCTTGAGGGTTCGTCACTCGTTTGACATATCGAACGGCTCTGGCAAGCTATGAGTCAGGCCCCGACCGACATCGCCTGCAGGGCGAGCCGGCAGTGCTCGGGGCTTCAGGCAGCACTCAAGGCCCCGGCCGTGCGCCTGCACAACAACGACAGGCATGACCTGTCTCAAGGTGACATATGTCCAACAGCAACATTGGCAACAAGCAACCTTCCCTGCGCAAACCCGTCGTCCTCATGACCATGGGCAGCCAAGAGCGCAAAGGCCATGACTATCAGGTCATGACTCACAAATACATCTCCCCGCTGGTCGAGTTCTCCGGTTGTGTTCCGGTCCTGGTGCCCACCTGCTGCGGCGTTGAAGACCTCGAGACCTACCTGGACATGGCCGACGGCGTGTACCTGACCGGTGCCGGCAGCAACATCGACCCGGCCCTCTACGGCCAGGACAACCAGACGCCCGGCAAGGGCCAGGACAAGGACCGCGACCTGTTCGACATCCCGCTGGTCAAGGCGGCGATCAAGCGTGGCCTGCCGATCTTCGGCATCTGCCGCGGCATGCAGGAAATCAACGTGGCCCTCGGTGGCGACATCTACCAGAAGGTCTACGCCGAGCCAGGCTTCAACGACCACCGGGAAAACCCGGAAGATCCGGTCGAGGTCCAGTACGCCCAGGTGCACGGCGTGAAGATCAAGCCGGGCAGCTGGCTGCGCGACACCCTCGGCAGCGACGAAATTCGCGTCAACTCGCTGCACGGCCAGGGCCTGCGCAACCTGGGCGCCGGCATCGAGCCGATCGCCCATGCCGAGGATGGCCTGGTCGAGGCGATCCACGCCCCGAGCATCTCGCCCTTCCTGTTCGCGGTGCAATGGCACCCGGAGTGGCAGGCGGCAAAGAACCCCGATTCGATCAAGATGTTCCAGGCCTTCGGCGACGCCTGCCGCGCCCAGGTCCGCAAGTCCCAGGTCACGCGCAACCAGGCCGCCTGACCCTCTGAAGCTTCGTTAGCTTTGATCGCGGGGCGGCGCAAGGTCGCCCCCGTTTCCCACGGTCACCCTCTGCTGGTCCCAGAACACCTCCCGTGGAAAAGGGCGGCGGGCTTGTGCCTGTCTCCGCGATCTTTTTTCCTCTCTCCCTCATAGAGATACGATGACTCGTAAGGTCTCGTGTCGTTTCGCCGCCCCTATCGCAGCGCAAGCCCGCTCCCGCAGCCCGGCAGAGCTGTCACGTCATGACTATAGGCGCGGGCTGCCCACGCGCTGAGGCCAGATCTGATCAGTACCCCCGCAGAAAATCCATGAACAGGGCTAGTCACAGAACAAGTTGTACGATAACTTACCTCTCACCTTGGTACCCCTCCTTCCAAGCGCCACAGGATGCCTACAACAATGAATCCACAAGAACTGCAATCCATCCTCTCCCACGGCCTGCTGTCGTTCCCCGTCACCGACTTCGACGCGGCCGGCGACTTCAACCCCGCAGGCTATGTCAAACGCCTGGAATGGCTCGCCCCGTATGGCGCAAGCGCGCTGTTCGCCGCCGGTGGCACTGGCGAGTTCTTCTCCCTGGCCGCCAGCGAGTACAGCCAGGTGATCAAGACCGCCGTCGACACCTGCGCCACCTCGGTACCGATCCTCGCCGGCGTCGGTGGCTCGACCCGCCAGGCCATCGAATACGCCAAAGAGGCTGAACGCCTGGGCGCCAAGGGCCTGCTGCTGCTGCCCCACTACCTCACCGAAGCCAGCCAGGACGGCGTCGCCGCCCATGTCGAGGCGGTGTGCAAGGCGGTGAACATTGGCGTGGTGGTCTACAACCGCAACGTCTGCCGGCTGAACGCCGACCTGCTGGAACGCTTGGCCGAGCGCTGCCCGAACCTGATCGGCTACAAGGACGGCCTGGGCGACATCGAGCTGATGGTGTCGATTCGTCGCCGCCTGGGCGATCGTTTCAGCTACCTGGGTGGCCTGCCCACCGCCGAGGTGTATGCTGCGGCGTACAAGGCGCTCGGAGTGCCGGTGTATTCGTCGGCGGTGTTCAACTTCGTGCCCAAGACCGCGATGGACTTCTACCACGCCATCGCCCGCGACGATCACGCCACCGTGGCCAAGCTGATCGACGACTTCTTCCTGCCGTACCTGGACATCCGCAACCGCAAGGCCGGTTACGCCGTGAGCATCGTCAAGGCCGGGGCGAAGCTCGCCGGTCATGACGCGGGCCCCGTGCGCACGCCGCTGACCGACCTCACCGCGCAGGAGTACGAGATGCTCGCGGCGCTGATGGACAAGATGGGCCCGCAATAAGCGAGCACCCCGCGGCCTGCCAAAGCCGCCGCCGGAGCAGGGACGCCCCGCTCCGGCCTACAACCAATCCCCGTATAAAAATAACGAGTGGGAGTAACCAGCATGCAAGCGACGCAAAAGACGCATGTACGCTACCTGATCCTGTTGATGCTGTTCCTGGTGACCACCATCAACTACGCCGACCGCGCCACCATCGCCATCGCCGGCTCCAGCCTGCAGAAAGACCTGGGCATCGACGCGGTCACCCTCGGCTACATCTTCTCCGCCTTCGGCTGGGCCTACGTGGCCGGGCAGATCCCCGGCGGCTGGCTGCTCGACCGCTTCGGCTCGAAGAACGTCTACGCCTTCAGCATCTTCACCTGGTCGCTGTTCACCCTGCTGCAGGGCTTCGTCGGCGGGCTGCCGGTGGCCTGGGCGGTGGTCACGCTGTTCACCCTGCGCTTCCTGGTGGGCTTCGCCGAAGCGCCGTCGTTCCCCGGCAACGCGCGGATCGTCGCGGCCTGGTTCCCCACCCAGGAGCGCGGCACCGCCTCGGCGATCTTCAACTCGGCGCAGTACTTCGCCACCGCGCTGTTCGCCCCGATCATGGGCTGGATCGTCTTCACCTTCGGCTGGGAACATGTGTTCGTGGTCATGGGCGTACTGGGTATCGTGTTCTCGGCGGTGTGGATGAAGACCATCTACAACCCGCGCCAGCACCCACGCATAGGCCAGGCCGAACTCGACCATATCGAACAGAACGGCGGCCTGGTGGACATGGACCAGAATCGCGGCGGCGACGGCCCGAAATGGGGCTACATCAAGCAGCTGCTGACCAGCCGCATGCTGCTGGGCGTCTACCTCGGCCAATACTGCATCAACGCCATCACCTACTTCTTCCTCACCTGGTTCCCGGTGTACCTGGTGCAGGAACGCGGCATGACCATCCTCAAGGCCGGGTTCATCGCTTCACTGCCGGCGGTATGCGGCTTCATCGGCGGGGTGCTCGGCGGGGTGCTGTCGGACTGGCTGCTGCGCCGCGGCAACTCGTTGACCTTCTCGCGCAAGCTGCCGATCGTCTGCGGCCTGCTGCTGTCGACCACCATGGTGTTCTGCAACTACGTCGAGGCCGAATGGATGGTGGTCGGCTTCATGACCCTGGCGTTCTTCGGCAAGGGCATCGGCGCCCTGGGCTGGGCGGTGGTCGCCGACACCTCGCCCAAGCAGATCGCCGGCCTGTCGGGCGGGCTGTTCAACACCTTCGGCAACATCGCCTCGATCACCACGCCGATCGTCATCGGCTACATCATCAGCGCCACCGGTTCGTTCAAATGGGCTCTGGTGTATGTGGGCGCCAACGCCCTGGTGGCGGTGTTCAGCTACCTGGTGATCGTCGGCCCGATCAAGCGCATCGAGCTCAAGGAGCCGCCCAAGCACGAACCTGCGCCCGATGCGGAACTGGCCCGCCAGTAAGCCGGACACGTCGGCGCCCAACGGCGCCGGCGACAGCACCACGCCTGAGAGACAAGACAAGAAGGGCCTGAACCATGCAGCTGATCGAACATTCCGAGTCGCCCCGCTACGTGCGCCTGCACCCCGACGACAACGTCGTGGTGGTGGTCAACGACGGCGGCCTGGGCGAAGGCGCGCGCTTTGCCGATGGCCTGACCCTGGTCGAGGGCGTGCCGCAGAGCCACAAGGTCGCCACCGTGGACATCCGCAAGGGCGAGGCGGTGCGCCGCTATGGCCAGGTCATCGGCCATGCCCTGGCAGACCTGCGCCAGGGCAGTTGGGTCAAGGAAGATCAACTGGCGATGCCGGCCGCGCCCGAGCTTGCCAGCCTGCCACGCTGCGACGCCGTACCCGCCCCCCTGCCGCCACTCGACGGCTTCACCTTCGAGGGCTACCGCAACGCCGACGGCAGCGTCGGCACCCGCAACATCCTCGGCATCACCACCACCGTGCAGTGCGTGACCGGCGTGCTCGACCATGCGGTCAAGCGTATCCGCGCCGAACTGCTGCCTCGCTACCCCAATGTCGACGATGTGGTCGCCCTCACCCACAGCTACGGCTGCGGCGTGGCGATCAACGCCCGCGACGCCTACATTCCGATCCGCACCGTGCGCAACCTGGCGCGCAACCCCAACCTTGGCGGCGAGGCGCTGGTCATCAGCCTGGGCTGCGAAAAGCTCCAGGCCGGCCAGGTGATGCACGACGGCGATCCGTCCGTGGACCTCAGCGAGCCGTGGCTGTACCGCCTGCAGGATGCGACGCTGGGCTTCGGCGAGATGATCGAGCAGATCATGGCCCTGGCCGAGACCCGCCTGAAAAAGCTCGACCAGCGCCGCCGCGAGAGCGTGCCGGCCAGCGAACTGATCCTCGGCATGCAGTGCGGCGGCAGCGACGCCTTCTCCGGCATCACCGCCAACCCGGCGCTGGGCTATGCCGCCGACCTGCTGGTGCGCGCCGGCGCGACGGTGCTGTTCTCGGAAGTTACCGAGGTGCGCGACGCCATCTACATGCTCACCTCCCGCGCCGAAACGCCGGAGGTCGCCGAAGCATTGGTGCGCGAAATGGACTGGTACGACCGCTACCTGCAGCAGGGCGCCGCCGATCGCAGCGCCAACACCACGCCGGGCAACAAGAAAGGTGGCTTGTCAAACATCGTCGAAAAAGCCCTGGGCTCGATCGTCAAGTCCGGCAGCGGCGCGATCCAGGGCGTACTCGGGCCCGGCGAGCGGGTAACGCGCAAGGGCCTGATCTTCTGCGCCACCCCGGCCAGCGACTTCGTCTGCGGCACCTTGCAACTGGCGGCCGGGATGAACCTGCACGTGTTCACCACTGGTCGCGGCACGCCCTATGGCCTGGCCATGGCGCCGGTGGTCAAGGTGTGTACCCGCAGCGAGCTGGCCCAGCGCTGGCCGGACCTCATCGACATCGACGCCGGGCGCATCGCCAGCGGCCGGGCGAGCATCGAGGAGCTGGGCTGGGAGCTGTTCCATTACTACCTGGACGTGGCCAGCGGCCGCAGGCAGACCTGGGCCGAACAGTACCGGCTGCACAACGACATCACCTTGTTCAACCCAGCCCCTATTACCTGAACGACACAGGTGGCGTGGGAGCGGACCTGCCCCGCGATGATGCAATCGCGGGACAAGCCCGCTCCCACGCACTGGCTCATCACTCATCCTGGAGTTTCCATGCCCAATATCCTCGGCCACAACTTCATCGCCGGCCAGCGCAGCGCCCTTGGCCCACAACGCCTGCACAGCCTCGACGCCACCAGCGGCGAAGCGCTGCCCTACAGCTTCGTCCAGGCCACCGAGGGCGAAGTCGACCGCGCCGCCCGCGCCGCCGCCGAAGCCTTCAGCGCATTCCGCCAACTGCCCCCAGCCCGCCGCGCCGAGTTCCTCGAAGCCATCGCCGCCGAACTGGACGAACTCGACGACCACTTCGTTGCCATCGTCTGCCGTGAAACCGCCCTGCCCGCCGCGCGCATCCAGGGCGAGCGCGGCCGCACCAGCGGCCAGATGCGCCTGTTCGCCCAGGTGCTGCGTCGCGGCGACTACCTCGGCGCGCGCATCGACCTGGCGCTGCCCGAGCGTCAGCCGCTGCCACGGGTGGACATCCGCCAGATGCGCATCGGGGTCGGCCCGGTGGCGGTGTTCGGTGCCAGCAACTTCCCGCTGGCCTTCTCCACCGCAGGTGGCGACACCGCCGCGGCCCTGGCCGCCGGCTGCCCGGTGGTGTTCAAGGCCCACAGCGGCCATATGGCCACCGCCGACCTGGTGGCCTGCGCCATCCTGCGGGCCGCCGACCGCACCGGCATGCCCAAGGGCGTGTTCAACATGGTGTTCGGCGGTGGTGTCGGCGAATGGCTGGTCAAGCACCCGGCCATCCAGGCCGTCGGCTTCACCGGCTCGCTTAAAGGCGGCGACGCGCTGTGCCGCATGGCCGCCGAACGGCCGCAACCAATTCCGGTGTTCGCCGAGATGTCCAGCATCAACCCGGTGATCGTCCTGCCCGGCGCCCTGGCCAAGCGCGGCGAGGCCATCGCCCGCGAACTGGCAGGCTCGGTGTGCCTGGGCGCCGGTCAGTTCTGCACCAATCCCGGGATGGTGATCGGCTTGCAGTCCCCAGGCTTCAGCCAACTGCTGGGCGAGTTGGGCCAGCACCTGGATCAGCAGGCCGGCCAGACGTTGCTCAATGCCGGCGGTCTGCGCAGTTATGTCGGCGGCCTGGAGCATCTGCAGGCCCACGCCGGCATCCAGCATCTGGCGGGGCAGCCGCAGCTAGGCGATCAGGCCCGCGCCCAGCTGTTCAAGGCCGATGCCCGCCTGCTGGCAGAGGCCGACCCGCTGCTGCAGGAGGAGGTGTTCGGCCCGGCCACGGTGGCCGTGGAGGTCGCCGACGAGGCACAGTTGCGCGCCGCCCTGCTCGGCCTGCGCGGCCAGCTCACCGCCACGCTGATCGGCGAGCCGGACGACCTCGAGGCCTTTGCCTGGCTGGTGCCGCTGCTCGAAGAGAAGGTCGGGCGCATCCTGGTCAATGGCTACCCGACCGGGGTCGAGGTGTGCGACGCCATGGTCCATGGCGGGCCTTACCCGGCGACCTCGGATGCCCGTGGCACTTCGGTGGGAACGCTGGCGATCGATCGCTTCCTGCGGCCGGTGTGCTACCAGAACTACCCGCAGGCTTTGCTGCCGGAGGCGTTGCGCGATGGCAACCCGTTGGGGCTGCGGCGGCTGGTGAATGGACAGTGGAGCGAAGGGGCAGTCTGACTACCTGGAAACGCGATTGGAAACGACGTGGGAGCAGGCCTGATACCGGGCTCCCACGCGTTTGACCACCTCGGACGTCAGCCCCGCTGCGCCTCGGCCTCTTCATGGGCCTGGCGCAGGCGTTCGCGGCTGTTGCTCAGGTGCATGCGCATGGCCATCTTGGCGCCTTCGCTGTCACGTCGGGCGATCGCCTCGTAGATCGCTTCGTGCTCGTGCATCAACCGGCTCATGTAATGCGCCTGGTCGTCATGGGCCAGGCGCGCCGAGTTGAGCCGGGTACGCGGGATGATGCTGGTGCCCAGGTGATTGATGATGTCGGCGAAGTAGTGATTGCCGCTGGCCTGGGCAATGCGCAGGTGGAACTGGAAGTCCGCCGACACCGCATCCGAGGCATGGGCCGCGCCCTCGTTGAGCTCGTCCAGCGCGGCGCGCATGCCGGCCAGTTGCTCGTCGCTGCGACGCTCGGCCGCAAGGCCCGCCGACTCGATCTCCAGGGCAATGCGCAACTCCAGCACCGCCAGCACCTCGCGCAGGGTGACGATGGTCGCCGGGTCGATACGAAAACCCCCGGTACTTGGGGTGTCCAGCACGAAGGTGCCGATACCGTGGCGGGTCTCGACCTGGCCTGCGGCCTGCAGCCGCGAGATGGCCTCACGCACCACCGTGCGGCTGACCCCTTCCTCGGCCATGATCTGCGATTCGGTGGGCAGCTTGTCGCCGCGTTTGAGCTGGCCGCTGCGAATGCGCTCGGTCAGCACCGTGACCAGTTCCTGGGCCAGACTGCGTGGCTTGCGCCGGGTCCGTGCCTGTACCTGCTGCTCTGTCATGCCCTGTCTGTCTGGTTGTGGAAGACAGGCGCGATGATAGCGCAAGCAGTTGTACGATCACATACGTCCGGGCGGGTTTTCATGCGCCGTGGCGCGCCGCCGAGGGCGTGTGGCCCATGACCTTGCGGTACAGGCTGGAGAATGCGCTGGGGCTCTCGTAGCCCAGGTCCAGGGCGATGGCCGTCACCGCCTCGCCTGCCGCCAGGCGTGTCACCGCCGCCATCAGGCAGGCCTGCTGGCGCCATTGGCCGAACGACAGCCCGGTCTGCTCGCGAAAACGCCGGCTGAAGGTGCGCGGGCTGCAGTTGAGTTGACGCGCCCAGGCCTCGGCCCGGGCATGGATCAACGGCTGCGCCAGGAACGCCTGGCACAGGGCCGCCAAACGCGGCTCCGTCGGCATCGGCGCGAACAGCGGCAGGCGCTCGGCCTGGCCCAGCTCGTGCAACAACAGCCCCAACAGCAGGCCGTCGCGCCCCGCCTCGTCATGCAGGGCCGGCACTTCGGCGCTGGCCAGCAATAGCTGGTGCAGCAGCGGTTGGACACGCAATGCCTCGCATAGCGGCCCCGGGCGAGGCAGTGCTGTCGGCTCGATGTAGAGGCTGCGGGTACTCACGCCGCGCATGCGCACCTGGTGCGGCTTGCCGGGAGGAATCCACACGCCGCTGCCGGGTGGAATGACCCAGGCGCCATCGTCGGTCAACACCTCCATCAGCCCGCTCATCCCGTACAGAAATTGCGCCCGGCGATGGACGTGCCTGGGCAACAGGGTGTCGGGCGGGTAATCGGTGGCGATGGCCAGTACCGCACGGGGGGTGGCATCGATCTGGGACAGGGGAACATTGCGCATGACAGCAGGCTCTGGCCGTGATGCGATGATTATTGGCCAATTGGCGCAAGCCGGCCAAGAGGCAGGGGCCTACGCTGAGAGCCCCTGTCCTGTCCCTGAGGCTGTTCCCATGCTCTACCCTCTGCTTGGCTTGTTCGGCTTGTGTGCCGGCGTCACCACCTTGCTGTTCGGCTTCGGCGGCGGGTTCTTCGCCGTGCCGCTGCTCTATGCCCTGCTGCTGACCAGCCACGGCGCAGGCACGGCCGTGGCGGAGCATGCCATGCAGATCGCCGTGGCCACCTCGGCCACGGTGATGATCTTCAGCAGCGCCCTGGCCACCTGGCGCCACCACCGAGCCGGCAGCCTGCGCTGGGACCTGGTGCGGCCCCTGGCGCCGGCTATAGCCATAGGGGCGCTGCTCGGCGCCTGGGCCGCCCTGTACGTGACCAGCGCCTGGCTGCGCGGGTTGTTCATCGCCTATCTCCTGCTCAGCCTGCTCGATGCCTGGCTGCGCCCGGGCTTCGTCCGCACAAGCGGGCAGGCACTGGCTGAAATGAGCCGTACCGGCGCAACCCTCGCCGGCCTGCCCATCGGCGCGCTGGCGGCGCTGCTTGGCGTCGGTGGCAGCGTGATGACCGTGCCGCTGATGCGCCGCCGCGGCGCCAGTATGCGCACCGCCACTGCCATGGCCAATCCGCTGTCGCTGCCCATGGCCCTGGCGGCCACGCTGGTCTATGCCCTGGTGCCGAGCAGTCAGGCTGACCTGGGCTCCGGCGTGCTCGGGCTGATCGACCTGCGCGCCGCCCTGGTTATGACCGTCGGTGCCTGGCTGGGCATGCACCTGGCCGCGCCGTTGCTGGGGCGCATCCCCGACCACGTGCATGCCCGGGCCTACCTGGCGCTGCTGGCCTGCGTACTGCTGGTGATGCTGCTCGTTGGCGATTGAGCCTGGTCAAGGGACATGCCCGCGCTGTAGGCTGCGACCTGCTCTCTCCAAGGAAGGAAACCGCATGAAGACGTTCGATCGCCTGCTGCTCGCCACTGGCCTGCTCATTCCGCTCTGGCTGTTGTCGGGCGTTGGCCTGACCGCCCTGGCCTATCCCGGCTACGACCATCTGCAACAGGCCATGAGCCAGCTCGGCGCGGTCGGCGCGCCGACCCATGGCTTCTCGCCCTGGGTCAACAACTTCCCCTTGGCGTTGCTCTTCGGCCTGTTCGCCTGGGGCCTGGCGCGGCGCTGGCAGTACTCGGGTCTGGCTCGGTTGAGCGCGGGGCTGGTGCTGCTGCACGCTGTCGGCAGCCTGGGTACCGGCTGGTTCCCCTGCGACCAGGGCTGCGCGCCGCTGGAGCCGTCATTCTCGCAACAGATGCACAACCTCAGCGGCCTGCTGATGTTCCTCTCGCTGACCCTGGCCAGCGTGTTGTGGATCTGGCTGGGCAAACGCGTGGCAGGTTCCCCCTGGCTGGGAAGGTGGTCGCTACTGTGCTCGGTGCTGGCGATGATCACCGTGGTGCTGATGGCCAAAGCCGCGCAAGGCGGTGAACTGTTCGGCCTGTACCAGCGCCTCAACTACGGCATCAGCGTGTTGTGGGTTGCCGCCCTGGCCCTGCAATCGTTGCGCTGGCGTTCGCGCGATGGCCTGCAAATGGCCATCGCCTGACGGCAAACTGCTGGCCCCCAGGCGTCGAAAGCGCGGGCAAACTTCGTTTTCCTTCAGATGCTTAGGACAGCAACATGCGCGTAATTCTAGCAACCGTGGCTGGCTGCCTGCTGGCCACGACCGCCTTTGGCGCCCAGGCCCGGGCCCTGAGCCAGAACGATCGCCAGGTGTGCGGCTGGGGCGCGCAGATCGCCGCCGAGGCGCAACAGGCCAAGCTTTCCGGGGTGACCCTGTATGCCACGCGCAAGAAGCTGCAGGCACGCAAGTTCGCCAAGCCATGGATGCGCATGACGGCGTTCGGGATCACCGAGCAGACGTATAACAGTCGCTCGCGGCTGAAGCCTGCGGCGATCAAGCAGACGTATTACGAGCAATGCGCCCAGCATGCAGTTGCTAAAAATTAATTTATATAATTCAAATAGTTATGAGTTATATCAAATGTAATTTATTAGAACATGCTGAAGTGATTTCGAGGTATTCGGCGGCGTAATCGGCAGCCGGTGGGAGCGGGCTTGCCCCGCGATCTGGCCAAGCGGCCATCGCGGAACAAGCCCCCTCCCACAACACCTCCCTGTCAATCGAGCCTGTCGATCAAGGCTCCGCAATCCCCGTGGTATCACCGATCAGCGTCTGAGCCTTGAGCGGCACCGGTGCTGCCTTGCGTAGCGCCGCCACCTGCCCCGCGGTCACCGCCGCGGCCTGGTTGCCCCAGCTGCTGCGAATGAAGTTGACCACATCGGCCACCTGCTGGTCCGACAGCCGCCAGCCGAAGCCGGGCATGCTGAACGTCGACGGCGCGCTCGCCGTGGCCGGCAGGGTCGCGCCTTCCAGCACGATGTGGATCAGCGAGGTGGCATCCTGCCCCTGCACCACCGGATTGCCTGCCAGCGCCGGGAACACCCGGGCATAGCCCTGGCCGTCGGTACGGTGGCAAGCCCCGCAGTTGTCCACGTACAACGCCGCGCCCGTCTTGCCGTCATTGCCTTGCCACAGCGCCTGGGCCGCGCTGGGGTCCGCCTGGAACGGCTGGTCGTCCGGGTTGCTCGGCGGCAAGGTCTTCAGGTAGCGGGCAATGGCCGTCAGGTCGGCATCGCTCATGTACTGCATGCTGTGCTCGACCACGTCGCTCATGCCGCCGAACACCGCGGTGCGCTCGTTGCGGCCGGTCTTGAGGAAGGCGACGATCTGCGCCTCGTTCCAACTGCCCAGGCCGTCCTTGTGGTCGCCGCGCAGGCTCTTGGCGATCCAGCCCTCAAGCGGTGCGCTGCCGGCCAGGAAGGCGTCGCCGTCGTTGGTATCCAATGCCTTTTCCTGCATGGTGATCGCCCGTGGCGTATGACAGGCGCCGCAATGGCCCAGCCCTTCGACCAGGTAGGCACCCCGCGCCACCACCGGATCACGCCCTGCGGCTTCGAACGGCTTGACCTCGGGCGCGAACAACCCACGCCAGAACGCCAGCGGCCAGCGCATGCTCAATGGCCAAGGGATGTCGCTGGCCTTGTTCTGCTGCGCCACCGGCTGCACGCCGTGCATGAAGTAGGCATACAGCGCCTGCATGTCCTGATCGCTGACCCGGGCATAGGACGGGTATGGCATGGCCGGATACAGCGTACTGCCATCCTTGCCGATGCCCTGGCGCACGGCGCGCTCGAAGTCTTCGTAGCGATACTGGCCGATGCCGCTGGCGTGCGGGGTGATATTGGTCGAATAGAGGGTGCCGATCGGCGTCTCCATCGGCAGCCCGCCGGCGAAGGGCTTGCCGCCCTTGGCGGTGTGGCAGGCCACGCAGTCGCCGGCACGGGCCAGGTACTCGCCCTGCTTGACCAAGGCTGGATCGACGCCGTCGGCGGCGTGCAGCAAGGTGCTCGCACCCAGGCCGAGCATGGCGATGAACAGTGTCTTGAGTTTCATGACCGGCCTCCTCATGCCTGCACCAGTGGGCCGGGGTTCTTCAGGTAGCGTTCGCGGATCGCCCGCGCCGACCAGTAGGTCAACGCCGCCACCAGCCCGGTGGGGTTGTAGCCCAGGCCCTGGGGGAAGGCCGAGGCGCCGGGCACGAACACGTTGTGCACGTCCCAGCATTGCAGGTAGCGGTTGAGCGCGCTGGTCTTCGGGTCGGTGCCCATGATTGCGCCGCCATTGAGGTGAGTGGTCTGGTAGGTGGAGGCATCGAAGTGCTGGCCGAAGGCCTTTTTCCCCGCGCTGATCGCCTTGGGCCCCATGGCTTCGGCGATCTTGCCCATGCGCTCGACCATGAAGCGGTTCATCTTCACGTCGTTGTCCTTCCAGTCGAAGGTCATGCGCAGCAACGGCTGGCCGTAGGCGTCCTTGTACACCGGGTCCAGGTCCAGGTAGTTGTCGCGGTAGGACTGGTGCGCGCCGTGGGCGTCCATCGACAGCATGTGCCGGTAGCTGTCGGCCACCGCGGCCTTCCAGCCACTGCCCCATTTCGGCGTGCCCGGCGGCACCTTGGTGCCGGAGATCGGCTTGGCGCCCGCCTGGTTCACCCAGAACGGCGAGCCACCGACGAAACCGTGGGGGCCATGGTCGAAGTTGTCGGCGTTGAAATCGTCCACCGCCACACCGTTGCCGCCGGCACCGATGAAGGGGTTGGTGTGGTGGCTGTCGCGGTCGAAGAACGCGGTCACGGTGGAGATGTTCTGGTAGGCGAAGTTGCGCCCCACCACGCCTTGGTTGCTGACCGGATCGTAAGGCTTGCCGATGCCCGAGAGCAGCATCAGGCGCACGTTGTTGTACTGGAAGGCGCCGAGGATCACCAGGTCGGCCGGTTGCTCGACCTCGCGCCCCTGGCTGTCGACATAGGTCACGCCGGTGGCCAGGCGTTTATCCTCGGTCAGGTTGACCCGCAGCACATGGGCATTGTTGCGCAACTCGAAGTTCGGCACCTGGCGCAGGGCCGGCAGAATGTTCACGTTGGGCGAGGCCTTGGAGTACATGTAGCAGGCATAGCCGCTGCAGTAACCACAGAAGTTGCACGGTCCCATCTGCGCGCCGTACGGGTTGGTGTAAGGCCCGGAGGTGTTGGCCGACGGCAGGTTGTAGGGGTGATAGCCGACTTCACGGGCGGCCTTCTCGAACAGTTGCGCCGACACGGTGTTCTTCTGCGCCACCAGCGGGAAGTCGCTGGAGCGGTCGGCGGCGAACGGGTTGCCGCCCTTGTCGCGGCCCACCACCTGGCCCTTGATCGACCAGGCCGTGCCGGAGGTGCCGAACACCTTCTCGGCGAAATCGAAGTACGGCTCCAGCTCTTCGTAGCTCACGCCGAAGTCCTGGATGGTCATGCCTTCGGGGATGAAGGCCTTGCCGTAGCGCTCCTCGTAGTGGCTGCGCAGGCGCAGCTCCACCGGGTCGACGCGAAAATGCACGCCGGACCAGTGCAGCCCCGCCCCACCCGTGCCGGTGCCGGGCAGGAAGGCGCCGAACTGGCGATACGGCACGGCCACGTCGTTGACGCTGTGGCGCAGGGTCACGGTCTCGCGGGAGATGTCCATGAACAGCTTCTTGCGCGAGTTGTAGGTCAGCTCGTCCATGGTCTGCGGGTAGACGCCATCCGGGTAGGTGTCCCGGGCCGGGCCACGCTCCAAGGCGAGCACCTGCAGGCCGGCCTCTGTCAGCTCCTTGGCCATGATCGCCCCGGCCCAGCCGAACCCGACGATGACTACATCGACTTTTTTCATCTGGCTCATGCTTCAACCCCGCTCGCCGCTGATGGAGACCGGCGGGAACGGATAACGCTCGTCGCGCTCCACCCAGTCCATGAAATCGGCGCGAGCGCCTGGGAAGCCCACCAGCTTCCAGCCGACCAACCCCTGGTTGCCGCCGTGCAGCGGATCACTGAAAAAGCCTTCGCGGGTGTTGAGCCAGAGCATGTTGAAGAAGGTGGCCGCCGGCAACGAGGCAAATGTCACCGTACCGCCGTCCAGGGCCTCCAGTACCTGCTGCTGGCGCGCAAGATCGAGCTGGGCGAACGCCTTGCCGAACTGCGCCTTGCACCAGGCGTCGGTCTCGGCGATGCCCAGCCGGTAGATCTCCTGGGGGTTGAGCTTGAGCTGGTAGCCCAGCTCGCTGGGGGCGTCGGGGTGGAATGGCCCCTGCATGTACCACAGCCCGCCACTGCCGTAGCGGGTGTTGAGCTGGCGGTCGATGAACTCGGGCACGCCGGCATCGGCCGCGCCCGCGCCCAGGGCATCAGTGGGGATGAGCACGGCCACGGCGGCGCTGACGAAGGCCCACTCCTCCTGGGTGAAGAAGGTCGGCTGGTAGGCGCGCGCGGTGACCGGCCGGGCCGGTTCGGCGGCTGCCGGGGTGGCGCTGTCGGCGAGCACTGCACCGCCCAGTCCCGTGCTGGCGAGGGTCGCCACCGGGATCAGGGTCAGGGATTGGCGCAGGAACGCCCGGCGCGCCGGTTGCACGGAGGCGGGTTGGTCCTTGGACATGAGGATGTCTCTCTGTTGATCAGGTCATACGGGAATCGTCGCTCCTTTGGTGGGTGGGGCCAGGGCTGCGCAGCGGCCCCACTCCTCGAAATCACACAAGAGCTGTTGTTATCAGGCAAACGAAACGCTTGCCAGGTTCAACGCATACGCAACTCCCACGCCCTCGGGTTGACCAGGTTCGCCGGCCGCTCGCCGGCCAGCGCGGCCAGCAGGTTGTCCACCGCGCAGCGGGCCATGGCTTCGCGGGTCTCCAGCGTGGCCGAGCCGATATGCGGGGTGACCACCAGGTTGTCCAGTTGCAGCAGCGGCGAATCGGCCGCCAGCGGCTCCTGCACGAACACGTCCAGCCCGGCACCACGAATGCGCCGCTCGGCCAGGGCCTGGAGCAAAGCCGCCTCGTCCAGCACTCGGCCACGGGAGATGTTCACCAGGATCGCAGATGGCTTCATCAGCGCCAGCTGTGGCGCGCCGATCAGGTTCTCGGTCGCGGCGGTCAACGGCAGGCACAGGCAGACGAAATCGGACTCGGCCAGCAATGCCTCCAGGCTGCGATGCGCGGCGGCGAACCGCGCCTCCACTTCGGGCCGCGGCTGACGGGTGTGGTACAGCACGCGCATGCCGAAACCGGCATGCGCGCGTCGGGCCAGGGCCTCGCCGATACGGCCCATGCCGACGATGCCCAGGGTCTTGCCCTGCACGTCGCAGCCGAACTGCGCCGGCCCGATCCCGGCCCGCCAGTGGCCGGCGCGAATCCAGCCATCGAGCTCGACCACGCGCCGGGCACAGGCCAGGATCAGCGCGAAACCGGTGTCGGCGGTGGTTTCGGTGAGCACGTCGGGAGTGTTTGTCAGCAGCACCCCACGCTGATCCAGCGCCTCGATATCGTAGTTGTCCACGCCCACCGACACGCTGGAGATCACCTCCAGCTGCGGCGCCAGGTCGAGCAGCGCGCGGTCCAGGCGCAGGCTGGCGCCCAGCAGGCCATGGGCGCCCGGCAGCGCCGCGCGCAAGCGCACCAGGCCATCGGCGGCCGGCGCCTCGACCAGGGTCACCTCGGCCTGCGCGTGCAGGCGCGCCATCAGTTCATCGGACAGGCGTTTGTAGGCGACGATGCGCTTTTTCATGCTGAGGCTCCTATCGGCTCGGCGCCAGGCTTTGCCGGCGCGCCTGTTGCAAGGGGTTGAGGACGGCGGTGAGGGCCACGGCCAACAGCAGTGCACCGCACATGAACAGGTACGAAGCGCCGGGGCCGCCGGTGACACCATTGAGGTAGCCGACCAGGTACGAGCCCGAGAACGAGCCCAGCGCGCCCATGCTGTTGATCAGCGCCATGGCGCCCCCGGCGACGTTGGCCGGCAACAGTTCGGGAACGATCGCGAAAAACGGCCCGTAGGGCGCGTACATGCAGGCGCCGGCGATCACCAGCAAGGCGTATGACCACCAGAAGTGCTCGGTACCCAGGGCATAGGAGCCGTAGAACGCCAGCGCGGCGATCAGCAACGGCGGCCAGACGAAGCGCTTGCGCTTCTGCAGGCGGTCCGAGGCCCAAGACACCCCGAGCATGGCCAGCACCGCCCCCAGGTACGGCACCGCCGACAGCCAGCCGGCGGTGACGATGTCCAGCGCGGCGGCCTGCTTGAGGATCGACGGCAGCCAGAGGACGAAGCCATACACGCCGATGCTCCAGCAGAAGTACTGCAACGACAGGATGATCACCGTGGGCGAGCGGAATGCCTCGGCATAGTTCTTCACCGGTTTGATGCCCTGCTGCTCGGCGTCCAGCGCTTGGCGCAGCGCGGCCTTCTCCCGGGCATCGAGCCACTTGGCCTGCTCCGGTCGGTCATCGACCAGGCGCCACCATATGAACGCCCAGAGAATGGCCGGCGCGCCCTCGATGATGAACATCCAGCGCCAGTCGAACTGCTGCACCAGGTAGCCCGAGACCACCGACATCCACAGGATGGTCACCGGGTTGCCGAGGATCAGGAAGGTGTTGGCCCGCGAGCGCTCGGCGCGGGTGAACCAGTGACACAGGTAGATGAGCATGGCCGGCATCACCGCCGCCTCGACCACGCCCAGGAGAAAGCGGATGGCGATCAGCCAATAGACGTCGTGGACGATCCCGGTCAGCGTGGCCAGCCCGCCCCAGAGGATCAGGCTGGCGAAGATCAGCTTCTTCACGCTGCGCTTCTGCGCGTACAGGGCGCCGGGCACCTGGAAGAAGAAGTAGCCAAGGAAGAACAGCGCGCCGAGCAGCGACGACAGCGCCGGGGTGATCTTCAGGTCGTCGGCCATGCCCGAGGCCGCGGCGAAGCCGTAGTTGGCCCGGTCGAGGTAGGCCAGGCTGTAGGTGATGAAGACGATGGGCATGATGTACCACCAGCGTCTGGGTGCGAGTCGATCGATCTGCATGGGTGTTCTCCTGGTCTTGTTGTTCTTGTCACATCAGGTTGCGTACAGGCCGGCGCTTCAGCGTGCTTCGCGCTCAGGGCTTTCGTGGTGGTCCAGTTCATGACGTTGCGGCAGGCCTTCCATGTCGCCGCGGCTCTGCACCGCGCGGCTGCCGCACCAGTTGCCGCGGGCCACGGCGCGGCGCAGCGGCAAGCCTTCGAGCAAGGCGCTGATCACCCCGACGGCGAAGGCATCGCCCGCGCCCACGGTGTCCACTACCCGCGCGACCGGCTGGCCGGGCACCACGCCATGGGCACCCTGGGCATCGCGCCAGTAGGCGCCTTCGGCCCCCAGCTTGATCGCCACGTACTGCGCGCCCTGCTCTAGGTAGAACTCGGCGATGGCCTGCGGCGCCTGCCGGCCGGTGAGCAGGCGCCCCTCCTCCAGCCCTGGCAGCACCCAGTCGGCCTTGGCCGCCAGGGCGTTGACCTCGCGCACCATGGTCTGGCGGTCGGGCCACAGTGACGGACGCAGGTTGGGGTCGAAGGAAATGCTGCGGCCATTGGCTCGCATGCCGTCCAGCAACTGGTGACACAGTTCGCGGCAACTGCCTGAAAGCGCCGCCGGAATGCCCGTGGCATGCAGGTGCCGGGCCTGCAACAACGCCGGCCGCACCAGCGCGGGCGACAGCCGACTGGCCGCCGAGCCACGGCGGAAATACTCGACTTTCGGATCGCTGCCATCGTCGCAGCGCTCCTTGAGCTGGAACCCCGTGGGGTGCCCGGCATCGACCTCGACACTGGAACAGTCCAGGCCTTCGCGGCGCAGGCTGTCGAGCACGAAGGCACCGAGCGAGTCGTCACCGACCCGGCTCAGCCATTGCACCCGCAGGCCCAGGCGTGACAGGCCGATGGCCACGTTGCTGTCGGCACCGGCGATGCGTTTGCCAAAGCCCTCGACCTGGGCCAGGTCGCCCGGCTGCGCCGCCACGAACATGGCCATGGTTTCACCGAAGCACAGCACGTCATGCTCAGCCATGGCACACCTGCCCTTCCAGCTCGGCCAGTTGCGCGACCTGGCGCGCCGTCAGTGCCAGCAGGTCCTCGCCGGCCAGGGGGTACTCGATGGCACGCGGCAGGCCCGGGGCGAAATGCGTCATCAATTCGCGCCACTGGGCCAGGTCGAGGTCCTCGGGCACCACGGCTACCAGGCGCCCGTCGGCGCGGCGCGCCACCGCCTTGCAGTGCACGTAGCGCACCCAACGCCCCAGCAATTGCGCGGCCAGCAGCGGCGACTCGTCGTGCCAGTACCAGTTGCCGATGTCGAAGGTCATGCCCGGCGCCACGCCTTGCGCCTGGGCCTCGCGGAAAAACTTCACCAAGGTCGGCAGCCGCCCACCGTAGGGCGTCTGGTCGTTTTCCACGTACAGCGCCGTCTTGTGTTGCAACAGTGGCGCCAGCGCCGGCAAATCGCAGCCATCCTGGTAATGACCCAGCGACACCTTGAGCGCCACCGCGCCGATCTCGCTCGCCAGCTGCAGGCGCTGGGCAATCGCGGGCTCCAGGCTGCCGTCCTCGCGCCACAGTTCCAGTGGCGTGGAGTAGAGACTCTGCAGGCCATGCTCGGCGGCCAGGTTGGCCAGGGTAGCGGCATCAGGCGCAGCGTCGAACAGCTCCTCGCGCCATTCCACCCGCCGTGCCCCTGCCGCAGCGAGCAACGGCAGGTAGCTGGCCTGGCCCAACCGCCTCACGGCATCGGCACCGAAACTCGACAAGCTGATGGAGACAGTGTGCGTGCGCATCGTGGTAGTCCTTGTTCTTGTGGATGAAACCGGTTTCATTTTTTTCCGGCAACAACGGCGTCCGCGACGCCGTCAGTGTTGTGATCGGGTAGAGCCTCGCGCAATGAGCTGCGCGCGTAGATCCAGGCGCCGGGCCGGCAGTGGGCTGCCTTGCAGGCGCTCCAGCAGGCACTGAAACGCCGCCGCGCCGATGCACCCGGTGGGTTGCGCCAATGCGCTGATGCCGTCGCCCACCAGCGGGTACCAGTCCAGGTCGTCCAGCGCCAGCAGGCCCAGGTCCTGGAACAGCAGCCCGCCCCTGGCGTGCAGCACCCGCACCAGCTCCAGGGTGGCGACACCATTGCAACTGAACAGCGCCTGCGGGCCGTGCCCTGCCCCGCCGATGAACGCGCCCAGCTGCTCGGCGAGGCCCGGGCCTACCTCCAGGACCTGCCCGCGCAACCCACGACGCCGGGCGATGGAGGCCTGGAAGGCATCCACGCGCTCCTGCCGCGAGCTGGTGCCATCAAGTGGCTCGGTGACGGCGAGGATGTCGCGATAACCGTTGTGTTCAAGGTGATCCAGCGCCTGCTCGACGGCGTCGCTGTTGTCCAGGCCCACCAGATCGACCGACAGGCCCGCCAGTTGCCGGTCGACCAATACCATGGGCAGGTCGCGGACCAGGCTGGCCAGCTCCCCGGCGCGGTGGCCCAGGGTGTTGACGATCAGGCCGTCGACGTTGTACGCCTGCAGGGCCTGCAGCTGGCTGCGCTCCTGGGCGTCGTCACAGTCGGTGTTGCACACCACCAGGCTGTAGCCGTGCTGGCGACAGGCCGTCTCGACAGCGTGCATCACCGCCACGGAATAGGGGTTGCGGATATCCGCCAGGAGCATGCCGATCAGCCCGGTGCGGCCGCGTTTGAGGGCACTGGCCATGCGGTTGGGGCGATAGCCCAGACGCTCGACGACGGCTTCGATCCGCTGCGCGGTGGCCTCGGCGAGCAGTTGCCGATCCTCGCCCATATAGCGCGAGACGGTTGCCTTGGAGACGCCGGCCGCCTTCGCGACCTCGCTGATAGTGACCCGCCCGCGGACAGGAACTGCGTCTTTATCCACCCCTGAGCCCTTCTTGTAGGTGTTTGTGCAGGGTTGATGAAACCGGTTTCAATGAAATCAGGGATGATCCATGCCGTCAAGTGGCGGGCTTTGTGCCAAAGCAGGCGCATACACTGCCAAACCCTCCCTCCTGCCCTGTACCTCGGCCTTCGGAGCGGTATGGTGATACTTCGGACTTCGCTCGCCCTGCCCTGGAGATAGTCATGACCGCTCTGTTTCGTATCAGCCTGGTGCTAATGCTCGCCGGCATGGGGATGGGGGATATCGTGGTGGCCAGTGTCGGGCTGCTGGGCTTGTGCGCAGGCGCCGTGATGCTCAGCATTCGCCAGGATGCGGTTGCTCAGCCGGCAAGAGAATCGGAGTTCATTGCCTAGGCCTGTGCCCACATGAAAGAAGCTTCATGATTGCCGCAGAGCCCCTGCCTGCGGGCCAGAGCAATACCTGGCCAGTTTGGCGCGGGGCGCTGCGCCTTGAGCCTCACCGCCTGCCCGCGTAGCATCGCCGCCCCACCCGCCGCTCCCCTGTGCTCATGCCGCAACCCATTCCCCTCAAGGACCACGAAAAGGAAAAGCACCTGGTCAACCGCCGGCTACTGGCCTGCGCCCTGCTGGTGCTCGGCCTGGTGGCGGTACTGGTAGGCCGGCTCTACGTGCTCCAGGTGTTGCAGCACGACCAGCAGTCGGCGGTATCGGAAAACAACCGCGTGCACGTGCTGCCGATCCCGCCCGAACGCGGCCTGATCTACGATCGCAACGGTGTGGTACTGGCCGACAACAAGCCCAGCTTCAACCTGACCATGACCCGCGAGCGGGCCGGCGATTCGAAGAAGGTGCTCGACAACCTGGCGCAGGTCCTGGGGCTGTCCGAGGACGACCGCCAGCAGTTCGACAAGGACCTGCGCCGCGGCCGCAAGCCGTTCGAGCCGGTGACCCTGCTGGTCGGTCTGAGCGAGGAGCAGATCGCCCTGATCGCGGTCAACCAGTTCCGCCTGCCGGGGCTGGAGGTGGAGCCGCAATTCATTCGCGAGTACCCCTTGGCCGAACACTTCGCCCATTCGGTCGGCTACGTCGGACGCATCAACGAGAAGGAAGCCAAGAGCCTCGACAGCACCGCCTACCGCGGCACCCAGTCCATCGGCAAGACCGGCATCGAGCGTTTCTACGAGGAGCAGCTGCACGGCCAGGTGGGCTACGAGGAAGTCGAAACCAACGCCCAGGGCCGGGTGATGCGCGTGCTCAATCATCACGACCCGGTGCCCGGCAAGGACATCGTGCTGAGCCTCGACGCCCACCTGCAGCAAGCCGCCGAGAAGGCCCTGGGTGATCGGCGCGGCGCGGTGGTGGTGCTCGACCCGGCCAACGGCGACGTACTGGCGATGGTAAGCAACCCGGCGTTCGACCCCAACCTGTTCGTCAAGGGCATCAGCTTCAAGCAGTACGCCGCCCTGCGCGACTCCATCGACCGGCCGCTGTTCAACCGCGTGCTGCGTGGATTGTACGCCCCAGGCTCGACGGTCAAGCCCGAGGTGGCCATCGCCGGCCTCGACAGCGGCGTGATCACCCCCGGCAGCCGGGTATTCGACCCCGGCTACTACGAGTTGCCCAACTACGAGCACAAGTACCGCAACTGGAACCGCACGGGCGATGGCTGGGTGGACCTGTACAGCGCGATCATGCGCTCCAACGACACCTACTTCTACGACCTGGCGCACAAGCTGGGCATCGACCGCCTGCACGACTACATGGCCGAGTTCGGCCTCGGCCAGAAGGTCTCGCTGGACATGTTCGAGGAAGCCCCAGGGCTGATGCCGTCCCAGGCGTGGAAACGCGCCACCCGGCGCCAGGCCTGGTTCCCCGGCGAAACGCTGATTCTAGGCATTGGCCAGGGCTACATGCAGGTGACCCCGCTGCAGCTGGCCCAGGCCACCAGCCTGCTGGCCAGCAAGGGCGTGTGGCACCGCCCGCACCTGGCCCTGACCATCGGCGGCCAGGCGCCGGTCGACCCGCACCCGATGGCGGATATCGTGCTGCATGACAAGCATGCCTGGGACCAGGTCAGCCAGGGCATGCAGATGGTCATGCACGACCCGCGCGGCATCGCCCGCGCATCCGCCGCCGGCGCCCAGTACCGCATCGCCGGCAAGAGCGGCACCGCGCAAGTGGTGGCGATCAAGCAGGGTGAGCGCTACAACCGCGACAAGACCCTCGAGCGCCACCGCGACAATGCCCTGTTCGTCGGTTTTGCCCCGGCCGATCACCCGGCGCTGGTGGTGGCGGTGATGATCGAGAACGGCGAGGCCGGTGGCCGCGTAGCGGGACCGGTGGTGCGCGAGGTGATGGATGCCTACCTGCTGGATGAGCAGGGACATTTGAAAGACCGGTATGCCGGAGTGCAGCAGCCCAGGAACATCCCGCACAGCTAGGGTCGCGTTGCCTCAACCAGCGGCATTCGGCATCAGGTCATAGGGGTGTTTCCACCCTGGCATGTCCTGGATTCGCTGCTTCCAGGCTTCGATATGCCCGAACTCGGCAACCGCCAGGCCGGTGTCCTCGGGCATGTACACATAGCCCGCCAGGGACAGATCGGCGATGGTCAGTCGCCCACCCACCATGAACGGCGTCTTCGCCAGGTGCGCATCGACGATCTGGTACGCCGCCCTGGCCCGCTCGCGCAGAAAGCGGGTGACATCCGACTCGCCCATCTGCTTCAGGCAGTAGATGAAGCGCAACGCCGCGTAGTAGCTGGTGAACTTGTGGTTGTCGAACAGCATCCAGCGCCAGATCTCGCGCTTTTCGTGATCGTCACGCGGGCCGAACTGGCCGGTGCGCTCGGCCAGGTAGTCGAGGATCAGGGCCGATTGGGTAAGCTTCTCGCCGGCATGTTCCAGCACCGGCACCTCCCCTTGCTCGTTGACCGCGTCACGCCAGTCTTGCCCGCGGGTCTGGCCATGGAAGAAATCGACGAACACCGGCACCCAGTCCTGGCCGGTGAGTTGCAGCATCAGCGCGGCCTTGTAGGCATTTCCCGACTCGGCAAAGCAGTGGAGCGTATATTCGGCCATGGAGTACTCCTAGATTCCTTTAATTGGTGGCTGACGCAGGCTAAGAAGGTACGGCGATAAAAGGGCTAGTCAGCTTCAGGTAACACCCATTGGGAAAGTTATCACCCCTCATTGAGAATTGCAGCCTACCGCTTTTTTCATCCATCGAGACAGCTAGCCATCCGCATTCTTTCACACACGCAATCCTGAATGTCTTACCTGTCAATTCTGCTAGTTGCCAATCAGCCGCGACGAAGGCAAGGTCATATCGACACGTTCCCTTTAGGCGCGCTGATGAAAAAACCAGAAACCACCCGAGTCATGCGAGCAATGCTCGCTACTGATGCGCTAGGTTCGATCTTGTGCCATCAGACCGTGCAGGATATTCATAGGTTGGCGTACTCAGTTTATGGCTATGATCCAATCGCCGTCTTGCACTCCTCGCAGCTAGGCTTCAGTGGGCAAGCACGTGAGCCTAATGGCTTGTACTCGCTCGGCAATGGATACCGATTCTACAGCACCCTCCTGATGCGTTTTGTTTCACCCGATGACCTCAGCCCATTCTCCAGGGGAGGAATCAACACCTATG
The DNA here is from genome assembly GCF_021283165.2 of Pseudomonas soli. Taxonomy (NCBI): domain Bacteria; kingdom Pseudomonadati; phylum Pseudomonadota; class Gammaproteobacteria; order Pseudomonadales; family Pseudomonadaceae; genus Pseudomonas; species Pseudomonas soli. Next base: position 3,370,511 of record NZ_CP128543.1, read on the forward strand.
GATATTGCGAGGCCGACCCCGTAAACGCTTCAGACAAGACCGGACACTCAAGGACCCTTCTAATAGAACGGTTCAAGATAATAAAACGCCAACCACAAACCACCGTAGTACCTGTGGGGAAAAAAAAGTTCAAACTCCACACATGGCAGCCAAAAAGCACATTCAGCCATGAGGTTATCGAACTGCAATCAGCATTCGCGAATCAGGAAGCCCCAAGGTATTTAAAGAGCATCGACAGGCTTAACTTTGACAGAAACATGCAGCAAATTGCATCCTTGAAATTCGCGCTTTCATCAGAAATGCGTGTCGACATCCCCACAGTAGAAAGCACTATCAAGCATCTTGAGAGCATTAATGAGACCTACCTCGCAAGAGGAGCGGAGCTCTTGCGCCAGGCTGCTGACAGCGACGACCTAACTACCTACTTCAAGGGTGAGCCCAGGACGACTCCTGGCAGCAGTTGATTGCAGACGCTTTCTGCGTAGTAGCCTGCCTCTCGTTGTCATACCCGAGCCCACCGATTGAACTCTCATCCCACAGCAGGGTTCTTAACATCATGCAGTAACACCCTTGGGCATCACCTTTCCGGAGGACTCGCCATGCGCCACTTACTGCTCGTTCCCTCGCTGCTGCTCCTGCTCCCTGCCGGTGCCGCCCTGGCCCGCGTCGATGCCGGGGACGTCGCGACCTCGGCGGGGGTCTCCGCCTCGCTGTACTCGACCTTCAAGGACGACAAACGGATCATCCCGGCCCGCGACGAGCTGTCGGCCTTCGTCGCCAGCGGCGGTGCCATTCGCGGGGCCTATCTGGAAGCGGCGCTGGCCGAGGTGCGCCGGGCCAATCCGGGGCTGCAGGCCAGTGACGAAGAGCTGGCCCAAGCGTTGCTGTCGCAGGATGACAGGTTGGCGGATCACTGACGGACCAGGGCGACCTGGCGCCGCTTGCGCGGCGCCAATGGTCAGCCCGCCCGGTTGGTCACGCCGAACGGGATATGCACCGACGGCACCACCGTGCTGGTGCTCTTAAGGTGCCCGGACTGGTCATCGAAGAAGATGTGCGGCTTGAGCACCTGCAATACCCTGCGCTTCTCGATCCCACCCAGGAAGAACGCGTCGTTGGCCATCACCCCCCAACTTTTCAGGGTATTGAGCGCCCGCTCGTGTGAAGGCGCGTTGCGCGCGGTGACGATCGACACCCGCAGGCGGTTCTCGTAACTGGGATTGGCCAGCTTGTGCTGTTCCTCGGCCGCCTGGATGCGGGCAATGCGCACGAAGAACTCCTTGAGCGGGCCGGGATTGTGCGGCTGGGTGACATTGATCACTTCATGGGCGTGGAAACTGCCCAGGCCGCCCGACTGCATCACTGCCTCGGACTCATCGCCGGCCAGCACACCGTCGAAGTCGAAAGCTATGCGCAGATTGTCGTCGCTTTCATCGTCGTCGAACTTCGAATCCAGCACCTGCCCCGCCGGGTAGCCGGCCTTGATCGCGGCGTCCACGTGCTGCTTGTCGGCGGACAGGAACAACGCGATGTTCAACGCCGGGATGTACTCATACGGCGAACGGCCTTGGGTGAAGATTGCCCGGGTCATGTTCAGGCCGTAGTGACCGATGGTCTTCATCACCCGCATGCCGGTGTCCGGGTCGTTCTGCGACAGCAACACTACCTCCACCAGCGGGTCCTCTGGATCACCGCGCAGGTCATTAAGCGCCAGCAGGCGCTTGATGAAGGGATAGGCGATGCCCTTGCCCAGCGGCACGTCCAGGTGCTGCTCCTGGTACTTGCGGTATTGCGCCTCGCCGTCACGACGGAACACGGCGTCCGACTCGCTCAGGTCGAACACGGCGCTGGAAGCGACACCGATGACCAGGCGATCATCCAGTTCGAAGGCCATGGGGCATTCCTTGTGTGGGTAAATGTTGTGCGCGATGCCGTTCAGATTTCGCTGCGACCGTGCAGGCGCGAAGTCCAGTCCTCGACCTGGCGTTGCTCCAGGCGTTTTTCCAGGGTGCGACGCCAGTTCGGCACCAGCGGCAGTTCCAGGCATTCACGCAACAGGCCGGGCTCCAGCTGCTTGTCGAACAGCACCGCCGAAAGCCGCGCCACCGACCACTGGCCATAGGGCCGCTCGACCAGTTGCAGGGCATCGCCCGCCTGTACCTCGCCCTCCTCCAGCACCCGGTAGTACCAGCCGGTCCGTCCGCTCTGCTGCACCCGCAGCGCCATCTGCGCCACGTCGAAACGGTCGTTGAGCTTCCAGCACGGCATGCGCCCCTGGGAGACTTCCAGCAACACCGTGCCAACGCGGATACGGTCGCCCAGGCACACATCGGTCTCGCGCCAGCCGCTGCTGCTGAAGTTCTCGCCGAAGGCACCGGGCCGGGTCAGCAAGGGGTGTTCGCCGAGTTCAGCGACCCAGTCAGGGTAGTGATCGCGGGGATAATGGTGGATGGCCTTCTCAACGCCGCCGTGCACGCGCAGATCGCCCTGCTCGTCACCGACGATACCGAGCAAGGTCACCTGCAAGGGGCCCTGGCGGGGTTGCTTGTCGATGGCGCTGAGGGAACCTGGGCGGGTGAATGGCCGGGCGCTGCCGGTGAGCAGGCTGTCCAGGCGCGGACTGGGCGAGGTCATGCGGCGGGTCTCGTGAGAAGGACCGGGAGAGCTTACACCAGAGCCCATGAGAGGCCCAACCGGCCGATTGCCGGGGCTGGCCTCCAAGCCCGCTCCTGCTGGAGCGGACTTGTCTCCGAGAGGTCTCGACAGCGCCTACTTGCCCCGCGCCTTGTTGTAGATCGTCTTGGCACGGTCGGCCGAGGCCTGGCAAGTGGTCATGTCGCCTTTGGCCTGGGCGGCCTTGGCCTGCTCGAGCAGCTTGTGGTAATCGGCGGCCATGCCGCCATGCAAGGCCTGGCCATCGCTCTTGCTGATGTATTCCAGGTCCTTGATCTTGGCCTCGCAGTTGGTCGCCGGGCCTTCCTCGGCATGGGCGGCGAAGCTCAGTACGCAAGTGATCACTAGCAGTGTCATGGATTTCATGGAGTGTTCTCCTGGGAAACAACCTGACTGCCGGAATATCCGCCGGCCAGTTGGCCGACGCAGCACAGAGCATAGTCCGCCAAGGTCGCCGCCACAGGGCTTCAGCCCAACGGTAGACCCACCTCGGCCACCAGGAAGTCGATGAACACGCGGACGTTAAGCGGCATGTGCCGGGCCTGGGGATACACCAGCATGAACGGCCGCGACGTGCCGCCATATCCGGCCAGCACCTCCACCAGCTCGCCGCTGTCCAGGGCGTCCTGCACGGTGAACCGGTAGGCCTGCATCAGGCGGCCGCCGTGACGCACCAGGGTGGTGGTGGCGAGAAAGTCGCCCAGGCAGGTAAAGGCACCCTGGGCTTCCAGCTCGCCTGTCGCTGGCGCGACGGTGACGGTGCTGCGCCAGCGCGAACGTCGCTGAAACCATCACGGGGGAAAGGGTAATGTCTGTCAGTTCGCGTCACTGGGGCTGCTACGCAACCCATCGCCGGCAAGCCGGCTCCCACAGGTACAGCGCAGAGCTCACGAATTGCGCGCCCCCTGTGGGAGCCGGCTTGCCGGCGATGGGCCCCGGGTTTCAGCCGCGGCCCACCGATCGCGCCACACGGTCCACCGCGATACGCGTCTTTTCCACCAGTTCGTCCAGCTCGCCACGGCTGGCCACCAGGGCCGGGGCCATGATCATTCGCCCCAGGGTGGAGCGGATGATCACGCCTTCCTCGAAACCAAAGGTGCGGCACTGCCAGGCCAGGTCGTTCTCGTTGGCGAAGCGCTTGCGCGTGGCCTTGTCCTCGGCGAACTGTAAGGCTGCCACCAGGCCGGTGCCCTGTACTTCACCGATCAACGGGTGATCGGCGAACACCTCGCGCAGGATACGCTGCAGGTACGGGCCGGTGTCGTCCTTGACCCGGCGCACGATACCCTCGTCGCGCAGGGCCTTGAGGTTGGCGATGGCCACCGCCGCCGCCACCGGGTGGCCGGAATAGGTCAGGCCGTGGGCGAACACCCCGCCCCGCTCCACCAAAGCCTCGGCGATACGCTTGCTCAGCACCAAACCGCCCATGGGCACGTAGCCGCTGGTCAGGCCCTTGGCGATGGACAGGGTATCCGGCTCGAAGCCGAAGTGCTGGTGGGCGAACCATTCGCCGGTGCGGCCGAACCCACCGATAACCTCGTCGGCGCACAGCAGCACGTCGTACTGGCGGCAGATGCGCTGGATCTCCGGCCAGTAGCTCTCGGGCGGGAAAATCATGCCGCCGGCGCCCTGGAACGGCTCGGCGATGAAACCTGCGACATTCTCGGCGCCCAGTTCGAGGATCTTCTCTTCCAGTTGCAAGGCGCAACGGCGGCCGAATTCCGCCGGAGTCAGCTCGCCACCGGCGGCGAACCAGTACGGTTCATCGATATGCGCCACATCCGGGATCAACCCGCCCATCTCGTGCATGAACTTCATGCCGCCCAGCGCCGTGGCCGCCAGGGTCGAGCCGTGGTAGCCGTTCCAGCGGCCGATCATGATCTTCTTGCGCGGCTGGCCGACCACCTGCCAGTAGCGGCGCACGGTGCGGATCAGCACCTCGTTGGCCTCGGAGCCGGAGTTGGTGTAGATGGCGTGACTGTAGTGGCCGGGCAGCAGGCTGAACAGCAGCTCGGACAGCTCGATCACCGCCGGGTGGGTGGTGTGGAAGAACATGTTGTAGTACGGCAGCTGGTCCATCTGTGCGGCGGCGGCGGCGGTCAGGTCCTTACGGCCATAGCCGAGCTGGGTGCACCACAGGCCGGACATGCCGTCCAGGTAGCGGCGGCCGTCGTTGTCCCACAGGTACAGGCCCTCGCCGCGGGTGATGACCCGCGGTCCCTCGGCGTTGAGCGCCTTCTGGTCGAGGAAGGCGTGGATGTGGTGGGCGGCGTCGCCAGCCTGGTAGTCGCGGGTATCGCGTTTGCCGGTCGCCGGGATGATGGGTGCGTTCATTGTTGTTCTCCTCGGGTGAATGTCAGCGCAGCTGGATCCAGGTGGTCTTGAGCTGGGTGTACTTGTCGAACGAATGCAGCGAGAGGTCGCGGCCGAAACCGGACTGGCGCCCGCCGCCGAAGGGCACGGTCACGTCCAGGGCGTCGACGGTGTTGACCGACACTGTGCCGGCCCTGAGCCGCTTGGCCACGCGGTGGGCGCGGTTGAGATCGTCGCTCCACACCGACGCGGCCAGGCCATAGACGCTGTCGTTGGCCAGGGCGATGGCCTGCTCCTCGTCGTCGAAAGCGCTGACCGCCAGCACCGGGCCGAAGATTTCGTCGCGGGCCAGGGCCATGTCCTGGCGTACGTCGGTGAAGATCGTCGGCGTGATGAAGTTGCGCGAGCCATTCACGCTCAGGCGCTCGCCGCCGCAGCGCAGACGCGCGCCCTGCTCCCGGGCTTGGCCGATGGCGGCCTCGACTCGCGCGGTCTGCGTGGCATCGACGATGGCGCCGGCACGGCTGGCCGGGTCCAGCGGGTCGCCCGGCAGCCATTCGCGGGCCTGGCGCAGCAGACGCTCGACGAATTCGTCGTGGATCGAGCGCTGCACATACAGCCGCGAATTGGCCGAGCACACCTCGCCCTGGTTGAAGAAGATGCCGAACGCGGCCTTCTGCGCCGCCAGGTCGAGGTCGCGGCAGTCGTCGAACACTAGGTTCGGGCTTTTGCCGCCGCATTCGAGCCACACCTGCTTGAGGTTCGACTGCGCCGAATACTGCATGAAGTACTTGCCCACCTGGGTGGAGCCGGTGAACACCAGGCAGTCCACGTCCGGGTGCAGGCCCAAAGCCCGGCCAGCGGTTTCGCCCAGGCCCGGCACCACGCTGAGCACCCCTTCCGGCAACCCGGCCTCCAGGGCCAGCTCGGCCAGGCGCAGGGCCGAGAACGGCGACTGCTCGGCGGGCTTGAGCACCACGCTGTTGCCTGCGGCGAGCGCCGGGGCGACCTTCCAGGCGGCCATGTCCAAGGGGAAGTTCCACGGCACCACCGCGCCGACCACGCCCAACGCCTCGCGGCTGATCATCGCCACCGCGCTGGCGGCGGTCGGCGCGACCTGGTCATAGAGCTTGTCCAGCGCCTCGCCATACCAGGCGAACACCTGGGCCGCGCCGGGCACATCGATGCTGTAGGCGTCCATCACCGGCTTGCCCATGTTCAACGAGTCGAGCAGCGCCAGCTCCTCGCGGTGGGCCAGCATCAACTCGGCCAGGCGCAGCAGCACGCGCTTGCGCTCGGCCGGCGCCATGCGCGCCCAGGGTCCATGCTCGAAGGCACGGCGGGCGGCGCGCACCGCCTGGTCGATCTCGCTGTCGGCACAGGCGGCGACCTGGGCCAGGCACTGCTCGGTCGCCGGGTTGATGGCGGCGAAGGTGGCGCCGTCGCGGGCCACCACCGGGCGTCCGTCGATCAACGCGGTGGTGATGAAGCTTTGCCGCGCGGCGCGCTGCAGCCAATCGCTTTTCGTATGCACGCAGGTCTCCCCTCCGGCCACACGCGGGCCGGTGATTGTCGTTGTCTGGATGAGGTGAAGCGGTGGTCAGCGCCGTCGCAGGTAGCTTTCCAGCGGGTCCTTGCTCAAGCCTTCCTGGGCCTGGGCCAGCGAGGCGATGAACAGCGAGAACAGCTCGGCCTGGGTGGCGATATCGAGCTTGGCGTAGAGGTTCTTGCGGTGGGTCTTGACCGTGTCTTCGCTGATGCCCAGGCGCTCGGCCAGCGAACGCGTGGAATGGCCGCGCAGCAGGTACTGGGCAATATGGCACTCACGCTCGGTGAGCAAGGACGAGCCGAAGTTGTTCAGCGCGGCGTTGATCTGCCGCCCCAGCGCGCTTTCGAAGCGCCCGCCCAGGGCCTCGGCATCCAGCTGCCCCCAGTGGCGGCGCACCACCGCCACCACCCAGGCGGCGACGCACTTGAGCTCGGCCACCTGGCGACTGCCCAGGCGTCGGGTACTGCCCAGGGCCACTGCGATGGTCAGTTGGGCGTCCAGCGGCACCAGGTAGTTGAGTTCGTCCTCCAGGTGCGCGTGCTGGTAGAACGAGGTGTAGTACTCGCTGCGCTTGAAGTGGTCGGGGGCGACATCGCTCAGGCGATAGCAACCGGCGGGCACTCCGTCCATGCAGGCGCGGTAGAACGGGCACAACAGGTAGTAGCCTTCGAGGTACTTCTGCACGTTGCCCTCGGGCAGCCAGGGCCCCTCGTCGTCCTTGGCGAACAGCGCCGACGGCAGGCCCTTGCGCGGATACAGGAACACGGTGATGGCCTGGCACGCTGCCAGCTGGTTGAGCGCGGCGAACAGTGCCTCGACGAAGCCTGGGGTGCCGATGGCGTCGACCACACGGGCCATCTGCGCATACCAGTCGGGCGAATTCAGCTGGGCATTGCTCATTATTGTCTTCCCCGCCAGGGTGAGTGCTGGCCGGGATTGTTTCATGGGGGGACGGAGGCGGCTATCACCCTTCGGGGTGAGAGGCGAGCGTCGTTCAACCTGTAGCGACGCCATCGCGTGGCAAGCTCCGCTCCTACAGGTAACCGGTAGTTGCTACAGTGGCTGCCTCGACCAAGAGCGCGCGTGACGACAAAAATGCACGGCAGCCCTGCAGATTTGCCAATTGTGCAAGGTAAATTTGCATGACAGGATCGACCGATCCGCTCGCGCACTCCAGGACTTCACTTGGAAAATCAATAACAAAGCAGGGAGACCGCGATGACCGCGCACGCTCAATCCTCGGCAACGGATCAGGTACTGGCCGAGGTCCGCAACCACATTGGCCACCTCACCCTCAACCGTCCCGCCGGCCTCAATGCCCTGACCCTGGACATGGTGCGCAGCCTGCAGCATCACCTCGACCAATGGGCGCAGGATCCGCAGGTGCAGGCCGTGATGCTGCGTGGCGAGGGCCCCAAGGGTTTCTGCGCCGGCGGCGACATCCGCTCGCTGCACGACAGCTTCAAGGCCGGCGAAAAGCTGCACGAGGATTTCTTCGTCGAGGAGTATGCCCTGGACCTGTGCCTGCACCGCTACCGCAAGCCGGTGCTGGTATTGATGGACGGCTTCACCCTCGGCGGCGGCATGGGCCTGGCCCAGGGCTGCGACCTGCGCATCGTCACCGAGCGCAGCCGCCTGGGAATGCCGGAGGTGGGTATCGGCTACTTCCCGGACGTCGGCGGCAGCTACTTCCTGTCCCGCGTGCCCGGCGAGCTGGGCATCTACCTGGGTGTCAGCGGCACGCAAATCAAGGCCGCCGACGCCCTGTACTGCGGCCTCGCCGACTGGTACCTGGACAGCGCCAGGCTGGCCGCGCTGGATGACGGCCTGGACCGCCTGGTGTTCGGCGAGCACCCGCTCAAGGACCTGCAGGGCCTGCTGGCCAAGCTCGGCACCCAGGTGCTCGAAGACGCCCCGCTGGCGCGCCTGCGCCCGGTGATTGACCACTTCTTCGCCCTGCCCGACTTGCCCAGCATCATCGAACAGCTGCGCGCCGTGACCATCGGCGACAGCCACCCGTGGGCGCTGGAGACTGCCGCCCTGCTGGAAACCCGCTCGCCGCTGGCCATGGCCGTGACCCTGGAGCTGCTGCGCCGTGGCCGCCACCTGAGCCTGGAAGACTGTTTCGCCATGGAACTGCACATCGACCGCCAGTGGTTCGAGTACGGCGACATCATCGAGGGCGTGCGCGCCCTGATCATCGACAAGGACAAGCAGCCGCGCTGGAACCCGCCGACCCTGGGCGAACTCACCGCGCAGCGCGTCGACCAATTCTTCGAAGGCCTGTGAGCCCGGGAGTACACAGATGCAAGACCTGGAACTGAGCGAAGAACAGATCATGATCCGCGACATGGCGCGCGATTTCGCCCGCGGCGAGATCGCCCCCCATGCCCAAGCCTGGGAGAAAGCCGCCTGGATCGATGACGACGTGGTACGCAAGATGGGCGAGCTGGGCCTGCTCGGCATGGTGGTGCCGGAGGACTTCGGCGGCAGCTACACCGACTACGTCGCCTATGCCCTGGCAGTCGAGGAGATCGCCGCCGGCGACGGCGCCATCGGGGCGCTGATGAGCATCCACAACTCGGTGGGCTGTGGCCCGTTGCTGGCCTACGGCACGCCCGAACAACAGCAGGCCTGGCTGCCGCCACTGGCCAGCGGCGAGGTGATCGGCTGCTTCTGCCTGACCGAGCCCCAGGCCGGCTCCGAGGCCCACAACCTGCGCACCCGCGCCGAACTGGTCGATGGCCAGTGGGTGATCAATGGCGCCAAGCAGTTCGTCAGCAATGCCCGCCGCGCCAAGCTGGCCATCGTCTTCGCCGTGACCGACCCGGAGCTGGGCAAGAAAGGCCTCTCGGCGTTCCTGGTGCCCACCGACAACCCTGGGTTCAAGGTCGACCGCAGCGAACACAAGATGGGCATCCGCGCCTCCGACACCTGCGCGGTGACCCTGGACAACTGCCGCATCCCGGCCGCCAACCTGCTCGGCGAACGCGGCAAGGGCCTGGCCATCGCCCTGTCCAACCTCGAAGGCGGGCGCATCGGCATCGCCGCCCAGGCCCTGGGTATCGCCCGCGCAGCCTTCGAGGCGGCACTGACCTACTCCCGCGAGCGCATCCAGTTCGGCAAGCCGATCAACGAGCACCAGAGCATCGCCAACCTGCTGGCCGACATGCAGGTGCAGATCAACGCCAGCCGCCTGCTGATCCTGCACGCCGCGCGTCTGCGCAGCGCGGGCAAGCCTTGCCTGTCGGAGGCCTCCCAGGCCAAGCTGTTCGCCTCCGAGATGGCCGAGCGGGTCTGCTCGATGGCGATCCAGGTGCATGGCGGCTACGGCTACCTCGAAGACTACCCGGTGGAGAAGTACTATCGGGATGCGCGGATCACCCAGATATACGAGGGGTCCAGCGAGATCCAGCGCATGCTGATCGCCCGTGAACTGAAGCATTATCCGATCTGACGTACCCATCGTCGGTCAAGCCCGCTCCACGGTGGAGCAGGCTTGACCGACGATGAATGATTCAATCCATGAGATTTATTCGTCTCATATGATACAGTGATGGATCTTTCGTCTCTTTTCGCCTGCCCGACAGCCGAACCCCGACTGAGGTCCCTATACGCAGATCCCTCCAAGAAGAACGCCTGCTCAAGGCGCTGGCCCATGCCATTGTCGTCCATCCCCGCGCCACCTTGAAAGAGCTGGCGGAAACCGCCGGGGTCAGCAAGGCCACCCTGCACCGCTTCTGCGGCACCCGCGAAAATCTGGTGAACCTGCTCGAGGACCACGGCGAGCACGTACTCAACCAGGTCATCCAGGAAGCGGACCTGGAGCGCACCGAACCCTTGGTCGGCATTCGCCACCTGATCGCCGAACACCTCAAGCACCGCGAAATGCTGGTGTTCCTGATGTTCCAGTACCGCCCCGACACTCTGCTCAACAACGCCGAGGACTTGCGCTGGCAGGCCTACACCCAGGCCATGGACGCGTTCTTCCTGCGTGCCCAGCAACTGGGCGTGCTGCGCATCGACATCAGCGCGGCGGTGTTCACCGAAATGTTCATGACCATGATCTACGGCATGGTCGATGCCGAGCGCCGCGGCCGCGCCGCCAGCGCCAACACCGCGCAGACCTTGGAGCAGCTATTCCTCAATGGCGCGCGGGCCCAGGCCTGAAGCTGAGGGCGTCTACCGCCCCTGCTCGCCCGCCAGCGCCTCGATGCTGATCTCGCGCATCCTGAACTTCTGCACCTTGCCGGTCACCGTCATGGGGAATTCATCGACGAAGCGGAAATGGCGTGGCACCTTGAAATGCGCGATGCGCGCCCGCGCCCATTCACGCAGTTCTTCCTCGCCCAGGGCCTGCCCCGGGTGCAGGCGAATCCAGGCGACGATCTCCTCGCCATAGCGGCTGCAGGGGATGCCGATCACCTGCACGTCGGCCACCGCCGGGTGGGTGAAGAAGAACTCCTCCAGCTCCCGCGGATAGATGTTTTCGCCACCGCGGATGATCATGTCCTTGCTGCGCCCGACGATGCACACGTAGCCCTGTTCGTCCATCACCGCCAGGTCGCCGGTGTGCATCCAGCCCTCGGCGTCGATGCTCTCGGCGGTGGCCTTGGGGTTGTCCCAGTAGCCGAGCATCACACTGTAGCCGCGGGTGCACAGCTCGCCGATCTCGCCGCGTGCCAGGGTGGTGCCTACGCTGTCGATCACCTTGCTCTGCAGCCACGGCTGGGTGCGGCCAACACTGGTCACCCGGCGCTCCAGGTCGTCGGCGGCGCCGGTCTGCAACGACACCGGGCTGGTCTCGGTCATGCCGTAGGCGATCTGCACCTCGCCCATGTGCATTTCGTCGATCACCCGGCGCATCACCTCGATCGGGCAGGTGGCGCCAGCCATGATCCCGGTGCGCAGGCTGGACAGGTCGAATTCATGGCGACGCGGGTGGTCGAGTTCGGCGATGAACATGGTCGGCACGCCGTACAGGGCAGTGGCGCGTTCTTCGGCCACGGCCTGCAGGGTGAGCAGCGGATCGAAGGCGTCATTGGGGTAGATCAGGGTGCTGCCGTGGGTCATGCAGCCGAGGTTGGCCATGACCATGCCAAAGCAGTGGTACAGCGGCACCGGTACCACCAGCCGGTCATGCTCGGTCAATCCGAGGCTTTCACCGACCATGTAGCCGTTATTGAGGATGTTGTGGTGGCTGAGGGTCGCGCCCTTGGGAAACCCGGTAGTGCCGGAGGTGTACTGGATGTTGATCGGCGCGTGCTGGTGCAGGCTGGCCTGGCGCGTGGCGAGTTGCCCGGGGGCGGTTTCACCGGCACGGGCCTGCAACGCCGACCAGGCCAGCAAGCCACCAGGTGGCGTGGCCGCCAGGCTGATGACCCCGCGTAACGCTGGCAGGCGCGCGCTTTGCAGCTCGCCCGCTCGGCAGGCGCGAAGTTCGGGCACCAGATCCAGCAGCATGGCGTGGTAGTCAGAGGTCTTGAAGGCGTCGGCGCAGATCACCCACTGGCAGGCCGACTGGCCCAGGGCGTATTCCAGTTCGCTGCTGCGGTAGGCCGGGTTGATGTTGACCAGGATCGCACCGATCTTGGCGCTGGCGAACTGGGTGATGCACCATTCGGCGCAGTTGGGCGCCCAGATCCCTAAGCGGTCGCCGACCTGCACGCCCAGGGCCATCAGCGCGCGGGCGTGCTGGTTGACCGCATCGGCCAGCTGCCGCCAGGTGTAGCGCAACTGCTGATGGCGGACGATCAGCGCCTCGCGGTCGGGGAAGCGGGCGACGGTGGTGTCGAAGGCGTCGCCGATGCACAAGTTGAGCAAGGGAATGGCGTTGCTGCCTACGGTGTGGCTGGGCTGTGGCATGGGCTGTCTCGTGTCTTTGTTTTGCCTGACGTGGCCCTATCGCGGGCCAAGCCCGCTCCCACCGGTCCAGTGTGGTCGGCGTGGGAGCGGGCTTGCCCCGCGATGGCGTTAGCGAACGAACACCTGCGGCGTGGTGGTCGACATGTCGCCACCGGGCAGTTTGATGTTTCCCACCTTCTCCAGTGTATTGGGGTCGAACACCGCCAGGTCGTTGAACGTTCCGCCCAGGTAGAGCTTGTCGCCGGCCTTGTCGAAGGTCACGCAGTAGTAGGTATGGTCCAGGTTGGCGGCCTTGACCAGCTTCTTCTGCGCGATGTCGTAGCGGGCCAGGCGATTGAGCACGCCGTACATCTGATTCGGGTCCTTCGGCGAGCGCAGGCCGGTGAAGTACAGCTCGGTCAGCTCGGCGAACTCCTGGGTATGGGCCTTACCGGTCTTCAGGTCGATACTCAGGTAGCCGTACAGCGGCTCGGCGGTTGCCGGGTCCTGCTTGGCGTCCTTGAATTTCGCGATGGTGTAGAGCATCGAGAACTCGTGCAACGAGCTCTGGTGCGGCCAGAAGTACAGCACGTCCGGCGCGCTGTAGCCCGGGCGGTTCCAGCTGCGCAGCGGCAGTGCGACGGTGTATTTGCCGGTGTTGACGTCCAGCTTGTAGATGTCCGGCCCGGCCACATAGAGACTGCCGTCGTCGGCGGCGCGCATCAGGTACACCTGGCGCGGCATTGGGAAGCTGCGCACGGGCTTGGCATCCAGGCCGTCGCCGGTGCGGAACACCTCCAGGCGCGGCGGCTTGACCACATAGTGGTCGTTCAGGCGCTGGCTGGGGTTGACCGTGGCGTACACCTCCTTGCCGTCGGGGCTGATGGCGAAGGAGTACATGGCCTTGCCGACCTCGCCCGGCACGCTGGACAGGTTTGCGTGGAAAGTGGTCTTGCAACTGTCCAGGTCGATGCCATAGATATCGGCGAAATGATTGTTGAGCACGTAGGCGGTGCGGTTGTCCGGCGCCATCATCGCCGTACCGGGGCCGAACGAATCGGGCATGCGGCAGGTCTTGTACAGCGTGTCGCTGGCCACCTCGACCACGTGCAGGTTGTTCGGGTAGTTGGTGGCGATCAGGTATTCATGGCCGGCCTTCAGGGCCTTGCCTGCGTCGTCGGCCTGGGCCGCCCAGGCGCAGGCCGTGGCGGCGACGGTGAGCGCGAGTTGCGCGCAGAATCCAGGTTTCATGCGGTTTCCCCTTGTCGTTCTATTTGTCTTTCGGGAATACGGCGCCGAGGTTGCGCCAGTCTTCGGCGGAGTTGGTCGCCTGGGCGTTCCAGTCCTGGTAGGTGCTCATCATGTCCGGCACCTGGGCTGGCCACCAGCAAGGGTCGGAGCAACCGTACAGGTCGGCCTCCATCGGCTGGCACAGCGAGCTGACGCCACCGAAGGCGTCCACTTCCCAGCCCGGGTCGGTGGTGGCGGTGCAGCCGGCCACGGCGCTCATCGCCAGCACGTCCTCGACGCGATCTTCGGCGGCCGCCTGCTCGAGGATGCGCGCCTTGTTGTTCAGCGGTTTGAGGTGCTTCATGTCAGTGCGCCTTCCGGGGAGTGATATAGCGATCGATGAAGGCCGGGTTGGCGGCCATGATGCGGCTGTAGACCTCGATGCCGAAGTCGACCCAGTCGCGCATCAGCTCGCAATAGTGGTAGGTCGGATGCTGCGGGTCGCCGTAGCGGGCGTAGCTTTCGTGGTAGCAACCGCCGGAACACAGGTTGCGGATGCGGCAGCTGTCGCAGCCGGTGCCGCTGCGGTCCAGGCGCTGCGAGAGAAAATCGTTGAGCTGCGCCTGCTTCACGCCCTGGTGCACATTGCCGAAGGTCGGCAGGCTGGAGCCGGTGAAGCGGTGGCACAGGTTCAACTCGCCCTCGTGGTCCACTGCCAGCATCTTCAGCCCGGCACCGCATGGCAGGGCCTTCTTGTGGCCTTCGTGAATGTCGGTGATCAGCTGGTGCAGGTTGGAGAAACCGATGTTGCGGTGCGCCAGCGCCGCCTCCAGATAACGCCGGCCGAGGGCCTTCATGTTGGCGAACACCTGTACCAGCTCGTCGCCGCTGAGGTTGAAGTCGGCCATGTCACCGGAGGTCACCGGGGCGAACCCCACCTCGGCGAAGCCCATCTCGTTGAACAGGTGGTTCCAGATGGTCTCGACATCGGTGATGCCACGGGTCAGCGTCACCCGGGCCCCCACCGGCCGGCTGCGGTAGCGCGACAGCAGCATGTCGGCCTTGCGCCGCACCACGTCGTAGGTGCCCTGCCCGCCCACGGTGATGCGGTTGCGATCGTGCACGGTCTTGGGCCCGTCGATGCTGATCGACAGGCCGAAGCGATGGGCGTCGAGCCAGTCGACGATCTCTTCGGTGAGCAGCGTGGCATTGGTGGTCATGATGAACTCGACCTGCTTGCCCGCCTCGGCGAAGCGTCGCTCGCAGTACGCCACCATGTGCTCGATCAACGCTCGGTTGGACAGCGGCTCGCCGCCGAAGAACACCACGCTGTAGCGCTCCTCGTTCGGCGACTCCTTGAGCAGCATCTCCACCGAGGCTTCGGCGGTGGCGCTGTTCATCTTCTTGCCGGCGGAGGGCTTGTCGAGGTCCTCCTTGTAGCAGTACGTGCAGCTGAGGTTGCAGCCGGTGTTGACGTTGAGCACCACGGTGTTCAGCGCGGTGCGCTCGACCTGTTTCAGGGCGATTTCCGGGGTCAGCGGCGAGCCGTCGCTGACCACTTCCAGGGCGATCAGCTCGCGCAGGGTTTCCTCGATGTCCTGGCCGTCGAACTGCTGGCCGAGCTGCTGCAGCAGCTCCTCGGCGGAGCAGCCCTGGCGGCGCAGGGTGTCGATGATGCCGCCGGTCACCGCGTCGATGGCGAACAGCGAACTGCTGGGGATATGGAACAGCATGCGGTCGGCATCGACCTGCACTTCGTGCAGGTTGCGTTCGACCAGGTTCAGTAGTGCGCCCATGGCGACCTCCCGATAAGCAATTGGTCAGGTTGATGCCTATGGCAGCGGCGGATTGTTCCAGCGCTGCACAGTGACGATCATGTGGCCCTCGCCCTGCTGGCCACCGTCGGCGAGGGTGGCGATCACCTTCAGGTTGCCGGCGTTGTTGGTCATCATCTTGCGCTCGGGGTTGGGCCCTGCCCCGCCCGGCACGAACACGCCGTCGGCCTGCATCTGCCCGGCGAACCTGACGTCCTCGTCCTCGACCGCCCGTTCGTTGAACGGCTCGACTTTCCAGGTGGCCGGCAGGTAGCCGATGCGCAGCGGCTGGCCACTGGCGTCCTTGCCCCAGGCTTCAGCCTCGAAGCGGCCCTGCACCTTCGGCACCGAGGCGCCGTTCTCGCCGATGCGGGCGATGGAGAACGCCGGCACCACCTTGACCTCATCGACCTTGTCGTACACCGCCAGTTGCACGCCCTTGAGCGCGCCCACCGCCACCTCGCGGGGGCCGGCGGCGGCATCCTTGGCGGCCCGTGCCTTGACCCGGATCAGGGTCGGCGTCGACTCCAGCACTTCGGTCACCTGCACGCCCGCGCCCAAGTCTGGCTTGCCGAACAGGTCACTGCCCACCAGGGTGATCTCGCTGTCGCTGCCGGTCTTGATGAACGCCGGCTGCACCGCCAGCAGCCGCCCCTGCCCGGCCTTAGCCGCACTGAAGTCCAGGCCGCGCTCGTCGTGCTCGGCCTCGAACATGCGGCCCTTCATCTGCCCGTCGATGGCGGCGAACACCTGGCGCAGGTTGGCCTCGCCGACCTTGACGTTGCCGCGCCATTCATAGCCGTTGTAGAGGATCGCCGAACCGCTGCCGTTGAACGGCGTGCCGTCGGCGTAGGCGCCCTTGACCTCGACCTTGAAGGTGTCGCCCTGCTCGGCGCTGACCGTCATCACCCCACGCACGTCACCCTTGGCCAGCATATGGCCGCTGAACGCCCATTGCCCGGCCAGTATCTTGGACTCGGGCCGGGCCTTGAGCCACTCGGCCCAGGCCGGGTTGTCGAGGGGGAAGCGCTTGGCAAGGTCGGGCACCATCTGCTTGAGGGCGATGTCCAGCCAGTCGCGGTCGCGGGCCTGGGCCTGGTATTCGAGGGACGGCCATTGGCCGAGGTGGAAGTTGACCAGGTGCTCCCACTCCTTGGCCGGGCGCCGTTGCAGCGCGACCCGGGCGCCGGAGTGGCAGCGGCCGCACATCTGGCTGAGCTGGTCGTCGAAGTGTTCGACGGTATTGAGCCGGCGCTCCATGGCATAGCGCACACCGTCGGTCTCGCTGGGCGCCAGGCCCTGCTTGTCGGCCAGGTACTTGACCAGGGTGCGACGGTCGTCGTCGCTGATCTGCAAGCCATGCATCACCTGCATGCGGGCGATGCTCATCAGCCAGCCCTCGGGGGTCTTGCGCTGGTGGCTGATGCGGCTGTAGCTGTCGTTGCCTTCGGGGATATGGCACCCCATGCACTTGTTCTGCAACAGGCTCGGGCCCTGCTCGGCCGCCATGGCCTGGGCGGACAGCAGTGCGGTGGCGACCAGCGCCAGTGTGCCCGCCTGCCGCCGGAGTCGAGTCGTCTTCAAGGTCAGACCTCCACGGTATCGTTCTTATCGTTATTCGCACGCTGCGGTGTGCATCTGACAGTAGCGATACAGGAAGTATGCCAATTGCGGCAAATATGTTGTGCATCAACGATTTGAACGCTGAGCAGGGGCAAACCCCAGCAGCGCAGGCTGTGGCCGAACGTGCCATTTCGCGACGAGGTGTTTCACCTTGAGACACGGGGCCTGCTGCGCAGGCCATCGCTGGCAAGCAAGCTCCCACAGGGATCTAGCCAGCTTCGAGAGCAACGCCGTACCTGTGGAAGCCGGCTTGCCGGCGATTGACCCGCACAGCGGTCCGTTTCATCTGCGTCTCACGCAGTCTCAATGTGCAACAGCTCAAGCCTCCCTGACTGCATGCCATGTAACGCGAAAACCACATGTATCAAGGGCTGTGAACGCGTTGAACGGCTTGGCACGCCCATTGCCCTGCCCTGGTCACAACCATGACAAGAGGCACCGTCCCATGCACTCCGAACTGCCGATCCTGCCCGCCACCCGTGCCTTCCTCGCACGCCAGCTGAAGATGCGCATTGGCGCCGACTGGCAGGACGCCGCCAGCGGCCGCACCATGACCTTGCGCAACCCGGCCAGTGGCGAGGCCCTCGCCGAGGTGCCCGCGGCCGAGGCACAGGATGTGGACCGCGCCGTGCAGGCCGCCCGCCAGGCGTTCGAACACTCGGCCTGGAGCCGGATGCGCCCGCGCGAGCGGCAGAATCTGCTGTGGCGCCTGGCCGACCTGATGCAGCGCGATGCCCAGGAGCTGGCCGAGCTGGAATGCCTGAACAACGGCAAGAGTGCCGCCGTGGCCCAAGTGATGGACGTGCAACTGGCCATCGACTTCCTGCGCTACATGGCCGGGTGGGCGACCAAGCTCGAAGGCAGCACGGTCGAGCCGTCGCTGCCGCTGATGCCCAATGACGACTTCCACGCGTTCGTGCGCCGCGAGGCGGTGGGCGTGGTCGGTGCCATCGTCGCCTGGAATTTCCCGCTGCTGCTGGCCTGTTGGAAGCTCGGCCCGGCCCTGGCCACCGGCTGCACGGTGGTGCTCAAGCCTGCCGACGAAACCCCGCTGACCGCCCTCAAGCTCGCCGAACTGGTAAGCGAGGCCGGCTATCCGGACGGCGTGTTCAACGTGATCACCGGCACCGGGCTGAACGCCGGTGCCGCGCTGAGCCGCCACCCGGGCGTGGACAAGCTGACCTTCACCGGCTCCACCGAAGTCGGCAAGCTGATCGGCAAGGCCGCCATGGACAACATGACTCGCGTCACCCTCGAACTGGGCGGCAAGTCGCCGACCATCGTCCTGCCCGACGCCAACCTGCAGGAGGCCGCCGCCGGAGCCGCCACGGCGATCTTCTTCAACCAGGGCCAGGTGTGCTGCGCCGGCTCCCGGCTGTATGTGCAGCGCAAGCACTTCGACAACGTGGTGGCCGATATCGCCGGCATCGCCAATGCGATGAAACTGGGCAGCGGCCTGGACCCTAGCGTGCAGATGGGCCCGCTGATCTCGGCCCGGCAGCAGGAGCGGGTGACCGGCTACATTGACCTGGGTCGCGAGTTGGGCGCGACCATCGCCTGCGGCGGCGAAGGCTTCGGCCCGGGCTACTTCGTCAAGCCGACGGTGATCGTCGATGTCGACCAGCGCCACCGCCTGGTGCAGGAGGAAATCTTCGGCCCGGTGCTGGTGGCCATGCCATTCGACGACCTCGACGAGGTGGTGGGCCTGGCCAACGACAACCCCTACGGTCTGGGCGCGAGCATCTGGTCCAACGACCTGGCCGCGGTGCACCGGATGATTCCGCGGATCAAGTCCGGGTCGGTGTGGGTGAACTGTCACAGCGCGCTGGACCCGGCGCTGCCGTTCGGTGGCTACAAGCTCTCCGGCGTCGGCCGCGAGATGGGCGCGGCGGCGATCGAGCACTACACCGAGCTGAAGTCGGTGCTGATCAAGCTCTGATTGACCTGTGCCGGCCTCATCGCCTGACCGGCGATGTGACCCGGCCAGGCAATGAAAAAACCAGAAAACAACAAAAACATGGAGCACACCATGACGCACAAGCTCGCCTGCACGTTGGCCCTGCTGCTGGCCTCTCCCCTCACCCAGGCCCACGAACTCTACAACCACGCCGGCACCACCCTGGACGCCAACCTCGAAGCGCTGTTCGGCGTGTTCCACAGCGACGAAAGCTTCGACCAGTTCGGCAACCGCCAGGCCGGCAGCAGCAACTGGCGCGAGGGCTACGTCAAGTACGGCCTCAGCGCCAGCCAGGCGCTGACCGGCAACGGCACGCTTTACGGCGCCTTCAGCCTGCTCAGTTCGGCCACCTGGGGCGATGGCGACGCCGCGGGTTTCACGCTCGGTGACGAACGTCGCACCGGCATCGAGGACGCTTACCTTGGATGGCGCTCGGGCACCCTGTTTCCGGCGCTTGGCGAAGACGGCATCGATCTCTCCGGTGGGCGCCAGGTCATCACCCTCGGCGACGGTTTCCTGATCCAGGGCGACCCGGTCAATGCCGGCAACGTCGACCTGGGCGCCGATTTCGACCGTGGCGGCGCCTACTACCTGGCGGCGCGCAAGGCGTTCGACCGCACCGCCGTGTTGCGTCTGGGCGGCAAGCAGGGTTGGCGCGGCGACCTGATGTGGCTCAAGTCCGACAACCCGTTCCAGGCCGACACCTCCATGGCGGTGGCCAACCTCGAGCATGTCGCCGACGCGGGCACCCTGGGCCTGAGCTGGATCCGCGGCCTGGATGTCGACCGCCGCTACGCCGAGATCCTTGGCCTGGAACACCGCGACGGCATGGACACGGTGAGCCTGCGCGGGCGTGGCAACCTGGGAGTGAAAGACCTCGAACTGGCCGCCGAGTATGTCACCCAGGACCGCACCGACGGGCGCGAGAATGCCTGGTACCTGGAGGGCAACTGGACCTTCTCCGGACTGCCCTGGTCGCCCACCGCCACCTACCGCTACAGCCGCTTCTCGGAGCACTTCGACCCGCTGTTCTATGGCCTGAGCCGGGGCTATGGCACCTGGTTCCAGGGCGAGGTGGCGGCCAACTACGCCGGGCCATTCAACAGCAATACCCAGGTGCACCATGTGGCGCTCAAGGCCACGCCACGGGAGGGGCTGACCCTGGGCGCGCTGTACTTCGACTTCGACCCGCTCAGCACCGACCAGGGCAACCTGGGTGGGCGCGAGGTGGACCTGTATGTGGAGTGGATGGTCGACGAGCATTGGCTGATCAGCCCGCTGGTGGGGTTCTACACCCCGCAGCGCAGTGCGCAGGATGGCGGCGTGCAGTTGGGTGGCCGGGATAGCGGTGCCTACCTGCAACTGGTGGTGGGGACATTCTTCTAAATCAAAAGCCCTGTTCGCGTAACCAGCGCTCGACCATCGGCTGGTGCGCCTGTGTCACCAGGCGCTCCAGGCCGGTGCCCGCCTGCACCCCGCGCACCACCGGCGCCAGCTCGACACCCTGCAGGTGCCACACCCCCAGCGGCTGATCAGCCGTCACCACCACTTCGGCCTCCTCCACCCAACCATCACGCAGCACCGGGCGGCGCTCCACCCGCACCGCCTGCCAGTTTGCCGCCGCGTGCAGCGGTTGCGCATCCGGCCAGCCTCGGCGGCGAGCCCAGAACGGCTGCGTGCCACGCTGCGCTTCCTGGGCGTAGAAGTCGCGCCCGATCCGGGCGAAACGCAGGAACAGCTGTTCGATCCGCGTTTGATGGAAACGCTGCGCCAAGGCCGCCTGCCCGGGCCGCTGCAGCAGGGTATTGATCACCACGGGCGCCTGCAGCGCCGAGGACAAGGACTGGAAGATGCCATTGCCCGACAACGGATCGACCGCCATCGCCGCATCGCCAACCCGCAGCCAATCAGGACCTGCGCAGTTGCCGACAAGAATCGCGGTGCTGCTGCGTGCATGCACCTGGGCAGGGGCAAAGGCCTGCTCGCCAAACAGTTGCGCCACCAGCGCCGAGCCACGGCGGCGCCCGGCACAGTATTCGGGTAACGCCGTCTTGCCCGGCAGCCGCGCCGCCATCACGTCCAGCGTCACCTGCCAGTAGCAGCGGCCATCGGCCAGCCGCGCCATCCAGGCCCAGCCGTCGTCCAGGCTCTCCACTGCCGAGGCCGGCGTGCCGGGCTCGGCTTGCCAGAGGTTGAGCAGGCTGACGGTTTCCGGCCCGCGCAGGCGACCTTCGCTCAACGGGGCCTGACGACCACGGGCCTCGACCAGGAAATCGCCGTGCAAGGCGCGCCCGTCGTCCAACTGGACCCGGTACCCCTGCCCCTGTTCCACCTCGCGCACACGCCCTTCGACGAGCTCGACACCGGCACGATTCAAGTCATCACGCAGTGCCTGGTCGAAGCGCTGGCGATCCAGCAGCCACTCCTGGTTCGGTTGCAGCCGCTCGCCGTTCCAGTGCACTTGCCGCGTGGCCGGCGTGGTCGCTTCGGCCAGGGCAGCGCCCAGGCCCGCATGGCGCAAGCCCTCCAGCACACGTTGCGAAACACCTTCCACCGCGGCGAAACGGCGCCAGTCGGACACCACGGTGACGGCGTAGCCCATCCGCCGCAGCCCCAGGGCAGTAGTGGCCCCCGCAGGTCCGGCACCGAGTACCAGGATGCTCGGCTCAGACATCGGTCGACTCCTTGCGCTCAGGGCCGACGAACGCCGCATGCTGCTCCAGCCAGTGCAACAGTGCCTGCCGCGTCATGCCGGGCTCCTCGCGCAGGAGGGCCGCCACCCGTCCAGTGAACGCGGCACAGGCCAGACTGGCGCCGGCCACCCCGGCGGCGCCAACCGCCGCGCCGAAGTCGGCCTGAGGAGTGTCCAGCCACGACCATTGCCCAGCGGCGCAGCGGGCATCGCCAGTGACGCGAATAACCTCGGGATAACTGGCTGGATACACCGGCTCGCCCCGCGCCGGACTGGAGGCGCACAGCAGCACGCCAGCGGCCACGGCCTCGGCGCAGGCCAGGCGCAGCACCGGGCGATCCTGGCGCAGGCCCAGGCTCAGGTTGACCACGGTCGCGCCCGCTTCCACCAGCCACAACAGGCCAGCGGCCACCTGCAAGGCGCTGGTGCTGCCCTGCCCGGCGAACACCTGGGCCAGCAGCACCGGCTGGTCGCCGGACTCGGCCCGCAGCCGCGCCAGCACCGCGCTGCCGTGGCCCAGGGCATCCGGCAGCGGCTCGCCCTCGCACAACACGCCGTCCTCAAGCCAGAAGCGCCGCGCGCCGAGCAGGCTATCGGCCTGCTGCGCCGAGCAGCCACTGTCGATCACGCCAATACACGGGTCAGCGGCCATGGTCGGCGGGCTCCTTGCTGCGCAATTGCCCGTCACGCAGTTCCAGGTGCAAGTCGGCATCGGCGAGGGTCGAGGCACGATGGCTGATCAGGATCCGCGTACGCCCGGCGAACAGCTGGTCGATGGCGGCTATCACTTCACGCTCGGTGGCTTCGTCCACCGCCGAGGTGGCCTCGTCCAGCACCAGGATCGCCGGTTGCTGCAGCAGCGCCCGGGCGATGGCGATACGTTGCTTCTGGCCACCGGACAACTGCTGGCCGCGTTCGCCCAGCAGACCATCGAGCCCCAGCGGCAGGCTCTGCACCAGGCTGTCCAGGCGGGTCAGGCGCACCACCTGCTCGATCTCCTCACGGCTGGCCTGGGGCGTGCTGTAGGTCAGGTTCTGCGCCAGGGTGCCGCGAAACAGCACGATGTCCTGGCTGACCACCGCGATGCGCCGCCGCAGGGCCTGCAGGTCAAGCTCGCGCAGGTCGACGCCGTCGAGCAGGATGCGCCCGCCATCCGGGTCGTAGAAGCGTTGCAGCAGGTCGATCAGGGTCGACTTGCCGACGCCGGAAGCGCCACTGATGGCGATCTTGGCGCCGCCGGGCAGACAGGCCTGCACCTGGTCCAGCACCATACCCTGGCGCCCATCGTGGGCGAAAGATACGCCGTCCAGTCGCAGCTCCCCGGCCCCTTGTGGCATGGGCCGGGGATCGTCAACCTCACGCACCGCGAGCGCTTCCCGCTTGAGCTCCATCACCCGTCCCAGGCTCACGGCCATCCGTTGCACCGCGACGTACAGGCCCAGCAGGCTCTGCACCGGACCGACGGCCATACCCATGTAGGTGGAAAAGGCGATCAGCGCGCCCAGTTGCCAGGTGCCCTGGATCACCCACCAGCCGCCGACCAGGAATGCGCAGGCCCGGCACCAGGAAGTCAGTGTGCCGGGCACCGCCTGGGTAAAGAACTCGGTGACCTGCACCCTGAGCAGTTGCCCCATGTAGCCCTGCCCCAACTGATCGAGGCGCTCGGCCTCACGCCGCTGCTGGCCGGCGGCCTGGATGAACTTCATCGCCGGCAGCGTCTCGACCAGGAACGACGACACGTCCGCCGAGCGTTCGCGCAGGCTGCGCACCTCGCGCTCGACCTTGCGTCGCATCCAGCGCAGCCACAGCACTTCGAGCGGAATCAGCAACGCCAGCAGCAGCGACAGCTGCCAGGACAGCATCAGCATCAAGGCCACCGCGCCGACCAGGCCGATCAGCGCCGACACCGCCGAGAACAGCGAGTCCACGGCAAAGCGCTGGATCTCGGCGACATCGCCATCGAGCCGCGACAGGATGTCACCGGTGCGCCGCCGCCCGTAGAAGGTCGGCGAAAGTTGTTGCAGATGACGGTACAAGTCGTCGCGCAGGGCGAACAGGATGCGCCCGGACAGGCGCGTGTGCAGGTAGCGGTTGATCCCTGCCAGCAGCGTGCCGAGCAGGCCGGCGACGATCATGATCACCGCCATGTGCCAGAGGGTCTGGTAATCCTTGGCCAGCAGGCCCTCGTCGATCAGCGTCTTGACCAGCCAGGGTTGCGCCAGGGCCAGCAGCGAGGCGCCCAGGGACAACCCCAGGAGCACGCCGATGGCGCCACGCTGCGGGCGCACGAAGCCGTAGAGCCACGCCAGGGCCTGGCGCATCAACTGCGGGTCGCTGGATTCGATCAATCGGGAAAACAGTCCGCCCATGGCTCAACCACGCAACTGCTTGAGCTTGCGATACAGCGTCGCCCGGCTGATGCCCAGGGCCTCGGCCGCGGCCGAGACATTGCCCTGATGCCGGGCCAGCGCAGCGCGAATCAGTTCCAGTTCGTTGTCGCGCAGGCTACCGGACGGCGCGGCGCCGCTGGCCAGTTCATCGAGCAGGCAGTCGGTGAGGTGATCGAGGGTCAGCACCTGCTCGCCCTCCTCGCGCATCGCCAGGGCGGTGCGCACCACCATTTCCAGCTGGCGGATGTTGCCCGGCCAGTCGAAGTTCTCCAGCAGCGCAACCAGTGCCGGGTCAAGGCTGACAGCGCGGGCCCCGGCTTTGTCCAGCAGGCCCTGGATGATCGTTGCCAGGTCGTCGCGCTCGCGCAGTGCCGGCAGGCGCAGGGACACGCCGTTGACCCGGTAGTAGAGGTCTTCGCGGAAGTGCTGGTCGGCGACTCGACGTTTGAGGTCGCGATGGGTGGCGCAGATCAGCGCCACGTCGATGTCCTGCTCGTCGCCGGCGCCAAGGGGCGCCACGCGGCGCTCCTGCAGCACACGCAGCAGGCGCGCCTGCAGGGCCAGCGGCATGTCGCCGATCTCGTCGAGGAACAGCGTGCCGCCATGGGCCTGCATCAGCCGCCCGACCATGCCGCCCCGGCGCGAGCCGGTGAAGGCGCCGTCGCGGTAGCCGAACAGCTCGGACTCGATCAGCCCCTCGGGAATCGCCGCGCAGTTGACCGCCACGAATGGCTTGTCGGCACGCGGACCGGCCTGGTGCAGGGCACGGGCAACCACCTCCTTGCCGGTGCCGGTTTCGCCCAGCAGCAACACCGGCAGCCCGTTCGCCAGGCCTTGGCGGGCCATGCGCAAGGCACGCGCCAGGCGCGCATCGCCCCCGGCCAGCGCTTGCAGTGCCTGGGCCTTCGGCGCTGCTGGTTTGGAGTCCGGGGACGGGCCACTGATGCGAGCATGCCGTGGCAGTTGCAGCGCCCGGAAAAAGAACTCGCCCGCAGCCGTCTGCACGCTGCTGACACCGCCCTGCCACAGGCGCGCGATGAACGCCGGCGAGCGCTCGCCCAACAGGTCGCTGCTGCGCCGCCCGAGCAGCGCCTGGCGTGGCATCTGCAACAGTTGGCAGGCATTGTCGTTGGCTGCCAGCACCTCGCCCTCCAGGCTCAGCGCCAGCAGGCCCTGCCAGGCGCTGGCCAGGTATTGCGGGCGGCTGTGGAAGGCCAGCACCAGATGCTCGGGATGGTAAAGCCCGAACAACCGGCCTTCGATATTGCCGGCGGCGAGCAGCAACGTGGACAGGCTGTCCTGGGGCTGGGCCATGACCCCTTCACGGGTCACGTCGAGCACGCCGATCACTTCGCCACGCGGATCACGCAGCGGCACCGAGGTGCAGGAGAACGGGCTGAGCCGGTCCAGGTAATGCTCGCCGCAGTTGATCAGGGTCGCCTGGCCCTCGACCACTGCCGTGCCGATGGCATTGGTGCCGCGCAGGGCCTCGCTCCAGCAACTGCCGGGGTGCAGGTCGCGCAGGCCCTCGCGCTGTAGGACGTGTTTCTGCCCGTCGATCGTCAGCACGTTGGCCTGGGCGTCACCGAGGATGACGATGCCGCTCTTGCCCTGGCGCTTGATCAGGTAGTCCAGCTCGGGAGTGGCCGCGTCGATCAGCAGGCGGTTGTGTTCCAGCAGCGTGTTCAGGTCCAGGCCGTGGCGAATACCCAGCCCGACCTGCTCGCCCTGCAGGCAGTCCAGGCCATGGCCAAGGCTGCGCCGCCAGGAGGCGTCGATCTCGTCGCGCAGCATGCCGCAGGGCAGTTCGCCTTCGCTGGCAAGCTTGAGGCGGACCAGGCGAGATTGCTGCAAGGGGTCATTGGCGGTTGTTGTTGGAAGTTGTCGCGCCATTGCGTGCTCCTGGTGTGCCTCGCTCAGGCGGGGCAACGGGCATCGGATTTTTCGGCAGTGTGCTTCAGAATTGACTGGCAGTCATCAGCCACGACAGACACCGAGCCTCACCCCATTCCCCAATGCTGGGGCCACCCGCCCACCATGGCTACCTCGCCAGATCGATGCCGGTAGGTTGAAACCCTCGTCGCAAAGGCCCTGGACGCCCCTCCGCAAAAACTTGGCACAACAGTTGCCGATTCCTCCCCAGACGCCCCAACCCATGGGCCCGTTTGCAGGAGGAAGCAACTCATGCACCGACCGACACCCCACCCGCTGGCCGTGGCGATCTTCGCCGGCCTGCTCCAGCTCCCGGCCCAGGCTGCGCTGTATGCGGTCGACACCGGCCCCTATACCCTGCCCACCGGCAAGTTCCCTGCCTGGTACCAGGACAGCCACGGCCGGGTGCTCGACCTGTGCCTGTCCAAGGCGGTGAGTTCACGGGTTGCCGGTACTCCTGGCGCGCCCTCGTACATGTGCACGCTGCTGCCCACGCCCGGCGTGTTCGACGACACCCAGCCAGTGGTCTTCCCCAGCAACTTCCCCGACGAAGCGTTCTGGTTCACTGCCGACGCCGCCATCGTCGATGCCGCCCGCGGCGTCGACCTGAGCTACGGTTCGGCCATCGAAGCCGCGTTCAGTGCCGAGGAACCGGTGGATGGCGACCAGGTCAGCTTTGCCCGGGTGCGCATCCGCGTCGATGTGCCGGTGGCCGGTACGTACACCATCACCCACCCTTACGGTGTCGATGTGTTCGAGGTGGCTGCCGGCGGACGCCGGGCGATCAACATGACGCGCGACATCGGCATCGGCTCGCCAGGCGACTACAGCGGCGCACTCAGGGGCGACGTCGGGCCGTTCCTGCGCAGCGTCAACGGCCCCTATACCGAAACCAACCCAGGCACTGGCGCCAGCGAACGCTTCATCGGCGACCCGAATCTGGAAGAGCCGGTCACCGGCAGCCCGTTCAACACCAACTTCGTGCGCATCGAAGGGCCCAATGGCATCGACCTGCGTACCGAGCTGTTCGCCATCTCCGGCAAGCTGTCCACGGTCAACCGCCCGACGCCGCTGATCCCGCTGCGCAGCACCTATTCGCGTCATACCGTGAATGGCGACCTGCGCGCCCAGCAGGATGTGTTCGTGATGGCGCCGCCGGCGCCCGCCACGGTCACCCTGACCAGCCAGACCCCCACCCTGCCCCTCGGCGAGGCCAACGGCACCGGTGCCTGGTACGCCCAGTCGCCACTTAACCCCACCTTGCCGCTGACCTTGCAGGTAACCGCCGACAACAGCCTGGCCATCGCCACCAGCACCCCGACCAGCGCACCGATGCCGCTGACCGACCTGGTGACCATCAGCCGCGCCGAATACAGCCTGGGCAGCGGCCAACTGACCCTGGTGGCCAGCAGCAGCGACGAGACCAGCCCGCCGTCTCTCACAGCCCACACCGGCAACGGTGCGTTGATCGGCAGCCTGAGCGGCAACGGCGCGGTCAAGACCCTGACCACTGGGCTGTCACCGATCCCCCCAGCGACGGTGCAAGTCACCAGCGCCCATGGCGGCAGCGACAGCGAAGACGTGGTGCTGGTGCCATGAACAGGACACGCCTTCAAGGAGGCAGCATGAATACTTGGTCGCGTCGCGCGCTCTGCGCCGCAGGTTTCACTCTCACCCTCAGCAGCGCGGCCTGGGCCGCGCTGTCGGAGGTCGACCCCGGCCCCTACACCTTCGCCACCGGGGGCTACCCCATGTGGTACAAGGACACCAACAACCTCGCACTTGAGCTGTGCCAGTCACGCGCCACCAGCACCCGGTCACCGGGCGCTCCAGGCGCTCCGGCCTACATGTGCACCTTGCTGCCCGAGCCAGGGGTGTATGACGATGCCCTGCCGCTGGTATTCCCGGACAACTGGCCACCGGAGATGTTCTGGTTCCTGGCCGAGACCTCGATTCCGCAGGTAGGCAACAGCGGCTACGAGCTGGAAGTCTACGTCGCCGGCCTGGAAGCGGCCTTCGCCGCCGAAAACCCGGTCAACGGCGACCAGCAGAGCTTCGCTCGCATCCGCATCCGCGCCTCGGTGCCGAGCGCCGGCACCTACACCATCACCCACCCCTATGGCGTGGAGACGGTCAACGTAACCACGGCAGGCCGGCGGGCGATCAATATCACTCGCGACATCGGCATCGGTGCGCCCGGCAACTTCAGCGGCGCGCTGAACGGTAACCTCGGACCGTTCCTGCGCGGTGTCGGCGGCCCCTACACCGAAGTCAACCCGGACACCGGCGCCAGCGAGACCTTCGTCGGCGACCCTAACATCACCGAAGCGGTGACGGGCAGCCCGAACAACACCAACTTCGTGCGCATCCAGGGCCCGGCGGGCACCATCCAGACCAACGTCTTCAGCGTCTCTGGCAAGGTGCTCGACCCACGCCAGCAAACTCCAGCAACACTGGAGCGCGCCACCTATCAGCGCAACGCCACCGGCACCCGCGTCGAAGTCTTTGCCAAGGCGCCGAACAGCGCCAGCCTATGCCTGCGCAACGGCCTGGCGCTGGTTGGCTCGCCGCCTTCACCCTGCCAGTTCAGCATGGTCGCCGACAACAACGGGTTGTTCTTCAGCCAGCAACTGAGCCAGGCAGTGCCCCCCTCGGTGGTGGTGGTCACCGCCAGCAGCCCAGCCGGCACTACCCGACCGACTTCGCTGTCAAGCAAGCTCAGCGATGTGGTCAAGGTGGGCACGGCGCGCTATGACTGGAACGCCAAGCGGTTGCTGATCGAGGCCCGTTCCAGCGACGAAGTCGCGGTGCCGGACTTGCTGGTCCAGGGCTTCGGGCGGATGTCCAAGTCCGGAGTCCAGCAAAGTCTCACGGTCAACGACCTGTCCCAGCCACCTGCCAGCATCACGGTCAAGTCGGCTCACGGCGGTTTCGACGTGGAGCCGGTGGTGGTGGTCGGCAATGCTCCGGTACAGGCCGAAAACCAAGCCCCCGTAGCCCAGGCCGACAGCGCCAGTACCAGTGTCGGCATACCGATCACCCTCAATCTGTTGGCCAACGACAGCGACCCGGACGGCAACGTGCCGCTGAGCATCACCGACCTCACCCAACCGGGCACCGGCCTGGGCGGCGTGGTGATGAACGGCACCACGGCGGTGACCTATACCCCACCGGCCGGGGCCACCTCCCCGCTGGTGGCGACCTTCAGCTACCGCGCCCAGGATGCCAAGGGCTTGAAGTCGCCAGTCACCAGCGTAACCGTCAACGTCGCGCCGAACCGTCCACCGACCGCGGTGGCCGACAGCGTCGCCACCCTCGGTGTGCCCCTGACCATCAACGCCCTGGCCAACGACACCGACCCGGAAGGCAACCTGCCACTGACCATCGCCAGCGTCACCCAGCCGACCCCGGCCGGGCGCGGTACGGTGAGCACCGACGGCAACGTGATCACCTACACGCCACCGGCGACGGTCACCGCGGCGTTTACCACCAGCTTCACCTACGTCGCCCGTGACGCGATCGGCGCCACCTCGACGCCTGGTACGGTCACGGTGCAGGTATCGCCACGACCGGCCCAGGAGACCTTCGCGGTGACCGCGGCGACGGTCACGGCGCGCTCCAACAACCGCTTCAACTGGGACATCAGCGGCACGTCCTCGGTGACCACCGGTAACACCATCACAGTGCGGGTGACCACCACCAGCGGCGTGCAGACCCTGGGTACCACCACCGTGCCGGTCACCGGCCGCTGGCGCCTGACGGTGAGCAACAGCACCACGCTGATACCGACCGCCGCGCCAACCGCGACCGTGACCAGCAGCCAGGGCACCACTCGCACCACCAACGTGGTCGTGCAGTAGCGCCGGGAGGATGCCATGAACGCCCTGTTTCCACTGCTGCTTTGCCTGGCCCTCGGGGGCCAGGCCTGGGCCGACGACCTGATGGACAACGCCGACCTCGCCGCCGGCAGCGACCTGGGCGAGCCACTGGTGCTGCGCCTGCTGCCAAGCGGCGCCGGCCAGGTCGCGGTGATCGAGCAACTGGGCAGCGGCAACCGCGCCGCACTCGACCAGAACGGCCAGGCCCTGCTGGGCCGCATCGTCCAGGCCGGGGGCGCGCAGGAGGCTTACATCCTGCAGGAAGGCAGCGACCTGAGGGCCGCGATCAGCCAGCAGGGCCAGGGCAACGACGCGACGATCCGCCAGAGCGGCAGCGGCAACAGCGCCGCCATCGAGCAGATCGGCAACCACAACAGCGCGACCATCGACCAGCGCGGCACGGGGCTCAACAGCGCCGTGACCCAGGCCGGCAACGGCCAGCAGGTTCACATCACCCAGTACCGCTAGGCCCTCATCGTCAGATTTGGAGGCAATACCATGCACAAGCTAGCCCCCCTGAGCGCTGCCATCGTCCTGGCCCTGGCCGGCCAGGCCATGGCCGACGACAGCACTTCGACCCAGTCCCAACAGGGCAACCAGAACATCGCCGAGGTCAAGCAGACCCAGGCGCCGTTCGCCTCAGCCACACAGACCCAGGCTGGCCACGACCACAACCACATGGCGCTGCAGGACAACAGCACCAGCCATATCCAGCAGAGCGCCACCGGTTCGTTCAACGCCGGCTACGCCGAGCAGTTGTTCGAGAACGGCAGCCACATCAACCAACAGGCCGGCGGCAGCCTCAACGACGCCTTCGCCAGCCAGTCGGTGGGCGAGAACAACGAAGCCCTGCAGGTCCAGCAAGGCAGCGGCAACCGTTCGGTCATCTGGCAAGACACCCAATACGGCAGCCAGGCCACCACCTTGCAGTCCGGCCATGGCAACGACGCCACGATCGAGCAACTGTTCGGTGGCAGCAACAACAAGAGCGTGATCATGCAGGGAGGCAGCGACAACCAGGCGGCCGCCGAGCACATGACCCACCAGAACGGTGATATCGCCATCTACCAGGAAGGCCGGCAGAACTGGGCCTACGGTGACCAGCGCGACGGTTTGGGCGGCACCATCGGCATCAACCAGTACGGCACCGGCAACTCGGTGGAGGTGTGGCAAGACAACCAGGCCGCCAGCCAGGCCAGTGTCTACCAGAACGGCCAGAGCAACGAAGGCTATATCGACCAGAGTTTCGGCCAGGCCAACAGCGCGGGCCTGAGCCAGACCGGCCGCGGCAATGCCAGCTGGTCGGACCAGTTCGAGACCAACCAGGCGGTGACCAGCATTTCCCAGGTGGGCAACACCAACCTGCACTTCACCTACCAGACCGGTGACAACCACAGCCTGACCATCAGCACGGTGGGCAACGCCAACAAGATCATGGCCAGCAACTGGAAGGGCGAGAAGTCCGGCGGGCAGTTCGGTGTTGGTCAGCAGGCGCAGATCAACCAGTCGGGCAATGGCAACGGGGTCAATCTCACCCAGGAAGGCAACAGCCAGATCGCCCGGCTGAACCAGGATGGCAACCGCAACCAGATGGAGACCCGCCAGGCCGACAGCAACAACGAACTGTACTTCGAGCAGAACGGCAGCGACAACCTGCTCATCGCCGACCAGCGCGGCACCGCCAACTACGCCGAGGGCCTGGCGGCGGGCAACGGTGGCAGCATTACCCTCGATCAATCGGGCAGCGGTAACCAGAGCTACACCTATCAGCTGTATGGCAGTGGCAACGAGGCGACCATCAAGCAGACCGATGGGGTCAATCTCGCCTACGTTACCCAGGGGGGGAATGGGAACCAGGCATTTGTCGACCAGAGTGGGGCTAGTCAGACGGCCACCATTACGCAGTTCGGGAATGTCAATATGGCGACTGTTACCCAGCAGTGACGGGGTTTCCCCTTGGACCGTGGCGTTGGTTCTCCCCTGGCGCTGCGGTTCCTTTTTTCTTTGGGTTCGGGTTCGGGTTCGGGGTGATTGTTTTGGTTTTTGTAGGCGCATTCGTGGAAGATGTCGACATTTAGTCACCCTTTCGCCTTTACGGCGACCTACTTTTGTCTTGACAAAAGTAGGCAAAACCGTTCGGCTCCGTTCATACGGCCCCTACGCTTCGCTACGGGGTTCCCTCGCTCCGTTCTTGCTCCCGTGGGTACCGCGCTGTACGCCCCATCCTGGGGCGCAGCGCTCGACGGCCATCCATGGCCGTCGCCCCACTACGCAAGAACTCCACTCGGCCTCCTGAAGTCGCAATTGGTGGCGCCTGAACTATCGCGCACTTAGAAGCAAGATCAAGAGCAGATCAAGAGCAGATATGTTGGTTTTGTTAGTGGCTTTTATGTTGTTCTTCATTACGCTATCGCGGGGCAAGCCCGCTCCCACGTTGAATCACGTAGTCAAACTATGTTGGGAGCGGGCTTGCTCCGCGATGTTGATCTAGAGTTCCCACGCTGGCAACTAGCGACTAGCTGCGTTAGTGCAGGCGCCGCCCGTAACTTCGCGACTTCAGGAGGCCGAACGCAGGTCTTGCGGAGGGAGGTGACGGGCATGGATGCCCGTCAAGCGCTGCGCCCCAGGATGGGGCGTTCAGCGCGGTCCTCCCGGGAGCAAGGCCGGAGTGAGGGAACCCGGAGCGAAGCGGAGGGCCGGATGAATGGAGCGAGGATTTTTTGGTTCCTTTTTGATCCTTCAAAAAGGGACCCGCCGTAAGGGCGGAAAGGTGAATAAGCGTCGACATCACAAATGAATGCGCATACAACTTTCAAAACCAAAACCAAAACTACAACCGTCAGATCAAAGCCCCCACCGCCCCGTCAAAAACAAATAATCAACCCAGAACACCTGATGCACCAGAACAATCCCCCAACACACAACCTGATAGGAAACCTTCCGAGTCTTGTGCCGAAACACCTGCTGCGCCAGCAAAGCCCCCGGCCAGCCCCCCAGCAGCTCGCTGGCATGCAGCACTTTCTCCGGAGTACGCCAAGCCTGAGTCCGCGCCTGCTGCTTGTCCTGCCAGTACAACAACAGGCTGACCAGACTCACCACCGGATACATCGCCAACGGCAACCAGTTCCCGCCACTCAACCCCATCCGCAGGCCGCCGAGCACCGGCAACAGGCACAGCACCACAAGTACCAGCCCCTTCAGGCGTGCATTGCGCACGCCCTCCTCACGCCGGGGCGCACGCTGCGTACTGGCCCTCTCAACCATGCGCCGTCGACCAATCGACCCAGCCAAACTCCCAGGTCGCCAGGATCAGCAGGCCAAAGGCGATGCGATACCAGGCAAACACCGCATAGCTGTGGTTGGCGATGAACTTGAGCAACCCGCGCACGGCAATCATGGCAAAGATGAACGACACCACGAAACCGATGGCGAACACCGGCAAATCCCCCGGCTGGAACAGATCACGGTACTTGTACCCCGAGTACACCGCCGCACCGACCATGGTGGGCATTGCCAGGAAGAACGAAAATTCGGTCGCTGCCTTGCGCGAAAGGCCGAACAGCAAGCCACCGATAATGGTCGACCCCGAGCGCGAGGTACCTGGAATCATCGCCAGGCACTGCACCAGACCGATCTTCAACGCATGACTCCAGCGCATTTCGTCAACATGATCGACCTCCACCCGATGCTGACGACGCTCGGCCCATAACATGATCACCCCGCCGACCACCAACGCGGCGGCGACCGTGATAGGGTTGAACAAGTATTCATGAATCAGGTCGGCAAACAGCACGCCCAAGATCACGGCAGGAATGAAAGCAATCAGCAGGTTGGTGGTGAAACGCCGTGCCGGCGCCTGCGTGGGCAAGCCCAGTACCACGTCGAAGATCTTGCGCCGGAATTCCCACACCACCGCCAGGATGGCACCCAATTGGATAATGATGTTGAACGCCATGGCGCGATCGCCGCCAAAATTGATCAGGTCGGCGACAATGATCTGGTGCCCGGTGCTCGAAATGGGCAGGAACTCCGTCAGCCCCTCGACCACGCCCAGAATGACCGCCTGCAAGGCACTCCACAAATCCATCTTTCCCCCAAGTGCGACGCTACGCGTGGCAGGCCGCTTGTTTTGATTGACACAATTGATACCGCACGCGGCGCGTGCTTTTTACAGCGCAAGGACCACCAAAGCCAGCTGAAAAGACCAGCCGCCTAAAGGTTTCATCTGGCGCGGCCGAAATCCTAGCAGAGCCTATGTTTCAAGGCTTGCGTTACCTGCAACTGAGGATGTCAAGAACGACGCATTAGCCGTTGGTCGAGTGGGGGCCCGCGACAAAGCATGCTTGGATGCCCTGGATAAAAAGAACAAGACTGGAGTAACGCATCATGAAGACCCTGAGGTCGATGTCGATCAGCCGCCGCCTGTGGCTGATCCTGCTGGTGGCCGTGGCCATGCTGCTGGTGCTGGGCCTGCTGATGCTGCGCCAGATCCATGACGGCCTGTACCAGGCCAAGGCCGAGAAGACCCGCCACGTGGTACAGACCGCCGCCGGCGTGCTGGCCCATTACCAAGGCCTGGAGGCCGCCGGCACGCTGACCCGCGAGGCCGCTCAGCAGCAGGCCCTGCAAGTGGTGCGCGGGCTGCGCTACGACCAGAACGACTATTTCTGGATCAACGACCTGCAACCGAAGATGGTCATGCACCCGGCCAACCCCAAGCTCGATGGCCAGGACCTCTCCGCCATCCGTGACCCCGACGGCTTCGCCGTGTTCAACGAGATGGTCGCCCTGGCCCGCAGCCAGGGCGCGGGGCCCGTCGACTATCGCTGGCCCAAGCCCGGCGCCAGCGAACCGGTGGCGAAAACCTCGTATATCCAGCTGTTCAAACCCTGGGGCTGGATCATCGGTTCGGGCGTCTACATCGACGACGTGCAGGCCGAGTTCGCCAGGCAGTTGCGCGATGCCTCGCTGCTGGGCCTGGGCATTGCCCTGCTGATGGCCCTGCTGGTGATGCTGATCGCCCGCAGCATCGCCCGGCCACTGCAGGAGGCCGTGCAGGCCATGGGCAACATCGCCAGTGGCGAAAGCGACCTGACCCGGCGCCTGGACACCCACGGCCGCGACGAGATCACCCAGCTGGGTGAACACTTCAACCGCTTCAACGGTAAGTTGCAGGGCGTGATCGGCCAGTTGCAAGGCGCAGCCCATGCCCTTGCCGAGTCGGCCGGCCATGTCGGTGACAACGCAGGCTCCGCCCAGGCCCGCAGCGCCCAGCAATCGCTGCAGATGGACCAGGTGGCCACCGCCATCAACGAAGTTTCCTACGCCGTGCATGACGTGGCCAAGCACGCCGAGCAGGCCTCCAGCGAAATGCGCAACGCCCAGACGCAGGTTGGCCACGGCCAACAGGCGATCCACGGCAGCCTGCAACAGATCGACCGGCTCTCGGCGACCATCGACCAGGCAGTACAGGTGATCCGCGACCTGGCCAGCCACAGTACGAAAATCGGCGGCGTACTCGAAGTCATCCGCTCGATCGCCGAGCAGACCAACCTGCTTGCGCTCAATGCCGCCATCGAGGCCGCCCGCGCCGGTGAGCAGGGGCGCGGCTTCGCCGTGGTCGCCGACGAAGTACGCCTGCTGGCCCAGCGCTCGGCGCAGTCGACTGCCGAGATCCAGACCATGATCGAGCATCTGCAGGGGCAGTCCGAAGCCGCGGTGCGGGCCATCGATACCAGCAGCGAAGCCTCGCGCCAGACCGTCGAACAAGCCCGCGAGGCCGGTAGCAGCCTGGACGCCATCAACCAGGCACTGGGCAACCTGGGGGCGCTGAATGCCTCCATCGCCAGCGCCACCTTGCAGCAGTCGCATGTGGTCGAGGAAATCAACCGCAACGTCACCGAAACCGCCGACCTGTCGCAACAGACCGCCGAGGCCGCCCGCCAGTCCAGCGACGCTGGGGTGGCGCTTGCCCGCTTGAGCGATGAACTGGAACAGTTGCTGCGCCAGTTCAGGGTCTAGCAGGGCCAGGCGGCGGGTAGCTCGGATGCTGCCCGCCGCTTGAAGCCGGTCGCTCGAAGCGGTTAGCATCGCGCCCTTTCCCCGTCCAAGGATCGCCGATGTCCGGCCTCGAACTCTTCGCCGCCGCGCTCGGCGTCATCGCCGTCTGGCTCACCGTCAAGCAGAATCCCTGGTGCTGGCCGATCGGCCTGGTGATGGTGGTGCTGTATAGCTGGATCTTCTACGAGGTGAAGCTGTACTCGGACATGCTCCTGCAACTGGTCTACGCCGTGCTGCAGCTGTACGGCTGGTGGCAGTGGACCCGCCCGGATCGGGTCGAGGACGCCCGCCAGGTGACCAGCCTGGCACCCGTGACGATGCTCAAGGGCCTGTCGATCGGCCTGCTGGCCAGCCTGCTGCTGGGCGCCGCCATGGCCCACTGGACCGACGCCGCCCAGCCCTGGCTCGACGCCGCGCTTACCGGCTTCAGCCTGGTGGCCCAGCTGTGGATGGCACAGAAGCGCCTGCAGTGCTGGGCGCTGTGGGTGGTGGTGGATGTGGTCTTCGTCGGCCTGTTCCTCTACAAGGGCCTCTACCTCACCGCCGCGTTGTATGCCCTGTTCACCCTGATTGCCGTGCGCGGCTGGCTGGAGTGGCGCCGTGACCCGGCGCTGGCCAGCGCATGAAGGTCCTGGTGCTGTGCGGCCCGGAGTCCAGTGGCAAGAGCTGGCTGAGCGGAGAGATCCAGGCGCATTTCGGTGGCGTGCTGGTGGGTGAGTACGTCCGCCACTTCATGGAGCGCGAGCAGCGCGATACCTGCTACGCCGATATCCCCACCATCGCCCGTGGGCAACTCGCCTGGGAAGACCAGGGCCGGGCGCAGGCACCGGAGCTGCTGATTCTCGACACCCACCTGCTTAGCAATATCCTGTGGAGCCGGGCACTGTTCGCCGATTGCCCCGAGTGGCTGGAACAGGCCATCCAGGCGCGCCATTACGACCTGCACCTGCTGCTGCGCCCTGAGGGCGTCGAATGGGTCGGGGACGGGCTGCGCTGCCAGCCCCGGCTGGAAGAGCGCCAGGTGTTCTTCGACGACAGCCTGGCCTGGTTGCAACGCAACCGGCAGAACGTGCAGGTGATCGATGGCGACTGGTCGCAACGCAGCGCCAAGGTGTTGAGCGTTGTACAGCGCCTGCTCGACGGCAAATCCCCCACCTGCCCCACCGAATGTTAAGCCGCTGATACACCCTGTGGGGCCATGCCCCCCGGATTTGCGCGTATTGGGCCAGATCCGGGGGTAGTGTCACACCCGTGAAACACCCTCGACGAAAACCTGTCAGCGCCCGACTTCAATGGGCCCGGCAGCTCCTGGGGCGTCTCTCTGTCTCAGCACTGATACACCAATCCTTTGACGCGCCAGCTCCAGCCCCTCAACTACCTGATTCAAAAGCAATAACAAAAACCGGCACAGCTTCTGCTCTCCTTCTGGCAACGCGGCCCAGGCCCAACACGCCGAAGAAGGAATTGCCATCGTGGGGAAACTTGATAAAGGCAACGTCTGTCGTCTCCTGCTGATCGGATGCGCACTGGGTTCTAGCTTCAGCCTGCCCACCTGGGCTGACAACGGCATCGTCGTCATCACCCGCGACGTGCAGACCCGCAGCGCCATACGAGCGCCGATCATCCCTGATCCTAGTCCGGTCACCGTCAATACCAACCCGTCCGCCCACATCCTCAGGCAGACCAGTGAGCTTAGCGATGGTGACTTCGCCAACATCACCAGCGGCGCCGGTATCAACTCGCTGATTACCCAGCAGACCAACACCATCGGCAGCAATATCGGCAACCAGACACAGTTGCCCAATATCGCAGGTGGCCGTGGCTCGGGTTCGGGCGGCAACGGCATCGCCAACATGGTCAACTCAAACGTCCAGCAAGGTCTGGGCGCGCTGAAGATCCTCAGTGGAGGTCAGTGACATGAGGCATACGCTGCTGCTCCTGGCCACGTTGTGCAGTGCGCCGACCTTCGCCCAATCCCCCGTGATCAACAACGCCACCATTGACAGCTCGGGTGCGCAATACCAGGGCAACCTGGGCGTCAACCAGGCGGCCGGCGATCAACAGCAACAGGTCAATGCCCGCGCCATCGCCATCGGCCATGACGCCAACGCCAGCACCCAGATCCGCCAACGCTTGCGCACGCCTGTCGACCCCTCGATAGATGCTCGGGCCAGCATCCAGGGCGACGCCTTCAGCCACGGCAACGGCGTACTGGGCGTGAACCAGAGCGCCGGCGCCAGCAACCAGCAAGCCAACGCACTGCGCATCAGCGTCAGTGCCCAACCGCAAAGCATCGACGACAGCGTCCTTCTGCAACAGAACGTGGCGCTGATCAACAGCTCGGACTCAACTGCCCAGACACCCGGCCATCGCCAGGTCAGCACCAGCGACCAGGCATTCACCGGTAGCCGTGGCGTGGTGCAGTTGAATCAGAGTGCAGGGGTGGGAAACCGAACGGCCAACACCCTGAGCATCCGGGTCGCAGATTGACCCAAACAGGTAACAACAACACTT
Organism: Pseudomonas soli; assembly: GCF_021283165.2. NCBI lineage: Bacteria > Pseudomonadati > Pseudomonadota > Gammaproteobacteria > Pseudomonadales > Pseudomonadaceae > Pseudomonas > Pseudomonas soli. The sequence goes on from NZ_CP128543.1 coordinate 3,408,980, forward strand.
AACCTAAAACAAAGTACGGAGAACCACCATGAAACCCTCGATGGCACTCAAGCCTCTGGTTTTCGCAATTGCTGCGATCATGGCTGTGGCTGTACAAGCTGGGCAGAATGATCCACGTGGCGGCCACAACAACGGCCATAACAATGGCCACAACAACGGTCATCACACCCCTCCTCCTACCAAGATCCCGGTATATGCCACCGCCAATGCCTGGGACAAGCAAAGCAGCACCAACAACCGCATCAACAATGAAGGCACGGTGAACGAAGCCGAAATGAGCAGCTCGGCCTCCGGCACCAGCGGCAACGTCGGTGTCAACGTCGCGGCCGGCGCCGGCAACCAACAGGACAACGCCGCCGCCATCGCCAACGCCGGCGCCGATTCGAGCCTGGACAACAGCTTCGTGTTCGGCTCCGCCTCGGCCACCGCCGACGTACGTCAGTACAGCAACAATAACCGCGTCAACAACTACGGTGTCACCAACTCCGGCGTCATGAGCGGCTCGGGCAACAACGGCAGCGGCAACATGGGCATCAACATTGCCGGTGGCGACCTGAACCAACAGAAAAACACCATGGCCATTGCCAACTCCAATGCGCCACTGGGCAATGCCACCGCCACCGCCTCTGCCGACCAGAATGGCCCAGGCCTGGTAGTGAACAACAGCGCCGACCGCACCTACCGGGTCGATACGCTGACCCTCACCACCACGAAAAGTGGCAGCGCCTCGTACGACAAGGATTCCAGCTACAGCAAGGACAGCAGCGCCTCGTCGAGCTGGGACGCCGCCGGCTCCAACAGCTGGAACGCCAGTGGCTCCAACAGCTCCAGCGCCAGTGGTTCGCGTAGCCATGATTCGAGCTCCTCGGCAAGCGGTTCTCTGAACGCTTCGCTGGATGCCTCGGCAAGCGGCAGCGTTACCCAGACCCAGGACTTCGGCCGCCACGAGCGCAGCCGCACCGACTCGTTCGATGCTTCGCTGACCGCCTCGATCGACGCGTCGTATGACAAGTCGCACGAGAAGTCTTCCAGCTCCTCGTACGAAAAAGCTCGCGACTCTGCGTTCGAGAAAGCCTACGACTCCTCCTATGAGAAGTCGGGCAGCGCCTCCAACGAATCGTCGAAGTCCGGCTCGAAGAGCTACAGCGAGTCCAGCTCGTACGACCTGAGCAACACCGTGTCGTTCCAGGTGCTGACCCCTACCGGTTGGGCCAACCCTGTGACCAACACCGCAACCCTGAGTGGCTCGGTGAACGGTGGCAGCGGCAACCTCGGCGTCAACGTCGCCGCCGGTGTGGGCAACCAGCAGAGCAACTCGCTGGCCATCTCCAACACCTCGTTCTGAGCGCTGTAACCGTAAGGCCCCCTTCGGGGGGCCTTTCTTCAACAGGACCAGGGGGCAAGACCATGCGGATGATCGCATTGGCGTTTTTGCTATGCATGGCCAGTTACAGCGAAGCGGCGCAGATGCCGCTTTCGGTTTTGCCGGGGGGCGCAGTGATCTACAAGCCCATCCAGAGCATCCGTGAGCGCAAGTTCGCCGACCTGGTGCAACAGAAGACCGATTTCAGTTGCGGCGCCGCGGCGCTGGCAACCATCCTGCGCCAGGCCTACTGGCTGGACGTGGACGAACAACACATCATCGAAGGCATGCTTGCCCACGCCGACCAGGACCTGGTGCGGGTGCAGGGCTTCTCCATGCTCGACATGAAACGCTATGTGGAAAGCCTGGGCATGCGTGCCCGCGGCTACCGGGTCGCGGCCGACACCCTCACCAGCGTGCGCATTCCCGTGGTGGTACTGATGGACATCCGTGGCTACAAGCACTTCGTGGTCATGCAGCGCGTCGACAAGGGCTGGGTGTACATCGGCGATCCAGTGCTCGGCCACAAACGCTACAAGGTCGAAGATTTTCTCAAAGGCTGGAACGGCATCATCTTCGCCGTGATCGGCCAGGGTTACGACAAGAACAATGCCTTGCTCGACCCACCTCTGCCGCTGAGCGCCAAGGGCCGCATCAACAATTTCACCCCGGTCAAAGACGCCGAACTGATGGACTTCGGTTTCATCCGCAGCGACTTCTTCTAATGACAATTGAGCAAGACGCTCCGGGAGCATCCCATGAAGACCCCAGCTTGGCTCACCCTGATCTGCCTCGCCGCCGCACTGCCGGCCCAGGCAGAGACGTTCAAACCCATTGAACTGAAGGACCAGGAGTTGGCGAACTTGCGCGGCCGCTATGTGCTGCCGGGGCGGATCATCAGTTTCGGCGTGGTCATGACCAGCACCTGGCAAAACGCCAACGGCGATGTGATCGGGGCCAAGACGTCGATGCAGGTCCAGCAGTCGACCATCAAGCCGCAGTTCTATGTCTCCATGATCGACGAGAAAGGCACGGGCTCGAGCGGCGCCAAAGGTGGGACGGGCACCGTCACCGGTGGTGGTGGCCTGGACAGCACTGTCGGCGTAACTCAGGTCGTGCGTGCCGCAGGCGACAACAACACGGCCTACAACAACGTCGACATCAACGTCACCAAGGCCAACCAGGCGCCCGACGTACCGCAGCAGGGCCAGGCGCTCGCCACAGGCTCGACACTGGTCGGCAGCAACGCCGCGGGGTCCATGAGCGTTTCCGCGAATGGTACGGGCGTGCAGCTCAATGTCATGGCCAACAACAACCAGGGCAGTACCCTGCAGCAGATAGCCCAGGGCGGGCTGATGCAGAACGCCACCTTGCTGGGCAACGGCAACCAGGTCAGCAACCTGACCTCCCTCAACGTCGTGCTGCGCGACAACGTGCCTGCTGCGGCCCTTAACGGCAATCTTGACCAGCTCAAAGGTCTTCGCGCGCTCGGATACTGATCTACGCTGACTCTCATCGTATGTAGTCTGAAGGGACGGCTAACTCATGCAACGATCGTTGACGTTCAAAGCTATAGTCTGTCTGAGTACCTTGACCCCGGCCACAATGCTGTATGCAGCTCCAGACCCTCAGGTCGAGGCGCTGAAGCAGGAGCTGCGGGAGCTGAAACAACGCTATGAAGCCCAGCAGAACGCCTTGATGGTGCTCGAGCAGCGCGTGCGTCAAGTCGAGGAAACCCCTGCCGCGCCGCCCCCCAAACGGCTGACCAAGTCACCTTCGACACCGGCCAAGGGCGCCCAGACCGTGGCTTCCGGCGCCCCGGGCAGCAGCGGCAGCTCCTACGGCCAGTCGCTCAAGGACGATTCGGAGCCGGCGCAAAGCGTTTCCAACCTGTATGACGAAGCCAGCGGCTTCTTCGGTGGCGGCAAGTTCAGTGTCGAAACCGGCCTCACGTATACGCACTACGATACCCGTGCGCTGACCCTAAACGGCTTCCTCGCGCTCGATTCGATCTTCCTCGGCAATATCAACCTGGACCGTATCAAGGCGGACAACTGGACCTTGGACCTGACCGCCCGTTACAACATGGACCAACGTTGGCAGTTCGATATAAACGTGCCAATCGTTTATCGCGAATCAACCTATTCTTCCGGTGGTGCGGGCGGTGCCGGGCCGGTCACCTCCGACGCCACCGTTACACGTGACCCTGCCATCGGCGATGTCAACGTCGGGATCGCCTACAAATTCCTCGACGAATCGGAAAACCTTCCCGACGCCGTGCTCACCCTGCGGGTGAAAGCACCCACCGGCAAGGATCCGTACGGCATCAAGCTGGTCGAGGACCCGACGAACAACAACCTTTCGGTACCCGAGAGTCTCCCCACCGGCAACGGTGTCTGGGCGATCACGCCGGGCATCTCGCTGGTCAAGACGTTCGACCCCGCCGTGCTGTTCGCCAGCCTGTCCTACACCTACAACATGCAGGACTCGTTCAGCGACATCAGCCCACAGGTCAATTCCAAGGTCAAAGGGGACGTCAAGCTGGGCGACTCCTGGCAGATCGGCGGCGGCATCGCCTTCGCCCTGAACGAGCGGATGAGCATGTCGTTCTCGGTCACCGACCAGTTCGCCAGCAAAAGCAAGATCAAGCCCGACGGCGGCGACTGGCAGTCGATCACCAACAGCGACTACAACGCCGCCAACTTCAACGTCGGCCTGACCTTCGCCGCCACCGACAACCTGACCATCGTGCCCAACCTGTCCATCGGTCTCACCGAAGACGCGCCAGACTTCTCGTTCAGCCTGAAATTCCCCTACTACTTCTGACCGCACCGGGCCCGTGCAAGGGCCCGGCATTTGGTTACCGGTTTTGTAGCGCCCGACTTTCCCGGCACCAGCCTGTTATCATCCGGCACACTTTTGTGACGGTTTAATGGCATTAAGGAAAGTTTCGTGAACAACCTGCTCGGTCACCCTCGCGCCCGTCTTGCCAGCCTGGCAATCCTGGTGCTGGTGATACCCCTGACCGCGCGCGCCCTGCTGGGCTGGTCCAACCCCTTCGGCTACCTGTCCGACCTCGCCATCGGCAGCCTGTTGGTCCTGCTCCTGCAGCGGCGCCCCTGGTGGCTGGCCCTGCCGCTGCTGTTGGCCTGGGGCGGCCTGTGGGTGGCATCCGCCGAGCTGGTCAGCGCCGTCGGCAGGCTGCCCACGGTCGACGACCTGACCTACCTGATCGACCCGCAGTTCATGGAGAACTCAACCGGCGGCGGACTGGCCCACGCCTGGCTCCCCGCCCTGCTGGTCGCCGGTCTCGGCGCCTGGCTGGCGAGCGTATGGCGATCGCCCGCCAACAAGCCATTGCCACGGCGACTCTGGGCCGTGCCCCTGGCGCTGTTCGGCCTGCACTGGGGCGGCCAGCAGCTGGCGCCCTCGGACGCTGACCAATGGCGCCAATACGGCCTCACCCACCAGGCGCTGTCGACGGCGGTGGGCAAGGTCCAGCATCAGGCCTTGAGCCGTATGGGCCGGGTGCCAGCAGTCACGGCGCTGTCCAGCGCCGGTCTGACCCAGTCCGACCTCAATGGCGTCAAGCTGCTCGACGCCCCGGGCAAGGCACGCAACCTGCTGATCATCACCGTCGAGGGCATCCCCGGCGCTTACCTGCGTCCCAACCGCGAGGCACTGGGCAGCCACTACCAGCAGGACCTGATGCCCCGTCTCAGCCAGTGGGCCGAGCGCGGCATGAACACTCCCGACTATGTATTGCACACGCACCAGACCATTCGCGGCTTGTACGCGATGCTCTGCGGCGACTACGACAAGCTGGCCAACGGCACGCCCAAGGGGGTCGAGCTGCTGACCCAGCAGCAACGCAACCAGGCCTGCCTGCCGGCCCAGCTGCGCGAGGCCGGCTTCGCCACCCATTACCTGCAAGGCGCCGGGCTGCGTTTCATGGCCAAGGACCGGATCATGCCGCACATCGGCTTCGACACGGTGCATGGGCTGGAGTGGTTCGCTAACGACAACTACCTGGAATTCCCCTGGGGCAAGGACGACCGCGCGTTCTTCGAGGGTGCGCTCGACTATGTTGGTGAGCTGCGCAAGCAACCAAAACCCTGGATGCTCACCCTGCTCACGGTCGGCACTCACCAGCCGTATTCGGCGCCGGAGTCCTATCTGCAACGCTTCGATACGCCCAAGCAAGCTGCGGTGGCCTACCTGGACGATGCCTTGGGCAGTTTTCTCGACGGTCTCGAGCGCCAGGGCGTGCTGGAAGACACTTTGGTGATCGTCACCTCCGACGAATCCCACGGCATCGATGGCGTGCGCCTGGCTTCGGCCTGGGGCTTCAACCTCACGCTCGCGCCGGAGCAGGCCCAACTGCCCAGGCTCAAGCAGGGAACCTACGGCCACGTCGACCTGAGCACCTCCCTGCTCGACTATTTCGCCCTGCCGATCCCTGCGGCGTTGGCCGGGCGCTCGCTGTACCGCGACTATGACAGTGGCCGCGAGATGATTTCCTACACCAACGGCATGCTGCGCTACCACGATGGCCAGGGCACCCTCAGCGAGTGCGATTTCCAGCAGCGCTGCCGACGCTATGCCAGCCCCGGTTTCATTGCCGACCAGGCCAAATTCGTTGGCCGTGGAGACGACGGCCTAGGAGCGCAGATCGGCCTGCTGGCCACCGGCCTCGACCAGTCGTTGCTGCAGACTCCGCTCAACCTGCGCTACCAGTTCGGCGGCCCCTCCCCCATCGCCCTGGCTGAGCGCATCAGGGATGACTGGGCCGACAACCTGATCGGCGCGCAATACCTGGAGATGCCCGAAGGCACCCGCACCCGGGTACGTCTCAAGGTACGAGCGCTGGATCCGCGCCACGCCGCGTACATCCGGCTCAAGGCCAAGGAGCTTGAGCAGGATGTGCAGCTTGGCTTGCCCGAAGAGATTCGAGTAACGGCCGATGAGCCGCTGGAAATGCAGTTCGATTTCGACAACCCCACCGTGCGCAAGGCGTTTTCCTTCCACCTGTTGGGGTATGGCGGCGGCGAAGTGGAGGTCAGCGACTTCAGCGTGATCACCGCGCTGCCCGATGAGCCAGAGACGGTGGAGGAACTGGCGGACGGCCATCTTGCCCAATCGAGCTGAGGCCCCGCGATCGACAGCGTGGTTGCTCAACGAATCTGGTGCTTGTGCAACAACCGGTAGAACGTCGGCCGCGACACACCCAGCACCTTGGCCGCGATGCTCAGGTTGTCACTGTGCCGGTTCAGCACATCGCACAACGCCTGCCGCTCTGCGCGATGCTTGTAGTCCTCGAGCGTGCCCAGCGGCTGGTCCTGCTCCTGCAGGTCCTGCAGTCCCAGGTCCTGGGCCTCGATCTGCCGTCCCTCGGCCAGCACCAGGCCACGTCGCACCCGGTTGGCCAACTCGCGCACATTGCCCGGCCAATCGTGCCGCCCCATTGCCGCCAAGGCACCGTCGCTGAACGAGCGGGGCCGCCTGCCCGTCTCCGCGCTGTAAAACTGCGAGAAATGGCTGGCCAGCATCGACAGGTCACCATGCCGGTCACGCAACGGCGCGGTCACCACTTGCAGGACATTCAGGCGGTAGTAAAGGTCTTCGCGAAATCGCGCCAAGGCAATGGCTTTTTCCAGGTCCACATGGGTGGCCGCCAGAACCCTGACGTCGACCGCGATGGGCTGATTACCGCCCACCCGTTCGATGTGCTTTTCCTGGAGAAAGCGCAACAGATTGGCCTGCAACTCCAAGGGCAGGTCACCGATTTCGTCGAGAAACAGGGTGCCGCCATTGGCCGCTTCGATGCGCCCCACCTTGCGCTGGTGGGCCCCGGTGAAAGCTCCCTTTTCATGGCCGAACAGCTCGGACTGGATCAGGTGTTCCGGGATCGCCCCGCAATTGATGGCAATAAAAGGTTTGTCGCGGCGATGTGATTGCCGGTGCAGGGTGCGCGCCACCAGTTCCTTGCCGGTTCCGCTTTCGCCACGGATGAGCACCGGTGACTCGGTCGGCGCCAGCTTGCCGAGCAGCTTGCGCAACTCGCGGATCGGCCGGCTTTCACCCAGCAGCTCGTGCTCGGGCTCATCGACGCGCACCGTGCCCTTGCCGCGCAGGCGTGCCATGCCAAAGGCACGCCCCAGGGTGACCTGCACCCGGGAGACATCGAACGGCAGCGTATGGAAGTCAAAAAACCACTCGCAGACGAAATCGCCGACATTCTGCAGGCGCAGTTCCTCGGCGCTGAGCACGGCGATCCACTCGGTATTGCTGCGCTTGATCAGGTCCTTGACCGCCTCGGGGTGCAGCAGGTGCGAGGCTTGCAAGCGCACCAGGCCAACATCGCAGGGTTGCTCCAGCGCCGCCTCGAGCGTGCAACTTCGGACATCCCAGCCGACACTGCGCAAGCCTGGCAACAGGCGGTGGCAATCGTCGCAGGGGTCGACGATCAGCAGGCGGCGATGGGATGCAGGTTCAAGCATGACCTTTCCTTGGCGCCAGTTATTGGTTTTTTACCTATAAACAGACAGTTGCGACGCCCGAATTAACAGTAGCAATTAACTTGACGCTCCCCACTACCGTTGGTCAGCCCGCCTGCCGCGCACTCTGCCCACTCGGGAATTATCTCCATCCTTGCACGTCATAGGCGCAGCGGCTCGCAAGGACGAATGATCGTCAATAAAAAAAATCACCGGCCTTGTGACTTGAACCCTGACCTGGAGCATCAGTACAAATAACCCCGCGTTGTAACCTGTTGAGGAATAACACCGCGGAACAATATTTCGCTGTTTGGGACCATGAGAGAGACCGAACCATGAACGCCCCGCTCCGTGTCAACGAAGCACTGCTGATCGCCGACCACGCCTTCGAACCCTTCCAGTGCGTAGCCTGGGATGCCCCCAACGGTACTGGTGAACTGAGCCTGGCAGTGGTCGACCGGACCAGCACCCGTATCGGCAGCAAGCAAGTGTCCTCGCGGGTCTACTCGGACCCTGCGCAATGGGCCAGCCTGATCGAGGAAGTGCGAGCCGAACTGTCCGGCAAAGGGTACGACCTGCAACCCTGGTCGATGCCCAAATAAACAAGGCAGCCTGTAACAAGTGCGTGGCTACCACGCACTTGGTCAACTTTCAGAGACCACGAATATAACTTTTCAATTGCGACATCCTGTCGCAGTTACATGCTCAATCGACCACGCTGAACTGCTCAATATGCCGGTATTCGGCATGCAGTTGTTCGGCAAGTTGTCGTGCGCGGCCTACTCGCACCGCCGCCCGTTCCATGTCCACCAACAACGTGCTGCACGGTAACGGCTGCATTGGGGCTTCCTGCAGCAGGCGGCCATCGGTCAGTACCAGGCAGCGCTGGGTCTCCAGGGGCAGGCGCTTGCTCCGCGCCAGCAACCACTGGCGCGCCTCCTCGAGCGCTGTTGGTAACGGCGTGCCACCGCCAGCCCCCAGCCCCTGCAACCACGGCTGCAGTGCCGCCGAGGCCTTGAGACCATGCAGCTGCCATTGCGGCTTGTCGCCACTGACGGTGAGCAAGGCCAGGCGCGCCCGTTGCCGATAGGCTTCATCGAACAATCCGGCCAGCAGGCCTTTGGCTTGTGTCAGTGCCTGGTTGCGGCGGGTGGAAGCCGATGCATCGACGATCACCAGCCAAAGCTCCGGCGCTTGGGCCTGGCGCTGTTGCCAGCACAGGTCGCGATGCTGGCGCGGGCGCCCCTTGAGCAAGGTCGTCAGCCAAGCGATGCGGCCGTTCTCGGCCGTACGCGGGCGGCCCCGGGCACTACCTGTCAAATTGCCGACACGGGGCTTGGCATCCGCCGCCTGGGCATGGCGCGAGCGGATGCTCAGGGCTTTTTTGCCCAGTTCGGCACCTCGCGGCGTGCGCCCGTCGCCATCGGCTGGGGCGGCAAGGCGCCCCAGTCACCCTGCCCGCCTTGCGCTTGCTGCGGCCGAGGTGGCTCGCCCGCCGTGGCGGCCTGCGCCTGCGGTGCGTGAGCGCGACGACGATGGCGCAAGGCGAATTCGGCAACCGCTTCCACATCCGCTTCCTCGATCACTGCATTGCCACGCCAGGCGGCGTGAGCCCGTGCAGCCCGCAGCCACACCAGATCCGCACGCATGCCGTCCACCCCGGCGGCAAAACACCGCTCGGTGATCCAGGCCAGGGCCTGGTCATCCAGGGCGATCGACGACAATTGCTCGCGCGCGGCCTGGCAACGCTGGCGCAGTGCGGCCTGCTGAGGCGCCCACTGGGCACAGAATGCCTGTGGGTCGCTGTCGAAGGCCAGGCGGCGGCGGATGATCTGCTGCCGTGCTTCGGGCGCGGGCAGGCCCTCCAAGGCCACGTTCAGGCCAAACCGGTCGAGCAGTTGCGGCCGCAGCTCGCCCTCCTCCGGGTTCATCGTGCCGATCAGCACGAACCGGGCGGCATGCCGATGTGAGATGCCATCGCGCTCGATACGGTTGGTACCACTGGCCGCCACGTCCAGCAGCAGGTCCACCAAGGGGTCGGGCAGCAGGTTGACTTCGTCGACGTACAGTACGCCGCCGTCGGCATGGGCCAGCACACCCGGCGAGAACCGCGCCTGGCCTTGGCTCAACGCGGCATCGAGGTCGAGGGTGCCGACCAGCCGCTCCTCGGTCGCCCCCAGTGGGAGGGTCACGAACGGGCCGTCGCCCAGTAAATCGGCCAGGCCCCTTGCCAGGGTGCTCTTGGCCATGCCCCGGGGGCCTTCGATCAACACGCCACCGATCTTCGGGTCTATCGCCGTCAGGCACAGCGCAAGCTTGAGGTCGTCGGCGCCGACCACGGCGGCCAGGGGGAATTGTACGGGTTCGCTCATGTTCAGCTGTCTTCCTCGCCGGCGAGCAACTGCTGCTCGAGGCTCTCGCGATAGTCGCCCGGTTCTTGCCACAACCCGCGCTGCTGGGCTTCCAGCAAACGCTCGGTAAGGTCGCGCAGGGCTTCGGGGTTGTGCTCGCGCATGAAGTCACGGGTGGCCGGGTCGAGCACATAGGCGTCGGCCAGGCCCTGGTAATGATGGTCGTCGATCAGGTGGGTGGTGGCGTCGAAGGCAAACAGGTTGTCGACCGTCGCCGCCAGCTCGAACGCACCTTTATAGCCATGACGCTTGGCGCCGTCGATCCATTTCGGATTGAGCGCGCGGGCACGCATCACTCGGTTGAGTTCTTCCTTCAGGGTCCGCACCCGCGGCCGGTCAGCCTGGCTGTGATCGCCGTGGTAGCTGGCTCGCGCGGTACCGGCCAGGGTTTCGGCCGCCGCCAGCATGCCGCCCTGGAATTGGTAGTAGTCGTTGGAGTCGAGCAGGTCGTGCTCGTGGTTGTCCTGGTTCTGCAGCACGGCCTGCACCTGCGCCAGGCGCTGGGCGAACGCGGCGCGGGCCGGTGTGCCCTCGTCGCTGGCGCCGTAGGCGTAGCCACCATGGTTGAGATAGACCTCGGCCAAGTCGTCGCGGCTGTGCCACAGCCGGCCGTCGATGGCGTTCTGCACGCCGGCGCCATACGCCCCCGGCTTGGCTCCGAATACCCGCCAGCCGGCCTGCCGCGCCGCCTGCTCCAGCTCCATGCCGGCGCCGAGCAACACTTCACGCTCGGCGCGCACCCGTGCGGCCAGGGGGTTCAGGTCGTCCGGCTCGTCCAGCGCGGCCACCGCCTGCACGGCGGCGTCGAACAGGCGGATCAGGTTGCCGAAGGCGTCGCGGAAGAAACCCGACACTCGCAGCGTCACATCCACCCGCGGCCGGTCGAGCAGGCTCAATGGCAGGATCTCGAAGTCGTCGACCCGCTGGCTGCCGGTGGCCCACACCGGGCGCACGCCCATCAGCGCCAGGGCCTGGGCGATGTCGTCGCCGCCGGTGCGCATGGTCGCCGTGCCCCACACCGACAGGCCCAGCTGACGCAAGTGGTCGCCGTGATCCTGCAGGTGGCGCTCGAGGATCAGGTTGGCCGAGGCAAACCCCAGGCGCCAGGCCGTGGTGGTCGGCAGGTTACGCACATCGACGGTGTAGAAGTTGCGCCCGGTGGGCAGTACGTCCAGGCGGCCACGGCTGGGTGCGCCACTGGGCCCTGCCGGGACGAAACGCCCGGCCAGTGCGGCCAGCAGGCCGTCCATCTCGGCGGCGCCACAGGCGTCCAGGTCCGGCGCGACCCGTTCGACCAGTGCCTGCAAGACCTCGCGCACCGGTGCCCAGCCGTCTTCATCCGGCAACGCCACAGCCCCTTGCAATGCCTGCTCGATCAATGTCAGCGCGAGGCACTCCAGACGCTCACGGGTATCACCACAGGTGCGCCATGCGCTGTTGTCAAGTTGCAGCAGCAGGCCCGGGCGCGGCCCGTCCCAGGCCTGCCCCAGGTCGCAGTCCAACGGATCGAAGCCCAACGCCAAGGCCTTGGCCAGCACGCGAATCAGGCTGGCATTGCCGCCCTTGCCATCTCCCCGAGCCACCCGCACCAGGGCCAGCAGCGTGTCGCTGCGCAGGCGCCCCTGGGGCGACTGGCCGAATACATGCAGGCCATCGCGGATCTGCGACTCCTTGAGGTCGCACAGGTAGGTATCCAAGCGCGGCAACCACACCGCAGCATCCTCCAGCTGCCCTTCAAGCTGCAGTTCGCGGTCGATGTGGTTGGCCTTGACCAGTGCGAGGATGTCGCGCTGCAACTCGTTGGCGCGACGTGGATCGAGCAACTGCGCTTCGTAGTACTCGTCGGCCAGCTGTTCCAGGTGGCGCAGCGGGCCGTAGGTCTCGGCGCGGGTCAATGGCGGCATCAGGTGGTCGATGATCACCGCCTGGGTACGTCGCTTGGCCTGGGCACCCTCGCCTGGGTCATTGACGATAAATGGATAGATGTTGGGCAACGGCCCGAGCAACGCATCCGGCCAACATTCGGCGGACAGCCCCACGCCCTTGCCCGGCAGCCATTCCAGGTTGCCGTGCTTGCCGACATGGATCAACGCATCGGCGGCGTAGCCGTTGCGCAACCAGAAGTGAAACGCCAGGTAGCCGTGCGGCGGCACCAGGTCCGGGTCGTGGTATACGGCGCTGTGGTCCACCTGGTAGCCCCGCGCCGGCTGGATGCCGACGAAGGTCAGGCCGTAGCGCAGGCCAGCGACCATCATGCGCCCGCTGCGGAACATCGGATCCTGCTCAGGCGGCCCCCAGCGCTCCAGCACGGCGCGCTGGTTGGCCTCGGGCAACGCGGCGAAGGCGCTGTGGTAGTCGGCCAGGGCTAGGCTCTGGGCGCAAGGGCGCTGGTCAAGATGATCGAGGTCGTTGGTCACACCGCCAAGCAACTGGTGGATCAACTCGGTGCCGCTGTCGGGCAGGCCGGCTACCGGGTAGCCCTGCGCCTGCAGGGCCTTGAGGATATTCAACGCCGCGCCTGGGGTGTCGAGGCCGACACCATTGCCGATGCGCCCGTCGCGGGTCGGGTAGTTGGCCAGCACCAGGGCCACGCGCTTCTCCTGATTGTTCAGGCGCGCCAGTGTCACCCAGCGCCGCGCCAGTTCGGCGACGAAATCCATGCGTTCGGGGTGGGCGCGATAGCAGACCACGTCGGACTCGCTGCGCTCGCTGCGCCAGGCCAGGTCCTTGAAGCTCACCGGCCGGGTGATGATGCGCCCGTCCAGCTCGGGCAAGGCGATGTGCATCGCCAGGTCGCGGGCGCCGAGGCCCTGCTCGCTCTGCTCCCAGCCGGGCTGGTTGTCCTGGGCGCAGATCGCCTGCAACACCGGCACGTCGCGACGCAGCGGTCGCAGATTGGGCTGTTCGGGGCTGGACAGGGCAAAGCCAGTGGTGTTGATCACCACCTCGCTCTGCACTTCATCGAGCCAGGTCTCGACCTGTTCCAGACAGGCGCGCTCCTTGAGGCTGGCCACGGCGATCGGTAACGGATTCAAGCCGCACGCCTGCAGGCGCTGACAGAACACATCGATGAACGCGGTGTTGGCCGCCTGCAGGTGGGAACGGTAGAACAACAGCGCAGCCACCGGGTGCTCCGGGTGCCATTCGGCGTACCAATCCTCGAGCCAGGCGCTAGCCTTGCCCGGGTGGTAGACCACCGTGCGCGGCAAAGGCTGCGGTTCGTCCCAGGGGTAGGCGCGCCCCAGCCACTGGCTGGCCAGGCAGTTGAACAGGTTCAGTGCATTGGCCTTGCCGCCCTGGCGCAAGTAATGCCAGAGGCGCTCGGCCTGTTCGCCGCGTACCGTGCCCAGCCCGGTAAGCTCCGGGTCGGGCCGGTCGTCGCCGGGGACCAGAATCAATTGCACGCCCTGCGCCGCCAACGCCACCAGTTGTTCGACACCGTAGCGCCAGTAACCGACGCCGCCATGCAGCGACACAAGGATCACCTTGGCATGGCGCAGCACCTGGTCGACATACAGGTCGACCGAGGCGTGGTTCTGCACCTGCATCGGGTTAGCCAGGCGCACGCTGGGGAAATCCGCCGGCAACTGCTCGGCGGTTTCGGCGAGCAGCGCCAGGTGCGAATCACCGCTGCAGAGGATCACCAGTTCGGCAGGGGTCTGGCCGAGGTCGGCGATGCTGTCGTCCGGCACAAAACCGCCCGGCTGGGTCCGCAGCAGGTGCATGGGTCAGGCGCCCAGGGCCTGGCGCAGACGCGCTTGCAGGCGTGCAGCATCCAGGTCCTGGCCGATCAGCACCAGGCGGGTGATCCGTGCTTCCTCGCTGCGCCAGGCGCGGTCGAAATGCTTGTCGAAACGGGTGCCCACGCCCTGGATCAGCAGACGCATCGGCTTGCCGGGAATGGCGGCGAAGCCCTTGGCGCGCAAGATGCCGAACTCGGTGACCAGTTGTGTCAAGGCGTCGAGCAACAGGCTTTCGTCAGCCTCGGGCAAGTCGATGGAGATAGAGTCGAAGGCGTCGTGGTCATGGTCGTCGTGATCGTCGCCGTCGTGGTGGCTGTCGTGGTGGGTGCGGCGGCCGTCGATATGTACCTCGGACTCGGCGCCCACGCCCAGCAACACTTCCAGCGGCAGGCGACCACTGCTTGCCTCGATCACCTTGACCGCCGGCGGCAGTTCCTCGGCCACTTCGGCACGGACCTTGGCCAGGCCGTCGGCATCGATCAGGTCGGCCTTGTTCAACACCACCAGGTCGGCGCTGGCCAGCTGATCGGCGAACAGTTCATGCAGCGGCGATTCGTGGTCCAGGTTAGGGTCGAGCTTTCGTTGGGCGTCGACCTGGTCTGGATAGGCGGCGAAAGTACCGGCCGCCACGGCCGGGCTGTCGACCACAGTGATCACCGCATCGACCGTGCAGGCGTTGCGGATCTCTGGCCACTGGAAGGCCTGCACCAAGGGTTTGGGCAGGGCCAGGCCGCTGGTTTCGATAAGGATATGGTCGAGGTCGCCGCGGCGCGCTACCAGCTCGCGCATCACCGGGAAGAACTCTTCCTGCACGGTGCAGCACAGGCAGCCGTTGGCCAGCTCGTAGACACGGCCGTTGGCTTCTTCCTCTGAGCAACCGATGCTGCACTGCTTCAGGATCTCGCCATCGATACCCAGTTCGCCGAACTCGTTGACGATCACCGCGATCCGGCGGCCCTGGGCGTTGTCGAGCATATGGCGCAGCAAGGTGGTCTTGCCCGAGCCGAGGAAGCCGGTGACGATGGTGACGGGAAGCTTGGCCAGTGTTTTCATGTCGCAATGCCCTTGGCAGCAGTGGCGCGGGCATGCAGGACGACAGCCCCGGGTCGAGTCGCCCTGGCTGGTTCGCCACCGGATCACCCCGCCCGGTTGAAAGTCGAAAACGTTGCGAGGCAGGTCTCCTGGCTTGCACCGCCGGCCTTCTCAGCCAGTGGGATGGCGCCTTCCCGCGCGTGCGCAGTGGCTATGCCGATCCTTCATCAGTGCCTACAGTTGCGGGGGCAGCCGCGGCTTGTACCGCGTTCCCGTCTTAGCCCGGGCCAACGCCCGGGAACCTCGAACCGGCAAGGCTACGCAGTGCCTGCCTGACGGTCAACCGCCACAGCGATTGACGCAGGCCCGGCCCCGTGATTTGCTAACGCATTGCGTTCAGGTGCCCCCAACGGGGGTGAAACGGGAAACCGGTGCGTCGCGCGCCCTTTGAAGAGGGACGACAAGGCCGGTGCTGCCCCCGCAACGGTAAGCGAGAGAAGCATCCAGACCACTGTGCCCCCGCATGGCATGGGAAGGTGATGCTTGACCAATGGAGCCCCACTCCACCTCGCCAGCCCGGAGACCGGCCTGACATGCTTGCAGAACACCCCGCGGTGGGCGGGCGCTGTCGTATCACCTGGGCCAACCGTGCCTGGGGGCGTCGCGCCTGCCCGTTGCCACAACAAAAGCAGCAGAGGACGCGTCATGCCCATCACCCACGCCAAATCCAGTATCGCCACCCCCATCAGCCTCAGCCAGCGCCTGATCGTCGCGGTCGGCGCCACCCTGCTGGGCCTGTGCCTGGTGTACTTCGCCGGTTTCTCGCACATCGAGGCGGTGCACAACGCCGCCCACGACACCCGCCACAGCGCTGCCTTCCCTTGCCACTGAGTACGCCCGCATGATCACGCGCATCGCCCGTACCGCGGGTTTCAGCGGCCTGCTCGCCGCCCTGCTGCTGACCCTGCTGCAAAGCTTCTGGGTCGCCCCGCTGATTCTCCAGGCGGAAACCTATGAAACCGCCGCCCCCGCCGTCGAACACCATGAGCACGGCGAGGCGGCAGCACCTCATGAGCACAGCGCCGAGGCCTGGGCGCCCGAAGATGGCTGGCAGCGGGTCCTGTCCACTACCGGTGGCAACCTGGTGGTAGCCGTCGGCTTCGCTCTGATTCTCGCCGCCCTGTACAGCCTGCGCACCCCAGGCCGAGTGGCCACCGGTGCGCTGTGGGGCCTGGCGGGCTTCGCCGTGTTCTGCCTGGCGCCGACCCTGGGTCTGCCACCGGAACTTCCGGGGACAGCCGCCGCCGACCTCGGCCAGCGCCAGACTTGGTGGATCGGCACCGCCGCCGCCACCGCCGCGGGCCTGGCGCTGCTGGTCTTCGCCCACCATTGGCTGTTCAAGGTGCTGGGTGTCGCCCTGCTGGTAGTCCCTCACCTGATCGGCGCGCCGCAACCAGCGGTTCATGAAAGCTTGGCCCCCGAAGCGCTGGAAACCCAGTTCAAGATCGCATCCTGGCTGACCAACGCCGCGTTCTGGCTGGCCCTGGGCCTGCTCAGCGCCTGGTTGTTCCGCCGCTCCAGTCAGGCCTGATGCGCGACCTCGCTCGCCCGCCGGCGTTATATGCCGGCTTTGGCTGCCGGCGTGGCTGCCCGGTCGAAACACTCGCCGTGCTGCTGCGCCAGACGCTGACCAGCCACGCCCTGCCTCTGTCGGCCCTCAAGGCCATTGCCAGCATCGAACCCAAGGCGCGCGAACCTGGCCTGCTGGCGCTGGCCGAACGGCTCGGCCTGCCGTTCATCTGCTTCGACAGCAGCCACCTGGCAACCTTCGAACCGCTGCTCAGCCAGCGCTCGACAATAGCGTACGCGCAGACCGGCTGCTGGGGCGTGGCCGAAAGCGCGGCGCTGGCCCTGGCCGGGCGCAGCGGCACCGAGCCGCGCCTGCGCGTACCAAGGCAGGGGTTACGAGGCGCTACCCTGGCCCTGGCCATCGGCGGATAATCCGCTCCTTTTACCTGCAAGGACCCCCCATGACGGTCTATTTCATCGGCGCCGGCCCCGGCGATCCCGAGCTGATCACGGTCAAGGGCCAACGCCTGATCCGCCAATGCCCCGTGCTCATCTACGCGGGCTCCCTGGTACCTGCTGCGGTGCTCGAGGGGCACCAGGCGCACACCGTGCTCAACAGCGCCGAGCTACACCTGGAGCAGATCATCGAGGCCATGCGCCAGGCACATGCCAACGGGGAGGATGTAGCCCGCGTGCATAGCGGCGACCCCAGCCTGTATGGAGCCATCGGCGAACAGATCCGCCACCTGCGTGAGCTGGGCATCGACTACCAGATCGTCCCCGGCGTCACCGCCACCGCCGCAAGCGCCGCGCTGCTGGGCTGTGAGCTGACATTGCCAGGCGTAGCGCAGACGGTGATCCTCACCCGCTACGGCGACAGCTCGCCGATGCCGGCCGGTGAACAGCTGGCCGATCTGGCCCGCCATGGCAGCACCCTGGCCATTCACCTGGGCGTACGTCATCTGGAGCGGATCGTCGAACAGTTGCTGCCGCATTACGGTACCGACTGTCCCATCGCCGTGGTCCATCGCGCCACCTGGCCAGATCAGGACTGGGTCAAGGGCACCCTGGCGGACATCACCGAACGCGTGGCCGCCAAGGGCTTCCGACGCACCGCGCTGATCCTCGTCGGGCATGTCCTGGGCGACGCCCCCTTCGCCGAATCCGCCCTGTATCGCGCCGGCCACGCCCACCTCTATCGGCCCGGCCCGTGAAGCGATTGCCGAGCGGGCAGCGGCGGCGCACACTGGGCTTTCCAACTGGATGGAAGCCCTGAACATGCTCGACCTGCGCCCCAACTGCGAATGCTGCGACACCGACCTGCCACCTGAAAGCCCGGATGCGCTGATCTGCTCGTTCGAGTGCACCTTCTGCCGTGCCTGCAACGCGCAGCACTTCCATGATCGCTGCCCAAATTGCGGCGGCCAACTGGTGACGCGCCCAACCCGCGTGGGCAAGGTACTGGGCAACAATCCCGCCTCCGCACTCCGTGTACTCAAGCCCCACGCACCCTGCGCCTGAAGCCCCTGTGCTCGAACCTTGTTTGTAGGAATTTTCCACATCTTGGCGCGGGTTTTTCAACACCCCTATACTCGCCTATTACCAAGGGTGCTGAATATCCGTAAGGTGCGCGCTGCCCAGCAAGTCCGCGGCCCGGAACCTTGAAGACAAGGCTGGAAGCGGGATGCACTTTGACAGGAGCTACCTGAATGACATCCGTGCTGTTGGTCGATGACCACCACATCGTGCGGCTCGCCGTACGCATACTGCTTGAACGCGAACGCTTCACCGTCGTGGGCGAAACCGGCAAAGGCAAAGAGGCCGCACGCCTGGCCGAGCAAACCAAGGCAGACGTGGTCATCCTCGACATCGGCCTACCGGACCTCGACGGCATGGAGGTGATCAAGCGTCTCAAGTTGATCGCCCCTCCGCCGCGGATCATGGCACTCACCGGCCAGCCCGCCGATCTCTACGTGCGCCGCTGCATGGACGCCGGCATCTCGGCCTTCGTCAACAAGGACGAAGACCTCGATGCCCTGGTCTTTGCCCTCAAGGCCTTGGTCAAGGGCTACTCGACCTTTCCGCAGATGGCAGTCAACAGCAATACCCTGGAAAGCGAGACGTCGCGCCTGGGACTGCTGTCCAACCGCGAAATGGAAGTGTTGCGTCGGCTCAGCGCCGGCCAGAGCAACAAACTGATCGGTGAACAGATGAACCTCAGCGCCAAGACCATCAGCACCTACCGCGGCCGGATCATGGAAAAGCTCAAGGTCGAGTCGCTGGTGGAAATGGTCGACCTGGCCAAACGCAACAACGTGGCCTGAGTCATGAACAAGGGCGCCCTGCTGTGCCTGCTGCTGGCCATGCTGCCGGCACTTCCCGCGCACAGCGAAGCGCACAGCGAATCCCGACATCTTCTGGCCCGCGCCCTCAGCGCGGCGCCTCCCTTGACGCTCGCCGCCTCCGACCGTCAGTGGCTTGCAGAGCGTGGACGCCTGGTGCTGGGCAGCTCGCGCCCGGACTACCCCCCCTTCGACATCAACAACAGTCAGTCCGACTACGAAGGCCTGAGCGCGGACTATGCCGGCCTGATCGGCGAGCAGTTGGGCGTGCCGGTCCAGGTGCGCCGTTATCCAAGCCGCGAGCAGGCGCTGGCGGCGCTGCGCGCTGGCGAGATCGACCTGCTAGGCAGCTCCAATGCTTTCGAAGCCAATGATGCGCACCTGGCCCTCAGCCTGCCCTATGCCGACGACCTACCGGTCATCGTAACGCGCAAGAACCAGGCCCTGCGCGACGGTGACGACCTGGCCGAGCTGCGCCTTGCCATGGTGGATCACTACCTGCCCATTCAGGCGGTGCGTCGCCTCTATCCCCGCGCCCGGCTGGAGCTGTATCGCTCGACCCTCGCCGGGGTCGCCGCCGTGGCCCTGGGACAGGCCGACGCTTACCTGGGTGATGCCATCAGTACCGACTATGCAATCGCCAAGGGTTTCCAACAAACGGTCAAGGTCGATCACTTCGTCAAGGCCCCGGCCAGCAGCTTTGCCTTTGCACTGAACCAGGACAACCTGCGCCTGTTGCAACTGGTCGACCTCGCCCTCGGGCGCATCGCCGACAGCGAACGGCTCAACATCCTGCGCCGCTGGGCCGGAGGCAGCACCAGCCTGCTGCTCGACCGCCGCCTCGATGCCTTGACCCAAGAGGAGCGAGACTGGATCGCGCAACACCGGCAGGTCAGCGTGATGATCAACACCACGCTGGCGCCCCTGAGCTTCACCGACGCCCAGCAGCAACCACGGGGTATCGCCTTGAACCTCCTGGAGCGTATCGGCCTGCGCACGGGGTTGCGCTTCAAGGTGGTCGAATCGGAGTCTTTCGAGGAGATGGTCGAGCAGGTCGCCCAAGGCAAGGCGAACATGATCGGTGCCATCGGCTACGGCGAGCACCGCGCGCAACGCCTGCGCTACACCCGACCCTACATGATCAGCCCGCGGGTAGTGGTCACACGGCGGGATGCCCCGCCCCTGGAACCGCAGCAACCACTGAAAGGACTGCGAGTGGCGCTGCTGCGCGGTTCACCGTTGCGCGAAGGCCTGGAACGCGAGTACGGCGAACTGCGGATCGTAGAAGTGGAAAACCCCCTGCAACTGATGGAGGCCGTGGCCAATGGTAATGCCGACGTCGCCCTTGGCTCGCACATCAACGCCAGCTATTTCATCAACCAGGTGTTCAAGGACCGCCTGCGCATTGCCGGCCTGTACGGTGATGAGCCGGCCCTGGCAACTTTCGCCGTGGGTCCTGCGCAGCCGCAGTTGCAGGCCATCCTCGACAAGGCTTTGCTGAGCATTCCACCTGACGAACTGGAACAACTGGTCAGTCAATGGCGAACCAACGCAGCCGTCAGCGACATCCCCTGGCGCAACTACCGCACCCTGGCCCTGCAGGTACTGGTTCTGGCCGCCCTGTTGCTGGCTGGCGTGGTGTTCTGGAATACCTACCTGCGCAAGCTGATCCACCAGCGCAGCGAAGCCCAGCGCGCTTTGCAGGAGCAACTGGCGCTCAGCCGCGGCCTGCTCGAACAGCTGCGTCAGGCCAAGGACGATGCCGAACAGGCGAGCCGGGCGAAAAGTACCTTCCTGGCGGTCATGAGCCACGAGATCCGCACTCCGATGAACGCGGTGATCGGCCTGCTCGAGATGGCGCTTGAAGACAGCCAGCACGGTCATAGCGACCGCCAGGCGCTGGAGGCGGCTCACGGTTCGGCACTTGGCCTGCTCGACCTGATCGGCGATGTGCTCGATATCTCGCGTATCGAGTCCGGCCATATGACGCTGCAACCCGTGGCCTGCGACCTGGTCGCGCTGATCCATTCGACCCTGCGGGTGTTCGAAGGCAGCGCCAACCTGAAAGGGCTGGTAATGACCGCGCTGCTGCCCGACTTGCCCACCTGGTTGCTCGTCGACCCGCTGCGCTTCAAGCAAGTTCTGTCGAACCTGGTGAGCAACGCCATCAAGTTCACCGATCAGGGCCATATCGAAGTGTCGCTGACCATCGCTCCGGTCGACGGCGGCATGTTCGAGATCACGCTGCAGATCAAGGACAGTGGCGTGGGTATCAGCAGCATTGACCAGGCCCGCCTGTTCACCTCCTTTTCCCAGGTCGATGGCCGGCAGGCGCGCCAGGGCGCCGGCCTCGGCCTGGTGATCAGCCGCGAGTTGTGTGAGCTGATGGGAGGCGAACTGAACATGAACAGCATCGAGGGGCTGGGGACCCAGGTTGCAGTGCACCTGACACTGCCCGGCGCCGCGCCTCCTGGCACCGAAACAACCGGCAATGCCTTGATCGAACCCGGCGCAGGCCCCCTGCAGGTCCTGATCGTCGATGACTACCCCGCCAACCTGCTATTGCTCGACAAGCAACTGCGTTCACTCGGGCATCAGGTGACCCTCGCCGAGCAGGGCAAGGCCGCGCTGTCACTCTGGCAGGACGGCCGTTTCGACGTGGTCATCACCGACTGCAGCATGCCGGTCATGGACGGCCATGAGCTGACCCGGCAGATACGCGCTCGGGAGCGCGAGGCAAACCTGCCCGCGGTTCGAATCATTGGCGTGACGGCAAATGCCCAGGCCGAGGAGCGCCAGCGCTGCCTGGACAACGGCATGGATGAGTGCCTGTTCAAACCGATCGGCCTGCAGGCGCTCAAGGCTTGCCTGCCGCTGGCCACCGAGGCACCCCGCGCCAGCGGCTTCGATCTGGCGCAACTGCGCCACCTCACCCAGGACGATGATCGGCTGGTCAAGCGCCTGCTGGAGCAGTTGGCGCAAAGCAGTGCCGAAGATCTGCAGGCGCTGCACGCGCTCGGTGACAACCCGTCGGGCGCCGCCCTCGCCCCGGTCGTCCACCGGGTCAAGGGCGGCGCCCGAATGCTCAAGGTCAAGGGCGTAAGGCAGGACTGCGAGGCCTTGGAACAGGCCATCGCCCAAGGGCAGCCGGTGGAGAAGGGGCTCGCCCAGTTACGGGCAAGCCTGCATACCCTGGAGCTCGAACTGCGTCAGAGCCTCAGTGCAATTGAAGGGTCGAACTGATCTGGCTGATGGCGTCCACCACGTGCCTTGAGCCCTCCTGGATCTCCATGATCACCGTACCGGCTTCATTGGCCAGTTCCACGCCCAGGCCGGTGCGGGTCAGGCTTGACTGCATGCTGGCCACCGCGGTCAACGACAGGTCATGATTCTGTCGCACCACCTCGACGATCTCCAGGGTCGCCTTGCTGGTGCGCGCAGCCAGGTTGCGCACCTCGTCGGCGACCACGGCGAAGCCACGGCCATGCTCCCCGGCCCGGGCCGCCTCGATGGCGGCATTGAGCGCCAAAAGGTTGGTCTGGTCAGCGATGCCACGGATGGTCAGGACGATCTGCCCGATCACTTCGGACTGCTTGCTCACGGCATCGATGGTACGGGCGGCATCATTGAGCTCGCATGAGATCTGCTCGATCACCTCGACTGCCTGCTGCACCACCTGGGTACCCTTGCGCGCACAGGCATCGGTCTGCACCGAGCTGGCATGGGCGGCGTCGGCGGCGGTTTGCTGGGTGCTGATCTGATGGGTGATGTCGCTGGCGAACTTCACCACCTTGTACAGCCGGCCCTTGTTGTCGAAGATCGGGTTGTAGGAAGCCTCGAGGTAAACCGTCTGGCCCTGTTTGTTGACCCGCTCGAAGCGATGTGAATGGTACTCGCCACGGTTGAGCGACGCCCAGAAATCGCGGTACTGGGATGATTCGCGTTCATGGGGCAGGCAGAACAGCCCATGGTGGCGCCCGACCACTTCCTCCAGGCGATAGCCCATGGTGTCGAGGAAGTTCTGGTTGGCCTTGATCACTCGCCCAGCCGGGGTGAACTCGATCACCGCCATCGAACGGCCGATAGCCTTGAGCAGGCTTTCGCTCTCGTGCTCCTCGATCACGTGGCGGGTAATGTCGGAGGCCACCTTGATCACGCTGGTCACCTGCTGGCGCTCGTCGATCACCGGCATGTAGCTGGCTTCCAGCCACACCTCGCGCCCCGCCTTGTCCAGGCGCTCGAACGTACCGCCGATAGCCTTGCCCTCACCCAGCTCGCGCCACAGTTGCTGGTACTCGGCACTCTTGGCATAGGTCGGGTCGCAAAACAGCCGGTGGTGCTTGCCACGTAACTCGTCGGCGCTGTAGCCCATGGTCTTGCAGAAGTGTTCGTTCGCCTCGAGGATCGTGCCATCCGGCGTGAACTCGATCATCGCCATCGAGCGGCTGATCGCTGCCAGCTTCGCCTCCATGCCCGCCAGGGCCTGCCGGCAGCGCTGGATCTCGACCAGATCGGACTTGCGATGATACTCGAACATGAGCCGGGCCTCCTGATTCCACGGATGTCCTGAGCATAGATCGGCGGCCAAGGCCTGCAAGCGATCTGATATCACTTTCGCATTAGGCATTTGTGCCGTCTGTCAGGTCAGGACCGCGGTTCACCTCGCTACAGGCTCTGGCTGTCATCAGAACTGCACACCGCGGGTCAGGCCACCGTCGACCAGCAGGTTGGTGCCAGTGATGAAGCTGGCTGCGGGACTGGCCAGGAACACTGTGGCTCGCGCCACCTCGTCGGGTCGAGCCATGCGCCCCAGTGGGTTGGCCGCCAGGCTGCGGGCGAACACCTGGGGCTGCTCCTGCTCGATACGCCCCCAGACACCGTCGGCGAAGTAGACATTGCCGGGGGACACGCAATTGACCCGGATGCCCTCTGCCGCATGACGCGCCGAGAGCGTCTTGCCATAGTGGGTCAGGGCAGCCTTGAGCACCCCGTAGGGTTCGTCGAAATTGCTCAGTTCGCGCCCGGACACGCTGGAAATCAGCACCACCGCCGCTTGCGCGGACTCCCTGAGCCAGGGCAGCGCCGCCGTGACCAGCCGCACGCTGCCCAGCAGGTCGGTCTCGAAGGCCTGCCGCCATACGGCCGCCTCGCTGCCATGGGCCAGGGCACTGACGTTGGGCACGACGATGTCAACCCCGCCCATGCGTTCGGCGGCGGCGGCGATCCACCCCTCGACTTCGTCGGCGTCGGTAATGTCTACCGCCCTGCCCCAGGCGTGCCCGTTCAACTGCGCCTCGGCCTGGCTTACTCCGGCCTCGTCCCGGGCGCAGAAGGCCACCTGGGCGCCTTCGCCGAGGAAGCATTCGACGATTGCCCGGCCGATCCCGCGCGTCCCGCCGCTGACCACGACTCGGGCACCTTGCAGTTGCAGATCCATGTACTGATTCCTCTGGCTGGTTGGATTTGCCGGCGAGTCTACGGCGCGGAATCAGCCAGAGGCTGTATTGGTCCCACAAAAGCGCCGCAGTTCGACATTGTCGAACCTTGCACTGCGCTGCGCCTGCACGCTGCGACGATTGCAGGCACAATGCGCAGCCATTGCACAACGGGATCACCCATGACCACCAACCCTCGCCAGATACAGTCCCTGGAGCGCGCCATGCGCTTGCTCGAACTCCTTCGCGCCGAAGGCGGTCGGGCACGCCTGAACGACCTCGCAGCACGCAGTGGCCTGGGCAAGAGCACCATCCATGGCCTGCTCGACACGCTGATCTCGCTTGGCTATGTCACCCGCGAGCAGCGCTTCTACGCCCTCGGCCTGCGCCTGCGACAGCTGGCTCAGCCGCTGAACGAGACCGAGCAGCGCCTGCGCCAGGCCTTCACGCCAGCATTGCGTGCTTTCGCCGAACTGTGTGGCGAAAACTGCTTCCTCGCCGTTCCCGGGGGCACCCGAGCCTATCTAACGCTGGCGGCGCTGGATAGCCGCGGCCTGTCCCTGCAACAGCCGCTGGACAGCCGTCGCGATGGCCTGGCCACTTCAGCGATCGGCAAAGTGCTGCTGGCCTATGATCGTCAGTTGGCCAGGCAGTTGTTCCGCACTCGAGCGGTTCCGGAAACCCTTGCCCAGGAACTGCACCAGGTCGCCAACCAAGGCTTCGCCCTTGACCTTGCCGCCTCGCGCCCGGACCTGCACTGCTTCGCCCTGCCCTTGCGCCTGCGCGGCCAGGTGGTGGCCGCGCTGGGTGCCGGTGGTCCCGCGCAACGCCTGCAGGCGCCGGTGATGCGTCGCATGGCGACACGGGCGATGCGTTCTTTGTTCGATCTGGTGAAATGCTGACGACGCACCAAGGGCCGCAAGTGCCCGCACCGCATCGACTGCACTGGGGGCAGGCCGCCACCAACGTTCACGCAGCAGCCCCCATGAATCAGGCCCCTCTTCTATACTCCCCCAGTATCAGGTGCACGATGCCCCGCAAGAGGGATACCCATGAAGATCGTAGTCACCAGCATCCTCGTCGACGACCAGGCCAAGGCCCATGCCTTCTACCACCATGTCCTGGGCTTCGAGCCCAGGCACGACATCCCCATGGGCAAGTACCGCTGGCTCACCCTCACCTCCCCCAATGACCCCAATGGCGTCGAGTTGCTGCTCGAGCCCGATGCCCATCCAGCGGCGAAGACCTACAAGGCCGCCCTCAAGCAGGACGGGATTCCCGCCACTTCGTTCGGCGTGCGCGATATCCAGGCTGAATATGAAAGGCTGTGCAAGGCGGGCGTGCACTTCACCCAGTCACCTACCCCCGTGGGCCCGGTCACCGTGGCCGTGTTCGACGACACCTGCGGCAACCTGATCCAGATCGCACAACGCCATTGATCAGCTCTGGGCCGCCGGCAACCGCAGGGTGGCGCACAGCCCGCGCGGCGAGGCGTTGCGCAGTTGCACACTACCGTCCAGGCGTTTGATGACGGTGCTCACGATCGACAATCCCAGGCCGGCACCATTGGGCGTGTCCTTGCTGTAGAAGCGCTCGAATACCCGCTCAAGGTCCGCCGACTCGATACCGGGGCCTTCGTCCTGGACCTCCACCACCAACACCTGTGCATCTCGGCGCAAGGCGACACGCACCCGCCCCCCAGGGGGCGAATGATCCACCGCGTTGGTCACCAGGTTCTGCAAGGCGATGGCCAGGGCACCGGCATCGCTGAACACGCGATAATCAACGCCTTCGGCGATCTCCAGAGAGGGCTCCTGACCGCGTTCGAGGATCCACGGGGTCAGCTCTGCCAGGGTTTCGGTGGCCAGTACACCGAGATCGATTGCGGCCCAGTTGCGCTGCGCCAGGCGAGGTTCAAGGCGGGCCAGGGTCAGCAGTTGGTTGACCACCCGGGTCAGGCGGTCGACGCCTCCGATCAGATACCCCAGCGCCTTGTCGCGCTCAGCCTCACCGGTGGCCGCCTGGGCGTTCTGCGCGTGGAGGCGCAGAATCGCCAGCGGCGTGCGCATCTCGTGGGCGGCATCGGCAATGAAACGATGTTCTCGGCGCAGCAATTGCTCGATCTGCGCAAGCAACCGGTTGATCGCCGCCTGCATCGGCTCGAGTTCCTTGGGCAACGGCACCAGCTGCAGAGGTTCCAGGGACTCGGCGTGCCGGCCACGGATCACCCGGGCCATGTTCTGTAACGGCTGCAGTCCCCAGCCGATGGCCGCCCAGACCAGCAGCGCCAATGCCAGGCTGCCGAGCAGAAACGGCATCAGCGTGTGGCGCACGATCCTGTCGATCAGGTCGTAGCGAACATCGTTGCGCTCCCCCACCCAGATCAGCCAGTGCTTCTCCGGTACCGGCAGCACGAAACCACGCCAACGCTGCCCCTGAACCAGCATGTCGGAAAACCCCGGCGTGCTCGGTGGCACCGCGAAAGCGGGCGCGCTGGGTGTATGCACCAGCAAGGTGGCCTGGTCGTCCCACACTTGGAAGGCCAGCTTGCTTTCGTAGGGATGGCCGACCCGGTGCCGCCCCGCCTTGCTCAGCGCCTCGTCGAACGCCTGGTACAGCGCCTGCCGGTTCTGCTCGTGCACGGGCAGGCTCATCACCCCCTGCAGCAGGCGAGCGTTCTGCGCCAGATGGGCATCGTAGACCTCGGTGATTTCATGGCGGCTGTCGTGGTAGTTGTACAGCGCCAGCAGACCGCTGCCGACCAGCAGCAACAGCATGACCCGCCACAGCGTGCGCTGGCGCAACGAACTCATGCGCGCCCCTCCACCAGGTAGCCGATACCGCGCACCGTGCGGATCAGGCCGTTGAATAGCTTCTTGCGCAACTGGTAGATATTGACTTCAAGGGTATTGCTCTCAGGCTCCTCGTCCCACCCATAGAGCAACTGGGTCAGGCGCTCACGGGTGAAAACCTTGCCCGGCTGGGCAAGCAACTCGTGCAGCAGCAGATACTCCTTGGGCGTGAGTACGACTGGCTGGCCGTTGTAGCGCACCTGCTGGGTCGTCGGATCCAGGCTCACGCCGGCATGCTCGATCAGCACCCGGGCGCGGCCTGCGCTGCGCCGCAGCAGCGCGCGCAGGCGGGCCTTGAGTTCGTTGAGGTCGAAGGGTTTTACCAGGTAATCGTCGGCACCGGCATCCAGCCCCGCGATGCGATCCTCCAGCCCGTCGCGCGCGGTGAGGATAAGCACCGGCATGGCGTTTTCCGCGGCGCGCAGCCGACGCAACAGTTCCAGGCCATCCAGACGCGGCAACCCCAGGTCCAGCACCAGCACGTCGAAGCTCTCGACGCCTAGCGCATGCAACGCACTCTGGCCATCCTGCAACCAGTCGAGGGTGTAGCCCTCCAGCCGCAGGCCATCGCAGATTCCCTCGCCCAAAGCGGCGTCATCCTCAACCAGTAGCAGGCGCATGCTCAGTCCTGTTTGTCCTCGATGGCCTTGAGTAAAGCATCGATTTCCCCGCGCCGGCCCTGGTCGGCCAGCGCGCGTCCTGGCCGCGGCGCGGCGTGCAGGGCCTTGTCCAAGGCAGCACGGGCTTCACCGTAGCGGTTCTGCCGGTACAAGTGGTCGGCCCAGAAGTAGTTGCTGTCGATACCGTCGGGGTTGATCGCCAGGGCCTGGCGCAGCATCGCGTCGGCCTTGTCCTGGTCACCGAACCCCAAGGGCCAGCCCGGCACCCGATCGTACAAAGCCCCCAGGCTGGTGTAGGCCGACCCTTGCAGGGCCTTGGGGTCCAGCGCCAACGCCTTTTCCAGGCTGGCACGGGCGGCCTTGACTTTACCCAGCGCGCCGAGCCCGCCTGTGGCGCCAGCCCAACTGCTGTTGACGATGCCCTCCCAGATCAAGGGTTCCGCCGACCCCGGGTATTGACGGACAAACCCTGCCGCTTCCACGGCCAGCGCCTCGAACGCTTTGGCGCGCTGCGCTTCGGGCAATTGGTACTGAATCTGCGCCCAGCGCTGCTGCACCTCGCTCAGGCGCTGGTTGCCGGCTTGGTCGAGGGCCCAGACAAGGGGCGAAAAGGCCAGCACACCGGCCAATAGCAGACGTTTCATTTGCCTGACTCCTTGCCCGGATGGGCGCTAAAACGACGAATCAGCGGCAGTTGCTTGCGCAGGGCACGATCAACCAACCCCGGCAGCATGCCGTTCAAACGCACGAAGAGTTTTTCCGGCCAGCCGAGGTACACCTCGCTGCGCTCGGACTGGACCGCATCGAGCACCGCGCGGGCCACATCCCGCGGCTGGTCCACGCCGACCTTCAGTGCCTGGTTGAGCGCCGTGGCGGCATTGCTGTTCATTGCCGTGCGCGTTGCTCGTGGCGCGGCATATAGCACGTTCACCGGGGTGTCGGCCAGCTCGCGGCGCAGTGCTTCGGAAAAGCCGCGCAGCGCGAACTTGCTGGCGCAGTAGGCGGCGTAGCCGGGGTAGCCGATCGAGCCGTAGGTAGAGCCCACGTTGACCACCAGGGCCCGAGGCTGATCGCGTAACAGCGGCAGGCAGGCACGGGTCAGCTGCAGTGCGGCCTTGAGGTTGATATCCAGCAGCTCGTCGAGAGCCGCCTCGTCAAGCTGGTCGAGCAAGGCGAAGCGATTGATCCCCGCAGCGTTGATCAGCACGTTGACACCACCCATGGACCGCGCCGCCGCCAGCACGTCCTCGCGGCTCTGGGCACAGCGCAGGTCAGCCGCTTGCCAGCGCAATTGCTGCGGATAACGGTTCATCAACTGCGCCAGCTGGCCAAGGTGTCGGCTTACGGCCAGCACCCGGGCGCCGGCGGCACACAGCTGCTCGGCCAGCTCCAGGCCGATTCCGCCGCTGGCCCCGGTCAACACCACCACGCAATCAGGCAAGCGCATGCCGCACCTCACTCTGGCCTGCCCGTGGCAAGTGCTGGAACATTTCGGTGTACAGGCGGTATACCACCTTGGCCGCATGGATCACCGCCTGCTGATCGCCACTGTCGTCCAGGCGATCCATAAGGCCGCGGTAAGTCACCATGTGATCCTGGTCCAGGGCGCCGTGGGAACTGAGGTAGCTGAAAGCCTTGTCCGCAAGCCCCAGGCTACCCTGTATCCTGCCGGCAGCCTGGGTGGCCAGAGCGATGCTGGTGCCCTCGAGCACATTGACCATGCCGAACAGCCCCACCGGGTTACCCCGTGCGATCAAGTCGTAGAGGAAGGCGACCATCAACTCGATCGGCAACGCGGGACGCCCATCGCGGACCTTGTCCGGGTCACCGCCACAGGCGGCGATGTCGTTGAGGATCCAGCGTTCGTGGCCGTATTCCTCCTCAATGTACTCGCACACGGCGCCACGTAACCACTCGAGACGCGATGGCAGACGGGCGCCACAGGCCATCATCAACGGTACGGTATGACGCACATGGTGGTAGGCCTGGGTCAGGAAGGCCACATAACCCTCCAGGCTGACCACGCCACCCAGGGCATCGCGGATCACCGGGACACTGAATAGCGCTTCGCGCTCACTGGCGGTCTGTGCTTGCAGGTTTTCGAAAAAAGACATGGCGAACCTCATGCTTGTTGGAGAATGGACAACAGGGACTGGTAATGCAGCAGGATCGCCTCGCGGCGTGGCCGGCCATTGGCGGTGAGAGTCCCCGCCTTGGCATTCAACGGCTCGAACAAGCGTCGCCAGGCATGGACCCGGGCATAGTCAGGCAGGCCTTCGTTGCACTGGCGAACCGCACGCTCGATCTGCTCATCGCTGGCCTGCGGATCCAGCGGCCAGAGCAGTGCCAGGTTGCCCGGCAGGCCCTCGCCATGCACAAAGGCCTGGGCGATGACCCCGCCCTGAGTCAGCTCGGCCTCGACCCATTCAGGGTTGACGTTGCGCCCGAAGCTGGTGATGAACTGGTGTTTCTTGCGCCCAGCCAGGTGCAGGTAGCCGTCGCGGTCAAGCTGGCCGAGATCCCCGGTCGGCCACCACTGGCCATCGAACGCGGGTTCGCCGAGGTAACCAAGCATGCTCGAGCCGGCCACCAGCACCTCGCCATCCTCGGCGATGCGCACCTGGACATGGGGCAACGGCCGGCCGACACTGCCCAGGCGCCGCGCCCCGGGACGGTTCAGGCATACCACCGAGGCGCACTCGGACAAGCCGTAGCCTTCGTATACAGGCAGGCCCACCGCTGCGGCACGCGACAGCAGGCTGGCCGCCACCCGGGCACCGCCCACGGCGACAAAACGCAACGGGCCGACACGCATCGCCCCCCGCTCGATGGCCGTGACCAGCCCCAGCAACAGCTGCGGGACCAGGATCAGGCTCTCGGCGCCGCTCAGGGCGATCACCCCCAGCAGACGCGCGAAGTCCACCTGGCTGGCGCCGCGGATACCCAGCTGCGCCTGCGGATAGAGCATGACCACGGCGCCGGCCAGCAGCGCCGCGTACACCCCCAGGTTTTCCAGCAACACCGCCAGCGGCAGCACGGCAAGGTACTTGCCCGGCGCCGCCTCCCGGCTGGCCGCCTCAAGCTCGCGGGCGACGCGCAGCATCGACGCGGCGCCCAGGCAAACGCCCTTGGGCGCACCGGTACTGCCGGAGGTGTAGGTAATCTTGGCGGTGCCGAGCGGCAGTTGCGGGGACACAAGCGGATCACGGTGCCAGAACTGCGTGCCACGGGTGAACCCACAGGCTTGCAGCTCATCGGCAAGCGCGCTGTCGGCCAGCACCAGTGAGACGCCCCCCTGCGTCAGGCAGTGGCGTCGCTGGGCCGCACTGAAAAAGCCCGGCAGCAGCAGCATCGGACGCTCGGCCAGCAACGCGGCAAGGTCCCAAAGCACGGCTTGCGGACCGTTATCCAATGCCACGGCGAAGGTGCCGGCAGGTTGTTCGCGCAACCAGTCCGCTCGCAGGCGCACTTCACTCAGCAACTGCGCGTAGCTGAACCGTTCATCACTGCCCAGCAGCGCCGGTTGCTCGCCACGGTGGCGGGCATGGACCTGCAGTGTTTCGAAAAATGCCTCGATATCATGCGGCATGACCGCTCTCCTGATTCAGCACCGGCAGGCCCAGCCGTTCGAACACGCCGGCGCGGGCCAGAGCCGTGTGGCCTAGTCCGATATTGCCGACGTACACCTGGGGTTGCTGCGCGTAGTAACTGCCCCAACTGCCGGACTCCTCGCCTAGCCGGTGCGCAGCCGCTTGCGCCACGACCGTGGGCTCCAGCCCGAGTCGACGGAAACTGTTGAGCAAGGTCGCCGCCCCAGTGAATGCGACCCACTGCAGGCCGCGTGCCGCCAGCAGCCAGGTCACCGCGACGATCATGATCCGTGCGCTGCCGGCACTGAGCGCGGCCAGGTTGCCCACCTCCACCAGCTGCTCGCGGGTGATCGGCGCCGCTGCCACGTTCGCCACGGCGTTCTCCAGCGGCACATCGAGGTAGCGCTCCAGGAACAACGGTGTACTGCCAGCCAGGCGTACGCCGGCGGCTGCGATCAGCCGGCCATGGCGATCACGCAGCCCCAGCAGCTCGGGCATGTAATGATGCACATCGGCGTGATGCACGCAGGCGAATCGCGCATGGATGAATTGCTCAAGTTCAAGTCGACCTGGCGTTTCCGGCCCATGCAGCAGTAGTTGGGCCTGGTGTTGCGCATGGCTGCCAATGGCCACGGGAAACAGGGTGTTCCAATTCAGCTCGGTCATGACGGGCCCCCGCTCATTTCAGTGGAGGCAGTATCGAGGGCGAATCTGAAGCCAGTCTGAAGTCTCGCGATCGAGGTGCTGGCGCCCCTCGCTGGGGCTGCTACATTGCTGACTGCCCCGGCGCAGCCAGAACAAGGACACCCCATGCGCTACGAATTCAGCGAAGTGTTCAACGACCTGGTCGACTATTTCCTGCTGGGCGATATCCAGTTGCTCGAACAGTTCAAGGAAGACCAAGACCTGCCCGACGACCTGGCGCGCGCGTTCACCAGCAGCGACAGCGGCGACCTGGCGGTGCAACAAGGCGTGATCCTGCCGCTGGCCGGCGTCGACAACCTGCCCTACCGCATCCTGTTCACCCTCGACGAACGCACCCCGGCACTGCTCGAACCCGGCAGCCGCCTCAAGCACCGTCGTCCAGGCCATATGCTGAGAGTCGAACACGGCGCCGTGATGCTCTTCACCTGGCGCATCCTGCAGCACTTCACCAACAAGACCCTGGGTGATCTGCTGGCGCGCTACCAGGAGCCGGGGCGGCCGATCATCGAGCTGGACAACGGCTGGTATTCGGTGGAAGTGCTCGCGGGCGCAGTAGTCCGCGACGGAATGTACGAACCGGCGTTCGAATTCGTCATGAAAAAGACCTATGCGCGGCCACAGGCCTTGGAGGTGGATGTCGGCTACCGGTATACCTTGCGCGGGTACTTCGACTGACCAGGGCCGCTGCTGCGGCGTGGAGCGAGCCATCGCCGCAGCAGCAGACTGTCATCGCTCAGGTGTGATGGATATCCCGATCCTTGGTCTCGGGCAGGAAGAAGATACCCAACACCGCGGTCATCACCGCAATGATGATCGGATACCAC
The DNA here is from genome assembly GCF_021283165.2 of Pseudomonas soli. Lineage (NCBI taxonomy): Bacteria > Pseudomonadati > Pseudomonadota > Gammaproteobacteria > Pseudomonadales > Pseudomonadaceae > Pseudomonas > Pseudomonas soli. The sequence continues at coordinate 3,441,963 of NZ_CP128543.1, forward strand.
AGCCCGTAGTAGATATCCCCGGTGGCCGCCACCATGGCGAAGGCCACCGTCGGCAGGAAGCCACCGAACCAGCCGTTGCCGATGTGGTACGGCAGCGACATCGAGGTGTAGCGGATCCGTGCCGGGAACAGCTCCACCAGCCAGGCGGCGATCGGCCCGTAGACCATGGTCACGTAGATCACCAGGATGGTCAGCAGCAGCAACACCATCGGGTAATGGATCTTCGCAGGGTCGGCCTTCTCGGGATATCCGGCCCCTTTCAGGGCACCGGTCAGCGTGGCGGTGAAGGCGTCGGCCTGAGTCTTCAGTTCAGCCGCGGCCAGGCCAGTGCCCTCGAAACTCGGGATCACCCGCTCACCGATACGGATCTGCGCCACGCTGCCCGGCTCGGCCTTTTCGTTCTCATACGGGATCGCCCGCTTGGCCAGCAGGCTCTTTGCGATGTCGCAGGAACTGGTGAAGCGGGCCTTGCCCACCGGGTCGAACTGGAAGGCACACTGCCCGGGGTCAGCCACCACCACGACCGGGTTCTGCTCCTGGGCAACGAACACATCCGGGTTGCCGTACTCGGTCAGCGCCTTGAAGATCGGGAAGTAGGTCAACGCGGCAATGATGCAGCCGGCCATGATGATCTTCTTGCGCCCGATGCGGTCGGACAGGCTGCCGAAGACGATGAAGAACGGTGTGCCGATCAGCAACGAACCGGCGATCAGCAGGTTGGCGGTCTGCGGGTCGATCTTCAGTGTCTGCAGCAGGAAGAACAGCGCGTAGAACTGCCCGGTGTACCACACCACCGCCTGGCCGGCGGTGCCGCCGAGCAGTGCCATGATCACCACCTTGAGGTTGTCCCAACGGGCGAACGATTCGGTCAGCGGCGCCTTCGACGCCTTGCCCTCGGCCTTCATCTTCATGAACACCGGCGACTCGTTGAGCTGCAGGCGGATGTACACCGAAATCGCCAGCAGCAGGATCGACAGCAGGAACGGTATCCGCCAGCCCCAATCCTCGAACGCTTCGGTGCCCATGGCCGTGCGGCAGGCCAGGATCACCAGCAGCGACAGGAACAGCCCGAGAGTGGCAGTGGTCTGGATCCACGCGGTGAAGAAACCGCGCTTGCCCTTGGGCGCATGCTCGGCCACATAGGTGGCAGCGCCGCCGTACTCCCCGCCCAATGCCAGCCCCTGCAACAGCCTCAGGGTGATGAGGATCACCGGCGCGGCCACGCCAATCGTCGCATAGCTGGGCAGCAACCCGACCACCGCGGTGGACACGCCCATGATCACGATGGTGATCAGGAAGGTGTGCTTGCGCCCGATCATGTCGCCCAGGCGGCCGAACACGATGGCACCGAACGGCCGCACGGCAAAGCCGGCGGCGAAAGCCAGCAAGGCAAAGATGAACGAGGTGGTCTCATTGACCCCGGCAAAAAAGTGCTTGGCGATGATTGCCGCCAGCGAGCCGTACAGGTAGAAGTCGTACCATTCGAACACGGTGCCCAGCGAAGAGGCGAAGATGACTTTGCGCTCCTCCCGGGAAATGCCACGTTGGGGCGCGCTACTGCCCGTGGATGCGCTGTCAAGGACCGCCATGGGTCGCCTCCGTCTGGTTGTGGTAGACCGGAGTGCTCCATCAGGTAGCCAAAGCACGCACCCAGGCCCAACGGCATTGCAGGCTGCGCGAAGCACGACGAGGCATCGGCCTCGAATCGCGGCAAGTCACTTCAAGCATAATCGGCCTTTGCACGATAGCCACTCGCCTGAGTGATCGAGCGCCGAAACGGATAGGGAACCGGCAATGAGCGAAGCACGGCACGGCGCCTGGCGAGGTCGGCTCTGGCTGGCCGATGATCACGGCCTGCTGCTCGGCACGGCGGGCCACACCGGTGTCCATGCCCACTATGCCCACCAGGTAGTGCTCGCCCTCGAGGGCCAAGCCTGCCTGCAGGTCAATGGCGAAGAGCACCGCGGCGACATGCTGGCCATCGCCTCGTTGCAGCCCCACGCCATTCTCGCGCCCGGCACCGCCTGCATCACCCTGTTCGCCGAGCCCCTGGCGTTTTCCCTGGAGACCTTGCTCGACGTCTGCCGGCAAGCCCCCCGCGATATCTCAAGCCTCGCCCAGGCATTGCGCCAGGCACCGCGTCGCCCGTTGGATCTCCGCCTGGCGCGGGCCCTGGCACGGATTCGCGCGGTGGACGAGCAGCGCCTGCCTGCCACGGAGCTGGCACAGGCAGCGGCGCTGTCGGTCAGCCAGCTCGAGCGCCTGTTCAGTGGCCGCCTGGGCCTGTCGGTGCGGCGCATGGTGCTGTGGCAACGCCTGCGCGTGGCCCTGGGCGAAGCGCTGGCCGGTGCCAGCCTGACCGAGGCGGCCATGGCCGCCGGCTTCGCCGACTCGGCGCACCTGAGCCGCAGCCTGCGCCAGCAATTCGGCATCCGCGCCAGCGAAGCCCTGCGCCACCTGCGCTCAGACGTGCTCTAACGCCTGACGCAGGCTGTCCGGCACGGCTGCCGGCGGATGCGCCGTGGCCACTTGGCAGAACGGCTCACGCAGTTGCGCAAGGTACGTTTTGGGATAGTCCGGACGGTCGCCGATGCCCATGTCGTCATCGGCCAACCCGTAGGCCGGCAGGTGCAGGGCAGTGCCGAGCAAGCGATCCCAGACGGGAAAGAACAACGCGAAGTTGACGTCGCCCAGGGTGCCGTACTTCAGGTGGTGCAGCCGGTGCACGGGGGCCCAGGCGAAAAGATGGCGCAGAACGCCGATGCGCATGTCGACATTGCTGTGCTGCAACAGCAGCTGGACCGCGATGCAGAACGCCAGCAACGCCGCCACGTCCTGCGACAAACCCAGCAGCAATAATGGCAGCACGCCGCCCAGCCCCTCGGCCATCTGGTGCAGCGGGTGCTTCATCAAGCCATTGAAGCCGTACAGCCGGGTCACGCTGTGATGCACCGCGTGCAGGCGCCAGAGCAGCGCGCTGCGATGGCTGGCGTAATGCACCAGGGTGATGCCCAGGTCGGCCAAGGGCAGCGCCAGCAACAGTTGCCCGAGCACGGGCCAGTGGCTGGGCCACAGGCTTGTGGCTGGCAGCCAGCCGGCGAACAACGGGATGGCGGCGATGCTGGCGATATTGAGGGTTTCGTTGACCAATGCGTGCAGTGCATCGCGCCCGCCCTCGCCTGTTGCCTCGCGCCAGGCCGATTTGTAGGGGCACAGCACTTCGCAGGAGAACGACAGCAAGATCGCCACGCCAAGCAGGGGCAGCAGCCAGAGGATATCGGCGCCAAGATCGATCAGCCACACCGCGGTGGCAATGAAACCGAAGAAGAAACACGGGGCATAGAGGATACGCATGGATGGCTCCAGTCATGGTTGGAGCCGCCAGTGTTGCCTGGTGCCTGACCTCGGCGATTGAACGAACGGCGCATCTGTCGCAGCGATGCTCTACAGGGTCGGAGTGTCCGCGGCTCGGGCTGCCAGCTGTCTACGCATCTCATCGTTGGCGCCCTGGGCCTGGGCGAGGATGGCGCGCAGCCCCTGCACTTGCGCGTCACGCTGCTGCAATTGCTCGTCCAGCAGCGTGCCCCGGGCCGTGGCCTGGCGATGCTCGGCGAGCAGGCGTTCATTGTCGCGGTGCAGGCGCGTCAGCTCGTCCTGACGCGCCAGGGCGCCCTGCTGCAAGGTCTGCAACTGGCCTTGCAGCTGGCGCACCTGGGTCTCGTTGCGGCGTTGATCCTGTTGGCGCTGCTCGAGGCTGGCGCGCAGTTGCCCGTCCTTGTCGGCCAGGCGCGCCTGCAACTCACCCTGTGACTGGCTGAGGCTGGCGCTGCGCAACTGCTCGGCTTGCAGGCTGGCCTGGGCGGTCGTGAGGCGTTGAGTCTCGGCGTGCAGCGCAGCGGTCAGGGCCTCGACCTGGCGCAGCGCGCCAGCCAGGTCGCGCTGGGTCAGTTGCAGCTCGGCCTGCATCGCTGCACAACGCGCCTGCGTCGCCTGCTCGGCGGCGGCGATCCGGGCCTGCCCTTCCTCCTGCAACTGGGCAGCCAGCTGCTCGACCAATCGCGCTAACGGTTCGCTCAAGGCACCCTGGCTGCCCAGCAACTCCAGCGGCTGCCGGTCCAGTTCCTTGAGGTAGCGGTGGATAGTGGTCTTCGAGCCGGTATTACCCAGCTCGATACGTACCGCGTCAATACTGGGGTGTTCACCCCGGGCCATCAGTGCCTGGCGTGCCTGCTGAACGGAAGCCTTGTCTATGCCATTGCGGGCCATTGCTCATTCCACCTAATCGTACCATGGCATGTACCATGTAATGCGGCGCAATACTGCACGGCACTGCCTCTCGATTCAAGCCTGCGGGTGAAATATCATTCAGCGGCCTGTTCGAGGAAATCCACCGGCGGCACGAAGTACAACCCGCCGGTAACGGCGCGACTGTAGTCCAGGAGACGATCGTAGTTGCCCGGCGGCTTGCCGACGAACATGTTCTCGAGCATCTGCTCGATCGGCGCGGGCGACCGGGCGTAACCGATGAAATAGGTACCGAACTCCCCGGCACCGGGGCGGCCGAAGGGCATGTTGTCGCGCAGGATCTTGATCTCTTGCCCGCCCTCTTCCAGGGTGGTCAGCGAACTGTGCGAACAACTGGGCTTGCTCGCGGCATCCAACTCGATGTCGGCCAGCTTGGTGCGCCCGATGATGCGCTCCTGCTCCTGGGTCGACAGCGCCTCCCAGCCGGCCATGTCATGCAGGTACTTCTGCACCAGCACATAGCTGCCGCCGGCGAACGCCGGGTCCTCGTCGCCTACCAGGGTGAAGCGCGCCACGTCCCGCGGACTGGGATTCTCAGTGCCATCGACGAAGCCGATGATGCTGCGCATGTCGAAATAGCGGAAGCCCTGCACCTCATCGACCACCGCCACCGCATCGCCCAGGCGCTTGACCAGCAACGCCGCCAACTCGAAACACAGGTCCATGTGCTCGGCGCGAATATGCAGAAGAATGTCGCCCGGCGTGGCAAGCGCCTTGCGCGCTCCACTGCCGAACTCGCGGAAGGGGTGCAGGCCAATCGGCTGCGGGGTGCCGAACAGGCGCTCCCACACCGCCGCGCCGAAGCCGATGACGCAAGATAGATTGCCCGACGGCACGCGTTTGCCCACCGAGCGCACCAGCCCGGCCAGGTCCCCGCACACTTCGCGGACACGGACCGCGCAGTGCTCGCCTGGACCGAGCGTCGCCACCATGAACAGCGCGCTACGGGTGATCGGGCTGTCCACCGCCTGCGGTTCGATCTGATCAATAGTCATACAGGTTTCATCCCCACGCTTCGCTGGAAAAGGTCGGCGCATTACCCCATGCGGTGGGTTAATAGGCGCCGGGCCGCATGTGGTATAGCACAGCCCGATGGCCTTCCCACCCTCATAGAGGGGATCTATCACCTGATCCAGGCTATCGATTTGACCGCGTCAAATTGCCTCAGCTACCGTGCCGCCCGCTTCAAAGCCACGTCGTCCTCCATAAGGCCAAGCGCATCACCTGCCCATTGCCGCCAACCCCGACCCACGGCCTTGCCGTTGTCCTTGCGTTCGAGTTGTTGAAATGTCTGTGAATACCCCCTCCCGGATCACCGAGCTGGTCATCGAAGCCGGTACCCGCAAAGCCCTCTTACCCGCCCGCGCCAGCTTGATCCTCGGTTTTCTGGCCGGTGCGTTCATTTCCCTGGGTTTTCTCCTGGCGATCCACGTCAGCACCATGATTCCCGCGCAGTGGGCCTCGTTCGGCACGCTGCTGGGCGCCGCGGTGTTTCCCATCGGCTTGATCCTGGTGATCCTGGCAGGTGGCGAGCTGCTCACCGGCAACATGATGAGCCTGCCTCTGGCAATGTTCGCCGGGCGTATCCGCCTGCGGGCAGTGGCGCGCAACTGGACCCTGGTGACCCTCGCCAACCTGCTGGGCGCGCTGTTCGTCGCCTACTGCTTCGGCCATCTGCTAGGGCTGACCGAGGGTGCTTACCTGGGCAAAACCCTGGCCAGCGCCACCAGCAAGGTGAGCGCCGACTTCCTGCACGCTTTCGTTTCCGGCATCGGCTGCAACTGGCTGGTATGCCTGGCAGTGTGGCTGTCCTACGCCAGTCGCGAGATGAGCGGCAAGATCCTCGGCATCTGGTTCCCGATCATGGCCTTCGTCGCCATCGGCTTCCAACACGTGGTGGCCAACATGTTCCTGATACCGGCGGCGATCTTCGCCGGCTACCTGAGCTGGGGGCAACTGCTGGAGAACCTGGCAGCAGTGTTCCTCGGCAATGCCGTGGGTGGAGCGTTTTTCGTCGGCCTGGCCTATTACGTGTCGTACGGTGTACCTGCTCAGGAACAGGGTGCGCTGCGCTGACAGCACCTACCCAGCGATTGCCGCTGCTGCCTGGGCCAAGCGCCGCACAGCCAGGGAGATCTCGCCCTGGTCCAACGATGCGAAGCCCAGGCGCAGGGCATTCTCCGCCTCGCCGGCAGGTGAAAACTGCCGGCCACTGCGCACCACCAGGTCCAGTCGCAGTGCCTCGGCCACCAGCCGCTGCACATCAATAGCTGGATCGAACACCACCCACAGAGCCAGGCCCCCTTCCGGCTCGCGCACCACCACCCGCTCGGCGAACGCCTCGCGCAGACAACGCGCCAGTGTCTCGCGCCGGCGCAGGTACTCCTTGCTCACCCGACGCAGGTGCTTTCTCAGCTCACCGGCGTTGATCAAGTCTGCCAGCATGCGCTGCATCACCGCGTCGCCCTGGCCCAAGGTCAGCGCCGCGGTCCGCGCAAATACTTCGATGACCGGTGCTGGCGCGACGATGTAGCTGCACCGGAAGGTACTGCCCAGCGATTTGGAAAGCGAGCCGATGTAGATCACATGGCGTTGCGCCGGATCGCTGGCCAGCGGCAGGTACGGCCGGCCGGCAAAGTGGAACTCATGGTCGTAGTCTTCCTCGATCACGCAGAAGTCATGCACTCGCGCCAGCTCCAGCAACCTTCGCCGGCGACCGGCACGTAGGCTGACGGTGGTGGGGAACTGGTGGTGGGGAGTGATATAGAGCATGCGCACCGGGTGCAACCGGCACAACGCGTCGATCTGCTCGACCCGGCAGCCCTGCTCGTCCAGGTCCACGGTCACCAGCCGAGCGCCCAGCCGGCGGAAGATCTCCCATGCCGGCGGATAGCTCAGGCGCTCGACCAGCACCACGTCACCGGGTTCGATCAGCGCACTGGCGGCCAGGTACAGCGACATCTGCACGCCTTGGGTAAGGCAGATATGCTCTGCCTGCACATTCAGGCCGCGGTCGTGGCGCAACATCTGCGCCAACGCGCAACGCAGATAATGACCGCTGCCGTCACTGCCGTGGCGCACCGTGTTGCTGGCGAAGCTATAGCGCAGGGCATTGCGGTAGTAACGATGCAGCACGGCCTGGGGCAACAGGCGATGGTCACAGGCACCGTTATCGAAGAACAACGCACAGGGCCGCTGCTGCAATGCCGTCGCCTGGTCGTTTGCCGCGAAATAGGCGCCAGCCGGTGCGTCGCGCAGCACCGGGGCGAATGAGCGCGGGCCACCGGGCACCGGCACTGCCGCTGTCGCGAGTTGCTGGCTGACGAAGGTGCCACGACGCGGCACGCTTTCCAGCCACCCCTTGGTCACTGCCTCCTCGTAGGCAAGGATCACCGTCTTGCGGTTGACGTCGAGCAGTTGGGCCATTTCCCGCGTGCCGGGCAACGCCGTGCCGGGCCGCAGACGGCCTTCGGTGATGGCGGCCACCAGGCCTTCGACGATTTTCCGGTAGGACGCCTGTGGCGCAGCGTCATCGAGGTTGAGCAACAGCCGCCATTTGCGGAGCTGGACCATGTGAACTATCCAAAACTGGAGGTTTTCCTGGGCCAAGTCTACCGCAACAATCACGCCTTCTCCTTGCCCCGAGGTGCCCATGCCCAATCGTCATGTCATTGAATTGTCGCCCTCGGGCAGCACGTTCGACGCCCACCAAGAATTGCTGCTCGACGCCATGCTTGCCAGCGGCCTTGCCGTGCCGTTCTCGTGCCGCCGAGGTGCCTGCGGCTCGTGCAAGGTCAAGGTTGTTTCGGGTAGCTATCGCGACACGCCACGTAGCGCGGACACACCCGCGCCCTCCTATCCCCTGGCTCCCGACGAGATGCTGTTGTGTCAGAGCCATGCCTGCAGCGACATGTGCCTGGAGATTCCCGGCTGGTCACTGGACACCCCCACCCTGGCGTTCACCGCGCAGGTACAGAGCCTGCGCGCCTTGAGCCAAGACATCAGTGAACTGGTGCTGCAGCCCGCACAGCCTGTGGAGGTTCGGCCTGGCCAGTACGTCAGGTTGTGTCTCGACAACGGCGACAGCCGCTGCTTCTCCATCGCCAACCTGCCAGCGCAGGATCAAGGACGCATGGTGTTCCATATCCGCAAGGTCAGTGGCGGCCTGTTTTCCGAGCGTCTGCTGCCCACGTTGCGCAGGGGCGACACGGTGAAGCTCGAGGGCCCGACAGGTGCCTGCACTTGGCAGCATGAAAATGAACGGCCAATGGTGCTGTTCGCCACCGGGACCGGTTACGCCGGCATCAAGCCCTTGCTGCTGACCGCTCTGGCGCGCAAGGCCGAGGTTTCACTGTACTGGGGCGGTTCAACGCCGGACGACTTCTATGACCGTGGCTTTCTCGACCAGGCCGGCCTGGAGCACCCTCGGTTTCAGTGGCACCCGGTACTGTCGGCGCGCGCGCGCGTTCACCAGGTGGCGCTGGCCCAGGGACATCCCTGGGGGGACACACAGGTCTATGCCTGCGGTAACGCGGCGATGATCCGCGAGGCCCGCGAACAGTGCCTGGCTGCGGGGGTTCAGACGCATCGGTTCATCGCCGAGGCGTTTGTCCCCAGCGGCACCGCGGCGGCGCCAAACGCACTGGATCCGTACTGGGAACAGGTAGGCCCGCGCTATTCGCTCGATGGCATGCTGGCCGCCCGCGAGCAGACGGTAAGAGCGCTGGCGGCGATTGCCAGTCAATTGAAAATCGGCATGACCACCGCCCAGGCCCTGGCGATGGCCGAGCAGACCTTGCAGGCCATGGGCGCCTCGCACACCTGGCACCCGACCTACATCCGCTTTGGCGACGACACCGTACGCACACCACGCCAGGGGATTGACCCGCAGCGCCGGCTGCGCGCCAGTGATATCGCCGTGGTCGACCTCGGCCCTGTGTGGGACGGCTATGAAGGCGACTATGGCGACACCTTTGTGTTTGGCAAGCATCCCCTGCATCTGGCCTGCGTCACGGCCTTGCACGAGGTGTTCGAGGAAACGCGCCAGGCCTGGCACACAGGACTGACCGGCCGCGAGCTGTATGACGTCGCCGAGCGCAGCGCCGCGGCAAAGGGTTGGCGGCTGGAGCGCAACCTGGCCGGGCACCGTGTCACCGATTTCCCCCATGCCCTGTTCGGCCAGCAGAAACTCGCCGATCTGCCGATCGTGCCGGGGGAGATGGTCTGGGTGCTGGAAATTCAGCTGTGCCATCCCACAGAACCGGTGGGAGCGTTTTTCGAAGACATCCTGCTGGCCAGGCGCTAGCGCCGCCTTAACAACGCCTGCGGGTGCTGGCTCAGCCGTCCTTGCCCAGCACATAGCGGTCGAAGTGCTGGATATGTTCGTCGAGGTTGTCCTCGAGCATCATCCGGTACTGCTCGCTGAAATACTTCAACAATTCCTCGCGCGCTGCCGCCATCTCCGCCGCGGACTTGAAACTGCGTGCCGCCATCCAGGCATTGAAGCGGCTGGCGGCGAAGGTCATCGAAGCGCTGACCTTGCCGAGGTCCTCGAGCTTTTCGATCTGCTGGTTAGCCAGTTCCACATGCGCATCGGCGCGGTCGTAAAAGGCCTGGTCGGTGGCTTGTGCCATGGGAATATACCTATCGGAAAACTTTGTGCTCAGGCGGTCTTGGCCTGAACGGTGAACAGGCTGGCCCCCAGCGTCATGAACGACACGCCGAACAGGCGATTCATCAGGCGCGCACGGTTCGGCGCAGCCAGCTGGCGTTTCAAGGCTTGGGCCAGGGTGACATAGAAAGCGTGGGACAGTATCGAGCACAGGGCAAAGGTGACTACCAAGAGGCCGAGCTGGCCATCGGCGCCGTGGCCGGTGCGCATGAACTGCGGCAGGAAGGCGGCGAAGAACAGGATCGCCTTCGGGTTGGTCAGCGCGACTGCCACGCCATTGAGCAGCAGCCGCCGATTGCTGGCGCTGGCCTTGACCGGCTGCTCCAGCAGGTCAAAGGCGCTGGTACGGCTCTTCCACTGCTTGATCCCCAGGTAGATCAGGTAACTCGCGCCGAGCACCTTGAGCAGCAGGAAAGCCGTGGCCGAAGTCTGCAGCAATACCCCGAGGCCCGCACTGGTGGCGGTGGACACCACCAGCAGCCCGAGCGCGTTGCCCAGCGAGCCGAGCATCGCCCGCTTCGGCCCGTGGGACAGCGAGTTGGACAACGCCATGATGACACCCGGGCCTGGCGACAAGGTCACCACCATCGAGACAACGACAAATCCGAACCAATCGTGCAGCGACATCCTTGTACATCCTAGGGCCGATTACATGAGGCGGCGACTGTAACAGAATGCCGCCCCGCTCCGGAATTGGCGCTGCGCCTGATATCCCCGTGCTACATCAAGCCTGAGAATCCGCCAGTACCGTCCCCACCGGCCGTTCTTGCGTCGGTGCACGGTTGCACGCCACGAAGTCCTCCTGGCGCAGCACCACCAGCGCCAGCAGCGACGCCACGCCGGTGCCCACGTAGAAGTACCACGGCGCGGTAATATCCCCGGTCACCTTGATCAGCCAGGTGGAGATCAGCGGCGCGCTGCCGCCGAATACCGCCACCGGAATGTTGTAGGCCATGGCGATGCCGGTGGAGCGGATGCGCGTCGGCAGCAGCTCGCTCATCAGCGCGTAGGTCGACGACGCATACAGCCCGAACAGGATCGCCACCGCCATCAGCGGCCAGAACAGGGTCGCAGGTGTAGCGCCCGGCGCGGTCTTGAAGAACCAGTACATGGCCAGGGTCGCCAACGTGCCGATCACCATCAGGAACGGCTTGCGCCCGTAGCGATCGGTGAAGGCGCCGCCAAACGGCATCACCAGCGCCGCCGACAGGCTGGCGACGAACACATAGAGCAAGGTGGTGCCGCTGTCGAATTTCAGCGTGTTGGACATGTAGGTCGAGGCGAAAGTCAGCACCAGGTAGAAGATCGAGCTGTGCAAGGTGATGATGAAGAACACCAGGGCAATCGAGCGCTTCCACTGCCACACCTCGCGCAGCGGCGCCTTGGAGGTCTGCCCGGCCTCCACCAGGGCGAGGAACTCCGGGCTGTCCTCGAGCTTGAGGCGAATATACAGCGAGATGAAGCCCAGAGGGCCGGCAATCAGGAACGGAATCCGCCAGCCCCAGTCCTGCATCAGCTCGGCGCCCAAGGCCCAGGTCATACCATTGGCCACCGCGCCGCCCAACAGCAACCCGAGCACCGCCGTGACCATCAGCCAGCAGGTGGCGAAGCCCCGACGGCCGGGGCCGGCGTATTCGGAGATGAAGCTGGTGATGGTGCCGATCTCGCCGCCGGCGGAGAAGCCCTGCACACAGCGGATCAGCACCAGCAGCACTGGCGCTGCGATGCCGATGCTGGCGTAGGTCGGCAGCAGGCCGAGCAGGAACGTGGAGCCTGCCATCATTACCAGCACCGTGATCAGCGTGCGACGGCGGCCGATCTTGTCCGCCAGCGGGCCGAAGAACAGCCCGCCCAGCGGGCGGATGAAGAAGCTCAGGGCGAAGGCCGCGAAGCTCGCCAGCAGGCTGCTGGTGGGGTCGTCGGAAACGAAGAAGGCCTTGCCGATATACAAGGCCAGGAAACCGTATACACCATAGTCGTACCACTCGATCAGGTGGCCGGTGGTGGCGCCGATGAAAGCCCGGCGCCGCTGGCGCTGGGTGTTGGCGGGTGACATGCCCATGCGGGTAACTCCTGTCGTGTCGCTTTCCATGAAATGTCGCGGCTCAAGCGCTGCCGAGCGACCCGTCCGGGTCCAGCAGCCATTGGCGCAACTGGGTCTTGAGAATCTTGCCATAGCTGTTTTTCGGCAGCTCGGCGCAGAACAGGTACTTCTTCGGTTTCTTGAACGAGGCCATGCGCGCCAGGAACCACTCATTGAGCGTCCGCGCATCGAGGCTACCTGCCGTGCGCGGCACGACGAAGGCCACCACCGACTCGCCCCACTCGGGGTCGGCTTCGCCCACCACACAGGCCTCGAACACTTCGGGGTGCTGGATCAGCACTTCCTCGACTTCGCGGGGATAGATGTTGCTGCCCCCGGAAATGATCACGTCCTTGCTGCGGTCCGTCAGCGACAGGTAGCCCTGGCCGTCGAGAAAGCCGATATCGCCGGTGTGCAGCCAGCCATCCACCAGGGCCGCCGCGGTGGCCTGGGGATTGTCCCAGTAACCCTGCATCACCACCGGGCCGCGCACGACGATCTCCCCTGCCTCGCCAGCCGCCGTCTCCCGGCCCGCGCCATCGACCACGCGCACCTCCACGCAGGCCTGGGCGCGGCCAACGGAAGCGGCGATGGCCGGCCAGCCCGGGTTGCCACGGTCGGCGATGGCCTCGCGGGACAACGCACTGATGGTCATCGGGCATTCGCCCTGGCCGTAGATCTGCACCAGGCGCGGGCCGAAGGTATCCAGGGCATCCACCAGGTCCGCCAGGTACATCGGGCCGCCGCCGTAGACGATGGTCTTGATGCCTTCGCCGGCATAGCCTTGCTCGCGCGCCTGCTCGACCATGCGCTTGACCATGGTCGGCGCGGCGAACAGGCTGACCTGCCCCAGCGATCGCGCCAGGGTGAACAGCTCCGTCGCCTGGAAGCCCCGGGACAGGGGCACCACGTGCCGGGCGCCGCAGCGCACGTGGATGAAGTTGTACAGCCCTGCGCCGTGGGACATCGGCGCGGCATAGACCACGGCGTCTTCGGCGGCTACCGGGTCGACGTCCAGCGGATAGCACAGCGACATGGCCACCAGGTTGCCATGGGACAGCATCACCCCCTTGGAGCGCCCGGTGGTGCCGGAGGTGTAGAACAGCCAGGCCAGGTCGCTGTCCAGGCGTGGGTGCGGCGCCTGCAGCTCATCGCTGGCCGGCAACCCCGGCATGCACCGGGCAGGCGTGGCCAGCTCGCGGCAACCGTTCGGCAATGCCAGGTCGGCGAACAGCTGGCCCTCGTCGGTGAAGATCAGCCGCGCCCCGGCATTGCCGGCGATCCACGCGGCCTCCAGGGCGTGCAGCTTGTGGTTGATCGGCACCGCCACAGCCCCGCACCACCAGATCGCGTAGAGCAGTTGCAGGTAGTCGCAGCTGTTCTTCATCAGCAGCGCCACCCGCTCGCCCGGTTCGATGCCGTGCACGTGTCGCAGCTCCAGCGCCCGTGCCCGCACCTGGGTGGCAAACATCCGGTAGTCGGCGATCTGCCGCGGCCCCTCGAACAACGCCGGCCGCTCAGGCCAGCGCAGGGCCGCATCCTGCAACCAATGGGCGATGTTCATGGCTCAGACCCTGACGGCTTGCAGCACGCTGGCGTAGTTGGCCACCGCCATGCCGCCCATGTTGAACAGCAGGCCGAACTCGGCATTGGGCACGCCCAGGCCGATGGGCTTGCCGGTCAGCTGGGCGAAGCCCAGGGCATGCATCGACACCCCGGTGGCCCCCACCGGATGCCCCTTGGCCTTGAGCCCGCCGGACAGGTTCACCGGCAAGCGCCCACCCTGGCGCACGATGCCGTCGTCCAGGGCGCGATGCCCCTCGCCACGGGGCGCCAGGCCCATGGCTTCGTAGATCAGCAGTTCGGCGATGGTGAAGCAGTCGTGCACCTCGGCGAAACTCAGGTCGTTGAGGGTCACCCCTGCCTCGCGCAGCGCCCCGTGGATGGCCCGCTGCGGCCCCTCGAAAGCCAGCATGTCGCGGCGCGACAACGGCAAGAAATCATTGGCCTGAACCATCGAGCGGATCGCCACCTGGCGCCGCATCGAGCGGGCGCGGGCAGGCGAAGCCAGGATGATCGCCGCAGCACCATCGCTGATCAGCGAGCAGTCGGTCAGGCGCAGGGGCGCCGCGATCAGCGGGTTGCTCGGCGACACCTGGTTGCAGTGCTCGAAATCCATCACCCGGTGCATCTGCGCCAGCGGGTTGGCCATGGCATTGGCGTGGTTCTTCACCGCGATCGCCGCCATCGATGCCAGTGGGCTGTGGTAGCGCTCGGTGTATTGCTGGGCGATCTGGCCGAACAGCTGGGCAAAACTCAGGCCGGCCTCCTGCAAGGCGTTCTGGTAACCGGCACCAGCCAGCGCCCGGGTGACCTCGACCGTGCTGTTGCCAGTCATCTTCTCCGCGCCGACCACCAGCACCAGCTCGGCGGCGCCGCTGCGGATCGCGTTGATCCCGGCCTGGATCGCCGCCGAGCCCGAGGCACAGGCGTTTTCGCAGCGGGTGGCGGGTTTGAAGCGCAGTTGCGGGTCGGCCTGCAGCATCAACGATGCGGGGAAGCCGTCGGCCACCAGGCCCGAGTTGAAGTGGCCGAGAAACAGCGCGTCGATCTCGGCGGCGTCGATGCCTGCATCCTGCAAGGCATCGCGGGTGACCTGGACGATCAGGTCTTCGAGGTTCAGGCCATCCAGGCGACCGAAAGGGCTGTGCGCGGCGGCGACGATGGCGACGGAATCGTGGAACATGGTGTTTTCTTCTGTCCTTGAAGCGGGTATTGCATACAATGTGTCAGCACCCGAATCCCACGCTAGTTGGGGCAACTACGTACACGAGTAAGTAGTGAGCCTTACGGGGCATGACCATAAGCACCGAGGCAGGAAGCCTGATGACCGTACCCACCCACGCCTCCCCGGACCTCGAGCGCCTGGCGTTCCAGGTGTCACCCGCGCCGCAACTGATCACCGGCCACCGGCGCATGCTCGACTGCAACGAGGCCTTCGCCCGGCTGTTCGGCTACACCCGCGAGGAGCTGCGCGGGCACCTGACCCTGCTGCTCTACCCTTCCCAGGCCGACTACCAGAGCATTGGCGAGCGCAGCGAGCACTGGCTGCGCAACGGTCTGGGCGCCTTCTATTCGGACGAGCGTTTCATGCAGCACCGCAACGGCGAGGTGTTCTGGGCCCGGGCCCAGGGTTTCACGCTGACGGCGGAGGATCCGTTCAAGCTGATGATCTGGCATTTCGAACGGCTCGACCGGCAGCCGGCGCCAGCGGTGCAACTGACGCCGCGGGAGCGGCAGATTTCATCGCATATCGTCAACGGGCTGACCTGCAAGGAAGTGGCGCGGCAGCTGGGGATATCGCATCGGACGGTGGAAGTGCATCGGGCGCGGTTGATGAAGAAGTTGCAGGCCAAGAACAGTGCGGAGCTGGTATCGAGGATAATTTTCATTAGCTGATCCCTACACCAGTAGCAAAACGCCAACCAAACCATACAAACCAGATAGGACCGGAGTCACCTTGAAACTGCTAGACAAAAAGTGGAGTCAAATAAGCCACATCCACAATACGCAAATAGTCAAGTCAATTTATATATGGCTGTTCATCGTTCCTATACTGGTAAAGGCACTTAGCGAAGTCCCTTTAGACCTAAATTTTCAAATCGCAGGACAAGCGATTCCGATTAAAATGGAGCTTCCATTTTCATTTTTCTGCTTTTATCTAAGCGCCTTCTTTTTTGTACTATCAAACCTGATTTTCAACTTTAGGTGCCCTCAACTGGTAAAAGACCACAGCTCTTGGAGAAGCTTTGCCGAGCACGGAAAGGGCATGGAGCACCTTTCAAATTATGTCGACAACCTAGACGTTTCGGCACAGGCAAAAGATGAAGCTTGGCAAGTGGAGCCCACTCGCAGTCCTGGCGGGTTACTGCAAGACCAGTTCTGGGCATTCCACAATCTCGGCGAGTGGCAGACGCCAAAATCCAGAAAAATGGCTGTTGGCTTGACCTATTTAGCGTTTGTCTTCATGGCCTGGGTGATCATTCAAAACTTACTGACTGTTTCGAAATATGCATTCCTTCACCAGCCTATAAGTTAGTCGCCAGCATATCCCGGCTGAACTGCACCTAGCAATCCCCCCGCCATCCCGAGAAAATGCGATCAATTACCATTTATACCTTGGGCCCTGCTCCATGTCGACGCTCGACCGCTAGGCGCTTCACCAGCTGTACTGCGAAAACAACAGCTGGCTGAAAAGCTGGCTGCGCGCACGCCTGGGCAATGCCGCCGATGCGTCCGACCTGGCCCACGACACCTTCCTGCAAGACGGGGCGGCCCTGCGCGCGCCGCCCCTGTCTGCGTCATACGTTCTTCACCATTCCCATATGCGCATCATCCATCAATGCCTTGGCCATATCGCTCAGGTAGTGCGATGCCCAGACCAGCACCGGTTCGTTGTCCATCACACCGATGAAGGAAGCGCGGCGGGCGCTGTCGAGCAGCACGGAAGCCTGCTCCATGGCGTAGTTCGCACAGTTGCCAGGCTCTACGCGGAACAGCCGCGTACCTTTGGTGGCGCCTTCCAGGCAGGTGCAAGCGCCCACGGTCCAGCCGAGCTGGCCGTGGTCTGCAGGGGTTTCGTTGTCCATTTGCGAAATCCTCGGGTGTCTTTGATGTAGCGGGCTCGAAGACCCGGTCGCGTGCCGACCGGTTATGCATCAAATGCGTGGGAGCGGGCTTGCCCCGCGATGAGGCAAGTCCAGGTGATGACGGGAATAGCATCAGCAGTTTCACTGATCCGAGCGCCCACTCTCACCAGTCCGTGGCGGCTCTGTCAGTGCAGAGTGTATGACGGCGGTCGCGTACTCATGTGGAGCTGGGCAAGTGCCGACTCCAGCAATGTGCGGGTGGCGTCAAGCTCGTGCATCATCGTCAACATCACCAAAGTGGCCGGTGACTTCGGCAGGTGATTGAACGATTGATGGGCGACGGCCAGCGCGCACATGACGTACTCGGTGGCCTGGACCAGGGTGTCTTCAAGGAGATGGGGGGACTCGGTGGACGGTGGTGGATCCGGGACGATCTTGAGCATAAGTACCTCGCAATGCAGGAGTCAGTCCGCCACCTTTTCACTTGCAGGTGAAAGGTGGCAGCTACGTGCAGGCCTGCAAGACCGGGGCATTACGAGGCGAAAACCCGGCTGACCAAAAGGTCACCCGCACGTAGCCACCATAAAGCGAGACCCACGACTCAACGCCGAGGCTCATGGTGAGCACCATCGTAATACCGCGCAGGCTTGCAGACCCGGTCGTTGATTTGGCAACGACCCAGCGAGACTAGCCGCCACTTCGAGGGCGCAACAGTGGCCAAAGCATGCTTCGGAAACGGACTACTCGAAATAGGGAAAATCTTATTCATGCCTGTAGGACGGGCTATGAGCGTGCTCCCCTACCCCATTACTATTGCGGCAGTTTCGCGATCACCTTGATCTCGAAGTCGAAGCCGGACAGCCAGGTCACGCCGATAGCGGTCACCGTGGGATAAGGCGCTTCGCCCCAATACTCGGCTGCCACCTCCCAGATGGCTTCGAATGTCGAGTCGGGGTCGACCATGAAGATGGTCGTATCAACCACATCCTCGAAACTACTGCCCGCCTCGGCCAGGATCGCGTTGAGATTGGCAAAGGCCAAGCGAACCTGCGCCGCGAGGTCAGGCTCAGCCGAACCATCCTTGCGACTGCCGACCTGACCGGATACGAACAGAAAACCATTGGAGCGAATCGCCGGCGAGTAGCGGTGCAACTCGTACAAAGCATGGCGATCTGGCGGGAAAACGACTTCACGTTTGCTGGACATGGCCTACCTCGTTCTGGGCCATCGCGGCCCGCTGTTTACGGTGAGGCCACTATAAAAAACGCCACCTGCCTGGATAAACGGGCAGCGCTGGCCAGGACTGTTTGTATACTCCAAACAATCCAGGGGCGAACGAGGCGTGGAATGGACCGATTCGATGCAATGCAGGCGTTTGCCCGGGTGGTGGAGACCGGCAGTTTCACCAAGGCGGCCGCTACCCTGCACATGAGCAAGACCACCGTGACGCAGCTCATTCAGCAACTGGAAGCACGGCTGCGTGTGCGCCTACTCAACCGCACCACACGCAAGGTCAATGTCACCGCCGACGGCGCGGCCTACTACGAACGCGTCGTCCGGTTACTGGCAGACATGGACGACGCCGAGACCAGCTTGTCCAGCGCGTCGATGGCGCCGCGCGGTCGGCTGCGGGTGGATGTACCCAGCCCGCTGGCGCGAATGCTGCTCATACCTGCCTTGCCGGAGTTCTTTGCACGTTATCCGGAAATCCAGCTGACGGTGGGCGTGAGCGATCGCATCGTCGACATCATCGGTGAAAACATTGACTGCGTGGTGCGTGGTGGCGAGATCATCGACCAGTCCTTGGTGGCAAGGCATGTGGGCGATCTGAAACTCGGTATCTATGCCACGCCCGGCTATCTGCAGCGCTTCGGGACGCCGGTTCACCCCCTTGAGCTGGAGGAAGGCCCGCACAGAACCGTCGGTTTTCTCTGGTTTCGCACAGGCAAAACCTTGCCCTATGCGATGCACCGAGGTGATGAACGCTTGGAGGTCCAGGCGCGCCCGCAACTGACAGTCGATGACGGCAATGCATACCTTGCCGCCGGCCTGGCTAGCCTCGGGATGCTCTGGCTACCGCAGTACATGGCCAAACCGCACCTGATCAGCGGCGAACTGCTGCCGCTGTTCGAAGACTGGCACATGTCGCCGATGCCGATGTACCTGGCCTTCCCGCCGAATCGCCATGTCAGCGCCAAGGTGCGAGTGTTTATCGACTGGATAACCGAATTGATGGCCGAGCATGCGCCGGTGATTGGCTGAACCAGGTGCAAGGCCGTTCCTGGACCAGGCACTCCGAATTTCTGCTTTTGCCCGTTTTCTGACAGTGCGGCGGAGGCCAACTATGGGTCGATTGCGGTCAGTCACGACCGGCTGCTTTCGACCCATAGCTGCCCTTCAGGATGGGCTGATAACGGCCATAAGTGAAGAACACAGCAATCCACTTCTTGTTGATTTCTGCCCTCCATAAGCAGATGAGAACTGCACAAGCGCGCTTTTTTTCGAACGCCAACTATCCGTGCAAATCAGACATGAAAGAGCACTCAAATAATTTGGCTGATCTCGGTCAACATTCTGGAAAAACTCTAACCGCCATGGCACTTCTTGAATTTTTTTCCACTACCACACGGACAGAGCTCATTCCGTCCGGTCTTTTCCATTTTTAAGGGAGGAACGATCTTTTTCGAAAGTTTGAAATTCACCGTCCGTCCCGGTTGAGCCATACGCGTGGCGTCTTCATAAATATGGGAGTTTTCTTCCGTCCGCGCTGTCGGTACATGGACCGGGAAAAGTTGCGCCCTGTGGTAGGTTCCATCGGGATTAACCTCTGCCACGATACAAGTGATACTTGAGGCCTTGACGGCCAATGCAGCTGCGCTGGCCTTGTCATTTACCTTGGACCAATCAATTCTTTGGCCATCGCGCTGAAGCCAAGTAAATAGCGGGTCGTCTTCCCCGCCCAAAAGAAAGTAACGCGCAGGATGCCTGTCCAGCGTTTTGCGAAGGTCAGACAACATTCTATTCAGATTAATCCGGCCCTCATCTCCTAGGTTACGGATATGGCTTTCGGCTGTAAGCCATCCAGAGTCGCGAGTAGCGTCAAGCGCTCTAAGCAGCTTCAGCACTTCCTCTGGAAAGTCCTGCGTCGGAAATGGCCTACGCTGCCAATCTACATCCTCGAAGCTCTTGTCGATGAGGTCGCTCATGCCGTTCCAGATGAGCATATCGACCTTGCCCCCCTTCAACTGGTCGATAATAGTCTGATCGAAACGGTTTTTCTTCAAGTACGCACCGAGGTGGTCGAACTCATCAAAAAGATGAGCTTGGCGGATCCCTGCCGCTGCTTGCCTTACCTCCATGTAGTGGGCGAACTCGCCGGGTGTGGGCAAGAAGCGCTTGAGCACGAACAGATCGTCGATGGACATTGATACGAAGGCGTGCTTCCCAAGTAGCGGCTCAATTTGCGGCAGCTTCTTGCAGTACGCGGAGAAAGGAGAAAAGGATTCGACCGTCAGCCCAATCGGCACCATCACTCTGTAGTCTGAGCGGCGGACACGGCCGCACTCTTCGTATTTGCCGTCCACCTGGTGGTAGAGTGGTACTTCATCCGCAGAATTAAGATAATTAAAGAAACGCTCGCATTGTTTGTAGGCCTTGAGCACCAAATCCTGTACGGACTGGGCGTGGCGGCCGAAATCAAGCGCAGGGGATGCGATGGTTGCAGCCGCGCCGGCCTTGGCTTCAACTAGGAATAACACGTCGTCGACCAGTATAAGCGTGTCGTTTTCGGACCACTTATTACTGGCAGGATTTTTGTAGTAGACCTCCTGGAAAATTCTGGCGCTGGGGAGCTGAGCGGCAAGGATATCGGCGAAAGCAGCTTCGCTCATCACTTTCTGCCGATTTTCAAACGTCTTTTTATAGTCCGGCTTTCGCTGTAGAAGATTGTGGAGAAGTGCACGATATCCAGAATCGCGGATGAAGCATGGGTCGACGGCGTAGTAATCAGATTCAAGCTGAATTAGTGGTTTCTTTCGGACAGGTAGGGTCCGGTAGGGTGTCCCAGCGAAATCACCCGCAGCGAAAAATTCGGTTTCTTCTCCGCGTCGGTATGAAAGGTCCGCTAACAGCGCAGCTGGTAGCTTTGTGTGAAGACTCACGTTAGCTATACCGCCTCGTAAGACGTCATCTATTGCCTGTTCGGCGACTTTCGTTCGTTCCATATTCGCTGCAGCCCATGCCTCCATGACGTGTTCCAGAGGCTTGCCTTGTTTAATAGCGAAGGCTTTTGCAGCTTCAAACTGATCCATCATCACCGTGATTGCGTTAGCATGCCCGGAACGCGTGGAATCTGACATGGCCTGGAAGCCCTCCGCGATATCAGAAGCACTGACACCGTACACTTCCTTCAGGACATCTTCGTGAGGCGCCAGAACGTAATGATAGAACTCACCTTCCAAGACTTGGTAGCGGTTCCCACGTAGCATGACCCATGTGGATTTCGCGTGGAATTCAATGTCGGACGTGTCCGGACCGAAAACCCCGTCTTTTGTACCTGCGGAGCTGGCCATAGCAAAAAACATTGCCTGTCCTCGCAGTTTGCGGCCAAGCTCAAACAGCTCGGCGCACTGGCTTTCATCAAATTTTACGACCGCAGGGGCAACATCTGACGCGAGAACTGCGTGTACATACTCCAGCAAAAACTGATTCTCGGCGACCAGATCATCCGGATGGTCCGCCTCTTGCTGCCCCTTAGTGTTTCTTTGATCTGCCATCGCTTTCATAATGTGCTGGGCATAAATATATCCAAGCAAATCATGCGGTGGCATGCTGACAATCAGCTCGCGCATACGGGCTGCGGTGACTTCCATGTCCTTCAACAAGGAAGCTGCGGCTTGCTTTCTTAGTTTTTCATCCATAAGTCTTTATGCTCGATGTTGTTGAACCCTAGAGCCATACTGATTCGACTCCTAGCGTGCTGCAAGAAAAAAATAATGACCTATCTACTCCCTTGCTCAACGCCCATTTTGGCCGACATCTGCATTCCATGAGCGGCAGCTTTCCACCCATAGCGGTCGTTGGCCTATGTCGACTAACGGCCATAAATAGTCGACAGCGAACTGCGTAACGGGGCTGATCGGTACACAAACGGACGCCATCAACATCGTCACCTAAAATGTCGCCTCGTCTGTTACAAGAGCGGTCGTTTTTGCGATTGCAGATTCGCGAAGTTGATCCGGAGAGAAGTCGTGCCACCAGAGTTTGGTCAAAACTGGGTCGTAGACCCATGGATGATCAAGCACCTCATGCGGCTTAAGCCGGCGACCTCGCAGAAAGATGTGCTGCTCTTCATTGGGAACGGTCGGGGGCCAGTAGACGCCAAAGTGCCGAATATTCATGTGCTCATAGACCTTGGCCACTTGAGGCGCTCCGCCAATATCTCTAAAATTCTCGGATGAGAGCACTTCGAAAAACGCCTCTGCCGGCACCATGTCGAGTTTTCGGCGCCTTACTTTACTTAGCTTGAGAATATCGGACATCCGTCGGACGATCGCTTTAACAGGTTCCTCGTCGCCTACGTATGCTACCAACTCTCCTCCGTAAGACTTGGGATGAGTCGGTACAAATTTATTAATTTTTGGCTGGAATTCAATCCGTCGGACAAAGAAGTCCTTCCTGCGCGCTGAATAGCCTGCAAAGACAAACGAGCACTCCGGGACCGCCATGGAAGGATGGGCGGTATCTGTCACGAAGGAGAGCGAGTCATTCAGCATCTGGAGGATCTGATCGCATAAGTCCGCTACGTCGACGACTCGATCCCGCAAGTTAACGAATGACTCTACATATGAGGAGATTTGGGCAATTAATGGGTATGTCCAAGAGGTGTCTCCAGCGAACGCAATAATAGCGTCACTTCGACCAACACCAAATATCTTGGGGCCATAGTCCCAAATTCTTCCACCACTAAGCCTGCTGTCAGACAGCATCCAAAGTTCACGACCAGTGTGGGTCTTTCTAGTCCAAGCTACTACGAGTGTCATGAGCGACTCCAGTCAAGAGGTTCACTAGTATCACATGTTAGTTGAGCGAGTCCAAAGGAGCGCGACATGAAGGTCTCTTACTGGAGATCAGCCAGCAAAAGGCTAGCGTTATGAACGATGTTTCAGCCATTAAGATTGTTTAACTCGCCCCACCTTGCTAGACACTAGATGACTGCTATTAGCCGTTAGCTGATCTTTTTGAAGGGCTGCTTTGGGTCGAAAGCAGCCAAACGCGGATAACTGCTCTCGCCCCATACCTGCCCTTGGCGGAGGTCAGAAACAGCCAGAAGCGGTCGACACAAACCAGCCCGGTACAGATAATCAACGTCTCACACGGATGCCCAGGAACGAATGTCATGGACTGTCTTCCGACGCTTATCACTGATCGGCTGGTTCTCACCCCCCTCCAGTTAGAGGATTCGCCCATCATCCAGGAGCTGTTCCCCTGCTGGGAGGTGGTTCGCTACCTCGATCGTCGTGTCCCATGGCCGTATCCAGAAGACGGGGCGCTGGTCTATGTCCGAGATATCGCCCTGCCTGCCATGGCAGCAGGTCGTGAATGGCACTGGATGATCCGCATGCGCGACGATGCCAGCTGCACCCTGGGTAGCATCAGTTTGTATGATCAGCCTGGAAACAACAGAGGCTTCTGGCTCGCCCCACAGTGGTGGGGAAAGGGCTACATGCGCGAGGCATGCCGGATCATCAATGCCTATTGGTTCGAGACACTGTCGCGTCCGGTCATGCAGGTTCCCAAAGCGGTTGCCAACGACGCATCTCGCAGGGTCTCGGAACATGAGGGTATGCGCTTGGTAGACGTGCGGCCAGGAGATTTCGTATCTGGACGGATGGAGGTCGAAGTATGGGAGATGACTCGTGCTGCCTGGTTAGAAAGCTCGACTGCCAGTCGCTAGTTTTTTCACGACTGCGTCCGCTCCTCGCCTGCTTTCGAATTGCCTGACCGCCGCTCGGCGACTTTCCGTCCCCCCCCCCCCGGAGGTGTAACGGCTAAAACTTACTGAATCGACTGCGATAGTACCCGGCTTCGTCTGGACAAACCTGCTTGCAAGGCGAACGCAATCATTACAGTCGATGGTGCAGAAAAGCTGCCCAGCCCACCACCGGCAAACATCAAGGCCAGCCCCGAAGCGGTGGCGCCAAACCAGGCCGTCAAGCCGACAGCATTCCATGCGCGCTCCCCGCCGAGCGCAACCACGTCAAGACGACCCAAAAGAATCTGCGCTAATGCCACGCCGACCCAAGCCACTACAAAGATGCCTTGGTAGGCCAACGCCTTGAGCAAGTATGCGAATACATCCGCGAGCATCAGGCCATACACGATCAGCCCAACCGCCAGCGCCCACAGCAGGTACGAACCACACAGGCCGAAACGGGAAAAGAACGCCTGCATGTTCAAGGTCGCCAGGTAGTAATTGGCCGTGTTGATCCGGGTTTGCGTGGCCCAGACGAACAACAGCCCCCACAGCCCCATCAACTGCAGGATCGCCATGACCACCGACACTTCGTTCAGCGCGCCTTCGTGGGGAATGCTGCTGACCAGATAGATGCCCGCCGCGCCATTGAGCAGGAAAGTCACCATGTAGAACGGCATGCCGAAGTTCCAGCGACCATGGTACTCGGCGTCCTCAGGTTTGCCGAAACGCGCGTAATCGAAGGTGAACAGCATCAGGATCCAGACCCCCATGTATGCCACGAAACAGTCCCACCAGCCCAATGCAGCGGGAATCGCCGGGCCAAAGTCCAGCCATTGCGGCTGGTAGCCATAACGACTGATCGACAACCCCACCGCCGCCAGCAGACCGCCGAGGTACACCGGCAGCAGTACACCGTTGAGCTTGTCCAGCCAATGCTGAACGCTGCCCAGCACCATCGGCACGCTGTACAGCACCACCAGCAATGCAGCCAGCGGATACGCCAACTGTGGATACAGGTGATTGAGCGCCACGGCGATCACCGAACCCTCGAAAACCGCGTAGTAAATGGCCGTGGAAAAGAAGATCAGCGTCGCCAGGCACGCACCGGTGCTACCGAACAGCAGCCGCGAAAACAGCGCCACCGACAAACCGCTGCGCATCGCGAAGCGACTGAGCACGCTGTTGACCAGGCCATAGCTGATCACCGACAACAGCATGCCGATCAACGCATTGCGCGCGCCGTAGGACAGCGCCAGGGAAGCGCCGACCACGATATAGAACATCGCACTGCACACCGCCCACCAGGCCATGGTCAGCGACAGTCGCCCCATGCGCGCGTCGGTCGGAACGGGGTGATTGGCCGGGTCCTTTCCGGTTTGACTCGATTGCGATAAAGCAGCCATATGCGTGAACTCCAGAGCCAGTCAGAGGTTGAAGCGCGGGCAGCCGCCCCCGCACCGAGGGGCGGCGTTGGCTAGCCTTTTTTGGCTTTACCCGCGCAGTACGGCGGGCAGATCAGGAAGGGAACAGCTTGCTCAGATAGCTGAGTTTTTTCTTGTAGGAACGTCGGGCTTGCAGCGCCTCTTCCAGAGTCACCGCGACGAAGCGGGCCTTCTGGTTGGGTTGCATCTGGCCGACCAGATCGAGGTCGGCGCTGATCACCGTGCCGATCATCGCGTAGCCGCCACCGGACACTGCATCGCGGTGCAGAATGATGGGCTCGAGCCCTGCAGGCACCTGGATAGAGCCGATCGGGTAGCAGCTGTCGACGATGTTCGAAGGATCGGAGCCGGCGCCGAACGGCTGCTCGCGAGGCTGGAAGCTCAGCGGGCTGCCACCCTTGAAGCGATAGCCGATGCGATCTGCCTCCGAGCCGACGGTCCAGGCTTCGGCAAAAAAGCTGTCCGCCGCCGCCAGGGTCAGACGGTCGTAGTACAGCCCTGGCACCACCCGCAGGGTGATCTCCCCTCCCAGCGACTGTCGCAACGCCATGGGCAGGCTTGCCCCGACACACCCCTTGCCGCTGGCAATGCCGATCGGCAGTTCATCACCCATCACCAGCCTGCGCCCCTGAAAACCACCCAACGCCCCCAATGTGTAGGTGGAGCGACTGCCGAGCACCACCGGTACATCGATACCGCCGGCCACCGCCAGATAAGCCCGCGCGCCAGCCTTGGGAAAATCGAAACGCAGCACTTGTCCGGCCTTCACTTCGAACGCTGTGTCCAAGTGCATGTCCACGCCATCGACTTTCGGCGTCATCTGCGCACCACAGACCGCCACCAGGGCGTCCTGCTGAAACTCCAGCTCCGGCCCCAGCAAGGTGCACTCCAGCGCCGCCGAATTGGCCGGGTTGCCCACCAACTGGTTGGCCGCGCTCAGGGCGTACTGGTCCAGCGCCCCGGAAGGCGGGATACCCAGGTGGTAGTAGCCCTCGCGGCCGAGGTCCTGCACCGAGGTGGCCAGACCGGGTTTGAGTACCTTGATCATGCCAGCACCTCCTGCAGCGACTTGGGATAGCCGATCGGGTCGGCGAGAAACGCATCGAGAGAGAACTCTACTGGACGGATGCGCAGGTCGAAGCGCCCGGCTTCGACCTCGGCCACGGCGTGGTCATAGGCATCGCGGTCCATCGACTTGAACTGCACGATGTCGCCGGGACGGAAGAACACCATGTGTTCCTTCAGGTACGCCAGGTTCTGCTGCGGGTCGTAGATCGGTGCCGGAGTGACGCCAAACATCTGGTAGCCACCAGCGCCACGTACCGAGTAGATGCAACCGAAGCAGCCGCCATGGCCCAGGGTCAGTTTCGGTGTGTCGGTGCGGGGGCGCAGGTACTTGGGCACCTGCAACTGCCGTTCGCGCTCGACCATCTGGAACATGAACGGCAGGCCCGCGACGAAGCCCACCATCGAAACGAACCACGGCGCGCCACTGTGGGCGGCGATGAACGCCTCGACGTCGGGCAAGCCGTTGATACGCGCGGCGTACTCCAGGTCCGTGGCATTCGGGTCCTGGTGGCGGTCGCGAAAGCGCATCAGGGTTTCGTGGGTCCACGGATCGTTGTAGAGCACCGGGATCTCGATGATCCGAGTGTGCAGGGTGCGCTCGGCCACGGCCTCGGCTTCGGCGCCCTTCACCGCCTCGAGCAGATCGGCCGGGGCGATGCGGTCCGGGTCGAAACGGATCTGGAACGAAGCGTTGGCCAGGCACACGTCGAGCACGCCATCGAGGGCCAAGCGCTCCACCGCACGGGTTACCGCCATGCCCTTGAAGAAGGCTTCAAGGGACATGCTGTCGCTGACTTCGGCAAACAGGTGTTCGTCGGCGCCAAAGCTGTAGCGAATCGGACTGTTCATGCTGCACCTCCGCTGCGGCGCTCGGCCAGCCAGGTTTCCAAAGTGCCGGTGTGGAAGTCGGCGGTGTGCAGCCAGGGTTGCTCCAGCAACTCGCCGTGCAGAGACAAGGTGCTGGCCATGCCCGTGAGCGTAGTCTGCTCCACGGCCAGTCGCGCGCGGGCCAGGGCCTCGGCGCGATCGCTGCCATGGACGATCAGCTTGGCCAGCAGCGAGTCATAGTATGGCGGTACCCGGTAGCCTTCATACAGATGGCTGTCGACGCGCACGCCCTCGCCTTCCGGCCAGTTCAGCGCTTGCACAAGACCCGGGCTTGGGAAGAAATCCCGCGCCGGGTCTTCGGCGTTCAGGCGCATTTGCAGGGCCGCGCCGTTGAGCCGGATATCGCTTTGCTTGAGGCCCAGCGGTTCGCCGCCGGCGATGCGCAACATGGCCTGAACCAGATCGATGCCGGTGATCAGCTCGCTGACCGGGTGTTCCACCTGGATCCGCGTGTTCATCTCGATGAAGAAAAACTCGCCGGTGGCGTCGTCGTACAGATACTCAAGGGTGCCCGCGCCCTGATAGCCCAGTGCCTCGGTCAGGCGCACGGCACTCGCGCAGAGGGTCTCGCGCTGCTGCGCATTGAGCACCGGCGACGGCGCTTCTTCGAAGATCTTCTGCCGGCGGCGTTGCAGCGAACACTCGCGTTCGAACAGATGCACCGCATGCTTGCCGTCGCCCAGCACCTGCACTTCGATGTGCCGGGCCTTGCCGATGAAGCGCTCCAGATACACCGCGCCGTTGCCGAAGGCGGCCTGGGCTTCGCGCTGGGAACGGGGGAATTCTTCGCTCAGTTGCTGCGGGTTTTCCGCCAGGCGAATCCCACGCCCTCCGCCACCGGCCGAGGCCTTGATCAGCAGCGGGAAACCGACGGATTCGGCGGCTTTGAGCGCCGACTCCACATCGAACAGTTCATCCGGGGAGCCGGGCACCACCGGCACACCCGCGGCTTGCGCAGTGCGCCGGGCTTCGGCCTTGTCGCCCATGCGCCGGATGGTCTCGGGGCTTGGGCCTACGAAAATCGCCCCGGCGGCTTGCACCGCTTCGGCAAATTCGGCGTTCTCCGAGAGAAAGCCGTAACCGGGGTGCACCGCGTTGGCGCCGGTGGCCTTCAGGGCACCGAGCAGCGCTTCGACATTGAGGTAGCTCTTGTCGGCGCGAGCCGGGCCGAGGATGTGCACTTCGTCGGCCATGCGTGCGGCCTGGGAATC
Source organism: Pseudomonas soli (assembly GCF_021283165.2). NCBI lineage: Bacteria > Pseudomonadati > Pseudomonadota > Gammaproteobacteria > Pseudomonadales > Pseudomonadaceae > Pseudomonas > Pseudomonas soli. The sequence goes on from NZ_CP128543.1 coordinate 3,470,256, forward strand.
GACGTCTGCTTCGCTGCACGCCGCCACGGTTGGAATCCCCAGCGCTTGCGCGGCGCGGATGATCCGCACGGCAATCTCGCCGCGGTTGGCGATCAGCAGTTTACCAATGCCTTGAGTCATGGTCGTGCCCTCACGCGTCTTCGAGTGTAGCGATGACCTGACCCGGCTCCACCGGATCACCGTCTTCGACCAGAAACGCGTCCAGACGCCCTGCCGTACCCGCGGTCAGTTCGGAAAACTGCTTCATGACCTCGATCAGGCCAATCACCGTGTCGGCGCTGACCTGGGCACCGGCCTCGACGTAGTTCGGCGATTCCGGGGTAGCCTTGCGGTAGAAAGTCCCCGGCAACGGGGTGATGACTGTGTGCTGCGCCATGTCTGTTCCTCTTGGAATATTTGTAGAAAGGCAGGCAAGAAATCTGTGTGTCGAGTAAGTCCTGGCGTCTGCGTGCCAGGTGTCTTCGGTTGCGTTATCGCGGTGCGCGCACCTTGATCCCCGCGCCATCGAGCGCATTACGGGTAGCCTCGACCAGTGCCAGGGCACCGGGTGTATCGCTGTGCAAGCAAATGGAGTCGAATTCGATCGCCAGGTCTTCACCCTCCACCGTGCGCACCACGCCTTCCTGGCAGGCACGCAGTACCCGCGCAGCTACTTGCGCGGGGTCGTAGGCACGCACGTTGCGGGTGAAAACGATGGAGCCGCTGAGGTCGTATTCGCGGTCGGCGTAGAACTCGCGGATCACCGGTTGGCCCAGCTCCGTGGCGATACGCCAGATCGCCGAGTCGGGCATGCAATACAGCAGCAGCTCGGGCTCCAGGCGCTGCAGGTTTTCCACCAGCAAACGCGCCGCTTCTTCGTCCCGGGCCAGGTGCATGTACAGCGCGCCGTGGGGTTTGATGTGTTGCAGGGCCACGCCTTGAACCCGGGCGAGTTCACGCAGGGCGCCCAGCTGATAGAGCATGTCGTCCACCAGCTCCTGGGCCGGTGCATTGATGTGACGGCGGCCGAACCCGACCAGGTCGCGAAAGCCCGGATGGGCACCAACGGCCACGCCCAGGCGCTTGGCCTGCTCGACAGTGCGTCGCATGGTGCCGGGGTCGCCGGCATGGAAACCGGTGGCGATGTTGGCCGAGCTGATGAAGCCCATCAGTTCGTTGTCGACGCCGTCGCCGATAGTCCACGGACCGAAGCCTTCGCCCATGTCCGAATTGAAATCTACTGCCTGCATGACACTTGCTCCTGACCCTTGTGACTTCATGCAGAGCACGTTAAATTCCAGCCGCCCCCTTGGGAAGATCTATTATCAGAGGGGTTATCTTCTGAAAATCAGATACCTCATCAAGCGGAGTGTTCATGTCACTGACCCTGCGCCAGGTTCGCTATTTCGTCGCCACGGCCGAGATCGGGCAAATCTCCCAGGCTGCGATTCATTTGAATATTTCCCAGTCGGCGGTAACCACGGCGATCAAGGAGCTGGAGGGCATGCTCGGCACGCTGCTGTTCCAGCGCTCGGCACAGGGCATGAGCCTGACCGATGCCGGACGGCACTTTCTCAATCGGGCCTACGTGATCTTGCGCAGCGTCGACGACGCCCTTAACAGCCCACTGCCGGACGTTCGCGCCAGCGGCCTGTTGCGGGTAGCGGCCAGTTACACGGTGATCGGCTACTTCCTGCCGCACCATCTGCAACGCCTGGAACACTGGCACCCGGACGTGGCCATCGAAGTGCACGAACGGGAGCGCCAGGCCATCGAGCAAGGCCTGCTGGAAGGCGAATTCGACATGGCGGTGGTGCTGACCTCGAACCTGACCCACCCGGACATCGTCTCGAAAACCCTGTTCAATTCCGAGCGCCGGCTGTGGCTGCCCAGCCATCACCCGCTGTGCGAACACTCGGCCGTGAGCCTTGCCGACGTCACACACGAGCCCTTCATCCTGCTTACGGTCGACGAAGCCGAACAAAGCGCCATGCGCTACTGGGAACATGCCCGACAGCAGCCCAACATGCGAATCCGCACCAGCTCCGTGGAAGCGGTGCGCAGCATGGTGGCCAACGGCAGCGGCGTGGCGATTCTCTCCGACCTGGTACACCGCCCCTGGTCGCTGGAGGGTAAACGCATCGAAACCGTGACCATCACCGACAAGGTCACCCCCATGAGCGTCGGCTTGGCCTGGCATCGCGAGCGGGAATTCAGCCCGGCGATGCACGCGTTCCACAATTACTTCCACGATGCATTCCTGGCGCCGCAGCAACTTTCCGCACGGCGCTGAAAGCAGCGAAAGCCTATCCGAGTGATGGACTGGCCAACAGCAATTAGTCCACCAATCTGCTCAGCAGCCGGTGCCCGTCAACTGTAACCTCCACCATCGCCGACAGCATGACGCTGTCTGCACCATCCTGTGTGTGGACAGTCCAAAAATCAGGCGGCTGGAAGCGCACCCCGAATGCGCCTGCCTTCGCGATCACATAAACATTCAGCACCTGCCCTGGTTGCATGAGGGTGTTATCGTTTGTGTAGCCCTTGTAACCCAGCACCTGCGGTTCCTGTACCCGCGACTGCCCCATGGCGTAGCCCGCGAGTTCATGAATCGCAACCGCCTGGTTGGCGTCAAGCACCTCTTGAATGGCCTGGCCCACATTGAACAGCGGCTCGCCACCACGAACCTGATCAATGCCACTGCGCAACGCGCTGCGGGCTGTTGCCAACAACTGTCGCTGCTGTTCGGTGGCGTTGGCGGTGGCAAATGTCCAAACCTGGGCGACATGGGCCTGGGCCGAAGCCGCAACCAACTCAACTTTAACCAAGGCTGCGTTCGGGAATGGGGTATTAGTAGGCGGTGCGTTACCCACTTGGCTATTCACCGACACCGGCACGGCTGCCGTATAGCCTTTGTAGCCCACTAGCATTGGTAGCCAGCCGTAGCGTTCGAACTGCGTCAATACGTAGCGTTGAATCGCCGCACCGCTGCCGCCCTCGCGGATCATCGGCTTGACCTTGAGCAACAGGTCACTGGCCAACGGTGCGAGCCGAGTCTCCTCGGCAAGGATTGTCGAGCTATCTAGTTGAGTGATGCCAACCGCACGGGAGCGATTAGCTTCGGCATAACTCTCGAGCGATGACTCTGTGGCGAAAATATTCACGCAATAGAGCAACAACAATATCCCTATGCTTCTCAAAATTTAACTCCTTGACAGGTACGCTCAGAAAGATGATCTCCGCCCCGACCATAAGGATTTGCCCGCTCTGAAAACACTGCTTTGGTTCGGAAACAGCCGGACACGAGCGACTGAGTCGCCTTATAGATAATAATCACCAGGTCTGATGCCGACCTCACACAGCGCGGTGATGATGAACGGCCCCTTCCTCGCCAGATACTCAGCCATACCGCCGGTATTGGAGGCCTCCAGCTCGAGCTTGAGGTCTTGATATCGCTGCCGGAGGGAGGCGTCGTTTCTGAGCAGATCCCTGAACGTCAGCATCTGGATGACTGAATCGTGACCACACCTGCAAATATGGATCTTGTGGGTGCGCACCTCGCCAACATTGCGGCGGTAGAAATGGTGTCCTTCCGACAGGTCAGTGCCACGTACATACCCCAGTTTCAGCAACACCTGGTCCCGCGCTGCCTCATTGCGATGCTCTGAAACCTCGATCAGCACATCGATCTCTGGCTTGGCTGCAAGTTGCGGGACAGCCGTGCTGCCGACATGGTGCAGGGCGAGAAGCTCATCACCGAATGCCGAAGCGAGCAGCACTTTGTCCGCCTCGTACCGCTGCGGCCATTCAGGGTTGTAGATCGTGATCTTGCTGGTCAGCGCCATGGGCCATCCTTGGGCAGGTTGAAACGTTGTGATGCGTCTTCAAGGCAGGCGTCTGCCAACAATCAAACGAGAACGAACCTCTAATGACCTCGCGCCACCTGATCAGGCAATGCTCCCAGGTTCGCGAGAAAAACTTCGGTATCTCGATTCGACCGCAGGCAGACCACGCGACAACCCGACGGGGCGGTCGCCACGAATCGCTTCATCGCCTCCCGGGACGAGTTTTTCGTCCGCCACATGAACCTGAAAAACTCCGGCAGGTTGGCCAGCAGTTCCGGACAGTCGTCCGGCAAGTCAGGCCGAGATCGACCGCGGCTCAGCATCGTTCTGAAGAACACACGCCAGAATCGAAGCGGCGCCGAGCGATCGATCCATATCACCGTGTCAGCGCGGGCCAGCCGGTTTTGCCATGTCGTCGAGTGCCCGCCTTCGAAGATCCAACGCTCACGGGCCTCGACTTCATGGCAAAGACGCGTCTTCTCGTCACGGCTGCGCTCGACCCACCCTGGCTGCCAGTGAATCGTGTCGATATGCACGACCGGCAAGCCCGTGCGCTCGCCAAGCTTGCGTGCCAGGGTACTTTTCCCAGACCCTGGCTGGCCAATGATCATCACCCGTTGCATTGAAGCTCCCTCTCGCCATGCCTGCTGATTTTTGGGGGCGCGATTGTACGGCAACGGCGGGTTCGGTCAACTGCAAGCGCATGCATGCTTTGATCGTCTGTTGTAAGTCGATAGCCGTTCATTGATGACTGGTATCGACCCATAGTGGACGTTTGAGTGATCGGTGATTGCTTCGACGCTTTTCAATGAGCATCATCGGGGTTCGACAAGGAGACGTCTCTATGCCCAAACCAGTGCTGCATCTCATCTCAGGAAAGATTGCATCCGGTAAGTCAACACTAGCCAAAAGTTTGGCAACTGAAGGATCGACGGTTCTGCTGACTGAGGATCATTGGCTCTCACGGCTATACCCTGGACAGATCAAGTCAGTAACCGACTATGTGCGTTTTGCGCACCAGATTCGGGAGGTGCTGGGCCCACTCGTCATTGATGTTCTTCGGGCTGGAGTGACTGTCGTTTTGGATTTTCCTGCCAATACTCCTCAAGATCGACAATGGCTGCGCGGCCTGGCTGACGCCGCCGAGGTTTCACATTGCGTCCACTATATCGAGGTGGACGATGACACCTGTCGAGACAGGTTGCATATTCGTAATCACCATGGTGAGCATGAGTTTGCGGCGACTGACGCGGAGTTCGATCTGATCACTAGCTACTTTCGAGCACCACATGAGAATGAAGGGCTCCAGATTGAAATTCACCGATAACGAGTAGCCCCTGCGAGATTGAGTTATCTCTAATGCGGCATTGGGCCGCTAACGGCCGACATCGGATGGCCTCTATGGGACGGTAGCAGCCCTTCAATGCCGGCAGCTTTCAACCCAAAGCGGCGGCCCGCAATCAGCCAAAATCGGACATAGATCTGCTGCAATGCTACTCTGCGACCGATCCACTCAAGGCCGCCCCATGGATATACCGTCTAGCTTCATCATCCATGAATCCAGGTACTGGATTCTCAATCAACGCATGGACAGTGCGTTGCCAGGCTACCTGATGCTCAGTGCCAAGCAGATGACCAATTCCCTGGCAGCACTGCCGCTCGAAGCGCAGGCAGAGTTGGGTATGTTGCAGGCGCGAATTCAGCACGCGATCGAAGCGGATCTCCGGCCCAAACGCTTGTATATCGGTCGCTTTGGGCATGATGCCGGTTACTCCATTCACTTCCACTTCATCCCAGTGTATGACTGGGTGGAAGCCTTGTTCTGGCTCGACGAAAGGTACAGGCTGCTGCAAACATTCGGCTCAATCGACAGCGCGCTGCTGCAAACAGATGGCGCAGAACTGATGCTGTTTGTCTGGCGGGAATTTTGTGAACGCCCTGTGCCGCCACCGGTTCAAGGCCCCTGTGTTGACGACGTTATTGCGGCCCTACGCGGCGCTTTGGATTGTGAGCTGCCTCGTTGACCTAGGAAGTTTAGCTTACGCAGTTGGCCGCTATGGGTCGTCAGCAGCCATTCGCGACTGACCGCCTCAGACGAAGCATGCAGCGCGGCAGAGTGGGATGGCCACTATTGACCCAGGCGTACTCTCTCCAGATCCGCTAAAGCGATCAGCAGTTCGGCAACAGACTGTGGCTTATGGAGATCGACGCCAGTTTGACGCGCCACCAGTTCAATTACATCATCACGGGTCAATCCTAATTTTTGAGCCACCAGCAGGGCGCATGAGCGCGCATGTGACGCACGGTGCGAGAGTGGCTCGGTTTCATCGAGCAGCTTTTTCTTATGCGAATTGAAGGACATTTCTTGCCTGAGTATTACCCGCCAACCTTTCTGCTAACGCTACTGCTTCGTCATGGTGTTGTCCAAGGGCTGCTCTGGGTTGATAGCGGTCATCCACAACGTTCAGCTATCGAGCCAAAACGGATGTTGTATCCAGGCCACAAGTGATATCCCGCAGAGGCGAAACAAGCCCCAGAAAGCCTCAGCACTGCGTCTCAAGTACCTTACGTATCTCCCGCACGACCAGCGCCTCAACACTTCCCTCATCCAGCTCCATCGAGAACACTGCGCAACACGCGACGGCCTCCCCCACCGCACATCGATAGACCGCCACCACGCTCCCGGGCCCGCACCCGGTATGCCCGGCCAGCGTCAAACCACCCTCGACCGCCCCTCGCATCAGCCCCAAAGCATATCCAGGCGCGATCCACGGCCGGCCAGCCATTGGCCCACCCAACCCCTTTGTCACCCGCATTTCCTGCAGCAGCTCGGCCGGAAGCAGTGCCCCGGCAAGCAGACGATCCAGCAAAAGCGCAGCCTGCGAAACAGGGCCGATCAGCAGCCCGTGATAGACCCAGCCAGGGTCGTAGTTCAACGAATCGCCCAGGTAGTCCCCATTCAGATCCGCACGTTTGCTCGCCAGGCGAACCGCCGAGATACCGAGCGGCGCCAACACCTGCTGCCTGAGCGCTTCTTCAAGCGGTAAGCCCGTGGCCCGCTCGATGAGCCTGGCTACCAACATGTAACCCACATTCGAGTAGCGCCAGCCCGCTCCGGGGGCGTAGCGAAGCCGGGCGCCATCCAGGCGCTGCATCATCTCGTCCACGGGCCACGCAGGTTCATGCTTGGCAACTGCCGCGTAGTACTCGGCAAGCTCGCAATAATCTGCGAGGCCCGCCTCATGACGCAGAAGCTGGCGCAGGGTGTAAGGGGTTTCAGGCAGCGCGGTATCCAGGGCAAGTCGACCGTCGCGCACCAAGGTCAAGGCGGTCGCGGCCAATACCGTCTTTGTGAAGCTCCACCAGGGCACACAGGGTTCGGCCTGGAGGGATGGCGTCAATGAGCGACCATTGAATAGCGTGGAAATCAGCATCGAATACTCATGATAGTCATGACAGACCGGTACGCAGGCGCAGAGGCAACACCTTACCGCATTGCGGCGATGCGGGCCGCTTCTCGCGCCCACATCCAAAGCCGTATCCACAAAGGTGCGGTGGATAGCCGCAGGCATCTGCCATCCAGTACGCCATACCCCGAAATACAAGGCCTCAACAAATAAACCTGCCATCTGATATGGTTTTTATCGCGATACCTGGGCCTGTGCTGAAAACAGATCGCGGGCCATAGTGCCCTGGCCTGATCGAGGCCTGATGAGCGACGAACCATGAGCGACAGAATCCCCTTCCGAGTCATCGAGGTTGCCCCCACCACGCACAAGAGCAAAAGCCAGGTGGCCGGTGGCATCCATACACGCAGTTTCACTGGCTTCTACCGCAACCTGCGGATCGCCTTCGCCGGCTTGCTGTTCGTACTGTTCTTCGGCACTGCCTGGTTGCAATGGGGCGACCGCCAGGCCGTGCTCTGGGACCTGGCCGACAGCAAGTTCCATATCTTCGGCGCGACCTTCTGGCCGCAGGACTTCATCCTGCTGTCGGCGCTGCTGATCATCTGCGCCTTCGGCCTGTTCGCCATCACCGTGTTTGCCGGCCGCGTGTGGTGCGGCTACAGCTGCCCGCAAAGCACCTGGACCTGGCTGTTCATGTGGTGCGAGAAAATCGCCGAGGGCGACCGCAACCAACGCATCAAGCTGGCTGCCGCGCCCTGGGGCGTGGAGAAGATCGCCCGCCGCGCTCTCAAGCACGGCCTGTGGCTGGCCATTGGCGTGCTGACCGGGCTGACCTTTGTCGGCTACTTCACGCCGATCCGCCCGCTGGCTGCCGAACTGTTCACCTTCGAGCTGGGTGGCGTGGCCTTGTTCTGGGTGCTGTTCTTCACCGCCGCCACCTACCTCAACGCCGGCTGGCTGCGCGAGGCGGTATGCATGCACATGTGCCCCTATGCGCGGTTCCAGAGCGTGATGTTCGACAAGGACACCCTGGCGGTGGCCTACGACCCCAGCCGCGGCGAAGCCCGTGGCCCGCGCAAGAAAGGCAGCGATGCGCGCAGCCAGGGCCTGGGCGACTGCATCGACTGCACCCTGTGCGTGCAGGTATGCCCCACCGGCATCGACATCCGCGAAGGCCTGCAGATGGCCTGCATCGGCTGCGCCGCCTGCATCGACGCCTGCGACGGGGTGATGGACAAGATGGGCTATGCCCGTGGCCTGATCGGCTACAAGTCCGAGCACAACCTGCAAGGCGGCAAGACCCACTGGCTGCGCCCTCGCCTGCTAGGCTACGCCGCCGCGCTGACGGTGATGATCGGCGCCCTGGTGTTGGCCCTGCAGATGCGCCCGATGGTGTCGATGGACGTGATCAAGGACCGTGGCCTGTTCCGCGAGAACGCCCTGGGCCAGATCGAGAACATCTACCTGCTCAAGATCATCAACAAGACCCAGGAACCGCAGCACTATCGCCTGCGCCTGGTGGACGCCGACGGCTTCGAGCTGCATGGCCGTACTGAGTTCACCCTGGCCTCCGGCGAGATGAGCGAGCTGCCGGTGTCGGTGGCGATGCTGGCTGATCGCCCGACCAGCAGCTCCCAGGAACTGACCTTCGAGATCCAGGACAGCGACCAGCCGGGGATCCGCAGCACCGCGCGCAGCCGTTTCGTCGCACCGATGAATCGCTGATCCCTTACACTGATCATCACCTTGCCTGCCAAAGCCATAATGAAACGCTACGAACGATTTGCCGACGACATTGCCGAACTGATCCGCTCCGGGGTGCTAGGCCCCGGCCAGCGGGTGCCTTCGGTGCGCTACGCCAGCCAGACCCACGGGGTCAGCCCGTCCACCGTGTTCCAGGCCTATTACCTGCTGGAGCGCCGCGGACTGATCCGTGCCCGGCCGCGTTCCGGATACTTCGTCAACGCCCATGCGCCGCGGCCGTTCTGCGAGCCGCAGCCCCAGGCGCCGGCCAGCGAGTCCACCGATGTCGATGTGAGCGGCCTGGTGTTCTCGATCCTCGACTCGATCAAGGACCCGCACACCGTGCCGTTCGGCTCGGCCTTCCCCAGCCCGAGCCTGTTCCCGTTGCAGCGCCTGTCCCGTTCGCTGGCCAGCGCCAGCCGGGCCATGGACCCGCGCATGGTGGTGACCGACCTGTCGCCGGGCAACCCGCAACTGCGCCGACAGATCGCCCTGCGCTACATGGTTGGCGGGCTGATGCTGCCCATGGAAGAGCTGCTGATCACCAACGGCGCGCTGGAAGCGTTGAACCTGTGCCTGCAGGCCGTGACCCAGCCTGGCGACCTGGTAGCCATCGAGGCACCGGCCTTCTATGCCTGCCTACAGGTGCTCGAACGCCTCAAGCTCAAGGCGGTGGAAATCCCAGTGCACCCGCGCGAGGGCATGGACCTCGGCGTGCTGGCCCAGACCCTCGACAAACACCCGGTCAAGGCCGTGTGGTGCATGACCAACTTCCAGAACCCGGTGGGCGCGAGCATGCCGGAGGCCAAGAAGCAGGAACTGGTCGAATTGCTCAAACGCCACCAGGTACCGCTGATCGAGGACGATGTCTATGCCGAGCTGTACTACTCGCAGCAGGCGCCAAAGCCGGCCAAGGCCTTCGATACCGAAGGCCTGGTGATGCACTGCGGGTCGTTCGCCAAGAGCCTGGCCCCGGGCTATCGCATTGGGTGGGTGGCGGCCGGGCGCTTTGCGCAGAAAATCGAGCGGCTCAAGCTGATGACCTCCCTGTGCGCCTCGATGCCGGCCCAGGCGGCGATCGCCGACTACCTGCAACACGGCGGCTACGACCGCCACCTGCGCAAGCTGCGCTACGCGCTGGAGGGCCAACAGGCCAACATGCTCGCCGCCATCGCCCGTCACTTCCCGGCGCAGACCCGGGTCAGCCAGCCCTCTGGCGGCTACTTCCTGTGGCTGGAGCTGCCCGAGCAGATGGACGCGTTGAAGCTGTTCCACATGGCGTTGGCCCAGGGCATCAGCATCGCGCCAGGGCCGATCTTCTCGCCCACCCGGCGCTTCGGCAACTGTATCCGCCTGAACTATGGCAGCCCCTGGGGCGATGGCGCGGAACAGGCCATGGAAACCTTGGGACGAATCGTGCGTTCGTTCTGATGCATGGCAGGTAAAGGTCGGCCCGGTTATAGTTTCGCCACTAGCCGACCGGTACCTGCCCATGGCCAATACTCCAGCCCCCTCCATCGAACGCTTGAGCGCACGCATCGCCGAGCTCGAGGCGCAAGTTGCGCGCAATGAGCTCGAATTAAACTGCTTTGCATTGCTGCGCAGCCATATGGCCGAGGGTTTCTGCGTGCTGGAGCTGCTTGACGGGCCAGAGGGGCCGCTGAGTAACTATCGCTACATCCTCAGCAACGATGCCTGCCTCCAGCACACCGCACATGCCAAGCAGATGGGGCAGACGGTGCGTGAACTCCTCCCCAGCGAAGCCGACGCCTGGGTAGCACGCTTCGCCGAAGTCGTGCGTACCGGCAAACCGGCCTGCTTCGAGCAGCGCTTGAACGCCACCGACCGTCTGCTGTCCATCGCTGCCCATCGCCTAGGCCCGGCCACCGACCGCCGGGTGGCGGTGCTGTTTACCGGCGCCCCGGCCAGCGAACGGGTCACGAATGCCATGCTTGACCGCGCCCGCAAGAGCGCTGACGAAGCGCGTGTAAACAACAAGCTTCTGGGAGAGCTGGTCGACCACAGCTTGGCCAACGTATTTGCTGCCGACTGCAACCAGCGCCTGATCGCCATCAACCGGACAGCATGCGAAACCTTCGAGCGTCTGCATGGCTTCATCCCCAAGGTGGGCGATTCCATTTCGCAGATCCTGGCGGCAACGCCTGACCTCCTGCCAAGCCTCGAGCCGGTGTGGCCGAGAGTGCGGGCGGGCGAGCCATTCACTCATGTCATCACCGTCGGCCCCGCTGAAGCGCAGCGACACTACGATATGCGCTACAACCCCTTGCGCGACGCCGAGGGACGGATTCAGGGCGGCTACCTCTTCGCCTATGACATCTCATCGCGGGTAAAGGAGCAGGAACGCCTGCAACTGACAGAAGAAGCCTTGCGCCAATCGCAGAAAATGGAAGCTATTGGCCAACTTACCGGGGGCATCGCCCACGATTTCAACAATCTCCTGGGGGGCATCCTGGCCGCCCTCGAGATCGCCGACAAACGACTCAGACACGGTCATAGCCGCGACTGTCGGCACATGCTCGGCATCGTCCAGCAGAACGCCACGCGTGCCAGCACGCTGGTCCAACGCCTGCTGGCATTCGCCCGCCAGCAGACGCTGACGCCACAGGCCGTGGACGTGCACCTTCTGATGGCGGGCATGCACGACCTGATCAACAGCACCCTCGATGCGAACATCACATTTGTCGATGCGACGCTGGCCGGGCAGTGGGCAGTGCGTGTGGATCCCCCGCAACTGGAAAACGCCTTGTTGAACCTGTGTATCAACGCCCGGGATGCCATGTCCAGAGGCGGCACCTTGCGTATCAGTTGCCAGAACAATCCACTCGGCTCACCCGAGGCCGCTGCCTTGCAGCTCGCTCCAGGCGACTACCTTCAGATCGTGGTGGAAGATACGGGCTGCGGCATGCCCGCCGAGGTTGCCTCCCGCGCCATCGAGCCGTTCTTCACCACCAAGCCACTTGGCCAGGGTACTGGCCTGGGCTTGTCCATGGCATATGGACTGATGCGCCAGTCCGGTGGACAGTTGAGTATCCACAGCACTCCCCAAGGCGGCACACGCATCAGCCTGTACCTGCCACGGGAACAGAGTTCCACGTTACCGCTCGCACACTTGGACCCTCACCGAGCGATAGAGTCTGCATGTAATACTGGCCTCGACATTCTGCTGGTCGAAGACCAGCAGACCCTGCTCATGGTAATCCGTGAGGTATTGGAAGAACGGGGGCATCGGGTTCGCGTCTTCGACGAAGGCGTTGGCGCCGTACAGGCCCTTGGCCAGGCCCCCAGCCCCGCATTGTTGATAGTCGATCTCGGATTGCCAGGTAGCGTCGATGGCTACCAGGTCGCCAACGCTTATCGTGCCGGTAACGCGCACATGCCCGTGTTGTTCATCATCGGCTACGACGGGGAGTTGGATAAGGACCGGTGGACGCAATCCGATCACACCCTCCTGCTGCGCAAACCCTTTGAGTTGGCGTTGCTGATGGCACGGGTCGACCAGTTGCTCAGCGGTACCCGCCAAGCTCCTGACACACTCTGACGCAAAGCCGCCACGGCGCCCCCCCTATCACTGGAAGCCCTCATGCCCTCGCGCGAACTGCAGTCCCTTCGCCAACAGATGGAAGTCCTTCGTCAGCGCAACACCGAGTTGGAAACACAATGGGCCCGCCATCAACAGGATGATCAAGACCTGTTCCGCTTTCTCTTCGACACGATGGACGAAGGTTTCTGTGTCATCGAGTTCTTCGATGGGCCTCACGGTCCGCTCAGCGACTACGTGCATGTGCTGGCGAATGCGGCCTATACCCGCCACGCAGGCATTGCCGACGTAACCGGGCAGAAACTGCGGGAAATGGTGCCCGACGAAGCCGATGACTGGATCGCCCGTTATGGCCCCGTGCTGCGCACCGGGAAGCCCTTGCAGTTCGAGCAGGAATTGGTGGCAACGGGGCGGGTGCTGTCGGTGACCACCTTCCGCATCGAGCCGGCCGAACGCCGGCAAGTGGCGGTACTGTTCAAGGACGTCACCGAGCGTTACCGCGCCGAAACGGCGCTGCAACAACTCAACGAGCATCTCGAACAACGCGTGGCTGCCGCCCTCGCTGAACGCAGCTTGTTTGCCGAGCTGGTGGAGAACAGCGTTGCGCGGGTACAGGTGGTGGACACCTCGATGACATTCCTCGCGGTAAACAAACGCGCGGTCAGGGACTTCGAGTATCTGTTCAACCATACGCTCAAGGCAGGCGATAGCCTGATCGACTGCCTGGCAGACTTCCCCACCGAGCTTGACCGCTGCATGGCGCTGTGGCGCAGAGCACTGGCAGGTGAAAGCTTCACTGAAGTGATCGCTTACGAAAAAAATGGCCGCCTTGGCCATTTCGAGTCGCGTTTCACGCCACTGCGCGACGGCGCCGGGGTAATAACCGGCGCTTATTTGTTCGTCTACGACATCACCCGCCGGGTCAACGAGCAGCAACAACTGCTGGAGGCTGAAAAGGCCTTGCGCCAGGCCCAGAAGATGGAGGCAGTTGGCCAGCTTACCGGTGGCATCGCCCATGACTTCAACAACCTGCTGGCGGGGATACTCGGCGCTCAGGAGCTGATGCGCCAACGTGTGCAGCAAGCACGCCATGATGATATCCCGGCCTTGCTGGACAGCGCCTGCAGTTCAGCTCATCGGGCCGCCACGCTGGTTCAGCGGCTGCTGGCTTTTTCCAGACAACAGACCCTGCAGCCCCAGATGATCCGGCTCCGTACCCTGGTCGAGGGCATGCAGGAGTTGATCAGTCGCAGTGTCGGCCCGGCCATTGAAGTGAGCTGCCATTTCGAGCATGACAAGGGGCTGAGCTTTGTCGACCCGCCACAATTGGAGAGCGCGCTGCTCAACCTGTGCATCAACGCCCGCGATGCCATGCCCAGTGGCGGGCGCATCGATATCGATTGCCGCCGGGTGCAGATTACAGATGATACTGCCCAGACGTTGAATTTGCCGGCGGGTCGTTATCTGTGCCTGGCGGTAGAGGACAATGGCCAAGGCATGTCTGCAGAGGTGGCGGCACGTGCGGTCGAACCGTTTTTCACCACCAAGCCGTCAGAGCGCAACACCGGGCTTGGGCTGTCCATGGTCTACGGCTTCGTCCGCCAGTCCGGTGGCCAATTGCAGATCCGCTCGGCGCCTGGTGAAGGGACATGCATACGCCTTTACCTGCCTTGGAAACCCGGGAGCGAACGCCCGCCCTTGGCGGCAATCGAGCCTGCTGCCCGCACTCCCGCCTCCGGGCGACGCATAACCTTGGTAGAAGACCATGAACCACTGCGCGCGATAATCACTGAAGTACTCGAAGACCTCGGCCATTGCATCGACAGCTACCCAAACGGCCCTGCAGCCCTCGAGGCGAACGGCCAGCCCGAGTTGTTGATCACCGATATCGGCCTGCCCGGCGGCCTTGATGGACGACAGGTAGCCGAGGCGTTTCGCCTGCGCCTGCCTGAGGTACCTGTGCTTTTCATCACCGGTTACGATGCGAATGCCGTATTGAATGAGCGGCCCATGCCTTCTGGGGCTCGAGTACTGACCAAACCCTTCACGCTCGAAGCGCTGGTCGAACAGGTAGAGCAATTGCTGTCGATGACAAGGAGCCCCGTCGATGACTGTGTGCCCGCGAAGCGAGAATCCTGAGGATGTGCATGAGCTGCGGCAGGCCCTCAGCGAAGAGCGCCAGCGCAACATGCGCATGGCACAAGAGCTGGAGCGATTGCAGGCGCGGGTGCAGGAGGCCGAACGCTACCGGTTCCTGTTCGAGGCCATGGAGGAAGGTTTCTGCATCATCCAGTTCATCCCCGGCGCCGACGGCCAATGGAACGACTACCTGCACCTGATGGCCAATCCCGCCTATTGCCGCCATGCAGGTTTGTCCGATGTAGTGGGGCGCACCTTGCGCGAAGTCATCCCCGACGAGGCCGAAATCTGGCTGGAACGCTTCGGTGAAGTGGAACGCACCGGCGATCCCATCTACTTCGAACACGATCTGTACGCCACTGACCGCTGCCTTGGGTTGGCGGCGATTCGGGTCGAGCCCGCCGAACATCATCAAGTCGCGGTGATCTTTCGCGATGTGACGGCGCGCAAGCGCGCCGAAACGGCCTTGCACAAGCTCAATACGCAACTTGAACGGCGCATCGAGCAGGCAGTAGCCGAGCGCAAGATTTTCGCCGACCTGATCGATGCCAGCGTCGCCTGCGTGCAAGTGGTGGACAGGCACATGCGTTGGCTGGCCGTCAACGCCGCCACTCGCGTCGAATTCCAGCGGATTTTCGCTTTCGAGCCCGAAATCGGTGCGCCACTGATGGCCGAATTCTCAGCCGCAACGAGCGACTGCCAACGCTCTCTGGCGCTATGGCGCAAGGCGTTGTCCGGAGAAACCTTCATCGAAATCGACGCGTTCGGTGAAGGTGCCGCGCGCCGTCACTATGAAATGCGTTTCGCGCCCTTGCACGATAACGATGGCCAACCAGTGGGCGCTTACCTGTTCGCCTACGACATTACCGAGCGGGTCCAGGAGCAACAACGCCTGGCGCAAGCCGAACAAGCGTTGCGCCAGGCGCAGAAAATGGAGGCCGTGGGCCAGCTGACCGGCGGTGTGGCGCACGACTTCAACAACCTGCTCGGCGGCATTCTTGGGGCACTGGAACTGGCTGACCAGCGCGTGCAACAACAACGTCACGATGCCCTGCCGCTGCTGCTGGGCAACGCCAAGGACGCCGCGCTGCGAGCCGCCTCGCTGGTTCACCGACTGCTGGCGTTCTCCCGCCAACAGATTCTGCAGCCCAAGCCTACCGCTGTGGCGGCACTGGTCGAGGGCATGCGCGAACTGATTGCGCGCACTGTCGGGCCGCATATCGACCTGTCTTGTCAGAACGATGACGAACTTTGGACAGTGCGCATAGATCCGCCGCAGTTGGAGAGCGCGCTGCTCAATCTGTGCATCAATGCCCGCGACGCCATCAGCGGCAATGGCGCGGTGCGCATCGCCTGCAGCAACGTCGAACTGGACGAGCAGGATGCCGCCATCCTGGATCTGGGCGCCGGGCAGTACGTGCGCATCAGCGTCGACGACAATGGGCGCGGCATGGAGAAGCCCGTGCTGGCACGGGCCATGGATCCTTTCTTCACCACTAAGCCGCTTGGCCAGGGCACCGGCCTTGGGCTTTCGATGATCTTCGGTTTCGTACGTCAGTCCGGGGGCCAGCTAAAAATAGCCTCGATACCTGGGCAAGGCACCAGCATATCCATGTTTCTGCCTCGCCACCACGGCGCGGCGCAGTGCCTGCGAGGCAAGACTACAGGGTGCGTGGTCGCACCTCAGACACAGGGCAGTGCGCGCAACGTCGCGGTGGTTGAAGATGAGCTGGCCATGCGCAAGGTGATGGGCGAAGTCCTCGAGGAGATGGGCCATGAGGTGCGTATGTTCAAGGATGGCCCCGAAGCCGTGGCAGGCCTGCAGGCAAGCAAGGCGCCAGACTTGCTGGTGACTGACGTCGGCCTACCCGGCGGCCTCAATGGCCGCCAGGTGGCCGGCCTGCTGCGCCAGCGCTACCCAGGCTTAAAAGTACTGTTTGTCACGGGCTACGACGAAACGGCTGCGCTGGGCGATGGCGGCCTCGAGACAGGCATGAGCGTGCTGACCAAGCCGTTTTCCTTGCAGCAACTGGCAGAGCAGGTCGATTGCCTGCTGCAGGAGTGAGGAGCGGTTCTAGCGCCCGCCGCCCAGGTCGATGAAACTCCCTGTCGAATAGGAGGCCTTGTCCGACAGCAGCCACATAATCGCCTCGGCCACTTCCTCGGGCTTGCCGCCACGCCCCATCGGCAGGCCGGCTTCAAGCTTGCCGACCCGGTCCGGATCGCCACTCAGTGCATGGAAGCCGGTATGGATGTACCCAGGCCGCACACCGTTGACGCGCACGCCCTCGCCCGCCACTTCCTTGGCCAGGCCAAGGGTGAAGGTATCCAGCGCACCCTTTGACGCGGCGTAGTCGACATACTCATTGGGCGAGCCAAGGCGCGCGGCCACCGACGACACATTGACGATCGCCCCACCCTGCCCGCCATGGCGCCGGGCCATGCGCAGCAAGGCATGCTTGGCGCACAGCATCGGCCCGACCACGTTGGTCTTCATCACCTTGAGCAGACGAAACTCGGACATGTCCTCCACCCGGCTCTGCTGGCCGATGGTCCCGGCGTTGTTGACCAGCGCGGTGACAGGCCCGAGTTGCTGGTCGACACAGTGGAACAGCCGCACCACTTCGTCTTCGACACTGGCGTCGGCGCGCACGGCAATAGCCTCGGCCCCCAACGCGCGGACCTGCGCCAGTATCTTCTCGGCGGCCTGGTCATCGGCGTGGTAGTTGATGCATATGTGGTAACCCTGTTGCGCCGCCAACAGCGCGGTGGCGGCGCCTATGCCCCGGCTGGCGCCGGTGATGACGATGACCTTGTCCATGAGCCTGCCAAGTAGTCCCGAAAGGACCTACAAGATTAGGGGAAATACCACCATTTGAAAACGGCAGGCTTATCGGACCTTTCCACAGGTTGGACTCAGTGCCCTGCCGACGCCGGCGCGGCCTTGGCCGTGAACGGTGGCTTGGCCAGCCACACCAGCAGGATCAAACCGGCGAACACCCAGGTCAGCAAGGTGAAGTAGTCCACCGTCGACATCATGTACGCCTGGCTGTTGAGGATCTGTTCAAGCTTCGCGTAGTTCTGCGGGCTGGCCCCGCCCAGTTGTTCCAGGGTCTGGCGGGTGGCCGGCTCGAAGGTGCTGATGTGCTCGCTGAGGTAGGCATGGTGCTGGTCGGCCCGGCGGATCCAGATCCAGGTGGTCAGCGACGCGGCGAAACTGCCGCCCAGGGTACGCAGGAACGTCGCCAGCCCCGATCCGTCGGCGATCTGGTGCGGTGGCAGGTCCGACAGCAGGATGCTCAGGGTCGGCATGAAGAACAGCGCCACGCCGATACCCATGAACAGCTGCACCAGGGCGATGTGCAGGAAGTCCACCTCGTTGGTGAAGCCGGCGCGCATGTAGCAGCTGGTGCCGATCGCCAGGAAGGCGATGCCGGCCAGCAGGCGCAGGTCGAACCGGTGCGCGTACTTGCCCACGAACGGCGACATCAGCACCGGCAACAAGCCGATCGGCGCCACTGCCAGGCCCGCCCAGGTGGCGGTGTAGCCCATCTGGGTCTGCAGCCATTGCGGCAGGATCAGGTTGATCCCGAAGAACCCTGCGTAGCCACCCACCAGCACCAAGGTGCCGATGCGGAAGTTGCGGTGCACGAACAGGCGCAGGTTGACCACCGGGTGGCGATCGGTCAGCTCCCAGATGACGAACACCGCCAGGAATACCACCGAGACCAGCGTGCCGATGACGATGAACGACGACTCGAACCAGTCCAGGTCGTTGCCCTTGTCCAGCACCACCTGCAAGGCGCCGACGCCGACGATCAGGGTCAGCAGGCCGATGTAGTCCATGGGCTGGCGGCTGGTGACCACCGGGCGCGTGCGCATCTGCTGGCGCACCACGGCGGCGGCGAACAGGCCGATCGGCACGTTGATGAAGAAGATCCACGGCCAGCTGTAGCTGTCGGTGATCCAGCCGCCGAGGATCGGCCCGGCAATCGGCGCGACCACCGTGACCATCGCCAGCAACGCCAGGGCCATGCCCCGTTTCGCCGGTGGATATACGGCAATCAGCAGGGTCTGGGTCATCGGGTACAGTGGGCCGGCCACCACGCCTTGGAGCACACGGAAGAACACCAGCTCGGGCATCGACTGGGCGATACCGCACAGGAACGACGCCAGCACGAACAGCAGCGTGGCCCAGATGAACAGCTTCACTTCGCCGAAGCGCCGGCTCAGCCAGCCGGTCAGCGGCAGGGCGATGGCATTGCTCACCGCAAACGAGGTAATCACCCAGGTGCCCTGCTCCGAGCTCACGCCGAGGTTGCCGGAGATGGTCGGCAGTGCCACGTTGGCGATGGTGGTGTCGAGCACCTGCATGAACGTCGCCAGGGACAGCCCGATCGTGGTCAGCAGCAGGCTCGGCGGGGTGAACTGCGCGGGGGCCGCCTGGCTCATCGCTGGGCCGTCTTGCCGGTGGCGCTATTCTCGTGGATCAGCCGGGCGATCAGGTCATCGGCCTCGACCAGCTGGCGGTCGTACACCTCGGTGGTATAGCTGGCCTGCTGCGGCGGTTGCTGGGCCAGGGCCGGACCACTCTGGTCGTGCAGGTCGACTTCGGCGACGGTGGACAGGCCGATCCGCAGCGGGTGGCTTTTCAGCTGCTCAGGGGCCAGATGGATGCGTACCGGTACCCGCTGGACGATCTTGATCCAGTTGCCGGTGGCGTTCTGCGCCGGCAACAGGGCAAAGGCGCTGCCGGTGCCGGCGCCGAGGCTGTCGACGGTGCCGGAGTAGGTCACTTCGCTGCCGTACAGGTCGGCGGTGATTTCCACCGGCTGGCCGATGCGCATGTCGCGCAGCTGGGTTTCCTTGAAGTTGGCGTCGACCCACACCTCGTCCAGAGGGATCACCGCCATGGTCGCGGTACCCGGCTGCAGGCGCTGGCCCAGTTGCACGGTGCGCTTGGCGACATAGCCGGTGACCGGCGCCACCAGCGTGGTGCGGGCATGGTCCAGGTAGGCCTGGCGCAGGTCGGCGGCGGCGGCCATCACTTCCGGGTGCGACGAGACCACCGTGTCGTCGACCAGCGCGGAGCTGGTGTTGAGTTGCTGGCGGGCACTGTTGACGGCGGCCTGGGCCACGGTCAGGTCATCACGGGAGTGGGCGACTTCCTCGGCGGCGATGGCGCCACTGTCGGCCAGCACCTTGCGTCGGTTGTAGTCCTGCTGGGCCTTCTGCAGCTCGGCCTGGCGGGTCTGCAACTGAGCCTTGAGCGAATCGACATTGCTGTACAGCCCGCGCACCTGGCGCACGGTGCGCGCCAGCTTGGCTTCGGCGGCCTGCAGGGCAACCTCGCTGTCGGCCGGGTCGAAGCGCAGCAGCACCTGGCCGGCATGCACCAGGTCGCCGTCGTCGGCGCCGATGCTGGTGACAGTGCCGCTCACCAGCGGAGTGATTTCCACGACGTTGCCGTTGACGTAGGCATCGTCGGTGCTTTCGTGCCAGCGCCCGACCAGGCTGTACCAGGCCCAGGTGCCGGCACCGGCGAGGATCAGGATCAACAACAAAGCGAGCAGCCAGGCCTTGCGCTTGCCCGAGTTGTCAGGCTCAGGGGCCGGGGTGGAGGTGTCAACGGGAGTGGCCATGACAATACCTTGGAAAATGCGTGACTGGGATCAACGGTCGCCGAAACGGCGAATCGTCAGGGGGTCGCCGGCGCTGAGCAGGACCTTGGCAAGCAGTTGCTCGAGGGTCTTGAGCTCCTCGGGCTGCAGTACGCCGACTAGTTCGTTCATTGCCGCCGCGCCGACCTGGGGCAGGCGGTCGGCCAGACGCTGGCCGTCGGCGGTCAGGGCCAGGCGCACCTGGCGGCGGTCGTCGGGGCAGCGGTTGCGCAGGATCAGGCCCTTCTGCTCGAGGCGGTCGAGCATGCGGGTCATCGAACCGCTGTCCAGGCCCAGGTAGCGGCACAGTTCGGCGGGGGTGTCGACCTGGTACTGGGTGACGATGATCAGCACCTTGAACTGGGCGGCCGTGACGCCGTCGGCTTCGAGGTGCCAGTCGAGGATGCGGTCCTTGAGCAGCGCGGCGCGGCCGAGCAGCATGCCGATGGCGCAGGTCTGGAAGTTTTCCGGGGTGAAATGGGACATCGGCGGCCTGCTCGGGTAATTGTGTGAAAATATTACTGCTTAGGCAGTGAATGTCAAAGCCTTGATTAGGATGCTAAATAAATATTCATTGGGAGGGGCTGAAAGCGTCAGCGCTTTGCTGCGCGAGGACAGGCAAGGAGCGCCGCCAGAGGCGGCGCATCGAGATGGGTGGCACCCGCTTGGCGGGCAAGCACCGTCCCTGTGGGAGCTGGCTTGCCAGCGATGAGTCCCTTGCAAGCATCACGAGACAGTTGCATCCACAGGGACCGGGTCAGCTTCATGAAGCCTGGTTGTCTTATGACGTCGTCAGTGTTGGCGCGCCACCTGCCACAACCGCGCCACATCCGCGGCCCGCGCCTTGAGCAACGCCCCAGCCTCGGCACAGGCCTGCTCCAGGCTCATCGGCCCGCTGGCCAGGGCGAAGGCCGCATCGATGCCCAGCCCATACAGTTGCTCGTAACCCGCACCCAGCGTACCCGCCAGCACCACCACCGGCACGCCGTGGCGCTTGGCTACCCGCGCCACACCAAGGGGTGTCTTGCCGCGCAGGGTCTGGGCATCGAAGCGCCCTTCACCGGTAATCACCAGATCCGCGCCCTGCACCAGGGCATCGAGCCCGGCCAGCTCGGCGACCACCTCGACCCCCGGGCGGAACTGCGCGCCCATGAACGCCTTGGCCGCAAACCCCATCCCTCCGGCCGCACCGCTGCCAGGCTCGTCACGCACATCCTTGCCCAGCACACCCGCGCAATGATCGGCGAAGTTCGCCAGAGCCTGGTCCAGAGCCTGCACTTGCTCGGAGTTGGCACCCTTCTGCGGGCCGAAGATCGCCGAGGCGCCATTGGCGCCGCACAGCGGATTATCGACATCGGCGGCAACGTCCACCCGCACCTGCGCCAGGCGCGGGTCCAGGCCGCTGGCGTCGATGCGCGCCAACTGCGCCAGGGCCAGCCCGCCTTCGGCCAGCGGCTCGCCCTGTGCGTCCAGCAGGCGCAGGCCCAACGCGCGCAGCATGCCGCTGCCGCCGTCGTTGGTGGCGCTGCCGCCGATGGCCAGGACAATGCGCGAGGCGCCGGCCGCCAGCGCCGCGGCGATCAGCTCGCCGGTGCCCCAGGTGCTGCTACGACACGCATCGCGCCGCCCGTTGGGCACCAGCTGGATACCACTGGCCTGGGCCATCTCGATCACTGCCGTGCGGCTCTCGGCCAGCCAGCCCCAAGCAGCCTCGACGGGCTCGCCCAGCGGGCCGCGCACCACCTGGCAGCGCAACTCGCCCTGACTGGCGGCGACGATCGCCTCCATGGTGCCTTCACCGCCATCGGCCATCGGGCATTCGATGCGCTCGCAGGCCGGCCACACTTCGGCCAGGCCGCTGGCGATGGCGCGGGCGACACCGGCGGCGTCGAGGCTGTCCTTGAACGAATCGGGGGCGATGACGATTTTCATGGGATTCTCCTGTCCTGTTCCGCGCATGCTGACAGGTGCGCGGTGCACTGGCCTCGGTCGAATGCACAAAAACCAGCGGCGGTTGTTTGGGCGGATGCCTTTGCCAGCCGTCAGTCCGCCGGCAACAGCTGCAACCCCAGGTACAAGCTCAGCATCCCCTCCATGCGCAACGGATCCACCTCGCCAACCTCGGCAATGCGCTCCAGCCGGTAGCGCAGACTGTTGCGGTGGATCCCCAGCGCCTCGGCGCAGGCCTGGCTCTGCCCGTCATGGGCGCACCAGGCGCGCAGGGTGAGCAGCAACTGCCCGCTGGCATCCTTGGCGCGAATGCGCTGCAAGGGTTCGAGCAGCTCGTCCAGCGCATCGTCGTTGCGGTGCCGCCACAGCAACGCCGGCAGCCGGTAGCGGGCCAGGCTCAGCAGGCGCTCGTCGGGCAGCACCTCACGACCGTAGGCCAGCAGGTCGCGCACCCGCCGATAACTGCGGCGCAGTTGCTCCAGGCTCTGCGCCGGGCTGCCCAAGGCCAGGCGCTCGACGTCCCAACCATGGCGTTGCAGGCGCTCGAGCAGGCGCGGCTCGTCCAGCGGCACGCCAGCTGGCCGGCACCATAGCAGCGACTGCCGCGCAGGGCTGACACACCAGCTGTCCGGGTAGCGGCTCATCAGCCAGGCCGAGAGCGCCTCGGCAGGCGGGCCGCCACGCAACTCGAACAGGCAGGCAATGCGTGGCAGGTTCGGTTTGAGCCCCAGCTGCCGGGCCTCATCGACCAACCGCGGCGAGTCGCCGCTGCCGCCCAGCAACAGCGCCAGCAGGTCGTCGCAGCGCTGGCGCCGCCACTGCTGCTCCACCTGCAGGTGGCGCTGGGCCAGGAGCATCTCGGCGGTCATGCGCACCAGCTCGGCGTAGGTGCGCAGTTGCTGAGGATCGCCGGTGAGGCCGAGCACGCCGATCAGCCGGCCATCGAGCATCAATGGCAGGTTGACACCGGGCTGCACGCCCTTGAGGCACTTGGCCGCTTCCACGTCCAGCTCGACGATGCGCCCATTGGCCAGCACCAGCTGCGCGCCTTCGTGGCGGGTGTTGATACGCTCGGCCTCACCACTGCCCAGGATCAGCCCCTGGCTGTCCATCACGTTGACGTTGCACGGCAGGATGGCCATCGCCCGGTCGACGATGTCCTGGGCCAGGTCGTGGTCCAGCTCGAACATGTAAGGATCCTTCGGCTTTGGTCGGCGGCACAGCAGCCCATACCTGACGCTGTGCAAAAGCACAAAGACAGCCGCGCTACACTGCCCGAGACTTTTCCAGGCGAGCGCCGGCACAGGCGACGCGGTGACAACCATAACAACAGAGAACCCGATCATGGCACACAGCCCCGCCCCTGACCAAGGCAACGAGATCACCCGCAACGCGCTCTACCGGCGCATCACCCTGCGGCTGATCCCGTTCATTTTCATCTGCTACCTGTTCAACTACCTCGACCGCGTCAACGTCGGCTTCGCCAAGCTGCAGATGCTCGACGCACTGAAATTCAGCGAAACCGTGTACGGCCTCGGCGCCGGCATCTTCTTCATCGGCTACGTGCTCTGCGGCCTGCCCAGCAACCTGGCGCTCAACCGCTTCGGGCCGCGGCGCTGGATCGCGCTGATGATGATCGCCTGGGGCAGCCTGTCCACCTGCCTGCTGTTCGTCACCACCCCCACCGAGTTCTACACCCTGCGCCTGTTGACCGGCGCCGCCGAAGCGGGCTTCTTCCCGGGCGTTGTGCTGTACCTCTCGCGCTGGTTCCCGGCGGACCGTCGCGGCCGCATCATGGCCCTGTTCATGTCGGCGATCCCGGTGTCCGGGCTGCTGGGCGGGCCATTCTCTGGCTGGATCCTCGACCACTTCGCCGCGGGCCAGCACGGCCTGGCCGGCTGGCAGTGGATGTTCCTGATCCAGGGCTTGCCCACCGTCGCGCTGGGCGCGCTGGCCATCGTGCTGCTCAGCGACGGCTACCAGAGCGCCCGCTGGCTGAGCCCGGCCGAACGCCAGCTGATCGAGGCGGACCTGAAAGCCGACGCCGCCGGCAAGCCGGCCACTCGCGGCGATAGCGTGCTGTCGGTGCTGGGCAACCCGCTGATCTGGACTTTTGGCTTCGTCTACTTCTGCATCCAGAGCGGTGTCTATGCCATCAACTTCTGGCTGCCGTCGATCATCAAGAACATGGGCTTCGACAGCCCCCTGCTGATCGGCTGGCTGAGCGCCATCCCGTACCTGCTGGCCGGTGTGTTCATGATTGTCGTCGGCCGCTCGGCGGACCTGCGCAACGAACGCCGCTGGCACCTGGTGGTACCGATGCTGATGGGCGCGCTGGGCCTGTTGATCGCAGTGAACTTCGCCGCCCACCCGACCATCGCCATCCTCGGCCTGTCCATTGCCACCATGGGCGCGCTGACCGGCCTGCCGATGTTCTGGCCGATGCCGACCGCGCTGCTCACCGCCGGCACCGCCGTGGCGGGCCTGGCGATCATCAACTCGGTGGGACAGATGGCCGGCTTCCTCAGCCCCTACCTGGTGGGCTTCATCAAGGACCAGACCGGCTCGACCGATGCGGCGCTGTATGCGCTGGCCGGGTTGATCATGGTCGGTAGCCTGGTGGCCTTGCGCGTTTCGCGCAGCACCAGCAGCGCCCTGGCAGGCGCTCGCCAGTAAGTGTCGACGAGGCCATCGCGGGCTTGCCCCGCGATGGCCACTACGCTAGTCGCGAGGTTTCCAACCTGCTTCATGCAATGCCGTCAGCAAGGTATCCCCATCCAGCGCCGGCACCACCACCCCTCCCTTGCCCTGCATCGTGCGCCCCGCCAGCAAGGCATTGACGATCGCCTCCTCCACCGCTTCCGCCGCCGCCATGAACAACGCCGAGATATGGTCGTTGTTGAGCATGCGCAACTCGGTGCATTGTTCCAGCCCCTTGCGTGCATAGTCCGCCGGCGGCAGATTCTGGTTACCGGTGGAGAACGCCAGGAAGATATCGCCGCTGGAGTCCTCGGTGCCGCCACCAGTGCGGGCGATGCCGATCGACGCGCGCTGGGCCAGGCGCTGGCACTGGTGCGGCAGCAGCGGTGCGTCGGTGGCGATCACCACCACGATCGAGCCCATGCCCGGGGTGCCCGTCACAGGTTCGGCGAAAGGCGACGGCAAATGCCCCAGCTGGCGCCCCACCGGGTAGCCGTCCACCCGCAACTCGCGCCGCTGGCCATGGTTGGCCTGGACCAGCGCACCGACAGTCCAGCCGCCCTGCCCGTCCTCCAGGCGCCGCGAGGCCGTGCCGATGCCGCCCTTGAACTCGTGGCAGATCATCCCCGTGCCACCGCCCACCGGCCCTTCCTGCACCGGCCCCGGGATGGCTGCCTCCTGCGCCTGGCGTACCTGCGCCGGGGTCACGTGCTGGCCCCAGATATCGTTGAGCAAACCATCGTAGGTTTCCATCACCACCGGCATGCACCAGTACACCGCATCGTCCGGCAGGCGCTCGCGCTCGGCGGCGATCAGCGCATCGCGCACCACGCCGACGCTATGGGTGTTGGTGATGGCGATCGGCGTGGTCAGCAGGCCAGCCTCACGGATCCACTCCAGGCCCGTGGCGTCGCCGTTGCCGTTGAGCACGTGGCAGCCGGCGAAGCAGGGTTGCTGGCGGGCCGCGCCCGCACGGGGCTCGATCAAGGTCACCCCGGTGCGGATCGGTGCCGGGCGTTGTTCGTCGATCAAGGTACTGTGGCCGACCCGCACTCCAGGGACGTCGGTGATGGCATTGAACGGGCCCGGGGTGCCGTGGCCGAGGGTGATGCCCAGTTGACGCGCACGCATGTGTACTCCTTGGATACTCACAATTTCTGGAAGGTCGGGCTGAGCCGGCCGTGGGTGCTGTACAGCGTCACCGACACGGCCAGCAGCCCGAGAATGATCAACAGGTCACGCAAGGACGCCTCGCGCAGCAGGGTCACCAGCAGCCAGGCGGCACCGCTGACCGCCAGCAGCGCCGGCAATGGCCATAGCGGCATGCGGTACGGATGCTCGCGGTCGCGGCGCAGTACCCGGCTGCACAAGGCGCATGCGGCCACCACCAGGTAGATCAGCAGCAACAGCAGCACGGTGAACGAGGTCAGTTCC
Source organism: Pseudomonas soli (assembly GCF_021283165.2). Classification (NCBI taxonomy): domain Bacteria; kingdom Pseudomonadati; phylum Pseudomonadota; class Gammaproteobacteria; order Pseudomonadales; family Pseudomonadaceae; genus Pseudomonas; species Pseudomonas soli. The sequence goes on from NZ_CP128543.1 coordinate 3,496,672, forward strand.
TCCAGGCTGCCGGACAGGCTCAGCAAGGCCGACGGCACGGCGAGGAACAGCGTGGCCAGCCACGGCGACTCCCAGCGCGGATGGATCAGGGTGAAGGCACGGTTTAGCGTGGGCGTCCAGATCGCGTCGCGCCCGCTGCTGTACACCACCCGGCCGACCTGGATGACGATGGCGACGATGGCGTTGAACACCGAGAGGAAGATCCCCGCGCTGACCAGCCGCGCCAGGGTCTCATTGCCATGGGCGGTCAGCAGGTAGCCGATCGGATCGCCGCTGGCCAGCATTGCCTGCAGCGACGGCGCGCCAATCAACAGCGCCGCCAGCGGGATCACCTCGATGGCCACCACCACCGCCAGCGACCACAGCACCGCCCGGTGCACGGTGCGGCCACGGTCTTTCATGTCTTCGGCCAGCAGCACCGCGCCACCATAACCATTGAAGGCGAACAGCGCCATGCCCACCGCGCCCAGCACCAGTGCCCAGGGCGCGACCGTCAGCGCCCCTTGCTCGAGCATCTGCGGCTGCAACAGGCTAGCCACCGGCTGGCTGGCATTGCCGAAGCCCAGGATCACGATCACCAGCAGCGCGGCGACCTCGCAGAACAGGAACACCCCGGTAATCCAGGCATTCAGGCGGATATTGAGGATACCCAGGGCATAGCTCGACACCACGATCACCAAGGCCACGGTCTGGGTATCGAAACGCGTGCCCAGGGCATTGTTCAGGTAGGTGGCGGCGCCACCTGCGAGCACCGGCGGTATGAACAGCATCGAGGCCAGCACGGTGAGGAAGGTGGCATAACCCGCCAGCCCGCCGAACACGCGCTTGGCGTACACGTACTCGCCGCCAGCGGAGCTGTGGGCGCGCCCCAGTTCGGCGTAGCACCAGGCGAACATCAACGCCAGCGCTCCGGCCATGATGAAGGACAGGAACGCACCACTGCCGGCCTGCTGGATGGCGAACGGGGCAATGACGAACACGGAACTGGCTGGGGTCACCGCGGAAACGGTGATGGCGACCACGTCGAACACACCCAGGCGCTGCTTGAGCGCGCTTGCGGGCTCTTCGCTGGAGCTCATGGCGTTTTTCCTCTGATTGTTATTGGTTGTGAGGGGAAAACCGGTCGCGCGGCCGCTGGACCTGGGCTGGACTGTAGGCCTGGGCAAGCCTTTGGCCAATTACCCTTAGGGGGTACGCCCCTTGACGGGGCGGTGCAAAGCTCTGAACACTGCGGGCCTACCACCAGCCGCGGCGGGCCCCATGCACCATCTATTCACCGAAGCCAGCGCCCACGCCGGCCTTGCCCGCACCGTCGAGCAAATCGGCCAGCCGCGCTTCTGGCGCCAGTTGATCCTGCTGCTGCAGCAATGGCTGGCGTTCGACAACGCCCTGGCGATGTTCTACCCCCGTACCGGGCTGCCCCGGGCACTGGAAATTTTCGACGCACGGGGTGAAGGCAACCCCGAGGCCATGGCCCTGTACCTGAGTGGCCTGTATCAGCTCGACCCGTTCTACCAGGCCTGCCAGGAGCGCATAGGCGATGGCCTGCATCGCCTGGAAGAAGTGGCGCCGGACCAGTTCCGCCAGAGCGAGTACTACCTCAAGTACTTTCACGACCATGTCCTGGAGGACGAGGTGCAGTTCATCGTCCAGCTCGGCGACAGCGGCGCCCTGTCCCTGTCGCTGGGCCGGCGCGAACGGTTCGACAGCGCCAGCCACGGCCTGCTGGCGCTGGTCTGTCCGTGGGTGGTCGCACTGATGACCCAGCACTGGCAGCAGCACAGCTTGCGCCCGACGCCAGTGGCGGGCATGGCCCACCAGGTGCGCGACGCCATGAGCCTGTTCGGCGCCAAGGTGCTGTCGGAGCGCGAGCTGGAGATCGCCCGGCTTATCCTGCGCGGTTATTCATCGAAGGCCATGGCCGAGCGGCTGGCCATTTCACCGGAGACCATCAAGGTGCATCGCCGGCATCTGTACGCCAAGCTGGACATCTCGTCGCAACCGGAGCTGTTCTCATTGTTTCTGCAATCGCTGGGGCACGATCCGCAGGACCCTTGAGCCTGTCACTGGCGCAACCGCCCCAGCGCCTCCAGCACATGCGCGGTCGCCCGCTCCACCTCCCCTTCACGGCAGGCAATGCCGAGCTGACGCCACAAGCCAGGTCGCAATGGCCGTTGGGCAATACGCCCCTGCGGCTGGCGCACCTCACCTTCCTGCGGCAGCAAGGTGGCGCCATACCCGGCGGCCACCAAGCTCTTGATCGCATCGTTGTAGTTCAGCTCGATCCGCGCTTCGGGATACAGACCTGCCGTGGCGAACCACTCCGAGGTGACCCGCGACAGCTGGGTGGTGCTGTCGTTGAGGATCAGCGCCCTGCCGGCCAGCCAGGCCGGGGTGACCCGCGCCGGCGGCTGCCAGTCGGCGGGCACATAGGCCATGATCGGATCGCGCCGCCACGGCGTGATCCTCAAGCCCTTGCCCGCCACCTGCGGCAGCGCCACCAGGCCGATGTCCAGGGTGCCTTCACGCAGACGCGCCAGGGAGGCCTGGGAGGTGAGCACCTGCACCTGCACGTCGATCCCCGGATGATCCACCCGCAGGGTTTCCAGGGCCTGGGGCAGCAGGTGGGCAATGGCGCCGGTCGAGGCGCCGAGGCGCACCCGGCCGGTCAGGCCCTCGACCTGCCGGCGCACCTCGTCCAGCGCCTGGTCGGCATCGGCCAGCAGGCGCCGGGCGCGGGCCAGCAACGTCGCGCCGATGGTCGTGGGGCGAACCTGGCCGCGCGTGCGGGTGAGCAATGGGGCTCCGATGCGCGCCTCCAGTTCCGCCACATGCAGGCTGATGGTCGGGGGCGCCAGGTTGAGCTGGCGGGCGGCCTGCGCGAAGGACGCGCAGTCGGCGATCACCACCAGGGTGCGCAGGCGGTCGAGGCTGATTTCTCGCATGGGGTCTCGCAAGGGCGGCTATCAATTCAGTATTACTGAACGTGGGCATCATGATATTCAAATTTTCTTTCGTCCAGTGAGCAGCGAGGATTAGCCATCACTCCCGTCACCGGACAATCGACATGCATCAACCCCTAGTATTCATCGATGGCGACCAAGGCACCACCGGTCTGCAGATCCACGCCCGCCTGCAAGGCCGCGACGACCTGCGTTTGCTCACCCTGCCCGAGGCCGAGCGCAAGGACCCGGCCCGCCGCAGCGAGGCCATCAACAGCGCCGACATTGCCCTTCTCTGCCTGCCCGACGAAGCCGCCCGCGAGGCCGTGGCCATCCTGCGCAACCCGGCGGTACGGGTGATCGACGCCAGCTCTGCGCACCGCACAGCTCCAGGCTGGGTCTACGGCCTGCCTGAGCTGAACGCCGAGCAGGCCGAGCGCATCGCCACGGCTACCCGGGTCAGCAACCCCGGCTGCTACCCTACCGGCGCCATCGCCCTGCTGCATCCGCTGGTCAAGGCCGGCCTGCTGCCCGCCGACTACCCGCTGAGCATCCATGCCATATCCGGCTACTCCGGGGGTGGCCGTGCCGCGGTCGAGCGCCATGAACAGCGCAGCGATGATTACCTGCCGGCGCTGCAACTGTACGGCCTGGAACTGGCCCACAAGCATGTGCCGGAGATCCAGCGACACGCAGGGCTCAGCGCACGACCGGTGTTCGTCCCGGGCTATGGCGACTATCGCCAGGGCATCGTGCTGAGCATTCCCCTGCAACTGCGCCTGCTGCCCGGGGTCAGCGCCGAGCAACTGCAGGCCTGCCTGGAACAGCACTACCAGGGAGCCCAGCACGTGCAGGTCATGCCCCTACACCAGCACGGCGCGGCCGCAGCGCTCGACCCGCAGGCGCTGAACGATAGCAATGACCTGCGCCTGGCCCTGTACGCCAACCCCGAGCACGGCCAGGTGCTGCTGACCGCGGTATTCGACAACCTGGGCAAGGGCGCGTCGGGCGCCGCCGTGCAGAACCTCGACCTGATGCTGGCTGGGCTGCGCTAGTGTCCTGTCTCGGAAATACGTTCTCTTTTGGCGAGTGGCTTGGGTGTTCGGCCAAGGCGCCGCGACGAGTCATAGCAGGGCTATGGCGAGGAGTGGCAACGCGGGCCGGGCGCCCAAGACGCCGCCAAAAGTGAACAGCTTATTTCCGAGGCAGGACACTAGCATCTGCGGGTAGAATGGACGCCCGCCTCGTCCGGGGCGGGTGTTTCACACCTTGCCGGAGTTCCACCCGCGATGTTCATCCTCCGCCGCCTTGACGGCGTGCCGCCCGAATCCTTCCAGAACCAGATCCGCCAACTGGTGATCGACCACGTCGGTCAGCTCAGCAGCGTCGCCATCAGCCCGGACAACCCGCTGTACCCGCTGTACCAGTATGGTGTCGGCCTGGAGGTGCACCAGTACCTGATGGCCCTGGACGGCACCCGCGGCCTGCGAGTCGAACTGACCCTCGCCCTGGATGCCGACGCGCCGGACCGGTTGCTCGGCTTTGCCCTGGTATTGCCGGCCCAGGACAACCCGCAAGCCTGCGCCCTCGCCTACCTCGCCGTGGACGCCAACCACCGCCGCAAAGGTATCGCCCGTGGCCTGCTGGATGCCGTGCGTGGCCGCTATGCCTGTGTCGAGCTGAGCGCCTTCGCCCAGCAAGTGCCGTGGTTCGAGAACATGGGCCTGCAGGTAGTCGCCAGCGCCGGGCCGCAGGTATTGATGAGCAGTACCGGCAAGCCCAGCGAGGCACTGATCGGGCGGCTGGATATCGCGCCGATCTACCAGACCGTCGAGGTGCGGCAGATCCATGCCTACCTGCTCAAGCAGCAGGGCGAAGCGGCGATGGTCGAGGCCGAACGGCTGCGCGACGTACGGCTGGATACGCTGGCAGAGCAAGCGAGGGCATGCGTCAGCGAACGCAAGCGCGTGCACTGAAGGGTTCAGCCCTTGATGGCTTTCTCGATGGCGGCGATATCGATCCTGCTCATCTGCAGCATCGCCTCGAACGCCCGCTTCGCCACGCCGCGATCGGCGCTGGCAACGGCCTCGGTGAGTATCCGTGGACTGATCTGCCAGGACAGGCCCCATTTGTCCTTGCACCAGCCACAGACACTTTCACTGCCACCATTGCCGACGATGGCGTTCCAGTAGCGGTCGGTCTCTTCCTGGCTGTCGGTCGCCACCTGGAACGAAAACGCCTCGCTGTGGCTGAACGCCTTGCCGCCGTTCAGGCCAATGCAGGGCACGCCCATCACTGTGAACTCGACGGTGATCACGTCGCCCGCCTTGCCCGAGGGGTAGTCGGCAGGCGCCTTGTGCACTGCGGTCACGCGGCTGTCGGGAAAGGTGCTGGCATAGAAATTCGCCGCGTCCTCGGCGTCGTTGTCGTACCACAGGCAAACAGTGTTCTTGGCGGTCATGGGCACTCTCCTGGGCGGGTCTCACTGCCCACGAGTCTAGCCCCCGGATCCATCCGCCCCGAGCAAGCGCGATCAACGGCTGGCCAGTCAGCTCCCCTGGCAGGCGAAGGCCCGGGCCAGCTCAAGGTCACCCAGCGCGCTAGCGGGGTGCAATTGGCGATAGTCACCCAGCGCCTGCTCCAGGCGTGCGCCGCGCAAACGCCCGTCGCTGGCGATGAACATCAGCGCATCATCGCGGGCGGCCTGGTAGCTGCGCTGCGAGTGGCTGGTGGAGCCGCTCACTGCGGCCGTGCCCAGGCTGGAGCCAACGGTGAAGTGATCGATCGAGTTGCCCTTGCCGTCCATCGCCCACACCGGGGTTGCGAGCAGCAGGAGCAGGGTGCAACGCAAAAGCGGGGCAACAGGCATGCGGGCCTCTTCGTCGGGTGGTCGCGTTGCCACGGATCATCGCCATAAACGCAGGCAGCGGCAAGGTTGCTGTATGCCAGGTTTGCCGGCCATCTGTATCTAACGGCGATTGCCCGCTGCGCCTAGGATCGAAGCCTGTAACCAAGGGAGCTGCCATGAACGAACTGCCAACCACCAGCGATTTTCCCGGGCTGGTCCTGCGCCGCTTGCTGCCGGGCGACCAGGCCATGGTTTGCGCCCATCGCGAGGCCATGTTCCTGGAGGCCGGTGGCGACCCTGTGAGCCTGCGAACCATGACCGAACACTTCCGGCCCTGGCTGCAACCACGCCTGGCCGATGGTCGCTACTACGGTTTCGTGCTACTGGATGAGGAGCAGCCGGTGGCGGCCATCGGCCTGATGTCGATCGACTGGCCGCCGCACCCGGCGCATCCCTGTCACGAGCAGCGCGGCTACGTGCTCAATGTCTACGTGGAGCCTTCCCATCGCCGCCGGGGACTGGCTTCGAAACTGATGTGCCTGGCGGAGGCCGAGTTCATCCGGCGCGGCCTGGGCTTTGCCGTCCTGCACGCCACCGAGGTGGGCCGGCCGGTCTATGCCGGCCTGGGCTGGGCGCAGACCGCGGAAATGGCCAAGCAACTGGACTGAGCTCAAGTCAGCCGCGCAAGCGCCGATACTTCTCGTGCATCCGCCACGGATGCACGATCTTGCAGTTACTCAAGGAAGATTCATGTCGCGTCACAACCTACCAGCGCTGCTGGTACTGTCACTGCTCCTGTCGCTTGCCGGCTGCAATGCCCTGCCCCGCTCCACCACCGACCAAGCCCCGCCACTTGGCCCGGTGCTGCCGGACAGCGAGGCACGCAATGCCTGGATTGCCCAGGCCCTCGCCCTGGACCCGCTGGCCAGTCAGAACCGCCAACCACCCCCGCGCCAGAGCAACGCGCAAATCGTCGCCAAGCTGCGTCAGAAACGCGATATCCAGCTGCCGGACGCCTACTGGAGCCAATGGCAGCGCAACCTTGATGTCTTCGATGCCGACACTGCGCGCCACAAGGAAACGCAGCGCGGCCTCTACATCGACACCCTCACCGACCAGCTCAAGCGTGTCGACGACCTCACCCTGCAACGGCTGGCCAATGCGCCCGACACACTCGACGCGGCCACCCGAGAGGCCTGGAAACTCCGCCTGATCGAGCGCTACAGCCGCTACATCATCGACAGCGAAGTGAACCGCGACATCATCGACGCCCACCTGCGGCGCATGGCGCTGATGGACCGGCAATACGGCGTCTGCGCCCTGGACAGCGACTGCTGGGACCGCGCACCCAAACCTTGATATTTGACGCACGCCGACCCAGCGTTCAAGGTTGCTGCACCCCATCGATCCGGAGCCCGATATGCATTTCGACCTGATCCAGTCCCTGAGCCTGGCTGGCAAGCCCGATGTCCCCAATGACGACCGCGTCGGCAGTGCCGACCGCCATGCCTGGGTAATCGACGGCGCTACTGACCTCGGCGCTCCCGGCCTGCTGGGTGAGCGCGGCGGCGCGGCCTGGCTCTCGGCCACGGCCCAGCGCGCCTTCTCCGCGGCGTCGGGGCCCCTGCGGCAGGTCTGCGAATCGGTTTTCGTGGCGATTGCCCAGGCTTACCAGCAAGACCGTCAACGTGAGCCGTTGGCCACCTGGGAACTGCCGCGCGCCGCCTTTGCCGCGGTAGCGTTGGAAGGTGATGAGCTGGTCTGCGCCCACCTGGCCGACTGCGTGGTACTGCACCGCAGCGCGAGCGGCATCCACTTCCTCACCCCGGAGCCCGACCGCGAGGCCGAACGCGCCGAGGCTGCGGCACTTGGGCCCGGTACTGGCGCCCACGGCGTGCGGACCCCTGCCGTACTGGCTGACCGGCGGGTTGCCCGTGAGCGTCCCCGGGCCGTGCTTGGCATCGATGCCGAGCTGTCCAGGGAGGGCACGCTCTACAGCCGGGCATCAGTGTCCCTGGGGGACGATGTGCTGTTGATGAGCGACGGTTTCGCCGCACTGTTCGACACTTATCGCGCCTATGACCCAGCCGGTTTCATCGAGCGCCTGCTGGCCCACGGCCTCGATGACCTGGCGCGGACGTTGCGTGGCATCGAGCACGACGATGCGGCATGCCTGCGCTACCCACGATTCAAGATGAGCGACGACGCCTCGGCGATCTGGTTGCGGGTTGGCTGAGACCTTTTCCTGTGCGAAGCCTGCAAGACTAGGCCAATCGCTTTTGCAGAAAATAACGGGTATGCCCAGGCGGGAAATCGGCAATCTCACCAAAAACCTCGAACCCCAGCTTGCGGTAGAAGTCCGGCGCCTGGAAGCTGAAGGTATCCAGCCAGATCCCGCCACAGCCCTTTCTCCTCGCCAGCGCCTCAGCCCTGGCCATCAGCTCGCGCCCACAGCCCTGCCCGCGCATCCGCTCGGGCACCACCAGCAGTTCGACGAACATCCACCCCCCACCCAGCCTGGCGTAGAGGCCACCGACGATTTCATCCAGGTTGGGGTCACGCAGCGTCCAGGCGACGGAGGCCGCTCCAGGCGAGCCGATCACGCCACCATTGAATTCGCGCAAGGGTTTCAAAATTGCATCGTGATGCAGGCTAGTCGCCTGGTCGGTGAAATCGATACGGAGTGTCATGGCAGGTCGTCCGGTTGACCATATGGGAATGCGGCGCAAAGCCCGCCGGATTAAATTTACTTCACGTTGCGCCCTTTGGATATAAGGCATTCGACAGCCGTTCGGCCATACTCCAGAGATGTTTTCCGCGTTTTGGTGAGTTTGGCAAAGTGGCGAAACCCAATGAATTCGGGCGTTTCGCCACTCTGCAAAACTCTGGGCCACACGCCAAAACACGCTCATTGGTACAAAAAGTGGTACGAGCTACATCCCCTTCTCCGGCGTTCTGCCGACCACGATCCGTCCTGGCTCGTCCCTCTCCCACTCCTCTGCAGATTCATACCTCAACAGGCCCATGGCCCAGGCTTCTTCGTGCTCCAGTAGAGCCCACGTCCTGGCTGCCTCGGCAAGCTCCAGCATGTCGGACAGCACGTTGGCATCGACTTCCTTGCGCCGGCCGGCGGCATAGGCCATTTCATTGAGAACCGCGGCGCGGCCGTCCGGGTCGGTGACCAGGGCTGAGCTGTCGTAGAGCTCGTCCAGCCACGGCTGCGGTATGCCCGCCAGGCTACTCAACACGGCACCACCAGGACTGCGCATAGAGCACGCCGTCTACATCCTCAACGCCCGTGATGTTCAGCCCCAGACTGCCCATGCCATTCACCTTGGCATCCAACAGGCGCGGGATGATGTCTTCGCCCGGGGCCGGATTGAACACCCAGGCCTCAATGCAGCAGCGCCCAAGAGCTGCGCTATGGCACTCGTGTAGGTGAATGTCGGCCCTGAGCGGCTTGACCTTCGCGAGCTTTTCGTTGGGGATCGCTACGCCGCGCTCTCGACGGCGAACAAGGAGGAAGTACATGCGGCACCAATACTGTATATCGATACAGTATTTGACCATTCAAACGGATGACCAGGCCAGTACCGCCCGGCGGGCTATGCTTCTGGCTCAAGCAGGAGGACCGGACATGTGCGGAAGGTTGACCCAGTACCGCGGGATCCATGACTTCGTTGAGACGCTGAGCATGCCAGAAGTCTGGCGTAACAACGTAGGTGACCAGGACCTGGGGCGGTACAATGTCGCGCCGACCACGCAGGTCGCCGTGCTCCGGGTAGATGACGCAGGTCCGAGGGCGGACCTGGTGAGATGGGGGTGGAGGCCGCACTGGGCTACCGACCGCGCCGCGCCGATAAACGCCCGCGTCGAGAAGGTGGCCCACGGTCCCTTCTTTCGGGCGATCTGGCCGCATCGAGCGATCACGCCGGTGGATGGCTGGTATGAGTGGGTGGACGAAGGCGGGCCGAAGAAGCAGCCCTATTACATCCGCAGGCGAGATGGGCGCCCTGCCCTGTGCGCCTCAATAGGTCAGTTCGCCGGCAATGAGCACGACGGGTTCGTGATCATCACTGCCGACGCCCAGGGCGGCCTGGTCGATGTGCACGACCGCCGGCCGGTCGTGCTGTCGCCTGATCTGGCGGTTGAATGGATCGCAGCAGGCATACCCAGCGAACACGCGGAACAATTGGTGCTGAACCTGGGTGAGCCGGCAGAGGCGTTCGAGTGGTACCGCGTTGGAATTGCCGTTGGCAACGTGCGGAACCAGGGATCAGCGTTGATAGAGCCGGCTCAGTGACGGATCAGAGGCTGGTGCCCAAGCGCGTAGAGTTGGTAGTCGGTCACAGCCTGGTAAGCGGACTCTGCGATCACCCGAAGGCGCTCGACTTCCTCTGCAGGAACCCCGGCGGCTTGAGCATTGTGGTAAGTGCGCAGCGCCTCAAGTGCCTCGAGCAACAACGGCTCTCCCGCCTCTACCATTCCCTCGATCGTTCGTTTCACGATACCGCCCCAGTACGTTGACCAAAGCAGTATAGGTCCAAGCCCGCCGCAACCGACACCGCTTTAAGTCAACATCCGGTGCCATGCCAAAGTAGCCAGTGCAATAACGCAGACCCAGAGCGCAACCATTGCCCACGCCTCTGCCTCGCTCTTCAGATCATTCCTTCGCATAACCTCTCCTTTTCCTGCTTAACGTCGAAACCATCGCAATCTGGTTGCGACCAAACACCACAGATCAAGGTTCATTCTGGTTGTACCAAAGGACGACCTTCCTCCAACAAGCTGCCATAGGACGCCTCGCAGGCCAGGCCAGCTATCCGGGCTCGGTCATACGCTGACGCCAGCTCTCCCGCTCGAGCATCAGCCCGTGCGAGCAGGTTGGAGAGCACCATGGCGGCGCGTCGGGCTGCCTCGCCTCGAGCGGCAACGGCGGGATCCTGGCTGGAGCAACCGACGGCGGCAGCGAGCTTGTCGGCTTCGTCGTGCAGCCGCTGGCCAGCAGCATCAGCCCCAGCAGCAGCGCTGTCGGCAATCGTTCGTTGCTCCTGAGCATGCGCCCTCACCTCCTCGTGCGCCGCTGCGCGGCGATGTTCTTCCTGGCGTTCTCCGCGCTCGCCCAGCACCTCGGCCAGGCGATCGCCGCTGTCCCGTTGCGCAGATGCTGTTGCTGCCTCGGCGCGCTCCACCGACCGACCGTGCTGGTAGACGAGCCAGTACGACCCGAACACGGCCAGCAGCGCGATCACGCGCACGCCCCAGCCTTTCACGCCAGCGCCCGCCGTACGCCCTCATCGATGACGGCGCCCTTGTACGGGTTGCCGCCGTTCTCGTGGATGATGATGCTCTCCACGAACACCCACAGCGTGTAGCGATCCTTGATATCGATCGGGTCGGTGATGCCCACCCCCAGGCGCTTGGCCACAGAAGCGGCATAAGCCTGGGTGTCGTTCTCGTTGCTCGGTGCCCAGCGGTTGATGGTCTCCAGCACCGTGTCGATGCCCTTCTCGCCCACGCCGGGCATGCCGTCCTTGCCGCGGTAGTTGATCAGCAGCTTGCCCAGGGCACGGATGCCATTCTCGGCCGAGTCGAAACGGGCGAAGCGCGGCTTTGCCACGCCGACCTCGATGCCCAACTGCCCCTGCCAAGCGTTGTGGTGGTTGTAGTCGATGCTGCCGGAGTTGTTGTTGCGTACACCGCGTGCGGTGGATCGGGTCATGGATTTTCTCCTGGCGAGAAAAGCCCGCGACCTGTCGGGCGCGCAGCCAAAATCACCAATAGTATCTGAAAGCGAAATTTTGGTATGATGGCCGTTTGATCAAAAAAATCGGCCTTGAGAATTTCTAAGGAAGGGACTGCCACGTGAGCAACACACTGACCATTGGTCAATCTACGACACTTAACGCAATACGAGCATTGGCGGCATTTGCCGTACTTGTTGGCCATACACTATCGGGCGTCACACCTATAAGTTGGTTTGGCAAAATAATGCCCTTTCAGAGCTTAGCGGTAGTAGTATTTTTCTGGCTATCAGGATTTCTAATTACCTATCATTGCCTGACCCGCGAAAAATACAGTTTTAGTGAGTACATGATTGACAGATTCAGCCGAATTTATGTCCTGTACGTTCCTGCACTAATAATTTCCTTCCTGGTTTTTGTTCTATTTATTGGCCGGACTGCCCCAACGGCCTGGGACTGGATTGGCCACCTACTGCAGTTGCAGCACACGCCATTTGCACGAATGATAGACGGCATACCACCAATTACCGTATTTGGTGGCAATACCGTTCTCTGGACAATTGCCGTTGAGTGGTGGCTGTACGTATTCTTCGGCATCGCTTTCTTCTGGCGTGACATGTCCGCTGTTGAGCGAATGTTTGCTACTGTTCTCGCCATCCCTGCAACTTTGGTAGTTGGGTACTTCACGATTTGGGAGTCGGTAGCGTGGGAGTGGTTCCTTGGTGCCGCTTTCGCATACATTTACGTATTCATGCCTCGGGTGAACTGGAAGCAAGTACTCGTTCCACTTGCAGCTGTAATCTTCGGCCTGCTGTGGAGATTCAAAAAGCTTTCCCTTGCTAGCCACATGAATATGTATGATCAGCAGCTTTTGCTTCTAACTGGTGTGGCCATGATGTTCATTATCCTTGCGAGCACCAATCTTCGCGTTTCTACTCCTGTTAAGTGGATTGCTACCAAAGGCGCGTTCCTGTCGTATGCAATGTACCTGACGCATGAGCCAATCCGGGTGTTGCTGAGCACGCAAATGAACTCTGCAAAGCCTCTCAATGCTTGGCTATCTATCCTTATCTGCGTTCTGTTCTCGGCAGTCTGCGCATGGCTGCTAGAAGATAAGCACTTGACCCTGCGCAAGTGGCTAAAAAAGAAGATCGCACCTCGCGAAACACCTCTTGCTGCGTCGTCGACTTTGTAGGTTCCTAGCACATTACATATCATTGAAAAGCCCGCTTATCGCGGGCTTTTTATTTAAATTTAACTTCGCCCCCTGGGATGGAAGCACCATGTTTTTATCATGCTGAGCGTTTAAAATTTTGTGGAATACAAAAACGTGGAGTTGAAAATCCGCATTCGCCCTCACCTCCTCTTGCGCGTCGACGCGCCGTTGCTCTTTGCGAGCCCTGCAGATCGACCGTGCTTGTACACGGGCCAATACGACCCGGCCACCGCTAGCATTGCAGTCACCCGCACGCCCCAGCTATTCAAGCTAACGCCCTTCGCAAGCCCTCAGCGAACACCGCCGGCGGGTACTCGTAATTCGCGTTTTCGTGCTTGATGATCGCGAGCACCAGACCGCCTAGGACCTGCTGGTTCTTGATGTCCTTGATCGGATCGCTCGGGGAAAGACCGCAACGCTGCGCCACGGTGCGGATGTAGACATCGGTGTCGTTCTCTATTTCCGGCGCCCAGCGTTTGATGATCGCTGCCACATTGCGCAAGCCGTGCTTGTTGTAGTAGGTCTGCAACAGCTTGCCGAGCGCACGAATGCCATTCTCCGGCGTGTCGAAGATGCAGAATCGGCCGCCGGGCTCTTTACCGATCTGGCCAACCCAGTTGTTGGCGGGGTTGAAATCGATGTTTCCCGGGTTGCGATTGCGCACGCCGCGGGGAAGCAATTTGGTCATGGTTTTCTCCAGGCAAAAAAATACCGCCTCTCGGGCGGTCGGTGGGTTTGGTGTGGATCAGGCCGGCGGCGCGGGCCAGTCGATTTCGATGGGATAGCCTGGCTGTTCGAGCACACGGTTGAGCGCAACGCGATAGCGCTTCCAGTCTTTGAGCAGCGCGGCCTCGACCTCCGTTGCTTCGTCCAGGTCAACGGCATCCTGCAGCGGGGCAATCGCTTGGTCGGCCTGAACACGGCGGCGCGCAATCTCGGCCACGGCTTCCAGACGCTGCTGCTCAAGCAGGTCCGCCGCCTTCTGCTCTGCTGTGATGACCTGACTCCAGTCGATGACGCCTGTAGCTGCCGGCTCTGCGTCACGCACATCCTGCCCTGGCAGTTGCACTGGGCCTTCAGCAGGGTCAACGATATCGACCGGGAACCGCGCCGACTCCGTCGCATCAGCAGCGTGCGGCAGGCGCAGTGTGACAATCAGCTTGCCGTCGTGACGCTCAATCGGATCGTGCATGAACGCGCTGCCCACTGCTGACGCAGGAAGCGAGGCACCCTCAGGCAAGCGGGCGAGGTCCAGCGCAACATTGTTGATCGTCAACATGTCGCCCAGGCGGAACACCGACAGTTGAGCATCAGAGCGAACAGGTGAAAGCTTGATGATCATCAGAACCACCGTCCTTTGATTTGCAAGAAGTACGAGAAGCCACCGATGGTGATGCCGGTGGTGTTGAAGATGTGCACGCGCATCGAGCTCGCACCGGAGACGGTGAACGGGAAACCAACGGTGATGCGTGCCGCCAGGCCGGTGGTCACGCTCGTCGATAGGCCAGCGTTTCCGGTCGGCGTCGGGATGCCGATGAACGGCGCCGGGAATGTCACGCTGATCTCGACACCCGTGTTGGTTGCGACCGATTGCGAGTTGGAGCCAGTGATGAAGCATTCGAGGGTTCCGTCCGCATACTTCGTGTACTCGCCGTTTGCGTTGCTACCGCGCTCGATGATTGCCCCCGTGGGCACGCCGCTCGCCTGGCTGACGGTGCCGACGATATCTGCGGCAGCTGCGGACTTCAGGCCAAGGCCAGCTCGTGCCTCTGCCGCCGTCTTCCCCCCTGTCCCGCCCTGGGCGATGCTGAGCGCCGTGGTCAGGCCGGTCAAGGATGTGATATCGCTGTTTACCCCGCGCCCAGCTGCACCGATGTTCACCCTCAGGGTGGCAATATCTGCGGCTCCACCAAACAGGGCCATGGTTGAGCCAAACTGGTCAACAAGCTGCCGCAGGCGGTCGGCGGATTCTTTTACGTAGCCCTGCATGGGGGCAAGCCCGTACCGCCCGCCTGTTACCGTCGCGCCTTGATAGGCTGGAAGGATGCTGATTACCGTCGGACTGGCAATGTTGGACAGTTCATAAACCTTCCCATCAGGGCCAATGAACGCATCACCCACGCGACTGTTAGCGGGAAAATCTGTTCCGACACCAACCACCGTTGTCTGCCCAGCGGTGATCGAGACAGTACCCTGTCTATACCATGGCATATACAAGTCTCAGTTAAATGGAAATGGAAGGCCGGCCGTTTTAATAACGAGGGCATGAGGAAATATCTCAGGGATCTGCCGCCAGTAGTTGTATGGAAAGCTACCAACGATCGCCCGAGTAGTTGCCGCTGCAACCGTAAACATGAACCTGACACCGCCGTTGTAACCACCACACCCCTCCTGACACCCGAACTCGAAACCGCCAGCACCTGAAAAGGACCCGTTACAACCTGCTGAGCGCGTGAACGTAATGGCTGCAGCTAGCTCTCCAGCCACTACCGGCACATCGACGTAAGACTTCATTTGAAAGTAAGTTGTCCCGCCGTTGGTTCCAATCATCGAGTTGTAACCGCCGTCATAGGCCTCGTATCGGTCGTCGTAGTTTGGACTGACTAACCTGCCAAGGCCTGGGGCCTGTACTGAGGCGATGATGTTAAGTGGCGGTTGCCCTGAGTTGAACGTCAGCTCCCAGGGGTTTTCCTTGTAGCACTTAAGCCCAGTTATCGGACCATCGTCAGTCATCAGGTCGAAGACGTAGGCTTTTGTGCTAGCCGAAGCTCCGACAAACAGTAGAGTTTTAATTCCAGAGTCAAGCATTTCCCCACACGGACTACCATCACCCACAAGGAACACAATAGGAGAGCGCCAACTTGACAGCGAGATTCCATAAATTGGCTCTTTGGGGGTTGGGTCGTTGGTCCAGTTTGCGCCATTATTTGGATCAAGCTGAGCAGACCTCAGATACTTCTGAGGCCAATTTTCTACAAACTGTAGATATCCGCTTTTTCGAAGCCCATAGCAAATCAAGTCAGTATCAAATAACAGCTGCTGATCCGATTCACGATACGCAACAAATTTACCGGCCATCAGTAATACCCATAGTAAATTCGACAGTTAGCCGAAAAGTACCCCCAGTTGTTGGTACTAAATGAATACGTCCAGGTTATGGTGTTTTCTGAAATACTAACGCCTGGCCTTTTCCCCTTTTCCCTGTTCATGTCAACGAGCGGAACGATCATGTAGAAACGTTGCCGCCCGGCGGGTACAGGCGGCATCGTTGCACTTCCATTCGCGCTGTCAGTCACTACGCTTCCCTGCGTCTGACTGACGAGCACTGTCATGTCAGTTACGACCGATCCGTCTTCTGCGAATGCAAGAAAGCCTGTGCTCATATGCCGATACCCATCTTGGTAGCCGGGTTGCCGCTGGTGAAGTAGGTGTTGACCTGGCCATTGGTAATGAGGGTCGAGCCGCTGGCATCCTGCCCGCGAATCGCCACGGCACCTGTAACCATGTTCAGCTCGATCAGCGGTTGCCCCTGCGAGTTCACCGCCTGCGATCTGAGCGTCATGCCGAGGACAATCTGCTGGATGTAGGCCGTGTTGATGAGCGCCTGATTGATGAACACCTGACCGCCTTGAACAACGAACGGCGACGAGAGCGTGCCGTTGATGTTGTTCACCACGGCGAACCGGTCAGCCGACACCAGGAATTGGCTCTGCAGGCCCGCCGGGCCGTTCTCGATGCCGAGACCGATACCGGCGGCGACGTACTGCCCCTGGGCGTTCAGCTGCATCTTTACCGACCACATCGTGCTGGCCTTACCCTCGAGGTTGGCCTGGGCCTGGCTGACGGTCTGGACAGTTGCGTTGGTCTGGCCAATCTTGGCGTCGAGCGTTTCGGAGCTGCGCGCAAGCGCCTCGGTTTCGCTCGCTCGGACCATCTGCTCGCGAGCCAGACGAGCCTTGGAGCTCCAGCCCGCGAGCGCATCCGCAAGCTCTCCCTCCGCGCTGTCAGGGCGCCAGGCCGCTTGCAGCGCGCTCAGCTGGCTGGCTGATGCTTCGACCTTCCCGTCCACCTCCTCGATCTTGGCGGTATTGGTCTGCACTTGCTGGGCGAGGCCATTGGCCGACTCGATGGACTGACCAACGTCGATCCAGAACGAAGCGTTTGGCGGCGCATTGGCTCCGCTCGGGTCGGCTGGTACGTCATGGATAGCCTGATAGATCCGGCCATCGACCACCGTCATCTGGCCTTCCTCATAGGGCTCGCCCTTGTCGTAGGCCTTCAGGCCGTCCAGGGCGTTGATCTGGTCCTGTAGCCCGTCGATCTTGTTCTTCAACTGCTCGCCGAGCATGGACTCGTCAATCTCGCCGGAGATCATGTCGAGGATGGGGCCTGGGTCGGTCTGGGCGATGCCCTGCACCGCCGTTGGCGGAACCGGGAAGAACGGGCCTATGTTGCCGGTCCGGTCGACCAGGCGGGCCCAGAAGAAGAACGCAGCACCAGCGGCCAGGCCGGACATCACGTGCTCTGACTGTGGATAGGCCAGGTCCGCCAGCTTGGTGGCGCTGGTCAGGTCGTTGATCGGGTTGCTCCAGATCTCCGTTCGCTGTGTGTCCTCGGCCCCGGGCGGCAGTCCCCACTTCAGCCGGATGGCGAAAATCTCGCTGGTGGCCGTGAGGAACGTAACCGCCGGAGGCGTTCCCTCCTTCCCTTTCAGGTCGGTGAGCACCGAACTGCGCCAGGTGGAAGTGATGTCGAAAGCACTGACCGCACGCACGCGGGCCAGGTACTGACCGGCGTAGATCCCGACCACATCCACCGACGCGGTGCCGGTGCGCTGCAGGCGGATCCAGTTGCCGCTGTCTTTGCGCCACTCAACGTCGTAGGCCACGGCCCCTTCCACGGCTGGCCAGGCGATGGTCATCGTGCTGACGGCCAGGCCCTGGGCAATCGCGTAGTCGGACGTCAGGGTCACGCTCGCCGGCGGCGGCACGGTAGTTACCGGGATGACGCTGATCGGCCGTTCCTCGAGCTTCGCGCCGGTATCGATAGCCGCGAACTTGCTCGGGTTGAACTCCAGGGCGGTGATCTCGTGCTCGCCATCGGTGGTCCGTGAGGTCTTCAGCACCCGGAACAACTGAATCGCCAGGTCGTCGGCGTCGATCGCCCACTGCAGTTCGGGCTCCGGCTGGACCGAGTAGGCCGTGGTCACGGTCACAGCGCGACCGGCCACCGACTGCACGGTGCGCCCCTGCGCGCTGCCGTTGGGCAGGTTTATGATCAGCCGGTCGCCGGCCTTGATCTGCGTGTCACGGTCTAGGGTCACGACCTTGCCGGCCGCCGCAGCGATGCGGCCACCGTTGGGCCGCCCCGAAAGCAACTCGTCCGCCACCGGGATGACGTGACCAGGCAGCGGAATGCGGCCCTCCATGCCAGTCTTGAACGTGACAGTCCGGTCCTGGTTGTTGCTCAGCAGCGCCCACTTCCCGCGGCGCTGGGCCTCGGAAGCGCGGGTGCAGCCGATGGCCGAGATCTCGATGGGTCGATCCTGGTACCGACGCTGCAGCGCCAGGTCGGTGACCGGGATCACGTCGGTGTCGTAGTTGTTCCCCGGGTTGTCATAGCTCACCAGGGCACGGCTGTAGTGCGTGCTGCGCTCGGCGCCGCCGTAGGTGAACTCGCCGTCGATGACGTTCGCCCGCGTGAACACGTAGTCGAAGTCCTGCGCCCGGGGCATATCGGCCTGCATGAACAGCGCGCCCTGCGCCCAGTACACCATGCCCCGGTAGATGGCGGACAAGTCGCGCAGCAGCGTCCAGGCCTCGGCCTTGGCCTGCAGGTTCATGTCGCACAGGAACCGCGGCTCCTGGCCCCCTACCCCGTCCGGCACAAGCTGGTCGCAGTACTGGGCGATGCGGTACATCTCCCACTTGTCGACCATCCACGGCTTGATGCGCTTGCCCAGGCCGAACCGGTCCTCGACGCACAGGCCATAGGTGACGAAAGCCGGGTTGTTGGTCCAGGCCTGCTTGAAGGTACCGTCCCAGGCGCCGGTGTAGGTGCGGGCGATCGGGTCATAGTTGGTCGGAACCGGCCAGCGGCGCGCCTTGCACTTCACAGTCACCGACGGGATGTTCTGGAACTGCTCGGCATCGAACTCGATGTAGAGCAGCGCGGTGTTGGGGTAGCGCAGCTTCTGGTCGATGATCTCGGTGTAGGCCGCGATGGTCATCGTGTCGGCAATGGCGCCGGTGTTGGCATTCGGCGTGAGGCGCCGGGCGCGGATCACCCAGCCCGAGGTGGCTGCCGGCAGGTCGACGCGCACAGAGCGCTGATAGCCGTTGCTGGTCTTGCCGCTGACCGCGTTCCGGTGCGCCTCGACGAAGGCGCCGCCGTCGGTGGCGATGTCGATCGCGTACTCGATGGTGTAACCGGTCGTGTCGCCATTGGTTGGGTTTTGCTGGAGCAAGCGTGGCCAGCTGAAGCGCAGGCGCACAGCCGACAACTTGGTGTTGCTCAACGCACGCGTCCACGGCTGATCACTGCGCAGCTCCACGCCGACCGACGTTTCGCTCTCGATCGCAGGGATGCCCTGGATATAGTCCTGTTCCACGGTACCGCGGCGCCACTCCCACTTCACACCCGGGAAGTTCACGTTGCCGCTGACGTCCATGATCGGGGTGTTGTCGAGGTAGATGTCTCGGTCAGTCGGCGTACCGTCGAACTCGCCCTCGCCCACGGCCAGCAGAACCTTGGCGATGTTGGTGGAGCGAAGGCTGTCCGGGGCCTCGTAGGGCGCCTTGGGCTTCTTCTCGCCGCCCTTAGCGCCGGTTACGGCAGGTTGAAGTGCTGCGCCCATGCTTTCCTCCGGGCAAGAAAAAACCCGCCGCAGCGGGTTTAGTTATGGGTAATCTTCTCCTCCATTCGGAGGCTTGCAGCGATAGATTCGCGCCACGGCTAGCTTCCAACCTCGGAGAGCACCGTACCTTTCAATAGCTAGCAATGCATAGCTCGAACACGAAGGAGTGTAGCGGCAAGCTGATCTGATCCTGTCAGGAGCACACCGCTGATAAAGTTTGATCAATAGGATTGAAAGCCTTGAGATCATGCCGGACGACGGAAAGAGATCACGTAGTAATTAGACATTTCAGTTTGCTTTCCAAACAAGGCGGCAAAGCAACCTGGCTTTACAGCAACTCCGATAGTGTCCACGCGATAAAACTCCCATCCGTCTTCGGCGTTTGCATTGACCACGGACTGCAAATATGCGGCAGCCTCATTCCCCTTATGCTGTTTTGCTTGAACTTCAACATTTGGAGGAACTTGGACCATTTTGTAAACGTACACTGTGGCATCCTTTTGAGTGCGATAGAGGCCTTATGCTATCAGTGCCATACGCCCATCGCTAGCTACGCCTTGTCTTCGGCGTAGACCGATGCGGAGATGATCGCCCCACCCCAGCGGCGCTCGCCGATGCAGATCGGTACCGGGTTTCCGCTGGCGGTGGTGTTATTCGCGCTGCCGAAGGCGTAGGACGGCCTGTTCTCCGGCGCCGCGCTCTGCGACAGCCCCTTGGCTTGCGGGCTGAGCATCTGGATGACGCCACCAAGCGCCATGGCCGCACCGATCTGCATCGCCCACGCCTGGCCGGTGACAGCGCCGGCAACCACCATGACCACGCCGACGATTGTCTGCAGCAGCCCCCCGCGCTTGCTTCCACCGATCACCGGCACGATCCGCAGTTCGCGGACGCCGCCGCGCTCGAAGTCCTCGAGGCCGACGTTCTGCCGGTTCCGGAACACGGCGAAGCGCAGGCCCATACCGTCGAGGCGTCGTACCTCATCCTCGAACCCGGCCAGCGTGGCTTTCAGGGCCTTGAACACCTCCCAGGTGTCACCGCTATCGAGCTGCCGGCGGTGGGTGCGCCCGAACTTCTGGGCCAGCGATCCAGACAGCTTGATGGTCGTCATGGGCTTGTAGGCGATTGCGCTCATCGAGCCTCCTTGTGCCGCAGGATCAGGCGGGCACGGTCATGCCAGGGACCGCCGTAGATGATCACCTCTGACGGCCTGCCGTACAGGTGGTGCAGGAGGAATGGGCCGGGACCGTACAGATCGGCTTTCTCGCCGGGCAGCTTGGGATCGCCGCCGAGGTAGATGCCGGCATGGTTCGGGTGCACCGTCCGGCCAACGGCCATGACGATCATGTCGCCGCGTTCGGGCCGGTCTACCTGGTAAAAACCAGCAGCCTCGTAGGCCTGCTCGTACAGGCTCGGGCCGGCGGCCTGCTCCCACCAACCGTCTTCACGGACGTATGCCGGGAAGCCCAAGCCCCACTCGCGCTGGTACCAGTCGGCGCATACCTGCCAGCAGTCCCAGGCGCCGTGCACGAAGGGCCGGCCCAGCAGCGGCGTATCGCCGGTGGGAGTTATCGTCCGCAGGTCGCCCTCCGGCCACGAAAGTATGTGCCATGGCAGTCCCGTGGCCTCGCACATGGCCAGGTCTCGCGGCGACGGGCGGCTGGTGGCGTCGGGATGCGAGTGCACGATGCCGATCACCTGGCCCTTGTCTTCGGCTTCGGCGTACTGCTCCGGCGCGATGCGGAACTCTTCGGTCGGCTCGGTGGCCACGTTGATGCAGGGGAAGTACACCTGCTTGCGGCCCACGGCCAAGAGCAGTCCGCAACACTCGCGCGGATACTCCGCCGCGGCGTGCTGCTGCACGGCGGCGAGGATATGTTTCAGCATGATCAGCTCCTGGCGATCAGGGAGACGGCTGGGAAACCGCCGAAAGGCAGCTGGTTGCCCTGGCCAAAGCGCGCAACACACCCGGTATCCAGGCAGCCGTTGCACTGGTCCTTAGCGGGGTCGTCAGTGGGGTTTCCGTCGAAATCGAAGTACGGACCGGTGTAGCCGCAGTTCGGCCCGCGGTATCCGTTGGTCATGGACCAGTGGCAGAGCTGGGTCATCTGGCGGCCGATGCTCTCGCCGCCGACGTCGCCCGGGCTGGCCAGCTCCCACGACACCGTAGCGCCGTTCTCCGACACCTTCTGGTCGATGTACCAGACCTCCGTGCTCTCCTGGGTCGGGTCAGCCTCCGGGTTGCCAGCGGGGAAGTTCACCGGGTCCAGGTACCGTTTTAGGGTCTGTCGAATCGTCAGCTTGAACTCGAGCAGGTTGTCGAAGGCCAGGCACAGCGCTGTGATCCGGCCATTGACGTTGCCGACCGAAATCGTCGGCCGCACCGCGGTACCGTCCGAATTAGCCTCGATACCCTCGATCTGCATCGGCCAGGCGTCGTACTCGTTGCCCTGCCACCAGATCGACTTGGCCGGCAGCTGGTCGGCATCCGCGCCGGCCGCCGCCAGTTCTGCGGGCGAGTGCGGGATCGCGTGCCCATGGAAGCGAAGTATGTCGGCGCCCCAATCCGAGCCGTCGAGCTCGAACAGCAGCACCTCGCTGCCCGGCTGGAGCAGCTGGATGTCTTTGATCAGGGTCATGGTGATTCCTTACGGGTGGAAGGCCCGCTGGAAGGTGGCGGTGACCTTGAACTGATCGCCGCCCATCGGGGTCGGCTTCGGGTCGACGCAGGTGAACAGGCCCAGCTCGCCGAGAGGTGTGCTCCAGAGAAACGCCTTCGCGCCGGCGTGCCGGTCGAAGAAAGCCATGACCTCCAGCACCCGTGACTTTCTACCGGTGATGGTCACCGGGTAGCTGTCTTCCTTATTGTTCGGGCCGTCGCCAACGACCTGGCGGTATCCACCGCCGAAGCGAGACTCCCGCACCCGGTATTGGATGTCGGGGGTCTCGCCGCGCTCAGTAGCCCAGCGGAAGGTTTCAATGGCCATCAGGTTCTCCGCGTAGCGTTTCGGTGGCTGATTCCGCCTGGCCGCCAGGACTCTGCGACGGCTTTCTGGGCGGCGATTTCCATCTGCTTCTGCATGTTCTGCTGTAGCAGGCCCTGGTCCAGCTCCATCCCCTCGCCGCTCCTATCGGGGACGCTGATGTTCACTGGTGCGCTGACTGAGATGGACGTGGAGCCACCAGCGCCAGATCCGCCTACAGCGCGAACCCCTAAGTTTCCATCAGGCGCCCGGGACAGCGGCATGATCGCCTCCGGGCCCGCCTCACCAAACACGCCTGCCCCCTTCGCGAATGCGAAGAACTGAGGCGTGCTGTGCACCTGGTTGCTGAAGTGGGAAAGGCTCGGCGAGTCGTACACTCCGCCCTTGGCATTGGGCACAAAAGAGCCCTCGCTGAACCCCGTCATGGTTCCCTCGCCCACCCCCCCCGAAGCGCCACCGCCGATGAACCCGCCGATGGCCGATCCGAAAAGGCTACCGGCGATGCCGGTGATCGCCTGCCTCGTCGCAATCCTGGCCATGTCCGCCAGGACGGACTTGGTGAAGTCGGAAAACGACAGCTTGCCGGTGATGGCGAAGTTGGCGATCGCGTCCTCCATGCTGGAGAAAGCGTTGCTGAACAGCGTGCGGGTTTGGCCGGCGACATCTCGGGCCTGTTCCAGGTAACTGCTGAACGCAGACGATGCCCCGTTGCGCCAGTCACCCTGCGCCGCCGTCATGGCATCGTAGTTGGCGACGGTAGTTTCCTGTAGGTCCCGCTCAGTCTTCTTCAGGGCTCCCAACTTCTGGTTGTACTCGTCGAGGCTCATGCCACGTGAGCCGTCGCCGTACTGGTTGGCCAGGTCAAGACGCTGCTGGTTCATGCGGTCGGTTATGCCGTTCTGCTGGTCCTGCAAGGCGCGCTGACGGTCGCCAAGGCCCAGGCCATCGGCAGCTCGCTGCCCCTGAAGCCTCAGGGCCTTGACCTGCTGATCAAGGGCATCAGTGTAGGTCTGCACCGCCCTCGCCTGCTTGGCCAGGCGGCCCTGCTCATTGGTCGCGAGCACGGCTAATTCAGAATCCGCATCCTTCTGCGCCTTGACCATAGCGGCCCGGGCATCGGCGATCTTCTGGTCAAGTTGAATGCGCTGCTGGGCGTTGGTGCTGCTCCGGCCTTTTGCGTCCTCCAGGGCCTTAATTTCGGCCTCGTAGGCGTTGGTGACCTCAGCCTTCTGCTGCTCTATGATCGCGGCGCGCTGGGAGGCGTACGACTCCTGGGTGATGATCCCGGCCTTCTGCGCCGCATCCAGCTCCTTCTGGTGGTTCTTGTACTCAGCCAGGATGGCGCTCAGCGCGTTTTTCTGGTCGTTGAACCCGGAAAGGTCGACCGATGCTGTTCGGCCGGCAGGATCCTTGAACTGCTTGGCAATATCGCCCTTAACCCTGGCGATGTTCTCCGGTTTCAGGCGATCGTCGTTCGGGTTCGCCTCGCGAATTGCATCCAGGGACTTTTGGTACTCCTTGAGCGCATCAGCCCGCTTTTCGGCGTTTGTCCTGGCGGACTTCTCCAATGCATCGATCTTGTCCATGGCAAGCGTTGCCGCTTTCTGCTGCCTGACGTCCAGCTCCCTGGCCTTCGCTATGGACTCCAGGGTGTCACGCTGCTGAATCAGCCCTTTCAGCTCGAGGCTCGCATCGGTCAGCTTCTTTTGCGCTGCCGTGTCGTCCGGGTCACCATTTACAGCACTCTGCGCCGCAGCGACACGCTGACGAGTCTCGACGATACGGCTTGCGAGGTCCTGGTCACGGCCAATGTTCTTGACCGAGTCCACGGTGGCAGCGACCTCCCCGCGCAGCGCCTTCCATCCTCGCTCCCATATGGAAAGATTCTCTGTGACCTCTTTGCTGCGGTTCTTGATGGTGTCGACGTAGGTGTCGGTTAGTAGCTTGGCCGCCCCGATGGTGTCGCCTTGCTCTTTCAATGCGAGGATCTGCGAGTAGGTCGACGCAGTCAGGAAGCTGTATTGGTCGTTTAGATCCTTCGCGGCGGCCACTGGGTCCTTGCCGATTTTGACGAACTCAGCGACGGTTTCCTCGACCGCCCGCCCAGTCGCAGAACGCCACTCGAGAGCGGCCTCTGTGATCCCGACGAAGCTATCGGAGGCGACTTTGCCGCTGTCTGCCAGCTTGGTGAGCACTTCGGATGCCGCGCCGGTGGTGCCGATAGTGGCCGAAACCTCGCGCGCCATGCCAGATAGCCGGTCGGAGGTTGTGCCAGCAGCATTACCGGTCGTGATCAGCGCTTTCTGGAACCTGACAGCCTCCTCGCTCCCCGAGTAATAAGCGTATCCCAGTACACCAGCCGCGGTTGCTGCCACGGTGAACGGATTCACCAAACCCAAGACATAACCGCCGAGGGCTTTAACGGCAGGGCCAATGCCGCCAAACATGTCCTTGAGCTGCCCGCCCTGTTGCAGCAGCACTTGGAGCGGTGCCTGGCCGCCCTGCAGAGACACCACGATATCGGTGAACTGCGCTGGCACGCCGCGTAGTGCAGCTGCAGTGGCCTTGGCCGACATGCCGGTCTTATTCAGCGCAGCATCGGCTCCGCCCAGTGCAGTGCGTGCCTGATCGATCTTCGCCTGGTACTCGCCGAAAGTCTCCGCGTCGAGCGCACCGCTGGCGCGGAAGCCCTTCAGCTTCTGCTCTATCTGGTCAAGCCGGCCCATGGCAGCCACGGTCGGGTCGATCTTGCCCAGCAAATCCTCGAGCGCCTGGCCTTCCTCACGCTGAGCTCCAGCCGTTCTCTTGGCTGCCTGGGCCAGACGCTCCTCGGTCGCCAGAAGCGCCTGGGCACGACCGTTGATGGCGGCCTGGCGGCTGGCCTTGTCCGATAGAACGGCGTTCGCCTGGGCGGTGACCTCGGCCGTCTGTTCGGTCGCACGGTTCAGCGACTCGACGTACTGGCTGGCCTCCAGCGAGGCCTTTGCAACTTCCAGAATCCTGGCTTGTTGCTCGTCGGCGGTTTCGGCGGCGCGCCGACCGGCCTGGGCGCCAGCATCCGTGGCGCTCGTGAGCGCCTCCTGCACCTTTCCCGCCTGCGCAGCCTCGGTCCGGAACGCCCCCATGTTCGCAGCAGCACTGCTGAACGCCGTGGAGGCGGTGGTGACAGCGCGACCCACTGTAGCCATCTGCTGCGCCAGCTCGGTTTGCTTGGCATTGAGAGCCTGTAGCTCCTGAACGATCTGCCGGGTGTCACCCTGCAGACTGCCGAGCGCTGCCTCCCAGGCGCGCCCAGTTCGTCCAGCCGACTCCTCGCTGCGCTTGCCGGCGTCCGTTAGCTGATCGAGGTTGTCTTTCGCCTCCACGGCATCGCCGGAGTCGATCTGTAGGCCAAGGGAGGCGATGGTGGTCATGTTTTTCTCCGGGCAACAAAAAACCGCCCTTGGGCGGTTTTATGAGGCCTACGATAGTTATTTGGAGTCTGGCACCAGCAGATCCCATGATTCATCGGTAATCAAGAATGGTGCTTTATAGTCGCCTTTTTTGAGCGCCATATATGCTGCAGATCTGATGTTTCTACTGATTCGCAGATCCTTATCATCAGGCCACCGAGGGTAGACGCCATCTGGATCTGGCTTGCCAAATGCTTTCACTACGAGGCTGTAGCCGGCCTGGTAAGCAGCTTGGTTCCCAGGGGTAATAATCGCCTGATAAAAGACCCCCTTGTAGAAGCACATCGAGACCTTTTCGACCTTCGTCCCCTTGAATACGTCCTGGGTATTCTCTCCCCAGAAACACTCTGTATCACCTTTGACCTTGCTTCCATCAAGGGCTGGTCTTTCTGCTTGATACCTGGACCCGAGCTTAAATCCTAGGATTTCAATCTCAGGATGCTGCTCGTACTTTATCGGCAGACTATCTAAGGCAAATCTGTATTGGTATGGGTAACCATCAACATGCATTTCTACGAATAGCTTGTCCCCATGGTACAGCGCGCCGAAAAATGCCCCCATTTCTGTGGGTATAAACTGTTTACCATCTTCCGTTGAGAATAGGACTTTCTTTACTGCCCCATCGCCAAATCTAACTTCAAGCTCGCAGGTAGTTTCACCCCGCTCTGGACATCCGTCGACCCTAGACCCTGAAAGGTCAAGCATTGCAGAGGGAGCGCCATCCCCCTTATCAAAAACTCTAACCGTCAGCTTCGTCCCAGAACCATTTATAGGACTGGACTCTTGTGTGTACATTTGGGTGCTAGACGAGCGCATCTCATCCTTAATTTCGCTGCTTACCCATCCTGCTTGGCAAATAGTTGGCAGTATCGACAACGCCAAAATCGAAGCGCGCACCAGCATTCCTTACCCTCCTTGTTGATGAGGGCAATCTACCACAGCCCGGAAGCCGCCGCCGCTCGCCGGCAAGCGCCATCCGCCCCGCGCGCATTTGGTCTACCCTTACCCTCCCCAACCACTCACATGAAGGGTGCGAAGATGCCCGAAGATGAGAAGCGGAGATTTGCCGAGGCGCTGGAGCACTGGGCGGAAGCAGTGGATGCGATCCGCGCCAGGGATCGGGCTGAGGCCATTGCCAAGATCGAAGAGCTACGAAGCATGCATCTGATGCGAGCTTTCCACACCAGCCCGCTATGGGAGCACTATGCGTGGAAGCGCCGGGGCCAGGGGTGACCACAAACACGGACCGAAGCCAAGCGCCAGCCGTCGGGCATTTGTTTTCCCTTCCGCACCACCTGCAGGGCGTATAGTCCCCAGAGATATGGGGCGCAGTAACGTGCTTCAGAAAGGAAGGAGTACGAAGCATGAGCGCCGAGTCCAAGCGTATCACCGCCTTAGAACAAGCGTTGTATGCAGCGCTGTCAGCGTCTGAACAATACGGAATCACCGCAGACGATATGCGCCTGAAGGCAATTGCAGGTCTGTCACTTAGTCCAAACTGGGGATGGGTAGCTGACGAATCTACGGCTGATGCCGAGGCAGAATTAACCGGCGCAGTCAGAGTGGTACGTGAAAAAAACAACGGCCCAAATTAAAAGCTCTGTACATGGCAATGCATCGCTGATGACCCAAACAATAAAGCGGACTGTCAAGCTTTGCCTAAGCGGCAATTTCGCGAATGCGCGATAATGCTTCTGTGGCAGGTCGGATAACGGCCAAATAGCCACAGCGGCGGACGGTAAACGACGACTGTCTCTACCCAAAGGTGACTTCCAGGGCGCCGAAACGCCCCGGCGCCGTCAGCCCGAACTTTAATCAGCGCTGCTGAATTTTTTCGTATCGATAGCGGGTGCGACAAACTCCGGGCCATCACCAGCTGCCCGCCACCGCACATTAGTAATTCCGTAACGCTCAGCCATAGGACGGCTGACCTTCTTGATCTTGTGCTGACCAAAGCGCGGGATTATACCCACTCCAGCATCACAGCTCGCCCAGTGCCACGCCTCAACATTGTCCATCCGTTCAAGTCGGATTATGAAGGTGCGGTACTCACCGCGGATTTCATACTCGATCACATACAACTGCTGCCCTGCCATCAAGCCATCTCCTTTCTCAGTCCACGGCTGATGGAGTACAAATTGAACCAAAAAATTCATTCGGAATTGGTGATCCCTGGGGGGTGAAACAGCGGCACCGATTAGCTATACGCTGGCGTGCTAAACCGTGATCTGTCACAGCAATCATTCGTAGAGGATGGGCACATCATAATGAGCAATTTTGTCATCATTTCCGGCTGCTCAGGCGGAGGCAAATCCACGCTTCTCTCCGAGCTTCAGCGACGCGGATACGCCGTGATCGAAGAGCCGGGGCGGCGCGTCGTGCAAGAGCAAATACATACTGGGGGACAAGCGTTGCCATGGCTCGACATGGAGGCCTTCTTGCGGCGCGCAATCAATGTAGCTCTGGATGACTATGCCAATGCACCAGCCTGCGGTTCTCACTGGGTGTTCTTCGATCGGGGTCTAGTTGATGCAGCTGCGGCCCTTCAAGCGCTGACCGATGAGCCCATACTCGACAAACTACGTCAGCAGAATCGCTACCATTCACACGTTTTCCTAACGCCCCCATGGCCTGAAATCTACGTGCAGGACGATGAGCGTCGCCACGACATGACTGCCGCTCTGCGTGAATATGAACGGCTCCAGACAACTTATCCTTCTCTAGGCTATTCGGTATCGCTGGTGCCCAAAGTTTGCGTGGCCGAGCGTGCTGACTTCGTGTTGGCCTCTTTAGGGCTCACTGACCAGCCGGCTGGCTACTGACCTTCGGACGTGAAAAGCCCAGCGCATGGCTGGGCTTAATTTCTTGCCCTCGGCTGTCAAACACAGGCCGCGACTTTCTTAGTCGGACCTTCAACGGCGATCTGCCTGGCACGACCTACGCCCCAGGCAAGAGCTCGAGTCATGGTCTCACCAGGTCGAGAATCAAAGGCTTCCTCGTGCACCGCTTGCCCGGTGGGGCCATAAACTCCGAAAAACAACTGTGTGCTACCCGTTTGCGACAGCCGTACCTCAACTTCTATTGAGGTTCCATCGTCGAGCATTTCATCGTGATCCCGGTGGTGCAAGGTGGGATCAGCCCATTTCCAAAACACGTCCCCACGTATCTTCATGCCGTCCTCCTTTGATTTTGGTCTATGCGTGAGTGCTCTCCCACCATAGCGGTGTGAGGTACGTACACAAGACTTTGGCGCCAAAAAAGCTCAGCAACCCGACAGTCGGAACGGCTTCCTCTAGTGCTGCTCATGCTTCCACTGGAGGCCGCTAATACAAGCGAAGCGGATTGTTCCTGTCCGCCGTCCGCTCTGCAAAGGACGCCTAGTCGGGATCTTTAGCGCCTTTCTGGTGGTTTTTGCATTGTTGCTCTGGATAAGGTTCCCGCCCACATGGTTTTGGTGTTCACGACTGATCGCCAAGGTCTTTCAGTGAAGGTCGGGGCGAGAAGTTGGTCAATTGACCAAGTTGGTGGCACAATGTCGCGGAGCACGTCTACTTCGCGTGCTTCGCGTCACTTTGAAGAAGCGCTAGTTGCCTCCCGTAATGGTCGTAATGGCGCGCCTCCCTGCTCCTCTTAGGGCGTCTACTGATCGTCCTTGCGTTCCCGCTAACGGTAGTTCGTGTGACTGCTGTGATGCTCCGTCGTCGCGGTTAAGAAACCGCAAAATCGCTTCGACTAAGGGGCTGCGGAATCTGGGGGTTGCTTTCTGAAACTAGATGGTGCTTTCGAATAAAACATGCACAGTGTTAACTGATGAGGAGTCGAATTTTGACCATCCAACCCGTAAACGTACAAGCCAGCTACACACCTGCCATCACCTTGACCGCTTGCTCGGGGCCTTTCGGTATCTTTTGGGAGGTCAAGGGACCTAGCCATCAAGGCCATATCGTGATCGAGACGTGGGCTCATGATGATGAGATGCCACCTCGCGGCAATGCACTGGCTCACCTCAACCGTTTCATGAATCTGCATCGGGAGGACTTTGGGCACGGGGAGGCTTGGGCAATGGTCCCCTTCGACTATCAAGACAACGCTTTCGTAGCCGTGAGAACGGATGATGATCTTGGGCCAATACTCGGGCTGTGATAACCAGCGGTGGTACGGACCATCATCTTTGATGGCTGCCAGCCCACTGCGCAGCGCTTGAGCAATAGGGTTGCTGAGCTTATTGGCTTCATAGCGAAATGTCCGGCAGATGGACGGCAGGACCTCTTCTGTGACCTGTCGGAAGAGACAGCGTGACGGAGCGTAGCCGGTGCACTTGCAACTCAGTGAACAGCCACGAGTTGAATTCTAGAGTGAGCCCTCTCCTTAAACGATATCCAAGAAACGCTTCACAAATTTCATGGTCCTCCGAAGCACCCACACTCAGTGAGGTCTGAGGATCTTCCAGGCCAGCGGCCTTAGCGGCCTTAGCTACAGGACCACCAAGAGCAGCTTCATGCTCAGCGTGCCTAGCCAGAACATCTAGCTCGGCGCCCATGAACTCGTTCTTTTCAAACTTCATTTCAGCGGTAAATGGATCGCCCTACGAACACAAGGCAATTATGACAATTATCACCAGCACCTCTGACCTTGCCCGAGCGATCCCGGGAAGGCGACACAATGAGCTGCGTTCTACCTTCGTTAAGGTGTTTTCCGACTTGGTCGCTAAGGGCGTTTTGAGGATAGACCGCAACGGACCTGACGCCTTGGCTAACTGGCATAGCATCATTCCCCCAGGCGAAGTGTTGGCACAGGAGACTGCCTACCGTGACGGCAAGGGTCGCCCAGGGGTTCACATTGAACTGACGTACTTGGCATGTCTGATCCTACTGGCCCGCTCACAGTCCCCAACGGATAGCGAAGCGTTGGCTGAGGCGGTTTCCCAAGCGAAGGAGGCCGCGATATAGCTACACGAGAGCTCCAGACCTGGGAGTCGCCGCTGAGCGGGACGCGATCAACCTCCTTGTCGGCCACCCATGATGGGGATTATCGCCTCACCGCCATACCCACCTTGCACCCAAGTGGCGCTGCTTCACACTGTTTTCATGCGGACGAACGTGGCAGCCTTTGCCCTAATCCGCCGCTTCAGCCATCACGGCCAGTGCTTCGTGTTCCATGATGCGGAGATCGGGAAAAATGTCAGTGAGTTCCCGGCGCTTGATTCCAAGCATCGACGCGACCGCGGGGATGGCTGTGTAGTCCAGACCCGAAGGCCCGCCCTGCCCCAGGCGCCACTGTGTGCCCAGTGCCTCGAATACTCGGATGGCCGGCCAGGCATCTGGCCAAACCTCCAACTCTTCCTCGGGGAGGTCAGCCAGGGTCAGGCCAATGGCCGCCAGCTGCTCGGCGGACGGGCCGCGCTCATACAGCGCCCGAGCCGCCGCCCTCAGTTTCCCAAGCGGGCCGGGTTGTAGGCCGCCTGGTAGGCATCGGTCACTGCCTTAGGCGCGCCGGTGCAGGTGCGCACCAGTTCGACGATCGCCTCCTGGCTGAACTCGTCCTCCAGATCCCAGCCGGTGATGATCTCGCCCAGCTGCTCGGCCTGCAGGGTGATTTCACCAGCGGTGACTTCCTCCCAGCTCGCACCATCCTTCTGGGCCTTTTCTGCCCAGGTGTCGCGCGCTTTGTTCCAGCGGTCGAACATGCCGGCGAGTGTCACACGGTCCATGTACCGGAACTGGAACTCAACCGGCACCGGCTCGCCGCCGATACGCGGCACCTGCACAACCGCAGTGAAAGTCGGGTTCTGCGCGATCTTGATCTTCGCCATGGGCTCTCCTTAGGCGCTGTAACGGGTCGGACGGCCAGACAGGCCGACGCTGATGGTGCGGGTCATCAGCTGGTTGCGCTCCATGGTGGGGGTGCTGGTGATGCTGACGTAGCCAGGCATCAGGATCTGACCGCCGCCCGGCAACTTGAGGCGGATCACCGTCAGTTCCTTGGAATCGTCGTAGCCCTCCACCACCGGCACGTACAGCGCGGTCGGCTGGTCCTCGACCGTCACCGACACGCTGATCGGGTTGCGGTTGGTCGGGAACTGCAGGTCATCGTCGTTCTCGAGATAGCCGACCGTGAGGAACTGCTGCTCGCCGCCGGAGACCGTGAAACCGGTCACTTTCGAGATCTGCGTCCAGCCCGACACCGGGACGACCGATCCAACGCCGGCACCTGCGGTGTACCGGTCGGTGTTGGTGGTATCTAGACCCGCCAGCGAGAACGCGTCGGTAGTGACGTTGGCGGCCTTGGCGGTGCGGTCGTTGATGAGAGCCCAGCCGGAGCTGATCAGCAGAATATCGTCGGCATCGATGCTGTGACCTGCCGCGTTCGCAACTGGCGGCTTGGCATTGGTCAGAGCAGTGAAAGGCACGGCGGTGCCCAGGGTGCTGGCAATCTCCAGCACAGAACCGTTCGGCAGCGGGATGCGTGCGGCCATGTGTATTTCCTCTTGGTAGCCCGCCGTGCGGCGGTGTTATGCCCCAGCGGGCGGTTGGTCCGCGATGCCGCGGTAGGTGAAGCTGACCGGGACTGTGTAAGTCGCCGGCTCGGGGATGGTGGGGCCCTGCTCTACCGGCTCGACGACCAAGCCTTCGAAGCCGTTGCGGCTCAGCTCGCTGTCGACACGGAAGACACTACTGAGCTCGTCAATCACGGCCTCGGCAGTCGCCAGCGCCTGTCCGGCCGGAGACACGATGCTGACCTGGTAGATCCCGGCGTACTCGTAGGCCTCACCGCCCAAGTAGCGGCAGGTGGCGCTGGCCGGGAGCAGAAAGGCGCGCAGGTAGGTTTCGTCGGGGCCTGGCTCGAAAGCCTGCTCGAAGTTCGCCACCCTTATGGGTCGGGCAGAAGCCCAGGCCGCCAGTTTGATCTCGATGGCCTGACGGGCACGTGCATGGCTCATACGCTGTTGTTCCTGATGGCTTCGTCAACGATCCGTTGGAAGTTGGCCAGGGAAACCCTGACCATGCCGGCCGGGGCCTGGGTTGAGTGGCCGTATTCCAGCGGCACCGCGTACGCCAGGTTGTTCACGATGTAGGCGGTCTGGCCGATGGTTAGCGCCTGCACCTGAGTGATGAGCGCGGTAATGGCTTCACTGCCCGATGGGTCGATACGGTCTAGCTCTTCGGTCGCAGGCGAGTCGATGGAGAACTGCCAGTTACCCCGGAACCGCCCACCGACATAGCCCTGGCCTGCTACCAGGCCATTGGTGGCGAAGTTCTGCTCGCGCTCGGTCTTGGTGAGGGGCTTGGCATACTTCACGCCTTTGCGCAGATTGCCGGCCTTGGTGAAGTTTTCCTGGTTCAAGTTGATCAGTGTGTTGCGTACCGCGACCTTGAAGTCGTAGTCATCGGCAGCCCTAGTCGCCTTTGCCCGGTGTGCAACGTTGGCCGCCCAGAGCTCGGGATTGCCTACCGGCGACATGCGGATGACGCTACTGCCGATTTCGATCACGATCTCGCGGAAGGTGGCGTCCAAGGCTTGCTCCGCCTGCTCGGCGAATGCCCGAATTGCCTCAGCGAAGACACCCTGCTGGCCACCGTATCGCTGGGCCATATGTGAGCCGCGCGCCATATCATTTCCTCAGCTGGACGGTCCAAGTCGCTTGGGCAGGGTCCTGAGACACGTTAAGTGCGCGGTAGCCGCTCACCTGGTCGCCGATCTTGGGCAGCGCTGGGACATCGGTTACAGCGCCTGCCTGGACCTCGAACAGTTCGTTCTGGAGGACCAGGAGCTTCACGTCCTCGGTCTGGATGCGCGTGCCATCGATTTCCTTGGCCAGGTAGCTGCCGAACACGCCTCGACCGGCGTAGTAAGTGGTAGAGGCCGGGACGGTGCCGCCGATCTCGGGGTCATATCCGCCCTTAACCGTGCGGCTCCCGGCTACGGGCTTCACCGCGTCGGCAAGGCCGTCTGGATCATCGAACGCTTCCGCCAGCTCGGCCTGAAGTTCTTCACGCATGCCCATGGGTCAGATCCTCTTGAGCATTATGGTGCCGGCGCGACGGGCCCATGGTGCGATGAGGTCGAGAGCGAAGTTCTCGCCGGTCGAGCGATCGACAGACCCCGCAACGTAGGTCTTGCTGGTCGAAGTACCTGACTGGGCCGACACGGTCTTGCTCTGCACCTCGCGTTGGGTGTCCTTGTAGAGCTGGCCAGCCGCAGCCAGCTTGGCCACCTGCGCGCCGGCACTCACGATGGCGTCAGGCACCGGGCTGGGCACCGGCCGCTTGATCTTGGCCGTGAGCCAGGCGTTGGCCATGGCCACAGCAAGGACCGCATCACCGGCACCAGCCCAGCCCTGGCCAAGCTTTTCGTCAACGTCAGCGACAGTGATGAAGTCGGTCATCGGCTACTCCTGCGGGATCAGGGCTTGCAGGTCGGGCTTCTTCGCGCTTGCATCGAAGTCGATGCCCTTGGCGGTGAGCCAATTCTTCAGTTCTGGCACGTTCATCTTGTGAGGGTCAGTCTCGGCGTCACCGCCGCCCTCCTCCTCGATCGCCTTGGCGATCTCCGCTTGGCTGCTAACCGAGGCGTAGCCGTTCGGCGGATAAGCCGACGCCTTGTAACCCTCTGTCACCCACTGGGCGATGGTCGGCCCGTCCAGGCGCAGACCTTCCTCGATCTCACTCACGCTGATGCCTTGGCGCTGGTAGGCCTCGCTGATGTGTGGGGCATCGCCCTGCACGGACACCGAAGTAGCGCCGTCGATCACGCCGAAGAATTGGTCCAGGCGGCGATAGCAGGTGCCGCGCTCGTTGCCCGGGGTGCTGGTGTAGATGACTTTCATGCTGATCTCCTGCGCAGGGCGCCAGACCGGCGCCCTGCATCATGGGCTCAAGGGGTGGCGGTGCCGCTAATGACCGCGGCGAACGGAACCTGCTTGCGGTCGAAAACGCGCTTCCAGTTCGCTGCTGCAGCGTACTGGGCGGCGGTCGGGCTGAGGTTGCGGTTCTCGCTGCCCTGCCAGCTAAAGCCAGCCGGCTGCAGGATGTAAGTCTTGCGCTCCCAAAGAACCTCGGCGCCACCACCGTTGCCGCCATCAGCCTTGCGCTGCATCTCGACAGGCATGTGCGGGTCGCCCTCGCCGTAGCCGAATGCCCCCTGACCGAAGAACAGCGACAGGTACTGGCCCGGCGCGTAGGTCAGGGCGTCATCCATGAACACAGGCTTGCCCAGGTAAGTCGCCAGGATGATCTTGCCTTGCGAGTCGCGCAGGTACTCGATCATGTCCTGCTTGACCATCTGGTTCATGACGACCGAGTGCACGCCGATGGCGCCGAACATGTCGGCGGCGTCACCAGCGGTAAAGGCGGCGTCTTGGAAGGCATTGGCACTGATCGAGGCGCCCGAGTCCTTGACCATGTCGCCGCCGTTCTGGGCGATGTTGGCGGCGATGATGCCGCGGCCGGCGCCCATCAGGTAGCGCTGCCACTGGCGGGTCCAGTACGTGCCGAAGCGGTTGCGGATGTGTTGCATCGGCTCGGAGTTGGCCAGCTCAGCAGTCAGGTCGGAGACGCCGTAGCCTTTGTTGAGGTACAGGGTCCGGGCACGCATGCTGCCCTGCTCGGCCTTGCCAACGGCGCCCAGGTCGTCGGGGTCATCGTTGGAGATGTTCGGCGCCTCGTCGGCGTCGAGATCCTGCCAGTAGCTGATCTCGGAGGTGCCCTGGCCGTTCTTGGCGATGTTGTCCAGGGTGGCTGAGCGGGTGATGATGCCCGACTCGTAGACGGCGGTCTTTTCTGGAGAGTTCACCGGCTCCAGAGTGCCGTAGTAGTCGGCGACAAAGATGTCCGACAGTTGGGTAGATGCCATGGGTTAGGTTCCTCGGGTGGCTTGGAGTTTCTTGAACGCTTCGGGGTTGTCACGAGCCATCGCTGCACGCTCGGTCTCGGTGTACTCGCCCCATTTCTTCGTGGCCTTGCCACCGTTGTCGCCGGTCTGCCCGGCACCCTGAGCCCTTGGCCACAGGTGGGTAGCGGTTTCGCGCAGCGATTCCGCCCATTCGAGAGGAGACAGCGGGGTCTTGCCGTCCTTCCCGTACACGACTTCGCCGGCACGGTCAGTGGCGACAGGCTCGCCGTCTTCGCTCAGTTTGAAGGTGCCGCGGGCGCGAAGAATGATGTCCTCAGCGGCCTCGGGCAGCGCACCGGCCTTGATGGCGGCAGCACGGATGGAGTCAGCCAGCACCTTGTCGCTGTACTTGGCAGCGAAGGCCTCGGCCTTCTCCGCGCGCTCGTTGGCGGCCTTGACCTGCTTATCCAGGTCGGTGCGCAGGCGCTCGGTACGTCGGGTGATGACCTCGTCCAGCTTGCCCTCGGCGATCAGCTTGGTCTCTTCGTCCTGGCCAACCTTTGCCAGCAGGCCCTTGACGGCTTCGATATCCAGGCCTTCGAATTGACCCTTCAGTCTGTCCAGCTCGGTCTTGATGGTCTTGTTGGAGCCGATCAGCTCCTGGTTCTTGGTCTTGAGGCCCGAGACCTCGCCGTCCAGGAATTTCTGCACCTCGCCGCCAAGGGCTGCCTTCAGCGCGGCGGTTTGGGTTTCGTCGAGGGTCAGGCCGTGAGCGGCCGGATCGAAGTCAAAAGGCATATGGCTATCCCCTGGGGATTGATTGGCCCGCCTGGCGGGCATAAAAAAACCCGGCGCCTGGCCGGGTTCAGAATGAGGGTTATCGCTTGGGTATTCGCTCGGAGTCGGGCACTAGCACGTTCATCCGTTTGAGCATGGACATAAGACCTCCATGCAGCCCTGTTTTGGTTGCTTTCCGACGAACCAACTGAGCTTTGATCAAATGTCCAGGTCCGTTGTAGATCTCCTCGAATGTGCCATCGCGATTCATGCGAATACCGAGGTAGTAGTCGGGGACATGATGGACCGGAAATGTGAGGCTGGTCCCGAACGTCGTTTTAATCTGGACATTGCGGCCATCCTCAGTGACTGCATCGTGATGCTTGGTCAGGCCTTCATTCAGAGTCAAACGGTAGGCCAGACTTGCTACAACCTCACCGATGTCTCCAACCAAGCGCCCATCAGGAGTGAAGGGCTTGCCCGGATAGGCCTCTTGAAGCATAGAGACGGCGGTGAACAGCCCCTTGAGGGCCTCTTCGATCTTCAATTGGATGGCTTGATCCATGTTAGCTCCTTGAGAAGAACGAAGATGCTACCTCAGATCCCCGCCCGCTCGAACGCTAGCGGCTCCAGTTCTTTGAGCTGCTCCAGCGTCAGAGGTTTGAAGTTCTTGTCCAGTTGCAGCGCGGCAAAACGCTCGGCCGTCAGGCCGCCATCGCGGAAGAGCTTGCCGCGCACCGGCCCAAGCGCGGCATCCTGGAAGGCCGCTGGCTGCGTTTTGAGCCACTGGTAGTAGCTGAGGCTTGCCGATACCTGCCCGCCACCATCAGCACCCACGGCTGCCCTCGTGGCAGCCTGCCCGAACAGCGCTGATAACCTGGTGATCGGCGTGATGGTCGTCCGGCAGTGAATGTGGAACGGGGGCACAGGCCCCTTGCCCATCTCGTACTCTCTGCCATCGAGGCTGCGGCACTGCACGCTGGTCTTCCGGTCCAGCGTGGCGACGATCCGATATCCAGGCACCACCTCGGTATTCGCCCTGAGCGTTTCCATGCGCGCCGTGGCGGCCACATGCTGGACTGCGGTCTGAACGACTGCCCGAGCACTCCGGTTCGTGACGGCCAGCACACCGTCCGTGAAGTTCTGCGCGGCGGTGCCGCGCACGGCCTGGGTGATCTCGGCGTTGGTCTGGCCCTGGACGACACCCATCCGGATGGCGTTGGTGACCCTGTCAGCTTCGGTTCGGGTCCATCCGTTCAGGAACGGCTTGAGCAGCTTGCCGCCATCGACGCCGGCCACCTGCAGCGGCTGCGTGTTTATCGCCGCCCTGAGAAGCGAGTCCGCCGGCATGACCGCATCGATAAGCAGCGCCTTGGCCAAGCTTCGGCCCTCGAACGCTGCTTCGTACTGCGCGATGTCCACCAGGTCGGACTGCATCCGATCGCTGAAGGCCCTGTAGATCTCCAGCAGCTTGCCGCCCACCCGCCCCAGGAACTCTTCCAGCCGGCTCCGGCCGTAGGTGGTCAGCTCCTTGCGGGTGAGCTGGTCACGAACATGGCTGTCAGCCCGGCGCAGGTAGGTCTCGAACTTCTTGACCTCGCCAGCCTTGAGCCGCTCAAGCAGTACCGAGTGGCGGCTGACCTGCTCCAGCAGCTTCTCGTCCGCCGTTTGCTCCGGTTTCGTCGCCATCGTCTTTGTCCAAGTTAACGCCGCCTGCGCCGTGGTCGTCGCCGATCAGTTCGGCCTCTTCGTCGTAGGGGTGCTCGGGAAGCTTCCCAGTAGTGAGGTATTGCCAGTAGGTCTCGGCGCTGATGGTGCCGGCCATGACGCTCTTTTGCAGTTCAGCCAGCACCTGGGCGTTGACCTCAGGGGTCACGAACTCAGGCTTGACCGTGAAGACCACCTCGTCCGGGTTGAAACCGGTCCACTCTGCGGCGTACCGAAGGGCCTGTTCGATCGCCTCTGCGGCGGTGATGACGATGCTGTGCAGGGTGGCGTGCTGGTCGTTCTGCCTGGTCTTGCGAGCCTCGCCCGATTCGGTGCCTGAGATGTCCATGACCTTGGCGCCCGCTTCGAGAGCGGCGTTCTTCTGGTCTTCCATCGCTTTGCGGACAGCTTCGATGCCGGCGCCCTGGAACTCCAAGTAGCCACACTGGCCTTTCGGGCCGAGATCCCATGCCGCAGAGGGCCCGGTCACGCTGAGCTCCACGCTCTCGTCCAAGCCGGATACCCACGGCTGCGGGTGGCTGGTCTGATGCAGGGCAGTGAAGTAGTCGGCGCTCAGCTGGTAGGACTTCAGCGCGGCCCTGGCCATGGTCAGCAACGGGATCTCGTCCACGTCGGGCGAGTTGTCGGTGGAGCCGCAGTAGATGACGGGGATGTAGCCCAGGCCGCGCACCAGGTTGTTGTTGCCGTCTACTGTGCCCAGGGGGCGATCCTCCTCGATCAGCTCGCCAGCCTCGTTGCGCACGCCTGTGCGGCAGACCACGCCATCCATGTAGAACTCGCGGTACACCGTCTCGCACTCGTGGCTGTAGCGATCCTGCTCCTTGCGCCGGAACTCACGGAACACCGACAGCACCAGGTCCTGGCGCCCACCTTGATCGGCGGTGTCCCAGTTGATGGCGTTGCGCACCGCGTAGGTGGCGAAGTACGGCTGGCCCTGGTCATCGATATTGACCACCAGCGGCACTCGCCCATGGGAGATGGCCTGGCGCACGATCCGCAGGAACAGCTGGGTCAGGCCGAAGCCATCCGCCGTGGCGTTGTCCTCCAGACCCTTCAGGCCCGAGGGCAACTTCACCTCGGGAATCAGCCGGGAGACTAGGCCCATCATCGAGCGCAGCGAATCTCGCACCCAGTGCTCGTACTGGGCCCGGTCGGTGTAGTTCCGGTAAAGGTAGGCATTGCCGGCGCCGTCCAGCTTCTCGGCCTCGATCATGCCGCTAGGCTTGGGCAGATTGCGCGGGCTGCGCTTGATGGCGCCTTCGCCCTCCAGGGCGTCGTCCATCATCCGCCACTCTTCGATGTGAGCGTCGTAGTCTGGGTTGGTGGATTGAACAGGCATTACGCCAAACCTCCGATGCGGCGGGTGCCGGCGGACTGAGTCTTGATCGGGAACCGCTTGGCGATGAAGTAGCCGGCAGCGTCGTTCATGTGGTCGTGCCCCTTCTTGGGGTCCTTGTCCGGCTCACCTTTGTCGGTGTAGGTCTGCCGTTCCAGACACTGAGTCAGTTGCGGGCACTGGTCGATGTTGACCTTCATGCGCCGCTCCCCGTAGGTGTTGAGAAACATGGCGTTGACCGCATTGATACGGTCCTTCACGCCGGGGTTCTGTGAGTCGACCACGACGGTGAAGCCGGCCTTCTTAAGCAGCGACAGGTCCGACTCGCTGGCGTTCTTGCTGCTGGTGTTCTGGCCGCTGGCGTCCGGGTACACGGAAACGCTGTGCCCGGAAAAGCGGACCTTGATCTTCTCGATCATCTCGGGCGTGTCGCGCACTGAGTGGAACTCGTCCAGCGCCAGCGGCAACCCTTCACGAACCACGTACACAACCGCGGCCATCTTCATGACGTTGAAGTCCATACCGATGTGGATAGCCTCGCCTGGCTTGATGCGCTCGCTGGTGCGGCATTCAACCCGGTCGAACGTGTAGTAGACGACCCCGGCATAGTTCTCGAACCCGGCCTCATATTCCTGGCGGAACGTGCGCGGGTCCATCTTGCGTCGAGCGGCGTCCAGCTCATCGGCTGGGACGTTACCACCCTGCAGTGAGGTGTATTGCCAGCTCTTATGGTCCGGCTCCCCGCCCGGCTGCCCGTCGCGGTAGGTGTCGTAGCAGTGGTTGAACCCCTTCGGAGTGCCGATTCGCAGCGCATGCCCGCCTTTGCGCGACTCTCCGGTCTGGGGAATCGTGTACTGGCAGGTCGAGAGCATCGGCCTGAGCACTTCTTCCCAAGCTGCCCACGGACAGTCCGCCCATTCGTCCACCAAGACGAAGAACAGGCCCGAGCCCCGCAGATTGTCGTAATTGTCCAGGCCGACCACGCGCATGATGTGGCCGGACTTGAGGGTGATCGAGCACTCGGTCTCGTTCGGTCGGGCAGCGCGCCAGGCCTCAGGGATGGCCTGCTTCAGGCGCCGCCAGAAGACCCGCTTGGCCTGCTTAAACGTCGGCGCGCCATACCAGATCTCGTCCTCGACGCTCACTCCCCATTCCGCAGCCAGTCGGGCCGCGCGGCGCATCTCAGCCTTGCCGAGGAAGGTCTTGCCAAACCGCCTCCCGCACACCGCGTCACGGAAGCGGGCCTGGGGCTGGAAACCCCAGCAGTAGATGTTCGCCTGCTTCGGAGTCAGCTTTACCGGCGGGTCATAGGTACGGGGTAGTCGGGACACCTTCGTCTGGCTCCAGCTTGTACTCAGCAACGGCGTGCTGCTGGTCCGCCTGGGAGCCCAGGGGCTTGTCGGGTTCGATCTTGCGGTTGACGTACATGTCGCCGCACTCCTTGGCCGCCTGCTCGTACAGTTGCGCCGTCAGTGCCAGGTTCCGCATTCCTTCGGCTTTGTCAGCCATCCGATTGAGGCCGCGCAGACGGTAGGCCTTGTTGGCGATGGGAATTTCAGTGATGTCTTCGCGGAAGCGCTTGCGAGTGTCTTCGAACAGCTGCTTCCACTTGGCGGCTAACCCCTTCCCAGAAACCTTCGTGGGGTCGTGCGACTCGATTTGCTGTCGGGTGATGGTCAAGCCGAATTCCTTTTGGACCGACTCGGCCACCTGGGAGGGCGTATCGAAGCAGGCCAAGGCCTGAATTACGAAGACCTTCACCTCACTTGATAGGGCTGCCATAGGCGATCATCCGTCCAAACCTGTCCAAAAATCAGGCCGACTTCAGTAGACAGGTTCCGCAGGCCCTTGAAATGTTGATCTTGGCCACCTCAGGCGGCCGGCTTGCAGCGTCTATTAGCTGCTGGACTTCTTCGCTGGCACCGTAGCGCCGTACCACACCGACGAACTCTTCGACGTCGTGGCCGCGAAGGTAGAGCTTGGGCATCCCGTCCTGCCTGAACTTGGGGGCGCCATGCTCATCGGTCGCCTGGGCGATGTGGTACAACTCGTGTTCGACCAGGGCGCAGAACTCAGCGTCGGTGCACTGGTAGCAGTAATCGGCAGCCAGGGTGATGAGGTAGTCCGGCTCTTCACCGAACCATTCCCGCATCTGTTGCTCTTGCCGAGCCTTCTGCCATCCACCAGCTCGGAACATAAGCTGCTCAGCCTGGCCAAGGACGACCTGCCCCTGCTTGGCGAACCCGCTGGACGCCCACAGCACGCCGATGTTGGCATCGATCAGGTGGGCGTGATCTGGATTGTGGATGCTGCCGGTGTCGGCGAGGATTTCGCTCTGCACCCAATCCCAAACATCGGCGGCCGGGCTCAGGCTCAGCCAAAGCGATTTGAGCAGATCACCTGGCGGCATTGGTCTGCTCATTGGGCACCTAAATCTTGAAATGATGGCGTGTTGCCGGTATTTGTAGCGCCCCTATTAGAAAGGACGCTCCATCATGCTCTTCGCTAAAGCCATTCCCCTCGCCATTTCCGCTATTGGCGTATCACTTCTCGCGGGCTGCGCCATGCGGCCTCCGGCAACCTGGACCGATAAAGGTACCGGTGCCATAGCGACGCAAAAGGGGTTCATTAACTGCTACACAGACGCAAATCTGATCGATGGCAAGCGTACAGAGGGAACAATCTGCGCTACTCCAGCCACTGGTTTCTTAGGTGATGGCGAGCCTGGGGTCTTTGCTGGAGTTGGATACGGCCAACCGTTCAAGCTTGAAATCAGCAAAACCTTTCAAGGTTTCAAACTGCCTTTCGGTGATCGGACCGGGCTGCTGAAATGCGCTCCATTGAAAACCGAGCCAGGCAAGATCATTCCTGAATCCGTCTGTACGCTGACCCTCAACGATCAGAAACTGGTGAGTGCCAAGATCATCTTTGACGGCATGAACTGAACAAGAAGATTGCACCGCGACACACCTACCCAGCGACACAAAACGTCACGATCTGGCCGCCGGTGTAGATGTCGCGCTTCATGGCGGCGCGCACCGCTTCTTCGGCACTTGCGCCCATATCCATTGCGGCCAGGGCGTATGCTGATCCGCTGCCGATAGCGTCAGGGTTGGCCGGGTCGGGGTCCTGCTTCCAGACTCCGGTCTTGTCGTCGTGACCGACCATGATGAGCCTTCCGCCATCAACGGCATAGCCGGAGCACTCGACAGGCACCGGCGACGGAGTGCCGAAGTAGGCCGCAATCAGGGCCTTCTCATCGCACACGGCGCCGGACAGGAAGAAGCTGACCCCATCAACGATCTGGCACTTCACAACGTCATCCGAGACGATCGAGCCGCCGCGGGTCTGGCGGGAGTCGCAGGCGATTACGCCGTCCTTGTAAGCAATGGTAGTCATTCAGTTCTCCGCGCCACGAAACGGCGCACCTCGATTTTGTGGCGCGGATTACTC
The DNA here is from genome assembly GCF_021283165.2 of Pseudomonas soli. NCBI lineage: Bacteria > Pseudomonadati > Pseudomonadota > Gammaproteobacteria > Pseudomonadales > Pseudomonadaceae > Pseudomonas > Pseudomonas soli. Next base: position 3,539,839 of record NZ_CP128543.1, read on the forward strand.
CGCCGGCTTGCAGCGCTCGCAGTCCAAGTGCCGACAGATCCAGCGCTTGACCCGTGGCCACCAGGTGACCATGAAGATGTGCCGGACGCCAGCCATGGCCAGGGTCGTGTGCAAGGTGAGCACCGCAGTGGTCTGGCCGAAGAATAGGCTCTGGTTGCGGGCGGTGACGACGAATCCGCTGATGGCGATCGCTGAATAGATCAGCTTGCCGATCACCCCGTCGCGCACCCTTCCGCTCAGCACGCACCAGATTGCCCAGAAGGCGATCAGGCCGCAGGCGATGGTGTTGATGGTTTCAAGGCTCATGGCTGGTTGCCTCCCCCGAACCTCTGGCGGATGAGCGCCCAAAGGTCAGCGGCTTTGATTGCTCGGTTGATGGCGGCAAGTAGGGAGCCACCGAAGGTGCCGAGCAGGAAGCCAACACCAGCGACGGTATTCGGCTCGGTGACGCCCAGGTATGAACTGACCATCCCCGTCAGGTACAGCGCGCATGCCACACCGGTGATCAGGAAGATCATCCATGCGCGCCAGTCGGTCAGGTCGTCTTTGTGCCACCAACTGGCGACGATAACCCCGAATAGGCCCGCAATTAGCAGATCAAGCCTGTCGAGCAGGCGATGAAAATTCTCCATGCGCTCGACTCCGGGGGCATGCTTAGAATGGGTAGCCTAGGCAGCACTCCCTGCTCAGAGCGAAGAGTGCGGCGGGACCGAAAAGAAAAGGCCCAGCGCGATGGCAAGACCTGGAAGTTTTACTTGAGCTAGAGTCGCACTTTTCTGCTAAGAGCCCCCACGCTATGGGGGCCCAAAGCATTCAGCAGAGCTTACGCAACAGTGCCATCAGGGTTCAGAAAGTCCCAGCGAATGAGAGCCGGAATGTTGTAGGTCTGGGTGAGCTGCATATAAACCCCAAGCCCGGCAGGAATGATGATGGGCTGAAAGTCCGCCTCACCCTGAGAAATGATAGGCAGATCCCTGGACGAGGTAGTCGTCGGGGCTGTCACGCCAACGCTTACGATGTTATTGGCCCAGGTACGCAGATCGTATAGCACAATGCCGTTAACATTTTCTTCTGGCGTAAACAGCGTGCCAACTTTGGCGGCCATACCGCTGAAGGACAGATTTTTGAAGTGCTTGCCGAGGACTCGTACAGTCATTTTGTCACCTATTGAGTTGAATGATTAATCGCGGAGAATTCCGCTTTCATGTCGCTCAAAGGCGATTGCTCGAAGCTCAGGGCCTTCACTCGTTCCACCAGGTCAGCAATACCAGCTGGCTCTCACTGCCTTGTACACGAGGAGTGGAAAGACTATCTCAGCAAAATACTGGATATGCAACCAGTAACTGCTCTAGCCACCCGCATCCACGGCCAGAAGGCCTCACCCGACCGGCCCGGTCACGTCATCGACAGTCCAGAAACGAAAAAGCCCCAGCGGATGCCAGGGCCCGGGAGCAAAATACGCGCACAAGGCGGGCATTTCGGGAAATTGCTGATTCAAATCTGATGGCTGTAGAAGAGTGAGTACGACTCGATACCGTCGTTGGGCTGCTTGATGCCAGCGTTGGAATAGTGAATAGCTCGGATGCCCACCTTCTGGGTCTCGCCGATCTTCAGGCCGGCACCGATCCGGTCTTCGAAGTTGAACGCCGAACCGAATTCCTGATCGCCTGCGGATGTGCCGGAGAACACCGCCACACCGATGCCCGCTTCAACGAATGGCTTCACGTTGCCGCTGCCGAATTCGTAAACAAAGACCGGGGAGAAAGACAGCGAATGCGCACCACCAGAAGCATCGCCTGCTTCCCAGTAGGTGTAGCCCGCATCCCAGTAGCCAGTGAGGCGCCCGGTGCTCGACTCGAACCAGGACTTATCCCAGTTAAAGCCAAGGCCGACGCGGGCGGTAATGCCACCTTGGCCCGTTGCGCCGATGGCACCGGACAGTTCGGCAGCGCCAGCTGACACGGCAAAGAGGCTGAACACCGCCGCAGCGATGAATGTTTTCATAATCACGGTCTTCCATGGTTGTTTGTAAGCAAACTATCAGAAGCAAAGTGACATCAAAACGTTCAACACCCTGAAACATTTTTTTTGGCGTCTATGGCGCGAAGCTTGGCCGAAATGACGATCTGCGCTTTATATGCGTGAAAGACCCGTGCTAGACGAGTCCAAGCGCTTTCCTACGGGCAACAAAAAGCCCGACGCGATGGCCGGGCTTTGTGCGTCACTCCTCAACACGCGCAGGAATGACAGGATGAGCAAATAATGTTGCATCGTTGCACGAGTGTCAAGCGGCATCTGCCATCAAGATGCCTTCGTCCTCCAGGATCTTGCCGGCGGCCACTAGGGCCTCGGCCACCATCTCATCCAGCACGCTCTCGATAGCCTTCTTCCACCGCCAGTAGGTGGTCCGATTCAGGCCCTGGCCGTCCCAGGTGTTGATGTCGTAGAACTCGGCCGGCAGAACAATCATGTCGGTGGAGCGCTTCACGTACTGCTCGCGGCGCGCCTGGCCCGCCTCCTCAGGCATCTCTCCGCCCGCCAGGTGCTTGGTCACGCCTGCATGCAGCGAGTCGAACTCTGCGCGCTCACGGGCCGCCCGGCTGGCCACCTCATGCCCAGACTGCGCCTGCACGCCCCTCACTGGCGGGATGGCCCAGGCAGTGACTGCCTTGTACCGGAACAGGTTCGGCGCCTGTGTCGCGATCAGCGGCACCAGCTTGCCGATGGCTTCCACCTTCTTGGCCTTGTGGGTCGAGAACCTGGCCGTCAGCGCATTCCAGTGCCGCGGGATCAGCTTGCTGTGCAGGCGGGCGTGCACCCAGCAATCCACCAGCATGGCTGCATCCTTGCCGGTGATCTCGCCCTTGAGCTTCGAGGCCTGGACCTTCGGCTCGAAGTCGCAACCGCCGGCGCCGGTCATGGTATCGGCGGCCAGCGCGCGCACTACCGCGGACATCACGTTCTGGTACTTCATGCTGCTGCCCTCCGTAGGTCTTTGAGTTTTTGCCTGTACAGGGCCTTGATGGCCTGCAGATCTTCGATGGTCAGGCGCTGGGGCTTATGAGGCCCTTCGAGCCAATCAACCTGGTCGGCGCCGATGCGCTTCACCAACCGGATGCGGTACTCGACCGCGTTGCCCGAGAGGTTCCGGTTGCACTTCACGCATTGGCGGTGGACGTTGAGCGGCTCGAACCGGAGTTCCGGGCAGGCACCCACCGACCGGTAGTGGCCGGCATCCCAGCGGCTGCCGGTGATGAGGTCGTGGTCGCTCGGGTTCGAGTCGCAGCTGATGCACGGCAGGCCGGCGTCGCGCTCGCGGATGTAGGCGTTGAACGCTGTCTGCGCCTCGGCCATGTGCTCGCGGCGGGTCTTCAGCTTCTCCCGGCGCTCCTGCAGGTCCTGGCGGGCCTGCTTGGTGATGGCCTTCGCCGCGATCTTCTGCAACGTGGGATCCTTGGCCATGGCCTTGGCACAGGCGATGCTGCACACCTTCTGCGTGGTCATGGTCGGCTTAAAGTGCTTGCCGCAACCTGGAGCCTTGCACTTTTTGGGCTTGATCTCCTTGGCGAGCATCAGCGTTCCTCCCGTTTCTGGCGCTGGTAGAAGCTCGTGACCACCTCGGCTAGGAACCGGCAGCCCATTTCACTCAAGCCGCTTGCGAAGTCCGCTGCCGCACCAGCGCGCCCCGCATACTCCTGGTCCAGGCGCTGGGCCACGGCGGAGCAGAACGATCCGATGTCCTCTGCGTCCATCTCCTTCACGACCTTATCTGCCGACAGGAACACGGTGGTTTGTGTTGTGATTCCAAGTCCGTCGCTCATGCCGCTTCCTCGCTCAGCAGGTCGCTGAAGACCACGCCCTGCGGCGCGAACTCAGCCACGATGCGGTCGGTGTACTGGCAGCCCTGGGCCCGGTCGAACAGCCGGGTGACCGGGAAGCCATCCGGCCCGAACATGGCGCACGGCCCCATCAGGCGAAGCTTCACCTCATACGGCAGGTGGATGAACGACTCGGCCCATCCTGTACGGAACTCCTCGCAGCCCGCGCGCATGATCGGCACGCCAAAGTGCAGCTTGCAGTACCGGCGCACGTCCTCGATGTCGCCCATCTCGGTGCTCTTGGCGATGCGGTCGTACATGGCGAACCACAGAGCGTTCTGGTCCAGGGTGCGGTCCTTGCCCGGGCGCATGCTGACGACGACGAACTTCTTGTCGCGGAACAGGCGGGTGAGCATGGTCACGGCCTCGGAGAGCTTTGCCTGGCAGTTGACGCTGATCTTCTCCGTCATACCGCCACCTCCTGCAGCTGCTTCTCCGCGTCACGCACCCGGGCGGTGAGCTGGCTGATCTCGTCCAGCAGGCCCAGCGCCACCTCCTCCACCGTCGAATCGCCGAGGAACTCGTCCAGGGCGTCCGTGTGGCGCTCGAGGGCATCACTGCCGGCACGCCAGGAGGCGACTACCGACCACAGCAGGGGCTGGAGCTTTTGCTTGTCGATGGTCATGGACGGTCTCCTTCCAGGCGAACGGTTAACTCAGCCATGCAGACCCCTTGATCAACACTTTTCAGATTTATAAAATCTCGCGCACCGGCCTCAAGCCCGTTGAAACCTTGCGGAAAAGTGTCATCGCGGGTGAGAGGCCGATCAGTTTTCCTGTTCAAGACTTCACTCTTCACACCCCCTCCCCGGCCGGTTGCCCGGCGCGCTTGATGTTCAACTGAGCAATGGCGACGCGTGTCTGTCGCTTGCGCAGATAGGTTTCGATGCGGCGGCGCTGGTCTTCCTTGGCGCGCTCGCGGTCTTTTTTGGCCTTGGCCGCCTTGAGGATGCAGCGCACTTCGGCGAGCTTTTCGCGGGTCTTGGCGCTGGCCTGCGGGCGCACTTCCCCTGTCAGCAGGCCGGCTATGGCCTGGCCGTCATCGGTGATGGGCGCGATGCGCAGGTCGGCCAGGTACTTGGCCCCGGTTTCCTGGGTGATGAGCTGGGCACGAACGGCTGACTCGATGGCCACCACGCGACGCCCGGCGTCATAGCCCAGCGACACTTCCCACTTGGCCGGCTGATCCTCGGCACGAGCGAAGCTGACCAAGCGCTCGTAGGCACTCATGAAGGCCATCCGGGCGCCGACCTTGTCGCCAGCCTCAAGGATCGGCTCGGAGGCGATCATGGCCTGGCGGATTTCAGTCGTGAGAACGACGGTCTCGTGCTCGTCACTGGCCGCCAGGGCGATCGACCACGCTTCATCCTTTCCGGGGCGGGTATCTGCCGCGTGGATGTGCTTGAGCACCATGCCGAGCGAAAGTCGCCCGGCAGGCTCTCTACGGCACGCACGCAGTGCGCCAATGATCACGCCAGGCTCATAGGCCGAAAGGTCCTCAGCGATGAGCCGAGCGCCTCCTGCGCTGATCGCTTGCCCCATTGCCTCGGCAGTGGCGCAGATGGCCACGGCCAATTCGGCTTGTTGGTCAGAGGAAAGCATTGCGCTTACCCCCTTGGCCGTTGCGGATCGCGTCTGCCGCTTCCTGAGCGGCGTTGACGTTCGCCTGGGTCTGCTCCTGCTGCCGGGCAGTGGTGGCGTTCATCTGGCGATTGGTGACCCACTGGGTGTGGTAGGCCTCGGCCTTGGCCAGCAGGTCGCCGAGGTTGTGACAGCCGTTGATCAAGCGGGAATCGTTGATCTTCAGGAAGAACGCCGCGACGTTGTGAGCCACATCGATGCCAAGGCGATCAACGAGTTGCCCGAGCTGACCTCCAGCTTTGGCGTTCCAGACGGGCCAAGCGTTGTAGCGCTTACGGTAGGCCATGGCGTAATTCGCCCAAGCTTTGTAGGTCTTGCAAGAGGTGTCTCGAGGCCCTGGCATATCCTCGGGGATTTCGCAGCGCGGCTCCTCACACTGAACCGGCATCACCCCGATCACCTTCGCGGCAGGTTGGCTGGGCGCAGCCGAGCCCTCCTGCAAACTGTGACTGGTACCCTGATTGGTATCCTGATTACTGGTTACATGATTTGTCGGAGATTTTTCCGACCTTGGCTCGGATTTTTTTCCGACCATGCTCGGAGATTTATCCGAGGTAGCTCGGATTTTTTTCCGAGGTGAAGGATCGGATTTCTTTCCGACCTTGTCGACTTCTGAGGTCGGAAATTTTTCCGACCCGTCTGCCTTGCGGTTCCACTCCTTTCCTTTGTCGGTGAGGCGAACCAATGTGACGCTGGAGGTACTCGAGAGAATGATAAGGCCCGCCTCAGCGAGCGCCTTCAGGAGTCGGTAAGCTGTGTCCGGTTTATCAGTAAGCAGAGGCAGCTCTTCGATAATTTTGGCTTTGCTGAGGGTGTAGAAAATCCCATCGTCCGTGCGCAACGGGTTCGCCCAACTTGGGACTTCGTAGACGAACGCGAACAGTAGCGCCTGCTGGGAGTTCAGACCCCACTCGAGAGCTTTGACCTGGTTGATCGTGATGGTGTACTGCATGTCAGTCCTGCCCAGCCGGCGTTTCCGACTCTGGGGGAACTGGGTTGCGATCAGGTGCACGGGTATGCATAATTTCCCCCGTATTGACGTTTGAAGAGCCGCCCCGCCAGGCGGCTTTTTTATGCCCGTGCTTCGGGCTTATCAGGGCCTGCTCAGTCCCTGCGGTGAAACGGTGCGACCGCTCCCCGCGGTTTGCGTGGTTTGGTTCGGCTGGCCAGCTCTCGACGGATTAGCTCGGCGGCAAGCGCGTCAGGTGTCACCCCGCGACGCGCCGCCTCCCGCTCCAGCTGCTCCATCGATTCTTGGTCCAGGCCAACTTGTTCAGTAGGCATGGGCCCTCCTCCGGGCCTTCAGGCCGCGCTCTGATCGCCGGTATTCTCCGAAGCCAGGGCGGCCAACTGAGCCTCCAGGAGCTCACGGCACAGCACAGCGCGCTGCGTGCGATGAAACGTCGCCAGCGCCTGGATCAAGTTGAACGTGTCCTCATCGACCCGGACCTTAATCTCGCGGTCATGCAGGTGATTGCGGTTGGCGTACATGCGGGGATTGCTCCTTGCGGGTTGGTGGGTGTCAGGCGGCTGACTTGCGGGCCGGAATGGGGCGGATCTCGTTCGCCTCAATGTGCCCGTCGTCGAAAATGGTGATTCGGATGTCACGCTTGGCGCGGAACATCTGAGATACGGCGCTCTGCTGGATCCCCAAGGCCTTGGCGAGGTCGCTCTGGGTTCCTTGCTCGGCCAGGTAATCCTCAAGGGATACAGTCTTCATCTGCTCTGCCTCATAGGGTTTGGCCGAATATTAGCACTGCTGTTTTACAATATTCAAGGACAAAGAGTAGCAGTGCTGTTTGCGTAATAATCAGCTGTGCTACTAAATCACGCGCATGAAAAAACCCATCAGAACCCCACTTTCAGCTGAGCAGCTCGCCGACGCGAAGCGGCTGCACGAGATTTACAAGCAGCGGGTGAAGGAGTCGCGGGCAGATCCGTCGAAGCAGGTCCTGACCCAGACCGAGGTTGGTGAGCGCTGCGAGTGGAGGTCCCCGCAGAGCACCGTTAGCCAGTACATGACTGGGAAGGTAGCTCTCAACCTCGAGGCGCTGGTTAAGCTGTCCCAGGCCTTGGACTTTGAGCCCTCCCAAGTGAGCCCTACCCTCGCCGCAGGCATCAGGCGCGCGTCAACTTCGATTGATCGCCATGCGGAAGCAGCAAACTCTCCGCTCCCGGATGGCTCCGACGAGGAGGAGCTTGATGGCAGGTATGCCTATGTTCCTCAGTACGATGCCAAGGCGGCCGCCGGCCTGGGCAGCGAGAACCCGCATGTAGAGATCCGTTCAACGCTGGCATTCAAACGCGAGTGGTTGAAGGTTAAGGGCGCCAAAGCGGACCAACTGATCGTGATTTATGCCGAAGGCGAGAGCATGTGGCCGACCATCAACAACGGAGACGTGCTGCTTGTAGACCGGTCCCGCATTGATCCTGTAGATGGGCAGGTATTCGTCCTTGCTGGGGCTGACGGCGCAATTGTGAAGCGCTTGGTGCAAGAACCACTTGGACAGTGGCTGCTCCGTAGCGATAACGACGACAAAGAAGAGCACCCGGACCGCTATCATTTGCGAAGCGACGGAAACGAGCACAGGATCATCGGGAAGGTGATCTGGCGCGGCGGTGATCTTTAGTCCCATAGCATCATAACCAGCCCTATAGGGATATTCTGTGGCAGACGCATTAAAGATCCGCAATGAAGACGACGCCTTCAAGGTGATTCAAGAATTTCTTGATGGGGCTCGCTTCAAGGGTGGCGTAGAGCTCGAGGGCTGGCCTAAGCTCAAGGTCCGCTTGGTCGGTGACAAATTTGAATCCAGCATCACGCCTAGCGTGATGAAGTCCTTCATTGAGCTGCAGAATGTCATCTACAAGTCATACGCCATTGCTCAGTACGACACAGATGACACTCGTCGTCTTTCCAAGGAGGAAAGAGACGAGCTTGAGATCGAGGTCAAGGTCGAGGAAGGATCTTCGATTTTCGAGGTCGACTTTCAAGAGGTCTTGATAAAATTTGCCGAGAAGGCAGGAGAGACGATGCCACCAGAATTGATGGTCGTGACGATATTGGGTCTGGGCGTGCTATGGGCTGGTAAAACCTCTTATGCAGCTTACCTCAACTATCGCAAGGACGTCAGGGCGGCAGAAGCTAAGACCGAGGAGCAACGAGACTCACTCGCTGCGATAGAGTCTCTCTCGAAGCAGGAGACGGCCAGGCTCGAAGTGCTCAACCGTCTACTGCTATCTCAACCCCGACTGGAGAGCGTCAGTCGCCAGGTTTATGATGCGCGCAACGAGATGCTGAAGGGCTTTTCGACCGCTGATGAAGCCACTGTGAGCGGAATCACAGTGTCCGGCGACATTGCCCAGGAGCTTGTAACCAATGCCCGCCGGAAGGCAGCCGAAAAGCGGCTGGATGGTTTCTATCGGATCGTCCGGGTCGACTCCTCAAATCCTGACGAGTTCAAGGTCAAGGTCAGGAAGCACCGGTCCACCGATGAGTTTGAAGCCATTGTGGAAGATACCTCGCTGAACGAGGAAAAGAAGGAGGTGCTGCAGTACGCCGAGTGGGAGCGAACCACGGTCTTTTTGAGCATCAATGCCAAGGTGCTTGATGGCGCGATAAAGCAGGCGATTGTCGTCGGAGTTGAGCGTCGAAATCCACCGGATTAAGGCCCGGGAAATCCAAACCGGCGCGATATCTGAGCCCTCGGGTGAGGAAAGCAAAATCTCAGGAAGAGCCAACATGCATAGATACTTGTCCTCCTCGCTTCTCGCCGCGATTCTTTGGTCAGGCCTGGCTCTCGCGGAGCCTACCTACATCGAAAAGATGACCGGCCTTCCTGCCATTTGCAGCCTTGACGCCATGCACGAAGAAACAAAGGTCTGGGCCGCTGAAAAAAAATTCGGGGAAGGTAGCAAGCACTGGTCGGACGCATTCCATCGCCGCCTGGAAGTGGTCAGGACCTGCGTAGAAGACGCCAAAGACAAGGGAAAGGTTTTGTATAAGGCCGAGGTTGATCGGCTTCCTTCCCTGAAGGCGGAGCTGGCTACCATGTACGTGTCGTGGCTCACGTACCTCGACCATCTCATTGACGACGACCGCGAAGCCTATGAGCGCCAGTATGAGCTTTCTGCGAATCAGCTGAAGGCCCAGGTCGACTCGATGTAGCTCAACCAGCACGCGAAAAGCCCGCCCAGCGCGGGCTTTTTTGTGGGTGGCTCAAAGCGATTCTGGACTGATTCCGATTGCTCTGAGGGAATCGCCCAGCGTTGAGTCAATCACCGCCTCTCCCGTGGTCGATGCTGCTTGATTGATCCCTACGGTGCGGTACTTCAGGATTTGCCCGGCCAACATCTGTTTAAGGATTTTCTTAGCTTTCTCGCCTCCGGTCACAGTGTACGGGCTCATCAACTGAGTGACATTGAGCATCGTCTGATCCTGGGTCTGCTTTATCAGGGCGGCCTGCTCGGGTGGAAGATTCAGGGAATATTGAGGCACTGCCGGCATCATGCTTACGGGCGTTTCCTGCGGAGTTATCGTCCAGGCCTCATTCTGGTCGATGCGCAGCTGAACCGTGCCGACCGGGATTTTGAACCTCCCACCAGACATCAGTCCCACATAGATCTCACCGCCCTCCTTCCTAACGACTGGATAGAAGTGAAGCGATCTCGTCACGATAGAGCCCGACGCTGGGAACTCGCTCGTAGTGACCATCATCGTGGTTTGATCCGTGAATTCGTCAGTGGTGCCAGTAGCCTGCCACGTTGGCCCCGCAGCGCACCCGCCCAGGGCTGCCGCTGTCGCCAATACCGCGATGATCCCTTTCATTCCTCTCTCCGAGCATTAAAGGGGCGCAGTGTAGCAGATGGCTACTACCGCCAGCCCGCGCCGCCATGTGCAACCCCGCCGCAGAAAAATATCAGCAGTGCTGTTGACTCACAAATAACAGCAGTGCTACTTTTGCCACATCGAGGCGCTACGTAGCCCCTGGGCAGGCCCTCACAGGCCGACCGCTCTTTAACAACCAGCGCAACAACCAACAGACCGCATTGCCTCTACCGGCGACCGGCGATCAGACAGTCCCGAAAGGCTGCCCACGACAGGGAGAACCCTGTACGGCTGACGAAGGCGAAATGCCTGAACCGAGCGAAAGACCTGGCAAGCAATGCGCCCCGCTGAGCACGGCGGAAAACGTGCGGTTTCACCCGGTGCCCTTCTTACGAGGGGCATCAGGGAAGCCAACATGGAGAAACACCATGACCGTAAACATCAGCAACTTAACGATTACCACACCCGTGGCCACCTCCTCGACCAACCCTGTCGCGCTTGAGCTGAGCGGTGCAGAGGCGCTCGCCCAGCTCCCGAAAATCGTCACTGCGTTGCCCGATGGCTCCGTTCGCTTCACGGCGCCCACCAAGGGCGCTTCGAGCAAGAGCACACACCGCACGCGGTGCGAATGGAAAGAGCCGGTGTACTGGTCGCTGGCGAGCGCTGACGAGCACATCAACCTTCAGGAAATGACCCTCACCAAGGTCAACTCCGCGCAGAAGGTCGTCATCGCTCAGCTCCACGTGAAGGACGACGACAGCCCGCCTGTGAAAGTGTTCTGGAGCAAAGGAAACATCACGCTGGGCTTCCGGCAGACGTACAACCAGGTAAGTCCGGTCAACTCGACATTGCTCAAGGGCGTACCACTCAGCGAGAAGTTCAACGTGACGATCCGCGTACTCGCCTCGGGCGCCTTGACTGTGACCGCAGAGTGCAATGGCGACGCAGAGTCTTCCGGCAGACTGGAGCTGGATAGCTCCTGGGACTCGTGCCTACTGAACTTCCACGGCGGCGTGTACAACCAGGTCGACTACACCGACAAGACTCCGGCTGATGACGGTTCGATCTGCGTCATCAGCAAGCTCTCTCTCACCCACAGCTGACCACATCAGCGTCGAGCGTCCTGCTCCATAGACGACTCGGAGGGGAGACAGAGAGGGCGCTTTGCGGTGCTGATGGATGCTCTTGCTTAGCGATCCGTGAGGCCGAATGGCGGCAGCCACAGACTGTGCGGCAAAGCCGGGTCAGCGCCGGCCTTCAGCCCCACCCATCCCTTGACTGCCAGGAAAGACTGGCCCGATCACCTGGTTCCCCATCACTAGGCTGCGTCGGAGAGCCCTTCCCGACCCTACATCAAGATGTTCAGGGAGACAGGCGGGATCGGCTCTCCAATGCAGCCCCTCAACGGAAGTTAATTGCATGACCAGATCTATCAGGCAAATGATCAAGGACGGTGAAATACGCCGGGCCGACGCAATCAAGGTGCGGCTCGAAGACCTGCACGAAGAGCCTGGCTTCAACCTTCGCACCGAAGGCGATGCCCTTGAGGCCAGCATTGACGCATTGGCTGAGTTCATCGCGGACGGCGGGATCATCCCAGCGCTGGAGATCCGCCCGAGGGACGCCGGTGGCGTTTGGGTTGTTGATGGTCACCGCCGACGCCGCGCCCTTATCAAGCTCGACCAAGCTGGTCGCCTGCCTCGCTTACCCAGTAAGGAAGACCCGGCGGTTTTGGAGTTTTGGGTTGATGTCCGCATGTTCGAAGGCAGCGATGCCGATCGCGTAGCGCGGATTATCTCAAGCCAGGAAAACGAGAAGCTCACCCCGCTCGAGCTTGCCGAAGGCTACAAGCGCCTCAAATCGTTTGGCTGGACCGTGGATCAAATTGCAAAGAAGGTTGGTAGAACCCGACAGCATGTCGAGCAAGTCGTCACGGTCGGTAATGCAAATACGGACGTACAGAGCTTGGTCGCAGCTGGACAGGTATCCGCTACCACGGCGGCGCAGGTTGTGCGCGCTCACGGTGATGACGCCGGAAGGGTGCTCGATGCTGAGTTGCAGAAGGCCCAAGCCAAGGGCAAAACGAAAATCACCGCCGGCACCATGCGCGGGCCTAGCGTCCCGCGACGAAAGCTGGAAGCGATCCACATCGCTGCATCTGCCCTTCTCAACGAACTGGTAGATGGATCTCTTACAGGTACCAGTGCGGCTTTGCTCAGCGCTCTCCGCCAAGCCGTCCAGGCCGCCGAACCGAAGCCACGCAATTAGATTGCAACTCCCTTCTTTGCAGGCGATTCCGGAACCCGGAACGGGCTAGACCAGAAGCATCCCGGGTAGCGCCGGGCGCCTGCACCCATTCCCTTCACTTCGACCGCATTGGACAGATGCCAGCGAGCTTCGCGGCTCGGGTTTGGTCACCTGCGCTGGCATCTGCCTAATGCGGTTGCACTACCCCAACAGGAGAACACCATGGGCGCACTTCGAGCAGCACAGTTCGAGTACGACAACCGGATGCCGCCGGCGGTGATCGACGATGACGCCGACCAGGTGGAGTGGATCGATAAGCACGCGGCGCAGCTCGTCCTGGGCTACCGCGTCAGCTGGGGCTACCGCAGTGACCGTGGCGAGATCACCCAGGCCGACTTCGCCAGAGCGGTGCAGGACCACCTGAACAACCGTCAGATCGACGGCCTGGACCATCAGGACGCCTTCGGAAAGCTGGTCATGGCAGGCATGGGCACGGGCAGCGCCGGCTTCATCATGGAATTGTGCACCTACTTGCTTGGTGGCCCGAAGGTGCTCAAGGAGATCGCCGCCGACCTGCTACGCCCGGTAGCGGCCAAGGCCATATCCGCCGAGCAGGACCGCGAGCGAGACATTGAGGAGTGCGGATTTTGAGCCCGCACGTTGTGATCGGCGAAGCCCTTGAGCAGCTGGACCAGCGATACAGCCGTCGCGCCGACAAACAAACCGAATTGTTGATCGTGGCTCGCTTCGCTGCGGGCGACATCAATGCCGATGAGTTCAAGCACTACTGTGAGCGTGCTCGCCGCATCGCCGAGCGGCACAAGGAGGATGCATGACCACCCCAATGGTGAAGACGCTTATCGACGAGCAGGTCGCCGAACTGCCCGAGGCCCGAGCCATGCCGGCCGACCGCGTACTAATGCTGTTTAAGGGGGCGACCTTCGCCGCCGCGGTGCACGAAGCGGAGCTGGCCAGTATCGAGAACCCGCGTGCCTGGAAGTGCCGGGCGTGCATCTGCGGCGAGTGGACCGTGGGCTATGAGGTCAGGGCGTGACCTCCTATCAGAGGGCCCGTCGCCAGGTCATCTGGCGCGGCTCCTTCTCTGCCATCTTCGCCTGCACCGCCTTCATGCTCGCCAGCTCGCTGGCCGGCAGCATCACCTCCTGAACAACGCACCCGAGCACGGCGGGCCCTTCGGGGATACCCGTACCCATCAGGGAGCGTAAGCCGGCTAGAGCGCGCAAACATCACCGGCAGCCAGGGCGCCCAGCAGACACCCACGGGCGTGACCTGGCATTTCCCCTATTCCAACTGACGGCGCCGGCCTGGCGCGAGGTGTACCAATGTCCACAACCAACATGCGCATCTGGGAGCAGGTGCAGACCACCGATACCCGCTACACCAAGAACGCCGAGGTCGGCGGCCAGAAGATCACCAGCCTGAACGGCACCGCCATGGTCATGAAGGCGACCGAGATGTTCGGTCCGGTAGGCATCGGCTGGGGCTGGAAGGTCCTTGAAGAGCGGTTCGACGATGGTCACGAGATCTTCGTCGGCGAAGGCGAAAAGCGTGTTTGCCTGGGCCGCGAGATTGGCCACACAGTGAAGATCCAGCTCTGGTTCATGCAGGACGGCCAGCGCGGCGAGGTCGAGCAGTACGGGTGCACCCGTTATCAGTACAAAACGAAGTACGGCATGACCACTGATGGCGAGGCACCGAAGAAGTCGCTGACCGACGCCATCAAGAAGGCGCTCTCCATGCTCGGCTTCAGCGCCGACGTGTTCCTGGGCATGTTTGATGACCAAAACTACGTGGAGCACCTGCGCGCCGAGGAGGCCATCGAGCAGGCGGAGGATCGCCAGGCCGAGGTTGAGCGCCAGAAGCAAGATCGTCTGGACTTCATCCGAGACACCATCGAGACCATGAAGCGAGCGGTCACGCCGCATGAGCGCAAAAAGATCCACGACCACGCAGTCCGCAAGCTCATGGTGCGCAAGGACGAGAAAGGCGCTGCCCGCATCTCGCTCGAATTGCGAAACATCGAAGTCGGCAAACCACAGGAGACTGCAGCATGACCCAGCTCTACGCTCTTACCGGCCAGATGGCCGAACTGGCCGCCATGTGTGACACCGATGACGAAGGCCTCAAGCAGGCAATACAGGACACCATGGCCGGCATACAGGGCGAGTTCGAGGTGAAGGCCGACAACATCGTCATGCTGCGCCGCAACATCGAGGGCGACATCAGCGCGATCGACGCCGAGATCGACCGCCTGAACGACCTCAAGCGGGTGAAGGCCAACAGCGTAACCGCGATCACCGACTACCTGCGCCGGAACATGGACGCGGCCAACATCAAGTCGATCAAGCGCCCGCTGTTCACCATCAGCCTGGTGGCCGGGAAAGAGAGGGTCATCGTCGACAACGAACAGGCGGTTCCGGACGATCTGACGTCAGTCAAAACCAAGATCGAACCGGACAAGAACGCCATCGCCGCCAAGCTCAAGGCCGACCGCGAGCACAACGACGCAATCCGCAAGCGCATGGACGCCGGTGAGGACTGCGCACACGAACTGATCCCTGAGCCAGCCTGGGCGCACCTTGAGCGCGGCGAAAGCTCGATACGCATCAAGTGAGGCCGTGATGACCGACAACTACATCCTGACCGGTGCCGAGCGTCAGGCCGAATTGGAGGTAGCGAAAGCTGCCTTCTTCGCATCAGGCGGCCGCGTGGTCGAGCTTGAAACCTACCGTGCAGCACCACTCCCGCCACGCGGAAACCGGGTCGACCCTGAAACAGTGCTGGTCCGTAAACGCCGGCAACCGAGATCAACAGACCGATCGCAGCTTCGCAGAAGCATGGAGGCACCATGAAGAGGCGCAAGCCGCACAACATGCGGGCGCGCCTCGAGCGCACCTGCCGCGCCCTGGTCTCCGCCAACCACGCCGCCGTGGTGAACATCGATCCCAGCGGCCAGCAAGTGCTACTCAACTGGAAGAACCTCAAGCAGATCCGCGTGCGACAGGTCGTCGACGCCGTCTGCGACATCCCGCACCGGTGGACCATCTACCTCAGCGTGCTGTGCCGGACAGAATTCGGCGAACGCTACAACAAGTCGATAGAGGTCGCGCCGCAGGGCAACTACCGGGCCGAGCACCTGACCGAGGTGATCGAAGCCACCTACATCGACCTGCGGGACACAGCCAACCCGAATCACCTGGTGGCATCCGGCTGGATCGCCATCCCTACCGACACAACGCTTGACGAGGCAGAGGCCGCCAAGATCTTTGCCGCAGTGGGCGCCTGGAATCAGCAAATAGCAGCATGAAACGCATCATCGCACGCGTCCGGCACGGCCGGCGCCAGCAACACATCAATCTGCCGCCCAGCGGCTTGGGAGGTATCGGCCATGGCCGAGGAGAAGACCGGAGCCGCGAAGCACTCGGCGGACTATCGAGATCGCCAGAAGAAGCAGGCCGCGAAGCTGGGCATCGAGAAGGTGTTCTTCAACATGCCCGCAGGGATCAAAGCTGCACTGTCTGCAGAGATCGAGCGTCACGGCTACGACCAGGTGCAGGAGCTCTGGCAGGACCTGGCCCTGTCGTGGATTGCGCAGGACAATGAAGAGCGGGCGCGTCGACTTGAACGGCCTGACACGCCAGCTTTTTACATCTCGCCGAAACTAGCGCGACAGTTCGAAGAAGCCACCATGGCCGAGATCAGGCGAGACCCAGGCGATGAGATAATCGGCGCTAGTCCTTGAGGTGCACGAACCCTTTTCCAGCTGCGGCTATGCGAACAAGATCATTTAGTGCGAAGCCGCCCACTGCCTTGATGGTAAGCGTGGCCTCTCCAGTTTTGGCGGCAGCAGCCATACGGACGAGGTCATTCACAGCGGTGTCTTGCCCAATTATCTCTATTGAGCCACCGGCAGCCAGAAGGCGGACCTTATCGTTCAACGCCAGATTTTGAATACTCACTGAACTCTCCTTGTGCTCCGGCCCCATGCCGGTCACCCGTATTACCCCATCCCACCCCAAATTGCCACCATGCCGCCACCAGCACGGAGGGCGGCGCATGCTTGGAGAAACCCATGAGCAACTACAACTGCGACTACGTCCGCCGCCACTACGACGTGCCGGCCGAGATCGGGCGCCGCGTGATCGCCAACGGTGAGCCCGGCGTCATCATGGCCGACCGAGGCCAGTACATCGGCATCATCCTCGACAGCGACCCGAAGAAGCGCATCCGCAACTACCACCCCACCTGGGAAATGCAGTACGGCGAGATGGCCGAAACGCTGCCGCTCAAGCAGTGGGAAGTCCTCACCAACGGCATGTACGACTGGGACGACGTGAAGTACATGCTGGGCGATGCCCGCCATTACGTGCAGCGCGTGTGGGCAGCTACCCGCAGCCAGGCCAAGTACCGGGCCTATCAGGAACTGGCCGAGTGCTTCAACGACGACGCCACCGCTATGCTGACCTTCAAGGTGCGCGCAGCCTGACACTCCGGCACCGCCTGCCAGCGCCGTACCTGATCAGGCGCAGACCACCGAGCACTATGAGTGATAAACTCCATTGCCCATCAGCGTGTTACCCAAGTGGAATACGCCGCTCCCATCATCAATCGAAAACATCACGGAGTACTCTAAAAGTATCTCTCGCAGCTTTTGCATTTCCATCGGGTCAGTGGGGAGCCTTATCAAAATCGAGCTAACCATATCCTCGCTTTTGGTGTTAGCCATATGCAGACATTCGTAATCCGCTAGCGCTTTGCGTAGCGAATGATGCCCCCCAACTCCCTTGCTGCCTGCCCTCATGGTCGCGCGCACAGAGAAAGCGATTGCATAACCTGAGATCACTGGATCAGGAATTTGGGGTTCCTTCCACTCGTGAGCCTCTTTGCTCTCGATCATATACGGACCTTTACCTATGTATTGCCCGTAGTTCTCTACAACGTAAGCGACCTCATAGGTTGACTTTAACGTAGAGGATATTTCGAGCATAGGTGTGGTCATGCTTACCACAAGCATGGATGCGGCTGCCAACTCTTTTAAATATGCCTGCAAGTCTTCCTGCTGAACAAGCTTTTTCATTTTCGTCTCCGTTTGGCAATAGTACAGATGCATCACTTAGACGAAGAACATCACTCCCGACGCTACCCGCCAGCGCCTTCCCCTATTCAACGATAACGCCTCCCCGGCGAGGGCGGCGCCTGCACGCCTGGAGCATGCCATGACGTACACGCTTCACCTTGGCGACTGCATCGAGGCGATGCGGGCCATGCCTGACAGCTCGATCGACAGCATCGTTACCGACCCTCCCTACGGCCTGAGCTTCATGGGCAAGCGCTGGGACTACGATGTGCCAAGCGTCGAGATTTGGGCCGAGTGCCTGCGCGTGCTCAAGCCCGGCGGCCATCTGCTGGCCTTCGCCGGGACCCGAACCCAGCACCGCATGGCTGTCCGCATCGAGGATGCCGGCTTTGAGATCCGCGACATGATCGCCTGGGTGTACGGCTCAGGATTCCCAAAATCGCGCAATCTGGACGGCGACTGGCAAGCTGGGGCACTGCGCTCAAGCCGGCGCTGGAACCGATCACCGTTGCTCGCAAGCCGCTTATTGGGACAACTGCCTCCAATGTTGCCGAGTTCGGTACCGGCGCCCTGAACATCGATGGCTGCCGCGTTGAGGCGATCGACGCCGACCAGCTGGCCAAGCACTGGGACCGGGAAACAACCACCGACATGCGCGGCGGCAACTTTGTTGGAGGGCGATCGGGCGGAGTACTGCGCACCACTCAGCCATCAGCGCTCGGCCGGTGGCCGGCCAACCTGGTGCACGATGGCAGCATGGCGGTTCTCGAGCAGTTCCCAGACGCGCCCGGCCAGCTCGCCAGAGCCAGCACCAACACCGAAGCCAGGAAGACCCAAAACTCCTATGGAGTCATGCGGCGCGGCCGGGGCGCAGAACCATCGGCCGACAGCAGCAATGCCGGACTGGTCGGGTTCAGGATGAAGCCTGGTGAGCGTCGCATGGACTCGGGCAGCGCAGCGCGGTTCTTCTACTGCGCAAAGGCGAGCCGTGCCGACCGCAACGAAGGGCTTCCAGTCGGCGAGCAGCCGGCCGTTGCCGCCGGGGCCACCATGCGGGAGCGCGAGAACGCCGATTGGCCCAAGCGCAATGGAAACCACCACCCCACCGTAAAGCCGACTGACCTGATGGCCTACCTGCTGCGCCTGGTAACACCGCCTGGCGGTACCGCCCTCGACCCGTTCATGGGAAGCGGAAGCACCGGCAAGGCCGCCATGCGCGAAGGGTTCCAGTTCATCGGCTGCGAGCTCGACCCGGAGTACTTGGCGATCGCCAAGGCAAGGATTGAGCATGAAATTGCCAAGGCCGAGTTTATTGCTCAATGCGCCGCGCATGCAGAACAGCAGCTCACTCTGTTCGGCGCCTGAATGACCTCCTATTTACTTCACGCCACCCAGGCGAGGACCGCCCATGTCTGCATTCCAGAAAAAGAACCCGCTCGACTTCAAAACCCAGTACGGCCTTGGCTTCGATCCGCAAGACGACGAGATCGTGGTGGACTTCTTCTGCGGTGGCGGCGGCGCCGGTACCGGGCTGGAGATGGGCCTGGGCCGCCCGGTAACGGTGGCCAAGAACCACAGCCCGGCGGCTATCAGCATGCACACCGCCAACCATCCGGCGGCGCGCCACTTCACTACCGACGTTTTCGAGGGTGACCCGGACGAGGAATGCCAAGGTCGCGCGGTCGGCTGGTTCCACATGAGCCCGGATTGCACCCACCACAGCCAGGCCGCCGGCGGCCAGCCCCGCAAGCGCGAGATCCGCAACCTGTCGTGGATCGGCCTCAAGTGGGCCGGCAAGAAAAAGCCTCGGGTCATCAGCCTCGAGAACGTGAAGCAGATCCTGCAGTGGGGGCCACTGATCGCCAAGCGCGACAAGGCCACCGGGCGGGTGATGAAGCTGGACGGCACTGTTGCCGCCGTCGGTGAGCGCGTACCGGTACAACAGCAGTTCCTGGTGCCCGACCCGAAGCGCCGCGGCATCACCTGGCGGCGCTTCGTGTATCTGTTTGAGGGCATGGGCTACCAGGTGGAATGGCGGATCATCAAGGCCTGCGACTTCGGCGCACCAACCAGCCGCGAACGCCTGTTCATGATCGCCCGCTGCGACGGCCAGCCAATCGTGTGGCCGGAGCCTACCCACGCCAAGAACCCAGCCAAGGGCCAGCAGAAATGGCGCACCGCCGCCGACTGCATTGACTGGAGCGTCCCGAGCAAGAGCATCTTCGGCCGCAAGAAGGACTTGGCAGCCGCAACGCTGCGCCGGGTGGCCAAGGGCATGAAGAAGTTCGTGCTAGATAACCCTCAGCCCTTCATCGTGCCGATCGCGAACTGGTCTGGCGAACTGGCCCAGTCAGCTGACGAGCCACTGCGCACCGTCACATCCTGGCCACGGGGCGGCTCGTTCGCTATGGCGAGCCCTACCCTGGTTCAAACCGGCTACGGCGAGCGCGCCGGGCAGCAACCGCGAGTTCCAGGCCTGGACAAGCCACTCGGGACGATCGTCGCCGCCGGCGCGAAGCACGCGTTGTCGAGCGCGGTCATCCTGCCGGCCACGCACCAGGGTGCTGACCGCGTGAACGATCCAAGCGAGCCGCTGCCCACGGTCACGGCCGCCAACCGCGGCGAGCTCATGATGGCGAGTCCGGTCATGGTCGGCGTGGGCGGTCGCGCTGGGCAGACGGAACCGCGTCCGGGCGATGACCCGATGTACACGATCACTGCCAAGGCTGATACCGCACTCGCTACCGCGCACCTGGTCAAGTTCAGGTTCAACAGCGAAGGCGCAGCCATCACCGACCCGATGCCAACCATCACCAGCGGCGGAAACTACCAGCGTCCGGCCGGCGCCGCCCACGCCATGGGCATCTGCACTGCGTTTATCGAGCAGGCCAACGGCGGCTTCAACACCACCCCGGCCAAAGGAGCGGACGAGCCAATGACCACGGTCACCAACACCGGCAGCCAGCAGCGCCTGGTGACGGCTCACCTGGCAACCCTGCGCAACGGCAGTACCGGGCAACATACCGATGATCCACTGAGCACTGTTACTGCCGGCGAGCACCACGCGCTGGTTGGAGCGAACCTCCTTCACCTTCGCGGCAACTGCGATGCCCGTGCTGTCGACGAGCCGCATACCGTCAGCGCTGGCGGCACCCACCACGGCCTGGTCGAGTACAAGCTCTCGCCTGAGCATGAGGCCGGCGCCCTGCGCGTTGCCGCGTTCCTGATCAGCTACTACGGCACGGAGAACATCAGCGGCTGCGACTCACCTGCACCTACGGTAACCACCAAGGATCGCCTGGGCCTGGTCACCGTGTACGTGAAAGGTACCCCGTACGTGATCGTCGACATCTGCCTGCGCATGCTCCAGCCGCACGAGCTCTACCGCGCCCAAGGCTTCCCGGCAAGCTACATCATCGACAAGGGCGCCGACGGCAAGCCATTCACCAAGACCGAGCAGGTGCACATGTGCGGCAACAGCGTCAGCCCGCCGCCGATGGCTGCTCTGGCGCGGGCTAACGATCCATGGAAATCGACTGCTGGCCAGTCAAAAGCTGCTTAGTCGTCTTCGAGACGTTGGCAGGAATAGCATTCTGGCATGCACGACTCAACAGCGGCCTTGATGGCGTCCGTCATCTCCCGGCGATCGTCAAAAATGCCATCGAGCTCGCCGCTTGAGAACATCGAATTGCCTAGCATGTAGGCAGGCTGAATATCCTCCCCGTCATGAGAGTACACAGCGTGATGCTCGCAGTAATCCACCACACCCGCTCGCCTTGCGATTCCAAGTGCGGTTGCCTCCTGGTCCTCCGCCTTCATCATCGCGTGCTTTTGTTGACCCATGAGATCACCCCCGAAATAAAAATGGCCGTTGGCAACGGCCTAACCCCTTAAGACTAGACCAAAAAAGTCGGCTCCAATGGAGTTGCCACGAGGTATCCCCATGCCCACAGAAAACCGATCCCGCAAAGCCGCGCCTAGCTTGGAATGTAAGGGTCAAAATCCCCAAGTAATTCACGGGCAGCAGGCACTGCATACTCAAGCAGCTCCAGCGGTACGTCACGCTCAAAAAGCGTTACCTCGAACCTGAGCGTCTCGTCGTTACGGAAAATTTCGAAAATTATTTGGTCGCCGCGAAGGCACTCAAGACCCAAGCCATCGTGGCCAAGGGTGACGCTTGAGGCTCTGCAGAAGCTGTATTCGATTCCATGAACTATCACGCTGGGCTCTCCTGAAAAACGGAAAAGTACCCCGAAACACTGCCGCTGTAACCCCTATCCCCTCTATTCACTGCCGCGATATGGCGGCCAAGGAATCGACATGCTCGAAAGGACACCGATCAAGACGGAGGCCGAGTTGTGCGCGGCCTTCATCCAGTCGATGAACAAGCAGGCCGATTGGACCTGCTACCCCGAAGCTGCGGGCTTCGACATCCTGGCCGTGCACACCAGCGGTCGACAGATCGGAGTCGAGGCGAAGATGAGCCTGAACGCCAAGGTGGCCGACCAGATCCTGCCGAAGGACTACGAGAACTTTTACGGCAGGCCGGGCCCGGACCATCGCCTGGTGATCGCCGGCAAGGCCAGCGATGCCAGCCACGGCATTTGCCGAATGCTCGCGCTGCTTGGCGTGCCGGTGCTGCTTCCCCGCTGGATGCACCGCGGCGGCGACAAGTCGGGATGGGAGTTCGAGTTGCGGTGCGAGGAAAGCCGTAGCAGCTGGGCGTTCTTCGCCAACGAAGAGTACCTGCACCTGTTCGACTGGAACCCGACTGAACGATGCCGGGTACCGATGGTGGTCGGGGCTCATCAGGCTGGCGTTCCATCACCGATCAGCCTAACCCCCTGGAAAGAAGCCGCGCTGCGGGTGATCGCCCTGATGCGAGCCCAGGGCTACATCGCAGCGAAGCAGATACAGGAACTCGGCATCAGCCCGACCGCCTGGACGCGACCAAAGGGCATCGACCCTGGCTGGCTCGCTCGCGGGTCAGCGCGTGGTACCTGGGTCGAAACCGAGAACATGCCGCCATTCGACAAGCAGCACCCCGAGGCCTACGCCATCGTCGTCGCTGAGCTGGCGGCCAAAGCAGACCCACAACTGGAGCTCACCGCATGACCCGCCTCGCCCTCTGCCTCCTGCTGCTGGCCACCCTGACCGGTTGTCAGCCTGACTGCTGGAGTAGCGATCCCGGCCAATGCAAAGCCGAGTCCAGCGCAAGCCAACTTGAACTGCTGCCTATGCGCACCGGGTTCTATGTGTACCACGACGATCAGAGGTCCGTTACCTGCTGGTCGACCTCGGCAGGCCTCAGCTGCTTGCCCGACTGGATGCTTCGAGGCCAGAGCCAGGCCGGCAACGAGCGCCAGCTCTCCCCGCACGAAACCCAACCCGAACCTACACCTGCTGCCGCGCCGGCGGCCTGGAATGATGAGAGGTATCAGCTGTGAGCAAGATCGATTGGAGCAAGGCGCCTGAGTGGGCAGACGGCCACGGCCTTGTCGCCCACCACGGCATTACCGAGGTGTGGATCAACATGGACCAGTACGCCGTGGTCGGCGCCGAGGATCGCGCCTATCCGTATGGCGGCGGCACCGGCGATCACCGACACAACTTCACCCGGGGCCAGGTCCAGTACATCACGCCACGGCCGGCGCGCTGGGATGGTGAAGGCCTACCTGCAGTTGGTACAAAGTGCGAGTTTAAGGCCAACGTTCTCGGTTGGGTCGAGGCGACCATTACCGCGGTTACTGACCTGGGAATCGTATTTACCCGTCCGTCGTATCAGAACGGCCGCCCTCTTGTTGAAGAGCGACTGCCACACAAGGCAGTCGAACGGTTCCGCCCAATCAGAACGCCAGAGCAAATCGCTGCAGATGAACGCCTGCACAAGCTCCGCAACGCTCACACTGCCATCGCAAGAACACTTGAGTGTTTCCGGGGAGATATCCCAGCAGAGGCCGTTTCCCGGCAGGTGATCGAGGCGATGATCGACGCCGGGTACAGCAAGCAGGTGACGCCATGACCGACCTGATCGAAGTGAAGACGGCAGACCTAGCCGGCGAGGCCCTGGGCTGGGCGGTCGGGATTGCTGAAGGTCTGGACCTGATCCTGGCGCCTCCGGAGTACGGCAACCCGTGGCGCGTTTTCGCCCGGTACCAGGCCATGGCTATCGAGCACACCAAGCGCTACAACCCTTGGGAAAACTGGGCATTGGGCGGCCCTCTGATTGACCGAGTCGATCCAGAGGAGCGGCGAGTCCCGAAAGTCTTGGGTGGTGGTCGTGGTGCTGAGGTATGGATTGAACTCGACAACGGCGACGCCCGCGCCGGGTACGGCTCGGGTGATACACGCCTGATCGCCGCCAGCCGTGCGTATGTTGCAGCCAAGATTGGCTCCACCGTCCAAGTACCGAAGGAGCTGACGGCATGATCGCCCTCGCCTACATGGCCTACCTGATCTATCGAGCACCGCGATGATCCCGCATACAGGCTGGCTACGGCGCCAGCTCGAGTCGGCGCTGATCCTGCTGGCCGCCTGGATCCTGGGCGGCCGCAACGTCACCAGGTCCGGGGTCGTCTCGCGCCGTGACAACAACGAGATGTTCGAGATGGACGGCGACCTACGCGCCATAGCCCGCCGCATCCGCAACCAGTACAGCAAGTAACCACTCCCCCAACTACTCAAGCCCGCCGACATGCGCGGGCATGGAGAGCTATTGCCATGATCATCGACGACGTCATGACGGACAAAATCACGCTCCACGGCCTGGGCTTCGTCCAGGTCCAGCTGCAGGGCGACCAGCGCCTGCATGTGTGGCACCCGGAGTTGCCGCGCAGGGATTGCTTCGAGCACTCGGCCATCCATGACCACCGGTTCAGCTTCGTATCCCGGGTACTGGTCGGCACCCAGGTCAACCACTGCTACAAGGCGCACGCCAGCGCAGAAGGTGAGTTCGTGCTGTACCTGCATGAGGGCAAGCGCCAGGCCGGCGGCGGGCGTCCATGGACGCCAGATGGCCGCGCCGACATGGAGCACCAGTACACCGAGTTCATCGACGCAGGCAGCGAGTACGTGTCTCTCGCCTACGACTATCACCGGACCGAGCCAGGTGGCGACGGCCGGGTCGCGACGATCATGCGCAAGACGGATGAGCATCCAGCGGGCGCGCATTCCACCTGCCGCTTCGGCATCCAGCCGGACACGAACTTCGCCCGCTACCAATGGCCCGCAGCCCGGCTCTGGGAAGTCGTGCGCGAAGTGCTACTGGCCTGACCCCCAACCTGCCGCCACCGGCGGCGTGGAGACCAACATGCAAGACGAAGAACGCCAGCCGGTGGCCTATGTATCCGACAAGGTCCCAGAGGAAAAAATGGCCGAGCTGATCGGAACGACCAAGCGGGCCCTGGAAGGAAAGCGAAGCCGCGGCGTGATCCCTGAGGGGGTTTGGAAGAAGATCGACGGCCGGATTTTTTACAGCATCAGGAGATACGAAGCGTGGCTGGAAGGAAGCTGGGGCTACCCACTGGAGTCGAGTTCATCGGCAAGTCAATTCGGATCCGTTTTACTTGGAACGGTGAGCGTCGATCCGAAACGCTCGCATATCCCCAAACCGCCAAGGGGATCAAGGCGGCAGCCGATCTACGCGCTCAAGTAGTCAGCCTGGCCAGGCATGGCGTGCTGGACGAAAAAAGGTACGCCGAGCTGTTCCCAGCCTCAAGCTACACGGCGCCAGCCAACGAACTGATGTTCGGCGAATATGCGCAGAGCTGGCTGAACAGCCTGGAGGTGGTGCACGACACTCGAGTCAACTACAAGGGATTGATGAACAACTACTGGATGCCCCACCTGGCGACACTGCCGATCAAGGCGGTAACGCCAATGGTGCTGAGGGAGGTGGTCGCAAGGACCGAGTGGAAGAGCTCGACAGTCAAACGCGCTGCCATCGCCCGGGTCAAGGCAATGTTCCGCGCAGCGGTGTATGACGAGGTGGTAGACAGGAACCCTGCGGCATCGATCCAGCTTCCGCAGAAGATCAAGAAGCAGGTCGATCCATTCACCGTGGAAGAAGCGGAGGACTTGATCAAGTGGATGTACAAGAACTTTTCGCGGTGTAACCAGGTGTTCGCAGCCTTCTATGAGTTCGCCTTCTACACCGGGATGCGCACCGGTGAGATCATGGCACTGCGCTGGGACGAGATCGATTTCGATAAGAAGACGGCCCACGTATGCCGGATCGTCGTAGAGAACCAAGTGGTGGAGCGGACGAAGACCAAGTACACCAGAACGATCATGCTCAACAGCCGGGCCCTGGGAGCCCTCGAACGAGCAAGGCAGATCGCCGACGCCAGGAAGCGCAACGGCAGACGGGTCTCAGCAGAATCTCCATTCGTCTTCCAGCCGGCCGGAAGGTCGCCCCACATGAAAGGATCAAGCACGCCTGGCGGGCACTTCAACGAAGCGATCGAGGCAACCTCGATCAGAGCGAGGCCACAGTACAACTGCAGGCACACATATGCCACGATGTGCCTCATGTCAGGGATGAACCCAGCGTTCATTGCCGGGCAGCTTGGCCACTCCGTTCAGGTGCTGCTCACCACCTACGCCAAGTGGTTGAATTCAGCCAACGACTGGTCAGAACTTGCCAAGCTGGAATTGGCAGTAATTGGTACGGAATTGGTACAGGATTAAATTTCGTTCACGTTACGCCCTTTGGATATAAGGCATTCGACAGCCGTTCGACCATACTCCAGAATGCAACGGTTTTTGGGGGAAACCCTTGCACAGCCAACGACATACCAACATTTAGTGAGCCTCAACGTGAAAACTTCCCTGTCCATCCTCAGCCTGCTGCTGTTGCTCACAGGAACCGCGACCCTACCGTCGACCGCTGCTGCACAACCCCCGGCCCAGGTCCAGCGTGACCCGAGCAAACTGCACCTGGCGTCCGGCAGCGCCCTGTTGATCGACCTCAACACCAACAAGGAGCTGTATTCCAGCCACGCCGATCGCGTGCGCCCCATCGCCTCGGTCACCAAGTTGATGACCGCGATGGTCGTGCTCGACGCCAAGCTGCCCATGGACGAGATGCTCACCATGACCATCGCCAACAACCCGGAGATGAAAGGCGTGTATTCCCGGGTGCGGCTGGGCAGCGAGCTTAACCGTCGCGAGACGTTGCTGATCACCCTGATGTCGTCGGAAAACCGTGCGGCCAACTCACTGGCCAACCACTACCCCGGTGGCTACGGCGCGTTCATCAAGGCGATGAACGCCAAGGCCCGCAGCCTGGGCATGAGCCACACCCGCTACGTCGAGCCGACCGGCCTGTCGACCTTGAACGTCTCCACCGCCCAGGACCTGGCCAAGCTGCTGATGGCCTCGCGCAAGTACCCGATGCTCAGCGAGTTGTCGGTCACCCGCGAAAAGACCGTGGCGTTCCGCAAGCCCAACTACACCCTGGGTTTCCGTAACACCGACCACCTGGTGAACAAGAGCAACTGGGACATCAAGCTGACCAAGACCGGCTTCACCAACGAAGCGGGGCATTGCCTGGTGCTGCTGACCAAAATGGACAACCGTCCAGTGGCCATGGTGATCCTCGACGCCTTCGGCAAGTACACCCACTTCGCCGACGCCAGCCGCATGCGCCAGTGGCTGGAAACCGGCAGCGCCAAGCCGGCGCCGGCAGTCGCCATGCAGTACAAGAGTGAAAGGCAGCGCGCGCGCCTGGCGCAGGACTGAAACGACAACGCCCCGCGCAAGCGGGGCGTTGTGGGCTGAAACCGGGCGTTTTCAGGCCTGGGTGGATACCATGCCACCGGCACTGTTGCCGCCGGTCTTGGTCAGTGCATCAAGCAGCTTCGCGGTCGCTGCCTGTATTTGCCCGCTCAAGGTGGCAATGCTCGACTGCTTGGCGAGAATCATCGTCGCTTTCGTGGTGTCGTCCATTTCCTGCGCGGCGATCTTCGCCAGCTGACGCTGTTCTTCGGCCATCTGCTTCTGCAATTGCCTGATCATCTCGCGCATTTGCTGAATGTACGACGGCTCGCCGCTACCCTCGTCATCCTCGGCCTTCTTTGCGCCGGCAGGCTTGCCTGGTTCGCTGGTGCCTTTGAGGTCTACCGCGACAGTAGCCGGCGACTTCTCGTCTTCTTTGGCCTGCCCTTTGACCAGTTGCGTGGCGATGCTGCTGACGTTGTTGATGCCTACCATTCCTTAATCCTCCACGGTGGGTCCTTTCAATGACTGGGGTATCGGCACCACGCGTGCAAACTTGATTCTCGCCCACCGATAAATTTACCCGCCCGCCATTCGTCCACCTGATACCCGAGCCCTGCCCTAGCGCCCACCGCGCGGCCAGGCCGGAACCGATCAGCCCTGCAACGAGATGGCAATGACCAAGACCCGCTCCCGCAAAGCCTTGTACATCGGCCTGCCCCTGGCCCTGGTGGCCGCCCTGGGTGGAGCCGCCGGCTATTACTTCTGGAAACAGGACGGCGGCTACCCCCGTGCGATCGTGCAGCAGGCCAACGACCTGCATGAGCACATGCTCTCCTTCGACAGCCATGTCACCGTGCCGTTGGGCTACGGCAGCACCGGTTACGAAGCAGACAAGGACGGCCGTGGCCAGTTCGACCTGGCCAAGGCGGCCAAGGGCCGGCTGTCCGGCGCGGCGCTGACCGTCTTCGGCTGGCCGGAGCTGTGGAACGGCCCGAACGCGCCGCACCGCCCTACCCCTGGCTTCATCGACGAGGCCCGCAACCAGCAGGAAGTGCGCTACAAGATCATCAGCGGCATCGTGCGCGACTTCCCCAACCAGGTCGGCATCGCCTACACACCGGACGACTTCCGGCGCCTGAACGGCGAAGGCAAGTTCGCCATCTTCATCAGCATGCTCAACGCCTACCCACTGGGCAGCGACCTGTCGCAGCTCGATTTGTGGACCAAGCGCGGCATGCGCATGTTCGGCTTCAGCTACACCGGCAACAACGCCTGGGCCGATTCCTCGCGGCCACTGCCATTCTTCAACGACACCCCCGACGCCTTCGGCGGCCTGTCGCCACTGGGCGAGCAGGCGGTCAAGCGGCTCAACGACCTGGGCGTGATCATCGATGTCTCGCAGATGTCCACCCTGGCCCTGGAAGACGTCGCCCGCCTGAGCCGCGCGCCGTTCGTGGCCTCGCATTCGGCGCCACGGGCGCTGGTGGACATTCCGCGCAACCTGTCCGACAAAGAGATGCAACTGATCAAGGACAGCGGCGGCGTGCTTCAGGTGGTGGCCTTCACCACTTACCTCAAGCCCCTGAGCAAGCCGACCCTGGAGAAGCTCGAAGCCCTGCGCGCACGCTTCGACCTGCAACCGTTGCAAGGCCTGACCAACGCACTGATGCCGGGCGACCCGATCATCGCCATCTGGCCAGAGGCGCGCTTCGGCGAATACGCCAGCAGCCTGTATGCAATCGTCGACGAAGAGCCCCGCGCCGGCCTCAAGGAGTATGTCGACGCCATTGACTACGCGGTGAAGAAGATGGGCATCGACCATGTCGGCATCAGTTCCGACTTCAACGATGGCGGCGGCGTCACCGGTTTCATGAACGTCGGCGAGATCCGCAACGTGACCGCCGAACTGCTGACCCGCGGCTATTCCGAAACCGATATCGCCAAGCTCTGGGCAGGCAACTTCCTGCGCGTCTGGGGGCAGGTGCAGAAAGCCGCCAACCCCGTGGCCCAGCTCGCCAATACCGCCCAGGAAACCCGCCATGACTGATCGGCGCGCCTTCCTCAAGCAGGCCGCCGCCCTGGCGGCCAGCCTGCCGTTGCTGCCAAGCGCCCTGGCCGCCACCGCCACCCCGCCGTCATTGCAGGGCCCGGACAAATGGCGCCAGTTGCGCCAGCTGTTTCCCCTGGCGCCGGATGTCGCGCACTTCGCCAACTTCCTGATCACCGCCCACCCACGGCCGGTACAGGATGCGATCGACCGCCACCGCGCCACCCTCGACCACAACCCCGCGGTGTGCATGGACTGGGAGAGCCAGTACGAATGGCAGCGCGAGGATGAGGTCCGCGAGTGGGCTGGCCGTTATCTGGACGTGCGCCCCCGCCAGGTCGCCCTCACCGGCAGCACCACCGAGGGTCTGGGCATGATCTACGGCGGCCTGCATGTGGCGTCGCACCAGGAGATCCTGACCACCGAGCACGAGCACTACTCGACCCACAACTGCCTGGCCTTCCGTCTGCGCCAGCATGGCACCCAGGTGCGCAAGCTGCGCCTGTTCGACAAACCGGGCGACGTGTCCACCGACCGGGTGCTGAGCGTGATCGACCGCAGCATTCGCCCTGAAACCCGTGTGCTGGGCATGACCTGGGTGCACTCGGGCAGCGGCGTCAAGCTGCCGGTGGGCGCCATCGGCGAGCTGGTGCGCCAGCACAACCGCAACCGCGACGAGGCCGAACGGATTGTCTACGTGGTCGATGGCGTGCATGGCTTCGGCGTGGAAAACGCCCGCTTCGCCGACTTCAACTGCGACTACTTCATCGCTGGCACCCACAAGTGGATGTTCGGTCCACGCGGGACCGGGATCATCTGCTCGGCGTCCGAGCAGATGCAGCACCTGACACCGACCTTCGCCACCTTTTCACGCAACGAGGACTTCGGCACCATCATGACCCCGGGCGGGTACCACGCCTTCGAGCACCGCTGGGCGCTGGGCGAGGCCTTCAAGCTGCACCTGGAGCTGGGCAAGGCCGATGTCCAGGCACGTATCCACCAGCTCAACGACTACCTCAAGGCGCGCCTGGCTGAACACCGCGCCGTGGAGCTGGTGACGCCGGTCAGCCGCGAGTTCTCCGCAGGCTTCACCTTCTTCCGCATCAAGGATCGCGATCCCGATGCCGTGGCCGCCTACCTGAACGCCAACAAGGTCATGGTCGATGCCGTGGACCGCGACGCAGGGCCGGTGATCCGCTTTGCGCCGAGCCTGCTCAACGATGAACAGCAGGTTGACCGGGCCATGGCATTGCTGCGTACGCAGATCGGTTGAGGTAACGCCATCCATACCGGGGCTGCGGTGCAGCCCATTCGCCGGCGAGCCGGCTGCCACCCCGACCGCGCCGCCCTCAAGCCAAGCGCCGCCTCTGTGGGAGCTACGGTTCGCCGCAACGACTTGCCAGCGATGGCCTAGCGCAGCAACGCCTGGATCTGCTCGTGGAGGGTATCCAGGTCGAACGGCTTGGCCAAGATCGGCGCCTTGCGCGCGATCGGGCTACCCGACTCGAGAATCTCCGCCGGATAGCCGCTGATGAAGATCACTTTCAGGTCAGGCCGCAGTTTCACCGCAGGCTCTGCGATCTCCACCCCGGAAATCCCGCCCGGCAGGCGGAAATCGGTGACCATCAGGTCCAGGTGCGGCTTGCTGGCCAGGATCGCGAACGCCTGCTCGCCATCCTCGGCCACCAGCACGTGGTAGCCCTCGCCTGCCAGGTAATCACGCAGGATCATACGGATCGCCGGCTCGTCCTCGACCACCAGTACCACGTCTTGTGCATCTTCACTCATGACAACGCCTTCGAATTCAATAAGTTGGCTATCAGACCGCAGCTTTATGCAGAGGTTGCCCGGGGCTGATCACAGGCATGCGGCAATACCGATAGCGGCAGCTGGACGGTGAACGTCGACCCAGTTCCAACCTGACTGTCGACCCGGATCCGCCCGCCATGGGCCAGGATGATCTGCTCGGAAATGTACAGGCCCAAGCCCAGGCCACCACTGGCCTGCTGCGCAGCGACACGCTCGAACTGCTGGAAGATCCGCTGCTGGTTCTGTACATCGATGCCGATACCTTGGTCCTGCACCTGTACACAGGCCATTGCGTCCTCTTCGAACACCCGCACTTGCACAGGCTTGCGATTGCCATAGCGCAAGGCATTGGACAACAGGTTGGCCACCACCTGTTCAATCCGGAACTCGTCCCACTCGCCCTGCAAGGCATCGCAGCGCTGCAGCTCGATAAAGGTGTCCACCGCGTTGGCCTGGGCGGTGAAGTTCTCCACCAGCCCCCGCACCAGTTGTCCAAGGTCGAAGGTGCGCGGCCGGATCGAAAGCTTGCCGGTGCGAATCCGCGACACGTCGAGCATGTCTTCGACCAGGCGGATCAGGCTGTTGATCTGGCGTTCGTCGCGCTCGACCATGGCCTTGAGCTTGTCTTCGCTGAACGCCGCCAGGTTGCCACGCGCAAGATGCATGCGACGCAACTGGGTTTCCAGGATCAGCCCGTTGAGTGGCGTGCGCACCTCATGGGAGACGATCGACATGAAGTCATCGCGCATGCGCACTGCTCGCTCCAGCTCGCCACGAGCCAGCTGCAACTGGTTGAGGAGCAGCTCCTGCTCCTGCCGGCTGTGTTCCAGGGCCTGCAGTTGGCGGTCCAGCGCCTTGCGTTGGCGGAACAGGTCGACGAATACCGACACCTTGCTCTTCACAGCCAAGGGTTCCAGGGGCTTGTGCAGAAAATCCACCGCTCCGCTCTCATACCCCTTGAAGGCATAGTTCATCTCGCGCCCGGCGGCGCTGACAAAGACGATGGGAATATTGCGGGTCTTCTCCATGCCGCGCATCAGCTCGGCCAGCTCGAATCCGTTCATGCCAGGCATCTGCACATCGAGAATGGCCAGGCCGAACTCGTGCTCGAGCAGGAGCGACAACGCCTCGTCGGCGGACTGTGCCTGATACACCTCGCGGTCATCGCCCTGGATCAGGGCGGCCAGGGCCAGCAGGTTTTCCGGCAGGTCGTCGACGATCAGCAGTTTCGCGGTGATGTGGCTTAGCATGCGCTGGGTTCCAGGGTAGCGAGCAACTGCCCGATACCGCTCAGGGAAAGAATGTGGTCCGGGTCGTGCAGGGCCAGTGCGGCCTCCGGCATCAACGCGACCTGTGCTTCGCGAGGGTCCTGGACTACCGTCCGGCCTCCGCTTTGTTTGATGCGTAAAAGCCCTTGGGCGCCGTCTTCATTGGCCCCGGTGAGCAATACGCCTAGCAGCTCCGAGCCGTAGGCGTCGGCGGCCGACTCGAAGAGAAAATCGATTGCCGGTCGTGAGAAATGCACCGGTTCTTCCTGGCTCAGCGACAGGCTGAAATCACGCTCCACCGACAGGTGGTAGCCCGGCCCCGCTACATAGATCAGGCCGGGCTCTATTCGCGCCTTGTCGAGGGCCTCGCGAACCGGTCGACGCAAGCGGCGTTGCAGCACCTCGGCCAGCTGGCTGTGCCGATCATCGGGCAGATGCAGCACGCATAATACCGGGATGGCGAAATCGCCGGGCAGCGCGCCGAGCACGCTGAACAGCGCCGACACGCCCCCCGCCGAGGCGCCAATCACAATCGCTCGCACGCTGTTCATGTCTTGCGGTAGATCCGCTCGGGCCGCACCAGCGGCTCGAAACGCTCGCCGTAGGCTGAGAAGTCCACCGACTCCTTGCTGCCCAGCACCAGAAAGCCGCGGTGGCACAGCGACTCGTGGAACAGCCCCAGGGCACGGTCTTGCAGCCCCTTGTTGAAGTAGATCAGCACATTGCGGCAC
The DNA here is from genome assembly GCF_021283165.2 of Pseudomonas soli. Taxonomy (NCBI): domain Bacteria; kingdom Pseudomonadati; phylum Pseudomonadota; class Gammaproteobacteria; order Pseudomonadales; family Pseudomonadaceae; genus Pseudomonas; species Pseudomonas soli. Next base: position 3,573,105 of record NZ_CP128543.1, read on the forward strand.
GACACCAGTTGTGTCTCGGAGAACACGCTGTCGGTGGCCAGGCTGTGATCGGCGAAGGTCACGTTGTCGCGCAGACTGGCATCCATGATGGCGTTGCCGTAGGCGCTGGTGTAGTACTCGGAAAAGTCCCGCCGACCACCTGCCTTGCGATAGTTATCTTCGTACTCATGCATGACCTGCATGGAGTAGATGCCCTGCTTGGCACGCTCCAGCGAGTGCGGATTGATATCGGTGGCATAAATGATGGTGCGTTCGAGCAGGCCCTCCTCGCGCAGCAGGATGGCCATGGAGTACACCTCCTCGCCGGTGCTGCAACCGGCGATCCAGATCTTCAGCGAGGGCCAGGTGCGCAGCAGCGGCACCACTTCGGTGCGCAGTGCCAGGAAGTGCCCAGGGTCGCGGAACATCTCGCTGACCGGGATCGTCAGGTACTGCAGCAACTCGAGGAACATGCCCGGGTCATGCAGCACTCGCTCCTGCAGCGACGATACCGTGCGGCAGTCGAACTGGCGCATGGCATGGAGGATCCGGCGCTTGATCGAGGCGCCGGAGTAATCGCGAAAATCGTAGCTGTACTTGAGGTAGATCGCCTCGATCAGCAGCCGGATTTCGATATCGGTATTGCGTTCACTGGTCAAGATTTCAGATTCGCTCCAATTGCGGCAGCCAGACTCGGATCAGCGAGAACAGGCGGTCCAGCTCGATCGGTTTGGCCAGGTAGTCATTGGCCCCGGCCTGCAGGCAACGCTGCTGGTCGTCCTTCATCGCCTTGGCGGTCACGGCGATAATCGGCAGCTTGCGCCAGCGCGGTTGCTGACGGATCAGGCGCGTCGCCTCGTAGCCATCCATTTCCGGCATCATCACGTCCATCAGCACCAGGTCGATGTCGTCGTTGGCTTCGAGGCACTCTATGGCCTCGCGCCCGTTGCGGCCGATCTCGACGATGGCACCCTTGTGTTCCAGGGCGCTGGTCAGGGCGAAGATATTACGCACATCATCGTCCACCAGCAGGATCTTGCGCCCCTCGAACACCTTGTCGCGGCTGCGAGCGGTCTTGAGCATGCGCTGGCGTTCGTTGGACAGCTGCGACTCGACCTTGTGCAAGAACAGTGTCACTTCATCGAGCAGGCGCTCGGGCGAGCGCGCGCCCTTGATGATGATCGAGCGCGAATATTTGAGCAGGTCGGCCTCCTCCTCGCGGGTGAGATTACGGCCGGTGTAGACGATCACTGGCGGGAAGCTGCGGATATCTTCGGCGGTCATGCGTTTGAGCAGCTCGTTGCCGAGCATGTCGGGCAACTTGAGGTCGATGATCATGCAGTCGTAGATATTCTCGCGCAGCAGCGCCAGGGCATCCTGAGCCATTGCCACGGCAGTGATTTCGATATCGTCGTCGCCGATCAGGCGGGCAATGCTCTCGCGCTGCAGGTCATCGTCTTCCACCAGCAGGATGTGCTTGAGCTTCTGCGTGAGCTTCGCCTCCAGCCGACCGAACACCGCCTTGAGTTCCTCGCGGCTGGTGGGCTTGACTGCGTAGCCCACCGCCCCCATGTGCATGGCCGCCTCGACTCGGTCCTCCACCGAAATGATATGCACCGGAATATGCCGGGTGCCGGCCTGCTCTTTCAGGCGCTGCAGCACGGTAAGCCCGGAATGGTCAGGCAGGCGCATGTCCAGCAGGATGGCATCGGGCAGGTACTGGGCCGCCAGCTCGAAGCCCTCGTCGGCGGAATGGGCGACCAGGCAGCTGTAGCCCAGTTCGTGGGCGAGGTCGAAGAGGATACGAGCGAAATTCGGCTCATCCTCGATCACCAGGATGCAGCGGTTGCCGAATGGCGCCTGCTCGCGATCGTCGGCGAAGGCCGGCGTCGGGCGCTCGCTGCGTACGGTTGTCGCCATCGGCGGTGCCGGAGGCAGTTCGTCGACCGCCGGGCGCAGGCTGTGCACCTCGATCTGCTGGGTATCAGGCTCGAAATGCTCGGGAAGGACCAGGCTGAAAACGCTGCCCTGCCCCGGGGTGCTATCGACATCGATCTGCCCACCCAGCAGGTGCGCCAGGTCACGCGAGATGGACAAGCCCAGGCCCGTGCCGCCATAGCGCCGGTTGCTGGTGCCATCGACCTGGTGGAAGGCGCCGAAGATCGCCTGCTGCTGGTCGGCGGCGATGCCGATGCCGGTGTCGCGCACCGCGAAGACGATCCCCCGTCCCGCTTGATGGCTGATGCGCAGGCTGACCTGGCCACGCTCGGTGAACTTGATGGCGTTGGACAACAGGTTCTTGAGAATCTGCTCAAGGCGCTGACGGTCGGTGAACAGGGAAGCCGGCAACGGTTGCTCCAGTTGCACGGCGAAGGACAGCCCCTTGTCCTGCGCCAACGGTTGGAACATACCCTTCAAGCCTTCGACCAGCCGCTCCAGCGGAGTGTTTTCGGCGCGTACCTCCAGCTTGCCGGCCTCGACCTTGGCGATGTCGAGAATATCGTTGATCAGGTTGAGCAGGTCGTTGCCGGCCGAATAGATGGACTCGGCGAACTTCACCTGCTCCTTGCTGAGGTTGCCTTCGGCGTTCTCGGCCAGCAGCTTGGCCAGGATCAGTGAGCTGTTGAGTGGAGTGCGCAGCTCATGGGACATGTTGGCGAGGAACTCGGACTTGTACTTGCTCGAGCGCTGCAGGTCATCGGCGCGGGCCTGCAACTCGACCTGGGCCTGGTTCAGCTCGCCGTTCTTGCGGTCCAGCGCCTCGGTGCGCTCGGCCAGTTGTTCGTTGGTCTGCTCGAGTTCGGCCTGCTGGGTCTCGAGGTGGGCCTGGGACTCCTTGAGCACCCGCGACTGTTCCTCGAGCTCTTCGTTGGCGGTCTTGAGTTCCTCCTGCTGCACCTGCAGTTCTTCGTTGAGCTGCTGGGTTTCAGCGAGCACTTCCTGCAGGCGCTGGCGATAGCGGGCGCTTTCGATGGAGATACCCAGGTTTTCGGCGACGCGCTGCAGCAGCTCCAAGTCACGATCTTGCAGCGTGCGTAGGAATCCCAGCTCCAGTACGCCGTTGACCCGCGCGTCGTCCTGCGCCGGCACCAGCACACCGCTGCGAGGCAAGCCACGGCCCAGCCCGGAACTCAGGCGGTAGTAATCCTCCGGCAGCTCATCCAGGCGCAACAGCCGCCCCTGGGCCACCGCCTCGCCCAGCAGGCCGGCATGATCGCCGACGCGCGGTTCGCTGGCCTTCTGTTCGGCATCCAGACCATAGGCGGCGACCCGCACCAACTGGCCATGCTCATCGCGCACATACAGCGCACCGACCACGCTGCCCAGGTAACCGGCGAAAAAGCGCAGGATATTGTCGCCAAGCATCGGCAGCGTCAGCTGGCCCAGCACCTGTTCGGCCAGCTGGGTCTGTCCGGCACGCACCCAGGCCTGTTGCTCCAGGCGCTCGGCGGCGCGTTGCTGGGCTTCCAGGTTTTCGACATAGCTTGAGGACAAGGCCAGCAAGTCACGCCGTCCGAGGTAAGCAAGCAACGCACTCAGGGCAACGATGAACAGCACGAACGCCGAGATCGCGGTCATGGTGACCGTGCTGACCGTCTCGTTGCGCGCCGTACGCAGTTGCTGCTCGGTGTTGATGAAAGTGTCGAACTCCTTGCGGATCTCGTCGGTCAGGCGCTTGCCGCGGCCACGGCCAATCGACGACGCCACATCACCCTGTTGGGTGCGCCGCTGGCTGATGACTTCGTTGCCGAAGGTGTTCCACTCGCGCTGCAGCGCCGCGATGCGGTCGATGCGGTCAACTTGCTGAGGGTTGTCGGCCACCATTGCCCGCAGGCTGTCCAGGCTGCCGAAGATGCGCGGCTTGGCCACCTCGTAGGGGTCGAGGAAACGCTCTTCGCCGGTCAGCAGATAGCCGCGCATGCCGGTTTCCATGTCGATCGACAGCTTGATCGTCTCGTTGGCATTGCCGATCACCCGATCGGTGTGCTCGACCCACTGCATGGCCGAAAGCAGGTAGTAGATCACCGCGACAAAGGCCACGGCGCCCAGTAGCCCCACTCCCAGGGGCAGGCCGACGTTGCGGCTCAGCAGTTTGCGAAAACTGCGTTGGTCCATCGAGGCTGCTTGAATCATGTGAAAGTGCCCGAGCGAAAAAAATCCATTGAACAGACCGGCGTCAACGTCGTGTAAGTGATGCCCTGCGCCAGACCGACCGCCAATACCGCGAGTCTAACCAGCTTTGGCAGATCTGGCAGGGCATTTAGCCAGTATTTGAAGCCTGCTTGCAGCAAACGTTCCATCTATTTGCGCATGCCGTTAAGCTTGGGAACTTCTGCCATGGCCCCGCGCACAGAGTAGAGACAATCCATCGAAACAGGACCCATGAAATGCACCTTCTGGTAGTCGAAGACGACGACATCGTTCGTATGCTGATAGTCGAAGTGCTCGACGAACTGGGCTATGCCGCCATCGAGGCCGACAGCGCTGCCGCGGCCCTCAAGATCATCGAGGATCCGACGCAACCGCTGGCGCTGTTGATGACCGACGTCGGGTTGCCCGACCTGCGCGGCGAGGAATTGGCGGCCAAGGCCCGCGAAAGCCGGCCGAATCTGCCCGTGCTGTTCGCCAGTGGCTACGCCGAGAGCTTCAACGTGCCCCCAGGCATGCACCTCATAGGCAAGCCGTTCAGCATCGACCAGTTGCGCGACAAGGTGCTGGAGATTCTCGGCCCCCCCTGAGCCGCCTGTTAGCAACTGGCTTAGCGGGTGCCGCGCATGCCAGGCCGAATGAGCTGCTTCAGCCTACTGAAATAATTTGAACGTCTGGCGCCTTTACGCTTCCAACTTCGAGCTATGCCTCTTTGAGTCGGAAAGCCACCATGAAGATGCCTTGTCGTGCCCCCTGCGCTTGCCTGGAACTGGATTTCGTCCGCGATACATTATTCGGTCCAATGGCCCAGCGTGCCATGTGCCAGGTCCAGTTGGCGGCACTTAGCCTGCAGGGCCGTCCCGCACTGCGCCTGCATATCGAGCCACCGTTACCTGCCAAGGTGGAGAAGGCGCACAGCGTCGCCTTCGCCTGGGAGGGACGCAATTATCGGGGCGTTGTCCGTGAACACGTCAAGTGCGGCGACGGCGGCATCAATATGTTGCTCGAGTTGCAATGACCTCAGGCAATCGCTTTACGGGCCCCCGGCGGGGCATCACGTTGCGCCTTGACCCGACTCACAAGGTTCACCAGATCTCGACAGTTGTTGAGGTTGGCAATTGGCACCACTGCCACGGTAAGGCAATCGTCCGGACTCGAGCCCTGACCCAAGCGAATGGTGAGGTTCTCGCCATCGGCGCAGCTCACCTCGCAGTGGTCGGGCAGGCAAGCCTGCTCGATCATCTGCCGCATCTCAAGCATAGAAACGCCAATCAAAGACATGGTACGACCCTCTCTGTAGTGGATGGCCTGTCAGATGTGCTACGCCCTCGACCGGCAAGGTTGTCAGTCGAAGTTGAGCATCACCGGGCGCAGGTCCATTCGCCCCGGTAATGACAACGCCGAAGTGTCTCATGCACCTTAGTGGAAGAAACCACTGACCGGGCAACGTTCGGTCGTCTTCGCCCTACAGGCGACGGGCGGTCAGCACCTACATCCGTGCCAGCTCTTCACGGCAGAACTCCACGAATAGCTGCGCCGGCTTGGTCAGTTGCACACGCCTGAGGTGCGCCGCCGCCAACCCCGACAGCGTCACCGGCTCGGCGATCGCCAGCGTCACCAGCCGCTGCCCGTCGTAGGTGAATTCCGAGTGCGGCCGGGTCACCAGCAGCGAGAAACCAAAGCCCTGCCCGACCATGCCCCGGACCATCTCGATCGACGGGGAGCTGAAGACGATGTTCGGCGTCAGCCCCAGTTCGTTGAACAGGCTGACGAAATAGGTGCGGCTTGGGGCCACGTCGAGCAGGATCATCGGCTCGGGACACAGGTCACGCAGCGACACCTGGGCTTGGCCTGCGAAACGGTGCTTTTCCGGCAGCAGCACATAGGGCTTCTGTGGGGGCATCAGCGGCTCGGTCTCGATGGTGCCGTCCAGGTCATGGTCATAGAGGAACGCCAGGTCGAAGGTACCGGCCGTCAGCCCCTGGATCAGGTCCTGTTGCTCACCGTCGCGCAGGCGGATGTCCACCCCGGGGTAGCGCTCGCGGAAGCCGGCGATCAGCCGCGGCAGATACAGCGGTGCCACGGTCTCGAAACAGCCGATGTCGATCTGCCCGGCCACCGTGTCGTTGTCGGCCAGGGCGTTCTGCTCGAACTCGTGGGCCATCTGCAGCAGGGACCGGGTCTTGGCGTAGAAGCGCTTGCCGCTGGGCGTCAGCGACACGCCCTGGGCGTGATGGCGAATGAACAGCTGCACGCCGAAGCTTTCTTCCAGGCTCTTGATCGCCGTGGAGATCGACGGCTGGGCGATGTACAACTGGCGCGAGGCTTCGGCGACGCTGCCGGCCTCCACGGTGGTGACGAAGTACTTCAGTTGACGCAAGGTGTAGGAAGCCACGCTGACCTCTCTGGCGCCGTGGGCGGCGCGCGGGATATTCCTGTCAGCTTACCGCGCCTTGAGGCGCGCGGGCGGATCACCCAGGCAAGGATTTACCTGGGGGTTGAGCAGCATTTTCCGTGGTGGCCCAGGCCCAGTCAGACCACCTGCAACGGAATATCGCCAGCGCTGCCTTTGCCGTCGCGTCGCTCGCTCATCCAGTCATTGACCTTCTGCCCGAACTCAGCCGGCGCCTTGCGCCCGAACCGCCGTACCAGGTCGAGGATGGTCTGCTGGGCCAACGCCTCTTCCATGCGTTTCTGTGCCCCCAGCATCACCGCGTGAATGGCACAGGTGCCCTCGGTCGCCCAGCCCGGCGCCGAACCCTCGAACACCGCGCAGCGCTCGCGGATCTCCCGGCAATCGAAGAGCTTCTTCGGTCCATCGATGGCCGTGACGATATCCAGCACGGTGATTTCGTCGGAAGGCCGCGCCAGGCGAAACCCGCCGCGCACGCCTTCGGTCGCGGCAACCAGCCCGGCCCGGGCGAGCTTGGTGAAGACCTTGGCCAGGTATTCCTGGGGCACCCCCTGCAGCTCGGCCAGGTCACGCACGCTGGACTCGCGACTGTCGCCACGCTCGTCCACCAGGAACAGCAGGCAGTGGATGCCGTACTCGACGCCTGCACTGTAGAGGGACATATAAATCTCCGACTGATTTAGTCGTAAATTGTACGCCCGTCAGTGCTGGAAAGCAAAGCCGGGCGTAGCCGCCTGTCGTCGGGCTGGCCGGTCAAGACCCCGCTTTACGTCATTCAATACGCGGCATCCGCGCATTTTGTGGCGGTTGACGCACAACCCGATGCGTAAAAAACACTTGCCGAATTAAACTACGATCAATACAGTCGTAGTTATTCGACAAGTAGCACATGCTTCGTCGAAGCCCTTTCCTACCTTGCGGAGCACCTTCATGACCTCTCGTATCCTGATCATCGGTGCCGGCTTTGCCGGTGTCTGGAGCGCCCTGAGCGCCGCCCGCCTGCTCGACCAGGCCCAGCGCGGCGACGTGCGCATCAGTGTGCTGGCGCCGCAGCCGCAACTGCGGATCCGCCCACGCTTCTATGAAGCCGACGTGCACAGCTTGCAGGCGCCCTTGGAGGCCCTGTTCGACGTGGTGGGCGTGGAGTTCATCCACGGCACCGCCGACACCATCGACAGCGACGCCCGCCTGGTCGGCTACCGCGATACCAACGGGCACACGCACCAGCTCGCCTACGATCGTCTGATCCTCGCCGCCGGCAGCCAGGTGGCCCGCCCCGCCGTCCCGGGCCTGACCGAGCACACCTTCGATGTCGACCAGATGGAGTCGGCCACTCGCCTGGAGCAGCACCTGCACAGCCTGGCCAGCCTGCCCGCCTCACCGGCGCGCAACACCCTGGTGGTGTGCGGCGGTGGCTTCACCGGTATCGAAACGGCCACCGAGCTGCCATCCCGGCTGCGCGCCATCCTCGGCGAAGGCCAGGCCCGTGTGGTGCTGATCGACCGAGGTACCAGCATCGGTGCCGCGCTCGGCGCCGGCATCACCCCGGCCATTGTCAGCGCCAGCGAGCAGGCCGGGGTGCAATGGCTGACTGGCACCTCGGTGGTGGCGGTGGATGCGGGGGGCGTGACCCTGGATAACGGCGAATACATCGCCAGCAAGACTGTGATATGGACCGTTGGGGTCAAGGCCAGCCCGTTGACCGCCCAGGTCGCAGGCGAGCGTGACGGCTTGGGACGCCTGAAAGTTGATGATCACCTGAAAGTCATTGGGCAGGACTACATCTTCGCCACTGGCGATGTCGCCTGCGCCGCCGTCGACGACAAGGGCAACCTAGCGCTGATGAGCTGCCAGCACGCCATTCCCATGGGCCGCCATTCGGGCAACAACGCCATGGCCGAGCTGCTGGGCGTGGAGCCGGTGATCTATCGCCAGCCCAAGTACGTCACCTGCCTGGACCTTGGAGGGTGGGGCGCGGCCTACAGCGAAGGCTGGGAACGCGAACTGCACCTGCAGGGCCTGGAAGGCAAGAGTCTCAAGCGCCAGATCAACACGGTATGGATCTACCCCCCCGCAGCTGATCGCGCCCAGGCGCTAGCAGCTGCCGACCCCGCCATTCCAATCGTTGCATGATAAGAAAGGGCCGCTCTGCGGCCCTTTTTGCGACGCAATGAAGACTAACGGTCAGCAAGTGACGACATACCCGAGGGAACGAGCTTTCATTGAACGACTGGTCAATAATAGTGGCACTGTGTCATCATCCAGAAAAAAACAACATGAACCGTGAGGATATATCCCCTTTCGCAGTGCATCGAGAGCCCTTCCAGCCGAGCCCGGTCAGTCCGCGCTCTTGACGCCTGCCAGCCACCGTCAAGGAGCGTCGCATGCAGTTACGGAACGTTAAGATTGGCATTCGGGCAGCAGGAATGTTCACCCTGCTCGGGGTCCTGGTCCTGGTCATGGGCCTGGTCGCCCTGTACGAAACCCGCAGAATGGACAGCGCCACCGACGAGATCCGCATCACCTGGATGCCCGCGGTAATCGCCCTGGGCGAAGTCAGCAGCAACCTGGGCCGAGCCCGCGCCCTCACCTTGCGCAGTGTCCTGGAGGACAGCAGCAGCGCACGTCACACTACCCTGGACAAGATCGTCCAGGTCAACCAGCAGCTCGAAAGCGACCTCAAGGCCTACGAGCGCACCATCATCAAAGCCGACGACCGCGCCCTGTTCGATGCCTTCATCGGCCTCAGCGAGCGTTACCACGGCCTGCAGAAGGCCATTCGCAGCGCCGCCGGCAACGATCAGCTCGACGAAGCCCGCCGCCTGGTCAACGGCCCGCTGGCCGAATACGCCGACAGCATGATGAAGGCTCTGGGCGAACTGATCGCCTACAACACCCAGGGCGCCGAGCAGGCCTCGCAGCGCAGCAGTGCGGCCTCGGACGAAGCCTTTGCCCTGATCATCGGCGCCATCACCGTGATCCTGCTCGCGCTGGTCGCCATCGCCACCCTCCTCACCCGCAGCATCATCGTGCCGCTGGCCGACGCCGTCGCCGTGGCCGAGCGCGTCGCCACCGGCGACCTGACCCGCGAGATCACCGTGCTCGGCCGCGACGAGCCGGCCTTGCTGCTGCGCGCCCTGAACCGCATGCAGCACAGCCTGCGCGATACCTTGCGGCGGATCGCCGCCTCCTCCGACCAGCTGGCCTCGGCCTCCGAGGAATTGCACAGCGTTACAGAAGACACCAGCCGCGGCCTGCACCAGCAGAGTGCCGAGATCGACCAGGCTGCCACCGCGGTCAACCAGATGACCGCCGCTGTCGAAGAAGTGGCCAGCAACGCCGTGAGCACCGCCGATGCTTCCCAAGGCGCCGACCGCACAACTCGCGACGGCCGCGACCAGGTCAACCAGGCACTGGCCTCGATCCAGCACCTGGTCGATGACGTGACCGGCACCGCCGAGGAAATTGAGCAACTTGCCAGCCACGCCAACCAGATCAGCCAGGTGCTCGACGTGATCGGTTCGATCGCCGGCCAGACCAACCTGCTGGCCCTCAACGCCGCCATCGAGGCCGCCCGTGCCGGCGAGGCGGGCCGTGGTTTTGCCGTCGTCGCCGACGAGGTACGCGCCCTTGCCCACCGCACCCAGCAGTCGACGGCGGAGATCGAGCAGATGATCGGCGGCATCCAGACCGGCACCGAGCGCGCGGTCAACGCCATGCACAGCAGCCAGGGCCGCGCCGGCGGCACCCTGGAAGTGGCGCAATCGGCCGGCCGGGCCCTGGAACTGATCGCCGAGGCGATCGCCACGATCAACCAGCGCAACCTGGTGATCGCCACGGCCTCTGAACAGCAGGCCCAGGTGGCGCGGGAGGTCGACCGCAATCTGGTGAACATCCGCGACCTGGCGATGCAGACTTCGGCAGGCGCCAACCAGACCAGCGCTGCGGCCCAGGACCTTTCACGCCTGGCGGTGGAGCTGAACGCGATGGTGGCGCAATTCAAGGTCTGACCATTCGCAGCAGTGTGGGGCGCAGCCGTGCGCCCCCTTCCCATCACAATTCACGCAGATAAAAAGTCAGAAAAACTCGCAGTAGCGTGTGGTCTTCGCCGACTACTCCGTAAGTCGCCGCGCCACCATGCTCTTGACGTGTAAATTTATCTCACGTCAAGGAATATCCATGCTGCTTAGAAACATGAAAATCGGCAAAAGGGCTGGCTGTTTTTTCACCACCCTGGCTGTTCTCATTCTGTCCATGGGTGGGGTCGCAGTGTACGAAACCCAACGAATGGACAGTGCCACGGATGAAATCCGGGTTAACTGGCTACCGGCCATGATTGCGCTCAACGGCATTAGCTCCAGCCTCGCCAAGGAGCGTGCGGCCACACTGCGTGCTGCCCTTGAGGACAGCAGCGGCGAGGGAACGAGCCTGCACTTGCTTGGCAGCATTGAAGATACGTTGCGCAACAGCCTGAACAGCTACGAGTCGACCATCGATGGTCCGCAAGATCGCAACCTGTTCAGTGCCTTTCTCGAGGCGCGCAAGCAATACACCGACCTGCAGCTTCAGGTACTCGCGAACATCAACGAAGGCCGCATGACGCAAGCCAAGCAACAGATCAGCGGCCCGCTGATCCAGCGGGCGGACCATATGATGGACGCGTTGTCGACACTGGTTGATTTCAACTACAAAGGTGCGCACACCGCCTCGCAGCACAGCAGCGATGTTGGGGACGATGCCTTGCGGGCAATCGTCATTGCGCTGTTGCTGATCATTCTGGTGCTGGTCGCCGTCGCCTTGTTGTTCACCAACAGTGTCGTCACGCCGCTGGCGGAGGCCGTCATGGTGGCCGAACGTATTGCCATTGGCGACCTGACTCGCGAGATCGTAGTGGCTGGCCAGGACGAACCCGCGCTGCTGCTGCACGCTCTGCGCCGCATGCAGCAAAGCCTGCGCGAGACCATTGGCAAGATCGCCACCTCCTCCAACCGCCTGGCCTCGGCCTCGGAGCAGTTGCACGGCGTCACCGAGGACACCAGCCGTGACCTGCTGCTGCAGAGCACCGAGATCGACCAGGCCGCCACCGCGGTCAACCAGATGACCAGTGCCGTCGAGGAAGTGGCCAGCAACGCCGTGAGCACCGCCGAAGCCTCGCAAGACGCGGACCAGACCACCCGTGATGGTCAAGACCAGGTTAACCAGGCACTCGCTTCGATTCAGCACCTGGTCGACGACGTCACCGGTACCGCCACAGAGATCGAACGGTTGGCCAACAGCGCCAACGAAATTACCCGCGTGCTGGATGTGATCGGCGCGATTGCCGGCCAGACCAACCTGCTGGCGCTCAATGCCGCCATCGAGGCCGCCCGAGCTGGGGAGGCAGGCCGTGGCTTCGCCGTGGTCGCCGACGAAGTGCGCGCATTGGCCCACCGCACGCAGCAATCCACGGCGGAGATCGAGCAGATGATCGGCGCCATCCAGATCGGCACCGAGCGCGCAGTCAGTGCCATGCACAGCAGCCAGGGCCGCGCCAGCGGCACCTTGGAGGTGGCGCAATCGGCCGGCCGGGCTCTGGAGCTGATCGCCCGGACCATCGCCTCGATCAACCAGCGCAACCTGGTGATCGCCAGCGCCACTGAGGAACAGGCGCAGGTGGCACGGGAAGTGGACCGCAACCTGATGAATATCCGCGACCTGGCGATGCAGACAACCACCGGGGCCAATCAAACCAGCGTATCGGCCCAGGACTTGTCACAGCTGGCGCTGGAACTCAACGGGCTGGTCGCGCAGTTCAAGGTCTGAACGGCCTTACGACTATCGCGGGACACGCCTGCTCCTGCCGGCTGTGCGGGAGTAGGCGTGCCCGGCGATGAGTTTGTCGCAAATTTCAGGATTTGACGCCGACCACCCGCTGCGCCATTTCCGGCTGTGCCCGCGTTGCCAGGCAGTAGTACAGCGGCACTGTCACCAGCAGCCCGAACAGCCACGATAGGTCGGCTCCTTCGACAATGTTCGAATACGGCCCGACATACAGCGACGTATTGGCGAACGGCAGCTGCACCAGGATGCCGCAGGCATAGGCGATGATCGCGTGGTGGTTGAAGCGCCCGTAGATGCCGCCATCGGCGCGGAAGATCGAGGCGATGTCGTACTCGCCGCGCTTGATCAGGTAGAAGTCCACCAGGTTGATCGACGCCCACGGCACCAGCACCAGCAACAGCGCCAGGATCAGCCCGATGAACTGGCCGATGAAGTCGGCCGAGGCGTTCAGCGCCACGAGACCGCAACCCACCAGGATTACCCCCGCCAGCACCACCCGCAGCTTGATGCTCGGCGTCCAATGGGCGGCGAAGGTCTGGATCGCGGTGACGATTGACAGCACCGCACCGTAGAGGTTGAGGGCGTTGTGGCTGATGATGTTGAGCAGGAACAGCACCATCAGCACCGGGCCCAGCCAGCCGGTGGCCTGCTTGACCGCCACCATGGCGTCGGTGCCTTCCGGCACGCACAGCACCGCCACCGCACCGAAACTGAAGCACAGGATGGTGCCCAGGGTGGCACCGAGGTAGGTGGCCCAGAACGGCTTGGCGATGCCGACTTCACGGGGCAGGTAGCGCGAGTAGTCCGAGGTGTAGGGCGAGAAGCTGATCTGCCAGATGATGCCCAGCGACACCGTGGCAACGAAGCCGGACAGGTTGAACGCGCCGCGGCTGAAGAAATCGCCCGGCAGTTCCTGGGCGAACATCATGATGAAGCCGGCCAGCAGCGCCGAGCCCATCACCCAGGTGCCGACGCGGTTCAGCGTATGGATGAAGCGGTAGCCGATCACCCCGATGGCGGTGGCGCTCAGGGCGCCGATGACGATGGCGGCGGGCATCGGCACGCCGGGGGCGATGCCGTGGATCGACTTGCCGGCCAGGACGATGTTGGAAATGAAGAAACCGACGTAGATCAGTGCGGTGAAGAACACGATCAGCAGTGCGCCATAGCGCCCGAACTGGCCGCGGCTCTGCACCATCTGCGGAATGCCCAGCTGCGGCCCCTGCGCCGAGGCCAGGGCGATCACCACCCCACCCAGCAGATGCCCCAGCACGATGGCCAGCAGCCCCCACAGCAAGTTCAGATGGAACACCTGGACCACCATGGCACCAGTGACAATCGGCAGCGGCGCGATGTTGGTGCTGAACCACAGGGTGAAAAGGTCGCGCGCCTTCCCATGGCGCTCGGACGGTGGCACGTAATCGACCGTGTGTTGCTCGACGAGATGGTGTTGCGACGACGGTTGGGACATAGGATTCAGCTCGAAAGGTCGTTTTTATCGTTGTATGGAAACCGCTCGGGGCGGCCTCTCAGCTGCAGACCATATTATGGTATTCCAACAGTTTGACAACACTGCACTGCTCATTTTCAGCGCAACTGATCCGCTCCTTGCACCGTCACGCAGCACGAATGTCTACACCAAGGCCAGTAATTACGGGGTTTGCACCGTTTATCGTGAACTCCAGGCCACAGAAAATTCCGCTTGCAATATAGGTATTACGGTATACCATCAGACACATCAACGATAAAAACCGCGGACCACCGCAGCCTTTTCAGAGGTACACGAGATGATCGACGCAACCGTCTACAAGCACGTCCTGGGTTCCTTCCCCTCCGGCGTAACCGTCATCACCACCCTGGACGACGACGGCTCGATCGTCGGCCTCACCGCCAGCGCCTTCTCCTCCCTGTCCATGGACCCGCCGCTGGTGCTGTTCTGCCCCAACTACAGCTCCGACTCCTACCCTGTCCTGATGAAGAACAAGCGCTTCGCCATTCACCTGCTCTCCGGTGAACAGCAGGCCGAGGCGTATGCGTTCGCGAAAAAAGGCAAGGACAAGGCCGTCGGCATCGAGTGGACCCTGAGCGAACTGGGCAACCCGATCCTGGCCGGCGCCACCGCCGTGATCGAATGCGAACTGTGGCGTGAATACGAAGGCGGCGACCACGCCATCATGGTCGGCAAGGTACACAACCTGATCGTCCCCCAGGAGGCGCCCCGCCCGATGGTCTATTGCCGCGGCAAGATGGCCAGCCTGCCGGCCTTCGCCTGAACCCTGACGACCGATTCCACTTAGAGCGCCTGCCCCGGCGGGCGACAACAACAAAGCTCCGAGGAAAAGCCCCATGAAATTTTCGCTGTTCGTGCACATGGAACGTTGGGATGAGCAGGTCAGCCACCGCCAGCTGTTCGAAGACCTCACCGAACTGACCCTGATGGCCGAAGACGGCGGTTTCAGCACCGTGTGGATCGGCGAACACCACGCCATGGAGTACACCATCTCGCCGAGCCCGATGCCGCTGCTGGCCTACCTGGCCGCGCGCACCGAGAAAATCCGCCTGGGCGCCGGCACCATCATCGCGCCCTTCTGGAACCCGATCCGCGTCGCCGGCGAATGCGCCCTGCTCGACGTGATCAGCAATGGCCGCATGGAAGTGGGCCTGGCCCGTGGCGCCTACCAGTTCGAGTTCGACCGGATGGCCGGCGGCATGCCGGCCACCGACGGCGGCAAGGCCCTGCGCGAAATGGTCCCGGCGGTGCGCCAGCTGTGGCAAGGCGACTATGCCCATGAAGGCGAGATCTACAACTTCCCCACCTCCACCAGCGTGCCAAAGCCGGTCCAGCAGGGCATGCCGCCGATGTGGATCGCCGCCCGCGACCCGGACTCGCACAACTTCGCCGTGGCCAATGGTTGCAACGTCATGGTCACCCCGCTGATGAAGGGCGACGAAGAGGTGCTGGACCTGAAGAACAAGTTCCAGGCCGCGCTGGACAACAACCCGGACGTGCCGCGCCCACAATTGATGGTGCTGCGCCACACCCACGTGCATAGCCCTGCCGAGCCGGACGGCTGGAAGGTCGGCGCCCAGGCAATTTCACGCTTCTACCGCACCTTCGATGCCTGGTTCGGCAACAAGAGCGTGCCGGTCAACGGCTTCCTCGAGCCAAGCCCTGAATCGAAGTTCGCCGAGGTGCCAGCCTTCGCGCTGGAGAACATCCGCAAGAACACCATGATCGGCACCCCTGAAGAAATCATCGCGCGCATCAAGTACTACCAGGAGCTAGGCGTCGACGAGTTCAGCTTCTGGTGCGACAACAGCCTGCCCCATGCCGAGAAACGCAAGTCGCTGGAGCTGTTCATCAAGGAAGTGGTCCCGGCGTTCGCCTGAATTCCCTTTGCCTGATTGATTGCGGGGACCAGCCCGCTCGCGTTGGCCCCCGTGGCCGGCGCGAGCGGGCTTTTTTTGCGGGTCGCCTTGAAATGTTCGTCGGGGCAGGTTCTGCACCTGTGAGATCGAGCGCCGCGCGGGGGGCGCTCGATAGATGCATCGCCTCCGAATCCAAGCCAGGCACACAGCCTTTCGTCCTCCGGTGAGAGAAATTTTCGACCGGCTCTTGCACATCGAATATTATGGTATACCATCAGACAACAAGAGCTGATAACCCTAACCAGGAGCCCCCCATGAGTTTCGAAATCCGCAAGATCGTCACCTACTCCGAAGAGACCCGCATCGAAGGCGGCAAGGCCACCGACAAGCCGGTGACCATGGTCGGCCTGGCCGTGGTGATCAAGAACCCATGGGCTGGTCGCGGCTTCGTCGAAGACCTCAAGCCGGAGATCCGCGCCAACTGCTCCGCACTGGGCGCGCTGATGGTCGAGCGCCTGACCGCCGCCATCGGCGGAGCCGACAAGATCGAGGCCTACGGCAAGGCCGCCGTGGTCGGCGCCGACGGCGAGATCGAGCACGCCTCGGCGGTGATCCACACCCTGCGCTTCGGCAACCACTACCGCGAAGCCGTGCAGGCCAAGAGCTACCTGAGCTTCACCAACAAGCGCGGCGGCCCCGGCACCTCGATCCAGATCCCGATGATGCAGAAGGACGACGAAGGCCTGCGCTCGCACTACATCACCCTGGAAATGCAGATCGAAGATGCGCCACGTGCCGACGAGATCGTCGTGGTACTGGGCGCCGCCGACGGTGGCCGCCTGCACCCACGCATTGGCAACCGCTACATCGACCTGGAAGAACTGGCTGCCGAAAAGGCCAACGCTCAATAACAACAACCAAGCCGGGCCTGGGCGTGGCGTGCATACCCGCCGCGCCCGACCTTCAAGGAGCGCCCTCCATGATTCAGCCTGTCGCTGAACGTACACCGGCCGGGACCAGTTACCTGGACCTGGGCCAGGGCCAGCCCGTGGTACTGATCCACGGCGTGGGCCTGAACAAGGAAATGTGGGGCGGGCAGATCGTCGGCCTGGCCAACGACTATCGCGTCATCGCCTACGACATGCTCGGCCATGGCCAGAGCCGCGTGCCCAGCGCCGATACGCCGCTGGAAGGCTATGCCGAGCAGCTCGCCGAACTGCTCGACCACCTGCAGGTCGCTCAGGCCTGCGTGATCGGCTTTTCCATGGGCGGCCTGGTGGCACGCGCGTTCGCCCTGGACTACCCGCAACGCCTGGCCGCGCTGGTAATACTCAACAGCGTCTTCAACCGTACTCCCGAGCAGAGCGCCGGGGTGATCGCACGCGCCGCGCAAGCCTACGAACAGGGTCCAGACGCCAACGTCGATGCCGCCCTCGAGCGTTGGTTCAGCCGCGAGTACAAGGCCGCCAACCCGGCCCAGGTCGCCGCCATCCGCCAGATCCTGGCAAGCAACGACCCGCAGGGCTACCACACCACTTACTCGCTGTTCGCCACTCAGGACATGTACCGCGAAGCCGACCTGAGCAGCATCCAGGTACCGACGCTGATCGCTACCGGCGAGCTCGACAGCGGTTCCACCCCGGCCATGACCCGCCAACTCGCCGCGCGAATTCCCGGCGCGCAGAGTGTGGTCCTGGCCGAGCAACGGCATATGATGCCGGTGGAAGCACCGCGCGAAGTCAACAAGATGCTGCTGGACTTCCTCAGGCAGGCCCGCACCCTCACCGAATCCGCCAAGGGGATAGTTGCATGACCCTCGTTCGTTTCCAGATGTGCATCGATGGCCAATGGCGCGATGCCCAGAGCGGCAAGACCTTCGACAGCCTTGACCCGGCCACCGCCAAGGCCTGGGCGCAACTGCCAGATGCCGGCGAAGCCGATGTCGAGCTCGCCGTACAGGCCGCCCAGCGCGCCTTCGAAGGCAAGGCCTGGCGCGGCCTCACTGCCACCGCCCGGGGCAAGCTGCTGCGCCGCCTCGGCGACCTGATTGCCGAGAACAAGGAACACCTGGCCCAGTTGGAAAGCCGCGACAACGGCAAGTTGATCCGCGAGACCCGCGGCCAGGTCGGCTACCTGCCGGAGTTCTTCCACTACACCGCGGGCCTGGCCGACAAGCTCGAAGGCGGCACCCTGCCGCTGGACAAGCCCGACCTGTTCGCCTACACGGTGCACGAGCCGATCGGCGTGGTGGCCGGGATCATCCCGTGGAACAGCCCGCTGTACCTCACCGCGATCAAGCTGGCCCCGGCCCTGGCCGCCGGCAACACCATCGTGCTCAAACCCTCGGAGCACGCCTCCGCCACCCTCCTCGAGCTGGCCCGCCTGGCCCTGGAAGCCGGCTTCCCGGCTGGCGTGGTCAACGTGGTCACAGGTTACGGCCCAAGCACCGGCGCGGCGCTGACCCGCCACCCGCTGGTGCGCAAGATCGCCTTCACCGGCGGCGCTGCCACCGCCCGCCACGTGGTGCGCAGCAGCGCCGAGAACTTCGCCAAGCTGTCGCTGGAACTGGGCGGCAAGTCGCCGAACATCATCTTCGCCGACGCCGACCTGGACAGCGCCATCAACGGCGCCGTGGCCGGCATCTATGCCGCCTCCGGGCAAAGCTGCGTGGCAGGTTCGCGCCTGCTGGTGCAGGACGATATCTTCGACGAGTTCGTCGAACGCCTGATCGCCCGCGCCAAAAGCATCCGCATCGGCAACCCGCAGGACGACAGCAGCGAGATGGGCCCGATCGCCACCGCCCAGCAACTGGCGGTGATCGAAGGCCTGGTGGCCGCGGCCAAGGCCGAGGGCGCCACCTTGCGCATGGGTGGCAAGCGCGCCGAGGTCGAAGGCGATGGCTGGTTCTACGAGCCGACCCTGTTCGAGTGCGACAGCAACTCGATGACCATCATGCAGGAAGAAGTGTTCGGCCCGGTCGCCGCGGTGATCCGCTTCAAGACCGAGGAACAGGCCCTGGCAATGGCCAACGACTCGCAGTTCGGCCTGGCCGCCGGCATATGGACCCGCGACCTGGGCCGCGCCCACCGCCTGGCCCGTGACGTGCGCTCGGGGATCATCTGGGTCAATACCTACCGCGCCGTATCGGCCATGGCCCCCATCGGCGGCTTCAAGAACAGCGGTTACGGCCGCGAGAGCGGCATCGACTCGGTGCTGGCCTACACCGAGTTGAAGACGGTGTGGATCAACCTGTCCACCGCGCCCATGCCCGACCCCTTCGTGATGCGCTAGGAGAACGCCACCATGATCGAACCTGGCATCTACAAAGACGTGATGGGCTCGTTCCCGTCCGGCGTCACCGTGGTTACCACCCTGGACGCCGACGGCGGCATCGTCGGCATCACCGCCAGCGCGTTCAGCGCGCTGTCGATCAAGCCGGCGCTGGTGCTGTTCTGCCCCAACTACGCCTCCGACACTTACCCGATCCTGCGTGACAGCAAGCAGTTCGCCATCCACCTGCTGTCCGCCGACCAGACCGCCGAGGCCTATGCCTTCGCCGGCAAGGGCAAGGACAAGGCCAAGGGCATCGACTGGCAGTTGAGCGAGCTGGGCAACCCGCTGCTGACCAAGGCCACGGCGATCATCGAGTGCGAGTTTTGGCGCGAGTACGACGGCGGCGACCACGCGATCATCGTCGGCCAGGTGAAGAACCTGGTGCTGCCCGAGCAGCCGGTCACCCCGATGGTCTACCACAAGGGCAAGCTCGGCGCGCTGCCGCCGCTGGGCTGACACTCGCGGGGGCGCTGTGCGCCCCACAGTTTCCGGGGGCCGCGCATACCCCTTCACCCTCGGTTGCGGCCCCCATTTTTATTCAACGTTCAAGGACCTCGGCAGATGAGTAACGAAAAGTACGAGAAAGGCCTGCAGATCCGCACACAAGTGCTCGGCGAAGACTACGTCAACCGCTCGATCGAAAACGCCGACGAGTTCACCCAGCCACTCCAGGAGCTGGTCACCGAGTACTGCTGGGGCCATGTCTGGGGCCGCGATGGCTTGTCGCTCAAAGAGCGCAGCATGATAAACTTGGCGATGATTTCCGCGCTCAACCGGCCCCACGAGCTCAAGCTGCACATCCGCGGCGCGCTGCGTAATGGACTGAGCCGCGAACAGATTCGCGAGATCCTGCTTCAAGTCGGCATTTACTGCGGCGTGCCCGCGGCGGTGGACAGTTTCCGCCTGGCCCGCGAAGCGTTCGCCGAAGCCGATGCGCAATCCACCCGTTAACAGCGGGCTGTGTGAACCACTGCAAGGAATGCCCCGGTTCAAGGCATTCCGCGATGTTGGCGCAACAGCCGCATAGAAGAGCGCCCCTGATGAAACGCCAGCCCCTCGACGACAGCTTCAAGGTCAACCGCAACCCCGTCACCCTGCGTGAAATCGTGCTCGACAAGCTGCGCGGCGCGATCATGAACTTCCACCTGCTACCAGGCGATCGCCTGGTCGAGCGCGACCTCTGCGAGCGCCTGGGCGTCAGCCGCACCTCCGTGCGCGAGGCCCTGCGGCACCTGGAGTCCGAAGGCCTGGTGGAGTTCGCCGACGCCAAGGGTCCTCGGGTGGCGATCATCACCCTGGAAGACGCCCGTGATATCTACGAGCTGCGTTGCGTGCTCGAAGGCCTGATCGTGCAACTGTTCACCCTCAACGCCAAGGCCAAGGACATCCGCGCCCTGGAGCGCGCCCTGGAGGTCAACCGCGAGGCGCTGGAAGACGGCGAGCTGCAGCAGGTGCTCGACTCGGTGCAAGGCTTCTACGACGTGCTGCTCGAAGGCTCGGGCAACCAGGTCGCCGCCCAGCAGTTGCGCCAGCTGCAGGCGCGCATCAGTTACCTGCGCGCCACCTCGGTGTCCCAGGAGAACCGCCGGGGCGCGAGCAACCGCGAGATGGAAAAGATCGTCGAGGCGATCAAGGGCGGCGACCCCCTGGCCGCCCACCAGGCCTCGGTCGACCATGTGCGCGCCGCCGCCAAGGTCGCCCTCGACTACCTGCGCCAGAAGCAGGACGACAACGCCAAGGTCCGCGATATCGTCGCCCCCCTGCCCCTCAAGGACCCTCGCATAGGCCACTGACCATGCCCACCGCCCCGCGCTACTGCCCGCACTGCACCACGGAACTGGCCCGGGGCGTCCCCAACGGCGACACCCACGAACGTCTTCACTGCGCCGGTTGCGGCTACATCCACTACATCAATCCGAAGATCATCGCCGGCTGCATCATCGAGCGCGACGGCAAGTACCTGCTGTGCCAGCGCGCCATCCCGCCGCGCCCCGGGACCTGGACCCTGCCAGCCGGTTTCATGGAGGCCGGCGAGACCACCGAGCAGGCGGCGCTGCGCGAGGTGTGGGAAGAGAGCGGCGTGCGCGCCGACATCGTCTCGCCCTACTCGATCTTCAGCGTGCCGCAGATCAGCGAGGTGTACATCATCTTCCGCGCCGTGGTCACCGAGGAGACCGGCCAGTACGGGCCCGAGACCTTGGACTACCGCTTCTTCGAGCCGGACCAGATCCCCTGGGACGAGATCTACTACCCGGCGATCCGGCAGATCCTCGAACGCTACATCCTCGAGCGCCAGGCCGGGGTGTACGGCATCTACATGGGCAACGACGATACCGGCAAGGTGCATTTCATCCGCTGAGGCGACAGCGCATACAAATCCCTCGCCAAGCGTCGCGTCTCGGTGCAACCTGATGATCCCACACAAAAGGACCGGCAAGCGTTCATGGCGAAATGGCTAGACGGCGGCGGGCTGATGGCCGCGCGCATCCGCAACCACGACTGGGCGGCTACGCCCCTTGGGCCTCTGGACGGCTGGCCCGACGTGCTCAAGACCAGCGTCGCCCTGTGTCTGGCCTCGCGCTTCCCCCAGGCCGTGCTCTGGGGCGATGCGCTGCTGACCCTGCACAACGACGCCTTCAGCGAAATCCTCGGCAACAAGCCCACGGCCCTCGGGCGCCCCTTCAGCCAAGTGTGGCAGGAAGCCTGGAGCGATATCGGCCGCATGGCCCGGCGCGCCCTCGACGGCGAAGCGGTGTACATCGAAGACTTCCCGCTGACGATCGAGCGCCACGGCAGCCCGGAGCGCGCCTATTTCACCTTCTGCTACAGCCCCGTACGCGACCACGACGGCAACGTTGTGGGCATGCTCGACACGGTCACCGAAACCACCGCGAGCGTGGTGGCCAACCGCCGCCTGAACTTCCTCGACAGCCTCGGCCGGGCCACCGCGCACGCCACCGATCCCGAACGGATCATGGCAACCACCACCCGCCTGCTGGGCGAGCACCTGAAATTGTCCAGCTGCGCCTATGCCGTGATGGCGTCCGACGAGGACGGTTTCACCATCTGTGGCGACTGGGTTGCACCGGGCTCGCCACGGCTGGTCGGCCAGTATCGCCTGGCCCCCTTCGGCGAACTGGCCGTCAGCCGCCTGCGCGCAGGCCAGGCGCTGGTGATCGATGACAACCTCAGCCAGTTGCCGGCCGCCGAGTCGGCGACCTTTCAGGCCATCGGCATCACCGCGACCATCTGTATGCCGCTGATCAAGGAGGGCCGCCTGACGGCGCTGATGGCCATCCACGACAAGCGGCCCAGGGCCTGGACCCGCTACGAACAGACCCTGCTTGGCGAAGTGACCGAACGCTGCTGGGCGCATATCCAGCGGGTCCAGGCCAACGCCGAGGTGCGCGAGGCGATGACGGCATTGGAGGCGCTCAACGCGACCCTCGAGCAGCGTGTCGAAGAACGTACCTGCCAGTTGCTGCACACCGAAGCGGTCCTGCGCCAGACCCAAAAGCTCGAGGCCATCGGTCAGCTGACCGGTGGCGTGGCCCACGACTTCAACAACCTGCTGACCATCATCCGCTCCTCCATCCATTTCCTGCAGCGGCCGGACCTCGACGACAACCGGCGCAGCCGCTACTTCAAGACCGTCTCCGACACCGTCGACCGCGGCGCCAAGCTGACCGGGCAACTGCTCGCCTTCGCTCGGCGCCAGGCGCTCAGCCCCCAGGTGTTCGACGCAGGCCCGAGGCTCGAAGCAATGGCCGAGATGCTCGATACCGCCACCGGCGCGCGCATCCAGGTGAGCCTGGAACTGCCCGACACGCCCTGCCACGTGCACGCCGACCTCGGCCAGCTGGAAACCGCGGTGATCAACCTGATGATCAACGGCCGCGATGCCATGGCGGGCGCGGGCACCCTGCGCTTGCGCCTGGAAGCCGACCAGCCCATGCCGGCGCTGCGCGGCCAGGCCGCCCAGGCCGGGCCATTCGCCGCGATCTCGGTGATCGACAGTGGCGTGGGTATCGCCCCGCACCTGCAGGAGCGGATCTTCGATCCATTCTTCACCACCAAGGGCGCGGGCCAGGGTACCGGGCTCGGCTTGTCCCAGGTGTTCGGCTTCGTCAAGCAGTCGGGCGGCGATGTCCAGGTCAGCAGCGGCCAAGGCAAAGGCACTACCTTTACCCTGTATCTGCCCCAGGTACCTCAGGCAGCGGTCGAGGACATCGCCACGATGCCAGCGCTAGAGCCCTCTGGCGAGTCCCGACATATCATGGTGGTGGAGGACAACCCGGATGTCGGCAGTTTCATCGCGCAGATCCTGCGCGATCATGGCTATCGGGTCAGTTGGGCGGTCTCGGCCGAGGATGCGCTGATACAGATCGCCTCGACACAAGGCGGGTTCGACGTGGTGTTCTCCGACGTGATGATGCCGGGCATGGGGGGACTGGCCCTGGCCTTGGAGTTACAGCGCAGCCAGCCGCAGTTGCCGGTGATCCTCACCTCCGGCTACAGCGAGGCGATTGCCGAAGGTGGCCACCAGGGTTTCGCCTTTCTCGCCAAGCCCTATTCGGCCGAGCAGGTGTGCCGAATGCTGGAGGAGGTGCTGCGGCGGCAGTGAGCGCTGTGTGGCACAGGAACGGTTCGTGACCTACCCTCGTGCCGTCAGCAAACGCGCCAGGCTGCGTCCTAGCTCATCCTGGCGAAACGGCTTGCGCAGCACGTCGAAGCCATGCAACTCGCGTGGCGTGAGGTTGGTGTAACCGGTAATGATCAACACCGGCAGTTGGCCCAGGCGTTCACGTACCTGCTGGGCCAGTCGCGCCCCGGTCATCTCGGCCATGACATGGTCGGTCAGCAGCGCATCGGGCACCAGCCCCTGGTCCAGCAACCCCAGGGCCTCGGCGGGCCCTTGCGCTTCGGTCACCTCGTAACCGAGAGCGCGCAACTGCATCAACGTGGCCTGGCGCACCAGCGGCTCGTCATCGACCAGCAGCACCCGAGTCGGCCGTTGCGCCTGCTGCGGCGCGTCCGTTTCGACGAAGCGCTCGACCACCTCAGCCTCGCTGGCTGGCAGCCACAAGGTCGCTTCCGTGCCTCGACCGACCCATGAGCGAATGCTGAAGCCGCCGCCAGACTGCAACGCCAGGCCCTGCACCATCGGCAGACCAAGGCCGGTGCCCCGACCCACCCCCTTGGTCGAGTAGAACGGCTCGATGCAATGCTCCAGCACTTCGTCACTCATGCCACAGCCGTTGTCACTGACCTGCAGCCACAACTGGCGACCGCCCTCCAGCCCTTGCGGCCTAGGCACGCTGCCCTCATTGGCTCCCGCGCGTATGATCAGTTGGCCACCCTCACTCATGGCGTCCCGGGCGTTTACCACAAGGTTCAGCAGTGCGAGTTCCAACTGGTGCGGATCCACCAATACACCTGGCAGCGCCGTGTCGATGTCGACCTGCAACACAATGGCCGGCCCCAGGGAGCGCGCCATCAGTTCGTGCATGTCCGCCACCAGCGCGGCCAGCGACACCGTGACGGGCTTGAGGGTCTGGCGCCGGGCGAAACTGAGCAGGCGCCCGACAAGATTGCGCGCCCGCTCCGCCGCCTGCAGGCCGCCGTCGATCAGGCGTTCGGCACGCTCCTGTTGCGGATGGCGGCGCAGCAACTCGAACGAAGCAATGATCGGCGTGAGCATGTTGTTCAGGTCGTGGGCGATACCGCCGGACAGCTGGCCGATGATCTCCGCCTTGCGCGCCTCGTGCAGGTGCACCAGTGAGGCCTCGCGCTGGGCGAGCATGTTTACCACTCTTTCCTCGAGGTCTTCGTTCAAGGCATGCAGCGCGCGCTCGGCGCGGGCATGGGTGATGGCCGCCCACACCTGGCTGGCGGTCTCCTGGACCAGCACGCACTCGTTGGGTGTCCATGCATGGGGGGTGTGGAAGTGCACCGCGAGCATAGCCTCCAGCCGCTCGGCGCGCAGCACAGGGGCGTGCAACGTGGCACACAGCCCTTGGAAACCGGGCGTAGCACTGTTCGCTTCATAGTTACGCTGCACGACCTGACCGGCCAGCAGCGCCTCGCGCAATGCCGGGTCCAAGGCCGCGTACTGGTTGATGCCGGTGATTGGCGGCACGTGTGCGGCCCATTCCTGTCCTACCCGGTAGCGTCCATCGCCCAGGTCTTCGCCGAAGCAGACTCTTGCGGCCCCCAGCTCCTTGGCCAGGCGCCTTACCGCATGGGCTTCGATGCGTTCGGCCTGGCCGAGGCCGGGCAAGGCCTGGCGCAGTTCCTGGAGAAATGCCTGACGGTGCTGGAAATACACGCGTTCGGATGTCTCGGTGACGATGCAAAGCACGCCGCCTACGGCGCCATCGGCCTCGCGAACGGCGGAGTAGGAGACGTCGAAGTATGCCGTTTCACCGGGGCCATGGCGTTCGATGTAGAACGGCCGGTCCTTGGCGGAAAAGCTCACGCCGGTTTCACGCACTCCGCGCAACAAAGGTTCCAGGTCGTCCCACAGTTCGCGCCAGTGAACCTGGGCGGGTTGCCCTAGCGCCGCGGGGTGCTTGTCACCAATGGTCGGCCAGTAAGCATCGTTGTACAGCGCGGCGTACTGCGGCCCCCAGAACAGCACGATTTGTGCCTCGGCGCTGAGGAGCGTGGCGACCACGCCCTTCAATGCTGGCGACCAAGCGTCCGGCGGGCCCAGTGGCGAACGTCCCCAATCCATGGCCTGCAACAGGCAGCTGACTTCGCCACCACCGCGCATGAAACCCGGTAATGGTTGCAAGTTGACTGATTTGCTCTCCTGGCGGGCTTTCATGTCGCGGTAATCCCGGGCACGTTGTCTTTCCTCTGAGGGTAAGAAGTCGGCCGGTGGCAAAACGTTCCATCTGATCGCTGTTGGCGATCAACGGCGCCCTTCAGCTAGCATGCGCACGGCCAGGGCGGCCAGCACCGTGCCCATCAGCCAGCGCTGCACCTGCTGCCACACCGGCCGACCGGCCAGGAACACGGCGATCGACCCCGCCATGACCGCGATCAACGCGTTGACCGTGACGCTGATGGCGATCTGCGTGCCGC
This sequence comes from Pseudomonas soli, assembly GCF_021283165.2. Taxonomy (NCBI): domain Bacteria; kingdom Pseudomonadati; phylum Pseudomonadota; class Gammaproteobacteria; order Pseudomonadales; family Pseudomonadaceae; genus Pseudomonas; species Pseudomonas soli. Next base: position 3,599,257 of record NZ_CP128543.1, read on the forward strand.
CCAGTACCAGCGACTGCAGCAAGACGCTGCCATGGCCCGGCTCGATGAACTGCGGCATCAGCGACAGGTACATGACCGCGATCTTGGGGTTCAGCAGGTTGGTCACAAAGCCCATCATGAACAACCGCCTGGGGCTGTCCGCCGGCAGCTCGCGCACCTGGAACGGCGAGCGCCCGCCCGGGCGCAGCGCCTGCCAGGCCAGGTACAGCAGGTACAGCGCACCGCCGATGCGCAGGGCGTCGTAGGCGAACGGCACGGCCATGACCAACGCGGTGATCCCGAGCGCTGCGCAGAGCATGTAGAAGACAAAGCCCATGGCCACTCCGGCCAGGGAGATCAGCCCAGCGCCGCGCCCCTGGCAGATGGAGCGGGAGATCAGGTAGATCATGTTGGGGCCGGGGGTCAGCACCATGCCCAGGCTGATCAGGGCGAAGGCCAACAGGTTGGAGGGTTCGGGCATCAGGCACATCCTTGTGGTGGTGAATCGGCGAGTGTATCCGCATATGAACGCGCCTTGAAACGGTTGCCTGAGCCCGGTAACCTTTGCGCGCTGCTGTAAGTCCAGCAGCCGGGTTTGGTAGCCCGCGATCAATCAAGGCGCACAAGCGCCCCCATTGCGATAGAGTCGGCGCTTTTTCTGTGCCCGCTATTTCGTTTTATGGCGGCTGTGCGTAGGGCGCACTCGTGCGCGCCGGTTTCCTTGATTCCCGGTCTACCAACCTGCGTACAGCCGTCACCACTTCGTTTGGTAGCGATCTGTGGCGGCTCCATTGAATCAAGGAGCGACACAATGACAAAAGGCTTACCCGATCCCCCTTCCCGCGCCACCACGGCGCACTCCAGCTTCGGCAACTGCGAATGCAGCCACCCTTCCCTGTTCGCCGTGCGCGAAGGCGTGGACTTCGAAGATGCATTGGTGCACCTGTCCACTCTGCTCAAGGGCGCGTTCGCCACCAACCTCAAGGCAATGGAACTGGCGACCGGCACCTGCCATGACCTGTTGCTGGGCAATGATCATGGGCTGGATGCGGCCAAGGCAGTGGTCGAGGCATTGCTCGATGGAGTGGAGATGCAACAGGTGGAGAAGGCGCGCTTGCGCACGGTTTGATGGGCAGCAATGCCGGGACCACATTGCGGTCCCCGGCTCGCTGCGACAGCAACCCTTACGCCTTGTCGGCAAGCCGCTGCACCAGCCCGTCGATGAACGCGACGGCGTTGATCACACCCTCATGCCCATCGGCGATCACCGTCGAACTGGCCAGCCCGTTGACCGAAGCCTGGGCCAGCAGCCCCGCCTCGCCCAGGCGTACCCGCTCGGCGCTGCGGCTTTCACTGGCCCACCAGCAGTCCACCTGAACCACCAGCGGGCGCAGGCGGAATGCCTGGCTCAGTTCGGCGTTGCGGTCGAGCACGGCGAAGCCGTCGACGATCTCCCGCTGCAAGTGCACATCCTCGTGAATGCTGCGCAGACGTTCGGCGCTGACATTCCCCGCGGCGGCCACCTGCGCGATGACCCACTCGGTCCTGTCGACCTCGGCCGGCAGACGCTCGGCCTCGTCGATGAAGCCAGCGATCCGCGCCTCGCCGACGCCCGGCGCAAAGGCCAGCAGGCCACGCAGCAGGCTCTCGTCCGCCCGCGCCACCTGCACCACCTCGACAGACTCGGCGTCGAGACCGGATACTTCCTGCGGCAGCTGGGTGTCGACCAGGCCGACGAAACCGACCTGCTGGCCGGCCTGCTCCAGGGAGTAAGCCACCTCCAGCGCCAGGGCGCCACCCATGGACCAACCCAGCAGATGGTACGGGCCGCTGGCCTGGGTACGGCGAATCTGCTCGACGTAATAGCCGACCATCGCCGCCCAGGATTCGTCCACCCAGCCCGGCTCGGCATAGCAGCGGTTGACCAGGCCATACACCGGGCGCTCATCGGCCAGGCGGCTGGCCAGCGGGTAGTAGGCGTAGGCACCGCCGCCACCCGGCGGCAGGCAGAACAGCGCCGGGCGCTGGCGCTGGCAGCCGTTGAGGTTGATTACCGGCGATTTCAGGCGATCCTTGCCGCCACCGATGAAGTTGGCCAGTTCCTCGAAGCTGGCCATCAGCATGAACTCATGCAGGCTGATATTGATGGCGAAGGCTTCGCGCACCTTGTTCACCAGGGTGATCACCAGCAGCGAGTGGCCGCCGAGTTCGAAGAAGTTGTCGTGCAGGCCGACCTGCTCGACCTTCAGCACCTCGGCCCAGATCGCCGCCAGTTGCTGCTCCAGTGCCGTGCGCGGGGCCACGTAGCCCTGTTGCAGCTGGCTGGCGTCCGGCTTGGGCAGGGCCTTGCGGTCCAGCTTGCCGTTGGCGGTCAATGGCCACTGCGCCAAGACCAGGAAGTGCGTCGGCACCATGTAGTCCGGCAGGTTGGCTTTGAGGTGCTGTTTCAGCGCGTCACGCAGGGTTGCATGGTCGGCTGATGAATCTTGAGCGATCAGGTAGGCCGCCAGTTGCTTGCCCCCTGCCCCGTCGATATCCAGCACCAGCACTTCGCGCACCGCCGCATGTTCTTGCAGGCGCGCTTCGATCTCGCCCAGTTCGATACGGAAGCCGCGGATCTTCACCTGGTGGTCGATCCGGCCCACGTACTCGATCACACCCTGCTCGCGGTAACGCGCCAGGTCGCCGGTGCGGTACAGGCGTCCGCCTTCGCTGGAGAACGGGTCCGGCACAAAGCGTTCGGCAGTCAGCGAGGCACGGTTGTGGTAACCCCGCGCCAGGCCGGCATGGCCGACATGCAGCTCGCCGGTGCAGCCCTTGGCCACCGGGTTGAAGTCTGCGTCCAGCACGTACATCGACAAATCGGGGATCGCCGCACCGATCGGGCTGCCCGCTTGTTGCGTGTCGACAAAACGGATCGGCCGGTAGGTCACGTGGACCGTGGTCTCGGTGATGCCGTACATGTTGATCAGGTTGTCGCAGTCCTCGCCGAAGCGCTCGAACCACGGTTGCAACGCAGCCACGTCCAGGGCTTCGCCGCCGAAAATCACGTAACGCAGCGAAAGGTCGGATGCACTGTCACAGGCCACCCGCATCAGCGGCTTGAACGCCGATGGGGTCTGGTTCAGCACGGTCACGCCCTGCTCCACCAGCAACTGGTGGAAGTCTTCCGGCGAACGGGTCACTTCACGCGGCACGATCACCAGGCGACCGCCGTGCAGCAGCGCGCCGAAGATCTCCCACACGGAGAAGTCGAACGCATAGGAGTGGAACAGCGTCCACACATCCTGCGGGCCGAAGCCGAACCAGGCATCGGTGGCCTTGAACAGGCGCAGCAGGTTGTGGTGCGGCAGCAGCGTGCCTTTCGGTTTGCCGGTGGAACCGGACGTGTAGATCACATAGGCCAGGTTGTCTGGCTGGGTCAGGTGCTCGGGGTTTTCGTCGCTGTAACCGGCCAGATCATCCTCCAGCTGCAGGCTGCGAACGTGCGCCGGCACCGGCAGCCCGGCCAGCAGATGGTCTTGAGTAAGCAGCAACTGAATACCGCTGTCTTCCATCATGTAGCTCAGGCGATCCTGCGGGTATTCCGGATCCAGCGGCACATAGGCGCCCCCGGCCTTGAGGATCGCCAGCAGGCCGACGATCATCTCGAAACCACGCTCCACGGCGATGCCCACCAGCACATCCGGCCCCACGCCCTGCGCGCGCAGCTTGTGCGCCAGGCGGTTGGCGCGGCGGTTGAGCTGGTCGTAGCTCAACGCCTGCCCGGCGAAGGTCACGGCGATCGCTTCAGGCGTGCGCGCCGCCTGCTGCTCGATCAGCGCATGGGCGCAGGCCGAGCTTGGATAGCTATCGATCACTTGTAGCGGCGCGGTGCTCAGCACCAGCTCACCCAACGCCCGCTGCGACGAGTCCGCCAACCCTTCCAGGAGCTCGACGAAATGTGCCGCGATCTGCCCGACAGCCGATTCGGCATAGCTGGCGCGGTCGAACTTGAAGCTGGCCGACAGTTTTTCGCCCACCTGGGCCACCAGCGTCAGCGGATAGTTGGTCTGCTCCAGGCTGGCCACCTCGCCGAACACCAGCCCCTGGGGAGCGCCTTGCTGCAGCGCCTCCGACACCGGGTAGTTCTCGAACACCAGGATATTGTCGAACAGTGCCTCACCGCTCCAGCCGGCCCAGCGCTGGATCTCGTACAGGGGCGTGTGCTCGTGCTCGCGCAGGGCCAGGTTCAACCCTTGCACGTGCTGTACCCAGTCGCCCACGGTCTGCTCCGGACGTGGGCTGGCAACCACCGGCAAGGTATTGATGAACAGCCCCAGCTGCTCCTCGACGCCCGCGAGCTCCGCCGGGCGGCCGGCCACGGTGGCGCCGAAGGTCACGCAGGCCTGCCCGGTGTAGCGCTGCAACAGCAACAGCCACGCGGCCTGGACCAGGGTGTTGAGGGTGATCCGCTGGTCCCGGGCAAACTCGCCCAGGCGCTGGGTACGCTGTGCATCCAGGCTGATCTGATGCTCGGCCTGCCCGTGGCCCTGGGCTTCGGCCCTGAAGGCCTGGGCCAGCCGCGTAGGCTCGTCCAGTTCCGCCGTACGCTCGCGCCAGAAGCGCTCGCTGGCGGCCTGGTCCTGGCGCTGCAGCCATTGGATATAGTCGCGGTAACGGCTGTTCTTGCCTGCCGGGGTGACACCGGCGTAACGCTGCAGCACCTCGCCGAACAGGCGCGAGCTGCTCCAGCCATCGAGCAGGATATGGTGGTTGGTCAGCACCAGCTGGTACTGCTGTTCGGCGCTGCGGATCACCGCCAGGCGCAGCAGCGGACCGCTGGCCAGGTCGAAACCGGCACGCAGGTCGGCCTCGGTCCATTCCTGCAACGCCCGCGGCAGGTCGGCCTGGTCACGCCAGTCGAGCTCGACCAGCGGCAGCCGCGCCTGGCGCTGCACCACTTGCAGTGACTGGTCGTAGCCACTGAAGAAACTGCTGCGCAGCACTTCGTGGTTGTCCACGGTGGCCTGCAAGGCCGCGATGAAGCGCGGTACGTCCAGACCCTGCACCTCGACGCGAGTCTGGTTGATGTAGTTGCCCGCCTCCTGCTGGTACAGGCTGTGGAACAGCATGCCCTGCTGCATCGGCGACAGCGGGTAGATGTCTTCGATGTTGTCCGCCGCCACCGGCAGCGCCGCCAGCTGACGCTGGTCGAGGTTGGCCAGCGGGAAGTCCGAAGGCGTCACACCCGCCACGCCCGGAGTGGTGCAGTGGCCGATCAACAGGCGCAACTCCTCAGCGTACTCGTCGGCCAGGCGCTGGATCTGCCCACGTTCGAACACGGCGCTGCTGAAGCTCCAGTCCAGCGCCAGTTCACCGGAGTAGACCTGGCCATCGATGCTGAGCAGGCTGCCCAGCGGCGCCTCCGGGCTTTGCCCCTGCCCCGCGCCTTCCGGCGCCGGGGTGAACAACCCTTGTTCGCTATCGAAGCTGCCGTCGAATTGCCCCAGGTAGTTGAACACGATGCTGCCCTGGGCCAGGGCGCCGAGGGTTTCGCGGGCCTGCGCGTCACCCAGGTAACGCAGCACATCGTAACCGATGCCCTTGGCCGGCACGGCGCGCAGTTGCTCCTTGACCGCCATCAGCGACGCGCCCAGGTCATCGGCGGGGGTCAGCTTCAACGGGTAGAGGCTGCTGAACCAGCCGACCGTGCGGGTGATGTCGAGGTCATCGAACAGGTCTTCGCGGCCATGGCCTTCCAGGCGGATCAGCGCGTGCGCCTCGCCGGTCCAGCGGCGGATGACCCGCGCCAGCGCCGTCAGCAGCAGGTCGTTGACCTGGGTGCGGTAGGCGGCCGGCGCCTCCTGCAGCAGTTGCCGGGTCAGTTCGGCGTTCAGGTGGGTGCGCACCGAGATTTCATGCTTGCGCTGCTGGCCACCCTGCGGGTTCGCCCCAGGCAGGACGTCGCTGACACCCTGTAACTGCGCTTGCCAGTAGGCCAGCTCGGCCACCATCGCGGGGCTGCGGGCGTGCTCGCGCAGGTGCTCGGCCCAGGCCTTGAGCGAACTGCTCTTGGCCGGCAGCACCGGCGCCTTGCCGGCCAGCAGTGCCTGGCAGGCCAGCTGCAGGTCTTCGAGCAGGACGCGCCAGGACACGCCATCGACCACCAGGTGGTGGATCACCACCAGCAGGCGCTGTTGCCCCTCGGGCAGGTCGATCAGCACCACGCGCAGCAGCGGGCCATTCTTCAGGTCCAGGCTACGCTGGGCCTCGTCGGCCAGTTCCGGCAGGCGCGCGGCATCGTCCAGCTGATGTACCCACAGCAACTGCTGCGCGTCGACCGGCGCGAACTGGCCTTGCCACTGGCCCTGGTCCTCGCTGAACCGCAGGCGCAGGGCGTCGTGCTGTTCCACCAGCAGCTTGAGCGCAGGTTGCAGCAAGGCCACCGTCAACGGCTGGCGCGGGGTCAGCAGCACCGCCTGGTTCCAGTGGTGGCGCTGGGGAATCGCGCTGTCGAAGAACCGCGCCTGGATCGGTAGCAGCGGCAGGTTGCCGCTGACCTGCTCGACCACCTCGGCCGCCGGCTTCTTCTCGATCAGCTTGGCCACCGCCGCCAGTTGGCCGATGGTCTGTTTCTCGAACAACTGCTTGGGGCTCAGCTTGATGCCCTGGCGCTTGGCGCGGGCAATGATCTGCAGGCTGAGGATCGAGTCGCCGCCCATCTCGAAGAAGTTGTCGGTGCTGCCCACTTGCTCACGCTTGAGCACCTCGCACCAGATCGCCGCGAGTTTCTCTTCGATTTCACCCACCGGCGCGACAAAGCGCTGCTTGGCCACCACCCCGGGTCTGGGCAGGGCACGCTTGTCCAGCTTGCCATTGGCGGTCAGCGGCAGGCGTTCGAGCAGCAGCACCTGCGCCGGCACCAGGTACTCTGGCAGGCGCTCCAGCAAGGCCTGACGCAGGGCCTCGGCCTGCAGCTCGACACCCGCCGCCGGTACGGCCCAGGCCACCAGTTGCAGGCGCGTAGGGTCGCTGTCCAGGGGCAGTGCCAGCACCACGGCCTCGGCCACGCCGGGAAGGCCTTGCAGTACCTGGCCGACCTCGCCCGGCTCGACCCGGTAACCACGGATCTTCACCTGGTCGTCGCCACGGCCCAGGTACTCCAGCACACCCTGGTCCAGGCGTGCGCGGTCACCGGCACGGTACAGCCGCTGGCCGTTGTCACCGAACGGATCGGGGACGAAACGCTCGGCGGTCAACCCCGGCTGGCCGACATAACCCTGGGCCAGGCCCTGGCCGCCCAGGTACAGCTCGCCGGCCACGCGCTCGGACAGCGGATTGAGGTAGGCGTCCAGCACCCGCGCCTGGCCGTTGTCCAGCGGTCGGCCGACCGGCACGCTGCGCCAGCCGGGCAGGCGCTTGCCGACTTCGTGGGTGAGGATGCCCACGGTGGTCTCGGTCGGGCCGTAGTGGTTGATGATCCGGCAGCCGGGCTTCAGGCGGCGGATCTGCTCGATCAGCGCCCAGGAACTGGCCTCGCCACCAAGGATCAGCAGTTGCTCGGGCAACACCCGCTCCGGCTGCGCGGCCTGCAACAGGCCCTGCAGGTGGCTCGGCACGATCTTCAGCACATCGACGCGGTGCTCGGCCATGTAGCTGGCGAAGGCATCCGGATCGAAACCCTGGTCGTGGCCCAGCAGGTGCAGCAGCCGGCCCGAGGCCAGCGCGCCAAAGAGCACGGTGTGGCCGAGGTCGGCGGCCACGGTGGAGACCATCGCCAGGCTGGCGCCGGGCTGCAAGTCCAGGCGTTGCAGCACGCCCTGCAGGTAGTTGGCCAGCGCCCCGTGGCTGACCACCACGCCCTTGGGTTGCCCGGTGGAACCCGAGGTATAGATGATGTAGGCCGCCTGCTGCGGCAAGACACGCACCGCCGGAGGCTGGTCGTCGCAGTCGCCATACAACGAAGCGTCATAGGCCACGGCGCGGCACACGCCCAGCCCCGCCGCCTGGGCGTCGCCCTGGGCATGCACCAGAAGCTGCGCGGCGCTGGCCTGCAGCAACTGCTGCAGACGCTCGGCCGGCTGGCGGCTGTCCAGCGGCAGGTACACCGCGCCCAGCTTTAGCACCGCCAGCAGGCTGGTCACCCACTCGATGGAGCGCTCCTGGCACAGCGCCACGGTCATGCCCGGGGCGATACCCTGCGCCTTGAGGTAATGCGCGAAACGGTTGGCCTGCTGCTCCAGCTCGGCGTAGGTGAGCGTGCGATCCCCAGCTCGCAATGCCGGCTGCCCACCCCCGGCTTGCAGGCCCTGACGCCACAGGGCGAGGAAGTCCTGCTGCGGCCAGCCTTGGGCAGCGGTTTCGACCTGCTCAGCCTGGGCGTCCGGGTGATCGAGCAATGCCGCGTCGGGGTGCTCGACAAGCGTACGCAACACGGCCTGGAACGAAGCGGCCATGCGCTCGATGGTCGCGGCTTCGAACAGATCGGTGCTGTAGGTGAAGTAGCCTTGCAGGCCGTCGGGGGTTTCGGTGAAGTCGTAGGCCAGGTCGAAGCGCGCATCGCTGCCCTCGACCGAAAAACCGCTGACACTCAGCTCACCCAGCGTCTGCCGGGCCTGGGCGCCGGCCTCGGTATCGGCCATGTTCTGGTTGATCTTCACCTGGAACAGCGGGTTGTGGCCCAGGTTGCGCTCCGGCGCCAGGGCGTCGACCAGGTGCTCGAACGGCAGTTCCTGGTGCGATTGCGCGCCACTGACCACCTGCTTCACCTGTTCCAGCAGCGCCGCGCCACTCTGGCGCTCGTCCACCTGCACCCGCAGCACCTGGGTGTTGATGAAGAAGCCGATCAGGCCTTCGACTTCCTTGCGGTTGCGCCCGGCGTTGGGCGCGCCGATGCGGATGTCGGCCTGGCCGCTGTAGCGCGACAGGGTCACGGCCAGCGCCGCCAGGGTCAGCATGAACACGGTCTGGCCCTGGCTGCGCGCCTGGGCCTTGAGCTGCGCCGACAGCGCCGCCGGCACATCGCTGCGCAGCGTCGCGCCACGGTAGCTGGGGTGCGCCGGACGCTCGTGGTCCAGTGGCAGGTCCAGTACCGGGTGTTCATCGCCCAGCTGCTGCTTCCAATACTGCAACTGGCGCTCGCCCTCGCCGGCCTCCAGCCAGGCGCGTTGCCAGATCGCGTAGTCGGCGTATTGCACCTCCAGCGGCGGCAGGTTGGCGTCACGGCCTTGCGACAGCGCCTCGTACAGGTGCACGAACTCCTGCACCATCAGCTCGCCCGACCAGCCGTCGGAGACGATATGGTGCATGCACACCGTCAGCACGTGCTCGGTCGGTGCCAGGCGCAACAGCCGGACCCGCAGCAGCGGGCCTTCGAGCAGGTCGAACGGCGCATCCAGCGCCTCGCGCACCGCAGTACGCAGGCACTGCTCGATATCCTCGCCCGGCCCGGCCTGCACCTCGCGCACCTCCAGGCCAACGCCCGGCTGCTCGAGGACCTGCTGGTGGAACTCGCCCTGCTCGGAGACAAAGCGCGTGCGCAGGCTCTCATGGCGCCGCACCAGCGCATCCAGGGCCTGGGCCAAGGCCTGCTGGTTCAGCGAACCGCTCAGGCGCACCGCCATCGGCACGTTGTAGAAGCTGCTGTGCGGCTCCAGCTGCCAGAGGAACAGCATGCGCTGCTGGGCATAGGACAGCGGGATGCGCGGGCTGTCGTGACGGGTCACGGCGATGGGCAGCAAGCGGAAGCTCTGCCCGGTCTCGCGCATCTTGTCGAGGATCTGCCGACGCTGCTCCAGGGCAAGGCCGACAAAGCGCTTGGCGATACGTTCTGCTGTGCTCTTGTCCATCTCAGACGCCCGCCATTTCATTCATCATTCTTTCGATATCGGACAAGCCGTCCTCGCTCAACGACAAGCCGGTGCTGGCACAAGCCTGGGCAAAATCATTCAATTGCGGTTTCTCGAATAGCAGGCGCAGGGGGATGTCGATGCCCAGGCCCGAGTTGATCTTGGAAATCAGCTGGGCCGCCAGCAGCGAGTGCCCGCCCAGCTCGAAGAAGTCATCGCCCAGGCCCACACGCTCGACCTGCAGCACCTCGGCCCAGAGCGCCGCCAGCTGTTGCTCCAGTTCACTGACCGGGGCCACGTAGGCCGGCTGCGACTGGCGGGTATCGGGGGCCGGCAGCGCCTTGCGGTCGAGCTTGCCGTTGGGCAGCAGCGGCATGCGTTCGAGCAGCACCAGGTACATCGGCACCATGTAGTCCGGCAGGCTGGCGCCCAGGTGCGCCTTCAGCTCGGCGCGCAGGCCGTCCTCGGCCTCGGGCATGGCGTTGGGCACCAGGTAGGCCGCCAGTTGCTTGCCGCCCGGGCCATCGATATCGACCACCAGCACTTCGCGCACCGCCGGGTGCTCGCGCAGGCGCGCCTCGATCTCGCCCAGCTCGATACGGAAGCCGCGGATCTTCACCTGATGGTCGATACGCCCGGCGTACTCGACCACGCCGTGCTCGCGATAGCGCGCCAGGTCGCCGGTGCGGTACAGGCGCCCGCCCGGCGTCGTCGCGAACGGGTCGGGGATGAAGCGTTCGGCGGTCAGCCCCGGACGATTGTGATAGCCGCGGGCGAGCAGCTCGCCACCGACCAGCAGTTCACCGATGGCGCCCGGCAGGGCCAGGTCGGCATCGGCGTCCACCAGGTGGATCGAGCGACCGCCCAGGGCCTTGCCGATCGGGATCTGCACCGGCAGGGGTTGCTCGCCGGTGACATAGGCGCTGCAGTCGTGGCTCATGACGCTGACGGTGGCCTCGGTCGGCCCGTAGGTATTGAGCAGGCGCACATGGCCGAGCCCGGCCTGTTGCCAGGCCAGCACGCCATCGGCGGCCATGGCCTCGCCGCCCATGTGGATGCGCCGCAGCGAACCATAGTCGCGCGGGCCTTTGGCCGCGAAGTCCTTGGCCAACAGGTACCAGTAGGCGGTTGGCAGGTCGGCGAAGGTGATGCCCTGGGTCACCACTTCACGGTAGAAGGTCTCGCTGTCCCACAGCGTCGGGCCGCGCAGCACCACGCTGGCGCCGCAGATCAGCGCCGGGTAGAGCTGCTCGACGAAGGCGTCGAAGTTGAAGGTGGAGAACTGCAGCACCCGGTCGGCCGCCGACAGGCCGCAGAAACCCTGGGCGACATGGGCATGGCGGCTCAGGGCCGCAGCGCTGATGCCGACGCCCTTGGGGCGCCCGGTGGAACCGGAGGTGTACATGATGTACGCCAGGTTGTCGGGGTCGCCCAGCGCCGGCAGCGCATGGCTCGGCCAGGCATCGAGCGACTCGCTGTCCAGGCACAGGCTGCGCACCTGCGGTGCCATGGCCAGGTCTTGCAGTTGGGCGCTGTGGCCGAGCAACAGGGCGATGCCGCTGTCCTCCATCATGTAGGCCAGGCGCTCGTGCGGGTAGTCGGGATCCAGCGGCACATAGGCGCCGCCGGCCTTGAGCACGCCCAGCAGGCCGACCACCATGTCCAGGCTGCGCGGCAGGGCGATGCCCACGCGCACGTCCGGGCCGATGCCCGCCTCGCGCAGGCGATGGGCCAGCTGGTTGGCGCGCAGGTCCAGGGCCTGGTAGGTGAGCTGCTGCCCTTCGCAGATCAGCGCCGTGGCGTGCGGGGTACGCGCGGCCTGGTCGGCGATCAGCTGCTGCACGGTGCGCTGGTCAGGGTAGATCGCCTCGTGGCGGCTCCACTGCCCGAGGATGACCTGGCGCTGTGCCTCATCGAGCAGCGGCAGCTCGACGATCCGCTGGGCAGGCTGGGTGCTGACTGCCTGCAACAGGTTGAGCCAGTGCGCGGCCATGCGCTCGATGGTGGCGTGCTCGAACAGGTCGCTGACATAGGTCAGGGTCGCGCCGAGGCCGTCCTCGCTTTCGAAAGTATCCAGGGCCAGGTCGAGGTGCGCCGTGGGATTGCCCCAGCTCAGGCCTTCGATGCTCAGCCCAGGCAGTTCGCGCCCCTGGTCCGAGCGTTGGGCCTGGTGGTTGAACATCACCTGGAACAGCGGGTTGTGGCTCAGGCTGCGCTCCGGCTGCAGCGCTTCGACCAGTTGCTCGAAGGGCAGGTCCTGGTGCGCCTGGGCCTGCAAGGCGGCGTGCTTGACCTGTTGCAGCAACGCGCTGAAGGTCGTGTGCAGCTCGAACTGCGCCTTGAGCACCTGGGTGTTGACGAAGAAGCCGATCAAGCCTTCGGTCTCGGCCCGGGTGCGGTTGGCGATCGGCACGCCGACACGGATGTCGGCCTGCCCGGTCTGCCGGTGCAGCAAGCTCTGGAACGAAGCCAGCAGCAGCATGAACAGCGTCACCCCTTGCTGGCGCGCCTGCGCCTTCAAAGCCTGGACCAGCGGCGCCGGTACCTCGATGGCGAGGCTGCGACCGGCGTGGCTTTGCACAGTGGGCCGTGGATGATCGGTGGGCAGTTGCAGCACATAGTGCTCGCCGCCCAGCTGCGCCAGCCAGTAGTCCAGCTGGCGGGCCTGCTCGCCGGCCTCCATCCACTGGCGCTGCCAGACGGCATAGTCGGCGTACTGCACCGGCAAGGCCGGCTGTTCGGGTTGCCGGCCCTGGCTCAAGGCCAGGTAGGCGTCGACCACTTCATCGACCATGATCGGCATCGACCAGCCATCGGCGACGATATGATGCAGGGTCAGCACCAGCACGTGATCGTCCTCGGCCAGGCGCAGCAGGCGTACTCGCAACAGCGGCCCCTGGGTCAGGTCGAACGGGCGCTGGATCTCCCGAGCCACGCGCTCGCGGACCGCCTCGGTGGAGGTGTCCTGCAGCGATTCCATGACCAGGGTGAACGTCGTGGGCGCGTGGATACACTGCTGCGCTTCGCCACCTTGCTGATCGAAGGTGGTGCGCAGGCTCTCATGGCGAGCGATCAGGGTCTCGAAGGCCTGACGCAACGCCTCGGGGTTCAGTCGCCCCTTCAGTTGCAGGGCTGCAGGGATGTGGTAGGCGGCGCTATCCGGCTCCAGTTGCCAGAGGAACCACTGGCGTTGCTGGGCGTACGACAGCACCAGCGGCTGGTTGCGGTCCGCCACGGTAATGGCGGGGGCCTGGCTGGCCGCACCCTCGCCTGCGGCCTGGGCGAAGGCCTGCAGGTCGGCGGATTCGAACAGGCTACGCAGCGACACTTCCACATTCAGGCGCTGGCGGATGCGCGAGGTGACCTGGGTGGCCAGCAACGAGTGGCCGCCGAGTTCGAAGAAGTTGTCGTGCAGGCCGACCTGCTCGACCTTCAGCACCTCGCTCCAGATCGCCGCCAGTTGCTGCTCCAGCGCCGTGCTCGGGGCCACGTAGCCCTGTTGCAGCTGGCTGGCATCCGGCTTCGGCAGGGCCTTGCGGTCCAGCTTGCCGTTGGCGGTCAGCGGCCACTGGTTCAAGACCAGGAAGTGCGTCGGCACCATGTAGTCCGGCAGGTTGGCTTTGAGGTGCTGTTTCAGCGTGTCGCGCAGGGTTGCGTGATCGGCAGCTGGATCTTGAGCGATCAGGTAGGCCGCCAGTTGCTTGCCCCCTGCCCCGTCGATATCCAGCACCAGCACTTCACGCACCGCCGCATGCTCTTGCAGGCGCGCTTCGATCTCGCCCAGTTCGATACGGAAGCCACGGATCTTCACCTGGTGGTCGATCCGGCCCACGTACTCGATCACGCCCTGTTCGCGGTAACGCGCCAGGTCGCCGGTGCGGTACAGGCGTCCGCCTTCGCTGGAGAACGGGTCCGGCACGAAGCGTTCGGCAGTCAGCGAGGCGCGGTTGTGGTAACCCCGTGCCAGGCCAGCGTGGCCGACATGCAGCTCGCCCGTGCAGCCCTTGGCCACCGGATTGAAATCTGCGTCCAGCACGTACATCGACAGGTCCGGAATCGCCGCACCGATCGGGCTGCCCGCCTGTTGCGTGTCGGCAAAACGGATCGGCCGGTAGGTCACGTGCACCGTGGTCTCGGTGATGCCGTACATGTTGATCAGGTTGTCGCACTCTTCGCCGAAGCGCTCGAACCATGGCTGCAAAGCGGCCAGATCCAGGGCTTCGCCGCCGAAGATCACGTAGCGCAGCGCCAGATCGGCAGTGCTGTCACAGGCCACGCGCATCAGCGGCTTGAACGCCGACGGGGTCTGGTTCAGCACGGTCACGCCCTGCTCCACCAGCAACTGGTGGAAGTCCTCCGGCGAGCGGGTCACCTCACGCGGCACGATCACCAGACGACCGCCATGCAGCAGCGCACCGAAGATCTCCCACACCGAGAAGTCGAAGGCGTACGAGTGGAACAGCGTCCACACATCCTGCGCATCAAAGCCAAACCAGGCGTCCGTCGCCTTGAACAGGCGCAGCAGGTTGTGGTGCGGCAGCAGCGTGCCTTTTGGCTTGCCGGTCGAGCCCGAGGTGTAGATCACATAGGCCAGGTTGTCTGGCTGGGTCAGGTGCTCGGGGTTTTCGTCGCTATAGTCGGTCAGATCATCTTCGAGAGACAGGCTGCGCACGTGCGCCGGCACCGGCAGCCCGGCCAGCAGATGGCCTTGAGTCAGCAGCAACTGAATGCCGCTGTCTTCCATCATGTAGCTCAGGCGATCCTGCGGGTATTCCGGGTCCAGCGGCACATAGGCGCCCCCGGCCTTGAGGATCGCCAGCAGGCCGACGATCATCTCGAACCCGCGCTCCACCGCGATGCCCACCAGCACATCCGGCCCCACGCCCTGCGCGCGCAGCTTGTGCGCCAGGCGGTTGGCGCGGCGGTTGAGCTGGTCATAGCTCAATATCTGCCCGGCGAAGGTCACGGCGATCGCTTCCGGTGTACGCACCGCCTGCTGCTCGATCAGCGCGTGAGCGCACTCGGAGCTTGGGTAACGTTGTACATGCGCTTGCCGCTCATCCAACTCGAGCGCATCGAGCAACGGCAACTGCGCCACGCGTTGGGCGCTGTCCTGGCAGATGCCCTGCAACAGATTGCGCCAGTACCCACCCAGACGCTCGGCAGTGGCCGGATCGAACAATGCAGTGGCGTAGGTCAGGATGGCGCTCAACCCCGCGTCGTGCTCGACCGTGTTCAGGACCAGGTCGAACTGGGTGCTGCGGTCTTCCCAACCCAGCCCCTCGATCCGCAGCCCGGCCAGTTCCTGGGCCATGCCGGGGTTTTCCGCCTTGTGGTTGAACAGCACCTGGAACAGTGGGCTGTGGCTCAGGCTGCGCTCGGGCTGCAGCGCCTCGACCAGTTGCTCGAACGGCAGGTCCTGGTGCGCCTGGGCCTGCACGGCGGTGTGCCGGACCTGTTGCAGCAACCCGGCGAAGGTGGTTTGCGGCGCGAACTCAGCCTTGAGCACCTGGGTGTTGACGAAGAAGCCGATCAGGCCCTCGGTCTCGGCCCGGTTGCGGTTGGCGACCGGGACGCCGACGCGCACCTGCGATTGACCACTGAGGCGGTGCAGCAGCACCTGGAACGAGGCCAGCAACAGCATGAACAGGGTCACGCCCTGTTGCCGTGCGGTGGCTTTCAGCGCCTCGGCGAGTTCCGGCTCCAGGTGGATATCCAGGCGTGCCCCGGCATGACTCAGCTGCAATGGGCGTGGGCGGTCGGCAGGCAACTCCAGCACCGGTTGCTCGTCGCCCAGTTGCTGGCGCCAGTAGTCGAGCTGGCGCGCCTGCTCGCCCGCCGCCATCCACTGGCGCTGCCAGGCGGCATAATCGGCGTACTGGAACGCCAGGGCCGGCAGTTGCGCCTCGGCGCCCTGACGGTACCCGGCATACAGACGCACCACTTCATCGACCATGATCGGCATCGACCAACCATCGGCGACGATATGGTGCAGGGTCAGTACCAGCACATGCTCGTCGGCGGCCAGGCGCAGCAGGCGGGCGCGCAGCAACGGGCCGTGTTCCAGGTCGAACGGCTGCGCGGTCTCCTGCGCGATTCGCGCCTGCAGCGCCTCGCTCGCCACCGTCTCGACCGGCAAGTCGAAGTCACCTGCGGCATGGATGCGTTGCCAGGCCTGTTCACCTTCCTGATGGAACGTAGTACGCAGGGTTTCGTGGCGGGCGATCAGCGCGGCGAAGCTGCTGCGCAGCGCCTCGATATCCAGCTCGCCCTTCAGGCGCAGGGCCGATGGGATGTTGTAGGCGGCGCTGGCCGGCTCCAGCTGCCAGAGGAACCACTGGCGTTGCTGGGCGTAGGACAAGGCCAGCGGCTGGTTGCGATCCACGACGCTGAACACCGGCGCCTGGCTGGCCGCGCCTTGGCCGCCGGCCTGGGCGAAGGCTTGCAGGTCGGCGGACTCGAACAGGCTGCGCAGCGGGACTTCCAGGTCCAGGCGCTGGCGGATGCGCGAGGTGACCTGGGTGGCCAGCAATGAATGGCCGCCGAGTTCGAAGAAGTTATCGTGCAGGCCCACTTGCTCGACCTTGAGCACCTCGCTCCAGATCGCCGCCAGTTGCTGCTCCAGCGCCGTGCGCGGGGCCACGTAGCCCTGTTGCAGTTGGCTGGCGTCCGGCTTGGGCAGGGCCTTGCGGTCCAGCTTGCCGTTGGCGGTCAATGGCCACTGGTCCAAGACCAGGAAGTGCGTCGGCACCATGTAGTCCGGCAGGTTGGCTTTGAGGTGCTGTTTCAGCGTGTCGCGCAGGGTTGCGTGATCGGCAGCTGGATCTTGAGCGATCAGGTAGGCCGCCAGTTGCTTGCCCCCTGCCCCGTCGATATCCAGCACCAGCACTTCGCGCACCGCCGCATGCTCTTGCAGGCGCGCTTCGATCTCGCCCAGTTCGATACGGAAGCCACGGATCTTCACCTGGTGGTCGATCCGGCCCACGTACTCGATCACGCCCTGCTCGCGGTAACGCGCCAGGTCGCCGGTGCGGTACAGGCGTCCGCCTTCGCTGGAGAACGGGTCCGGCACGAAGCGTTCGGCGGTCAGCGAGGCGCGGCTGTGATAACCCCGTGCCAAGCCGGCGTGGCCGACATGCAGCTCGCCCGTGCAGCCCTTGGCCACCGGATTGAAGTCAGCGTCCAGCACATACATCGACAGGTCCGGAATTGCCGCGCCGATCGGGCTGCCCGCCTGTTGCGTGTCGGCAAAGCGGATCGGCCGGTAGGTCACGTGCACCGTGGTCTCGGTGATGCCGTACATGTTGATCAGGTTGTCGCACTCTTCGCCGAAGCGCTCGAACCATGGCTGCAAAGCGGCCACATCCAGGGCTTCGCCGCCGAAGATCACGTAGCGCAGCGCCAGATCAGCAGTACTGTCACAGGCCACGCGCATCAGCGGCTTGAACGCCGACGGGGTCTGGTTCAGCACGGTCACGCCCTGCTCCACCAGCAACTGGTGGAAGTCCTCCGGCGAGCGGGTCACCTCACGCGGCACGATCACCAGACGACCGCCATGCAGCAGCGCACCGAAGATCTCCCACACCGAGAAGTCGAAGGCGTACGAGTGGAACAGCGTCCACACATCCTGCGCATCAAAGCCAAACCAGGCGTCCGTCGCCTTGAACAGGCGCAGCAGGTTGTGGTGCGGCAGCAGCGTGCCTTTTGGCTTGCCGGTCGAGCCCGAGGTGTAGATCACATAGGCCAGGTTGTCTGGCTGGGTCAGGTGCTCGGGGTTTTCGTCGCTATAGCCGGTCAGATCATCTTCGAGAGACAGGCTGCGCACGTGCGCCGGCACCGGCAGCCCGGCCAGCAGATGGCCTTGAGTCAGCAGCAACTGAATGCCGCTGTCCTCCATCATGTAGCTCAGGCGATCCTGCGGGTACTCCGGATCCAGCGGCACATAGGCGCCCCCGCCCTTGAGGATCGCCAGCAGGCCGACGATCATCTCGAACCCGCGCTCCACGGCGATGCCCACCAGCACATCCGGCCCCACGCCCTGTGCGCGCAGCTTGTGTGCCAGGCGGTTGGCGCGGCGGTTGAGCTGGTCATAGCTCAGCGCCTGCCCGGCGAAGGTCACGGCGATCGCTTCAGGCGTGCGCGCCGCCTGCTGCTCGATCAGCGCATGGGTGCATTCGGTACTCGGGTAACGCTGCACATCAGCCGTCCACGCCCCCAGCTCTGCCGCATCGAGCAACGGCAACTGCGCCACACGCTGGGCGTGATCCGCACAGATGCCCTGCAACAAGTTGCGCCAATGCCGGCCGATGCGCTCGACCGTGGCCGCATCGAACAGCGAGGTGGCATAGGTGAACGCCGCAATCAGCCCACCCTCGTGCTCGGCCGTGTTGAGGATCAGGTCGAACTGGGTGGTCTGCGCTTCCCAGCTCAAGCCCTCGACCTGCAACCCGCCCAGCTCACGGACCATGCCCGGGCTCTCGGCCTGGTGGTTGAACAGCACCTGGAACAGCGGGTTGTGGCTCATGCTGCGTTCGGGCTGCAGCGCCTCGACCAGTTGCTCGAACGGCAGGTCCTGGTGCGCCTGGGCCTGCAGCGAGGTTTCACGCACCTGCTGCAGCAACGCGGCAAAGGTGGTCTGCGGCGCGAACTCGGCCTTGAGCACCTGGGTGTTGACGAAGAAGCCGATCAGCCCCTGGGTTTCGGCACGGGTACGGTTGGCCACCGGCACGCCGACACGGATGTCGGCCTGCCCGCTGTAGCGATGCAGCAGGGTCTGGAAGGAGGCCAGCAACAGCATGAACAGGGTCACCCCCTGCTGGCGCGCCAGGGCCTTGAGTCCCTGCGCCAGGGAGGCATCGATATCGATGCCCAGACGTGCGCCCTGGAAGCTCTGCACCGACGGCCGCGGGCGGTCGACAGGCAGCTCCAGCAACGGCTGCTCGCCCGCCAGTTGCTCGCGCCAGTAACCGAGCTGGCGCTCCTGCTCGCCCGCCTCCATCCAGTCGCGCTGCCACAGGGCGTAGTCGGCGTACTGGATCGGCAGCTCGACCAGGGTCACCGGCGAGCCCAGGCGCAAGCCCTCGTACAGGCGGATCAGCTCGTCCACCAGGATCGGCGTGGACCAGCCATCGGAAACGATATGGTGCACGGTCAGGATCAGCACATGCTCTTCAGGCCCCAGCACCAGCAGCCTGACCCGCAGCAACGGACCATGCTCCAGGTCGAACGGCTGCTGCACCTCGGCCTCTACCCGCGCGCGGATGGCTGCCTGCAGATCCGTCGAATCCGCAGGCACGAAGGGCTCCACCGCCAGCGCCACGGGCATTGGCGGATGGACGATCTGCACCGCCCCGTCACCTTCCTGGCGGAAGGTGGTGCGCAGGGTTTCGTGGCGCGCCACCAGGCTGTCGAAGCTGCGCTGCAACGCCTCGACATCCAGCGCGCCCTTGAGCCGCAGCGCCGCCGGGATGTTGTAGGCGGCGCTGTGCGGGTCGAGCTGCCAGAGGAACCACTGGCGCTGCTGTGCATAGGAAAGCGCTGCCCCGTCCGCCGAGTCCCTTCTGAAGATCGGGGTGACCCCGTAGAGGTTGACACCCTGGCGCTTGAGCAAGGCTGCCAATGCCTTGCGCTCCCTGGTGGACAGCGACTTTACGGAGTCGAGCAGCTCTTGCACTTTGAATGTCTCCCGCTAAGCGATCAGATTATCTATTTCCTGTGCAGTAAGACGTTTCAAGGCCTCCAAGGATTTAGTCAGCTCGTCATGGGCGTTGGCGACCTGCCCCGACTTGCGCTCCACCACCTGGCTGAAGTCGGCCAGCGTGGCCTGCTCGAACAGCTCGTTGAGACTCAGGTCGACGCCCAGTTGCTCGCGCACCCGGCCGATCACCTGGACGATCAGCAGCGAGTGCCCGCCGAGGTCGAAGAAGTTGTCCTGCAGGCCCACCCGCTCGACCTGCAGCACCTCGGCCCAGATCGCCGCCAGCTTGCGCTCCAGCTCCGTGACCGGTGCCACGTGGGTTGCCTGCAGCTGGCTGGCATCCGGCAGCGGCAGGGCCTTGCGGTCGAGCTTGCCGTTGGGGGTCTGCGGCATGCGCGCCAGGCCGACCAGATGGCTCGGCACCATGTAGTCCGGCAGGCCGGCCTTAAGGTGTGCACGCAGCTCGCCGCGCAGCGCTTCCACGCTTTGCTGCGCATCGTGCAGCACCAGGTAGGCCGCCAATTGCTTGCCGACCGGGCCATCGATATCGATCACCGCGGCCTCGCGGATCGCCGGATGCAACAGCAGGCGCTCCTCGATCTCGCCCAGCTCGATACGGAAGCCACGGATCTTCACCTGGTGGTCCAGGCGCCCGACGTACTCGACCGCCCCGTCCTCACGGTAGCGGGTCAGGTCGCCGGTGCGATACAGGCGCGCGCCCGGCTCGCTGGCGAACGGGTCCGGCACGAAACGCTCGGCGGTCAGGCTCGGGCGGTTGTGGTAGCCCCGCGCCAGGCCGTCGCCGCCGATCAGCAACTCGCCACGCGCGCCTTGCGGCAGCACGTCGAGCTCGTCGCTGACCACGTGCAGGCGGGTGTTGGCCAATGGCCGCCCCAGCCACACGTCGTCGCTGTCGGTCAGGTAATGGCAGGCCGACCAGATGGTGGTCTCGGTCGGGCCGTAGACGTTCCACACATGCCCGGCCTGGGCGATCAGGCGTTGGGCCAGCTCGGCGCTCAGCGCCTCGCCGCCGCACAGTACCTTCTTGCCGGCGAAGGCTCCGGGCGCCGCGGCGTCCAGCAGCATGCGCCAGGTCGACGGGGTGGCCTGGACGACGCTGACCGCCTGGGCCTGGATCACCGCCAGCAACGCCTGCGGGTCCTTGTTCACCTGCTCGCCCAGCAGCACCACGCAGGCACCGCGCAGCAACGGCAGGTACAGCTCGAGGCCGGCGATATCGAACGACAGCGAGGTCAGCGACAGCACCTTGTCATGAGCATCGATACCCGGCTGGCGCGCCATGCTGCAGAGGAAGTTGACCAGCGCATCGTGGCGGATGGTCACGCCCTTGGGCTTGCCGGTGGAACCGGAGGTGTAGATCACATAGGCAAGGTTTTCCGGCTGTGCCAGCGGGCGCGGATTGTCCTCGCCGTATTCGCCCGGCAGCGCCTGGTCGAGGCACAGGCTGCGCACCTGCGGCGGGATCGGCAGGCGTTGCACCAGGCTGGACTGGGTCAGCAGCAGCGCGATGCCGCTGTCTTCCATCATGTAGGCCAGGCGATCCTCGGGGAACTGCGGATCCAGCGGCACGTAGGCGCCGCCGGCCTTGAGCACCGCCAGCAGGCCGACGAGCATGTCCAGGCTGCGCTCCACCGCGATCCCCACCAGCACATCGGGGCCGACGCCCAGGCTGCGCAGGTGGTGGGCCAAGGCGTTGGCGCGCTGGTTCAGTTGCGCGTAGCTCAGCGACTCCTCGCCCAGCACCGCGGCGACGGCCTGCGGCGCGCGGGCAGCCTGTGCCTCGATCAGCTGCTGGACGGTCTGCCCGCGCGGGTAGTCGGCGGCGCTGTCGTTCCAGGCGTACAGGGTGCGCTCGCGCTCCTCGCGGCTCAGCAGCGGCAGTTCGGCGACGCGCAGCCCGGCGTCCTGGCAGATGCCCTGCAACAGGTTGCGCCAGTGCTCGGCCATGCGCGCCACGGTCGCCGGCTCGAACAGGCTGGTGGCGTAGGTCAGGGTCGCGCTCAGGCCGCCTTCGTGTTCGGCGGTGTCCAGGGTCAGGTCGAACTGTGCGGTCTGCTTGTCCGAAACCAGCCCCTGCAGGCTGAGGCCCGCAAGTACGCGGGATTCACCCAGCACCTGGGTCTGGTGGTTGAACATCACCTGGAACAGCGGGCTGTGGCTCAGGCTGCGCTCGGGCTGCAGGGCTTCGACCAGTTGCTCGAAGGGCAGCTCCTGGTGCGCCTGGGCGCCCAGGGCGGTGTGCTTGACCTGTTGCAGCAGCTCGTCGAAACGAATCTGCGGTTCGAAGCGCGCATCCAGCACCTGGGTGTTGACGAAGAAGCCGATCAGGCCTTCGGTCTCGGCCCGGGTGCGGTTGGCCACCGGCACGCCGACACGGATGTCCGACTGGCCGCTGTGGCGATGCAGCAAGGCCTGGAACGAGGCCAGCAGGAGCATGAACAGGGTCACGTCATGCTGCCCGGCGAGCGTCTTGAGCTGGGCAACCAGGCTTGGCTCGAGGTCCACCGGCAGGCGCGCGCCCTCATACTGCTGCACCACAGGGCGCGGGCGATCGGTGGCCAGCTCGAGGATCGGCTGTGTGCTGCCCAGGCGCGCCTGCCAGTAGTCGAGCTGACGCTGTTGCTCACCGGCTTCCATCCACTGGCGCTGCCAGGCCGCGTAGTCGGCGTACTGGAAGGCCAGCGCCGGCAGTTGCGGGGCCTGACCGTGCAGATGGCTTTCATAGCCGCGCACCAGTTCGTCGACCAGGATCGGCATCGACCAGCCGTCGGCAACGATATGGTGCAGGACCAGTACCAGCACATGCTCGTCGGCGGCCAGGCGCAGCAGGCCGGCGCGCAGCAGCGGGCCGTGTTCCAGGTCGAACGGCTGGCGTACCTGCTTCTCGACCCAGGCCTGCACGCCGGCTTGGTCCAGGGCCGCCGTGGTGATGTCCAGCGGCGTTTCCAGCCGCGCATGTACCACCTGCTCGGCACTGTCGCCCTGCTGGCGGAAGGTAGTACGCAGGGTTTCGTGACGGGCGATCAGCGCGGCGAAGCTGCTGCGCAGCGCCTCGATATCCAGCTCGCCTTGCAGGCGCAGGGCCGAAGGGATGTTGTAGGCAGCGCTGGCCGGTTCCAGCTGCCAGAGGAACCACTGGCGTTGCTGGGCGTAGGACAAGGCCAACGGCTGGTTGCGATCCACGACGCTGAACGCCGGTGCCTGGCTGGCCGCACCTTGGCCGGTGGTCTGGGCGAAGGCTTGCAGGTCGGCGGATTCGAACAGGCTGCGCAGCGGGACTTCCACATTCAGGCGCTGGCGGATCCGCGAGGTCACCTGGGTGGCCAGCAACGAGTGGCCGCCGAGTTCGAAGAAGTTGTCGTGCAGGCCCACTTGCTCGACCTTGAGCACCTCCGCCCAGATCGCCGCCAGTTGCTGCTCCAGCGCCGTGCGCGGGGCCACGTAGCCCTGTTGCAGCTGGCTGGCGTCCGGCTTCGGCAACGCCTTGCGGTCCAGCTTGCCGTTGGCGGTCAGTGGCCACTGGTCCAAGACCAGGAAGTGCGTCGGCACCATGTAGTCCGGCAGGTTGGCTTTGAGGTGCTGTTTCAGCGTGTCGCGCAGGGTTGCGTGATCGGCAGCTGGATCTTGAGCGATCAGGTAGGCCGCCAGTTGCTTGCCCCCTGCCCCGTCGATATCCAGCACCAGCACTTCGCGCACCGCCGCATGCTCTTGCAGGCGCGCTTCGATCTCGCCCAGTTCGATACGGAAACCGCGGATCTTCACCTGGTGGTCGATCCGCCCCACGTACTCGATCACGCCCTGCTCGCGGTAACGCGCCAGGTCGCCGGTGCGGTACAGGCGTCCGCCCTCGCTGGAGAACGGGTCCGGCACGAAGCGTTCGGCGGTCAGCGAGGCGCGGTTGTGATAACCCCGTGCCAAGCCGGCGTGGCCGACATGCAGCTCGCCCGTGCAGCCCTTGGCCACCGGATTGAAGTCAGCGTCCAGCACATACATCGACAGGTCCGGAATTGCCGCGCCGATCGGGCTGCCCGCCTGTTGCGTGTCGGCAAAGCGGATCGGCCGGTAGGTCACGTGCACCGTGGTCTCGGTGATGCCGTACATATTGATCAGGTTGTCGCACTCTTCGCCGAAGCGCTCGAACCACGGCTGCAAAGCGGCCACATCCAGGGCTTCGCCACCGAAGATCACGTAGCGCAACGCAAGGTCGGCAGTGCTGTCACAAGCCACGCGCATCAGCGGCTTGAACGCCGACGGGGTCTGGTTCAGCACGGTCACACCCTGCTCCACCAGCAACTGGTGGAAGTCTTCCGGCGAACGGGTTACTTCCCGCGGGACGATGACAAGACGGCCGCCGTGCAGCAGCGCACCGAAGATCTCCCACACCGAGAAGTCGAAGGCGTACGAGTGGAACAGTGTCCACACATCCTGCGGGCCGAAGCCGAACCAGGCATCGGTGGCCTTGAACAGGCGCAGCAGGTTGTGGTGTGGCAGCAAGGTGCCTTTTGGCTTGCCGGTCGAGCCCGAGGTGTAGATCACATAGGCCAGGTTGTCCGGCTGGGTCAGGTGCTCGGGGTTTTCGTCGCTATAGTCGGTCAGATCATCTTCGAGAGACAGGCTGCGCACGTGCGCCGGCACCGGCAGCCCGGCCAGCAGATGGCCTTGAGTCAGCAGCAACTGAATGCCGCTGTCTTCCATCATGTAGCTCAGGCGATCCTGCGGGTACTCCGGATCCAGCGGCACATAGGCGCCCCCGGCCTTGAGGATCGCCAGCAGGCCGACAATCATCTCGAAACCACGCTCCACCGCGATGCCCACCAGCACATCCGGCCCCACGCCCTGTGCGCGCAGCTTGTGCGCCAGGCGGTTGGCACGGCGGTTGAGCTGGTCATAGCTCAACGCCTGCCCGGCGAAAGTCACGGCGATCGCTTCAGGCGTGCGCGCCGCCTGCGCTTCGATCAGTTCCTGGGTGCAAGCCGTACTTGGATAGCTGGCAACCACCTGCTGGTCTTCCACCGGCAGGCTGAGCGCACCCAGGGCACGCTGACCATCAGCCGCCAACTGCGCGAGCAGGTGCCGGAAGTGCCCCGCCAGCTGGTCGATGGCCAGCTCGCTGAAGCACTGGCGATCGAAACTGAAGCTCGCCTCCAGGCGCTCGCCCACCTGCACCACCAGGGTCAGCGGGTAGTTCGTCTGTTCCTGGTTCTGCACCTCGCCGAACTGCAGGCCTTGCGGCGCGCCCTGTTGCAGCGCCTCGGCGACCGGGTAGTTCTCGAATACCAGAATGTTGTCGAACAGCGCCTCGCCACTCCAGCCGGCCCAGCGCTGGATCTCGTACAACGGCGTGTGCTCGTGCTCGCGCAAGGCCAGGTTCAGCGCCTGCACCTGCTGCACCCAGTCGCCCACGGTCTGTTCCGGGCGTGGGCTGGCGACCACCGGCAAGGTGTTGATGAACAGCCCCAGCTGCTCCTCGACGCCCGCGAGCTCCGCCGGACGGCCGGCCACGGTGGCGCCGAAGGCCACGCTGGCCTGGCCGGTGTAGCGTTGCAACAGCAACAGCCACGCGGCCTGGACCAGGGTGTTGAGGGTGACCCGCTGTTCCCGGGCGAAGTCCGCCAATTGCTGGGTCTGTTGCGGTTCGAAGCGCAGCGCCAGGCTGCCATGGCCTCGCCCCTGGGCCGAGGACTTGAACGCCTGTACCAGTCGCGTTGGCTCGTCCAGCTCGGCCACCTGGGCGCGCCAGAAGGTTTCGCTGGCCTGCTGGTCCTGGCCTTGCAGCCACTGGATATAGTCGCGGTAGCGGCTGGTCCTGGCGCTCGGGGCGACGCCGCTGTAACGCTGCAGCACCTCGCCGAGCAGGCGCGAGTTGCTCCAGCCGTCCATCAGGATATGGTGGCTGGTGTAGATCAGGTGATGGCCGCCGTCAGCCGTGCGGATCAGTGTCAGGCGCAGCAGCGGGCCGCTGGCCAGGTCGAAGCCGGCCTGGCGCTCGGCCTGGGCCACGGCGTCCAGGTCCTGGGCCTGGCCGAGTTCGACGAACGGCACCTGCACCTGGCGCCGCACCACCTGCACAGGCAACGGCAGGTCCTGCGGGAAGCAGCTGCGCAGCACTTCGTGATTGTCCACCACCGCCTGCCAGGCCGCGCGGAAGCGTGCCACATCCAGCCCCTGCACGTTCACGCGCAGTTGGTTGATGTAGTTGCCCGCGTCCTGCTCGTAGAGGCTATGGAACAGCATGCCCTGCTGCATCGGCGACAGCGGATAGAGGTCTTCGATGTCCCCCGCAGCCAGCGGCAAGCTGTCCAGTTGCGCCTGGGTCAGCTCGGCCAGTGGGAAGTCCGATGGCGTGACGCCCTGGTGCGGCGCCTGGGCGCAATGCTCAACCAGCTCGGCCAGCACCTGCTCGTAGCGGCGCGCCAGGGCCTCGATGGTCCCTGGATGGAAGACCTCGCGGCTGAAGCTCCAGTCCAGCTCCAGCTCGCCCTGGTAGACCTGGCCGTTGATGCCGAGCCAGTTGCCCAGCGGGCTGTCCAGGTCCTGGGTGGCGCCGCTGGCCTCGCTGGCCGGAGTGAACAAGGCGCCCTCGGCCTGGGCGAAGCTGCCGTCGAACTGGCCGAGGTAGTTGAAGGTCACCCGTGGCCGTGGCAGCGCCTGCAGGCGCTCGCGCAGGTCAGGCTCGCCGAGATAGCGCAGCACGCCATAGCCGATGCCTTTGTTCGGCACCGCTCGCAGTTGTTCCTTGATTGCGCACAGCCCCGCGCCAAGCCCTTGGGCCGGCGTCAGGTGTACCGGGAACAGGCTGCTGAACCAGCCGAGGGTGCGGCTGAGGTCCAGTTCCGGGAACAGGTCTTCACGGCCGTGGCCTTCGAGCTGGACCAGTACCGAATCCTCTCGGGTCCAGTCGCACAGCACCCGCGCCAGGGCCGCCAGCAGCAGGTCGTTGACCTGGGTGCGGTAGGCGGCGGGCGCCACTTGCAGTAGTTTGCGGGTCAGCGTGGCGTCCAGGCGTGACGAGGCATGGGCGACATAACGATTGGTCTGGGCGCCCGTCGGGTTATCGCGGGGCAACTCGCCGCCAGCGGCTTCAAAATCGCGCAGCCAGTGGTCGGCCTCGGCCAGCAGCTCCGGGCTGCGGGCATAGGCGCCAAGGCGCTCGGCCCAGGCCTTGAGCGAGCTGCTCTTGGCTGCCAGTGTCACCGCCTTGCCGGCGGCCAGGGCCGTGTAGGCCAGTTGCAGGTCTTCCAGCAGTACCCGCCAGGACACGCCGTCGACCACCAGGTGGTGGATCACCAGCAGCAAGCGCTGCTGGCCTTCAGGCAGTTCTACCAGCAACGCCCGCAGCAGCGGCCCCTGGGCCAGGTCGAGGCTGCGCTGGGCCTGCTCGGCCAACACCGGCAGCTCGGCCAGGTCACTCAGTTGACGAACCCACAGAATATCGTCGGCCTTGGCAGGCTGGAATTCGGCCTGCCAGGCCTCGCCCTGGGCGAAGCGCAGGCGCAAGGCGTCGTGCTGAGCGACCAGCGCCTGCAATGCGCCTTGCAGGTGGTCAGCGCCAAGGGCCTGGGTCGGCTTGAGCAGCAGGGCCTGGTTCCAGTGTTGACGCTCGGGGATAGCGGTTTCGAAGAAACGTGCCTGGATCGGCAGCAATGGCATGGAACCACTGACCTGCTCGGCCGCCACCGCCTTTTTCTCGATGCGCTTGGCCACCGCCGCCAGCTGGCCGATGGTCTGCTTCTCGAACAGTTGCTTGGGGCTGAGCTTGATGCCCTGGCGCTTGGCCCGGGCGATGATCTGCAGGCTGAGAATCGAGTCGCCGCCCAGCTCGAAGAAGTTGTCGGTGCTGCCGACCTGGTCGAGCTTGAGCACCTCGGCCCAGATCGCGGCCAGGGTCTCTTCGATCTCGCCGACCGGCGCCGTGTACTGACGCCGGGCAACACCCGGCGCCGGCAAGGCGCGCTTGTCCAGCTTGCCGTTGGCGGTCAGCGGCAGGCGGTCAAGGACCAGAACCTGCGCCGGCACCATGTAGTCCGGCAGCCGATACTGCAGTTGCTGGCGCAAGGCTTCACCCTGCAGCCCCTGCCCCACGCACCAACCGACCAGTTGCAGACGGCTTTCGTCGCCTTCCACCGGCTGCGCCAGGACCACCGCTTCGGCGACCCCGTCCAGCCCCCGCAGCACCCGCGCCACCTCGGCCGGCTCGACGCGATAACCGCGCACCTTGACCTGGTCGTCGGCGCGGCCGATGAATTCCACTTGGCCCGAACGATTGCGCCGCACCCGATCGCCGCTGCGGTACAGGCGCTGGCCCAACCGCGTCGGGTCCGGCAGGAAGCGTTCGGCGGTCAGGCCCGGCTGGCCCAGGTAACCCTGGGCCACGCTGGCGCCACCGATGTACAGCTCACCGGCGACCTGGTCGGCCACCGGATTGAGCACATCGTCGAGCAACAGCACATGGGCGCCCCGCAAGGGCTCGCCCACCGGCACGGCGCGGGCGCCCTCGGCGAGCGCGGCCACTTCATGGGTCAGCACGCCGACCGTGGTCTCGCTCGGGCCATAGTGGTTGATCAGGCGGCAGCCCGGCTTGAGCCGGCGTACCTGCTCCACCAGGGCTGGCGTGCAGGCCTCGCCACCGACGATCAGCGCATGCCGGGGCAGCACATCGACGGGGTTGCCGGCTTGCAGCAACGCCGCCAGGTGGCCGGGGACGATCTTCAGCACGCCGACCTGGTGTTCGGCCATGTAGCGGGCGAAGGCGTCCGGGTCGAAGCCCAGCGCCTCGGGCAGTACATGCAGCAGGCGCCCGGCACACAGGGCACCGAACAGCACGGTGTGGCCGAGGTCGGCGGCGATGGTCGAGACCAGCGCCATGCTCGCCCCCGGCGCAAGCGCCAGGCGTTCGAGCAGGCCGGCGACGTAGCTGGCCAGGGCGCCATGGCTGACCAGCACGCCCTTGGGCTGGCCGGTGGAGCCGGAGGTGTGGATCACGTAGGCCGGCGATTCGGCCCACAACGTGAGCGCCGGCGCCTTGGCCGGCAGGTCCTGCCATTGTTCGGGGACATACGCCAAGGTCAGGCGATCGGCGGCGGCCAGGCTGGTCAGTCGTGCATCGTCGGCGGCGCACAGCAGCACCTTGGCTTGCGCGGCGTCGAGCATCTGCCGCAGGCGCGTTTCAGGCGCCTTGGTGTCCAGCGGCATGTACACGGCGCCAGCCTTGAGGATACCGAGCATGCAGGTCAGCCAGTCCAGCGAACGCTCCATTAGCACCGCAACCGGTTGGCCGCTGACCACACCCTGCTGTTGCAGGTGATGGGCCAGGCGGTTGGCGGCCTGGTCCAGAGCGGCGAAACTCAGGCTGTGCTCCAGGCTGCAAGCGGCAAGCGCCTCGGGCTGCCGGTACACCTGCTGCTGCCACTGTTCCAGCACCAGCGCCGGCACTTCACGCTGCGGCGCCTGCTCGCTGCGCAGCGGCGCGGCCAGGCGGTGCAGCGGCAGTTGCGGAGCGTCGAGCAGCTGGCCCAGCAGCTCGATGAAGGCCGGAATGAAGGCTTCGACGGTCGAACGCTGGTAAAGGTCGCTGGCGAAGGTCATTTCGCCATGGATCAGCTGACCGTCGTCGGTGATGTCCAACGCCAGGTCGAAGTGGGTGCCGACCTTGTCCAGCGAGTACTCGGCGACACTCAGGCCCGGCAAGGCCAGCGAGCGCTGGCGCTGCATGCCGACGTTCTGGTTGAACTTGACCTGGAACAGCGGGTTGTGGCCGAGGTTGCGCTCCGGCACCAGCGCGTCCACCAGTTGCTCGAACGGCAGCTCCTGGTGCGCCTGGGCGCCGAGCACCGCTTCGCGCACCTGGGCCAGCAGGTCATCGAAGCTCAGGCGTTCGTCCACCTGGCAGCGCAGCACCTGGGTGTTGACGAAGAAGCCGATCAGCCCCTCGACCTCGGCACGGCCGCGGTTAGCGTTGGGCACGCCGATGCGGATATCGCGCTGCCCGGCCTGGCGTGACAGAAACAGCGAGAAACCGGTCAGCACCAGCATGAACAGGGTCATGCCCTGGGCGCGGGCGTAGCCGCCCAGGCGTCGGGACAGCTCGACGCCGAAGTCGAAGCCCAGGGTCTGGCCGTCGAAGCTCTGGGTCAGTGGACGCGGGTAGTCCGCGGCGACCTCCAGCAGCGGTTGCTCATCGCCCAACTGCTGACGCCAGTAGTCGAGCTGGCGCGCGCCCTCGCCGGCCTCCAGCCAGCTGCGCTGCCAGATGGCGTAGTCGGCGTACTGCACCGCCAGCGCCGGCAACCGCGGCGCCTGGCCCTGGGTGAACGCCTGGTAGCTGTGCACGAACTCCTTGACCATCACGTCCATCGACCAGCCGTCGGAGACGATGTGGTGCATGCACACCAGCAGCACATAGTCCTCGGCCGCCAGCCGGTACAGGGTGGCGCGCAGCAGCGGGCCGTGCAGCAGGTCGAACGGCTGGTGACTGGCCTCGCGCACTCGCGTGGCCAGCTCGGCCTCACGCTGGTCAGTGGCGATGGCGGTGAGGTCGACCTGTTCCAGGGGCACGGCCAGATGATCGAGGATCACCTGGCGCGGCTGTTCGCCCTCGACCTGGAACACCGTGCGCAGCGCCTCGTGGCGCATCGCCAGGTAGTCGAATGAGCGCTGCAGCGCCGACACGTCGAGCCGACCGTTCAGGCGCAGGCCAGCAGCCATGTTGTAGGCCGCGCTGTGCGGCTCCAGCTGCCAGAGGAACAGCAGGCGCTGCTGGGCGAAGGACAAGGGGATGCTGGCGAAGTCGTGCCGCGACTCGACCACCGGCAACAGGCTGAAGTCCTTGCCGTCCTCACGCAGCTTGGCGAGGAACTGCCGGCGCTGCTCCAGGGGCAGGCTGACGAACCGTTTCGCAATGCGTACCGCCATGTTGCCACTCATGCCTCAACCCCTTCCAAGGAACCCAGGAACGCGTCCATATCCGACCAGTCGTCATCCGTATCGCCGCCCTGCAGCCGGGCCAGCTCGGCGGCCAGGTCACCCAGCGCCGGTTGTTCGAACAGGCTGCGCAATGGCAGCACCAGGCCCAGCTGGTCCTTGATCCGCGCCAGCACCTGGGCAGCCAGCAACGAGTGCCCGCCGAGTTCGAAGAAGTGATCGTCCAGGCCGACCTTCGGCACGTTCAGCACGTCCATCCAGATCTGCGCCAGTTGTTGCTCGACCGCGCTCTGCGGCGCCCGGTACTCGGCCTGCAACGCACTCGGGTCCGGTGCTGGCAGGGCCTTGCGGTCGAGCTTGCCGCTGGGCGTGAGGGGCAGGCGCGGCAACAGCAGCAGGTGGCCGGGCACCATGTACTCGGGCAGGCGGGCCTTGAGCAGGCTGCGCACCTGCTGGCGCAAGCGCGTCTGCTCGGCAGCGTCCTGTTCGGGGGCGTCAGGCACCACGTAGGCCACCAGTTGCAGGCCGCCAGTCATCGGCAGGGCCAGCACCACCGCTTCGCGAACCCCCGGGCACTGCTGCAGGCGCGCCTCGATCTCGCCGAGCTCGATGCGGAAACCGCGCACCTTGACCTGGTGATCGACGCGGCCGATGTATTCGATGGCGCCATCGGCGCCCAGGCGCGCGCGGTCGCCGGTGCGGTACAGGCGTTCGCCCCTGGCGAACGGATCGGCGACGAAGCGCTGGGCAGTCAGTGATGGCTGGCCGTGGTAGCCGCGGGCCAGGCCCGGGCCGCCGATGTAGAGCTCGCCCACCGCGCCCTGGGGCAGCAGTTCGAGGTCATCGTCGAGGATATACAGGCGACGCTGCGCCAGGCCCTGGCCAATGGGGATGCCACGCCAGGACACTGCCTCATGGCCAAGCCCGGTGCAGTCGTGAATGGTCGAGACCACCGTGGCCTCGGTCGGGCCATAGGTGTTGAGCAGGCGCACATGGCCGAGCCCGGCCAGTTGCCACAGGCGCAGCCCGTCCACCGCCATCGCCTCGCCACCGACGTGGATCTGGCGCAGCGCGCCGTAGCTGGCCGGCGGACGCGCGGCGAAGTCCTGCACCAGCCAGTACCAGTAGGCGGCCGGCAGGTCGGCGAGGGTCACACCGTGCTCGATCAGCACTTCGTGCAGGGCGGCGCTGTCCCACAGGCGGGTATCGCGCAGCACCACGCAAGCGCCATGGCACAGCGGCGGGAAGAACTGCTCGACGAAACCATCGAAGCTGCTGGTAGCAAACTGCAGCACCCGGTCGCCTTCGCGCAGGTCGCTGTAGTCGATGGCGCGGGCAATGAACTCGCTCAGGGCGCCGTGGCTAATCGCCACGCCCTTGGGCCGGCCGGTGGAGCCTGAGGTGTAGATCACATAGGCCAGGTTGTCGGGCACGACGGTCAGCGGCAGGTCAGAGGCAGGCTCGTCTTCCAGTTTCAGCTGGTCCAGGCACAGGCAGCGCACTGCCTCCCGCGCCGGCAGGCCAGGCAGCTGCACGGAAGTGGTTAACAGCCACTGCAGGCCGCTGTCCTCGAGCACATGGCCGAGGCGCTCGGTCGGTGCCTGTAGGTCCAGCGGCACATAGGCGCCACCGGCCTTGAGCACGGCCAGCAGGGCCACGGCCAGGTCCAGCGAACGATCCAGGGCCACGCCAACCAGGCTGTCGGGGCCAACGCCCTGGCGGCGCAGGTAATGGGCCAGGCGATTACTCCGGGCGTTGAGCTCGGCATAGCGCATCGACGGCGCCTCGGCGCCATTGGCCAGGATCAGCGCCAGCGCCTCGCCGCTGCGCGCGGCCTGGGTTTCGAACAGGCGCTGCACCGGCTCCCACGGCGCCACATCGGCCACCGGGCACAGCAACGCCTGGCGTTCGGCCTCGGCCAGCATCGGCAGCTCGCCCAGGCGCTGGCGCGGATCGTTGCACACCGCGCGCAGCAGGTTGCGCCAGTGCCCGGCCAGGGCACTGATGGTGGTTTCATCGAAGATATCGGTGGCATAGGTGAAGGCGGCAAACACCTGCTCGCCCTCCTCCCGGGTATCGAGCATCAGGTCACTGGTGGCCGCATGCTGGCGGCGGCTGCCGGCCAGTTGCTCGGCGCTCAGGTAGCCCACGCGCAGGCCGCAGTCCAGGCGCACGTCCTTGAGGTCGGTGACCAGCGGTTGGTGGTTGAACATCACCTGGAACAGCGGCGTGTGGCTCTGGCTGCGCTGGGGTTGCAAGGCCTCGATCAGCGCGTCGAACGGCAGGTCCTG
The DNA here is from genome assembly GCF_021283165.2 of Pseudomonas soli. Taxonomy (NCBI): domain Bacteria; kingdom Pseudomonadati; phylum Pseudomonadota; class Gammaproteobacteria; order Pseudomonadales; family Pseudomonadaceae; genus Pseudomonas; species Pseudomonas soli. Next base: position 3,631,995 of record NZ_CP128543.1, read on the forward strand.
ATGCGCCTGGGCGCCGACCGAAGCCTGGTGCAGGCTGCGCAGCAGGTCGCTGAATGGCGTCTGCGCGCTGAACTGGCTGCGCAGCACCTGGGTGTTGACGAAGAAGCCGACCAGCCCCTCGGTTTCGCTGCGGTTACGGTTGGCGATCAGGCCGCCGACGCGGATGTCGGCCTGCCCGCTGTAGCGGTGCAGCAGGGTCTTGAACACCGCCAGCAGCACGGTGGAAAGGGTCACGCCGTACTGCTGGGCCAGTTGCTTGAGATCTTCGCGCAGGCCAGCGTCGAGCACCAGTTCCAGGCGCTCGCCCAGGTGGCTGGGCTGGGCCGGATAAGGCCGGTCGGTCGGCAGCTCCAGCAACGGGTGCTCGTCGCCCAGTTGCTCGCGCCAGTAGTCCAGCTGGCGCTCGCGCTCACCGGCCTCCAGCCAGCTGCGCTGCCACAGCGCGTAGTCGCGGTAGTGCACCTTGATTTCCGCCAGCGCAGGCTCGCGCCCCGCCACCAGGGCGTCGTAGCTGCGCATGAATTCGTCGATCAGGACGTTCATCGACCAGCCGTCGGCGATGATGTGATGCAGGGTCAGCAGCAGCACATGCTCCTGGGGCGCCAGGCGCAGCAGGGCGATGCCGAACAGCGGGCCGCGCTCGAGGTCGAAGGCCTGGGTGGCCTGGGCCGCCATCTGCTGGTGGGCGCGCTCCCAGCGCGTGGCTTCGGGCAGATCAGCTAGGTCGAACAGCTGGATGCCTACCGGCGTTGGCTCGGCCACCCGCTGCACGGCGCACTCGCCGTCCTGGGCGAAGGTGGTGCGCAGGCATTCGTGGCGGCCGACCAGCAAGGTGAAGGCCCGCTCCAGCGCCTGGACCTGCAGCTCGCCTTCCAGGCGCACGGCCATCGGCAGGTTGTAGGCGGCACTGTAGGGTTCCAGCTGCCAGAGGAACCACATGCGCAGCTGGGCGTAGGACAGGCCGTCGCGCTCGCTCAGGCCGACACAGGACGACATGGGCAACTGCGCGAAATCGATACCCTCGCGTCGCATCCCTTCGAGGAACAAGCGACGCTTGTCCAGGGGCAACTCGATGAAACGGCGGGAAAGTTTCTGGGCGTCTGCGGCATTCATGTGTGGGGTCCTTGCTGATCGGCGGCGCGACCGGAAGGTCCGGGCGCATCAACAAGAACGAATGGAAGGGGGGATGATTTAGCGGGTATCGAGCCTGAAAAGCCTGGGGCTGCGCGGCAGCCCCGGCGTCGACAGGTCAGGCCTGGTCCAGCGAGTGCCCCTCGGCCATCGCCACGATCACCTTGCGCGGGCCCTCGAACGGCGCGCGGGCATGGGCGGCGAGCATGTTGTCGAGCATCATCACGTCGCCTTCCTGCCAGAGGAAGCTGATCTTGCAGTCCTCGAGCACCGCACGGATCTCGTCGAGCACGTCATCCTCGATGGGCGAACCGTCACCGTAGTAGACGTTACGCGGCAGGTCTTCCTCGTCGACGATATCCAGCAGGCTTTCCCGCACCTCGGGCGGCAGGTTGGAAATATGGAACAGGTGCGCCTGGTTGAACCAGACCTTGTCGCCGGTGACCGGGTGCTCAGCCACCGCCTGGCATACCTGGCGGGTGCGCAGTTCACCGTCGTCCTTCCATTCACAGGTGATGCCGTGGGCCTTGCAATAGGCTTCGACCTCCTGCGGATCCTCGGTATTGAATACATCTTCCCAGGACACATCCAGGCCATTGCCGAAGTTACGCACGTACATCAGGCCCTTGCTGACAAAGCGCTCGCGAATGTGCGCCGGCACCTTGCGGTAAACCTCGCGACTGTCGGCAATCGGCGTCTGGCCACCGGACTTCGCCGCGATCATGCTGTAGAACCAGATCTTCATCGGCCAGTCGCGGGAGTAGGCCTGCTCGTTGTGCAACGGAATGTGCTGGTGCGCCGGATACTCGGTGGAGGTGTAGACACCCTGGGTGACGTTGGTGCGCGGCGTGGAGCCGAATTCGTAGTTGAGCAGCGGATGGCCGAAACTGGCGGCGAACTGACGGAACTGTTCAGCGCCCTCCAGGCGGAAACCGCGGAACAGGATGCCGCCATCGCGTAACAGGTGCTCGTCCACCAGCGCCTTGAGCTCATCGAACACGTCCAGCAGGCTGGTGTCGTGGTCACCGGCCTCCACCAGCAATGGCAAACGTCCCTGCTCCGGCAATAGCGGACGCACTGTAAATCCCACAGCAACACCCATGACGGGCCTCCTGTACACACCTAAGAAAAAGGGAGCGACGGCCCAGGGGCACGCTCGCATCCGGTGATAGGGGGACGTTTCGGGACGCAGGCAAATTAGTCCCGGCGCAGGAACCTTCAGCAACAGGCAGGGCAACCTGGAAACACTTGCTTGCAATTGACCCATCAGGTTTTGCCCTGCTCATGCGTCTCTTTCTGATACGGCCGGGCAATCCGCCCCTGAATTCGCCATTGACACTGCGTACCCCATGTCGAAAAAGTCACGCTCGAAAATCTGGTTCCTCGTGCACAGCTGGCTGGCGCTGCCCATCTGGTTCTTCGTGCTCATCGTCTGCGTCACCGGCACCCTGGCGGTGATCAGCAAGGAGATCGTCTGGCTGGCCAATCCGGAAACCCGCGCCAATCCGCCTTCGGATGACGCCCGGCGGTTATCCTATGACGAGTTGCTGGTGGCCATGCAGCGCGACGAGCCCGGCATCGCCGTGGCCAGCCTGATGACCCTGAGCGAGTCGCACTTCGCCATGCTGTCGGATGTCACCTACCCTGACGGCCGCACGCTGAGGGTCTACGTCAACCCCTACACCGGGCACATCCAGGGCGTTCCCCCGCAGTTCAACTTCGAGGAATTCACCCGCGCCCTGCACGGCTGGTGGCTGGTGCCGCACACCAATGGCTACAGCTGGGGCTGGTACCTGGTGTCACTGCTCGGACTACCGATGCTCGCTTCGCTGGTCACCGGCCTGGTGATCTATAAACGCTTCTGGAAAGGTTTCTTCAAGCCGACCCTGCGCTTCAACCAGGGCGCGCGAATCTTCTGGGGCGATTTCCACCGCCTGAGCGGCATCTGGTCGATCTGGTTCATCGCGGTGATTTCCATCACCGGCACCTGGTTCCTGGTCAAGGCCCTGCTCGCCGACAACCATATCGCCATCTCCAGCCAACCCATCGTGCCGGTGGTGGCAAGGGAGACGGTGCCGCTAACCGCCGACGGCAGCCCGACGCCGATGATCAGCCCGGACGAGGCCGTCAGGATCACCCAGCGCGAAATTCCGGGTTTCACCGTCGACTACGTCGGCTTCCCCAGCAACGCCTATGCCCATCTGAGCATCGGCGGCATGAGCTGGTATCCACTGGTGTACCAGAAAGCCGAGATCAACCCCTATACCGGCAAGATGGAAGCCAGCCGCCTGCTGGGCGATCGCAAGGCGGTTGAAATCGTCACCGAGTCCATGCGCCCGTTGCACACCGGCGAGTTCGCCGGCCTGACCACCAAGCTGATCTGGTTCTTCTTCGGCCTGCTGCTGAGCATGATGGTGCTCAGCGGCCTGCTGATCTGGAGCAAACGTACCGCCCTGGCCACCGCCAACGCGCTCAAGCGCAGCCAAAAGCAGGCGCGCACGGCCAAGCAGCCGGTTGCAACGGAGGTTACGTCCAGTTCTTGAAACATTTTCTTTCATTTGCTTTGGCAGCTTTCTGATTCTCATTCGTCCTTACTTATGCAGCCCTCCAGGTTGAGCACAGACTCGACCGTATTTTTTTATGCAGAAGACCGACCGATGGCCCGACAATCGAGAAAGAAATCCAATTCCAAGCTGTGGTTTCTGGTGCACAGCTGGCTTGCCCTGCCGATCTGGTTCTTCGTCCTGATCGTCTGCTTCACCGGCATGTTCGCGGTGGTCAGCCAGGAAATCGTCTGGCTGGCCAATGCCGACGTGCGCGCCAGCAAGCCCGACGACGACAGCCAGCGCCTTAGCTACCAGCAGGTGCTCGACGCCATGCACAAGGCCGAACCGGACCTGGCGGTGCGTTTCTTCAGCCAGCCGGACGGTTCGCACTTCGCCCTGCAGGCCTCGGTTACCCGCGCCGACGGCACCAACGCGCTGCTCTACGTCAACCCGTACAGCGGGGCCATCCAGGGCCAGCGCCCGGACTTCGACTTCGAGGCCTTCACCCGCGCCCTGCACGGCTGGTGGCTGGTGCCCTTCACCAACGGCTACAGCTGGGGCTGGTACCTGGTGTCGCTGCTCGGGCTGCCGATGCTCGCCTCGCTGGTCACCGGGCTGGTGGTGTACAAGAAATTCTGGCGCGGCTTCTTCAAGCCCGTGCGCACCGGCCATGGCCGGCGGATCTTCTGGGGCGACCTGCACCGCCTGGCCGGCGTGTGGTCGATCTGGTTCATCGCGGTGATCTCCATCACCGGCACCTGGTTCCTGATCCAGGCGATCCTCGGCGACAACCACGTGACCATTTCCAGCGAGCCCGTCACTCCGGTGATCGCCCGCCAGCAGGTCCCACAAACCCCCGATGGCAGCCCGGCGCCACGCATCGACCTGGACGAAGCGGCGCGCATCGCCACCCAGGCGGTCCCGGGCCTGGACGTCAGTTTCATCTCGCTGCCCGCCACCGCCTACAGCCACTACAGCATGGGCGGCCGTGGCTGGTACCCGCTGATGTTCCAGACCGCCGAGGTCAACCCCTACACGCGCAACGTCGACGCCCAGTTCCTGCTCGGCGACCGCTCGGCCCTGGAGTTCGTCACCGAATCCATGCGCCCGCTGCACACAGGTGACTTCGGTGGCCTGGCGATCAAGCTGATCTGGTTCTTCTTCGGCCTGGTGCTGACCCTGATGGTGTTCAGCGGCCTGCTGATCTGGACCAAACGCACCACCCAGGCCACCCGCGCCGCCCTCAAGCGCGGCGAACGCCCGGCGCGCCCAATCACCCTGGAGGCCCACTTTTGAGCCAGACCGACACCCTGCCGCCGAGCGGCCTGAAGCAGCTGTGGCTGAAATGGCGCTTCCACCTGAACATCCTGCTGATTCTCGTGCCGCTGGGCTTCATGCCCAAGTACTTCGCCGACGCCAGCCTGTTCCGCGGCGACAGCGGCCTGGGCGCCAACATCATCCAGGACGTCCAGGTCGGGCGCTGGACCCTGGACCTGGCCGAGCTGCGCGACGAAGCCCCGCGTGCCGAAGGCCCGGCCGGCTACTTCAAGGCCTTCAATGCCGCCTGCGGCAACTGCAACGACGGCGCCAAGGCCATTTACCTGCGGGTCGGCAAGCCGCGCAGCCTGCGCGCCGCCGGCACGATCTTCTTCGGCGCGCCGGCGCGCATGGGCACCTCGCTGCCGATCCCGCCACGCACCCGTCCCGACGCCGACATCTGGATCACCATCGAAGGCTGGGACGGCAAGATGTACCAGGCCTCGGTGCCGCTGGCCAAGGCATCCCCCGCCACCGCGGCCTGGCTTGAAAAACAAGGAGGCAACAAATGAAACAGCTGATGCGCAGGCTGGCCCTGCCCCTCTTGGCCCTGGCCGCCACCCCGGCGCTGGCGCACAATCCCATGTGCGAGTGCACCGAGCACGGCGAGCAGATCACCTGCAAGGGCGGTTTCTCCGACGGCAGCGGCGCTCCGGGGGTGACCCTGGACGTGATCGGCTACGACGAACAGGTGCTGGTGGCGAGCAAGCTCGGCGACGACTCGACCCTGACCTTCAAGCGCCCCGACGGCGAGTTCTACGTGCTGTTCGACGCCGGCCCCGGCCACGTGGTGGAAGTCGACCACGCCGACATCGGTGCGCCATGAGCCGCGCCCAGGTGGTGCGCCCGGCCGGCGCCGGGCACGAGACCCTCTACGTGCTGCTGGCCGCCGTGCTGATCGTGGTGCTGGCCGCAAGCGTGGTGGCCGTGCGCGGCGAGCGCGAGGATGAACAGGCCATCGCCGCCCACCAGCTCGACGCCCGCCGCGACCTCAATGCCGCCGAACAGGGCATCCACACCGACCTGTGGGTGGCCGTCGAGGAGATCCGCGCACTGCGCGAGGACAATGGCGTCGCCCCGGACGCCCAGGCCCTGGCCGCCGAGGGTCTGCCACCTTTCGTCAGCGACGCAAGCAGCCAGAGCCGCGGCAGCCACCAGTGGTCGTTGCTGGCCAACGGTGCCTACCTGGGACGCAGCCAGGACGCCCAGGTGGCCGGCAGCTTCCTGGTGATCCTGCCAGCCGCCAGCGATGCCCAGCCTGATGTCTGGCTGCGCCGCGACAGCACCGCCCTGCCCCCGGACGCGCTGGACAGCGATGCACTGATCGCCGCCGGCTGGCAGCAGATCGTCACCCACTACGACGCCGGGGTCACCCGCCAACACCGTCACTAAGGACCTGCCCATGCTCCGCTTCGCCCGCCGCACCCTGGCGCTGCTCCTGGCCTGCGCCCTGCCCGCCCTGGCCCTCGCCGACAACGGCAAGCCCCTGCGCATCGGCATCACCCTGCACCCCTACTACAGCTACGTGAGCAATATTGTCGGCGACAAGGCCGAAGTGGTGCCGCTGATCCCGGCCGGTTTCAACCCGCATGCCTACGAGCCGCGCGCCGAGGACATCAAGCGCATCGGCAGTCTCGACGTGATCGTGCTCAACGGCGTCGGCCACGACGACTTCGCCGACCGCATGATCGCCGCAAGCGAAAAGCCCGACATCAGGACCATCGAGTCCAACGCCAACGTGCCGCTGCTGGCAGCCACCGGCATCGCCGCCCGCGGCGCCGGCAAGGTGGTCAACCCGCACACCTTCCTGTCGATCAGCGCGACCATCGCCCAGGTCAACAACATCGCCCGCGAACTGGGCAAGCTCGACCCCGACAACGCCAAGTTCTATACGCAGAATGCCCGTGCCTACGCCAAGCGCCTGCGTGGCTTGCGTGCCGAGGCCCTGGCCAAGGTCACCCAGGCGCCGGACGCGACCTTCCGCGTGGCCACCATCCACGCCGCCTACGACTACCTGGTGCGTGACTTCGGCCTGGAGGTCACCGCCGTGGTGGAGCCTGCCCACGGCATCGAGCCGAGCCCGGCGCAGTTGAAGAAGACCATCGACCAGCTCAAGGCGCTGGACGTGAAGGTGATCTTCTCGGAGATGGACTTCCCCTCGGCCTATGTCGACACCATCCACCGCGAGTCCGGCGTGCGCATCTACCCGCTCACCCACATTTCCTACGGCGACTACACCAAGGAAAAATACGAGGTCGAGATGAAGCGCAACCTCGACACCGTGGTCCAGGCCATCCAGGAAAACCGCACATGACCGCCGCCGCCAACCTCACCAGCGCCTGCGGGCCGCGCATCGAGTTCGACGGCATCGACCTCACCCTCGGCCGCACGCGCATCCTCGAAAATGTGCGTTTCAGTGTCGCCCCAGGCAGCGTGCACGCCATTGTCGGCCCCAACGGCGGCGGCAAGAGCTCGCTGATCAAGACCTTGCTCGGGCAGATGCCGCACCAGGGCCAGTTGACCCTGCACTGGCCCGGCGAGCGCGAGGTGATCGGCTACGTGCCCCAGGCCCTGGAGTTCGACCGCGGCCTGCCGATGACCGTGGACGACTTCATGGCCGCCATGTGCCAGCGCCGCCCGGCGTTCCTCGGCCTGTCGCGGCGCGTGCGCCCGCAAATCGACGCGGCGCTGCAACGGGTGGGCATGCTCGACAAGCGCAAGCGGCGCATGGGCGCCCTCTCCGGCGGCGAGCGCCAGCGCGTGCTGCTGGCCCAGGGGCTGATCCCCGAGCCGCAGCTGCTGGTGCTGGACGAGCCGATGTCGGCCCTCGACGAGGCCGGTATCCAGGTGTTCGAGCAACTGCTGCACGGCTGGCGCCGGGCCGGCACCACCGTGCTGTGGATCGAGCACGACCTCGAAGCGGTGCTGCGCCTGGCCGACCGCGTCACCGGGCTGAGCCGCCAGGTGCTGTTCGACGCCCCGCCAGCCCAGGCCTTGACTCCCGAGCGCCTGCTCGGGCTGTTCTCCGTTCACCCGCGCAGCGAGAGCCTTGCCTGATGAGTTTCGAAACCTTGCGCCAGCTGGTCCAGGACTGGGCCACGGCTGGCTATCTGCCGGAGGCCCTGGCCTACGGCTTCGTGGTCAACGCCCTGCTGGCGGGCTTGATGATCGGCCCGGTACTCGGCGGCCTGGGCACCCTGGTGGTGGTCAAGCGCTTTGCCTTCTTCTCCGAGGCGGTCGGCCACGCGGCGCTCACCGGGGTGGCCATCGGCATCCTGCTTGGCGAGCCCTACACCGGCCCGTACGGCAGCCTGTTCGGCTACTGCCTGCTGTTCGGCATCCTGCTCAACTTCCTGCGCAACCGCACCGGCCTGTCGCCGGACACCCTGATCGGCGTGTTCCTCTCGGTGTCGCTGGCCCTGGGCGCGAGCCTGTTGCTGATGCTGGCCGGCAAGATCAACGTGCACATCCTCGAAAACGTGCTGTTCGGCTCGGTGCTCACCGTCAGCGCCCACGACCTGCTGGTGCTGGGCATCGTCGCGGTGCTGGTGCTGGCCCTGGCCCTGCCGCTGTACAACCGCATCATGCTGGCCAGTTTCAACCCGCAGCTGGCGGCGGTGCGCGGGGTGGCGGTGAAGACCCTCGACTACCTGTTCGTGGTGCTGGTGACCCTGGTCACCGTGGCCTCGGTCAAGGTGATCGGCGCGATCCTGGTCGGCGCCCTGCTGGTGATCCCGGCGGCGGCGGCGCGGCTGGTCAGCCAGTCGCTCAAGGGCTTCTTCTTCGTCTCGGTGATCATCGCCACCCTCAGCACGTTGCTCGGCATCCTGCTGCCGATCGTCTTCGACCTGCCGGTGCCCTCGGGCGCGGCGATCATCCTGGTCGCCGGGATCTGCTTCGCCCTCTGCGCCCTGGCCCGCGCCCTCGTCCCACGCCTGCAAGGAAACCCGGCATGACCCTGAAGAAACTCACCCTGGCCCTGGCCCTGAGCGGCATGCCGCTGCTGGCGGGCGCCACCGAAGTACTGACCACCCTGCCGGTGACCCACAGCCTGGCCAGCGCCTTGCTCGACGGCACCTCGGTGCAGCTCAAGCGCGCCGCCCCGGCCAACCTGCCGGCCAGCCGCCAACCTTCGTATTTCAGCGGCCGTGGCGGCGCCAGCCTGCACAAGCTGGCGCAACAGGCCGACGCGGTGATCGGCGTGCGCTCGATCTGGCGCGACGACCCGCTCTACCCCATGGCCCGGCGCAGCAACATCCGCATCGTCGAGATCGACGCCGCGCGCCCGGTGGACGGCGCCCTGCCCGGTATCGCGGTCAAGGGCGACGAAGCCTTCGCCGCCTACCCCTGGCTCAACCCGACCAACCTGGGGCGCATGGCCGATGTCGTGGCCAATGACCTGGAACGCCTCTCGCCAGCGGACAAAGCGAAGATCCAGGCCAACCTGGCCAACATCAAGCGGCAGATGCTGGAGCTGACCGCCAACAGCCAGACGCGCCTGGCCGAGGTCGACAACCTGACCGTGGTCAGCCTGTCCGAACGCCTGGGCTACCTGGCCAGCGGGCTGAACCTGGACGTGGTCGAGCAGGCGCTGCCAGCCGACGACAAGTGGGATGAAGCGGCGCTCAAGGCGCTTGGAGACAACCTCAAGGCGCAGGACGTGGCGCTGGTGCTGCACCATCGCCAGCCGGATGCCAAGGTAGCCGAAGTGATCGCCGCCACCGGGGCCAAGCTGCTGGTGGTAGAGAGCGATGCGGACGATACCGTAGCCGGGCTCAAGGCCAGTGTCGAGCAGGTGGTCAAGGCGCTCGGTCAGGGCTGATCGACATGGGGGCGGGATTGCACCCGCGATTGCAATGCCGGCCCTGTCGCGGGGCAAGCCCTCTCCCACGCCGCGACCGCTTCAGCGCTTCATGCAACGCTGATAACGCTCATCCACCCTGCCGGCAAACCACGCCGTGGTCAGCTTGCGAGTGATCTTCGGACTTTTCAGCTCGATCCCAGGCAGCACCGCCCTTGGCAAGGGCTTGCCGGCCTTGGCTTCGGCCAGGGCGAAGACCTTGCGGTAGAGCTCGGTCTCCTCCAGCGCCAGGTCATTCTCTTTCTCCAACTGCGCCCTGATCTGCGGATTACGCAACCCCAGCTTCGCTCCCAGCTTGCGCGCCGCCTGCTCGGTGGTGCCGGGCATGATCGCACCAGGGGCAATCAGGTCGCCGTCGAGCGCCAGCGGCACCCCGCTGGCCCGGCTCAGCGCCGCCTGGAACGCCGCGTTGCGGCTGGCGTACCAACCGGCGTTGAAGTCAGCGAAGCGGTAAAGCTGGCGTTGGTAATGGGTGGGATAACCCAACAGGTGAGTGATGCCGAAGTACATCCCGCCACGGCGGCTGAACACCTCCTGGCGAATGCTGCCAGGGTGGTCGTAGGGATAGCCCTTGGCGTGCTGTTCGGCAAAATCCACGCTGACCTGCATCGGCCCGCCGGTGCGCACCGGATTAAGCCCGCCCAGCAGCGAACGCCCCAGCGGCAGGCCACCGATCACCTCGTCGTAGAGGGCGCTCAGTTGCTTTTCACTGCGTACGGCGAGCAGGCGTTGCTGGTAGGTCTTGCCGTTGGCCGAAGGCGTGCTCAGGGCGCCATCGACCAGCAGCCGAGGCACATGCAGCCGAGCCGCCCGGCGGTCGATCTCCTCCCGGGCGATGCGCCCCAGGTTTGGCACTTGAGGGTCGGCGTTGAAGGTGGACTCCTGCTCGGCCACCGCCAGCACGGCGCACAGGTTGCTCTTGCTCGGGCTGATGCCCTGAGCCTGGAACGCCACCTGGATATCCTCGGCCCAACCCTGACGGTCCTTGACCTGGGCCGGCAGCAGGCGCATGAGCTGGGCGCGGACCTTGGCCGGATCGGCCTCCGGTGCCTCTTCGCGGCGCCCGGCGCAGCCCTGCAGCAGACCGAGCGCCAGCAGCCCGAAGGCCCACAGACGCCCGTTCAGGGTTGCTCCCCCACCAGGTAGGTCTTGCTGATCTGGCGGAACAGCGGATGGCTGGAGCTGCCCAGCAATTCGAACAGCACCATCTCGCGGGTGACCACCTGCGCCCCGGCATCGCGCATGCGCGCCAGGCCCGCCGCCTTGCTGGCCGGAGTGCGGCTGTCGCAGGCATCCTCGACCACGAACACCTGCTTGCCCAGGGCCAGCAGGCCGAGCACGGTCTGCAGCACGCAGACATGGGTCTCCATGCCACAGACGATCACCTGCTCGCGCGCCAGCAGGCTGGGCGGCAGGCACTCGGCGGCGACACAGGAGAAGTGCATTTTCTCGACGACCTCAGCGGCTGGCGCCGCGGCCTTGAGGGCGGACAGGGTGTGGCCCAGGCCCTTGGGATACTGCTCGGAGATCACGGTGGGCAGTTCGAGTTCGGCGGTTGCCGCCAGCAGCCAGCGGGCGCGGGCCGCAGTGCCCTCGGGGTCGCTCATGGCACCGATGAGCTTTTCCTGGATATCGACGACCAACAGCGTGGCCTTGCGAGGATCGATCAGCATTGTCAGCCTCATGCCTGGAAAAGGGCTAGCCTTACCCAGGCGCGGGATTACGTCAATCAAAGCAGCACCTGGGCAAGTTGCCGTTGCCGTTGCCGTTGCCGTTGCCGTTGCCGTTGCCGTTGCCGTTGCCGTTGCCGTTGCCGTTGCCGTTGCCGTTGCCGATCAGGAGTCTAGCGCCCTACCCAGCTAGCGACAGCTGCGTCAGCCCAGGCGCCGCCCGTAACTTCGCGACTTCAGGAGGCCGAACGGAGGTCTTGCGGAGGGAGGTGACGGGCATGGATGCCCGTCAAGCGCTGCGCCCCAGGATGGGGCGTTCAGCGCGGTCCTCCCGGGAGCAAGGCCGGAGTGAGGGGACCCGGAGCGAAGCGGAGGGCCGGATGAATGGAGCGCCACGGCTTTGCTTACTTTGGCCACGACCAAAGTAAGGGTATGACTCACCCACATGGGTTACAAATCAGTTCACGCACATAGGTAACAGTCTTTAACTGGCAGGGTCGGTTTTCGAGGATCTGACCATGCCTTGGCGAGAGCTGAAACCTATGGACCTTAAAATGCTTTTCATTGCGGATTACCTGCAGGGGCCGCCCAGCTTCAGCGCCCTGTGCCAGGCCTACGAGATCAGCCGAAAGACCGGCTACAAATGGGTCGAGCGATATGAGAAAGAGGGGCCTTCGGGGCTGGAAGAACGCAGCCGCCGCCGGTTGAACCAGGATTGGGTCGTACCCGCCGCAGTTCGCGAAGCCATCATCGAATTGCGCAGTCGAGGCGAAACGGAACCGGGGCCGAAAAAGATCCAGGCTGCGCTGCAGGAGCGTTTCCCTGATCAGGCGCCGCCCTCGAAGACAGCGATCTACAACATCCTCAAGAAAGCCCAATTGGTCAAACCACGCCGCTTACGTCAGCGTGTAGCGGTCTATCCCAAGCCCCTGGAGAAGGCCGAGTCGCCTAACCAGCTGTTCAGTGCGGACTACAAAGGTCAATTTCTGACAGGTGCAGGCGTCTGGTGCTATCCGCTGACGATCATGGATCACGCCAGTCGTTTCCTGCTCGCCTGCCACAGCATGCCCAATACCAACCTGCTGGAAACCCAGGCCGTTTTCACCCAAGTGTTCCGAGAGAATGGTTTGCCTGAGCGGATTCGTACCGATAACGGTGTGCCGTTTGCCAGTAAGGGGCGTGCGGGACTTTCTCAGCTGTCGATCTGGTGGCTGCGTCTAGGCATCATTCCCGAGCGCATTGCGCCTGGTCGGCCTGAACAAAATGGCCGCCACGAGCGCATGCATCGAACGCTCAAAAGCACGCTCCCATCGCCGCCGGCAGTGGCCTGGGAGGCTCAACAACGGCACTTTGATCGCTTTCGGCAGCACTACAATCACGAGCGCTTGCATGAAGCGCTGAAGCAGAAAACACCGGCGTCTTGCTACCAGCCATCTCCACGCCCATTCCCTGAAAAGCTCCCCGAAATGACCTATCCCAGTCATATCGAGAGCTTGCCGGCTGATAGCTCCGGCATCATCAATCGCCGGGGCTTGAGGATCTACGTAGGTTATGTGCTCAAGCACCAGACCATTGGACTGGAGCAGGTTGGGGATGGCGTCTGGGATGTTATTTTCGGTCCCATCATCCTTGGCAGAGTCGATGTGCGGGATGCCACTGATGGTTATGTAACACTCAAGGTGTTGTCACCTATGTGAGTGAACTTTTGTGTAACCCATGTGGGTGATCCGTACATCGCTCCATCATCCGGCCCCTACGCTTCGCTCCGGGGTCCCCTCACTCCGGCCTTGCTCCCGGGAGGACCGCGCTGAACGCCCCATCCTGGGGCGCAGCGCTTGACGGGCATCCATGCCCGTCACCTCCCTCCGCAAGACCTACGTTCGGCCTCCTGAAGTCGCAATTTGTGGCGCCTGAACTATCGCGCACTTAGAAGCAAAAGCAAGAGCAAGAGCAAGAGCAAGAGCAAGAGCAAGAGCAAGAGCAAGAGCAAGAGCAAGAGCAATAAAATAAGTTTGAGATTTGGAGTTGGAAGTTCTTATTGCAGTCAGGCCTCTCACCGACAACCAGGCATGAGGCCTCTGCAGAATCATAAAACTGTTAGACGAATTCTATAATCCGCCCTGTCTATCACGCACAAAGCCGCAATGGCTCCAATGTCCTACAAAGCGCATCAAGCACACGATCTTCATGCTCATGAATAAAGAAATGCCCTCCCGGAAACTTAGCCAGCGAATACTCACCAACCGTCTCCCGCCCCCAGGCCTGCAACTGCTCGTCATTGGCGCGATCGTTCTCGCCAGCGAATACATGCAAGGGACATTGCAGCGGCAGGCGCTGCTCGTACGCATAACGGCCACAAAGCAGGAAATCCGCCTGCACGATCGGCAAGGTCAGGCTCATGAGCTCGTCGTTGGCCAGCACTTCCTCGGAGGTACCACCGAGCTTGCGCAATTCGGCGATCAATTCGGCATCGCCACGCGGCTCGGTCCATTTGCCACCGGCGTAATCCTCGCGCCGGGTCGGCGCCGCAGTGCCGCAGGCGAACAAGGCCACCGGCGGCGGGCAGCCGAGTGCACGCAGTTCATGGGCCAGCTCGAAGGCAACCAGCGCCCCCAGGCTGTGCCCGAGCACGGCGTAAGGCGCATGGGTGACGGCGCGCTGCTCATGGGCCAACTGCCGGGCCAATGCCCGCAAGTCGGTATGCAGCGGGTCAGCCATGCGCGCACCGCGCCCGGGCAGCTCCACCGGGCGCACCTGCAGCCAGGCCGGCAGCTTGCGCCGCCAGCGGCTGTAGACCATCGCACTGGCACCGGAATACGGCAGGCACAGCAGATTCAGGGTCGACACCGCCTTATTGCGCCGCGACTTCGGCCATCTTCTGGCGCAGGCTCAGCGGGCGCATGTCGGTCCAGACTTCGTCGATGTAGGCCAGGCAGTCCTTCTTCAGGCCGCTCTTGCCCACCGCGCGCCAGCCATTGGGGATCGCCTTGTAGTCGGGCCAGATGGAATACTGCTCTTCGTGGTTGACCACTACCTGGAACTGGATATCGTCGCGGTCGAAAACGGAAGTCATTGCCTGTCTCCTTGAATGATGAGGGCCGAACGCGCCGGGCGCAGGGCGGCTTCCATGAAAACGAAAAGAGCGCGCGGAAAATTAGGGGCGCTCGACGATAGCCTTGCGGCGCGCTCAAGATCGAGCGCCGCCCGCGCGGCGCATGGCGGATGAATCCGCTCCTACGTTTGCCAGCCTTGGTTGCACGACAGGTCTGGTGCTACTGGGCTTCACTCCCCCAGCCCAAGGCCTTGTACAGCGCAATCGCATCCAGGTACGAGGCCGTCTCTGCCTCCGCCACCTCGCGCTTGATCGAGAACAGCGCACGCTGGTTCTCGAGCACCGCCAGGTAGGTGCCGGCCCCGCGCCGATAGCGCTTGTTGGCGATGTCGATGGCCTCGCTGCCGTGCCCGGCAGAAGCCACCAGGCTTTGCAACCGTGCCTGGTTGCGCACCAGCTGCGTGACGGCGTTCTCCACTTCCTCGCGGGCCAGCAGCACCGCCTGCTGGTAGCGCGCCTGGCTACCCTCGGCCAGCGCCTCGCGCACCCGCAGGCGCGCACGGGCATTGCCCAGGCGCAAGGCCGGCCAGGTGACCATCGGCGCCAGTTCATAAGCACGGGCCGCGCTGCCCAGGTCGCCGCTGCGCAAGGCGAAGAAACCAATGAACCCGCCCAGGTCCAGGCGCGGATACAGCTCGGCAGTGGCCGCACCGACGTCCTCGGTGCTGGCCGCCAGCTCACGCTCGGCACTGACCACGTCGGGTCGCTGGCCAATCAGCGCATCGACGTCACCCAGCGGCAACTGGCGCGCCAACGGCGGCAGGAATGGCGCGGCGCCCTGCTCCTGGCTGCCCGGCACCTGCCCAGTCAGCACATCGAGGCGATAGCTGGCCTGCTCGATGGCCGCCTGCAGCGGCGGCACCGCCGCCTCGCTGAGCAGCAGGTTGGCATGGGCGTTCTGCTGATCCTCGTACTGGCCACTGCCGGCACGCACCTGGGCGCTGGTCAGTTGCAGGGTCTCGCGCCAGGCCTCGACCTGGTCCTCGGCCACGACGAGGCTGCGCTTGAGGCCGAGCTTGAGATAGTAGTTGCGCGCCACCTCGGCGGCGATGCTCAGCCGCACCTGGCGCAGGTCCGCCGCCGCCGCGTCGGCACGCGCCTCGGCGGCGTCGGTCAGGCGTTGCAGGCGCCCAAACAGGTCGATCTCCCACTGCACGTCGAACCCGGCGCGGTACTGCTCGGTGCGCATGCGTCGCGGGTCGCTGCCATCGGCCGGTTGCTGCTGCTCCAGGCTCTGGTTGTAGCCGGCGCGGGCGGTGACCCAGGGGTAGCGGTCTAGGCTGCGGTCGTCGAACAGCGCCCGCGCCGCCAGCAGGTTGGCATGGGCCTGGCGGATATCGTGGTTATTGGCCAGGGCCTGGTCGACCAGGCGCACCAGTTGCGGATCGTCGAAGAACCGCCACCACTGCTCCGGCATCTCGCCACGGGCGGCGAAGGCGGCGCGCTGCGGGCTGTGCAGGCCACTGGCAGGTGCCTCGGGCTTGCGGTAGTCGGGGCCGACGCTGCAGGCCGACAAGGCCAGGGCCACCAGGGATACGACGAATACCGGCTTCATGGCTGGCTCTCCAGGGTTTCGGCCAACGAGCGGGCCCGCGCCGAACGCGCCGTGCTGGCATGGTCACGGGCCAGCAGGCTGTAGATGGTCGGCAGCACGAACAAGGTGAACAAGGTGCCGACCAGCATCCCGGTGACGATCACCACGCCGAGCCCGAAGCGGCTGGCGGCGCCGGCTCCGGAGGCGAACAACAGCGGGATCAGGCCCACCACCATGGCCGCCGTGGTCATCAGGATCGGTCGCAGGCGGATCTGCGCCGCCTTGCCGATGGCCGTGCGCCGGTCCAGGTGCTGCTCGGCCTGCAAGGTGTTGGCGAACTCGACCATGAGGATGCCGTGCTTGCTGATCAGACCGATCAGCGTCACCAGGCCGATCTGTGTGTAGATGTTCACCGTGGCCACCCCCAGTGCCAGCGGCAGCAGCGCCCCACTGATCGACAGCGGTACGGTGATCAGGATGATCAGCGGATCGACCAGGCTCTCGTACTGCGCCGCCAGCACCAGGTAGATCACCACTACGGCGGCGAGGAAGGCCAGCATCAGGGCATTGCCTTCCTGCTGGTACTGGCGTGCGTCGGACTGCCAGTCGATGCTGAAGCCCGCCGGCAATTCGGCGGCGACCTGCTCGAGGAAGGCCACGGTGTCGCCCAGGGTGACGCCGGCCGCCGGAATACCCTGGAAGGTCGCGGCGTTCTGCTGGTTGAACTGGGTAAGGCGGTTGGGCTCGACCTGCTCGCTGACCTGCACCACGGTGGACAGCGGCACCAGCCTGCCCTCCTCACTGCGCACGTACTGCCGGGTCAGGGCCTGCGGCGTCAGGCGCTGGTCACGCGGGCTCTGCGCGATCACATCATAGGAGCGGCCATCCAGGCCGAAACGGTTGAGGTAGTTCTCGCCCACCAGCACCGCCAGCGACTCGCCGATGTCCTGCATGCGGATACCCATGCTGTTGGCCTTGGCCCGGTCGACCCGCACCTGCACCACCGGGTTGTTGTAGTCCAGGTCGCTGTCGACCACGGCGAACAAGCCGCTCTGCCGCGCCTTGGCCTTGACCTGCTCCATGGTGTCGAACAGCACCCGGTAGTCCTGGGAGCTACGCAGCACCATCTGCACCGGCAGGCCGCCAGTGGAGCCCGGCAGCGCGGGCAGCTGGAAGGCGAAGATGCTGGTGCCCTCGACATCATTCACCGCTGCCTGCAGGTCGAGCTGGATCTGCGAGGCATTGCGTTCGCGCTCGTTCCACGGTTGCAGGTTGATGCCGCCAATACCTGAGGCGATGCCGTCGCTACCGTTGATGATCCAGGTGCTGACGGTCTCTGGCAGGGTCCGGTAGACCGAGTCGAGCTTGTCGGCGAAGCGCTCCACATAGGCCAGGTTGGCATGCTGTGGCGCCTTGATCGCCGTGAGCAGCCCGGCTTGGTCCTCGGTTGGCGCCAGCTCACGCTGCGGCAAGGCATACAGCAGCGGCAGGCTGACCAGCACCAGCAAGGCGAAACCGACGCTGATCCAGCGGTGTTTCAGCGAGAAGCCCAGCACATGGGCGTAGCGCTCGGCCAGCCAGTCGAAGAAACGGTTGGCCGCATGGGCCATGCGCCCCTCGGACTGGCGCGCGTCGAGCAGGAACGAGCTCATCACCGGCGACAGGGTCAGGGCCACCACGCCGGAGACCACCACCGCCCCGGCCAGGGTCAGGGCGAACTCGCGGAACAGCGCGCCGGTCAGCCCGCCCATCATGCCGATCGGCGCGTACACCGCCGCCAGGGTGATGGTCATGGCGATCACCGGCCCGGCCACCTCGCGGGCGCCGATCAACGCCGCCGCCACTGGGGTGCGCCCTTCCTCGATATGGCGGTGGACGTTCTCCACCACGACGATGGCGTCGTCCACCACCAGCCCCACCGCCAACACCATGGCCAACAGGGTGAGCAGGTTGACGCTGAAGCCGAACGCCAGCATCAGCGCCGCGGCGCCGAGCATCGACAGCGGGATGGTCACCACCGGGATCAGCACCGTGCGCAGCGAGCCCAGGCACAGGTAGATCACCACCACGACGATTGCCAGGGCCTCGAGCAAGGTCTTGGTGACCTCGTCGATGGAGGCCTGGATGAAGCGCGCCGTCTCGAAGGCCAGCTCCGCCTTGACGTCCGGCGGCAGGGTCTGGCGAATCTGCGGCAGCAATTGGCGGATGCCATCGACGATCACCAGCGGGTTGCCGCCCGGGGTGGCGAACAGCCCCAGGTGCACAGCCGGCACGCCGTCCATGCTGGCGCTGGTCTCCGCCGAGGCCGCGCCCAACTCGACGGTGCCGATGTCGCGGATACGCACCAGGCCGTTGCCGTCGTTGCGAATCACCAGCTCGCGGAAGTCGCCGACCGAGGTCAGGTCGGTGTCGACGCGGATGTTGGCGATCACATACTGCCCTTTCACCTTGCCCGGCGCCGCCTGGTAGTTGTTGCGGCGCACCGCCTCTGCCACGTCGGCCGCGGTCAGGCCACGGGCGGCCAGGCGCGACGGGTCGATCCACAGGCGCATGGACAAGGTCTGGCCGCCGAACACCTGGACCTTGGCCACGCCCTCGATGGTGCTGAGCAGCGGCTCGACCACTCGGGTGAGGTAGTCGGTCATGGCCGGGATAGGCAGGCTCGCACTGGAGAAACCGATGTAGGCCACCGCCGTGGACTCGCCCGCAGAGCGCTCGATCACCGGATCGTAGGCCCGTTCCGGCAGGCGGAAGCGTACCTGGTTGACCTTGGCCATCACCTCGGTGAGGGCCTGGGTCGAGTCGCGGTTCAGCTCCATGCGCACGGTCACCAGGCTACGGCCCTGCACCGACGAGGACGACAGGTAGTCGATGCCCTCCACCGACGACACTGCCTGGGCGATCGGCTGGGTGACGAAGCCCTGCATCAGCTCGGCGGGGGCGCCGGGGTATTCGGTGGTCACGGTAATGGTCGAGCTTTCCAGCAAGGGGTACTGGCGGATCGGCAACTGCAGCAGCGACAGCAGCCCCAGCAGCAGGATCAAGGTGCTGACCACCAGCGCCAGCACAGGCCGGCGCACGAACAGGTCGGTAAATGTCATGGCGTGTTCTCGCTGGGGTCAGGCGCCGCTGGCCGGAGCCTGCAGGGTGTCTACGGTGGCTTGCACGGCGGTGCCGTCGCTCAGGCGCAACTGCCCGGACACCACCACCTGGTCGTCTTCGCGCAGGCCCTGCTCGATCACTACCCGGCCGGCCTGGCGTTCACCGGTACGCACCGACACACGCTGTACCACCAAGGCATTGGCGGCGGCATCGTGGCGGGCGACGAACACCGTGTCGCCGTAGGCGGTGTAGGCCACGGCGGTTTCCGGCACGGTCAGCACCTGGCCGTCATCGGGGCTGGCTACCTGCACGCTGGCATACATGCCGGCCGACAGGCGCGCATCGGGCTTTGCCAGGGTGGCCTGCACCTGCACCGTGCGCGAACGGCCAATCAGGGGATCGATGGCGGTGATATGCGCGGTGAAGGCCGTATCGGGGAACGCATCCAGGCGCACCTCGACCGGCTGGCCGGTGCGCAGCTGGGCGCTGAGCTGCTCCTCGAGGGAGAAGTTGACATAAAGGCTGCGGGTGTCGATCAGGCTGACCACCGGGTCGCCGACATTGAGATACTGGCCCTGGTTCACCCGGCGGATACCCAGGCGCCCGTCGAAGGGTGCGCGCACCGCCTTCTGGGCGATCACCGCCTCGGTACGGGCCAGCTCGCCCTGGGCCATGTCGCGGGCCGCCAGGGCGTTGTCCAGCTGTTCCTGGGTGGCGGCGTTCTCGCGCAGCAGGTCCTTGACCCGCCGGTAGTTGGTCCGTGCATTGTCCAGCTGGGCCTTCAGGCGCAGGCGCTCGGCCTGCTCCGGGGCATCGTTGAGGGTGACCAGCACATCACCCTTGCGCACCTGCTGGCCGGAGCTGAAGTTGATCGCCGTCACCCGCCCGCCGATCTCGGCCGACACCAGCACCTGGTGCACCGCCTCCAGCTCGCCGACGCCTGCGAAGGCGCGCTTCTGCGGTGCTTTCTGTACCGTGGCCAGGGCCACCTTGACCAAGTGCCGCGGCGCGGATGCCGTGGCCTGGGCCTCCCCGGCGTGGCGCCAGGCCAGGCCACCGGCGGTAATCAGGGCCAGCACCAGGGCACTGCCAAGTATTGCCTTGCTATTCATTGCGCGTCCTCGCCTCAGGCCCAATCCAGGTTGAACAGGAAGAACGCCAGGGTCGCCCACAGCACCAGCACCAGGTGGGTGAGCTGCAGGCCTTCCTGGCGTATCCAGTAGCCGAACCACAGGCCCCCGAGCAGCATGGCGAAGGTGAAGGCAAGGAAGGCGCCAAGCGCCAGGTTCAACCAGGTGCGGGCCATGAGCGGGTCCTGCACGACGATCAGCCCATAGCTGCCTACCCAGGCCGCCAGGCTGGCGACGATCTGCAGCAGCAGGATCACCACCAGCGCGGCACGGGCCAGACCCGCCGAATGACAGGCCCTGCGCAGCAAGGGGAATTCGATGGCCGGCGGCTGGCGCAGGGGGGCCATGGCCAAGGTGGCGCCAATGGCGCCGACGGAGCTGGCGAAAGCCTGCAGGTTGTTCAATACCGCGATGCTCAGCCACAACGCCAGGCCCACGGCCTGGATGGCCTGGAACAGCCACAGGGAGGTGTGCAAATCCATATCAACGTCCGTATTGATGGCCTGGGCGGGAGGCCAGGCAATTACACAAGAAAACGCTTGGATATTAGAGGCAGCCTAGCCGATACACAAGCGCCCCTATTACAGGGGCGCGTGTTGCCAGGGAAGTTGATGCGGATCAGTCGGGAGACATTTGCCGGGCAGGAGGTGCCAGGAACCGGGATTCTTGGTCAATGGAATTCCTGCAGGAGCGGCTTTGACCGCTCCTGCAGAAGGCGTGGTTCACGCCTGCCCAGGCACCCGAGTCAGGGCTTCGCGAAAGCGCTGGGTACTGGCCAGCGCCAGCACCAGGCCGACAACCGCCACGCCGCCCCCCACCAGGCCGATATGCGCCACGCCCACCTGGCTGCTGACAATGCTGCCAAGCAACGCACCGCCACCAATACCGATGTTGTAGATACCGGAGAACAACGCCATGGCCACGTCGGTGGCATCCGAGGCAAGCTTGAGGGTCTTGGACTGCAAGGCCAGGCTGAAGCTCAGGATCGCCACGCCCCAGACCATGCTCAGGGCGGCGAACACCTGGAAATTGCCCGACAGCGGCAACAGCAGCAGCAGGCACGCGGCCAGGGCGCCGATGGCACCCACCAGGAAACCATGGGGGAAACGCTCGCTGTAGCGGCTGAACAGCACCGAGCCAAACACCCCGGCACCGCCATACAGCAACAGCAGCAACGTGGTGTGTTCGCCACTGATCCGTGCCACGTGCAGGGCGAAGGGTTCGATGTAGCTGTAGGCGGTGAACTGCGCGGTGATCACCAGGGTCACCAGCATGTAGGTGATCACCAGCGCCGGACGCTTGAACAGCACCGGCAGGCTGCGCAGCGAGCCGGAGTTCTGGCTCGGCAGCAGCGGCAGCGACTTCATCAGGCAGAGCATGGTCGCCAGTGCCACCCCGGCGATACACAGGAAGGTGATGCGCCAGCCCAGCGCCTCACCCACCACCCGCCCCAACGGGATGCCCATGACCATCGCCAGGGTAGTGCCGGTGGCCAGCAGGCCCAGCGCCTTGGCCTGCTGGCCGGGCGGCGCCACGCGCACCGCCAGCGACGCGGTGATGGCCCAGAACACGGCATGGGCCAGGGCGATGCCGATGCGGCTGACCAGCAGCATGGCGAAACTCTGCGACAGCCACGACATCAGGTGGCTGAGGATGAACACCAGGAACACCAGCAGCAGCAGGCGGCGGCGCTCGATGTTGCGGGTCACCAGCATCATCGGCAGCGAGGCCAGCGCCACCACCCAGGCGTAGATGGTCAGCATCAGGCCGACCTGCGCGGTGCTCATCTCGAAGCTGCGGCCGATATCGCTGAGCAGCGCCACAGGGACAAACTCGGTGGTATTGAAGATGAACGCCGCCAGCGCCAGGGCGATGACGCTCAGCCAACTGCCGCTGCCGGCGGTCGGAGGCATGGAGGTGGGGACGGGACCATTCATGTGTAGACGTTTTTCTCCGCGGACAAGGCAACAGGACGCGCATCGCCTGCCCGGATGCCAGGCCGGTGACGCACGTTTTTTATTGGAAGGATGTCCGGCATGGTACGCATCAAGGCGGGGCCTCACAACCGCAGGTGCGGACCGAGTACCATGCGCGCCTGCGTGCACCTTTTTGTCGCACATCACCTACCCTGCGGAACAAGGAGTTCGATCCGCCCATGGACAAGCAGCACCCCCAGCAGCAATGGCGCGAGGCGGTCATCGCCTATGCCGAGGCCATCAACCGCTATGTCGCGCATGGCCGCGCGCAAGGCTGGGACAATCTGGAGGAACCACAGGCACCGGCCACCGAGCACCTGCTCGAGGCCTGGCAGGCAGCCCTGCTGGCCATCAACCGCCCGGGCACCGACGAGCAGCAACGCCAGCTGTTCCGCGAAGCCTGGCCCCCGGCTCACCTGCCGCTGCTGCCATTGCTCGACGAACAGGCCCGAGGCATCGGCAACCTGCTGCTGCTCGATGACGGCAGCGTGCTGGTTCGCATCGGCATGCCGTTCGAATGCGGCCAGGTACTGCGCCTTGATGGCCAGGGCGTCACCCCGGTGATCGGTGTCGAGCACTTCGGGCGCTGCCCAGGACGGCGCTACTATGCCCTGGCCAACGCCGAGGGGGTCCGTGTGACCGATGGCTGGGGCGGCCCGCAGGTGGCCCGACTGGCCTGGCCCCATGGCCTGGAAGGTTTGCCGGCGGGCTACCCGTTCGATCCCTTCGACCTGCCGCCGACGCCCACCGCGCTGCTGCCCTTCCCCGACGGCCAGCGGGTGCTGCTGGTCAGCAGCGACGGCATCTTCGTGCTTGCCGCCGCCGGCGCCACACGTCTGCTGCCACGCGAGGACGACATTCTCGAGGAACTGCGCCAGGGCACCGACCCGGACGACATCGCCTTGGGCCTGACCATGGCACATGCCGCGCTGTCACCGGACGGCAGGCTGGTTGCCCTGGGCGAACAATGCGGCCGTCACCTGGTGCTCGACGAGCAGTTCAGGCGCATCGCAGAGGTCGGCCCGGCCAGCGAATACCCGCACTTCGCGCTGTTCAACCGCCGGGGCGACCAGTTGATTCTCAATGCCTGCCACTTCTATCAGGGCGGCACACTCGGCGTGCGGGTGGCCGACCTGCCGGGACTGGATACCGGTTTCTACAGTCAAGACCCACGCACGCCACAACTGCAGTGCGGCGCAAGGGTCTACGCCGGGGTGGCCCGTGACGGCGAGTACATCGTCGGTGACGCCCATGGCTACCTGCGCGCCTTCGGCGAGGACGGCCACGAGCACTGGCAGCACTATCTTGGTTCGACCATCAGCGCCATGGACATCAGCGCCGACGGCCGCACGCTGGTGGCGGCCAGCCATGCCGGGTTCATTTCGCAGATCGCCCTGGACCGTGGCCGACCGCAGTGGCAGATCGGAACGGGGGCGCATGGCGAGGTGCGGCGCTGGTTGTGCTGGAAAGGCTTCGACCGGCCGCTGGCCTGGTAGGTCGCTGGCGCGGGCCTGCGGCAAGGCATCCGTCTCAGGAAGCCGTCGTCGCCTGCTCGCCCTCCTCGGCCCGCGCCGCATAACGTTGTGCCAGCACCGCGCAGACCATCAGCTGGATCTGGTGGAACAGCATCAACGGCAGGATCATCGCGCCGATGCCACCGCCGACGAACAGCACCTGGGCCATGGGCACGCCTGTCGCCAGGCTCTTCTTGGACCCCGCGAAAAGGATGGTGATGCGGTCCTCGACATTGAAGCCCAGCAGCCGCCCGAGCAGCCGCGTGCCGAGCAGCACCATTGCCAGCAGGATTCCGCACACGGCAAACAGGCCTGCCAGGTGCTGCGGCGACACCGTGTGCCACAACCCGGTCACCACTGCCTCGCTGAAGGCGGTG
The DNA here is from genome assembly GCF_021283165.2 of Pseudomonas soli. NCBI lineage: Bacteria > Pseudomonadati > Pseudomonadota > Gammaproteobacteria > Pseudomonadales > Pseudomonadaceae > Pseudomonas > Pseudomonas soli. The sequence continues at coordinate 3,656,265 of NZ_CP128543.1, forward strand.
TACACCACCAGCAGGATCGAGCCCTGGTCCACCAGTTTCAGCCAGCGCGCATTGCGCTTGACCCAGGCACCGATCCAGCGGCGGGCGATCTGCCCGGCGACGAAGGGCACCAGCAACTGCAGGGTGATCTTCAGCACCGCGTCCAGCCCGGAGCCGGTGTCGCCCGAGGCGCCCAGCAGCATCACCACCAGCAGCGGCGTGAGGAAGATCCCCAGCAGGCTCGAGGCCGCCGCGCTGCAGATCGCCGCCGGCACGTTGCCACGGGCCAGCGAGGTAAAGGCGATGGCCGACTGCACCGTGGCCGGCAAGGCGCACAGGTAGAGCACGCCCAGGTACAACTCGTTGCCCACCAGCGGCACGAACAGCGGCTTGAACGCCAGCCCCAGCAGCGGGAACAGCACGAAGGTGCAGGAGAACACCAGCAGGTGCAGGCGCCAGTGGCCGGCACCGGCGATGATCGCCTCGCGCGACAGCTTGGCGCCGTGCAGGAAGAACAGCAGGCCGATGGCCAGGTTGGTCAGCCAGCCGAACAGCACCGCGCCATCGCCTGAACACGGCAGCACGGTGGCGATGAACACCACCCCGAGCAGGGCCAGGGTGAAATTGTCGAACAGCATGCGCAAATATCTCATCACAGGTTCCGTCTTGTCTTTGTGCAAGCCTGGACGATAAGGTCTCGGCCCTCATGCCGCTAACGCCGGAACCCCCGCCGGTGTCGCCCAACGGACAACCTGGCGGCTGAAACACGAAAAGGAACCTTGCACCATGAAACGTCCCCCACACCTGCTGCTGGCCACTGCCCTGACGCTGGCGGCGCCACCGCTGTTGGCCGATGACCTGCAGCACAGCGTCGATGGCGTCATCCAGCCTCTGATGCGCGAGCACGGCATCGCCGGCATGGCCGTGGCAGTGTATGCCAATGGCCAGGCGCACTATTTCAACTATGGCCTGGCCGACAAGGCCAGCGGCCAGGCAGTGACTCGCGACACCCTGTTCGAGGTCGGCTCGGTGAGCAAGACCTACACCGCCACCCTCGCCGCCCTGGCCAGCGCCGAAGGCAAGCTCGACCTCGCGGCGCCCGCCAGCCGCTACCAGCCCGCCCTGGCCAAGGCGCCGATCGGTAGCGCCACGGTGCTTGAGCTGGGCGCCTACAGCGGCGACTGCCTGCCGCTGCAGTTCCCTGACGAGGTGCAGACGAAGGAGCAAACCCTGGCCTGGTTCCAGCACTGGCAACGCCGCGCCCAACCCGGCACCCAGCGCTGCTACTCGAACCCCAGCCTGGGCCTGTTCGGTGACCTGGCAGCCCGCGCGCAAAAGCGGCCATTTGCCGAGCTGATGACCCAGGGGCTGCTGCCCCGGTTGGGCCTCAAGCACACCTACCTGGAAGTACCGGCCAACGCCCGTGGCCTCTATGCCCAGGGCTACGACGCCAAGGACCAGCCGGTACGGGTCAGCCCGGGCCCCTACGCCGAGCAGGCCTACGGTATCAAGACCAGCGCCAGCGATCTGTTGCGCTATGTCCAGCTGCAACTGCAACCGACCGTACTCGACCCCGCCCTGCGCCAGGCCATCGCCATTACCCAGTCCGGTTACTTCCAGGTTGGCGCCATGACCCAGGGCCTGGGCTGGGAGCGCTACCCCTATCCCGTCGCCCTCGACACCTTGCTGGACTACAACGGCGCCAGGCTGGTCCGCGAGCCCAACCCCACCCGCGCACTGTCCCCGGCACTGCCCGCCGAACCCGCCGCCTGGTACAACAAGACCGGCGCAACCAGCGGTTTTGGCGCCTACGTGGCATTCGTGCCGTCGAAACAGATGGGCATCGTGCTGCTGGCCAACCGCAACTATCCTAACGAGGAGCGGGTACGCGCCGCACAACGTATCCTCTCGAGCCTGGAGCCATGAAACGGCCGATTCCTGGCGCCGGCTAACGGACTCGGCAGACAGAACGACCAGGATTGTCCGACAAGATGTAGTGACAAAAAATAATCACTACAAAACGGTTGACGCCCTTCCCGCGCCTTGTGCATGATGAGGCCGTCTCCCTGATCGGGAGCGGTGGCAAGGGTGTTCCAGACGGCCTGCGCGGTAACGCAGGCCGTCCGTGGAGAGGGAATCTGCCCAGAAGGCAGCGTGAGAAAGCCCCTGTTGCGAAGCTGCTGTAGCAGCCTTGGTTAGCGCGCTACATGTTGTGGCGCCAAATGTGAACTTCGGACGAACTTCACCAACGAATGTGAGTAATGGGGGCTTTATGATGAACTTGAACAACAATCCAACCATCGACCAACTGGCCCAACTGTTTGCCGCGCGCAAGGACAGCCTCGACGACCACCTGCTGTGGGTCAGCCAGTCCGGCGAGGTCCGCCTGGATCGCCTGCCGCCGAACACGGTCGAAGACGAGTTCGAATCGCACATGCCCAGCATGCGCGCCCGTTTCAAGGTCTACCGCCGTGGCCAGGGCTACGTCGGCAAGAAGGCCGCCGCCGACACCTCTTTCGTCGGTCGTGTGCTCGAGACCCTGCAACAAGAATGGCCGACCGCCCGTGAGCGGCAGGCAATCAAGGTGATCGACGCGTTGAATTGATCCCGCGGCTTAACACCGTTTCTTGAGCCCGGCCCGACAAAGGCCGGGCTTTTTCATGCCTGGCGCCTGCGCGGCATGGCTTCGGGCAGCGGCAAGGCGCCCGTGGCCAGGGCACGGGCGCGGTCAACGCCCCACACCAGGGCGCGGGTCATGGTCTCGCCCGGGCGCGAGGGGTAATACTCCTCCAGCAATGCCTTGCCGTCGCGGGCGTACAGCCCAAGAAACAGCTGCGTGGCGCCAACCCTGGACAGGCGCACCTGCACATCGATGCTGGTGCCGTCGCTCAACTCCTCGTCATGACAACGGCTGTGCAACTGTGCATCGGCCCATTGCCAGTAGGTCTCTTCCCTGATTCGCATTGAAGTCGATACTCCGTGTCTGAAATGCCGCGCAAGAAAAGCACAGCTTCGAGCCGACGGCGAGGGGGACCCGCCGATACCATGAGCGGGATCAAGAAATGACGGGAAATGCGTGCCATTGGGCGGTTTTGCACAGATCGGACAAACATGATCGCGGGGCAAGCCCGCCCCACAGACCTTGTTTGCCTGTGGGGCGGGCTTGCCCCGCTAATGTGCTGTTTCACTTTTTCGACGGGACACGCGGCGTGAACCGCCCCTTCTTGGCCCGTTGCAGGTGTGCCGGCTGCAGTTGCTCCGACTCGTCCAAGGTCATGTTGGCAAAGCCCAGGCGCAAGGCCGCTTGCCCGCAGCGCACCTGGCTGTTGATCGGAAACGCATCGTTCAGGTCTTCAAAAAAAGATTCGCTCATGCCCTGACTCCCTCCAATGGCGACCGTGCCGGCAGGCAATGCACCTGCCTAGTGAAGCAGCGGCCCGTTGAAGTGAGACTAGCCGGTCATTTGCAGACCAGTCGGACAAAAACTCCTTGCCCGACCAGTGGCAACTGGCCTTACTTCAAGCGCACCGCCGTACCGGTGGCGAACACCACGACCATGCCGCCCTGCACCGACGGCATGCTGATCTCGAAGTCCACGCCCACCACTGCATCGGCTTGCAACTGCCGTGCCCGCGCCACAAGCTCCTCGGTGGCCTGCTCACGGGCCAGCTTCAGCGCACTCTCCAGGGTCTGCGAACGGCCACCGAAGAAGTCGCGAAAGCGTGCGAAGAAATCGCGCACGAAGTTGATCCCCTGCACCGATTCGGCGCTGACCACTCCGAGGTATTCGGCAACGGGGCGGCCTTCGAGCTGGCTGGTGGTGCTGATGATCATGGGTGAAGCTCCTGGAACAAAGAGCACGATCCTAACAAATCCTCTGCGGCCAAATTACACAAGCAACTTCTTGAATAATGATTTTCCGGCTCCTAGACTCCCAGCGCAGGATCACGCAAGGAGCCTTCATGACCGCCATCCCCGAACAGCCCCCCGCACGCTGGAGCGAATTGCTCAGCGGTGGCAATGCGCTGCGCTCGATCGCCCTGGCCGGCGGTGTCGCCCTGCACGCCGTCAATGTCTATATCGTCACCACGCTGCTGCCCACGGTGATCGACGAAATCGGCGGGTTGGCCTTCTATGCCTGGAACACCACCTTGTTCGTGGTGGCCTCGATCATCGGCTCCACCCTTTCCACCCGCCTGCTGGCCCGCGGTGGGCCACGGGTCGCCTACCTGCTGGCACTGCTGGTGTTCACCCTCGGTTCGGCAGTGTGCGCAATGGCCACCAGCATGCCGCTGCTGCTGGTCGGGCGCAGCGTGCAGGGCCTGGGCGGCGGCATCCTGTTCGCCCTGAGCTATGCGCTGATCCACCTGGTGTTCGAGAGCCGCCTGTGGCCCCGCGCCATGGCCCTGGTCTCGGCGATGTGGGGGGTGGCCACGCTGTGCGGCCCGGCCGTGGGCGGCGTATTCGCCGAGGGTGGGCACTGGCGCTGGGCATTCTGGTCGCTACTGCCGGTGGCCGCCGCCCTGGCGCTGATCGTCTGCCTGCGCCTGCCGGCGCGCCAGGCGCTGGACGACAATGGCGCCCGCCCGGCCTATGGCCTGATCGCCTGCCTGGTGGCCTCGGTGCTGGCGATCTGCGCGGCCAGCCTGGCCGACTCACTGTGGGTCAACCTGGGCGGGATCGTCGCCGGCCTGGCCATCGCCGCGCTGATCGCCCGCCTCGATCCCCGCGCCCGCCACCACCTGCTGCCCACCGGCGCCTACAGCCTCAGGCAACCGATGGGCGCACTGTTCGCCATGATGTGCCTGCTGGTCGCGGCCATCACCACCGAGATCTATGTGCCCTACTTCCTGCAGCGCATCCATGGCTTCGGCCCCCTGGCCGCGGGCTACCTGACGGCCGTGATGGCCGCCGGCTGGACGGTCGGCGCCCTGGCCAGCGCCGGGCGTGACCGCAATGGCGGAGCCTGGCAGATCCGCTGCGGCCCGCTGCTGGTGGCCCTGGCGCTGCTGGCCCTGGCACTGCTGACACCCGCCTTGGCGTGGGTCGCCAGCACGCCGGGCCTGGCCCTGTTTGCCCTGGCCCTGGCCGGCGTCGGCCTGGGCATCGGCCTGGGCTGGCCACACTTGCTTACCCGCGTGCTGCAGGCGGCGCGCCCCGGCGAGGAAAACCTCGCTTCAGCCTCGATCACCACCGTGCAGCTGTATGCCACCGCGCTGGCCGCGGCCCTGGCCGGCCTGGTGGCCAACAGCGCCGGGCTGGTCGAGCCCGGTGGCGTGGAAGGCGCACGCAGTGCGGCGCTGTGGCTGTTCGCCGTATTCGCCTGCGCACCGCTGTTGGCCCTGCCATTGGCGTTGCGCCTCACCTCTGAACGCAAGGAGTGCCCATGAAGGAATCCAAGGAAGTCTACGAGCGCATCAGCGAGCAGTTCGAGGACTTCACCAGCCACGCCAGCCAGCGCGGGGTCGAGGTCGACACCTTTCGCTACATGGCCGGCGAAGTGATCGGCGAAGAGATCCTCGACCTGGCCTGCGGCCACGGTTTCTTCAGCCGCCGCCTGAAGGACTGGGGCGCGGCGAAGGTGCATGGCGTGGACATCTCGCCGAGCATGATCTACCAGGCGCGCCAGGCCAACGACGGCATCGCCTACGAGGTGCGCGACGTGGCGCAGATGGGCCAGATCGGCCAGTTCGACAAGGTCACTGCGGCATGGTTGTTCAACTACGCCGGCAGCGTCGAGGAGCTGCGGCGCATGTTCGAAAGCGTCGCCCTCAATCTCAAGCCGTCCGGTCGATTGATTGCCTACACCGCCAACCCGACCTTCGACCTGGCCCGTGGCAACTTCACCGAGTACGGCATCCGCGTACTGGACGAACAGCCGGTCGAGGGCGGCTTCCGCTGCCAGGGACAGTTCATGAGCACGCCGCCGGCGGACTTCACCTACTACCGCTGGCACAAGGCGGTCTACGAGCAGGCCGCCCATGACGTGGGCCTGCGCAATGTGCGCTGGATCGCCCCGCTGATCAGCGGCATCCGCAAGAAGGCACATCCGCCGGGGTATTGGGACCTGTTCGAACAGAACAGCCTGCAAGTCGGGTTGATCTGCAGCCGCTGAGATCGCTGGCGCCGCCAACGCGGCGCATCGCCGGCAAGCCGGCTCCCACACCGATCGCGTCCAACCTCAAGCCATGCGCCATCCCGTAGGAACCGGCTTGCCAGCGATGGGATGCACAAGGCGTCCCCGCTCAGACCTGTACCAGCCACTCATCCACCAGCCCTTGGCGCGCCAGAACCTCGCACCACGCAGGCTGCGCCTCGACCTGGACTTCATTGCAGTCGAGCGCGTACAACGCCTGCAACACCCGCTGAGCATCAACCTCCTCGATCACCTGGCAGCGCGCCCGGGCATAGCGCCCGTCACGCATCGCCTGCGCCGTATGCAGCACCAGCGTCGGAGCAAGGCCATCCAGCACCTTGGCCGAGGCCGGGCAATCGAGCCGCTGATCAACCACCACCCGCAACGGAGTCACCGGCTCGACTCGCTGTGCCGGAACCTGCGCCAGCAGCGACGGGTCGCAGGCCTTGACCCAGTCGCTGGTGGTCAATAACGCCGAGGCCCTGCCCCGCCAGTGCTCCAGCGGCGCTTGCTCGTCGCAATGGCTGAGCATTGCGCCCTCACCCATCGCGCCAATGGCCAGCGCCGCCGGCCGCAATACCCGCACCCAGGGGCGCTGGCGCTCGATACGCGAGAAAAACCCGCGATTGAGGGCTCGCGCCGTGGGACAGGGCATGGCCTCGACCGCGATGCCCGCTTCGCGCAGCCGAAGCGCACCGATGCTCTGCGACGCATCGGCACTGGCCGTGACCACCCGGCGCACCCCGGCGGCCACCAGGGCATCGGCGCACGGCGGGGTCCGCCCATGGTGACCACAAGGCTCGAGCGTCACATAGGCGGTGGCCCCGCGCGCCGCCGGGCCTGCCTCCTGCAAGGCGTGCACCTCGGCATGGGCGTGGCCGGCGCGCTGGTGCCAGCCGCGCCCCACCACCTGGCCGTCGTTGACGATCACGCAGCCGACCCGCGGGTTGGGCATGGTGCTGTACAGGCCCTGGCTGGCGAGCGCCAGGGCCATGTCCAGGTAATGGCGGTCGAGCGCACTCACGTGCGGACCAGCGCCAGCAGATAGCGGGCCTCGCCATGCTGACGCTCGATCACCTCCAGGCCCTGCCAGGTGAAGCCATGGGCCTCCAGTGTCTGGCGGATGCCAGCGTCGGTGAAGAAATAGCCCTGGCGCTGGTTGTCCATTTCCCGCCACCCCGCCTCGGGGTGGGCATCATCGACCCCGAACACGTTCAGCCCGACCAGCGCGCCAGGGCGCAGCAGGCGGCGCACGTGGGCCAGGTAAGGGCCCCACTCGTCCGGGTGCTGATGGTGGAAGCAGCCGTTGTCCAGGGCCGCGTCGAACACCGTCCCCGGCGCCGGCTGCCAGTCCTGCATGGCCTTGTTCACCAGGTCGAGACGATCACCCCAGCGCTTGCGCAACAACGGCCAGCTGGAGTTCTCGACGATATCCAGCCCGGTGACGCGGTGCCCGGCGAGGATAAAGGTGGAGGCATCGCGGCCACGGCCCACGCCGATATCCAGCACATGCTGGTCACCGTGCGGGTCGAGCCGTTCCAGGAAGGCCTGGGCCGCCTGGATCATGCCGACATCCCACGACCACTCGTCCTCGCCGTGGCTGTAGCGGTGCACGAACGAGGTGTCGAGGGCCTTGCGGTAGTCGCCCTGGGGCATGAAGTCGCTTGCTTGCTTGCTCATCGTGCTGCTCCTTCAGGATGCCAGGCGGGCGTCGATGCCGTAGATGCGCCCATCATAGGAACTGGCCAGGAACGCATCGCTGGCCGCGTCATGGGTCAGGCAGGAAATGCCGCTGGCGGTGGGCCGCTGCACCGGCAGCCAGCGCCGCGAGGCCAGGTCGAACAACGCCACGGTGCCGTTGTAGGCGGCGGTGGCGATCACCCGGCCATCGCTGGAGGCGGCGATGCACTTGATCGAGTGCTGGTGCGGCGAGTCGAACACCTCGTCGCCGGTCTCCAGCCACAGGCGCAACTTGAGGTCGCGGCCGATACTGGCGAAACCGCCGGTGATCGGGCAGCAGCCGTTGGAAATGCGCGTATGCGCCGCCTCGATATGCCGCACGCAGCTGAAGTCGGCGATGCTGTGCAACGCGGCGTCGGCCGAAGCGCAGACGCTGAACAGGTGGCGCTCGTCGGCGGCCACGCCCTTGATCGCGTTGTCGTGCATCGGGATCGATGCCACCAGGCGCAAGCCGCCCTTGCCGTCATGGCCGAACACCAGGCCTTCGCCGGTGTAGGTGCCGATCAGCGCCAGGTCCTCGCCCTGCTTGACGAAGGTGGCGCCACAGTTGAGCGGTGAACGGTGCTGGTAGAGCATGCGCCCGGACAGGCCATCGAACACCTGGCCCATCTGGCCACCAGTCAGCAGCAACGGGCCGAACGGCAGGAGGAAGTTGCACAGGCTGCCGACACAAGTCACCGGCTGGTCGTCACGGTGCAGGATGCCAGCGTCGCCGATGCTGTACTGGCGCTCTTCGCTGCGCACCACGGCATTGATGCTCACCGCCGGCTCGATGCCCGACACCTGCCACTGGTCCTGCTCGTAGTTCCAGGTGGCGTAGCGCGAGCCGAAGGTGGCGAACACCAGCTGCTCGTCGCCAACGAAGGCGCAGCTGCGTGGCCAGACGATGCTCGGCAGCGCGGTGCTGCGGCGTTTGACCAGGTTGCGCCCGGCATCAAACGTCCAGAGGATCGCCGAGCGGTCATAGCTCAGGCTAACCAGCAGGCGTTTGTCGTCGTTCCAGACGATGCGCTTGATCCCTGCGGCATGGGCCGGCACGGTCTGCACTTGGCCATCGGCGATGATCGAGATGCGCCCCTCGTCATCGCCGGCGAACACCACACCTTCGCGGGTGATGGCGATGGTGTCGGTTTCCACGCCACCGATGTCCACCTCATCGCATTGCTGGCCGCTGCGGGTGTCCCACTGGCGCACGGTGCCGTCATCGCTGCTGGAGATCAGGCGCTGGCCATCCGGCGACCAGACCACCGAGATCACGTCGGCCTGGTGGCCATGGAATGCCTGCAGTTGCACGCCATCGAGGTCGAAGATGCGCAGCACGTGGTCACGCGAGCAGGTCGCCACGCGCTGGCTGTCGGGCGAGAACACCGCCATCTCGACGTCGTCGTTGTGCCCCTGCAGCACGGCCTTCAGACGCATGCTCGGCACTTCCCAGATACGCGCGGTGTAGTCGCTGCTGGCGCTGACCAGGTGCTTGCCGTCGCTGCTGAAGGCGCACTGGTTGGCCAGGTGGTCATGGTGCACGCGGTGGATAGGCTCGCCGGTGGTGGCGTTCCACAGGATCACCTGGTTGTCGTAGCCGGCGGTGGCGACGAAATGCGCGGCATGGGCGGCTATACCGCTGATAGGGCCAATGTGTTTCATCGAAAGATCCTTTTTCGCTGGAGGTCAGAGCTTGATCGAATGGGCGGACTTGACGGCCTTCGCCTGCAGGTAGTTGCGGTTGTGGTTGGTCAGGAACACCCCGGTGGGTACCTGCTCGATCACATCGATGCCGCCGGCGCGCAACTGGGCGACCTTCTCCGGGTTGTTGGTCAGCAGGCGGCACTGGTCCACGCCCAGGGCGCGCAGGATCTGCACGGCAGGGTCGAAGGAACGCGAGTCGGCCAGGTGGTTGAGGCGCAGGTTGGCTTCGTAGGTGTCCAGGCCCGAGTCCTGCAGCAGGTAGGCCTCGAACTTGGAATACAGGCCGATGCCGCGCCCTTCCTGGCGCAGGTAGATCAGGTAGCCGCCGACCTCCTTGAGGGTACGCAGGGCCTCCTGCAGCTGCGGGCCGCAATCGCAGCGCTGCGAGCCGAACACATCGCCGGTGATGCACTCGGAATGCACCCGCACCAGGGGCACGTCGCACTGATCGCGCCCGATGCCCACGGCGAAATGCTCCTGGTCGCGCGCGAAGCCGTTGAAGCCGAAGAAATGGGCATCGACATCGCCGCCGAGGATGGAAATCGGCACGATGGTGTGAAGCGAAACATCCTTGTTCATGGAATCAGACCTCTTGCACGGAAGACGGAAAAACTCAGTTATGGTTTTCAACCAGGCGCAAACCCATGACGTAGATCGGTCGCGGGTAACGCCCGTGGCGGCGCGCGGTGCGCGCCAGGTCGCGGAAACGGGTGAAGCTGCCACCGCGGGCAACGCGGTGGGTGCCGACATCGAGCACCAGGTCGTCCTCGATGCGCGGGCCACCGGGGTAAGGCTGGTAGTCCTCGGCAACGTACTCCTCGACGTTGCCGGCCATGTCCAGCACCCCGAACGGCGAGGCGGCGTCGATGAACACGCCCACCGGCGTGCTATCCAGATAACCCAGCTCGGCGGTGTTGGCATGCTCGACCTGGTAGGCGTCACCCCAGGGGAACTGCCGCCCTTCGGGGCCGGCGGCGGCATACTCCCACTGCGCCTCGGTGGGCAGGGCAAAGCGCCGGCCGGTACGCTCGCTGAGCCAGCGGGCATAGGCATCGGCATCACTGGCCGAGACGCTGTACACCGGGTGGTTGGCATGGTGCCGTGGGTAGCGGCCGAAGGCCCAGCCGTCGGGGATGCCGGTATGACCGCTGTCGAGCAGGAACTGGCGATACTCCTGGTGCGTGACCGGGAAGCGGGCGATGCGGAACGCCGCCAGCTCGACCGCGTGGCGCGGGGTCTCCTTGTCGATCCAGCTGCGGTCCAGGCCCAGCCCGTCGAACTGCTCCATCACCTGCGTCACCGCGCCTGGATCCAGGCCGATGTGCACCCGCGCCGCGGGAATGTCGATCATGTCCGGGGCGAAGGTGTCGATGCGTGGATCACCGCGCAGCGCCAACACCTCGCCGGCGCCGATGCGACGCGCCAAAGGCTGGCGCGGCTGTTCCAGGATGGCGAGCAGGACATCCAGCGGAGCCTGGAGCAGATCGGCGAACGCCTCGCTGACCTTGGCCTGCAGGGGATGCTCCTGGTACTGCTCGGGATAGCCCATCAATGCCCGGTCGCTGACATCCTTGGGCAGCGGGCTGGGCAGCCGTGGCCAATGCCACTGTTTGTAGCTGTTCATGCGAATACCTGCCTGGGCACAGGCCTGCACGCGCAAAGGCGCGGCAGACGTGTGACGACGTGGGATCAGAGACGGTCGAGGAGCAACCGCGGGTTGCTTTCGATCATCTCCACTTCGGCGCTGTACACCTCGATCACCAGGCCATCGGGGTCTTCGAAGTACACGGCGCTGCGCACGTTGTCCGGCCCATGGTGATAACCCGGAGCCGGGCCGTTGCCCTTGACCAGCTTGATGGTGCCGGCGGCGGTGACCTGGTCGGCAATGCGCCTTACATCCTCGGGCAGTGCCCGGATGCCGATGTGGTAGCCGGCCGGGTAGCTGAACGACTCGCTCTGCTCGATGAAGAAGTCGAAGCCGTTGAGCTCCATGACTGCCTTGCGCGGGCCGAGGTTGTAGCAGTAGTTCGCGCCGAGTATGTCGCTGTAGAAGGCCTTGGACGCCTCCAGGTCGCGGGTCAGGATGTTCACGTGGTTCATTTCCGGGCGCTGCCTGGCCCGCGCCGCCTCGTCCAGCCCCAGGCCGTCGAGGGAGCGCCACAGCTTGGTTGCCGCGGCGAACTTGGCGAAGCCCGCCAGCCAGTCCTTGATCACCACCCCGGGCACCTGCCCGCTGGCGATATCCAGCGGGTACGGATAGAGGAAGCCATGGCTGGCCTGCTGCCACTGGGCGATCACCCCCGTGGCGGACGGCAACTGCGCCAGCGTACCTTGCACCCGCACCAGCACCAGCGCGGTATTGCGGCACAGCCCGGCGGCCTCGCTGAGCAAGGTGTTCAGCGCCCCCGGGGGCGTGGCGCTGTCGAGCAGCAGGCAGACCGCGTCCACCGGCCCCTGGCCGGCCGGCTTCTGGCTGACCTGCAGGCTGAAACCCGCTGCCGCCGCAGCGCTGCCCAGGCTGTCAAGGGCCTGGGCAGCCGCGTCACCGAGCGGCGCGGCGTGCAATGCCAATAGACGCAACATCAGGCAGCCCTCCGCCCGATCAGCAGGGTATAGCGGCCGATCGGCTCCTGCTCCACCGTGAGCCCCGCCGCTGCCATGCTGTCGATCAGGTAACGGCTGGGGTGCAGTTCACCGTTGACCGTGTTGAGCATCATGTGCAGGGAGAAGTCGGCCGACAGGGCCGGATGAATCTCATCGTCTTCCAGGGCCATGCTCAGCACCAGCAGCGCGCCGTCGCCCTCGACCATGCCGGCGGCGCCGGCGATCAGGGTGCGCACCTGCTCACGGGTGAAATAGTGCAGGCAGTCGTTGAGCATCACCACATCGGCGCGCTCGCCCTGGTACTGGGCCAGGTCCAGCAGGTTGCGGGCATGGAAGCCAAGACGGTCGTCGAGCCGGTACTTGGCGAAGGTGGCCGCGGCCGCCTCGCGGGTGGGCTCCAGGTCCCAGACCTCGCCTTTGACCTGCGGATGTCGGCTGGCGATCTCGGCGAGGTAGGTGCCGTGGCCGCCGGCGAGGTCGATCACCCGACGGGCCTTGTCGAACAGCGGCAGGTCACGCAGCACATCCACCATGGGCTGGCTGAAACGGACCATGGCGTCGTTGAAGGCATCGCGGGCCGCCAGGTCGTGCTTGAAGCGGTTCTCCTGCTGGAAGTCCAGCGAGGCACGGCTGCGCAGGACTTCGTCCAGGCGTGGCCAGTTGTGCCACTGCAGGCGCTGGTGGTCGATGATAGGGCCGATGAACTCGACGCTGTCGCTGACCAGGAAACGCTGGCTCAGCGGCAGGTTCTCGAAGCCTTGTGCGGTGCGCTTGAGCAGGCCCATGGCCACCAGCGCGTTGAGGAAGATCCGGCCCTTGTTCGGCACCCAACCCAGCGCATCGCTCAAAGCCTCGGCACCGACTGGCTGGCGGGTGTGGTCGAACACGCGCTGGGCCAGCGCCGAATGCAGGATGGCGGACTGGCGGTACTGGTCGGAGAGCTTCACCAGGTCGACCACGCTCTGCAGGCTGCTCACTTCATCGGCGTGTTCATAGATGGTCACGGGTTTCTGGGCATTCATGCACTCACATCCCTGTCGAGTTGTTGTTGATGGGCCCATGCCCGGCATTTGCCAGCAAGGTGTTGACGCACTTGCACGCACCCCTCCCTGGGACCGGCAAGCACAGGCTCCGCAGATCAGCCTAGACGCGGATCAAATAAATACAACTAATACCTTTTATATTTTTATCGCATATAAATTTTCTTATCGATAATTGTTCCCCCTTGCACAAATCACCGCGAATCCGGGCTATCCTTCGTCCACTTGCCTGCGCAAAGGATGGCCCAGGAGAGTGCCCGATCCGCTCATTCACGCCCGGTTTCCAGCGCTCCATGACCTCGACCACCGTAGATTCGAACTGCACCGCCGACCGCATCCTGTTCCTGCTCAAGACCCGCGGGCCGCTCAAGACCGCCGACCTTGCCCAATTGCTCGCCATCACCTTCGAAGCCACCCGCCAGCAGGTGCAGAAACTGCAAGCGGCCGAACTGATCAGCGGCATCAGCGTGCCGGCCAAGGGCGCCGGGCGGCCTTCGCAGAAATGGGCGTTGACCGCCGCCGCCCAGCGCCGCTTCCCTGATTCCCACAGCGTGTTGACCCTGCAACTGATCGAGAGCGTCGAGCAAGTGTTCGGCAGCGACGGCGTCGACCGCCTGATCAGCCGCATGGAAGACAGCAACAGCCGCGAGTACCAGCAAGCCTGCGCAGGTGCCGAAAGCCTGGAAGACAAGGTGCGCATCCTTGTGCAATTGCGTGAGCGCGCAGGCTACATGGCCGAGATCCAGGCCGACGGCGACAACTGGCTGATCGTCGAGAATCACTGCCCCATCTGCATCGCAGCCACCCGTTGCCAAGGTTTCTGCCGCAGCGAGCTGCAGGTGTTCCAGGCGGCGATCGGCGAGCAAGGGCTGGTGGAACGCTGCGAGCACCTGATCTCGGGGGACCGGCGCTGCGTCTATCGCATTTCGCCGAAGTAGTCCCCCACGCAGTGCTCGTCACGCTACTCCATCAGATCCGCCGCCTGCCCTTCAGCACCGGGACGGTGGTCTGGGCGATCTCCACCTGTACCTGATCGCGCCGCGTATTGGCCGCCAGTTCCGCCAGCGTCGGCTGGCTGAACAGCAACCTCGCATCGGCGTGCAAGCCGGCCTGGCGCATGCGCGCCACCAGGCTGACCGCCAGCAGCGAATGCCCGCCCAACTCGAAGAAATTGTCGTCGCGACCGACCTGCTCGATCTTCAGCACTTCGGTCCAGATCTGCGCCAGCGTCTGCTCTAGCTCATCGCGCGGTGCCTGGTAGGCCCGGCTGATTACCGCCGCAGCGCCCGGCACCGGCAAGGCGTTGCGATCGACCTTGCCATTGGCGCTCAGCGGCAGCTCGGCCAGCAGCACGTAGGCCGACGGCACCATGTAGGCCGGCAGGCGCGCCAGCAGGTAGGCCCGCAACGCTTCCAGCGCGGGCGCGGCGTGGCCATCGCGGCAGCTGGCATATGCCACCAGCCGATCATCGCGCACCAGCACAACGGCCTGGCCCAGGGCCGGGTGGCTAGCAAGTAGCGCCTCGATTTCGCCCGGTTCGATACGCAAACCATTGAGCTTGACCTGGAAATCGTTGCGGCCCAGGAACTCCAGCTCGCCATCGGCGCGGTAACGCACCAGGTCGCCGGTGCGATACAGCCGGTCACCGGCCACGAACGGGCTGGGAATGAAGCGTTCGGCCTGCAGGACCGGCAAGCCCAGGTAGCCACGCGCCACGCCTATGCCGCCGATGTGTAATTCGCCAGGGCAGCCCACGGGTACAGGCCGGTCATGCTCATCGAGCACATACAGGCGCGTGTTGGCGATCGCCCGCCCGATCGGGGGAGCGTTGATGGGCAGTGGTTGCCCCGGCTCCAGCGTCCAGACGGTACTGTCGACGGTGGCCTCGGTGGGGCCATAGACATTGTGCAGGCGCACCTGGGGCAGTCGCTCGCGCACCCGCTGCGCCAGTGCCAGGGTCAGTTCGCCGCCACCGCAGAACAGATCGCGCAGGCTGGTGCAGCGCTCCACGCCCGGGGTGTCGAGGAATGCATGCAACAAGGCCGGCACGAACTTCACGGTGGTCACCCTGCGGGCCTCGATCAGTTGCGCCAGGTAGGCCGGATCACGGTGACCGTCGGGACGCGCCAGCACCAGACGCAGCCCCGCGCACAACGGCCAGAACAGCTCCCACACCGAACCGTCGAAACTGAACGGCGCCCGTTGCAGCAACGCATCATCGGCCTGCGGCGGGCACAGGTCGCTGCCCCAGCGCATCAGGTTGCACAGCCCGCGGTGCTCGACCATCACGCCCTTCGGCGTGCCGGTGGTGCCCGAGGTATACATGACATAGGCCAGGTGCCCGCCACCAAGCTCCGCCAGCGCGGGCGCCTGGTCGCTGTGCGCCTGCCAGGCGCCCTGGTCCAGGTCCACCAGCGGTGTTGGCTGGCCATCGAACAGGCCGCGGGTGGCGCCCTGTACCAGCAGTGCCAGCGGGGCGCTGTCGGCGAGCAGGTAGTGCAGGCGCTCGTCGGGGTGGTCGGGGTCCAGCGGCACATAGGCGCCACCGGCCTTGAGCACGCCCAGCAGGCCGACGATCAGCGCCACGCCGCGCTCGAGGCATACGCCGACCCGGGTGTCGGGCCGCACGCCAAGGCCGATCAAGTGGTGCGCCAGGCGATTGGCCTGGGCGTCGAGCTCGCGGTAGGTCAGTTGCGTCTGTTCGGTCTGCAGCGCCACGGCATCCGGCGCGCGCCTCACCTGGGCGGCGAACAGGGCAGGCAGATGCGGGTACCCAGGGTCCAGCGCCAGCTCGGTGGCGTTGACGATTTCCAGCAGGTAGCGGCGCTCGTCCTCCGGCAAGGTCGACAGCGATTCCAGCGCCACCGGGGCTTCGCTGGCCAGTGCCTCGGCCAAGACCCGCAGCGCGCACGACACATGCCCGAGCACGCGCTCGGCGCCCAGCTCACGGGGTGCGCGCACGCCCAGGCGCAAGGTATCGCCCTGCTCGTCCACAGTCAGCACCAGGGCATGGCTGTGCACCTCGCTGGCCTCAAGCAGCGTCACGCCCGGCAACGATGCAGTCTGCGCCGCGCCATGCCGATAATTGAGCAGGCTGTCGAACAGCGCCACGCCGGCCGGCAGGCCGCTGCAGCGTTGGGCCAGGACCAATGGCGCGTCCTCATGCGCAAGCAACTCCGCCAGCTGGCCGTGGATTCCAGCCAAGGCCTGGGCCACGTTGCGTTCCACCAGTGACACCCGCAGCGGCAGGCTGTTGATGAACATGCCCAGCGCTCGGTCGGCGCCCTCGCCGGCCATCATCCGGCCCAGCAACACGGTGCCGAATACCACTTCGTCACGGCCGCCCAACGCCCCCAGCACCTGCGCCCAGGCCAGATGCATCAAGCTGCCGAGGCCAACGTCATGCTGGCGCGTGCTCTGGCGCAGGGTGGCGGCCAGGGCCTCAGGCAAGTCGACGACGCAGGTTTCGACATGCGCCATCACAGCCGGCCCCTCAGCCATGCCGGCCAACCGCGGCGGCGCCTCTGCCCCGGCCAAGGACTCGCGCAGGTAGCGTTCATGGCTCGCCTGCCGGCTCTCATCGCGGCTCAACGCCACATAGTTGCGGTAAGCCACCGGGACAGGCAGTGCATGACCTTCGCCTGCCATCAGCGTCGCCAATTCAGCAAACAGCACCTGTACCGAGACCGCGTCGTTAACCAGGTGGTGGAAATACAGCAGGCCCAACCATCGCGCCTGGGTACTGTCCTCCACACAGCTCAAGGCCATCATCGGCGCCTGGCGCAAGTCCAATCGCAGCCCCTGTTCGCGCAGCCGCACGGCCGCTTCGCCAGGTCCGGGCCCGAGGACGTTCACTTGCAGCCCGGCCTGGCGCCACACCACCTGCTGGGGCTGCGCCAGGCCTTCCCAGGCCAGGCTGGTGCGCAGGATATCGTGACGTTCGATGACCCCGGCCAGGGCCTGGTTGAACGCCTCCAGCGCCGCCCTGCTGTCGAAGGCGAACAGCGCCTGTTGCAGGTAGGGATCGCGCTCGTCGGTGAGATGGTGGTACAGCAATCCTTCCTGCAATGGTGCCAGGGGGTAGATCTCCTGCACATTGGCCGCGCCGCCCGGAACCGTGCCGACGATCTGGTCGATGCTGGCCTGGTCGAGGTGGGTCAAGGCCAGCATCTCGGGGGTGATGCGCTGGCAACCCGGCGGAACACGATTGGCCGGTACCGCTTGTGCGGGGGCGCTGCCCAGCGACGCGGCGAGGCTGGCCAGGGTCGGCTGGCCGAACAGCACCTGGGCATCGGCGTGCAGCCCTGCCTGGCGCATGCGCTCGATCAGGCGTACCGCCAGCAGCGAATGGCCCCCCAGTTCGAAGAAGTGATCATGCCGCCCGATCTGCTCCACCTCCAGCAATTCGGCCCACAGCGCAGCCAAGCGCTGTTCGAGGTCGCCCTGCGGCGGTTCGTGGCTGCGCCGTACCAAGGCTTCACGGTTCGGTGCCGGCAAGGCGCGCCGGTCGAGCTTGCCATTGGTGGTGAGCGGCCAGGCCGCCATCGCCACATAGGCCGTCGGCAGCAAGGCCGCAGGCAAGCGCTTGCGCAGGTGCTCGTGCAGGTCCAGCGGGTCAAGCACCTGCCCTGCTACATACCAGGCCACCAGTTGCCCGTCACGCAGCAGCACCACGGCCTCGCGCACATTCTCATGGCAGCCCAGCGCGCTCTCGATCTCGCCCAACTCCACTCGCACCCCACGAATCTTCACCTGGTCGTCACTACGGCCCAGGTATTCCAGAGTGCCCTCGGGCAACCAGCGCACCAGGTCTCCTGTGCGGTACATCCGCGCCCCGGGCTGCTGGGTGAAGGGGTCGTCGAGGAAGCGTTCGGCGGTAAGATCCGGGCGGTTCAGGTAGCCACGGGCGACCCCCGCGCCACCAATGTACAATTCGCCGACGGCGCCCACCGGCAGTTGCCGCCCCTGGGCGTCCAGCACGTATAGCCGCGCATTGGCCACCGGCGCGCCGATATGCAGCACCTGCCCCGGGCATACCTCGCCAGCGCTGGCGACCACCGTGGCCTCGGTCGGGCCGTAGTTGTTGATGATCCGGCAACCTCGCTCCCGCGCCAGGCGCCGCAGGCGGTCGCCGCCGACCAGCAAGGTCTGCAAGGTCGGGTGTGGCTCGCCCTGGGCGAAGGCGTGTTCGGCCACGGGCGTGGGCAGGAAGCTGACCTGCAGCGGCTGGGCGCGCCACCAGCGCAGCAGCGCATCGATATCCTCGCCCCCCTCGCCCACCGGCGCCAGGTGCAGCGTCGCGCCGGCGCACAGGGCTGGCCAGACTTCCCAGGCCATGGCATCGAAGCCGAAACCGGCCAGGCTGGAGGTATGGCTGTTAGGGCGCAGATCGAAGGCGGCGCAGTGCCAGTCGACCAGGTTGGCCAGCATGCGGTGCTCGACCATCACGCCCTTGGGTTGGCCGGTGGAACCGGAGGTGTAGATCACGTAGACCAGGTTGGCGCCGGACAGCCGCTCTACCTGGGGGTTGGCCAGCCCAGCCGTGGCCGATGGCAGGCGGTCCAGCTCGATAACCGGCACGTTGGTGACCGGCAGGCGGTCACGCAGGTTTGAGAGGGTCAGCACCACCGTCGGTGCGCAGTCATCGATCAGGTACTGCAGGCGCTCGCTCGGGTGCGCCGGGTCCACCGGCACATAGGCCGCGCCGGCCTTGAGCACCGCAAGCAAGCCGACCAGGGTGTCCAGGCCACGCCGGGCGAGCACCGCCACCCGCTGCTCTGGCAGCACGCCCATGGCCAGCAGCTGCACGGCAAGCTGGTTGGCGCGGTCGTTCAGCTCGCCATAGCTCAGGCTGCGCCCCTGATGCACGGCGGCCGTCGCCTCGGCGCGTGTTGCGGCCTGGGCTTCGATACGGCGGTGAATCAGGGTCGGGCCCTCGGGGTCTTGGGCGGTGGCGTTCCACTGGCGCAGGCGCTGGTGTTCCTCGGCAAGCAACAGGTCGTAGCTGTCGATGCCCGCCTGGGGTTGCTCGAGCCCTTGGGCCAGCACATGAAGCAGGCGCGTGCTGAACACCTCGACGTCCTCGGGTGCCAGCCAGGCCTGGTTGTACACCAAGTGCAGCCAGGCCTTGCCATTGTGCGGGTTACTGCGCAGGTAGAGCGACAACGGCGTGGGTTCGTGGTCGTTGCACACCTTGACGCTGTGCGCGCCGAGGCTGCCGTAACGCAAGTCGTGGCGCTCTTGCTCGTAGGACACGGTGATCTCGAACAACTGCCCGCGCGCCTCGCGGGACAAGCCCAGCGCACGGTTTAACTCGCTCAGCGGCAAGCGCTGGTGGCGCAGGTCACGCCTAAGCGCATCGCCGATGCCGCGTACCAACTCGGCGAAGCTCAAGGTCCTGCCGAAGTCCATGCGCAAGGCGTTTACCTGAACGAACAGGCCCAGCGTGGCCTTGGCCCGCGCACTTCCACGGTTGCGCACCGGCAGGCCGACCACCCAGTCGTCGCGCTGCCAGGCCCTGGCGCAGCACACATGCAAGGCTGCCAGCAGCACATGGGCTACCGACCCTTGCAGCGCGTCGGCCAGGTTCTGCATTCGGGCCAGCAGGGCACCATCGAAACTGCGCTCCAGGGCATGGCTTGGCGTGGCGCCAAGGGGCAGCCCCTGCTCTCTGGGCCGCAGCAGCGCATCCGGCAGCTGTGCGTAGCGCCCCAGCCAGTAAGCCAGATCGCGTTGTTGGCGGGCCGATCCCTGGTAGGCCTGGTCATCTTCGATGAACGCCTTGTAGGACGGTGCCGTGCCTGGCAATACCTGCCCCTGCTCAAGCAGGCCGTAGTACTGACCCAGCAGATGGAGCAGTTGCTCAAGGCCCCAGCCGTCGAGGATCAAGTGATGAGCCTGCGCCATCAGCAAGCTGCACTCGGCATCGATGTGCAGCACTGCCATGCGCAGCAGCGGCCCGGTGTCGAGGGTGAAAGGCTGCTGCAGCAAAGTCTTGGCCAGGCACTGCGCAGCTGCGAACGCCGCCGTCTGCCCGCGCAGATCGTGCTCGTCCAGTGGCACCCTCATCTGGGGCAGGAAGCGCTGGCGGGCCACGCCATCCTCCCCGGCCTCAGGCACCAGCACCATGCGCAGCCCGTCGTGCAGCCCAACCAGATGGTCCAGCGCGCGCCGCAGCAGGTCGCAGTCAACAGTGCCATCGAACGCGAGATAGCCGCCGACATTGTAGAGCGGTGAGTCGCCATGGCTGATCTGGTCGAGCCAGATGTCGCGCTGGGCGCAGGTCAGGGGGAATGTGTCGGCGGCGGACATGGCGTGGATCTTCCTTGAAACAGGGGGCGTCCACGGATTCAAGCACCCCCCCAAGCCCATGTATGGCCCCCCAAACCCGGACAATGGCAAGGGTGTTTTTGCTCGGCCTGAGCCTGCGGAATCTTTTGTAGGACATTGACGCTACCGGGCAGCCGACAGCGGCCTACTCGCATGCGCGAACGTGGCGAACGCCGCCGATCTCGCCGCTTACCAGCACGAATTGTCCGACAATCCATTGATTCACAGGGTCTATAGGCGGCGAAACACCGACTTTTCTTATCGGATTAATTGGCATTTCCTGTCCCCGCTTTCCGCTACAGACGCAGGCTCGGAGCCTGCTATTCAATAGCGCCAAGCCCCAGCACAGAGAGGACTCGACCGCGAGACCCGCCGCGTTACCGGATCAAGGAAGACAAGCACATGAAGCTGATCGACAGCCTCGAACACTGCCACGACCCGCACTTGTACCTGCAACTGGGGGCACTGGTTGCCAGCACCGGCGATAGCACCTTCGCCGAACAGATGCTCCAGCTGATCGGCGACCAGGTGCCGATCCATCGGCTCGACCTCAGCGAGTGGACCCTCGACAGCGACCAGGCCAGCATCCGCCAGGTCAAGGTACTGGGCAGTGCCGGCCGCCCCGAGGAAACACCGGTTCAGGAGCCTCTGCGACACCCCCTGCTGCAAAGCATCATGCGCATGGAAGACCCGCTGCTGATCCAGATAAACGCCCCCGTGCACCAGTGCAACCTGGTATCGCGCAGCGGCAACCGACGTTGGGTCATCTGCTGCCAACGGTTACGCAGCGAGGGAATGTTTTCTTTGGCCGAGCTGTCGCTGCTCAAGCGCCTGTCCGACACACTGCTGCCGTTGGTCGAGCATCACGCCCAGCTGTTCCTGCAGGCGGCCAATCGCCGACCGGGCGGCCTGCTGCCCGATGAGGCCGGGTCGCTGCGCCAGGTGTTCACCGAGCGCCTGGAGCAAGACGCAATCCGCCTGTCCAGCCGCGAGCAGGAGGTGTGCATCGGCCTGCTCACCGGCGGCACGGTGCCACAGATGGCCCAGCGCCTGAACGTGAAGAGCAGCTCGATCGAGACCTACCTCAAACGCGCCACCGCCAAGCTCGGTGTCAGCGGACGCCACGGCCTGGCCCGCTGGATGGCCGGCACCTGAACCCAGAGACCCTGCCATGCCGCGAATCACCCTGCCCTTGCTTGCTCTTGTACTGTCCGGCTGCAGCCTGGCCCCCGACTACCAACGCCCTCCCTCTCCTAGCGCCGAGCAATACCCGAGCGGCCCCGCCTACAGAGGCGGACCGTCTACCACGGCGCTGCCTCGCGACTGGCCGGGAGTGTTCCGCGACCCGGTACTGCGCCAACTGCTGGACACCGCGCTGGCCAACAACCGCGACCTGCGCGTGGCCCTGCTCAATACCGAAGCGTACCGCGCTCAGTACCGCATCCAGCGCGCCGAACTGCTGCCGAAGATCGCCGCCAATGCCCAGGGCACGCGCCAGTATCTGCCCCGGCGACGTACCGGTGGCGAGGGCGTGATCAGCACCCAGCAATCGGCCACCGTCGGCATCAGCGCCTACGAACTGGACCTGTTCGGCCGCCTGCGCAGCCTCAGCGACCAGGCCCTGCTGACCTACCTGGCCACCGACGAAGCCCGGCGCGGCGCCGAGCTCAGCCTGATCAGCAGCGTTGCTGGCGCCTACCTGACCTGGCGCGCCGACCAGGAGTTGCTGGCCCTGTCGCGCCAGACCTTGCAGGCCGACGAGAAAAGCCTGCGCCTGACCCAACGCCAGCGCCGCACCGGCACGCTGTCGGCGCTCGACCAGATCCAGGCCACCACCCGCGTCGACAGCACCCGCGCCGCCGTGGCGCGCTATACCCGCCTGGCCGCCCAGGATCTCAACCAGTTGCAGCGCCTGGTCGGCGCGCAGGTCGATGAGCACTTGCCGCCCCTGCCCCTGGCCGACGAGCAGATCGCCCGGGTGCCGGCCGGCCTGCCCGCCGACCTGCTGCAACGCCGGCCCGATATCCGCCAGGCCGAATACCAGTTGCAGGCCGCCAACGCCAACATCGGCGCGGCACGGGCGGCGTTCTTTCCGAGCATCAGCCTGACCGCCAACGCCGGCAGCAGCAGCCGCGAGCTGGCCGACCTGTTCGATGCCGGCACCGGCAGCTGGCTGTTCCAACCGCAAGTGAACCTGCCGCTGTTCAATGCCGGCAGCCTGCGCGCCAGCCTCGACTACGCCAAGCTGCAAAAGGACATGCAGGTGGCGCGCTACGAAAAATCGATCCAGACCGCCTTCCAGGAGGTGGCCGACGGCCTGGCGGCGCGCACCACCTACCAGCAGCAACTGCAGGCCCAGCGCGACCTGGTCGAGGCCAGCCAGCGCTACCATGACCTGGCCGAGAACCGCTACCGCACCGGTATCGACAGCAGCCTGACGTTCCTCGATGCGCAGCGCTCGCTGTTCAGCGCCCAGCAAGGCCTGATCAGTGATCGCCTGGCGCAGTTGCTGGCCGAGGTCAACCTGTTCACCGCGCTGGGCGGCGGCTGGGACGAAGCACCGGGGCTGGCCTACCAGCGCTCGGCGGTCCTGCCGAAGTAGACCGATGGCGACACCCCAAGGGTGCGACGGAACATTGCGCTGAACGCGCTGGGGCTGTCGTAGCCCAGGTCCAGCGCCACCTCCAGCACCGACTGCCCGGCCGCCAGGGCATCCAGGCTGGCCAACAGACGCATGCGCCGCAGCCACTGCACCAGGCTCAGGCCGGTCTCGCGTTGGAAGGCGCGGGTCAGGGTACGCGGGTTCAGGCCGCTGTGGGCCGCGGCGCGGGCCAGGCCCCAGTCCTCGGACGGCGCCTGGCGCAGCGCCTCGCACAACCTTTGCAGATGCGCCGAATGCGGGCTTGGCACATGCAGGGCGAACACCGGCAGCACGCGGATCTCGTCGAGGATAAGTTGCATGATCCGCGCCTCGCGGCCTTGCGCCGGATGATCGGGGGCGATGTCCATGGCACGGATGATCAGCTCGCGCAGCAACGGCGAGATCTCGATCACCTGGCATTGGCGCGGCAGGTCCGGGCGCGCGCCCGGGTCGACGAACAGGGTGCGCATGCGCACCACGCCGGCCATGCGCAGTTCGTGTTCGACGGCCGCCGGCACCCACACACCGCGCCCGGGGGGGACCACCCAGTTGCCCTCGCGGGCACTGACCGTGACCACGCCGCTGATGGCATGGATCAGCTGGGCGCGGTCATGGCAGTGCGGGGCGATGTGCTCGCCATGGCGATAGTTCTCGGCGAGCGGCAGGATGATCGGGCGCGGCATTGATGCGAGCCTGGCAAGGGTGGATGGAGGATTATTGGCGATGAGCGATACAAAGGGGAATCCCAGGGGCTTGTGCGAAAAGCCCCCGATATCAGCAGCCCTTCGCCACTTCCTGCGCCGAAACCGGCACATCGAAAACCTTGTCGAAACCCCACTGGAACACGAACGCATAGACGAAGAAGAACACGAACAACGCCAGGTTGGTCACCAGCGCCGCCCACAGGCCGATATCCAGCCAGTACGCCACCAGCGGCAGCAGGATCAGCACCAGCCCGCCCTCGAAACCCAAGGCATGCAGCAGGCGCCGCAGCAAGGTGCGGCTGCGCTGGTGCTGGCGCGCCTCCCAGCGCTCGAAGGCCCAGTTGTAGGCCATGTTCCAGCTCATCGCGATGCCCGACATGAGGATCGACAATACCGTCGACTGCGCCATGCCCGCGCCGAATGCCAGCTCCAGTACCGGCGCCACGCAGGCCACGGCGATGGCCTCGTAAAGGATGGCCTGGACGACCTTGCGCGCCTTGCCTTGCATGTTCAGCTCCCTGAAGAAAAGACCTGCAAAACTACAAGAAGAAAGCCGCAAGAAAAAGTCAGAAATACTTTATTGACTGACCGTTCAATCAAGAAAAATTAGCATAAACGTTTCCGCAACACCCACCCCTGGCGTCCGGCGCCTTCCACCACCGGCATTACCCATGCCCCGCGCCCGCTCGGCCACGGCCTGCCCGGCACTCGCCGCAGGCATGCCGCGCATTGGACAACCCTGTGATCCACTGCTTGTATCTATGACTGCAAGCAGCGACACGTCGTACAACTTCGTCCAGGGAATCGAACGAGGAACTACACGATGGCTTA
This sequence comes from Pseudomonas soli, assembly GCF_021283165.2. Taxonomy (NCBI): domain Bacteria; kingdom Pseudomonadati; phylum Pseudomonadota; class Gammaproteobacteria; order Pseudomonadales; family Pseudomonadaceae; genus Pseudomonas; species Pseudomonas soli. Next base: position 3,680,955 of record NZ_CP128543.1, read on the forward strand.
CACCGTGATGATGGTATTCGGTACCCGCCCCGAAGCGATCAAGATGGCCCCGCTGGCCCGCGTCCTGCGCGACTGGCCCGAGGTCGACCTGCAGATCTGCTCCACCGGCCAGCACCGCGAAATGCTCGAACAGGTCCTCACCGCCTTTGGCCTCGAGGTCGACCAGGACCTGCAGGTGATGACCCAGAACCAGACCCTCAACGGCCTGGCCCGCGACCTGCTGGACAAGCTCGACCAGGCCTATGAACAGGTCAGGCCCGATATCGTCCTGGTCCACGGCGATACCACCACCAGCTTCATCGCCTCGCTGGCCGCCTTCCACCGTCACATTCCCATCGGCCATGTCGAGGCCGGCCTGCGCACCGGCAACCTGCAGCAGCCCTGGCCCGAGGAAGCCAACCGGCGCTTGACCGGCGTGCTCGCCGACCTGCACTTCACCCCCACCCGCGACTCCGACGCCAACCTGATCCGCGAAGGGGTGCCGCCCGAGCACATCGAGGTCACCGGCAACACGGTGATCGACGCCCTGCTGTGGATGCGCGACAAGCTGAACAAGGACAACTGGCGCCCCGCCGCCGACTCCCCGCTCAATGTGCTGCGCGACGACCAGCGCATGGTGCTGATCACCGGCCACCGCCGGGAGAACTTCGGCAGCGGCTTCGAACGCATCTGCCTGGCCCTGGCCGAACTGGCCCTGCGCTACCCGGACGTGCAGTTCCTCTACCCGGTGCACCTCAACCCGCAGGTGCAGCACGCGGTGTACAGCGTGCTCTCGGGACGCGACAACATCCATCTGGTCGCGCCCCAGGACTACCCGCACTTCGTCTGGCTGATGAACCGCGCGCACATCATCCTCACCGACTCCGGCGGCGTGCAGGAAGAGGCCCCCGCGCTGGGCAAGCCGGTGCTGGTGCTGCGCAAGGTCACCGAGCGCCCCGCTGTGCTCAAGGGCGGCACGGTCAAGCTGGTCGGCACGCTCACCGAGCGCATCGTCCAGGAGACCAGCCAACTGCTCGACGACCCGGTTGCCTATGAGCGCATGGCCCAGGTCTACACCCCCTTCGGCGACGGCCACGCCAGCGAGCGCATCGCCGAACGCCTGAGCCGCTGGTTCGCCGAGCAATCCGCCGCACGGGACAACGCATGAGCCTGGCCTTCATCGATTTCCTCACCTACGTCCTGTTCGGCCTGAAGATCCTTGCCATCGTCCTGGCGACGCTGATGTTCCTGCTGGGCCTGGACGACCTGTTCATCGACCTGTGCTACTGGGGCCGCAAGCTGATCCGACGTTTCCGCATCTACGACAAGTTCGACAAGGCCGATGAGAAGCGCCTGTTCGAGGTGCCGGAAAAGCCCCTGGCGATCATGGTGCCGGCCTGGAACGAGGTCGGCGTGGTCGGCGAGATGGCGCGCCTGGCCGCCTCCACCATCGACTACGAGAACTATCAGATATTCGTCGGCACCTACCCCAACGACCCGCAGACCCAGGCCGACGTCGACGCCGTGTGCCTGCACTACCCCAACGTGCACAAGGTGGTCTGCGCCCGTCCCGGCCCCACCAGCAAGGCCGACTGCCTGAACAACATCATCGACGCCATCCTGCGTTTCCAGCAGGACGCGCGCATCGAGTTCGCCGGTTTCATCCTGCATGACGCCGAGGACGTCATCTCGCCCATGGAACTGCGCCTGTTCAACTACCTGCTGCCGAACAAGGACATGATCCAGATCCCGGTGTACCCCTACGCCCCGGAATGGAAGGGTTTCACCGCCGGCCACTACGTCGACGAGTTCGCCGAGAACCACGGCAAGGACGTCATCGTGCGCGAGGCGCTCACCGGCCAGGTGCCCAGCGCCGGGGTCGGCACCTGCTTCAGCCGCCGGGCGATCAGCGCGCTGCTGGAGGACGGCGACGGCATCGCCTTCGATGTGCAGAGCCTCACAGAAGACTACGACATCGGCTTCCGCCTCAAGCAGAAAGGCATGAAATGCATCTTCGCCCGCTATTCCATTACCGACCCGGCGCTGGCCCTCAAACAGGAGTGGCGCCCCGGCATGAGCCGCGAGTTCGCCCAGGTGATCTGCGTACGCGAGCATTTCCCCCGTGACTGGCAGCACGCCATCCGCCAGAAATCGCGGTGGATCGTCGGCATCGTGTTCCAGGGCACCAGCAACCTCGGCTGGAGCCGCAAGGGCGCGCTCAACTACTTCCTCTGGCGCGACCGCCGCGGGCTGTTCGCCTACCTGCTGAGCTTCCTGGTCAACCTGTTGCTGCTGGTGCTGCTGGCGATGTGGCTGGTCACGGTGATCGCGCCGGAGTCGTGGCGGTTCATGTCGATCCTCAGCGACAGCACGCTGCTCAGCACCTTGCTGTGGCTCAACGGCCTGCTGCTGTTCAACCGCCTGTTCCAGCGATTCTGGTTCGTAACCCGCTACTACGGCGTGTTCGAAGGCCTGCTCTCGGCACCACGGATGATGTGGAGCAACTTCGTCAACTTCTTCGCCAACCTGCGCGCCCTGCGCCAGGTGATGGAGATGGGCGATTCGCGGCGGGTGGCCTGGGACAAGACCACCCACGAGTTCCCTGCCCTCGCCGCCCCGGCACGCACCCCGCTGGGCCATCGCCTGGTGGAGAAAGGCCTGATCAGCGAAGAACAGCTGGAGCAGGCCATCACCAGCCCGGTACGCCGACGCCTCGGCCGCGAGCTGCTGCTGCGCGGCTGGCTCACCAGCGAGCAGCTGGTCGAGACCCTGGCCGAGCAACTGGACCTGCCCTGGGCACCGCTCAATCCGTTCAAGATCGCCCCGGCGCTGATCGCCAAGCTGCCGCGCAAGCTCGCCACCCACTACGGCGTGCTGCCGGTGGACGAAGACGGCGACACCCTGGTGCTGGCCAGCGAAAGCCCGGTCAGCCAGGTCTCGCTGGGGGTCATCAGCCGCCAGCTCAAGCGCCCGGTGCGTGCCCGCCTGGCGCCGCAGGGGCGCGTGACCCTGGGCCTGCGCTATCACTACCCGAGCCCCTGGCAGAAACCCGAGACCCGGGAAATGCTCGAGGTTCTCGAACGTCACCAGGACGATGCCGCGCTGCTGGAGAGGGTCGGCACCCACCAGGTGATGCTCGGTTCGCTGCTGCAGGTGCGCGGCATGGTGCCGGTGACCCTGTTCAACCAGGCCCTGATCGACTTCAACCCTGAGCAGCAGAGCCTGGGCGAACACCTGATCGCCCGCGGCATCATCACCGAGGAGGTGCTGCAGCAAGCCCTCGCCGAGCAGGCCAGCGAACAGCAGGCCGCCTACGACCTGACCCGGGAGGTGGCATGACGCCCCGTCTTTCCCTGACCATCGCCAGCCTGCTGCTGTGTTCTTCCGCCTTGGCCGCGCCGACCAAGCCGATGACCGACTTCCAGCGCTTCACCAGCTACCCGTTCATGGAGCGTGGCTATCGGGAGGCGCAGAAGGACAACTGGGCCGAGGTCGAGCGCCTGACCCGCCACGTGCTGGGGCGCGTGCCGAACAACAACGAAGCCCGCGCCTTGCTGGCCGAAGCCCTGGCCCATCAGCGTCGCTACAAGGAAGCAGAGGCCATCGCCGAAGACCTCGACGACAATCCCGAACACGCCGATGCCCTGCTGGAGCTGCGCCTGACCTGGATCGAACAGGACCCGCCGGCCGCGAGCCAGGTGGAGGCCTGGCTCGCCGACAGCCAGGGCCAGCAGCGCGTGCGCCTGTGGCAGGCCTACAGCGTCAGCCTGGCCAAGTTCGGCGGCGCGGCCAAGGCCCTGGAGTGGCTCAACCATCTGCCGGTACGCGACGATGGCATGGTGCTGCGCATGACCCGGGCCAACTTCGCCGAGCAGTTGCACAACTGGGGAGAGACCATCGACCAGTTGCAGCCGCTGGCCGACCAGGGCCAACTGCCCCCGCAGGACTGGCAGCGCCTGGCCAATGCGTATATCCAGCAGCTCGATGAAAAGGGCCTGAACTCACTCCTGGCCAGCGCACCTTCCCAGGACGCGGCGACCCGCGCCCGCCTGGCCATGGCCAACCGCGCCATCGCCATGGGCCACAACCAGCAGGCCGAGCGCTGGCTGCAGAGCCTGCCCGCCGAGCAACTGCAGCACCCCGAGCAGCGCCAGCAGCTGTGGGAGCTGGCCCGTGAAGGTGATGATGCGCCGCTGGTGCGCCAGCTGAGCAATGAACTGCAACGCCCGTGCCTGGAGACCGTCGACTGGCTGTCCCACAAGGACCTGAAGCTGGCCCGCGAGCAGCTCGGCCAATGCCAGGCCCGCGACAATCCGCGCAGCTATGCCATCCTCAGGCAGCGCCTGTATGGCGACCCCGCGCAGCCTGCGCAACCGCGCACCGCGGCGCAGTGGGAGCAACGCTACCGACAGACTGGCGATCTCGCCGCCCTGGAACAAGCCAGCTTCATGCTGCTCGAAAGCGGCCAGAGCGAGCGCGCCCGGCAGCTGCTCGACAACGCCTACGCGCGTCATCAGGGCAGGCTGACGCCCTCGCTGCTGCAACGCCTGGGCAACCTCTACGCACGCAACGACGGCCCGCTGGACAGTCCGCGCATGCTTGCCCTGGTGCCACGAGTCGATGCCGTCACCCGTGGCCAGCTACTGGGCCGCCTGGCCGAAGCCGGCCAGTGCGACGCCGTGCGCAAGGCCATCCCGGCCACCCCGGTCGAAGCCGGGCAGTATCGCGCCCTGGGGCGCTGCGCCATGCCTGATCAGCCAGGCGAAGCGGTGGTCTACTACCAGGCAGCCGAACGCCTGGGCGATAGCGGCAGTCGCCTGCCCCTGGCCTACGCCCTGGAAGCCTCCGGCGACTCCCAGGCGGCGCTGCCGATCTGGAATAGCCTGCCGGCCAGCGCCTGGACCGACAATGCGCGCCTGACCGCCGCCCGTGGCGCGCTGAACGCCGGTGACGCCAACGCCGCCCGCCGCCACTGGGATGCGGCGGCGCACCAGAGTGCCGACGACTGGGCGCTGGGCGCCGCCATTGCCCAGCGCCAGGGCGACCCGCAGCAGGCCCTGGCCTTCCAGCGCGAAGCGCTGCGTCATGCTCCGCGCGCCGATCACTACTACGCCGCCGCCGGTACCGCCCAGCAGGCTGGCGACAGCGCCCAGAGCAGCGCCTGGCTGGCCGAGGCCGTGCGCCTGGCGCCCGACCAGCCGCGTTACCGCGCCGACTACGGCATGCGCCTGGCAGGCTCGGCGGACAAGCAGCAACGCCGCCAGTCCATACCCTACCTGGAGCGCGCCACCCGCGACTTCCCCGAGGACTACCGCCTGGGCGAGACCCTGGCTCTGCGCTACGACGAGGTCGAGGACAGTGCCTCGGCCCGCCGCGAGCTGCGCCGGGTACTGGACGTGGAGCGCAACCTGGTCGACGGCGACGATGAGTACGGCAGCCTGGAGGCGCGCAAGTACCGCCAGCGCCGCGCCCATGAAACCCTGTCGCGCCGCGACAGCATCACCCTGGCCAGCACCTGGTCGCCCGCCGGCACCTCGACCAACGACAAGTTCCTCGACACCGGCGAACGCAGCGGCACCTCGCGCCGGGCCCGCTCGCAGAACGTGCAACTGGCGATGTGGGACCACGCCCTGGGCGAAGAGCCCAGCCGCAATGGCAGCACCCTGTCGGTGTATGGCCGCGTGCTGTTCGGTGGCCAGAGCCGCACCGACTACGCGCAGAGCATGGGCACCGGTGTTGGCCTGCGCTACAAGCCGCTCGGCCAGGCCAACCTCAACCTGTACGCCGAGCTGTACCACCAGCGCCAGATCGACAGCACGCACTACAGCGGCCTGAGCCTGGGCGAACTGCTCAGCCCGGCCAAGGTCGGCGGCAACTGGGGCGACCTGCGTCACAACGCCGAATCGAGCAACGACCTGCTGCTGCGCGCCACGGCTTCGTTCCTGGATCAGGGCAAGTACCGCAACGACTGGCGTATCGACGAGGACGACTGGGACGAGCGCTTCCTCTACCTCGACGCCGCCTGGTGGACCCGCGCCGGCGACCATGCCTGGCTGTCGCGCTTCCAGCAGGGCCATGCGTGGAAACTGCCCAGCCAGTCGCCGCAGACGATCATGCCCTACGGCTTCCTCGAGTTTGCCAGCCAGGACCCAAGCAACGACTGGCGCCAGGACGCCCGCGCCGGGGTCGGCGTACGTTGGCAGTGGTGGTTCGACGACGACCGCTACAACGCCTATCGCGGCTCGCTGAAAGTACGCGCCGAGTACCAGCAGGCACTGGGCGGCAACCTCTACGAACGCGGCAACGGCGTGCTGCTGGGTGTGGAGATGAACTTCTGATGCGTAGCTTCCTGGCTCTCTGCCTGCTGATCCTGTGGCTACCCGCCCAGGCCGACCAGCGCCTGTTCTACCAACCGCTCAACCGTGACGCGAACGTCACCCCGGCGCAGTGGCAAAACCTGTGGCGAGCCACCGTGGCCCAGGGCGGCAAGACCCTGATCGTGCAGTGGAGCGCCTACGGCGACAGCGACTTTGGAGGCTCCAAGGGCTGGCTGGCCGGGAGCCTGCGCGAAGCGCGGGCCCAAGGCCTCGAGCTGGTGCTCGGCCTGTACATGGATCCGGCCTACTACCAGCGCCTCGAACAGCTCGACGGCGAAGGCCTGAACAGTTACTTCAAGGCGCAGCTGGGACGCTCGCTCACCCAATACCAGCAGCTCAAGGCCGAATGGGCGCTGCCGGTGGCCGGCTGGTACCTGCCCATGGAACTGGACGACCTGCACTTTCGCGACCCGGCCAGGCGCGATGCGCTGCATACTCAATTGCAGGCTTTTAACCGGCAACTGGAAAAGCCCCTGCATATCAGCGCGTTCAGCTCCGGCCAGCTGTCGCCGCGGGTCAATGGCGCGTGGCTGGAGCAGTTGGCCAGCCTTGGCCTGAACGTCTGGTGGCAGGACGGCGCCGGCACAGGCCGCCTGGCGCCGCTGGTACGCCAAGGCTACGAACAGGCCCTGCCCTGCCGGGTGGGCATCGTGCGCGAGGCATTTCGCCAGGTCAGCAAACCTGGCCAAGCGTTCCGCGCCGAACCTGCGCAGCCGGCGCTGAGCGGAGACTGCCACGCCGAAGCCGTGTTCGCCCTTCGCTATCGGCCCTGGGCCAGAGGGACGCTTTCCATAGATTGAAACCAGAACCTGAACGGATCTCTTCGCGAGGCCGGCAAGAACAGCACAATAGCCGAGGGCATCCTCCAGCATGTACAAGACCCTCGAAGCCCACATCCGCCAACAGGTCGCCCCCGCCGCCCTGCGTGCCGAGTTCCGCCAGCACGAATTCGAGGCCATGCGCCGTTTCTGCCTGCTGATCTTCTGCATCGGCATTGCCATCTGGTTGGTCTTCGACCTGATCGTCAGCTACCTCGGCGGCCAGGGCTTCACCTGGCTGTCCGGGGTGTTCATCGCCTTGCTGTGCAGCCTCACCGTGGTCTTGGCTTTCACCCGCAGGAGCCAGCATTTCGACGTGCTCAACCTGCTGTTCGTGACGGTGATCACCCTGGCCATGCGCCTGGTGATCGAGGGCATCCCCATCGCCCTGCGACCGGTATGGCTGGTACTTGGGGTCTCCACCGTGCTGTACACCGTGTCGGTGCTGCCGGTGCGACGCTGGTCATTCTTCTGCGCCATGGGCATCACCTGGGTCATGCTCAACCCCTTCTTCCACACCCGTATCGAAGCCCTGGAGCTCGAAGGCGCGATGCTGGTCAGCTACGCGGTGTGCCTCAGCGGGCTGGTGATCTACAGCTACCTGCGTATCCGCCAGGCCAAGCTGCACAACTTCTACCTGACCAAGGTACTGCTGGAGCAGGCCTATATCGACGCGTTGACCGACATCCCCAACCGTCGCTCGTTCATGGCCAAGGCCGAAAAGCAGCTGCGACAGGCCGGCGAACAGTACCTGGCGATGATCGACATCGACAATTTCAAGCAGGTCAACGACCGCTTCGGCCATGACATCGGCGACGAGGTGCTCAAGCGCGTGGCGGCGCACATAAAGGCGGCGATGATCGGCTACGAGATCGCCCGGCTGGGCGGTGAGGAATTCGCGATCTTCTTCCAGGGGCTGGATGAAACAGGCGCCGAGCAGCAAGTTGCGAGGTTGTGCCAGCGGGTGCGCGAGGACCTCGGGGCACACCCGGTGACCATCAGCATCGGCCTGGCCCGGATCGATAGCGGCGATACCCTGAGCACGGCGCTGATCCGGGCGGACCAGGCACTGTACGAAGCCAAGCACACGGGCAAGGACCGCTTCGTCCGGTGGACTAACCGGCTGGCAAGCGAATCCTGAACTGCGCCCCACCCAACGCAGATTGCGCCACTGTGAGCGTACCGCCCTGCCCTTCGATGGCCCGCCGGCTGATCGCCAAGCCCAAGCCGAAACCACCCGTATTGCGATCACGGCTGCGATCCAGCCGGTAGAACGGCTGGAAGATCCGCTCACGCTCCTCGACCGGAATGCCGATGCCGTCGTCCTCGACCGTCACCAGGCAGGCGCCATCCTCTTCCAGGCGCAGGCGCAGCAGCAGGCTTTCGTCGCAGTAGCGCATGGCGTTGCGCACCAGGTTCTGTACCGCGCGGGCAGTCAGTCGCGGATCGAGGACGAAGCGTGGCAGGTCGGCGTCGCATTGCACCTCCCACTGGATGCCGCGATCGTCGAGTTCTTCGGCGAAACCACCGAGCACGCTGTCCACCAGCTCGAGCAACGACACCTCGACCCGCTCGCGGGCCTGGTCGGCGCTTTCCAGGCGGCTGTAGGACAGTAGCTCAAGCACCAACTCGTCCAGCTCGCGCACATGGCCCACCAGCCCCAGCAGGCGTTTGCGGCTGGCAGGCGGTACCTCGTCGAACAGCAGTACCAGCCCGAAGTCCAGGCGGGTCAGCGGTGTGCGCAGCTCGTGGGACACCGCGTTGAGCAGTTCGCGCTGCTGGTTGACGTGGCGCTCCAGGTCGCTGGCCATGGTGTCGAACACCCCGGCCAGCTCGCCGATGTTCGAGCGCGGCGAGATATGCGTACGCTCGGACATCTCGCCGCGCCCGAGGCGCCGGGCAGTGTCCTTCAGGCGCTCGAGGTCGCGCCAGTGCGGCCATACCCACAGCAGCAGGCAGCCGAGCATGGCCGCGCCGATCAGCACGGTCACGCCCCAGGACAGCACGTTGATGTCCAACGGGTCGTCCGGCGAGTGCAGGCGCACCAGCCAGTCCTGGTCCAGCGGCGCCAGCGCCGTTTCGTAGTAGCCCCAGTCGGCCATGCGCACCACATACAGGCCATGCTCGAGCCGGGCCTTTTCCTCGCTGCTCAGCTCGGCGTCGTCCATGCGCAGCAAGCGCACCTCCAACGGCTTGAACGCCGCGGCCAGTTCCTTTTCCACCGTCGGCCACTGCTCCCGCGGCGTCTGCTGGAACTGACGCACGATCAGGGTCTGCACGCCCTTGGCCTGGTCGAGGTTGTAGGCCATGAAGCGATCGTGAAACAAGCCGACGATGGTGTCGGGAATCAGCGCGATCGCCCCGGCATAGGCGACGATGATCACCAGGTACAACCGCACCAGGATCTTCAGCATGGCGTATCAGTACTCCCACTCGACGCGGCTGAACAGGTAGCCCTTGCCCCATACGGTCTTGATCTTGCGCGCCTCGCCGGCGCTGTCGTCGAAACGTCGGCGCAGCTTGGAGATGGCCACGTCCACCGAGCGGTCGGTGCCGTTGAACTCGATACCGCGCAATTGCTGGAGGATGCGGTCACGGCTCATCACCTCGCCGGCGTTGCGCGCCAGCACCACCAGCAGGTTGTATTCGCCGCTCGACAGCTCCACTTCTTCGCCGCGCCAGTTGACCGTGCGCTCGGCCAGGTCGATGCACAGGCCGCCGATCTGGATCAGGTCGCAGTCCAGGCGCGGCTCGTTGACGCTGCTGCGGCGCAGCAACGTGCGCACCCTGGCCAGCAACACGCGGGGCTCGCACGGCTTGGTGACGTAGTCGTCGGCGCCCATCTCCAGCCCCAGCACCTGGTCGTGGCTGTCGTCGCGGGCGGTCAACATGAGGATCGGCAGGCTCTGCGTCTCCTGGCGCAGCAGGCGGCATACCTGCAGGCCGTCCAGGCCCGGCAGCATCAGGTCGAGTATCACCAGGTCCGGCTTCTGCCGGCGGAATTCGTCCAGAACATGGTCGCCGCGGGCAATCACCCGGACATGGAAATCGTTGCGTTGCAGGTAGCTGGCGATCAGTTCGGACAACGCGCTGTCGTCTTCGACCAGGAGAATGTTCGGCATAAGGGGATTTGACGAAAGATTGAAGTAAGGCAGGATATAGAATCCCGGGCGGGCCACCGCCGATTGTTCACACTTTTTCACACACGCCCAACACAGCTTAACAGCCGCCACCCGAACGGCTGCTTTAGCATACGCTGGATCAAACCTGGAAGATCCGTATGTCCACGCTCCGTGCTTTGCGCCTGCGCCCTCTGGCGCTGCTGGCGCTGATGACCCTTTCCCTGGCCGCTTGCAACGACGCCGCCGAGCAGGAAGAAAAGGCCCCGCCCTCCCAGGTCCGGGTCGAAACCCTTGCCGTGCAGCCGCTGGCCATCAGCACCGAACTCAGCGGCCGCATCCTTGCCCCTCGCACCGCCGAGGTGCGCGCCCGGGTGGCCGGGGTGGTGCTCAAGCGGGTGTACCGCGAAGGCAGCGACGTCAAACAGGGCGATGTGCTGTTCCTGATCGATCCGGCGCCGTTCAAGGCCGACTTCGACAGCGCCCGCGCCACCCTGGCCAAGGCCGAGGCGACGCTGTACCAGGCGCGCCTGCAGGAGCAACGCTACCGCGAACTGGTCGACGACAAGGCCGTCAGCCGCCAGGAGTACGACAACGCCCGCGCCGCCTTCCTCCAGGCCGACGCCGCGGTCGGCGAAGCCAAGGCGGCGCTGGAACGCGCGCGCCTGAACCTGGGCTACGCCACCGTCACCGCACCGATCTCCGGGCGCATCGGCCGCGCCCTGGTGACCGAGGGCGCGCTGGTCGGCCAGAGCGAGACCACGCCGCTGGCCACCATCCAGCAGTTGAACCCGATCCACGCCGACGTCACCCAGTCGACCCGCGAACTCAACGCCCTGCGCCGCTCGCTGCGTGCCGGCGAGCTGCAGCAGGTGGGCCGCGACCAGGTCAAGGCCACGCTGATCCAGGACGATGGCAGCGCCTACCCGCTGGCCGGCAAGCTGCTGTTCTCCGATATCAGCGTCGACCCGAGCACCAACCAGATCACCCTGCGCAGCGAGTTCCCCAACCCGGACCTCGACCTGCTGCCCGGCAGCTATGTGCGCGTGCGCCTGGACCAGGCCGTGCAGCCTCAAGGCATCAGCGTGCCGCAACGCGCCATCCTGCGCGACAGCGCCGGTGTGCCCAAGGTGCTGCTGGTCGACCAGCAGGACCGCATCAGCGAACGCCAGGTGACCCTGGGCAGCGCCCAGGGTGACCGCTGGATCGTCAGCGAGGGGCTGGCCCCAGGTGACCGCGTGGTGGTCGAGGGCCTGCAACACGTCAAGGCCGGCGACCAGGTGCAAGTCGACGAACAACCAGGCGCCACCGCAGTCGCCCAACACAACGGCCAATGAGGGCCTGATCCATGCCGCAGTTCTTCATCGACCGCCCGGTGTTCGCCTGGGTGGTCGCCCTGTTCATCCTCTTGGTCGGCGCCCTGGCCATCCCGCAGTTGCCGGTGGCCCAGTATCCCGACGTGGCCCCGCCGCAGGTGGAAATCTACGCCGTCTACCCCGGCGCCTCGGCGGCGACCATGGACGAGAGCGTGGTCAGCATCATCGAGCAGGAGCTCAACGGTGCCGACAACCTGCTCTATTTCGAATCGCAGAGCAGCCTGGGCAGCGCCACCATCACCGCCAGCTTCCAGCCTGGCACCAACCCGGACATGGCCCAGGTGGACGTGCAGAACCGCCTCAAGGTAATCGAGTCGCGCCTGCCGCGCCCGGTCACCCAGCAAGGCCTGCAGGTCGAGAAGGTGTCCACCGGTTTCCTGTTGCTGGCCACCCTCACCTCCGAGGACGGCAGCCTCGACGAGATCGCCCTGTCGGACATCCTCGCGCGCAACGTGATGAACGAGATCCGTCGCCTCAAGGGTGTCGGCAAGGCGCAGCTGTATGGCTCCGAACGGGCCATGCGCATCTGGATCGACCCGGCCAAGCTGGTTGGCTTCAACCTCACGCCCAATGACGTGGCCGAGGCCATCGCCGCGCAGAACGCCCAGGTCGCCCCCGGCAGCATTGGCGACCTGCCGAGCCGACCGACCCAGGAGATTACCGCCAACGTGGTGGTCAAGGGCCAGCTGAGCACCCCAGAGGAGTTCGCCGCCATCGTCCTGCGCGCCAACACCGACGGTTCCACGGTCACTGTCGGTGACGTGGCGCGGGTCGAGATCGGGGCCCAGGAATACCAGTACGGCACCCGCCTCAACGGCAAGGCCACCAGCGCCTTCAGCGTCAAGTTGTCGCCCGGCGCCAACGCCATGGAAACCGCGACCCTGGTCAAGCAGAAGCTCGACGAGCTGGCGCGCTACTTCCCGGCCGGGGTGAAGTACGACATCCCCTACGACACCTCGCCCTTCGTCAAGGTCTCGATCAAGCAGGTGATCAACACCCTGCTCGAGGCCATGGTGCTGGTGTTCGCGGTGATGTTCCTGTTCCTGCAGAACTTCCGTTACACGCTGATTCCGACCCTGGTGGTGCCGGTGGCGCTGATGGGCACCTTCGCGGTGATGAACGTGCTGGGTTTCTCGGTCAACGTACTGACCCTGTTCGGCATGGTGCTGGCCATCGGTATCCTGGTGGACGACGCCATCGTCGTGGTGGAAAACGTCGAGCGGATCATGGCCGAGGAAGGCCTGCCGCCCAAGGAAGCCACGCGCAAGGCCATGGGCCAGATCAGCGGCGCCATCGTCGGCATCACCCTGGTACTGGTAGCGGTATTCCTGCCGATGGCCTTCATGCAAGGTTCGGTGGGGGTGATCTACCAGCAGTTCTCGGTGTCGATGGCGGTGTCGATCCTGTTCTCGGCGTTCCTCGCCCTGAGCCTGACCCCGGCCCTGTGCGCCACCCTGCTCAAGCCGCTGGAGAAAGGCGAGCATCATGAGCGCAAGGGTTTCTTCGGCTGGTTCAACCGCCGCTTCGAAGGCATGAGCAATGGCTACCAGCGCTGGGTGACCCACGCCCTGGCCCGCAGCGGTCGCTATCTGCTGGTGTATGCCGCGCTGGTCGGCGTGCTGGTGTACGGCTTCAGCCAGCTGCCCACCGCCTTCCTGCCTACCGAGGACCAGGGCTACACCATCACCGACATCCAGCTGCCGCCGGGCGCCAGCCAGGCACGGACCATCGAGGTCGGGCAGCAGATCGAGGCGCACAACGCCGAAGAGCCCGGCGTGGCCAACACCACGCTGATCCTCGGTTTCAGCTTCTCCGGCAGCGGGCAGAACGCGGCGCTGGCCTTCACCACGCTCAAGGACTGGTCCGAACGCGGTGGCGACGACAGCGCGCAGTCGATCGCCGAGCGCGCCACCATGGCCTTCACCCAGCTCAAGGACGCCATCGCCTATGCGGTGTTGCCGCCGCCGGTGGACGGCCTGGGCGAGTCGACCGGTTTCGAGTTCCGCCTGCAGGACCGCGGCGGCATGGGCCACACCGGGCTGATGGAAGCTCGCGACCAACTGCTGGACGCGGCGCGCAAGAGCAAGGTGCTGGTCAACGTGCGCGAAGCATCTCTGGCGGAGAGCCCTCAGGTCGAGCTGGAAGTGGACCGCCGCCAGGCCAACGCCCTGGGCGTGTCGTTTGCCGATATCGGCGCGGTGCTCGACACCGCGGTGGGGTCGAACTACGTCAACGACTTCCCCAACCAGGGCCGCATGCAGCGGGTGGTGGTGCAGGCCGAAGGCGACCGGCGCAGCCAGGTCGAGGACCTGCTGAAGATCCACGTGCGCAACAGCAGCGGCAAGATGGTGCCCCTGGGCGCCTTCGTCAGTGCCCGCTGGCAGTCCGGCCCGGTACAGCTGACCCGCTACAACGGCTACCCGGCGGTGTCGATCTCCGGCGAGCCGGCGGCCGGCTACAGCTCGGGCGAGGCCATGGCCGAGATCGAGCGCCTGGTGGCGCAACTGCCGGCAGGTGCCGGCCTGGAGTGGACCGGCCTGTCGCTGCAGGAACGCCTGTCCGGCAGTCAGGCGCCACTGCTGATGGCGCTGTCGCTGCTGGTGGTGTTCCTGTGCCTGGCCGCGCTGTACGAAAGCTGGTCGATTCCCACCGCGGTGCTGTTGGTGGTGCCGCTGGGGGTGCTCGGCGCGGTGCTCGCGGTGACCCTGCGCGGCCTGCCCAACGACGTGTTCTTCAAGGTCGGCCTGATCACCCTGATCGGCCTGTCGGCGAAGAACGCCATACTGATCATCGAGTTCGCCAAGGACCTGGTGGACCAGGGCGTCGATGCGGCGGACGCGGCGATCCAGGCCGCGCGCCTGCGCCTGCGCCCGATCGTGATGACGTCGCTGGCGTTCATCCTTGGCGTGGTGCCACTGGCCATCGCCAGCGGCGCCAGCTCGGCCAGCCAGCAAGCCATCGGCACCGGGGTGATCGGCGGCATGCTCAGCGCCACCTTCGCCGTGGTGTTCGTGCCGGTGTTCTTCGTCGTGGTGATGCGCCTGGCCAGGCGCGGCAAGACCAAGGCGGCGCAGGTGGCCAGCCACCAGGCCTGACTGGACAAGCCCTGCGGTAAATGGGAGGGTTCCCGGCATTGACTGCCCGGAACCCTTTTTCATGCCCGACGTTCTTCCCCCCTGCTCCATCCTTATCCTCGCCGGCGGCCGTGGCCAGCGCATGGGCGGGCGCGACAAGGGGCTGGTGCCCTGGCGCGGCGAGCCGTTGGTGGCGCATGTGCAGCGCGCTGTGCGGGCGTTGAGCGATGACCTGGTGATCTCCTGCAACCGCAACCAGGCGGCCTACGCAATCTACGCCGACCAGCTCGTCACCGACGCCGAAGCGGACTTTCCCGGTCCGCTGGCCGGCGTGATCAGCGGGCTCAGGGCAGCCCGGCACGAATGGGTGGTAGTGCTGGCCTGCGATGCGCCGCGCATCGACCGGGCGCTGGTCGAGGACCTGCTGCGCCTGGCCGAGGCGCATGACAGCGCGGCCATGGTGCGCCAGGGTGGGTATTGGCAGCCGATGTTCAGTGTGTTGCCCCGGCGCGTGTTGCCATTGCTGGAGCACGCCTGGCAGGCGGGTGAGCGGAGTTTGCAGAAGGCCTTGCTGCAGGCGAATGTGCAGGGGTTGGCGTGTGCCGGGGACGATGCGCGGTTGAGCAACTTCAACAGTCCGGATCTGTTGCGCGATTAACGCTCGCCTGCTCGGCCCTATCGCGGGCAAAAAAAGGCCCCAAGGCAGGGACACCTGGGGCCAAGCGGTTGGACTTCCCAACCAAAGGAGGCATTTCAACCTTGGGCCGGCCAGCCACCGCCCAAGGCACGGAACAGATCGACCAGTGCCAGCTGGCGCTGGGTGCTGGCCTGGATGAACGCCGCTTCGTTGACATAGCCGTTGCGCTGCGCGTCCAGGTAGCGCAGGTGGTTGTCCACCCCGCCCTCATAGCGCGCCTTGGCCAGCGCCACGGTCGCCCGGCTGGTGTCGGCCAGGGCGCGCCGCGCGGCTTCCTCGCGGCGCAAGGTATCGGTGGCGGCCAGGGCGTCGGCCACTTCGCGGAAGGCGCTCTGGATCGTGCCTTCGTAAGCGGCCACCGCCGAATCCTTGCGCGCCTCGGCCAGGCTCAGGCCGGCCTTGTTGCGCCCGGCGTCGAACAGCGGCAGCGACAGTTGCGGCATGAACGTCCAGCTACGCGAGCCGCCGTCGAACAACCCGGACATCTGCGCGCTGGAAGTGCCGAAACTGCCGGTCAGGCTGATCCGCGGGAAGAACGCCGCCCGCGCCGCGCCGATATCGGCATTGCGCGCCCGCAGCCGGTGCTCGGCGGCCAGGATGTCCGGGCGGCGCTCGATCAGCGCCGACGGCGCGCCTGGGGCGATGTCCTGCAGGACCATCGGCGCCTGCATCCGCTCGGCGGGAATCGCCTTGGCCGCCTCGGCGCTGCCCAGCAGCAGCGCCAGGGCGTTGTAGGCCTGGCGCTGCTCGCGCACGATACCTTCGAGCTCGGCCCGTGACTGCTCGACCAGCCCCAGCGCCTCCTGGTGGTCCAGCGCCGTGGCCGTGCCAGCGGCGCGCCGCTGGCCGACCAGGGCCAGCGAGTCCTCGCGGCTGGCCAGGGTCTGGCGAGTCAGCGTCAGGCGCCGTTCGGCACCGTCCAGGGTCAGGTAGGCCTGGGTGACATCAGCGATCAGCGCGATGCGCGCGGCACGGCCGACTTCCTCGGTGGCCAGGTACTGCTCCAGCGCCGCATCGCTCAGGCTCTTGACCCGACCGAACAGGTCCACTTCGTACTCTGGCAGCGACAGCCCCACCTGGTAACTGCTGCTGACCCCTTCCCTGCCGTTGTTCGACAGGTCCGCCGGCAGGTGCTGGCGGTTACCGGAGGCACCGGCGTTCAGGCCTGGTACCCGATCGGCCCGCTGGATACGGTATTGCGCTCGGGCCTGCTCGATGTCGAGCAGGGTCTGACGCAGGGAGCGGTTGTTGTCCAGTGCCGTGGTGACCAGTTGACGCAAGGCCGGATCGACGATGAACGCCTGCCAGTCCAGCTGCTCCACCGACTTGCCATGATGGCCGGCGGCATCGCCCCAGGCAGCCGCCACCGGCGCCTCCGGGCGCTGGTAGGTCGGTGCCAGGGAGCAGCCGACCAGGGTAACGGCCAGCGCGAACGGGAGTGCACATTTACCCATGACTATCACTTCGTCACCTCGACAGCATGTTGCACAGGGGCCGGCTTGCGCTTGAGCAGCTTGAGCACCCAGACGAAACAGATCGGCACGAACACCACGCCCAGCAAGGTGGCGCTGAGCATGCCGCCAATCACCCCGGTACCGATGGCACGCTGGCTGGCCGCGCCGGCGCCAGTGGCGATGGCCAGGGGCACCACGCCGAGGATGAAGGCCATGGAGGTCATCACGATCGGGCGGAAACGCAGGCGCGCGGCTTCAATGGCGGCGTCGCTCAAGCTGTAACCCTTCTCCCACAGCTCCTTGGCGAACTCGACGATCAGGATGGCGTTCTTCGCCGCAAGGCCGATGATGGTGATCAGGCCGACCTTGAAGTACACATCGTTGGGCATGCCGGTGAGCAGTACCGCCCAGACCGCGCCCAAGGCGCCGATCGGCACGATCAGCATCACCGTCAGCGGGATCGCCCAGCTCTCGTACAGCGCCACCAGCAGCAGGAACACCACCAGGATGGCCAGGGCGAACAGGCCGGCGGCCTGGCCACTGGAGACCTTCTCCTGGTAGGACAGGCCGGTCCAGGCATAGCCGATGCCGGGTTGCAGCTCGCCGACCAGGCGCTCCATCTCTGCCATCGCCTGGCCAGTGCTGTAGCCGGGTGCGGCGTCGCCGGCGATACGGATCGACGGGTAGCCGTTGTAGCGCACCAGTTGCACCGGCCCTTCCTCCCACTGGGTGGTGGCGAAGGCACTGAACGGCACTTGCTCGCCGCGGGCGTTAGGTGCGTACAGGCGCAGCACGCTTTCCGGGGTCATGCGCTCGCCCTGCTCGGCCTGCACCACCACACGCTGCTGGCGCCCGGCATTAGTGAAGTCGTTGATCACCGCCGAACCGAAGGCGGTGGCCAGGGTGCTGTTGATCGACTCGAAGTTCACCCCCAGGGCGCGTGCCTTGTCGCGGTCGATCTGGACGCGCAACTGTGGTGCTTCTGCCAGGCCTTCCATCATCGCGTACAGGAACACCGGGTTGCCGTTGGCTCGAGCCAGCAACTGGTCACGGGCCGCCAGCAGCGCTTCACGCCCCAGGCCGCCCCGGTCCATCAAGCGCAGGGCGAAACCGCCGGAGTTGCCCAGGCCGTCGATCGGCGGCGGCATGACCGCGGTGATGGCACCGTCGCCGTTGGCCGCGAAGCGCTCGTTGGTCGCGACGATTTCGTCTGCCGCCGATTGGCCCTTGCCACGTTGCGACCAGTCCTTGTAGGTCGGGAAAGCCAGCGCGGCATTCTCTCCCTGGCCCGAGAAACTGAAACCGGTCACCACGATCGAGTTGGCCACTGCCTCGCGAGACATCAGGAACTGCTCGAGCGCTTCGGCGGTATGGTCAGTGCGCACCCGGCTGGCGCCAGGCGGTAGTTGTACGTCGACGATGCCGTAGCCGAGGTCCTCGGCGGGCACGAAGGCCTCCGGGACGCGCAGGTAGGAATAACCCAGCACCACCAGGATGCCGACATAGGCGAGCATCCAGCGCCCGGCACGGGCCACCAGTGCACTGTTCATCAGCGAATAGCGCTCGGTCACACGGGCGAAGCTGCGGTTGAAGGCACCGAAGAAACCGCCCCTCTCGTGGTGCCCATGGGCCACAGGCTTGAGCAGCGTGGCGCACAGCGCCGGGGTGAAGGTCAGGGCCAGGAAGCCGGAGAACAGGATCGACACCGCCAGCGACACGGAGAACTGCTGGTAAATCACCCCGACCGAACCGGACATGAACGCCAACGGCAGGAACACCGCCGCCAGCACCATGGTGATACCAATGATCGCCCCGGAAACCTGCCCCATCGCCTTGATGGTGGCTTCCGCCGGCGACAGCCCTTCCTCGGCCATCAAGCGCTCGACGTTCTCCACCACGACGATGGCGTCGTCCACCAGGATACCGATGGCCAGCACCATGCCGAACATGGTCATCATGTTCACCGAGAAACCCAGCAGCTTCATGACCATCAGCGTTCCCAGCAGGCACACTGGCACCACGATCGACGGGATCAGGGTGTAGCGCACGTTCTGCAGGAACAGGAACATCACCAGGAACACCAGCACCATGGCCTCGATCAGGGTGTGGATCACCTTCTCGATGGCCACGTCGACGAAGCGCGAGGTGTCGTAGGGCACCGAGTATTCGACGCCGTCGGGGAAGAACTGCGACAGCTCGGCCAGGCGCTCCTTGACCAGGGTCGCGGTTTCGATGGCGTTGGCGCCCGGCGCCAGCTGCACAGCGGCGACCACGGCGGGCTTGCCGTCCAGGCGCGCCGAGAGATTGTAGTTCTCGCTGCCGATGGCCAGGCGCGCGACATCGCCAAGGCGCACGCTGGAGCCGTCCGGGTTGGCGCGCAGGACGATGCCGGCGAAGGCCTCGGGGGTTTCCAGGGTGCCCTGCACGGCCAAGGTCGCGGTCAGTTCCTGCTCGCTGGCTCCGGGCGTGCTGCCGAAACTGCCGGCGGGTACCTGAACGTTCTGGCCACGAATGGCGTTGCCGATGTCGTCGATGGACAGGCCGTAGCCCACCAGCTTCTGCGGATCGACCCAGACCCGCATCGCCGCCTCGGAGGCGAAGAACTGCAACTTGCCCACGCCGGGTACGCGCAGCAGCTCGTTGTTGATGTTGCGCGCGGCATAGTCGGCCAGGCTGGTGACGTCGTCACGGCCACCGGTGGCGCTGGTCAGGGCGTACATCAGCAGGAAGCCGGAACTGGCCTGCTCGACCTTCAGACCCTGGGTCAGTACCGCCTGGGGCATGCGCGCCTCGGCCTTCTTCAGGCGGTTCTGCACATCGACCTGGGCCATATCCGGGTCGGTGCCGGGCTGGAACGTCACCATCACCTCGGCCACGCCGTTGGAGTTGTTGGTGGACTCGTAGTACAGCAGGCCCTTGGCGCCGTTGAGCGACTCCTCGATGATGCTGGTTACCGACTCGACCATCACCTTGGCGGACGCGCCCGGGTAGACGGCATTGATGGAAATCTGTGGCGGCGCCACGCTGGGATACTGGGCCACCGGCAACGCCGGGATCACCAGCAAACCGGCCAGGGATATGAACAGCGCCACGACCCAGGCGAAGTTCGGCCGATTGATGAAGAACTTGGACATCTCGCTACCCTCGCCTTAGTGTGCCGCGGTCTGTTGCGCCTGGGCCGGCTGCACCGGCATGCCCGGGGCAAGGCCGGCCGGGCCGCCGACGATGACCTGGTCACCGGCGCGCAGGCCCTCGGTGATCTGCCAGCGCGAGCCGTGCATCCCGCCGGTGCGCACGCTGCGCGCCTCGGCCAGGTTGCCGGTGCCGACCACCAGCACCCGCGCCTCGCCATCGCTGCCGCGCTGCACCGCGCGCTGCGGCACCAGGATGGCCTGCTGGTCGGTACCCTGCGGGGTGCGCACGCGCACGTACATGCCCGGCAGCAGGATGCCGTCGGCATTGTCGAAGCGACCGCGCAAGGTGACCTGGCCGGTGCCACGGTCGACCGCCACGTCGGTGAACATCAGCGCGCCCTGGCGCTGGTAGTCGGTGCCTTCCACCTGGGCGGTCAGCGCCTTGTCGTCGCCAGCGCCGAGCGCGCCGTCCTTGAGGGCCTGACGCAGACGCAGGGCTTCGGCGGCGGACTGGGTGAAGTCGACGTAGATCGGATCGAGCTGCTGGATGCGCGCCATCAAGGTGGCCTCCCCCTGCCCGACCAGGGCGCCTTCGGTGGCCAGGGCGCGGCCGATGCGGCCGGAGATCGGCGCGGTGACCGTGGCATAGCCCAGGTTAAGACGCGCGGTCTGCACGTCGGCCTGAGCCGAGCGCACGGCCGCCTGGGCGCTGCGCAGCTCGGCGCTGGCGCTGTCGAAGTCCTGCTGGCTGACCGCCTCGATCTTGACCAGCGGCTCATAGCGCTTGACCCGTGCCTGGGCCTCCTGCTGCACCGCCTGGGCCCGCGCAAGGTCGGCCTCGACACGCGCCAGGGCAGCCTTGAACGGTGCCGGATCGATCTGGAACAACACATCCCCAGCCTTGACGTCGGCGCCTTCCTCGAAACGTTTGTGCAGGACAATGCCGGCGACCCGGGCACGCACCTCGGCCACACGCATCGGTTCGACCCGGCCCGGCAGGGTCGAGGCCAGGGCCAGCTGTTCGCTGGCCAGCGTCACGGTCTCCACCGGAAATGCCGTTTCAGTCGCGGCCTGCTGTTCTTCAGCAGCTCCGCAGCCGGCCAGTGCTACCGCCACTGCCAGCCAGCTGACCATCCCTATTGCACGCAAATTGCTCATTAACTCACCCGAGCCGTTAACTAGAATTGGCGCGAATGGTACTTACACATTCGATTTGAGTCAATTTAGTCTCATTTGAAGTTTTTGTGAAATATTGTGATTACCGTCCAATCGTCGGCTGAGCGCAGCCCGCACCCAGTGCAGGCGTCAAATGAACACAACCCGTGAGGAGATCCCCATGACCTTCCATGCCGTGGCTAGCCTCGACCAGCTTGAACAACTCCGTCCCCTGCGCGTTCAGGTTGGTACCGAAGAAATCGTCCTGGTACGCCAGGGCGAGCGGGTGCGTGCCTACCAGGCCAACTGCCCGCATGAGGGCGCGCCACTGGAACAAGGCGCGGTCTGTGGTGGGTTGCTGATCTGCCCCTGGCACAAGGCCGCCTTCGCCGTGGACGACGGCGCGGTGTGCGAGCCGCCGGCGCTGGCCGGTCTGCGCCGGCATGCTGTGCAGATCAGGGACGGCCAGGTATGGGTGGACGAGCAGCCACTACCCGAGGCTGAAGCGCCGCGCCACACCGACGCGCGCACCTTTGTCGTGGTGGGCGCCGGCGCCGCCGGGGCCGCCGCCATCGCCACCTTGCTCGACCATGGCTTTGCCGGCCGCCTGTTGTGGATCGACCAGGAACAGCCGAACGCTTACGATCGCACGGCCCTGAGCAAGTTCGTCATCGCCGGGCAAATGCCGGTGGACGAAGTGTCCTCACTACTCGCGTCAGTCGACCTGCGCCAAGGCCAGCTGCAGCGCATTCACGGCAAGGTACGCGCGCTGGATGCCGGCAAGCGCGTGATCAGCCTGGCCGACGGCCAGCAGTTGAAATACGACGCCGCCCTGCTGGCCACCGGCGGCAAGCCCAACCGCCCCCAGCTCCCCGGCGTGAAACTGCCCGGCATCTGCGTACTGCGCTCGCGCACCGATGCCGCGCAGTTGCTCGACCTGGCCGAGCCGGGCCAGCCGGTGGTGATCGTCGGCGACGGTTTCATCGGCCTGGAGGCCGCCAGCGCCCTGCTCAAGTACGGCCTGCAGGTGCATGTGGTCACACGCCACGCCATCCCGCTGGCCAGGCAGTTGGGCGAGCGCATCGGCCAGACCCTGCGCGAGCTGCATGAGCGCAAGGGTGTGCAGTTCCACGGGCCGACCGAGGTGATCGGCTTCGACGGCCACGAGCGCGTCGAGGCCGTGCTGCTGGCCAATGGCGAGCGCCTGGAAACCGCGCTGGTGCTGCTGGGCACCGGCGTCACCCCGGCCACCCGTTTCGTCCAGGGCCTGGCCCTGGCCGAAGACCATTCGCTCACGGTGGACGCGCACCTGCAGGCCGCCGACGGCCTGTGGGCGGCCGGCGATGTCGCCACCTTCCCCCTGGCCGGCCGCCCGGTGCGCATCGAGCATTGGCGCCTGGCCCAGCAACACGGCGTGATCGCCGCCGCCAACATGCTCGGCGAGCGACGCCGCTACGACGACGTGCCGTTGTTCTGGACCTACCAGCACGGGCGCACCTACGAAGTGCTCGGGCATGCCAGCGGCTGGAACCGTATCGAGTACGTCGGTTCGCCGGAACAGGGCGACTTCATCGCCCTGCAGTGCCTGGACGACCAGGTCGAGGCGGTGATCGCCAAGGGCTGTTCACGGGCCATGGCCGTGCTGTCGCAGCGCATGAAGCGGCCGCTGTCGAGCCGCGAGGCGCGTGAGCTGATCGATGCCTGGCCGGATTGAGACCTGGCGTTGACCCGGCAGTGGCACCGATACGGTCCTCACCGTACAGTACGCCGCAGACTCGCCTCATCGCATGGAGATTGACCCAGTGCAACTGGACCGGCACAAAAACCAGGCCCACCTCCTCGCCAGCACCCCGGCGCTGGTAGAGACGCCACAAGTACACCCTTTGGCAGACTACTTCAGCCAGGACGACGGGACACTGCCGGAAATCGAGCTCCACTTTGCCGTAAGCGCCGACATGCCGAGCGCATTCACACGCCTGTTCACCCTCGGTGCCAGGGTGGAGCGCGGTTGCTTGTGGGACAAGACAAGCGGGCGCGAAATACCCTTTACCGGCCCACAGGATGCCTCGCGTGTCAGCGACGGTGTCGTCGAACCGTTTCATGTACTGGCGCAGGGCATCGACATCGATGGCCAGCCCCTCCCTGACCTGGGCGTGATGGTCTGTGAGCACGTCCTGACACTGGACTATTGCATGGGGCCCGACTGGGATGCGCCTCGAATCGACGCCCTGCTGTCGCTCCTGCGCCAACTTCAGCAACAAGGCGGCCAGGTTCGCATCCCTTGGTGGCAGGCAGACGGCGAACAGGAATTTCTACAGGCTCTCTGCTGCGGCGGGGTCGACGGATGAACTCGAGCTCCCCGAATATCCAGCGACTGCTCAGGAAGCGACAACTCAACGTACAGGAACAGAACCTGCTCACTGCCCATCGCATCAGAGAGTCGGCAAGGCCCTGGCTCACCCGTGAGATACCGCCTGCTCTGCTGCGCGTCGCCGAGAACCACGGGATCGACTGGGCACGCTCCTTGCTGCTGGACCTTGAGTTCGACTTCCCCGGCATGGCCAGCCTGACAGGCAGTCTGTTGACCGATACCGAACGCTTCATAGACTTCGAGATCGAAACCGACAGTAGCTACTGCCACCTGCTGTCCGTCGAGTGCTGGGAGGACGTGACGGCCCAGCATGACCACGGGTTGCGCAACCGGGGTACCGGCAAGGGTTATGCAACCATTGCCTTGGAGACAAGGCGCGAACTGCTCGGCCTGCCGACGCGCTGAGTACACGCCCTGCCTTCGCCACCGCGAGCTTTCAATACCGGGGTGAACTGTGTAAAACAAGTTCACCCACACTGTAAGGAAAGGATGACTCGCAATGATCTACCGCCCCCTTGGCCACTCCGGCCTGCAAGTCTCGGCCCTGACGCTCGGCAGCATGATGTTCGGTGAACAGACCAGCACCGAAGACTCGCTGCGCATCATCGACAAGGCCTGGGACCAGGGCATCAACTTCGTCGACACCGCCGATGTCTACAATGGCGGCCGCTCCGAGGAAATCGTCGGCGAAGCGGTGGCGCGCAACCGTCACGAGTGGATCATCGCCTCCAAGGCCGGCTATGGCCCGGTTGATGGCCTGCCGAACCGCAGCGGCCTGTCGCGCAAACACCTTTTCAATGCCATCGAGGCCACCCTCACGCGCATGGGCACCGACTATCTGGACATCTACTACCTGCACCGCGAGGACCATTCGGTACCGCTGGAAGAGACGGTGCGCGCCATCGGCGACCTGCTGGCGCAAGGCAAGATCCGCTACTGGGGCGTGTCAAACTTCCGTGGCTGGCGCATCGCCGAGATCTGCAACGTGGCGCAAAGGCTCGGCGTGGCCAAGCCGGTGGTCAGCCAGCCGCTGTACAACATCGTCAACCGCCAGGCCGAGCCCGAGCAACTCACCGCCGCCGCCTACCATGGCCTGGGCGTGGTGCCGTTCAGCCCGCTGGCCCGTGGCGTGCTCAGCGGCAAGTACGCGCCAGGCTCCGCCCCCGACGAAGGCAGCCGTGCCGGTCGCCAGGACAAGCGCATCATGGAAGTGGAATGGCGCCAGGAATCGCTGGCCATCGCCCAGAAGATCCATGCCTATACCGAGGCCAAGGGCGTGGGCATCGTCGAGTTCGCCATCGCCTGGGTGCTGAACAACCGCCTGGTCAGCTCGGCCATCGTCGGGCCGCGCACCGAGGCGCAGTGGGACACCTATGCCGGTGCGTTGGAGGTCAAGGTCACGGCGGAGGACGAGGCCTTCATCGATTCGCTGGTGACGCCCGGCCATGCCTCGACCCCGGGCTTCAACGATGTCGCCCACTTCGTCAGCGGGCGCCTGGCACGCTGAACCGGCCTGGGCAACTTCTCTGGGAGCGGGCAAGCCGCTCCCTCAGCGATGCCCAATGGCGGTCCGCGCCGATTACTGGCATTGTGTGTTTTTCCCAGCGCAAAGGACGCGCTCCATGGCCCTGCACCTCTGGTTGACCTTCTCCTTCGCCTACCTGCTCACCTCGCTGCTCCCCGGCCCGAATGTCCTGCTCACTGTGCGCAACGCCTTGCGCTACGGCCCGTCCGGCATGGGCATGACCCTGTTCGGCAACCTCACCGCGCAACTGCTGACGATCACCGCCGTGGCCATGGGCGTGGGCGCCCTGCTGATCTCTTTGCCCACGGCGTTCCTGGCGCTGAAGCTGGCCGGCGCCGCTTACCTGATCTACCTCGGCCTGCGCCAGTTGCTGGGCAAAGGCGCCCCCACCGCGCCGACGGCGCAGGTGGTAGCGACGCCGCCCCAGACGCAATGGCGGATCGCCGTGGAAGCCTTCCTGGTCTCGGCGAGCAACCCCAAGACCCTGGTGTTCTTCTGCGCCTTCCTGCCGCAGTTCCTCGAGCCTGGGCGGCCGATCTTCGGCCAGTTCGCGGCCATGTACCTGAGCGGCTCGCTGATCGTCTGCCTGGTGCACTCCTTCTACTGCTTCACCGCCTGGCGCTTCGGCCTGCGCCTGAAGGCTTCGCCCCTGGCGGCCTGGTTCAAGCGCGCCAGCGGCGCGCTGTTCATCGGCCTGGGCGTGCGCCTGCTCAACACCCGGGCGGTGTAGGCCTCACTCGCTCGCCAGCATGGCCAGGGTGGCGATCATCGCCAGCACGGCGAACCCGCATGCCACGTAGCCCAGGGCGCCCAGGCCCAGGACCTGGATCGACGCGCCGCCCAACGCCGCACCGGCGGCGATACCGGCATTGGCCGCCGACACGTTCAAGGTCCCGGCCAGGGCCTGGGCCTTGGCGCCGGCCTGCATCACCCGCACCTGACAGACCGGGAACAGCGCGGTGTAGGCGATGCCCCACAGCACCAGCGCGCCCCCCAGCAGCCATGCAGTGCCGAGCAACGGGGTGACCGCGCCCATGCCCAGCGCCAGCATCGCCAACAGCAGCAAGGTCGCCCGCAGCGGGCTCCGATCAACGATGCGCCCGGCCAGGCCGTTGCCGAGCATGCCGACCACGCCGAAGCCCATCAGCCACCAGCCCACTTCGCCGGCCGGCACGGCGGCCAGCTGTTCAAGCGTCTCGGCCAGGTAGGTGTAGGCAGTGAACATGGCGGTGAACACCAGCGCCGAGAGCAGCACATGGGCGATGAAGCGGCGGTCCTTGAGGATCACCGTCTGCCGCTCCCCCGGCGCACGGGCGGGTGCCGCCGGCACAGTCGGCAGCCACGCCCACATCAACAGCGCCACCAGCAGGCACAGCCCGGCGAGCAACGCGAAACTGCCACGCCAGCCGACCAGCCCGGCGGCCAGCGTGCCCAGTGGAATGCCGAAGACAAATGCGGCGGTGATGCCCAGGTACACCCGTGACACCGCCCAGCCCTCGCGCCCCGCCCCGGCCAATTGCCCGGCGCTTTCGCTGGCGGTGCCCCAATACACCGGCAAGGCCAGCGCGGCGATAAAGCGTGCCAATGCCAGCACCCAGATGTTCGGCGCCAGCGCCGACAGCGCGTTGGACGCGGCGAACACCAGCAGGATGGCGATGAACAGTCCCTTGCGCGGCACTGCCGACAGCCAGGCGGTGAGCGGCGGCCCGAACAACATCACGGTCACGGCGAACAGCGTGACCAACTGGCCCGCACCCGCAACCGAAAGGCCAAGGTCGCGGGCCAGCGCCGGCAGCAGCCCGAGAATCAGAAATTCGGTGGTCAGCACCGCGAAGCCGCCGATGGCGAAGAGGCCGATGGATAACCCCGTACGCGGCGCTGGGCGCGTGAGGGTGGCGTGGGTCAGGCTGGAAGTGGACATCCGCTGCAATCCTGGTTGAATGGAAGGCCAGCTTAATCTGGAATTTAGTTCCTATTGCTGGTAGTTATTCCTTTATCAAGTGAATCAGATTCATTAATAAAAGACCTCGCCATGTCTGCCTCGGAACGCCTCAAGGACATCGACTTCTTCGTCAGCGTGGCCAACGCTGGCAGCTTCATCGCCGCCGCCGAACGCATGAACCTCACCAGTTCCGCCGTGAGCAAGGGCGTCGCGCGCCTGGAGAAACGCCTGCAGGTGCGCCTGTTCGAACGCACCACCCGGCGCCTGGCCCTGACCGACAGCGGCGCCGACTACTACCGCGCGTGCACCCGCGTGCTGGCGGACATCGAGGAAGCCGAACTGGCCCTCAACGATGAACACCATACGCCCTGCGGCAAGCTGCGCATCGACCTGCCAGCTACCTTCGGCCGTCTGCACGGCCTCCCTGCCGTACTCGACTTCGCTGCGCGGCATCCACGGCTGCAACCGCACATCACCCTCTCCGATCGCTTCGTCGACCTGGTCGAGGACGCCATCGACATTGTCGTGCGCATCGGCGGACCACAAACCTGGCAGCCAGGCATCGAGCACCGTTACCTGGGCAGCCAGCGCCTGGTGTTCTGCGCCGCCCCCGCTTATCTGGCTCGCCACGGCACGCCCCAAGACCTGCAGCAACTGCAGGCCCAGGGCTGCGTGCTCTATGCCTGCGCAGACGGCAGCACACCGGCCCTGCACTTTGCCGGCGCCCGCCCGGGCCTGACGCAGCTGCGCGGCATGCCCGGGCGCCTGGCCATCGGCGATGCCGAAGGCCAGGCGCTAGCTGTCAGCGCCGGGCACGGCATCGCCCAGTTGCCGACCTGGCTGGTGCAGCGCCAGCTCGATGACGGGACGCTGCAACAGATACTGCCGGCGTACGCGATGGAAGGATTGCCGATCAACCTGGCCTGGCGCCGCAACCGCGGACACCTGCCCAAGGTGAGCGCGATGGTCCAGGCCCTGGCCGAACGCCTGGGGCCGCTGATTCAGGGCTGACCCAGGTCAAGCGCCACTACCGATACTCACAGGAAGGTAAATACCTGCCCCGCCGCCAACCGCGACTTGCTCAGACCGGCATTGAAATCCTCCTCGCTGCGATAGCCCAGGCTCAGCAGCACCACGCTGGTGTAGCCCTGCTCGCGCAGGCCCAGTTCGGCGTCCAGGGCCTTGGCGTCGAAGCCTTCGATCGGCGTGGCGTCCAGGCCGTGGGCGGCGGCGCCCAGCAGCGCGGTGCCCAGGGCCAGGTAGACCTGCTTCTCCATCCAGTGCTGCAGGTCCTTGAAGTCATGGCGGTGCAGGTCGACATAACCGCGGCGGGTCTGGTCCTGGACTTCGCGGGCCTGCTCGTTACGGAAGCGGCCATCGGCGGCTTCCTGCGCCAGCACTGCCTGCAGGTGAGCTTCGGTCATGTTGGTGCGGGCGGCGAACACGATCACATGGGAGGCATCGCGCAGCTTCGGGCTGTTGTAGGCGAATCGAGCATCGGTGGCCTTGGCCAGGCGCGCCTTGCCTTCGGCGCTGTCGGCCACGACGAAGTGCCAGGGCTGCGAATTGACCGAGGACGGGCTGTGGCGCAACTGCTCGAGCAACGCGTCGATGGTGGCCTGGGGGATTTTGCGGCTGGCGTCGTAGGCCTTGGTGGTGTAACGGCGTTTGGCGAGGGCAACGGTGTCCATCTAGGGCAATTCCTCAAGGGTTCGTGAATGAATGGCATCTTATCTTCCCGACCGCAAAGAAAAACCAGCACAATGCAGCAACACTTTCATCCCTGGAGTGAAAATGCTGCGCATCAACGACCTCGAACTGTTCGCCCGTGCCAACGCCCTGGGCAGCTTCACCGCTGCGGCCCACGAGGCCGACCTGCTGCCCGGCCAGGTGGCCGCGGCGATCAAGCGCCTGGAGCGCGAGCTCGATGTGCGCCTGTTCGCCCGCACCACCCGCAGCCTGCGCCTGACCGCCGAAGGCGAGCTGTACCTGCCCACCGCCCAGCGCGTGATCGATGCCCTGCGCCAGGGCCGCGAGGACCTGCATGGCAGCCACAGCTGCCTGCGCGGCGTGTTGCAGGTGGCGGCGCCCTCGGACATGGGCCGCAACCTGCTGCGGCCCTGGCTCAGTGCATTTCGCCGCGAGCATCCGGGGTTGGGCCTGCGCTTCTTCCTCTCCGACCAGTTGGCCGACCTGTATCGCGATCCGGTGGACGTCGCCATCCGCTACGGCCAGAACGAGGACGCCAACTACATTGCCCTGCCCCTGGCGCCGTGGAACCGCCGGGTCCTGGCGGCCTCCCCGGACTACCTGGCGCGCCATGGCCGCCCGCTGACCCCCGAGGACCTGCAGCAACACGACTGCCTGCTATACCTGCAGCAAAGCCGGGTGTACGACAAATGGCGCCTGGGCAACCGCACCGTGCAGGTGCGCGGGCCGCTGTTCAGTGACGATGCCGACGTGGTGCGGCGCTGGGCGCTGGAAGGCGAAGGCATCGTCTACAAGTCGTGGCTGGATGTCAGCGCCGATGTCGCCGCCGGCGAGCTGGAGCTGCTGCTGCCCGAATACCCCGGCGAGCTGACCCCGGTGACCCTGGTGTGCCCGCACCGCAAGCAGCTCACCCCCGCCGTGGCCCAGTTGCACCTGTGGCTGCGCGAGCGTTTCGCCGCGCTGCGCCCGGACGACATGTTGCAGCCGTTGTCGCCGGGCGTATAGTGCATCCACCCCCGACCGCAAGGAGCTGTCATTCATGCCAAGCCTGGAATTTCTCGTCACCGCGCTGATCATCGTGCTGATCCCCGGCAGCGGGGTCATCCTCACTGTATCGAGCGCCCTGGTGGCCGGGCGACGCGCCTGCCTGTGGACCGCCACCGGCTGCACCCTGGGCATCGTCCCGCACTTGCTGGCCTCGGTGCTGGGGCTCTCGGCGCTCCTGCACACCAGCGCCCTGGCCTTCCAGGGCCTCAAGTTCGCCGGCGTCGCCTACCTGCTGTACCTGGCCTACGCCACCTGGCGCGACCGTGCGGCCTTCGCCGTGGACGCGCACGCCACCCCCGCCGCCGCCAGCCAACTGGTGATCAAAGCCTGCCTGCTGAATATCCTCAACCCCAAGCTGACGCTGTTCTTCCTCGCCTTCCTGCCGCAGTTCATCGTCCCGCAGGCCGGCTCCGCGACCGTGCAGATGCTCAGCCTCAGCGCGGTTTTCATGGCCATGACCTTCGTCGTCTTCGTCCTCTATGGCCTGCTCGCCCACCTGTTCCGCCGCGCCGTGATCGACTCGCCGAAGGTGCAGGCCTGGTTGCGCCGCGGCTTCGCCGCCTCATTCGCCGGGCTTGGCCTCAACCTGGCACTGGCCCAGCGCTGAAGGCTGCACAATCGTTCTAAACACCTGGGCCGTTTGTGCGCTAAGGTCATCCATCGACCACCCACACGGCCCGCCTCCATGAGCAACTGGATCGATCTCAGACAGGACGCCGACACCGGCATCGAGTCGGTCCGCGCCCATTTTACCGGCCACGCCTACGACCCGCACTGGCACGACAGCTTCCTGGTCGGGGTGACCGAACAGGGCGTGCAGCAGTTCAACTGCCGCCGCGAACGCCATTGCAGCACGCCCGGCCAGGTGTTCGTGCTCGAGCCTGGCGACCTGCACGACGGCCATGCGCCAACCGTGGAAGGCTTCACCTATTCGACCCTGTACCTGGACGCCAACTGGCTGGAAACCGAACTGCGCGCCCTGTTCGAGCAGGCCCCCTCAGGCGCCCTGCCCAGCTTCGGCACCCTGCTGCACCAGGATCCGCGCCTGGCCGGCGCCACCGCCCGGGCCTTCGAGACGGTGCACTACAGCGACCTGCGCATCGTCCGCCAGACCGCCCTGGACGATCTGCTGAGCTGCCTCACAGGCCACCTGCACTGGCGCAAACGCCTGGACCCAGATCCACGCCTGCCGCTGTGCGCCCAGGTCGCCCGCGACTATCTGCATGCGCACCTGGACCAGGACATCGGCCTGGCCGAGCTGGCACAGGTCTGCGGCGTCGACCGTTTCCGCCTGACCCGGGCGTTCAAGGCAGCCTTCGGCCTGGCGCCGCATGCCTACCTGATCCTGCTGCGCCTGGCCCGCGCGCGGCGGCTGCTGGCCCTGGGCGAAACGCCGGCCAGCGTCGCCACCGCCCTGGGCTTTGCCGACCAGAGCCACCTGGGCCGCTGGTTCCGCCGCGCCTACCGGCTGACCCCGGCGGACTACCGCAAGCGCTGCTCAAACCTTCCAGACTGAAGCCGCGCTGGCCGCGACCATGGTGCCTCGATCACACGGAGCCATGACCATGTCGCACTCGCTGTTGCCCTTCATCCTGTTTGCCCTGGCCGCCAGCATCAGCCCCGGGCCGACCAACCTGTTGATCCTCGCCCACGGTGCCCGGCGCGGTTTGCGCGCCAGCCTGGCACCGATCGTGGCGGCCTGCTGCGCGGCGGCGGCGGTGGTGTGGCTGGTGGGAATGGGGCTCGGCGCGTTGCTGCTGCGCTACCCCCTGGCGCAGTTGGCCATGAGCTGGGCCGGCGCCCTGTGGCTCAGCTGGCTGGCCTGGAAGATGCTGCGCAGCGCCTGCGCCCCCTTGCTGGCGGGCAACGACAGTGGCCTTGGCCCACTGAGCGCGGCGACCCTGCAGGTGGTCAACCCCAAGGTATGGGTGACGGCGGTGGCGATGGTCGGCCTGTTCGCCACCCCGGCACTGCCGATGGGCTGGCTGGCCCTGGTGTTCCTGCTGGTCGCCCTACCCAGCATGACCGCCTGGGCATTGATGGGCATCGGCAGCGCACGCTGGTTGCGCTCGTCGCGGGCCTTGCGCCTGTTCAACCAGGGTCTGGCGGGGTTGCTGCTGGTGTCGGCCTGGTCGGCCTTGCTGGTATGAGCGCCGCTCAGGTGCGCCCGGCGCTGGCGGTGCGCAGGCGCATCCCCAGTCGTGGCCCGAACACGTTGATCAACAGGCCCAGCATCACCAGCAGCGCCCCCCAGCCTTGCGCCTCGCTCAGGCGCTCGCCCAGCAGCAGTGCCGCGGAGCTCAGGCCCACCACCGGCACCAGCAGCGAGAACGGCGCCACCTTGCCCGCCGGGTGGCGCGACAACAGTTTGCTCCACAGGCTGTAGCCGACCATGGTGGCGACGAACGCCAGGTACGCCAGGGCCAGCACCGAACTCCAGCCGATGTTGGCCAGGGCATGGCCAATGCGCTCGGGGCCTTCCAGCCACCACGACAGTGCCAGGAACGGCAGCGGCGGAATCAGCCCGCCCCAGATCACCAGGGCGACCAGGTCCACCTGGCCGAAACGCCGGGTGATGATGTTGCCCATCCCCCACATGGCGCCGCCGCACAGGGTCAGCAGCAGCGCCACCAGCGGCACGTGGCCGCTGTCCTCGCTACCGATCACCGCCAGGCCGCTGGCGGCCACCAGCAGGCCGAGCACACTGGCCAGGCGCAGCCGCTCGCCGAGAAACATGGCCGCGAAGCCCAGGGTGAAGAACGCCTGGGACTGCAGCACCAGCGAGGCCAGCCCAGGCGGCATGCCACTGGCCATGGCCTGGAAGAGGAAGGCGAACTGGCCCAGGGAAATGGTCGCGCCATAGGCGATCAGCCAGCGCCACGGCAGGTTCGGGCGCTTGATCAGGAACACCGCCGGGAAGGCCACCAGCAGGAAACGCAGGGCTCCGAGCAGCATCGGCGGCAGGCCGTCGAGCCCCACCTTGATGATCACGAAGTTGACGCCCCAGGCGATGATCACCACCAGGGCGATCAGCAGGTCCTTGAGTGGCATTGCAGGCATTCCTTCTTCAGGCTTGTTATAGACATATTTCGTTACAGCATACGGGCATCACGCCGCCGCGGACCAGCACAGTTGCGTAGCAGCCTTGTGTAACAGTCGGCTGTGATGGCCGGAGAAAGCACACGATCACCCTGTGCAAGCTTCACTTGACCAGACTTGTATATACATGATCATATCGGGCTTCGGCCATCCGCCCTGCGTCCCGCCGATAGCCGCCGCCTTTCACAAAAACAACGAAGCGGAGCCTCCCGATGTCCAGCAAACCCGTGATCGAGCGCCGCTCGATCGACTACATCCCCGAGTCTGAGCGCCATGGACGGGTCTACAGCCAATTCACCCTGTGGCTGGGAGCCAACCTGCAGATTACCGCGATCGTCACCGGCGCCCTGGCCGTGGTGCTGGGCGGCGACGTGTTCTGGTCGTTGATCGGCCTTTTGCTCGGGCAACTGGTCGGCGGCGCGGTGATGGCCCTGCATGCCGCCCAGGGTCCGCGCCTGGGGCTGCCGCAGATGATTTCCAGCCGTGTGCAGTTCGGCGTTTACGGCGCGGCCATCCCCATGGCCCTGGTGTGCCTGATGTACCTGGGCTTCACTGCTACCGGCACGGTACTGTCCGGCCAGGCCATCGGCCAGTTGCTGAGCATCAGCGACAGCGCCGGCATCCTCATCTTCGCCGGGGTGATCGTGCTGGCGACCCTGGCCGGCTACCGGGTGATCCACTGGATCGGCCGGGTGGCCAGCGTGCTGGGGATCATCGCCTTCGTCTACCTGTTCAGCCGCATCCTGATGCTGGCCGATATCGGCCAGTTGCTCGACAACCGCCACTTCAGCTGGGCCAGCTTCCTGCTCGCGGTGTCGCTGGCCGCCTCCTGGCAGATCGCCTTCGGCCCTTACGTGGCCGACTACTCGCGCTACCTGCCCAGCCACACCTCGCCACTCAAGACCTTCCTCGCCGCCGGCCTGGGCTCGGTGCTCGGCGCCCAGGCCTCGATGATCCTCGGCGTGTTCGCCGCGGCCATCGCCGGTGGCCAGTTCTCCGGCCGCGAGGTGGCCTATATCGTCGGCCTGGGCGGTGCCGGTACCACGGCGGCGCTGCTGTACTTCTGCATCGCATTCGGCAAGGTGACCATCTCGACCCTCAACAGCTACGGCAGCTTCATGTGCATCGCCACGATCATCAGCGGCTTTCGTGGCCACCTGCAGATCAGCCGCGTGCAGCGCCTGGTGTTCGTGCTCGGCATCGTCGGCGCGGCGACCCTGGTCGCGCTGCTCGGGCAGCACTCGTTCCTCAGCGCGTTCAAGTCGTTCATCCTGTTCCTGCTGACCTTCTTCGTGCCCTGGAGCGCGGTGAACCTGGTGGACTACTACTTCATCACCAAGGAACGCTATGACATCCCGGCACTGGCCGACCCGGATGGCCGCTACGGGCGCTGGAACTGGCCAGGCATCGGCGTGTACACCTTCGGCGTGCTGGTGCAGATGCCGTTCATCGACACCAAGCTGTACACCGGGCCCATGGTCGCGCACCTGGGCGGCGTGGACGTGTCGTGGCTGATCGGTTTGGTGGTACCCAGCGTGCTGTACTACTGCGTGGCGCGCCGTCGGGCGGCCGAGGCACCGGCGAGTATCATCGTGCCGCAGACCCATTGAGCTGAAAGCCCTCAAGCCTGGGAGCGGCGCAGCGCCGCTCCCAGGCTGCATCTGGCCAAAACAGCGCTGTCATCTTTCAGTCAGATCTCTGTCGTAATCTGCGGTGCAACTCGGTGCCACAGGTCTCCGGCATGCCTCGCCTGCTTCCCCTACTGCTGTGCCTGCTTGCGAGCCTGGCTTGCGCCGAGCCGGCGCAACTGCGTATCCAGGGCTCCAACACCATCGGCGCCGCGCTTGGCCCAGCCTTGGTGCGGGGCCTGTTGCAAGCGCAGGGCGCAAGCGCCATCGAGCGCCAGCCTGGTGTCTCCGCCAACGAGACCACGCTTCACGCTGTCGATCGCAACGGCCTGCCCTTGCACATCGACATCGCCGCCCACGGCACCAGCACCGGCTTCGCCGCGTTGGCCCGGGGCGAAGCGGACCTGGCCGCGGCCTCGCGACCGATCAGTGACAGCGAGCTGCAACAGTTGCAGGCCCTGGGCAACCTGCGCGGCGCGGGCTCGGAGCAGGTCATCGCCCTGGATGGCGTGGCGGTGATCACCCATCCGGACAACCCCCTCGCGCAACTGACCACCACGCAATTGGCGCAGGTGTTTTCCGGGCAGTTGCAGCGCTGGGAGCAGCTGGGCGTGCCCGGCGGGGCGATCCACCTGTATGCCCGCGACGACCGCTCCGGCACCTTCGAGACCTTCAATGCCCTGGTGCTTGCCCCGCACAACCAGGCGCTGGCCCCCCAGGCGCGTCGCTTCGAATCAGCCGATGCGCTGGCCGCCCAGGTCATGGCCGACCGCCAGGCCATCGGCTTCAGCGGCCTGGGCACGGTCCACCAGACCAAGGTGTTGGCGGTGGCCGAGGGTGACGCGCCTGCCCTGCTCCCCAGCCGCGCCTTGGTGGCCAGCGAAGACTACCCGCTGTCGCGTCGCCTGTTTTTCTACCTGCCCGCCCACGCCACGCCCCAGGCCAGGGCCCTGGCGGAGTTCGCCCAGAGCCCCGCCGGACAGGCGATCGTCGCCGACCAGGGGTTCGTCTCCCAGCAGATCAAGCCACAGCCGGTACCGGCCCAGGCCGGCATGCCGCCGCGCTACCGGGCACTGGCCAGCGAAGCGCAACGCCTGAGCGTCAACTTCCGTTTCCAGGAAGGCAGCGCCAGCCTCGACAACAAGGCCCTGCGCGATGTGCAACGGGTCGGCGACTACCTGCGTCAGGCCGGCAAGCTGCAGGGCAAGGTGGTGCTGGTGGGCTTCGGCGACCCCAAGGAAACACCCGGCCGCGCCGCCCTGCTGTCGCGGCTGCGGGCCATGGCGGTACGTCGCGAATTGGCCCGGGCCGGGGTCCAGGCCAGGGACGTGACAGGCATGGGCGACGAGTTGCCGGTAGCCGACAACGATCTGCAGCAGGGGCGCCTGCGCAATCGCCGCGTCGAGGTGTGGGTGTACTGACCCGCTCAGCGCCCATCGGGCAGTTCGACCCGGGCCACCAGCCCGCCACCCACGCGATTGCGCAGGGTCAGCTCGCCGCCTTGCTCGCGCACGCTGGCACGGGCGGCCGAGAGCCCCAGGCCGACGCCGCCGGTGTCGCGGTTGCGCGATCCTTCCAGCCGGTAGAACGGATCGAACACCCGCTGCAAGGCCTCTTCGGGGATGCCCGGCCCGCGGTCGCTTACTTCGATGACGATGAGGTGCCCGGCATGGCTCAGGGTGATCTGCGGATCACGGGCATACTTCATGGCGTTTTCCAGCAGGTTGACGATCACCCGCTTGGTCGCCAGCGGACGGCCGTCATGCACCAAGTGCGCCGGGCCCTTGAAGGTGACGGCGAGCTGCTGGTCGCGGTAGTCGTCGACCAGGGTCTGCAACAGCTCCGACAGGTCGTAGGCCGTACGCTGCTCCAGCTGCGTGCCTTCGCGAAAGAACGCCAGGGCTTCGTTGATCATGCTCTGCATCTCTTCCACATCGCGGATCAGCTTGTGCTTGTGGTCCAGGTCTTCCATGAACTCGCTGCGCAGACGCATGCGTGTCAGCGGAGCGCGCAGGTCGTGGGAGATGGCCGCCAGCATGTGGGTACGCTCGCGAATGAAGTGCTGGATCTGCGCCTGCATGGTGTTGAAGGCGATGATCGCCTGGCGGATCTCCTCGGGCCCTTCGATGTCGATGGGAGGGGCCTGCAGGTCGCCACCGAAACGTCGCGCCGCGCTGGCAAAACGCTGCAAGGGAGCGGCTAGCTGACGAGTGGCGAGCCAGGCCACCAACAAGGTCGCCACCAGCCCCAGGCCGATCACCACCGCCAGGCGCGCCGTTACACTCAGGCCCCAACTGCGCTCCGGCGGCACGAACAACAACCAGCTGTCATCAGCCAGGGCGACCAGCGCAACATAGTGAGCCTCGGGGCTGCCCTTGGGCCAGTCGTCGGGGTTGTAGACCTCGATGACGCGTGCCGGCCCCAGCAACTGCCCCATCGCCGGCACCTGACCGGAGGTAAACTGCACGCCAGGACCGGGTAGGCCGAAATCGCTGCGCTGGGTGCTCCAGGTCACCTGCAGAGTCGGCGTGCTCGCCGCCAGGGCCAGTTTGCTGCGCAGCGCCGGCGGTGCGCGCTCGATCACCCGCGTGATGACGGCGATCTGTTCGAGCAGGCCGGTGCGGTCGATGGGCGGGCGCGCCCAGCTACCCGCCAGCTGGACGAACAAGGCATTGAGCGCCAACGAGGCCAGCAACGCGACGAAGATGGTCAGGGCAATCCGTTTACGCAAGGTATCGCGGCCCAGCAGGCGACGGATCACGAGCGGCTGACCTTGGCGGTGAACAGGTAGCCGCCATTGCGCACGGTGCGAATCAGATCCGGGCGCTTGCTGTCGGGCTCGATCTTGCGCCGCAGCCGGCTGACCTGCACATCGATGCTGCGGTCGTAGGCGTCATGGCCCTGGCCACGGGTCAGGTCGATCAACTGCTCGCGGGTAAGGATGCGCTGGGGATGTTCGAGGAACACCACCAGCAGGTCGAACTCCGCGCCGGACAGCGGGATCATCACCTGCTCGGGCGAACGCAGCTCGCGGCATGTGACGTCCAGGTGCCAACCGGCGAAACCGATCACCGGCCTGGCCGCCTCGCCGCGCGAAGCCTGCTCGCCGACACGGCGCTGCACGGCGCGCAGGCGGGCCAGCAGTTCACGCGGATCGAAAGGTTTGGTCAGGTAGTCGTCGGCGCCCAGTTCCAGGCCGATGATACGGTCGCTCAGCTCGGCCATGGCGGTGAGCATGATGACCGGCACTCCGACCTGCGCACGCAGCTTCTGGCACAGACTCAGACCGCCCTCGCCCGGCAGCATCAGGTCGAGGATAATCGCGTCCGGGCGCTGGCGCTCGATGGCCGCCCACATCGCCTGGCCTTCGGCGGCCAGGTCCACCTCATACCCCTGCTGGACGAAGAATTGCTTAAGCAGGGCGAGGATTTCCACATCGTCATCGACGATCAGCAGTCTGCTCACGGTGGTACAGGTCCGGATAAAAGGCGTATCTAAAACCATTGCGGCGCCCGGGTCATTTATTTCAATCGGGCAACATTTCGTCACCCCCGACACGATTCGGACATCACCTGGCAAACATTGCCCTGCACCCTGCGGGCCTTCCACTCGCCGAGGGCTCCCCATGAAGATAGCCGACAGCCGCAACAGCACCGACGTTCAAGAAGGTTCCGCCCCCCTGATCCTCAGCCAGCGCCACACCAGCCGCGGCCAGACGGGCTCACTGATCGTGCAGCAAGAGAGCCTGAGCCTGGCGGACAACCTGGGCTACATCATCCTGCGGCGCTACTTCGAGCATTACGATCCGGGCTGTGGCGAATGGGTCGAATACAGCCATACCGTGCCCATCCGTGAGCTGGTCCACTGGCTGATGGCGCATGGCAAGTTGCAGATCCAGGCTTCGCAGGACGCGCCCCCGCCCCAGGCTTGGCAGGCCGTCGCGCAAGAGGAGCGCCGCCCATGAGTCAGCGGCATCTGCTGACGGTCATGCTGACCAGCACGCTAAGCTTATCGGCTTGCAGCAGCCACAAGCCGGCCCCGGCCGGGTTTCTCAAGGACTACGCCCTGCTCACCCCGCACCAGGCGCCGTCTGGCGGTACCCTACTGAGCTGGGCCGACCCTAAATGGCCACGGGGGCGCTACATCGAGGTCTACCTGGCGCCCAGCCGCTTCTACCCGGCACCCGAACCGAGCCCGCGTATTCCCCAGGCTACCCTCGCCTCGATCACCGACTATTACGACGCGGTTCTGCGCGAGGAAATAGGCAAGGTGATGACGGTAGTGGATGCCCCTGGCCCGAACACGCTGGTGGTCAGGCCCGCCATTACCCGTATCAGCGCCGACGCGCAAAGCCTGCGCTACTACGAGTGGCTGCCGATCACCCTGGTCGCGGCTGGAGTAAGCAGTGCCGTGGGGATGCGCGACCGGGACAGCGAGATCGCCACCGAACTGTCGTTCGAAGCCGGCACCAGCGGGAGGGTGGTGGGCGAGGCGATGCTCGCAGGCACTGGCGTGCCGCTTGAGAACGACCGCCAGGTGATGACGGCCGACAACGTCAAGGCCGTGCTCGATGGTTGGGGCGTCGACCTGCGCCAGGCATATGCGGCGCCCCTCAGATAACGAGCCGCGTCGACTCAGGCCTTCAGCGTGGCCATGTCGATGACGAAACGGTATTTCACATCACCCGCGATCATCCGCTCGTAGGCCTGGTTGATGTTGCGGATGTCGAGCATCTCGATATCGCAGCTGATTCCGTGCTCGGCGCAGAAGTCGAGCACCTCCTGGGTTTCTGCGATGCCACCGATCAACGAGCCGGCCAGCACTCGGCGCTTCATCACCAGGTTGGCCGCATGCAACGGCGGCTCGACCGGCTCGATCAAGCCGACCAGGATATGCACGCCGTCGAACCTCAAGGTTTCGAGGTAGGGGTTGAGGTCGTGCTGGACCGGGATGGTGTCGAGCAGGAAGTCGAAGCGGCCGGCCGCGGCGCGCATCTGTTCGGCGTCGGTGGAAACGATCACTTCATCTGCCCCCTGGCGCCGGGCCTCCTCGGCCTTGGCCGCCGAACGGGTGAACAGCGTGACATGCGCCCCCAGGGCCTTGGCTAACTTGATGCCCATGTGGCCCAGCCCGCCCATGCCCAGCACGCCGACTTTGTGCTCCGGGCCAACGCCATGGTGCTTGAGCGGCGAGTAGGTGGTGATGCCGGCGCAGAGGATCGGCGCCGCGCTGGCCAGGTCGAGGCCTTGGGGAATGCGCAGGACGAAATCCTCGCTGACCACGATGCTGCTCGAGTAGCCGCCCATGGTATTGCTGCCATCGACCCGGTCGGGGGTAGCGTAGGTCATGGTCGGGCCTTCCAGGCAGTATTGCTCGACGCCCTGGCGGCAGGCTTCGCAGTGACGGCAGGCATCGACCATGCAACCTACACCGACCAGATCGCCCACCTGGTAGCGGCTGACCTGCGCGCCAACCGCAGTGACCCGACCGACGATCTCGTGGCCCGGCATCAGCGGATAGACGGCGATGCCCCACTCGTTGCGGGCCTGATGGATATCGGAGTGACACACGCCACAGTAGAGGATCTCGATGGCGACATCGTCGGCCCGCGGGCTGCGACGCTGGAAGCTCATGGGGGCCAGGGGGCTGGTGGGGGACTGGGCGGCGTAGCCGATGGCGGTGTACATGCGGACCTCTCTCAGGTGAAACGTTTCAGGCGGCGCATTTTGCGCAGCCTGGCCTGCCCCGGCCACGGCCGATTCTCCGGCATGCATGCCTGATTCTCCGGACCTGCCCGCTCCCCTCTGGCGCCAGCCAGCTAATCTGCGAAGATGACATTGTCCGATTCTCTGCCCGGTTTCGCCATGCACCTGACTTGCCACGTGGACGCCAATGCCACGCTCTGCTCACTGATCCGCACCCTCGCCACGCGCCCCGGGTTCGTGCCCACCGCCCTGCCCCAGGTCCAGGTCCTGACCTGGGACCACTACGTGGCCAGCAGCCCGCAGATCTACGAACCCAGCCTGATCATCGTCGCCCAGGGCAGCAAGCTGGCGCGCCTGGGCCCGCGCACCCTGGAGTACGGCGCCGGGCATTACCTGGTGCAGGCGCTGTCGGTGCCCTTCCTCTGCGAAACCTTCGCCACACCCCAGGCGCCACTGCTGGGCGTGGCGGTGGACATCGATCGCGCCATGCTCGGCGAGCTGGTGCAAGCGATGAACCTGGGGCCGGATGCCGCGGTTCAGGTACAGACCCCGCAGTCTATGACCTCGGCGGCGTTGGACACGGCCATGCGCGAGAGTGTCGAGCGCCTGCTGCGGTGCCTGCAGGACCCGCTGGACGCCAGGGT
Organism: Pseudomonas soli; assembly: GCF_021283165.2. Taxonomy (NCBI): domain Bacteria; kingdom Pseudomonadati; phylum Pseudomonadota; class Gammaproteobacteria; order Pseudomonadales; family Pseudomonadaceae; genus Pseudomonas; species Pseudomonas soli. Next base: position 3,721,809 of record NZ_CP128543.1, read on the forward strand.
GCTGGGGCCGGCGCGAGTGCGCGAGGTGCTCTACACCGCGCTGCGCGGCCCCCAGGCCGGGGTGCTGCGGGCACTGGTCGAACAACAGGGACATTTTGCCCGGATCGCCTCGGCCCTGGCCTACCTGCGCGAGCACTACGCCGAGCCGCTGGGGGTGGATGAGCTGGCCGGCCGGGCGAACATGAGCGTGTCGACCTTCCATGAGCATTTCAAGCGCTGCACCGACCTCGCGCCGATGCAGTACCTCAAGCGCCTGCGCCTGCTCAAGGCGCAACAGATGCTGATCGGCGAAGGGCTGGGCGTGGCCCAGGTTGCGCATCGCGTCGGCTACCAGAGCACCTCGCAGTTCAGCCGCGAGTACAAGCGCCAGTTCGCCCGCAGCCCAGGCGAGGAACAGACGTACCAGAGCCTGCCGGCTTGACTGCTGGCCTGCGCCGCGCCGGCAGCTACTGACGCAGGACCATCGCCACGATGGTCGCCTGCAATTCGCGCTTGGCGGCCTCGCCGGGCAATTCGCCGGCCGCCGCCGCCAGGGACAGCGCCTCCGCTGCCCCCACCAGCACCCACAGGCCGGCCACGCCGATATCGCCGGTCGGCGCGAACGGCGCCAAGGCTTCCCGGCATTTGTCCATGAAGGGCCCTTCATAGCCGCGCTTGAGCGCCTCGAGCTCCGGCGAGCCGGCCAATGCCGCACTGACACCGGGGATCTCGCGCCCTTGGGTCGCCACGCAATCCACATAGGCCTCGGCGATTACCCAGGCCCGCCCCGGCAGGTCCGCCGGACAACCGGCCAGAGCTGTGTCGAGCATCGCCGTCTGGCGTGCGTCGTACTCCTGGTACAGCGCCAACAGCAATCCGTTGCGGGTTTCGAAATGGTCATACACCACCGGCTTGGTCACCCCGGCCTGCTCGGCCAAACGCCCCAGGCTCAGGGCATCGGTGCCTTCTTCGCGCACCAACTGCCAGGCCACATCCAGCAGCTGCCGGCGACGCTCCTCGCGGGACAGGCGTTTGCGCGGCGCGCTCTTTTCCTCGCTTGACATCGATTACCTACCAAAAGTAACTTACTAAGTGTAACTTACCGGGAGTATATAACGCTCCCGAAGCCCCCGCATCCTGATTCTGGAGATTCTGCCATGCATGCCCTGATCGTCATCGGTCACCACGACACCGACTCCCTCACCCATGCCCTTGCCCAACAGGTTGCCGAAGGGCTGCGCGCGGCCGGTCACACCAGCGAGTTCGCCGACCTGGCCCATGAAGGTTTCGACCCGCGTTTCAGCCTCGCCGACCACGCCGTGCACCGCCGCCTGGGGCAGCCGCCGGCCGATGTGCTGGCCGAGCAGGCGCGCATCGAACGCGCCGACACCCTGGTGCTGGTCTATCCCATCTACTGGTGGTCGCTACCAGCCCTGCTCAAGGGCTGGGTCGAGCGTGTGTTCAGCAATGGCTGGGCCTTCTACCAGGCCGCGGACGGTAGTACCACGAAGCGCCTGCACGGTTTGACCGCGCACCTGATCGGCGTTGCCGGGGCCGATGCCGGCACCTTCGAGCGCCACGGCTACGGCGAGGCCATGCGCGTGCAGATCGAGCACGGCATCTTCGATTACTGCGGCGCTCAAGTATTGAGTTCGACGTTGCTGGACGACAGCGAAGGACAGGATCCGGCACGGCATCTGCGAGCCGCGCGCACTTTGGGAGAAGGGTTGTTCACTCGCGAGGAACGGCGCGAACCGGCAAGCGTGGAATAAGCGCGGGAAGGCGCGGGCCGGCCCGCGCCAGGTGACAGCGTGCGGGCAATCAGCCGCAGTTGACGCGGGTCACCACACCCTTGTCATCAACATTCAGGTTCAATCGCTCGGAGCGGTATTCCAGGGTGATCACATCGTGCGGTTTGAGGATGCGTGCCATCTGCGAGCCGCTGGCCTTGCGCGCCTGCTCCAACAGCTCGGCGCTGGCCGGCTTGCCGACGGTGAAATCGGCGCCACTGGCTTCGCAGCGGCCGTCATTGCCGGCCGGGGCGGCAGGGGCGCTGGCGCCCGAAGAGCCACCGGTGCTGCAACCTGCCAGGACGGTAGCCACCAGCAGGGTCGCCAGGGTAGCGCGGGTACGGAACATGAATCCTCCTAAATCGATCCGGGAACTGCCTTATGCGACAGTTCTTCTAACTGTTTGTTGCAAAACCGCAAGATTCTGCCTGACGCAGCCAGTGGATGCGAAACGCAATCGTCACCGGATTTTGCACCGAACCGCAGGTTCGACCAAACGCATGGCTTATGCCTAAGTCGCAGATCCTCTTGCGCCAAGGCATGATTTACTGCAAGAAGTGGCGCAGGAAACACCTCCACTTCGAACGCCAGGACGCGGTATTCGACCTATCATCCAGGCCCAAGCGAGAACCGCCCCATGAGCAGCCACAGCATCGACGCCGATATCAAGGTCAAGTGGGACGAAGGTCAGAGTGCCTACAGCCCGGGAACCCCCGAAGAGCTATTGCTGATCGCCATCGACCTGCTGGTACGCGACCGAGGCAGCGAGGCGGCGCGTAGCTTCATCGACCAGGTGTTCGAGCGCTACGCGCACCACGACACTATTTCAATCGGGCCAGGCGGGCGCTGAGCAGGTCGAAGAAGCCCTGCGCGTCACCCTCTTCGATCCACATCACATTGGCCGGCTGCTTGAGCACGCCGTACCAGTCGGCAATGGTCTGGCCGAAGGTCGGGCCTTCGCGGCTGTCGACCACCATGTGCACCTGGCGACCCTTGAACAGCTCGGGCTTGAGCAGGTAGGCGATGACGCTGGCGTCGTGCACCGGGCCGCCGGGCATGCCGTAGTTGTCCATGTCGAACTTGATGTAGGCGTTGAGGATGTCCACCACCAGCTTGCTGGCATTGTTGTTGACCGCGGCGAGCTGCTTGAGGCGCGCGTCGCTGGTGAGCACCTTGTGGGTGACGTCCAGCGGCAGGTAGGTGAGTTTCACGCCACTGGCCAGCACCACCTCGGCGGCGTGCGGATCGGCAAACAGGTTGAATTCCGCCGCCGGCGTGATGTTGCCGCCGTTGAAGTGGGCGCCGCCCATCACCACCACTTCCTTGATGCCGTTGACGATCTCCGGCTTCTGGATCAATGCCAGGGCCAGGTTGGTCTGTGGGCCGAGCATGGCGACGGTGATGCTGTGAGGCTCGGCGGCGCTCAGGGTGTCGATCAGGTACTGCACGGCGTTGCCCTGGGCCAGCGGCTTTTTCGGCTCGTGGACCTGGACGCCGGTCAGGCCTTCCTCGCCGTGCACGTTGGCGGCGTAGATCGGCGTGCGCACCATCGGCCGCCCTGCCCCGGCGTACACCGGGATCTCTTCGCGGCCAGCCCACTCACGGGCCAGGCGAGCGTTGCGAGAGGTCTTCTCCAGGCGCACGTTGCCGGCCACGGTGGTGATGGCGCGGATCTTCAGTTCCTCGGGCGAGGCCATGGCCAGCAGCAGGGCGACGACGTCGTCGGCGCCGGGGTCGGTGTCGATGATCAGGTCGCGGGGCGCGGCCATGAGGGAAGTCGCGGCCAGCGCGGACATGAGGACGGCTCCTTGGAGCAGGTTCTTGAGGGACATTCAGCACTCCTTGTTGCTAGGGGGATGGATTCACAAGGGGCCGCTTCGCGGCCCTTTCGCCGGCAAGCCGGCTCCCACAGCGGCAGCCCGAGGTTGCGCCCGACCTGTGGGAGCCGGCTTGCCGGCGATCGAGGGTGCAAGCCCTCGCATTCGGTCTAGAAAGTGACGCCAGCCACCAGGGCAATATTGCTGTAGGGCTTGCACTCCCCGGTGCGCACCACGGCCCGGGCCTGGCGACACAGGGTCTTGAAGTCGGCATGGCTCAGCGCCTGTCGCTGGCCCAGCTCACCGTCCGCGTGCAAACGTTCGACCTCGGCCAACCCGGGCGGCAGGGCCTGGAACACTTCATCGGCCAGCACATGCCGTTCGACCTGCATCTCGCTCAGTACCACGCGCAACACGCTGGCAAAATCCGGGATACCCGGCGTCAGCGCCAGGTCGATCAGCTCGACGCCTGGCGGCACCGGCAGGCCGGCGTCGCCGATCACCAGGATGTCGCCATGGCCGAGCCCGGCAATGGTTCGCGACAGGGCGATGTTCAACAGCGGCGTCTTCTTCATGGCGCCAGCTCCTTCAACAGGGGAATGGACGGCTGCGCGCCGACCCGGGTCACCGACAATGCGGCGGCGCGCTGGCCGAAGCTGATCGCCTCGTCTTCCGACAAGCCCCGCGCCAGGCCAGCGGCAAAGCCGCCGACAAAGGTGTCGCCGGCCGCCGTGGTGTCCACCGGCTGCACCCGTGGGGCCGGGAAGTGCCGGCTGCCGCTGGCGTCGACCAGCAAGGCACCATCGCCGCCAAGGGTGACGATCACCTTCCCCGCCCCCAGCTGGCGTAGCCGCTCGGCCGCGCGACGGGCACTTTCCTGGTCGTTGACCCGCACCCCGGCCAGGGCCTCGGCTTCGCTCTCGTTGGGGATCAGGTAATCGATGTAGGCATACCACTCCGCTGGCAACGGCCCGCTGGCCGGCGCCGGGTTGAGGATCACCGTGCGGCCCAGCTCGCGGCCGCGGGCCAGGGTCCAGGCCACGGTGGTGCTCGGCACCTCCAGCTGGCAGATGATCACTTCGGCGCGCTGCAGCAGTGCATCGAAACGGCTCACCGACTCGGGGCTGAGCAGGCCGTTGCCACCGGGGATCACGACAATGGCGTTCTGGCTGGCGGCATCCACCACGATCAGCGCCACGCCGCTGGACACACCCGGGCACACGCTCACACCCTGGCAATCGATGCCCTCGGTGAGCAGCGCCTGGCGCAGTTGCTGACCGTAGGCGTCGTCGCCGACGTTGCCGACCATCGCCACGCTGGCGCCCAGCCGGGCCACGGCCACCGCCTGGTTGGCGCCCTTGCCGCCGGGCGCGGTGAAGAAACTGTCGCCGGTCAGGGTCTCGCCTGCCCGGGGCAGGCGCTGGGCGCGGGCCACCAGGTCCATGTTGAGGCTGCCGACCACTACCACCTTGGCATCCATGGGCATTCCTTAACGGTAATCGTTGAACAGGTCCGGGCGTGGCCCGGTGGATTCGCGCAGCACGATGCGCGGGGCGACGATGCGCTGTTCGGCAGCGCCGTCGCGGCGCGGCGTGACGATGCGCGACAGCAACAGCCCGGCGGCGCTCTCGCCCAACTCGCGGATCGACTGGCCGACCGTGGTCAGCGCCGGATACACGTAGCGGCTCAGTTCGATGTCGTCGAAACCGATCACCGACAGCTCGCCGGGCACGTCGATATTGCGTTCGGCAGCGGCACGCAGCACGCCGAAACCAATCATGTCGTTGCCGGCGAAGATCGCCGTGGGCCGCTCGCCATCGAGCAGGCGCGCCGCGGCGGCATGCCCGCCGAGGCTGGTGAAGTCGCTGTGCAGCACATGGCCCGGGGCAACGCGCACGCCGCCCTCGGCCATCGCTCGGCGGAACCCGGCCAGGCGCAGCTGGCTGACCCCGGTGTCCACCGGGCCGCCGATGGTGGCGATCTCGCGATGCCCGAGCTCGAGCAGGTGGCGGGTGGCCAGGTAGGCGCCCTGCTCGTGGTCTATGCGCACCAGGTCGGCCTCGACGCCTTCCAGCGCGCGGTCGACGATGACCATCGGCGTGCGCACGCCGCTGAGGCTGTCGAGCAGGTCCTGGTCCTCGCCCACCGAGGCGACGATCAGGCCGTCGATGCGCTTTTCCAGCAGCACGCGCAGGTAGCTGCGCTGCTTCTGCGGGTTGTCATCGGAGTTGCACAGGATCACGCAGTAGCCGTTGCGCTCGCAGGCGTCCTCGATACCCCGGGCCAGCTCGGCGAAATACGGGTTGACGCTGTTGGGCACCAGCAGGCCGATGGTGGCGGTGCTGCGTGCCTTCAGCGAACGGGCCACGGCGCTGGGCACGTAGTCGAGCTCGGCAATCGCCGCCTCGACCTTCAGCCGCACCTGCTCGCTTACCGGGCGGGTCTTGTTCAGTACATGGGACACGGTGGTGTAGGAAATACCTGCAAGTGCCGCGACGTCTTTGATGGTTGCCATGGTTTCAGTTCCGCCGGTTCGCACGCCGGCTGCGGTAAGTGTCGAGTACCACGGCGATGACGATGACCGCCCCGGTGATGATGCGTTTGGTAGGCTCCGAGGCGCCGATCTGGGCCAGGCCGGCGGCCAGCACCGAAATGATCAGCACGCCGAAGAAGGTGCTGATGACCGAGCCGCGCCCGCCCATCAGGCTGGTGCCGCCGATCACCACGGCAGCGATCACCTGCAGCTCCATGCCCGAGCCGGCATTGGGGTCGGCGGCCTCCAGGCGCGAGATCTGGAACAGCGCGGCAAGACCGGCGAGCACACCCATCAGGGCGAACACCAGGATCTTGTAGGGGCGCGGGTCGATACCGGCCAGGCGCACGGCCTCTTCGTTGGTGCCGATACCGATCAGGTAGCGGCCGAACACAGTACGGGTCAGCACCAGTTGGGCCAGCACGATCACCAGCAAGGCGATGATGAAGGCCGGGGAAATGCCGAAGGCGATCGGGTTGGAGAACCAGGCGAAGGCATCGCCGATATACGCGGTACGCGAATCGGTGAACTGGTACGCCAGGCCACGGGCCATTTCCAGCACGCCCAGCGAGACGATGAACGAAGGGATGCGCCAGGCCACGGTGATGCTGCCGGTGACGGTGCCGGCCAAGGCCGCCACGGCCATGCCGAGCAAGGCGGCGGGCAGCACGCCCCAGCCCCAGCCGAGGATCGCCACGCTGACGGCCGAGGCCGCCAGGGCCAGTACCGAGCCGACCGACAGGTCGATGCCGCCGATGATCAGCACGAAGGTCATGCCCACCGCCAGCACCATCAGGTCGGGGATCTGGTTGGCCAGGGTGCTGAAGGTGGCATAGGACAGGAAGTGGCTGCTCAGCAACGAGAACAGCACGATCATCGCCAGCAAGGCGCCGGCCAGGCCGAGGTAGGTGCCCAGGCCGAAATAGGTGCCGCTGCGGCGCACTGGCGCGGCGTCCGAGGTGTTTGTTGTGGTTTTCATGCGTCCATCCTGGGAGCTGCGTCGTGCAGCAGGGCATCACGTTTCTGGTAGCCGGCGAAGGCGGCGGCAAGCAGTTGGTCCTGGGTCCAATGATCGCGCTCGAAGGTGTCGATCAGGCGGCCGGCGCTGAGCACGGCGATACGGTCGCAGATCAGCATCAGCTCGCGCAGGTCGCTGGACACCACCACCAGGGCCTTGCCCTGGCGGGCGAGCTCGGCGAGCAGGCCGTAGATGTCGAACTTGGCACCGACGTCGATGCCGCGGGTCGGCTCGTCGAACAACAGTACCTGGCAGTCGCGCTCCAGCCAGCGGCCGATCACCACCTTCTGCTGGTTGCCGCCGGACAGCTCGCCCACGGCCTGGGCGGGGCTGGCGCTGCGGATGCGCATGGCGCCGATCTGACGCTCGGCCAGCTCACGCTCGGCGTCGGCGTCGAGCACGCCGGCACGGGACACAGCGCCAAGGTTGCCCAGGGCAATATTGGCGCTGATCGACTGGCTCAGCAGCAGGCCTTCGCCCTTGCGGTCCTCGGTAATCAGCGCAATGCCAGCCTTGACCGCCGCCTTGGGCGAGTCAATGGTCACCGGTACCGGCGGCTGGCCGAGGGCGACCTGGCCGCTGTCGGCGCGGTCGGCGCCGTAGATCAGGCGCAGCAGCTCGGTGCGCCCGGCACCGATCAGGCCTGAGATACCGAAGATCTCCCCTGCCCTGACCTCGAGCGACACCTCGCGGACCTTGTCGCCGCGGCTGAGCCTGTCGACCTTGAGCAGTGGCGCACCGATCGTGCGCTGGCCCAGGTCGATATGCTCGCCCAGCTCGCGGCCGACCATCAGGTTGACCAGTTGCTCGCTGTTGTAGCGCTGGATCGGCTCGGCGCACACCAGCTTGCCGTCGCGCAGCACGGCGATGCGCTGGGCCACCTGCTGCAGTTCTTCGAGGCGGTGGGAGATATACACGATGGCCACGCCGCGCTGGCGCAGGCGCTCGATCTGGGTGAACAGCAGCTCCACCTCGCGGGCGGTGAGCATGGCCGTGGGTTCGTCGAAGATCAGCACATGGCAGTCGCCGATCAGGTTGCGGGCGATCTCGACCATCTGCTGGTGGCCGATGCCCAGCTCGCCGACGGGGGTGTCCGGGTCAATGGCATCCAGGCCGACCTGGGCCATGGCTGCGGTGGCCAGCTGGCGCAGGCGCTTCTGGCTGATCCAGCCGAGGCGGCTGGGCAGGTTGTCGAGGAACAGGTTCTCGGCCACGGTCAGCGTCGGCAGCAGGTTGAGTTCCTGCATCACCATGCGCACGCCGAGACGCTCGGCCTCGGCGCGGCTGCCGGGGGCGTAGGGCTGGCCGCGATAGAGCATCTGCCCGGTGGTGGGGATCTCCAGGCCGCTGATCAGCTTGGACAGGGTCGACTTGCCCGCGCCGTTCTCGCCGGTCAGGGCCAGCACCTCGCCGCCGCGCAACTCGAGGGTGACATCGCCGAGTACGGGCTGGGCGTAGGTCTTGCCCAGGCCGCTGACGGCTAGCACGGTTTCATTGGCCGGTACTGACATGGCCATTTTCTCCTAGGACGAAGCATGACACGTTTAGAAGGCGGGCTTTCGTGGGAGCGGGCTTGCCCCGCGAGGCGCCAGGGCAGGCTGTACCTTGCGACACCATCGCGGGGCAAGCCCGCTCCCACGCTCCCGCGAAATCACTTCACTTGGTAATCAGCTTGACTGGCGTCTGGATGACATTGTCGGCATCCACGCCGGGCTGCTCGCCCTTGAGCATCTTCAGCGCCGCTTGGATGCCGAACACCGCCTGCTCGCTGGCAGCCTGGTCGAGGGTGGCCAGCACACGGCCATCCTTGAGCATCGGTTCGATGGCCTTGATGTTGTCGTAGCCGACCACCTGCACCTGGCCGGTCTTGCCGGCGGCGCGCACGGCCGAGACCGCACCCAGGGCCATGCTGTCGTTGCCGGCCAGCAGCGCCTTCAAATCGGGATATTCGTTGAGCATCGAGGCGGCAACGGCGTTGCCCTTGTCGATCTCCCAGTTGCCGGATTGCACCGAGACGATCTTCATCTGCGCGGCTTCCATGGCGTCCTTGAAACCAGCGGTGCGCTGCTGGGCATTGGTGGTGGTCGGCACGCCTTCGATGATGCCGACCTGGTCACCGGCCTTGAGCTTTTGCTGGGCCAGGTAGTCGCCGACCATACGCGCACCCTTGCGGTTGTCCGGGCCTACGAACGGCACGCTGATGCCCTTGCTCTTGAGGGTTTCGGGGTCGAGGCGATTATCGATGTTGATCACGATCACGCCTTTGTCCATGGCCTTCTTCACCGCCGATACCAGCGCCTTGGAGTCGGCCGGGGCGATGACCAGCGCCTTGGCGCCCGAGTTGACCATCTGCTCTACGATACGGATCTGCTCGCCAGTATCGGTCTCGTTCTTGATGCCGTTGGCGACCAGCTGGAATTCGCTGGCATGGGTTTTCTGATAATCCTTGGCGCCGTCTTCCATGGTGCGGAAGAACTCGTTGGCCAGGGATTTCATCACCAGGGCGACCTTGGGCGCCTCCTCGGCGTGGGCGACAGGCAGGGGTGAGAATATCAGCGACGACAGAACGGCGAGGGCCAGCGGACGGCCAGAGAACGGCAGCTTCATGGAAATGACTCCGAATCTTGTGGTTTTTATCGGATCGCAAACGTTTGCGGTGACTAACTATGTAAACAGGCCGCAGGTTTGTCAATCCAGCGCGTAGGAAGCCGCAGCTACGCAAGAGGGATTATCCGCAATTCGTCCGAAAAACCGAACACATTTCCTACTCTCGTTCGGCCAGCCGAATGACCTCACGCAACTTGACCAATTGGTCGGATCGCGTACCTCCAGTCCAGACAAGGGTTTCAAGATGAAATACGACGAACGGTAGTTGATGGTACGAAATCTGCCTTACTGCAGTGCGACTTAACGCACATCTCACCGTGGAAGAGAGAAGCAGAAATGATGAAATCCGCTATCAAGACCTTCGCACCGAGCGCCCTGGCGCTGTTGCTGGTACTGCCGACTACCGTTTCCGCCAAGGAAGCCGCGCAACAACAGAAGCTTGCCAACGTGGTCATCCTCGCCACCGGCGGCACCATCGCCGGCGCTGGCGCCAGCGCGGCCAACAGCGCCACCTACCAGGCCGCCAAGGTAGGCATCGACAAGCTGATCGCCGGCGTGCCAGAGCTGAAAGACCTGGCCAACGTGCGCGGCGAGCAGGTGATGCAGGTCGCCTCGGAAAGCATCGGCAACGACGACCTGCTCAAGTTGGGCAAGCGCGTCGCCGAACTGGCCGACAGCAAGGACGTCGATGGCATCGTCATCACGCACGGCACCGACACCCTCGAAGAAACCGCCTACTTCCTCAACCTGGTAGAGAAGACCGACAAGCCGATCATCGTGGTCGGCTCGATGCGTCCGGGCACGGCGATGTCCGCCGACGGCATGCTCAACCTGTACAACGCCGTGGCCGTGGCCAGCAGCAAGGACGCCCGCGGCAAGGGCGTGCTGGTAACCATGAACGACGAGATCCAGTCCGGCCGTGACGTGAGCAAGGCGGTCAATATCAAGACCGAAGCCTTCAAGAGCCAGTGGGGCCCGCTGGGCATGGTGGTCGAAGGCAAGTCGTACTTCTTCCGCCTGCCGGCCAAGCGCCACACCGTCAACTCCGAGTTCGACATCAAGACCATCAGCAAGCTGCCGGCCGTGGATATCGCCTATGGCTACGGCAACGTGACCGACACCGCCTACAAGGCGCTGGCCCAGGGCGGCGCCAAGGCGATCATCCACGCCGGCACCGGCAATGGCTCGGTGTCGTCGCGCGTGGTGCCGGCGCTGCAGGAGCTGCGTAAGGACGGCGTGCAGATCATCCGCTCCTCCCACGTTAACCAGGGCGGCTTCGTACTGCGCAATGCCGAACAACCTGACGACAAGAATGACTGGGTCGTGGCCCATGACCTGAACCCGCAGAAGGCGCGGATCCTGGCAATGGTCGCAATGACCAAGACCCAGGACAGCAAAGAGCTGCAGCGGATCTTCTGGGAATACTGATCGGCGTGCACTTCGGGTTGGTATGTTGAAGATACCGACCCTATCGCGGGGCAAGCCCGCTCCCCCGGGGCACACATGACCTTTGTGGGAACGGGCTGGCGCCGCGATGTCTTCGATTGAACCAATCCCTCTACCACGGTCTTATACGGCTTTCATCCTACCCGTTGTTGCGAAATGGCTTACAGTGAAATACTGTATGCACATACAGCAAAACAAGGAACAGCCCCGTGGCCAAACCCGCCTCAGCGTCGCCAAGCAGTTATGAACTACTGGGTCAGCGCATCCAGAAGATCATCAACAGCCCCACCGCCCAGCGCAGCCGCGCCGCCCTGATCTTCCGCCTGGAGCACGAATCGCCCGATGACTGGGCCACGCTGCTCGAGGAAATCGCCGAGAACGACAACGTCACCCTCGCCCACCGCGACGATGGCGGCGTGCAGGTGTTCTGGACCGTGCCGAAGGAAGACTGATTGCACATGAGAGTTTCGCTTTTCGCTGCCTGCCTGCTGCTGCTCCCCCCCCTCGCCCACGCCGACGCCCCACGCACCTTCCAAGAGGCCAAGAAGGTTGCCTGGAAGCTGTACGCGCCGCAGTCCACCGAGTTTTATTGCGGCTGCAAGTACCAGGGCAACAAGGTCGACCTGGCGTCTTGCGGCTATGCGCCGCGCAAGAACCTCAACCGTGCCTCGCGCATCGAGTGGGAACACATTGTCCCGGCCTGGCAGATCGGCCATCAACGCCAGTGTTGGCAGGACGGCGGGCGCAAGAACTGCTCGCGCCACGACAAGGTCTACCAGCGCGCCGAGGCCGACCTGCACAACCTGGTGCCGAGCATCGGCGAGGTCAACGGCGACCGCAGCAACTTCAGCTTCGGCTGGTTGCCCGAGCAGCATGGCCAGTACGGCAGTTGCCTGACCCAGGTCGACTTCAAGGCCAAGAAGGTCATGCCTCGCCCGTCGATCCGCGGGATGATCGCGCGCACCTACTTCTACATGAGCAAGCAGTACGACCTGCGCCTGTCCAAACAGGACCGCCAGTTGTTCGAGGCCTGGAACAAGACCTACCCGCCGCAGCCCTGGGAGCTGCAGCGCAACCAGCAGGTGGCATGCGTGATGGGGCGCGGCAACGCCTTCGTCGGCCCGGTCAACCTCAAGGCCTGCGGCTAAAGGCCCTCAGGCCAGCGTCTGCAGGTAGGCGCTGGCCTGCTGGTACCGGCACAGCCGGGCCACATCGGCCGGGCCTGGGCAAGGGATGCGCGAAAGGTCGCTGTTGTCGGCCAGGTCCGCCAGCTTCACCTGGCGCGCCAAGGGGTCCACACCCAGGCGAATGACGAACGCCTCGTAGCTCTCGCCCTCGCGCCGGCTCAGCGCCAGCAGCGCGGCGAGGATCTTCAGCGGGAAACCTTCACGGGCGAGGTCGGCCAGGGTCAGCGGCGTGTCTTCCAGCACATCGTGCAACACCGCGACAATGCGCTGCTCAGGAGTGATCACCCGCCCCATCACCCGCAGCGGGTGAAGGATGTAAGCCGCCCCACCTTTGTCGAACTGCCCTTCGTGTGCCTTGATGGCCATCGCGATGGCCCGTTCCAGCGTCGCCATGAAGTACTCCCCACTCAACCCGCGCACTGGAAAGCATAGCCGCTGCGTCATGGGCGTGGTTTGTCCGGCGCCAAAGCGCCTCGGCAGCGCGCTTGCCGCCCTTCCCATTCAAGCTTTTTCCAGCCTTAGGTTTTTTAAGGCTCATGAGCACAAATTTACTAATTTCTGGATCCCCGCCCGCCCCGCATCATCGCGCCAACAAGAACGCGTCGCCCTTTGCCGGCACGCACCCGGGCAATCCCCGATGCCCCACCTTGCCTTGGAGTCAGTCATGACCAGTGCAGCCAATTCGGCCCCCCTCATCGAGAAACACACGATCGGCTATGTGCCACCGCAAGACCGCCATGGAAAGGTAAGGGATCTGTTCACACTGTGGTTCGGCGGCAACATCGCGCCGCTGCCCATCGTCACCGGCGCACTCGGCGTGCAGCTATTCCACCTCAATCTGGTCTGGGGCATCGTCGCGATCCTGGTCGGCCACCTGGTAGGCGGCGTGCTCATGGCCCTGCACTCTGCCCAGGGCCCGCAGATGGGCATTCCGCAGATGATCCAGAGCCGCGCCCAGTTCGGTTCGCTCGGCGCCCTGCTGGTGGTGGTCATCGCCGGGGTGATGTACATCGGCTTCTTCGCCTCCAACATCGTCCTGGCCGGCAAGTCGCTACATGGCGTGGTCGAGACGGTGCCGGTGTCCGTGGGTATCGTCATCGGTGCATTGGGCTCGGGCATCATCGGCATAATCGGCTACCGCTTCATCCACGTGCTCAACCGCATCGGTACCTGGGTGCTGGGCATCGGCATCGTGGTCGGCTTCGGCTACATCTTCAGCCATGTGCAGAGCGACGACTTCCTCACCCGCGGCGGCTTCAACCTGGCCGGCTGGCTGGCCACCGTGTCCCTGGCGGCGCTGTGGCAGATCGCCTTCGCGCCCTACGTGTCGGATTACTCGCGCTACCTGCCGGCTGACGTAAAAGTGTCCTCGACCTTCTGGACCACCTACCTTGGCTCGGCCCTGGGCTCGAGCCTGTCATTCATCTTCGGCGCGGTGGCGGTGCTGGCGATCCCTGCCGGGATGGACACCATGGACGCGGTCAAGCTTGCCACCGGCACCCTCGGCCCGCTGATGCTGGTGCTGTTCCTGCTCAGCGTGATCAGCCACAACGCCCTCAACCTGTACGGCGCGGTGCTGTCGATCATCACCCTGGTACAGACCTTCGCCTACCGCTGGATCCCCACTGCCAAGAGCCGCGCCGTGCTGTCGCTGCTCGTGCTGGCGGCCTGCTGCGTGGTGGCGGTGTTCGCCTCGGCGGACTTCATCGGCCACTTCGTCGACATGGTGCTGGTGTTGCTGGTGGTGCTGGTGCCGTGGACGGCGATCAACCTGATCGACTTCTATGTCATCCACAAGGGCGACTACGACATCGACTCGATCTTCAAGATCGACGGTGGCATCTATGGTCGCTACAACCCCCAGGCGCTGATTGCCTACGCGGTGGGTATCGTGGTGCAGATCCCGTTCATGAACACGCCGCTGTATGTCGGGCCGGTGTCCGCACACATCAACGGCGCCGACCTGTCGTGGCTGGTGGGGCTGGCGATCACCTCGCCGCTGTACTGGTGGCTGGCCAGCCGCGACAGCGCGTATCGTCGTCGGCAGGTGAGTGCGAAGCTGGCGGCGGGGGTCTGAGTCCGCCGGGCTGAAAGTTGACGAGGGGACCCGCTGCGGCGGGTCTTCTGTCGTCAATATCAGCCACCACGACCCAGGCAGGAAACCCTAGCGCTCGCTACGGAGCATCTCCTTCGGCACATACTTGCCAATCTCATACTTGCCGATCGCCGCCCGGTGCACCTCATCCGGTCCGTCGGCCAGGCGCAGGGTGCGCTGCATCGCATACATGTAGGCCAAGGGGAAATCACCGCTCACCCCTGCCCCGCCATGGATCTGGATGGCCCGGTCGATTACCTTCAGCGCAACGTTCGGCGCCACCACCTTGATCTGGGCGATCTCGCTGCGGGCCACCTTGTTGCCGACGGTGTCCATCATGTAGGCGGCCTTGAGGGTCAGCAGCCGGGCCATGTCGATCTCCATCCGCGAGTCGGCGATCTTGTCGACGTTGCCGCCCAGCCGCGCCAGCGGCCGGCCAAAGGCGGTGCGCTCGACCGAGCGTTTGCACATCAGCTCCAGGGCGCGCTCGGCCATGCCGATCGAACGCATGCAATGGTGGATGCGCCCAGGCCCGAGGCGGCCCTGGGCGATCTCGAAGCCACGGCCTTCGCCGAGGAGCACGTTCTCGTAAGGCACCCGCACGTTCTCGAACAACACTTCGGCATGGCCGTGTGGCGCGTCGTCGTAGCCGAACACCGGCAGTGGGCGGACGATCTTCACGCCGGCTGCGTCGGTGGGCACCAGGATCATCGAGTGCTGTTGATGACGCTGGCCATCGGGGTTGGACAGGCCCATGAAGATCATCACCTTGCAGCGCGGGTCACAGGCGCCGGAGGTCCACCACTTGCGGCCGTTGATCACCCACTCGTCACCGTCGCGCACGGCGGTGGCGGCCATGTTGGTGGCATCCGAAGAGGCCACGTCCGGCTCGGTCATGGCGAACGCAGAGCGGATTTCGCCGCGCAGCAGCGGCTCGAGCCACTGGCGCTTCTGCGCCTCGCTGCCGTAGCGCACCAGCACTTCCATGTTGCCGGTGTCCGGCGCCGAGCAGTTGAACGGCTCGGGCCCCAGCAGCGAGCGGCCCATGATCTCGGCCAATGGCGCGTACTCAAGGTTGCTCAGCCCTGCACCATATTCGGATTCGGGCAGGAACAGGTTCCATAGTCCTTCCTCGCGGGCCTTGGCCTTGAGCTCCTCCATGATAGCGGTAGGCTGCCAGCGGTCGCCCTCGGCTACCTGGCGCTCGAACACCGGCTCGGCCGGGTAGACGTATGCATCCATGAATGCGCTGACGCGTTCGCGCAGTACCTGGACCTTGGGCGAATAGGCGAAATCCATCGGGGCTACCTTCCGTCAATGAAGAACATGGACCTGAGCCTAGAACAGCCACCCTTCATCCACCTAGTCTATTTTCTTCGTGTATAAACATTCATAACCAATATATGATCGATCCATAACTCCAACAAAGAGCGGCGCCCATGAACCTCAGCAAGGTCGACCTCAACCTGTTCATCGTCTTCGACGCGATCTACACCGAAGCCAACCTGACGCGCGCCGGGCAGATCGTCGGCATCACCCAGCCGGCGGTTTCCAACGCCCTGTCACGGTTGCGCGAGACATTCAACGACCCGCTGTTCGTGCGCACCGCCCAAGGCATGGTGCCCACGCCCATGGCGCAGAACATCATCGGCCCGGTACGCAACGCGCTGTCGCTGCTGCGCACCTCGGTCCAGGAAAGCCGCATCTTCACCCCGCTGCAGGCGAGCAAGACCTTCCGCATCAGCATGACCGACCTTACCGAAGCGGTGATCCTGCCGCCGCTGTTCCAGCGCCTGCGCCGGCTTGCCCCAGCCCTGGTGATCGAGAGTTTCCTGTGCAAGCGCCGCGAAACCACAAAGGAGCTGGCCGCCGGGCGCCTGGACTTCGCCGTCGACGCGCCGCTTAACACCGATCCACAGGTTCGGCACGTCAAGCTCATGCAGGACCGCTACGTCTGCGCCATGCGTCCCGGTCACCCCCAAGCCGACGATAAGCTGACTCTCGACGGCTACCTGGCCATGACCCATATCCATATCTCCAGCCGCCGCAATGGCCTGGGCTATGTGGACCTGGCCCTTGGCAAAATGGGGGTGCAACGCCGTGTCGCCCTGCGTTCGCAGCACTACCTGATGGCCTCCCAGGTGCTACAGCAGACCGACATGGTGATGACCGTTCCAGAACGTTTCGCCCGCCGCCACCAGTTGCGCCACCAGCCACTGCCAGTGGAAGTTCCGCCGCTGGAGACCCATCTCTACTGGCACGAGAGCACCGACCAGGACCCGGCCAACCGCTGGATGCGCGAGCAGATCATCGAGTTGTGCGAGCGGGTGGTGGCCCAGGACGACCAGGAAAAGGCAAGCCCGGCGATCGCATCGGCCTGAGTCGCCTACACTGTCGATGATTGCCTCTGAACCCAGGAGCCACTCATGGACGACAGCCAACATGGCAAGCCACCGACCTTTTGGCAGATGCTGCAGAGCATCCTTGCCGCGGCGTTTGGCGTGCAAAGCGGCAAGAACCGCGCCCGCGACTTCACCTATGGCAAGGCCAGCCATTTCATCGTGATGGGGACAGTGTTCACGCTGATCTTCATCTTCGTGCTGATCGGCCTGGTGCAGTTGGCGATGCACCTGACGGCGCGCTGATCACAGGGCAAATCCGCCAATACTGCTTGCCAAAACGCAATCCGCCCGCGGATATCCCTTCCGCGGGCGGTTCAGGTGCTTCTCACGGTCTTGAGCAGTTATCCGCTATTGATGGCTGACCCAGTACACCGCGGTGACCACCACCAGCACGATCAGACAGAGGATCGCCCAGGCATCGACACTGCTGTCAGCTTTGCGGACCTTGGTAGAGTTTCCCATTGCATTGCCTCTTGTAGTGGTTATGGGAATGCACTTCACAAGCAGCAGTTAAGTCCAGCAATGCCCTTCGCTCAAGCAGGGTCTTTCAATACTCGACGGGTGACGTGAGAAACGGGTAGCGGAAATCTGCCGGTCGCCCTTCGGCACTGAAACGGTGGAAGTCGATACCATGGCCATCCTGCTCCAACAACTCGAGCCAGCGCCGCGCCTTGGCTGAGTCGATCAGTTGCAGAGCCGGCGCGCTGTGCTCGCGCTGGCCATCGCGGCCTACCGCCAGCCCTCGGGCGTCATCGTGCAGCATGACTATGGCCCAGCCACCCAAGGTGAAATGCCCACCCATGAGTACGCTCAAACGCCCGTCGATTCGCGCGCGCAGAGCCTCAGGCGAGCTATTGACCGCACTGAACAGGACATCGCGCCCGGGCACCTTGCCTAGTGCCTGGAACGCCTGCATGGCACCGAATGCCATCTGGTCGTTGGCTGACCATACCAGGCGGGTGTCGGGGTACCGCTCGAGCAGCATCTGCGCTTGTTCGAAGGCACGCTGGCGGCTCCAGCCGCCGTACACCACCTGGCGCAGGCGCACCTGGGGGAACTCGGCCAGTGCCCGGCGCATGCCCTGCACGCGCAACTGCGAGGCCGGCGTGGTCTTGACCCCGGCGAATACCAGCAAGTCGACCGCCCCGGGTGCGGCAGGCAGTTGCGCCGCCAGCGCCTTGAGCATCTGGTAACCAGCCTCCTCGTCGTTGCTGACCAACGAGCCGAGCACTTCAGGATATTTGTCCGGCTGCGCCTGGACACTGTGCGCCTGGCTGTCGGTGAGGCCGTTGTTGACCAGGAACAGCTTGACTCCGGTGCCTCGCGACAAGCGGATGATCTCTGGGGCAACGTACAGCTCGTTGACCAGCACCAGGTAGTCCGGGCGCTGTGGTCCTTGCAGCACCTCACGGGCCTGAGTAAGGGCCAGGTCGGCGCGACGCTCGCTATATTGCACGCGCAAGGTCATGCCGAGGTCGCTGGCGGCGGCCTGCATGAAGCGTGAATAGTCAACCCAGAACGTTTCGTTGGAGTAGCCTGGATTGAGAAACACCACCGAAGCGGCCTGTGCGCTAGCTGCCAGCGGCAGGCTCAGGCACAGGCTCTGGCACAAGGCCTTGAGCATGCTGTTACATCCCTGCGGAGCAAACCCCGGATTATAGCCCCGTGATGTACCGCAGCGGACAAATGCCAGTCAGTCTCACTTAGTCCAAATAGTTCTTTTCATATGCTAAAACATCACTTTAGCGCATAAACCCACTCTGCTATCGTTTCCCCGCTCCGACCCGGAGTGCGCGGCCGTGCGCGCGATTAGCTGCATGCAGCCTGAGACAGGACTTATATGTACGTATACGACGAGTACGATCAGCGGATCATCGAGGACCGCGTCAAGCAGTTCCGTGATCAGACCCGCCGCTACCTGGCCGGTGAGCTGAGCGAAGAAGAATTCCGCCCTCTGCGCCTGCAGAACGGCCTGTATATCCAACGTTTCGCGCCGATGTTGCGAGTCGCCGTGCCCTATGGCCAGTTGAACGCACGCCAGGCCCGCATGCTGGCGAAAATCGCCCGCGACTACGACAAGGGCTACGCGCATATCAGCACCCGCCAGAACGTGCAATACAACTGGCCGGCGCTGGAAGACATCCCGGACATTCTCGCTGAGCTGGCCACCGTGCAGATGCACGCGATCCAGACTAGCGGCAACTGCCTGCGCAACGTCACCACCGACCAGTTCGCCGGTGTCGCCGCCGACGAGTTGGTCGACCCGCGCCCGTGGTGCGAAATCGTCCGCCAGTGGACCACCTTCCACCCGGAATTCGCCTACCTGCCGCGCAAGTTCAAGATCGCCGTCAATGGTTCGAGCGACGACCGCGCCGCCATCGAGGTGCACGACATCGGCCTGGAGCCGGTGCGTAACGCCGCGGGCGAGCTGGGCTTCCGCGTATTGGTCGGTGGCGGCCTGGGCCGTACCCCGGTGATCGGCGCGTTCATCAACGAGTTCCTGCCCTGGCAGGACCTGCTCAGCTACCTGGACGCGATCCTGCGCGTGTACAACCGTTACGGCCGTCGTGACAACAAGTACAAGGCGCGGATCAAGATCTTGGTCAAGGCCCTCACCCCGGAAGTGTTCGCCGAGAAGGTCGAGGCCGAGATGGTCCACCTGCGTGGCGGCAACACCACCCTGACCGAGGCCGAAGTACAGCGCGTCGCCCGCCACTTCGTCGACCCTGAGTACCTGGCCCTGGACAACACCGACTTCAGCGCGTTGGACGCCGAGCACCCGGGCTTTGCCCGCTGGCGCTCGCGCAACACCCGCGCGCACAAGAAGCCGGGCTATGTTGCCGTGACCCTGTCGCTCAAGCCCACCGGCGTCGCCCCGGGCGACCTGACCGACAAGCAGCTCGACGCGGTCGCCGACCTGGCCGAGCGCTACAGCTTCGGCTACCTGCGCACCTCCCACGAGCAGAACATCATCCTCGCCGACGTCGAGCAGCGTCAGCTGCACGCGTTGTGGCTGGAACTGCGCGAGCAAGGCTTCGCCACCCCGAACATCGGCCTGCTGACCGACATCATCTGCTGCCCGGGCGGTGACTTCTGCTCGCTGGCCAACGCCAAGTCGATCCCGATCGCCGAATCCATCCAGCGCCGCTTCGACGACCTGGACTACCTGTTCGACATCGGCGAGCTCGACCTGAATATCTCCGGCTGCATGAACGCCTGCGGCCACCACCACGTCGGCCACATTGGCATCCTTGGCGTGGACAAGAAGGGCGAGGAGTTCTATCAGGTCTCGCTGGGCGGCAACGCTGCCCGCGATGCGAGCCTGGGCAAGATCCTCGGCCCCTCCTTCGCCCAGGACGACATGGCCGACGTGATTGAAAAGTTGATCAATGTGTACGTCGAGCAACGCACTGAAGACGAACGCTTCATCGATACCTACCAGCGGATCGGCATCGATCCCTTCAAGGAGCGCGTCTATGCAGCGAATCATTAAGAACAACCAGATCGTCGACGAAACCTGGCACCTGCTGCCCAAGGACGTTTCGATCGACGAACTGACCAACTGCGACGACTACATCGTGCCGCTGCAGCTGTGGCGCGACCATCCGAGCCTGCTCAAGGCGCGCGACGGCGGCCTGGGCATCTGGCTGGACAGCGACGAAGAAGCCGAGGAAATCGGCGAGCACGTCGAGCACTTCCAGGTGATCGCCCTGAACTTCCCGGCCTTCACCGACGGGCGCAGCTACTCCAATGCGCGCCTGCTGCGTGACCGCTACAAGTTCAAGGGCGAGCTGCGCGCCATTGGCGACGTGCTGCGCGACCAGCTGTTCTACATGGCCCGCTGCGGTTTCGACGCGTTCGCCATCCGTGCCGACAAGGACCCGGAAGACGCGCTGCAGAGCCTGAAGGACTTCTCGGTGACCTACCAGGGCGCCACCGACGAACCGCTGCCGCTGTTCCGCCGCCGCTGATCGTCGCTTGCAGTACTCCCGGCCCGCCTTCTGGCGGGCCGATTCGTTTCTGCGCCGGCAAGACGACCATTCCGGATAGGCCGAGGAAAAATCCGAATGTTCACTCAGGTTTGCTGATGGCATGCCGATATCAAGGCATATCCTTTTCACTCCGCAAGGAAAGCGACGATGAGCCCAATCACCTCGGCACTGCGATTCACGCCGATCCAAACTCCACCCGCTCCCACGCAGAACCTGATCGTTCGCCAGCCCACGAGCGTCGCCAGCGCCCCAGGCACCCAGGTCATCCTGGGCCAGGACACCCGCGTTCCCGACAGTGAGACCTACACCTCGCGAGGCACGCTGGACAACGCGCAGCCCAGCTACACCTGGGAACAGGACGGGCTGGACAAGCTGAGCATGTACATGTTCAGCGCGGTCAAGTCGTCCTCCACCGCCGCCCGCTTCCAGGGCCTGGGCAGCGCCCTGGTGGAGCAGCTGGCGGCCAGCGGCGGCCAGCGCGTCTCCCAGTCAGCCCTGCAGGTCAACGAGACCGACACCACCCCGCTGAACCTGCAGCAGTCACGCCTGCGCGAGTTCGCCAGCAATACCGTCACCCTCAGCCTCACCACCGCCTCCGGCGCCACGGTGAAACTGGGTTTGTACAACGGTGAGCGGGGCCTGGCGGTCGACGCCGAAGTCCAGGGCGGCGAGCTCAACGCCAACGAGCTCAAGGGCTTGGCCGCCCTGGCCGACGGTTTCCAGTCGGCGATCAATGGTTTGACCCGGCAACCGCCGAGCCTGCAGCTCGGCTCGCTGGTCAAGCTCGATCCGAACCTGTTCAGCGGCCTGCAAATGAATGCCAAGCTGGACTTGCCCAGTGGTGGGCAACAGACCTTCGACCTGCGCCTGGACGGCTCCACCCGCAGCCTGAAACTCGATGGCCCGAGTGGCCAGGTGCAGCTGGACCTCGACTCCCAGGGCGGCGCGCTGCTGGGCGGCAAGGCCCAGCGCCAGGCCGCCCTGGACAACTACCTGACCCAGTTCGACGAGGCGCAGAAGCGCGGCAAGGGCGATGCGCAACTGACCTCGCTGCTCAAGGATGCCTTCAGCCAACTGAACAGCATCGACGACAACAGCCCGCGCCCGGCGGGCCATAACGACGCGGTGAACACCTACAGCCGTGCGTTGCTCAGCGGCCTGGCCGACTTCAAGGCCTCGATCGTGCAACCGTCCAGCCGCCCGAACGCACGGCGCCTGGACGAGGAAGACCGCTTCGCCTACCAGGTGTCGCAATCGACCTCGACCAGTGGCCAAGGCACCACCATCGCCCGTCAGCAACGCCAGGAGGCCAAGCTGGATGCCGCCTGGCATTCGAGCCTGTCGTCCGCTGCCAAGCTCACCGAAGCGGATCCGTTCGACGAGAAGAACTACCGTTACCACACGCTCAGCGAAACGGCGAGCAGCACCACCGAATTGTCGTTCGTCGACAATGTGCTCAAGGAAGCCAAGGCCACCCAGGAGGCCACCAGCACCAAGCGCGTGCTCACCTACGAGGGTGGCAAGCTTGAGTCCGATGTCAGCACACCCGAGTCGGTGAGCCGCTCGCGCAACCTGCTGAACCTGCTCGACGATCTGTTCAAGACCGATGAGAAGGCCCGGCGCAACGGCAGCCAGTACGACCTCGACGCGCAACTGGCGGCCCATGCCGGGCTGTGGCAGTTGCAAACCGACCCGGCGAAGATCCACGACTGACCGAGGCGCCGCCGCGCAGACAAGCCCCCCCTGCAAGGACTGCAGAAGCGGGCTCGTCTGCACTCGGCCTTGGCGCTCAGCGTATCGGCACGTAGATATCCGTCTGCCATTGTTCCAGCGGCGTCTGCGGATAGATGCTCAGGTAGTGGAAGAACAGCGGATGATCGCGCAACTCCTCGCCACTGCCCGGTAGCCAATCACGATAGATCGGGTAGATCGTCTCGCCGATATGATCCGGCGAGCCGACATGCCGCACCACCGCGCAGCGCCCCGCAGGCAGGCTCGACTCCCGCACGCCCTGAACGTTCGGCACCACGGCCTCGTGGATTTCCCCGCAGATGGCAAAGCGGAAGTCTTCCGGCGCGGTAGTGTCCGGATGATTGTAGGGGATGCCGAAGCTGCGGCTGCTGGCCACGGGCGATTGCCCGCTGCTCATGCGCCAGTCGATAAACCGGCGCACGCTTTCGCTGACCTGGCTCGGCGGCCCCCGATGTTCGAGCGCGGCAAGGCGCACGGCGGCGAAATCGACGATTCGTACCTGCATGGTGATGCTCCTGGAAAAATGAGGAATGGCAAACACCGTATTCCATACCTGCCAGTCCGGCCGGCGGCGAAACGCGCTGGGCGCATGCCCAAAGGCCCGCCTGAACGCCCTGCTGAATGCCTCGGGGCTTTCGAACCCCGCCACCAGGGCCGCGTCCAGCACCGAGTGTTCGGGCTGGCCGAGCAACCGATGCGCGGCACGGCGCAGGCGCATCAGTTGCACATAACGGGCAACCGGGACACCCACATAGGCACTGAACTGACGGTGAAAATGAAACGCCGAAAAATGTGCCACAGCGCTCAAGGTTTCCACCGACAGGTCACCTTCAAGGTTGTCCTCGATATAGGCAAGCACGGTCTCGAACCGCTGCTGGTAAAGGGCATTGACTGACAAATCAGGTTGCTCCTGGAAATACGGCAGGCCACAGCTTCGTCGATCCTGCCATGACCCCGCCTAGCCGCACTTGCTCAATCACAACATTCTCAGGTAGTCCTGGCCTGGCCGCGATCACCAGCAAAGCCGGTGCTATCCAGCGTATCTGCCGCACGCGTGTACGCCATTATTGTCACGCTCTGATCACAACCCAACCCCGCATTCATGACTCCAGCTCAAAGGACCTTGTTTTGCCGAGGCCTTAATCAATCCCGCCGAACCGCGCACACTGCAAGCATTCACTCGACAGGAGCACATCCATGAGCATTCCATCCTTTGGCCTGGGTACCTTCCGCCTCACCGGCCAGGCCGTCATCGACTCGGTCAAGTCGGCGCTGGAGCTGGGCTACCGCGCCATCGACACCGCGCAGATCTACAAGAACGAGGCCGAGGTCGGCCAGGCCATCGCCGAAAGCGGCGTGCCGCGCGACGAATTGTTCATCACCACCAAGATCTGGGTCGACAACTACGCCGCCGACAAACTGATCCCCAGCTTGCGCGAGAGCCTGGCCAAGCTGCGCACCGAGCATGTCGACCTGCTGCTGATCCACTGGCCCGCACCAGGCAATGGCGTCGAGCTGCCCGAATACATGCAGGCCCTGGCCGAGGCCAAGCGCCAGGGCCTGACCCGCCAGATCGGCATCTCCAACTTCAACATCGAACTGACCCGCCAGGCCATCGCCGTGGTCGGCCAGGGCGAGATCGCCACCAACCAGATCGAGCTCAGCCCGTACCTGCAAAACCGCAAGCTCAGCGCCTTCCTCGCGGAACAAGGCATCACCACAACCTCCTACATGACCCTGGCCTATGGCAAGGTCCTGAAGGATCCGCTGCTGGCGCAAATCGCCGCCAAGCACAAGGCCACCGTGGCCCAGGTGGCCTTGGCCTGGGCATTGCAACTGGGCTACGCGGTGATCCCTTCATCGACCAAGCGCGAGAACCTGGCCAGCAACCTGCTCGCCCAGAGCCTGCGTCTGGACGCCGACGACATGGCGCGCATCGCCACCCTGGAGCGCGACGGCCGTGAAGTCAGCCCGGACGGCCTGGCGCCGGCCTGGGACTGATATCCTTCGGGCATGGAGGCCCACCTCCCTGATTTCAACCGCTTTTTCGGAGCTCCCAATGAGCACGCTTTCCCCCGGACGGGTGCTGTTCGCCCTGGCCATCGGCGCCTTCGGCATCGGCACCACCGAGTTCACCCCCATGGGCCTGCTGCCGGTGATCGCCGACGGCGTCGGCGCCAGCATTCCCAGCGCCGGCATGCTGATCACCGCCTATGCCATCGGCGTCATGGTCGGCGCGCCGATCATGACCTTGCTGTTCAGCCGCTTCGGCAAGCGTGCCGCGCTGATGATGCTGATGGGCATCTTCACCCTCGGCAACCTGCTGTCGGCGCTGTCGCCGGACTACTACACCCTGCTTGTCTCGCGCCTGATCACCAGCCTCAACCATGGCGCCTTCTTCGGCCTGGGCGCGGTGGTGGCCGCCAGCGTGGTGCCCCGGGACAAGCAGGCCAGCGCGGTGGCCACCATGTTCATGGGCCTGACCATCGCCAACATCGGCGGCGTGCCGGCCGCCACCTGGCTCGGCCAGCAGGTCGGCTGGCGCATGGCCTTTGCCGGCACCGCAGTGCTCGGCCTGCTGGCCATCGCCGCCCTGTGGTATGCGCTGCCCAAGGGCGAGCGCGGCAACGTGCCCCATGTGCGCAAGGAGCTGGCGGTAATCGCCCGTCCCAACGTGCTGCTGGCCATGGCCACCACCGTGCTCGGCGCAGGCGCCATGTTCACCCTGTACACCTATGTCGCGCCGGTGCTCGCCGAGCTGACCGGCGCCTCCGCCAGTTTCGTCACCCTCGGCCTGGTGCTGATTGGCGTCGGCTTCACCCTGGGCAACAGCCTGGGTGGCAAGCTGGCCGACTGGTCGCTGGACGGTGCCGCAAGGATCTTCCTCGGCGCACTGGCGGCGATCATGCTGCTGATGCCGCTGGTACTGGGCAGCCATGTCGGCGCGGCGCTCGCGCTGCTGGTCTGGGGGGTATTCACCTTCGCCGTGGTTCCGCCGCTGCAGATGCGGGTGATGATCGCCGCGGCCGAAGCGCCGGGGCTGGCGTCGTCGATCAATGTCGGCGCGTTCAACCTGGGCAATGCCGTGGGCGCGGCTCTGGGTGGCGCGGTGATCAGCCTGGACCTGGGTTACGCGGCGGTGCCGATGGCCGGTGGCCTGCTGGCGGCGACCGGGTTGCTGCTGGTGTGGCTGGGCGGGCGTGGCAAGGCCACCGACGAGGCCTTGGGCAAGCCGGCCTGAGACAGCCGAAACAAATTAGAACGCCGCCATCCCCAAGGGATGGCGGCGTTCTAGCGTTGCAACCGCAGGCGGTCAGGCCGGGGCCGAAGTGCGGATCAAGTGATCGAAGGCGGCCAGCGAAGCCTTGGCGCCCTCGCCCACGGCGATGACGATCTGCTTGTATGGCACCGTGGTCACGTCACCGGCGGCGAACACACCCGGGATGCTGGTCTGGCCCTTGGCGTCGACGATGATCTCGCCGCGCGGCGACAGCTCCACGGTGCCCTTGAGCCAGTCGGTGTTGGGCAGCAAGCCGATCTGCACGAAGATGCCTTCCAGCGCCAGGTCATGCAGCGCCTCGGTGCTGCGGTCCTTGTAGCGCAGGCCGGTGACCTTTTCACCCTCGCCGACCACTTCGGTGGTCAGCGCGCTGGTGATCACCTTGACGTTCGGCAGGCTGTGCAGCTTGCGCTGCAACACGGCGTCGGCACGCAGCTGGCTGTCGAACTCGATCAGGGTCACCTGGGCAACGACACCGGCCAGGTCGATGGCCGCTTCCACACCGGAGTTGCCGCCACCGATCACCGCCACGCGCTTGCCCTTGAACAGCGGGCCGTCGCAGTGCGGGCAGTAGGCCACGCCGCGAGCGCGGTATTGCTGCTCGCCCGGCACGTTCATCTCACGCCAGCGGGCACCGGTAGCCAGGATCACGGTCTTGGCCTTGAGCGAGGCGCCGCCGGCCAGGCGTACTTCGTGCAGGCCGCCGTCGGTGGCCGGGATCAACGCTTCGCCGCGCTGCAGGTTCATGATGTCGACGTCGTACTGCTTGACGTGCTCTTCCAGGGCCGTGGCCAGCTTCGGCCCTTCGGTCTCTTGCACCGAGATGAAGTTCTCGATGGCCAGGGTGTCGAGCACCTGGCCGCCGAAACGCTCGGCCGCAACACCGGTACGGATGCCTTTGCGCGCGGCGTAGATCGCTGCGGCGGCACCGGCCGGGCCACCGCCGACCACCAGTACGTCGAAGGCGTCCTTGGCATTGATCTTCTCGGCCTGGCGGGCGCCGGCATTGGTGTCGATCTTGCCGAGAATCTCTTCCAGCCCCATGCGACCCTGGCCGAACACTTCGCCGTTCAGGTAGATGCTCGGCACGGCCATGACCTTGCGGGCTTCAACTTCATCCTGGAACAACGCGCCGTCGATGGCGACGTGGCGCACATTGGGGTTGAGCACCGCCATCAGGTTCAGCGCCTGGACCACGTCCGGGCAGTTCTGGCACGACAGCGAGAAGTAGGTCTCGAAGGTGAACTCGCCTTCCAGCGCCTGGATCTGCTCGATCACTTCGGCACTGGCCTTGGAGGGATGGCCACCGACTTGCAGCAGCGCCAGCACCAGGGAAGTGAATTCGTGGCCCATGGGGATGCCGGCGAAGCGCAGGCTGATATCAGACCCCGGGCGGTTCAGCGAGAACGAAGGGCGACGGGTGTCGGCGCCGTCCGCGCTGAAGGTAATCAGGTTCGACAGGCCGGCGATTTCCACCAGCAGGTCGTGCAATTCGCGGGACTTCGCGCCGTCGTCGAGGGAGGCAACGATCTCGATCGGCTGGGTGACCCGCTCCAGGTAGGTTTTCAGTTGCGATTTAAGCGTGGCGTCCAACATACGGGCGATTCCTTTTTCAAAACTCAGATACAAAAACGCCCAGGCGAGGTCGCCCGGGCGTTTTTACGGGGCGGTAACTGCTTCAGCTTTGGCGGCTGTCTACCGCCCGCGGGGTGTGCATCGACTTAGATCTTGCCGACCAGGTCCAGCGACGGTGCCAGAGTGGCTTCGCCTTCTTTCCACTTGGCCGGACAGACTTCGCCTGGGTGAGCGGCAACGTACTGGGCAGCTTTGACTTTACGCAGCAGCTCGGCAGCATCGCGGCCTACACCACCGTCGTTCAGTTCGACGATCTTGATCTGGCCTTCCGGGTTGATCACGAAGGTACCGCGATCGGCCAGGCCGGCTTCCTCGATCAGCACGTCGAAGTTGCGCGAGATGACGTGGGTCGGGTCACCGATCAGTGGGTACTTGATCTTGCCGATGGTGTCCGAAGTGTCGTGCCAGGCTTTGTGGGTGAAGTGGGTGTCGGTGGACACGCCGTAGATTTCCACGCCCAGTTTCTGGAACTCGGCGTAGTTGTCGGCCAGGTCGCCCAGTTCGGTCGGGCAGACGAAAGTGAAGTCGGCCGGGTAGAAGAATACGACGGACCACTTGCCTTTCAGGTCGGCTTCGCTGACCTGGACGAACTCGCCGTTGTGGTAGGCGGTGGCGTTGAACGGTTTGACCTGGCTGTTGATGATAGGCATGAGAGACGCTCCTTCATGGATTGAATTTCAATGGGTTGAAATCAGTTGACGGAGAGAATCCTAACCGCTGGTCCCGTTAAAGGCTCATTGGCAAAGCTCATGCTTGCGATTGGTTTTGGCTATAAGGCGGGATTATTAATAGAAGGGATTGGGCTGAGCAAAGGATTGCGCGGGGTCAAAAGCATCGCGGGGCAAGCCCGCTCCCACGCCCGGCGGTACCTGGCGTAAGAGCGGGCTTGCCCCGCGATAAGGCGTATCAGCGAGTGACGGTACGCATGGACACGAATTCTTCGGCGGCGGTCGGGTGCACGCCGATGGTTTCGTCGAACTGCTGCTTGGTCGCCCCGGCTTTCAGGGCGATACCCAGCCCCTGGATGATTTCACCGGCATCCGGGCCGACCATGTGGCAACCCAGGACCTTGTCAGTCTCGGCGTCGACCACCAGCTTCATCAGGGTCTTCTCCTGGATGTCGGTGAGGGTCAGCTTCATCGCCCGGAAGCGGCTCTCGAAGATCTGCACCTTGTGCCCGGCGGCCAGCGCCTGCTCCTCGGTCAGGCCCACGGTGCCGATCGGCGGCTGGCTGAACACCGCGGTCGGGATGTTCTGGTAATCGACAGGACGGTACTGCTCAGGCTTGAACAGACGACGGGCCACGGCCATGCCTTCGGCCAGGGCCACCGGCGTCAGTTGCACCCGGCCGATCACATCGCCGATGGCCAGTATCGAAGGCTCGGTGGTCTGGAACTGCTCATCGACTCGGATGAAACCACGCGGATCCAGCTCCACCCCGGTGTTTTCCAGGCCCAGGTTGTCCAGCATCGGCCGCCGACCGGTGGCGTAGAAGATGCAATCGGCCACCAGCTCGCGACCATCATTGAGGGTGGCCTTGAGGCTGCCGTCATCGAGTTTGTCGATGCGCTGGATATCGGCGTTGAACTGAAGGTCCATGCCGCGCTTTTCCAGTTCTTCCTTCAGGTGCGTGCGCACCGAACCGTCGAAACCGCGCAGGAACAGGTCGCCGCGATACAGCAACGTGGTAGCGGCGCCCAGGCCCTGGAAGATGCCGGCGAACTCCACGGCGATATAGCCACCACCCACTACCAGCACGCGACGTGGCAATGCCTTAAGGTAGAAGGCTTCGTTGGAGGTGATCGCCAGTTCCTTGCCGGGGATGTCGGGCATCTGTGGCCAGCCACCGGTGGCGATCAGGATGGTGGCCGCCGTGTAGCGCTGGCCCTCGACCTCCACTTCATTGGCGCCGGTGATCCGGGCATGTCCCTGCAGCAGGGTGACGCCACTGTTGACCAGCAAGTTGCGATAGATGCCGTTGAGGCGCTCGATCTCGCGGTTCTTGTTGGCGATCAGCGTACCCCAGTCGAAATGGCCCTCCTCGAGGGTCCAACCGAAGCCCGCGGCCTGTTCCAGCTCGTCGGCCACATGGGCGCCGTACACCAGCAGTTTCTTCGGCACGCAGCCGACGTTGACGCAGGTGCCCCCCAGGTAACGGCTCTCGGCCACCGCCACCCTGGCACCGAAGCCCGCGGCGAATCGCGCCGCGCGCACACCGCCGGAACCGGCGCCAATCACGAACAGATCAAAATCGTAGGCCATGCATTCAGTCTCCTAGGCAGGCGCCCAGCATAGCGCCGTTACCTGCCACAGACAAAAAAGCCACCCCGAAGGGTGGCTCCTGGACCTGCCGGGCGAACTCAGTACGCCTTGCCGGTCTTGTAGTAGTTCTCGAAGCAGAAGTTGGTCGCGTCGATGTAACCCTCGGCGCCACCGCAGTCGAAACGCTTGCCCTTGAACTTGTAGGCGATCACGCAGCCATCCTTGGCCTGCTGCAGCAGGGCGTCGGTGATCTGGATCTCGCCGCCCTTGCCAGGCTCGGTATTGGCGATGATGTCGAAGATGTCCGGGGTCAGGATGTAGCGACCGATGATCGCCAGGTTCGACGGCGCGTCTTCGGGCTTGGGCTTCTCGACCATGTTGGTCACGCGGTAGATGTCGTCACGGATCATTTCGCCGGCGATCACACCGTACTTGTTGGTTTCCTGCGGGTCGACTTCCTGAATGGCAACGATCGAGCAGCGGTACTGCTTGAACAGCTTGACCATCTGGGTCAATACGCCGTCACCCTCCGGGTTGACGCACAGGTCGTCAGCCAGCACCACGGCGAACGGCTCGTCGCCGATCAGCGGGCGGCCAGTCAGGATCGCGTGGCCCAGACCTTTCATTTCGGTCTGGCGGGTGTAGGAGAACGAGCACTCGTCGAGCAGGCGACGGATGCCGACCAGGTACTTCTCCTTGTCGGTGCCCTTGATCTGGTTTTCCAGCTCGTAGCTGATGTCGAAGTGGTCTTCCAGGGCGCGCTTGCCACGGCCGGTGACGATGGAGATCTCGCTGAGGCCAGCGTCCAGCGCTTCTTCAACGCCATACTGGATCAGTGGCTTGTTGACCACCGGCAGCATTTCCTTGGGCATGGCTTTGGTAGCGGGCAGGAAGCGGGTGCCGTAACCGGCTGCCGGGAACAAGCATTTCTTGATCATATACGTCCTTAACAAGGGCTTTGCGTACGAAATTCGGCGCAGTCTAATCAGGCGGCGGTCACCTTACAATGCCCCCCGCGCTGGCCGATGCCATCATAGAGATATTCCAGTGTAGATAGTTCCGGACGGCCGTGAATTTTAAGCGCCTGGCGGCGTCATGGCGGGGCAAGCCCGCCCCCACGATCATCCCTTGCCGGGCGTGGGGGCGGGCTTGCCCCGCGAGGGTTTCGGCTCAACCGCCGATCCCCTGCCCGATCAACACGCCATCGACTTTCTGCCCATAGAGGTTAACCCCGTCATTGGCATGGAACTTCAGCCGGGTCTTCTCGATAGAGCCCTCGACCAGGCGCGGATCCTGCGGCCGCTCATGGCGATTGATCCAGGCTGCCACGTCCCAGGCCTGCTGGTCGCTCAGGCTACCGGGCTTGCCCAATGGCATGTTGTACTTGATGAACGACGCCGCCGTATTGATCCGGTGCATGCCAGCCCCCCAGTTGTACGAGTCCTTGCCCCACAACGGCGGCATCACGTAGTCCCCGGCCACCTTCTGCCCTTCGCCGTTACCGCCGTGGCAGATCGCGCATTGTTGGTCATACACCTGCTCGCCGCGCTTGAAGTCGTAGCCATCCTTGGGCTTCGGCACTTCCGGGTAGCCGCGACCGGCGATCTCCACCCCCGTCGGCGCCTGGGTCGACAGCCAGTAGGCATAGACGCTCAACGCGGTCATCTGCGGGCTGTCGGCCGCCGGCGGCTTGCCGTTCATGCTGAAGCTGAAACAGCCCTGGATGCGTTCGGCGAAGGTGTTGACCTTGTCGTTTTTCTTGCGGTACGCCGGATACATCGGATAGGCGCCCCAAAGCGGCGCGGAATGGAACAGGCGGCCCTGGTCGAGGTGGCAGTTGCTGCAGTTCAGGCCATTGCCGACGGCTTCGGGCATCAGCCTGCGGGTATCGACGAACAGCGCATGCCCTTCACGGACCATCTTGCCAAAGGCGTTGTCCGGAATGGCGCTTTCCGCGGGCGGTACGAATTGCGGGGCCGCCTGCACGCCCGGCACCTTGAGCTGGGACTGGTCTTCCATGGCGATAGGGGTGGCCTGGGCAGCGCCCATGGCCAACAGCAACAGGCTTGGCATAAGGGTTTTCATGGCTTGGCCTCCTGGCTCGCCGGCTGTGCGAAGTAGTCGGCAACCGCCTTGACCTCGGCATCGGTCATCGCTTTGGCGACATCCACCATCAGCTGGTTGGGGTCGTTGCTGCGGCTGCCATCGCGCCAGGCGTTGAGCTGTGCCACCAGGTAGCCGGCCGGCTGCCCGGCCAACGGCGGGAAGTGCTCGCCGACACCGCTGCCACCCGGGCCATGGCACTGCACGCAACCGGGAATCTTGCGGCTCCAGTCGCCATAGAGGGCCAGGCGAGCCACCGGATTGGTGGCAATCTGCTGACGCCGCGTGTCAGGTGCGGGATCGGCTGGCAGCTTGGCCAGGTAGGCGCTGATCGCTTCGATTTCCGCATCGTCCAGGGCCTTGGCCAGTGGTTCCATCACCGCCTGCTTGCGGCTGCCACTGCGAAAGTCCTGCAATTGCTTGCTCAGATAACCGGCAGGCAAGCCGGCCAAGCGGGGAAAGCCGGCGGCGGCGATGCCTTTGCCGTCCGGGCCATGGCAGCCGAGGCAAGCCATGGCGGCGGGATTCTGCCCGCCCTGGTTGAAGATTTTCTGGCCGTCGGCAGCGTGCGCCGAGGGCCAGGCCAAGATCAGCAAGCTGCCGATCACGACATGGCTCAGGGGTTTCATCACGGAGGCTCCATTTCCTTGTTATAAGCTTAGGCTCAAACGATATAAGCCCAGAAATACTAGGCCTATTCCCCGGCCTGCGACAACGTGCCGCCGGGAAGGAAAGTGGCAATACGCCAGCTAATTGCCGATTAACTGAGCTGGATCAAGAACCTGATATGCATTGAGTTGCGGCAGTGCGCACGTCGCCCAGGCGCAGCGGGAAGTTGTTCAACCGCTCGTAGACCTTGATCGCGCTGCCGCTGCCGCGCTTGTCGATATCGAGCAGCGCCGCCGGGCCCACGCCAGCCGTCAGCTTCTGCGGTACGGTCAGGCGCAGGTTTTCCCCGCGCACCTCCTCCTGCAACGGATCGCGCGTTTCAGCCAGCTTGCGCTTCACGCAGTCGGCGTATTCACGTGGCGTCTTGCCAGAGATCACGTCCAAGGTGGCGTGGGACTGCTCGAGTTCCGTCACGCTGACACAGCCTCCCAATGCCAGCACCGCTGCCGCTATTACCCATTTCATGCACATACTCTCCAACTTCAAAGTCATCCTCTGACCACGTCCAGGCGTTTTTGCTCCCACGTCTGGCGGAAATCTCCTTGGCTTGGTCAGCCCGGGCGCAAGTGTAACCTCACATCGTGATATCTTTCGCGTTTGCAGAAACAATCCTTGCGGAGCGCCCCATGAAATTCGTACACCAGCGCGAACACCTGAACGAGGACGATATCGTCGTCATCGAGTGTTCCCAGCGCTGCAACATCCGCCTGATGAACGACGCCAACTTCCGCAGCTTCAAGAATGGCGGCCGGCATACCTACCACGGCGGCCACTTCGAGAAATTCCCGGCGAAGATCACCGTTCCCAGCACCGGTTTCTGGAACATCACCATCGACACCGTGACCACCCGCCCGATCTCCGTGACGCGCAAGCCAAGCCTGACCCACAAGATCAAGATCATTCGTCGCTCGTCGTCGAAACTCGGATGAGGCCAGCATGACCCAGACCATCAAGTACGTGATCAAGTACAAGCTCGACGGCGAACGCCGCTGGGATTTCGCCCTGATGCCCGACGCCTCCCTGGAGCAGGCGCAGGAAGCCCTGCGCAAGATCCATGGCGACGACGCTGACAAGATCAGCGACATCCAGGTCAGCAAGGCCCTGTAGCTACTCTGGATCCCACCGCACTCAAGGAGTCGCCCATGAGCACCTGGCAAGACCGCCGCATCCTCGATTTGCTTGGCATCGAGCTGCCCATCCTCCAGGCGCCCATGGCCGGCGCCACCGGCTCAGCCATGGCCATCGCCGTCGGTAATGCCGGGGGCCTGGGCGCCCTGCCCTGCGCCATGCTCTCCAGCGAGCAGTTGCGCGGCGAAATCGACACCTTCCGTGCCGCCTGCCAGGGTCCGCTCAACCTGAACTTCTTCTGCCATCAACCGCCGGCGCCAGACCCCGAGCAAGACGCTCGCTGGAAACAGGCGCTAAAGCCCTTCTACGATGAAGTCGGCGCGGACTTCGAGGCGCCGACGCCGGTGTCCAATCGCGCGCCCTTTGACGAACAAAGCTGCAAGCTGGTGGAGGAACTGCGCCCGGAAGTGGTCAGCTTCCACTTCGGCCTGCCAGCGCCGGCGCTGCTGCAGCGGGTCAAGGCGGCAGGCGCCAGGGTGCTGTCCAGCGCCACCACGGTGGAGGAAGCGATCTGGCTGGAACAGCATGGCTGCGACGCGATCATCGCCATGGGCTATGAGGCCGGCGGCCATCGCGGCATGTTCCTCAGCAACGACATCACCAGCCAGATCGGCACCTTCGCCCTGGTGCCGCAGATCGTCGATGCGGTGAGCCTGCCGGTGATCGCGGCAGGCGGCGTGGCCGATCACCGCGGCCTGCTCGCCGCCCTGGCCCTGGGCGCCTCGGCCGTGCAGATCGGCACCGCCTACCTGTTCTGCCCCGAGGCCAAGGTGTCACCTGCACACCGCCGCGCCCTGGACAACGCCCCCGCCAGCGATACCGCGCTGACCAACCTGTTCACCGGCCGCCCGGCCCGCGGCATCAACAACCGCCTCATGCGCGAGCTGGGCCCGATGAGCGCCCTCGCCCCGCGTTTCCCGTTGGCCGGCGGCGCGCTGATGCCGCTGCGCGCGATCACCGACCCGCAAGGCAACAGTGATTTCAGCAACCTGTGGTCCGGGCAGGCATTGCGCCTGGGAAGGCATATGGGTGCAGAGTCACTGACCCGCGAAATTGCAGGCGAGGCCCTCAAGCGGATTGTCAGGTGAACGCGCCACGTTGATAGAGAGGCCCTTGCCGCAATAAACCGGCGTGCGGCGGTATACTCGCCAGCTTTCGAACCTCGCCCGGGAAACCGCCATGCAGCAAGTCCTGCTCATCGTCGATGTGCAATCCACCTTCAGCCCTTCCGAGAAACTGGTGGACGGCATCCGCGTGTTGTCCGCGCACATCCCCACGATCGCTTCGGTCGAACTGCACGACGAGCAGGTCACACCTTTCCAGCGCCAGCTCGGTTGGCACCCGGCCAGCGAGGACGTGGCCCTGGTCGAGGCGGACAAGGTGTTCATCAAGCATGGCTACGGCCAGAGCGCCGAGACACTCGACTACATCAAAAGCCTCGGCGTCGAGCGTGTGTTGGTCTGCGGGCTGCAGACCGAGACCTGCGTGCTGGCCGCAGGCTTCGCCCTGTTCGATGCGGGGCTTACCCCGACACTGGTCACCGACCTGACCATGGGTTCCTCGCTGGACCGCTCCGGGCAGTTGGGCATCGACCTGTGGAAGCACCATTTCGGTCATGTCACCACCGCCGCCGAGGTGCTGGCCGGGCTGCACGATCAGCGAGATGTTCCAAGCCCCTCGAATACGCAGTGATCGGTGCGCAGCCAGCCCGGCCTGGTTTTCGCCCGTTATCCGCCGCGCAAGCTCGCGCCTGCCGTCTCAGGCGGCCATGGAATCAAGGGCACTCGCAGGTCGAAGGCCCGAACACGGGTCCCGCGCAAGGGTCTGTGCCCGGGCCGAACACCGGGCACGACGCCTGGGCCGTCACGGAAAAGCCCCACAGCAGCAGTACAGCCAACATGACTTTCTTCATGGGTAACCTCCTGGTCAATGATTGATGCTTCCCTGCACTTTCACTGTGATCAGCGCTCGCACACGCAGGTCGTCGGGCCCAGCACCGGGCCGGCACAAGGGTCCTCCCAGGGTCCCAGTACCGCGCAGTCGGCCTGCGCCGTCATCGAGCACATCCACAGCAGTATCGCGCCAGCCAGCATTTTCCTGTTCATCCAACCCTCCTTGGGCCTATCCCTGACGATCTTTTCCCAACGGGCGGCAACCGCTCGCCGGGCCCGCAACAGCTAAGACCAACCCTGTGGATTGCGCCACTGTGGTGCATCGTCGCGGTTGGAGTTGGAAAGTGACCAGGATAAGCCCGGGTCGTGCAGCAGCTGCTCCAGCCCCGGTGCAAGCCGCTGTCCCAAAAAGAAAGGGCCGCTTAGGCGGCCCTTGGCATCCAAGACATGATCAACTGCTCAACCCGGCCGCTCTCGCCCGTGCGGCGTGCAGCTTTTTGTAGCTCTCGACCAGACGCAGGTGACGGTCAAGCCCTTCGAGCCCCATGCTGGTGGGGGTCAAGCCATGGAAACGCACGCTGCCATCCACCGAGCCCAGCACCGCGTCCATCCGCTCATTGCCGAACATGCGGCGCAAGTTGGCCTCGTAGTCGGCCATCTCCAGCTCATCGTCCAGCACCACCTCCAGCACCACGTTCAGCGCCTGGTAGAACAGCCCGCGCTCGACGGTGTTGTCGTTGAACTGCAGGAACATCTCGACCAGCTCCTTGGCGTCCTCGAAGCGCTGCAGTACCAGGTGAATCAGCAGTTTCAGCTCGAGGATGGTCAGCTGGCCCCACACCGTGTTGTCGTCGAACTCGACGCCGATCAGCGTGGTGATGGTGGTGTAGTCGTCCACCTCGGCATTGTCCAGACGCTTGAGCAGCAGCTTCAGCGAGCGGTTGTCCAGCTTGTGCAGGTTGAGGATGTCGGCACGGAAACCCAGCGCCCGGTTGGTGTTGTCCCAGATCAGGTCCTCGACCGGGTAGATCTCCGAATAACCCGGCACCAGGATGCGGCAGGCGGTGGCGCCAAGGTCGTCGTACACGGCCATGTACACCTCCTTGCCCAGGTCCTCGAGAATGCCGAACAGCGTCTGCGCCTCCTGCTGGTTGGAGTCCTCGCCGTGGCCCGAGAAGTCCCACTCGACGAACTCGAAGTCGGCCTTGGCGCTGAAGAAGCGCCACGACACCACGCCGCTGGAGTCGATGAAGTGCTCGACGAAGTTGTTCGGTTCAGTTAGCGCGAGGCTGTCAAAGGTCGGCTGCGGCAGATCGTTCAGGCCCTCGAAACTGCGCCCCTGGAGCAGCTCGGTCAGGCTGCGTTCCAGCGCCACCTCGAAGCTCGGATGGGCACCGAACGAAGCGAACACGCCGCCGGTGCGCGGATTCATCAGGGTCACGCACATCACCGGGAACTCACCGCCCAGCGACGCGTCCTTGACCAGCACCGGGAAGCCCTGCTCCTCCAGCCCCTGGATGCCGGCGACGATGCCCGGGTACTTGGCCAGTACCTCCTGCGGCACGTCCGGCAGGCACAGCTCGCCTTCGAGGATCTCGCGCTTGACCGCCCGCTCGAAGATCTCCGACAGGCACTGCACCTGCGCCTCGGCCAGGGTGTTGCCGGCGCTCATGCCGTTGCTCAGGTACAGGTTCTCGATCAGGTTGGACGGGAAGTACACCGTCTGGCCGTCCGACTGGCGCACGAACGGCAGCGAGCAGATACCGCGCTCCTTGTTGCCCGAGTTGGTGTCGTACAGGTGCGAGCCGCGCAGCTCGCCGTCGGGGTTGAAGACCTGCAGGCAGTAATCATCGAGGATCTCGGCCGGCAGCGCGTCCTTGGGCCCAGGCTTGAACCACTGCTCGTTGGGGTAATGCACGAACGCGGCGTTGGCGATGTCCTCGCCCCAGAACTGGTCGTTGTAGAAGAAGTTGCAGTTCAAGCGCTCGATGAACTCACCCAGCGCCGAGGCCAGCGCCGCTTCCTTGGTGGCGCCCTTGCCGTTGGTGAAGCACATCGGCGACTGCGCGTCGCGCACGTGCAGCGACCAGACGTTGGGCACGATGTTGCGCCACGAGGCGATCTCGATCTTCATCCCCAGCTCCGCCAGCAGGGCAGACATGTTGGCGATGGTCTGCTCCAGCGGCAGGTCCTTGCCCGGGATGTAGGTGGTGGTGTCCGACACCGGCATCAGCAATGCCTGGGCATCGGCGTCGAGGTTGTCGACCTGCTCGATGATGAACTCGGGGCCGGTCTGCACCACTTTCTTCACGGTGCAACGGTCGATGGAGCGCAGGATGCCCTGGCGGTCCTTCTCGGATATGTCCTCGGGCAGCTCGACCTGGATCTTGAAGATCTGGTTGTAGCGGTTCTCGGGGTCGACGATGTTGTTCTGCGACAGGCGGATATTCTCGGTCGGAATGTCGCGGGTCTGGCAGTACAGCTTGACGAAGTACGCCGCGCACAGGGCCGACGAGGCCAGGAAGTAGTCGAACGGCCCCGGGGCCGAGCCGTCACCCTTGTAGCGGATCGGCTGGTCGGCGATCACCGTGAAGTCGTCGAACTTGGCTTCGAGACGGAGGTTGTCGAGAAAATTGACCTTGATTTCCATGCGAGGGGGTACCAGGAAGCGGGCGAAAATGGCGGGTATTATCCGGGATTCGTCGGCGAATGTCTTGGCATACCGCCTGACGAGCCGCAACGGGGCGCGCGAGGATCTTTCATGGCTTCGCCAGCCCCTACTCCGCCCGGAAGCTCCAGACGATCTCGACCACCCGCGAAGCCAGCACCAGGTAAAGCAAACACAGGATCACCTGCAATGCCGTGTGGTAAGGCAGCTTGGCCAGCCGGTGCAAGGTATCGCTGACGTTCAGCAGCAACAGCAGCGCCGACACCAGGATCAGCCCCCAGCCAGTGAAACTCGACACCCACAAGCCCAGCAGGATCTGCTGGTCACCGTGAATCGCCTCGGTGCCTGCGGCGAACAGCAGCGCGCACACCAGCAGGTTCTTCAAGTTGTCGAACACTTTGGCGCTGAGGTCGGCGTCGAGCAGTGCCAGGTACTTTTGCCAGAGTCTGCGCATGGGCCTCTCCCACGGGATACAGGTGATGTGCGCAAGTCTAGAAGTGATTGGCCAAGTGCACGCTACCCGTGACGCTCGCAAAAGCCGGCCAGGCTCACTACCCTTGGCCAACACACGACTGACAGGGATAGCGAGAGTGCCATGCCCCATCACCAACAGCTGCACCAGGCGGGCTATGCCCTGCTCCGCCAGGCGATCCCGACACAATGGCTGGACGAGCTGCGTCGGCTATTCGAGGCTGGGGTGAAACCCTCGGAGGACTGG
Source organism: Pseudomonas soli (assembly GCF_021283165.2). NCBI lineage: Bacteria > Pseudomonadati > Pseudomonadota > Gammaproteobacteria > Pseudomonadales > Pseudomonadaceae > Pseudomonas > Pseudomonas soli. The sequence continues at coordinate 3,760,782 of NZ_CP128543.1, forward strand.
CCGGTGCCCCGCGCCAGGGACTGGCGTCATGCGCAACTGGATGGCGCAGCAGCGGTCCAGGCCGTTTGCCGCTTGCCGCAGGTGCTGGCAGCGGTTGGCGCGTTGATCGGCGAAAGGTTCTTCCTCTACCAGGTCGAGGGGCGCGCCCCCGTTGCCGGGGGTGGCCATCAACGCCTGCACCGTGACCTGTCGGCGCAGCGCCCGGGCGACACGGTGGGGGTGATGGTCTACCTGGACGATTACGGCCCGGACAACGGAGCCACCCGTATCGTCCCCTGCAGCCATCGCCCCGCCCCGGACGCGCCACCTTTCGACTTCAGTGACGAATCACGCAGCGTCCAGCTTTCCGGGCGAGCGGGCGACGCCCTGGTGTTCGATGTCGACCTGGTACATGCCGGCAGCTTGAATGCCAGCGGTGCACCGCGCCGCGCGCTGCTGATCGGTTATGCCGCCGACCCGCTGTATGCCGTGTTCGAGGAAACCGCGCATCTGCGTGGCGTCCAAATGGACACACAGCAACGCTTCGAACCCTCGGACTACCCGTTCACGACGCCATGACCTGGCGCTTGGCGTTCTTCTTGACGATAGCCTTCATACGCGCCGCCGCGCGCTGCACGGTCGCCATCTTCTCCGGGCGCTTCATGCCGCGCCATTTACGGATCTCGTCCCGGGTCCGGCCACAGCTGACGCACAGCTCGCTGTTGAGCTGGCATAGCGAGATGCACGGATTATCGATGTCTTTGGCCATGGGGCACTCCGCTGACGGGCGCGTATCATACCGGCTTTGGCCAAGGGGTGCAGGCCAGGGCCTTTGCAGGTGATCCACCCACCGCGCGTACATGCCCCTTCGCCTGCCTGACCGCTATACAATACCGGCCCACCGCCTGAACGGAATCAAGCCATGCCCGCTGCCCTGAAACGCCCTACCCCTGCGCCACTGCTTGCGCCAGGAGAAACCGTCTTGCTGTTCGACGGTGTGTGCAAGCTGTGTAATGGCTGGGCGAAATTCGTGATCCGCCATGATCGCCATCAACGCATCCGCCTGGCCACGGTGCAGTCAGCGCAAGGCCAGGCGCTGCTCGCCTGGGCGGGCCTGCCGCTAGCGGCGTTCGACACCATGGCGGTGATCCGTGACCAGAACTGCTGGGTGCGCTCCGCGGCGTTTTTCGAAATCACCCGACAACTGCCCGGCGCCTGGCCGCTGCTGCGGGTACTGCGCATCTGCCCGCAGGGACTACGGGACTGGCTGTACGATCGTGTGGCACTCAATCGCTATCGCCTGTTCGGCAAGCACGACCAATGCCTGCTGCCGAGCCCGGACCACCAGCGACGCTTTCTCCAGGGCCAGCCATGAACCGCCTGCGCCAGGTGCACTGGCTGGCGCGCGCCAGCCTGGCGTTCATCTTCGCCTACCACGGGCTGGTGCCCAAGCTGCTGTTGCTCAGCCCCGGTGAGCAGTTGTTGTTGCAGGCTCACGGACTGGGGCACGCAGCCTGGCTGTCACAAATTGCCGGCGTAGCTGAACTGGTACTCGCCGCACTGCTGCTGATGCCGAGCCTGGCCTGGCCGTTGCTGGTCGCCGCGGGCGTGCTGCTTGGGCTGCTGGTGGATGTGGCGGTGATGCAGCCGTCGATGCTGGTGGACGCCTTCAATCCGGTCTCGCTGAACGTGGCGGGCGTGACACTGTGCGCCGTGGCGTGGGCCTCAAGGCAAGGCCATACCTCTGACAGCTGAACCAAGCGCGCTGCGCAGCAGTCGGAACTGCAGGCCCTCAGCAAGGAAACCGCCCCATGGCCGTACTGCTCGCCGCCTTCATCACCCTGCTCATGTTGCTCGCAGGCGCAATGGCACAGGCGTCGGAAGGCTTGCGTATCGAAAGCCTGAAGCGTTGCGGTGACCTGCTGGACACCCGGCGCCAAGACTGGTGCCTGACCGTCCGGGGGCTGAGCGCCCAGCCGCCGACACTGAAACTCGGCGACAAGACGATCCCCTCCAGCGCGGTGGTGCGCGAAGCGGATCGGCTACGCCTGCGGCTGGACAGCAGCGAGCGGCAAAGCGGCCCGCTCTGGCTTGAACATGGCACGCGCACCAGCAACGCTGTATGGCTGACACTGCGCAACAGTCACGTACTGGCCGCAGGGCCAGACGAAGTGGCGAGGAACATGGACGGTCTGACTACGTATGTGAACCTGGTGAGTCTGTTGATCGAGGAACGTCATGATGGTCGCCAGGAGGCCGAACGCCTGGCGGGCAAATATGGGGCCAACGTCGTCGGCAGCATTGCGCCGCTGAACCTCTATCAGTTGCGCCTGCCGGCACGCAATCTGGAGCAACGCGATGCCCTGGTTCTACGCCTGAGCAGCGAGGCCAGCGTCGATGCGGTGGTCATCGAAGAGTCGGCGCCGGAACAGGCCGAACAGGAACGCCCCCACACCCCACCCCGGGACTCTGACGAGTGGGCGGCGAACCGCTTCCTGGACGCGGTCGATTTCTACCAGCGACGCCTGCCTGGCAAGCAGGCTGTCATCCAGCCACAGCCGCTGCGCATCGGCCTGATCGAACGCGATGTCGACTTCGACAGCCCGGACTTTGCCGATTACCTGGGTGCGTGTGCCATTCCCCGCGGTGCCTGTACGCCCGCGACGCGGACCAGCCAGACACGCATGGCACCACGGTCGCCGGCATTCTTGCCGCCGGCTGGAACAATGGTGGCAACACCGGCTTCCTGCGCGGCCTGGAACCGGCCAGCGGCGGTTTCGAGGTGATCGTCGAGCGCAACTCCGATGCCGGTATCACGGCCAATATCGCGGCCTCGGTCAACCTCGTCGAGGACGGCGTGCGCGTGCTCAACTGGAGCTGGGGCATCCACCGCGTCGGCACCCGCAACGCCGAGGGTGAAGAAGTCGACTCCTTGTTGCGCTCAGGGCTTGCCATGAGCGGCTACGAGGAATTGCTGGAAGAGTTCTTTCTCTGGCTGCGCAAGTCGCACCCCGATGTGCTGGTGGTGAACTCCGCCGGCAATGGCTCGACCTTTGCCGGCACCGACGATTACCGCCTACCCTCCTCGTTCATCACCGAGCAGTTGCTGGTGGCCGGCGGCCACCAGCGCGCCCAGGGAGGCGAGCGCGCCGTTGACGACCCGGCCTTTGCCGTCAGGCGCAGCAGCTCGAACATGGACATGCGGGTGGACATCACCGCTGCCGCCTGCGCCCACGCCTCGACCCTCGAAGCAGGGCCGCCCGGCGCAGTGCATTGCGGTACCTCCTATGCCACGCCGATGGTCACGGGCCTGGTGGCGGCGATGTTGTCGATCAACCCGAACCTGCAGCCCGAACAGGTACGCATGCTGTTGCGCCGCAGCGCCATGAGCATCGGTGACCAGCATGACTTCGAGCGGATGGATGCCGAGGACCTCACCGCTCCCATCCTGCCGTCGGAACGCAACTATCAGCTCGGTGACAAGGATGTCGGGCGGTCGGCGCGGCTGGACATGCAAAAAGCCCTCGACCTTGCGCTGAAAAGCCTTGAGCGGGTGCGCTGACAGGTTTTCGATGTGAATGCAGGCAGCCTAGGTAACGAGTGGGCCCAAAGCGTGGGGCCCTCTGGCCATGGCCGATACCGGGCTGCCCCACCTTGACCTGGCAACATTTGGACGCAAAATGTTGACGCATTCCTGCGATCGGATAGCTAGAATGACCGCCTGGCGTGTGCTGCGTGCGCCCGGGAGCCTTCCCGAATACGGAGAACATTCATTTGTTTTCCGTGAGATTTGTCCATGTTGCACGCATGCCTCCATTCCCCATGGCCCTTCCTGCCCCGTGTCTTCACGGCGTGGGTTGCCGTGCCGCATTCCCCATCCTTCTTCTCGCCCTTCGCCGCAGTGGCCCGCCCAGTCCGGAGCCAGCGTCCCGCCGTGCCCGTTGTCCGCCACGCCACTGCCATTGCGAGGGTGATGCCATGAACGAGGACCGTTACATGACTGCACCCCTTCCTACCCTCAAGCCGCGCTCCATGCTGCGTCACCTGCTGGCCACCGAAGCGGCCGGCGGCGTCTTGCTGATGTTCACCGCCGCGCTGGCCATCGTCATTGCCAACAGTCCCTGGGCCAGCGCCTACCAGCACCTGCTGCACCTGCCCGTCGGCCCGGTGCTGACCGAGAAACTCGGCCCGATGACCGTGCACATGTGGATCAACGATGGTCTGATGGCGATCTTCTTCCTGCTGGTAGGCCTGGAGATCAAGCGCGAGCTGGTCGACGGCCGCCTGGCCAGCTGGGAGCAGCGCCGCCTGCCGGCACTGCCAGCACTGATGGGCATGGCCGTGCCGGCGCTCATATACCTGGCGGTGGCAGGCGGTGAACCCGGGCTGTCCAACGGCTGGGCGATCCCCGCCGCCACCGACATCGCCTTCGCCGTCGGCGCCCTGGCCCTGCTCGGACGACATGCGCCGCTGTCACTGAAGGTAATGCTGGTGTCGGTGGCGATCATCGACGACATGGGCGCGGTGGCAATCATCGCGGTGTTCTACACCTCGTCGCTGAACCTGCTGGCACTGGCTGGTGCCGCCGGCATCATCGCCATCCTGCTGGCCTGCAACCGCCTGCGCGTGGTCAGCCTGTGGCCCTACCTGATCGGCGTGGCCGCGCTGTGGTACGTGACCCTGCTGTCAGGCGTGCACGCCACCATCGCCGGCGTGGTCGGCGCCCTGTTGATCCCGTACAGCACAGGCAGCAGCGAGGCCCGCGAGGCCAGCCCGCTGCTCAAGCTGGAGCATGGCCTGGCGCCGTGGGTCGGTTTCCTCATCGTGCCGGCTTTCGGCTTTGCCAACGCCGGCGTCTCGTTCGGCGACCTGGGCCTTGACGACATCTTTGCCCCACTGCCGCTGGCCATTGCCCTGGGCCTGCTGCTGGGCAAGCAGCTCGGTGTATTCGGTGGCGTGCTGCTGGCGGTCAAGACCGGCCTGGCCAGCAAACCCCAAGGCGCCAGCTGGCTGCAGATCTACGGCGTGGCGATGCTCTGCGGTATCGGCTTCACCATGAGCCTGTTCATCGGCGAACTGGCGTTCCCGGGCCAGGCCGAGAAGATCGATGCAGCCAAGATCGGCATCTTGCTGGGCTCGTTGCTGTCGGCAGTCATCGCCTGCCTGATCCTGCGATTTGCGCCCAAGCAGGCCGATTGAAGTAGCCACGGCCCGCGCCTGCTCGACAGCTCAGTGGCTGTCGAGCAGGTGCAGAAAGGGGTCGCGGACCTTCATATTGTCACTGTGACCGACGTTGACGTGCACGCCATAGCGCCGAGCAGGCGGTGGACCTGCAATGCCGAAAAGGGTGATATGCCCCAGCATGACATATTATGGCGCGCCTCAGCCGCGCACCACCGATATCCCGCCATCCACCACCATCGCCGACCCGGTCATGAAGCTTGATGCGTCCGAGGCCAGGAACAGTGCCGCCTCGGCGATTTCCTCCGGCCTGGCCAGGCGTTTGAGGGCGTGCAACCCTTCGACATGGGCCTGGGCCTCGGGGCTGCTCATCACACTGCGGCCCATCGGCGTGTCGGTACCGCCCGGCAGCAACGCATTGGCGCGTATCCCGAGGGCACCCTGCTCCGCCGCGATGATCTGGACCAGGCCGACCAGGCCCGCCTTGCTGGCCGCATAAGCAGCCATGCCCGGCATACCCACCGCGTGGCCGACGAAGGTCGAGGTGAAGATCAGCGAGCCACCGCCACGGGCCAGCAGCGCCGGAATCTGCGCCTGGGCGCAGAGGAAAGCGCTGGTCAGGTTGGTGTGCAAGGTATGTTGCCAGGCGTCCAGCGTCAGCTCGGGAACGGCAGCCAGCTCACCGAGGGTGCCTGCATTGTTGAAGGCGATATCGAGGCCACCGAAGCGCGACACTGCCGCGTCCACCAGTTCCCTGGCCAGCGCCGCATCGGTGATGTCACCGGCCACCGTAAAGACCCGGCCGTGTCCGCCTGCCGTGATGTCCGCCGCCAACTGCTCGAGCTCAGCCTGACGCCGCGCTGTGAGCACCAGATTGGCGCCGTGCCGGGCGAACAGTTTCGCCGCCGCACGGCCGATGCCAGAGCTGGCACCGGTGATGATTGCCACTTTGCCTGCCAGTTGCATGATCTGTACCTCGTCCTGAAGGTGATTTGCAGGGTGCGCGGGTACTATCGGGTGCGGTACGGGGGGATGCTCTCCGTTTCTTGCGCACTCTGGCGCCATTGCTTATTTGCCTTGGACATTGGCATCCCAGCCCGGGTCGAGCACACACAGTGCCCCACGTGCAAAACCTGCACGGCCTCACCTTTCCATCACGCATGCCCGTGCATGGCCACATTCGCGCTCAAGTCGCGACAACTTCTTTGGTGCACTGCCTTGTTCAGTTGCGTGAAACTTCCAAGGCATTGACCAGCAGCATGCCAGCAAGCATCGCTGCCACGAACAGCCAGGCCTGCCAATACCCACCCACCAGCAGCACCAACGCAGGACCAGGGCAAATGCCGGCAAGCCCCCAGCCGGCCCCGAAGACCAGACTGCCGCCGACCAGCCGATGATCGACGTCATGCCGCGTTGGCATCTGCATCCGTCCTCCCAGCAACGCCACGGCTTGCCGCCGTGCCCACGTCATGGGCAGCAACGCCATGCCGATGGCGCCGACCATCACCAGTGCCAGCGATGGATCCCACTGCCCAGCAAGGTCGAGAAAGCCAAGGACCTTGGCAGGGTTCGCCATCCCCGACACCAACAGCCCCATGCCGAACAGGGCCCCGGCGAGGAAACCAATGAATCGCTGCATGTTAAGCACCTGCCAGGACATGACGAAGGAGAAAGACAGTGGCAAATCCGGCGCTCATGAAACACAGCGTTGCCACCGCAGAGCGTGGCGATAACCGAGCCAGCCCACACACGCCATGGCCGCTGGTGCAGCCTGCGCCATAGCGTGTGCCGATACCCACAAGCAACCCGGCCACCATTAGCGCCCAGGGCGAGGCGGTGAAATGCACAGGTGGCATCGTCGTAAACACCTGCCACAGCAGCGGCGCGACGAAGATCCCCAGCAAGAACGACGCTTTCTCGCCCCGCCCTTCTGCGCCACGCTGCAACAACGACCCGATCAGGCCACTGATACCGGCAATGCGCCCATTGGCCACGGCAAACAGCCCCGCGGCCAAACCGATCATGGCGCCGCCTGCCAAGGACGACCAAGGGGTAAAATCGTTCATGCTCAACTCCTCAAGGAATGCGACGTGCGCGACTCGGGCTCTAGCTCAAGGCAGGCGCCTCAACCTGGCAGCCCAGGAACCTGCGCTCATGCCAGGCAGGATCAAGCTGAGCAGTACGCAAGCGATCGCGTGGACGATAATCGTGCCACGTTGCTGCAAAGGCAAATCCAGAATCCCCCGTGGCGAGCTTTCCGGGTTGCCCGGCGTAGAGCCTCTTTGGTGGTCTGCCCGACCCGGAGTATTGGAAGCGGCGCCGCCAGCGGCCTGACATTTGTCAACGGTGCAGCGTCGATTCGCCGGGTTTGACCTTTATCAATCGCCTCGCCTGCTGCAGGGATAGAAACAAGCAGCAGGACACTGTTGCGCGCGAGCGCATCATGGCCGGGGGCAGAAACAGCGCCGAGGCGGCTTGACGTTGCTGCTGCAGATCCTTCACCCCACCGGCGACAAGTTGACCATCAGCATGCAGTGTCCCTGCAGCCCCGACCCGAGTAACGACGATGCTCACTGTCACGCTGATCAACATGCTGATCGTGATCCTGGTGGTCGTCATTCACTACGAATGCCTGCTGCGCTTGAATGACTGGCTACCGCGCCTGAGGCTGTGGAGTCGGTTCCGTATCGTCGCGGGGGTGTTCGGCGCGTTGTTGGCACATGCCGTGGAGGTCTGGTGCTTTGCCCTGGCCTATTACCTGATGTCCCATGCCGAGGGCTGGGGAACGCTCAGCGGTAGTTTCGACGGGAGCTTCCTGGACTGCGTTTATTTTTCCTTCACCACCTACACCACCATTGGCTTCGGCGACATCGCGCCCACCGGTCACCTGAAATACCTCACTGGCCTACAGGCACTGACAGGCCTGGTGCTGATCACCTGGACCGCCTCGTTCCTGTTTCTGGAAATGCAGAAGTACTGGAAAGCCAAATGAATCCCAGCGCGAAACGCCCAGTTGCCTGGCCAGCCATCTCACCTGCTGCTGGCGGGCAGCGGCGTGATCAAGGGTGTTGTCGTGCACGACCTTGACAACGGTCAAGCCTGCTTCAGGTCCACAGCCGACGCTTACCTTCCCTAGTTCAATCACTGCCGAGGATATTGCCATGCCCCCCGCCGAGACTTCACGTCAACCCTCCAAATCCATCTTTCCGACACCTGCCGGCGAGCATTGGGTCGAAGCCCTGGACAACGGCACCCACGTGCTGGTCCGGCCGCTGCAAGCCAAGGACCGGACACGCGAAAAGGCCTTCATCGAACGCTTGTCGCCCGAATCGCGGCACTTTCGCTTCCTCTGCCAGGTCAAGGAACCCAGTGACGCCCTGCTCGACCAGTTGATGAAGGTCGACGAGGACCGCCAAGCTGCTTACGTCGCCCTGGCCCACGTCGAGGGTGAATTGCAGGAAGTGGGCATTACGCGCTATGCCGCCGGTGCCGACAAGGCTGAGTGCGAGTGCGCGGTGACGGTACTCGACAGTTGGCAACATCATGGGCTAGGCCGAATCCTGCTCAGCCACCTGATCGATCACGCCAAGGCTCAGGGCTTTCGGCAGATGTACTCGATTGACTCGGCTGCCAACCAGCCAATGCGCGACCTGGCCAAGGCAGCAGGCTTCACCACGGCCGCGGACCCGGATGACCCGAGCCAGGTCATCCATCGCCTCACCCTCTGAGCCGCGCCAGGCCCAAGGCGTGGCCGCACATGGCAATCTCCCGTGCCATGTGCGGCCCCCTTCATTCATTGAGCGTCCAGGCAACAGCACTCACTTTGTGGTCAAGGCGTGTTCAAATTGCCTGTCTCGGGTAGCAGGTCGAACCGCGCGAGGCAACGCTGCTCGTCGGCGGCGGTCAGCGCCCGCAGGCCACTCACCTGCTGCATCGGTGTCCCGAACAACGCCAGGCGGATCACCCCATTGCGCTCCAGGAAGGTTTGCGCCAGGCAGGCACACACGGGCTTGCCAACCAACGCCGCAAGCCGCGCCTCTTCGGGTACCTGCACCTGTGCCTGCAGGTTCGCCGAGCAGTTTCCCACGATCTGCGCCACGGCGCGCCCAGCCTGCCATACCGTGGCACTGCCCAGAACCGCCAGGAGCAACAGCATGACCATCAGCGTGTTGGATTCCCGGGTGATCGCGCGCAGCAACGCCAGTCTGGCCTGCCCGCCCGTCTCCCGGCTGTTGAAGATCGCTTTGCCGACCGTACGGCGCACTCCGCGCTGCACGACCCAGCCCAGCAACGCGCACAATGCCAGCAGGCTCAGGAGCACGGCCGGATCACGCATCGGCATGCGCCAGCTGGGGCTCACGGCGCGGTAGACAGAGGCTGCCATGAGCAACGCGGCGATGGCCACGATCCAGCCAAGGCTGCCCCTGGGCCGATGCATCCAGGCCCTTAGTTTCGCTCGCGCTTTCGTGTTCATGACTACCTCCCGCGCCGTGCTCAGCGCACAGGGTCGATGGCAACGGTTTCCTGATAGTCCGGTACACACACCTGCCAGCCCAGCTCCAGGCTGATCCGCCGGCGCAAGGTGTCGGCGGCGTGTGGTTCGCCATGGATGACATAGGTCTGCCGCGGTGGCCGGCTGAAGCCGCGCAGCCACTCCATGATCTCGTCGGCGTCAGCGTGAGCGGACAGGTTTTCCAAGGTGTGCACCTGCGCCCGGATGGGCACGTCTTCGCCCTGCAAACGCACGCTGGGGGCGCCCGCGACGATATCCGCGCCACGCGTGCCTCCGGCCTGGAAGCCGGAGAACAGGATGCTGTTGCGCGGGTTGGGAGCCAGTGCCTTCAGGTGGTGCAGCACCCGGCCACCGGTGGCCATGCCACTGGCGGCAATGATCACTGCCGGCTCGCGCAACTGGTCCAGGTGGCGGGACTCATCGACCGAGTGGATGATCCGTGTGCCCTGGCACATCGCGGCGCATTCCTGCGCCGACAGTCGGTGTTCATTTCGGAACTGCTGATAAAGGGCGGTCGCATCGGTGGCCATCGGGCTGTTCAGGTAAACCGGAATATCCGGGATCAGCCCATCACGCTTGAGTTTGTGGAGGTAATACATCAGCAATTGGGCGCGTCCCACCGCGAATGAAGGCACCAGGACGATGCCATGACGCAGGAGTGTCTGGTTGATGACCTGGGCCAGAGATCGCTCGGTCGATTCTGCCGGGTGGTGGCGATCACCGTAGGTGGACTCCACCAACAGCACATCTGCCGTGCGGATCAGCTCCGGCGCCCGCATGATCGGGTCTTGCGGCCTGCCAAGGTCACCCGAGAAGACCAAGGTCTGCCCTTCGGCACTGATCTGCACCGTCGCAGCGCCCAGGATATGGCCAGCCGTACGCAACAGCAGGTCCATGCCCTCCGCGATCGGCGTTGCCTGGTGCAGTCCCACCGGCCGCAACATCGCCAATACCCGCTTCGCATCCTCCTCGGTATAAAGTGGCCGCGCCGGCGTGTGTTTGGAGTAGCCGTGGCGATTGGCATGTTCGGCCTGTTCTTCTTGCAGTCGCGCGCTGTCGAGAAGAAGCACTTCAGCCAGGGCGCAGGTTGCCGGGGTGGCATAGATCGGGCCGTGGTAACCCTCCCTGGCCAGCACTGGCAGGTAGCCGCTATGGTCGAGATGGGCGTGGGTCAGCACGATCGCATCGAGCGCCCGTAGTGCCAGCGGCAAAGGCTCCCAGTTGCGCAGGCGCAACTGCTTGTAGCCCTGGAACAATCCGCAGTCGACCAGGATCCGCGTGCGGTCGCGGGTCAACAGGAATTTGCTGCCGGTCACCGTCCCGGTGCCGCCGAGAAAGGTCAGTTGCATGGCCAAGGCTCCAGGGGTTCGAACACGTGAGGGTGAACCGCGAGTACGCTGCACGGCGGGTGGCCGACGATGCGTTCAGTGGTGTCACCCAACAGCTTATCCATCCCTTTGGGCTGCACCACACCCATCACCACGGCGTCGACTTCCAGGGCGGCGACCTGTTCGCAGATCACTTGCACCGGGCCGCCCTGCATGAAGTGGCGGCAGTCATGCGCCACGCCTTCGGCTTCAGCCAAGGCGTTGAAGGGTTCCTGAAGCGCCTGGCGCATCTCTTCAATCCATGCCTGGGTGACGCTCATGTCCGCAGCGAATACCCCGCCCAGGTTGTAGGCCGACAACAGATGCAGAGCGGCACCGCACTGCAGTGCCAGAGCCTGGGCGACGCGAATGAGACCTTGGTTGAACTGCTGCTGGGCTGTCGGGGTCTCGCTGAAGCTGGTATCCACGGCGACCATGACGCGCCGGGGTAATGAAACAGCTGCCCTCGGCACGAACAGGGTGAGCCCCTGGAAACCACGCATCAGCGCACAGTCCAGCGGGGTGCCGAACAACCGCGCCAGGGTCGAGGCGCAGTCGCTGTCCTTGATGACCAGGTCCGGCTGCAATTCGCTGATGTAGTCGATGGCGTCGCTGCGGATATCGTCGACGGCGAGGCTGTCGACCGTCAGCACCACACCGTGGCCGCGGTGCCGTTCGACCAGGACCCGCAGTTGCTCACGATAGTGATCGTACTGGCGCTTGATATCGGCTTCGTTCAGGCGCTCTTCGCGCAGCAGAGGTTCCTCACGCGGTTCGAACAACCCCAGCACATGCACGCTGGCGCCGCTGACATGCGCCAGCGCCAGCCCCCTTCGCAACGCGGCGGAATGCGGGTCGACTTCACCAAGCAACACCAGCATTTGTCGATATTGACCCATGGCGGACCTCCGGGCTTGCGCGGCAGGGATGTGATGCTAAGGATTGTCCGGGCGCGCCCGCGCTGGCGTTTGATGCAGATCAGAAAAGGGGCCGTGTCCCGAACTTGACGATTGTCAGAACCGCCGCGGCGAGCCACGTTACAACGCTTTTCAGGTATCTATCCGAGTAACGGGAGGCACGATGAACACGCAGCGGTCCAAGCAGCCGGCCCCCAGTGAGCACTGGGTCGAGAAGCTCGATGACGGCACGCCTGTGCTGATCCGCCCGCTGCGCCAGGAGGACCATGAGCGGAACCGACGCTTTCTCAGCTCGATCGCCCACCAGGCTCGGCGCTTGCGCTTGACCGCTGGGCTCAGCGGCGGCTTGCCCAGCCTGCCCCCGCAAGCGATGCCGGTCGACGACTTCCAGCGCAGAGCCTATGTCGCACTGGCACATGTCGACGGCTGCTTGCAGCAGATTGGCATCAGCCGTTACGCCGGCCTACCTGACAGCCCGCGCTGCGAGTGTGCGATAGCGGTGCGTGAGGAGTGGCAGCGTAAAGGCTTGGGTACGCGTCTGCTGCGGCACCTGGTCGACGCGGCGCGGCGCAGTGGCTATGAGTGGATGATTTCCAGGGACCTGTCGACTAACTACGCCATGCACCGGATGACCAAGGCGCTGGGATTCAGCTCACGCTACCTGGGCGGCGACGTCAGCGAGATCCTCCACGAGCTTGACCTGCGAGCCTGAAAACAAGGCCCTTGCGGGCCTTGTGCGCTACCCTTGGGAACGCTCGGGGGAGATCACCAGCACACTGCTGGACAAACGATGCAACATCCGCTCGGCAGTACTGCCGATGAACCAGCCGATGCCATGGTGGTGATAACTACCCATCACCAGCAGGTCGATATCATTGTTGTCCATGAACAGGGCCAGGACCTTGGCCGGGTCGCCGATGCGCATGTGGCGGTGCTCGACGGCAATGCCATTGCGCTCGGCAAGGGCCTTGAAGGCATCGCTCTGAGCTTCATGCAGCGTCTGAGCGAGGTTGGAATCGAACAGGAACGCGTGTTCCCGGTTACCGCTGGCGTCCAGGTACATCGAACCCAGGTCGTAGGCATACAGCAATTCGATCTGCGCGTTGCACTGCAAAGCCAGTTTCAACGCCTCGCTGATGATCTGGTCATTGAAGCCTTCGAACTGGTCTTCGGGCCTGGACAGGTCCACGGCCGCCAGGATCCTGCGCGGCAACGCATGGCTGGCCTGGTGCACCAGGTGCAAAGGAATGCGGGTTTCGCGCAGCAGCTGGATATCCAGGGAAGTGAACATGGCACGCGCCCACCATGGCTCATGCTCGAATGCCTTGATCAGCATGGCAAAGCGCTGCTCTCGCAGGTGCACCAGGATCTCGTTCAAGGGGTGCTGCACCCACACCACCTCGGTGGTGACTGTGACACCGTTGCGCCGAATCGGCAGCGCCTGGGTCTCCAACCACTCGCGGTGTTGCTGTACATAGCCTTCGCGCATCACTGCAAGAGCCTGTTGGTTGACCAGCCCTGCCGTGGCAAGCCCCTCCACGTAGTCGAAAGCCACGATGTGCAGTGCCATGCCCTTGGCCTTGGCCAAGGCTGCGGCTCGGTCGTAGACAGGGGTTCGGCGCATCAGGGGGGATGCGATCAACAGCAGTCTTTGCGGGGTTTCCATGGCACACCTCTGCGGTTGCGATATATACCCGAAGCATCCTGTAGCCCTGCTCTACAGGCTTGATGTTTGTCAACTGACGCCCCTCGGACCGACGGCATGTCTCGCAGCACACAACCTTGACGAGGATCAATGTTTCGCCGATTGCCGGGCGCACGCTACTCCCCTAGCCACAACAACCACCACCCCGGAGGCGTGCCATGGCCCTCATGAAAGCAGCGGTGTTTGTCGAAAAGAACCGTATCGTGGTGGAGGAAAAGCCCATACCCGACATCGGCCCGCTGGACGCCTTGTTACGCATCACTACCACCACCATCTGCGGCACAGACGTGCATATCCTGCGCGGTGAATACCCGGTGGCCAAGGGGCTCATCGTCGGCCATGAGCCAGTCGGCGTGATCGAGAAACTCGGCGCTCAGGTGCAAGGTTTGCATGAGGGCCAGCGCGTCATTGCCGGCGCCATCACCCCCAGTGGCCATAGCAACGCCTGCCTGTGTGGGTGCAGCGCCCAAGACGGCGTTGGCACCGCGCATGGCTTCAAGGCCATTGGCGGCTGGAAGTTCGGCAACATCATCGATGGCTGCCAGGCCGAATACGTGCGAGTACCGGATGCCATGGTCAACCTCTCGCCGATTCCCGATCAGTTGAGCGACGAGCAGGTACTGATGTGCCCGGATATCATGTCTACCGGCTTTTCAGGGGCCGAACGCGGGGGCGTCATCCTGGGCGACACAGTAGCCGTGTTCGCTCTGGGGCCGATCGGCTTGTGCGCGGTCGCTGGGGCCCGGCTGCTCGGCGCGTCCACCATCATTGGTGTCGATGCCGTGGCCGAGCGGGTCAGTGTCGCTCGCCGCATGGGTGCCGACCACATCGTCGATTTCACGCAGGGCAATGTGGTCGAGCAGATCATGGCGCTCACCGCCGGGCGCGGGGTGGACGTGGCGATAGAGGCGCTGGGCACGCAAGCCACGTTCGAGGCTGCGCTGCGGGTGCTGCGGCCGGGCGGCACCTTGTCCAGCCTCGGCGTGTACAGCGCCGACCTGCACATCCCACTGGGCCCGTATGCCGCTGGTCTGGGTGACTACCGCATCATCACCAGCCTGTGCCCTGGTGGCAAGGAACGCATGCGTCGGTTGATGCAAGTTGTAGCCAGTGGCCGGGTCGATGTTTCGCCGCTGGTCACGCACCGCATGCGCCTTGATGACATCGAGGCCGCGTATGAACTGTTCGCCCACCAGCGCAATGGCGTGATGAAAGTGGCAATAACGCCTTGACCCAAGTGCTATGCAGGCACGGAGGCCTTTAGTCCCGCAGTTGTCTTGCCCATGCAGGCTCTGGAGGCCCCATGAATGTCTACGTCGAGAACCACACCGAACACAACCGCTGCTGGGTTCGCATGGACGACTGGCGAGTGAGTTTCAACACGGCCGTTGAAGCCCAACAGTTTGTAGCGCGGCTCAACGCCCGCCTCAACGCGCCCCATTCGCTGGACATGCTGGCGGGTTGGTCGCCCCGTCCAGGCGTGACGGCTCGGGCGGATGTGCCTTGCACGAGGGAGGCCTGAACATGTCGGGCCAACTGAAGGTCTCGCTGCTCGAACAGCCCGCTGCGCCGTACACGCCGCCACCGGTTCACCTGAAACCGCTGGTAACGCTCTGTCGCGATTGTCGGGTCAGCGGCTTGTGCCTGCCCACCGGTCTGCCGCTGGATGACAAACGCTGCCTGGGCGCGTTGATCGGGCCACGCCTACGCATTCGCAAAGGCGCTGCGCTGTTCAACGCCAATGCACCCTTGACGATGCTCTATGCCGTGCGCTGTGGCAGCTTCAAGAGCAGCCTCAACAGCGCCGAAGGCCAGGGGGTAGTGATCAACTTCTGGATGCCGGGTGACGTGCTCGGCCTCGACGCCATCGCCACCGACCACCATGTCTGCGACGCGATTGCCCTGGAAGACAGCGAAGTCTGCCCAGTGCCCTATCATCGCCTGCAAACGCTGGCACGTGACTTCCCGGTATTGCAGCAGAGCCTGAACCGCTTGATGAGCCGGGAGATAGTGCGCGAGCAAGAGCGTGTGTTGATGCTGTGCAACCTCACCGCCGAGCAGCGCCTGGCCAGTTTTCTGATCGGGCTGTCCAAACGCTTCGTCAACCGCGGCTATTCCGCCCATGGCTTCATGTTACGTATGTCGCGCGAGGACATGGCATCGTACTTGGGCCTGCGCCTGGAGACCGTATGCCGTTCGGTCGCCCGCCTGCGTGCGCAAGGCATTGTCAGCCTGCGCGGCAGGCTGGTGGAGATCCACGACATGTCAGCCTTGATGGCGATCGAGCAAGGCGACCCTGACAATGAGCGCAAGCAAAGCCCCAAGGCGCCATGCTCGTCGACACACTGAGTGTTGGCCACGGCGCAGTCGCGCTGGGCATCGGCATGCTGGTTGGCCTTGAGCGCGAACGCAAGAAACGCCGCGACGAGGTACCTGCCGCCGCCGGGCTGAGGACGTTCGCCATCACCGCCCTGCTGGGCTATGTCAGCATGCTGCTGGCAGGACCGGTGCTGGTCGGGACAGCAAGCCTGGGCCTGATACTGCTGCTTTGCCTGCAATACCGCTACTCGCCTGGGAAGGCACCAGATGTGACAGGCGAGATCGCTCTTCTACTGGTACTTGTCCTGGGCGCGCTGAGCGTTGCCGAGCCTGAGCTTGCCGCTGCCGCAGGTGTGGTCTCGACCGTGTTGCTGGCCTTGCGCCGCGAGCTGCATCATTTCGTGCTGCAGCGACTGAGCGAGCAGGAACTGCGCGATGGCTTGACGTTGCTCACGGTGGCCCTGGTGGTATTGCCACTGACACCGGACCGGTTCCTGGGCCCCTACAGCGTGCTCAACCCACGCACTATTTGCACCTTGGTCGTTCTGCTGATGACAGTGGCGGCGTTAGGTCATATCGCCATGCGCCTGGTGGGCCCGCGCTATGGGCTGCCGTTGAGTGCCATCGCTTCAGGCTTTGCTTCCGGTTCGGCGACCATTGCCCTGCTAGCCCATGACGCCAGTCGACAACCTACCGCGGCGCGCTCCTACGCGGCGGCGGCGGTATTGTCCAACTTGGCGACCATCACCCAGTTCGCCTTGGTGCTGAGCATCATCGACCGCCACCTGCTCGGTCCTTTCCTGCCCGCGGTCGGCCTCGGCGCGCTGGTCACCGCGATCTATGGCATGTTGCTGCTCGCGCCTTGGCGCGCGGCACCGAGCAATTCTACCGCGCACCTCGGCGCAGGTGCCTTCAACCTGTGGACAGCCCTCGTAATCACCCTGGCCCTGACCGGTATCGCACTGCTCTCAGCGTTTCTGCTCGAACATCTGGGACACAACGGGGCCAGTATCGCAGCATTCGTCAGCGGCCTGGGCGATGCCCACGCGGCAACGGCGTCGGCAGCCTCGCTGGTGGTTGCGGGTCGGCTGCAGATGACTGAGCTGATGGTGCCGGGCATGATGGCTCTGACGGGGAACACACTAAGCAAATGCGTGCTGGCGCTCAGCAATGGCGGCTACGCTTTTGCGCGATACCTGGTGCCGGCGCAGCTCATCATTCTAGGGGCGATGTGGCTGGGAACACTGGCGTAATGTCCAATAGCGGCGGACCTGGACCAAACGACATGCGCATGTGCTTGTCAGCCCTGTCGTAACGCAAATTTCAGATGCTTCCACCTTGCGCAATGATGTGAAGCATCAACCCTAACCAGGTGGGCCATCTCCAGCCAGGGTCTCAAACCTGACCTTGAACCGACCAGATACCGGGTTCGGTTATTTCCGCTGGAACTAAAAAAGGGCCCTAAGGCCCTTTTTTACAACGACTTACAGAGTTCGGTGGAACGCTGTAAATCTATATTTGGAGCGGGAAACGAGACTCGAACTCGCGACCCCGACCTTGGCAAGGTCGTGCTCTACCAACTGAGCTATTCCCGCGTCGTGATGGGTGCCATTCTAGCGATTTACAGAACGGCGTCAACCCCTTGATTCAAAAAAACTTTTACTTCTGCTCCGAACCTTCGCGCAGGTGCGGCCAGGCGGCCACCAAGTAGTGCACCATCGACACCAGGGTCAGCCCCGCCGCCACCAGCAGCAAGCCGTAGCCCAGCACCACCCAGAAGGTCAGCAGCGGCGGGTTGGCCAGCAGGATCACCAGCGCCAGCATCTGCGCGGCGGTCTTCCACTTGCCCAGGTTCGACACGGCCACATGGGCGCGGGCGCCGAGTTCGGCCATCCACTCGCGCAGCGCCGAGACCACGATCTCGCGGCCGATGATCACCGCCGCCGGCAGCGTCAGCCAGAAGTTGGCGTGCACCTGCACCAGCAGCACCAGGGCCACGGCGACCATCAATTTGTCGGCCACCGGGTCGAGGAAGGCGCCGAACGGGGTGCTCTGCTGCAGCCGACGCGCCAGGTAGCCGTCGAGCCAGTCAGTGGCGGCGGCGATGGCGAACACCGTGCTGGCGGCCATGTAGCTCCAGTGATAGGGCACATAGAACAGCAGGATGAAGATCGGGATGAGCAGGACGCGTAGAACGGTGAGCAGGTTTGGAATATTCATCGGTACGACTGGCTGCGAGTTGAACCCGACATTCTACTCGCTATGCAGGCTGGCATAAATCGACTCGGCAAGCTTTTTACTGATGCCGGGAGCTTTGGCGATCTCGTCGACGCTGGCGCGGTTGAGCTCCTGCAGGCCGCCGAAATGTTTCAGCAAGTCGCGGCGGCGCTTGGGCCCGACCCCGGCGACGTCCTCCAGGCTCGAGGTGCGCCGGGCCTTGCCGCGCCGGGCGCGATGGCCGGTGATGGCGAAGCGGTGGGCTTCATCGCGGATCTGCTGGATCAGGTGCAGGGCCGGCGAGTCGCCCTTGAGGGTGAACTCGTGGGCCACGTCGTTCAGGTAGAGGGTCTCGAAACCGGCCTTGCGGGTCACGCCCTTGGCCACGCCGAGCAGGGTGAGATCGGTAAGGCCGAGCTCCTGCATCACCTCGCGGGCCATGTTCAGCTGCCCCTTGCCGCCGTCCACCAGCAGCACATCGGGCAGCTTGCCCTCACCGTCCTTGATCCGGCCATAACGGCGCATCAGCGCCTGATGCATGGCGGCGTAGTCGTCGCCGGCGGTCACGCCTTCGATGTTGAACCGGCGATAGTCGGATTTGAGCGGGCCTTCCGGGCCGAACACCACGCAGCTGGCCACGGTTGCCTCGCCGCTGGAGTGACTGATGTCGTAGCACTCCAGGCGCTGCGGCACTTCATCCAGGCCCAGCACCTGGGCCAACGCCTCGAAGCGGGCGGCCATGTGCTGGCGGTTGGCCAGGCGGGCATTGAGCGCCTGCTCGGCGTTGGTCACCGCCAGTTGCTGCCAGCGCGCCCGGGTGCCGCGCACCCGGTGGCTGATGCTCAGCTCGCGGCCGCGCAGGGTCTGCACCGCCTCGCTGATGGCGGCGAAGTCTTCATGCACCACGTTGACGATCAGCTCGCCCGGCAGCTCGCGCTCGGCGTTGCCGAGGTAGTACTGGGAAAGGAACGCGGCCATGACCTCGGCCACCTCCTCCTCGATGCCCACCTGGGGGAAGAAGTTCTTGCTGCCCAGCACCCGGCCGCCACGCACGCTGATCAGGTGCACGCAGGCACCGCCCGGGTTGACGAAAGCCGCCACTACGTCGACATCACCGGAGCCGCCTTCCATGTACTGCTGGTCCTGAACGCGGCGCAACAGGGCGATCTGGTCGCGCAGCTCGGCGGCCTTCTCGAAATTCAGGGCCATGGCGGCCTTTTCCATTTCGGCATTAAGCTCGTTGCCCAGCTGCTGGCTGCGCCCCTCGAGGAACATCACCGAGTGACGCACGTCCTCGGCGTATTCCTCGGGCGTCACCAGGCCCACGCACGGCCCCTTGCAGCGCTTGATCTGGTACTGCAGGCATGGGCGGGTGCGGTTGGCGTAGTAGCTGTCTTCGCACTGACGCACCGAGAACGCCTTTTGCAGCAGGCTCAGGCTCTCGCGAATGGCACCTGCGCTGGGGTACGGGCCGAAGTAGCGGCCCTTGGCTTTCTTCGCGCCTCGATGGATACCCAGGCGTGGGAATTCCCCGTCAGACAGGAATACGTATGGGTAGGACTTATCGTCGCGCAGCAGGATGTTGTAGGGCGGGCGCCATTCCTTGATCAGCGTCTGCTCGAGCAGCAGCGCCTCGGTTTCG
Source organism: Pseudomonas soli (assembly GCF_021283165.2). Taxonomy (NCBI): domain Bacteria; kingdom Pseudomonadati; phylum Pseudomonadota; class Gammaproteobacteria; order Pseudomonadales; family Pseudomonadaceae; genus Pseudomonas; species Pseudomonas soli. The sequence goes on from NZ_CP128543.1 coordinate 3,780,622, forward strand.
TTGGCGGTGATGGTGGTCTCGACCTGGGCGATACGTCCCACCAGGGCAGCCGTCTTCGGCGCAAGACCGGTCTTGCGAAAATAGCTGGCCAGGCGCTTCTTGAGGTTCTTGGCCTTGCCCACGTACAGCAGGCGGGCCTCGCCGTCGAACATCCGGTAAACGCCCGGGCGACCGCTGCAGGTCGCCAGGAACGCACTTGCATCAAAAGGTTGTGACATGAGGTGTGCTTAAAGACTTGCGTCGACCATACCGTGACGGACGGCCAGCAAGGTCAGTTCGACGTCGCTGGTGACCGAGAGTTTTTCGAAGATTCGATAACGGTAAGTATTGACGGTCTTGGGCGACAGACACAACTTGTCAGAGATGATCTGCACCTTCTGGCAGCCGACGATCATCAGCGCAATCTGGATTTCCCGCTCGGACAGCGCATCGAACGGCGACCCCTGGGGCTGGAACGACTTGAGCGCCAACTGCTGGGCGATCTGCGGGCTGATGTAGCGCTGGCCGGCGAAGGCCAGGCGGATGGCCTGGACCATCTCGTCGAGCCCGGCGCCCTTGGTCAGGTAGCCCGCAGCCCCCGCCTGCAACAGGCGGGTGGGAAACGGATCTTCCTCGCACACGGTCACCGCGACCACCTTGGTGTCGGGGTGACTGCGCAGCAGTTTGCGCGTGGCCTCCAGGCCGCCGATCCCTGGCATCTTCACGTCCATCAGCACCACGTCCGGCTTGAGCTCGCGGGCCAGTTTGAGGGCGGACTCGCCAGAGTCCGCCTCCCCCACCACCTGCAGCCCGTCGATGTCGGCCAGCATGCGTGTGATGCCGGTACGCACCAGATCGTGATCGTCGACCACCAGGACCCTAATCAAGCAGACACCTCGTTAGTGGGGCGATTGGATCCCGCCACCTTAACAAAATTTTTCACCACGAACCTAGTGTCCTGTCTCGGAAATAAGCTGTTCACTTTTGGCGGCGTCTTGGGCGCCCTGCCCGCGTTGCCACTCCTCGCCATAGCCCTGCTATGACTCGTCGCGGCGCCTTGGCCGAACACCCAAGCCACTCGCCAAAAGAGAACGTATTTCCGAGACAGGACACTAGCGCAAAGCATCATGGAAATATGCCTGCCGGTCAGGCCGGCGCATGCGCAGCCCTTCATGGCCATTTTCTTCACCCGCGAGACGGTTGAGCAGGTGCCACACTGCAGCCTGGTCGGCCGACGGCAGGCGGCGAAAGGCGCCTAGCAGGCGGTTCTCATCAGAGGTCAGGCTGTCCAGGGGCGCAGGGGTGTGCACGCCGCTGAGCACATAAAGCGCATCCACGCCCCGGCTCGCGACCGCCGCGAGGTAGTCCATGCGCGGCGTGCGTTCGCCGCTCTCGTATTTGCCCTGGGCGTTGGGCTCGACACCGCCGATATCGCCAAAAATGCGCTGGGTCAGCCCCAGGCGTTCGCGCTCTTCTCTGAGTCGCGGACCAAATCCGTTCATCTGCTTGCCTCCTTTGCATGAATGGAAGACGGGTGCATCCCGCACCCGAGTGAATGTCTGCACAATCGTCCGGCACTATGCCAATTGGATCCAATCGTTGCAAGCCATCATTGCGCCACGCCCTGAATCAGGGGGACAGATGACATGGCGATCACAGTGGGTTCAGCACTGTCGCCTGCAGGCTTTGCATCGCCCGCGCAAGGGGTTTGCCGGCGATGGCGGACAACACGAAAAAACCTGAATGACATTAATTGGCCTGCAGAAACCGTGCGGGACAAGGCACTGCAAGAACCACGGAAAACCACCGTTTTGACGCCATTATGTCGACACCAATTAGATAATCATTTTTTTGACGCCCAACTTACATCAAACTTTAAATTATTGTTTTTGAAGGATTTTTTAACTAACAAAGAAAACTTTAAGAAAATTCCAAACAAACTAACCAACAACGCTTGCCGCACTATCAGAAAACTCCTTAGGATGTAAAAAGACCACCACGAAACAGCCTGAACCGCTACCTATCTAGCGCGGCTTGATCCTGCGCGTCTGGCATTTGCATAACTTCTTGAACTGAGTATCTCGGCCGGCATTGCGCCGCGCCTGGGGAGAGGGACCTATGAACATCAGTATCTTCGGACTTGGCTATGTGGGGGCGGTCTGCGCCGGTTGCCTGTCGGCGCGTGGGCATCAGGTTCTGGGAGTGGACGTCGCCCAGGCGAAGATCGACATGATCAACCAGGGTCGCTCGCCCATCGTCGAGCCGGGCCTGGAGCAACTGCTGCTCGACGGCGTGCGTCAGGGGCGCCTGCGTGGTACCACCGATGTGCAGGCGGCGATCCTCGCCACCGAGCTGTCGCTGCTGTGCGTCGGCACGCCGAGCAAGGCCAATGGCGACCTCGATCTGGTGTACATGGAGGCGGTGTGCCGCGAGATCGGCGCGGCCCTGCGCGACAAGGCCAGCCGCCACACCGTGGTGGTGCGCAGCACGGTACTGCCGGGCACGGTGAAGAACGTGGTCATCCCGCTGCTCGAGCAGGCCTCGGGCAAGCAGGCCGGGCGCGACTTCGGCGTGGCGGTCAACCCGGAGTTCCTGCGCGAGAGCACGGCGATCCAGGACTACGACTTCCCGGCCATGACCGTGATCGGCGAACTCGACAGCCGTTCCGGCGACCTGCTTGCCTCGCTCTACCAAGGCCTGGACGCGCCGGTGATCCGCAAGTCGATCGAGGTCGCCGAGCTGATCAAGTACACCTGCAACGTCTGGCACGCCACCAAGGTCAGCTTCGCCAACGAGATCGGCAACATCGCCAAGGCCTCCGGGGTCGATGGCCGCGAAGTGATGGACGTGGTCTGCCAGGACTACAAGCTCAACCTGTCGCGCTACTACTTGCGCCCGGGCTTCGCCTTTGGCGGTTCGTGCCTGCCCAAGGACGTCCGCGCCCTCACCTATCGTGCCAGCCAGCTTGACGTGGCGCACCCGCTGCTCGGCTCGATCATGGCCAGCAACCGCAACCAGGTGGCGAACGCGCTCGACCTGGTGACCCAGGCCGGCAAGCGCCGTATCGCCCTGCTGGGCCTGGCCTTCAAGGCCAACAGCGACGATCTGCGCGAAAGCCCCCTGGTGACCCTGGCCGAACAATTGATCGGAAAAGGCTACGAACTGCGGATCTTCGACGCCAACGTCGACCATGCACGCCAGTTCGGCGCCAACCGCCAGTACATCGAGCAACAGATCCCCCATGTCAGCGCCCTGCTGCGCAGCGACCTGCAACAGGTGATCGATGAAGCCGAGGTGATCGTGCTGGGCAACAACGACGAACGCTTCGTGCAGGCGCTCGACGCCGGCAAGCAGGTGATCGACCTGGTCGGCTTCATGGCCGACGGCAGCAACGCCCAACACCACGGCATCTGCTGGTAAGGCACGCCGATGCCCGCCCCTGCGGCGGGCCCCGACCCAAGGAGCTACAGCGCCATGGAACGACAACGACAGCGGCCTTTCGCGGCCCCGGGCTATCTGCGCGCAGCGGCCACCTTCTGTGCCTGGGCAATGCTCGCCGGGCTCATCGCGCTGGCCGCGCAGATGGTCGCGCCGCAGTACCTGGACCCAGGCCATCACCAGTTCATCTTCATCATCGGCATCCTGGGCATGTGGCGCTACGGCAATGCCATCGTCCACTACCTACGCGGCATGTACTTCCTGCACTGGCGCTTCCCGCGCCTGCGCCGCCAGGTCGAGCGCCTGGGCGACGCGGCATTGCCATCGCACATGTTCATGGTGGTAACGAGCTTTCGCATCCCCACCCATACCACCTTCAAGGTGTACCAGTCGGTATTCCAGGAAGTGCAGCGACTCAAGGTGCCGTGCACGGTGATCGCCTCGATCGTCGAGAAAGGTGACGAGCAGTTCATCAAGGACATCATGCGCGACGAGGTGCAGGGCCGCGACGACATCCGCCTGGTCATCGTCCGCGCCCGCGGCACCGGCAAACGCGATGGCCTGGCCCACGCCTTCCGTGCCCTGTCGCGGCAGATGCCGCTGGAAGATGCGGTGGTCGGCGTGGTCGACGGCGACACCATGATGCTGCCCGGCTGCGTCGAGCGGGCGGTCAAGCTGTTCGCCGTGCTGCCCGACGTCGGTGGCCTGACCACCAACGAGTTCTGCGAGGTCGAGGGCAGCCGCTGGATGCGCCAATGGCACTCGATGCGTTTCGTCCAGCGGCATATCAACATGTGCTCGATGGCCCTGTCGCATCGGGTACTGACCCTGACCGGACGGCTGTCGTTCTTCCGCGCCGGGGTGATGACCGACCCGGCGTTCATCCGCGATGTCGAGGCGGACTTCCTCGAGCACTGGCGCCTGGGCCGCTTCCAGTTCCTCACCGGCGACGACAAGTCCAGCTGGCTGAGCCTGATGCGCGCCGGCTGGGACACCTTCTACGTGCCCGACAGCCACACCCTGACCGTCGAGCACCCGCCCAGCGACAGCTTCTGGGTCGCCACCCGCCAGCTGATGTTCCGCTGGTACGGCAACTCGCTGCGGCAGAACTTCCGCGCCACCGCCCTGCTCGGTCGCACGCGCCTGGGGCTGTTCACCCTGTACGTGCTGCTCGACCAGCGGGTGTCGATGTGGACCTGCCTGATGGGCCTGACCGCTTCGGTGGTGGCCGGCCTGGTGTTCGGCATCCAGTACCTGCTGGTGTACCTGTTCTGGGTGCTGATCTCGCGCAGCCTGGTGACCGTGCTGTTCATCTTCGCCGGGCACCCTGTCAGCCCGATGTACCCCTTCGTTCTCTATTACAACCAGATCGTCGGCTCGCTGATGAAGGTCTACGCGATGTTCCACATGGACCAGCAACGCTGGACGCGGCAGAAGACCACCCTGGCCACCGGCAGCGTCGACTTCGACGCCAACCTCAACCGCTGGTCCTCGAAGGCGATGCTGTGCTCCTCGATCGCCATCTTCTTCGGGGTCATCACCGTGCTTCTAGAACTCACGCAACGTTAAGGAAAGGCGCCTGCACATGAGTACTTCCAATACCCCCGCGGCCCCGGCCAACATCGTCCACGAAGCCATCGACGAGCGTCAGTACGTGCGCACCCGCATGAACGCCCGGGTACGCCTGGCCGGCGCCGGGCGCGAGCCGCTCGAGGCGGACCTGGCCGACATCTCGCTGGGCGGCATCGGCCTGCTGCACGAAGCACCGCTGACCATCGGCGCGCTGTACGACGCCTCGATCCAGCTGCGCCTGAACCAGGTCGACCTGGCGATCGAAGGCAAGGTGCGCATCGTCTCCCAGCGCGGCAAGGAGGTCGGCGCGCAGTTCGTCGACCTCGACGCGCAGAAGCGCGACATCCTGCGCTACCTGATCAGCGCCTACCTGTCGGGTGAGGTTGCCGACATCAACGGCCTGTTCAACGTGATGCAGCGGGAAAACTACATCAAGGCGCGCAAGCACCAGCTAGCCCGCGCGCGCACGCCTGGCGAGCGGCTCAGGGCCATCGCCGGCACCGCGCTGTACACCGCTGCCGGCCTGGCCGCGCTGGGCTTCGTCGGCTACAAGGGCTACCTGCTGTTCTTCCGCATTCCGGCACTGCAGGCCACGGTGGCGAGCAACGCCCAGGTCATCAGCATGCCGGACAACGGCTACGTGAAGTACCTGCTACCGGCCGACGCCACCGAGGTGCGAACCGGCCAACCACTGGCGAACATCTCCACCCAGCTGGCCACCAGCTTCACCAGCCCGGCTGACATGAAGGCCCTGGCCGACCTTGCCCCGGGCGACCTGCAGGCGTTGCTGGGCCGCGCCAGCGTCGAGACGGTGATCAACAGCCCGTGCGACTGCCAGGTCTGGTACCCGTCGCAACCGCTGGACGGCTATGGCTACAAGGCCGCGCCGATGATGCACCTGCTGCCCAAGGGCGAGGCCATGTTCGTGCGCGCCAACGTGCCGTTCGACAAGCTCGCCGATGTCAGCCGCGTGCGCTCGGTGAACATGCAGGTGTTCGGCCTCGACCAGCACTTCAGCGGCAAGGTGGTGGACGCCCGCTCCGACGAGCTCAACCACAACCTGGCCTTGACCATCCAGCCGGACAGCCCGCTGCCGGCGGCGGCCTACCAGAAGGCCGTGGCGGTCGACCTGTACCTGGGCCTGCCCTTCGGCAGCGGCAACTGAGGGCAGGTCATGAACGCCAAGAACGCCCCGCGCCTGTTGCTGGCCGGCCTCGGCCTGGTCTGCGCCGGCAGTGGCTGGGCCGGGCAGAGCCTGGAGCAGATCCGCTACGCGCTGTACAAGGACCCGGGCGCCGACGTCACGAGCGACCTGCGCGCTCTCGCCGAGCGTGGCGACCTGGCCTCCAAGCAACTGCTTGGCGATGTGCTGTCCAACAGCGACAGTGCCAACCGCCAGGACATCGTCAGCCTGTACCAGGAGGCCTTCGCCGACGGCCACGGCCAGATCCCGGCACTGGCCTCGCTGGCGCGCCTGCTCGACCGCACCCCGCGCCTGCAGCGCAGTCACGAGGCGTGGATGCGCCAGGCCCTGGCCCGCTACCCCAACGACCGTGACCCGCGCAGCACCAGCACCAGCCTGGAGGTATTCCTGGTCTATCCGCAGCTGTTCCCGGGCGAACGCGCCGCCGAGCTGTTGGCGCTGTACGAACAGAGCTGCCTGCTCAACTGCCGCCCTGAGCTGTATCGCGCCGTGGTCGCCGAGCGCCAGGGCGACCGCGCCGCAGCCGAGCGCTGGTACCAGCAGGCAGCACGCATCGACCCACGCGGCATCGAGCGCTACTACCGCTTCCTCGGCGAGCGCCAGGACCCGGCCTTCCTCGCCTTCGCCCGCAGCCTGGAGCCGGAGATGGCCAGCCTGCCGGTGGAGGTGGTGCAGCGCATCGGCGCGCTGCTGGACAGCATCCATGGCACCACCCGCGCCGAACTGGACGCCGAACGCGAGCAGCGCCAGAGCCGCGCCATGGGCGCCAAGGTCGAGCCGACGGCCGAGCAACTGGCCCGCGACAAGGCCGACGACCAGTTGCGCGCCGACGGCATCGCCGAAGCCCAGCGCTGGCTGGACAACGCCGTCGCCCGTGGCTACCTGCCGGCGCTGGTGGCCAAGGCCAACTTCATGATCTCCAACCCCACCGAGCACAACGCCGAGCAGGCCCAGGCGCTGATTACCCAGGTTAGGGCCAAGGACCCGACCCGTGCCAAGGTATTGGATGCCCAGTTCTACATGGTCAATAACTGGCTGACCCTGGACCCGTACAAGGCCCATGCACTGATCGACGAGCTGATCGCCGCCCACTACCCGGACGCCCACCTGCTGCTGGGTGACCTGTACAGCAAGGGCGGCCTCGACCAGCCCGACCAGGAGCGCGCCCTGGCCATCTGGCGGCAACAGGCCGAGCAAGGCTCGACTGCCGCCTGGTACCGCATGGCCACCGTGCACCTGCGCGGCCGGGCCATCTGCCACGACCCGGTCAAGGCCTACACCTACGCCCGCATCGCCCTCGACCTCGGCGAGACCCGCGCCCGTGGCCTGATCAAACGGCTGGACAAGACCTTGCCCAAGGATGACATCGAGCGCGCCCTGGCCGTGCGCAACGATCTGTTGAAGGAGCCCACCCTGTGAAAGCGCACCCACCCCTGCTCGGCGCCCTGCTCGCCCTGGCGCCGCTGACGGTGCTGGCAGCCGAGGAAGTCACCGGCCCCGACGCCGACAGCAGCGCGCCGATGCGCGTCGCGACCGTCGACGGCAGCGAACCGGTGATCACCTCGGAGTTCTTCAACAAGCTCACCCTGCAGACCGGCTACGGGCCGCAGGACTCCCAGGTCGGCCGCGACCGCGAGAGTTTCTACAGCCTGCGCTACGAGCCGTCGTTCGCCTGGTACTCGCCGGAAAAACGCTGGGCCAGGTGGATGGTCTATGGCCGCTTGTGGCTGAACTACGACTCCAGCCAGTCGAGCAACCTGGCCAACGAGTCGACCAACAACAATGCCCGCGAACAACCCGAGGGCTGGTACGCCGAACTGCGCGAGCTGTACGTCAAACGCAACCTGATCGGCGACGACCCGCGCTTCTCGCTGTCGTTCGGCCGCCAACGTTTCGCCGACGACTACGGCATCTGGTGGGACGACAGCCTGGAGTCGGTGCGCTTCGACTATCAGGACACCTTCTCCGACGCATTCGTCGCGCTCGGGCAGAAATTCCACAACTACAACACCGACGTCAATTCGCTGGCCGCGAGCGAAGAGCGCACGCTGTACCTGATGGGCCAGTACGCCTATCGCTGGAGCCCGAACAACCAGGTCGGCGTGCGCCTGATGCAGGAGAACGACCGCAGCGACCACGACGTCGACGATCGCTACGACTTCAAGGGCTGGCGCTACGGACTGTTCTTCAAGGGCGACAACCTGCCCCTGGCCACCGACTACCACCTGGAACTGGCGGCCCTGGGCGGCAAGATGGACAACACCGCCGGCAACGGCGTCACCAGCACCGGCCACGCCAGCAAAGGCTGGGCGGCGCTGGGCGAGGTCGGCAAGCGCTTCGAGACGCTGCCCTGGACCCCGCGCCTGGCATTGCGCGGCGGCCTGACCGACAAGTCGGACGACGACAACGACGGCTTCCGGCTCAACCCGATCCAGTCCGACCGCATCACCCGCCAGGGCTCGTACAGCACGCGCCTGACCAGTGCGTTCGTCGCCCTCGACCTGCGCAACCTGAGCTACTACGGCTTCGCCCTGGAGACCCGCCCCACCGCGCGCAGCGCCCTGGACCTGCGGGTGACCCAGCTCAACCTGCGCGACGAGGGCGGCGCGCTGCCGATCCGCATGGCCGCCGATGCCCGCGCCCGACGCCAGAGCGAACTGAACGCCGGGCTGCACGGCAAGGGCGACAACGTCGGCCAGATGATCGACCTCAACTACTACTGGAAGATGTTCCCGGTAGCCCTCGACGGCAAGCGCCTGGACGTCAACACCCTGGTCAGCGCCAGCTACCTCAACGCAGGCAGCGCGCTGGACAGCGGTGACGACTACCAGTTGAGTGTCGGCGTGGTGATCAGCTACTAAGGACGGGCCAGCATGATCTTCGCCTCCAACGTATTCCTGTTCCTCTACCTGCCGCTGTTCCTGGCTATCTACTACCTGGCCCGGCCGCGGTGGCGCTCGCTGGTGATCGTTGCCGCCAGCTACGTGTTCTACGCCTGGTGGCGCCCGGACTTCCTGCTGCTGTTCGTCGCCATCACCGCCTGGAACTACGCGTTCGGCCTGGGCATCAAGGCACGCCTGGACGCCGCGGACAAACCGTGGGCCCTGCGCCTGCTGTGGTTGGGCGTGGCCGGCAACCTGGCGACGCTGGGCTACTTCAAGTACGCCAACTTCGGCGCCGAGATGCTGGCCCTGCTGCTGGCGCCGCTGGGCATCGACACCTGGACCCTGGAGAACATCTTCCTGCCGCTGGGCATCTCGTTCTATGTGTTCCATGCGCTGAGCTACATCGTCGACATCTACCGCAAGGACGCCACGCCCACGCGCAGCTTCATCGACTTCGCCGCCTTCGTCGCGCTGTTCCCGCACCTGGTGGCGGGGCCGATCCTGCGCTACAGCCAGCTGGCCCCGCAGTTGCGCCAGCGCAGCCACTCGCTGGAGCTGTTCTCGCTGGGCGTGTGCCGGTTCATGCTCGGTTTCATCATGAAGGTGCTGGTTGCCGACCGCCTGGCGCCGATCAACGTGCTGTTCATCGGCGAAGGCAGCCTGCAGTTCAGCGATGCCTGGTTCGGCCTGGTGGTGTCGACCCTGCAGCTGTACTTCGACTTCGCCGGCTACAGCCACATGGCCCTGGGCCTGGCGCTGATGATGGGGTTCCGCTTCCCGGAAAACTTCAACCAGCCTTATGTGTCGCAAAGCATCACCGAGTTCTGGTCGCGCTGGCACATGACCCTGGCGCATTTCCTGCGCGACTACGTCTACATGCCCCTGGTGCGCAAGCGCGTGGCCGGCGCCCTGCCGGCGCTGGTGTGGACCATGCTGCTGTCGGGCCTGTGGCACGGGGCGAGTTTCGCCTTCATCTGCTGGGGGCTGTTCTTCGGCATCGGCATGGTGCTGGAGCGCAAGTTCGGCCTGGCCACCAAGGTCAGCACACCGTACCGCCTGGGCCGCAACCTGCGCACCGCGCTGCTGATCATCCTGAGCATGCCGCTGTTCTTCACCATGGACCTGCGTCACAGCCTCGACATCTACCGGGCGCTGCTGGGCCTGAACGGCTTCGGCTCGCTGGAGCTGTACGTGCTCGGCGCCTCGAAGATGGCCATGGCCTTCGCCCTGGTGGCAGTCGCCTGGCTGATCCTGGCCGGGATCAACAACGTGCGCTTCTACGCCGGCAACCAGGAAGGCTACTTCATGCGTCATGTCGGGGTGCTGCACAGCCTGCTGCTGTGGGCGGGCTTCCTGCTGGCGCTGAGCAGCCTGGCGGCCAGTTCGTTTTCGCCGTTCCTGTATTTCCAGTTCTAGGAGAGTGCCGTGTACCCGGTGATGAAGACGGCCAGCAAGGCCAACGGTGTAATCTTCGCCCTGGCGTTGGCGGCGATGTTCTTCTATTCGCTGCCGCCTGTGCTGAGCTTCGCCCGCGCCCAGACCGACAGCTGGAACCTGTTCGTCGACGGCAAGCTGTTGCGCAAGTTCGAGCAGATCTACGACAAGCGCTTGTTCCTGCGCGAACCCTCGGTGCAGCTGTGGGCCGACGCACGCTTCCAGCTGTTCGGCGAGGGCACCCAGGGCGTGGTGCTGGGCAAGGACGGCTGGCTCTACACCAGCCAGGAGTACCGCGTGCCCAACGACCTGGACGCCAACCTGGCGAGCCAGCTGGCGCAGATCGCCAAGGTCGAGCAGCAACTGGCCGAGCATGGCAAGCACCTGGTGCTGCTGCCCTTGCCGATGAAGCTGGATATCTATGCGACCCATGCCGAGCGCGCCTTCGACCCACGGGTGGCCAGCCTCTATGACCGCTTCGTCGCCGACCTGCAACTGCGCCGCCTGGATGTGGTGCCGCTGCGTGACGCCTATCTGCGCAACCTGGCCGGTCCGCGCCTGTTCCTCAAGTCCGACACCCACTGGAGCCCGGACGGCGCGCGGCTGTCGGCCTATGAACTGGCACGCCAGCGCCCGCGCCTGCTCGGTGACCAGGTGTATGTCTCGCACAAGGCCGGCGACAAGACGGTCAAGGGCGACCTGATGAACTACCTGCAGTTCGACCATGCCCGCCTGGCGCCACAGTTCGGCGCCAATCCGATCGAACTGTACGAGACCCTCAAGGCCGCCCAGAGCAGCGACGAACTGTTCGCCGAACAGGCGCAGAGCCTGCTGCTGGTGGGCACCAGCTACAGCAAGATCGACGATTGGAACTTCGTCGGTTTCCTCAAGGAAGCGCTCAACCGTGACCTGTTGTCCGTCGCCGTGGAGGCCCGAGGGCCGTTCGAGGCGATGAACCAGTTTCTCGCCAGCGACCAGTTGCACAACCCGCAGATCGACACCGTGATCTGGGAGTTTCCCCTGCGCACCCTGCTTGCCCATCGCCCCGGCGCGCTTGCCCGCGACGCCCAGCCCGCGCATTTCTGACGTCCCAAGGAGAACCTGATGAAGCTTTCGCCCCTGTTCACCGCCCTGGCCCTGACCGCCGCCAGCCACTCCCTCCTGGCCGCCGAAGGCAATGCCGACCTGTACGACGCCGTGGCCCCGGCCGACTCGGCCTTCGTGCGCGTGCTCAACCTGTCCGACCGCAGCATCGACGTGGCTCTCAGCGGCAAGCTCAACCCGCAGAAAGTCGCCCCGGGGCAGCTCAGCGGCTACCGCTTCGTGCCGGCCGGGGTGCACAGGATCGGCATCGGCGCCACGGCCATCGAACCGACCCTGGCGGCCAACGCCGCCAGCACCGTGGTGTACGACGGCAAGCAGTTGCAAGTGATCGCCGACCAGTACGTCAATGAGCCGAAGAAGGCCCAGGTGGCCTTCTACAACCTGACCCCGGCCCAGGCCACGCTGCGCACCGCCGACGGCAAGCACGAGGTGGTCAAGGCCCTGGCCAAGGGCCAGACCGGCGCGCGCATGGTCAACGAAATCAAGATCGACTTCGCCGCCTATGTCGGTGGTCAGGAAGTGGCCAGCTTCGACGAGTTGTTTCTCAAGAAAGGCCGCTCCTACAGCTACGTGCTGCTGCCAGGCAATCGCAGCCTGAGCCTGGCCAACAGCATCGACCCGACCGAGTGATACACCGCCGCAAGGATGACTGGCCCATGAACACTTTCCTCCCCCTTGGCCTGGCGGCCACCCTGGCGCTGACGGTCCTGCCCGGCCAGGCCGCCGAGCCCGCCCGGCCCGGCTGCGAGAACCTGCAGTGCATGGTCTGCCCGGCCCTGGCCGAACCGCAGCACTATGCCGAAGGGCGCATGAAGCTGATGCGCCAGATCGTCCCCGGCAAGGAGCGCTGGCTGTTCCGCTCGATGGTCGACCTGACCAACGACTTCGGCATTCCCGCGCCCATGCGCCCGGAGTTCGCCCGGCTGATGGACGCATTCCATCGCCAGGGCATCCAGGTGGCCATGGCGGTCCAGCCGACCCGCGGCCTGATGCACCGCGACAAGCTCTACGCCGACCAGTTGCATGGTTTCGACTTCGAGCGGGCCAGCCGCAACCTCGACACCTACCTGGGGCAACTGCGCCAGGGCGGCGCGGTGGTGGCGCCGATGATGCAGCTGGTGCGCCAGCCGCCTCAGGGCGAATACTTCTTCCGCCGCGACCACCACTGGACCCCGGCCGGCGCCGAGGCCACGGCCAGGTTGATGGCCGAGGAGATCCGCCGCCAGCCGTTCTACAGTGGCTTGAGCAAGAAACGCTACAGCACCGAGCCCGGCGTGATGGTACCCAAGGACGGCACGCTGAACCTGGCCCTGAGCTACATCTGCGGCAACAACTACGGGTTCCAGTACGTACGCGGCTACCAGACCGTGCCAATGGCCGATAGCAGCGATGCGTTGTTCGACGAAGCGCCCGACCCCGAGGTGATCCTGGTCGGCGACAGCAATGCCGCGGCCCGCGAGGACGAGAGCAAGCAGTTCAACTTCGACGGTTACCTGAAACAGTACCTGCAGGCGGATGTGCTCAACTACGCGCTGCCCGGCGTGGGCGAGGACGGCTCGCTCCTGGAATATCTGCTGTCCGCCGACTACAAGCCCGAGGCGCCGCCCAAGCTGATCGTCTGGGAACTGCCGGCCAACTACCGCCTGGACTCGCCCTTGATGTATCGCCAACTGGTGCCGGCGATACACGGTGGCTGCAAGACGTCCAGGGAGCTACTGGGCACGAAACTGCAGCGGCCGGCACTGCAGGTCGGCGAGCGTATCGAACTGCTGAGCAATGCCGGCAGTGCCCGGCAGGCGGTGTCCAAGGGCTTTCTCGACATCCGCCTGAGCGACAGGAACGTCAAGGATTTCTACATCATCGTCTATTACGACAACGGCGCCCGCGACAAGGTGTGGTTCCGTCGCGAGGCGGCGGTCGGTGGCGGCCAGTACTACCTGGAGCTGAGCCGGGCGCCCGAGTTCGCCGGCGCCAACTTGCTCTCGGTATTCCTCGAGCCAACCAAGGCCGGCAGCGCCGCCACCGATGTGGAGACGCGCCTGTGCCTGTGAAAACGCTGCCAGGGTTGCCCCTGCTGCTTGCAATCGCCCTGCTGCCCTTTCCCGGCCATGCTGCGCAAACCATCTGGCCCGCCCGCGCCACCGCGCAGTCGGCCCTGATCGCCGACTACCACAGCCTGACCTGCAGCAAGCAACCGCCACCACCCTATACCGGCAGCCTGCACCTGCAGAGCAAGTACGATCAACGCGACGCCAGCAAGTCGACCTTGCGCGCCACGCCCGACGCCGACAGCGAGCGCATTGCCCGGCAGGTCAAACAGTTCATCGCAGGCGTGATCCAGGCCGGCAAGCGCTTCCAGAAGGCGAAGAAGCCCCAGGAGGCCAACATGGCCCTGGCCTGCCAGGAGCAATGGCTGGAGCATTGGGCGCAAGCCGGTGCCCTGCTCGATCCGGATGCCAGCAACACCGGCATGGCGGCGCGCAAGTGGGCGCTGGCGGCCATGGCCGGCGCGGTGCTGCTGACCCAGGCGGCGGCCGACGACAAGGTCCGCCTCACTCCCGTGCAACACCGTTGGTTCAGCCAGCTTGGCGAACAGGTGATGCGCGAGTACGACCCGCGCCGCCAGTCCACCACCGTGTACTTCAACAACCACGACTACTGGGCCGCCTGGGCGGTGGCCGCCGCCGGCATGCTGGTGGGCCGCGACGATTTCATCCGCTGGGCCGACGGCAACCTGCGCCGGGGCCTGGCCCAGGCCGTGCGCAGGGGCGACCAGGCCTACCTGCCGCTGGAGGTGGCGCGCAGCAGGCTGGCTGCCAACTACAGCCAGTACGCCCTGGTGCCGCTGGTGCTGCTGAGCGAATCGGCGCGCGCCAATGGCCTGGCCTGGAGCGACGACGACCAGCGCATCCTCGACCAACTGGCCAGTTTCGCCGCCCGCAGCGTGCTCGCCCCGGACACCCTGCCCGAGCTCAAAGGGCAGCGCCAGGCCGAAGTCGCGCCGTACAAGCTGGCCTGGCTGATCCCGTTCCTCGCCCGCCGGCCAGGGCACGCCCTCGCCCGCCAGCTGTACGACAGCGAGGACGGCGAGGTGGACAACTACAGCCAGATCGGTGGCCTGCTCAAGCCGGCCTACCCCACCCTGCCTTGATCAAGGACGCTTACATGGCACCGTTCAGCCGCTTTTCCCTCTCCTGCCTGGCCGCCCTGCTGCTGGCGACGACCGCCCAGGCAGCGCCGGTGATGGACACCCTGCCCCAGGCGCAGCACCAGCAACAGCTGGACCAGCTGCGTCGCCAGGTCCGCCAGGCCGTAAGCTTCGAACAGGCCCGTCGAGCGCCTCCCGCAGGCCGCGCCAGCGTGAGCCTGCAACCGATGTTCTCGTCCCAGGCCGGCAGCTGGCCGTTCGAGCCGTTCGTCAACAATGGCCTGTTCCGCGCCATCGCCGGCTACCAGGCACACCACCCGCAAGCCGTGGTGCTGCGCGGTGGCAGCATCACCCTGGCGCAACTGCATGACGCGCTGCGCGATCCGCGGGTGCTCAGGCCCTACAAGGATGGCTACCTGCTCAGCTACCCGCTGATGATCGGCGCCGATGCCGGGCTGCTGCTCGAGGGCGCCCATCTCTACCTGTACAGTTTTTCCGGCACCGCGCTGATCAACCAGGGCTGGTTGGGGCTGGAGCGTTCGACACTGGAGAGCGTGGCCGGCGACAAACCGGGCAACACCGATCGCGCCTGGCGCCCCTTCGTGGTGGCCTGGGCCGGCAGCCACACCCAGGTGATCGGCTCGACGCTCCGACGCCTGGGCTACAACGCCAACCTGTCGCGGGGTCTGAGCACCGCGCTGAGTACCCAGCAACCCATCGGTACGCGCCCCGCCACGCTGCTGATCGAAAGCAGTCAGTTCAGCGAATTGTCCAGCGCGGTGGAGCTGCAACACAGCCAGGCGACCATCGCCGGCAGCCGCTTCGAAGGCTCGCAGCAATACGCCATCGACGCCCGCGACAGCCAGTTGCACCTGCATCACAATCAGGTGCGGGGCATCGACAACAACAGCGGCGTGCGCCTGCGCGGCCAGACCCGGGCGCTGGTCGAGGGCAACCTGATACTCGGCGCCGCCAAGGCCGCCATCGAAATCAGCGACCAGCGCGGCGCCGTGTGGCTGGCGGGCAACCGTATCGGCGACAGCCGGGGCAACGGCATCCAGTTGCGCAACCTGGCGCCCACGCCCGAGGCGCCGCTGCTGATCGACGACAACCTGCTGGCCAGCAGCCAGGGCAGCGCGGTGGACGCCAGCGAGGTGGCGGCCCTGGCCCTGGTCGGCAATCGCATCGGCAATACCCCGGAGTACGCCGTCAGCCTGCGCAATGCCACGCCACTGCCGGGCCCGCTGCTGCTCAGTGGCAATCGCCTGGGACAGGTGGGCAAGGCGGTGGTGCGGGTCGAGGGTCTGCGGGAGGTTGAGCTAGGGAACAATACCTTCGACGGCAAGGCGCTGCTGCAGAACCTGCTGGCCGGTGAACTGCTGGCGCTACAGGGACAAGTGCTGGAGGCGACGCTGGTCCAGGGGCGAATGGTGCGGCTGCGTCAGTAGTAGCTCAGGCGACCGGGCGCTGCATCCGCACGAAACACTCGTCCATGCCCACTTCAACGAAGCCCCGGCGCTGGTACAGGCGCCGCGCCGGGTTGCTGGCGAACACCATCAGCCGTAACCATGGCATCCGGCGTTGCGCCGCCCAGGCGGCCAGTTCCTCCAGCACCCAGCCGCCCACGCCGCGGCCTCGATATTCGGGCAACAGGTGCAACTCGCGAATGAACAACGCCTGGCGATCCTGGCTGAGGCTGCAGAACCCCATTACCTGTTCGTCCTCGACCACCAGCCACTGCTCGCGCCAGCCCCAGGCCTCGTCGAAGGCTTTCTCGATCCACAGCAGGTCGAACTCGCGGTAGTACGGCAGCATGGCGCGGCGGGTGAGGTCGCGGGCAAACGTCAGGTAGTCATCGCTGGCGGGAATCAGTTCAAGGGGCATAGCACACCGGTGAACTGGCCGGGCCACGGCGCTCCAGCTCATCCTCCAGCCACCGGGCCAGGACCTGGGCATTGTTGTGCTCGGTATCCTTGCCAGCGTAGAGCAAGGTCAGGTTGCCTTTGCCAGCCAGGTCCAGCAACGGATACCAATGCTCGGGGTGGGCGGCCAGTTCCTGCTGATAGCGCTGGACAAAGGCTGCAAAGTCCAATTCACCGGCGTGAAAAGCCTTGCGCAGTGCATCGGAGGGCGCGACTTCGCGCAACCACTGCCCATGCAGGTCTTCCTTGCGCTTATTGCGGGGCCACAGGCGATCGACCAGCACGCGCTGGCCATCCTGCACCTCGACGCTCTCGTAGACGCGTTTGCAGCGAATCATCAGGTACTCCTGCGACATCGTTTCCCTACCAGCCTAAGGCCTTCATTGATCGAGGTCACGGCCCGGTAACGAATTGTTTCTATGCTGTATACCTTCGGCACCACCGCCCTACGCCAACCGGAGCCCTCATGGCAACCCCGTCACTGGCCAGCCAGCCCGACCTGAGCCTGCGCACCCCAGGCCCACCCCTTGCCCACAAACCCGGACGCGCCACCCTCACCTTGTTCTTCGGCCTGCTGCTGGCGGGCCTGGCCTACACCTTCTGGAGCCTCAAGCAGGACGTCAGCGCCAGCGGCACCGTCGTCACCACCGTCACTCCTTTCCTGTTGCTGGGCCTGGCCTTGCTGATCGCCCTGGGCTTCGAGTTCGTCAATGGCTTCCACGACACCGCCAACGCCGTGGCCACGGTGATCTACACCCATTCACTGCCAGCTTCGGTGGCGGTGGTGTGGTCGGGGTTGTGCAATTTCCTCGGGGTGCTGCTGTCCAGCGGCGCGGTGGCCTTCGGCATCATCGCCCTGCTGCCGGTGGAGCTGATCCTGCAGGTCGGCTCGTCGGCCGGTTTCGCCATGGTCTTCGCCCTGCTGCTGGCGGCGATCATCTGGAACCTCGGCACCTGGTGGCTGGGGCTGCCGGCCTCGTCCTCGCATACCCTGATCGGCTCGATCATCGGCGTGGGCGTGGCCAATGCATTAATGCACGGGCGTGACGGCACCAGCGGCGTGGATTGGGCCCAGGCCAGCAAGGTCGGCTATGCCCTGTTGTTCTCGCCGTTGATCGGCTTCGCCTGCGCCGCCCTGTTGCTGCTCGTCCTGCGCGCGATGGTCAAGCGCCGCGAGCTGTACCAGGCGCCAGAAGGCCAGACGCCGCCGCCCTGGTGGATCCGCGGCGTGCTGATCCTCACCTGTACCGGCGTGTCCTTCGCCCACGGCTCCAACGACGGGCAGAAAGGCATGGGCCTGATCATGCTGATCCTGGTCGGCACCCTACCAATGGCCTATGCCCTGAACAAGACCATGCCCAACGAGCAGGCCCTGCAGTTCTCGGCCGTCGCCGAGGTAACCCGCCAGGCCCTGGTACGGGCCGCCCCCGCGCCCGCCCCGGCCGATCCACGCCAGGTGCTGACCGCGTTCGTCGCCACCCCGAAGGCCAGCCCCGAGCTGCTGCCGGCGCTGGCCGCGCTGACCGGCATGATCGGCGAGGAGGTCAAGGGCTATGGCTCGCTCAAGCGCGTGCCGGCCGAGGCCATGGCCAACGTGCGCAACGACATGTACCTGGCCAGCGAAGCCATCCGCCAGATCGACAAGCACCAGCTGGCCCGCTACGACGCCGATACCGCCCGCCACGTGCAGCTGTTCAAGCGCCAACTGGACGACGCCACCCGCTATATCCCGCTGTGGGTCAAGGTGGCGGTGGCCATCGCCCTGGGCCTGGGCACCATGGTCGGCTGGCGGCGCATCGTGGTGACGGTGGGCGAGAAGATCGGCAAGACCCACCTGAGCTATGCCCAGGGCGCTTCGGCCGAGGTGGTGGCGATGTGCACCATCGGCGCGGCGGATATGTTCGGCCTGCCGGTATCGACCACCCACGTGCTGAGTTCGGGGGTGGCCGGGACCATGGTGGCCAACGGCTCGGGGATTCAACGCAAGACGCTGGTCAACCTGCTGATGGCCTGGGTGCTGACATTGCCGGCGGCGATGCTGCTGGCGGGTTGCTTGTACTGGCTGTTGAACCAGGTCCTCTGAGGATGTGCGACGGGGGCTGCCGCGCAGCCCCCGACGAGGTCATGCCGGGATCTTCAGGCCACGCTGCACGGCCGGGCGCTCGAGGAACCGCGCCAGCACCCGCTGCACTTCCTTGAACGTGTCGAATTCCACCAGCTCCCGCGCGTTGTAGCGCTCCACCAGGTTACGCACCCAGGGGAAGATGGCGATATCGGCGATGCTGTATGCATCGACCATCCACTCCCGCCCTTGCAGGTGGCGGTCGAGCACCGCCAGCAAGCGTTTGGACTCATTGACGTAGCGGTCCCGCGGACGCTTGTCCTCGTACTCCTTGCCCGCGAAGAAATGGAAGAACCCCACCTGGCCGAACATCGGCCCGATGCCGCCCATCTGGAACATCAGCCACTGCAGGGTCTGGTAGCGCTGGGCCGGGTCCAGGCTCAGCAACTGGCCGCTCTTCTCGGCCAGGTACTGCAGGATCGCCCCCGATTCGAACAATGGCAACGGTTGGCCCCCCGGCCCGTTGGGGTCGAGGATCGCCGGGATCTTGTTGTTGGCGCTCAGGGAGATGAACGCGGGGCTCAACTGGTCCTCGGCTTCGAAGCTGACCTTGTGCACCTCATAGGGCAGGCCGATTTCCTCGAGCATGATCGAGACCTTGACCCCGTTGGGCGTGGCCAGCGAGTACAGTTGCAGACGCTCGGGGTGTCGCGCCGGCCATTTGCCGGTGATGGGAAATGCGGAAAGTTCGGTCATGGGGGTGCCTTCGCGTTGGGGGCGTTCAATCTAGATGATCTCCGGCCATCCTGACCATCACCCAGTCGTGGTGCCGCTCGTCGCCGCAAGGGAAGATAGCCTCGCCCACCTTGCGGAAGCCGTTGCGCTGATAGAAACGGATCGCCCGGGCGTTCAGCTCATTGACTGTCAGGCGCGCCTGGCCATCGACCTGGGCCAGGGTGGTGGCGAGCAACAATTGCCCGGCGCCGCTGCCATGGGCGCAGGGTAGTACATAGCAGCGGGAGATTTCCGCCAGTTGATCGGCTTCGGCAATACCCAGCTTGCCGGGCGCCAGGTCGAGCATGCTGTAGCCCAGCACCTGGCCACCCCGCTCGACCACCAGCAACCGCTTGTGCGGGTGCTCCAGGTGCGCCTGGAAATGCTCAGGCTGGAGGTGATGGGCGATGTATTGCTGCTGGGCGCTGACCGCACTATCGGGCGGGCTGGCCAGGGCGAAGGTCGCTTGACCGACGAGGCTCAGGGCCACGCAGTCTTCGTCACGGGCCGGGCGAATCTGGTAGGGCATGGCAACATCCTGTCGGGCAGCCGGGTCACGTTCGACAATGCCAGCCCCACCCCATCGGTGCAAGTTCAGGCGTCGCCATGCGCCTGGCGCTTGAGCTTCTCGGTATCGACCCGCACGAACACCGAATCGGCGGTGACCGTCAGTACATCCCCGGCCCAGACCTCGCAGATCACCCGGGTCTTGCGCCCCAGCTCACCCTCGACCCGGGCCTTGAGCAGCAGCTCGACGCCCATGGGCGTGGGCTTGAGGTAGGTGAGGCCAAGCTGGCCAGTGACGCAGTCGATACGCGGCAGGCTGCCCGGTTCGCGGCCTTCGGCACGGTAGTGACAGGCCATGGCGGTCCAGTTGGAATGGCAGTCGACCAGCATGGCCAGCAGGCCACCATAAACCAGGCCGGGCCAGCCGGTGAAGGTCGGATCGGGGGTATGTCGGCACGACAGGTGGATGCCGTCGGCGTCCCAGTGGCTCTGCACATGCAGGCCGCTGGGGTGGGAACAGCCGCAGCCGTAGCAGATGCCTTCGGGGGCGGCGAGTTGTTGCAGGGACAGGGCTTGCTCGGTCATACGCGTCCTTGGCTTGTTGGTGTTGGATAAGGAGGCTGGCTGCCGATGGTAGCTCCCTGCGCGACCTGCGCCAATCCACGCGGCCTGCCCGCAGACAACGCCTACCTGACGGCAACCGCTCTGAACCGCCATTCAACCTCACTCAGCCCGCCCCTCCAGACGATTGACTCCCTGCTCGTTCAGTGGTCAGATGCGCGCCAGTTTCAGGTGCCCTGCGCCGCCGCGCGCAGGGTGAAACGGGAAGCCGGTGAGTCGATACCACGACAAGTCCGGCGCTGCCCCCGCAACGGTAAGCGAGCGAACCCTTCGACAGACCACTGTGCACACGCATGGGAAGGTGAAGGCTTCACGACCCTCGCAAGCCCGGAGACCGGCCTGAGGCTTCACTTGGCAACCCGCGGTGGGCGGGCGCAGGCCGGTATTCGCGTGCGCGCCTGCGCGCGCTTCGCCGTTGCGTGTTTTCCACCGGGATCCATTCTTTCCTGCAGCAGTGGAACGACATGTCCCGTATCAACAAGCTTCACACCCTGGCGGCCTGCCTGGCCGTGTCCCTGCCGGCGCTGGCCGACGAGCAGCCCAGCCCTGCGCTCACCCTGCCCTCCACGGCGATCACCGACAGCCGCGACCCGCAGACCGTCGACCTGGCCACCCCCACCCAGGCCGGTTCACGCCTGAACCTCAGTGCCCTGGAAACCCCGGCGAGCACTAGCAGCATCACCGCCGCGCAAATCCAGCAGCGCAACAACACCACGGTGCAGGATGCCGTGACCCGCTCGCCGGGCATCACTTTCATCGGTACCCCTGGCGATGGCGGCACCGGCTTGTCGGCGCGCGGCTTCACGGGCCAGAGTTCGGTGATGACCCTGTTCGACGGGTCGCGCCTGTACGCCGGCGCCGGCACCCTCACCTAACCGGTCGATCCCTGGATGGTCGAGCGTATCGATGTGATCCGTGGGCCTGCCTCGGTGCTGTATGGCGAAGGCGCCACCGGGGCAACGGTCAACGTGATTCCAAAAAAGCCCTTCAGCAGTGATATCCGCAACCACCTGCGCCTGGGCTATGGCTCCTGGGACCGCCAGCAACTGGGGCTGGACAGCGGCGGCAGCCTGAGCGAGCGCCTGAGCTACCGCGCCACCCTGAACCAGCAGGCGGGCAACGGCTGGGTCGACCGCACCGCTTCGCGCAGCCTGGCGTTTTCCGGCGCGCTGCGCTTCGATGCCAGTGACGACCTGAGTTTCACCCTGTCCCACGATCGCGGCGACGCACAACCTGCCAACTACTACGGCACGCCGCTGATCGACGGCCATCTGCGCAGCAGCGTGCGCAACAAGAACTACAACGTCAGCAATGACCAGCAGCGCTACCACGATGAGTGGACACGGCTGACCAGCGACTGGACCATCAGCGACAGCATCAGCGCCAGCAACCAGCTGTACTACATCAAGAGCCGTCGCCACTGGCGCAATGCCGAGGAATACGCCTGGGATGCCGGTGTGATCCAGCGCGGCAGTTTCCTGGAGATCAAGCACAACCAGGAGCAGATCGGCGACCGCCAGAGCTTCACCTTTGATCACTCGCTGTTCGGCCTGGCCAGCAGGACCGTGGTGGGCGCCGAGTACAACAAGATCCGCTTCAACATCGACAGCAACTCGCCCTACGAAGATGGCTACACCGACCCGCTCGACCCTTGGCGGCCGGCGCCCGGCGGGTTCCACAGTGCCGATCCGACGCGCCCGCAGACGCTGTCGAAAACCAGCACCTTCTCGCTGTTCGCCGAAAACCGCACGCAACTGACCGAGCGCCTGTCGCTGGTCATCGGCATACGCCGCGACCAGAACCACATCGACCGCAACGACCTGGTGAAGGACACTCGCGAAGACCAGAGCCTGCGTGGCGGCAACTGGCGCGCCGGCCTGGTGTACGCGCTGACTGACGACCTGTCGGTGTACGGCCAGTACTCCACCAGCGAGGATGGTGTCGGTGACCTGCTGACCCTGCGCCCGGAGCAACGCCTTGAACTGACCGAAGCCAAGCAGACCGAATTCGGCCTCAAGCAACGGTTCTGGGACGGACGCGGCGAATGGACGTTGGCGGCCTACCACATCGTCAAGAAGAAGCTGCCGGTGTACGACGTGGTCTCTAAACGCAGCCAGCAGGCAGGCCAACAGACCTCCGATGGCCTGGAGGCAAGCCTGGAGCTAGCTCTGGGCAATCAATGGCAACTGTCGGGCAACGCCGCCTTGGTGCGCGCCAAGTACGATGATTTCACTCAACTCAGCCGAGGCGTTTCCTACGACCGGTCTGGCAACCACCCGCAGGACGTCCCACGGCGTACCGCCAACCTGTGGCTGAGCAAAGCCTTCGGGCAAAGCGTCGACACCGGCATCGGCCTGCGCTACGTGGACGCCCGCTATACCAGCGCCGCCAATGACCAACGCGTGCCGGGCTACACCGTGGTCGATGCCAATATCGGCTGGCAGGTGCTGCCCGACGTGCGCCTGGGTCTGCAGGTGAACAACCTGTTCGATCGCGAGTACGCCCAGTCGAGCTACAGCGGCGAACAGTGGCTGCTGGGCGCGCCGCGCTCGTATTTCGCCACGGTGGACTACAGCTTCTAGGTCGGCCAGGTAACAGCGTCGGAACGGGCTGGCCCCGCGATGCGGCTGATGCTGCAATCGCGGGGCAAGCCCGCTCCCACAAGAGCCAGGCCTGACGGCCATCGCGTCGTGCTTGAACATCATCGCGCCACCTGCTCGACTAGGGCCTACGCCCCGTCCACAAGCAGCGCGCCATGACCGACATCCCGCAGATTCCCGCAGCGCCCGTGCACGCGCTTGACCAGCCGCGCACCTTGCTGTTCCTCGCCTACCCGCAGATGGGCCTGCTCGACCTCACCGGCGCGCAGACGGTGTTCTGGGCCGCGACCAAGGCCCGCGCCGCGCGCGGCCTGCCCGGCTACCGGGTGGTCACCGCCAGCCTCGAAGGGGGCCTGGTGGCCACCGCCGAGGGCCTGGCCGTCGCCACCGAGCCACTGGCGCCCTGGCTGCACGAGCCCTTCGACACGCTGGTCGTGCCCGGAGCCCCGGAGATCGTCCGCACCCTCCCCGATCACGCCGAGCTGGTCGCCTGGCTGGCCCAGGCCGCCCAACGCGCCCGACGTACCGCTTCGGTATGCAGCGGCACCTTCCTGCTGGCCGCCGCCGGCCTGCTCGATGGCCGCAGGGCCGCCACCCACTGGGCGATGTGCGATGCCCTGCACCGACGCTTTCCGGCCATCGAGGTGGATGCCGAATCGATCTTCGTGCAGCAGGATCAGGTATGGACTTCGGCCGGCGTCAGCGCCGGCATCGACCTGGCGCTGGCCCTGGTCGAGGCCGACTGCGGCCGCGAGGTGGCCATGCAGGTGGCCCGCGAATTGGTGGTGTTCCTCAAGCGCCCCGGCGGCCAGGCGCAGTTCAGCGAACTGCTCAAGGCCCAGGGCGAGGACAGCGACGCCTTCGAGACCCTGCACCTATGGCTCAGCGAGCACCTGGGCGACCCGCGGCTGACGGTCGAGCGGCTGGCCGAACAGGCGCGCATGAGCCTACGCAACTTCACCCGGGTGTACAAGCACAAGACCGGCCGCACCCCGGCCAAGGCCATCGAGGTGTTCCGCCTGGAGGCGGCGCGCCGCTTGCTGGAAAACTCCGACCAGCATATCGAGCAGGTCGCCCGCCACTGCGGGTTCGGCAGCGAGGAGCGCATGCGCCTGGCGTTCCAGCGTCACCTGGCGGTGACCCCGCGGGACTATCGGGCGCGCTTCGCCCGCGGCGTGCCGCTGGCCGAAATCCAGGGTTCTTTGGCCTAGGGACAAACCTGGGGGGCGCTTAGCATCTGCAGCACGCCTATCGGGCCGTAATCCAGGCTCACTCACTAGACGTAACCTTTTTCTACTGCCGCAGCGACAACATCGATAATCGCGGCATCCAGGAGCCCCTCATGAAACAGATCCTGATCATTGGCGCAGGCTTCGCCGGGCTGTGGAGCGCCCTCGGCGCCGCCCGCCTGCTCGACCTGCACAAACGCGACGACGTGCTGATCACCGTGCTCGCGCCCCAGGCGGAGCTGCACATCCGCCCACGCTTCTACGAACCCGACGTACACACCATGGCCGCTCCCTTGCAGGCGGTGTTCGACGCGGTCAACGTGCGCTTCGTCAAAGGCACGGCCTACCACATCGACCAGACCAACCAGCAGGTGGCCTACCGTCAGGCGGGTGGCATCGAGGCCAAGCTGGGTTACGACCGCCTGATCATGGCCTGCGGCAGCCTGGTCAACCGCCCGGCGCTGGAAGGCTTCGACCAGCACGCCTTCGATGTCGACAAGATCGACTCGGCCACCCGCCTGGAAGAACACCTCAAGTCCCTGGCCGCCCGCCCCGACAGCCCCGCACGCAATACCGTGGTGGTGGCCGGTGGCGGCTTCACCGGCATCGAGACCGCCACCGAGCTGCCCAGCCGGCTGCGAGCGATCCTGGGCGACAAGGTCAAGCCGCGCATCGTCGTGGTCGACCGCGGCGCGAAGATCGGCGCCGCCCTCGGCGACGGTATCCGCCCGGCCATCGAACAGGCATCGGCGGCGCTGGGGATCGAGTGGATCTGCGGCGCCACGGTGGCCTCGGTGGATGGCGGCGGCGTGCTGCTGGACAACGGTGAACGCATCGCCGCCAACACCGTTGTCTGGACCGTGGGTTTCAAGGCCAACCCGCTGACCGAGCAGATCAGCGGCGAACGCGACCGCCAGGGCCGCCTGCATGTGGATGGCAACCTCAAGGTCATCGGCAACCCGGCGGTGTATGCCGCGGGCGATGTCGCCTACGCTGCCTGCGACGAGGCTGGCAACCACGCGGTGATGTCCTGCCAGCATGCCATTCCGCTGGGCCGCTACGCCGGCAACAATGCCGCCGCCGAGCTGATCGGCGTGGCACCGATGACCTACAGCCAGCCCAAGTACGTCACCTGCCTGGACCTGGGCGCCTGGGGCGCGGTGTACACCGAAGGCTGGGAGCGCACGGTCTCGCCGCCGACGGACAAGGCCGAGGCCAAGCAGCTCAAGCAGCAGATCAATTCAATATGGATCTATCCGCCGGCGGCCGACCGCGCGGCAGCGCTGGCGGCAGCCGATCCGTTGATCCCGGTGGCCTGACGGAACATCTGCGCGCGCCTACAGGGCATCTCGAGTACCGACGATGATGCCCTGCTCACGCAACTGTCGCAGCATCTGCAGCCCTTGCTGCAGGTGCTGATCCCCCAGCGCCCGCAAGCGCTCGCGCCCGGTGCCGGGCAAGCCCACCAACAGCTGCCAGGCCAAAGGCGCCAACCGGGCGAAGCGCACCTGCAGGTCGGCGTCGCGGTACACCAGCAACAAGGTGGGCTGCTCCGGCGCCTGGTCGGGTTGATACTCGGGGCCGATACGCTCCACCGGCCAGCGGTAGGCCAGCACCCGGGCCACGCACGACAGCAACGGCTCGCCGGTCAGCAGGTCGCCGGTCGGGTCGTGGGACGGATCCTCGGCGTCGCTCAGGTACAACTGCGCTTCTATCCATTCATAGTGCGCCAGCTCCAGCTGCCAGGGGGCGTCCGGCGCGACGCCCTGCAGGTAGTCGATGAAGGCTTCGGCTATTTCGGTGAACAGCGGCGTCTGGCTACGGTAATGGGCGTAGAAGTCACGCACCCGGGCATGCCAGCGCTGATCGCCGAGGGTCCGGCGCATCACCGGAAAACTGCCGGCCAACAGCCCTTCGATGGCGCCGTAGAACAGTTCGCGGTAGACCTTCAGGCGCCGCGCCTCGATACCTGGCGGCGGCGGGTTGCCGACCGGGTCGCGCAGGTGGCGGGCCAGGGTGAACTGCTGGTGGCGCAGGGTTTCGGTCATGGTCTTACGCTCCATGGGCACGTTGCACGTCGCGAATGCGCGCCGTCTCGGCCAGCAACTCGGCCAGCGGCGGGTAGTTGAAGTCACGCTCGAGTACGGTGGGTTGCGCGCCGAAGCGCTGGCAGGCGTCGGCGAACAAGGCCCAGACATCCTCCTTGACCGGCGCGCCGTGGGTGTCGACCTTCAGGTCCGGCGCTTCGTCATAGTGACCGGCCACGTGCATGCCCACCACCCGCTTGCGGGGAAGGCCGGCGAGGAAGGCCCGGGCGTCGTAACGGTGGTTGCAGGCGTTGACGAAGACGTTGTTGACGTCCAGCAGCAGGTCGCAGTCGGCCTCGTCGAGCACGGCGCGGACGAAATCCAGCTCGGCCATCGCCTGGTACGGCGCGGCGTAGTAGCTGATGTTCTCCACGGCGATGCGCCGGCCAAGGATGTCCTGGGCCTGGCGGATACGGGCGGCCACATGGTGGACGGCCTCGTCGGTGAACGGAATCGGCATCAGGTCATAGAGGTGACCGTCGTCGCTGCAATAGCTCAGGTGCTCGCTGTACATCCGCACCTGGTGCTGGTCGAGGAACTGCCGGGTACGCTGGAGGAAGCCGAGGTCCAGCGGCGCGGTGCCACCCAATGACAACGACAGGCCGTGGCAGGCGATGGCAAAGCGCTCGGCCAGACGCGCCAGGCCCTGGCCGAAGGCGCCGCCGACACCGATCCAGTTCTCCGGGGCGCATTCGAGGAAGTCCACCGCGCCCGCCTCCATGGTCAGCAGGTCGGGCAGCAGGCCGCGGCGCAGGCCGAGACCGGTGTGCAAGGTGTGTTGGGGCATGATCGGAGGGTTCCGTATGGCAGGGGTCGGCATCGGGGGCAGCCCGCCCCCACAGGGCAAATGCCGGTGGGAGCGGGCTGGCCCCGCGACAGGCTTCAGGACCTGGTCAGGTGGCTGAACAGCCCGTCGGGCATCGCCTTGCCATTGGCCTTGTAGATCGCCGCCAGGTGATCGTGGGCTTCCTGCTCGGAAATGAAGCCATCGTGGTTGCGGTCGATCTTGTCGAAGTCGGCCGCCCGGTCCTTGGCCACTGCCAGGAACTCCTCGCGCGAGACCTTGCCATCATGGTTGCTGTCGGTACGGGCGAACGAGGCGTCGCCGCACTTGCCCTCACCGCACTTGCCCTCGGCACCGGCCTTGGCGCTGGCGCCACACTTGCCCTCGCCACATTTGCCTTCGCTTTGCGTGGCCTTGCCGCTGGCACCGCACTTGCCCTCGCCGCACTTGCCTTCGCTTTGCGTGGCCTTGCCGCTGGCACCGCACTTGCCCTCGCCGCACTTGCCTTCGCCAGGGGTCTTGGCGGCGGCCAGCTGGTAGCCCTGGGCCAACGGTTCTACCGCGAAGGCGTTGTTGCCCAGGACCATGCCGCCGAGCAGGGTGGCGCCGAGCAGGCTAAGGGTTTGACGGGTCGTTTTCATGGTGTCGCTCCACTGTGGTTGGAAAGTGGAGCCATTGAGCCGCAGCGGTGTGTCGTCGATGTATCGGAGCGGGCGTGGTTTTGTATGGCAGTGGGTCGAGGCAAGGCGCAGATACACAGGGATACAAGAACGGCCTTCTGCTGGCGCAGAAGGCCGTGACAGAGGCCTCAGTCTTCCAGCGGCTTGGGCGGCGCGGCAGGTTTGGCGGGCTTGCTCGGCTTGGCCTTGCTGTCCTTGGCCTTTGGCTCGGCTGGCGCAGCGGCTACCGGCTCCGGCGCGGTCACCGCCTGCTCGCTGGGCGGCAGCTCATCGACTGCCTTGAAAATAACTTGCGGATCGAGCTTTTCGCCGCTGTCGTCGTCCTTGAGCACATGGCGTTCGCCGTCCTTGCCCACCAGGATCACCTTGGTGCCTTTGCTGGCGCCCAGCTTGAGCTCACGGATCAACGCCATGGTGGTCTGCTGCTCGAGGTTCTTGTCCTCGCGCTTGCCCATCATGCTGGCGACGCTGTACAGCACCAGCCCACGTTCCTTGAATCCGGCTTGGGTAGCGGGATCTTTCAGCGCCTGTTCCAGGCCACGCAGGGTCGGGTCGGCCGAACTCGGGGCGATGACCACCAACGGCCTGGCCTTGCCCAGTTCCTTGGCCAGCGGGGCATCGCTGTCGGCGGCGTACAAAGGGCCGGCTACGGCGAGCAAGGTGGCGAGGGTCAGTGACCGAACGAGCATGCGCATCTCCTTATTCTCTCGATAAACCAAAGACTGCAGATCAGGGAGAAAGATCCGGGCCGGGAGCCTAAACCAACTATCCATCCATGTGCTTGGGTCAAAGGTAACCAGTGGTTTCCGCAATCATCGCGGCTCCTGCTGACGCAGTTTCCGGAACCACCGCTCCCGATCTAGAGCATAGTCCAAAGCCATCATGGTCCGAAGCGAACTCAGCGAACGGCCACTTCCTGCTCGGCAACCACCTCCAATGCATGACGGGTCATTTCAAGCATCCTCGTGCGTTCGGCTAGCATCCGCTCCTCCTGTACTTGGCCGATCTGCCCCAGCCGGACAGCTTCCGACAGACTCCGATCCGCCATCAAAGCCTCCATGCGTGCGTGATAGGGCGCATCGAACGCATCGAAGCGGGTTTGATAGGCCTGGCGCAAATGCTGGCACCAAAAATCCCTCTCGGCCAATGAGCGTGCCAGCGTCTCGCTGCCCTCCGCCGCCAGCACACGTTCACGCGCCTGCGCGACCTGCCGCGTACCGACGCCCGCGAGGTTGCGAAACAGCATGTCGTTGATCCGCAGCGGCAGGTCCAGCTCGCGGCGTAGCGCCAGTCGATACGCCAGGACCACCTCTATTTCGTCCGGATTGCCGCCCGTCGCTCGCTGTGCCTGAACATCTTCCAGGGCGATGCGATCAACCGCCTCCAGCCGCCACAACTGACGCCCAAGGTAGAGCAAGGCCCGTTCACGATTCCCGCCAACGTTGCCCTGCTGCGCCCGCCACACCAGTAAACGCACCTCCAGGTCGCTAAAACGCAGAGTAATGCTGTCCTGGCACGTGACCTCGCGGGCGCAGGCGAACAGTTCATTGCATAGCCCGGCATCCGCATCCATCGCCTGGAGCATATCCAGTACCCGATAGGCTAGATCACGAGCCCCCGCAGGGCTGCGAAAGTCGGCCGTTTCCGTTAACCCCGTGAGCAGGTGGAAAAACGCTTCGCCGCGCTCGTTGCCGTCCACCTGCGCCCAGGTCGACCCCAGCTCATCACGGTGCCGATCCCCGATCACATCGAGCCAGCGCATGCGCGGCAGGATGTCAGGTTCGATCACTTGCGCAGGTGCCACCTGCTGAGCCACGGCTAACCGCAACCGCTGATGCTGCTCGGACGTCATGGGGTTGCCCTGCAGCCACACCCGCCCCCGGGTCCAAGGCAGGGCTTGGTAGAAGCCTTCGGGCAACGCGGTGATCAGGTTGTTGCGTATATCGAGCGCCACCAGGCGCGGGCATTCAAGCGCGCCATGCGGCAGTGCGCCGATCCTGCAACTGTTCAAGCGCAATTCACTCAGACGCGCCATCGCGCCAACCGAGAAGGTTCGCCCCAGCGGGTTGTAGGAAAGATTGAGATAGGTGAGCGCCTCACAACCGGCAAGCACCGTAATTTGGCCAGGATCAAGCGCGATCTGGTTGTTGTAGAGGTCCAGGCATTCCAACCGTCGCATGTACCGCAGTTGCGCTGGCAAACGGGTCAGTCTGTTGCCAGGCAGCTCCAGCACTCGCAGGTTGCCAAACGCCTCGAGAAAACTGTCGGGCACTGCTTCGAGCGCCATACTCCGGAGTGACAGGACCGACACCCGATTGAACCGGATCAGCCGCGGCAGCTCTGGCAGCGTTCCCGGCCTCGTCCCCATCTGGCTCCACCAAAGCTCGATGGGAGGGGAACGATCGACGGACTCCTCGAAGGTACTGCATTGCCAGCAGCGTATAAGCGCATCACTGAAATAGCGACGCTGCTCCTGGGCCTCGCCACGCGAAGCGCTTGTAACCCAACGCTCCATGTGTTCGGCCAACAGTTCGGATTGCCCACGCAGCGTCGTCAGGATCTCCTCGACGCGCCGCCCCGAGGCCTGGACCGCGCTGATCCACGTATCGAGCTCTGCCTGGTCCAGGGCTGGAAACAGGCTGTGCGCCCTGTCGACCAGCGCCTGCGGCCTGCCTCTGCTCCACACCCTGTCGGGCAGGCGGCCGTTCAACAGATAGCCGAAGCGACCGTCCTGCAGCCGCGATGGCGGGCGCATGGCGCCCGGCTGCCTGGGTGACAGCAGGCGTTCCACGGCCGGTCGGTCGGCAACCGCGCGCCGCCTCACCGCCACGCGCAGGCTGGCGGCAGAAGGTGCGTCCAGGCCCAGCTCCATGAGTTGGTCCTCGTCGTAGGCAGCGGCCATGACCTCGAACAATTCACCAATCGCCCCCACGGCGTTGCCATGTGAATCGAGGCGCACATACCGGCCATCAAGGTGCAACAGGCTGGTTGTCATCGCGGGCTCGCCTCCCGCGACCAGCACCGGCCCCCCGACACGCTCGTCCAGCAATCGCCAGCGTATGGGCCTGGAAGCACCCGCCTGCGCTTCGAGCAGCCCGATCACCACCCGCGCAAGATCCGCTGACTGCGGCATGTCGTAATGCAAGGCCTCCAAGACCCGCACCGTACGGATCCGTGCGACGCTCGCCCTCGCACCCTCGGCAAGGCGCATGGCTATCCTGCCAGTCTCGGCCAGGCGTCGGTAGTCGTCGGCATCGGCGCCTTGCAGCAACGCCTGCGCCGCTCGTCTGTGCAAGCCTGTAAAGGCCCGTCGCAACGTGGCGATTGCGACCGTATCGGCTTCCTGCCCACTGTCGTACAGCGCCTGCAGCAACGGTCGGCGGTACAATCCAATCTGCTCGGCAAGCCGGGGCCCCTCAAGCCCAAGCATTTGCGGCCAACGCTGGGCATGCCGCAGCAATTCATGATCCTCGCTACCCACACCAGAGCGCAGATCCGTGATCGCCCGGCTTATGCGTGCCTCCAGTTGCAGGCGTTCGACGCTGTCACAAAGCCAGGGGTCAGGCGCCTGGCTTTCCATGTGCAACGCCCGCAGATTGCTCGCGCCAATCCCGTGAATACTCAGTGCTGCGTCAACCCTGGCAGCATCAAGCTCGTTGAACGGTCTGCCCAATCGACTGAACATCAGGCGTGCACCCTGCCAGCATGACGGCTGCGCACTGGCTAACCGCCACGCGCCCGCGCCGTTGCCGTGCACCACAGGACCGAAGCCTGCCTGGGGGCACAATTGCCACGCGCCATCTTCGCTGCGCTGCTGCACCGCATAGTGCTGCCCCTCCATCTCGATGAACGCTTGCCCGGCTTGCCGCTGGACGCCATCGCCCGCCTGCCGCGCAGCCAACAGTGGCGCCTCACTGCGATAGGCCGCCAGGTCCTGGTTCCATAGCTTCGTCTTGCCATTTTCCATTTGCGCCGGCACTAGGCTGTCGACCAGCACTGAACGCCCCCATGCATGACGCACGGCCGAAACCCCGACCGCTGTCACCGCCACCACGGCCAGATCGCGCGCCACATGCGTCAGATGGTCGAGGGCGGCCGAGGTATCGCCGTCATGCCAACTCTCCACGCCATGGAAAACCTCGGTAAGTAGATCCCAGGCAAAGACTGCGAGCAGCCCAGCGCCAACCGCAGGAATGAAGAACCCCGCCAGGCCCGCCAGCAACCACCCCTGCGCCGCAAGGTACCGGTCATGGGCCTGCTGCACGGCTTGATCCAGTTGAGCCACGGGAGGCGCGATCATTGCGGCGTCATCCTTGATCTGCGCGATACGCGCCGCCGCCAGTTGGTCGAACAGCGGGAGTGCGATGGGGTGCATGTGCACCTGAAGGTCGCGGGTGGCCCAGATCGCGACATCCCGGTACAACTCGATGACGGTCGAAAAGAAGCGCTGGCTGTCGCGGCGCCTCAGAAAGCGGCTGAAGAATGTCAGGTAGGCGCCATCGCGCAAGTGGCGACCCAGCCGCTTGCGGCTAAAATGCTCCAGGTCGGGGTGGGCGCTCCAGGGGCCGTGTGGATCACCTGGGATGTAGCAGAAGATGCGTTGGCTGGTATTGCGCAACCAGCCCTGATCAATGACGTCGAACACGATGACCTGCTCCAGCGCGCATCCCAGCACGCGCAGTCGCTTGACAACCACCGGCGCGTCGCCCGGTACCTGCGGATCGCCATCGCTGCACACGCGCAGAAGCAGATCAAGCTCGGCGGCGCTCAGGATTCCGTCGACATTTGCCTTGCACGCGTCGACCACCAGCGTGGAGTGCAGCAACCCCGCCAGCACGGCGCGCATGCTTTGTTCGCCGGGCGGGTCAAAGACCGCATCCAGATGGCGCTGATAGCGCGCGCCAGCATCCAGCTCGCGGCATAACCGGGCAAACTCGGACGCACTGGGCTGATCAAGACGCCCCCCATCCCCCTTTAGCAGGCCATTACCGCGCGGCTGGCCGGTATCCACCGACTCGCTGGCGACGAAATTGCGCATTGCGGCTTCCACCAATGGAGTCTGGGCATAGTCAGTATCCGAAACCGGAACTCGGGTAGTGAAATACTGGCCACGCAACGGCACCGGGTACCCGTGGCGGAACCACAGGGTGGCGACATCCACCTTTGTCGCGAATCGTTTGTCGAAGGCGTCCTGCAAGGCGGCACCGACAAACGCTTCGATGCCCTGCACACGCCTCCAGCGCGCCCGTAGGCGTTGCCGGCAGTCAAGGCTGGTTTTGAGGGCGGCGCACAACGCCGCCAGAGAGGCATCGGCAAGCTCGTGCAACCAGTCAGGCAGCCGCTTGGCGATGAGGTCATCCTGGAACGCTTGCTCGAAGCGGAGCGTGTCGTCGCTTGGCGCAACCGCTGAGTCGCTGTCGGTAGGCATGGGTGGACTCCTTGTGCTGGGGGGCCCAGCCTAGGGATAGCTGCCTTGCCCCGGCACTAGCCCGCTACCACCGCACTCAGAACAGCGCCAGCTGACGATCGATCAGCGCAGCGAAGTCATCACCGACAAAGGGCAGGATGGCATCCGCCACGGGTTGCAACTGGCGGGTCAGGTAGTGGTCGTAGTCCAAAGGTGCCTGGCAGTTTTCCAAGGGCTCCGGGCCGGCCGTGGTGATGACATAGCTGATCCAGCCGCCGCGTTGGTACTGCAACGGTCGCCCGAGACGGGCGTTGTACTCGTCCGCGAGCCGCGCCGCGCGCACGTGCGGCGGCACATTGCGCTGGTAGTCGGCCAACGGCCGGCGCAGGCGCTTGCGGTAGATCAACAATTCATCCTGTTCGCCAGCCAGGGTGCGCTCGATATAGCCACGCACATAGTCGCGATAGGGCTGGCCGCGAAACACCCGGCCATAGAGCTCCTGCTGGAACTGTCGGGCCAGGGGCGACCAGTCGGTACGTACAGATTCCAGGCCCTTGTAGACCATCTCCTCGCTGCCGTCGACACGCCGCA
This sequence comes from Pseudomonas soli, assembly GCF_021283165.2. Taxonomy (NCBI): domain Bacteria; kingdom Pseudomonadati; phylum Pseudomonadota; class Gammaproteobacteria; order Pseudomonadales; family Pseudomonadaceae; genus Pseudomonas; species Pseudomonas soli. The sequence goes on from NZ_CP128543.1 coordinate 3,814,650, forward strand.
CCAGGCCGGCATAGCGTTTCTTGCTGCCTTCGTCGGCGCCACGGATAGTCGGCATGAGAAAACGCCGGTAGTGGGTTTCGTATTGCAGCTCCAGGGCGCAGTCCAGACCCAGGGTCTCGGCCAGGTGGCGGCGCCACCACTGGTTGACCTCGGCCACCAGCTCGCGGCCGATGCGCGCCGCGCCCTCTTCGTCGTGGGCGCCTTTGAGCCAGACGAAGGTGGAGTCGGTATCGCCGTAGATCACATCAAAGCCCCGCGCTTCGATCAGTGCCCGGGTCTGGCGCATGATCTGGTGCCCGCGCATGGTGATCGACGACGCCAGGCGCGGGTCGAAGAAGCGGCAGCCGCTGGAGCCAAGCACGCCATAGAAGGCGTTCATGATGATCTTCAGCGCCTGCGACAGCGGCGCGTTGCCGTCACGCTTGGCCGCCTCGCGGCCCTGCCACACCCGTTCGACAATCGCCGGCAGGCAATGCTGGCTGCGCGAGAAACGCCCGCCGCGAAAACCCTCCACCGAATGTGTGTCGTCCGGCTGGCGCAGGCCCTCGACCAGACCCACCGGGTCGATCAGGAAGGTGCGGATGATCGAGGGATACAGGCTCTTGTAGTCGAGCACCAGCACCGAATCGTACAGGCCGGGCCGCGAATCCATGACGAAGCCGCCTGGGCTGGCCTCGCCCTCGACACTCCCCAGGTTGGGCGCGACATAACCCAGGCGGTGCATGTGCGGGATGTACAGGTGGCAGAACGCGGCCACCGAACCGCCGCTGCGGTCCACGGCAAGGCCGGTGACCGATGAACGTTCGAGCAGGAACTCGAGCAGCCGGGTATGGGCGAAGATCCGCGTAACCAGTTCGCAATCCTTGAGGTTGTAGCGGGCCAGGGCCGGCTTGTCCTCGGCGAAGCGGCGGTTGATCTCGTCCATGCGCTGGTAGGGTGTGTCGATGGCCTTGCCCTCGCCCAATAACTGTTGCGCGACGCTTTCGAGGCTGAACGAGGGAAAGCTCCAGGTCGCCGAGCGCAAGGCCTCGATACCGTCGATCAACAACCGTCCAGGCGCCTCGGCGAAGAAATGGCTGCGGCTGCCATGCTCGCGCAGGTGCAGCGGCGCACCGTCGCGGCCCATGCACAGCGGCACCTTTAGGCGCTGTGCGTGCTCGTGCAGCAGACGCAGGTCGAACTGCACCAGGTTCCAGCCGATGATCGCATCGGGGTCGTGGCGGGCAAGCCACTGGTTGAGGCAGGTGATCAGTTCGGCGCGATCGCTGCAGTAATGCAGGTCGAAATCCACCTCGCCAGCCTCGCCGTTGGCCGGCCCAAGCATATAGACCTGGCGCTGGCCGCAGCCTTCCAGGGCGATGCTGTACAGCTCGCCACGCTCGCTGGTCTCGATATCCAGCGACACCAGGCGCAAGGTTGGGCGATAGCCGGGGTCGGGCCTGAGCTGGGCATCGAGCAAGGTGCCCTGGTCGTCGGCGCGGCCATCGAAACGCACCGGCGCGGTGATGAAGCGCTCCATCAGGTAGCGCTCCGGCGGGCGGATATCGGCCTCGAAGACCTCGATGCCCGCGCCGCGCAAGCGTTTTTCCAGGGTGATCAGCTGGCGGTGCTGGCGGCAGTACAAGCCCATCACCGGGCGCAGGTCGAAGTCGCGCAGTTGCAGTGGCTTGAGTTCGACGCCCTGTTCATCGGCCAGCAGCAAGCGGGCGTGTTCAGCCTGGGCGGCGGGCAGGAAAGCCACCGAGGGCTGCGGGGCCAGGCGCACGCGCCGGGGCCCCTGGTCGGTGGCCAGCCAGAACTCCACGCAGGTGCCTTCGGGCGTGTCATGCCAGTGGCGGGTCAGGACGAAGCCTTGTTGCAATTGCACTGCGGGGGGACCTCGAATCGCTGCTTTGTTCGCACCTGCTGATTGTAACTGTCCTGTCGTCAGAAATACTGATTCGCCGATATGAACATCGGGCTAGCGGGCGCCGGCGGCGAACCCGGCTCGGCGTCCGCCCAGCACCAGCAACCATGCCAACCCCACCAGCGCCAGCACCACCGCGCCAAACGCCCCGACCCCGGCGCCCACCAGCAACAGCCCGCCGATGATGCCACCCAGGGCGATGGCGCTGTTCCACACGGTCACCAGCATCGACTGCGCCACATCGCCGCCCTCGCCCGCCGCATCGGCGCAGGCCGTTTGCAGCAGCGTCGGCGCGCCGCCGTAGGTCAGCCCCCACAGCGCCACGCTGACATGCACCGACCAGGGTGCGCCTTGCACCTGCCCCAGCGCCAGGGTCGCCAGGGCGAAGCCGGCCAGGCACAGCAACACCAGCCCGCGCAGATGCCGATCGACTCCCAGGCCGACCAGGGCGATGCCGGCCAGCGAGGCCAGGCCGAAGGTCATCAGTACCTGGCCCACCGCCTCGGCCATGCCCGCCGCGGCAATCAGCGGCACGATGTAGGTGTAGAGAATGTTATGACCAAGTATCCACGCCAGGATCACCAGCAGCACCCGTGCCACACCCGGGGTACGCAACACCGCCAGGGCCGCGGGGCGCTTGCCCTCAGCCTGGCCGGGAAAATCCGGTACTGCCCGCAGCACCCAGGCGGCCAGCAGCAATGCGGCCAGGGTCACCATCACGAAGGTCGCCCGCCATCCCATCAATGCCCCCAGCCAGGTTCCGATGGGCAAGCCCAGCGACAAGGCGATGGGCTGCCCCAGCATCGCCACTGCCATGGCCTTGCCCTGCTGGGCCGGTGCCACCATGCGCCGCGCATGACCGGCGATCAGGCCCCAGGCCAGGCCGGCGGCGGCACCGGTGCAAAATCGCAGGAGCAAGGTGAGCGTGTTGTCCGAGGACACTGCGGTCAGCCCGTTGAACAGGATGAAGCCGCCAATGGCCAGCAGCAGTGCCCGACGGCGCCACCAGCCTTGGGTCAGGGTCACCAGAGGGATGGCCGTGAGCAACGAACCCAAGGCGTAGGCGGTGACCCATTGCCCGGCCATGGCCTGGCTGATCTGCATGCCGTTGGCGATCTGGTCGAGCAGGCCGGCCGGCAGCGTCTCGCTGAGGATGGCGATGAAGCCGGTCAGGGCCAGCGCCAGCAAGGCGCTCATGGGCAGGCGCGTGGCACTGGCGGGGGATGCGCCGGCGCAGGCCGCCGAGGAAGGTGAATGCATGATGGTCTCCGGTTTGTCGAACAGGCAGGCATCTTGCGCCGCTGGGGTATTACGGAAAAAGCCGGGTACAATTCCGCTCAGTCAGGACATCAATGTCCGCAATCGGAGCACAGCATGGACAGCCTCAGTGGCTTCATGGTCTTCATCCGGGTCGCCGAAGCCCGCAGCTTCGTCGCCGCTGGCCAATCGCTGGGGATCAGCGCGTCAGCCGTGAGCAAACGCGTGGCCCGGCTGGAAGAAAAACTGGGAGTGCGCCTATTCCACCGCAGCACGCGCAGCATCACCCTGACCGCCGAGGGTACGCTGTTCCTCGAGCGCAGCCGGCGCATCCTGGCCGAGATCGAAGCCACCGAGCAGGCACTGTCCCAGGCCAGCGGCACGCCGCGCGGGCGCCTGCGGGTTAGCCTGCCGCAGGTGACCGGGCTGGTGATGCCGGCGCTGGCCGAGTTCATGGCGCGCTACCCGGAGATCGAACTGGATCTGGACTTCAGCGACCGCATGGTGGATATCGTCGGCGAGGGTTTCGACGTGGTGATGCGCGGCGGCCAGCCGCTGGATTCAAGGCTGAACGCCAAGTTCCTCGGGCACTTCCAGCATCGCCTGGTGGCGTCCCCCGAGTACCTGCGCGAACGCGGCACGCCGCAGCACCCCCGCGAGCTCGGCGGGCACAGCTGCCTGCACTATCGTTTCCCCAACAGCGGCAAGCTGGAAACCTGGCCGCTGCGCCGAGAACACCCCGAGCAGGACTACGCCATTCCCATCTCGATGGTCTGCAACCATGTCGAGACGCGCATCTGCTTCGCCCTCAACCACCGTGGCATCACCTGCCTGCCGGACTTCAGCGTGCGCCGGGAGCTGGCGGCCGGCAGCCTGGTCAGCGTGCTCGACCACTTCATGGAGCGGCGCGGCAGCTTCTACCTGCTGTGGCCCTCAGGGCGACAGATGCCGCCCAAGTTGCGGGTGTTCATCGACTTCATGCTCGAGCGAGTGCTCCCGGCCCACGACTTCAGCCGTACAAGTAGCTGATGTCCTTGTGCGACAGTGGCGGCACCTGGGCCACCAGGTAGTCGCGCAGCTTTTGCATCTGATGCGCCTTGGGGCTGGCCTTGAGCCAAGTCATGTAATAGCCATCGCCGGTGGCCACGGCGTGAGGGAATGGTGTGACCAGATTGCCGGCGGCAAGATCGGCGCTGGCCAGCACCAGATCGACCACCGAGATGCCCAGCCCCTGCTGGGCAGCCGAAATACCCTGGTCGAGGGTGTCGAACACCTGGCCCTGGTCGATGCTGATATCAAGTGCATCCATGCGCGCCAGCCAGCGCCGCCAGTCGCGGCGGTCCGGCGAGGGGTGGAGGAATTCGCAGCTGGAAAGCACCGAGAGCTCCGGCCGCGCCTGCTCAAGGTAACTCGGGTGGCACACCGGAACCAGCCATTCATCGAACAGCTTGAGGCTCTCCACATCCGCGGCAAAGCGCCCGTTACCCAACAGGATCGCGCAGTCATAAGGCTCGGAATAGAAGTCCACCGCGTCGATGTCCATCCACACGCTCGACAATTGCACCGAACAGCTGTTGTCAACCTTCTTGAAGCCGTCCAGGGCCCTGAGCAGCCAGCGCACGGTGAGCGTGGACGGTGCCTTGAGCCGGACGCCGTAGCGGTCCTGGCGTAACAGCGCACAGGCATTCTCGATGATCTTGAAGCCAACCTTGAGCTCCTGGGCCAACAGGCGGCCGTGCTCGGTCAGGCGCAACTTGGGCCCGCGACGCTCGAAAAGATCGCAGCCAAACAGCGCTTCGAGCGTCTTGATGTGATGGCTGACTGCGCCCTGGGTAAGGGCGAGTTCATGGGCTGCACGGGTGAAAGAGCCATAGCGCGAGGCCACTTCGAAGGCCCGCAGGGCGTGCAAGGCTTGAATCCGTTCCGACATGGCGCCTTCCGAGCATGAGTGAAGCTAATAGTAGGTCATAGATCCAGGCGTTTTACAACGCAGGGGGCATCTCCGAAAATGCCGGTAAATAACAATTATATATAACTAACCTGCACGGATATGACGAAAAAGTTCTATTAACGCCACATTCGGATCTACCTGGGGAAATCATGTTTACGGGTTATGGAATCTGCTATCGCCTGGATGCGCTAGAGCTCGCCGACGAACATGTCCAGAACCGACACCACTGGACACACAAGACCATAGAACACTTCAAGGAAACCTTGGCCAACCCTGACTTCCCCTGCCTGTTCGGGCGAAAGGCAGTCAATGCGCGCACCTGCCATATCGTCTTCGCCCGCGCCGCACGTCTGGCCGAGGATATCGCAGGGGGCCTGGCCGACTACATCGCCACCATCACGCCGATCCCGCTCAAGCAGCGTATCGGCAACCCGTTGCTGGTGTTTCTCGAAACGGCCGCCGACTCCTCGCTTGAGGCGCAGCAGACACTGGCCTGGGATGTGCTGCGCGAGGTCCACGCCCGCGACACGCTGCCATGGCCCGAGGAGATCCCGCAGGACCCGCACGACGCACGCTGGTCATTCTGCTTCGCCGGCATGCCGCTGTTCATCAACATGAGCTTCCCCGCCCATCGCCTGATGAAAAGCCGCAACCTGGGCCCGCACATTGCCTTTGTCATCAACCCGCGGGAGAGCTTCGACGAGGTGGCCAGCGCCGGCACCGAGAGCGGCCAGCGCATCCGGGCGCGGATTCGCGAGCGGGTGCGTCACTACAACGACGGCGTCATGCCCGAGACCCTTGGCTTCTTCGGCCAGGACGACAACTTCGAATGGAAGCAGTACCAACTGCAGGAGCCCGGTGCGCCGAGCCCGCCGCGCTGCCCGTTCCACACCCACGCAATGGCTGAATGCCTTACCGAGAACTGAACGTGAATACCGCACTGACCGCCACTTATGCCCTAACCGTCCTGCTGCTGATCGCCACGCCCGGCCCGGTGGTGGCGCTGATCGTCAACACCGCCGCCGCCTCGGGCTCGCGCAAGGCCCTATTCACGGCAGTCGGCACCAACTGGGCATCACTGGTGCTGATCGGTGCGGCCGCCTGGATCATCCTGACCAGTGCTGCCATCGACAAGGCCTGGCTCAGTGGCATGAGCCTGCTGGGCTGCCTGTTCATCGGCTACATCGCCCTGGGCACCCTTCGCGAAGCGCTGCAGGCCCCGGCCCAGAGTGCCACCCAGGCCACAAGCGGAGCACAACCAGGCCGTGGCGGCCTGCTGCAGGGCTTCATGGTCGGCATCTCCAACCCCAAGGACATCATCTTCTTCATCGCCTTCTTCCCGCAGTTCATCCAGATCACCGAGTCGTTCGGCAAGAGCATGGTGGTGCTGTCGCTGCTGTGGATCGCCATCGATTTCGCCGTCCTCAGCCTGTACATCTTCGCCATCGGCAAGATCGCCTCGCCGCGCAGCAACCGCCTCATCAGCCTGGCCTCGGGCGTCGCCCTGCTGCTGATCGCCGCCGTCGGCCTGGCCTACAACCTCAAGGAGCTGGCTGCCTGAGCCCGCCCTCACAAGAAGGAACGCCCATGACACCGATCGACAGCGATACCCCCGGCAGCATGGGCACCCCCGACCCCCTGGCAGAGGATTACCAGCGCTTCCTGCAACTGGGCAGTCGCCGGGCCCCGCACACGCTGTACGTGCATGAGCGCGGCTACCGCTCCGGCACTATCAATACCGACGCGTTGGGCATGCGCTACAGCCACTGCGCCGGCAAGCGTTTCTCGGTGGCCGAGCGCGGCGGCACGGCGCGGGTCAACCTGCTCGTCGGCGGCTCCACCGCCATGGGCATCGGCGCCAGCTCCGACGAGCACACCGTGGCCTCGTACCTGTCGATGCTGACCGGGGAGATCTGGCTGAGCCTTGCCGGTTGCGGGCTCAATGCCACGCAGGAGCTGCTGATGTTCCTGACCCACCAGCACCGCTTTGGCCAGATCGGCCATGTGGTGGTGCTCAGTGGCCTCAACTCGCTGGCCCAGGAGGCACTGGCCGAGGTTCTGGCCGGTGCACAGGATCCGCATCGGGCACAGGCCTACCAGGACTTTCTCAATCGCTTCAACGAAGGGGTGCAAGCCACCGGCGAGGCACGCCGCGAATCGCTCTGGCAGCGCCTGGGCCAGGTCCTGGCGCCTGCGCGACAACCGCGCTGGCCGGACATCGAGCCGCTGTCCAGCCCCGACAAGCGTCTGATCCGCGCCGCCGATTGCGTCAGCCGGACCCTGCGTCAATGGGATCGCCTGCTGGCCGACGGCCACACCACCCTCACCTTCATCCTCCAGCCACTGCTACCCTGGTGCCGCGAGGTCGTGCCCAGCGCCGAACAGGCCATGCTCGGCAAGCTCGACCGACAGCCATCGAATTTCGATCGTCTGCTCGGCGACACTTTCGACAGCCAGCTGCACATGGCCTTCTTCCGCCGTATCAAGAACCAGGCCGAACCGGTGCCCTGCTATGATATGAACAGCATGCTCAGCAGCTCGCCGGTCTTCAGCGAACATCTGTTCGTCGACCGCCTGCACTTCAACGATCTTGGCAACAACGCACTGGCCAAGGTGATCACTGCCAAACTGGGGCTGGCCCAGGAAAGGCAGGCTCTACGCAAGGTCGCTCCGATCAAGCTGGTCTGATGGCCGTACGCCGGGCTTTCGGGGAAGGGGCGCGGATGGATAGAATACGCTGTCGTCGCTCCTGATTTGCCCGAGGCAACCGCGTAACTGCCATGACCATCCCAGCCGCCCCTTCGTTTTCGGCCCGCCATCAGGGTCGCAGCCATCGCACCAGCCTGGCCGTGGCGATGCCGTTGCTGCTGGCCGCCGTCGGCGCCCAGGCCCTGGAAGTGAACATCGACCCCCATGCCGACCTGCTCTACCGCCAGGCATTGCCCCTGCTGGAACAGGCCGACAACCAGGTCGATAGCGCCAGCCCGTTGCGCACCGCCATTGGCGACCCCGAGCTCAGTCGCCAGGGCCAGGCCATGGCGCACACGCTGCCCACGGCCGTGGCGCTGCTGAAAAAATCCGTCGCCCTCGGCCACCCGGTGGCGCAGTATCGCCTGGCGCTGTACTACACCACTTATTTGCCGGCCAACCAGATCGCCGAGGCCGCCTGCCCCTTGCTCGAGGCCAGCCTCAAGCAAGGTTTTGCTCCACCGGCGCTGGCCATCGCCCACTGGTGCACGGCCTACAATGCCAGCCCGGCCTACCGCGAGGCCCTGGAGGCAGTCCCGAGCATGGCCACCCTGTATGCCGCCTACTATCCGCAGCCGGCCACCCGCCTGGCCTGCAATCGCAGCCGGCCACAGGGCCTGCAGCTGCAGTGGGGCCGCCAGCGTGACTATCAGGCCGAGATCTACCGGCTGCTGGGTGAACTCGATCCACGCCAGCGTCAGACCTTCCTGCAGAAGGCGGTGGAGATCAATGGTTGCGCCGCAGCGCAGCAGCGTCTGACCAGTACCCGCTGAACGCCACTACACAGCGATACATAACACCGCCCTCCTCGACACACTGTCGATACCCCGCCAGCACAGACTTCCGGCCAGCACAGCGCGACGGCAACCCGCCGTCGCCGAGCACGCCGGAAACCCTGCCCATGAAAGCGTTACCACTGCCCTCTGGCTGGAAGCTGTTCCACGCCCTCGCGGCCCTGGCCCTGCTGATGACCGCTGTGGTGCTTGTCGCCCATCCGCTGGGGGCCGATGGCCTGCGCAGCGCCATTCGCGCCACGGCACGCAGCTCTTTCGCACTGTTCATGCTGACCTTCCTGGCCTCGACGCTGGTCACCCTGCTACCCAGCCAGGCCAGCCGCCAATTGCTCCGTGAACGGCGCTACCTGGGCCTGGCTTTCGCCTTCTCGCATACAGTCCATGGCGTGCTGATCTACCTGTATGCGCAACGCTACCCGGAGTTGTTCTGGGCCGGGCGCAGCGCCGTCGCGAACATCCCGGGCGCGGTGGGTTACCTGTTCATTCTGTTGCTGGCCCTGACCTCGTTCAAGGCACCGATGCGCCTGCTCGGCCCACGCCTGTGGAAAGCCCTGCACAGCACCGGCACCTGGGTGCTGGCGGCGGTGTTCTGCCTGTCGTTCTACAAGCGCATCCCCATGGGCGGTTGGTACCCGCTGGCGTTCGCCCTGATGTTCGCCGCCATCACCCTCAAGCTCATCGCCAAGCAGGCCCAACGCTTACGTCGGGCAGCCCCTGCCCTGTCGCACTGACCCAAGGAGATCACCATGCTGACAAACACCCTGACTCGCCCGTTCATGGCCCTCGACCGGGCCGGCAGCTGGAGCGCCGACCTGCCGCTGCGCCTGTTCCTGGCCTGGGAGTTCTTCGAATCGGGCCTGGAGAAGTTCAATGGCGCCAACTGGTTCGCCGACCTGCAAGGCAGTTTTCCGTTCCCGTTCGACCTGCTGCCGGCGGGCCTGAACTGGCAACTGTCGATGTGGGCCGAGCTGCTCTGCCCTCTGCTCCTGTTGCTCGGACTCGGCACCCGCCTGGCCTCGGCGGTGTTGATAGTGGTGACGATGGTGGCGATCGCGGCGGTGCACTGGCCGAACCAGTGGTCAAGCCTGGCGGAACTGGGGCGGGGGTATGCGATCACCGACCAGGGCTTTGGCAACTTCAAGCTGCCGCTGATCTACCTGGTGGCGTTGTTGCCACTGCTGTTGAAAGGCTCTGGAAGGTTGAGCCTGGACCACTGGCTGTGGCGTCGGCGTTGAAGCATCGCGGGGCAAGCCCACACACAGTGAATACTTGCGTGGGAGCGGGCTTGCCCCGCGATAGAGGTTCACGCAGTCTCAGCCTCATCACGCCGGTGCGCCCACTGGTACAACGCCGGCAGCACCAGCAAGGTCAGCGCCGTCGACGACAGGATCCCGCCAATCACCACCGTCGCCAGCGGCCGCTGCACCTCGGCACCGGTACCGGTGGCCAGGGCCATCGGGATGAACCCGAGCGATGCCACCAGCGCGGTCATCAGCACTGGCCGCAAGCGGGTCAAGGCGCCCTCCTCGACTGCGGCACGCAGGCCGCGCCCTTCCTCACGCAGGTTGCGGATGAAGGCGATCATCACCAGGCCGTTGAGCACCGCCACCCCGGAAAGCGCGATAAAGCCCACGCCCGCCGAGATCGACAGCGGAATGTCGCGCAGCCACAGCGCCAGCACGCCACCGGTGAGGGCGAAGGGAATCCCGGTGAACACCAGCAGACCGTCCTTGAGGTTGTTGAACATCATCAGCAACAAGGCCATGACCAGCAGCAACGACACCGGCACTACCACGCGCAGGCGCTCGGCCGCCGATTGCAGCTGCTCGAACTGGCCACCCCAACGGGTCCAGTAACCCGGTGGGATCTGCACCTTATCGATCAAGGTCTGCGACGCCTCCTCGACGAACGAGCCCAGGTCACGCCCGCGCACGTTGGCACTGACCACCACCACGCGTTTGCCGTCTTCGCGGCTGACCTGGTTGGGCCCCAGCTGCAGGTTCAGCGTGGCCACCTGGGACAACGGGATGAAGCCGATCTGCGCAGCGCCCGCGGCGGCACTGGCCGGCACCGGGATCAGCAGGCTCGACAGCCCGTCGACATCGGTGCGCAGCGCCTCGGACAGACGCACCACCATGTCGAAGCGACGGTCGCCTTCGTACAGGGTACCGGCGGTACGGCCCCCCACCGCGATGGCAATGGCATCCTGCACATCGCCCACGTTCAAGCCGTGGCGGGCGGCCTTGTCGCGGTCGATATCGATGGTCAGCACCGGCAAGCCGGTGGTCTGCTCGACCTTCACCTCGGACGCCCCCGTCACTTGCTGCAAGCTGGTGGCGATCTGCGCGGCGGTGCGGTTGAGCACCTCCATGTCATCACCGAACACCTTCACCGCCACATCGCTGCGCACCCCGGAAATCAGTTCGTTGAAGCGCAGCTGGATCGGCTGCGACAGCTCGTAGTTGCTGCCCGGCACGCTGGCCGCCGCCTGCTGCACCTCGGCGATCAGCGCGTCACGCGACTTGCCCTGGTCCGGCCACTGCTCACGCGGCTTGAGCATCACGTAGGCATCGGAAATGTTCGGCGGCATCGGGTCGGAGGCGATCTCGGCGGTGCCGGTGCGGGCGAACACTCGCTCGACTTCCGGCACCCGCTCGATGATGGTCTTCTCCAGGCGCTGCTGCATGTCCACCGACTGCGACAGGCTGGTGCCCGGCACACGCAGGGCCTGCAGGGCGAAGTCACCCTCGCTGAGGCTGGGGATGAACTCGCTGCCCATGCGGCTGGCCAGCACACCGGACAGCAGCACCAGAGTGGCGGCGCCGGCAAAGGCCAGGTTGCGCCGGCCCAGCACCCACTCCAGCACCGGGGCATAACGACGGCGGGCGGTGCGCATGACCACGCCCTCTTCTTCCTTCACCTTGCCGGTGACGAACAGCGCGAGGGCCGCGGGGACGAAGGTCACCGAGAGGATCATCGCCCCCAGCAAAGCCATCACCACAGTGAAGGCCATGGGGTGGAACATCTTGCCCTCGACCCCGGTCAGGGCAAAGATCGGCAGGTACACCACCATGATGATCAATTGCCCGTAGATCAGCGGCCGGCGCGCCTCGCGGGCAGCGGCAAACACTTCGTGGAAGCGCTCGGAACGGGTGAGCATGCGGCCATGGTGCTGCTGGGCATGGGCCAGGCGGCGAATGGCGTTCTCGACGATCACCACCGCGCCGTCGACGATGATGCCGAAGTCCAGCGCACCCAGGCTCATCAGGTTGGCGCTGACCTTGTTGCTGAACATGCCGGTAAAGGTGAACAGCATCGACAACGGGATGACCATGGCGGTGATCAGCGCGGCGCGGATGTTGCCCAGGAACAGGAACAGCACCGCGATGACCAGGATCGCCCCTTCGATGAGGTTCTTCTTCACCGTGACGATGGCCTTTTCCACCAGGTTGGTGCGGTCGTACACGGTGATCGCCACCACGCCCTTGGGCAGGCTGCGGTTGATCTCCTCGAGCTTGGCCGCCACCGCCTGGGACACCGTGCGGCTGTTCTCGCCGATCAGCATGAACACCGTGCCCAGCACCACTTCCCGGCCGTTCTCGGTGGCGGCGCCGGAACGCAGCTCCTGGCCCAGGCCGACCTGGGCCACGTGGCTGACGCGGATCGGCGTGCCGTCGACGCTGGAGATGACGATGCTGGCGATGTCCTCGGCCGAAGCCACCTGGCCCGGAGCGCGGATCAGCAATTGCTCGCCGTTGCGTTCGATATAGCCCGCGCCGACGTTGGCGTTGTTGCGCTCCAGGGCGGCGATCAGGTCGTTGAGGGTCAGTTTGTAGGCTGCCAGGCGCTTGGGCTCCGGGGCGATCAGGTACTGCTTGGCGTGGCCGCCGATGCTGTTGACCTCGGCCACGCCAGGCACATTGCGCAGCTGCGGCTTGATGATCCAGTCCTGGATCACCCGCAGGTCGGTGGCGGTATAGGGTGTGCCGTCGTCCTTCAGCGCGCCTTGCGTGGCCTCGACCGTCCACAGGAAGATCTCGCCAAGGCCGGTGGAGATCGGCCCCATGGCCGCCTCGATGCCTTCGGGCAACTGTTCGCGGGCCACCTGCAGGCGCTCGTTGACCAGTTGCCGGGCGAAGAAGATATCGGTGCCGTCATCGAAGATCACCGTTACCTGCGACAAGCCCGAGCGCGACAGCGAGCGGGTCTGCTTCAGGCCCGGCAACCCGGCCATGGCGGTCTCGATGGCGAAGGTGATGCGCTGCTCGGTCTCCAGGGGGGAATAGCCGGGCGCCGCGGTGTTAATCTGCACCTGCACGTTGGTGATGTCGGGCACGGCGTCGATGGGCAGCTTCTGGTAGCTGTGGATGCCCACGGCGGCCATCAGCACCACGGCGAGCATTACCACCAGGCGCTGCTCGATGGCGAATTGGATCAGGCGTTCGAACATGGAAGGCGTCCCCGGTCAGTGGCTGTGTTCGGCCGAGCCTTTGCCCAGCTCGGACTTGAGGACGAAGCTGCCGGCGGCGGCCACTTCGGTACCGGCGGCCAGGCCTTCAAGGATCTCCACCTGGCCGGCATCACGCCGGCCGGGCTTGACCGGGCGGGCCGCGAACCCCTCATCGGTGCGGGCGAACACCACGGTCTGCTCTTCCCAGGTCTGCAGGGCGCTTTCCGGCACCACCACCGCGGCGTCGAAGCGCTCGACGGTGACCGCGATATTGACGAACAACCCGGGGCGCCAGGCGCCATTGGGGTTGGCCAGGGTGGCGCGCACCGTGGCGGCGCGGTTCTGCTCGCCGAGCAGGCTGCCGACGTAGTTGACCTTGCCCTCCACCTGGGCGCCGAGGTCCGGCGCGCTGACGCTGACGCCACGGCCACTGACCACCTTGTCCAGGTCACGCGGGGCCACGGCGAAGGTGGCCCAGACCCGGCTCAGGTCCGATAGCGTGAAGGCATTGCTGGTCTCGTCCACCACCTCGCCCACGGTCAGGTGCTTTTCCACCACCACTGCGTCGAACGGTGCGCGCAGCTCGTAGCGGTTGCCCTTGCCGGCTGGCGCCACCGCGGCGACCTTCTGCCCGGCGTTGGCGGCGGCGATCTCGGCCTCTTGCAGCGCCTGGCGGGCCAGCAGGTAGTCCTGCTCGGCGCTGATGCGCTCCTGCCACAGCTGTTTTTCACGCGTGAAAGTCAGCCGGGCCAGCTCCAGGCGCCGTTGCGCGGCCTGCTGCTCGCTGCGCAGCTCGGAGATCTGCTGGCTGGCGATCACCGCCAGCACCTGGCCGCGTTTGACCGCCTGGCCCAGCTCGGCCTGCACCGACTCGACCACGCCAGGAACCCGTGGCACCACATGGGCGGTGCGGTCTTCGTCGAAACGGATTTCGCCGGGGAAGCTGATGGCGGTGCCCAAGGTGCGCGGACCGGCGGTGGCGAGCTGCACGCCGGCGGCGCGGATCTGCTCGGCAGTCAGGTGCAGCTGGCCCTCCTCCTCGTCATGCTCCTCGCCTGCGGGCTCGCCGTGGCCGTGTCCGTCGTCCTTCTCTTGGTCATGGCCGTGGCCGGCTTCGCCGTGGTCGCCGTGTTGGGACTGGCCGCTGCCGGCCTTGCCAAGGGTGCCGGTCCAGGCCGCGCCACCGAGGCCGATAACGGCCAGGGCGGCGGCGAGGATGGCGAGCTTGCGTGGGTTGGTCATTGTTGCTCCTGCTGGAAAAGTCGTTGCAGTTCAGGGCCTGCCCCGCGATGGGACGAGGCTCAAAGCTCGCCGTAGATCCGCTCCACCTGCGCCCGGGCATCGGTCGCCTGGGCCAGCGCGTCAAGGTAAAGCCCGCGCGCCTCGATCAGCGTGCGCTGGGCATCGAGCACATCGAGGAAGGCGAACTTGCCCATCTCGAAACCTCGGGTGGCGGTGTCCACCGCCTGCTGGGCGGCAGGCAGGATGGTGCGGTCATACGCCTGCACCTCGCCCATGGCCGTGCCCCACTGCTCCAGGGCACTGCGGGTTTCGCTGCGCAGGCGCAGTTCGACGGCGTTGCGCAGGTCACGGGCCTGGTCGGCGCGGCGCGCGGCGGCCAGTACATTGCCCTGGTTGCGGTCGAACAGCGGCAGCGGCATGGACAACCCCACCACATTGACCCGCTCACGCTCCTCACGGCTGTACTGGCTGCCCAGGCTCACGGTCAGGTTGGGGATGCGCTGGGCCTTCTCGGAGCCCAAGCTGGCATCGCCACGCTCGATATGCGCCGCGGCCAGGCGCCATTCGGCGGTCTGCTCGACCGTGGCCAGCAGGCGTTCGGCCTTGGGCGCCGGGCCTGGCGAGAGCGAGCTGGCGTCGAGCCGGTCGAAGCGGGCCTCGGCGCTGCCGGTCAGCCGCGCCAGGGCTTGGTTGGCCACCGTGCGTTCGGTTCGCGCCCGGCGCACCGCCGCCTCGGCTTGGGCCAACTGCACCTGGGCGCGGGTGGCCTCCACCGGCGAGGACTGCCCGGCGCGCACCCGCCCCTCCACCAACCGCAGGCCGCGCTCGGTCAGCGCCTGCGATTGCTGCGCCAACTCCAGCGCGGTCTGCGCCCGCAAGGCGGCATGGAAAGCCTGGATCACATCGGCGCGCAGGCTGTTGCGCTGACGCTCGAGCTCCAGGCGAGCGACCGCTTGGCCGGCCTCGGCGACCTCGATCCGCGCACCGCGCTTGCCGCCCAGCTCCAGGGCCTGACTGAGAGTCACGGTGGTGGTACTGGTGTCACGGCGGGTGTCCTCTACCTCCCACGACAGCTCGGGGTTGGGAATCAGCCCGGCCTGACGGCGCTCGCCTTCGGCGATGCCGATCTCGCGGCCGATGGCGGCAAAGTCCGGGTTCTGGGCAAAGGCGGCGTCGAGCGCCTGGTCCAGGCTCAGGCCCTCGGCGCCGGCAGGGCCGGCCAGCAACAGGCAGAGCAAGGCGATCTTGCGGGGGATGGGCACGGCGGAAGTCCTCGTCGACAAGCGGCGGAATGCTTTGGCGAGGGACTTTAGGGAGCATTGGTTATCTGGGGGGTGGCATGAAGATTACAATTCTGTAATCGAGCGCTCGGGCGTTCCATGGGGGACTTGGCAGCGCCTGGCCGATCAGAAGCCCTTGCCATCAGACCAATCCCGAAATACTGTATGAATATTCAGTATTCAGCGGAACACCCCATGCAACTCATCGCCAAACTCGGCATCCTCGCCGACGCCGCCAAGTACGACGCGTCCTGCGCCAGCAGCGGCGCGCCCAAGCGCAGCTCGCGCGGCCGCGACGGCCTCGGCGCCACCGATGGCATGGGCATCTGCCACAGCTACACCCCCGATGGCCGCTGCGTGTCGCTGCTCAAGGTGCTGCTGACCAACTTCTGCCTGTACGACTGCCAGTACTGCGTCAACCGCCGCTCAAGCAACGTGCCCCGGGCACGCTTCAGCCCCGAGGAGGTGGTGCGCCTGACCCTGGACTTCTACCGGCGCAACTGCATCAGCGGCCTGTTCCTCAGCTCAGGCATCATCCGCTCCGCCGACTACACCATGGAGCAGCTGATCCGGGTGGCGCGCCTGCTGCGCGAAGAACACGCCTTTCGCGGCTATATCCACCTCAAGACCATTCCCGACGCCGACCCGCTGCTGATCGAGGAAGCCGGGCGCCTGGCCGACCGGCTGAGCGTGAACATCGAACTGCCCACCGATGCCAGCCTTCAGCGCCTGGCCCCGGAAAAGCGCGCCAGCACCATCCGCCAGGCGATGGGTGTGATCCACCACGGCCAGCAGGCCGTCGCCGGCGAGCCGCGGGCACCGCGCTTCACCCCCGCCGGGCAGAGCACCCAGGTGATCGTCGGCGCCGACGCCACCGACGACAGCACCTTGCTGCGCAACGCCGAGTCGCTGTATCAAGGCTATGGGCTCAAACGGGTCTACTACTCGGCCTTCAGCCCGATCCCCGACAGCCCCTCCAGCGTGCCCCTGGCCGCACCGCCGCTGCTGCGCGAACACCGCCTGTACCAGGCCGACTTCCTCCTGCGCGGCTACGGCTACAAGGCCGGTGAACTGCTGGGCGAGGCCGGTAACCTGGCTTTGGACATCGACCCCAAGCTGGCCTGGGCGCTGGCCAACCGCGAGGTCTTCCCGCTCGACGTCAACCGCGCCGAGCCGGCGTTGCTGGCGCGCATCCCCGGTATCGGCCTACGCAGCGTGCAGCGCCTGGTCGCCCTGCGCCGGGAGCGGCGCATCCGCTACGACGACCTGATCCAGTTGCGCTGCGTGCTGGAGAAGGCCCGCCCGTTCATCGTCACCAGCGACTACCGCCCGGCCCAGGCCGAGCTGCGCAGTGGCCTGCTGCGGGCCCGCCTGCGTGAACCCCAGGCGCCTGTGCAGATGGGGCTGTGGGGATGATCGCGCTGGATTGCGGCGATGATTTCGCCACCTGGCGCGACCAGGCCCGCCAGCTGCTCGGCCACGGCATCGACCCGGCCACGGTGACCTGGGGCCAGACCTGGATGGATGACTTGCTGGCCGTGCCTACGCCCCTGCCCGCAGGCCCCGGTCCGTTCCACGCCCGCGTGCCGGCGACGCTGCTGGCCCAGCTGGAACAGGCCGGGCGCTACCGCGGCGAGCAGCGCTGGAACCTGTTGTACGAGGTGCTGTGGCGCGTCGCCCATGGCGATCGCACCGCGATGCTGGCCGGCGACCGCCTGGGCAGTGAGCTGCAACGGCGCATCCGTCAGGTCGGCCGCGAGGCTCATCACCTGCATGCCTTCGTGCGCTTCGTGCCACTGCCCGAGGCGCTGGCCGAGCAGCTGCAACTGGATCTGGTGGCCTACCACGAGCCCGCGCATGACATCCTCGACAGCGCCAGCGCGTACTTCGCCGAACGCCTGGGCCGCCAGCGCTGGCTGATCGCCACGCCCCACGACGGCATCCGCTACGACGGCGCGCAACTGGACTACCGCCGCCAGTGCCCGCAAGACTGGCGGCAATGGGCGCGCAACGCCGACGACCCGGGGGCCGAACTGTGGCTGGCCTACTACCGGCACACCTTCAACCCCGCCCGGCTCAACCCCGGCGCGTTGCGCCAGCATCTGCCCGGACGCTTCTGGCGTCATCTGCCCGAGGGTCCGCTGATCCCCGAGCTGGTGGGCCAGGCACGGCACGGCAAGCAACGAGACGGCCAGGCGCTGGAAATAGGCAGGCAACAAGGTAAACGGATTGGCGCAGGTGGCACCGATCGATAGGTGTGGCTGTGGGCAAACCAATCTATTCGAATGGAAAAATGTGAAAATTTCATCATTTTCAATTCATACGCCCTGTTCTTGATCGGGCAATCCCGACATACTTATTGCTAATCGTTCTCATAAGCACTAGTAATAAGGATAAAGCTCGGCATGTCATCGCTCCCCTCGCCCCACCGTTTCGCGCCCTCCCGCAACCTGCTGGCCATGGCCATCTGCATGGCGACCCTCACCCCCGCGCTGGCAGCCGAACAGGCCCCCGCCGTGATCGAGCTGGGCGCCACGGCCATCGACGACAGCAGCCTGGGCAGCACCACCGAGGGGTCGAAGTCGTACACCACTGGCGCCATGTCCACCGCCACCAAGCTGCCGCTGACCATGCGCGAAACGCCTCAGGCGGTGACGGTGATCACCCGCCAGCGCATGGACGACCAAGGCATGACCAGCATCAACGACGTCGCCAGGTACACCCCGGGCCTGTTCCTCAACCAGTCCAACGGCCCGGGCCGGCAGACCTACAAGGCCCGTGGCTTCGACGTCGACAACATCATGTACGACGGCATCCCCAGCGCCTACACCGGCTGGGTGGTCGGCGCCCAGCCGAACCTGGCGATGTTCGACCGGGTGGAAGTGGTGCGCGGCGCCACCGGCCTGGTCACCGGGTCAGGCACGCCCTCGGCGGCCATCAACCTGGTGCGCAAGCGCCCGTTGGCGGAGCAGAAAGTCACCCTCACCGGCGCCGCCGGCAGCTGGGACAACTACCGCGGCGAACTGGACGCCTCCAGCCCGCTCAACGACAGCGGCACCCTGCGCGGCCGCGTGGTGGCCTCGTACCAGGACGCCAACGGCTTCCGTGACGGCCAGCAGGAGGACCACGGGCTGTTCTACGCGATCACCGAGGCCGACCTGAGCGAAGACACCACCCTCACCCTCGGCCTCTCCCACCAGAAGGACAAGACCAACGTATTCTGGGGCGCGATCCCCACTGCCCTCGACGGCCATCACCTGGACCTGCCGCGCTCCTACAATCCGGCCACCGACTGGGAGGTCAAGGACCAGGAGATCAATACCCTGTTCGCCGAGGTGCGCCAGCGCCTGGCCAATGACTGGAAGCTGCAGGTCAACGCCACCTACAGCGAGCAGAACGCGCTGTTCCGCGGCTCCTACCAGTCGCGCTGGGACCTGGCCAAGCCGCTGAGCCGCACGGTCTACCAGTCGGCCCACGACGAGAACCAGCTGGGCCTGGACACCTTCGCCAGCGGCCCGTTCGAGGCATTCGGGCGCACCCACGAGCTGGTGGTCGGCGCCAGCAAGCGCATCTACGACATGAGCGAGCGCAACTACAGCCCCTACGACATGGACTACCCCATCGACGGCGGCAAGCCCGACTTCCTGCACACCAGCAGCAGTCGCTACCTGATCAACCAGGAAGGCGTGTACACCACCAGCCGCCTGAGCCTGGCCGACCCGCTCAAGCTGATCCTCGGCGGGCGCCTGGACTGGTACGACTACGACAAGCGCGGCAGCAACGATGGCGACTACAAGGTGACCCGCAACGTCACCCGCTATGCCGGCCTGATCTACGAGCTGGACGAACACCACTCGGTCTACGCCAGCTATACCGATATCTTCCAGCCACAGGACAGCCAGGACAGCAGCGGCAAGCCGGTACGGCCGATCGAAGGCAAGAACTACGAGGTAGGGATCAAGGGTGAATACTTCGATGGCGCGCTCAATGCCAGCCTTGCCGTGTTCCGCATCGACCAGGAAAACCGCGCGGTCGAGGTGAACGACAAGAGCGTCTGCAGAGCGGGCCAGTTCACCTGCTACGAAGCCTCCGGCGAGGTGCGCAGCCAGGGTATCGACTTCGAGGTGCAGGGCGCGCTGACCGAGCAATGGCAGATCGGTGCCGGCTACACCTACGCCCGCGTGCACACCATCAAGGACGCCAAGAACCCCGCCAACGTCAACAAGCCGCTGTCCTCCGACACCCCCGAGCACCAGCTCAAGCTGTTCACCACCTACCGCTTCCAGGGCCCGCTGGAAAAACTGCGCGTTGGTGGCGGCGTCACCTGGCAGAGCCGCATGTACAACGATTTCAGCGTGGCCGATGGCGGCCGCTACCGCCTCGAGCAAGGCGCCTATGCGGTGACCGACCTGATGGCCGGCTACGCGGTCAACCAGCACCTGGACCTGCAGCTCAATGCCAACAACGTGTTCGACAGGAAGTACTACTCGTCGATTTCCAGCTCGGTGAACTACGGGGGCGACACCTTTGGCGATCCGCGCAACCTGATGCTGACCGCCAAGTACAGCTTCTGACCTGCTCAGGCGCAGGGATGCGCCTGAAATCCTGGTTGAACGCAGAGTTTGTAGGCGCTGCGTTATGCCGCCCCCACCAATCCAGGCCCGCGCTCTCGTTCTTCAGGCATGCACCCAGCGTCGATGCAGCGCCCGCGCCAACGTGTCGAGCATGAACCCCAGTGCACCGATCAGCAGCACCATCGCCATCAGCTCCGAATAGGCCAGCCGGTCGCGGGTGTCGAGGATGAAATAGCCAAGCCCTGCACTCACCCCGAGCATTTCGCACGGCACCAGCACGATCCACAGGATGCCGATGGCCAGGCGCACGCCGGTCAGCACATGGCCGATCACCCCGGGGATGATCACCTTGCACAACGTCTCCCAGCGCGTGGCGCTGAGGCTGCGGCTCAATTGCAGCCAGCGCGGGTCCAGCTGACGCACCCCGGCGGCGGTGTTGAGCAGGATCGGCCACAGCGCGGCGAAGGCCAGCAGGAAGTAGATCGGCTGGTCGCCCACGCCCATCAGCATCACCACCACCGGCATCCACGACAGCGGCGAGATCATGCGCAGGAACTGGAACGCCGGCGTGGTCGCCGCCTCCAGGTGGCGATAGCTGCCCACCAGCAGGCCCAGCGGCACGCCGATCAGCAGCGCCAGCAGCAGGCCGACGAGGATACGCTCGAGGCTCACCCAGATATGCCCGTAGACCTCGCCCTGCCCCAGCAGCTCGATCAGGCTTTGCAGCGTGGCCTGGGGCGCGAAGCGCGCCGACAGGCCATCGGCGGCGCCGAACAGGCGCACCCCCGCCCACCACAGCAACAGCAGCGCCGCCAGGCCCGCCAGGCCCAGGGCGCCATGCACGAAATGCCTGCGCATCAGACCGCGAACTCCTCGCTACGCTGGAAGTTCTCGGCAGTGCCGAACGCCGCCGGGCCACCCACCTCGGCAATGGCGTTGCGCACGAATCGATCGTCCACCAGGTCGCGGGCGGTCTGGGCCGGGTCGAGGGCGGCAAGGAAATCGCTCTCGCCGACGATCAGGGTGTTCTTCAGGCGCTTGACCAGCTCCTCGGTGTAGCTGGGGAACGGATAAGGCTGGAAGTCGATGCGTTTCTCATCCCACTGCTGGTGCTGGATCGCGCCGCTGGCGATGTAGCCGGCACGGTCATCGACCGATGGCGCCAGTACCTTGGTCAGTACCGCAGGTTCGTGCGGGGTGTACTTGTTAGGGCCGGCCTTGGACAGCAACGCCGCAGCCTCGGCGCGGTGCTCGCGGGTCCAGTGCTGGGCCTTGACGATGGCGTTGACCACCTTCTGCGACCACTCCGGGCGATTGTTCAGGTCATGCTCGTGCATGAACACCACGCAGCAGGCGTGATTGCGCCAAACGTCGCCGGTAAAGCGCTGCACGCGGCCGACCTTGAGGTTCTCGGCCAGGGCGTTGAACGGTTCGGCGACGATATAGCCGGCGATGCGCTTGCTGGCCAGGGCCGGCGGCATGTCCGAAGGAGGCAGCACCAGCAGGTTGACTTCGTTGTCCGCCAACTGCGCGGTGGCGGGCTTGGACACAGGCTTCAGGCCGTTGTCGGTGAGCATCTGCTGCAGCACCACGTTGTGGATCGAGTACCAGAACGGAATGGCCACGGTCTTGCCGCCGAGCTGCTTCATGTCGGTGATGTCCGGGGCCACGGTCAGGCCCGAGCCGCCGACGTGGTTCCAGGCCACGACCTTGGCCGGCACCTTGCTGCCGTAGCGCGCCCACACGGTCATCGGCGACAGCAGGTGGATGACGTTGACCTGCCCGGAGATGAACGCCTCGATCACCTGGGCCCAACTGCGCAGCAGCACCGGGCGCTCGGCCTTGATGCCCTCGGCCTCGAACAGGCCGTTGTTGTGCGCCACCAGCAGTGGCGTGGCATCGGTGATCGGCAGGTAGCCGATGCGCACCGGCGCGTCCGGCTCGGCGGCGGCGCGGGCCTGCAGGCTCGACAGCAATGGCACGGCGCCGGCGGCGGTGAGCATGGCGCTGAGCTTGAGAAAATCGCGACGGGACGTGGTGGAACAGCAGTCATCCATGCACATGGACAGCCTCCGAGGGCAAGGGGGATGGAGTGGGTTCGGCTGTGCGGCTTGCCCGCCGAAGGGTCTTGAGGATTTCGATACGCAGCGCGCCCAGTTCCTCGACCCGCTGCGCGCGCGGCTGCGGCAGGTCGATGTGCCACTGGCCGAGGGTGCGCGCCGGGTGGTTGCCCAGTAGCAGCACGCGATCGGACAGCAGCAGGGCTTCGTCGATATCGTGGGTGATCAGCACGGCGGCGGTATTGTGGGTGGCGATCAGTTGCAGCAGCAGTTGCTGCATGTCGGCGCGGGTCACCTCGTCCAGCGCGCCGAATGGCTCGTCCAGCAACAGCACCTCGGGCTGGCGCGCCAGGCAGCGGGCCAGCGCGGTGCGCTGGGCCATGCCGCCGGACAACTGCGCCGGGTACTGGCCTCGGGCGTGAGCCAGGCCCACCGCGTCGATGGCGTGGTCGATCCGTGCGCGCCGCTCGGCCGCCGGCAGCTTGGGCTGGCGGGCGAAGTCGAGGCCGAAGGCGACGTTCTTCTCCAGGCTCAGCCAGGGCAGCAGGCTCGGGTCCTGGAACGCCACCGCCAGGCGCGGGTGCGGCCCCTGCAGCGGCTCGCCGCGCAGCTGCACGCTGCCGCCACGGGCCTGCTGCAGCCCGGCCAGCACGCGCAAGAGGCTGGACTTGCCGACCCCGCTGGGGCCAAGGATGGTCACCACCTCGCCCGGCGCCAGCGCCAGGTCGAACTGCTCCAGCACCGCCTGCCAGCCACCGTCGCGCGGGTAGCCCAGGCTGATGTCACGGGCTTCGAGCAGCACCTCGGTCATGCGCTGGCCGCCTGGCGTTGCAGTTCGGCGCGCAGCTGCACCAGGCTCGGGGTGACGATCGGCACGAACGCCGACTCGCGCCAACGCCGGGCGAAGCCTTCGCCATAGGCCGTCAGGTAGGCCTTGCCACCGCTGGCCTGAAGTTCCAGCTGCACGGCGTCGGCGGCACATTCGGCGAGGGTGATGCGCAACTTGAACAAGGCGGCCGGTTGCCCCTGGAAGCGCCCGTCGAGCAACCCCTGCTTGAGCTCGCCGACGGTATTCTCCAGGCGTTCCTTGAGCACCTGGCGGGCCTCTTCGAGGAACGAGCCACGACTCTGCAGGTGCTCCTGCACTTCATCCAGCGCACGCCGGGCAAGGCCCATGGCCATGCCGCACTGCAACGCCAGGAACGCCGGGCGCACCTTGGGCAGGAATTCGCGGGCGTTGTCATGCAGCAGCCAGTCGCGGGCCAGTGGCACCTGGTGGAACGCCAGCGCCGCGGTGTTGCTCGACTGCAGACCCATCAGTTGCAGATCGTCGGAGCGCTCCAGGCCCGGCGCGTTGGAGGGAATGGCAACCACGAACGGTGCGCCGCCGGCGTCATCCTCGATGGCCGCCGCCACCACGAAACCGCGCTTGCGCAGGTTGGTCACCCAATGCAGCCGACCTTCGAGGTTCCAGCCATCGGCCGCGAGGCGGCCACGCACCTGCAAGGCCTCGATGCCGGAGAGAAACTTCATGGCATTGGACAGGCCGGTGGCCCCGGCGAGTTCGCCCTTGAGCAAGTCGGGCATCAGCCGTTTGCACAGCTCCCGGTTGGGGCTTTGCAGCAGGTATTCGATGAAGGCGCGCTGGCCCCAGCAGACGAAGGCCGCGGCCAGCGAACGGCTGGCGATGGCGGCAATGGCCTCGACCGCCTCGCTGACGTCGCCGCCCGTGCCACCCAGGGCCGGGTCGACGCCGATACGCAGCAACTGCGACTCGGCGATCTGCGCCAGCACCAGGTGCGGATCGCACTGGCCCTGGTCGATGGCCTCGGCATTGGCATCCAGCCACTGTCCAAATGCATGGTCAAGCATGTCCCTAACTCCTTGTGAAACGCCGGGCGCGCCGGCATCAGGCCTCGGTCAGACCGAAGGCTGCCAGCGGTATTTGCCAAGCTCGTCGTTGAGCGGCGTCTGGGCGAACACATTAGCAAAGTTGCACAGGGTTGCGAGGCTGATACCGAGAATCACTTCCAGCGCGTTGCCTTCGCTGAAACCGGCTTCACGGAAGGCCTGGTAGGTGGCGTCGCTGACATTGCCGCGGGTGGCGATCACTTCCCGGGCGAACGCGGCCAGGGTCTCGTAGCGGGCGTCGGGCAGTTCGCCGCGGGCGCGCAGGGCATCGACCACTTCCTGGGGCAGCTTGGCCTTGTTCAGCGCCACGGCGGTGTGGCCGGCGACGCAGAAGTCGCAGCCGTGCTGGGTGGCGGCGATCAGCTGCACCACTTCGCGCTCGGCCAGGGTCAGCTCGGACTTGCCGTTGAGCGCCGAGACGGTGACGTAGGTTTCCAGCGCCGCCGGGGCGTTGGCCAGGATGCCCAGCAGGTTGGGGATGAAGCCTGAGTTCTTCTGCGCGTTCTCGAGGAACGGGCGGGCGGCTTCCGGAGCGGTCTGCAGGCTGTGTAGAGTGATGCGCGCGGACATGGAGTGGTCTCCTTTGATGTAGGTCGCTACAGTCTGTTGGTTATAAGAAGTAGCATCCATATTCATCAGTCGCCTTTCCTTGCTCCAGAGTCCTTGCATTAGATGATTTCTTCCAGCCCCCTCGTCGATTGGTTATTAGAGAGCCTGGAGCTCGATGCCAGCCTGTTCCATGTGGGCCGCTACTGCGGCGGCTGGCACGCCAGCACCCAGGGCCTGGGCCGGGCCAGTTTCCACCTGGTGGTGCAAGGCCATTGCTGGCTGCACATCGACGGCCAGGCGCAGCCGCTGCGCCTGGAGAGCGGCGATGCGGTGTTCCTGTTGCGTGACCTGGCCTATCGATTGTCCGGCGACGAGAATGCCGCCGACGCCTGTGCCCAGCCGCGCCGGAGCATGCAGGCGCTGGACCTGGAAGCCGGGGATGGCGTCGGGC
The DNA here is from genome assembly GCF_021283165.2 of Pseudomonas soli. Taxonomy (NCBI): domain Bacteria; kingdom Pseudomonadati; phylum Pseudomonadota; class Gammaproteobacteria; order Pseudomonadales; family Pseudomonadaceae; genus Pseudomonas; species Pseudomonas soli. The sequence goes on from NZ_CP128543.1 coordinate 3,839,823, forward strand.
TGGTATGCGGTTTCTTCCACTTCCAGTCGGGGTTGTCGTCGCTGATCGTCGACGGGCTGGCGGACTGGATCCTGCTGCGCGCCAGCGACCCCGCCGGCAGCGCGGCACGGGCGCTGTTCGGGCTGATCCTCGAGGAATGCCGGCGCCCGCAGCCGTCCCAGGCGCTGCTCGAACGCCTGACCCACCTATTGTTCCTCTATGTGCTGCGCCAGCAGGCACACGACGGCCAGGCGCTGGGCGGGCTGGTCGCCCTCGCCCGCCAGCCGGCTTTCGCCGGGTTGCTGGAGCGCTTGATCGAGGCGCCAGGCCAGGCCTGGACGCTGGAGGCCATGGCGGCCTGCGCGGGGCTGTCGCGCTCGGCGTTCTTCAAGCGCTTCAACGAACTGGCCGGGCAATCCCCCGGGCAGGTGCTGCTGGCCCTGCGCATGCGTCATGCCTGCCAGTTGCTCAAGGCCGGCAATACCGTCGAGCAGGTAGGCGCGCAGGCCGGGTATCAGTCAGTGGCGGCCTTCACCAGGGCGTTCGCCAAGGCTGTCGGTGTACAGCCGGGGGCGTACCGCAAGCAGCACGAAGGACGCGTGGGATAAGGGGCGTTCAACGCCGCCGCTGCATCCAGGCAGCCCCCAGGCCGCTGAGGCAGATCACCGCGATGCCGACCAGGCTGGTGCTGTCCGGTATCTGCCCGAACACCACCAAGCCCAGCAACCCGGCGAACACGATCTGGCAATAGCTGAACGGCGCCAGCAACGCTGGTGCCGCGTAGCGGAACGCCTGGGTCAACAGCAGGTGGGCGGTCATCCCGCAGCCGCCCAGCGCCAGCATAAGCGGTACATGCGGCCACTGCGGCGTCTGCCAGAAGAACGGCACCAGCGCCGTCATGATCAGGGTGTTGCACACGCCCGCGTAGAAATTGCTGGTGGTCGGGCTGTCATGGGCCGCCAGCTTGCGCGTCAGCAACTGGTAGAAGCAAAAACCCAGGGCCGAACCGAAGGGAAACAGGATTGCCGGGGTAAACATCGCGCCGCCTGGGTGCACTACCACCAGCACCCCGACAAAGCCCATGACCACGGCCAGCCATTGTCCCGGGGTCACCCGCTCCCCGAGTAGCGGCACCGACAATGCGGTGACCAGCACCGGGGCGAGAAAGTTGACCGAGGTCGCCTCCGCCAGCGGAAGGTACTGCAGCCCGGCGGTGAACAGCAGGCTGGTGCTGAGCAGGCTCAGCGCACGCAGGGTCTGCAGCAATGGCCGGCGGGTGCGCAGTACCGCCAGGCCAGCCTTGGGCAGGAAGATCCCGGCCATCAGCAAGGTGTGCACCAGGTAACGGACCCACACCACCATGATGACCGGGTAGATCCCGCCGAGGAATTTCGACAAACCGTCGTGGCTGGCGAACAGGAAGGTAGCCACCACCACCAGGGCGATACCGCGCAGCGGCTGGTTGACTCCGGACAACGGTGTACTGGAACTCATGGGGCTCTCGGGCGATTGCCCCGGCATGGCGCCCGGGCATGGACGGATTCTAGAAGAGAAGCCACGGGGTGGACAAAGCATTGTGGTCCAATCAGTACATTCCGTTCGCTGATCGGCCACTTTCTCACATGTCCATCACCGCCCGCGATAATCGCTGGCCGTGAGAACGCAAACCTTGCTGTGCTCGACCCGCAGACCTTCAGTGCAGTCGCTGAGTCACCAGGAAGTTGCACAACAACGGCTCGTCATCCAGGACAATCTCCCGCACGGGACGTGGCAGGTCGCCCAGTACTGCCTGACAGAACGCCAGGGCCGGGGCATCCTCGCGATAACACCGCACCAACCAGTCGCCTTGACCCTGGCACAGCGTGCGCCGCGCTACCGCCAGGCCCACGCCCTGGCGGCGATATTTCTTGAGCACGAACAGGTCGGCCAGCTCCCAGGCGTCGATGCCGGTCAGTTCACTGCGCTCGATAAGCAGGAAGCCGGCGATGAAACCGTCCACCAGTATCAGGCTGGCGCTCCAGCCCGGGGTTTGCCAATAGCGAGTGAAGTGCGGCTCGTGGAGGTAGAAGCGCCCGTCCGCCTCGACATCTTCCTGCTCCCAGTCCGAGGACTCGTAGGCGTAGAATTGGTAGAGGTTGCGCACCAGGTCGGCATGCTCGGGGCCGGTCTGGAGCAGCTCGACAGGGAGGGTCATGAAACAGGCTCGATGAATGCGGGAGCGCGAGTCTACCTGGGCGCCCAGGCGTTTGCAGCAGAGGCGGTATCGCATCCACCCTCGCGGCTCGCCGCCAAGACGATGGATGCGGGTTTGTCACGCCTGCGGCAGGGCCGCCACCGCGTCCACTTCCACCAGCATGCCGTCCAGCGCCAGGCGGGGCACCGGGATCAAGGTGCAGGTCGGGGTCATCCGGCCGCCCCAGGCATGCTCGGCCTCGGCCACCCACTGGCGCAGCCGTGCCTCGGAATGGTCAACCACCAGCAGGGTGAGCTTGCATACGTGCTCGAGCGTTGCCCCACGTGAAGCCAAGGCGATCTTCAGGTTCACCAGGGCCTGGCGCGCCTGCTCGTCGAAACGTGCCGACAATTTGCCTTGCAGGTCCTCGCCGCCCTGGCCGGCGATGTACAGCAGGCGGCTGCCCGCGCGTACCTCGGCGACGTGGGAATAGGCATTGCCACTGGGGTCGTAGAGCCCTTCTGGGTTGCTCAGGGCAAAGGCGGCTGGCTGGGTCATGGTATCGCTCCATCAATGGAAAGAGCGGCCGAGTATCAAACCTCAGGTTAAGTCGAGGTCAAGCCCCAGCCACGCCTTGATTGGCGCCTATTTTTCCTGCAGGACCGCCCTGCCCTTCACTGCCCGTGGTCCGCGCCAAGCCCAGAACAACAAGCCTGGGAAAGGTGCATAAACGACGAATACCACCCACAGCATCTTGCGCTCGGCGCGTCGATCACTGCCGATGATGTGCCAGATCGCCCAGATTTCCAGCAGGATAACGACGAGCGCGACAACGAACCAGATTGTTCCGATTTCCATGAGTCTTCTCCTATTGGCTGTACTGGCTTGGTCTTCCGCGCGCGCCGAGGGTTCACTCGGATCTTGTCCGACCCGCGGCCCACTGGCACAGTGACCGGCCGCCCTGCACCGCACCATGGAAGCCCTCATGCCATTCGATCCGACGCTGCTTGCCCAGGCCCGCCACGTGGTGGTGTTCACCGGTGCCGGGGTGTCCGCGGAAAGTGGCATCGCCACGTTTCGCGACAAGCTGAGCGGCCTGTGGGCGCGCTTCGATCCGGCGCAATTGGCCAGCGCCGAGGGCTTTCGCGCCGACCCGGCGCTGGTCTGGGGCTGGTACCAGATGCGCCGCGCCGGGATCGCCAAGGCCGAGCCCAACGCGGGTCACCTGGCCATCGCCGCGCTGGCCGCGCAGGTGCCGAAGCTGACCCTGGTGACGCAGAACGTCGACGACCTGCACGAACGCGCGGGCAGCCGTGCCGTGCTGCACTTGCATGGGCGGCTGAATGCCTTTCGCTGCCTGGACTGCGCGCGCCCGGCGGATGAGCCCGTGGCACTGCCCGAGGATGCCGTAAACGGCCGCCGCATCGAGCCGCCGCGCTGCGCTTGCTGCGCCGGGCCGTTGCGCCCCGGGGTGGTGTGGTTTGGCGAGAGGTTGCCCGAGGCCGTGCTGGAGCAGGCCTTCGCCGCCGCGCGACAGTGCGATGTTCTGCTGTCGGTAGGCACCTCAGGCCTGGTACAGCCGGCGGCCTCGATACCTCGCATGGCACTGGCGGCAGGGGCGACGGTGGTGCATATCAATCCGCAGCCTGTGCCCTGCGAGCATCCGCGGGCGTTCATGCTGCCCGGCAAGGCAGGTGAGGTGCTGCCGCAACTGCTGCGCCAGGCCTTCGCCTGAGCTACCGGGCAGGCCGGTTCATCGGCCAGCCTGGTCCAACGCCGCCTTCAGGGCATCGGCATCGGCGTAGCTGTTGCGCGCTGCCACCACGCCGTGATCCAGCGCCAGCCACAGCACCTTGCCCTCATCCCCGGCATAGCGGCTGGCAACCCGACCTTTGCGGTCAAGCAGTACCCGGTAGCTGTAGTCGCGCATGGCAGGGATGGCGAACAGCTTGCTGATCAACGCCGGCATGCGCTGGATATCCGCGACGAACACGGCGTGCCGCGCCTCCAGGTAGCCTTTGGGCTGTTCGGCCAGCGCCGCCTTGACCAGCTTGGCACCGTCCATGTCGCGGGCGACCAGCAGGATGCGGGTATCGGCCCCCAGGCTGTAGGGCTGGTCGTACTGATCGAGCAACGTCCAGGGCGCGAGGGTTTCGCCGGGTTGCGCGGCGTGGGCCACGAGCGCCAACAGGCTGAGCAGAAGTGCGGCGGCGTATTTCATGAGGATCAGGTCCGGTTTGTGGGGGCCGTCAGCATAGCCCAACCCGCCGTGCCTGAAAGGCTCAACGCAACTGCCCGGCAATCAGCCCCGCGGCAATCAGGATCATCACCGCGCCGGACAACCGCCCCACGGCCTGCGCCGCGGCAGGCCGGGTGCGTAGCACGGCCTTGGCGCCGTAGCCGACCATCAGGTAGATCACCAGCGAACTGCCCAGGTGCACCAAGCCCAGCAGCAGGATCTGCAGAGGCAACGGCCAGCTCGACTGCGGGTCGGTGAACTGCGGCAGCAAGGCCAGGAACAGCAGGAACACCTTGGGGTTGAGGCCGCTGACGCACAGGCCCTTGAATGCCCAGCGCGACCCCGAGTCCTGCCCACCAGCCGCGCCGGCCTCGGGCACCGCCGGGCTCAGCAGCAGGTTGCCGCCCAGCCACAGCAGGTACACGCACCCAGCCAGGGTCAGCAAGGTCAACGCCAGCGGGTGACCGGCGATCAGACTACCGACCCCGGCTGCCACCACCAGGGTGACGAGCAGATGCCCCGACAACATGCCCGCCACCGCCGGCACGACCCAACGCCCACGCATGCCGGCCGAGATGGCGTAGGCCCAGTCGGCGCCGGGGGTGATCACGAACAGCAGGGAAACGGCCCAGAACGCCGTCAGTACACTCATGGCCATTTCGAGCCTTCCTTTCACACAGGTTTCGATGAAGAAAGACTACGGATATCGCCCGGGGATTTTATTTCGTATATTTCCCGGAACAAGCCAAACAATGGAAGAATCTTCCTAATGGATCGAATCGATCGCAAGATCCTTGCCGAGCTGCAAAAAGACGGGCGCCTGTCGGTGACCGAACTGGCCGAGCGCGTGGGCTTGAGCCTGTCGCCCTGCCACCGGCGCCTCAAGGCACTGGAGGACACAGGCGCCATTCTCGGTTATCACGCCCGCCTGGCCCCGGCGGCCCTGGGCTTGAATTTCGCCGCGCTGGTATTCGTGACCCTGCGCGAGGTGACCCGCCAGCCGGTGGCGGACTTCGAGGCGGCGCTGGCCGAGATCCCGCAGATCGTCGAGGCCCAGCGCCTGTTCGGCGACCCCGACTACCTGCTGCACGTGGTGGCCAGGGACCTGCCGGCCTTCCAGAAGCTGTATGACGAGCAACTGACCAGCATTCCCAATGTGAAGCGCCTGAGTTCGACGCTGGTGATGAAGGAAGTGATTCAGGACCGGCTGCTGCCGATGTGACCCTGCGCCGCTGGCCGAGTACAGCCTACAGGCAGGTGGCGGCTGCCGCGCGTCGGCGCAGGGCCATGCCGTCGTTCTTCTGCGCGTAGTAGTCCACCCGCGTGCCGCCGGCCTGGGCATAGACGTCGACGAACGACTCGGCCTCGCGGGTGTACACGGTGAAACCACCTTGCTTGCGGGCCTCCAGGTAGCCGCTGGCGTCGACCCCGAAGGTGTTTTCTTCCTGCCAGCTGAACTGAATGCACTGTGCCACCAGATCCGGCGTCTTGTGCGAATCCAACTGCGCGGTGGGTGCGCCGTTGCGCGCCGCTTCCATGGTCGACGATGCACAGCCCGCCAGCAGCAGCGCCACGGTGATCGGCAGAATTGCTCGCATGTTCCATCCTCGGGACAAAAAAAGAAGGTGACTCTAGCACTGCCGGGGCACGAGTGTGGTGTTTCACAAATAACGACCATAACTCGCGGCGATTTTTGGTCGTATTTGCAAAACATCACACTAGGTGAATCACCGCTGCCGTTCATCGCCGCCGCAATAAAATCTTGCGCGACAAAGAACCAAACTGATCGCCTCGTGTCTCAGGAGGTACCGCGTAAACCGTTGCGGATCAAGGACCTATAACGTGATGAAACGCCTTGCAAGCCTTTCCATGATCGCCACCCTGCTGCTGCTCGGCGGCTGCTACAGCAATCATTACCACGACGATGACGATGGCTGGCGCGACCGTGACCGCGGCCACCGTCACCACCATCGCCATGACCGCGACGATGACGACCGCCAGTACCGTGACCGCTACTACCGCTGAAGCGTCCTTGCAACCCTGACTCGCCGCGAGCGTGCGGCAATCTACCCCTGATGATTCCCCTGAGGTTCATAACATGCGTCTGACTCTGCCTTCCCTCGCTCTCGGCCTGCTGCTCTGCCAGGGCGCTTTCGCCGGTGACGGCACCGCGGCCATCGGCGGCGGCCTGGGTGGCGCCCTTGGCAACGTCGTGGGCAAACAGATCGGCGGCAGCGCCGGCGCGGCGATCGGCGCCGGCCTCGGTGGCGCGGCCGGCAGCGCGGTAGGCGCGCGCAAGGGCAACCGTACCGAGGCGGCCATCGGCGGCGGCCTGGGCTCGGCGGGCGGTTCGCTGATCGGCGGCAAACTTGGCGGCTCCAACGGTTCGACCATCGGTGCCGGCCTGGGCGGCGCGGCTGGTGGCGCCATCGGTAACCACATGGGCGACAACAACCGCAAGCACAAGCGTCGCCACTGATCCCAACGGTCGAAGGCTCGAAGCGAATCAGCAAAAGGCGGCTGCCCCTTAAGGGACAGCCGCCTTTTTCTTTGGCGCGATTTCAGCGCTAGGCAACGCTCTGCAGAAATTCATGAATCAAAGGAATGACGGCAATCCAATAAATCGTTTGCGGATACCCCCTGCACGCTTCGATATTCACGCCATCGAATCACAGGCGCCGCGCACATGAATCAGCCAAGCATCAGCCAGTCCATTGCCATCGTTCACCCGATCACGCTTTCCCATGGTCGCAATGCCGAAGTCTGGGATATCACCGGCAAGCGCTACATCGACTTCGTCGGCGGCATTGGCGTGCTCAACCTGGGCCACTGCAATCCGGCGGTAGTCGAAGCGATCCAGCAGCAGGCCACGCGCCTGACCCACTACGCCTTCAACGCGGCGCCCCACGGCCCCTACCTGGAGCTCATGGAGCGCCTGTGTGAATTCGTCCCGGTCAGCTACCCGTTGGCCGGCATGCTCACCAACAGCGGCGCGGAAGCGGCGGAAAACGCGCTGAAGGTCGCCCGGGGCGCCACTGGCAAGCGCGCCGTCGTCGCCTTCGACGGCGGCTTCCATGGCCGCACCCTGGCCACCCTCAACCTCAATGGCAAGGTAGCCCCGTACAAGCAACGCGTGGGGGAACTGCCAGGCCCGGTCTATCACCTGCCCTACCCCAGCCCGGACACCGGGGTGAGCTGCGAACAGGCGCTCAAGGCCATGGAACGCCTGTTCAGCGTGGAGTTGGCGGTGGAGGACGTGGCGGCGTTCATCTTCGAGCCGGTGCAGGGTGAAGGTGGTTTCCTCGCCCTTGATCCAAGCTTCGCCCAGGCCTTGCGCCGCTTTTGCGACAGCCACGGGATACTGATCATCGTCGACGAGATCCAGTCCGGCTTTGGCCGCACCGGGCAGCGTTTCGCCTTCCCCCGACTGGGTATCGAGCCGGACCTGCTGCTGCTGGCCAAGAGCATCGCCGGTGGCATGCCCCTGGGCGCGGTGGTCGGCCGCCGGGAGATCATGGACTCGCTGCCCAAGGGCGGCCTGGGCGGCACCTACTCGGGCAATCCGATCGCCTGTGCGGCGGCCTTGGCGAGCATTGCGCAGATGACCGACGACAACCTCGCCACCTGGGGCGAACGCCAGGAACAGGCCATCGTCGCACGCCATGCGCGCTGGAAAGCTGCAGGGTTGCCCAGCTCGCTCGGCCGCCTGACCGGGGTCGGCGCCATGCGCGGGCTGGAGTTCGTCAACGGCGATGGCAGCCCGGCACCGGCGCAACTGACCAAGGTGCTGGAGGCGGCGCGTGCCAAGGGGTTGCTGCTGATGCCAAGTGGCAAGGCGCGGCATATCATCCGCCTGTTGGCGCCACTGACCATCGAGGCCGAGCTGCTCGAGGAAGGACTGGATATTCTCGAGCAGTGCCTGGCTGAACTGGGGTAAGGCTTACAGGCCCAGCTCTTCGGGGGTGGGCATGTCGCATTCGAAGGCGATCCAGCCGCCTTCGAGTTCGGCATGGCCGTTGACGATCAGGCCGTAGTAAGTAAGGCCATTTTCCAACGTGACGCAGATGTGCGTGGCGCCTTTTTCCGGTGCCGCGAGTGTCCCGACGAAATGCACCTTCTTCAGCACTTCGGTTACCGCCTCCAGGCCCACGCGCATGTTGCTGTTCTCCGAAGCCTCGGTATCGCCCCCACGGTCTTCGGCGCTGACGGTCACGGTGGCGATGTAGGGGTATTTGCTGCTCAAGCGGGGTTACCTCGGGGTATGGGGCTGGAAATGGGTGACAAGAGTACGGCAGACGCTCGGGGTTGTCTCTATCGGCTCATCGCGGGGCAGGCCCGCTTCCACGGGAGGCCCTGCGACCTGGCCGACATGGCCTCGCGGGCGCCGATCTGTTAGGGTGCCCGCCGATGCACGCCACACCACGCGAGGATACCGAGTGAGCGCAGAACAACCCCTGATCGCCGACCTGTTCGAGGTCGACAAACGCCTGACCCTCAAGCCCGTCGTGGACTTCAACGCCTACCTGCGTAACGCCTTCGGCGACGGCTCCTGCCGCTGCCACCGCTGCGTCGAGGGCAATGGCGACGAGGGCAGCTACAGCCACCGCCACAGCTTCGAACTGGAAGGCCGCACCCTGCACCGACGCTTTGCCAGCACCGCCGGCAGCGACGTGTTGATGGTGCTGAAGAAGGCCTGGCTGTCCTACACCAAGGCCGAACTGATCACCGTCGGCGCGCTGGACATGGCTACCCTCAAGGCCTTCACCGACGCGGCCCTGCACGAACGCCTGCTGGCCCTGCTGCCGGCCAGCGGCCTGGCGCGTGAAGCCGAGGGCCAATGGCAGCTGCAGGTGCTTGCCGACTGACGGTCGCCCCGGCAGGATTCTCCCGCTCTGCTACCTTGGGAGAATCCTCACCCGCAGGTGACCCGCCATGGCCCGCACGACTCCCATCGAGCTGTACCGCAATATCGGCATTGTCGCTCACGTGGATGCCGGCAAGACCACCACCACCGAACGGATCCTGTTCTACACCGGGGTCAACCACAAGATGGGCGAGGTGCACGACGGCGCCGCGACCATGGACTGGATGGCTCAGGAGCAGGAGCGCGGCATCACCATCACCTCGGCGGCCACCACGGCCTTCTGGCAGGGCTCGACCAAGCAGTTCGAGCACAAGTACCGCTTCAATATCATCGACACCCCCGGCCACGTCGACTTCACCATCGAGGTGGAGCGCTCGCTGCGCGTGCTCGATGGCGCGGTAGTGGTGTTCAGCGGCGCCGACGGGGTCGAGCCGCAGTCCGAGACGGTGTGGCGCCAGGCCAACAAATACCATGTGCCGCGCCTGGCCTACATCAACAAGATGGACCGCCAGGGCGCGGACTTCCTACGCGTTGTAAAGCAGATCAACCAGCGCCTGGGCCACCACCCGGTACCGATCCAGCTGGCCATCGGCAGCGAGGAAAACTTCATCGGCCAGATCGACCTGGTGAAGATGAAAGCCATCTACTGGAACGACGCAGACAACGGCACCAGCTACCGCGAAGAAGAGATTCCCGCCGAACTGCAGGCACTGGCGGACGAATGGCGCGCGCACATGATCGAAGCCGCCGCCGAGGCCAATGACGAACTGACGGTGAAATTCCTCGAAGGTGAAGAGCTGACCGTCGACGAGATCAAGGCCGCCCTGCGCCAACGCACCATCGCCAACGAAATCGTCCCGACCATCCTCGGCTCGTCATTCAAGAACAAGGGCGTGCCGCTGATGCTCGACGCGGTGATCGACTACCTGCCCGCCCCGTCCGAAATCCCGGCGATCAAGGGCACCGACCCGGACGATGAAGAGAAGCACCTGGAACGCCACGCCGACGACAAGGAGCCGTTCTCGGCCCTGGCCTTCAAGATCGCCACCGACCCGTTCGTCGGCACCCTGACCTTCGCCCGGGTATATTCGGGCGTGCTCAGCTCGGGCAATGCGGTGCTCAACTCGGTCAAGGGCAAGAAGGAGCGCATCGGCCGCATGGTGCAGATGCACGCCAACCAGCGCGCCGAGATCAAGGACGTGTGCGCCGGTGATATCGCCGCACTGATCGGCATGAAGGACGTGACCACTGGCGACACCCTGTGTGACATGGACAAGCCGATAATCCTCGAACGCATGGACTTCCCCGACCCAGTGATTTCCGTGGCAGTGGAGCCAAAAACCAAGGCCGACCAGGAAAAAATGGGCATTGCCCTGGGCAAGCTGGCCCAGGAGGACCCGTCGTTCCGGGTCAAGACCGACGAGGAAACCGGCCAGACCATCATCTCCGGCATGGGCGAGCTGCACCTGGACATCATCGTCGACCGTATGCGCCGCGAGTTCAACGTCGAGGCCAATATCGGCAAGCCGCAGGTGGCGTACCGCGAGAAGATCCGCAACACCTGCGAGATCGAAGGGCGTTTCGTGCGCCAATCGGGCGGGCGCGGCCAGTACGGCCATTGCTGGATCCGCTTCGCCCCGGGCGACGAAGGCAAGGAAGGCCTGGAGTTCATCAACGAGATCGTCGGCGGCGTGGTGCCGCGCGAGTACATCCCGGCGATCCAGAAAGGCATCGAGGAGCAGATGAAGAACGGCGTGCTTGCCGGCTACCCGTTGATCAACCTGAAGGCGGCGGTGTTCGACGGCTCGTACCACGACGTCGACTCCAACGAGATGGCCTACAAGATTGCCGCCTCCATGGCCACCAAACAGCTTTCGCAGAAAGGTGGCGCGGTGCTGCTGGAGCCGGTGATGAAGGTCGAGGTGGTGACGCCCGAGGAGTACCAGGGCGATATCCTCGGCGACCTGAGCCGGCGCCGGGGCATGATCCAGGATGGCGACGAGACCCCGGCCGGCAAGGTGATCCGTGCCGAGGTGCCGCTGGGCGAAATGTTCGGCTACGCCACCTCGATGCGCTCGATGACCCAGGGCCGGGCGAGTTTCTCGATGGAGTTCACCCGCTACGCCGAGGCGCCGGCAAGCATTGCCGATGGCATCGTGAAGAAGAATCGCGGGGAGTAAGCCTTTCTCCTATAACGGCGCTATCGCCGGCAAGCCGGCTCCCACAGGTACTGCAAAGTTCTTGAGTGCAGTGACAATCCTGTGGGAGCCGGTTTGCCGGCGATAGGATCGGTGCAGGCGACCATTGCCTTCAATGCTGCTCCCCCGCCCGCTTCAACAGCTTCTTGCAGCGCTCGGAAAGGTGCACCACCCGCAACTGCTTGCCCGCCTTGGCATAGCGCTCGCGCAGGGTCTTCAGCGCCGCGATCGCCGAATAATCGACAAAGCTCAGGTGCTGGCAATCCAGCGTGACCTTCGCCGGGTCGTTGGCCGGGTCGAACTGGTTGAGAAACGGTGTGGTCGAGGCGAAGAACAGCGTGCCGTGCACCTGGTAATGCTTGCTGCCCTCGGCGTCCTCATGACTGTCGGCATACAGCTCGCGCGCGTGCTGCCAGGCAAAATTGATGGCCGCGATGACGATACCGAACAGCACCGCCGTGGCCAGGTCGGTGAACACCGTGACCACGGTCACGGCGAGGATCGCCAGCACATCGCTCACCGGCACCTTGTGCAGCACCCGCAGCGACGCCCAGGCGAAGGTCTGCTGGGCCACCACGAACATCACCCCGACCAGCGCCGCCAGCGGAATACGCTCGATCAACGGCGACAGGAACAGCACGAACAGCAGGATCATCACCCCCGCTACCACGCCCGACAGTCGGCCACGGCCATTGGAGCTGAGATTGATCACGGTCTGGCCGATCATCGCGCAGCCACCCATGCCGCCGCACAGGCCCGAGACCATGTTGGCCGCACCCAGGGCCACGCACTCGCGATCCGGGTAGCCACGGCTCTCGGTGATCTCGTCGGTGAGGTTGAGGGTCAGCAGGGTTTCCAGCAGGCCGACCATGGCCATTAGCACCGCATAGGGCGCGATGATCTTCAGGGTCTCGAGGTTCCAGGGGATGTCCGGCAGCGTAAGTGTCGGCAGGCCGCCGGCGATGTGCGCCATATCGCCGAGGGTGCGGGTTGGCAGGCCCAGCAGATAGACCAGCAGGCCGACGCCGAGGATTGCCACCAGAGCCGGCGGCACGGCGCGGGTCAGCCTGGGAAGCACATAGACCACCAGCATGGTCAACGCCACCAGGCCGATCATCAGGTACAGCGGCGCACCGCTGAGCCAGTGCTCGCCTTCCTTGAAGTGCTCCAGCTGGGCCAGGGCGATGACGATAGCCAGGCCGTTGACGAAGCCGAGCATCACCGGGTACGGCACCAGGCGTACCAGCTTGCCCAGGCGCAGCGCGCCGAACAGGATCATCACCAGCCCGCCCAGCAGCACCGTGGCCAGCAGGTACTGGACGCCGTGCTGTACCACCAGGGCGACGATGACCACCGCCATCGAACCGGCGGCGCCGGAGATCATCCCCGGGCGGCCGCCGAACAGCGCGGTCAGGGTGCAGATGATGAAGGCGCCGTACAGGCCCATCAGCGGGTTGAGGTGGGCTACCAGGGCGAAAGCGATGCACTCCGGTACCAGGGCGAACGAAGTGGTGAGGCCGGCGAGCAGGTCGGCGCGTAGGCGTGCGGGTTTCATGGGGGTCCTGTGAGCAGCCTCGGCGCAGATCGTTGTGTGGGAGCGCCTGAGGAATGAGCCTGAAGTCGAGGGCCGCGATGTTACGGAATTTACCTGACTGCAACCACTGAAAAGCCGACCTGTGCATGCCGCTGTGATCCACGACCAGCAAGATGCCGACAAATTTGCCATCATGTCCATTCCACCCGCGGAGATCATGGACATGCCGCTACGCCCCCTCCTCGCCTCGCTGCTGCTGGCCGCCAGCCTTACGGCCCAGGCCGCCACCGAGGTCATTGCCCTGCAACATCGCAGCAGCGCCGAACTGCTGCCCGCCGCCCAGTCCTTCCTTGGCAAGGACGGCAGCGTCAGCACCTTCGAGGACAAGCTGATCGTCAACGCCAGCCAGGAACGCATCGACGACCTGCGCGCCCTGCTGCAACAGCTCGATACCGCGCCCAAACGCCTTCTGATCAGCGTCGACAACAACGACAGCAACTTCCAGGACAACCGCGGCAACGCCCGCGTGATCCGCTACGGCACAGCCAACCGCGAAGGCGGCATGCAGCAGGTGCAGGCCAGCGACGGCCAGCCGGCACTGATCCAGGTGGGCCATAGCATCCCTGTCACCAGTAGCTCCACCGATGGTTACGGGCGTATCCAGAACAACACCGAATACCGCAACGTGACCCAGGGTTTCTACGTCACGCCACGCCTTAGCGGCGATACGGTTCGCCTGCAAATCAGCACCAATAACGATCGAATGAGCCAGGAACGTGCCGATGTAGTGAAAGTGCAGAGCACCGACACGACCGTTACCGGCAAGCTCGGCGAGTGGATCACCCTGGCCGGGTTCAACCAGCAGAGCCAGTCCGAGCGTAGCGCGTCAAGCCTCACTTACAGCACCCAGCGCGGTGAAAACATGACTTTGCGGGTCAAAGTCGACCTTCTCGACTGACCCCAGGTAATTCAAGGCCTCGACCAAGGGCCTTGAAACTGACCGCCAAGTCGCATTAGACCAAAGATGTAGTAAGCATAAAAAAGCACTACAAAATGTTTGACAGGCTCTTTTCGCCAAGGGCATGATGGCCTCGCTCCCGCTAATCAGAGGCCCTGGCAAGGGTCTTCGAGGTGCGCTCCTCCCACCGTGGAGGCACCTCGTGTCCATACGGCCCACAAGGCGGTTCGACGGGATTGCGACTGCAACGAAGAAGTTGTCCCGAGGGACGGAAGCGCATCACCGCAGTTCTGGCAATCGCGTCGCACCGCAGCAAGGCATCCACGAGCCAACCTGCAGGGCACACCTTCGCCTGGCCTGCCCACCCTTCCCCTTCGCACTTCCCCGTTCGCCGCCGCACTCCCCCGGACAGCACAGCCTGGCCCTCTGACCCGCGTATCCGAGCATCAGCACAATTACACTCAAGATCGATGCGACGAGGTTTATTTCCATGGCACTGACACGCGAACAGCAAATTGCAGCCCTCGAGAAAGACTGGGCCGAGAACCCGCGCTGGAAAGGCGTGACCCGTACCTACACCGCCGCCGATGTCGTTCGCCTGCGTGGCTCCCTGCAGCCGGAGCACACCCTGGCTCGCCAGGGCGCGGAAAAACTGTGGAAGCTGGTCACCCAAGGTGCCCACCCGTCCTTCCGCCCTGAAAAAGATTTCGTCAACTGCATGGGCGCCCTGACCGGCGGCCAGGCTGTGCAACAGGTCAAGGCTGGCATCCAGGCCATCTACCTGTCCGGCTGGCAGGTTGCCGCCGACAACAACTCGGCCGAGTCGATGTACCCCGACCAATCGCTGTACCCGGTCGACTCGGTGCCGACCGTAGTCAAGCGCATCAACAACTCTTTCCGCCGCGCAGACCAGATCCAGTGGAAAGCCGGCAAGAACCCAGGTGACGAGGGCTACATCGACTACTTCGCACCGATCGTGGCCGACGCAGAAGCCGGTTTCGGCGGCGTGCTGAATGCCTACGAGCTGATGAAGAACATGATCGAAGCGGGCGCCGCCGGCGTGCACTTCGAAGACCAGCTGGCCTCGGTGAAAAAATGCGGCCACATGGGCGGCAAGGTACTGGTCCCGACCCAGGAAGCCGTACAGAAGCTCGTGGCTGCCCGTCTGGCCGCCGACGTTGCCGGTGTGCCGACCATCATCCTGGCCCGTACCGACGCCAACGCCGCCGACCTGCTGACCAGCGACTGCGATCCGTACGACCAGCCGTTCGTGATCGGCGACCGTACCCGTGAAGGCTTCTACAAAGTCCGCGCCGGCCTCGATCAGGCCATCTCCCGCGGCCTGGCCTACGCGCCGTATGCCGACCTGATCTGGTGCGAAACCGCCAAGCCGGACCTGGACGAAGCCCGTCGCTTCGCCGAAGCAATCAAGAAGGAATACCCGGACCAACTGCTGTCTTACAACTGCTCGCCTTCCTTCAACTGGAAGAAGAACCTGGACGACGCCACCATCGCCAAGTTCCAGCGGGAGCTGTCGGCCATGGGCTACAAGCACCAGTTCATCACCCTGGCCGGCATCCACAACATGTGGCACGGCATGTTCAACCTGGCGCACGACTACGCCCGCAACGACATGACCGCCTACGTGAAGCTGCAGGAGCAGGAATTCGCTGACGCCAGCAAAGGCTACACCTTCGTGGCGCACCAGCAGGAAGTCGGCACCGGCTACTTCGATGACATGACCACCGTGATCCAGGGTGGCGCTTCGTCGGTTACCGCACTGACTGGTTCGACAGAGGAAGAGCAGTTCCACTGAGTCTGGTGAACTGCTGAACAGGAAGGCCCGGGGCTTGTGAAAGTCCTGGGCCTTTCTTATTGCCTGTACCGACCCTTTTGCGGGGCACAGGCAATACCGCAGATCAGGTCTATGCTTGTGGCTACCCAGCCGCAAGGACCGCCCATGCCTCGTCCAAGCCACCTGATCCTGATCGCCGTCGCAGCCGCTGCCCTCTATATATACGCACTGGCCAGCGACAACGCCCTGCTCGGCCTCCTGAGCAAACCCATCCCGGTCCTGAGCCTGATCGCCTGGCTGGGCAGTACGCCCACCACGCCCTACCGTCGCTGGATCATGATCGGCCTGGCCTTCTCGGTACTCGGCGACATCCTCCTGGCCATCCCCCGCGACCTGTTCGTGTTCGGCCTGGCCGCGTTCCTTTGCGCCCACCTGGCGTACCTTCGCGGTTACTGCAGCCTGACCCAACGCCCGGCCTACCCCTCACTGGCCTTCGCACTGCTGGTGGGCGCCTCGCTGTTCGGCCTGCTCGCCAGCCACGGCCTGGGCCCACTGCTGATCCCGGTGGCGCTGTATGCCCTTGCGATCTGCTGCATGCTCTGGCGCGCCCTGGCGTGTGGCGGTGTCGCCGCAATGGGTGCCTGCGCCTTCGTGTTCTCCGACAGCCTGATCGGCATCGACCGCTTCGTCAGCCCGTTCGCCGCTGCCGAGTACCTGATCATCCTGTCCTACTGGCTCGGCCAGTGGCTCATTGCCGCGTCGGTCAGCCGCGGCGCAAACGACAAAGTATTGATCCAGAGCGGTACCCGCAGCATCGGAAGCTGCTAGAACGAGAGTTTTTCGCATTTGCAAGTGGGCAGATCGGCTGATGAACTTTGCAAGGCCCAGAACAGCTAAAACAATACAGCCCATATCAAATGATATTAATTATCATTACGCAACTAGTCAGTCATTACGCGGGGTAAGAAACATAATTAACAAATCCGCGTGCAATGCCCGAAACTCAAGGCTTTCAGCCAGTTACGAAAGATTTTTGTTCTTAAACCTACGAATAAATTTGCAACGGAAATTTTACTTGCACTGGGTTTACCCATAAAATCAGCGCGATTGATTCAGCTGCGACATTTGGTCACTGCGTCTGCGACACCACGTCGCCGCTCTACTTATTTCAGACTGCAGAGCTGGGTCTCTGTATAAGGATTTCTAGCATGTCCGATTCGGCAGGACTCATCGCCCACAACTGGGGCTTTGCCATCTTCCTCCTGGGTGTCGTCGGCCTGTGTGCCTTCATGCTCGGCCTGTCCAGCCTGCTCGGTAGCAAGGCCTGGGGTCGCGCCAAGAACGAACCCTTCGAATCCGGCATGCTGCCCGTTGGCAGTGCCCGCCTGCGCCTGTCCGCCAAATTCTATCTGGTCGCGATGCTGTTCGTGATCTTCGATATCGAAGCCCTCTTCCTGTATGCATGGTCTGTGTCCGTCCGCGAAAGCGGCTGGACCGGATTCGTCGAAGCACTCGTTTTCATAGCAATTCTGTTGGCAGGTCTTGTCTACCTATGGCGCGTCGGGGCGCTCGATTGGGCTCCCGAAGGTCGCCGCAAGCGGCAAGCGAAGCTGAAACAATGAGGCTTTGGCATGCAATACAATCTCACCAGAATCGATCCGGACGCACCTAACGAGCAGTATCCGGTCGGTGAGCGGGAAACCGTCACCGATCAACTGCTGGAAGACCAGGTCCACAAGAACATCTACATGGGGAAACTCGAGGATGTGCTGCGTGGCGCGGTCAACTGGGGTCGCAAGAACTCCCTCTGGCCGTACAACTTCGGCCTTTCCTGCTGCTACGTGGAAATGACCACGGCCTTCACGGCACCCCACGACATCGCCCGCTTCGGCGCCGAAGTCATCCGGGCCTCGCCGCGTCAGGCCGACTTCATGGTCATCGCCGGTACCTGCTTCGTGAAGATGGCGCCGATCATCCAGCGCCTGTACGAGCAGATGCTCGAGCCCAAGTGGGTCATCTCCATGGGTTCGTGCGCCAACTCCGGCGGCATGTACGACATCTACTCGGTCGTTCAGGGGGTCGACAAGTTCCTCCCCGTGGACGTGTACGTGCCTGGCTGCCCGCCGCGCCCCGAGGCGTTCCTGCAAGGCTTGATGCTGCTGCAGGAATCGATCGGCCAGGAGCGACGCCCGCTTTCCTGGGTTGTTGGCGATCAAGGCATCTACCGTGCCGAGATGCCCGCCCAGAAAGACCTGCGTCGCGAACAGCGTATCGCGGTAACCAACCTGCGCAGCCCCGACGAAGTCTGATCCAGCGACCTGCCGCCCGCTCCCCCAGGAGCCGGCGGCCTGGCTTCATTCTTAACGTTGACCCAAAGCGACCGAGACCATGACAGCGGACAACGCTATTTATATTCCGCCTTACAAGGCTGACGACCAGGATGTGGTCGTCGAACTGCACAACCGATTCGGCGCCGACGCTTTCGTCGCCCAGGAAACCCGCACCGGCATGCCGGTACTGTGGGTAAAGCGTGCCCAGCTCAAAGAAGTACTTTCCTTCCTGCGCAACGTCGCCAAGCCGTACAGCATGCTGTACGACCTGCACGGCGTCGACGAGCGCCTGCGCACCCAGCGCCGCGGCCTGCCGGCCGCCGACTTCAGCGTGTTCTACCACCTGCTGTCGGTCGAGCGTAACAGCGACGTGATGATCAAGGTGTCGCTGAGCGAAGGCGACCTCAACTTGCCGACCGTCACCGGTATCTGGCCCAACGCCAACTGGTACGAGCGTGAAGTCTGGGACATGTTCGGCATCGACTTCGCCGGCCACCCGCACCTGAGCCGCATCATGATGCCGCCGACCTGGGAAGGTCACCCGCTGCGCAAGGACTACCCGGCCCGCGCTACCGAATTCGACCCCTACAGCCTGACCCTGGCCAAGCAGCAGCTTGAAGAGGAATCGGCACGTTTCAACCCGGAAGCCTGGGGCATGAAGCGTTCGGGCGCCAACGAGGACTACATGTTCCTCAACCTCGGCCCCAACCACCCTTCGGCCCACGGTGCCTTCCGTATCGTCCTGCAGCTGGACGGCGAAGAGATCGTCGATTGCGTGCCGGATATCGGCTACCACCACCGTGGTGCCGAGAAGATGGCCGAACGTCAGTCGTGGCACAGCTTCATCCCCTACACCGACCGTATCGACTACCTCGGCGGGGTGATGAACAACCTGCCGTACGTACTGGCGGTAGAGAAGCTGGCCGGCATCCAGGTGCCGCAGAAGGTCGACGTGATCCGCATCATGCTCGCCGAATTCTTCCGCATCACCAGCCACCTGCTGTTCCTGGGCACCTATATCCAGGACGTCGGCGCCATGACCCCGGTGTTCTTCACCTTCACCGACCGCCAACGCGCCTACACCGTGATCGAGGCGATCACCGGTTTCCGCCTGCACCCGGCCTGGTACCGCATCGGTGGCGTCGCCCACGACCTGCCGCGCGGCTGGGACAAGCTGGTCAAGGACTTCGTCGAATGGCTGCCCAAGCGCCTCGACGAATACACCAAGGCCGCCCTGCAGAACAGCATCCTCAAGGGCCGTACCATCGGCGTTGCCGCGTACAACACCAAGGAAGCCCTGGCCTGGGGCACCACCGGTGCCGGCCTGCGCTCCACCGGTTGCGACTTCGACCTGCGTAAAGCCCGCCCCTACTCCGGCTACGAGAACTTCGAATTCGAAGTACCGCTGGCCCACAACGGCGATGCCTATGACCGCTGCATGGTCCGTGTCGAGGAGATGCGCCAGAGTATCCGCATCATCGACCAGTGCCTGCGCAACATGCCGGAAGGACCGTACAAGGCGGACCACCCGCTGACCACGCCGCCGCCGAAAGAGCGCACCCTGCAGCACATCGAGACCTTGATCACCCACTTCCTGCAAGTCTCGTGGGGCCCGGTCATGCCGGCCAACGAGTCGTTCCAGATGATCGAGGCGACCAAGGGCATCAACAGTTACTACCTGACGAGCGATGGCGGCACCATGAGCTACCGCACCCGGATCCGTACCCCGAGCTATCCGCACCTGCAGCAGATCCCTTCGGTGATCAAAGGCAGCATGGTTGCGGACCTGATCGCGTACCTGGGCAGTATCGACTTCGTTATGGCTGACGTGGACCGCTAAGCATGAACAGCACGCTTATCCAAACCGACCGTTTCGCCCTGAGCGAAACCGAGCGCTCGGCCATCGAGCACGAGATGCATCACTACGAGGACCCGCGCGCGGCGTCCATCGAAGCCCTGAAGATCGTGCAGAAAGAGCGCGGCTGGGTGCCGGACGGCGCCATCTACGCCATCGGCGAAGTGCTGGGCATCCCCGCCAGCGACGTCGAGGGTGTGGCCACCTTCTACAGCCAGATCTTCCGCCAGCCGGTCGGCCGCCACATCATCCGCGTATGCGACAGCATGGTCTGCTACATCGGCGGCCATGAATCGGTGGTCAGCCAGATCCAGAGCGAGCTGGGCATCGGCCTCGGCCAGACCACCGCGGACGGGCGCTTCACCCTGCTGCCGGTGTGCTGCCTGGGCAACTGCGACAAGGCCCCGGCGCTGATGATCGACGACGACACCTTTGGCGACGTGCAACCTGCCGGCGTCTCCAAGCTGCTGGAGGGTTACGTATGACCATCACTTCCTTCGGCCCGGCCAACCGCATTGCGCGCAGCGCCGAAACCCACCCGCTGACCTGGCGCCTGCGCGACGACGGCGAGCCGGTCTGGCTGACCGAGTACGAGTCCAAGAACGGCTATGCCGCCGCGCGCAAGGCGCTGGCCGACATGTCCGCCGACGACATCGTGCAGAGCGTCAAGGACTCCGGCCTCAAGGGCCGGGGCGGCGCGGGCTTCCCCACTGGCGTGAAGTGGGGCCTGATGCCCAAAGACGAATCCATGAACATCCGCTACCTGCTGTGCAACGCGGATGAAATGGAGCCCAACACCTGGAAGGACCGCATGCTGATGGAGCAACAGCCCCATCTGCTGGTCGAGGGCATGCTGATCAGCGCCCGCGCCCTTAAGGCCTACCGTGGTTACATCTTCCTGCGTGGCGAATACACCACCGCGGCGAAGAACCTCAACCGCGCCATCGATGAAGCCAAGGCCGCCGGCCTGCTGGGCAAGAACATCCTGGGTTCCGGTTTCGACTTCGAGCTATTCGTGCACACCGGTGCCGGGCGTTACATCTGCGGTGAAGAGACCGCGTTGATCAACTCCCTCGAAGGCCGTCGCGCCAACCCGCGCTCCAAGCCGCCCTTCCCTGCCGCCGTCGGCGTGTGGGGCAAGCCGACCTGCGTTAACAATGTCGAGACCCTGTGCAACGTGCCGGCCATCGTCGCCAACGGCAACGACTGGTACAAGTCGCTGGCCCGCGAAGGCAGTGAAGACCACGGCACCAAGCTGATGGGCTTCTCCGGCAAGGTGAAGAACCCGGGCCTGTGGGAGCTGCCATTCGGCGTCACCGCCCGCGAGCTGTTCGAAGACTACGCTGGCGGCATGCGCGACGGCTTCAAGCTCAAGTGCTGGCAGCCTGGCGGCGCCGGTACCGGCTTCCTGCTGCCCGAGCACCTCGATGCGCAGATGTATGCCGGTGGCATCGCCAAGGTCGGCACCCGTATGGGTACCGGCCTGGCCATGGCGGTCGACGACAGCGTCAACATGGTGTCGCTGCTGCGCAACATGGAAGAGTTCTTCGCCCGCGAGTCGTGCGGCTGGTGCACCCCTTGCCGTGACGGCCTGCCGTGGAGCGTGAAGATGCTGCGCGCACTGGAGAACGGCCAAGGCCGCGCCGAAGACATCGAGACGCTACTGGGGCTGGTCAACTTCCTCGGCCCAGGCCGTACCTTCTGTGCTCATGCACCAGGTGCCGTCGAGCCATTGGGCAGTGCCATCAAATACTTCCGCTCGGAGTTCGAGGCCGGTGTGGCGCCAGAAAGCGCTGGCACCCTGCGCCCGAACCTGGCGAAGCCGATCGTGGTCGGCGCATAACAAGATGAAACAGCGGATGGTCCGTGCCATCCGCCAGCCTGCTGGCCGGCCCGAACGACTCGAGGCCGGCCGCAAGCTCACCGATTTCCATTAGCCACGCCCGCTCACGCGGGCCAACGAAGAACTTTGAACAATGGCCACTATCCACGTAGACGGCAAAGCGCTCGAAGTCAACGGTGCGGACAACCTGTTACAGGCATGTCTGTCACTCGGCCTCGACATCCCCTATTTCTGCTGGCACCCGGCGCTCGGTAGCGTCGGCGCCTGCCGGCAGTGCGCGGTCAAGCAGTACACCGACGAGAACGACACCCGTGGTCGTATCGTCATGTCCTGCATGACCCCTGCCTCCGACGGCACCTGGATCTCCATCGACGATGAGGAGTCCAAGGCGTTCCGCGCCAGCGTCGTCGAATGGCTGATGACCAACCACCCGCACGACTGCCCGGTGTGCGAGGAAGGCGGTCACTGCCACCTGCAGGACATGACGGTAATGACCGGCCACAACGAGCGCCGCTACCGTTTCACCAAGCGTACCCACCAGAACCAGGACCTCGGCCCGTTCATCGCCCACGAGATGAACCGCTGCATCGCCTGCTACCGCTGCGTGCGCTACTACAAGGACTACGCCGGCGGCACCGACCTGGGCGTATACGGCGCCCACGACAACGTGTACTTCGGTCGCGTCGAAGACGGCGTGCTGGAAAGCGAGTTCTCCGGCAACCTCACCGAGGTCTGCCCGACCGGTGTGTTCACCGACAAGACCCACTCCGAGCGCTACAACCGCAAGTGGGACATGCAGTTTGCCCCGAGCATCTGCCATGGCTGCTCCAGCGGTTGCAACATCAGCCCCGGCGAACGCTACGGCGAACTGCGCCGCATCGAGAACCGCTTCAACGGCTCGGTGAACCAGTACTTCCTGTGCGACCGTGGCCGCTTCGGCTATGGCTACGTCAACCGCAAGGACCGTCCGCGCCAGCCACACCTGGCCGATGGCAGCAAGCTGTCCCTCGACGCCGCCCTGGACAAGGCCGCCGACCTGCTGCGCGGTCGCACCATCGTCGGCATCGGCTCGCCACGCGCCAGCCTCGAGAGCAACTACGGCCTGCGCGAGCTGGTCGGTGCCGAGTACTTCTACTCGGGCATGGAGGCTGGTGAGCTGGCCCGCGTACGCCTGGCGCTGGACGTGCTGAACAACAGCCCGCTGCCGGTGCCGACCCTGCGCGACATCGAAGACCACGACGCCGTGTTCGTGCTCGGCGAAGACCTGACCCAGACCGCCGCCCGTGTCGCCCTGGCCGTGCGCCAGGCCACCAAGGGCAAGGCCGAGGCCATGGCCGACGCCATGCGCGTGCAGCCTTGGCTGGACGCCGCGGTGAAGAACATCGGCCAGCACGCGCTGTACCCGCTGTTCATCGCATCCTTGGCTGAAACCAAGCTGGATGACGTTGCCGAAGAGTGTGTACACGCCGCTCCCGCCGACCTCGCCCGTATCGGTTTCGCCGTGGCCCATGCCATCGACCCGAGCGCGCCTGCCGTTGCCGGCCTGGACGACGAAGCCAAGGCCCTGGCCCAGCGCATCGCCGACGCCCTGGTCGCTGCCCAGCGCCCACTGGTCGTCGCCGGTACTTCGCTGGCCGACCCTGCGCTGATCGAAGCCGCCGCCAACATCGCCAAGGCCCTCAAGCTGCGCGAGAAGAACGGTTCGCTGAGCCTGGTCGTGCCTGAGGCCAACAGCCTCGGTCTGGCGATGATGGGCGGTGAGTCCGTCGACGCGGCGCTGGACGCCGTGATCAGCGGCAAGGCCGACGCCATCGTCGTGCTGGAAAACGACCTGTACGCCCGCGTACCGGCCGCCAAGGTCGACGCCGCGCTGGCTGCGGCCAAGGTGGTGATCGTCGCCGATCACTCGAAAACCCCGACCGTTGACCGTGCCCACCTGGTGCTGCCGGCGGCTTCGTTCGCCGAAGGCGATGGCACCCTGGTCAGCCAGGAAGGCCGTGCCCAGCGCTTCTTCCAGGTGTTCGACCCGCAATACCTGGACAGCAGCATCCAGATCCACGAAGGCTGGCGCTGGATGCACGCCCTGCGCGCGACCCTGCTGAACAAGCCGGTGGACTGGACCCAGCTGGACCACGTCACCAGCGCCTGCGCCGAAGCCGCACCGCAACTGGCCGGCATCGTCAACGCAGCACCTTCCGCCGCGTTCCGCATCAAGGGCATGAAGCTGGCCCGCGAGCCGCTGCGCTACTCGGGTCGTACCGCCATGCGCGCCAACATCAGCGTGCACGAGCCGCGTACCCCGCAGGACAAGGACACCGCGTTCGCCTTCTCCATGGAAGGCTACTCGGGTTCGGCCGAACCGCGTCAGCAGGTTCCGTTCGCCTGGTCGCCGGGCTGGAACTCGCCGCAAGCCTGGAACAAGTTCCAGGACGAGGTGGGTGGCCATCTGCGTGCCGGTGACCCAGGCGTACGCCTGATCGAGACCCAAGGCGACCGCCTGGGCTGGTTCACCGCCATCCCTGGCGCGTTCAACCCGGCTCGCGGCACCTGGACCGCGGTTCCGTTCTTCCACCTGTTCGGCAGCGAAGAGTCCTCCTCGCGCGCCGCTCCGGTGCAGGAGCGCATCCCGGCCGCCTACGTCGCCTTGGCCAAGTCCGAAGCCGACCGCCTGGGCGTCAACGACGGCGCGATGCTGAGCCTGAACGTGGCCGGTGTGTCGCTGCGCCTGCCGCTGCGTATCAATGAAGAACTGGGCGCTGGCCTGGTTGCGTTGCCCAAAGGCCTGGCCGGCATTCCGCCCGCCATCTTCGGTGCAGCCGTCGAAGGCCTGCAGGAGGCAGCACAATGAGCTGGTTCACCCCCGAAGTGATCGACGTGATCATTCAGGTCGTCAAGGCAATCGTGGTGCTGCTGGCCGTGGTGGTCTGCGGCGCGCTGCTCAGCTTCGTCGAGCGTCGCCTGCTGGGCTGGTGGCAGGACCGCTACGGCCCGAACCGGGTCGGCCCGTTCGGCATGTTCCAGATCGCCGCCGACATGCTGAAGATGTTCTTCAAAGAAGACTGGAACCCGCCCTTTGTCGACAAGGTGATCTTCACCCTGGCCCCCGTGGTCGCCATGAGCGCGCTGCTGATCGCCTTCTCGATCATCCCGATCACCCCGGGCTGGGGCGTGGCCGACCTGAACATCGGCCTGCTGTTCTTCTTCGCCATGGCCGGCCTGTCGGTCTACGCCGTGCTGTTCGCCGGCTGGTCGTCGAACAACAAGTACGCCCTGCTCGGCAGCCTGCGAGCTTCCGCGCAGACCGTATCGTACGAAGTGTTCCTGGGCTTGGCGCTGATGGGCGTGGTGGTGCAGGTGGGTTCGTTCAACATGCGCGACATCGTTGACTACCAGGCCCAGAACCTGTGGTTCATCATTCCGCAGTTCTTCGGCTTCTGCACCTTCTTCATCGCTGGCGTCGCCGTGACCCACCGTCACCCGTTCGACCAGCCGGAAGCGGAACAGGAACTGGCCGACGGCTACCACATCGAATACGCCGGCATGAAATGGGGCATGTTCTTCGTCGGTGAGTACATCGGCATCATCCTCATCTCGGCGCTGCTGGTGACCCTGTTCTTCGGTGGCTGGCACGGCCCGTTCGGCCTGCTGCCGCAGGTACCGTTCCTGTGGTTCGCCCTGAAGACCGCGTTCTTCATCATGCTGTTCATCCTGCTGCGCGCCTCGATCCCGCGCCCACGCTATGACCAGGTGATGGACTTCAGCTGGAAGTTCTGCCTGCCGCTGACCCTGATCAATTTGCTGGTGACCGCTGCGATCGTGCTCTACAACACGCCAGCCGTCGCGGCCCAGTGAGGATTTGACCCATGTTCAAGTATATCGGCGACATCGTTAAGGGCACCGGCACCCAGCTGCGCAGCCTGGCAATGGTGTTCTCCCACGGGTTCCGCAAGCGCGACACCCTGCAATACCCCGAAGAACCCGTGTACCTGCCGCCGCGCTACCGAGGCCGCATCGTCCTCACCCGCGACCCCGATGGCGAGGAGCGCTGCGTGGCGTGCAACCTCTGCGCGGTGGCCTGCCCGGTCGGCTGCATCTCGCTGCAGAAGGCCGAGACAGAGGACGGCCGTTGGTACCCCGAGTTCTTCCGCATCAACTTCTCGCGCTGCATCTTCTGCGGGCTGTGTGAAGAGGCGTGCCCGACCACCGCGATCCAGCTGACTCCGGATTTCGAAATGGCCGAGTTCAAGCGTCAGGATCTGGTGTACGAGAAAGAAGATCTGCTGATCTCCGGCCCCGGCAAGAACCCTGACTACAACTTCTACCGTGTTGCGGGCATGGCAATCGCTGGCAAGCCGAAAGGCGCTGCACAGAACGAAGCCGAGCCGATCAACGTGAAGAGCTTGCTCCCATAAGGACAGAAAGATGGAATTCGCTTTCTACTTCGCATCCGGTGTCGCCGTTGTCTCCACGCTGCGCGTGGTGACCGGCACCAACCCGGTGCACGCCCTGCTCTACCTGATCATTTCGCTGATCTCCGTGGCGATGATCTTCTTCTCCCTCGGTGCGCCCTTCGCCGGTGCCCTGGAAGTGATCGCCTACGCCGGCGCCATCATGGTGCTGTTCGTCTTCGTGGTGATGATGCTCAACCTCGGGCCGGCCTCGGTCGCCCAGGAGCGTGGCTGGCTCAAGCCGGGCATCTGGGCGGGGCCGGTGATCCTCGCCGCCCTGCTGCTGCTGGAGCTGCTCTACGTGCTGTTCGTCACCCCGTCGGGCGCTGCCATCAGCGGTACCACCGTCAGCGCCAAAGAGGTCGGCATCAGCCTGTTCGGCCCTTACCTGCTGGTGGTCGAACTGGCCTCGATGCTGCTGCTCGCGGCAGCCGTCACCGCCTTCCACCTGGGCCGCAACGAGGCGAAGGAGTAAATCATGGGTGCTATCCCTCTCGAGCATGGTCTGGCGGTCGCCGGCATCCTGTTCTGCTTAGGTCTGGTTGGCCTGATGGTCCGCCGCAACATTCTCTTCGTGCTCATGAGCCTGGAAGTCATGATGAACGCCGCTGCCCTGGCGTTCATCGTCGCCGGTGCCCGTTGGGTCCAGCCCGACGGCCAGGTGATGTTCATTCTGGTGATCAGCCTGGCAGCCGCCGAGGCCAGCATTGGCCTGGCGATCCTGCTGCAGCTGTATCGCCGCTTCCACACTCTCGACATCGATGCTGCCAGTGAGATGCGCGGATGAACCTTATCTTCCTGACGTTCGTATTCCCCCTGATCGGCTTCCTGCTGCTGTCGTTCTCGCGCGGGCGGTTCTCGGAGAACCTGTCGGCGCTGATCGGCGTCGGCTCGGTCGGTCTGTCGGCGGCCACCGCTGCCTACGTGATCTGGCAGTTCAACGTCGCCCCGCCTGAGGGCGGTGCGTACAGCCAGCTGCTGTGGCAGTGGATGTCGGTGGACGGCTTCGCGCCGAACTTCACCCTGTACGTGGATGGCCTGTCGGTCACCATGCTGGGCGTGGTCACCGGCGTCGGCTTCCTGATCCACCTGTTCGCTTCCTGGTACATGCGTGGCGAAGCCGGCTATTCGCGCTTCTTCTCGTACACCAACCTGTTCATCGCCAGCATGCTGTTCCTGGTGCTGGGCGACAACCTGCTGTTCATCTACTTCGGCTGGGAAGGCGTGGGCCTGTGCTCGTACCTGTTGATCGGTTTCTACTACAGCAACCGCAACAACGGTAACGCGGCGCTCAAAGCGTTCATCGTCACCCGTATCGGCGACGTGTTCATGGCCATCGGCCTGTTCATCCTGTTCGTCCAGCTGGGCACGCTGAACGTGCAGGAACTGCTGGTACTGGCACCGCAGAAGTTCCAGGCCGGTGACACCTGGATGGTCCTGGCCACTCTGATGCTGCTGGGTGGCGCGGTCGGTAAATCGGCCCAGCTGCCGCTGCAGACCTGGCTGGCCGACGCGATGGCCGGCCCGACCCCGGTTTCGGCACTGATCCACGCCGCCACCATGGTGACCGCGGGCGTGTACCTGATCGCCCGTACCAACGGCCTGTTCCTGCTGGCGCCGGATGTCCTGCACCTGGTAGGTGTTGTCGGTGGCGTGACCCTGGTGCTGGCCGGTTTCGCTGCGCTGGTACAGACCGACATCAAGCGTATCCTCGCCTACTCGACCATGAGCCAGATCGGCTACATGTTCCTGGCCCTGGGCGTCGGCGCCTGGGACGCGGCGATCTTCCACCTGATGACCCACGCCTTCTTCAAGGCCCTGCTGTTCCTTGCCTCGGGTGCGGTGATCGTTGCCTGCCACCATGAGCAGAACATCTTCAAGATGGGCGGCCTTTGGAAGAAGCTGCCGCTGGCCTATGCCAGCTTCGTGGTCGGTGGCGCCGCCCTGGCCGCCCTGCCGATCCTGACCGTGGGCTTCTACTCCAAGGACGAGATCCTCTGGGAAGCCTTCGCCAGCGGCAACAGCGGCCTGCTGTACGCCGGCCTGGTCGGCGCGTTCATGACCTCGCTGTACACCTTCCGCCTGATCTTCATCGCCTTCCACGGCGAAGCCAAGACCGAAGCCCACGCCGGCCACGGCATCAGCCACTGGCTGCCGCTGGGCGTGCTGATCGTGCTGTCGACCTTCGTCGGCGCCTGGATCCACCCGCCACTGGCAGGCGTGCTGCCTGAAAGCGCCGGTCACGCCGGTGGCGAAGCCAAGCACTCGCTGGAAATCGCCTCGGGCGCCATCGCCATCGCCGGTATCCTGCTGTCGGCCCTGCTGTTCCTGGGCAAGCGTCGCCTGGTCACCGCGATCGCCAACAGTGGTATCGGTCGCGTCCTGTCGGCCTGGTGGTTCGCCGCCTGGGGCTTCGACTGGATCTACGACAAGCTCTTCGTCAAACCTTACCTGCTGATCAGCCACATCCTGCGCAAGGATCCGGTTGACCGCAGCATCGGCCTTATTCCTCGCCTGGCTCGCGGCGGTCACGTTGCCATGAGCAAGACCGAGACCGGCCAGTTGCGCTGGTACACCGCTTCGATCGCCGTCGGTGCCGTACTGGTACTCGGTGCCGTGGTAGTGGCCGCGGTATGACCATGAATCTTGCGACTTTGCCAAAGGAAACCAACCCGTCATGATTTTGCCTTGGCTGATCCTGATCCCCTTCATCGGCGGCTTCCTGTGCTGGCTGGGTGAGCGCTTCGGCTCCACCCTGCCGCGCTGGATCGCGCTGCTGACCATGTCCCTGCTGCTCGGCATCGGCCTGTGGCTGTGGGCGAACGGCAACTACACCCTGGCCCCGGCGCCGGGCGCCGAACCGGCCTGGGCCCTCGAATACAAGGTCGAGTGGATCAAGCGCTTCGGCATCAGCATCCACCTGGCCCTCGACGGCCTGTCGCTGCTGATGATCCTGCTTACCGGCCTGCTCGGCGTGCTGTCGGTGCTGTGCTCGTGGAAAGAGATCCAGCGCCACGTCGGCTTCTTCCACCTCAACCTGATGTGGATCCTCGGCGGCGTGGTCGGTGTGTTCCTGGCGCTCGACCTGTTCCTGTTCTTCTTCTTCTGGGAAATGATGCTGGTGCCGATGTACTTCCTCATCGCGCTCTGGGGTCACAGCTCGGCCGATGGCAAGAAGACGCGGATCTACGCGGCGACCAAGTTCTTCATCTTCACCCAGGCCAGCGGCCTGATCATGCTGGTGGCGATCCTCGGCCTGGTGCTGGTCAACTACAACAGCACCGGCGTGATCACCTTCAACTACAGCGACCTGCTCAAGGCCGAGCTGCCGGCCCGCATCGAATACATCCTGATGCTGGGCTTCTTCATCGCCTTCGCGGTGAAGCTGCCGGTTGTGCCGTTCCACTCCTGGCTGCCTGACGCCCACGCCCAGGCGCCGACCGCCGGTTCCGTGGACCTGGCCGGTATCCTGCTGAAGACCGCGGCCTACGGCCTGCTGCGCTTCGCCCTGCCGCTGTTCCCGAACGCCTCGGCCGAGTTCGCGCCGATCGCCATGACCCTGGGCCTGATCGGTATCTTCTACGGTGCCTTCCTGGCCTTCGCGCAGACCGACATCAAGCGCCTGATCGCCTTCTCCAGCGTCTCGCACATGGGCTTCGTGCTGATCGGCATCTACTCCGGCAGCCAGCAGGCCCTGCAAGGCGCGGTGATCCAGATGCTGGCCCACGGCCTGTCGGCCGCTGCGCTGTTCATTCTGTCCGGCCAGCTGTACGAGCGCCTGCACACCCGTGACATGCGCCAGATGGGTGGCCTGTGGCACCGCATCGCGTATCTGCCAGCCATCAGCCTGTTCTTCGCCGCCGCCTCGCTGGGCCTGCCGGGTACCGGCAACTTCGTCGGCGAGTTCCTGATCCTGATCGGCAGCTTCGCCCACGTGCCATGGATCACCGTGATCGCCACCACCGGCCTGGTGTTCGGCTCGGTGTACTCGCTGATCATGATCCACCGCGCCTACTTCGGCCCGGCCAAGGCCGACACCGTGCTGGCCGGCATGGACAGTCGCGAGCTGATCATGGTGCTGGGCCTGGCTGGCCTCTTGATCCTGCTGGGCGTGTATCCGCAGCCGTTCCTCGACACCTCTGCCGCCACCATGAGCGGTGTGCAGCAGTGGCTCGGTTCCGCTTTCACTCAACTCGCTTCGGCCCGGTAAGAGCGCTATGGAATTCACCACTCAACACTTCATCGCATTGGCGCCGATGCTGATCACCACCATCACCACGGTGGTGGTGATGCTGGCGATCGCCTGGAAGCGCAACCACTCGCAGACCTTCCTGCTGTCCACCGTGGGCCTGAACCTGGCCCTGCTGTCGATCCTGCCGGCACTCAAGGTTGCACCGCTGGCGGTCACTTCGCTTGTGACCATCGACAAGTTCGCCTGCCTGTACATGGCGATCATCCTGGTGGCCACCCTGGCCTGCGTCACCCTCGCCCACGCCTACCTCGGCGAAGGCTCCAAAGGTTTCCCGGGCAACCGGGAAGAGCTGTACCTGCTGCTGCTGATGTCGGCACTGGGCGGCCTGGTGCTGGTCAGCGCCAACCACCTGGCCGGCCTGTTCATCGGCCTGGAGCTGCTGTCGGTGCCGGTCTACGGCCTGGTGGCGTATGCGTTCTTCAACAAGCGCTCGCTTGAAGCCGGCATCAAGTACATGGTGCTGTCGGCCGCCGGCTCCGCCTTCCTGCTGTTCGGCATGGCCCTGCTTTACGCCGACGCCGGCAGCCTGACCTTCGATCAGCTGGGCAAGGCCCTGGCCGCCACCAGCATGCCGAGCCTGCTGGCGCAGTTGGGCCTGGGCATGATGCTGGTGGGCCTGGCCTTCAAGCTGTCGCTGGTACCGTTCCACCTGTGGACCCCGGACGTGTACGAAGGCGCCCCGGCGCCAGTGGCCGCATTCCTGGCCACCGCCAGCAAGGTCGCGGTATTCGCCGTGGTCGTGCGCCTGTTCATGCTCTCCCCCGCCGCCAGCAGCGGCGTGCTGAGCACCGTACTGGCAGTCATCGCCGTGGCGTCGATCATCATCGGCAACCTGCTGGCGCTGACCCAGAGCAACCTCAAGCGTCTGCTCGGTTACTCGTCCATCGCCCACTTCGGCTACCTGGTCATCGCCCTGGTCGCCAGCAAGGGCCTGGCCCTGGAAGCCATGGGCGTGTACCTGGTCACCTACGTGATCACCAGCCTCGGCGCCTTCGGCGTGATCACCCTGATGTCCTCGCCATACGCCGGCCGTGACGCCGACGCCCTGTACGAGTACCGCGGCCTGTTCTGGCGCCGTCCGTACCTGACCGCGGTACTGACCGTGATGATGCTGTCGCTGGCCGGTATCCCGCTGACCGCAGGCTTCATCGGCAAGTTCTACATCATCGCCACCGGCGTCGAGTCGCACCTGTGGTGGCTGGTCGGCGCCCTGGTGATCGGTAGCGCCATCGGCGTGTACTACTACCTGCGTGTCATGGTCACCCTGTACCTGGTCGAGCCGAACCTGCGTCGCCACGACGCCCCGCTGAAGTGGGAACAGCGCACCGGCGGCGTGATGCTGCTGGCCATCGCGATCCTTGCCTTCGTGCTGGGCGTGTACCCGCAGCCGCTGCTGGAGATGGTGCAGCAGGCTGGATTGCAACTGATCGGTTGATCGGCTGACAGCAATACAAGACACCCCGCCTCGGCGGGGTGTTTTTTTGAGGTCCTATAGATCGTCCCCTGTGCTTCGGCTGCCCTTTGCAGCGTCAGACTCCCGCACCCGATCTGGAACCCCGTCCCCATGCGCCCCACCCTGCCCTACTCCCTGCTGGCCCTGTTCGTCGCCGGCTCCGCCCAGGCCGCCAACCGCGTCGAGCTCGACCAGGTGCTGATCCAGGACCATCAACAGTCCGAGCTGGAAGCCGCCGCCGATCACCTGCGTGATATCCCCGGCGCCAGCAACCTGGTGGACATGGACAAGGTGGGCCAGGGCCGGGTGGCGACCAATCAGGATGTGCTGGCCTACCAGCCGGGAGTGTTCGCCCAGTCAGCGGGTAACGACGGCATCAAGCTGTCGATCCGTGGTTCGGGCATCAACCGCGCGCCGGGTGCCCACGGCTCGGGCGTCTACACGATGTTCGACGGCCTGCCGCTGACAGGCCCCGGCGGCACGCCCTATGAACTGTTCGAACCGCTTTGGCTGAGCCGCGCCGAAGTGCTGCGCGGTGCCAACGGTTTCGACCAGGGCTCGCTGGCCCTGGGCGGCGCGATCAACTACGTGACCCACACCGGCTACGATGCCGCGCCTTTGCAGGTGCGCTACGAAGTCGGCAGCCGTGGCTACCAGCGCCGGCACATCAGCTCCGGGCAGGTGCTGGGCAACCTCGACTATTACGTAGCGCTTACCGACGCCGAATACGACGGCTTCCAGCGGCACAGCAGCGGCAGCGCCAAGGGCATCGCCGCCAACGTCGGCTATCGCTTCAATCCGAATCTTGAGACGCGCTTCTACCTGCGCTACCGCGAGACCGAGAACGACCTGGCCGGGCGCCTGACCAAGGATCAGATCAAGCACGATGCGCGCGCGGCAAACCCGGCCTACCTGGCCCGCGATGACCGCCGCCCGCAACCGGGCAGCACCTGGGTCGGCAACAAGACCACCTTCTTCCTGGATGACGACTCGCGCCTGGAGGCGGGGCTGGTCTATCACGACTATCCCATGGACCTGCGCGAAGGCCCGATGCGCCTGAAGGTCGCCTACACCGATGTCAGCGGCACGCTGAACTACTTGCGGCGTGACACCCTGTTCGGCCATGAGAGCAAGACCACCCTGGGCTGGCGCACCACCAAGCACCTGCCCAACAGCGGCGCCTCGCAGTTCGCCCGCCCTGGCGGCGACAATTTCGGGGCCCGCACCCGCGACTTCAGCTACCAGGGCTCGGACACTGTGTTGCATGCAGGCAACGATCTGGAGCTGATTCCGAACCTGTGGCTGACCACGGGCCTGGCGATGATCTACACCCGCCGTGAAAGCGACGTCACCTATCCAAGCAGTGGCGGCAAGGTCAGCCAGCATGACTGGGATTATGCGCCACGGCTGGGCCTGCGCTACGACATCCGCCCGGACCTGCAGGTCTACGGCAATCTCAGCCGCTCGGTGGAGCCGCCGCACCCGTGGTCGCTGGTCTGGAGCGCGCCGGTAAACAACCAGCCGATGAAGATGCAGAACCAGACCGCCACCACCCTGGAACTGGGCGCCCGCGGTGATTCCGCGCTGGGGCGCTGGAACCTGGCCTGGTACTACGCCCAGGTACGTCATGAGCTGCTAAACGTGGAAGTCGTGCAAGGCTTGCCGTTCAAGGAGTTCAACGCCAGCCCCACCGTGCACCAAGGCATCGAAGCCGGCCTGGACAGCCTCCTCTGGGAACAATCCGGCACCGGCAAGCTCAGCCTGCGCCAGGCCTACACCTTCAGCGATTTCCACTACCGTGACGACGACAAGTTCGGCGACAACCGCCTGCCCGGCATTCCCATGCACTACTACCAGGCCGAACTGCGCTACGACTGGCCGAGTGGTTTCTACGCCGGAATCAACACGCAGATGGCGTCCAAGGTGCAGGTGGACTACGCCAACAGCTACCACGCCGACGCCTACGCACTGCTCGGCGCACGCCTGGGCTGGGATTCGCCCAAGCGCGACTGGCAGACCTGGCTCGACTTGCGCAACCTGACCAACAAGCGTTACGCGGCGACGGTGACCCCGGGGTACAACGATGCCGGGCAGGACATCGCCCGCTCGACGCCGGGGGAAGGGTTCGGGGTTTATACCGGGGTTTCCTACAGCTTCCGGTGACCCCGGGGGCGCCTTGCGCCCCATTCAAGACGGCAACTGCACCTGCGGCTTGGTCGAGGCAAAGATCGCCCAGCTGGAAATGAACAACGCCGCGATCAACGGGCCGATCACAAACCCGTTGAGCCCGAACACCGCCAACCCGCCCAGGGTCGAAACCAATACCAGGTAATCCGGCATGCGCGTGTCCTTGCCCACCAGGATTGGCCGCAACAGGTTGTCCACCAGGCCGATCACCAGCACCCCGAACGCTGTCAGCACGATCCCCTTCCACAGCGCCCCGACCAGCACGAAGTACACCGCCACTGGCGCCCAGACGATCCCCGCGCCCACCGCCGGCAGCAACGACAGGAACGCCATCAGCACCGCCCACACCAGCGCGCTGGGGATATCCAGTATCCAGAAGATCAAGCCACCCAGCGCACCCTGGGTGATCGCCACCAGCAGGTTGCCCTTGACCGTGGCCCGCACCACGCGCTTGAACTTCAACTGCAGCCGGCGTTTCTGCTGCTCGGGCAGTGGCACCGCCTGGCGCACCTTGCGCGCCAGCTCCGCCCCCTCGCGCAGGAAGAAGAACAGCAGGTACAGCATGATGCCGAAGCTCACCAGGAACTCGAAGGTGCCCTGGCCGAAGCTGAAGGCCTGGCCGGCAAGGAACTGGCTGCCCTGGGTCGCCCACTTGGTGATCTTGTCGCGCAGGCCATCGAGGTTGCCCATGCCCATGCGGTCGAGGAAATGCTGGACATAGGCCGGCAACATATCCTTGCCCCGTTCGATATAGCCGGCGATATCCAGCTGGCCACTCTCGATGCGCTGGTACAACGCTGCCCCCTCCTGTACCAGCAGGGCGCTGATGATGATCACCGGCAGCACCGCCACCAGCAGGCAGGTGGCCAGGGCCGCCGCCGTGGCCAGGTTGCGTCGCCCGCCACAGCGCAGCAACAAGTGGCGTTGCAGCGGTGCGAAGAGAATGCCGAGGATCACTGCCCAGAAGATCGCGCCGGAATACGGCAACATGATCCAGATGAAGGCGATGGTCACCAAGGCCAACAACACGGTCAGGGCTTTGTTCTGCAGGACGGTCTCGTTCATCGGCGTTCCTCGTGGGCTCAACCATTTAGTGCACAGCGCATCGGTAAAAGTGCCGTTGATCCAGATCAATACCTGCACGGCGGCGCCGACTTAGCATCCGCGCCTTTTGCCCCCGGTGCGCACATGACCTCTTCCGCCAAGCCCGAACTGCTAGCCCCCGCCGGCACCCTCAAGACCATGCGCTATGCTTTCGCCTATGGCGCCGACGCGGTCTACGCTGGCCAGCCGCGCTACAGCCTGCGGGTACGCAACAACGAGTTCGATCACGCCAACCTGTCCCTCGGCATCCAGGAGGCCCAGGCCCAGGGCAAGCGCTTCTACGTAGTGGTCAACATCGCCCCGCACAACGCCAAGCTCAAGACCTTCCTCAAGGACCTGGCGCCGGTGATCGAGATGGGTCCGGACGCGCTGATCATGTCCGATCCTGGGCTGATCATGCTGGTTCGCCAGCACTTCCCGCAGATGCCCATCCACCTCTCGGTGCAGGCCAACACGGTGAACTGGGCCAGCGTGAAGTTCTGGCAGGGCATGGGGCTGACCCGGGTGATCCTGTCGCGGGAGCTGTCGCTGGAAGAGATCGAGGAGATCCGCCAGCAAGTACCAGAAATGGAACTGGAGGTGTTCGTGCATGGCGCGCTGTGCATGGCTTACTCCGGACGCTGCCTGCTGTCGGGCTACCTGAACAAGCGCGATGCCAACCAGGGCACCTGCACCAATGCCTGCCGCTGGAAATATGAGGCGACCCCGGCCACCGAGAACGCCACCGGCGACATCGTCCGCGAATTCGAACCCACGCTGGGCATCGGCGCCCCCACTGACCAGGTATTCCTGTTGCAGGAGTCCAACCGTCCGGGCGAAGAGATGCCGGCATTCGAGGACGAACACGGCACCTACATCATGAACGCCAAGGACCTGCGCGCCATCCAGCACGTCGAGCGCCTGGCACATATGGGCGTGCATTCGCTGAAGATCGAAGGTCGTACCAAATCGCACTTCTACTGCGCCCGCGCCGTGCAGTCCTACCGCCAGGCCATCGACGACGCAGTGGCCGGGCGGCCATTCGACCGCGGTTTGATGGTCAACCTCGAATCCCTCGCCCAGCGCGGCTACACCGAAGGCTTTCTGCGCCGCCACGTGCACGACGAGTACCAGAACTACCAGCGCGGCAATTCGCTGTCCGAGCGCCAGCAGTTCGTCGGCGAGCTGACCGGGGTGCGCGTGGACGGCCTGGCCGAAGTGAAGGTGAAGAACCGTTTCGCCGTGGGCGACCATCTGGAACTGATGACTCCGCGCGGCAACTACCACTTCGACCTGCACCGCCTGTGCGACCGTCAGCAGCAGGCCATCGAGGTGGCGCCGGGCGATGGCCATGTGGTCTACCTGCCGATCCCCGAGCAGGTGTCCCTGGAATTCGGCTTGCTGATGCGCGACCTGGAAGGCGCCGAGGCCGCTGCCTGACAAATCTGTAATCCACGCCTCAGGTGGCTGACAGGCGCTGGCGGCAAGGATGGTGGCAATTTCGTAGCGAGAGCACGCCATGCCACCGACTCCAACCCGCCGCACCTTCGTCAAGGGCCTGGGCGCCGCCACCGCCCTGGCCGGCCTTGGCCTGTGGCGCCCGCTGGCCCAGGCAGCAGAGGGGCGCTTGCCGCTGCACGACCTGAGTGGACAGCAGTTCGAGCTGTTCATCGGCCAGACCCCGGTCAACATCACCGGCCGCCCGCGCACCGCGCAGACCATCAACGCCAGCCTGCCCGGCCCGCAGCTGCGCTGGCGCGAGGGCGACACCGTCACCCTGCGCGTGCGCAACCGCCTGGACCAGGCCACCTCGATCCACTGGCACGGCATCATCCTGCCAGCCAACATGGACGGCGTGCCGGGCCTTAGCTTCGCCGGCATCGAACCTGGTGGCGACTACCTCTACCAGTTCACCCTGCGCCAGAGCGGCACCTACTGGTACCACAGCCACTCCGGCTTGCAGGAGCAGGCCGGCGTGTACGGCGCCATCGTCATCGATCCCCGCGAACCTGAGCAGCACAGCTACCAGCGCGATCATGTGCTGCTGTTCAGCGACTGGTCGGACCAGGCGCCGGAAGCGCTGATGGCCACGCTGAAGAAACAGTCCGACGCCTTCAACTACCACAAGCGCACGGTGGGTGACTTCATAAACGATGTCGCCGAAAGCGGCTGGCGCAACACCCTCGACAACCGCTGGGCCTGGGCGAAGATGCGCATGAGCCCCACCGACCTCGCCGACATCAGCGCCGCCGGCTACACCTACCTGCTCAATGGCCAGCCACCGGACGGCAACTTCACCTGCCTGTTCCAGCCCGGCGAGACCGTGCGCCTGCGCCTGATCAACGCCTCGGCGATGACCTATTTCGACTTCCGCATTCCCGGCCTGACACTCACAGTGATCGCCGCCGATGGCCTGCCGGTGACCCCGGTGACCGTGGATGAGCTGCGCATCGCCGTGGCCGAGACCTACGATGTGCTGGTCACCGTGGGCGACCTGCCCGCCTATACCTTGTTCGCCCAGAGCATGGACCGCACCGGCTTCGCCCGTGGCACCCTGGCCCGCGCCGCCGGATTGCAAGCTCAAGTGCCCGAGCCGGATCCACGCCCGGTGCTGAGCATGGACGACATGGGGCATGGCGGCATGGGCCAGATGGACCATGCGAACATGCCGGGGATGGACCACGGCAGCATGGCGGGCATGGACCACTCGGCCATGGCCATGATGCAAAGCCATCCAGCCAGCGAAACCGACAACCCGCTGGTGGACATGCAAACCATGGCGCCCCGCGCCAACCTGGCCGACCCAGGCATCGGCCTGCGCGACAACGGCCGCCGAGTGCTGACCTACGCCGACCTGCGCAGCCCCTACCCCGATCCGGACGGACGCGAGCCATCGCGGGACATCGAACTGCACCTGACCGGGCACATGGAACGCTTCGCCTGGTCGTTTGACGGCATCAAGTTCAGCGATGCCGAGCCGCTGCGTCTGAAGTATGGCGAGCGGGTGCGCATCACCCTGGTCAACGACACCATGATGACCCACCCCATCCACCTGCATGGCATGTGGAGCGACCTGGAAGATGAACAAGGGCGCTTCCTGGTACGCAAGCACACCCTCGACATCCCTCCCGGCAGCCGGCGCAGCTACCGTGTGACCGCCGACGCCCTGGGCCGCTGGGCCTACCACTGCCACCTGCTCTACCACATGGAGACCGGCATGTTCCGCGAGGTACGGGTCGATGAATGAGAACCGCAACCGCAGCTTCGCCACCGGTGTCGCGCTGCTGGCCTTGCTGGTCAGTGAACGGGCACTGGCCACGGGTATGGACCACATGAACCATGGCACCATGCCAATGGATCACGGCCAGGTGAACCATGGCAGCATGCCCATGGACCACAGCCTGATGAACCACGCGGCGACGCCCCCCGACCAACCACGCACACCCTTGCCGGTAGTCACCGACGCCGACCGCCGCGCCGCCTTCCCGCCGCTGCCGGGGCATCAGGTGCACGACCGGGCAACCAACTGGGCAGTGATCGTCGACCAGCTGGAGTACCAGAACTTCGAAAACAGTGGCGCCCTGAACTGGAACGCCACCGCCTGGGTCGGCGGCGATATCGACCGCCTGTGGCTGCGCAGCGAGGGTGAACGTGAACAGGGCAAGACCCACAAGGCCGAGCTGCAGGCACTCTGGGGCCATGCCATCAGCCCCTGGTGGGAGCTGGTCGGCGGTGTACGCCAGGACTTCAAGCCCGCCAGCGGCCAGGCCTGGGCCGCCTTCGGCATCCAGGGCACGCCGCTCTACGGCCTGGAGCTGGAAGCCACCGCCTACGCCGGCGAGCGGCAGCAGACCGCGCTGCGCCTGGAGGTCGCTTACGCTATGCTGCTGAGCAATCGCTGGGTCCTCGAGCCGACCGTCGAAGCCAACTTCTTCGGGCGCAACGACGCCGGGCGCGAGCAAGGCGCGGGGCTTGCAGAAAGCGAGGTGGGCCTGCGCCTGCGCTACGAGATCACCCGGGCGTTCGCGCCCTATGTCGGGGTCAGCTTCAACCGCCTGCACGGCAACCGCGCCGAGCAGGCCCGAGCGAATGACGAGGACAGCGGCCAGACCCGGTGGGTGGCCGGGGTCCGCCTGCGTTTCTAAGGTTTGACGCCGGTCCTTTATGAGCCGCTCCTACAGAGTCGGCGCTGATCAACCAGATATGTCTAGTTTCACAGGAGCTTCACCATGCTGCGCAAACACCTGCTCACCCTCGGCCTGCTGGCCATCACCGGCCTGGCCCAGGCCGCCGAGACCATCGACGTCTACCGCGACCCCAACTGCGGATGCTGCAAGGAATGGATCAAGCACCTGAGCGACAATGGCTTCACCGTCAACGACCATGTCGAGCCGGACATGAGCGCGGTCAAGCAGCGCCTGGGCGCGGCGCCACGCCTGGCCTCGTGCCACACCGGGGTAATCAACGGCAAGTTCGTCGAAGGCCATGTGCCGGCCGAGCAGGTACGCCTGCTGGCCAACCGCGCCGACCTCAAGGGCCTGGCCGTGCCCGGCATGCCCATGGGCTCGCCGGGCATGGAGATGGGTGACCACAAGGACGCCTACCAGGTCATCGGCGTGACCCAGGACGACCGCGACACCGTGGTCGCCATCTACTGATGCTCGGCCTTTGGGCGCTGTTCCTCAGCGCCTTCGGCGCCGCGACCCTGCTGCCACTGCAATCGGAGGCGGTGCTGGTCGGGCTGCTGCTTCGCGACCCGCAAGCCTGGGCCACCCTGCTGCTGGTCGCCACGCTCGGCAATGTGCTGGGCTCCATCGTCAACTGGCTGCTGGGCCGGGCCATCGAGCACCTGCGCGACAAGCGCTGGTTCCCGTTCAGCGCCCGCCAGCTGGAGCACGCCCAGCAGCGCTACCAGCGCTGGGGGCAATGGTCGTTGCTGCTGAGCTGGATGCCGGTGATCGGCGACCCGCTCACCCTGATCGCCGGGATCATGCGCGAACCCTTCTGGCGCTTCGTGCTGCTGGTCACCCTCGCCAAGGGTGGGCGCTACATCGTGGTGGCGATGGTCACCCTGGGCTGGTTTCATACTGGGTAACACCTTTCACGGCGGGTAACCGCCAGCGGCTGCTACAGTCGCTCTTTCCCCAACTGGACGGAGTGCTGTCATGCTGCGCGCAACTGCCCTGGCCCTGGCCTGTCTGATTACCGGCGCGGCCATCGCCGCCGAACCGCCAACCTACGGCAAGCAACTCGAAGGCTTCGCCTACCCGTATCCGTTGCAGCACTTCGACTTCCAGTCCCAGGGCCAGGCCTTGCAGATGGGCTACATGGACGTGCCCGCCAAGGGCACGGCCAACGGCCACAACGTGGTGCTGATGCACGGCAAGAACTTCTGCGCCGCCACCTGGCAAACCACCCTCGATGCGCTGAGCCAGGCCGGCTATCGGGTCATCGCCGTGGACCAGATCGGCTTTTGCACCTCGAGCAAACCCGCACATTACCAATACAGCTTCCAGCAACTGGCCGACAACACCCATGCGTTGCTGGCCAGCCTGGGGGTGAACAAAGCCATCGTACTCGGCCACTCCACCGGCGGCATGCTCGCCACTCGCTACGCCCTGATGTACCCGCAGCAGGTGGAACGCCTGGCCATGGTCAATCCCATCGGCCTGGAGGACTGGAAAGCCCTGGGGGTGCCCTATCGCACCGTGGATCAATGGTATGCCCGGGAGCTGAAGCTCGACGCCGAGGGCGTGCGCAACTATGAGCGCGCTACCTACTATGCCGGGCGCTGGAAGCCCGAGTACGAACGCTGGGTGCAGATGCTGGTGGGGCTGAACAAGGGCCCGGGGCACGAGGCGGTGGCATGGAATTCGGCGTTGATCTACGACATGATCTTCACCCAGCCGGTGGTGCACGAGTTCAAGGACCTGAAGATGCCGACGCTGTTGCTGATCGGTGACCAGGACACCACGGCCATCGGTAGCGATATCGCCACCCCCGAGGTGAAGGCCATGCTGGGCAGGTACAAGACCCTGGGACCGCAGGTGGCCGGGTTGATTCCGAAGGGGGACCTGGTGACCTTCGAAGGGCTCGGACATGCCCCGCAGATCGAGCAACCCGAGCGGTTCCACAAGGCGCTGATCGACTGGCTGGGGCGCTGAAGCCCCAAGCCAGTGGTGCCGCTAATGTGGTGTTTTGCAAATACCACCAGTTAGTTGTGAAACACCCTACTAGGCCCCGCGAGCCACGGGCAGCGCCTCGAGTTGGCGAACGGCGGAGGTACACCTTCTCTCCAGCGTATCCGTCATCGCCATCGCCCGGAAACCTGCAAGCGGCACGGGCTCCTGCTTCAGATGCCCGAAAAGCTCGCCGAAGGTATGAGTCTGCCCCAGCGCCGTGTGCTCCAGCACCATCGCGGCGATCTT
Organism: Pseudomonas soli; assembly: GCF_021283165.2. Classification (NCBI taxonomy): domain Bacteria; kingdom Pseudomonadati; phylum Pseudomonadota; class Gammaproteobacteria; order Pseudomonadales; family Pseudomonadaceae; genus Pseudomonas; species Pseudomonas soli. The sequence goes on from NZ_CP128543.1 coordinate 3,881,442, forward strand.
CTGCTCGGACGCACTGCCCTGCCCTACCAGCGACTCGAAATGCCCGAACAGTCGTGACAGCGGGCCCACAGGATCCTGCAGTGACCTCATCACCGCGTGGAAGTCATCGAGCTTCGGTAGCTTGCCGTCAGCGCCTAAACCGAACGTCACCTCCTTCAAAGCCTTGGCAGCATCAATTGCGCCATCGGTCGGTATCTCGGTTGGCGCAACCCGCTCGATGGCCTGCGCCTGGAATGCATCGTCCAGGCTACTGGCGGCCAGTGCCGGCTCCGTAACCCGCGCCGCCCCGTTCGCCTCTTCGTTGTTGCTTGCCGCTGGCAGCGTAGGCTGTTGCGCAAACCGCTCGATGAACTGTGTTTCGACATCCTTGACGAACGCGACCACTGCGGCGGCCCCAACCTGATCAGGATCAGGGAACTCGGCGAATTGCGCGGCGAGGAATCCGACCGCTTCGAGTACCTTGCCCGCGGCCTCTGGATCCCTCTGCATCAGCTTGGTATTGCTCTCGGAATTCGATTCGATGAACGAAAATTCCTGGGCGAACTTGAGCTTGTTGATGCCTGTATCTACCTGCAACTCGGGGACGAGGCGCCCAAGCGAGCTGATATTAGAGAACAGGCAACTGGTGCTGCGCATGATATTGCTGCCCTCCAGGTGTATGTGGTAATTGGCCATGAACTGTTCAAGCGAGACTTCTTCCAGCTTGGCCGTTATGCCTCTGGCTTGCGACCTCGTCACCTCAGACAGCCCATTGGCCATTCCCTCGTTCAATGAACTCATCACACCCGGCGCCGGCGTCGTAGCCTGTTTGGCATCCTTCGCCACACCGGTGCGAAAGCCAAGAAATTCAGCAACGGCAATGAACAGACGCATCAGGATGCCATGTGTTAGCGATGCTTCGTGGTGAGCCAGCCGCTGGGCGGACTCGGTGGTTCTGAGCTGTGCGCAGTCACTGCGCTCATTGACTGGGCTGGAGTAAAGCTGATGTACCCCACCCATGGAAATCGCGTCTGGCACTTTAAAAACCTCTATCAAATTCTTGAAAAAAACCTACGCCCTGACTCACGCGCGCCTGCATGCTTCCCGGCGAGCTCAAGCCATGACCCCTGCAGCCCTGAATCCTTGGCTGTCGTTACGCAGGATCTCCTGAATGAGCTGACGCACCTGGTCGATCACTTTCGCCAGGTCATCGGTGTTGCGCTGGAACAGCTCCTTCTGGTTGCCAGCAACCGCTGCTTCAAGCTCCTGTTCCTTGGCCCTCGCATCCTGCAGCGACTTCATGGCATGGGCGATGCCGGTGCCGAACGCAGCCCCGCTTTGCGCCACGCCATTGAGTGTGTGCAGGCCAGTGTTACGGGTATCGATGCCGTTCTGCAGATGCTTGACCTCAATCCGGTTCGCGCCGATCTGCTGCTTCCAAGCCACTGCCACCTCGCCAGGCTGAGCGTATCTGGCCGCATGACTGGCTTGTTCCAGCCCCTTGATCGCGCTTGCATCCCTCAGGTTTCTGGCCATGCCGGTAGTGCCGCTGGTCAGGGTGAACATGCCCAATGCGCCACTGACGGCCGCCGAAGCGAACAGCGCGTTGCTGGCGTTTCTCATCCAGCCGATCTGCTCCTTGCCGGCCTGCACGCTGACCTCGGCCTGTGTTCTGCGCCCTTGGGCGTTACCGTCGCGCACCTGCATGGCAGCGCTGAGAATGGCCAGCAGGCAATGCACATCCTGCCTGCAGGGCATCGTCTGTGGCGCATCCAGGCCGATTTGCCCTGGCCGCTCGCCGGTCTTCTCTTGCGCTGCCGGGTTGGGCATGGCCAGCATCGCCCACAAGGGCTTCGGGGCATTGTGCCCCTTGATGAGCGATGACGGAGCTTCCACGGCGGGCGATTGATCGATGTTGGTAATAGACAGACTCATGATTGCTCCTTGATCAGGCGATGACGTTTAGACAGGCGATATCCGCGCAGGCGTTGTGGCGTGCGCTCAGCATTTCCAGCAGTTGCTCGAAGCGTTGCTGCTTCTTTGCGAGTAGTTGGTCAAGTTCCTTGGCCAGCTGCTCGAGATAAGCGTGGCCCTGCTCGAGCACCAGGCGTGTTTCGGCCAGTTGCGCCTCGCTGCGCAGCGCCAGTCCTTGCATGAACGAACTGGCCGCCTCACTCGCGCTCGACAGCGTGGCGGTCGCCATGCTGACACCGGTCATGGTCATCTGCAGCTTGGCTTGGGAACCTGCGCTGGCAACCGAGGCGCTCCCGCTGGAGGCCACACTCTGGATTTTCTGGCCCACCGAGAGGGCAACCTGTGCAGCCTTGCCACTCACCTTGCCGGCCAGTTTGGCGGCAACCACCGCAAGGCTGCCGCCAACGGTCAGCACCACCGAGGCAAGCGCCAGCGCGACTTCCACAGCCATCAGCACAGGCCCGAGGTATTTCATCACTTCTTTTGAGATATGCCCGTCCTCGGCCGCCTGTTTCAACGACATGGACACTATCCCCATGACGCCACCGGCGATCATCAGGGCGCCCGCCACGGCGCCCAGCCCGGTCGCAACCAGCACCGTGCCGACCACGATGGACACGATGGCCGCCGCCCAGCCGAAGACCTTGTCGAATACGCTCGCCGTGCCGGCGTCCTGGTGACGCTGGTTCACCTCTGCCAATTTCTGCGCGTTGAGCGCCATCTGCTGGCGGTTCTGCTCGGTCATCTGCCGAACCTGCTGCAAATTGAGTTCGGTCTGGCGGGCGCCCAACCGGCTCAGCAATTCAGTGAGGCGGATATCCAGCTCGGCATCGGAGATCTCTCCGGCAAGCTGCCCGAGGATCAATGCCCCGACATCGGGTACCGTGGCCAATGCCGGCTGCATGAGGTGGCCAGGGTCGACACTTTTATCGAGCAGGCCATGAAGGTGTCGTGCTGTCGCCAAGGATTCCTCAATCAACGGAGGGTCCAGCCTGATACTACGATCAGGCTGCGCTGGCATGTCCACCGGGACCCTGCCGGTATCGCCTGGCAAGCGGACGGCAGTGCCAGTCACGGGCGCTTCAATCTCGCTTGCAGCCGCGATCTCCCGTGGTTCAGCGCCAAAATGTTCAATTCGCACGGCGTGTAGCCTCCTTCTGTCGCAATGCCTCGAGCAGCGCCTGCGCCCTGCTCGCCAAGCCGCCATGTTCAACGCTCTCGGCCAAGGCCTGGGCATGTTCGTAGCCGCTGCGCGCCGAAACCAGATCACCCAGATGCTGTTGGCATTCAGCGGCATGCAAGCAAAAGCGCGGGTCCTGCGGCGCGAGCATTGCGCCGTAGGCGTAGGCCGGCAGTGCCTCCTGATAACGCTGCAACCCCTGGTAACTGGCTGCCACCCCGAGAAATGCCCGGGCGTCGTAGTGGTCGAGCGCCGCCAGCCCTTTGAACATCGTCAAGGCATCCTCCAACCGCCCCGCCTGGTAGAAGCCGAATGCCTGGGCATAGAGCGTTTCAAGCTGTGCCGCGCCAATCCCGCGTAACATGGCGAACGTGCCGCCCTCGGCGAAGAAGCTTTCAATCGCCTCGGTCTCGCTGGCATCGGCGCCTGTCGGTTGAGCTGCACTCATCAATCACCTCAGTTCTGCATAATCTTCGACAGCATCGAGAACCACGTCTCGACGAACTTCATCATCACCTCGGTAGAGGTGGTGTAGCGCGACCCCGCGTCATTGAGCAGGGTGGTCTTCTCGGTCACCCTGTCATTGACGATACGCGTGCGATCGCTCAAGGCCTGGGAGAAGTTGGCAAGCGGGTTGTTGTCCTTGTGCCAGGTGTATTCCGCTTTCAGGTCATCCATCGGTCCGCTGACCCTGTGTCGCCGATGAACACTGCTATCGGGCGACAGGCCGGTGGGCTTGGCTGCCAGGAACTGCTGTACCGTCACCGCGGCAGTGCCGTACGAAGCAAGTAATCGATGTTCAGGGCTGGTTTCCCAGGCAGCCGCATCCAGGTCGTACAACTTCGGGTCGAAGAGGTTGAAGCCCGGGTCCTGAAGATCGAAGGTGCCCTTGTCTGCCATGACCACGTTGACCTTGGACTGGATCACGCTGAAGATCTTCAGCTCTGCGGTGAGGCTTTTCAGCTGCTCACTCAGCTCTGTACGCTCGGTTTTCTGCTTGCGCATGCGTAAACCCATCGCCGCCATCACCAGCTCGTCCATGCTTAGCCGTTCGCCCAGGTTCACCAACTGCAGGGGAGCGCCCGGCAACCACGCCGCATAGGCTTGCAGCAACTGGATCAGGGCATCGGCTGGGTCGTCGGGCAGAGGATCGGGCAGCAGGCTGTCGAAGTAGGACCGGCTTTGCGCCAATCGCGCCTGCCCTTCGGGGCCCAGCAAGGTCTCGATGACCTGCCGCCGCTGCTCGCGGCTCAATGGCAGGCCATGATCATCCGCAGCCGTGATCGCTTTCTGGTCGAGAAAGCACTCCACCCTCTGGATATCGACCCAGATCTGCGGGGGTGCCACGCGATCAACAGGCGGCAAGGGGGCTAGGCGGTTGAATGCGTCGATAGAGCTGTTCATCATCTGTTTCCGGTTGGCTGGGTACCCCGTCTCAAGGTAAGGCTGGCCATGACCAGGCTGAGGTACCGACAGATGAAGTCTATTGAGGTGGTGGCGACCATTCCGTCAGGCCCGGTCGCGATTTTGTAGTTCAGGGGTATGGTTTCTGACGCCAGAATGGCGTCAACCAATGCGCCCTAGTGGCTGGATGTTGATCTGCGTCGTGAGCTCCTGAAAGGACAGCACAGGCAGGTCTGAACAAACGCCTTCGACCAACTTGCGCACATAGCGTCGGATGTCCATGGACACCACCAGCACGGGCTTTGCCTGGGCTTCATGCAGGTTGCCCAGCGCTGCCTTTAGCTGGGCGAGAAAGGCATCGCTCTGCGCAGGTTCCAAGGCCAGGTAGCTGCCGGCGCTGGTCTGCCGGATGCCGTTGCGGATCATCTCTTCGGCCGACGGATCGAGCAGGTAGGCCGGCAGCAGGTTGTGGCCACTGGCATACTTGTAGCAGATATAGCGTTTGAGGCTGCTGCGCACATATTCGACCAGCTGCACCACGTCCTTTTCCTTCTGCCCCCACTCCACCATGGCCTCGAGGATCGAACGCATGTTGCGGATCGATATGCCCTCGCTCACCAGCCGCTGAAAGACCTCGGTGATTCGCTGCAATGGCAGGATCCGCTGAACCTCCTTGACCAGCTCACCATAGCCCTGCTCCATCTGCTCCAGCAGGTAGCGGGTTTCCTGGATGCCGATGAAATCCCCAGCGTATTCGCACAGCACATGGGACAGGTGCCAGGCGAGCACCTGGTCGACCGCCAGGAAGGCACAGCCGGCACGCGCCAGGCGATCACGCTCGCTCTGCTCCACCCAAAGGCTCGCACGTCCAGGCAAGAGCGCTTCGCCTTCTACGTAGGGCACGCCGACAAGCTCCAACTGGCTGAGCTTCTCCTGAACCAGAAGACACCCAGGCTTCAGCCTGCCTCGCGCCACCGGCACTTCCTGCAACAGGATGCGGTACTCCCCAGGGCCGAGCGCGCTATTGAAACGCAGGCGGATACCAGGGAACGGCACGCCATGGTCCAGATAGAGCGCCTGGCGGACCCGTGCCAGTTCATCGTTCAACGAAGCGGCTTCCAGGGCGGCTTGCAACTCGCTGTCCACATCGATGAGCAAGGGCACCGTCAGGGCAAAGACCTGCGGATCGCCGCCCGCCTTCGCCTTGCCAGCGGGTTTCAGCGCGGGAGCGCCGGCACCATTGGCCAGCAACGCCGGCAGACCGCCGCCGTGCTGTTGGCCTGCCTCTTCGACCCGCCGCTGGCGAATCGCCCACCAGCCTCCGCCGCCGACCATCAACGCGAGCATGAAGAACGTTACTGTCGGGAAGCCCGGGATGAGTGCGAACAACCCCAGCAAGGCGCCACCGATCAGCAGCGCCTTGGGCTGCGCCATGACCTGGCTGCCGATGTTCGCCCCCAGGTCATGGGCACCTTGACCGTCGCGGGTGACGATGATTCCCGCGGTGATGGCGATCAACAACGCCGGCACCTGGCTGACCATGCCGTCGCCGACGGTGAGCACCGCGTAGACCTGCAGCGCATCAGCCGCGCCCATGCCCTTCTGCATCACGCCGATGGCCAGGCCAGCCAGCAGGTTGACGATAATGATCACCAGCCCGGCGATAGCATCACCCTTGACGAACTTCATCGCGCCATCCATGGCACCGAACATCTGGCTGGCCTTCTCCACCTCGCCACGGCGCTCACGGGCCTCGTTGACGTCGATGACCCCGGCGCGCAAGTCGCCGTCGATGCTCATCTGCTTGCCCGGCATGGCGTCGAGGGAAAACCGCGCGCTGACTTCCGCTACCCGCTCGGCGCCCTTGGTGATGACCAGGAACTGCACGATGGTGATGATCAGGAACAGGATGCAGCCCACCACCAGGTTGCCACCCACCACAAAGTCGCCGAAAGTCTGCACGATCTGCCCGGCATCGGCTTCCAGCAGGATCATCCGCGTGGTACTGATCGACAGCGCCAGGCGAAACAGCGTGGTGACCAGCAGCACCGAGGGGAACACCGAGAAATGCAATGGCGAGACCACATACACCGACATCATCAGCAGCACCACGGCGATGGTGATGTTCAGCGCGATCAGCAGGTCCAGCAGCAGGGGCGGCAGTGGCAGGATCATCATGGTGAACGGCGGCGATTCCCGCGTCCACCAGCACCAGATCGGCTTGCGCCGGATCGGCGCCGATGACTACCCGGCCGGGCGCCAGGGACACTTCGGCCCCCGCATTCAGGCCACTGTAGACCCGCAGCTGGTAACTCATTTCAAGAGCGCTCATCACCGGCAGGGACTGCGTCCGAACCATTACCGACACTTGCAAGCCCGGAATCGATCAGCTTCGGCTCGATCAGGAACAGTCGAACCGATCGGCGCGTGCTGCTGGACTGATAGCGAAACAACGCCCCCAGGAACGGAATGTCTCCCAATAGCGGGACCTTGCGCAGGCTTACACTCGTCTCGTCGCGGTGGATACCACCGATCATCAGGCTCTGCCCCAGGTCGACCCGGGCCAGCGTGTCGATGACCGTGCGACTGATCGTGGGTATGCCATCGGGGCCCGTGCTGTTGGACTTCTGGCTACCGTCCTCGATATGCAGGCTCAGGCTGATTTCCGGCCGGTCCGCACTGCGGATCAGGCGTGGAGTCATTTTCAACAGGGTGCCGTAGGTGATCGCCTTGAGCTCGGCGACGCGTTCGCCCAGCACCCGGACATAATAGGTTTCGCTGTGGTCCAGCACCGCCAGGGTGTTTTCCTGGGTCAGCAAGGTCGGCCGCGACACAACCTGGGCGCGGCCTTCTCCCTGCATGAGCATCACCTTGGCCAGCAGCCGGTTCACCCCCCGACCGTCGACCAGGCTGCCGGCCAGCGTTCCCTGCGCCTGGCCTGCGCTGGTGCGGATGTCGATCAGCTGGTGTTTGCCAGTGCCAATGCCGACCTGCCACTCCACCCCGAGCTCAGCCAGATGCTCGGCGTTGATGTCCAGGATCGTCAGCCCAACCTCGATGCGTGCCGCCGGCCGGTCCAGCGCCGCTACCAGGCGCCGGTACATGGGCATGCGCTCTGGATGGTCACGCACGATGATGGCATTGAGCGACGCTTCGGCCTGGACAACGGCTTGACCGCTGCGTACAGGCGCCCCCTTCGCCACCGCCTGACCTTCGACCACCCGCACATCGGCGTTCGTCAACACTCGAGAGAGGAGCGTGGCCACACCGGGTACCGCAATCTTCTGGTCGCGGTAATCAATTTCACGGTCTTCAGCTACCGCGTGCCTGAGCGCGATCACCTCGACACTCAGGCTGCCACCGAGTGCGTCCTGCAATACCGCCTGTTGCTCCAGCGCCTTCACGGTCTGCTCGACACGGTCGAGGTAACGCGGTGGGCCCGAGGCATACACCAACCGCCCATCCGCCGCAGCGCGCCAGGCGAAGCGCGACGTCCAGCCGCCACCCTCCTGCAGGGCAGTGCGAACTTGTGGCTCGCGCACGTTTTCCAGGTGGACAAGGCGTGTCTGCATTTCGCTGGACTTGTCGACATGGAGCACTGCGCCGTCGTAGTACCAGACCAGGTTGAACAGCACGGCGACCTGTTCGAGAAACGCCTCCGGGTCCGGCTGCTCGAACGTGGCGCTGACCTGGTCCCTGACCTTGTCGCTGACCACGACCGCCCCCTGGTAGTTGGCGGCGAAATTGCCCAGCAGGTCACGCAGGCTCTCGCCCTGGGCAACGTAGTGGAACGGCTCCTGGGGCCAATCCAGTGGCTCAGCCTGGACCGCAACGCTGGCCAGCAACGCAGTCAAACCGGCGGCGAGCGATTTCAAGGCAGCCATATCCGAGCTCCTCCGTGGGTCACAGGTGCTTGATCCGCAGGTTGCCCGCACAGAAGATCGATAAGGTCGACCTGAGCACCCAGCACATGATCGACGATGTCGAGATCGCCCTGCGCCAGGTCTACCTGCGCTTCAAGCAGCGGCTCTCCCGCAGGTGTCAGCGCCAGTCGCTGCGGACAATGCTGAGCCCACACCGTCAGCATGCCCATCATGCGGCGCAAGGCTTGCGGGTCGAGGCTGGCGCCTTGGCCGGCCAGCGAGGACAGTGAACTGCGAATCAGCAGTCGCGTGCCTTGCGGCTCGAGCGACAGGGGATGCCCCTCGATGCACAGTTGGTAGTCACCGCGCTCACTGGCCAACCAGGGCGCCATGCCCAAGCGTCGGGCCATTTGCTGCAAAAGTGTGTTCATACACGCATCATCCGGGCAACGGAGGGAACAGAAGAGTTGTCAGCCACGGCGAGCATCGCTGGGGGTGCGGCCGAACCGCCGGCGGTAGCTCTGGCTGAAATACGACTGGCTGGAAAAGCCGCTTTCCATGGCGATGTCGACAATGCTCATGCGCGTGTTAAGCAGCAAATGGTGCGCATGGACGATCCTGCGCTCGGTGATCCAGGCTCGGGGCGGGCATTTGTAGAAGCTGGCGAACAAACACTTGAAGGCCGTCAGGCCCAGGCCGAAAGCCTCGGCATACTGGTCCAGTCGCCACTCGCGCAGGTAGTGTTGCTCCATGAAGGCATGCAGGCGATCGACATGGCGATTGCCCTGTTGCCGCAAAGCCGCCAGCAACGTCCGCCCCTGCGGACCGAAGACCAACAGCAACAGCAACTCCTCCAGGCGCAGCATCGCCAGCATTGAAGCTGCCCCTTCGCCACCAAGTGCCGCCAGTCTGGCCACGCATTCCTGCGCCATTGCGCAAGGCTGGAGCCGGAGGGTGTTCACGCACGCCTCCTCGTGACGTTCAAGCCGGGCGAGGTCAGTGCCATGCCTTTGCACAAAGGCTTGCACGAAGTTCACGTCCAGCGGCAGCCAAAGCACCTGACAGCCCTGCGCCTGGGTCGCAACCAGATAAGTGCCGCGTTTGACGAACAGCAGCTCACCAGCCCGTAGATGAATGATGTCGTCCTTTTCGCGCAGGGCCAACTCACCCGCCAGGATGGCGTAAAAACCTTCCTGCCCCAAGGACGTGAACCCCGCCCCGACAACATCCAACTGCCGCCCCTGCACACACCAGCCCTCAACTGGAGAAATCCCTCTCACACCAGGCCTTGCTTCCCGTAGACCTTTTGAACACCGAACGAATCGCAACGCCTACAGAACTGGAGCAGCCTCTGTGGACTTGACCGTATCGATGAAGACGAGGCGGTAGACTAAGGCGTGCCCGCTGAAATGAATGCAGGGATAGTTCGCAGGAGCAAGTGGCATTTCGCCACTTTCTGTAGGAAATAGATGGTCTGGCGAAGAATGAATGTGGCAGTCCCCACAACGCCTCTGCTGACAGCCAACAACTAAAAATTGGCGACAGCGACCGGTATCCACCAGGGCGTGCCCACACTACCGTGACGGCCCCCTTCATTATCGAGAACTCGCCATGTCAGGCACGAACTACGATTATGCATTGACCCAGCTGTATGCTGCCCTGAAGCTGGATCCACCCTTGACCTTCGACCCGGTGATCAGCCTGCAGGTGGGTTCTTTTGTGTGCAACGTCAGCGAGCACCCGGCGGATCACTTGCTGATGTTCATCGAACTGCCCGCAATCGACGACGTACGCTGGGGCGAGCAGAACCTGTTCTGTCAGGACACCTGCAAGCCTGTGATCGGTGTCGACCCACTCACCGGCATGCAAATACTGTGGAATCGCCAGGCCCTGGCGCAATTGGACCGTGCCATGGTGCATCACCAGCTGGAGCAGCTGGTGCAGGCCGCCCACGATCTGACAGGTGCCGAAACAGCCTGAGCGTCCCTTAGGGTTGCTCCCAGACCTGCGCCTCGCTCCAACCCAGCGCGGCAAAATCCCCGGAGCGCAGTGAGGCCTCTTCTTCGCAGAAGAATTCGTCCAACTGCGGTGGCCTGATCGCCGTGTCGCTGAGCATCGCGTGTACCTGGCCACGATGATGGATCTGATGCTCGAACAGGTGCGACAGCAGGCGCAAACGTTGCTCCAGTTGCACCCGGTCCGGTCGCACGATGCTCACGTAGCGCCGCAACTGGTCGTCGCGCAATTGCCGGCAATAGGCGATCAGCCGCTGGTCGGCCTGGGCCTGCTGGGCCTGCAGGTCGGTGCAGGTGGCGAAGGGCTGCTCGGGCTGGAAGAAGCGCTCGCCATCCGGGTCCGGCGTTTGGCCGCGCTGCTCGCACTCCAGCGCATCCAGGTAGAACCAGTCGACCGTCAACAGGTGGTTGAGGGTGGCCTTGATCGACGGGAAGAAACTGCAGCGGGGGGCGACGAACTCGTCCTGGGTCAGTTGCAGACAAGCCTTGTACAGGCGGTGGTTGGCCCAGCCATTGTTGTAGGCCTGGGTCAGCAGATGATGCGACAGCGGCTCCATGGTCGGCTCCTTCAGGCGAAGCGTTGCAGTTGCATCTCCCGTAGCCGGCTCAGGGTCCGTTGGTACGGGAACGCCAGATACCCTTGAGTGTAGAGCGCTTCCAGCGGCACCTCGGCCTCCAGGTACAACAACACCCGACGGTCGTAGCATTCGTCCACCAGGGCGATGAAGCGCCGCACGCTATCATCCTTCGGCGCCAGCGTCGGCAACTGGCGATCCCCGGCCTCGACGCGGGCGGCCCCGTCCTCGGTGCCGCGGGCAATGCGCCCGGCCTGCTGGACGCCACCCAGGGCCGGAATAGCGCTGATCAGGATCGCCGGAAAGCGGTCGCACAATGCCATGAAGTCCATGGCGGCCAGGGGCTGCTCGCACAAGTCGGCGAAGCGGCACCAGATGGCGTGCGTGCTGCGGCGCAGCACGCCGATACGCCGGGAGCCGAGCTGCAACGGCTGATCACTGCCTGGATCGTTCGGGCTCAGCTGCTGGAACACCGCCTCGAGCGCGCTCGGCCACCCTGGCTTGTCGACCCAATAGCGTTGCTGTTGCACGCCGGGACGCAGTCGGTGGTCCTGCTCCCCCGCCACCGCCAGCACGCGCATGTGCTGCTCGATGGCGGCGATGGCCGGCAGGAACCGCTCGCGGTTGAAGCCATCGCGGTACAACTGGTCAGGCGGCTGGTTGGAGGTGGCGACGATCACCACACCGTGATCGAACAACACCTGGAACAGACGGCCAAGGATGATCGCATCGCCGATATCGCTGACGAACAGCTCGTCGAAACACAACACCCGTATCTCTTCGGCCAGCGCCCGGGCCAGGGCCGCGAGCGGGTCGGCGGTACCATTGAGCTGGAACAGGCGCTGGTGGACCCAGGCCATGAAGTGGTGGAAATGCTGGCGCCGTGCCGGAAGTTCCAAGCTGCGATGGAACAGGTCCATCAACCAGGTCTTGCCCCGGCCGACCGGGCCCCAGAGATACAGGCCTTGCGTCGGCTGGCCCTGAAGCAGGGAGTCGAAGCAGGCCTGCAAGGCCGCCACAGCGGCTGCCTGGGCGGCATCGGGAACGTAACCGCGCTCGGCCAGCGCCTTGTGATAAAGGGATTCGGGAGTCATGCCGCGCATGGTACGCCATCGCGGGGCAAGCCCGCTCCCACAACATTGCCCCAGGGCAACTGCAATAGCTTGCACCAGGGCTTACGCCGGGACGATCAGCCCTCTGTCAGCCCCACCTTCAACAAGGCGCCATCCTTGGCATCGGTCAGCACGTACAGATAGCCATCCGGCCCTACCCGCACGTCACGAATCCTGGCTTTCAGGTCAGCCAACAGCCGCTCTTCATGCACGACCTTGTCGCCATCGAGTTTCAGCCGGATCAACTCCTGTGTCGCCAGCGCGCCGATGAACAGGTTGTGGTCCCAGGCCTTGAACGTGGGGCTGTCGTAGAACGCCATGCCGCTGATGCCCGGCGACTTTTCCCATACATGATGGGGGTCGACCATGCCGTCGACGTGCTTGCCCTTGGCCTCGGGGATCGGCAGCAACGAGTAGTTGATGCCGTGGGTGGCGATCGGCCAGCCATAGTTCTTGCCCGCCTTGGGGATGTTGATCTCGTCGCCGCCACGCGGGCCGTGCTCGTGGGTCCAGAGCATGCCGGTCCAGGGGTTGAGCGCCGCGCCCTGCTGGTTGCGGTGGCCGAACGACCAGATCTCCGGGCGTACGTTGTCGCGGCCGACGAAGGGGTTGTCCTTGGGTACCTCGCCGTCGGGCAGGATGCGCACGATCTTGCCCTGCAGCTTGTCCAGGTCCTGCGACGTGGCACGCTGGTTGTTCTCGCCCAAGGCGATGAACAGGTAGCCGTCACGGTCGAACACCAGCCGCGAGCCGAAGTGATTGCCTTCGGACAACTTGGGCTGCTGGCGGAAGATCACCGTGAAGTTCTCCAGGCGCGACTGGTCCTGGGTCAGCTGGCCACGACCGACGGCGGTACCCGCCTTGCCATCGCTGCCCTCTTCGGCATAGGACAGATAAACGGTTCGGTCCTTGGCAAACTCAGGCGAGAGCACCACGTCAAGCAGCCCACCCTGCCCTTCGGCCCACACCTTGGGCACGCCGGACAGCGGCGGCCCTACCTTGCCCTCAGCATTGACTATACGCAGATTGCCTGGACGTTCGGTGACCAACATGTCCTTTCCGCCGGGCAGGAAGGCCAGCGCCCAGGGATTGCGCAGACCATCGGCGACAGTGCTGACGGTCAGCGGGCCCGCCTCGCTGGAGTACTGCTGCTCAGCGGCGGCCTGCGCCAACAAGGGGAACAGGCTGGCTGCTGCCAGGGTGGTCAACCAGATGCGTGGCGTCATGCTCGCTTCCTTCGCAAGGGCTCACGGCGCGCGTGGTGAATCGCGTGGTGGCCGGGTGGGTTCCAGGTTCGGGGTCTGCTGCTCGCGGCGCAGGTTTTCACCGTTGCCGATACCGCGGTTGTCGAGGGTGGGGGGGCGCGGATTGGGTTGCGTGGACGGGCCGCGCACGGGCGGCATTGCCGGCACGCTGCCCTGCCGGCTGTTGGGGTTGGCGCGCATGATCGGGCTGTTGTAGGGATTGTTGCTGTCGTTGGCGGCAAGCAGTGGCGGCGCCAAGGACGCAGCCTGCAGTGGCAACGCCAGCACCAGGCCGAGGCCCAGGATTGGCAGTGTGGGATTCATGCTTCACCTCCGCTACGAAAAGGCGCGCTCGAAGGTTGGATAGCCTAAGGCGCGCAGGGTTCGACGCAAAAGAATGAATTTGGGTCCTGATGTTTCAGTATGTGCCCCTTGGGCTACCTTCAGCCCTGGTGTCAACCGACTGTATCTACCTTGTGCCGCGCGGCATACAGGCACAGCATCTCCATCGCCAGGGTCGCGCCGGCCAGCGCGGTGATATCGGCATGGTCATAGGCCGGCGCCACTTCCACCAGGTCCATCCCCACCAGGTTGATCCCGCGCAACCCGCCGAGGATCTCCAGCGCCTGCACCGTGCTCAGGCCGCCGCATACCGGCGTGCCGGTGCCGGGGGCGAAGGCTGGGTCCAGGCAGTCGATATCGAAGGTCAGGTACACCGGCCGGTCGCCCACCCGCTGGCGGATGGCAGTGACGATCGCCTCGGTGCCCTGGCGATGCACCTGGCGGGCGTCGAGAATGGCGAAGCCCTGGCTGTCGTCGTTGGTGGTGCGCAGGCCGATCTGCACCGAGCGCGCCGGGTCCACCAGCCCTTCCCGCGCCGCGTGCCAGAACATCGTGCCATGGTCGATGCGCTGGCCCTCCTCGTCCGGCCAGGTGTCGCTGTGCGCATCGAAGTGCACCAGCGCCAGCGGGCCATGCCGACGGGCATGGGCCTTGAGCAGCGGATAGCTGATGAAATGGTCTCCGCCCAAGGTGAGCATGGCGCAGCCGGCCTCGAGAATGTGCTCGGCATGCGCCTCGATGCTCTGCGGCACCGACTGCGGCGTACCGCTATCGAAGGCACAATCGCCGTAGTCGATCACCGCCAGGTGGTCGAACGGATCGAACGCCCAGGGCCAGTGCCGGGCCCAGGCCTGTTGCACCGAGGCGGCACGGATCGCCCGCGGACCGAAGCGCGCGCCGGGACGATTGCTGGTGGCGGTGTCGAACGGCACGCCGCTTACCACCACGTCGACACCCCGCAGGTCGCGGCTGTAGCGGCGCCGTGAAAAGCTGGTGATGCCGGCATAGGTACTTTCGGCAGCGGTGCCATAGAGGCTGTCACGGGTGATGGCCTGGTCGTTGTTCTGGGCGAGGTCCACGGTGTGTCTCCTGTCGTTGTCGTTCACTGGCGGCTGCGGAAGGCGGTCCACAGGCGGTTGCGCTGGCGCAGGTCGGCCAGCGCCATGCTGCGGTCGGCGAACAGGCGCTGGCGCACCTCGGCCGACGGATAGATGTCCGGATCGTTGCGAATCGCCGCGTCCACCAGCGGGGTGGCGGCCTGGTTGGCGTTGGCGAAGAACAGCGTGTTGGTCAGTGCCGCCACCGAGTCGGGGCGCAGCATGAAAGCGATGAAAGCGCGGGCCGCCTCGGGATGCGGTGCGTCCTTGGGGATCACCAGGTTGTCCTGCCACACCAGCGTGCCCTCGCGGGGGATGCGGTAGATCAGCTCGAAGGGCTTGCCAGCGCGGCGCGCCTGGTCGGCGGCCATGGCGGCATCGCCGTTGTAGGTGAGCGCCAGGCACACGCTGCCGTTGGCCAGGTCGTTGACCTGGCGGCCATTGGCCACGTAGCTGATCGACGGTTGCAGTTGCTGCAACAGCGCCTGCGCCGCGTCCAGGTCAGCCTTGTCCTGGCTGTACGGGTCCTTGCCCAGGTAGTTGAGGGTCACGCCGATCACTTCCTGCGGTGAGTCGGGCATGGCGATGCCGCAGTCCTTCAGGCGGCTGGCGTACTCAGGCTTGAACAGCAGGTCGAGGCTGTCCAGGGGCACATCGCCCAGGCGCTGGCGTACGGCCTCGACGTTCACCCCCAGCCCCAGGGTGCCCCAGGTGTAAGGCACGGCATGGCGATTGCCGGGGTCGGCCTCGGCCAGCTTGGCCAGCAGGTCCGGGTCGAGGTTGGCATAACCGGGCATCGCCTGCGCCTCGAGCGGCTGCAGGGCGCCGGCCTTGAGGGCCCGGGCCAGCACCGTGGCCGACGGCACCACCACGTCGTAGCCGCTGCCACCGGTGAGCAGCTTGGTCTCCAGCACCTCGGTGGTATCGAAGGTGTCGTAGCGGACCTTGTAGCCGGTCTCCTTTTCGAAACGTTCCAGGGTCTGCGGGGCGACATAGTCGGCCCAGCTGTACAGGTTGACGACCTTCTCTTCGGCCTGCAGCGGCAGGGCGATCAGCAATGAAAGCAGGCACAACGTCGAACGCATGGCGGACACCTCGGCATAAGGGTGGATGCCGCCAGCATGCCTGCCGGGTTACATTGCAAAAATGGCAACTTTGCGAAGCTGACATTCACCAGGAGCAATGTGATGCTCGGACAATTGCACGACCCGGACCTGCACCTGCTGCGGCTGTTCGTCACTGTAGTCGAGGCCGGCGGCTTCAGCGCCGCCCAGGGTGTGCTCGGGCTCAGCCAGCCCAGCATCAGCCAACAGATGGCGAAACTGGAGACCCGCCTGGGTTATCGCCTGTGCAGCCGGGGCAAGGGCGGCTTCCGGCTGACCGAGAAAGGCGAGTTGCTGTTGCAGGCGACCCGCGGCCTGCTGCTGCAGATCGAGCAGTTCCGCCAACAGGCCAACGGTGTTGCCGGGCGCTTGCTGGGCAGCGTGCGCATAGGCCTGGCCGAGAACCAGGACCGTGACGTCAGCCTACGCCTGGCCCAAGCCATCGCGCGGTTTCGCCAGCGTGACGAGAGCGTGCGCCTGGAACTGACCAGCGCGCCACCGGCCGAACTCGAACGCTTGCTGCTGGAGCAGCGCCTGGACTGCGCCATCAGCTACTTCTCCGGCAACCAGGCGGCGTTCGACTACCTGCCGCTGTTCGAGGAGCGCCAGAGGCTTTACTGCGGCAAGGGACACGTGTTGTTCAGCCAGGCCCAGGTAACCCGCGAGCAGTTGCTCGAGTCCGATCAGGTAAGCCACCCCTATCGTTTTCTCAAACAGAGCGAGCCGTTCCAGAGCCGCCACAGCATGGCGGTGGCAGAGCAGATCGACAGCGCGCTGACATTCATCCTGTCAGGACGACACATCGGCTTTCTGCCGTGTCACTGCGCCGCGCCCTGGGAAGCCCAGGGCCTGTTGCGGGCGCTGGATACCGCGCTGGATTTCGTGGTGCCGTTCACCCTGGCCAGGCATCGCGGGCAAACACCCGGTGAGGCGCAGCAAGCGTTCATGGAAGACCTGCGCATGACATTCGGCTCGCGTTAGGCCCGCAACGTCGGCATGCCCGGCTTTCATCGCCGCCACGCATTTGCGACACTGCCGACTCGCCCGTGCCACAAGGCCAGATACCCATGTATGCCCGCATCTGCCTGATCCTGCTGCTGACCCTTGGCCTGAACGCCTGCGCCCTGTTCCAGGGGCGCGATCCGCTGAACATCAGCGTGATCGGCATCGATCCTTTGCCAGGCCAGGATCTGGAACTGCGCATGGCGGTGAAGATCCGCGTGCAGAACCCGAACGAAACCCCGGTGGATTTCAACGGCATCGCCCTCAACCTGGAAGTCAACGACCAGCCCCTGGCGGCCGGGGTGAGCGACCAGCGCGGGCATATCGGCCGCTACGACGAAGCAGTGCTGGTGGTGCCGGTGAGCGTCACCGCCTTCGCCTTCCTGCGCCAGGCCTACGGCCTGAGCCAGGTGGACTCGCTGCAGGGCCTGCCCTATGTGTTGCGCGGCAAGCTGGCAGGAGGGCCACTCGGTACCGTGCGTTTTACCGACAAAGGCAAGCTCGACCTGCCAACGGCCGCAGGCCCCGCCTGGTAATCAGCTTTACCGGCAGGTTGGCAGATCACTCGCCTGCGCTGGATGAACCGACGAAACGGACTCCTGGCCGCGGACGCTCGTCCACGCTGAGTTCGAACACATCCGGCCGCGCATAATGGCCAACCACGTCGAAGTCGTAGCGCGCACGCACCAGTTCATCGGTATCGACTTCGGCGCAAAGCAGGCCGCGCTCGCCCACCAGCGGCCCGGCCAGCACCTCGCCGAGTGGGCCGACGATCACGCTGCCGCCGTTGATCAATGGTCGTTCGGCCGGCCAGTTGGCCACCTCCAGGCCCAGTGCGGCGGGCGAGTCCTGCACCTGGCAGGCGCTGATGATAAAGCAGCGCCCCTCGGCGGCGATATGGCGCATGCTCACCTGCCACAGCTCGCGCTCGTCCACCGTCGGCGCGCACCACAACTGCACCCCCTTGGCGTACATCGCGGTGCGCAGCAGCGGCATGTAGTTCTCCCAGCACACCGCCGCACCGATGCGCCCGGCACGGCTTTCGATTACCGGCAGTGTGGAGCCGTCGCCCTTGCCCCAGATCAGCCGCTCGGTGCCGGTGGGCATGAGCTTGCGGTGCCTGGCCACCAGGCCGGAGTGCGGTTCGAAGAACAGCACCGTGCAATACAAGGTATTGCCGCTGCGCTCGATCACGCCGATCACCAGGCTCGCTCCGGTACGCGCCGACAAGCCGGCCAAGGTATCGGTCTCGGGCCCTGGCACATCGATGGCATTGGCGAAATAGCGGGCGAAGGCTTCACGTCCCTCAGGCAGGCGATAGCCGAGCTGGGTGCCGAACCCTTCGCCTTTCGGATAGCCACCGAGCAAGGCCTCGGGCATCACCACCAGGCTGGCACCGGCGTCGCGGATGGCCTGCTCGTAGTCGAGGATCTGCGCCAGGGTGGCGGCCTTGCCACCAGGCAGCGAACCGATCTGCAGGGCGGCGACGATGGACTTGGGCATCGAGGGAACTCCAGTCAGGAAGGTCTGTTGGATTCTCCAGCGCAGGCGTTCGGGGTGTTCGCCTGGCTCAGCGGTTGGCGCTGGCGGCGGCCATCATCTTGTTCACTTCGCTGCGCACCAGCTGGTTGAACTCTGGCGGCGACATGCCGTCGAGTTCGGCACGCACCCACTCCGCCCACTTGCCCTTGCGCCGTGGCTTCTCAGCAATCAGGCGCGCCGCCTCGCCCTTGGCCTTGCCCAGGTTGTTCTGCCAGTAGTCGAACAAGCGGGCCTTTTCTGCCTCGATCTGCGCCCGTTCCTGGAAGCTCATGTTGGCCAGATTGAAACTCATCGGGTATTACCTGCCGCTGGAAAATGGGCGCTATCTTACACTGCGACGACGCGCCACCGGTACGCCGCTGCAACTTTCCCGGCAGCGTGGCATCCATTGTTCAACGCCCAACCCTTCACGAGGATGTGTACATGGCCAGGAAAACCGCTGCGCAAGGCAACAACGACCAGATCAAGGATCAGGTGTTCAGCGAACTGCAGGCATTGATCGAGGAATCCGAGAAGCTGCTCAGCGACAGCGCGTCGCTGGTCGGCGAGGAAGCCGAAGGCATGCGCGCGCAGTTGGGGCTTAAGTTGCGCCAGGCGCGCGATGCCACCAGCCGCCTGGGCCAGAAGGCGCAGCCGGTGGTCGAGGCTACCCAGGAGTACATCGGTGGCCACCCTTGGCAGACCGTGGCGGTCTCTGCAGGCTTCGGCCTGGTGGTCGGGCTGCTGCTCGGTCGCCGGCAATAGCTCAGGCGGCCTGAGCCTGGGGAATGCCGCTGTGGAAGCGTAGTTCCTGGTCGGGCGAGGTGATCAGCCCGACCTCCGCTTCGCGCACGTGCTCCACGACCCGGGCAATGTCCGCTTCATCGCCGTACTGGTGGGCCAGTTTCAAATAGCCTTGATAGTGCCGCGCCTCGCTCTTGAGCAGGCCGTGGTAGAAGGTGCCCAGTTCCTCGTCCAGGTGCGGCACCAGGGCGGCGAAACGCTCGCAGCTGCGCGCCTCGATAAAGGCCCCCACCACCAGGGTATCCACCAGTTTCACCGGCTCATGCGCCCGCACCAGCCGCCGCAGGCCCGAGGCATAGCGCCCGGCCGACACCGGCCGTAGCGGCACGCCGCGACGCTTCATCAGGCGCAGCACCTGCTCGTGGTGCACCAGCTCCTCGCGGGCCAGGCGCGACATCATGTTGATCAGGTCGAGGTGGGTGTTGTACTTGGCGATCAGGCTCAGCGCCGTGCTGGCGGCCTTGAACTCGCAATTCTTGTGATCGATCAGCAGGGTTTCCTGGTCGGCCAGTGCCGCCTCGATCCAGGCGTCAGGGGTGCGGCAACCCAGGAAGGCATCGATTTCAGGAATCAGGGACATGGTACTCACAATCGCAGCGGACATCGGCGGGACCGGCGATTATACCGGCGGCGCTGACGAGCGCCAGTGACTATGCTTGACTCAAGTCAACCGGTGGGAGCCGCCGCGCCGTCTATAGTCAGGCATTGGTCGCCATCCGCGAAAGGAGTTCACGTCCATGCAAGCCGTGCGCAGCATCCTCGTCGTCCTCGACCCCGAGCACGTCCATAGCCGGGCCCTGACCCGGGCCAAACTGATTGCCGGGGTGACCGGTGCGCGCCTGCACCTGCTGATGTGCGACAAGAAGCAGGACCACAGCGCGCTGTTGAGCCTGCTGAGCAGCCAGTTGCATGACGATGGCTACGACAATGTCACCCATGAACAGAAGTGGAAGGACAGCCTGCACCAGTCGATCATCCATGTGCAGCAAGCGGAAGGCTGTGAACTGGTGATCAAGGAGCACCGCCCGGACAATCCCTTGCGCAAGGCACTGCTGACCCCCAGTGACTGGAAGCTGCTGCGCGAGTGCCCCTGCGCGGTGCTGATGGTCAAGAGCGAATGCCCCTGGACCGGCGGCGTGATCCTGGCGGCGGTGGATGTGGGCAACCAGGACGAGGCCCATCGCCTGTTGCATGCCAGCATCATCGACCACGGCTACGACATCGCCAGCCTGGCCAAAGGCCAACTGCACGTGATCAGCGCCCATCCCTCGCCGATGCTGTCGGCTTCCGACCCGGTCTACCAGCTCACGGAGACCATCGAGAAACGCTATCGCGAGGCGTGCACGGCGTTCCAGGCGGAATTCGATATCACCGATGACAGGCTGCATATCGCCGAAGGGCCGGCCGACGTACTGATTCCCTATACCGAGAAAAAACTCGACGCGGTGGTGACCATCGTCGGTACCGTGGCCCGCACCGGTATCTCCGGGGCGTTGATCGGCAACACGGCGGAAGTGGTCCTGGATGCGCTGGAAGGTGATGTGCTGGTGCTCAAGAGCGAAGAGGCCACGGCACATCTGGCTGAGCTGGCGCGTGGCTGAACTGGCACGTGGCTGAACCAGCGCCCCAAACAGGTGCAATGGCTCTAGAATAGGCGCCTCTCCAGCCACAGAAGCAGCACCATGGACATCGATCAGGCCCGCACCTTCCTGGAAATCGTCCGCTGCGGCAGCCTGGTCGCCGCCGCCGAACGCCTGTTCGTCTCACAGACGGCGATTAGTGCCCGCGTGCAGCGCCTGGAGCAGCAACTGGGCTGCCAGCTGTTCGTGCGCAGCCGCAACGGCGCCAGCCTGACCACCGATGGCGAGGCGTTCGTCAGCTATGCCAACCAGCTGGTGCAGACCTGGGAAGCGGCGCGCCGTGACCTGCCGCTGCCCCAGGGCTGCCAGCAGGTGCTGCATGTGGGCGCCGAGGTGAGCCTGGGCAACCCGATGCTGCTCGATTGGGTCAGCGCCCTGCACCAGGAACTGCCCAGCCACGCCATCCGCAGCGAGGTCAGCGATGGCGAAGCGCTGCTGCGCAAGGTGGAGATGGGCTTGCTCGACGCCGCGCTGGTCTACCAGCCGACCTATGGCCCCGGCCTGCAGGTCGAACAGTTGATGGAAGAGAAGCTGATCCGCGTGCGCCGGGTCGATGCGCCCGATCCGTACATCTACATAGACTGGGGCGAAGCGTTCCGCCGCCAGCATGACGCCGCCCTGCCCGACCTGTCGCGCCCGGCCCTGAGCTTCAATCTCGGGCCCCTGGCCCTGCAGTTCATTCTCGAACACGGCGGCAGCGGCTATTTCCGCACCCGGGTGGTCCAGGCCTACCTGCAAAGCGCGGTGTTCGAGCGCGTGCCCCAGGCGCCGGAGTTCACCTACCCGACCTTCCTGGTGCATGCCCGCGAACGCGACAGCGAGGCATTGCAGCAGGCCTTCAGCGTCTTGCGCCGACTGTTGGCCGCTGGCGAAAGCGACTGGTCACAGCGCTGGGACCCGGTGATCTGAGCCCTGCGCCGCGGCAGTGAGCAGGTGCCGCTTGAGGCCGGCGATCAGGTCGGTCTGGGTGATCACCCCCACCAGCTTTTCGTCGTCGAGCACCGGCAGGCAGTGCAGCCCCTGTTCACTGAGCAACGGCAACAGGCGCTCCAGCGGATGCTGGCTGCCGACACTGACCACCCGCCGGCTCATCACCTGCTCCAGGCGCACCACCTTGCGCCGGAACAGGCCGCGCCAGCTGAAACGCCCACGTGTCATGGCCGGGCCGACCAGGTCGCTGAGGCTGACGATCCCCACCAGGCGTCCCTCTTCCAGTACCGGCAGGGTCTTGAGGTGATGGCCAGACAACAGCTTCCAGGCCTGATCGAGGGTGGTGCGCGGCGTTGCCCATTGCACGTCGCGGGACATCACCGAGCTGGCGGTGATGCCGCCCAGGCTGCGGTGCAGGGCGTGCTGCTCGGTGGCCAGGATGATCCGCTCCAGCTCGTCACGGGTGACATCGACGAACTCGCCGATCTCCTCCAGGGCCTGGTCCAGGTCCCCCGCGCTGATGCCGACCCGCTCGCCCGGCAGCGGGTCGTGGGTGTGGTGCAGGTCGCGTCGCGGGATCGCGCCCTTGGGATAGCGCACGCCGGTCAGACGGTTGTAGAGCACGGCCACGCCGACCAGGATCAGCGCATTGAGCAATACCGGCTCGAGCAGGTGGTCACCCATGGCCACCAGCCCCGGATCGGCCAGCACCGCGCTGGCCGCCACGCCGCCACCGGGCGGGTGCAGGCAGCGCAGCAGGCACATTGCCAGGATGGCGATGCCCAACGCCGCCGCCGCGACCCACAACCCATCGCCGAAGGCGTGGCGCATGGCCAGGCCTACGACAGCCGCCAGCGCGTAGCTGCCCAGCACGGGCCAGGGTTGGGCCAACGGACCGGAGTGCACGGCGAACACCAGCACCGCCGAGGCTGCGAGCGGGCCCAGCAGATGCAGGGCGATCGATGGCCCATAGGCCAGGCTGCAAAGATAGCCGGCGAGAAACAGGCCGAGCAGCGCGCCAAGGCCTGCACGCAACCATTCTCGGGGAGGGATGTTCAGCGGCGCCGGGAGCAGGCGCTGCAAGCGGGATTCGGGACGCGAGGCAGACATCGAGGTGACTTGATCGTGTTCTTCTGATGGTAAAAAGAAAGCCCAGCGCGACCGGCCTGGGCCCTGTGTTGCGCAATGCAGTGGCGCAAGGGGGCTCCGTCCTTGGAGAGATGGAAACCGCAAGGTTTCGTGGCCGGCATTGTGCCGGGCGCAGGTGGCGCTGGGCCAATTCAAAAAACTGCGGCTGTACTGCAATTTTTTTGCACGGTTGATCTGCCCCGCGATTGGGCCGGCTCCGATCAACGCCCCTTGCGCGGCAGTTCGATACTGACCCGTAGCCCGCCCAGCGGGCTTTCCAGCAGCGCGATGCGCCCACCCCAGGCCTCGACGATATCGCGCACGATGCCCAGCCCCAGGCCATGGCCATCGACCTGCTCGTCCAGCCGCGAACCACGCTCGAGCACTTGCAGGCGTTGCCCCTCAGGGATGCCCGGGCCATCGTCATCGACCCACAGCTGGTAACCCTCGGTGGTTGGCGCGATGCCCAGGCGCACCTCGCTGTCGGCCCATTTGCAGGCGTTGTCCAGCAGGTTGCCGAGCAGCTCCAGCAAATCCTCGCGGTCCCAGGGCAGCAACAAGCCTGGAGCCACGTCGCGCTCGAGCAGCAGGCCTTCGCCATGGATCATCCCCAACGTCGCCAGCAGCCCGGGCAGTTCGCCATCGCAGTCGAACTGCGCACCGGGCAAGGCATCGCCGGCCAGGCGCGCGCGGTTGAGTTCGCGGGCCAGGCGTTGCTGGATCTGCTCCAGTTGCTCACGCATCTGCGCGCGCACCTCGGGCAGCGCCTGCAGGCGTTCGCTGGCAGCCAGGCTGACAAGCACCGCCAGCGGCGTCTTCAAGGCATGACCGAGGTTGCCCAGGGCATTGCGCGAACGGCGCAGGCTGTCTTCGGTATGGGTCAGCAGGTGGTTGATCTGGTCCACCAGCGGCTGCAGCTCGCTGGGCACCTCGGCATCCAGTTGCGAGCGCTGACCCTGCTGCAACTGGGCGATCTGCTGGCGCGCCCGCTCCAGCGGGCGCAACGAGCGGGTCACGGTGAGGCGTTGCAGCACCAGGACCAATATCAACGCCACCAGCCCCAGGCCCAGGCCGATCTGTTGCATGCGCCGGAAGCCCTCACGCACCGGTGAATAGTCCTGGGCCACGCTGATCGAGATGTCCTGGCCCAGGCGCCGGTAGTCCCCACGATAGGCCAGCAGTTGCTGGCCCTCGGGGCCGAGTTCGTGACCGTCGTCCAGGCCGGGCTTGCCGGGCTTGGGCATGTCCATGTCCCATAACGAACGGGAGCGCCAGGTACCCTGGTCGAAATCAATGCGGAAGTAGTAGCCCGAGAACGGCTGCTGGTAGGCTGCCGACAGGCGTCGCTCGTCCAACTGCAGGCCGGACGGGCCACGCACCAGCGCCACCAGCAGGTTTTCGCTTTCCTTGCGCAGGCCCGCTTCCAGGTAACGCTGCAGGCCCGCCTCGAACAGCCACAAGGTCAACTGCGCCAGGACCAGCCCAACCACTACCAGTACCGCCACCAGGCCCAGGCTCAGGCGCGCCTGGATCGACTTCACGCAGCACTCCCGGCGTACACGTAGCCCTGGCCGCGGCGAGTCTCGATCACGCTACGCCCCAGTTTGCGCCGCAGGTGGTTGACGTGCACTTCCAGCACATTGGAATCACGCTCGGTTTCGCCGTCGTAAAGGTGCTCGGCCAGGTGGCTCTTGGACAGCACCTGCCCCGGATGCAGCATGAAATAGCGCAACAGGCGAAACTCGGCGGCAGTGAGCTGGACATCGACACCCTCACGACTCACGCACTGGCGCGACTCGTCCAGATGCAGGCCGGCCGCTTCCAGTTTCGGCTGGTTGGCCAGCCCCTTGGCCCGGCGCAACAGGGCCTGGATGCGCAGTTGCAGCTCCTCGGGGTGGAAGGGCTTGCTCAGATAGTCGTCAGCCCCGGCCTTGAGTCCCTCGATACGCTCGGCCCAGGAGCCACGGGCGGTGAGGATCAGCACCGGGGTGGGCAGGCCGCTCGCGCGCCATTGCCCCAGCACTTCGAGCCCCGGCAGCCCGGGCAGGCCCAGGTCGAGGATGATCAGGTCGTAGGGTTCGCTCTGGCCCTGGTATACCGCATCGCGGCCATCGGCCAGCCAGTCCACGGCGTAACCCTGGCGCTGCAGGGTGGCGGTCAGTTCATCGGCCAGGGGAACATTGTCCTCGACAAGCAGCAGGCGCATTCAGTCGTCTTCCTCGTCTTTGAGCAGCGCGCCGGTGCGGGCGTCGAGCTTGATCTCGCGCACCACGCCCGCCGGGGTCAGCAGTTCGACCTCGTACTCGTAGCGCTCGTGCTTCTCTTCCAGTTCCGCCTCCAGCAGCCGTGCCCCGGGGTAACGCCCCAGGGCGGCTTCGAGCAATTGCTCCAGCGGCAGGATGATGCCCTTTTGCCGAAGCTCCAGGGCTTCATCCTGGTCCAGGTCGCGCGCGGCGGCCAGCGAACAGACGGTCAACAGGGCCAAGGCCAGGTAGCGTGCCGTTCGCGGTAGTGCAGGCATCAGTTGTCTCGCTCGTCCTTCAGGACTTCACCGGTCTTGGCATCCAGGTCCACGTCCCATTCAACGTTCTGGGCATCACGCAGGTCGACCTTGTAGATATAACGGCCGTACTCGTTCTCGAGCTCCGAGTCGGTCACGGTGGCGCCGGGATGCTTGGCCACAGCGACGGCCTTCAGTTCATCCAGCGACTTGATGGTCTTGGCGTTCACCAGCTTGACCACTTCATCGGGCTGAACATCCTTGGCGAAGGCGGCATTGGCACCGAAAGCAAGGGCGGTGGCGGTGAACAGGGCAGTCAAAGTTTTCATGAGGTTCTCTCCAGCGAGATGTGCAATTTGTCTACGGGGTTAAGATTAACCACCGGTCCTTAACTCAACCTGAAAACAGCTGGCCGCATGATAGCGCAGCTTGCGGCCTTGTCGCGGCCACGTGGGGCGGTGATGGCATCGCCGCCTCGCAATAAAGCCCTATACTGCCCGCCTGCCCTGCCCGAGACCCCGCCATGAGCGCCATCCACATCAAGTATCCCGCCCTGACCTTCAAGGCCGGCCAGCGCGCCTTGCGGCAGATCCGCGAGCGCGGCCTGCTGGCCGCCGATGTCGGCGTGCTGCCGGGCGCCGCCGGTGGCCCCAAGCCCTTGGGAATCCAGGGCCTGGACCTGGCGCTGTTCGGTGAATGGCTGCCGACGGCACCACGGCAACGGGCATTGATCGGCGCCTCGATCGGCTCCTGGCGTTTCGCCAGTGCCTGCCTCGACGACCCGGTGGCCGGCATCCGCCGCCTGGGCGAGCTGTATACCGAGCAGGATTTCGCCAAGGGCGTGACCCCCAGGGAAATCAGCCAGAGCTGCCAACGCATGCTCGACGACCTGCTGCAGGGCCACGATGGGCAGATCCTCGCCAACCCGCACTATCGCCTGAACATCCTGGTGGTGAAGAGCCACGGCCAGCTCGCCCACGATCACCGCGGCCGCCTGGGCGTGGGGCTGGGCTCGGTGATCGCCAGCAACCTGCTGGGCCGCTCGCGCCTGGCCCGACACTTCGAGCGCGTGATCCTGCACGATCAACGTGCCGCGCCACCGCTGGAGGCGCTCACCGACTTCCCTTCGCGCAGCCTGCCACTGGACCTGGCCAACCTGCGCCACGCCCTGCTCGCCTCGGGTTCGATCCCGATGGTCATGGAGGGTGTACGCGACATCCCCGGCGCGGGTGCCGGCACCTACCGCGACGGCGGCTTACTCGACTACCATCTGGACCTGCCCTACCGCGGCGACGACCTGGTGCTCTATCCGCACTTCACCGACAAGGTGGTGCCCGGCTGGTTCGACAAGGCCCTGCCCTGGCGCAAGGGCGATGCCACGCGCCTGCAGAACGTGCTGCTGATGACCCCGTCGCCGCAGTACCTGGCCGCCCTGCCCTACGGCAAGCTGCCGGATCGCAACGACTTCAAGCGTTTCATGGGCGATGCGCCGAGCCGCAAGCGTTACTGGTACAAGGCCATCGCCGAAAGCCGGCGCCTGGGCGACGAACTGCTGGAGCTGATCGCCACCGGGCGGTTGCAGGATCGGTTGCAAGCCTTGTAGCGGGCATGCTGGTAGACTGCGCGCATTGTTGATTCACACAGAGTTATGCCAGCGTGGAAATTTTCAAAGAGTTCACATTCGAATCGGCTCACCGCCTGCCCAACGTCCCTGCCGGGCACAAGTGCGGCCGCCTGCATGGCCATTCGTTCAAGGTCGCCCTGCACCTGACCGGCCCGCTCGATCCGCACACCGGCTGGATCCGCGACTTCTCCGAGATCAAGGCGATCTTCAAGCCGATCTACGAGCAGCTGGACCACAACTACCTGAACGACATTCCGGGCCTGGAAAACCCTACCAGCGAAGTGATCGCCAAGTGGATCTGGGATCAGGTCAAGCCGCTGCTGCCGGAACTGTCGAAAGTGCGCATCCACGAGACCTGCACCAGCGGTTGCGAGTACACCGGGGACTGAACAGCCGCTCAGGTTTTCGGCCTAGGGTGTGGCGGCACGGGCACTTCGTGCACCTCCAGGCTTACCATTCCCCTGACCCCTTTCCAATCATCGAGGTACGACCGGGTCAAATCGCTGATGCGCCGCACGGCCTTGCCTTTTGGGCTGTACCACTGCAGATTGCAGCGCCGTGCGCCAGGCGCCAAGCTTGCAGGGTCGAGGCCTTCCAGCTGCCAAAGCGGCGCCGTAGGCTCATACCACCGGTAGGGCTCGGTCGGCACGTCGTACATGCCCAGGTAGCCATCGATGTTGGTATCAAGCACCCTCTCCAGCCTTGGCCAGAGCTCCAACGTAGCTCCCGAGTAAGCCGGCCGGATGTCGTAGGCGTACTGCTCGCCGAGCGCGTACACGCCGAACCAGAACGTATTGCACAATATTTTATCGGACTGGCGCGGCGGCTCGGGCTCGCATCGTACCCACCCATCATCACGGTCGCCGCTGTCGAACGTGACCCAGACAGGCATTGCCTCGGAGGCGGCCGGCGGCCAGTGGCGACAATCCAGGCGCTTGTCCTTATGCTGCCACCAGCAGCGTGCGTTGAAACACAACATGGGTTGGAACTGGTAGTAACTCAAGATGACTCTCCCGACCGTGAGTAGAGAGTCATCCTCGCCAGACCTGCCCACACAAGGCAGAGGGAAACAGGTTACTCACCGATCTGCTGCAGAAACGCCGGCGCGATGTAGCGCTGGTAGTGCGCCTCGGAGAGCAAAAAGAATTCCCGGTCGATGGCGTCGCGCAGCTGTGGCAGCTCCCAGTCGCGGAACTCCGGCAGCAAGGCCATCCCGTAGGCCTCCAGGTCGCGAATCATCCGCGCCCCGCGGGCGATCAACTGGTAGGCCCAGCAATATTCCGACTGCTGTGCCACATAGCGGATCGAGCGCTGTTCGAGCTGCTCGCGCAAGCGCGCTTTGTCGAACACTTCCAACTTGGCCATCATCACCTGCACCAGCAGTTGCTCCAGGCGCAGCCACACGGCGCGCTTCTGCTCGTCGTCGTAGCCGTTCCAGTGGATCACTTCGTGGTGAAAGCGCTTGCAGCCGCGGCAAACCAGGTCTCCGTAGACGGTGGAGCAGAGGCCGACGCAAGGCGTCTTGATGGATTGGTTGGACATGTAAAAACAACGGCTTGGCGGGGGAACACGGCCCCATGTTAGCCCTTTGTCTAACCAGGGTCACCCGTTAAAGTCTTCTTCGCCGCCTTACTTTCGGCTAATTTTTGCCGTAGAATCACTCCGCCTTTTCAAGGCAACCATGTCCGTTGGAAGCTGTTTTCAAAGCGTCACGAGCACAGTTCATCCGGTAGAACGGCGTTGGCCCTGTCCATGCGAGCGCATGGCCACGGCCAACCCCTCATCAGCCTTCCGTTCTACAGGCGTAAAACTTTGAAAACAGCTTCTGTAAGGATTCTCTGCGACCCTGGCTTGCCGGCTCAAAAAGCCGTCTTCAGCGCATGGGTGCAGGAGAATGCTGGATGAGCGTCCCGGACTCCCTTTAGGGACCACTGATGAGGGTAATAACTGTGCTTGAAGCCTACCGCAAACATATCGAAGAGCGTGCCGCTCTGGGTATCGTGCCCCAGCCGCTGAACGCCGAACAAACTGCAGGCCTGGTCGAGCTGCTGAAAAACCCGCCGGCCGGCGAAGAAGCCTTCCTCGTAGACCTGATCACCAACCGCGTTCCGCCAGGAGTGGACGAAGCCGCCTACGTCAAGGCCGCTTTCCTCTCCGCTGTCGCCAAGGGTGAAGCCAAGTCGCCGCTGATCGACCGCAAGCACGCCACCGAGCTGCTGGGTACCATGCAGGGCGGCTACAACATCGAAACGCTGGTCGCGCTGCTGGACGACGCCGAACTGGGCGCCGTCGCGGCCGAACAGCTCAAGCACACCCTGCTGATGTTCGATGCCTTCCACGACGTGGCCGAAAAAGCCAAGGCGGGCAATGCCCACGCCAAGGCCGTGCTGGAATCCTGGGCTGCCGGCGAGTGGTTCACCTCGCGTCCAGCCATCGCCGAAAAATACACCCTGACCGTGTTCAAGGTGCCTGGCGAAACCAACACCGACGACCTGTCCCCTGCTCCGGACGCCTGGTCGCGCCCTGACATCCCGCTGCACGCCCTGGCCATGCTGAAGATGGCCCGCGACGGCATCGAGCCTTCGCAGCCTGGTTCGGTCGGCCCGCTGGCGCAGATCGAAGCGGTCAAGGCCAAGGGCTTCCCGGTCGCCTACGTCGGTGACGTGGTCGGTACCGGTTCCTCGCGTAAATCGGCCACCAACTCGGTGCTGTGGTTCTTCGGCGACGACATCCCGTATGTACCGAACAAGCGCGCCGGTGGTTTCTGCTTCGGCACCAAGATCGCCCCGATCTTCTACAACACCATGGAAGACGCCGGCGCCCTGCCGATCGAGTTCGACTGCACCAACCTCGCCATGGGCGACGTCATCGACGTCTACCCGTTCAAAGGTGAAGTGCGCCGCCACGACAGCGACGAACTGGTCACCAGCTTCGAGCTGAAGACCGAAGTGCTGCTGGACGAAGTCCGCGCTGGCGGTCGTATCCCGCTGATCGTCGGCCGTGGCCTGACCGAGAAAGCCCGTGCCGAGCTGGGCCAGGCCCCATCGGACCTGTTCAAGAAGCCAGAGCAACCTGCCGCTTCGACCAAGGGCTTCACCCTGGCGCAGAAGATGGTCGGCCGCGCCTGCGGTCTGCCGGAAGGCCAGGGCGTGCGCCCAGGTGCCTACTGCGAGCCGAAGATGACCACCGTCGGCTCCCAGGACACCACTGGCCCGATGACCCGCGACGAGCTGAAAGACCTGGCGTGCCTGGGCTTCTCCGCCGACCTGGTAATGCAGTCGTTCTGCCACACCGCGGCCTATCCGAAGCCGATCGACGTCACCACCCACCACACCCTGCCAGACTTCATCCGCACCCGTGGCGGCGTGTCGCTGCGCCCGGGCGACGGCATCATCCACAGCTGGCTGAACCGCATGCTGATGCCTGACACCGTCGGCACCGGTGGCGACTCGCACACCCGCTTCCCGATCGGCATCTCGTTCCCGGCAGGTTCGGGCCTGGTGGCCTTCGCCGCCGCCACCGGCGTCATGCCGCTGGACATGCCGGAGTCGATCCTGGTGCGTTTCAAGGGCAAGCTGCAGCCTGGTATCACCCTGCGTGACCTGGTCCATGCCATCCCTTACTACGCCATCCAGAAAGGCCTGCTGACCGTCGAGAAGAAAGGCAAGAAGAACGCCTTCTCCGGACGCATCCTGGAGATCGAAGGCCTCAACGACCTTACCGTCGAGCAAGCCTTCGAGCTGTCCGACGCCTCGGCCGAACGCTCCGCCGCCGGTTGCACCATCAAGCTGCCGGAGAAGGCCATCGCCGAGTACCTGCAGTCCAACATCACCCTGCTGCGCTGGATGATCGGCGAAGGCTACGGCGATGCCCGCACCCTGGAGCGCCGCGCCCAGGCCATGGAAGCCTGGCTGGCCAAGCCTGAGCTGCTGTCGGCCGACGCCGATGCCGAGTACGCCGAAATCATCGAAATCGACCTGGCCGACGTCAAGGAGCCTGTGCTCTGCGCGCCGAACGACCCGGACGACGCCCGCCTGCTGTCTTCGGTACAGGGCGAGAAGATCGACGAAGTGTTCATCGGTTCGTGCATGACCAACATTGGTCACTTCCGCGCTGCCGGCAAGCTGCTGGACAAGGTCAAGGGCGGTATCCCGACCCGTCTGTGGCTGGCCCCGCCAACCAAGATGGACGCCCACCAGCTGACCGAAGAAGGCTACTACGGCATCTACGGCAAGGCTGGCGCGCGCATGGAAATGCCAGGCTGCTCGCTGTGCATGGGTAACCAGGCACGTGTACAGACCGGTTCGACCGTGGTCTCCACCTCGACCCGTAACTTCCCGAACCGTCTGGGCGATGCCACCAACGTGTACCTGGCCTCGGCCGAGCTGGCTGCTGTCGCTTCGATCATCGGCAAGCTGCCGACCGTTGAAGAGTACATGCAGTACGCCAAGGACATCGACAGCATGGCTGCCGACGTCTACCGCTACCTGAGCTTCGACCAGATCGCCGAGTTCCGCGAAGCCGCGGCCAACGCCAAGATCCCGGTGGTTCAGGCGTAAGCAGCTGCAAGTGGTAAGTTAAAAGCGGTAAGAAGAAGCCCCGGTAGAGATACCGGGGCTTTTTTATTAGAGGCGCCGGCCTCATCGCTGGCAAGCCAGCTCCCACAGGATCGCGCAGTGCTCAAGGTCAGCGCCAAACCTGTGGGAGTGGCTTGCCAGCGATGAGGCCGCAACAGACAACATCAAATCACGAACAGATCGACAAACCTGTGCACGGGCATTGCCTCCAGTCTCTCCTGGTCCTTGCACAACGCCACGATCTCCTCACAGCGCTGCCGCGCAAATCGCGTCGCCAGGTTCTCCCTGAACTTCGCCTCCAGCAATGGCATCCCCTCCTCCCGCCGGCGTCGATGCCCGAGCGGGTACTCCACCACCACTTGCGGCGTGTGCGAGCCATCCTTGAAGAACACCTGCACGCCATTGGCAATGGAACGCTTGTCGGCCTCCAGGTACTCGCGACTGAAGCGCGGATCCTCGACGATCACCATCTTCTCGCGCAAGCGGTCGATGCTCGGATGAGCGGCATGGAAGGCATCTTCGTAGTGCTCGGCCACCAGGTCACCGAATATCAACGGCACCGCCGTCATGTATTGCAGGCAGTGGTCGCGGTCCGCAGCGTTGGCCAGCGGCCCTTCCTTGGAAATGATGCGGATCGCCGACTCGTGGGTGGTGATGACGATGCGGTCTATCTCGTGCAGGCGGTTGCGCACCTGCGGGTGCAGGATCACCGCGGCTTCGCAGGCCGTCTGGGCATGAAATTCGGCGGGGAAGCTGATCTTGAACAGCACGTTTTCCATCACATAGCTGCCCAGCGGCTGCGGCAGGCGCAGCTCACGCTGCGCCTCGGGCTTGAGCGCCAGGTCCTTGTTGGAGTGGCTGAACGACACGTCATAGAACCCCCACTGCCTGGCGGTCAGCGCACCGGGCACACCCATCTCGCCTCGCAGCGCGATATCGGCCAGGCGCACGCCACGACTGGAGGCATCCCCCGCCGCCCACGACTTGCGCGACCCGGCATTGGGCGCATGACGGTAGGTGCGCAGGGCCTGGCCATCGACGAAGGCGTGAGAGAGTGCTGACAGCAATTGTTCGCGGCTGGCGCCCATGAGCTTGGCACACACTGCTGTCGAGGCGACCTTGACCAACAGCACATGGTCCAGGCCAACCCGGTTGAAGGAGTTCTCCAGTGCCAGCACGCCCTGGATCTCATGGGCCATGACCATGGCATCGAGCACCTCGCGCATGGCCAGGGGCGCCTCGCCATTGGCCACGCGCTTTTGCGACAGGTGATCGGTGACCGCCAGGATGCCACCGAGGTTGTCCGAGGGATGACCCCACTCCGCCGCCAGCCAGGTGTCGTTGTAGTCCAGCCAGCGGACGATGCAGCCGATGTCCCAGGCCGCCTTGACCGGGTCAAGGTGGTAGCTGGTGCCCGGCACGCGGGCGCCATGGGGGACGATCGTGCCTTCGACCAACGGGCCAAGATGCTTGGTGCATTCGGGGAAGCGCAGGGCCAGCAGGCCGCAGCCCAGAGTGTCCATCAGGCAGTGGCGGGCGGTGTTCAGCGCCTCGGAGGATGTGACGCGGTAGCCGAGCACATAGTCGGCGAGGGTCTGCAGCACCTGATCGTAGTCGGGGCGGGTGTTGAGGTCTACGTTTGCGCTCATTCGTGGCTCCTTGATAACAGGGGCCGCAAAGCGGCCCCGCTCAACGAATGCCGAGCACTACTGATGCCTTAGAAACTATCACCGGGCACGCGTACCCAGCCCTCCATCAGCACCCGAGCGCTTCGGCTCATGATTGCCTTGGTCACGGTCCATTGCCCGTCCACCTGACGCGCCTCGGCCCCGACCCGCAGTGTCCCAGACGGATGGCCGAAACGCACGGCACTTCGTTCCCCGCCACCGGCAGCCAGGTTGACCAGCGTCCCGGGAATCGCCGCGGCAGTACCGATGGCCACCGCTGCGGTGCCCATCATCGCGTGGTGCAGCTTGCCCATCGACAGCGCACGCACCAGCAAGTCGATCTCTTCGGCAGGCACGGCTTTGCCACTGGAGGCAGTGTAGGTGCTCGGCGCCGCGACGAAGGCCACTTTCGGCGTGTGCTGGCGCCCGGCGGCCTGATCGATATGTTCGATCAGCCCCATGCGCACGGCGCCATGGGCACGGATGGTCTCGAAACGCTGCAATGCGGCGGTATCGCCGTTGATGGCGTCCTGCAACTCGCTACCGGTATAGCCGATATCAGCGGCATTGACGAAAATGGTCGGGATACCGGCATTGATCAGGGTGGCCTTGAAGGTACCGACGCCCGGCACCTCGAGGTCGTCGACCAGGTTACCGG
Source organism: Pseudomonas soli (assembly GCF_021283165.2). Lineage (NCBI taxonomy): Bacteria > Pseudomonadati > Pseudomonadota > Gammaproteobacteria > Pseudomonadales > Pseudomonadaceae > Pseudomonas > Pseudomonas soli. The sequence continues at coordinate 3,915,381 of NZ_CP128543.1, forward strand.
TGGGAAACATCGCCCCGCCCCCGCCATCCTCGTCGGCAGCCGGGTCGAGGAACTCCAGCTGCACCTCGGCGGCCGGGAAGGTCACGCCGTCAAGTTCGAAATCGCCGGTTTCCTGCACCTCGCCCTCGGTGACCGGCACATGGGCGATGATGGTCTTGCCAATGTTGGCCTGCCAGATCCGCACGGTAGCGAGGCCATTGCGTGGAATGCGGCTCGCATCGACCAGCCCGCCGCTGATGGCGAACGAGCCGACTGCGGCGGACAGGTTGCCGCAGTTGCCGCTCCAGTCGACGAAGGCCTTGTCGATCGAGACCTGGCCGAACAGGTAGTCGACGTCGTGGTCGGGCTTGATGCTTTTCGACAGGATCACCGTCTTGCTGGTGCTGGAGGTGGCGCCACCCATGCCGTCGATCTGCTTGCCGTATGGGTCGGGGCTGCCGATCACCCGCAGCAACAGGGCGTCACGGGCCGGGCCTGGAACCTGCGCGCGCTCGGGCAAGTCTTGCAGGCGGAAGAACACGCCTTTGCTGGTACCGCCACGGATGTAGGTGGCGGGGATTTTTACCTGTGGTGCATGTGCCATGGTTAATGTTCCTTATCCGTCCATGGGAGCGGGCTTGCCCCGCGATGGCGATGTCTTGGCCATCGCGGGGCAAGCCCGCTCCCATGGACCGCTATGCATCATCTGCGTTATGCCGTGCCTTCCAGGAAGTCCTGGGCAAAGCGCTGCAACACCCCACCCGCCTCATAGATCGACACCTCTTCGGCGGTATCCAGGCGGCAGGTCACCGGCACCTCGACACGCTCGCCGTTGCGCCGCGTGACCACCAGGGTCAGCGTCGCCCGCGGCTTGCGCTCGCCCAGCACGTCATAGGTCTCGCTGCCGTCCAGGCCCAGGGTGTTGCGGTCGGTGCCTGCCTTGAACTCCAGCGGCAGCACGCCCATGCCCACCAGGTTGGTCCGGTGGATGCGCTCGAAGCCCTCGGCGACAATCGCCTCGACGCCCGCCAGACGCACACCCTTGGCCGCCCAGTCACGGGACGACCCCTGGCCGTAGTCGGCACCGGCGACGATGATTAGCGGCTGCTTGCGCTGCATGTAGGTCTCGATGGCCTCCCACATGCGGGTCACCTTGCCTTCCGGCTCGATACGCGCCAGCGAACCCTGCTTCACGCTGCCGTCGTCCTTGCGCACCATCTCGTTGAACAGCTTGGGGTTGGCGAAGGTGGCGCGCTGCGCGGTCAGGTGGTCGCCACGGTGGGTGGCGTAGGAGTTGAAGTCTTCCTCCGGCAGGCCCATCTTCGCCAGGTATTCACCGGCGGCGCTATCCAGCAGGATGGCGTTGGACGGCGACAGGTGGTCGGTGGTGATGTTGTCCGGCAGCACCGCCAGAGGGCGCATGCCGCGCAGGGTACGCTCACCGGCCAGGGCGCCTTCCCAGTACGGCGGGCGGCGAATGTAGGTACTCATCGGACGCCAGTCGTACAGCGGCGCGACCTTCGGCCCCTTGTCTTCCTCGATGGCGAACATCGGGATGTACACCTGGCGGAACTGCTCGGGCTTGACCGAGGCACGCACCACGGCGTCGATCTCTTCATCGCTCGGCCAGATGTCCTTGAGGCGGATTTCCTTGCCGTCGACCACGCCCAGCACGTCCTTCTCGATGTCGAAACGGATGGTACCGGCAATGGCGTAGGCCACCACCAGCGGCGGCGACGCGAGGAACGCCTGCTTGGCGTAGGGGTGGATACGCCCGTCGAAGTTGCGGTTGCCCGACAGCACCGCGGTGGCGTACAGGTCGCGATCGATGATCTCCTGCTGGATCACCGGGTCGAGCGCGCCGGACATGCCATTACAGGTGGTGCAGGCGAAGGCGACGATGCCGAAGCCCAATTGCTCCAGCTCCTGTTCCAGGCCTGCTTCCTTCAGGTACAGCTGCACCGCCTTGGAGCCCGGCGCCAGCGACGACTTGACCCACGGCTTGCGCACCAGGCCAAGCTTGTTGGCGTTGCGGGCGATAAGGCCAGCGGCGATCACGTTGCGCGGGTTGCTGGTGTTGGTGCAGCTGGTGATGGCGGCGATGATCACCGCGCCATCCGGCATCTGCCCCGGCACTTCTTGCCATTGCCCGGCAATGCCCTTGGCCGCCAGGTCGCTGGTGGCCACGCGCGCGTGCGGGTTGGACGGGCCTGCCATGTTACGCACCACGCTCGACAGGTCGAAGCTCAGGGTGCGCTCATACTCGGCCTTGGCCAGACTGTCGGCCCACAGGCCGGCGACCTTGGCGTAGGTTTCCACCAACTGCACCTGCTGGTCATCGCGGCCAGTCAGCTTGAGGTAGTCGATGGTCTGCTGGTCGATGGCGAACATCGCCGCGGTGGCGCCGTACTCCGGGGCCATGTTGGAGATGGTGGCGCGGTCGCCCAGGGTCAGCGCGCTGGCGCCGGCACCGTGGACTTCGAGGTAGGCGCCGACCACCTTCTGCTTGCGCAGGAACTCGGTCAGGGCCAGTACCAGGTCGGTAGCGGTGATGTTCGGCGCCAGGCGCCCGGTCAGCTCGACGCCGACGATCTCCGGCAGGCGCATCCACGAGGCGCGGCCGAGCATGACGTTTTCGGCCTCCAGGCCACCGACACCGATGGCGATCACGCCCAGGGCGTCGACATGCGGCGTATGGCTGTCGGTGCCGACGCAAGTGTCAGGGTAGGCCACGCCGCGGTCGTTGTGGATCACCGGCGACATCTTCTCCAGGTTGATCTGGTGCATGATGCCGTTGCCCGGCTGGATCACGTCGACGTTCTTGAACGCCTGCTTGGTCCAGTTGATGAAGTGGAAGCGGTCTTCGTTGCGGCGGTCTTCAATGGCGCGGTTCTTGTCGAACGCCTGCGGATCGAAGCCACCGCATTCCACGGCCAGCGAATGGTCGACGATCAGTTGCACCGGCACCACCGGATTGACCGCGGCCGGGTCGCCGCCTTTGTCGGCGATGGCGTCACGCAGCCCGGCGAGGTCGACCAGGGCGGTCTGGCCAAGGATGTCGTGGCACACCACGCGGGCCGGGAACCAGGGGAAGTCGAGGTCGCGCTTGCGCTCGATCAGTTGCTCGAGCGATGCATCGAGGGTGGCCGGATCGCAGCGACGCACCAGGTTTTCCGCCAGCACGCGGGAGGTATACGGCAGGCCATCGTAAGCGCCGGGCTTGATCGCCTCGACCGCGGCACGGGCGTCGAAGTAGTCCAGGGCGGTCCCTGGCAGGTTCTTGCGGAATGCGGTGTTCATATCGTTATCGGGCTCACGGTATTCGGTTTGCAGGTCAGGCCTTTGGGGGCGCTGCGCCCCCATCGCCGTCAAGCCGGCTCCCACAGCAACGCATGGACATTGTGGGAGCCGGCTTGCCGGCGAAAGGGCTGCATGGCAGCCCCAGCGGTCGTTGCCTCAGCGCTGCTCGATCGGCACGAACTGGCGCTGCTCGACGCCGACGTACTCGGCGCTCGGGCGGATGATGCGGTTGTTGGCGCGCTGCTCGAACACGTGCGCGGCCCAGCCGGTCAGGCGCGAGCAGACGAAGATCGGGGTGAACAGCTTGGTCGGGATGCCCATGAAGTGGTACGCCGAGGCGTGGTAGAAGTCGGCGTTGGGGAACAGGCGCTTCTGCTCCCACATGGTCTTGTCGATGGCTTCGGAGACCGGGTACAGGACCTTGTCGCCCACTTCGTCGGCCAACTGCTTGGCCCAGCCCTTGATCACCTCGTTGCGCGGGTCGGACTCTTTGTAGATGGCATGACCGAAGCCCATGATCTTGTCCTTGCGCTCGAGCATGCGCAGCAGCTCGGCAGTGGCTTCCTGCGGGCTCTGGAAGCGCTCGATCAACTCCATGGCCGCCTCATTGGCACCACCGTGCAGCGGACCGCGCAGCGAGCCGATGGCGGCGGTCACGCAGGAGTACAAATCGGACAGGGTCGAGGCGCAGACCCGGGCAGTGAAGGTCGAGGCGTTGAATTCGTGCTCGGCGTAAAGGATCAGCGAGACGTTCATCACCTTGACGTGCAGCTCGCTGGGCTTCTTGCCGTGCAGCAGGTGCAGGAAGTGGCCGCCCAGGGTGTCTTCGTCGCTGCTGCAGTCGATACGCACGCCGTGGTGGGTGTAGCGGTACCAGTAGCACATCACCGCCGGGAACAGCGCCAGCAGGCGGTCGGTCTTATCGCGCTGGGTGTCGAAGGTCAGCTCGGGCTCCAGGGTACCGAGCACCGAGCACCCGGTACGCATCACGTCCATCGGGTGTGCATCGCGCGGGATGCGCTCGAGCACTTCCTTCAGCGCTTGCGGCAGGTCGCGCAGCCCCTTGAGCTTGCGCTTGTAGTCGACAAGCTCGGCCTTGCTCGGCAGCTCGCCGTATAGCAGCAGGTAGGCCACTTCCTCGAACTCGGCGCCTGCGGCCAGGTCGCGCACGTCATAGCCGCGGTAGGTCAGGCCGGCGCCGGCCTGGCCGACGGTCGACAGCGCGGTCTGGCCGGCCACCTGGCCACGCAGGCCCGCCCCACTGAGTACTTTTGCTTCGGCCATAGTGTTTCTCCTTTCTTGAATTTGTTATCGAAGTCTTGCTGGCTAATCCTGGTGATTCGTACCGGCCCTGTCGCAGGGCCGGTACAGGCATTCGCTTACCCTTTCTTCTGCGCGAACAATGCATCGAGGCTCTGCTCGAAGGCGTGGTAGCCGATGGCATCGTAGAGCTCCATGCGGGTCTGCATGGTGTCGATCACGTTCTTCTGGGTGCCGTCGCGGCGCAGCGCGGTGTAGACGTTCTCGGCCGCCTTGTTCATGGCGCGGAAGGCCGACAGCGGATAGAGCACCAGTGACACGTCGACCGAAGCCAGTTCCTCGGTGGTGTACAGCGGCGTGGCGCCGAACTCGGTGATATTGGCCAGGATCGGCGCCTTCACCCGTTCGGCGAAGGTCTTGTACATGTGCAATTCGGTGATCGCCTCGGGGAAAATCATGTCGGCGCCAGCCTCGACGCAGGCGGCGGCACGATCCAGCGCGGCATTGAGACCTTCCACCGCCAGGGCATCAGTGCGCGCCATGATCACGAAGCTGTCATCGCTGCGAGCATCCACGGCCGCCTTGATGCGGTCGACCATCTCCTGCTGCGAGACGATCTCCTTGTTCGGGCGGTGGCCGCAGCGCTTGGCTCCGACCTGGTCCTCGATATGGATCGCGGCGGCGCCGAACTTGCTCATCGACTTGACGGTGCGGGCGACGTTGAAGGCCGAGGCGCCGAAGCCGGTGTCGACATCCACCAGCAGCGGCAGGTCGCACACGTCGGTGATGCGCCGCACGTCGGTGAGCACGTCATCCAGGCCGCTGATACCCAGGTCCGGCAAGCCCAGGGAGCCGGCGGCGACACCGCCACCGGAGAGGTAGATGGCCTTGAAACCGGCGCGCTTGGCCAGCAAGGCGTGGTTGGCGTTGATGGTCCCGACCACCTGCAGCGGATGTTCGGCGGCGACCGCGTCACGGAAACGCTGGCCGGGCGTGCTCTTCACTGTCATGACTCACCTCGTGGGCTATTGTTGTCGGCACCCTGGTAGTGGCGCTCGATATTGCGTTTGGACGCGCCGATGTGGCGGCGCATCAGGAGTTCTGCTAGCTCACCGTCGTGGGCTTCGATGGCATCGAGGATACGGTGGTGCTCGGCGAAGGCCTGGCGCGGGCGGTTGGGCGTGGAGGAGAACTGGATGCGGTACATCCGCACCAGTTGGTACAGCTCGCCGCAGAGCATCTTGTACAAGGTCTGGTTGCCGCTGCCCTGGATGATCCGGTAGTGGAAGTCGTAATCGCCTTCCTGCTGGTAGTAGCCCTGCCCGGCCTGGAACGCTGCATCGCGCTCATGGGTATCGAGCACATGGCGCAGTTCGTCGATGGCGGCCTGGCTCATGCGCTCGGCGGCCAGGCGGCAGGCCATGCCTTCGAGCGACTCACGGATTTCGTACAGTTCGATCAGCTCGGCGTGGCTCAGCGATACCACCCGGGCGCCGACATGCGGCACGCGCACCAGCAGGCGCTGGCCTTCGAGACGGTGGATGGCCTCGCGCAGCGGGCCGCGGCTGATGCCGTAGGTGCGCGCAAGTTCAGGCTCGGAAATCTTGCTGCCAGGGGCGATCTCGCCCTTGACGATGGCGGCCTGGATACGCCGAAAGACATGCTCAGAGAGGGTCTCGGTCTCGTCCTGCGGCACTGCCACGGCCTGGGATACATCCAGCATGATTGTCGACACCTTGCAAATCGATGACGGCAAAACTAGCTAAATAGACAGCCACAGTCAAAGACAAAAAGAACATTGTCGACAATCGTCCAATAACGAACTAACCAAGCCTAGCCGCGGTCAGATCGCGGGCGCGCTGGCGTCAAGGCACCGGCGTGATAGAATGCCGCGCTCCTTCGGGAGCATGGATAGTGTGTCTGTCATCATTTCATGCCCATGACAGATCAATGAGGACGCTTGGCCAGTCGCCTTGCCCTGAACTTTGCACAGCACCGCGCCAGGATTATGAGACTCAAACCCGCTTCATTGCTGCTCTGCCTGACCCTGCTGCCGGCACTCGCGCCCGCGGCCGAAAAGACCGTGTACGGTCTCAACGAATACGCCCGCCTGGGCGACCTTGACCTGGAAGTGGCAGCCAAGCTCGATACCGGCGCCAAGACCGCCTCGCTCAGTGCCCGCGACATCAAGCGCTTCAAGCGCAACGGCGAGAGCTGGGTGCGCTTCTACCTGGCCATCGACGCCGCGCACAAGCACCCCATCGAACGCCCCCTGGCCCGCGTCAGCAAGATCAAGCGCCGCGCCGGGGACTATGACGCCGACTCGGGCAAGGCCTACACTGCGCGTCCAGTCATCGAACTCGACATCTGCATGGGCCAGACGCGACGCACCATCGAGGTCAACCTCACCGACCGCAGCGCCTTCCAGTTCCCGCTGCTGATCGGCTCCGAGGCCCTCAAGCACTTCGGTGCGCTGGTCGACCCAAGCCTTAAATACGCGGCCGGCAAACCTGCCTGTGCCACCGAAGCTCCCAAAGCAGAGTAATTCCGATGCGCTCTCTTACCCTCCACCTGAAAGTCCTGATCACCGTCCTGGTGGTGCTGGGCATCGCGATCACGGCCTACCAGATCTTCGCCCTCGGCATCCCGGTGACCGAGGACGAGACCGATGACCTGTGGAACATCGACGCCAAGGTCGAGTTCGTTGCCAGCGCCAAGGACCCGGTCAAGGTGCAGATGTTCGTGCCCCCGCTGAACCGTGACTACGTGAGCCTCAACGAGAGCTTCATCTCCAACAACTATGGCGTCAGCGTCAACCGCGCCGACGGAAACCGCAAGGTGACCTGGTCGGCCCGCCGCGCCAGCGGCAACCAGACTCTTTACTACCGCCTGGTGCTGACCAAGCGCTACAGCACCGAGAAGGCCAAGATCAAGGGCCCGACCTTCCGCGACAGCCTGGCGGTCGAAGGCCCGGAGAAAATCGCCGCCGAAGCACTGATGGCACCGATCCGCCAGCACTCGGCCGACGTCGAGACCTTCGTCAGCGAGACCATCAAGCGCGTCAACAACGCCAACGACGACAACGCCAAGCTGCTGCTGGCCGGCGACAACTCGCCACTGAAGAAAGCCCAGGTCATCGACTTGCTGCTGTCCATCGCCCACGTTCCGCTGGAGAAGGTCCACACCATCCGCCTGGTGGCCGACACCCCACAGAGTCCCGAGCTGTGGCTGCGCAGCTTCAACGGCAACGACTGGCTGTACTTCAACCCGGAAACCGGCGAGCAAGGCCTGCCCAGCGACCGCCTGCTGTGGTGGACCGGCGACGACAACCTGATCACCGTCGATGGAGGCAAGAAGGCCACCGTCACCTTCAGCATGAACAACAGCGAGATGAACGCCATCCGCCTGGCCAAGCTGACCGACGAGAACACCGACGCCGACTTCCTCGAATACTCGCTGTACGGCCTGCCGCTGCAGACCCAGCAGACCTTCATGATCATGGTGATGATCCCGATCGGCGTGCTGGTGATCCTGGTGCTGCGCAACCTGATCGGCATCCAGACCCTGGGCACCTTCACCCCGGTGTTGATCGCCCTGGCCTTCCGCGAGACGCAACTGGGCTTCGGCATCATTCTGTTCACGGTGATCACCGCCCTGGGCCTGTCGCTGCGCTCGTACCTGGAACACCTCAAGCTGCAGATGCTGCCCCGCCTGTCGGTGGTATTGACCTTCGTCGTGGTGCTGATCGCCGCCATCAGCCTGTTCAGCCACAAGCTGGGCCTGGAACGCGGCTTGTCGGTGGCGCTGTTCCCGATGGTGATCCTGACCATGACCATCGAACGCCTGTCGATCACTTGGGAAGAACGTGGCGGCGGCCATGCCATGAAAGTGGCCGTCGGCACCCTGTTCGCCGCCTCCATCGCGCACCTGCTGATGACCGTGCCGGAAGCCGTGTACTTCGTCTTCACCTTCCCGGCGGTGCTGCTGATCCTGGTGGGCTTCATGCTGGCGATGGGTCGCTACCGCGGCTACCGCCTGACCGAGCTCGTGCGCTTCAAGGCATTCCTGAAGAAGGCTGACGCCTGATGTTCGGCCTGATCAAGACGTGGAAAGCCCTGGAGGCCCGGGGCATCATGGGCATCAACCGGCGCAACGCTGACTACGTGTTGAAGTACAACAAGCGCCACCTGTACCCGATCGTCGACGACAAGATCATTACCAAGGAGCGCGCCCTGGCGGCCGGCATCCATGTGCCGGAGATGTACGGCATCATCGAGACCGAGAAGCAGATCGAGAAGCTCGACGAGATCATCGGCGGGCGCAGCGACTTCGTCATCAAGCCGGCCCAGGGCGCCGGCGGTGACGGCATCCTGGTGATCGCCGACCGCTTCGAGGACCGCTACCGCACGGTTTCGGGCAAGATCATCAGCCACGAGGAGATCGAGCACCAGATCTCCAGCATCCTTACCGGCCTGTATTCGCTGGGCGGGCACCGCGACCGCGCGCTGATCGAGTACCGGGTCACCCCGGACCAGATCTTCAAGAGCATCAGCTATGAGGGCGTGCCCGACATCCGCATCATCGTGCTGATGGGCTACCCGGTGATGGCCATGCTGCGCTTGCCGACCCGCCAGTCCGGCGGCAAGGCCAACCTGCACCAGGGCGCCATCGGCGTCGGCGTGGACCTGGCCACCGGCCTGACGCTGCGCGGCACCTGGCTGAACAAGATCATCAGCAAGCACCCCGACACCACCAACGCGGTCGACGGCGTGCAACTGCCGAACTGGGACGGCTTCATGAAGCTTGCCGCCAGCTGCTACGAGCTGTGCGGCCTGGGCTACATCGGTGTGGACATGGTGCTGGACCAGGACAAGGGCCCGCTGATCCTCGAGCTCAACGCCCGCCCCGGCCTGAACATCCAGATCGCCAACGACTGCGGGCTCACGCAACGCACCCACGCCATCGAGGCGCACCTGGAGATGCTGGCCAAGGAAGGTCGCAGCGAGGATGCCGAGCAACGCGTGAAGGTCTCGCAAGGCCTGTTCGGACACGTTCATCCGCAGTGATGCTCGGGGGCTGCTCTGCAGCCCTTTGCGGTTCGTCGTCACTACAAGCCAGTTCCCACAAGGATCACACACCACCTGTGGGAGCTGGCTTGTCGTGACGACGAACCGCGGCGAAAGGGTCGCATAGCGACCCCGAGGCGAGACACAACATGCGAATGTCGCTGCCGACGCTAGGCGCATCCCCCCCACAGGTCTACAATCGCCCTCCTCGCTTTTTCATCGCCGTCCACTCTGATGCCGACCTGTACGCTGCACCCCCTGCCCTACCAGCCCGACCCCGCCTTCTACTTCGAACGCCTGCGCCGCGCGCCCGGCGCGATCCTGCTCGACAGCGCCCGTCCGGGTGCCGAACGCGGTCGCTACGACCTGCTCAGCGCCTGGCCCCTGCAACAGCTGCAGGCACACAGCGATGAAGACGGCCAGGTTTACCTGCAGCGCCTGCGCCAGGCACTGGCGGACCTTGGGGAAGCCCGACTGCCCGAGGGCATAGAGCTGCCCTTCGCCGGCGGCCTGATCGGCTACCTGAGCTACGACTTTGGCCGGCGCCTGGAGCAATTGCCGACGCACGCTGTCGACGACCTCGGCCTGCCCGACGCCCGGCTGGGGCTGTATGCCTGGGCACTGGTGTCCGACCATCGGCTGTGCAGGAGCCAGCTGGTGTTCCACCCGCGCCTGCCCGAGGACGAACGGCAACGGCTCATCGCGTTGTTCGAGGCCAGCACCCCGGGCGATAGCGGTGACTTCCACCTGCTGGCCCCCATGACCGGCGACCTTCGCCCCGAGCAGTACCGGGGGGCGTTCGATCAGGTGCAGCGCTACATCCAGGCCGGCGACTGCTACCAGATCAACCTCACCCAGCGCTTCCGCGCACCCTGCCAGGGCGACCCATGGCGCGCCTACCAGGCCCTGCGCGCCGCCTGCCCGACACCGTTTTCCGGCTACCAGCAGCTGGATGAAGGCACAGCCCTGCTGAGCTTCTCGCCCGAACGCTTCATCCACGTCAGCCAAGGCGAGGTCGAGACCCGGCCGATCAAAGGTACCCGCCCGCGCTCTGCCGACCCCGCCGAGGACGCCCGCAACGCTGCCGAGTTGCTAGCCAGCCCCAAGGACCGCTCGGAAAACCTGATGATCGTCGACCTGCTGCGCAATGACATCGGCCGCACCTGCCAGATCGGCTCGGTGAAGGTGCCGGAGCTGTTCAGCCTGGAGAGCTACCCCAACGTCCACCACCTGGTCAGCAGCGTGGTCGGCCACCTGGCCGCCGACAAGGATGCCCTGGATCTGATTGCAGGCAGCTTCCCCGGCGGCTCGATCACCGGCGCTCCAAAAATCCGCGCCATGCAGATCATCGATGAGCTGGAACCGACACGCAGAACCCTGTACTGCGGCTCGCTGCTATACCTCGACGTGCGCGGCGAGATGGACAGTTCGATCGCCATCCGCAGCCTGCTGGTCAAGGACGGTCAGGTCAGTTGCTGGGGCGGTGGCGCGGTGGTGGCTGATTCGGATTGGCAGGCCGAATACGAAGAGTCGATCGCCAAGGTGCGCGTGCTGATGGAAACGCTGCAAGCCTTGTAGAACTCCGTGGGAGCGGGTTGCCCCGCGATCGCCAGGCGTCTGCCCCGCCATTTTTTGTTACCATCTGACCACTACGAGCGCACAGCGCCACTCACCCGATGGAAACCGCCTGATGAGCCAACCCTTCGACGTCGCCGCCCTGGCCGCGACCTACGCCAGCAAGTCCCCGCAGGAGATCCTCAAGCTCGCCTTCGAACACTTCGGCGACGAGCTGTGGATCTCCTTCAGCGGTGCCGAGGATGTGGTGCTGGTGGACATGGCCTGGAAGCTGAACAAACAGGTCAAGGTGTTCAGCCTCGATACCGGTCGCCTGCACCCGGAAACCTACCGCTTCATCGACCAGGTGCGCGAGCAGTACAACCTGCCGATCGAAATCCTCAGCCCGAACCGCGATAAGCTCGACCCGTTCGTCAAGGAAAAGGGCCTATTCAGCTTCTACAAGGACGGCCATGGCGAGTGCTGCGGCATCCGCAAGATCGAGCCGCTGCGCCGCAAGCTGGCCACCGTGAGCGCCTGGGCCACCGGCCAACGTCGCGACCAGAGCCCCGGCACCCGCAGCCAGGTGGCGGCCCTGGAAATCGACAGCGCCTTTTCAACTCCCGAACGCCCCCTGTACAAGTTCAACCCGTTGGCGCAGATGACCAGCGAGGAAGTCTGGGGCTATATCCGCATGCTCGAACTGCCCTACAACAGCCTGCACGAGCGCGGCTTCATCAGCATCGGCTGCGAGCCGTGCACTCGCCCGGTGCTGCCGAACCAGCATGAGCGCGAAGGACGCTGGTGGTGGGAGGAGTCGACCCAGAAGGAATGCGGGTTGCACGCGGGCAACCTGATCAGCAAGGCATAAACGACTGGGGCCGCAAAGCGGCCCCAGTTATTTCAGGTCAGTGCACCGGCAGCTCGACACCCTCGAACAGCTCTTCGAGCTCCTGCTTGTTGTGGCACTGGATCGCCTTGGCCATCACCTCGCGAGTCAGGTGCGGCGCGAACTTCTCGATGAAGTCGCACATGAAACCACGCAGGAAGGTGCCGCGACGGAAGCCGATCTTGGTGATGCTGGCCTCGAACAACTCGCTGGCATCCAGGCACACCAGGTCGCTGTCGAGTTTCGGGTCCACCGCCATCTTGGCCACGATACCCACGCCCAGGCCCAGGCGCACATAAGTCTTGATCACGTCGGCGTCGGCGGCGGTGAACACCACCTTCGGCGTCAGGCCACGGTGGTTGAACGCCTCGTCGAGCTTGGAACGGCCAGTGAAGCCGAATACATAGGTGACGATCGGATACTCGGCCACTGACTCCAGGGTCAGCTTCGGCAGCTTGGTCAGTGGGTGCCCCTGAGGCACTACCACGCAACGGTTCCACTTGTAGCACGGCATCATGATCAGATCGCCGAACAACTCAAGGGCTTCGGTGGCAATGGCGAAGTCGACGGTACCGTCGGCCGCCATCTCGGCGATCTGCATCGGCGAGCCCTGGTGCATGTGCAGGGCGACTTCCGGGTATTGCTTGATGAAGTTGCTGATCACCGGCGGCAGCGCATAGCGCGCCTGGGTATGGGTGGTGGCGATCGACAATGTGCCTTTCTTCTCGTTGGAGAATTCCTGGGCGATCTGCTTGATGCTCTCGACCTTGCGCAGAATCTCGCCGGCGGTACTGATGATGCGCTCGCCCGCTGGGGTGACGCGAGTCAGATGCTTGCCACTGCGGGCGAAGACTTCGACGCCCAGCTCATCCTCGAGCAGGCGAATCTGCTTGCTGATGCCAGGCTGGGAGGTGTAGAGGCTCTGCGCCGTCGCGGAAACGTTGAGGTCATGGTGCGCTACTTCCCAGATGTAGCGCAGTTGCTGAAGCTTCATAGATATCCCTCAAAGGCGGTAGGTCACCGGCGCGCCGGCAGCGACGAGTTATAACTATATTAGTGGCTTGAGAAATAAATCTAGAACTATTTTGTTACGTCCGCAGGAAAACGCCCTACCGCCAGGCTCACACTTTCCTACGTCCAAGATGCTGGGCCAACGGCACCATGTACACCGGCACCGGCGACAGTTGCAGCAGCCGCACGGCCGTGCGACCGATCGGCACATCCACTCCCGCCCCTGCACTGTGGCTGCCGAAAATCAGCAGATCGACCGCCAGGCGCTGGGCCTGTTCGAGGATCACCTGGGCAGGGTCCCCCTGACGCACCCGTACTGCACGGATCAGCGCCAGGTCGGCGACCTCACCCAGCTCTTCGCGAAAGTTCTCCAGCACCCGCTGCTCGATGTTGGCCATGACGGTATTGACGCCCTCACTGTGCAACGTGTCGAGGGTTTGTTCGTCCAGGTAACTTTGCAGCAAGGATTCAGCGAACTGCCCCATAGGCTCCACGGCATGAATCACATACAGCTCTGCGTTGAAGGTCCGCGCCAGGGCCAGAGCGTGCTGCATGATGAAGGGCGCATACACACCGAGGTCCGTGGCGAACAGCATGGAACGGATCATTCGACCTCCTCGACTGCCGCGACGGCAGAGCAAGCTTGAGCTTAGCAGCGCCATGGACAGCCGCCTGGCCGTCCGGCGCAGGGCCACCGCGACCTTCAGGCCGAGCGGTTGCGCCGGTCGATAAACATAAGGGCCTGATATAGCGCCTGCATGCGCGGCAGCTCGCAACCAGCCGCACGGGCACGGGCCAAGGGTTCGGCGTAGATTGCCTGCAGTTCCAACGGCCGCTGCAAGGCATGATCGTGGTACATGCTTGGCCAGTAGTCCGGCATCTTCTCGGTGACGCGGAACAGGTGCTCGGCGTAACCCGCCGGCAGCTCACGGCCACAGGCCTTGGCGCCCGCCACCACTTCGGCCATCAACGCCTGGATCAGCGCACGGCTGTCGGCATCGCTCATCAAAGGTGTGGTGCTGGCCTGCAGCAGCACCGAAAGGCCGTTGTAGGGCACGTTCCACACCAGCTTCTGCCACCGCGCCTGGTCGAGGTCGGCCATGGCCTGGGAATCGATGCCCGCAGCCCGGAACAGCGCCGCTCCCTCCTCCACCACGACCGCTGCATCATCTGGTGCGGGCCCACTGTGATAGCCAAGGTTCACCGCGCCCAGCGACTGGTGACGAATCACCCCGGGGCGCTCGCGGTTGACACAGATGAAGCACAACCCGCCCAGCAGGTGCATGTCCGGGCGCAAGGCCGGGCGCAGTTGCTCCTCGACCCCAAGGCCGTTCTGTAGCAATACCACCCTGGCCTGCGGTGCTGCGGCTTGTACGATCAAGGGCGCCAGTTCGGCATTGCTGGTGGCTTTGGCCCCTACCAGTAGCCAGTCGCAAGGCGGCATGTCGGCGGCAGAGGCGTAGGCCTGCACGGACATGCGCACCTGACCATGCACGGCGCTGTCTAGCTGCAGCCCCTGCTCACGCACGACCTGATATTCACTGCGCAGCAGAAAGTGTACGTCGAAACCGGCTCGGGCCAGCATCACGCCATAGAAGCCACCGATTGCGCCGCTGCCGATGATGCCGATGCGGGGATTGCCCACCTGAGGGTCGAGGGATGCCATGCAGTGCTCCTGGTCAAGAGTCATTGTTATTGGTCAGCCACTATACCCAGGTGTCGCTGCCACGGCGAAATCATCCCGCAGGGCAGCGAGCTCGCGCCCAAATGCCGCTTGCCAGGCAAAAACCCCGTATCGACGGGCCCAGCCCATTGTCGCGCCCCCGCTAACGCGCTAAGGTTCGGCCTCCCCGCTGCGAACAATCTGCTGCTGGGCCGCACGGGGATTGCTGGCGGCCGGCACCCGTGACCTGACGAGTAACACGATGGCTGATTTACCGATCGATGACCTTAACGTTGCCTCCAACGAGACCTTGATCACCCCTGATCAGCTCAAGAAGGAAATTCCCCTCAGCACCAAGGCCCTGCAGACCGTGACTGCCGGCCGTGAAGTGGTGCGCAATATCCTCGACGGCAAGGACCATCGCCTGTTCGTGGTGGTCGGCCCCTGCTCGATCCATGACATCAAGGCCGCCCACGAGTATGCCGAGCGCCTGAAGGTACTGGCTGAGGAGGTTTCCGACACTCTGTATCTGGTCATGCGCGTGTACTTTGAGAAGCCACGCACCACTGTCGGCTGGAAGGGCCTGATCAACGATCCGTACCTGGATGACTCATTCAAGATCCAGGACGGCCTGCACATTGGCCGCCAGTTGCTGCTGGATCTGGCCGAGATGGGCCTGCCCACCGCCACCGAAGCACTCGACCCGATCTCCCCGCAGTACCTGCAGGACCTTATCAGCTGGTCGGCCATTGGCGCACGCACCACAGAATCCCAGACCCACCGCGAAATGGCCTCCGGCTTGTCCTCGGCGGTCGGCTTCAAGAACGGTACCGATGGCGGCCTGACCGTGGCGATAAACGCCCTGCAGTCAGTCTCCAAGCCCCATCGTTTCCTGGGCATCAACCAGGAAGGTGGTGTCTCCATCGTCACCACCAAGGGCAACGCCTACGGCCACGTTGTGCTGCGCGGCGGCAACGGTAAACCCAACTATGACTCGGTGAGTGTCGCACTGTGCGAACAAGACCTGGTCAAGGCCAAGATCAAGCCAAACATCATGGTCGACTGCAGCCACGCCAATTCCAACAAGGACCCGGCCCTGCAGCCGCTGGTCATGGAGAACGTGGCCAACCAGATCCTCGAAGGCAACCAGTCGATTATCGGCCTGATGGTCGAGAGCCACCTGAACTGGGGCTGCCAGGCCATTCCGAAGAATCTCGACGAGTTGCAGTATGGGGTGTCGGTTACCGACGCCTGCATCGACTGGGCCGCTACCGAAAAGACCCTGCGCAGCATGCACGCCAAGCTCAAGGATGTGCTGCCCAAGCGCCAGCGCGGCTGAAAACTGCGCATAAATGAAAACGCCGGGCAATACCCGGCGTTTTCATATGCGTGCTGTCAGGTCAGGCCTTGCTTGAATGACGCTGCTGGCGCTCCATGTAGCGTTCGACGTAGGAGCACGAGGGGATGACCGTGTAGCCCATCTGCTCAGCGTACTCCAAGGCCTTTTCGGTCAACGCGGCGGCGATCCCGCGCCCTCGCAGGGCGTTGGGCACGAAAGTGCGATAGATATCCAGCGTCTGCTTGCCCAGATCCATGTAGGTCAGGTAAGCCCGGTGACCATCCACGGTGGTCTCGAACTGATGACCGGCCTGGTCATGGTGGATGGTCAGCGTTTCGCTCATCACTACTCCTCGCAGGTCTTGTCGGCAGACCCTTACCTTACCGATGTGGTTTATCCGGCGGAGGAACCTCTAGGCTTTGTGCTAAAAGTGCCTGCGCGACGATAATGCTGCGTTGAAAACAGGCTGGTGGCCAGCCCGGTCGGAATGCTCATTTGCAACCAGCAAAGTCGAGCGCGACTCCGACCGTCCCTCGCCTGTTTTCGCCTTGCCTGATAGCCGCTCGGCGACTTTTCGCGCAAAGCCTACGCCACCTGTTGCTCCTTGGACAGCAGCGCGACCTGGAACGTTCTGCGCCGATGGCACCCTCAAATAGTAGGCGGCGCCAGCAAGAATGCTCAAGCCACCCTGAATGAAAATGCTGACAGCAACGTCTGTATGGCCAGGTAACAGCAACCGGATGTTGTAGGGCTAAGACGTTCACGGACAGTTAAAGTCACCCTTAGTTCAACAAAAAAGTTCCGGTACTACAGTCGCTTGCGAACGCTGGTGCAGGTTTTCACAGTTTGTTTACAAAACCGCCGCTGCAGCCCTCGGCAGCATTTTTTTTGCAGTTCTTGCGCTCAGTCAGTTTACTTACTACAAGTAATGGGTACTATGTACGCCGGCCAGTTTCTCTTTTCCGAGAGATGGCTATTTTATAGAAAGTCCTTGAAGGGGAACACGATGAACAACGTTCTGAAATTCTCTGCTCTGGCTCTGGCCGCAGTTCTGGCTACCGGTTGCAGCAGCGTATCCAAAGAAACCGAAGCTCGCCTGACTGCTACCGAAGACGCAGCAGCTCGCGCCCAGGCTCGTGCAGACGAAGCCTACCGCAAAGCTGACGACGCTCTGGCAGCTGCTCAGAAGGCTCAGCAGACCGCTGACGAAGCCAATGAGCGCGCTCTGCGTATGCTGGACAAAGCCAGCCGCAAGTAATAATCCTCACGGATTGTTATGGAGCCGACCCACTTGTGGGTCGGCTTTTTTATTGCCTGATAGAAAACCTGTTGCTGCAAGACCAAGCAACAGAGACCGCCTCGCAGCCCATCCCGCTACACGCCCACTCCTACAGGACAGCGCACGCATGCCTTCAGAAGCGGGTTTGAACCGAGGTGGGCCGCATGGCGGCCCCTAAGAAAAGTGCCCTGCTAGTTACCGGCGGGCAACCGCTTACTGCAGTTCCGGCGGAATGCTCGACACCATCGGCGCGCTTGCACCGTTGGTGGGCACGGCGATCTCGACCGGCATGCCATCTTCGGCAGCGACCACATCGCGGACCATGTCCCAGTTCATACGCAAGTTGTTGGCCAGGTCTTCACGCTTGAGCAGCGCATTGATGACCGCGGTGTGCTTGTCGACCACCGACGGATTGCCGTGATCGTCCAGCGGTGTGTGGGCTTCCAGATACACTTTGCCAGCACTGATACCGAACTTGTAAGGCTCATTGATGATGCGTACCGGCGTGCCCACCGGGACCATCTTCGACAGCGTCAGCACATTGTTGTTGAGCATACGGAAGCAGCCGTGGCTGGTGCGCATGCCGATACCGAACTTCTTGTTCGACCCGTGAATCAGGTAGCCCGGCACTCCCAGGGTGAACTTGAACGGCCCCAGCGGGTTGTCCGGCCCGGCCGGCACCACCGCCGGCAGGATGTCGCCATCGGCGGCGTGCTCGGCACGGATCGAGGCCGGCGGGGTCCAGGTCGGATTAGGCGTCTTGGCGGTGATCTTGGTGTTCGCGATCGGCGACCCCCAGCCCTCGCGACCGATACCCAACGGGAAGGTATGCACCACGTTCTGCCCTTTCGGGTAGTAGTAGAGCCGGTACTCGGCCAGGTTGATGACGATGCCTTCACGCGGCCCCGGCGGCAGGATGTAACGGGTCGGCAGGATAATCTCGGTACCAGCGCCCGGCAGCCAGGGATCGACGCCCGGGTTGGCGGCGATCATCTCCAGGTAGCCAAGGTCGTTCGCGGTACCGATGTCGGCGAAGGTGTCTTCGTACTTGGCCTGGATGGTGTGAACCTGGCCAACTACGTCCTCCCCCGGGGGTGGCAACGGCAGTTCCAGCGCAACAGCAGGGCCTGTCGCCAGCAAGGCGGCCAGGGTCAGGCTACGAGTGACGGCGGGAAAGCGCGGCAACATCCGGTAAATCCTTCGAAAGGTCAGTCAAGGGATACGATTGTACACCCGCGTCGAAACAAGCGGGAGGCGCAAGCATTTCAGATGATGAAAGGCGCTCAGAGCTCCGGCCACACCGGGCGCATGCCTCGCCGTTGAGCATCCAGGATTGCCTTGCACAGCTTACACAGGCGCTCATCACGGTAGATGGCTCGCTCGACCCCTGACCAACGCGGCTGCGCGGGCAGCAGGCTGCCGCACAAGGTACGGTCGACGGGCACGCCGAGTTCGAGCTGGCGGGCCGCGAGGTGAATACGCACTTCCTGGCAGGCAAACAGGTCGAGCTGCTCATCGGGCTCGATCAGTTGATAGGCGTAAAGGGACCAGGCGGGGCGCGGCATTGGGGGCACTCGAAACGGGGGGCGCAACATTATCCGAAAGCGGCCCCCGATAAAAGCGTCACAGCAAGGGTTTTATCGCCGGCCAGGCATTTTCCAGCAGGCGCTGCTGGGCGGCCGCAGCCGGATGGATGCCATCGGCCTGCATCAGCTCCGCAACCCCGCCAACGCCCTCGAGGAAGAACGGCACCAGCGGCACCTTCTTATCGACCGCCAGTTGTTCATAGACCTGGGCGAACGCCGTGGTGTAGCGCACGCCGTAGTTCGGCGGCAGGCGCATGCCCAGCAGCACCACCTTGGCACCGGACTGGCGGGACTGGTCGATCATCGTGGCAAGATTCTGTTGCAATTGTTGCGGCGACTGTCCGCGCAGGCCGTCGTTGCCTCCAAGTTCCAGAACCACAAGATCCGGCTTGTGCGTCGCAAGCAGCGCAGGCAGCCGCGCCTGGCCGCCTGCACTGGTGTCGCCGCTAATCGAGGCATTGACCACCTGATCGTCGAAACCCTCCTTCTTCAATTGTTGTTGCAACAGGCTGACCCACCCCTGGCGGGTATCCAGGCCAAAACCAGCGCTGATACTATCCCCTACGACCAGCAATGTTCCCGCCGCCGCGCCCTGGGCCAGGCAACACAGGGCGAGGCCGGCACTCAACCACCACATTCGCATCGGATTCTCCATGGGCCCCAGCATTCTCGTTGCGCAGAACCTTAGCAAAGTGGTCCCCAGCGCGGAAGGCGACCTGACCATCCTCCACGCCCTCTCCCTTGACCTCGCCCGGGGCGACAGCCTGGCTATCGTAGGCGCCTCCGGTTCCGGCAAGTCGACGCTACTGGGCCTGCTCGCCGGGCTCGACCGCCCCAGCGCCGGCAAAGTCATCCTCGCCGGCCACGACCTCGGCCCCCTCGACGAGGACCAACGCGCCCGGGTGCGCGCCGAGCACGTCGGCTTCGTGTTCCAGTCGTTCCAGTTGCTCGACAGCCTCAACGCCCTTGAGAACGTCATGCTGCCGCTGGAGCTCGACGGACGGCGCGATGCCCGCGAGCATGCCCGCGACCTGCTCGAGCGGGTCGGCCTGGGTAAACGCCTGAGCCACACGCCGCGCCAGCTCTCCGGTGGCGAACAGCAGCGGGTGGCCATCGCCCGTGCCTTCGCCGCGCAGCCCGCAGTGCTGTTCGCCGACGAGCCCACCGGCAACCTCGACAGTCACACCGGCGAGCGCATCAGCGACCTGTTGTTCGAACTGAACCAGGAGCGCGGCACCACCCTGGTGCTGGTAACCCACGACGAACGCCTGGCCATGCGCTGCCGCCGCCTGATCCGCCTGGATGCCGGACGCCTGGTGGCGCCCCTGGAGCCCTGATGACCGGTCTATCATTCCCGCGAATGTGTGCCCTGGCACTGCGTCAGTTGCTGCGCGACACTCGCGCCAGCGAAGTTCGGGTGCTGTTCTTCGCATTGCTGGTGGCGGTAGCGGCCAGTACCGCCATCGGCTATTTCGGCGCCCGCCTCAACGGCTCCATGCAGTTGCGCGCCAGCGAGTTCCTCGGCGCCGACCTGGTCTTGCAAGGCAGCGCCCCGCCCAGCGCCCAGCAGATTGCCGATGGCACCGCGCTGGGCCTGGACCATGCGCGAGTGGTGGAATTCACCAGCGTCGTCGGTGGCGACAGCGGCATCCAGCTTTCCAGCATCAAGGCGGCCGACCCCGCCTACCCGCTGCGCGGCCAATTGCGCAGCGCCCCGGCTCCCTACGCCGAGGAAGCGCCCGGCGGTGGCCCGGCGCCGGGTGAAGCCTGGGTCGAACCGCGCCTGCTCGCGGCGCTTGGCCTGGCCATCGGCGACAGCATCGACGTGGGCATGAAGACCCTGCGCATGAGCCGCGTGCTGACCTATGAGCCTGACCGCGCCGGCAACTTCTACAGCCTTACGCCGCGAGTGCTGATGAACCTCGCCGATCTGGACGCCACCGGCGTGATCCAGCCTGGCAGCCGAGTCAGCTACCGCGATCTGTGGCGTGGTGATATCGATGCCTTGCAAAAGTACCGGCAGACGGCGGAGAAAAGCCTGGCCGCCAACCAGCGCCTGCTCGACACCCGCGATGGTAACCGGCAGATCGGCGGCGCACTGGGCAAGGCCGAGCGTTACCTGAACATGGCGAGCCTGGTGGCGGTGCTACTGGCCGGCATCGCCGTGGCCTTGTCGGCCAGCCGCTATGCCGCGCGGCGCCTGGATGCCAGTGCCCTGCTGCGCTGCCTGGGCTTGTCTCGGCACCAAGCCCTCGGCCTTTACAGCCTGCAACTGGCAATGCTCGGTGTCGCCGCCGCGGTCATCGGCGCGGTGCTCGGCTGGCTCGCCCAGTTGGGGTTGTTCCGCCTGCTGGAAGGCCTGCTGCCCAGCCAGGTGCCACCCGGTGGCCTCACCCCGGCGCTGGCCGGCATCGGCACTGGATTGGTTGCCCTGGCCGGCTTCGCCTTGCCGCCACTGGCAGCCCTGGGTCGCGTGCCGCCGCTGCGCGTGCTGCGCCGCGACCTGCTGCCACTGCCACCGAGCAGCTGGTTGGTTTACGGCGCCGCACTGCTTGCCCTGGGCCTGATCATGTGGCGCCTGAGCCTGGACTTGCTGCTGACCTTCGCCCTGCTCGGCGGGGGGCTGATCGCCGCCTTGCTGCTGGGTGGATTACTGTTGCTCGGCCTGCGCAGCCTGCGCCGGTTGCTGGCCGGCGCGCCGCTGGCCTGGCGGCTGGGGCTCGGGCAGTTGCTGCGCCACCCGCTGGCCGCCGCCGGCCAGGCCCTGGCCTTCGGCCTGATCCTCCTGGCAATGGGCCTGGTCGCCCTGCTGCGGGCGGAACTGCTCGACACCTGGCAGGCGCAGTTGCCCAAGGACGCACCCAATCATTTCGCCCTGAACATCCTGCCCGACGAGCGCCAGCCGTTCGCCGAGCGCCTGGCCCAGATCAACGCCACCGCCGCGCCGCTATACCCGGTAATTCCCGGCCGCCTGACCCATATCAACGAGCAGCCGGTACGCCAGCTGGTCAGCAAGGAGTCCACCGGCGAACGCGCCATCCAGCGCGACCTCAGCCTGACCTGGGCCGCCGAGCTGCCCCAGGGCAACGCCCTGAGCGCCGGCCAATGGTGGCAGCAGGCACCCGCCAACGATGAAGCCCCCGGGGTTTCAGTGGAGGCGGAGCTGGCGCAGAGCCTGCACCTGCAACTGGGCGACCTGCTGACCTTCGACATCGGCGGCCAGCAACGCCAGGCTCGAGTCAGCAGCCTGCGCAGCGTGCACTGGGACAGTTTCCAGCCCAACTTCTACATGATCTTCCAGCCGGGCACGCTGCAAGACCTGCCCACCACCTACCTCACCAGCTTCTACCTGGCGCCGGGCCACGACCAGGAAATCGTCGCGCTATCCCGGGCCTTCCCGGCAGTGACCGTGCTGCAGGTCGATGCACTGCTCGCCCAGCTGCGCAGCATCCTCGCCCAGGTCACCCTGGCAGTGGAGTACGTGCTGTTGTTCGTGCTGGCCGCAGGGCTGGCGGTACTGTTCGCTGGCCTGCAGGCAACCCTCGACGAACGCATTCGCCAAGGTGCCCTGCTGCGGGCGCTGGGGGCGGCACGCCCGCTGCTGGTCAAGGCAAGACGCATCGAGTTCGGTCTGCTCGGCGCCGCCAGCGGCCTGCTCGCGGCGCTGGGCTGCGAACTGATCAGTTGGGCGCTGTACCGCTATGCCTTCGATCTGCATTGGGCACCACACCCGTGGCTGTTGGCGCTGCCACTGGCCGGGGCGGTGCTGGTGGGCGGAGCTGGCGTGGTCGGCACCCGCCGCGCACTCAACGCTAGCCCGTTGGCAGTGCTGCGCGAGGGGTAAAGGCGCGCGCCCCGGCTCGTTGTGTCAAGGGTTGTAGCAAATCGAACAGACGTACCAGGTCGCTTCGCCCGTGGGCGTACGCACCACCACCTCGTCGCCCTCGGCTTTCTTGAGCAATGCCCGGGCCATGGGCGAATCGATGGAGATGTAGTCGTTGCGTCCGTGGATCTCGTCATAGCCGACGATGCGAAAGCGCAACTGTTCACCGTCGTCGTTCTCGATGTCCACCCAGGCGCCGAAGAACACCTTGCCCTCCTGCTGGGGTGAATACTCGACCACCTTGACGTCTTCCAGGCGCTTGCGCAGGTAACGCACGCGGCGGTCGATCTCGCGCAACAGCTTCTTGTTGTACTGGTAGTCGGCGTTCTCGCTGCGGTCGCCCAGCGAGGCAGCCCAGGTAACCTTCTGGGTGATTTCCGGACGATAGACCCGCCACAGGTGATCGAGCTCCTTTTTCAGAGCCGCGTGACCTTCGATGGTAATGATGTTGGTGCTCAACGACTGTCTCCTCAGCGCATCCACGGCAGGCGCAAGGCGCCCACCGAGAGACCGAGCTTAACGAAAAACGCCTGGCCGCGACACGCCGCTCAACGGCGGGTGATCAACCCCTGGCGGGCGATGCGGATGAGCTGGCCGATGACCTCGTCGGCATCCTGCGCCGCGGGAGCCTGGATCACGGCCAGGTCGAAGCGGTCGTTGCCGTACTGATCGAGCTGGTCACAGCTGTCGGAGAACTGGATGAGGAAGGCACAGGCCTGGCCCTTGCGCCGGGAGAAACCATCGAGATTGCGCAAAAGCGTGGGTTGATGCTGGCCGCCGAGCAGGATGCGCGGGGTACGGGAAGCCTGGTTATTGGCCAGGGGGGTCAAACAGACACTGGTACGTGGGCAACTCATGGAGTCTCTCTCCGCCTCGCTGATCCCGCTGGGCAGCGGTGGGAGGCGTCACCGAACCAGCGCTTTAGCGGTATTTCGGAAGACCCGTCGGGGCCCTTCCTGCGCCCCGCAAGTAGCTGTTTAAATCGGCGCAATCGGTATGCTAGAGGGACACGCCGCAAGTTACAAGCTGCAAGTCGATCGCTTTGACCACTCGCAGCTTGAGGCTTGAAGCTTGCAGCTTTGTTTCAGCGTGCGATCACACGGTCCAGCGACAGGCGGCCCGCGCCTTCGATCAGCACCGCCACGGTGCCGGCCAGCAGCGCCAGGGCGAACTCATAACCGTTGTTGGACATGAACAGCCCGTTGCCGATATGCACCGAAAATATCGCCACTACCAGGGTCACGCTCAGCGCCAGCGCAGCCGGGCGGGCCAAAAGGCCGACCACCAGCGCCAGGCCGCCAAAGAATTCGGCGCTACCGGACAGCAGGGCCATGAGGTAGCCCGGAGCCAGGCCGATGCTTTCCATCCACTGGCCGGTGCCTTCCAGGCCGTAGCCACCGAACAGGCCGAAGAGTTTCTGCGCGCCATGGGCCATGAAGATGACACCGACCAGGATGCGCACGACGCTCAGGCCGTAGCCGGCGCGAGTGGTGAAAAGGGCTTTCAGGGAGTTGTTCATGAGTGCTTCCTTGTTTGAGCAGGTGTGTGTTGGATGGGCGCCATCATAATCAAACCATCGAATAAGAAAATCGCAATAATCGCGTAAATCATATCGAATAATTAGATTAACTAGCGCTTGGCCACCCGCTCCAGGGAGGCACGCTCGCGGTTGAACGCAAGGTAGTACTTGTTGACGCTGTTGACGAAGTTCACCGGCCCCATGCCCACCTGCTCCATGGCGATGCGCTCGGTCTGGAAGAACCACTGGTTGCCATTGAGCCCCCGGCGCCGGGCTTCGGCGCGCATGGCCTGGACTCGCTCCGGCCCGAGGTTGTAGGCGGCCAGGATGAACGCCATGCGCTCGCGCTCGTTGAGCCGGGGGCTGGCGAAGAACTTGCGGCGGATCAGCGCCAGGTAGCGGGCGCTGGCCTGGACGTTGCCATCCACCGTGGCGGTGTTGCTCACGCCTACCCGCTGGGCCGCCGACGGCGTGATCTGCATCAGCCCGTGGGCACCGCCGGTGCCTCGCGCCTTGGGATCGAGGGTGGACTCCTTGAACGCCAGGGCAGCCAGGTTGAGCCAGTCGAACTGCTGGTCGCCGCCATGCTTCTGCAGCACCGGGCGCAACGCGGCCAGGCGTTGGCGGTCCTGACGGGCCAATGGGTTGTGCACCCGGTACTGGCGCCGGTAGATACGCTCGAACGCCGCGTCCTGGTTGTCGGGAGCGCGGTAGGTGGCCAGGAAGCGGTCCACCGCCGTGCGCAACATCGGCGCATCCTTGCGCAGATACCAGCGCATGGCCTGGGGCGGAGCCAGCTGCAGCTTGCTGTCGACCCGCAGGCGCGGCATCACCCGCGCCCAGCGCTGGGCGATGGGACGCTCCACCACGGTCAGCGGGTAGATGCCCGCCTGGACCATCTCCAGCACATCCTCCACCGCCAGCGTCGGGTCAACCCACTCCACCTTGATCGGTGCCCGCTTGCGCAGCGCCAACTGCCGGTTGATCGCCTCGATCGCCGGCCCCGCGGCACTGGCGGTGGTCAGGGCGATGGTGCGCCCGGACAGCTGTTCGGCACGGTTGTAGCCGCGCTCGCCCTTGCGCCCGACCAGTTGCAGGGGAACCTGGTCGAGCACCGGGGCGCTGGCCTCGACGCCGCGCACCACGCCAGGGTCGAGCAGTTCACCGGGCGCGGCAAGATCGCCCTCGCCGCGCTGCAGCGCACCGAGTAACTGCTCCTTGGCGCGGGGGATGATCTTCAGGGTGATTTCCTGGCCGTCGGCGACCCGGGCATTGAGGGCGTGCTCCAGGGCACGCAGGCGGTAATACTCGATCCCGACCGGTTCACCCTTTACCTCGCCGGAACTGTTGCGGCTCTGGTTGACCAGCACCCGCAGCACCTTGCTCGAGCGGATCTGCGCCAGGTCACGGGCCGGGCTGGCAGGCACATGCTGTTGCGGCCCCGCTTCGCCGGCAGCGACCGGCCCGGAGGCCAGCAACCCGAACAGCAACAGGCTGGTGAAAAGGGTTCGCACCATGGCGGTAAGGGTCCGAGGGCGGTTGGCAGGCACCATGCGCTGTGATCGATCCGTGATAAATGACCGCAACAGACCACGGCAAACGTTTGAAGTTCTTGGTTTTTTCGCGATATCGCGGTTTTTGCTATGCTGGCCGCCCCGCGGCAAGAGGTAGCACCATGCAACTGATCGATATCGGCGTCAACCTGACCAACAGCAGTTTCCGCGACCAGCAGGCCGCTATCGTCGAGCGTGCCGTGGAAGCCGGCGTGGCACAGATGGTCCTCACCGGCACCAGTCTGGATGTCAGCGCCGAAGCGCTGGAACTCTGCCAACGCCTGGACGAGCCTGGCCAGCGTCTGTTCAGTACTGCCGGCGTGCATCCCCACGATGCCAGCCACTGGAGCGCTAACAGCGAACGTCAGCTGCGCGAACTGCTCGCCCAACCGCGGGTCGTGGCCGTGGGCGAATGCGGCCTGGACTTCAACCGCGACTTCTCCCCACGCCCCGCCCAGGAAAAGGCCCTGGAGGCGCAGCTGGCGCTGGCGGTCGAGTTGCGCCTGCCGGTGTTCCTTCACGAGCGCGAGGCCAGCGAACGCCTGCTGGCGATCCTCAGGAGCTACCGCGACCACCTGAGCGCGGCGGTGGTGCACTGCTTCACCGGTGAACGCCAGGCACTGTTCGCCTACCTCGACCTGGACCTGCACATCGGCATCACCGGCTGGATCTGCGACGAGCGCCGTGGCACCCACCTGCACCCGTTGGTCGGCAACATCCCGGAAGGCCGCCTGATGCTGGAAAGCGACGCGCCCTACCTGCTGCCACGAAGCCTCAGGCCCAAGCCGAAGAACGGCCGCAACGAGCCCGCGTTCCTGCCCGAAGTGCTCCGCGAGGTGGCGCTGCACCGCGGCGAAACGGTGGAACACACCGCTGCCCACACCAGCGCCTGCGCCCGCGCGTTCTTTGGCCTGCCTGAGGTTTCTTGACGCATATCAACGAGGTCCCTGGCCTTGGCGGGCACAATGATGGCACCTTGCCAATAATGTTTCCGCCAACTCAGAGAAGACCTACCATGGGTGCCTGGCTTAGCAACGTTTCCCTCAAATACAAGTTCTGGGCCGTTAACGCAGTGGCCTTCGTCACCACGCTGATGCTGGTGCTCTATGCCGTGCACCTGGAGCAGCAGGCCCGCGCCGGCGGCGCCCAGGCGCAAGCGCAGGCCCAGGCCGAACTGCTCGCGGCCTGGCCCGCCGGGCAGGCGCTGCCAACGCAGGCCAACCTGATCACCTGGCGCAACGGCCAGACGCCGCAGTTTGCCGGCGAACCACTCGAGGCTCTGCGCGATGCCCAGGGCTGGGTCGAGCTGCCCAGTGCCTGGATCCTCGGCGACAACCCGCTGCGCGGCGCCCAGGTGCTGCGCCGGGACGAGCAGCACATCGCCGTGCTTGCCCAGTCCCCCAGCCTGCGCCAGGTCTATTTCGATCGCTTCAGCAACTATGCCGTGTGCGTACTGATCCTGATGCTGGCGATGCTGTGCGCCTCGCAGTTGCTGATCCGCTTCCTGCTCAGCCAGCTCAACACCCTCAAGGACGTGATGCTGCACGTGGAAAAAACCGGCGACCTGTCGGCCCGGGTACCGCTGGCCTGCGGCGACGAAGTCGGCCAGATGGCCGGTGCCTTCAACGCCATGCAGACCACTTACCACCGCGTGGTCAGCACCGTCGCGCGCACCGCCGCGCAGCTCGACTCGGGCGCCGCGCGCCTTGCCGGCAGCATGGACGAGGTGCGCCACGGCATGATCGGCCAACAGAGCGAGACTGACCAGGCGGCCACCGCGATCAACGAGATGACCGCCACGGTGCACCATATCGCCCAGCACGCCGGCGCCACCCGCGACCTGTCGCAGACCGCCGACACCCTGGCCGGCAGCGGCCAGGCGGTGGTCAGCCGCGTGCAGGACTCGATTGCCGGGCTGTCCAGCGGTGTGCAGCAGACTGCCGAGATGATCCGCCAGCTGGCTGACGACAGCCAGAAGATCAATGGCGTGGTGGGGGTCATCCACAGCATCGCCGAACAGACCAACCTGCTTGCCCTCAACGCCGCCATCGAGGCCGCCCGGGCCGGCGACCTGGGCCGGGGCTTCGCCGTGGTCGCCGACGAAGTGCGCAACCTGGCCAAGCGTGTGCAGACCTCCACCGACGAGATCACCACCATGGTCGCCGACCTGCAGGCCGGCACCCGCGACGCAGTGGATTTCATGCAGGAAAGCTCGTACAAGGCCGACGATTGCGTCAAGCAGGCGCGCGAGGCCGGCGAGGCCCTGGCCGAGATCACCAGCGCCGTGGCGCAGATGCGCGAAAGCAACACGCAGATCGCCGTGGCCGCCGAGCAGCAGAGCCAGGTGGCCGAGGAGATGAATCGCGCCGTCGTCAGTATCCGCGACGTGACCGAAGAGACCGTGCAGCAGACCGTGGGCTCGGCCACCACCAGCAGCGAATTGGCGACCCTCGCCGGCGAACTGAACAAGGCCATCGGCCAGCTCAAGCTCTGACCCTCACTGGCTATGGTCACCATAGCCAGCCTCGATTGGCCCCCATGCGGGGGCCGCACTAAGCTTTGCACAGGCCCCCGAGGATCTGTCCATGAGCAAACGACTGCCCAACCTGCCCGCCTGGCAATGGCGCGGCTACCACCACAATCATCGCCACCCCACCAACCTGGTGCTGCATCTGATCGCCGTGCCGCTGTTCATCCTGGGCGCGCTGCTGGTGTTGTCGGGGCTGTTCGGGCTGGACCTGTCGCAGATCGCCGTGGGTATCATCGCATTGGTAGCCGGCCTCGGCCTGCAACGCCAGGGGCACCGCCTGGAAGCCGAGCAGCCCGAGCCTTTCACCAATCGCCAGGATGCCGTGCAGCGGCTACTCACCGAGCAGTTCATCACCTTCCCGCGCTTCGTGCTGAGCGGCGCCTGGTGGCGGGCCTGGCGCGAGCGGCACAAGCATCGCCACTGACAGAAAACATCGCGGGGCAAGCCCGCAAGCGCCATTGAACGGCGTGGGAGCGGGCTTGCCCCGCGATTGACTTGATGAAGATGGCTCAGGCGAACACGGTCACCGTCTGCCGGCTCAACGCCAGCAACTCCCCTTCCGCCGTCCACAACGCAGCGGCCGCATGCCCATAGCCATCCCTGGCGTACTCGGTCTCGACCACATAGCGGCACCAGTCGAGGGTCGACAGCTGCGGCGTGGGCTGCACGAACTCGATCGTCCAGGTCAGCGTGCTGCCGGCGGCGGGCTGCTTGAGATATGGCAGCAGGCTGGGCGGCCAGGCATCGACCAGCGCCAGCAGGTGCGCCACCCCGACCGGCTCCTCGGCGACATCACGCAGGCGTACCCAACCGCCCATATGCCGTGAGTCATTGCCACTGAACGGCAGGCCGCCCAGCGCCCAGCGAAACGCCACGTGCTGCATGAACTCCGGTGTAATGCCCTTGATGAAGGGCAGCTCCGGTGCCGCCTCGTGCAGCGGCTTCATCGGCATCGCGGCTGGCGCGTCGACCGCCACCACGGAAGGACGACCGGCACCGAAACTACCCTGCACCAGGGTCACCACCTGGCCATCCTGTACGGCGCGTCCCAGCAAGGTGCTGACCGCCTTGCCCTCGCGCAGCACTTCCACCTCCAGGCTGATCGGTACATCCGGCGCCGCCGGGCCAACGAAGGTGATGGCCAGCGAACGCACCGGGCGGTTGTCGTCGAGCTTCTGGCGCATCGCTTCGAGCACCATCGCCGCCATCAGGCCGCCGAACACCGCCCGCCCCTGGGCCCAGCCAGCCGGCACGCTGACCGCCTCGGGGTGAGCGCGCGCGGCTGTCAGCAATTCTGTGAAGTTCATGTGCCAGGGCTCCTGCGCGAAAAGAACCGATAGTAACCAGCGATCACGCCAGCCACAGCCCGCATTTCGGTCATTTACCGGGACTAACGGCGCGCCAGGGCTTTTTGCAATGCCTCGAGAGTCAGATCAGAGCGCCCCTCGGCAGCATGCAGCTCATGCTCCCAGGCCACCTTGCAGCCCGCCAGGTCGCTGTGCTCACGCACCTGCAGCAACCACTGCACGCGGTCATGCCAGTCGCCAAGATCGCCTTGCGCCTTCTTCAACAGACGCTGCAGCTTCTTGCCGGCATGCTCGAGTTGCGGGTAGGCCTCGTCCCCATAGCGAACGCGCTTGATCAGCAGGCGCAGACGATGCCGATCATGGGCCGGATCATCCAGCGCCTTGGCCAGCTTGCGCCATTGCTTCTCCAGGCGCTTGTCGATGCGCCTACGCATGCCTTGCATCAAGCCTTCGCGGTCGGCAGCACGCAAGAACAGCGGGAAGGCGTCGAGGATCGCCAGTACCCGAGTAAGCTGGGCACTGGACGCGACGCCGGCAAAGGTCCGTGCCCTTCCCTCCTGGCGGCGCTCGCCGGCCCGCACATGACCGCGCCCGACCAGTTGCGCGGCCAGCACTTCGCGGTCACGCAACGGTGTGGTGAGCGTGCCCAGTGCCCCCGCCGCTTCCTCCAACTGCTCGACACCCGGCAAGCCACGCAAGGGCCGCAACAAGCTACGCAGCCGGCGCAGGGTGGTGCGCAGGTCGTGCAGCGCCTCGCTGTCGGTATCGGCAGCGAGACGCTCGCGGCAGGCCAGCATTCCCACCTGGAGGGCCAGGACCCTGGAAACCACATGGTCGATCATGCTCGGCATGTGACGCTCCTCACTCAACGCCCGGCGCGGGACTCACGAATGTAGAAACGCGCCTTCTCGGCCTTGCGGGTGCAACCTTCAAAGCCTTCGAACTGCTGCTGGGTCTTGGCGCCGGTCAGCAGCGACAACGCCTTGGAATAGCTCACGGTGCCGGCAAAGCCTTCGGCCTTGGCCAGATCCAGTTCCTTCCAGGCGGCATCGAGCTGGGTCGCGCAACTGTCGCGATAGGCCGTCTTGCCCGCGCAGCCGGCCAGGGCCAGGGCAATCAGAGGAAGGGTGATCCAGGCTTTCATCGGTAATACCTCGAGGGTGAAAAACTAAGGTGGCCGTTCGACGGCACAGCAAACGAAAAGTGCCCTGCTCAGCGTAGTTCAGCGCGGGCTACATTGAAGCACAGGTGCCATTAGGTGCATTGTTGGACCATGGTTGCACAGCTGCAGGGGGAATAGTCATGGGCAAACGCGTGGCATTGGTACTGGGCTCCGGTGGCGCCCGAGGGTATGCGCACATCGGCGTGATCGAGGAAATCGAACGGCGCGGCTACGAGATCGCCTGCATCGCCGGTTGCTCCATGGGCGCGGTGATAGGCGGCATCTACGCCGCCGGCAAGCTCGACGAGTACCGCAGCTGGATCGAGAGCCTGGACTACCTCGACGTGCTGCGCCTGGTCGATGTCAGCTTTCGCCTGGGCGCCATTCGTGGCGACAAGGTATTCGGGCAGATTCGCAAGATCGTCGGCGAGATCAACATCGAACAGTTGCGCATTCCCTACACGGCAGTCGCCACTGACCTGACCAACCAGCAGGAAATATGGTTCCAGGAGGGCTGCCTGCACCAGGCCATGCGCGCCTCGGCGGCCATCCCCAGCCTGTTCACCCCGGTGGTGCAAGGCAATCGCATGCTGG
This sequence comes from Pseudomonas soli, assembly GCF_021283165.2. NCBI lineage: Bacteria > Pseudomonadati > Pseudomonadota > Gammaproteobacteria > Pseudomonadales > Pseudomonadaceae > Pseudomonas > Pseudomonas soli. The sequence goes on from NZ_CP128543.1 coordinate 3,946,855, forward strand.
TCGATGGCGGCATTCTCAATCCGCTGCCGATCGTCCCGGTGGTGTCCAGCCACTGCGACCTGATCATCGCCGTCAACCTCAACGCCACCAACCAGATGCAGTATCAGTTGCCGGTGATCGAGCGTCCGGCGGCGTTCAAGATGCGTTTCGACGCCTTGATCAGCTCGCTAGGGTCGCGCCTGCCGTTCCGGCGCAAGCCGGCCGAACAGCTGATCCGCCTGGAGCAGGAGATCGTCGCCGAAGGGCTCGCCGCATCCAACCCCTGGCTAGGCGAGAGCGCCGAACCGCAAGGCCAGCAGCCGGCGGCGGCGCCGCAGAGCGAAGGCGCGCCCAAGTCGGCCACCGGCTCGTTCATCGTCGACAACGTCGGCCCGGCGTCCTTGCTGGACCTGATCAACCAGAGTTTCGAAGTGATGCAGACGTCGTTGGCGCAGTACAAGATCGCCGGGTATCCGCCGGATGTGCTGATCAACGTTCCCAAGCGGGTATGCCGCTTCTTCGAGTTCTACAAGGCGCCGGAGCTGATCGCCCTGGGGCGGGAGATTGCCCGGGACACGCTGGACAATCATGAAGGGGTTCGGCGCTCCTGAGGCCATCGCGATGGCGCCATCAAGCACACAAACGAAACAGGCCGCATTAAGCGGCCTGTTTCGCGATCAGCACACGACTCAGTAGCGGGTGATGTCGGCACTGCCTTCCAGCAGCTTGCGATAGGCCGCGAAGTCCTGCGAACCGGCACGCGATGCGAGGTAGCGACGGATCTGCGCTTTCTCTTCATCGGTGGCGGCGGCACCTTCGTTGACGCCCTTCAACTGCAGGACCACCAGGCTGCCATCGCCCAGCACCACGCTGCCGTAGACCGGCTTGTCCTTGGCCGCTGGCTTGCCGAGGCGGAACACCGCCTGCAGCTCGGCCGGATCGATGCCGTCCTGGCCACGAGTGACCGCTTCATGGAGCTTCCAGCCCTGGCCTTGGGCCTTGACCGAGCCATCGCGCAGGCCAGCGATCAGTTTGTCGGCCTTGGCCTTGAGTTCGGCAATCGCCTTCTCCTTGGCCAGGTGCTCGCTGATGTTCTTGGCCACGGCCTCCAACGGCAGCTGCTCGGGCTTGCGGTGCTCCTTGACGCGCACGACCACCACGGTTTCCGGGTCGAGTTCGATGGCGTTGCTGTTGGCGCCCTCTTCCAGCACCTGCTCGCTGAACGCGGCCTGGATCACCGCACGGTTGGCAGTGATGCCTTCGCCGCCCTCGCGACCGAAGGCAGCGGAGGTGTGTACCTTCAGGCCCAGATCCTGGGCCGGCTGGGCCAGGTCGGAAGCTTCGAAGGCGGTGTCTTCAAGCTGCTTGGTGGCCTCGACGAAGCGCTGCTCCACCTGCTGGGTCTTCAGCTCGTGGGTCAGTTTGTCCTTCAGGCTGGCGAAGCTCGGTACATCCGGCGCCTGCACGCCCAGCAGCTTGATCAGGTGGTAGCCGAACTCGGTGCGCACCGGTGCCGATACCTGGTCCTTGTTCAGCTTGTACAGCGCGTCCTCGAAGGCCGGGTCGTACACGCCAGGGCCGGCGAAGCCGAGGTCACCACCGGTGTTGGCCGAACCCGGGTCCTGGGAGAATTCCTTGGCCAGTTTGGCGAAGTCCTCACCCTTGTCCAGGCGCTGCTGGATCTCTTCGATGCGGGCCTTGGCCTTGGCATCGTCAGTCTTGTCGTTGACCTCGATCAGGATGTGCGCGGCATGGCGCTGCTCGCCCAGATTGGCGATTTCCTTCTCGTACAGGGCCTTGAGCTCGCCGTCGTCGACCTTGACCTGGTCGAAGAAGGCCGACTTCTTCAGCTCGAGGTAATCGATGACCACTTGATCCGGGGTCATGAATTCCTTGGCGTGCTGGTCGTAGTGCGCCTTGACCTCGTCATCGCTCACCTTGACCGCGGCCGGATCGGCCTTGAAGGTCTGCGAGGCGAAATCACGGGTCTGCTTCTCGAGGCGGGCGAAGGCCTCGACCTGCTTGTCGGTGACGAAGCTGCTGCCGGCAAGGCCGGTGCGCAGCTGGCCGATGAGCATTTCCTGGGCGAGCATCTCGCGGAACTGCATGCGGCCGTAGCCCATCTGGCGGATAACCGAATCGAAGCGCTCGGCGCTGAACTTGCCATCGACCTGGAATTCAGGCGTCTGCAGGATCAGCTGATCCAGCGCTGCCTCGGAAAAAGCGAACTTGGCGTCTTCGGCACCCTGCAACAGCAGCTTGCGATCGATCAGCCCCTTGAGCGCGGCCTCGCGCAGCATCTTCTCGTCCAACAGCGCAGGGTCGAAATCCTTGCCCAACTGTTGCATCAGCTGGCGGCGCTGCATGTCCACGGCCTGGCTCAGCTCGTTCTGGCTGATGGTCTGGCCGTTCACCTTGGCGGCGTCCTGGCTATGGCTGGCGGCCTGGAAAATGGCCTCGAAACCGGTCAACGCCATCAGTACGACGATGAGGCCGATGATGGTCTTGGCAATCCAACCTTGTGAATTGTCCCTGATATTCTGCAGCATGCGTCCCCCAGAAACGGCTGTACCACTGCGTCGACAACCGCGGAGCGTGGGTAGAATCCTGATAGAAGAAAGGCGCATCCAGTGGATGCGCCTTTTCGAAGCGAGCGTGCCAGCGGGAACGTTTGCGACCCGCCGTCACGCGGTCGGCCCTGGCGACGCCTGGGCCGGCTGAAAGACGACTTAGTTGACGGCGTCTTTCAGGCCCTTGCCAGCTTTGAAGCCAGGAACCTTGGCGGCAGCGATCTTGATGGCTGCGCCGCTTTGCGGGTTGCGGCCGGTGCGCTCAGCGCGCTCCTTGACCGAGAAAGTACCGAAACCTACCAGTACTACATCGTCACCTTGCTTAAGGGCGCCGGTGACGGATTCGATGACTGCGTCCAGCGCACGGCCGGCTACAGCTTTCGGGATGTCAGCGGATGCGGCGATAGCGTCAATCAGTTCCGACTTGTTCACTCTAAGTCCCCTTATTTCTCTATTGAGTTTGTTTCTAAGTATGTAATGAAAAGCTTATGAAACGAGCGCTGGGTGGCCTGTTGACACTGGCGTGCCGCTTTATAGCAAGGGGCCGAAAATGCTGTCAACCAAAGCCCCCCAGCGAAATACGTACTAGTGCGTGCTGATTCTTTCCTTAGCATCGCCGTCGCGCTTCTCATCTTTCGCGACAATCTCCGGAGCCACATCTGGCAAGGGCTCCGGGGCGTATTGCAGCGCAATTTGGAGGACTTCGTCAATCCATTTGACCGGTTTGATCTGAAGATCCTGTTTGATGTTTTCCGGAATCTCCTTCAAGTCCCGAACATTCTCTTCCGGAATGATCACCGTCTTGATGCCGCCACGGTGTGCCGCCAGGAGTTTTTCCTTGAGCCCGCCAATGGCCAGAACCTGGCCACGCAGGGTGATCTCACCGGTCATCGCCACATCGGCGCGAACCGGGATCTGGGTCAGGGCCGACACCAGCGCGGTGCACATGCCAATACCGGCGCTAGGGCCATCCTTGGGCGTGGCACCTTCGGGCATGTGTATGTGAACGTCGCGCTTCTCGTGGAAGTCTGCAGCGATCCCCAGGCTTTGAGCGCGGCTGCGCACCACCGTCTGCGCGGCAGTGATCGACTCGACCATGACGTCGCCGAGCGAACCGGTCTTGATCAATTGCCCCTTGCCGGGAATGACTACGGCCTCGATGGTCAGCAGTTCGCCACCGACCTGGGTCCAGGCAAGGCCGGTGACCTGGCCGATCTGGTCCTGCTGCTCGGCCAGGCCATAGCGGAACTTGCGCACGCCCAGCAACTGCTCCAGCTGCTCGCCGGTCACCTTGACCTTCACCTGTTTGGCGCCGGTGTGCTCCTTGACCACCTTGCGGCAGACCTTGGCGATCTGGCGCTCCAGACCACGCACGCCGGCCTCGCGGGTGTAGTAACGGATGATGTCGCGGATGGCCGAAACGTCGACCTCCAGCTCATCCTTCTTCAAACCATTGGCCTTGACCTGCTTGGGCACCAGGTACTTGACCGCGATGTTGATCTTCTCGTCCTCGGTGTAGCCCGGCAGCCGGATGACTTCCATGCGGTCAAGCAGCGCCGGCGGGATGTTCATCGAGTTCGAGGTGCACAGGAACATCACGTCCGAGAGGTCGTAGTCGACCTCCAGATAGTGGTCGTTGAAGTTGTGGTTCTGCTCGGGGTCGAGCACCTCAAGCAACGCCGAGGCCGGGTCGCCGCGCATGTCGCTGCCCATCTTGTCGATCTCGTCGAGCAGGAACAGCGGATTGCGTACACCGACCTTGGTCATTTTCTGAATCAGACGACCGGGCATCGAACCGATGTAGGTACGACGGTGACCACGGATCTCGGCTTCGTCACGCACGCCCCCCAGGGCCATGCGCACGAACTTGCGGTTGGTGGCGGCGGCGATCGACTCGGCCAGCGAGGTCTTGCCCACGCCAGGTGGACCGACCAGGCACAGCACCGGGCCACGGATCTTCTTCACCCGCTTCTGCACGGCGAGATACTCGAGGATGCGTTCCTTGACCTCTTCCAGGCCGTAGTGGTCCGCGTCGAGGATCTCCTCGGCCTTGGTCAGGTCCAGGCGCACCTTGCTCTGGGCCTTCCACGGCACCTGCACCAGCCAGTCGAGGTACGAGCGCACCACGGTGGCTTCGGCCGACATCGGCGACATCTGCTTGAGCTTGTTCAGCTCGGCCTGGGCCTTGGCCAGGGCATCCTTGGGCAGGCCTGCGGCGTCGATGCGCTTTTTCAGCTCCTCGACTTCGTTGTGACCTTCGTCGCCATCGCCGAGCTCCTTCTGAATGGCCTTCATCTGCTCATTCAGGTAGTACTCGCGCTGGCTGCGCTCCATCTGCTTCTTCACGCGACCACGGATGCGCTTCTCGACCTGCAGCAGGTCGATCTCCGCATCGAGCAGCGCCAGCACGTGCTCGACACGCGCCTGCAGCTCGACGATCTCGAGGATCTCCTGCTTCTGCTCAATCTTCAACGCCATGTGCGCGGCCATGGTATCGACCAGGCGGCCAGGCTCTTCGATGCTGTTGAGCGACGACAACACTTCGGCCGGGACTTTCTTGCCCAGTTGCACGTATTGCTCGAACTGCGACAGCAAGGTGCGCACGAAGACCTCGGACTCGCGCTCGGCGGTCTCGACTTCGTCGATCAGGCTGACTTCGGCACGGATATGGCCATCGACTTCGTTGAAGCGCTCGACAGCGCCACGCTGCTCACCCTCGACCAGCACCTTGACGGTGCCATCGGGCAGCTTGAGCAGTTGCAAGACGGTGGCGACGGTGCCCACGCGATACAGGGCGTCTTCGCCTGGATCGTCGTCGGCAGGATTCTTCTGGGCCAGCAGGAGGATCTGCTTCTCGCCCGTCATCGCGGCCTCGAGGGCCTCGATGGACTTCTCACGCCCCACGAACAGTGGGATGACCATGTGCGGATAGACGACAACGTCACGCAATGGCAAAAGAGGCAAGTCGAGGGTGGTCTTCATGATTTCGCCTCTACAGCGGCCATGTGGCCGGAAACCGTTGGAAATGGTGCTTGGGGCTAATGTGGGGGCAGCCCTGGGAAATTACAAGCGCCCAGGCCATGAAATGCAAAAAGGGGCCCAAAAGGCCCCTTCCTGTTGCTACCCCGTTCCCGATCAGGCGTCGGGAGCGGCCTTGGCTTGCGGCTCGCTGTTCTCGTAGATCAGCAGCGGCTGCGAAGAGCCTTCGATGACGCTCTCGTCGATCACCACCTTGCTGACATCCTTCTGCGAAGGGATCTCGTACATGGTGTCGAGCAGCACGCCCTCGAGGATCGAACGCAGGCCACGGGCGCCGGTCTTGCGCTCCAGGGCCTTGCGCGCGACGGCCTTGAGCGCATCACTGCGGAACTCGAGGTCGACGCTTTCCATCTCGAACAGCTTGGCGTATTGCTTGGTCAGCGCGTTCTTCGGCTCGGTGAGGATCTGCATCAGCGCAGCCTCGTCCAGCTCGTCCAGCGTCGCCAGAACCGGCAGACGGCCGACGAACTCCGGAATCAGGCCGAACTTGACCAGATCGTCCGGCTCGACCTCACGCAGCGACTCGCCGACCTTCTTGCCCTCTTCCTTGCTGCGCACTTCGGCACTGAAGCCGATGCCGCCCTTGGTGGAGCGGTTCTGGATGACCTTTTCCAGGCCAGAGAACGCGCCACCGCAGATGAACAGGATGTTGCGGGTATCGACCTGCAGGAACTCCTGTTGCGGGTGCTTGCGACCGCCTTGCGGCGGTACCGAGGCAACGGTGCCCTCGATCAGCTTCAACAGCGCCTGCTGCACGCCCTCGCCCGAAACGTCACGGGTGATGGACGGGTTGTCCGACTTGCGCGAGATCTTGTCGATCTCGTCGATGTAGACAATGCCCATCTGGGCCTTTTCCACATCGTAGTCGCACTTCTGCAGCAGTTTCTGAATGATGTTCTCGACGTCCTCACCAACATAACCGGCTTCGGTCAAGGTGGTGGCATCGGCAATGGTGAACGGTACGTTCAGCAGGCGCGCGAGTGTCTCGGCCAGCAGCGTCTTGCCCGAGCCGGTCGGCCCGATCAGCAGGATGTTGCTCTTGCCCAGTTCGACTTCGTCGCCCTTCTTGTCACGCTGGTTCAGGCGCTTGTAGTGGTTGTACACCGCTACTGCCAGCACCTTTTTCGCGCGTTCCTGACCAATGACGTACTGGTCCAGGATACCGCTGATTTCTTTCGGCGAGGGTAGCTTGTGCGCGTTGCTCTCGGCCTGGGCTTCCTGCACCTCCTCACGGATGATGTCGTTGCACAGGTCGACGCACTCGTCGCAGATAAATACCGAGGGGCCGGCAATCAACTTGCGCACTTCGTGCTGGCTTTTGCCGCAGAAGGAGCAATAGAGCAATTTGCCGTTGTCCTCGCCGTTACGGGTGTCAGTCATTCGATCGATCCAATCCGGTAGGCTTGAAACACAAGATGAAGGCAATCGCTGGCTTTTTCAAGTCCGCGGGTAGGCGCATTCTGCACCCACCCGCCCTGGCGCATTGCTTCAGGATGCCAGTTGCCGCTTGTCGTAGACCGAGTCGATCAGGCCGTACTCGGCCGCGCGCGCAGCGCTCATGAAGTTGTCACGCTCGGTGTCGCGCTTGATGGTTTCCAGCGGCTGGCCGGTGTGATGGGCCAGCAGCTCGTTCAGGCGCGCCTTGATGTTGAGGATTTCCTGGGCGTGGATCTCGATATCGGTCGCCTGGCCCTGGAAGCCGCCCAGCGGCTGGTGAATCATCACCCGCGAGTTGGGTAGGCAGTGGCGCTTGCCGGCGGCACCTGCCGCGAGCAGGAAGGCGCCCATGCTGCAGGCCTGGCCAATGCAGATGGTCGAGACGTCCGGCTTGATGAACTGCATGGTGTCGTAGATCGACATGCCAGCGGTCACCGAGCCGCCTGGGGAGTTGATGTAAAGATGGATATCCTTGTCCGGGTTTTCCGCCTCAAGGAACAGCAGTTGCGCCACTACCAGGTTGGCCATGTAGTCCTCTACAGGGCCGACCAGGAAGATCACGCGCTCCTTCAGGAGGCGCGAATAGATGTCGTAGGCGCGTTCGCCACGGGCGGACTGCTCGATAACCATCGGGACCAGGCCGCCCGCGGCCTGGATGTCAGAGCTCTGCTGAATATAAGAATTGCGGGACATGTCCTGCGCTCACTCCCAAATAGTCATGGCTTGAATACGCACAAGCCAGCGCGAAGGCTGGCTTGTGGGGGTTTCCTACGAGAGTAGCCTGTTACTCAGCGTCGGCAGCTGCCTGGGCTGGTTTCACGGCTTCTTCGTACGAGACCGATTTGTCGGTCACAGTCGCTTTCTGCAGGACAGTATCTACAACTTGTTCTTCCAGTACAACCGAACGCACTTCGTTCAGCTGCTGGTCGTTCTTGTAGTACCAGGCGATGACCTGCTCAGGCTCCTGGTAGGCCGAGGCCATCTCTTCGATGACTTCGCGAACCTTGGCCTCGTCCGGCTTCAGGTCGAACTGCTTGACCACTTCGGCAACGATCAGGCCCAGGACCACGCGGCGCTTGGCCTGCTCTTCGAACATCTCGGCTGGCAACTGCTCAGGCTTGATGTTGCCACCAAACTGCTGAACGGCCTGCACGCGCAGACGGTTGACTTCGTTTTCCACCAGGGCTTTCGGCACGTCGACCGGGTTGGCGGCCAGCAGACCGTCCATGACCTGGTTCTTGACCTTGGTCTTGATGGCCTGGCGCAGTTCACGCTCCATGTTCTTGCGAACTTCGGCGCGGAAGCCTTCCAGGGTCGACTCCTTGATGCCGAACTGGGCGAAGAAAGCTTCGTTCAGTTCTGGCAGCACAGGAGCCGAAACGCTGTTGACGGTAATGGTGAACTCGGCGGCCTTGCCCGCCAGATCCAGGTTCTGGTAGTCCTCTGGGAAGGTCACGTTGACCACGCGCTCTTCGCCAGCCTTGGCGCCAACCAGACCTTCTTCGAAGCCCGGGATCATGCGGCCGGAGCCCAGCACCAGCTGGGTGCCCTTGGCGGAACCACCGGCGAAGGCTTCACCGTCGATCTTGCCGACGAAGTCGATGTTGACCTGGTCGTCGTTCTGCGCGGCGCGCTCGACGGCCTCGAAGCGGGTGTTCTGCTTGCGCAGGACTTCCAGCATGTTGTCCAGGTCGGCGTCAGCCACTTCGGCGCTCAGGCGCTCGACGGCGATCGAGTCGAAACCGGCAACGGTGAACTCAGGGAAGACTTCGAAGATGGCGACGAACTCGAGGTCCTTGCCTTTTTCGAACGACTTTGGCTCGACGGCAGGCGCGCCGGCCGGGTTCAGCTTCTGCTCGACGATGGCTTCGTAGAAGGACGCCTGGACCAGGTCACCGAAGGCTTCCTGACGGGCATCGGCCTCGAAACGCTGGCGAATCACGCTCATCGGCACCTTGCCCGGGCGGAAGCCCGCGATCTTGGCGCGCTTGGCAGTCTGCTGCAGACGCTTGTTGACTTCGTTCTCGACGCGCTCGGCCGGAACGGCGATGGTCATGCGGCGCTCGAGAGCGGAAGTGTTTTCAACAGAAACTTGCATGGATATTCCTCGTTGCACAGACGTTAGCCGGCGATAACCCGACTCCAGAATCAAGGGCGAACATTCTAGTGACTCGCGCACCAGAAGTCACCCCACCCGGATTGTCGGCGAAACACGCCGGTCGATTTCCCTGGAAGGCCCGCACGACGGGGCGTCGAGCCTATTCATATAACGACCGCGCGTCACTTCGAATGCCGCGCAGTTGTAAAACCTTGTCAAACAAACAACAGCCTGGGCGATCGCCAGTTTTATTGCGGCTCGATATCGTTGAACTGGCAGTATTCTTCCCAAGCCAGGCCCAACGCCTCGGCCACCTCGCGGTGCACTTCCAGGCGCATGGCCTGCAACTGCTCCGGCGACTCGGCGATCAACTGCAACGCGTACTCCCAAGGCTGGACACCCTGCTCCTGGGCTGCATCCTCGAACGCCCATTCGATCTGCTGGGCCTGCTCGCGGGCATCCAGCTCACGGATTTCTTCGAGCAACTGCGGATTGGCCTCGGCAAAACGCTGCAGCGCCAGGGCCTGGCGCGCCTCTTTTGCAATCATTTGCGCTACTCCTCTGGCAGCCTGTTCGGCCAGGCATTCAACCGGCTGAAATCTAACAGCTTTTATCGCCTGACCACCAGTAGCCACAGGCACCGGATGGCAGAAACAAAAAAGGCGCCCGATCATTCGATCCGGGCGCCTTCTGAAAATATGGGGTGGACGATGGGAATCGAACCCACGACAACCGGAATCACAATCCGGCGCTCTACCAACTGAGCTACGCCCACCATAATGCAGTGTTGCGGTACAGCCTTACAGAAACATGGTGCGGACGAAGAGACTCGAACTCTTACAGCTTGCGCCGCTGGAACCTAAATCCAGTGTGTCTACCAATTTCACCACGTCCGCATGAAACGCTTAGAACAAGGGCGCCGGATCATTCAATCGAGGCGCCCCTGAAAAATCTGGGGTGGACGATGGGAATCGAACCCACGACAACCGGAATCACAATCCGGCGCTCTACCAACTGAGCTACGCCCACCATAACGCGTTACTGCTTACTTGCCCGAGCCTAATGGCGCACCCGGCAGGACTCGAACCTGCGACCATCCGCTTAGAAGGCGGATGCTCTATCCAGCTGAGCTACGGGCGCTTAAGCTTCCAGCCAAGCCGAACAAGTGAATCACTTATTCTGCCTGGCTTTGCCAACCCGTGCCAGGCAGTGCCCGACAAGTGCGGCGAATCTTATAGGCGACCCTGAGAGGCGTCAACACCTTTCGCAAAAAAATTTAAATTATTGAAGGGGTTAGGGGATTTGCCCGACCACCCGCCTTTGCCCTTGGGCCATGTCGTGCGAGAATGTGCGCTTCTTATATATGTTCCCTTCTCGATGGTTAATCACGCGTCTATGACTGCACACCTTATCGATGGCAAGGCGATCGCCGCCAACCTGCGCCAGCAGATCGCCCAACGTGTCGCCGAGCGCCGCCAGCAGGGCCTGCGCACGCCAGGCCTGGCGGTGATCCTGGTCGGCAGCGACCCGGCCTCCCAAGTCTATGTCTCGCACAAGCGCAAGGACTGTGAAGAGGTCGGCTTCATTTCCCAGGCGTTCGACCTGCCCAGCGATACCACGCAGCAAGCCCTGGCCGATCTGATCGACCGGCTCAACGACGACCCGGCAGTCGACGGTATTCTCCTGCAACTGCCGCTGCCGGAGCACCTGGACGCCTCGCTGCTGCTCGAGCGCATCCGCCCGGACAAGGACGTGGACGGTTTCCACCCCTACAACATCGGCCGCCTGGCCCAGCGCATCCCGCTGCTGCGCCCCTGCACCCCGAAAGGCATCATGACCCTGCTGCACAGCACCGGCCAGGACCTGTACGGCATGAACGCGGTGATCGTCGGCGCATCCAACATCGTCGGCCGGCCAATGGCCATGGAGCTGCTGCTGGCCGGCTGCACCGTCACCGTCTGCCACCGTTTCACCAAGGACCTGGCCGGCCACGTCGGCCGCGCCGACCTGGTGGTGGTCGCTGCCGGCAAGCCGGGGCTGGTCAAGGGTGAGTGGGTCAAGGAAGGCGCCATCGTCATCGACGTCGGCATCAACCGCCAGGAAGACGGCAAGCTGGTTGGCGACGTGGTCTACGAGACCGCCCTGCCCCGGGCCGGCTGGATCACCCCGGTGCCGGGCGGCGTGGGCCCGATGACCCGGGCATGCCTGCTGGAGAACACCCTGTATGCGGCTGAAGAGCTGCACAAGTAATACTGTGTTCCGGCAATAAAGAAAACGGCGCCCTTCGAGGCGCCGTTTCTCTTTGACTCCCCCACCATAGCGGCATACAGCCGATTCGGCTGCCATCCCATCCACTTCAGCTGTTTCTGGCTGCTCCCCACTCACGCTTCAGCCGGGATTTCTTCCCGATCCCCCCGACAATGGTCACACAGCCCACCCGCGGATGCGTGCCCAATGCAAACAACAAATACCGTCCTCATGATTCGCCCGGCGCGGTTCGCCTTCAACCCCGACACCGCCGCCAACAACCGCTTCCAGCAAGCGCCGCTGGACCCAGAGACCGCCAGCGCAAAGGCCCTGGAAGAGTTCGACGGCTACGTCGACTGCCTGCGCCAGCACGGCGTCGACGTACTGGTGGTACAGGACACCCCCGAACCTCATACCCCTGACTCGATCTTCCCCAACAACTGCTGGAGCAGCCATGCCGACGGCAGCCTGGTGCTCTACCCGATGGAGGGCAAGAACCGCCGCCTGGAACGCAGCAAGGGCGTACTGGGCGTGCTGAGCGAGCGCTTCGCCATCCAGCGCACCGTCGACCTGAGCCCGCTGGAACAGCAGAATCTGTTCCTCGAAGGCACCGGCAGCATGGTCCTGGACCGTGAGCACCGCATCAGCTACGCCTGTCACTCCGGGCGCACCCACGAACGCGCCCTGCGCCAGTTCGCCGAGCACCTGGACTACCGCCTGTGCCTGTTCCACGCGGTGGACCGCCAGCAGGCGCCGATCTACCACAGCAACGTGATGATGAATGTCGGCCGCCAGCTCGCCGTGGCCTGCCTCGATGCCCTGCCCCACCCAGACGAACGCCGCGCACTGGAACATTCGCTGCGCGACACCGACAAGCAGGTGCTGGCGCTGAACTTCGATCAGCTGGAGAACTTCGCCGGCAACATGCTCGAGGTCCACGATCGCGACGGCCGCTCGCTGCTGGTGATGTCGCGCAGCGCCTGGCGCTCGCTCGATCCGCAGCAGCGCCGCCAGGTCGAACGCCACAGCCATCCGCTGGTGGTGAACATCGACCATATCGAACGCATCGGCGGCGGCAGCGCCCGCTGCATGCTCGCCGAAATCCACCTGCCCTCGCGCCACTGACCCGTCAAGGAGAACCATCATGACCCGCTACATCGACGTAAATGACCTCGCCCGCCTGGTCAACCGCAAGGGCCTGCCCACCTGTCTGGCCGAGATGGCCGAATACATCCGCCAGGACTACCTGCGCTGGCACGACTTCGAGAAATGCGCGCGCCTGGCCAACCACTCGCCGGACGGTGTGATCGAACTGATGCCGGTGTCCGACGCCAGCCTGTACGCCTTCAAATACGTCAACGGCCACCCGAAGAACACCCACAACGGCCTGCTCACCGTGATGGCCTTCGGCGCCCTGGGCGATGTCGATACCGGCGCGCCGGTGCTGCTCAGCGAGATGACCCTGACCACCGCCATCCGTACCGCCGCCACTTCGGCCCTGGCCGCCCGCTACCTGGCGCGCCCGGACAGCAAGCGCATGGCGCTGATCGGCAACGGCTCGCAAAGCGAGTTCCAGGCCATCGCCTTCCATACCCTGCTGGGCATCGAGGAGATCCACCTGTTCGACATCGACCGCAAGGCTTCGGAGAAACTGGCAGCCAACCTGGCCGGCTACCCGCAACTGAAGCTGACCATCGCCGGCAACGTGGCCGAGGCAGTGCGCGGGGCCGACATCGTCACCACGGTTACCGCCGACAAGGCCTACGCCACCATCCTCACCCCGGAACTGATCGAACCGGGCATGCACCTCAATGCCGTGGGCGGCGACTGCCCGGGCAAGACCGAACTGCACCGCGACATCGTCGAGCGTGCCCGGGTGATCGTCGAGTACGAACCGCAGAGCCGGATCGAAGGCGAGATCCAGCAGATGCCCGCCAACTCACCGACCACCGAGTTCTGGCAGGTGGTCGAGGGCAGCGCCGCAGGCCGCGAGAACGTCGGGCAAGTCACGTTGTTCGACTCGGTCGGCTTCGCCCTGGAGGACTACTCGGCGCTGCGCTATGTACTCGACGTGGCCCGCGCCCTGGACATCGGGCACGACATTGCGCTGGTGCCTGAACTCGAGAACCCGAAGGACCTGTTTGCCTTGCTGCAGCCAAAAGGGCGTGAGCGCAAGGCCAGTGCTGCCTGACCTTACACGCGGGGCCGCTTGGCGGCCCCAATGACCGAAACGGCTGTCGCACATCCATAAATCTTTGTCGGAACAGCCGTTTCGGCTGCAAGTGGCCCACTAACAGCCGAATCCGGCCTCCCACGCGCTGGCAAACGACACAAAAAACCTGTCTATCTCGCGCATTCTGAGCGCGACCCATGAGTCAATGACGGACCTACAAGCTTCAACCGCCCTACTACCAATAACAACACCCAGGGACCCAAGACCATGTTCTCCATGCGAAAACGCCTCGGCGTGCTGCTGTTCTCGTTGTGTGCCACCAGCGTTGCCCAGGCCAAGGAGTGGACCGAGATCCGCTTCGGCGTCTTCCCCGAATACCCACCTTTCGAATCCGTCGCCGCCGATGGCAGCCTGCAAGGCTTCGACATCGACCTGGGCAATGCCATCTGCGCCAAGCTGCAGGTCAAGTGCACCTGGGTGCACAACGAGTTCGACGGCATGATCCCGGCCCTGCGCGCCCGCAAGTTCGACGCCATCATGTCGTCCATGGCCGTCACCCCGGCACGCCTGAAGCAGATCGACTTCACCAGCCGCCTGTTCCTCAGCCCCACCTCGGTGATCGTGCGCAAGTCAGCCGACTTCGGCGACACCACCGAATCGCTCAAGGGCAAGCAGGTCGGTGTGCTCCAGGGCTCGTTGCAGGAAGCCTACGCCCGCGCCGTGCTGGCGCCGCAGGGCGCGCAGGTCAAGGCCTACCAGAGCCAGGACCAGAACTACGCCGACCTGATCAATGGCCGCCTCGACGCCACCGTCACCGACAAGCTCGAAGCCCAGCTCAACTTCCTCTCCAAGCCCGAAGGTGCCGACTTCAAGAGCGGCCCGGCGATCAAGGACCCAACCTTGCCGCTGGACATCGCCATGGGCCTGCGCAAGAACGATCCCGAACTCAAGGCCCTGCTCGACAAGGGCATCGCCATGATCCATGCCGACGGCACCTACGCCGAGATCCAGAAGAAGTATGTCGGCGACGTGGATATCTACAACGAGTGACCTAATGCGCCGATCGCGGGGCAAACCCGCTCCCACGGGTTGACGACTGCGTGGGAGCGGCGATGCGGCGACCCGACTTGCCCCGCGACGGCCTCCCCGCGAGATCCTGTCATGAACGACCTCCTCTCTCACGGCCTGCAAGGCTTCGGCCCGCTGCTGGCCCAGGGCACCTGGATGACCCTCAAGCTGGCTCTGCTGTCACTGGCGCTCAGCCTCGCACTGGGTCTGATCGGCGCCAGCGCCAAGCTGTCGCGATCAAGGCTGCTGCGTCTTCCGGCCACCCTCTACACCACGCTGATCCGCAGCGTTCCCGACCTGGTGTTGATCCTGCTGATCTTCTACAGCATGCAGATCTGGCTCAACGACCTGACCGAGATGCTGGGCTGGAACTATGTCGAAATCGACCCGTTCAGCGCCGGCGTGCTCACCTTGGGCTTCATCTACGGCGCCTACTTCACCGAGAACTTGCGCGGCGCCATCCTCAGCGTACCCGCCGGGCAACTGGAGGCCGCCACCGCCTATGGCCTGAGCCAGGCACAGCGGTTTCGACTGGTGCTGTTCCCGCAGTTGATGCGCTTCGCCCTGCCGGGGCTGGGCAACAACTGGCTGGTGTTGCTCAAGTCCACCGCGCTGGTGTCGATCATCGGCCTGGCCGACCTGGTCAAGGCCGCGCAGAACGCCGGCAAGACCACCAATGACATGCTGTTCTTCCTGTGCCTGGCGGGCCTGGTCTACCTGGTCATCACCACCTTGTCCAACCGCCTGCTCAAGTACCTCGAGCGGCGCTACAACACCGGCATCAAGGAGCTGGCGCGATGATCGAACTCCTTCAGGAATACGGCCTGGCCTATCTCTACAGCGATGGCACCGGCCTCTCGGGCCTGGCCATGACCCTCTGGCTGTTCCTGGCCAGCATGGTGTTGGGCTTCGCCTTGTCGCTGCCCCTGGCCTTGGCGCGCACCTCGCGTCATGCCTGGCTGCGCCTGCCGGTACAACTGTACACCTTCGTGTTCCGCGGCACGCCGCTCTATATCCAGCTGCTGATCTGCTACACCGGGCTCTACAGCCTGCAGGTGGTGCGCGACCATGCCCTGCTCGACCAGTTTTTCCGCAACGCACTCAACTGCACCTTATTGGCGTTCGTGCTCAACACCTGTGCCTACACCGTGGAAATCTTTGCCGGGGCCATCCGCAACCTGCCCGCCGGCGAGCTGGAGGCGGCCCAGGCCTATGGCTTGCGCGGCTGGAAGCTCAGCCTGTTCCTGGTGCTGCCCGCCGCCCTGCGCCGCTCGCTGCCGGCCTACAGCAACGAACTGATCCTGATGCTGCATGCCACTTCGCTGGCCTTCACCGCCACCGTCGCCGACATCCTCAAGGTGGCCCGTGACGCCAACGCCGCGACCTTCCTGACCTTCCAGGCCTTCGGCGTGGCCGCCCTGCTGTACATGCTGCTGTCCTTCGCCCTGGTCGGCCTGTTCCGCGTGGCCGAACGGCGCTGGATGCGCTTCCTTGACCCTGTACGAGGCTGAAAACATGACTGCTACCGCACTACCACTTTCCACCTTCGCCCAGGCTCCAAGGGCGCACGCCCATACTGGCGCGATCAAGCTCAGCGTCGAGGGCCTGCACAAGCACTACGGCGAGCACCAGGTGCTCAAGGGCGTCTCGCTGCAGGCGCGCAAGGGCGACGTGATCAGCCTGATCGGCGCCAGCGGCTCGGGCAAGAGCACTTTCCTGCGCTGCATCAACTTCCTCGAGCAGCCCAATGCCGGCAGCATCACCCTCGACGGCCAGACCCTGGAGATCCACCCCGGCACCCGCACCCCGCCACCGGCCCAGTTGCAGAACCTGCGCACGCGTCTGGCCATGGTGTTCCAGCACTTCAACCTGTGGAGCCACCTGACCGTGCTGGAAAACATTTGCCTGGCGCCACGCAAGGTGCTGGGGATCAGCGCCAGCGAAGCCGAGGCGCGGGCGCGCAAGTACCTGGACAAGGTCGGCCTGCCGGCCCGCGCCGCCGAGCAGTATCCGGCGTTTCTCTCCGGCGGCCAGCAACAGCGCGTGGCCATCGCCCGGGCGCTGGCCATGGAGCCGGAAATCATCCTGTTCGACGAGCCCACCTCGGCACTCGACCCGGAGCTGGTCGGCGAAGTGCTCAAGGTGATACAGACGCTCGCCGAGGAAGGACGTACCATGCTCATGGTCACCCATGAAATGGGGTTTGCCCGCCAGGTATCGAGCCAGGTGCTGTTCCTGCACCAGGGCCTGGTCGAGGAAAGCGGCAGCGCCGAGATCCTCGACCAGCCACAGAGCGAGCGCCTGCGGCAGTTCCTCTCCAACCGCCTCAAGTGAAGTCACGCCGCATATGGATACCAAGGCCATCACCCCTGCCGCCACACCGCTGGATCGCATTGATGAAGCGATCATCGACGTGCTGCGCCACCAAGGAAGGATCACCTATGAAAAGCTCTCCACCCTCGTGCACCTGACGCCCAGGCCCTGCCTGGAACGTGTGCGCAAGCTGGAGCGGCGCGGGGTGATCCGCGGTTACGGGGCCATTATCGACCTGCAGCAAGTCTCCCCCGGATTGTCATTGCTGGTGCTGGTGGCCCTGTCCAACCAGAGTGGGCGCTCGGCGCAGCGGGCCTTCGAGGCCACCGTGCGCGCCTGCCCGCAAGTCTACGAGTGCCAGCTGATCAGCGGGCACTTCGACTACAGCCTGCGCATGCGCTGCCGCGACATGGAGCATTACCGGGTGCTGACCGAGACCTGGATGAACAACGACGAGCTGCATATCGACAAACTGGTGGCGCATCCGGAGCTGGCGGCGGTGAAGAGCACGGCGCCCATGACCTGAACGGGTGCTATCCATGTAGCCCCGGCCAGGCGCGCACCACCAGGCTCGCTATTCTTTTCATGCATGAAGCAGCAGCGATCCCTCGCTAACTGCTTCCCCCGCCTCGCCTGGGTGGCATTGCGTAAAGGTTCGACCTGAGCGCCGGACGCTTCAACCACCGCGTACCGGTCGCGCTCGAACGGGTTGACGGCGCTCTGCTGAAAGCACGGGTTCGCCAATGACCAATTTCACAAGAATCATCAAACCGCCTTCCGCCGCCGATAGACAGACCGGCGCCTTCGCTCAGGAGAACTCTTGCCACTGTACAGGTGGGCGGTAATCGGTCACCCACCTTGCCAACTCATCCGCCGGCATGGGGCGGGAAATGCCATACCCCTGAGCCAGCTCGCACCCCAGTTCCATCAGTATCCGGCCATGCTCGACACTCTCCACCCCTTCGGCGATCACCTCACGCCCGAACGCCCGCGCAAGCCCGATCACCGCGCCGGTCAGGGCCAGGTCGTCATGGTCATGCAGGATGTCGCGCACGAAGGACTTGTCGATCTTGATGGTCTGCGCCGGCAGGCGCTTGAGGTAGCTCAGCGAGGAGTAGCCGGTGCCGAAGTCATCCAGGGAAAATCGCACGCCCAATGCACGGCAGGCATCCAGGCAGCGGCCGACCCGCGGCAGGTTGTCGATCGCCACCGACTCGACGATCTCCAGGTCCAGGCGCGCTGGCGACACCCCGGGATGGCGCGCCAGCAAGCGCTCCAGGCGCTGGGCGAAGTCACCGCGCTGCAACTGGCGGGCGGCGATGTTGACGCTCAGTGACCAATCGCGTCCGGACAGCTGCCACTGCTGCAACTGGGTCAAAGCCTGGTCGATGACCCATTCGCCCAGCTCGACGATCAGGTCGGTCTGCTCCACAAAGGGCAGGAACTCCCCCGGCGGTACCGGCCCCTTGGAGGGGTGCATCCAGCGCAGCAAGGCTTCGAAACCGATCACTTGTCCGCTGCGCATGTTCACCTTCGGCTGGTAGTGCAGGCACAGCTCGCCCTGGCGAAGGGCCTGGCGCACCCGCGCCACGGTCTGGTGGGTGGCCTTGAGCTCAAGTTCCTGGGACACGTCGAACAGGTGGTAGCGATTGCGTCCGCGCTGCTTGGCCACATACATGGCCTGGTCGGCGTGGCGCACGAGGGTGTCGGCATCCTCGTCGTCCTGCGGGAACAGGGTGACACCAATGCTCGCGCTCAGGCTCAACGGCTGCTCGCGTACCGTGTAGGGCGCGGCCAGCGCCTGGAGAATGCGCCGTAACGCGGCATCCAGCTGCTGCGGACCTTCGATATGCCGCAGGATCAGCACGAACTCGTCCCCTGACAGGCGCGCCACGGCATCACCGCCACGCAGGATGTGCTGCAGGCGTTGGGCGACCTCCACCAGCAGCAGGTCGCCAGTGGCATGGCCATAGCCATCGTTGACCGCCTTGAAACCATCGAGGTCGAGCATGCATACCGCCAGGGGAATGCTTTCGCGGCGAGAGAACGCCAGGGCTTGGTTGAGCAGGTCGGACAAATAGGCGCGGTTGGGTAGCCCGGTCAGCACGTCGTGCCCCACGCGCCACTGCAGGGTGTGCAACAATTGACGCTTCTCGGTGACGTCGAAGCGGATCGACACATACTTGCGCACCTTGCCGGTCTGCGGGTCGATCAGCGGTACCATGGTGCTGTCCACCCAGTACAGCGAGCCGTCCTTGGCCCGGTTGCAGATTTCGCCCTTCCATACCCGGCCAGCTGCCAAGGCGCGCCACATCTCGAGGAAGAAGGTCGGCTCGTGCAGCCCGGAATTGAGGATGCGATGGTTGGCACCCAGCAGCTCCTCGCGGCTATAGCCTGAGATGCTGCAGAACTGCTGGTTGACGTAGGTAATGCAACCGCGCAAATCGGTTTCGGAAAAGATCGCGGCCGCATCGACAGCCGCGCGGTAATTGTCGTCCATAAGCCTCGCAACCTAGCGGT
The DNA here is from genome assembly GCF_021283165.2 of Pseudomonas soli. NCBI lineage: Bacteria > Pseudomonadati > Pseudomonadota > Gammaproteobacteria > Pseudomonadales > Pseudomonadaceae > Pseudomonas > Pseudomonas soli. The sequence continues at coordinate 3,966,299 of NZ_CP128543.1, forward strand.
TGAAGCGTTCCACCAGGGCGCGCAGCCCGGCGCACACCTGCTCGAGCTCCGCGCCGCGCACGGCGGCGGCATTGGCGCGGTGCGCGCTCTGCTGGACCGTGCCCGCCACCCCATTGATTTGCCGCGAGACATCCTCGGCAACGCTGGATTGCTCATGCGAAGCAGCGGCCATCTGCTGACTCATGTCACTGATGCGCTGCACGGCGTGGCGGATGCCCTGCAACGCTTCCTGAGTCAGGGCGACCTGGGTCACGCCCTGTTGCGCGCCCTCGATACCCTGGCTGGCGATGCTCACCGCCTGCTCGGCGCCACCGCGCAAACTGTCGATGATCGACTGGATATGCAGCGTGGATTGGCGGGTCTTGTCAGCCAGGGCCCGCACTTCGTCGGCGACCACCGCAAAGCCACGGCCCTGCTCCCCGGCGCGGGCAGCTTCAATGGCGGCGTTGAGCGCCAACAGGTTGGTCTGCTCAGCAATGGCGCGGATCATCCCGGCCGCCTCGGCGATGGCGCCGGTCTGACCGGCCAGATCGTTGACCGCCTGGTTGATCTGCCCGACCGTACCGGCCAGGCTCTGGATCGCAGCCCCCGTGGCGTCGGCCACCTGGCTGCCCTGCCCGGCCAGCAGGTGCGCGGTCTGCGCCTGCTCGGCGGTGAGTTGAACGTGGCCAGCAACCTCGCCGATCGAGGCCGCCATCTCAGTCATGGCGGTGGCGGTCAGGTCAGTCTCGGCACGCTGTTCCAGCAACGCCGATTCGGTGCTGCGTGAAAGCCGCCCGGCATCCTGGGCGGCGCCGGCCATCTGCGCGGCAAGGTCGCTCAAACGAGTCAGCGCGGTCTTCAGGCGCGCCTCCTCGCTAACCAGGATCAACTCCAACTGCCCGGCGGCGCCCGGCAGGTCACTGTAGGTCAAGGCCGCAACCGGGTCGCTGAAGGCGTTGTCGGCCACCCGGACGATGCGCTGCAAGTGCAGCCCCATGCGGCCATGCGCCCACAGCCCGACGCCGGCGAACAACGCCAAGGTCAAGCCCTGTGCAGGTAGATCTGGGAGCAGCTGGTGGCCGGCAATGGCCAGGGTCCCAGCCAACACTGGCAGCACCATGGCCCGGCCGAGCAATGCCACACGCCGGGCCGGCGACAGCGCTGCCTTGCCGTCGCGCAGCCGGGCATACAACGCCTCGGCACGGGCCACCTGCTCCCGGGTCGGGCGCACACGCACCGACTCGTAGCCGATCACCTGGCCATTCTCGAGCATCGGCGTGACGTAGGCGTTGACCCAATAGAAGTTGCCGTTGCGGCAACGGTTCTTGACGATGCCCATCCAGCTGTGGCCCGCCTTGAGGTACTGCCACATCCGTTCGAACACCGCCTCTGGCATGTCCGGATGGCGCACCAGGTTGTGCGGGCTGCCGATCAGCTCTTCCTGGCTAAAGCCGCTGATGGCGGCGAACTCGGCGTTGCAATAGGTAATCAGGCTGGCCGTGTCGGTGGCCGAAATGAGCCGCTGGTGCTCGGGAAAACTTTGCTCGACCGGATTCACCGGCAGGTTTTGACGCACGACAAGACTCCCTTCATACACCGCCCGACACGCGGCCTGACAGAAGGCCAGCGGCGCCGGAACCGTTCATCCTGGATCAGTTCCAATATCCGACACCGCTTGCACGCGGGCCGGTGGATGACCGGATCACCCTGGATGACTACTTGAATGACTGATCAATCAAAGTGGCGAATTCTACGAATTACATCACATTTTGCAAATAAAGGTGATGAATCATGGCGTTGCGCTATATCGACATATATCGTTAAGTGCTTGATTCTAAATGGGAATTAAGCGATGACGAGAACAGGTCTAGGTCCTGCCCTGCGCCGCTACCGCAAACTGGCAGGCTTCACTCAGGCACAACTGGGCGAGCGAACCGGCTTCGACCCCAAGACCATCAGCCGTTTCGAAACCGGCACTTATACCCCCAGCATCGAGTCACTGATAAGTTTTGCCGAGGCGTTGGGGGTCAAGCCGAAAGTGTTCTTCAGCGACCCCGATGACGAAGATGAACAACGCGCCTATCTTTTCGGCGTCATCCACAGTGCCCCCCCGAAGGACCTCGGCAAGCTGATCGCAGCCGTCGATCAGGTGCTCGCCAAGCTGTGAAATCCCCCGCGCACCACCCTAGAGCAGATTGCCTATCACTGCACCATAACTGGTCAGACCGGTAAGGCCAAAAACCCTTGCATTATGCGGAAAATCGGCGTTTTATAGCCCACGCAGTGAACAAACCGGTAAGACCACAATAATTAAGTCCTGCACTCTTTCGCTCCGTGTGGCTTGGGGGGCAAGGACACCGACCAGAGACTCCTCCCATGCTCAAATGGTGTTCGCGTTCGATTTTCCTCCAGGTTGTGCTCGGCCTCGCCCTTGGCGTGATCTGCGGCCTGAGCTTCCCCGACCTGTCCCTGCAACTCAAACCCCTGGGTGATGGCTTCATCAAGCTGATCAAGATGCTCATCGGCCTGATCGTATTCTGCGTTGTGGTCAGCGGCATTTCCGGCGCCGGCGATCTGAAGAAGGTCGGGCGTATCGGCCTGAAGTCGGTGATCTACTTCGAAGTGCTGACGACCTTGGCCCTGATCATCGGCCTGGTGTTTGCCTTCTCCACCGGCATCGGCAGTGGCGCCAACATTCACCTCGACCAGTTATCCAGCGCCGATGCCGGCGCCCTGGCCGACCGTGGCGCGCACATCCACAGCACTACCACCTTCCTCATGGACCTGATCCCCACTTCGGTACTGGGCGCTTTCGCCGACAACAACATTCTCCAGGTGCTGCTGTTCTCGGTGCTGTTCGGCAGCGCGCTGAACCTGGTCGGTGAATCTGCCTCGGGCATTTCGCGGCTGATCAACGAGCTCAGCCATGTGATCTTCCGCATCATGGGCATGATCGTGCGCCTGGCCCCCATCGGCGTGTTCGGCGCCATCGCCTTCACCACCAGCAAGTACGGCCTGAGCTCGCTGCAGCACCTGGGCGGCCTGGTAGCGCTGTTCTACCTGACCTGCGCCGGCTTCGTGCTGATCATTCTTGGCACAGTGATGCGCTTGTCAGGGCTCAAGCTGCTGCCGTTCATCAAGTACCTGCGTGAAGAGCTATCCATCGTCCTTGGCACTGCCTCCTCCGACGCCGTGCTGCCGCAGGTGATGCGCAAGCTCGAGCACCTGGGCATCGGCAGCTCCACCGTCGGGCTGGTCATCCCCACCGGCTACTCGTTCAACCTCGATGGTTTCTCCATCTACCTGACCCTGGCCATCGTGTTCATCGCCAACGCCACCGGCACGCCGCTGGCGATGACCGATTTGCTGACCATTCTTCTGGTGTCGCTGGTGACTTCCAAGGGCGCCCACGGCATCCCAGGCTCGGCCCTGGTGATTCTCGCCGCCACCCTGACCGCAGTCCCGGCGATCCCGGTGGTCGGCCTGGTGCTGGTGCTGGCCGTGGACTGGTTCATGGGCATTGGCCGGGCGCTGACCAACCTGATCGGCAACTGCGTCGCCACCGTGGCCATCGCCCGCTGGGAAAAGGACATCGACCTCGAACGCGCCAACAATGTGCTGGCCAACAAACCCGGCTTCGCCCCGGCCACCCGCAAGCAGGGCCAACCCCATCAACAGGAATTCTAAGCCCAAGGCCGCCGGCGCCCCGCGCCGGCCCGCCAAGGGCCAAGATGCAGCGTCAACCAAGGAGCGAACCGTGATCAGCTCTTCGACCGTAGTCAATTCAGTGGTGGAGAAACTCCGCCAGGCCCTGGCCCGTGGCCAGTGGCGCAGCGGTGACATGCTGCCCGGCCAGCGCGAGCTGGCCGAACAGCTGGGCATCAGCCGGCCCAGCCTGCGCGAGGCGGTGATCGTGCTGGAAACCCTGGGCCTGGTGCGCTCGATGCCGGGCAAGGGCGTGCTGGTGCTCGATGCCGACGCCAGCCAGGCGCAAGAGCCGGACAGCATCGCCGAGGCCAGCCTGGCTGACGTGCTCGAGCTGCGCTACACCCTTGAGCCTTTCATTGCCGGCCTGGTGGCGCAATCGGCCGGCAGCCAGGACATCGGCCAGTTGCGCCTGACCCTGATGGACATGCGCGAAGCCCTCGACGCAGGCGACAGCGAGGCCGGCATCAATGCCTATATCGCCTTCCACGAGGCGCTGTTCGCGCTGACCACCAATCCGATCTTCCAGAGTGTCGTGCAGCAGACCGGCAATGCCCTCAAGCAGAGTGCCGACATGCTGCGCAATTCGCCCGAACACCTGGCCGCGCGCCTCAGCGAAAACGAGGCGGTGGTGCGTGCCATCCGTGAGCGCAACAGCGCCAAGGCCAGCCAGCAGATGCGCCAGCACATCCTCGCCGAGGGCCAGCGCATGGGCATCGCCCTGAATATCCCGGACGACCAACCAGGCAACTGAACAAAGAAGGAGAGCGACCATGACCGCCTGCGCCCAAGCCGCCCCCCGCCTGCCTGCCCTGCTCGGTGCCGGCGAGACCCGCCTGTCGGCGGAACAGATCTACCCCCGGCTGTTCGATGCCATCCTCGAACAGCGCCTGCCACCGGGCAGCGCCCTGCCCGAGCAGGCGCTGGGCAATGCCTTCGGCGTCAGCCGCACCGTGATCCGCCGGGTGCTCGGGCGCCTGTCCGACCAGCAGGTGGTGGTGCAGCGCCCCAGTCATACCGCGCACCTGGCGGCCCCCGACCCTGAACAGGCGCGCCAGGTGCTGAGCGCCCGGCGCCTGGCCGAAACCACGCTGATCGGCCTGGCCACCCAACGCGCCCGCCCGGCGCAGATCCGGCAGTTGCGCCAGCTGGTAGAGCGCGAGCGCCAGCACCATGAACGCGGCGAACGCTGCACGGCAATCCGCCTGGGCGGCGAGTTCCACATGAAGCTGGCGCAGATGGCCGCCAACGCGCCGCTGGCACGCTTTCTCAATGGCCTGGTACCGATGACCTCGCTGATCATCGCCCGCTACGAAGCGCCCTGCTGCGAGCACTGCGCCTGGCAGGAGCATGCGGCGATCATCGACGCGGTGGAGAACGGTGACGGCCAGGCGGCACTGGACCTGATGCATGAACATCTGGACCGTCTGGAAGCCAAGCTCGACCTGGATCAGACCGGCCGGGCATAGCGCTTGCGGTATTCGGCGGGGGTCACCCCGACATGCCGCATGAAGGCCCGCCGCAGCGTGTCGGCATTGGCGAAGCCGCACAGCGCCGCCACTTGCTTGGGCGGTTCCAGCCCGCCTTCCAGGCGTTCGCGCGCCGCATTGACCCGCGCCAGTTCCACCCAGGCCGCCGGGGTCATGCCTACGTCGGCCTGGAACAGCCGGGCGAAATGCCGTGGGCTGAGGCCGACCCGCGCCGCCAGACGGGCGACACCATGATCCTCGGCCGGATTGGCCGCCACGTAGCGCTGCAACCCCTGCAACGCCGAACGCCCCACCGTCGACGTGGCGCCCTGGCGGCTGAACTGCAGCTGCCCGCCGGGGCGTTTGAAATACATCACCAGCTGGCTTGCCACCTGCTTGGCGACCTCGCGGCCCAGGTCTTCCTCCACCAACGCCAGGGCCAGGTCGAGCCCTGCGGTGACGCCCGCGGCGGTGCGTACCTTGCCGTCGTGCACCTGGATCGCGTCGGCCTCCACCGTGACCTGCGGATAACGCTGTGCCAGCGCCTCGGCCACCGCCCAGTGGGTGGTGATGCGCCGCTCATCGAGCAGGCCGGCGGCGGCCAGGGCGAAGGCGCCGGTACAGACCGAGCCATAGCGCCGGCTGCTGGCGGCATGCTCGCGCAACCAATCGAGGATGCCGCTGCGCAGGTGCTGCCCGGCGGCCAGGGGCGTGCCGGCAATCAGCAACGTGTCGAAGGGGCCAAGGGCATCGCCGATCCAGCCGTCGGGCAACAGCCTGGCACCCGACGAGCTGACCAGCGGCCCGGGCTCGCACGCCAGCAGCGACAGGCGATAGGCCTCCCGCCCGGTTTGGCGGTTGGCCTCGGCAAAGACGTCGAGGGGGCCGCAGGCGTCGAGCAGCTGCACGCCGGGCATGGCGAGGATGGCAAGGGTGATGGGCACACAAACTCCTGCGCACGGTGCGCTCAAGGCACGTCTGAAGACAACCGACAATGGCAGAATCTGACGCATTACGTCAATTGAGGACATTTGCATAGCGCGGCAAGCTGGCCACCTCACCCACGAAGGAGCCATCACCATGTCAATCGCCGGCATCCACATCCCCGACACCGCCATGACCCGCGAGATCACCGAGCTGGTCCGCGACACCGCTTCGCCGCTGCTGTTCCACCACTCCAGCCGCGTCTATTATTTCGCCGCCCTCGCCGGCCGGCGCCTGGGCCTGGAATATGACGCAGAGCTGCTGTACTGCGGCTGCATGTTCCACGACATGGGCCTGACCCACACCCACAGCAGCGACTGCTGCCGCTTCGAGGTCGATGGCGCCAACGCCGCCCGCGACTTCCTGCAGCAGCACCGTATCGACGAGCGCGATATCGAACGGGTCTGGACGGCCATTGCCTTGCACACCACGCCGGGTATCCCCGAGCACATGCACCCGCTGATCGCGCTGGTCACCGCTGGCGTGGAAACCGACGTACTCGGCCTGCACCACGAAGGCCTCGCCACAGGCGAGCGCGACGCCGTGGTGGCTGCGCATCCGCGCGGCGAGCGCTTCAAGGAAGCAATCATCCAGGCCTTCTACGACGGTATCCGCGACAAGCCGCAGACCACGTTCGGCAACGTCAAGGCAGACGTCATCGCCGACAAGGAGCCGGCATTCCGCCCGGGCAATTTCTGCAGCATCATCCGCCAGTCGTGCTGGCCAAGCTGAACGCCACGGCCTCGACACCAGGCAGGATCTGCACCTCGTCCCCCAGCGACCACTCCGCCGCCCGGGCTGCCAGGGCGGCGGGCACTCCCGGCGAGCCGCCAGGGCCGGGTGGCACGTCGTAGGTGGCGTGGGCATCGTGGGGCAGCAGCACCTCGAAACCTCTTCGCAGCGCGGCTCGGGCGGTTGCCGCCAGGCACATCTCCGAGAGCAGGCCGGCCAGGGCCAGGTGGCGGACCCCGCGTTCATCGAGCAAGGTTTGCAACCCGGTTTCGAGGAAGCCATCGTCCTCGGTCTTGAACAGCACGTGCTCGCCCGGCGCCGGCGGGAAATACAACTGCCAGCCGGCACTGTGCGGGGCATCCGGGCTGCCCGGCGCACCGTCGTTCTGCAGGAAGATCACCGCCACCCCGGCCTGGCGGGCGCGGCCGAGCAAGCGGGCGATGCTCTGCTGCAGGGCCAGGTGGCCAGGCACCGCATCGGCGCCCTCCATGAAAGCGCACTGCACATCCACCAACAGCAAGGCATCGGCCTTGGCACCCTTCATCAGCAGCTCTCCTGTTCGCGGACGCAATGCCGAGCATAGCGCAATGCCGTACCCTGTCGCCGATGACCTAAATGCCTTGGAGGGCTCATGAACTTCACTATCGCGCCAGTCGGCGCGCAACACTACGATCGACTGGCCGATCTGTGGGAAGCCTCGGTGCGGGCGACCCACGACTTCCTGCCGGCGGGATACGTCGAGCGCCTGCGCCCGCTGGTGCGCGAGCAGTACCTGGGTTTTGTCCAGCTGCGTGCCTGGTCGGACAGCGCAGGGTACATACAAGGGTTTGCCGGGGTGCATGAGGGCAAGCTGGAAATGCTCTTCGTCGACCCGGCCTGCCGTGGCCAGGGCATCGGCAAATCCTTGCTGGCCCATGTGATCGATGAGCTGGGCGTACGAGAAGTCGATGTCAACGAACAGAACCCACAGGCCGTGGGGTTCTACCTCAGACACGGCTTCGTCCAGGTCGGGCGCAGCGAGGTGGATGGACAAGGCGATCCATTCCCGTTGCTGCACCTGAAACGGGTGGGCTGACGCGCTGCCGCGGGCTTGCCCCGCGATGATGCCCTCAAGACAAACCTATACTTCGGTAAATCACCCAGCCTCTGGCCAAGGGGGCAATCCGCGTGAAATCGATCCTCGCGATGGTTCCGCTCTGCCTGCTGCTGGCCCTCGCCGGCTGCGCCGGCAAACGCCCACCCGCCCCGCCCCCGCCGCAGAACCTGCCACCGACCGTCTGGCAGCGCATCGACCAGGACATCATCGAGGCCTCGGTCGCCGCTGCGGGATCGGCCAACGACTACGCCCGCCGCTCCATGCGCGTGTGGAAGGAGCAAGTGCAGCAACGCACCGAGAACGACTTCATCCCCTGGTTCACCGGTTACTGGACTCAGCAGTGGCTCACGCTCAAGGTAGCCTGGTACAAGATGCACAATGGCAATGGCCAGGAACCCGCGGAGAAGCGCCTGGGCCTGTACCTGCAGGAACAGTATCGCGAACGGGTCATCGACCCGGTGGCCGAACAGATCAACCCCGAGGGTATCCGCGACCGCGCCAGCGAGCTGTACCTGCAACTGCTCGGCCAGCAACTGCCGACCATCATCCAGCGCTACAACGCCCCGCCCGAGCAGTTCAGCCAGCGCCTCAACCGCATCCCGATCATCGCCCTGGGCCCGCCGGATGCACGCAATGCCTCGCTTTACCAACTGCTGCGGGCCAAGTCGCTGGACCAACAGCTGGCCTGGCAGTCCCTGCGCCAGCACCTGCACCAACAGGCCGCCAAGGCCCCCGGGCAGACCGAGGCCGGATTGTCGTCAGTGGCCACCCAGGCCAGCGAGAAACTCGGCGCCACACTGGCGCCACGCGGTGCCGCCAGTGCCATCGCGGCGGCGGTGGGCAAGGCGGCAGGGGCGTTGATCTCGGTGGCGGCAACCGGCTACGGCATCATCACCCACGACCGTGAACAGCCGCAGATGGTCGAGCAGCTGCAGGTGATCCTCAATGTGGCGCTGAACCAGGAATGGCAGGAGCTGATGGAGAATCGCCAGAGCGGCGCCATGGCCGGGGTGTATTACCTGTCGGGGCAGGTGGAGGACAGCTTGCTCGGAAGCCGCTCACAGGAACCGTTGCTGATTCGCCTGCCGCCATGACCCCGCGCACGCAGCACGTTCAGGCGGTCGCCAGCGCCGAAGTCGGCAGCCCAAAGATGCGGTCGAACGCCCAGTTGTAGACGAAGGTGTAGCACGGCACCAGGACGATGAACGCCAGATCCACCATCAACGCCTCCACAAGGGTCATGTCCAGCCACCAGGCGATCAGCGGGATCAGGTACACCACCAGGGTCAGCTGGAAGCCGATGGCATGCGCCACCCGCCGCCCGAGGCTGCGCCCGCGGGTGGCCTGGCGGCTCTCCCAATACTCGAACAGGCTGTTGTAGATGAGGTTCCAGGCCATGGCGATGGTGGTGATCATCACTGCCAGGGGGCCGGTGTGCGAAGCCTGGGTGTCGGACAGGTAGGCCAGGCCCAGGGTCGACATGCACAGGCCGATCAGTTCATAGAAGGTCACGTAGACCAGTTTGCGTTTGAGTCCTTGCACGGGATTACCTTGTTGCGGATATGACGAAGGCGCGCAGAATGCATCAACATACTTGACAGAAAAAGTCGGCAGCTTTCAGATTTACTGAAAGGAGACTGCCATGAACTTTTCCAGCGATACCATCCTGCTGTTTCTCGCCGTGCTCGACCGCGGCTCATTCTCGGCTGCCGCGCGGGCGCTCGGGCGCGTGCCCTCGGCGGTGAGCATGGCCATCGGCAACCTCGAGGCGGAGCTTGGCTACACGCTGTTCGAGCGTGGGTCGCGGGAGGCACGCCCGACCGCCCAGGCCCAGGCCCTGGAGCCCCATGCCCGGTTGATCGCCGAACAGCTGGGGCTGTTGGAGGTGCATGCGCTGGAGCTGTCGCGAGGGCTGGAAAGCAGCCTGGCCATCGCCGTGGTGCCGGATATCGATCAGCGCCCGTTGCTCGGGGCCATCACCCGCATGGGCGAGCGCTACCCGCTGCTGGACATCGAACTGCTCGCCGCCCCGCAGGAAGAGGCCCTGCAACTGCTCGACAGTGGTCGGGTGCGCCTGTGTCTGGCCTTCGCCGGGCTGCAGGTGGACCCGCGACGCAGCTTCCAGCACATCGCCCTGGAATCGCTGGTGGCCACCCTGTCGCCACATCACCCCGCACTACGCGAAGGGCGCATCCGTAACCTCGAAGACCTGGTCAACCTGCGGCAGATCCTGGTGTGCAGCCGCGACCTGCCGCTGAGCGATCCCCGCTCGCTGATCGGCACCTCGCACTGGCGTACCGATAGCCTGGACCTGGCCCTGCAGATGGTCGAGGCCGGCCTGGGCTGGGGCGACTTGCCGCTGGCGCGGGTGGCGCCGCTGCTTGCGGACGGACGCCTGGTGCGACTGCGATTCCAGAACACCCGCAATGAACTGCAACTGCCGGTGAACGCCTTCTGGCTTAAACAGCAACCCCTCGGCCAAGCGGCCAGAACATTGGTGGGCCTGTTGGCTTCGAAATGATTTGTCACCCTGTGAGGTCGATTCGGCCAACTATTGCGACATTTAGTCTTTCAACATTTTTCAGAATCGGCCGATACCGTTGCAACAGGCTCCGCCACTCGTGCCACAAGCACGCGGCGCCCTCCTTTCACTGGCTCAAGGTCTCGAAACATGAACCTGAAATTCCGCCACAAGATCCTGCTCAGTGCCTGCGCCGTCGTCGTACTGGCCTTCGCCCTGTTCACCCTGTACAACGACTACCTGCAACGCAACACCATCCGCCAGAACATCGAGTCTTCGGTGCGCCAGGCCGGCGCACAGACCGCCAGCAGCGTGCAGAACTGGATGAGCGGACGCATCCTGGTCCTGGAAAACCTGGCCCAGGACATCGCCCAGCAAGGCGCCGGCAGCAACGTGCCGGGCCTGGTCGACCAGCCGTCGTACACCAGCAACTTCCAATTCACCTATTTCGGCCAGAACACCGGCCTGTTCACCCAACGCCCCGATGCCAAGATGCCTGACGGCTACGACCCGCGTCAGCGCCCCTGGTACACCCAGGCCGTGGCCGCCAACCAGACGATGCTGACCCCGCCCTACATGGCTGCAGTGGGTGGCCTGGTGGTGACCATCGCCATGCCGGTCAAGGCCAAATCCAGCGGCGAGCTGATCGGCGTGGTCGGCGGCGACCTGAGCCTGAACACCCTGGTGGACATCATCAATGCCGTGGACTTCGGCGGCCTTGGCCACGCCTTCCTGGTCGACCGCAATGGCCAGGTGATCGTCAGCCCGGACAAGGACCGGGTGATGAAGAACCTCAAGGACATCTACCCAGGCTCCCCGCTGCGTGTCGAATCCGGCATCCAGGAAGTCAGCCTCGACGGCAAGGACCGCATCATCTCCTTCGCCCCGGTGGACGGCCTGCCGTCGGCGCAGTGGTACATCGGCCTGTCGATCGATAAAGAAAAAGCCTACGCCCCGCTGAGCCAGTTCCGTACCTCGGCCATCATCGCCATGCTCATCGCGGTGGCCGTCATCGCCGGACTGCTCGGCCTGCTGATCCCGGTACTGATGCGCCCGCTGACCACCATGGGCCGCGCCATGCAGGACATCGCCGAAGGCGAAGGCGACCTGACCCGCCGCCTGACCGTCGAGCAGAAGGACGAGTTCGGCGAGCTGGCCACCTCGTTCAACCGTTTCGTCGAGCGTATCCACGCCTCGATCAGCGAGGTGTCCTCGGCCACCCGCCTGGTGCATGACCTGTCGGAAAAGGTCGTGGTCGCCTCCAATGCCTCGCTCACCGGCTCCGAAGAGCAGAGCATGCGCACCAACAGCGTCGCCGCGGCGATCAACGAGCTGGGCGCCGCCACCCAGGAAATCGCCCGCAACGCCGCCGACGCCTCGCAGCACGCCAGCGGCGCCAGCGAACAGGCCAACGGTGGCCGCCAGGTGGTCGAAGAGGCGATCAGCGCCATGACCGCCCTGTCCCAGCGCATCAGCGAGTCCTGCGAGCAGATCGAGACCCTCAACGCCAGCACCGACGAAATCGGCAAGATCCTCGACGTGATCAAGGGCATCTCCCAGCAGACCAACCTGCTGGCGCTCAACGCCGCCATCGAGGCCGCCCGTGCCGGTGAAGCCGGGCGTGGTTTCGCCGTGGTTGCCGACGAAGTGCGCAACCTGGCCCACCGCACCCAGGAATCGGCCGAAGAAATCCACCGCATGATCACCAGCCTGCAGGTCGGCTCGCGTGAGGCGGTACACACCATGAACACCAGCCAGGTCTCCAGCGAAGAGACCGTGCAGGTGGCCAACGAGGCCGGTGAGCGCCTGGCCAGTGTCACCCAGCGTATCGGCGAGATCGACGGCATGAACCAGTCGGTGGCCACCGCCACCGAAGAGCAGACCGCCGTGGTCGAAAGCCTGAACCTGGATATCACCCAGATCAACGCGCTGAACCAGCAAGGGGTGGAGAACCTCAACGACACCCTGCGCCACTGCGACGCCCTGAGCCAGCAGGCCGGGCGCCTGAAGCAACTGGTGGGCAGCTTCCGCATCTGACCTGCCGCCCGCTCCTGTACGTGTTGCAGGAGCGGGCTCCCTGCGCGATCACGCCTTCGATCACATCGGCGATTACGCAAGCATTCTGCAGCTACTCCTCACTCGCCGACGAACGCCTGCACCTCGATCTCCACATCGACCCCCAGCGCCAGCGCCGATGCCACCGTCGATCGCACCGGTAGCGCTGCGCCAAAGAACTCTTTGTAAACCTCGTTAAAGCCGGCGAAATGGCTCATGTCCGACAGCCAGACCGTGCATTTCACCACCTGGTCGAAACGCGCCCCACTCACTGCCAGGCTCTCGGCGATACGTTCGCAGGCCGCTCGTGTCTGTGTCTGGATATCACCGCGTACCACTTCGCCACTGACGCTCATGGGCACCTGGCCGGACAGGAACAGGAAGCCCCCGGCCTTCACTGCACGAGAAAATGGAAACGGCAGGCTGCTGGGAAAACGCTGGATGTCATTGCTCATGGAACGCTCCTTTCATGGTTGGCCGAATCGTGCCCGGGACATTCGAGCGGGCTAGCTCCCGGTAAACCCACTCTGGTTGACCGTGGGTTTACAGGAGCGTGCCGCCACAGGGTGGTTATAACCTAATAACGAACAAGTCTATTTGGCTATAAAAAAATCTATATGCTGGCACTCATCCGATCACGGGCAAGCTGGGCGTCGAGTAGCGTATGGATGTAGGTTCTTTCGGTTTTACCATTGCGGGCCTGGTTGTGGGCTTCATCGTCGGCATGACCGGCGTCGGCGGCGGTTCGCTGATGACCCCGATCCTGCTTTGGTTCGGCATCAACCCGGCCACTGCCGTGGGCACCGACCTGCTCTACGCCGCCATCACCAAAGCCAGCGGCGTCTGGGTGCATGGCCGCAACAAGAACATCGACTGGAAGATCACCGGCTGGCTGAGCCTGGGCAGCGTCCCGGCCGCCGCGCTGACCCTGTGGTTCCTCAGCACCCTGCACACCGACACCTCGGCGCTCAACGCCATCATCAAGCAGGGCCTGGCGGTGGTGCTGATCCTCACCGCCCTGGCGATCCTGTTCAAGTCGCGCCTGCAGGCCTTCGCCAGCAAGCATGCGGGCGATCACTACCACCTCAGCGACCGTACCCTGAACATCCTCACCGTGATCACCGGCGTGGTGCTGGGCGTGATGGTCACCCTCACCTCCATCGGCGCTGGTGCGCTGGGCACCGTGGCGCTGTTCCTGCTCTACCCGTTCCTGGTCACCCGCCGCCTGGTCGGTACCGAGATCGCCCACGCCGTGCCGCTGACCCTGGTGGCCGGCCTGGGTCATGCCGGCATGGGCAACATGGACTGGTCGCTGCTGGGCTACCTGCTGCTGGGTTCGCTGCCGGGGATCTACCTGGGCAGCCACCTGACCGGGCGCATCTCCGACCGCGTGCTGCGACCTTGCCTGGCGACCATGCTGCTATTGATCGGCTACAAGCTGGCGTTCTGAGCCACACCTCACTGACAGAGAGCGCTACGCGCCCATCGCCGGCAAGCCGGCGATGCGGCGCGTCAGCGGCGCCTATGGGCACTCGGCTCGCCTCGACCTACTCCCGCACACGCCATAGCACCGGCCAGAATTGCGGTTTCACATACCCGCAGCGATCAAGCCGCGCCACGCGCTCAAGGCGCATGCGCTCACCGTCGTAACGCCATTGCTGGATCACCCCGCAACCACGCTCTACCTGGCTTTTGTCAGCGGCAAACAATTGACCGCTCTGCGCATCGAACGCTACATAGCCACTCAGACGCGGCGCCAGCAGCGGCGTCGGCGCCTCGAAGGCCATTTCGCTGATCTGGTAGGGCGCGGCGCGGGACACCCGATACAGGAAATTGGCGCAGAACTCGCCACTGCACCCCACGTTGAGAATGACCAGGACATTGGCAGCGTCCAGCGGGTGCACCTCGTAATGGCTGTTGCTCATCCCCGGCACATCGCCTTCGACATTCGCCTGGCGTTTTACCATCCTGCCGATTTCATGGGCCTGCTCGTCGTTCATGCGCGGCGCGGCGACGAACTGTGGCAGCACCACGGTATCGGGAGCGCCAGGCACATCGGCAGCGGGCGCATCTCCCACTCTGACCAGGGCATCGGCATGCCCGACCCGGCCCTGCACGGCATCGATGGCCAACAGCGCACCACTGAGCCCCTGCAAGGACGCGACCAGCTCCCCATCCTCGGTCAATGAACTCAGGCGTGCACCGTTGCGCAACCGACGTATGAGCGCCAGCGCCTCATCGTCTTCCAACAGCAGGTCGAAGTCGTATTCAAGCTGGATGCGCTGCCAGTTGGCCGACAGTACCTGCCCATCGAGCAGCACCTGTTCCGCAAACGCCGGGCCCACGCGCAGGGTCAGCTCAAGCGCGCCCTGTGGCCCCGCCTCGCGCCTGATGATGGTCTGTAGCCCGGCCATCAGGTCGTCGTCGATCGCCATTACCGCCGTGCAGGCACGGGTGTTGTCGCAGCCAACCGCCCAGTCCTTGATCTGCCGGTACATCGGCACTGCTTCGAGCGGTGCCTGGGCGTTCTCGGCCTGCACGACAGATGGCGTCATGAGCGCCAGCAGCAATGCCGCACGCGGGTGTTTCATCCATTGCATGGCGTTATCCCTGAAGTCCGTTTCATGCGTTCAGCCTTGACTGCGCCAGAGTACCGGCCAACTGTCGGTGCCCACTTCGGCACAGCGGTCCATCCGTGACAGCTTGAGCAAGCGCATACGCATGCCATCGTAGCGCCAGCTTTCCTCCACCCCGCAACTGCCGGGATAGTCGTCCTTGGCATAGCTGTGGAGCTCGCCTTTGCCAGGGTAGAACTCGATGGCGTCGCGCATCCGGCTGATCACCACCGGGCTCGATGGCGCCTCGAACTCCAGGGGCCCAAGGGTGTAAGGCGCTTCACGCGACACCTTGTACAGTGCGTAGAGGCAATGGAAGTCGTTGCAGTTGTAGCTGAGCAATGCCAGCGCATGCTGGTCGTCCAGGGCATGCAGCTCTAGCTTGGGGGCGACATCGTATTCGTTGATCAACTGGTTCTCGGCGGCCGCCTTGGCCATCGCCACCTGGGTGATGCCCGCTTGCTCCTCTGCGCTCAACGGCCCGGCAGGGACAAAGGCCGGCACCCGAGGCTCGCCCGGGGTGGGTAGCTGCGCATCGGCAACGCTGTCGCCGGGGCGCACCAGAGCACTGTAGTGGCCGACCCGGCCCTGCACCGCATCCATCAGCAGCAAGGCGGCGCTCAGCCCCTGCAGCGAACTCACCCGCTCCCCTGGCCGGGTGTCGTCCACCAGGCGCTGGCCATTGCGCAATTGCCGCAACACGGCATAGGCATCGGCGCCCTCCAGTTCCAGGGTGGTCTCGACACCGCGGGTCATGCGCCAGGGGGCGACCAGCAGCTGGCCGTCGAGCATGGGCTCACCCGACCAGTCGGTGCTCCCCACCAGGGTCAGGTGCAGGTTGCCCCAGGCGCCCGCCTCACGCTGCACCAGCATGCCCACTCGCATCCGCTCCGGGTGATCGGCCAGGACCGCGGTGCAGAAACGCGTGTTGTCGCAGCCTACAATCCAGTCCTTGATCTCCCGGTATACCGGTACCGGCTCTGGTTCCGCCGCGGTGGCCAGGCCCGGCAGCAACGCCAGCCCCAGGGCCAGCCAGTTCCATGTTGTTGCGCGCATCGTGCTGCATTCCTGTCTTGGCTGTGAAAGCCTCGTTCCAGAGGCGGCGCAATGATTCCACAGTTCACGGGCCAGGTGCGCAAAATCGGCAGTGGTGATTGCGCCGCCTGATCTGGCAGTATCGAATGCCCTAACGCCAGAGCCGCCATCATGTCCGCTACCGTCAGCCCGTTGCTGCTTGCCCTGCGCGAAGGTACCCGCGCCTGCCACCAGAGGCTGGAAGCGCGGCTGCCTTTCTTCAGCGAGGGCTTCGACCGCGCGGCCTACGCCGATCTGCTCGGGGCCTACCATGGCTTTCATGCCCCGCTGGATTTACTGCTGGGCGCCTACCAGAGCGCCGAACGCCACAAGACACCCACCCTGTCACGCGACCTGGGCGCCCTGGCCATCGACATCGAAGCGCTGCCCCGGTGCCACGCCCTGCCTCGCATCGATGACGAAGCCAGCGCGCTTGGGGTGATGTATGTACTGGAAGGCTCCACGCTCGGTGGCCAGGTGCTCAAGCGGGCCATGGCCGAACGTCTGGGTATCGACGCCGACAACGGTGGCGCGTTCCTCGACGTCTACGGCCCGCTGACCGGCGCACGCTGGCGCAGTTTCCTCGAACGGCTGGCTGCCACCGCTCCGGAGCCTGCCGCCCAGGCCCGGACGGTAGAAGCCGCTGTCGACACCTTCACCTGCTTCGAGAGGTGGCTCGAAAAACGACGGGGGCTGGCCTGCTGAACTCCTTCACCGACGGCACTGGTGCAACAGCGACGTTACCAGTGGCGTCATCGCGATGGCCACCGCGCACAAGCCACCGCACAACAGCGCAAAGCCCAGCGCCCGCAACGGGTGCAAGGTATTGAAGAACGCCAGTACCAGCAGCACCAGCACCAGCGCCAGCCAGTAGCGAACTGCCGCCCTTGGAATGGCCACCATCAACAGGTTGAAGAGCACGAAGGCGTAGAACACCAGCATCGTCGCCAAGCCGACGCTGACACCTCGCGCCATCGGCTGGCCGACATGCTGCCGGTAGAGATCGAAGCCAAGCCTCAAGATAAAGGGAAAAGCCACACACACCAGTGCGTGCAGCAGGAAGCGGGAAAGCAGCGGCAACATTCGTCCTTGATCCTGGAGTCGGCCAAAGGTTGCGCATGGCCGTGAGTGAGGAAAGCGGATGCTAATGCCCTGAATAGACGCCAGCAAGCCGCAGCCCCATTGGTCGGCAAACACTCGTGACAAAGACCTGATTTTCCGGCTTTGCGGCACACAGGAAACAAGGCTGCCGCACACCTTCGGAAGCCGCACGTACGCCGCTGCATATGGCATCTGTACGAGCGGATGTGTTTCATGAAATCCTGCAGGACTGCCCCCATAGCAAGGGCGCTGGACAGCCTGATAGCGAGCCCACGACATGAACGTCATTGCCTGTGACCTGCACTACCTGGACGCCGCCGCGGACCTCTTCAACCAGTACCGGATGTTCTACCAGGAGGCGGATGACCTCCCCGCTTCCCGTGCATTCCTCAAGGCCAACCTCGAAACCGGCAACTCGCGGATCTACCTGCTGCTGGACGACGAGGGTCAGGCCATCGCCTTTGCCCAGCTGTACCCGGCCACCTGCTCGCTGGCAATGAAGCGCTTCTACTGGCTGTATGACCTGTTCGTCGTCCCCCACGCCCGCAGGGGCGGTCATGCCCGTTACCTGATGCAGCAACTGATCGGGATCTTCCAGGCCGAGGGCGCGCAGCGGTTGAGCCTGGACACCGCCGGGAGCAACCTTGCCGCCCAGGCGCTGTATGAATCGCTGGGGTATGAGGCCGAGCAGGAATTCGTGACCTATCACAAGGTGCTCGATCGCTGAAGCTAGCCATGGGAGCTTTCGATATCCGCTTTCGCTCAGCGCGAGGGAGGCAGCTATACGCGGGTGTGCAAGACCGTGGAGTAGGAACCCGGCTGGCCCGAAGGCCTCCCACGTATAGCCGCCATTGAGCGACCTGGACCACATCCTCGGGCTTGCACACCCGGTCGTTGAATTGGCAACGACAGGTCGAGACTAAGGAATGCGGCTGGCCAGAACAACAGCTGAAAGGCCGTGAAAGCATGATTGGGAAACGTCCTACATGAAATAGGGAACGTCTTAGTAATCCGCTTGAAACAACAGTTCCCACCTCATCGCGGGGCAAGCCCGCTCCCACGCCTCAGCTGCGCTTTGCCCGCAAGTCAGGACAATTTCTGAATTTCCTGTACACGAAATATCCACTAAAGGTTTATATTCCGCCCGCCGAAACAGAAAAGGTAGCAAGTGGCCACCACCCTAGCGAAGCGGCCATGTACACCCTTCACACTCACGGATGGGCGTCACGATGAAAATAAAAAACAAACTGATCCTGGCCTTTGTACTGGTGCCCTTTATCCCGGTCTCCCTGGTTGGCGGCATCTCGGTGCTGAACATCCGCAGCGAGGCGGTCGATCAGTTCCTCGACGGCAGCACCCGGGAAATTCGCCAGATCGACGGCAACATGCGCCAGTTCTTTGATGGCACGCTGCAGAACGTCGATCAGATGGCCAAGGATCCTGTATACACCTCGGTCACCTCGCTCAAGGACTACACCGGCGCCGATGCCGCCAGCCAGCCGATGCCCGAGGCTGCGCAGCGGGTCATTGACGCCTTCGCACGCTACGGCACCACGCACCCGGCAGCGGCGATCCTTTCAATCGGCCTGGAAGACGGCAGCTACGCGAAATGGCCGGATGACCCACAGCTGGCCAAGTACGACCCGCGCACCCGCCCCTGGTACAAGGCCGCCATGACCAGCCCGGACAAGACGGTGCGCACCGCCGCGTACTACTACGACAAGGACGACGTGGCCCTGGTCGGCACCGCCCGCGCGCTGCTCGACGCGGCCGGCAAGGCCAAGGGCGTGTTCGTGGTCAGCGTGTCGCTGAAGAACCTCACCGAGCTGGTCAAGAGCATCAGGCTGGGCGACAGCGGCTACGTGATGCTGATCGAGGACGGCACCGTGCTGGTCGACCCGCGCAACGCCGGGCACAGCTTCAAGCAGCTCAAGGACCTCGGCGCGCCGTACGCGGCGTTGGCCGCCACCGAGCAAGGCGCCACCGAGGTGGTGATCGATGGCGTGCGCTACATGGCCAATGTATGGACCTCTCCAGGCCTGGGCTGGCGCTTCGTCGGGCTTATCGAGTACGACGAGGTCATGGCCGCAGCCACACGCATGACCTATGTCACGGCAGTGATCGTGGTGCTGCTGGCGCTGATCTTCGCCGGGGTGGCGGCAGCGTTCTCGCGGGTGATCGTCAAACCCATCGGCCAGGTGAGCACCGGCCTGCAGTCGATCGCCGAGGGTGAAGGCGACCTGCGCCGCGACCTGCAGGTCCAGGGCAAGGACGAGACCGCCGAGCTGGCCGGCTGGTTCAACAAGTTCCTCGCCGCCATCCGCCAACTGATCCAGCGCATCGGCGCGGCCTCGACCAACCTGCACGAAGCCTCGCGTAGCAACAGCGAGATGGCCGGCAACATGAACGAGGCCGCCGGGCGCCAGCGCGAGGCGGTGGAGCTGGTGTCCACCGCCTTCAACGAGATGGTCGCCACCGCCAACGAAGTGGCGCGTTCGTGCAGTAGCGCCGCCGACGCCGCCGAACAGGGCCACCGTCGCGTGGCCGAGGGCAAGCAGCAGATCGAAGCGACCACCGACAACGTCAATCGCCTGGGCCGACGCCTGAGCGAGTCATCCCAGGCCATGGTCGAACTGGAGGAAGGCAGCCGCAGCATCAACCAGATCCTCGGCACCATCCGCGCCATCGCCGAGCAGACCAACCTGCTGGCGCTCAACGCCGCCATCGAGGCCGCCCGGGCCGGCGACCAGGGCCGTGGTTTTGCCGTGGTGGCCGACGAGGTACGGGCGCTGGCCAAACGCACCGCCGACTCCACCGGCGAGATCGACCAGTTGCTCAATACCCTTGGTGGCAAGACCCATGAAGTTTCGCAGAAGATGGAAAGCTGCCTGGACCTGTCGCGGGCCAGCGTGTCGTCGATCGAGAATGCCCGCGACAGCTTCGAAGGCATCCAGCTCTCGGTGAACGAGATCCGCGACCAGAACCTGCAGATTTCAGCGGCCGCCGAGGAGCAGCACAGCGTGGCCGAGGAGATCAATCGGCATATCCAGCAGATCTACGACGAGGCAAGACTGGTGGAGGGGCTGGCCAGCTCTGCACAGGCCGACTCTGGCAGGCTGGCACAGCTGTCGGATGAGCTGAACGGGTTGGTGGGACGCTTCAAGTCGTAAGGCATCCAGCCTAGGGCCGCCAGGCGGCCCTTTTGCCTCAGCTCGTCGGCACGACAAGCCGATTCCCACAGGCAATGCTGCTCGCGATGACGTCAGCCCGCTCTGGGCAAATCGGCCAACACCCCTTCGATCTCCCCTAGCACCGCCGGATCATCCAGCGTCGATGGCGCCGTGTAGTCCTGGCCATCGGCGATCTTGCGCAGCACCGCCCGCAGGATCTTGCCAGAGCGGGTCTTGGGCAGGCGCTTGACCAGGCGCACGCGGTTGAAGCAGGCCAGTGCGCCGATCTGTTCGCGCACATCCGCCACCAATTCGCCCTGCAGTTGCGCCTCGCCAATGCCCTGCCCGTCCTTGAGCACCACCAGCGCCAATGGCACCTGACCCTTGATCTCGTCGTGCACACCGATCACCGCGCACTCGGCCACCGCCGGATGACGCGCCACCAGGTCCTCCATTTCACCGGTCGACAAGCGATGCCCGGAGACATTGATCACGTCATCGGTGCGCCCCATGATGTAGACGAAGCCGTCTTCATCCAGGTAGCCGCCGTCGCCGGTGTGGTAGTAACCGGGGTAGCTCTGCAGGTAGGCCTGCAGGTAACGTTGGTGATCGCCCCAGAGCGTCTGGCTGCAACCCGGTGGCAATGGCAGGGCGATCACGATGGCACCCTGCTGATTGGGCCCCAACGGCTTGCCTTCGTCATCCAGCACCTGCACGTTGTACCCCGGCACCGCCCGGTTGCTCGAGCCCGGCCGCGCCGCGCTGCCTTCGAGCCCGACACAGGGCGCAGTCACCGGCCAGCCGGTTTCGGTCTGCCACCAATGGTCGTGCACCGGCTTGCCGGTGACCCGCTCAAGCCATTCATGGGTACTGGAGTCGAGTTTCTCCCCGGCCAGGAACAGCTGGCGCAACGAATCGAGATTGTGACGGCGAATCAGCGCGCCTTCCGGGTCTTCCTTGCGGATGGCGCGCATGGCGGTGGGTGCGCAGAACAAGCCATTGACCTGGTATTGTTCCACCACCCGCCAGTAGGCCGAGGCGTCCGGCGTGCGGATCGGCTTGCCCTCGTAGAACACCGTGGTGCACCCGTTCATCAGAGGCCCGTACACGATCAGCGAGTGGCCCACCACCCAGCCGACGTCCGAGATCCCCCACCACACATCCCCTGCCCGCATGCCATAGACATGACGCATGGCATAACACAACGCCACTGCGTTGCCGCCGTTTTCGCGGACGATACCCTTGGGTTTGCCGGTGGTGCCGGAGGTGTACATGATGTACAGCGGATCGCCCGCATCCAGTTCAACGGGGGCGACCGGCGCCGCCCCGAGCAAGGCCTGCTGCCAGTCCAGATCACGCCCGGGCTGCAGTTCGGCGCTAACCAGCGGGCGCTGCAACACCAGCACATGCCGCGGCTGGTGGCGGGCCAGTTGCAGGGCGCGATCGACCAGCGGCTTGTACTCGATCACGCGGTCGAACTCCAGGCCGCAGGAAGCCGTCAGCAGCAAGGTCGGCCGCGCATCGTCGATGCGCAAGGCCAGCTCGTTCGCGGCGAAGCCACCGAACACTACGGAATGCACCGCACCAATGCGGGCACAGGCGAGCATGGCCATGGCGGCCTGGGGCACCATCGGCATGTAGATGATCACGCCGTCACCCTTGCGCACACCCAACGAACGCAACAGCCCCGCCAAACGGGCCACTTCATCTCGCAGTTGGTGATAGGTGAACGTCTGTTGCACGCCAGTCACTGGCGAGTCGTAGATCAGCGCCAGTTGTTCACCACGCCCCTGCTCGATCTGATGGTCAAGGGCCAGGTAGCAACTGTTGAGACGGCCATCGGCGAACCAACGGTGGGTACCATCGGCATTCTGCTGCAAGGTGACGGTCGGCTTGCGCTGCCAGGCGAGCTGTTCGGCCTGGGCCTGCCAGAAGCTGACGGGTTCGGAAATGGAATGGGCGTAGCTGTGCTCATAGGTCATTGGTTCGCAACCCGGTACTTGTTGTTATAGAAGGGCGAATCTTGAGTATGGACCGGGGCCGGCCAGCCGCCATCGGACTTAAGTCGCAACCCATATGCAGATTTGCCGCACCCAAGCACCTACAATGGCCGGTCACGTTAAGCGAACAATCCCATGCATACCCTCGAAGACCTGCGCACCGGTCGCCTGCACGGCATCACGCGACTGAATCTCTGCCAGAACCTGACCCATTTTCCCCAGGAGATCTTCACACTTGGCGACAGCCTCGAAGTGCTGGACCTGAGCGGCAACAGGCTGAGCGAACTGCCCGAGGACCTGCACCGCCTGAACCGGCTCAAGGTGCTGTTCTGCTCCAACAATCAGTTCACCCACCTGCCCCACGCCATCGGCAGCTGCCAGGCCCTGGAAACCGTAGGCTTCAGAAGCAACCGCATCAGCCGGGTCGATGCCCAGGCCCTGCCACCTTCGCTACGCTCACTGGTGCTCACCGACAACGTATTGGAGCAACTGCCCGAGGCACTGGGGGACTGCGCACACCTGCAAAAGCTCATGCTTGCCGGCAATCGCCTCACCGACCTGCCCGCAAGCCTGGCGCGCTGCCACCGCCTGGAACTGCTGCGCATCGCCAGCAACCGCCTGGGCGCCCTACCTGATTGGTTGCTGCTCATGCCACGCCTAGCCTGGCTGGCCTATGCGGACAATCCATTACCCCATGGCTTTGTCGCACCTGCCACGGACGACCATTGCCCTACCCTTCACTGGCAGGATATCCACCTAGAAGAAGAACTCGGCCGTGGCGCCTCAGGGGTGATTCACCGTGCCCACTGGCGTGGTCAGGAAGCGCCGGTTGCGGTCAAGCTGTACAAGGGTGCGATCACCAGCGATGGTTCGCCGTTGGCGGAGATGAGCGCCTGTATCGCTGCCGGCCACCATCCACAGCTGGTGCGCCTGGCTGGGCGCATTGACGATCATCCAGATCAGCTACCCGCCTTGGTGATGCAACTGATCGACGCGCATTGGTCGAACCTGGGCGGCCCGCCTAGCCTCGACAGTTGCACCCGCGACCGCTACCCGGCGGACCGGCAGTTGACCAAGTCGGCCCTAAGTCGCCTTATAAGAGGTATTGCCTCGGTCTGTGCCCACCTGCATGGGCGTGGCTTGAGCCATGGTGATCTGTACGCCCACAACATCCTGTTCGACGAAGATGGCCAGTGCCTGCTGGGCGACTTCGGTGCCGCCTCGTTCCACCCTCAGGAGCAAAGTCTTGCGGCATCGGCCCTCGAACGACTGGAAGCGAGGGCATTTGGCATTCTTGTGGAGGAATTGCTGGCGTGCTGCGACGAGCAGGACACAACACTGAAGCGACTGGCTGAACGCTGCCAGCAGACCGACGTATTGGCCCGTCCTGCCTTCAATGAGTTGGTGGCGCTGCTTGGAGATCGTCACTGACAAGGCGATGAAGCCCGGCCTGAATATTCGTGGGAGCGGCGTTCCAACAAGCTCGTTCCCACAACGGAGGAGGTTGACTTGCCAAACGCGCAAAGACAAAACCCCTACCTGCTCGCGCAGATAGGGGTTTTGCGAAATGAATCTTGACGATGACCTACTCTCACATGGGGAAACCCCACACTACCATCGGCGATGCATCGTTTCACTACTGAGTTCGGGATGGGATCAGGTGGTTCCAATGCTCTATGGTCGTCAAGAAATTCGGTTGCCAGTACGTCCTTGCAGACATGCCAGCCAATTCGGATATGTGATCTTTGTGGTTCGTCGCGAACTTTCGGTTCGTTTCGTCTTCACCACCGCAATCTGCGTGAGCAAATTGCTTGGGTGTTATATGGTCAAGCCTCACGGGCAATTAGTATTGGTTAGCTCAACGCCTCACAGCGCTTACACACCCAACCTATCAACGTCGTAGTCTTCGACGGCCCTTCAGGGAGCTCAAGGCTCCAGTGAGATCTCATCTTGAGGCAAGTTTCCCGCTTAGATGCTTTCAGCGGTTATCTCTTCCGAACATAGCTACCCGGCAATGCCACTGGCGTGACAACCGGAACACCAGAGGTTCGTCCACTCCGGTCCTCTCGTACTAGGAGCAGCCCCTCTCAAATCTCAAACGTCCACGGCAGATAGGGACCGAACTGTCTCACGACGTTCTAAACCCAGCTCGCGTACCACTTTAAATGGCGAACAGCCATACCCTTGGGACCGGCTTCAGCCCCAGGATGTGATGAGCCGACATCGAGGTGCCAAACACCGCCGTCGATATGAACTCTTGGGCGGTATCAGCCTGTTATCCCCGGAGTACCTTTTATCCGTTGAGCGATGGCCCTTCCATACAGAACCACCGGATCACTAAGACCTACTTTCGTACCTGCTCGACGTGTGTGTCTCGCAGTCAAGCGCGCTTTTGCCTTTATACTCTACGACCGATTTCCGACCGGTCTGAGCGCACCTTCGTACTCCTCCGTTACTCTTTGGGAGGAGACCGCCCCAGTCAAACTACCCACCATACACTGTCCTCGATCCGGATAACGGACCTGAGTTAGAACCTCAAGGTTGCCAGGGTGGTATTTCAAGGATGGCTCCATGAGAACTGGCGTCCCCACTTCAAAGCCTCCCACCTATCCTACACAAGCAAGCTCAAAGTCCAGTGCAAAGCTATAGTAAAGGTTCACGGGGTCTTTCCGTCTAGCCGCGGATACACTGCATCTTCACAGCGATTTCAATTTCACTGAGTCTCGGGTGGAGACAGCGCCGCCATCGTTACGCCATTCGTGCAGGTCGGAACTTACCCGACAAGGAATTTCGCTACCTTAGGACCGTTATAGTTACGGCCGCCGTTTACCGGGGCTTCGATCAAGAGCTTCGCTTGCGCTAACCCCATCAATTAACCTTCCGGCACCGGGCAGGCGTCACACCCTATACGTCCACTTTCGTGTTTGCAGAGTGCTGTGTTTTTAATAAACAGTCGCAGCGGCCTGGTATCTTCGACCGGCGTGGGCTTACGCAGCAAGTGCTTCACCCTCACCGGCGCACCTTCTCCCGAAGTTACGGTGCCATTTTGCCTAGTTCCTTCACCCGAGTTCTCTCAAGCGCCTTGGTATTCTCTACCTAACCACCTGTGTCGGTTTGGGGTACGGTTCCCAGTTATCTGAAGCTTAGGAGCTTTTCTTGGAAGCATGGCATCAACCACTTCGCGCTCTAATGAGCACTCGTCATCAGCTCTCGGCCTTGAGATCCCGGATTTGCCTAAGATCTCAGCCTACCACCTTAAACTTGGACAACCAACGCCAAGCTGGCCTAGCCTTCTCCGTCCCTCCATCGCAATAACTGGAAGTACAGGAATATTAACCTGTTTTCCATCGACTACGCTTTTCAGCCTCGCCTTAGGGACCGACTAACCCTGCGTCGATTAACGTTGCGCAGGAAACCTTGGTCTTTCGGCGTGCGAGTTTTTCACTCGCATTGTCGTTACTCATGTCAGCATTCGCACTTCTGATACCTCCAGCAAGCTTCTCAACTCACCTTCACAGGCTTACAGAACGCTCCTCTACCGCATCACCTAAAGGTGATACCCGTAGCTTCGGTGCATGGTTTGAGCCCCGTTACATCTTCCGCGCAGGCCGACTCGACTAGTGAGCTATTACGCTTTCTTTAAAGGGTGGCTGCTTCTAAGCCAACCTCCTAGCTGTCTAAGCCTTCCCACATCGTTTCCCACTTAACCATGACTTTGGGACCTTAGCTGACGGTCTGGGTTGTTTCCCTTTTCACGACGGACGTTAGCACCCGCCGTGTGTCTCCCATGCTCGGCACTTGTAGGTATTCGGAGTTTGCATCGGTTTGGTAAGTCGGGATGACCCCCTAGCCGAAACAGTGCTCTACCCCCTACAGTGATACATGAGGCGCTACCTAAATAGCTTTCGAGGAGAACCAGCTATCTCCGAGCTTGATTAGCCTTTCACTCCGATCCACAGGTCATCCGCTAACTTTTCAACGGTAGTCGGTTCGGTCCTCCAGTCAGTGTTACCTAACCTTCAACCTGCCCATGGATAGATCGCCCGGTTTCGGGTCTATACCCAGCGACTAAAGCGCCCTATTAAGACTCGCTTTCGCTACGCCTCCCCTATTCGGTTAAGCTCGCCACTGAATATAAGTCGCTGACCCATTATACAAAAGGTACGCAGTCACCTAACAAAGTAGGCTCCCACTGCTTGTACGCATACGGTTTCAGGTTCTATTTCACTCCCCTCTCCGGGGTTCTTTTCGCCTTTCCCTCACGGTACTGGTTCACTATCGGTCAGTCAGTAGTATTTAGCCTTGGAGGATGGTCCCCCCATGTTCAGACAAAGTTTCTCGTGCTCCGTCCTACTCGATTTCACTGGCAAGAGATTTTCGTGTACGGGGCTATCACCCACTATGGCCGCACTTTCCAGAGCGTTCCACTAATCTCAAACCAGCTTAAGGGCTGGTCCCCGTTCGCTCGCCACTACTAAGGGAATCTCGGTTGATTTCTTTTCCTCAGGGTACTTAGATGTTTCAGTTCCCCTGGTTCGCCTCTTGCACCTATGTATTCAGTACAAGATAACCAGCTTGTGCTGGCTGGGTTCCCCCATTCAGAGATCTCTGGATCACAGTCTGTTTGCCGACTCCCCAAAGCTTATCGCAGGCTACCACGTCTTTCATCGCCTCTGACTGCCAAGGCATCCACCGTATGCGCTTCTTCACTTGACCATATAACCCCAAGCAATCTGGTTATACTGTGAAGACGACATTCGCCGAAAATTCGCACGTCGCTCTTTCGAGCAGAACTCACAAATTTTACCTTAGCCTGATCCACCAGCAGTGAAACTGGTGTTCAGTCTATTTCTATCACATATCCGAATTTTTAAAGAACGATC
Source organism: Pseudomonas soli (assembly GCF_021283165.2). Taxonomy (NCBI): domain Bacteria; kingdom Pseudomonadati; phylum Pseudomonadota; class Gammaproteobacteria; order Pseudomonadales; family Pseudomonadaceae; genus Pseudomonas; species Pseudomonas soli. The sequence continues at coordinate 3,993,686 of NZ_CP128543.1, forward strand.
TGACAAAAGTCAGAAATCAACATTCATCACCGAATGTTCATTTCTAAGTTCTGAGCAGTGCTGCGAAACCTGAAAGAGTGGTGGAGCCAAGCGGGATCGAACCGCTGACCTCCTGCGTGCAAGGCAGGCGCTCTCCCAGCTGAGCTATGGCCCCATTTGACCAGCCGCACCAAGTAATTGGTAGGTCTGGGCAGATTTGAACTGCCGACCTCACCCTTATCAGGGGTGCGCTCTAACCAACTGAGCTACAGACCTATAACAGGGTCGCGTTACAGCATCGTCTTTACACAATGAATCAAGCAATTCGTGTGGGAGCTCATCAGCAGGCTGATGTCTTCGATTAAGGAGGTGATCCAGCCGCAGGTTCCCCTACGGCTACCTTGTTACGACTTCACCCCAGTCATGAATCACACCGTGGTAACCGTCCTCCCGAAGGTTAGACTAGCTACTTCTGGTGCAACCCACTCCCATGGTGTGACGGGCGGTGTGTACAAGGCCCGGGAACGTATTCACCGCAACATTCTGATTTGCGATTACTAGCGATTCCGACTTCACGCAGTCGAGTTGCAGACTGCGATCCGGACTACGATCGGTTTTGTGAGATTAGCTCCACCTCGCGGCTTGGCAACCCTCTGTACCGACCATTGTAGCACGTGTGTAGCCCAGGCCGTAAGGGCCATGATGACTTGACGTCATCCCCACCTTCCTCCGGTTTGTCACCGGCAGTCTCCTTAGAGTGCCCACCATAACGTGCTGGTAACTAAGGACAAGGGTTGCGCTCGTTACGGGACTTAACCCAACATCTCACGACACGAGCTGACGACAGCCATGCAGCACCTGTGTCAGAGTTCCCGAAGGCACCAATCCATCTCTGGAAAGTTCTCTGCATGTCAAGGCCTGGTAAGGTTCTTCGCGTTGCTTCGAATTAAACCACATGCTCCACCGCTTGTGCGGGCCCCCGTCAATTCATTTGAGTTTTAACCTTGCGGCCGTACTCCCCAGGCGGTCAACTTAATGCGTTAGCTGCGCCACTAAAATCTCAAGGATTCCAACGGCTAGTTGACATCGTTTACGGCGTGGACTACCAGGGTATCTAATCCTGTTTGCTCCCCACGCTTTCGCACCTCAGTGTCAGTATCAGTCCAGGTGGTCGCCTTCGCCACTGGTGTTCCTTCCTATATCTACGCATTTCACCGCTACACAGGAAATTCCACCACCCTCTACCATACTCTAGCTCGCCAGTTTTGGATGCAGTTCCCAGGTTGAGCCCGGGGCTTTCACATCCAACTTAACGAACCACCTACGCGCGCTTTACGCCCAGTAATTCCGATTAACGCTTGCACCCTCTGTATTACCGCGGCTGCTGGCACAGAGTTAGCCGGTGCTTATTCTGTCGGTAACGTCAAAATTGCACGGTATTAGCGTACAACCCTTCCTCCCAACTTAAAGTGCTTTACAATCCGAAGACCTTCTTCACACACGCGGCATGGCTGGATCAGGCTTTCGCCCATTGTCCAATATTCCCCACTGCTGCCTCCCGTAGGAGTCTGGACCGTGTCTCAGTTCCAGTGTGACTGATCATCCTCTCAGACCAGTTACGGATCGTCGCCTAGGTGAGCCATTACCTCACCTACTAGCTAATCCGACCTAGGCTCATCTGATAGCGCAAGGCCCGAAGGTCCCCTGCTTTCTCCCGTAGGACGTATGCGGTATTAGCGTTCCTTTCGAAACGTTGTCCCCCACTACCAGGCAGATTCCTAGGCATTACTCACCCGTCCGCCGCTGAATCAAGGAGCAAGCTCCCGTCATCCGCTCGACTTGCATGTGTTAGGCCTGCCGCCAGCGTTCAATCTGAGCCATGATCAAACTCTTCAGTTCAATACTGCTTGGGTTTTTAAGAAACCCTAAACTTGGCTCAGCAATCTCAAATGACTATGTGATTTCTCGCATGGCCACTTGTGATGCTGATAATCTTGGCGACTATCAGTCCATACTCACAAGCACCCACACGAATTGCTTGATTCAATTTGTTAAAGAGCGTTTGGCTAAGAGCGCTTCGTCTCAACCGAGGCGCGCATTCTACGCCTTCCTCATTTGCTGTCAAGCGTTTATTTTGAACTATTTTGCGAGAAACCCGTTCAGCTTCAAACACTTGACTCGCTGCGATCTCTCGTAGCGGTAGGCGAATCATACAGTGTTACAACCTGCTGTCAACTGCCTTTTTCACCGCTGCCGATCTGGTGATCGAAGCACCTCCGATACTACCTGAAACACTCAACTTATTGATTAACAAGAAGTTTTGCGTTTCGACTACGTCGGAAGTGGGGCGCATTATAAGGGGATCTGGAAGCCCGTCAACCTTTTATTTCAGGAATATGAAAAGAACCGTGTCAGGGCTATCAGATGCTATTCGCATCCCGACCTTGCCAATACACATCCCGCTGCGCACTATATTGCGCACCCTTGCGCTTACAACAACGGAACCCAACATGAATTCCCCCCAACGCAGCCTGGCCACCACGCTGTTCCCCATCGGCTTGCTGCTGATCGCCATGGCTTCCATCCAGTCCGGAGCCTCGCTGGCCAAGAGCATGTTCCCAGTTGTTGGCGCCCAAGGCACCACAGCGCTGCGCCTCATCTTCGCCAGCATCATCATGCTGCTTATATTGAGGCCCTGGCGCGCGCGCCTGGACGCCAGCACCCTGCGCAGCGTGATCATCTACGGCATGGCCCTGGGCGGCATGAACTTCCTCTTCTATATGTCCCTGCGTAGCGTGCCTCTCGGTATCGCTGTGGCGCTCGAATTCACCGGACCACTCGCGGTGGCGCTGTGGGCCTCGCGCCGAGCGCTGGATTTCCTGTGGATCGCCCTGGCAGTCGCCGGGCTGTTGCTGCTGATCCCCGTAGGCCAGACCGGCGCCAGCCTCGACCCGATCGGCGCCGCCTACGCCCTGGGCGCCGGTGTGTGCTGGGCGCTGTATATCCTCTATGGGCAGAAAGCCGGTGCCGAGAACGGCATCCAGACTGCCGCCCTGGGCGTAGTGATCGCCGCGCTGTTCGTCGCCCCCATCGGTATCGCCCATGCCGGCGCCGCATTGCTCACCCCTGCCCTGCTGCCGGTTGCCCTGGGCGTGGCGATCTTGTCCACCGCGCTACCCTACAGCCTGGAAATGGTCGCCCTGACCCGCATGCCCGCACGCACCTTCGGCACACTGATGAGCATCGAACCGGCCTTTGGCGCATTGTCCGGGCTGCTGTTCCTGGGCGAGCAGCTCACACTCTGGCAATGGCTGGCCATTCTCGCCATCATCACCGCCTCGGTGGGCGCTACCCTTTCCATGAAACGGGACGCGGCGCCACCCGTGGCTGCCGATTGATTTGAGAAATATTTTCATTTAGGCATCCAGCAGCCTTGTACCACCCGGCGTGGCTGATTAAGCTGTCACCAGATCATAATCTTGACGCTATCTACTGAGCGGCACATGGAAGCCAGAGACCATCAGGGAAGAGGCAAAGCGCAAACTTCAGGCCCATTAATGTAGTCGGGCCGTATAAGGACAGGAATGAAACGTATTTTGCTCATCCTGGGCATCCTGGCCATCGCTGGATGTGCCGCGACAGCCAATACCGAGGTGAAACGAGGGAAAAAAGGCCTGCATATCAATTGCTCGGGACTCTCCTCGTCGTGGGAGAGGTGCTACAGCAAGGCCGCCAGCTCCTGCAGCAGCAAGGGCTACAAGGTCATCGCCCGCTCCGGTGACACCGACGAAGAGCCTGGCGATTACGTATTCGGCATAAACCCTGCCGGCTACACCAGCCGCAGCATGATCGTGATTTGCAAGTAACAGATGCATGAAGGGCAGCCAATGGCTGCCCTTTTCACATTCAGAGAGGTGCGGTCCGCCGTTCCAGCCAGGCCAGCGCTTCACCTTCCAGCAAAGGGGCAAGCCGCTCCCGTACTGTCTGGTGATAGCCATTCAACCAGGCGATATCCTCGCTGCCCAGCGCCTCGACCAACAGGCAGCGCGTGTCGATCGGGCACAGGGTCAAGGTTTCGAACGCCAGGAACTCGCCAAACTCGCTGGTGCCGACCTCGCGATTGACCACCAGGTTCTCGATACGCACCCCCCACTGCCCCGGCCGGTAGGTCCCAGGCTCGATCGAGCTGATCATCCCCGGCTGCATGGCTGTCTGCGGCGTGGCGGCCGCCTGGTAGGCGATCACCTGCGGGCCTTCGTGCACATTCATGAAGTAGCCGACACCGTGGCCGGTGCCATGCCCGTAATCGACCTGGTCGGCCCAGATCGGCGCGCGGGCGATGGCATCGAGCAGCGGCGAGAGGATCCCACGCGGGAACCTGGCCCTGGACAGCGCGATCATACCCTTGAGCACCCGCGAGCAATCCGCCTTCTGTTCGCGGCTCGGTTCACCAATCGGCACCATTCGCGTGATATCGGTTGTCCCGCCCAGGTACTGGCCACCCGAATCGATCAACAGCAAGCCATTGCCCTCGATCACGGCATGTGACTGCTCGGTGGCGCGGTAGTGCGGCATGGCGCCATTGCCGTTGTAGGCCGCGATGGTGGAAAAACTCAGCGACACGAAACCCGGACGGCGGGCACGGGCCGCGCTGAGCTGATCGTCGATGGTCAGCTCGGTAATGCGTTGCGTCCCCAGGTTCGTTTCAAGCCAGGCGAAGAACTCGCACAGCGCCGCGCCGTCCTGCTCCATGGCCTGACGGATATGGGCGAGATCCCCTTCACCCTTGCGCGACTTGCTCAAGGTCGTCGGATTGATGCCCTCGACCAGCCGCACCTGCTCATGCAGGTTATCCAGCAGCCCACGGGTGACCCGTGCCGGATCCACCAGCAGGCTGGCCGTGGCCGGAATCGCCGACAACGCGTCGCCGACCGCTTCATAGTCACGAACCTCGATACCATCGGCCGCCAACACTTGGCGCAGGTGCCCATCAACCTTGTCGCGCCCGACGAACAGGTACGCCTTGTCCTGGCTGAGCAACGCGAAAGAGACGAACACGGGGTTGTAGGAAACGTCGCTGCCACGCAGATTGAACAGCCAGGCGATATCGTCGAGCGTGGCAATAAAATGCCAGTCGGCGCCTTTTTCCTGCAGGGTGCCCCGCAGCTCGGCAAGCTTTTGCGCACGATTGACGGTCGCATGGGGCGGCAGGTGCTGGTAGACCGGATTGCCCGGCAGCGATGGCCGGTCGCTCCAGACCTCGGTCAGCAGATCGAGATCCGTACGCAGCTTTGCGCCCCGCGCTTGCAGACGCTCGCTTAACTGGCGGGCAGCGGCCACTGCCATGACCGCACCATCCACAGCCACGGTACCGTCGACCTCCGCCCCCAACCACTCCAACGCGCCTGGCTGCCCAGGCCGCAGCTTCATCAGTTCGATGCCACTGCCGGCCAGCTCCTTGTTCGCTTGCTCCCAATAGCGACTGTCAGCCCAGAGCCCAGCAAAATCCGCCGTGACCACCAGCGTACCCACCGACCCCTCGAAACCGGACAACCATTGCCGCCCCTGCCAATAGCCAGGCAGGTACTCGGACAGATGCGGGTCGGCCGAGGGCACCAGCAGGGCAGCAACGCCCTCCCGGGCCATGGCCTCGCGCACGCGGGCAAGGCGCGCCGGTACGGATTCGTGAAGCGGGGACTGACTGTTCATGCGCACTCCTGCGGATAGGTGTCGACGGGTCCAGGCCATCGATAATGAAACAGCTGGCGGGCGCCCGCAATCACCACGACCGTAACAAGGCATGCAGTGCCCCAAGTGTCCTGCCGACCGTCGATCCTTGCTCCTGAACTAAACAGCCTGCGCGCCTTCCCACCTCTTACACCCCCTGCGAACGCGAGGCTGGCCATGCCCCACTCCCGCGAACCGAAAAGCGCTGTCGTACTGCTCGATACCCGCGAGCACACACCCGAACACGAGCGGGCGACCCAACTGAGGATCGCCGAGTACCTGGCACGCCTGTTGGGCATCGAGCGCGTCGAGCCAACGCCTCTACCCGACGCCGAAGCATGCTGTTACTACGTGCCGAGCGAAACCCTGGTCGATCCGGCGCTTCAGACGATGCTCGGCATCCAGGACGAGAACGACCTTTTCGGCGGAGCCGTCAGTCATCCGCACCTCGCTACCAAGGCTATCTCCCACCCGGTGCCTACCGACGCCAGCTTCCCGCCAGGCTGGACCGATGCGTTTGCACGGCAAGCCTGCGATGCCCTGCTCCGTGGCTATACGGTGTTTTGCAAAGACGACGCCCGCCGGGCGGCCGAGCTGCTGCTGCGCGAGGGGCCGGTACGCATCAAGCCGGTGCTGGCCTGCGCCGGGCGGGGCCAGCAGGTCATCACCGACGCCCAGGCCCTGGAACCGTTGCTGGTGGGCATGGACGAACAGACGTTGGCACTGTGGGGGCTGGTCCTGGAAGAAGACCTCGACGAGGTCGAGACTTTCAGCGTCGGCCAGGTCCGCGTGGCAGGGCTGACCCTCAGCTACCACGGCATCCAGCACCTGACCCGCGACCACGCTGGCACCGAGGTGTACGGCGGCTCCGATCTGGTGCTCGTGCGTGGCGACTACCAGAAATTGCTGCAATTGCCGCTTGCGGATCACCTGCGCCTGGCCATCACCCAGGCCATGGCCTACGAACAGGCCGCCGAACGTTACTTCCCCGGTTTTATCGCTTCACGCCGAAACTATGACATCGCCCGCGGCCGTGATAGCCACGGCCACCTGCGCAGTGGCGTGCTCGAACAATCCTGGCGCCTGGGTGGCGCCAGCCCGGCCGAGGTTCTGGCACTGACGGCCTTCGCCGAGGATCCGGCGCTGCAGCGGTTATGCGCATCGACCCACGAGGTGTTCGGCCGGGCGCGACTGCCCGCCGACGCCACACTGTTCTTTCAGGGGCACGACAGTGAACTTGGACAACTCAGCAAATATGCACGGATACGCGACCATGACCATCGAGAGTGAGATCGTGGAACTGCACGTCGAAGGGGAAAGCATCGCCGGCACGCTGGTCAGCCCCGGCAGCCGCATGCCAGGGATTCTTTTCGTCCATGGCTGGGGCGGCAGCCAACAGCGCGACCTGGCCCGCGCCCGGCAGATCACCGGGTTGGGCTGCGTATGCATGACCTTCGACCTGCGCGGCCACGAAAAGACCGAGAGCCAGCGCCTGACCGTCACCCGCGAACAGAACCTGGCCGACCTGCTCGCCGCCTACGACCGGCTGGCGAGTCACCCGTCAGTCGATCCCGGCGCCATTGCCGTGATCGGCAGCAGCTACGGCGGTTACCTGGCCACTCTGCTCACCCCGCACCGCCCCGTGAAGTGGCTGGCGCTGAGGGTACCGGCCCTGTACTGGGACGATGAATGGGACGCGCCCAAGCAAGCCCTGGATCGCCAGCGCCTGAACGCCTACCGCCTGCGCCCCCTCGGACCGGCCGACAACCGCGCCCTGGCAGCCTGCGCCGAGTTTGCCGGCGATGTGCTGCTAGTGGAGTCCGAACAGGATGACTACGTTCCCCACAGCACGCTGATGAGCTACCGCTCGGCGTTCGTCAGCGCCCATTCGATGACCCATCGCCTGGTCGATGGTGCCGACCATGCGTTGTCCAGCGAGGAAAGCCAGAAGGCCTACAGCGCGATGCTCACGGCCTGGATCAGCGAGATGGTCATCGGCGCGCGCCTGGACCGCTATCCGCACTATGCGCCCTGGTACGCCTGAGTACTGCCCAGCTGGCAATGCAGACCACCATCGGTGCCGCGCACAAGACTACGCAAGGTCTGGTAGGCGGCGAAATTCACCCCGCGCGCCTGGTGTTCGCCCAGCAGGTCGAGGAACGGTTCCTCGATGAAGCTTCCCGCGGCTGCCGCCCATGCCTGGCGTGATTGCCAGCGCAGGAGCTGGAGCACCCGGCGACCGTCGTCACTGACCTGGATGCTGACGCTCAGCAAGCCGTCGCAGCGTTGCGCCAGGTGTTCGCTGCGCACCACCAGCGCCTCGGCCAGGGCATCCTGGCGCAGTGGTGGGACGTCGTACTCGATCATCTGGGTGAACCACAGGGAATGGGTGTTGGCCGCCATGTTGCTTCTCCTCGTTTGGGCTCTTGCAGCAGATGGTCGTGGAGGGTAAAACCTCTAGCTAACTCAAGGTCAAGGATTTTATTGCCGATGAAGCCCCCTTCCTCCCAGGAACGCCTGCTCAGCGTCGGCCAGCTGGCCGCCCGTAGCGGCGTGGCCGTGACCGCCCTGCACTTCTACGAGACCAAGGGCCTGATCCACAGCACCCGCAATGCCGGCAACCAGCGGCGTTATCCGCGGGCCGTGCTGCGCCGGGTGGCGGTAATCAAGATGGCCCAGCGCCTGGGCATTCCCCTGGCCGACATCGCCGGCGCCCTGGATACCCTGCCCTGTGACCACACGCCCACCGCCGACGACTGGCAGCGCCTCTCGGCGCGCTGGCGCGACGACCTGAGCCGGCGTATCGACGAGTTGGTGATGTTGCGCGACCAGCTCGATGGCTGCATCGGCTGTGGCTGCATGTCGCTGAAAGAGTGCCCGCTGCGTAACCACCACGACCGGCTGGCCGATGAAGGGCCAGGCCCTCACCCACCCAGCCAGGATTGAGCCTCAGATCACCACATTGCGCACGAAACGCACCGCCTCCTCGCCATCATTGCGATAGGCGTAGCGGCAATCGCTGGGGAAGACGAAGAACTCGCCCTTGCCCAACTGCTGCTCGCCGCCTTCGATGACCAGCGTCAGGCGGCCTTCGGCCACATAGATCTGCTCGCTCCAGCCGGCGGCATCTGCCTCGCTGGCGTAGCACTCGCCGGGGGCGAGGGTCCATTCCCACAGCTCGACCTCGCGCCGGGCCGGGCTGCTGCCCAGCAGCACGGCGCGGCTGGCAGGGTGCACACCGGCCCAGGCCAGCTCGTCGATACGGCTGGTGTCGCGGCGATCGGGCGCCTGGATCAGGGTGCTGAATGCCACCCCGAGCGCTTCGGCGATCAGGTCCAGGGTGGTAAGGCTGACATTCTTCTCGCCGGCCTCGATGGCCACCAGCATGCGCCGGCTGACCCCGGAGCGTTCGGCCAGGGCGGCCTGGCTCAGGCCGGCGTCACCGCGCAGGCGGCGAACATTCTGGCTGACATGCTGCAGCACCGAAGCCCGGTGCTCGGAATCTTTGTGCACTATATTGCTCACTGGTAGGGGGTGCGCAGTATACTGCCCACTTTGCGGCGAATTGTGCGCCGCCCCTTCTGAGTGCGCAAGACCATGAGCCAGGCCTCCCCCAGCAAGCCCGCCGTCACCTTCCGCCTGAGCAAGGCCGAACTGGTGCTGGTGTTCATCACCATGCTCTGGGGCGGTACCTTCCTGATCGTGCACAACGTCATGACCGTCAGTGGCCCGATGTTCTTCGTCGGCCTGCGCTTCGCTGCCGCCGCGCTGTTCGTCGGCCTGGTGTCGGCCCGCTCGCTGGCAGGGCTGACCGCCACCGAACTCAAGGCCGGGGTGCTGATCGGCGTGTCGATCATGCTCGGCTACGGCTTGCAGACCATGGGCCTGCAGACCATCAGCAGCAGCCAGTCGGCATTCATCACCGCGCTCTATGTGCCCTTCGTGCCCTTGCTGCAATGGCTGGTGCTGGGCCGCCGCCCGGGCCTGATGCCGAGCCTGGGCATCGGCCTGGCCTTCGCCGGGCTGATGCTGCTGGCCGGCCCCGAGGGCGGCGCGCTGCACTTCAGCGAAGGCGAGCTGGTGACGCTGGTCAGCGCCGTGGCAATCGCCGGCGAGATCATCCTGATCAGCCGCTACGCGGGCAAGGTGGATGTGCGTCGGGTCACCGTGGTGCAGTTGGCCACCGCCTCGGCGCTATCGTTCCTGATGATCGTGCCTACCCAGGAGCCGCTCCCCGACTTCTCCTGGCTGCTGCTGGCCAGCGCAGTGGGCCTGGGCGCCATGAGCGCGGTGATCCAGGTGGCGATGAACTGGGCGCAGAAGTCGGTCTCGCCGACCCGCGCCACGCTGATCTATGCCGGCGAGCCGGTATGGGCAGGCATTGTCGGGCGGATTGCCGGCGAGCGTTTGCCTGGCGTGGCGTTGATCGGCGGGGTGCTGATAGTGCTGGCGGTGGTGGTGAGCGAGCTGAAGATTCGTCGCCAGGATGAGGCCGAGGCGTTGCCGGGCGATGACGCGCGTCAGCGCGAGACGGGATTGTAGGGTCTGTATGAAAAGTCTTGAGACGAAGGTCAGGCAAGGCGAAAACAGCCGAGGAAGCGGAGTTTACGGGTTGTAAATGAGCATTCCGAGGCTGTTTTCAACGCAGCATCACCGAGTATCAAGGCTTTTCATACAGAGCCTAGCCCTCCTGCACATCCTCGGGGCTGCAAAGCAGCCCCACGGCTACGCGCTCACCCGCTATGCTTTGTAAAAAACTGTTATAAAAAAACAGCTTGTCACAGCACATTTGTACGATCCTGCAACTGCTTGCGTGTTGGTGATCATCCCCCCGGCACGTATGATCCTTGGCAAACTTCTCAGAACAGAACGCTATGTCATTGATTGTGCTATTGCTTCTGCCCTTCGTGGGCAGTTGCCTGGCGGCTGTCCTGCCGCACAACGCACGCAACGCCGAGTCCATTCTCGCCGGGCTCGTGGCCCTGGTCGGCACCGTCCAGGTGGCGTTGCTGTACCCTCAGGTGGCCGATGGCGGGGTGATTCGCGAGGAATTCCTGTGGCTGCCCAGCCTGGGCCTGAACCTGGTCCTGCGCATGGACGGATTCGCCTGGCTGTTCAGCCTGCTGGTGCTGGGTATCGGCAGCCTGGTGGCGTTGTATGCGCGCTACTACATGTCGCCGCAGGACCCGGTGCCGCGCTTCTTCGCCTTCTTCCTGGCGTTCATGGGCGCCATGCTCGGCCTGGTGATCTCCGGCAACCTGCTCCAGCTGGTGTTCTTCTGGGAGTTGACCAGCCTGTTCTCGTTCCTGCTGATCGGCTACTGGCACCACCGCGCCGACGCCCGCCGCGGTGCCTACATGGCGTTGATGGTCACGGGGGCCGGCGGCTTGTGCCTGCTGGTCGGGGCACTGCTGCTCGGCCATGTGGTCGGCAGCTATGACCTGGACAAGGTCCTGGCTGCCGGCAACATCATCCGCCAGCATGCGCTGTACCCGGTGCTGCTGCCCCTCATCCTGATCGGCGCCCTGACCAAGAGCGCGCAATTCCCCTTCCAGTTCTGGCTGCCCCATGCCATGGCGGCGCCCACACCCGTCTCGGCTTACCTCCACTCGGCAACCATGGTCAAGGCCGGGGTGTTCCTGCTCGCCCGGCTATGGCCTGTGCTGTCGGGCAGCGAGGAGTGGTTCTGGATTGTCGGCGGCGCCGGCGCCGCCACCCTGCTGCTCGGCGCCTTCGCCGCGATGTTCCAGAACGACCTCAAGGGCCTGCTGGCCTATTCGACCATCAGCCACCTCGGCCTGATCACCCTGCTGTTGGGCCTGAACAGTCCGCTGGCAGCTGTCGCCGCGGTGTTCCACATCCTTAACCACGCCACCTTCAAGGCCTCGCTGTTCATGGCCGCGGGGATCATCGACCACGAGAGCGGCACCCGCGACATCCGCCGTCTCAGTGGCCTGTTCCGCCTGGTGCCATTTACCGCCACCCTGGCCATGGTCGCCAGTGCCTCGATGGCAGGGGTGCCGCTGATGAACGGCTTCCTGTCCAAGGAGATGTTCTTCGCCGAGACCGTGTTCATCAGCTCAACCGCCTGGGTCGAAGCGGCCCTGCCGGTGATCGCCACCCTCGCCGGTACCTTCAGCGTGGCCTATGCGCTGCGCTTCACCGTCGACGTGTTCTTCGGCCCTACGGCCGACGACTTGCCGCACACGCCCCACGAGCCACCCCGCTGGATGCGCGCGCCAGTCGAACTGCTGGTACTCACCTGCCTGGTGGTCGGCATTTTCCCGGCACAATCGGTCGGCCCACTGCTGGCCGCCGCCGCGCTGCCGGTCGTAGGCGGCACCCTGCCGGAGTACAGCCTGGCCATCTGGCACGGCTGGAATGCGCCGTTGATCATGAGTCTGATAGCCATGAGCGGCGGCATCGTTCTCTACCTGCTGCTGCGCAAGCAGCTGCAGCGCGGTCGTTTCCCCCACCCGCCGCTGATCGAGCGCTTCAATGGCAAGCGCCTGTTCGAGCATGGCCTGGTCCGCTTGATGCTGCTTGCACGGCATCTCGAGCGCCTGTTGACCACCCGCCGCCTGCAGACGCAGTTGTTCATGCTGGTGCTGGCAGCCTTCATCGCCGGCCTGACGCCACTGCTGTACAGCGGCCTGAGCTGGGGCGAGCGGCCGAAAATTCCCGGCTCCGGGGTCTTCGTCGCGCTGTGGCTGATCGCCATCGCCTGCGCCATCGGCGCCGCCTACCAGGCCAAGTACCACCGTCTCGCGGCGCTGATCATGGTCGGCGTCTGCGGCCTGATGACCTGCATCACCTTCGTCTGGTTCTCCGCGCCTGACCTGGCCCTGACCCAGCTGGCGGTCGAAGTGGTGACTACCGTGCTGATCCTTCTCGGGCTGCGCTGGCTGCCGCGACGAATCGAAGGCGTCTCGCCACTGCCGGGCAGCCAGGACCGTGCCCGCCTGCGCCGCCTGCGCGACCTGCTGCTGGCGGTGCTGGTCGGCGGCGGCATGGCCCTGCTGTCCTACGCCATGCTCACCCGCCCCACGCCCAACGACATTTCCTCGTTCTTCCTCAGCCGCGCCCTGCCGGAGGGCGGGGGCACCAACGTGGTCAACGTGATGCTGGTTGACTTCCGTGGCTTCGACACCCTCGGTGAGGTCACCGTGCTGGTGGCCGTGGCGCTGACCGTGTTCGCCCTGCTGCGCCGTTTCCGCCCGCCCAAGGAGAGCATGCAGTTGCCGGCACAGCAGCGCCAGCTGGCACCGGACGTGGTCACCGACCTGGTCAACCCGCGCCATGCCACAGACACCGCGCTGGGCTTCATGATGGTGCCGGCCGCCCTGGTGCGCCTGCTGCTGCCGATCGCCCTGCTGGTGTCGATGTACCTGTTCATGCGCGGCCACAACCAGCCCGGCGGCGGTTTCGTCGCGGGCCTGGTGATGTCGGTGGCGTTCATCCTGCAGTACATGGTCGCCGGCACTCAGTGGGTCGAGGCGCAGATGAGCCTGCGCCCACTGCGCTGGATGGGCACCGGCCTGCTCTGCGCCACCCTAACCGGTGCCGGGGCGATGCTGCTCGGCTACCCGTTCCTCACCACCCACACCGCCCACCTGCACCTGCCGCTGCTGGGTGACGTGCATGTGGCCAGCGCGCTGTTCTTCGACATCGGCGTGTACACCGTGGTGGTCGGCTCGACCCTGCTGATCCTCACCGCGTTGGCCCACCAGTCGGTGCGTGCCTACCGCCCCGCCAAGTCCAGCCAAGCAGGAGCCGCCTGATGGAAGAAGTCATTGCAGTCGCCATCGGTGTGCTCGCCGCCTCGGGGGTCTGGCTGATCCTGCGCCCGCGTACCTACCAGGTGATCATGGGCCTGTGCCTGCTGTCCTACGGCGTCAACCTGTTCATCTTCAGCATGGGCAGCCTGTTCATCGGCAAGGAGCCGATCATCAAGGACGGCGTGCCCCACGACCTGCTGCACTACACCGACCCGCTGCCCCAGGCGCTGGTGCTGACCGCCATCGTCATCAGCTTCGCCATGACCGCGTTGTTCCTTGTAGTGTTGCTGGCTTCCCGTGGGCTGACCGGCACCGACCACGTCGATGGGCGGGAGCGTGACGAATGAGCGGGATGAATCAACTGATCATTGCGCCGATCCTGCTGCCGCTGCTCACCGCGGCGCTGATGCTGCTGATCGGCGAAAAGCACCGCTGGTTGAAGGCGCGCCTGAACCTGCTGTCCACCAGCCTTGGCCTGGGCATCGCCGTCACCCTGCTGATGTGGGTACGCACACAGGGCCAGGCCGAATCCATCGGCGTGTATCTGCCGGGCAACTGGCCGGCACCGTTCGGCATCGCCCTGGTGGTCGACCACCTGTCGGCGCTGCTGCTGACGCTGACCGGCATCATCGGCCTGAGCGCTCTGCTGTTCGCCCGGGCCCGCTGGGACGGTGCTGGCGCCAGCTTCCACGCGTTGTTCCAGATCCAGCTGATGGGCCTGTACGGCGCCTTCCTCACCGCCGACCTGTTCAACCTGTTCGTGTTCTTCGAGGTGCTGCTGGCGGCCTCCTACGGCCTGCTGCTGCATGGCTCCGGGCGGGCACGGGTCAAGGCCGGGCTGCACTACATCGCCATCAATCTGTTCGCCTCGTCGCTGTTCCTGGTGGGCGCGGCCATGCTTTACGGCGTGACCGGCACCCTGAACATGGCCGATCTGGCACTGAAAGTACCGCTGGTACCTGAAGCCGATCGTGGCCTGCTGCATGCCGGCGCGGCGATCCTGGCCATCGCCTTCCTGGCCAAGGCCGGGGTCTGGCCGTTGAACTTCTGGCTGGTACCGGCCTATTCATCGGCCAGCGCGCCGGTCGCCGCCCTGTTCGCGATCATGACCAAGGTCGGGTTGTACGCCATCCTGCGCCTGTGGACGCTGCTGTTTTCCGGCCAGGCCGGCGCCTCGGCATTTTTCGGTGGTGAGTGGCTGGTCTATGGTGGCCTGGCGACCCTGGCCGTGGCGGCCATGTCGATCCTCGCGGCGCAGCGTCTGGAGCGCCTGGCGGCGCTGAGCATCCTGGTGTCCGCGGGCACGCTGCTGGCCGCCGTCGGTTTCGGCCAGCCGATCCTCACCGGCGCCGCGCTGTTCTACCTGGCCAGTTCCACCTTGGCCCTGTGCGCGCTGTTCCTGCTGGCCGAGCTGGTGGAGCGTTCGCGCTCGGCCAACGAGGCGCCGCTGGAAGATGAAGAAGGCGCAATGCCTTCGCCGCTGGAGTCGCTGCACCCACCCAAAGGCATCAACCTGGACGACGAGCAGCAGGTGGTGATCGGCCAGATCATTCCCTGGACCATGGCCTTCCTCGGCCTTGCCTTCATCGCCTGCGCCCTGCTGATCATCGGCATGCCGCCCCTGTCGGGGTTCATCGGCAAGCTCAACCTGATCAGCGCGTTGTTCAACCCGCAAGGCATGGGCGTCAGCCCAGAGCAGCCGCTGGGCGTCGCGGGCTGGACCCTGGTCACCCTGTTGGTGCTGTCGGGCATGGCCTCGCTGATCGCCTTCGGCCGGGTGGGCATCCAGCGCTTCTGGAAGCCCGAGGAGCGCCCCTCGCCGGTGCTGCGTCGCTATGAATGCGTGCCTATCGTCATTCTCCTGGGCCTGTGCATCTTCCTCAGCCTCAAGGCTGAGCCGCTGCTGCGCTACACCCAGGACACCGCCGCGAGCCTGAGCACGCCGGAGGCCTACGTCAAGGCGGTGATGGCCACCCGGCCACTGCCCGGCCCGACCACCCTCAGCGCGGAGGCGCAGCCATGAGCCGACTGTTCCCTGCGCCGCTGCTGTCCGTCGCACTGTTCGTACTATGGTTGCTGCTCAACCTCTCGGTCAGCCCGGGCAACCTGCTGCTGGGTGCCGTGCTGGGCATCCTCGCGCCAATCCTGATGGCCCCGCTGCGCCCGCAGCACGCCCACGTGCGCCGCCCATGGGCAATCGCCAAGCTGATTGGCCGGGTAGGCCTCGACGTGATCCATTCCAACCTGCTGGTGGCTCGTGGCGTCCTGCGCGCGGGCAGTACTCCACCGCGCTCGGCGTTCGTGCACATCCCGCTGGATCTGCGCGATGCCCATGGCCTGGCAGCGTTGTCGATGATCACTACGGTGGTGCCCGGCACCGTCTGGTCTGAACTGGCACTGGATCGCAGCGTACTGCTGCTGCACGTGTTCGACCTTGAAGACGAAAAGGCCTTCATCGAACACTTCAAGCACACCTATGAACGTCCGCTGAGGGAGATCTTCGAATGAGCGGCCTGCTTGCTTATGCCGTCCTCGCCAGCCTGTTCATCTTCGCCATCGCCATGGGCCTGGCACTGATCCGGGTGTTCCGCGGGCCGTCCGCCCAAGACCGCGTGCTGGCACTGGACTACCTGTACATCCTGGGCATGCTGATGATGCTGGTACTGGGTATTCGCTACGCCAGTGACACCTACTTCGAGGGCGCGCTGCTGATCGCCCTGTTCGGCTTCGTCGGCTCGTTCGCCCTGGCCAAATTCCTGCTGCGTGGCGAGGTGATCGAATGAACGAAGCTATCGTACTGCCGTTCTGGCTGGAACTGCTGGTATCCACGCTGCTGCTGCTGGGCAGCCTGTTCGCCCTGATCGGCGCCATCGGGCTGGTTCGTCTGAAAGACTTCTTCCAGCGCATGCACCCGCCCGCGCTGGCTTCGACCATCGGGGCGTGGTGCGTGGCGGCGGCCTCGATCCTGTACTTCTCGGTGCTCAAGCAGAGCCCGGTGCTGCATGCGTGGCTGATCCCGATCCTGCTGTCGATCACCGTGCCGGTGACCACGCTGCTTCTGGCCAGGGCCGCGCTGTTTCGCAAACGCACCTCGGGTGAACACGTACCCGAGGAAGTCAGCAGCGGGCGTGACCGCGGCAACTGAGGCTCATGCCTGGCTCAGGCGCTGCAACTCGCGGCGTACCATAGAGGCAAACGGCGGCGGGCTCATCTGGTAGAGCTCGCCTGCAACCCAGGCCAGCCAGGCGCCTTGCAGCACCTCCCGGCGCGCCAGCAGGCGCTCGGCCTCCTCCACCGCACGCGCCTGGTGCTCGCGGTGAAAGTCTGCCCGCGAGCCCGCGCTGGGCTCGCCGCTCATTCACTGGCCTTGAAAGTGGTCAACTCGCCCTTGCGCCATTTGGCGACCTTGCCAGTCACGGCCTTGAGCAACTTGCCCAGGCCTTCCTGCACCTGTTGCTGGGCAGCGAACACCAGCATCACGCCATGCCCGTCGCGGAACACGATACCTTCGCCTTCCGGTACCGAGACGAAGGCGTAGTCGCCCTGGCCATAGACGTTCAGCTTGATCTCGCGAAAACGCAACTCCAGCTTGCCACCTTCGCGGCTGGGCAGCACCGCGGCACGGAAGTGGTCGCCTACTTTCAGTTCCAGGCGCTGCTTGTCATCGACCACCATGGCGTCTTCGGTGTCGATTTCGGCCATGTACAGGCCTTCCGGATTCTGCTCGGTGACATAGATGAAACGCCCGTGGAACAGTTTGACCAGTTGGGCGCGCAAGTCGCCCAAGGCGAACAACGCATGGGTATCCAGTGTACTGACTGCCAATGAAAGGCTCCTCACATCGATTGCAACGGCCACGCCACGGACACCGCAGGCGTCAGGTGGCAGGCACTGTTTAGTCATGGTCCGCAGGACCGTGAAACAAGCATCAAAGCGTCCTCGCGCAACGGCGCAGGCGCAACCAGGAAGTGATTCACCCAGCCACCGCCCGGCGACGCGAAGTAAGCTTCGGCTTGATTCCGCAAAGGAAACGTAATGTCCGACAGCAAAAATGCCGGAAAAGATGCGACAAACAACGCCAGTTCTTTGGCCAGAAAGGAATGCTGGTCTTCAGTCGCGCATTACAGGAGAGCAAATATGCACGAAAACACCGAAACCCGTCGAGAGGCACGTAATATTTCTGATCGGGAAATGCCTCGCTATATCGTCATCCCCGCAGGCAACGCGTTCTACCACATTGCCGAGCGCGATACCGGGCGCGTAAGGGGATTTCGCCAGTGCCACAAACAGGCCTGCGCACTGGCCCGGCATTTCGAGCGCTGAATCTTTCAGGCGGCGCTGCACCGCTGCAGCTGGGCCAGCCAGGCAGCCCGGCATTCCAGTGCTTCGGCGCGGCTGGCGAACGCCGTGCCACGGCGCTCGCCATCGACCAACACCACCCAGCATACCCGTTTACCTACGGCCTGCATTGATCGCGGCACACCGGTGCCGATCATGGCGGCTACATCGACTTGGCTATTCACCATTCCCTCCGGAATTTAATTAGCAACCTAACGATGTGCGCATGATACGACCAGCCCTGCCGGGGAAAAAGCGTCGCCTGGTACAGCTGTATTGCAGTAATGGCAACAAATCCGCTCAACCCAGCCCCGGATCTGGCCGGTAGCCCAGGCGCAGCCCACCCCAGTGCCGACCTTGGACGAAGATAGGCACGGACAGGTCGTGCATCAGTTCCCCTGTATCGCGGGTGTAGGTCTGCAACAAGACTCGCTGCTGATGACTGCCACAGCGACTGCCGGTACGATCGTCGAAAATGCGTTTGCTGCGACTGTACGCAGTGTCATGTGCTGGGTCGCCGGTCAAGGGTTGGTTGAAGACGTTATTGTGGGTGGGCACATAACCCTGCTGCGTACACGCGATGGCGTAAACCAGCCCGTCGTGCTGCACCAGCGGCTCCTGGATCTGTGGCAGCACGCTATCGGTGTAAGGGTCGAAGCGCGTAGTGAAGCGCTGTGGCTGCACGCCAGGGATCGGTCGGTAATGGCGATCGAACAGATCGTCCAGGCTGATCCGCCCCTTCTCGACATCTGCCTCGAACTGCTCACTGATCTGCCGAGCACCGGCCTGGGCAAGTTCGAAGACACGCTGGTGGTAGGCATCCAGCCCCACCTCGGCCAGGCGCTCGCTAATGTTCTCGACCTGTCCCTCCATCTGCACGGCCGCCTCGGCCAGGTGTCGAGTCTGCTGGTCACTCACCAACAAATCACCGCGCACCTGGGCCACGGCCTGGAACAGGTTGTCGAGTTGGGCCTGGTTGGTCTGCGTGCCCTGGGCAATCTCGCTGACCTGGACTTCGACACTGGCCGCCAGCTCGGCGATCTGCGCCAGCTGCCCACCAGTATGCTCGACCTGCTTGACCCCAGCGCCCAGCTCATCGGCCAACCCTCGGATCTGTTCCACCACTTGGGCAGTGCGCGCTTGGATGTCGGCCACCATCTGCCCGACCTCCTCGGTGGCACTGGCGGTGCGCCCAGCCAGGCCACGCACCTCATCGGCGACGACCGCAAAGCCACGACCGTGTTCGCCAGCGCGCGCCGCCTCGATGGCGGCATTGAGCGCCAGCAGATTGGTCTGGCTGGCAATCGCCTGGATCACCAGGGTGACCCGGGCGATATCCTCGCTACGCTGGTGCAGCGCCTCGATCAGCTCGCGGCTGGCACTGGCCCGCTCGCTCAGGTCACGCATGCGTTGTATCGACTCGCCCAGCACGGCGCTGCCCGCGACGCTGCTGTCATGGGCCGCACGTGCGGCGGTCAGGGCCTGCTGGCTGAGCTGGGCGGTGGCCTGCTCGGTGGTGATCATGATCTCGGCGCTGCCGACGATCTCCTGGGCCGCGCCCAGTTGCGACTGTACCCGCGCCGCCAGCTGCTGCACCGAATGGGCCACTGCGGCGGCGGACAGGGCATTGTGGCTGGTGCCGCGCGCGAGCTCTTGCAGCAGGCCATCGTCCTGCGCGGTGGGCGTAACCGCAGGCACTGGCGCACGCCGTCCACGCGGCAGCCACAGCACCAGCAGCGCCAGGGGCACGACCAGGTACAACGCCAACCCGGCATAGGCCATGGCGGCCAGCAGCGCGCACAGGGCAACACCCTGCAACAGGGCAACGCCAGCACCCGTTTGGCAAGGCTCAGGTCGAGGTGTTTCAACGGCTGACAGAGATCCTTCTCGCATCATCTTCGTGGTCCATCCGCGTGTCGTTATTGTGACGTCATTAAACGCCACTATAACGCCATTATCCATGCCTCCAGAGGGGCAAGACGGTCGCAGTTGATGCAGGGCAAGAAAGCAAGAAGGCCCCAGGGATCGCTCCATGGGGCCTTGCGCAAGGCGTTGGATCAGATCTGCCGCTGGTGGCGGTCGAGCTGTTCGTGACGCTCCTGGGCTTCGATGCAGTACTTGGTAGTCGGGCTGATCAACAGGCGCTTCAGGCCAATCGGCTCACCACTGTCGTCGCACCAGCCAAAGCTTTCGTCGGTGATGCGGTCCAAGGCCATCTCCAGTTGCGGCAGCAGGCGCTGGTCGCGGTCGATGGCATTGACCAGCCAGGTGCGCTCTTCCTCGACCGATGCCACGTCAGCGGGATCCGACGGGGTATCCAGGCTTTCGATAGCAGTGCGGCTCAGTTCGATGCGCTCGTGGGTTTCGACTTTCATCGCCTGCAGCAACGCGGTGAAATATGCGAGCTGCTCGGCATTCATGTAGTCATCGGCCGACATGGCCAGCAACTGTTCCTTGGTCATCGATTTCTCTATGAAAAATGTGCATATGGGCGATTCGGGTGCCAGCGACGCGACGGCGTCGACGGCGAAATTCTTCAAGCGCCAACCGGCACTCTTTTTACAGGGGGCGGAAGTCTAAGGTGCCAGGCGGCAGCGGGCAACATAAATGACGGAGGATTTGTCCGAAACAGCCAGGAATCCGCCTACTGGTGCGTTGCCTGCGCTTCACGACGAGGCACAGAAAAATATGTAGTAATAAATATTGGCTGCAACCACCCCCGCTCGCAAGCGTCGCAACGTCAGGAGGTATCGGGTTAATGACCAGAGCCGAGCGCAAACGCGCTTGATACAGCCTCGATCAGATAGGAGGCCTGGCCATGAATGACACAACAACTCGACGCTTTGTCCGCTCCAGCACGCTTCAATGCAAAGTTGCCCGACGCTTCGCCGATCGTCCGGAATTGCTCGATGCTGCGGAGCATATCCTGGCAGCACAATGGCTCCATTATCTGCCAGACGATACCCATGATCCAACGGGGCTCTATCTCGCCAGCCGGCAATCAAGCTCCAACAGCCTGTGGGTTCGCCCCTTGTCGCATGTGCTCACCGAGCGCTATTGCCTGGGCCGGACCCTCAACCTGACGATTGACGAAGATACCCTCACTACGCATGTCGATGCTGATCCCGCCTGGCAGGTGGACATCCCCTTGCATCAAGTGGAATTGCTGATCAATGACACTGCACCGTTTCTGCTCGATGTGTACCAACAATCCTTGGCGACCCATTGGAGCCGCTTCGACACCAGGGGTGAGACCCCGTGGCAATGGTATGCCGAAGACCTTCGCAACCGCTTTCTGGCAGCCATCGACGCCCATCAGAACGCCGGCAGCCTGTCTGATTTCGCCTTGGTCATCGCCAGGCTGGTGCATAGCCAACCTGATTCCGGGTACCGAAATTGGCAGAACACAGGTGGCTTGAGCGTCTCGCAGCTTGCCGTGGATTTCTCCGAGGTCGGGATGCTGGACAACGAACTGGCGAGCGCACTGTTGATCGAGCACCGCGATGCCGATCCCGAGCGCAAGGTGACCCTTCTCTACAGCCTGACAGGCAAGCTCCTGGCTTTCCCCTCCCGCCAGGACCTGTTGCAGGCCATCGCTCGATACTGGCCCGCAAGATCCCGAACCGCGTGCCGGAAAGTCAGCATCGGCCCGCCCGCGCAAGGCGACTTCGAAAGCATGGCGCTGGGCGTTCTGGAGCAGCAACTGCGCATCATCGACAGTCGTGCCGCAAGCTATCGGAGCAAGCTTGACGCCATCAATATGAACCTGGAACTGGACAGGCTCACCTCCATGCTGGACCTGTGCAGCAATACCGAATCCAGAGCGCGTAATACGTTGTCGGCCCAACTGCCCGACTGGCTGCGCGACGCGGGGAGCCAGCCCTTGTTGCGCTACAGCACGCTGCTGTTCGACGTCGCCCAGGCTCTCCATACCTCCAAGGGGCAGTTCTGGCTCGATGGGGTCGACAACGCCGTGGAGTTCGCCAACCGGAAACTTGCCGCACGCTTCGCTGCGGATCACCCGGGCGATCCGCTCGAACCTGAGCAGATCAGGATCATCAACTACCAGGTGATTGGCGCCGCTGCCGGGCTTCCTGGACTTGGCAGCATAGGCGAGGTGACCCCCGTCACCTTCTCTCTCGCCCGACTGGCCATCGCCAATGTCGGCTTGCTCAAACCGGGTCGGGTGGAGCTGCACTCCAATGATGCCGCGCCCTTGCCTGCCTGGCTGACTGAAAGCTACCTGCGCGAAGTGGTCGAAGACCTGGATATCGCCAGCGCCTATCCAGCCATGCTGCGCAGCAAGTTGCTGGATGACAGCGGCCAGCGCGAGTGGCGCCAGCGCCAACTCTTGGCGCAACTCGGCAGCCAACTGCCGGCGCTGGCGCAAGAGCTGTATCTACGGGGGAAATTGCCGGACCCGGAGGTCGTCAGTCACATCAGCCAGTTGTTCTGCGACGCTGACGAGAATGATCCGAAGCGCTGGGTGATCAGACCGCTGGGTCTACTCAAGGCACCTGACTCGACAGTGGATCACCCACGCAACACCTGGCTCATAGAGCCCTATTCACCCAACGCCAACAGTTGCCTGCTGTACCGCCCCCTGCACCAGGACAGCCTGCTGCACTTCACCGATCGGCTGGCGCTGTTCGTGGCCATCAGCACCCCTGGCGCTGTGCAGGACGACCTGCTGCACCGTCTTCCGGCCGAGGACCGCAGATTCTATGCCCACGGTGGCTTCCTCGAGCCACATCTGTTCGTACCACTGGATGACACCAGTGCAGTCCCGTTCGGCACGCCCGCGCCGGTGGAACTGACATTCGAAGCACCTTCCAAAGACCTTGGCGCAGATCTCTACCTGGCTTGCGTCAACGAATCGATCCATGAGTTCGAAGAGCATGCCTGGACGAGCGCGCAGACCCGCTGGGCACGCTGGAAAGAGCTGGGAGGACTACTGTTCAACACCTTGCTTCCCCTCGCAGGAGGCGCACTGGGCAAAGTGGCCTGGCTGGCGCAGATGGAAGTGGCACTGGCCGATTTCATCGAAACGGATGCCGGGCAGGATTCCTCAAGGTACTGGCAGGCAGGGGTCAACCTGCTGCTCAATATCGTCATGCTGCTGGCTACACATGCTGATACTCGCCTGAGAGAGGAAAATGGTGAGGAACGCTCACTGGGGATGTCGGTCACGCCCCCCATCGATACAGCGCCGGAACCAGCCGCGCCCGCCGTGGTAGAAGGTGTCTCTGCGATACATCTCGACTTCAGCTGGGGGCGCCCCACCCGCACTTTGACTGTTGCGCAAAGCACTAGACTGCACGCCTTGCAGGCGGATATCGATACCACCGTACTCGGGGAACCGTTGCCCAGCAGCAACCTGCGCGGCCTGTACCTGCATGAATCAAGGCTCTACACGGTGCTGCAGGGCAAGGTGTACCAGGTCATGCTCGACCTGCCTCGCAATCAACTGCGCATCGTTGGCCCTGACGAAACCCCAGGCCCCTGGCTACGGCGCGACGAAGTAGACCGCTGGCAACTGGATCTGAGCCTCACTCTGAAGGGTGGCATGCCACTGTCCGCACAGGTCCGAAAGCTGCAGCTGCAAAAAGCGAGCGCCCTGCGTACTGCAAACGAACTGATCAAGGCCGACAAGGACACCATCGACGCCAGGATTCTGGAACAGACCACACTGGAGAAGCTGGTCGCCAGCCCTCTCGACGATGCCCGCCTGCACACCTGCCAGGACAAGCTCGATACCCTCTCGGAGTTCTGGGCGACACACATCGAGCATCTGAAACAGCGCAACACATTGCAACCAGTGAAGGACTTCAAAAAAGTCCACGCCTTCGCACTGTATCATGAGAGTTTCTGCCAGCGCCTGTTGCGCAAAGTGCTGCACCTGCGCTATCGCCCTGATCGAGACCAATTGCTCAACGCTGCCAGCCTCCAGCAGGCCGGCGAGGTCCTCACCCCCGGGGACGTCAGTATCATCGCCGCCCGCCTGGACAGAATGGCCCCCCTGATAGACCGGATGATCGACAACAATCGACGCTTGCGTCACTGCCAGGATGAACTGAGCAAGCTGGCAAGCCCCCACCAGCCCGAGATCCGGCGATGGCGGGACTTCGCCGTCAGCATGCCGGCAACGCCGGAGCAGGAACTGATCCTGCGCTTCCTGCGGCTTGAAGGACTGCTCAACCGCATGACCCTGGTACACGGCCTGAGCGAGGAAGCGTGCTACTGGAGAGACCGCTTCTGGGGCAACTTCGAACTGGGTATCGCTCAGCGAGCCAAACTGTTCAAGCTGTCAAGCACCGATGACGAAATCACCACCAGACTACTGCGCAGCATTATCGGCCACCTCACGGCCGCATCCCGACAACTGCAAATCTTCACGGCACTGGTCAAGGACAGCGCGGCGTTACAGACCGCGCGGCAGATGAATGAACAAATCGACTGGCTGCTGGAACGAAACCGCGAGGACCTGAAAGAACTGCCCGACTATCCGCCGGTCAGCAGCCTGGGGCAACTGCGCAAGAAGGTACCCGGGCTGATCGAGACCAACGAACATGGGCTTCTGCTGGCCGATCCACGCAGCGACGATGCCAACACCGTCGATATTCCCGGCCCAGACGACAAGACACCCACGCGTACCTACCACCTCAAGCATGGCGACTGGGTGGAGCTCAAGCCCTCCCAGCCCGCCTCCCGCTCAACACAGTCGAGTCTCAAACGCCTTCTCAAGGACAGCGACGCATTGATTGCGCAGGCCCACGACGAGGTGGCGAGCCTGCAAGCGCAGTCAAGTCGCTATCTGCCAGTAGAGCTCCAGGAGAGCGTGCTCTATCAACGCACCCGCCTGCTCGAACGCGTCGATGCCATCGAGGCACGGCTGACCGAGATCAACGAAACCGACGACGCTCATGGCGGCAAGGATGCCGAACTGGTCGCCGGATCCCTACGGCGGCTGGCCGATGAGTTGGAAGGAACGGCTACACGCTTGCGCGTGTCAGCCGCACTCACGCAGAGACCGCGCATGGTTGAGCTCATGTATCTGGTGGATAACGGGCTCGTGCAGTTGCGGGCCGAAGGGGTACGCAGTCGACTGGCCAGGGCCAAGGGGCGGCCAGCCGATTTTCTCGACGAATACAGCATCAGCCACGAAGGCAAGGTGCTGTGGTACGCACACTTCCACTACCCATCGACGACCACCGCCAAGACAGACTTCACCGCTGGCCACCTGAAGACAGCAGCGCAACGGCATATGCCAGGCCAGCGCTACAGCGATGGCAGCGGTAACATCGTGGATGTATACCGTGCCCCGATTACCAGCGCGGCCGCCGCCAAGTACTTCTTCAGCCTTTAGACCAAAGGGGCGGCTGCGGCCGCCCCCCCGTCAACAGTCCTTGAATTGCGCCTCGCGCTTGGCGATGAAGGCGGCCATGCCTTCCTTCTGGTCCTCGGTAGCGAAGGCGGCATGGAACACCCGGCGCTCGAAGCGGACCCCCTCGCTCAGGGTGACTTCAAACGCCCGGTTGACGCTCTCCTTGACCATCATGCTCACTGGGATGGACTTGGCAGCAATGGTCGCTGCCACTTTCAGTGCCTCCTCCAACAGCTCGGCCTGCGGCACGATGCGCGCTACCAGGCCCGCGCGTTCGGCTTCCTCTGCCCCCATCAAGCGGCCGGTCAGGCACAGTTCCATAGCCTTGGCCTTGCCTACCGCGCGAGTCAGGCGCTGGGTGCCGCCCATGCCCGGCAGCACGCCAAGATTGATTTCCGGCTGGCCGAACTTGGCATTGTCGGCGGCGAGGATGAAATCGCACATCATCGCCAGTTCGCAGCCCCCACCCAAGGCAAAGCCGGACACCGCGGCGATAATCGGCTTACGCCGGTTAGCGATGCGGTCGGCGTCACTGAACAGGTCGTCGACGTAGATCTGCGGGTATTGCAGCTCGGCCATTTCCTTGATGTCGGCGCCGGCAGCGAAAGCCTTGGCAGAGCCGGTCAACACCACGCAGCCGATGTCTGGATCACGCTCGAGCTGGTCCAGGGCCTGGTTGATTTCACCAACGATCTGCGCATTCAGCGCATTGAGCGCCTGCGGACGATTTAGGGTGATCAGGCCGACCTTGCCGTGGATGTCCAACAGGATGGTTTCGAATGCCATGCAGACTGCTCCTTCAAAGATTGCGCGCAATGACCATGCGCTGAATGTCGCTGGTACCTTCGTAAATCTGGCAAACCCGCACGTCGCGGTAGATGCGCTCGAGCGGGAAGTCGCTCAGATAGCCATAACCACCCAAGGTCTGCAAGGCGTCCGAACAGACCTTTTCGGCCATTTCCGAGGCGAAAAGCTTGGCCATCGAGGCTTCCACCAACGCCGGGCGCCCGGCGTCGCGCAGGGCGGCGGCGTGCAGCACCATCTGCCGGGCCACGGAGATCCTGGTGGCCATGTCGGCCAAGCGGAAGGCCACGGCCTGGTGCTCGATCAGCGGCTTGCCGAAGCTTTGCCGTTCGTTGGCGTAGTCGCGCGCCACCTCGAAGGCGGCGCGGGCCATGCCCACCGACTGCGAGGCGATGCCGATGCGCCCGCCTTCGAGGTTGGCCAGGGCTATCTTGTAGCCCTGCCCTTCTTCTCCGAGGCGATTGGCCACCGGCACACGCACATTGTCGAAAACGATCTGGCAGGTGTCGGAGGCATGTTGACCAAGCTTGTCCTCGACGCGTGTCACCTGGTATCCCGGTGAGTCGGTGGGCACGATGAAGGCCGTGATGCCACGCTTGCCAGCGTCCGGATCGGTGACAGCGAAGACGATTACCACTCCGGCGTTTTGCCCGGAGGTGATGAACTGCTTGCTGCCGTTGAGCACGTAGTGGCCACCCTCCAGACGGGCGCGAGTCTTCAGGCTGCTGGCATCGGAACCCGCCTGGGGCTCGGTCAGGGCGAATGCGCCGAGCATCGCGCCACTGGCCAGCGGCGCGAGGAACTGCTGCTTCTGCGCCTCGCTGCCGAACTTGAGGACCGGCACGCATCCCACCGAGTTGTGCACGCTCATGATGGTCGAGCAGGCACCGTCACCGGCGGCGATTTCTTCAAGGGCCATGGCATAAGCCACGTAACCTGTGTCACTGCCTCCGTACTGCTCCGGCACCAGCATGCCGAACAGTCCCAACCCGGCCATTTCCTCGATGGCTTCTTTCGGGAAGCGATGCTCCTTGTCCCATTGCTCGGCGAACGGCTTCAACCGTTCCTGGGCGAACGCACGCACGGCGTCGGCGATCTGTTGTTGCTCGTCAGTTACCAACATGGTTCACCTCAGTACAGGCATTCGACGGCCATGGCCGTCGCTTCGCCACCGCCGATGCAAATGGCCGCCACGCCACGGCGCAGGTTGTTCTGGCGCAGCGCCGACAGCAAGGTCACCAGGATCCGCGCACCCGAAGCGCCGATTGGGTGGCCCAGGGCGCAAGCGCCACCATGGATGTTGACCTTGTCGTGGGGCAGGTCGAGATGCTTCATCGCCGCCAGGGTGACCACCGCGAACGCTTCGTTGATCTCGAACAGGTCCACCTCGGCCAGGTTCCAGCCAGTGCGTTCGAGCAGCTTCTCAATGGCGCCGATCGGCGCGGTGGGGAACAGCGCCGGGGTATCGGCGAAGGCAGCGTGGCCATGGATCAGCGCCAGCGGCTTGAGGCCGCGCTTTTCGGCCTCAGAGCGCCGCATCAAGACCAGCGCCGCGGCCCCATCGGAGATGGAGCTGGAGTTGGCGGCAGTGACAGTACCGCCCTCGCGGAAGGCAGGTTTCAACTGCGGGATCTTGTCCAGGCGAGCCTTGGGCGGCTGCTCGTCGTCCTTGATGACCCGCTTGTCCTTGCCCTCGGTGACCTCCACCGCAACGATCTCGGGCGCAAACCGACCGCTCTTGATTGCATCCTGGGCACGGGTCAGCGAAGCGATGGCGAAAGCATCCTGGGCTTCGCGGCTGAAAGCGCCCTTCTGCGCGCAGTCTTCGGCAAAGGTGCCCATCAGACGGCCTTTGTCGTACGCGTCCTCCAGCCCGTCCATGAACATATGGTCGATGATCTTGCCGTGGCCCATGCGATAGCCGCCACGGGCCTTGTCCAGCAGGTAGGGGGCGTTGGTCATGCTCTCCATGCCGCCGGCGACGATCACGTCGGCGCTGCCGGCGAGCAACTGGTCATGGGCCAGGATAGCGGCCTGCATGCCCGAGCCGCACATCTTGTTCAGCGTGGTGCATGTGGTGTGCTTGTCCAGACCGGCACCGAGCGCTGCCTGGCGCGCAGGAGCCTGGCCCTGGCCAGCCGGCAGCACGCAGCCGAACAGTACCTCCTGGACGCTGGCAGCATCGATACCGGCGCGCTCGACGGCGGCTCGGATCGCCGCACTGCCCAGTTGCGCCGCGGTCAGGCTCTTGAGGTCGCCCTGCAGGCCGCCCATCGGCGTACGCACGGCGCTGACGATAACAATCGGATCGTTGGCGAGGGTCATGTTCAATCTCCTTACTTGGCAGCCATGCGCAGCGCTCCGTCGAGGCGGATCACCTCACCGTTGAGCATGCTGTTTTCGATGATATGGCGGACCAGTGCAGCGTATTCCTGAGGGCGGCCCAGGCGAGGCGGGAACGGCACGCCAGCGGCCAGCGAAGCACGTACTTCCTCGGTCATGCCGGCCATCATCGGCGTTTCAAAAATGCCCGGGGCGATCGTCATCACGCGGATACCGAAACGTGCCAGCTCACGGGCAGCGGGTAAGGTCAAGCTGGCGATGGCGCCCTTGGAAGCGGCATAGGCCGCCTGGCCGATCTGCCCATCGTAGGCGGCGATGGAGGCGGTGTTGATGATCACGCCACGCTCCCCTTCCTCGTCCGCAGCCCCTTCGGCCATGGCCGCAGCAGCCAGCCGCAGCAGGTTGAAACTGCCGATCAGGTTGACGTTGATGACCTTGGCGAAGCTGCCCAGGGCGTGCGGGCCATTCTTGCCCAGGACCTTTTCGGCACCGACGATGCCTGCGCAGTTGACCACCCCGTGCAGGCTGCCAAAGGCACCAACGGCGGCGTCGATTGCGGCTTGTACGGCCTGTTCGTCGCTGATGTCGGCCACCGCGAAGCGGGCATGGTCACCCAGCTCGCGCGCCTTCGTTTCGACGGCCTGGGCATTGAGGTCGACCAGCATGACCTTGGCACCAGCCTCGACCAGCATGGACGCAGTAGCGGCACCCAGCCCAGAGGCGGCGCCGCTGACGATGAAGTGCTTGTTCAGTAGTTGCATGATCGGCTTTCCTTTCAGGCGCTGACAGGGGTGATCTGTTGCGCTTGTTGTTTGGCGACTTCCTGGTTACGCAGGATGAAGCGTTGCAGCTTGCCGCTTGGGGTCTTGGGCAGCTCGCTGACGAATTCGATTTCACGGGGGTAGGCATGTGCGTACAAGCGCTGGCGCACATGCTGACGCAGGTCCTCTTCCAGCTCGGCGCTGCCTTGATAGCCGGCGGCCAAGACCACGAAGGCTTTGATCAGCTCAGTGCGCTGCGGATCCGGTTTACCGATCACCGCCGCCTCGATCACTGCGGGGTGCTCGATCAACGCGCTCTCTACATCGAACGGGCCTACTCGGTAGCCGGAGGTGGTGATCACATCGTCACTGCGCCCGACGAAGCTGACGCTGCCTTCCGGGTTCAACTCGACGGTGTCGCCGCTGAGGTAGTACTTGCCGACAAAGGCCTTGGTCGGTAGACCGTGGTAGCCAGCGAACCAGCACAACGGCGATTGCTCGCGATCGACAGCGAGGATGCCCGGCTGTCCGGCTGGCAGTTCCTGCCCCTGCTCGTCCAGTACCACGATGCGATGGCCGGGGATGGCGAAACCGGCCGCCCCCATGTGCACCGCATGTCGCAAACCATGGTGGTTGCACAACACCATGCCCAGCTCGGTCTGGCCGTAATGGTCGTGGATGGTGACCCCCAGTTCTTCGGCGAACCAGCGGATCACCTCTGGGTTGAGCGGCTCACCGGCACTGCTGACCACCCGCAGGCGCCCGTTGACAGGTGCCGAGAACTGCTCGCCGGCGGCAATCAGCAGGCGAAATGCGGTGGGAGAGCCGGCCAGGTTAGTGATACCCAGCTTGTCGATCACCCGGGCGCAGCTGTCGACGCTGAAGGGGCCATCGTAGAACGTGGTGGCATGGCCCAGCGACAAGGGACCGGTCACGGCGTAGTACAAGCCATAGGCCCATCCTGGGTCGGCCAGATTCCAGAAGTTGTCTTCTGGGCGCAGGTCGATGGCATCGCGCATGTAGCCCTGGAAGGCGACGATGGCGCGCAACGGCACTTCCAGCGGTTTGGCAGGGCCGGTGGTGCCGGAGGTGAACATCAGCAGGAACGGGTCGCTGCCCGAGCGCATGACCGGCTCGCAAACCTGCGATGCGCTGTCCATGCATTGCTGAAAGTCCAGTTCGCCACTGCGGGCGTTTACCGTGATGATGGTCGGGCAGCCGTGCACATCGTCCAGTTTGCAACGGTTAAGGCTGTCGGTCACAACGACGCGGGCGCGGGATTGCGCCAGACGGTGCTCGATGGCCTTGGGACCGAAAGCAGTGAACAACGGTTGATACACTGCCCCGAGGCGCCATGTGGCAAGCACCGTGACCAACAGCTCGGCCGTGCGCGGCATGAGCCCTGCTACCCGGTCCCCGGCACCCACTCCTTGAGCCTTGAGTACATTGGCGAAGCGGACCGCAAGGGATTGCAACTGATCGAAGCTGTAACGGCTGCTGTTGCCATCGCGGTCCTCGTGCAGCAGCGCCAGCCTGCCGCTGCCGACATGTCGGTCACAGCATTCGACACAGGCATTGAGTGCTTCGAGGTTGCCATGCAGCGCTGTCGCAACAGCTTCGCCATACTCGAACACACGAACAGCCTCGGCGTAATCACGCATCGTCGGACTCCTGGTTTGTTTTTTTTGGAGTTAACCATCGGTCCGACGATGTTCGCGCCGCTCGTCATCAGCGGCAATGGCCAAAGCTGTCAATCTGGATGACCGGTTTGGCCGCTGACGGGCTCACCCCAGGCCCCGCTCCCATCCTCGTATGAACTGCAAGCTCAGCTCGACCCTCAAGGCTTGGGTCTCCTCTGCCCGCTGCTCATCCAGCACCCCCTGCTCATCCTGGAACTGCGCGGTATCGAGCGTCCCACGGCGTGCCTGCAAAACCTGCTGGCGCTCGTTAACCCGTTGCTCCAAAGCCTCGAAGGCTGGGCGATAACGCCGTGAGAGAAAGCCTTGCCAGAATGGTCGCTGGCTCAGGTAGCTTGCCAATGCCCCCGGCGTTTCCAGGGCGCGCACCGTTCGCCGCGCCGCGAGCAGTTGATCTGCGCTCACACGATTGAGATCGGTGATACGCAGGGCGTGCGGCTGGCCCGGCAAGCGCAGCCATTGACGCAGGCCAACCCGATACCCCAGGCGAATGCCAGGGGCATCATGGACCTCGCGCTGAAGGCTGCGCCGCGCTGTATCCTGCCGGGCAATGCGCTGCACCTGTTCCAGGCGGAACAAGCTACGCCCCAGCGCATACAGCTCGGCGCCGGAGGTGGCGACCTGCGCCTGAGCAACCTGGTTGCGCAGGCGGCTCACCCACATCTGGCTGAAGCAGTCCATCACTGCGTTGTCGTTTACCGGCCGCTGCGCTGCGAGACGATACACCGTCGCCTGCAAGTCAGCGTCGGTGTCGATGGCCATCAGCAAGAGCCAGGCGTTTTCCAGGAGCTCTGCGCGAGGCCAGGCATAATCGGCAAGGGGTATCAGCCGTTGCAACAGGCCGATCAGCTCACCCCCTTCGGCTGTTGCCTGCAGGCGCTGCCAGCGCCGGTCTCGTGCCGGCTGGGCCGCCGCATCGCCGTCGACCCACCAGGCCCGGACGAGCACCGGATCGTCCACTGGGGAGCTCAATAGCTCATTTTCCTCGACGATGGCATCCAACGCCTGCAATCGCAAAAGGTCCAGGGAGCTCAAACGGTTGCCGTCTACCAACAAGGAGCGGCGAAACTCGTACGGCATCGCCAATACCTCGCCCGGCACGCCAACCAGTTGGTTGCTCCTCAAGTCCACCTGCTCAAGGAAGCCACAAAGCCCGATATCTCTCGGCCACTGCTCGAGGCGACAGTTTTGCAGGCGCAGTTGTACGAGATGCGGTAGCCGGCTAAAACTCATGGTCGTTTCCCCGAGGGGATTGTGGCTGAGATCGAGGTGGGTCAGCCGGCCCAGGCTCTGCAACCGTGTGAGGGAGGCTAAATCCGGACGTATGTCATTGTGGCGCAAGTGCAATTCCCGCAGCGCGCTGAGGTAACCGATACCCTCTGGAAGGCGCAACAACCGATTGTTGTTCATGTTCAATACCCGCAGTGCAATCAGCCCCTGCATGAACTGCGCAGGCACGTGAGTGATCGCGGTTTCATTGATGGCCAGCACTGTCAGGTGAGCGAACTCCAACGTGGCTGGGAGCTCGGGAAGACTGCTGATACGCGGGCCCAGAAGGTGCAGGCGCTGGCCAATCACTGCGCCTTGAGCATCCCGCACCAGCTCACCTTGCGCTCTCCAGGCTCGGCGCAAGTCAGCGGCAACGCGCATGCGCGATCGGCGCACGGCGTCGCTCAACGCCGCCGAAACCCAGCGATTGAGCGCCTGGTCCAAAGCCTCATGGTCATCCTGGAGGTCGGCCAGTATTTGGTACGCAGTGCCCCTGCCCCGGAGCAGGCGTTCTATTTCGGCATCCAGCTGAGCATCCTGCAAGCCGAGGAAATACCGTTGCAGGCCGCGCCGTAGCACCTCCCGCGCACTCCCTCGCCCCGGTTCGCGGCCGCTGAGCAGATACCCCACACGGCCATCCTCCAGCCGCCTGCCGGGGTTGAACCAGCGTGGTTGTGCTGGCCAGCCCAGCAAACGCGAAATACCGTCACCCGTTGCAGGCACTTGACCGACGATCTGAGCACGCAGTTGCACTGCCCGGTCGCCACTGTCCACACCCAACTCGGCTAATTGCCGGGCGGTGAGCGTCTCGCATATGACAGAAAAGATATCTGCTGACCTGTCATGCGCCAGCGCCAATGGTCGACCATCGCTGCCGTAAACCAGGAAACGTCCCTGGCTGCGCACCATCACCTTGCAGGCCACCGCATCATCAGCGGCGACGATGCTGCCAATCAGACGCCCGTTCACCGTCCCCTCACGCAACTCCAGGCTCACCGAGATGGGATCACCCTGAGCCAGTAACGCCATCACCAACGCACCGGTTTCATCACTGTAGGCGCAGGTCAGGTACAGGCCTTCCAGCGCACGGCTCAGGCGCACCACACGCAGCAACGCAGCGGCTCGGCTGGCAAGTTCCAGGTGCAGCCTGCCAGTGGCAAGCGATTGGCTGCGCTGTGTCGCATCTGCCTCTGCCGCCAACTCACGGGCATAAGCCACCGGCAGGCCAGGAAAGTCCCGCACGAGCACGCGTACCAGCTCATCGTCGCTGGCAGGCCACGCTGTCAGGTGCTCCAGCAAGGGGCCACGCAGGGCATGTTCATGGGCAAGCACGTTGCTCATTCCGCTACCGACCTGCTCTTGCGCTTCGCACCAGCGGAGCAAGGGAATATCCCCTTGCGGCAGTTGGCCGCTGCGAACGTGGGCAAAGAACCGGTCAACGCGCGAATCCTGCTCGAAACGCCGCAGGGTCTCCCTGAGGTTCACCGGCACGACACGGTTCTCGACCAGGATACCGCGCAGTTCATCCTGGTCGACGCCTGCCACCTGCAGGATCTGCCGGGCCCTGGCCGAGTCAATGGCAGGATGTTGCGGCCAGAGGGTATCAAGCATGCGGGCGCTGTCCTGCCAGTCCAGTGGTTGCTCGCACATCAGTTGCCAGCAGCGCTCACCGTTATGCAGCACTATCGGGCCATAGGCATCAGCACGCAGAGGGTGACGCAGACGATAAAAGCCATTTGGCTCCTGCCGGTGCACCTCGAAGTAACGCGTCCCTGAGCGCATCCAGCATTGCGTGCCTTGACGATACAGGCCATCCGCGCCCAGGCTCGCGCCTTCTGGGCGGGACTGGTAGGGATCGAGGTCCCCAGACCATAGGCGCTGTCCCCTCGCGCCGAGGCTCACCGGTTGCAGGGTATCGAGCAGGCCACCTTGCAACAGTGCAACCCCTGCCACCACGGCGCTGCCCACCGCCACCGTTTCAAGCACATTGAACAGGTGCTCCAAGGCTTCATGCTGGTGCCCTTCGCTCAAGTCGGCAACGCCTTCATAGATGTCGGACAGCGTCTGGACCAACAATTGCCCCAGCAAGATCGCGCCGACCACCGGGATGAATAACCCGGCCAGATTGACCAGGCTCATGCCGGCCGACGTCCACTGTTCAAAGCGCTCGCGTGCGGCCTGGGCATCGGCTTGCGCCGTTGGCACGAGCAACAGGCGTGCATCATCTTTCACCCGTAGCACCTGCTCTGCGGCCATCCTGGCAAACACGCTCCCTTGAACAGTCCTCGCCTGCACCCGCAGGTCGGGAACCTGATCCTGCAGCCGCAGTTCAAGCGTACGCAGGAAACCTGCCCTGTGCCGCAAGCTGATCAACTGGCTGAAATGCTGCCGGTAAGCCGGCGCTTGCAGCAACATGGCAAGGGCCTGCTCCAGCACGGCCGCGTCGCGAAAATAGCGCAGGGCCTTCACCGGATCTGTCGGCAGATAAAGCACGATCCCCTGAGACTGACCGTGCTGATCTTTCAATTCGATCAGCATGCCGTCAGCAACAGGCTGCTCCAGCACCTGCAACAAACCTGGGTAAGCCCTCAGCCCGATGTGCAGCAGACCTATTTCCTCATCGAGTACCCCACGCAAGGCGCTTTCGCCGAAAGCGTCTATTTCGCCTTGCAACACAGCGATCTTGGTGGCAAGCCGCAAACCTGAACGTTTGTGATCGGCCAGCAGCTCCTCGGTCGCGGGCGAAAAAACCTGCGCCAGCAAGTCCTGATAGCGGCTACCTGCATCCAGCTCCCGACAGCCTGCGACCAGTTCGCCGGACTCGCCCGAAAGGACAGCGTCCGTGCCTGCAAGCACCAGGCCTGTACCTTTGTAATAAGTGCTGTGCGCCGGGAAGTTGCTCATCAGTTGCTGCAGCCCGTTACGCCGGCTCTCGCTATAGCCGTAACTGGGTAACGCCTGGCCTGCAAGCGTGTCGAAGCGGGGCGTCACGACCCGCCATTCAAGTTCGGCAAAGGTCGTACCTTCGGGCAGTGGTTGCCTGAGCAACCCGCTGAAGTGCCGTTCGGCGAACACCTGCAGCGATTGCAATTGGGCAGTAACAGCCCGCAGCCGCGCCTGGCTTGCCCGATGTTCCTTGAAGCGCGCCCGTAGATCTCTGATCTGGGCCAGCGAAGCCCGGCTCAGCCAGTCGGGTAGCCTGGCGCGTATGAAGTCATGCGTAGCACTGGTGATTTTCTGTTCAGTCGTACGTTCCGCGGTTGTGGTCATGGAGTCTCCTTGGTTGACGGTAGCGACCCGTCAATGCTCCCCGACCGCCGACGCTAAACGCAGAAGGAACTGCACCTCTTTTTGCTTCACGGCACGCGAACGGCGCCGAGCTGCCCCATCATGCGACGGGGCGAGGAGCGCCAGTCACCCTGCGCTCCTGACGCAGGGTGTAAAACGCCCCCTCGCCACGCGTCCCAGGTTACCGCCCACGGTATCGCGGCACGCCTTCATAAGCAGCGTCGATATCCGCGCTCATGTCACTCCCATTGCTTCCTGGGTCAGCCGCAACACGAGCGCCTCGATCGCGGCCCTGCGCTCGGCCGTCAGCCTGTCGACCTCGACCAGATAAGCGCCTTCGCCACCAGCGGCGAGTCCGCTCAATGCTTCCAGACGTTCCGAGAATGGTTCCTCAACTGCGCTGAATGTCGCCGGCTGCTCGCGTTGCAGATACTCTCGCCAAAAATCGCGCTGGGTCACGAAACGCACCAATTGGTCACTGCCTTCCGCTTCACGTACCGCAGCAGCGGCCACGGCCAATTGCTGCTGGCTGACATCTGCAATGGTGCTGAACTGCATCGTCCTTGGCTGGCCTGGAAGCTCCAGTTCGACAGCCAAACCAGTCCGGTAGGCCAGGCTGACCTCGATTTCGTCGACAGTCTGCCCTTGCGCCACGCGAGCCTGCACATCCTCCCGGGCCAAACGCTCAACCTGTTCAAGACGGAACAACTGCCTGGCTACGCGCAAGCGAGTCAGCCGTGCGGCCACAGGCTCATCCTGTTGAAGCGCCTGGCGCAGGTACAATCGTACCTCCAGGGCACTGAAACAGGCCGCCACACTATCGGCACAGGTTCGCGAGTCAGCAGCCAGGTTGAACAGTTCTTCACGTAACACCGTATCGCTGTGCATCGCCTCCAGCATGGTCCAGACCCGCCGCCCCAGATCAGCAGGAATGAGTTGATAATCACGGGTGCTGGTCAGCTCCTTCAGCAACCCGAAAAACTCGTCGCTGCCCCCCTCGCCCTGAAGGCCATCCCAATGTGCTTCGCTGATACCACGCCGCGGCGCCTCGACCAACGCCAACCATCGCTCACGTGCTGTGGCCACCGCCGGCAGTTGCGCGTCCACGGCGGCCCCCACTGCGCCCGCAGCCAGCATGCGCTGCCTGACAGCATTGGATAACGGATTGCCGGACAACCTGACGGCCATTCGCAAAGCCTCGGGGGCTTCGAGCAGCATCTCGGGTAGTGCGCCAATATGGTTATCACGCAAGTCGACAAGCTCCAGCAAACGGCAACGGTGCAGTTGCGCAGGCACCGTCTGCAAATTCGCGCCTCGCATGTGCAGTTCGCGCAAGCGGCCCAGCGCATCCAACTGCAGAGCAATTGCTCCCAAGGGGTTGTGGTTCAGATCGAGGATGCGCAAGCGTGTGAGATTGCCAAGGGCGGCAACCCCCGCTGCGGTCATGCGGATCTGGTTGCCAGCCAGCCGGAGGTTGGTCAGATGAGACAGATGCATCAATTCGGCAGGCACCTCGGTCAGGCGATTGTCACTCAGGTTCAACCAGCGCAGCTGAGAAAAACAGCGCAAGAAGGTGGCGGGAACATGTTCCAACGCCAGGTCACTGAGTACCAGTTCAGCCACGTGGGCGAAGTCGGTGTCGACCGGGAGCTCGGGAAGACTGCGTAAAGGTACGCCTGTCAGGCTCAGGCGCATGCCCTGAGATGCTCCGTGCTGGTCGACGATATGCTCGCCGATCAGGCGCCAGCTGCGTCGCAGCTCGTCTGCGACCAACAGGCGGGCAGACTGGCTGGCAGTGGTGCGCGTGCCTTCCACCCAACGCGTCAATGCTTCACTGAACCTGTGATACTGCTGTTCCTGCCGCAACAGATTGCCCAACGCCGATCCCGGCTGCTCCAGCAAGATGCCCAGAAACGTTTGCACTTCCTGGTCATTGAAGCCTGGATACAGGCTTCGAATGCGTGCACGCATCAGCTGCTGGCCGGCATTGCCCCCTGCGCCCCTGCCGCTGAGCAAGTAGCCAACGCGGCCATCGGGCAGGCGCCGAATGGGGTTTTGAGGCGCGCCAACGTCACGGGCACCCAACAATTCAAGCAAGGCCTCACGCCCTTGCGGCAGCCAGCGCTGCAGCGTCAGGCGCATTTGAGTCAACGCCTCGTCGCCATGCCAACCGAGGCGTCGTCGGTCCGCGACTGGCAGGCAGGCCAGCAACGCTTCGTCTAGCTCAAGTGGCCCTGGCGCCCTCGCTTGCGACTCGGTGCCGGTCACGTCATACAGGCGGTAGCGACCGTTGTGCCGGACCATCACCACATTCACGCCAGCCTGTTCCGGTTCAGGCAAACACGCCAGCCGGCGACCGTCAGTTGAGCCCTCGCGCAGTTCCACTTTTGTTGCAGCCGGCCAACCGGCGTGCTCGCGCAAGAGGCAGAAGACCAACTCATCCAGACCTGGGTGATGGCTGCCAGCCAGGTACAGCCCTTCACGCATGCGGGTCAGCCTGGCCACCTGCAGCAGCTGGCGCGCATGCTGTGCCACCGCCAACGGCAGCCGCGCCTGAGTGCGCAGGGCGACACGTTGCCCAGCCGTGATGTGTTGTAGAACATGCAATGCATACGCATCAGGCAAACCCGGGAAATCGCGCTGGATAAGCCAGCCAAGGGAGTCTGACTTCAGATAGCGACCAGCCAGGTAATCGAGCAACCGGGGCCGCAGGCTGGCGGCACGCTCGGCAACCTGCTCCACCTGTTCATCTCGCGACAGGGTTTGCAGCCCCAGATCGTCCAGGCACCATTGCCACAACTCACTGTCAGACCTGCCGAGATGGGCAAAGAATCGCTCTATCCGATCATCTGCGCTAAAGCGCTCCAAGGTGTCGCGTAACGCCACTGGCAACGGGCGCTTCTCCACCAGCAAGCCGCGTAAATGCTCCTGGCTCACGTCCGCCACCTTGAGCACCTGGGCGACTCGCTCGCTCCCTAACGCCGAGGAGGCTGGCCAGAGGCGTTGCAGCAGCATCTGGGCCCCCTGCCACTCAAGCGGCCGCTCGCTAAACAATTGCCAGGAAACTTCATTGTTACGCTCCAGAGAAGGACCAAACGCGGTCTCATCCGTGGGGTCCTGCAAGCGCCAGGGGCCATGCTCACCCAGGGCACGCACCCGCCAGTACTTACCACCGTGGAGCCACCAATGCCGCACGCCATCGGTGTGCAAACCATTGTCCAGTTCGTAAAGCGTCGCGCTCGGCCGCTCGCCCTGATAACGCGACAGGTCATTTGACCAAAGCCGTTGACGGCCCGCGACGTTGTTGATGGGCTCCAGCCCATCGACGAAGGTGCTCCGGACAAAGCCACGCGCCACCAGCGCTCCCCCCGCGGCCACCGCGGCAGTTACCGCCAGGTTCTCGGCAACCCCTAGCAGATGCTCGAGGGCTTCATGCTGATGGCCCAAGGTCCAGTGCCTGACTCCTTCGTAAACTTCCGACAGTGTGTGCGTCACCATGTCCGCCAACAGCAACGCGCCAATCGCCGGCACGAACAACCCGGCCAGGTTGAGCAGGGCCAACCCTGCCGACGCCAGAGATTGCTCACGTTCCAGCGCTTGCCTGGAGTCCGCATCAGCTGTCGGCACAGCCAGGAAGCGCGCATCTTCGCGTATCCGCTCCAACTGCTGTAAAGCCAGGCCCTCGAACTGCCCCTGCGGCAGGTTGGCGAACGTCGGCTCAAGATCAGGGTCCTCATCGGCCAGCCGCTTAGCCAGCGTGGTGAGAAATCCGGCCCGCTCGCGCAGCGAGATCCGTTGTACAAGCGCCGCACACCGAGCAGGATCCTTGAACATTTCAACCAGCTGGAAGTTGATCACACGCCAGGAAACCAGATGTCGGAGGGCAGCGTGGGCATCGTCCGACAGCACCAGCAGCACGCTGCCTGCATGCCGCTGGTCGTCGCTACCGAGCTCCACAACCAGCGCCGCATGCAAAGTGCAACCCAATACTTGCAACGGGCCACACCGCACTGTCCGGCCGTTCTGAAGCGTGCCTGCCCGCCCCGCCACCACATCGCGCACAATCTGGGCTTCGGCTGGCGGCAAAAGGCCCCGGGTGGCGGCTATCTCGAGCTGCAGGGCAAGGGCTTGGCGAAGGCTGTTGGCCAGGGATTGCTGGAATGCAGGAGTGAACAACTGGGCCAGATGCTCCTGGTAACGTGCGCCCACATCAGTCCTGCGGCAGACACTGACAATCTGTGCAGCGTCACCGAGGGCAATCCGTTCCGGCACGTCGGTGCCCGGAATTGGCGGATAAACCAGTGCCGTTTCCATGTAGAAAGATTCACCTTTTGCAAAATTCTGCATCAACCTCTGCAAAGCGGGCACCTTCACGAAGTACGACTCATCCGTGGGGAGTTTTCCCGTTTCCACCTTGAACCTGCGACGCTGCTCCCGCCAGTTCGCGCTGTCGAGGTCCAAGAGCACAGATTGCTCCTGGTAGAACGCCTCCGCCAGCAAGCGCCGGGCAAACGTATCCACGGGTTCCAACCGCCTGAATACAGCCGACACTTCAGCCTGGCTTCTGAGGTGGGCCTTATAGGCATCGCGCAACGCCATCACTTGGGCGGCACTGGCCCGCCTCAACCAGTCCGGCAATACCTCACTGAGAAAGTCATCAGTCGGGTGTTCGAGCTTTGGGTGCAGTGGCGCCTGTTGCATGAGGGTCGATCCTGTGGCTGGAAACCCTCAACGCTGAAGTATCTGCCCGCTCCACTGCAGACGGAATCAATTGCCAGCGTGGCGCGCCTGGATCACAGCGCGGTACTGCCCCGGGTTGCACCCGAACCACTTGCGAAAGGCCTTGTAGAACGAGCTGGCATCGGCAAACCCCAAACGTTCGGCGATCTCGCCCATCGCCGGTTCCGCGCCCACCAGCCAGGTAGTGGCGAGCTCACGCCGCACACTGTCCTTCAGCCTTTGGTAGGTCTGCCCCTCTTCGGCAAGACGCCTGCGCAGGGTCGAAGCAGACAGGCACAGGCTTTGCGCCAGGCTATCCAACGCCGGCCACTGCGCGGGGGCCTGGCGCAGCAGGTCGGTGCGAATACGCCGTGCCAAGCTGGTCGGGTCGCGATAACGCACCAGGATATTACCCGGTGCTTGAGCGAGAAAGCGCTGCAACTCCTGCTCGCTGCGCCGCAACGGTAGGCCGAGACAATCTGCTGGGATGATCATGCGTGTCCGCGGACGGTCGAACTGCAGGTTCTCGGAGAACATGACCCGGTAATCATCACAAAACGGCGGTTCGGCGCAGCGCAATTCGATGCCCAGGATAGGGATGCGCCGCCCGGCCAGCCAGCAGGCCACGCCGTGCACGATCATCCAGAAGGTGAAATAGGTGAAGGCTCGACGCGGCTCGGCGCGCGGTTCATCAATGACCAGTTGCGCCAACCCCTGTTGCCGCACCAGGCACGGCTGCAGATCTTCGAGCATCAGTGCAAGAAACTTCAGCGCCATCTCGAGACCGTCGCCCAGAGTTTGCTGCGCCATGCTCGCACGGCACATGAACGCCAGGCTGCCGGTACGCAGCCCGCGAGCATCCATGGCGAAAAACTCGTCGTCGCAACGGCGGGCCAGCAAGCGCCAGAGGCGCGCATAGGATTGCGCGGCAACACGCGCCTCGGGCAGGTACAGGGCGCCAGCATCGATACCGGCACGTGCCAGCAAAGCAGCATCCGCTTCGTCGCCACGGCAGGTCTGCAACAGGGCCTCGCGCACCAGTTGCATGGAAATCGTGTCTTTCGTGCTCATCGGTTGATCCGGGGCGATCCAACGGCCATCTTAGGCCGCTGGACCGAAAATGCCAGCCTCAGGCCCTCGCACCAGGTACGACCAGCGCAACACACGATCATGCCGCCAGCCCTAGGAAAGCCTGGATCAGGCGCAATTCGCGGCGCCGCTCAAGGCAGCCGATCATGTGCCGGTTGAGCAGCCCCTCGCCAGCCAGGGGCCTGGCCACTACCCGCGGATCATGAGCCAACTCCACCGACGATACGATACCGATGCCCAACCGTGCCGCCACCGCTTCGGTCACGGCCTCCCGACTGTCGAGCTCCAGCAGCACACGCGGCTGCACCTGCACCAGGGCGCAGGCCTGGTCGAAGGTGCGGCGGGTAATCGAATTCGGTTCACGCAGCACCATAATCTGTCGGTCCAGCGCGTCGATGGCCAAGTCGTCTGCGGCCCCAGCCAAAGGATGGTCAACCGGCAGCAAGGCACACAGGCGCGAGTCTCCCAGGCTTTGCAGGTAGAGCCCCTTGCGCGGCTCAACCTCGGTCAGTAGCGCCACGTCGGCGTGCTCGGACAACAACGCGGCCAGGGTTTCCTGAGCATTGCCCAAACGCAGGTTGACGGTAATGCCTGGGAAGCGGGCACGCAGCTGGGCCAGCATTGGCATCACCCGGTGCGGCCCGTCAGCGGCCACCTCCAAGCGCCCGGTGAGCAGTTGGCGATTGGCTTCGAGCATGGCCTGCGCCTCTTCAGCCATGCCGAACATGGCACGGGTGATCGCGGCCAGGCGGGTACCCTCCTCGGTCAGTTCCACCCGCCGCGCAGTACGCCGCAGCAAGGTGATCTGGTAGTGCTCCTCCAGCGCCTTGACGTGCCCCGTCACCGCCGGCTGGCTGATGAACAGACGCGCAGCGGCACGGGTGAAACTGCCTTCACGGGCGACAGCATCGAAGGCACGTAGCTGGAACATGTTCATTAGTATCGGCCTTAGTTATAGCTCGGATAACAACAAACAATTTGATTGATGAAAGCCCGAATTGCAACCTAAGCCCCGTAGTTCCAGACCACCGCTTGTGAGGAATAACGGAATGAGCAACGCCCCGATCCTGCTGACCCCCGGCCCCCTGACGACCTCGTCCCGCACCCGCCAAGCCATGCTGGTGGACTGGGGCTCCTGGGACCGCGACTTCAACCAGCTGACCGCCAGTGTGTGCGAGCAACTGCTGGCAATCATCAATGGCAGCGCCAGCCACCACTGCGTGCCCCTCCAAGGCAGCGGGACCTTCGCCGTGGAAGCGGCCATCGGCACCCTGGTCCCGCGTGACGGCAAAGTGCTGGTCCTGATCAACGGTGCCTATGGCCAGCGCCTGGCGAAGATCTGCAAAGTGCTGGGCCGTCCCTACAGCACCTTCGAAACCGCCGAAGACCAACCAACCACCGCCGCCGATGTCGACCAGCTGCTGGCCGCCGACCCTGCCGTCACCCACGTGGCACTGATTCACTGCGAGACCAGCACCGGCAT
The DNA here is from genome assembly GCF_021283165.2 of Pseudomonas soli. Lineage (NCBI taxonomy): Bacteria > Pseudomonadati > Pseudomonadota > Gammaproteobacteria > Pseudomonadales > Pseudomonadaceae > Pseudomonas > Pseudomonas soli. The sequence continues at coordinate 4,036,345 of NZ_CP128543.1, forward strand.
TCTCAACCCACTGGCTGAGATTGCCCAGGTTGTCCAGCGCCACGGCAAGCGCCTGATCATCGATGCCATGAGTTCGTTCGGCGCGCTGCCGATCGACGCCAGCCAGGTGCCTTTCGAAGCGCTGATCGCCGCCTCGGGCAAGTGCCTGGAAGGCGTGCCTGGCATGGGCTTCGTCTTTGCCGAGAAAGCCGCCCTGGCCGCTGCCGAGGGCAACGCCCATTCGCTGGCCATGGACCTGCACGACCAGCACGTTTACATGGCCAAGACCGGCCAGTGGCGCTTCACCCCACCGACCCATGTGGTAGCCGCCCTGCACGAAGCCCTGCAGCAGTACAACGAGGAAGGTGGCCTGCCAGCGCGCCACCAGCGTTACGCCGACAACTGCAAGACCCTGCTCGACGGTATGGCCGCCATAGGCCTGCGCAGCTTCCTGCCGGCCGGAATCCAGGCGCCGATCATCGTCACCTTCCACGCGCCGAACGATGCCCGCTACCAGTTCAAGGCATTCTACGAACGGGTCAAGGCCAAGGGCTTCATCCTCTATCCGGGCAAATTGACCCAGGTCGAGACCTTCCGCGTCGGCTGCATCGGCGTGGTCGGCGCCGATGGCATGCAGGCCGCCGTCAATGCCGTGGCCGAGGTGCTGCGGGAAATGGAAGTGCTGGACATCTGACACTTTGCCCATCGATCTCAAGGAAAACGCGCACATGAACTACAGCAATCCCACCCAGCTGCAAGCCGCCATCCTCGACTGGGCCGGTACCGTGGTCGACTTCGGCTCCTTCGCCCCTACGCAGATTTTCGTCGAGGCCTTCGCCGAATTCGACGTGCAAGTGTCCATCGAGGAAGCCCGAGGCCCCATGGGCATGGGCAAGTGGGACCATATCCGCACCCTGTGCGATGTGCCCGAGATCGCCGAGCGCTACCGCAAGGCGTTCGGCCGCACACCGACCGATGATGACGTGACCGCCATCTACGAACGCTTCATGCCGCTGCAGATCGAGAAGATCGCTGTGCACTCGGCGCTGATCCCGGGTGCGCTGGACACCCTCACTGGCCTGCGCAAGGGCGGCCTGAAGATCGGTTCCTGCTCGGGCTACCCGAAAGTGGTGATGGACAAGGTGGTCGAGCTGGCCGCGCAGAACGGCTACGTGGCCGACCATGTGGTGGCCACCGACGAGACCCCGAACGGCCGCCCCTGGCCAGCTCAGGCCCTGGCCAACGTGATCGCGCTGGGGATCGACGATGTGGCGGCCTGTGTGAAAGTCGACGACACCGTGCCGGGTATCCTCGAAGGCCGCCGCGCCGGAATGTGGACTGTCGCGCTGATGTGCTCGGGCAATGCCCTGGGTCTGACCTGGGAAGGTTACCAGGCCTTGAGCGCGGAAAAGCTGGAGAGCGAGCGCAAGCGTATTCACGCGATGTTTGCAGGGTCGCGCCCGCACTACCTGATCGACACCATCAACGAGCTGCCCGAGGTGATCGCCGATATCAACCGGCGGTTGGCCAAGGGGGAGATGCCGCAGGCTTGCTGATCGTCCGCGTGATGGCCATCGCCGGCAAGCCGGCTCCCACAGGAGCCGGCTTGCCGGCGATGAGGCATCTTCAGACCGCCCGGTTCAGCTTCACCCACGAGGCAAACTTGTCGATGAACCCCTGCAGGAACGGCCGAGTCTTGTCACTCAACTTGCCACTGTCATCGAACAACGTTGCAGCACCGCCGATGTAGGCCTCGGGCATTTGCATGCACGGCATGTCGAGGAACACCAGCGACTGACGCACGGCATGATTGGCACCAAACCCGCCGATCGCCCCGGGCGACACACTGGCCACCGCCGCCGGTTTGCCACCCCATACGCTCTGCCCGTAAGGCCGCGATCCGACGTCGATGGCGTTCTTCAACCCGCCCGGCACCGAACGGTTGTACTCCGGGGTGACGAACAACACCGCGTCACTGCGACGGATCTCGTCGCGAAAATGCTTCCACGCCTCGGGAGCGCCCTCGGCCTCGACGTCCTCGTTGTACAACGGCAAATCGCCGATCTCGACGATCCTCAGGGCAAGGCTGGACGGCGCCAGCTCAGAGAGCGCGCGGGCCACCTTGCGGTTGAAGGAGTCCTTGCGCAAGCTGCCGACGACAACCGCTACCGAATAAACCTGGCTCATGGCGTTTTGCAACCTCTGCTCTGGGAATGGGACCAGTTAGTTATAGATGACCGTTCCTCGGCTTCACGGTTTTTTTCCATTCGGCTGAAAACTTCCCAAGCATTTCACTGGTCTATGCCTACAGACATTTCCTACACGATTCAGAGGTTTCCACCTAAATGGCAGCAGTAATGGTCGGCCAGTTCCACGCCCGTGACGCCGAAGGCCGCATCTACCCCGTCCACGAGTTCCAGGAGTCCACCCTCCAGGCCGACGGCAGTATCCTCGGGGCCCCGGTCACCAGCTATCGCCTGGCCATCGGCGATCGCGTCAACCATCTGGGCGACGACCGTTTCGAACTGGCCCAGACTGGCGTCGAGATCATTCGTATTCCTTGACGCAGTCGACGGTGTACAGCGTTCCCTCGCGCTGCAGGCCATGCACATCGGCGACGAAGCCAGGGAAACCTTGGTCAAAGGCTCGGGCGCAGTCCAGGTAGACCAGGATCGAGCGGGTCACCTCAGTGAAGCGCTCGCCGGGCATGATCAACGGGATCCCGGGTGGATAGGGCACCAACATCACCGCCGCCACCCGACCTAGCAGTTGCTCGATCGGCACTGCCTCGACTGACCCACGCACCATCCGGTCATAGGCATCGGCGGGTGTCATCGCCACCTCTGGCAAACGGGTGAACAGCAGCTTGAGCTGTTTTGAAGTGGCATTGCCACGATAGAAACCATGCAGTTGCTGGCACAAATCGCGTAGCCCTAACCCCAGGTACCGTGATGGTTGCTCCACCACCACACTTGGCAGGCAGTCGGCCAGCGCGGTATTGGCGTCGTAGTGGCGTTTGAACTCCAGCAGCTCGGTGAGCAGTGTGCTCCACTTGCCCTTGGTGATCCCCATCGAGAACAGCACCAAAAAGCTGTACAAACCAGTCTTCTCCACTACCAGCCCGCGCTCCCAGAGAAACTTGCCCACCACCGCCGCAGGAATCCCATGGCCATCCGTCGCCCCAGCAGCGCCTGGCATCACCAGGGTGACCTTGAGCGGGTCGAGCAATACATAGTTCTCGCCAAGCCCGCCGAAACCGTGCCACTCGGCGCCCGGCTGAAGCAGCCAGTCCACCGCCGCCTGACCCTCGTCGACGTGCGTCGCTGGCGGCTGCCAGATACTGAACCACCAGTCATCGACGGCGAGGTGCTCGCGCAGATTGGCCAGCGCCCGGCGAAAGCTCAGGGCCTCGTCGAACATCTCCTGCAACAGCGAACGCCCCGCCGGGCCTTCCATCATCGCCGAGGCCACGTCCAGCGAGGCGAGGATGCTGTACTGCGGCGAGGTGGAGATATGCATCATGAACGCTTCGTTGAAGCGGTCGCGGTCCAACTGGCGGCTGGCACCGTCCTGCACATGGATCATCGAGGCCTGGCTGAAGGCCGCCAGTAGCTTGTGGGTGGAATGGGTGCTGAACAGCAGCGGCCCGTCGTCGCCACGTGGCGTACCCATGGCATAGCGGTCGACGAAGAATTCATGGAAGGCGGCATAGGCGAACCAGGCCTCGTCGAAGTGCAGCACCTCGACACTGGCACCCAGGGCCTGCTTGATCATCCCGGCGTGGTAGCACAGGCCGTCATAGGTGGAGTTGGTGACCACGGCGAGCTTGATCTTCGCAGGCTTTCCCTGGGCCAGCGGATGGGCCTGGACCTTCGCTTGGATAGACGCCGGGCTGAACTCGCTGAGCGGGATCGGCCCGATGATGCCCAGCTCATTGCGCTCCGGGCACAGGTAGATGGGGATGGCGCCGGTCATGATGATCGCGTGCACCACCGACTTGTGGCAGTTGCGGTCCACCAGCACCAGGTCCCCGCGCCCGACCATGGCATGCCAGACGATCTTGTTGGCGGTTGAGGTGCCATTGATGACGAAGAAGGTATGGTCGGCACCGAAGTTGCGTGCCGCCCGTGCCTCGGCGGCGGCCAGCGGGCCAGTGTGGTCGAGCAGCGAGCCCAGCTCCGGCACCGAGACCGACAGGTCCGAGCGCAGGGTGTTTTCACCGAAGAACTGATGGAAGGCCTGCCCCACCGGGCTCTTGCGGTAGGCGACGCCACCGCCGTGGCCCGGCGTGTGCCAGGAGTAGTTGGATTGCGCGGTGTGCTGTACCAAGGCCTTGAAGAACGGTGGCAGCAGGCCATCGAGGTAATTGTGCGCGGCCCGCGCCACCTGGCGGGCGAGAAACGGCACTGTGTCTTCGAATAGATAGAGAATGCCGCGCAACTGATTCAGCTCGCCCATGGCCTCGGCGGGTGCATTCTCCAGAGTGACCTGCTCGCCCAAGGCAAAAATCGGCAGGTTGGGTGCCCGCAGCCGGGCCAGGCGGATCAGTTCCGCCATATTCTGCAACAGGCGGCTGTCGTCGCCGACACCCTCGGCGGCAATCAGCATGCAGGCCAGGCCGTGATGGGTGGCGGCCACCAGCCGTGCTTCGGCCTGATCGGCGACGGCGAGGATGGCGAAGCCGTCACGGGCCAGTTCATCGGCGATGCCGCGCACTCGCTCGCCGGCGACGGTGTCGGCCTTGATGGCCCGGTGGACGATGAGGATCGGGAACTGCAGGTCCTTGTACATCGGGCGGCTACCTCTGCGGGTAATTTCCCTCAGGGTAGTCGAGTGTGATGCTGTCATCGCCAGGCCGGCTCACAAGGTGCAGCGCTGGATGCGGTCCCTGTGGGAGCTGGCTTGCCAGCGATGGGCCGGGCCTGCCTTCGAGTCAGCTGGCGGCTGGCTCGGTCAATGCCTGCCACATCGACGGCCCACCCGCCGACTTGGCAATGGCCGCCAAGCGTTCGGCATGGGCCTCGAGTTCTTCCTCGCTGGCCAGGATCACCCGCCCCGGCGCACGCCCGACAATACGGCGAATCTCGCTACCGGTTGCCCCTTGCCCATCCTCGTCACCCGCCCCTTCGCCCGCCAGCGACAGGCTGGTCTGGCCACCGGTCATCGCCAGGTAGACGTCGGCCAGCAGTTCCGAGTCGAGCAGTGCGCCGTGCAGCTCACGGCCGGAGTTGTCGATGCCGTAGCGTTTGCACAGGGCATCGAGGCTGTTGCGCTGCCCCGGGTGGCGCGAGCGCGCCATCATCAGGGTGTCGAGGATCGGGCAATGCTGCGAAATATCGGCACGATCCTGCTGGCCGATCAGGGCGAACTCGTTGTTGATGAAGCCAACGTCAAACGCGGCGTTGTGGATGACCAGGGTGGCGCCCTGGATGAACTCGAAAAACTCCTCGGCCACATCGCCGAAACGCGGTTTGCCGACCAGGAAGGCGTCGGTGATGCCGTGGACGTTGATCGCGCCCTCGTCACTCTCACGGTCGGGCTGCAGGTAAACGTGGAAATGCCGCCCGGTCAGGCGCCGGCCCACGACCTCGACACAACCGATCTCGATGATGCGGTGGCCTTCGGCCACTGGCATGCCGGTGGTCTCGGTGTCGAGGATGACGAACCGTTTGTCTTGCTGCTGCTCCACGCGGGGACTCCAACTGGCGGTGCTTGAATTCGGGGTGGGAGTATAACGAAATCGGGGCCGTTTTGCGGTCATCGCGGGGCAAGCCCGCTCCCACGCAGCCAGCAGTCATCTCGTGGGAGCGGCGATGCGGCGACCCGACTTGCCCCGCGATGGCCCGCAACACGATCAACGTTGCGCGCGAACCTCATCAACCCCACGATTGGCCAACTGGTCGGCACGCTCGTTGCCCGGATGGCCGATATGCCCACGGACCCACTTCCAGGTCACCTTGTGCCGGTTGACCTGTTCATCGAGCTGCACCCACAGGTCGGCGTTCTTCACCGGCTCTTTCGCGGCGGTCTTCCAGCCACGCTTCTTCCAGTTGACCATCCACTCGTTGATGCCCTTCATGACGTACTGCGAGTCGGTGGTCAGCAGCACCTCGCACTCGCGCTTGAGCGCCTTGAGGCCCTCGATCGCCGCCATCAGTTCCATGCGGTTGTTGGTGGTCTCGCGCTCGCCGCCCCACAGCTCCTTCTCGACGCCCTTGTAGACAATCAGCACGCCCCAGCCGCCCGGGCCAGGGTTGCCCTTGCAGGCACCATCGGTGTAGATCTCGACGCTATCGCTCATGTACCACTCATGTTCAGTGCTTTTCGGATTCGGGATGGGTGGCGCTGCGGTTGACCTTGGCCAGCGGCAGCGGCAGCAGCTTGCCCATCGGCTCACGGCGCTCCAGGCGCAGCGGCCGCAGGCCCACCACCATCTTGCGCGCCACCAGCAGGTAGACACCGCCACCGGCAGTCTGCCAGCCACCGGCCACGCGCTCCCAGCCAGCCAGGCGCTGCTGCCAGGCCGGCGAGGCAAGCGGCGGACGATAACACCCGAAGCGGCGTTTCTCCAGCGCGAAGCCCAGCAGGTTGAGCCAGTCGCCGACCCGCGACGGCGAGATGCAACGGGCCTTGCGCAAGGCCCCGTGGCTAAAGAAATGGCGCACGCCCCAACTGCTCCAGGGGTTGATCCCGATGATCAGCAGGTGGCCCCCCGGGCGCACGGAACTGGCCGCCTCGCGCAGCAGCCCGTGAGGGGACAGGCTGAAGTCCAGGCCATGCTGCAGCACCACCACGTCGGCGGCGTGCTCCGACAACGGCCAGGCCTGCTCCTCGCAGACGATTTCCACCCCCGGCAGCGGCGCGCCCAGGCGCACGTTGCGCTGCACCTGCGGGGCGTTGGGCGGAGGTTCGGCGCAGGGGCCGTAGTGCACAAGGTAGCCACCGAAGAAGCGCCGCAGCTCTTCTTCGAGCAACTTTTCCTCCTCCTTGAGCATCAACTGCCCAAGAGGCCCATCGAACCAGTCGCGGGCCAGGCGGATCAGCTCGACCCAGTCGGGGTCGGCCTGGGCGAAGGCTTGGTCGGTCATTGCGTTCTCCCTCGAAGGTTCTCCGCTCGCGCCATCGCGGCTAAGATGCCCTCAATGTCCAGGCTTGGCGATACGGATCCGCACATGATACAGATCGATGCCCTACCCGCTTTCAACGACAACTACATCTGGTTGTTACAGGATACTGCCAATCGCCGCTGCGCAGTGGTCGACCCCGGTGACGCTGCGCCGGTGCGCGCGTGGATGGAGCAGCACCCGGACTGGGCATTGGAGGCAATCCTCGTCACCCACCACCACCATGACCACGTCGGCGGCGTCGAAGCCTTGAAAGAGACCACCGGCGCCCAGGTGTACGGCCCGGCCAGCGAACGTATCCCGGGCCGCGATATCGCCCTGGCAGACGGCGCCCGCATCGAGGTGCTGGGCCTTGCCTTCGACGTCCTGGCCATGCCCGGCCACACCCTGGGGCATATCGCCTATTACACTGCGCAATCGCCCACACCGCTACTGTTCAGTGGCGACACCCTGTTCGCCGCCGGCTGCGGCCGCTTGTTCGAAGGCACGCCCGAGCAAATGCACCATTCGCTGCAACGCCTGGCGGCGCTGCCCGCCGAAACCGAAGTGTACTGCGCCCACGAATACACCCTGAGCAACCTGCGCTTCGCCCGTGCCGTGGAACCCGACAACGAACACGTTCGCCAACGGTTCGAGGACGTTACCCGGTTGCGCGCGGACAATCGCATCACCTTGCCCTCGAGCATCGGCCTCGAGTGCCTGACTAATCCGTTTTTACGTACCGCTGAAACATCCGTTAAACAAAAAGCAGACGAATGGAAGGGACATTCCAACCCTAGCCAAGCCACTGTTTTTGCTGCCTTGAGGTCTTGGAAGGACGTGTTCTGATAACCCGAAGATATATCGCATCATAGGCTCTATGGTTGACCCGGCCGGGAGCGGTTTCTAGAATCGCCCAACTTTTTTGCCCGGATAACCGTCCCAGCCGATGTCTTCCCGTAGCCGCAGAACCTCTCATTCGGTCGCCCTGACGCGACTGGCCCAGATCAGTGCACTGGCGCTGGCCGCCACCCTGGTCGGCTGCCAGAGCACCCGTCAGCTCGACGAAGCCGACAGCGTTCGCGCGCACAATTACCAGGCGCGGATCAAGCACAAACCGGCGCCGCTGGTGGCCAAGCCCAAGGAACAGGCACCGCCACAGGACGTCTGGGAGCGCATGCGCCAGGGCTTCGCCCTGCAGGACGGCATGGACGTCAACCCGCGCATCGAACAGCAGCGCCTGTGGTTCGCCAGCAACCCGTCGTTCCTCGAGAACGCCGGCGAGCGAGGCAGCCTCTACCTGCACTACATCGTCGAGCGCCTCGAAGAGCGCGACATGCCGCTGGAGCTGGCCCTGCTGCCGGCCATCGAGAGCGCCTACAACCCGATGGCCTACTCCCGGGCGCACGCCGCCGGCATGTGGCAGTTCATCCCGTCCACCGGGCGCCACTTCAACCTGCGCCAGACCAACTTCTACGATGGTCGGCGCGACGTCACCGCCTCGACCAACGCCGCGCTGGACTACCTGAACCGCCTGCACGACATGTTCAACGGCGACTGGCTGCTGGCCCTGGCGGCCTACAACGCCGGTGAGGGCACGGTCAGCCGCGCCATCGAGCGCAACGAGCGCCTGGGCCTGCCGACCGACTACTGGAACCTGCCGCTGCCGCAGGAAACCCGCGACTACGTGCCCAAGCTGCTGGCCCTGTCGCAGGTGGTCAACACCCCGGCCGCCTACGGGGTCAACCTGAACCCGATTGCAAACGAGCCGTACTTCGAAGCTATCGCCATCAACGACCGCCTCGATCTGTCCCGCGTGGCCGCCTTCGCCGACATCGACGAAGACGAACTGATCCAGCTCAACCCCGCCTTCAAGAAGCGCATGACCGTGGACGGTCCGCAGCAACTGCTGGTGCCGACTGCCAAGGCGCAACTGCTCAGCGACCGCATGTCCAACCTCAAGCCCGAGGAACTGGTCAGCCTGCAACCGAACAAGGCCGTGTTCCAGGCCGCCCTGGCCGAGGCCAAGGCCCCCGCGGCGCGCAGCTACCGGGTCAAGCGTGGCGACAACCTGGGCAGCATCGCCAAGGCCAACCGGGTGTCGGTCAAGCAGCTGCAAAGCTGGAACCGCATCCGTGGCAACAACCTCAAGGTCGGCCAGGTCCTGGCCCTGCGTGGCGGCAGCGCGCCGAGCGCGGCAGCCAACCGCGTGGCAGACTCCAAGCAGCGCTCCACCCAGTACAAGGTGCGCAAGGGCGATTCGTACTACCTGGTGGCCAAGCGTTTCAACGTCGAGATGAAGCACCTCAAGCGCTGGAACCCACGCACCGGGCACGCGCTCAAGCCGGGCCAGACCCTGACCGTCTACCTGGCACGCTGATATCTCGCTCGCGGGGCCTGTCCTCCTCCCACGCCAGTCGCGATCGGCGTGGAGTGGGCTGGCCCCGCGATGCTTTGAAGGCTGAAGCAAAGCCCCGCGCCCTACCCTTTTTCCATTCCAGACAAGCTGTTACTGTACCCCGAACCAAGCCCAACGCCCTCTGGATCGGATGCCGACTTGATACGTCCCCTCCTGCTGTCACTCAGCCTGGCCTTGAGCTTCCCCGCCGTCGCGATGGTGAGCGAAAGCCACGGATACGCGCAGTTCGGCACGCTCAAGTACCCGGCCAGTTTCACCCACTTCGACTGGGTCAACCCGCAAGCCCCTAAAGGCGGCACGTTGCGGGCCATGGCCTTCGGCACCTTCGACACGCTCAACCCCTACACCTTCAAGGGCTCGAGCCCGGTCACCACGCCCAACTTCCTGCAGTACGGCATCAACGAGCTCAACGAGCCGCTGATGGTCGGCACCGGCATGTACGACCCGTCCGGCGACGAACCCACCTCCAGCTACGGCCTGATCGCCCGCTCGGTCGAGTACAGCGAGGACCGCAGCTGGGTGGTGTTCAATCTGCGCCCCGAGGCGCGCTTCCACGATGGCGTGCCGATCACCGCGCAGGACGTGGCGTTTTCCTACCGCACCCTGCTCAAGGACGGCCACCCGATCTACCGCACCAACCTGCAGGAAGTGGCCCGGGTCGATATCCTCGGGCCGCTGCGCATCCGCTTCGTATTCAAGCGCGCCGGCAACCCGCTGCTGATCCTGCGCCTGGGCGAAATGCCGGTGCTGCCCAAGCACTACTGGGCCAAACGCGACTTCAAGGCCACCACCTTCGAGCCGCCGCTGGGCAGCGGCCCCTACCGCATCAGCGAAGTGCAACCCGGTCGCCGGCTGGTGTTCGAACGGGTGAAGGACTACTGGGGCAAGGACCTGGCGGTCAACCGCGGCAAGTACAATTTCAAGCGCGTCGAGTACGAGTTCTACCGCGACGCCACCGTGGCCTTCGAGGCGTTCAAGGCCGGTGAATTCGATATCTACATCGAGCACCAGGCGAAGAACTGGGCCAACGGCTACAACTTCCCTGCCGTGCGCCGTGGCGAGGTGATCAAGGCGCAGATCCCGCACAAGATCCCCACGCAAACCCAAGGCCTGTTCATGAACAGCCGCCGCGCCGCGTTCAGCGACCCTCGGGTGCGCCAGGCGCTGAGCCTGATGCTCGACTTCGAGTGGACCAACCGCGCCCTGTTCAGCAGCGCCTACCGCCGCTCGACCAGCTACTACCCTAACAGCGACTTCACCGCCAGCGGCCTGCCCACCGGCAAGGAATGGCTGCTGCTCAAGCCATTCCGCGACCAGCTGCCGGACAAGCTGTTCACCGAGCCCTACCAGGTCAGCCACACCGACGGCAGCGGCATCAGCCGCCCCGCCCTGCGCCAGGCCCTGGGCCTATTCGCCCAGGCCGGCTGGAAGCTCAGCGGCCAGCGCCTGGTCGACGGCAAAGGCCAGCCGTTCAGGCTGGAGTTGCTGCTGGTGAACCCCAACCTCGAACGCATCCTGCAACCTTATGTCGAAAATCTGGCCAGCATCGGCATCGATGCGCGCTTGCGCACCGTGGACCGCGCCCAGTACAAACAACGGCTCGACCAGTTCGATTTCGACATGATCCTGATGACCCTGAACCAGACCCTGAGCCCGGGCCTCGAGCAGTGGCTGTATTTCCACTCAAGCCAGGCCGCCACCAAGGGCAGCAAGAACTATGCTGGCGTGAAGGACCCGGTGGTCGACCACCTGCTCGACACCTTGCTCGCCGCCCGCAGCCGCGATGACCAGATCGCCGCCGCGCGCGCCCTGGACCGCGTGCTCTCATGGCAGTACTACATGATCCCCAACTGGTACCTCGACAATCACCGCCTGGCCTACCGCAACCGGTTCGCCTTCGTCACCACACCGCCCTACACCCTCGGGCTGAACAGCTGGTGGATCAAGAAGACTTCGGAGAAAGCCAAATGACGCCGACCCTGCGCCGCCTGGCCGCTAGCCTGCTGCTGACCTGCCTCACGCTCCCGGCCGTGGCCGCCCCGCAACACGCCCTGACCCTGTACGGCGAGGCGCCGAAATACCCGGCCAACTTCAAGCACTTCGAGTACGTCAATCCTGACGCACCGAAGGGCGGCACCTTCCGCCAGTCCAGCTTCGGCGGCTTCGACAGCCTCAACCCGTTCATCAACAAGGGCGTGCCCGCCGACAACGTCGGCGCCATCTACGACACCCTGATGCGCCAGAGCCTGGACGAACCCTTCACCGAGTACGGCCTGGTGGCCGGCAAGATCGAAAAGGCCCCCGACAACAGCTGGGTGCGCTTCTACCTGCGCCCCGAAGCACGCTTCCACGACGGCCACCCGATGCGCGCCGAGGACGTGGTGTTCACCTTCAACGCCCTGATCAAGGACGGCGCGCCGCTGTACCGCCAGTACTACGGCGACGTCGCTGAAGTGGTCGCCGAAGACCCGCTCAAGGTGCTGTTCAAGTTCAAGCACAACAACAACCGCGAGCTGCCGCTGATCCTCGGCCAACTGCCGGTGCTGCCCAAGCACTGGTACCAAGGCCGCGACTTCGACCGCGGCAACCTGGAGATCCCGCTCGGCAGCGGCCCATACAAGGTCGCCGAGGTGAAGGCCGGCCGCTCGATCCGCTACGAGCGGGTCAAGGACTACTGGGCCAAGGACCTGCCGATCAACCGCGGCTTCTACAATTTCGACGTGATGACCTTCGACTCCTACCGCGACAACACCGTCGCCCTCGAAGCGCTCAAGGCCGGCCAGTTCGACTACGGCCTGGAGGTGAGCGCAAAGAACTGGGCCACCGCCTACGACGTGCCCGCCGTGCGCGACGGCCGGCTGATCAAGGAAGAACTGCCCAATGGCAACCCCGTCGGCATGCAGGGTTTCATCTTCAACCTGCGCAAGCCGATGTTCCAGGACATCCGCGTGCGCCACGCCATCAGCCTGCTGCTGGACTTCGAGTGGACCAACAAGCAGCTGTTCAACGGCGCCTACACCCGCACCGGCAGCTACTTCGAGAACTCCGAAATGGCCGCCAGCGGCCTGCCCAGCCCCGCCGAGCTGAAGATCCTCGAGCCGCTGCGCGGCAAGGTGCCGGACGAGGTGTTCAACGGCGCCTTCCACAACCCGGTCACCGACGGCAGCGGCATGATCCGCGACCAGCAGCGCCAGGCATACAAGCTGCTGCAGGAGGCCGGCTGGAAGGTCGTCGACGACAAGATGGTCGATAAAGACGGCAAGCCGATGACCATCGAGTTCCTCCTGGCCCAGACCCAGTTCGAGCGCGTGCTGCTGCCGTTCAAGCGCAACCTCGCGGACCTCGGCATCAACCTCGAGATCCGCCGCGTGGACGTTTCGCAGTACATCACCCGCCTGCGCTCGCGTGACTACGACATGATCGTCGGCGGCTTCGCGCAATCCAACTCGCCCGGTAACGAGCAACGTGAATACTGGAACAGCGCCGCCGCCGACAACCCCGGCAGCCGCAACTTCATCGGCCTGCGCGACCCTGGCATCGACCAGCTGGTGGAGCAGTTGATCAACGCCGACTCCCGACAGAGCCTGATCGAGCACTGCCGCGCCCTGGACCGCGTGCTGCAATGGGGTTACTACGTGATCCCCAACTGGCACATCAAGACCTGGCGCGTGGCCTACTGGAACCATATCGGCCACCCCGCCGTATCGCCCAAGTACGACATCGGCATCGACACCTGGTGGATCAAGCCCGACGTCACGCCCGCGGTAAGCGAAGCCGCCGCACCGGATGAGGCCAACTGAGATGCTGGCCTATATCCTGCGGCGCCTGCTGCTGATCATCCCCACCCTGTTCGGCATCCTCATCATCAACTTCATCATCGTCCAGGCCGCCCCCGGCGGCCCGGTGGAGCAGATGATCGCCAAGCTCGAAGGCTTCGACGGCGCCACCAGCCGCATCGCCGGTGGCGGCGCCGAAGTCTCGGTGGCCGGCTCCAACTACCGTGGCGCGCAAGGCCTGGACCCGGCGCTGATCGCCGAGATCGAGCGCATGTACGGCTTCGACAAGTCGGCGCCCGAGCGGCTGTGGATCATGGTCAAGAACTATGCCCAGCTGGACTTCGGCAACAGCTTCTTCCGCGACGCCAAGGTCATCGACCTGATCGCCGAGAAGATGCCCGTGTCCATTTCCCTCGGGCTATGGAGCACGCTGATCATGTACCTGGTGTCGATCCCGCTGGGGATCGCCAAGGCCGTGCGCCACGGCAGCCACTTCGACGTGTGGACCAGCTCGGCGATCATCGTCGGCTACGCCATCCCGGCGTTCCTGTTCGCCATCCTGCTGATCGTGCTGTTCGCCGGTGGCAGCTATTTCGATTGGTTCCCGCTGCGCGGGCTGACCTCCAACAACTTCGACGAGCTGAGCACCACCGGCAAGGTCCTCGACTACTTCTGGCACCTGGTGCTGCCCATCACCGCCCTGGTGATCGGCAACTTCGCCACCATGACCCTGCTGACCAAGAACAGCTTCCTCGACGAGATCAACAAGCAGTACGTGGTCACCGCCAAGGCCAAGGGCCTGAGCCGCACCCGCGTGCTCTACGGCCATGTGTTCCGCAACGCCATGCTGCTGGTGATCGCCGGCTTCCCCTCGGCGTTCATCGGCATCTTCTTCACAGGGTCCCTGCTGATCGAGGTGATCTTCAGCCTCGACGGCCTGGGCCTGATGAGTTTCGAAGCGGCGATCAACCGCGACTACCCGGTGGTGTTCGGCACCTTGTTCATCTTCACCCTGCTTGGTCTGGTGGTGAAGCTGATCGGCGACCTCACCTACACCCTGGTCGATCCGCGCATCGACTTCGCCAGCCGGGAGCACTGACATGGCCCTCTCTCCCCTCAATCGCCGGCGCTTCGAGCGCTTCAAGGCCAACCGCCGCGGCTGGTGGTCGCTGTGGATCTTCCTGGTGCTGTTCGTGCTCAGCCTGGGCGCCGAGTTCATCGCCAACGACAAGCCGATTGCCGTGCGCTACGACGGCGAGTGGTACTTCCCCGCCTTCAAGCGCTACCCGGAGACCACCTTCGGCGGCGAGTTCCCGCTGGAGGCCAACTACAAGAGCCCGTATATCCGCGATTTGCTGGCCAAGAAGGACGCCTTCGTGCTGTGGGCGCCGATCCCCTACAGCTACCAGAGCATCAACTACGACCTGAAAGTACCCGCCCCCGCGCCGCCCTCCACCGACAACCTGCTGGGCACCGACGACCAGGGCCGCGATGTGCTGGCCCGGGTGATCTACGGCTTCCGCATCTCGGTGCTGTTCGCCCTGACGCTGACCATCGCCAGCTCCATCATCGGCGTGATCGCCGGCGCCTTGCAGGGCTTCTACGGCGGCTGGGTGGACCTGGCCGGCCAGCGCTTCCTGGAGATCTGGTCCGGCCTGCCGGTGCTGTACCTGCTGATCATCCTTGCCAGCTTCGTGCAGCCCAACTTCTGGTGGTTGCTGGGCATCATGCTGCTGTTCTCGTGGATGAGCCTGGTGGACGTGGTGCGCGCCGAGTTCCTGCGCGGGCGCAACCTGGAATATGTGCGCGCCGCCCGCGCCTTAGGGATGCGCAACGGCCCGATCATGTACCGGCATATCCTGCCCAACGCGATGATCTCGACCATGACCTTCATGCCGTTCATCCTCACCGGCGCCATCGGCACCCTTACCGCCCTGGACTTCTTAGGCTTCGGCCTGCCCGCCGGTTCGCCGTCGCTGGGCGAGCTGGTGGCCCAGGGCAAGTCCAACCTGCAAGCCCCGTGGCTGGGTATCAGCGCCTTCGCCGTGCTGGCGGTGATGCTGAGCCTGCTGGTATTCATCGGCGAATCCGCCCGCGACGCCTTCGACCCGAGGAAATGACATGAGCCAAGACACCCTGATCGAAGTCCGCGACCTGGCGGTGGAGTTCGTCACTGGCGAGCAGGTCAACCGCGTGGTCGACGGCATCAGCTTCGACATCCGCAAGGGAGAGACCCTGGCCCTGGTCGGCGAAAGCGGCTCGGGCAAGTCGGTGACCGCCCACTCGATCCTGCGCCTGCTGCCCTACCCGCTGGCGCGGCATCCTTCTGGCACCATCCATTATGAAGGCAAGGACCTGCTGCACCTGGGCGAAAAGCCCATGCAGCGCATTCGCGGCAACCGCATCGCGATGATCTTCCAGGAGCCGATGACCTCGCTGAACCCGCTGCACAGCATCGAGAAGCAGATCAACGAGATCCTCTTGTTGCACAAGGGCCTCACCGGCAAGGCCGCCACCGCTCGCACCCTGGAGCTGCTGGAGCTGGTAGGCATTCCCGAGCCGCACAAGCGCCTGAAAGCCCTGCCCCACGAGCTGTCCGGTGGCCAGCGCCAGCGGGTGATGATCGCCATGGCCCTGGCCAACGAGCCCGAACTGCTGATTGCCGACGAGCCCACCACGGCGCTCGACGTGACCGTGCAGTTGAAGATCCTCGACCTGCTCAAGTCGTTGCAGGCGCGCTTGGGCATGGCCCTGCTGCTGATCAGCCACGACCTCAACCTGGTACGCCGCATCGCCCACCGCGTGTGCGTGATGCAGTGCGGCAAGATCGTCGAGCAGGCCGATTGCGCCACGCTGTTCAGCAAGCCGCAGCATCCGTATACGCAGATGCTGATCAACGCCGAGCCCAGCGGCGCACCCGCCGCGAATGCCGAAGGGGCGCCGTTGCTGGAGGTGAAGGACTTGAAGGTGTGGTTCCCGATCAAGAAGGGGCTGTTGCGCCGCACCGTGGACCATGTGAAGGCCGTGGACGGGGTCAATTTCAGCCTGCCCCAGGGGCAGACGCTGGGCATCGTTGGCGAGAGTGGCTCGGGCAAGTCCACCTTGGGGCTGGCCATCTTGCGGTTGATATCCAGCCAGGGCGGGATTCGCTTCCATGGGCAGAATCTTGAGGGGCTGAACCAGAAGGAAGTGCGGCCGCTGCGGCGGGAGATGCAGGTA
Source organism: Pseudomonas soli (assembly GCF_021283165.2). NCBI lineage: Bacteria > Pseudomonadati > Pseudomonadota > Gammaproteobacteria > Pseudomonadales > Pseudomonadaceae > Pseudomonas > Pseudomonas soli. The sequence continues at coordinate 4,052,841 of NZ_CP128543.1, forward strand.
GTGTTCCAGGATCCCTTTGGCAGCCTGAGCCCGCGCATGTGCGTGGCGGATATCGTTGGCGAGGGGTTACGGATTCACAAGATCGGCACACCGGCTGAGCAGGAAGCGGCGATTATTGCTGCGTTGGAGGAAGTGGGGCTGGATCCTCGGACGCGGCATCGGTATCCCCATGAGTTTTCCGGCGGGCAGCGGCAGCGGATTGCGATTGCGCGGGCGTTGGTGTTGAAGCCTGCGTTGATTCTGCTGGATGAGCCGACCTCGGCGCTGGACCGGACGGTGCAGCGGCAGGTGGTTGAGCTGCTGCGGAATTTGCAGGTCAAATACAACCTGACTTATCTGTTTATCAGCCATGACCTGGCGGTGGTCAAGGCGTTGAGTCATCAGTTGATGGTGATCAAGCATGGGCAGGTGGTGGAACAGGGGGATACGGGGGTTATTTTTCATGAGCCGCGGCATGGGTATACGAGGCAGTTGTTGGATGCGGCGCTGGTGAGCAGCGACAAAGGTACATGAACTCATATACCTCCAAGCCACCGCATTTATGTCGTTAAGAGGATTGCCGGGCGAGCGGGTGATAGGCCATCACCCTTCACGACACATAACCCGAACCATCAACCACAACGCCTGACCTGACATTTTTACCAGTATCTGACGAGATGTCCAAGGTGTACAACCTACCTGTGACCTGATAAGCGGAGAACAGGTATGAAACGATTAACTTGGATCATATTTACCATTTTAAGCACACAAGCAGCGGCCTCGGACCCATTACCTCAAGGCAATATTGAAAGCGGAAAGAGAATTTTTGCTATCCGATGTTCACAATGCCATACGACCGAAAAGGATGGCCCTAATATGGAAGGCCCTAATCTCCACGGCCTGTTTGGCAGCACTACGGGATTCGCGAAAAACTATATCTACACCGATGGAAACAAATACAGGGGTATAACGTGGGAAACCGCCACACTTTTTGAATACCTACTTAACCCCAGGCATTACATACCCGGAACAAAAATTGCTTTCGCAGGACTTAAAAAGCCTCAAGAACGCGCGGACCTTATCGAATACTTGAGAAATGTCACTCAATAACCCTCAGCTGGATGCGCCGCATAGCGCCTGACAAGGAAAACTTACCCTGAGCTTTAAGCTTATACTGGCTGACCCGAAATCGACCATGAAACTGTTATCCTATCTCTCTCTGCCCACAAAAGCCTTCCCCTAGATGCGAAGGCTTTTTTGAAGGTGGGTACTCATCAAGCTGAAAAATCAGAATCTACCCCTTCCTTGTAGTCCATTTCCCAAACATACTTCTGCCGCCTTTTTTCCGTTGCGGTCTCCCTGGTGGGGCTCTAGTCTCGGCCTATCGTTGCACATCAACGATACAGCTTTGACAGGCTGTGACGGCAAATTGCATGCAGCTCAACCTTTATGGCAGCTGTACGTGCGGGCACGCTTGCGTGCGCCGGAACTTTGCAATTTCCGCCGGTCTGTCAACCCACGTACAGCTGCCACCCTACTGTTTGACAGCAGGCAGGTGGCGGCACCACCAAAGGGAAATTGTTATGTTAAAGATCGTCCCCGATCCACCCCACAACCACCACTCTCTCGAAGACACCATCATCCAGGCCACGGAGTACGCCCTCTGCGCGCAGACCGTGGCGCATCAGGCTGTTCTGCTGCATCCCAAGTCGCCCGTGTCGATTCTGGTCATGGCCGCGATGCATGAAATGGAGGCGCTGCGGGTGCTGCTCGAATCGGCGTTGATTCAGGTGCAGATGCCGCAGGTGGAGCCTCGCACACTGCACTAGGCCGTTAGCCATGGGTTGCCTGGGCTGGCCTCATCGCCGGCAAGCCGGCTCCCACAGAGGATCGGCGTGGCTGCGCGGCAGATGGTGTGTAGCTGATAGCGGATCTAACTGCGAGAGCTCGCCCAGGCACCGATCATTTCAGGGAGATTGAGCAATGAGCACAGACGACACCACGCCCCACACCACGGTGGGCAAGACCCGGTTCTACCAGGGTGAAGGGCATACCGACCCGCTGTTCTGCATCGAACCCGGCATCCCTTGCCAGCACGCACGGGAACAGGCTTCGGAGTTGATGGGCTGCGTGTGCGACCTGACCATCACCGGGATCATGGAGGAAAAACCTCAGCTGATCTGGGCATCGTATTACCTGAGCGCGCTGGCCAAGGCGCTGATGGATGATGCGGAGCTGGGGATGAAGCACTGACTTCACAGGTAAACGCCGCTCCTACACCGACTAAGCTTTGGGCATAAATTCGGGATGTCTCCATGGAATGTCATATCCGCCGCGCTCAGCGCGAAGACGCAGAAGCCATCAGCCGCATCGTGATCACGGCATTGCGCGAATCCAACTCGCGGGATTACCCGGCAGAGGTGATCGCCCAGGTCGAGCAGAGCTTTTCACCTGCGGCGGTCAGTGCATTGCTCGATAGCCGAATGGTATTCGTAGCAGTCAACCAAAACGAATTGCTGGGGACGGCAAGCCTGGATGGCGAGGTTGTCAGGACAGTGTTCGTCGCTCCAATCCATCATCGGACAGGTGTCGGCAAACGGTTGATGGAGGCCGTTCATGCTGCAGCGATCAGGGCAGGTGTCACGGCACTGAGCGTTCCTTCATCCATCACCGCCCAAGGGTTCTACGCGCGCTTGGGGTATCGGAAGCTTCGTGATGAATTCCATGGTGTGGAACGCACCATTGTCCTGGAAAAGTCCACGCTGACCATGACGGAGGCGGCCCTCGCGATTAACGTTTCTTGCGAGCATCTGGCGAAGCTGCTGGATGAGGGAACAATCCCCCATGCCAGCGCTGAAGGCGAGCGGGCTATCGCGTTCTCCGAGCTGATTGCCTACAAGGACAACCGAGACAAGGGCAGCCGTGTGGTGATGAATGAGCTGGCAGCCCAAGCCCAAGACCTGAAAATGGGTTATGAGTGAGTCCACTCACATGCGCTCGGCCTAACCCAGCAGGGTGTTCATTCGAGCGTCGCAGTGCTTGGCACCGGCACTGCCGATGATCGCGGGGCAAGCCCGCTCCCACCAGATACCTGACCTGGAAACCCTGCGCTTTCAGGTCTCGACCTCCATGAGCCCCGGCGTGGGCTTGCTGAACCCCGCCGTCAGCCACATCAGGTACAACCCGCCACACACCAGCCAAGCCACCCCGGCCAGTATCACCACCGTGCTCAGCAGCGACAGCAGATACAGGTTCACCCCAATCGCCAGCAGCGGAAACACCACGAACCCCACCCCGCTCAACCGCTGCTTGCGCCGCTCACGCAGGTAGTACGCAATCACGCACACATTCACCGCCGCAAACGCCAGGAACGCGCCGAAGTTGATCAGCGAAGCGGCCGAGCTCACATCCGCGCCGATCCCGATCAATCCCAGCCCGGCAATCAGCAACAGGTTGAACACCGGCGTGCGCGCCTTGCCCTGCAGCTTAGCGAAACAACGCGGCGGCAGCACGCCTTCGCGGCCCATGAAGTAAAGCAAGCGGCTGGCGCTGACCTGCACCGCCAGGCACGAGGCGAAGCCGGCGACGATGCCGCCGAGGTTGACGAAGTCGGCGAAGAACTGCCCGCCCACCTCGATCGACAGCGCGTAGGTCGCCGTTTGCGGGTCGGCGAACTGGCCGCCGGGGTGGCTCAGTTGCATCAGGTAGGCCACCGCCGTGAACAGCAGCCCGCCCAGGCTGATCACCAGCAGCACCGCCCGGGGGATGTCGCGCTTGGGCTGCTCGGCCTCCTCGGCCAGGGTGGTCACGGCGTCGAACCCGAGAAACGAATAGGCGGCGATGGCGGCGGCGGCGGTGAGGCCGGTCAAGGTGCTGTGTTCATTCCATACGGGGTGGGTGAAGCCGACCTGGGGCTGGCCGGCCACATAGCGCAGGCAGTAGCCAATGAACAACAGCACCAGGGCCACGCTCAGGACCGTGAGCACTTTGTTCAGGCGATCGGTCAGGGCCATGCCGCTGACGGTCACCGCCGTGGTCAGGCCGATGTTGATCAGCAACCAGCCCCAGGTGGGCACCTGCGGGAACTGGGCGTTGAGGAACACCGACTGCAGCAGCCAGGCGACCATGGGCATGAACAGGTAAGCCAGCAGCACCGCCCAGCCGACCACGAAGCCGCAGCCGGGGCCGAGCAGGCGCTTGGCGTAGTAGTAGGCCGAGCCGGACACCGGGAACAGGCGCGACAGCTTGGCATAGCTCAGGGCCGACAGCAGCATGGCGCCTGTGGCCAGCAGGAAGGCGCTGGGGGCGATGCCGTCGCTGCGTTCGGAGATCACGCCGAAGATCACCATGGCCAGGCTCGGGCACATGTAGGCCAGGCCGAAGACCGTCAGGGAGGTGAGGGAGAGTTTTGCGGGGGTGGCGTCAGGCATGGGTGGCCTCCTGGCGCGCAGGGGCGATGCCACGGGCCGGGCCGTGAGCGAAATGAGCCATGGGTCATCCTCTTGTGATTGTTCTAGGAAATTGCCCAGCCGGTCTGGCTGCACGGGGCGCAGGGACGGCGTGCACAGCAAGTAACTCGGGGATGGCACCGGCTTTGCCGGTGATCGCGGGGCATGCCCGCGCCTACAAGGTGCAGGGCCAGTATGCGGATCCCGGTGCGGATTTCTATAACGTCGAAGGATTAACCTGGGGGTAATGGCGCGGGGGAATCACGGCGCCGGTTGCAGGCTGGCGAGGTCTTCGCCGGCCAAAAACAGCAGTGAGAACAGCTCGCTCTGGGAGTTCACGTCCAGCTTGCGGTACACATTGCGTCTATGGACCTTCACCGTCTCGGCCGACAGCTTGAGCTTGATGGCCGTCTCCTTGTTCGAATGCCCCGACAGGATCAGCCGCACCACGTCCAGCTCCCGCGCCGTGAGCACCGACTCCAGCTGCCGCCGTGCTTCGTCGCGCCCCTGGGCCAGGCCCAGCGCGGGCTTGGCCGGTGCGCGCTCGGGCAGTTGCTCGAAGTGCAGGCGCTGGCGCAGCAGGCCGATCAGCCAGGGACGCACCAGCTCCAGTTGGGCGATGGCCTGGGCGTCGAAACGTGAGCGCCCGCCCAGCGACAGGCACAGCGTGCGCCCATCGCCCAGGGCCAGGTTGAACTGCACCTCGTCGGCGACCACGTTGTGGGTGAAGTACAGGCGGTAGTAATCGGTCTGCTGGAACTGCTCCGGGGCCACGTCGGCCAGGCGCACCAAGCCGGTCAGCGGCCGCTCGCGGCTGCTGATGTAGAACGGGTCGAGCAGGTACAGGCCATTGGCGTACTCGCTCACCAGCGGATCAATGCCCTCGCGCTCGTAAGGGCTCTGGTCGAAAATCAACGGCTTGTCGTGGCTGAACAGCAGCGCCACCCAAGTATCGACCTCGACGAAATCGCCGAGCAGCGTCGCCAGGATGCGCCAGAAGCTCGGCCGGTCGAGGTGCTCGATGCATTGGCCCACACCCTGGTGCCACGAAAGATCCTGCAGGCTCAAGCTCATGCCCTACCCCCGGGTTAACCCGTCGAAGTGATTGTTTTGCCAGTGATTGTTTTCATACTTGCACCACCCTTCGCAAATGTCACTCGCCCGCGGAAGGGTCGGGCCCAGCGAGACGGATTGCCCATGAAGATCGAAGTGGTACAGACGACAACCCGCGACGGCGACACCGCCCACAACCTGCGCGGCATCCTCGAGGCCTTGGCCCAGTGCGCGCCGGACACCGATATCCTGCTGTTCCCCGAGTCGCACCTGACCGGTTTTCTCACTGCGGACGACGTCGGCATGCTGTCCGAAGCCATCGACGGCGATGCCGTGCAGGCGGTGGTCGCGGCAGCGCGCCGGCATGATATCGCGGTGGTGCTGGGGCTGTACGAGAACGACGGCGGCACGTTCTACAACACCACATTGTTCATCGCCCCCGAAGGCATCCTGCTCACCTACCGCAAGACCCACCTGTGGGTGCCGGAGCACGGCATCGTGGTGCCGGGCGACCGCTTCGCCACCGTCGAATGGCGCGGTGTGCGCCTGGGCCTGTTGATCTGCTACGACAGCGAGTTCCCCGAGACGGCGCGAGCGCTGAAGGCCCTGGGCGCACAGCTGATATTGATCACCGACGGCCTGTCCGAGCCGGAGGTCCATGTGCATAGAGTGTCGGTAATGGCGCGAGCAATGGAGAACCAGGTGTTCGCCGTGGTCGCCAACCGCATGGGGTCAGGGCCGGATGGCTGCGTGTTCGTCGGGGCGAGCCTGGCGGTGGACCCGTATGGCCAGACGCTGTTCGAGGCCGGGCGTGGCGAGTCGCGGCATAGCGTGACCCTGGACCTGTCGCTGATCGGCAAGGCCCGCGCCTTCCATGACTACAGCGCCAACCAGCGCATCCGGTTGCCGGGTGAGCGGATCGAGCATGCCAGTGGCGTATGGGAGCTGGTTATCGATTAAAGGAGGACACTCCCGTAACCGACAGGAGTGGTCCATTCAACGAGGCCCGAACCCGGCGCTCGTTCCCTGGCGCAACAACCGAAGCGCGATGCACAATGCCCGCGCCCATAACCAAGGAAGCCGAATGGACACCTCCCTGCTGGATGATTGGCGCGCCTTGGTCGAAGGCCACAGCGATATCGATAAATCCCAGTTCATCGCGCTGTTCAAGGAGCATGGCCAGCCCCACGAGGTGGCCACCATCCTCGAAGGCCACAAGCACGCCCCCGAACTGGCCAGGCGCACGTTGGAAGTGCTGGCTGCCGGCACGCTTCCCTACCTGTACCTGCTCCCCACGCAACGAGGCACGCCAGAACAACTGGCAGCCGCTACCCGGCGATGGTTGGATGTGCAGGCCGACTTTTTCGAGCGGACGGGCGATTCAGAGCTGATGACCCTGACCCGCAATGCGCGGGTGATCTGCAAGCCCATGGCCGACCTCAAGGCTATCGACAACTTCGATATACCGGGCACCTGGGCCAGCGAAGCATTAGGGGATGCGGTTCGCGAAGCCGCCGACTGCCATACCGCCGCCGACTACGCATTGTTCGAGGCCTGGTACGGCATCGCGGCGGACTATGGGCTGGCTTGGTACATCGCCGCCCCGCTCATTGCACTGGACATCGACTTTACCGCCTACTTCGAGCTATGGCGGCTGGGTGGAGCCTTTCTGCACCTGGGGGAAGAATGCTGGGTCGCCCAGCGCTTCGAAGCGTCGACCGAGGGTAACGTCATTGAGCCTTGATCTGTTCCTGGAAGCTGACGCATCGCTTGACGCAGCAGCACTGGCAAACGCCCTGCAAGCAGCTGGCGCGATTGAAGTCACGCGTACAAGCGACAGCCTGGAAGCCTACTTCCCGTCATGGCTGACGCTGACCGCCGACCTCGTCATCACCGACCACACCCTCTATGCAGAGGACACCAAACAGCTCGACTTCAGTGTCGCCACGCGCGCCAGCATCAGGATCAAAGGGCCTGGGCCGCAGGAGCATTCACCGATGGCGGATCTGGACAAGATTGCCAATGCCATTGCGCGGACAGGCTCACGCTTCGTGATCAGCTTTCAATTCGAGCGAACTTTGTATTGGCAGGACGCAGAAGGATTGCATCGCGACGTTTAACCGGCTACGTGCATCAACTGCATTTCAACGCCTCCCCCGTCACCACATCAAAACGGTAGACGGTGTCGTAGAAATCCACGACTTCCACATGGTCAGGCGCCAGCTGAAAGCGCCCGGTGAAGATGTCGGCACCCATGGCCTTCCAGATAACGTCGCCCTCAAGGGACAAACCTGTGATTTCCAGCTCGCCGTGCGAAATCAGTGCACGCTGCCGCGCAGCCCAATAGAGACCGAAACACGTCGCCAGATCCACCTTGCGCGACCAAAGCAGGTCATGGGGAGCGGTCAGCGACACGCAGGCAATCTGGTTGCCCACGGCCAATAGCAGCTTGTCGTCGATCACCAGCGCCGACTGTGCATGTACTCCTGTCCCGCCTCCGCCGGCACCGACCACCAGCAGGCCGAAGTCGTCCAGCATTACGCCATGAACCGATGACACGCCATCGTCGCCCAGGATGATTTCCCGCGCATAACACCGGATATTGTCTGTGGAGTCGAACGTGTAGGTCGGCTCGTCAACGACGGCAATCACACCATATCGAGAGTCGATATTCATCGGTGCGCACCACCGGGGGGGCAGGGAATCGTCAACCATGAGTTTATTGGCAATTATGGGATGCCAATAATTATCAACCTGGAATAATTTCGGATAAAGCTGCCGTGGCCAGAATGAGGCTATCGGCAGCACAGGCACCCACTGACCCGTGGCTGATCGGGATCGTTTCCGAGAAACGAGACCATCACCTCCATCCCCGTTCGCGGAGGCGTGACAGCACAACACCAATCGGAAGCCACCGATAGCCAACAACAACTCTTGTCATCAAACCTGTCCTCAGGATCCCAGGGAAACTTCACCTGAATCCGGGCAAGCCTCTGATCACACCGGCTCTCGTCATCCTCCACGGCAATGACCACGGCGGTCTGGTTCTCCACCACCCGTGGCTTGGCATGAACCAGGGGCGGACGATAAAGCACGCCCCACGGCAGCACCGCCTGGCCATCGGCAAACACCAGCACATGCCCCTGGGCACTGTGCTGGAAGTGAAAACGGATGCCCTCCTCTTCACACAAGCGCTGGACGAAGTGCAGGTCCGTTTCGCCATACTGGGTGCAGTAGTCGCGCTCGGGGTAGCTCGCACTCAGCTCGAAGCGGTAAGCGTCGCCCACGATCCCATGCTCTTCCAGGATCAGGGCAACGATCCTGGGCACCGAGAACTGTTGAAAGATCCGCTGGTTGATGCGGTGACGCAGGTAGGACAAGTGCGGCACCAGGGTCAACCTGTAACGCGCTGAACACGGAGCCTGCCTCATCGGCGCGATGTGGTAGATCCGCCCATGGATGCCATTGCCGTTCATGTCGAAGCTGAAGAACGCCTCGAGGTCGAGGAAGCGTTCAAGGTCCAGGTCGGGCCATTCGCTGGCCAGTTCCACGTTGAAAAAGAAAGGCCTGTTGGCCACCGCTTCCCCGGTGTAGCCGAGCACCTGGAAATCGTGCTCCACGCCTTCGATCGTCAAGTTCAAGTGTGTCTTCTGGGCTGGGCTGAACATCCGCTGTTCTCCTCCGGCTCAAGATGAAATCAGGTACGCAAGACCCGCCCGCCTCGGCTGGGCAGCCGGATACCGCGAGACGATGGTGTTCGCTGGTGCTTGAAGCAATAGGCCGCAGGCAACCTTGGTCAACGCGCTGTCCGGTACTCCCTTGCACCGGGCAGCGGGCGACACGTCAACTCAAGTCAGACGCCACTCTTCACCTTGGTCCAGACCCGCGTGCGGAACCGCTCCAGTTTCAACGGCAGCGGCTCGAGCGGGATCAACGTGGCAATCGTCTTCTTGTCGGGGTAGATCCACGGGTTGTCCCGCAGCGCCTGTTCGACGAACTGGGTGGCGTCCTTGTTGGCGTTGGGGTACAGGGTGTGGTTCGAGGTCTTGGCGATCACTTCCGGGCGCATCATGTAGTTGATGAACGCCATGCCTGCCTTGGGATGGGGCGCATCCTTGAGCAGCACCAGGTTTTCCGACCACACCAGCGCGCCTTCGCGCGGCAGGCTGTAGTTGATCCTGCGCCCGGTGTTGTTCTTCTCGTTGAGGGCCTGGGCGGCCAAGGCGCCGTTGGCCCAGCCGACCACCGCGCAGATATTGCCGTCGGCCATGTCGGTGTCGATGCGCGAGGAATCGAAATACAGCACGTAGGGGCGGATCTTCATCAGCAGGTCTTGCGCCTTCTGGTAATCCGCAGGATTGCTGCTGTTGCTGGGCAGGCCCAGGTAGTTCAGGGCAATCGAGATGATCTCGCTGGGCGAGTCGAGCATCGCCACGCCACAGGACTTGAGCTTGCTGATGTTCTCTTCCTTGAAGATCAGGTCCCAGCTGTCCACCGGCGCCTGGTCGCCCAACGCGGCCTTGACCTTGTTGACGTCGTAGCCGATGCCGGTGGTGCCCCACAGGTAGGGCACCGCGTAGCGATTGCCGGGGTCGTTGACCGCCAACTGGGCGAGGATATCGGGGTCGATGTGCGACAGGTTCCCCAGTTGCGCACGGTCCAGCGGTTGCAGCACGCCCGCCGCGATCAGGCTGGGCAGCACGTTGGAGGTCGCCACCACCACGTCATACCCGGTGCGCCCGGCCATGACCTTGCTCTGCATGATGTCGGCGCTGTCGAACGCGTCCATGTGCACGCGGGTGCCGGTTTCCTGCTCGAACGCCTTCGGCGTCTCCGGCGCGAGCAGCCCGAACCAGTTGTACAGGTGCATCCCGGGTTCGGCGGCCAGCACCGAGGTGCTGATCCCTGCGCAGAGCAGCGAGGCCGAAAAAAGGGTTCGCAAACGTGACCTTCTCATGCAACATCCTTATCGAATCGATGTAACTTCACGGCCATCCTAGGCCCAGTGAGCGACTATACCGGGCAGGACCGGATAGTAAATACCTCGGAATACTTACCTCTGACATGCGAGTTCCTAACCCAAAAGGGGTAGATAATGCCGTTCGACCTGCAAAGCCTGGCCTGGCACCGATCGATCGGCAAGCTGATCATGCAGCTGGACCGTCCGGCGTTCTGGAGTTCGCTGGTTCGGGTATTGAACGAGTACGTGCAGATCGACAACTGGGTGGTATTGATCTTCGCCAGTCAGCAAGTGGAAGTGGTAAGCCTGCCCGAGGTGGCGGATGCCGAAGAGGTCAACGCGTTCATCCATCGCTATGTGAAGGGGCTCTACCTGCTGGACCCGTTCTACATCGCCAACCGGGAAAACCCGCAGAGCGGCTTCTTCCACCTGCTGGATATCGCGCCGGAGTACTTTGTGGAAACCGAGTACTACCACCAGTACTTCGCGCACTACATCTCGGCCGATGAAGCGCAGTACAACGTTCAGCTCGACGCTGACCGCACGCTGTGCATCTCCATTGGCAGCAAGGCGCGCTTCAGCCAGGAACAGATCACCATCCTCGACCTCATCAAGCCCTGGGTGACGGCCTTGATGCACCAGCGCATGGCCTTCGAGGTGGATGTCGAGAAGGACCTTGCCGAGGTACCGCCCTGGCAGGAAACACTGACGCAGCTGGGCGCGCAGATCACCACCCGTGAAAGCGATGTACTGAGACTGCTGCTGAGCGGTTTCTCCAACAAAGAGATTGCCGGAAAGCTTTCACTATCGGCGGAAACGGTGAAAGTGCACCGCCGGAACATTTACGCCAAGTTGAACATCAAGTCGCAGTCGGAATTGTTTGCTCGCTTCTTTGTGCCGAAGTCGGATGCTTTCTGTACCAGTTGAATTCAGGCATCTTGCCTGCCGCCGGCTGCTGCACGCCTGGCAAACCTTCAAGGCGTCGATGCCAGCGCCTCGATGACCAAGGTCGCCAACCCGATCAAACAGATTACCCCCACGCCATAACTCACCGTCCGCCACGGCTGGATACCCGCCAGGTAAGTCACCGTATGCGACACCCTGGCCACGGTGAATACCCCGCTCAGCCAAGCCGTCATGGCAACCGGCGCCTCCAGCACGACCGCCAGGCCGCCCAGCGCGAGGAACATCGGGATGTTCTCCAGATCGTTGCGCCAGGCCTGCATGGCCCGCGTTACCTGCGGCAATTCCTCAGGGCAAGCCGAACGCTTGAACACTGCCGCATCCTCGCTGTTGGTGAAGGTCAGGAAACGCAGGCGGAAGTAGCCCTGGCAGCAGGAAATCGCCAGCATCTTGAAGAACAGCACCACTACGCAGCAGGCGTAGACCGCCAGGGCGCCGCTCATGCCCCTGGCCTCTGCGCCAAGCCCTTGACCACGATGTACAGCAGCGGCCCCAGGGAGACAAAGAGCGCCGTCAGCACCAGATAGGGCAAGACGCCAAGCAACGACCCGCCCCGCTGGCACTGGTCGTTTGCCATCCAGATACAGCCCAGACCGGCCATCACATACAGGTCGATAACGACCTGGGCCGTATCGGGTCGGGACAGCAGATCAAGGCCAAAGGCAAGAAGTGATTGCTCGGCAATCATCAACGTCCAACCGGTGTACAGGGTGAACAGCAGCAACACTGGCAACGCGATCCATCGTGCGTTCATTGGTCGACTCCTTCAGGGCGATGTTGCCGTCACGGTAGTGATAGAGTCGTCCCCGCCTCAATGACCTCACAGGTCATGGATGCTTCAGCCAAGGACAGCCAGAGTCGACGCATGAGCCTTTCTCCCTTTCACCCCACGCAAACACCAGCAGTCACCGACGCCGGCAAGCACCTGCGCCGCCTGCGCCGTCATGCCGGCCTCAGCCAGCTCGACCTGGCGCTGTTGGCGGGCCTGTCGCAACGCCACCTGAGCTGCGTCGAAACCGGCCGTGCCAAGGCCAGCCCAAGCACCCTGCATGCCCTGCTCAGCGCCCTGCAAGTGCCGCTCGAACACTGCAACGAGGTGTTCCTCGCGGCAGGTTACGCACCACGCTATACGGCCTCGGCACCGGACGCCCCAGCCATGAAGATGGTGCATGACGCAGTGGAGCACATCCTGCAGGCCAACAACCCCGCACCGGCCATCGTCATCGCCAGCAACTGGGACATCACGGCGGCCAATGCCAGTGCCGGGCTGTTGTTCACCATGGTTGGCGTACCGACGAGCAGCACCTCGGGCCTGAACCTGCTGGACACACTGCTGCGCCCGGGCGGACTGGGTGATCATCTGGTCAATGCCGATGAGATACGGGCGATCGCCTGGCAGCGGGCGGCCAGGGAGGCGGTGGGCAATCCAGAATTGGCTCGGCGGCTGCAAAGCTTGCCCGTGCCACCCGCACTGGCGCCGGACACACCGCCGTCACCGCTGGTGCTGACCCGGGTGCGTGCTGCCGAGGGCGAACTTAGGTTCCTGTCCACCTTCACCACCTTCGGCATGCCGCAGGACATCACGGTGGCATCGCTACGTATTGAACATCTGGTGCCGGCCGACGATGAAACATGGCAAACCATGACGGCAGCCTATCAACGGGGAATCCGCAACGCCAAGACTTGAGTAACCGGCGCGGCGTCAGGTCTCGATGAACCTCAGTGCCAACCTTCACGACGACAAGCAAGTACTGAGAAACCAAGCTATCCGCTCAATCACTCGCGCTGCTCATCAGTATCCACCGCTGCCCCTGGGTTTGAATGTCGAAGGCAAAATCCCACCACACGGGATACGCAGGGTGCCCTTCGGCAAGCCAGAACCTGCGGATGATGTCGGCCCGGTCAAGACGGACCTGGCCGAGCAGCACCTCTACCAACCTGAGCACTTCGGGACGTTTGGCCGGCAGGTCCAACGGCCCGTAGCCGCCGTCCCCTGGGTGCAGCAGGTGTTCGATGATTTCGCCGCGAGCATCGCTTGCACAGATCGGTGAATCACCACCCACGGTACAACCTTTGCCCACCGAATGACGCAACTGCGCTTCGAGTGGTCTGTCCAGTGCAAAGGGACCATACGCGTTCAACCAGAGCGTATAGTTCATCCCATCCAACAAATGCTCCAGTCGAAGTATTTCGTCTGTCCGGGTATCCATCACCACGCGCATTGACTGTTGCTCTCCTGCTCTTGCGCAAAGATGGGTAGTCTGCGAGAAAACCAAGGGACATGCCAGCAAGTGCTGGCGACCAGGCCGATACACTTGGACTCAAGCCTGCGCGGCTTGCCCCGCCACCGCTGCGCCATCCAGCACCATGCCCTCGCGCATCCGCTGCGCATCCCGGCTGAAATACCGCGAGGCCGCCAGCAGGAACACCATGGTCAGCAACAGGGCCACGGGGATCAGGTACATCGCGTCATGCAGCCCCTGGGCCTTGAACGCTTCGCTCATCGCCACCTCGCCCGCCGCCGCCATGGCCGACACGGCAAAATGATCCGACAGTCCACCGACCACCACCGGCCCCAGGCCACCACCCAGCAGGTACAGCCCAGCGAAGAAAAGCGCCATGGCCGTGGCCCGCAGGCGCGGTTGCACCACGTCCTGGATGGCGGTGTACACGCAGGTGTAGAAGTTGTAGGAGAACAGCCAGCCGACCCCGAACACCGCCACGACCCCCCCCAGTTCGATGCGCCCGGCATGCAGCGCCCAGGCGGTACACAAGGTGGCCACCAGCATGCTCAGCGCGGCGAACACCAGACGGCCGTTGGCGAAGCGCTGGTGCACCTTGTCGGCCATCCAGCCGCCAAGGGTCAGGCCCACCAGGCCGCTCAGGCCGACGATCATCCCGGTGGCCACCGCAGCGTCGTGCAGCGTTAGCGCAAAGTAGCGCTGCAGCATCGGCACCATGAACGAGTTGCAGGCATAGGTGGCGAAATTGAAGGTCAGCCCCGCCAGCACCAGCCAGGCGAAGGTGGGCACGCTCAGTACCCGACGCAGCGGACGGTCGAGCGGGGTCTGAGTGATGGCCACAGTCTCCGCCGCACCGCGCGCGGGTTCGCGGATCATGAAGATGAACAGCGCCAGCAACACGCCAGGCACGGCGGCAATGAAGAACGGTGCGCGCCAGGTACCGAAGGCCTCGACCATCGCACCGATGGTGAAGAACGCCAGCAACAGGCCCAACGGCAGGCCAAGCATGAAGATACCTATCGCCCTTGCCCGCCGCCCGGCAGGGAACAGGTCGCCGATCAGCGAGTTGGCGGCAGGCGCATAGCTGGCCTCGCCGATGCCCACGCCCATGCGCACCAGCAGGAAGCTCCAGAAGCTGCCGACCATGCCGTTGACCGCCGTCAGCCCGCTCCAGGCCAGCAGGCCCCAACCCATGAGCTTGCTGCGTGAACCCGTGTCGGCGATACGTGCCAGCGGCAGGCCGGCGATGGCGTAGACCAGGGTGAAGGCGGTGCCGATGATGCCGATCTGGAAGTCGCTCAGGTGCCACTCCAGGCGGATCGGCTCGATGACGATGGCGGGGATGGTGCGGTCGAAGAAGTTGAACAGGTTGGCCAGGAACAGCAGGAACAGGATGCGCCAGGCGTTGGAGGCTTGGGTGGCGGTGGGCATAGTCGGGTCCCTCGTTATTGTTGTTCGGGGCTTCCAGCACGCCTTTGCAATCTAGAGGGACATCAGGTCATCGTCTGCCAACATTGATCGCGTTGATACCAGCCGATGGGACGCCGCAAGCCCGCCATCAATGCCCACAACCGCCGCCTGGACGCGCACCGTCCACCCAGGATGGACACTCACCAAAGCGCGATGTCGTAGGTCAGGTACACACGGTTGCTGTCGCGACCGCGGGCGAAGTCGGAACGATAGACATAGTTGCGCAACCTCACCCCCAGGCCTTTGAGCGGGCCACCCTGGACCACGTAGGCCAGCTCGGCGTCACGCTCCCATTCCTTGATACCCGCTTCCCCGGCGCGACCGTTGTCGCCGCTGAGGTAACGCGTCATGAAGGTCAGCCCGGGCACCCCTGCGGCGGCGAAGTTGTAGGCATAGCTGGCCATCCAGGTTTTTTCCTGCTCCTCGATGAACTTGCCGATACCGACGTTGCTGAACGAATACACCGTTGCGCCGCTGATATAGGGCAGCCCCGCCTCGCCATCAAGCACCTGGTAGCCGGCACCGACCGTATGCCCAGAATGCGCATACGCCAGTTGCCCGCTGTACAGATCGTTGTCGATGGCGCCGCCATGGGCGGCACCGCTGTCGCGGCTCCTGAAGTAGCGCAGGTCGGTGGTCAGCACCCCGCCGGCCAGCGGCAGGTCATGCACCAGGCCTGCGAAGTCCTGGCGATAGAAGCCGTCGAGCCGGGCGTGGAAGTAGCTCAGGCGCAGCGGCTTGCCCACCGCATAATCGGCACCGACGTAGGAGAAATCACCGGACGCGTTGCCGCTGTAGCCATCCAGGTACAAGCCGGTGCTGTCCGAGGAGTCGCGCAACTTGAACTTGTCCAGGTGACCGGCGGTGAGGCTCAACCCATCGATGTCGGTGCTGGTCAGCTGCGTGCCCTGGTAAGTCTGCGGCAACAGCCGCGCGTCGTTGTAGACCAGCACCGGAGTCTTGGGCAGCAAGGTACCGTGCTTGATCACGGTCTGGCCCAGGCGCGCCTTGGCAGTCAGGCCGGCGCTGCTGAATTCGTCCGCGGCCCGACCGTCGTCGTGCACCGGCAACAGACCGCTACCGCTGCGACCGCGTCCGGAGTCCAACCGCACGCCCACCAGGGCCAGGGCATCGAGCCCAACGCCCAAGGTACCCTGGGTGAAACCGGACTGGTAGTCGAGCAAAAAGCCCTGCGCCCACTCGGTCCGCTCATGCTTGGCGGAGGCCGCCGCGCGCGGCGTCAGGCCCTGCTCGTCACGGAAGTTCTCGTTGAAATAGACGTTGCGCAGCTGCAGCTTGAGCTTGCCGTCGTCGACGAATCCGCCAGCGCCGGCAACGGGCAACCAGCCGCAGAGCAGGCCACAGGTGGCCCCACGGAAAACACTTCGGGACATGATCGGTACTCTGTTGTTGTTCTTGGATGAGCGGTGGGCGGGCGCCGCGCGGCGCCCGGTGATTCACACGAAGAAGGACAAGGCGCCTGTGAGCAGCGCCAGCGCGGTGATCACCAGCGAGGTAAGCACCGCCCACTTGACGGTGGCTTTCTGGAAGTCGCCGATATCGCGGTCGACCATCCCCACCAGCAACAGGGTCGAGGCTACCAACGGGCTCATCAGGTGCACCGGCTGCCCCAGTACCGAGGCCCGGGCGATTTCCACCGGGTCGATGCCATAGGCCGCGGCCGCGTTGGCCAGGATCGGCACCACCCCGAAATAGTAGGCGTCATTGGACAGCACGAAGGTCAGCGGCATGCTGGTCAGCGCCACCACCAGCGGGAACCAGTGGCTCCAGGCGTCGGGGATCCAGTCCACCAAGGTCTGGGCGAGGGCGTCGACCATTTTGGTGCCGGAGAAGATGCCGGCGAATATGCCGGCGGCGAACACCAGCAGCACGACGGTCATGGCATTGCCCGAGTGGGCGAGGATGCGCTCCTTCTGCAGCTCCAGCTGCGGATAGTTGATCATCAACGCGGCGACGAAACCGATCATGAACAGCAGCGCGGAATGCATCACGCCCATCACCAGCGCGGTCATCACGGCGATCACCAGCAGCAGATTCACATAGGCCAGGCGCGGGCGCTTGTGCGGGTTGTCGCCGAGGATTTCCTTGATGTAGCAGTTGCCGCCCCCTGACGCCAGGGTGACATTGCCGATGCGCCGACGCTCGGCGCGCCCCAACAAATAGGCGGTGAACACCACCCAGGCCGCGCCACCGATCACGGTGGGCAGCATCGGGATGAAGTATTCGGTCGCATCCAGCCCCAGGGCGGCAATGGCCCGGGTGGCCGGCCCGCCCCAGGGGCTCATGCCACTCATGATGCTCAGCGACAGCATCGACACAGTGGCCAGGATCATCGGGTTCATGCCGATGCGCTTGTACAGCGGCAACATCGCCGCGCAGGTGATCATGTAGGTGGTGGTGCCGTCGCCATCGAGTGCCACCAGCAGCGACAACAGCGCGGTGCCGATGGCGATCTTGATCGGATCGCCGTTCACCCGCTTGAGAATCTTGCGAATCAAGGGGTCGAACAGGCCGGCATCGATCATCAGGCCGAAGAACAGGATGGCGAACAGCAGCAATGCCGCCGAGGGCGCCACCATCTTCAGACCATCGAGCATCATCTTGCCGAGCTCGGGAGCGAAACCGCCGATCACGGCGAAAACGATGGGTACCACTGTGAGCGCGACGATCGGCGACAGGCGTTTGCTCATGATCAGGTAGGTGAACGTCACCACCATGATCAGGCCCAGGAGTGCGAGCATGGTATTTTCTCTTGTTTTTATTCTGTGTGTGGCCGTCCGACGCGCAGACGGCCCCCTGCCCCACCCGGCATCGCAAGGACGCTGGGTGAAGTCTATTGCAACATGGGAGTGTTAACCGGTTGGTCAGCCGTGCCGGG
Organism: Pseudomonas soli; assembly: GCF_021283165.2. NCBI lineage: Bacteria > Pseudomonadati > Pseudomonadota > Gammaproteobacteria > Pseudomonadales > Pseudomonadaceae > Pseudomonas > Pseudomonas soli. The sequence continues at coordinate 4,070,856 of NZ_CP128543.1, forward strand.
GAGGCTGCGCGGACCACTCTGGCTGAGCGTCGACGACTTCGTCGGACGCCGACGGCGCGCCGTCGAGGCGGCGCAGCAAGGTTTCGCGATCGCAGGCATGCTCCGACAGCGAGATGACCACGGTGGCCACGGCGTTGCTGGCCAGGCTGGTCAGGGCCCGCGCCTCGGACATGAAGCGGTCGATGCCGATCAACAAGGCGAGCCCGGCCAGCGGAATGTCGTGGATGACCGTGAGGGTCGAGGCCAGCGCGACGAAGCCGCTGCCGGTCACGCCGGCGGCCCCCTTGGACGACAGCAGCATGATTGCCAGCATGGTCACCGTCTGCCCGAGGGTCAGCTCGATGTTGCAGGCCTGCGCGATGAACACTGCCGCCAGCGACAGGTAGATGGCGGTGCCATCGAGGTTGAAGGAATACCCGGTTGGCAGCACCAGCCCTACCACGCCTTTGCGACAACCGAGGCGCTCGAGCTTTTCAAGCATGCGCGGCAGCACAGGCTCGGTGGAAGAAGTACCGAGCACCACCAGGAATTCCTCGCGGAAATAGCGCAGCAGCTTCCACAGACTGAAGCCATGGGCGCGACAGATGCCGCCCAGCACCACCAGGACGAAGAAGGCGCATGCGATGTACAGCGTGCCCACCAGCTTGGCCAGCGAGCCCAGGGACGTGACGCCGTATTGCCCAACGGTAAAGGCGAGCGCACCGAAGGCGCCTACAGGGGCGAATCGCATCAGGTAGCCGAAGATACGGAACACCATGGTCGAGGCCGACTCCAGCACCGCGAGGACGGGCCGCCCCTTGTCGCCCATGGACGACAGGGCGAAACCGCTGAGCACGGCGATGAACAATACCGGTAGCACCTCACCCTTGTTGAAGGCGCCGATGAACGTCTCGGGGATGATGTGCATGAAGAAGTCGACCACGCCGAGCTTCGCCGCCGAGGCGGCGTACTGGTCCAGGCCCGCTGTGCTCAGGGTGGCAGGATCGATGTTCATGCCGGCCCCGGGCTGGAACAGGTACACCGCCGCCAGACCGATCACCAGGCTGACCACGGTCAGCAGCAGGAACAACATCAAGGTCTTGCTCATCAGGCGCCCCAGCGAGCGCTTGTCGGTCATGCCGGCGATGCCGGTGACGATGGTGCAGAACACCACGGGAGCGATCATCATCTTGATCAGCTTGATGAAGGCATCGCCCAGGGGTTTGAGGGCAACGGCCTGTTGCGCCCAGAAGTGGCCGACCACCACGCCCAGCAGGACGGCGCAGAGGATCTGGAAATACAGGGATCTGGCAAGTTTCATGAGGCATCACCCATTGTTGAAATTGTGCGGATGCGCTTGTTGCTGAAGCCGCCCTGACAGCGGCGGCCTGTGGTCTATCCCGCCAGTCTGCGCAAAGACGGGGCATAGACGAACCCTGAGAACAACCGACGGGCGGTACGCACCACCGATGCCTGCAGGGTCTTGCCATCGACGCCGCTGCGCGACAGCGCCACGTCGATGCCGCCACTGGGATGCTCGATGCGCACCTGCTCCAGGTGTTGAGCGCCCTCGCCGAGCAAGTCAGCGACCACCGTACCGGCGCTGACGCAGGCCGTGGCCAGCCCGACTGCGCCGGTGATCGCCAGGGCCCGGTGGCAATTGTGCGGCATGAAATAGCGCACCTGTACCGTACCGTCATGACGGGGTGGCGCGACCAGCACCGGCTTGGGGATCACCATGCCGCTGACATCGCCCAGACCCATTGCCTTGCCGGCCTTCAGGCGCAAGGCTTCCAGGCGTTGCAGCAAGGCATTGTCGGCATCTAGTTCGGCCGGGGTTTCCGAGCCGGTCACGCCCAGTTGCCGGGCCTCGACGATCATCATGGGCATGGCCATGTCGATGCAGGTGACCGGCACGCCGCCGATCACATCCTGAGGCTTGCCCGTAGGGAACAACTTGCCGGTCTTGCTGCCCACCGCATCGAGGAACGTCAGGTGCACCGGGGCCGCTGTACCAGGGACGCCGTCGATCGCCGTGCGCCCTTCGTAGCGCACAACGCCGCCGGGCGTCTGCACCAGTGAATCGACGAAGGTTCCGGTATTGAGGTTGCGGATACGTACCAGGGTCTTGCCGTCGTTGGCCTTGACCAACCCTTGCTCGATGGCGAACGGCCCGACAGCGCACAGCATGTTGCCGCAGTTGGGCGCGGTGTCGACGCGCCGCTGGGCGACCATCACCTGGACGAACAGGTAGTCGACATCGGCATCGGCGTGCAATGACGGGCTGATGATCGCCACCTTGCTGGTCTGCGGGCTGCCGCCACCGATGCCGTCGATCTCCAGCTCATGTCCGGAGCCCATCAGGTTGATCAGCAACTCGTCGCGCTCGACCACGTTTGCAGGCAGGTCCCAGGCGTGGAAGAACGGCCCTTTGGAGGTACCGCCGCGCATGAGTACGCAAGGAATTCGTTGCATGATTTCGCACTCTTGTTGATCAATGGACATCATTGATGTTGTGAGCAAAAGAGTGACAGGGATGGATAAATCAATCCAATGCAAATATCGTAGTCATTATTGCGATAAACACATCAATAATCGAGCGACCTACTGAGCGATACCTGATGGAATATGAACTGCAAGATATTAGATCTTTCGTAAAAATCGCCGAACTTGGCAGTTTTCACGAGGCTGCAGAAGCATTGCACCTGTCCCAACCCGCCCTGAGCCGACGGATCAAGAAACTCGAGGAGGGGCTCGGTACATCGTTGCTCGAACGCACTACCCGCCGGGTCAGCCTGACGAGCGTGGGCCGGGATTTCCTGCCCAAGGCCAGGCGCCTGCTGGATGATTTCGAGGATTCGATCCTGAGCATCCGCGAACTGGCCGAGCGCCAGACCGGGCAAGTCACCCTCGCTTGCATTCCCACTGCAGCGTTCTACTTTCTGCCCTCGGTGATCCGCGACTACAACGCGCAGTACCCGAAAATCCGCATCCGCCTGCTGGACCTGAGTGCCAACGATGGGCTGGAAGCCGTACTGCGGGGAGAGGCCGACTTTGGCATCAACATGATGAGTGGCCAGCATCCGGACATTGAGTTCGTTTCGCTGGTCCAGGAGCATTTCGTGCTCGCCTGCCGCCGGGACCACCCGTTAGCCAAGCGCGACGCGGTTACCTGGGCCGAACTGGCCGACTACCGCTTGATCGGGGTCGGTCGCCTGAGCGGCAACCGCATGTTGCTCGATCATGCGCTGGCCGGCCTGAACCTGCGCCCTCAATGGTTCTACGAGGTCCAGCACCTGTCGACCTCGCTGGGCATGGTCGAGGCCGGGCTGGGGGTCTCGGCCATGCCTAGCCTGGCCATGCCCAGCGCCGACCATCCGACGTTGGTCAGCGTGCCGCTGGGCGAGCCGCAGGTCAGCCGCACGCTGGGCTTGGTGTTTCGTCGCGGCGCGTCACTGTCGCCGGCGGCCGAAAAGTTCGTATCGATCCTCTTGCAGCAATGGCCCAATCGCTGACCCCTGGGCCGATGGCATGCCGGACCCGCGCAAAGTTCATCAGCACCTGCGCCGCGGAGTGCTAACGTATGCGGCTATTGACCGCCCTTGAAATCCAGGGCGCTCTGTTCACTTGTCCCTGCGGAGTTTTCCTTGGCCTCGCCTGCGCATGAACGTTCGCTCGATGGGTTGAATTTTTTCCTGGCCGATGTCCGTGATGGGCTTGGGCCCTACCTGGCGATCTACCTGCTGGCGGTGCACCATTGGGAGCCCGGCAGCATCGGCCTGGTCATGACCTTGGCCAGCGTCACGGCATTGCTGACCCAGACGCCAGCTGGCGCGTTGATCGACAGGACCACGGCCAAGCGCGCAGTAATGGCCATCGCCGCGCTGCTGGTGACCGGCAGTTGCCTGGTGCTGCCCTGGATCAGCAGCGGCGCGTTGGTGACCTTGACCCAAGCCATCAGTGCGGTCGCAGGTTCCGTGTTCGCGCCGGCCATCGCTGCCATTTCACTGGGCCTGGCCGGGCCCCGGGCATTCACCCGGCGCATGGGCCGCAACGAAACCTTCAATCATGCCGGCAATGCCTGCTCGGCGGTGCTCGCCGGGGGGCTGGCCTACCTGTTCGGACCGGTGGCGGTGTTCTATCTGATGGCGGCGATGACCGTAGCCAGCCTGATCGCCATTAGCCGAGTGCCGGCGACAGCCATCGACCATGACCTCGCGCGTGGCCTTGACCCGCGGCCGCCGGGCCAGCATGCCCACCCCGCCGGCCTTGCCGTCCTGTTGCACAATCGCCCCTTGCTACTGTTCGCCGTGTGCTGCGCGTTGTTCCATCTGGCCAACGCGGCAATGCTTCCGCTGGTGGGCCAGAAACTGGCTCAGGCCAACCTGCAGTTGGCCACGCCGCTGACCTCGGCGTGCATCGTCGCGGCGCAGCTGGTGATGGTGCCCATGGCGCTGCTGGCCGGCGCCAGGGCCGACCGCTGGGGACGCAAACCGCTGTTGCTCGTCGGTTTCCTGATCCTGCCGCTGCGTGGCGTGCTCTACGTGATGTCTGACAATCCGTTTTGGCTGGTGGCCGTGCAATTGCTCGATGGCGTCGGCGCCGGACTGTTCGGGGCATTGTTCCCGGTAGTGGTCAGGGACCTCACCCAAGGCAGCGGGCGCTTCAATATCAGCCTTGGCGCATTGTCCACGGCCTTCGGCCTGGGCGCGGCGCTAAGTCCCGGTGTCGCGGGGCTGGTGGTACAGTCCGCAGGCTACGACGCGGCATTCCTGACATTGGCGGGCATTGCGACTGCAGCGTTGCTTCTGCTTTGGCTGGCCATGCCGGAGACCCGCCGACCTGCCAGCGATGCCAACGCCGAGCAAGCCCCTCCCCTTCACTCCCCTTCCGAGAACTGAGTCCTCGCATGCCTGTCGCTGAGTCATCCCTGATCATCTGGTCGGTTGCGGCCGCGGCCACCGCCCTGGTCATCCTTCGGCCGGGACGCGTGCCCGAATATGTCTGGGCGATGGGCGCCGCCTTAGGGCTGACGGCCTGCGGCCTGATCCCATGGCGCCTGGCCTTGGCGGCAATCGCCGAAGGAGGCGATGTCTACCTGTTCCTCACCGGCATGATGGTGCTGGCCGAGCTGGCTCGCCAGGAAGGCTTGTTCGACTGGCTGGCCAGGTACGCGGTGCAGCATGCCAGGGGCTCGGGCCAACGCCTGTTCGACCTGGTATTCCTGGTCGGTACACTGGTCACCGTGTTCCTCTCCAATGACGCCACCGCCGTGGTGTTGACGCCGGCCGTGTATGCGGCGTGCAAGGCGGCCAAGGCCGAGCCGCTGCCCTACCTGTTCATCTGCGCCTTCATCGCCAATGCCGCCAGCTTCGTGCTGCCGATCTCCAACCCGGCCAACCTGGTGGTCTTCGGCAGCCAGATGCCACCGCTGCTGGAATGGCTGCGCCAGTTCACCCTGCCCTCGCTGGGCGCCATCGCCATGACCTACCTGGTGCTGCGCCTGACCATGCGCAAGCGCATCCACCAACCACTGGCCGTGGCCATCGAGATGCGCCCCTTGTCGGCCGGCGCCCGGCTTTGCGCGCTGGGCCTGATGTTCACCGGCACCCTGCTGTTGACGGTATCGGCACTGGACGTGCCGCTGGGTCTGCCGACCTTTTGCGCAGGCATGGCCACGGTCGGGCTGATCCACCTGCGCCAACGGCGCAGCCCGGCGCCGTTGCTGCGCCATGTGGCCTGGGGCGTGCTGCCGCTGGTGGCGGGCCTGTTCGTGCTGGTGGAGGCGGTGGCGCATACCGGCGTGATCGAACGGCTCGCGCATATGCTGGCGGCCCTGGCGCAGCAGTCCCCGGGCACGGCGAGCTGGGCTGCGGGCGTGATCTCGGCCATGGCCGGCAACCTGATGAACAACCTGCCCACCGGCCTGATCGCCGGCTCCATCGGCCAGCTGGTCGAGCTGCCCCGGCAGACCACCGCCGCCTTGCTTATCGGCGTCGACCTGGGGCCGAACCTGTCGATCACAGGCTCCCTGGCCACGCTGCTGTGGCTGGTGGCGATCCGCCGCGAGGGCGAGCATGTCGGCGCATTGAGTTTCTTGCGTCTGGGCGTGCTGGTAATGCCCCCGGCACTGGTGGCGGCACTGTTGCTGCTGGCGGTCTGAGCCCGGCCTTCAGAACACCACCGAGCGCCGCTGCTCCGCTGTCGCCACCACCCTGCCGCGCTTGAGCACCATCAGCCGCGCGGGCAGGTCGAGGATCACGTCGCTGATACGGTGGGTGTCCATCAGCACCAGGTCCGCGTCGTTGCCCACCGCCAAGCCATGGCTCTGCAACCCCAGGGCCTTGGCCGGGTTGCTGGTGAGCATCGGCAGCACCGTGGCCTGGTCGTCCGCCCCACCCAGGTGGCAGGCGGGGATGGCCAGCTGCGCGATGTGCAGCAGGTCGCCGGTGCCGTAGGGGGTGAAGGCATTGCGGATGTTGTTGGTGGCCAGGCACACGTTCACCCCGCCATCGCGCAACGCCCGCACCGGGGTCAGGGTGCGCCGCACGTTGTGTCTATCGCCACGGGCGCCCAGGTGCAGGTCGGTGGCGGGCAGACATATCACGCTGATGCCGGCTTCGCGCAGCAGCGCGATGATGCGCGCCTGGCGCTCTGGCTCCACGGCCGCCAGGCTGGTCAGGTGGCCGACGCTGACGCGCCCTTGGTAGCACGTGGCGAGGGTCCGGCGGGCCACGTATTCGATGGTCATGTGCTCGGCGTCGTCGGCGAAGTCCTGATGCAGGTCGATGTCCTTGCCATAGCGCTGGGCCAGGTCGAAGACGAAATCGATGTGCTCCAGGGGCGAGACGTCGTTGTAGGGAATGCCACCGACCACATCGACGCCCCTCTCCATGGCCTCGACCATCATCGCTTTCATGCCGGGCAGTTTCAGGATGCCTTCCTGGGGAAACGCCACTACCTGGATATCGATGACATCACGCAAGGTCTCGCGCAGCTCCAGGACCACGTCCAGGCCGGTGAAACCCTGGGCCGGATCGAACTCGGCGTGGGCACGCACATGGGTGGTGCCGGCCTGCACCAGGGCGCGCAACACCTGTACAGAGCGTTCGCGAATGTCATCACGGGTCAGGGTGGGCTTGAGCGCCGCAGTGACGGCGATCGCTTCGGCCAAGGTGCCGGAGCGGTTGGCCTTGCGCTGCATGACATTGGCTTTTTCCAGGTGCAGGTGGGCTTCGACGAAGCCGGGGACCAGGACATTGCCGTTGCCCTGGATTTCCTGGCTCGCCGTTGCAGTGATCGCTTGGGCGATGTGAGTAATCTTGCCGTTGTGCACGGCGACATCCATCAAGGGGTTTGCATCGTCGATGCGGACATTTCTGAAGATCAGGTCCATGCCGTCGCTCCTGTCGGGGATCAATAGCGCGCGTGGAAATGGCTCGGGCGTCGTGCGGCGCCCGAGCCATTTCCCTAGGGGCGAATCAGAACGGCTTGGTCGGCAGGTACTTGCCATCCAGGGTGATCACCGCGCGGGAGCCACCTTCCGGATCGTCGACCTTCTTCACGTCCAGCTTGAAGTTGATGGCGCTGATGATGCCGTCGCCGAACTTCTCGTGGACCAGTGCCTTGAGGGTGGTGCCGTACACCTGCAGCATCTCGTAGAAGCGGTAGATGGTCGGGTCGGTCGGCACGCCGCCTTGGATGCTGCCGCGCAGTGGCACGGTCTGCAGCAGGGCGATGCCATCGGCGTCCAGGCCGAGCTTGTCGCCCACCACCTGGGCAGCGCTGGCCGGCAGCGGGTGCTGGCCCAGCAGCGCGGCAGTGACGAAGGCTTCGGAGAGGCCGGTGCCGTCGGTGATCTGGGCGAACGACAGGTCCTTGCGGGCCTTGGCCAGGAGGATGACTTCGCTCAGGACAAGGCGGGCGTTCTGGCTGATTTGCGACTGGATCATGGTGTGTCTCCTTGGGTTTGAAAGGGGTTCAGGCAACGTGCCTGGAAGGGTGGGAAACGGCGTTGACGTCGGGGTTCTGCGCCAGGGCGACGAACTGGCCGGTGCGTCCGTCGAAGGCGTCGATGCGGCCGCTTTCGATGTCGTAGATCCAGCCATGCAGGCGCACGCGGCCCTCTTCCAGGGCCAGGCGCACCGAGGGGTGGGTCTGGATATTGGCCAGCTGGGCGATCACGTTCTCGCGCACCATGGCCTCGACCTTGGCCTGCGGGCTGTGGTGCTGGCGCGCCTCGTTGACCACCCGGGCGGAGTCGGCGTAGCGCAGCCAGCCGGCCACGGCGGGCATGTGCTCCAGGCACTTGCAGGTGGCGATGGCGGTCATGGCGCCGCAGTCGGAGTGGCCGCAGATGACGATGTCGGCTACCTGCAGGGCGGCGACGGCATATTCGACCGAAGCCGATACGCCGCCAGGCTCAGGGCCGTAGGACGGCACGATGTTGCCGGCGTTGCGGATGACGAACAGGTCGCCTGGCTCGCGCTGGGTGACCAGCTCGGGCACCAGGCGGCTGTCGGAGCAGGAGATGAACAGCGCCCGGGGGCTTTGCTGGGTGGCCAGGTCCTTGAACAGCTTGACCCGTTCGGGGAAGGCGTCGCGCTGGAACTTCAGAAAACCGTCGATGATGTCTTTCATGGCTGTTTGCCTCAATGTCGCGGTGTGTTGAGGCAAAGGTTACGCAGCGCCTTACATAAGGTAAAAGTCTCATTTATGATGAAGCACATCAGATTATCTTATGAGAAAAGCATGCTAGCCCGGCACATCCAGTATTTCCTCGCAGTGGCTCAACATCACAGTTTTACCCGCGCCGCGGCGGCACTGCATGTCTCCCAGCCGGCGCTGTCACAACAGGTCAGGCAACTGGAGGAAAGCCTTGGCGCGCAGTTGTTCGACCGTTCCGGGCGCAGCACGCGGCTGACCGATGCCGGGGAGGTCTACCTGCGCTATGCCAAGCGGGCGGAACAGGAGCTGCTGGAGGCCAGGCGCGCCATCCATGACGTGGGCGACCTCAGCCGAGGATCGCTGCGGGTGGCGGTGACGCCGACCTTCACCACCTATCTGATCGGCCCGCTGGTCGAGGCCTTCCATGCGCGTTATCCGAACATCACCCTGAACCTACGAGAGATCGCCCAGGAGCGCATGGAGGAGTTGTTGCAGGCCGATGAGCTGGATGTCGGCATCGCCTTCGATGAGGTCCACAACCAGGACATCGACAGCCGCCCGCTGTTGGTGGAAACCCTGGCGCTGGTGGTCGGCCGCGCGCATCCGCTGGCCACTACCCGCAGTATTGGCCCACACGCGCTCAACGACGAGTCGCTGATCTTGCTCAGCGCCGAGTTCGCCACGCGCGAGCAGATCGAGCGCTATTGCCGCCAGCACGGTATCCGCCCACGGGTGCGGATGGAGGCCAACGCGATTGGCGCAGTGATCGAAGTGGTGCGCCGCACGACACTGTCGACCCTGCTGCCCGCCAACCTTGCCCTGGCCCATGATGACCTGACCGCCATTGCCCTGGACCCACTGCGCCTGCAGCGCACCGCAGTCTTGATGCAGCGCAGGGGCGCCTACCAGAGCGCGGCGGCGCGGGCTTTCAGCGAAGTGGCGACGTCAGTGGCGGCAAGCCTGGAAACAGGCGACAGCGCAGCCGGTATTCAGCTCAGCTGAGCGATCAACACCGCATTGGTGTAGATCAGGCTGCCATCGCTGGCCCGATGCCCGACCAGGTGGAACTGGCCACGCTCGTCGTCGCTCAGGTAGACGCGCAGGCGGCAGTCCGACAGCGGGCCGTAGCCCTCGGGCAGCACCAGGTTCAGGCTGTCCATGTCGACATCCACCATCGCCTCGGACTCGTGGCTCTGTTGCAGGTGTTCCTCGGCCTGCTCCAACTTGCGATGGTTCACGCCCTGGATGTCGAAGTGGATATCACCCACCGGGGTGGACCTGCGATCACCCTCACCTTTGAACCAGCCTTCGATCGTCAGCGTACTCATTGGCGATTCCTCATGCTGTGGAGCATTTTCGATCACTGCTGATGGGGTTGACCTTGGCGTGGTTGAGAACGTTCCAATCGTTCGCCCGGCCACTCAGACGCCTTGCGCCAAGGCCGCCTCCATTGCCCTGGCCTGCCCCCGCAGCGCCTGGCAGAACGGCTCCAGCACCGAAGATGCGGGCCGCAGCTCGGGCCGGATCAGCATCACCTGGTACGGCACCGACAGGCCCAGTCGGCGGATCGCCAGCCCAGTTTGCCCGGCCTCCAGCCCGCTCAGTGGATTGATGATCGCTACACCCAGCCCCTGGCGGACCATGGCGCACACCGAGGCGGCGCTGGTGGTCTCGATGATCGTGCGGCGGTTCACTGCGGCCTCGCGAAAATGCCGGTCGAGTTGCTGCCGGTAGCGGTCCAGGCTGGCCAGGTTGATGAAATCGACCTCGTGGAAGTCCTGCAACTGGAGTAACGGCTTGGCCAGCAGGGGGTGCTGCGCGGGCAGCACGCAGACCATGTCGGCACTGAACAACAGTTCGCCGACCGCGCCCCGCGGTACCTGCGCGGTCTCGGTGAGGCCAAGGTCGTGCTGTTGGGCAACCAGCGACTCCTCAAGCAACGGCGACTCCTGGGCGGTGATACTCAGGCTGACGCCGGGATGGTGCTGGTGAAACGCCTTGCAGGCCTTCGGCAGCAGGGTTTGCGAGAACAGCGGCAGGCAGGTGATGGCCAGCCGGCCTTGTTCGAAGTTGCGGATGGCCTGGGCGAAGCGGTCGATGCGCTCCAGGCCGACAAAGGCCCGCTCGACCTCCTTGATCAACAGCAAAGCCTGGGCGCTGGGCACCAGGCGCCCGCCCTCGCGGTCGAACAGGTTCAGCCCGGTGACCTGCTCCATGCGCGCCAGTTCGCGGCTCACCGTGGGCTGCGAAGTGAACAGCAGGCGCGCAGCCCCGGTGACGCTGCCGGCAGCCATGATGGCGCGGAATACCTCGATATGGCGGATGGAGAGTTTCATGGTTGCTCGGTGGTAAAGAGAGTAAGCGTGTCAGCAACTTGGTTGCTTGAGCTGATATCAGATATGAATATCTAGCAGAAAAAAATCTATTTTTCTGAATTTATAAAATCCCCCACTATCGGCGCATCCAAAACAAGGAACGCCACCATGACCACTACCCTCCTGGCCGAAGCAGTCCGCCAGCATGGCTCGCCGCTGTGGGCCTACAACGCCCCGACCATCCACCAGCGCATCGACCAGCTCAAGCAGCACTTCGACACCGTGCGCTTCGCGCAGAAGGCCAACCCCAACCTGCACGTGCTGCGCCTGATCCGTGAACGCGGCCTGGTGCTCGACGCGGTATCCCTGGGGGAAATGGAGCGCGCTTTTGCCGCCGGCGCATCGGTGGGCGGCGACCCCGCCGGCGTGGTGCTGACTTGCGACGTGCTGGACCAACCGACCCTGGCGCGGGTGGTGCAGACCGGTATCGAGGTCAATGCCGGCTCTATCGACATGCTCCGCCAGCTCGGCGAGCGCTCCCCCGGCCACCGGGTGTGGCTACGCATCAACCCCGGCTTCGGCCATGGCCATAGTCGCAAAACCAATACCGGCGGCGAGAACAGCAAGCACGGCATCTGGCACGAACAACTGCCCGATGCGCTGGCTTGCGTGAAACAACACGGCCTGCACCTGGTGGGCGTGCACATGCACATCGGCTCGGGGGTGGACTACCAGCACCTGGAGCAAGTGGCCAGCGCGATGGTCGAGCTGATCGGCCGGCTGGGCATGGATATCGAAGCCTTCTCCATCGGGGGCGGCCTGTCCACCCCCTACCGCGACGGCGACCAACCAGTGGACCTGCAGCGCTACGCCCGAACCTGGGCGGTGGCCCGCTCGGAGATCGAGACGATGCTCGGTCACCCGGTACGCATGGAGATCGAGCCTGGGCGCTTCGTGGTCGCCGAAGCTGGCTGCCTGGTGACCGAGGTGCGCGCGGTCAAGCAGATGGGTGAGCGCCACTACATCCTGGTCGATGCCGGCTTCAACGACCTGATGCGCCCGGCCATGTACGGGGCCTACCACCGCATGAGCCTGTTCGACGCAGTGGGCCGGCCCGTGAGCCGCCCATTGCAGCCAACCGTCGTAGCCGGGCCGCTGTGCGAGTCGGGGGATGTGTTCACCCAGAACGACGAGGAGTTGACCCCCCACGACTTGCCCCAGGCCAAGGTCGGTGACCTGCTGGTAATTCACGATGCAGGGGCTTATGGCGCATCCATGTCATCGAACTACAACAGCCGACCGTTGTTGCCAGAGTTCCTGCTCGATCAGGGTCAACTGCGCATGATTCGCCGGAGACAGAGGGTCGAGGAATTGTTGCAGCTCGAGCAGTTCGACTAGCCGGCAGGGGCTAGTGATTGTCGGTGGCGGATCGGCGGAAGGCGATCCGCCGTCGAAACCATGTCAAAATGGTGGCTCGAAAGCAGATGTGAGATACTTGATCCGAACTCTCCGCGTTTTGTTGCAGAAGGCCAATCAGGATACGCCAGAAGGCGCAAGGAGCGCGTTTCCAACCCCACGGCGACGCCGCTTCACCAAATCGCATGCCTTCAGCATCCGGATGCGCCACATGCCTACACGGCCACGCCCCAAGCTCACCTTGCGCACGCTGCTGCTGGCGTTCGCGCTGATCTGTGCTGTCGCAACCCTGGCCAATACTTTCTGGGTGATGTTCACCACCCAGAGATCCGAGCTGGCGGAAAACGCCCTGCAGACCAACCAGGCTTACGCTGCCCGGATCGCAACCAGTGTGGAGGAAGTGCTGAGTTCCGAACTGGATCGCCTGGGGTTTGCATCCACACTCATCGGCCATGCCTTCGCAGACCGAACTGCCCTGCACGACGAGGCACACCGCCTGCTGAACCAGGACCACAGCTTCAATTCGGTACTGATAGCCAACGCACAAGGAAAGATCATCGCTTCGGCCCCCAGCAGCCTGCAACTGGACGGAAAGGCGCTGCAACGTCGTTCCCCTCTGACCAGGCGAGAACCGATGATCAGCGACGCATTCAAGTCCCTGGCAGGCAATCTGGTCGTGTTCGTCTCCCACCCTGTTTTCAGCCCCGACGGCGAATACCTCGGGCTTGTCGGCGGAAGCATCCGCCTGGAACAGAAAAACACGTTGCAAGCGCTCATGGACCTGAACATCCGCGAGGATGGCGCGCATGTCTACCTGGTCGATAGCCATCGACAAGTGCTTTACCACCCGGACCCGCGGCGCATCGGGACGACCCTGGCCGCTGACCCTATCGTCGATGCCGCGCTGCAGCAAGACCACGGTTCGCTGCGGGCGAAGGACGGCAGTGGCAACGAAATGCTCGCGGGTTATGCCAGTATCCCCAGCAGTCGTTGGAGCGTGATTTCACAGCGGCCTCTATCGAACATTGAGGCAACGCTGAAGGCGACGACGATCAAAGTTGCCAAAGGCATCGTCCCCCTCGGTCTGTTCGGACTGCTGTTGATCTGGTGGCTGGGCGTGAAAATTTCCGTCCCTCTCTCCCGACTGGCGGAGAACGCCAAGCGCCTGGATGCACCTGAAAGCTACGAACGGATCCTCGCGGTTCCTGCGGACTACGTTGAAAGCTGGCAGATCCGCCGCGCGCTGCTCCTGGGAGCGGCCCTGCTGCAGGAGAAGATTGGGCGGCTCAACCAGCAGGCACATAGCGACCCGCTGACCGGACTGGCGAATCGCCGGGCCATGGAGGAAACCATGGCGCTATGGCAGCAATCCCTGAAAACCTTCGCTGCGATCGCCGTGGACATCGACCATTTCAAGCGCGTCAACGACACCTATGGCCATGGCGCCGGGGATGAAACCCTCCGCGCCGTCGCCCGGTTGATGAGACAGGTATCGCGCCCGGACGACATGGTATGCCGTGTGGGCGGCGAGGAGTTCCTGCTGCTCTTGCCCAATGGTTCGATTGCGACCGGCGCAGAGGTCGCCGAACGGCTCCGAGCAGTGATCGAGGCGGCGCAATTCGATACTGTCGGGCATATCACGATCTCGCTGGGGGTGGCCATGTGGAAAGCGGGCGAACCGATGTCAGCCGCGTTGGAACGATCGGACCGGATGCTCTATCAAGCCAAGGCCCAGGGACGTAATCGGGTAGTAACGGAACCCGCGCTAACGGGCGTTACATAACGATGACGCCAGCGCCGGGCCTGGTCACGGGTCGGTCGGCGCGACCAACCGGTACCCCACGCCCGCCTCGGTGATGATGAACCGCGGCGCCGTAGGGTCGTCACCCAATTTCTGCCGCAGGTGCCCTACCACGATACGCAGGTAGTGGGTGTCGTCCACATGGGTCGGCCCCCAGATGTCCTTGAGCAGTTGCTGCTGGGTGATGACCCTCCCGGGATGCCCGGCCAGCTGCGCCAGCAGCGCGTATTCCTTGCGCGTCAAGGCTATCTCCAGGCCGTCCAGCGTGACCTTGCGAAAAGCGAAGTCCACCGTCAGCGGCCCGAAGCCCGCCGCAGCGGCCACGCTGCCAAGCTGAGGCGCCTGGCGCAGCAAAGCCCGCACCCGGGCGAGGAATTCCTGGATACCGAACGGCTTGGTCACGTAGTCGTTGGCCCCACCGTCGAGCGCATCGACCTTCTGCACTTCGCTGGCACGCACCGACAGCACCATCACAGGCACCGTGCTCCATTCACGCAGCTCGCGCAGCACTTGCTGACCGTCCATGTCCGGCAAGCCGAGGTCGAGCACCACCAGGTCGGGCTTGTTCAAGGCGGCCTGGGCCAAGCCGTCGCTGCCCGTGCCGGCCTCGATCACCTTGTAGCCCTGGGACGCCAGGCTGATGCGCAGGAACTTGCGGATCTGCGGCTCGTCGTCGATGACCAGCAAGGTGGCGGCTTGGCTCATGGGGCTTCACTTTCGGTAACGGGTTGGGTCGGCAGCGGCAAGCATAGAGTGATGCAGGTGCCGTGGCCATCGATGCCGTCATCGACCAGGATGCGGCCGCCATGGGCACCGATCATGCCCTGGCAGATCGCCAGGCCCAGGCCGGTGCCCTGCCCGCCCCGATCGCCGCGGGCGGCGGTGTAGAACATGTCGAAGATCTTTTCGCGCTCGTCCTGGGGGATGCCGGGGCCCTCGTCGGCGACTGCGAGGCACAGCTGTTCGTCGTGCACCGAGACCTGCAGTTGCAGCCGACCGTTGGCCGGGGAAAAGCGTGCAGCGTTTTCCAGCACATTGATCAGCGCCTGCTCGATCAGCGCCGCGTGCACGAACAGCAGCGGCAGCTCGGGCGGGACTTCGGTGTGCACGCGCAGGGGCGCCAGCACCACGCGCAAGCGGTTGAGGGCGCTGCCGACGATATCAGCCGGGGCTACCCAGTCGCGGGCCAGCTTGAGCGTGCCGTGGCCCAGGCGGGTCATGTCCAGCAGATTCTGGATGTAGCGATCCAGGCGCTCGGCTTCGTTGCGGGTACCTTCCAGCAGCTCGCGGCGGTCGTCCGGGGGGATGGCGTCACCCAGCGCCAGCAGGCTGTCGATGCTGCCGCGCATCGACGTCAGCGGCGTGCGCAGGTCATGGGAGACCGAGGCGAGCAAGGCGCTGCGCAGTTGCTCGGTTTCACCGTGCAGGCGGGCGGCTTCCAGTTGCTCGCCCAGGCGGGCACGGGCCAGGGCCTGGGCCAGGGGCTGCGCCAGGGCCATCAACAACCGACGGCGCGGATCACTCAGTGGTTCGCCGTCGCGTGGGCGAATGCCGAGCAGGGCCAGGGGCTGTTCCTCCACGGCCAGCGGCCACCACCACCAACGACCGTGGGGCAAGGTGTCACTGCCAAAGCCCGCGGCCTGGCCATGTTGCCAGGCCCATTCGGCCGCGGCGCGTTCATTGTCGGTGAAGGCTGGCGAGCCACCACTGGCCACTTGCAACAGGCCGTCGGCGCTGCGTTCGAGCAGACACACCTGCACGCCCTGCCAACCATCCATATGCTGGCCGGCAGCGCTGAACACCGCCTGGCGGTCGGTGGCCACAGTCAGGCGGCGCGACAGGTCGAGCAACTGGCGGGTCTCTGCCTGGGTCTCGCGCAGCGCCTGCAACTGGCGGCGCTGGCGCGCGGCGAGGTTGCCTGTAAGCGCGGCCATCAGCAGGAAGAACACCAGGGTCAGCACGTCCTCTTCGCGCTGGATGGCGAAGGAGAAGTTCGGCGGGATGAACAGGAAGTCGTAGGTGAGGAACGACAGCGCCGCGCACGCCAGCGCCGGCCCCAGGCTGCTGCGTACCGCCACCAGCAGCACGGCGGCAAGAAACACCAGGGAAATGTTGGGCAGCGCCAGCACGCTCGACACGGCCCAGGCCAGGCCTGCGGCCAGCAGCGTGGCAACCAGCGCCAGCACATAATGGCGCCATACCCATACGCGCTTTGCTGCCGTGCGCGCCGCTGGCGGCTGGGCATCGCGGTCGAGTACGTTGATCTCCAGGCCGTGACTCTCACGCAGCAGGCGCGCCGCCACGCCGGCGCCGACCAGGCGCCGACGCAACAGGTCACGGGACTGGCCCACCAGCACCAGGCTGGCGCGGCGCTCGGCGGCGTGCTGGATCAGCGTGCGCGCCACTTCGCCGGCGCGCAACAGCACCACTTCGCCGCCAAGGCGCTCGGCCAGTTGCTGGGCGGCCTGCAAGCGATGGCGGGCCGTTTCGTCGCGCAAGCGCCCGTTATCGACATGGACCACGCTCCATGGCAGATGGCGACGCTGGGCGACGCGGCAGGCATGGCGCACCAGGCGTTCGGCCTGCTCGTCGCCATCGATGCCCACCAGCAGCCGGCCGCGCAGGGCCGGGGCTTCCTGGCCGCGCTGGCGGTAGCCGCTGGCCAGGTCCGCGTCCACCTGGGCGGCGGCGGTCTGCATGGCCAGCTCGCGCAGGGCAGTGAGGTTGGTCTGGGAGAAATAGGCCTCGATGGCCGCCCGTGCCTGTTCGGGCACGTAGACCTTGCCCTCGCGCAAGCGCTCGAGCAGCTCGCGCGGCGGCAGGTCAATCAGTACCAGTTCGAAGGCTTCCTGCAGCACCCAGTCGGGCAATGTCTCGCGCACCTGCACGCCGGTGATGTCGCGGACCTTGTCGTTGAGGCTTTCCAGGTGCTGGACGTTGACCGTGGTGTATACGTCGATGCCGGCGGCGAGCAGTTCCTGCACGTCCTGCCAGCGCTTGGCGTGGCGGCTGCCGGGGGCGTTGGTGTGCGCCAGCTCATCGACCAGCACCAGCGCAGGCGCGGCCTTGAGCAAGCCGTCGAGGTCCATTTCCTCGAGCATCACGCCGCGATATTCGCGGCGCAGCAGAGGTTGTTGGGTCAGCCCGCCGAGCAGGGCTTCGGTCTCGGCGCGGCCGTGGGTCTCGACCACTCCGGCCACCACTTGCAAGCCCTGGCGCTGCTGGGCGTGGGCGGCCTGGAGCATGGCAAAGGTCTTGCCGACCCCGGGCGCGGCGCCGAGGAACACCTTGAGCCTGCCGCGACCTTCGCGGGGCAGGCCGGCCAGCAGCGCATCGGCGCGAGTGGGGTTGCTCATGCTTCATCCTTCAAAATGTCACGAATGAGGGCCTGCGGCGATGGGCCGCAAAGCGGCCTCGGCTTCAGTGGCTCGGAGCAAGACGCTCAAGCGCCTGGTTCAACGCCAGCACATTGACCACCGGCGGCCCGACCAATGGGCGCAGGGTGGCGTCATTCACCAGCACTTGCAAGCGCTCCTCCGAGACCTGCCGCGCCGCCGCCACGCGCGGCAGCTGGTAAGCGATGGCCTCGGGCGGCAGGTGCGGGTCCAGCCCGCTGCCGGAGGTGGTCAACAGCGCCTGGGGCACTGGCCCCTGCTGCGCCTGGTACTGCTGGGAGGCGTCAGTCCTGACCCGATCGGCCAGCGCCGGGTTGCTCGGCGCCAGGTTGCTCGCGCCACTGGCCACGGTGACATAGGCGCCCGCCGAAGGCCGCGACTGGAACCAGCCATCGCCCTTGAATTCCTGGGCGATCAGCGCCGAGCCGCGCACCTGACCACGGTCATCGCGCACCAGGCTACCGTTGGCCTGCTCAGGGAAGGCGACCTGGGCGATGCCGGTCACCGCCAGGGGATACAGCGCGCCGGTGACCACGGTCATCAGCAGGACCAGGCTCAGGGCCGGGCGTACATAAGCGGTCATGTCAGTCTCTCCTCAGACCAGGTGCAGCGCAGTAAGCAGCATGTCGATCAGCTTGATCCCGGCGAACGGCACGACAATGCCGCCCAGGCCGTAGACCAGCAGGTTGCGCCGCAGCAAATGGGCGGCGCTGGCGGCCTGCACCCGCACACCGCGCAACGCCAGGGGGATCAGCACGATGATGATCAGCGCGTTGAACACGATGGCCGAGAGGATCGCGCTCTGCGGGCTGGCCAGGTGCATCAGGTTGAGCACGCCCAACTGCGGGTAGATGGCGGCGAACAGCGCCGGCAGGATGGCGAAGTACTTGGCCACGTCGTTGGCGATGGAGAAGGTGGTCAGCGCGCCGCGGGTGACCAGCAGCTCCTTGCCCACCTGCACCACGTCCAGCAGCTTGGTCGGGTCGCTGTCGAGATCGACCATGTTGGCGGCCTCGCGTGCAGCCTGGGTGCCGTCGTTCATCGCCATGCCCACGTCAGCTTGGGCCAGGGCCGGCGCGTCGTTGGCGCCGTCACCGCACATGGCGACCAGGCGTCCGTCGTTCTGCTCCTGGCGGATCCGCGCCAGCTTCTTCTCCGGGGTGGCCTCGGCGAGCACGTCATCGACGCCCGCCTCGGCGGCGATGGCGGCGGCGGTCAGCGGGTTGTCGCCGGTGACCATCACGGTGCGGATGCCGAGCTTGCGCAGTTCGGCGAAGCGCTCGCGGATACCGGGCTTGACCACATCCTTGAGGTGGATCACGCCGAGCAGGTGCTTGTCGACGCATACCAGCAGCGGGGTACCGCCGCTCTGGGCGATGCGCTCCACTTCACGGGCCAGGGCGGCGGGCAGCTCCAGGCGTTGCAGGCCGCAGAAGGCCAGCACCGCGTCGACGGCGCCCTTGCGGTAGCGGCGCTGCTGGAAATCGATGCCCGACAGGCGCGTCTCGGCGCTGAAGGCGATGGCTTCGTACTGATTGCTTGCAGGTTCCGCGAAGTCGTGCAACTGGCGCAGGTACTCGACGATCGACTTGCCCTCGGCAGTGTCGTCGGCCAGCGAGGCGAGCAAGGCGCCCTCCCCCAGCTCCTTGGCGGTCACGCCCGAAGCTGCATGCAGGGCACTGCAGCGACGGTTGCCGAAGGTGATGGTTCCGGTCTTGTCGAGCATCAGCGTGTGCACGTCGCCTGCCGCTTCCACGGCGCGGCCAGAGCGGGCGATCACGTTCAGGCGCACCAGGCGGTCCATACCGGCGATGCCGATGGCCGACAACAGGCCGCCGATGGTGGTGGGGATCAGCGTCACCAGCAGCGCGGCGAGGAAGATCAGCGGCAGCTCGCCGCCGGCGAAGCGGGCGAACGGCTGCAGGGTCACCACCACGATCAGGAAGATCAGGGTCAGGCCGATCAGCAGGATGTCGAGGGCGATCTCGTTGGGGGTCTTCTGCCGCTTGGCGCCTTCGACCAAGGCGATCATGCGGTCCAGGGTCGACTCGCCGGGGTTGCTGGTGATGCGGATCAGCAGCCAGTCGGAGACCAGGCGAGTGTTGCCGGTAACGGCCGAACGGTCACCGCCGGACTCGCGGATCACCGGCGCGGACTCGCCGGTGATGGCCGCCTCGTTGACCGCGGCGATGCCTTCGAGCACCTCGCCGTCGCCGGGGATCAGCTCACCGGCCACCACGCGCACCACGTCGTCCTTGCGCAACTGGGTGGCGGCGACGGTCTCGAACGTACCGTCGCTCTTGCGACGCTTGGCGGCCAGGCCCTGGCTGCCAGCCTTGAGGCTGTCGGCGCGGGCCTTGCCACGGCCTTCGGCAAGGGCTTCGGCGAAGTTGGCGAACAGCACGGTGAACCATAGCCACACGGTGATCTGCACGGCCACTGAAGTGCTCACGCCACTTTCAGGGGCAAAGCAAAGCACCGTGGTCAGCATGGCAGTGAGGGCCACCACCAGCATCACCGGGGCGCGCCTGAGCTGGCGCGGGTCGAGCTTGACGAAGGCCTGCACCAGCGCCGGGCGCCACAGGGCGGCGAAACGGGTCTGGTCCTTGGCGCTATGACGCGCCTTCACTTCGGGAATGGGCATGTTCATGGTGTGTTCCTCAGAAACCCAGGCTCAGGTGTTCGGCAATCGGCCCCAGGGCCAGGGTCGGCAGGAAGGTCAGGCCACCTACCAGCAGGATGGTCACCAGCAGCAGCGTGGTGAACAGCGGGCCGTGGGTGGGGAAGCTGTTCAGGCCTTGTGGCGCGCTCTTCTTGGCCGCCAGGCTACCGGCCAGGGCCAGCACCGGCAGGATGTAGCCGAAGCGGCCGATCAGCATGGCCAGGCCAATCATCACGTTGTGGAACGGGGTGTTGGCACCGAAGCCGGCGAACGCTGAGCCATTGTTGGCGGTACCGGAGGTGTAGGCGTACAACAGTTGGCTGAAGCCGTGGGCGCCGGGGTTGGTCACCGCGCCGGCAGGTCCGGACAGGCTGGCGGCGATGGCGCCGAGCACCAGCACGCCCACCGGCATCACCAGCAGGGTCGCCACCAGCAGTTGCACTTCACGGGCCTGCAGCTTCTTGCCCAGGTATTCCGGGGTGCGGCCGATCATCAGGCCGGCCAGGAACACGGCGATCAACACGAACAGCAGCATGCCGTAGAGGCCGGCGCCGACGCCGCCGAAGATCACCTCGCCAAGCATCATGTTGACCATCGCCACCATGCCGGTCAGTGGGTTGAGGCTGTCGTGCATGGCGTTGACCGAACCGTTGGAAGCTGAGGTGGTGGTCACCGTCCACAGCACCGAACCGGTGGTGCCAAAGCGGCTTTCCTTGCCTTCCAGCGGCGCGCCTTGTTGCACCTGGGCGCTTTCCAGGGCCGGGTTGGGCTGGTGTTCCGACCACAGCGCGGTGCTGCCACCGATCAGGAACAGCGCCAGCATGCAGGCGATGATCGCGCGGCTCTGGCGCAGGTCCTTCACATAGTGGCCAAAGGTGAATACCAGGGCCACCGGGATCAGGATGATCGAGGCCACTTCGAACAGGTTGCTCCAGGCCGTGGGGTTCTCGAACGGGTGCGCCGAGTTGACGCCGAAGAAGCCACCGCCGTTGGTGCCCAACTGCTTGATGGCGATCTGGCTGGCGGCCGGGCCCAGCGGGATGGTCTGGTCGGTGCCTTGCAGGGTCAGGGCGTGGACGTAGTCGGCAAAGGTCTGCGGCACGCCTTGCCAGACCAGCAGCAGCGCCAGCACCAGGCACAGCGGCAGCAGGCCGTAGAGGGTGGCGCGGGTCAGGTCGACCCAGAAGTTGCCCAGGGTGTTGGCAGACCGGCGGGCAATACCCCGGCACAGGGCGACCAGCACAGCCAGGCCGGTGGCGGCACTGACGAAGTTCTGCACGGTCAGGCCGATCATTTGCGTCAGGTAGCTGACCGAGGCTTCACCGCTGTAGGCTTGCCAGTTGGTGTTGGTCATGAAGCTGACCGCAGTGTTGAACGCCAGCGACCACTCCTGGCCCGGCAGGTGCTGCGGGTTCAGTGGCAGCGAGCCTTGCAGCAGCAGCACGGCGAACAACAGCAGGAAGCCCGCAAGGTTGAACGCCAGCAGCGCCAGGGTGTACTGCTTCCAGCCCTGCTCCTGTTCGGCATCTACCCCGGCCAAGCGGTAGCACCCCCGCTCCACCGGTCCAAGGAGGGGAGACAGCCAGGTACGCTGGCCTTCCATCACCTTGTAGTAGAAGCGTCCGAGCCAGGGCGCCGGCAACAGCACGATGGCGAAGAACGCCAGCAGCAGCAGGTAATCGTAACTGTGCATGGTCGCCCCTTAGCCGCGATCGGCGCGCAGCAGCGCCACCAGCAGGTAAACCGCCAACGCCACCGCCAGAAGCAGTGACAGCCCGTCGAGCATGTACATGTGCAATCTCCCCTAGTTGCGGCGTGAAGGCCGCTTTGGGGAAATTGTCCGAGGGAGGGGCGTAAAGGGGCGAGATGGGGGGTGGGGTCAAGGCATAAAGAAAGCGTAAAGATCGCTGATAGATCGCGGGGCAAGCCCGCGATGGAGATCAGCGCTGCGGTGTGTGCTGCGCGGTATTGCGGCTCCAGTCCAGCAGCAGGCTGTACCCCACCGCCAGCAAGGTCGGCCCGATGAACAGCCCGATGAAGCCGAACGCGATCAGGCCGCCGAACACGCCGAGCAGCACGATGACCAGCGGCAGGTTACCGCCGCGGCTGATCAGGTACGGCTTGAGCACGTTGTCCACGCCGCTGATGATGAAGGTGCCCCAGACGCCCAGGAATACCGCCATGCCGTAGTCGCCCTTCCACACCAGCCAGGCGGTGGCCGGTATCCAGGCCAGCGGCGGACCCATGGGGATCAGGCTGAGCATGAAGGTTACCAGGCCCAGCACGATGGCCCCCGGCACGCCGGCGATCAGGAAGCCGATCAGTGCCAGCAGCGCCTGGGCGGCAGCGGTGCCGATCACGCCGTTGACCACCCGCTGCACGGTGCCGGCGACCAGGTCGACGTAGTACTCGGCGCGCTCGCCCACCAGCCGTTGCAGCAAGCGGTGCACGAACGCCGCCAGGCGTGGCCCGTCGCGGTAGAAGAAGAAAACGAACACCAGGCTCAGGGTCAGCTCCAGCACCCCGCCGCCGATCTGCGCGCTGCGGGCCAGCAACCAGTTGCCGACCTGCCCCAGGTACGGCTTGGCCGAGGCCAACAAGGCCGCGCCCTGCTGGTCGAAGGACTCCCACCAGCCAACCAGGCGCTCACCCACGAATGGGATCCCGGCCACCCAGGCGGGCGCGTCCGGCAGGCCATCGACCTGCACATCACGAATGAACGCGGTGGCATCACGCACATGGTCGGCCAGGTTGAAACCCAGCCACACCAGCGGCATGGCCACCAGCAGGATCCACACCGTGGTCAGCAGGCTCGCGGCGAGGGTTTCACGGCCACCCAGCACGCGGGTCAGCAAGCGCATCAGCGGCCAGCTGGCGAAGGCCAGGATGGCGCCCCACAGCAGCGCCGAGATGAACGGCGCCATCACCCACAGCGCGGCGCCCAGCAGGGTCAGCAGCAGGATCTGGATCAACAGGCGGTCATTGTTGGCCATGGTGGCGCTCACTCAACGGATCAGTTCCAGGTGCAGGCCTTCGGTCGGGGCGTCGCCCACCTCGAGCCGGGCACTGCGTACGCCGGCCTTGACCAGTTGCTCGCGCCAGGCTTCGGCGCCCTTGCCACTGAGGCTGGCGCGCAGGGTGCTGTCGAGGTTCAGGCTGCGGGCCAGCAGCGTCGCCCAGGCGGCCTGGGGCTCGGCCAGGTCAGGGTAGTCGAGCTTGCCGGTGTCGCGCAGCTCGCGCAGCACCGTGGCGGCGGTGGGCAGCAGCTCGCCCAACGGACTGCCGGCGACGAACTCCTCGACATGCAGGTAGGCGCGGCGGTTGCCGCGGGTCACGCTGTATAGCGCCACCAGGGTGTCGGCTTCTTCGGCGGAGCGACGCAACAGGATGAATGCCTGTTGCTCGTCACCGCCATTGAGGCGGGCATTGGCGAACACATCGTTGGCCCACAAGCTGGCCTCGCCGCAGTCGCGGCCCTGGCACCAGAACAACGGGTAGCCACCGTCCTGCTGCAACGCCTCGCGGGCGCTGGTGAAGGCTTCGCGAGCGCTGCGCTCGACCGGCAATTCGTAGGTCACGGAACTGACCTGGCCGCGACTCTCGACCTTGTCGTCGACCCGCAGCCGGCCGCTGATCTTGCGCAGCGGGCCCATGGGGTAGACGCGTTCCTGCTCCACTGCCGGGCGTTGGTCGACCACCTTGGCGTCTGCGGGTACCGGCAGGCTGCCAGCCCAGAGCAGCGGGCTGGCGATGGCGAGGCACGCGGCGATGGCGCCGCGAACGAAAACAGGTGCGCTCATCGACCGCCCTCGCAGGTGGCGGGGCAAGGTGCGTGGATGTCTGGCATGTACATGGTTGTCTCCCTTTCAACCCGCCAAGCCTCGACACTTGTCCGGTGCAAGTCAAGGAATGCCAAAGAAGCGATTGAAACAGTCTGCGACAAGGGCCGCGCCCTCGGCGTCGTTCAGGTGCAGATGGTGCCCGCCCGGCAGGGTCACCTGCTCGAAGGGTAGCTGCTCCAGCAATTCCGTGTGGCGCGCCAGCATGCCGTCGGCAGCCACCACCAGACAGGCCGGGCAGGCGATGCGCTTGACGAAGGCCATGGCCTGGTCCTGGTTCAGCCGGGTGGGCGAAGGCAAGGTGAGGCGGCTGTCGCTGCGCCAGCTGTAGCCGCCGGGCACCGGCATCAGGCCGCGTTGGGCCAGTAACTCGGCGGCTTCGCGGCTCACCGCGACCATGCCCTTCATGCGCGCCTCGACGCCCTCCTCCAGGGTCGGGTACACCGACTTGCGCTTGCTCTCCAGGCGCAGCTGCGCCTGCAAGGCCAGCCCCAGGCGCTCGGCAGCGTCCTGTTCGCTGAGCGTCGGCGGGATCACGCCGTCGATCAGCGCCAGGTGGCTGACCCGCTCGGGCAAGGCGCCGGCCAGTTGCACCGAGATGATCGCGCCGAGCGAATGACCGAGCAGGCCGAAGCGTTTCCAGCCCAGTTGCTCGGCAACCCGCAGCACGTCGTGGGCGTAGTCGGCCAGGGCGTAGCCGGCACCGACCGGGCGATGCTCGGAATAACCATGCCCGGCCAGGTCCAGGGCGACGATGCGCAGCCCTTTCAGCTGCGGCGCCAGACGGGCGAAGCTGTTGGCGTTGTCCAGCCAGCCATGCAGGGCGATCACCGGCAGGCCGTCGGCCGGACCGAACAGGTGCGCGGCCAGTTCGATGTGGCCCAGCGTCAGGCGGATCTCCTCGACCTGGGCGCTCATGCCTGGCTCCAGCGGTCGAACAGGCCCTTGATCAGGCTGGCGGTGTCGGTGGGCCGCTCCAGGGGGAACATGTGCCCACCCGGCAGGCTGTGGTACTCGCCTTTGGCCATGCCGCGCACGGCCAGGGCGTGGTGTTTGCGGATCACCCGGCTCTGGGCCCCGCGCACCATCGCCAGCGGCACCTGCAACTGACGTGGCCGGGCCGGGCTGACATGCGGAATGCTGCGGTAGATGCTGATTTCGGTAGCGGGGTCGAAGCGCAGGCGCAAACCGTCCTCGCCTTGCTCCAGGCCATGCTCCAGGTACGCCTCCAGGCACTCCGGATCGAAGTGGCGGAACAGGGTCTTGCCGGTAAAGTAACGGCGCGCACTGTCTCGGTCGGGAAAGGCCTCGCGCCGGCCCAGGGTACGCCCGGCCGGAGTGATGCGGTCGATGAAACCCAGACGCTTGGCGGCCTGGATCAGCCATTCGTCGGCGCGGGTCAGCACCGGCGAATCGAGCATCACCACCCCGCGGTAGAACTCCGGCCGACGCAGCGCCGCATGCAGGTGCAGCACACCGCCCAGGGAGTGACCGACACCCCAGACCGGTGCGTCCTGCCGCTCCAGGTGATGCAGCAGTTCGTCCACCAGGTTCTGCCAGTTGTCGTTGACCGGAAAGCGCGGATCGTGGGCGTGCTGTTCCAGGTGATGCACCTGGTAGTCCGGCGCCAGCGCGGCGAACAGCTTGCCGTAGGTGGCCGAAGGGAAGCCATTGGCGTGGGCGAAGAAGATCTGCTGCGACATGGCCGCCTGCTCTGCACGGGGGATGGATGGCCCATTGTCGGCAAGCGACCGGCTGGCGGCAACGTCCTGAACGGTCATCGCCAGTGACGATCAGGTCATCGCGAGTCGAAACTGGCCATCGAACGGTGCAGGCAGGCACGCATGTAGGCCAGTTGCCACTCGAGGGCTTCGCGGGCCAGCTGACGGTCCTGCTGAGTATCCGCCAGCCGGCGCAGCGCCAGGCAGCTGGATTGCAGCAGGTGCGCCATGCGGATGCCGGCCTGGCGCAGTTGCTCGAGCTCGTACTGGCCTTCGAAGCGGCGCAGCATCTGGTCGAGCTTGGCGTCGGCACAGTCGCGCAACAGGCAGTACTCGGCGAAGTCCAGCGCAGCGGGGCTGTCCAGCTTGTCGATCACGCTCTGGGGATTGACGGAGCGCACCAGCTCCAGGCGTTGCCTGCTCATCCATGATTCCTTGCGCGGCGTTGTGATCATGCACGCCGCCACGCTAAGGCCCGCGCGACCCGAACGGCAACTGGCATAAATGTCAGTTGCCAGGTGTCAGCCAGGGTGGTTGAGGCTGCGCAGGGTCATCAGGCCGGCCAGCGGCCAGTCGCCCTCCAGTTCGGCCAGGCTGGCCGTGCTGAACGGTGCCGGTTGCTGGGCATGGCCGTGCTCGAGCTGACCAACCAGGTTGCCCACCAGGGGTTGGTGGCTGACCAGCAGGAGATGCTCGAGCCCCAGGTGCTCAATCTCGCCGATCACCTGCTGTACAGCGCTCTCTGGCGTCAGCCAGGCCACGGTACGCACCGGCTCGGAAAAACCGAGGGCGCCGTGCACCAGGGCGGCGGTCTGCTGGGCGCGCACGTACGGGCTGGCAATGATTGCGTGCAACGGCTGGCCCAACAGGTGCGCGGCGCTGCGCAGCACCTGCTCGCGACCGTGGGCGGTCAGGCGCCGCTCGGCGTCGCTGTTGGCCCGTGGCTCGGCCTCGCCATGGCGCAGCACCCACAGCTTCACAGCTTGGGCTCCTCGTCACGCACCGGGTGTGGCGCCGGGGCCACGGCGTGGGGCGCTTCGCCTTCCGGGGTGCGCGGGGTCGGCCAGTCGGCGAACGGCCAGGGTTTCTGGTCGCTGTGGAAGGTGCCGAAACGACCGATCTGTGCCAGGTACTGGCTCAGGCTGTCGCCGAAGTTCATCAGGCTGGCGCTGGGCGCGCCGTAGATCAGGCGGTAGATCAGTTGCACCAGCACCAGGCCGCCAAGCAGCAGCTCGGCCAGTTGCCAGGCCACCAGGAACACCAGCATCCACAGCACGCGCAGGATGATCGACTCGCGCTGGGCGCGCTCCGGGGTATCGTTCATACGTTTCTCCCTCAGTTGAAACCGCTGGTGGAAATGAAATCGACATCGGTCTTCGGCTCGGCGCGCATCAGGTGCTCGATCACCTGGTTGAGCGTGCGGCCCTCGAACAGGATCGCGTGCAGGCCCGCCACCAGCGGCATGTACACGCCCACCTCCTGGGCCTTGGCCTTGAGCACCTTGAGAGTGTTGACACCTTCTGCAACTTCACCCAGTCGGCTGACCGCCTGCTCGAGGCTCAGGCCCTGGCCCAGCGCATGGCCGACCTGGTAGTTGCGGCTCTTGGGCGAGGAGCAGGTGACGATCAGGTCACCGACCCCGGCCAGCCCGAGGAAAGTCATGGGGTTGGCGCCCTGGCTCACGGCGAAGCGGGTCATCTCGGCCAGGGCCCTGGTAATCAGCATGCTCTTGGTGTTCTCGCCCATCCCCAGGGCCACGGCCATGCCGGCGATGATGGCGTAGACGTTCTTCAACGCGCCGCCCAGCTCGACGCCGAAGCGATCGCTGCTGGCGTAGACACGGAACGTGCGGCCATGCAGCACGGCCTGCACCTGCTGGCACAGCGCTTCGTCCTCGCTGGCGACCACGGTGGCGGTCAACGCATGCTCGGCAATCTCGCGGGCCAGGTTGGGGCCTGACAGCACGCCGATGCGTGCCTGGGGGGCGATCTCTTCGAGGATCTGGCTCATCAGCTTGAAGGTGTTCGCCTCGATGCCCTTGGTCAGGCTGACCAGGCCCTTGCCGCGCAGCAGCTCGGCGTGGGGCGCCAGCACGCTGCGCAAAGCGCTGGAGGGCAAGGCGACAAAGATCAGTGCGCTGCCCTGGAGGGTGGCGAGCAGGTCGTTGACCGGTTCGACGCCGTCATGCAGGCGGATGCCCTTGAGGTAACGCGGATTCTCGCGGTCGACGCGCATTGCCTCGGCTTGCGCCGGGTCGCGCATCCACTGCCGCACCGGATGGCCGTTCTGTGCCAAGAGGTTCGCCACGGCGGTGCCGAAGCTGCCGCCTCCAAGAACTGCAACAGGTTGCTGTTCAGTCATATCCAATCCGTTAACCAATAAAGTAAGTGGCGACGTGCGCATTATACGGCGCGCATGCGCCAGAGCCAGTGGCAGTACCTGCCCATTGCAGGGCGGGCCTGTCATGGTGTCGCACTGGCAAAAGCCGCATGGTCGGTTAACATGCCTGATAAATTTCTGAAACAAGGCCGTTTCGTGTTCCCTGGCACGCCACCCTATCCACGCCTGCTGTTGCTGACTGCCCTGCTGGGCGGCCCGGCCATGGCCGAGGACCTGTTCATCGACAACCAGGACCTGCCGCAGGTTCTGACCGCCACGCGCCTGAAACAATCCCCGGCGGCGGTTCCAGGCAGCATGACCGTGCTCGATAACGAGCTGATCCGTGCCAGCGGTGCCCGCGACATCCCCGAGCTGCTGCGCCTGGTGCCGGGCATGATGATCGGCTACGGCGCCGGAAACCAGCCGACGGTCAACTACCACGGCAGCAACGTCAGCGACGCCCGGCGCATGCAGGTGCTGATCGATGGCCGCTCGGTGTACCGCGCAGGGCTGGCCACGGTGGACTGGAGCGACATCCCGGTGGCCATCGAGGATATCGAGCGCATCGAGGTGTTCCGCGGCCCGAACACCGTCAGCTACGGCGCCAACGCGCTGATGGCGGTGGTCAACATCCTCACCCGCAACCCCGCCGACAGCCATGGCACGCGGGTCAAGCTGACTCGCGGCCAGGACGGCATCAACGACTACTACGCAAGCCAGGGCTTCGGCTGGGACAGCGGCGACCTGCGCCTGTCGCTCTCCGGCCAGCAGGACGACGGCTTCGACCAGGACCAGTTCGGCCACGACTACCGCGACAGCCGCCGTGCCAACCGCATCAACATCAATGCCGTGCATACCCTGGCGCCCGACCAGACCCTGGAATGGCAACTGGCGGCCAAGGAAGGCAGCAACCAGCGCCCCTACACCTACCAGCCGGTGTTCGGCAACTACCGCGCCGGCGACAACGCCGACGTCAACGCCAAGGACTATGCAGGCTCGGTGCGCTGGAACCTCGACCTCAACCCCGAGCACAGCCTCTATGTGCAGGGTTCGGCGCAGCACTTCGACCGTCAGCAGGTGTGGCGCGCCTGCGATGCGGCAATTGCCTTCAGCCCCGAGCTGACACGCCTGTGGCAGCTCGACCCGAACTTCGCCGAGAAGGTCGCGCGCAATCTGTACACCGGCAACCTGCCCAGCACCACCAATCCGGTGCTCGGCTCGCTGATGGGCCAGGTGCAGAGCCAGTGGGCCAGCGGCGGGCGCAACACGATCTGCGGCGACGTCGACCAGAGCACCCGCGAAACCCGCTATGACCTGGAAATCCAGGACACCCTGAGCCTCACCGACAGCCTGCGCCTGGTCAGCGGCATGAACTACCGCTACGACCGCGCCGACTCGCAGACCTACTTCAACGGCAGCATCGACGACCAGACCTGGCGCCTGTTCGGCCAGCTCGAATGGCGCGCCGACGAGCACTGGATCCTCCAGGGCGGCGCCATGTACGAACATTCGCAGCTGTCGGGCAACTCGCTGACCCCGCGTGTGGCGGTGAACTACCTGATCACTCCTCGCCATGGCTTGCGCGCGGTGTATTCCGAGGCCATTCGCTCGCCGGACATGTTCGAGAACAACGTCAACTGGAGCTACACGGTCAAGAACCTCTCGCCCAACCTGTACGGGCTGCAGAACGGCGAATATTTCGTCAAGACCCGCGGCCCCGGCAACCTCGACCAGGAGCGCATGCGTTCGCGAGAACTCGGCTACAACGGCGCCTTCAGCGACATCGACCTGAACGTCGACGTGAAACTGTTCTACGACGAAATCACCGGCATGATCAGCGAGCCGTTAAAGAACAACCAGTTCATCGCCAGCAACGCCAACAAGGCCCGTTTCAGCGG
This sequence comes from Pseudomonas soli, assembly GCF_021283165.2. Taxonomy (NCBI): domain Bacteria; kingdom Pseudomonadati; phylum Pseudomonadota; class Gammaproteobacteria; order Pseudomonadales; family Pseudomonadaceae; genus Pseudomonas; species Pseudomonas soli. The sequence goes on from NZ_CP128543.1 coordinate 4,100,928, forward strand.
CAGCGAGGCGCAGTTCGACTGGCGCGCCACCCAGCGCGACCGCCTGCGCCTGACCTATGCCTATGTCGACGCCTGGGCCAGCAACCCGGCCGATCGCCGCCTGAGTGCCCGCAACAGCGGCTCGGCCGGCTGGCTGCGCGACTGGGGCGAGGGCTGGTCCAGCGCCCTCTTCTATTACGGCGACGATGCCCTCAACCAGTACCGCTACGAGCGGGTCGACCTGCGCGTGGCCAAGCGCTTCAAGATCCACGGCAGCAACCTGGAACTGGCCGCACTGTGGCAGCAGCGCCTGGATGACGAACCGGTCACCCTCGAGCAGAACCGCTATGACAGCCGCCACCGCCTGAGCGTCAGCGCGGAGCTGGAGTTCTGATGGTGCGCCTGCTGCGCCTGCTGCTGCTGTGCCTGTGGCCCCTGGGATCACTGTCGGCCAGCGAAATCCTGCTGGTCGGCGGCGAAGACCAGCCCGGCATCCGCAGCTTCGTCGCAGCCCTGGAAAAGCGCAGGCCCCACGACCAGGTGCGGTTCCAGACCGTCGAACAGCTACCTGGCCCAGGTAAACTCAAGGCTGACACGCGACTGGTACTGCTCGACACCCCAGCTCTGGAATGGCGCCTTGCGGAGGCCGCAGGCCCTTCAGCCCTGGCGCTGCGGGTCAGCCGGGTCCAGGCCGAACAACGCCTGGGCACTTCGCGTCCCGCCTATCTCACCCTGCTGTGGAGTGACCCGCCGCTGGCCCGCCAATTGCGCCTGGCCCGCTATCTGCTGCCGCAGGCCCGGCGCATTGGCGTGCTGTATGGCGAACACAGCCGCTTCCTGCTCGACGAACTGCGCCAGGCCGCCCACCCCTTGGGGCTGGAAATCGTCGCCCAGGATTGGCCCGACCTGCGCGACAGTCGGCCATTGCAACACGTACTCAATAACAGTGACGTGCTGCTCGGGCTGGACGACCCGGACCTGTATAACTCGAAATCAGCCAAGAATGTCCTGCTCAGCAGCTATGGCAGGCAGATGGCGCTGATCGGCCCCAACGTCGGTTTCGTCCGCGCCGGCGCCCTGGCCAGCACCTACAGCGACCAGGACGATTGGCTGGCGGTACTCGAGCAATTGCTCGAGCAACCGTCGGCCCGCTGGCCCCGCAGCCTGTACCCCGCGCACTTTGGTGTCAGCGGGAACCAACAGGTGGCCCGGGCGCTGGGTCTGGAAGCGATCGATCCGGACGCCGCCGCACTGGCCCTCGCCGCAGGAGCCTCCACGCCATGAGCAAGCGCCTGAGCTGGGATATCCATACGCGCACCCAGATCATCAGCCTGGGTCCCGCCCTGCTGCTGACCTTGCTGCTGATCAGTTTCTTCACCTTCGTGCGCATCCAGGATTTGCGCCAGGAGCTCAACCACACCGGGCAACTGATTGCCAACCAGCTGGCGCCGGCGTCCGAATACGGGGTGATCTCGGGCAACAACGAAGTGCTCGAGAGCCTCATGCGCGCGACCTTGAGCATTCCCCACGTGCGCTTTCTCGAGGTCCAGGACAGCCGCAACCATATTCTGGTGTATGTCGAGCAGCCCGATGAAAGCCTCAACCGCGCCCAACGAGTCGAGGTGTTTCAGGCGCCGATCCGCCTGCAGCAAATCCGCCTGGACAACGACTTCCTGCAGGGCAAGGCGGCGCCACCAAACATTGGCGACGACTACCTCGGGCGAGTGATCGTCGGGATGTCCGACGACGCCTTCAGCCAGCGCCAGCAGGAAATCGTGATCAAGGCCGCGATCCTCGCACTGTTCGCCCTGCTGTTCACCTTCCTGCTAGCCCGTCGCCTGGCCACCAGCCTGTCCCGGCCGATCAGCGAGATGGGCCACGCGGTTCGCGCCATCCAACAGGGCGACTTCAACGCCCCCCTGCCAGTGGTCGACGACAGCGAACTGGGCCACCTGGCACGGCACATCAACAACCTCGCCAGCGCCCTCGATCAGGCCGCCCATGAACAACAGCAGGCCATGGGCCAGCTGATCCAGGCGCGCGAAGAGGCCGAGCAAGCCAACCGCGCCAAGTCCGACTTCCTGGCAATGATGAGCCACGAGCTGCGTACACCCATGAACGGCGTGCTGGGCATGCTGCAGTTGCTCGAAACCACCGAGATGACTGGCGAGCAGGCCGAATACACCGCCGTGGCCAGCGAATCCACAGGGCACTTGCTCAAGGTAATCAACGACATCCTCGACTTCTCGCGGATCGAGCGCGCGGCGCTGGAACTGGAGCACATCGAGTTCAACCTGGGCGACCTGATCACCAGCAGCGTGCAGTCGTTCCAGCACACCGCCCAGCAGCGCGACCTCGACCTGCGCCTGCAACTGCCCTGCGCCATGAACCAGCTTCAGGTGGTGGGCGACCCGACGCGGATCCGCCAGATCCTGTTGAACCTGGTGGGTAATGCGCTGAAATTCACCGAGCGAGGCGAGGTGGCCATCGACGCGCGCTGGCAGGTGCTCGACCGCCAACTGATCTGGCTGACCTGCACCGTGCGCGATACCGGCATCGGCATCGACAGCAACCGCCTGGAAATGATGTTCGTGGCCTTCCAGCAGGCCGACAACACCATCTCCCGACGCTACGGCGGTACCGGCTTGGGGCTGTCGATCGCCCGCACCCTGGCCGAACGGATGGGCGGCCAGCTGCGCGGCGAAAGCCGCGAAGGCCTGGGCTCGACCTTCACCCTGGAAATGCCGCTGGTACTGGCCAGCGCCACTTCCGTCCTGCCCGGCAGCACGCTAGTGGACAGCGCTGCGGCTGACGACGGCGGGCGGATCCTGCTGGTTGAGGACAATCCGGTCAATCAGAGCGTCATCGAAGCGATGCTGCGCAGCCTGGGTTTTGAGGTCAGCCTGGCCATGGACGGTGCCCAGGCGATCGACCTGGTCGGCCAGCAGCGTTTCGCCGCGGTGCTGATGGATTGCCGCCTGCCCCAGGTGGACGGATACGAGGCTACCCGTCGCATCCGCCTGCTGCCCCAGGCAGAAGGGCTGCCGATCATCGCCCTGACCGCCAGCGCGCTGCAGGGCGACCGTGAACGTTGCCTGGCCGCCGGAATGAACGATTACCTGAGCAAGCCATTCAAACGTACCGACCTGCAGCGCATCCTGCGGCGTTGGTTGCCCGGTCAGGCAGTTGCGACTGGCGATAAATGCTAAATTGCGGCAGTCTTAAGGACTGGACAGGACCGTCGCTGGGCCGGAAAATAACATTTCAGTGCACACCTGTACTTCTTTTGCCAGGTGCGCTGTGACTTTCACCACAACGCAATAGTCTACCTGTAGGCTGCCGCCTCGGATGCAAAGCGCTTCGGGCCGGCCGGGAAGATTCGTCCCCTGCCACAGGGGGTTATTGAGGAGCTCGCATGACCAAACAAAACGCCTTTACTCGGGAAGACCTGCTGCGCTGCAGTCGCGGTGAGCTGTTCGGCCCCGGTAATGCGCAACTGCCCGCCCCGAACATGCTGATGGTCGATCGCATCACCCATATCAGCGAGGAAGGCGGCAAGTTCGGCAAAGGTGAATTGGTCGCCGAGCTGGATATCAATCCAGACCTTTGGTTCTTCGCCTGCCACTTCGAAGGCGACCCGGTAATGCCAGGCTGCCTGGGCCTCGACGCCATGTGGCAATTGGTCGGCTTCTTCCTCGGCTGGCAGGGCCTGCCGGGCCGCGGTCGTGCGCTGGGTTCGGGCGAAGTGAAATTCTTCGGCCAGGTACTACCCACCGCCAAGAAAGTCACCTACAACATCCACATCAAGCGCGTCCTCAAGGGCAAACTGAACATGGCCATCGCCGATGGCTCGGTCAGCGTCGACGGCCGCGAGATCTACACCGCCGAAGGCCTGCGGGTCGGCGTGTTCACCTCCACTGACAATTTCTAAGGGTTATTCGCATGCGCCGCGTCGTTATCACTGGTCTGGGCATCGTATCGTGCCTGGGCAATGACAAAGAGACCGTCACCGAAAACCTGCGCAACAGCCGTCCGGGTATCCGTTACAACCCGGAATACAAGGAAATGGGGCTGCGTAGCCAGGTTTCCGGTTCCATCGACCTGAACCTCGAAGAGCTGATCGACCGCAAGGTCTACCGTTTCGTCGGCCATGCCGCAGCCTACGCCTACCTGGCGATGCAGGACGCGATCAAGGACTCTGGCCTGAGCGAAGAGCAGATCTCCAACCCGCGCACCGGCCTGGTGGCCGGCTCCGGCGGCGCTTCCACCCTGAACCAGATGGAAGCCCTGGACACCCTGCGCGAGAAAGGCGTCAAGCGCGTTGGTCCGTACCGCGTCACCCGCACCATGGGCAGCACCGTGTCGGCGTGCCTGGCCACCCCGTTCAAGATCAAGGGCATCAACTACTCGATCTCGTCGGCCTGCGCGACCTCTGCACACTGCATCGGCACCGCCATGGAGCAGATCCAGTGGGGCAAGCAGGACATCGTGTTCGCCGGCGGCGGTGAAGAAGAGCACTGGAGCCAGTCGTTCCTGTTCGATGCCATGGGCGCCCTGTCGACCAAGCGCAACGAAACCCCCGAACTGGCCTCGCGCGCCTACGACGCCGATCGTGACGGCTTCGTCATCGCCGGCGGCGGCGGCATGGTCGTGGTCGAAGAACTTGAGCACGCCCTGGCCCGTGGCGCCAAGATCTACGCAGAGATCGTCGGCTACGGCGCGACCTCCGATGGCTACGACATGGTCGCTCCAAGCGGCGAAGGCGCTATCCGCTGCATGCAGCAGGCGCTGTCCACCGTCGATACCCCGATCGACTATCTGAACACCCACGGCACCTCCACCCCGGTCGGCGACGTCGCCGAGATGAAGGGCGTACGTGAAGTGTTCGGCGACAAGGCACCGAAGATCAGCTCGACCAAGAGCCTGTCGGGTCACTCGCTGGGCGCCGCAGGCGTGCACGAGGCGATCTACTGCCTGCTGATGATGGAAAACAACTTCATCGCCGGCTCCGCCAACATCGACGAGCTGGATCCGGAAGTCGCGGACCTGCCGATCGTGCGCAAGACCGAAGACGCCAAGCTCACCACCGTGATGAGCAACAGCTTCGGCTTCGGCGGCACCAACGCCACCCTGGTGCTCAAGCGCTGGGAAGGCAAGTGATAGGCTGACACGCTGAACGAGAACGCCCGGACCTTGGTCCGGGCGTTTTTGTTTGTGCCCTGCCGGCCCTCATCGCGGGGCAAGCCCACTCCCACGCCATGGACTGCCCGCCAGGGTTGGATTGATGTCCAGTTTCTGGGGGCAGCCCACATCCACATGACCTTGAGCCGATGGCGTGGGAGCTGGCTTGCCCCGCGAGGGCCCTTACACCGAGAAGCGCTGCACCAGGGTATTGAGGTCCACCGCCAGCCGCGACAGGGCCTGGCTCGCTGCAGACGTCTGCTCGGCCCCCGCCGACGACTGATGCGCCAGGTCGCGGATGGTGGTCAGGTTACGGTCCACCTCCCGCGCCACCTGGGCCTGCTGCTCCGAGGCACTGGCGATCACCAGGTTGCGCTCGTTGATCTGGCCGATGGCCGCAGCGATCGCCTCCAGCGCCTGGCCCGCGGCATGGGCCCCGTCCAGGGTCGAACGGGCCTGGGCATCGCTATGCTGCATGCCCTGCACCGCCCGCTCGGCACCGCTACGGATGGCCACGATCATCTGCTCGATCTCCTGCGTCGAGGTCTGCGTACGGTGAGCCAACGCCCGCACCTCGTCGGCGACCACGGCGAATCCTCGCCCGGCTTCGCCGGCGCGCGCTGCCTCGATGGCAGCGTTGAGCGCCAGCAGGTTGGTCTGCTCGGCGATCGAGCCGATGACATCCAGCACCTTGCTGATGTCGTGCACCTGCTGGGCCAACTGCCCCACCTCCTCGGCGTTGCCCGCCACGCCACTGGCCAATGCCTCGATGGCAGTGACCGTGGCCTGCACCTGCTCGCGCCCGCGGCGAGCGATCTGGTCTGACTCACGCGAAGCCTCGGAGGTAGCCACCGCGTTGCTCGCCACCTCCTCCACTGCCACAGTCATCTGGTTAACCGCAGTGGCGGCTTGCTCGATTTCCATGCTTTGTTGCTGCAGGCCACGGGTCGCGTCCTCAGTGACCGCGCTCAGTTCTTCGGAAGCCGAGGCCAACTGGTTGGCCGAGTCTGAGATTCTCCCAATGGTCTCGCGCAGGCTCTGCTGCATGCTCTTGAGGGCTGCCAGCAAGCGTGCTGGCTCATCGTCGCCCTGCACGGTGATCTGCGGTGTGAGGTCGCCGGTGGCGACCGTCTCGGCAACCCTCAGCGACTGACCTAGCGGCCGCACGATGCTGCGGGTCAAAGCCAGGGCGAGCACCACAGTCAGGCTCAGGGCAATCACCAGCAACACGCCGACCCAAACTTTCGCACCGTTGTACACAGCCTCGGCCATGTCGGTGGCTGAGTTGGCCTGATGGTTGTTCAGCTCGATCAACTCGTTGAGGGTCGCAGTCATCTGATCGGCCAACTGGTTCATCTCGCCGTTGACCAGCGTCGCCGCCGCCTGGACATGCCCATCGGTGGCCAGTTGTACGACTTGCCCTTGCAAGGTCATGTATTGGCGCTCGAGAACCTGGTAGCGATCGAACAACGTCCGCTCTTCAGGAAGCACGATCAAGGCATCGTAGTGACTCTGCGCCTTGCTCAGGCCGCCCTTGACCTCGTCTATGCGAGCACGGTTCTGCTGCTGGGCAACCGGGTCGGTATTGACCAACAACCGCAAGGTCAAGGCGCGGATGCGTAACATGTCCTGGGTCATGCTGCCCACCGAGATCACGCTCGGCAGCCAGTTGTTGTCCACCTGCTCGGACTGCTGGCGCATATTGGTCATCTGTTGCAATGCGAAGCCACCCAGCGCCACCACCAGCAGCGCCATGATGCCAAAGCCAAGCCCAGCGCGCGGCGCTATATTCAAGCGTCTCAAGCTCATTTCCAGGATCCCTCCCAAGCGTGATAGTCCGTTGCTTAAAAAAGGTATCGGGCCACATGGAAATTGCGTAAGACGAAAAGGCGATATCAAAACGACATCTGCTCATGAAACTCGCTATTTCGTGCGTTTTGGCAGCAGCTCAATAAAATTTTTCCTGCTCACCCGCTCTGCCACCGCTTCGGGCAAGGCATCGAGGAATGGATCGAAAGCGTGCATCTGCTCGCCGATGCTGCCAAAGCGCCCCACCACATCGGACCCGAGCATAAAGCGCTCGGGAAAGCGCACGACCAACTCGACCCAGTCCTGGCGTGGCACGCCCTGCTCATCCAGCAGATAGGGCTCAAGCACGCTCCAGGACAGGTCCACGTACAGGTTGGGATAGTCCTCGAGCAATCGGTTGAGCACCGGCAGGAGAAAGTCCATGCGCTCCTGGTGCCGGTGAATCTCCATGCTGCTGCCGGCATGGGCCCAGATGAAGCGGGTATGCGGGTGGTTACGCAACGGCTCTTCGATTTCCGCCAAGTAGAGTGGGTTGCGCTCGCGCTTGGAGGTGATGTTCGAGTGCAGCAACACCGGCAGGTCGCGCTCGGCAGCCAGGTGATAGACGCGGGTCATGGCCTCGTTGTTGGCGCGAGGCGTGTCGCCGCTGGTCAGGGCGGTGAGGTCGTCATGGCGGGTAAATACCTCGCCGATGCCCTGCCACAACCCCGGATAAAGCTCGAGCATGCGCTCGATATGGCTGACGGCGTTCTTGTCCACCGGGTTGAAGCCGGTGAGAAACGGGTGGAAACGCCTGCGCTGCTCAGCAGGCAGCTTTTCCAGAGCGGCGGCGACGTACAGGTCGGTGGCGCTGTACCAGTAGGCATCGGCATCGTCGCCGGCGTAGTAGCGCGGACGCTTGGGTTCGTCCTCGTGCCATTTCTTCGCCACCGGGATGCCGGAGATCATCGACTGCTCCACCCCGGCCTCGTCCATGGCCTTGAGCAAGGCCGGCATGCCTTCGGTTTCCTGGAAGAAATCCACGTAGTGCAGATGGGCGTCGCTGTAGCGGTAGTCGCGGGCTTGCGCAGTGTCGAACAGACTTGCACTCAACAGCAGGCAGGCCAATGTGCGGGCAATCATCTCAGGCTCCTTTGCCGGTACCGCAAGAGTAGACCGGGCAGCGCTCGCGACGGTTCAGCCACGGACGGCAAAACGCTATGCTTGCAGGCATCCCTCAAGGAGTGTCGCCATGAGCAGCCCCCTGGTCATCCGCCCACGCGCCGAATCGGTCGAGGGCCAGCCGATCCTGCGCCCGCTGCCCTCGGCGCAGTGCCGCAGCGTAGGCCCTTTCGTGTTCTTCGACCATATGCTGGAAACCGACTACGCGCCGGGTCATGGCATGGACATTCGCCAGCACCCTCATATTGGCCTTTCCACCCTCACCTACCTGTTCGAGGGTGAAATCCAGCACAAGGACAGCCTCGGCTCGGACCAGCGCGTGCGCCCAGGAGACGTCAGCTGGATGACCGCCGGAGCGGGCGTGGCGCATGTCGAGCGCACGCCGGCCGAGGTGTTCGAGCGCGGCTCGCGGCTGCATGGGCTGCAGGTCTGGCTGGCCTCGCCGAAGTCCGACGAGCAGGGCCCGGCAAGCTACAGTCATCATCCGGCCGACAGCCTGCCGGCCAGTGACAGCCTCGGCGTGCGGATCCGCATGATCGCCGGCACAGGCTTCTGCCTGGCCTCACCGGTACCGGTGCTCTCCCCCACGCTCTACGCCCATGTGCACATGCAGGCGGCCACCACCCTGATCGTGCCGACGGAACACGTGCAGCGCGCGCTGTATCTGCTCGAAGGTGAGTTGCTGCTGGATAACGAGGACGTCGAGCCATGCAGCCTGGTGGTGCTACCCGAGGGCGAAGTCGTGAGCTTGTATGCCGAAGATGAGTGCCAGCTGGTGCTGATCGGCGGCGCGCCGCTAGACGGACCGCGGCGGATGAACTGGAACTTCGTCGCCAGTGACCCGGGATTGATAGAAGCGGCACGGGCGCGCTGGGCGGCTGGGGATTGGCCGGTGGTGCCGGGAGAAAGCGGGCGGATCGAACTGCCGCGCTGATTGGGGCCGCTTGGCGGCCCCTGAGCCTTCAGCTTGCGAACACTTCCTTGAGCAAGTTATGCATCGAGCGGAATGCCCGCTCCGAGGTGCGCCGGTCGTACTGCATCTTGCCCGGCACATTGGCGTTCGGATCGGTGAACGAGTGCACCGCCCCGCCATAGCTGAGCAACTGCCAGTCAACCTTGGCAGCATTCATCTCTTCTTCGAAGGCTGGCAACTGTTCCCTTGGCACCAATGGGTCGGAGGCACCATGCAGCACCAGCACCGAACCCTTGATGCGCTTGGCATCCTCGGGGTTCGGGGTATCCAGCGTGCCGTGGAACGACACCGCTGCCCTCAGATCGGCGCCGGTGCGGGCAAGCTCCAGGGCACAGCAGCCGCCAAAGCAGAAACCGAACGTCGCGACCTTGCCTGGCTCGAGCAGCGCCTTGGACTGCCCGAGCAATTGCGCCAACGCTTCCTGCATGCGCTTGCGAAGTTCGGCGCGGTCGTTCTTCAGCGGCATCATCGCCGTACCGGCTTCGTCAGCATTGGACGGCCGCACCGACTGGCCATACAAGTCGGCAATCAGCACCACATAGCCTTGCTCGGCCACTTCCTTGGCGATACGTTCGGCGCCCTCGCCGATACCCATCCAGTTCGGCGCCATCACCAGGCCCGGCTGCGGCAGCGCGCCCGGGGCGTAGACCAGGCGGCTTTCGTAAGCCTTGCCTGACAGGTGATAAACCAACGACTCGACGATGACCTTGCTCATTCAGCTCTCCTTGGGCGTTCACGGGTCAGGACAGGATAGATGTATTCGTGGCAACGGCAGACATGAAAAAGCCCGCCGAAGCGGGCTTTTCTTGCCTCAGGTCAAGCCGACAGCTCGACCAGCAGCTTGTTGAGACGGCGTACGTAGGCCGCCGGATCCTTCAAGCTGTCACCGGCCGCCAGGGCCGCCTGGTCGAACAGGATGTGCGAAAGCTCGGCGAAGCGGTCTTCACTCTGCTCGCCATCGAGCTTCTCGATCAGCGGGTGGCTCGGGTTGAACTCGAAGATCGGCTTGGACTCCGGCACCTTCTGCCCGCTGGCCTCGAGGATCTGGCGCATCTGCAAGCCCAGGTCCTGTTCACCGATGGCCAGGATCGCCGGCGAGTCGGTCAGGCGGTGCGAGACACGCACCTCGGCAACGCTGTCACCCAGCGCGCCCTTGAGACGCTCGACCAGGCCTTCCTTGTCCTTGGCGACTTCTTCCTGGGCCTTCTTGTCCTCTTCGGAGTCCAGACTTCCCAGGTCCAGGTCGCCGCGGGCGACGTCGACGAAGGCCTTGCCGTCGAACTCGTTGAGGTAGCTCATCAGCCACTCGTCGATGCGGTCGGTGAGCAGCAGCACTTCGATGCCTTTCTTGCGGAAGACTTCCAGGTGCGGGCTGTTCTTGACCTGGGCGTAGGATTCGCCGGTAAGGAAGTAGATCTTGTCCTGGCCTTCCTTGGCGCGGGCCAGGTAGTCGGCCAGGGCGACGCTCTGCTCGCCGCTGTCGTCATGGGTGGAGGCGAAGCGCAGCAGGCTGGCGATCTTCTCCTTGTTGGCGAAGTCCTCGGCTGGGCCTTCCTTGAGCACCTGACCGAAGTTTTTCCAGAAGCCCTTGTACTGCTCGGGTTCGTTCTTCGCCAGTTTCTCCAGCATGTCCAGCACACGCTTGGTCAGCGCGGTCTTCATCGAGTCGATGATCGGGTCTTTCTGCAGGATCTCGCGGGAAACGTTCAGCGACAGGTCGTTGGAGTCGACCACGCCCTTGATGAAGCGCAGGTACAGCGGCAGGAACGACTCTGCCTGGTCCATGATGAACACGCGCTGCACGTACAGTTTCAGGCCGCGTGGCGCTTCGCGCTGATACAGGTCGAACGGCGCGCGGGCCGGCACGTACAGCAGCGAGTTGTACTCGAGCTTGCCTTCGACCTTGTTGTGGCTCCAGGCCAGCGGGTTCTCGAAGTCATGGCCGATGTGCTTGTAGAACTCCTGGTACTCCTCGTCCTTCACCTCGGTGCGCGAACGGGTCCACAGGGCGCTGGCGCGGTTGACGGTTTCCCATTCCTGCTCCGGCTTTTCCTCGCCTTCGGCGGCCTCGGCCTGCTCCTTGGGCAGCTCGATCGGCAGGGCGATGTGGTCGGAGTACTTCTTGACCACGTTGCGCAGACGCCAGCCATCGGCGAATTCATCCTCGCCCTTCTTCAGGTGCAGGACGATGCGGGTACCGCGCTGCGGCTTGTCGATGGTGGCGACTTCAAACTCGCCCTCGCCTTTGGATGACCAGTGCACGCCCTCGGCGGCCGGCAGGCCGGCGCGACGGCTGAACACGTCGACCTTGTCGGCGACAATGAACGCGGAGTAGAAGCCCACACCGAACTGACCGATCAGGTGCGAGTCCTTTTTCTGGTCACCGGTGAGGTTCTTCATGAAGTCGGCGGTACCGGACTTGGCAATGGTACCCAGGTGCGCGATCACGTCTTCGCGGCTCATGCCGATGCCGTTGTCCTCGAGGGTAACGGTGTTGGCAGCCTTGTCGAAGCTGAGGCGGATCTTCAGGTCGGCGTCGCCTTCGAGCAGCTCAGGCTTGGCCAGGGCCTCGAAGCGCAGCTTGTCAGCGGCGTCGGAGGCGTTGGAGATCAGCTCGCGCAGGAAGATCTCCTTGTTCGAATACAGGGAATGGATCATGAGGTGCAGCAGTTGCTTTACCTCGGTCTGAAAGCCCAGGGTTTCTTTTTGAGTCTCCACACTCATGGTCTTCAAAACTCCAATCTGTTGGTTGGTGACGCCTGGCGGCCAGCGGGCCGTTTTGATGGCGGATGTCCAGCAGATGGGGGCAGCCCTGACTATTTCAAGGGCTTTTCCGGTTCAATCTTGAAATGCGCGCGTGCCGTGGCGATCGGGGTGTCGCGATCGCCCTGCCAGGCGGTAATGGCGACGTTGGTCACCCGTCGCCCCTGGCGCCACAGCTGGCACTGGGCGTAGGTATCGCGGTAAAGGCCAGCACGCAGGTAGTCGATGGAAAAATCGATGATCTTCGGAATGCTCGCGCTTTCGCTGTAGATCAGCAGGTAGAGCGCCGCGGACAGCTCCATGAACCCGGCGATCACGCCGCCATGGATGGCCGGCAGCAACGGGTTGCCGATATTGTCCGGATTGGCCGGCAGACGGAACAGCAGGTCTTCGCCCTGGCGCTCGCATTCGATACCGATCAATCCGGCATAGGGGATCAACGCCAGCAAGGGCTGGTAATCACCCCGGGCGTGGGCCTGGTTCAGTTGCTGGCGGATATCGCTGGGGATCACGTGCGGCGCTCCTTGAGGCTGTTACCGAAGCGGATGCCGCCTTTGACGTCCTGCCCCAGGCGCATGAAGGTGCCGACTACCTGGCAGATCGGTTGCGCAGGGTCATCCTGGTAGGCTGTCCCCCGGGTGAAGATGACATCGCGGGTCACACGGTAGCACTGGGCATGGCCATGGATGTCCTTGCCCGCCTCGGCCGGGTGCATGTAGTCGATGCGTAGGTCCAAGGTCGGACATACCTCGAAGCTGGGCAGCGCGCAGAGCGTAGCCATGCCGCACGTGGTGTCCATCAGCGTGGTCAGCACACCACCATGCACCGCGCCATTCTGCGGATTGCCGACAATGGCCGGCGACCAGGGCAGCACCAGGGTCATGCCATCGGCGTCGGCATGCTGCACCCGCATCTGTAGTACCTGGCAATGTTTCAATGCCGACAGAAAGCGCTCGGCCATCGCCATCAATGGAGTCTCGTTCATTGTCCGCCGCCGCATAAAATGGGTAAAAAGTCTATATAGGCCAGGCAGTTATATATCTGTAACCTGCGTTGAACTTATTCGCCGGCAGGGTACTCGAAGGAACATACAAAGTTATTCCACCCAGGAGAAACACCCCATGCGTAAACCTTTTGCTTTTGCTCTGATGCTGGCCGCTGCCATGGGCCTGGCTGCTTGCGATAAAGCGAGCGAAGACAAAGCCCAGGACGCACAGCAACATGCCGAGCAAGCCCAAGAGAAGATGGGCGAAGCTCAGGATAAGATGAACGACGCCGCCAAGGAAAACGCCGAAGCCGCCAAAGATCAGGCCGAAGCGCAGCAGAAGGCCGCCGAGGAAGCTGCGCCTTCCACGCCAGCGCCGACCACTGCACCTGCCGAGCCAGCCAAGCAGTAATCGAGCGACATAAAGAAACCCGACACTGTCGGGTTTTTTTATATCTGTCATTTAACGCTGAAAGGCTTCAGCCTGCACTGTCGGAAGTGTCCCTGCTCGCCTCTACCGGTGCACTTTCGGTGGGCGTGAACACCATCACTTCCAGTACATGGGAATGAAACTCACGGCGATACAGAATGAACACCACGCCCACGCTCATGGCCATGAACAGCCAGGGGCTGATGAACCAGCTCAACATGGCCATGCCGAAGTAATACGAGCGCAACCCCAGGTTGAACTGGTTGGCGGCCAGCGACAGCACCCGCGCCGCCCGGGAGGCGAAAGCCTTGCGTTCCAGTTCGTTGACCTGACGTTCGCCTATCATCGGCGCCGAGCCCACCAATACTGCGGCGAAGTTGTATTGACGCATACACCAGCTGAACGTGAAGAACGCATAGACGAACACCGTCGCCAGGCACAGCAGCTTGATTTCTGACATGCCTTGGGACGCCTGCTGTACCAGCGGCAGGTCGGCCAGCAGCGACAACGCGCGGTCGGACGCACCGAGCACGGTGAGGATGCCGGCAAGAATGATCAGGGTGCTGGAGGCGAAGAACGATGCATTGCGCTCCAGGTTGCCTATCACGCTGGCATCGGCGATGCGGTTGTCGCGCAGCAGCATGCGGCGCATCCAATCCTCGCGGTAAAGGTGCAACACGCTGGCCAGGCACGCGGTGTCGCGCCCCTTCCAGGTGGCATAGCGGGTGTAGCCGCCCCAGCAGATGGCGAACCAGCAGACGGCCAGGAGGTTGCCAAGGTTGTTTTGGATGAAGGTCATGCAGGAATCCCTTAAAGAGAAACAGACCGGTGTTCGACGCCCGGATTCGTTAAAAGATACGCCATCGCGCGCTAGCGTCGGTCCAGGCCACAAAAAACCCCGCGCCTTTCGGCAGCGGGGTCTCGATAACCACCTTTGACGGGGGCCCTTTGGCTTTTGGCCAGCGCCCCGTCCATCAGGTTTCAATCCATCAGGCCAGCGCCTCGCGCGGCTTGCCCAGCATGCGGTCGCAGACCACGGCGACAGCCAGGGTCACCACCGAAGGCACCAGCCAGGCCATGCCTTCGTTGCTGAACGGCAGGTGAGCCAGGGCGTCAGGCAGTGCGTGGGCGAAGCTGCTGCCCTTGATGGCGTCGACAACGCCGAACACCAGCGACACCAGCATGACCGGCGCCAGGATGCGGGTTGGCGAGTTCCACAGGTCCTTCACGAAGCTCAGGCCCACGACCACGATGCACGGCGGATAGATCGCCGTCAGCACGGGAATCGAGAACATGATCAGCTTGGTCAGGCCCAGGTTGGAGATCACCAGCGAGAAACCAGCCAGGATCACCACCAGCGCACGGTACGACAGCGGCAGGATCTGGCTGAAGTATTCGGCACAGGCGCAGGTCAGACCCACGGCGGTGACCAGGCAGGCCAGCGCGATCAGTACCGCCAGGAAACCACTGCCCAGCGAACCGAAGGTGTGCTGCACATAGGCATGCAATACCATCGCACCGTTGGTGGCATCGGCTGCGATGTCATGACTGCCCGCGCCGAGGCGGAACAGGCTGACATACACCAGGACCAGACCCAGGCCGGCAATCAGGCCCGCAATGATGGCATAGCGGGTGATCAGCTTCGGCGACTCGACACCACGCGAACGGATGGCATTGACGATGACGATACCGAAGACCAGTGCCCCCAGCGTGTCCATGGTCAGGTAACCATCGGAGAAACCTTTGGAGAACGCAGCGGCGGCGTAGGCAGGCTGGGCCTCACCGATGGTGCCGGCCGGCAATGCGAACGCCGCGATGCCCAGCACAGCCAGGGCGATGATCTTCAACGGCGCGAGGAAACGCCCTACGGTGTCGAGCAGCTTGCCCGGGTACATGGACACGGCCAGGACCACCGCGAAGTACACCACGCTGTAAATGAGCAGAGCGAGCGGGCTTTCACCGGTCAGCGGTGCCACGCCCACTTCGAACGACACGGTCGCAGTGCGCGGGGTGGCGAACAGCGGGCCGACCGAGAGGTAGCACACCGCCGCCAGCAGGCCGCCGAAGAACTTGCCGATCGGGCTGCTCAGGGCATCCATGCCGCCACCGACCTTGGCCAGGGCGATCACGGTGATGACCGGCAGGCCCACGGCGGTGACCAGGAAGCCGAGTGCGGCCATCCATACGTTCGGGCCAGACTGCAGGCCGACGATAGGTGGGAAGATGATGTTGCCGGCGCCTACGAAAAGCGCAAACGTCATAAAGCCAAGCGCCAGGATATCCTGGCCTTTTAACACTTTCATTTAAGGAAATACCACACTGCTGAAATCGGGAGTCGGAGGGGATTTCCCATAGGATGAAGGGAAATGCTGCCCGGCTTGGTGAGCCAGACCCGTTTAGCGTGTCGTTCCCTTTTGGGGTACGGGCACAGAGTGAACGCGTAGCCTACCTGTTTTGCCTGACAAACGCACTGGCACAGTGCTGCTTGTCCGATGTGCGTATGTGTTTGTCGTCTTGTTGAACGTGTTCAGCGACAATTTATTGCGTATTCAAACGAATGTCTGGTTGAAAATCCTGATAGCGACCATCGGAATTTCCGAAGGTGTGCAGCCCCATCTTCCAAGCGATCCCCGTTAACGACAAAGGCCACCCGAAGGTGGCCTTTGTGCGCGTGGGGGGTATTGCGTGTTACTTACTTCTTGACTTCCCAGCCAGTCAGCTCGGCCAGAGCCTTGCCGATGTCAGCCAGGGAACGCACGGTTTTCACACCAGCGTCCTGCAGGGCGGCGAACTTCTCGTCCGCAGTACCCTTGCCACCGGAGATGATGGCGCCAGCGTGGCCCATGCGCTTGCCAGCAGGTGCGGTAACACCGGCGATGTAGGAAACGACAGGCTTGGTCACGTTGGCCTTGATGTAGGCCGCGGCTTCTTCTTCAGCGGAACCGCCGATTTCACCGATCATGACGATCGCTTCGGTCTTCGGGTCTTCCTGGAACAGCTTCAGGATGTCGATGAAGTTGGAGCCCGGGATCGGGTCACCGCCGATGCCGACGCAGGTCGACTGGCCGAAGCCGGCGTCGGTGGTCTGCTTGACAGCTTCATAGGTCAGGGTGCCGGAACGCGAAACGATACCGACCTTGCCTGGCAGGTGGATGTGACCTGGCATGATGCCGATCTTGCACTCGCCCGGAGTGATCACGCCTGGGCAGTTCGGGCCGATCAGGGTCACGCCCAGCTCGTCGCACTTGACCTTGGCGTCCAGCATGTCGAGGGTAGGGATACCCTCGGTGATGCAGACGATCAGCTTGATGCCACCGAAGGCGGCTTCCAGGATCGAGTCCTTGCAGAAAGGAGCCGGTACGTAGATGACCGACGCGTCAGCGCCGGTAGCTTCCACAGCTTCTTTCACGGTGTTGAACACCGGCAGGCCCAGGTGGGTGGTGCCACCCTTGCCCGGGGTGACGCCGCCGACCATCTTGGTGCCGTAGGCGATGGCTTGTTCGGAGTGGAAGGTACCCTGCGAGCCGGTGAAGCCCTGGCAGATGACTTTGGTGTCTTTATTGATCAGGACGCTCATTACTTGCCCTCCGCAGCTTTGACAACTTGTTGAGCAGCGTCGGTCAGGCTGGTTGCCGCAATGATGTTCAAACCGCTTTCTGCCAGTACTTTAGCGCCCAGTTCGGCGTTGTTGCCTTCAAGGCGAACGACGACCGGAACCTTGACGCCGACCTCTTTCACCGCGCCAATGATGCCTTCGGCAATCATGTCGCAGCGAACGATGCCGCCGAAGATGTTGACCAGTACGGCCGCGACATTGCTGTCGGACAGGATGATCTTGAACGCTTCGGTAACGCGCTCTTTGGTAGCGCCGCCGCCAACGTCGAGGAAGTTGGCAGGCTTGCCGCCGTGCAGGTTGACGATGTCCATGGTACCCATGGCCAGGCCGGCACCGTTGACCATGCAGCCGATGTTGCCTTCGAGGGCAACGTAGTTCAGTTCGAACTTGGCGGCGTGGGCTTCACGGGCGTCATCCTGCGACGGATCGTGGAAGGTCTTCAGCTTCGGCTGACGGTACATGGCGTTGGCGTCGATGTTGATCTTGGCATCGAGGCAGTGCAGATCGCCATCGGCCTTGATCACCAGCGGGTTCACTTCCAGCAGGGCCAGATCGTGATCCTTGAACAGCTTGGCCAGGCCTACGAAGATCTTGGCGAACTGCTGAACTTGCTTGCCTTCCAGGCCCAGCTGGAACGCCAGCTCGCGACCCTGGAACGGCTGGGCACCGACCAGTGGATCGATGGTGGCCTTGAGGATCTTCTCAGGAGTGTCGTGAGCGACTTTCTCGATGTCCACGCCACCTTCGGTGGAGGCCATGAACACGATGCGGCGGCTCGAACGGTCGACTACAGCGCCCAGGTAGAGCTCTTTGGCGATGTCAGTGCAGGACTCGACCAGGATCTTGGAAACTGGCTGACCATTGGCGTCGGTCTGGTAGGTAACCAGGTTCTTGCCAAGCCACTGTGCAGCGAACGCCTTGGCGTCTTCCTTGCTGCGAACCAGCTTGACGCCGCCCGCTTTACCGCGACCACCGGCGTGGACCTGGGCTTTTACAACCCACTCGGAACCGCCGATCTTGTCGCAGGCTTCTGCTGCAGCTTCAGGGGTGTCGACTGCGAAACCCTTGGAAACTGGCAGGCCGTACTCAGCGAACAGCTGCTTACCCTGATACTCGTGAAGATTCATGCTTTTTACCGTCTTCGTTAGGTACTGCGCTTCGGCGCTGCGCCATTACTGGCGCCGCACCACCTGTGACCGTTGACCCTGGGTTTTCCCATGTGATCCGGTCCGGCGGACGTTCCGCGGTGAGTCTTGCACGCAAGACCCACGACGGGCAGCCCGCCGTGGTTTCTTATAATTAACGCTTCTTACGGTTGGCGACGTGAATGGCACCGCCATTCACCGCCAGCGCTGCTTCATGCAGCGCTTCGGACAGGGTCGGATGGCTGAAGACCATCATGCCCAGATCCTCGGCACTGGTGCCGAATTCCATTGCGATCGCGCCTTGCTGGACCAGCTCGGCAGCGGATGGGCCGATCACATGTACACCCAGCACACGATCGGTTTTAGCATCGGCGATGACCTTGACGAAACCACCGGTATCGTTGGCTGCCATCGCACGGCCGCTGGCCGCGAACGGGAAGGTGCCCACGTTAACCTCAACGCCTTCGGCTTTCAACGCCTGTTCGGTCTTGCCGACCCACGCGATCTCCGGGTGGGTGTAGATGACGGAAGGAATCAGGTCATAGTTCATCTGGGCTTTGTGGCCCTTGATGCGCTCGACGACCATGATGCCCTCTTCCGAGGCCTTGTGCGCCAGCATCATGCCGCGCACCACGTCGCCGATGGCGAACACGCCAGGAACGCTGGTGGCGCAGTGATCGTCAACGAAGATGTAGCCACGCTCGTCAATGGTCACACCGCTGTCGGCGGCCAGCAGGTCGGTGGTCACCGGGCGACGGCCGACCGCGACGATCAGCTTGTCGAAGGTGATCTTCTGCTCGCCTTCGGCATTGGTGTAGGTAACTTCGACTTCGTCGCCGTTGACTTTCGAGCCGGTGACGCGAGCGCCCAGCTTGATGTCCAGGCCTTGCTTGGTCAGGGTCTTCTGGGCCTCTTTCGACACGGCAGTGTCGGCAGCCATCAGGAAGGTGTCCAGGGCCTCGAGCACGGTGACTTCGGCACCCAGGCGCGCCCAGACCGAACCCAGTTCCAAGCCGATAACGCCGGCACCGATGACGCCCAGGCGCTTAGGAACCGATTGGAATTCCAGTGCGCCGGTGGAGTCGACGATGACTTTCTGGTCGACCGGAGCCGGAGGAATATCGATCGGGCGCGAGCCGGAAGCCAGGATCACGTTCTCGGCTTCGATGACTTCGGTAGTGCCGTCAGCCTTGGTAACTTCGACTTTCTTGCCGGCCAGCAGCTTGCCGTGGCCCTGGATCGAAGTGACGCCGTTGGCCTTGAACAGGGTGGCAACACCGCCGGTCAGGTTCTTGACGATGCCGGCCTTGCGGCCAACCATCGCGGCGACGTCCATCTTCACTTCACCCGTGGAGATACCGTGGACGTTGAAGCTCTCTTTGGCTTCCTTGTACTTCCAGGAGCTGTCCAGCAGTGCCTTGGAAGGAATGCAACCTACGTTCAGGCAGGTGCCGCCCAGGGCCAGCTTGCCCTCGGCGTCGGTGTATTTCTCGATACAGGCAGTCTTCAGACCGAGTTGGGCAGCCTTGATGGCGGCAACATAGCCGCCAGGACCTGCACCAATCACCACTACGTCGAATTTCTGGGTCATAAAAGATTCCTTATCAGCTACAAGCTACAAGCCGCGTACCGCACGGCCCCGTCTCTTGAAGAACGGGGCCGGCGGCGCGCAGCTAGTTGATTAGATGTCCAGCAGCAGGCGAGACGGATCTTCCAGCAGGTTCTTGATGGTCACCAGGAAGGTTACCGCTTCCTTGCCGTCGATCAGGCGGTGGTCATAAGACAGCGCCAGGTACATCATCGGACGGATCACGACCTGGCCATTGATGGCCATCGGGCGCTGGATGATGTTGTGCATACCCAGGATCGCGGCCTGCGGCGGGTTGACGATCGGGGTCGACATCATCGAGCCGAAGGTACCACCGTTGGTGATGGTGAAGGTACCGCCGGTCATCTCTTCGATGGCCAGCTTGCCGTCACGGGCCTTCTTGCCGAAGGTGGCGATGCCGTTCTCGATCTCAGCCAGGCTCATCGACTCGGCATTACGCAGTACCGGCACCACCAGGCCACGGTCGCTGGACACGGCGACGCCGACGTCGGCATAACCGTGGTAGACAATGTCGTTGCCGTCGATCGAGGCGTTGACTGCCGGGAAGCGCTTGAGCGCCTCGGTGGCGGCCTTGACGAAGAACGACATGAAGCCCAGGCGCACGCCGTTGTGGGTCTTCTCGAACAAGTCCTTGTACTTCGAACGCAGGGCCATGACCTCGGTCATGTCGACTTCGTTGAAGGTGGTCAGCATCGCCATGTTCGACTGGGCTTCGACCAGACGCTCGGCAATCTTGGCGCGCAGACGGGTCATCGGCACGCGCTTCTCGGTACGGTCGCCGGCGGCAACGACAACCGGGGCAGCGGCGGCTGCGGCGGCAGGCTTGGCCGCTGGAGCCGGGGCGGACTTCTTGTTGGCGACGGCGGCAACGACGTCTTCCTTGGTGATGCGACCGCCCTTGCCGGTGCCGGCAACGGTAGCCAGGTCGATGCCGTTCTCTTCGGCCAGCTTGCGCGCAGCCGGGGCGGCAACCGGGTCGTCTTCACCAGCGTCGGCGGCAGCGGCGGCTGGAGCGGCAGCGGCCGGGGCAGCAGCCGGAGCAGCGGCGGCAGCGCCGCCCTCCACGATCGAACCCAGCACTTCGTCGGACAGGACGGTGTCGCCCTCGCCCTTGACGATGGCGCCCAGCACGCCGTCGGCAGTGGCCAGGACTTCAAGGACGACCTTGTCGGTTTCGATGTCGACGATCAGCTCGTCACGCTTGACGGCGTCGCCCGGCTGCTTGTGCCAGGTGGCAACGGTGCCATCGGCAACCGATTCCGGGAAGGTTGGGGCTTTGATCTCGATAGCCATTATCTGTGTTTCCTTAAATTCGGTTTCAGGTGCGCGAAGGCGTTAGACGGTGAACGCGTCTTGCAGCAGTTTTTCCTGCTGCTCGGCGTGCTTCGATGCGTAACCACAGGCTGGCGCGGCGGAAGCGTCGCGGCCGGCGTATTCCAGAACCAGTGCCTTGTTGTGGCGGCCCAGGATACGGCGCATGTGATGCTGGCTGCTGTACCAGGCGCCCTGGTTCATCGGCTCTTCCTGACACCACACTGCATGCTTGAGGTTGGTGTAAGGCGCCAGGATTTCGACCAGGTCGTCCTCAGGGAACGGATACAGCTGCTCGATACGCACGATGGCGATGTCTTCGCGGCCTTCGGCACGGCGTTTTTCCAGCAGGTCGTAGTAGACCTTGCCACCGCACAGGACCAGACGCTCGACCTTGGCCGGATCGAGGTTGTCGATTTCCGGGATCACGGTCTGGAACGAACCTTCGGCCAGATCTTCCAGCGTCGAGATGGCCAGCTTGTGGCGCAGCAGCGACTTCGGCGTCAGCACGATCAGCGGTTTGCGCAGCGGACGGATGACCTGGCGACGCAGCAGGTGGTAGATCTGGGCCGGGGTGGTCGGCACGCAAACCTGGATGTTGTGCTCGGCGCACAGCTGCAGGTAACGCTCCAGACGCGCGGAGGAGTGCTCCGGACCTTGCCCTTCATAACCGTGTGGCAGCAGCATGGTCAGACCGCACAGGCGGCCCCACTTGTGCTCACCGCTGGTGATGAACTGGTCGATCACCACTTGCGCACCGTTGGCGAAGTCGCCGAACTGGGCTTCCCAGATCACCAGCGCGTTCGGCGTGGTGGTCGAGTAGCCGTATTCGAAGGCCAGCACGGCTTCTTCCGAAAGGAAGGAGTCGTACAGTTCGAAGCGCGGCTGGCCCGGGAACAGGTTCTTCAGCGGTACGTAGGTGCTGGCGTCCTTCTGGTTGTGCAGCACCGCGTGACGGTGCGAGAAGGTGCCACGGCCGATGTCCTGGCCGGTCATGCGGATCGGGTGCCCTTCGAACTGCAGGGTGGCGTAGGCCATGGTCTCGGCGTAGCCCCAGTTGATCGGCAAGCCACCGGCCTGCATCTTCTGGCGATCTTCGTAGATCTTGGCGACCTGACGCTGGACGACGAAGCCTTCTGGAAGCTCCAGCAGCTTGGCCGACAGTTCCTGCAGGGTCTTGAGGTCGAAGCGGGTGTCATGACGCGCGGTCCAGGCATGGCCCAGGTAGGGACGCCAGTCGACGAACAGCTCGCGGTTCGGCTCCTTGACCAGGCTCTTGACTACATGCAGGCCGTTGTCCAGGGCGTTGCGATACTCGTCGATCTTGGCCTGGGCGCGTTCGGCATCGATGCGGCCGGCGCTGATCAGTTGCTCGGCGTACAACTCACGGGTGGTGCGCTGCTTGCTGATCTGCTGGTACATGAGCGGCTGGGTGCCGTTCGGCTCGTCGGCCTCGTTGTGGCCGCGGCGGCGGTAGCAGACCAAGTCGATGACCACATCACGCTTGAACTGCATGCGGTAATCGATGGCCAGCTGGGTGACGAACATCACCGCTTCAGGATCGTCGCCGTTCACGTGCAGGATCGGCGCCTGGATCATCTTGGCAACGTCGGTGGCGTACTCGGTTGAACGCGCGTCGAGCGGATTGCTGATGGTGAAGCCGACCTGGTTGTTGATCACGATGTGCACGGTGCCGCCGGTCTTGAAACCGCGGGTCTGCGACATCTGGAAGGTTTCCATGACCACGCCCTGGCCGGCGAACGCTGCGTCGCCGTGGATCGAAATCGGCAGAACCTTGTCGCCAACGCTGTCGTTGCGGCGATCTTGGCGGGCGCGAACCGAACCTTCCACCACTGGCGAGACGATTTCCAGGTGGGAGGGGTTGAACGCCATGGCCAGGTGGACTTCGCCACCGGGGGTCATCACGTTGGAGGAGAACCCCTGGTGGTACTTCACGTCACCGGAGCCCAGCTCGTTCATCTTCTTGCCTTCGAACTCGTCGAACAGCTCGCGCGGGTTCTTGCCGAAGGTATTGACGAGCACGTTCAGACGGCCACGGTGGGCCATGCCGATCACGACTTCCTTGGTACCGTAGGAACCGGAGCGCTGGATCATTTCGTCCAGCATCGGGATCAGGCTCTCACCGCCTTCCAGGCCAAAGCGCTTGGTGCCCGGGTACTTGGTGCCCAGATACTTCTCAAGGCCCTCACCGGCCGTGACGCGCTCGAGCAGATGTGCCTGCACGTCGGCGGAGAACTCGGGGCGGCCACGCACGCTTTCCAGGCGCTGCTGGAACCAGCTGCGCTGCTCGGAATCGACGATGTGGGTGAATTCGGCACCAATGGTGCGACAATATGTCTTCTCGAGCGCCTCGAAAATTTCGCGTAGGCTCGCTTCCTCTTTGCCGATGAACAGGTCGCCGGCACGGAAGGTCGTATCAAGATCGGCATTGGTCAAGCCGTAATGATTGATCGACAGGTCTACGGGCGCAGGACGCTGCCACAACCCCAACGGGTCGAGCTTGGCAGCCTGATGGCCGCGCATACGATAGGCCTGGATCAGTCGCAGCACTTCAACCTGCTTCTTCTCGTGTTCTGTGCTCACGCTCCCGGCGGAAACCGGTTGGGCGCGGCGCTGGTTCTTTGCCAGCAGTACGAAATGGTCGCGGATCGTCGAGTGCGAGACATCGGTAGCGGTGCTGCCGTCGGCGGGCAACTTCTGGAAGTAAGTGCGCCACTCTTCTGGCACAGCGTTAGGGTCGTGCAGGTAGAGCTCATAAAGCTCTTCCACATATGCAGCGTTACCACCTGAAAGGTGGGCGCTTTCCCACATGCGCTGCATCACGCTTTCTTGCATGCTTGGTCACCCTCGGTTAGGGGACTGATCGGCGAGAGCCACAGCAAACCTGGAAAAGTCCGAACACAGCGACTGAACCACGCCACCTGGATCCTGCTGATTTTCCGGGTACCAGCCCGGAAGCCCCTGCTGGTCTCATATCTTCATAGGTAATGAGCGCGGGCTTTGTGAGCCCTTGCTCGGGTTTTACCTCAGTGCGGGCTCACCACCCGCACCTCGGCTTACTGCAGGTACAACGCTTTGAATCAGGTGCCGCTTTGCAGCAGCATGTTACGTACGTGGCCGATTGCCTTGGTCGGGTTCAGACCCTTCGGGCAAACGTTCACGCAGTTCATGATCCCGCGGCAGCGGAACACGCTGAACGGGTCATCCAGGGACGCCAGGCGCTCCTGAGTCTTGGTGTCACGGCTATCGGCCAGGAAGCGGTAGGCCTGCAGCAGGGCGGCGGGGCCCAGGAACTTGTCCGGGTTCCACCAGAACGATGGGCAGGAGGTCGAGCAGCAAGCACACAGGATGCACTCGTACAGACCGTCCAGCTTGTCGCGGTCTTCCGGCGACTGCAGACGCTCGATGGCCGGGGCCGGCGTGTCGTTCTGCAGGAATGGCTTCACCTTCTCGTACTGCTTGTAGAAGATGCTCATATCGACCACCAGGTCACGAATGACCGGCAGGCCAGGCAGCGGACGCAGTACCAGCTTATTGCCCTTGACCACGCCCGACAGCGGGGTGATGCAGGCCAGGCCGTTCTTGCCGTTCATGTTCATGCCATCGGAACCGCACACGCCTTCACGGCAGGAGCGACGATACGAGAAGCCCTCGTCCTTTTCCTTGATCAGTGCCAGCACGTCCAGAACCATCAGGTCCTTGCCGCCGGTATCGACGTCGAACGACTCCATCTTGGGCGCCGAGTCGGTGTCGGGGTTGTAGCGATAAACTTCGACTTTCAACATAGCAGCCACCCTTAGTAAGTCCGGACTTTTGGTTCGAAGGCAGGAACTGTCTTCGGCGCAAAGTTGACACCACGCTTGGCGACGCGCTTCTCACCCGGGTAGTACAGGGTGTGGCACAGCCAGTTTTCGTCGTCACGGTCTTCGAAGTCTTCACGGGCGTGTGCGCCACGGGACTCTTTACGGGCTTCGGCCGCGATGGCGGTAGCTTCGGCGACTTCCAGCAGGTTCTGCAGCTCCAGCGCTTCGATACGCGCAGTGTTGAAGGCCTGGGACTTGTCGTTGATCTTGACGTTGGCGATGCGGTCACGCAGGCCAGCCAGTTGCTCGATACCCTTCTGCATGTATTCACCGGTACGGAATACACCGAAGTAGTTCTGCATGCAGCTCTGCAGTTCGCGCTTCAGGCTTGCCACGTCTTCGCCGCTGGTACGCTCGTTGAGCTTGTTCAGGCGGTTCAGGGCAACATCGACGTCGGTGTCGCTGGCATCGCGGTACTCGACGCCTTCGGTCAGCGCCTTTTCCAGGTGCAGGCCGGCGGCACGGCCGAACACCACCAGGTCGAGCAGCGAGTTGCCGCCCAGGCGGTTGGCGCCGTGGACCGATACGCAAGCCACTTCACCCACGGCGAACAAGCCCGGGATGATGTGATCCTTGCCTTCGGCGTCCATGGTGATGGCCTGGCCATGAATGTTGGTGGCGACGCCGCCCATCATGTAGTGGCAGGTCGGCACGACCGGTACCGGGGCGACTACTGGATCGACGTGGGCGAAGGTCTTGGACAGCTCGCAGATACCTGGCAAGCGGCTGTGCAGCACTTCCTCGCCCAGGTGATCCAGCTTCAGCAGCACGTGGTCCTTGTTCGGGCCCACGCCGTTGCCGGCGATGATTTCCTTGACCATGGAACGAGCGACCACGTCGCGGCCGGCCAGGTCTTTCGCGTTCGGCGCGTAACGCTCCATGAAGCGCTCGCCGTGGGCGTTGATCAGGTAGCCACCCTCACCGCGGCAACCTTCGGTGACCAATACACCGGCGCCGGCGATGCCGGTCGGGTGGAACTGCCACATCTCGATGTCCTGCACCGGTACGCCGGCACGCAGGGCCATGCCGATACCGTCGCCGGTATTGATCAGGGCGTTGGTGGTGGAGGCGTAGATACGACCAGCACCGCCAGTCGCCAGCACGGTGGCCTTGGACTTGATGTACATGGTTTCGCCGGTTTCGATGCAGATCGCGATCACACCGACGAAAGCGCCGTCCTGGTTTTTCACCAGGTCAACGGCGTAGTACTCGTTGAGGAAGGTGGTGCCTGCCTTCAGGTTGCCCTGGTACAGGGTGTGCAGCAGCGCGTGACCGGTACGGTCGGAGGCTGCACAGGTACGGGCAGCCTGGCCGCCCTTGCCGAAGTCCTTGGACTGGCCACCGAACGGACGCTGGTAGATACGGCCGGTTTCGGTACGCGAGAACGGCAGGCCCATATGGTCGAGCTCGAAGACCGCGGCCGGGCCTTCCTGACACATGTACTCGATAGCGTCCTGGTCACCGATGTAGTCGGAACCCTTGACGGTATCGTACATGTGCCAGCGCCAGTCGTCGTTCGGGTCGGCCGAAGCGATGGCGCAGGTGATGCCGCCCTGGGCGGAAACGGTATGCGAACGGGTCGGGAACACCTTGGTGACTACGGCGGTCTTGTGGCCGCCTTGAGCCAGTTGCAGTGCTGCGCGCATGCCCGCGCCGCCACCACCAATGATGATGGCGTCGAAGGAAATGGTTGGAATGTTAGCCATGAATCAGATACCCCAGAGAATCTGCACACCCCAGACGAAGTAAGCGAACATCGCAACGCCGCATACCGCCTGGAACAGGAAACGAATCGCAGTCGCCGACTTGCCGAACGCCATCGGCGTCAGGTAGTCGGTGGCAATGGTCCACATGCCGACCCAGGCGTGTGCGCCCAGGGCAACGAGGGCCAGCAGACTGAAGATGCGCATCGCATTGTTGGTGAACAGAGCATGCCACTGGGCGTAGTCGATGCCCGGGTGGGCGGCGAGGTAGCCGATCAGGAAAATGAAGTAAGCCGCGAGAACGACCGCCGAGACGCGCTGCGCCATCCAGTCGTAGAGGCCCGAACGCGACAGGTTCGTGACGTTAGTTACCATACCCAAACTCCTGCCAGAACGATCAGCACCACGGAGATGACGATCACGATTTTCGAGCCCAGCTTGCCGCCTTCCAGCGTCTCACCGACCCCCATGTCCATGATCAGGTGGCGCACACCTGCCACGAGGTGGTACAGCAGGCCGGACAGCAGGCCCCAGGTCACCAGTTTGGCCAGCGGACTGGTCAGACACGCCTTCACCTCGGCAAAGCCTTCCTCCGAACCCAGCGACTTGCCCAGTGCGTACAGCATGATGGCAAGGCCGAGGAAGAGGATGACGCCGGAAATACGGTGAAGAATGGACGTGTACGCGGTGATCGGGAGTTTGATGGTCCTTAGGTCTAGGTTTACAGGTCGTTGGCTTTTCACGGCTTTTTTCACACTGAAGAGCCCCTAGCTAACAGGGCAAAGTTGTTGGTAAGTGTACTGGTCAGGTACCCACCACCCAGGAGAGCGACGACACCCAGCAGGGCGGGCTTGAAAGCCCCTGGGAGTCGGCTGCCGAGTATAGACAGTTAGGCTGCTTATGACAACGTGAGGGGCTAGCCCAAATAGCGCATTGCCTTTAACGGACAAAAGGCGTAAACGGGCGAGAATTTCGTGAAAAATTAGGCCTCAGAGGGCGTTTCAACCAGCCTTTAGGCAAATTGACATTCGAATTTATCCCTCTATAGTGGTGCGGGCCCTGCGTGGGGGGTCTGTCTGATGATTTCAAGCATTAATAGGAGGCCACATGGCTGACAAAAAAGCGCAGTTGATCATCGAGGGCGCTGCCCCCGTCGAGCTGCCCATTTTAACCGGCACCGTTGGTCCCGATGTTATCGACGTCCGCGGGTTGGGGGCATCAGGCCACTTCACCTTCGACCCAGGTTTCATGGCGACCGCATCGTGCGAGTCGAAGATCACCTACATTGATGGCGACAAGGGCGTGCTGCTGCACCGCGGCTACCCGATCGAACAGCTCGCCGAACAGTCGGACTACCTCGAGACCTGCTACCTTCTGCTCAACGGTGAATTGCCGAATGCCGAGCAGAAGGCCCAGTTCGTCAGCACCGTGAAGAACCACACCATGGTTCACGAGCAGCTGAAGTCGTTCTTCAACGGCTTCCGCCGCGACGCCCACCCGATGGCGGTGATGTGCGGCGTGGTCGGCGCTCTGTCGGCGTTCTATCACGACTCGCTGGACATCAATAACCCGCAGCACCGCGAAATCTCCGCGGTACGCCTGGTCGCAAAAATGCCGACCCTGGCCGCGATGGTCTACAAGTACTCCATGGGCCAGCCCATGATGTACCCGCGCAACGACCTGTCGTACGCGGAAAACTTCCTGCACATGATGTTCAACACCCCGTGCGAGATCAAACCGATCAGCCCGGTGCTGGCCAAGGCGATGGACCGGATCTTCATCCTCCACGCCGACCACGAGCAGAACGCCTCCACCTCCACCGTGCGCCTGGCGGGCTCCTCGGGCGCAAACCCGTTCGCCTGTATCGCCGCCGGTATCGCCGCACTGTGGGGCCCTGCCCACGGCGGTGCGAACGAAGCCGTACTGACCATGCTCGATGAAATCGGCGATGTCTCGAACATCGACAAGTTCATCGCCAAGGCCAAGGACAAGAACGACCCGTTCAAGCTCATGGGCTTCGGTCACCGCGTGTACAAGAACCGCGACCCGCGCGCCACCGTGATGAAGCAGACCTGCGACGAAGTGCTCAACGAGCTGGGCATCAAGAACGACCCGCAGCTGGAACTGGCCATGCGCCTGGAAGAGATCGCCCTGACCGATCCGTACTTCGTCGAGCGCTCGCTGTACCCGAACGTCGACTTCTACTCGGGCATCATTCTCAAGGCCATCGGCATTCCGACCAGCATGTTCACTGTGATCTTCGCCCTGGCGCGGACCGTCGGCTGGATCTCGCACTGGAAGGAAATGCTCTCCAGCCCGTACAAGATCGGCCGCCCGCGCCAGCTTTACACCGGCTACGAGCAGCGTGACATCGTCGAGCTGAAAGACCGCAAGTAAGCCTTTTCGGCCGAACGCAAAAAGGCTGCCCTCGGGCAGCCTTTCTTGTTTCTGCATTACCAAAGCCGATCACTGTTTCTCGGCACGCTCCTTCAACCCCTTCAGGGTATTGAACGGTGCATCCACCACGAACTTGTTGGCCAGCCAGGACGGCACGCTGCCACCTGGTTCGGTGTGCACCTGGTAGGTCACCTCGGTGCTGTCACCCTTGGGCACCAGCTTCCAGTAGCCCTCTACCTGGGCGACGCGCACGAAGCCCTTTTCCTCCGGCAGATACTTCGGCTGCTCCTCAAGCTTGCGGGTCAGGCTACCATCAGCCTCCTGGACAGTGGTCACATGCAGGACGGAATCGCGTGGCGTCACCGGCCATGGCGTATTGAACTGAGTGTAGGTCCAGCTCTGGTCGCCCTCGCTCTTGAGCAGTTTCTGCGACTTGCACTCGTGGATCCAGGCGCAGGCCCCGACCACGTCCTCCTGCAACGCCTTGACCTTGGCCAGTGGTGCCTTGATCACGGTCACGCCACGGTAGGCCTTGTACTTGGAACCGGCCACCTCGCTGAGGGACACCTTGATCCCCTCCTCGTCCTTGGCCACCTGCCAGTTCTCGGCCCAGGCCGTGGGTGCCAGCACGACACCCATGCCACACAGCAGTGCAATACGCTTGATCGATCTCATCATCTTGTTCCTTGTTGTCGAGGATCCAACCTGTCATGCCGCCGTCATTTGCTCCAACCACCCGATGATGCGGATGGCCTCGTCACGATCGTTGCCACAGATGTCCGCTTCCGCCTTGAAGCCGCCACACACCTGCGGTCGCTCGGGCTTGCCGAACAGCGCACAGAGGTTTTCGACATTAAGGTGCAGACAGCGTTCGCCGGCCGGCTTGCCCTGGGGCATGCCGGGGATAGGCGAACTGATGGACGGGGCGATGCAGCAGGCACCGCAGCCCTCGCGGCATTTCATGACAACAGGACTCCCAGGAGCAAAACGGGACGAACGTCCCTGGATACTAACCGCTCAAACATATGTTTGAAATTGCCGAGCGAATGAAAAAGACCGTGACCCGGCAGTCAGTTACGAAACTCGAAATCGATCGCTGCACCTTCGACATCGCGCCGGCTGTCGTTGCGCAACTGCAGCTGCATTTCGTTGCTGATCAGTCGGCCGTTGAGCTGGAACGGGCTGCTTTCGGATTCCGGCTTGGTGGGGAACATCGACGGCAGCAGAGGCTTGCGCACCACCGGCCCGCCACCCAGGTCCGGCTCGAGATGCCTGACCATCTCACTCGGCAGGCTCAGGTCGATCTTCGGCTTGTGCAGCGGTTTGGCGACAGCCTTGCTGACAGGCTTGGCCTTCACCTTGGGCTTGGCCTTTGGTTTAGCCTTGGACTTGGCTGCAGTCTTGGCCGCCGACTTGTGCACCCCCTGCGCCTTGGCAGCAGGCTCGGCAGCCTGCACCGCTCCGGCCGGCAGCCAGGGCAACGCGCAACACAGGGCAATGACAAGAGGACGAAACAGGTTCATGGGTACCGGGAACGTAAGCTGCAAAACGCGTATGCTCCCTGTTCCCCACTCATCTGACAAGCCTACAAAAGTGAACCTGTAGGCTCACGGCACAATTGTTGGGCCAGCAGCCCCAGGGTCATCACCGCGCGCTCCGCCTCGCGGTTCCAGGGAATGCCGCAATTAAGCCGGATACAGTGATTGAACTGCTCGGTGTTACTGAAGATCAGGCCCGGCGCAATGCTGATCCCCTGCTCCAACGCCCGCACATGCAGCTCCTGAGTATTGACTCGCCCTGGCAGGCTCACCCAGAGGATGAAGCCACCTGTGGGCCGGGTCATCTGCGTGCCCTCAGGGAAATGCTGCTGCACCGCCAGCTGGTAGGCACTGAGGTTCTTGCGATATTCCTGGCGAATGTAGCGCAGGTGGCGATCGTAGCCCCCGTTCTCCAGGTAGGCGGCCACCGCCATCTGCGTGACACTACAGGCCGAGTGCGTGGTGAAGGTCTGCAGGCGCTGGATCTCGTCCTGGTAGCGCCCGGCGATCATCCAGCCGACCCGCACCCCTGGTGACAAGGTCTTGGAGAAGCTCGAGCAGTAGATCACCCGGTCAAGACGATCAAACGCCTTAAGCGCCTTGGTGCGCCCCTGCTCAAACATCAGTTCGCCGTAGATATCGTCCTCGACGATCTGTATGTCGAAATCCGATGCCAAACGCAGCAGTTGCTTCTGCCGCTCCTCAGGAATGGTGCCGCCCAGCGGGTTGCTCAAACGCGCCGTCAACACCAGCGCCTTGATTGACCACTGGTTGGCGGCCAGTTGCAGGGCCTCCAGGCTGATACCGGTAGAGGGATCGCTGGGGATTTCGATGACCTTGAGCCCCAGCAGGTCGGCCAATTGCAGCAGGCCGTAGTAAGTGGGCGACTCGGCCGCGATCAGGTCGCCCGGCCGGGTAAGGACCCGCAGCGCCATCTGCAGCGCATCGACACAGCCATGGGTGACCACCACCTCACGTGGATCGACCAGTACGCCGGCATCACGCATGCGTATGGCGATCTGTCGGCGCAGGGGTTCGAACCCCGGGCTGAACATGTAGCTGAAGGCACGCGGGCTATGGAAGCGCGTTACCTTGGCCAACTGCTGGTGCAGGGCACGCACGGGCAGGTAGTCCACATGCGGCACCGCGGCGCCGAACGGGAAAACCCCATCGCGCCGCGCCTCGACTAGCACTTGCTGGATGATGCTTGCCCGGGTGACCAGGCCCGGGCGCTCGACCCGCGCGATATCCGGGGTCTGCGCCGTCAACGCCGGGGTCTGGTGGACGTAGTAGCCGGACTGCGGCCGGGCACGTATCAGACCCTGATCCTCGAGATTGGCGTAAGCCTGCAGTACGGTGGCATGGCTGACATTGAGCTGCGCGCTCATCTTGCGCACCGACGGCACCCGCTCACCCGGCTGGTAGACACCCCGACGGATGTCATCGGCCAGTTGCTGGGCAATGCGCTGGTACAGCAGCAGGTTGGTCATGGCGTGTTCTCGAAGCGCTGACGGGTCATTGTTCTTGTGTGGCTCACTGCGGGCCAGAATACCGTAACAGTTCCGAAGTGTACTGGGACAGATTGGAGAATAGCCAACAATACAGTTACGTGACAGAGAAGTGATAGCCGACCACGTCGGCGCGCCGACGAACGCTCAAATTACCTTTGATACTGCCGTTGCCGTTGCCGTTGCCGTTGCCGTTGCCGTTGCCGTTGCCGTTGCCGTTGCCGTTGCCGTTGCCGTTGCCGTTGCCGTTGCCGTTGCCGTTGCCGTTGCCGATCAGGAGTCTAGCGCCATACCCAGCTAGCGACAGCTGCGTCAGCCCAGGCGCCGCCCGTAACTTCGCGACTTCAGGAGGCCGAACGCAGGTCTTGCGGAGGGAGGTGACGGGCATGGATGCCCGTCAAGCGCTGCGCCCCAGGATGAGGCGTTCAGCGCGGTCCTCCCGGGAGCAAGGCCGGAGTGAGGGGACCCGGAGCGAAGCGGAGGGCCGGATGAATGGAGCGCAGTGTACGGATCACCCACATGGGTTACACAAAAGTTCACTCACATAGGTGACGACACCTTGAGTGTTACATAACCATCAGTGGCATCCCGCACATCGACTCTGCCAAGGATGATGGGACCGAAAATAACATCCCAGACGCCATCCCCAACCTGCTCCAGTCCAATGGTCTGGTGCTTGAGCACATAACCTACGTAGATCCTCAAGCCCCGGCGATTGATGATGCCGGAGCTATCAGCCGGCAAGCTCTCGATATGACTGGGATAGGTCATTTCGGGGAGCTTTTCAGGGAATGGGCGTGGAGATGGCTGGTAGCAAGACGCCGGTGTTTTCTGCTTCAGCGCTTCATGCAAGCGCTCGTGATTGTAGTGCTGCCGAAAGCGATCAAAGTGCCGTTGTTGAGCCTCCCAGGCCACTGCCGGCGGCGATGGGAGCGTGCTTTTGAGCGTTCGATGCATGCGCTCGTGGCGGCCATTTTGTTCAGGCCGACCAGGCGCAATGCGCTCGGGAATGATGCCTAGACGCAGCCACCAGATCGACAGCTGAGAAAGTCCCGCACGCCCCTTACTGGCAAACGGCACACCGTTATCGGTACGAATCCGCTCAGGCAAACCATTCTCTCGGAACACTTGGGTGAAAACGGCCTGGGTTTCCAGCAGGTTGGTATTGGGCATGCTGTGGCAGGCGAGCAGGAAACGACTGGCGTGATCCATGATCGTCAGCGGATAGCACCAGACGCCTGCACCTGTCAGAAATTGACCTTTGTAGTCCGCACTGAACAGCTGGTTAGGCGACTCGGCCTTCTCCAGGGGCTTGGGATAGACCGCTACACGCTGACGTAAGCGGCGTGGTTTGACCAATTGGGCTTTCTTGAGGATGTTGTAGATCGCTGTCTTCGAGGGCGGCGCCTGATCAGGGAAACGCTCCTGCAGCGCAGCCTGGATCTTTTTCGGCCCCGGTTCCGTTTCGCCTCGACTGCGCAATTCGATGATGGCTTCGCGAACTGCGGCGGGTACGACCCAATCCTGGTTCAACCGGCGGCGGCTGCGTTCTTCCAGCCCCGAAGGCCCCTCTTTCTCATATCGCTCGACCCATTTGTAGCCGGTCTTTCGGCTGATCTCGTAGGCCTGGCACAGGGCGCTGAAGCTGGGCGGCCCCTGCAGGTAATCCGCAATGAAAAGCATTTTAAGGTCCATAGGTTTCAGCTCTCGCCAAGGCATGGTCAGATCCTCGAAAACCGACCCTGCCAGTTAAAGACTGTTACCTATGTGCGTGAACTGATTTGTAACCCATGTGGGTGAGTCATACCCGCAGCGTTTTTTGGTTACTTTTTGTCGCGTTTGACAAAAAGTGACTCGCCGGTGAACTGACCCCCGAAAGTTGGACACCTGATCCCCAACCGGAGGGTGTTCCATGACGAAATACAACCTGGCACTCAAGCAGATACTCATCGAAGAGTGCCTTTCTGCCCGCAGTGTTCATGAGGTGGCGCTCAAGCATGACCTGAGTCCATCGCTGTTACGCCGCTGGGTAAAGGGCTACGAGCAACACGGTGCAGCCGGTTTGATTGCCAAGTACAGCCACTACGACGCGCAGTTCAAATTGAAGGTTTTGCAGTGCATTGAGCAAGACGGACTGTCCGCTCAGCAAGCTTGCGTGCAGTTTGATATCCGCGGCCCGAGTAGCATCAGGCAATGGAAAAGGTTGTACGATAAAGGCGGAGTAGAAGCCCTTCACCCGCGCCGTACCCGAGAGTTCAGCATGCCCCGCAAGCCATCAAAACAGTCCAGCACAAGCCCGCCCACTCCAACGGACAGCGAGCTGACACCAAAGCAAATGCTCGAAGAGCTGGAATACCTGCGCGCGGAGAATGCTTATCTAAAAAAGCTCGATGCCTTGATCCAAGCGGACCCTCGAACTGCGCAGGCAAGAAAACGCAGGCTATCCAAGGATTGAGGCGCGGGCATCGACTTGCTCTGCTGCTACGTGCTGCAGGGCTGGCACGCAGTACCTTTTATTACCAAAGCAAAGTGCTGGTGGCTGACAAGCATGCTGCTCTCAAAGAGCGCATCAACAGCCTCTATCACGGAAATAAGGGGCGGTATGGCTATCGTCGCATCACTGCGGCCCTCGGGCACAATGGCGAGGTGGTCAACCACAAGAAGGTGCAGCGACTGATGCAGTTGATGGACCTCAAATCTCTGGTAAAAGTTAAGAAATATCGCTCGTACCGAGGCTCCGAGGGGGTTGTTGCATCTGATCTACTCAAACGCAAATTCAAGGCAGAAGCCCCCAATCAGAAATGGGCAACCGACGTGACAGAGTTCAAGGTAAAGGGGCAGAAGCTGTTTCTCTCGCCTGTGATGGACCTGTACAACGGCGAGATCCTTGCTTATCAGATCAACCGGCGTCCTGAGTTCAAGATGGTTTCGACAATGCTGGAGCAAGCCTTCGAGCGGCTGAATCCAGGTGACACACCGATACTGCATTCCGATCAAGGCTGGCAGTATCAACAGCCAACTTACCGGCATATGCTGGCTGGGAAGAATATCGAGCAGAGCATGTCGCGTAAGGGCAATTGCCTGGACAACGCCGCCATGGAAAGCTTTTTCGGCACGCTCAAGAGCGAGTTTTTTTACCTGGAGTCGTTTGAGAGTGTTGAGCAACTGGCATCAGGACTAGAGGATTACATCGCCTACTACAACCAAGAACGCATCAGTCTCAGACTGAATGGCTTGAGTCCGGTAGAATTCCGAACCCAAGCGCTGGCCGCATAGCGCTACCTGTCCAACTTTCGGGGGTCAGTTCACGGGTGGCGAAAGGGTGAATATGCGTCATTATAGCAAATGAATGCGCTTACAACTGTAAAAACCCACGCCAATCGCATTTGACTTTGACTTTGACTTTGACTTTGACTTTGACTTTGACTTACACAGAGTATGTTTTAAAAGCTATATACGCATTCATTTACGATGGTGACGCATAATCACCTTTCCGCCCTTACGGCGGGTCCCTTTTTGAAGCATCAAAAAGGAACCAAAAAATGCTCGCTCCATTCATCCGGCCCCTACGCTTCGCTCCGGGGTCCCCTCACTCCGGCCTTGCTCCCGGGAGGACCGCGCTGAACGCCCCATCCTGGGGCGCAGCGCTTGACGGGCATCCATGCCCGTCACCTCCCTCCGCAAGACCTGCGTTCGGCCTCCTGAAGTCGCAATTTGTGTCGCCTGAACTATCGCGCACTTAGAAGCAAAAGCAGAGCAAGAGCAAGAGCAAGAGCAAGAGCAAGAGCAAGAGCAAAACTTGGAGAATTATCGATTGAAAATAAGACAATACACCGACGCACCGAAATACAACCTGAATTCGCATGCAACTTCAAACCGACACTAACTACCACTCGCCAATCAACAAAAACATCAAACTTAAGTCAAGACAACAACTCCCCCTCAACCCGATCCCTCCCCCCCTGCTTGGCCGCATATACACCAGCATCCGCCCGCAGCAACAATGCATCCGCCCCCTCCCCAGCGCGCCACCCCGCCACCCCGAAACTCGCCGTGACCCGCCCGACGCCTTCCACCGGCACACTGCGCACCCCCCGCCATAACTCCTGTGCCAGCACCCGCGCCTGCTCGGCATTGCTCCCGGGACACAACACCATGAACTCCTCCCCACCCAATCGGCAGAACACATCGGTCCGCCGCAGCCGATGCGCGATCCGCTGGCACAAGCTGCGCAGCACATGATCCCCGACCGCGTGCCCGAACTGATCGTTGATACGCTTGAAATGGTCGATGTCCAGCATGATCACCGCCAGGTCCAGACCTTCGCGCTGCGCCCGATCCAGCTCGTTGCGCAACCGCTCCTGGAAATAGCGCCGGTTGTAAATGCCGGTCAGGGCGTCGGTCACCGACAATGCGCGCAACTCTTCCTCGACCCGCTTGAGATCCGAGATATCCGTCAGGTAGCCATGCCAAAGCGTGCTGCCGTGCTCGCCGATCTCCGGCGTCGCCTCCCCGCGCACCCAGCGCAGCCCCGCTTGCGGCAGGCATACCCGGTACTCCTCCCGCCATGGCGTCAGGTGCTCGGCGGAATAGCGCACCGAACGCCGTACCCGCTCCAGGTCGTCCGGGTGAATTCGCTCGAACACCGCCGTGGCATCCTCGCGCAACACCGCCAGGTCCACTTCATAGATCTCGTGCAGCCCCTGGCTGGCGTAGGGGAAACAGGAATGTCCATCAGCATCCAGGCGATACTGGTAGATTCCGCCAGGTACCTCGGCACTGAGTTTCTCCAGCAAGCGGTCGCGGGCCGCCAGGGCCTCGTGTACCCGACGCCGCTCGGTGACATCGATGCAGATTGCCAGGTAACCCACCCACAACCCCTGCTCATCCAGCACCGCCGTCACCAGCATGTTGGCCAGCAGATGGCTGCCGTCCTTGCGCACCAGTGTCCAGTCCGCTGGCTGTGCGCCACCTTCCTGCGCAGTCTCGGCAAACATCGCCTGGCCGGCGCCGACCTCGCGACCAAAACGCTGACTCAGGGCATGGGCGCGCTGGTGCAGCTCATCAGCCAGTACCAGGTCCTCCAGACGCAGCTGGCCCAGGGCTTCACTGGCCGAATAGCCCAGCATGCGTTCGGCACCCGCATTGAAAGTGCCGATCACCCCGCGCAAGCTGGTGGCGATAATCGCAACCTGAGTCGCAGCATCAAGCACGCTGCGCAACTGATTGTGAGTCTCGCGCAACGACTGCTCGCTGACACGTAGTTCGGCAGTACGCCGTGCGACCAGGCCCAGGGCACGTTGGCGCTGGCTGAACAGGCTGTAAAGCAACAGCGCCAGCAATACGCTCAACAGGCCGCCGAGCAATGCCACCACCGGTACCGCCGACGACTGGTTGGCCAATAGAAAGTCCTGGCTTGGGCGAATGTCGAGCTGGTAGTGATGGTCAGCCAGGTGCAGCAGGTGACTGCTGGCAAGGCCCATGCGCGCAGGCGGCCCGCCAGAATCGAACAGCACCTCGTGACCACCCTCGTTGGACAGGTCGAGAATGCGCACCACCAGGTTGTCGTCGGCTACGGTGGGCAGGCTCTCGGCAATCAACTGGTGCAGGCTCAGCAAGGCCATCACATAACCTCGGGGCAACCCATTCGCAGACGCCTCATCGCCAAAGACGGGAGCGACCATCAGCAGGCCACGGGTGTAGGTCGGCTGGACATTGATCATGTCCAGCGGCGCGGACACCGCCATGCTGCCGCGTGCCTGGGCCCGGGCAAGTGGCGCGGCGCGCGGCGCCTGCCCGCCCAGGTCGAAACCATAGGGCTGGGCCTCATGGCTCGCCGCCTGGGTATACAGGATCGGGTAATAGTGGTCGCGCATCGCAGCCGGCTGTAATCGGCCCTGGGCGTCCAGGTCACGGATCTGGTATGGCTGACCCAGCAAGGCGCTGGAGCGCTGCTCGAACGCGCTACGCTGCCCCGACGCTACCCGCGGTGCCCAGGAGTAGGCCTGGGTGCGATGCAGCAATGGGCGTGCGTAACCATCGAACGCGTAGGGCGTGACTTCACTGGAGTATGTGATAAAGCGGCGCAGGCCATCCAGGCGCAGCTCCTGCTCCTCGAATCGTTCAACGATACGGCTGTAGCGCTCACTGGCCAACAGCTCGAAACGCTGGCGCAGTTGCTGCTTGAAGAAGGTCTGCGTGGCCATGGCCAGCGCGGCCGTGAGCAGCGCCCCGGCGACCAGCGCCGCCAGGGCCACGCCCCAGGCCGACAGCTCGTCACCGAACAGGCCAAGCGGCTTCGCAGGTACGCCTGGGTTCGACATAGAGGACTCTCAGCAACGTCAGCGTCCTGCGTATTGTCCCGCCCTGTCCTGCTTTATAGCCGCTGGCCAGTGGCCACGCCATGTACCTCGTCGGCTCAGCGCAAACGCAGCTGCCAGGCGCGATGGATGCGGTTGTTGCGAGCGAAGTCAGGATCCAGGGTCTGGGCGCTGATTTCCTCCACCGCATACCGCGTCGCCAGGTGCTCGTCGAGCTGGAACTTGCGGAAGTTGTTGGAGAAGTACAGCACACCACCCGGCGCCAGGCGCGCCATGGCCAGGTCGAGCAGCTGCACATGGTCGCGCTGCACGTCGAACACCCCTTCCATGCGCTTGGAGTTGGAGAAGGTCGGCGGGTCGATGAAGATCAGGTCGTAGCTGTCCTGGGCGTTCTCCAACCAGGCCATGACGTCGCCCTGCTCCAGGCGGTTGCGCTCGGAGAAACCGTTGAGCGACAGGTTGCGCCGTGCCCAGTCCAGGTAAGTCTTCGACAGGTCGACGCTGGTGGTGCTGCGCGCGCCACCCTTGGCTGCGTGCACGCTGGCCGTGGCGGTGTAGCAGAACAGGTTGAGGAAGCGCTTGCCCGCCGCCTCGCGCTGGATACGCAGGCGCATCGGGCGATGGTCGAGGAACAGGCCGGTGTCCAGGTAGTCGGTGAGGTTGACCAGCAGCTTGACGCCGCCTTCGCTGACTTCCTGGAAGCGTCCTTCGGTGGCCTGGCGTTCGTACTGGCGAGTGCCGGTCTGGCGTTCCCGGCGCTTGAGCACCACGCGCTGCGGATCGACGCCCAGGGCTTGGGGAATCGCGCTGAGCGCGTCGAGCAGGCGCGCCTGGGCCTTGTCCGGATCGATCGAGCGGGGCGCGGCGTATTCCTGCACGTGTACCCAGTCGTGATACAGGTCGACTGCCAGCGCGTACTCGGGCATGTCGGCATCGTACACGCGGTAGCAATCGACTTTCTCGCGACGGGCCCACTTGCCCAGCTGCTTGAAGTTCTTCTGCAGGCGATTGGCGAACATCTGCGCGCCTTCCGACAGGCGCGCCGGCTCGCTGGCCACCGCTGCCTGGCGGCGCGGCTCGTCCTCGCCCGCCTCGGGCTGGGCCTGGCGACGATCGCCGGTGACGAACTGGTCCGGCTGGACCTTGAACAGCAGCAACTTGCACGGCAATGCGCCGTTCCAGAAAGCGTATTGCTTGTGGCTGCGGATGCCCATGCGCTTGCCCAGCTCCGGCGCACCGGTGAACACCGCCGCGTCCCAGCCCATACACGCCTGGCGCAGGCGCTCGCCGAGGTTCTGGTAGAGGTACAGCAGGCTGGCTTCATCACCCAGGCGCTCGCCATAGGGCGGGTTGCTGATCACCAAGCCCTTCTGGTTCTGGTCCGGGCGCGGTTCGAAGCTCGCTACCTCGCCCTGGTAGATCTTCACCCAGTCGCCCAGGCCTGCGCGCTCGACGTTGTTGCGCCCCGGCTGGATCAGCCGCGGGTCGGCCTCGTAGCCACGAATCCACAGCGGTGGCTTGGCCAGGCCCACCTGGGCACGGGCCTGGGCCTCGTCGTGCAGCTTGCGCCACAGCGCCGGCACATGCCCGAGCCAGGCCGTGAAGCCCCAGCGCTCGCGCTTGAGGTTGGGGGCGATGTCGGCGGCGATCATCGCCGCCTCGACCAGGAAGGTGCCCACACCGCACATCGGGTCAGCCAGGGCGCCGCCCTCGGCTGCAATACGTGGCCAGCCCGAACGGATCAGCACCGCCGCTGCCAGGTTTTCCTTCAATGGCGCCGCGCCCTGCTGCAGGCGATAACCGCGCTGGTGCAGGCTGTGGCCGGACAGGTCGAGGGACAGGATGGCCTCGCCACGATCCAGGCGCAGGTGTACGCGCACATCCGGGTCGACCTTCTCCACCGACGGGCGCAGGCCTTCGCGGTTGCGCAGCTTGTCGACGATGGCGTCCTTCACTTTCAGGGCGCCGAAGTGGGTGTTGTCGATACCCGAACCATGGCCGCTGAACTCCACCGCCAGCGTACCGTCGGCCGCCAGGTGATCAGCCCAATCGAGGGCATGCACACCGTCATAGAGGTCATCGGCGTTCTTCATGGAAAAACGCTTGAGCACCAGCAGCACCCGGTTGGCCAGGCGCGACCACAGGCACAGGCGATAGGCGGTTTCCATATCGGCGTCGCCGCGAATGGCCGAGGTGTGTTCACGCACCTCGCTCAGGCCCAATTGGCGGGCCTCCTCGGCGAGCAGGCCTTCAAGACCCTTGGGGCAGGTGAGATAAAGTTCGAAACGGTCCGACATGTGCAATCCAGAGCCTTTGGCTAGGTAGATGGCAAACCGACGCATCGGCTGCCGCTGTTTGCCCGGGCACCTTTCCAGCAGGCGCCCGGGTGGCCTTGCGAAGCGCTCGCAAGACCTGGCCGCCCGGCAGACCAACGCCTCGCGCAGAAGCGAAAGAGGCTTTGATCGTCGGGCAGTGTGAAAATTTCGTGGACCCAGGATTCAGATGTGACCCTTCGTCGCATTACCAATTATTACTGTCATCAGCGAGCAACGCTGGCCATTTGACGTCAACGCTGACTAAACCCTGATCATAGCGGGCTCAACGGCAAACAAGGTTGAGTCGCATTTATTTACTTATCCCCTCACCCTCGGAAAGGTTACGTCCTTATGACAAATCGATCATTCACACTGTGACTCGCATTCGTTAGAACTGATCTCAGGCCGCACCGCAACGGGGCGGCACTTTCAGCCCGCGACGCCGGCAGCGGGCGCAAACCGGCAGAACGATTCTGCCCGGCCTCGGAGAGGCCGACGGGACATTACAGTCAACAAGTGAGGGCAACACCCTATGAGAAGACTTAAGCGTGATCCGTTGGAAAGAGCATATTCACGTGGCTACCAGTATGGAGTCACCGGCAAATCCCGCGAACTTTGCCCCTTCAATCTACCCTCTGTACGCCAAGCCTGGATCAACGGCTGGCGCGAAGGTCGCGGCGATAACTGGGATGGCATGACCGGCACCGCTGGCATTCATAGACTCAACGAAAATCACGCCGTTGGCTGAACGAGGACACTGAATTCGAGTCACCATGCGCGCCCTATCCGGGCGGCGGGCTACGGCCCAGGGGCCCCTTTGAAGGGGCCCTTTTTTATGCACCGTATTTTCCCGCCAAATCTTCTATACAGCGTGGGAGCGGCTCATTTCATGGTTTCGGCATCGCCGCAATCGCATCCACCGCTTCACGAATCAACGCCGGGCCTTTGTAGATGAAGCCCGAATAGATCTGCACCAGGCTAGCCCCAGCGGCGATCTTCTCAGCCGCGTGGCGCCCCTCGGTAATACCGCCAGCGGCGATGATCGGCAGCTTGCCGCCCAGTTCGCCCGCCAGCACCTTCACCGTGTGCGTGCTCTTTTGCAGTACCGGGGCGCCCGACAGGCCGCCCGCCTCGCCACCGAACGGCAGCCCTTCGACACCTTCGCGGCCCAGGGTGGTGTTGGTGGCGATCACCGCATCCATGCCCGACTCGCGCAGCGCCGCGGCAACCAGCGCGGTCTCTTCGTCGCTCATGTCCGGTGCGATCTTGATCGCCACCGGCACGCGCTTGCCGTTGGCCGTGGCCAGCTGTTCACGTCGTTCGGCCAGGGCATCGAGCAGTTGCTTGAGCGAGTCGCCGAACTGCAGCGAACGCAGGCCCGGGGTATTCGGCGAGCTGACGTTGACGGTGATGTAGCTGGCGTCGTTGTAGACCTTTTCCAGGCAGATCAGGTAGTCGTCCTGGGCCCGCTCGACCGGAGTGTCGAAGTTCTTGCCGATGTTGATGCCCAGTACCCCGGTGTATTTCGAGGCGCGCACACGTGCCAGCAAGTGGTCAACACCCAGGTTGTTGAAGCCCATGCGGTTGATGATGGCCGTGGCTTCAGGCAGGCGGAACAGCCGTGGCTTGGGGTTGCCCGGCTGCGGGCGCGGCGTCACGGTGCCGATCTCGACGAAACCGAAACCCAGCTGGGCGAAACCGTCGATGGCTGCGCCGTTCTTGTCCAGGCCTGCGGCCAGGCCGACCGGGTTGGCGAAGTTCAAGCCCATCACCGTCACCGGCAACGCCGCCGGCTGCTTGCACAGCAGACCGTTGAGCCCGAGGCGGCCACCGGCGCCGATCAGGTCCAGCGAGAGGTCGTGGGAGGTTTCCGGGGAGAGCTTGAACAGCAGCTGGCGGGCCAGGGTATACATGGGCGGGCGGACTCGCGGTGTGTGAGGGGGCGATTATAGCCAGCGCGCCGCCAGGGCGACAGGCCCATGGCACATGGGTTGCTATGTCAGTTGCAGGCAGCCCATTGCGAACGCTCGAGGAACTCCGTGAACACAGCCCTCCCGACAACGCCCCTGGCCTGGGTCAACGGCAGCGACGCGCCGGAAAAACCCAGCCTGGACATCGGTTTCATGGCCCTCACCGACTCCGCCTCGGTAGTGGTCGCCGCCACCCAGGGTTTCGCCCAGCCATTTGGCCTGACTCTCAACCTGCGCCGCCAGGCCTCCTGGGCCGGACTGCGCGACAAGCTGGTCAGCGGCGAGCTCGACGCCGCCCACTGCCTCTATGGCCTGGTGTACGCGGTGCACCTCGGTATCGGCGGCGTGCCCGCCAGCCCCCTGGCCGTGCTTATGGGCCTGAACCAGAACGCCCAGGCCATCAACCTCTCTCCCGCACTGCAGCGCAAGGGCGTGACCAACCCCGAGGCACTGGCGCGGCTGGTGCACCAGCAAGGCGCACGGCTGACCTTCGCCCAGACCTTTCCCACCGGCACCCATGCCCTGTGGCTGTACTACTGGCTGGCCAGCCAGGGTATCCACCCATTGCGTGACGTCAGCAGCGTCGTGGTGCCCCCGGCACAGATGGCCGCCCACCTGCAGGCCGGGCGTATCGACGGCTTCTGCGTCGGCGAACCCTGGTCGGCGGAAGCGCTCGCCAAGGGCCAGGGCTTCACCCTGGCCACCAGCCAGTCGATCTGGCCCGATCACCCCGAAAAGGTCCTGGCCTGCGCGCGCGGTTTCGTCGAGCAGTACCCCAACAGCGCCCGCGCGCTTATCCAGTCGGTACTCGCCGCCGCGCGTTTCATCGAGCAGAGCCAGGAAAACCGCCGCAGTACCGCGCAACTGCTCAGCGGCAGCGCCTACCTTGACACCCCCGTCGACAGCATCGAGCCGCGCCTGCTCGGCGACTACCAGGATGGCCTCGGCCATCGCTGGCACGACCCCCATGGCCTGCGCCTGTTCGACCAGGGCCGGGCCAACCTGCCCTACCTGTCCGACGGCATGTGGTTCATGACCCAGTTCCGCCGCTGGGGCCTGCTGCGTGACGACCCGGACTACCTCGGGGTCGCCCGCCAGGTGCAACAGCTGGCCCTCTACCGCGAGGCCGCCTCGGCACTGGGCGTGCCCTGCGCCGACCTGCCCATGCGCAGCAGCCTGCTGCTCGACGGCCGCCGCTGGGACGGCAGCGACCCCCATGGCTATGCGCGCAGCTTCCCCCTGCACGCCCTGGACGCGGCGCCTGATGTCCGCGCCAGTCACTGAGGGGGGCGAACATGCTGCGTATTCTGCTGATCGACGACACCGAAAAGAAAGTCGGTCGTCTCAAGGCGGCCCTGATCGAGGCCGGCTTCGAAGTGATCGAGGCCGGCAACCTGAGCATCGACCTGCCCGCCTGTGTCGAAACGGTGCACCCGGACGTGGTGCTGATCGATACCGAGTCACCTGGCCGCGATGTGATGGAACAGGTAGTGCTGGTCAGCCGCGATCGCCCCCGCCCGATCGTGCTGTTCACCGACGAGCACGACCCCGACGTGATGCGCCAGGCGATCCAGGCTGGAGTCAGCGCCTACATTGTCGAGGGGATCCAGGCCACGCGCCTGCAGCCGATCCTCGACGTGGCCATGGCCCGCTTCGAAAGCGACCAGGCGCTGAAGGCGCAATTGCTGGCCCGCGACCAGCAACTGGCCGAGCGCAAGCGCATCGAACAAGCCAAGGGCCTGCT
Source organism: Pseudomonas soli (assembly GCF_021283165.2). Taxonomy (NCBI): domain Bacteria; kingdom Pseudomonadati; phylum Pseudomonadota; class Gammaproteobacteria; order Pseudomonadales; family Pseudomonadaceae; genus Pseudomonas; species Pseudomonas soli. Next base: position 4,145,269 of record NZ_CP128543.1, read on the forward strand.
GATGAAAATGAAGGACTGCAACGAGGAAGCGGCCTACACCCTGATGCGCCGCCAGGCCATGAGCCGCCAGCAGAAGCTGATCCAGGTAGCGGAACAGATCATCGCCATGTCGGAGCTGCTGGGGTAGGCAAGACCTTGGCCCGCCTCTTGCTCATGCAACCCCGGGTAGCCAACGGCGGTTGCCCCCCAGACCCCGACAAAGACGTCGCTTCCCCGCCACTCATCCGTGGACCGGGCAGCGGCGTCTTTTCGTTTCCACCCTGTGTTGTGCGCCCCACGAGGTGTCCGATGAATACGAGCTTCTGGAAATCCGGGCATGTGCCCACCCTGTTCGCCGCCTTCCTGTATTTCGACCTGAGCTTCATGGTCTGGTACCTGCTCGGGCCGATGGCGGTGCAGATTGCCGCCGACCTGCAACTGACCGCACAGCAACGCGGCCTGATGGTGGCCACGCCGATCCTGGCCGGTGCGCTGCTGCGCTTTGCCATGGGCGTACTGGTCGATCGCCTGTCGCCCAAGACCGCCGGGCTGATCGGCCAGGTGACGGTGATCGTCGCCCTGGCCTGTGCCTGGCAGCTGGGCGTGCACAGCTACGAACAAGCCTTGCTGCTGGGTGTGTTCCTTGGCTTTGCCGGCGCCTCGTTCGCCGTATCCCTGCCGCTGGCCTCGCAGTGGTACCCGCCGCAACACCAGGGCAAGGCCATGGGCATCGCCGGTGCCGGCAACTCCGGCACGGTGTTCGCCGCGTTGCTGGCGCCGGCGCTGGCGGCCGCCTTCGGCTGGAACAATGTGTTCGGCTTTGCCCTGCTGCCGCTGCTGCTGACCCTGGTGCTGTTCGCCTGGCTGGCCCGCAATGCCCCGCAACGGCCCAAGCCCAAGGCCACCGCCGACTACCTCAAGGCCCTCGGCGACCGCGACAGCTGGTGGTTCATGTTCTTCTACAGCGTCACCTTCGGCGGCTTCATCGGCCTGGCCAGCGCCCTGCCTGGCTATTTCAGCGACCAGTATGGCCTGAGCCCGGTGACTGCCGGCTACTACACCGCCGCCTGCGTGTTCGCCGGCAGCCTCATGCGCCCGCTCGGCGGCGCCCTGGCCGACCGCTTCGGTGGCATCCGCACCTTGCTGGCAATGTACAGCGTGGCCGCCGTATGCATCGCGGCGGTGGGCTTCAACCTGCCCAGCGCGACGGCGGCCCTGGCGCTGTTCGTCAGCGCGATGCTCGGCTTGGGCGCTGGCAATGGCGCGGTATTCCAGTTGGTGCCACAGCGCTTCCGCCAGGAAATCGGCGTGATGACCGGGCTGATCGGCATGGCCGGCGGTATCGGTGGCTTCCTGCTCGCCGCAGGCCTGGGCAGCATCAAGCAACATACCGGCGACTATCAACTGGGACTGTGGCTGTTCGCCAGCCTCGGCCTGCTGGCCTGGTTCGGCCTGCATGGCGTCAAGCAGCGCTGGCGCACAACCTGGGGATCGGCCGCAGTCACCGCGGCCCGAGTCTGAGGGCACGCGATGAGCCTGCAATTGAGCTTCGCTCATGCCAGTGCCACCGGGCCACGCCCGGATAACCAGGACGCCCTGCGCCTGGTCACCCCGGTGCCGGAACTCGCGGCCAGCAAAGGCTACCTGTGCGCGCTGGCCGATGGCGTCAGCCAGTGCGCCGACGGCGGCCTGGCAGCGCGCGCCAGCCTGCAGGCCCTGGCCCTGGACTACTACGCCACGCCCGCCACCTGGAGCGTGGCGCAGGCCATCGACCGCCTGCTGGTGGCGCAAAACCGCTGGTTGCGCGCCCAGGGCAATGGCCAGCCGCTGCTCACCACCCTCAGCGCCCTGGTACTGCGTGGGCGACGCTTCACCCTCGCGCATATCGGTGACTGCCGGGTATATCGCTGGCAAAACGGGCAATTGCAATGCATGAGCGAAGACCATGTGTGGGAACAGCCCGGCATGCAACATGTGCTCAAGCGGGCCCTGGGCCTGGACCAGCAGTTGCTGGTGGATTACCTGGAAGGCGACCTTCGTGAAGGCGAGTGCTTCGTGCTACTCAGCGATGGCGTGTGGGCCTGCCTGGGCGACGCGCACATCCAGTCGATCCTGCGCGAACAACCTGACCTGCAGCAAGCCGCCGACACCCTCGTGGCCAGCGCGCATCATCGTGGCAGCCAGGACAACGCCAGTGCCCTGCTGGTGCGGGTCGACCGGCTGGGCGCGACCAACCTCGGCGACACCCTGGCGCAGCTCCAGCAGTGGCCCCTGCCCGGCGCGCTGCGTGACGACCAATTGATCGACGGTTGGCAAGTCGACAGTTTGCTCGCCCAGAGCCGGCAGTCGCTGCTCTATCGCGTTTGTGATCCACAAGGTCAGGCTTGGTTGCTCAAGACCTTGCCGCAGACCCGTCAGGACCCAGGGGCGGCCCAAGCCCTGCTATTGGAAGAGTGGTTCCTGCGCCGGGTCGCCGGCCGGCACTTCCCCGAAGTACACCCGGCCCGCCATCGACAGCACCTGTATTACCTGATGCGCGAATACCCAGGCACGACCCTTGCCGACCTGTTCAAGGCGGGCGGTCCCCTACCGCTGGCGCAATGGCTGGAGATAGCCCGCCAATTGCTGCAGGCCGTCGGCGCGCTGCATCGACGTAACCTGCTGCACCGCGACATCAAACCGGAAAACCTGCATTACGGCAGCGATGGCCAACTGCGCCTGCTGGACTTCGGGCTGGCGTACTGCCCAGGGCTTTCCGAGGACCCGCCCCATACCTTGCCGGGCACCCCCACGTTCCTTGCCCCGGAAGCCTTCGACGGCCTGCCCCCCCGGCCGCGCCAGGACCTCTATGCGGTGGGCGTGACACTTTACCACCTGCTTACCGGCCACTACCCCTACGGCGAGGTCGAGGCGTTCCAACGGCCACGCTTCGGGGCACCCGTGAACCCCGCGCGCTACCGCCCAGATATACCGGAATGGTTGCAGCGCAACCTGTTGCAGGCGGTGGCGGCAGACCCGGCGCAGCGGTTCGAGACCGCTGAACAATGGTTGCTGCTGCTGGAGCGAGGAGATCGTCAGGAGCTGGACGAGCGGCCACGGCCGCTGCTGGAGCGTGAGCCGTTGAAGGTATGGCGAGCGCTAGGGCTGCTGTCGATGTTGCTGAACATGCTGTTACTGCTGGTGCTGCTCAAACGCTGAACACGACCTAGAAATCGCGGACAAAGAAAAACCCGGCCAAGGCCGGGTTTTCCGTGCAGCATCAAACCAATTACTTGGCCTGGGCTTCTACCTGAGCTTCTACGCGACGGTTCACGGCGCGGCCAGCTTCGGTGGCGTTGTCGGCGACCGGACGGGTCTCACCGTAGCCAACCGAATCAACACGGCTCGATTCAACACCGTACTGCTGGGTCAGGACCTGCTTGACAGCATTGGCACGACGCTCGGACAGCTTCTGGTTGTAAGCGTCTGGGCCGACGGAGTCAGTGTGACCTTCCACGGTGGTGGTGGTCTGTGGGTACTGCTTCATGAAGTCAGCCAGGTTCTTGATGTCGCCGTAGCTGTTTGGCTTGACGACCGACTTGTCGAAGTCGAACTTGACGTCCAGCTCAACGCGAACGACTTCGGCAACAGCCGGGCAGCCATCAGCGTCAACGGTAACGTTGGCTGGGGTGTCAGGGCACTTGTCGACGTTGTCGCAGACGCCGTCGTTGTCGCTGTCGGAGCAGACTTCGGCAACTGGAGCCGGCGCAGGAGCGGCTTTCTGGCCACCGCTGCCACCGAAGTTCAGACCCAGACCAACGGTCGGACCCCACTCGGTGTTGCCGTTATCGATGTTGTACATGGCTTCGACGCCGGCACGGGCGAAGAACATGTCGGTGATGTACCACTTGGCGCCAGCGCCAACGTTGGCGAAGGTGGAGTGGTCACGGCCGCTACGGGTAGCCTGGCCCAGGCTCTCGTGAGCGAAACCGGCGGAAACGTACGGACGCAGCGCGTCGCCTACGGTACCGAAGTGGTAGGTAGCGTCGAGCTTGGTCTTGGAGCCTTTGATGTCTTTGTTGAAGACTTCACCACGAGCGTTGTGAGTCTCGTTGTAGCCCAGGTCCAGGGAGACGTCGTCGGTCAGGAAGTAGCCGAGACGAACGCCAGGGTTGGTGCCGTCGTTCTTGAAGTTACGCTCGCTGTCGTAGAACTGCTTGGTAACGTTACCTTCGATTTCGACCGCGCCTTGGCCTTGAGCCAGAGCGCCGAGCGAAGTCACGGCTACGAGAGAGCCAATGGCCAAGCCCAAGGTGTTTTTCAATTTCATCCGTTAAATCCCCATCTGGTGATAGTTAAGCAGTCCCACCAACATCCGGGGGACAACTCGACGGCAAGTCTAGCAGAACTTGCCGGTTGGTTAGAGGTATTTGCAGACCACTAAGTTTCAGCCACGCCTGCAAATTTCTCTCTAAGCTTGTCGAGCGCACGCTTGTAGCGCATTTTCGTGGCGCTCAGGCCCATGTGCATGATGTCAGCGATCTCCTGGAACTCCAGTTCCGCGACAAAACGCAGCACCAGGATTTCCCGATCGATCGGGTTCACATGCACCAGCCATTTATCCAGCCCGCCTTTTTCTTCCGGCTTTGGTGCCTTGTCCTCGGACGCCTCTTCCACAGGGTCCAGGCTCAACGCATCCATCAGCCGACGCTTGCGACGCTCCTTGCGGTACTGGGTGATACATTCGTTGTACGTGATGCTGTACAGCCAGGTCTTGAACTTGGACTTGCCCTCGAAATTCTTCAACCCGTACAGCACCTTGAGCATCACCTCCTGACAGACATCGTCGGCATCCCGATCGTTCCCCAGGTAACGCGCACAGACGTTGAACAGCGTGCGCTGGTAGCGCCGCATGAGCTCCTCATAGGCGCGGGTGACGTGAAACAGCTCCTCATGCGAACGCGCCACCAACTCCTCGTCGGTGAGCTCGCGGGGGTCATAGCGCATGGGCGGCGAATGAACTTTATTCAAAACGGATCTGGCCGACAGTCAGGTCAATGTCGCCGCTCGGCCCCGTGGGCCGATTTTTGCGGCGGCATACATTAACAGCTTTTGTTCGGTTAGCGGCTATTCACGCGCTGCTCGAGCAGCTCGCGATTAGACAACGACACCAGTTCGCCATCATCGGTCAGCAGGGTCGTCTTGACCGTGCCGATCTCCTCGATGTGCCCTTCGACCTCGCCAATGCGCACGTGCTGGCCGACCTGATAGAGCTCACGCACATAGATGCCGGCCAGGATCTGCCCGGCAATTTCACGGCTGCCCAGGCCCATCGCCAGGGCAATTGCCAGACCAACGGTAATCAGCCCGATGACGATCACGTGGTTGAGCAGGTCGGTCTTGACCTCCAGCTGGCTGATGGCCACCGAAATACTGATGATGATCACCAGGCCCTGGACGATACGCCCGACGCCAGCGGCGTATTCCAGGCCGATGCCCTCGGCGGCGCCGCGCACAAGGCCGTTGGCCAGTTGCGCCAACAGCACGCCGGCCAGCATCACCAGCGCCGCGCCGAATACCTTGGGCAGGTACAGCGCCAGCATGTCCAGGGTCGCAGAGACCCGCTCCAGGCCCAGCGATTCAGCCGCCGAAACCAGGAATATCAGCAGCACGAACCAATAGACGATCTTGCCGATCAGCGTCGAAATCGGTACCTGGATACCAATCCGGGCGAGCATCTTGGTCAGGCCGGTACCGCTCATCAGGCGGTCCAGGCCGAACTTGGCCAGCACCTTCGACAGCAAGGTGTCGAGCAGCTTGGCCACGACGAAACCAAGCAGCACCACGACCAGCGCGCCGAACAGGTTGGGGATGAAGTTCGCCACCTTGGTCCAAAGGGCAGTCATGGCGGTGACCAGGCTCTGGGTCCAGAGATCGAGTTCCATATTCAATCGGCCTTATCTGCAGGGCTGCCTGCGGCAGGGTTGCGGGTAGAGTTGCGGCGCACCGGCGCGACATGCGCCGAGCCATTGTTCACGGCGATCAGCAGCGCCTGGCTCCAGCGGCCAAGCAGGCTGAACAGATCGCCCGCGCCAACCTGGCGGTTGGCGGTCTTTAGCACGCGCCCCAGGCACGCGGCGTCGTCACGGTCCTGGCCGGACGGCGACGCCTTGAGCAGGTCGCGCAGGGATTCTTCAAACGGATCGTGCATGGGCACCTCGCGCAATGTCAGTCAAAGACGTGGGTGCCGGGCGATGGGTCACACAGCGATGTGGCACGAATGTTTCAAAATGAGTGCCCGAGCCCATCGCGGGGCAAGCCCGCTCCCAGGAAACCAAGCTGAGACCGTGGGAACGGGCTTGCCCCGCGACAGGACACATCACACCCACCGCAAACGCCGGAACAGCAGCCATTGCCCTGCCGCCAGCCCCAGCACGATCAAGCTGGCGAACAGGAATCCATAGGGGCTGTCGGAGCCCGGAATTCCGCCAACATTGATCCCGAGCAATCCGGTGATAAAGCTCATGGGCAGGAAGATGCAGGTGATGATGCCAAACCGGTACATAGTCCGGTTCATCCGTTCGCTGCGGCGCCGATCCTCGCTTTCCAGCACCAGGGCGGCTCGCTCGCGGGCCAGCTCCAGCTCTTCGAGGTAGCGGATCAGGCTGTTGTTCAGCTCGTTCCAGTAGTCCCCGTCGGCATCGGCGAACCAACTGCATTTATTGCGCGAAAGCTGGGCATAGATATCGCGCTGGGGAGCGAGGAAACGGCGCAGGCCGGCAGCACGACGGCGGATCTGCTGCAGGCTGCCTTGGGCCGGGGAATACCGTTCGTCGGATTCTGCCTTTTCCTCTTCCAGATCGACCGCTTCGGACAGGTCGCTGACCAGTGCCTGGACCTTTTCGGTCAGCAGTTCGCCCATCAGCAACAACAGTTCGGAGGCCGTTTTCGGCCCCCTGCCCTCGTCCAGTTGCTGAAGCACCTCGTCGCTGGCGCGCAGCGGTCGCAAACGCAGCGAGATGACCCGCCGCGCTTCGGCGAAGATACGCACCGACACCATGTCCTCGGGTTCGGCACCCGGGTTGAGGTTGACACCGCGCAAGAACAGCAGCATCTGCTCGCCGGCCATCTGCAACAAGCGCGGACGGGTATTTTCTTCAAGCAGCAGGTCGCAGGCGAACTCGCTCAGACCGCTGTCGTGCAGCAGCCAGGTGCGGGTCTGCGGATGGCTGCGATCCCAATGCAGCCACAGGCTCTCCTGCGGCTGCAACTGCAGGTCGTCCAGCTCGGTGCGGGCGATCGAACGCGCGCCACCCTTGCCATCGAGCACCAGGGCATGCACCAGGCCCCATTGCGCGTTGTCTTCCTCGAACATCAAAGCTCCATGGGTGTGCGGCGGATCACTCGGGCATCTTCAGCGGGCTTGGCGAGACCAGCACGCCGTTGTTGTCGGCGTACACGTATTCGCCCGGGCGGAAGGTCACGCCGGCAAAGGTCACCGCGACGTTGAGGTCACCAATGCCGCGTTTGTCGGTTTTCATCGGGTGGCTGGCCAGGGCCTGGATACCGACATCGGTCTGCGCCAGCACGTCCACGTCACGTACGCAGCCATAGATAAGCAGGCCTTCCCAGCCATTCTTCGCGGCCTTCTCGGCAAGCATGTCGCCCAGCAGCGCCCGGCGCAGCGAGCCGCCGCCATCAACCACAAGCACCTTGCCCTTGCCATCAAGCTCGACCTGCTCCTTGACCAGGGAGTTGTCTTCGAAGCACTTGATGGTGACGATCTGGCCGCCGAACGAGTCGTGGCCGCCAAAGTTGCTGAACATGGGCTCGAGCACCTGGACCAGGTCCGGGTAGGCGTCGCACAGGTCGGGCGTTACGTAATGCTGCATGGGAAACTCCTGTCAGTCACAACGAAGCGGATGTCGAGCAAGGCTACACCTTAGGAGGGCTGGCAGTCATCCGGGACCGAGCAGTCAGTTGAACGTCCACCGCACCGGCTTCATCGCCGGCAAGCCGGCGATGGAGCAAGATGCAGCAACTACGTTTCAACTGGCAGCCACAGCCTCCTCCATCACCACCGTCGAGGCGTGCACCGGCACCAGGGGATCGCGCAACCAGCTCTCCACCAACGGCCATACCTGCGCCTGCGCCGGCTTGCTGACCAGCATGTCGACATGCCCGAAGGCCTCGAAGCCCTCCTCACGCCCCAGGCGCAGGAACTGCTTGCTGTCACCACCCCACTGGCCGAAAAGCTTGCGGCAAGCCCAGACCGGATCCTGGAAATCCCCTGCACCGGCCACCGCCAGCAGTGGCACCTCGACCTCGGCCAGGCCCGCCCACCAGTCGCGGTCCTTGTCGCCAAAGCGCCCGAACAGACCATTCCAGCGCAGGCTCTCCAAAGCCAGGCCTATGGGTTCGTCTTCCGGGCCACGCTTGAGGCGCGAACCGGAAATCTGCGCGAACCGCTTGAGCAGCATCCGCGCGCCCCACTCGACGGGTGGCACTTTCAGTGGCCAGTAAACCCGGCTGACCTGGGTCCCGAACAACGCCACGCTGGCGACAAGGCCCGGGGCCAGATAACCGCTGCCCAGCGCCGCCGCCAACGTCGTACCACCCAACGAGTGGCCAATCCAGCGTGGGGCCTGCCCAGCCTTTTCATGAACGAAGGCGCCGATCACCGGAAGGTCGTAGCGCGCATAATCGGCCACCCGATTCTGCCGCCAATCGCGGTTGCGCGGCGACAAGCCGTGGCCGCGCATCTCCGGGATCCACACATCGAAGCCAGCACGCGCCAGATAAGCGCCCAGGCCTATGCCCTTGGGCGAATACCAGAAACGCCGGTTGGAGAAGCTGCCGTGCAGGAGAATGACCGGCACACCTTGGACACCGTGCTGATCAGCCAGGCCCAGACGGGTGACGGCCAGCTCGACGCTATGGTCGGGACTGTTGCCAGCCTTGATCCGGTAGACGTCTTCACTAAGGTCGCCGCGGCGCTCGGCACTGAGCAACGCGACGGGAAATTGGGTGGAGCTGCTTTGCATGGGTTCACAGATTCAGTGGACATGAAACGTGGGAGCGGGCTTGCCCCGCGAGAGCGTCAGAGCAGACTACAGATGTGTCTTCGCTGACGCTATCGCGGGACAAGCCCGCTCCCACGCATTAACATCAGGGCGCAAGCACCCTGCTCACAGCATCAGGCCGCGCCCTGGCCCTCGGCCAGGAAGAACCAGGTCTCGAGCACCGAGTCCGGGTTCAGCGACACGCTTTCAATGCCCTGTTCCATCAGCCACTTGGCCAGGTCCGGGTGGTCCGACGGGCCCTGGCCACAAATGCCGATGTACTTGCCGGCCTTGTTACACGCGGCGATGGCGTTGGCCAGCAGTTTCTTCACGGCCGGATTTCGCTCATCGAACAGGTGAGCGATGATCCCCGAGTCGCGGTCCAGGCCCAGCGTGAGCTGGGTCAGGTCGTTGGAACCGATGGAGAAGCCATCGAAGTACTCGAGGAACTCTTCGGCCAGGATGGCGTTGGACGGCAACTCGCACATCATGATCACGCGAAGGCCGTTGTCACCGCGGGCCAGGCCGTTTTCGGCGAGCAGGTCGACAACCTGGCTGGCCTCGCCCAAGGTACGCACGAACGGCACCATGATCTCGACGTTGGTCAGGCCCATCTCGTTACGCACGCGTTTGAGGGCGCGGCATTCAAGCTCGAAGCAGTCACGGAACGACTCGCTGATGTAACGCGAAGCGCCGCGGAAGCCCAGCATTGGGTTTTCCTCTTCCGGCTCATACAGCTTGCCGCCGATCAGGTTGGCGTACTCGTTAGACTTGAAGTCCGATAGGCGCACGATGACCTTTTTCGGGTAGAAGGCTGCGGCCAGGGTGCTGATGCCCTCGACCAGCTTCTCGACATAGAAGCCGACCGGGTCGTTATAGCCGGCAATGCGCTTGTCGACGCTCTCTTTCAGTTCCGGCGGCAGGCCGGCGTAATTCAGCAGCGCCTTGGGGTGTACGCCGATCATGCGGTTGATGATGAACTCCAGGCGCGCCAGGCCGACACCGGCATTGGGCAACTGGGCGAAGTCGAAGGCGCGATCCGGGTTGCCCACGTTCATCATGATCTTGAACGGCAGCTCCGGCATGGCATCGACAGAGTTCTGCTTGACGTCGAAGCCCAGCTCACCTTCGAAGATGAATCCGGTGTCGCCTTCGGCGCAGGAGACGGTCACGCCTTGGCCATCCTTCAGGACCTGGGTGGCGTTGCCGCAGCCGACGACGGCCGGGATGCCCAGCTCACGGGCGATGATCGCCGCGTGGCAGGTACGCCCGCCACGGTTGGTGACGATGGCGCTGGCGCGCTTCATCACCGGCTCCCAGTCCGGGTCGGTCATGTCCGAGACCAGTACATCGCCTGGCTGGACCTTGTCCATCTCGGACACGTCGTTGATCACGCGGACCTTGCCGGCGCCGATGCGCTGGCCGATGGCACGGCCTTCGACCAGTACGGTGCCCTTCTCTTTCAGCAGGTAGCGTTCCATGACATTGGCGCTGGCGCGGCTCTTCACGGTCTCGGGACGGGCCTGGACGATGTACAGCTTGCCGTCGTCACCGTCCTTGGCCCACTCGATGTCCATCGGGCGCTGGTAGTGCTGTTCGATGATCATGGCCTGCTTGGCCAGTTCATTGACTTCGTCGTCGCTCAGGCAGAAGCGCGCACGCTCGGCGCGGTCGACCTCGACGGTCTTGACCGAACGACCGGCCTTGGCTTCGTCGCCATAGACCATCTTGATCGCCTTGCTGCCCAGGTTGCGGCGCAGGATCGCCGGGCGACCGGCCTGCAAGGTGTTCTTGTGAACGTAGAATTCGTCCGGGTTGACCGCCCCCTGCACCACGGTTTCACCCAGGCCATAGGCACCGGTGATGAATACCACGTCGCGGAAGCCCGACTCGGTGTCCAGGGTGAACATCACACCCGCGGTGCCGGTTTCGGAACGGACCATGCGCTGCACGCCGGCGGACAGGGCGACCAGTTTGTGGTCGAAGCCCTGGTGTACACGGTAGGAAATGGCCCGATCGTTGAACAGCGAGGCGAACACTTCCTTGGCCGCGCGGATCACGTTGTCGACGCCACGGATGTTGAGGAAAGTCTCCTGCTGGCCAGCGAAGGAGGCGTCTGGCAGGTCTTCGGCCGTGGCCGAGGAACGCACGGCCACCGCCATGTTGTCGTTGCCCTGGGACATTTCGGCGAAAGCGGTTCGGATTTCCGAATCAAGGCGGGCCGGGAAATCGGCTTCCATCACCCACTGGCGAATTTGCGCACCGGTCTTGGCCAAGGCGTTGACATCGTCGACATCCAGCGCGTCGAGCGCCGCATGAATGCGGTCGTTCAGGCCACTTTGCTCGAGAAAATCGCGGTACGCCTGAGCCGTAGTGGCAAAGCCGCCCGGCACCGAGACACCAGCACCTGCGAGGTTACTGATCATCTCGCCCAGGGATGCGTTCTTGCCCCCCACATGCTCCACATCATGGACGCCGAGCTTATCGAGGGAAACTACGTACTCTACCAAGGTGATCTCTCCACTAACTGTATTGGAAAAGCTCAAGGGCGCCCGCCTGCCTGACTGACTGGGCCGGACGCTTGTGGCCTGGACCTGGAAAATAAGTGAGAATGCCGTGCAACCGCGTTCGGCAAACCGAACCTATCATATCCAGAAATCTTCGGCAGCTTAAGGCCCCCAGGTGCAAATGAAACGAACCGCGTTCTTCATCTCCGACGGTACCGGCATCACTGCAGAAACGCTGGGCCAGAGCCTGCTCGCACAATTCGAGAGCATTCCGTTCAATAAATTCACGCGACCCTACATCGACACGCTGGAAAAGGCCCGGGCCATGGTCCAGCAAATCAACGCCGCGGCCGAGCGCGACGGGGTGCGTCCGATCATATTCGACACCATCGTCAACCAGGACATCCGTGAGGTCATGGCCACGTCCAATGGCTTCATGATCGACATCTTCTCGACGTTTTTATCCCCGCTCGAGCAGGAATTGACTGCCCATTCGTCGTATTCCGTGGGCAAGTCCCACTCGATCGGTGGCAATTCCAACTATATGGAGCGGATCGAGGCGGTCAACTTCGCCCTGGACAACGACGATGGCGCGCGTACCCACTACTACGACAAGGCCGACCTGATCCTGGTGGGCGTATCACGCTGCGGCAAGACCCCAACCTGCCTGTACATGGCCATGCAGTTCGGTATTCGTGCCGCGAACTACCCGCTGACCGAGGACGACATGGAACGCCTGCAGCTGCCGCCAGTGCTCAAGAAGCACCACAACAAGCTGTTCGGCCTGACCATCGACCCCGACCGACTGACCGCGATCCGCCACGAACGCAAGCCCAACAGCCGCTATTCGAGCTTCGCGCAGTGCGAATTCGAAGTGCGCGAAGTGGAAAACCTGTTCCGTCGGGAAAACATTCCCAACATCAACTCCACGCATTTTTCGGTGGAAGAGATTTCGGCGAAGATTCTGGTGGAGAAAGGGGTGGAGCGGCGGTTCAAGTAACGCGAGGGGCTCGTCACAAGATTTTCATCGCCAGTGAGACCGAGCGCGGCGCGGGCGGCGCTCGATTCGCGCACCACCACAAACTCAGCGCGCGCCCCATGAAAAAGCCCCGGCATCACTGCCGGGGCTTTCTTTTACCTCAACGCAAGGCTCAGGACGGCATCACCGTCGCCTGCCCGCTCAGCGCCAGGTCGACCAGCTCGCGGTTGGCCACCGCGTACATCGCATAGTCGGTGCCGGTGGCGTTGCGCAGGTCGTCGAGCATGGCGCGCCAGCGCTCGACCATCACCCGGTGCTGCTCGCACCACAGGGCCACGCGGGCGTCCATGTCTTCCGGCGCGTCGGCCATCTGCAGTACGGAGATAGTGATCGCCCGCTGCTGCAGGTCGATGTCGTCGCGGAACGCCTCGCGGGCCAGGGCCTGCCAGTTGTTCTCCACCGGCAGGTTGCTGATCTCCTGCAGGTACCAGGTCAGGTCCAGCGAGCTGCCCACGGCGAAGAACGCCTTGGCCACCTGCGCCGGATCGTGCCCGGTGACGTCCGAAGCCTCGATGATCGGCAACAGGGTGTACAGGTGGGTGGTACCGGCGACCATGCGTGCCAGCAATTCTGGTACACCCGCATTGACGAAGCCCTGGTAACGGTTCATCCAGCGCTCACGGGTTGGTCCCTCCAGCAGTTCGTCGAGTTTCAGCCCCAGCTGGGCGATCTTCGGCCCGAAGTGCGCCACGTCACGCCCGGCGTCCTGCTCGTTGCGGCGGCTACGCAGGAACCAGCGGGTGGCCCGACGCCCCAGACGCATGAGCTCGTCCATCAAGGTCAGCTGGATCTCGGCCGGAACTTGGTAGTCCAGGGCCTCGATCTGGCGGAACCAATGCGGCAGGTGGAAGATATCGCGCACAATCACATAGGCACCGGCCACGTTGGCCGGGCTCATGCCGGTGGACTCCTTCAGGCGCTGCACGAAGGTGATGCCCATGTTGTTGACCAGGTCATTGGCGATCTGGGTGCTGACGATCTCGCGCTTCAGGCGGTGGCGGCGCATCGAGTCGGCGAACTTGCTGACCAGCGACGGCGGGAACGCGGTCTCCATGTCGCGGGTCAGGTAGTCGTCGTCCGGCACCAGCGACTTGAGCAGTTGCTCCTTGAGGTCGATCTTGCTGTATGAGATCAGCACCGAGAGCTCGGCGCGGGTCAGGCCCTGCCCCGCCGCCAGGCGCTCGGCCAGCTGCTCTTCGCTGGGCAGGAACTCGATGGCGCGGTCCAGCTTGCCACGTGCCTCCAGGTCGGCCATCAGGCGCTTGTACTCGGCGATGCGCTCGCGGGCACGGCGGGCCGCCAGCGACAGCGCTTGCGTCTGCTTATAGTTGTTGCCCAGCACCAGCCCGGCGACTTCGTCGGTCATGCTGCCCAGCAGCTGGTTGCGCTGCTTCTCGGTCATGTCGCCACCCTGCACCACTTCGTTGAGCAGGATCTTGATGTTGACCTCGTGGTCGGAGCAGTCGACGCCACCAGCGTTATCGATGAAGTCGGTGTTGGTGGCGCCGCCGTTCAGGCCGAACTCGACACGGCCGAGCTGGGTCATGCCCAGGTTGCCGCCCTCGCCCACTACCTTGCAACGCAGCTCGTTGCCGTTGACGCGCAGGGCGTCGTTGGCCTTGTCGCCGACATCGGCGTGGCTTTCGCTGCTGGCCTTGACGTAGGTGCCGATACCACCGTTCCACAGCAGGTCCACCGGTGCCTGCAGCAGTGCATGCAGCAGTTCGGTCGGGGTCAGGCGGTCGGCTTCGATGGCGAAGCGTTCCTTCATCTGCGGGCTGATGGCGATGCTCTTGGCGCTACGTGGGAAGATCCCGCCGCCTTCGGACATGATGCCGGTGTCGTAGTCGCTCCAGGCCGAGCGCGGCAGGTCGAACAGGCGCTTGCGTTCGGCGAAACTGGTGGCCGGGTCCGGGTTCGGGTCGATGAAGATGTGCAGGTGGTTGAACGCCGCCACCAGTTGCAGTTTGTCGGACATCAGCAGGCCGTTGCCGAACACGTCGCCGGCCATGTCGCCGACACCAACCACGGTGATCGGGTCTTCCTGCACGTTGATGCCGCGCTCGCGGAAGTGGCGCTGCACACCAACCCAGGCGCCACGCGCGGTGATGCCCATCTTCTTGTGGTCATAGCCGGCCGAGCCGCCCGAGGCGAACGCGTCGCCCAGCCAGAAGCCGTAGTCGATGGCGATGCCGTTGGCGATGTCGGAGAAGGTCGCGGTGCCTTTGTCGGCCGCCACCACCAGGTACGGATCGTCGTCATCGTGGCGCACCACGTTGGCCGGCGGCACTACGCCACCGTCCTTCAGGTTGTCGGTGATGTCGAGCAGGCCAGAAATGAAGATGCGGTAGCACGCCACGCCTTCGGCGGCGATCTCGTCACGGCTGCCGCCCAGCGGCAGGCGGCGCGGCAGGAAGCCGCCCTTGGCGCCGACCGGGACGATCACCGAGTTCTTCACCTGCTGGGCCTTGACCAGGCCGAGCACCTCGGTGCGGAAGTCTTCCTCGCGGTCCGACCAGCGCAGGCCGCCGCGGGCGACGTTGCCAAAGCGCAGGTGCACGCCCTCGACCCGGGGCGAATAGACGAAGATCTCGAACTTCGGCACCGGCTTGGGCAGCTCGGGGATCAGCTTGGGGTTGAACTTGAAGCTGAAGTACGACTTGTTCTGGCCGTTGGCGTCCGGCTGGTAGAAGTTGGTGCGCAGGGTGGCCTTGATCAGGTCCAGGTAGCGCCGCAGGATGCGGTCCTCGTTGAGCACCTGGACATCGTCCAGGGCGGTGAGGATCGCCTGCTCCAGGCGTTGCTGCTTGTCGTCGAGGTCTTCGTTGGTGAGCTTGCGCGCCAGGTAGAAGCGGGTCTTGAACAACCGGGTCAGCTCGCGGGCGATATCGGTGTGGTTGTTCAGGGTGCTGGCGATGTAGCCCAGGTCGAAGCCCAGGCGGATCTGCTTGAGGTAACGGGCGTAGGCACGCAGCAACGCGACGTCGCGCCATGGCAGGCCGGCGGTCAGCACCAGGCGGTTGAACGCGTCGTTCTCGGCGTCGCCCTTGACGATATGGACAAAGGCGTCCTGGAAGGTGTCGTTGAGCTGCTGGATGTCGAGGTTGAGGCCTTCGCTGTAGGTGAAAGCGAAGTCGTGGATCCAGAACTCGCGGCCGCTGGCGTGGCGCAGGCGGTAAGGGAACTCACCGAGCACGCGCAGGCCGAGGTTTTCCAGGATCGGCAGCACGTCCGACAGTGCCAGCGGCGTATCGGCGTGGTAGAGCTTGCAGTGCAGCGTGCGCTCACCGAGCTGCGTCAGCGGCTGGTAGAAGCTCATGGCCAGCGGCTTGGCCTCGGACAGGTTGAGCACATGTTGCATGTCGACCACCGCCGAATGCGCGGCGAAGCGCTCGCGGTAGCCGGCCGGGAAGCCTTTCGGGAAGTCGGCGAGGATGTTGGTGCCGTGGGCTTCGCCGAAGTTTTCCACCACCAGCGCCGAGAAGTCGTCCTGCCACGAACGGCAGGCCTGGATCACTTCGTTCTCCAGCTGCTGCGGATCGATCTCGATGCGATTCTTCGGGTCGACCCGCAGGATCAGTTGCACGCGGGCCAGCACCGACTCGGAGAAGAAGGTCCAGAATTCGCAGTCGGTGGCTTTCAGGCGCTCCATGAGCACCTGCTGGATCTTCTGCCGCACCTCGGTGGAGTAGATCTCGCGCGGCACGTAGGCCAGGCAGTAGCAGAAGCGGCCGTACGGGTCCTTGCGCAGGAACACGCGGATCTTGTTGCGTTCCTGGATCTGCACGATCGACATGGCGGTGCTGAACAGCTCGTCCACCGGGGTCTGGAACAGGTCGTCGCGGGGCAGCACTTCCAGGACCTGGGCCAATTCCTTGCCCAGGTGCGCCTTCGGGTCGAAATGCGAGCGGCGCTCGACTTCGGCGACCTTGCCGCGGATGTAGGGGATGGTGTGCACGCTCTCGCCGTACACCGACGAGGTGTACAGGCCCATGAAGCGGCATTCCTTGACCACCTTGCCGTCCTGGTCGATCTGGCGGATCGACACGTAGTCCGGGTAGGCCGGGCGGTGCACGCGGCTTGGCTGCGAAGCCTTGGCGAAGGACAGCAGGCGCGGTTCGCGCAGGTAGGCGACGGCGTAGTCCTCGATGCGCAGGTCATCGGCGCCCAGGCCTGCGCGCAGCAGGCGGGCCAGGCCCAGGAACGAGGCGTCGTCGTAGACCAGGTGGCCGCCGTCGGCGTCGGACTCGACGGTGAACTCCTCGTAGCCGAGGAAGGTGAAATGGTTGTCCAGCAGCCACGACAAGAAGCTCTTCACCTCGGCCTTGTCGTTCTGCGCGGGGCCGAAGGCGTTCTGCTCCACCAGGTCCAGCAGCTCGCGGATCTTGGCCTTCATCGGCTCGAAGTCGGCTACCACGCCCCGCACCTCGGCCAGCACCTGCTCCAGCTCCATGGCCAGGGTGTTGAGCTCGCCGGTGTTGGAGCAGCGGTCGATCTCCAGGTACATCAGCGATTCATGGCTGACGCCCTCGCCCAGGGTGCCCTTGGGCAGCAGCTCGACCAGCTCGCCCTTGGCGCCGCGGCGCACGCTGAGCACGGTGGTTTGCAGGGTGTGGATGCTGTAGCCGCGGCGGTTGAGCTCGGTGCGCACAGAGTCGACCAGGAATGGCAGGTCGTGGTGCAGCACCTCGACCACGGTGTGCGTGGATTGCCAGCCGTGGCGTTCGTAATCGGGGTTGTAGACCCGCACCTGCGGGTGCGCGGCGTCGAAGCGCTCGATGATGCGCCAGGCGGACAGCGTGCAGCCGGCCAGGTCCGACAGCCTGCGCTGAGTGAGTTCGTCCAGAGAGATGATGCCGAAGAACTGTTCAGCGAACAGTGCCACTTGTGGCAGGGACTGTTCGTTGATGTGCTGCGCCAGGGCCGCTTGCAGTTGATGCTGGAAGTCGGCTTTGCTGGCTGCGGTGAAGAACGCCATCTGTGGTACTCCGCTTGGGCTTTGTTATAGGTGAAGCGTCGCGTACATGCGCCTTGTACGGATCAACCATAGCCAACCCGTGGCAAGACAGAAGCGTTGGGTGCCTGCAAAAGCGACTGCCAGGTGGCTGTGCCTTTACGGGAACCCATCGACAGGGCAGCTTAACGACTGAACGGTCACTTGGGCTTGCAGCGCTGCGACAATTTCGGTCAATGCGCGGTAACTTTACGTTTATCAGTGTGCGCAAGGCTGTCAGAATTCCTTTTCATCTCCATTAATCCGAGTGCGCCATGCAATTGAAAACCGCCCTGCTCTTCGCCACCGCCTGCGACGACGAGGAAGACAACATGGCGACCCTGTGCTGCCACAGCGAAAAGGGCCAGATGTTCCTGCTGACCCGCTACCCGGACGAGGACACCGTCGACCTGACCCTGGACGACGAGCCGTCGACGCTGGACGGGCTGAAGGTGACCTTGAGCGCCACCCGCCTGCTGATCGAAGTGGCGGCCGGGGATCGCGATGCGCTGAAGGGCGACGAAGAACTGGAGATCATCCTGACTACCTCGGGCAGCGACCTGGAGGAAGTGGCGCTGACCTTGCGCAACATCCTCGACGGCACCGGGACCTTCGTGTCCGAGATCTGAGCCCGGCGCATCGCCACGCTCATGAACAAAACGCAGTTCGACCAGGACAGCATGGGAGTTGGCTTGACCCGCGATCACCGGCAAAGCCGGTGCCATACGCCCCATCGCGGGGCAAGCCCGCTCCCACGCCGGATACTTGCAGCGCTGCTCCGATCCCCAGCAGAAACAACGACAGCGTTGACAGCTGACCACAGGGGCAGGCATTGTCTGACAACCTGACCAATAGGCACCCGCACGTCCATGCTAGAGCTCCAGCGCCCCGACACCCTCGTTGAACGCGTCGTCAGCGCCATCCGCGCCGAGATCGATGCCGGCCGCCTGGCCGCCGAGTCGCGCCTGCCCACCGAACAGCAACTGGCCGACCAGCTCAATGTCAGCCGCTCGGTGGTGCGCGAGGCCGTGGCGCAGCTCAAGGCCGACGGCGTGCTGATCGCTCGCCGTGGGCTCGGTTCGTACATCTCGCAGACCCCAAACGGCACGGTGTTCCGCTTCCCTGGCAGCAACGGGCGCAAGCCGGACCTGGTGCAGATGTTCGAGATGCGCCTGTGGATCGAGACCCAGGCCGCCGCCATCGCCGCCCGCCGCCGCGATACCGATGACCTCCAGCGCATGGCCGCGGCCCTGGGCACCATGGAAGACCCGCGCAGCGACTTTGCCACCGCCGCGGCCGCCGACGTGGCCTTTCACCGTGCCATCGCCGACGCCGGCAAGAACGACTACTTCGTCGCCTTCCACGATTTCCTCGGTGGCCAGCTGGCCGCCGCGCGCCGCACCGCCTGGGAAAACTCCGCCACTCCGGCGGTAGGCGGCTCGGCTGACGCCCTGCGTGAGCACCGGGCCTTGTACCAGGCCATTGCCGACGGTGACCGCCATGCGGCCGCCGCCTGCGCCGAAGCCCACCTGCGCGCCTCGGCCAAGCGCTTGAAACTCGACCTCCCCGACCTCGACTGACCCCGGAGAACCCTATCGCAACCTGGCGAGGTTTTTACGCGCACCACTTAGTCTGACAACCTGATAAGCAGATTCACCGACAAGAATTCCAAGGTACCCTGCATGACCTACGACTATTGCATCATCGGCGGCGGCATCGTCGGCCTCGCCACCGCGATGGCCCTGCTCACCCATCGCCCCGGCGCCTCGCTGCTGATCCTGGAAAAGGAGGCCAGCCTCGGCCGCCACCAGACCGGCCACAACAGCGGCGTGATCCATGCTGGTATCTACTATGCACCCGGCAGCCTCAAGGCCGACCTGTGCAAGCGCGGCGCCCAGGCCACCAAGGACTTCTGCGCCGAGCACGGCATCGCCTTCGAGGTCTGCGGCAAGCTGCTGGTGGCCTCCAACGACCTGGAGGTGCAGCGCATGCAGGCGCTGTACGAGCGTTCGCAACAGAACGGCCTGAAGGTCGAGCGCCTGGACGCCGACGCCCTGCGTGAACGCGAGCCGAACATCGTCGGCAAGGGCGCGCTGTTCCTCGATGCCACCGGTATCGTCGACTACCAGCAGGTATGCGACGCCATGGCCAAGGTGATTCGCCAGGCCGGTGGCGAAGTGCACCTGTCCACCGCCGTGCGCGCCATCCAGGAGCATGCCGATCATGTCGCGGTCAGCACCGACGACAACACCTGGCGCGCCCGCCAGCTGGTGGCCTGCGCCGGCCTGCAATCCGACCGCCTGGCGCGCCTGGCCGGGGTGAAGATCGACCACCAGATCATCCCCTTCCGCGGCGAGTACTACCGCCTGCCGGCGAGCAAGAACCAGATCGTCAACCACCTCATCTACCCGATCCCCGATCCGGAGCTGCCGTTCCTTGGCGTGCACCTGACGCGAATGATCGACGGCAGCGTCACCGTCGGCCCCAACGCGGTGCTCGGCTTTGGCCGGGAGAACTACCGCAAGTTCTCGGTGAACTGGCGCGATGTCGCCGAGTACGCACGCTTCCCCGGTTTCTGGAAAACCATCTGGAACAACCTCGGTTCCGGCACCGCCGAGATGAAGAACTCGCTGTTCAAGCGCGGCTACCTGGAGCAGTGCCGCAAGTACTGCCCGTCGCTCCAAGTCGAGGACCTGCTGCCCTATGAGGCCGGCATCCGCGCCCAGGCGGTGATGCGCGACGGCACCCTGGTGCACGACTTCCTGTTCGCCGAGACGCCGCGAATGGTGCACGTGTGCAACGCACCGTCGCCGGCCGCCACTTCGGCCATCCCCATCGGCCAGATGATCGCCGAAAAGATCCTCGAGGCCCGCTGAAGCACCTGCTGCATCCACAACTACAAAGACAACAAGGAAACCTCAGATGTCGGTATACGAGACGGCCCCGGCCGCGCCGGAAACCCCCGAACAGCAACGCAAGCGCCTGCGCAAGGTGGCGGCGGCGACCATCTTCGGCTCAATGCTGGAGTGGTATGACTTCTATCTCTACGCGACCATGGCCGCGATCGTCTTCTCGAAGATCTTCTTCGACCCGAGCAACCCGGCGGTGGCCTCGCTGCTGGCGTTTTCCACCTTCGCCATCGGTTTCATCGCCCGGCCGTTCGGCGGTGTGCTGTTCGGCTACCTGGGTGACCGTTTCGGGCGCAAGCATGTGCTGGTGATCACCTTTTGCATGATGGGCCTGTGCACCATGCTGATCGGCCTGATCCCCGGCTACGCGACCATTGGTATCTGGGCGCCGATCCTGCTGGTGATCATCCGCATCATCCAGGGCCTGGGCGCCGGTGCCGAGCTGTCCGGCGCGGCAGTGACCTCCTACGAGCATGCCAGCGAAGGCAAGCGCGGCAGCCAGGGTGCCTGGCCGGCGCTGGGGCTGAACCTGGGCCTGCTGCTGTCGTCGCTGACCGTGTACCTGCTGACCATGAACGGCAACGAATTCCTGCTGGCCGGCGGCTGGCGCATCCCGTTCATCGCCAGTATCGCCCTGGTGGCGGTGGGCCTGTGGGTGCGCAAGAGCATCCCCGAGACCCCGGACTTCAAGGAGCTGGACAAGGCCGATGACAAACCGCAGGTGTCGCCGCTGAAGCTGCTGTTCAGGAATGACCTCAAGGGCCTGGCCGTGGTGTTTTTCGTGGCGGTGGGCTACAACGCCCTGAGCTACATCTTCAAGACCTTCTCGCTGGCCTACCTGACCCAGTTCAAGGGCGTCGAGGCGCATGTCACCTCGCTGTCGGTGACCCTGGCCAGCCTGGTGGCGATCTTCGCCGTGCCGTTCTTCGGCTGGCTGTGCGACAAGTGGAGCAGCAAGACCGTGCTGATGCTCGGCGGGCTGCTGTCGGCGCTGTTCGCCTTCCCGTTCCTGCAACTGCTGTCGACTGGCGAGCCGATGATGATCTACCTGGCCATCGCCGTGGGCACCGGGATACTGGCGCCGATGATGTTTGCCCCGCAGGGGTCGTTCCTCAGCCGGCAGTTCCCCACCCAGACGCGCTCGTCCGGGTTCGGCACCGGGCGAGAGGTCGGTACCGCGGTGGCCGGTGGCCTGGCGCCGTTGGGCGGGCTGGCGCTGGTGGCAGGTTCCGCGACTCATTCAACCGATGGCGTGGCGATGATATTGGCGGTGGCCGGGGTGCTGGTGGTGGTGTTTGCGTTCTTTGACCAAGGGTGGAGGCATTCGAAGGCGAAGAACTAAACAAAGCCACGATCGGATCTTGATCTTGATCTTGATCTTGATCTTGATCGCAAGATTAACTGCGTAGTCACTAGCGACAGCTGCGTCAGTTCAGGCGCCGCCCGTAACTTCGCGACTTCAGGAGGCCGAACGGAGGTCTTGCGGAGGGAGGTGACGGGCATGGATGCCCGTCAAGCGCTGCGCCCCAGGATGGGGCGTTCAGCGCGGTCCTCCCGGGAGCAAGGCCGGAGTGAGGGGACCCGGAGCGAAGCGGAGGGCCGGATGAATGGAGCGCTGTACGGATCACCCACATGGGTTACACAAAAGTTCACTCACATAGGTGACAACACCTTGAGTGTTACATAACCATCAGTGGCATCCCGCACATCGACTCTGCCAAGGATGATGGGACCGAAAATAACATCCCAGACGCCATCCCCAACCTGCTCCAGTCCAATGGTCTGGTGCTTGAGCACATAACCTACGTAGATCCTCAAGCCCCGGCGATTGATGATGCCGGAGCTATCAGCCGGCAAGCTCTCGATATGACTGGGATAGGTCATTTCGGGGAGCTTTTCAGGGAATGGGCGTGGAGATGGCTGGTAGCAAGACGCCGGTGTTTTCTGCTTCAGCGCTTCATGCAAGCGCTCGTGATTGTAGTGCTGCCGAAAGCGATCAAAGTGCCGTTGTTGAGCCTCCCAGGCCACTGCCGGCGGCGATGGGAGCGTGCTTTTGAGCGTTCGATGCATGCGCTCGTGGCGGCCATTTTGTTCAGGCCGACCAGGCGCAATGCGCTCGGGAATGATGCCTAGACGCAGCCACCAGATCGACAGCTGAGAAAGTCCCGCACGCCCCTTACTGGCAAACGGCACACCGTTATCGGTACGAATCCGCTCAGGCAAACCATTCTCTCGGAACACTTGGGTGAAAACGGCCTGGGTTTCCAGCAGGTTGGTATTGGGCATGCTGTGGCAGGCGAGCAGGAAACGACTGGCGTGATCCATGATCGTCAGCGGATAGCACCAGACGCCTGCACCTGTCAGAAATTGACCTTTGTAGTCCGCACTGAACAGCTGGTTAGGCGACTCGGCCTTCTCCAGGGGCTTGGGATAGACCGCTACACGCTGACGTAAGCGGCGTGGTTTGACCAATTGGGCTTTCTTGAGGATGTTGTAGATCGCTGTCTTCGAGGGCGGCGCCTGATCAGGGAAACGCTCCTGCAGCGCAGCCTGGATCTTTTTCGGCCCCGGTTCCGTTTCGCCTCGACTGCGCAATTCGATGATGGCTTCGCGAACTGCGGCGGGTACGACCCAATCCTGGTTCAACCGGCGGCGGCTGCGTTCTTCCAGCCCCGAAGGCCCCTCTTTCTCATATCGCTCGACCCATTTGTAGCCGGTCTTTCGGCTGATCTCGTAGGCCTGGCACAGGGCGCTGAAGCTGGGCGGCCCCTGCAGGTAATCCGCAATGAAAAGCATTTTAAGGTCCATAGGTTTCAGCTCTCGCCAAGGCATGGTCAGATCCTCGAAAACCGACCCTGCCAGTTAAAGACTGTTACCTATGTGCGTGAACTGATTTGTAACCCATGTGGGTGAGTCATACCCGCAGCGTTTTTTGGTTACTTTTTGTCGCGTTTGACAAAAAGTGACTCGCCGTTGAACTGACCCCCGAAAGTTGGACACCTGATCCCCAACCGGAGGGTGTTCCATGACGAAATACAACCTGGCACTCAAGCAGATACTCATCGAAGAGTGCCTTTCTGCCCGCAGTGTTCATGAGGTGGCGCTCAAGCATGACCTGAGTCCATCGCTGTTACGCCGCTGGGTAAAGGGCTACGAGCAACACGGTGCAGCCGGTTTGATTGCCAAGTACAGCCACTACGACGCGCAGTTCAAATTGAAGGTTTTGCAGTGCATTGAGCAAGACGGACTGTCCGCTCAGCAAGCTTGCGTGCAGTTTGATATCCGCGGCCCGAGTAGCATCAGGCAATGGAAAAGGTTGTACGATAAAGGCGGAGTAGAAGCCCTTCACCCGCGCCGTACCCGAGAGTTCAGCATGCCCCGCAAGCCATCAAAACAGTCCAGCACAAGCCCGCCCACTCCAACGGACAGCGAGCTGACACCAAAGCAAATGCTCGAAGAGCTGGAATACCTGCGCGCGGAGAATGCTTATCTAAAAAAGCTCGATGCCTTGATCCAAGCGGACCCTCGAACTGCGCAGGCAAGAAAACGCAGGCTATCCAAGGATTGAGGCGCGGGCATCGACTTGCTCTGCTGCTACGTGCTGCAGGGCTGGCACGCAGTACCTTTTATTACCAAAGCAAAGTGCTGGTGGCTGACAAGCATGCTGCTCTCAAAGAGCGCATCAACAGCCTCTATCACGGAAATAAGGGGCGGTATGGCTATCGTCGCATCACTGCGGCCCTCGGGCACAATGGCGAGGTGGTCAACCACAAGAAGGTGCAGCGACTGATGCAGTTGATGGACCTCAAATCTCTGGTAAAAGTTAAGAAATATCGCTCGTACCGAGGCTCCGAGGGGGTTGTTGCATCTGATCTACTCAAACGCAAATTCAAGGCAGAAGCCCCCAATCAGAAATGGGCAACCGACGTGACAGAGTTCAAGGTAAAGGGGCAGAAGCTGTTTCTCTCGCCTGTGATGGACCTGTACAACGGCGAGATCCTTGCTTATCAGATCAACCGGCGTCCTGAGTTCAAGATGGTTTCGACAATGCTGGAGCAAGCCTTCGAGCGGCTGAATCCAGGTGACACACCGATACTGCATTCCGATCAAGGCTGGCAGTATCAACAGCCAACTTACCGGCATATGCTGGCTGGGAAGAATATCGAGCAGAGCATGTCGCGTAAGGGCAATTGCCTGGACAACGCCGCCATGGAAAGCTTTTTCGGCACGCTCAAGAGCGAGTTTTTTTACCTGGAGTCGTTTGAGAGTGTTGAGCAACTGGCATCAGGACTAGAGGATTACATCGCCTACTACAACCAAGAACGCATCAGTCTCAGACTGAATGGCTTGAGTCCGGTAGAATTCCGAACCCAAGCGCTGGCCGCATAGCGCTACCTGTCCAACTTTCGGGGGTCAGTTCACGTAAGGGCGAAAAGGTGACTATGCGTCAGTATAGTAAATGAATGCGCTTACAACTGTGGAAACCCACGCCGATCGCATTTGACTTTGACTTTGACTTTGACTTTGACTTTGACTTTGACTTTGACTTTGACTTTGACTTTGACTTTGACTTTGACTTTGACTTTGACTTTGACTTTGACTTTGACTTTGACTTTGACTTTGACTTTGACTTACACAGCGTGCGTCTCGAAAGTTATATGCGCATTCATTTGCGATGGTGACGCATAATCACCTTTCCGCCCTTACGGCGGGTCCCTTTTTGAAGCATCAAAAAGGAACCAAAAAATGCTCGCTCCATTCATCCGGCCCCTACGCTTCGCTCCGGGGTCCCCTCACTCCGGCCTTGCTCCCGGGAGGACCGCGCTGAACGCCCCATCCTGGGGCGCAGCGCTTGACGGGCATCCATGCCCGTCACCTCCCTTCGCAAGACCTGCGTTCGGCCTCCTGAAGTCGCAATTTGTGTCGCCTGAACTATCGCGCACTTAGAAGCAAAAGCAGAGCAAGAGCAAGAGCAAGGGCAAAGGCAAAGGCAAGAGCGGGATCGGGATCGGGATCGGGATCGGGATCGGGATCGGGATCGGGATCGGGATCGGGATCGGGATCGGGATCGGGATCGGGATCGGGACAGTCTTGCTCCCCAATCCATCCTTTACACGTTTTTTGCAAACCCCCATTGGTCCCCGCCCCCCCGGATGGATTAAAGTATCCCCCCTCGCCCGGCATCCGCTCCCAGCGCGCCAGGGCTCATCCCCAGGAACCGTCAACGATGGAACACCGTGAGGCGCTGATCGCGCTGCGCACCTTTCTCTCTTCCCAGATCCTCGGCCAGGAAAAACTGGTCGAGCGCCTGCTGATCGTGCTCCTGGCCGACGGCCACATGCTGGTCGAGGGGGCCCCGGGCCTGGCCAAGACCAAGGCCATCAAGGAGCTCGCCGAGGGTATCGAGGCCCAGTTCCATCGCATCCAGTTCACCCCCGACCTGCTCCCGGCCGACATCACCGGCACCGAGATCTACCGCCCGGAAACCGGCAGCTTCGTGTTCCAGCAAGGCCCGATCTTCCACAATCTGGTGCTGGCCGACGAAATCAACCGCGCCCCCGCCAAGGTGCAGTCGGCCCTGCTCGAGGCCATGGCCGAGCGTCAGGTCAGCGTCGGACGCAGCACCTACGAGCTGTCGCCCCTGTTCCTGGTGATGGCCACGCAGAACCCGATCGAGCAGGAGGGCACCTACCCGCTGCCCGAAGCCCAGCTCGACCGTTTCCTGATGCACGTGAAGATCGGTTTCCCCGATGCCGCCGTCGAGCGGCGCATCCTCCTGCAAGCGCGGGGCGAGGCCCTGGGCGGCGAGGTCAAGCCCGAGCGACGGGTCAGCCAGCAGGCGATCTTCGCCGCGCGCAAGGAAATCCTCGGCCTGTACATGGCCGATGCGGTGGAGGAATACCTGGTGCAACTGGTGATGGCCACCCGCACCCCGGCCAAGTTCGACAGCGAACTGGCCGACTGGATCGCCTACGGCGCCAGCCCCCGCGGCTCGATCGCTCTCGACCGCTGCGCCCGCGCCCACGCCTGGCTGGCCGGGCGCGACTTCGTCAGCCCCGAGGATATCCAGGCGGTGCTGTTCGACGTGCTGCGCCACCGTATCATCCTGTCGTTCGAGGCCGAGGCGGCGGGGGTCGACCAGGACCGCGTGGTTCAGCGCATCCTCGACGTCGTCGCCGTCGCCTGACCCCATGCCCACCACACAGCTGGCCGAACCCGGCATCCGCATCGGCCTGGCCGACCTGATCGACATGCGCCATCGCGTGCGCGAGATCCAGCTGTTCTCCCGGCCCGGCCAACGCAGCCCGCTGGTGGGCCTGCACCACTCCAAGCTGCGTGGCCGCGGAGTGGACTTCGACCAGGTACGGGTCTACCAGGCCGGCGACGATGTGCGAAATATCGACTGGCGTGTCACCGCCCGCACCCAGGAGCCGCACACCAAGCTGTTCCATGAAGAGCGCGAACGGCCGATCTTCATCATGGTCGAGCAGAGCCAGCGGCTGTTCTTCGGCTCCGGGCAGATGTTCAAGTCGGTCCTGGCCGCCCAGGCCGCCGCCCTGTTCGGCTGGGCTGCGCTGGGCCACAACGACCGTATCGGCGGGCTGGTGTTCGGCGACAACGAGCACCATGAAGTCAAGCCCAGGCGCAGCAAGCAGAGCCTGCTGCAACTGCTCAACCGCCTGGCCAAGATCAACCAGGCCCTGCACACCGAGGCCCAGCCCCAGGCCGACAGCCTGGGCCTTGCCCTGCGCCGGGCGCGAGAGGTATTGCGCCCGGGCAGCCTGGCCATCGTCATCTGCGACGAACGCGCCCTCAGCGCCAGCGTCGAGCAGCACCTGGCCATGCTGTCACGGCACTGCGACGTGCTGCTGATGCCGGTCAGCGACCCGCTCGACCACGCCCTGCCCGCCGCCGGCCTGCTGCGCTTCGCCCAGCGCGGCGCGCAGCTGGAACTCGACACCCTCGACGCCAACCTGCGCCAGGCCTACCGCCAGCAGGCCGAAGCGCGCATCGAGCGCTGGGAGTTGCTGGCACAGAAACTGCGCGTGGTGCTGATGCCGCTGAGCACCCAGAGCGAGATGATCGAGCAGTTGCGTGAATACCTGAATGCACAGCGCCCTGGAGGCGCGAAATGAACCCGCTGGACCAGCTGCAGCCGCTGATCGCGCCACCCGCCATCGGCCTGTGGCCGCCCGCGCCCGGCTGGTGGCTGCTGCTGGCCATGCTGCCCCTGCTCGGCTGGGGCGCCTGGCGCCTGCGCCACTGGCGCCCAGGCAAGCGCAAGGTGGTGCGCGCCGAACTGCCGCTGGACCCGATCCGCGTCGAGGCCCTGGCGGAACTTGCGCGCCTGCCGCGTCCCTATGACGGCGCGCCCGCCGGGGCCTGGCTGCAGCAGATCAACGCCCTGCTCAAACGCCTGTGCCGTAATCACTACCCGGGGGCCAACAGCCATACCCTCAATGGCCGGCAATGGCTGGCGTTTCTCGATAATCGCTGCCCGGCAGCCGGCCTGACCCGCTGGATGGTGCTGGTCGAAGGCGCCTACAAGCCCGAGTGCAAGCTCGATGACAAGGCCATCGCCGGGCTCGCCCAGGCGGTCGAAACCTGGATCCGCAAGCATGTTTGAACTGGGCTGGCCGTGGATTTTCCTGCTGTTGCCGCTGCCCTGGCTGGCGCGCCTGCTGCTGCCGGCCGCCGACAGCGGCGAACCGGTGCTCAAGGTCGGCTTCCTTGACGAACTCGAGGGCCTGGCCGGGCGCCGTGCCCGCCTGAACCTGCCGACCTGGCGCCAGCAGGCACCGTTCATCCTGATCTGGCTACTGTTGTTGCTGGCCGCCGCCCGCCCGCAATGGCTGGGCGATCCGCTGCCGGTATCGGCCAGTGGCCGCGACCTGCTGGTGGCGGTGGACGTATCAGGTTCCATGGATTTCCCCGACATGCAGTGGAAGGACGACGAGATCAGCCGCCTGGACCTGGTCAAGGCATTGATGGGCGACTTCCTGCAGGACCGCCAGGGCGACCGCGTCGGCCTGATCCTGTTCGGCAGCCAAGCCTACCTGCAGGCCCCGTTGACCTTCGACCGGCGCACCGTGCGCACCTTCCTCGACGAAGCGCAGATCGGCATCGCCGGCAAGAACACCGCCATCGGCGACGCCATTGGCCTGGCCGTCAAACGCCTGCGCCAGCGCCCGGCGCAGAGCCGGGTGCTGATCCTGATCACCGACGGCGCCAACAACGGCGGGCAGATCCACCCGCTGACCGCCGCGCGCCTGGCCGCCCAGGAAGGCGTGCGCATCTACCCCATCGGCATCGGCGCCAACCCCGAGGCCAGCGGCACGCCGGGACTGCTGGGCCTGAATCCGAGCCTGGACCTGGACGAGGCCGCGCTCAAGGAGATCGCCGAAATCACCCATGGCAGCTACTTCCGCGCCCACGACGGCGCCGAGCTCGACGCCATCGGCGACACCCTCGACCAACTGGAACCGGTGGCCCAGCAGCCGACCCAGGCGCGCACCGCCCATGAGCTGTACGCCTGGCCACTGGCACTGGCGCTGTTGCTCAGCGTGCTGCTGGTGGTGGCCGTGCAGTGGCCGGACAACCTGCTGCAACGCCTGCTGCGCAAACCGCGCTTCCTGCAGCCTCACCCGGAATGGCGCCAGCGCCTCAAGCGCCTGCGCCTGAGGAGGCGGCGATGATCGAACTCTGGCCGCAATGGCTGCGCCCGCTCTGGCTGTTGGTACTGCCACTGCTTGGCTGGCTGCTGTTCAAGCTCTGGCACCGACGCAAGCGCGCCGGACGCTGGCAGTTGATCCTGCCGCAACCGTTCCACGCGGTACTGCTCGGTGGCGGCAGCGGCAGCACCAGCAAGCTGCCGTGGATCGCCCTGGGCCTGGCCTGGCTGCTGATCGTCCTGGCCCTGCTCGGCCCCAGCTGGCAACGCCTCGAGGAAACCCGCCAGCGCCCGGCCGACCCGCTGGTGATCCTGCTCGAACTGACGCCGCAGATGCTCGCCGAGGACAGCGCGCCGAACCGCCTGGAGCAGGCCCGACGCAAGGTGCTCGACCTGCTCGAGCATCGTCGCGACAGCCAGACCGCACTGATCGTCTATGCCGGCAGCGCCCACACCCTGGTGCCGCTGTCAGATGACCTGGGCACCACGCGCAACCTGCTCGAGGCCGTCGATCCATCGATCATGCCGCAGCCCGGCCAGCGCGCTGACCTGGCCGTACGCAAGGGCCTCGCGCTGCTAGCGCAAAGCGGTCTGGGCCAGGGCCGCCTGCTGTTGATCGGCTCGTCGCTGAGCGAACTTGAACGCGAAGGCATACGCCAGGCCCTTGGCCGCCAGGGCCCGAGCCTGCTGATGCTGGGTGTCGGCAGCGCCGAGGGCGCGCCGGTGCGCCAGGCCAATGGCGAATACCTCAAGGACGACCAGGGCGGCATCCTTATGCCACGCCTGGACAGCGCTTCGCTGAAGACTTTCATCGGCTCGACCGGCGGGCGCTATCGCCATGCCCGCATCGACGACCTCGACCTGCGCGGCCTGGGCCTGTTCGACAACCCGCGCCTGCTGCACAACGACGGACAGCCCCTGCAACTGGACAGCTGGGCCGATCAGGGATACTGGCTGCTACTGCCCCTGCTGCTGCTCGCCGCCTGCGCCGGCCGGCGTGGCTGGCTGTTCTGCCTCCCCCTGCTGCTGGCCCTGCCGCAGCCGAGCCAGGCCTTCGAGTTCAACGACCTGTGGCTGCGCCCCGACCAGCAGGGCCAGCGCCTGCTGGAACGACAACGCCCCGCCGAGGCCGCCCGGCACTTCGCCGACAGCCAATGGCGTGGCATGGCACTTTACCAGGCCGGCGACTTCGAAGGCGCCGCCGCCGCATTCGCCCAAGCCGGCACAGCAGCCGCCCATTACAATCGTGGTAACGCCCTGGCCCGCGCCGGCGAACTGGAAGCGGCGCTGGACGCCTACGAACAGGCACTGGAGCGCCAGCCCGACCTGAAAGCCGCGCTGGACAACCAGGCGCTGGTCCAGCAATTGTTGCAACAGCGCCAGGCCAAGGCCGAGGAACAGCCAAACAACGCCGATGCCCGGGACACGCCCGGCAATGAGACGGAAGGCAATAGCAGCTCGACCAGCAGCCAGGCCCAGGGCGCGCCGGACAGCGAAAACCCGGCACAAGGCCAGCAGAACGGTGACAATCAGGGCAACTCCCAGGCTCCGTCCGGCACTGCCGACGGCGATGACGACAGCATCACCCAGCCGCCCCAGCGGCCGCTCTCCACCAGCCTCGACGCCGAGCAGCGCCAGGCCCTGGAACAGTGGCTGCGGGAGATCCCCGACAATCCGGCGGAACTGCTGCGGCGCAAATTCTGGTATGAACAGCAATTGCATCAGGAAACCCCACGATGAGTCGCTTCGGCGTCTTTCTCCTAGGCCTGTTGTGGAGCCTCGCGGCCCAGGCCGAACCGACCCTGCAGGCCAGTGTCGACCGCACGCGCCTCGAGGCCGGCGAAACCCTGGAACTCACCCTCGAGAGCCAGGACGTGACCCAGTTCGGCAAGCCCGACCTGCGCACCCTCGAGCCGGATTTCGAGGTTCGCGGCACACGCCAGCTCAACAGCCTGCACACCCTCGACGGCGAAACCCGCGCCAGCACCCGCTGGATCATCACCCTGCTGCCCCGGCGCAGCGGCAGCCTGCGCATCCCCGAGCTGCAACTGGGCCAGTCGCGCAGCCAGGCCATCGAGCTGCAGGTGCTGCAGGCCGACAGCCAGCGCCCGGACGCAGCCTCGCAAGTGTTCGTCGAGGCCACCCTGGACAGCAGCGCGGTCTATGTCCAGGCCCAGGCCGTGCTGACCCTGCGCATCTACCATTCGGTCGCGCTATACGACGACAGCAGTCTCAGCCCGTTGCAACTGGAAAACGCCAAGGTTGACCCCCTGGGTGAGTCGCGCACGTACGAGAAAGAGATTAATGGCGTGCGCCATGGGGTGATCGAGACCCGCTACGCCATCTACCCCCAGCAAAGCGGCGACCTTGACGTGCCGCCGCTGCGCTTCACCGCCACCGCCGCCGACAATGGCGAGCAACCCGCCGGCACGCCAAGGGTCGGCCGCCAGGTGCAGGTTAGTTCGCTGCCGTTGCGCCTGACCGTCAAGCCGATCCCGGCCGGCTACCCGGCCGACCGCCCCTGGCTGCCGGCACGCAGCCTGACCCTGGAAGAACACTGGAACCCCGACCCGAACAGCCAGCCGACGCAGATCGGCGACTCGCTGACGCGCAACATCAGTGTGCGCGCCGAGGGCCTTTCGAGCACTCAGTTGCCGCCGCTGCCGGCCACCGAGGCCGCCGGCCTGCGCCGTTACCCCGACCAGCCGTTGCTGCGCAATGAGATCGGCGAGCGCGGCATGGTCGCCAACCGTGAGGAACGCGAGGCGCTGGTGCCGACCCACGCCGGCGAGCTGGCCCTGCCGGCGCTGGAGGTGACCTGGTGGAACACCCGCGAGGACCACCTGGAGCACAGCAGCCTGCCGGCACGCACCCTGAACGTGCAGGACAATCCGGCGCTCAGCGCCGACACCCCGGTCGGCGACAGCAACATGGCCCCCAGCCTGCTCTGGCCCTGGCAGTTGGCTACGCTGGTACTGGCGCTGACCACCTTGCTCGGTTTCACCCTGTGGTGGCGGGCCCGTTCGCAACCGGCGGTACTGCGGGCGGCGCAGACTGGCCCAAGTCCACGCACGCTGCTCGACGACCTCAAGCGCGCCTGCCAGGCCAACGATCCGCAGGCCACCCGCCAGGCGCTGGACGCCTGGGCGCGGCAGCAGCCGGAAACCCTGGCCGAGATGGCGGCGCGCTTCGTGCCGTTGTCCGATGCGCTGGATGGGTTGAACGGTGCGTTGTACAGCGAAAGCGGCCAGTACTGGCATGGCGACGAGCTATGGCGGGCCATCGGCGCCATACCGCCGGCCGAGCAGGAGCTGGCGCCGACGGGCGAGGCCAGTAGCCTGCCTCCGCTTTATCCCAAGTAGCCCCATCGCGGGCCAAGCCCGCTCCCACAAGTCCGCGATGAGTTACCATAGCGCCCGAATCCAAACGCCCCCTGCCGCTCACCCTACGGATCTTCCATGCGTCTGTTTCACACCTCCGACTGGCACCTGGGCCAGAGCCTGCATGGCCAGGAACGCGACTTCGAACACGCCTGCTTCCTCGACTGGCTGCTAGGCCAGCTGCGCCTGCGCCAGCCCGATGCGCTGCTGATCGCCGGCGACATCTTCGACACCGTCAATCCGCCGGTCAAAGCCCAGGAACGCCTTTACGACTTCATCGTCCAGGCCCACGAGCAACAGCCCAAGCTGGACATCGTGATGATCGCCGGCAACCACGACTCCGGCTCGCGCATCGAGCTGCCGGCGCCACTGATGCGCCGCCTGCGCACCCACGCCCTGGGCCGCGTGCACTGGCTCGACGAGGGCCAGCTGGACGCCGAGCGCCTGCTGATCCCGCTGACCAACGCCCGCGGCAAGGTCGGCGCCTGGTGCCTGGCCCTGCCCTTCCTGCGCCCCGCCGAAGTCACCGGGCCGGCGCTGGGTGACGACTACCTGCAGGGCATCACCCAGGTCCACGAGCAGTTGATCGCGGCAGCACAGAAGAAACGCAAGAAGGACCAGGCGCTGGTCGCCATCAGCCATGCGCACATGGCCGGCGGCAGCATCTCGGAAGACTCCGAACGCAGCCTGATCATCGGCAATGCCGAGGCGCTGCCGGCGCGGCTGTTCGACAAGGCCATCAGCTATGTCGCCCTGGGTCATCTGCACAAGCCGCAGAAGGTCAACCGCGAGGATCGCATCCGCTACAGCGGCGCGCCGATCCCGCTGTCCTTCGCTGAAATCAACTACCCGCACCAGGTGCTGGAAGTGGAGCTGGAGGGCGCCGAACTGGTCAGCGTCGAGCCGCGCCCGGTGCCGCGTGCCGTGGCCCTGCAGCGGGTCGGCCCGGCACCGCTGGGCGAGTTGCTCGAACAATTGGGCCAATTGCCGGTGATCGACCTGCTCGAAGACCCCAACCGCCAACCCTGGCTGGAGGTGCGGGTACGCCTGGACGAGCCGCAGCCCGACCTGCGCCAGCAGATCGAGACCGCCCTGCAAGGCAAGGCTGTGCGCCTGGTGCGCATCAGCGCCGAGTATGCCGGCGCCGGGCGCCAGGAGGAGGATGAACAAACCTTTGTCGAACTGGCGCAGCTGACCCCGCAGGACCTGTTCGGCCGTGCCTGGCAACAACAGTACGGCAACCCTGCCGACGAGCAGGCCCTGGCCGACTTTGCCGAGCTGCTGCAGGACGTGCTGCAAGAGGAGGAACGACCATGAAGATTCTCGCCATCCGCCTGAAGAACCTGGCTTCCCTTGCCGGCCCCATCGACATCGACTTCACCGCCGAGCCCCTGGCCAGCGCCGGCCTGTTCGCCATCACCGGGCCGACCGGGGCCGGCAAGAGCACACTGCTCGACGCCCTGTGCCTGGCCCTGTTCGGCAGCGTGCCACGCCTGAACGATATCGCCCGGGAAGCCAAGGTGCCGGATGCCGACGGCGAGATCCCCACCTCCGACCCACGCAACCTGCTGCGCCGTGGCACCGGCAGCGGCTTTGCCGAGGTGGATTTCATCGGCATCGACGGCTGCCGCTACCGCGCCCGCTGGGAAGCCAATCGCGCCCGCGAGAAAGCCACCGGCAAGCTGCAGAACAGCCGCCAAAGCCTCTACGACCTGGACAGCGAGCAGTTGCTGGGTAGCGGCAAGAACGAATACAAGCAGCTGGTCGAGGCCCGCCTGGGCCTGAATTTCGAGCAGTTCACCCGCGCGGTGATGCTGGCCCAGAGCGAGTTCGGCGCCTTTCTCAAGGCCGACGACCGTGAGCGCAGCGAATTGCTGGAAAAACTCACCAACACGGCGATCTACACCCGCCTCGGCCAGCGCGCCTTCAGCAAGGCTCGGGAAACCGGCGAGGTACACAACGATCTGAAGAAGCAGGCCGAGCATCTGCTGCCGATGGACGCCGAAGCTCGTGCCGCCCTCGACCAGGAACTTGAACTGGCCCAGCAACAGTTCAAGGCCGGCCAGGCACGCCAGCGCCTGCTCGAACAACAGCGCACCTGGTTCGAAGAACAGCAGCGCCTGCACGCCCAGCACCATGAGGCCGGCACTGCCCTGCAAGCCGCCGAGCAGGCGTGGCAGCAACTGGCCGAACAGCGCGTCGACCTGCAACGCCTGGAGCGCCTGGCGCCCCAGCGCCACCAGTTCCATCGCCAACAGCACCTGGCCGCGCAACTGGCCCCGGTGCAGGCGGATATCGACCAGCAACAACGCCAGCAAAGCGATATGCAGCAAGATATCGACGCACTGCAGCAGTCCCTCGAAGCCGCCCGCCAGCACCTGGGCCAACAGCAGGCCCTGCAAGGCGAAAACGCTCCGCGCCTGCGCCAGGCCTTCGCCGCTCAAGGCGACATCGCACGCCTGGACAAGGACCTGACGGAACAGCGCGAAGCCTGTAACCAGGCCGAGCAGGAGGCCAGCGCGGGCCAGCAGCAGCTGCAACAGCTGGAGGACCATCAGCAACGCAGCCAGCAGCAGTTGTCGCAGATCGATGCCGCCCTGGCCGAAAGCCAGCATCTGGGCGGCCTCGCCGACGCCTGGCAGGCCTATCTGCCACAACTCAAGCAGGTCATGCTGACCGGCGGCCGCCTGGCCAAGGGCCGCGAAGAGCTGCCCGGGCTGCAGGCCCAGGCCAGCCAGGCCAACGCCCAACTGCAAGCGCAACGCGAGCATTTCGAACTGCTGTTCCGCGAAGCCGGTGCCGAACCCCATGCGCTGGCCGAGCAGGTCGATCTGCTCGGCGCCATGCTTCAGGACAACCGCAAGCAACAGCGCGCCGTCGAAGAGCTGGGCCGCCTGCATGGTCGCGAGCAGGAACTGCGCCAGGCCATCGCCGCCCTGCGTGAACGCCAGCAGCAAGCCATGCAGCGGCGCCAGCAACTGATCGGCGAAGGCACCGCGGCCAAGGCCGAGCTGGAAAGCGCCGAGCAAGCGCTGACCCTCACCCGTCAATTGCTCGAGCGCCAGCGCCTGGCGCGCAACACCAGCGTCGAAGAGCTGCGCGCGCAACTGCGCGACGGCGAGCCTTGCCCGGTCTGCGGTAGCGCCGAACACCCGTTCCACCAGCCCGAAGCCCTGCTGCACAGCCTTGGTCGACACGACCAGGCCGAGGAAGAGGCGGCGCACAAGCAAGTCGAGCAGCTCAATGGCAAGCTGGTGGAACTGCGCACCGAACTGGGCGTGGTCAATGCCCAGCTCAAGGATTACCAGCAACAACAACAGCAGCTCGGCGAGCAGTTGCAGCCTGTGACCGAACAGCTCCACGCCCATGCTCTGTGGCCGGCGCTTGCCCCGCAAGACGACGCGGCCCGCGGCAAGTGGCTCGACGGCCAGTTACGCCGCCTCGGCGAGGAGATAGACCGCGACGAGAAACGTCAGGGCGCCCTGCTCACCCTGCAGAAGGATGCCGCTCGCCTTACCCAGCAATTGCAGGCCGCAGGCGAGGCCCAGCAACAGGCGCAGCGTCACCTCGACCAGCAGCACCAGGCCCTGGCCGCCGACGCCCAGCAACTGGAACAAAGCCTCGACGACCTGGGCAGCGTGCTGCCCCAGGACATTCTCCAGGCCCTGCGCGACGACCCGGCCAACGCCTTCCTCGGCCTCGACCAGCAGATCGCCCAGCGCCGCCAACAACTCGACCTGCGCAAGGACGAACAGGAAGAGCAACAGGCCCGTCAAGTCCAGCTCGACAAGCTGCGGGACCAGCAACAGACACGCCTGCACGTGCATCAGCAACTGCAACAGAAATTTGCCACGCTGGACGCGCAACACCAGCAGGCCCGCGCCACACTTGGCGAACTGCTCGGTGAACAGCCCAGCGCCGAAGCCTGGCAACAGTACATGGATACCCAGCTGGAGCAGGCGCGCAGCGCCGAGGCCGACTGCGTCCAGAAGCTGCAAGCGCTGCACACCCAAAGCGTGCAACTGGCCGGCGACCTCAAGGCCAACCAGCAGCGTCAGCAGGCCCTGGAACAGGAGCATCAGCAGTTGCAGGGCGAAATCGCCAATTGGCGCAGCGCGCACCCTGAGCTGGACGATGCCGGCCTTGACCGCCTGCTGGCCGTCGACGATGCCCAGCTCGGTGAATTGCGTCAGCGCCTGCAAACTGCAGAGAAGGCCATCGAGCAAGGCCGGGTGCTGCTTCAGGAGCGTGAACAACGCCTGCAGCAACATGCCAGCCAGGCCCACGGCGAATTGCCGGCGGAAGAACTGGAGCAAGCACTCAGCGAGCTCCAGCAGCAACTGGCCGCTCAAGAACAAGGCTGCGCCGAACTACGCGCGCGCCAGGCCGACGACCAGCGCCGTCAGCAGGCCAGCCAGGCCCTGGCCGAGCAGATCGAGCAGGCCTACCAGCAATGGCAACGCTGGGCGCGCCTGAATGCGCTGATCGGCTCGGCCTCGGGCGATGTGTTCCGCAAGATCGCCCAGGGCTACAATCTCGACCTGCTGCTGCACCACGCCAATAGCCAGTTGCGCCAGTTAGCCAAACGCTACCGCCTCAAGCGCGGCGGCAGCGCGCTGGGCCTGCTGGTGCTGGACACCGAGATGGGCGACGAGCTGCGCTCTGTGCACTCGCTGTCGGGCG
This sequence comes from Pseudomonas soli, assembly GCF_021283165.2. Taxonomy (NCBI): domain Bacteria; kingdom Pseudomonadati; phylum Pseudomonadota; class Gammaproteobacteria; order Pseudomonadales; family Pseudomonadaceae; genus Pseudomonas; species Pseudomonas soli. The sequence goes on from NZ_CP128543.1 coordinate 4,182,471, forward strand.
GCGAAACCTTCCTGGTCTCCCTGGCGCTGGCCCTGGGCCTGGCGTCGATGGCCTCCAGCACCCTGCGCATCGAATCGCTGTTCATCGACGAAGGCTTCGGCAGCCTCGACCCCGAGTCGCTGCAACTGGCCATGGACGCCCTCGACGGTCTGCAGGCTCAGGGCCGCAAGGTAGCGGTGATCTCCCACGTGCAGGAGATGCACGAACGCATCCCGGTGCAGATCCAGGTGCGCCGTCAGGGCAATGGGCTGAGCGATGTCGAGGTGTGCGGGTGATTCTCTACTCGTTCCGCCGCTGCCCCTGGGCCATGCGCGCACGCCTGGCGCTGCGCTACGCCGGGTGCGACGTGCAGGTGGTCGAGGTAAAGATGAAGGAAAAGCCCGCCGAACTGCTGGCACTGTCGCCCAAGGGCACGGTGCCGGTGCTCGATACCGGGAATGGCGTACTGGAGGAAAGCCTCGAGATCATGCGCTGGGCGCTCGACCGCCACGACCCCGAAGACTGGCGCCTGCTGGCTGACCCAGCGGCCGCGCGCCAGGCCGACGCGCTGATAGCCCGCAACGACAGCGCGTTCAAGGCGCAGGTAAACCTGTACAAGTATGCCGAGCGCTATCCAAAGTATTCCCGGGCCCACTACCGCGCCCAGGCCGAGCCCTGGCTGGCCGAGCTGGAAAGCCTTCTCGAAGGCAGGCCCTGGCTACTCGCCGAGCACCCTAGCCTGGCCGACGCCGCCTTGCTGCCCTTGATGCGCCAGTTTGCCGGGGTCGAACCGCAATGGTTCGCCGAGGCTGCTTATCCGCGGCTGCGGAGCTGGCTTCAGGGCTGGCTGGGGTCATCCCTGTTCGAGGCCGTCATGGCGAAGCCATAGTGCCCCACGCGACACACTGCAGGCCGCAGGAAAAAGCGTCGTTCGTCCTGTGTTTTTTCCTGCCGCCCGCTACTCACAACGCCAGAATCGGCGCGGACATCAGCAACAGCACTACCGCCGTGATACGCCACATCATGCTCTGCCCCTTTGGCGAGTCAAAAATTTAGCGTCAAATTAAATCATATGGCTTTGTGCTATTACCAATGGCTTTACACACTCAGTTGGAGTGCTTGCTCAAGGCGGCATGGAAATGCGCGCTCTGTTGCAGGTATTTCTGGGTGTAGCTGTGGGTGCTCGAGGCCTTGGTACCCTGCTCCGCCTGGGCGTGGGCTGGCAAAACGACGGAGGCAGAGATGGCGGAGGCGGCGATGAGTGGGAAGAGATTGAAGTTCATGCTGGCAGACCTCGACTTCGGTGGTTGACGTTGGCCCGTCGTGGGCCTTGGGTCAAAACTTACGCCGATGGATCTGCCTGTAAAAATTCATTGCGGCAGTAGCCATTATCATGGCCATTGATAATTGCCGATGCCGCTCCCACGCCAACTCAGTGTCCGCCATTATTCGAGGAACTTGAGGTCCGAAGGCGCCTGCTGCGCCAACTTCTGCAGGGTGTCCCCCAGCTTGCCGCTGCGCGGATCTCGGCGCATGACCACGATCTGGTTGCTCTTCTGGTTCGCCACCAGCAGGTAGTTGCCACTGGGGTCCAGGGCAAACTCGCGGGGATGGTCGCCCTCGACCGAGCGGCGCTGCACCAATCTCAGTTGGCCGTCATCCTTGCCTACCGCATACACCACGATCTCGTTGGCAGTGCCGCGATTGCTGACATAGAGGAAGCGGCCATCGGCCGACAGGTGCAGCCCGCCCGCGGCCCTGGCCGCTGCATCCTTGCTGTCGGTCAGCGGCAAGTGCTGGCGCTCGGTCAGAGCACCGTCCTGCACATCGAATACCACCACCTCGGCGCTCATCTCCAGCGTCAGGTAGGCGTGCCGACCCTTGGCGTCGAACAGCAGATGACGCGGGCCACTGCCCGGTGGCAACGCCACTGACGGCGGAATCGCCGGGCTCAGCGGATGCTCGGGGCTGGCGCCGTCATAGCGGTAGATGAACACCTTGTCCGCGCCCAGGTCGCTGGCATACAGGTGGCGGCCATCGGGCGACAGCACCAGCGAATGCACATGGGCACCGGCCTGGCGCTCGGGGTTGACCTTGCTTGGCGTGTGCCTAGCCTGCTGCACCACCGGTTTGAGCTTGCCGTCCCTGGCCACCGGGATCACCACCAGGCTGCCACCGGGGTCGGGAGCGACGGCGTAGTTGGCGACGAACAGGTAGCGCTGGTCATGGCTCAGGCTGGCGTGGGTCGGCTCGTCGCCCTGGCTGGGCACCTGGTTCAGCAGCTTGATCTCGCCCTTGCTGCTTAGCGAGAAGCTGCTGACGTTGCCCTTGGGCGTTTCATTTACCGCGAACAGCTGGCGCTGGTCGGCAGACAGCACCAGCCACGAGGGGCTGACACTCTTGACCACCTGCCGGGGCTTGGCGTCGATCTGGCCAGTGCGAGCGTTGAAGTCGTAGCGGTAGATCCCTTCGCTGCCGTTGTCGGTGTAGCTGCCCACCAGCAACGTGGCGGCCTGGGCGTTGACTGACAAAGCCATCAGGCTAGCGGTCAGCAGGCGTGTCCATTTCCTGTTCATCGTCTTCTTCATCCGGGGCACGAAAAGCACTCATACAGACTAGACGATGCTCGCCTTCATCAGTGGCCAGGCTCCAGTCGTCGCCCGCGCCAGTGGCGGCAGCGATCTGCTCGGGGGTGAAGGACCAGCGGCGCAGTTGGCGGCCGTCCATGCATTCGATGGTGAGGCCGGATTCGTCGAGGGTGAAGTCGAAGGCGTGCAGGCCGTCGATCAGGAGCATGTCGCAGGCTGCGAGGGCGGTGGCGAGGGTGGTCATGGTAATACCATTTCAGACAAAGGCCGCCATTATACGCAATCGCGGGTCAAGTCGCGGCGGTGCGCCGATGCGACTTGACCCGCGATCATGGCGTCACTCAATGGGCGAAGATCGAGCCGCCCTCCTTGCCCGCCAATTTCTCTGGCTTGATCAGGAACCGCGCCAGCGCCGGCAGCAGCCACAGGGCGCCGAACATGTTCCACAGCAGCATGAAGGTCAGCATCAGGCCCATGTCGGCCTGGAACTTGATCGCCGAGAAGATCCAGGTGCACACGCCGATGGCCAGGCACAGGCCGGTGAACAGTACCGCCTTGCCGGTGGAGCGCAGGGTCTCGTAGTAGGCCTCCTGCAATGGCAGGCCGGCGCGCAGGAAGCTCTCCAGGCGGCTGTAGATGTAGATGCCGTAGTCCACGCCGATGCCCACGCCCAGCGCCACCACCGGCAGCGTGGCGACCTTCACGCCAATGCCCATGAAGGCCATCAGCGCGTTGCCCAGTACCGAGGTCAGCACCAGCGGCAGGACAATGCACAGGGTCGCGGCGAACGAGCGGAAGGTGATCATGCACATCACCGCCACGCAGATGTACACGAGGATCAGGATGGTCAGCTCGGCCGACTTGATCACTTCGTTGGTGGCCGCCTCGATGCCGGCATTACCCGCCGCCAGGAGGAACTGCAGGCCTTCCTTGCTGTGGCTGTCGGCGAAAGCCTTGGCCGCTGCGGTGACCCGCTCCAGGGTCTCGGCCTTGTGGTCGTTGAGGAACACCAGCACTGGCGCCAGCGAACAGTCGGCGTTGTACAGGCCGTCGGCACGGGCGATGGAGTTGTTGAGGATATCCGGGTTGCGCGACAGGGTTTCCCATTTCAGGCTGCCCTCGTTCATGCCCTTGATGACCTGCTTGGACACGGTCACCAGGGAGATGGTCGACTGCACCCCGGGGGTGTTGTCCATGGTCCACATCAGCTCGTCGATCGGCGCCATGGTCGAGTGGATCGAGCAGCTCTCGGCCGGGGTCTTGACCATGATCACCAGCACATCGGAACTGGTCGAGTAATTGCTGATGATGAAGCTGTTGTCCTGATTGTAGCGCGAGTCCGGGCGCAGCTCCGGCGCGCCCTGGTCGAGGTCGCCGATCTTCAGGTTCTGGCTGTACCAGAGGCCGCCACCGAAGGCCAGCAGCGCCAGCACCACCGATACCGGCGCCACCTTGGGGCTGGCGAAGTTGGACAGCAGGCGCCAGAACGGATGCTCGCGGGTCGCGTCCTTCTTGCTGCGGGCGATGGCCTTCTGGCTGATGCCGACATAGCTGATCGCCACCGGCAGCAGGATCAGGTTGGTGAACACGATCACCGCCACGCCGATCGAGGCGCCGATGGCCAGCTCGCGGATTACGCCGATGTCGATGATCAGCAGGGTGATGAAGCCCACGGCGTCGGCGAGGATGGCGATCATCCCCGGCAGGAACAGCTGGCGGAAGGTGCGCCGGGCCGCGGTCAGGGCGTTGTCGGCGTCACTGGATTGCAGGGCGATGCCGTTGATCTTCTGCACCCCGTGGGAAATGCCGATGGCAAAGATCAGGAACGGCACCAGCATCGAGTACGGGTCCAGGCCGAAGCCCACCGCATGCATCAGCCCCAACTGCCAGACCACCGCTACCAGGGTGGTGATGAGCACGGCGATGGTGCTGCGAATGCACCAGGTGAACCAGTACAGCAGCGCCCAGGTGATCACCAGCGCCACGCCGAAGAACATCGCGACCATCACCAGGCCGTCGATCAGGTCACCGACCTTCTTGGCGAAACCGACGATGTGAATCTTCACGTTCGGGTTCTGCGCCTGGAACTTGTCGCGAATCTTCTCTTCCAGCTGGTGGGAGAACTGCTGGTAGTCGAGCTTGACCTGGCGCCCCGGATCCTGCGGGTCGGGATGGTTCTCCAGCAGCGGGATATCGATGATGCTGGACTTGAAGTTGTTGGCCACCAGGCGCCCCACCTGGCCCGACTTGAGCACGTTGTCGCGCAGGGTGTCGAGGCTGTCCTGGGAGCCATTGTAGGTATTGGGGATCACTTCGCCGCCGGAGAAGCCCTCTTCGGTGACCTCGCTCCAGCGCACGCTCGGGCTCCACAGCGATTTCAGCCCGGCGCGGTCGACACCGGGGATGTAGAACACCTCGTCATGGATCTGGCGCAGGGTCTCCATGTAGTCCTTGTCGAAGATGTCACCATTGACAGCCTCCACCGAGACGCGGACGGTGTTGCCGAGGTTGGCCAGGTCGTTGCGGTGCTCCATCATCTGCTCGATGAACGGATGCTGCAGCGGGATCATCTTCTCGAAGCTGGTGGACGGGCGGATCTGCGTGGCCTGCCAGAACAGGAACACGCTCACCAGCAGGCAGATGCCGATGACCACGGGGCGGTTGTTGAAGATCAGGCGTTCCAGCAGGGTGGCCTTGTCCTTGTGCTGCATGTCGAAGCTCTCCCGGCTGGTCATGGACGCGCCTCCTGGGTACCGTCGGCCGAGGCCAGGTGCACGCCCCCTTGCCCGACCAGCAACAGGCCGCCACCGCCCAGGCCGCTGACACCCGACAGGGCGATACGGTCGGCGCGGTTGCGCACGCTGAAGGTCTGCCCGTCATCATGGCTGCGCAGCACGCTGCCGCCATTGCCGACCAGCACCAGGCTGCCGTCCTCGAGAAGCGTAGCGCTTGCCAGGCCGAATTCGAGCGGGCCGCGTTCGGCCTTGAGTTCGATCGGCTGCCAGCTGTCGCCGAAATCGGTGGAGCGGAACAGGTTGCCTCGCAGGCCGTAGGCCAACAGGGTGTTGGGCTGGGCGGTGCCGATCACACCGAACAGCGAACCCTCGTAGGGGCCTTGCACCGTCGTCCAGCTCTGGCCAGCATCGCTGGAGCGGAACATGCTGCCCTGCTCGCCGACGATGAACAGGCCGGCGTCCTTCACTTGGGTGATGGCGTTGAGGTGGAGCTGGTCGGGGTTGTCCAGGCGCTCGGCGACGTCCTGCCAGTGCTGGCCGCCATCGGTGCTCTCCAGCAGCGCGCCATAGGCGCCGACGGCAAAGCCATGTTGAGCATCGATGAAACGCACGTCGAGCAAGGGCGCTTCGCGGGACAGGTCTTCGAACTGCTTGCTCCAGGTCGCGCCGCCGTCGTTGCTGGCGAGGATCTGAGCATCATGGCCGACCGCCCAGCCGCGCTTGTCGTCGAGGAAGAACACTGCGGTGAGCAGTTGCCGGGTGGGCACCCGGGCCTGGGTCCAGGTCTTGCCCTGGTCGTCGGAGAACAGGATATGGCCGCGATCGCCGACCACCACCAGGCGCTGGCCTGCGTGGGTGGCGCCGATCAACAGGCTCTGGCTGGCCTTGGCCGACTCCACCGAGTATTCCTCGGCGGCCACCGCCGCCTCGGCATTGCCGGCGCCGATGCCCAGCACCAGTGCCAGCATCGCGCCTGCCGCCAGCCTGCGGCGTGGCGTTATCCGCTCTCTCATGACTGCCCCCTGTTGTGTTCTTGTGGTGGGTCAATCTATTGCCAGGCACTGCCGAAACCCCTGGTCCAGAGGCCTGGAATAGCTTCTGACCATCGTATCGGGCTTGTCCGACAGAAAACAACGAGCGGGACGTTATGTTTTGTTAACCATAGAAAATGACTGGGGCCGCAAAGCGGCCCCAAACTTCGCCCGACTTACGCCAGGCTCTTGCTCACCACCTCGTACACATCGCTGGACAGCGCCCCGGACGCGAGGATCCGCTCCAGCTCGCCCTTCATCAGCGCCTGACGCTGGTCGTCATACTTGCGCCAGCGGGTCAGCGGGGCGAGTTGACGCGAGGCGATTTGCGGGTTCAGCGCATTGAGCTCGATCACCAGGTCCGCCAGGAAGCGATACCCCGAACCGTCAGCGGCGTGGAAGTTGACCAGGTTCTGCCCGGCGAAACCACCGATCAGCGCACGCACCTTGTTCGGGTTCTTCAGGGTGAAGGCCGGGTGCTGCATCAATGCCTTGACCCGCGCCAGGCCGCCCGGCAGGGTGCTGGCCGCCTGCACGCTGAACCACTGGTCCATTACCAGCGGGTTGTCCTTGAAGTGCTCGGCGAAGGCTTCCAGGGCCTTGGCGCGCTCGGCCCCGAACGGCGAGTTGACCAGCACCGCCAGGGCGGTGAGACGCTCGGTCATGTTGTCGCAGTGCTCGTACTGCTCCAGGGTCGCCTCGAGCACCTGCGGCTTGCCGCTGAGCATCAGGTACGACAGCGCGATGTTCTGCAGGCTACGACGGGCAAAGTGCTCGGCCGAGGCCACGTAGGCGGTCTTGCGCGAGACCTCGCGGTTGGCCTGGTAACGCGCCCACAGCGCATCGAACAGCTGCTCGGCGATCTGCCGGCGGGCGAACTCACGGGCGGCGTGGATGGCATCCACGTCGGCCACCTGGCTGATCTCGGTGAGGTAGGCCTCGCCCGGCAGCGAGAGCATCTCGGCGACCATGGCCGGGTCCAACGACTCATTGCCAACCACAGTGCCCAGTGCAGTGATCAGGCGCTGGTCGAGGGCCAGTGCTTCGCCACGCTGGTGCTGGCCGATCAGCTCCTGGAGCACCTGCACGGCCAACTGCTGCCCTGCTTCCCAGCGGTTGAAGCCGTCGCTGTCGTGTTGCATGAGGAACATCAACTGGTCGCGGTCGTAGGGGAAGCTCAGCTTGACCGGTGCGCTGAAGCCGCGCAGCAGCGACGGCAGCGGCTGACTGGCAATACCTTCGAAGGTGAAGGTCTGCTCGGCTTCGATCACCGACAGGACGCGGCTGGTGCCAGTGGCGGCGCTTTCGCCGGCCAGGCGCAACGGCAGGTCGTTGCCTTGGGCATCCAGCAGGCCCAGCGCCACCGGGATCACGAACGGCAGTTTCTCAACCTGCCCCGGTGTCGGCGGGCAGCTCTGGCGGAAGGTCAGGCTGTAGCGCTGCGCGGCAGCGTCATAGGCCTCGCTGACCTCCAGGCGCGGGGTGCCGGCCTGGGTGTACCAGCGCTTGAACTGGGCCAGGTCGACGCCGTTGGCGTCTTCCATGGCCTTGATGAAGTCGTCGGTGGTAACGGCCTGGCCATCATGGCGCTCGAAGTACAGGTCGCTACCCTTGCGGAAGCCCTCGGCCCCCAGCAGGGTGTGGACCATGCCGACCACCTCGGCGCCCTTCTCGTACACCGTCAGGGTGTAGAAGTTGGAGATCTCGATGAAGCTGTCCGGGCGGATCGGGTGGGCCATGGGGCCGGCGTCTTCGGCGAACTGATGGGTACGCAGATAGGCGACGTCCTCGATGCGCTTGACCGTGCGCGAGTTCATGTCGGCGCTGAACTCGGCATCGCGGAACACCGTGAAGCCTTCCTTGAGCGACAGCTGGAACCAGTCGCGGCAGGTCACGCGGTTGCCCGACCAGTTGTGGAAGTACTCGTGGGCCACCACGCCCTCGACCCGCTGGTGGGCGGCGTCGGTGGCGGTCTCGGCGCGGGCCAGCACGCAGCTGGAGTTGAAGATGTTCAGGCCCTTGTTTTCCATGGCGCCCATATTGAAGTCGTTGACCGCGACGATCATGAAGATGTCCAGGTCGTACTCACGGCCATAGACTTCCTCGTCCCAGCGCATGGACTTCTTCAGGCTGACCATGGCGTGGTCGCACTTGTCGAGGTTTTCTTCCTCGACATAGATACGCAGGGTCACGTCGCGGCCGGACTGGCGGGTGAACTCGCTCTCGACGCACCACAGGTCACCGGCTACCAGGGCAAACAGGTAGGCCGGCTTCTTGAACGGGTCTTCCCAGGTCGCCCAGTGGCGGTCGTCTTCGGCCGGCCCGCTGCCGATCGGGTTGCCGTTGGACAGCAGCACCGGGTAGCGATGCTGCTCGGCGATCACCGTGGTGGTGAAGACGCTCATCACATCCGGGCGGTCGAGGTAGTAGGTGATCTTGCGGAAGCCCTCGGCCTCGCACTGGGTGCAGAACATCTTGCCGGACTTGTACAGGCCTTCCAGCGCGGTGTTGTTCTCCGGGTGGATCTTCACGCTGGTATCCAGGGTGAAGCGTTCGGCCTTGGGATGCACGGTGAGGCTGTCGTCATCGAGCTGGTAGTCGCCGGCAGCAAGCGCCTGGTCGTCCAGCTGCACGCTCAGCAGCTCCAGGTGCTGGCCATCGAGCACCAGCGGCGGCAGGCCGGCGCCGCGCTCGGGGTTGCGGCGCATGACCAGCTGCGCATGGACCAGGCTGTGGTCCTCGAACAGTTCGAAGGTCAGGTGGGTCTCATCGATCAGGTACTCGGGGGCCTGATAGTCCTTGAGGTAGATCACTTGCGGTTGTTCGGTACGCATGGTGACGATCCTTTTACTGGAGCACGGCCAGCTGGTAGGCCGTGTACTTGCGAATATTGATCACGCCGGTGTCGAAGATCAGGTACTGGCCCTTGATGCCCAGCAGCGTGCCTTCCACGACGGGATCCTTGTCGAGGTTGAAGCTGACGATCTTTTTCGGGTAGGCCCCGACCGGGTAGCGCATCTGCACCACTTCGGCGTCGGGCAGCGGCTGGATGGCCTGCAGGCCGAAGCGCTCCTGCAAGGCGCGGATGCCGTCGGCGCAGGCGTCGAAGATCTGCTCGCGGATGGCCGGCAGGTCGAGTACCTCGGCGTCGCCCTTGAGCAGCGCGCGCCAGTTGGTGCGGTCCGGCACCTGGCTGCGCAGCACGTCTTCGACCAGCCCGGATTGCTGGCGGGTGGCCACGCGCATGATCGGCAGCGCCTGGCTGGCGCCCTGGTCGAGCCAACGGGTGGGCAACTGGGTGGCGCGGGTGATGCCGACCTTGATGCCCGACGAGTTGGCCAGGTACACCACGTGATCGGTCATGCAGAACTGCTCACCCCACGACGGCTCGCGGCAGGTGCCGGCGTCGTAGTGGCAGCGTTCCGGGGCCATGATGCACACGTCGCACTGGGCCAGCTTGGTCATGCACGGGTAGCAGTAGCCCTGGCTGAAGCTGGTCTTGGTGCGTTTGCCGCAATGGCTGCAGTGGATCGCGCCGAGGTACTCGAGGCGGATCGACTGGCCGATCAGCGGATTGACCGGCACCTCGGTGTCATCCAGGCGGAAACTGTATTGAACGACCGGTGCGTCCAGGCGCACCGCCATCTTGCTCAGAGAGCCACGAGCGAGTTCGATCAATGTACCGAGTCCGATTTGAACAGAATGTTGGCGATCGGCGCCGACTTCGAGGCGCACTCCTGCGGGCCCATGTAGCCGGTACGCTGCTCTTCGGGGAGGTTCTTGATTTCCCAGGCGATCACCGCCTGCAGCGACAGTTCTTTCTGTTCGGCGGTCAGTTTGCGGCCATCGGACCATTTGCCGATTTCAACCGCTGTCTTCAGGCTCTCGTAGATCTCGGGGGTGATGTTTTCGATCATTTGCGCGAATGTGGACATGCTGTCTCCTCAGTCAGGCCGTCAGTTTACGCCTCGCCAGCGCGCCACCCAAGAGCCCCGTCAGGCATCCGATGAGCAACCCACCGACATGTGCGGCGTTGGCGATCTGGCCAAAGCCGAGCTGGCCGACCACGCCACTCAGGCAGATCACCAGCCAGATCAGCATCATCACCAGCACGCCCTTGGGCAGGTTGAACTGCGGGTTCGGCGCCAGCCACTGGTACAGCCAGACATGCCCGAGCAAGCCGTAGAGCACGCCGGACAGCCCGCCGAACAGGCTCGGCCCGCTGGTGAAATGCTGGGCCAGGTTGGATACCAGGCTGAACAACAGCGTCAGCCCCAGCAACATCCACGGGCCCTGGCGCAGCTCAATGCGCTTGCCCAGCTCCCAATACCACAGGCCGTTCATGGCCAGGTGCAGCACGCCGAAGTGCAGCAGCATCGGTGACACCAGGCGCCACCACTGGCCTTCGGCGAGGCCCTGGAGCAAGGGGGTGAAGTACAGGTAGTCGCCCTGCACCTTGAACGACAGGAAGGTGAACCAGCCGATGGTCGAGAGGTTGTCACCCAGGCCGGTCACCCCGGCGACCACCAGGCTCAGGATCAGTACGGCGGCGGTGACCTTGCAGGCCATGGCCTGCTCCTTCAGCGAAGGCGCCGCCGGGGCGGTCGGCATGCCAGCGTCCACAGGTTCGGGTATCGCTTCTAGGTCGGCATTGCCCTCAGGGAAGCGCCGATAGAGTTCCAGTACGTCGTGGGCCATGGCCGGCGGCGCCCACAGCACCTGCTCCTCGCCCTCCTCCACCACCCGGTGCGGCACCTGCAGACGGCGCAGCAGGACGACGAAACCGCTGAGATCGACCGCCAGCGGCAGGCGCAGCACTTCGATCACATTCATTGGCTAGCCTGCGGGCGGTCGACATCGACCCAGACGAACTTGTGCGGATCGATGCGGGTCTCGTCGTCCAGGCGGTAGGCCGCGAGCTTGCCATAGAGCACGGCGCTGTAGTCCAGGCAGGCCAGGTTGTCGCGGATCGGCGCCGGCCGGCCACTGCGCCAGTAATGGCCGACGAACAGCAACGGTTCGTCCTCGGCATAGCGCAGCAGGGCGTTCTTCTGGCTGTGGCTGAGCGGCGTGCGGGCCACTTCATCGGGCAGTGCGTCGGGCTGGAAGACGATGTCGCCGTAGGTCTGCGGGTCCTCCTCCCAGAACTTGGTGCGGAAGAAGGCGCGGGTCAAACCGTCGCCACCGGTCAAGGTCAGGCCGTCCGGCAGGCGCATGTCAGTGCCGCGCAGCAGGCGGTTGCACACCGTCGAGGCGAAGCTGCCGGACACTGCCGAAGCCTGCACGAAGTGCTCGTCGATGCAGCCCGTGGGGTACTGCAGGCGCAACGGCTCGATCAGCCGCGGGTCCCAGCAGGCATGCACCAGACGGAAGCGACCGGCGTCGATGAACAGCGGCAGCTGGTAGAACCACTGGATGAAATCGTGCCAGTCGCCGGGGTGCTGGGCGAACTGGGTGAGGGTCTCGTCGATCAGCCGGGCATGGCGTGGGGTGTGCTCGCGCACGAAGGCCTTGCCACTGCCCGGCAACGCCGGGGTGACCCAGCCCAGGGCGTTGTACTCATGGTTGCCCATGATGCAGAACGCCTGGCCGGCCTCGACCATGTCATGAACGATGTGCAGCGCCTCGCGGATGCGCGGGCCGCGGTCGACGATGTCGCCCAGGAACAACGCCTGGCGCCGCGGGTGCCGCCAGACCCCGCCGATGCGCTTGTAGCCGAGGGCGTCGAGCAAGCGTTCGAGGGTGAGCGCGCAACCGTGCACGTCACCGATGATGTCGAAACTGCGCGCCGGATCGAGCATCAGTCGTCCCTGCCGCCCAGGCGGCTGCCCCAGCCGAGCTTGGTGCGGCAGACCTCGTAGTAGTTATGATCCAGCGGATGGATCAGGCGCAGTTTCTGCGGCTTTTTGCTCACCGTGATGGTATCGCCCGGAGCGCAGGTGAAGTGGTTCTGGCCGTCGCAGGAGACCTGCGGGTAGATCTGCAGGTCCTTCGACACGACGATCTTCAGCTCGCTGTTGCCGTCGACCACGATCGGCCGGCCGGACAAGGTATGCGGGTACATCGGCACGATGACGATAGCGTCCAGCTTGGGGTGCATGATCGGGCCACCGGCGGACAGCGCGTAGGCGGTGGAGCCGGTCGGAGTGGCGACGATCAGGCCGTCGGCCTTCTGGCTGCAGACGAACTGGCCGTCGATGTAGATCTCGAACTCGATCATCCGCGTCGACTTGCCCGGGTGCAGCACCACGTCGTTGAGCGCATCGCCCTGGCCGATGGCCTCATGGTGACGGCGCACCTCGGCCTGCAGCAGGAACCGGTTCTCCACCAGGTAATGACCGTCGAGTACCTCGGCAACCTTCTCCTCCAGCTCGTCGGGGCGGATATCGGTGAGAAAGCCCAGGTTGCCACGGTTGATTCCCAGCACCGGGATATTGTGCCTGGCTAGAGCGCGGGCGGCGCCAAGCAGGCTGCCGTCGCCGCCGACGACGATGACCAGGTCGCAAACTTCGCCCAACAATTTGCGTGTCGAGGTCTGCAGGCCATGACCGGGCAGGACTTCGGCGATAGTGTCCTCGAGAATCACGTGCAGGTGGCGCTCGAGGAGGAATTTTTTCAGTCGGCGAATGGTGTCAAGCACCTGGGAGCTGCCAAGGCGGCCGATGATACCGATATTGCGAAATTGCTCCATGGTGCTCCTGCGAGGCTCTGCGGCGGGGTGACAATGCCGGGATTATGGGCGAAAGGACCGGCCAGCAGCAAACCGGCTATGCTGGCAGGATGATGCCCTTCGCCGAACTTGAGCACCTGCCCCGCCAACTGCATCACCCCGCCGTGCGCGATCTGGCCTGGGCGCTGCTGTCCCCCCCACTGCTGGCGCAGGCCGGCTGCCCTCAGCGCCATCCGCTGAAGGGTAGCGCCTGGGCCACTGATCCACAGCACTTGGACCACTGGCTCGCGGTGCTCGATCGAGCGCCTGCGCCGCTGTCGAGCTGGCTGGAACGCCTGAACAGTCGGCGGCTGGGCATGTACTACGAAAGCCTATGGCAGTTCGCCCTGCACCAGGCACCGGGCGTCGAGCTACTGGCGGCCAATCTGGCAATTCGCAATGGCGGACGTACATTGGGCGAGTTGGACATACTGCTGCGCGACTACGAAGGCGATCATCATCTGGAGCTGGCCATCAAGCTCTACCTTGGTCCGCCTTCTGGCGATGGCCAAGACCCAGCGCGCTGGCTCGGCCCCGGCTGCCACGACCGCCTCGGGACCAAGCTGGCACACCTGGCTGGGCACCAACTGACCATCTCCGGCCAGCCCCATAGCCGCGCCGCACTGGCCGCGCTGGGAATCGCAGAAGTTGAAGCCCGGTTGTGGCTCGGCGGCTATCTGTTCTACCCCTGGCCTGGGTATGCCGAGGCACCCGCTGGCGCCCATCCGGCGCATTCACGCGGGCACTGGTTGCATCGGCGGGATTGGGCGGACTACCTCGAGCGCTGTCCTGCCGGACGCTGGCAGCCACTGCCCCGGCATGGGTGGCTGGCGCCGGCACGGGTCGAAGCAGGCAGTTGCTGGACAGTTGAGCAGTTTGATCGTTGGTTGCAAGAACTGGATCAGGTGGCCCCGGCACAATTGCTCGTCAGGCTTGAGGAGGATGCGCACGGCGCTTGGCAAGAAGCCGAGCGGGTGTTTCTGGTGGCAGACAAATGGCCACATCTTCCCCGGGCTGGTTGAGTAGAACATCCTGTAAGGGGCCATCTTGCCTATCCATATCAACACAATTTTTACACAGCACCCGTACGATGACAGCCAGGCGCCAACAAGAGCGCCCTCTCCGACCTGATGACGAGGACTCCCCATGGTTTCATCCACTCCCGCGACCCATTACGCGCGGCTGTCGATCGCCCTGCACTGGTTGATGCTGGTGCTGCTGGCCGCCGTCTACGCCTGCATTGAACTGCGCGGCCTGTTCCCCAAGGGCAGTGCCGAACGTGACTTGATGAAGGACCTGCACTTCATGCTCGGCCTGACAGTGTTCGTACTGGTGTGGCTACGTCTGGCCATGCGCCTGTCGCGCCCCACTCCGGCGATCGTGCCCAAGCCTCCGGCCTGGCAGACGGGTCTGTCGCACCTGGTGCATCTGCTGCTGTACCTGATGATGATCGGCCTGCCGCTGGCCGGTTGGGCAATACTCAGTGCCGCCGACAAGCCGATCCCGTTCTATGGCCTGGAGCTGCCAGCGATCGTCGCCCCCGACCCGGACCTGAGCAAGTTCATCAAGGGCTGGCATGAACGCATCGGCAGCTGGGGCTACTGGCTGATTGGCCTGCACGCGCTGGCCGGGCTCTATCACCACTATGTACGGCGCGACAACACGCTGTTGCGCATGCTGCCCTACAAGTAACCGCGTCGTCCCTGCAGGCCTCCGGTGTGCAGGAACACCAGGCGGGTGCCGGGGACAAAACGCCCGGCCTCGACCTGGTCACGCAGGGCCAGCAGGGCTTTGCCGGTATAGAGCGCCTCCAGCGGCATGCTGGTTTGCCGTTCGGTGTCGGCGATAAACGCCAGCAGTGCGTCATCGATACGGGCAAAGCCGCCACGGCTGGCGTCGTGCAACTGATAGCCGTGCGCACCCGCCAGCGCCGCGACGGTTTCCGGTACACCGTGGTCGAGGGGCACGGCCAGGGCGCCATGGACCACATGCCTGCCCGCCTCTTCCAGCACCATTCCGGCCAAGGTCGTGCCGGTGCCTGCCGCCAGCCACCAGGCGTCGTAGTCCGTCCAGCCGAGCGTTGCCAATTGCGCTCGGCATTGCGCGACGATCAAACCGCAGCCCTGCGCGCCAGCTTGGCCGCCACCGCCTTCAGGGATGCAGTGCCAACCCGGGTAGCGGGCCTGCCAGGGCTCCCAGAAGCCGGGTTCATGGCGATTGCGGTAGCCGCCGAAACCGAGCCAGTGCATCTCCATGCCCAGGGCTCGAAGGTCTTGTACCGTCGGTGTTTCCCGGGGGTGGCCACGCAATAGCCCGGCGGTAGCAAAGCCGAAGCGCTTGCCGGCGGTGGCCAAGGCGTGGAGATGGTTGGAATGGTTGCCACCCAGGCTGATCAGGCCCGGTGCATCGGCCTTGCGGGCCTGGAGCAGGTGATGACGCAGCTTGAACCATTTGTTGCCGCTGATCAGCGGGTCGATCAGGTCCAGGCGCAGGACCGCAGCTTCGATTCCCGCGTGGCGTAACCAAGATAGGTCGAGGCGTTGCAGGGGGGCTTGGGGGAGAGAAAAATCAGACATGAAGGCAGTTTATCTGATCACGCAGATGCATACGTGCTGCTCGTTGCCGTTGCCGTTGCCGTTGCCGTTGCCGTTGCCGTTGCCGTTGCCGTTGCCGTTGCCGTTGCCGTTGCCGTTGCCGATCAGGAGTCTAGCGCCATACCCAGCTAGCGACAGCTGCGTCAGCCCAGGCGCCGCCCGTAACTTCGCGACTTCAGGAGGCCGAACGCAGGTCTTGCGGAGGGAGGTGACGGGCATGGATGCCCGTCAAGCGCTGCGCCCCAGGATGGGGCGTTCAGCGCGGTCCTCCCGGGAGCAAGGCCGGAGTGAGGGAACCCGGAGCGAAGCGGAGGGCCGGATGAATGGAGCGCAGCGTTTTTTGGTTACTTTTGTCCGGCCGGCGCTCCGGGCGTTTGACAAAAAGTGACTCGCCGGGTGGCGAAAGGGTGAATATGCGTCATTATAGCAAATGAATGCGCTTATAACTGTGGAAACCCACGCCAATCGCATTTGACTTTGACTTTGACTTTGACTTTGACTTTGACTTTGACTTTGACTTACACAGTGTGTGTTTTGAAATTTATAAGCGCATTCATTTCCGACGGTGACGCATAATCACCTTTCCGCCCTTACGGCGGGTCCCTTTTTGAAGGATCAAAAAGGAACCAAAAAATCCTCGCTCCATTCATCCGGCCCCTACGCTTCGCTCCGGGGTCCCGGGAGGACCGCGCTGAACGCCCCATCCTGGGGCGCAGCGCTTGACGGGCATCCATGCCCGTCACCTCCCTCCGCAAGACCTACGTTCGGCCTCCTGAAGTCGCAATTTGTGTCGCCTGAACTATCGCGCACTTAGAAGCAAAAGCAGAGCAAGAGCAAGAGCAAGAGCAAGAGCAAGAGCAAGAGCAAGAACAAGAGCAAGATACATGGAGCATATGAACACTACTCGCAGTGCTTCTTCAATTACAGCTACTCGCTGACAAGCCAACTGCCAAAGGAAAACCTCACCTGTGAAAGTTGGCTCATCACCAGTTCAAACAATTACAATTCGGCCGCCAATCTCGACCCTTGGTTAATCGCCCGCTTGGCATCAAGCTCAGCCGCCACATCAGCGCCACCGATCAAGTGCACCGATTGCCCGGCCGCCACAAGGCCATCATGCAACTCACGCAGCGGCTCCTGCCCCGCGCAGACAACGATGTTGTCCACCGCCAGCACCTGCGGCTCGCCCTCGCCGATGCGCACATGCAGGCCGGCATCGTCCACGCCGAGGTACTCGACGCTGTTGAGCATCTGCACCTGCTTGTTCTTCAGCCCCGTGCGGTGGATCCAGCCGGTGGTCTTGCCCAGGCCGTCGCCAACCTTGGTCTTCTTGCGCTGCAGCAGGTAGACCTGGCGCGCCGGCGCGTGAGGCTCTGCCTTCACCCCGGCCACACCACCACGAGCCTCCAGCTGCGTATCGATCCCCCACTCCTTCCAGAACGCTTCACGGTCCTGGCTGGTGGCCACGCCCTGGTGCACCAGGTACTCGGACACATCGAAACCAATACCACCCGCACCGATCACCGCCACCCGCTGGCCCACCGGCTTGCGCTCGAGCAGCACGTCCAGGTAGTTCAGCACCTTGGCATTGTCAATGCCGGGAATGGCCGGCGTGCGCGGTGCGATACCGGTGGCCAGGATGACTTCGTCATACTCGCCGGCCACCAACGCGGCGACGTCGACACGGGTATTCAAGCGCAGCTCAACCCCCGTGGACTTCACCTTGTTACGGAAGTAGCGCAGGGTCTCGTAGAACTCCTCTTTGCCCGGCACCCGCTTGGCCACATTGAATTGGCCACCGATCTCGCCGGCAGCATCGAACAGCGTCACTGCATGGCCGCGCTCGGCAGCCACGGTGGCGGCCGCCAGGCCCGCCGGTCCGGCGCCGACCACGGCGATGCGCTTGACTGCCTGCACAGGCAGGTAGTTGAGCTCCGTCTCGTGACAGGCCCGCGGATTGACCAGGCAACTGGTCAGCTTGCCGCCGAAAGTGTGGTCCAGGCACGCCTGGTTGCAGCCGATGCAGGTGTTGATCTCGTCCCCACGGCCTTCGGCTGCCTTGTTGACGAAATCGGGGTCGGCCAGGAACGGCCGGGCCATGGAGACCATGTCGGCATCGCCCTCGGCCAGCACGGCCTCGGCCACTTCCGGGGTATTGATGCGGTTGGTGGTAATCAGCGGGATCCTCACCACGCCACGCAGCTTGGCGGTGACCTTGCTGAACGCCGCGCGCGGCACCTTGGTGGCGATGGTCGGGATGCGCGCCTCGTGCCAGCCGATGCCAGTGTTGATCAGTGTGGCGCCAGCCTGCTCGATGGCCTTGGCCAACAGCTCGATCTCGTCCCAGGTGCTGCCGCCCTCAACCAGGTCGAGCATCGACAGACGGAAGATGATGATGAAGTTCGGCCCCACCGCCTCGCGCACCCGCTGCACGATTTCCACGGCCAGGCGCATGCGGTTCTCATAACTGCCACCCCAGCGGTCGGTGCGGTGGTTGGTATGGGCGGCGAGGAACTGGTTGATGAAATAGCCTTCCGAACCCATGATCTCGACGCCGTCGTAGCCGGCGCGCTGGGCCAGGCTTGCGCAGGTGACGAAATCGCGGATCTGCTTCTCGATGCCTTCCTCGTCCAGCTCCTTGGGCTTGAACGGGTTGATCGGTGCCTGGATGGCGCTGGGCGCCACTTGCTTCGGGCTGTAGGCATAGCGCCCGGCGTGGAGGATCTGCAGGCAGATCTTGCCACCGGCGGCATGCACGGCCTCGGTGACGACCCGGTGCTTTGCGGCCTCTTCTTCGGTGCTGAGCTTGGCCGCGCCGGAGTAAACGCCGCCTTCATCGTTGGGCGCGATGCCACCGGTGACCATCAGGCCGACGCCACCACGGGCACGCTCGGCGAAGTATGCGGCCATGCGTTCGAAGCCGCCGGGGCGTTCTTCGAGGCCTGTGTGCATCGAACCCATCAGGGTGCGGTTGCGCAAGGTGGTGAAGCCCAGGTCGAGTGGAGCCAGCAAGTGCGGGTAACGTTCAGTAGCCATGGATGAACTCCACAGTTGGCGTGATCACGGGAATGCGGGCGCCTCTGCCGCTGTCTACACCAGCTCGCGGGGCCCGTCGGTTGTCTGAGGCCGACATTAAACAGGCGTTTGAACGCGCTCAATGATCGAAACTGACAACTTATTGATCCTGCTGCACAGCAGGTCTACCCTAAGGCACCTCTACCGCACAACGCTGGAACGCTCCATGCGAAAACTGCTAGTCGGCGCCTTGGCGCTGGTCACCCTCGCCGCCCTCTGTGGCTACGGCTTCTGGACCCTGCAGCGCCCTGAGGGCCATTACCTGTCTGACCTGCGCATCGACCTGGCCCTCAACCAAGGCGTGCCAGGCGAGCACGGCAACCTGCTCGGGGTCGAGCCACTGCTGTATCCAGGCGACTATCAGAATCTGACACGCCTGCACCGCAAGCTCTCGGCCTATCTGGAGCAGGCGCGCGCGCAAGGGCTGGTCAATCCACGTACCGTGGTGGTACTCCCCGAGCATATTGGCACCTGGCTGTGGGCCCGTGGCGAAAAGCGCGAGCTTTACCAGGTGACCCAACGCAGCGAGGCTTGGCAATGGCTGGAGTTGAGCAATCCTCTGCGCTATGGCCTGGCCATGCTAGCAGCCAGCGGTGACGACCGCCGCTCGGATGCCCACCTGCGCATGAAAGCGGCCCAGATGGCCGCCGATTACCAGCAACTGTTCGGCAACCTGGCCCGGGAATTCGGCGTCACTCTGGTGGCGGGCTCCATCGTTTTGCCGGCGCCCTACGTCGAGAATGGCGTCCTGCGCACCGGCAACGGCCCGTTGTACAACAGCAGCCTGGTGTTCGCCAGCGATGGTTCGGTGCTCGGCCAGCCGCAGTCACAGCAATACCCCGACAGCGAAAACCGGCGCTATATCCATGATGGCCGGCATCATCCTCTGCAGGTATTGCAGACCCCCGCCGGGCGCCTGGGCGTGCTGATTGGCAGCGATAGCTGGTATCCGGACAACCACCGGCAACTGGCCGCGCAATCGGTGCAAGTGATCGCCAACCCGGTCTTCCTCAGTGGCAAGCACAGCTGGCAGGCGCCCTGGCGTGGGAACCGCCATCAGGCGCAGGCGGCCGACCTCCCGCTGCGACGAGGCGAAGTCAGTGAGCAACGCGCCTGGCAACAACTACCGCTGGCCGCCAATGCCGGCACCCCGAGCATGAGCGTGTTCATGCGCGGCCAGTTCTGGGAGCTGGGCAGCGACGGGCAGGGCTTTGCCAGCCAAAGCGGCACACTGTGGGTCGGTAACGACAGCCACGGTGCGCGCCTGCTCAACCTGTGGCTGTGACGCGATGCCCCGCCCCCGTGTGCGCCTGGGTGACCTGTCGGTAGGTTTCGTCCAGCCCCTGGCAGAAGCACTTGCCAAGCTCGGCCATGACCCGCAGCCGCTGCTGCTACGCTACGGCCTTGACGCCAGGCGCCTGGCCGAGCCGGGTGCACGCTTGTCGATTCCGCGCTACATGCACTTGGGGCATGCAGCGATCGCCTTGTCCGCCGAACCTGCCTTGGGCCTACACATGGGGCGCCTGAGCCGCCTGGCCCAGGCCGGGCTGGCCGGGGTGACTGCCGCCCAGGCCCCCACCCTCGGCGAAGCCGCCCGCACCCTGCTGCGCTTCGAACCGTTGTATGCCGCCAACTACCGGGGTCGGTCGAGTTTCCACGAAGATACCCAGGGCGCTTGGCTGAGGTTCTATTCCATCAGCCCCTACAACAGCTACAACCACTTCGTGGTCGACTCGATGCTCGCGGGCTGGCTCGCGCAGCTCGGTGCCCTCAGCGCCAGGCCGGTGCAAGCCGAACGTCTTGAGATCGAATTCGACACTCCCACCTACGCCACGCAATACCAAGGCCTGTGTACGGGCACCGTGCATTTCGGTGGCACGGCCAACCAACTGCGCCTGAGCCGGGCCACCCTGGACCTGCCCAACCTGCAGCACTGCCCCAGTACCTGGCAGCACCTACTGCAGCTGTGCGAAGCGGAACTGGCCCAGCGCACCCGTGTGCGCAGCCTGGGCGAGCGCATCACCCACCTGTTGGGCCCACTGCTCAATGGCGGGCACGAACCGGACCTGGAGGAAGTGGCGCGGCACCTGCAACTGCCGACCTGGACGTTGCGCCGCAAGCTGGCCGAGGAAGGCACGCGCTTTCGCAACCTGCTCAACGACACACGGCGTGACCTGGCCGAGACCTATATCCGCGATACGGAACTGGCCTTCGGCGAGATCGCCTATCTGTTGGGATTCGCCTCGGCAGAGGCGTTCCAGCGCGCGTTCAAGCGCTGGACGGGGCTGACCCCGGGGGAGTTTCGCCGCCATCAGCGGCAAGTCGGTTAGAGCTCGGTGGCGTCGTCGGCCGGCTCCGGCAGGTCCAGCTCATAGGCCTGGAACTCGAGCAGTTCTTCCTGGTAATCGTCCATCTTCACGCCCCTCATTCGTCGTTCTTCTGTCATTGCGCCAACCTAAGCCAGCGTAATGACAGAATGATTACAGCCCTATGAACGATAAACGTAGCAGGCATCCAGGAAGTTATCGACGAGTCAGAGTGGCGCCGGCGCCTGCTCTGCCGCCGGGGATTCCTGCTGGATCTGGATCGGCGCTGGCTCGACAGGCGGCGCGATGGGTTGCGAGCCCTTGCTGTCATCCACCACCGGCGCGGCCGGGGCCTCGCTGGACGGCACGGGAGGCGCTGGGGTGGCAACGGGCGCAGGCGCTGCGGCAGGGGCGGCAGCAACCGGTGTCGATACCGGAGCCGGTGTCTCTGCCACGCTTTCGGCTACCGGCGTGGCGGGCTGCGGTACGGGCGCGAGGGCTGCGGGCGCAGGCTCCGGCAGGCCCAGGTCGGCGGCAGGTTTTTCCACCTTCGGCTCGGCGGCAGGCTCGGACTTCTCCGGCTTCTTCGGTTTCGGTAGGTAGCTTTCGACCAGGGCGAAGTAACGATCGTAGAACTGCGCAGCAGTGACCGTCTCGCTGGCCACCTTGACCATGGAGTCGTCGGTGGAGCCGATCGGCATCGACACCGAGCCCAGCACGCCCACGCCGAGGCTGGCGGAAGTGTTGGACTTCTTCAGGGCATAGCGATCCTGCAGGGCGTTGGCGAACATGGTCGAGCGATGCTTGTCGCTCATGTCCGAAACGCAGGTGATGTTGAAGCTGATCTGCAGGTGGTTCTCGGCGTTCTGCTGGAAGCTCTTGTTGCCGGCGACCTGGTTGGCATCGCTGCTGGTGATGATGTAGCCCTGGCTGAGCAGCGCACGGCGCGCCGCCTCGCAGGAGCCCGCTTCGCTGGTGGCGAAGGTGCGGGAAAAGGTGCCCGAGTCATCGAAGTTCTCATGCTCGTAGACGGCGGCCTTTTTCGAGGAACAGCCGGACACGCCCGCCAGCACGAGGGCCAGCCCGAGCGCGCCATAGACGGTTGATCTAGACATTGCCAATTCCGGGAAGAAACGAATGGGGCGTATTGTGCATCACATCGATCAGCGGCTGAAACCTTTGATCGGTGAAGAGTCTGTCAGCTTTGTTGGAAATCCTTGCCCATGGTCGGGCAAGTTGCTGAAACGAAAAAAGCGACCCTAAGGTCGCTTTTCCGTTGCTTCGAGGTGTTCAAAGGGCCTCGAGGCGAAGATGGCGCAGCGGACGGGACTCGAACCCGCGACCCCCGGCGTGACAGGCCGGTATTCTAACCGACTGAACTACCGCTGCGTATCGTTCGGGCTTGCACCCGATTGAAACTGGGATCTGAGCTTTCAAGCGCTACAGCGCGAAAGCCAGGAACAAAAAAGGCGACTTATCATCGCCTTTTCTGCTTGCCTCGAGCGTTCATGGGGCTCTTGGCGAAAGATGGCGCAGCGGACGGGACTCGAACCCGCGACCCCCGGCGTGACAGGCCGGTATTCTAACCGACTGAACTACCGCTGCGTATCGTTCAGGCTTGCGCCTGATTGAAACTGGGACCTGGCCTTTCGGCCTCAGACCGGTGCAAGCACCCATCTGGAATAAAATGGCGCGGCGGACGGGACTCGAACCCGCGACCCCCGGCGTGACAGGCCGGTATTCTAACCGACTGAACTACCGCCGCGCAGTGCTGGACTTGCGTCCTGTTTCTCTCTGCCAGAGGGCTTCTTGCAAAGCACCTTGGACCAGAAACGCTCTCAGGAAGTGGTGGGTGATGACGGGATCGAACCGCCGACCCTCTGCTTGTAAGGCAGATGCTCTCCCGGCTGAGCTAATCACCCCCGCGATGTTGCTTGTTGCGTTTGCTTCGCTGAGGCCGCGAAATTTACGCAGGTACCGATGCTAAGTCAATACCCCCATTGAAGTTTTTTTCAAAAAGGGCAAAAAAGGCAGCCTGATCGCGGGGCAAGCACGCCCCCCACAATCCAGACGCCCACAGCGTGGGAGCGGGCTTGCCCCGCGACAGGGCCGGGACAACCGACAAAAAAGGGCCTTTCGGCCCCTTTGTCTTACATCTCAACAGGTTACAGCTCAGGCGTAGATCATCTTGCGGGTCATCCCGCCATCGACCACGAACTCCTGGCCGGTGACAAACCCCGCCTGGCGCGACAGCAGCCACGCCACCAGCGCCGCCACGTCCTCCACCGTCCCTACCCGGCCAGCCGGATGCTGGGCATGGTCGGCGTCGCTCAGCGGCTCGGCGCGCCGCTGCGAGGGGTCACGGGCATCGATCCACCCCGGGCTCACGGCATTCACGCGGATCTCCGGCGCCAGGCTCATGGCCAGGGCATGGGTCAATGCGACCAGCCCGCCCTTGCTGGCAGCATAGGCTTCGGTATCCGGTTCGGATTGCCGGGCACGGGTGGAGGCCAGGTTGACGATCGCACCACCATGGGCGCGCAGGTAAGGTGCGCAGTGCTTGGCCAGCAGCATCGGGCCATTGAGGTTGACCGCCAGCACCCGATTCCATTGGGCCAGGGACAGACTCTCCAAAGTCTGGTTGTGCGGATTGGCGATCGCCGCATTGCACACCAGCGCATCCAGCCGGCCAAACTGCCCGAGCACCTCGGACACTCCAGCACTGACCTGGGCCTCGTCGGCCACATCCATGGTAATGAACCAGGCATTGTCACCCAGGGCCTTGGCAACCTTGGCACCACGCGGGCGGTCCAGGTCGCTGAGCACTACCTGCCAGCCCTCGCAGATCAACCAGGCAGCAATGCCCAGGCCGATGCCGCGGGCGGCACCGGTCACCAGGGCCACCCGACCATTATGGCCGGGCTCGCCACCCTTCCAGTCGATCACAGCGCCGCCAGGCCGCGGGCCAGATCGGCTTGCAGGTCGGCCACATCTTCCAGCCCGACCGCCACACGCACCAGGCTGTCGCGGATACCCGCCGCTTCACGCTCCTGCGGCGTCAGACGGCCGTGGGAGGTGGTTGCCGGGTGGGCGATGGTGGTCTTGCTGTCACCGAGGTTGGTGGTGATCGAGATCACCCGGGTGGCGTCGATGAAGCGCCAGGCGCCTTCCTTGCCGCCCTTCACCTCGAAGCTGACCACCGCGCCGAAGCCGCTCATCTGGCGCTTGGCCAGTTCATGTTGCGGATGGCTCGGCAGGCCGGCGTAGTGGACCTTCTCGACACCGTCCTGCTGCTCGAGCCACTCGGCCAGCGCCTGGGCGCTCTCGCAGTGGGCGCGCATGCGCAGCTTGAGGGTCTCCAGGCCCTTGGTGAAGACCCAGGCGTTGAAGGGGCTGAGGGTCGGGCCGGCGGTACGCAGGAGGCCCACGACTTCCTTCATCTGCTCGCTGCGACCGGCCACCACGCCGCCCATGCAACGGCCCTGGCCGTCAATGAACTTGGTCGCAGAGTGGAACACGATATCGGCACCGAGCTTGAGCGGTTGCTGCAAGGCCGGGGTGCTGAAGCAGTTGTCCACCACCAGCAGCGCGCCACGGGCGTGGGCGATTTCGGCCAGGGCGCTGATATCGACCAGCTCGGCCAGCGGATTGGACGGCGACTCGACGACCAACAGCTTGGTATTGGCCTTGATGGCTTTTTCCCAGCCGCCCAGGTCGACCAGCGGTACGTAGTCCACCTGCACGCCGAAACGCTTGAAGTACTTCTCGAACAGGCTGATGGTCGAGCCGAACACGCTCTGCGATACCAGCACATGGTCGCCGGCACTGCACAGCGACATGACCACGGCGAGGATCGCCGCCATGCCGGTGGAGGTGGCCACGGCCTGCTCGGCGCCTTCCATGGCCGCCAGGCGCTCCTCGAAGGCACGCACGGTCGGGTTGGTGTAGCGTGAATAGACGTTGCCAGGCGTTTCGCCAGCAAAGCGCGCGGCAGCGTCGGCAGCCGTGCGGAAAACATAACTGGAGGTCAGGAACAGCGCTTCGCTGTGCTCGGCCTCCGGTGTACGGTTCTGACCGGCGCGCACCGCCAGGGTGTCGAAACCGACACCCTCGAGGTCACTGTCCAGTCGACCGGCATCCCATTGTTCGGTCATGCCGTCGCTCCCAAATCAGTTGTTGTACAGGTCGATGATCGCGCTGACCGCCTGGGTCTTCACCTTGGCCAGGTCATTACGGGCCTGCTCGATGCGGTCGAGGTAGGCTTCGTCGATATCGCCGGTGACATACTCACCGTTGAACACCGCGCAATCGAAATGCTCGATCTTGATCTTGCCGCCACCGACCGATTCGATCAGGTCCGGCAGGTCCTGATAGATCAGCCAGTCGGCGCCGATCAACTCGGCCACCTGTTCGGTGGTACGGTTGTGGGCGATCAGTTCGTGAGCGCTCGGCATGTCGATGCCGTAGACGTTGGGGTAGCGTACCGCAGGGGCCGCGGAGCAGAAGTAGACGTTCTTGGCGCCGGCTTCGCGGGCCATCTGGATGATCTGCTTGCAGGTGGTGCCGCGCACGATCGAGTCATCCACCAGCATCACGTTCTTGCCGCGGAATTCCAGCTCGATGGCGTTGAGCTTCTGGCGCACCGACTTCTTGCGCGCGGCCTGGCCGGGCATGATGAAGGTACGGCCGATGTAGCGGTTCTTGACGAAACCTTCGCGGAACTTGACGCCCAGGTGGTTGGCCAGTTCCAGCGCCGCGGTGCGGCTGGTGTCGGGAATCGGGATGACCACGTCGATGTCGTGGTCCGGGCGCTCGCGCTGGATCTTCTCGGCGAGCTTCTCGCCCATGCGCAGGCGCGCCTTGTACACCGAGACACCGTCGATGATCGAATCCGGACGAGCCAGGTAGACGTGCTCGAAGATGCACGGCTGGAGTTTCGGGTTTTCCGCACACTGCTTGGTGAACATCTGGCCGCCTTCGGTGATGTACACCGCCTCACCCGGCGCCAGGTCGCGGATCAGGGTGAAGCCGAGCACGTCCAGGGCCACGCTTTCCGAGGCGATCATGTACTCGACGCCTTCGTCGGTGTGACGCTGGCCGAACACCACCGGGCGGATGCCGTTGGGGTCACGGAAGCCGACGATGCCGTAGCCGGTGATCATCGCTACCACCGCGTAGCCACCGACACAGCGGCTGTGCACGTGGGAAACGGCGGCGAAAACGTCCTCTTCGGTCGGCTGCAGCTTGCCGCGCACGGCCAGTTCGTGGGCGAACACGTTCAGCAGCACTTCGGAGTCGGAGTTGGTATTGACGTGGCGCAGGTCGGACTCGTAGATCTCCTTGGCCAACTGCTCGACATTGGTCAGGTTGCCGTTGTGCGCCAGGGTGATGCCGTACGGCGAGTTGACGTAGAACGGCTGGGCCTCTGCCGAGGTGGAGCTGCCAGCGGTCGGGTAACGCACATGGCCGATGCCGATGCTGCCCACCAGGCGCTGCATGTGGCGCTGCTGGAAGACATCGCGCACCAGGCCGTTATCCTTGCGCAGGAACAACCGGCCGTCGTGGCTGGTCACGATACCGGCAGCGTCCTGGCCGCGGTGCTGAAGCACGGTTAGCGCATCATACAGCGCCTGATTGACGTTCGACTTACCGACGATACCGACGATGCCACACATGCGACGCAACCCCTACTTTGATGAAACTTGAGTGAAGCGCGCTCAGGGCTTGGTCGGCCCGAGCAACTGCTCCTTGAACGGAAGGTCAACGGGTGCGCTGACCCCACTGGACATCCACTGGCCGCTGAACCCGAGTATGAGGTTCTTCGACCAATCGGCTACCAATAGAAATTGTGGTATCAGGCGCGATTCCTGCCACCACGGATCCTGTTGCACAGGCCCCAGGCTCAACAGCCCGACCGCCACCACCACCAGCAGCCCCCCGCGCGCGGCGCCGAAGGCCATGCCGAGGAAGCGATCGGTGCCGGACAGCCCGGTCACGCGAATCAGCTCGCCGATGAGGAAATTGAGCATCGCCCCGACCAGCAGCGTGGCGACGAAAAGAATGGCGCAGCCGGCAATGACCCGTGCGGACGGCATCTGGATATAGCTTTCCAGATACTGCGCAAGCGAGCCGCCGAACATCCAGGCCACCGCGCCGGCGACAATCCAGATGAGCAGGGACAAGGCTTCCTTGACGAAGCCGCGCTTGAGACTGATCAGTGAGGAAATGGCGATGATCGCGATGATCGCCCAATCAACCCAGGTAAATGCCACGGTGTTGCCTGCCGACGTTTGAGGCGGCGCATTTTACCAGAGCAAGGGGGCTTGGGGTAAGCGGAATGTCAGGTGTTTGAAGGGCTGCAGGCTGACTCCTGGGACAGCTTTGCAGGTTTGAAAACCATCGCGGGGCAAGCCCACTCCCACGCGACAGGTGGGAGCCGGTTTGCCCCGCGATGGAATGTCAACCACGCTCCGGCTGGAAACGCACGACGATGCCTTTCAGGTTCTGCTGGCGATTGATCACATCACGCAGGCGCTCGGCTTCTGCCCGCTCGATCAACGGCCCGACGAATACCCGATTCATGCCATCCGCCGAACGGATATAGGCGTTGTAGCCTTGGCTGCGCAGGGTCTTCTGCAGGTTCTCGGCACCGGCCCGATTGGACAGACTGGCCAGCTGGATCGACCAGCTCACCGGCAGGCCGTTGACGTCGATCTTCGAAGGTGCAGCGGGCTTGGCCGCGGCAGCAGCAGGCGCCAAACGGGGCTCGACCTTGGCTACCGCCGGAGGGGGTACCGAAGTCTGCGGTTTGGGCTGAGGCTGCGCCGCAGTCGGTGCCGGGGTGATCGGCTGGCTCGGCGTAGCTACCGGCGCCGTGGACTCATCAACCACCACTACAGGCTGGTCGCTCTGCTCCGGCAGCGGTTGTGGCTCCGGCACCTGGACAGGCTCTACCTGCACCTGAGGCAGATTGGGCATGGCCGGCGCTTCCGGCGCCTCGACACGCACCTGGCGCATCTCGTCCTCGCGGGTGAACAGCATCGGCAGGAAGATCACCGCCAGCGCCACCAGCACCAGCGCACCGACCATGCGCTGCTTCATCCCTTTATCCAGCACTGCCATCTACTCCATCCTCGGAAACCTGCCGTTCAAGCCAGGCCAGGGCCTCGCCAACGCAGAAAAACGAACCGAACAGCAGGATCTGGTCATCCGCCGTCGCCTGGGCGCACTGCCCTTCGAGGGCAGCTGCGACACTGGCGTAAGACTTCACTGACGCACCGAGGTTCGTCAAAGCATCCGCCAGCTCTGCGGCCGGGCGGCTGCGCGGCGTGTCCAGCGGCGCCACTGCCCAGTCGGCGACCTGGCCGCGCAGCGGCGCAAGCACGCCGGCCAGGTCCTTGTCGGCCAACAGGCCGAAGACCGCCAGACGTCGCCCCTTCACCGGGCGTGCCGCCAAGCGGCGTGCCAGGTACTCGGCGGCGTGTGGGTTATGGCCGACATCCAGCAACAACTCCACGCGCCTGCCCTGGAGCAGCAGCTCACGTCGGTCGAGACGGCCAGTGATACGAGTATCCAGCAAAGCCTGACGAACCTTGCCGGCATCCCACGGCAGCCCCGTCAGCAGGAAGGCCTGCAAGGCCAGGGCGGCATTCTCCATGGGCAGGTCGAGCAACGGCAGGTCACGCAGTTCAACGGGCGATCCGTCGAGCTGGCAACCACGCCAATGCCAGTGGTCAACGCTGCTATCCAGGTCGAAATCACGTCCACGCAGGAAGAACGGGCAATCCAGCTCACGCACCTTGTCCAGCAAAGGCTGCGGCGGATCAAGGTCACCGCACAGCGCCGGCTTACCCCGACGGAAGATTCCCGCCTTCTCGAAGGCTACCGACTCGCGGCTATCGCCCAGGTAATCGACGTGGTCGACGCCAATGCTGGTGACCAGCGACACGTCGGCATCCACCAGGTTGACTGCATCCAACCGGCCACCCAGGCCGACCTCAAGCACCACCGCATCCAACGCGGAGTGCTTGAACAACCAGAACGCCGCCAGGGTGCCCATCTCGAAATAGGTCAGCGAGATGTCGCCACGCGCCGCCTCCACCGCAGCGAACGCTTCGCACAGGCGCTCATCGCTGGCCTCCTGGCCGTCGATCAGCACCCGTTCGTTGTAACGCAGCAGATGCGGCGAACTGTACACCCCGACCCTTAGCCCCTGCGAGCGCAGCAACGCGGCCATGAAGGCGCAGGTCGAGCCCTTGCCGTTGGTGCCGGTCACCGTGACCACACGGGGCGCCAGCGTGCCCAGCCCCAGGCGCGCAAGCACCTGTTGCGAGCGCTCCAGGCCCATGTCGATGGCCGAGGGGTGCAACTGTTCGAGGTAGGCGAGCCAGTCGCCCAGGCTGCGCTGGTTCATCACGCGACCGCGGCGACCTCTTTGGCCGCTTCAGGGGTCGGCTGGCCGGTCATCTGCGCCAGCAGGCGGGCCAGGCGCGGACGCAGCTCGTCACGGGAAATGATCAGGTCGATGGCACCGTGCTCCAGCAGGAACTCGCTGCGCTGGAAGCCTTCCGGCAGCTTCTCGCGCACGGTCTGCTCGATAACCCGCGGGCCGGCAAAGCCGATCAGCGCCTTCGGCTCGCCGACAATCACGTCGCCAAGCATCGCCAGGCTGGCGGAAACGCCGCCGTAGACCGGGTCGGTCAGTACCGAGATGAACGGGATGCCTTCTTCGCGCAGGCGCGCCAGCACGGCGGAGGTCTTGGCCATCTGCATCAGCGAGATCAGCGCTTCCTGCATGCGCGCGCCGCCGGAAGCGGAGAAGCAGACCATCGGGCAGCGGTTTTCCAGTGCGTAGTTGGCAGCGCGCACGAAACGCTCGCCGACGATGGCGCCCATCGAGCCGCCCATGAAGGAGAACTCGAAGGCGCTGACCACGATCGGCATGCCCATCAGGGTGCCGCTCATGGAGATCAGCGCGTCCTTCTCGCCGGTCTGCTTCTGCGCGGCGGTCAGGCGGTCCTTGTACTTCTTGCCGTCACGGAACTTCAGGCGGTCGACCGGCTCCAGGTCGGCGCCCAGTTCGGCGCGACCTTCTGGATCGAGGAAGATATCGATGCGCGCGCGGGCGCCGATACGCATGTGATGGTTGCACTTAGGGCAGACGTCGAGGGTCTTTTCCAGCTCCGGGCGATACAGCACGGCTTCGCAGGACGGGCACTTGTGCCACAGTCCTTCCGGCACCGAGCTCTTCTTCACCTCGGAACGCATGATCGAAGGGATCAGTTTGTCTACCAACCAGTTGCTCATGCTTGCTTTCTCCAGTATTGGCCGGGGAGACCTTTGCGGCCCCGCCCTGCCCTTGAGCTCAAATTCTTCTGTAAAGCGACGACGGGCCGACCTCGGGCCGCCCCACCTCCAATTCTTCCCCGGCACGCCCCGCGCTCTGGCGCGGCCTGGCAGCACCGGGCTGCGAAAGCTATGGACGATGGCGCGCGGCCAGCCGTCACATCCGCGTTCACGCGCGCTTGACCGCCTGCATGAAGGCTTCGATTCTTGCCGCATCCTTGATGCCCTTGGCCTGCTCCACGCCGCCGCTGACGTCCACCGCGTACGGGCGCACCTGGCGAATGGCCTCGGCGACGTTGTCGGCCGACAGGCCACCGGCAAGGATTATCGGCTTGCTCAGGTGTTGCGGAATCAGTGACCAGTCGAACGCCTCGCCGGTTCCTCCCGGCACGCCCGGCACATAGGCATCCAGCAAGATGCCGCGAGCGCCAGCGTAGTGCCGACAGGCGGCCTCCAGGTCATCCCCCGGGCGCACCCGCAGGGCCTTGATCCAGGGGCGGTGGTAGCCCTCGCAATCGGCCGGGGTTTCATCGCCGTGGAACTGTAGCAGGTCCAGGGAAACCACTTCGAGGATCTCGTTGAGCTCGCAGCGCGAGGCGTTGACGAACAGCCCCACGGTGGTCACGAACGGCGGCAGCGCGTCGATGATCGCACGCGCCTGACGCACGTCCACCGCCCGCGGGCTTTTCGCATAGAAGACGAAACCGAGGGCGTCGGCGCCGGCCTCGACCGCGGCCAGGGCATCCTCGATGCGGGTAATCCCGCAGATCTTGCTGCGAACATTGCTCATGGACAGCGAACCTTGAGTGATCGGGAAAGCGTCGATGGTAGCAAATGACCTGTGCCCCGTCAGTCCGCCAGCGCCTCGTAGCCAGTAAGAAAGTGTGGGCCGATGTAACGCTGCGGCAGCGCGTATTCTTCCGGGTATTCCACCTGCACCAGGTAAAGACCGTAAGGGTGCGCGGTTACCCCGCCGTCACGGCGGTTGCGCCCTTCCAGCACCTCGCGGGCCCACTCCACCGGACGCTCGCCGGCACCGATGGTCATCAGCACGCCGGCAATGTTGCGCACCATGTGGTGCAGGAACGCGGTGGCACGCACATCCAGCACGATCATCCGCCCATGCCGGGTCACACGCAGGTGGTGGATGTGCTTGATCGGCGACTTGGCCTGGCACTGGCTGGCGCGGAAGGCGCTGAAGTCATGGGTGCCCAGCAGGTATTGCGCGGCCTCGGCCATGCGCTCGACGTCCAGCGGGCGGTGGTTCCAGGTGACTTCCTCGGCCAGGTGCGCCGGACGGATCGGGTCGTTGTAGATCACATAGCGGTAGCGCCGCGCGGTGGCCTTGAAGCGGGCATGGAAGTGCGCAGGCATGGGCGCCGACCAGACCACGCTGATGTCGTGGGGCAGGTTGAAGTTGGTGCCCAGGGTCCAGGCGCGCTCGTCGCGCACGGCGCGGGTGTCGAAATGCACGATCTGCCCGCAGCCATGGACGCCGGCATCGGTGCGCCCGGCGCAGATCACCGAGATAGGTTCGTTGGCCACCGTCGACAGCGCCTGTTCCAGGGCCTGCTGGACACTCGGCACGCCGCTGGCCTGGCGTTGCCAGCCGCGATAGCGCGAACCTTTGTATTCCACGCCCAAAGCGATGCGGGTGTAGCCTTCGGCAGCCGATTCGGCGGCGGCGGTATCGATGATGTCCAAGAGCGGCAAACCTGATGATGAAACGAAAGGCGGGAGTATACCGGCAAACCGTGCAGGGGCCGAAATGATCGCGGGGCAAGGCCGCTCCCACGTCTTGCGTGAAAGCAGGCTTGCCCCGCGATGTACAGCTTTGCGTCAGACCAGGCGTGAGAGCATCTCGTTGGCTTCCTGGCGTTGGCTGTCGTCACCGTCCTTGACTACTTCGTCGAGGATGTCACGGGCGCCCTGATGGTCGCCCATGTCGATGTAGGCGCGGGCCAGGTCGAGCTTGGTGGCCACCTCGTCGGCGCCGGAGAAGAAGTCGAAGTCCAGGTCGTCCAGCGGCTCGGGCTCCAGCGCAGCGTCCTCGGCGGTGAACGATGGCTGCGCAACCGATGGGGTCTCGAGGTTCTGCGACAGCTTGTCGAGCTCGGCGTTGACGTCGTCCAGCTCCGAGGCGAAGTTCTTCGCCGCCGGCGAGTCGTCGTCCAGCGACAGCGACAGGTCGAAGTCGTCCGGCAGCTCCAGCTCGGAAATCGGATCGAACTCCGGAATGGCCTCGAAGGCCGCCAGCTCGGCCGCCACGTCCACCGGGGCTTCCTCGCTGCCGGTCGGAGCCACCGGGTCTTCGGCGACATCCAGGTCGAATTCGGCCAAGTCGTCGACATTTTGCGGTGTCGCCTGCGCCTGGGCGAGCAGTGCCTCGAAGTCGTCGTCGGCATCGGTTTCGGCAACGGCGGGTGCAGCCTCGGCCTCGGGCGCCTCGACGACCAGATCCTCGAGACCGACCATGTCGAGGTGGTCATCTGCCGGCAGGTCATCGTCCAGGCTCAGGTCGAAGGCACTGTCCAGATCGGCCTCTTCGACCACAGGCTCAGGCTCTGGCTCGGCCGCCACGACCGGCTCCACGACGAGTTCCGGCGCGCTTTCACCCAGCTCCAGCTCCTTGTCCTGCAGGAGATCCTGGACATACTGCTCATCCAACTCGGCTGCCAGGGCCGCGGCCCCGGCAGCGCCTGCCGCCACCGCCGCGACACCCAGCATGGCCGGGAAGCGCTCCTTGAGCGCGGCGACCTCGGCCTGGTTCGTGTCGTTGACCGCCAGCTTGCGTTCCTGGCCAGCGAACGCGTCCTGGTCGCCCTGACGTGCGTAGACTTCCATCAATTTAAGGCGCAGATCGCTGCGCTGCGGCTCGGAGGCCACCGCCGCTTCGAGCAGGTCGGCGGCGTGGTTGAGGCGACCACGGACCAGGCTTTCATCCACCTCGGCCAGCAACGCCGCGCGCGGATCAGCCGCCGGAGCAACGACGTCGGCAGGCACCGCAGGTTTTTCTGCCGCAACGGCCGCAGCGGCCGAGGCCGCCACTACCGCAGGCGACAGGGTCACGCTTGGCGCCGACACATCCAGACCTTCAAAACTGCTCGGCGGCAGGTCCAGGTCCGGGCCACGCTCACCATCCTCGGCCAGCGCACGGGCCATGCGCAGGTGTTTTTCAGCTTCCTGCTGGGCTTTGCGCTTGCGGGCCAGAAGCAGCAACAGCAACAGCAGCACCAGGAATGCGGAACCGGCAATCAAGCCCAGCAACAGCGGGTTGCCCAGCAGTTGGTCGAGCATGCCCGGCTCTTCGCTGGCCGATGCCTCGGCTGCCGCGTCTTGTGGCGCGGTGTCGGCCGCGGCAGGCGCCGGGGCGACCACCGGCTCGGCAGGGGTCAATTGCGCGTTCACCGCAGGTTGCGCCGGAGCCGGCTCGCCCGGCAGCGCCGCTGCCGGTGCCTGTGGCGCCGCGGCGCCCTGGGCCTCCAGACGCGCCAGCTGGTCGTTCTTCAGCTCGATCAGGCGCTGCAGCTTGTCCAGCTGGCTCTGCAGGTCGGCCATGCGGCTCTTGAGTTCATCGTTGTCGCGCCGGCTGGTGTCGAGGCTTTCCTGGGCCACGGCAAGCTTGTCGCCCAGCGCCTTGGCCTCGCCGGCCGCGCCCTTGCCGCCCGGAGCCACCAGGCGCAGGTTGTCGCCCTGGGCGATGCGCGCGGGGGCCGCGCCAGCCTCGCCACGGCGGGTGGCATCCAGCTGCCGTGCACGCGGACCGAGGCGGCGGCCTTCGCGCCAGGCGGCGTACTGCTCGGCGACTTCGCGGTTGGCCTGGGCCTGGGGAATGCTCTGCACCTGCTGCTGATCGGGCAGGCGCAGCACCTGGCCGGTCTTGAGCTGGTTGATGTTGTTGCCGATGAAGGCATCCGGGTTCAGCGCCTGGATGGCCAGCATGGTCTGCTGGATCGAGCCGCCGTTGGTATTGCGCGCGGCGATCTGCCAGAGAGTGTCACGGCGCTTGGTGGTGTAGCTGCCCGCACTGACAGCCGGGTTGATGCCCGCCGGGGCCGGTTGGCTGCCCTGGGCCTGGGCTTGGTCGAGCAGCACGCTGTAGTCGCGCAGCAGGCGGCCCTGGGGCCACATGACCTGGACCAGGAACTTGACCACCGGCTCCGGCAGCGCCTTGCTGGAAGTGACCCGCAGCACGCTCTTGCCGTTGGGGTTGATCACTGGCGTGAAGGTGAGGTCTTCGAGATAAGGCGGGAAGGCCACCCCGGCCTTGGCGAACTCTTCCGGCGACGCCAGGCTTGGCGCCATTTCCGCCGCGGAGAGGTCGCGCACGTCGAGCAGTTCGATCTCGGCATCCAGCGGCTGGTTCTGCGCCGACTTGAGGGTCAGCTCACCCAACCCCAGAGCGTTCGCCACCCCGGACGACAGCGCCGAGGCTGCCGCGATGGCCAGAACCAGTTTGCGAATTCGAAGCATGAACTCTTCCCTTGTATGAAACGTCCCGAAAACCCTGGTGCGGTGCAGGACAAAATAGCTCGCAGTATCTTTTACGCCATGTGTTTTATCAACAATTGTGCCGCCTGCACGGCGTTCAGCGCCGCGCCCTTGCGCACATTGTCGGTGGTCAGCCAGAGATTGAGCTGCTGGTCTTCATCGACACCGTGGCGTACACGTCCAACATAGACCACGTCCTGGCCCACCGCGTCACCCACAGGCGTCGGATAATCACCCGGCTCGACCAGCTCGATGCCGTCGGCAGCCTCCAGCGCGGCGTTGACGGCCACCAGGTCGACCGGATTACGGCTTTGCACGGCGACACTGAAGCTATCGCCGAAAAACACCGGGACTTGAATGCAGGTCACGGAAATCTTCAGTTGCGGCAGGTCCAATACCTGACGCAGTTCATTCACCAGACGGCGCTCTACATTGGTGTGGCCCTGTTCATCGGGTGTCCCGACCTGAGGGAGCAGGTTGAAGGCGACCTGGCGATCGAAGAAGCGCGGCTCCAGAGGGCGTGCGTTGAGCAGTTCGGCGGTCTGCCGGGCGAGCTCGCTGACGGCCTCCCTGCCCTGCTCCGAAACTGCCAGGCAGGCATTGACCTGAACGCGCTCGATATCGAGCAAACCCTTGAGCGGCGCCAGCGCCACCGCCAGGGCCACTGCGCCGGCGCTCGGGCTGGTGATCAGTGCGGGCTGTGCGAGTTCGGTGATGCGCTCGCCGTTGGCTTCCGGGACCAACGCGGTGGCGCCGTCCAGGGCGCCGGACAGGTCGATCACCGCGCAACCGGCGGCGATGGCTTTCGGCGCGAAACTGCGGCTGACGGCTGGGCTGGCGGCGAAGAAGACCAGCCTGACCTGGGAGAAATCGAAGTTGTCCACTTCACGGACCTTCAGTTTCTTGCCCGCGAACATGACACTACTGCCGGCGGATTCCATGCTGGCCAGCAGGTGCAGGGTGGAGACCGGGAAGGCAACTTCCTCGAGGATCTGGACGAGGGATTCACCTACTGTGCCGGTGGCGCCGATTACGGCTACGTCCAGGGCTTTGGGGGTCATGAGATCGGTTCCTTTTCCAGGGGGTACGGCGGGGGAGCGGCACTTTACTTGGATTGTGGAGTGGGAGGTAGGGGCGGATTCGGATTCGGATTCGGATTCGGATTCGGATTCGGATTCGGATTCGGATTCGGATTCGGATTCGGATATCAGGGTGTTGGTTTTTATTTTTTAGGCGCATTCGGAGATGATGTCGACATCTAGTCACCTTTCCGCCCTTACGGCGGGTCCCTTTTTGAAGGATCAAAAAGGAACCAAAAAATCCTGGCGGTATGACTCACCCACATGGGTTACAAATCAGTTCACGCACATAGGTAACAGTCTTTAACTGGCAGGGTCGGTTTTCGAGGATCTGACCATGCCTTGGCGAGAGCTGAAACCTATGGACCTTAAAATGCTTTTCATTGCGGATTACCTGCAGGGGCCGCCCAGCTTCAGCGCCCTGTGCCAGGCCTACGAGATCAGCCGAAAGACCGGCTACAAATGGGTCGAGCGATATGAGAAAGAGGGGCCTTCGGGGCTGGAAGAACGCAGCCGCCGCCGGTTGAACCAGGATTGGGTCGTACCCGCCGCAGTTCGCGAAGCCATCATCGAATTGCGCAGTCGAGGCGAAACGGAACCGGGGCCGAAAAAGATCCAGGCTGCGCTGCAGGAGCGTTTCCCTGATCAGGCGCCGCCCTCGAAGACAGCGATCTACAACATCCTCAAGAAAGCCCAATTGGTCAAACCACGCCGCTTACGTCAGCGTGTAGCGGTCTATCCCAAGCCCCTGGAGAAGGCCGAGTCGCCTAACCAGCTGTTCAGTGCGGACTACAAAGGTCAATTTCTGACAGGTGCAGGCGTCTGGTGCTATCCGCTGACGATCATGGATCACGCCAGTCGTTTCCTGCTCGCCTGCCACAGCATGCCCAATACCAACCTGCTGGAAACCCAGGCCGTTTTCACCCAAGTGTTCCGAGAGAATGGTTTGCCTGAGCGGATTCGTACCGATAACGGTGTGCCGTTTGCCAGTAAGGGGCGTGCGGGACTTTCTCAGCTGTCGATCTGGTGGCTGCGTCTAGGCATCATTCCCGAGCGCATTGCGCCTGGTCGGCCTGAACAAAATGGCCGCCACGAGCGCATGCATCGAACGCTCAAAAGCACGCTCCCATCGCCGCCGGCAGTGGCCTGGGAGGCTCAACAACGGCACTTTGATCGCTTTCGGCAGCACTACAATCACGAGCGCTTGCATGAAGCGCTGAAGCAGAAAACACCGGCGTCTTGCTACCAGCCATCTCCACGCCCATTCCCTGAAAAGCTCCCCGAAATGACCTATCCCAGTCATATCGAGAGCTTGCCGGCTGATAGCTCCGGCATCATCAATCGCCGGGGCTTGAGGATCTACGTAGGTTATGTGCTCAAGCACCAGACCATTGGACTGGAGCAGGTTGGGGATGGCGTCTGGGATGTTATTTTCGGTCCCATCATCCTTGGCAGAGTCGATGTGCGGGATGCCACTGATGGTTATGTAACACTCAAGGTGTCGTCACCTATGTGAGTGAACTTTTGTGTAACCCATGTGGGTGATCCGTACATCGCTCCATTCATACGGCCCCTACGCTTCGCTCCGGGGTTCCCTCGCTCCGTTCTTGCTCCCGTGGGTACCGCGCTGTACGCCCCATCCTGGGGCGCAGCGCTCGACGGCCATCCATGGCCGTCGCCCCACTACGCAAGAACTCCACTCGGCCTCCTGAAGTCGCAATCGGTGGCGCCTGAACTATCGCGCACTTAGAAGCAAGATCAAGAGCAGATCAAGAGCAGATCAAGAGCAGATCAAGAGCAGATCAAGAGCAGATCAAGAGCAGATCAAGAGCAGATCAAGAGCAGATCAAGAGCAGATCAAGAGCAGAGATTTTTGTTTGTTAGTGGATGTTATGTTGTTTTTCATTACGCCATCGCGGTGCAAGCCCGCTCCCACGTTGAATAACTTAGTCAAACTATGGTGGGAGCGGGTTTGCCCCGCGGTGTTTATCTAGAGTTCCCACGATGGCAACTAGAGACTAGCTGCGTTAGTGCAGGCGCCGCCCGTAACTTCGCGACTTCAG
The DNA here is from genome assembly GCF_021283165.2 of Pseudomonas soli. Lineage (NCBI taxonomy): Bacteria > Pseudomonadati > Pseudomonadota > Gammaproteobacteria > Pseudomonadales > Pseudomonadaceae > Pseudomonas > Pseudomonas soli. The sequence continues at coordinate 4,220,466 of NZ_CP128543.1, forward strand.
GAGGCCGAACGCAGGTCTTGCGGAGGGAGGTGACGGGCATGGATGCCCGTCAAGCGCTGCGCCCCAGGATGGGGTGTTCAGCGCGGTCCTCCCGGGAGCAAGGCCGGAGTGAGGGAACCCGGAGCGAAGCGGAGGGCCGGATGAATGGAGCGAGGATTTTTTGGTTCCTTTTTGATCCTTCAAAAAGGGACCCGCCGTAAGGGCGGAAAGGTGAATAAGCGTCAACATCTCAAATGAATGCGCATAAAAAAATCAAAACAACCAACAACCAATCTAGCACCAATAAAAAAACCCGCATCACTCTCGCAACACGGGTCCTTCAAAATCCAAACTCAAACCACCCAGATCACCGCTCCAGCAGAATCCGCAACATCCGCCGCAGCGGCTCCGCAGCCCCCCACAGCAACTGGTCACCAACGGTGAAGGCCCCGAGGTACTGCGACCCCATGTTCAGCTTGCGCAAACGCCCGACCGGCACGTTCAGGGTCCCGGTCACCTGGGTAGGGCTCAGCTCCTGCATACTGATCTCACGCTGATTCGGCACCAGCTTCACCCAAGGGTTGTGCTGGCTGATCATGCCTTCGATATCCGCCAAAGGCACATCCTTGTTCAGCTTGATGGTCAGCGCCTGGCTATGGCAACGCATGGCGCCAATCCGCACGCAGATGCCATCGACCGGGATCGGGCTCTTGAAGCGCCCGAGGATCTTGTTGGTCTCGGCCTGGGCCTTCCACTCTTCGCGGCTCTGGCCGTTCGGCAGTTCCTTGTCGATCCACGGGATCAGGCTGCCGGCCAGCGGCACGCCGAAGTTGTCGGTCGGGAAGCCTTCGCCACGCATGGCCTCGGCCACCTTGCGATCGATGTCGAGGATGGCGCTGGCCGGGTTGGCCAGGTCGTCGGCGACCGCCGCGTGAATACCGCCCATCTGCTTGATCAGCTCACGCATGTTCTGCGCGCCGGCACCGGAAGCCGCCTGATAGGTCATGGCACTCATCCACTCGACCAGGCCGGCTTCGAACAGGCCGCCCAGCCCCATCAGCATCAGGCTGACGGTGCAGTTGCCGCCGATGTAGTTCTTGGTGCCCGCATCCAGCTGCTGGTCGATGACCTTGCGGTTGACCGGGTCAAGAATGATCACCGCGTCGTCCTGCATGCGCAGGGAGGAGGCCGCGTCGATCCAGTAACCCTGCCAGCCGGCTTCGCGCAGCTTGGGGAATACTTCGTTGGTGTAGTCGCCGCCCTGGCAGGTGAGGATGACGTCGAGGGTCTTGAGCTCTTCGATGTTGTAGGCATCCTTGAGCGGCGCAATGTCCTTGCCCACCGCCGGACCTTGGCCACCGACATTGGAGGTGGTGAAGAACACCGGCTCGATCAGGTCGAAGTCCTGCTCTTCGAGCATCCGCTGCATAAGCACGGAACCGACCATTCCACGCCAACCGATCAGACCTACACGTTTCATCGCAACTACACCTTTGCTAAAAGTGGGCCGCCACCGGGAGTTTTGGGTGGCGGGCCAGAGAGATTACAGATTCCGCAGCGCTGCGACTACTGCGTCGCCCATTTCCTGCGTACCGACCTTGCGGCAACCTTCGGAGAAGATGTCACCAGTGCGCAGGCCCTGGTCCAGCACCAGGCTCACCGCCTGCTCGATCGCCTCGGCGGCGGCCGTCTGGTTGAAGCTGTAGCGCAGCATCATCGACACCGAGAGAATGGTCGCCAGCGGGTTGGCGATGCCCTGCCCGGCGATGTCCGGCGCCGAGCCGTGGCACGGCTCGTACATGCCCTTGTTGTCGGCATCCAGCGACGCCGACGGCAGCATGCCGATGGAACCGGTGAGCATGGAAGCTTCATCCGACAGGATGTCGCCGAACATATTGTCGGTCACCACCACGTCAAACTGCTTGGGCGCGCGCACCAGCTGCATGGCGGCGTTGTCGACGTACATGTGGCTCAGCTCGACGTCCGGGTAGTCCTTGGCCACTTCCTCGACCACTTCACGCCACAGCTGGCTGGAAGCCAGGACGTTGGCCTTGTCCACCGAACACAGTTTCTTGCCGCGTACACGGGCCATGTCGAAGCCGACGCGGGCGATGCGGCGCACTTCGCTTTCGCTGTACGGCAGGGTGTCGTACGCCTGGCGCTCGCCGCCTTCCAGCTCGCGCTGGCCGCGTGGCGCGCCGAAGTAGATGCCGCCGGTCAGCTCGCGGACGATAAGGATGTCCAGGCCAGCGACGATCTCTGGCTTGAGCGACGAGGCGTCGGCCAACTGCGGGTAAAGGATGGCAGGGCGCAGGTTGGCGAACAGGCCCAGTTGCGAACGGATCTTCAGCAAGCCGCGCTCCGGGCGGATGTCACGCTCGATCTTGTCCCACTTCGGACCGCCCACGGCGCCCAGCAGAACCGCGTCAGCATGGCGCGCACGCTCCAGGGTCTCGTCGGCCAGCGGCACGCCGTGCTTGTCGATGGCCGCACCACCGATCACGTCGTGGGTGAGGCTGAAGCCGAGCTGGAACTTGTCGTTGGCCAGTTCCAGCACCTTGACCGCCTCGGCCATGATTTCCGGACCGATGCCATCACCTGGGAGAATCAGAATCTGCTTGCTCATGCTTTCCTCTATCCAATCAAGCGGCGCGCCCTGTCGGCGCGCCGATAAACTCAGTGTCCAACGGACCTCATCGCGGGGAAAGCCCGCTTCCACGCGTGGTGATGAGGCCTTCGATCAATCGCGGAACAACCACGGCTGGCTGGCGCGGTGCTTGCCCTCGAACGCCTTGATCGCGTCGCTGTCCTGCAGGGTCAGGCCGATATCGTCCAGGCCGTTGAGCAGGCAGTGCTTGCGGAATGCATCGATCTCGAACTTCAGCACTTTTCCGTCCGGACGGGTCACGGCCTGGGCGTCGAGGTCGATGGTCAACTGGTAACCCGGGTTGGCCTCGACCTGCTTGAACAGCTCGTCGACTTCGGCGGCGTCGAGAATGATCGGCAACAGGCCATTCTTGAAGCTGTTGTTGAAGAAGATGTCGGCGAAGCTCGGCGCGATCACGCTGCGGAAACCGTACTCATCGAGTGCCCACGGAGCATGCTCGCGGCTAGAGCCGCAACCGAAGTTCTCCCTCGCCAGCAACACGCTGGCTCCTTGGTAACGCGCATGGTTGAGCACGAAATCCTGGTTCAACGGGCGCTTGCTGTTGTCCTGGTATGGTTGGCCGACGTCAAGGTAGCGCCACTCGTCGAACAGGTTGGGACCGAAGCCAGTGCGCTTGATCGACTTGAGAAACTGCTTGGGAATGATCTGATCGGTGTCGACGTTGGCTCGATCCAAAGGTGCGACAATACCAGTATGCTGGGTAAAGGCTTTCATGCTGCGCTCCCTTGGATCAACTCGCGGACATCGATGAAGTGGCCGGTCACTGCGGCGGCGGCGGCCATGGCCGGGCTGACCAGGTGGGTACGGCCACCGGCGCCCTGGCGACCTTCAAAGTTGCGGTTGGAAGTGGACGCGCAGTGCTCGCCGCTTTCCAGGCGGTCCGGGTTCATCGCCAGGCACATCGAGCAACCTGGTTCACGCCACTCGAAACCGGCCTCGAGGAAAATCTTGTCCAGCCCTTCGCGCTCCGCTTGGGCCTTGACCAATCCCGAGCCCGGCACCACCAGCGCCTGCTTGATGTTGGCGGCGACCTTGCGGCCCTTGGCGATCTCAGCAGCTGCGCGCAGGTCTTCGATGCGCGAGTTGGTGCACGAGCCGATGAACACGCGGTCAAGCTGGATATCGGTGATCGCCTGGTTCGCAGCCAAGCCCATGTACTTGAGGGCGCGCTCGATCGAGCCACGCTTGATCAAGTCGGGCTCGGCGGCCGGATCAGGCACGCGCTGATCGACGGCCAACACCATCTCCGGCGAGGTGCCCCAGCTCACCTGTGGCTTGATCTGCGCGGCGTCGAGTTCGACCACGGTGTCGAACACTGCGTCGGCGTCAGAGACCAATCCTTTCCAGGTCTCGATGGCCTGCGTCCACTGCTCGCCCTTTGGCGCGTAGGGACGGCCCTCGACGTAGTTGACGGTGGTATCGTCGACCGCGACCAAGCCCACACGGGCACCGGCCTCGATGGACATGTTGCAGATGGTCATGCGACCTTCCATGGACAAGTCGCGGATCGCGCTGCCGGCAAACTCCATGGCATGGCCGTTACCGCCGGCGGTGCCGATCTTGCCGATCACGGCGAGGACGATGTCCTTGGCGGTGACACCGGCGGGCAATTGGCCTTCGACGCGCACCAGCATGTTCTTCATCTTCTTGGCCACCAGGCACTGTGTGGCGAGCACGTGCTCGACCTCGGAGGTGCCGATGCCATGGGCCAGGGCACCGAACGCGCCATGGGTGGAAGTATGCGAATCACCGCAGACCACGGTCATGCCCGGCAAGGTCGCGCCCTGCTCCGGGCTGATGACGTGCACGATACCCTGACGCTCGTCATTCATCTTGAATTCGACGATGCCATATTCGTCACAGTTCTCATCAAGGGTCTGCACCTGAAGGCGCGAAACCTGGTCGGCGATGGCCTCGATACCGCCTTTACGCTCAGGCGTGGTCGGCACGTTGTGGTCAGGGGTGGCAATGTTGGCATCGATGCGCCATGGCTGGCGGCTGGCCAGGCGCAGGCCTTCGAAAGCCTGGGGCGAGGTCACTTCGTGGATGATATGACGGTCGATGTAGATCAAGGACGAGCCGTCATCGCGGCGCTTGACCTCATGAGCTTCCCAAAGTTTGTCGTAGAGCGTTTTACCAGCCATCAGACTGTTCCTCATCAGCGTCTTTCTATGCCAAAGACCCCTTGGCTTGTACGGACGATGCTATGGCGTTAAATTGAATAACTCAAATTCATAATTTTCATGCTTTGCATAACCATCAGGAATTCAAATCAGATGGACTTGGCCAACCTCAGCGCCTTCATCGCCATTGCCGAAACCGGCAGTTTTTCCGGCGCCGGCGAGCGTCTGCATCTGACACAACCCGCTATCAGTAAACGCATCGCCGGGCTGGAACAACAATTGGATGTGCGGCTTTTCGATCGGCTGGGCCGTGAAGTGAACCTCACCGAAGCTGGCCGCGCGTTGCTGCCAAGGGCCTATCAGATCCTCAACGTGCTCGATGATACGCGACGCGCATTGACCAATCTGACGGGTGAAGTGGGAGGTCGACTAACCCTGGCAACTAGCCACCATATCGGTTTACATCGACTCCCCCCGGTATTACGGGCTTTCACCCGGCAACACCCCGAAGTAGCGCTGGATATTCAGTTCATGGATTCAGAAGCTGCCTACGATGAAATTCTCCATGGCCGCGCTGAGATTGCCGTTATTACCCTGGCCCCAGAACCTCACCATCTGATCAGGGCGACTCAAGTCTGGAATGACGCCCTCGACTTCGTCGCCTCGCCGGAGCACCCGCTGGCCAGCAACGGCGGAGTCAGCCTGGCTGACGTGGCGCGCCACCCGGCGGTGTTCCCCGGCGGCAATACCTTCACACACCATATTGTCCAGCGCCTGTTCGAAAGCCAGGGCCTGGTGCCGAATATCGCCATGAGCACCAATTATCTGGAAACCATCAAGATGATGGTGTCGATCGGCCTGGCCTGGAGTGTGCTGCCACGTACTATGCTCGATGAGCAGGTTGCGCCCATCGCACTGCCCGGCATACAGCTGTCGCGCCAGCTAGGCTACATATTGCACACGGAGCGCACGCTATCGAATGCGGCCAGGGCCTTCATGGCGCTGCTCGACAGCGACGCCGGGGCTGCCTGACCGGTCGCAGGCACGGCATTCTCTCTCCACAAGGACGCGTTTCCGCCAAAGGTCTGGTATCGATGCCCAAATCAGCAAACCGCTTTCCGCGCCTGCCCCGTATTCCCGCGGCCGACCCACAGGAGTCGGAACAGGCCTGGCAGAACGCTCCCCAGTTGCTGGCCGCGCTCAACGCCGCGCGCCTGGGGGCTTGGCTGTGGGATATCGAGAGTGGCCGGGTGAGCTGGTCGCGGGGCACCCAGGCGCTGTTCGGCTTCGACCCGCAACGGCCGCTGCCCAACGACATCGATTACCTCGACCTGCTGCCCGAGGAGGATCGCGCCCGGACGCGCCAGGCGTTCCAGGCCGTGGTCAATGGCGAACCGGTCGAGCAGGCCATGCGCCATCGCATCCGCTGGCCCGATGGCAGCGTGCACTGGCTGGAAATCAACGGCAGCCTTACCCACGATCCCCATGGCCGCCCGCAGATGATCGGGGTGATCCGCGAGATCAGCCGCCAGCGCGAGCGCGAAACCGCGCTGATCCATTCGGAGAAGCGCTTCGCCACCCTGTTCCACCTCAGCCCCAACGCCATCCTCCTGACTCGCCGCCATGACGGCCTGATCATCGAGGTCAACCAGCACTTCGAGCACATGTTCGGTTGGCCGGGCGCTCAAGTAGTGGGCAAGACAAGCGTCGAACTGGGCCTGTGGGTCAACCCCGAGCAACGTCACCAGGTGCTGGAAGCCACCCGCGCCGGTAGCGGCCCACTGACCCTCGAGGTGCAGTTCCGCGCCACCAACGGCAAGATTCACGATGGCATTCTCTGTACCCAAGGCATCGAACTCGAAGGTGGCACCTACCTGATCAGCACCTTTGTCGATACCACCGAGCGCAAACGCGCCGAACAGGCGCTCAAGGACAGCCAGGAGCGTCTCGATCTGGCCCTGGACTCGGCCCAGCTGGGTACCTGGGACTGGCACATCCCCAGCGGCATGCTCTACGGTTCGGCCCGCGCCGCGCAACTGCACGGGCTGGACCCAGTGCCCTTCCACGAATCGTTCGAGGCCTTTTTCGAAGGCGTGCCCGAGCACGAACGCAGCGTCATGCGCCAAGCCTATCGCAGCCTGCGCGAAGGACCGGCGGGCAATTACCAGATCACCTATCGCGTACAGCTCGACAACGGTGCCTCGCGCTATATCGAAAGCCGCGCCCGTCTATACCGCGACGAACAGGGCAACCCGCTGCGCATGGCCGGCACTTTGCTCGACATCACCGACCAGGTGGAGCGCGAGCAGCGTCTGACGGCCTCAGAGGAAAAGTTCGCCAGCCTGTTCCAGGTCAGCCCCGACCCCATCTGCGTGACCCGCCAGGACAGCGGTCAGTTCATCGAGATCAACCCGGCCTTCAGCCAGACCTTTGGCTGGGCCCCGGAGCAGATCCTCGGCCACACCGCCGAGGAAATCGGCCTGTGGGCCGAGTCGGCCGAACGTGCCCAGCGCATCGAGCGGGTGATCCGCGACCAGGCCCTGAGCAATGTGGCGGTGGTGGTCAATCACCGCAACGGCACGCCGCTGACCTGCGTGATCTCCAGCCGCCTGATCAGCGTAGACAGCCAGCCGTGCAGCGTTACCACCCTGCGCGACATTACTCAGCAGCAACGCGCCGAGGCAGCGCTCAAGGCAAGCGAGGAGAAATTCGCCAAGGCGTTCCATTCCAGCCCCGACGCCATCACTATTACCGAGCGCCACAGCGGGCGCTATGTGGAAGTCAACGACGGCTTCAGCCGGTTGACCGGCTATAAGCCTGAGGAGGTGCTGGGCCGCACGGTCTACGAGATCGGCATCTGGGCCGATGAGAAACAGCGCGCTGCCCTGCTCAACGAACTGCGCGAGCGCGGCCGGGTGCATCACCGGGAGATGCTCGGCCGCAACAAGCGCGGCGATATCCTCACTGTGGAAGTGTCGGTAGAGCCAATCAGCCTCAACGAAACCGACTGCCTGCTGCTGACCGCTCGCGATGTCAGCCTGTTGAAGAACGCTCAGGCACAGATCCGCCACCTGGCCTACCACGACCCACTGACCAACCTGCCCAATCGCGCCCTGCTGATGGATCGCCTGAGTCAGCAGATCGCCCTGCTCAAGCGCCACAACCTGCGCGGCGCCTTGCTGTTCCTCGACCTTGACCACTTCAAGCACATCAACGACTCGCTCGGCCACCCAGTGGGCGACACGGTGTTGAAGATCATCACCGCCCGTCTCGAAGCCAGTGTGCGCCTGGAAGACACCGTGGCGCGGTTGGGCGGCGACGAATTCGTGGTTTTGCTCAGCGGCCTGGAGGGCAGCCGCGAGCAGGTGGAAAACAAGGTACGTGAACTGGCCGACACCCTGCGCGAGCTGCTGGCCGAACCGATGTCGCTGGACGGCCAGCGCCTGCAGGTCACACCCAGTATCGGCGTGGCGCTGATCCCCGACCATGGCGCCACCCCCGCCGACCTGCTCAAGCGTGCCGACATCGCCCTGTACCGCGCCAAGGACTCCGGACGTAACACCACGCAATTGTTCCACACCACCATGCAGAAGGCCGCCAGTGAGCGGCTGCGCATGGAGAACGACTTGCGCCTGGCCCTCGCCCGCGGCGAACTGGCCTTGCACTTCCAGCCCCAGGTCGATGCCCGCGACAACCGGATCGTCGGCGCTGAAGTGCTGCTGCGCTGGCATCATCCGCAACTGGGCCAGCAACCTCCGGCGCAGTTCATTCAGGTTCTGGAGGAAAGCGGGCTGATCCTCGAAGTCGGCAGCTGGATTCTCGATGAAGCCTGCGACGCCTGTGCGCGGATGCTTGGCGATGGCCTGATCGACGCCGACGATTTCAGCCTGTGCGTCAACATCAGCCCGCGGCAATTCCGCCAGAACGATTTCGTCGACCGGGTGCTGCGCAGCCTCGACGACTACCGCCTGCCCCGGCGCATGCTCACGCTGGAGATCACCGAAGGCATCGTCATCCAGAACCTGGAGGACACCATCAGCAAGATGCGCGAACTCAAGCGTCACGGCGTGAGCTTCGCCATGGACGACTTCGGCACTGGCTATTCGTCGCTCACCTATCTCAAGCGCCTGCCGGTGGATGCGCTGAAGATCGATCAGACCTTCGTACGCGACGCACCGGTCGACCCCAACGACGCCGAGATCGTCCGCGCGATCGTGGCCATGGCTCGCAGCCTGGAGCTCGCGGTGATTGCCGAGGGGGTGGAACTCACCGAACAGCTGGAGTTCCTTGAGCGACAAGGCTGCCACCTGTACCAGGGCTACCTGCACAGCCGCCCATTGCCATTGCCGGAGTTTCGCCAGATGCTGCTGGAGGCACCGGCGGACTACTGATGCCCAAACACAGTTGCTTGCGCCACAGAATGCAGAAAGGGCACCCGAGGGTACCCTTTCTTCATGCGCTGAAATCAGTTCAGCGCCGGCTTGTCACCGTTGATCGGAATCCGCTTGGCCTTGGCTTCTTCCGGCACGATGCGCAGCAGCTCGATGCTGAGCAATCCATTGGCCAGGCCCGCGCCCTTGACCTCGATGTGGTCGGCCAGGCGGAACGACAGCTTGAAGGCACGCTGGGCAATGCCCTGGTGCAGGAAGGTAACGCCTTCGCTGCTGCCGTCGCGCTTGCCGCCAGTCACCGTGAGGACGCCTTTTTCGACCTGCAGATCGAGGTCCTGCTCCTGGAAACCAGCGGCGGCCACCACGATGCGGTAGTGGTCATCACCGTGTTTTTCCACGTTGTAGGGCGGGTAGCTGCTACCGGCCTCATTACGGGCGGCGGCTTCGAACAGATCGTTGAAACGGTCGAAACCGACAGAGTTGCGGAAAAGTGGTGCGAGAGAGAAAGCGGTAGTCATGGTCATGAACTCCTGAGATTCAGCAAGTTAAGTCACTACGCGACCCGAGTTCGGCATCGCGTACTCAAGAGATATGTCCGGGCAAAAGGCTTTCAAGGGCCAACGTGAAAAAATTTACGCCAGGTTGGCTCAGGCAACACAGACTAGCGCCGCCTGCTCCTCCATCCCCAGCAAGCCGCTGATTCGCTGGCAGTCATCCTCCCGACGCAACTCGGCGAAGAGCGCCACCGCCTCGGGGTAACCGCGGGTCAGCATCGCCAGCCACTGCTTCATCCGCCCTGGGGCATAGCGCGGCGACAACTTATGCTGTGCCTGGCGCCAGAACTCGCGCAGCAGCGGCTGCAGCGCCTCCCAGCTTATCGGCTGATACTCGATACCATCCCGGGCCGCAGCGATCTGCAAGGCCAGATCCGGACGCGACACCAGCCCGCGGCCAAGCATGATGTGCTCGGCGCCGCTGACTTCGCGACAACGCCGCCAGTCGTCGACAGTCCAGATCTCGCCATTGGCGAACACCGGCACCTTGACCACATCCTGCACCCGCGCCACCCATTCCCAGTGGGCGGGCGGCTTGTAGCCCTCGACCTTGGTCCGCGCATGCACCACCAGGTGCGCCGAGCCGCCCTCGGCCAGCGCCGTGGCGCAGTCCAGGGCACCGTCGGGGCTGTCGTAGCCCAGGCGCATCTTTGCGGTCACCGGGATATGTGCCGGCACCGCCCGGCGCACTTCACGGACGATGGCATGCAACAGCTCCGGCTCCTTGAGCAGCACCGCCCCGCCCCGTGATTTGTTGACGGTCTTGGCCGGGCAACCGAAATTCAGGTCGATCACCGGCGCGCCCAGCTCGCAGGCCAGCGCTGCGTTCTCGGCCAGGCATACTGGGTCGGAGCCGAGCAATTGCACGCGCATCGGCACGCCAGCGGCGGTACGGGCGCCTTGGCGCAGCTCCGGTGCCAGCTTGTCGAACGAAGAGGCCGGCAGCAGGCGGTCGCAGACGCGGATGAACTCGGTGACGCACCAATCGATACCGCCCACACGGGTCAGGACGTCGCGCAGGATGTTGTCGACCAGCCCCTCCATGGGGGCCAGGGCAATTTGCATTTCAGGGTCTCGCCACGAAAAAGGCGGCAGTCTAGCAAACTTCCGCCAGCCGTCAGCTGCCGGTCAGCGCCGGGCCGTAGCCGTCGATGAATTCCGCCGGCATGCGCCTGGGCTTGCCGCTGGACAGCTCGATGCAGGCAAAGGTGGTCTGTGCCCGCAGCAAGGTCACGCCGTCACTCGGGCGCTTGAGCTGGAAGCGCCGGGTCATGCGCAGGCGCTGGTCCCAATCGATGATCCAGGTGGCCAGTTGCAGCTCGTCGTCCTCATAGGCGGCGGCGAGGTAGTCGATTTCATGGCGGACCACCGCCATGGCCCGGTCCAGCCGACGATACTCGGCCAGGTCCAGCCCCAGACGCTGGGAATGGCGCCAGGCGCAGCGCTCCAGCCAGGTGACGTAGACGGCGTTGTTGGCGTGGCCGAGGCCGTCGATATCCTCGCTGCCGACGCGAAGGTCGATGATGAATGGTGCCGCCAGATCCCAACTCATGCCTGCTCCTGGTTTTCAGTGAACGGGCAGAGTGTACCGGATGCTCAGGCGCTTTGCCGCGCCCGCTCGGTGGAGCGCGCGAGCAGCTCGATCACTGCCTGGCCCAGGCGCGGATCGGCCAGCACCCGCTGATGACCGCCCTCCTCCAGCAGCAGCAGGCGGCTGTCGAACCAGGCCCGGTGAATCAGCGGCGCCTCACTGGCGGGCACTACGGGATCGTCCTCGGCATGCACCACCAAGCCCGGCACATCCAGCTGATAGGCACTGACATCCAGGCGCGCCACCTGGACGCCGACATCGCGCTCCACCTGGCGGATGAACGCGGCCCGCGCCCGCGCCGGCAAGCCCAGTCGCCGGGCAAAGCCACGCAGCACGCCGAGCAAACGGGCCGGAGCGGCGATGCTTACCGCCGCATCGGTGCGCAGCCCCCACTGCAGCGCCAGCAACAGGCTGGCGCCACCCATCGAGTGTCCGATCACCGCGCGCAGCGGCGGCAGTTCGGCGGCGGCCTCGAGCAAGGCGCGGGCAAACGCCACCACATGCGCCTGCTCGCCGGGCGAACGCCCGTGTGCCGGCCCTTCCAGCGACACCACGGTATGGCCGCTGTCCACCAGCCGCTCGATCAATGCCGCAAACTGGGTGGGGCGCCCTTCCCAGCCATGCATCAGCAATACCGTCGGCCCCTGCCCCCAGCGCAACGCCGACAACCCGAAGCGCAAGGTTATGCGCTCGGCCCTGGCCAGCAGCGGCAGCTCCCACGGTTTGGGCGGCAGGTTACGCGGAGTCATGAAGGCGCGGCGCATCTTGCCGGCGACATGTTCAGGGGCCAGGTGGCCGAGGGTGCCATTGACGCCACGAATCCAGCTCAGGGTAGTCATCGCCTTGCTCCAGGGTCAGGTTGCTCAGATCACCGCCGACTTGGCGGCACGCAGTATCCGGTCGGACAACTCGCCGTCGCCCAGGGCGCGGGCCACGGCGAGGCCGCCAACCATCAGGGCGAAATCGGCGAGCGCCTTGTCGATGTCCTCGGGACGGTCGACCATTTGCGCGGTCATCAGCTCGATGTGTTCGGCCAGCACGTCACGGAAGGCGTCGGGCAGGCGCTGCATCTCGCTCAGCGCATTGGGAATCGGGCAGGCCTGCACCTCGGTATCGCGGTGCTTGCGCGACAGGTAGAAGGCCGCGACCAACGCCCGGCGCTCGGTACCGTCAAGGGCTGGATCGAGCTGGGCGAGCAAGGCACGGCGTTCGGCCAGCAACTGGCTGAAGGCTTCGAGCATGAGCTCGTCCTTGCTGTCGAAGTGGGCATAGAAGCCGCCGACCGTAAGCCCCGCAGCGTCCATGACCTGGCTTACGCTCGGATCGGCCGGGCCTTGCTGGACCAGCGCGCTGCGCGCCGCATCGAGGATGCGCTGGCGGGTCTTGCTCTTCTTGTCGCTCATGGCTCACCTCTGAATATTATGATCGACATATTATGCTCATAATATTTTCTGGCAAGCGGAATCTGCGGCCATTGATCGGCACAGCTGGATTTTTTGGAAGGCAGAAAAAACAAAAGGCCCATTCAATAAGCGAATGAGCCTTATAAGTCCTGCAAAACGCAGGTAAAAAATTGGCGTCCCCTAGGGGACTCGAACCCCTGTTACCGCCGTGAAAGGGCGGTGTCCTAGGCCACTAGACGAAGGGGACTTTAACCTTCGTGCCGACCCGCTGTTGCGAATCGTGGCGAATTGGTGGAGCTAAGCGGGATCGAACCGCTGACCTCCTGCATGCCATGCAGGCGCTCTCCCAGCTGAGCTATAGCCCCGAGTAAAACAAAAGACGCATCGATCTGGATGATGAGCCTTTAAACTCCCGCAAAACGCGGGTAAAAGTGGCGTCCCCTAGGGGACTCGAACCCCTGTTACCGCCGTGAAAGGGCGGTGTCCTAGGCCACTAGACGAAGGGGACGTAACCTTCGTGCCGATCCGCCTTCGCGAATCGCGGCAAAATTGGTGGAGCTAAGCGGGATCGAACCGCTGACCTCCTGCATGCCATGCAGGCGCTCTCCCAGCTGAGCTATAGCCCCGGATTTCTAGCCTCTCGGCCCAGCGACATCATGCAACATCGCTTGTGTAAAACTGGCGTCCCCTAGGGGACTCGAACCCCTGTTACCGCCGTGAAAGGGCGGTGTCCTAGGCCACTAGACGAAGGGGACGAACCTTCTTACCTTCAAGACCCGTTCTCTGGAACCGGTCTTGCCTGAGGACCTTGGCCATCAAGCGGAATTTGGTGGAGCTAAGCGGGATCGAACCGCTGACCTCCTGCATGCCATGCAGGCGCTCTCCCAGCTGAGCTATAGCCCCACAATGTCGCTTTGAACCGAAGCGCTGGCTGGGTGCCTGGCGTTTCGTTTTCGTTCATCGCTGTGGACGGGGCGCATATTAAGATCGGATTGCAAGGCTGTCAAACGAATTTTCGAAAATATTCAAAAAATTTTTCACAGATAACAATCACTTACCGCCCTGCCCTGCCCCTCTGCGAGGAGTGCGGCCAGTGGGAGCGGGCTTGTCCCGCGATGGCGGTCATGAATCCGACATCGCAATCGCGGGGCAAGCTCGCTCCCACATGGCCGGAAAAGCCTGGATCAGGCGATTTTCGCCAGCAGCTTTTCCCACTCCTTGTTTTCCTTCTTCGACACGCCGCCGAGCAGGTCGATGGCCTGGCGCAGACGGTAGCGGGTCAGGTCGGGGCCGAGGATTTCCATGGCGTCGAGCACCGACACCGAGCTGGCCTGGCCGGTGATGGCGGCGAACATCAGCGGCATGGCGTCGCGCAACTTGAGCTCCAGCGACTCGACCACGGCCTGGATGCAGGCGGTGATGCGATCCTTTTCCCACTGGCGCAGGCTTTCCAGCTTCCACAGGATCAGCTGCATCACCTGGCGCACCTGGTCGGCCGACAGTTTCTTGCTCTCGAACAGTTTGGCGTCGAGCTTCAGCGCGCCTTCGAAGAAGAAGCCACCCAGCGGGGCGACCTGGCTGAAGGTTTCGACCCGACCCTGAACGTGCGGGGCGATCTTCATCATGTAGTCGCTGTTGAACGCCCACTTCTGCACGCGCGCGGCGAACTCTTCCACCGGCAGTTCACGCAGCCACTGGCCGTTGAGCCAGGACAGTTTCTCGATGTCGAAAATCGGCCCGCCCAGGGAGATGCGCGACAGGTCGAAGTGCTCGACCATCTCGGCCAGCGAGAACTTCTCGCGCTCGTCCGGCATCGACCAACCCATGCGGCCCAAGTAGTTGAGCATGGCTTCGGGCATGAAGCCCATGCGCTCGTAGAAGGTGACCGAGGTCGGGTTCTTGCGCTTGGACAGCTTGCTCTTGTCCGGGTTGCGCAGCAGCGGCATGTAGCACAGCTTGGGCTGCTCCCAGCCGAAGTACTCGTAAAGCTTGATCAGCTTGGGCGCCGATGGCAGCCACTCTTCACCACGCAACACATGGGTGATGCCCATCAGGTGGTCGTCGACCACGTTGGCCAGGAAGTACGTCGGCAGGCCGTCGTTCTTCATCAGCACCTGCATGTCCATGCGATCCCATGGAATCTCGACATCGCCACGCAGCATGTCCGGGACCACGCAAATGCCTTCGCTCGGCACCTTCATGCGGATCACGTGCGGCTCGCCAGCGGCCAGGCGGCGCTGCACTTCCTCGTCGCTCAGCAACAGGGCGCGGCCGTCATAGCGCGGGGTTTCGCCGCGGGCCATCTGCTCGGCACGCATCTGCTCCAGCTCTTCGGCGGTGCAGAAGCAATAGAAGGCGTGGCCGGCATCGACCAGCTCCTTGGCATACCTGGCGTAGATCTCCCCGCGCTCACTCTGACGATACGGGCCGTGCGGGCCGCCGACGTCCGGGCCTTCGTTCCATTCGATGCCGAGCCAGCGCAGTGCGTCGAAGATCTGCTGCTCCGACTCACGGGTGGAGCGCAACTGGTCGGTGTCTTCGATACGCAGGATGAACTCACCGCCGTGCTGCTTGGCGAAGCAGTAGTTGAACAGGGCGATGTAGGCGGTGCCGACATGGGGGTCGCCAGTGGGCGATGGCGCAATACGCGTGCGAACGGTGGTCATTGAGAGTCTCGAACGAAGAGAAACAAAGGCGCGATGTTAGCAGGGAGCAGGCATCGGGCTCCAGCAATGGCGCTATCGTCACTTGTGGCCTTGCCATCCAGAGCTGTTAAATTTGCTTACACTTTTCAACGAATACCCCCATGCCTAGCCCACTCAAACGTCGCTTGCTGGTCTTCATTACCTTGGTACTGCTGGTCGGCCTCGCCTTCCTGGCCCACTGGTACTTCAAGGGACGCTTCTACGAGAGTACCGACAACGCCTATGTGCAGGGCGAGATCACGCGTATCTCCAGCCAGTTGGGGGCGCGTATCGACGAGGTGCGCGTGGAGGACAATCAGCATGTGAGCAAAGGCGACGTGTTGGTGCGCCTGGAAGCCGCCGACTTCGAACTCGCCGTCGAGCGTGCCCGTGCCGCACTGGCCAGCCGCGAGGCCGAACTCGCGCAGGCGCGCAGCCGCCTGACCCAGCAAGGCAGCCTGATCGCCGCGGGCCGGGCCCAGGTGGCCGCCAACCAGGCCAACCTCGACCGCTCGCAACTTGACCTAAACCGCGCCCAGGCTCTGCGCAAACCTGGATTCGTCTCCGAAGAGCGGGTCACTACCCTGTCGGCCGAAAGCCATGTCGCCCGCTCCCAAGTGGACAAGGCCCAGGCTGACCTCAAGGGCCAACGCCAGCAGGTCGACGCCCTGGCCGCCGAGCTCAAGCGCCTCGACGCGCAGATCGCCAATGCACACGCCGACCTGGCCCAGGCCGCGCTGAACCTGACCCGCTGCGCGATCCACGCGCCGATCAGCGGCACCATCGGCCAGCGCAACGCACGCAACGGCCAGGTGGTGCAGGCCGGCGCCTACCTGATGTCGATCGTCCCCGACGAGGACATCTGGGTACAGGCCAACTTCAAGGAAACCCAGATCGGCGGGATGCACCCCGGCCAACGCGCCGAGCTGGTATTCGACAGCTACCCCGACACCCCGATCGAAGGCCGGGTCGACAGCCTGTTCGCCGCCTCCGGCGCGCAGTTCAGCCTGCTGCCGCCGGACAACGCCACCGGCAACTTCACCAAGGTCGTGCAGCGCCTGCCGGTCAAGCTGACCGTCGCCGCGGACAACCCGCTGCACGGTCGCATCCGCCCAGGCATGTCGGTGACCGTCACCGTCGACCTGCGCGGCGAAGACGACGACCAGCATGGCCGGTGACGCGCTGTTACGCCCGACCGCCGAGCCGACCCGGCGCGACTGGATCGCGGTGATGAGCGTGATGCTCGGTGCCTTCATGGCGGTGCTGGACATCCAGATCACCAATTCCTCGCTCAAGGACATCCAGGGCGCGCTGTCGGCGACCCTGGAGGAAGGCTCGTGGATCTCCACCTCCTACCTGGTGGCCGAGATCATCATGATCCCGCTGACCGCCTGGCTGGTGCAGCTGCTTTCGGCCCGACGCCTGGCGGTTTGGGTATCGCTGGGCTTCCTGGTGTCGTCGCTGTTGTGCTCGATGGCCTGGAACCTGGAAAGCATGATTGTGTTCCGCGCCCTGCAGGGCTTTACCGGCGGCGCGCTGATCCCGCTGGCCTTCACCCTGACGCTCATCAAGCTACCGGAGCACCACCGCGCCAAGGGCATGGCCATGTTCGCCATGACCGCCACCTTCGCCCCATCCATCGGCCCGGCCCTGGGCGGCTGGCTGACCGAGAACTGGGGCTGGGAATACATCTTCTACATCAACATCCCGCCGGGGCTGCTGATGATCGCCGGGCTGCTCTATGGGCTGGAAAAGAAGGAAGCGCACTGGGAACTGCTCAAGAGCACCGACTACGCTGGTATCGCCACCCTCGGCCTGGGCCTGGGTTGCCTGCAGGTGTTTCTCGAGGAAGGCCATCGCAAGGACTGGCTGGAGTCGAGCCTGATCGTCAGCCTGGGCACCGTCGCCCTGCTCGCCCTTATCCTGTTCGTGATCCTCCAGTTCTCCCGGCCGCACCCGTTGATCAACCTGCGCATCCTCGGCAACCGCAACTTCGGCCTGTCGAGCATCGCCAGCCTGGGCATGGGCGTCGGCCTGTATGGCTCGATCTACCTGTTGCCGCTCTATCTGGCGCAGGTGCAGGGCTACAACGCGCTGCAGATCGGCAAAGTGATCATGTGGATGGGCATACCGCAGCTGTTCCTGATCCCTCTGGTACCGCAGCTGATGAAGGTGATCCCGCCCAAGGTGCTGTGCGCCCTGGGCTTCTGCCTGTTCGGCGCAGCCAGTTTCGGCTCCGGCGTGCTCAACCCGGACTTTGCCGGCCCGCAGTTCAACCAGATCCAGGTGATCCGCGCCCTCGGCCAGCCGATGATCATGGTGACCATCTCGCTGATTGCCACGGCTTACATCCAGCCGCAGGACGCGGGGTCGGCTTCGAGCCTGTTCAATATCCTGCGCAACCTGGGGGGTGCCATCGGCATAGCCCTGCTGGCAACGCTGCTGGATGCGAGGACCAAAGTGTATTTCGACTATTTGCGCGAGGCGGTGGTGCCGAGCAATCCGCAGGTGGCCGAACGCCTGGCGCAACTGGCTGAACGCCTGGGCAGCGACAACGCGGCACTGGGCAAGCTGTCGGAGATCACCCACCAGCAGGCCCTGATCATGGCCTACAACGATGCCTTCCATTTCGTCGGCATCGGCCTTGTGGTGAGCATGCTGGCGGTGCTGTTGACGCGCAAGCTGCCGCAGGGGTTGAAAGCTGGGGAAGCCCATTGACCCATTGGCAAGCCCGCTTCCACACCACATAACACTAACAGGCGGCAATCAGCTGGCGATCAGCCGCTCGCGCAACTGTCCGATCTCGTCGCGCAATTGCGCCGCCGCTTCGAACTCCAGGTCGCGGGCGAACTGGAACATCTTCTCTTCCAGTTGCTTGATGCGCTTGGTGATCTGCGCCGGGGTCTGCAGCTCGACCTCGTAACGCCCGGCCTCCTCCGCCGCCTTGGCCATGCCCTTGCGCTTCTTGCTGCGGGCTCCAGGCACGGTGGCGCCTTCGAGGATGTCGGTGATGTCCTTGACCACGCCCTTGGGCACGATGCCGTTGGCCTGGTTGAAAGCGACCTGCTTCTCGCGGCGCCGCTCGGTCTCATCGATGGCTCGCTGCATGGAGCCGGTGATGTTGTCGGCGTATAGGATCGCCCTACCGTTGAGGTTACGTGCGGCACGGCCGATGGTCTGGATCAGCGAGCGTTCCGAACGCAGGAAGCCCTCCTTGTCGGCGTCAAGGATCGCGACCAGCGACACCTCGGGCATGTCCAGACCCTCGCGCAGCAGGTTGATCCCCACCAGCACGTCGAAAGTGCCGAGGCGCAGGTCGCGGATGATCTCGACCCGCTCGACGGTGTCGATGTCCGAGTGCAGGTAGCGCACCCGCACATCGTGATCGGCCAGGTAATCGGTGAGGTCCTCGGCCATGCGCTTGGTCAGCGTGGTGGCCAGCACGCGCTCGCCCAGGGCGACGCGCTTGCCGATCTCCGACAGCAAGTCGTCGACCTGGGTCAGTGCCGGACGCACCTCGACCTGCGGGTCGACCAGGCCGGTCGGCCGCACCACCTGCTCAACCACCCGCCCGGCATGCTCGGCCTCGTAGGGGCCAGGGGTGGCGGAGACGAAGATGGTCTGCGGGCTGACCGCCTCCCATTCATCGAAACGCATGGGACGGTTGTCGAGTGCCGACGGCAGGCGGAAGCCATACTCCACCAGGGTTTCCTTGCGTGAGCGGTCGCCCTTGTACATGGCGCCGACCTGCGGAACGCTGACGTGTGATTCGTCGATCACCAGCAGCGCGTCATCCGGCAGGTAATCGTAGAGCGTGGGCGGCGGCGCGCCGGCCGGGCGGCCGGAGAGGTAGCGCGAGTAGTTCTCGATGCCGTTGCAGTAGCCCAGTTCGAGAATCATCTCCAGGTCGAAACGGGTGCGCTGCTCCAGGCGCTGGGCCTCGACCAGCTTGTTGCTCGCGTGCAGGTACTCGAGGCGCTGCTTGAGCTCTTCCTTGATGCCGTCCACTGCCTCGACCAGGGTTTCCCGCGGGGTCACGTAGTGACTCTTGGGGTAGAAGGTGAAACGCGGCAGCTTGCGGATGACCTCGCCGGTGAGCGGGTCGAAAGCGGCGATGTTCTCCACTTCGTCGTCGAACAGCTCGATGCGGATGGCCTCGAGGTCTGATTCGGCCGGGAAGATGTCGATCACGTCGCCGCGCACGCGGAAGGTGGCGCGGGCGAAATCCATCTCGTTGCGGGTGTATTGCAGGTCGGCCAGGCGGCGCAACAGGGCGCGCTGGTCGAGCTTGTCGCCACGATCGACGTGCAGGACCATCTTCAGGTACGTCTCGGGGCTGCCCAGGCCGTAGATGCACGACACGGTGGTGACGATGATCGCGTCGCGTCGTTCCAGCAGCGCCTTGGTCGCCGACAGGCGCATCTGTTCGATATGGTCGTTGATCGAGGCGTCCTTCTCGATGAAGGTGTCCGACGACGGAACATAGGCTTCCGGCTGATAGTAGTCGTAATAGGAAACGAAATACTCGACGGCGTTGTTCGGGAAGAATGCCTTGAACTCGCCGTACAGCTGGGCGGCCAGGGTCTTGTTCGGCGCCAGCACCATGGTCGGGCGCTGCACCTGCTGGATGACGTTGGCGATGCTGAAGGTCTTGCCCGAGCCGGTCACCCCGAGCAGGGTCTGGTGCGAAAGGCCGGCGTCGATACCCTCGACCATCTGGCGGATGGCCTCGGGCTGATCGCCGGCCGGCTGGAAGCGGGTGACGAGCTGGAACTCGGACATGACGGACCTCGTGGATGTCGCGGCAACTGTAAATTTAGCCAGTAGTCTATACCCAAATGCGCCCCCCGGGCGCCAGATTCAAGTGCGACCCTCGCCCCTTCAAGGCAATGGACCGGGCAATTCGACCAATGGTCGAAAAATATTTGCGCAAACAGCCGGAAAAGCTGCGCCAGACTGTCGCAGTGACCGGTGGGTATCACTATACTGACTCCCCGTTTGCGCACCGCTTCAGTGCCTTCGGCTGGAGCGTGGCGACCCTATCACTCTCCTATCAGAGCCAAGGTAACAATGAGCCTGTTTTCCGCTGTCGAGCTGGCACCCCGCGACCCTATCCTGGGCCTCAACGAAGCATTCAACGCCGACCCACGCACCGACAAGGTGAACCTGGGCGTGGGCGTCTACTGCAATGAGGAAGGCCGCATCCCGCTGCTGCGCGCGGTGATCGCAGCCGAGACCGCCCGTGCCGCCCAGCACGCCTCCCGCGGCTACCTGCCGATCGACGGCATCGCCCAGTACGACCAGGCCGTGCAGAAGCTGATCTTCGGCACCGAATCGCCATTGCTGGCCGCAGGCCGCGTGGTCACCGTGCAGGCAGTCGGCGGTACCGGCGCTCTGAAGATCGGCGCCGATTTCCTCAAGCGCCTGCAGCCGGGTGCCGTGGTCGCCATCAGCGACCCGAGCTGGGAAAACCACCGTGCGCTGTTCGAGAGCGCCGGTTTCCCGGTACAGACCTACCGCTACTACGATGCCGCCAGCCAGGACGTCAACCGCGCCGGCATGCTCGAAGACCTGAACAGCCTGCCATCTGGTTCGGTCATCGTGCTGCACGCTTGCTGTCACAACCCGACCGGCGTCGACCTGTCGCTGGACGACTGGAAAAATGTGCTGGAAGTAGTCAAGGCAAAAGGCCACATCCCATTCCTCGACATGGCCTACCAAGGCTTCGGTGCCGGCATCGACGAAGACGCCTTTGCCGTTCGCCTGTTCGCCGAGTCGGGCCTGGAGTTCTTCGTTTCCAGCTCGTTCTCCAAGTCGTTCTCGCTGTATGGGGAGCGTGTCGGTGCGCTGTCGATCGTCACCGCCTCGAAGGACGAGAGCACCCGCGTGCTGTCGCAGGTCAAGCGGGTTATCCGCACCACCTACTCCAACCCGCCGACCCACGGCGCCAGCATCGTCGCCGCGGTGCTGAACAGCCCCGAGCTGCGCCAGATGTGGGAAACCGAGCTGGCCGAGATGCGCGAGCGCATCCACGGCATGCGCAAGCAGATGGTCGAACTGTTGGCGGAGTACGGCGCCAAGCGTGACTTCAGCTTTGTCGGCCGCCAGTGCGGCATGTTCTCCTACTCGGGCCTGACTGTTGAGCAAGTGGCACGCCTGAAGAACGAGTTCGGCATCTACGCGCTGGACACTGGCCGCATCGCGGTCGCCGCGCTGAACCAGAGCAACATCCACGTGGTCACCAAAGCCATCGTCGAAGTGCTGTAACTGCTTGATTGTCTAGGGGAAGCTTGACTTCCCCGAGACACGCAGTAAGATACGCGCAGATTCCGCGATAGCTCAGTCGGTAGAGCAAATGACTGTTAATCATTGGGTCCCTGGTTCGAGTCCAGGTCGCGGAGCCAAACTCTGAAAACCTCCAGATGCGCATGCACTGGAGGTTTTTTATTACCTGCGATTCAGCGCTTGGGCAACGGCTCGGTCACCGGCTTGCCTTCTTCCACCAGGCTCCATACCAGCAGCTTGGCTGGGGCACTTTTACTGGCATTGCGCGAGACGCTGTGCACCGTCCCCGGAGCCTCGTACCAGAATTCGCCGGCCTTGTAGGTCTTCTCCGATTCGTCATTGAGCTTGGATGTCACCGCGCCTTCCAGCACATAGGCCATGACCGCACCCGGATGCCAGTGGCCGGGCGATGCCTCGCCAGGGGCATAGCTCACCGTGAGCATCACGGCTTTGTTGCCAGGGGAATTGGTGGGGAGCTGCTCCTGGAGGATCCTGACCTGATCGGGCTTTTCGCCATGGGCCCAGGCCAGCGATAGTGGGGCGAGCAGGCCGAGCGTCAGCAGGGCCGCGGGGAAATGGACAGAACGCATGGGGCTTCTCTTGTAGGGATCTGCCTGCAGGTTAAGCCCGGCGTCACAAAGGGCAAACGGCCAATTCGCGGAAATAGCGGGAGGCCGATTGGCCGCCCGCCAGTGGCACTCAAATAAAAATCACACCCCGCAGATACAGCGCCCCCCGCCCACTGATGATCACTCGCCCATTGCCCGGCACATCACACTGCAACTGCCCCTTGCGCGCCCCACCCTGCTCACAGCGCAAGCTGTTTTTGCCCAGCCGTTCGGCCCAATAAGGCGCCAGGGAAGTGTGGGCCGACCCGGTCACCGGATCTTCATTGACCCCCACCCTGGGCCCGAACCATCGCGTGACGAAATCGAACCCCCGCCCCGCCGCCGTCACTGCAATCCCCCGCACATCGAATGACGACAACGCCACGAAATCCGGCTTGAGCCCTTCGATCAGCGAAGCATCGTCGATCACCAATACATAATCGTCCGTCCGATACAACGCCCGGGCCTCGCTCAACCCCAACGCCTCGAGCAACCCCGGCGCAATCTCGACGGCAACCGGCTGCTTGACCGGGAAATCCATTGCCAGCAGACCATCAGCGTTGCGGCTCACCCGCAATTCCCCGCTGCGGGTATTGAAGCGCAGCACCTCAGCCTGCTCCCCCAGTTGCTCGAATAGCACCCAGGCCGCGGCCAATGTCGCATGCCCACACAGGTCGACTTCCACCGCCGGGGTGAACCAGCGCAGATCGAACGCTTCGCCATTTCGTACGAAGTACGCCGTTTCGGACAGGTTGTTTTCCTCGGCGATGCGCTGCAGAACGTCGTCGGGCAGCCACTGCTGCAGGGGAATCACCGCCGCCGGGTTACCGCCGAATGGCACGGATGAAAAGGCATCGACCTGAAAAATCTCTAGTTGCATGCAAAGGCTCCTCAAGCCCGGCGCAGCACCGGGCGGACTCGAACAAGATTCAACCGCTAACCGGAACCGTATTGCCCAGCACCCTCAACGCAGCGGGCATCGCCGGCTAATCATCGAACCCATCCCGCTCGCACCTGGCAGATGATCGCTACTGCGCGAACGCCCTGCCCAAGCCGCCCGGCACGCCACTGCTGTCGGTTTCCTGCCAAGGCCCACTGGGGCTCAGCGACCAGCTCCAGCCGTTGTTCCAGCGGTAGTAGGTGCGCTGGCGGTAGAACGTATTGGGTTGCTTCTCCAGTACATAGACCCCAAGCTTCGGATCCCAATGGCTGGCGCCACCGGGCGGCGGCGCGAAGCTGGCAGAAGTGCGTGGCATGGGCTTGGGAATCGCCGCCGGCTTGCTCGGCTGGGTACCGGGCTGGCCACCTGGCAGTGGCTTGACCACCGGCCCCTGGTGCGGTGGCGGCGTGGTCTCGATCGGTGGCAGCGGTTCACGCTCCCCCGGCTGGTGCACCGTACACGCGGAAAGACCCAGGGCCAGGGTGATCAGGGTCAGGCGGACGGTGCTGTTCATGACGGTTGCTCTCTTACGAATCGGGGCTGTCGATGGTCAGGTGCTGGGTGGCCTGGGTGGTGGTGGCCAGTGGCGCACTCTGGCCCTTCCACTCGCCGCGAGTCGGCACGCCGGCGCGCGAGACTCGGGCAACCAGTTGGACTTCGGTGAAGTCCGACAGTTTCATCTGCGGCATCATCGCGTCGGCATCCGACAGCTCCACTTCGATCGGCAACTGTGCCACCGTCACCCGCTTGGCCGCCAGCGGCATGGGCGGGCCATTGCTGGCACGGGCGAAGATGAACACGGTGTCATCCGGGCGCACCTTGTCCTTGAGCGCCGCGCCCAGCTCGACCCGTACTTTCAGGCGCGCGGCCTCGGCGACCTTGCCGCCCCCGGCCTTGAGCTTGTCGGCGGCACGATCGATGCCACCCTGCAGCGCGGCACGAGAGGCATCACCCTCCGGCAATTGCGCCAACA
Source organism: Pseudomonas soli (assembly GCF_021283165.2). NCBI lineage: Bacteria > Pseudomonadati > Pseudomonadota > Gammaproteobacteria > Pseudomonadales > Pseudomonadaceae > Pseudomonas > Pseudomonas soli. The sequence continues at coordinate 4,244,665 of NZ_CP128543.1, forward strand.
GGCGCTGCCAGAAGTCGATGGCTTCCTGGAAGCGTTCGCCCTCGAAAGCAGCGATGCCACGCAGGCCAAGGCTGGTGACTTCTCGTGGATCGGCTTTCAGCGCTTCATCGGTGAGCGCCTGCAGTTGCGCCGACCATTGTTTGTCGGCGGCGAAGTACAGCGCCTGGGCCCATTGCCCGAGCAGCTCGGGTTGGCGCCCGGCAAGGGCCACGGCACGCTCGAAGGCCTTGGCCGCATCAGCCGGCCGCTGCTCGGCCATGTATGCCCGGCCAAGGAAGTACAGGCCCTCGGCCGAGTCCGGCTGGGCCTGCACCGCGCGCTCCAGGCGTGTGGTCATTTCGCTCATCGACTGCGGCGCGCTGGCGAACTCCTGGGTCAACTCGACCTTGTCGGCTGCGCCGAAGTGCAGATAGAGCCCCAGAGCCATCACCGGTACCAGCACCGCCGCCAGCAACGGAATGGCCTTGCCCAGGCGGCCCTGGCGCACCGCATCGTCGCGTTCGGTGTCAGCCAGCAGCTCGCGGGCGGCTTCGTCACGCCCCGTGGCCAATTGCCGGTCGTCAAGCACCCCGGCCGCCTGCTGGGCGGACAGTTCGGCGACGCGCTCCTCGTAGAGCGCCACATTGAGGGCGGTACGGTCTTGTTCGGCCTGCTGGCGGCGGTGGCCACGCAGGATCGGCAGCAGCAGGAAAGCCAGGGCGGCGAGCAACAACAGGCCCGCGCTAAGCCAGAATTCAGTCATGGGTATGTTCTTTATCCAGCAGTTTGGCCAGACGCTCGCGTTCGTCGGCGGACAGTTCGGTGTTGCCGGCCACAGCCTGCCCGCGGCGACGGCGGACGATCACCGCCAACACCACGAAACCACCGGCCAGGAGAATCCCCGGGCCGAACCAGAGCAGCCAGGTGCGCCCGCTCAGCGCCGGTTTGTAGCGCACGAAGTCACCGTAGCGATCGACCATGAAATCGACGATCTGCTGGTTGTTCTTGCCTTCACCCAGCATGCGGAAGATCTCGCGGCGCAGGTCGGCGGCGATCGGTGCGTTGGAATCAGCGATGTCCTGGTTCTGGCACTTGGGGCAGCGCAGTTCCTTGGTCAGTTGCTGGTAGCGCTCGCGCTCGGCTTCGTCGCGGAACTGGTAGGTGTCGATGGCGGCCTTGGCCACCCCGGCCAGGCTCAGGCCAAGCACGGCAGCAGTAAGCCAGCGCTTCATGGCCTGGCCTCGTCGACCAGGCCCTGGTACAGCGGCGCCAACTGCTCGCGCCACACCGTGGCATCGACCACGCCGACATGCTTGTAGCGGATGATGCCCTTGGCGTCGATCAGGAAGGTTTCCGGCGCGCCATACACGCCCAGGTCCAGGCCCAGCGTGCCTTGCTGGTCGGCGATGTTCAGCTGGTAAGGGTTGTGGAACTCGGCCAGCCACTTCAGCGCGGCGGCGTTGTCGTCCTTGTAGTTGACCCCGTGGATTACCACGCCCTGCTCGGCCAGCTGGTTCAGGTAGGGGTGCTCGACCTTGCAGGACGGGCACCAGGTGCCCCACACGTTGACCAGCGCCGGGCGCCCGAGCAGGTCGGCCTGGGTCAGGGTGCGGTCATCCTGCACCGACGCCAGGGAGAACGCCGGGAATGGCTTGCCGATCATCGCCGAAGGCAGTTCGTCGGGCTTGAGGAACAACCCCTTGTAGAGAAAGACCGCCACCAGCAGGAACACCGCCAGGGGCACCACCATGACCCAACGCTTCATGCAGTTGCTCCAGACACGCCCAGGGCCTCACGCACCCGGGTCTTGACCTTGACGCGGTAGCGCCGGTCGAAGGCCGCCAGCAAGCCGCCCAGGCCGGTCAGCAGACCGCCCAGCCAGATCCAGCGTACATAGGGTTTGATATGCACCCGCACCGCCCAGGCGCCGTTTTCCAGCGGCTCGCCCAAGGCGACATACAGGTCGCGGGTGAAACCGGCATCGATGCCGGCCTCGGTCATCATCGACTGCTGCACGGTGTACAGGCGCTTTTCCGGGTGCAGCACGGACACTTCGCGGCCATTGCGCGAAACGCGAATAGTGCCCTTGTCAGAGATGAAGTTCGGGCCTTCGAAGTGCTTGGCGCCCTCGAACAGGAAGTGGTAACCGCCCAGCTCGACGCTCTCACCCGGTGCCATGCGCAGGTCGCGCTCGGCGCTGTTGTTGCTCGACAGCACCACGCCCAGGGCGCAGACCACCAGCCCGAGGTGCGCCAGGTGCATGCCCCAATAGCTGCGGTCAAGGCCACCCAGGCCTTTGACCAGGCCCTTGTGACGGGTCTTGTCGAGGATATCGCGCACGCCAGCGAGCACCACCCATGCGGCCAGGGCGAACACGCTGAGGGCCGGCCAGTCGAAGTCATCGACGATCAACCCCGCGATCGGCGCCAGCACCGCGCTACCGATCAGCACCGGGGTCAGCATGCCGGCCAGCCACTTGCCGGGGGTGTCCTTCCAGCGCACCACCACACCGATACCCAGCACCACCATCAGCAGCGCCATCAGCGGCAGGAACAAGGCGTCGAAGTACGGCGGGCCGACCGACAACTTGGCCCCGGTCAGGGCGTCGAGCACCAGCGGGTACAGCGTGCCGAGCAGGATCATCGACGCCGCCACCACCAACACCAGGTTGTTGGCCAGCAGCAGCGTTTCACGGGACCATAAGGCAAAGCCCACCTGGCTCTTGACCACCGGGGCACGCAGGGCGAACAGGGTCAGCGAGCCGCCGACCACGAACAGCAGGAAGAACAGGATGAAGATGCCGCGCGAAGGATCGGCGGCGAACGCGTGGACCGAGGTCAGTACACCGGAACGCACCAGGAATGTACCCAGCAGACTCAGGGAGAAGGCGGCGATGGCCAGCAGCACGGTCCAGCTCTTGAACACCCCGCGCTTTTCGGTGACCGCCAGCGAGTGGATCAGCGCCGTGCCCACCAGCCAGGGCATGAACGAGGCGTTCTCGACGGGGTCCCAGAACCACCAGCCGCCCCAGCCCAGTTCGTAGTAGGCCCACCACGAGCCGAGGGTGATACCGACGCCGAGGAAGGCCCAGGCGACGATGGTCCAGGGCCGCGACCAGCGCGCCCAGGCCGCATCCAGACGCCCGCCGAGCAACGCGGCGATGGCGAAGGCGAACGCCACCGAGAAGCCCACGTAGCCCATGTACAGCATCGGCGGGTGGACGATCAGGCCGAAGTCCTGCAGCAGCGGGTTGAGGTCGCGACCGTCGCCCGGCACCTGCGGCAGCAGGCGCTGAAACGGATTGGAAGTGATGATCAGGAAGCTCAGGAAGCCCACGCTGATCATGCCCATGACCGCCAGCACCCGGGCCAGCATCACCTGGGGCAACTGGCGCGAGAAGATCGACACGGCGAAGGTCCAGCCGCCGAGGATCAACGCCCACAGCAGCAGCGAGCCTTCGTGCGCGCCCCAGACGGCACTGAACTTGTAGTACCAGGGCAAGGCGCTGTTGGAGTTGCTGGCCACATAGGCGACCGAGAAGTTGTCGGTCATGAAGGCGTGGGTGAGGCAGGCAAAGGCGAAGGCCAGGAAGGCGAACTGCCCCCAGGCCGCCGGCCGCGCCAGGCCCATCCACAGGCTGTCGCCGCGCCAGGCGCCGAGCAGCGGCACGCTGGCCTGCACGGCGGCGAAGCAGATGGCCAGGATCATCGCCAGCTGGCCCAGCTCGGGGATCACCAGGGCCGCGTTCATGGCTTGGCCCCCGCATCGCTGGCGGCCTGGCCGCTTTCCTTCAGCGCCTTGGTGACTTCCGGCGGCATGTATTTCTCGTCGTGCTTGGCCAATACCTCATCGGCCACCACCACGCCGTCGGCATTGAGCTTGCCGAGGGCGACAATGCCCTGCCCTTCGCGGAACAGGTCGGGGAGGATGCCGCGGTAGGTGATAGGCACCGACTTGCTGTAGTCGGTGACCACAAAGCGCACGTCGAGCGAATCGGCCGAGCGCTGCACCGAGCCTTTCTCGACCATGCCACCGGCGCGGATGCGGGTGTCCAGGGGCGCCTCGCCGTTGGCGATCTGCGTCGGGGTGTAGAACAGGTTGATGTTCTGCTGCAGCGCACTCAGGGCAAAGCCCACGGCGACGCCGACGCCGGCCAGCAAGCCTAGGATGATGAACAGGCGTTTCTTACGCTGCGGATTCACGGTTTGTTCTCCCGGCGCAGACGACGCGCCTCTTCTTGCAGGTAACGACGGCGGGCCAACAGGGGCGCGGCGACATTCAACGCCAGCACCGCCAGGCAGATGCCATAGGCCGACCAGACGTACAGGCCATGGTGGCCCATGGCGAGAAAGTCAGTGAAGGAGGCAAAGCTCATCGTGCCGCCTCCCGGCCAAGCTGGCTCAGCACTTCATCCTTGACCCAACTGGCCCGCGCCTCGCGCTTGAGCACTTCCAGACGCATGCGCAGCAAGAGCACGGCTCCGAAGAAGCAATAGAAGCCCAACGCGGTGATCAGCAACGGCGCCCACATTTCCACCGGCATTGCCGGCTTTTCGGTGAGCGTGAAGGTGGCGCCCTGGTGCAGGGTATTCCACCACTCCACCGAATATTTGATGATCGGGATGTTGATCACGCCGACGATCGCCAGCACTGCGCAGGCCTTGGCAGCGCTGTCGCGATTGCTGATGGCCTGACCCAGGGCAATGATGCCGAAGTACAGGAACAGCAGGATAAGCATGGACGTCAGACGCGCATCCCAGACCCACCAACTGCCCCAGGTGGGCTTGCCCCAGATTGCCCCGGTGACCAGGGCCACCGCGGTCATCCAGGCACCAATGGGCGCCGCGCACTGCAGCGCGACATCGGCCAGTTTCATCTTCCACACCAGCCCCACCACGCCTGCCACGGCGAGCATCACATAGCACGACTGCGCCAGCATGGCGGTCGGCACATGGATATAGATGATGCGGAAGCTGTTGCCCTGCTGGTAGTCCTGGGGGGCGAAGGCCAGGCCCCAGGTGATGCCGACCAGCAACAGCACGATGGCGCAAACGGTCAGCCACGGCAGCATGCGGCCGCTGATGGCATAGAACCATTTGGGGGAACCCAGCTTGTGGAACCACGTCCAGCTTATTTTCATCAGGGTACATCCAGGGTGTTGGCCGGGCTGCAATGCCCGGCACTCGTTATTCGCCGACGCTGATCTTCAGGCCGGCCGCGATCGCAAAGGGTGCCAATGTCACCGCCAGGGCCGTCAGGCTGGCGAGCCAGAGCAGATGACCGGTGGCGGGCATATTCTGCAACGCCGCCTGCAACGCACCACTGCCCAGGATCAATACAGGGATATACAACGGCAGAATCAACAATGCCAGCAGCAGGCCGCCGCGCTTGAGACCGACCGTCAGCGCCGCCCCAACCGCGCCCAGCAGGCTCAAGACCGGGGTGCCCAGCAACAAGGAGGCGAGCAGCACCGGCAGGCAACTGGGCGGCAGCCCCAGCATCAGCGCCAGCAGCGGTGCCAACAATACCAGCGCCAACCCGGAAAAGATCCAGTGCGCCAGCACCTTGGCCAGTACCAGCATGGCCAACGGATGCGGCGAAAGCACCCACTGCTCGAGCGAGCCGTCCTCGAAATCACTGCGAAACAACCCGTCGAGCGACAACAATACCGCCAGCAAGGCCGCTACCCAGACCAGTCCTGGCGACAAGGTTTGCAACAATTGTGTCTCTGGCCCTACCGCCAGCGGGAACAGGGCAACGACAATGGCGAAGAACACCAGCGGGTTGGCCAGCTCCGCCGGGCGGCGGAACAACAGCCGCGCCTCGCGGCGCAACAGCAGAAGGAATACGCTCATGCCGCCCATTGCCCCAGGTTCAGCTCGCGATAGCCGGATGGCTTGCGCTCGAGCGTATGGTGGGTGGTCAGCACCACGGTACCACCCTGCTCGCAGTGCGCCGCCAGGTGCGCTTCCAGTTGGGCCACGCCCTGCTTGTCAAGAGCGGTGAAAGGTTCGTCGAGGATCCACAGCGGCGGGCTGTCCAGGTACAGCCGGGCCAGGGCCACGCGGCGCTGCTGGCCAGCGGACAGGGTATGGCAGGGCACGTCCTCGAAACCGCGCAGGCCGACAGCCTCCAGCGCCTTCCAGATCGCCTCGCGGTTGGCCGGGCGGTGCAATGCGCAGAGCCAGGCAAGGTTCTCTTCGGCGGTGAGCAGGTCCTTGATCCCGGCGGCATGGCCAATCCACAGCAGGATGCTGGCCAGGGCATGGCGTTGTTCGGCCAACGGCTGCCCCCCCAGCAGGATCTGCCCGGCGGTGGGCTGCATCAGCCCGGCCAGCAGGCGCAGCAAGCTGGTCTTGCCGCTACCGTTGGGGCCGGCGATCTGCAGCATGTCGCCGGGGTGCAGCTCGAAGTGCAGGTGCTCGAACAGCAGCCGCCAGTCGCGCTCGCAGGCCACGCCCGCAGCTTGGAGGTGAAGGGTCACGGTATCGCCTTATGCAGTCTGTGTCTCAAGTCGCTCCAACCCCTGCCGTTATACTGGCAATGGCGAGCGAGCGGCATTATTGCACGCGCCACGGCGCTGCCAAGAGGGCTGGTTCGACAGGTTGTATACAATCATGACTGAAATCAATAGTCTCAGCACACAAACCGCGGTAAGCGCCCAAGCGACCAGGGCCGCGATGTCCGGCGAACTGCTGCGCCTGCTGCAGGCCCAGCCCGGTCTGCTGCCGCCTGGAGAAGTCGCCGAAGCCAAGGTCGTCACCCTGCGCCAGATCGGCCAGGAGTTCCAGATGCTGCTGCGGCTCACCCAGGCCAATGGCAACCAGATCCAGGTATTGACCACCGCCAGCCAGCCGCTGCCCCCCGGCAGTTTGATCACCGTCACCCAGCCCGAGAGCAGCCGCCTGGCGGTGATGGTGCAGCAGGCCAGTGCCGGCAACATCGCTACCTTGACTCAACTGGATACCCGGCAGCTCCCGGTCGGCACCTTGCTGCAGGCCAAGGTGCTGACCAGCCAGGTACTGCCGCAAAGCCCTGGCTCAGCCGTCACCTTCCGCTCGCTGGTGAGCCTGCTCAACAGCAGCCAGGCGGGTGCCACCCTGGCCATCGACAGCCCGCGCAGGCTTCCCGTGGGCAGCCTGCTCAGCGCGCTGGTGCAGGGCGAGCAGGCGCTGCGCTTCGTGCCCCTGAGCGGCCGCCAGGACCAATTGGCCGTTACCCAGCACCTGTCGACCCAGCAAAGCCTCCAGGCCTCCTTGCCGGGTGTGCTCAACAGCCTGCAGCAGATCACCAGCAGCCCCGATGCAGCCCCGGAGCTGCGCGCCAGTGCCGAGCGCCTGCTCGCCAGCCTGCCGGAAGCGCGGCAACTCGGCGATGCGAAAAACCTGGCCCAGGCACTGAACAACAGCGGCACGTTCTTCGAATCCAAGCTGCTGGGCGGACTCGCCAGCGGCATCGCGCCCGACCTCAAGGCACAACTGGTCAAGCTGGTGGCCCAGGCGCTGCCCAGCGTGCCCGGCCATCCACCGCTGGCTACCGCGCTCGCCACCGGCACCCTCGCCCAGGCCCTGCCAGGGCTGGCGCGCAGCGCCCTGGGCATGCTCGGCCAGGTCAGCCCACGACCGCTGCCAAGCGCTTTTCCCCTGCCCTCGCGGCTGCTGCAGAAGCTGGAAAGCGAAGGCGACCTGCAGCAACTGCTGCGCCTGGCCGCCGCGGCGATCTCGCGGCTGCAGAGCCATTCGCTGTCCAGCCTGCAGCAGAGCGGCACACTCGACAACGGTAACCAGCAGACCACCTGGCAGACCGAGGTCCCGGTGCGCCATGGCCAGGAGTTCATTCCCCTGCAAGTGAAGCTGCAACGCGAAGAAACCCCGGAGCAACAAGCCGATCGTGAACGTGAACAGGATGATCCGTTGAAGGCACTGTGGCGCATCGAACTGGCATTCGACCTGTCCCCACTTGGCCCGCTGCAGGTCCAGGCGCAATTGGCCCAGGGTCGACTGTCCGGCCAGCTGTGGGCTCAGCAGGAACAAACCGCGCGGCTGATCGACAGCCAGTTGGGCGCCTTGCGCGAACGCCTGGTGGCCCGCGGGCTGGACGTTGGCGACCTGGAATGCCACCCCGGCACGCCGCCCCAAGGCCCGCGCACGCGCCTGGAACAACGCTGGGTGGACGAGAACGCATGAGCAGCAAGCAACCGCGCCAGGCCATTGCCCTGATCTACGACGGGCAACAGGCCCCGACCCTGAGCGCCAAAGGCGACGACGAATTGGCCGAAGCCATCCTCGCCCTGGCCCGCGAACATGACGTGCCGATCTACGAGAACGCCGAGCTCGTGCGCCTACTGGCGCGCCTGGAGCTGGGGGAACAGATCCCCGAGGCGTTATACCTGACCATCGCCGAGATCATCGCGTTCGCCTGGCAGCTGCGCGGCAAGATGCCCATGGGCTTCAGCGATGCACCCGCCGCCGAGCGCGACATCACCCCCCAACTGCCCGGCCTGCCCTACCATTCCTGACGACGGGCGGTAGCCGACTGCCGCACGCGGGCGGGGCGAATCGCTCATCGTGACGACCCATTCTTTCCAGGGTCATCACCATGAAGCCCCGTTTCGTCAACAATGCCGGTGTGCGCTATGTCCGCGACCACCTCAAGGACTTCCCACGCCCCGATCATGCCGCGGCCACGGCGATTCGCGACTGGGCCGCTCGCCGCGGTCAGTCTCTGGACCCCGACCGCACCGATGTGGTCGTACTGCACCATCAATGGCGCCACGGCGTGGGCGAGGTTGGCGTCGTGGCACAGAAAATGACGCTCACTCAGGCCGTCATGGCCAACTGGCAGGGCGAGTCCAGCAACAACCTCATTGGCGCAGCCTTGAACAGCCCCTGGGCCGGGCACTTTCCCGACAGCCAAAGCATCACCCTGGTCGACCGACTGGATCCCCCTGGTCCACTATCCAACAGTAGCGGCTATCCCATCTACAATGGCTTGTTCCGCCAGACCACCCCCAGCGAATACAGCGCCCGGACCCATGTGAGACTGGCTGCAGAAGACCTCCAGCAGTTTATCTGCAACCTCGACTTTCACAGCGCCTACAAGGCCATGCTGGACACGTACTGGCGTAGCCACGCAACCAGTCATCGGCTGGCGGCGAAAATCGCCTTCATTACCGCCTGCAACCGCCAGCTCGCCGAAGGCAGCCTCGACGACCAGGCGCGCCGGCTCGCCTGGCGCGCTGCGGGGTTGGAGCAGGCCCCGCAGCCGCTGCTCCGACGCTTCGTGAACATCTATGGCTATGTCGCCACCGACCTGCTGCAGATCAGCGACCCTGAAAGCGGCCTGACCCTGCTCTATATCCCTGGCAACTCCGCGCCACTGCATACCTTCGCCACCCCCTCGGCGCTGCAGGACTGGGTCGCCAGTCAGTGCCGCAACACGGACACCCGCGCTGCCCTGCTACATCACTTTGCTCTCGCCGACCAACCCGACGGCCTCGACTTCAGCGGCTTGGCTACCGCACTGGACGGGCTCGCCGCCTTCCCCACACTCAACCACCTGTCTAGCAACCGCCCCGGGTTCACCGCTGAAGGCGTCTGGCAGCCAAGCACCTACGTCAACTACAAGCCGGACAAGTACAGCCCGCTGATCGAGGAGGAGCTTTTCTGGGCGCTGACCCACCAACAACGCAAACGCAGCTATGAGGACGCCGACTATCGCATCACCAGCAATGGCGAAATCACCAAAGCTCGCTGGCGCGCCTACCTGAACGCGGCGGTCAACCTGCTCGCCCCGCTTGCCATCGTCGTACCGGAACTGGCGCCGATCCTTGCCTTGGGCGGCATCGCTCAACTTGGTCTGGGTCTGGATCAGGTGATCAATGGTCATGGCCAGCAGGAGCGCGCCGAAGGCGTAGGCATGGCTACCTTTGGCGTGCTAAACGCCCTGCCGTTGGCGCACGCTACCCTGACGCGCGATGCAGCGCTCTACCGCTTCAAGAACGAGGGTTTCATCGCGCCGCAGGCGATCAATGGTCGACTGGGCTATCCACTAAGCCCCGTCTCACCGCCGCGCTTACCCGTGAGCGAGGTCGCGCCCTACTTCCACATTCCCGACCCCATCCCAGCGCTGGAGGGCGCCGATACGGCTACCTACCAAGCCATTGATCGAAGACCACGATTTGATGGAACACCCGATCTGTTGGCAGCCTGCGTGGGCGGCTACAACACCGAAGTGGTTTACGACCTGGAGAACGACAGCTTCATCCTCGAGGGCGATATTAATGCGGTCGATCCCCAGTACTACCTTCCCCGGCTCGGCACCCGCGACCTGCAACCGGTGAGCCTGGCCGGCCGAGAGGTCACCGATGCCATGCGCATGCGCACGCTGCGCGCCCTTGGCGTGGAACTGCATTTGCCGGTACAGATGCCTGGTCCGTTTCCAGCCGGGGCACGGCCCGTTCCACGACAATTCCTGAGCCTATGGGTGGGGGACAAAGCAATCGACCCGCCATTACTGAGCAATCTGCGCAGCAATGCAGAACGCCTGCACGGCAGTTCCTACACCCTGCGGCTATACCTGTCGAAGGCCAGCACCAGCGCCTTTGATGAAAATCTGCACCTGCTTGCAAAGAAAGCACCTGGCGTGCAGATAGTGCCACTGGAGGAACAGGACTGGTTCCGCCACTTTCGTGAAGGCCCATACCATCCCCAGTATCAGGCAGCCCTCGATGGCGGCAATTTCGCCTCCGCCTCTGATGTGCTGCGCTATTGCATGCTCCACAGCCAAGGCGGTATCTACATGGACGTTGACGACCACCTGCTGGCGGTGGGCGAATATCCCTACAAGGTGAATGGCCGGCCGGTGGGCAGCCCCGCTGAAGCCATCGAGCAGGTGGACCTGAGCACCACCGACGACGGGCTGCTGCTGTTCCCTCCGATGTCCAACGAAAAGCTCGGGATGAACTGCCAGTTCAACACCAGCCTGATCGGCAGCCACGCCGGCAACCCGACACTGCTGGCAATCAGCGAGGAGATGCGCAGCCGCTATCTGGTTGAACCAGAGTTCTATGGCAGCTGCCCCAGTCTGCGGGACGACCCAGCCGGCTTCTATCGTTATGCCGCCAGCCTCAACCGCTTGACCGGCCCGGGGCTGCTCACCGACGTCGTAGACCAGCACCTGCCGGTGCTGAGGACCCTGCGCCATATCACCAATCTGTTCCAGATGCCCCGCATCAATACCTTCCAGTATGTGAATCCAGAGGCCTATCGGGCTGCATTACGCCAGTGGCTGCCGTTCAACCGCCTGATGCGAGTGGGTGGCAATCATTCATGGGCAAAGCCCTGATTGCGGGATGAAAAAAGGCGACCGCCGGGTCGCCTTCCTTGCTCACTCGCCGCGGTGCAGCTTGCTCATCAACTGCGCCTCGGCCTGGGTCAACCCGCAGGTCTGGGTCAGCTCCTCGACGCTGGCGCCCATGCCCACCAGCTTGGCGGCCTGGGCGAAGGTGACGCTGTTGGGGTCGCGCTGCTCGAGTTGCTGGAGCTTCTCGGGCAGCGGCGCCACCACCGCGCGCAATTCATGGATCGCTTCGCCCATGCGCACGGTACCGTTCTGGTAGTCGTCCAAGCGTTTGGCGAGGTCCTTGATGCGCTGGTCACGCAGCGCATCGCCCTGGGCCTGCTGGGCGGCCAGCTCGCGCTGGCGCTTGCTGTAGTTGAGGAAGAACCACAGGCTCAGTGCCCACAGCAGCGCCAGGAAGATGACAGCAACCTCGAAGATCAACTCAGATGTTCTCCAGCTCGGACCACTCTTCCTCGGTCATCATCTTGTCCAGCTCGACCAGGATCAGCAGCTCGCCATTCTTGTTGCACACGCCCTGGATGAACTTCGCCGATTCTTCGTTGCCGACGTTCGGCGCGGTCTCGATCTCCGACTGGCGCAGGTACACCACTTCAGCGACGCTGTCGACGAGGATGCCGACCACCTGCTTGTCCGCCTCGATGATGACGATACGGGTGTTGTCGGTGACTTCGCTCGACATCAAGCCGAAGCGCTGGCGGGTGTCGATCACCGTCACCACGTTGCCGCGCAGGTTGATGATGCCCAGCACATAGCTGGGGGCGCCCGGTACCGGGGCAATCTCGGTGTAGCGCAGAACTTCCTGCACCTGCATGACATTGATGCCGTAGGACTCGTTGTCCAGACGGAAGGTTACCCACTGCAGGATCGGATCTTCGGAACCTTGTGCAGACGACTTTTTCATTCCCCTAGCCCTCAAAATCCGCCATTGGCGGTGTGCTCTGTGTTGCCGCGGCAGTAGCGGCGTTGATTCAGTTGTGTTTGGTGTTCATATGCTTGACCGCGCCACTGGCGATCAGCTCGGCCAGTTCGGCGACGTCGAGCAACGCGCACATGTGTTCGATCACCGTGCCGGCCAACCATGGGCGTTGGCCGCGCTGGCTGCGCCATTTGATCTCTTTCGGGTCCAGGCGCAGCGAGCGGCTGACCTGGTGCACGGCCAGCCCCCATTCGTAGCCCTGGACCGATATGACATATTGCAGGCCCTGGCGGAAATCGTCCCGATAGCGGTCGGGCATGACCCAGCGGGCGGTATCCAACACCTTGAGGTTGCCCGCCTGGCATGTGAGGATGCCGAGGAACCAGTCCGGCTGGCCGAACAGCGGCGTCAGTTCCTGGCCGGCCAAGGTATAGATCGAGCCCAGGCATACCAGCGGTACCGCCAGGGTCAGGCCGGCGACATCGAACAGCAGGCATTCGAATGGCTCGGCGGCCCATTCCGGGCGCCCGTCGACCGTGGCCGGTGGTGTGGGCGCGGCAGGCGCCGCCGGTACATGCAGTTCCACCAGTGGCGTCGCCGGCTCGATGGCCGGAGCTTCGGTCAATAGCGGGATGCTGGCCTCTGCCACCACCTCACGCTCGACCACCGCCACCACCGGGTCCATGACAGGCGTGACGGGCGGCAGCACGGTTGGCAGGACCTTGGCCTGCGGCTCGGCAAAAGGCCGGGGCGCAGGCGCGGCCGGCATGACCTGGCGCTGGGCATCGCGGGCCTGTTCCTCGCGGACCGCCGCCTCGAACTCATCGCCGGGGGCCTGCTCCACGTGCGGCGCGACCGCCGCGTCCTGTTCTTGCGGCAGCTCGAGTGGCTCGGTAGCCTCCTGCAGCAACCCATCCAGGTATGACTGCAAGGCCATCTGCGGCTTGGTGGTGATGTGCGGTGCCTGGTTCATCAGGCCACCTGCAGCGCGGAGCGATAGGTGAGCAGATGCTTGAGCAGCGCCCGGTAGGCCACCACGCCACGGCTCTTGCCGTCGAACTGCGAGGGCGTGACACCGTTGCGGCTGGCATCGCGCAGGCGCGTATCCACCGGAATGTAACCTTGCCAGACCTGATCGCCATAAGTGTCGCGCAGCACTTTCAAGGTGCCCAGCGACGCCTGCGTGCGTCGATCGAACAGGGTCGGCACGATCTGGTACGGCAACGCCTGCTTGCGCGAACGGTTGATCATGCCCAGCGTGCCCACCATGCGCTCCAGGCCCTTGACCGCGAGAAACTCGGTCTGCACCGGGATCACCAACTGCTGGCTGGCGGCCAGGGCGTTGACCATCAGCACGCCCAGCAAGGGCGGGCTGTCGATCAGGGCGAAGTCGAAATCCTGCCACAGCTGCGCCAGACTCTTGGCGATCACCAGGCCCAGGCCACTCTGGCCCGGTGACTGACGCTCGAGCACCGCCAATGCGGTGCTCGACGGCAGCAGCGAGATACGCTCGTCACTGGTGGGGAGCAGCAGCTGGCCTGGCAGCCCGTCGGGCACCGTGCCTTTGTGCAAGAACAGGTCGTAGCAGCTGTGCTCCAGCGCATCCGGGTTGTGCCCAAAATAGCTGGTCATCGAACCGTGCGGATCGAGGTCGACCACGACCACGCGCTTGCCCGCCTCGGCCAGCAGGCCGGCCAGGGCGATGGTGGTGGTGGTCTTGCCGACGCCACCTTTTTGATTGGCTACTGCCCAGACTCTCATCGTGCGTTGCTTCCTCCCGGTATGGCCGCCTGCCCTGCCGGGAACGGTGTGAAGTTCAGTGACGGGGATTTGACGAAATCAGCCCCCGGTCGTCGGTGCTGGCGAGGCTGGTGCACTTTGTGTGCCAGCCCGGCGCATCGCCGCGTCCGGGGTGGCGTTGGCGCTGCCGCTGCCGGTCAGGCTGCGGCGCACTTCCAGGTTACGCGAGATCACCAGCACCACCCGGCGGTTGCGCGCGCGGCCGTCGGCAGTGTCGTTGCTGGCCACCGGCTGGTACTCGCCATACCCCACCGATGCCATGCGCGCCGGGTTGACCCCTTCCATGGCCAGCAAGCGGACGATGCTCGCCGCCCGCGCCGACGACAGCTCCCAGTTGGTCGGATACTGGGCGGTACGGATCGGCAGGTTGTCGGTGAAACCCTCGACGTGCACCGGGTTGGCGAACGGCCTGAGGATCTTTGCCACCTTCTCGATGATTTCGAATGCGACATCACTGGGCATGGCATCGGCGCTGGCGAACAACAGCGAGGAGTTGAGCTCGATCTCCACCCACAATTCATTACCGCGCACGGTCATCTGGTTGGACTTGATCAGGTCGCCGAAGGCGTCACGCATATCGTCGGCGATGGTCTTGAGCGGGTCGGCGCTGGTCTGCGCCAGGCCCGCGTCGGTCTGCTCGCTGTCCTTGATCAACGGTTCGGCCGGCTTGACGCTCAGCGGGCGCTCATCGCCGATCGGGATCGGTTTCATGCTGCGCTCGGGGTCGTTGAACACGCCGATCAGCGCCTGGGAGATCTGCTTGTACTTGCCTTCGTTGATCGACGAAATCGAGTACATGACCACGAAGAAGGCGAACAGCAGGGTAATGAAGTCGGCATACGAGACCAACCAGCGTTCGTGGTTCTCGTGCTCTTCGACTTTGCGACGGCGTGCCATGGCTTACTCCATGAAGCCTTGCAGCTTCAGCTCGATCGAGCGTGGGTTCTCGCCTTCGGCAATCGACAGCAGGCCTTCGAGCAGCATCTCGCGGTAACGCGACTGGCGCAGGGTGATGGCCTTGAGCTTGTTGGCGACCGGCAACAGGATAAGGTTGGCGCTGGCCACGCCATAGATGGTGGCGACGAAGGCGACGGCGATGCCGTTGCCCAGTTGCGAGGGATCGGCGAGGTTGCCCATCACATGGATCAGCCCCATGACCGCACCGATGATACCGATGGTCGGCGCGTAGCCGCCCATGCTCTCGAACACCTTGGCAGCCTGGATGTCACGGGACTCCTGGGTCAAGAAATCGACTTCGAGGATGCTGCGAATGGCTTCCGGCTCGGCACCGTCGACCAGCAACTGCAGGCCTTTGCGCGCATAGGGGTCAGGCTCGGCATCGGCGACGCCTTCCAGGCCCAGCAGGCCTTCCTTGCGCGCCGTCAGGCTCCAGTTCACCACCCGGTCGATGCCGCCGGCCAGGTCCACCCGTGGCGGGAAGAAAATCCAGCGGATGATCTGCAGGGCACGTTTGAACGACGACAGCGGCGACTGCAGCAATGCCGCCGCCAGGGTGCCGCCCAGCACGATCAGTGCCGCCGGGCCGTTGATCAGCGCACCGACGTGGCCGCCCTCCATGAAATTGCCGCCGACGATGGCGACAAAGGCGAGGATCAGGCCGATCAGGCTCAATACATCCATCAGACGCACGCCTCGACCAAGTGCTTGCCGATCTCGTCAAGGCTGTAGACAGCGTCGGCGAGGTTGGCCTTGACGATCGCCATGGGCATGCCATAGATCACACAGCTGGCTTCATCCTGCGCCCACACGGTGCTGCCACCCTGCTTGAGCAGGCGCGCGCCTTCGCGGCCATCGGCGCCCATGCCGGTGAGGACCACCGAGAGCACCTTGTCGCCGTAGGACTTGGCAGCGGAACCAAAGGTGATATCCACGCAGGGTTTGTAGTTCAGGCGTTCATCGCCCGGCAGGATCTTCACCGTGCCACGGCCGTCGACCATCATCTGCTTGCCACCCGGGGCCAACAGGGCCAGGCCCGGGCGCAGCACGTCACCGTCCTCGGCCTCTTTGACATTGATCTTGCACAGTTTGTCCAAGCGCTCGGCAAAGGCCTTGGTGAAGGCCGCCGGCATGTGCTGGATCAACACGATCGGCGCCGGGAAACCGGCGGGCAGTTGGGTCAGCACCCGCTGCAGCGCAACCGGACCGCCCGTGGAGGTGCCGATCGCAACCAGTTTGTACGGCTTACGCTTGGGTGCCGGCGAATGCGTGGCAGCCGTTGCTGCGGCGCGGGCCGGGGTGGCAGTGCGCGCAGGCGCGGTACCGGCAAAGCTGCTGGCTGGAGCCTGGCTGCTGGCCGGTGCAGGCGCGGCGGCTGGGGCCGGGCTCGAATAGGCACTGAAACGTCGGTTGCTGCGCGAGATGGTGTGGACCTTCTCGCAGAGCATCTGCTTGACCTTCTCCGGGTTGCGCGAGATGTCTTCGAAATTCTTCGGCAGGTAGTCGACCGCACCGGCATCCAGGGCGTCGAGGGTGACGCGGGCGCCTTCATGGGTCAGCGAGGAGAACATCAATACCGGCGTCGGGCAGCGCTGCATGATGTGACGCACCGCAGTGATGCCGTCCATCATGGGCATTTCATAGTCCATGGTAATGACATCGGGCTTGAGCGCCAGCGCCTGGTCGATCGCTTCCTTGCCGTTGGTCGCGGTACCCACGACCTGGATCGTCGGGTCGGACGCGAGAATTTCCGAGACACGGCGGCGGAAGAAACCGGAATCATCCACCACCAGGACCTTGACTGCCATAAACACTCCGTTAGGCGGCGCACCCGCCTGGGCGCGCCACCGAAATCAAATACGCCGGGCGGCGTAACGCTTGAGCATGCTCGGGACGTCGAGGATCAGCGCGATACGGCCGTCACCGGTGATGGTCGCGCCGGACATGCCCGGGGTTCCCTGCAGCATCTTGCCCAACGGCTTGATCACCACCTCTTCCTGGCCGACCAACTGGTCGACCACGAAACCGATGCGCTGGGTGCCGACCGAGAGGATCACCACATGACCTTCGTGCTGCTCTTCGTGCTCGTGGTCCTGGACCAGCCAGCGCTTGAGGTAGAACAGTGGCAGCGCCTTGTCGCGCACGATCACCACTTCCTGGCCATCGACCACGTTGGTGCGCGACAGGTCGAGGTGGAAGATCTCGTTGACGTTGACCAGCGGGAAGGCGAACGCCTGGTTGGCCAGCATCACCATCAGCGTCGGCATGATCGCCAGTGTCAGCGGCACCTTGATGACGATCTTCGAGCCCTGACCCTTGGCCGAGAAGATGTTGATCGAGCCGTTGAGCTGGGAAATCTTGGTCTTCACCACGTCCATGCCGACACCGCGGCCGGACACGTCGGAGATCTCTGTCTTGGTCGAGAAGCCCGGGGCGAAGATCAGGTTGTAGCAGTCCGACTCGCTCAGGCGGTCGGCCGCGTCCTTGTCCATCAGCCCCTTTTCCACGGCCTTGGCGCGCAGGATGCTCGGGTCCATGCCCTTGCCGTCGTCGGAAATCGACAGCAGGATGTGATCACCTTCCTGCTCGGCGGACAGCACCACCCGACCCATGCGCGACTTGCCGGAGGCCTCGCGCTCGTCGGGCATCTCGACGCCATGGTCGACGGCGTTGCGCACCAAGTGCACCAATGGGTCGGCCAGAGCCTCGACCAGGTTCTTGTCCAGGTCGGTTTCTTCGCCGACCAGCTCCAGGTTGATCTCTTTCTTGAGCTGGCGAGCCAGGTCGCGAACCAGGCGCGGGAACCGCCCGAAGACCTTCTTGATTGGCTGCATGCGCGTCTTCATGACCGCGGTCTGCAGGTCGGCGGTGACCACATCGAGGTTGGACACGGCCTTGGACATGGCCTCGTCGCCGCTGTTGAGCCCCAGGCGCACCAGGCGGTTACGCACCAGCACCAGTTCGCCGACCATGTTCATGATCTCGTCCAGGCGCGCGGTGTCGACCCGCACGGTGGTCTCCGCCTCGCTGGCGCCATGCTTGTCGGCGGCCGGCGCCGGCGCCCGGGCCGGAGCGGCAGGCTTGGCAGCGGCTGGCGCGGGAGCGGGGGCAGGCGCCGGCTTGGCAACCGGCTTGGCTTCGGCCTTGGCCGCGACAGGTGCGGCAACAGCGGCGGCTGGCGCCTCGGCAACAACCGCCTCGCCAGAAAACTTGCCCTTGCCGTGCAACTGGTCGAGCAGCGCCTCGAATTCGTGTTCGGTGATGCTCTCGTCGGCCGCCGCTGGGGCCTCACTGGCTGCAGGCGCAGCGACGCCAGGCAATGCGTCGACGGCGAAGGTGCCCTTGCCGTGCAACTGATCGAGCAGCGACTCGAATTCGTCGTCGGTGATCTCATCACTGGCAGGGGCAACGGCCGCTGGCTCACTGGCAGCGGTATCTGGCGAAAACTGGCCTTTGCCGTGCAACTGGTCGAGCAACGACTCAAATTCGGCGTCGGTAATCTCGTCACCACCCGCGCTGACCTGTTCACCCTGCAGTTGCTCGTGAACCTGGGCCTCGGCCTTGACCGCATCGAGCGAATCAAGCAGTTGCTCGAACTCGGTGTCGGTGATGTCGGGCTCGGCAGCCGGCGCCTCGGCGACAGCGGCCACCTCGACCGGGGCCGGCTCGTCGGCACCAGCGGGCTCGGCCAGGCGCGACAGCGCTGCCAGCAGCTCACGGGTGGCCGGCGTGACATCGGTGCGCTCACGTACCTGGCCAAACATGCTGTTGACCGTGTCGAGTGCTTCGAGCACCACGTCCATCAGCTCCGCGTCGACCCGGCGCTCACCTTTGCGCAGGATGTCGAACACGTTCTCGGCAATGTGGCAGCACTCCACCAACTCATTGAGCTGAAGGAAGCCGGCGCCCCCTTTTACAGTGTGGAAACCGCGGAAAATCGCGTTGAGCAGGTCCGCATCATCGGGCCGGCTTTCCAGCTCGACCAATTGCTCGGACAGTTGCTCGAGGATTTCGCCGGCTTCTACCAGGAAATCCTGGAGGATTTCTTCATCGGCGCCGAAGCTCATTAAACGTGCTCCTTAAAAACCCAGGCTGGACAACAGATCGTCGACATCGTCCTGGCTGGACACGACGTCTTCACGCTTATCGGCATGAATCTGCGGACCTTCACCCCGAGTCGGATGTTTTTCTTGATCTTTTTCAGCGCGCAGCTGCTGGTGGTCATGTTCGATACCGGCAAAGCGGTCGACCTGGCTTGCCATCAGCACGAGCTTGAGCAGATTGCTTTCGACTTCGGTGACCAGCGTGGTCACCCGTTTGATCACCTGGCCGGTGAGATCCTGATAATCCTGGGCCAGGACGATATCGTTGATATGGCCCGCGACCTTCTGATTACCTTCGGCACTGTGCGTCAGGAAACTGTCCACACGCTTGACCAGCTCACGGAATTCCGGCGCTGCCACCTCGCGGCGCATGAAGCGCTGCCAGTCGGCGGACAGGCTCTGCGCCTCGCTGGCAAGATCGTTGAGCACCGGGGTACACGCCTCCGCCAGGTCCATGGTGCGGTTGGCCGCACCTTCGGTGAGGCGGACCACGTAGGAGAGGCGCTCGGCGGCATCGGTAATCTGCGACACTTCCTCGGCCTGCGGCATGGCCGGGTCGATCTGGAAGTTGACGATTGCACTGTGCAGTTCGCGGGTGAGCTTGCCGACTTCCTGGTACAGCCCGCGGTCGCGGGTCTGGTTCAGTTGGTGGATCAGCTGCACCGCCTCACCGAACCGGCCGCGCTCGAGGCTCTCGACCAGCTCCTGGGCATGCTTCTTCAGGGTTGATTCGAACTCACCCAAAGAGTTGTTGGTTGACTCCATTGCGCCCCCCAGACGTGACTCAGCCGTTGACGCGTTCGAAGATCTTTTCGATCTTTTCTTTCAGCGCCAGGGCGGTGAAAGGCTTGACCACGTAGCCGTTGACGCCGGCCTGGGCCGCCTCGATGATCTGCTCGCGCTTGGCTTCCGCGGTGACCATCAGTACCGGCAGGTGCTTGAGGCGCTCGTCGGCACGGACCGCGCGCAGCAGGTCGATACCGGTCATGCCCGGCATGTTCCAGTCGGTTACCAGGAAGTCAAAAGGCTCGCTGTTGAGCATCGGCAGTGCCGTGTTGCCGTCATCAGCTTCCTTGACGTTGGTGAACCCCAGGTCACGCAACAGGTTCTTGATGATCCGCCGCATCGTCGAAAAGTCGTCAACGATGAGGATTTTCATGTCTTTGTTCAATTAGACCTCCAAGCAGTCTTAAACGCGCTCGGCGCCGAGCGCGCGCTCAATCAATTCGGCACTACAAAAAAAACGACTGCACTGAACCCGGGTTCAACGTGCCCGCCACTCCCCAAGGCGGCTGCGCAAACGCGCGGCGCACTGGCTGTGCAACTGGCTGACACGCGATTCGCTGACCCCCAGCACCTCACCGATTTCCTTGAGGTTCAGCTCTTCGTCGTAGTACAGCGCCAGGACCAGGCGTTCACGCTCCGGCAGGTTGGCGATCGCATCGGCCAGCGCAGCCTGGAAGCGCTCGTCTTCCAGGTCACGCGCCGGCTCCAGCTGGCCGCTGGCTCCGTCCTCGTGCAGCCCTTCATGTTCGCCGTCCTGCAATAGGTCGTCGAAACTGAACAGGCGGCTGCCCAAGGTGTCATTCAAAATCCCGTAGTAATCATCGAGACTCAATTGGAGTTCGGCAGCAACCTCGTGATCTTTAGCGTCGCGGCCAGTCTTTGCTTCGACACAGCGGATCGCGTCACTGACCATGCGCGTGTTGCGGTGCACCGAACGTGGCGCCCAATCGCCCTTGCGCACCTCGTCGAGCATGGCGCCGCGAATACGAATACCGGCGTAGGTTTCGAAACTGGCACCCTTGCTCGCATCGTATTTGTTGGCCACTTCCAGCAAGCCGATCATCCCGGCCTGGATCAGATCCTCGACCTGGACGTTGGCCGGCAGACGCGCCAACAGGTGGTAGGCGATACGCTTGACCAGTGGCGCGTAGCGTTCGATCAGCTCGTACTGCGCGTCCTTGGCGGCCTTGCTGTACATCTTGAAACCGCTCGCGTTCATAGCACCGGCCCTGCACTGGTGGGCTGCACCAGGCGCTCGACAAAGAATTCCAGGTGCCCACGCGGGTTGGCAGGCAGCGGCCAGCTGTCGACCTTCTGCGCGATGGCCTTGAACGCCAGCGCACACTTGGACCGAGGGAAGGCCTCATAGACCGCCCGCTGCTTCTGCACGGCCTTGCGCACGCATTCGTCGTAAGGCACGGCACCGACGTATTGTAGGGCGACGTCGAGGAAGCGGTCCGTGACCTTGGTCAACTTGGCGAAAAGGTTGCGGCCTTCCTGTGGGCTCTGGGCCATGTTGGCCAGCACACGGAACCGGTTCATCCCGTAATCGCGGTTAAGCAGCTTGATCAGCGCGTAGGCGTCGGTGATCGAGGTCGGCTCGTCGCACACCACCAGCAACACTTCCTGGGCGGCGCGGACGAAACTGACCACCGAGTCACCGATACCCGCAGCCGTGTCGATCACCAGCACATCGAGGTTGTCGCCGATGTCGCTGAAGGCCTGGATCAGGCCGGCGTGTTGCGCGGGCGCCAGGTGCACCATGCTCTGCGTGCCGGAGGCCGCCGGGACGATGCGCACACCACCCGGGCCTTGCAACAGCACATCGCGCAGCTCGCAGCGGCCTTCGATCACGTCGGCGAGGGTGCGCTTGGGCGTGAGCCCCAGCAGAACGTCGACATTGGCCAGGCCCAGGTCGGCGTCCAGCAACATCACCCGGCGGCCGAGCTCGGCCAGCGCCAGGGACAGGTTCACTGAAACGTTAGTCTTGCCGACGCCACCTTTGCCACCGGTCACGGCGATCACCTGTACGGGATGCATGCTACCCATGTCTGTTCTTTACCTTGTCTCGCTTGGACCCAGGCCACATGAGGGGCTGAACATTCAAGGCCACGGTCCGGCCGGGCAACCCCATGATGTAGGTACTTTGCACAGTATTCACCCTCAACCCGCGCGCTTGCCAGGGCTGTGGTACAGATCAGCGAACATGTCGGCCATGGCCTCGTCGCTGGGCTCTTCCTGCAATTGCACACTGACGGCGCGGCTTACCAACTGGTGCTTGCGCGGTAGCTGCAGGTCGTCGGGAATGCGCGGCCCATCGGTCAGATAGGCCACCGGCAATTCATGACTGATGGCCAGGCTCAGCACTTCGCCGAGGCAGGCCGTTTCGTCGAGCTTGGTCAGGATGCACCCGGCCAGGCCGCAGCGCTTGTAGCTGTGGTAGGCGGCGGTGAGCACCTGCTTCTGGCTGGTGGTCGCCAGCACCAGGTAATTCTTCGCGGCGATGCCGCGCCCGGCCAGAGTCTCGAGCTGCATGCGCAGCGCCGGATCACTGGCCTGCAGGCCGGCAGTGTCGATCAGCACCACACGCTTGCGCAGCAGCGGCTCCAGGGCCTGGGCCAGCGACTCGCCCGGATCGACGTAGGTGACCGGCACATTGAGGATGCGACCCAGCGTCTTGAGCTGTTCCTGGGCGCCAATGCGGAAGCTGTCCATGCTCACCAGCGCCAGGTTGTTCGCGCCGTACTTGAGCACGTAGCGCGCGGCGAGCTTGGCCAGCGTGGTGGTCTTGCCCATGCCGGCGGGGCCGACCATGGCGATCACCCCGCCCTCTTCGATCGGTTCGATCTCGGGCACATCGATCATCCGCGCCAAGTGCGCCAGGACCATGCGCCAGGCATGACGTGGTTCTTCGATGCCGGCGGTGAGGTCGAGCAGCTCGCGGGCCAGGCCACCGGAAAGGCCAAGGCGCTGCAGCCGGCGCCAGAGGTTGGCCTGCTGCGGCTTGCTGCCTTGCAGCTGGCTCCAGGCGAGCGAACCGAGCTGGACTTCAAGCAGCTCGCGCAAGCCGGTCAGCTCGAAACGCATGGCATCGAACAGGCGTGGATCAACCGGTGCCGACGCCGGCGCGGTAACCACCGCGGGTTCATCGACATGCTGCTCGATCAGCGGCTCCGAGGCGGTCAGCGGCTGCCCGGCGAACAATTGCCGGTTGCCGCCTTCGACGGCATCGCCACGCCCGGTCAGTTCGGCCTGGGCGGTAACGATGCGCGACTGGGTCTTGCGCAGCTCGTCTTCGAGCTCTGCGTTGGGCACGCGCGGGGCCAGGGCGGACAGCTTGTAGTCCAGCGCAGCCGTCAGCTCGACACCGCCAGCAATGCGCCGGTTGCCAATGATGGCGGCATCGGAGCCGAGCTCATCACGGACCAGCTTCATGGCCTGACGCATATCGGCGGCAAAAAAACGCTTAACTTGCATAACCCACTACCTCAGCCGTTGGGGCCCACGGTGGCAACGATGGTGACTTGCTTGTTGTCAGGTATTTCCTGATACGCCAAAACATGCAAATTCGGTACAGCCAGGCGACCGAAGCGCGACAGCATGGCGCGGATCGGGCCGGCTACCAGAAGGATGGCCGGCTGGCCCTGCATTTCCTGGCGCTGGGCTGCCTCGATCAACGAACGCTGAAGCTTTTCGGCCATGCTCGGCTCAAGAAGAACACCATCTTCCTGACCCTGCCCGGCCCTTTGCAGACTATTGAGCAAGATCTGTTCCAACCTTGGCTCAAGGGTAATCACAGGCAGCTCGGACTCAACGCCGACAATGCTTTGCACGATGGCGCGACACAATCCGACGCGCACCACCGCCACCAGCGCGGCGGTATCTTGACTCTTGGCCGCGTTGTTGGCGATGGCTTCGGCAATGCTGCGGATGTCACGCACCGGCACCTGCTCGGCGAGCAGCGCCTGCAGGACTTTGAGCAGGCCCGACAAGGAAATGACGCCCGGCACCACCTCCTCGGCCAGTTTCGGCGAGACCTTGGCCAGCACTTGCAGCAGCTGCTGCACTTCCTCGTGGCCGATCAGCTCGTGGCAGTGTTTCTGCAGGATCTGGTTGAGGTGGGTGGCGACCACGGTGCTGGCGTCCACCACCGTGTAGCCCAGCGATTGCGCCTGGGCGCGCTGACCGACATCGATCCACACTGCCTCCAGGCCAAATGCCGGATCTCGCGAGGCGATGCCGTTGAGGGCGCCGAACACCTGGCCCGGGTTGATCGCAAGCTCCCGGTCCGGGTAGATCTCGGCCTCGGCCAGGATCACACCCATCAGCGTCAGGCGGTAGGCGCTGGGCTGCAGGTCGAGGTTGTCGCGAATGTGCACGGTGGGCATGAGGAAGCCCAGATCCTGGGAAAGCTTCTTGCGCACGCCCTTGATCCGCGCCAGCAACTGGCCGCCCTGGTTGCGATCAACCAGCGGAATCAGGCGGTAGCCGACTTCCAGGCCGATCATGTCGATGGGGGTGACGTCGTCCCAGCCCAGCTCCTTGGTTTCCATGGCGCGTTGCGGCGATGGCAGCAGGTCCTGCTGGCGCTGGGCCTCCTGCTGGGCCACGACCTTGGCCTTTTGCTGTTTTTTCCAGAGCAGGTAGGCGCCACCACAGGCCACTCCACCCAGGCCCAGGAAGGCCATGTGCGGCATGCCCGGCACCAACCCCATGACAATCATCAGCCCGCCAGAAACCGCCAGCGCCTTGGGCGAATCGAACATCTGACGATTGATCAGCTTGCCCATGTCCTCGGAGCCCGAGGCGCGGGTGACCATGATTGCAGCCGCAGTGGACAACAGCAGTGATGGCAATTGCGCCACCAAACCGTCACCGATGGTCAGCAAGGCATAGACCTTGCCGGCATCGCCGAAGCTCATGCCGTGCTGCAACATGCCGATAAGCATGCCACCGATGAGGTTGATGAAGAGGATGAGCAGGCCGGCAATGGCGTCACCGCGCACGAACTTGCTGGCACCGTCCATGGAACCGTAGAACTCGGCTTCCTGAGCAACTTCGCTACGCCGCGCCTTGGCCTGGGCCTGGTCGATGAGGCCGGCGTTGAGGTCGGCGTCGATGGCCATCTGCTTGCCGGGCATGGCGTCGAGGGTGAACCGTGCGCTCACTTCGGAGATACGCCCAGCACCCTTGGTCACCACCACGAAGTTGATGATCATGAGGATGGCGAACACCACGGCACCGACGACATAGTTGCCGCCGATCACCACTTCACCGAAGGCCTGGATCACCTTGCCCGCGGCGCCATGGCCTTCCTGACCGTGCAGCATGACCACGCGGGTGGACGCGACGTTCAGCGCCAGACGCAGCAGGGTCGCCACCAGCAGGATCGTCGGGAAGGCGGCGAAGTCCAGGGGACGCAGCGCATAGACGCAGACGAGGAGCACCACGATCGACAGGGCGATGTTGAAGGTGAAGAACACGTCGAGCAGGAACGGCGGTATCGGCAACATCATCATTGCCAACATCACCAGCAGCAGCAGCGGCACGCCGAGATTGCCCCGGCCGAGACCGGCCAGGTTGTTGCGGGCGTTGCTGATTAACTGAGTGCGATCCACCGCGATTCCTCTTCAAGCAAAACTTTGACGCCTGCGTGGCGCCTGGCGCTGCCTTTGCAAGAAGCCTTCCAACTTTTCTGGGGGTGGGGATTTTGAGGGGCTCGGGCTCGGGCTCGGGCTCGGGCTCGGGCTCGGGCTTAAGAGTGTGTGTTTTGATTCTTGTATGCGCATTCATCCGCCACGTCGACGCACAGTCACCTTTTCGCCTTTACGGCGACCTCCTTTTCTCTTGGGAAAAGGAGGCAAAACCGTTCGGCTCCGTTCATCCGGCCCCTACGCTTCGCTCCGGGGTCCCCTCGCTCCGTTCTTGCTCCCGTGGGTACCGCGCTGTACGGCCCATCCTGGGCCCCAGCGCTCGACGGCCATCCATGGCCGTCGCCCCACTACGCAAGAACTCCGCTCGGCCTCCTGAAGTCGCAATTGGTGGCGCCTGATCTATCGTGCGCTTAGAAGCAAGAGCAAGAGCAAGAGCAAGAGCAAGAGCTGAAAATGCGAATTTGGTTATTTGACAGCTAGTTATATATTGGCTGTTCCGACGTATCGCGGAGCAAGCCCGCTCCCACGTTGATTTCACGTCAAGCAGTATTCGTCTCTGTGGGAGCGGGCTTGCCCCGTGAAACAATCGAGAGATTAATTACGTTCCAACTAGCGACAGCTGCGCCAGCCCAGGCGCCGCTCGTACCTTCGCGACTTCAGGAGGCCGAACGCAGGTCTTGCGGAGGGAGGTGACGGGCATGGATGCCCGTCAAGCGCTGCGCCCCAGGATGGGGCGTTCAGCGCGGTCCTCCCGGGAGCAAGGCCGGAGCGAGGGAACCCCGGAGCGAAGCGTAGGGGCCGTATGAATGGAGCGAGCGGCTTTGCCTACTTTGGCCAAGACCAAAGTAGGCCGCCGTAAGGGCGGAAAGGTGAATAAGCGTCGCCATCGCAAATGAATGCGCACACAACCCCCAATACAACCGAAAACTCCGAACTCCGAACTCCGAACTCCGAACTACAAACTACAAACTACAAACTACAAACTCAGCTATCACGCTGCAAATCATCGGGAATCGGCAAATCCTTGTTCAAAGGCTCAGGCGCCTTGCCCTTGCCCGCCCGGTACTGCCGAACCTGGAACACAAACGCCAATACCTGCGCCACCGCCAGGTACAACCCCGCCGGGATCTCCTGCTCAAGCTCGGTGGAGTAGTAGATAGCCCGCGCCAGGGCCGCCGACTCGAGTATCTGCACATTGTGCTCGGCCCCGATCTCACGAATCTTCAGCGCGACAAAATCGGTGCCCTTGGCCACCAGCAACGGCGCCATACCCCCCTTCTCAGGGTCGTATTGCAACGCCACCGCATAGTGAGTCGGGTTGGTGATGATCACATCCGCCTCAGGCACTGCCGCCATCATCCGCCGCTGCGACGCCTCACGCTGCAACTGCCGGATACGCTGCTTGACCTCAGGCTTGCCCTCACTGTCCTTGTACTCGTCCTTCACTTCCTGCTTGGTCATCTTCATTTTCTTGTGCGTCTGCCAAAGCTGGAACGGCACATCCGCCGCCGCAATCAACAGCAGCCCCGCCGCCATCCACAACGCACTCCACCCCACCACCTGCACCGAGTGGATGATCGCCTGCTCGAGCGGCTCATTGGCAATCGCCAGCAACGCCTGACGGTCCGCCGACAGCACGACCAGGGCAACGATCAGGATCATGAAGAACTTGGCCATGGCCTTGACCAGTTCGGTCAACGCATTCAGTGAGAACATGCGCTTGATCCCCGACAACGGGTTCATGCGGCTGAACTTCGGCTGCAGCAAGCTGCCCGAGAACAAGAACCCTCCCAGCGCAATGGGCGCCACGAATGAAATCACGAACAGCAGCAGCAGTACCGGCTGCACAGCCCAGATGGCCATCTTGCCCGAGGCCAACAGGAATGCCGCCATGTTGCGCTCGTCGACCAGCACCTCCCGCGTAAGGCTGAAGTTCATGCGCATCAAGGCCATCAACGTCTCGGCCAGGTAGCCACCGAACGCCATCAGCGCACCCGCGCCTGCCAAGGTTACCGCGACGGTGTTCAGCTCCTTGGAACGGGCAATCTCCCCCTTTTCGCGCGAGTCTTTCTTGCGCTTGTCGGTGGGTTCCTCTGTCTTGTCCTGACCGCTCTCGCTCTCTGCCATGCTCAGCGCGCCCGTGCCAGCTCACGCAGCCACTGCAGCGCTTCGCTGGCCAGTGCCTGGTAATGGGAAAGAATATCGGCCAGGCCGATCCAGAAAATGATCAGGCCCAACACCAGTGTCAGCGGGAAGCCGATGGAGAAGATGTTCAACTGTGGGGCTGCGCGGGTCATGACCCCGAACGCAACGTTGACCACCAGCAGCGATGCAATTGCCGGCAAGATCAACAGCAACCCCGCCCCCAGCACCCAGCTAAGGCGCCCCGCCATCTCCCAGAAATGGTTGACCACAAGAGCGTTGCCCACCGGCAGCGTGGTAAAGCTCTCGGTGAGGATCTCGAACGCCACCAGGTGGCCATTCATCAGCAGGAACAACACGCTCACCAGCATCGTCATGAACTGGCTGACCACCGCCACGTTGACACCGTTGGTCGGGTCCATCATGGAGGCGAACGCCATACCCATCTGGATCGCAATGATCTGCCCCGCGATCACGAAGGCCTGAAACAGCAACTGCAGGGAGAACCCGAACAACGCCCCAACGATCACCTGTTCGCCGCACAACAGCACGCCGTGCAGGCTCAAGGGGTCTATCGGCGGCAACGGCGGAAGCGCCGGCACTATCACCACGGTAATGGCCAAGGCCGCATACAGCCGCACCCGGGCCGGCAGCATCTTGGTGCCAAAGATCGGCATGGTCATCAGCAGCGCCGTCACCCGAAACAACGGCAGGATGAAGGTAGCCACCCAGGTACCGATCTGAGTATCGGTCAGCTCCAGCATGGCCGCGTCAACCGATCAACTGCGGGATGCTGGTGTACAGGCCAATGAAGTACTCCATGAACTTCTGCACAAGCCAAGGGCCGGCGATGATCAGCGTGACCAGCATCACCAACAGGCGCGGCAGGAAGCTCAGGGTCTGTTCGTTGATCTGCGTGGCCGCCTGGAACATCGCCACCACCAGGCCGACCAGCAGGCTCGGCACCACCAGGATAGCCACCATCATGGAGGTCATCCACAAGGCTTCACGGAACAGGTCGACAGCGACTTCAGGTGTCATGCAAGGCTCTCCTTGATGGCGTCAGACACCGCCAAAACTACCCGCCAGGGTGCCCATGATCAGCGCCCATCCATCGACCAGCACGAACAGCATGATCTTGAACGGCAACGAAATGATCAGCGGCGACAGCATCATCATGCCCATGGCCATCAGCACACTGGCGACCACCATGTCGATGATCAGGAACGGGATGAAGATCATGAAGCCGATCTGGAACGCCGTCTTGAGCTCGGAGGTCACGAACGCCGGCACCAGGATCGTCAGCGGCACCTGATCCGGGCCTGCGATATCGGTGCGCTTGGACAGGCGCATGAACAGGTCCAGGTCGCTCTGCCGGGTTTGTGCCAGCATGAAGTCCTTCAACGGGCCCTGGGCCTTGTCGATGGCCTGCTGGGCCGTCATCTGCTCGGCCAGATAAGGTTGGATGGCATCCTTGTTCACCCGCTCGAACACCGGCGCCATGATGAACATGGTCAAGAACAGCGCCATGCCGGTGAGGATCTGGTTCGAGGGAGTCTGTTGCAGGCCCAGAGCCTGACGCAGGATCGAGAAGACGATGATGATGCGGGTAAAGCTGGTCATCAGGATGACGAACGCCGGGATGAAGCTCAGCGCCGTCATGATCAGCAGAATCTGCAGGCTGACCGAATACTCCTGCTGCCCGTCCGCGCCATTGGACAGGGTGATGGCCGGGATGGACAACGGGTCGGCAGCCAGGGCCAGCGGTGCAGCCAGCAGCAGCGCCAGCGTCAACAGTAAGCGCAGTGCGCCGGTCATCACTTCTTGTCCTTCTGATCCTTGCCCATCAGCTCAAGCAGCCGCTGGGCGAATTCCGGCGTGGCCTGGCGCGCATCGGCGGGCACGTCGACAGGCTCGGCCAGCACATGCAACGCCTCGATGCTGCCAGGGGTATGGCCAATGAGAATCTGCTCCTTGCCCACCTGGATCAGCAGCAGCCGGTCGCGCGGGCCAATGGCACGGGTGCCGACGATCTCGATGACCGGAGCGCCCCGCTGCACCGAACCCTGCATGCGCCGCAGCAACCAGCCCAGGAAAAAGATCAGGCCGACGACCACCAGCAGGCCGAATACGGTTTGCGCCAGCTGCGCGCCGAAGCCGCCAGGGGCAGGCGCCGCAGCCGGCACGGTTACCGGCTCGGCAGCGGCGATCACCACCTCACTGGCCAGCAACGTGCCAAGGGCCAGCATGGCCCGCACCATGCGCTTCACTCAGCGCAACTTCTTGATACGTTCGCTGGGGCTGATCACGTCGGTCAGGCGAATGCCGAACTTCTCGTTGACCACCACGACCTCGCCATGGGCGATCAGCGTGCCGTTGACCAGCACATCCAGCGGCTCGCCGGCGAGGCGATCAAGCTCGATCACCGAACCCTGGTTGAGTTGCAGCAGGTTGCGGATGTTGATTTCGGTGCTGCCCACTTCCATCGAGATGCTCACCGGAATATCCAGGATCACATCGAGGTTGGGACCTTCGAGGCTGACATTCTCGTTGGGCTTGGGGGAGCTTGCGAACTCTTCCATCGGCAGGCGGCCGGCGCCGGAGTCTGCAGCCAGCAGCGCATCGATGTCGGACTGGCCGGCATCGCCGGTCTCTTCCAGGGCCGCAGCCCACTCATCGGCCAGGGCCTGTTCCTCTGGAGAGTTGATCTCGTTTTCGTTAGCCATGATTTCCTCGACAGGCATTCAATACGTTTAAGCGACCGGCACGCCGTCAGCGGCGCTCGATCGGGTCGATGATCTGCAGCGACAGGGTGCCCTTGTGCGATCCCAGCCGCGCCTTGAACGACGGCACGCCATTGGCGCGCAATACCAGGTGCTCCGGCAGTTCGACCGGGATCACATCGCCTGGCTGCATGTGCAGGATGTCGCGCAGCTTGAGCTGACGGCGGGCAACAGTGGCCGACAGCGGCACATTGACGTCCAGCACATCCTCGCGCAGCGCCTTTACCCAGCGCTCATCCTGGTCGTCCAGGTCGGACTGGAAGCCGGCATCGAGCATTTCACGCACCGGCTCGATCATCGAGTACGGCATGGTCACGTGCAGGTCGCCGCCACCGCCATCGAGTTCGATGTGGAAGGTCGAAACCACCACGGCCTCGCTGGGGCCGACGATGTTGGCCATGGCCGGGTTGACCTCGGAGTTGATGTACTCGAAGTTGACCGGCATGATCGCCTGCCAGGCTTCCTTGAGGTCGACGAAGCACTGGTCCAGGACCATGCGCACCACGCGCAGCTCGGTCGGGGTGAATTCACGCCCCTCGATCTTGGCGTGGCGGCCGTCGCCACCGAAGAAGTTGTCCACCAGCTTGAACACCAGCTTGGCGTCGAGGATGAACAGCGCGGTGCCGCGCAACGGCTTGATCTTGACCAGGTTCAGGCTGGTCGGCACGTACAGCGAGTGCACGTACTCGCCGAACTTCATCACCTGCACGCCGCCCACCGCCACGTCGGCGGAGCGACGCAGCAGGTTGAACATGCTGATGCGGGTGTAGCGGGCGAAACGCTCGTTGATCATTTCCAGGGTCGGCATGCGCCCCCGGACGATACGGTCCTGACTGGTCAGGTCGTAGCTCTTGATGCTGCCGGGCTCGCCGGTGCTCTCGGTTTGTACCAGCCCATCGTCCACCCCATGCAGCAGGGCGTCGATCTCATCCTGGGACAGCAGGTCCTGCACGGCCATCTATGTGCTCCTACTGCAATACGAAATTGGTGAACAGCAGCTGGTCGACGACCGGCCTGCCGACTTCCTTCTGCGCCACTTCCTGGACCACCGCGGTGGCCTTCTGGCGCAGCATTTCCTGGCCGACCGGGCTCGCGGCGAGGGTGTCGAAACCCTGCCCGGAGAACATCATCACCAGGTTGTTGCGGATCACCGGCATGTGTACTTTCAGCGCCTCCAGATCAGCCTGGCTGCGGCCCTGCATGGTGATGCTCACCTGCATGTAGCGCTGACGGCCATTCTGGTTGAAGTTGACGACAAAGGCCGGTGCCAGGGGCTCGTAGATCGCCGCTGGCTTGATGTTGCTCTGGGCTGCTTCAGGCGCCGGAGCCGACTCGCTCTTGTGCATGAAGAACCAGGTCGCACCCACCGACAGGCCGACTGCGAGAAGCAGTGCCAGCACCAACAGCAGGATCAGCTTGAGTTTGCCTTTAGTGGCGGGGTCTTTCACTGCGTCGCTCTTCGCCATGCCAATAATCCGTCGTCCATCGGGGTTTCAAAGAAGGATGACGTGGCTGAGCAAGTGTTATGCCAGATTTGCCTTTGCAAGCTTCTGGGGTGGCAACCTCTTTACGAGATGCGGCATCTGCAAAATTACGCCTGGCGTCGCTGCGCATAGGCAACGCCAGGCATGCCCGAAAAATCAAGCGTAGTAATCGACCACACTGTCGCCTACCACCACCTGCTGCTCGACAGGGCGCGCGACTTCAGCGGGATCGGCATCGTCCCCCTCCGCTGCGTTGCCACGCCGCGCCGCCACCCCGGACAGGCCCGACCCACCCTGCTGCGCCTCGTGCTGTTGCTGCTGGCCACGGGACTGATCAGCCACGCTGACGTCGGGCTGGGCCAAGCCCTGCTGGGCGAACAGCTCTCGCAGGCGATGCACCTGGCTGTCGAGGGCGTCGCGCACACCGGCATGGCCGCTGACGAAGTGGATCTGGGTCGACTGGTCTGTCGCCACGTTGACGCGAATATCCAGGCGTCCCAACTCCCGCGGCTCAAGCTGGATGTCCGCAGACTTGAGGTTCTGGCTGGAGAGGTACATGACCCGGTTGACCAACCCCTCGGTCCAGCCGCCCTGGTTCATCGCCAACGGTTGCTGCAGCGGGCCAGGCGTGGCGGGCACGGCGTTGGCGGTCTTGGGCGTCACCGCCTGGGTGAGGCTGGCTAGGCGGTTGGCGAAATCGTCTACGCGGGTATCACTGCTGGCACCCTTGATATCCTTGAGGCCGTCATCGAGCAGGCCGGCAAAGGCCTTGTCACCGCGCTCACCCTGCCCCGGCTCCGACTCCCCTTTCTCGGCCAATGTCGCCAAGGTATTGACGGCTGCAGTAGCAGGGTTGGCAGTTTGCTGACCGTTGTTATCGACAACGGCATGGGCCGACGTCTTGCCCTTGGACTGCGCATCCTGTTCAAGCGCCAGGCGCAAGGCCGGCATATCGGCAAGTGCATCGGCCTCGGGGTCGAACGCCGTGGTTTGCTCAGCCTCTTGCGCTACCTGTACCGGCGCTGGCGCAGGCTGCAGCGGCGCTCGAACCGCCGCCTGCAACACCGGGGCCACCGCTTCCGCCTGGGCCTGGAGCAGTTGCGCCCCGGCCTGGGCATCGGTCACCTGGCCGGCAACCAGGCTGGCATCGAGCGGGGGTACTGCACTGCCATCGGCGGCCTCATCAGTGTCGTCGACGGGCTGCGAAGATGCAGTCGATGGCAAGCTCTTGCCGTCATCGGCAACGGCCGGCGCCTTATCCGCGGCCTGCTTGCCGCCCGCGGCTGGGTCTGGCTGCGCCTTGTTCTTCGCCGGCGGCACCTGGCTGGCGGGCTTTTCATCCCTTGCCGGGGCACTCTTGACCGGGGTGCTGTCACGCTCTTGTCGGGCCATCACCTGATCAAAGCCGGCGCCTTGCTTCGCGGCCTGCAGCGGCTTTTCCGCCGCACTGGCAGCTTGGCGTTGCGCCTGATTGGCGAGGCCGGCTTGCAACAATGGATTGGGTGCGACAGGCATTGAACAATCTCCGCTCCAGAACCTGGAAAAATACGTCTGGGGCTGGAAAAGCAAAACTCGCGCCAGGTTAAGCTATTGCGCGGAAACTCGTTGCCGTTCACTGCGATAGTAACGCTGGACGACCAGGTATTCCTGATCGATGCGATTGATCAGGTCTTCGATCCCATACAAGGGCTGCTGGCGCACACGCTCTTCAAGCTGCTGGCACAATGCGGCCAGGCCAACGGCCCCCATATTGCTGCTACTGCCCTTGAAGCTGTGCGCTGCCATGCCCAGCTCATCGGCATCCCTGGCCTTGTGCAACTGGTTCAGGCGTCGCTCGGAGTCTTCCAGAAAGGTCTCCAGCAACTGCAGGTAGCCATCTTCCATGACCTCCCGCAAGTCACTCAACACCTGTTGATTGATGTGCACGTCCACTTGCTCACTCCCTGATCAAGCCTCGCTAAGCCAGACCCCGCGGGCATCCCGCAGGCTCACCATTCAAAATCCACCTGGGCAAGGCGACCACCCTCCAACCAGCGGGCCTGACCTGCCAGGCGCTGTACCAGGCCCATGCCTCGGCCACTGAAAGCCTGCTGCTCAGGCGTCCTGGCAAGCTCACGCGCCACGTCGAAGCCTGCGCCACTGTCTCGCACCTCGATCATCAGACGCCCGCCAGCACCCCGCGGTTCAACCTGCAGTCCGATGCTCACGAACCCGCCCACCTCGTGCATCAAGCGCTCGGCACGCTGTCGATAATACTGCGCAAAGCCCTGGGCGTCGCGCTTGAGCCGGGAGTCCATCGCCAGCACACCGTGCTCCAGCGCATTGGAATACAACTCGCTCAGGACACTGTGCAGGCGCCCGCTGCTAGGCCTGAGCCCGTGAATTTCCTGCAACAGTTGCACCAGATAAGGCACCGGGTTGAAGCGGCGCAGGCTCTGCCCCCGCAGCTCGAACCGCAACGACCAGTCCAGAGGGCTGGAACGGCCACTGTCGGAGTACACCACTGGTTGCGGCGCCAGCTCCTCAGGGGCAGACATGCGGATATCGCACAAGCTGATGTCATCACGCGACTGCCCGCCGAAAACTGCCAAAGCCTGCATTACCTCATCGAACAACAGATCGGGGTTGCGGTTGTCAGCCAGCACATCGCGCAAGCGATCGACCCCGAACAAGCGTTCTTGGGCATCCCCCGTGTCCACCACACCATCGGACAGCAGGAACAACCGCTCGCCGACCGCCAGTGGCAACACCTGGGTGGCATCGTCGAACTGCTCCGGCGCCAGCACCCCCAACGGCAGATGATGGGAACACAGCATGCCCAGCACCTCACCTTCGGCAGACAGACGATAGCCATCCGGCATCCCGCCATTCCAGACCTCGACCGTACCGCGCTGAAAACTCAGGCTGAGCAACAGCGCGCAGCAGAACATGTCTACCGGCAGAATACGCTTGAGCTTGGCGTTCATTTCCCGCAGCGTCTCGGCCAGGCCATAGCCCTTGGCGGTCATGCCATAGAACACCTCCGCCAGCGGCATGGCCCCCACTGCAGCCGGCAAACCGTGCCCGGTGAAATCCCCCAGCAGCACATGCATGTCGCCAGACGGGGTGAATGCTGCCAGCAGCAGATCGCCATTGAACAGTGCATAGGGCGATTGCAGATACCGGATATTCGCCGCCTTCAGGCAGCCGGAATGGGCGACCTTGTCGAACACCGCCTTGGCCACACGCTGCTCGTTGAGCAAGTGGTGATGGTGACGGGTGATCTGGTCACGCTGCTCGAGCACCGTGGCGTGCAACCGGCGCAAACGGTCCATGGCACGGATTTTCGCCGCAAGAATGACGGCGCTGTAGGGTTTGGCCATGAAGTCGTCGCCCCCGGCCTCGAGGCAGCGTACCAGACCCTCCTCTTCGTTGAGTGAGGTCAGGAAGATGATCGGCACAAGGGCCTCGCCGGCCAACGCCTTGATTCGCCGCGCAGCTTCAAAACCGTCCATCACCGGCATCAAGGCATCGAGCAACACCAGTTGCGGCCGTCGCTCGATGAACATCGCCACGGCCTGTTCACCGTTCTCGGCAGTGAACACCTCATGCCCCTGGCGCCGGACAATCTGCGCCAGCAAGAGGCGATCTGCGGCGCCGTCTTCGGCCACCAGCACGGTCAACGCTTGCTCGGCGGGCATAACGGTACTCAACTGATGTCGAACAGTTTTTCGAAATTGGAGATGGCGAGGATCTTGCGCACGTCCGGGCTGGCATGGACCACGCGGATATCCGACTCCTCACCGCCGACATGGTCGCGCAGCAACAGCAGCATGCCCAGCGCCGAGCTGTCGAGATAAGTGGCCTCCTTCAGGTCGACCACCACGGAGTCCGGGCGCGGGCATTGCCGCTCGTATGCCTCCCGGAATTCCTGATGCTTGCCGAAATCGAAACGACCCTTGACCTTGATCGTCAGCTTTTTTCCGTCCTGTGAAAAATCAGATTCGACTGCCATGCGAGCGATTCCTTCGATGATGGCGAATGCGACTTCTGAAGGTTTAGCAGGCACCACGGGCCGGTGCAAGGCGCTGACGCCGGGCGGGCAAGCCCTTTCCTACAGATGCCCCTGCCGCGGCAAGCGCTGGGACAACTCGTCGAGCAGGCGCTGCTCGCGCTTGTCTTCAGCCCTGCGTGCCTCGTCGAGGTAGCGCTGCACCAGCTTGCGCAACCCCTCCACCCGTGCGTACGTCTGCTGCCAGGCGTTGCGTGCGTTGTTGAGGTTGTTCTGGTGCCAGGCCATGCTCTGGCGCTGCTGGGTCATGGCCGTTTCCAACTGACCAAGGAAACGCTGGTAATTGACCAGCCAGTTGCCGTCGACCCCCTTGGAGCCACGGCTGATCCACTGCTGCTGGTAGGCCTCACGGAAACTTTCAAGCTCGGCCTGCTTGGCCTGCGCATCGGTCAACATTCGCTGAAAGTGCCCTACTCGCTGAGCGGCCTTGCGCTCGGCCTCCTCGGCCATGGTCACCACGGGAGCCAGGCGTGCGGCACGGCTGGGCTGGGCCATGGCCTATCAGTTCCCCGGCGGCGCAAAGATTGCGCCCAACTGCTCGCGGCCCTGGGCCATGCCAACGTTTTCATCCAGGCCCTGGCGCAGGAAGTCCACCAGCTTGGGCTGCAAGGCAATGGCCAGGTCGGTTTCCGGGTCACCGCCAGCCACATAGGCACCGACGCTGATCAGGTCGCGGCTTTGCGAAAGGCGCGACCACAACTGCTTGAATTTCTGCGCCTGGCGCAAGTGATCAGGGTCTACCACCTGAGGCATCACCCGGCTGATCGAGGCTTCGATATCAATGGCCGGGTAGTGCCCCTCTTCGGCCAGGCGCCGGGACAACACAAAGTGCCCGTCGAGCACGCCCCGCGCCGAGTCTGCGATCGGGTCCTGCTGATCGTCGCCCTCGGAGAGCACGGTATAGAACGCGGTGATCGAGCCACCGCCCGGCTCGCCATTACCGGCACGCTCCACCAGCTTGGGCAACTTGGCGAACACCGACGGCGGATACCCACGCGTGGCCGGCGGCTCGCCGATTGCCAGGGCGATCTCACGCTGGGCCTGGGCGAAACGGGTCAACGAGTCCATCAACAGCAGGACGTTCTTGCCCTTGTCACGGAAATATTCGGCGATTCGCGTGCAGTACATGGCTGCCCGCAGGCGCATCAGCGGGGCATCATCCGCAGGCGAGGCCACCACCACCGAACGTTTGAGCCCCTCTTCACCAAGAATGTGCTCGATGAACTCCTTAACCTCGCGGCCCCGCTCACCGATCAGCCCCACCACGATGATTTCGGCCTCGGTAAAACGCGTCATCATGCCCAGCAGCACCGACTTGCCCACACCAGTACCGGCGAACAGCCCCAGACGCTGGCCGCGACCCACGGTAAGCAGGCCATTGATGCTGCGAATGCCCACGTCCAATGGCTGGCTGATCGGGTCACGGTTCAGGGGGTTGATGACCGGGCCATCCATCGGCACCCAATCCTCGGCCTTCATGCCGCCCTTGCCATCCAGCGCACGGCCGGCGCCATCGAGCACCCGCCCGAGCATGCTCATGCCCATCGGCAAGCGGCCGCTGTCATCCAGCGGCACCACGCGGGCACCGGGCGCCAGCCCGACAATGCTGCCGACCGGCATCAGGAACACCTTGCCACCGGCAAAACCCATGACTTCGGCCTCGACCTGCACAGGGTGATAGCTGTCGTCGTTGATCACCAGGCAGCGGCTACCCACTGCTGCCCGCAGGCCTTCGGCCTCAAGCGTGAGGCCGACCATACGCAGCAGGCGGCCCTCGACGATTGGCTGCTCAGGCAGCCTCACCGCATCGGCGTAGCCTTCAAGGCGCTTGCCGAAACTGGTGCGTTCAAGGCGCATCGGCTTCACCTGCGGGCTCATCGAGTTCGACCTGAATATCCGGCGCCGCGGGGTGCAATGCCTGGTCATGGGATTGGTCGAACAGCTGCGCCACGGCCTTCTCGATACGGGTTTCCATGGTCGCGTCGATGCGGCTGTGGGCGGTTTCGATCCGGCAACCGCCAGGCAGCAGGGCTTCGTCCTCAAGTAGCTTCCAATCTTCCTCATGGCGCTCGCGCAGGGTCTTGGCCAGCTCGAAGTCCTGGGGATTGAGATGGATACGGATGTTGTCAGCGCCCATCGGCAGCAGCTTCAGTGCCTCACGAAGCACATGGGTGATCTGGCTGGAATCTGCGCGCAACTCGCGGCCGATGACCTGGCGGGTCATGTTCGCCACCAGCAGCACCAGCGCCTTTTCGATCTGCGTGTCCTGCTCGGCGATCGGCTCCAGCAGGTGGTTCATGACCTGTTCCAGGTTCGCAAGTTTGGCGGCCAGCGCCACTTCGGCCTCCTGACGAACCTTGAGCTGGGTACTGTGGAAGCCTTCCCGCTCGCCGGTGGCGAAACCTTCGTTGTAGGCCTCCTGGCGAATGGCCTCAAGCTCTTCGAGGGTAAGGGGCTGGACTTCCTCCAGCGGCACCTCTTCGACTTCTTCCTCGACGACGGTCGGCTCAGGCTCAGGCTGGGGTTCAGGCTCCGGATCGAAGCTAGGCAACGACCAGACATCCACGCCCTCAAGGTCGCGGGCACGGATCAGATCGCTGGGGTGTTCGGTGGTGGACATGCTCAAAAACCTCTTTAGCTGCAAGCATCAAGCTTCAAGCAGCAAGAAACGGCAGCCCTTGCTTGACCCGCTGTTTCTTGTCGCTTGCAGCTTGAAACCTGCCGCTTAAATCATTTCCTCGGCGCCCTTGCCGCCAAGCACGATCTCGCCGGCCTCGGCCATGCGGCGGGCGATGGTGAGGATTTCCTTCTGCGCCGTTTCCACGTCGCTGACCCGTACCGGCCCCTTGGCCTCCAGGTCGTCGCGCAGCAGCTCGGACGCACGCTTGGACATGTTCTTGAAGATCTTGTCCTTGACCCGCTCGTCGGCGCCCTTGAGCGACACCACCAGCACGTCCGACGACACTTCGCGCAGCAGCGCCTGGATGCCACGGTCGTCGACGTCGGCCAGGTTGTTGAAGACGAACATCAAGTCTTCGATCTGCTCCGACAGGTCGCTGTCGATCTCGCGGATCGAGTCCATCAGCGCGCCTTCCACCGAACTGTCGAGGAAGTTCATGATATCGGCGGCGCGCTTGATGCCACCCAGGGTGGTGCGCGCGGCATTGGAGTTGCCAGAGAACTGCTTCTCGAGGATCTGGTTGAGTTCCTTGAGCGCCGCTGGCTGTACGGTGTTGAGCGACGACACGCGCAGGACGATGTCCAGGCGCACCTTGTGGTCGAAGTTGCTCAGCACCTCGCCGGCCTGGTCGGGGTCGAGGTAGGCGACCACGATGGCCTGGATCTGCGGGTGCTCGTAGCGGATGACATCGGCCACGGCACGCGGCTCCATCCACTTGAGGCTGTCCAGGCCGCTGGTGTTGCCACCGAGCAGGATGCGGTCGATCAGGCCGTTGGCCTTGTCCTCGCCGAGGGCCTGGTTGAGCATCTTGCGGATGTAGCCGTCGGAACCGACGCCCAGGCTGGTCTGGTCGCCGACGATTTCGACGAACTCGCTCATTACCTGCTCGACCTGCTCGCGATGGACGTTGCCCATCTGCGCCATGGCCACACCCACCCGCTGCACTTCCTTGGGCCCCATGTGGCGCAGGACTTGCGCGGCATCGGTCTCGCCGAGCGAGAGCAGAAGGATGGCCGCCTTGTCGACGCGGCTCAGCTTGGCGGTAATGGCTCGATTGTCACTCATCGGCGTTGATCCACTCTTTCACGACCTGGGCCACGCGGCCCGGGTCTTCGGCCACCAGGCCCTTGATTGCGTTGAGCTGTGCCTCGTAACCCTCGCTCGGGCTCGGCAACAGAATGCTTGTCGGGCCACCCAGGCTGACGCGGTCGTTGGCCAGTTCGCCATCCAGACCGATCATGCCGCCCAGCTCCATGTCGCTGTCCGTGGCCGCCTGCTTGCCGCCACCTGTAATGTTGTTGAGCACTGGACGCAGCACGCCGAACACCAGCACCAGGATGAACAGCACACCCAGCACTTGCTTGACGATGTCCCAGAACCAGGGCTGCGAGTAGAACGGAATATCGACCAGCTCGTCGCCACGGTCGGCGGCGAACGGCACGTTGATCACGGTAACGCTGTCGCCACGGCTGGCATCGAAACCTACCGCATCCTGTACCAGGCGGGTGAAGCGCGCCAGGTCCTCGGCGCCCCACGGGGTACGGGTGGCTTCGCCAGTGGCGGGGTCCAGCTTGACCTGGTCGTCCACCACCACGGCTACCGACAGGCGGGTCAGGCGACCTTGCTGCTGGCGGGTGTGGCTGATGGAACGGTCCAGTTCGAAGTTCTTGGTACTTTGCTGGCGCTTGTCGCTCGGGTATGGCGCCAGCATCGGCTGGCCAGTCGCCGGGTCCATGATCTGTTGGCCATTGGCGTCCACCAGCGGCTGGCCCGGCTGAATCGCGCCGGCAGGTGTCGCGCCAGCGGTAGCGTTTTCAGGGGCAGAGGCACCGGCCGGCGGCTGGTTACTCAACGCCCCCGGCACACCCTGCGGCCCTTGGCTGCTGGCACGCTGCTCATTGACCGATTGCTCGCTGCGCAGCGCCGGTTGGTCGGGGTTGAACTGTTCGGAGGTGGACTCGACAGCACTGAAGTCGACGTCAGTAGACACCTCTGCCTTGTAGCGGTCGTTACCCAGCACTGGCTGCAGAATATTGTGCACACGCTGAGTGAGCATGCTTTCCATGCGACGGCTGTAGTCGAATTGCTTGCCCGCCATGCTCAGGGCCGTGTCTTGCAACTGGTCGGAGAGCAGGTTGCCCTTCTGGTCGACTACGGTCACCTGGGACTTGTCCAGCTCCGGCACACTGGTCGCCACCAGATTGACAATCGCCATCACCTGGCCGGCTTCCAGGGCGCGCCCCGGATACAGCTCGACCAGTACCGAAGCACTGGGCTTGCGCTCATCGCGCACGAACACCGAACTTTTCGGGATCGCCAGGTGCACACGGGCTGCCTTGACGTTGTTCAGGCTCGATACCGTACGCGCCAGCTCGCCTTCAAGGCTGCGACGGTAACGGGTAGCTTCCATGAACTGGCTGGTACCCAGCCCTTGCTCTTTATCGAGCAATTCGAAGCCGACATTGCCATCGCTCGGCGCCACGCCGGCCGCAGCGAGTTTCAGACGCGCACGGGAGAGATCGTCGGCCTTGACCAGCAGCGCGCCGGAGTTCGGCTCCACGCGATACGGGATGTCGGAGGTGGTCAGGGTATCGATCACCTGCTTGGTGTCCATGCCCGCCAGGCTGCCATAGAGCGGGCGGTAGTCCGGCTGCTGCGACCAGAGCACCACGGCGAAGCCGATGGCCACGCTTGCCGCCAGCCCGACCAGCAGGCCGACCTGACGCAGCATGGGCATCTGCGAAATGTTTTCCAGGAACGACATGCCGAACAGCGGCGGCTTGGCTGCTGGAGGGCCACTCTTGGCGGGGGCGTTATCGACGACTGCTTCGGCCATGACTCACTCTCGCCCTTATACCGGCATCTGCATGATGTCCTGGTACGCTTGCACCAGCTTGTTACGAACCTGGGTAAGTGCCTGGAACGACACGGAAGCCTTTTGCGAGGCGATCATCACGTCAGTCAGGTCAACACCACTCTTGCCAATTTCGAAAGCGCTGGACAATTGGCTGGATGCCTGCTGAACCTCATTCACCTTGCCAATGGCCTGGCCGAGCATATCGGCAAAGCTGCTCTGCCCAGGCGCGAGCTCAGGCGCGGCGCCAACCTTGGGCAGGGACATGGCATCGGCCTGCATGGCGCGCATGTCCAACATCAGACGATTGAATTCAACACCTTGGGTCATGGACTTCTCTCTCCGGCGGCCGCACTTTTTTTGACACTCATGCAGCGAATAGTGATGGAGCTAGCAAGAGAAGTGCCAGCCACTCAGAAAACATTCAAAAGGACGTATCAGCCGAACAGACTGGCCTCGACATCGAACCCGGCATCACGCATCTGCGCAAGCTTGTAACGCAGGGTTCTAGGGCTGATCCCCAGACGATCGGCCGCCTCCTTGCGACGACCGCGCTCGGCACGCAAGGTGTCGATGATCATCTGGTATTCGTGGCGACGCATGTCATCACCCAGCCCACCGGCCTCACCCCCAGAATCCGCAAATACCGGCTCAATAGTGGCCACTTTGGATGCCGACAATGGAATGGCGCCAGCCAGACAAAAATCCGCCGCCTCGATCACTCCGCCCTGCTGCAGGATCAACGCCCTCTGCAGCGCATTATCCAACTCGCGGACGTTGCCAGGCCAGGCGTAAGCCTGCAGGCACGCCCGCGCCTCAGCGGATAGCTTGACCTGAGCGTGGTGCATCTTGCTGACATGACGTGCCAGCAAACGCTCTGCGAGCGGCACGATGTCGGCCGGCCGATCACGCAATGCACGCCAAGCCATGGGGAATACCGATAGGCGGTAGTACAGGTCCTCCCGGAAGCGGCCGGCAGCAACCTCCTCCGCCAGATCGCGGTTGGTGGTAGCCAACACGCGAATATCCAGCACCACCGGCTTGCGCCCGCCTACCCGCTCCACCTCACGCTCCTGCAGCACACGCAGCAACTTGGCCTGCAGCCCCAGCGGCATTTCAGAGATCTCATCGAGCAGCAAGGTACCGCCGTCCGCCTGCTCGAACTTGCCAGCCTGCGCGGCGATGGCCCCGGTAAAGGCACCCTTCTCATGGCCGAAAAGCGTGGCTTCGAGCATGTTGTCAGGAATCGCCGCGCAGTTGATCGCCACGAACGCCTGCCCGGCTCGGCGCGACTGCTGATGTATGAATCGCGCCAGCACTTCCTTGCCCGTGCCCGACTCGCCGGAAATCAACACCGTCGAGTCGCTTTGCGCAACCCTTACAGCCAGCTCCAGCAGTTGCCGACTGGCAGGCTCACAGGCAACAGGCCCCGCTTCGTCACCCACGGCACCGCCACCGACAGCATGGCGTGCCACCAGGTCGAGCAAGGCCTTGGGTTCGAATGGTTTTACCAGATAGTCGACCGCTCCCTGGCGCATGGCTTCCACCGCACGCTCCACAGCCGCGTGAGCCGTCATCAGCAGCACCGGCAAGTGCGGGTGGTGACGGCGTAATTGTGCCAGCAGCTCGTGGCCATCCATGCCAGGCATGTTCACATCACTGACTACCAGCGCAAAGGATTCCTCTGCGACCGCCCGCAACGCTTCCTCAGCACTACCAACTGCACGGTGAGCGAGGCCGCCGATCTCCAGGGTGTCGGCCAGCGCCTGGCGCAGGACTCGGTCATCCTCGACCAGCAGCACCTTCATCGTCATTGCCCCGCCTCCTCCTGAACACCGATCAATGGCAGCTCCACGGTGGCGCATGTACCGCGCCCCACCCGGGAACGCAGGCGCAGCGTACCGCGGTGCGCCCGCACCACTGCCTGGACCACAGCCACCCCCAGCCCGGTACCCGTGGACTT
The DNA here is from genome assembly GCF_021283165.2 of Pseudomonas soli. Lineage (NCBI taxonomy): Bacteria > Pseudomonadati > Pseudomonadota > Gammaproteobacteria > Pseudomonadales > Pseudomonadaceae > Pseudomonas > Pseudomonas soli. The sequence continues at coordinate 4,288,180 of NZ_CP128543.1, forward strand.
GGTGGTCAAAAACGGCTCCCCCAAACGCGCCAACAACTGGCTATCGATACCACTGCCTGCATCGCTGACACACAGGTGCACAGCGTTTTCGCGGCGCAGCAGATGAATCTTCAAACGCGCCGACTCGCCACCGGCCTGCACGGCATTTTCGATCAGGTTGAGCAATGCACCCACCAGCGTATCGCGGTTGCACAGCAGTTCTCCCAGATGGGTATCACATTGCCAGCGCACCGCATGCCCCTGCACATGGGAGTGAGCGGCTTGCTGCAAGGCCTGGAACAACCCCTTGGGGCTGACTCGATCATTGAGTGGCAGCTCGCCACGGGCGAACACCAGCATGTCGCGAACCTGATGCTCCAGTTCGTGCAGGCGTTCCTTGAGATTGCCGGCAAAACGCAGGCGCGTGTCGCAGGCCAACGCCTGCTCCGGGTCCGCCAAGTGGCTGGCATAGAGCATCGCGGCCGACAAGGGCGTGCGAATCTGATGCGCGAGGGAGGCAACCATGCGCCCCAACGAAGACAGACGCTCGTGTCGCGCCAACTGGCCCTGAAGGCGACGCGTTTCGGTCAGGTCATTGAGCAGCACCAACTGCCCGGGCTCGGCATCCAGAGAGCGGGTGGCAATGGACAAACGACGCCCGTCACGCAAGGAAACCTCATGACCGTCGTCCTCGCGCGGCGCGAAACTGCGCGCAATCACCTGGCGCCACAGCAGCCCGGTCAAAGGTTCACCCAGCAGCTCGCGAGCCGCCGGATTCGCCTCGCGCACACAGCCCTCACCATCGATGACGATCACCCCGCCAGGCAGCAGATCGAGCAAGTTCTGCAGACGGTTGGCCAGGCGCTCTTTCTCGTCCAGCTCGGCCATGCGCTGGGCACTGACCACTGCCAACTCGCCCTTGAGCTCGCTGACCCGCGACTCAAGCATGCTGTAGGAGTGGCTCAACTGGCTGGAGACCTGATCGAACAGGGCGAACGCCTGCTCAAGACCCTGCCGGCTCTCCTGCTCAAGCGGGGTGTGCCCTCGCGAATCGGGGGCTGGGGAACGGTGGGCGGCCTGGGGCATCGTGCTCTCTCGCATGGCTGACCGTCATAAAAACGGTATGTTGCCTGCGGTGTAGCAATAGCCGTGCCGAAGATGGGGACAATGACACCAGGCAGCATTGCACGCTGATCGACGTCAACGCCCGGGGCCGCATCGCGACCCCGGGCGAGCAAACGTCACTCGTCGGCCTGGTCCTCGCCACCTTGCCGGCTCATGCCGTACTTGCGCATCTTCTCGACCAGCGTGGTCCGACGGATACGCAGACGCTCTGCAGCACGCGCAACGATGCCATTGGCATCATCCAGCGCCTGCTGGATCAGGCCTTGCTCCAGGCTGCCGAGGTAGTCCTTAAGGTCCAAACCTTCCGGCGGCAGCATGGCGTGGTTGGCGAAATTCGGCGCATGGCCGTTGATCGCCACGCGCTCTTCCAGGTCGGAGCGCAGGCTGTCCACCAGTTGCTCGTCTTCATCATCGACGTAGCGGAACTTCTTCGGCAGCTCCGCCACACCGATCACCCCGTACGGATGCATGATCGCCATGCGCTCCACCAGGTTGGCCAGCTCGCGGACGTTGCCCGGCCAGCCGTGGCGGCACAACGACATGATCGACGCGGAGTTGAAGCGGATCGAACCGCGCTTCTCGTGCTCCATGCGCGAGATCAGCTCGTTCATCAGCAGCGGGATATCTTCCACCCGCTCACGCAACGGCGCCATCTCGATAGGGAACACGTTCAGCCGGTAATACAAATCTTCGCGGAAGGTCCCGTCCTCGATCATGGTCTCGAGGTTCTTGTGCGTCGCAGCGATGATGCGCACATCGATGCTCTGGGTCTTGTTGCTGCCGACCCGCTCGAAGGTGCGCTCCTGCAGTACGCGCAGCAGCTTGACCTGCATCGGCAGCGGCATGTCGCCGATCTCGTCGAGGAACAACGTACCGCCGTTGGCCAGCTCGAAACGCCCGGCACGGCTGGTTATCGCGCCAGTAAAGGCGCCCTTCTCGTGACCGAACAATTCGCTTTCGAGCAACTCCGCCGGGATCGCCCCGCAGTTGACCGGGACGAAGGGTGCCTCGCGGCGCTTGGAGTGGTAGTGCAGGTTGCGCGCCACCACTTCCTTGCCGGTGCCGGACTCGCCAAGGATCAGCACACTGGCATCGGTGTCAGCGACCTGCTGCATCATCTGCCGCACATGCTGGATGGCACGACTGGTACCCACCAGGCTGCGGAACAGATTGGGCTCGCGCTGACGACCGCGCTCGCGGGCCTGGTCGTACATCTCGCGATAGACCTGGGCACGGTGCAGGGAGTCGAGCAACTGGCTGTAGCTCGGCGGCATCTCGAGGTTGGACAGCACACGACGGCGCAGGTCCTCGGGGAAGTCCGCAGAAGAAATTTCACCCAGAAGCAGAACCGGAAGGAACTCATCCCACCCGGCCACTGTCTTAAGGAGCCCCAGCACGCTGGCCGGGGCATTTACGGTACCGATGAGGACACACAGCACTTCACGGCTGGAAGACAAACCCTCGACCACCTGCTGCCAGTCGTCGCTGGAGCAGGACAGGTTTTCTTCGCCGAGAAAATTCAGGACCACCGCCAGATCGCGGCGGCGTTCGCTGTCGTCATCGATCAGGAGAATCTTGGTTTCACGCCACATGCAATAGCAACTTCCCTAGTCATATCGGCGCCCGAAGGCGTGCACGACATCATTCCGACTGAATGGTCAGTGTTCGGACGTCTGAATTTCGAAAACAGCCACTAGTAAAGTCAAAAAACGGCACACAGTCAAATTTATGGCGCGCTGATTTTTGTGTCACCTGTGGTCAGGTGAACAAATGGTATACCTTTGTCGCGTTTTCTGCCTGACGGATCTTCGCCATCTCGTCGACTACCGATTGACGCTCGCCACTTGCAACTTCAATTAGCTGCCGATAGACACCCTGCAGCTGCTCCAGGCTTGCGCGAACCTCATCCTCGTTAGACAAGGCCTCGGCCAGCACGTCTTCAACACACAGACGGCATTCAAGATCTAGTTCGCCCACCGCATCCCAATCACGGCTGGCCAAGGCGGCCAGCAGCAACTCGCGGGTCTGGTCGATACGATCGATTACCTCACTCATGACAACCTCCTGCTTCAGGGCGTCGGCAGCTGCTCGCCGATCGCATCCCAGCCTTCCTTGACCGTGATCAGCAGCCGCGCGACTTCGTCGATGATCTCGGGGTCGTTCTTGACGTTCGCCTCGACCAGGCGACGGCTCATGTAGGTGTACAGGTTGTCCAGGTCGGCCAAGCTGTCGGCATGGTTTTCCAGGTCGAGACCTTCGCGCAGGCCCCCGATGATATCGATGGCCTTGCCGATCAGGATGCCCTTTTGGGCGATATCCTTGCGGGCAATGGCGCCCTTGGCCTGGGCCAGGCGATCGAGACCACCCTGCATGAGCATTTGCACCAGACGGTGCGGACTGGCCTCGGAAGTCTGTGCCGCGCCATTGACTTTCTGGTATTGCCGAAGGGCCAACATCGGGTTCATGGATCTACCTCGTTGCAGCGAAAAAGTGCATATACCTCTTGTATCGCCGCCACGTCAAAAAACTTTAGCCAGAAAAGACAAAGCCCGGCACGCCTGTGTGGCGCCGCCGGGCTTTTGTCATGCTCGATCGATCAGGATTTCTTGGCCTGGGCATTCATGGCCTCGAAGATCGAGGTGATCTGCTCGCCCTGCTTCTTCATCTTGGCCAGGGCGGTGTCGAGCGCGGAGAATTTCTTGGTCAGCGATGCCGTCAGCAACTCGGTGCGACGATCCAGCGCCGCCTGCTGGTTTTCCAGATTCTTGGCCGCCTTGTCGAGGTTCGTCTTGCGGGAATCGAGCATGCCGCCGGTCGAGTTGTATGGATCGATGGCCTTGTTCATCCGTTCGAACAGACCATTGGTCCCCGTGAACAGCTCCTGGATCTCAGAACCCAGCTTCTTGTCGTTCAATGCAGAGGTGAACTTGGTGCTGTTGAACTCCAGGGTGCCATCTTTCTGGGTGTTGATACCCAACTGACTGAGCGTGGTCAGCTTGTCTCCTGCCCCCACTTCCGTCAGCACCTTGCGCACATCACCCAGCAACGACCGGGTAGTCGGGTCGTTGGTCAGCGGACCAAGGCTCTTGACGTTGCCATTGGCATCTTTCTCAGGTGTGACCAGCGCAGTAACAGCCTTCTGCAGGGTGTTATAGGCATCGACGAACGACTGCACGGATTTCTTCAGGCCTTCGTTGTCCAGCGCAACAGTCGCCTTCGTGGGATTACCGCCCGTGGAGACACCGGTGAGCTCGAGCGTCAGGCCACTGATGGCCTGGTCGACGGTATTCTTCGGGCTTTTCAGTGCCAGCCCGTCGATGGAGAACTCCGCGTCCTGGGCCAAACCACTGATGTAACCCGCACCACTTCCGCTGATGGGCTGAGTACCGTTGATGGCCAGCTCCGGAATACCACCGACAGAGATGTCGCTACCCTTGCCGGTCGTGGTAGAGCTGAACACCAGGCGCGAACCGCCCGCCTCGTTGATGATGTTGGCGGTAATGCCGTTGGAGCTCATTTCCTTGTTGATCTGGTCGCGCACGCTCTGCAGCGTGGCACCGCTGGCGACATTGACCTTGTAGTCCTTGCCGTTCTGACTGATGGTCAGCTCACCGGCGCCGATCGCCGTGCTGGCACCACCTGCGAACTGCTTGCTGGCAACCTTGGAGGCGGTAGCCAACTTGTCGACCTTGATATCGTAGGTCCCTGCGACCGCCGAGTTGCTCGACTTGATCTTGACCACTTTCTCGTCAGCGGAAGTGCCTGCGAAGGCATTGAACGAAGGCGCGTTCTTGTCGTTGAGCTTCTTCATGGCGTCCTGGAACGCCGTCAAGGCGCTGCGCAGGGAACCGATACCGGAGATCATCGCGGAGTTGTTGCTCGTCTGCCGAGCAATCTGGTTGGCCTTGGCCGAGGTGTCGGCATTCACCAACACGCTGACGATGTTCTTGATATCGAGCCCGTAGCCCGCACCCGTGTTGGTAGTAATCGGGCTTGCCATGCTGTCGCTCCTCTCTTCGATGGGCCAGCCCCGCTCCTGCAAGACTGACTTGAATCACATATTTGCGCTCGCCGCCAATCAGACCTTGGCGTCGAACAGAATACTTTTGACATCGCTCAGGCTATGGGCGATCCGCAGGGCCTCTTCCGAGGGCAACTGACGAATCAACTCACCAGTTTCACTGGCAATGACCTTGACCACGATCTTACCGGACTCTTCGTCTGTGACGAACTCCAGATTGCGTCGCGTTTCCTTCAGGAACTTCTCGATCTCCGAGACAGCGCCTTTGACATCATTTGCAGCCTGTACCTTGTCGGCGCTCTGCACCTTGCCCGGATCCTGCTGCTTCTCGCCGTCACCGGAAGTGCCTGGCGACCGCGCAACCGGTTTTTCAGCAACCTGCTCGGCCGTGCGCGCAGCCGGGTAAGACAGGTTCAGCTTGACGCTCATGTCCATGTCCAGCACCTCACAATGAAAAGGCGGGGAAGCGCCTGGAGAGCACTCCCCCGCCATCAGCTATCAGGCAGATTAGCCCAGCAGCTTCAGGACTGCCGATGGCAGCTGGTTGGCCTGGGCCAGAACCGAGGTCGAAGCCTGCTGCAGGGTCTGCTGCTTGGTCAGCTGGGCAGTTTCAGCAGCGAAGTCGGTGTCCTGTACACGGCCACGGGCGGCTTCGGCGTTCTCGTTGATGTTCTGCAGGTTGTTGATGGTGCTGGTCAGACGGTTCTGCGAAGCACCCAGATCGGCACGCGAGGTGTTGATCGCTTGCAGAGCGGCGTCGATGGCGCTTACAGCGGCGCTGAAGGTAGCTTGAGCGGAGGAGCTGTCGGCACCGGTGATGCTCTTGCCGGCCAGGGCAGTCAGGGCTGCGCCAGTACCGGTGGTTTTCATCGCAGCACTCAGGCTGATGGTGATCTGGTTGGCAGCGCCAACGTTCGAACCAACCTGGAAGACCATCTGGCCGCCGGTACCGTCCAGCAGGTTCTTGCCGTTCAGCTGGGTGGAGTCAGCGATACGGTCGATCTCTTGCAGCATCGACTGGAACTCTTTGTCCAGTGCGTCGCGGTCTTGCGAGCTGTTCGAGTCGTTACGCGATTGCAGTGCCAGTTCGCGCATACGCTGCAGAATGTTGGTCTGCTCTTGCATCGCGCCTTCAGCGGTCTGGGCGATGGAGATACCGTCGTTGGCGTTTTTGATGGCCATGGTCTGACCACGGATCTGCGAGGTCATGCGGGTAGCGATCTGCAGGCCGGCGGCGTCGTCTTTGGCGCTGTTGATTTTCAGGCCGGAGGACAGACGGGTCATCGAAGTGCTCAGTGCGTCGGAAGCACGGTTCAGGTTCTTCTGAACGCCCAGAGAGGTGGTGTTAGTGTTTACAGTCAAAGCCATGACGAATTCCTCGTTGGATTGGGTACTACGGCTTCCGGCCTTGGCAATTCGCCGGGTAGGTGGCCTAGAGAACCTTCGTAATGTTTATCGTCGCCAGGGCAGTTTGCTTTAGGGCGATTTCCCAATTTTTTTACTGGCATCCTGCCACTCCAATGAAATCAGGGGTTTGACACCAAATTACCAACAGCCAAAAAACAAAAAAGCGCTGACCGATAACGGACAGCGCCTCTTCTATATAGACACGCGGAGCTTAGCCATTGCGCTCGATGATTGCCGAGCCCCATGACAGACCGACGCCAAAACCACTGAGCGCGACACGCCTGCACTGCGAGCCGATCACATGCTTTTCCAATAGCAGCGGAATGCTCGAAGACACGGTATTGCCAGTCTCGACCATGTCCTTGACGAACTTCTCGCGCTGACGCCCCTCGTCGAAACGCTGCGAGACCGCATCGACGATCGCCGCGCTCCCCTGATGCAGGCAGTAAAGGTCAATATCCTCGGCCTTCAAGTGACTGGTCTCGAGCAACTGCTGCAGGTGCGCCGGCACCTTGACCAGGGCAAAATTATAGACCTGACGACCATTCATGAAGAACGTGCCTTCGGTGGTGCGCAAGTGCTCGGCACCCGCCCCATCACTGCCAAACAGCGACTTGCCCAGCTGCCAGGCAGCGCCCTCTCCCATCCAGGTGGCCGTTGCAGCATCGCCGAACAGCATGGTGGTGTTGCGGTCCTCAGGGTCGACAATCTTCGAATAGGGATCTGCGGTGATCAACAAGCCATTCTTCAGCCCCGCGGCATCCATGAAGCCCTTCATGGCATACAGGCCATAGACATAGCCGGAGCAGCCCAGCGAGATATCGAAGGCAGCGATGGCGGTAGACAAGCCCAGCTTGTTCTGGACGATCGCCGCGGTATGCGGCAGGCCTTCGGCATCGCCGTTCTGGGTAACGACGATCACCACATCGATGGACGCCGGATCTAGCGCCGGGTTGCCAGCAAACAGTGCCCGAGCGGCCTCGACGCACAGGTCGGAGGTTTCCTGATCGAAACCCTTGCGCGGCAGGAAGGTCGAACCGATCTTGCCGAAGATGAAATCCTGATCCTTGCCGAATTTCGCACCCTGGGCGTAATTGTCGACACCCTCTACAGGTACGTAACTGGCGATGCTTTTGATGCCAATCATTGTGGCTTCCCGATGGAAATGGCGAAAATTCGCGGGCTTCGCGACCAAGATCATGCACCCTGCCTACCGCATCGACGAGGCTGCCCGCTGACTCAATAGATTAAAGATGCACGTTTCGACTGCCAAGTCACGCAATGATGCATTTCTCCCACCTATACAGCCACATGCAAGGCATGCCAGCGGCACATATCTTGCGTTAGCTAATCCAGATCCAGAATGCCGGGCCGAGCCGAAGCGAATTGAACCTGTGCGGATTCGGCCTCTGCAAGCAAGACCACCCAACGATAAAGGACAGCGCAATGAAGGTCTGCCACACCCATCGGGAAAATCTGTACACGCTGCTGGGCGCACTTTTCCAAATAATGGAAAAGCGTCCGATCGTCGCCGAGCTTGGGGTTCTGCGCGGAGAAAACGCACTTAAAATCCACTCGGCGCTGTCGCCGGAAAAGATGGTGCTCATCGACAGCTGGAGCAAGGCGGCCAACGATGCGTACAGCCCTTTCGATCAACTGCCGCCCTGGGTCGCTCCCGTCGATACCTACGCCTATTACTACGGAGGCTCCCTTCACGACCAGCAGACCTGGGACAAACTGTACGAAGAATGCCGGGAACGCTTCACTCACCTGCCGGAAGTGACAATTATCCGTTCCGAGACCATCGGCGCCATCGAAAAAATCCGACAGGAAACCGACATCAGCAAGTTCGACCTGGTGTACATCGATGCCAACCACCAGTACGAATATATCCTGCGCGACCTGATGTACTACCAGGACCTGGTCGCCGAAGACGGCTTCATCATGCTCAATGACTGCTGCCACAGCCCGAATGGCACCAAACAGAACCTGGGCGTGCTCGAAGCACTGGGTAGCTTCATCAAACGCTCTGATTTCATCCCGGTCGCCATGACCAATACCGACTGGTCGGATGTAATCCTGGTCAGGAAGAACTCCATGCTCGTTCAGCTGATGGACATGGCCCTGACCAACTCGGACGTCCCCTACGTCGAAATCCCCTACCAGTTGATCACCGCAGCGCGTGTAGTCTACGGAAGCCAGCAGCACAATATCAGTTTCTGCTGATACTGCCCCACATGGGTCACTTCAGCCCATGCGGGCCCATACAAACAACAAGGGCGCCACTCCTGGCGCCCTTGTTGTGAATTCACCGACTCGATCAACCCGCGAGCACGGCGCGTCGCCAGGCGTCCAGCCTCTGCCCCTCGAGCAACCAATCACTGCGCACCATCGCCTGCTGGGCGCTGCCAAGGGCCGCAGATGCATCACGATCATCAAGATGCAGACGTATCGCCCGAATCCAGTCACAGGCCTGATTGCTCACCCTCGACAATGGCAAGGTATCGCCACCTGCGAAGCCAGCCACCCGACTACAGATTACCGACTGACCGCACGCCGCATGCTGGAGCACACGCACGTCACCGGAAAATGCGTTCACCTCAGACTCGCCCATCGGCACAAGGGCGATGTCCAGGTCCAAGGCAGCCAGGGTGACGCCAAGGGATTGCGCATCCACAGCATGATGATGCTCTTTGAGATAGGGCAACAAGCTGGCAGGACAATCCCCCAGCACAACCCAGTCGACCTCGCCCGCCAGCACCGGCACTACTTCGGCGAGCAGGTACGCATCACGACACCCGATCCATCCCACGCGGGGCTTCTCTCCTGCGCGCCGCCCCCCTTGCAAGCGCCCCCACGAAGCTGGCAGCACATTTTCGAGCACCCGGACATCGTCATGCCAACCCTGCAGCCTCTCGGCTGCGGCGGCCGTTGCAACCAGCACCCTGTCAGCCTGCATCACCGCAGGCCGGATACGCCGCTCCAGATCTTCGCCATGAAGCAGGTGTGCACCGCCCAGATCCTGCGGATAACGATCCAGATCGTAGACCTTGAACGCCTGCGAGAAAGCTCGCAGCCTACGCAAGGTCAATAGCCCAGCCTCATCCAGCGCCCCCTGCAGGACAACACTTGAGGGATTGAAGCGCTCTATTTCCACAGCTGACAATGTCCCGGCGACCACAGCCCCCTCCAGACGACCTGCCTCACGCAAGGACCCCATGGGTTCCAGCAGCCGCGAGGGTACTGCCTGCTCCTGATCGACCACAAAGGCCAGCACGCTTGGCACCACCCCCTGCAACGGTCGCCAACTCATTTCATAGCCCTGAACGGCGAACTCCTCGCCGGTACTCAGCGAAAAGTTGACGTTGTACGCCGCATCATGCGCCAACTGCGGCAACCAGCGCGCATATAGCGCTTCCTCCTGCTCGGCACTGGCCGGCGCAGGCGGCGGAGCATCCAGCAATACCCTGGCGTGAGGCGTCCAGACATTCAGATAACCCGCCTGAGCCAACCGCAGGCACAGGTCCACAGCCGCCCAGCGGGAATACAACGGATCGGTATCGAAGCCACCAAGCTCGACAAACAGCGAGCGGCGCACCATGAGACACTCACCACCGACAGCCGAACAATCCTGCTCCAGTCCAAGGCGCCCCATGTAACCCGGATCCTGCACCGACCGCCCCTCGAAGGCACGCCCAACCCCGCCCCCCAGCCCCAGCACCAGGGCTGCCTGATGGATAGCACCATCGCGGGACAACAGCTTGCAACCAACCGCCCCCACCTCCGGACGCTGGGCATGATTGAGCAACGTGGGCAGCCAATCATCATCAAGCACCACGCTATCAGCATCCAGCCATAGCAGATAATCGCCACGAGCCTGCTCGGCTGCCGCATTGCACATGGCCGCGCGTGCATGGCCGGGCTCGAAGCGAAGGACCTTGAAGCGCCCCTCCCCCATTTGCCCGACCATCGCCAACCAGTCCAGTAGCACCTCATCGTCGCTGCCCGGCTCAACCAGCAATACTTCGTACCCGACATGAGCCGTCTGCGCCAGCAAGCCCTCCAGACAACGCTGGAAGTTCACCAACTGCCCTTCAAGGAAAATGATGATGCTGACCGAGGCCGACTGTTGATGCGCGTACTCGATTCGATAGCGACCAGGAGCAGTGGTCAATGGCAACGCCCGAGCGCCGAGATATCCTCGCCCCTGCAGGTGCGCCTCGATGACCGCGCAAACGTCTTCACACGGCTGTAGCAGCAACGCATTGCCAATCAGCAACGGCTCACTTACATGACCAACGCATCCCAACCCGTGCTCACTGATCAAACGCAACTGATAATCCAGCTCGAGCGCACGACCGGCAGCCTCGCTGAAACCACCTAGCTGACGCCAGGCATCGCATCGGTACAGCCAATGTCGCGACAGGCTCTCCGGGAAAGCCAGCAACATATCCAGATTCAGATCAGGGCGTAGGGCGGTCTCGACTACGCCCTGCGCCTGGCACAAGGCTTCGTCAGCGTAGACAGCCAGGCAGTCCGACGAGGCCCGAACCAGCTCGAGCGCCGTCACCAGCAAACCACTGGCGGTAAACTCGGTGCCTGCATCGACCAGCATGAACCATTCATCGGAGCTCCCATTCAGGCAGGCATCAATGGCCGTGGCCGACCCCGCCCGGGAACCCTCCCTATCCAACACACAGGTCCGCACCTCCCGATACAGGCCGCGAGCCAGGCTATCCAAGGTAACCGCCAGCGCTGCATCGTCTCCATGGTCCTTTACCAGCACGACAAAGCGCACAGCAGTAGCACTGGCCAGATGCTCATCAATCACCTGCATCTGCCGCGGCCGGGGATAACGCTGACGCAACCAGCCACGCCCTCCTAGCCGATCACCCACGGCTTCACGACGGGCGGCCGCCTGCGTCTTGGCGATGAACACTTCAAGCTGATTCCAGAACGGCGCCGTTCGCTCGACATAACGCTGCAAAGCTCCATCCAGGCCGCCACGGGCATGTGCCAACGCATCTTCGCGATCCAGCATGGCGAAGCCGGCACTGCCGACAAAGCTGGCATCGAGGAAGGCCTGGTCGATGCCATGCCCAGGTATGAAAATGACCGGACACCCGCAAAGCACCGCGATTACGCAGGTCATCGACCATTCATGGGTATACATCACCTCCGCCCGGCGAAGCAGCTGCGCCAGCTCCGACAACGTCAGAGCGTTCGCCATGCTCAGTAGGCGGATATCCTCTGGCAGTATCGAATAGTCAATGGCATCGAGCGGATGGCGATTCTGATACAGATACCGGCCTTCACGCCGATCAACGGGCTCTCCGGCACAGAACAGGTCCACATCGATGGTAGGCAGGCACAACAGGTCACCTTCCGGACGACCGTGGTCTTGCGCGATCAGCTTGCCTGAGTAAAAACACAGGTCACTGGGAGCCGCCTCCATTCCTCGCCCACTGATGAAACCTTCGAAGTTCAACAGAAAGCGTGCCACGACCGAACAATGGAAGGGGTTGCCCACCGTGACCTCGGGGTAGACTGCGATTGGCACCCGACCAGCAAGCCTGTGACGCTCGCTGGCCTCATCATCGAGCAACGGCGTCTTAAGCTCGGGGTTCACCACTTTGCCGCCCAGGATGTAGGCCTCTCGCCCGTTGAGGTTGAGCAGGTGACAGAGGTAATGAAGCGAGGCAATCCCCGATGAGGTTTCCCGGTAGTCCGGCGCCATGATGTAGTACGGGTGCTCCGGCCGGGCATACATCAACCGAAGACGCTTCATGGCCTGCTCAAGGCCCGCGCCCACCTGCACGGAATTCGACATGGGGTAAAAACTCCAGAAATCAGCTGAATAGTCGCCGAGCCAAGGCCGTTACGCCTTCTGCGTACCTGCGAAGAATTGGAAGATCGCCTCGCACACCTCGGTGACCTGCTCGATGGTCATGTCAGAATAAAGCGGCAGGCGCAGCAAGCTTGCAGAAACTTCCTGAGTGACAGGCAACTGACCGACACTGCGCGCGTAACGCAGGCCTGCCGGGGAATCATGCAAGGGCACGTAGTGGAACACAGCATAGATACCCCGCTCGCGAAGAAACGCGATCAACTCTCCACGCGCCTCGTTGCTACGCATCAATATGTAGAAGATATGTGCGTTGGCCGGCTTGCCACCCGGCGCGCAAGGCAAGGTCAAGCAACCGTCCGCTTCGAGAGGCTCTAGTTGGTGGTAATAGGACTCGTACAAAGCGCGACGATGTACATTGATGCTCTCTCCCTGCTCTAGTTGGGCATAGAGGAAAGCAGCCGTCAGCTCGCTGGGAAGAAAAGACGACCCCACATCCACCCAGGTGTACTTGCTCACCTCGCCTCGGGAAAAGGCTTTGCGATTGGTACCTTTCTGCCAGATGATTTCAGCCCGCTCAATCAACTTGGGATCGTTGATGAGTAGCGCCCCTCCCTCACCGCTGATCACATTCTTCGTTTCATGAAAACTCAGGCATCCCAGATGCCCAAAGGTCCCCAGTGCGCGATCCTTTTCCCGGGCGAGGATCGCCTGGGCGGCATCTTCAATGAGAATCAGACCGTGCTTGTCGCACAGATGCAGCAAGGCAGCCATATCGCAAGGCTGCCCCGCATAATGCACCGCGACAATCGCCTTGGTCTTCTCGGTGATGGCGGCTTCGATAAGGCGCTCGTCCAGGTTGAGGGTATCCTCGCGCACATCCACGAAAACCGGCACCGCGCCGCGAAGAACGAAAGCGTTGGCAGTGGACACGAAAGTGAACGACGGCATGATGACTTCATCTCCCGGCCCAATATCCGCCAGGATCGCCGCCATCTCGAGGGCCGCCGTGCACGAATGCGTCAGCAGCGCCCTGGGACACCCCAGATTGACCTCGAGCCATTCCTGGCATAAGCGCGTGAACTGTCCATCGCCGGCGATACCACCATTCATCACCGCCTGGGCGATATAGAACAGCTCTTTGCCAACCACAAATGGCTTATTGAAAGGAATGATCTGGTTGTTCACGTTCATGTCTCCGGTATTCACGCTTCAGGCGAAGTCCGACAGGGAAAGGTAGCCACCCAGCAGGGCATCCAGGAAGTCGACCTGAACTGTTCGCTCGAGCTCATGCTTGTCGAAGAAGGCGCGCGCCCGCTGGTAGTAATACTGCTCCAGCGCCTGATCGGCGTCGGTATGCCCCGCATCCAAACCGTGCTGCGAGAGTGCCGAGCACTTGACTGCCGCGTACTTGCGACAGCATGCCTCCACCGACTGGTCGAGCCATGCGCTACGCTGCGGCCGGGTGAATTCGAAGTAGCTGCCGGCCTGCGAGGAAATCGACTTGTCCAGCAGCAAGGCCGCCAGGTTGTCGGCCAACCATGGCGCAAAATGGTAACCATCACGACGAGTGCCGGAGGCAATGAAGGTGTTGTCGTTAAGCTGGCCGATGACCGGGTAGCCATCGAGACTCAGCGGACGATAGCCAAAGTTGTAACGAATGAAACCACTGGTACGGTGCAGATGGTTGACCTGGTTGATCGCACCGTTTATCAGCGCGGCCACCGACTCTGCGCGAGGGAAGTGCTCGTCGGCGGTGGTCACCAGATTGGTGGCACCGACGACGAACTGATCACCCTGGTAGGGCGCGTGGTAGATTCCGCAAGCACCGCCACGATTTGGCGTGCGCAGGACATAGCGCCCCTGAATTCCTGGGTTCTTCAACACCACCGTGGCGCCGACGCCATTGATCACCCGAATGCAGCCTTCCTCCTCCCAGAGGCGCGTGGCCATGCTGCCGTTGGCCAACACAATCCGCTCGGCGCTAAGCACGCGCCCGTCTTCGAGGGTTACGCCACGGGTACGACCGCTGACCTTGTCGAGCGACTTCACCACGCCATCGACAAAGCGCACACCACGCCTTTGCAGCGCGGCCTGCAGCGCATGGATCACACCATCCGGATTGAGCACGCCCTCGCGCGGCAGGAACAAAGCCTGGCGCGTACGATAGCTCTCACCCGGCACATAGGCGGGTTCCAGCTGCGGATCGACGCGTTCATAAGGCTCGTCGAACTCGTCAAGATAACCGGCGATGGCATCGAATGCGGCATCCTCGAAACGGTTGGATGCGTTGTTGTTTATCAGCACGGTGCCCAGACGGTAGTGTTCAGCAGGAATATCGAATTCTTTTACGAAATCCCCCCACAGACGAGCAGATGCCTGGCTTAACTCGAACTTCAGACGATCACGCGGCTGATCGAGTGCGCCAGGCTCGAGCTCGGCGAAAGAGTTGAGCATTGCCGCAGCCGCCATGGAGGCGCTGTAAGGGCGTGCTGCCGGGCCCACAACCTGAATGCACTCGCCCGGAACACTACGCGACAAACCTGCGGCGTTAGCCAGGGCGACCATGCCATTACCAACAATCAGAAACATGGTGACCCCCTTACAGAAGCTTGACGATGCACAGCGACGGATAGGTTTCCGATCGCTTGATCTCGTGACGCACTTTCCCCAGTACTTCGGCTACATAGGCATAGCCTTCACCCGGCAGGAAATCGCGCTGCAACTGGAAGAACACCAGCAGCGAGCCCGGCAGGCAACGCGGCAGGATCTGCTCGAGGGCAAAGCGCGTCGGCCCTTCAAGGTTCATATCGAAGAAGGCCAGCGCCACCAGCAAGTTCCGCTGTTCTTCGATGAACTGCGGCAAGGTATCCTTGATATCACCCTCTACGACCTGATGACCGCCTGGTACCTGCGGCAGCGCGTTAATGCCTTCATGCAGGCTCAGCAAGTGCCGCAGATAGTCGGCGTATCCATTGCCGGTGGCATAGCACCCATCCTGAAAATTGACATTGGCGACCTTGCCATCGCCGGCATGGGATTGGTAACCCGCAAAAGTGTCGAACGCGGCAATACGTCGCTGCTTGTTGAAGGGCTCGAAGATGGCGCGCAGGTTTTCGCAGAGTACGGCGTTCTGCCCACGCCAGGTGCCGAAGTCGAGCACCGAGCCAGGCAGGCGAACGATTTCCCTGTACAGATCGGAAATTGCCAGCATTCGCGCCAAGGACGCAGAACGAATGAACAAACCAAGATTTCGCTCTTTCTCAGCATCATCAAGAGGTGCGTTCGCGAACGCCTGCCAAAGCTGCTCGCGCGCGTCGAGCTGGCTATCGCTGGATTGGGTGACAGAAGTGGAACCGCTTTTGAGCATGATGTTCTCCAGGCAAAGAGGGATAGGGACGGCGCGTCAGGAAGACTTGCGCACAAGCAAGGTGAACTCGTACAAGCCGTAGTCATGCAAGAGTGCCACCTCTCTGGAGTAGGTTCTTTTGCACAGATCAAAGTAGAAACAAGGATCCCCGTAATACAGGTAATCACGCATGAAGGGCGGGTCCGAGTACGAGGTAAGACAATTGAAGGCAAAGCCTTTGCGGCTGCAGGCATCCATCGCCCGCAATACGTCGGCGATGTACCTCTCCCACGTGTCGCGAGCGGTGTTCTGACAAACGTTGAAGATGCCACTGGCCACCGCATAATCCGCCTGTCGCGACGCACTTTCGGCCACTTCGAAGCGCACTGCGTCATCAGCCGGATGCTGCTGCCTGGCTGCGGCAATCATCTGCTCGGACAGGTCATAACCGTGATAGTCCACAGGCAGCCCCTGCTCACGCATCCAGGTCAGCAACGCGCCGTAACCGCACCCGACATCGATAAGACTGAAGCCCGCACGTTGCTCTTCGACGGGCACCAGTTTAAGCAACTGGGCAAAACGCTGTTGCTGGGAAGCGCTGCCATTCCAGTCGACCCCCTCTGGAGTTGCGCCGTGCGTACGAATACGCGACGAATAGTAATCCGCCACACCCTGCAAGATATCTTTGCTCATGGATGACGCTCCAGAAAGTTCGATGCTTCACTACCGGTATTGAACAGCAGGTCGAGGACACTGACCGCATGCTCAA
This sequence comes from Pseudomonas soli, assembly GCF_021283165.2. Lineage (NCBI taxonomy): Bacteria > Pseudomonadati > Pseudomonadota > Gammaproteobacteria > Pseudomonadales > Pseudomonadaceae > Pseudomonas > Pseudomonas soli. The sequence continues at coordinate 4,304,675 of NZ_CP128543.1, forward strand.
ACCCACCGAACAACTGCGGATACTCCGGATAGCCGGCATAGCTCATGTACGAGACTTCAAGGCCGCCAGCGGCGAACGCAGCCTCGTCCAGATAGCTGCTGGCTGCCGGTCCCGATAGGTATTCGGTCGCCCCAAGGGCCTGACAAAGATGTATCAACCGTTGGTTTTTACCTTCACTGCTACGCCCGAGTTCCTCGGAGCGATACAGCGGTGTATCGATACCGAGCAGAGCACACAGGCCGGTGATGAAAAGCTGGTTGATGGAGGAAAGACGAGCGACCTCGGAGGCTTGCTCGTAAAGCGTGCGAACGGGGAGCTCCATCTGATCGAAGCAGGCGGCTCGCCGATAGTTCATCTCGATTGTCTTCCAGTGCTTGGCCGCCCAATCCGCCTCGCTGACCTCGACTTCGTTGATCAGTTGCTCGTATCGACCGCGGTTTTTTACCGGAATACTAAGCCAGAGCTCACCTTGGGCGGTCTTGATCTTATTGCGATTACGCCAGTCGCGACGCGTGTACTGCACATCGTCATATAAAACGAACGCATCGACACTGCGAATCAGGTCGAAATACCCCTTCCACGGGATGTAGTTCGATTGCACCACCGCCACTTTCTTTTGCATCCCGAACCTCATAGGCACAGCACAGGCACTACATTCTGCCTGTCAATAAATCGCCACCAGGCAAGAAAAAGCCGGGCTTGTAACCCGGCTTTTGCAAATCCCGCGCCAGCTCGCGCCCGGCTAACAACACGTAGCCCCTTGTTCCCTTGATGGCGCTCAGGGAGACAGTCGTAGAGTGGATTTCGACAGGGGCCGCAGCCCTCCCGGCCGTACCCGAGAACTATCAAAGAGGTTTTGGACGGATAGCAAATCCCCCAATTCCCGTTATCTAGAATTTGCACAATGGGCACGGACTCAAGACGCACCCCCACACAACGACAAATGGCCGCCTCGGAGAACTGGATACCCCGTAGGCGGCCATGCATGAAGAGTCGCTTGTCAGAAGCAGTCCAGCCATGCGTCCGGCACATACAGGGCTAGACACAATAGCGTTGAGTTATCCCAACTGAGCGATCCAGTTACTGGAAGGTGACGCTTCACCCGCGCCAAGGGAATCCAGTTGACCATCCCCCTGGAAAGCCTCAGGCCAATGCGCCGACAATTGCGAAGACGCCTCATCACCCAGGACCGGCAGGTCCGTGGCAAGTAACTGCGCGCGAGGCGTCCAGACCACCATCAACCCAGCCTGGGCGACCGCCAGGCTCAAGCCGACACCGACGTCCCCTGCGAGCGGCAGGCCACCGCAGTGCACGAAGGCTTCACGCCCCACCATCAGGCAACCATCCGATACTGCCGAACAACTGCGCACCGACAGCGGCCAGCGGGCCTTGGCGACACCTTCGAGCGACAGTTGCCGCCAGGGTGCATGCACTCTGGGGCCGGCCAACAGCTGATAGCCTGCGTGCAGCAACGTACCGTCAGTCGACCAAAGGCTGGCGCCGACAACCCCTACTTCAGGCCTCTGCGCCTCGTTCAACAGCGATTCGATCCAGGCCGGGGTAATGACCTGGCAATGCGGCGACAGCAACACCAGGTAATCGCCACGAGCCTCGCCGGCCGCCAATCCGAGCAGTTGCTGATGCGTTGCACCGACTTCGCCGGTAACGACCCGCAATCGGCCACCCAATGCCTGGAACGCTTCGACCTTGGTCGCAGAAGGTTGCCCGGGAAGCGCCAGTACCACTTCGTAGCGCGGGTAGCGGGTTCGCTGGAAAATGCCGGCCAACCACGCAGGCCCGACCTCGCCCGCCAGCAAGATGCTGACCAGCGGTGTGGCGCTATGGCGGAACTCGATTGCCAGCCCTCCAGCCCCTTGCTCACTGATCTGAGGGCGATAGCCCAGTTGAGTGAGGTGGCGATTGAGGATCTTGCGCGCCTCCTCTGTGGATGCCGAGGAAGGTTGCTGGCTGACCACCAGGTACTCATCCATGTGCGCCAGGCTGCCTACACCGTGATGCTCGACCAGGCGCAACAGCAAATCATACTCCAGGGTCTGAGGGTCGGTACCGTTGTAACCGTCCAGGTCGAGCACTACCTGGCGACGCAGCAGCCAGTGCCGCGCCATGAGCCCTGGTTGACTGCGCAACAGATCCAGATCGCTGCCAGGCCGGCGCACAGCGAACAGGCGCCCATCACTGTCACGCTGGACTTCGTCGGCGGCAATGGCCTGGCAAGCCGGGGATTGGGCAAGCTCTACCGCCAGACGCATCAGTCCACCAGCAAGAAGCACATCACCGGCCTCAAGCAACAGCAGCCACTCGCTGGGCAACTGGCGCACCAACTGGTTCAGATGCGAGACCCAGTTGCCCTCTGCGACCTGGATGAAGTGCAAGGTGTCCCGCGCGGTGGTAATCGCCGGCGGTTTGCCGGCCTTGAGCACCACCAGCTTGAAATTGCGCACGCCGCTGGCCAACAGGCTGTCGAAGGTTGCCTGCAAGGCCAGGTCATCGTTGTTCAGGTCAAGCACGACGAAGGCAATCTGCGGCGCCGGGTACTCGGCCAGATGGGACTGCACTCGCTTGTGCGCAGCCTCATCCGGGGTGGCCGCATCGATCGCCGCGAGCACCTGCCCCGATGGCGTGTCGAGCAGGGAATGGCGTGTCTCGCTGTGCGGTACCCCGAGCAGCCGTGCCATCCAGTCGCCCATCTCGCGGGCATGGTGCGTGTTGTCCTCACCGGTCAGCACCTGATTGAGGGAGCGGCACACCTGGACATTGAACAGGCCCAGACCCAGCGCCTTCCAGTAACGCTCCTCAAGACTCTCACGGGTGTCATTGGGGTGCATCACCAGCAGGTCGCGCTGACGGACCCAGGCCCCCTCGAGGGCATGCCGATGACGCTTGCCGGTCGGCCAGGCATGACAGAGGAACTCCACCTCGGTCAACTGATCGAACAACGGGCGATTGTAATAAGGCAGTTCCACATGCTGCTCGGGCTCGAACGAACGCACCGGGTCATCGATCACGCTGGTCCAGCGTGAGGTGAAGAGCAGCGGCTGCTCACCCTGGCACCAGGTGTTGCGTACGAAGCGATTGAGCGCCTCGAAGCCGTCATCAGCGGACAGGACGCCCGCGTCATGCCCACCGCCCCACTGACGCAAAGCCCGCACAGTCTGGACCATACGCTCCTCGTGCACGGCAGAGGACAGTTTCTCAGGCTGCGATTCGCAGATCACATCGGTCTGCTCCAGATGGGCGACTGCCCCGCGCAGCAGGATTGCGCAGGACAATGCCACCCGCCAGCCTGCAGCATCGAGCCCTTCCGGCAGCGACACCAGTGCGGCCCGTAGCGCCTGCGTACGAATTACCGCACGCCAGGCTTGCTGTTCGGCGTCCGCGTAATGTCGCAAGCGATCCAGCACACTCTCCCCGGGATGTGCAGCGAAAGCTTCCCCCACCTTGTGGTAGGTCAGCTGGCTATTACCGGGCGCATAGGCCAGGGCGTGGCCTTGCACGGCCATTACCCCCGGCTGGGCGCGCAGGTAGCGCACCGCATTGTCCAACGCGGCACCCAGGACGAAATCGGCATCCAGCGCCAGGCAAACGAACGGCGTCGCCACCTGCGCCAGCAATTCTCCCAGGGTGGCGGCATCGACCAGCGCTGCCGGCGTCAGGCCCTGGCAAGGCACGCCCGCCCGGTGATAGTAGTGCGCCGCACGAGCTTGGTGATCCGCCTGCTCATGCCCGAGCAGGACGACGGTCACTTCATCACGCGATCCGAGTGTAGTTTCGTTCATAGGGCACCTGTTCAAGGGGTTCGGCACCTGGCTTGGCCAGGCGCCAGGATTCAGTCAGCCAGCCAGGCGTTGGCCCAGTGCTGCAGATGGTGTTCGTTCAGTACGTAGTCACGCAGGACCGCCTCGCGCAACGCATCTCCCTGGCGGTAGCTGGCCATCGGATCGGCAAGGTGCATACGGATTGCATCCAGCCACTGCTCGGTAGTGTTCTCGCGGACCCTGGTGCAGGGAAGGTAACCTGCGTATGCCTTGGTATCGGTGCAGATGACCGGGAAGCCGCACGCGCCATATTCCAACAGGCGCAGGTTGCTCTTGCAGTCGTTGAACAGGTTCTGCTCCAACGGCGCCACCGCCAGGTCCAGGTTGAGACTGGCCAGCTTGCGCGGATAGTCCGCGAAAGAGATCCCCGGGTGAAACTCCTTGACGTAGGGCAGCAGTGTCTCTGGACACATGCCGAAGAACACCCAGTCGACTTCGCCGGCCAAGGTCTTGATTACATCCAGCATCAATTCCAGATCACCGCGGTGACTGGTACCCCCTGCCCACCCCACACGCGGACGCACGCTGGTCTGGCGCTGGCTGGTCAGCCCGCTCCACAGCGATGCGGCGAGCATGTTGGGGACTACACGGATATCGTGGTGCATGCTGGACAACGCGTCGGCCAATGGCTCGGTGGAGACCACAACCCGGTCGCACAGGGAAATCGCCTTGCTGACCAGCTCGCGCATGTTGCTCGGCATGTTGCGCGCATGGTCGTTCTTCTTTGGCGGCTCGATGATGTAGTCGTCCAGCTCGTAGATGCGCCGCGCACTGGAAAAGCGCTTGTACTGCTCGATATCCCGGACATTCGCGGGCAGGTAGCGGCACTGCAGGATCACCACATCGGGTTTTTCCCGCTCGAGGTCGATCAGCCCCGGCGCGCTGTAGTCGATACGCCCCTGTATCCAGCCCGACCGCTCCAGCTCATCGAACGGCTGGACCACTCGATAGTGTCCGACCGCCGAGGTGCTGCTGGGCAGCGCCAGGACAGACGGCATGGCCCGCGCGATGAACGGATCCCATCCGCCTCGCAATCCGGGGTCGAAGTTGAAGTTCGGCAGCTTGAGGCTGAGGTTGCGGTTGTAGGCCGGGTCATTCGCCACCCAGGCCAGCCAGCGCGCATACAAGGCATCACGGTCGTCCTGCCAGCTTCGCGGCGAGCTTTCCTCGGCCGCCTGGGTGCCCAGCTTGGCCACCCGCGCGAACGGCGTCCACACCGACAGATAACCCGCGACCCGCGCCCGCAGGCACAGGTCGGCGTCGTGCAGCGATGCCTGCAGCGCGGCCGTGTCCAGTCCCCCCAGCTCGGCGAACAACTCGCGCCGCACCAACAGACAGTCCAGGCTCAGCGCGCTCCAGTTCTGTACCAGGCTAAGCCGGTTCATGTAGCCGCCTTCGTTCACCGGGCAGCCCAGGAACGGACTGGCCGCCGTGGCCTGCATTCCCAGGACCAGGCCGGCCGAGACCACGGCCCCGCTGTTGTCGAACAACTTGGGCCCGACCAGCCCGACTTCGGGACGCTGGCCAAGCTGCAGGAGCTCGGACAACCACTGCGGCTCGAACAGCACGCAGCCAGCGTCCAACAGCAGCAGATAGTCGCCCCGGGCGTGCACACTGCCTTCGTTGAAGCTCTGCGCTCGGCCATGGGCGGCACTCTCGAGCACCCGCAATTGCTCGCTTCCCAGATTCCGCAAACCGTCGAGCCAGGTACGAACATCGCCCGGCGTCCCGGCACCGGCAACCAGCACCACCTCGAAATCGGGATGTGTGGTACTCGCCAGCACAGACTCGACGCACCGCACCAGCACCGCCAGGTCGCCAACGGCAGGAATGATGATCGAAACGCTCGCGACCTGGGGATGCAGGTAGGTGACTCGGGTCATCAGACTGCCAGCAATACCCTGTACCTGAGCGTCCACTCCCAGACGCCGCAGGTGCGCCTCCAACACACGCGGCGCCTGGACGTGGCCAGCAGTGTCGCCCAGCCATTCAGCATAGCCGTGTCGGCACTGCACCAGCACTTCAGGGATATGCTCTACCACCTGCAGGCCATGGGCCTCGATCATTCGCCACAGCAGGTCGTGAGGCGCCAGGCCTTCGAAGCTGGCGTCAAAGCCCCCAAGCTCACGCACCGCCGCATTGTTGAATGCCAACAGGCGCCCGACGTAGGGCAGGCTGCGCATCAGGTCAAGGTTGAAATCCGGCTTGAAGATCGGTGCCGACGCGGCGAGGCTGTCGTTGGCGCCCTCATCGATGTACAGGCACAGGCTGTCAGCACGCAGCGCCATGCGCTCGGCCATGATCACCAGCGCATGGGTATGCAGGCAGTCGCCAGCACGCAGCAGGAACAGCCAGTCGAGCGACGGACCGTCAGCCAGCCATTGATTGAGCGTGACGAAATCCGCGTTGCCACGCACCAGGTACCGAGCACGGTCCTGCACCGGCCGCTCGAAACCCTCAGGTGTCACCACCAGGACTTGCCGGGCTGGGTAGGATTGCTGCCAGAGACTGTCCAGCGTTGCACGCAGCACCTTTTCGTCGCCCGCCTCACAGAACACCACCACCGCGATACCGGGTTGTCTAGGCCATTGCTCCACACGCTTGGGCAAGAGCCGCTCCTGCCCGGCGGACAGCCGGCAATGCTCGAGCCATTCAGCGTACAGCTCGGCAAAACTCAAGCTGTGGGTACCGATCTGCTGGTTGAAGTTGGCCATCTGCGCCCCGAACAAGCGCCGCAGATCGAGTTCATCCCACTTCTGCTGGGGGTTTTCCAGATAGTCCGCCAACGGCATGTAGCGCACCCAACCGTGGGCAGGCGCTGGCTCGGCATTGCGTTCGGCAAGCATCTGCAGCAGCCATTGGGTTTCGCTCTTGTAAGCCTCGACCATGGTGCCTTGATGGCTAAGTCGCCCCGGATGCACCCGCTCCATGCTCAGCACCTGCTCCAGGCTGGCCAGCTGTCCGCGCCGCAGAACGCAAGCGTAGAGCGCCAGGTCCAGGCGAGCGGAAAAACCCTGCCCATCCTGCACCAGGGTAGGCAGGTACGTCGCGACCTGATCACGACGCAGCAAAGCGTGGCTCAAGCCACCGAACAGGTTGGGTGCATCATCGGCGACGCTTTCCAGCAGGTCGGTACCATGCAGCACCGCACTGTGCATGGAAATAACGAAGTTCAGCGCGCGTGAAGGCAACAGCACGTCATCGGCGGCGCACAACAGGCGCTGGCAAATGACCATGCTGATCTGCTGCGACTCGCCGAGCACACTGGCCTGCTGGCTGATACAGCCGGCAAACAGCGTGTCGTCGTCACAGAGGAACTTGATCAGCTCGCCCGAGGCGTGCGTCAGACAAGCCAGCAGGTTGCGGGCGAAACCAAGGCGCACCGGGTTGCGCACATAGCGCAAGGGAGCTGGCGAAGTGACACGCAGCTCATCACAGACCGCCTCGATCTCGCCCCCGGGGCTGTCGTCACACACGACAATCTCCAGATTCGGGTAATCCTGGGCGATTGCGCTGGCCAGTGTGGCGCGGAAGAACTCAGGGTTGAACGCAGGGATGGCGATGGTGACAAGGGGTTGTGCGCTCACAGGTACTCACTCAAAACAGAAATTCGCTACAGGGCGACACCCTGCCCCGCTCGGCACCCGAAGGCCTCTGGCACCGTCGCACAGTGGCCTCACCCCGGAAAAGGTGAGGCAGGACTGCGCGTAGTTGACCCACTGAGCGCAGGAGCATGGCTCAGATGTAGTTGACCAGCGACAGGCTGGAAATCTTTGCGAATGATTGCATCGAGGCTGTCAGTTGGTTCTTCTGCATCTCCAGGCGCATCATCACTTCGCCGATATCACTGTCGCGGATCGAACCCTGGGTCTTGGTATTCTCGATACCCAGGGCCTCGTTGGTTTCAGCCTGTACATCGAGGGCCTGACCGCGACCGCCAATTGCAGAGATGGAAGACGACACCTGGTTGGTGGCACTGGCAATGTTGCCGATCGCCGAGTCCAACGAAGCAAGGAAGGCCTGGCGAGCAGCCGGGTCATGGTCCTGCGGGGTGTTCAGCGCGCCGCGCAACTGGCCGATGGTGTTGAGGATGTTCTGGTTCTGATGAGTATCGACCTTGACGCCGAACGAATCCCCGGCGCTTGGCGGGCCGGACAATTCGAAGCTCACACCGGCTGCGGTGGCCGTATTCCCGCTGAGAGTTCCCGAGGAAATCGGGCGGCTGTCGGCGGTCATTGGCGCGGCGTACAGTTCGAAGTCGGTGGCGCTGGTGAACTTGAGTACAGCACCACCACCCGGGAACGCGGCCTTGTAGGCGGTCGGATCGGTGATCTTGGCGTCGGTGACCTGCTCGGACGACGTATTGCCTGGGCTGCGGGTACCGGAGATCGAGTCGGCCTTGGAGCTCAGGCTGAACGTATGGCCGGCGATGGCGGCGTCCGGGTTGCCTTCGTCACCCGGCTTGAAATCGATCTTCAGGCGCAGGTCTACACCGCGGAAATTGATGCTGATGTTATCGCCTTTGGGGTCGAACTTGCCGCCCTGGCTGGCTTCCAGGGTCACATCGTTGCCCCCGGCATCGAGGATCTTGTATTCGGTGCTGCTGGTGAACTCGATGCTGTAGGGCTCGCCGCTACGGAAACGGTCGTTGTAGGTGGCACTGCCGGAAACCTGGCCATTGGACAGGCTGACACGCCCGTCATCAGGTAGCGGGGCTGTCTGCTTGGTCTCGCTGCGGCTGGTATTGAGCGCCTGCTCGAACGCGCTGTAGCCCGTCTCGTTGGCGGCAAGGCTGAGCATGTCGCCCACCTGCAGCATGAGTTGGCTCTGGTCGCCCTGATAGCTGTAGGTGCCGTCGGAATTGCGCACGTAAGGCGGAGTGTCGCCCTTGGAGCCCGAGAACAGGTACTTGCCGTTCTCGTCCCGGCTGTTCATCAGCGAGAACAGTTGGTCTTCCAGGGAGGCAAGCTCAGAGGCGTTGGCCTTGCGGTCGGCATCGGTGAAGCTGGCATTGCCGGAGCCCATGGCCAGCTCGTTGACCCGCTGCAGCACCGCGCCAATGGCATTGAGCGTGCTTTCGCTGGAGCCCAGCGCGTTGCGCACGTTGGTGATGTTGCCCTTGAACTGGTCGAGCATGTTCTGCTGCTGTTCGAGCTGCAACAGACGCGCGTAGCCAACCGGATCATCGGCGGCGGTGCGCACGCGAATGAAGTCACTGGCTTCTTGCTGGGTCTTGTTTACATTGCCAAAAGTACGCTCGTAGTTGGCGCTGCTGCTGGCGTAGAACTGCGGAGTGGAGATGCGCATGGCCTACGGCTCCTTAAAGGCTGTTGATCAAGGTTGCGAAGGTTTCCTGGGCCGCCTTGATGATCTGCGACGACGCGGTGTAGTACTGCTGGAACTTGACCAGGTTGCCGACCTCTTCATCCACCGACACCCCCGAGCTGGAGTTGCGGCTGGTCAGCGCAGAACCATGCAGCGCGTTGGTGGCGTCGCTGTCCATCGATGCCTGGTTGGTCTTGCCGCCGACATTGGATACCAGCTTGGCGTAGGCATCGGTGAAGCTGATGCCCTTGCTGCCATCGCCGGTATTGACCGTGGGTTTGGTCTGCAGGTCGATCACCGACTGTGCATTGCGGTTGTCTGCAGAACCGGCCTTGGTCAGCGATACGGTGTAGTTGTCACCATTCTTGGGCGCACCGGAGATGCTCATCTCGAACGAGAAGTTCATTTGAGCGCCACTGGCGTCCTTGATCGGGTTGCCGCTGCCATCGACCATTGGCACAGACAGCTGCAGCTTGTTTTCCTGGCCAGGGATGACCGTACCGCTGCCAAGCGGGTTACCTTTGGAGTCGTACATGGTGTACGCCTGAGGCGATACGGAATCGTCGCCAAACACCAGCTTGACCGGGGTCGAATACTTCAGCCCCGCCTGCATGTCCGAGCGTTGCTTGGCGTCGTAGATATCCAGCTTGGACGTCAACGTGGGCTGGGAGGTCTGCCCGGTCCCCTTGTTGCCCGAACCGCTGGTGGCGTTCAGCGGGCTGGCCATGGCCAGACGGCTCGGGTCGGTCAGCACGGTTTCCATGCTGGCCGCCGCGTTGCGGGTCGGGGTGATCTTGAAGCTGTCGCCGGCAACCGGGGTGCCACCATTGAGGTTGAGCGTGAAACCGTCGATCACAGGAGGTGGGTCGGCCGTGATGTCGAAGGTACCCATCTCGGAATTATCGGGCAGACGCCGCACGGAATACTCGGTGGCGCTGGTGAAGACGACTTGATAGTCGTTGGTAGTGAGCTTGCCGCTGTCCTTGATGTGCACATCGAGGTTGCCGGAACCGGCACTGTTGCCCAGCTTGGGGATGCTGCGCCCGGCAACGGCCGTTGCACTGTTGATGTCGCCAAAGAGGGTCGCACCGAACTGGCCATTCTTGTCGATACCCTGGGCCAGCTGGCTGTTGATCGCATCGGCGACCACCAACGCCACACGGCCCAGTTCGTTGAGCGCAGGGTCGAGGGTGTCCCTGCGGTAACGCAGCAAGCCACCGATTTCGCCACCGGTAGTGCTGTCGGTGACGTCCATCTTGGTCGAACCGCGATTGAGCACCAGATTCATGCGCGTCGGGTCGGTCGAGGCGGGTTCCACACCCAGCGTCTGGGTGGAGTTGCCCAGCACCAGGGACTGGCCGTTCTTCAGGTAGATGTCGTAGTTGCCCTCGCGCTCCACCACGTCCACGCCGACAAGCTTGTTCAGCTCGCGCACCGCGCCATCACGCTGGTCAAGCAAGTCATTGGGCTGGCCATTGACAGCACCGAGCTTGGCGATCTGCTGGTTGAGGTCGGCGATGGTCTTGGTGATGTTGTTCACCTGTTCGGCCATCGACCCCAGACTGCCATTGATGTTGGCGTTCTGCTGGGTGAACTGCGCCGACAACGTATTGAAACGCTTGGCAAGTGATTGTGCGCTGGTCAGCAGCAACTGGCGCGAGGCATCTTCGGTGGGCTTGGCCGAAGCATCCTGCATGGCGCTGAAGAAGCTCTTGAGTGCGGCAGTGATACCGGTATCGGCGCCGGACAGGGCAGTGTTGAGCGGGCCGATCTGATTAAGATACGTGTTGGCGTCACTGGAGAGCGACGTGGTGGTACGCAACTGGTTCTCGATGAAGGCGTTGTACACCCGTCGCACATCGGCCAGGGTGGTACCGGTGCCCATGAATACCTGGCCAACCTGCTGGGCACCCTTGGTCTTTTGCACCATTTGTTGGCGAGAGTAACTTTCAACATCGGCGTTGGCGATGTTGTTACCCAGGACGTACATCCCGGACTGGGCGGCACCCAGCCCCGACATACCGATATTGATCAAACTCGCCATGGTTCCCTGCCCTTAAAGTTGTGTACTGGTACCGAGCATTGCGTAGCTCTGCTGCGACTTCATCTGCTTCGCGATCTGCGAGATCTTGCTGGCGTAATTGGGGTCGGTGGCGTAACCGGCCTTTTGCAGCTCTCGCACAAACTGTTCTGGTTTATCGGCGGCGCTCACGGCATCTTGATAGCGTGAATTGCTCTGCAGCAAAGTTACCAAGTCGTGGAAACTTTCCTGATAGCTGTCGTAGGAACGGAACGCAGCCGTCTCCTTGACGAACGCACCATTGCGGAACTCGCTGGTGATCGCACGCGCCTCACCACCCTGCCAACTGCCAGTTGCCTTGATGCCAAACAGGTTGTGGCTGCTGCTGCCATCGGCATTGCGCATGACCGATTTGCCCCAGCCGGTTTCCAGCGCTGCCTGCGCCACCAGGTACCGCGGGTCGATGCCAATGCGCTTGGCCGCCTGTTCGGCCATCGGCAGCATGGTCTCGACGAAGGCGTCGCTGTCGGCGAAAGCCTTTTTCGGTGCCAGCGGGGGCTGAGCCACAGCGCGCCCGAGAATCTGCAGGTTGCCGCTCGGGACCGCGAACGCCCTGGCCGGCTCCCAGTCGCCGGTTGCAACGCCACCGACCGGGATATCGCCCCGGCGCGGCAACGCCGCCGTGTTGGTCGCCGTGCCTGGGTTGCCGGCAGACGGGACGATACCGGCCAGCAGCCGATCGGTGAGCTTGCCCGGCAGCGCCAGGCGCCGCGAATTGAGCGCCGCCACGTCATTGCGCACACCCGCGCCTGCCTCGGCATGCACTGGCGCGGCGACTTTCGACGCCCACAACGCCGGGGCATGCCCTTCGATACGCGGGAACGGGCTGGTGTTCACGGAGGCGGCCTTGTTCTTGGACAACTGGCGCACCAGCACGTCCTGCAGGCCAATACCACCACCCTCGCGGGACATGCTCACAGCCAGCTGCTGGTCGTACATGTCTCGGTACTGCTTGACCGTGTCGCTGTTCATCGGGCTGTCTTCATCGGCCATGACATCGGTGGCCTTGCGCGATGCCTTGAGCAGCTCGCTGATGAACATCGACTCGAATTCCTGGGCTACCTTGCGAACATTGCCCTCGCTATCCCGATCACCATGCTTGAGCGCGCTCAGGCGATTGAGGTCGGTGTAGGCGCCGCTGTCGATCTGGCTGGACACCTGAGTTTTAGGATTCATCAGACGCCCCCTTAGATCACGATCAGGTCGGCTTGCAATGCGCCGGCCTGCTTCAGGGCTTCGAGGATCGCCATCAGGTCGCCTGGCGCCGCACCCACCTGGTTCACTGCACGGACGATTTCATCCAGCGTGGTACCGGGGCCGAACTTGAACATCGGCTTGGCTTCCTGCTGGGCATTGACCCGCGAACGCGGCACGACCGCAGTCTGGCCATTGGAGAATGGCCCTGGCTGGCTGACGATAGGGTCTTCGGTGATGGTCACGGTCAGGCTGCCGTGGGTGACGGCCGCAGGCGAGACCTTGACGTTCTGGCCGATGACGATGGTTCCGGTACGCGAATTGATGATGACCTTGGCCACCGCCTGTCCCGGATCGATTTCGAGGTTCTCCAGGATCGACAGGTAATCGACGCGCTGGCTCGGGTCCATGGGCGCGGTCACCCGCACCGAACCGCCATCAAGGGCCTGGGCCACGCCAGGGCCGAGCAGTTCATTGACCTTGTCGACGATCCGCTTGGCCGTGGTGAAGTCTGGGCGGTTGAGGTTGAGGGTAAGGCTGTTGCCCTGGTTGAAACCGCTGGGTACGGCACGCTCGACCGACGCACCACCCGGGATGCGGCCAGCCGACGGAACATTGACGGTGATCTTCGAACCGTCACGACCCTCGGCATCGAAACCGCCTACAACCAGGTTGCCCTGGGCGATGGCGTAGACATTGCCATCAATCCCTTTGAGCGGGGTCATCAACAGGCTACCGCCACGCAGGCTCTTGGAGTTACCGATCGACGACACGGTAATGTCGACCACCTGGCCAGGCTTGGCGAAGGCCGGCAGGTCGGCATGCACCGATACCGCCGCCACGTTTTTCAGCTGCACGTTGCCAGACCCAGGCGGCACCTTGATGCCGAACTGCGACAGCATGTTGTTGAAGGTCTGCAGGGTGAACGGTGTTTGCGTCGTCTGGTCACCGGTGCCATTCAAGCCGACCACCAGGCCGTAGCCGATCAACTGGTTGGCACGCACGCCGGAAATGCTGGCGATGTCTTTCAGGCGCTCGGCGTGAGCACCGAACGCGCAGGACAGAAGGAGTGTCGCGGCAATCAACCGCCTAGCGTTGAACATGGTCATCCGTACTCAAAAGGGCCAGAGCGGGCTGATGAAGAAACGGTCCAGCCAACCGGGCTGGCTGGCATCGGCGAAGGAGCCGGTGCCCGAATAGGTGATGCGCGCGTCGGCCACACGGGTGGACGGCACGGTATTGTCGGTGGCGATGTCATCGGCACGTACCAGGCCGGCAATGCGCACCAGCTCTTCGCCGGTGTTCAGGGTCATCCATTTTTCACCACGCACGGCAATGATGCCGTTGGGCAGCACTTCGGCCACGGTAACGGTGATCGAACCGGTGAGCGTGTTGCCCTGAGTGGCCTTGCTGTCGCCCTTGGTGCTGCGATCGCCGCTGTAGCCTGCGTCAAGGCTGAGGTCCCCGCTGCCCAGCGGGTTGTTGGTGTTGGGCACGGTACCGAACAGCGAGGTGAGGCCGATATTGGCCTTGCTGTTCTTCTGGATCTGGGAACCTGCGTTCTTGCTCGCCGAGGTACGCTCGTTGAGGGTGATGGTGATGATGTCACCCACCCGGAACGCCTTGCGGTCGGTATACAAGCCTTGTTCGAAACCGGCCTGGTAGATCGAGCCGTTATTGGCCGCTGCCGGCAGCGGGGTGCGCGGCAGAACCGGCGCGTAGTACGGGTCGTTGGGCTTGGGCGTCGGTGCGACGCAACCAGCCAGCAACACCGCCCCCCCCAGGGCGAAAACGGACAACAGACGATACATGACACTTACCTCTAGCAGGCGCTGTAGCAGCGTGCGGTTTATCGGCGGCCCGAAGTGGCTGGGCCGCCAGGACTTACAGTTGCTGAGTGACGAACGACAGCATCTTGTCTGCGGCGGAGATGACCTTGGAGTTCATCTCGTACGCGCGCTGGGTGGTGATCATGTTCACCATCTCCTCGACCGTGCTGACGTTGGAGTTTTCCAGGGTCTGCTGCAACGTGAGACCGAAGCCGTTCAGCCCCGGGGTACCGACCTGTGGCGCACCGCTGGCGGCGGTTTCGAGGAACAGGTTGTTGCCCATGGCCTGCAGGCCGGCCGGGTTGATGAAGTCGGCGGTCTGGATGTTGCCGATGATCTGCGCAGCCGGGTTGCCCTGGGTGGTGATCGACACGGTGCCGTCCTGGCCCACGGTGAAGGTCTGGGCATCCGGCGGCACGACAATGGCAGGCTCCAGCGCGAAACCGTTGGCGGTGACCACCTGGCCGTCGGAGTTCAGGTGGAAGGTGCCGTCACGGGTGTACGACACGGTGCCATCAGGCTGGAGCACCTGGAAGAAGCCGCGGCCATTGATCGCCATGTCCAGCGGGTTCTCGGTGTTCTGCAACCCGCCAGTCTGGAAGTTTTTCTGGGTGCCGACCACGCGCACGCCGGTACCGACCTGCAGGCCCGAAGGCAGCTCGCTGTCCTGGGTGGACTGCGCGCCAGGCTGGCGCTTGATCTGGTACAGCAGGTCCTGGAACTCGGCACGATCACGCTTGAAGCCGGTGGTCGAAACGTTGGCCAGGTTGTTGGAGATGACCGTCAGGTTGGTGTCCTGGGCGGACAGGCCGGTTTTAGCGACCCAAAGAGCCGGAAGCATTTAGTGTTCTCCTCGTGCGCCTGTTTTACGGCACTCGTTCAAATGTGATTAGCCGATTTGCAAAACACGCGCCATGGCTTCGTCGCCTTCCTTGGCCGCGCTCATCATTTTGACGTGCAGTTCGAATTGACGGGACAGCGCCAGCATCGAAGTCATCTCGCCGACGGCATTGACGTTGCTGCCCTCGAGGAAACCCGACACCACACGCACATTCACATCGGCGTCCGCGGGTTGGCCGCTGGCGGTGTGGATCAGACCGTCCAGCCCCTTGGTCATGCCCTTGGTGTCCGGATTGACCAGCTTGATGCGATCCACTTCGGCCATTACCCGTGGGTCTTCGCCCATGGCGCGGATGCTGATGGTGCCGTCGTCACCGATCTCGACCTTCTGCTCTGGCGGAATGGCGATAGGGCCGCCGTTGCCGATGACCGCCATGCCATTGCCGGCCCGCAGCACGCCAAGCGCGTCAATGTTCAGGCTGCCGGTACGCACATACGCTTCGCTGCCGTCGGGCGCCTGCACGGCAATGAAACCATCACCGGTGACCGCCACATCCAGTTCACGACCGGTTTCAACCAACGGGCCGGCACTGAAATCGGTGGCCGGGCGTTCGCTCATGGCGAAAGCACGCGCCGGAAAGCTGTCACCAAACACCGGCATCGAGCGCGCCTGCTCCAGGTCGCGCTGGAAACCGTTGGTGGAAACGTTCGCCAGGTTGTTGGCATGGGCCTTCTGCGCCAGTGCGTTCTGGCTGGCACCGGTCATGGCCACGTAAAGCATCTTGTCCACAGTCATCCTCCGCTGCACGGGCGATCGATTGCCGGTCGCCGTGGCTGTGGCAAGCGTCGAGCAAGTTTCGCGCCAACTACCACAGAAACGGCAAAGACCCCGGTTTACGGGGCCTTTGCTGAAACGCCCGGCGCGCGCGAGACAAAATCTCGGCGGCGGGCGGCCGGCAGCGGCAAGGGCTGGCCGCCCTCGACGCTACCTGGCGACACTTGGCTGTCAGGTGATGGTGAAGGTATCTCCGTTGTTGGTCTGGAACGACTCGATGGTGTTCGAGCCGGCGTACCAATTACTGAGCATCACACCAGAATCCAGGTTGCCGGCATTCCAGTCCGCCTTGGAGAAGATATAGGCATTGACGCCATCGTTCTGTACCACGACATCCTGGAATGTCTGGATGTTCTTCAGCACGACCACATCGATACCAGCGGTACCGGTGTCCTGAATCACCACGCCAGCCTTGGAATAGATGGTGTAGATATCACTGCCCTCACCCCCAAAGGCATAACCGGCGCTCATCATGTCAAGGCGGTCGGCACCGGCACCACCATACAGCTCATAGGCGTAGCCATTGCCAACGAGGCGATCATTGCCGTCATCACCGTACGCCTTGCCATTGGCGGTCTGGATCGTGTCGTTGCCAGCGTCCCCATGATAGATGGAGCCTGTATCGTTCAACGCACCCGTGATGGTGTCGTCGCCGTCACCACCATTGATCGTGTCCGCCTGGGCAACCTGGGTATTGGCCGGGCGCGCCAAGGCGCCGAAATCGGTGGAATAGATACCATCCCCGTAGAGAATGTCATTGCCCGCGCCGCCATTGATGACGTCATCACCTTCCGCGCCGTAGAGCGTGTTCGCCCCGGCATCGCCATTGAGCACATCAGCGAACGCGGAGCCCGCCACCCCCTCGATACCGCTTAGTACATCACCCTCGGCATGCCCACCCCCCACAACCCCCGTGGCAAGATCTACCGACACACTAGCATTACTCGAGATGTACCAGGCCGAATCCCGCCCGGCCCCGCCATTGATCACATCCGCCCCAGCGCCGCCGATGAAGTTCTCGCTCGCGGCAGTCCCGATGAACGTGTCATTGAAGGCCGTGCCCTCGAAGCTCTCGATACTGGTGAACAGGTCATTGCCGGTTGCGTTCAGATCGAGCGTGATGCCAGCCCCCTCACCCGCGAACGTCAACAGATCGACGCCGCCAGCGCCATTGAAGTCATTGGCCTGGTCGTTGGCCACGAAGACATCACCCAAGGATGATCCGACGAACTTCTCGATGCCCTCGAAGGTATCGCCTTCGGCGATGCCACCGTGCTGGCCGGTCTTGAGATTCAGGAGGATGCCTGAACTGCTGTCGCCATACGAAACGGTGTCGATACCCGCCCCACCGACGAATCGGTCGGCACCAGCGCCACCAAACAAGGTGTCATTGCCAGCACCACCGACAATCACATTGTTACTGGCATTGCCATAGCCGGTGAAGTTGCCGGTACCGATGAAGGTCAGGTTCTCCACCTCGTTGGTCAGCGTGTAGTTGGCAAGGGTCGTGCGCACCTCGTCGATGCCGCCACCAGCCTGCTCGACCACGCCAGCGGTGCTGTACAGGTAGTAGACGTCGTCACCGGCGCCACCGGCAAAGCTCTTGCTCGAGCCTGTCGCCTGCATGATGAAGGTGTCGTTCTGGCTACTGCCGATGACACTGTACATGCCCGTGAACTTGTCACCCTCGGCGTCACCACCCTGCCCGCTGCCGCCATTACCCTCTATCGTGATCTTCACCGCCTGCTCGGACAGCGAATAGTCCAACGTGTCGTTCAGACCGCCCTCGAAGGTGTGCGCACGGGCATCGCTGATGAAGGTGTCGGCGTAGTTCGAACCTTGGAACACCTCGATGCTGTCGAAGGTATCGCCTGCGGCGATACCAGTATGCACACCGGTCTTGAAGTTCAGGGTGATGCCAGCACCGGCGTCGGTATACGACACGGTATCGTTGCCCGCGCCACCGATGAAGCGGTCGGCACCGGCGCCACCACGCATCACGTCGTTGCCACTGCCACCGGTGATGATATTGTCGCTGGCATTGCCAACCCCGGTAAAGTTGCCGGTACCAATGTAGGTGAGGTTTTCCACCTCAGGGGTCAGGGTGTAGCTGGCCAGGGTCGTGCGCACCTCGTCGATGCCACCACCAGCCTGCTCGAACACGCCAGCGGTGTTGTGCAGATAGTAGACGTCGTCACCGGCACCACCGGCAAAGCTCTTGCTCGAACCTGTCGCCTGCATGATGAAGGTGTCGTTCTGGCTGCTGCCGATGACACTGTACATGCCCGTGAACTTGTCACCCTCGGCGTCGCCACCCTGCCCCTTGCCACCGGTGTTGTCGATTGTGATGGTCACTGCCTGCTCGGACAGTGAATAGTCCATCGTGTCGTTAAGACCGCCCTCGAAGGTGTGCGCACGAGCGTCACTAATGAAGGTATCGGCGTAGTTCGAACCCTGGAACAGTTCGATGCTGTCGAAGGTATCGCCAGCGGCGATGCCGGTGTGCACGCCAGTCTTGAAGTTCAGGGTGATACCGGCACCGGCGTCGGTATACGACACGGTATCGTTGCCCGCGCCACCGATGAAGCGATCGGCACCGGCGCCACCACGCATCACGTCATTGCCGCTGCCACCGGTGATGATGTTGTCGCTGGCATTGCCAACCCCGGTAAAGTTGCCGGTACCAATGTAGGTGAGGTTTTCCACCTCAGGGGTCAGGGTGTAGCTGGCCAGGGTCGTGCGCACCTCGTCGATGCCGCCGCCAGCCTGCTCGAACACGCCAGCGGTGTTGTACAGGTAATAGGTATCGTTACCGGCACCACCGGCAAAGCTCTTGCTCGAACCTGTCGCCTGCATGATGAAGGTGTCGTTCTGGCTGCTGCCGACGACACTGTACATGCCCGTGAACTTGTCACCCTCGGCGTCGCCACCCTGGCCGGTGCCGCCAGAACCATCTACCGTGATCTTCACCGCCTGCTCGGACAGCGAATAGTCCATCGTGTCGTTCAGACCGCCCTCGAAGGTGTGCGCACGGGCATCGCTGATGAAGGTGTCGGCGTAGTTCGAACCTTGGAACACCTCGATGCTGTCGAAGGTATCGCCGGCGGCGATGCCGGTGTGCACGCCAGTCTTGAAGTTCAGGGTGATACCGGCACCGGCGTCGGTATACGACACGGTATCGTTGCCCGCGCCACCGATGAAGCGGTCGGCACCGGCGCCACCACGCATCACGTCGTTGCCACTGCCACCGGTGATGATGTTGTCGCTGGCATTGCCAACCCCGGTAAAGTTGCCGGTACCAATGTAGGTGAGGTTTTCCACCTCAGGGGTCAGGGTGTAGCTGGCCAGGGTCGTGCGCACCTCGTCGATGCCGCCGCCAGCCTGCTCGAACACACCAGCGGTGTTGTACAGGTAATAGGTATCGTTACCGGCACCACCGGCAAAGCTCTTGCTCGAACCTGTCGCCTGCATGATGAAGGTGTCGTTCTGGCTGCTGCCGATGACACTGTACATGCCCGTGAACTTGTCACCCTCGGCGTCGCCACCCTGGCCGGTGCCGCCAGAACCATCTACCGTGATCTTCACCGCCTGCTCGGACAGCGAATAGTCCATCGTGTCGTTCAGACCGCCCTCGAAGGTGTGCGCACGGGCATCGCTGATGAAGGTGTCGGCGTAGTTCGAACCTTGGAACACCTCGATGCTGTCGAAGGTATCGCCGGCGGCGATGCCGGTGTGCACGCCAGTCTTGAAGTTCAGGGTGATACCGGCACCGGCGTCGGTATACGACACGGTATCGTTGCCCGCGCCACCGATGAAGCGGTCGGCACCGGCGCCACCACGCATCACGTCGTTGCCACTGCCACCGGTGATGATGTTGTCGCTGGCATTGCCAACCCCGGTAAAGTTGCCGGTACCAATGTAGGTGAGGTTTTCCACCTCAGGGGTCAGGGTGTAGCTGGCCAGGGTCGTGCGCACCTCGTCGATGCCGCCGCCAGCCTGCTCGAACACACCAGCGGTGTTGTACAGGTAATAGGTATCGTTACCGGCACCACCGGCAAAGCTCTTGCTCGAACCTGTCGCCTGCATGATGAAGGTGTCGTTCTGGCTGCTGCCGATGACACTGTACATGCCGGTGAACGTATCACCCTCTGCATCACCACCCTGGCCGGTGCCGCCAGAACCATCTACCGTGATCTTCACCGCCTGCTCGGACAACGAATAGTCCATCGTGTCGTTCAAGCCGCCGTTGAACTTCTGTGCGCGAGCGTCGCTAATGAAGGTATCGGCGTAGTTCGAACCCTGGAACACCTCGATGCTTTCGAAGGTATCGCCGGCGGCGATGCCAGTGTGCACACCGGTCTTGAAGTTCAAGGTGATGCCGGCACCGGCATCGGTATACGACACAGTGTCGTTGCCCGCGCCCCCGATGAAGCGGTCGGCACCGGCGCCACCGTAAAGCGTGTCGTTGCCGTCACCACCATTGATGATGTCGTCGCCGCCCTTGCCAAAAATCTGATCGTCCCCACTGGTACCAACCAGATTATCGGGGCCTTCGGTTCCCTGAATTACAGCCATGTCTACTCATTCCTTGCACTGGTTGAACAATCCTTGCCTGAAAACGCCAACACACTCGTCGACGCTCATCCTTCCCTGAATGCCCGTTGCGCATGGTCGCCTACTGGCTTGAGCAGATAGGACAGCACGGTGCGACGACCCGTCTGGATCATCGACTCCACCGGCATGCCCGGCACCAGCGTGAGGCCGTCGAGCTTGCGCTGCTCGGCCTTGTCGATATGAATGCCGGCTCGATAGAAACCGAGACCGCTCTGCGGGTCGGTTACCTGGTCGGCGGAAAGGCGCACCACTCGCCCGAGCACTTCGGGGGTGGTTGCACGGTTGAACGCACTGAAACGCAGCAAGGCATCCTGGCCGAGTACGACCTGGTCGATGTCCTGCGGACTGATGCGCGCCTCCACCAGCAGCTCCTCATCCAATGGCACGATTTGCATCAAGGTTTCGGCCGGTGAAATCACCCCACCTACCGTATGCACCGCTAACTGCTGAACGCGACCAGCACTGGGCGCCAGCACCTCGATGCGCTTGAGCTGGTCGGCGGCGGCGACTTCGCGCTCGACCCATTCGCCCTGCTGGGCCATGAGGTCGCGCAACTCCTGAGAGACCTGCTCACGAAAACGCTGATCAACTTGCAGCAACTCCAACCGGGTCTCGGCGATGCGTGCCCGCGCCTCGGCGATGGCCGCGACCAACTGACCGCGTTCGCCCTGCAGACGAGCGATACCGCGGGCCAGTGCATTGACCCGATCAAGGGTCATCAGGCCCTTCTTCTGCAAGGTCCTGACGGCCTGGTACTCCTCGTCGATCAGGCGAATCTCCTCGCCCTTGGTACGCTGCTGCAGGTCGTGGCCGGCGATGGTCTGGGTCAGTTGCTCGATGCGCTCGCGCAACTGCTGTTTCTGCCCGTCGCGGGACTGGCGGCGGTCGGCGAACAATTGCCGCTCGCTGGCCAACACCGCCTGCACCTGGGCCTCGCTTGCACGCGCAAGCAGGCGTGGCGGGACATCCACCTGCGCCAGGCCATCACGTTCGGCCTCGAGCCGGGCCTGGCGCGCCAGGGCCTGGTCCAGGGCCTTGGCGACAATGGCGTGGCTAGCCTCCTGCAAGGTGGCATCCAGGCGCATCAGCACATCGCCGGCCTGCACCGACTGCCCTTCGCTGACCAGCAACTGCGCGACCACACCGCCAGTGGGGTGCTGGACCTTCTTCACACTGTCCTGCACCGCCACTGTCCCCGGCGCGATCACAGCGCTGGCCAACTCGGTGGCAGCCGACCACAGCAGCGCGCCACCCAGCAACACCACCACGACCCCGAGACCAACCCTCAAGTGCCAACGCAGCGATCGCACCAGCTGCTGCTCATCATCGATGCGCATCATGCCTGCCCCCCTCCCTTGGCCACTCGTGGATCGGCAATCGCCACCGGCCGTGCCAGTACCTTGTCACGCGGGCCGAACGCCGCCTGTGCGCCCTGCTCCAGCACCAACACCTGGTCCATCACCGCGAGTAGGCCGGAACGGTGGGCGATGGCCACCACCACTCCACCCCGCGCCTTCACACCTTCGATCGCCCGGGCCAGCGCACGCTCGCCTTCGGCATCGAGGTTGGCGTTGGGCTCATCGAGCACCACCAGGAACGGCTCGCCATACAAGGCCCGGGCCAAGCCGATGCGTTGCCGCTGTCCTGCCGACAGATTGACGCCACCCTCGCCGACTGGCGTGTCGTAGCCTTGCGGCAGTTGCAGGATCATTTCATGCACGCCGGCCTGACGCGCTGCCGCGATAACCGCTGCCGAATCGGCCTGCGGGTCCAGGCGCGCGATGTTCTGGCCCACGCTGGCCTCGAACAGGTCGACGCTCTGCGGCAGATAGCCGGTCAATGCCGAGCGCTGCGCATCCGGCCAAAGTTCCAGCGCCGCACCATCCAGGCAGACCTGGCCGCGGATCGCCTGCCAGGCGCCCACCAACGCCCGGGCCAGCGACGACTTGCCCGACGCACTGGGGCCGATCACCGCCAATGCGCTCCCGGCCGCCAGGCTGAAACCCACCCCCTGAACAACCAGACGTTGCACTCCCGGAGGCGCAATGCACAGGTCTGTCACCCGCAACTGGCTGCAGGCCTTGGGGAGCGAGGTCCTTTCAGGTTGCTCCGGAAAAATCTCCAGCACCGCCCGCAACTGCTGCCAAGCCAGCCGCGCGGACACCAGGCTGCGCCAAGTGCCGATGATCTGTTCGGCCGGGGCGAGGGTACGGGCAACGATGATCGAGGCTGCGACAATGGCGCCGCCGCTGAGATCCCCCTGGATCACCAGCCAGGCACCCACGCCCAGGGAGGCCGACTGCACCAACTGACGCAATGCCTTGGTGATGCCACCATAGAATCCGCCGACGTCGGCACTATGCCGTTGCAGGGTTGCATAGCGCCCCTGCAGGACTTGCCAGCGCGCTGCGGCACGATCGGTCATGCCCATCGCGGCAAGTACTTCGGCCCCGGCATGGGCTTGCTGCCCCAGTCGGTTGCGCTGACTGGCAAGTGCCGCGCCGTCGCGCATGGCCTGGCGGGTGCCACGGTCGGTGAGCCAGGTAAGCAGCACCATCAGCGCGATCATGCTTAGCGCCAACCAGCCCAGGGACGGATGGATATAGAAACTGACCGCAAGGTACACCGGCATCCAGGGCAGGTCGAAGAACGCCATGAGCCCGGGGCCAGAAATAAAGGCACGGATCTGCTCAAGCTCCTGGGCGGGTTTGAGGGGATCCTGGTCGAGCACGACTTTCAGCGGCGTGCCGGCGATGACCTTGAATACCTGCCCGCCAAGCGCGCCCTCTACCGCTGCGGCGATACGCGACATGACACGCGAGCGGATGATGTCAATCACGGCGAACACCAGGTACACCCCCGCCACCAGCAACCCTAGCGCCACCAAAGTGGGCAGGCTGCGGCTGGGAATGACCCGGTCATAGACTTCGAGCATGAACAGGGGACCGATCAACGCCAGGAGGTTGACCACGCCCGAAAACAGGGCCGCGCCGATCAGGCCTTTTTTCAAGGCCACGCCAAGCGCTGCCGGCAGCACTTTGGCACCAGTATCCTTACTGCTTTTCAAGAGTTCCGATCCTTGGAAAAAGACGCTTGCCAGACACTCGAACGAGTGAGATGGCGCGGATCATACCTGAAGAAAATCCGCCAATCGATGGCTTCAAGCCATCATTTTTTGCCTTAGGTCAAAGCGACCTGCAGGCAGCATTGTCAAAGGGCCCGGCAAAGCGTTTCCAGCCATCGCCGGGTGACAATTGCGAGCACACCAAGTGCCCATCGGCCTGGCTTTCCCAGCGCCACCAGGGAGCCATCGCGGCCTGTGCCTGGAGCAGACAGAACGCCGCAACAGCGGCAGCCAGCAGCTTTCTCATGGGGACTCTCCTTGAAAACGACGAACCCCTTCTTGCAAAGGGGTTCGTTGACAAGCGATCAGCCAGCGGCCATCAGGTCATCTGGATGATGGTCTGCATGATGGTGCTTTCGGTGGAGATGGTCTTGGCATTGGCCTGGTAGTAGCTCTGGGCCTTGATCAGCTCGACCAGTTCCTGGGTCAGGTTGACGTTGGAGGCTTCCAGCGAGTTGGACTCGATCTCGCCCAGCGTACCGGTTTTCGGCGCGTCGATACCTGGAATGCCCGAGGAGAAGGTTTCCTTCCAGCGGGTGCCGCCCGTCTGCTGCAGGCCCTGTTCGTTGGCGAAGTTGGCGATTGCCACCTGGCCGATGGCGCGGGACTGCTGATTACTGAAGCTGGCGAACATGACACCGGTGGAGTCGATCGACAGGTTCGACAGGATGCCGGTGGCATAGCCGTCCTGGGACTGCGACATACGAGCAGTTTCAGTGTTGTAGGAAGTGGTGCTCTTCATCGAAAGCTGCATGCCGTCAGCATTACCCTGGGATCCGTTGGGAGCCCAATTGCCCGCCGCATCCTTGGCGGCGGGAATCCAGTTTTTCAGGGTGAAGGTGTTGTTGACCACGCTCCAATCGCTCGCCGGCACGCCAGGTACTGGAGGCGTGCTCCCATCGTTCTTGGCCGCCATGGACTTCACCGAACCATCGGGGTTGAACGACATGGTGGCGGTCAACGGCTGGGTGCTGGACGGATTGAGCGGGTTGCGACCCTGGACCAGGGTGTACATGGTCCATTCGTTCTTACCTGTCTTGCGGTAGAACTGCTCCATGACGTGCTCGTTACCCTGGCTGTCATAGACCTTGGTAGGGAACGATTTGGTGTAGGTGCTCTGATCGGTCGGGTCGAACGGCTTGTTCGGGATCATGGTGCCGGAACCATCATCAATTTCCAGCGGAATGTCGGGGGCCGAGGAGTTCAGGTTGATGCCCTGCTCGATCAGCGTGGTGGCCTTTGGCGCCAGCGCCGAGGTATCGATCCGCAGGTCGGTCAGCACGCCCTTGACAATCTTGCCATTGGCATCGGTGCCATAACCCTGAAGGTTCAGGCCGTCCGAGGTCACCACGTAGCCGTCTTTGTTGGTCTGGAATGCACCAGCACGGGTGTAGGTCATCGAGCCGTTATCAGACAGCACGAAGTAACCCCGCCCCTGAATACCCATGTCCAGCACGTTGCCGGTGTTGTTGACATCACCCTGGCCGAACTGCTGGGAAACCGCAGCCAGGCGCACGCCGTTGCCGACCTGGTTCTTGCCCACGCCCAGGCGGTTGGAGCCTGCGTAAACGTCGGCGAACTCGGCACGCGACGACTTGAAGCCGACGGTGTTGACGTTGGCAATGTTGTTGCCGGTAACGTCCAGCTGCTTGTTGGCTGCGTAAAGACCGCTAAGGCCGATATTGAAAGACATGCATTCACTCCTTATGCCGATCTAGCGGCCTTAGATTCCAATCGATTGTACTTTCGAGACGCCGATCTTCTGGCCGCCTGCCAAGGTGAGCATCATCTCGCTACCACCCTGGAAGCTGACGCTGGTGATCTTCGCCGGCAGCAGGGTGTACATGGTCTGTGCCTTGCCATCGACCGTCGTGGTGGCGGTGAAGGTGTACTGGCCAGGGTCGACCTTCTCACCCTTCTCGTTGGTGCCGTCCCAGATGAAGTCGGCGGTGCCTTTGGCCTGTTCGCCCAGGCTGATGGTCTTGACCACCTTGCCGTCCTTGTCCTTGATCTCGACCTTGCCGTCGGTGATGTTCTGCGGCACGACAACTTGACCGGTGAAGCTGGCGGTGGTGTCGACCATCGCCTTGTCGGTGTCCAGGATCACCGAGCGCCCCACCAGCGTGGTGGCCTGCAGCGCCTGACTCGACGCTATGCCGCCAATGATGTTGTTGACGGAGCTGTTCAGGGTCTGGATACCTTCCAGGCTACTGAACTGCGCCAGCTGCGCAATGAACTCGCCGTTATCCTGCGGATCCAGCGGGTTCTGGTGCTGCATCTGGGTAACCAGCAGCTTGAGGAACGCATCCTTGCCCAGCGCGTTCTTGTCGACGGGCTCGGTGGTGGTTTTCTTGGTACCGGTGCTGACCCCGGACGCGTTGAGTACGTCGTTCAGGTTCACGCCATTGTTGGTGTTGGTCACTGCCATGGTCCGGATTCCTTATCACTGACCCAGGGTCAGTACCTTCTGCATCATGGTCTTGGCGGTGTTCATCAGTTCGGCGTTGGTCTGGAACGCGCGGCTGGCAGAGATCATGTCAGCCATCTCTTCAACCACGTTGACGTTCGGGTAGTAGACATAGCCATCCTTGTTCGCCGCCGGGTGGCTGGGCTCGTAGCGGGCTTCGAGATTGCTCTGATCCTCGATGATGCCCTTGACCTCGACACCCTGCCCGGCCTGGCCCTGGTCTTCGAACAGCGATTGGCCGGCGCCGGCCTGGGCCTGCTGGAAAGTGGTGGCGAATACCGGGTGGCGCGCACGATAGGTCTGGTCGATGCTCGACGACACGGTCTCGGCGTTGGCGATGTTCGACGCAACGGTGTTCAGGCGCGTGTTCTGCGCGCTCATGCCGCTACCGGCAATATTGAAGACACTGGCAAGGGACATGGTCACTCTCCACGCAGGGCCGATACCAGCCCTTTGAATTTACTGTTGAGCAGGGTGAAGCTGGCCTGGAAGCCAACGGCGTTTTCCGCGTAGTTCGATTGTTCCAGGTGCGCGTCCACGGTGTTCTGGTCGATCGACGGCTGCATCGGCGTGCGGTACTTGAGCGTATCGTCCATCATGGCCAGGCCTTCGGCCTCGATATGACGGCTGTCGGTACGCTCCAGGGCTATGCGTCCCTTCTGCTGCTTGTCGGACTCGGCAGCGAGTACGGACGAGAAGTCCATGTCACGCGCCTTGTAGTTGGGAGTGTCGGCGTTGGCGATGTTGTTGGCCAGTACTTCGGCACGCTGGGCGCGAAAGCCCAGTGCCTTTTCGTGAATGCCAAGCGCCTTGTCGAAGCTGATGCTCATGTCGGGGACCTTTGAAGGTGACCAGAGTTCGTTTGCTATGGCTTTAGCAAGCCCTGTGCCAACCATCTTGAACCCCATGAGTACGGGGGTTTTGCCTGTTTCATACCGCACCTTATGCCAGAAAAGCGGCAATGTGCTTCCGCCTTGAGCTACCCAGGCGGCAATCGGCAGGCGGCAAAAGCGGCAAACCAAAAAATTGACGTCAAACAAACATGTCAATTGGCCACCAATCAGGTAGCATCCGCGTCCCGCGCATCACCACACGCACGTACGGTTTTCGCCCGCATGGATGCGCGCTGCTTTCATTACGATTTCAAAGGAAAGAAACCGTGCCACCGCTGAACCTACGCAAGACCCTCCTGGCCCTTCTGATCGGCGCCAGCCCTGCTCCCGCAATGGCCCTGCCCCAGACCATCGCCCTCACCGATGCCGGCTACAAGGGCGATCACCAATCCTACGCCGACGACCTTGAGTTCAGCGGAAGCTTCACCGGTCTGGGACAGGATGCGATCGTTCTGGCGAACAGCCAGGTAATGGGCAACCTGACCCTCGGCAGCGCCATCAACGACAACACCACGATTGCCGTGGACATGGTCCATCGCAGCGACGGCATTCGCATTACCGACACCGACCTCAGCGGCTTCCTGACCAACCGCGGCAACGTGATCACCACCAGCCTGGACGGCGCCGCCTTGCGCCTGAGCGCCAGCACCGTCGACGACGACCTCACCAACGAAGGCCTGCTCAAGGCCGGCACCAGCTTCTCGTACAACAATGGCGGCCCCACCTACGGCATCGACCTGTCCAGTTCCGGCAGCTCTATCAGCCGCATCCACGGCAACCTGGTCAACGCCGCAGGCGCCCGCATCATCGCCATCGGCCGCAACTCGCGCGCCATAAACCTGGCCGGCGCGAACCTGGAAGAGCGAGTGGTCAACCGTGGCGAGATCAGCGCGACAGGCCCCGGCGCCATCGCCATCCACGCCACGACGGACGCCAGCAACCGGCCGGCGGTGCTGGCCGGCATCGACAACCAGGGGCAGATCTTCGCCGGCGACCAAGGCGCGCAAGGCATCGTGCTGGATGGCGCGAGCCTCTTCGACAGCCTGGGGCGCCACATCGACAACAGTGGCAGGATCGTAGCGGCCGACACCGCCATCCGCATTGGCAACACCACCCTTGATGGCCCAGGCGTGCCGCCCTGGCAGAAAGCCAACGGCGACCTGAACATCTTCAACAGCGGCGAGATCTGGGGCAACGTCGCCATCGACGCCTCCGGCAGCAATCGCCCTGTCGAGTTGATCATGCGCAAAGGCAGCATGATCCAAGGCGACCTCCTTGGCCTGGCCAACATCGAAGTCGAAGGTGACAGCACCTACGGGGTTGCCTATGGCGGGCGCGGCAGCAACAGCATCCGCCTGGCGAACAACGGCTGGCTCGACGTCGGCGACAGCAGCGAGCCGCCGACCACGTTCAGCCTGCAGAGCCTCCACGCCACCCTCGATGGCAACCTGCGGGTAGCCGACAACTCGGCGCTGGGCATGTGGCTGGCAGCCAGCACCGACCCAACCACCGCTGTGCTCAAGGTCAGCGGTATCGCCGAATTCGGCCAGAACGCACGAATCCTGCTGGAACCCGAGGACACCGACTTCCAGGCCGGCGGCAGCCGCTACCTGTTGCTCGAGGCCGGCCAGGTGCAGGTACTCGATGCCGGCGGCCTTCAGGTCGACCCGGACGGCAAGCCCAAGGTGGCCAGCACCTCGGCCATGCTCGACGTACTGACCAGCACCCTCGACGACAACAAGGTCTACGCCGTCGTCAGCACCAAGCCCACCGAGGCACTCGACCAGATCGTCGCCGCCCAGGGCGGTAACGGCAACGCACAACAGGCATTGGGCAGCCTCTCCCAGGCAGGCCTGCTGGCACGCCTGGGCAATCAGGACCCGTTGTTCCTCGCCGCCGCCGGCGCCGACGAGGCGCAACTGGCCAGGCTCGCCGAACAGCTGGCACCCGAGGTCAGCGATGGCGCCCGACAGGCCGCCATCACCAGCCAACGCCTGATCGGCAACGCCATTGACGGCCGCACCCACAGCTTGCGCGCCCACACCGCCAACGCATCACCCCGCACGTCCGGGGTATGGATGCAGTCGCTGTACAGCGACGCCAGCCAGCAACAACGCGACGGCATTGCCGGCTATAACGCCTACAGCCGTGGCGTGGCGGTCGGTGCCGATGGACAGGTGAACGACCAGCTCACACTCGGCGCGGCCTACAGCTTCATCGATACCGACGTCAACGGCAGGCGCGGCAACAAGACCCAGGTGCAAAGCCATGCGTTTTCGCTGTATGGCAGCTACGCCCTGGACAACTACTTCGTCGATGCCAGCCTCACCTATGGCGTCAACGACAACGAAGGCAAGCGCGAGATCGCCGGCAGCCGCGCCAAGTCGGACTACGACAGCAACCTGCTGGGGCTGAACCTGATCGGCGGCTACGGCTGGCAGGTCAACCCGCGCCTGCTGGTCGAACCCCGTCTCGCCGCGCGCTACAGCCGCGTCGATATCGACAGCTACCGCGAGAAAGGCTCGTCCGCAGCGCTCAAGGTCAAGGACCAGCGCTACGAAGCCATCGAGCTGGGCGCGGGTATTCGCCTGGCTGGCAACCTGCCGCTGGGCGCCGGCAGTCTGGAGCCGCAGTTGAAGCTGATGGCCTACCACGACTTTGCCGCCGACCCGGTGCAGAACTCCTCATCTTTCGTACTCGGCAGCACACCGTTCGTCACCCGTGGCGCCAGCGTGTCGCGCAACAGCTATGAGGCCGGCGTGGGTGCCGACTACAAGCTGGGCGCCGTGAGCGTCGGCGTGAGCTACGACTACGTGACCAAGTCGGGCTTCGATGCCGATGTGTTTTCGGCGCAGGTGCGCTACGCGTTCTGATCGCAGGCAACGCTTTTCACACCACCAACAAAAAGGCCGGTATCTCGCGATACCGGCCTTTTTGTCGGGCCTCATTTGGCCTGGTAGATGATCCCCGGGCTGCACTGGACCATCTGGTAGTGGTCCGGCAGCCCGTTGAGCGCCTCGGACGCCCCGAGGAACAGATACCCCCCGGGCTTGAGCGTGGCGTGAATACGCATGAGGATGTCCTTCTTGACCTGGGCCGAGAAGTAGATCAACACGTTGCGGCAGAACACGATGTCGAACTTGCCCAGCGGCGCATAGCTGTCGAGCAGGTTGTAGGAACGGAACTCGACGCGACTGCGGATCGGCGGCTTGATCGCCCAGCGCCCCGGCCCCTTGGTGTCGAAATAGCGCTGCAGGCGCTCCTGCGACAGGCCACGGGCAATGGCCAGGCTGTCGTACTCACCGGTCTTGCAGTTGTTGAGCATGGCACCGGACAGGTCGGTGGCGACGATCTGCGCGCCCATTTTCAACTGACCCAGGTTGGTCCGCTCGAACTCGTCGATCGCCATCGACAGCGAGTACGGCTCCTGCCCCGATGAACAGGCCGCCGACCAGATGCGCAGGCGCTGGCCCGGGTTGTTCTTGATGAACTCCGGAATCACCTTGTTCTTGAGCACCTCGAACGGGTAGGTATCGCGAAACCACAGCGTCTCGTTGGTGGTCATGGCATCGACCACCTGCTCGCGCAAGCCACCGCGTGGCTGGGTCTGGATGCGCTGCACCAGCTCGCCCAGCGACTTGATGCCCTGTTGCTCCATCAGCTTGTTGAGACGGCTGGAGACCAGGTATTGCTTATTCTCGCCCAGCAGGATGCCACAGGCTTTCTCCAGGAATACCCGGAACTGTTCGAAATCCAAATTACCCGTAGACAATGCTGCCGCCTCTTCTTAAATCGCTAGCGCCGGGGGCGAACCCCGGCCGTTTCAATGACTCGCCTTGATCCGATCGACCACGCGCTGGGCGAGGTCATCCGGCCTGAACTTGGCCAGGAAGTCATCGGCACCGACCTTCTTGACCATCGCCTGGTTGAATACCCCGGACAACGAAGTATGCAGGCAGATGTGCAGTTTTTGCATGCGCGGATCGCTGCGGATCTCCGCCGTGAGGGTATAGCCGTCCATTTCCGGCATTTCAATATCCGAGATCATCATGAGGAACTCCTCCTCCGGACGCTTGCCCTCATCCACCAGCTTGCGCAGGTAATCCAGGGCCTGGCGACCATCGTTGAGCGCCACCACCTCGACCCCCACGGTCTGCAGGCATCGACTCACCTGCTTGCGCGCCACCGACGAATCATCGACGGTCAATACCCGCAACATCACCGCCTTGTCCTGTACCTCGGCATCGATCACACCTTCCGACACCGACTCGGAAGATGGCGCCACCTCGGCCAGCACCTTCTCCACATCGATGATCTCGACCATGCGGTTGTCGACGCGCGTCACGGCAGTCAGGTAGTGATCGCGCCCGGTACCCTTGGGTGGCGGATGGATCTCTTCCCAGTTCATGTTGACGATGCGCTCGACCGAGTGCACCAGGAAGCCCTGGGTCTTGGTGTTGTACTCGGTGATGATGACGAAACTCTTGCGTGTTTCTTCCTTCAGCCCTGGCAGACCGGTCGCCATCGACAGGTCGAGGATCGGGATCGTCGCCCCGCGTATGTTGGCCACGCCGCGCACCACCGGATGGGATTTGGGCAGCAGCGTCAGGTCGGGGCACTGCAGCACTTCCCGGACCTTGAAAACATTGATGCCGTAGAGCTGGTCGCCATTGAGGCGAAACAACAGCAGCTCCAGGCGATTCTGCCCCACCAGCTGTGTACGCTGATTGACCGAATCCATCACTCCAGCCATGCCGGACTCCTTCAACGATTACCCTGTGCAGCAAGTCGGCACGGGCTTTGCTTTTTTGAGCGTCATGCATACGAAAACGACATTTTTCCGACGACTGACGCGCCTGCTGACCGGCCCCCTGGCTGTGCTGTGCCTGGTAGCACCCGGCGCGCGTACGCTGGCGGACTCTTTTACCTTGCCTGAACAGCTTATCGGTGTCACTCAAGGCTTTCTTGAATTCACCGTCGAAGATTATCTGGCCACCACCCAGACTCAGGGCCGCTACGAGATCGAAGTCAACAAACTAGACCCACGCCTGCGCATGCCGCTGTGCAGCCAACAGTTGGACGCCTCGCTGGAAGGCTCGACCCCGCTGGGCCGGGTAACAGTGAAGGTGCGTTGCGACGGTGCCGCTCCCTGGACCGTATTCGTGCCCGCCCAGGTGCGCCTGCTGCGCGATGTCGTGGTGATGACCCGGCCCCTGAAGCGCGAAAGCGTCATCGATGAAAGCGATGTGGCCCTGCGCGAGCGCGATGTAGGCACACTGGGCCCCGGCTACCTGACCCTGCTGGAGCAGGCCGTGGGCATGAAACTGCTGCGTCCCACGGTACTTGACCAGGTTTTGACCCAACAGCACCTGGAACAGGCCGAAGTGGTGCGCAAAGGCGACCACGTAGTGATCATCGCCCGCAGTGGCAACCTGAGTGTGCGCATGCCGGGCGAAGCCCTCGACAAGGGTGGGATGCAATCGCAGATCCGCGTGCGCAACCTCAATTCCAAGCGGGTGATCAAGGCACGGGTAACCGGTGCCGGGCAAGTCGAGGTCGCCATGTAACCTGCCCTGCGTCAGGATTTCGACAGAAGGGTGGCGGTGTGCAACCTCGGCCCCTAAACTCTGTCAGATATCGGGATACGCAAGCCCGCTTCAGGCCGTATTGCATTCGTGCCTAAAGTTTTTTTCGGATTGGTCGAAAACAAGGCATGCGTCCTAATTCCCAGGGGTTTTGATCATGGTCATCGACTTCAGTCGTTTGAATAACTCTCCGTCCGTCACGGGCGGCGTTCGCGGCAACACCGCGTCCGGCAACGCCGCCAAAGCCGGCGAGGCCAACGAAGCGCCCAAGCACACCGGTGCCAGCGGAGAAACAGTACATCTGAGCCCAGAGGCCCAGCAATTGCAGAAGATCAGCGACAAGCTGCGCGATCAGCCCACCGTCAACAGTGCCCGCGTGGCCGAGTTGAAACAGGCCATCGCAGACGGCAGCTACAAGGTCGACGCCGACCGGGTCGCTAGCAAACTGCTTGATTTCGAAGCTCAGCGCTAACCACCAGGCGCGCTGACTTCAAGGACGCAACACGCCAAGAGTTAGCCATGCACGACATCACTCTGCTGCAACTGATCGAAGACGACTTAGCACCGACGCAGGAACTGCTCGACCTTCTGCAAAAGGAGGCAGTTGCCCTGCACGGTCGGGATATGGCCAAGCTGGAGCAGATCCTTGCCCGCAAGCAATCCCTGATCGTCCTGCTTGAGCAGCAGGGGCTGCGGCGCAACAACCTGCTTGTTGGGCTCGGCCTCAGCGCCGACCGTGCCGGCGTGAAAGCCGTCGCCGAGCTGTCGCCCAACGGCGAGATCATCATGCAGCAGCTCGATGTGCTGACCCAACTGATGGACAACTGCCAGCAGGTCAACGAGACCAACGGGCGGATCATCCAGGCGCAGCAACACGCCACGACCAATCAGATCAGAATCCTCATGGGCGGCGACTCCCCGTCGCTCTATGACAGCCGTGGCGCCACGTCGCCCATGGACAAGCCCCGGGCAATCAGCCAGGTTTGATTATTTGTTTCAAGGCACGGAACATACTGGCAAAATGCCGTAACTTGCGTGTGCCGTTTTGCCTGGAGATTGATAACCCGTGTTCAATGAATCCGATGCTCCCCAGCCCCCAAAGGTGCTGACCACCCCTTTGGAGATCGCGGCCAACTTGCGCCAGCTGCTGGATAGCCACGACCCGCTGATCATCAGCTTCCATGAGCGCAGCCAGCGGTTCCAGAGCTATGTAGTGCATGTCGACCGGGAAAGCGGTGTCCTGGCACTGGATGAAATGATCCCTCGCGACGGCGAGAAGTACATCGAGAGCGGCGAACCCTTCCGCATCGAAGGCTTCCACGACGGCGTGCGCATCGCCTGGGAAAGCAGCGTACCGCTGACCATCACCGAGATCGACGGCCACCGCTGCTACCGTGGCCCTCTGCCCGATGAAGTGACCTATCACCAGCGCCGCAATGCCTTCCGCGCCGCGCTGAAGCTGTCGCAACTGGTCGACGTGACCCTCGATGGCACCCACCTCAAGGGCAATGGCGCGCTGCGCGGCAAACTGCTGGATATCTCGGCCACCGGCTGCAAACTGCGCTTCGACGGCAACGTCGAGGATCGCCTGCAACTGGGCCAGGTCTACGAGCGCTTCAAGGCCGGCAACCCACTAGGGTTGACCGACACGCTGGTCGAACTGCGCCACCTGCACTTCGAAGAGCGCATCAACACCACCTTCGCCGGGGTACGCTTCCACAACCTCAACGGTCAGGCCCAGCGCAAGATCGAGAGCTTCGTCTACCAGCTGCAGCGTGAAGCGCGGCGGTTCGACAAGGACGACTATTGATCGTCGCCAGCCCATGAAAAACGCCACCCCTCGGGTGGCGTTTTCATTCGTGCGGAAGATAACCCAAGCCTCTGTAGAAGCGGCTTTAGCCGCGATACAGCCAACCCGGTGCCGACACCCGCTTCGCGGGTGATCGCGGCTGAAGCCGCTCCTACACAGTCCCTTCGACCTTAGGCGCCACCGTGCCCTTCTCATCCTCTTCGGTATCTTCCGCCGCCACCGGCGCCTGCATCACATCCTGCACCGTCTGTTCATCCACCCGTGGGTCGAGTGCCGCCGACAAGGGCGAGCCCGCCGCCGGCATAGCCACGTGCCCCAGTGGCGCATCCTGAACCTGATGCAGCCCGGTAACGGCCTTGGGCCGGATGCGCCACACCAGCACCAACGAGAAAAACACGAAAAAGGCGTAGAGCATCTGCGCGCCCAGCAGCTTCATCAGCACCCCGGCCGCCAACGGCCCGATACAGGCGCCCACACCATAGGTGACCAGCAGCATGGCGGTCAGCGAGACCCGCCGCTCGCTCTCCACGTGGTCATTGGAGAACGCCACCGCCAAGGGGTACAGGCAGAACTGCAACAGCGATATGACAAAGCCCATGGCGAACAGCAGCTCGAGCGGAACACCCGGCAGGATCGCCAGCGGCGCGGCGGCCAGTGCCAGGCCGATGGCCACGCTGCGGATCAGCACGGCGCGGTCATAGCGGTCGGAAAGCCAGCCCAGAGGCCACTGCACCAGCAGCCCGGCAAAGATGCAGCAGCCCATGAACAGGCCGATCTGCTCGGTGCTCAGCCCCTGGCTGGACGCATACAGCGGCGCCAGGCCATAGAAAGAGCCGACGATCAGGCCCGAACCGAGTACCGTGGACAGCGATTGCGGCACGCGCTTGATGAAGAACTTCGGCTCCATCGGCGCCGGGCGCAACGGTGCGGGGTGAATGCGCCGGGTCATGGCCACCGGCACCAGGCACAAGGCAAAGCACATCGCCACCAGCATCAGCAGCTCCGGCCCCAGTTGCGGGTGCACTACGAGGATCAGCTGGCCGAGTACCAGCCCCAGGTAAGAGGCGATCATGTAGCCGCTGAACACCGCGCCGCGGTGCTTGGCGTCGGCCTGTTCATTGAGCCAGCTCTCGATGACCATGTACTGGCACATCATCCCCAGGCCGACGATCATGCGCAGTCCGACCCAGGCCGGCAGCCAGTTGGTCAGCCCATGCCCGAGCACCGCGGCGCCGACGATGCCGGCACAAGTGGCATAGGCACGAATATGCCCGACCCGGCCGATCAATCGGTGCCCTACCTTGCCCCCCACCGCCAGGCCGAAGTAGTTGGCCGCCATCAGCGCACCGATCCACAGGCTATCGACATGATCGGCGGCCAGGCGCAAGGCCAGGTAGGTACTCAGCAGGCCCGAGCCGATCAGCATCATCAAGGCAGCGAAGTAAAGCGACTGAAACGGCTTCCAGATATTTCGCATACGTTCCGTCAAGCTCCTTGACCAGGTGGCGTTGGGTTGCAGGCAAGCATAAAAGCAAATCCATCTTGGCACAGGCCCCCAAGCATCAAAAAGAGCCGTGGGGGCGCATCCAGTAGCGGTCGTGTCGCGCTCAGGCCTGCGCGGCCAGCACACGACGCTCCCAGGGGGTGATTTCATCGAAGAAATCGCTCAGCTCCAAGGTCTTGGTGGCGATGTAGCCTTCGATGAACTCCCTGCCGAACAGTTCCCGCGCCAGGCCGCTGCGCTTGAGCCGCTCAAGCGCGGCATGCAGGGTGCAAGGCAGGCTCAGGTGCTCCGGCACCTCGAACTCGCCCTGGATGGCCGGCGTCGGCGCAATCTGCCGTTCGATACCGTACAGGCCGGCGGCGAGGCTTGCGGCAATGGCCAGGTAAGGGTTGGCATCGGCGCCCGGAAGGCGATTTTCCACCCGCCGCGCCACAGGCGCGCTGGCCGGGATGCGCAGGCCCGCGGCACGGTTGTCCTCGGACCAGCAAGCGTTGTTCGGTGACGCATAGGGGTGGCACAGGCGCTGGTAGGAATTGACGTTCGGCGCGAACAGCGCGGTGAAATCGGCCAGGCAGGCCTGCAGGCCACCGATGAAATGGTGGAAGGTGTCGGTCGCCCTACCCTGCTCGTCGCTGAACACGTTGCGCCGACTGCCGACCTCCACCAGGCTCTGGTGAATGTGCATCGAACTGCCGGGCGTGTGCGCCAGTGGCTTGGCCATGCACACTACGGTCAGACCATACTTGAGCGCGACCTCCTTGAGCAGGTGCTTGAACAGGAAGGTCTGGTCGGCCAGCAGCAAAGGATCGCCGTGCAGCAGGTTGATCTCGAACTGGCTGACGCCCATCTCGTGCATGAAGGTGTCGCGTGGCAGGCCCAGCGCCGCCATGCAGCGGTACACCTCGTTGAAGAACGGGCGCAGACCGTTGTTGGAGCTGACGCTGAAGGCCGAGTGGCCCATCTCCCGGCGTCCGTCCTTGCCTAGCGGCGGCTGGAATGGCTGGCTCGGGTCGCTGTTGGCGGCAAAGACGAAGAACTCCAGCTCGGTCGCCACCACCGGTGCCAGCCCGCGCTCGGCGTACCTGGCGATCACCGCCTTGAGCTGGCCACGGCTGGACAACCCCGAAGGAGTGCCATCGAGTTCCACCGCATCGCAGATCGCCAATGCCCGAGGTTCGTCGCTCCAGGGCAGGCGGTGGATCTGCGAGGGTTCGGCCACCAGCGCGAGGTCGCCATCGTCGCTGCCATAGTATTTTGCCGCCGGGTAACCGCCCATGATGCACTGCAGCAGCACGCCACGGGCCATCTGCAGGCGGCGCCCCTCGAGGAAGCCCTCGGCGGTCATCACCTTGCCGCGGGGCACGCCGTTGAGGTCGGGGGTGACGCACTCGATTTCATCGATGCCCTCCAGGAGCACTGCCTGGTTGCGCGGGCCTTCGGTCGTCATGACGCTGTCCTTCTTGTTGTGTTCGCATGCCGGGAATGGCGACGCACACAACATAGGCCGGGGGTGTTTAAAATATCAAGCACCCCAGGCACCGCGCCCGGATCATTGCTCGCGCAACGTCATGCCATTGGCCGGCAGCGGCAACGCGGTCTTGTAGCGCACCTGCTTCAAGGCAAAGCTGGAGCGAATGTTCGCCACCCCGGGCAAGCGGGTCAGGTAATCGAGAAAGCGCTCCAGTGCCTGGATGCTTGGCAGCAGCACCCGCAGCAGGTAGTCCGGATCCCCGGTCATCAGGTAACACTCCATCACCTCCGGGCGCTCGGCAATTTCTTCCTCGAAGCGATGCAGCGACTGCTCCACCTGCTTTTCCAGGCTAACGTGGATGAACACATTCACATCCAGACCCAGCGCCTCGGGCGACAGTAGCGTGACCTGCTGGCGGATCACCCCCAGCTCCTCCATGGCCTTGACCCGATTGAAGCACGGCGTGGGCGACAGGTTGACCGAGCGCGCCAGCTCCGCGTTGGTGATGCGGGCGTTTTCCTGCAGGCTGTTGAGGATGCCGATATCCGTTCGATCCAGTTTACGCATGAGAGAAATTGACCTGGTTTTTGTGTTTGTACGGAATGTTTATCTGCGCCACAGGAGAAAGGCAACGAACTTGAGAGAAAAATTCTCCTGCCGTCCCCCTATGATGTAAAAAGACGCTGACCTGCCAGTCACGAGCCGGCAGTCAGCGGCGGCCGCTTCAAAGCTCACAAAAACAACATTCGAGCGAGCGTAAAAAGCATGAACGAGTACGCCCCCCTGCGTCTGCATGTGCCCGAGCCTACAGGCCGGCCAGGCTGCCAGACCGATTTCTCCTACCTGCGCCTGAACGACGCCGGTCAAGTCCGTAAACCCCCTATCGATGTGGAAGCCGCCGACACCGCGGACCTTTCCTACAGCCTCGTGCGCGTGCTCAACGAGCATGGCGACGCCGTTGGCCCGTGGGCCGAGGGCATCGAGCCGCAGGTGCTGCGCCAGGGCATGCACGCCATGCTCAAGACGCGCATCTTCGACAGCCGCATGGTGGTTGCCCAGCGTCAGAAGAAGATGTCCTTCTACATGCAGAGCCTGGGCGAGGAAGCCATCGGCAGCGGCCAGGCCCTGGCCCTGAACCGCACCGACATGTGCTTCCCCACCTATCGCCAACAGAGCATCCTGATGGCCCGCGACGTGTCGCTGGTCGACATGATCTGCCAGCTGCTGTCCAACACCCGTGACCCGCTCAAGGGCCGCCAGCTGCCGATCATGTATTCGGTGCGCGAGGCCGGCTTCTTCACCATCAGCGGCAACCTGGCCACCCAGTTCGTCCAGGCGGTCGGCTGGGCCATGGCCTCGGCGATCAAGGGCGATACCAAGATCGCCTCGGCATGGATCGGCGACGGCGCCACTGCCGAGTCCGACTTCCACACCGCGCTGACCTTCGCCCACGTCTACCGCGCCCCGGTGATCCTCAACGTGGTCAACAACCAGTGGGCGATCTCGACCTTCCAGGCCATCGCCGGGGGCGAGTCGACCACCTTCGCCGGCCGTGGCGTGGGTTGCGGCATCGCTTCGCTGCGTGTCGACGGCAACGACTTCATCGCGGTCTACGCCGCTTCGCGCTGGGCCGCCGAACGCGCTCGCCGCGGCCTGGGCCCGACGCTGATCGAATGGGTCACCTACCGTGCCGGCCCGCACTCGACTTCGGACGATCCGTCCAAGTACCGCCCGGCCGACGACTGGAGCCACTTCCCACTAGGCGACCCGATCGCCCGCCTCAAGCAGCACCTGATCAAGCTTGGCCACTGGTCCGAGGAAGAGCACCAGGCGGTCACCGCCGAGCTCGAGGCCGAGGTGATCAAGGCGCAGAAGGACGCCGAACAGTTCGGCACTCTGAGCAACGGCCATATCCCCAGCGCCGCGTCGATGTTCGAGGACGTGTACAAGGAAATGCCCGACCACTTGCGCCGTCAGCGCCAGGAACTGGGGGTCTGAGATGAACGATCACAACAACAGCATCCATCTGGAAAACGCCATGTCCACCACCACCATGACCATGATCCAGGCCCTGCGCTCGGCCATGGATGTCATGCTCGAGCGCGATGACAACGTGGTGGTCTATGGCCAGGACGTTGGCTACTTCGGCGGCGTGTTCCGCTGCACCGAAGGCCTGCAGACCAAGTACGGCAAGTCCCGCGTGTTCGACGCGCCGATCTCCGAAAGCGGCATCGTCGGCACCGCCGTGGGCATGGGCGCCTATGGCCTGCGCCCGGTGGTCGAGATCCAGTTCGCCGACTACTTCTACCCCGCCTCCGACCAGATCGTCTCGGAA
The DNA here is from genome assembly GCF_021283165.2 of Pseudomonas soli. Taxonomy (NCBI): domain Bacteria; kingdom Pseudomonadati; phylum Pseudomonadota; class Gammaproteobacteria; order Pseudomonadales; family Pseudomonadaceae; genus Pseudomonas; species Pseudomonas soli. The sequence continues at coordinate 4,344,417 of NZ_CP128543.1, forward strand.
ATGGCCCGCCTGCGCTATCGCTCGGCCGGTGAGTTCATCTCCCCGCTGACCCTGCGCATGCCTTGCGGTGGCGGCATCTACGGCGGCCAGACCCATAGCCAGAGCCCCGAGGCGATGTTCACCCAGGTCTGCGGCCTGCGCACCGTCATGCCATCGAACCCCTACGACGCCAAGGGCCTGCTGATCGCCTCGATCGAATGCGACGATCCGGTGATCTTCCTTGAGCCCAAGCGCCTGTACAACGGCCCGTTCGACGGCCACCACGACCGTCCGGTGACGCCGTGGTCCAAGCACCCGCACAGCGCCGTGCCGGATGGCTACTACAGCGTGCCGCTGGACAAGGCGGTGATCACCCGCCCGGGCAACGACGTCACCGTGCTGACCTACGGCACCACCGTGTATGTGTCGCAAGTAGCGGCCGAAGAGAGCGGCGTCGACGCCGAGGTCATCGACCTGCGCAGCCTGTGGCCGCTGGACCTGGAGACCATCGTCGAGTCGGTGAAGAAAACCGGCCGCTGCGTGGTCGTGCACGAAGCCACTCGCACCTGCGGCTTCGGCGCGGAACTGGTATCGCTGGTCCAGGAGCACTGCTTCCATCACCTCGAAGCGCCGATCGAGCGCGTCACCGGCTGGGATACCCCCTACCCCCACGCACAGGAATGGGCCTACTTCCCCGGCCCTTCGCGGGTAGGCGCGGCACTGAAACGGGTCATGGAGGTCTGAATGGGCACGCACGTCATCAAGATGCCGGACATTGGCGAAGGCATCGCGCAGGTCGAGTTGGTGGAATGGTTCGTCAAGGTCGGCGATGTGATCGCCGAAGATCAAGTGGTGGCCGATGTCATGACCGACAAGGCCACCGTGGAAATCCCTTCGCCGGTCAGCGGCAAGGTGCTGGCCCTGGGCGGCCAGCCTGGTGAGGTGATGGCGGTCGGCAGCGAGCTGATCCGCATCGAAGTCGAAGGCAGCGGCAATCATGTCGACACGCCTCAGGCCAAACAGGCCGAGCCGGCACCTGCAGCGGTACAGGCCGCGGCCCGCCCCGAGCCCCGCGTCGAGCCCCAGCCGCAGGTTGCCGCGACCCACGCAGCCGCGCCCATCGTGCCGCGCGAGGCCCATGACAAGCCGCTGGCCTCCCCGGCGGTACGCAAGCGTGCCCTGGATGCCGGTATCGAACTGCGCTACGTACACGGTAGCGGCCCGGCCGGGCGCATCCTGCACGAAGACCTCGACGCCTTCATCAGCAAGCCGCAGAGCAGTGCCGGGCAGGCACCCGGAGGCTACGGCAAACGCACCGACAGCGAGCAGGTGCCGGTGATCGGCCTGCGCCGCAAGATCGCCCAGCGCATGCAGGACGCCAAGCGTCGTGTCGCCCACTTCAGCTACGTCGAAGAAATCGACGTCACTGCCCTCGAGGCCCTGCGCCAGCAGCTCAACGCCAAGCATGGCGACAGCCGCGGCAAGCTGACCCTGCTGCCGTTCCTGGTGCGCGCCATGGTCGTCGCCCTGCGCGACTTCCCGCAGATCAACGCCACCTACGACGACGAAGCCCAGGTCATCACCCGCCACGGCGCGGTGCACGTCGGCATCGCCACCCAGGGTGATAACGGCCTGATGGTGCCCGTGCTGCGCCATGCCGAAGCCGGCAGCCTGTGGAGCAACGCCAGCGAGATCGCCCGTGTCGCTCACGCGGCGCGCAACAACAAGGCCAGCCGTGAAGAGCTGTCCGGTTCGACCATCACCCTGACCAGCCTCGGCGCCCTCGGCGGCATCGTCAGCACCCCGGTGGTCAACACCCCGGAAGTGGCGATCGTCGGCGTCAACCGCATGGTCGAACGACCGGTCGTGATCGACGGCCAGATCGTCGTGCGCAAGATGATGAACCTGTCCAGCTCGTTCGACCACCGCGTGGTCGATGGCATGGATGCCGCACTGTTCATCCAGGCCGTGCGCGGCCTGCTGGAACAGCCTGCCTGCCTGTTCGTGGAGTGATCATGCAAGAGCTCATCAACACCACCCTGCTGATCATCGGTGGCGGCCCCGGCGGCTATGTGGCCGCCATCCGCGCCGGGCAACTGGGCATCCCCACCGTGCTGGTCGAAGGCCAGGCCCTGGGCGGCACCTGCCTGAACATCGGCTGCATTCCGTCCAAGGCGCTGATCCACGTGGCCGAGCAGTTCCACCAAGCCAGCCGCTACACCGAACCTTCACCGCTGGGCATCAGCGTGTCCTCGCCGCGCCTGGACATCAGCCGCAGCGTCGAGTGGAAGGACGGCATCGTCGACCGCCTCACCAGCGGCGTCGCCGCGCTGCTGAAAAAGCACGGTGTGAAGGTGATCCATGGTTGGGCGAAGATCCTCGATGGCAAGAGCGTCGAAGTCGAAGGCCAGCGCATCCAGTGCGAACACCTGCTGCTGGCCACCGGCTCCAGCAGTGTCGAACTGCCGATGCTGCCGATTGGCGGGCCGATCATTTCCTCCACAGAGGCCCTGGCGCCCAAGGCCATGCCCGAGCACCTGGTGGTGGTCGGCGGCGGCTACATCGGCCTGGAACTGGGTATCGCCTACCGCAAGCTGGGCGCCAAGGTCAGCGTGGTGGAAGCCCGCGAACGCATCCTGCCGACCTACGACGCGGAGCTCACCGCGCCGGTGGCCGACTCGATCAAGAAACTCGGCATCGCCCTGTACCTGGGCCACAGTGTCGAAGGCTATGCCGACGGCTGCCTGCTGGCCAGCGACGGCCAGGGTGGGCAACTGCGCCTGGAAGCTGACCAGGTGCTGGTGGCCGTGGGTCGCCGTCCACGCAGCAAAGGTTTCGGCCTGGAAAGCCTGGACCTGAAGATGAACGGCGCCGCCATCGCCATTGATGAGCGCTGCCAGACCAGCATGCGCAACGTCTGGGCCATCGGCGACGTGGCCGGCGAGCCGATGCTGGCGCACCGGGCCATGGCCCAGGGCGAGATGGTCGCCGAGATCATCGCCGGCAAGACGCGACGTTTCGAGCCGGCCGCAATCGCCGCGGTGTGCTTCACCGACCCGGAAGTGGTGGTGGTCGGCAAGACCCCGGAACAGGCCGGCCAGCAAGGTGTGGATTGCATCGTCGCGCAGTTCCCCTTCGCCGCGAATGGCCGGGCCATGAGCCTGGAGTCGAAGAGCGGCTTCGTGCGCGTGGTGGCTCGCCGTGACAACCATCTGATCCTCGGCTGGCAAGCCGTGGGCGTGGCAGTTTCCGAACTGTCCAGTGCCTTCGCCCAGTCCCTGGAGATGGGCGCGCGCCTGGAAGACATCGCCGGGACCATCCATGCCCACCCGACGCTGGGCGAGGCGGTACAGGAAGCGGCGCTGCGCGCCCTGGGGCACGCACTGCACATCTGATTGAAGACACTGAAGCGGCACTAGCCGATTTGGCCCGCTGCGCCCCAGGCGCCGCGGGTCTTTTTTGACCATCACTCGGCTACGGTGTTCTTGCCATCCGCCTTGGCCCGATACAGCGCCTGATCCGCCCGTGCCAGCAACCCGCCGACATCGTCACCCTCACGCCACTGCACCACGCCATAGCTCATGGTCAGCCGACACGTGCCGATGGGCTCGATCGCCGCCATCGCCGTGCGGATCGCCGACGCCACCTCACAGGCCTGTTCCAGCGATGTGCGCGGCAACACCACGGCAAACTCATCACCTCCCCAGCGGGCCAGCAGCCCCCGACCACCCAGGCACTGACGGATGCGCTCGGTGACCTCGATCAACGCGGCATCCCCGCGGGCATGACCGTGCAGGTCGTTGATCGGCTTGAAGTCGTCCAGGTCCATGGCGATCAATGCCAGTGGCTCACGGAAGCGCCGGGCGCGCTCACACTCCTGCTGGAGCGTTTTCTCCAGGCGATAGCGGTTGGCGGTACGGGTCAACGCATCCCGCTCGGCCAGCTCGCGGTTCTCATCCAGTTGCCGCTGCAATTGCTGGTTGACCCATGACAGCTCACGGGTACGTTCGGCCACCTGGCCCTCCAGCGATTGGTTGCGCTGTTCGAGCTCCTCCACCAGGCGCTTGCCTGCGTCGATATTGCGATGGGCCCCGAGCATTCGCGCCACCGAGCCATCGGCGTTGCGGGCGATGATATGGCCGCTGTCCTCGACCCACAGGTAACTGCCATCCTGGCAACGGCACCGGTACTCGATGCGGTAGCGCTCGTTGCGCTGGGTGATATAGGCCTCGAAATGCGCCATCACCCGCGGATAGTCCTGCGGGTGTATCACGCTTTCCCAGGTCAGCACGGAGTTGTCCAGCGAGTGACTGGGGTAACCCAGCATCGCGTACCAGCCCGGGTTGCGGTAGACGTAGCCGCTGTTGGCATCCCAGTCCCAGATGCCGTCGCTGATCAGTTCGAACAAGGTGTGCAATTGCTGCTCGGTGAAGCCAGCCGGTATCGGCTTTGCTGCCTGACTCATGGACGCTCTCCCTGTTGCCCAGCAACTGCGCCCCGTAACCGGTGCTGCCGACACTTGCTATTTTTTGCCGCTAGCGGCAATACCGTTCCTCTGCCGGGCAAGCATATTCCGAGCGAAAGGTCGCCGGAATAGCCCTTACGGCCTATTTTGCCGCTCCACCACCGCTGGCACAGCTTTTGCCCCTTTAGTCGCCTCTCTAACAGTCGTTCATGGAGGAAACATGCTTATCACAGCGAACGGCCTGGGGTGGCAGACCGTGCAGCAACAGCAACGCAGCGTTCTCGAACAGTCTGCAGCACAGTTGCCTGCGCTCCAGCCGCTGATGGCCAGCGCGAAAACCTCAGCACAGCAGAACAATCAGGGCAGCACTTCGCAGCAACACGCCGAAGACAATCGCAAGGAGGCCTTCGCCAAGCTGATGGTCATGCTGCAGAATCCGGACGCGGCCAAGCGTGAACAGGCCAGCGTGGGCAAACAGGAAGGATCCAGCGCCCTACAGGAGTTTCGCGATTACATGGCCAAGTCGCCGGCAGAGAAGATCAAGGAAAAGATGCTTCAGGAGCTCGGCTTGAGTCCGGAGGAGTACGACGCGTTGCCGCCCGAGCAAAAAATGAGGGTCGATCAGCTGATCGCTCGACGTATGCAGGAAGAGATTGAAGCGAAGGTCCAGGCCAAGGTCGAACATCAGGCGCAAAACGCGCAGGTCGCCAGCCAGTCGCAGGGCAGGCTAGCCTCTGAGGATGCCCGGGATACCGAGCAACGTTACAGCGCCCAGCTCTGAGGCAGGTACGCGGGCACACTGGGCTATGGAAAAGCACAAGGGGAAATGGCGTCCCAGGCAGGATTTGAACCTGCAACCTTCCCCTTAGGAGGGGGATGCTCTATCCAATTGAGCTACTGAGACACTGGAGCCAACAGCGGACGCTGTACGGCGGGGACGGCGAGCATGTTAACCAGCATGTGCGCATTTGTCATGTATCAATCGGGCATTATGCACGTCGGCCTTTTACCCTCCGTGTCAGCGATCACGCCTTCGCTACGCAACAGTGCAATCAACGCCTCCACCGCACCGGCCAACGACCCGGAATTGTCCACGACATGCACGCCGGAATCGTAGGCCTGCAGCCTGAAGTTTCGGGCCAGGCGCTGCTCGATCTGCTCGGTGCTCTCCCGCCCCCGGGCTAGCAAGCGCTGGCGCAGTACCAGCGGTGAAACGACCAGCCCCACGGCCACGAGGTCGGGATAGCGCTGCCGGGCAATCGGCAGGTACGCCCGGGAACCGTTGACCAGTACCGAGCGCCCTGCAGCGAGCCAGAGATCCAGCTGTGCTGGGATGCCATAGCGCAGGCCATTGGCCTGCCAGTCCAACGCAAAGGCCCCCGCTTCGCGCATCGCCTCGAAACGTTCTGCGCTCACGCCATGCGCGGCTTCACCCTTTGCTTCGGCAGAGCGCGTGATGACCCTCCGGGCGGTTTCAATCCCTTGGGCGAGCAATCGCTCACGGACCGCCTCGAGTAGGGAATCTTTTCCCGCCCCAGACGGTCCCATGAGGTATATCAAGCGACCCCTTGAGGCCGCCCCACCGCTTGCGTCATATTGCATAGCCACTATGCTCAATGTATGGAAAACCAGCGCATTTAGTGATTTTCCCTGACCCTTTGCTGTCTTTTACCAGATTTTGACGGCATTTGTCTGACACCTGTGCAATTCGATGAATGTGAAACTTTTCAAACCAGTGCTCATTTCTGATAATTGGTACTGGCAAAAAGCCTTTATCGAGATCACTATTTGTCACAGAATTGACGCCAAGGAAACGGCGACCATGAGGCAAGATGAAGAACCAAAATCACATCACGGTTGAACATTTTGTCGTCGCCGCGGTCGTACTTCCACCGTGCGGCCAATTTGAGAACCGCTCCCCTGAACCAGAACAACCGGTCAATTTATATGCGCCCAATGAAACAGGCTATCTACTCCAGCCGCACCGCTGACAAGTTTGTCGTCCGCCTGCCAGACGGGATGCGTGAGCGCATTGCCGAGGTAGCGCGCAACCATCACCGCAGCATGAACTCCGAGATCATCGCCCGCCTGGAGCAGAGTCTCATCCAGGAAGGTGCTCTGGGTGACGAGCTGAGCATGCGCCTGGACAGCCCAGAGCTCAGCCTTCACGAACGCGAACTGCTGCAACGCTTCCGCCAGTTGTCCCACCGCCAGCAGAATGCGCTGGTCGCCCTCATCGCTCACGATGTGGAAATGGCCGCCGACGCGTCCTGATCCAACCAAGCGCACACAAAAAAGCCAGCGTAAGCTGGCTTTCTTGTTTCTGGCGCTCCCTCGACCTACATCAGGAACAGCGTTGCCAGGCCGAGGAAGATAAAGAATCCACCGCTGTCGGTGACGGCAGTGATCATCACGCTCGACCCCATTGCCGGATCTCGGCCCAGGCGCGTCAGCGTCATCGGGATCAGTACACCCATCAGCGCTGCCAGCAGCAGGTTCAAGGTCATCGCGGCGGTCATGACCAACCCCAACGACCAACTGCCGTACAGCCAGAACGCCACCACCCCGATCACACCACCCCAGACCAGGCCATTGATCAACGATACCGCCAGCTCCTTGCGCATCAGACGGCTGGTGTTGCCCGGTGACACCTGGTCCAGTGCCATGGCGCGAACGATCATGGTGATGGTCTGGTTGCCGGAGTTACCGCCGATACCGGCAACGATCGGCATCAATGCCGCCAGGGCCACCAGCTTCTCGATGGAGCCTTCGAACAGGCCGATCACCCGCGACGCCACAAACGCGGTGATCAGGTTAATGGCCAGCCAGGCCCAACGGTTGCGCAGCGAGCGCCAGACCGAGGCAAAGATGTCTTCCTCCTCGCGCAGACCGGCCATGTTGAGCACTTCGCTCTCACTTTCCTCACGGATCAGATCGACCATTTCATCGATGGTCAGGCGGCCGATCAAGCGCTCTTTCTTGTCCACCACCGGAGCGGAGACCAAGTCGTATCGCTCGAAGGCCTGAGCCGCGTCGTAGGCATCTTCCTCGGGGTGAAAGGTCACCGGGTCATTGGCCATGACCTCCGCGACTTTCTTGTCCGGGTCGTTGACCAACAAGCGCTTGATGGGCAGCACGCCCTTGAGAATACCGTCGTAATCGACCACGAACAGCTTGTCGGTGTGCCCTGGCAGCTCTTTGAGCCGGCGCAGGTAGCGCAATACCACTTCGAGACTGACATCTTCGCGGATGGTGACCATCTCGAAGTCCATCAACGCACCGACCTGCTCCTCGTCGTAGCTCAGAGCCGAGCGCACACGCTCGCGCTGCTGGGCATCGAGGCTCTCCATGAGCTCATGAACGACATCGCGAGGCAATTCCGGAGCCAGGTCGGCGAGTTCGTCGGCGTCCATCTCCTTGGCGGCCGCCAGCAACTCGTGATCGTCCATGTCGGCGATCAGGGTCTGGCGCACGGCATCGGAGACTTCAAGCAGGATGTCGCCGTCACGGTCGGAGCGCACCAACTGCCAGACCGTCAGGCGATCGTCCAGGGGCAGGGCTTCGAGGATGTAGGCGATGTCGGCGGGGTGCAGGTCGTCGAGCTTGCGCTGCAGCTCGACCAGGTTCTGGCGGTGGACCAGGTTTTCCACCAGGTCATGGTGATGACCTTCCTGACGGTGCGTCAGGTCCTCGACCACCCGCTGGCGCTGCAACAGTTCGATCACCTGGGCCAGGCGATCCTGCAGGCTGTCTTGGGTTTTCTTTACTTCGATTTCGGTCATAGGCGAACTCCACTCCCAGCAGCGGAGCACGCCGGGAGAATCAATCGGTCAGATCTGTCTGTATGAAGCGTGTTAGCGAGTAACTACTGGGTAAGTCCATGGTGGTATTCCACAAGCCCCGGCGGGGCTGACGGGCGCAATCATACACTGTGCAAGCTGTCGGATCGCTTAAATTTTTGGCTAGAACAATCGTTTGCGCGCTAAAGCTATGACAACGCTCGAAGCCATCAGTGCGACGGTTGCTCTGGCGTTAAAAGCACATTCGTTTTGTATCGACTCGATCTACAGCAGCAGATCCTTGCAAGGTTCGCCTACAGCAGTAGCTTAGATGGACATCTGCGACAATTCAGCGCATACGGAAAACAAAAAGCCCGCTCAAATGAGCGGGCTTCTTGATGTATGGCGGACTCAGCAGGATTCGAACCTGCGACCGCTCGGTTCGTAGCCGAGTACTCTATCCAGCTGAGCTATGAGTCCGTGGTGGTAGTTTTAGGCCAGATTACCACTGGCTTGTTGAAGCGTCTTTGCAAGCAGAGCCACTTCAAAAAGTGGCGGACTCAGCAGGATTCGAACCTGCGACCGCTCGGTTCGTAGCCGAGTACTCTATCCAGCTGAGCTATGAGTCCGTGGTTGGTAGTTTTAGGCCAGATTACCACTGGCTTGTTGAAGTGCCTTTGCAAGCAAAACCACTTCAAAAGTGGCGGACTCAGCAGGATTCGAACCTGCGACCGCTCGGTTCGTAGCCGAGTACTCTATCCAGCTGAGCTATGAGTCCGTGGGGTAGTTTTAGACCAGATTACCACTGGTTGATTGAAGCAGCCTCGCAAGCAAAGCCACTTCAAAAGTGGCGGACTCAGGAGGATTCGAACCTCCGACCGCTCGGTTCGTAGCCGAGTACTCTATCCAGCTGAGCTATGAGTCCGTGTCTTGCTGTGCCATTCGAATCGCTTGAAGCGCTTCAGGCAAATAATGGCGGTGAAGGGGGGATTCGAACCCCCGATACCCTTATGAGGTATACTCCCTTAGCAGGGGAGCGCCTTCGGCCACTCGGCCACCTCACCGCAACACGAGGCGAATATTAAACACACCCTTCCTCGTTTGCAACCCTTTTTTTGAAAAAAACTTCAAAAGAATTAAAGGCTTGGCTCCTCGTCCTTCTCTTTCTTGATCCGCAGGTAGATTTCCTCGCGGTGAACGGCCACTTCTTTCGGCGCGCTCACGCCGATACGCACCTGGTTGCCTTTGACACCCAGGACCGTCACGGTGATCTCACCGTCACCAATGATCAGGCTCTCGGCGCACCGACGAGTCAGAATCAGCATAGTTTTCTCCTCACATGAATCTTCAGGGACAACAGTCTTTGAAAAGCTGGGCCTGGCCGGGGACGACGGCACTGGCCCGGATCGACCGCCACGGCTGCCTGGACAGGGACAGCCGCTGCGACCAGAAACGCGAAGGGCGCGGCAAGCCGCGCCCCTCCAGGCAGCGTGTCACTCACCCTGTCGGGCAGGAGCATCGAGCTCGAACGCGGTGTGCAGCGCGCGTACGGCCAGCTCCAGGTACTTCTCTTCGATCACCACCGAGACCTTGATCTCGGAGGTGGAGATCATCTGGATGTTGATGCTCTCCTTGGCCAGGGCCTCGAACATGCGACTGGCAACCCCTGCGTGGGAACGCATGCCGACGCCGACGATCGATACCTTGGCAATCTTGGTGTCGCCGATCACTTCACGCGCGCCGATCTCGCGGGCGGTGTTCTCCAGCACGCTCAGCGCCTTCTCGTACTCGTTGCGGTGCACGGTGAAGGTGAAGTCGGTGGTGTTATCGTGCGAGACGTTCTGCACGATCATGTCGACTTCGATGTTCGCGGCGCTGATCGGGCCGAGGATCTTGAAGGCAACGCCTGGGGTGTCCGGGACGCCACGAATGGTCAGCTTGGCCTCATCACGGTTGAAGGCGATACCGGAAATGATCGGCTGTTCCATGGATTCCTCTTCATCGATGGTAATGAGGGTACCCGGACCCTCCTTGAAGCTGTGCAGCACGCGCAGCGGGACGTTGTACTTGCCGGCGAACTCCACCGAGCGGATCTGCAGCACCTTGGAACCGAGGCTGGCCATTTCCAGCATCTCTTCGAAGGTGATCTTCTCCAGGCGCTGGGCCTGGGGCACGACACGCGGGTCGGTGGTGTAGACGCCATCGACATCGGTGTAGATCTGGCACTCGTCGGCTTTCAGCGCCGCCGCCAGGGCCACGCCGGTGGTGTCGGAGCCGCCACGACCGAGGGTGGTGATGTTGCCGTGCTCGTCGACACCCTGGAAACCGGCAACCACCACGACACGGCCGGCCTTGAGGTCGGCGCGGATCTTCTGGTCGTCGATCTGCAGGATGCGCGCCTTGTTGTGCGCGCTGTCGGTGAGGATGCGCACCTGGTTGCCGGTGTAGGACACCGCCGGCACGCCACGCTTCATCAGGGCCATGGACAACAGGGCGATGGTGACCTGCTCGCCGGTCGAGACGATCACGTCCAGCTCGCGGGGTTCGGGCTTGTCGGTGATCTGCTTCGCCAGGTCGATCAGGCGATTGGTTTCCCCGCTCATCGCCGACAGCACGACCACCAGGTCGGTGCCTTGCTCGCGGAATTTCTTGACCTTGTCGGCAACCTGCTCGATCCGCTCGATGGAACCGACAGAGGTACCGCCAAATTTCTGTACGATCAACGCCATTTCAAAGGTGCCTCAGCCCTAAAGGGCCCCAAAAAACAATCCAACATGAAACGACCGGCGACTAGACCGCCGGCCGCCTCATCTCAAAGTCCCTGCTCGGCGAACGGCACTGCCAGGGCCAGGGCCTTGTCCAGCGCGGCGACGTCGACGCCACCACCCTGGGCCATGTCAGGGCGACCGCCGCCCTTGCCACCGACCGCCGCAGCGGCTTGTTTCATCAGATCGCCAGCCTTGAGTTGGCTGGAGAGGTCCTTGGTCACGCCAGCCACCAGCACGACCTTGCCCTCATGCTCGCTGCCCAGCAGGATCACTGCATGGCCGAGCTTGTTCTTCAGCTGATCGACGAGCGCCAGCAGGGCCTTGCCATCCTGCCCATCCAGGCGGGCGGCGAGGACCTTGGCACCCTTGACCTCAACGGCCGCGTTGGAGAGATCGTCCCCGGCGGCGCTGGCGGCCTTGGCCTGCAGCTGCTCGAGCTGCTTTTCCAGCTGGCGGTTGCGCTCAAGCACAGCCGACAGCTTGTCGATCAGGTTGTCGCGGTTGCCCTTGACCAGCTGCGCGGCTTCCTTGACCCGCTCTTCGGCAGCGTTCAGGTAGGCCAGCGCAGCGGCGCCGGTGACCGCTTCGATACGGCGCACGCCAGAGGCCACGCCGCCTTCGCTGATGATCTTGAACAGACTGATGTCGCCGGTGCGCTTGGCATGGATGCCGCCACACAGCTCGACGGAGAAATCACCGCCCATGCTCAGCACACGCACGGTGTCGCCATATTTCTCACCGAACAGTGCCATGGCGCCCTTGGCCTTGGCGGTTTCGATATCGGTCAGCTCGGTCTCGACCGGGGTGTTCCTGCGCACTTCGCGGTTGACGATGTCTTCCAGGGCCTTGATCTGCGCAGGCGTCACCGCCTCGAAGTGGCTGAAGTCGAAACGCAGGCGCTGACTGTCGACCAGCGAGCCCTTCTGCTGCACGTGATCGCCCAGCACCTGGCGCAACGCTTCGTGCAGCAGGTGAGTGGCCGAGTGGTTCAGCGAGGTGGCGTGTTGCACCTCGGCATCGACCTTGGCCTCGACCGGCGAGCCGATGACCAGCGCACCGCTGGCGACCACGCCGTGGTGCAGGAAGGCACCACCGGTCTTGGTGGTATCGCGCACGTCGAAGCGCGCGGCAGCGGCCTGCAAGTAGCCGCTGTCGCCAACCTGGCCGCCGGACTCGGCGTAGAACGGCGTGCGGTCGAGCACGACCACGCCTTCCTCGCCTTCGCCCAACTGGTCGACCGACTGACCATCCTTGTACAGGGCGACGATCTTGCCTTGCCCTTCGGTAGTGTCGTAGCCGAGGAAATCGGTGGCGGTGTCGACCTTGACCAGGCTGTTGTAGTCCATGCCGAAGGCGCTGGCGGAACGGGCACGCTCGCGCTGGGCTTCCATTTCACGCTCGAAGCCGGCTTCGTCGATGGTCAACTCGCGCTCGCGGGCGATGTCGGCGGTGAGGTCCATGGGGAAGCCGTAGGTGTCGTACAGCTTGAACACCACGTCGCCCGGGACGACCTTGCCCTGCAGTTGGGCCAGGTCCTGCTCGAGGATGCGCAGGCCCTGCTCGAGGGTCTTGGCGAACTGCTCTTCCTCGGTCTTGAGCACGCGCTCGATGTGCGCCTGCTGGCTCTTCAGCTCAGCGAAGGCTTCGCCCATCTCGGCCACCAGGGCGGCGACGATCTTGTGGAAGAAGCTGCCCTTGGCGCCCAGCTTGTTGCCGTGGCGGCAGGCGCGGCGAATGATGCGGCGCAGCACGTAGCCACGGCCTTCGTTGGACGGCAGCACGCCGTCGGCAATCAGGAAGCCGCAGGAACGGATATGGTCGGCGACCACTTTCAGCGATGGCTGGTCGTCGTTGCTGCAGCCGATGGCTTCGGCGGCGGCGGCCAGCAGGCTCTGGAACAGGTCGATCTCGTAGTTCGAGTGCACGTGCTGCATCACCGCACTGATGCGCTCCAGGCCCATGCCGGTGTCCACCGACGGGGCGGGCAGCGGGTGCAGGACGCCGTCGGCGGTACGGTTGAACTGCATGAAGACGTTGTTCCAGATCTCGATGTAGCGGTCGCCGTCTTCTTCCGGCGAGCCGGGTGGGCCGCCCCAGATGTCGGCGCCGTGGTCATAGAAGATCTCGGTGCACGGGCCGCACGGGCCGGTGTCGCCCATGGTCCAGAAGTTGTCGGAGGCGTACGGGGCGCCTTTGTTGTCGCCGATGCGCACCATGCGCTCGGCCGGCACGCCGACTTCCTTGGTCCAGATGTCGTAGGCTTCGTCGTCGCTGGCGTAGACGGTGACCCACAGCTTTTCCTTGGGCAGGTTCAACCACTTGTCCGAGGTCAGGAAGGTCCAGGCGAAGGTGATGGCATCGCGCTTGAAATAGTCGCCGAAGCTGAAGTTGCCCAGCATCTCGAAGAAGGTGTGGTGACGGGCGGTGTAGCCGACGTTTTCCAGGTCGTTGTGCTTGCCACCGGCGCGCACGCACTTCTGGCTGCTCACGGCGCGGGTGTAGGCGCGCTTTTCCTGGCCGAGGAAGCAGTCCTTGAACTGGTTCATGCCGGCGTTGGTGAACAGCAGGGTCGGGTCATTACCCGGGATCAGGGAGCTGGAGGCAACGCGAGTATGTCCCTGCTCTTCGAAGAAGCGGAGGAAGGCTTCACGGATTTCTGCGCTTTTCATAGGTTCTTCCACGGAAACGGCGGCCACACGTCGAATCGACGAAACGACGGCAAAGGGCCGCATTATATCGGTCCTGCAGTCTCGGTGCAGTGTGTTTATGCGATAGAAACCGTCGATTGGACGGCTTGCAGGGCTAAAGCAATTAAAAACGGCATGACCGCGATGCTATCGCCAGCGTTTCGCTACTGGCAAGCCAATTACGGTCCCGGGGCAGGGAAAATTAACAGGTTGGTGAATTAAAAGAATTTCATCACCGAAGGGATCCAAAATCGCAGGCGCGGGCTTGCCCCGCGCCTACGGGTATCAGGCCAGGCGTTGCCCCGAATCCGGGACGATCAGGATGCCGGCGCGCAGCCCGTTCTTCACCTTGGGGTTGGGGAAGATGATCCGTGCGCCCTCCTCCTCCACCACCCAACGCGTCTCGGCCAGGTCCTCGGCCAACAGATCGCCCTTTTTCAGCTCGGAGAAGTTTTCGATGTCCGCCGGCAGGTGCAGGCGGAAACTGTCGCTGTGCTTGATGATCTCGCGGGCGACGCTGAACAGCTTGAGGCCATCCAGGGACTGCTCGATCTGCGGCTCGGTATCTTCGATGAGCTGGATCAAGCGCGCTTCGAGCTTGTCGAGGTTGACCTCCTCGTTCTGCCCGAACGGGCGGGCCTTGCCGAGCTCCAGGGTGAAGGCCTCGGCATCGAGCTGCTCATAGGTGAAGGCGCTGAAGGTGATCGACGACTTGCTCTGCAACAGCACCGCCTCCATACCGGCCGCCGCCAGACGCGCCAGCTCTCGGCGGGAGTGCTGGCGGCCTTCCTTGTAGGGATACAGCGCGAACTGCTCGATCTTCGACCCACGAATGGCGGTATGCAGGTCGTAATGCAGGCGGGTGCGCTCGGGTTTGCTGAAAAATACCCGGGCAAACTGCTCGAGCTCTGCGGCACGCAATGCCTCGAAGCCACTGGACAGTTCATGCCGGCCATTGAACAGCCGGTTGATGTCCTGCTCGATGAAACGCTCACCCTTGCGGATCGCCGCCGGGTTGCCAAACAGGAACAACACCCGCGCACGTGGCTTGATCTTGCCGTTGGCCACGCCGTGCAGCAGCCTTTCGAGCAACTCGATCGGCGCTGTCTCGTTGCCATGGATACCAGCCGACAGCAGCAGGTCGAGCCCGCAATCCTCACCTTCGGGCGGGCGCACTTCCAACGCACCCTCCCCCAGCCAGCGCAAACGCACGCCCCGGGTGGTCACTTGGGTCTTCTCGGCCGGTTCGTGATCGGTCAGGGTCAGCTCAAGCAGTTTGCCAAGGGCGAGCATAGGCGCTTCCTTAGTGGTGGTGGCCGCAGTCCGGGCCGTGGACGTGGTCGTCGTCACCGGCGACATCGGCCGGCTCCATTTCCAGTTGCAGGCTGACCAGGTTGGTGGCCATCGGGCGCAGCAGCAGGTTGGCGTACTCGGTGTCGTCTTCCTCGACATCGACGCCGATCAGCAGCTGGCCGCGACCGTCCTGCTGGATCCACACCTCCTTGCCTTGCCAGACCACCGCAAAACGGGTGCACGAGGTTTCCAGCTGGGTGCCGTCTTCATCTTCCAGGATCAGGCGCAGGGCGTCGGACATTGCAATTTCTCTCTTCAAGGTTGGCGTTGGAACGGATAGACCGAACCCAGCTTGAGGATCTGGGTCAGTTCATCCAGTGCCGTGCGGCATTCCACCAGCAACTGCGGGTCGGCCAGGTCCGCCTCGCCGAGGCGATCGCGGTAGTGCTTGTCGACCCATTGCACCAGGGTGTCGTACAGCGGGGCGGTCATGATAACGCCTTGGTTCACCGCCGCCAGTTCGTTTTCCTTCAACGCCACGCGCAGCCGCAGGCAAGCCGGGCCACCGCCGTTCTGCATGCTCTGCTTGAGGTCGAACACCTTGACCTCCTTCACCGGACCGCCCTGGCTGGTCAGTTGCCCCAGGTACGCCCAGACCCGCTCGTTGTTGCGGCACTCTTCCGGCACCACCAGCAGCATCGAGCCGTCTTCGCGACTGAGCAGCTGGCTGTTGAACAGGTAGGAACGCACCGCGTCCTCCACCGTCACCGCCGCACGCGGCACGCAGATGCCCTGGAAGCGGCCACCCTTGCTGGCCAGTTTAGCCTGCAGCTGGCCAAGCACCGCATCGGTCTCGAGGAAGGCGTCCTCGTGGTAGAACAGCACTTCGCCATTGCCTACCGAGATCACGTCGTTGTGGAACACGCCCTGATCGATCACTGCCGGATTCTGTTGAGCGTAGACCACGCCATCATCGCTCAGCCCATGCAGGCGGGCGACGGCCTGGGAAGCCTCCAGAGTCTGGCGCGCCGGATACTTCTGCGGCGCGGGGTAGCGGCTGTCGAAGGCGCTGCGGCCATAGACGAAGAACTCCACCCCCGCTTCGCCATAGGCACGGCAGAACCGCGTATGGTTGGCCGCGCCTTCGTCACCGAACTGCGCCACGGCCGGCAAGGCCTGGTGATGAGCGAAGTGCTTGTCATCACTGAACATGGCGCCCAGCACCCGACTGGTGGTCGGGTACTCGATGCTACGGTGGTACTTGCAGTTGAGATTGGCGGCGGTGAAATGCACACGACCATCAGCGGTATCGGCGCTGGGGCTGACGGTGGCGGCGTTGGCCACCCACATGCTCGACGCCGAGCAGCTGGCGACCAGCAGCGGCATGGCTTCCTTGGCGGCACGCTGGATCACTTCGGCATCATTGCCGGTGAAACCCAGGCGGCGCAATGCGGCCACATCCGGGCGCTCCTGCGGGGCCAGCACGCCCTGCTTGAAGCCCATTTCCATCAGCGCCTTCATCTTCGCCAGGCCCTGGCGCGCCGCCTCGCGCGGGTTGGAACCCTGCTGGCTGTTGCTCTGCGAGGCCACGTTGCCGTAGGACAGGCCGCCGTAGTTGTGGGTCGGCCCCACCAGGCCATCAAAATTCACTTCAAAGGATTTCATCGGCAAGGCTCCGAGACCTGTTGTTATAGGGTGACGCCCGGCGTCAGGGTCGCCGGCAGTACGAGGTTCGCGGTCTCCAGCGAAGCCACGGGGTAGGCGCAGTAGTCCGCCGCGTAGTAGGCGCTGGCGCGGTGGTTGCCGCTGGCACCGACACCACCGAACGGCGCGCTGCTGGCAGCACCGGTGAGCTGCTTGTTCCAGTTGACGATGCCGGCGCGGCTGCGCAGCCAGAAGTGCTGGTAACGGGCATTGGAGTCCGACAGCAGGCCGGCGGCCAGGCCGTACTGGGTGTTGTTGGCTTCCTCGATTGCCGCATCGAAATCGGCGTATCGGATCACCTGCAGCAATGGGCCGAAGAATTCCTCGTCCGGGCGCCCGGTCACAGCAGTGACGTCGATGATGCCGGGGGTAAGCAAGGCGGCGTCAGCCTGCGGCTGGGTCATCTCCAGCAGCGCCACGGCGCCCTTGCCGAGCAGTTCGGCCTGGGCCGCCAGCAATGCGCGGGCCGCCTGCAGCGAAATCACCGACCCCATGAACGGCGCGGGCTGCTGATCGAAGGCGCCGACACTGATGCTGCGGCTCACCTCGACCAGGCGTTGGATCAGCGCGTCACCCCAGGCGCCCTGCGGTACCAGCAGGCGGCGGGCACAGGTGCAACGCTGGCCGGCGGAGATGAAGGCCGATTGGATGATGGTGTACACCGCGGCATCCAGGTCCTTGACCTCGTCAACCACCAGCGGGTTGTTGCCGCCCATCTCCAGGGCCAGGATCTTGTCCGGGCGGCCGGCGAACTGCTGGTGCAGCAGGTTGCCGGTACGGCTGGAACCGGTGAAGAACAGGCCGTCGATACCTGGGTTGGCGGCCAGCGCCACGCCTGTCTCACGAGCGCCCTGGACCAGGTTGAGCACACCAGCCGGCAACCCGGCCTCGATCCAGCACTGGACCGTCAGCTCGGCAACCTTGGGAGTCAGCTCGCTGGGTTTGAACACCACGCAGTTGCCCGCCAGCAGCGCCGGAACGATATGGCCGTTGGGCAAGTGGCCGGGGAAGTTGTATGGGCCGAATACCGCCACCACGCCATGGGGCTTGTGGCGCAGTACGGCAGTGGCGTCGGCCAGCGGACCGCTCTTCTCGCCGGTACGCTCGCGGTAGCTCTGCACCGAGATGGCAACCTTGTTGACCATGCTGGTCACTTCGGTGGCCGATTCCCACAGCGGCTTGCCGGTTTCTTCGCCAATGCAGCGCGACAACGCCTCGGCATTGGCCTTGAGCTTCTCGGCGAAGGCCTCCAGAACGTTAATACGCGCATCCAGGCTCAGCGATGCCCAGGCGGGGAACGCCTGGCGGGCAGCCTGCACGGCATTCTCGACCTGCGCGGCATCGGCGCCCTGCCCTTGCCAGATCACCGCCTGGGTGACGGGGTTGAGCGACTGCAGGGCTTCGCCCTGGCCAGCCAGCCACTGGCCGGCAATGTAATGCGTATTCATTTACTGGGCCTCCCGACCGGCGGACAGTGGCACGGCACGCACGTTGTCGCCGGCGCCCAGGCGCAGGCGCTTGGCGGTCTGCGGATCGACCACCAGGGTGCCTGCGGCCAGGCGCGCCGGCGCGGCCGTGATGCGGCAGTCTTCGCGCTTGCGGTTGTGGATGATGAAAGGGGTGGCGTCGTCGCCTGGTGTACCAACGGCCAGCACCAGGGTCTGGCTATCACGCACGGCGCGGATCTTCGAGGTCTCGCATTCGATTGCGGGGCCTGCGTCGAAGATGTCGACGTAGCCCTGGTAGTTGAAACCTTCACGCTTGAGCATGGCCAACGCCGGCTCCGTATCGGCATGCACGCGACCAATGACGTTGCGCGCCGCTTCCGAGAGGAAGCAGGTGTACAGCGGAAACTTGGGCATCAGCTCGGCGATGAACGACTTGTTGCCCACGCCGGTGAGGTAGTCGGCCTGGCTGAACTCCATCTTGAAGAAGTGCCGGCCCAGGCTTTCCCAGAATGGCGAACGACCTGCCTCGTCGGACATGCCGCGCATCTCGGCGATGATCTTGTTGCCAAACAGTTGCGGGAACTCGGCGATGAACAGCATTCGCGCCTTGGACAGCAGACGCCCGTTGAGCCCGCTGCGGTAATCGCTGCGCAGGAACAGCGAACACAGCTCGGAGTTGCCGGTCAGGTCGTTGGCCAGGAACAGCGTGGGAATCTCGCGGTAGATGTTCAGCTCCTGGGAAGCGCTGACGGTCAGGCCGACCCGATAGTTGTACCAGGGCTCGCGCAGGCCGACAGCGCCAGCGATGGCGCTGATGCCGACCACCAGGCCCTCGTCGTTCTCCAGCACGAACAAGTAGTCGGTATCGCCGCGCTCGGCTTCGCCGCGGAAAGTCTTTTCCGCCCAGCCAACCCGCTGGCCGAGGCGCTCCTCATTGGCAGGCAGCGTCGTCAGCCCGGTGGTACCGGTGCTGCGGGCCAACTCGATCAGCGCGGGTAAATCGCTGCTGCGTACAGGACGAACGATCATGCTATCTCCTTGTGCGGCGGTCTGTGCCTGCCGCAAAACTCTCTGTTGCGGCGGTTCAGACCGCGACCAGGCGCACACTGGCGCCCTCGCCGACACCCAGGGCCTCGGCAGCTTCGCCGCTGAGGCTGACCGGCTTGCCCGGCACCCAGTCCAGTTCCAGCAGCACCGCGCGGTAGTCCTGCAACTGGCCATTGCACACCAGGTACGGACGGCCGCCCTTGACCGACGCGCCGTCTAGCTTGACCGGCACCACCCGGCTCTGGGCGATGGAGCGGATGCCCGAGGTACGGGCATGCAAGGTAGGTCCGCCGTCGAAGATGTCGATATAGTGCTCGGTCTCGAAGCCTTCGCGCATGAGAATGTCGAAGGTGATCTGCGCCCGCGGATGCACCTGGCCCATGGCTTCCTGGGCGGCGTCCGGCAACAGCGGCACATAGATCGGGTAATGCGGCATCAGTTCAGCCAGGAAAGTGCGGCTCTTCAGGCCGCACAGGCGCTCGGCGTCGGCATAGTTGAGGTCGAAGAAGTTGCGGCCGATAGCGTCCCAGAACGGTGATTCGCCCTGCTCGTCGCTGTAGCCGACGATCTCGGTGACCACCGACTCGGCGAAGCGCTCCGGGTGCGAGGCCATGAACAGCAGGCGGCCACGCGAGTTGAGTTCGGCAAAGGCGCTGGTCACCAGCTCCGGCACCACGTAGAAGCTGGTCAGCAGGCTGTTACCGGTTAGGTCGTGGCACAACGACAGGACGTGGATCTTGTTGTGGATCTTCAGCTCGCGGGAGGCGTGCACGAAGGTCTCGTTGCGGAAGCTGTAGAACGGCTCGGAGTAGCCGGCCGAGGCGACGATGGCCGAGCAACCGACCAGCTCGCCGGTGGCGCTGTCCTCGAGCACGAAGAAGTAGCTCTCCTCGCCGTTGAAGCTGACCTCGGCGGCGAAAGAGGTTTCCGACGCGGCGATCTTGTCGCCCAGGCGGCCAGCATCGTCCGGCAGCGAGGTGACACCAATGGGGCTGTCGGCAGCCATGCGCTGCACTTCGTTCAGATCAGCCATTTGCGCGGGGCGCATCACCAGCATGGTGTCACTCCTTTCGGGAAAGCGCACCGATCAACTCGGCACGAAAAAACGGCGGGCACGCGCCACTACCTGCAAGCAGGTGCCCGCACTGGAATCAGGTATCGCCGGCCTCGCTAGAGGCCGGCGACAGAACCGCAGGATCAGCCCTGGGTCAGTTTGCGCACAGCGCGCTCGAAGCGCTCCAGGCCTTCATCGATATCGCTGTCCTCGACCACCAGGCTCGGGGCGAAGCGCACGACATCGGGGCCTGCCTGCAGAACCATCACACCTTCCTTCTCGGCGGCGTTGAGGATGTCCTTGGCCTTGCCCTTCCAGGCGTCACTGAGCACGCAGCCGATCAGCAGGCCGACACCGCGCACCAGGGTGAACAGGCCGGTATCCTGGCCGATCTTCTCCAGGCGGGTCTTGAAGCGCTCATGTTTGGCCTTGATGCCCGCCAGGGTTTCCGGGGTGTTGACCACATCGAGCACGGCGCAGGCGACGGCACAGGCCAGCGGGTTGCCGCCGTAGGTGGTGCCGTGGGTGCCGACGGCCAGGTGCTTGGCCAGGTCGCTGGTGGTCAGCATCGCGCCAATCGGGAAGCCGCCGCCCAGGCTCTTGGCGCTGGTCAGGATGTCCGGGGTGACGCCGTAGTGCTGGTAGGCATACAGCGAGCCGGTACGGCCGACGCCGGTCTGCACTTCATCGAAGATCAGCAGCGCATTGTGCTCGTCGCACAGCTTGCGCGCGCCTTCCAGGTAGGCCTTGTCGGCCGGCACCACGCCGCTCTCGCCCTGGATCGGTTCGATGACCACGGCGCAGGTCTTGTCGGAGATCTGCGCCTTCAACGCTTCCAGGTCGTTGTACGGCACGTGGCTGATGCCGGTGATCTTCGGCCCGAAGCCGTCGGAGTACTTGGGCTGGCCACCGACGCTGACGGTGAACAGGGTGCGACCGTGGAAGCTGTTAACGGTGGCGATGATCTCGTGCTTCTCGGGGCCGAAACGGTCATGGGCGACACGGCGGGCCAGCTTGAAGGCGGCCTCGTTGGCCTCGGCGCCGGAGTTGCAGAAGAAGGCGCGCTCGGCAAAGGTCGCGTCCACCAGCTTGTGCGCCAGGCGCAGGGCCGGCTCGTTGGTGAACACGTTGGAGACATGCCAGAGGGTATTGGCTTGCTCGGTCAGCGCCTTGACCAGCGCCGGATGGCAGTGGCCGAGTGCGTTGACCGCGATGCCGCCGGCGAAGTCGATCAGCTCGCGCCCGGACTGGTCCCATACTCGGGAGCCCTCGCCTCGCACAGGAATGAAGGCCGCCGGGGAGTAGTTGGGAACCATGACCTGGTCGAAATCGGCACGTTGCACCGGGGCTTGCTCAACGGACATCTGAGTCTCCTGAAGAGGAACGCTGGCCTGGAAGTGGCGAGCGATGAAGGGATTGTAAGGACTGATCGGCGCCTGTCCTTGCTGCCAGGCGACAACTTGTTACAGCGCCAAACCGAGTTTTCACGCGGTTTTCGGCAATGCGACAAACAGTGTCGCAATCGCGCAGTGTAACGGCAGCAGGGGGTGGCGGGGAGATGCTCGGTGAGAATTGGGTGAACGGGTGTTCACATATACAAATCGCATCGCGGGACAAGCCCGCCCCCACCAGCAATACACTGCGCGGGAGCCGGCTTGCCCCACGCTAGCGTCTTCGCTGGCAGGGAGGTCTTCAGCCGCGCTCGGCCGGCGCCGAACTCAGCTCGAACGGGCTGCTGTTACGTCGCTGGTTACGGTCTTCGCGCGGCGTGGCGCCGAAGAAATTGCGGTACGCGCTGGAGAAATGCGGCCCGGAGGAGAACCCGCAGGACAGGCCGATCTGGATGATCGACTTGCTGGTCTGCATCAGCATCTGCCGCGCCTTGTTCAGGCGCAGCTCCAGGTAGTACTGGCTGGGCACGCGATTGAGATACTGCTTGAAGATCCGCTCCAGCTGGCGGCGGGACACGCACACATGCTGGGCGATCTCGTCGGTGGTCAGCGGCTCTTCGATGTTGGCCTCCATCAGCAGCACCGCCTGGGTGAGCTTGGGGTGGCTGGAGCCCAGGCGGTTCTGCAGCGGGATGCGCTGGCGCTCGCCACCTTCGCGAATGCGCTCGACCACCAGCTCTTCCGACACCGCGCCGGCCAGCTCCGCCCCATGGTCCCGGGCCAGCACCGCCAGCAGCAGGTCAGTCACCGCCATGCCGCCGCAGGCAGTCAGGCGATCGCGATCCCAGTCGAACAGATGGCTGGTGGCGATCACCTTGGGGAAGCGCTCGGCAAAATCATCCTGCCAGCGCCAATGCACCGCGGCGCGGTAGCCGTCGAGCAGGCCCAGCGCCGCCAGCGGATAAACCCCGGCCGACAAGCCACCGATCATGCAACCGCTGCGCGCCAACTGCTTGAGCGCGGCGGACAATGCCGAACCGATCGCCGCCGGCGGCTCATCAGCCAGCAGGAACAGCTTGTGATAGCCCTCCAGGCGTCCGACCCACGCTTCGCCCGGCAGGCGCCAGGCGCCCTCCTGCCCAGCCTCGGCTTGCAGGAAGGACATTGTGTAGACCACATCCGGATGCACCCGCTGGGCCACCTGCAACACCTCTTCGGCCAACGCCAGGGTCAGCGGCTTGGTGCTGGGCCAGATGAGAAATCCGATTCGCTGGGTGGTCATAGGGCGTGGTCCGAAACCTGAAAAGGAGGGTCGCGCTTGTGGCGCCGGGGCATGCTGCGTGCGTTGCGCAGCATGCCCCATCATGGTGCAAAAGTGCAGCCTTTACTTCAGGCTGCCGGAAAGGAACTGCTTGAGGCGCTCCGACTGTGGATTAACCAGCACTTCACGCGGGCAGCCCCGCTCTTCCACCAGGCCCTTGTGCAGGAACACCAGCTGGTTGGAAACCTCGCGTGCAAAGCCCATCTCGTGGGTGACCACTACCATGGTGCGGCCTTCCTGGGCCAGAGATTGCATGACCTTGAGCACATCGCCCACCAGCTCCGGATCCAGCGCCGAAGTCGGCTCGTCGAACAGCATCACCTCCGGTTCCATGGCCAGGGCGCGGGCAATGGCCACACGCTGCTGCTCGCCACCGGACATGTGCCCGGGGAACGCGTCCTTGCGGTGGGATACGCCAACCTTGGCCAGGTAGTGCTCGGCCTTCTCCAGCGCTTCCTTCTTGTTCACGCCCAGCACGTGCACCGGCGCCTCGATGACATTTTCCAGCGCAGTCATGTGCGACCACAGGTTGAAGTGCTGGAACACCATCGACAAGCGCGAACGCATGCGCTGCAGCTGTTTCGGGTCGGCAGCCTTGAGCGCGCCATCCTTGCCGGCGACCAGCTTGAGCTCTTCGTTGTTGAGCAGGATCTTGCCCGCGTGCGGCTGCTCCAGCAGGTTGATGCAACGCAGGAAGGTCGATTTGCCCGAACCGCTGGAGCCGATGATGCTGATCACGTCGCCTGCCTTGGCTTCGAGGGAGACGCCCTTGAGCACCTCATGGCTGCCGTAGCGCTTGTGCAGGTCTTGGATTTGGAGTTTGTACATACTGTCGGATCTCACAGAGCGGTCAGTGCTTGCGCGGCGCCAGGTAACCGAGCCAGCGGCGTTCGGCCATCTTGAACAGGCGCACGAGGATGAAGGTCAGGCACAGGTAGAACACGCCCGCCGTGATGTAGGCCTCGAAAGGCAGGTAGTACTGGGCGTTGACCGTGCGCGCGGCACCGGTGATGTCGATCAGGGTGACGATCGACGCCAGGCTGGTGGTCTGCAGCATCATGATCACTTCGTTGCTGTACTGCGGCAGCGCCCGGCGCAGCGCTGAAGGCAGCAGGATGCGGCGGTACATCTTCATGCGCGACATGCCGATGGCCTTGGCCGCCTCGATCTCGCCATGGGGCGTGGCCTTGAGGCTGCCGGCGATGATCTCGGCGGTGTAGGCGCTGGTGTTGACGGCAAAAGCCAGGCAGGCGCAGAAGGTCGCGCTGGACAGCCACGGCCAGAAGATGCTCTCGCGCACCGCCTCGAACTGGGCCAGGCCGTAGTAGATCAGGAACAGCTGCACCAGCATCGGCGTGCCGCGAATGACGTAGGTGTACAGCCAGGCGCTGATGTTCACCAGCGGCTGTTTCGAGACGCGCATCAGGCCCAGCGGGATGGCCGCCAGCAGGCCGAACAGCAGCGACAGCGCCAGCAGCTTGAGGGTGGTCAGCAGACCGCCCAGGTACAGCGGCATGGCTTCCCAGATGACGTTGTAGTCGAAGATCATAGTTCAGCCGCCTTGACGCCCACCGAGTAGCGCTTCTCGAGATACTTCAGCGCCAGCAGCGAGACACTGGTCAGCACCAGGTACAACGCCGCCACCGCGAGGAAGAAGGTGAAGGGTTCGCGGGTGGCGTCCGCCGCCTGCTTGGCCTTGAACATCATGTCCTGCAGGCCGACCACCGAAATCAGCGCAGTCGCCTTGGTCAACACCAGCCAGTTGTTGGTGAAGCCCGGGATCGCCAGGCGGATCATTTGCGGCACCATGATGCGGAAGAACACCTGGACACCGCTCATGCCGTAGGCCGCGCCCGCCTCTGCCTGGCCCTTGGGGATGCCGAGGAAGGCACCGCGGAAGGTTTCCGACAGGTACGCGCCAAAGATGAAGCCCAGCGTGCCGATGCCAGCGACCAGGGGATTGAGGTCAATATAGTCGTCATAGCCGAGCAGCGGCGCCACCCGGTTGAGGATGTCCTGGCCGCCATAGAAAATCAGCAGGATCAGGACCAGGTCAGGGATGCCACGGATCACCGTGGAGTACAGGTCCCCCAGCCAGGCCAACCAGCGCACCGGCGACAAACGCAGCGCCACGCCGATCAGGCCGAGGACGATGGCCAGGGCCATCGACGACAGGGCGAGCTGCAGCGTCAGCCACGCCCCGTCGAGGATGACTGCCCCATAGCCTTTCAACATGATTCGAATTCCTCAGGGCTTGGGAATGAAAAATGGTGCAAACCTCAGAGATTCTGCTGTTTGCACCATTGCACAGGTGAAACTCGATGGTTACTTCGAGTCTGGACCGTAGATGTCGAAGTTGAAGTACTTCTTCTCGATCTCTTTGTATTTGCCGTTGGCGCGGATCGCGTCGATGGCGGCGTTGATGCGCTCGGCGTTGGCGGTGTCGCCCTTGCGCACGGCGATACCGACGCCATCACCGAAGTACTTGGTGTCGGTGAAGGCCGGACCGACGAAGGCAAAGCCCTTGCCAGCATCGGTCTTCAGGAAGCCGTCCTCGAGCAGGGTGGCATCGGCCACGGTGCCGTCCAGGCGGCCGGCGGCGACATCCAGGTAGATTTCGTTCTGGGTACCGTAGGGCACCACGGTGGCGCCTTGCGGGGCCAGGACTTCCTTGGCGAAACGGTCGTGGATCGAACCGCGCTGCACGCCGATCTTCTTGCCCTTGAGCTCAGCCAGGCTGTCGCTGACGGTGGTGCCTTCCTTCATCACCAGGCGCGCCGGGGTCAGGTAGTAGCGCTTGGTGAAGTCGACCGACTTCTTGCGGTCGTCGGTGATCGACATGGACGACAGGATGGCGTCGATCTTGCGCACTTTCAGTGCAGGGATCAGACCGTCGAACTCCTGCTCGACCCAGGTGCACTTGGCTTTCATCTGTTCGCACAGGGCGTTGCCGATGTCGTAGTCGAAGCCGGCGAGGCTGCCATCGGGCTGCTTGAAGGCGAAGGGTGGGTAGGCGGCCTCGATACCGATCTTCAACGGCTTCTCATCGGCCTGCGATACCAGGGAAAACACGGAAAGCGCCAAGGCGCCAAGCAGTGCGAGCTTCTTCATCAGGTAACTCCATCGGTACGGGGCAATACAAGGCAGTTGTAACAGCTGCCCGATATGCGAATGGGTACAGCGCGAGCCGCGCAGGTTTCGACCAAGGTCGCAGACCACGAGCGAGTGAGTGGCATTCTAGCGACAGCCCGGTGGTCGATATTTCTTCAAAGCGACAACTAATTACAGAAGCGCCAGGAACCGCGGCGGGCGATATTGACAGCTCCCGCGAGATATGCAAGAGCAAAAGAGAAATAACCTATACCCAAAGCAATAAGCGGGCCCATTATTGGCAAAGCCTTGTATTCCGGCAAGCGCAGCGTGCGAGCCTGCACGAAACGCTCGCAGAATGCACCCATTTGGCATACAGATGTTTCCACAAGCCCCGCATTTGGGCGCAATCGGTGACAGCGACGGTTACCGATGACTCTCGGAGTAACAGTTTGTATCAGTAAAGCAAAAACCCCGCCGGATATGGGCGGGGGTTTTTGTGACAGCCTCATCGCGAGGCAAGCCCGCTCCCACGACCGTCAGGAGCCGACTTGCCGCGATGGTTCGACTCAGGCCGAAGCCAGGCTCATCGCCTTGTGGGTATCGATCAGGTGCTGCACCACCCCTGGATCGGCCAGGGTGGAGATATCGCCCAGCGCATCGTACTCGCCAGTGGCAATCTTGCGCAGGATGCGGCGCATGATCTTGCCCGAGCGGGTCTTCGGCAGCCCCGGCGCCCACTGGATGACGTCCGGCGAAGCGATCGGGCCGATCTCCTTGCGCACCCAATTCTTCAACTCGAGGCGCAATTGCTCGTTCGATTCCTCGCCGGCGTTCAGGGTGACGTAGACATAGATGCCCTGCCCCTTGATGTCGTGCGGCACGCCCACCACCGCCGCCTCGGCGACCTTCGGATGCGCCACCATCGCGCTCTCGATCTCGGCGGTGCCCATGCGGTGGCCAGAAACGTTGAGCACGTCATCCACGCGGCCGGTGATCCAGTAGTAGCCATCTTCGTCGCGACGGGCGCCGTCACCGGTGAAGTACATGCCACGGAAGGTCTTGAAATAGGTGTCGACGAAGCGGTCGTGGTCGCCGTACAGCGAACGCGACTGGCCCGGCCAGGAATCGAGGATCACCAGGTTGCCCTCGGCGGCGCCGTCGATCAGGTTGCCCAGGTTGTCCACCAGTGCCGGCACCACGCCGAAGAACGGACGGGTCGCCGAACCCGGCTTGAGCCCCGTGGCGCCCGGCAAGGGGCTGATGAGGATGCCGCCGGTCTCGGTTTGCCACCAGGTATCGACGATCGGGCAACGTTCCTTGCCGACTGTCTTGTAGTACCAGTTCCAGGCTTCAGGGTTGATCGGCTCGCCCACCGAACCCAGCAGGCGCAGGCTGGAGCCATCGGCGCCGGCGACCGCCGCCTCGCCCTCGGCCATCATGGCGCGGATGGCGGTCGGCGCGGTGTAGAGGATGTTGACCTTGTGCTTGTCGACGATCTTCGACACGCGGGTGATGTCCGGGTAGTTCGGCACACCTTCGAACAGCAGCGTGGTCGCACCATTGGCCAGCGGGCCATAGACGATGTAGCTGTGGCCGGTGACCCAACCCACGTCAGCGGTGCACCAGTACACTTCGCCCGGGCGATAGTCGAACACGCGCTCGTGGGTCAGCGCGGCATACACCAGGTAGCCACCGGTGGTGTGCAGCACGCCCTTGGGCTTGCCGGTGGAGCCGGAGGTATAGAGGATGAACAACGCCTCCTCCGCACCCATTTCTTTCGGCGCACAGTGGCTGGAGGCGACCTTCATCAGGTCTTCGTACCAGATATCGCGGTGCTGGTGCCAGGCGATGTCGCCACCAGTGCGCTTGCACACGATGATCTTTTGCACGCTGCTGGTTTCAGGGTTGGTCAAGGCCAGGTCGACATTGGCCTTGAGCGGGGTACGGCGGCCACCACGCAGGCCTTCGTCGGCGGTGATCACCACCTTGGACTTGCAGTCGATGATGCGGCCGGCCAGCGCCTCGGGCGAGAAGCCGCCGAACACCACCGAGTGGATCGCCCCGATGCGCGCGCAGGCCAGCATGGCGACCACGGCCTCGGGGATCATCGGCATATAGATGGTGACCACGTCACCCCGGTGCACGTCCTGGCCACGCAGGGCGTTGGCGAACTTGCAGACCTGCTCGTGGAGCTCACGGTAGGTGATGTTGCGATGCTCGGAAGGGTCGTCGCCTTCCCAGATGATCGCCAGCTGGTCGCCGCGCTCTTCGAGGTGGCGGTCCAGGCAGTTGTAGGAGACGTTCAGAGTGCCGTCGGCAAACCATTTGATATCGACATGGTGGTCGTCGAACGAGGTCTGCTTGACCTTGGTGAAGGGCTTGATCCAGTCAAGACGCTGGGCCTGCTCGCGCCAGAAGCCGTCCGGGTTGATCACCGATTGCTGGTACATGGCCTTGTAGGTGGCCTCGTCGGTCAGGGTACTGGCCGCAACCTCGGGACGAACGGGATACAGTGGAGCCGCACTCATCTGTGTTACCTCGGTGTAATAGTTGTTTTTGTATGGAAGCGTTTGTAACTGTACCAGAGCGACAAAGACCATTCGACGTTGGTAGTAACGCGACGAACCGTCAGCCCACGAATTTACAGCAACCGCTCTAGCGCATGGCATCCAGCCATCGCCGGCGGCAAAAGGCAGCGCTTTGCCAGTGATTGTTACAGATTCTGTCAAAAGACTTTATCAAAACCCGCTCTGTTTCAGCCCGGACCACCCTCCTAGAATTCACCTCGCCAGCAACGGCAACGCGATTAACTTGGAAACAGCCCCCACGAAGGCAACGTTAATCCGCACCTTATCCTGATAGTTGAAACTTAGTTGCACTCGCGGCGCCACAAGCGCCGCGCGCCCCCTCACGACCTTAGACAGGTAAATTGAAAATGAAAGCTTTACTGGTATTGGTACTTGGCGGTTTTTGCGGCGCGGCACTGGCCGGCGAAGCAAAAGATGTCGAGCAGATTCCGGTTGAACAGTACAGTTATTCGCAGCACCTGGATATCGCCCGCGTCATCTCCATGAGCGAAGTGCCGAACGTCTGCGAAGTGGTGCCTGCGCGCATGACCTATGAGGACTCCCAGGGCCAGAAGCACATTCTCGAATACCGCGTGATGGGCAACGGTTGCTCCAACGGCTGAGACCATAGGCTTATCGCGAGGCAAGCCCCTCCCACCACTGCATTCGTGTGTGGGCTTGCCCCGCGATCAATTCAAGCCTCGATAAACTTCCAGATTATTCCGCCGACTTGTTCAGCGAATAATCTCGCAACTTGTTGGCAATGGTCGTATGGGAAACGCCTAATCTTTTCCCCAGCGCCCGACTACTTGGAAATTCACTCATCAAACTTTCCAATACCGCCCTTTCAAACCGCCCGACAATTTGCGAAAGATCGCCATCCAGGGAAAACTCGCCCAACGGTTGACGCGCGCCATAATCCGGCAAGCGGATATGTTCGCTCTTCACCACCCCGCCTTCGCACAGTGACACTGCCTGGAACAACACGTTTTCCAACTGGCGCACATTGCCCGGCCAATGATACTGGCCGAGTTTTTCCATCGCCGGCGGCGCCAGGCGCGGCAGCGGGCAGCCGATCTGCCGACTGGCCTGGTCGAGGAAATGCTGCACCAGCCCTTCCAGGCCATCCATGCATTCGCGCAGCGGCGGGATGTGCAGCGACAGCACGTTGAGGCGGTGGTAGAGGTCCTGGCGGAACTCGCCACGGGCGCACAGTTCGGACAGGTCGACCTGGGTCGCGCAGATCACCCGCACATCCAGGTACACCTCTTCGTCGCTGCCGACCCGACGGAAACAGCCATCTTGCAGGAAGCGCAGCAACTTGACCTGCAAGCGCGGGCTCATCTCCCCCACCCCGTCGAGGAACAGCGTGCCGCCGGCCGTCAGCTCCAGCAGCCCCAGCTTGCCCTCGGCCCGCGCGCCCTCGAACGCCCCCGGCCCATAGCCGAACAGCTCGGTCTCGGCCATCGACTCGGGCAGGCCGGCGCAGTTGAGCGCCATCAACGGCGCCTGGCCACGCGGGCTGGCCAGGTGACAGGCCCGCGCCAGCAGCTCCTTGCCGGTGCCGGTCTCGCCCTCGATCAGCAGCGGTGCGTCCAACGGCGCCATGCGCCGCGCCTCGCGCACCACGGCGGCCATTACCCGTGAGCTCTGGAAGATGCTGTCGAACCCACGCAACTCCTGCTTGCGCACGTTGTAGATGCGCTCACCGATACGGTCCGCGCGGTGCAAGGTGATTACCGCGCCGGCCAGGGCTTCACTGTCGTCATGCTCGGACTGCAGCGGTGCGATATCGGCCAGGAACACATCGCCCTTGACCTTGATCCGCAGGCCGTTGATCCGCGATTTGTTGGCCCGTATCAGCTCCGGCAGGTCGAAGTCCTCGACATATCGCGACAGCGGAATGCCCGGCACTTCGTCCACCCGTACGCCGAGCAGCTGCGCCGCGCCACGGTTGGCGGCGACGATGCTGCCGCCCATGTCGATCGACAGCACCGGGAAGTCCAACGCCCCCAGCAGCGCATTGAGCTCCATGTGCCGGCGCTCGCTGGGCATCAGGCCGACGCGCTTGACCCCGAACACCCCGGCGATCGACTCGAACTTGGGCCGCAGGGCCTGGAACTGCAGGTTGATCAGGTTCGGGCAGTGCAGGTAGATGGCATTGCCATGGTCTCCCCCCACTTCGCCGCGCAACACGTTGATCCCGTACTCCACCAGCAGGTTGAGGATGTCCCGCAAAATGCCGATGCGGTTCTGGCAATGCACTTTGATGCGCATGAAGGCTCTCTAAGGGGCCGAGTTTTTGCTCGCGCCACGGAAAAGTCGTAAAGATAAGCTGACAAAAATAGCCGTCTGCCCAGCTCGATGTCCGTGATTTTCCGGGATGACGCTAATTTTGTAAAATTATCGTTACGCACAGAAGATAAACGGCGGCGCAGGACGGGCGCGCACCCCGGTGCAAAACCTCGTTTGTAGGGATATTCCTAAGGTATGTCCTGTACATAACAAGAACGCCCTCACCAGGAGAGCCACATGAAACAGACGCAGTACGTGGCACGCGAGCCCGATGCGCATGGCTTTATCGACTACCCGCAGCAAGAGCATGCGGTGTGGAACACCCTGATCACCCGTCAGTTGAAAGTGATCGAAGGCCGGGCATGCCAGGAGTACCTCGACGGCATCGACCAGCTCAAGCTGCCCCATGACCGCATCCCGCAGCTGGGCGAAGTCAACAAGGTGCTTGGCGCCACCACCGGCTGGCAGGTCGCCCGCGTCCCTGCGCTGATCCCCTTCCAGACCTTCTTCGAACTGCTGGCCAGCAAGCGCTTCCCGGTCGCCACCTTCATCCGCACCCCGGAAGAGCTGGACTACCTGCAGGAGCCGGACATCTTCCACGAGATCTTCGGCCACTGCCCGCTGCTGACTAACCCGTTCTTCGCCGAATTCACCCACACCTATGGCAAGCTCGGCCTGGCGGCGACCAAGGAACAGCGTGTCTACCTGGCGCGCCTGTACTGGATGACCATCGAGTTCGGCCTGATGGAGACCGCGCAAGGCCGCAAGATCTACGGCGGCGGCATCCTCTCCTCGCCGAAAGAGACGGTCTACAGCCTGTCCAGCGAACCAGAGCACCAGGCCTTCGACCCGATCGAAGCCATGCGCACGCCCTACCGCATCGATATCCTGCAGCCCTTGTACTTCGTCCTGCCGAACATGAAGCGTCTGTTCGACCTGGCCCACGAAGACATCATGACCATGGTCCACCAGGCCATGCAGCTGGGCCTGCACGCACCGAAGTTTCCACCCAAGGTCGCTGCCTGAGCGCCCCTGTCGATAACAACTCAAACCGGAAAACACCCATGAATGCCTTGAACCAAGCCCACTGCGAAGCCTGCCGCGCCGATGCGCCGAAAGTCACCGACGAGGAGCTGGCGGAACTGATCCGACTGATCCCGGACTGGAACATCGAAACCCGCGACGGCCACATGGAGCTCGAGCGCGTGTTCCTGTTCAAGAACTTCAAGCACGCCCTGGCCTTCACCAACGCCATCGGCGAGATCGCCGAAGCCGAAGGCCACCACCCTGGCCTGCTGACCGAGTGGGGCAAGGTCACCGTGACCTGGTGGAGCCACTCGATCAAAGGCCTGCACCGCAACGACTTCATCATGTGCGCGCGCACCGACGAGGTCGCCAAAACTGCTGAAGGGCGCAAGTGATGCACTTCGCCGCCATCGCTCGGGTCCCTGGCGACCCGATCCTGGGGCTGATGGAAGCCTACGCCCGCGACGGCAACCCGGCCAAGTTCGACCTGGGTGTCGGCGTGTTCAAGGACGCTCAGGGGCTGACGCCGATTCCGGCGGCGGTAAAGCAGGCTGAGCAACGCCTGGTCGAGCGGCAAGCCACCAAGAGCTATGTTGGCGGTCATGGCGATGCAGCTTTTGGACGCCTGGTCAGCGAGCTGGTGCTGGGCAGCGATTCCACGCTGCTCAAAAGCCAGCGCGCCGGCGCCACCCAGACCCCTGGCGGCACAGGTGCCCTGCGCCTGGCGGCGGAGTTTATCGCCCACTGCCTGCCGGGCCGCGGTATCTGGCTGAGCGACCCGACCTGGCCGATCCACGAGACGATCTTCGCCGGTGCCGGGCTCAAGGTGTCGCACTACCCCTACGTGGGCGCGGACAACCGCCTGAACGTCGACGCCATGCTCGCCGCACTGGAGCAAGCACCGGAAGGCGACGTGGTATTGCTGCACGCCTGCTGCCACAACCCCACCGGCTTCGATCTGGGCCGGGACGACTGGCGCGCGGTGCTCGACATCGTCAAGCGGCGCAACTTGCTGCCATTGATCGACTTTGCCTACCAGGGCTTCGGTGACGGCCTGGAGGAGGACGCCTGGGCAGTGCGCCTGTTCGCCGCCGAACTGCCGGAACTGCTGATCACCAGCTCCTGCTCGAAGAACTTCGGCCTGTACCGTGAGCGCACCGGCGCCCTGCTGGTGTGCAGCCACGACGCCGATAAACTGCAGGATGTGCGCAGCCAGCTGGCGTTCATTGCGCGCAACCTGTGGTCGACGCCGCCAGACCATGGCGCGGCGGTGGTCGCCGAGATTCTCGGTGACCCGGCACTCAAGGCGTTGTGGATCGAGGAAGTGAACGCCATGCGCCAGCGCATCGCCGAGCTTCGCGTCGGCCTGGTGAAAGCGCTGGAGCCCCATGGCCTGGCCGGGCGCTTCGCGCATATCGCCGCGCAACGCGGGATGTTCTCCTACACCGGGCTGAATCCCGAACAGGTGCGTCTGCTGCGCGAGCGACACAGCGTATACATGGTCGGTACCGGCCGGGCGAACATCGCCGGAGCGGACGCCAAGCGCCTGGAACAGCTGGCAGCGGCCGTCGCCGACGTCTGTCGCTGAACCTGGCCGATGGCCCGCGAGCAGCCCGCGATAACACTGTCGCGGGCTGCTCGCTCTCGCGCCCTTCCTGCTTCCCGATGTTCGATAGCCGCCCGCGAAAATCGACCAGCGCCCATGAAAAATCGCAAACTGTCATCCAGACTGCTGTATCCTGCCCCAGCTTTTCGAAGCCTCATATGCGCCAAGCGCTGCCTTTTCACTCACACTTGCGAGGAACGACGAGATGCATGAAATCCCGAATCTTCCCTTCCCAAGCCTGAACCCTGAAGAGCAATCCGTTGCTGTCCACGCTGAACCGACGCCCGGCGTCGAGCAGGACGGTGACGATCAATCCAGCGCCGACCAGGAATAGCCGCGCACCCCTGCGACAGTGTGAAAACGGCTGACCTGCGGGATATCCCCGTCATCACGTTTTCACACCGCCAGCTCCCCACCAGTGTGTGGTGCCCTGGCACCGCCCTGGCCGTACCCGGTTTCGACAGACTGACGCCTTTCACACAGCGGAGGCCGCCATGTCACGTCGCTCGACCCTCGATTCTGCCGAAAGGGCTAGGATTCGCGCACTTACCCCGGCACAGGTCGTTGTCATCAGTGAGCTTTCCGGCGCACAAGACGTCGCCACCTCACTGAGCGACCATTTTGATCGAGCATTCGATCTTGGCGCACTTTACCCGTCAACGCTGCTTGACCTGGAGCTTGAAGGCGCCCTGGATGCAGCTCTGGCCAAGGACAGCGCTAAACAGCACCTTAATCATTTTCTAGGGCGTGAAACGTCCCTGCAGGTGAACCTGGACGATTGCGCGCTGTTTTATGCAAGCTTGGCCAGACAGCTCATCAAAGACGCCGACACCCACAAGTTTCCCGAACTGCTTCCACGAGCGCATCTGGACGCCTCTTATGCAGTCTGCAGCTTTGGCCAAGCACTTTGGCACCATTACCCGAGTCTCAGACGGACGGACGCCTATCTCATAGCAACGCTGCTGCTTCGCGGCCAACTGACCGCAGCATCCAACCGCGGCTGGCACGCCCCCCTGGAAACCAGCAAGTACCTTGATCTCCCGCTCCTCGCCGGCCACCTGTTCGCACATGCTCCCGGCAGCAGCCTGTTCGAAAAGCTGCTCAACCAAGCGCAGGCGTCGTTCTACTACCAAGGATTGCGATACAGGCATCCCACCACTCGCGAGCGCGAGGCGGGCGGGCTGGCGAACCCTTCTGGGCGCATCGCAATGGACGGTTCGGCCCTGAATGCACCGCCTGGACAGGTCGTCGAAGCGCTGCTTGGCGCCAGAGCTTTCGAACGCCTGGGCCAGCGCCTGGCGACGGCAGCCCAAGGGGACTACACCCCGACAACCGCTGCACTGCATCGCGCCCTCGCTGAGCAGGCGCTGATCGATGCACTCTATCCAGCGGAGCAGCGCCGACCAGGCCACATTCTGGATTTCGAGCTGTTCAATGCCCATAACAAGTACGAACACTTCAGCGAGATTCGGCTCGACCTGGTCAACAGTCTCTACATGCATCTCGGCGGTGTACCCGCCATGGCGGAAATCGCCGCCGAACTGCTGATACGCCGTTTCGCGCCAGAATTGCTGATCGACGATGACTCCCCTGACTATCTGTATGAGCCCGACTTGCGCTGGGCCAACCTGCGCCAAGGCGCCTACCTGTTGCAGGCCCGGCGCAAACCGGTGACCTTCGACGCTGCGGAGGGCGCCACCAACCTGCCTGAGAAGGACACCGCGGTGTTCGAACGGGTTCTGGCCCAAACCCTCGCTGAGTGGGCGCAGTTGCAGGGTATCCTCACCGAGTCGCCGCCATGGTCGCAATCACACTGGCAACAGGCTTATGACCACTACCTCATTGCGTGGGATCGAGAAAGCTTGCGGGACCTGCCTGATCGTTTCGATCTTGCCAGCTGGCAACTACGCCAGGCGGGGATCGCGCCTGACAGCAGAAATGCGGACAAAAAAGTGCCGGTGTCAATTCTTTCGCGCAAATCAAGAAGGACTTGAAACCGTATATGGGACAGTAGGTTAGCTCCTTTCGGGGCCGCTTAGAAGAAGAGCGGCGTTGTCGGCTAGGAGCGACATAGGAGCGTTGGGAGAGAAAGCCGCATCGCACTGTGTAGTGCTGGATTGCCGAGGAACGGCGGGCCTGTCGCATCATCATAGCCCAACAGGCTCGGCGGCATCCAGAATGAAGAACGCGCAGCCTGGGCTGCGCGTTCGATGGATGCCGTTGAATAGCATGCGGTGCAATCATGGCGGCTTCGGTGGTGTGCTGCGGGTCGCCGTGCCCTTCCTGAATCCTCGATCCCCCGCCATGAACGCTTCCAGCATATGCGGGATCAGCGTCGCCGCATCAACGGCCTCGCCATACGCCTGCGCGTGTAGCGCGGCGTAGCGGTCGAGGTCGACTTTCAAGCTGGTCGGGCAAACGAAAGTCAGCTTGGTGCTCTCGGTCTTCGGCAGCGGGCCGAGCCGCAGCTTCTTGGTCGTGCTCATCGTGAAGTCCCCCGGTTGAAGAACAGCGGCTGGTACGGCCGCAGCACCAGATCCCGGTTGACGATGATGCGAACCGGCAGGCCCGGCCGTTGCGTTAAGGTCGGCTGGATGTTGAGGTTGCGCCGGGTCATCTCCTGGCCGACCTGATTGATGCTGTCCTGCGCGCTGTCGCGCCCAGCGATGATGACGCGATCACCATCCTGCCGGTTCTCCGGCGCGGCCAGCTCGGCACCGACGCCCAGCAGCGTGGTGAGTGCCGCACCGGCAAAGATGCGGCCCCAGTGGTAGTCCACATCGTCCTCCAGCCCGGCATAGCCGGCTGGGTCGGTGCCGGCCAGGTTGTCGAGCGTGAGCGAAGACGTGTCCGGCAGGATGATCCGGTTCCAGACGACTTGAACGCGGCTCTGCCCGTAGCTGACCTGGCTGTTGTATTTGCCCAGGATGCGCGAACCCTGCGGAATCAGCAGGAAGCGCCCGGTGGCTGTGTCATAGACCGGCTCCGTCACCGTGGCGATCACGTCGCCGGGCAAGTCCGACTTGATGCCCGTCACCAAGGCACCTGCGACCACTGTTCCGGCCATAACCTGATACGGCGAAATTGGCAGAGTCAGATTGCCGGAATTACGGGTTTCAGTGGGGCCAGCTTTCATGAAAGCCTCTTTCTGGTCTTGCCGGTTTTGCACCGCTGTCGGGTCAGCAGGTTGGGCCGCCGTGGAGGCCGGCCCGGCCGCCAGCGGGTCAAACGCCGCATTGGCGGCGAAGCCCGGCGCAGCGGCCACCTGTGTCTGCGCTACCGGCGCCGCATTCTGCCCACCCGAGCGGAAGAACACGGACGAGGCCGCGGCCGCCTCGGCTTCTTTTCGCAGGGCATCGTTCGGGTCGTGACCGGGGGCCGCGTAGGCAGCCGTCGCCGGTTGCTGCGACTTCACGATAGCCGGGCCAAGATCGCCCGGCAGCGGTGGCCCTAGTTCGGGAACGGCAGGCAGCAACGCCGGCGGCAGCTTGGAATAGTCCGTCGGCAGCGCATCCAGTCCTTCCGACTTTGACACGCGATCGACGTTGTAAAGCTCGGTCTGCTCGCCTGTGCTGCGTCGATGAGGTTGCAGCGACCACATCAGCGCGCCGAGCACGGCGACCGCTAGGACGCCGGCAAGGATGGCCAGCGAGCGCCGGTTCAGGCGTGTGACTGGACGCGGCTGGGCGCGCAGCGCCACTGCCTCCGGCGCCACCTTGTCCGCCTGCGGCGCGGCAAGGTCGGGAGTGTCATCCTGGCTCATGGTCAGTTCCTCCGTGCAACACCATCGGTGCGCTCGATCCGCACCACGTCGCCGCCATCGCCGCCCAGCCGCAGTTCGGCCGCGCCGAACAGGCGATCCACGACGTAGTACGGCGAGCGAAAACGGTAGTTCACCAGTTGCCCGTCGCCCTGCGCGCCGATGACAAACAGCGGCGGCAGCTCGCCCTGGGCGATGCCCGGCGGGAACTGGATATAGACCTTCTCTCCATCATCGAAGGCGCGCAGAGGCTTCCACGGCGGGTTGCTGCCCGATACCGCGTAGCGGAAGCGGATCTTGTCCAGCGACAGGCCCGTATCGACAGGCGTTGTTGCCTGCGCTGCCTGCGCCTGGCGCTGCAACGCGAGCATTCGGTCTTTCGGATAGTCCCAGGACACCGACGCCATCCATGCCCTCTCGGTCGAGGTCAGCTCCAGCAGGTAGGTGCGCCGACTGGTGGTGATGACGAGATTGGTTTTCAGACCGGAGCGGATAGGCTTGACCAGCACATTGACGCGCAGATCGGCCCCGCCGCCGCTGGACGTGTCGCCCACGATCCAGCGCACGGTATCGCCGGCGGCGACCGTTACCAGTTCCTCGCCCGGTTGAAGCGAAACCACCGTCACGCGCCCCGGCGACGCATAGACCTGATAAAGCGCGCCATCGGTGAACGGCCACACCTGAATCGCGTTGACGTAGCCCTCACGGGTAGGCGCGATACGCGCTTCTGCATTGGCACGGGAAACGCGCACCTTTTCGTCGGCCGGCTCCGGCGCAACGGGGGCCTCATCGAGTTCCGGCAGGGGCTTCAACTGCGCCGGCAGCGCCAGCGGTTCAGGGACGGCGACGACTTCGACGGGCTTGGGCGGTTCGGGCAACGGCTGGGCCAGCACCGTCTCGTCGAGCGAGATGGATGGCGGCGGCTTCCCCTGCGAGGCGCAGCCCGCGAGGGCCAGCAGCGTCAAAGGAACAACGTAAAGGCGGAAACGAAGTTTCATGGTTTGGCTCCTTCGGAAGAATCCAGTTCGCGGCTCCATGACAGGCCGTTGACGTAGATACCCAATGGGTTCTTGAGCAGGCGCTGTTCAGTACGCGGGGTTTGCAGGACGGTCGAAAGCACGGCGTTCCAGCGTTCGGTGCCGGCGGGCGCACCGTTGACATAGCGCTGCTCTGTCCAGCGCACGTTGAAAGACGTGTCGCTCGCGCGAACCACGCTGGTGATTTGCACCGTTACCGATTCCTTGCCGATGCGGGCGAATGGGTCATTGGTGCGGGCGTAGTCGTTGAGCACCGCCGCGCCCTTGTCGGTGGTGTAGTCGTAGGCATCGAGCCAGTTCTGCCGCACCACGATGGGGTCGAT
Source organism: Pseudomonas soli (assembly GCF_021283165.2). Classification (NCBI taxonomy): domain Bacteria; kingdom Pseudomonadati; phylum Pseudomonadota; class Gammaproteobacteria; order Pseudomonadales; family Pseudomonadaceae; genus Pseudomonas; species Pseudomonas soli. The sequence goes on from NZ_CP128543.1 coordinate 4,383,060, forward strand.
GGACAGCGAGCGAACCAGCGTCACGAAGCGCGCCAGGTGGTGCGCGATCTGCGCGTCGCCGGGCCGGTACGGCGTGGCGGCCTCTCCCACGGCGCGCACCTGCCCGGCTTGATCGACCTCGATGACATAGGGCGTCACGATGGACTGCGCCGAGCGCCACACCAGGCCGCCGGCCATCAACAGCGCGAGCACTAGGCAGCCGAAGGCCATCAGGCGCCAATTCTTCGCCTGCACGCGGGCGGAGCCGATACGGTCGTCCCACACCTGGGCGGCGGCTTGATACGGGGTGGCAGGCTGCGGCGTATCGGCGTAGCGCACCTGCGGTCGTTTGAATCGCATGGGTGTTCTCCTTGAAGGTTAGGTATCGGAATCCCGCAGGCTCGGGCCTTGCCCGGAGCCGCCGCCGTCGCCGCCGCGCAGCGTGTGGGCGGCAGTGGTCGCGGCATGGGTAGCCTGCTGGCGGCGGTGCATCCGCTTGGCCCAGGCCGGTTGCTCTTGCTTCTGCGAGCCTGCGGTGCCGTCTGCGGTCTGGCCGGGGCCAGCACCGTCGCTGCCGGCTTCTGTGCCGTTCCAGCCAGCGCGGAAGGAGTCGGCCACCTTCTGCCCAACAGCGGAAGCACCAGAGGTGACGCTGCGGCCTGCGGCTTGTGCGCCAGTCTTGGCGACATTGCCGAGGCCAGCCGCCGCGCCCTTGGCACCGCCGCCGGCCGCAGCGGAACCGGCCTGGAACGCCGATCGGGCACTGCCGGCCGCCGAAGTCGCGGCACGCGCACCGGCACCGGCCAGCTTTGCGGCCGCCGGGGCCATTCGTGCCCCGGCCATGACGGCGCCGCCCACGCCCGTTACGGCGGCGCCGATGGCAACGCCGGTGCCGACAGCCCCGACCGCAGCACCAGCCATCGCGCCCGCACCAAGCTGTGGCGCACCGGACACCAGGCCGGTGGCGATACCGGGGCCGAAAATGCCCAGCGCCAGCAGCGCGAGCGAGGCCAGCATCACGACCAGCGCGTGGTCGATGGATGGTTCGTCGGGATGCACCTGGAACTCGGCGAACAGGCCTGAACCGATGCCGACGATGACGGCCAGCACCAAGACCTTGATGCCTGACGACACCACGTTGCCTAGCACCTTTTCCGCGAGGAACGAGGTCTTGTTCCAGAGTGCAAACGGGATCAAGACGAAGCCGGCGAGCGTAGTCAGTTTGAACTCGATCAGCGTGATGAAAAGCTGTACGGCCAGCACGAAGAAGCAGAGGATCACCACCAGCCAGGCGATGAACAGAACCACGATAGGGTCGATGTTCACGAACACCTCGGGGAACCCAGCCATGTCCCCGATCTGTTCCAGAATCGGCGCGGCTGCGTCGATGCCGGTCTTCGCCAGCCGGCCCGGCTGAAGGAAGTTCTCCATCGTGATGGCCGAGCCGGTAGCGGTAATTCCCAAGCCGGCGAACGAGCGGAACACGATGCTCGCCAGCCAGTTGAAGTTGCCGATGATGTAGGCGAACGCGCCGACACAGAGCACCTTGCGCAGCAGCTTGGCGATCACGTCGTCGCCCTGGCCGGTGGCGTGGCTCATGGCCCAATACAGGCCAGCGATCGTCATGTCGATGACGATGAGCGTGGCGGTGAGAAATGCCACTTCGCCCTGCAATAAGCCGAAGCCCGAGTCGATGTAGCGCGAGAACGTATCGAGGAAACGGTCGATGATGGTCACGTCGTTCATGGCGAATCCTCGGGCGGAGTGAGCGGAACGGCGCCCTCTGGCAATTCATCTGCGGGCGTATCGAAGCTCGGCGGAATCGGCGGGAGTTCAGCCAGCGAGTTGTATTCATCCGGCCCGGTATGGCCGGCGAAGAAGCGCCGCCGGAAGGCTTCAGCGGCGGCGCGGCAGGCATCCTCGCCCACGGCCTGCCGGTCGGCCGCGCATTGCCCGCGCAACGCCTTGAGCCGCACCGGATCTGCGGCCAGGGCGTCGGCCAGGTTCTCGGCCGGCTGCTGGCCGCACGCGGTCAGCAGCACGGCCATCAGGACGGAAGCGCATCGCATGGCCGCCTCCGGTCAGTTGTTATAGAAGTTGACGGACTGCGGCGTGTACGGCGTGCCGGTGCCCAGAAAGCGCCGCCGCACTTCGCGGGCGCGCTCCATAGCCGCCGCTTGCCGCGCCAGTTCCAGTGAAGCGGCCCGGTCTTGCGTGATCTGGAGCTGCTGCGCCTGGATCGACTGCTTGGCCTGCAAAGCCAGGAGCTGGTTCGTCGCCTGCATCGCTTGCAGCGCGCCGGTGGCCGACTGGCTCTGGCTCACGAGATCGGCCAGCGCGCTTTCGTCTTGGGCGAGGTTCTGCGACACCTGCGCCTGCATCCGCATCGCGGTGTGCAAGCCGTTCAAGGTGTTCTGCCAGCGTTCGCGGGCGTCCTGTGCCATGCGGTCGCCGCTGATGGTGGCGGCGTACTGTTCCGGGTACAGGCGGGCGAACGTGGCATCCATGCTCTGCACGTCGTAGGCCAAGCCGCGCGCCTCGGCGATCAGGCGCTCGGTGGTGGCGAGCGTCGAGCGCAGGCGGTTGACGATGTTGAAGTCGAGATTTGCCAGGTTCCTGGCCTGGTTCATCAACATCTGCGCCTCGTTCTGAAGCTGGTTGATCTGGTTGTTGATCTGTTCCAGCGTGCGCACGGCGGTCAGCGTGTTCTGCACGAAGTTGGACGGGTCGAACACCGTCAGCGCGGATGCGGGCTGCACGGCCAGCAGCGATACCGACAGCACGGCAGCGAGTGAGACAGAGAGCAAACGGGGCTTGGTCTTCATGGTGAAACCTCCAGCGGTTGAGAAGCGAGAAAGGAAGCTGCCGCCGGAGCGGACGGCAGCAGGTCGGCGGCCCAGCCGAGGCCGCGATGGCGCAGCCACGCGCCGGCGAAGCCGGGAGCGCCGGCCTGCGTCAGCACGCGGTCAATATCGCGTTGGTCTTGAGGGGTGGATGCGCCCGCGAATGCGAGCGCGACAGGCCCCAGGTCGAGGTCGAACAGGCGATTGCCGAGGCGCGACTGGTAGTAGTAATCGCGCTTGGGCTGTGCGGTCGCCACGATCTCAATCTGGCGGCTGTTCAAGCCGAAGCCTTCGTAGATCGTGCGAATCTGCGGCTCGGTGGCCTGCGGGTTAGGTAAGAAGATCCTGCTCGCGCAGCTTTCGATGATGGCTGGCGCGATGGTCGAGTCCTTGATGTCGGCCAGCGACTGCGTGGCAAAGATGACGCTGACGTTCTTTTTTCTGAGCGTCTTGAGCCATTGCCGGATGCGGGCCGCGAAGGACGGCTCATCGAGGAACAGCCACGCTTCATCGAGGATCAGCAGCGTGGGCGCGCCGTCAAAACGTTCGTCGAAGCGGGCGAACAGGTAGCGCAGCACTGCTTGCACGGCGGCGGGGCTGTGCATCAGTTCTTCCATCTCAAAGCCCTGCACGTCGGCCATGCCCAGCCGGTCGTGGTCAGCGTCCAGCAGCTTGCCGTGGGCGCCGCCCAACACATAGGGCGCGAGCGCTTGGCGCAGCGCGTTGGACTGCAATAACACCGACAAGCCGGTCATGGTGCGCTGCTCCACTGGCGCACCGGCAAGGCTTCGCAGCGCCGACCAAATGGCAGCCTTCTCGTCCGGGCCGACCGTCACGCCTTCGTGCAGCAGCCGGCCCTCCACCCATTCGGCGGCCCAGGTGCGGTAGCCCTCGTGGGCTATTCGCGCGAGTGGCTGGAAGGCGATGCCGCCATCGGCACCGAGGTCGTAGTGCTCACCGCCAAGGCCGAGGATGGTGGCGCGCATCGAGCGCCCCATGTCGAAGGCGAAGATCCGCGAGCCGAAGTAGCGCCGGAACTGCATGGCCAATATGGCGAGCAGCACCGACTTGCCCATGCCGGTCGGCCCGGCGACAAGGGTGTGCCCCACGTCGCCGATGTGCGTCACCAGCCGGAACGGCGTCGCGCCATCGGTGCGGGTGACGATCAGCGGCGGGCCATCGAGGTGTTCGTTCTTCTCCGGCCCAGCCCATACCGCTGACATCGGCATCATGTGCGCCAGGTTCAGCGTCGAAACGATGGGCTGACGCACGTTCGCGTATGCGTTGCCGGGGACGGACGACAGCCAGGCATCGACTGCGTTGAGGGTTTCGGGGATGGTCACGAAACCCCGGCCCTGGATGACGCGCTCCACCATGCGCAGCTTCTCGTCGGCCACGGCCGGGTCGGCGTCGAGCACCGTCACCGTGGCGGTGAGGTAGCCGAAGGCGACTTGATCGCTGCCCAGCTCCTGCAAGGCGGCATCGGCGTCGGCGGCCTTGTTGCTGGCATCGGTATCGACCAGCGGGCTTTCCTGCTGAAAGATCGTTTCGCGCAGCAGCGCGATGACGTTCTTGCGCTTGGCGAACCATTGGCGCCGCAAGCGCCCCAATTCCCGTTCCGCCTCGGCTTTGTCCAGGCACAGGAAGCGCGTACTCCAGCGATACGCAAAGCCCAGGCGGTTGAGGTCGTCCAAGATCCCCGGCCAGGTCGAGGTCGGGAAGCCTCGTACCGACACCACGCGCAGGTGCTGATCGCCCAGCATGGGCGCCAGGCCGCCGACCAGCGCGGCATCGGCCAGCAGTGCGTCGATATGGAACGGCACGTCGGGCACGCCGACGCGATAGCGCCGCGTGGAGACTGTGGCATGCAGGTAGGTCAGCGTCTGGCTATCGTCCAGCCAGGCAATCTCCGGCATCACACCATCGAGCAGGTCGAACACGCGATCGGTCTCTGCCACGAAGGAATCAAGCCGACCACGCCAGTCCACACCCTCAGTGGGCCGGTTCTCGTACAGCATCCCAGCCGCACGGGCGCGAGACTCTTGCGGCGGTAGGTGTTGCAACGTGAAGTGATAGACGCTCTCGAAATGGCCATCCGACTCCTCGAACGCCGCGCGTCGCTCCTCATCCACCAGCCAGGACAGTGGTTCGGGAAAGGAGGATTGCGGATAGCTCGATGCCCGCATCCGCTCGGCCTCGATATAGAAGGCCCAGCCAGACCCGGTACGGCGAAGCGCGTTGTTCTGCCGCGCCGACGTGGCAATCAGCTCGCCCTGTGTCGCACTGTCCAAGTCGGGGCCGCGAAACTGGAACGTGCGTTGAAACGAACCATCTTTGTTCAGCACAACGCCCGGCGCGACCAGCCCGGCCCAGGGCAGCCAGTCGGCAAGCAAGGCCGGGCGCTGACGATATTCGGCAAGGTTCAGCATGGCGTCCTCCCCTCACACGTCCAGAAGCGGGCGGTGTTTGATATGCCGCGCGAAGACCTGCATGAACTGCGGATCGACGCGCGCACCCCATACGGCCAGCGAGTGGCCGACGATCCAGAGCACCACGCCGGGAATCCACAGTTGCAGGCCCAGCCCGACGGCGGCGGCTAGCGTGCCGTTGGCAATCGCCACGGTGCGCGGCGCACCGCCCAGCAGGATCGGCTCGGTCAGCGAGCGATGCAGCGGCACTTCAAAGCCCGGAAGATCGGTGGCCTTACTCATACGACGGCCCCTCCGGAGAAGCTGAAGAACGACAGGAAGAACGAGGACGCGGCGAACGCGATGGACAGGCCGAACACGATCTGGATCAGCTTGCGAAAGCCGCCGCTGGTATCACCGAACGCCAGCGCAAGCCCCGTCGAGATGATGATGATCACCGCCACGATCCGGGCGACTGGCCCTTGGATGGATTCGAGGATGGAGGTCAGCGGCCCTTCCCACGGCATCGAGGAACCGGCGGCCTGCGCCGTGCCCGCCAGCAACAGCATCAGCGCGGCCAGCAGCAGCCCTTGCCCTGCGGGACGGGCCAGGTGGCGCAGCCGCGCCATGCTGGACAGGCGAGAAATAGGATTTACGGAAAGACGGAAAGCATCAACGTGCGTCATGGCAGTTCTCCAGGTTGGTCAGGGGTCGAGGAAGGCGCAGCGGCAGCGGCTGCAAGAGGAACCGGCGGCAGCTCGGGAAACGGCGTTTCCAGCGCATCTGTCAGGCGATAGCCCGCACCGTCGAAGCCGACGACACGGGAGATGGTTTCGACGTGACGTTTGCGGCCACGGCCTGCGATGTGAATCACCACGTTGACCGCCTCGGCGATCAGGGCGCGGGGCGGATTCACTGCCACTTCGAGGATCAGTTGCTCCAGACGCAGCAGTGCGCCCAAGGCGGAGCCGGCATGGATGGTGGCAATGCCGCCGGGGTGGCCGGTGCCCCAGACCTTCACCAAGTCCAGGGCTTCGCCGCCACGCACTTCGCCGACGATCACGCGGTCAGGCCGCAGGCGCATCGTGGCCCGCACCAGCTCGGTCATTGTGACGACGCCGGCGCGGGTGCGCAGCGGCACATGGTCGCGGGCCGCGCATTGCAGCTCGATGGTGTCTTCGAGCACCAGCACGCGGTCGCCTGTGGCGGCGATCTCGGCCAGCAGCGCGTTCGCCAGCGTGGTCTTGCCGGTGCTGGTGCCGCCGGCGATCAGGATGTTCTGCCGCTCGCGCACGGCGCGGCGCAGGAACTCGGCCTGCCCGGCGGTCAGGATGCCGTCGGCCACGTAGCGATCCAGGCCGATGATGCTCACGGCCCGCTTGCGTAGCGCGAAGGCTGGCCCCGGGGCGGCCGGAGGCAGGATGCCCTCGAAACGCTCGCCGGTTTCCGGCAACTCGGCGGTCAAGAGCGGCTGGCCGCGATGCACCTCCGCGCCGACATGCGCGGCGACCAGGCGGATGATGCGTTCACCATCGGCCTCGGGCATCTCCACGCCCAGCGGCGAGCGACCCGACGACAGCCGATCCACCCACAGGGTGCGATCGGGGTTGAGCATGATTTCCACAACATCCGGATCTTCGAGCGCAGCGGCGATCAGCGGCCCCATCGCCGTGCGCAGCATCTGGATGCGGCGATCCTGGGACGCCGCGGCGGATGAGCGAGATTCAGGCGGAATCTGCGGAACGGCACTCATGACGCACGCTCTGCAGCTCGCTCATCGGCGGACGCCATCGCTGCTGCGTCATCCATCCGCATCGGATCGGGGTGCAGTTCCTCCACCACGTCGCGCACCAGACTGCGGCCACGCAGCAGGTGGCGACCCAACTGCTCGACGAACTGCTCGAAGCGCGCTTTGCCCTGGGCGCGGGCCGCGTCCTTGTGGGCTTCTGGCACCGGCGTGCTGATGGTCAAGAAATAGCGGATGAACAGCGCCAGCGTTTCGATCTGGATGTTCTGGTCGCGCTCCATGCGTTCGGTCTGCCGCGACAGTCGATCCAGCCGCTTGGCAATGGCGGCCTCACGCTGGTCGCCCGCATCGGGTGACAGCCAGGACGCCAAGGCCGCTGCGACGATGGAGGACTTGGACACGCCTTTCTTGGCGGCAAGTTCATCCAGGCGCTTGGCGTGCTCGGGCTGGATGAAAAGATTGAGGCGGTATTGGCTCATAGGTCGATTCCGTCGTTGGGGTCGAGAGAAGCCAGCCGGGCCGTGCGCTGCATGGCCGGGTCGAGCTGGCCGGGAAGCGGGAGCGCCAGGTCGTCGTCATCGAGCAGCTCCAGGTCGTTCGCACACGCGTCCAACTCGGGCTCGTAGGCGACGGTTTCGGAGAGTTCGAGCTGGCGGCGCGGGCCGCCGTCATCGGTGCCGCCCGGACCATCGGCGGATACCGAGGTCGGCGCCGTAGGTACGGCCGGGATCGCCAAGCCGCTCCAGTCGTCGGGGCGGGCTGGCGGCGCGTCGGCGTACCTCCCGACTGCGAGCACGGGCGGTGGCAGGACGCGATCCTTGAAATTGGCGTCGACGTAGTAACGCAGCTTCTTCGCGCGGATCGGGGCAACGCTGGACACCATGACTACGGCGTCCTCAGGTGGAAGCTGCATCACCTCGCCGGGCGTCAGCAGCGGACGTGCAGTTTCCTGACGCGACACCATCAGGTGCCCCAGCCACGGAGCGAGGCGGTGGCCCGCGTAGTTGCGCTGCGCGCGAAGCTCGGTGGCGGTGCCGAGGGTTTCGGAAATCCTTTTCGCCGTCCTTTCGTCGTTGGTGGCGAAAGTCACCCGGACATGGCAGTTGTCGAGGATGGAATGGTTCTGCCCATACGCCTTGTCGATCTGGTTCAGGCTTTGAGCGATGAGAAAGCTGCGGATGCCGTAGCCGGCCATGAAGGCAAGCGCGGACTCGAAAAAATCGAGGCGACCCAGCGCCGGAAACTCGTCCAGCATCAGCAGCAGCTTGTGCCGGCGCGCGATGCCATCGCTGCCGTCGAGCGATTCGGTCAGCCGCCGCCCGATCTGGTTCAAGATGAGCCGGATCAGCGGCTTGGTGCGGCTTATGTCGGAGGGCGGCACCACCAGATAGAGCGATACCGGGTGCTCGGCGGAAATCAGGTCGGCGATGCGCCAATCGCAGCGCGATGTGACTTCGGCCACGGTCGGGTCGCGGTACAGGCCGAGAAACGACATGGCGGTGGAGAGCACGCCCGATCGCTCGTTGTCCGACTTGTTGAGCACTTCGCGGGCAGCGGATGCGACAACCGGGTGAGGCGCATCGCCCAGGTGCTTCGTCGTCATCATCCGGTGCAGCGTCAGCTCGAACGGACACGCCGGGTCGCTGAGGAAGTTGGCGACGCCGCGCAGCGTCTTGTCCTCGCCTGCGTACAGAACATGCAAGATTGCACCGACCAGTAGCGCGTGGCTGGTCTTCTCCCAATGATTGCGCTTCTCTAACGCACCTTCAGGGTCAACCAGAATGTCGGCGATGTTCTGCACGTCGCGCACTTCATGTGCGCCGCGCCGGACTTCAAGCAGCGGGTTGTAGGCGGCCGACTGCCTATCGGTGGGGTTGAAAAGCAGGCAGTGCGAAAAGCGCGAACGCCAGCCCGCCGTGATCTTCCAGTTCTCTCCCTTAATGTCGTGAATGACGGCGGACGCCGGCCACGAAAGCAACGTAGGCACCACCAAGCCCACGCCCTTGCCCGAGCGCGTGGGTGCGAAGCTCAGGACATGTTCCGGCCCCTCATGTCGGAGGTATTGGTCGTCGTGTTGGCCGAGGAAGACGCCCGCCGGGAGGGTCAGTCCAGCTTTGCGGATGTCGACGGCATCGGCCCAGCGTGCCGAACCATAAGTCGTAACCAGCCGCGACTGCCGAGAACGCCATACCGACATGGCGATGGCGACGAGTAAAGCGAACAAACCGCTACCACCCGCAATCGCACCGCCTGTGTCGAAGACGTGCGGCGCGTAGGCATCAAAGAAGAACCACCATTCGAACAAGCGCCACGGGTGATAAACCGGTACACCTAGAAGATCGAACCAGGGCGATCCGAGGCGTACTTGATAGCCAAGGGTCGCTGCTGTCCATTGTGTGGCGCCCCAGACGCCGGCGATCACGATGCCGATTACCACAGCGATCTGGCCGAACAGAACGTTCGTCCCTTGCATGACCTGTCCTCCGATTTCTCCTGCGCTGGTGTCTCATTGAAAGCGTTGCACAGGGGGTGTCGCAGGCGTCAGGATCGGTTCTGGGCTAGTGCCGGTCAAAGACCGTTCGCAGCACAATGGTCGAGGGAAAAGAAAGAATGAGCGCGGTGGCGAGTCAAAGAAAAGCGCCGCAAGCGAAAGCGCACTGCGGCGCATACAGAGTTCCAAGCAAGTTACCCAAAAAAAGCCGTCAATGGGCCTTGCTTCCACTCATAGGCAATATTTAGATATCATGAAAAACGATGATATTTAAGATTGGAATAAAAATGAAAAATATCAAGAGTATGGATCTCAACTTGCTCAAGGCGCTGGACGCATTGTTAGACGAACGCAATGTGACACGGGCGGCGGCCCGTCTGGGACTAACCCAGCCGGCCTTGAGTGGCATGCTGACGCGGTTGCGCGAGAGCTTCGGTGACCCGCTTTTCGCGCGCTCGCAGCGGGGTATCGTTCCAACGCAGCGGGCGCTGGATCTAGGGATGCCTGTCAAGCAGGTGCTCGCCGAAATCGACGCGCTGCTCCAGCCACCTTCCTTCAATCCGGCCACCGCACAACTGACCTTCTCCATCGCCGCGACGGACTATGCGCTGCGTGCCGTTGCTGTCCCATTTCTATCGGCACTTAAACGGCACGCACCGCGTGTACGAGTCTCATTAGTGCCAGTCGAGAGCGGGCAGCTACAGAACCAGCTTGAGCGCGGTCAGATCGATTTAGCCCTCCTGACGCCAGAGATCACTCCGCCAAATCTGCATGCCCGAGAGCTGTTCAAGGAACACTATGTGTGTGTCCTGCGGGAAGACCATCCTGCGGCTATGGGGCGCAAGCTGACCGTTAAACAGTTCTGTGCTCTCGACCATGCGCTTGTTTCCTACGATGGTGGAGGTTTCCGCGGCGTCACCGACGATGCGCTAGAACAGTTGGGCAAACGACGCAGCGTCACACTGTCGGTCAAGAGCTTTCTGATCTTGCCAGACATCCTGCGTGCCAGTGACATGGTTGCGATCTTGCCGAGCCGCTTGGTCGCCGGTATGGACAAGCTGGCTATCTCCCTGCCGCCGGTGAAGATACCGGGGTTCACCAAGACGGCTGCTTGGCACGAACGCACCCATCACGATCCAGCACATCGCTGGATACGAGCACTGCTGTTCACTTCCTGTGCTAACAACAAGTAGGCAAGATCGCTCCTATCGTCATGCTCAGCACAACTCTACCTCGCACTACAAATAAGCAATCAGTCGGCTCAATTGGAGACGCGCCCTTTCGTAGCGCCGCTGCGAGATAGCCTAGTCGGTGGATGGCAGAACCTAGGCCTTGATATCATATTTTATGATATCAAAAATAGAAACTTAGGATTTCACTTATTGCAGATGGAGGCTCATGATTTGCTCCATGACCACTTGAATGACGCAGCCACCCCTGTTGCGTCATCGACATTTTGTGAAGGAGCTTCGATATGAGCAAGCAACAGAACGCCATCCTCTGGCCCGAAGGCTACACGCCGGGCTTTACTGAGAATTTCGCCTCCAATGAGATCATCGCCGCCGGCTTGAGCGCGGCCGACGTATGGCCTCTACTCGTCACACCATCGCTGTGGCCAAGCTACTACGCCAACTCGGCTAACGTGTGCTTTCATGACGGCAAAGGCCCGGTACTGGCCGACGGCGATCGGTTTTACTTCGAGACCTTCGGCTTCCCGGTAGAGGGGCAGTGCAACGAATACGTGCCACCTGCGGATGGGCAACCCGGCCGCGTGGCCTGGCACGGCTGGTCCGGCGAGGAAGGCACAGATACGCGCCTGGATGTGCATCACGCCTGGCTGGTTGAGAACCTGGACGGCAGGCGCGTGCGCATCCTCACGCAGGAAACTCAGAAGGGCAAACCGGCCGAGGAGCTGCACAACGCCAAACCCAACCCGATGATCAACGGCCATCAGGACTGGCTCGACAGCTTGGTCGAGGCAGCGCGCAAAGCCAAGCAGGCGTAGTGGTCTCCGGCCGCTTGATCCCAAGCGTCTGAACGGAGAAAACCATGATGAGAACTCCCCTCAGGATTCTGCTGGTCCTGACTTCGCAGGCAACGATGGGCGACGAACTGCTCAACCGCGAATGGTTCCGCAGTCGGACCGAAGCGAAGGTGCTGATCGAACGTTGGCGACAGTTCTACAACGAGCAGCGGCCGCATAGCGCGCATGCTTACAAACCGCCGGCGACGATCCGGCGCAACTGGATCCAATCCGATAGCATCCCCTCCGAACTCACTGCCTGACTGGCTACAAAGTTCGTACTCAGGTCACCTTGGCGCAGGCACTGAAGGTGGAGCCACCCGGAATGGGTGCTCCCACCGCCTTACGCGCACTGGCTCGAACTCTCCCGAGGCGCCGGCAAGCTCGTCACATAGCGACTAGAGAGAGGAGGTGACCGTACGAGTTCCCAGCGCCCGATCCACTCTGGGAGCTGGGTCGCCTAGCGACTACGCTACCAATGGAGCTAGCGATCAACTCGATAACTTGAGCGTGATAACGCCCAGGATGATCAACGCCACGCCAAGGTATCGCATCAGGGAGGTTGGGTCGCCATAGAAATGAATTCCGACTAAGAAAGTTCCCGCCGCTCCGATACCCGTCCACACCGCATAAGCAGTCCCAATCGGTATCTGACGCTGAGCAAGCCATAGGAAGGCGCCGCTAATTGTCATGAAAGAGACGGCTACTGCGACCCCACTCCAACGCGATGTTGGCTCTTGCGCCATTTTCAGCCCGACCGGCCATCCGATTTCAAACAATCCAGCCAAAACAAGATAGATCCAACCCATTGCGATTCTCCTTCAAATTTTTCATATCCGGCATACATACTCCGGCATGACCACCAGCTTAGAACTTCGGCGGCTCTTTAGGCGTGGTGTGGGGCACATCGCCATCTTCGTAAAAGCGCTTTCGCGTAGCCTCGGCAACCCGGTTACATAGTTGGTCGCCCAGCATTGGTCGATCCAACTTGCATTGCTTGCGCAACTCTTTCAGACGCTCAGGATTGAGCGCTAATTCATCGACTGTCGGAAGGTTGGCTTTATCTGGTTTCCCAGATGGGCTGCAGGCTGCCAATGTCGAGGAAAGCAATATGAGAGCAATCTTCTTCATGGTTAATTTTCTTTGGGAGATTGTGTGATGGTTTACCGCCGACCTTTGGCATCTGGAGATTTGATCGAATGAACGCGTTCCATGAAGCGAGTCAGCATTTCTGACGGCTCGCTGGCCGGCCGTAGTAGATAGGTCGTGAGCATTGGCGAACGTCCAGTCAGCGGCCGTGCGACCACCCCCTGTTCCCTGCTGGCTGTGATATGCGCGCCTCCTGTGAGGCCTAGTGCAAGTCCCGCCGAAACCAGGACCATCATTAGATCGCTGGAAGTCACGCGTTCGGCAATCAGTGGCTCTATGTCCACGCGACGTAGCACCCGTTCAACTTGCCGAGCATGGCCCTCACACGCCACCGCGTCGCAGAGCACCAGCGGATACCGCAACAGCTCTTCTAGGGGAATCTGTTTGTGGGATAGCAAGGGGTGCCGTGCGGGCACAGCTACCATCAGAGGGTCACTCCACACCGGCACGGCGATGATGCCTTCGCCGACTTCATCCGATTGAGCGAAGCCGAGATCGTACAGTTCGCCACACAATCCCTTGATTTGCTGTGCCAAAGGCACCTCGAAGAAGCGAACTTCCACTTCCGGCTCTTCCTGCCGGCAGAGCGCCAACAACGCAGGCAGGCGCGATGGCGTGATTCCATCAGACAATGCAATACGGAGCTGGCAATGAAAGCCATTGGCTGCGGCGTTCACACTGTCGCGCGCCTGCTGCAAAGCTGCGAAGACACGCGGCACGCTCTCAAAGAAGAGCCTGCCCGCACGAGTCAAGCGGGTGCTCCGAGTGGTTCTCGCAAATAGCGCTACGCCCAACTCTTCCTCAAGTTCCTTGATGGCGCGCGACAGCGGCGATGTCTCTATGTGGAGGCGCTCTGCGGCTCGGGCAAAGTGCAGCTCCTCTGCCACCGCCAGAAAGTAGCGCAGGTGTCGAATTTCCATGTTCGCATTCCTCATCACTCAGGCCTCACCACCTTCGCCTTGCGTCACGCTATTTAGCTAGCCTTCGCAAGCTGCTCCAGCATGTTTCTGCGATCAAACAGGAGAGCCGGATAATGCTTTTGCCAGGACGCCCCATTGCATGGCTGTCTCGGCCCGCGTGCGGATCAGCGAAGCCTGCGCTGACAGCACCCCGGCCTCAGCCTCGGCCACCACCGTGGCGTCCACTTGTCCCGCCTCGAACAGACGTCGGCTGCGATCGAGCTGACGCTCCGCGACTGCGACACCCTCGGCCTGATGCTCCAGTGCTGCGTGCTGCGTATGCCAACCGAGATATGCGTTCTCTACGTCCTGCAAAGCACTCAACAAAGTGCGCTCGAACTCCGCACGGGCAGCTCGGCTGCGCGCCTCTCCGGTCTCGATGCCGGCACGGATCGCGCCACCATCGAAGATCGGCAACGACACCCCGGCCCCAAGTGAAAAAATGTTTCCAGTGATGCGGGTTCCCACACTCTCTACGCGCTGCCGTCCGCCGCTCAGGTCCAACACCAGCCTGGGGAAGCGTTCGCCTTCGGCTGCGTTCCAGCGCGCGGTTTCGGCGGCGAACTTCGCTTCGGCGGCGCGCACGTCGGGCCGCTCACTCAGCAGGTCCGCAGGTATGCGTGTCGGTGTCCAGTCCGGGACGGCGAGCGACGCAAGAGTTGGGGAAGCTGCAGGCGCTCCGGGCGTTTGTCCCACTAGTACATCGAGTGCATGCGTCGCCTCGCCGCGCGCACGCCGCAGTTGCTCTTGCTCCACGCGCAGTGCGACGACGCCGGCGCGGGTACGCTCGATGTCGAAGCCGGTAGCTTGTCCGGCCTCGAACTTCCGTTGCATCAGCAAGACGAGTCGTTCTGCGGATGCCAGCCGCGCCGCGGCTAGCGCTTCGAGCTCACTGGCTTGGCGCTGCTGCACAGCCGCCGACACTGTTTCAAACGCGACCTGCCACCGCGTGGCAACCCACGCTTGTTCGGCTGCCACCGCATCCAGGCGCGCACCTTCTGCTGCCTGCGAAAGCCGTCCCGACAGGTCTGCCTCCCACGATGCGGACAACGTGGCGCGGCCATCATTGCCGATTGCAACGTTCTCTGAATAGTCGCGTCCTCGAGTTGCCTGCGTGCCCGCGGACAACGAGGGGAGCAGGGAGGCCCGTGCTCGCCGCGTGGCGGCCGATGCCTCGTCCACGCGCGCTCGCGCAATCGTCAGTTCGGTATTGCGCTCCAGCGCCGCCCGGACCAAGGCATTGAGGTGCGGATCGCCGTAGGCCGTCCACCAATCGACGGGAAGAGTACGGCGGGACGATTTGTCCAAGATGCCTTCACCTCCCTCTTCATTTGAGAAATGGGCCGGTACATCCAGGCGAGGTGGATCGGCAGAGTGCGGGGCATGGCTGCAGGCCGCAAGAAGCAGTAGCGGAGAAATCATGGCAATGAGGCGATAGCGTTCAAGAATTTGAGACATGGCAGCTCCTTGCGTTCCGAAAAAGTCTTGACGGACTGTTGTATGGCTTCTACTATACCGTCTGGACTGTATATGACTCAAGCTTTTTTGGAGCACGACCATGCCGCCCCGCGCGAAAACAAAGTTGCCCCCCCCGTCCACTGCCCATAGCAGCGCCGATGCGCAGCCCGGCCTCCAGCAAGGAGCCCAGCGAACTCGCGACCGCATCCTGCAGGCCGCCCGCGAACTGGTGCTGGAGGAAGGTGCCAGTCGCTTGACACTGGACGCCGTCGTTGTGCGGGCCGGGTTGAGCAAAGGGGCGTTTCTCTATCACTTCAAGACCAAACGCGATTTGTTCGTGACACTGATCGACGAGATGATCCGGGCGTTCGACGCGGTACAAGCCAATCACGAGCGCAGGTTTGCCGGAGATCCGGACCCCTGGCTGTCGAGCCAGGTGGAAGCGATGCCCGACGACGAGATGCAGAAGATGGGCGCAGCGCTGCTCGCGGCAGCTGCGGAAGATCCAACACTTCTCGACCCACTGCGCGAGTGGTACCGCGTGCAGTACGAACGCGTGCGTCGATCCCCGCGTGGCACCGAGACCGCGGCACTCATCATGCTGGCATTGGATGGCGCCCTGTTCGCCGATCTTCTGGGTTTGCCAATACTCGCACCCGCAGAGCGGCGGCATTTCTTTCGGGCGCTCCAGGATCTCGCCTCGGGCCATCTCGAACTTGTCCCGGCAAAAGGACGCACATGAGTCGCGTCCGTAGCGGTGTCATGACCGCGTGCGCACCGCGCTCCTTGGCGGTTGCTTGCACACTATCCATTTCGACTCTGCTCTCAGGGTGCGGAAACTCGCAATCCACCGTATCCGAGCCTCCGCGCGCAGTGAAGCTCGCCGCCGCGCAGTCGGATCTCCCGCATAGCTCTCGCATCGAATTGACTGGCTCGGCGCGAGCAACCGAGCGCAGCATCCTAGGATTTGAAACAGGAGGACGGATCGCCAAGTTGAACGTCGACGTGGGTGAACGGTTCTCCCGCGGCCAAGTCCTGGCAGAACTTGATGCGCAACCTGACCGGCTTCGCGTGACACAAGCGCAAGCATCCCTGGCGGCCGCCGAAGCCGGCCTGATGGATCGACGTGTACAGACAGATCAACAGCGCCGGTTGCTCGAAAGCGAAGTCATCTCCCCTGCTGCGTTCGAGAGCGCGAAGGCGCAGCTAGCGGTCGCAGAGGGTCAAGCGCGCACTGCCAAGGCGGCGCTTGGCCTGGCCGAACGAGCACAACGTGGCACGATGATCGTCGCTCCTTTCGATGGTGTCGTGGCGGAAAAGCTGGCTTTGGCGTTCACCGACATTGCTGCTGGTGCGCCGGTATTTCAGGTCGACGGCGTGCGCAGTGGCACTGAGATCATCGCGAACGCGTCTACTACACAGGCACCTCACATAGATGTCGGCCAACGCGCAGAACTGAGCTGGAGCGGAGCCGAACAACCAATCCGAGCGGTGGTACGTCGTGTCGGTCTGCGCGCCGAAAATGGCTCGCTCCTACCCGTGGTGCTAGTGCCTGAAGATAACGCGCAAGCGCGCGCACTTCGGCCAGGTATTCCCGTACAGGTCGTGCTCGACGCACCTGCGGCAACCTCCAAGACCTCTCGGCCCGAGACTGTATCCATACCTTATGCCTCGCTGGTGCTCGGCACGAAGCCGGGCGAGGCTTCCGTCTTCGTCTACACCCCTGAAGATAAGAAGGTGCACCGTCGCGCGGTGCGCTTCACGCCGGTACAGGAAGGAGACAGCGCGCGCGTCCTCGCTGGACTCAAGCCCGGCGAGACGGTGGTTGCCGCCGGAGGAGGATGGCTCACCGATGGACAGCCAGTGACACCACTGGAAGCCACCACTCAATTGACCAAGCGCTAACGCGATCCACCAGGTTACTTCATCATGAAGATCACCGAGATGGCGCTGCGCGCCAGTCGACTTACCTACTTTGTAGCGCTCATCATTTTCGTCGCCGGCATCGCGACCTTCCTGAATTTTCCTTCTCAGGAGGAGCCGACTGTCACGGTCCGCGATGCGATGGTCACGGCGTTGAACCCGGGGCTGCCCGCCGAACGCGTTGAGCAACTCATTGCCCGGCCGATCGAGGAGCGCTTGCGCGAACTGGCAGAGGTCAAGCGCGTGACGAGCACCGTGCGCGCAGGCAGCGCCATGATCCAGGTCACGATCTGGGACCGCTACACCGACTTGGCACCGATCTGGCAGCGCGTCCGGGCCAAGGTCGCCGATTCGAAGGATGCCTTACCACAGAGCACGATGGGGCCTTTCGTCGACGAAGACTTCGGCCGCGTCGCGGTTGCCTCGATTGCGGTCACTGCACCAGGTTACTCCATGAGCGAGATGCGCGTCGCGCTCAAGCAGATGCGCGACCGCCTGTACACCGTGCCTGGTATTGAGCGCATCACTTTCTACGGCCTGCAGGAAGAGCGCGTCTATCTCGAATTCGATCGGCCTAGGCTCGCGCGATTGGAGCTGACACCACAGGGGGTGATCGACCAACTCGTCAAACAGAACGTCGTCGCTTCGGGTGGACAAATTGTTGTCGGCGGCATCAATGCAACCTTGGCGGTCAGTGGCGAAGTGCGTGACGCTCCCTCCCTGCGAGCAATGCCGATCGCGCTGCCACGACCGCAAAGTAGTACGGCGCCCGTGCCGACGATCGCATTGGGTGAACTGGCGCAGGTGAGTGTGCGGCCAGCCGATCCGCCGGAATCTGCTGCCATCTACAAAGGCCAGCCCGCTGTCGTCATGGCGGTTTCGATGGCCTCCGGTCAGAACGTGGAGCAGTTCGGAAAAGCGCTCAAAGCACGGGTTGCAGACCAGGAGAAGCTGCTGCCGGCGGGTTTCGATCTGTCATACGTCACTTTCCAGGCCGATGTCGTCAAGCACGAGATGGGCAAAATGAACCACGTCATGATGGAGACGATCATCGTCGTCCTCGGTGTCGTCGTGCTATTTCTCGGTTGGCGCACCGGGATCATCGTGGGCATGATCGTGCCGTTGACGATCCTCAGTGCACTCATCGTCATGCGCGCGATGAACATCGAGCTTCAGAACGTCTCGATGGGCGCCATCATCATTGCGCTCGGCTTGTTGGTGGACAACGGCATTGTGATTGCCGAAGACATCGAACGCCGCCTGGCCGGTGGCGAAGATCGTAAGCATGCCTGCCTCGAGGCGGGCCGCACGCTCGCCATTCCGCTGCTCACGTCCTCGCTCGTGATCGTGATCGTGTTCTCGCCGTTCTTTTTTGGCCAGAACGCCACGAGCGAGTATCTGCACAATCTCGTGGTCGTGCTGGCACTGACGTTGTTCGCTTCGTGGCTGCTGTGCCTGACTGTCACGCCCCTATTGTGCTACCACTTCGCCAAACCCCATCACAAGCAGGAGCAGGGCGACGCCTATGACACCCGCTTCTACCGTGGCTACCGGCGCGTACTGGAGTGGGTGCTCCACCATAAGGCGGTCTATGTAGCGTCGATGATCGCGGCGCTTGCCATTGCGCTGTATGGCTTCACCACCCTGCCGTACGATTTCATGCCCAAGTCCGACCGGCTTCAGTTCCAGATTCCGGTGCAGCTCGCCCCCGGTACCGACTCGCGCGAAACGCTCGCCCGCGTGAAGCAGATCAGTGGTTGGCTGGGCGACACGAACATCAATCCAGAAGTCTCCGATCACATCGGCTACGTCGCCGATGGTGGCCCGCGCTTCATCCTTAGCCTGAATCCACCACTGCCGGCATCGAACATCGCGTACTTCGTTGTCACATTGAAGCCGAAGAGCGACATCGACGCCGTCCTCGCCCGCACCCGCAGCTACTTTGCGCAAGCACATGGCGACGTGCGCGCCGAGCCCAAGCGTTTCTCGCTCGGTGCGACCGAGTCAGGGACTGCCATTTATCGCGTCAGCGGTCCGGATGAGGAGGTATTGTTGGGGGCCGCGTCCAAAATCGAAGCAGCGCTGCGCAAGCTGCCCGGCACCATCAACGTCAAGAACGATTGGGATACGCGCGTTGGCCGCATCGACGTACGGGTCGACCAGGACCGCGCGCGTCGGGCGGGCGTGACGACTGAAGACATCGCTGGCGGGCTGGATGTCCGCTACAGCGGCAGATCGATCTCGGTTATTCGCGACGGTGACACCTCCGTCCCGATCGTCCTGCGCAGTATCGTAAGCGAGCGTCGCAGCACGGCAGACGTAGGCGCGACGCTCATCTATCCCACCAACGGCGGTCCAGCGGTGACGCTGGCTCAGGTCGCAGACGTATCGCTCGCGAGCGAGCCCTCGGTCATCCAACGGCGCAATCTCATCCGCACGATCACCGTGCAAGGACAGAACACCTCTTACACCGCCCAGGAGATCATCAACCGCCTGGCGCCTAGCGTCGCTGCCCTGGACCTGCCCGCGGGCTACTCGGTTGAACTTGGCGGCGAGATCGAGGAAGCCGCCGAATCGAACGCCGCGCTGTCGACCTACATGCCCCTCGCATTTCTGGCGATGCTGATGCTGTTCGTATGGCAGTTCAATTCTTTCCGCAAGCTCGGTGTGATCCTCGCGACGATCCCTTTCACGCTTATCGGCGTGGTATTGGCTCTGAAGCTGACCGGCACACCTTTCAGCTTCATGGCGACCTTCGGCGTACTGGCCCTGTTCGGGATCATTGTCAACAACGCCGTGCTCTTGCTGGAACGCATCGACCAGGGGCTAGCGGAAGGCCTGCCACGCCATGAAGCCTTGGTTGGGGCCGCGATACAACGGCTTCGTCCAATCGTGATGACCAAGGTCACCTGCATTTCGGGACTGGTGCCACTCATGCTCTTCTCCGGACCATTATGGAAAGGGATGGCGATCGCGATGATCGGTGGGCTGGCACTCGGAACGCTGGTGACGTTGGGCTTGATTCCGCTGCTTTACGAAGTCCTGTTTGGAATCAAGCGAATTGGGCCGTGGAACCTGAGTGTCGCCACCGCGCATGGAGATCGCTCATGAGTCTCTTGCGAGCCGCCGCGTGCTGCGCATTCTCAGAATTCGTATGCACCCACGCTTCATGCGTATGTCTCGCTAGGCTTATGCGATTCAGCACCCATCCGCTGATCTGGAAATCCTGGTCGATTGTCATTGCCGCAGGGGTTCTAGGAGCGGGCTATCCACTGGGCCTGCGGGCCATCACGGCGGGCGGTCCGATGCGCTGGGTCGGCCTCTGTGTGGCAGTGACGTGCATGGCGGCCAGCGGCGCACTTTTGTGGTTCGCGCTCAAGCGGATTCCGATCAGCGCGGCCTCTGCAGCCTGGGCAGGAATCGGGCTACTTGGAAACTTGGGCGTCGGCGCCCTCCTACTAGGCGATGTCGCATCGGTAACGCGCTGGTCTGGCACCGCCCTCATCGCAGCAGGCATTGCCTGTCTTAGTTTCGTTTGATCAAGGAGACCCATTATGAAGAGCAAAACTGCATTGATCCGCGGCGGCATCTTTTTTTGCGTAGCAGGCGCGCTCTCTGGATGCGCGACCAACAGCATGACGCGCTCCGGATTTCTCGGCGACTACGAGAAGTTATCGCCGACACGATACGAGAACGTACTGATGTACCGCGCAGCGGGATTCGAGCCCAAGCGTTATGCCGCTGTCGTGGTGGAAGAAGCGCAGATCAAGACCGCCTCGGGTCGCATCGATGGGCTCGATGACGCGCAGCAGCGCGAAGTGCTAGACCATGTGACGAGCGAACTGAAACGCCAGGAAGGCAAAAGTCCCGCCCCCCCAGGTGGCGCGGGACAGGTTCGGGTGCGTGTAGCGGTCACCGAACTGCAGACACCGAATCGGGCAGTCAATGCAATGACGACCCTGCTGGTTGGACCCGTGACGACGGGTGGTGCCAGCCTAGAGTTCGAAGCAGTCGATTTAAGGACGGGACGCCGGGTTGCTGCCGCCAGTTGCTTCGAGCGCGGCAACGTCATTAAAGAGTTCGCCGGTTCGTACACATTGCTGGGTCATGCCAAAGCGGCGATCACGAACTGCATCGAGCGCATCGACAGCGCTTGGCGGGACACGCAGCCATGAGCAACGCTTCACAGGCTTGGCTCCGGCAGGATGCCATGGTCGGCGGTGATCACAAATGGCTGGCGGGTGGCGACTGGACGATAGAGCACTACGCCAGTCTGGCAAAATCCGTGTCCGCCGCCCGCATCAGTCATGCCGAGGGGTACGCCACTCCCTTACTCGACTGGACGCAAGTCCAGAGACTGGACACCGCCGGCGCGGCTCTGCTGGTGGAAATTCTCGGGCCAGACTCGATACTCGACCGGCCGGAGGCAGCTCCAAATCTGTCCTCGGATCGCCTCGCCCTAATGAGAGCGCTGGCCGCCGCTGCTACCGATCAGCAGAAGACGGAGAAAGCAGCGGTGAGCGGGAATCCTCTGCTCCGCGGTCTGGGACGCATAGGCCTGACCTTGGAACAGGGCTGTCGTGCGTGTCTTGGTCTGGCCGGGTTCGTGGGCCAGATCATCGAAACATGGAGCCGTACCGTTCGTCACCCGCGTCGCTGGCGCGCGACCTCGGTGATCGCTCAAATCCAGCGATCAGCGGTGGACGCCATTCCCATCGTGGCGCTACTGAGCTTCATGGTAGGAATGGTGGTGGCGTTCCTGGGAGCAACGGTGCTGGCCAACTTCGGTGCGAGCATCTTCTCGGTGCATCTGGTCGCCTTCTCGTTCATGCGCGAGTTCGGAGTGCTGCTCCCGGCCATATTGATTGCAGGCCGTACCGCAAGCGCGTACACCGCCCAAATCGGTTCGATGAAGGCAAATGAAGAGATCGATGCGCTTCGCTCCAACGCGCTCGACCCCATCGAGTTACTGGTGCTGCCACGCGTGCTGGCGCTTCTTGTGTCCTTGCCACTGCTCACCTTAGTAGGCATCTTGGCTGGCATTGCGGGCGGCGCCACCGTATGCGCACTGAGCTTGGAAATTCCTCCCGCACAGTTCCTTGCCATCGTGCAGGAAAAAATCGAGGTGCGCCATTTTCTTGTCGGAATGAGCAAGTCCCCGCTCTTCGCGGTGATGATCGCCGCTATCGGCTGCCATGAAGGGTTCAAGGTCGCCGGTAGCGCTGAGTCGGTAGGCGACCACACGACGTCTAGTGTCGTGCAATCAATCTTCATGGTGATCCTGATAGACGCCATCGCTGCACTGTTCTTCATGGAGATGGGCTGGTGAGCGCGGTGAAGCAAGACACCGACAACGGTGTGCGACACGCTATTGAAGTGCGCGGCCTGGACAACAGGTTTGGAACCCAGCAGGTCCATCAGGACCTAGACCTGGACGTGCGGCGCGGGGAAATCCTTGGCGTGGTGGGAGGGTCAGGCACCGGGAAATCCGTGCTCTTGCGTAGCGTCGTCGGGCTGCAGAAGCCGCATTCGGGCGTGGTCCGTATCGGGGGGCGCGACCTACTGCGAGCCCAATGGCTTGCGCGCGCGCGTATGGAGCGAAGGTTCGGCATTCTGTTCCAGAAGGGCGCGTTGTATTCATCGCTGACCGTCTTGGAGAACGTCGCTCTTCCTTTGATCGAGCATGTCGGTCTGGCGCGGCCTCTTGCCGAGCGTTTGGCAAGAAGCAAGCTGGGCTTGGTGGGGTTGCCTGCCGGAGCGGGAGACAAGTATCCGGCCTCGTTGTCCGGAGGCATGGTGAAACGAGCAGCACTGGCGAGAGCCTTGGCGCTTGATGCGAACATCCTGTTTCTTGACGAACCCACCGCAGGACTGGATCCAATCGGGGCTGCATCTTTCGACCAATTGATTCTGACCCTGCGCAATGCACTGGGCCTCACGGTGTTTCTGGTAACCCACGACCTCGATACGCTGTACACCATATGCGACCGTGTCGCGGTCCTGGCGAACCAGAAGGTACTCATCAACGACGGCATCGAGGCAGTCGAGCGCTTCAAGCACCCGTGGATACAGGAATACTTTCACGGCCCCCGTGGCCGTGCGGCCGCACAGGCCACTGGTGCTTCCAGCCAAGAGACGCAGCCATGAAACCCCTCCGCATCTGCATCATTCTTCCGTCGCGCACGCATTGGGCTGGGCGCACGCAATATTTAAACTCTGAGAACGAGGTGGTCTGATCATGGAACCACGTGCCCATCATGTATTCATTGGTCTGTTCGTCGTGCTGCTCGGTGCGATTGGTATTGGCTTCGCGCTTTGGCTCAGCGACACACGTTCCGACCACGATTACCAGTATTACCGGATTATGTTCGATGAGCCAGTGACCGGGCTTACGCCCGGCAGCCAGGTTCAGTACAGCGGAATCACGATTGGCGAAGTCGTTGCACTTTCTCTTTCACCGCGAGACCCAAGGCGGGCGATAGCGCGCGTACGCATCAATGCCACCATCCCGGTCCGGCAGGATACCCGCGCTGAATTGGTCATCACGGGAATTACCGGCAACGCGGTGATCGAGTTGAGCGACGGTGGGCCAAACGTGCCATTGCTGGATCGGAGAGAGGACGAGGAACCGTTGATCCTCGCACCACGTTCGGCGATGGCATCCCTGGTCTCCGGTGAGGGGAACAGCATGACGACACTCAACGGCATCTTGCTGCGCACGCAGGAGTTACTGTCGAAGGAGAATTTGGCTCTTGTGCACCGCAGTCTGGTGAATCTTGAACAGACCACGGGCGCGGTCGCTGACCAGAGGGCCGAGATCGCGACGTTAATCAGCAATCTGACCGAAGCAAGCAGAGAATCGACAGCTGCCGTGCGCCAAGCAAATAGCACTCTTCGCGATGCCAACCTGCTACTAAATAACGATGGTAAGCAAATCATGGTGAACACGCGTGATGCAACGGCATCCCTCGAACGCGCCGCTTTCAGGGTTGAGACGCTACTGCAAAACAATCAGGAATCGCTGAACCAGGGCTTGGCCGCCACAGGTCCTGCCATGCACGAACTCCAGCAGGCGCTGGCCAATCTAAACACCGTGCTGCGCCGACTGGATCGCAATCCGGCGCAATACCTGCTCGGTGGAGAGAACATTGAGGAAACCAAGCCGTGAACACTTCCGCCAGGATGATTCCCGTCGCTGCCGTGACTATGACGCTAGTACTCGGCTTGTCCGCGTGCAGTGTGCTTCCCAAAGCAGCTCCAATGGTCACCTACAAATTGCCCGACTATCACATCGCCCAGGCGGAGAGTACGCCGCGCGCCGTTCCGGGACCCGGGGCGCTGCGCGTCTACGCCCCTGAGAGTAGTCGCGTCCTGGATTCGGAGCGGCTGTTCATTGCGCAGCCCGATGGTCGCTTGTCGGCTTGGCAAGGAGTGCGTTGGGCCGACCCCGCACCGGTGCTGCTGCGTGACCGAATCGTCGAAGCCTTCATGCGCGATGGGCGGTCGACTTCCGTGATTACCGATAGCACCCCAATGAGCGCCGATATGGAGTTGCGCAGTACGCTGCGGGCGTTCCAGCTCGAATACCGCGGCACTGAAGCGATCGCCGCGGTTCGGCTCGATGTGCAACTGGTCGATCCGGCCAAACGGACTGCTATTGCCAGTAGACGCTTCGAAGCAATCCAAGCCACAGGCAGCAAGCGAGAGGCCGATGTGGTGAGCGCGTTCGGTGTCGCCACGGATATATTGGCCGGGCAGATCGTTGAATGGGCAGTTCAGGTCGGGGCAGCGCGTTTGCGAGTTGCACCGGAATTGGCAAGCAACCATGCACCCACAGCGTCGTCGATAAGCACAGACTAGTCGTCTTAACGGAGCACAGAAGCTAGGGCCAAAACGCTGCTCGACACCTTAACTCGGTACGACAGCCTACGGCCCCGATCCAATCCCAGGACCTCTTTGCCGTCCAACCTCCCATGACACACCGCCGCCGCGTACAGTCGCGGCGATCTGCTGCCCCAGTCGTGGCTCGATTATCGGCCGCCAAGGCACCAGACTGAATCCCATGCCGTCATCGAGCAGCGCATAGCGACCGCTGGCGAGCATGACCGAGCGCCGGTAGATGCCGGCTACGCGCTGCCCGTCTGTGACGTGCCGATGCTCCAATCCGCTATCGGCGGCAATGTGCTGGGCGGCCTGCGCCAGCTCCCGATTGCGCAGCGTTTCCAGCAGATTCCGGGAGAGAATCAGCCGCTGCCCGCGCCGCTGGGCCAGCCCCTGTTCTTCGAGGAAGTCGGCGCGCTGCTGCAAGGCTTGCCTAGCATCGCCGCCAAAGCCCAGGTCGCCCAGTCCCTTGCCGCCGCCGATCAACTGCTGATCCAGCCAGGTCGCGCCGATGACGCGGGCCTGCCGTTCAATCGGCAGATGCGATTTCAGTTCGACCGCCACGCCGCCCAGCCGCTGCGCGTCGTACTGGCGGCCACGCTCGGCCAAGTCGTCCGGCACCTTCCATAACCCCTCGGCCACGCGCTCCACGATGCCGGCCCGCCGTAGGGCTTCCAGCCGGCGGATATGGGCCGCCACAGCCTCTTGCGGGTCGCGGCCGGGCTTGGCTCGGCCTTGCTCGATCGCCAGGTGGTGATCGGTGCGGTACAGGCCATTGCTCGCCAGCGTGGCGATGTTCTTGTCGGCCGCCCGCACCTCGGCGGAACCGCGTACCTCCACCACCGCGCCGATGGGATAGTTCGCCAGCTCGTCGCGGGCGTCCAACGCGACGTAGTGGGCTTTGCCGTCCAACCCGTCGATGACCAGATAGCCGCGGTCGTGCAGCTCGTCGGCCAGACCCTTAGCAGCCACGCGACCGACGATAGTGCGGCCGTCGTCGCCCGGCTCGAACACCGCCAGCTCGCGAGGCTTGCCGCTCATGGCCCGCTGCATCGTTCGGATGATGTCGCCACGCTCGCCCAGGGCACGCAAGGTCTTCTCCGCGTCCGCATGGACGGCCCAGGTGCCGGGCTGCACCTCGTCGGCCAGGCCCAGGCGCTGCAAGTGTTGCAGGCGGCCGATCAGCAGCAGGCGCTGGCGTTGCAGCCGGGGTTCGTTGAAGCGTTCGATCTGCACCCGGCCATCCTCGCCGGCCTCGCGCTGCAACGTGCGGTCGAGGCTCGTCCACCGCTCTTGCTCCACCTCGCGCTGCAAGGTCTGCTGGATCTCCAGTTCGGTGCGCGGCCCCAGCCATTCCGTCGCCAGCTCGGCGGCGCGATGGCGGAAGCCGTGGGCGATGTAGTCGCCCGCGATGATGAGGTCTTTGCCGGTATCGTCGCGTCCGCGCACGATCAGGTGCGTGTGCGGGTTGTCGGTGTTCCAGTGATCGACCGCCACCCAATCCAGCCGCGTCCCCAGGTCGGCCTCCATCCGGTTCATCAGGTGCCGGGTGTAGGTGCGCAGGTCGTCCAGCTCCGCACTGTCTTCAGGTGAGACGATGAAGCGGAAATGATGTCGGTCGTCCTGGCAGCGTTCCTTGAAGGCATCGAGGTCGGCTTCGTCGGTCTGCGGCCCGTAGGCACGGCCCGGCTCGCCGTTCCGGCCGGCACCGTCGCGCTCGATGTAGCGCAGGTGCTTGGCGAGCGACTGCGGACTGGCGTTGCGCTGGTTGACCAGCAGCGTCTTGATGGTCACGCGCCGTGACATAGGGGTCAGCTTTGCGCCTGCGAAGCGCGCCGCCGTATGGCCGCGTCCAAGCCGTGAGCCGGGCCGCTGGCCGGCGTGCTGGCCGCTCCCGCCAGCGGTAGGACGGCGCACCGCCGACTTGCCGCCGCTGGCCTTGCCAGCCTGCTTGAGCACCTTGGAAACGAAGCTCTGGCCCTGGCCTTTGCCTCGGTTCTTCGGCGCGCCAGGGCGCACCCAGAAATCATGGTCGCCGCGGTCGGTCATGGCTGTGCTCCCTGCAAGCTCCGGCGTGTCCGAGCGTGCGAAGCACGCGGACATGCCTGCATCGGCGCGTGCCTCGCGCCCCACGCGGCACGGCGGCGAAGCCGCGCCGTGCCGCGCCACCCCCACGTGCAGACTGGCTTTGCGGGCGGCAGAGTGCCGAACCCTTTTGTCTTGCCTTCCGCCTTTGCCCCTCGCTCCCGCTCCGGGCATCGGCGGCCCGGCGGCGCTGCTGCACGAGCAGCCAGCCCGCCGGCGAACACGCCAATGGCCGCAGGCCAGGCGCGTTCGAGGCAAGACGCCTGCACGTTGGGCGGCTGCGCCGAAGGCAGCGCGAAGTGCGGTGCGAATGCACCCGCACTGCACGCGCGACGACACGGCGACGAACAGTAGAACGACATGCCCGATGGCACGATGAGAGGCGCGGCAAAGTGCAGCGAATCGGCGGCCATCATGGACGTGTCTCCAGCCAGATCGGATGCGCAACGCCGATCACGGCGAACGCGCTGACCGGCCCGAAATAGCGGCTGTCGAACGACGCCGGGTTGGTCGCGCTCAACAGGAACAGTTCGCCCGGTTGGAGACGGCGGCAAAGCTGCAAGGATGGCAGCGGCCGGCCCAGCCGGTCGGCAGGCAGGGCGGCGGCCACCGGCACGCCGTCGATGCGAACCTGGCCGGCGACGATGCAAACGTGTTGTGGCGCGACTGCGCCCACACGTTTGAGCAGCGGAACGCGGGTCGGCAGGTAGCCGCGCTGCGCAGCCAGCATGGCGGCCCTGTCGGGCAGCGGCATCAGCACGATGCTGTCCACGGACAGCGGACGTGGCCGCGAGGCGGTGCGCGGGTCGAACGGTTCGATGCGATACCAACCGACCGCCACGCTGTCGGACGGGTTGTAGGCCATTCGCGGCAGGGGCTGCACGAACGCCGCCCAGGCCAGCGCAGCGAGGCCGACGGTGGCGAAGCCTGCCAGCACGAGGCGAGCGCGCAGGCGCGAGCGAGGATGCGGCACGGGGCCGGTCGTGGAAATCGTGGTCATGGCAATGCCCTCCCGGCCAGCCAGGCGGCGTGCCGTTCTGCGGTGTATGTGGGTAGCGCCGAGCGCGCTGCGAGCCGGTTCGCGAGCGTGCGCCAGTACGCGGGCGATGTGTCTGCGGCTGCGATGCCCAGCGCCTCGATGCCGTCGATGCGTTCCAGCACGGCGCGCACGTTGGCATCGCCTTCGGCGTGCAGCAGCAGACGCGCGCCCGGCTGCACGCCGGGGATGCGCTGCACGGCGTCCAGCGGCGTGGCGGTCTGCATCACCATGAGCTGCCAGCGGATCGTGCCGTAGTCGTTGGCCTGCCAACGGATGCGGCACAGAACCGCGTTCGGCAGGAACACGGCGCAGCGCCGCCAGCGGTCGAGCTGGAGCGTGCGCGCCGGTTCGCCGAAGCGCAGGTAGAGCTTGAAGCGCGGTTCGATGTAGGCCAGCGCCACGCGCGTCAGCGGCACGTTGCCGGCCTGGCCGGCGAGTGTCGAAGGCGCCGGCGGCGGCGCAGCCGTGGGCGCACTTGCTTTGGGGGTGTGGGCGGTCGAAGCGGATGCGTTCACGGCGTGCCCTCCGGGGGAAACTCCCGCTCCAGCAGGTCGCGCAGCAGTTCGGCTACGGTCACGCCTCGCGTGAAGGCCGACACCTTGATGCGCGCCCGCATGGCGGGCGTGATGTCGAGCGTCAGTCGAGCGGTGTAGAGGTCGCCTTTCTGCACGGCATCTGCGTCGCCCTGGCGAATCCACGCTTCGGCGTGCGGATTCGCTGGGGGACGCGCACCGATGCCGACGCGCTTGCTGCGTGGTGGTGGCTTCCCAGTCATGTCGGCCACCGCAGCAGTTCGTCGGTGAGCGCGGCGATCTCGCGGGCAGCGGCGCTGTCGGGCGCGGTTTCGCGGGCGAGCCGGCCAGCGGCTACGCTGTCGGCAAAGACGATGCGCTGGTGGATCTCCGAGCGCAGCGCGGGCAGCGGCTGTTCGGCCAGCGATTGCCGTGCCTCCCTGCCGATGATGGTGGTGCTGACGCGCCGGTTGATGACGAAGGCCGCGCGCAGCGCTGGCCGGAACACCTGTGCTTCGCGGATCAGTGCGACCATCTCGGCAGAAGCCCATACGTCGTAGGGGCTGGGCTGCACGGGGATCAGCACGCGCTCGGCCGCCAGCAGCGCGGAACGCGCGAGGGCGGCGATGCGCGGCGGGCCGTCGATGATGATGTGATCGGCCCGCCTGGCGAGTTCTGGCGCTTCCTGATGCAGCGTTTCGCGGGCAAGGCCCACGGCGCTGAACAGACGGGGCAGGCCCTGCTGGCTACGCCGCTGCGTCCAGTCGAGCGATGACCCCTGCGGGTCGGCATCCAGCAGGATGACATGCAGGCCGCGCATCGCCAGTTCGCCGGCGATGTGCGTGGCGAGCGTGGTCTTGCCGACGCCGCCTTTCTGGTTGAGAAACGCGAAGATCATGGCGCGGCCCTCCGAGCTGGAAAGCCGGCCTGGCCGTGCCGTTTCGTGGTTGTCCACCGAAACGGCGCGCTTCTACTAAAAGTTATGTATTTCTTGTTAGGTAAGTTAGAGGGAACGCAAACCCGCGCCGTTGTTGGCTTTCCGGCGTTTTCGTACTCCTGATAGCACGAGGGTCGTACTCCTGATAGCACGATACCCGGTACTCCTGATAGCACGAGGCCGTCCACAGGTTCTCCCGCAGTTATCCCCGTGCCGCGTGCGGCACGGGCCGGAAGGTCAGCAGCTCGGTGTTGTCGTCCGGCATCCGCTCGATGCCGAGGACGTAGCCGGGCAACGACTGCCGCGCCACCAGGGCGCGCACGTCGTAGGCGAAGTCCGAGAAGCGGGCCGCGCTGCCGGATTTGCGGTACAGGTGTCGGAAGTCGAATTGCCAGCCGTGCTCCTGCCGCCCGCCATGCTTGCGCACCAGGCGGTACAGCCAGCGTTCGATACCGCCCTTCAAGCGGAAATAGGCCGGGTCGATGGTCAGCACCAGGGCGGCGTCGAGCACGCCGGCATAGAACCAGTCCGGCAAGATCAGCTCGATGCCCAGCGGGGTGCCGCTGGCGTCGGCGAGTTCCTTCCACTCGTTGATCCACGAGAAGCGATGCAAGCGCCTTCCCGTGGTTTCGCGGATGGACGTGGCCACCGTGGTCGATTGCAGCCGGTCGAGGGCGGCCTTCAGGCGCTGGTAGTCGTTGAGGGACGTGCCGCGCCCGATGAAGCGCAAAATCTCGTAAGGCGTGGCGCGTATCCAGCGCGACGGGCGCAGGCCCGCGTCGCGCGCCTCCACGATCTGCGAGGCGGCCCATATCAGCACGTCGGCATCCCATATCGTTGCGATGCCGTGCTCCTGCGTGCCTTCCACGCGAATGGTGACGTTCCCGCTGCGGAAGTCGATCGGCGCCGTGCGCCGCGACTTGGCAAGCGAGAAGAACGGAAAGGCCATCAAGTCCTGGGAATCGCGTGGCGCCATGTCGCCCGGCAGCGCGCGGAACAGATCGAGCTGTTCGCGCTGCGGCAAGGCTTGCCCTGGCGGGCTGGACATGGCGAAGGCCACCCACGCGCCGACGATCAGCGGCCATCACGGTAGTCGCCCGCGTGGCGCTCGGCGTATTCGGGATCGGACGTGGCCTCGTAGCTGCGCTGGTCGGCCCAGGCATCGAGGTCGGACACCGCGTACATGACGCGGCGGCCGAACTTGCGGAACTTGGGGCCGCCGCCGATCACCCGCTGCTTCTCCAGCGTGCGCGGCGACAGCCGCAGGTAGTCGGCGGCTTCGTCGTTTGTCAGGTAGCGTTGAGGCTGCGAGGTCGCAGTGACGGCAGCGGCGGCAGGCCGCGAGGGAGCAGGTCGCATGGGATGTACCTCCATCAAGCCCGGCCACACCACGCGGCCGGATAGAGGCACTCTCAAGAAAGCAAGGCTTCTTGCTAAGGGACGATTCGCACGGGTCGAGAAACGTCCCCCCTAATGCGACGGGAACATTGGAAGCTGCGCTAGTCGGCGGTAGCCGCCGTGCATCAGCTCATCGCCGCGGCGTACCAGCCGCCGTACGCGGGCACGCAATGCACTGTCTTTGTGCCAGTCGGCCGCGACGGCATCCGCGCCGAACAGACCTTCGCCCACCTCGCGCAAGGAGGCTCCCGCGAGGGTCGCGTCGAGCGCTTGCAAGGTATGCAGTTCCAGCAGCGCGGCGGGCGTGGGGCGGGAGCGGGCTGTTGCCACAGGCGTGGCCACGGTTGCGGCAGATAGCGCATCCAGCTTCGCAGCGAGCGTGCGGTAGCGCGCACAGGGCGTGGCGCAGGCGCGTGTGGCGTAGAGATAGGCCGAACCATCTTCCAGGTCGGGTGCGAGTGCCAGCCGAACGCAGCAGCCTGGCCAATGCGATACGAGCACCAGGCGCTTGCCGTCGTGGGTCAGTTGCTTGCGCCCAGGAATGCGCCAGAACTCGAAGGTATGCGCATCGGGTGGTGGGTCGGCGTCGGGGTATAGCTGCACCACGGCATCGTGATCGGGGAACCAAGCAGGATGTGCGTCGCGCGCATCCAGGCCGGGATCTTCCAGCAGGCGCAGGCCCCAGGCCTGCGCCGCATCAGGCTTGCGACGCCGGCGTAGCCAGTCGCGCCGGTAGCTTGGATTCCTGCGCAAATACTCCCAAGCCAGCGCTGGGCCATCGAGGTGCAGCGTGTAGAGATACGCGGCCGTGGGATACCAGTGTTGGCTGCTGCGGTCAGTCATGGCGAAACCTCCCTGTTTCTGGGAACGTCGCCACAATTCCGCTGTGCGGGAGCTATCGAATCGCCATCAAGTGGTCATCAAACTCGGGTTACGCTTTAACTGCTGGTGTCAAGACAGATTCGCTCCAGTGCATTGCCGAAATCGTCTAAATGCGACGACTGCACCGCCCGGAAATGGGGTGCAGCATTGAACACCGTGCCGAATCTCGCGCCTGGCATCATGACTGTTTTGGTCAGGAGCGCACCACCCTGGTGCAAGCATGCGGATCAAGACTTGCCAGGTCTTGGCTAAGACCGAAATAGTCACAATGCGATACTTTTTGCCTGGTCGCGCTGGAATGCGTCAATCGGTGATCGAACCGTTTTCCTGAGCCAGTCGAACGTATTCCGACAGCGGCCGCGTCGGCTGGAAATACCGATCTCGTATCACGGGCTGCTTGAGCGGCCCGACGATGGACGCCAGATCGGACAGCTTCACCGTCGCCAGGGCAGGCATCCCGATCCCGAGGTCGATCAGGCCGTAGGCCGTATCGCCATCGGTCGGATCGAGCGCGGCCAATAGCCAGGTCGCATGTGCGTCCGGTGTGAACAGGCGCACCACGGGCAGCGGGTCACATTCCTGGCCTGCGGCGCGGGTGAGGCCGTGGGCCAGTAGGTGCACCCGGTCTTCCTCGGTGACAAGCGTGGTCAAGGCCGCGCCCCTTCCACGAACACACGCAATCGCCGAGGCGCATCTGTGCCTGCGGACGGATGCACGTATGCGCAAGCGCACGAAGCCGCAAAAGCGGAGAGGCACGAAGGCGTATTGGTGGAAGTCAGGAAAGACACGGATGCGGTTCCCTGGGTCTGAGGAAATCCGCAGATGCGGATCTCCGTAAAAGCACGGAAAAGGAAAACATCACCACCAAATGAACACTATAGATTGTAGTCCTATAGGGCGCAATGGGCTGTCATCTTGGTTTTTTGGGGAAACCATAGGTGGCAGCGAAGAACTCATTGGCAGCGGCGATTCGGACGGTAAGGAAGGCGCGTGGTTTGAGCCAGGAAGCGTTCTCCAACGTGTCCAGTCGCACCTACATGAGCACGCTGGAGCGCGACCTGAAAAGCCCAACCATCCAGAAGCTGGCCGATCTGTGCGAGGTCATGGAAGTGCATCCGCTCACGCTGCTCACATTGGCTTATGCCGGTGACAGCACCCGCGAAGCTGATGAATTGCTGGCACAGGTGCGCCAGGAACTCAGGGCGATATTGGAAGAGCCCGACACGCCTTAGCGCGTTGGCGTGTGGTACTGAATTGCAGCAAGCGGAGCGCGCAGCGCCGCAGGCGCGAAGGCGTGAGGGATTGAAGCCGGATGGCCGTGACGGCTTGCCGGCACGGGGCGAAGCCCGAAAGCCCGGCGGCGCTTACAGCGCCGACACGCCACACACCGCTCGTTGACACGGATTGCGAGCCACAAGGCACGCATGCAGGCCCGCCGTGACGGGCGTATCCAGCACGCGGCAGCAGCAGAAATCCTGCGCGTGCGGTGCTGCGATCAGCAGCATCGCGCCCCGCCGCAGTGGGCGGGACGCGGTAAGCGGCTGTCAGGCCGCCTTCGGCTTGTTGCGCGACCAGATCAGGTCGTGCGTGCCGTCCTCGTTCTCGATCAGGCGGGCATAGACCGTCGCCGGGAACGAAGGGTCGTCGATGGATACGGACAGGTATTCCCGCCCGGCCTCGCTGGTCTTCTTCCACGCTGCGCCGACTTCGTGGCCAGCCGCTTGCAGGTGGAAGTCGGGGGCGTTCTCGGTGTCGCCCTTGTCGTTGGGAACCAGCTTGACCTTGACGTTGAGCGTCAGGGTGCGAAGCGTGCCGGTGAAGCCGTCTTTCTCTGCGGTGAAGGTGCCGATGTTAGCCATGATGTTTCTCCTTTCGGGTTGAACAAGGTCGCGCCAGTGCGTCCTTGTTGTGATCCGGCCGGCGGGGGATGGGCTGGTCGCACCGCACAGCGGTCGCAACAACGTGGAGAACCTGG
This sequence comes from Pseudomonas soli, assembly GCF_021283165.2. Classification (NCBI taxonomy): domain Bacteria; kingdom Pseudomonadati; phylum Pseudomonadota; class Gammaproteobacteria; order Pseudomonadales; family Pseudomonadaceae; genus Pseudomonas; species Pseudomonas soli. The sequence goes on from NZ_CP128543.1 coordinate 4,416,749, forward strand.
AAGCGAAAAGAATTTGTCCCGCGAGGAATGCGCGCAGCGCAGGGGAAATTGTTTTCGCTGCAAGGTTGCGGCCATCAAGCACAAGGCGCAGCCGCGCCACCGCCAGGATTCACAACAAGACAAGGACGCACAGGCCGCCCGCTCCCGAATGGAGACGTGGCCAACTCGGCATCCCCGCGTGACGGCTGCACCGGCTTGCGCCCTGACGCGGGCCAGGTCAATGCCCCGACGACAAGGCCAGAGCGCCCCTGCCGCAGCTCACGGCCACATACTGAGGCGTGGTGTGGAAGCTCCATAGAAGCGAGGCTGGGCGGCGTGTCGGTGAACCGTCTTTCGTGACGTACAGACAACGAACCGCCAGCGTCGGGGACGGCACGCTTTCGTGCAACCTGCCGCAGCAAGCCGGGGCGTAGCCACACCAGCCCCGCCCATTGCGGCGGGGCTCGGTCGAATCGTTGGCGGCGCGATGCGCCGCCACACTTGCTGGCTTCGTGGATTTCGCGCACGAGCGCCCTTGTGCGTGGCCCCATCGCCGCCTGTCCGAAGGCGGCGATGGGGCGTTTTGGCTTTGAGCAGTGAAACCGGGCGCGGCCACCGCCGCGCCCGGAGTTTTCGACCACCGGCCCCAAGGCGGCACGGCTTGGGGCCGGTGCGGCTCGTTATTCCTTGGTTTCGATGATCCACCACACGGCGCGCGGCAAGGCGCGGCCCGTGAGGGGATGCAGATCGGTCAGGTCGGCGCGGGCCGTCCAGCCACGCGGCGGACGGTAGCCGCGCACGTCGCCGTCGCCGTGCCAGCGGCGGGCGCGCACCGTGCCGGAGGCATAGGTCGCAGCTATGCGGGGGCGGTTTGCGGGTTGGTGGGTCATGGCAGGCATCCTCAACATGAAGCGCCCCGGCCGGAACCGGGGCGCTATCTACGGTGCGAAGTCACGCGGCCAAAGCCTCGGCCTGCGGCTGGTCATCCGCCACGGCGGCCACTTCTTCCTGTGCTTCGGCTTCGCCATCCGCCGGCGCGTCCTGCCCGGTCTGCTGCGGGCCTTCGGAGCGGAAGATGGCGGGCATCCAGCCGGTGCCAGCGGCCAGCCGTTCGGCTTCGCTGGCAATGTCGCCCTTCTTCAACTTCGCCAGTCGGGTGACGTGCGAGGGCGCGAACCCGCCAACGGCTTCCAGAATCGCGGCCTTCGGCACATGCCGGAAGTAACCCTCATTGGTGGGCTGCCACCACGCGGCCATATCCAGCCCCACGGCCTGCGCCAGTTCCGCGCCGGGCTGGTGCGGCGTGGCGCGAGGCGTCACCACGTCCACCGTGGAAGCTAAGCACACGGCCAACAGCCGCACCAGTTCATCCTGTGATTTCGCCAGCAGCGCGGCGAACAGTTCGGCGCTGTCCTCCGGCAAGGTTTCGCCTGCCACCTGTTGCAGTTCGCGCAGCGCCACGGCGGCGGGTGATTCCGGCCAGTCCGGGGCCATGCCTTCCAGCCGGTCTTGCACCGTGAGGCGCACACCCAGCGGCAGGTCGTGCCCGTAGTGCCTTTCCTGCAAGACGGTCTGCACCATGCCATGCACCACGGCGGCCAGCGCTGCTTGCGGATGCCGTGCAACTTCGATTTGCAGCGCAGCGGTACGGTGCGCGCTCAACCGCTGCGCCAGTCGGTCAGACATGGCGGCGGTCTTGGGCTGCTCGTCGTCCTCGCCTGCGTCCTCGTTCGCGGCTTCGCCTTCGCTGCCGAAACCCTGCCGCAGCCGCTCCAGCGTGCGCAGTGCCTTGGCCTCCGCTTCGCGCAGCAGCCCGCGATGAATCGCGGCCTGCCCGTCGCGGTCGATGGTGACAATGGCACCGGCTGCGGCCTTCACGTTGGCCGCATAGTCCAGCAAGCCATCTTCCAGCGCCTGCAACTGCTCGCCCAGGCGTTCGCCTTCTTCCTGCAAGGCATCGGCCTTTTCCTCGTCCTCGTCGTCCAGCGCGGCATCCACCGCCTCGGCCAGTTCGTGCAGCTTGGTTTGCAGCTTCTCGATGCGCTGCGCGTCGCGCTTGTTCGGACTGCGGCGTTCCCTTGGCGCACGCTGGAAGGCTTGCAGATCGGCATGGGTCATGCCCGGCGTGGCATCCACCCACGCCCAGCCCTCGGCCTGCACCTTGGCGGCGATACCTGCCAGCTTGTCCTGCGCCAGCCGTTCCAGCAGTGCGGCATCGGTCAGATACACGCCTTTGTCGCCCTCCGCGAACAGGTCGCGGCGGATGCCACCGCCTTCCTGCTCGTAGCCGTCCAGCCCGACAAAGCGCACCAGCGGATGCCGGTAGGCGTCGATTTCGCGTTCGGTCAGGCGGTCGCGCAGGTTGTGCGGGCCGCGCTGCCATGTGGGCGCATCGTAGAACGCGGCTTCCTGCGCAGCATGGTCGTCGGTGATGGCGAGGGCCATCAACTGGTCAAGGCTCACGGCCTCGGCCCGGTAGTCGGCCAGCAGGCGCGGCGACACGTTGGCGAGTTTCAGACGGCGCTGCACCACCAGCGGCGTGACGCTGAAATCCGCTGCAATGTCCTCGATGCTGCGGCCTTCGGCCACGAGCGCGGCGAACGCCTCGAACTGGTCGGCGGGGTGCATGGCTTCGCGCTGCACGTTCTCGGTGAGGCTGGCCGTGCGGGCGGTGCCATCGGCCACCAGCAGGCAAGGCACCTCCCATTCCTTGCTAATGCGGTGCTTTTTCGCCAGCAGCTTCAACGCTGCGAGGCGACGGTCACCGGCCACGACCTCGTAATGCTCGCCATCGGCGGCGGCAATCACGATGAGGTTTTGCAGCAGGCCGACACGCTGGATGCTGGCGGCGAGTTCGGGAATGGACATGCGCGGGGTCTTGCGCACGTTGCGGCCAGTGGGACGCGACACCAGCCGCGACAGCGGAACCAGAATCAGGTTCTTGGTCGGATCAGCGGCTTCCAGCGGGATAGCGGCGGCGGTGTTGATGGCGCGGGCTTCGGTTTGGGTAACGGCGTTCATGGTGATAACTCCTATCGGTTCAGGGATGCAGCAGCGAAGAAAGCGACAAGGGCTGCTGCCTGCCCCTGCCGCGTGGGGATTCAGGCTTTCAACTGGCGCATGCCATCGGCCAGCAGCCAGAGGGCGCGATTTAGTCGGATGTTTTGGTCGATGCCCTGCACCGGGCGGGTTTGCTGTCGGCGCCCGTTGGCGCTGCGGCCACGCAGCCCGCCTTGGGTCAGGTTTTCTTGGGTGCGGTTGAACACGCTCCACAGGTCGGGGCGGCGGTCGTCGAAGCGGCGCGGCATCAGGATTTGCGATTCCGTGATGGGCGCGGGCTTGTCGGGGTCGTCGTACTTGAGGGCGAGCGCGGCGCGGGCGAACACTTCGGATTCGCCATCGTCCAAGGTGATGCCGCGCATGGCATCGCGCGATTCCTTCACCCGATCGAAACCGCTCAAGACTTCGTAAGCCCCCTCAATGACCAGACCGGCCACGTCGCCTTTATGGGGCACTCGCACATCGGCCACGGTGTTGCCGCAGACAAGGCCATTGCTGCACACGAACCGGAACATTCCGGCCAGCATCTGATAGCTGCTGGTGCCGTCGTGCGAGTTCAGCAGCACGATTTCGTTGGCCTCCGCGCCGTTGATCTGGCTGGCATGGCGCAAGCGAATCATGTGTTTGGTGTGCTCGCGCTTGCCTTCGTCGCGCACGCGGGTTTGCGTCACCATGAAAGGCTGGAAGCCTTCTTTGCGAAGCTCGGTCAGCACGGCGGCGGTGGGGATATAGGCGTACCGCTGCGAACGGCTCTCGTGCGGGGCATCCGCGAAGATGGACGGGGCCACGCGGTGAATCTGGTCGTCGGACAGCGGGTAATCGCTGCGCAGCGAGGGGGAGCGGAAAGCGAAACGGGATGCGAGTTGCATGGTCTTTCTCCTGACAAAAGAGGTTTGCTGTTCACACCGCACACCGGATTTCTAGATTCGGAGCCCAGCCTTTCGGCTGTTTGGTGCGGTCGGCACGAGGAACCCGGTTGGCCCTGTTGCCACCGTCTTTCCTGAGTTCATCGCCCGCGCCCAAAGGAGCGCGCGGACGGGGGCCGTCAAGGAGCCAAGCGCAGGGTTGGTGCGGCCCGCAGGCGCAGCCGAGGACACGGCCCTGCGCGCCTTGACGGCACACGGTCGCGGGCTACGGTCGCGGGTAAGGTGATGAAGTCAGGGGAGACGGCTGGACAAGGCAACGGCCATCCCTTTGTGCTGACCGCACGCAAGCGAAGCGCGCAGGCCCGAAGCTGGAAGCCGGGCCGTAGGCGTCAGCGATGCGGAAGGCTGGCGAAGCCAGTCCCGCCAGGGATGAGCGACTAGCGAACCTGGAGCAGCGCGATCCGCGAAGCGGAGACGCAAGAGGACTCTTCGTTTACCATTTGTTTCGCAAGCAAATGATGGGAAAGCAAGAACACGGAGATATAGAGATGATTGTCTGCATCAACCGCCTCAAACAGTTCGGAATCTTCAGCGACTTCAATGGAACGAAGATCCAAAAGTTCGGCCGGTACAACCTGGTCTATGGTTGGAATGGAACAGGCAAGTCAACGTTATCGAATCTATTCTCTTGCTTTGAGCTTCGCTCGATGGTTCCCCGCTTCAGCACGGGCCAATTTTCAGTAGTTCTGGAGGATGGCTCAACGATCACGGAATCCACACTCCACTCATCCCAATTGAATATTCATGTTTTCAATCAACGCTTCGTGCATGAGAACATTGATTGGGACAAATCCGTAAAGAGCATCCTTCTTATTGCGAAAGAGAAGATTGATGACTTGCAGAAGCTGGAGAAGCTGAAGAGCGAGCTTCAGTCGAAAAAGAAGGCTCACGACGACAAGCAAAGCGATATCAAGAAGCAGCGTGAGGCATTAGAGAAGTTCCTGACCAATGCTGCCAAGAAAATGAAGCTTGGACTTCAGGCGATTGATACGAGCGACAGTTATTACTTGAATTACGACCGCCGCAAGCTCTTCAACTTCATACAGAATAACGGCGAGACAATTATCAAGGCGGAGTCGGTTCTTCCAGATGAGAGGGTTATCGACCTTACGAATGCCGCCAAGCCAGATCAGCTTCCAAGCATTGCTTTCGCCTCAACGGCCATTGAGCCGGACTACTTTAAGAAAGCGGCGGGCCGCATCAGAGATTTGATTGGGACTACGGCGGTCAATCAAGCAATCCAGCGGCTGACCGATAACCCGGAAATCCGCGAATGGGTTCAAGCAGGCTTGGAAATCCATAAAAACCACGACTCGCAATCCTGCGAGTTCTGCGGCTCTCCGTTCGCCCAGCTTCGTGCCGAGGCGCTTGCTGCCCACTTCAGCAAGGAGTTCACGGAGTTTCAGAGCCGACTTCAGAACGCGGCGACATGGATTGAATCTCAAGGCGCTCCAGCTAATCAGTTTCCCGCATCGACCGAGTTTTATAAAGAACTATCGGCCGAGGCAGAGAAGCTTCAAAAGGACTACGCAACTGCTGCTGAAAAGATCGACCAGCAAATCGACGCCTGGCGGGAAGCCCTGAAGGCCAAGATCACAGACCCTGGGAAGACAGACATTCAGATCTCGGATGTGGTTGAAGACGATGTCACCAATTTCAATGACATCCTGAAATCGATTGTTGCTCTCGTTGGAAAGCACAACAATAAGACTTCAAATTTCAAATCTGAGACCTCAAAAAGCAAGGTGGCACTGGAGCTTCACTTTGCTGCGGCTGAGGTGCAAGAGTTTGACTATGCTGGAAGTGAGAAGAAGTGCAATGACCTTGAGTCAGAAGCAAAGAACGACCATAAGGAAATTGAAAAAATTAGTCTAGAGGTCGGAGCCATAGAAGCGGCGCTCTCGAATGAAACGGTCGGGGCAAAGGAGTTCAATGACATCCTGCATCGCTTCATTGGCCGCTCTGAGCTTTGCCTGAACTTCAATCAGAAGAAGAAAGGCTATGAGATCATCAGAAACGGGGTTGGTGAGCACGATGGGAATTTGAGCGAAGGTGAGAAAACTGCGATTGCATTTGTCTATTTCATCACGAAGCTCAAAGAAAATGGAAATAACATCAAGGATACGATCGTCGTCGTTGACGATCCGGTCTCAAGCTTTGATTCTAATCACTTGTTTCACGCCTACTCGTTTTTGAGAACGCAATGCACTGAAGCCAAGCAACTTTTTGTGCTGACTCACAACTTCACTTACTTTAAGCTAGTGAGAGACTGGTTCACTGGCACCAATAGGAATCGAGTCAAAAAAGGCAACGCCGAGAATTGCTTCTTTTATCGCCTGGATGCGCCACCTGGCTCCCCTCGTCACTCCCTACTTGTGGATGCCGACGACTCACTCAAGAACTACGGTTCCGAGTACCACTATATCTTCAAGAAGCTCTACGAATATAGGGCGCACACAACACTCAATCGAGATGAGGCGTTCTTGACCGCCAACCTCGCCCGAAAGCTTGTTGAATCGTTTTTCACCTTCAAATATCCAAGGCGTCGAAGCGACATTAGTCAATTGATGGAGGCTGGCCTAAAAGATTGCACCATCACGACACCAGAGCTTAAAGAAAAAATCTACCGCTTTATCAATAAGTATTCACATAGCGACGTTATTGAGATAACAGAGGAATCCGCAGAAAACTTGGCAGGCGAAAGCCACAGCGTCATCGGGAACATCTTCCAGTGGCTGGAAGAGGTGGACAAGAAACATTACGACGAGATGATTCAGGTTGCGACGGCCTGAGCATCAGGCCGCGAGGGCCATAGCTATGCCACCAGGCGCAGCAAAAAGGGGCCGAAGCCCCTTGGGCTAGATCAGCCCATGCTCGGCGAACGATGCCGTTTCGTTGCCCGCAACGATGATGTGATCGAGCACGCGCACGTCCACCAGACCCAACGCTTCCTTGAGCCGCTGGGTCAGCGCCCGGTCAGCCGCGCTCGGCTCGGGGTTTCCGCTCGGATGGTTGTGCGAAACGACGACCGCCGCCGCATTGAGCCGCAGCGCCTCCTTGACCACTTCGCGCGGATACACCGACGCACCGTCAATAGTGCCGTGGAACATCTCCCTGTATTCGATCAGACGATGGCGCGTATCCATGAACAGCACTACGAACACCTCATGCTCGAAGCTGGCCAACTTTGTACGCAAGTATTCCTTGACCGCCGCCGGCGAAGTGAACTCTGCTCCGCGCCGCATTTTCCGGTCAATGACCTGGCGCGCAGCTTCCAGAATGTCGTCGGCCGATGCCGGTAGATAGCGCCCGTGCGCGTCGCGCACCAGCAGACAGGAATCGAACGAGGGAAAGGACAGTTGCGACATGATCGTGCTCCGGTTGCTCGGGCGGAATTGCCCGGAACCGGCGGCAGCACGGCGCAGCGCAAGCAGTCAGGGGTCGCAGACGGCCGCCAGGACGCAAGCGCGCATGGCGCGCGCCGCCCTTGACGGCGAGAACGCCGTGATACGGTGAAGGGAACAGCAAGACCGCCCACACCCGCCCACTGCACAGAGTCGATTTTTGGCAAGCGGAGCGCGCAGGCCCGGATCAACGAGCCGGGACGGAGGCGTCAGTGATGGAAGCCCGACAGGGGCGAGACTCGCGCAGCGAAGCTCGATGCGCAGCACGACAGCGCGACGGCGGCACGCCGGGACGCCCGACTGCTTGGGACAGGACTACTCGTTGTCCGTCTTGCGCTGCTCGATTTGCAACTGCGCCCGTTGCGTTGCCTGTTGCAGCCGCTCCACCAGCACGCCCCTCGGCGGCAAGGCGGTCAGATACTCGGCAACGTGGATGCCGGACTTGTCCAGCTCCAGCAATTCGATCTGCTCGCGCTTCTTGCCGGTGCAAAGGATGATCCCGAGCGGCGAGGCTTCCTCCGGCTCCCGTTCGTGCTTGTCTAGCCACCGAAGGTAAAGCTCCATCTGCCCTTTGTAGGCCGCCTTGAAGTCACCTACCTTCAACTCCACCGCAACCAGCCGCCGCAGCTTGCGGTTGTAGAACAGAAGGTCAAGGTGGAAATCCTCGTCGTCGATCGGAATGCGCTTCTGCCGGGCGACGAATGAGAAGCCCGCGCCCAGCTCCAGCAGGAAGGACTCCATTTCACGGATGATCGCCGCTTCCAAGTCGCCTTCCTGCCAAGTGTCCCGCAGGCCCAGGAAGTCGAGGATGTACGGGTCGCGCATGACCAGGGCCGGCGACATGCGCTGCGCATCGCGCAGGGTCGCCAACTCCTGCGCTATGGTTTCTTCCGGCTTTTGGGAAAGCGCCGTGCGCTCGTACAGCATCGAGTCGATACGCTCGCGCAGCGTCCGCACGCTCCAGCGTTGGGTGCTGGCCATCTGTGCGTAGTAGTCCCGCTGGAGCGGGTCTTTCAGCGGCATCAGGGCGATGAAGTGCGTCCAGCTCAATTCTCGTATCAGTGATACGAGAATTCGCTCGTCGGGGAAGGTGGCGGCGAACTGCACCATGCGGCGCAAGTTCTGCTCTGCAAAGCTGCTGCCGTACTCCTCCACCAACTGCGCAGCCAAGGTGGGCAGAACTTCCTTGCCGTAGGCGCCCCGGCGCCTGTCCAAGACCTGCGTGTGGATGCGTTGGCCGATGCGCCAGTAGAGCATCGTAAGCTCGCTATTCACCGTCGAGGCGGCGCGCAAGCGCGCCGCCTCGATCAGTGCCCGAATGTCGCCCAGCAGCGCCGCGGGCGCTGCGAGCGATGCTGCTGATGGCCGGCGCCCGTTCATGCCACCGCCTCCGCAAGCTGCCGCGCGCCCGTGATGGCTTGGCGGCGGCTGGCCACCAGCTCGGCCGCCTCGCGCACCGGCTTGTCCTCGGTGTGGACGTAGTGCATGAACATCGCCACGGTCTTGTGGCCCGTCAGCTTCATTCCCACTTTGGTCGGCACACCGGAATTGGCAATGTCGGTGGTCGAGCGATGACGGATGCCGTGCGTGCCTACGTGCGGCACGCTGGCGGCCTTGAGCGTCCGGCACCAGCCGCCATAGTGCTCGCCAAAGGTCAGGTGCTTGGCCGGGTCGTTCGGCGACGGCAGGACGTAAGGGCAGCCTTCCAGACGCGGCGCCGTCGAAAGCAGCCGATAGGCTTCCTCGCTCATGGGCTTGGAAATGCCGCCAACCTTGCTGTCGGGCCACACCACGCGCCGGTTCTCGAAGTCCAGCCAGCTCCATTCGAGCGGGCAGATTTCGGAGCGCCGCGCCGCAAACTCGAATTGCAGCCGGATCGCCAACGGGATGACGTAGTTCTCCAGCCCCTCCGCCTCCAGTTTCTCCAACTGGCGGAAGATCCGCACCATTTCCTCGTCCACGATGAGCCGGGTTTCCTTGCCCGGCGGGTACATCGGGACGTGGCGGCACGGATTCGTGCCGTCCGGGCGGAAGCCCCAGACTTCGGCCAAGTTGAACATCTTGCGCAGCACGCCGAAGGTCTTGTTGGCCTCGGTCGGCTTGTAGGCCAGCTTTTCCATGAGCCCCGCAATGTCGGGCCGCTTCACGTCATGCACCTTCTTGCGGCCCAGCAGCGGGATGATGTTGCGGTCGATGACGCCCTGGTAGCCGTCCTGCGTGCTGACCTTGTTGCGCTTCTTGGAGTAGTCCTCCATGAACTTTTTGCACAACTCGGCCATCGTGGGCGCCTTGCGCGCCTCGGCCTTGGCACCGCCGGGATCACCACCCCGGCGAACCTCGGCCAGCCAGTCCTGCGCTTTGACCCGCGCCTGTTCGACGGTTAGCTCCCCGTAGAGTCCCAGCGAGGGCTTGCGGGGCTGGCCAGAGTTCGTGCGGTACTGGAGCATGAACACCCGGCGTCCCGTCGAGGTAATCTTGCAAAGGAAGCCGGGCACGACGGTATCCCGTAGTTCGATGTCCTTCGCCTGGGGTTGCGCCGACTCTACGGCGGTCTTGGTGAGCTTGATCTTTGCCATGATGACTCCTTGGAACGACCCGGATTCCAGGAGCCAGATAGGAGCGGCGCGAGGGAGAACCGGGTCAAGTTTCAGAAAGCACCGGCATATGATGGAAGCGCGTAAGCTATTGATAAACCTGCTGTATCGGGCTACGTCGCAGTCCAGCGAACTACCGGGCTGGAGTCATCGTGAAACAAACAGTTGCACCTCAACGCTTATCTGGACCACGGCGCTGGCTACCAGCACAGCAAACTGCCTGACGCCACGGCACTCTACGACCATGAATTCAAGGCGTGGCAACGACGCGCCCAGGCAGTCTACGAAGACATGATGCACCGCTTGCTGCGCCATCTTCCGCAAACGGCTCAGCGCCAATTGCGTGACGGCAGGTGGCAGTGCCATGCGGTCACTTGGCCGACCTACATAGGTCCTGTCAAAGGCGGCATTCCCAGGCAGGAACACTCGCCGGCCTCTGACTGGAAGCCAGAAATCGGCACCCAAGGGATAGTCGTCTATCTTCCCGGGGAGGCGGCAGATACCCTTTATGAACTGTTTCCGGAAACATTGAAATGGCGCCGCCACGTCGTTACCGCACAGCGGCGCGCGGTATGGACCGCAACACTTCATTTCGACTACCGGGAGTACAACGAAGTCGATCTCCCCTGGCACACCAGCTCCATTGCAGAAACTGTCGCGCTGGCCAGTGCACCGAACGAAGACCGGTTGCAGGCACTGGCCCGCTGTTACGCCACTTCGGTGGCCCTGGGGAACCGCGATGAGCTTTACAGCAGCGGCAAGGGCGCAACGCCTCTCGAACTTTTTCTTGCCGAAAAGCGCAAGGACAGCACGGGGCGCTATCTGTTAAGACTGCTCTCCAACAGTGTGCCAGGACTCAGCTGCGCGGACGTTCGCAGTGGTACCGAAGCCCTGAGCTGCGGCTTGGACGCCCTTGGCGCCCTGGGCTCAACATTTGCCCTCGGTGGGCGCATCATAAGGCCCCTGGCGAGGCTATATGGTATGGCCGGCAAGAGCGCCAGCGCCATGCGCCTTGGAATGCTGCAAGCCGCCAGGTACTGGAAAGACCAGCCGATACCCGCCAAGCTGTATCGCCATGGCGCAGGCTCCGGAAGCTGGAGCGGCGCCCTCGATGAGAGTGCCCGCGCACAGCTCGGCGCAGTACTCCCTCAAGAAAAACTGCTACCCGGCCATAAACCCGATGTCATCACGCTGCTGCTCGGCGAAGGCGAGGATATCACCCGGGCCTGGGACAAGACGTCCAACCCGGTGGTCTACCCGATCTTTATCCTCCGCGACCCTGATCATGTAGACGCAATCATCAATGGTGTCGCCTACCGCCACCGGATCGGTCAATCCGCAGGCTTGGCCCAGCGTGTACCACAGACGCCATTGCTGTGGTCACAGCCCCCTGTGCGCCTGCCCCCCCCTTACCCCGACGCGCCACCACAGGGGATTGCGATACAGCTGGCGCCTGTTGCCAACCAAGCCGGCACGCCAGCGTACGGCCAGCAGGTCAGCCGGGCATTCGAGACCATTCGCATCGAACCAGTACCGATCACCTACCGGGCGAACGGCGCGAACAGCGATAGCGTTGCCCACGTCATGATCAGGGAGAACCGGCTGGTGCAGTACACCGAGGAAGTGATGCCCAACAGGGGCCGCCACACCCAACGCTTGATTCTCAAACCGTTGAGTGATGAAGACGCCGATTTGATGGGGTTACCCAACATTGCGCACTGTTACAACGAGGGAGTGCCTGGCTACCCCCTGAGCGAGCACTGGTTTGGCCTACCCGCCTCCATGACAGCCGACCAAGTCGCGCTGCTCACCGGCCATTGCCCACCCGTAAGGCTTGGCAGGCTGAGCCGAGTGCTCGCTGATCGGCGTACCTTGCGCGGTGCTCGCGTACACTATCGCGATCGGGACTGGTTGCTGGTCGAAGCCGATACCGGCGTATTCTATGGCACACCTTTCGATTTCGAGGCTTGGCAACGCAGTCAGGTAGCAGCCCTGCTAAATGGCACGCTGAGCCCTACCCGATATCCCGTGCCAGAGCAAAGCACACGCCTGACATTCACCCGGGTCACTAACCTCGACGCCATCACCCAGTATCTTGACGTCAGCGAAACCTATCGAATAGTGGCCTCTCGACCTGACCTGCAACAAGACATCGACAACCTCGCAGGCTTGTTGCGCGACTGGATGCGCCACCAGCGACGCACCGCGCCCCCCACCGGGCCGACCGCCCTGCATAGTGCGCTCGACCAAATGGAGGAATCGCAGTACCCACTCTTCGCACGTAATATTCTGACATCAGCCCATGCCCAGGATGGCCTGGCCGGTTTTTCACTCACCGACGTGATGGGGCTGAACAAATCAATCATCCCCCGCTTCCATAACCTGGCCAGGTTCACCACCGTGGAGCAATTGCATGTAAACGGCATCCTCAATCGGTTGCTGCCGGCCTCAGGCACACGTGCCGAGTACGCCCCGATGACCCTAGCCCAGATGCTCACTGATGACGGCATGGAACAATTGAAGCAACATCTGTCGGGCGCCAACCTGGCCTTCGCCACAGTCACCTTCGGCAACGGCAATCGCCGCGTGTACTTCGCACTTTCCGGCGGCCGGGCCAGAAGGGGAATCATTGTCACCACCCCTGCGCCCGGCCAGCATCCACCTATCGACTACATCGACGCCCGCGCACGCATGCAGGGGGTGGACCCGGACCCACGCTTCACTCATCTCCCGGTATTGCGACGCGCCAACTGGCTGACCATCAGGAACCACCGCCGCCACCTGGACTCCGAGCGCCTGATCGCCTCGACGATCAATCAGGACCTTCTCAACCGGCCCGACGACGTGGCCAGCATCAAGGTCTTCACCCTGATGGATACTTGCCGCTCCTGTGGCGGCTTTGTCCTCCCCCGCCTACGCCTTGACTACCCGAATGCCGAGTTCAGCGTCAGTTGGCTGCTGCCGTACAACAACTGACGCTTGCGAGAGAATCTGGCGGTGGTCAAGGCGGCCATCGCTTCCAACGAAATCCTTCATCTACAAACCTTGGCCTGCGCGGCTATGATGTCCCGGCATTCGCTTTATCGGTTCCGGAACCTCTCATGCCCGAGCATCGGCCTTCATCCCTCGCGACCACGCCCCAGGTGGTCGCCATTGTCCTGTTCACCTTCATCGGCTACCTGAGCATCGGCATTCCGCTGGCCGTGCTGCCCGGCTACGTACACAACGAACTGGGTTTCAGTACCGTGATTGCGGGCCTGGTGATCAGTGTGCAGTACCTGGCCACCCTGCTCAGCCGCCCCACCGCCAGCCGCGTCATCGATAACCTCGGTAGCAAGAAAGCGGTCATGTACGGCCTGTTCGGCTGCGGCCTGAGCGGCGTTTTGATGCTGGCCTGCAGCTTCCTTACCCACCTGCCCTGGATGAGCCTGGCTTGCCTGTTCGTCGGCCGCCTGGTGTTGGGCAGCGCCGAAAGCCTGGTGGGATCGGGTTCAATCGGCTGGGGGATCGGGCGGGTCGGCTCGCAGAACACTGCCAAGGTCATTTCGTGGAATGGCATCGCCAGTTATGGCGCACTGGCCATCGGCGCGCCACTGGGGGTGCTGATGGTCAAGCAACTGGGCCTGTGGAGCATGGGCGCGAGCATCATCCTGCTGGGCGCGCTCGGCTTGCTGCTGGCCTGGCCCAAACGCGCCGCGCCGGTGGTCGCCGGCGTTCGCCTGCCGTTCCTGCGGGTGCTGGGAAAAGTGTTCCCCCATGGAGCTGGCCTGGCCCTGGGCTCGATCGGCTTCGGCACCATCGCCACCTTCATCACGCTGTACTATGCCAGCCGCGATTGGCCAGACGCCGCACTGACCTTGAGCCTGTTCGGCGCCAGCTTCATCTGTGCACGACTGCTGTTTGGCCACCTGATCAACCGTATCGGCGGTTTTCGCGTCGCTGTCGCCTGCCTGTCGGTGGAAACCCTGGGATTGCTGATGCTATGGCTGGCGCCGACGCCCGGATTGGCCCTGGCGGGTGCAGCGTTGAGCGGTTTCGGGTTCTCGCTGGTGTTCCCGGCACTGGGGGTGGAGGCGGTCAACCAGGTATCGGCGGCCAACCGCGGCGCGGCGGTGGGGGCCTACTCGCTGTTCATCGACCTGTCGCTGGGCATCACCGGACCGTTGGTGGGCGCCGTTGCGGCTGGCTTCGGCTTTGCCTCGATGTTCCTGTTTGCGGCTGGGGCGGCGGCGTGCGGGCTGGTGCTGAGCCTGTACCTGTATCGCCAGGCGCGGCGGATGCGCCAAAGTGCACATCAATCCTGATTCGGCTGTAGCTTCACCGGCCTAATCGCCAGCAAGCCGGCTCCCACAGGGTTAGCGCATGTCTCGGGCTTATGCGATCAGAGTGGGAGCCGGCTTGCCGGCGATTGGGCCGCATAGCGGCCCCGACAATATCACTAGCGCTGCGCGAACTGCAGCACTACCTCCAGCGGGTGGCGCAGTTGCTTCTCGGTCATGCGCTTGACCTGGCTGCGGCATGAATACCCAGTCGCCAGGGCCTCCCCCGCCTTGTCCAGCTTGGTCGCCCAAGACTGCTCGAAGATGGTCTTCGAGACCTCCTGGTTACGCGCCTCGTGCCCATAGGTACCAGACATACCGCAGCAGCCGGTGGCCTCGGTGACCAGCTTCAACCCCAGGCGGGCGAATACCTGCTCCCACTGCCTGGTACTGGCCGGCACATTGGTCTTCTCGGTGCAGTGGGCCATCAGGCGGAAGCTGTCGGCCTTGAACGGCGCCTGCTCGGGCAGCACGTTCATCAGCCACTCCTGGGGCAGCAGTACCGACGGGCACTCCACGCCATCGACCTTCTGGTACTCCTGGCGATAGACCAGGGTCATCGCTGGGTCCAACCCCACCAGCGGCACGCCGCAGTCGGCCAAGGCCTTGAGCTGGGTGGCGTTGCGGACCGCCGCCTTGGCGAAGGCACCGAGAAAACCCTGCACATGCAGCGGCTTGCCGTTGGCGCTGTAGGGCGCGAGGAACACCTTGTGCCCCAGGCGATGGGCCAGCTCGATGAACGAGGCCAGCAGTGGCGTCTCGAAATAGCGCGTGAAGGCGTCCTGCACCAGCACGATGCTGCGCTCGCGCTGGGCCGGGGTCAGCTCACGCAGCGCGGGCACGCTGGCAACCTGAACCCGGCAACGGGTCAGGGTGGCCTGGAAGTTGAAACGACTGATCAGCGGGCTGTCGACCATGCCGACCTTGTCCGCCAGCAGCCTGCTCACCCACTTCGAGCCCATCACCGCGTTGTACAGGCCCGGCGCATGAGCCAGGTACGGGATGGTGAACTCCAGCGAGCCGATCAGGTAGTCGCGCAGCGGACGCTGGTAGCGGCCGTGATACAGCTCGAGGAAGCGTGAGCGGAAATCCGGCACGTTGACCTTGATCGGGCACTGCCCCGCGCAGGACTTGCACGCCAGGCAACCGGCCATGGCGTCGTACACCTCGTGGGAGAAGTCGTGCTGCCCCTGCCGTTGCGCACGGCTGTTGCGCAGCCGCGCCGGCAACCCCTTGAGCCAGGAGGCCTTGCGCTGGGCGGCGGCGAGCACATCGATGTTCGCCTCGCCCTGCAGGCGCAGCCACTCACGGATCAGCGAGGCACGGCCCTTGGGCGAGTGCTGGCGTTCGCGGGTGGCCTTCCACGACGGGCACATGGCGTCGTTGGGGTCGTAGTTGTAGCAGGCGCCGTTGCCGTTGCAGTGCACTGCGCTGCCGAAGCTCTGCCACACGCGCTCATCGATGCTGCGGTCCAGGTCGCCGCGCAGGGTCACGCCATCCACCGAGGTCAGGCCTTCGGCGCTGTCCGGTGGGGTGCAGATCTTGCCCGGGTTGAGCTGGTTGTGCGGGTCGAACGCGCCCTTGAGCCGCTGCAGCGCCGGGTACAGCTCGCCGAAGTACTCCGGCACGTACTCCGAGCGCAGGCCCTTGCCGTGCTCGCCCCACAGCAGGCCCCCATAGCTCTTGGTCAGCGCCGCCACGGCATCGGAGATCGGCTTGACCAGCGCGGCCTGGGCCGGGTCTTTCATGTCCAGCGCCGGGCGCACGTGCAGCACACCGGCATCGACATGGCCGAACATGCCGTAGGCCAGGCCATAGCCATCGAGCAATGCACGGAAGTCGGCAATGTAATCGGCCAGTTGCTCCGGCGGAACCGCGGTGTCCTCGACGAACGGCTGCGGGCGCACTTCACCCTCTACGTTGCCCAGCAGCCCTACTGAGCGCTTACGCATCACATAGACGCGGGTCACCGCTTCGGCGCCTTCGGCGAGGGTGTGGCCCAGGCGCTCGACACTCTTGTCCGCCTGCAGGTGCGCGACGAAGGCCTGGACCCTGGCGTTGACCTCGTCCGGTTCGTCACCGCAGAACTCCACCAGGTTGATGCCCAGGGTCGGGCGCTCGGGGTCGGCCGGGAAGTATTCGGCGACGCGGTGCCAGACGATGTCCTTCATCGCCAGCATCAGCACCTTGGAGTCTACGGTCTCGATCGACAGCGGCTTGTGCGCCATCAGCGCATTGGCGTCGCGTAGGGCGTCCATGAAGCTGGTGTAGCGTACGTTGACCAGCACCGCGTACTTGGGGATCGGCAACACATTGAGCTTGGCCTCGACCACATAGCCCAGCGAGCCCTCGGCCCCGCACAGCACGCTGTTGAGGTTGAAGCGGCCCTGATCGTCGCGTAGGTGCGCCAGGTCGTAGCCGGTCAGGCAGCGGTTGAGCTTGGGGAAGGTGCTCTCGATCAACTCGCCCTGGGTTTCCTGGATCTCGCGGGCCATGCGGTACACCTCGCCGACCCGGCCTGGGGCGGCGCAGGCCTGCTCCAGCGCCGCATCGTCGATCGGCAGGCTGTGCAGGCGCTCACCGCCGAGCAGCACGCTGTGCAATTCGAGCACGTGGTCGCGGGTCTTGCCGTAGGTGCAGCTGCCCTGGCCACTGGCGTCGGTGTTGATCATGCCGCCGACGGTGGCGCGGTTGGAGGTGGACAGCTCCGGGGCGAAGAACAGCCCGTGGGGCTTGAGCGCGGCATTCAGCTGGTCCTTGACCACACCCGCCTGCACCCGAACCCAGCGTTGCTCAACGTTGATTTCAAGGATGCTGTTCATATGCCGCGACAGGTCGACGACGATGCCGTCGGTCAGCGACTGGCCGTTGGTGCCGGTACCGCCGCCACGCGGGGTCAGCTTGATGTCACGAAAACGCGGCTCGGCCATCAGCGTGGCGACCCGCGCCACGTCGTCGACGTCCAGCGGGAACACCGCCGCCTGGGGCAGGCGCTGGTAGATCGAGTTGTCGGTGGCCAGCACGGTGCGGGTGCCGTAGTCGGCGCTGATCTGGCCACGGAAGCCGCTGTTCTTCAGGGCGTCGAGGAATTCGGGGTATTGGGCGGCGGGCGCGCGGGGCGGCAGCTGGGCGATCATCGAAGGATGCCTCTTTGATATCGGCTAATTCACGGAAATCTTGTCGCTCCGGCATGAATGGATCATGGGAGGATTTCGAATACGTCAATGTTCCTGTAGTTTCGCGCCAGGGGCAAACGGATATTCCTGCCGCTATCGATGAGCTTTATGAATGAATTACCGCCACCTCACCCCTTCGATGTCGCTCCTTCTGGCTTTCGAGGCCGCCGCGCGGCATGAAAGCTATACCCGCGCCGCCGCCGAGCTGTCGCTGACCCAGAGCGCGGTGAGCCGGCAGGTGCAGGCACTGGAGCAACAGCTGGGGCTCACCCTGTTTCGCCGCGAGGGGCGTCAGGTGCAACTGACCGACGTCGGCCGCCTCTACCAGCGCGAACTCAGCGAAGCCCTCGGGCGCATCCGCAGCGCCACCCTGCAGGCCTTGGCCTATCAGTCGGGCGTCGGAACCCTGCGCCTGGCAACGCTGCCGACCTTCGGCTCGAAATGGCTGCTACCGCGCCTGCATGCCTTCTACGGCGCTCACCCCGGCATGCTGGTACACATTCATTCACGTATCGAAGCCATCAACTTCGACACTAGCGAAATCGACGCGGCCATCGGCGTTGCCAGCCACGACCTGCCCGGACTGATCTGCCATCGCCTGCATGCCGAGGAATTGGTGGTGATCCTGCCGCCCGAAGCCAATGCGGATGGCCAATGGAGCCCGCAAAGGATCAGCGAGGAAGTACTGCTCAACGTCGCCAATAACCCCCATGCCTGGGGCGAGTGGTTTTCCCACCATGCCCTGCCCCACCGGGCGATGCGCCTTGGGCCAAGTTTCGAGCTGACCTCGCATTTGATACAGGCGGTTCGGGCAGGCATAGGCATTGGCCTGGTGCCCAGGATCCTGGTGCAGGAGGAACTGGCCAGCGGCGAACTGTTCAGCCCGGGCACACCGTTTGCCAGCCAGCGTAGCTACTACCTGATCTATCCACCCAGGAACGAGGCATTGCCATCGTTGCGAGCGTTTCGTGGCTGGTTGCTCGAACAGATCTGAGGCCTGCACAGGCAACAAAAAACCCGATGCCGGTTATTCGGCATCGGGTTTTTTGTTGGTGCGCCTCAGCGCTTACTTGGCGATGCTGCCGGCAGCGCCATTGGCCTGGGAGCCACGCTTGCTCTTGAGCTGGTAGGCCACATACATCACTACCAGCCACACCGGCATCGCGTACACCGACACCTGGATGCCCGGAATCTGCAGCATGATGCCCAGGATCAGCACCACGAACGCCAGCACCAGGTAGTTGCCGTACGGGTACCACAGGGCCTTGAACAGCGGCTTCTGGCCGGTGCGGTCAAGGTGTTGGCGGAACTTGAGGTGCGAGTAGCTGATCATCGCCCAGTTGATCACCAGGGTCGCCACCACCAGCGACATCAGCAGCTCCAGGGCATTCTGCGGCATCAGGTAGTTGAGCAGCACCGCGATCAGGGTCACGGCTGCCGAGACCAGGATCGAACGTACCGGCACGCCGCGGCGGTCGACCTTGGCCAGCGCCGCCGGCGCATCACCTTGCTCGGCCATGCCCAGCAGCATGCGGGCGTTGCAGTAGGTGCCGCTGTTGTACACCGACAGCGCCGCGGTCAGGACCACGAAGTTCAGCAGGTGGGCCGCCACGTCGCTGCCCAGCAACGAGAACACCTGGACGAACGGGCTGCTGCCGTAGCTGCCGCCGGAGGCGTCGATGCTCGCCACCAGGTTGTCCCATGGGGTCAGCGACAGCAGCACTACCAGGGCGCCGACATAGAAGATCAGGATGCGGTAGATGACCTGGTTGATCGCCTTGGGGATCACGGTCTTCGGCTTGTCGGCCTCGGCGGCGGTGAAGCCGAGCATCTCCAGGCCACCGAAGGAGAACATGATGAACGCCAGCGCCATCACCAGCCCGCTGACACCGTGCGGGAAGAAACCACCATGGGCCCACAGGTTGGTCACCGAGGCTTCAGGACCGCCGCTGCCGCTGGTCAGCAGGTAGGCACCCAGGCCGATCATGCTGACGATGGCCACCACCTTGATGATGGCGAACCAGAATTCGGCTTCGCCAAAGAACTTCACGTTCATCAGGTTGATCGCGTTGATCAGCAGGAAGAACGCCGCCGCGGTTACCCAGGTCGGGATTTCCGGCCACCAGTAGTGGACGTACTTGCCCACCGCCGACAGTTCCGACATGCCCACCAGGATATACAGCACCCAGCAGTTCCAGCCCGACAGGAAACCGGCGAAACCGCCCCAGTACTTGTGCGCGAAATGGCTGAAGGAGCCGGCCACCGGCTCTTCGACGATCATCTCGCCGAGCTGGCGCATGATCATGAAGGCGATGAAGCCGCAGATCGCATAGCCGAGGATCATCGACGGACCGGCGGACTTCATCACGCCGGCCGAGCCCAGGAACAACCCGGTGCCGATGGCGCCGCCCAAGGCGATCAATTGGATATGGCGGTTCTTCAAGCCACGCTTGAGTTCGCCGGACTGTGAGTTATGTCCACTCATGAACGAAGTCACCTGCTTGTTTTTATCTGTGACGGAATCGGACCCACCGCACTCGTGGCGCAGCGGAATGGGCAAGGTGGTTACCTTGGATACTTGTGACGGGCAGTCGCTCGTGGCCTTGGTGGCCAGGGGCGGATCAACCGGGTGTCAGCAAGCGTGCGCGGTACGCAAGGGAGTCACAGGTAAAACGCGGCGCATTGTATACCCCTGCAAACGCGCAGGCGTCAACGCGTTGCATCGTTTCCTGTGGAAAAAACGCAGCGTTCCTGGGGTGAAGGCCTGAAAAGGCGGAGTGATCGGCGTGCATGGCGCCTCCATTTTGTTGTTTTAAGTGCCTGGCGATCCTGCCTGGCTCTGCACACGGCAATGGCGCTATCTCAGCGCCTGGGCGGGGGTTTGGGAAGGGGGTGGAGAGGGCCGGGGAGGCTCTGGCGCGCAGGCTTTGGAAAGATTTTGTGACGAAGAATGGAAAAGCACAGCTAAGCCGGGCAAAACGCCCAAAAACGTATAACTTTCTTTACAAGGTGGTTTGAAAATTTGCCACTAGTCGGGAAATTTTCTGTCCGTTCAAGTACTTGGGGCCGCCTTGCGCCCCATTGCGGGGCAGGCCCGCTGCCTCGATGCGCACACTATTCGTGGGAGCGGCTTGCCCCGCGATGGGCCATTTACCGCAGGCACAAAAAAGCCAGCCCGAAGGCTGGCTCTCTCGCTACCGGGCCGAATCAGCCGCGCGGCTTGCCGCGACCACGACCTGCCGGCTTGTCGCCTTCAGGACGGGACGGACGCTTGCGCATCTCGCTCGGACGCTCGGCCACCGTGCTGCCGCGGTTGCCCTTGCGCGGCGCTGCGTCTTCACGCGGCGCACGTGCCGGACGCTCGGCTTGGCCTTCGGCGGCAGGACGCAGGGTGCGCACGCGCTCGCCACGCCCCAGCGGACGGGTCGACTTGCGCTGCAGGCGCTCGAGCTTGTCCTTGGCCTTGAGCTTCATTTCCGGCAGTGCCACCGGCTGCAGGCCGACTTCCGCGGCGAGAATGTCGATCTCGCCCTGGCTCATTTCGCGCCAGCGGCCCATCGGCAGGTCGGAGTTGAGGAACACCGGGCCGAAACGCACGCGCTTCAGGCGGCTGACCACCACACCCTGGGATTCCCACAGGCGACGCACCTCACGGTTGCGTCCTTCCATCACCACGCAGTGGTACCAGTGGTTGAAGCCTTCGCCACCTGGCGCCTTCTGGATATCGGTGAACTTGGCCGGGCCATCCTCGAGCACCACGCCGGCCTTGAGCCGGTCGACCATGTCGTCGTCGACTTCGCCGCGCACACGCACTGCGTACTCGCGGTCCATTTCATAAGACGGGTGCATCAGGCGGTTGGCCAGCTCACCGTCGGTGGTGAACAGCAGCAGGCCGGTGGTGTTGATGTCCAGGCGGCCGATGTTGATCCAGCGGCCCTCTTTCGGCCGCGGCAGGCGGTCGAACACGGTCGGGCGGCCTTCCGGGTCGTCACGGGTGCAGATCTCGCCGTCGGGCTTGTTGTACATGATTACGCGGCGGGTCGCCTCGGCGGCTTCGACGCGCTTGATCAGCTTGCCGTCGACGGTGATGGCGTCGTGCAGGTCGACGCGCAGGCCGAGGGTGGCCTCGACGCCGTTGACCTTGATCCGGCCCTGGCCGATCCAGGCCTCGACGTCACGGCGCGAGCCGACGCCGATGCGCGCCAGCACCTTCTGCAGCTTTTCGCCGGACGGCGGGGTAGGTTGTTGGTCTTGCAGGTCTTTGTCACTCATCTGGGCACCTCCCGGTGTAGTAGTGAAAGCGGGCGCGCATCATACGCGGTTCAGCAAGGGAACGCACTGGAGGGTAGAAGGTTTTTGCCGATCGTTCAGCAGATTCCGCCCAAAGGCGCAAGCCAGCTTCCACAGAGTTAGGTTGTCAGGCCTTTGGTTCGTCCTCGGGCTCGGTGGAAGCCTCATCGCGCAAATCATCGAAATCGATCTTGAGCCCTTCTTCCATTGCGTCGAGCTCCACCAGCAGCGAGCGGAAGCTGGTCTCCTCCTTCGGCTCCATTTCCTCGCCCTCCTCGCCCAGGCTGGCATCGGCCAGGGCTTGCAGGTGTGCGGGTACCGGCGCATCGTCCGGATCGACCTCGGGTTCCACCTCCAGCTCGCGCAGCTCGACCAACGCCGGCAGCTCATCGAGGCTCTTGAGGTTGAAATGATCGAGGAATGCCTTGGTGGTGGCGAACATCGCCGGTCGCCCGGGCACCTCGCGGTAGCCGACGATGCGGATCCACTCGCGTTCCATGAGCGTCTTGATGATGTTGCTGTTGACCGCCACACCCCGCACGTCCTCGATCTCGCCACGGGTGATGGGCTGGCGGTAGGCGATCAGCGCCATGGTTTCCAGCAGCGCGCGGGAATAGCGCTGCGGACGCTCCTCCCAGAGGCGGCCGACCCAGGGTGCGTAGTCCTCGCGGATCTGCAGGCGATAGCCGGTCGCTACTTCCTTGAGCTCGAAGGCGCGGCCAGCGCAGGACTTGCCCAGCACTTCCAGGGCCTTCTTGAAAACGGCGGGGGCCGGGCGCTCGGCCTCCTCGAACAGCTCGTACAGGCGCTCGAGGGATTGCGGCTTGCCCGAGGCAAGCAGGAAGGCCTCGATCAGCGACGCCAGTTCACGGGGTTCGTTCAGGTTCATCGATAGTTGTCAGGTCATTCTGCCCGGGCACGGACGTGAATCGGGGCGAAGGGCTCATTCTGCACCAGTTCGATCAAGGATTCCTTCACCAGCTCGAGAATCGCCATGAAGGTCACCACCACGCCGAGCTTGCCTTCCTCGCGGGTGAACAGCTCGACGAAGGGCACGAAGGCACCGCCCTTGAGGCGGTCGAGCACTTCGCTCATGCGTTCGCGGGTCGACAGCACCTCGCGGGTGATCTGGTGGCTCTCGAACAGGTCGTTGCGGCGCATGACCTCGGCCATGGACAGCAGGATCTCTTCCAGCGCCACCTCCGGCAACAACTTGCGCACCTTGGCTTGCGGAGCCTCCAGGCGCGGCACGACGACTTCGCGTCCGACCCTGGGCAACTCATCGATACCTTCGGCGGCGGCCTTGAACCGCTCGTACTCCTGCAGCCGGCGAATCAGTTCGGCGCGCGGGTCGCCCTCCTCCTCCTCGACCTCGCCGGAACGCGGCAGCAGCATGCGCGACTTGATCTCGGCAAGCATGGCGGCCATCACCAGGTACTCGGCCGCAAGCTCCAGGCGCACGCTCTTCATCAGCTCGACGTAGCTCATGTACTGGCGGGTGATCTCGGCCACGGGGATGTCGAGAATGTCCACGTTCTGCTTGCGGATCAGGTACAGCAACAGGTCCAGCGGGCCTTCGAAGGCTTCGAGGAAGACTTCCAGGGCATCCGGCGGAATGTACAGGTCGACCGGCATCTCGGTCAGGGCTTCGCCGTAGACCAGGGCCAGTTGCAGCTGGAACGGCGTCTGCGCCTCTGTGGCCGGCGCCTCGGGGGCTTGTACCTGGCTCACGCGTTGACCAGGAACGGCGTCGGATCCCCGCAGCCTTCACGGATTAGCTCGGGCTCGTCACCGGACAGGTCGATGACGGTCGAGGCCTTCAGGTCGCCGAAGCCGCCGTCGATGATCAGGTCGACGTGGTGCTCCAGGCGCTGGCGGATCTCGTAGGGGTCGGTCATCGGCTCCTCGTCGCCCGGCAGGATGAGGCTGACGCTCATCAGCGGTTCGCCCAGTTCCTCGAGCAGGGCCAGGACGATGGGGTTGGACGGCACGCGCAGGCCAATGGTGCGGCGCTTGTCGTGCATCAGCAGGCGCGGCACCTCGCGGGTGGCGTTGAGGATGAAGGTGTACGGGCCCGGAATGTGGGCCTTGAGCAGGCGGAACGTCGCCGTGTCGATCTTGGCGAAGGTGCCCATCTCGGACAGGTCGCAGCACAGCAGGGTGAAGTTGTGGTGCTTGTCCAGCTGGCGCAGGCGGCGCACGCGCTCGATGGCAGCCTTGTCACCGATCTGGCAGCCCATGGCATAGGCCGAGTCGGTCGGATAAACCACCACCCCACCCTTGCGGATGATCTCGACAGCCTGTTTGATCAGGCGCGGCTGCGGGTTCTCCGCATGAATCTGGAAAAATTGGCTCACGAAGTCGTCCTGTTCATACCGCCATAGGCTGTTCATGTCGGAATCGGCGCCACAGGGGTGGCAGGTCCTCAGGCAATGGCCGGTAGGCACCGATCTCGCCCCAGGTGCCAGGGCCGTGGAAGTCGCTGCCGGCGCTTGCCAGCAGGCCGAACTCACGGGTGAGGATCGACATCGTCCCCACCTGCTCGGGCGGCATCATCCCGTTGACCACTTCCAGTGCCTGCCCTCCAGCCTGAATATAGTCGGCAATCAGCCGTCTGCGCTTGCTGCGGGTCAGTTCGTAGTGCATGGGATGGGCCAGGCTCACCCACGCATTGGACTCACGCAGCGTCGCGACAGTTTCCTCAAGCGTCGGCCAGTGCAGCTTGACGTCGCCCAGCTTGCCGGCGCCCAGCCACTTGCGGAACGCCTCGCCGCGGTCCTTGACGAAGCCGGCGCGGACCATGAACTCGGCGAAGTGCGGGCGCGCCGGGGCGTTGCCGCTGTCGCCCAGTTCCTGCTGCACGGCCCGCGCGCCGTCCAGCGCGCCGGGCATGCCCTTGGCCGCCAGCTTGCGGTCGATTTCCTCGGCGCGCAGCCAACGACCACGGTGCAGGTTGGCGATGGCATCGAGCAACGGCGGCGCGTCGAGGGGGAAGTCGTAGCCCAGCACATGAATGGTGGCGCCGCCCCAGGTGCACGACAGCTCCACGCCGCTGACCCACTGCATGCCGTTGTCCAGGCACGCCTGGCGCGCCTCCGGCAGGCCTTCGAGGGTGTCATGGTCGGTGAGCGAAAGCGTGCGCACCCCGTGCTCATGGGCCCGGGCGACCAGTGCCGTGGGCGACAGGGCGCCGTCGGAGGCCGTGCTGTGACAGTGCAGATCAACATTCATGGAGGAGCGCTTTCGCAGGAATCGATGTTTGTTATTATGCCGTCACATCCCGCTTCTGGCTGCCACTGTGAAACAATTCATCGATTTCATCCCGCTGCTGCTGTTCTTCATCGTCTACAAGCTTGACCCGCGCCCGGTCGAATTCGCCGGCCACGGCTTCGAGTTCGGCGGGATCTACAGCGCCACCGCCATGCTGATCGTCAGCTCCGTGGTGGTCTACGGCGCGCTGTTCCTGCGCCACGGCAAGCTGGAGAAGGGCCAGTTGCTGACCCTGGTCGCCTGCCTGGTGTTCGGTGGCCTGACCCTGGCCTTCCACAGCGAGACCTTCCTCAAGTGGAAGGCGCCCGTGGTCAACTGGCTGTTCGCCCTGGCGTTCGCCGGCAGCCACTTCATCGGTGACCGGGTGCTGATCAAACGCATAATGGGCCATGCCCTGACACTTCCAGAAACAGTGTGGAACCGCCTGAACGTGGCGTGGATCGCCTTCTTCCTGGTGTGCGGCGCCGCCAACCTGTTCGTCGCCTTCACCTTCCAGGACATCTGGGTCGACTTCAAGGTATTCGGCAGCCTGGGCATGACCGTGCTGTTCCTGGTGGCCCAGGGGGTCTACCTGTCGCGCCACCTGCACGATGCCGACCCCTCCACCTCCAAACCCAAGGACTGACATGCTCTACGCCATCATCGCCAGCGACGTCGAAAACTCCCTGGAAAACCGCCTGGCCGCCCGCCCCGCGCATATCGAACGCCTGCAGCAGCTCAAGGCCGAGGGCCGTGTGGTGCTTGCCGGCCCGCACCCGGCCATCGACAGCAACGACCCGGGCGCCGCCGGCTTCAGCGGCAGCCTGATCGTCGCCGAGTTCGACTCCCTGGCCGCCGCCCAGGCCTGGGCCGACGCCGATCCGTACATTGCCGCGGGCGTGTACGCCAAGGTCGTGGTCAAGCCGTTCAAGCAAGTCCTGCCGTAACAGGCTTTACCGGGACGGGCTTCGCAGCGGCAAGCCCGCCCCCACGAAGCCGCTCCCTGCTACACCCCGCGCGGCACTACTCATAAAATCCGACGACTGGCCGACAACCTCCTGAATCGATACGAATCAGGAGTTCCAATGCGTCAAGGTCCGATGTCCCTGCTGCTTTGCCTGTTGCTGCTGTCCCCTTTCGCCACGGCCGAACAGCCGCTGTCGCTGGAAGCCGGGGCGCGGATCACCGACTTGCAGCAGCGCCTGGAAGAAAGCGAGAAACAGCGCACGGCGCTGACCCAGCAACTGCAGAACCAGGACAGCGAGCGTGAAAGCGCCCAGCTCGCCCGCCTGCGCCAGGACAACCAGCGCCTGAAGCTGACGATCAAGGAACTGCAGGCAGGCGCCAGCGCCCCGCGAAGCCCGCTGACCGACCAGCAGCAATGGTTCCTGATCGGCTCGGCCGTTGCACTGTTGTCCGCAGTCTGCGGTATCTTAGCCAGCGGCGGACACAGAAGACGCCGGCAATGGTTGAATTGAGTGAGAAATGAGCGAGCTGTTACTAATTGATGATGACCAGGAACTGTGCGAGCTGCTCGGCAGTTGGCTGACCCAGGAAGGGTTTGCGGTGCGCGCCTGCCACGATGGCCAGAGTGCGCGCCAGGCCTTGGCCACCCACGCCCCGGCGGCGGTGGTGCTGGATGTCATGCTGCCCGACGGCAGCGGCCTGGAACTGCTCAAACAGCTGCGCAGCGAACACACCGACCTGCCGGTGCTGATGCTTTCGGCCCGTGGCGAGCCGCTGGATCGCATCCTTGGCTTGGAGCTGGGAGCCGACGACTACCTGGCCAAGCCCTGCGACCCCCGCGAGCTCACCGCCCGCCTGCGCGCGGTGTTGCGCCGCAGCCACCCCAGCGCGCCCAGCAGCCAGATGGAGATCGGCGACCTGATCTTCAGCCCGGTACGCGGCGTGGTCAGCATCGACCAGCGCGAGATGACCCTCACGCTGTCGGAAAGCCGCATCCTCGAAGCCTTGCTGCGCCAACCCGGCGAGCCGCTGGACAAGCAGGAACTGGCGCAGATCGGCCTGGGCCGCAAGCTCACGCTTTATGACCGCAGCCTGGACATGCATGTCAGCAACCTGCGCAAGAAGATCGGGCCGCACCCGGATGGCCGCCCGCGCATCGTCGCCCTGCGCAGCCGCGGCTATTACTACAGTCTGTAGTAAAACCGGGGCCGCTGCGCGGCCCTGTCATCTTTACCCAGCCTTTACCCTCGCCTGACCGCCCTTGACCTTGATCTCCCTAGACTGGGCTCATCCGGTAACCACCGGCCCCTGAAAGGAGAGACACCATGCGCAAGACCCTTATCGCCCTGATGTTCGCCGCCGCCCTGCCGACCGTGGCCATGGCCATGCCCGAAGGCGGCCCGCGCCACGACGGCCCGCATCATCGCGGTGACGCGCCTTTCGCCCAGCTGGACCTGAGCCGCGACCAGCGCCAGCAGATCGGCAAGCTGATGGGCGAGCAGATGAAGCAACGCCGCGACATCAACGAACGCTACATCGCCAAGCTGCCCGCCGCCGAGCAGAAAGCCCTGAAGGACGAGCTCAAGGCCAGCCACGACAAGACCGAAGGCCAGATCCGCGCCTTGCTCAAGCCCGACCAGCAGAAGAAATTCGACGACCTGCAGAAGGAGCGCGCCGCGCGCAAGGCCGAGTGGCAGGAGTTCCAGGCCTGGAAGGCTGAAAAAACCGGCAAGGCCCAGTAAGCTGTCAGCCCGATGCCCGGCCCGCTTCCCAGCGCGCCGGGCTTTCGCCATTTCCTGGAGGTGCTTGTCTTGCGTTCACTGTTCTGGCGCATCCTGGCCAGCTTCTGGCTGGCCATCGCCCTGGTCGCCGGGCTGTCAATCCTGCTCGGGCACATGCTCAACCAGGACACCTGGATCCTCAGTCGCCACCCAGGCCTGAACAACCTGGCCAGCCACTGGGCCCAGCACTACGAACAGGAAGGCCTGGAGTCGTCGCAACGCTTCCTGGAACGGCGCAAGCAGCGCTACAAGATCGACGTGCAGGTGCTCGACGACAGCGGCGATGCCGTGGTCCCCGGCACCTTCCCGCGCCGCGCCGCGGCCTTCGAGGCACGCCAGCACAACGACGAACGTCGCCTGCCGTGGCGCCGCCTGACCGAGGAATACACCAGCCCCGGCAGCGGTGAGACCTACCTGCTGATCTACCGTATCCCCCACCCGGAGCTGGCCGCCTGGCACCGCGAAAGCCTTATCTGGCCGCTCAGCGCCCTGGGCATAGCCTTGGTGGTGCTGACCCTGTTCAGCCTGTTGGTAACCCTGTCGATCACCCGCCCGCTCAGCCGCCTGCGCGGCGCCGTGCACGACCTGGGGCAGACCAGCTACCAGCAGAACAGCCTGGCGCGGCTGGCCGTGCGCCGTGACGAGTTCGGCGTGCTGGCCAACGACTTCAACAAGATGGGCGCACGCCTGCAGAGCCTGATCGGCAGCCAGCGCCAGCTGTTGCGCGATGTGTCCCACGAACTGCGTTCACCCCTGGCCCGGCTGCGCATCGCCCTGGCCCTGGCCGAGCGCGCCGAGCCGGAACAGCGTCAGGCCCTGTGGCCACGCCTGACCCGCGAATGCGATCGTCTGGAAGACTTGATCAGCGAAATCCTCGTGCTTGCCCGGGTCGATGCCGAGCAGGCACATGCCGAGCCGGTGGACCTCAATGCCTTGCTGGGCGGCGTGCGCAAGGATGCCCAGCTGTCAGCGCCGGATCAGGAGGTGCGTCTGGAGATGCAGCCTGGCCTGACCCTGCAAGGCTGGCCGACGCTGATCGAACGAGCGGTGGACAACCTGCTGCGCAATGCGCTGCGCTTCAATCCGGCCGGGCAGCCGATCGAGCTGCGCGCCAGCCGCGAACAGGACCGTATCGTGCTGAGCGTGCGCGACCATGGGCCGGGGGTGGCGGCCGAGCATCTCGCGCAGCTGGGCGAGCCATTCTTCCGGGCACCGGGGCAAGAGGCGCCGGGACATGGGCTGGGGCTGGCGATTGCACGCAAGGCGGCGGAGCGCCATGGTGGCAGCCTGAAGCTTGCGAACCATCCGCAGGGTGGGTTCGTGGCTACGCTGGAACTGCCCAGCGAAGTTAGCGCTGGCTGACTAATACAGGGGCCGCTGCGCAGCGGCCCCACTCAATCACTCGCCCCAGGCGCTGACGTACTCGGCAGTTTCCAGGATCGGCGCGGTGCGTGGCTCGGCCATTGGCGTGCCGACATACAGGTAACCGATCAGCTCTTCGTTCTCGGCAAGCCCCAGCCCCTTGTGCACATGGGCGTCGAAGGCCATGTCGCCGGTGCGCCATACCGCGCCGATACCCTGGGCATGGGCGGCGATCAGGATGCCATGGGCGGCGCAGCCGGCGGCCAGTCGCTGCTCGATCTTCGGCACTTTGAAGTGATCCTGCAGCCGGGCGATCACCACGATCAGCAACGGCGCACGCAGCGGCATCGCCCGGGCCTTGTCGAGCGCCGCCTGGGTGGCCTCACCTTTGGCTTGCACGGCTTCGGCGAACAGCTCGCCGAGCTTTTCCCGGCCCTGCCCTTCGATGGTCAGGAAACGCCAGGGGCGCAGCTGGCCATGGTCAGGCGCACGCAATGCGGCCTGGAACAGCGCCTCGCGCTGGGCGGCATTGGGCGCAGGGTCAGTCAGGCGTGGCACGGAAACACGGTTGAGCAATGCGTCGAGAGCCTCCATGGGCTACCCTCCTGGCAGATTGAAAGTGCGGCCATTCTGCACCATCGAGGGGGATCGTGGGAGCGGGCTTGCCCCGCGATCCGGCCATCGCGGTGCAAGCCCGCTCCGTGGAGGCCAGCAATCGGCGTTTACAAGACCCGGCCCACAGGTAGAATGGCGCCCTTTCCGTAGCGAGTCAGAGCAGATCACATGGCGTTGCCGACCTTAAGGATCATTGGTTTCATCATCGGCATCTTCCTGATCACCCTGGCGGTGAGCATGGTGGTGCCCATGGCGACCCTGGTGGTCTTCGAGCGCACCGGCGACATGCCGTCGTTCCTCTGGTCGAGCCTGATCACCTTCCTCGCGGGCCTGGGCCTGGTCATCCCCGGCCGCCCCGAGCACGTGCACCTGCGCCCCCGCGACATGTACCTGCTGACCGTCAGCAGCTGGCTGGTGGTCTGCGTGTTCGCCGCCCTGCCCTTCCTGCTGACCCAGCACATCAGCTACACCGACGCCTTCTTCGAAAGCATGTCCGGCATCACCGCCACCGGCGCCACCGTGCTCAGCGGCCTGGACAGCATGTCGCCGGGCATCCTGATGTGGCGCTCGATGCTGCATTGGCTGGGCGGCATCGGCTTCATCGGCATGGCGGTGGCGATCCTGCCGTTGCTGCGCATCGGTGGCATGCGCCTGTTCCAGACCGAGTCCTCCGACCGCTCGGAGAAGGTCATGCCGCGCTCGCACATGGTCGCCAAGTCGATCGTGGCGGTGTACGTCGGCATCACCGTGTTCGGCAGCCTGGCCTTCTGGTGGGCGGGGATGGGCCTGTTCGATGCGATCAACCACGCCATGTCGGCGATCTCCACCGGCGGGTTCTCCACCTCCGACCAGTCCCTGGCCAAATGGGATATCCCTGCGGTGCACTGGGTCGCGGTGGTGGTGATGATCATGGGCAGCGTGCCATTCACCCTGTACGTGGCGACCCTGCGCGGCCACCGCCGGGCGTTGATCAAGGACCAGCAGGTGCAGGGCCTGCTGGCCATGCTGGTGGCCACCTGGCTGGTCCTCGGCACCTGGTACTGGGCCACCACCGAGCTGCACTGGCTCGATGCCCTGCGCCACGTGGCGCTGAACGTCACCTCGGTGGTCACCACCACCGGCTTCGCCCTGGGCGACTACAGCCTGTGGGGCAACTTCTCGCTGATGCTGTTCTTCTACCTGGGCTTCGTCGGCGGCTGCTCCGGCTCGACGGCCGGCGGTATCAAGATCTTCCGCTTCCAGGTCGCCTACATCCTGCTCAAGGCCAACCTCAACCAGCTGATCCATCCGCGCGCGGTGATCAAGCAGAAATACAACGGCCACCGACTCGACGAAGAGAT
The DNA here is from genome assembly GCF_021283165.2 of Pseudomonas soli. Lineage (NCBI taxonomy): Bacteria > Pseudomonadati > Pseudomonadota > Gammaproteobacteria > Pseudomonadales > Pseudomonadaceae > Pseudomonas > Pseudomonas soli. Next base: position 4,447,810 of record NZ_CP128543.1, read on the forward strand.
CGTGCGCTCGATCCTGACCTTCTCGTTCTTCTTCGCCATCACCATCTGCATCATCGCCCTGCTGCTGTCGCTGCTGGGCGTGGACTGGATGACCGCGCTCACCGGTGCCGCCGGGACCGTCTCGGGCGTCGGCCCCGGGCTGGGCGAAGTGATCGGCCCGGCCGGCAACTACGCGACGCTGCCGGATGCCGCCAAATGGATCCTTGCCGGCGGCATGCTGCTGGGCCGCCTGGAGATCATCACGGTGCTGGTGTTGTGCATGCCGGCGTTCTGGCGTCACTGACCGACAGACGCGTGCGGTACTCGCTCGGCGTGCTGTCGAACCAGCGGCGAAACGCCCGGTAGAAATTACTCGGATCAGCAAACCCCAGCAGGTAGGAGGTTTCCAGCAGCGTGGTGCCTGGCTGCGCCAGGTACTGCTCGGCCAGTTCGCGGCGGGTGTCGTCGAGCAGGGTCTGGAAGCTGGTGCCCTCGTCCTGCAGGCGCCGCTGCAAGGTGCGCTGCGAAAGGTGCAGGGCCTGGGCCACGGTTTCGCGCTTGGGCTCGCCCTGGGGCAGTATGCGGCAGAGCACCTGGCGCACGCGGTGGGTCACCCGACTTTCCGAGAAACGCGCCAGGTACTCGCCGGCGAAACGGTCGTGCAGCACCGCCATCGCCTCGTTGGCGGTAGGCAACGGCGCCTCCATGTCGGCGGGTGCGAACACCAGCGCGTCATGGGCCGCGCCAAACTGCAGCGGCGCGTGGAAAGCCACCTTGTATGGCTCGACATTTTTCGGCAGGGCGCCCTGGATCAGTACACGCCGCGGCTGGATCGGCCGCCCGCTGAGCCAGCTGCACAACGCCAGGGCACAGGCCAGCGAGGCTTCGGCGCTGTGCCGGGTCGGCGGCAGGTGATCGCCGTGCACGGTCAGTACCAAGGCATAGCCGTCGGGTTCGAGGCGAAAGCTCAAGTCCGAACTCTCTGCGATGATGCGCTGGTAGCGCACCAGTCGCTCGAAGCCCTCGGCCAGGGTACGACTGGACATCAACGCATAGCCCACCACATGGAACGAAGCGGGGCGTACCACCCTGGCCATGTTCAGGCCGATCGCCTCGTTGCCGGAAAGCTCGACCGCCAGCTGCCACAGCCGGGTCATCGAATCCTGGGTGAATCGCGCGTCGGGGTCGTCCAAGGCGGCGAAGTCGAGCCCGAGCTGCTTGAACATGGCCGGGCAATCGAGCCCTTCCAGCTCGAGTGCCTTGACGATCCCTGATGCCCAGCTGGCTGACGTGGTTCTCTCACTCATGACAGGCTCTTGTGCTGACCGCTCCTGCGGTGAACCGAAAGGATACTCAATTGGCGCCTATTGTCACTGGCCATCGCACCCAGTGACTCTAGACTCGATTCAGGCTCCACGCCGTGTATCCTGTCAGCAAGACCCGCAGATCCGGAAGCCCGCCATGACCCGCACCGCGCAGTTCCGCAGTTTTGCCGAGTTCTACCCCTATTACCTGGGCGAGCACAGCAATCCCACCTGCCGTCGCCTGCACTTCGTCGGCACCAGCCTGGTGATCGCCCTGCTCGCCTACAGCATCGGCAGCGGCAAGTGGCTGTTGCTGCTGGCCGTGCCGCTGGCCGGCTATGGTTTCGCCTGGGCCGGGCACTTCTTCTTCGAGAAGAACCGCCCCGCCACCTTCAGCCACCCCTGGTACAGCCTGGTCGGCGACTTCGCCATGTTCCGCGACATCCTGCTGGGCCGCCTGAGCCTCTGAATCGGCCCGCAAGGCCAGGTTCGCGTCCCGGCCGGCCACTGCCAAAGCCCGGATCCTGGCCAACACTGCGGTATGTTCCCCGACACGAGCGGCACGCGGTGATGAGCAAGCAAGCCAGTTTCAGCCACATGCGCGATGGCACCGCCCAGGACTGGGCGATCATCGCCGACGACTTTCGTGCCTACGCCCAGCAGTTGCCCCAGCGCATCCTCGCCCACCTGCGCCTGCTCGACGGCGACTTCGGCGGCTTCCCCATCGACCGCCTGAGCCATTCCTTGCAGACCGCCAGCCGTGCCCACCGCGACGGCCGCGATGAAGAGTACGTGGTCTGCGCCCTGCTGCATGACATCGGCGACACCCTGGGCAGCTACAACCACCCCGATATCGCCGCGGCGATCCTCAAGCCGTTCGTCAGCGACGAGAACCTGTGGATGATCGAGAAACACGGGATCTTCCAGGGCTACTTCTTCTTCCACCACCTGGGCATGAATCGCAACCTGCGCGAGCAATTCCGCGATCACCCGCATTACCAGCGGACCCTCGAGTTCTGCGCCCGCTACGACGCGGCGGCGTTCGATCCGGACTATGAAAGCCTGCCGCTTGCGTTCTTCGAGCCCATGCTGGAGCGCTTGTTCGCCCAGCCCAGGCAGTCCATCTACAAGGCAGCCCTGCAAGCCACCGCCTGATCTGCCACTACCGATAGCGGGCTTGCCCCGCGATCACAGGCTCAGCCGACGAGACACTAGGCCGGCTCGCCCAGCTCTGCCAAGCGCAGCGCTGCTTCCAGCGCCTGCGCCTCGGCAAACCGGTACAGCTCGATCCGCCCGTCCCAGTGTTCGATCAGCGCGGTGCACGACTCCACCCAGTCGCCGCAGTTGAGGTACTCCACCTCGCCCACCTGGCGGATCTCGGCATGGTGGATATGCCCGCACACCACACCATGGAAGCCACGCCGGGTGCACTCGTGGGCGATGGCGTCCTCGAAGTCGCTGATGAAGTTAACCGCGCCCTTGACCTTGTGCTTGAGGTACGCCGACAACGACCAGTAGCCGTAGCCATAGCGGGCGCGCCAGTGGTTGAGCCAACGGTTGAGCACCAGGGTGAACTCGTAGGCCCGGTCGCCAAGAAAAGCCAGCCAGCGGTGGTAGCGGGTGATCACGTCGAACTGGTCGCCATGGATCACCAGCAGGCGCCGGCCGTCGACTGTGAGGTGTTCGGCCTCGTCCACCAGCTGGATGTTGCCCAGGATGAGTTTCGAGTAGCGCCGCAGGAATTCGTCATGGTTGCCGGTAATGTAGATCACCTCGGTGCCGCGCTTGCTCAGGGTCAGCAGGCGGCGGATGACATTGGTGTGGGCCTGAGGCCAGTAGATGCCGCTGCGCAGTTTCCAGCCATCGATGATATCGCCGACCAGGTAGATACGCTCGGCCTGGTAGCCCTTGAGGAAATGCGCCAGGTGTTCGGCCTGGCAGTCGCGGGTGCCCAGGTGTACATCGGAAATCCACAGGGTGCGGACACGCTGCTTGCGTGACGGGCGAAGAGGTTCGGCGTGGCTCATGGGCAGGCTCCGGCGCTGTTTGCTGGAGACTGGCAGGCGCAGGTGACAGATTGGTGGCAGGTACATGACCATCCTGCCCTCGCCTGCAGGTGTACAATCTTCGCCTGCCCCGTGAGGACTCACCATGACCGCCGGCCCCTTGCTCTCGTTGCGCCACTACCGCCACGACCTGATCGCCCACAGCCACGACCATCCACAGTTGGTGTTCGGCCTCGGCGGGCGCCTGGATTTCGAGGTGGATGGACGCGGCGGCCGGGTCGCTCGCCAGGACCTGATGGTGGTTCCCGCCGGTGCCCACCACACTTGTGGGAGCCGAGAGGGCAGCGATTGCCTGGTACTGGACGTACCGGGCGGACAATGGCTCGGCGATCATCTGGGCGAGCACGCCCACGACAGCCGGCGCCTGCTCGACAGCCCCGGCCCACTGAGCCTGGACAGCCGCCAGCAGCAGTTGGTGGACTGGCTGGCAAGCAGCCCCGTGGACGACCCGCTGATTGCCCGCCAGGGAGCGGTGTTGCTGTTGGCCAGCCTCAATCCACAGGCCTGCGCCCCGGTGCTGTCCAGCAGGCGCTTGCCCTATGCTGCCTTCGACCGCCATATCGAGCAGCACGCCGCCTACCCGCTGCAGGTCGCCGACCTGGCGCGACTGGCCGGACTGTCCAGTGCGCGGCTGCATGCGCGGTTTGCCAGCGAGTGCGGCCTGACGCCGATGGACTACATCCGCCAACGGCGGCTGACGATGGCGCGCCGGCTGTTGCGTGAGACGGTGTTGCCGGTGGGCGAGATTGCCGCGCGCGTGGGGTATGGCTCGCAGAGCGCATTCAGCGCGGCGGTGCTGCGGGCGTTCGGCTGCACGCCGCTGGCGTTGCGGCGCGAGTCTGGCAACAACGGGCGCGAGGTGGGCGACAGATCTGCCTGAGGATCGAACATACACTGCTGCCTGTATCGACCTCATCGCGACTTGTCCCGTGATGGAGCCAGCACGCAACGCTCACTGTACTCAAAGGACCACCATGAACCACCGCACCGCCCTTGGCGCCCTGCATATCGGCGCGCTGTTCTTCGGCCTGACTGGCGTCTTCGGCAAACTGGCCGCCAGTGCCAGCCCCTCGATCATCGTCTTTGGTCGTGCCGCGTTCGCCGTGCTGGCGCTGGGCCTGTTTGCCGGCCTGGCGCGCCAGGCCTGGCAACCGCTGCGCGGCCAGGACTTGCGCCGCCTGTTGCTGGGGGGTGTGCTGCTGGCCGGGCATTGGGTGAGCTTCTTCATCGCGGTCAAGGTCGGCGGCGTGGCCATCGCCACCCTCGGCTTCGCCAGCTTTCCGGCATTCACGGTGATCCTTGAAGGCTTGTTGTTCCGTGAACGCATTCGCCGCAACGAGGCTGTCCTGGTGCTGCTGGTGAGCATCGGCCTGGTGCTGGTCACCCCCGCCTTCGACCTCGCCAGCGAGGCCACCGGCGGGCTGCTCTGGGCGTTGCTCTCGGGCCTGCTGTTCTCGCTGCTGTCGCTGACCAACCGCGCCGGTTCCGGGCGCCTGCCCGCCGTACAGGCGGCGCTGTGGCAGAACCTGGTGGTAAGCCTGTGCCTGCTGCCGTTCGCCGCGCCGGGCCTGGCTGCCGTGGCACCCATGGACTGGCTGTGGATCGCCCTGCTCGGCATCTTCTGCACCGGCGTCGCCCACAGCCTGTTCGTCGCCAGCCTCGCGGTGATCAAGGCGCGTACCGCCGCGGTGGTGTTCGGCATGGAGCCGGTCTACGGCATCGCCGTGGCCTGGGTGGTGTTCGCCGAACAGCCGACCCTGCGCATGCTCGCCGGTGGTGCCTTGATCATCTTCGCCATCATCCTGTCCAGCCGCCTGGCCGCCGAGCAACCCTCCCGGCAGACCGTGGCCGAAAGCGCCTGATCAGCGATCGTTGTGACCCAGGTCGCGCTGCGGATCGATCTGGTCACGCACCCGCTGCTTGAGCGCCTTGGCCTCGGGGAAGCCGCCGTCGGCCTTGCGCTCCCAGATCTGCACGCCGTCGCAGGTGATGCGGAACACCCCGCCGGTAGCAGGTTCCAGGGCGACCTGACCGAGGTCGTCAGCGAAGGTGCTGAGCAACTCCTGCGCCAGCCAGGCGGCGCGCAGCAGCCATTGGCACTGGGTGCAATAAGTGATGACAATTTGTGGCTTGCTGTCTGCCATGTCGGGGAACTCCGTAGGAAGGGCCGCTTATACTAGCGGTCTTTACCCTCTGGTTTGAGACTCACGATGCGCCGCCTGCTGTTCTGCCTACTGCTGATGCTCACTTCCATCACCTTGCATGCCGCCGAAACGGCGCGACCGAAAATCGGCCTGGTGCTGTCAGGCGGCGCCGCCCGCGGCCTGGCCCATATCGGCGTACTCAAGGCCCTGGAAGAACAGGGCGTGCGCATCGACGCCATCGCCGGCACCAGCATGGGCGCGGTGGTCGGCGGGCTGTACGCCTCGGGCTACAGCATCGCCGAACTGGAAAAACTGGCCACCACCCTCGACTGGCAACAGGCATTGTCCGACGCCCCACCGCGCAAGGACGTGCCGTTCCGACGCAAGCAGGACGACCGCGACTTCCTGGTCAAGCAGAAGCTGAGCTTTCGCGACGACGGCAGCCTGGGCCTGCCGCTGGGCGTGATCCAGGGCCAGAACCTCGCCCTGCTGCTGGAAAGCAAGCTGGCCCATGCCGCCGACGTGCGCGACTTCGACAAGCTGCCGATCCCGTTTCGCGCCGTGGCCACCGACATTACCAGTGGCGAGAAGGTGATCTTCCGCCGCGGCCACCTGCCCCAGGTGATACGCGCCAGCATGTCGATTCCGGCAGTGTTCGCCCCGGTGGAACTGGACGGCCGGCTGCTGGTGGATGGCGGCATGACCGACAACATCCCGGTGGACGTGGTGCGCGAGATGGGCGTGGACCTGGCCATCGTAGTCGACATCGGCACCCCGCTGCGCAACCGCAAGCAACTGGCCACGGTGGTGGATGTACTCAACCAGTCGATCACCCTGATGACCCGGCGTAACTCCGAGGAACAGCTGGCCAGCCTGCGCCGCGAGGACATCCTCGTCCAGCCGCCGCTGTCCGCGTTCGGCGTCACCGACTTCGGCCGCGCCCAGGATATGATCGATGCCGGCTACCGCGCCACCCGCGCCCTCGATCCGCGCCTGGCGTCGCTGCGCCGGCGCGAGGGTGACAGCAACCTGGCAATGGCGCGTTCGCCGAAGCAGCGCACGCCGATCATCACCGCCATCAAGGTGGAGAACGACTCCAAGGTCAGCGACGACGTGATCCGCTACTACATCCGCCAACCCATCGGCGAACCGCTGGACCTCGGCCGCCTGCAGACCGACATGGGCACCCTCTATGGGCTGGACTACTTCGACCAGGTGCAATACCGCGTCGCGCACAAGGGCGATGAACATACCCTGGTGATCAACGCCCGCGGGCGGCGTGGCGGTACCGATTACCTGCGCCTGGGCCTGAACCTGTCGGACGACCTGCGCGGCGACAGCGCCTTCAACCTTGGCGCCAGCTACCGGGTCAACGGCATCAACCGGCTCGGCGGCGAATGGCTGACCCGGGCCCAGATCGGCGACGAACAGGAGCTGTACAGCGAGTTCTACCAGCCGCTGGACGTGGGCTCGCGCTACTTCATCGCCCCCTACCTGGCCCTGGGTTCGCAGAATGTCGAGGCCACCCTGGACAACGACCCGGTGGCCGAATACCGCCTCGAACGCTACGGCTTCGGGCTCAATGTCGGGCGGCAGATCGGCACCTACGGCGAGGTGCGCCTGGGCGTGGGCAAGGCCTGGGGCAACGCCGAGGTGCGTATCGGCGACCAGGACCTGCCCAAGGTCAGCTTCAATGAGGGCTTCTACGAACTCAAGTACTCCTTCGACACCTTCGACAACGTCTACTTCCCGCACAGCGGCGAAGACATAGGCCTGACCGTGCGCAAGTACGACAAGTCACTGGATTCGGACCAAAACTACCGGCAGTGGCTGTTCAACCTCGACAAGGCCATCAGCAGCGGGCCGAACACCCTGGTGCTGGGCGGGCGCTACGGACGCACCCTGGACGATGCCGAAGTGGTGACCTCAAGCTTCGTCTTCGGCGGCGCACGGCAGCTATCGGGGTTCCGCCAAGACTCGATCTCCGGGCAGAACATGAGCCTGCTGCGCATGGTCTACTACCGCCGCCTGACGCCACGCGCCTACCTGCCGCTGGACTTCCCGCTGTACCTGGGCGGCTCGCTGGAGCGCGGCCGTGCGTGGAACAACGACAACGAGTTCGACAGCGGCTACATCAATGCGGCGAGCATCTTCCTGGGGCTGGAAACGCCGCTGGGGCCGTTGAACTTGAGCTATGGCGCCAACGATGCGCATGAGAAGGCGGTGTACCTGAACCTGGGGCATACCTTCTAGAAATGATCGCGGGGCAAGCCGCCCCCACAAGCCAAGCAAAATCTTGTGGGAGCGGGCTTGCCCCGCGATCCGGGTAAAGCTCAGGACTTTTCGAGATTATCGAGAATCTTCGCATGCACGCGCATGCACACTTCCAGGTCGGCCTCATCGACCCCGGTGAACAACTCGAGCCGCAACGCATTGGCGATGGTCTCGATCTGGTCGATCAGCGGCTTGGCCGGCGGGCACAGGAGGATCTTCTTGGCCCGACGGTCTTCCATCACGGCTTGGCGGCGCACCAGCCCCTGGCTTTCCAGGCTGTCGAGCAGGCGCGCCAGGGTCGGGCCCTCGACGCCCACGCTCTGGGCCAGCTCACGCTGGGTCGGCGCCTCGTCGAACCGGGCCAGGTGCAGCAGCACCAGCCAGCGGGCTTGCGACAGGTTGAGCCCGGCCAGGCGGCGGTCCAGCTCGGCGCGCCAGCCTCGGGACATCTGGGCCAGCTGCATGCCGAAGCGGTGTTGGTTGTCGGTCAGGGGCATAAGTAACTCAATGAATAGAACTAATTATTAGCCAGCTAACCATGGCCCGACCGATCAGGCAAGGTTCGACGCCATGGAAATGACTGATAATCATGTAAGGGTATGACAAAGGTCAGCAAATGGCACAAATGCCGGCAATCACACGCCGAACTCCACCGCCAGCGCCGCCCGCACGCAGTGCAGCACACCTTCGGGCACCCGCTGGCCGAACAGCGGTGCCACAGCTGACACCGGCGGCAGCTCGCCCTCGCCGTCGAGGAAGGCATCCTGTACTTCCATCATCAGCTCTTCGGGCAAGTCCAGCGCCTGCTCCAGGCTCAGCTCCTGGCGGCCGATGGCCTCGGCCAGCAAGCTGTAGACGTTCTTCTCGGTGCAGTTGAGCTGCCCGGCGATCTGCGCCGGCGTCATGCCGGCGCGGGCCAGGCTGACCAGTTCGTGACGCAGGTCGAGCACCACCTTCGGCGCTTCCTCGGTGCCACCGGAGCCATTGAGCACCTCGAGGAAGGCCTGGCCGTAGCGCTCCAGCTTGCGCGCGCCGACGCCACTGACCTGGGCCATGTCGCTGAGGCTGGTGGGCATGCTGCGCAACATCTCCAGCAAAGTGGAGTCGGGGAAGATGACATAAGGCGGCACGCTGTGCTCTTCGGCCAGCTTGCGCCGCAAGGTGCGCAACGCCTCCCACAGTTCGCGCTCCTCGGCGCGCACCAGCTGGCTGGCCGGGCTGCCGCCACTACCGCCGGACGCCTTGGCCACGGTCTGCGGCTTGAGGTCGCGGCGCAGTTGCAGGTTCACCTCACCGCGCAGCAGCGGCCGGCAGCTATCGGACAGGCGCAGGCCGCCGTAGCCTTCCAGGTCGATGTCCACCAGCCCGCGCGCCACCAACTGGCGGAACAGCGAGCGCCACTCGGCCTCGGCCAGCGTCTTGCCGACGCCGAACACCGACAGCTTCTCGTGGCCGAAATTGCGTACCTTCTCGGTGTCCTTGCCCAATAGCACATCGACCAGATGGCCGACACCATAGCGCTGGCCGGTGCGAAACACCGCCGACAAGGCCTGGCGCGCGGGCTCGGTGGCGTCCCAGGTCTGCACGTTGTCGACACAGTTGTCGCAGTGCCCGCAGGGCTTCTCGAGCACCTCGTCGAAATAGGCCAGCAACGACTGGCGGCGGCAACGGGTTTCCTCGCAGAGGGCCAGCATGGCGTCGAGCTTGTGCTGCTCGATGCGCTTGTGGCGCTCGTCGCCCTCGGAGTTCTGCAGCATCTGCTTGAGCATCACCATGTCCTGCAGGCCGTAGGCCATCCAGGCGTCCGACGGCAGGCCGTCACGGCCGGCACGGCCGGTCTCCTGGTAATAGGCCTCGAGCGACTTGGGCAGGTCGAGGTGGGCAACGAAGCGCACGTTGGGCTTGTCGATGCCCATGCCGAAGGCAATCGTGGCGACCATGATCAGCCCTTCCTCGTTGAGGAAGCGGTGCTGGTTGGCGGCGCGGGTCTCCGCAGCCAGGCCGGCGTGGTACGGCAGCGCCGGGAAGCCCTGGTCGCAAAGGAAGGCCGCGGTCTCGTCGACCTTCTTGCGCGACAGGCAATAGACGATGCCGGCGTTGCCGCGCCGCTCGCCGAGGAACGCCATCAACTGCTTGCGCGGCGCCTCCTTGGGCACGATGCGGTAGAAGATGTTCGGCCTGTCGAAGCTCGACAGGAAACGCTCGGCGCCCTGCAGGTGCAGGCGCTGGACGATCTCCTCGCGGGTGCGCATGTCGGCGGTGGCGGTCAGGGCGATACGCGGCACATGGGGGAACAGCTCGGCGAGCTGGCCCAGTTGCAGGTACTCGGGGCGGAAGTCGTGGCCCCATTGCGAGACGCAGTGGGCCTCGTCGATGGCGAACAGGGAAATGTCCAGGCCGCGCAGGAAGTCCAGCATGCGCGGCTGCACCAGGCGCTCAGGAGCCAGGTACAGCATCTTCACCTCGCCGCGGCGCAGGCGCCCGGCCAGGTCGCGCTGCTGCTCGGCGCTGAGCGTGGAGTTCAGCGCAGCGGCGGCCACGCCCAGCTCGTCGAGGGTGGCGACCTGGTCGTCCATCAGCGCGATCAGCGGCGACACCACCACAGTCAAGCCGGGGCGCAGCAAGCCGGGCACCTGGAAGCACAGGGACTTGCCGCCACCAGTGGGCATCAGTACCAGCGCGTCGCCACCGCCCGCCACACATTCGATGATCGCTGCCTGGCGCCCGCGGAAACTATCGTAACCGAAGACATCCTTGAGGACGCGCTGAGCCTGTTCGAGCATTTGCCACTCCAAAATCGCCGTACCATCCTGGACTCAGGCTGGACGATAAATCCGCCGCGCACACACCGAATGCGTAAGCGGTTTTTGCCGGATGGCCGCAAAACGCCACCTGGCACGAAAAACAGCGGAGTATACCCGACTGCCGCGTACCCCGGCATGCCCCGGTGACAGACGTTCGCTTTGCCCCGCGAGCGCCGCAAGGTGCTAGAATTCAGCATCGTTTATTCCCCAAGGTAGCCCTGTAATGTCCTTCGCCGAGCAACTGACCCGCCTGCAAGCCTTCCTCGACGCCGATGAGCTGCACGAAGAAGCGCTGGACTACGTCGCCGCCCACGGCTACCTGACCGCGCTGTCGATCTGCTCCGAGGAAGTTCCAGAACGCGAATGGATCGACGCGCTGTTCGCCGAAGAACCCCATTACGCCAGCGATGCCCAGCGCACCGAGATCGAGGCCACCCTGGTCGCGCTCAAGGGCCACATCGCCCGCCAGTTGGCCAGCGACGAGGAATTCGACCTGCCTTGTGAACTAGACCTGACCGAAGAGCCGGACGATTCCGACCTGCGCGGCTGGTGCATCGGCTTCATGGAGGGCGTGTTCCTGCGTGAAGAGGCCTGGTTCGAGAACGCCGAGGAAGAAGTCAGCGAAATGCTCCTGCCGATCATGGTCGGTTCCGGTCTGTTCGACGAACAACCCGAGTTCGCCGACATTGCCGGCAACGCCAACCTGCAGGACGACATGATCGTGCAGATCCCCGAGGCACTGAGCGCACTGTTCCTGCTGCTGCACGCCCCCGAAGAGAAGCCTGCCCTGCTCAAGCCACGCCACCACTGATCGAGGTGGTGCGCTACCTGCTGCTGGCCGCCGGCTGGCTCAGCGTCGCGCTGGGGGTGGCGGGGATCTTCCTGCCGGTATTGCCCACCACCCCGTTCCTGCTGCTGGCGGCGGCCTGCTTCGCCCGCAGCTCGCCACGTTTTCACCACTGGCTGGTGAACCACCCGAAACTCGGGCCGTGGATCCGCGACTACCTCAGCGGTGAGGGGATTCCGCTCAAGGGCAAGGTCTATGCGATCGGGTTGATGTGGGCCAGCATCGGGCTGTCCTGCTACCTGGTGCCGTTGTTCTGGGCGCGGGCGTTCATGCTGACCAGCGCGGTGCTGGTCAGCGCCTGGATCCTCAAGCAGAAGACCCTGCACCGGCCACAGTGACGCCATCGCGGGGCGGGCTTGCCCCGCGATGGGCTGCTGGCTTACACCGTATCCACCTTCAACGAATGGTCATTGAGCATGCCGTTGATGATGGTCGCGGTGTCATGCCCGGCCGCGATCAGCCCGCCCGCCCCGGCGGACACCCCGTAGTGCTGCGCCAGGTCCACTCCGGCCAGGTCGATGGTCTGGGTCGGCGCCGCGCCAGCGACGCTGCTTACCTCGATGGTCGACACCACGCTGACGCCGCTGCCGCTGACCTTGAAGTGCAGGTAGTCGTCCAGCGAGGCGCTGGTGGCGTTCTCACCCTGTAGCAGTTGCGACAGATCCAGGTGATCGCTGCCGGGGGTGAAGTCGGTCACGGTGTCATGCCCGGTATCGCCCTTCTGCCAGACAAAGCTGTCGTTGCCACTGCCGCCGGTCAGGGTGTCGTTGCCCGGCCCGCCAATCAGGATGTCGTTGCCGGCACCGCCCTTGAGCACATCGTTGCCCGCGCCGCCGTTGAGCAGGTTGTCACCGTCATTGCCGGTCAAGGTGTCGTTGTAGTCCGAGCCGATCAGATTCTCGATACCGCTCAGGGTGTCCAGCCCGGCGCCGACGGTGTTCTGCTGCCCGACATGGCCAAGGTCCACGGTCACGCCGGCGGTGGCCTTGGCGTAGCTGGCAGTGTCATTGCCGGCTCCGCCGTCGAGCAGGTCATTGCCAGGCCCACCGATCAGCAGGTCGTCGCCATCACCACCGTGCAGGCTGTTGTTGCCCGCCCCCGCCACCAGCACATCGTTACCGGCGCCACCGTTGAGGGTGGTATCGCCGGCCCCGGCCAGCAGGACATCATCACCGCCGGTGCCGGTAAGGGTGTTGCCGGCCTGGTAAGTGATATCCACCGCTCCGGTGCCGTAGCCGCCGTGGTTATCGCTGACGGTGTAGCTGCCGTGATAGTCCTCGTTGCTGGCATTGCTGTAGTCCACCACCAGGCTCAGCTTGTAGTTCTCGGCAGCCTTGCTGTTGCCGGCGGCGTTCTCGGTATTGATCACATGGATGCTGTACACCCCGTCATGGGTGGCCGTGAAGCTGCCGCCATCGGCGATGGTCTGGTAGCTGCCGCTGGCATCCTTCCATTCCATCAGCAGGTTGCCCGCAGGCCGGTCATGGTCGAGGGTCAGGGTCTCGCCCTTGCGCAGGGTCACCGTCAGGGTGTCCTCGTCGTTGGCATTGGCGGTGCTGATCGAGCCCAGGTAACCCGCCACCACCAGGGCAGCGGTCATGCTGCCGTTGAGGCTGGTGAACTCGCTGCGGGCCAGGTCGCGCAACTGGTTCTCGGCCTTGCTGGCGGTGGCATCGAACTTGATGTTCTGCGCCTGGGTGCCCGTCGTGAAGCCCGCGCCCTTGTCGGCGAAGTTGGTATTGAAGGTGGTCGGCGCGGCACTCAGCGTGTCGTGGTCCGGGTCGCGGTCATTGGCCAGCAGCGCCTCTGCCGGCACCGTCAGGGTAGCGCCCTTGATATTGGTGATGATGTGGTCGGCACCCGCGACCGGCGCGCCATTGCTGTTGATGTTGACCGTCAGGCTGGCATTGCGGGTATCGCCGTCGTTGTCGCTGGCGGTGAAGCCGAACTTCTCCACCTGGCCGCTGCCGTTGTCCTTCGGTGGCGTGTAGGTGAACTCGCCGTTGTCCATGTTCACCACCAGGGTGCCGCCCAGGCCGGTCTTGATGCTCAGGCTGTTGCTCACGGTGTCGAAGGTGGCTTTGTCCGCGCCGCCACTGGCCGCGTATCCGCCCTGCCCGGCATTGGCCTTCGGATCGTAGGTGTAGGTGGTGCCATCGACCAGCAGCGCCTTGATGAAACCACCGTCGGCCCCAAAGTCGCCGCCGCTCATCAGGCTTCCGGTAATTGGCGCACCCTGCACCGTACCGGAGAGCACCGCACTCAGCTGGCTGAGGTCGGTGACCACCACCGAATTGGTATCGGTATGACTGCTGCCGTCGTAGGCCAGCGGATTGAGGTTGCCCTCGTTGACCCCGCTGCCCATGCCGATGGCGTAGGACTTGATGCCGTTGCTGTCGAGGAAGGATTCCCAGGCGGCTTCCCGTGGCGCGGTCATGGCATGGCCATTGGTGGGCTCACCGTCGGAGAAGAAGTAGCTGATGTTCTGCGCGCCTACCAGCTTGCCGGTGGTGGCGAAGGCTTCCTGGGCCTTGGTCGCCGCCGAATCGTAGTAGGTCGAGCCACCTGGGCTGAGCCCGGCGATAAGGTTCTTGGCCTCGCCGATCGTGACCCATACCGGGGTCTGCACCTGCGCACCGGTGCCGAAGGTGACGATCTGCACCTTGATGTCGCCCATCTCGTCGTACTTGTCGAGCAAGGCATTGATCGCCTGCTTGGCCAGTTCCAGACGGGTCAGCCCCGGCACGCCGGAGCTTGCCGCCATGCTGCTGGACACATCCACCACCAGCAGGATGTTGGAGTCCACCTGGCCGGGCGTGATGCTGCGTACCGCGCACTGGACCGTCGGCATATCGTCGACGATGTTGATGGCGATGGTGCTGGTGACGCTGTTGCCCAAGGCGTCGGTAGCCTTGTAGGTGAAGTACTCGTTGACCGTGTTGGCGCCGTCGTTGGCCCCCCCCGGGGTCTTCGGCGCCGAGTTCAGGGTGTAGGTGTAGGAACCGTCGGCATTGAGCTGGATCTGCCCGTACTGGCCCACGGCATTGCCGACCAGGCTGTAGGTCAGCGCACCGACGCCGCCCTGGACCGACCCGACCAGGCTGCCGGAGGCCGTCTCGCCAGTGGAGCCTGGATCGCTGCCGGTGACGGTGCCGGCGGCCAGGTCATTGCCGTCCTTGTGCAGGTCCAGGGCTTTTTCGTACACGGTGACGTCGTTATCCTCGCACGCCACCAGCTTGCTGTCCTGCACATTGATGCGAATGGTCGTGGTGCTCTCGTCGCCGTCGGCGTCACGGATGGTGTAGACGAAGCTGTCGGTCGCGCCGGCGGCCGGCACGCTGTCGGGGTTGGCGTGGTAGGTGGCGTTGCCCTGGCTGTCCAGGGTCAGGTAGCCGTACTGGCCAACGATGGTGTCGCCGACATGGCCGATGGCCGAGGTAGAGGTGTCGGAGCCGGCGCGCACACCGACCACGTACTGCCCGTCGGCACGCACATCGGCGCCGACCACATCGTTGTCCAGCACGTTACCGCTGACGCTGGCGCCCTCCTTGACCGAGGCCACGTCGCAATGGGCCTTGGGCACGTCGTCGACGATGCTGACCACGATGGTGCTGGTGGTGGTGTTGCCGAGTGAATCCTTGACCTGGTAGGTGAAGCTCTCGGTGACCACGTTCGGGCCATCGTTGACGTGGTTGGGCGAGTTTGGCGCCGAGGTCAGGGTGTAGGTGTAGCTACCATCGCTGTTCAACTGGATCTGGCCATACTGGCCGGTGGCATTGCCAACCAGGGTGAAGGTCAAGGCACCGATACCGCCGCTGACCGAGCCGGCCAGCGAACCACTGGTGGTTTCCGTGGTGGAGTGCGGGTCGCTGCCGGTGACATTGCCCGCTGCCAGGTCGTTGCCGTCCTTGGTCAGGTCCAGGGCTTTCTCATAAACCTTGGCCGTCTCGTCCGGGCAGGCCACCAGCGAAATGTCGTGCACATCGATGGTGAGGGTGGTGGTGCTTTCATCGCCATCGGCATCGCGGATGGTGTAGATGAACACGTCCGTGGCACCGGCTGGCGCCACCGCATTGGGGTTGGCGTGATAGGTGGCATTGCCCTGGGCGTCGAGCGTCAGGTAGCCATATTGCCCCGCCACGTTGCTGCCCAGCTGGCCGATGGCCGAGGTCGAGGTGTCGCTGCCGGCGCGCACGCCGACCACATATTGCCCATCGGCACGCACATCGGCACCAACCACGTCGTTGACCAGCACATTGCCGCTGACCGTGCCGCCTTCGTAGACATTGGCGAAATCGCTATGGGCCTTGGGCACGTCGTCGACGATGCTGACCACAATGGTGCTGGTGGTGGTGTTGCCGAGCGAGTCCTTCACTTGGTAGGTGAAGCTCTCGGTAACCACGTTCGGGCCATCGTTGACGTGGTTGGGCGAGTTCGGCGCCGAGGTCAGGGTGTAGGTGTAGGAACCATCCGCGTTCAGCTGGATCTGGCCATACTGGCCGGTGGCATTGCCGACCAGGGTGAAGGTCAAGACACCGATACCGCCGCTGACAGAACCTGCCAGCGACCCACTGGTGGTTTCCGTACTGGATTGCGGATCGCTGCCGGTGACGTTGCCCGCTGCCAGGTCGTTGCCGTCCTTGGTCAGGTCCAGGGCTTTCTCGTAGACCTTGGCCGTCTCGTCCGGGCAGGCCACCAGCGAAATGTCGTGCACATCGATGGTGAGGGTGGTGGTGCTTTCATCGCCATCGGCATCGCGGATGGTGTAGATGAACACGTCCGTGGCACCGGCTGGCGCCACCGCATTGGGGTTGGCGTGATAGGTGGCATTGCCCTGGGCGTCGAGCGTCAGGTAGCCATATTGCCCCGCCACATTGCTGCCCAACTGGCCGATAGCCGAGGTCGAGGTGTCGCTGCCAGCGCGCACGCCGACCACATACTGCCCATCGGCACGCACATCGGCACCAACCACGTCGTTGACCAGCAGATTGCCGCTGACCGTACCGCCTTCGTAGACATTGGCGAAATCGCTATGGGCCTTGGGCACGTCGTCGACGATGCTGACCACAATGGTGCTGGTGGTGGTGTTGCCGAGCGAATCCTTGACCTGGTAGGTGAAGCTCTCGGTAACCACGTTCGGGCCATCGTTGACGTGGTTGGGCGAGTTCGGCGCCGAGGTCAGGGTGTATGTGTAGCTGCCATCACTGTTCAGCTGGATCTGGCCATACTGGCCGGTGGCATTGCCGACCAGGGTGAAGGTCAACGCACCGATACCGCCGCTTACCGAACCTGCCAGCGAACCACTGGTGGTTTCCGCACTGGACTGCGGATCGCTGCCGGTGACATTGCCCGCTGCCAGGTCGTTGCCATCCTTGGTCAGGTCCAGGGCTTTCTCGTAGACCTTGGCCGTGTCATCCGGGCAGGCGACCAGGGAGTTGTCGTGCACGTTGATGGTGATGGTGGTGGTGCTTTCGTCGCCATCGGCATCGCGGATGGTGTAGACGAACACGTCCGTGGCACCGGCCGGTGCCACCGAATCGGGATTGGCGTGATAGGTGGCATTGCCCTGGGCGTCGAGCGTCAGGTAGCCATATTGCCCCGCCACGTTGCTGCCCAGCTGGCCGATGGCCGAGGTCGCGGTGTCGCTGCCGGCGCGCACGCCGACCACATATTGCCCATCGGCACGCACATCGGCACCAACCACGTCGTTGACCAGCACATTGCCGCTGACCGTGCCGCCTTCGTAGACATTGGCAAAGTCGCTGTGAGCCTTGGGCACGTCATCGACGATGCTGATCACGATGGCGCTGGTGGTGGTGTTGCCGAGCGAATCCTTGACCTGGTAGGTGAAGGATTCAGTCAGCACATTCGGGCCATCGTTGACGTGCTTCGGCGAGTTCGGCGCGGAGGTCAAGGTGTAGGTGTAGGTGCCATCCGTATTGAGCTGGATCTGGCCATACTGGCCGGTGGCGTTACCGACCAAGGTGAAGGTCAGCCCGCCCACGCCACCGCTGACGGAACTGGCCAACGAACCGCTGGCCGTCTCGCCGGTGGAACCCGGTTCACTGCCGGTAACATTGCCACCGGCCAGATCGTTGCCATCCTTGTTCAGATCAAGTGCTTTCTCGTAGACCGTGACCTCGCTGTCAGGCCCGGCGATCAGCGAGCAATCGCGCACGTCGATGGTAATGGTGGTGGTGCTTTCGTCGCCATCACTGTCACGCACGGTATAGACGAAGACATCCGTGGCGCCCGCCGGCGCCACGGCATTGGGGTTGGCGTGATAGGTGGCGTTGCCTTGGGCATCGAGGGTCAGGTAACCGTACTGGCCCTGGACCGGATCGCCCAATTGGCCACTGGCCGATGTCGAGGTGTCGGAGCCGGCTCGCACACCCACCACGTAACGACCATCGGCCCGTACGTCCGCGCCAGACGTATCGTTGTCGAGCACGTTGCCGCTGACCGTGCCGCCTTCGACGACACTGGCCGCATCGGGATTGGCCTTGGGCAGGTCGTCGACGATGTTCACGTCCAGCGAACCAGTGGCCGTGCTGCCATCGGTGTCCGTGGCGGTGACGGTGAAATGCTCGGACAGGCTGTTGGCGCCGTCGCCGTTGGCGTGGCTCTCGTTGTCCAGCAAGGTGTAGCTGTAGCTGATCACACCCGTGGCCGGGTTGTAACCGGTGATGGTCAGGGTGTTGCCCAGCGTAGTGGTGATCGACTGCGGGAAACTTGCCGCCACGCCGCCACTGAACACGGTGATGCCGCCGACGTTCAAGGTCTGCAGGCCATCGGGCGCCGTCACCGTGAAGGTGCCGCTCTGCGTCAGCGCATCGGGATTGGGTGCACTGCCGTCGGCCAGGTTCTTCTCGTAGACGGTCAGCTCGCCGCCTTTGACGTCCAGCCCGCCGAGGGTCACCGGGTCATCGAGGTTGCTGACGTTGAGGGTCAGGGTCGCGGTGCTGGTGTCGCCGTCGGCGTCTTTCAGGGTGTAGGTAAAGTTTTCCACCCCACTGCCGCCACCGTGCAGATTCTTGAAGTCCGGATCGTTGGTATTGAGGGTGTAGGTGTAGGAACCATCCGCCGCCAGCACCAGGGTGCCGTAGGTGCCAACGAAGGTACCGGCCACCACCGGGCCGCTGGGGATGCGGTCCGCGCCCTGGATATCGTTGGTCAGCACATTGCCGCTGAGTTCCAGATGCTGCTCGGTGGCGGTGGTGGCATTGCTGTCATTCACAGCCCTGGGCACATCGTCACGAACGATAACGTCCAGCGTGCCGCTGGCCACATCGCCATCGGTGTCGCTGACCAGCACCGGGAACTGCTCGCCCAATGTATTGGTCCCGGCACCGTCCGGATGATGTTCCGCGCCGGTCAGGGTGTAGCTGTAGCTCACCACGCCCGTGGCCGGGTTGTAGCCCGTGATGGTCAGCACATTGCCGAGCCCGGTGACGATGGACTGGCCGACGCCGGTCACCACGCCAGCGGTGACCACATTGATGCCACCGACACTGAGGTTGAACACGCCATCGGCGGCAACCACCGTGAAGCTGCCCGACTGGGTCAAGGCCAGAGGGTTGCTGGCCGAGCCCTGGAGCAGGTTCGCCTCGTCCAGGCTCAACTCGGCAGGGCTGACATCCAGGCCGGTGAGGCTGACCGGATTGTCGGCGGGTGGCGCGCCGGCTGGCAGGGGCGCCGCGTCATTGCCATCGAGCCCACCAAGCTCGAGGTTGGCCAGCAAAGGGAAGCCGTTGAAGCCCGCCGTAGGGAAACCGATGGTGGGATCCACCCGACCGGCCACCTCGGTCAGTATCACGAAACTGTGGCCGCCACCGAGCGCACCCGACACGCCACCAGGGTTGCCGCCCGCCGCGGTCGCTTCGGCTTCCTGCGTGGGGTCGGCGCCTGCGGCAATGGCTTTTTGCAGTTGCTCGACGTCACTGAGCTGGGCGTTGCTGGGCTGCGTGTCCGGCGCTTGTACATGAGGAGCGCGATCGGCCAGCAGGTCGGGGGTCATCTCCAGGCTGCTACCACGGCCCAGGGTCAGCTCGGCACCGTTTTGCAAGCGCACCGCCACCGCGCCCTCGCTTCCGGTCTCCAGTTGCTCGCCGGCGAACAGGCGATCCCCTTCCACCAACAGGCGGCGATGACCGTCATCGCCCACCGCGAATACCTGGCCGACTACCTTGCCGACCACACCGACTAATTTAGCCATGAGCGTACGCCTCCCCTGCCGATGGGCTTTTCGCAGATCAAGGCGTGCCGGGTAATGTGCGCAAGGTTCCGAGTGCCATGGTTGCTGGAACCGTTGCTGTCACGTTCGTGAGAAACCACGCTCCTTGTGACGACTGCCGCGATAGTGGACAGGGCGAATGGCCATTATTGAGTGCCATTTTTTTGTCGCCAAATTCCGCTTTCGCCTTCCTCCCCTGTCTCCTTAGCTGCAAAAAATCTGGAACTTTCACCAAAGCCCGAAAATCGCCTGTCCCAGCCAATTCCCGTAACCACCTGAATGAAACAATGTCCCGGATTTCTTAGACCGCATAAGTTTTTTTTCGCATATATCTTATGAAAAAATCTTCTTAGCTCGCCCGGTAAATGTTCTTAGCTCTGTTGTTACAAACCTGAAACGGTTTGATTCTAATTTTTCGTCATTTTTTTGGCGAACAGCAGGACATTATTCAGGACCAGGGAGATGTACCCCATGCGCGCTTTAACCCCCATCACCAGTGCGATTTTGTTGGCCATGGCGTGTGCCAACAGTCAGGCGATGTCGATTACCGAGGCTGTCCAGAACGCCGTGGACCAGCATCCCGAGATCAGCGCCAGCCGCAACAGCAGGCTGTCCGCTGACGAGGATGTGAAGTTCGCCCGCGGGGGGTACTACCCAACCGTCGATCTGGTCGCAGGCTACGGCCGGCAACGTTCGGACAACACCAACACCCGCGGCTTCAACCCGGACGGCACGCGTAACCACAACAAGGAAACGCTCAACTACACCCAGTCGGAACTGCGCCTGCGGCAGATGCTGTTCGACGGCTTCAATACCTCCAACGAGGTCGCCCGCACCGAAGCGGTGGCCACCTCACGCGCCTACTACACCCAGGCCACTGCCGAGAGCATCGCCCTGCGTGCGATCGAGGTTTACCTAGAGGTGCTCAAGCGCCGCGAGCTGGTGAGCTTGGCCAAGAACAACCTGCAGGCCCACCTGCGGGTCAACGACCAGATCGGCCTGCGTAGCGAGCGCGGCGTGGGCAGCACCGCCGACCTCGACCAATCCCGCGCCCGTCGTGCACTGGCCGAGAACAACCTGGATACCGCCGAAGTCGACCTGGCCGACGCCGAGGCCAACTTCTACAGCGTAGTCGGGCGCCTGCCGGACGAGCTGGAAACCCCGGTCACCATCAAGGGCGAAGTACCGGGCGACCTGCTCAATGCCCGCCAGGGCATGCTCGAGAACAACCCCTACCTCAAGTCGGCGCAGGCCGACGTGCGCTCCGCCGAGCAGCAATACGAAGTGGCCAAGTCGCCCTTCTACCCACGCCTGGATGCAGTGCTGGCCACCGGTGCCAACAACAACCTCGGCGGCCAGAAGGGGCACGACAACAATGACTGGCAGGCCGGCGTCGAGCTCAGCTACAACCTGTTCCGCGGCGGCAGCGACAAGGCCCGCCTGCAGTCGGACGCGCACAAGATCAACCAGGCGATGGACATCCGCAACAACGCCCTGCGCGAGCTGAACGAAAACCTCAGCCTGGCCTGGAACGCGATGAACAACGCCCGCAAGCAGACCCCAAGCGCCCGCGAGTACGCCGAGACCACCCAGCGCGTGCGTGCCGCCTACCAGGACCAGTTCGGCCTGGGCCAGCGCACCCTGCTCGACGTGCTCGACAGCGAGAACGAGCTGTACAACGCCAACCGTCGCTACACCGAGGTGCGCTATACCGAAGAGTTCTCCATGTACCGGGTGCTGGCGACCATGGGCGAGCTGCTGAGCAAGCAGCGTATCTCGCTGCCGCCGGAAGCCATCGCCAAGACCGAAGTGCGCAACGAGGCGACATTGCCTGACATGCGTTAGGTTCTGACGAGACAAGGGACTTTTCGCCAGCGCCCATTTCCCGTCCACCGCGGCAGGAGTAGGCCATCGTGACCAGTATGCAAAGCGCGCAACCGCGCCTGGATGTTGATGATCCGTTGCTCGATGGCCTGCTGATCCTGTGCAAGCTGCATGGCTGCACGGCCAGCCGTGCCAGCCTGTGCAGTGGCCTGCCACTGGCCGAGCAACGCCTGGGCCTGGGCCTGCTGCCCCGCGCCGCCGCGCGTGCCGGGTTGCAGGCTCGCGTGCTGCGGCGTGACCTGGACGCCATTTCCCCGCTCAACTTGCCGGTGCTGCTGATCCTCGATGACGGCCGCAGCGCCGTGCTGCAACGCTGGGGCGAAAACGGCCGGGCATTGCTGCTGCCCTGCGAGGCCGAGGGTGGTGAGCAGTGGGTCGAGCGCGAAGCCCTGGCGCAGGCCTACAGCGGCCAGGCCCTGTTCGCGCGCCCCCGGCATACCCTGGAGGATGTACGCGCGCCGCTGATCCCGCGGGTCAACGCCTGGTTCCGCGACACCCTGCGCCACTCCCGCTGGCTGTACAGCGATGCCCTGCTGGCCAGCCTGCTGATCAACCTCCTGGGCCTGATGGTGCCGCTGTTCGTCATGCAGACCTACGACCGCGTGGTCCCCAACCAGGCGCTGTCCACCCTGTGGGTGCTGGTCGCCGGCCTGTTCATCGGCACCGCCTTCGAACTGGTGCTGCGCATGGTTCGCGCCCATCTGCTGGACCTGGCCGGCAAGAAGACCGACCTGATTCTCTCTGCCACCTTGTTCGAACGCATCACCGGCATGAGCATGAAGGCGCGCCCGGCCACCATCGGCGGCTTCGCCCAGAGCATCCATGACTTCCAAGGGCTGCGCGAATTCCTCACCGCCGTGACCCTGACCAGCATCATCGACCTGCCGTTCGTGGCCCTGATGCTGCTGGTGATCGGCCTGCTCGGGGGCTGGCTGGTGGTGATCCCGCTGATCGCCTTCCCGCTGGCGGTAGGCCTGGCGCTGTTCATCCAGGTGCGCCTGCGCGACACCGTGCAAAAAAGCCTGAGCCTCGGCGCGGTGCGCCAGGCGCTGCTGATCGAGACCCTCGGCGGCCTGGAAACCCTCAAGGCGTGCGGCGCCGAAAGCGAACGCCAGTACCAGTGGGAACACACCAACGGCGCCATCGCCCGCCTCGACGCCCATGCCCGCAACCTGTCGTCGCTGGCCAGCAACGGCACGCTGTTCATCCAGCAGTTCTGCGGCATGGCGACGATCGTCGCCGGGGTGTACAGCATCATCGCCGGCAACCTCAGCGTCGGCGCGCTGGTGGCCAGCTACATGCTCGGCAGCCGGGTGCTCGCCCCGCTCGGCCAGATCGCTGGGCTGATCACCCGCTACCAACAAGCCCAGCTGACCATGCGCAGCACCGACGCCCTGATGAGCCTGCCCCAGGAGCGCGAGGCCGAGCACCAGGCGCTGGAGCACACCTCGCTGCAAGGTGGCATCACCATCAACCACGCCACCTTCCGCTATGCCGGGCAAACGGCGCCAGCCCTCAACGACGTCAGCGCCGCCCTCAAGCCGGGCGAGCGCATCGGTATCATCGGCCGCAGCGGCTCGGGCAAGAGCACCCTTGCCCGGCTGTTGATGGGATTCCATCACCCCGACGAAGGCCAGGTGCTGCTGGACAACCTCGACCTGCGCCAACTGGATATCAGCGACCTGCGCAGCCAACTCGGCTACGTGGCCCACGACCTGCCGCTGCTGGCCGGCAGCCTGCGCGACAACCTCACCCTCGGCGCACGGCACGTCAGCGACGCGCGCATGCTGGAAGTCGCCGAACTGACCGGCGTCAGCGAGCTGGCCCGCCAGCACCCGCAAGGCTTCGACCGCCCGGTGGGCGAGCGCGGCCAGCTGCTCTCCGGCGGCCAGCGCCAGGCCGTGCTGCTGGCCCGGGCCCTGCTGCTGGAGCCGCCGATCCTGATACTCGACGAGCCCACCAGCCACATGGACAACAGCAGCGAAGAGCAACTGCGCCAGCGCCTGCTGAACTGGGTGCCCGGCAAGACCCTGCTGCTGGTCACCCACCGCACCTCGATGCTCAGCCTGGTGGACCGGCTGCTGGTACTGGACAACGGCAAGATCGTTGCCGACGGGCAGAAGGATGCGGTCATCGACGCGCTGCGCAAGGGCCGTATCGGCGCGGCGCTGTAAACCAACACTGTTGAATCCCTGTGGGAGCGGGCCCCGGCCTGCATCGGAGGTAGAACATGCCCATCAGCCACAGCGTGCGCAGCTACCTCCAGGGCGGCGACAGCCGCGCCGAACGCGACTATATGCCAGAGTTGGCCGGCGCCACCCTGCAGGAGTCGCCCAGCCTGTCGCGCCTGACCGTGTGGCTGGCGGCGATCCTGCTGCTGGTGGCGCTGGTCTGGGCCAACTTCGCGGTGCTCGATGAAGTCACCGTCGGCGAAGGCAAGGCAATCCCGTCGAGCAAGGTGCAGGTGGTGCAGAACCTCGAAGGCGGCATCGTCACCGAGATCTTCGTGCGCGAGGGGCAGATGGTCGACAAGGGCGCCACCCTCCTGCGCCTGGATGACACGCGCTTCAAGTCGAACAAGGGTGAAAGCGAGGCCGACCGTTACGCCCTCACCGCGCAGGTGGAGCGCCTGTCGGCCGAATCCGAAGGCCGCCCCTTCGTGCTGTCGAGCGAAGTACGCGCCAAGGCGCCGCAGGTGGCCGAGGACGAGGCCGCGCTATACGAATCACGCCAGCGCCGCCTGACCAGCGAGAAGCAGACCCTCAATGAACAGCTACGGCAGAAGACTCAGGAGCTGGCCGAGTTTCGTTCCAAGGTCGACCAGTACCGCTCGGCGGTGGGCCTGTTGCAGCAGGAACTGGACATGTCCTCGCCGCTAGTGAGCAAGGGCGCCATCTCCCCGGTGGAGATCCTGCGCCTCAAGCAGCGCAGCGTCGAGGCGCGCGGCCAGCTGAACGCGACCAACCTGGCCATACCCCGCGCCGAAGCGGCGATCGCCGAGATCCGCAGCAAGATTCAGGAATCGGACGCAAGCTTTCGCTCCGACGCCGCCAAGGAGCTCAACGACAAACGCACCGAACTGTCGAAGATCACCGCCACCAGCATAGCCATCGACGACCGGGTCAACCGCACCACCGTGGTGTCGCCGGTGCGCGGCATCGTCAAGCTGCTCAAGGTCAACACCATCGGCGGCGTGGTGCAGCCCGGCAGCGACCTGGTGGAGATCGTGCCTATCGAGGACAACCTGCTGATCGAGGCCAAGGTACGGCCGCAGGACGTGGCGTTCCTGCACCCGGGGCAGACCGCAATGGTCAAGTTCAGCGCCTACGACTACACCATCTACGGCGGGCTCAAGGCCAAGCTGGAGCTGATCGGCGCGGACACCGTCACCGACGACAAAGGCAATGCGTTCTACCTGATCCAGGTGCGCACCGACAAGAACCACCTGGGGGGCGACAACAAGCCGCTGCTGATCATCCCGGGGATGGTCGCCACGGTGGACATCATTACCGGGCAGAAGAGCGTGCTGGACTATCTGCTGAAGCCGGTGATGAAGGCCCGGACCGAGGCGTTGCGCGAGCGCTGAGCGCGATCTGAATATCAGTGGGAGCGGGCTTGCCCCGCGATAAGGCCGGCACAGCCAACCGTTTGATCAACCCTGGCCGTGATTACGCTCGAAGGTTTCCGCGCCCATGGCTGCGATCTGCCCGTCGATCAACGCCTCGAACGGGCGCAACAACGCATCGAAGCCAGCAGGCGCTTCCAGCACGTTCAGCGCCTGCACGATCGCCTCGAGGGTGGATACGGCGCCTGGCTCAGGGGCCTTGCGCAACCGGTAGCGCGAAGGCAGGACTGCGCCCAGCGTCACCCGTGGCAAGGCTTCCAGCTGCGGGTTCAGGTAGAGCATCTTGCGTGCCTTGCGCCAGGTGCCGTCGGGTACGATCAGCAGCAACGGCAGATCATCACCCTGGCCGTATGCCTGCAGGACCTCTGCCTCATCACCTGGGAACAACAGCACCGGGCGATAACCCGGTGTCGTCAGCAAGGTCGCCAGGTCATCGAACACCTCGCCGATCCGCAACTCTGCATTCACTAACCCAAGGGCGGCCAGGCGAGCCGTGTTCAGGGCGTGGGCGGTTTCACTGGGGTGTTGCAACACGATCACGCGGGTACGGCTGTCCAGGTGCGGGATCAGTGGGCAGAGGCAATGGGCGAGCGGGCGCTGGCAGCGCTCGCAGCGAGGTCTGGGCATGGGGATCTCCGTTGGCGGAGGGATTTTGCCACAGGCTGGAAATTTGGGCCCGCTTTGCGGGCCTTTCGCCGGCAAGCCGGCTCCCACACCGACCGCGCAAACCTCAAGCCTTGCACTGTCCCTGTGGGAGCCGGCTTGCCGGCGATGAAGGCAACGGGCATCAGCGGTTGAACCGCTCCGCCAGGCTGTGCAGGTACTCCGCCATGCGCTCCAGGTCCTGACTGATCTCGGCGCCCTGCTTGGCCTGCCCCGCGCTCTCGTCGCACAAATGGGCGATGCGCACGATCTGCTGGTTGATATCCTCGGCCACATGGCTCTGCTGCTCCGACGCCGTGGCCATCTGCTGGCTCATGCCGGTGATGCGACTGATCGCCTGGGCGATCCCCGACAACGCCTCCTGCACCGCCTCGACACTGTGCACGCTGTCGCTGGAGATCTGCTGCCCGCGGCTGGCGCTGGCCACCGCACGGTCGGCACCGGAACGCAGGGTGGAGATGATGTGGTGGATCTCCTCGGTCGAGGCGCGGGTGCGCTGCGCCAGCGACCGCACCTCGTCCGCCACCACGGCGAAGCCCCTGCCCTGCTCGCCGGCCCGCGCCGCCTCGATGGCGGCATTGAGCGCCAGGAGGTTGGTCTGCTCGGCAATCGAGGTGATCACATCCACCACGCTGCCGATGGACTGGGTCTGCTCGGCCAGGGCATTGACCGCCTGGCCGATGTCGCTGACCGCCTCGTTCATGCTGCCCATGGCGCGCAGGCTCTGCTGCGCCAGGTCGCTGCCCTGCTGGGCCAGTTGGTCAGCGTCGCTGGCGGCGTGGGCGGTGGTCTGCACGTTATGGGTCACCTGCTGGATGGTCGCCGCCATCTGCGCGATGGCGGTGGCCGACTGGTCGGTCTCGCTGCGCTGGCGGTCGAGCATCTGCGCCTGGGCATCGGACAGCCCGGCGGACTGCGCGGCCCGTGACTTGACCCCGACACCGGCATCCACCAGGCGGGTCAGCGCGGTCTGCAGGCGCGCCTCTTCGCTGATGATGGCCAGGTCTAGCTGGCCCTGCAGGCCGGGGTTGTCACTGTAGGTCAAGGCCACCAGCGGGCTGGTAAAGGCCTTGGGGTGCTCTTCGAGAGTACGGCGAATCGACTGGTTCTGCCGGTGCTCGACCACGTACCAGGCCGCCAGCAGGCTGGCCATCAGCACCCCCAGCGCCGCATAGGGGGGAAACCACAGGTAGGCGGCGGCCGACAGCAGGCCCGCGCCGATCAGCGGCCAGCCATGGCCGATCCCATGCCCCAGGCGTGCTGCCAGCGGGACCGGCGAGCGCCCCGCCCGCAGACGGGCGTACAGCTTTTCCGCCCGGCGGATCTGCTCCCGGCTCGGCACCGAGCGCACCGATTCGTAGCCACTGATGCGGCCATTCTCGTACACCGCCGTGACGTAGGCGCTGACCCAGTAGAAATCGCCATTCTTGGCGCGGTTCTTGACCACGCCCATCCACGGTTTGCCTTGCTTGATGGTGTCCCACATATGCCCGAAGACCGCCGGCGGCATGTCGGGATGACGCACCAGGTTGTGTGGCTGGCCGACCAGTTCGTCGTAGGTGAAGCCGCTGATGGCCACGAATGCGTCGTTGCAATAGGTAATGCGACTGTTCAGGTCGGTGGTGGAGATCAGCCGCTGGTCTTGGGGAAAGGTTCTTTCGTGCTCGGTGACGGGCAAATTCATGCGCATCGTTGGCGATCCCTTGCTTATCCAGATGAGTGGGAAAATCATCAAAGCAAGTAGATATTTAGCAGAAGGCCAGCATGCCAGCGGTCAAGTTTTGTAGAAAATTCGCCCGCCCTGACGGAATGTTCACAACGCGACAGTCCTCACCCTACGTTGAGCTGGCTCTTGAGCAGGTCGCGGAAGGTCTGGATCAACGGTTCCCGGCTGCGGCCACGGCGGATGATCAGGGAAAACGGTGCCTGGTAGCCGAACGTGGCCGGCGACAGCACACGCAGGTCGCCCTTGTCGACCCAGGCCTGGGCGTAGTGCTCGGGCAGGTAGCCGATGTAGGCGCCGGATAGAATGAGGATCAACTGCGCCTCCATGCTCTCCACGGTGGCCGCGCTGTGCTTGAAACCATGCCTGGCCAGCTCGGCCTGACTCCAGTAGCCCCGTCCGACCATGCGCTGCTGGGTGATCACCGGCTCAGGAATGCGCCGCTCGCCGAACAGCGCGTGACGACTGCTGCAATACAGCCAGTGCTGCTCGCGGTACAGCGGCTGGTACACCAGCCCGCTCATGCGCGAGGAGAACGCGCCGATGGCCAGGTCCAGGCGGTTGTCCTGCACCCCCAGTTGCAGTTCGTAGGGGCTCGAGACCGACAAATGCAGGTGCACCGCCGGGTGTTCCTGGCTGTAGGCGCCGATGGCCTCGGCCAGCGGCAGGGCACTGTCGCCAACGGTGGAGTCGATCACCCCCAGGTTGAGGGTGCCGCGCAGCTCGCCCTTGAGCGCCGCGGCGTACTGTTCGAAACCGTCCAGCTCACCGAGCAGGCGCAAGGTCTCCTGGTGGAACAGCTCGCCCTTGCTGGTCAGGCTGAAGCCGCCCCGGCCACGGTGGCAGAGCACGATGCCCAGGGCGCTTTCCAGCTGGCTCATGTAGGTGCTGATCGCCGAGGTCGACAGGTTGAGGTCACGCTGGGCGTTGGCGAACCCCTGGTGGCGCACCACGCTGGCGAAGATGCGCAGCAGTTTCAGGTCGGGCAGCGATGAAGCCATGGCGCAGGGTCCGCAGGGTGGAAATCGCCAGAGTCTAACTCGGTTGCCGGCCGATAGTTCAGAGAATCCTGAAGTAAGTATTTGTCGGTAGCGATTCTTCCCGACCACTACCTTGCGCAGACTGCGGCGAAATGTCCCTGCCCGCCAGCATGACCAGATGATCCAGGCGCGCGGCGGCACAGGTTCGAACAAACAGAACAATCGACCGACTGATGAGGCCCACCGTGGACAAGATTCTCCACCAACCACTGGGCGGCAACGAAATGCCGCGTTTCGGCGGCATCGCCACCATGCTTCGCCTGCCCCACCTGCAAAGCGCCGAAGGCCTGGACGCCGCGTTCATCGGCGTGCCGCTGGACATCGGCACCTCGCTGCGTTCCGGCACCCGCTTCGGCCCGCGGCAGATCCGCGCCGAGTCGGTGATGATCCGCCCCTACAACATGGCCACCGGCGCCGCCCCGTTCGACTCGCTGTCGGTGGCCGACATCGGTGACGTGGCGATCAACACCTTCAACCTGCTCGACGCCGTGCGCATCATCGAAGAGGCCTACGACGAAATCGTCGAGCACAATGTCATCCCGCTGACCCTGGGCGGCGACCACACCATCACCCTGCCGATCCTGCGTGCCCTGCACAAGAAGCACGGCAAGATCGGCCTGGTCCACATCGATGCCCACGCCGACGTCAACGACCACATGTTCGGCGAGAAGATCGCCCACGGCACCACCTTCCGCCGCGCCGTGGAAGAAGGCCTGCTCGATTGCGACCGCGTGGTGCAGATCGGCCTGCGCGCCCAGGGCTACACCGCCGACGACTTCAACTGGAGCCGCCGCCAGGGCTTTCGCGTGGTGCAGGCCGAGGAGTGCTGGCACAAGTCGCTGGCGCCGCTGATGGCCGAAGTGCGCGAGAAAGTCGCTGGCGGCCCGGTTTACCTGTCGTTCGACATCGACGGCATCGACCCGGCCTGGGCGCCCGGCACCGGCACCCCGGAGATCGGCGGCTTGACCACCATCCAGGCGATGGAGATCATCCGCGGCTGCCACGGCCTGGACCTGATCGGCTGCGACCTGGTCGAGGTTTCCCCACCCTACGACACCACCGGCAACACCTCGTTGCTGGGTGCCAACCTGCTGTTCGAAATGCTCTGCGTGCTGCCAGGGGTGGTACGCCGCTGATACCTCATCGCTGGCAAACCGGTTTCCTGTGGAAGCTGGCTTGCCAGCGATGAAGACGTCACGACACCAGCATAGAAACACCCCCGGCAGGAGCCATTCGGGAGGGCCATAGAGGCCCGCCAACACAAGACAGAACCGCCGGGCGCCTTGCACCGTCCGGACGGCCGATCTCGCCATAATAAAGATAATCGGGAGACCCCCAATGGCCTTGGACATCAT
Organism: Pseudomonas soli; assembly: GCF_021283165.2. Classification (NCBI taxonomy): domain Bacteria; kingdom Pseudomonadati; phylum Pseudomonadota; class Gammaproteobacteria; order Pseudomonadales; family Pseudomonadaceae; genus Pseudomonas; species Pseudomonas soli. The sequence continues at coordinate 4,477,751 of NZ_CP128543.1, forward strand.
CGTTGTACTGATCTATGCCGCCGGCATGCTCGCGCTTGGCTGGTACGGCATGCGGCGCGCGAAGACTCACGAAGACTACCTGGTGGCCGGGCGCAACCTCGGCCCGACCCTGTACATGGGCACCATGGCCACCACCGTGCTCGGCGGCGCTTCCACCGTCGGCACCGTGCGCCTGGGCTATGTGCACGGCATCTCCGGCTTCTGGCTGTGCGCCGCCCTGGGCCTGGGGATCATCGCCCTCAACCTGTTCCTGGCCAAGCCGCTGCTGCGCCTGAAGATCTTCACCGTGACCCAGGTGCTGGAGCGCCGCTACAACCCGATGGCCCGCCAGGCCAGCGCGGCGATCATGCTCGCCTACGCACTGATGATCGCGGTGACCTCGACCCTGGCCATGGGCACAGTGCTGCAGGTCCTGCTCGACGTGCCCTTCTGGATGGCCCTGCTGTTCGGCGGCGGCGTGGTGGTGGTGTACTCGACCATCGGCGGCATGTGGTCGCTGACCCTGACCGACATCGTCCAGTTCGTGATCAAGACCGTGGGCCTGATGTTCATCCTGCTGCCGGTGTGCCTGTACAAGGCCGGCGGCTGGGATGCCCTGGTGGCCAAGCTGCCGGCGGCCAGCTTCAGCTGGACCACCATCGGTTGGGACACCATCATTACCTACTTCCTGATCTACTTCTTCGGCATCCTGATCGGCCAGGACATCTGGCAGCGCGTGTTCACCGCCCGTGACGAGAAGGTCTGCCAGCGCGCCGGCACCACCGCCGGTGTCTACTGCGTGCTATACGGCCTGGCCTGCGCACTGATCGGCATGGCCGCCCACGTGCTGATGCCGGACCTTGCCAACCCGAACAACGCCTTCGCCGAGATGATCAAGGGCCAACTGCCCGAGGGCATCCGTGGCCTGCTGATGGCCGCCGCCCTGGCCGCGATGATGTCCACCGCCAGCGCCGGCCTGCTGGCCGCCTCGACCACCCTGACCGAAGACCTGCTGCCAAAACTACGCGGGGGCAAGCAGTCGAGCCTGGGCATTAACCGCCTCTTCACCCTGCTCACCGGCCTGGTGGTGCTGGGCATCGCCCTGGCGGTGAACGATGTGATCAGCGCCCTGACCCTGGCCTACAACCTGCTGGTGGGCGGCATGCTGATCCCGCTGATGGGGGCGATCTTCTGGAAACGCGCGACCACCGCCGGCGCCATCGCCAGTATGACGCTGGGCTTCGCCACCGCGTTGTTCTTCATGTTCAAGGACGGCCTGGATGCCAATTCGCCGATCTACTACAGCCTGGGCATCGGCCTGCTGAGCTTCGTGCTGGTCAGCCTGGCATCACGCAAGCCGGTGGCAACGGTGAACCTGGCCTGACCATTTCCAACCTCATTGTCGGCAAGGTAGCTTCAATGCACAGAAGCACCTTGTCGGCGAAAGTCCTACTCGCGAAACCGGCGACCACTCGCCCTATATAACAGATCGATCTAAAACTCTCACATCCTGCCCCGGTCACTACCTAAGTGCCCGCCTTCGCGGCACACCCTCCCCAACGGCAAAACCGGTAAGGACTTATGTGCGGATTAGCAGGAGAGTTACGTTTCACCCCCATCGACCAAGCGCCTCGCCCGGCGGACCTCGCCGCGGTGGAGCGCATCACCCACCACCTGGCGCCCCGTGGCCCCGATGCCTGGGGTTTCCATAGCCAGGGCTCGATCGCCCTTGGCCATCGGCGCCTGAAGATCATGGATTTATCCGACGGCTCGGCACAACCCATGGTCGACAATGACTTGGGCCTGGCCTTGGCTTTCAATGGCGCGATCTACAACTTTCCCGAGCTGCGCCAGGAGCTGCAGGACCTGGGCTACCGCTTCTGGTCGGATGGCGACACCGAAGTGCTGCTCAAGGGCTACCACGCCTGGGGCGCGGCACTGCTTCCCAAGCTCAACGGCATGTTCGCCCTGGCCATCTGGGAGCGCGACAACCAGCGCCTGTTCCTGGCCCGCGACCGCCTGGGCGTCAAACCTCTGTACCTGTCGCGAAACGGCGAGCGCCTGCGCTTCGCTTCGACCTTGCCGGCGCTGCTCAAGGGCGGCGATATCGACCCGGTGATCGACCCGGTGGCGCTCAACCACTACCTGAACTTCCACGCCGTGGTGCCCGCGCCGCGCACCCTGCTGGCCAATGTGCAGAAGCTCGAGCCCGGCACCTGGATGCGCGTCGACCGCCATGGCGAAGTCGAGCGCCAGACCTGGTGGCAGCTGCATTACGGCCCGAACCCGGACGAACGCGATCTCGACCTGGAAGGCTGGACCAGCCGCGTGCTCGACGCCACCCGCGACGCCGTGGCCATCCGTCAGCGCGCGGCGGTGGATGTCGGCGTGCTGCTGTCCGGCGGTGTCGACTCCAGCCTGCTGGTCGGCCTATTGCGCGAGGCCGGGGTGGACGACCTGTCGACCTTTTCCATCGGTTTCGAGGATGCCGGCGGCGAACGCGGCGACGAGTTCCAGTACTCCGACCTGATCGCCCGGCACTACGGCACGCGCCACCACCAATTGCGCATCGCCGAGCACGAGATCATCGAGCAACTGCCGGCGGCATTCCGCGCCATGAGCGAACCGATGGTCAGCCACGACTGCATCGCCTTCTACCTGCTGTCCCGGGAAGTGGCCAAGCATTGCAAAGGCGTGCAGAGCGGCCAAGGCGCCGACGAACTGTTCGCCGGCTACCATTGGTACCCGCAGGTCGATGGCGCCGAAGATGCCTTCGCGGCCTATCGCAAGGCCTTCTTCGACCGCAGCCATGCCGAGTACCGCGACACCGTGCAGGCGCCTTGGCGGCTGGATAACGACGCGGCCGGCGACTTCGTCCGCGAGCACTTCGCCCGCCCCGGCGCGGCGGACGCGGTGGACAAGGCGCTGCGTCTGGACAGCACGGTGATGCTGGTGGACGACCCGGTCAAGCGGGTCGACAACATGACCATGGCCTGGGGCCTGGAAGCGCGCACGCCGTTCCTCGACTATCGCCTGGTAGAGCTGTCGGCGCGCATCCCGGCGCGCTTCAAGCTGCCTGACGGCGGCAAGCAGGTGCTCAAGCAGGCGGCGCGCCGGGTCATCCCCCACGAGGTGATCGACCGCAAGAAGGGCTACTTCCCCGTACCCGGCCTCAAACACCTGGAAGGTGCCACCCTGGGCTGGGTACGCGAGCTGCTGACCGACCCGAGCCAGGATCGCGGCCTGTTCGATCCGGCCATGCTCGACCGCCTGCTGAGTAACCCACACGGCCAGCTTACGCCCCTGCGCGGCTCCAAGCTGTGGCAACTGGCGGCCCTGAACCTGTGGCTCAGCGAACAAGGAATCTGACCGATGAAAGCCCATGAGATCGCCTACGGCCAGCGCTTGCTGCGCGGCCAGGCGCCATCCTACGAGCGTCTGCAGGCACGCCTGGCCGGTGATGGCAGCGAGCCTCACGACAGGCCACGGGCGCTGCACTGTGGCTGGGGACGGCTCTTGATCGGGCATACCTACCCCGATCCGCTCAGCCTGGCTGAAGACCTGCTGCAGGAGCAGGCGGGCGAGCGCGACATCGCCCTGTATGTCGCGGCGCCTCAACAGGTACTGGCCCAGGCGCCGCAGCAGTTGTTCCTCGACCCTTCCGATACCTTGCGCCTTTGGTTCACCGACTATCGCCCTGCACAGCGGGTGTTCCGTGGTTTTCGCATCCGCAGGGCGCAGGGGCCAGCGGACTGGCAGGCGATCAACACGTTGTACCAGGCCCGCGGCATGCTGCCGGTCGACCCCGAGCTGCTGACCCCACGAGAACTCGGCGGACCGGTGTATTGGCTGGCCGAGGACGAGGACAGCCAAGCAGTGATTGGCAGTGTCATGGGCCTGGACCACAGCAAGGCTTTCGATGATCCTGAACACGGCTGCAGCCTGTGGTGCCTGGCGGTGGATCCTCAGTGCACGCGTCCCGGCGTCGGCGAAGTGCTGGTGCGCCACCTCATTGAGCACTTCATGAGCCGCGGCCTGGCCTGCCTCGACCTTTCGGTGCTGCACGACAACCGCCAGGCCAAGCGCCTATACAAGAAGCTCGGTTTCCGCAACCTGCCGACCTTCGCCATCAAGCGCAAGAACGGCATCAATCAGCAACTGTTCCTCGGCCCCGGCCCCGAGGCGACGCTCAACCCCTATGCGCGGATCATCGTCGACGAAGCGCTGCGACGTGGCATCGAGGTGCAGGTCGATGATGCCGCCAGCGGCCTGTTCACTCTCAGCCTGGGTGGGCGGCGGATCCGCTGTCGCGAATCATTGAGCGACCTGACTAGCGCGGTGACCATGACGCTGTGCCAGGACAAGCGCCTGACCCAGCGCGCCCTGCACAATGCCGGCCTGCAGGTGCCGGCGCAGCAATTGGCGGGCAACGCCGACGAAAACCTGTCGTTTCTCGAAGAGCATGGCGCTGTTGTGGTCAAGCCGGTTGATGGCGAGCAGGGCCAAGGGGTGGCGGTCAACCTCACGACGATCGAGGAAGTCAGCAACGCCGTGGAACAGGCCAGGCGCTTTGACAACCGTGTACTGCTGGAAAGCTTCCATGCCGGCTACGACCTGCGCGTCGTGGTGATTGGCTTCGAAGTGGTGGCCGCGGCGATTCGCCATCCGGCTCACGTTATCGGCGACGGCAAGCACAGCATCCGTGCCCTGATCGAAGCGCAGAGCCGCAGGCGCCAGGCCGCCACGGGCGGGGAGAGCCGTATTGCGCTGGATGACGAGACCGAACGTACGCTCAAAGGAGAGGGCCTGGGTTACGACGACATCCTGCCCGCCGGGCAACGCCTGGCCGTGCGTCGCACCGCCAACTTGCATACCGGTGGCACCCTGGAGGATGTCACCGAGCGCCTGCACCCGGTGCTGGCCGATGCCGCCGTGCGCGCCGCCCGCGCCCTGGAGATCCCAGTGGTCGGCCTGGACTTCATGGTCCGCGATGCCGAGCACCCGGACTATGTGATCATCGAAGCCAACGAGCGCGCCGGGCTTGCCAATCATGAACCGCAACCGACGGCCGAGCGCTTCGTCGACTTGTTGTTCCCGCATAGCCGGGCTTTGGCCTGAAATCCATCGCGGGGCAAGCCCGCTCCCACGCAATCGCGTGGGAGCGGGCTTGCCCCGCGATGAGGCCCTCGAAACAAAGGAGTAATCCTGATGCCTGAGAAACACCCCGAACCTGACCTCGACTACCTCAAACGCGTTCTGCTGGAAATGCTCGCCATCCCCAGCCCCACCGGTTTCACCGACACCATCGTGCGCTACGTCGCAGAGCGCCTGGATGAACTGAACATCCCCTACGAGCTGACACGTCGCGGTACCATTCGCGCCACGCTGAAGGGCCGCCAGAGCTCGCCCGACCGTGCCGTTTCGGCGCATCTGGACACCATCGGCGCCAGCGTTCGCCAGTTACAGGACAATGGCCGCCTGGCCCTGGCACCGGTGGGCTGCTGGTCGAGCCGCTTTGCCGAGGGCAGCCGGGTCAGCGTGTTCACCGACACGGGCGTGTACCGCGGCAGCGTACTGCCGTTGATGGCCAGCGGTCACGCCTTCAACACCGCCATCGACCAGATGCCGATCAGTTGGGAGCATGTGGAGGTGCGCCTGGACGCCTACTGCACCACCCGCGCCGATTGTGAAGCACTGGGCATCGCCATCGGTGACTCCGTCGCCTTCGACCCCTTGCCTGAGTTCACCGAAAGCGGCCATATCAGTGCACGTCACCTGGACGACAAAGCCGGCGTGGCGGCGTTGCTGGCAGCGCTCAAGGCCGTGGTGGAATGCGGCCAGCAACCGCTGATCGACTGCCACCCGTTGTTCACCATCACCGAGGAAACCGGCTCGGGGGCCGCGGCTGCCCTGCCGTGGGACGTCAGCGAGTTTGTCGGTATCGACATCGCGCCGGTGGCACCGGGACAGGCGTCCAGCGAGCACGCGGTGAGCGTGGCCATGCAAGATTCGTCCGGACCTTACGACTACCACCTGTCGCGCCACCTGCTGAAACTGGCCGGTGACCGCGACCTGCCCGTGCGCCGCGACCTGTTTCGCTATTACTTCAGCGACGCCCACTCAGCAGTGACCGCCGGGCACGATATCCGCACCGCCCTGGTGGCGTTCGGCTGCGACGCCACTCACGGCTATGAGCGCACCCATATCGACAGTCTGGCGGCCCTCAGCCGGCTGCTCGGTGCCTACCTGCTGAGCCCGCCGGTGTTTGCCAGCGATTCACAGCCAGCCAACGCTTCATTGGAGCGCTTCAGCCACCAGCTGGAGCACGATGCGCAAATGGAAAGCGACACCAGGGTGCCGGCGGTGGACAGCTTGGTGGGCAACAAGGGCTGATAGCGATGTGCACAATCTGTAGGAGCGACGCTGCGCCGCTCCTACACAGACCTCCTACGCCAATCGACTGCGCATGACAGATGATTTCACGTAGCATGTGCTCATTCCCTTCACCACTGCGCAATCCCATGCTGATTCCCCACGACCAACTCGAAAGCGAAACCCTGACCCGCCTGATCGAGGATTTCGTCACCCGCGACGGCACCGACAATGGCGACGACACACCGCTGGAAACACGGGTGCTTCGGGTACGCCAGGCACTGGCCAAAGGGCAGGCGTTCATCTTGTTCGACCTGGAAAGCCAGCAATGCCAGTTGCTGGCCCGGCATGAAGTGCCGCGGGAACTGCTGGAGTAACGGCCCGTCAGGCCCGCTGCTTCTGTAGCTCCAGGGCCTTGATACGTTTGTAGACTTCTATCCGATGCACCTCAACATCTCGAGGAGCGCAGATGCCGAAGCGCACCTGGCCGTTCTCCACCGACATCACCTGAATCCTGATGCCGCCGTCAATGACGATGACTTCGCCCACTTCGCGTCCGATAACCAGCATGCTCCGTTGCCTCTCGCTCAAGGGAAAATCGGAGACTGCCTCGCCAGCTTTCGCCTACTCAATCCTTCGTCGCAGAAATAGACATTTCCTACTTGTGAAGGTAAAGAAAACCTACAGAAACTCTCTGATTAGTTAGCTTTACGCGACTTTGCCCGCATCTTGACCGCCATGTCCGCCATGTCATCGTATAGCCGCTGAGGCGCCTGACACTTGAGTTTCCAGGCCTGTCGCCCGGCTTCATGGGGAAGGATCAGGAACTCTCCAGCAGCCACCCGAGCATGGATGTACTCGGCGATATCGGCCGCATTGATCGGCGAGCCTTCCAATAGCCTGCCCACTTGCGCCTTCATCGCCGGATCTGGCCCACGGAACGAATCGAGCAAGTTGGTCTGGAAGAATGACGGGCACACCACATGCACCGCTACCTCCACCTGGCGCAGCTCCACCAGCAGGCTCTCAGAGAGCGCCAATACGCCGGCCTTGGCCACGTTGTAGTTGCTCATGCCCGGCCCCTGCATCAGCGCCGCCATCGAGGCAATGTTGATGATTCGCCCGCGGCTGCGCTCGAGCTGTGGCAGGAACGCCTTGCAGCCCTTGACCACGCCCATCAGGTTGACCGCGATCTGCCAGTCCCAGTCCTCCAGGGACAGCTCGGCGAAAAAGCCACCAGAGGCCACTCCGGCATTGTTGACGATCACATCGACCCCACCGAACTTCTCCTCGCAAGCCTGGGCCAGGGCGGTAAGCTGGCTGTAATCGCGCACGTCGCAGCGTTGGGTGAAGCCGTCGCCACCCGCCTGGCGCACCAAGGCCAGGGTCTCGCGCAGCCCCGCCTCATTGACGTCTGCCAGGGCCAAATGCCAGCCCTCCCGGGCCCAGCGCAGGGCAATCTCGCGGCCAAGGCCGGAGCCGGCGCCAGTGATCATCATTCGGTTGTGCATGGTGCAGCGCCTTGAACAGTGGGAATGGCTGGAGTCTAGCCACAACTCCACGGCTGCCGGTACGGCATCAAACTGCTGAATACGGCGCCATCGGGCGGCAGGCCATTAAAACGCCAGGCAGGTGGATTGAATTTTTATCCAAGGGCACCGGTCGGAAACATTAAGCGGCTACCGCTATGCCCCAGCCCTTCCATAACGCAAGGACTTCGCCATGACCACGATACTCATCATCATCCTGATCCTGCTGCTGATCGGCGGCTTACCGGTTTTCCCTCACTCCCGCGCTTGGGGTTACGGCCCGTCCGGCATTATCGGGGTGGTACTGGTGGTCCTGTTGATCCTCTTGTTGCTTGGCAGGATATGAACCCGGTCTGGCATGAGACTCATCCCTGAGTCCTGAGTGAAACTGGCCAGATAGCGCTCCAGGTCTTGCATCACCGCATGCAAGGCCTGAGCATCTCGGCGCAGTCGTTCAAGATCCAAGGGCTCGCGGGCACAACTGCCTTCGAGCCGCTCGCAGGCGTTGATAAGGTCAACCGCGCGCAAGATGCGTGCGCCGCCCTTGACCCGGTGCGCCAAGACCGCCAGAGCCATTGGGTCCTCGGCTGAATCTGCCAGGCGGGCGAGATCATCACGGTTGCTGCGACGCAGGTCGGCGAGCACCGCCTCCAGCGCGCCCTGATCATTGTCCGCCAACTGTCGCAGATGCTCGAAATCGAACACCGCCTTGTCCGCGCACTGAGCCCCCAGACGCTTGCCCTGCTGCGCAACACTACCGCCCAGGGCGCCAATCAGCGCCTGCAAGCCTAGGGGTTTGAATAGGCAATCATCCATGCCTGCCGCACGGCATCGCCGTCGTTCGTCCGCCAACGCGCTGGCGGTGAGCCCGACCAACCGACACGCTGTCCGGCCCTTGCGTCGCTCATGCAGACGAATCGCCTTGGCCAAACCATAACCGTCGAGGCGCGGCATGCGGCAATCGCTGATGACGACATCGAAGTGCTCGTTCAACCACAGCCGTAGAGCCTGCGCTCCATCTTCGGCAACCCGCGCCTGATGCCCTAGGTAGTCGAGTTGCTGAGCCAACAGCAATCGATTCGCCGGATAGTCGTCCACCACCAGCACGCGCAGCGGTACAGCATCCGAAGGGGCATCACCGCATCGCTCAACCACGGTCGCTGACGGATCCAGTGGGGGTATTGGCAGCTCCAGGTGAATTTGCGCCTGGGTGCCCCTGCCCAGCTCGCTGTTCAACTGCAAGTCACCGCCCATCATCTGGCACAAGCTGCGGCAGATGCCCAAGCCAAGCCCGGTACTGCAGCGCGGGGACTGGGACTGGTTGCTGGCCTGGCGAAAGGGCTGGCCCAGCTCGGCCAATTCGGCCTTGGCAATGCCGATACCGGTGTCCTCGACGATCAGGCGTACCACCAGGCGATCGCTGCGGGACTGAGCACAGACACTCACCTGTACCCGCCCCTGCGGGGTGAACTTGATCGCATTACTCAACAGGTTCGCCAACACCTGCCGAAAGCGCACCGGGTCAAGCAGCACCGGGCGGTCAACTTCTCCCTCAACAGTCAGATCGAGCCGCAATCCCTTGTCACGGGCCTGGTGGTCGAACCACTGGATAACCTGCGACACCTGTTGGCGCAGGCATGCCACTGCCGGCGTCAACTGCAACTCGCCCGCCTCGATACGGGTTACATCGAGGATATCGCCGATCAGCTCCTGGAGTCCCCGGGCAGCGTCAGCGGCCACCTCGATGGCCAAGTGATCGAGCACGCCCTGGCTCGCCTTGCGCTGGGCAAGTTCCAGCATGCCCAGAAGGGCATGCAACGGCGTACGGATTTCATGGCTCATGGCTGCCAGAAAATGCGTCTTGGCGTGGCTTGCTGCCTCGGCCCCTTGCTTGGCCCGCCGCAGTTGCACCTGCAGACGGCGTAGGTAGCGGATCCACAGCAGCGCCACCACCAATGCGACAAAAGCGCCGAGAAATCCCAGCAGCAGGTGAGGCCGGTACCGCTGCCAGGCACTGGCGGCAACGATCAGCGGACTGCGCCAGCGCCGGACCAAAGCATCGATTTCGCGTGGGGCAAGGTCGAGCATTGCCTTGTCAAGGATGCTCTGGAGATGAACCGTCCCCGGGCTGCTGGCGAACGCGAAATGCGCCGCTGGCAAGGCCAGACTGCTGATCCGCAGCCGCCCCGGGTACCAGCGCGCGACCAGCAAGCGGGCCTGGTCGAGGGGCAAAACGGCTGCCGCGACCCTCCCGGCGGCCACCGCGTGTACCGCCTCCAATGCGCCACTGACCGGTGACTGCACGACCCTCGGATACGCCTGGGCCAGCAACACCTGCGCCAAGCTGCCCTCCTCCAGTGCCAGCCGCCGCCCGTTCAGCTGGGCCAGCTCAGCTGGCCGGTCGGCGTGCCCCTGCATCACCAGTACATACGCAGAGCTCAGATAGCCTCGACTGAATCCCAGGCGCTCTCCACGCGCCGGGCTGTAGGGCAGGCCGGCAATCAGTTGTGCCTTTCCCATACGCACCTGCTCGACCATCTGTGCCGTAGTACCACCTGCCTCGACCTGAAACTCCAAGCCCGTTCGCCGACCAAGCAATTGCAACAGATCGAGGCTCAGCCCTTGCAGTTGCCCTTTACCATCGCGATAGCTCAGCGGCATCGCCTGTTCATTCACCAGGACCTTGATGCGTGGGTTTTCGGCTAGCCAGTGCCGCTCGGCATCGCTCAGCGGGATGCCTGGCGACCTGTGCACGGCAGCAGGTCGGGCGTGCCAACGCTCGTGAATATCCGCATGCTGATCACCAAGGCCGTCCAGTACCCGATCCACCAGGCCGATCAACGCCTTGTTGTCCCGGGCCATGGCAAAACCGACAGCCTGGCGGGCCAGGGCCGCATGGCCAATTTCCTCGGCACCGTTCCATTGGTTGCGGCCCAGGAGATAACGGCTTCCCAGCGTGCTGCCCAGATAAAGGTCGGCGTCACCCAAGGCGAGGGCCGCCAAGGCACTGAACGGCGAGGGATGAAGCTGGATTTCGGCCAAGGGGTACAACGCCTGAACCTGTTCACGCGGGCGGTATCCGTCGACCAGCGCCAACCTGAAGCTGGCGCCCCTGCTGACTCGTTCCCGCGCATGCTGCTGCGGGGCGACCAGCAAGGGGCGATCCTGAGCATAGGGCGCAGACAGATGCAAACCTGCCTCAAGCGCCTGCTGTGGGCTGACGGACCCGAGCAGGTCGATACTGCCTTGGCGCAGGGCAGCTGCCGCCTCGGCGAACGATGCAAACACCTGCAACTGCACTTCGAGGCGCAGTTGGCTCGCCAGCAGTCCGACGTAGTCGGCGGTGATGCCCTCGTAGGCCTGCCCTGTGGTAAGCATGTCGAACGGTGGATTGTCACGGGCGATCACGCCCAGGCGCAACTCGCGGTGCTCCCACAGCCAACGCAGTTCCTCGTTATCCAGGGCCGGCGGCGGCGTCTGTGGGGCGGGACGTGCATGCAATTGCACGGCCCCGCAAGTTGGCAGGTAGCTCAGCCCCCCCAGTATCCCTATCAGCAAGGCACGCAGGAACACGGGGACCGCGCTCAGATGAGCGCGTTGCGACGGGCGAAATCCGCCAGGTCGATCAACGAGCTGAGTCGCAGCTTTTCCAGCAGGCGAATCTTGTAGGTGCTGATGGTCTTGTTGCTCAGCAACATCGCCTCGCCGATGGCCTTGTTGCTATAGCCTCGCGCCAGGTGCTGGAGGACCATCAACTCGCGATCGGTCAAACTGGCGATGCACTGTGCCTCGGTTGCCTGCAGGTCGCGGCGGTTGACCGAGCTGAGCGCCACTTCGGGAAAGTAGCTGTAGCCTGACAGAACTGCGCGTACCGCTTTGCCGAGTTCATCGAGATCATCGGTTTTGGACACATACCCAACGGCCCCAGCTTGCATGCAGCGCAACGAGTAGGACTCGGCCAGTTGCGAGGTCAGCACCACTATACGGGTGAGCGTCCCCAGGGCCTTGATCCGGGCGATTACTTCCAGCCCGTCCAGGCCCGGCATGGCGATATCGAGAATCACCAGGTCCGGTGTCTGCTCACGGGCCAGGCGCACCGCGTCGATGCCATTGTCGGCCTGGCCGATGATCTCCAGGCGTTGCTGGCGCAGCAGCATACAGACAGTGCTGCGGATGAAAGGGTGGTCGTCGACCACAAGGGCTCTGTGCATAGCGTTTACCTCGCGCGCTACGTCAGCCGCTTAAAGCTCGGCGTCGAAGACAACGGTGACCTGGCCGGCATAATTACTGCCAGGGTGCTTGAGCATCGCTTGTACATCATTGCGTCCCACCTCGAAATGCAACTGGCCTGGTCGGTTCAGCGTTGGCATGGCGGCCTCGAACTGAAGCGCCGCGAAGCGGCCAGTAGGCAACTGCAGGCGTTCCACCGCCTGGCCCCGGTGCTGGATACCCGCAGGCAGACTCATGGCGACCTCCACGGCCACCTGTTCCCCTTCGTCACTGCTGATCGCGCAATGCGCGCCCATGTCGTGCTGGCAAAGCTTGTAGACCTTGAACGGGCCGGTGGACCACACCCTGAACGGCAGGTCGCGATAGATGCGCTGCGGCGCCTTGCCACCTGCCAACCAGGCCTGCCAGCCGTTCCTGGGCTCCAGCACAGCGCGATCAGAGCCGGGTGGAAACTCGAACATGAAGGCGTGCTGCACATCGAGTTCGAAATTGACGGTGAGGCTGTCACCACTCAGGTTGCTGACATCGTTACCAAAGTCGAAATCACCGCCCGGTCCGATGCGAAAGGTGGTGAAGCCCCGGTACTTGCCGGCCTTGAGCCGGTACGGTGGCGGTATGTTCAGGTTGAAACCCACACTGAGTTCTTCCACGTCAGCCTGCATCACAGTGCCTGCGGGGGCATAGGTGCTACGCGACCAGCAAGCTCCAGGCGTCAGCGAATCACTGAGACGCCAAAGCACCCGAGCCCTGCCATCCCCCCAACCGCCGGACGCTCCACCACCGGAAACACATCCTCCGAGTATCCGGCTATAGGTTGGATTGCGATCGAGTCTTGCGCTCTTGGCAACCACGCTGAACAACGTCCACTCGAAGCTCATTCGTCGCGGCTCACCGGTTTCATCGTGGTAGACATCCACCTCACGCCGCCCGGGAAGCTGCAGGAAGAACTCGTCGCGCGGATCCGCCGCCTCCTGTACCGCTTTTTTCGTGAAGGTAATCGGCAAGTCGACCGTCGTGACCCCTCCGCACGTGGCAGGCCAGTACCTGCACACCCCACCCGGTGGGGTTGTGTTTTCGAAGCGACCTGATCCGCCACCCCGATACTGTGCGCTGATAGTCACTTCCAATGCGCTGGCCACTGGCATGACCCCGCACAGTACAATCGCCCAGCCCCAGCGCGCCCACCCTCGCTGTCTGGTGGAAGAAAAACGCACGATCATCCCTCCACCACCATTGCCTTGGCATTACCGCCCTCGATTAACTCGAGCTGATGCACCTTGCCGACCTGCCCATCGAACTGTCGGGTGCGACCCGGCAGGATGTGGTGTTTGGTGGCGGGCCCACATTTCTGCCCTGCGGCTTGGCACAGGCGAAAATGATCGAGCACGACCGTGGCATTACCCTGGTTCACGACCGTCAGTTGTCCGCCTGCGCGCCCTACGTGGGTCTGATAACGTGTCTCGGCAGGCCGGACGAACAACAGCGAGCCATATCCGGCCAGCAGATTGACCCCAGCCTTGAGGCTGTCACGGTACTTTTCAGCCTCCTGCTCATCCACCATGAAACCATCGCCCTGCTCCGGTAGCACCGGCACGAAGCGCAGACGGAAATAGCGCTCCTGCTCCCGTGAGCCACGGTAAAGCAGGCGTACCGCTTGCATGCCTTGGGCGGGTACGATCAGCCGCGCCGGGCTGGCGACCAAGCCGCGCTGCTCCAGTGGCAGCCCATCAGTGACAATTTCACGGGCAACGCCAGTTGCGTCATACACCAGTTCGGCGACGCTGACCTTGACGAACGCAGTGGTGTCGCCGCTGTTGCGTACCCGCTTGAGCAAGGTGCTCTTGTCACCGTCAATGTAGTCGTAAAGCGCGCCGACATTGAGCTCGGGGGCGGCACTGGCGACCAGGGGCAGCGTCAGCAGTGTCGAGGCCAGCAGGCGGAAAATATTCATGATGCGAACTCCGTGCGTCATTGACGGGAAAGTATTGATGGGGAGTGGCTCCGTGGCCATGGCCGAACCAGCGGGATCCTTCCCGCATGGCAACCTGAAACGTCCCAAACGGCAGTAGGCCTTTGCTCTGTGCAGGGCTATCACCTGAGATGCGTCTTACTGAACGGCTTAACCCTGCCCATTGCGTGCAACCGCTGCTTCGACCTGCGCCACCCCAGGCACACAACGTTGATCGCCAGCCAGCAGCACATCGTCCTCGCGCTCGAGGGTGTTGATGTCCAGGCTGAGCAGACACACCGCTCGCCCTTGTTGGCGAACCTCCAGGCTAGGGGTCGACTCGCTCATCTCGACCGCAAAGAAGCCATCGGTTTCGGTAACACTGCGGCTGGCGTGATTGATCACCTGGGCGCCGCGCATCGGCTTGCCATGCTCGTCAAACAGGCGCCCCAACACGGTAACGGTACGCAACACCCGCAGTTGACGGTATTCGATGCCGCCACGGTTGAGGTGATAGTCCAGGCTCGCGGGTTGGATGACGGCTGCGGTGCCCGCGCTGCCCTCGAAGTCGAACTGCACATGCCCGGCCTTGTAGGCTGCAACCGGGATCACGTTGCGCCCAGGCCGCAGGTTGGCGGAACCGCCATGGCGGTCGTCGGCGCGCAGCTTCAACCCGTCGATATCGGTCTCGACATCTACGATCAGCCCGGCCTGGTGCGGCAGGTACTGACCACTCATGGCCGCCTTGCCAGCTCCCACGGCCAACATGCTCTGCAGATTGAGGCCACCGTTGAAGTCGCCGCTGTAGGACGAACGCTGGACATAGGCGTCGCCGTGCACGACCTGGTTCTCGAACTGGGTGTCGCCGCCAAGCCCTGCGCCGTAGCGGTCCGCAGTGAGCGTAGCGCCGACGCTGCGCAGTGGGCCGATATCGACATCTTGCTGGTAGGCCAGCGAGGCGTTGAGGTCGCGACCACCGTCGCGCGAGGTGCGGCTGCCGACACTGGCGGACACACGCCGACCACTGCCGCCACCCAGACTCATGCTCAGGCTCAAGTTGACGCCGCGGCTGCGAGACTCGCCGGTGGCTGCCGTTCCTGGACGATCGAACAGCGACAACCGCCAGTTGGCATCGGAGCCCAGCAGCCGGCCATAGTACGACCACCCCAGGTCGAGACCGGTGCCGGCATTGGCGCCTTCAGCCTGCGACAGCCGCATGCTGACGGTATTGCGCGGATCGAGGCGATGGCTCAGCGACAGGGACGACTGCGTCTGGCGTGCCTGGAATGGCCGCGACGCTCCATCATCGAGGCGACGCCATTCAGGGCGCGCCAGCCAGGTTCGACTGTGGCTGGCAACAAACGAGCCACTGTCATAGGCATGGATCAGCTGGAAGTCGTAGCCGTTGCCCTGGCCTTGCGTCTGGAACAGGTTGGCGTAAAGCTTGAACCGCTCCCGCATGTCCCAGTCCAGCGAGGTGCCATACTGCAGGGCGTCATCGACGCGCTGCGCCGACAAGCCCAGGATCGCCCGCGGATGCAGCATGTAGTTGGCCAGCACGCCAGCGGCGAGGCTGTCGTCGTTGCCCCGCTCCCAGTTGCTCAACAACGTGCTCTGGCGCCCCAGGTACAGGTTGTAGCGCCAGGGCGCGTCGGTGCTGCGCCAGTTGCTGGGTTTGTAGATGAATTCCTGACTGCGCGAGGTTTCCTGGCCGTCTTCGACCAGGCGCACCTCGACTTCGTAGATGCCTCCGGGCAGCACTTTGGTGTCGAGGGCCTGCAAACCAGGCTGCACCGGTTGACTGTTGATCAGCACGCCATTGCGATAGACCTCGGCGACGGCTGGACGATTGGGGGTCACGTAGATCGGCGTGGCACTGGGTGCGCCAGTGTCGATAGTCAGGCTGTCGCTGCTGCCAAGCATCAGGCCAAGGGTGGTGTCAGCCCTGGAGCCCATCAACCGCGGCTGGCGGGTCAAACCCTGGGCGCTGGGAGTGAAGTATCCCAGCCGATAGAACTGGTTTTCCACCAGGCGCTCGGCATACAACTGGTCGACCCGATGGCGCGTGCCCTGGCGGCTGTCGCTGCCCCGGTCGAGCTGGCCGTCGGCCAAGGTGGTCCAGTTGCCCACGCTGCCCTGGCCCTGCAAGGCATAACGACCACTGGTGGCATGGCCGTCATTGACCAGGTTGAGCTGGTTGCGCAGCAGCAGCCCATAGCTGCCCTGCTCCGGCTGACGATGAAAACGTTCACTGACATCGGAGATCTCGGCCTGGTCGGTCAATAGCGACAGCTGCGAGTTCACCAGGCTGTAGTGCACCGCGCGCAGGCCGTCGGGGCAATCGGCGCGACAGTCCCCCAACGGACGGCCGTCAATCAGGCGCTCGCGCCAGCGGCGGCGCAGGCTTTCCGGTTCACGGCTGTCGAGGGTATCGGTGAACTCCAGCAGTTGCACGCGCTGATCGCGACTGAGCACCACCATGGCATCACCGAGGTAGCGCCCATCGAGGTCGACCCGGACTGCCAGCGGCACATCAAAAAAATGTGCTTCGAACTCGCGCGGCAGGCCATCGAGGGCACCAAGTGCATTGCCGGCGGCCTGGCTGGCGGGCGAATGGACGGCCAGCCAGGCCGGCAACAGCAACCAGCGGCCCATGGCCGCCAGGGTGGAATGATTGGTCATGAGGCGTCGCTTGCAGGCAATACCCACCCGCCCCTCGGCGGGAGCCGAGGGTCAGGGGGAACAACGGATGAACGAAGAGAGAGGACTCAGGGTGCGGCGGTTTCGAAGATCATGCTCACCAGGCCCTGGTAGTTGCCCGGCACATAACCACTAGCTGGCGCAGGCTGGGCCGCCACCTCGAAGCCAATGATCGCGCCCGGTGCCGCCTGGGTGGCGCTGACGACTTCGGCAGGGGTGGTCTGCAACACGGTGTCGCCGACCTTGACGTCGAGGCCGATGTTTTCGGTGCCACTGGCGATGACCGCCGGCGAAACCAGATAGGCGGTGATCGGGCCCACAGTGCTCTTGACCTGCAATTCCTTGCGGATCGGATCGAGCTTGGCCTGATACGAGTTCCAGGCCATTTCCTGCGGGTCGTTCATCCAGTTGCCGCCCACCGGTTCGACGAAGAAAGCGTCGGTCGGCACCTGGGCAGTCACCTGGACCTGCTTCTCGATCGGGTCCACCGCAAAAGCGGAGCCCGCGAAGAACATGGCCAGGGGAAGGGCGAGTAACGTACGTTTCACGAATCTGATCTCCTTGAAGTGGTCAATGCCTGCCGGCGCATGGCCAGCGGGTGAGGAGAAGTATTGGTGAATACGTCACGACGATGACTAAGACCGTTCCGAGCGAGCCTAAGAAATTTCCTAGCGGCAAGTCATGTCACAAGCCTGGAAGCACAATGCCCCGGCATTGGCCGGGGCATTGTGTGTTCCGCGCGAGGTATCAGTGCGAGACTGCGCCACTGGCCCCCAGGCCGGTCTGCGAACGGACGAACTGCGGGAAGAACAGTGCACGTTCGTTCTCGGCTGCCTTGGACTTGTCGGTGACCGAGAAGAACCAGATACCGGCGAAGGCGATGATCATGGAGAACAGCGCCGGGTACTCGTAGGGATAGATGGCTTTCTCATGACCGAGGATCTGCACCCAGATGGTCGGGCCGAGGATCATCAGGCCCACCGCGCTGACCAGGCCCATCCAGCCGCCGATCATGGCGCCGCGGGTGGTCAGTTTCTTCCAGTACATCGAAAGCAACAGCACCGGGAAGTTGCAGCTGGCGGCGATGGAGAAGGCCAGGCCGACCATGAAGGCGATGTTCTGCTTCTCGAAGAGGATGCCCAGGCCGATCGCCAGCACGCCCAGGGCGACGGTGGTTATCTTCGACACGCGGATCTCGTCCTTGTCGTTGGCCTTGCCCTTGCGCCAGACGCTGGCGTACAGGTCATGGGACACCGCCGAGGCACCAGCCAGGGTCAGGCCCGCGACCACCGCGAGGATGGTGGCGAAGGCCACTGCCGAGATGAAGCCGAGGAACACGCTGCCACCTACCGCGTCGGCCAGGTGTACCGCTGCCATGTTGTTGCCGCCGATCAGGGCGCCGGCGGCATCCTTGAAGTCGGGGTTGGTGCTGACCAGCAGGATCGCGCCGAAGCCGATGATGAAGGTCAGGATGTAGAAGTAACCGATGAAACCAGTGGCGTAGAGCACGCTCTTGCGGGCTTCCTTGGCGTCACTGACGGTGAAGAAGCGCATCAGGATGTGCGGCAGGCCGGCGGTGCCGAACATCAGCGCCAGGCCCAGCGAGAAGGCCGAGATCGGGTCCTTGACCAGACCACCCGGGCTCATGATCGCCTCGCCCTTGGCGTGTACCTTGATCGCTTCGGAGAACAGGGTGTTGAAGTCGAAGCCGACGTGCTTCATCACCATCAATGCCATGAAGCTGGCGCCGGACAGCAACAGCACCGCCTTGATGATCTGCACCCAGGTGGTGGCCAGCATGCCGCCGAACAGCACATACAGGCACATCAGGATACCGACCAGGATCACTGCGACATGGTAGTCCAGGCCAAACAGCAACTCGATCAGCTTGCCGGCACCGACCATCTGCGCGATCAGGTAGAACGCCACCACCACCAGCGAACCGGAAGCCGACAGGGTGCGGATTTCCTTTTGACCGAGACGATACGAGGCAACATCGGCGAAGGTGTACTTGCCCAGGTTGCGCAGGCGTTCGGCAATCAGGAAGAGGATGATCGGCCAGCCGACCAGGAAGCCAATGGAGTAGATCAGGCCATCGTAGCCCGAGGTGAACACCAGGGCGGAAATACCCAGGAACGAGGCTGCCGACATGTAGTCACCGGCGATTGCCAAGCCGTTCTGGAAACCGGTGATCTTGCCGCCGGCGGCATAATAGTCCGCCGCGGACTTGTTGCGCTTGGAGGCCCAGTAGGTAATACCCAGGGTGAAAGCGACGAAGGCCACGAACATGGCGATGGCAGCGACGTTCAGCGGTTGTTTCTGCACCTCACCGGTCAAGGCATCGGCGGCCCACACGGCGGGTGCGAAGGCACCGCAGGCCAGGACGGCCAGGGTTTTGGCGTGTCGGATCATTGCTTGGCCTCCTCGAGGATCGCCTTGTTCAACTCGTCGAATTCGCCGTTGGCGCGGCGGACATAGAGCGCGGTGAGCACGAATGCCGAGAGGATCAGCCCGACACCGAGGGGGATGCCCCAGGTGATCGACGAGCCGGCGCTGAGCTTGGCACCCAGCACATGCGGGCCATAAGCGATGAGGAGGATGAAGGCGCAATAGAGACCGAGCATGATCGCCGAGAGAATCCAGGCGAAACGCTCGCGCTTGGTGACCAGTTCCTTGAAGCGCGGACTGTTCTGTATCGATTGGTAAATGCTGTCGTTCATTGTTTTTGTCCTAGCAGCACAGATTAGGGAGAACCCGACTCCACTTTATTCTGCCGATGGACGCCAACCAGACGACCTTAGTCTTAGATGCAACGGTGTTTTGCAAAATTTGCAACAACCGCAAACGCATCGCGGGCAAGCCCGCCCCCACGATGCTTGTGGGAGCGGGCTTGCCCGCGATTCTTCCAGCGCTTACTTGCCGGTCCACTCCTTGACCCGCTCCGGATGCTTGGCCACCCAGTCCTTGGCTGCCGCCTCGGGCTTGGCGCCTTCCTGGATCGCCAGCATCACCTCACCGATCTCATCCTTGGACTGCCACTGGAACTTCTTGAGGAACTCGGCAACTTCCGGAGCCTTGCTCGCCAATTCCTTGCTGCCGATGCTGTTGACCGTCTCAGCGGCGCCATACACGCCTTTTGGATCCTCGAGGAACTTCAGCTTCCATTTGGCGAACATCCAATGCGGTACCCAGCCGGTCACGGCGATGGATTGTTGTTTAGCGTAGGAGCGGCCCAGCTCCGCAGTCATCGCCGCGCCGGAGCTGGCGGTCAGCTTGTACCCGGTCAAGCCGTAGTCCTTGATGGCCTGATCGGTCTTGAGCATGACCCCGGAGCCGGCATCGATCCCGACGATCTTCTGCTTGAAGCTCTGATCGGTCTTGAGATCTTCGATACTGTTGGCCTTGACGTACTCGGGGACGATCAGGCCGATCTTGGCGTCCTTGAAGTTGGGGCCATAATCGACCACGTTGTCTTTGTTCTTGGTCCAGTACTCGCCGTGGGTCACCGGCAGCCAGGCCGAGAGCATGGCATCGAGCTTGCCGGTGGCCACGCCCTGCCACATGATGCCGGTGGCAACGGCCTGCAGCTTCACGTCATAGCCGAGTTTCTGCCTGATCACTTCGGCGGCCACGTTGGTGGTGGCGACGCTGTCGGACCAGCCATCCACGTAACCGATGCTGACTTCCTTGGCCATTGCCTGCGCAGTACTCATGGCCAAAACCAGGGCGGTACTCACGCCCAGGAAACGTCGCATTCTTGTAATAGTCGCCATCAAAGCATCCCTCGTCAGGTCTTGGAGATTGCATCATCGACCTGCCTGCGCCTGCGACCTGCTCTGGCAGCGACGTTCAGCGAGCGATCAGCGACAGCACTGTGCCATTAGCGTCACCCAGTCAGGGCAGCCTGCGCGATCCTTGCATGCCAAATGCTTGGCGCCGGGCTACTATCACGGGTCCCAGGGGCCGCGCAGTAGCCCCAGCTCCCGAATACGACGATGGACCGCCCGATGTTGCGCACGCTCTACCTGTTCGCCAGCCTGCTCGCCTTCCTCTTTCTCGCCGCCCTCTGGTATGGGCTCGGCAGGCCCGTGCACCTGCCCGATGCCGCTAGCCCGACGCACAAGCTGCAGTGCGCCTCTTACACCCCCTTCGACAAGGACCAGTCGCCCTTCGACCAGCCGTTGCGCCTGCGCCCGGCGCGCATGGATGCCGACCTGGCGTTGCTCAGCGAGCGTTTCCAGTGCATCCGTACCTACTCGATGACCGGCCTCGAGGCGATCCCGGCGCTGGCGCGCAAGCACGGGCTGAAAGTGATGCTCGGCGCCTGGGTCAACGCCAACCCGCTGGACACCGACAAGGAAGTAGAGTTGCTGATCGCCGCGGCCAACGCCAACCCCGACGTGGTCAGCGCGGTGATCGTCGGCAACGAGGCGCTGCTACGCAAGGAAATCACCGGCGAGCGCCTGGCCGGCCTGATCGCCAAGGTCAAAAGCCAGGTCAGCGTGCCAGTGACCTATGCCGATGTCTGGGAGTTCTGGCTGCAGCATCCCCAGATCGCACCGGCGGTGGATTTCCTGACCATCCACCTGCTGCCCTACTGGGAGGACGAGCCCCGCGGCATCGATGCGGCGCTGGCCCATGTCGCCGAGGTGCGCCAGGTATTCGGCAACCGCTTTGCGCCCAAGGACATCCTGATCGGTGAAACCGGCTGGCCCAGCGAGGGCCGCCAGCGCGAAACCGCCGAGCCGAGCCGGGTCAACGAGGCCCGCTTCATCCGCGGCTTCGTCGCCCTGGCCGAAGCCAACGGCTGGCGCTACAACCTGATCGAAGCCTTCGACCAGCCGTGGAAGCGCGCCAGCGAAGGCGCCGTGGGCGGCTACTGGGGGCTGTACGACGCCGACCGCCAGGACAAGGGCGTGCTCGAAGGGCCGGTGAGCAACCTGGCACTGTGGCCACACTGGTTGCTGGCCAGCGTGGCCCTGATGCTGGCGGTCCTTGCCCTGGCCGGGCGTCCAGCCGACCAGCGCGCCACCTTGCTGCTACCGTTGCTCGTGGCCCTGGGCGCCGGCTGCCTGGGGTTGTGGGGGGAGCTGGTTCGCACCAATGCCCGCTTTGCCGGCGAGTGGTTATGGGCATTCGCCCTGGCCGGGCTGAACCTGCTGGTGCTGGCCCACGGCGCACTGGCGCTGGCCCGGCGTGATGGCTGGCGCCAGCGGCTGTTCGCCTGGCTCGAGGCGCACGCAGGCTTATGGTTGCTGGCGGCAGGGTTCGCGGGGGCGGTGAGCATGCTGGCGATGGTATTCGACCCCCGCTATCGCAGCTTTCCCAGCGCTGCGTTGCTGCTGCCGTCGCTGGTCTATCTGTTGCGACCAGTCCCGGCGCGGCGAGCCGAGGTGGCCCTGCTCGCCTTCATCGTGGGTGCCGGGGTGGCGCCACAGTTGTTCCGCGAAGGGCTGCAGAACCCGCAGGCGTGGGGGTGGGCGGTGGTCAGCGTATTGATGGTCGGGGCGTTGTGGCGCAGCCTGAGGTTGCGCCCGGCGTGAAACCCAGCGCGAGGACTTCGTCCTCGATTCGCCGGCAAGCCGGCTCCCAAAGATAAGCGTGTCAGACCTTGTGGGAGCCGGCTTACCGGCGAGGGCCGCCCAGCGGCCGCGCATTTACCGCACCAGCCGCAACCCCGCCAGCACCAACGCAAACACCGCGATGCTCGCGGTATACAGCACCAGTGCCGGCCCCCCAAACACCAACGCCAGCACCGCCAGCCACCAGCCGCCCCGCCCCGGCCACAACTGGCAGACCAACGCCAGGCCCAGTGCCGCCCAGGCCATTACCTGAAAGTGGATTGCCAACCCGAGCAATGATCGCGCCTGGCATTGCCAGGTATCCCCTGACGCACTGCACAACCCGACCCACCGGGCATCCTCCATCAACCCATAACGCACGCCATAGCTGGCCGCCAGCCACAGGCCCAGGCACGCCAGCAGGACATAGAGTGGCCACGTACGAGACATCCGGTTCTCCAACAGCGGTAATGGAAACGCTGCATGATCCCCCAGCGCAGTGCTGAAAGGCAAAATCATGGCCTAGCAGCTATGTTGCACAAGACAAACGTTGGCTGGCGCGGCAACATCTGGTGCGACGAACGACAGGGCGACGGGCAACTTTGTACAGTCTGCAGTGGTCCTAGCCTGCGTAATGCACGACCTTGCGTTTTCCTTGGGGGACTACATGCTTCGATCTTTGCGCCTCGCCGCCCTGCTCGGCGGCCTGCTCATGGCTGCGGCCGCCTCGGCGCGGGATGTCGATGCCGCGAGCTACGGTTACCCGTTGACCAACCCGTTCGAGGCGACCATCGCCACCACGCCGCCGGAAAAGCGCCCGACGCTGCCCAGCGACGATGACATCGACCAGGCCGACTACAGCCTCACCCTGCGCCCGGAACGCGAGTTCACCCTGCCCGACAACTTCTGGTCAGTGAAGAAGCTGCGCTACCGCCTGGCCAGGCAAGATCACGAAGCGCCGCTGATCTTCCTGATCGCCGGCACCGGCGCGCCCTACTCCAGCAGCATCAACGAATACCTGAAGAAGCTGTTCTACCAGGCCGGCTACCATGTGGTGCAGCTGTCCTCGCCCACCAGTTGGGACTTCATGAGCGCCGCCTCGCGCTTCGCTACCCCTGGGGTGTCGAGCGAAGATGCCAAGGACTTGTACCGGGTCATGCAGGCGGTGCGCGCCCAGCAGGCACGCCTGCCGGTCAGCGAGTATTACCTGACCGGCTACAGCCTGGGTGCATTGGACGCGGCGTTCGTCAGCAAGCTCGACGAAACCCGCCAAAGCTTCAAGTTCAAGCGTGTGCTGCTGCTCAACCCGCCGGTCAACCTGTACACCTCGATCACCAACCTGGACAAGCTGGTGCAGACCCGGGTCAAGGGCATCGATCGCAGCACCACTTTCTATGAACTGATGCTGGAAAAGCTCACCCGCTACTTCCAGGACAAGGGCTATATCGACCTCAATGATGCGTTGCTCTACGACTTCCAGAAGTCGCGGGAGCACCTGTCCAACGAGCAGATGGCCATGCTCATCGGCACCTCGTTCCGCTTCTCGGCCGCCGACATCGCCTTTACCTCCGACCTGATCAACCGTCGCGGGCTGATCATTCCGCCTAAATTCCCGATCACCGAGGGCAGCAGCCTGGAACCCTTCTTCAAACGGGCCCTGCAGTGCGACTTCGACTGCTACCTGACCGAGCAGGTGATCCCGATGTGGCGCGCGCGCACCGACGGCAACAGCTTGCTGCAACTGATCGACCAGGTGAGCCTTTACGCCTTGGAGGACTATCTGCGTGACAACCCGAAGATCGCCGTGATGCATAACGCCGACGATGTGATTCTCGGCCCAGGCGATATCGGCTTCCTGCGCCGGGTATTCGGCGAACGCCTGACGCTCTACCCCCATGGCGGCCATTGCGGCAACCTCAACTACCGCGTCAACAGCGACGCCATGCTGGAGTTCTTCCGTGGTTAACAGACTGCTGCTCGTCACCGCCCTGCTCGCCAGCGGCTGCGCCCTGGCCGAGGAAGTCGCGCCACGTGCCAGCGTGGTCGAGGCCGACAAGACCGAAACCCTCACCGTGGAATCGGACGGTTTCGTCGACCCGCTGCGCGAACTGAAATTCAATCCCGGCCTGGACCAGCGCGAATTCGAACGCTCGACCCTGGCCGCGCTGAACATCTATGACCCGCTGGAGTCGCTGAATCGGCGCATCTACCACTTCAACTACCGCTTCGACCAATGGGTGTTCCTGCCGGTGGTCGACGGCTACCGCTACATCACCCCCAGCTTCGTGCGCACCGGGGTGAGCAACTTCTTCAACAACCTGGGTGATGTGCCCAACCTTTTCAACAGTGTGCTACAGCTCAAGCCTCAGCGTTCGGCACAGATCACCGCCCGATTGATGTTCAACACCATCATCGGGGTCGGCGGCCTGTGGGACCCGGCGACCAAGATGGGCCTGCCTCGGCAGAGCGAGGACTTCGGCCAGACCCTGGGCTTCTACGGGGTGCCGGACGGACCGTACCTGATGCTGCCGATCTTCGGGCCGTCGAACCTGCGCGACACCACCGGGCTGGTGGTGGATTACGTGGGGGAGAAGGAAATCAACTACCTGAACGTGCCCGACACCGCCAGCGACCACCCGGAGCTGACCGTGCTGCGGGCAGTGGACAAGCGCTACACCACCAACTTCCGCTACGGGCAGACCAACTCGCCGTTCGAGTACGAGAAGCTGCGATACGTGTATACCCAGTCGCGCAAGTTGCAGATCGCCGAATAGTAAGCATGGGGCCGCTACGCGGCCCTTTCGCGGCGGGTCGTCGCCACGACGAGCCAGGGAAAGGCCATTACAGCGGCCCTCATATCCCCAGGAACTGGCACAGCTCCCGCTTCTTGGCCAAGGCATCCTTGCGCCCCAACTCGATCAGTTCGCTGCAATAGCTCGCCTCGAACAGCAGGTAGCTCAACACCCCTGCCCCGCTGGTCTTGGTCGCCCCCGGCCCGCGCAGAAACAGCCTCAGCGCCGCCGGTAGCTCGCGGCGGTGACGGGCGGCAATCTCGTCCAGCGGTTGGCTGGGCGCCACCACCAGCACCTCGATCGACGCCAACCCCAGGCGCCGGGCGTCCAGGTGCGCCGGCAGCAGATGGCTGAGATGGTTGAGCCGCTGCAGCAACTCGATATCGTCCTCGAGGCTGTCGATGAAGGTACTGTTGAGCATATGCCCGCCGATTTGCGCCAGGCTCGGTTGCTGGCCACTGAACACGCGCTGGGTCGGCAAGGGGGGCGACGGTCGCTGGGGGTTGCCGCTGACGCCGACCACCAGTACGCGACTGGCCCCCAGATGCAGCGCCGGGCTGATCGGCGCTGACTGGCGCACGGCGCCATCACCGAAATATTCCTCACCCAGGCGTACTGGCGCGAACAGCAGCGGGATGGCCGAACTGGCCAGCAGATGGTCGATGGTCAACGGCGTGGGTATGCCGATGCGGCGATGTCGTAGCCAGGGTTCGATGGTGTGGCGGCCCTGGTAGAACGTCACCGCCTGGCCGGACTCGTAACCGAACGCGGTCACGGCAATGGCGCGCAACTGATTGGCCGCCAGGGAGTGGGCGATGCCGTCCAGGTCCAGATGCTCGTGCAGCAGACCGCGCAGTGGGCGGCTGTCGAGCAGCGCCACCGGCACCTGGCCGCCAAGGCCCAGCAGGCTGTGGCCGACGAAGCGACTGGCCTGGCGGATCACCCCTGGCCAGTCGCTACGCAACACCAGGTGGCTGCGAAAGTTCTGCCAGAAGGCCGTCAGATGCTGTACCGACTCGGCGAAGCGGGTGGCGCCACTGGCCAGCTTGACCGCGTTGATAGCACCGGCGGAGGTGCCGACGATCACCGGGAAAGGATTGGCGGCGCCCGGCGGCAGCAGCTCGGCGATGCCGGCCAGCACGCCGACCTGGTAGGCGGCGCGGGCACCGCCGCCTGAGAGGATCAGGCCGGTGGTTGAGGTCATGCATCCTTCCTGGAGTCAGTGGTTGCCAGTACCGGCCTTATCACGGGGCAAGCCCGCTCCCTAACGCTTTTTCTTGTCGTACAGCCGTGGTTCGCCTTCAGGCCGCGATTTGAAGCGCCGATGCGCCCAAAGGTACTGCTCCGGGCACTCGCGCAGCACACCCTCGACCCACTGGTTGATGCGCAGGCAATCGTCCTCCTCGGTTTGACCGGGGAAGTCCTCGAGCGGCGGATGCACCACCAGACGATAGCCGCTGCCATCTTCCAGGCGTTTCTGGGTGAATGGAATCACCCGCGCCTTGCCCAGCCGGGCGAACTTGGTGGTGGCGGTGACGGTGGCCGCAGGGATACCGAACAACGGCACGAAGATACTCTGCTTGATGCCGTAGTCCTGGTCCGGCGCGTACCAGATCGCACGGCCCTTGCGCAGCAGCTTGAGCATGCCGCGCACGTCGTCGCGCTCCACCGCCAGCGAGTCGGCGTTGTGGCGCTCGCGACCGCGGCGCTGGATAAAGTCGAACACCGGGTTGCCATGTTCGCGGTACATGCCGTCGATGGTATGCACCTGGCCCAGCAAGGCGGCGCCGATTTCCAGGGTGGTGAAGTGTACGGCCATGAGGATGGCCCCTTCACCTTCACGCTGGGCGGCCTGCAGGTGCTCGATACCTTCGATGTGAGCCAGGCGCGCCAGCCGGGCCTTTGGCCACCACCAGCTCATGGCCATCTCGAAGAAAGCGATGCCAGTGGAAGCGAAATTTTCCTTGAGCAGGCGCTGCCGTTCGTCGCCGGACAGCGCCGGGAAGCAAAGTTCCAGGTTGCGCGCGGCGATGCGTCGGCGCTCACCCGCCAGCCGGTACATCACCGCGCCCAGAGCGCGCCCCAGCGCCAACAAGGCCCGGTACGGCAGCTGGGCGACCAGCCACAGCAGGCCCAGGCCCAGCCACAGGCCCCAGAATCGCGGGTGAAGGAAAGAGGATCGAAAACGCGGGCGTTCCATTGAAGCTTCCGGCAAGACATGAGCCCGGCATTCTACATCGGTTGCGGGCAAACGGTCTTATCGCTATAAGTCAGGGCACTTTTTTCGCAACAAGCCGTCTATGCAGACCATGAGCACCAACCAGACACCCGACAACGCCCCCGTGTTCCAGCTCAAGGGCAGCATGCTTGCCATCACCGTACTGGAACTGGCGCGCAACGACCTCGAGTCCCTCGACCGCCAACTGGCGGCGAAGGTCGCGCAGGCGCCGAACTTCTTCAGCAACACGCCGCTGGTCCTGGCCCTGGACAAGCTGCCCCATGACGAAGGCGCCATCGACCTGCCCGGGCTGATGCGCGTGTGCCGTCACCATGGCCTGCGCACCCTGGCGATCCGCGCCAGCCGCATCGAGGACATCGCCGCCGCCATCGCCATCGACCTGCCGGTGCTGCCGCCGTCCGGGGCCCGCGAACGTCCGCTCGAGCCGGAACCCGAGGTGAAGAAGCCCGAGCCAGTCCCAGCGCCTCCACCTGCGCCGGCCGAACCCGAAGTGCGCCCGACGCGGATCATCACCTCGACGGTGCGCGGCGGCCAGCAGATCTACGCCCAGGGCGGCGACCTGGTGGTGACCGGCTCGGTCAGCCCCGGCGCGGAACTTCTCGCCGATGGCAACATCCATGTGTACGGCGCCATGCGCGGTCGCGCCCTGGCCGGTATCAAGGGCAATACCAAGGCACGCATCTTCTGCTTGCAGATGACTGCGGAAATGGTCTCCATCGCCGGCCAGTACAAAGTGTGCGAAGACCTGCGCCGCGATCCGTTATGGGGTTCGGGGGTGCAGGTCAGCCTGTCCGGCGACGTGTTGAACATCACCCGTCTTTAACGGATACTTGCCGGCATTTTTAGCGCAACTTTTTTCACGTTGCCGTTTTTCGTATTTGCAGGGACCCACGTCCCGTTTATTTAGGGGTGAAACACCTTGGCCAAGATTCTCGTCGTCACTTCCGGCAAGGGGGGTGTGGGCAAGACCACCACCAGCGCCGCCATCGGTACCGGCCTCGCACTGCGCGGGCATAAGACGGTCATCGTCGACTTCGACGTCGGCCTGCGTAACCTCGACCTGATCATGGGCTGCGAACGCCGCGTGGTGTACGACTTCGTCAACGTGGTCAACGGCGAAGCCAACCTGCAGCAGGCCCTGATCAAGGACAAGCGCCTGGAAAACCTGTTCGTGCTGGCCGCCAGCCAGACCCGCGACAAGGACGCCCTGACCAAGGAAGGCGTCGAAAAGGTACTGATGGAGCTCAAGGACCAGTTCGACTTCGTGGTCTGCGACTCGCCGGCCGGTATCGAGAAAGGTGCGCACCTGGCGATGTACTTCGCCGACGAAGCCATCGTCGTGACCAACCCCGAGGTTTCGTCGGTACGTGACTCCGATCGCATGATCGGCCTGCTGTCGAGCAAGTCGCGCCGCGCCGAACAGGGTGAAGACCCGATCAAGGAACACCTGCTGATCACCCGCTACCACCCCGAGCGCGTCGAAAAAGGCGAAATGCTTGGCGTCGAGGACGTCAAGGAAATCCTCTCGGTCGAACTGCTGGGTGTCATCCCCGAATCCCAAGCCGTGCTGAAAGCCTCCAACCAGGGCATCCCGGTCATCCTCGATGACCAGAGCGATGCAGGCCAGGCGTACAGCGACACCGTCGACCGCCTGCTGGGCAAGCCCAAGCCACTGCGGTTCATCGAAGTGCCGAAGCAAGGATTCTTCGCGCGCCTGTTTGGAGGCAAATAAACCATGAACCTTTTTGACTTCTTTCGTGGCAGACAGAAACAGAGCAGCGCGTCGGTAGCGAAAGAGCGTCTACAGATCATCGTGGCGCACGAGCGTGGCCAGCGCAGCACCCCGGACTACCTGCCTGCCTTGCAGAAGGAGCTGGTGGAGGTGATCCGCAAGTACGTCAACATCGGCAACGACGACGTACAGATTGAACTGGAAAACCAGGGCAGCTGCTCGATTCTGGAACTGAACATCACCCTGCCTGATCGCTGATCGCGCAGCTGGGTGTAATCATTGGGGCTGCTTTGCAGTCTATCGCCGGCAAGCCGACTCCCACAGACAACGCGGGACCCTGTGGGAGCCGGCTTGCCGGCGATGGGCCGCAAGGCGGCCCCAGTGCTTTCCGCCATTTCACCGAGACCTAGCAATGCCGCTGTCGAACATCCAGATCCTTCACGAAGACGCCGCCGTCCTGGTGATCAACAAGCCGACCCTGCTGTTGTCGGTGCCGGGTCGCGCCGAGGACAACAAGGACTGCCTGATCACCCGCCTGCAGGAAAACGGCTACCCGGAAGCCCTGATCGTCCACCGCCTGGACTGGGAAACCTCGGGGATCATCCTGCTCGCCCGCGACGCCGACAGCCATCGTGAACTGTCACGCCAGTTCCACGACCGCGAGACCGAAAAGGCCTATACCGCGCTGTGCTGGGGCCAGCCCGCGCTCGACAGCGGCAGCATCGACCTGCCCCTGCGTTACGACCCGCCGACCAAGCCGCGCCACGTGGTCGACCATGAGCAGGGCAAGCATGCCCTGACCTTCTGGCGCATCGTCGAGCGCTGCGGCGATCACTGCCGGGTCGAGCTGACGCCGATCACCGGGCGCTCGCACCAGCTGCGCGTGCACATGATGTCGATCGGCCACCCGCTGCTCGGCGACCGGCTGTACGCCAACCCCGAGGCGCTGGCGGCCCATGAGCGGCTGTGCCTGCATGCCTCGATGCTGAGCTTTACCCATCCGGTGTCCGGCGAACGCCTGAAATTCGAGTGTCCGGCGCCGTTCTGAGACTCGGGCCCGATCGCGGGGCAAGCCCGCTCCAACGCCTCGCGATAGGGCTGACACAATTTTTCGAGCATTTACGCTAAACTCGCGCCACTGCTGTCTGGAGTGACTTATGCGCGATGCCCTGAACGCCGGCCTGATCGAATTCCTCAAGGCCTCCCCGACGCCCTTCCACGCCACCGCCAGCCTCGCGCAACGCCTCGAGGCCGCCGGCTACCAGCGCCTGGACGAACGCGACAGCTGGGCCACCGTGCCTGGCGGCCGCTACTACGTGACCCGTAACGATTCCTCGATCATCGCCATCAAGCTCGGCAAGCATTCGCCGCTGATCGGCGGTATCCGCATGGTCGGCGCCCACACCGACAGCCCATGCCTGCGGGTCAAGCCGCAGCCCGAACTGCAGCGCCAGGGCTTCCTGCAACTGGGCGTCGAAGTCTATGGCGGCGCCCTGCTCGCCCCTTGGTTCGACCGCGACCTGTCGCTGGCCGGCCGGGTCACTTTCCGCCGTGACGGCAAGGTGGAAAGCCAGCTGATCGATTTCAAGCTGCCGATCGCGGTGATCCCCAACCTGGCGATCCACCTCAACCGCACCGCCAACGAAGGCTGGCAGATCAACCCGCAGACCGAACTGCCACCGATCCTGGCGCAGGTCGCCGGCGACGAGCGCGTCGACTTCCGCGCCCTGCTCACCGAGCAGCTAGCCCGCGAACACGACCTCAACGCCGACGTGGTGCTGGATTACGAGCTGAGCTTCTACGACACCCAGGACGCCGCGTTGATCGGCCTGAACGGCGACTTTATCGCCGCCGCCCGCCTGGACAACCTGCTGTCGTGCTACGCCGGCTTGCAGGCGCTGCTGAACGCCGAAGGCGACGAGACCTGCGTACTGGTGTGCAACGACCACGAGGAAGTCGGCTCCTGCTCGGCCTGCGGCGCTGATGGCCCGATGCTCGAGCAGACCCTGCAACGCCTGCTGCCCGATGGCGACGACTATGTGCGCACCATCCAGCGCTCGCTGATGGTCTCGGCCGACAATGCCCACGGCGTGCACCCCAACTACGCCGACAAACACGACGGCAACCACGGCCCCAAGCTCAACGCAGGCCCGGTAATCAAGGTCAACAACAACCAGCGCTACGCCACCAACAGCGAAACCGCCGGGTTCTTCCGCCACCTGTGCATGGCCGAGGAAGTCCCGGTGCAGAGCTTCGTGGTGCGCAGCGACATGGGCTGCGGCTCGACCATCGGCCCGATCACCGCCAGCCACCTGGGCGTGCGCACGGTGGATATCGGCCTGCCGACCTTCGCCATGCACTCGATCCGCGAACTGTGCGGCAGCCATGACCTGGCCCACCTGGTGAAGGTGCTCGGCGCCTTCTACCGCAGCCGCGAACTGCCCTGACGGCCAACCCGCTCCCACGCGGACCTGTGGGAGCGGCTTGCCCCGCGATCGGATCAGCACCTGCCCCCGGTCAATCCGCCTCGCTTGCAAAGCGCTATGCTTGATACATGGCCCCCAAAACAGAAGGATGCTGTCCATGTCATCGCCGTTCCTGTCCCTGTTCGCGCCGGTGTTCCTGTTCCTGATGCTGCTGACCATCGGTTTCAGCCTGCGCGAACGCAATGTCGGCGTGCTGATGATGTGGATCGGCACCCTCGGCATTTTCGGCCTCACCTGCTGGAAGATCCTCGAGAAACTGCCGTCGTAAACCTCTACACTCGGGCAAACGTTTGACCTGAGGTAGATTTCCCGGTGCCAGCCCTCCTGCGTTGCATCACGCTGCTGTTCCTGTTGCTCGTCACGCCAGCGCACGCCGCCGGCCTGCCAGGCCTGCTCGGCTCCAGCACGCCCGCCCAGCCCGAAGCCAGCGAGCCCTTGGGCAAGTCCCTGGACGAGGTGATCAAGAACCTGGAAAACGACCAGCAACGCGCCAAGCTGCTGGCCGACCTGAAAAAGCTGCGCGACGCCACCCGGCAATCGCAACCCACCGTCGAACAGGGGGTGCTCGGCCTGATCGGCGGTGCCCTGCACGACTTCGAGAAACAGTTCAGCGGCGATGCCAGCCCGTTCAAGCGCTGGTCCCTGGAAATCGACCAAGCCCAGGACGAACTGGCCGCACTGGTGGTGCCGGTGCATCAATGGCCGGCGATCCTGTTTGGCTTCGCCGGGGTCATCCTGGTCTGGGGCCTGCTGGCCTATGCCTTCAACTGGATCGGCCACCGTGTGCGCCTGCGTTTCGGCCTGACCGAAGACCTGCCGCAACACCCGCGGACCTGGGACCTGGTGCGCTTTGCCCTGCGCAAGCTGGGGCCCTGGCTGGTGGCGCTGGTGTTCACCGTGTACCTGAGCTTCGCCCTGCCCTCCTCGCTGGGCAAGTCGATGGCCATGGTGCTGGCCTACGCGCTGGTGGTCGGCACCCTGTTCTCGGCCATCTGCGTAATTGCCTTCTCGCTGCTCGACGGCCCGCATCGCCACCGCGCCCTGCATATCCTGCGACACCAGGCGTTCCGCCCGCTGTGGCTGATCGGCAGCTTCGCCGCGTTCGGCGAGGCGATGAGCGACCCACGCCTGACCACCGCGCTGGGCAGCCACCTGGCCCATGCCCTGGCCACCTTGGCCAATGTGGTCGCAGCTCTGTGCACGGGGCTGTTCATCCTGCGCTTCCGCCGCCCGATCGCCCACCTGATCCGCAACCAGCCCCTGTCCCGGCGACTGACCCGGCGCACCCTGAGCGACACCATCGAACTGCTCGGCAGCTTCTGGTACCTCCCGGCGCTGATCCTGGTAGCGATCTCGCTGTTCGCCACCTTCGTCTCCGCCGGCGACACCAGCACCGCCCTGCGCCAGTCGCTGATGTGCACGGTGCTGGTGGTGGTGTGCATGGTGCTCAATGGCCTGGTCCGTCGCCACGCGGCAAAGCCCAGGCGCGCCAACAAGCGCCAGGCGGTCTATACCGAACGCCTGCGCAACTTCGGCTATGTGCTGGTGCACCTGTTCATCTGGCTGCTGTTCATCGAACTGGGCCTGCGCGTCTGGGGCCACTCGATGATCAGTTTCGCCGAGGGTGACGGCCATGAAGTCAGCCTGCGCCTGCTGGGCCTGGCCGGTACGCTGATCGTCGCCTGGCTGGTGTGGATCCTCGCCGACACCGCCGTGCACCATGCCCTGGTGCATTCGCGGCGCGGGCTGGCCAACGCCCGTGCGCAGACCATGATGCCGCTGATCCGCAACGTGATGTTCGTGGTGATCGTCATCATCGCGGTGATCGTCGCCCTGGCCAACATGGGCATGAACGTCACCCCACTGCTGGCCGGTGCCGGTGTCATCGGCCTGGCCATCGGTTTCGGCGCCCAGTCGCTGGTGGCCGACCTGATCACCGGCCTGTTCATCATCATCGAGGACTCCCTGGCCATCGACGACTACGTGGATGTCGGCGGCCACCTGGGCACGGTCGAGGGCCTGACCATCCGCACCGTGCGCCTGCGCGACATCGATGGCATCGTGCACACCATCCCGTTCAGCGAGATCAAGAGCATCAAGAACTACTCGCGCGAATTCGGCTACGCGATCTTCCGCGTGGCCATCCCGCACAGCATGAACATCGACCAGGCCATCACCCTGATCCGCGAGGTCGGGCAGAAACTGCGCAACGACCCGCTGATGCGCCGCAACATCTGGTCGCCGCTGGAGTTGCAGGGGGTAGAGAGCTTCGAGTCGGGCTCGGCGATCCTGCGGGCGCGGTTCAAGACCGCGCCGATCAAGCAGTGGGAGGTGTCGCGGGCGTTCAACCTGGCGTTGAAGCGCCAGCTCGATGAAGCGGGGTTGGATCTGGCGACGCCACGGCTGTCGGTGCAGGTGGTGACGGCTGGCGGAGGGGCAATGGCTCAGAGCAACGTTTCCAGCTAGATCGCATCGCGGGGCAAGTCGCATCGGCGCACCGCGATGTTCACCCTACCCAGCCTCGGCGCGAATGCGGATCGCATCGTGACGCCAGTATTCCAGGTCGCAGTCGATCAGGTGCCCATGCTGGTCGCTGTTGACCCGGGTGATATGCAACCCGGGGCTGCCAGCCGACACCTTCAAGGCAGCCGCCGCCTCGGCCGGCAACGCCGTCGGCAGGATTTCAAAGCACACCTGCCCATAGTGAATGGCGTATTCCCGCGCGTAGATCTCGGTCAGCGACCGCGCCAGGTCCAGCTCGAGGATCCCCGGGAAGTAACGCGGGTTGAGATAGTGCTCGGCATACAGCACCGCTCGCCCATCGATCCGGCGCAAACGGCAGATCCTCACCACGCTGGACAACGCCGGCAGGCGCAGGCGCGCACAGATCGACGCAGAGGCCGGCTGCAGGCGCGCAGACAGTAACTCAGTGCTCGGCACCCGCCCCTGGTCGCGCACCATCGCATGGAAATGGCTGCGCTCGATCAGGTCGTAGGTCAGCCGCTCGGGCGCGACGAACCAGCCACGGCGCTCCTCGCGGTAGATCAGGCCCATGGCCTCGAGCTGCACCAGCGCCTCGCGCAGGGTGATACGCGTGGTGTCGAACACCTCGCTGAGCCTGCGCTCGGCCGGCAGCTTGCCGCCGGGTGCCAGCAGGCCGTGTTCGATCTGCTCCTGCAGCGCATGGCAGATAGCTGTTACCGCGCGCGGTGGCGTCGCTTGCATCAAAGGTTACCTATCTGGACTAGTCCAGCCCCGAAACGGGGCAGTTGGAGCGTAGTGCAAGCCTAGGGACAGCTGATGAACATCCTGTGACACAGGCGCCACAGGGCACTTGCCAGATCTGCCAGATCCGCGCCAGCCCACGCGAATCAAGGCTTTCGATCTGGTCTACGCTGTAGTTCCAGGGCCTTGGGCCTGCCACCCGCCCCCGCCCCTTACATCAAACTGTCACGCAACAGGCCTACCTTGGCGCAAGGTTTGCTGACCTAGACCAAGGGGTCGCAAGCACCGCTTCAGTTCATAACAACGAATGCAAGGCACCCACCAAAGGAGCTTCGGATGAAAAAGTTGTTCATGGCGTCACTGCTCGGTTCGGCCATCGCTTTTTGCACCTCGGCCATGGCCCAGGACCTCAAGGCCCTTGAAGACGCCGCCCGCAAGGAAGGTACGGTCAACAGCGTGGGCATGCCCGATGCCTGGGCCAACTGGAAAGGCACCTGGGAAGACCTGGCGAAAAAATACGGCCTCAAGCACAGCGACACCGACATGAGCTCGGCCCAGGAAGTCGCCAAGTTCGATGCCGAGAAGGACAACGCCAGCGCCGATATCGGCGACGTCGGCGCGGCCTTCGGCCCGATCGCGGTCGCCAAGGGCGTGACCCAACCCTACAAGCCAAGCACCTGGGACCAGGTCCCGGCGTGGGCCAAGGACCAGGACGGCCACTGGGCGCTGGCCTACACCGGCACCATCGCCTTCATCATCAACAAGGACCTGGTGAAGGAAGAGGACCGCCCAAGCACCTGGCACGACCTGGAAAAGGGCAAGTACAAGGTCGCCATCGGTGACGTAGGCACCGCCGCCCAGGCCGCCAACGGCGTGCTTGCCGCCGCCATCGCCTACAAGGGCGACGAGAAGAACATCGAGCCGGGCCTGCAGCTGTTCACCAAGCTGGCCCAGCAGAAGCGCCTGTCGCTGGCCAACCCAACCATCCAGACCCTGGAGAAAGGCGAGGTGGAAGTGGGCGTGGTGTGGGACTTCAACGGCCTGAGCTACCGCGAACAGATCGACCCGAAACGCTTCGAGGTGCTGATCCCCTCCGATGGGTCGGTCATCTCCGGCTATACCACCATCATCAACAAATACGCCAAGCACCCGAACGCGGCCAAGCTGACCCGTGAATACATCTTCAGCGATGCCGGCCAGACCAACCTGGCCATCGGCCACGCCCGACCGATCCGTGCCGAACACCTGAAGCTGCCGGCGGATGTACAGGCCAAGCTGCTGCCCAACGAGCAGTACAAGGCCGCCCAGCCAATCAAAGATGCTGCGGCCTGGGAAGCGACCTCCAAGGCCCTGCCACAGAAGTGGCAGGAGCAGGTGATCATCGAGATGGAGTAAGCGCCATCCACCTCGTGGGAGCATCGGCGCACCGCCACTCCCACGAGGCCCCGTTTCCCCTGGAGCCAACATGTCACACAACGTCATCCTGGTCCTGCTCGACGGCCTCAACCACCAGGTGGCCCATCACGCCATGGGCCACCTGCACGCCTATGTCGAGGCCGACCGCGCCGCGCTGTACCGCGTGGAGTGCGAGCTGCCGTCGCTGTCGCGACCACTTTACGAATGCATTCTCACCGGTGTACCGCCAATCGACAGCGGCATCGTGCACAACAACGTCAACCGCCTGTCCAACCAGCGCAGCGTGTTCCACTACGCCCGCGAGGCCGGCCTGGGCACCGCGGCGGCGGCCTACCACTGGATGAGCGAACTGTACAACCGCTCGCCGTTCGACCCGCTGCGCGACCGCCACACCCACGCGCCGAAGCTGCCGATCCAGCATGGCCTGTTCTACTACGCCGACCACTACCCCGATTCGCACCTGCTGGCCGACGCCGAATACCTGCGCCGTCGCCATGCGCCGAATTTCCTCCTGGTGCACCCGATGAACATCGACGACGCCGGCCATCGCCATGGCCTGGACAGCAGCCAGTACCGCAACGCCGCGCGCAGCGCCGACATCCTGCTGGCCGACTACCTGCCGCGCTGGCTCGAGGAGGGCTACCAGGTGCTGGTCACCGCCGACCACGGCATGAACAACGACCGCTCGCACAACGGCCTGCTCGCCGAGGAGCGTGAAGTGCCGCTGTTCGTGTTCGGTGAAGCCTTCAGCCTCGACCCTGCGGCCAAGCCGCTGCAGACCGAGCTGTGCGGCACGATCTGCGAACTGCTCGGCGCCGCCCACGACAAACCGGTCTGCCGGGAGCTGCTCAAGTGAATGCAAGCCATCGCGGCCGCTACCTGGCCCTGCTCTGCCTGCTGCCGTTCGCCGTGTTCTTCATCATTTTCCAGATCGCGCCGCTGGCCTGGGTTGCGATAAACAGCCTGCAAAGCGAGAGTGGCTGGGGCCTGGCCAACTTCAGCAAGATCTTCGCCTCGAAGTTCTACCTGCAGGCGTTGCAACGCAGCCTGGAGATCAGCTTCTGGTCGAGCCTGTTCGGCATCGTCATCGCCACGTTGGGCGCCTATTCGCTGCGCCAAGTCGACTCGAAACTGCGCGACTTCGTCAGCGCCTTCGCCAACATGACCAGCAACTTCGCCGGCGTGCCTTTGGCGTTCGCCTTCATCATCCTGCTCGGTTTCAATGGCGCGCTCACCCTGCTGCTCAAGCAGATGGGGCTGCTCGGCGACTTCAGTATCTACTCCAAGACCGGCCTGATCCTGGTCTACACCTACTTCCAGATCCCCCTGGGCGTATTGCTGCTCTACCCCGCCTTCGACGCCCTGCGCGAAGACTGGCGTGAATCCGCCGCGCTGCTGGGCGCCAGCCATTGGCAGTTCTGGCGGCACATCGGCCTGCCCGTGCTTACCCCGGCGCTGCTTGGCACCTTCGTCATCCTGCTGGCCAACGCCCTGGGCGCCTATGCCACCGTCTACGCCCTGACCACCGGCAACTTCAACGTGCTGCCGATTCGCATCGCCGGTCTTGTCGCCGGCGATATCAGCCTCGACCCGAACCTGGCCAGCGCGCTGGCGATGGTGCTGGTGGGCCTGATGACCGTGGTCACGGTGGCCCATCAATGGCTGCTCAAGAGGAGCTACCATGCGCGCTGAAAACAAACGCGGCGGGCTCTACCACCGCGCGGTGGTCTACCTGCTGTTCCTCATCCTGCTGCTGCCACTGGCCGGCACCCTGCTCTATTCGCTGGCCACCAGCTGGTCGGCGACCCTGCTGCCCAGCGGGCTGACCATCAAGTGGTATGTGGCACTGTGGAGCGAACCGCGCTTTCTCGCCGCCTTCGGACAGTCGCTGCTGGTGTGCGTGGGCGCGCTGGTGCTGTCGGTGGTGCTGATCCTGCCGCTGTTGTTCGTGGTGCACTACCACTTCCCCAAGCTCGACGCCTTGATGAACGTACTCATCCTGCTGCCGTTCGCGGTGCCGCCGGTGGTGTCCGCGGTGGGCTTGCTGCAACTCTATGGCAGCGGGCCGATGGCCATGGTCGGCACGCCGTGGATCCTGATCGGCTGCTACTTCACCATCGCCCTGCCGTTCATGTACCGGGCGATTACCAACAACCTGCAGGCGATCAACCTGCGCGACCTGATGGACGCCGCGCAACTGCTCGGCGCCAGCACCTGGCAGGCGGCATTCCTGGTGGTGCTGCCGAACCTGCGCAAGGGCCTGATGGTGGCGCTGCTGCTGTCGTTCTCGTTCCTGTTCGGCGAGTTCGTGTTCGCCAACCTGCTGGTGGGCACCCGCTACGAGACCTTGCAGGTGTACCTGAACAACATGCGCAACAGCAGCGGCCACTTCAACAGCGCCCTGGTGATCTCCTACTTCGCCTTCGTGCTGGTGCTGACCTGGGTTGCCAACCGCCTGAACAAGGACAAGACCTGACATGAGCTTCGTCAGCGTACAGAAACTGCAAAAGAGCTACGCCGGCAGCCCGGTGTTCGAGAACATCGACTGCCAGATCGAACGCGGCGAGTTCGTCACCCTGCTCGGCCCCTCCGGCTGCGGCAAGTCCACGCTGCTGCGCTGCATCGCCGGGCTGACCCCGGTGGACAGCGGGCGGATCCTGCTCGACGGCCAGGATATCGTGCCGTTGAGCCCGCAGAAGCGCGGCATCGGCATGGTGTTCCAGAGCTACGCACTGTTCCCCAACATGACCGTGGAACAGAACGTCGCCTTCGGCCTGCGCATGCAGAAGGTCAAGGCCGACGAAAGCCAGGCACGGGTGCGCGAGGTACTCGACCTGGTCGAGCTGGGCAGCTTCGCCGGGCGCTACCCGCACCAGCTGTCCGGCGGCCAGTGCCAGCGCGTGGCCCTGGCCCGCTCGCTGGTCACCCGCCCGCGCCTGCTGTTGCTCGACGAGCCACTGTCGGCGCTGGATGCGCGTATTCGCAAGCACCTGCGCGAACAGATCCGCGCCATCCAGCGCGAGCTGGGGCTGACCACCATCTTCGTCACCCATGACCAGGAAGAAGCGCTGACCATGTCAGACCGCATCGTCCTGATGAACCAGGGACGCATCGTCCAGAGCGGCGATGCCGAAACCCTCTACACCGCGCCCGTGGACCTGTTTGCCGCCGGCTTCATCGGCAACTACAACCTGCTCGACGCCGACAGCGCCAGCCGCCTGCTGCAACGCCCGGTGGACGCGCGCCTGGCGATCCGGCCAGAGTCGATCACCCTGAGCCTGAACGGCGAGCTGGATGGCGAGATCCGCAGCCACAGCCTGCTGGGCAACGTGATCCGCTACCGCGTCCAGGTACGCGGCGTGGAACTGGTGGTGGACGTACTCAATCGTTGCGCCAGCGATCTGCACGCGGACGGACAACGGGTATCCTTGTCGATCGACCCCACGGCGCTACGGGAAGTGGCCTAAGGAGATTCAACGCATGGCACTGGCAATTTTCGATCTGGACGAAACCCTCATCCACGGCGACTGCGCGTCGTTGTGGAGCAAGCAGATGGCCCGACTGGGCTGGGTCGATGGCAAGAGTTTCCTCAAGCGCGACCATGAACTGATGGAAGCCTACGGCAAAGGCCACCTGCAGATGGAGGACTACATGGCCTTCAGCCTGGAGCCGATCGCCGGGCGCACCCTGGAAGAGGTGGAGCACCTGGTCGAGCCCTGGGTCGAGGATGTGATCGAGCCGATCATCTACGGTGATGCGTGCCGCTGCATCGCCGAGCACCGCCAGCGTGGCGACAGGGTCCTGATCATCTCGGCCAGCGGTGCTCACCTGGTCGGCCCGATCGCCGCGCGCCTGGGCGTGGACGAATACCTGGCCATCGAACTGGAAGCGGTCAACGGCGTGTTCACCGGCAAGACCCACGGCGTGCTCACCTACCGCGAAGGCAAGATCACCCGCCTGCTGGAGTGGCTCGACCAGGAACAGGAAAACCTCGAGGGCGCGAGCTTCTATTCCGACTCGCGCAACGACCTGCCGCTGTTGCTGAAGGTGGATCACCCCCATGTGGTCAACCCGGACCCGGTGCTGCGCGAGCACGCGCAAACCAACGGCTGGCCCATTCTGAGCTGGTCTTGAGTATGATCGGGGGCAGCTGAACAGAACAACAAGGATTGCCCCATGCGTGCCCTCGCCGCCCTCAGCCGCTTCGTCGGCAACACCTTCGCCCTGTGGGTGCTGGTGTTCGCCTGCCTGGCCTTCCTTCAGCCGCAGTGGTTCGTCGCCCTCAAGGTCGCCATCGTGCCGCTGCTGGGCCTGGTGATGTTCGGCATGGGCCTGACCCTCAAGCTCGACGACTTCGCCGCCGTCGCCCGCCAGCCTTGGCGGGTGGCGCTGGGGGTCATGGCGCATTTCGTGATCATGCCCGGGGTGGCCTGGCTGTTGTGCCAGCTGTTCCATCTGCCGCCGGAAATCGCCGTGGGCGTGATCCTGGTCGGCTGCTGCCCGAGCGGCACGGCGTCGAACGTCATGGTGTGGCTGTCCAGGGGCGACCTGGCACTGGCAGTGGCGATCGCCGCGGTGACCACCCTGCTCGCCCCGCTGCTCACCCCGGCGCTGATCTGGTTCCTCGCCTCGGCGTGGCTGCCGGTCTCGTTCATGGACATGTTCTGGTCGATCCTGCAGTTGGTGATGCTGCCGATCGTGCTCGGCGTGCTCGCCCAGCGCCTGCTCGGCGCCCGGGTGCACTTGGCGGTGCAGGTGCTGCCGCTGGTATCGGTGGTAAGCATCGTGATGATCGTCTGCGCGGTGGTGGCGGTCAGCCAGGCGAAGATCGCCGAATCGGGGCTGCTGATCATGGCGGTGGTGGTGCTGCACAACAGCTTCGGCTTCCTGCTGGGCTACCTGACCGGCAAGCTGTGCAAGCTGCCGCTGGCCCAGCGCAAGGCGCTGGCACTGGAGGTGGGCATGCAGAACTCCGGATTGGGCGCGGCCCTGGCGTCGGCGCACTTCTCACCCCTGGCCGCGGTGCCCAGTGCGCTGTTCAGCGTATGGCACAACATCTCCGGGGCTTTGCTGTCGACGTGGTTCCGGCGGATGAAGGAGCCTGCGCCCGAGGTTGAGAACATCGTATCTGCCAGAAATTGATGTTGCCTGACCCGGCCTCATCGCAGGCCTGCCGGCTCCCACACCGACCGCATGAAGCCAGCCATGCGCTAACCCTGTGGGAGCCGGCTTGCCGGCGATGAGGCAACCACCGATCCTTGAAACTTGCCCCAGCCTCGGCAAATGGGCACTATAGTGCGCACTGTGAGGACGGCCTCACGACGCTGTGCGTGAACATACCGGGGACGGCCCCATCTTTGATAACGATGGAGACTCACCATGTCCTGGATCATCCTGTTCTTCGCCGGCCTGTTCGAAGTCGGCTGGGCTGTCGGCCTCAAGTACACCGACGGCTTCACCCGCCCCCTGCCCACCGTGCTGACGGTCGGCGCCATGGTCATCAGCCTCGGCCTGCTGGGCCTGGCCATGAAGGAGCTGCCGCTGGGCACCGCCTATGCCATCTGGACCGGCGTCGGCGCGGTCGGCACGGTGATCGCCGGGATCATCCTGTTCGGTGAATCCATGGCGCTGATCCGCCTGGCCAGTGTCGCCCTGATCATCACCGGCCTGGTCGGCCTGAAGGTCAGCGCCAGCTGACCTTCCTCCGTTACCCCTAGCGAACGTCGCCGCGCAGCAGGCTCACCTGCTCGCGCAGCGCCTCGGGCTGCGCCGCCTCCACCGGGATGGCGGCGCCGGCCACCAGGGTCACCCGCGACCACAGGCGCTTGAAGAAGCCTTTGTTCGGGTCACGGCTGAAGAAGCTGCCCCACAACCCCTGCAACGCCAACGGGATCACCGGCACCGGCGTCTCCTGCAGGATGCGGTTCACGCCGCCCTTGAACACATCGATCTCGCCATCCGCGCTCAGCTTGCCCTCAGGGAAGATGCACACCAGCTCGCCATCGGCCAGGTACCGGGCGATGCGGGCGAAGGCGCGCTCGTAGGTGGCCTCGTCCTCGCCGCGCCCGGCAATGGGGATGGCGCCCGCGGTGCGGAACACGAAATTGAGCACCGGCAGGTTGTAGATCTTGTAGTACATGACAAACCGGATCGGCCGGCGGATCGCGCCGCCGATCAGCAGCGCATCGACGAACGACACATGGTTGCATACCAGCAACGCCGCGCCTTCGTCGGGAATGCGCTGCAGTTCGCGGT
This sequence comes from Pseudomonas soli, assembly GCF_021283165.2. NCBI lineage: Bacteria > Pseudomonadati > Pseudomonadota > Gammaproteobacteria > Pseudomonadales > Pseudomonadaceae > Pseudomonas > Pseudomonas soli. Next base: position 4,520,215 of record NZ_CP128543.1, read on the forward strand.
GCTCGACCCGGTACATCGAGTGGCTGAGCAGCCAGATCAAGAAGCGCATGGTGAATTCCGGCACGATGCGGAAGATGTAGGCATTGACCGCGATGTTTAGCAGCGACACCACCAGGAACAGCTGCGGGATGCTCAGCTTGGCCAGGCTCAACAGGACGATGGTGATGATCGCCGACACTACCATGAACAGCGCGTTGAGAATGTTGTTGGCGGCGATCACCCGGGCCCGCTCGCCTTCCGCGGTGCGCGCCTGGATCAGCGCGTACAGCGGCACGATGTAGAAGCCACCGAAAATACCCAGGCCGACAATCGATAGCATGATCCACCAGGCCTGGCTCATGGCCAGCAAGGTCAGCCAGTCATGGGGCACGGCACCGACCGGGACATCCCCCGAGTGCCACCACCAGAGCAGGCCGAACAGGGTCAGGCCGAACGAGCCGAACGGCACCAGGCCGATCTCCACCTTGCGCCCGCTCAAGCGCTCGCACAGCAGCGACCCGACGGCGATGCCTACCGAGAACAGGGTCAGCACCAGGGTGACCACGGTCTCGTCGCCGTGCAGCCAGTCCTTGGCGTAGGCCGGGATCTGCGTGAGGTAGATCGCGCCGACGAACCAGAACCACGAGTTGCCAACGATCGAGCGCGATACTGCCGGGGTCTGGCCCAGGCCCAGGCGCAAGGTCAGCCAGGACTGCTTGAAGATGTTCCAGTCCAGCTTCATCTGCGGCGCGGCAGCAGCGGCGCGGGGGATCCAGCGGCTGGCCAGGTAGCCCAGCACCGCGGTGCCCACCACCCCGGTGGCGGCCAGCACCGCGTACTGGTTGGAGGACATCAGCATACCGGCGCCGATGGTGCCGGCCAGGATCGCCAGGAAGGTGCCCATTTCCACCAGGCCGTTGCCGCCCACCAGTTCCTCCTCACGCAGGGCCTGGGGCAGGATCGAGTATTTCACGGGGCCGAACAGCGCCGAGTGGGTGCCCATGGCGAACAGCGCCACCAGCATCAGTTCCAGATGATGGGTGACGAAACCGGTCGCGCCGATGGCCATGATGACGATCTCGGCCAGCTTGATCGCACGGATCAGGCGGTCCTTGGCGAACTTCTCGCCGAACTGCCCGGCCAGCGCCGAGAACAGGAAGAACGGCAGGATGAACAGCAAGGCGCACAGGTTGACCCAGATCGAGCGGTCGCCTTCCAGGCTCAGCTTGTAGAGGATCGCCAGGATCAGCGACTGCTTGAACAGGTTGTCGTTGAAGGCACCCAGCGACTGGGTGATGAAGAACGGCAGGAAGCGCCGCTTGCCGAGCAGGGTGAATTGCGAGGGGTGACTCATCGTCCTTGTACCTGGTTGGGCTTTGTCATTGGAGGCACGCTCAGCGCCCGAAGCCACAAATCTGCACGGGAATGCACGATAAAGGCAAGCCCGTTGCCTAGCCTGGTCGCTAGTAGCGGCCAGCTCCTGATCGAACTGCATCGCCAGCTTGAGACGCCCAACCTGGAGTTCTCGCAGAACGGGCATCTGTGCCTGAGCTGCAACGACAACCCGCTTGGCTTCAAGCTGACTTGCGAGCTGACCCGCACGAGCGATTTCCGCTTGCTGATCGAGCACGGCGTGCACCTGCCGCAGCTCACCGTATTGCTCGACGCCGTGCACACACTGGCCGAGCAGCACGACGACAATTTCAATCTACCTACCCCGGTACAGATCCAGACGGAGCACTGACATGGACCTTTTCGCCCTTATCCTGCTGGCCGTACTGATCGGCGTACCGCTGATCGTCATCAGCCTGTACAACGGCATCGTCGGTAACCATAACCGCGTCAAACGCGCCTGGGCCGATGTGCTGACTTATGAGCGGCAGAAGACCAAGGTCCTCGATGCGCTGCAGGAGCAGGCTGGTCTGTACCGCGATCATGAGCAAAGCGTGCTGGCCGGGATCACCCGCCTGCGCAGCGCCATTGCCGAACTGCCTGTGGAAGCGAACGGCAAGATCCTGGCCAAAGCCGAGGGCGCCACCCGTTCGTTGCTCGGTGGGCTGCGCGTGGCCTTCGAGGCCTACCCCGAGCTCAAGGCCTCGGAGCTGATGAACAACCTCATGCGTGAAATTGCCGAGCAGCAAGAGAACGTCGGCGCGGCCATCGTGATTTTCAACGGCGAGGTGGAGCGCTTCAACAACAGCATCCAGATGTTCCCAGGGTCGCTGGTCAACAGCGTGATGAACAAGCATTCGGCCGTCACCCCATTCACCGATGACCAAGCCACCAGCGCCTTCGACTACACCCCTAACCTGTGAAGCCGCTCAGCGCTGGGCAATGCACGGCGACACGAACAGCTCGCCGCGCCAGGCCCCGCGCAAGGTTCGGCTGGCCACCAGCGCCCAGAGTATGGCCAAGGCCACCACCAGCACCTGGCCGAATACGCTGAAGAAACTCAACTGCAGCCAGCCCGCCAACTTCAGCGTGGCCAGGCAGTACACGCCAAGCGGGAAGGTGAACCCCCACCAGCCCAGGTTGAACGGCATGCCCTGGCGCATGTAGCGCAGGGTGATCAGCACCGCCGTCAGCAACCACCACAACCCGGCGCCCCACAGCACGATCCCGGCCACCAGCCCCAGCCCACGCGCCACCTCACCGAGACTGCCCAGGCCATTGGCGGCGAACACCGCTGGCGCATCGCCACCGAGCACCAGCATGCCCAGCGCGCCGGTACCGATCGGGCCCAGCGCCAGCCAGCTGGAGGCGGCCATGTTGGCCGGCGGCAGCTTGTGCAGGGCCATGCGCAACATGAGGATGGTGAGGATGCTGAACGCCACCGGCAGCGAAACCGCCCACATCACATAGCTGGTGATGACCACCAGGAACTGCCGGTGCGCATCCACCAGGTGCGGCGCCAGCAACCCGCCACTGGCGGCGGCGACCTCCGCTGCCACCACCGGCAGCAGCCACACCGCGGTCATCTGGTCGATGCTGTGCTCCTGGCGGGTGAACATCAGGTAGGGAATTGCCACGCCGCATAGCAGCGCCAGGCCCACGTCCAGCCACCAAAGCATTTCAACCCACGGCACCACGCCCTCGCCCCAGCGCGCCAAGCCGAATACCAGGGCACCGTTGAGGATGGTGGCCAGGCCCATGGGGATGGTGCCGAAGAACATCGACACGGTGGAGTGCGCGAAAATCCGCCGCGCCTCATCGAAGAACATTACCCAGCGGGCGCCGTACAGGATACAGAACAGGGTAAACAGGCCGATGGTCAGCCACCACAGGCCCTCGGCCACGCTGTCCAACCCCGGCATCTGGACCTGATGGAAGGCCAGGGCCAGCACGCCGGTACCCATGGTCGCGGCGAACCAGTTGGGGGTGAACTGGCGGATCACTTCGCGGGGGTGGGCCAACTGGCTGAACGGGCGCCAGGAAGGCGCGCGGGTCTGGGTGCATGGCATAAGCTGTCTCCTGCCCTTGTGTAAGGTATGAATATCTTATGCCTGGAAAGAATATCTATATAACGGGTAATTTCTCTATCTGTTATCGATTTCAAAGATATAGCAGCCCGGCCCGCACTTGACATATGCTTGACCGTTGACAATGACAAGGATCAGTCGATGCTACGCGCCCTCAAAGGCTACCCCGCTGCGGTTCGCCTGCTATTGTTCACCACCTTCACCTTGACCATGGCCCGGGCCATCACCCTGCCCTATCTGGTGGTGTACCTGTCAACGCACCTGGGCCTGTCGGTCGGCCAGACCGGCCTGCTGGTCGGCGGCGCGATGCTCCTGGCCTCCATGCTCAGCCTCTATGGCGGACACCTGGTCGACACCCTGCACAGTCATACCCTGATCGTCGCCTGCACCCTGGTGTTCGCCGTGGCCTTCCTCGGCATCGTGGCCAGCACTTCGGCTGCACTGTTCTTCTGCTTCCTGGTGATCGCCTACCTGGCCCAGACCGTGGTGGACATTGCCGCCAAGGCGGGGTTCTGTGCCTTGCTGCCGGAGAACCAACGCGGCGAAGTGTTCGCCATCAAGTACACCTTCAACAACATCGCCTGGGCTGCGGGGCCGATGCTGGGGGTGCTGCTGATCGAGGCGGACGACCACCTGCCGTTCGTGGTTTCGGCCCTGATCGGCCTCAGCCTGAGCCTGGTCTATTACCGCCTTGGCGAACGCAACTTGCTGAGCCTGCGCGAGGAAAGGCCGGCAGCGGGCTTCACCCAGGTCGCCCTGGGCATGCTGCGCGACCGGCGCCTGGTGTGCTTCACTTTGGGCGGCGTGCTCAGTGCAGTGGTGTTCGGCCAGTTCACCGCCTACCTTTCGCAATACCTGGTAGTGACCCTGAACGATCCCGCCGAGGTGGCGCGTCTGGCCGGCTACCTGGTCACCACCAATGCCCTGGCAGTAATCGGCCTGCAGTACCTGATCGGCCGACGCATCACCCGTCAGCACCTGATGCCCTGGCTGATGGCAGGCATGGCCATGTTCGTTGCCGGATTGCTAGGGTTCTCGGTGGCCGCTTCGGCGCCGGCATGGTGCCTGGCCATGCTGGTATTCACCCTGGGCGAGATCATCGTGATTCCGGCCGAATTCATGTTCATCGACCTGATCGCGCCGGAGCATCTGCGCGGGGTTTATTATGGCGCGCAGAACCTCTCCAACCTCGGCGCTGGGCTCGGGCCGATCCTGGTAGGGCTGGCACTGGGGCATGTGGTGCCGGTGACGGTGTTCTGCCTGTTGATCGGGTCGGTGCTACTGGCGGCGGTGTTCTACTGGATGGGCACACGCAGGGCCCGCCAGGCTTAGTTGGCAATACTGGCCCATCGCGGGGCCTGCGACGTCCTGCCACTGCGACCATCGTCGGCGCTGACGAACCGCGCCCTGCGTGCCAGACTGATTGATCGGGACCGCGTTTTCTTTTTTGCTCCGGAGTTTGCATGTCGTTGTCCAGCGGGCTGATCGCCGTGGTCGCCCTGGCCTATATGGCCATCATGTTCGCCATCGCCTTTTACGGCGACCGCCGCAGCACACCGTTGCCGCCGCGTCTGCGCGCCTGGGTGTACAGTCTGTCGCTGGCCGTCTACTGCACCAGCTGGACCTTCTTCGGCGCGGTCGGCCAGGCCGCCGAGCAGCTCTGGGCGTTCCTGCCCATCTACCTGGGCCCGGTGCTGCTGCTGATCTTCGCGCCTTGGGTACTGCAGAAGATGGTGCTGATCAGCAAGCAGCAGAACATCACCTCGATCGCCGACTTCATCGCTGCCCGCTACGGCAAGTCGCAGAGCCTCGCGGTGGTGGTGGCGCTGATCTGCCTGGTTGGCGTCCTGCCGTACATCGCCCTGCAGCTCAAGGGCATCGTGCTGGGGGTGAACCTGCTGATCGGCGCCAACGCCGACGCCACCGGCAGCCGGGTGCAGGACACCGCACTGGTGGTATCGCTGGTGCTGGCGCTGTTCGCCATCGTCTTCGGCACCCGCAGCCTGGACGTCACCGAGCACCACCGCGGCATGGTCCTGGCAATCGCCTTCGAATCGCTGGTCAAGCTGCTGGCCTTCCTTGCCGTGGGCGCCTTCGTGGTGTTCAACCTGTACGACGGCTTCGACGACCTGTTCACCCAAGCCCGGCAATCCGTGCACCTGAACGACTACTGGGAAGAAACCATCAACTGGCCGTCGATGGTGGTGCAGACCGCCGTGGCGATGATGGCGATCATCTGCCTGCCGCGGCAGTTCCACGTCACCGTGGTGGAGAACATCGAGCCACAGGACATGCGCCTGGCGCGCTGGGTGTTCCCGCTATACCTGGCCCTGGCAGCGCTGTTCGTGGTGCCCATCGCCCTGGCCGGGCAGATGCTGCTGCCGGGCACGGTGATCTCCGACTCCTTCGTGATCAGCCTGCCGCTGGCCGAGGCGCACCCGAGCCTGGCCCTGCTGGCGTTCATCGGCGGCGCCTCGGCGGCCACCGGCATGGTCATCGTCGAGGCCGTGGCGTTGTCGACCATGGTCTCCAACGACATGCTGCTGCCCTGGTTGCTACGGCGCAACAACGCCGAACGGCCATTCGAGGTATTCCGCCACTGGATGCTCTCGGTGCGCCGGGTGACCATCGTGGTGATCCTGCTGCTGGCCTATGTCAGCTACCGCCTGCTCGGCTCCACCGCGAGCCTGGCGACCATTGGCCAGATCGCCTTCGCCGCAGTCACCCAGCTCACTCCGGCCATGCTCGGCGCGCTGTACTGGAAGCAGGCCAACCGCCGCGGCGTATTCGCAGGACTGGCCGCCGGCATCTTCCTGTGGTTCTACACCCTGGTCCTGCCAATCGCCGCCCACAGCCTGGGCTGGCCACTGCAAGTGTTCCCGGGCCTGGCCTGGCTGCACGGCAACCCACTCAACCTGCCGATAACCCCGCTCACCCAGGGCGTGGTGCTGTCACTGGCGGGCAACTTCACCCTGTTCGTCTGGGTTTCGATCCTGTCGCGCACGCGGGTCTCCGAGCACTGGCAAGCCGGACGCTTCATCGGCCAGCAGACCAATGCCCGCCCCTCCAGCAAACCCTTGCTGGCAGTGCAGATCGACGACCTGCTCAAGCTCGCCGCGCGATTCGTCGGCGAAGAGCGCGCGCGGCAAAGCTTCATCCGCTTCGCCTACCGTCAGGGCAAGGGCTTCAACCCGAACCAGAACGCCGACGGCGACTGGATCGAGCACACCGAACGACTGCTGGCCGGCGTTCTCGGCACTTCCTCGACCCGGGCGGTGGTCAAGGCCGCCATCGAAGGCCGCGACATGCAGCTCGAGGACGTGGTGCGCATCGCCGACGAAGCCAGCGAAGTGCTGCAGTTCAACCGTGCGCTGCTGCAGGGGGCCATCGAGAACATCAACCAGGGCATCAGCGTGGTCGACCAGAACCTGCACCTGGTGGCCTGGAACCGCCGGTACCTCGAACTGTTCAACTACCCCGACGGGCTGATCAGCGTCGGCCGACCGATCGCCGACATCATCCGCTACAACGCCGAACGCGGCCTGTGCGGCCCGGGCGAGGCACAGGTGCACGTGGCGCGGCGCCTGCACTGGATGCGCCAGGGCCGTGCCCACTCTTCCGAGCGGCTGTTCCCCAATGGCCGGGTGATCGAGCTGATCGGCAACCCTATGCCCGGCGGCGGCTTTGTCATGAGCTTCACCGACATCACCCCGTTCCGCGAAGCCGAGCAGGCCCTGCGCGACTCCAACGAAGGGCTGGAACAGCGGGTCGCCGAGCGTACTCATGAGCTGTCACAGCTGAACCAAGCCTTGACCGAGGCCAAGAGCCGCGCCGAGGCGGTCAGCCAATCCAAGACCCGCTTCCTTGCCGCGGTCAGCCACGACCTGATGCAACCGCTCAACGCCGCCCGGCTGTTCTCCGCCGCCCTGTCGCAGCAGGCCGAAGGCATGAACGACGAAGCCCGGCAACTGGTGCAGCACATGGACAGTTCGCTGCGCTCCGCCGAAGAGCTGATCAGCGACCTGCTCGACATCTCGCGCCTGGAGAACGGCAAGGTCACCCCCGACATCAAGCCTTTCGCCCTCCATGAGCTGTTCGACACCCTTGGCGCCGAGTTCAAGGTGCTGGCCGCCGAGAAGGGCCTGGAGTTTCGCCTGCGTGGCAGCCGCCTGCAGGTCGACAGCGACATGAAACTGCTGCGCCGGGTGCTGCAGAACTTCCTCACCAATGCCCTGCGCTACGGCAAGGGTCCGATCCTGCTCGGCGCCAGACGCAAGGGCGAACGTCTTTGGCTTGAAGTGTGGGACCGCGGGCCCGGCATCGCCGACGACAAGCTGGCGGTGATCTTCCAGGAGTTCAAGCGCCTGGACAGCCACCAGACCCGCGCCGAGAAAGGCCTGGGGCTGGGCCTGGCGATCGCCGATGGTTTGTGCCGGGTGCTCGGGCACGCGCTGGAGGTACGTTCCTGGCCGGGCAAGGGCAGCGTGTTCCGCGTCAGCGTGCCCATCGCCCGCAGCCCCGCGCCCGCGACGCCCGCCCCCGTGGAACAGGCCGGCCAGCCGCTGGCCGGGCTGCAGGTGCTGTGCGTGGACAACGAAGACAGCATCCTCATCGGCATGAATAGCCTGCTCAGCCGCTGGGGCTGCCAGGTGTGGACCGCGCGCAACCAGGCCGAATGCGAGGCCCTGCTCGGCAAGGGCCTGCGCCCGCACCTGGCGTTGGTGGACTACCACCTGGATGACGGCGAGACCGGTACCGGTCTGATGGGTTGGCTACGGGCGCGCCTGGGCGAGCCAGTGCCCGGTGTCGTGATCAGCGCCGACGGACGCAACGAGACCATCGCCCTGGTCCATGCCGCAGGCCTGGACTACCTGGCCAAGCCGGTCAAGCCGGCAGCGCTGCGCGCCCTGCTCAATCGGCATCTGAGCCTGGTTCAGTAAGGACCTCGTCGCTCAGGGCGCGCTCGACCAGCTCGGCCGGCAGGCTCTTGCTGGCCCGTGCGCCGAGCAGCTTGAGCTGCTCACTGCGGCTGACCAGGTTGCCGCGCCCCTCGCACAGCTTGTTGCGTGCCGCGGCATAGGCCTTGTCGACCTGGGCCAGGCGGGCGCCGAGCTCGTCCAGGTCCTGGATGAACAGCACGAACTTGTCATACAGCCAGCCGGCGCGCTCGGCGATCTCGCGGGCGTTCTGGCCCTGGCGTTCCTGTTTCCACAGGCTGTCGATCACCCTCAGTGTGGCCAGCAAGGTGGTCGGGCTGACAATCACGATCTGCCGGTCGAAGGCCTCCTGGAACAGGTTGGGCTCAGCCTGCAGCGCCGCCGAGAACGCCGCCTCGATGGGCACGAACAACAGCACGAAATCGAGGCTGTGCAGGCCCTCCAGGCGGTTGTAGTCCTTGCTCGACAAACCCTTGACGTGATTGCGCAGCGACTGCACGTGCTGCTTGAGCGCAGCCTCGTCGTTGTTGCCGACAAACTGCTGGTAGGCCGTGAGGCTGACCTTGGCATCGACCACCACCTGCTTGTCGCCCGGCAGCATGATCAGCACGTCGGGCTGGAACCGCTCGCCGTCGGCGCTCTTGAGGCTGACCTGGGTCTGGTACTCGCGGCCCTTCTCCAGCCCCGCGTGCTCCAGCACCCGCTCCAGGATCAGCTCGCCCCAGTTGCCCTGGGTCTTCTGGCCCTTGAGTGCCTGGGTAAGGTTGGTGGCTTCGTCGGACAGGCGCAGGTTGAGCTGTTGCAGACGCTCAAGCTCCTTGCCCAGGGAGAACCGCTCGCGGGCTTCCTGCTGGTAGCTTTCCTCGACACGCTTCTCGAACGCCTGAATGCGCTCCTTGAGCGGGTCAAGCAATTGGCCCAGGTGCTGCTGGCTGGTCTGGGCGAAGCGTTGTTCGCGCTCATCGAAGATTCTAGTGGCCAGGTCGGCGAACTGGGCACGCAAGGTGTCGCGGGCTTGCTGCAAGTCTTCCAGGCGTTGCTGGTGGCTTTCCTGCTGCTCGCGCAACTCGGCCTCCAGCCGTGCGGCCTGCGCCTCCAGGCGGCGCAGCTCGGCCTCACGGTTGGCGCGCTCGAGGTGCCAGGCGTGGGCGGCATCGCGGCTGTTGTCGCGGTCGATCTGCAGCAACTCCAGCTCACGCCCCTGGGCGGCCAGCTGGGTCTGCTTGATGGTGTTGGCCTCGCTGAGGTCGCTGATCTCGTCACGGCTGGCCTCCAGCTGCGCCTGCAGGCCAGCCTGGGCCAGTTGCGCGGCGGCAAGGCGCTCTGCAAGCAGTGCTTGCTCGGCCTTGCGCGCACCCTGGCCGCGCTGTACCTGCATGACCCAGCCCAGGCAAGGCACGGCACCTGCCACCAAGCCCAGCAGAATGCTGGTCAGATCCACTGTCATGCCTACCCCGATCGAACACTGATTGATGCTGCGCAGCTTATCAGGCTGCTGGCGCGGTTGCCTGTGCAGCCCTGTCGCGGGCAAGCCCGCGCCTGTTCAGGCGGGGAACCACTGACGCAACAGCCGCCGCGCCTCCTGCGAACCCTGCCCCGCCGCCAGCTCCAACCAGTAACGGGCCTGTTCAGGCTCCTGGGCCTGGCACAACCGGCCAAACTCCAGCTGTGCCCGACGGTCACCGGCACGGGCCGCCTGACGCAACAGCTCATGACCGATACGCCGGTCGCGGGCATTGCCGCAATCCCGGCAAAGCATCTGCCCCAGGCGGCTTTGCGCCACCACCACGCCCTGGCGCGCCGGTTGCTTGAGCATGCGCCCGGCCAGGTGCTTGACGCTGGGCTTGTCGCCCAGGCGCGGGCTGTCGAGCAGCCACAGGGCCACTTTCAGGGAAAAGCGCTTGGGGGACGGCAGCGCTGGAGAGGCATCAGGACTGGCGAAGTGTTTACCGCGAAGCTTCATGACCAACAGCAAGGGTGACTCGAGAGGCGCGCCACTCTACTCGATTTTTTGCAAACTGGCCTGGGCGACTTTCGGCTGATCGACATTTTTTTCGATGATTTTTTCTTGACGTTTTCACGGTGAAAATGCCCATGCCAGACCGCGCCACCAATTGTCGGACAATCGATGAAACAGCTGGCACGCCCGTCCTAGAGCAAGCGCCCGGGACAATCCACAGAACCTGTGGATAAGTCGGTGGACAACCCCTGAAGGCAGCCCGCAAACCCCTGTGAAATGGGGCTTTCAGTCAAACTGTCGATTTTTTCACCAGCAAAAATTAGTGTTTTTTTTCATTGACTTAAGCCCGCAGTCAAGTCATTGGCGAGCCTTCCACAGGATGTTGCAAGTGCGTTACAAGTCTCCGGGCGAGTGTGTACAAGTGCACCATCAAACGGCACGACTGCGCCCGAAAACGGCACATCCAGGCGATTGCCGGGGCATTTACCCCTCTTCACAGCAGGTGCAATAGGCGACATAATGTTCGGCTCCCCGCAATAAAAAAAAGCTTGCCAACCCTTGTATGTTCGCGTAGGGTTGCGCCCTGTTAGTACCCAGCTGAAGTCATTCTGGCCACTTAGTCCCTACAGCCCGGCGCTCAAGACGAGCAGGCGCTGCCCCATCGGGACCGGCCCATTCGATGATTCACTCGGCAGACCCTGCCCAGCACGAATCACGTTTTCAGATTGATCAGGATCTTCCCCGGCGCCCAGAACCCTGGTGTCGGTGTGCTGCCTGCCTTCTGTCGTACCTACCAGTCAGCCCAGCGCCACTTATTGCATGCGCCCCTCTGGCTGCCCTGTTCCAGTCAGGTTCTGCGTCTCCTTAATAAAGACGTCACTGGAACGTTTCTATTGTGCACGGATCACATACCGTGTCTTATGCAGGAACATCCAACAATATGAGTAACCATCAACAAATCCAGGCTGCCTTTGGCACCCTTTCCCAGGCCTTCGCTCCACTCAAGTGCCTTATCGTTGCCCCACGCAAGGGCAGCTTCAGCTTCACCCTGGTCGACGAATACGGTGTGGCTTGCCACAGCGAGCGTCTCTATCCGGACCAATACAACCGGGCCGAGCCGCTGCAGGCCGTGATCGAGCGTGCGCGCCAATCGTTGACCGCATGAATGAATGGCAGGTGATTCACCCCATGAATACACCCTGCACGCGCCAGCCTGAAGGTAATTGGCTTAATCGCCAGCGGGCATATGCTCCACGCCTTCTGGCCGCAATCGATTTAAAAACAGCCCTTTACACCACAGTTATCACACTACACTTCAACTCGAGCGGCACCTGCCGCTTCCGGCGGGCCTGACCACTCACCAGCTGCCAAGCTCCAGCGCCCGTCGGCCCTTTTCGTAAGAGGCCATCATGGGCATCGCTGCGAACGAGTTGAGTCGATACGTGATCCGACCGACCCTGATCTACCTGGGCCGCCACTGCGACAGCGCAGAAGCGTTGTTACTGGGCGTTGCCGCAAGCCAGTCGGGGCTGGGCGCTGCCCTGCATGACCGACGCGGCCATGGGCTTTACCGGATCGGTGAGAATCGTCACAGTTGTTTGTGGGACGAATACCTGGCCCGCGACCCCGAACTGGCCAGCCTGGTCCGCGGTCTGGCCAGTCAGCACGCCTTTCTCGGTGGCCCCCACCTCGAACTCACCGTCAACCTGCGCTACGCCACCGCCATCGCCTGGATGCTCATAGAAGAGCAGGCCACGCCGCTTCCAGCCGCCGACGATTTACTGGGCCTGGCGCGGATCTGGCGGCAGACCTTCCACCCCCAGGGGCGCCTGCGGGATTTCACCCACGCCTGGCACCAGTGCATCGAGCCGATGCTTACCCACGCCTCCTGAACAGCCACGTCCTACAACCGGAATAAACGGAATTTTGGTCGGATTGTCCTACAAAACCGCTCTATCTCCTGCGTTCTAGCCTATAGCGCAGCGCGGCATTTGTTGGTAGCGTTTCGCCCCGGAGATCCCAAGGAGTTTCTAATAATGAAAAAAGTTATGCTCAAAACCTCTCTCGGCGTTGCCGTTGCCCTCGCTTCCAGCCAATTGCTCGCCAGCGGCTTTGCCCTGAACGAACAGAGCATCAGCGGCATGGGGACAGGTTTTGCGGGTCGTTCTTCTTCTGCCGAAGATGCCAGCACCGTGTATGGCAACCCGGCGGGCATGTCCCGCCTGAAGCGCGATCAAATGACCGTCGGTGGTGCCGCGGTCATCGCCAAATCCGATATTTCCGGACGCGGCAGCAACAAAGGGGGGGAAATGGACGGCGACATGGTGCCTCTGGTCGGCGTGCCGATGGGTTACTACGTCAAGTCCATCGATGATCACTGGAGCGTCGGTTTCGGCGTCTACGTGCCATTCGGCCTGGTCACCGACTACGGCAGCGACGATGCTGCGCGCTACTGGGGCAAGAAAAGCCATGTTCAGGTCGTGACCTTCCAGCCGACCGTGAGCTATGCGTTCAACGACAAGGTCTCGATCGGTTTCGGCCCGACCATCAACCGCATCGAGGGTGAACTGGGCTCGAACCTGGCCAGTATCTCGCCGCTGCGTCCGGCCGACGGCGAAGTGAAGATCAAGGGTGACGACACCGCGGTTGGCTACAACATCGGTATCCTGGTCCAGGCCACCGACCGCACCCGCGTCGGCCTGACCTACCACTCGATGGTCGACTACAAGCTCGAAGGCAAGACCAAGGTCAGCTACCCGCTGCTGGGACTGGACGGCAACAAGTTCGATGCCACCCTGAAGATCAAGACCCCCGAGTCGGTGGACTTCTCGGTCACCCACGAGCTTGACGACCAGTGGACCTTGTACGCAGGCAGCACCTGGACCCGTTGGAGCCGCCTGGAGAACATCACGGTCAACAACGAAGTGCCGGCAGGCCCTGCCGGGCAGTTCGCGACCATCAACGAAGAGCAGAACTGGCACGACACCTGGGCTCACGCCATTGGTGCCTCGTACAAGGTGAACAAGGAATGGGTCCTGCGGACCGGTTTCTCGGTTGACCAGTCGCCGACCAACAACACCAACCGTTCGCCGCGCATCCCCACGGGCGATCGCAAGATCTTCAGCATCGGTGCCGGTTGGAGCCCGTCCGACGACATGACCATCGACGTGGCCTACTCCTACCTGTGGGAAGAGGACACCAAGGTCAACAACCAGCCGCACAGCCCGACCGAAGCCGGCCTCAAAGGCAGCTACCAGGCCAAGTACGAAAACAGTGCCCACGGCATTGGTGCTTCGCTGACCTACCGCTTCTGAGTGTCACCCGCTGCATGAAGAAACCGCCCTCGTGGCGGTTTTTTCATGCCTGCACGGGCCATTATTTGCCCAAATCCATTTGCATGAACTTCACCTCGCACCGCAACGAGCGTGCGGTGACGCAGTAAAGTCGTCACCCGGGCCCTGGACTTCGGACGAATCCTTCGATTATGACTGTCTCCAAAAGGTGCTCAATTGCTGCCACGCAATTGCGCGCCCTCTATACTATTTCCAGCTGCAGCTGACGAAGAACTTGCACCTGGATTAAGCACCTGCAGCTCAATACCAATTTCTGACTGCCCATCATTAGCCCTTGTATTAGAACCAGGCACAGACAGATAAGCTGCATAAGCGCTACTTACAGCTTGTGCACCTTTTACAAAACCTGAAAGCACCCCAAAGCCGAATTGACTAAGGTGTAAATTTTCTTGATCGGGAATATCGTTCCATAAACCCGCTCGAGACTCCACCGCTGCGACGCCCGCCCCCACGACATGGACGCCTGCTGCAAAAAAATTAGCAAGCGCTGCTTTGCGATTACTGCCAAGCTGTTTAAAGCCCACCAGTGCATGCCCCATGGCAGCAGCCGCTGAACCAACCGCCAATGCATATTCGTCCACCCCTAGGGCACCTGCCGGCGAGGGCGACGTACTTATGTCATAAGTTTGTGTCGAGGTCAGTATTGGGGAAGTACTTCCAGGGCTAGGGGCGGATTGGAACATATTACCTCTAAGGTTCCAACCAGGTGCGCCAATCGCCGGCAAAGTATTACGGAGAGGCGCCCGACCATTTCGATCCTGATAGTTGATCGGATCTCCAGCGCAATAGTTATATGCATTGATACCTCCCTTTGCGAACGGGCTCAACGCATCGGGAGACAAGAAACGCATCAAGCAAGGATCATAACTTCGATACCCATTACCCAAGTGATAAAAGCCCGTCGCTGCTTCACGCGCCTGACCACAATACGCCAGCCGTGGGCCAATGGCTACTGGCAATGCACCATAAGGCGGATAGCTTCGAGCAGCATCCGCCGAGGCCAGAACTGACTGTTGCTGGTCACATACTGTTAGATTTTGCATTGCCATGATGCTCTCCGCGCACGTATGACTTCAGCAAGCGTGCATCACTCAGACGCCGGAGGTAACTGGGAAAAATATCAGGTCAGCCCACCTTTCGCTCCACGTTGGACCTATTACACCGCTGCAGGAAAAGCTGCCCTTGTGGCGGTTTTTTCATGCCTGTACGGGCCATTGTTCACCCAGGCACTGTTGCAGGTATTCCATGAATACACGCACCTTGGTCGTCAGCGCAAAGCGGTCGGCCAGGCACAGATAGACATCCATCGGTTCAGTCCGGGCATAAGCGTGGCCACCGCCATTGTTTTCAAACAACGGCACCAGCCGGCCGGCATCCAGGTGCGGACGCACGACGAACTCCGCCAGGCGAGTAATGCCGCCGTCATTCAGGGCCATCTGGGTCAGCGCATCGATGTCGTCACTGATCAATACCCTGCCGAATCGGGCCTCGAAACGCAGCCCGTCGCGCATGAAGCCCCAGGGCAGCAAGCGCCCATCCACCGGGTAGCGGAACACCAGGCAACTGTGGTCTTGCAGGTTTTCCGGGGTGGTGGGCCGGCCAGCGCTGACCAGGTAGCCAGGCGATGCGCAGCAGATAAATGGAATACGGGCGATATGCCGGGCCAGCAGGTGGTCTTCCAACTGCGGGGTGATGCGCAGGCTGACATCCACATCTTCCAGGGCGTGATTGACCTTGCGATCAGCCATCACCAACTCTATCGAAAGCAGCGGGTAGCGGGCGCTGAATGCCGGGATCAACGGCGCCAGCACATGCCGGCCGAAGGCTGAGGTCGAGGCGATGCACAATCGTCCCTGGGGCTC
Organism: Pseudomonas soli; assembly: GCF_021283165.2. Taxonomy (NCBI): domain Bacteria; kingdom Pseudomonadati; phylum Pseudomonadota; class Gammaproteobacteria; order Pseudomonadales; family Pseudomonadaceae; genus Pseudomonas; species Pseudomonas soli. The sequence goes on from NZ_CP128543.1 coordinate 4,535,785, forward strand.
GCTGTCCGGCGTGGTGACCGCCTACTCGGCCAAGGCAAGCTCGCGCTCGATATGCCGTACACGTTCGTAGTACAAGCTGCCGGGCCATGTTGCGGGTAGTACGGGTCAACAGCCGTATCTGCAGGTGAGTTTCGAGCCGCGCCAGGTTCTGGCTCACGGCCGCTGGAGTGAGCCCCAGGCTGCGGGCTCCACCGGCGATGCTGCCAGCCTCGACGACCTTGATGAAGCTGCGGATGGCATTGAGTAGGTCCATGAGATGCCTGACTGATTCGTAAGTTTCTCTTTATAAAGAACTCACCAATCAAGGTCTACAGCACCTCGCACCCCCGTTGCTAACCTGCGCCTCCACCCCATCGTCGAGGAAGTACCATGACTGGACTCGCTACGCCGCGTCGCCGACGCAAGCTGCACCGAGGCACAACGCCCTATGTTTTTGCTTTTTACATGTCGGCCATCATGGCACTGCTGATGTGCTTCGTGATTACCGCAGCCAACGGCGGGATCGATGCCGACTACCTGCACAATGTGCTGAAGGCTTATCAACTAGCGATGCCGGTGGCGTTTTTCTGTGTCCTGATGGTTCGACCAGTAGTCCTCCGGCTGGTATCACTGACTGTACACCCTGAATAACGCCAGGCCAGACGCTCCGCGTCTATTCCTGAGCGCCTTCAAGGCTGCGAAGCAATCGCCTTGTCGATCGCCGCCCTGAACGCCGGATCATCCGGCTTGGTCAGGCTGGAGAAGTTACCGATCACCTTGCCCTTGCGATCCACCACATACTTGTAGAAATTCCACTTCGGCGCACTGCTCTGCCGGGCCAGCTCGACAAACATCGGGATCGCATCCTTGCCACGAACAGCCTGGGTCTTGGTCATGGTGAAGGTCACGCCATAGTTGGCGTAACAGACCTTGGCGGTCTTCTCGCTGTCGGCGTCTTCCTGCTTGAAGTCGTTGGACGGCACGCCGAGCATTTCCAGGCCCTGCTCGCGGTAATCCTTGTAGGTCGCCTCGAGCCCCTCGAACTGCGGAGCGAAGCCGCAATAGCTGGCGGTGTTGATCACCACCAGCGGCTTGCCGGCAAAACGCTGGCACAGGTCGATCTGCTCCTTGCCGCGCAGCTCGGGCAGGCTGCCCTGAAGCAGCGCCGGGCAGTCCGCCGCCCAGCTCGAAGTGGCGGCGGCCAGGGCCAGCAGGGGTAGGGTCAGCCAGCGCGCATGCATGATATCGGTCTCCTGCACATGATTCCTTGAATGTGCAGGTTAGCGCTTAACACAGGCTCATGCCCAACTGCATCAGTGCCAGGCCACCCTTGTGCCAGCCCCACCACACCAGCGCCAATACCAGCACTGCGGCAACCACCAGCAGGCCGTGCCCCAACAGGCGGTTCATGCCGCCTGGGCCTGCAGGCGGGCGACCGGGCGTTCGCGCACCGGCCAGTTCAGCGCCGCGGCCAGCAGGCTGAGCAGGATCGAGATCTGCCATACCAGGTCGTAGCTGCCGGTCTGGTCATACACCACGCCACCCAGCCAGCCGCCGAGGAAGGCGCCCAGCTGGTGGAACAGGAACACGATGCCACCGAGCATCGACAGGTTGCGCACGCCGAACAGCGTGGCCACGGTGCCATTGGTCAGCGGTACCGTGGAAAGCCACAGTAGGCCCATGGCGATACCGAACAGGTAGGCGCTGAACTGGGTCACCGGCGCCCAGAGGAAGAGCACGATGACCACGGCGCGCAGCAGGTACAGGCCGGTGAGCAGGCGCGGCTTGGACATGCGCCCACCCAACCAGCCCGCGGTGTAGGTGCCGACGATGTTGAACAGGCCGACCAGCGCCAGCACGGTGGTGCCGGTAGTCGCCGGCAGGTGCTGGTCGACCAGGTAGGCCGGCAGGTGCACGCCGATGAACACCACCTGGAAACCACAGACGAAAAAGCCCAGCGCCAGCAACCAGAAACCTGAATGCGCGCAGGCTTCCCGCAATGCCTGGCCGAGGGTCTGCTCGGCGCAATGACTGGGCAGCGGGCGGTCACGCAGCATGCCTACGAACGGCACGACCAAGGCCACCAGCAGGCCCAGCACCAGCAAGGCTGTCGACCAGCCCAGCCACTGGATCAGGCCCAGGGTGCCGGGAAGCATGGCGAACTGACCGAAAGAGCCGGCGGCGCTGGCGATGCCCATCGCCATGCTGCGCTTCTCCGCCGGCACGGCGCGGCCGACCACGCCGAGGATCACCGAGAACGAAGTGCCGGACAGGCCGATGCCGATCAGCAGGCCGGCGCTGAGCGACAGCGACCAGGCCGAATCGGCAAAGGCCATCATCGCCAGGCCGACTGCGTAGAGAATGCCGCCGATGATCACCACCTTGGCCGCGCCCAGGCGGTCGGCCAAGGCCCCGGTGAACGGCTGGGCCAGGCCCCAGATCAGGTTCTGCAGGGCGATGGCGAAGGCGAATACCTCGCGACCCCAGCCGAAATCGGCGCTCATCGGCGCCAGGAACAGACCGAAACCATGCCGCACCCCCAGCGACAGCGCGAGGATCAGCGCCGCCCCCAGAAGTACCCAACCGCTGCTCCGCCAAAGGGAAGTCATTGTCGTTGTCTCCAGCCCATCGCAAGGTTGATGCGGGTATATACCCGCTTTTAATCGTCGAATATCAGGCAAGTTGCTCCAACAAGCGCACCAACTCGTCACGCTGCCCCTCACCCAGCCGCTTCACCAGTTGCGCCTGGGCCTGCTGCCAGGCCGGGTAGGCGGCATCCAGGCATGCCCTGCCCGCCTCACTCAACAGCACCACACGGTTGCGCTGGTCTTCTCCGTCGGCCAGCCGCACCAAGCCCTCGGCCTGGAGCACCTTGAGGTTGCGACCCAAGGTGCTGCGCTCCAGGCCCATGGCCTCGGCCAGGCAAGTGATGCTGGGGCGGTCGAGGCGCTGGACATGACGCAGCAGGGAAAACTGGGCGACATTGATGCCGAAGCCGACAAGGGCCTCGTCGTAATGCCGGCTCACCCCACGGGCGGCACGACGTAGATGGGTGCAGATGCATTCACTGGTCAGCATGGATACGTGTATATACCCGCATCCACAACGTTGCAAGACATTTCAGGAAGTGAGGCCAGGCAGCAGGTGTCGACGGGCTTTGAGTGCAGGCAGGTCATGCGACCCGAACCGCCCGCGGGCCCGCCACTTTTTCATCCGTACAAGATCGGCATACTCGACCAGATCACCCGGCCGGCGGCCTATTGCAACGCCAGGCCAAGCACCACCACCAGTTCCAGCAATTCGAGCAGTGCCCCGGCGGTATCCCCGGTGGCCCCACCCAACCGCTTGCACATCAACCGTCGCAGCCAGGCGAACACCAGCAGTGCCAGCAGCATTACCCCCAGCACCGGCCAGCCGCCCATGACCACGCAGAGTGCCACAGTGGCCAGCAACACCCAGATAGCGCCATGCCGCGGCAGATGCTCGGCCAGTGCCGACCCGAGCCCACCGGGGCGCACATAGGGCGTACCGAGGAACAACCCCAGCATCGCCGCGCGCCCGACCACCGGTGCCAGCACCAGCAGGCCGCCAGCCCCCCGCTCGACCAGTACCCACAGGGCACAGAACTTGAGCAACAGCACCAGTACCAGGGTGACCACGGCGATCGGCCCGCTGCGCGGATCCTTCATGATCTGCAAGGTGCGCTCGCGGTCGCCGAAGCCACCCAGCCAGGCATCGGCGCTGTCGGCCAGGCCATCCAGGTGCAGCGCGCCACTGAGCAACACCCACAGCGCCAGGAGCAAGGCCGCGTGCAGAGGGGCCGCCACGCCATCCAGCAGCTGGCTGGCCAGCCACAGCAGCAAGCCGAACAGCAGCCCCACCACGGGATAGAACAGCAGCGAACGCCCCATTTCCTGTGGCGTCGGCATACCCGACAGGCGCACCGGCAGGCTGCTGAGAAACTGCAGGGCAATCCAGAACGGCAGCATCTCAGCGCACCTCGTGCAACTGACCGTCTTGTGCCACGGCCAGGCGTACCAGCGCCCCATGGCCGACCTCGACCTGCAACAGTTGCTCACGTGGCAGGCCGCGTGCACGCGCCAGCAGCAAGCGCATCACCCCACCATGGGTCACCACCAGCACCCGTTTGCCGGCATGCTCGCGGCGCAGGCGCTTGAGCGTGGCCAGCACCCGTTCGGCAAAGACCAGCACTGGCTCGCCCGCAGGCGGGGTGAACGCATAAGGATCCCTCCAGAACAGTCCCAGGGCATCGGCGTCGGCCTGCATGATCTGGGCGGCGCTCTGCCCTTCCCAGTCGCCGAAATGCAGCTCGCGCACACCGGCCTCGCGCTGCACCGGCAGGTTGATCCGGGCCCCCAGCTCTTCGGCAAACGCCGCGCAACGCTGCAACGGCGAGCTCACCAGCACATCCCAGGGGCCGGCAGCGACGGTGGCCTGACGCATCTGCGCCCAGCCGTTTTCGGTAAGGGCATCGTCGAGGCTGCCGCGCAGGCCGCCGCCGAGCTCGGTCTCACCATGGCGCAGTAGCTCGAGGATCATGCCGGACGATCCGCCACCGCGGCCTCGGCAAAGGTCGCCATCTGCCCGTGCAGGGCGCAGGCCAGGCGCATCAGCGGCACCGCCAGCGCCGCTCCACTGCCCTCGCCCAGGCGCAGCCCCAGGGCCAGCAGCGGCTCGGCCTCCAGCGCCGCCAGCAGGGCCTTGTGGCCTGGCTCGGCGCCTTGGTGGGCAAACAGCAGCCACGGACGGCATTGCGGGTTGAGGCGCACCGCCACCAGGGCGGCGACACTGCAGATGAAGCCGTCGACCAGCAGCGCCACGCCATGCTGGGCGCAGGCCAGGTACGCACCTGCCAGCGCGGCGATTTCAAAGCCGCCGACACAGGCCAATGCCTGCAGCGGTTGGTCGGCGCGCAAACCGTGCAATACCAGGGCGCGCTCGATCACTTCGGCCTTGTGGCGTACACCTGCGCTGTCCAGGCCAGTGCCAGGGCCACTGAGCTCATGTGCCGCGCAGCCCAGCAGGGTGCTGGCCAGGGCCGCCGCAGCAGTGGTATTGCCGATGCCCATTTCGCCGCCGATGAACAGTTGGGCGCCCTTGTCGATGGCGCGCAAGGCGCTGTCGCGACCAGCCTGCAATGCCGCCGCCAGTTGCCCCTCGGTCATCGCGGGCTGGCGGGCGAAATTGGCGGTTCCGGCCCCCAGGCGCAAGTGATGCACGCCAGGCAGTTGCAGGTCCGCGTCGATGGTGCCGAGGTCCACCACCTGCAGTTCGGCGCCCAGCTCGCGCGCCAGCACGCTGATCGCCGCGCCACCGCCGACGAAGTTGCGCAGCATCTGCCCGGTCACTGCTTGCGGATAGGCGGAGATGCCCTCCTCCACCACGCCATGGTCGCCGGCGAAGATCGTGATGGCGACCCGCTCCAGGCTGGGACGCTCGCGCCCCTGCAAGCCAGCCAGGCGTACCGCCAGGCCTTCGAGCTGGCCGAGGGAGCCGGCCGGTTTGGTCAGCTGTTGCTGACGGGCGCGAGCCTGGTCCATGGCGGCGCTGTCAAGGGGTTGGCAGGCGTCACGCCACCACATCGGGGTCATAAGGCGGGTCCTTTGAGCATGAGAGGGAGGCCGGCGACGGTCAGCACCACGCGCTGGCAGCGTTCGGCCACGGTTTGGTGCAATGTGCCTGCGAGGTCGACGTAACGGCGGGTCAGTTCGCCCATGGGCACCACGCCCAGGCCGGTTTCGTTGCTGACCAGGATGATCGTGCCCGGCAGTTGCGCCAGGCTGGCGAGCAGCGCGTCGCGCTCCTGCGCCAGGCGCTGGTCATCCTCGAGCATCAGCAGGTTGGTCAGCCACAAGGTCAGGCAGTCCACCAGCAAGCAGCGCCCTTCGTGGGCTTCGGCGTGCAGCACGGCGGCCAGCGCCACGGGCTCCTCCACCAGCCCCCAATGGGCCGGACGCCGTTCGCGGTGCAAGCGCACGCGTTCATTCATCTCGCCGTCCAGCGGCTGGCTGGTGGCGATATAGGTCACCGGCAGGTCGCTGGCTTCGGCCAGTTGTTCGGCCAGGCGGCTCTTGCCCGAACGGGCGCCGCCGAGGATCAGGCTGTGCATTTCAGGCGACTCCACACAGTTCGCGCAGGCGCGCGGTGTCCAGGTGCTGCTCGACCAGATCGGCCAGGCGCTCGATATCGCGCTCGCGCAGGGCCTCGTAGTCGATGGTCTGCGCGTCGGCCAGCCCAGCCCAGCGCAGCAGCGCAGCGCACGACTGGCTACCCTCGAACAGGCCATGCAGGTAGGTGGCGAGGATCTGCCCGTCGGCGCTGATGGCGCCATCGGCACGGCCGTCGGCCAACTGCACTGCAGGGCGCTCCAGCGCAAGCCCGCTGGTGACGCCGGCATGGATCTCATACCCCGCCACCGGGGCCTGCTCGAGATCGAGCGTGCCCGTCACGTTACGCAACTGCTTCTCGGCTTCCAGCACGGTGCTGTACGCCAGCAGGCCCAGACCATCACTGGAGCCGGCCGGTCCTTCCAGGCCCAGGGGATCATGCACCTGCTCGCCGAGCATCTGCAGGCCGCCGCAGATGCCGATGAGCTTGCCGCCATAACGCAGGTGCCGGGCGATGGCCGCGTCCCAGCCGCGCTCGCGCAGTTGCGCCAGATCGCCGCGCACGCTCTTGGAGCCAGGCAGGATGATCAGGTCGGCAGGCGGGATCGGCTGGCCGGGGCCGATGAACTGCAGGTCCACCTGAGGGTGCAGGCGCAGCGGATCGAAGTCGGTGTGGTTGCTGATGCGCGGCAACACCGGGACGATCACCTTCAGCAGGCGCTCACTCTTTTCGCCCTGGCGCGTATCGATACCATCCTCGGCCTCCAGGTGCAGGTCGGTGACGTAGGGCAGCACGCCCAGCACCGGCTTGCCGGTGCGCTGCTCCAGCCAGTCCAGGCCAGACTGCAGCAAGGCGATGTCGCCACGGAAACGGTTGATGACGAAGCCCTTGACCCGCGCCTGCTCGCTCGCCGACAGCAGCTCCAGGGTGCCGACCAGATGGGCGAACACGCCGCCCCGGTTGATATCGGCCACCAGGATCACCGGGCAGTCGACGGCCTCGGCGAAGCCCATGTTGGCGATATCGCCGGCCCGCAGGTTGATCTCCGCCGGAGAGCCCGCGCCCTCGACCATCACCACCGGATAGGCCTCGCTCAGGCGCTCGTGGGAGGCCAACACCGCCCGCATGGCGATGGTCTTGTAGTCGTGATAGGCCACGGCGTTCATGCTGGTCACCGCCCGGCCATGGACGATCACCTGGGCGCCGGTGTCGCTGTTGGGCTTGAGCAGCACCGGGTTCATATCGGTGTGCGGCGCCAGCCGGCAGGCCTGGGCCTGCACCGCCTGGGCGCGACCGATCTCGCCGCCGTCGGCGGTCACGGCGCTGTTGAGCGCCATGTTCTGTGGCTTGAACGGCACCACGGCGATGCCCTGGCGCAGCAGCCAGCGGCACAGGGCGGTGACCAGCGTGCTCTTGCCGGCATCGGAGGTGGTGCCTTGCACCATGAGGGTGGTCATGCCGATTCCTTGTGGTAGTCCGCCAAAGCCTGGGCCAGACGTTGTTCGTCCGCCGCCGTGGCGGGCAGGCCGAAACGCAGCGCCGATGGCCGCTCGAACAGCCGCACCAGGATGCCCCGGCGAGCGAGATAGTCATGCAGGTGCGCGGCACGTTCGTCACGCACGTACTGGAACAGGTCGCAACCGCCACTGGGTGGCAGGCCAGCGCCTTCGAGCGTCATGGCCAGACGCTGGCTGGCCTGGGCGCAACGGGCAATCTGCGCCAGGTGCGTCGCCTCGTCGGCGAAGCACGCCTGCCCCAGCACCCGGGTCGGGCCACTGACGGTCCAGGGCCCGAGCGCCTCGGCCAGTTGCCGCAACACATCCGCCTCGGCGACGACGAAGCCCAGCCGCACGCCGGCCAGACCGAAGAACTTGCCGAACGAGCGCAGTACGATCAGCCCGGGTTGTCCGGCCTGATCGACCACGCTGTGTGCCGGCGTGTTGTCCATGAAGGCTTCGTCCACCAGCAACCAGCCACCCCGCGCAGCCAGACGCGCATGCCAAGCCAGCAGGCGTTCGCGGGGCACACGGCGACCGGTGGGGTTGTTGGGATTGACCAGCACCAGGACATCCAGGCTGTCGAGTACGTCCTCGACCTGGGCCTCATCCAGCTCGACCAGCGCATGCCCCGCCCGCGCCCAGGCATGCGGATGTTCGGCATAGCATGGCGTCAGCACCCCGACCCGAGCGGTCGAACGCAGGTACGGCAAAGCCTGGATCGCCGCCTGCGAGCCGGCCACCGCCAGCAGCGGCTGCGCGCCATAGTAGCGCCGTGCAGCCGCCTCCAGGCCGTCCTCGGTCTCGGGCAGTCGAGCCCAGGCGTCCACGGGAATCGGCGGTATCGGGTAGGGCCAGGGCGCGATACCACTGGACAGGTCGAGCCACTGGTGCCGAGGGATCGCGTACTGTTTCACCGCCCGTAGCAGACGGCCACCGTGCTCAAGCATTCAGGTAGGCTCCCACGCAGATCAATAGCACCCACAGCCAGACGCCGCGCTGTACCAGGTTCCAGCCACGCTCGATGGCGTCGGCGTCGGCCATCGGCCCCTCGCCCAGGCGCGGGCGTTCGTGCAACTCGCCGTGGTACACCGCCGGGCCGCCCAGCTCCACGCCCAGGGCTCCGGCCCCCGCCGCCATCACCGGGCCGGCGTTGGGGCTGTCCCACAGCGGCGCCTGCTTGCGCCAGCAGGCCAGGGCCAGGCGGGTCTTGCCCAGCAGCGCATAGGTCAGCGCCACCAGCCTGGCGGGAATATAGTTCAGCCCATCGTCGATGCGTGCCGCGCACCAGCCGAAGCGCTCGAAACGTTCGTTGCGATAGCCCCACATGGCATCCAGGGTATTGCTCAGGCGATACAGCACCACCCCCGGCGCCCCGGCCACGACGAACCAGAACAGCGCGGCGAATACCGCATCGCTGCCGTTCTCCAGCACCGACTCAGTGGCCGCCCGGGCCACGGCAGGCTCGTCCAGCTCGCGGGTTTCGCGGCTGACCAGGTAACCGACGCGCCGCCGCGCCTCCTCCAGGTCGCCCTGGCGCAACGCCTGGGCCACCGGCAGCACATGCTCGCCCAGGCTGCGCAGGCCCAGGGCGCAATACAGCGCCAGCACATCCACCAGCCAGCCGATAACAGGCAGCCAGGAAAGGATCAGCGCCAGCAAGGTCAGCGGCACCACCGCCAGGAACCAGGCCGTGACACCGTGGCTGCGCCAGCCCCGGCCACCGGCGTTGAAACGCTGCTCCAGACGCGCGGCAAGGTTGCCGAAACCGACCAGGGGATGGCGCCGCCGCGGCTCACCCAGCAGTGCGTCCAGGGCCACGCCGGCCACGGTCAGCAAGGCCACGCTCATGGACATTCCCCCCACTGGTTCTCGTACAGCATGTCACTCAACGGCCGTTGCTCGGCCCAGTCTTCCAGCACCAGCATCGGCGCCGGGTAGAATTCGGTCACCGGCCCCAGGCACAGCACCGCCATGGGCTTGGCGCCCGCGGGCATGCCCAGCAGCTCGGCCAAGGCCCGGGGCTCGAACAGCGACACCCAGCCCATGCCCAGCCCTTCGGCCCGCGCCGCCAGCCACAGGTTCTGGATGGCGCAGGCCAGCGAAGCCAGGTCCATCTCCGGCAGGGTGCGACGGCCGAAGACATGCGCCTCGCGCTTGTCCATCAGCGCTGCCACCAGCACCTCGGCGCAGTCGTTGATGCCTTCGACCTTGAGCTTCATGAACTCATCGGAGCGTTCGCCCAGGGCTTCGGCGGTGCGCACCCGCTCTTCCTCCACCAAAGCCTGGATACGTTCGCGCAAACCGCGCTGGCTGATACGAATGAAGCGCCAGGGCTGCATCAGGCCCACGCTGGGGGCTTGGTGAGCCGCGGCCAGCAGACGCCCGAGCAACTCGGGCGCCACCTCGCCGCCGGCGAAATGGCGCATGTCGCGGCGCTCACCGATGGCCCGGTAGATAGCCGCGCGTTCAACGGCGCTGTACGCGTGTTCGCTCATGGTCGCAACAGCGCCGCCGCCGCGTCGGGGTTGGACGGAAAATAGAAGTGCACGTAGGAAGCGGTCAGCCGGCCCAGGCGGAAGACCGCCTCGTTGCCGCGGCCGCCGTTGGGGCTCAGGCCCCGGGCTATCGGTTGCAGCTCGGTGCTGGTCAGCGAATGGTGATAGGTGTGGCCGCGCAGGGTGCCTTCGGGCAACTCGACGGCCTGCAGGGCCAGGGCCGCCAGGCGCTTCTGCATGGTCGCCTCGCCCGGCAGCAGGCCTGCCAACGGCGCACGCACACCGGCCACATCGGTCAGTGCGTCGAGCAGGTAGAGCATGCCGCCACATTCGGCCAGCAACGGCTTGCCCTCGGCGTGGTGGCCTCGGATCGCCTCCAGCATCGGTGAGTTGGCGGCCAGGGCCTGATGGTGCAGCTCCGGGTAGCCGCCTGGCAGGTACAGGCTGTCTACATCAGGCAACTCACGATCATGCAACGGCGAGAAGAATTCGAGCTGCGCGCCGAGGCTGCGCAGCAGATCCAGGTTGGCCCCATAGGTGAAGGCGAAGGCTTCGTCGTGGGCCACCCCGATGCGCACCCCGGCAAGCGGCGTGGTCACGCCCAGCAGCTCAGGTCGGGCAAAACCGACCGGTGGCGGCAATGCGGCATCGCAGCTGGCACCCAGCGCTTCGGCGGCGGCATCCAGGCGCGCATCCAGGTCGTTCAGTTCACTGGCCTGGACCAGGCCGAGGTGGCGGCTGGGCAGCTCGATGCCACGCTCGCGGGACAACCCGCCGTACCAGCGCAGGCCTTCGGTGAGGCTGCCTTCGAGCAACTGCGCATGGCGCAGGCTGCCAACCCGGTTGGCCAGCACCCCGGCGAACGGCAGGTCGGGCTGGTAACGTGCCAGGCCCAGGGCCAGGGCGCCGAAGGTCTGGGCCATGGCCGTGCCATCGATCACCGCCAGCACCGGTACGCCAAAATGGCGGGCCAGGTCGGCGCTCGACGGCGTGCCGTCGAACAGCCCCATCACGCCTTCGATCAGGATCAGGTCGGCTTCCCCCGCCGCTTCCCACAGCAGGCGACGACTCTCCTCGGCACCGATCATCCACAGGTCCAGCTGGTAGACCGGCGCGCCACTGGCACGCTCGAGGATCATCGGGTCGAGAAAGTCAGGCCCGCACTTGAACACCCGCACCTTGCGCCCGAGGTTGCGGTGCAGGCGGGCCAGGGCGGCGGTGACCGTGGTCTTGCCTTGGCCCGAGGCCGGGGCCGCGATCAGTACGGCGGGGCATTGGCGCGAGTCACTCACAGCTCGACGCCCTTTTGTGCGCGGATACCGGCCTGGAAGGCGTGCTTGAGCATGCCCATCTCGGTGACGGTATCGGCCAGTTCGATCATTTCGGGCTTGGCCGCACGGCCGGTGACGATCACATGCTGCATCGGTGGGCGGGCCTGGATGTCCGACAGCACCTGGTCGAGGTCGAGGTAGCCATGCTTGAGGGCGATGTTCAGCTCATCGAGCACCACGAACTGGATCGACGGATCCTGCAGCAACTGGCGCGATACCGCCCAGGCCGCTTCGGCGGCCGCGATGTCGCGCTGGCGGTCCTGGGTCTCCCAAGTGAAGCCCTCGCCCATCACGTGATAGCGCACTTGCTCGGGGAAGCGGCGGAAGAACAGCTCTTCGCCGGTGCTGTTGCGGCCCTTGATGAACTGCACCACACCGCATTGCATGCCATGGCCCAGGGCGCGGGCGAGCATGCCGAAGGCCGAACTGCTCTTGCCCTTGCCATTGCCGGTCAGTACCAGCAGCAGGCCGCACTCGTTGGGGGAATTGGCGATGCGCTCGTCGATGATCGCCTTCTTGCGCAGCATGCGCGCCAGGTGACGTTCGTCGCGTTCGGTGGATTCGCTCATCAGGGGTCTCCGCAGGCTGTCGCCGGTTGGCGACAGGGAAAAGGCGGGCAGACGGAGAACGCGCAGGGGCCGTGGCCCCAGGCCACATCGCACCGCACATCACCCTCCGTGATGCCGTTGGCAGTGACAGGCCGGTCTCCGGGCTCGCGAGCGGGACATGCCCGGACGACGCGCCTTCCCGGATACCTTTACCCAGTGGCCATGCGCCGTCTTTTACTCACCTACCGTTGCGGGGGCAGCGCCGGACTCGCGCCTGCTGGCGCTCACCGGCTTCCCAGTTTCACCCTGCCGAACCGCAGTTCGCCGGGCACCTGAAACACGCCGCGAAGGTTAGAGGGTTGCACCGGGAGCGTCAATCGAACGAAGACCGTTCTGGCCTGGGTCAATGGCCGATCCGCCAGCTTGTGCCACACTCAAAGCGGTGATATCACTTAGCCACCATTTCGGCTGGCCTCAATCACAATGACAAGGAGCGCAGCATGCAAGGCCTGATCATCAATAACCCGCGCCTGGAATTCCTGCGCCCGGCCCTGGAACGCTGGGTCGACTGCATCGACCGCTTCAACCAGTTCCAGGGCGACAACGAAGCCCCCTATTGGCATGGCGCCGCCGCCAACACCGGACTGCTCGCAGCGGCCGCCTGGCAGGCCGAGCTGACGGCGCTGCAGCAGTACACGAGCAAGAAACAGCGTGACGAAGGCGAGCGTGAGGCCCGCGGCGACCTGAGTATCAACAGCGCCGAAGAGTCGATCCACCTGCACACCAGCCAACGTTGGCCGCGCATGGCCCGTCTCGACATGGGCCCGGCCTTGCAGGAAACCGCCAACCACGCCAAGACGATCGCCTACGCCAGCCAATTCAAGGCCGGGGCGCTGTTCGTCACTCCGTGGAAGGCCGGCCAGCATGCCAGCCCCGAGGAACTCCAGGACCTGGTAGATGACCTGCAGAAACACACCGCTTGCGCGATCGCCTGGTACTTCCCCTATGGCTACCGCAAACTGCACAACGAATTGGGCCAGTACTATCCCGGCGTGGCATTACTGCTCAAGCAAGCTTGATGCCCCTGGCACAGGCCAATGAACAACCAGACGCTGTCCGCGTCCTTATCTAGCGAACAGCAGTCAGGGATTCTGCGCCAGATGTTCAGGGGGTAGCACCCGTTTGGCCTGAAGATAGGCCTTGGCCCAGTAGCTGTTCGACAGGTAGTCCAGACGCACGGTGCCCCCCGTGGAGGGCGCATGGACGAAACGCCCCTCACCCACGTAGATCCCGGCATGGCTGACATGCGAGCCGCCATTGGTGGCAAAGAACACCAGATCGCCGGACTGCAGCGCATTGATATCCACGTTCGGCGCACGCATGACGATCATGTCGCGGGTGGTGCGTGGCAGGCTTATACCCGCGGCATCACGATATACGTAGCCGATCAGGCCACTGCAATCAAAACCAGAGTCTGGAGTGTTGCCGCCCCAGCGATAGGGAGTGCCCACCAGCCCGATGGCACGAAACAGCACATCATCCGCCGCGGGCGAAGACGGCGACGAATTGAACACCACCGGCGCTGTGGGCATTGTCGCCGGAGCGGGAGCACGACTGGAACAGGCCGCGAGCAGGGCCACGAGGGAGAGGAATGCGAAGCGCGCCAACATCGCCATGATGTAAACGTCCTGTCGGGAAGCCCTCGGCCATGACCGAAGGTAAAAAGAGTTGAGAATTTAGATTAGCTGCTTTCTGTAAATGCGCACGGCGGCGAGCTTTTCAGCTACGCCGCCGTGGCAGGGTACAGCATTTTGATATCAATTCAATTGCGCGAGATCGTGGTCGGCGCCATGGCGAGCGCGCGCTTGGCCTCGATGAAGGTCTTGCTCCAGTAGCGATCGCCAAGGCTGTCGATGCGCACGCCACCGCTGCGGCGGCTGCTGGAATGGATGAACTGGTTGTCACCCAGGTAGATGCCAGCGTGGCTGACGCGACCACGACCGTTGGTGCTGAAGAACAGCAGGTCGCCGGGCTTGAGTTTGTTGCGGGCGACTTTCGGTGCGTCGACGTTGATCATCTCGCGGGTCGAACGCGGCAGGTTCATGCCGGCCTCTTCGCGGAACAGGTAGCCGATGAAACCGCTGCAGTCGAAGCCGGACTTCTCGGAGGTGCCACCGAAGCGGTAGCGAGTACCGATCAGGGCCATGCCGCGTTCGAGAATGCTGTCGGCCAGTACGGGCAACTGGTACGGCTTGCTGTTACTGGAGAAGGCCTCGAGGTCATCTTCGCTGGCCAGCTCTTCCTCGGTGAATACGGAAGAGGCAGAGGCCTTGGCCTTGACCGATTGCTCGGTGGCCATGCGTTGATCCTGCGAAGGTGCGACCGGGCCGGTGGAGGCACAGCCGTAAAGAAGGGTGACAAGTGCAAGTGGCACGAGGGGTGCGAAGCGCTTCAGCATGGGCACGACCGTGTCTGTAGTCCTTTAGAAGGGGGAAACTATGCCTTCTATCGGACCCATTTGCAAATTTTATCGAAAAACATGTGACTTTTCTGATTCGACGCTCTGGCACCGTGTTTTCAGCGCTACCAGCCGAGGGTTTCCTTGAGGAACGGAATGGTCAGCTTGCGCTGGGCCTGCAAGGAGGCCTGATCGAGGCGCTCGAGCAGGTCGAACAGCGCGCTCATGCTGCGCGTACCACGGGTGAGGATGAAGTGGCCGACTTCGTCGGTCAGATGCAGGCCGCGGCGCGAGGCGCGCAGTTGCAGGGCGCGCAGCTTGTCCTCGTCGGACATCCCGCGCATCTGGAAGATCAGCGCCAGGGTCAGCCGCGACTTGAGGTCGGCCAGCTTGATCGGCAACTCCCGGGGCGAGCTGGAGGCTGCCAGCAGCAGGCGCCGGCCACTGTCGCGCAGGCGATTGAACAGGTGGAACATCGCCTCTTCCCAGTCGGCCTTGCCCGCGATCACGTGCAGGTCATCGATGCACACCAGCTCGTATTGCTCGAGATGGTCGAGCAGTTCGACGCCACGCTCGAGCAATTGCGCCAGGGGCAGGTACACGGCGGGCTCGCCGAGTTGCTGGAAGCGGTGGGTGGCGGCCTGCAACAGGTGGGTACGGCCCACGCCCTGCTTGCCCCACAGGTAGATGAGGCTTTCGGTCCAGCCGGCGTCGGCTTCGCAGAGCCGCTCGACATAGCCCAGTGCCGCGGCATTGGCGCCGGGGTAGTAGTTGATGAAGGTGGCGTCGTCGCGCAGACGCACACCCAGGGGCAACTGGATCGGTTTCATGCTCGCGGGCGGTCGCGGGGACCACAGGGGGCCTTTGATGAACAGTGTGCAAAGTCTATACCCGCAACGCGGGCGGCACAATCCGGCAGGGGAATAGCACAAGTAAAATCAAGCAGTTGCGTTGCGGAGCAAGCCCGCTGCCACGCCCTCTAGTGTTCAAGGCTCCGGGCATGGGAGCGCGCTTGCCCCGTGATCGCTCACAGATCCGGGTCCACTTCCCCGGCGTACATGTCCGATTCCTTGTACAGGTCGTGGACATGGCGCAGCAGCACCATGATCACCGCCGCCACCGGCAGCGCCAGCAGCACCCCGGTAAAGCCGAACAGCTCGCCGCCAGCCAGGATCGCGAAGATCACCGCCACCGGATGCAGGCCGATGCGGTCACCCACCAGCAGTGGAGTCAGCACCATGCCCTCCAGCGCCTGCCCGACCATGAACACCGCGACGATACCGAGCATGGGATAGAGGTCGCCGCCGAACTGGAACAACCCGGCGACCAGCGCCGCGCCAATGCCAATGATGAAGCCCATGTACGGCACGATCGCCGCCAGCCCCGCCAGCATGCCGATCAGCAGGCCCAGCTCCAGGCCCACCAGCATCAGCCCCGAGGAATAGATGACGCCCAACGCCAGCATTACCAGCAGTTGCCCGCGCACGAACGCCCCGAGCACCTCGTGGCACTCGCCGGCCAACCCCACCACCTGCGGCTCACGCTGGCGCGGCAGCAGGCTGCGCAGCTTGGCCATCATCAGGTCCCAATCGCGCAGCAGGTAGAAGCCCACCACCGGGATCAGCACCAGGTTGGCCAGCCAGCCGATCAGCGCCAGGCTCGAGGCGGTGGCCTGGGACAACAGCACGCCGACGATGTCGGTGGTCTGGCCCATGTGCTCGCCGATCGCGGCCTTGATCTTGTCGAATTTCCAGAAGCCATCCGCCAGGCCCAGGCGGCTCTGCACCCAGGGCAGCGCCACGTGCTGCAGCCAGTCGAGCATTTGCGGCGCCAGCTCGTACAGGCGCAGCAGTTGCTTGGCCAGCATCGGCACCAGCACCAGCAGCAGGGCCAGGAAGATCAGGGTGAACAGGCTGAACACCACCACCACGCCCCAGGTGCGCGACAGCCCGAGGCGCTCCAGGCGATCGACCAGCGGGTCGGCCAGGTAGGCCAGCAGGATGCCCACCAGGAACGGTGAGAGGATGTTGTGCAGGAAGTACAGCAGCACGGCGATCACCAGGGCCGCGCCCAGCCAGATCCAACGACGCATGTCAGTCATTCGCGCCACTCCTTACCAGCGAAAGCGCAGGCCGTCGAACGGCGTTGCGGCAGTGGTGGGCGGCGGTGTGCCGGTATCGCCCTGCGCGCTCGGCGCAGGCGTGGCGGCGGCTGGCTCGGCAGGCAGCTCCTGCAGCTTGGCCAGGCCCAGCTGGGCGCGCAATTGCTCGCGATTGCCGCTGACCTGGTAGGTCAGGGTGTCGCCTTCTGCCATCTGCAAGCGGGCGCCATAAGGTTCCAGCACCCGGCTCAGTTCGGCGTAACGCTGCAGGTTCATCCCCTGCACCTGTACCTGCAGGTCGCTGCTGGCGCCGGGCCGCGTGACATAACGCGGCGCCAGGCGGTTGCTCACTGCCAGCAGCACCGCATCGGCCAGGGCCGCCTGGTCGCTGCCTTCAGCGTTGCCCTGTTCGCGGTTGTCGCCCAGCCACAACTGCCACTTGCCCTGCCACTTGCCGTCGGCCTCATGGGCGTGCACCGCCAGCAAGGCGTCGGCACCATAGCGCTCGGACGCCTCGCGCAGCGGCGCGGGGTCGTTACCCTCGAGCAGCTTGGCATTGGCCACCAATTGCTCCTGCAGATCGGCCAATGGCAGGCGCAGGGGCAGGCCGCGATGCTGGGCTGCCCGACGCAATGGCTCGGCGGCGCTCTGGCCATCGCCGACCAGGCTGCTGCCCTCGACACTGTCGTTCAGCCACCAGCCCAGGACCGACGGCCGGTTGCTGCCCCACAATGCCAGCCCCGCCTGGCGCAGGGCGCGCTCGGTGCTGCCGGGGTCGAACTCGACCAGCACCGACTCCGGTGGGCCTGCCTCGGTACCGACCTGATTGATGATCTGTTGCGGGTCCTTGCGCAGCGCGGCCAGTGCCGGGTTCTGCGCGGCCTTGGGGTCGCCGGTCAGGCGCAACACCAGGGTGTCGAGCGCCTTGCCGGTCGCCTGGGCGCGAGCCTCGCTGCCCTGCCCTTCGACGGGCTCGCGAACCTGATACAGGCCCGAGACGGTTTCGGCCTGCGCGAGGGTGCCGGCCACGACGAGGCAGGCGCCAGCAAGGAAATTGAGAAGACGCATTGAGGATTCCTGTCCAGATGACCTTGGGGCGACGCGCCCTTGCCTGTGGGCTGTGACCGCGCCACGCCGGAAAATGCTCCGCCGCGCCACGCCTTTGCGCGCGTCGCCATGCCTATACCTTATACAGGCGCCGACGCGGCAACCAGTCGCACAGGGTGAAACAGCGTTTTTTGCCCAGATTTCCCGCCTGCCCGTCGGCCTGAGGATGGCCGCCTTGGGGCAACCCTGATAAAATCGCGCGCCTTCGCAGACCAGTGACGTACAGGCAGCCGCCGTTTCTGAAAGTGGCCTTGGCCGTCCCGGTCGTTTTTCTGAATCCCTCCCTCCTAAAGGCCTGGATCAATGAGCAAGCAACCCTCCCTGAGCTACAAAGACGCCGGTGTAGACATCGACGCCGGCGAAGCACTGGTCGAACGCATCAAGGGCGTCGCCAAGCGCACCGCACGCCCTGAAGTCATGGGTGGCCTGGGCGGCTTCGGCGCCCTCTGCGAGATCCCGGCCGGCTACAAGCAGCCGGTGCTGGTCTCCGGCACCGACGGCGTCGGCACCAAGCTGCGCCTGGCGCTGAACCTGAACAAGCACGACAGCATCGGCCAGGACCTGGTCGCCATGTGCGTCAACGACCTGGTGGTGTGCGGCGCCGAGCCGCTGTTCTTCCTCGACTACTACGCCACCGGCAAGCTCAACGTCGACGTGGCCGCCACCGTGGTCACCGGCATCGGCGCCGGTTGCGAACTGGCCGGCTGCTCGCTGGTCGGTGGTGAAACCGCCGAGATGCCAGGCATGTACGAAGGCGAAGACTACGACCTGGCCGGCTTCTGCGTCGGCGTGGTGGAAAAGGCCGAGATCATCGACGGCTCGAAAGTGGTCACCGGCGACGCCCTGATCGCCCTGCCATCCTCCGGCCCGCACTCCAACGGCTACTCGCTGATCCGCAAGATCCTCGAAGTGTCCGGCACCGACATCGACAACACCCAGCTCGATGGCAAGCCGCTGGCCGACCTGCTGATGGCGCCGACCCGCATATACGTCAAGCCCCTGCTGCAGCTGATCAAACAGACCGGCGCGGTCAAGGCCATGGCCCACATCACCGGCGGCGGCCTGCTGGACAACATCCCGCGCGTACTGCCAAAAGGCGCCCAGGCCGTGGTCGACGTGGCCAGCTGGCAGCGCCCGGTGGTGTTCGACTTCCTGCAGGAAAAAGGCAACGTCGACGAACATGAAATGCACCGCGTGCTGAACTGCGGCGTGGGCATGGTCATCTGCGTGGCCCAGGACCAGGTCGACAACGCCCTGAACGTGCTGCGCGCCGCCGGCGAGCAGCCGTGGGTCATCGGCCAGATCGCCGAAGCCGCCGAAGGCGCCGCCCAGGTCGAGCTCAAGAACCTCAAGGCACACTGATGCCGGGCAAGACCTGCAACGTCGTGGTACTGCTGTCGGGCTCCGGCAGCAACCTGCAAGCGCTGATCGACAGCAACAGCGCCAGTGACAGCCCGGTACGCATCCGCGCGGTAATTTCCAACCGCGCCGATGCCTACGGCCTGGAACGCGCCAAGGCCGCCGGTATCGACACCGCGGTGCTCGCGCACACCGGCTTCGACGGTCGCGAAGCCTTCGATGCGGCGCTGATGGCGCTGATCGACGGCTTCGCCCCCGACCTGGTGGTGCTGGCCGGTTTCATGCGCATCTTGAGTGGCGGCTTCGTGCGCCACTATCAAGGCCGCTTGCTCAACATACATCCGTCACTGTTGCCCAAGTATAAAGGGCTGCACACCCACCAGCGCGCGCTGGAGGCTGGCGATGCCGAGCACGGCTGCAGCGTGCACTTCGTCACCGAGGAACTCGATGGCGGGCCTTTGGTCGTACAGGCTGTGGTGCCGGTTGCAACGGACGACACCGAGCAGACGCTCGCCGAGCGCGTGCACCTGCAGGAACACCAGATCTACCCGCTGGCGGTGCGCTGGTTCGCCGAAGGACGCTTGCGTCTGGGCGAGCACGGTGCATTACTGGATGGCCAGCCGCTGGCGGCCAGCGGTCACTTGATTCGATCCTAGGAGAATTTATGCGTCGCGCCCTGCTCTTGGCTCTCGCCGTGCTCGCCCTGCCCCTCCAGGCAGCTGATCTGAAGCCTTTCGCGGCCAGCTACACCGCCGACTGGAAGCAGCTGCCCATGAGCGGCACTGCCGAGCGCAGCCTGGTGAAGAACGCCAACGGTACCTGGGACCTTAATTTCAAGGCCTCCATGATGATCGCCAGCCTGACCGAGCAAAGCACCCTCAAGCTCGACAATGACACCCTGCTGCCGCAGAAGTACCACTTCGAGCGTGGCGGCTTGGGCAAGGCGAAGAAAGTCGACCTCACCTTCGACTGGACCGGCAAGAAGGTGACCGGCAGCGACCGTGGCGACGCGATCAGCCTGCCGCTCAACCGCGGCGTGCTGGACAAGTCGTCCTATCAACTGGCGCTGCAGCATGACGTGGCCGCCGGCAAGAAAAGCATGACCTACCAGGTGGTCGACGGTGACGAGATCGACACCTACGACTTCCGCGTGCTGGGCACCGAGAAAGTGGCCACCAAGACCGGCCAGGTCGATGCGGTCAAGGTCGAGCGCGTGCGCGATCCTAGCCAGAGCAAGCGCATCACCGAGCTATGGTTCGCCAAGGACTGGGATTACCTGCTGGTGCAACTGCGCCAGGTCGAGACCGATGGCAAGGAATACGTGATCGTGCTGCAGGATGGCACGGTAGACGGCAAGGCGGTCAAGGGTAACTGATGGCGCTGCCTGCAATACCCGAAGCCCCGCCTTGTGCGGGGCTTCTTTTTCGGTGAGTGCCTGCACCGCCCAATCGCGGGCCAAGCCCGCACGTATTTGTGTTCGATTCGTGGAAGCGGGCTTGCCCCGCGACTGGCCTCTTCATGAAACTTGTTTCATCGCTGTTTTATTTACTTAGCCTGCTAACAAACTCTATAAAGAGGGTGTGCGACACGCTGTCGCAGCCAACTGAAGCAGTGGAGTTTAACGATGACAGTCCAAGTAACCGAACGCGACGAATCGAAAATGTCCCACGAAGGCCTGGCCGCTGGTGTGCGGATCTGGGATGTGCATCAACAGGGCCAACTGGTCGGCATGTTCCATGATGAGCACCAGGCCCAGCAATACCGCATGGAGCTGGAATACCTAGAGA
Source organism: Pseudomonas soli (assembly GCF_021283165.2). NCBI lineage: Bacteria > Pseudomonadati > Pseudomonadota > Gammaproteobacteria > Pseudomonadales > Pseudomonadaceae > Pseudomonas > Pseudomonas soli. Next base: position 4,556,578 of record NZ_CP128543.1, read on the forward strand.
ACCAGCGACCGTCGCAATAACACCCTCTTCAAACGAAAAACCCCGCCTAGGCGGGGTTTTTCATGCTTACCACATCAGATCGTCAGGGATCTTGTAGGCTGCGTACGGGTCGTCCTCGTCCGCCTCCTCGACATGGGTGTTGAGCAGCAGGATGCGCTTGGGGTCGCGCTCCTGGATCTTCACCGCCGCCTCGCGTGGAATCACTTCGTAGCCACCGCCATGGGCGACGACCGCCAGCGCGCCGTTGCTCAGCTTGCTGCGCATCAGGGCGTTGACGGCGATGCGCTTGACCTTCTTGTCATCGACGAAGTTGTAGTAGTCCTCGGTATTCAGCTTGGGCAGGCGGGTCGCCTCGATCAACTGCTTGATCTGCGCGGCACGGGCCTTCTGCTCGGCCTTCTCCTGGACCTGGCGGTTCAGCTCCTGGTCTTTTCGGGCCTTCTCGGCCTGGGCTTCCTTGGCCAGGCGCTGCTGGCTGTCGTCCACCTCGACCTGGCCTTTGTGCTCCAGGCGTTTCTGTTTTTTCTCGGCCTTGTTGGTCTGAGAAACCTGTTTCTGGTTGACCAGACCGGCTTTGAGCAATTGGTCGCGAAGGGAAAGGCTCATGGAAGTTCACTCACTTATGCATCAGCTCAGCCGCAGCTGGGCAGGTTCTTTTCCTGACGCTTGGCCTCGCCCCACAGGGCGTCCAGCTCGTCGAGGGTACGATCTTGGATGTTCAGGCCCTGCTCGCGCAATGCCTGTTCGATGAATCGGAAGCGCCGCTCGAACTTGCGATTGGCGCGGCGCAGGGCGTTTTCCGGGTCGTGGCGCAGGTGGCGGGCCAGGTTGACGGTGGCGAACAACAGGTCGCCCAGCTCATCTTCCAGCGCATCGCTGTCGCCATCGGCCATGGCCTGCAGCACTTCGTCGAGCTCTTCACGGACCTTGTCCAGCACCGGCAGCGCGTCCGGCCAGTCGAAGCCGACCGTGGCGGCGCGCTTCTGCAGCTTGGCCGCCCGTGACAGCGCAGGCAAGGCCGCCGGCACGTCGTCGAGCAGCGAGAGCTGTTCAGGCTCGCTCTTCTCGGCGCGCTCCTCGGCCTTGATCTCTTCCCAGCGCGACTTGACCTGGGCCTCGTCCAGCATGGGGGTGTCCAGCGGCGCATAGAGCTCGCCGGTGGGGAATACATGGGGGTGGCGGCGGATGAGCTTGCGGGTGATCGCATCGACCACGCCGTCGAACTCGAAACGCCCTTCTTCCCTTGCCAGCTGGCTGTAGTAGACCACCTGGAACAGCAGGTCGCCCAGCTCGCCCTGCAGGTGCTCGAAGTCGCCGCGCTCGATGGTGTCGGCCACTTCGTAGGCCTCTTCGATCGTGTGCGGGACGATGCTGGCGTAGTCCTGCTTGAGGTCCCAGGGGCAACCGTATTGCGGGTCACGCAGGCGGGCCATCAGGTGCAGCAGGTCGTCGAGGGTGTAGGTCATGAATATCTTTCCTCAGCGAGGGCCTTGCCCTCGATCGCCGACAAGCCGGCGCCCACAGGGTTATGCCGTACCTGTGGGAGCTGGCTTGCCAGCGATGGGCCGCACAGCGGCCCCGTTCTGTCTCAAGGGGTACGGTTACGCCGCGTCTCGATGATGTTGGGCAACTGCGAGATCCTGCCGAGCAAGCGCCCCAGGGCGTCCAGGCCAGGGATCTCGATGGTCAGCGACATCAAGGCGGTGTTGTCTTCCTTGTTCGAGCGGGTGTTTACCGCCAGCACGTTGATCTTCTCGTTGAGCAGCACCTGCGAAACGTCGCGTAGCAAACCCGGGCGGTCGTAGGCACGGATGATGATGTCGACCGGGTAGGTCTGCACCGGGATCGGTCCCCAGCTGACCTGGATCATGCGCTCCGGCTCCTTGCCCGCCAACTGCAGCACCGAGGCGCAGTCCTGGCGGTGAATGCTCACGCCACGGCCCTGGGTGATGTAGCCGACGATGGCATCGCCCGGCAGCGGCTGGCAGCAGCCGGCCATCTGCGTGAGCAGGTTGCCGACGCCCTGGATCTGAATGTCGTTGCGCTTGCCCGAACGGATGCCCCGCGCCTGGCGCGGGATCAGCTCAACCGGCTCCAGGCGCTCGGGTTCGAGCAACTGCTGGGCGGCGTTGACCATATGCGCCAGGCGCAGGTCGCCGGCACCGAGGGCGGCGAACATGTCCTCGGCGGTCTTGACGTTGGCCTTCTCGGCCAGGCGCTCGAAGTCCACCTGCGGCAGGCCCAGGCGCGACAGCTCGCGTTCGAGCAGAGTCTTGCCGGCGGCGACGTTCTGGTCGCGAGCCTGCAGCTTGAACCAATGGACAATCTTGGCCCGGGCCCGCGAGGTGGTCACGTAGCCCAGGTTGGAGTTCAGCCAGTCGCGGCTCGGGCTGCCGTGCTTGCTGGTGATGATCTCCACCTGCTCGCCGGTCTGCAGGCTGTAGTTCAGCGGCACGATGCGCCCGTTGATCTTGGCGCCGCGACAGTTGTGGCCGATCTCGGTGTGTACCCGATAGGCAAAGTCCAGCGGCGTCGAGCCCTTGGGCAGGTCGATGGCGTGGCCGTCGGGGGTGAACACGTAGACGCGATCCGGCTCGATATCGACGCGCAGCTGTTCGGCCAGGCCGCCGATGTCGCCCAGTTCCTCGTGCCACTCCAGCACCTGGCGCAACCAGGAGATCTTCTCTTCGTAGTGGTTCGAGCTGGGCTTGACATCGGTGCCCTTGTAGCGCCAGTGGGCGCAGACACCCAGCTCGGCTTCCTCGTGCATGCCATGAGTGCGGATCTGCACCTCGAGCACCTTGCCCTCGGGGCCGATCACCGCGGTGTGCAGGGAGCGATAGCCGTTTTCCTTGGGGTTGGCGATGTAATCGTCGAACTCTTTCGGAATGTGCCGCCACAGGGTGTGCACGATGCCCAGCGCGGTGTAGCAGTCACGCACTTCCGGCACCAGCACGCGCACCGCGCGCACGTCGTAGATCTGGCTGAACTCCAGGCCCTTGCGCTGCATCTTGCGCCAGATCGAATAGATGTGTTTCGCCCGGCCACTGATATCGGCGTTGACGCCGGTGGCCAGCAGCTCGTTCTGCAACTGGTTCATCACGTCGCTGATGAAGCGCTCACGATCCAGCCGGCGCTCGTGCAGCAACTTGGCGATCTGCTTGTACTGGTCAGGCTCGAGGTAGCGGAACGACAGGTCCTCGAGTTCCCACTTGATATGGCCGATACCCAGGCGGTGCGCCAGCGGCGCATAGATATCGAACACCTCGCGCGCCACACGCAGGCGCTTCTCGTCATCGGCCGCCTTGACCGCCCGAATGGCACAAGTACGCTCGGCCAGCTTGATCAGCGCCACGCGTACATCGTCGACCATCGCCACCAGCATCTTGCGCAGGTTCTCGACCTGCGCCTGGGAGCCGAGCACCAGCGACTGGCGCGGGCTGAGGCTGGCACTGATGGCCGCCATGCGCAGTACGCCGTCGATCAGCTTGGACACCACCGGCCCGAAGCGCTGGCCGACCTCGGCCAAGGTCACCTTGCCTTCGCGCACCGAACGGTAGATGACAGCCGCCACCAGGGAATCCTGGTCGAGCTTGAGGTCGGCGAGGATTTCGGCGATCTCGAGCCCCGCCTGGAAACTGGACGTGCCATCGGCCCAGGAATGCTTGGCAGGGTTGCCTTTCTTCTCGACCTCGTGGGCAAACTCGCAGGCCTCCTTCAACCCCGGGCGATCGAGTTGCGAATCGACGCTCACCACATGATCGAGCCATGCTTCGAGATTGATACTGCCGTCGTTGTTGACCGGCTGGTGCACTCTCACCTGTACCATCTTTGCTTTACCTTTCCATACAGCGCACCACGCAGGTGCACTGGCTATCACCTGTGCGTCCCTCACTCCCTGATGGCCGCACCAAGAGGGCCAGCCCGGCTAGCCCGCTTCGAATAACGCCATGGCTTCGACATGCGCCGTCTGAGGAAACATGTCGAGAATCCCGGCCCTTTTTAACCGGTACCCCTGCCCGACCAGCACTTGCGTATCACGCGCAAGCGTGGCGGGGTTGCACGATACATAGACCAGCCGTTTCGCACCCAGCCGGGCGAGGCCTTGCACCACCTCGAAAGCCCCGTCGCGCGGTGGATCCAAGAGTACCGCAGAAAAGCCCTCGGCACCCCATCCAGCGCCTGCCAAAGGCTGCGATAAATCGGCCTGAAAAAACCGTGCGTTATGCACATTGTTGGCGTGGGCGTTGGCCTCGGCACGGCTGACCATGGCCTGCACGCCTTCCACCGCCACCACCTCGCGCGCCTGGCGGGCCAGTGGCAAGGCAAAGTTGCCCAGGCCGCAGAACAGGTCCAGGACCCGCTCATGCGCCTGGGGCGCCAGCCAGGCCAAAGCCTGCTGGATCATCGAGGTGTTGACCTGGGCATTGACCTGGACGAAATCCCCCGGCCGCCAGGCCAGCTCCAGGCCCCAGGGCTCCAAAGCAAAGCCCAGTTGCGCCGCGGCGTCTACTGGCGCCGGCTCGCCCTCGCCCTGCAGCCATAACTGGGCGCCGGCCTCGCGGCAGAATGCCTCGAGCCGCGCCAGGTCTTCACTTGGCAAGGGCGCCACATGCCGGACCATCACTGCTTCCGCGGTACCACTGAACAGCTCCACATGCCCCAACACCTGCGGCTTGCTCAAGCTGCGCAACACGGTCGGCAGGTGGCGCATGATCGCCTGCAAGGGCTGTACCAGCACCGCGCAGTCGTCGATGGCAACGATGTCCTGGCTGGCCTCGGCGCGGAAACCGACCTCCAGCTGACGCGCCTTGGTGTCCCAGCGTACCGCTACCCGCGCCCGGCGACGGTAGCCGAATTCCGGTCCGCACAAGGGAACAGCCCACTCTTCGGGCTGCACGCCGGCCACCCGCTGCAACTGCTCGGCGAGCAGGCGCTGCTTGAGCGCCAGCTGGCCGTCATGGGGTAGGTGCTGAAGGTTGCAGCCGCCACAGCGGGCGTAGTGACGGCAGGGCGCTTCGCGGCGCTCGGCGCTGGCCTGGAACACCCGTTCCAGGCGCGCCTCGACCACCTTGCCGCGTGCGGCAAGCACCCGCGCCTCGACGTCTTCGCCGCCCAGCGCGCCGCTGACGAACCAGGTACGACCCTCGCTGAAGGCGATGCCACGGCCGTCACCGGCCACGCGCTCGATAAGCAAGCGCTGCTTCTTGCCCACCGGCACTTGTGCGGCACGGTTGCCGCCGGCCGGCTGAAAACGCAGGCCGGTATTGCTTTTCTTTCTGGACATCAGGTCGGATCGAACAGGCCGGTGGAAAGGTAACGGTCGCCGCGGTCGCAGATGATGGCGACCATCACCGCGTTCTCGACTTCACGGGACAGACGCAACATCGCCGCCACCGCCCCGCCGGAGGATACGCCACAGAAAATGCCCTCTTCGCGGGCCAGGCGACGGGTGGTTTCCTCGGCCTCCTGCTGGGACATGTCGACCACGCGGTCGACCCGGGTGGCGTCGAAGATCTTCGGCAGGTACTCGTGGGGCCAACGGCGAATGCCCGGAATGGCCGAGCCTTCCATCGGCTGCAGGCCAACGATCTGCACCGCCGGGTTCTGCTCCTTGAGGTATTGCGAACAACCCATGATGGTGCCGGTCGTGCCCATGGAGCTGACGAAGTGGGTGATCGTGCCCTGGGTCTGCTGCCAGATCTCCGGGCCCGTGCTGTTGTAGTGCGCGATCGGGTTGTCGCCGTTGGCGAACTGGTCAAGCACCAGCCCACGGCCTTCGGCCTGCAGTTTTTCCGCGAGATCGCGGGCGCCTTCCATGCCCTCTTCCTTGGTCACCAGGATCAGCTCGGCGCCATAGGCGGTCATGGCCGCCTTGCGTTCGGCGGTGGAGTTGTCCGGCATGATCAGGATCATCTTGTAGCCCTTGATCGCCGCGGCCATGGCCAGGGCAATGCCGGTATTGCCGGAGGTGGCTTCGATGAGAGTGTCGCCGGGCTTGATCTGGCCACGCAGTTCGGCACGGGTGATCATCGACAACGCCGGGCGGTCCTTGACCGAACCTGCCGGGTTGTTGCCTTCGAGCTTGAGCAGCAAGGTATTGCTGGTGTTCCCGGCGATGCGCTGCAGGCGAACCAGCGGCGTATGGCCGACGCAGTCGGCGATGGTTGGGTACTGCAGGGTCATGGGCGTTTTCGCAATCCGGACGGCAGGGGCGCCTATCATACCGGCAAACCCGGCGCGGCCATATCACGCAATTGTCGGTGGTTATAGCGGGTAGCTATAAGCAATTGTTCCCTGGCACCGGGCTTGTCCGCGCCGGACCAACCGACGGCCCCGCTTCATGGGCAGGCAGGCGCATGCACAGGCGCAGGCCACGCTCGCCATTAACCGCCCACACCAGCCCACCCTGGCGGCGGATCGCATTGCGGGCAATGCTCAAGCCCAAGCCAAAGCCACCGTCCCCGGGCCGCGCCCCGTCCAACCGGGAAAACGGCGCGAAGATCCGCTCGAGGTCTTCCTCGGCCACGCCACCGCCGTCATCCTCCAGGTCGATACGCCAATACCCGCCTTCACGCCAGCCGCCCAGGCGCACCACACCCGCCTCCGGCGAGTGACGGATGGCGTTGCGCAGCATGTTCTCCAGCGCCTGGGCAAGGTCGTTGAGGCTGCCCCGCACCCAGCAGTCCGCCGGCAACGCACAGCGCAACTGCCCAGGTGCCCAGCCGCTTTCGTAACAGGCATTCTCGCTGAGCAGGTCCCACAGCGCCGGCACCTGGATCGGTTCCAGGTTCACCGGGGCGCGCTCGGCGTCCTGCCAGGCCAGTTGCAAAGTGTCCTCGACCAGTTGCTGCATGCCGTCCACCTCGCGGTGCAGGCGTTCGCGCAGGCGCTGCAGGTCGGTTTCGCCGTCGCAGGCCACGCGCAGGCGGCTGAGCGGCGTGCGCATCTCGTGGGACAGGTCGCGCAGCAACTGCTGCTGCAAGGCCACGGTGCCCTGCAGGCGCTCGGCCATCTGGTCGAAGGCCCTGGCCAGTTCGCCCAGCTCGTCCTTGCGCCGGGTGGTGCGCGGATCCAGGCGCGCCGCCAGTTGGTCGGCGTGCCAGGCGCTGGCCTGTTCTCGCAATTGGTTGAGCGGCACGATCAGCATGCGGTACAGGCCGACGCACAACAGCAGGGTAAACAGTCCAGGAATGATGCCGTTGGTGACGATGCGCCAGAACAACCGGTACTGGCCCGGGTTGAAGCGCTCCGGCAGCTCGATCACTAACATGCCCTGCTCCGGCGCGCCGGGGAACGGCAGGCGCAACCAGGGCTGGCCGATACTGCGCCGGCTCATCGGCCAGTCAACGCCGCGCAGGCGGGTCAGGCGCTGGGCCTGCCGGGCAGTGAGATCAGCGTTGCCCAACGGCTGCAGGTCGCCATCAAGCACCCCCGCCCAGCCTTGCTCGCGCCCACGCATCTCGGCCAGCCAGGCATCGACACCATCAGCGCCGCCCCTGCGCCAGGCCAGCTCCGCCTCGGCCGCGTAACCACGCAGCACCTGACGCGCGGGTTCGGAAAGGAAGGCGTCCTGGGTTTCCATATGGCGACCCCAGCTGTAGCTGAGGCCGATCATCAGCAGGCAGAAGCCCACCAGCAGGACGGCCAATTTCCAGAACAGCGAATGGCGATCGAGCACGACTCAGTCGACCTCGCCCACGCCGAATACATAGCCCTTGCCCCAGACGGTGCGGATCTGCCGCTCGTGATAACCGATGGCCTTGAGCTTGCGGCGAATCTGGCTGACGTGCATGTCCAGGCTGCGGTCATGGCGCGAGTATCCGCGCTGCAGCACCTGCTGGTACAGGAACGGCTTGCTGAGGACCTCGTCCTCGCTGCGATACAAGGTGTCGAGCAGGCGGTATTCGCTGGGGGTCAGCCCGGCCCACTGGCCGGCAAGGCAGATATCGGCCGCTTGCTCGTCAAAGCGCAACAGCGGCTCCGCCTCCTTGCGCGGCGCCAACGCCCGTCGTTCGAAAGCCACTCGGCGCAGGATGGCCTCGATGCGCACCCGCAGCTCGGCGAAACTGAAAGGCTTTGGCAGGTAGTCGTCCGCGCCGCGTTCAAAACCATTGATACGATCGGCCTCGGCCCCCAGCGCCGACATCAGGATGACCGGCGTGGCGCTGCGTCGGCGCAGGCTGGTCAGCGCATCCAGGCCATTGAGGCCGGGCAGCAGGATGTCCAGCAGGACCAGGTCGAAGGCTTGTCGTCCCGCCTCCTCAAGCCCCTCCAGAGCACTACGGCACCAAGTCACCTGGAAGCCGCCGCGACGCAATTCTTCGCGCAGGTAGGCACCGAGCACGGGATCGTCCTCGATGGCCAGGATGTGGGTGGCGTGAATAGCTTCAGGATGCATTGGCAACTGCCATCGATTCTCAGTTGCGTGATTATTGGGCAAGCGCTCCTGGCAAGGCAACCGTCGCCCGACTGACGCGCCATCGTACAGCCGGCCTTACTTGGCAAACAAAAGCCTTACAAATGCCTGCGGCGCGGAGTAACGTTCCCGCTGATGCGCGAACAGCGCTTTTCAAGGCACATGACAGGAGACAGGTGTGCTCGACCGTTTGGGAATCCGCAGCCGCGTCCTGCTGCTGGCCTTGCTCCCCGCCAGCCTGATGGCCCTGGTGCTGGGCAGTTACTTCACCTGGTTGCAGCAGAGCGACCTGCGCACGCAGCTGCTGCAACGCGGCAAGATGATCGCCGAGCAGTTGGCGCCCCTGGCGGCGCCGGCCCTGGCCCGCCAGTCCCCGGCGCAGCTGGAGCGCATCGCGGCCCAGGCCCTGGAGCAGGTCGACGTGCGCGCCGTGGCGTTCCTCGCCGCCGACCGCACGCGCCTGGCCCACGCCGGCCCCAGCATGCTCAACCAGCCGCCCAGCGGCGGCACCGGCACGCAACTGCTGCAGCGCACCGGCAACGATGCCACCCGTTACCTGATGCCGGTGTTCGGCCATCACCGCGACCTGGCCACCGACGCCGTACCCGCCGAAGCCGAGCGCCTGCTCGGCTGGGTGGAGATCGAGCTATCCCACGACGGCACCCTGCTGCGCGGCTACCGCAACCTGTTCACCAGCCTGCTGCTGATCCTCGCCTGCCTGAGCCTGACCGCGCTGCTCGCCCTGCGCATGAGCCGCACCATCAACGACCCGATCAACCGCATCAAGCACGCGGTCAACCAGCTCAAGGACGGCCACCTCGACGAACGCCTGCCAGCCATGGGCAGCCACGAGCTCGACGAACTGGCCGCTGGCATCAACCGCATGGCCGAGACCCTGCACAGCGCCCACGAAGAGCTGCAGCACAGCATCGACCAGGCCACCGAGGACGTGCGCCAGAACCTGGAAACCATCGAGATCCAGAACATCGAGCTGGACATGGCGCGCAAGGAGGCCCTGGAGGCCAGCCGCATCAAGTCCGAGTTCCTCGCCAACATGAGCCACGAGATCCGCACCCCGCTCAACGGCATCCTCGGCTTCACCCATCTGTTGCAGAAGAGCGAGCTGAGCCCTCGCCAGCTCGACTACCTCGGCACCATCGAGAAATCCGCCGACAACCTGTTGGGGATCATCAACGAGATCCTCGACTTCTCCAAGATCGAGGCCGGCAAGCTGGTACTCGACAGCATCCCGCTCAACCTGCGCGACCTGATCCAGGACACCCTGACCATCCTTGCCCCGGCCGCCCATGCCAAGCAGCTGGAGCTGCTCAGCCTGGTCTACCGCGACACCCCGCTGTCGCTGGTGGGCGACCCCTTGCGGCTCAAGCAGATCCTCACCAACCTGGTGAGCAATGCCATCAAGTTCACCCGCGAAGGCACCATCGTCGTGCGCGCCATGCTCGAGGACGAGCAGGAAGACAGCGTGCAACTGCGCATCAGCGTCCAGGACACCGGCATCGGCCTGTCGCCGCAGGATGTGCGCACCCTGTTCCAGGCCTTCAGCCAGGCCGACAACTCGCTGTCACGCCAGCCCGGCGGTACCGGCCTGGGCCTGGTGATCTCCAAGCGCCTGATCGAACAGATGGGTGGCGAAATCGGCGTCGACAGCACGCCGGGCGAAGGCTCGCAGTTCTGGATCAGCCTCAACCTGCCCAAGGCCCACGACGACACCGAGGAGCAACCCGCCCAGGCCCTGGTCGGCCGTAGCGTGGCCATCGTCGACGGGCACGACCTGGCCCGCCAGGCATTGCAGCACCAGCTCGAGGACTGCGGCCTGGCGGTCACCGTGTTCGCTTCCTGCGACCAACTGCTGCACGGCGTGCAGGCGGCAAGCCAGGCCGGGCAGCCGTTCGACTTCGCCGTGCTCGGGGTCAATCTCGGCAGCCTGGCGCCGGAACAACTGGGGCAATACCACCAACAGCTCGAGCGCCTGGGATGCCAGTGCGTGGTGCTGTGCCCCACCACCGAGCAGCCGCTCTACCACCCTTACCTGCCCAACGCCCACGGCCAGTTGCTGGCCAAGCCCACCTGCACGCGCAAGCTGCGTCGCCTGCTGCTGGAACTGGTGCAGCCGCGCCGGCCGGTGTGCGAGCAACGCAGCAACGGCGGCCAACGCATGCCCAAACTCCTGTGCGTCGACGACAACCCGGCCAACCTGCTGCTGGTGCAGACCCTGCTCGAAGGAATGGGCGCCGAGGTACTGGCGGTGGACAGCGGCTATGCCGCGGTGCAGGCCGTGCAGGACGAGCCCTTCGACCTGGTGCTGATGGATGTGCAGATGCCAGGCATGGATGGCCGTGCCTGCACCGAACAGATTCGCCAGTGGGAGGCCAGCCAGAGCGGTCCGGCCCTGCCCATCGTGGCCCTCACCGCGCACGCCATGGCCAACGAAAAGCGTGCCTTGCTGCACAGCGGCATGGACGACTACCTGACCAAGCCGATCAGCGAGCGCCAATTGGCCCAGGTGGTGATGAAATGGACCGGCCTGAGCCTGGGATCACCGCCACAGGAACGGCCCAGTGAGCGCCTGCCCGACAGCAGCGAGCTGAAGGTGCTCGACCCGGAGGAAGGGCTGCGCCTGGCCGCCGGCAAGCCCGACCTGGCGGCGGATATGCTGGCCATGCTCCTGGCCTCGCTGGAGTCCGACCGCGAGGCCATCCAGGCCGCCCGCGACGCTGCCGACCGCAACGCCATGATCGAGCGGGTGCACCGGCTCAACGGCGCCTCGCGTTATTGCGGCGTACCGCAGTTGCGCGCGGCCTGCCAGCGCAGCGAGACCTTGCTCAAGCAGGACAGCCCCCAGGCGTTGCAGGCCCTGGACGAACTGGACCAGGCCATCAGCCGACTGGCCGAGCAGGCACGCGAAAGCGCCTGAATCCCCCCCCACAGGCTTTGCAAGAGTCGTGGCAGCGGAGGTGCGACTTGCCCCGCGACAGGGCCGTCACAGATCAATACCCGATCTCCCTGACGGCCTAGACTGTTGCCGACTCACAGAAGGAAGCCCCCATGCGCGCCCTGTTGTTCAGCAGCCAGCACTACGACCAGGAAAGCTTCACCCGCGCCGCCAGCGCGGACGCCCTGGAGCTGCACTACCAGTCCGCCCGCCTGACCCTGGACACCGCCGCCCTCGCCCAGGGCTTCGAAGTGGTGTGCGCCTTCATTAACGATGAACTCGACGCCCAGGTCCTACAGCGCCTGGCCGCTGGCGGCACGCGCCTGATCGCCCTGCGCTCGGCCGGCTACAACCACGTCGACCTGGCTGCCGCGCAGCGCCTCGGGCTCAGCGTGGTGCGCGTGCCGGCCTACTCGCCGCACGCCGTCGCCGAACATGCCGTGGCCCTGATCCTGGCCCTCAACCGCCGCCTGCACCGCGCCTACAACCGCACCCGCGAAGGTGATTTCACCCTGCACGGCCTGACCGGCTTCGACCTGCACGGCAAGACCGTCGGCGTGGTCGGCACCGGCCAGATCGGCGCGGCCTTCGCCCGCATCATGGCCGGTTTCGGCTGCCAGCTGCTGGCCTACGACCCCTACCCCAACCCTGAGCTGGTCGCCCTCGGCGCCCGCTACCTGGAGCTGCCCGAGCTGCTGCGCCAGGCACGTATCATCAGCCTGCACTGCCCGCTGACCGAACATACCCGCCACCTGATCAATGCCCAGAGCCTGGCCCAGCTGCAGCCCGGCACCATGCTGATCAACACCGGCCGCGGCGCGCTGGTCGACACCCCGGCACTGATCGACGCGCTCAAGAGCGGCCAGCTCGGCTACCTGGGGCTAGATGTGTATGAAGAAGAGGCGCAGCTGTTCTTCGAGGACCGCTCCGACTTGCCGCTGCAGGACGACGTGCTGGCACGGCTGCTGACCTTCCCCAACGTGATCGTCACCGCGCACCAGGCGTTCCTTACCCGCGAGGCCCTGGATGCCATCGCGGCCATCACCCTGGACAACATCGCCCGCTGGGCGGCAGGCAATCCGCAGAATCTGGTCACGGGATGATGCTAGGATACGCGGCATTTCTGGAGGACCCATGGTCGAACACGATTTCCGCTACACCCTTTTCAACCCGCAACACACCCTGATCGAGTGCCGCGCGCTGGTACCGGGCCGCTACCAGGTTACCGGCAACGGCGGCTCGATCCAGAAAGGCGACGCACTGCTGGTTTCGCTCAAAGGCAGCAAAACCCTGTCCATGCGCCTGACCGTGGACAGCGTACGCCACCTGATCAACCCCACCGGGCAGTGGGTGGCCGTGGCCCAGGGGCCAGTATTCAACGAACTGGAAATCCACGAGTGGCAGGTCAAGTGCGACGGCTGCGACGCGGTGCTGGACTTCGAGTTCGCCGCCGAAGCCAAGCTCGGCAAGAAGGGCCACGCCCCGGCAGCCACCGCCCGTGTCCAGGAGCTGGGCTGGGCCAGCCAGGGCGACAAGCACCTGTGCCCGCAGTGCCAGGAGCGCGCCTGAGTGAAACAGCTGCTGACCGGCGTGCTGATCGCCACTGGCCTGATGGGCTGCGCGTCGCAACCTTCGAAGCTGCAGCAGGAGCAAAGCTACCTGCTGGAGTGGATCGGTGAACGCCCGCTGATCGACTACAGCCACTTGACCCTGACCCTGGCCAGCGATGGTCGTGCCTATGGCAATGCCGGCTGCAACCACTGGTTCGCGCCCTATACGCTGGACGGCGAGCACTTAAGCTTCGGCAAGGTCGGCAAGACCCGCAAGCTATGCGCGCCAGCGCTGATGGACCAGGAGAAACGCTTCCTGCAGGCGCTGGAAACGGTGCAGCGCTGGGACGTGTCGCCAATCGAGCAGATCCGCTTCTGGCCGGCCGAGGGCAAGCCGCTGCGGTTCTGGCCTGAGGAAGGCTGAAACCATCGCGGGGCAAGCCCGCTCCTACGTGGGAGCGACGGTGCGCCGATGCGACTTGCCCCGCGATGCAGGGTTCAGGCGCCGCCTTTCAACGCCTTGATCTTGGCCTGCAAACCCTCGAGGGTCTGCTCGCCCAGCAGTTGCTCGCGCACCTTGCCCTTGTCATCGATGATATAGGTCACCGGCAGCGCCTCGCTGCGCGGCAGCTCATAGCGCTCGGCCGGGTCTTGCGCGAGCACGGTGAAGCCGATGCCGAGGGTCTCGGCGGCGGCCTTGAGGTCGGCGCCCTGCAAGCCATCGAAGTTCACCCCCAGCACCTTGATGCCCTCGGCATCCCACTGCTTCGCCGCAGCATTGAGCTCGGGGATTTCGGTACGGCACGGGCCGCACCATTCGGCCCAGTAGTTGAGCACCAGCCAGTGCCCCTCGACCTGTTCGGCCTTCACCGTATTGCCGTGCTGGTCCACGCCGTAGTCCGCACCGCAGCCGCCGAGCAGCAGGCTCGCGGTGATGGCCAGTGCAGCTGCCAAACGCCTTGCCATGGGTCAATCCTTCTCGAAGTTTTCAAGCATTGAAGTCGGTCGCTGCGGTTAGAATAGCCGCCACACCCAGCTGGATGCGACCCGTCATGACCGATCTGACCCTCTATCATAACCCGCGCTGCTCGAAATCCCGCGGCGCCCTGGAACTGCTCGAGGCACGCGGCCTCGCACCGACCATCGTGCGCTATCTCGAGACCCCGCCGGACGCCGCCACCCTCGAACAGCTGCTTGCCAAGCTGGGCATCGGCGCGCGCCAACTGCTGCGCACCGGCGAAGACGAATACAAGGCCCTGGAGCTGGCCAACCCTGCCCTGAGCGACGCTCAGTTGATCAAGGCGATGGTCGAGCATCCCAAGCTGATCGAACGCCCGATCCTGGTCGCAGGCAACAAGGCCGTGATCGGTCGCCCACCCGAGAAGGTCCTGGAGATCCTGCCGTGAGCGAACCCTACATCCTGGTGCTGTACTACAGCCGCCACGGCTCGACCAGCGAGATGGCCCGGCATATCGCCCGCGGCGTCGAGATGGCCGGCATGGAGGCACGCCTGCGCACGGTGCCGGCGATCTCCACGGAGTGCGAAGCCGTGGCCCCGGACATCCCGGCCAGCGGCGCGCTGTACGCCACCCTCGACGACCTGCGCCACTGCGCGGGCCTGGCCATGGGCAGCCCGACCCGCTTCGGCAACATGGCCGCGCCGCTCAAGTACTTCCTCGACGGCACCAGCAGCCTGTGGCTGGGCGGCGAACTGGTGGGCAAGCCGGCGGCGGTGTTCACTTCCACCGCCAGCCTGCACGGCGGCCAGGAAACCACCCTGCTGTCGATGCTGCTGCCGCTGATGCACCACGGCATGCTGGTAACCGGCCTGCCCTACAGCGAGTCGGCGCTGCTCGATACCCGCGGCGGCGGCACCCCGTACGGCGCCAGCCACCATGCAGGCGCTGACGGCAAGCGCGAGCTGGACCAGCACGAGATCACCCTGTGCCGCGCCCTCGGCCAACGCCTGGCCAACACCGCCAAGGCCCTGGGTGGCCAGCGTGGCTAGAAAACCCAAGGTGCTGCCGCCGCTGGAGTGGCTCGCCCCACGCGTACGGCTGACCCGCGCCCTGAGCCTGGCCTGCTTCTTCGGTCTGATCGCCCTGCTGGTGGTGAACAACCTGTGGTTCGCCAACCTGCACGGGGCGCGGGTCGAGGTGATCCTGGCCATCGAGCTGATCCCCCTGCTGCTGTTGCTGCCGGGCATGCTGATGGGCAGCGCCCGGGCGCATGCCTGGACCTGCTTCGTGGTCAATATCTACTTCATCAAGGGCGTGCTGGCCGCCTTCGACCCCGCCCGAGCGCTGTTCGGCTGGGTCGAAGTGCTGGTGAGCCTGGGGCTGTTCGTCAGCGGCTTGCTGTTCGTGCGCTGGAAGTTCCAGCAGGATCGACGCCTGGCCGGCGAAGGTGCCTGACCGTATCGGGGCCGCATTGCGGCCCCGGCGATCTCAATGGTTGACGGTATGCGCCAACATCACCGACAACTGGCACAGCGGCCGCCCGCTTTCGGCATGCCACTGGTTGAACGCCTGCTGCACCAGTGCCAGGTCACGCAGGCTGGTCGGCGGCTTGTCGATGATCTTCTGGGCGATCAACGCGGCGGCCATGTCGTCGGTGGGGATGAAGGTGTCCTTGCCGACCATGCGCAGGAAACGCGGCGCCGACAACCCGCCCAGTTGGTTGCCATGCTTGGCCAGGTACTTCCACAGCCCGACGATATCGGTCTCGGGCCAGTCGGCGATGAACGCGCCGAAACTGCCCTTCTCCTTCGCCACGTCGAGGATCATCTGCGCATTGCGCGGCACGCTCTTGAGCTTGCCCAGGTGGCGGATGATGCGCTCGTCCTGCATCAGTCGCTCCAGGTGCTCGGCGCCCATCAGCACCACTTTCTCCGGGTCGAAGCCAAAGAACACCTGCTCGAACGCCGGCCACTTGGCATCCACCAGGCTGTGCTTGAGCCCGGCGCGGAACACGCGCAGGGCCAGGGTCGACAGGTAGCGGTCGTCGGTGATGTCACGCAGCTGCGCGGGTGTGCGCGGCTGCGGCAGGAAGGCTTCCAGCGCCTGGGCCGAACCGAAGCGGTTCAGGCAGTACTCATGCAACCACTGGTAGTCACGCATAAGGTCAGATGTTCAGCACGTCGAGGAAACGCGGGGTGGCGCTCTCGTCGATCTTCAGGCTGGTGAAGTCGAACAGGTTGCGGTCGGCCAATTGCGACGGGGCGACGTTCTGCAGGGCGCGGAAGATGCTCTCGGTACGGCCAGGGTGCTTGCGCTCCCACTCCACCAGCATGTCCTTGACCACCTGGCGCTGCAGGTTTTCCTGCGAGCCGCACAGGTTGCACGGGATGATCGGGAATTCCTTCATGTCCGAGTAGGCCTGGATGTCCTTCTCGCTGCAGTAGGCCAGCGGGCGGATCACCACGTTGCGCCCGTCATCGGCGCGCAGCTTCGGCGGCATGCCCTTGAGCGCGCCGTTGAAGAACATGTTGAGGAAGAAGGTCTCGACGATGTCGTCGCGGTGGTGCCCCAGGGCCATCTTGGTCGCGCCGATCTCGTCGGCGAAGGTGTACAGGGTGCCGCGGCGCAGGCGCGAGCACAGCGAGCAGGTAGTCTTGCCCTCGGGTACCAGCTCCTTGACCACCGAGTAGGTGTCCTTCTCGACGATGTGGTACTCGACGCCCAGTTCCTTGAGGTAGGCCGGCAGCACGTGCTCGGGGAAGCCCGGCTGCTTCTGGTCCATGTTCACCGCGACGATCTCGAACTTGATCGGCGCCACCTTCTGCAGGTGCAACAGAACGTCGAGCATGGTGTAGCTGTCCTTGCCGCCGGACAGGCAGACCATGACCTTGTCGCCATCCTCGATCATGTTGAAGTCGGTGATGGCTTCGCCGGCGAGGCGACGCAGGCGTTTTTGCAGTTTGTTCTGGTTGACCGAGAGGGTGCCCATAGCGCTTGGATCCGCGAGGTGTGACAAAAGCCGGCTATTTTACGCACAAACCGGGCGGCGCAGTAGGTGAATCCGATAAAGACTTCAAGGGAATCAACAACCGTCCTGACAGCGCGATTTGCTCTAAAAAGCCGGTTTTATGCGGGAATCCGCTTCCTATACTGCGACATAAGGCCACATTGGCGCAGCACCTGGTGTCCTGGCCTCGGGCCATAGGCGCTCCATCCGGGGGGCGTTTGGCAACGACGATAGGAGTGACCCGTATGATTCATCACGTTGTTGGGCTGTTCACCCACCCCGACCAGGAGTGGCGGGAGATTCGTGGCGAGGATGAAAGCATCAGCCACATGTACCTGACACACACGCTGATCCTGGCGGCGATCCCCGCCGTGTCGGCGTTCATCGGCACCACCCAGGTCGGCTGGGTGATCGGCGAGCGGCCAGCCGTGATGCTGACCATGGAAAGCGCATTGTGGATGAGCATCATGTCCTACCTGGCGATGCTCGCAGGCGTGGCGGTGATGGGCGCCTTCATCCACTGGATGGCGCGCACCTACGACGCCAACCCGAGCATGGCGCAGTGCATCGCCTTTGCCACCTACACCGCCACTCCGCTGTTCATCGGCGGCCTTGCGGCGCTGTACCCACACCTGTGGCTGGGCATGCTGATCGGCACGGCGGCGATCTGCTACACCGTGTATCTGCTGTATGTCGGCTTGCCGACCTTCATGAACATACCGTCGGATGAAGGCTTCCTGTTCTCCAGCTCGGTGCTGGCGGTGGGCCTCGTGGTTCTGGTGGCGATCATGGCCGCGACCGTGATCATCTGGGGACTGGGCGTGGGGCCCGTCTATACCAACTGAACGCATACCAACCAGATCCAACCAACACTGGGGCATCACCGGGGCCGCCGCAAGGCGGCCTCGCTTCGTGTGCCTGACCGGCGGCTCGGCAGCCGCCCGTTGCCTGCGGCATAATGCCCGGTCAGGAGAACTACCCCGCCATGCCCGAGCTGCTCAGACAACGCGTCGAAACCTGTTACCAGCAAGCCGAAACCTTCTTCAAACGCCCCTTCCCGCGCCCGCAGGTCAGCTTCAAGCTGCGCGGACAGAAGGCCGGCGTCGCCCACCTGCACGAGAACCTGCTGCGCTTCAACCTGCAGCTGTACCGCGAGAACGCCGAAGACTTCCTGCGCCAGACCGTGGCCCACGAGGTCGCCCACCTGATCGCCCACCAGCTGTTCGGCGAGCGCATCCAGGCCCATGGCGAGGAGTGGCAGTTGATCATGCGCGGGGTGTACGAGCTGCCGCCGAACCGTTGCCACAACTACGAAGTGCAGCGGCGCGTGGCGACACGCTACATCTACCGTTGCCCGTGCCCGGAAAGCGATTTCCCGTTCACCGCCCAGCGCCACAAGCTGGTGCGCCAGGGGCGACGCTACCTGTGCCGGCGCTGCCGGGAGATCCTGGTATACAGCGGCGAGACACGGGTCGAATAATCGTCAACGCATGAAAAAGGCGACCCGAGGGTCGCCTTTTCGCATTTCAACTCACGCTCAACGCGCCGGGCCTTCGGCCACGCCCAGGTCGTCGGTCGGACGGGTGTCGATCAGCGGCGAGCCGCCAGACGCCAATTCGGCCTGCAGGGTGTCGGTGTCCAGCTCCTTGACCCACTTGGCCACGACCACGGTGGCCACGGCGTTGCCGATCAGGTTGGTCAGGGCGCGGGCTTCGGACATGAAGCGGTCGATACCCAGGATCAGCGCCAGGCCGGCAACCGGCAGGTGGCCGACGGCCGACAGGGTGGCGGCCAGGACGATGAAGCCGGAACCGGTGACGCCCGCGGCACCCTTGGAGGCCACCAGCAGCACCAGCAGCAGGGTGATCTGGTGGGTGATGTCCATGGTGGTGTCGGTGGCCTGGGCGATGAACACCGCGGCCATGGTCAGGTAGATCGAGGTACCGTCCAGGTTGAACGAGTAGCCGGTCGGGATCACCAGGCCAACCACCGATTTCTTCGCGCCCAGGCGCTCCATCTTGGCCAGCATGCGCGGCAGGGCCGACTCGGAGGACGAGGTGCCCAGCACGATCAGCAGTTCTTCACGGATGTAGCGGATCAGCTTGATCACGCTGAAGCCGTGGGCGCGGCAGATACCGCCCAGCACCACCAGGACGAACAGCAGGCAAGTGATGTAGAAGCAGGCCATCAGGTAGCCCAGCTGCACCAGCGAACCCACGCCGTATTGGCCGATGGTGAAGGCCATGGCACCGAAGGCGCCGATCGGGGCCAGCTTCATGATCATGTTGATGATGTTGAACATGACATGGGCGAAGCGGTCGATCAGGTCCAGCACCGGTTTGCCGTAGCTGCCCAGGCGGTGCAAGGCGAAGCCGAACAGCACCGAGAACATCAGCACTTGCAGGATGTCGCCGTTGGCGAAGGCGCCGACCACGGTGTTGGGGATGACATTGAGCAGGAAGCCGACGGTGGTCTGCTGCGCGCCGGCGGCGGCATAGGCAGCCACGCTGCTGGCGTTGAGGGTGCTGACGTCGACGTGCATGCCGGCGCCCGGCTGCACCACGTTGACTACCACCAGGCCGATGATCAGGGCGATGGTGGAGACGATCTCGAAGTACAGCAGCGCGTAACCGCCGGTCTTGCCGACCGACTTCATGCTCTGCATGCCCGCGATGCCGCTGACCACGGTGCAGAAGATGATCGGCGCGATGACCATCTTGATCAGCTTGACGAAGCCGTCACCCAAGGGTTTGAGGGCTACGCCGGTTTCCGGGTAGTAGTGGCCGAGCAGGATACCGATGGTGATCGCGACGATCACCTGGACATACAGCGATTTGTACAGCGGCTGACGAGTCGTCATGGCTAGTTTTTCCTCAAGTGGGCCGGCGCATCCTTCCCAGGATGTCGGGGCACCTGAATCGCGAACCCTCCTGTACCCGGAGGGATTTGTCGTTGTGTTCGAGCGCCTGGGCAGGCCTCTGCCAGGTGAATAGCAAGGGCGATGCCAAAGTGCCCGCTTGAGGTGCACAACCAATGATTACAGGGTGTGAATGCCCCGGGGCGGGGCGTAATAGCCAGTGGGAAATGGCGGATTTCCGCCCGATGGCGGAAATCGTACAGGGCAGGTTGGCGGATTTCCGCCCAGCGCGCGCCTACAAGTCTTGCGCGATTTCAATCGAGCCGGAAAGCGATGCGGAACGCAGCCCCGCCCAATTCGGAGTCGCCCAGGCTCAACTCGGCGTCGTAGCTGTCGATGATGTCCTTGACCACCGCGAGGCCGATCCCCTGCCCGGGGTGCTGGCGGTCCAGCCGCTCGCCGCGTTCGAGAATGCGCTCACGCTGGTCGGGCGGCACACCCGGGCCGTCGTCCTCGATCCACAGCTCCAGTTGCCCAGGCGCTTCGCGCAGGCTGACCCGCACCTGTCCCAGGCACAACCGGTAGGCGTTCTCCAGCAGGTTGCCGAGCAGCTCGAGCAAGGCCCCCTGCTCCATCGGCACCCGCGCATCGGCCGGCAGATCGAAACCGACCTCAACGCGTTTGTCGCGATAGACCTTGGCCAAGGTGCTGCACAGGCTGTCGAGCAACGGCTTGAGCTGGACCTGGTGCTTTACCAGGCCACTCTTGCGCAGGCTGGCGCGTTGCAGTTGGTAGTCGATCTGCTGGCTCATGCGCTCGATCTGGCTCTGCAGCACCCGCGCCTGCTCGCGGTCGCCCTGCTCCATGCTCTCGCCCACGCCCTGCAGCACCGCCAGCGGGGTCTTCAGGCTATGGGCCAGGTCGTCGAGCGAGTCGCGGTAGCGCTGGCGCTGTTCGCGCTCGCTGCGCAGCAGGCGGTTGAGCGAGCCGGTCAGGCGCAGCAGCTCGCGCGGGTGCTCGCGGCTCAGTCCATCCCTGGCGCCGCTCTCCACGTCATCCAGCTCGGAGCTGAGCCGGCGCAGCGAGCGCAGGCCCCAGGTCAGGCCGGCCCACAGCAGCACCATCAGCGCCAGCAGCGCCGCGCCGAAGCCGAAGTAGAGTTTCTCGCGCAGGCCATTGAGGGTGTCCTGGTATTCGCGGACCGGTTGCAGGGCGACGATGCTGAACGCCGCACTCTTGCCGCCAAGCAGCTTGACCTCGACGTCATAGACGAAGAACTCCTCGCCGTCGTCCTGGTGAATACGCGCGAATTCGTTGCCACGCCCGTCATAGCGCGGGTGATAGTTGATGTTGCGGTTGCGCGTGGCCCGCGACTGCCACACCAGCTTGCCCTGGCGGTCGAAGATGTAGCCGAGCAGGCCTGTATACGGCAGGTTGAAGCGTTCGTCCGGCAGCAGCGCCGGCATCTGCAACTGGCCACGCTCTATGCGCGCAGCTGAAATCAGTGTGGTCACGTCCGAGGCCAGGCGTTGCTCGATGGACTCCTGCAACGCCAAGCTGAAGGCCTTCTGCAGCGCCGGCAGCAGCGCCAGCATGAACAGCAGCGCCAGCAACGCCGCCGCCAGCATCAGGCGCACCCGCAGCGAGCGGATCATCGGCAGCGCTCGGTGAACAGGTAGCCCAGGCCACGCACGGTATCGATCGGCTTGAAGCCGTTGTCGCCCTCGAGCTTGCGGCGCAGGCGGCCGACCAGCACCTCGATGACATTCGGGTCGCGCTCCTCGTCATCCGGGTACAGCTGTTCCATCAGGCGGTCCTTGGCCACCACCTGCTGGTGATGACGCATGAGGTACTCGAGGATGCGGTATTCGTAGGCGGTCAGCGCCAGCGGTTGCTCGTCCAGGGTCGCCTGCTTGCGGTTGAGGTCGAGCACCAGCGGGCCGGCGGCGATGGTCGACTGGGTGAAGCCACTGGAGCGGCGCAGCAGGGCGTTCAGGCGCGCCTCCAGCTCTTCGAACTGGAACGGCTTGACCACGTAATCGTCAGCGCCGGCGGCCAGGCCTTCGACCTTGTCCTGCCAGTTGCCACGGGCGGTGAGAATCAGGATCGGAAAGGTCTGGCCAAGGTTGCGCAGCTGACGGATCAGGTCCAGCCCGCTCATGCCCGGCAGGCCCAGGTCGATCACCGCCAGGTCATGGTTGTACTGCTCGGCCTGGTACAAGGCTTCCTCGGCGTTGGCCACCGCCTGCACCACATGGCCGCCCTCGCCGAGGCGGGTGAACAGGTGATGACGCAGCAGCGCCTCGTCCTCGACCACCAGCAATTTCATGCAGTTCTCCTTCCAATAGCGAATGCCTGTACCGGCCTCATCGCGGGGCATCCTCGCGATGAGGCCGGTACAGGATAACAGCGACCTCAGAACTTGTAGCTCGCCGCCAGGTAGGTCTGTGCGCTGCTGGTCAGGCGCAGGGTGCCGTCCTTCGGCCCGCCGTGGGCGCCGATCTCGGTGGCGGCGTTGCTGCGCAGGTAACGGTAGCCCATCTCCACCGAGGCCTTGTCGGTGATTTCCTGGATCACGCCGGCCTGCAGGCCCACGGCATAGCCGTAGTCGGTGTCGCGGCTGGCGCCCGGCGAGTCCTGGGTCAGCTTGGTCATGCCCAGGGTGCCGCCACCGAACAGCTTGGTGGTATCGCCCACCGGCAGGAACAGGTCGTAGCTGCCGAGCAGGTTTTCCTGGCGCAGCTTGACGCCGCTGTGATCGCCCGAGACGTTGTCGTAGGTCATGTAGTAGCGGCCCTGGTCGTTGATCTTGCCCAGGCGCACGCCCCAGGTGCTGTCCTTGCCGATGATGCCGTCGGCGTTCAGGCCGTCGGTGTTGCGTTGCAGCAGGCCGGACTTGCGCACTTTGTCGCTGGTCTGGCCGTAGGTCAGGCTGGCGAAATTGTCATCGGCCTGGGCGGCGGTGGTGAGGCCGGCGGCGCAAACCGCCATGGCGGCGATCAGGGTATTGAGCGTTTTCATGGTTCAGGTACTCCGGGTTGGATGCGTTGTTTCTGTCTGGGGACTAGAGTAGGGAGGGCGCCCTGAACCCCTGCTGAACCCGGCCTGAACCTGGGCTGAACGAACCGAACAAGGAGCTCGACCATGCGTACCCTGCTTGCACTGGCCCTGTTGTGCGGCGCCACCCTCGCCCAGGCGGCGGTGCAGACCCGCGAGATCCGCTACCAGGACGCCGACGGCACTGCGCTGATCGGCTACTACGCCTACGACGACGCCATCAAGGGCAAGCGCCCGGGCGTGGTGGTGGTGCATGAATGGTGGGGGCTGAACGACTACGCCAAGCGCCGCGCCCGCGACCTCGCGGCGCTGGGCTACAACGCCCTGGCCATCGACATGTACGGCGACGGCAAGAACACCGAGCACCCGCAGGATGCCCAAGCGTTCATGGCCGCGGCGATGAAGGACCCAGCGGCCGCCGCCCGGCGCTTCGATGCCGGGCTGGAGCTGCTGAAGATTCAGCCCAACACCAACAAGCACCAGTTGGCGGCCATCGGCTACTGCTTTGGCGGCAAGGTGGTGCTGGACGCGGCGCGCCGCGGTGAGAAGCTCGACGGCGTGGTGAGTTTCCATGGCGCGCTGGTGACCCAGACGCCGGCCAAGCCGGAGGTGATCCGGGCCAAGATCCTGGTGGAGCATGGCGAGGCCGACAGCATGGTCACCCCGCAGCAGGTGGCGGCGTTCAAGGCGGAGATGGATGCGGCCAAGGCCGACTACAAGTTCGTCGGGATCCCGGGGGCCAAGCATGGCTTCACCAACCCGGATGCCGACCGCTTGAGCCATGGCGAGCATGGCGGGCCGGATATCGGCTATGACAAGGCAGCTGACGAGAGCTCGTGGAAGGATATGCAGGCGTTCTTGAAGGATGCGCTCGACTGATGATCGCCGAGGCCGCTTTGCGGCCCTTTCGCCGGCAAGCCGCCTCCCACAAAAGATGGCGACGCCCCCTGTGGGAGCCGGCTCGCCGGCGAAAGGGCTGCGCAGCAGCCCCAAAATCTGTGCTCCACCACCAGCCACCAGGCTGGCACAATACCCGCCATGAACAGACTCCCCACCTGCTGCGCCCCGCTCCAGCACCACTGGCCCCTGCCGCGCCCGGTCCCCGGCGCGGTGCTGGTCAGCTGCGCCTTCGACCCGGCCAATCTCGCGCCGGACGATTTCCAGCGCGCCGGCATCGAACAGACCGCCAGCCTGCAACGCTCGGTGGCCAAGCGCCAGGCCGAGTACCTGGCAGGCCGAGTCTGCGCCCGTGCAGCCTTGCAACATCTGGATGGCCGCGACTACGCGCCCGCTACCCACGAAGACCGCTCGCCGATCTGGCCCGCCGGCATCCACGGCTCGATCACCCACGGCCAGGGCTGGGCCGCCGCCGTGGTCGCCGCTGACGGCCAATGCCGCGGCCTCGGGCTTGACCAGGAAACCCTGCTCGGCGAGGACCGCGCCGAACGCCTGGCCGGGGAGATCCTCACCCCTGCGGAACTGGAACGCCTGGACCGCAGCCAACAGGCCCTGGCCGTGACCCTGACCTTCTCGCTCAAGGAAAGCCTGTTCAAGACGCTCTACCCACTGACGAAAAAGCGCTTCTATTTCGAGCACGCCGAACTGCTGGAATGGTCCGCCGACGGCCACGCGCGCCTGCGCCTGCTCACCGACCTGTCGGCCGAATGGCACCACGGCGTCGAGCTGGATGGCCAGTTCTGCCTGCAGGACGGCCACCTGCTCAGTCTGATCAGCGTTTAGTCGCGTGGCTGCTCCCGCGGCCAGCTCAGGCTGAAACACGCCCCGCCCAACTGCTCGCTGTGCCCGACCAGGGCGCGGCCGCCGTGCCAGTAGATGATCCGCCGCACGATCGACAGCCCCAGGCCATGCCCGCCCGAGGTCCGGGTGCGGCTGTCGTCGAGGCGGGTGAAGGGGGTGAAGATGCGGTGCCACACGCCCTCGGGAATCCCGGGGCCGTCGTCCTCCACATCGATGCGGCAACGTTGCTGCCCCAGGTGATAGCTCACGCGCACTTCGGACTCGGCATGGCGCATGGCATTGCGCACCAGGTTCTGCAGGGCCCGGTGCAGGTAGCGCGGCTCGGCCTCGACCCGGGCGTCGCCACCGTCGAGCCCGTGGCATACGCCACGCACCACCCGCACCTCGGCGCGCAGCGGTGCCAGCTCCTCGATCACCCGCGCCAGCAGCTCGTCCAGGTCCACCACCTGGAAATGCAGGGCCGGCGCGCCCTGCTCCAGGCGGGCGTAGGTCAGCATCTCGTCGACCAGCTTGTCCAGATCCTGGATATCGCCGTCCATGCCCGCCAGGTGCTTGGCCCGGGCCTCGTCGCTGCCGGCGCTCTCGATCATCTCCAGGCCGAAGCGCAGCCGCGCCACCGGCGTGCGCAGCTCGTGGGACACCGCCCGCACCAGCTCGCGCTGCATGGTCAATGAACGTTGCAGGTGCTCGGCCATGCCGTTGAAGGCCTCGGCCAGACGCCCCACCGAGTCGGCATCGCCGGCCGGCACCCGGGTGTCGAGGCTGCCTTGGGCGATGCGCGTGGCCGCCACCTCCAGGCCCGACACTCGCCGCTCCAGCTGGCGCACCAGCAGGTAGACCACCAGGCCGATCAGGCACAGGCCGAGAAAGGCGATGAGGATCAGCAACTGCGGCGGATAGGGGTTGAGCTGATACAACGGGCCGATCTCCAGCACCCAG
This sequence comes from Pseudomonas soli, assembly GCF_021283165.2. Taxonomy (NCBI): domain Bacteria; kingdom Pseudomonadati; phylum Pseudomonadota; class Gammaproteobacteria; order Pseudomonadales; family Pseudomonadaceae; genus Pseudomonas; species Pseudomonas soli. Next base: position 4,582,077 of record NZ_CP128543.1, read on the forward strand.
GGCGAACCGGACAACCCCGAGAACACGCGGATCGAATCGCCGTCCCTGCCCAGGGCCATCACCGTATCGCCCTCCTCCACCCGGCGGCGCTGGTCGTCGTCCAGGGCGGCGCGCTCGATGCGCTGCAAGGCGATGTCGAAACCGAAGCCCTTGCTCTGCCGCAGCTGCGCCAGGCGCGCCTGCTGCTCGGTCACCGGGTAGCGCACCAGTTCGTCGGCCAACAGATAAAGGGTGGCGCGGGCCAGCTGCTCGCTGATCTGCTTGACCTCGGCCACCAGCAGCAGGTCCTCGTGGCCAACCCGGCGCAGCACCCGGGCGGCATGCGGGCCGGTCTTCTCCACCACCACCAGGTCTCGGTACAGGCGCGCCCGCTGCCCGCCGTCGAGGGTAAAGGCCGACAGCGGTTGCAGGTCCAGCGGCACGCCGAGCAGGCGCTCCCAGATCACCAGCGAACGGGTGCGCTCCACCGCGTTCTGCTGCGCCAGGTTGTCGGCCATCAGGCTGAAGGTGCCCTGGGCCAGGCGCTCGCGGTGCTGGCCGGCGCGGATCTCGTTGAGCAGGTGCAGGCTCAGCACACCGAGCACGGCCACCAGCACCAGCACCGCGAGCATGCCGCCATAGATGCGCAGGAAGATCGAGTTCATGGCGCCTCGCCGACGAACAGGTAGCCCTTGCTGCGCAGGGTCTTGATCAACCGCGGGGTGATCGGGTCGTCGCCGATCTTGGGGCGGATCTTGGAGATGCGCACATCGATGGAGCGATCCTGGCCGTCGTAGCCGACGCCGCGCAGCGAGGTGAAGATCTCCTCGCGGGACAGCACGCGTCCGGCGTTGCTGGCCAGCAGCCAGAGCAGGTCGAATTCGGCGCCGGTCAGGTCGACCAGCTGGCCGTGCAGGCGCGCCTCGCGCTGGCGGCTGTCTATATGCAGGGGCCCGAAGGTCAGGTCCTGGCGGCGCTCCGGGGCGTCGCTGCGGCGCAGCAGGGCATTGATACGCGCCAGCAGCACGCGCGGGCGCACCGGTTTGCACACGTAGTCGTCGGCGCCCAGGTCCAGGCCCTGGATCTGGTCGAGCTCGTCGCTGCGGGCAGTGAGCATGAGGATGGGGCCGGCGTACTGGCCGCGCACGCGGCGGCAGATGCTCAGGCCGTCTTCGCCGGGCAGCATCAGGTCGAGGATCACCAGGTCCGGCTGGCTGTCGATGATGCGCCGCGCGGCGCGGCCACCGTCGCCCTCCACCGCCACTTCGAAGCCGTTGGCCTGGAGGTATTCGGCAGTCAGTTCGGCCAGGCGCTGGTCGTCCTCGACGATCAGGATGCGATTGATTGGTTGGTCCATGGCCTCCCCTTCTTCTGTTTATTGTCTGGCCTTGTGTTATCCGTGCCGGCCTTATCGCGGGGCCAGCACAACCCTTTGATTGCAGAGCAAATCCGCCTTCACCAAAGCGCAACATCAGCCCCGGATACTACGTCCCGCCCCCACCCCTGCCAACCACCGCAAACAGCCCTCGACTGAACCGTTTTTTGTGATAGGGTGCGCGCCCTAAAAAATCTTCGCGGCGGCGTAGCACAGGCAAAAAATCGTGCAAACCTCTTGGGACAAGGCCTACAGCGAATACCCACGGATGACTCACAAAGTACCCACAAGTTATCCACAGGCGCCGACCTTGCAAAGCCCCCTGGACCGCATTATCTTGTATCCCCATCGCAGCGAACCACTAGATATTGGGTTTTGCGCAAAATCACAAACACAAGTCAACAGGCAAATTCAAGCGAATTTTCTGGCTGAACTTAAGGTGATTTCAACAGCCAAACCGCTCCTGCGGAGGGCGACCGAGGCAAGCCGCAGACGGCCTTGTTCGGGTATGAGTGTTGCAGGCAAGGCCCGCACTCATCAGCAACAGATTTTGGGTACGCCCAGAACCTTTGACTTCGGCCAGGGAGCGGCAGGTTACTGCCCCTAATTCCTGAGTCTGTCCCGAAGTCGGTAAGCCCGAGCGGGCGGATGCGTGTGCTTCACGCGCATCCCCGCCCGGGCCATCGAGCAAGTGGACGGAACGGTGGCGCCCGACAACGGCGCCTGAACAAACTAGAAACTGTGGAGACACCCACCCATGCAAACCGACACAACTCGCGAGAACCCGCAGGCCAAGGCGCCTCAGGCCGCCGATTCGAACCAGGATCTGGCCGCCACCGCCCCTGGCCAACTGCGCGTGATCAAGCGTAACGGCACTGTCGTCCCCTACACCGACGACAAGATCACCGTTGCCATCACCAAGGCGTTCCTCGCAGTTGAAGGCGGCACCGCTGCCGCCTCGTCGCGCATCCACGACACCGTCGCGCGCCTGACCGAGCAGGTCACCGCCACGTTCAAGCGTCGCATGCCATCGGGTGGCACCATCCACATCGAAGAAATCCAGGACCAGGTCGAACTGGCCCTGATGCGCGCCGGCGAGCAGAAAGTCGCCCGTGACTACGTCATCTACCGCGACCAGCGTGCCAAGGAGCGTGCTACCCGCTCCAACGCCGACAGCGTGGTCGAGCCGCACCCAAGCATCCGCATCACCCTGGCCGACGGCAGCCTGGCGCCGCTGGACATGGCGCGCCTGAACACCATCATCAGCGAAGCCTGTGAAGGCCTGGCCGAAGTCGATGGCGAGCTGATCCAGCGCGAAACCCTGAAGAACCTGTACGACGGCGTCGCCCTGAAGGACGTCAACACCGCCCTGGTGATGACCGCCCGTACCCTGGTCGAGCGCGAGCCGAACTACTCGTTCGTCACCGCCCGCCTGCTGATGGACACCCTGCGTGCCGAAGGCCTGGGCTTCCTGAACGTCGCCGACAGCGCCACCCACCACGAGATGGCCGACCTGTACGCCAAGGCCCTGCCGGCCTACGTCGAGAAAGGCGTCGAGTTCGAACTGCTCGACCCGGCGCTGAAAGGTTACGACCTGGAGCGCATGGGCAAGGCGATCAACCACGAGCGCGACCAGCAGTTCACCTACCTGGGCCTGCAGACCCTGTACGACCGCTACTTCATCCACAAGGATGGCGTGCGCTTCGAGCTGCCGCAGGTGTTCTTCATGCGTGTGGCCATGGGCCTGGCGCTGGAAGAGAAAGACAAAGAAGCCCGTGCGATCGAGTTCTACAACCTGTTGTCGTCCTTCGACTACATGGCCTCGACCCCGACCCTGTTCAACGCCGGCACCCTGCGTCCGCAGCTGTCGAGCTGCTACCTGACCACCGTGCCGGACGACCTGTCGGGCATCTACCACGCGATCCACGACAACGCCATGCTGTCGAAATTCGCCGGTGGCCTGGGTAACGACTGGACTCCGGTGCGCGCCCTGGGCTCGTACATCAAGGGCACCAACGGCAAGTCGCAAGGCGTCGTGCCGTTCCTGAAAGTGGTCAACGACACCGCCGTCGCCGTGAACCAGGGTGGCAAGCGCAAGGGCGCCGTATGCGCCTACCTGGAAACCTGGCACCTCGACATCGAAGAATTCATCGAGCTGCGCAAGAACACCGGTGATGACCGTCGTCGTACCCACGACATGAACACCGCCAACTGGATCCCTGACCTGTTCATGAAGCGCGTCTTCGATGACGGCAAGTGGACCCTGTTCTCGCCATCGGAAGTGCCTGATCTGCACGACCTGACCGGCAAGGCCTTCGAAGAGCGCTACGAGTACTACGAAGCCCTGACCGAGTACAACAAGATCAAGGTGTTCAAGACCATCCAGGCCAAAGACCTGTGGCGCAAGATGCTGTCGATGCTGTTCGAGACCGGCCACCCGTGGCTGACCTTCAAGGACCCGTGCAACCTGCGCAGCCCGCAGCAGCACGTGGGCGTGGTCCACAGCTCGAACCTGTGCACCGAGATCACCCTGAACACCAACAAGGACGAGATCGCGGTCTGCAACCTGGGCTCGATCAACCTGCCGAACCACATCGTCGATGGCAAGCTGGACACCGCCAAGCTGCAACGCACCGTGAACACCGCCGTGCGCATGCTCGACAACGTGATCGACATCAACTACTACTCGGTGCCGCAAGCGCGTAACTCGAACTTCAAGCACCGCCCGGTCGGCCTGGGCATCATGGGCTTCCAGGACGCGCTGTACCTGCAGCACATCCCGTACGGCTCCGATGCTGCCGTCGAGTTCGCCGACAAGTCGATGGAAGCGGTCAGCTACTACGCGATCCAGGCTTCCTGCGACCTGGCCGACGAGCGCGGCGCCTACGAGACCTTCCAGGGTTCGCTGTGGTCCAAGGGCATCCTGCCGCTGGATTCGCAACAGATCCTGATCGAGGCCCGTGGCCAGAAGTACATCGACGTCGACCTGACCGAGAGCCTGGACTGGGCCCCGGTGCGCGAGCGTGTACAAAAAGGTATTCGTAACTCGAACATCATGGCCATCGCGCCGACCGCGACCATCGCCAACATCACTGGCGTGTCGCAGTCCATCGAGCCGACCTACCAGAACCTGTACGTGAAATCGAACCTGTCGGGCGAATTCACCGTGATCAACCCGTACCTGGTCCGCGACCTGAAGGCCCGCGGCCTGTGGGACTCGGTGATGATCAACGACCTGAAGTACTACGATGGTTCCGTGCAGCAGATCGAGCGTATCCCGCAAGAGCTGAAAGACCTGTACGCCACCGCGTTCGAAGTCGAGACCAAGTGGATCGTCGATGCCGCCTCCCGTCGCCAGAAGTGGATCGACCAGGCCCAGTCGCTGAACCTGTACATCGCCGGCGCTTCGGGCAAGAAGCTGGACGTGACCTACCGCATGGCCTGGTACCGTGGTCTGAAGACCACCTACTACCTCCGTGCCCTGGCCGCGACCAGCACCGAGAAGTCGACCATCAACACTGGCAAGCTCAACGCCGTGTCGAGCGGCGGCGACAGCGCCCCGGTCCAGGCCGCGGGCCCAGCCCCGGTACCGAAGGCCTGCGCCATCGACGAGCCGGATTGCGAAGCCTGCCAATAAGGCCTTCGCAGAGGCTACCCCCGGGTAGCCTCTTTTCTGCGCCACGGCGCAGAACCCTGTGGGAGCTGGCTTGCCAGCGATGAGGCCGGCACTGCCAGCACCTCCCCACAGCCAGACATAACAAGCCGGGGCCCAACGCCCCGGTCAGCCCTCCCCGGGCACTCCAGATTTGCGTGCACCGCACCGCAACCAAGATCCACCGGCCATACTCATTGATGGCCCTCAAGCAGGAGATCTCACCATGCTGAGCTGGGACGAATTCGACAAAGAAGACGGCGAAGTCGCCGCCAAAGGCAACACCGCCGCACAGGCCGCTGCCACCACCACCCTGGACAAGCTCGACAGCGCCGGCGGTGCCGCCGCCCTGGAAGCCCGCGCCGCCACCGCCGCCGACTCCGACGCGGTCAAACGCGCCAAGGCTGCCCTGGACGCCCTGGACATCGCCGAAGGCCTGGCCGAGCTGGAAGGCTCCTCGGCCCGCGTCGCCGTTGACGAAAAGCGCATGATCAACTGCCGCGCCGACCTCAACCAGCTGGTCCCGTTCAAGTACGACTGGGCCTGGCAGAAGTACCTCGACGGCTGCGCCAACCACTGGATGCCGCAAGAGGTCAACATGACCGCCGACATCGCCCTGTGGAAGAGCATGGACGGCCTGACCGAAGACGAGCGCCGCATCGTGATGCGCAACCTCGGCTTCTTCTCCACCGCCGACTCCCTGGTTGCCAACAACCTGGCCCTGGCCGTGTACCGCCTGATCACCAACCCCGAGTGCCGCCAGTACATCCTGCGCCAGGCCTTCGAAGAGGCGATCCACACCCACGCCTACCAGTACTGCATCGAGTCGCTGGGCATGGATGAAGGCGAGATCTTCAACATGTACCACGAGATCCCATCGGTCGCGAAGAAAGCCGCCTGGGGCCTGAAGTACACCCGCGCCATCTCGGACCCGGAGTTCAACACCGGCACCGTCGAAACCGACAAAGAGCTGCTGCGCAACCTGATCGCCTACTACTGCGTACTGGAAGGCATCTTCTTCTACTGCGGCTTCACCCAGATCCTGTCGATGGGCCGCCGCAACAAGATGACCGGCGTCGCCGAGCAGTTCCAGTACATCCTGCGCGACGAGTCCATGCACCTGAACTTCGGCATCGACGTGATCAACCAGATCAAGATCGAGAACCCGCACCTGTGGGATGCCGCGATGAAGGAAGAGGCTACCCAGATGATTCTGCAGGGTACCCAGCTGGAGATCGAATACGCCCGTGACACCATGCCACGCGGCGTGCTGGGCATGAACGCGGCGATGATGGAGGATTACCTCAAGTTCATTGCCAACCGTCGACTGACCCAGATTGGTCTGAAGGAAGAGTATCCGGGGACTACCAACCCCTTCCCTTGGATGAGCGAGATCATGGACTTGAAGAAAGAGAAGAACTTCTTTGAGACTCGGGTTATCGAGTACCAGACAGGTGGTGCTCTGAGCTGGGATTGATCGTCCAGCTTTCCAGAAAGGCTGCCCTTGGGCAGCCTTTTTTATTTCTCGAGCCTCAAAATCAAGAAACCTCCTACATAGGTATCTCTACTTAACCAGAGAAAACCACGGTAGTTTGTTTGAGCGCTAAGAACGCTCACATGGCGGAATTCCGTTCCCGTTAGAAACGGCTCTCCCTGACTTGGATAGCCCATCATGACTCACTACTCCTCCACCCTCTTCACCCGCCACAACCGCCCCCTCCACACTCTCTGGCTCGAATCCCAAGCCTGGTTCTGCGCCCACGAACTCGGTCGGATGACCGGGCGCTTCTTCGACGAACACTGCATCCGCAAGCTCGACCCGGACCAGCATCGCACCGTGCAGCTGCTGCGCTACGGCCAGTACGGCGAAACCACCATGGTCAGCGAGTCCGGGGCCTATACCCTCCTCGCCCATCATCACATTCCGGAAAACCGCCACCTGCGCCACTGGCTGACCCATGAGGTGGTGGCGGTGCTGCGCGATGGGCAGGACTCGGCGCTGGAAGACCTGCCGCGCCTGGGCAGGATGTGCTGGCCGGGTGGGCATACGGCGAGCCTGTTGTATTGGCAGAGTGAGCCTTGGGTACGGATGCGGGATATGCCGTTGGTGATGGCGGCGGAGTTGCCCGTGGTGGTGCCCGAGCGGCGCAAGCTGAGCTGGAAGGAATGTGCGCAGCGGGCATTGAGGTTACATGGGGTTGGCGATTGAACCCTGCGATGCACTGAAAGGGCTGCCATGCAGCCCTGTTCAACCCTGCCCTGACTTCTTCCGGATGCGCTGGCGCTTGGCACCGAGCTCGTAGCGAGCAATGTCGGCTATGCACTCCACCCTCGGCAAAAACAGCGCCTCAAGCTCTTTTCTTCGGCCTAGAACCATCGCCACTCGGATCAGGTTCTCAAAACCGACATTACGTCCCGTTTCAAGGTTGGACACAGTATTGGTGCCGACGCCAGCCCGAGCAGCCACTTCCGCTTGCGACATCTGTTGAGCGAGCCGCTCGGTGCGCAAGCGCTCGCACAGCGCCCTCATGAGTTCACTGGGTTTGGTAAGACTTAAATCCAAATTCATGTGTGTTATCTGAATAGATGGCAGTTAAGGCACAAAATATTGGATTAAGTATTCCTCTGCCAGGAAGGGATTCATCTTTCTGAATGGTCTGACAGCACCGTAAGACTCGGGCAGATTTCGAATGGGAATTTCTGATGCCTGGGCATGGGAGCGGCTGTGCGCCACAGGGACCTACACCCCGAAGCCGGTGCCCCCCTTCCACTCCCACGCCCTCATCTGCTCACTATGGACTTAGTGAGCAACATCCAACGACATCCGGTACTCGATCACCCCCGGCTTCTCGGCAATCCAATCATACAACCGCTGCGCAGTCTTGTTGGTCTCCTGGGTATGCCAGTACAACCGGTCGCACCGGTGCTGCCGGGCCTGGTCCTGGACGAACTCGATCAGCCGCTTACCGATCATCCTCCCCCGCGCCCTTGGCGACACGAACAGGTCTTCCAGGTAACAGAAATCATTGCGGCCCCAGGTCGAGCGGTGGAATACGTAGTGAACGAAGCCGAAGATTTGCCCGCCGTCCGTGGCCACGGCGCAGTGCATGGGCTCGGCCGGGTCGAAGAAGCGCGCCCAGGTACGCTCGGTGATGGCCGGGCCCAGCTCCACTTGGTAGAAGGCCTGGTATTGCGCCCAGTAGTCGGACCATGGCTGCAGGTCGGTTTGCTTCACTTCGCGTACGAAAACGGGCAGTTGGGTGGTGGTCATTCTTCAAACCCCTTTTGGACAACACAGCTGAATGAGTGAGGGGGCCGGCCTGTCCGCAGCGCTTGCCTTCCTTGGTGATTGCTTGCGGACCTGGGTTTTATAGCGGATAAATGGCTGGTTTTTACCTGCCAATTATTCGGTAGTTACCAGACCATTTTCAGGGACGCGATCCGGCCCAGGATAGGCAGGCACCTTTCATATCCACGCGCCAAGGACCAGGCCAATGTTCAAACACGCCCAGCTGGAATCGGTAAAAGCCTGGCTAACGGATCCCGCCCATGGGGCACTGGTGCGGCATGTGCGCATCCAGCGGGCCATCCGCCAGTTGATCCTCGAGGGTGCCCTGCCGGTCGGCAAGCCGCTGCCGGCGTCGCGGTCGCTGGCAAGTTCCCTGGGCGTCTCGCGGGATACCGTGGAGTCGGCCTACAGCCAGTTGCACGCCGAGGGCTTTATCGAGCGGCGCGTGGGCAGCGGCAGCTTCGTGTCGCAACGGGCCCGCTGCCTGCCGTCGCGCAAGCGCCAGCGGCCGGCACAAAGCGAGGCCACGGTGCAGTTGAGCCGCCGAGGTGAAGCGCTATTGCACAGCGGTGGCGTTCACAACTTCCAATCACCCCGCCCCTTCGCCCCGGGCGTGGCAGAAACCCGGCGTTTCCCCCTGGCCGTCTGGGAGAAGCTGGAGCGGCAGGTGTACAAGGAATACGGCACTCGCGCCCTGGAACACAGCGAGCCACAGGGCATGTTCGCCTTGCGCAGTGCAATCGCCGACTACCTCAACCTCGAACGCGGCGCGCAGGCATCCGCCGACCGCATCCTGATCCTCACCAGCTCGCAGCAGGCCCTGGGCCTGTGCGCTCAGGTACTCATGGACGCAGGCGACCGGGTGCTGGTCGAGGACCCGCTGTACCAAGGCACCCGCAAGGCCATCAGCGCCGCCGGGCTGCAAGGCGTGCCGGTGCCGGTGGACGCGCACGGCCTGCAGGTGGACGGCATGGCCCAGCTAGCGCCGGATGCCCGGGCGCTGTTCCTCACGCCCTCGCACCAATACCCGACCGGCGCCACCCTGTCGCTGGACCGGCGCCTGCTGGCCATCGAATGGGCCCGCCAGCAACGGGCGTGGATCATCGAGGACGACTACGACAGCGAGTTCCACTATGCCGGCCGCCCCACCGCCTGTGTGCAGGGCTTGGATTCGCATGCGCGCACGCTGTACATCGGCACCTTCACCAAGTCGCTGGGCGCCGGGCTGCGCATCGGCTACCTGCTGCTGCCGCCCCAGCTCGTCGCGCCAATGACCGCTGCGCGAACGCTGCAGGATGGCCACAACGCATCCATCGCCCAGCTGACCCTGGCCAGGTTCATGGAGGACGGACACTTCAACGCCCATGTACGGGTCATGCGCAGCCTCTATGCCGAGCGGCGCGACGTGCTGGCAGATCTGGTGCAGCGGCACCTGGGGGCGTTCCTGCGCCCGCAAGTGCCGGTAGGTGGGCTGCAGATGCCCTGCCACTTCATTCAAAACTTGGCGGAAGACGCAGTGGTCAGGGCGGCACGCGGAGCGGGAATCGATCTGTTGGGGCTGGGCAGCTTGTACGCGGTGCCGAGGAACGATGCCGGCTTGCTGATGGGGTTTGCGGCACTGACGCCCGCTGAGATGAGGGAGGCGGTGCTGAAACTGGAGAAGGTGCTGGCAGGTCTGGCCAGATAACCACGCTGCGTGCATGTGGCATGTAACCAGAATGCTCGATCCACCTAATGCCTCGGATTGCAGGCATTAACGGCCAATATCGCACTCAGTGCCCAGAAATCCAGGCATTGGCGTTAGAGGAGGTGCAAACAGGTGGCTCCATCGCCACAAGCCCTGGGGTTGTATTGAAAAACCCCCACCCCCTGTATCTGTCGCTGCCTAGTCCTTCGTTCCACCATCCCTTCCGCACTCCCCCGGATGGCTAAAGGAACCCGCATCATGGCTGCCCTGCTGCTGCAAATGTCCCCCATAGGCCTGGTGATCGCCCTGATCCTGCTGCTGCGCCGCCCGCCCGTACAGGCCGCGCTGGCCGGCGTGGCCGGTGTCTTGCTGCTGTGGGGCCTGGGCGCCGCGCAGCCGCTGTCGACGGCGGTGTCCGGCGCGATCCTGCAAGACACGCTGATCCTGTTCCTCAGTACCGCCTGTGTGATCGTCCCGGGCCTGGCCTTCGTCATCCTGGTCGAGCGGGCCGGCGCGCCGCAGGCAATCGGCGCCTGGGTGCGCGAGCTGGGCTGGACGCCGCCGATGCAGGTGATCTTCATCGTGCTGGGCCTGGCGCCGCTGCTGGAGGCGATGACCGGGTTCGGCGTATCGCTGATCGCTACCGTGCCGTTGTTGATGGGGCTGTTCTCGCGCCAGGTCGGCATGAAGATGGCGCTGGCCGGCATGGTGGTGATGCCTTGGGGCACGCTTGGGCTGGCGACGGTGATCGGCGCGTTGCTGGCGCATGTACCGGCGCAGGAGCTGGGCAGCCATTCGGCGTTGGTGAGCGCTCCTGTGTTCCTCTGCCTGGCCGCCGTGGCGTTGGGCCTGGCGGGTGTTCGCAGTGTACGGGCATGGCTCGGGCTGGGATCGATCTCGCTGCTGTTCAGCACAGTGCTGTATGCGGTCAACCGCTGGATCGGGCCGGAGGCCTCGGGTGTGCTGGCCGGGCTTGCAGTGGCCGCGGTCGGCCTGGGTATCTCCTGGGCGCGGCGCGGGGCACTGGTGCGCTGGCCGCAGGCGGCATGGCCTTACCTGGCGCTGTTGGCGGTGATTATCGCGTCGCGGGCGTTGTTCCTGTTGTCGGGCTGGGACGGGATGTGGGTGGTGCACGGCGCCAATGTGTCGTGGAAGCCGCTGGCGTCGCCGGGGCTGGCCTTGCTGCTGGTGGTGCTGATGATGGTTGGCCGCCAGGGCGCGGGCTTCCCGTGGCAGGCGCTGGCCACTCGGGCGCGGTTCCCGGTGGCGACGATCTTCCTGTTCCTGCTGCTGTCCCAGGTGATGGTAAAGGCCGGCTTCCTGGTCGAGGCACAGCGGGCGTTGCAGGCGCTGTCCGGGGTGTCGCTGGCCTCGACGGTGTCGCTGCTGGCGGGGTTGGCTGGCTATGTCACCGGCTCCAATGTCGGCGGCAACACCCTGGTGATGCCCTCCATCGCGGCGCTTTCCACGGTCCACGGCCCGTGGCTGGCGGCGATGGTCAACAGCGCCGCCGGGCATGGCGCGCTGGGCTCGCTGTCGATCCTGTCGCTGATCATCGGTCTGGCCGGGGCCAACCGCGAGGAAGAGCACGGGCTGATCCGCTTCGGCTTTGCCCTGGTGCTGCTGAACATCGTCATCGTGGCTGCAACCGGCGTGGTTTTGCTCTACCTTTCGGGTGCCTCCGCCTGACTCGAGAAAAAAGGCCCCATGGACCGGAACCCCAAGCCCGACAAACGCTGGCACACCGTCAACACCTGGCTGCTGCGCCAGATCGACAGCGGCGAATGGCCCACCGGCACGCAGCTGCCCTCGGTGCGCGAACTGGCGCGGCTGTTCGACAGCAGCCTGGCCACGGTGCAACGGGCACTCGCTGAGCTGGAAGCCAATGCCTATGTGCAGGCCACTCCCCGGGTGGGGTACTTCGTCGCCAAGGGCGCGGCCCAGGTGCAGGGCTTTGACCTCGCCAGTGTCAGCGTCAACGTCAACCACGCGGTGGTCGCCATGCTCGCCCAGGCGGCCGGCAACGGAGGGCTGTCGTTGAGCTCGGCGGTGCTGCACGACGAACTCACGCCCCAGGTGCTGCTGAACAAATGCCTGATGGCCCTGGCCAGCAAGGCCGATCAGCCGCTGGCCGGCTTGATCGCCCCACCTGGCCTGGCCTCGCTGCGCCGACGTATCGCCGGGCTGATGCTGCAGCGCGGCGTGGCCTGCGGCCCGGATGAAATCCTGGTGACCTCGGGCGACACCGTGGCCCTGGAGCTTGCACTGGAAGCGGTGGCCCAGCCGGGCGCCACGGTGGCCATCGAGACCCCCACCTACTACGGCATCCTGCAGACCATCGAACGCCTGGGGATGCGCGCCCTGCCCATGCGTACCCACGCAGGCAGCGGCATGGACCTGGAGCACCTGGCATGGGCGCTGAAACGCAAGAAGGTCGATGTGATCTTCCTCAACCCGACGCTGCAGAACCCTCGCGGCTTCATCATGCCCGACGCCGCGCGGGCCGAGCTTTCGCGCCTGGCCCAGGCGGCGGATGTGCCAATCATCGAGGACGACATCTTCTTCGACCTGGTGGACGAGCCGCAGCGCCCGAAGGCGATCAAGCACTACGACACGACCGGGCAGACGATCTACTGCTCGTCGTTCTCCAAGACCGTGGCACCGGGCTACCGGGTGGGATGGTGCGTGGTCGGGCGTTATCGGGACGCGATCCTGGCCCAGCTGTTCTCGCGCAACCTGGCGGTGTCGAGCCTGGCCCAGCGGGTGCTGGACGAGTTCATCGGGCGCGGGTACATGGAGGCGCATTGCGCGAAGCTGCGCGGGCGGCTGACGGCGCAGGCCGAGGTGATGGAGATGCTGGTGCGCTCGGATTTTCCACCGGGGACGCGGTATGTGGCGCCTGATGGAGGATTCATCCACTGGCTCGAATTGCCGGAAGGGACGGATATGGCGGCGCTGCGAGGCCTTACCGCCGAGCAGGGATGCAAAGTGGGCGACAGCGGGATGTTCTTTGCCGATGGGGAATGTGGCACGGGGTTGCGGGTGTGCCTTGGGCGGGTGATTACGCCGGAGGTGATGGGCGGCTTGAGGGTACTGGCGGCGTGTGCGCGACAGGCGCAGGTGCCTTGCCTGAGCTGAGCCGACAGGCCACTCGCTCAGCTCAGGTGCGCATGGCTGCGCAGATGCTCGGCCAGCATGTCGATGAAGGTACGCACCTTGGTCGAGCCGTACTTGCTCTCGCGATGCAGGATATGGATCGGCCAGGGCGCCTCCTCGTACTCGGCCAGGATCACCTGCAAGCGCCCGGCCGCGACCTCATCCGCCACCTGGTACGAGAGCAGCCGGGCAATCCCCAGCCCGGCACTGGCCGCAGCGATGGCGGCGTCGTTGCTGGTCACGGTCAGGCGCGGCTTCATGCGGATCAGCGTCGGGTCGTCGATGGCGCCGAAACGCCAGTCGGTGCGAGGTGACAGCGTCCCGGCGGCAATGACCTCGTGCTTCTGCAACTCCGAGGGATGCCGCGGCGTGCCATGGCGCTCCAGGTACTCGGGCGAGGCGCACAGCAGCCGGCGCATCTTGCCCACCCGCAGCGCCTTCAGGCCCGAGTCGGGCAACTGGCCGATGCGCACGGCCACGTCCATGCCCTCCTCCACCAGGTTCACCACGCGGTCGAGGAAGAACGCCGAGACGTCCACCTCGGGGTACTGCTGCAGGTAGCGCACGATGCAGGGCATGACGAACTTCTTGCCGAACAGGATCGGCGCGGTCACCGCCAGGTCGCCCTTGGGCGAGGCATTGATGCCGGCGGCGGCTTCGTTGGCTTCGATAATGCTGGCGAGGATATGCCGGGTGTCTTCCAGATAGCGCCCGCCGGCCTCGGTCAGGCGCACGCTGCGAGTGGTGCGCAGCAGCAGCTTGACCCCGAGCTGCTCCTCCAGGGCGCTGACGGCGCGGGTTACCGCCGCTGGCGAGATGGCCAGGCGGCGGGCGGCGGCGGCGAAGCTTTCCAGCTCGCCGACGGCCACGAACACTTTCATCAGGTGGATCTGGTCCATGCCGCGCCCCACGCGTTGTCGTGGGGCGATTATCCCTGTGCGCACGCTAGAGCTCCAGCACCACGGCTTGCACACCGTCCTCGGCCTGGGCCGGAACCGCGCAGCAGATCAGCACGCTGCCGGCTTCGGGCAGCTCGGCGGGTGGGTTCGGGTAGTGGACCTGGCCGCTGACCAGCTTGGTCTTGCAGGTGCCACAAGAGCCACCGCGGCAACTGAAGTCCGGCGACAGGCCGCGGCTCTCCGCCAGTTCCAGCAAAGTACCGCCACCAGGCGCCCAACGCGCTTCCTTGGCTGAGCTGGCGAAGTACACCGGCACCGGCTCGCTGGCGGGCGGCGGTTGTTGCAGAGTGGGCTGGTTGTCGTCGGTATGGCGGCGCAGGGTCGAAGGGCCGAAGGCTTCGGCATGGATGCGGGCGTCGGGTACATGCACCGTGCGCAGCCCCTCGTAAAGGTCCTGGGTGAAGCTGGCCGGGCCACACAGGTAGAAGTCGTAGTCGTCCAATGGCAGCGTGGCCTTGATCTGTTCGATGCCCAGGCGGCTGGCGAACGCATAGTCGCGGCCCTGCACGGCTTGGGATTCGGGCAGGCTCAGGGCGCGGTGAATGCTCAGCAGGCCACCGGCGTGTTGCTGGAGTTCAGCAAGCTCGTGCTGGAAGGGCAGGTCGGCCAGCGTACGGCTACCGTGGAACAGGTAGATGCGCCGCCCCAGCCCCAAGGCCAATTGTTCGCGCAGCATGGCGATCAACGGGGTGATGCCGACGCCCGCACCGACCAGCACAAGGGGGCGGTCGCTGGTGTGATCGAGGGTGAAGCTGCCCATGGGTAGGCGCACCTGCAAAGGGTCGCCCACCTTCAGTTGCTGGTGCAGGTAGTGTGAGGCAGGCCCCTGCGCCTTGACGCTGATGCGCAGGTGGCCATCGGACGGCGCGCTGGACAGGCTGTAGGTGCGGATCAGCGGGGCCTCTCCATCAACTTGAAGGCGCACGGGAATATGCTGGCCGGGCGCGAAGGCCACCGGCGTACCCTCCTCGGGTTGCAGGTAGAACGAACGAATATCGCGGCTTTCCTGCTCGACACGCAGCACGCGCCAGGTCAGCCATTGGCGCTGGCGCTCACGCTGTTGCAGGCGCTCTTGGGCTTCACTCCAGGTACCGGTCATCAGGCTGGTGGGCGCGTACTCCTGGAAGGCCCAGCGCAACGACACCGCAGCCGGGCGGACCACCACCTGCTCGATGTCCAGGGTCCAGATCCGCTCGGCCCCCTCGAAAGCGCTGATCAGCGGGCTGTCGAGAACCACCTCGGTTCGCCCTGAAACCTGCAGCACATCGCCGGTGGTGAAGTCGACGAACAACAGACCTGCAACCGGGTTGACCAGCAAGTTGCCGAGGGTGTTGAAATGCAGGTTGCCGGCATAGTCCGGAATGGTCAGGCGATTGCCTTCGACCCTGACGAAACCGGGGCGGCCACCGCGGTGGGACACGTCCACGGCACGCTGGCCGTTTTCCTGCTCGACGTAGCTGGCGACAAAGAACGTGTCGGCGTTTTCGATCATCGCGCGGGACGCGGCATCGAGTGTCGATGAATCCCGACGCGCCTGCGGCGGTTCATCGACGCGGGTGTATTCGCGCAGCTGGATGTACTGGGGGCAGTTGCCGAACGACTGCTCGACCACCACCTCCAGCTGACCGTTGCCTGCCCGACGGATCAGGCCATTGAGCCGGTTGCGTCGCCGGGTATGCAGCTCGATCCCCAGCAAGCCAATGGCACCGCCATCCACCAGGCCCGGCGTGGCCGGGTCATCAGCGGCAGGCGCGGTGCCGATCAGCAGTTGCCGGGGATCGGGCGAGCTGACGAAGCCTTCCGGGCCTTCGAGCAGCGTCGCCCAAGGGGTGCCAGCGGCATCCACGGCAGCGGCCACCAGGAACGGCAACTGGTGATAGAAAGCCCGGTGCTGGTCGGGCATGAAGTCGCGGATGACCTTCTGGCCGAACACCTCCATGCGCTCTGCAACACCGACTTGCTCCTGCAGCCGTTTTTCACCTGCATGCCAGGGCGATCGCATGGCGGCATTCCTCTGGGTTCAGAGCGTGGTCTGTAAACCGATGACGGTGCGTGGCATCGGCACGAAGCCCGGCAGCGCCTCGATCCGGGCCAGCCAGGCGCGCACATTGGCGTACGGCTCCAGCGACACGTTGCCCTCGGGGGCGTGGGCGATGTACGAGTAGTTGGCGATATCGGCGATGGTCGCCTGGTCACCAACCAGGAACGGGCCCTCGGCCAGTTCGGCGTCGATCACCTTGAGCAGGGTGTGGGCGCGGCCAATCACTTCGTCGGTGTTGAACGAGGCGCCGAATACAGTCACCAGGCGTGCGGCGGCCGGGCCGAAGGCCAACGGGCCTGCCGCCACCGACAACCAGCGCTGCACGCGGGCGGCGCCGACCGGATCCTCGGGCAACCAGCGCTCGCCGCCATACGCCTTGGCCAGATAGACGAGGATGGCGTTGGAGTCGGCGATGACGATGCCGTTGTCATCGATCACCGGCACCTGGCCGAAGGGGTTGATGGCGAGGAACTCGGGCTGCTTGTGTTCACCCTTGGCCAGGTCGACGAATACCAGCTCGGTAGGCAGTTCGAGCAGTGACAGCATCAGCTCGATACGGTGGGCGTGGCCGGACTTGGGGAAGTTGTAGAGCTTGATCGGGCTTGGCATGTGCGGGGCTCCAGGTCAGCGCCGGGAGTGGCGCTGCTGGAGGACATGCTGCACTGGATCGACCGGCAGCAGAATCAGTGCTGGGTGCAATCCAGTATTTCGGCAAGTGGAATAATCACAATTGCGGGACACGTCGGGTCGCCGCATCGCCGCTCCCACGCGCCCGCGGTTACGATCTCAATGCCGGTGCTGTTTCTGGTACTGGTACAACCCCCGCGCCGCCTCGACCACCAGCGGTACACAGGCCTGGCGCTCATCGAAGCTCATCGAGTCGAGCAGCTCGAAGTTGTCTTCCAGCCCATGCAGCGAAATGGCCTTGAGCAGACGATCCTGCTCTGGCGGCAGGTCGCTCCACTCGGCCACTTGTGTGCCGCGCATGTAGCCGAAGCACCACTCCTCGAGAATGATCGCCGGGCCCTCTTCACTCTCGCCCTCTTCGAACATCGGCTCGAAGTCCTCGAGGTCGGTGGCCAACTCTTCGGCCACCTGGCTGGCATAACGCAGCATCAGCGCGGTATACGCTTCTTCATGGGCAGGCTTCTTGAACTTGGGCACCTTGCCACCGGCGACAGAAGGCAGCCACTGCTCAGGGTTGACCTTGCTGGGGGAGCTGGCCAGAGCAGTGAAGAAACCGTTGAGCTCGGCGAGGTTGAGTACCGAATAATCGTTGCCGTAGGTGATCAGCAGGTCTTCGAGGCGGTCGAGTTCTTTTTCGCTGAGCGCGGGGAGCATGGGTGGGTGTCCTGGGTAAATGTGCGTGCACCGTAGCATAGGCAACGCCTGCCCGCTCCCTTCATGAGAGCGGGCATCGGGCTATTGCTGCAGCCACTGCGCCAGCTCGGCCTGCCGCCCGCTACCGGCCAGCAGCCACAACAAGAGCCGACATTTGCGCGGGCAAAGCCAGCCAGCCATGTGCAGGCCGCGGGCCTGCAGGTCGATCTCGCCGCCGACGAATCCGTAGGTTCCCCGGGCTGTCGAACCACTGCCGGTGCGGGTGGCGATAATCACTGGCATGCTGTCTGCGACGTCCTTCAAAGCCTCGGCCCAGGCTTCGGAGACATGGCCTGCGCCAAAGCCGGCAACCACCAGCCCTGAATAGCCCATGGCACCAAAGGCTCGCAGCAGACGCGTATCGGCATCAAGGCACGCCTCCAGTAGCACGACCTGATGATCGACCTGCGTCGGCAGGGGCAACACCCAGCGTGGCGCGGCAGCCTGACGATAGATGGGACAGCCCTCCTCCACTTCCCCTATCGCCCCTGCGCCGGGCGATTCGAAGGCCGCCATTGCCAGGCTGGCAGTCTTGCGCACCCGAGCAGCCAAGTGGATTTGGTCGTTGATCACCACCAGTACGCCACGCCCCCGGCTGCCATCGGCTATCGCAACCTGCACTGCCGCCAGCAGGTTCGCCGGACCATCTGCGCCCGGCTGGCAGGCCGAGCGCATGGCGCCGGTCATGATCAGCGGGGTGTCATGGGGCCAGAGCAGATCGAGGAAATACGCGGTCTCCTCCAGCGTATCGGTGCCCTGGGTAAGTACCACGGCCTGGGCTCCCGCTTGCACTTGTGCGTTTGCCCAGGCCAGCGCATCCAGCATGTCGGTGAATGCCAGGGAGGCGCTCGGCACCAGGCACAACGTGGCGGTGCTGATTTGCGCCAGTGTCTGCAACTGCGGCAGCGTGCTCAGCAGAGCGGCACAGTCGAGCCGGGGTGTCACACCCTGCCCCGGCGCCGCGGATTGCATGCTGACCGTACCGCCCAGGCTGCCGATAGAAACGCGTGGTGCTGTCATGGGTTACCTCCCGCAAGCAGGCCAACCAGGGGCACGATACCCAGGGTACTGATGGCCATGGACAGGACGTTGCCGATATAGCCGTGCATGTAGCCTGGCAGTCGCCGGCTGATGGCCACGGCAAGCGGTGGCGCGATCAGCGCGCCGAGCACTGCGCTGGCGACGACCACCTGCCAGCTGCCACCCAGAGTCAGCACGGCGGCGGGCACGATCGAAACGATGGGAATATAGGTCGGATACCAGCCCCGCTCTTTCCATTGCCGTCGCCAAAACAGCACACCGACCAGCGATGCCAACCCCTGCCCGGCCACCATCTGCAACACCAGTTGCGAACCGTAGGCTGGTGCCGACGGGGCCAATACATAAGCCAGCAATACGCCAAGCAGCAAACCCAGGCTGGCCAGTTCATTGCCAAAGAACGGCGCCTCGCTGAAATCGGCCAGTACCCGACGCAGGGTCCAGACCAGGCCATAGTCCGGCTGGCTCGCCGTCGCTGCGACCTCTGGGCGCTGCCCATCGCGAACCAGCGCCGGAAACCGCTTGCACAACAGGAACGCCAGCACACTGGCCAGGGCCATGCCACTGACATTGCCGATCACCACCGGCAACTGCAGCGGGTAGCACAGGTAGTTGACCAGCAGCAGGCTGGCCGGCGTCACCAGCACGGCACCGAGCAGCGCGCCATTGATCACGACGCGCCAACCACCACCGAACAGCAGGACCATGGCCGCCGGCAGCGAAACGAAAGCTACGAAAGTCGGCTGCCAGGCACCACCGTCCAGCGTCCAGCCCCACAACGCATGGCTGAGCAGCAAGCCGAGCAGCGAGCTGATGATCAGCCAGGGCCACAGCCCTGTGCCGTAGCAGATGGCAAAACCTTGCCAGCGATGGCCCCGCTGCTGGGCCCAGTGCGCGAGGCTTGCCCCCAGCAGCAACCCCAGTGCCGGCAACTCGTGCTTGTAGAAGGCGACCTCGCTGATATCGCCGACTATCCAGCGCAGCCTACTCAGCGGCTGGTCGAGGGTTGCGACGAGCTGCGCATAATCAGGCCCTCCACCCAACATCAGGCTGGCAACGCACAGTAGCGCGAAGCCCAGGAGTATCAGCAACGACGACCGTTGTCGCGGTAAAGCAAGACGCTGTTCCATGACGCCTCCTCAACATGGCATCGGCGCATGCAGCCGATACCCCAAGGTGGTGTCGTAGAGGTCGGTACGCCTGTCACGCGGCAGGTCGTTCAGGCTGTTCCATATCGGCGCCGAGCGGGCGGTACTGAGGTCGACGTCGGCATATAGGATGCACTCCTCCTCGGCACTGGCCACCTCGCCTATGGGCCAGCCGTTGGTGCCGGCAATCAGCGAACAACCCAGGAAGCGCCCGCCCCGCTCGCGACCAATGCGATTGGCGGCGGCGATATAGACATTGTTGACGTGGGCCGCGGTCATCGTCAGGTACGAGGCCATGCAGCGTCCGGCTTCGTCGAACAGCGGCGGCGGTGTCCAGACCCAGTTGTTCAGGCTGCAGATGATGTCGGCGCCCTGCGCCGACATGAGCCGTGGCACCTCCGGGAACCAGATGTCCCAGCAGATCAGCAGGCCGATGCGGCCGATGGGCGTTTCGAAAACCGGGAAGCCCAGGTCTCCAGGGGTGAACCAGAGCTTTTCCTGGTTCCACAGATGCGCCTTGCGGTAATGCCCGAGCAGCCCGTGCGGGCCGAACAGCACGGCGCTGTCGAAGAGCTTGAGGCCGTCACGCTCGGCGAAGCCTGCAGCCAGATACACCTGCTGCTCACGGGCGAACTCCGCCCAGGCATCAAGGCTTCGCCCACCATCCAGCGACTCGGCGTGAGCATAGGCCTCGGCGCGAGAGTTGAAGGTATAGCCGGTGTTGGCCAGCTCTGGCAGTACGATCAGGTTCGCCCCTTCACACGCGGCGCGGCGGGCCAGGGCCAGGCCACGGCTCAGGTTGCCATCGCAATGGTCGAGGCCGACCTGCGGGTCGTACTGGATGACGGCAATGCGCACGGGGCTGACGGGAATAGTGTGTTCCTGCATGGCGGCTTCCTGTTCTGGTTGTTGTGGAAGGCCGCCAGTAGAACGGGCATGGCAGATGGAACGACAGTCAGCAGGATCCTCTGGAACTGGGGGAGATTGCGAAAAAACGTGGAGGAGCACTCCTACAAAATTGTTTCAGAGCGTCTGTCGAGGCACCTGATAATGCGGATAGTGCTCAAGGCTGAAGCCACCCTTGAAGTGAGCACCCGTGTTGTTGCAGAGGTTGATCACGGTGTCGATGGCGGTGCGCAGACACGGTTCGGTCCAGCCGGCATCGACAGAGAAGGACTCACCGGCGAGGTAAAGCCCTGAATGGGCGCTCAGGTCACGGTTGTATTTCATCAGGCTAACCGCGTCGTAGTAGGCACCTGCCCGGTACAATTTCGCACAGCCGAGTGCATTCCTGTCTGTCATCCATCTTTGTATGCGGGTGTTTCCAATGTCGATATGCGGCGAGATGGGCTCACCAATGTTGGTACAACGCAACAGAATCCGATCGAGTTCCGCCACGCATTTTTCCACCAGCTCGGTGTCTGAATACGCCGCCAGCTTGGTGGCATCGTCCTCCCAGGTGTAGCTGAGCAGGATGCAATCGCGGCTGTGCTGATCGTTGTAACGGTAGGCATAGACATCGTGCACAAAGCTGTCGGTGACCAGGATCTGCGGTAGATGCGGATGCTGATCGAGAAAGCTTTTACGCAGCGGCGCATAAACCTTGCAGCTGGTCTCCCAATGGGCGTGCTTCCAGGCCTCGACAATGGCCGGTGGCAGCATGCTCCGGGAGAACCCGCCCAGACGCATGCCTGTTTCGATCAGCCAGGACGGCGTGGTAAGCACTACGCTGTCGAATACGTCACTCATCGGTTGAGCCTTGGCGTCATCGCTGTGCCGCCAACGGTAGTCGACTCGGATGCGGCCATCGGCCAGTTTATGCAGGCCATGGACAGTGCTGTCCGTCAGCAAGCCATCCTTACGCGCCACGCATCGGCTGTACAAAGACTCGCCCAAGCCAGCGATGTCCATGAACAGCAGGGCCTCATCCAACGCGGCGATCCCCAGGTAGGCAGGCGCCTGGAAATGCAGGCCTCTGCTGTCGGGCACGGTCTCGGCATCCTGATACGGCGCTGCAAGCACTCGCCCCCTTTCATCTACACGCCCATGCACAAGCTGCAGGTGGCTGCTGAACCCGAAAATGGCGGTGCGCAGCGGATAGAGGCAGCACACGTCGTAGAAGGCGCCCCAGCTGCCATCACCGATGCCAATTGCGTAGAAGATCGCCGACTCTTCACGGTCCATCCCAAGACCGCCGAAATCGCCTGGATTGGCAGGGTCCCAAGCCTCCTGGATCGGCAGCAATACGAGATCCCGGAATGACAGCCTGTGATATCGCTCGACGATTGCCGACCACATCGCCAGCCAACCTTCTGTGCCGTAAATGGCGGCCACCTGTTCAGCAAAGCGCTCGGCAAAGCGTCGCCACTTGCCATGAATCTTCTGCAGTACTGCAGTAGGTGGCGGGGTGTGACCTTCGGAATTCTTCCAGATCAGCAACTTCGGATCGCACTCCCCTTCCAGCTGGCCTTCACGCAGGTAGATACCCGTCGCATTGACCCACTGCGTGCCAGGGTTGGGGAAGTTGGAAAGCCGCAGGTCGAACAGGTCTGCGTAGTAAGCCATCAATGAACGTCCGGCTTTGGGCGGCTCGCCGCTTCGGTTGAAGAACGGCATGCGCATCGCGCCCATCTCGAAGGGGGCGGTGTGTGCTGGTGACTTGTCAGCCGGGGTCGAAACGGTGAGATGACGTCCCCCGATACGCCGGGCCTGCTCGATCAGGGTGATATGGGTGAAACCACAGCGCAGCAGTTCACGTGCGACGCTAAGGCCGGTGACGCCAGCACCGACAATGCAGATGCGATGTGCAGGACGAGCAGCCTGGGCAATGCCACCTTGTTGTTCAACAAGACGTCGGTAGTCAAAACACAGGTCAGGCGGGTTCGGGAAGCGCGCGGCCCATGGCAGCACTGGAGTATGCGGCTCGACGGCCAGGTGGGCGGGATGGTTGTGCGTTGAACCGATGGTCATGGTTTCGGGTTCTCAGGGTAGGTGGAGCCTGAGCATGCCGAGAGCCGGGAGATGGTGAGTGGTAGATGGGTATCGCGGTGCTGAGTGCGTCGTTGCCAGAACAGACGCAATCACGGGGCAATCCCGCACCCACGTTGTTCTTGCACAACGTGGGAGCAGGATTGCCCCGCGATGAGGGTGCTACGGTTTAGACCGCCAGCGCGCGCTCACGCAGCTCGCTGTTGAGGATGCGGTCGTTCTCGCTGTAGTCGACCGGGCAGTCGATCACGTGCACGCCCGGGGTCTTGATGCAGTGTTCGAGCAGCGGCAGGAAGCCTTCGGCGCTCTCCACGCGGTGGCCATTGGCACCGTAGGCTTCGGCGTATTTGACGAAGTCCGGGTTGCCGTAGTCCAGGCCGAAATCGGTGAAGCCCATGTTGGCCTGCTTCCAGCGGATCATGCCGTAGCCGTCGTCACGCAGGATGACCACGGTGATGTGCATCCCTAAGCGAACTGCCGTTTCCAGCTCCTGGCTGTTCATCATGAAGCCGCCGTCGCCGCAGACCGAGATCACCGGGCGATCCGGGTAGACCAGGTGCGATGCCATGGCCGATGGCAGGCCGGCGCCCATGGTCGCCAGGGCGTTGTCCAGCAGCACGGTGTTGGGTTTGTGCGCCTTGTAGTTGCGGGCGAACCAGATCTTGTAGATGCCGTTGTCCAGGGCGACGATGCCTTCGGACGGCAGGGCGCGGCGGATGTCGGCAACCATGCGCTGCGGGTAGACCGGGAAGCGGTTGTCGTCAGCGCCTTCGGCGATCTGCGCTTCGTTGGCTTCGCGGATGGCCATCAGGCGGGTGAAGTCCCAGTGGCTGGTGTCGGTCAGCGCTTCGCTGATCTGCCACACGGCGTTGGCGATGTCGCCGATCACTTCCACCTGCGGGAAGTACACGGCATCCACCTCGGCCGAACGGAAGCTGACGTGGATCACTTCGGTACCGCCACGGACCATGAAGAACGGTGGCTTCTCGATCACGTCGTGGCCGATGTTGACGATCAGGTCGGCGGCTTCAACCGCACGATGTACAAAATCGCCGGAGGACAGCGCGGCGTTGCCCAGGAAGCGCGGGTGGCGCTCGTCGACCACACCTTTACCCATCTGGGTGGTGATGAACGGGATGCCGGTCTTGTCGATCAGTTGCTTGAGGACCTTGGCAGTCATCTTGCGGTTGGCGCCGGCGCCGATCACCAGGATCGGGTTACGGGCGTTCTTCAGCTTCTCGACGGCGGCTTCGATGGCCACGTGCTCGGCCAGCGGGCGACGGTGCAGGCTGCGCGGGATCGGCAGGGCATCGGTCTGCTCGGCGGCGATGTCTTCCGGCAGTTCCAGGTGCACGGCGCCCGGCTTCTCTTCTTCAGCCAGGCGGAAGGCTTCACGCATGCGCGCAGGGATGTTGTCGGCCGAAGCGAACTGGTGGGTGTACTTGGTGATGGGGTCCATCATGCCGCACACGTCGATGATCTGGAAGCGGCCCTGCTTGGACTTCTTGATCGGCTTCTGGCCGGTGATCATCATCATCGGCATGCCGCCCAGGTAGGCGTAGGCGCTGGCGGTCACCAGGTTGGTCGCGCCAGGGCCGAGGGTCGACAGGCTGACGCCGGTCTTGCCGGTCAGGCGGCCATAGGTGGCGGCCATGAAGCCCGCGGACTGTTCGTGGCGGGTCAGTACCAGCTTGATCTTCGACTTGCGCAGGGACTCGAGCAGGTCGAGGTTTTCCTCACCAGGAATGCCGAACACATACTCGACACCTTCGTTTTCCAGGCATTGCACAACGACATCGGCGGCCTTGGCCATCTTGCTTCTAACCTCAAGTAATAGGACGGTGAAAGTCCAGAAATGCGCAGCACGGTACGCTGGCATCGCTCGGTCCGGGTGCCAGGATTGCCCCGAACCTAAGCCTTGACGCAGGGTAGGTGCGGGGAAGTCACTTAATGTGACGGCAATATTGTCGCACCTGTGACGAGGCGGTGTGAGGTAGCCGACGAGCAAAGGATATTTGCGGTGAACGCAGGGATGTCTGCGATGAAGCCAATCAGCCGTAGAGAGCGCCGCTGACGCAGCGCATCGCCGGCAAGCCAGCCCCACAGACTTTTCCGGGCACAAAGACAAAACCCCTACCTGCTCGCGCAGATAGGGGTTTTGCGAAATGAATCTTGACGATGACCTACTCTCACATGGGGAAACCCCACACTACCATCGGCGATGCATCGTTTCACTGCTGAGTTCGGGATGGGATCAGGTGGTTCCAATGCTCTATGGTCGTCAAGAAATTCGGTTGCCAGTACGTCTTTGCAGACATGCCAGCCAATTCGGATATGTGATCTTGTGATTCGTCGCGAACTTTCGGTTCGTTTCGTCTTCACCACCGCAATCTGCGTGAGCAAATTGCTTGGGTGTTATATGGTCAAGCCTCACGGGCAATTAGTATTGGTTAGCTCAACGCCTCACAGCGCTTACACACCCAACCTATCAACGTCGTAGTCTTCGACGGCCCTTCAGGGAGCTCAAGGCTCCAGTGAGATCTCATCTTGAGGCAAGTTTCCCGCTTAGATGCTTTCAGCGGTTATCTCTTCCGAACATAGCTACCCGGCAATGCCACTGGCGTGACAACCGGAACACCAGAGGTTCGTCCACTCCGGTCCTCTCGTACTAGGAGCAGCCCCTCTCAAATCTCAAACGTCCACGGCAGATAGGGACCGAACTGTCTCACGACGTTCTAAACCCAGCTCGCGTACCACTTTAAATGGCGAACAGCCATACCCTTGGGACCGGCTTCAGCCCCAGGATGTGATGAGCCGACATCGAGGTGCCAAACACCGCCGTCGATATGAACTCTTGGGCGGTATCAGCCTGTTATCCCCGGAGTACCTTTTATCCGTTGAGCGATGGCCCTTCCATACAGAACCACCGGATCACTAAGACCTACTTTCGTACCTGCTCGACGTGTGTGTCTCGCAGTCAAGCGCGCTTTTGCCTTTATACTCTACGACCGATTTCCGACCGGTCTGAGCGCACCTTCGTACTCCTCCGTTACTCTTTGGGAGGAGACCGCCCCAGTCAAACTACCCACCATACACTGTCCTCGATCCGGATAACGGACCTGAGTTAGAACCTCAAGGTTGCCAGGGTGGTATTTCAAGGATGGCTCCATGAGAACTGGCGTCCCCACTTCAAAGCCTCCCACCTATCCTACACAAGCAAGCTCAAAGTCCAGTGCAAAGCTATAGTAAAGGTTCACGGGGTCTTTCCGTCTAGCCGCGGATACACTGCATCTTCACAGCGATTTCAATTTCACTGAGTCTCGGGTGGAGACAGCGCCGCCATCGTTACGCCATTCGTGCAGGTCGGAACTTACCCGACAAGGAATTTCGCTACCTTAGGACCGTTATAGTTACGGCCGCCGTTTACCGGGGCTTCGATCAAGAGCTTCGCTTGCGCTAACCCCATCAATTAACCTTCCGGCACCGGGCAGGCGTCACACCCTATACGTCCACTTTCGTGTTTGCAGAGTGCTGTGTTTTTAATAAACAGTCGCAGCGGCCTGGTATCTTCGACCGGCGTGGGCTTACGCAGCAAGTGCTTCACCCTCACCGGCGCACCTTCTCCCGAAGTTACGGTGCCATTTTGCCTAGTTCCTTCACCCGAGTTCTCTCAAGCGCCTTGGTATTCTCTACCTAACCACCTGTGTCGGTTTGGGGTACGGTTCCCAGTTATCTGAAGCTTAGGAGCTTTTCTTGGAAGCATGGCATCAACCACTTCGCGCTCTAATGAGCACTCGTCATCAGCTCTCGGCCTTGAGATCCCGGATTTGCCTAAGATCTCAGCCTACCACCTTAAACTTGGACAACCAACGCCAAGCTGGCCTAGCCTTCTCCGTCCCTCCATCGCAATAACTGGAAGTACAGGAATATTAACCTGTTTTCCATCGACTACGCTTTTCAGCCTCGCCTTAGGGACCGACTAACCCTGCGTCGATTAACGTTGCGCAGGAAACCTTGGTCTTTCGGCGTGCGAGTTTTTCACTCGCATTGTCGTTACTCATGTCAGCATTCGCACTTCTGATACCTCCAGCAAGCTTCTCAACTCACCTTCACAGGCTTACAGAACGCTCCTCTACCGCATCACCTAAAGGTGATACCCGTAGCTTCGGTGCATGGTTTGAGCCCCGTTACATCTTCCGCGCAGGCCGACTCGACTAGTGAGCTATTACGCTTTCTTTAAAGGGTGGCTGCTTCTAAGCCAACCTCCTAGCTGTCTAAGCCTTCCCACATCGTTTCCCACTTAACCATGACTTTGGGACCTTAGCTGACGGTCTGGGTTGTTTCCCTTTTCACGACGGACGTTAGCACCCGCCGTGTGTCTCCCATGCTCGGCACTTGTAGGTATTCGGAGTTTGCATCGGTTTGGTAAGTCGGGATGACCCCCTAGCCGAAACAGTGCTCTACCCCCTACAGTGATACATGAGGCGCTACCTAAATAGCTTTCGAGGAGAACCAGCTATCTCCGAGCTTGATTAGCCTTTCACTCCGATCCACAGGTCATCCGCTAACTTTTCAACGGTAGTCGGTTCGGTCCTCCAGTCAGTGTTACCTAACCTTCAACCTGCCCATGGATAGATCGCCCGGTTTCGGGTCTATACCCAGCGACTAAAGCGCCCTATTAAGACTCGCTTTCGCTACGCCTCCCCTATTCGGTTAAGCTCGCCACTGAATATAAGTCGCTGACCCATTATACAAAAGGTACGCAGTCACCTAACAAAGTAGGCTCCCACTGCTTGTACGCATACGGTTTCAGGTTCTATTTCACTCCCCTCTCCGGGGTTCTTTTCGCCTTTCCCTCACGGTACTGGTTCACTATCGGTCAGTCAGTAGTATTTAGCCTTGGAGGATGGTCCCCCCATGTTCAGACAAAGTTTCTCGTGCTCCGTCCTACTCGATTTCACTGGCAAGAGATTTTCGTGTACGGGGCTATCACCCACTATGGCCGCACTTTCCAGAGCGTTCCACTAATCTCAAACCAGCTTAAGGGCTGGTCCCCGTTCGCTCGCCACTACTAAGGGAATCTCGGTTGATTTCTTTTCCTCAGGGTACTTAGATGTTTCAGTTCCCCTGGTTCGCCTCTTGCACCTATGTATTCAGTACAAGATAACCAGCTTGTGCTGGCTGGGTTCCCCCATTCAGAGATCTCTGGATCACAGTCTGTTTGCCGACTCCCCAAAGCTTATCGCAGGCTACCACGTCTTTCATCGCCTCTGACTGCCAAGGCATCCACCGTATGCGCTTCTTCACTTGACCATATAACCCCAAGCAATCTGGTTATACTGTGAAGACGACATTCGCCGAAAATTCGCACGTCGCTCTTTCGAGCAGAACTCACAAATTTTACCTTAGCCTGATCCACCAGCAGTGAAACTGGTGTTCAGTCTATTTCTATCACATATCCGAATTTTTAAAGAACGATCTGACAAAAGTCAGAAATCAACATTCATCACCGAATGTTCATTTCTAAGTTCTGAGCAGTGCTGCGAAACCTGAAAGAGTGGTGGAGCCAAGCGGGATCGAACCGCTGACCTCCTGCGTGCAAGGCAGGCGCTCTCCCAGCTGAGCTATGGCCCCATTTGACCAGCCGCACCAAGTAATTGGTAGGTCTGGGCAGATTTGAACTGCCGACCTCACCCTTATCAGGGGTGCGCTCTAACCAACTGAGCTACAGACCTATAACAGGGTCGCGTTACAGCATCGTCTTTACACAATGAATCAAGCAATTCGTGTGGGAGCTCATCAGCAGGCTGATGTCTTCGATTAAGGAGGTGATCCAGCCGCAGGTTCCCCTACGGCTACCTTGTTACGACTTCACCCCAGTCATGAATCACACCGTGGTAACCGTCCTCCCGAAGGTTAGACTAGCTACTTCTGGTGCAACCCACTCCCATGGTGTGACGGGCGGTGTGTACAAGGCCCGGGAACGTATTCACCGCAACATTCTGATTTGCGATTACTAGCGATTCCGACTTCACGCAGTCGAGTTGCAGACTGCGATCCGGACTACGATCGGTTTTGTGAGATTAGCTCCACCTCGCGGCTTGGCAACCCTCTGTACCGACCATTGTAGCACGTGTGTAGCCCAGGCCGTAAGGGCCATGATGACTTGACGTCATCCCCACCTTCCTCCGGTTTGTCACCGGCAGTCTCCTTAGAGTGCCCACCATAACGTGCTGGTAACTAAGGACAAGGGTTGCGCTCGTTACGGGACTTAACCCAACATCTCACGACACGAGCTGACGACAGCCATGCAGCACCTGTGTCAGAGTTCCCGAAGGCACCAATCCATCTCTGGAAAGTTCTCTGCATGTCAAGGCCTGGTAAGGTTCTTCGCGTTGCTTCGAATTAAACCACATGCTCCACCGCTTGTGCGGGCCCCCGTCAATTCATTTGAGTTTTAACCTTGCGGCCGTACTCCCCAGGCGGTCAACTTAATGCGTTAGCTGCGCCACTAAAATCTCAAGGATTCCAACGGCTAGTTGACATCGTTTACGGCGTGGACTACCAGGGTATCTAATCCTGTTTGCTCCCCACGCTTTCGCACCTCAGTGTCAGTATCAGTCCAGGTGGTCGCCTTCGCCACTGGTGTTCCTTCCTATATCTACGCATTTCACCGCTACACAGGAAATTCCACCACCCTCTACCATACTCTAGCTCGCCAGTTTTGGATGCAGTTCCCAGGTTGAGCCCGGGGCTTTCACATCCAACTTAACGAACCACCTACGCGCGCTTTACGCCCAGTAATTCCGATTAACGCTTGCACCCTCTGTATTACCGCGGCTGCTGGCACAGAGTTAGCCGGTGCTTATTCTGTCGGTAACGTCAAAATTGCACGGTATTAGCGTACAACCCTTCCTCCCAACTTAAAGTGCTTTACAATCCGAAGACCTTCTTCACACACGCGGCATGGCTGGATCAGGCTTTCGCCCATTGTCCAATATTCCCCACTGCTGCCTCCCGTAGGAGTCTGGACCGTGTCTCAGTTCCAGTGTGACTGATCATCCTCTCAGACCAGTTACGGATCGTCGCCTAGGTGAGCCATTACCTCACCTACTAGCTAATCCGACCTAGGCTCATCTGATAGCGCAAGGCCCGAAGGTCCCCTGCTTTCTCCCGTAGGACGTATGCGGTATTAGCGTTCCTTTCGAAACGTTGTCCCCCACTACCAGGCAGATTCCTAGGCATTACTCACCCGTCCGCCGCTGAATCAAGGAGCAAGCTCCCGTCATCCGCTCGACTTGCATGTGTTAGGCCTGCCGCCAGCGTTCAATCTGAGCCATGATCAAACTCTTCAGTTCAATACTGCTTGGGTTTTTAAGAAACCCTAAACTTGGCTCAGCAATCTCAAATGACTATGTGATTTCTCGCATGGCCACTTGTGATGCTGATAATCTTGGCGACTATCAGTCCATACTCACAAGCACCCACACGAATTGCTTGATTCAATTTGTTAAAGAGCGTTTGGTTAAGAGCGTTTCGTCTCAACCGAGGCGCGCATTCTACGCTTTCCTCATTTGCTGTCAAGCGTTTATTTTGAAGTTTTTCAGAAGCCGCTTTTTGCAAAACACCTTCTACCTCAACAACTTACCGCTTGCCTCGTGGCGTTCAACGCTGCGAGGAGGCGAATAATACGCGGTTTGATTTCAGAGTCAACACCTTGATCTGAAAAACTTTCGATCACCATCCGACGGCACGTCGGCAACTATTCGCCACGGTTGCCGCTCTGTAGAGAAACACGCAAGCGGAGCGGCTTTGCCATGAGCGATGCACAGAATGAGAAGACCCCGGGGCTATCGGCGGACGAAGAGCAGGAAGTCAGCCACAACCAGCCGCCGCGGGCGGCTGTCTTGCACGAGATCATCCGCTACCAGGGCGACCAGGAACTGGAGCGCACCCTCGCCGCCTTGTGGTGGTCCGCGCTGGCGGCCGGTCTGACCATGGGCCTGTCGTTGATGGCCATGGGGCTGTTCTATGCCCGCCTGCCCGAAGGCGACAGCGCCCAGGTAGTCGCCAGCCTGGGCTACAGCGCAGGCTTCCTGGCGGTGATCCTCGCCCGCCAGCAACTGTTCACCGAGAACACCCTGACCGCCGTGCTCCCGGTGATGACCGCGCCCACCCTGAGCAATCTCGGCCGGCTGCTGCGCCTGTGGTGCGTCGTCCTGCTCGGCAACCTGGCCGGCACGCTGCTGGTGGCCTGGGTGATGCTCGAACTGCCGATCTTCGACAGCAAGACCGACATCGCCTTCCTTGAGGTGGGCCGCAAGGTGATGACCAACGACATCAGCCAGATGTTCGCCAAGGGCATCGTCTCCGGGTGGATGATCGCCACCATGGTCTGGATGATCCCGTCCATGGAGCACGCCAAGATCTGGATCATCCTGGTGATCACCTACCTGATGGCCCTCGGCGACTTCACCCACATTGTCGTGGGCTCGGTGGAGGTGTCGTACCTGGTCTGGGCCGGCGATGAAACCTGGCAAGCGTTCTGGCTCGACTTCGCATTGCCCACCCTGGCGGGCAACATCATCGGCGGCAGCTTCATCTTCGCCCTGATCAGCCACGCCCAGGTACGCAGCGACAGCGGCAAGCCTCCCTCGAAGCTATTGAAGGACGACAAACAGACCAAGGACTAGCGCGCCGCAACCGCCCGTTCGGCTCCCCTGCCCCGCTGCGGCAATGGCCGTGGCCGCCACCAGTTCTGCCCGGGGTGCGGCGAGTCGAGGCTGACCCGCTCGCCCATCTGCGGCGTGCTCAGTAGCACCTGGGCGGTATTGGCCAGGGCCAGGATACGCTCGAAGGGCTCCTGCCAACCGTGGATGGACAGGTCGAAGGTGCCGTTATGAATCGGCAACAGCCAGCGACCTCGCAAGTCCAGGTGCGCCTGCAGGGTCTGTTCCGGCTGCATGTGCACATTGGGCCAGGCAACGTTATAGGCGCCAGTCTCCATCAGGGTCAGATCGAACGGCCCATACTGCTCGCCGACTTCACGGAAACCGTCGAAATAGCCGGTATCGCCACTGAAGAACAGCCGCAGCCCTTCGTCGATCATCACCCAGGACGCCCAGAGTCTGCGGTTGCTGTCGAACAGCCCGCGCCCGGAAAAATGCTGGGCAGGCGTGGCGACGAAGCGCACCCCTTCGACTTCGGTTTCCTGCCACCAGTCCAGTTGTCGCACCTTGGCCGGTGGCACGCCCCACTCGATGAGCAGGTCCCCCACGCCCAACGGTGCTAGGAAATGCTCGGTGCGCGGTGCCAGTTGGCGGATGGCCTGCTCATCCAGATGGTCGTAATGGTCGTGGGAGAGAATCACCGCAGTCAGTGGCGGCAGGTCGCTCAGCGCCAGCGGCGGCGCATGGAAGCGTAACGGCCCGGCCCATTGCACCGGCGAGGCGCGCTCGGCGAACACCGGGTCGGTAATGAAGAAGCGCCCGCGCAACTTGAGCAGCACGGTGGAATGGCCGAGGCGCCACAGGCTGTGATCCGGTGCGTCAGCCACCTGCTGGCGGGTCATCGGCTGGAGGGTCAGCGCCGCATCCGGTCGTGTTTGCGGTGGCTTGCGCAGCAACAGGTACTTGACGCCGATGCGCAGCTTCTTGAGCACGCCATCCTTGGGCAGTTCGACCTGGTTGAGAAAGCGTCCGTCACGCTGCGGTGCCGGCTCGCCAGCGGGGATAGCCATGGGGACCATGAGCAGCAGCACTCCGCAAAAGAGGAAAGCCTTCATATTACTCCACAGGGTCGGATCAACCGTGAAATGGCTTGCAAGGTCATTTTTCGCCGATGAAGGATTGTTCAACAATATTCACATTACTTATGCGATAAACGGCGCTCCACAGAAGAACGATAACCATGATCGACAACCGCAGCGGCAAGGGGCTCTCTTTCGTCAGGCGCATCTACCTGCCGCGCATCATCGGCCTGGGGATCGGCCTGTTCGCCGTGATGGCCGCCATCGCCCCGCTGAACCCACCGACCTGGGCCTGGGCCTTGCTGTTGCTCAATGGCCTGGTCTGGCCACATGCGGCCTACCTGTGGGCCCTGCGCTCGGCCACTCCCTACCAGGCCGAGCAGCGCAACATCCTGCTGGATTCGCTGATGGGCGGTTTCTGGACTGCGGCTATCCACTTCAACCCGCTACCCAGCGTCACCATCCTGTCGATGATGACCATGAACAACGTCGCCGCCGGTGGCAAACGCGTGCTGCTACGCGGCCTGTTTGCGCAGCTGTGCGGCATGCTCCTGGCCACCGCGCTGCTCGGCACAGGCCTGCAGACACAGGCCACGCAGTTGCAGGTCCTCGCCTGCCTGCCGATGCTGACCCTCTACCCCCTGGCCCTGGGCTGGGTGTGCTATCAGCTGGCGATCAAGCTGACCGAACACAAGCGCCGCCTCAGCGCCCTGAGCCGTACCGACAGCCTGACCGGCCTGCTCAACCATGGCTCGTGGAAAGACCTGCTGCTGCTCAAGTTCCAGATCTGCCAGCAGCAAAGGCTGCCGGCGGTCATCGCGCTGATCGACATCGACCACTTCAAGACCATCAACGATACCTACGGCCATGTGGTCGGCGACTGCGTGCTGCGCCAACTCAGCCAGGAGCTCAAGCGCAGCTTGCGCGAAGACGACCTGGCCGGGCGCTATGGCGGCGACGAGTTCTGCGTAATCCTCCCCGGCACCCACGAAGCCCAGGCCTGCCAGGCCATGGAGCGCCTGCGCGAACACGTGGCCGCCTACCGCAACCCGCACTTGCCGGGCTTGCGCATCAGCCTGAGCATCGGCCTGGCCGACTTCCGTCCGGGCCTCGCCTCACCGGAGCACTGGCTGGAACAGGCCGACAAGGCCCTGTATGCCGCCAAGCACCAGGGGCGCGACCAGGTCAATTTCGCTCGCGGCGAGGCCGCCACGCTCAGGCTGGCCTATCCTGACTGAACCTTCGCCCAGGCCTCGGGCGCAAGACAGCAGTTGAAGGAGTCGCCCGTACATGGACAGGAACGTCGACCTTTCATCCTCCAGACCCACCTCGCGCCTGCAGGTGCGCCGCCTGGTCGGCGGTTTCTGCGCGCTGTTCGGGCTCGCCTGCGTGTTCACCCTGGTGGCATTGTTCAACATCGCCACCACGCTGGACCGCCAGGCGCTGCAGCAAAGCACCTTCCAGGCCTCTCAGGCACTGGAACAACGGCTGGTGGCCTCGCGCCAGTTCCTCTCCAGCTACGCCGTCTGGGACGCCGCCTACGCACATCTGGTAGGCAAGGTCGACTGGCAGTGGGCATATGACGAAAAGAACGTCGGTGAGTCGCTGTACAGCGCCAGCGGCTACGAAGGTGTGTTCGTGGTCGAGGATGAGCGCACCACCTACGCCCTGTTCAAGGGCAAACCCACCGACTCGCCGGCTAGCGCCCATATCGACAGCCCCCTGGCGGCAATCATCGACGCGGCGCGCAGGGCAGCACCGGCCCGCGAGCAGGTAACCCACTTCGTACGCTTCAACGGCTGGCCCGCAGTGCTCAGCGCCGCGGCAGTACGCCCGGACAAGGAAGTGACCGAGGCTGATGTAAAACAGGCGCCGGTGATGGTGTTCGTCGACCAGCTGACCGAAACCAAGCTCGCAGTTCTGGGCAAAGGCGCGGGTTTGACCGGCATGCGCCTGGAGAAAAGCACCGTCGCTGAGGCCGGACAACCGCATATCGCCCTCGGCGAAACCGGTTATCACCTGGTATGGAACACGCCGTTGCCGGGCCGCCAACTGCTCCATGCCTTCCTGCCGCCGCTGTTGGCGGTATTCCTGATGCTTGGCCTGGTGGTGCTCTACCTGTTCCGCCACGCCCTGCGCAGTTCCCGGGCAATAGATGAAAGCCTGCTGCGATTGCAGCAGAGCAACCGCGCCCTGGAGGCCAGCGAGCAGCGCTTTCGCGCAGTGGCCGAAGCAGCCTCCGACTGGATCTGGGAAACCGACCGCCATCACCGCCTGACCTACCTGTCGCAGCGCTTCGTCAGCGTCACCGGCTACCGCATCGAGGACTGGCTAGGCCAGCCGCTCAACCAGTTGCTGGCCTGCGACACCACGCCCCTGCTGCCCTGGCTCGACAACGAGGCCGACAGCGACACGCAGCAACTGGCCAACCTGCGTTGCAACTACGATGACGCCACCGGGCAGAACCGTTACTGCCGTGTGTCGGCGCGCTCGATCATCTATGAAGGCAAGCTCGCCGGGTTTCGCGGCACCGCCAGCGACATCACCGACGAGGTTGCCGCCCATGCCCGCATCCAGCACCTGTCGATGCACGACGCCCTGACGGGCCTGGCAAATCGCAACAAACTCTCGCGCCATCTCGAACAAGCCCTGCTGCGCGGCAGCGACTCGCCGCCGCTGACGCTGTTGCTGCTCGACCTGGACAGCTTCAAGCCGATCAACGACTCCCTCGGCCACCCCGCCGGCGATGCGGTGTTGCAGGAAGTGGCCAGCCGCCTGCGCGATACTACCCGCGACGATGACCTGGTTGCCCGCCTGGGTGGCGATGAGTTCGTCCTGGCCCTGCATGGCCTGGACAACCGCAGCGAGATCGACCGCTTCTGCGCACGCCTGCTCGACCTGCTGCAACAACCCATCGGTTTCGAGGAGCACCAGTTGCACATCGGCGCCAGCATCGGCATCGCCCAGACCCGGGCACAGGGCTACGATGCCGGCGAACTGATCCGTTGCGCCGACATTGCCCTGTACCAGGCCAAGGCCGACGGCAAGAACACCTGGCGCTACTTCTCGCCGGAAATGAACCAGCAGATCCAGTACCGCCGCCAGCTGGAAAACGACCTGCGCCGGGCGATCAAGCAGCACGAGTTCGTGCTGCACTACCAGCCACGCTACCGCCTGGACGATCTGCGCATTGTTTCGGTGGAAGCTCTTTTGCGCTGGGAGCATCCCCAGGAAGGGCTTATCGGGCCAGACACCTTCATTCCCTTGGCCGAACAGAGCGACCTGATCGTCCCGCTGGGCCGCTGGGTGCTCGAAGAAGCCTGCCGCAATGCCCGTGACTGGCCCGAAGAGCTGCTGGTCTCGGTCAACCTGTCGCCCGCGCAGTTCTCCCGTAGCGATGTGGTCGCCGATGTGCGCCAGGTGTTGCTGGACACCGGATTCCCCGCCCAGCGCCTGGAGCTGGAAATCACCGAGAACGTGATGCTCAACGACATCGAAGGCGCCCTGGGCACCATGCTCGCGCTCAAGGAACTGGGCGTGCGCCTGAACATGGACGACTTCGGCACCGGCTACTCTTCACTGGGCTACCTGCGCACCTACCCCTTCGACAGCATCAAGATAGACAAGCGCTTCATCGCCGGATTGAGCAGCCAGAGCGGCAACGACCGGGCCGTGGTCCAGGCGATCATCAACCTCGGCAAGGCCATGGGGCTGACCGTGACCGCCGAGGGCGTGGAGACCGAGCAGCAATTGAAGGCGCTGGACAAGGAGCAGTGCCATGAGGTGCAGGGCTACTACTTGAGCAGGCCGGTGGACCGGGCCGCGTTCGAGGCGCTGCTGGCTAACCGGGAAGTTCGCCAGGATGCGTCCTGAATGCACTGCCCAGGCTCAACGCAGGTTGCGCTCAGCGACAATCTCGGGCAAATCGGTACGGTTGAGGTAGATGCGCAACGGCTCGCCGATATTTAACCTGTCATCCACATGCTGTTCCAGCAGCAACGCCAGGCGCTCTCGGCACAGCGCCATGCGTGCATCAGCCTCGGGCCGCCAGACGAACTCGCTGCAGGGCGTGATGCTGTCGTCGGCCACGTCCATGCCGAACGCGTCCTCTGAAAACCGCACGATATGGGTGCCGCGTTTGCCGTGAAAGCCGACGAAGCCCTTGAGCTGGTCGGCGGCGATGCAGATGTCCTGGGATGTGATGGCCATGGCGTAACCTCGCAAAGAATTCGGAAGTGACGCACGCAGAGGGGGCGGTCGCCTCTGGCGGGCAACGCGCAAGTGCCAGCCTAACCCAAGTGCCAGACCGTTCGCCAAGGTTTTTCACCCATCGCGCCAAGGCCCGCTAGACTGGATTTTCGAGCCCCTTCGTCGTTATCGGATCCGCCCCTCATGACCCAGGCCGTCACCGCCGACATCGCCATCATTGGTCGCATCAACGCCGTGCCGGCCATCCTCCAGGTCATCTGCGAGACCACGGGCCTGCGCTTTGCCGCCGTGGCCCGGGTGACCGAAAGCAGCTGGACGGCCTGCGCGGTGCTCGACACCCTGGGATTCGGCCTCGAAGTAGGCGGTGAACTCGAGGTCGCCTCCACGCTGTGCCACGAAATCCGCAGTACACGCCAGACCATCATCATCGACAAGGCCAGCGAGGATGAGCAGTACTGCCGCCACCACGCCCCGCACCAGTATCGCTTCGAAAGCTACATTTCAGTTCCGGTGCTACGTACCGACGGCAGCTTCTTCGGTACCATCTGTGCCCTGGACGCCCAGCCAACGCAACTCAAAGGCACGGCAATCCAGCCAATGATGGAATCGTTCGCCCGCCTGCTGGCCATCCAGATCGAAAGCGAGGAAAGCGCCCAGCGCACTGAGCGTGCCCTGCACAAAGAGCGCGCCATGGCCGAGGTCCGTGAGCAGTTCATTGCGGTACTCGGACACGACCTGCGCAACCCGCTGTTCGCCATCACTGCCGGTGCCGAATTGCTCAGCCAACGGCTGGTGGACGACAAACAACGTGCTATCGCCCTGCATATCCGTACCTGCGGCCGGCGAGCCACCGAACTGGTGCGCGATATGCTGGACTTTGCCCGTGGCCGCCTCGGTGCGGGGATCCCTTTGAACTTGCAGCCTTGCCACGATCTGCCCGAAGCCCTCGGCCATGTGGCCTCCGAACTGCAGCGTGTGCACCCGCGACGGCGCATCATCCTTGACATTGGCCAAGTTGGAGGACTGTTGTGTGACCGCGAACGGATCACGCAACTGTTGTCCAACCTGATAGCCAATGCCCTGCTTCATGGCGATCCACAGGGCCCGGTCACCGTGCGTGCGACCCTCAGCGATAATACGTTCGACCTTAGCGTGCACAACCAGGGCACGCCGATAGACCCACAAACCCTACCCCTGCTGTTCGAGCCCTTCACCCGACCGATCTCCGGCGCGCCCCAGGCAGGCCTGGGGCTGGGCCTGTACATCGCCAAGCAGATCGCCCTGGCCCACGGCGGTCACATGGAGGTGACGTCCAGTGCCGAGGCGGGCACGCTGTTCAGTGTTCACCTGCCGGCGGATCGACCTGCGACTCCAGCAGCACCGAGAGCCAGTTCATGAACGCCTGGACCCGGCGCGGCACATGGCGCTGCCGCGCATACAACAGCGAAACCGGCATGGCCCGCGCCTGCCAGGGCTCGAGCAGCGACACCAGTTCACCGTCACGCAGATGCTCGTCGACGCCTACCGCCGGCACCTGAATCAGACCGAGCCCAGCAAGACAGGCAGCGGAATAGGCCTCTGCATTGTTCACCGTGACCACGCCGGCCATGGCCTGGAAGCGCAGTTCGCCGCCCTGCTCGTATTCGAATCCGGCACTGCGCGCGCCGAGGTTGCGCACGTAGTGGACCAATCTATGGTCGGCCAGGTCCTCCAGGCTGCGGGGTAGGCCATGCCGCTCTAGATAGGCGGGGCTGGCGCAGTTGCGCATGCTCAGCCGCCCAACCGGGCGCGCTACCACATCCAGGTCGCTGAGCATGCCGATGCGCATCACGCAGTCAAAACCTTCGCGCAGCAGGTCGACCTGGCGGTCGGTGCAACTGATCTCCACGTCCAGGCGCGGGAAACGCTCGAGAAACCGCGGCAGCGCCGGCACGATGACCCGTCGCGCCATCATGGTAGGCAGGTCGATCCGCAGACGCCCGGCCAGCTCGGCGTCGTCGGCGCTGAACAGGCTTTCAATCTCATCCATGCCCGACAACAGGTCCTTGCTGCGCTCGTACAGCAAGGCGCCGTCCTGGGTCGTGCGCACCCGGCGCGTGGTGCGGTTGAGCAGGCGCGTGCCGAGCAGGTTTTCCAGCGCCCGCACCTGTTCGGAGACAGTCGAGCGCGGCAGCCCCAGGCTTTCGCCGGCCAGGGTGAAACTGCTCAGTTCGCTGACCCTGACAAAGGTACGCAGCAGATCCAGCTTGTTCATACCCATCCTCATTGTCCTATTTATACGAACAGTATTTCCGGAATCCGTGGATTTAACAGCCTATCCACGATCAATAACCTGTCCGCAACAGCCAGCCATAACGAGGTATCCGACATGACTCGCAAGATCGCACTGATCACCGGCGCCAGCCGCGGCCTGGGCAAGAACACCGCCGAACACCTGGCCGCCCGTGGCA
The DNA here is from genome assembly GCF_021283165.2 of Pseudomonas soli. NCBI lineage: Bacteria > Pseudomonadati > Pseudomonadota > Gammaproteobacteria > Pseudomonadales > Pseudomonadaceae > Pseudomonas > Pseudomonas soli. Next base: position 4,621,176 of record NZ_CP128543.1, read on the forward strand.
TCGACATCATCGGCACCTACCACAGCAAGGCCGACGAAGCCCGCGCCGTTGCGGCCACGCTGGAGCAGGCCGGCGTGCGCGCCGCCATGCTGCCACTGGACGTCAGCGACAGCGTCAGCTTCGCAGGTTTCGTCGAACGCCTGGGCGACACCCTCGAACAGCAGTTCGGCCGCCGTCAGCTGGACTTCCTGGTGAACAACGCCGGCATCGGCCTGAACGTGCCATTCAGCGAGACCAGCGAGGCGCAGTTCGACCAGTTGCTGAACATCCAGCTCAAAGGCCCGTTCTTCCTTACCCAGCGCCTGCTGCCGCTGCTGGCCGACGGCGGGCGCATCGTCAACATCTCCACCGGCCTGACCCGCTTCGCCCTGCCCGGCTATGCCGCCTATGCGGCCATGAAGGGCGCCATGGAAGTACTGACCCGCTACCAGGCCAAGGAACTGGGCGCGCGCGGCATCCGGGTGAACATTCTCGCGCCGGGCGCCATCGAGACCGATTTCGGCGGGGGCGTGGTGCGTGACAATCAGCAGGTCAATGACTACATCGCTGGCAACACCGCGCTGGGCCGGGTCGGCCTGCCCGACGATATCGGCGCGGCCATCGCCCTGTTGCTGGAAGATGGCAATGGCTGGATCAGCGGGCAGCGGCTGGAGGTGTCGGGGGGCATGTTCCTCTGAGGCGCACGCTGCGCAATGCGCTCAAGCTCTGTTCAAGGCCTGGTGCAGCGCGGCGACGGCAGGGAGTGACAAAGCCTCATGGGTGATGCACAAGCCGATCCGGCGCCGCAGTGCCAGGCCGCTGCCGGGCCGCCAGTAGACCCCGGGACAGCGCTCGGCCAGGGACTGCGGCAACCATGCCGCGCCCAGCCCGGCGGCGACCATGGCCAGCGCCAGTTGCAACGAACCGGCCTGGCCAACCTGCTCGCCTTCGCCGTACAACCCCATCAGGCGCTGGTGCGAAGGATGCTGCGGACAGGTGATCCAGCGCCCGTCCGGCTGGCTGCCGGTCGCCATCACCAGCACAAAGGCCTCCTCCCACAACGGCAGGAACAGTTCGTCCTCGCAGCGCTGGGCCTCATCGGCCAGCCGCGCATCCCCGTCGCAGCCTTCGAGCAAGGTCAATTGCAGGCCCGCCACCGCCTGGTTGGCCAGGCGCACGCAAGCCTCGACCTGGGCCGGCGCGATGTCCGCCTCGATGCCCAGGGCCAAAGGCATCCGCTCCTGCCCCTGGCGAAAGCGCAGGCGCAGCGCATCGGCCTCGGCCACCATGCGACAGGCCTGGGGATACAGCTCACGCGCCTGCTCGCTGACTTCGACCCCACGGGCCTGACGCAGGAACAGCTCGGCGCCCAGGTCATCCTCCAGCTGGCGGATAGTCACCGACAAGGTCGGCTGCGCCACGCACAGGCGCTGGGCGGCTACAGTGATGTTGCGCGCTTCGAATACCGCGATAAAAGCCTTGAGATGCCGGATATCCATAGATAGAACCGATGCCAGCCAGAGAAATAAGCCGTTTTTCATGGCCGAAAGGGTTATCTAGAATCCTGGCCATCGAAAGTGATTATGCCTGGGAGGCAACCATGAACAAACCCCTGATCATTATCACCGGCGCCAGCTCCGGCATCGGCGCCGCCACCGCCCAACGCTTTTCCGCCGCGGGCCATCCGCTGTTGCTGATCGCCCGCCGCCTGGATCGCCTGGAGGCGCTGGCGTTGCCTGATTGCCTGTGCCGCGCCGTGGATATCCGCGACCGCGCGGCGCTGGTGGCCGCCGTGGCCGAGGCCGAAGCCGTGTACGGGCCGGCCGATGCCCTGGTGAACAATGCCGGGGTGATGCTGCTGGGGCAGATGCACGAACAGGACCCGGAACAATGGGAGCGCATGTTCGACATCAACGTCAAAGGCCTGCTCAACGGCGTGCACGCGCTGATCGGCGGGATGGTCGAGCGGCGCCATGGCACCCTGATCAATGTCAGCTCGGTGGCCGGACGCAAGACCTTCCCCAACCATGTGGCCTACGTAGGCAGCAAGTTCGCCGTGCACGGGTTGTCGGAGAACCTGCGCGAGGAGTTGGCGCCGCACAATGTGCGGGTGGTGACCATCGCGCCGGGCGCAGTGGAGACCGAGCTGCTCGGGCATACCACCGACGAGGGCATCAAGCGCGACTACGAAGCGTGGAAGGCCAATGACATGGGCGGCGTGGTGCTGTCGGCGGAGGATGTCGCCGGGGCGATCGTCTGGGCCTACCAGCAGCCGCAGCAAGTGTGCATTCGCGAGATCGTGCTGGCGGCGACTGCCCAGCAGCCTTGAGGCTGAGTACCGGGGGCGCCATGCGCCCCGTTCGCCGGCGAGCCGGCTCCCAAACCGACCGCACCGGGTTCAAGTCATGCGCAATCCAGTGGGCGCAGGCCTGCGCCTTCAAGGCGTTTCATGCACCTGCACGCTCGCCGTCATGCCGGCGCTCAGGGTCACGCCCTCGGGCACCTGGTCCAGGCGGATGCGCACGGGAATGCGCTGCGCCAGCCGCACCCAGTTGAACGTTGGCTCCACCTCGGGCAGCAACTGCCCATCCGGCGTCGAGTTGCGGTCGGTGATCCCTCGGCTGATGCTTTCCACCTGCCCTTGCATCGCATCGCCGGCACCCATGAGCCAGACCTTGACCGGGTCACCGACGCGAATCCGCGGCAGCTTGGTTTCTTCGAAATACGCCTGGATATAGAAAGTGGCATCGTCCACCAGCGCCATCACCGATTGCCCGGTGTTGACGAAATTGCCCTCGGCCAGGCGTAGATTGGTGATATGCCCGCCGCGCGGGGCTCGGACTTCGCTGCGGGCCAGGTTGATCTTTGCCACCTGTAACTGGGCCTCGGCCTCGTGCAGTTCGCCGCGGGCGACAGCGGCGTTGATCTGGGCGTTCTCACGCAACTCGGCACTGATCGCCTCAGGGCCCAGGGCAGTGCGCCGGGCGGCCTCACGCTCGCGCAGGCGCAACTGCTGGGTACGCGTCTCGACCACGGCGGTGGCCTGCTCGAAGGCGGCCTGGAAGCGTTCGCGGTCGATGCTCATCAGCAGCTCGCCGGCCTTCACCTGCTGGTTGTCATGCACCTTCAACGCGCTGACCCAGCCAGACACGTCTGGGGCGATCACCACCACGTCGGCACGCACCCGGGCATCCCGGGTCCAGGGCGTGAGCATGTAGTACTGCCACAGTTGATAGCCGGCAAAAACAGCGAGGATCACCACACACAAGGTGACCAGGGTACGTACGACTGTACGCATGGACTTACTCCTTACAAAGGGCCTGACAGGCGCACCACCCCATACAGCACACAGACGAACAGTGCCGCGTCGAACAACGCCTCGTGCCAGATCCAGCGCCCCAGGGGGGTGGCCTGCACGACGAAGCGCAACAGCCCGGTGAGCACCAGCGCCAGCAACACATAGATCAAAAACGGGCTGAGCAGCACGCCGCCCACTGCCCACTCACGCAACTCCATGGGCTTCCTCCTGCCAGCGGCACCACTTGCCCCAGCTCTTGCGCAATTGCAGCACCGCGCCGATGGCCAGGCGCAGCGGGTCACTGGGCGGCTGGCGGCGCAGGGCCTCGATGAACTCTTCACTGGCGGCGTCCAGGCGCTGGCCCCGCCCCGGCGCCGGGCCGCTGGCGAGTACCGCCTGCAACTGCTGCAGGTACTGGCGCTCGGCATTGCCCAGCGGCGCCTTGGCCACGGCCAGGCACATGCGCAGGTGCACCAGTTCGTCACCGATATCCAGACCGTGCAGGCCATCGTCCCAGCGCTTGCGCTCGGCTTCGGGCAGCTCACTGGCATGCCGCGCCAGTTGCATCAGGCGGTCGGCCATGCGCCCACCGAACCAGCTGTCGGCGCCGCGCAGGTCGCGCCGGGTCAGGCGCACCAGGTCGCCTTGCGTGGCCGCGCGCAGGCGCCGGCCAAGCCAGGCCGGGTGGCGCAGCACCAGCAAGCGGAACGCCATTACCGCGGCGCCCACGCCCAGCAGCATGGCCTGGGCGCTGTTGAGCATGGTCGCCACATCGAAATGCATGGCATTGAGCGGCGCCACCAAAACGATGAAGTGCAGGCAATAGGAAGTGGCAGTCGCCCCGGTACGCGGATGGGCCATGCCCAGTGCGCCGAAGAACAGCGGCACGCCCATGCCCAGGCAGAGCATGGCGAAGCTGCTCCATTGCGGCAGCAGGATCTGCCCCACCAGGAACGCCACCGGGATGGCCAGGAGGATACCGCGCAGGAAACTCAGGCCGATCTGCGCGCCGTTCTCGCGGCTGGCGAACAGGCTGCAGACCACACAGGTGAGCACCAGGCCGCCTGGCGCCGATGGCCAGGCCGTGGCCAGCCAGAAACTGCTCATGGCCAGGAAGGCCAGGGCGCTGCGCGAACCGAACAGCAGGGCAAGGGACAGGTCGCGATGAGTTGCCAGGCTCTGTGTCGCCTTTCTTGGCGCCCGCCCCTGCTCGACGTCGTCGAGGGCCTGGGTGCAAGCCATCGTGTAGTCCAGCAGCAAGCTCAGGCGCGCCAGGCAGTAATGCTCGGCGGGGCTGATCCGCTCGTCGTGGGCGGCGTCCCAGACACGCTGGCGCAACAGCAGCAAGCTGGGCTGGTCGGGGCTGGCCAGGTGAGCGCGCACCTCTTCCAGCCATGGCGCCAGATGCCTGGCTTCGCCCTCTTCAAGCTGGCGCCACTGTCTGCGCACCGAGCGTGAGATGCGCAAAAGCACCATCAGTGACTGGCTCAGGCCGCTGATCGCCCGGGCGCGCTGGCGGCCGCGGCTGCCTTCGAACCAGGCGTGTTCGCGCTGGGCATCAATGGCGACGATGCGCCCGAGGCTGTCTAGCAGGCCGCTGCGTGCCTCGTCTTCGCCCCCAAGCATGGCGCTGGCCGCCTGCAGGCCGTTGTGCCAAGCCTGGCGAGCCTGGCCGGCCAGTTGCTGCTCCACGCGCATTGGCCAGAGCAGCGCGCTGGTTAGGGTGGCGCAGACGATGCCCAGGCAGATCTCGGTGCAGCGCGCCACGGCCTGGTCGAATACCTGCAGCGGATGGTCGATCGCCGGCAGGGCGATGATCGCCACGGTGTAGCCGGCCAGCACGAACGCGTAGGCCCAGGCGCTGCGCAGTTGGGTCGAGGCAGCGGTGCACAGGGCCAGCCACAAGGCCAGGGTCAGCAGGAACAGCCACGGGGTCTGGGCAAACAGGCCGATGAACACCACCGACATGCAGGTGCCGACCAGGGTGCCGGCCAACCGCGCCAAGCCCTTCTGCACCACCATCCCCGACAACGGCTGGGCGACGATGAAGGCGGTCATCAGCGCCCACGCCGGTTGCTCCAGGCCCCAGCGCATCGCCAGCCACAACGCCAGGCCGCCACCGAGCAAGGTCTTGATGGCGAACTTGAGGGCGAGGCTGCTGGGGGCAAACAGGGCCTGGAAGGTGATGGGCACGAAACGGACCTTGGGCGCGCAGGGGGTAATAGGAAGAAAGATAGACAACGAAAGAGAGGATAAAGCGCAAACGATTAATTAGCTAGCTAATCATCTAGATGGACAGATTTTCGCAGGCAAAAAAAATGGGCGACCGAAGTCGCCCTAAATGCCTTGCGTGCTCGTGTATCGGGAAGGATCAGCGCTGGTTGCGCTTTTTCGAGTCCTTCCAGATGAAAATGCCCAGACCGGCGAAGAAGGCCAACATCAACCCGACTGTTACCACCCCGGCGATAACCACGTTGTCGAAGAACATGTCGGCTCCTCCCTTGATGTGCCGTCATCCGATGGGGGCAAGGTAACCAATGCGAGGAGGGGGAAAATTGACCGGAGTCAATGGCGCCCGGAGCCGGGCGCGGAAGGCGGGTGCAGGGTTGACCTGCATCAAGTTTCAGCGCTTCTTCGGTTTGCCCTTGGGCTTTTTCTTCTTGGCCTGGCTCAGTGGCATGGCCTGCTCGAAGGCCTGGCGCATGTCGTCCAGGCGCTTGTCATTGAGGTCGTGAATGCGTTTGGCGCGTTCGGCGCCGAAATCGATCAGGTTGTCTTGGCTCATGGCGGGCTCGACGGACAGCAGAGGCCTCAATAATGAAGGCTTGCCAGGGCGCTGACTAGTCAGACTTCGATATCCACCAGCAACCCCTGGCGCGTGCGCTCGCCCATCGGCGCCACCGGCACGGTGTTGTCGGCGTTGAGTTCCTCGCCCGGCAGCGCCTCGTAACGATCACCTTCAGCCTGCTTGCGCCTTTTTTGCTGGCGGCGTTGCTCGTCACGCAGCAGCAAGGCCTGCTCTTCGGGATCACGATGATTCTTCAGGTCGATCGTGCCATCGCTGGAGGTCGGCTGCGTGGGCACCACCGGCGCAATGGTCGGCGGCGGCTTGACCGGGTCGTGTTGCGAGGTCACGGGGGCGGCACTGAGCGGGATGATTGGCGGCAGCATGGGAGGTCTCCTGTAGTCTTGTTGTCGGCTGGTGGTGCGCCGCCTTGAATGCCTGCGGTCGAAGGTGTGCGGCGTGTCACAACGCCGCATTGCGCTGGAGTATAGCGCGGGCCTACTCGGCGTCTTCGTCCGGGTCGTCGGGTGGAGGGCTCGCCTCGCTCCATGGCCGCTTGTAAACCTGCTGCCAGACCGCATCCATATGTTCGCGCACACCTGGCGGGGCATTCTTCAACGATGCGCTGTCTTCGCGCTCGCCGCCGAACGGGTCCTCACCGGGCGGGCTGATCAGCGACTGACCGGTGATGGTGTAGATCGCCTGGCCTTCACGCATCTCGATGGCGATGTCGTGGGGGTCGATACCGCCACCGCAGAAGGCATGGCTGGCCACTGTCACTTCGGCGACACCGTCCTTGTTCAGGTCGCCGACATCACTGACATCGGTATAGAAGTCGACGTCCAGGTCCAGGCCAGCGCAGGTGGTCTCCTGCTCGATCTGCCAGCGCGGCTTGAAGACATCGGCACTGGCGGCACGGCCATACAGGGTGGCCTTGAGCACCACCTTGTCGACTTCCTCCTCGGTATCGGGGTCGGTGGCCTGGCCGTCGACCCGGCTCAGCACCAGCAGGCCCTCGCCCTCGCGGTCATGAAAATGCACGCTCTTGATCGGCGTCTGCACACCGAGCACTTCCAGTTGTTCGACCGGGATTGGCGGCAGGATCTCGAAGCTTTTCTGTTCGCAGGCGGCCAGCAGCGCCAGGCTGCCCAGGCCCAAGGTGACGTTCAACCAGCGGTGCTTGGCAAACATGTTGGCGCATGGCCCTCGTGACGGGTGTTCGTCGATGAACACGCTAGACTCACTGAGATTCTTTGGTCTGGCGCAGCCGATCCGGTAACATGGCCAGCTTTTTCATCGCGGGAGTTTTGGCAGTATGGCGCAGCAGTATCAACCGGGGCAACGCTGGATCAGCGACAGCGAGGCCGAGCTCGGTCTTGGGACCATCCTGGCGCAGGATGGCCGCCTGTTGACCGTGCTCTACCCGGCCACGGGCGACACCCGCCAGTACTCGCTACGCAATGCGCCGCTGACCCGCGTGCGTTTCTCGCCAGGCGACCTGATCACCCATTTCGAAGGCTGGAAGCTCACCGTGCAGGAGGTCGAGGACATCGACGGCCTGATGGTCTACCACGGCATCGACCCGCAGAACCAGCCGCGCACACTGCCCGAGACGCAGCTGTCCAACTTCATTCAGTTCCGCCTGGCCAGCGACCGCCTGTTCGCCGGGCAGATCGACCCGCTGTCGTGGTTCTCCCTGCGCTACAACACCCTGCAGCACACCAGCAAGCAGATGCTCTCCACGCTGTGGGGCCTGGGTGGCGTGCGCGCCCAACCTATCGCCCACCAGTTGCACATCGCCCGTGAAGTGGCCGACCGCATCGCTCCCCGCGTACTGCTGGCAGACGAAGTGGGCCTGGGCAAGACCATCGAGGCCGGCCTGGTCATCCACCGCCAGCTGCTGTCCGGTCGCGCCAGTCGCGTACTGATCCTGGTACCGGAAAACCTCCAGCACCAGTGGCTGGTGGAAATGCGCCGGCGCTTCAACCTGCAGGTTGCGCTGTTCGACGCCGAGCGCTTCATCGAAAGCGACGCCAGCAACCCGTTCGAGGATGCCCAGCTGGCGCTGGTGGCGCTGGAGTGGCTGGTCGAGGACGAAAAGGCCCAGGACGCGCTGTTCGCCGCCGGCTGGGACCTGATGGTGGTCGATGAGGCCCACCACCTGGTCTGGCACGAAGAGCAGGCCAGCCCCGAATACTCGCTGGTCGAGCAGCTGGCCCAGGTGATTCCCGGCGTGCTGCTGCTCACCGCCACGCCTGAACAGCTCGGCCAGGACAGCCACTTCGCCCGCCTGCGCCTGCTCGACCCCAACCGCTTCCACGACCTGGCCGCCTTCCGCGCCGAAAGCGAGCACTATCGCCCGGTGGCCGAAGCCGTACAGGAGTTGCTCGACGAAGGCCGTCTGTCGCCGAACGCTCACGCCACCATTCAGGGCTTCCTCGGCGCCGAAGGCGAAGCACTGCTGGCCGCAGTCAGCGATGGCGACAGCCAGGCCAGCGCGCGCCTGATCCGCGAACTGCTCGACCGCCACGGTACCGGCCGCGTTCTGTTCCGCAACACCCGTGCGGCGATCCAGGGCTTCCCCGAGCGCCAACTGCACCCCTACCCGCTGGCCAACCCCGAGGCCTACGCCGACCTGCCTTCGGGCGAGCGCGCCGAGCTGTACCCGGAAGTGGCCTTCCAGGCCCAGGGCGAAGCCGGCGACGACGAGCGCTGGTGGCGTTTCGACCCTCGGGTCGACTGGCTGATCGACACCCTGAAGATGCTCAAGCGCACCAAGGTCCTGGTGATCTGCGCCCACGCCGAGACCGCCATGGACCTGGAAGACGCCCTGCGCGTGCGCTCCGGCATCCCGGCCTCGGTGTTCCATGAAGGCATGAGCATCCTCGAGCGCGACCGCGCCGCCGCCTACTTCGCCGACGAAGAGTTCGGCGCCCAGGTGCTGGTGTGTTCCGAGATCGGCAGCGAAGGCCGCAACTTCCAGTTCGCCCATCACCTGGTGATGTTCGACCTGCCGGCCCACCCGGACCTGCTCGAGCAACGCATCGGCCGCCTCGACCGGATCGGCCAGAAGCACACGATCCAACTGCACATCCCGTACCTGCAGGACAGCCCGCAAGAGCGCCTGTTCCAGTGGTACCACGAAGGCCTCAACGCCTTCCTCAACACCTGCCCGACCGGCAACGCCCTGCAACATCAGTTCGGCCCGCGCCTGCTGCAACAGCTGGCCGGTGGCGACGACAAAGGCTGGACCCAGCTGGTCGGCGAGGCCCGCGCCGAACGCGAGCGCCTGGAGGCCGAGCTGCACACCGGTCGCGACCGCCTGCTGGAGCTCAACTCCGGTGGCGCAGGCGAAGGCCAGGCGCTGGTCGAGGCAATCCTTGAGCAGGACGACCAGTTCGCCCTGCCGATCTACATGGAAACCCTGTTCGACGCCTTCGGTATCGACAGCGAGGACCACTCGGAAAACGCCCTGATCCTCAAGCCAAGCGAGAAGATGCTCGACGCCAGCTTCCCGCTGGGTGACGACGAAGGCGTGACCATCACTTACGACCGCGGCCAGGCGCTGTCGCGCGAGGACATGCAGTTCCTCACCTGGGAGCACCCGATGGTCCAGGGTGGCATGGACCTGGTGTTGTCCGGCTCGATGGGCAACACCGCCGTGGCGCTGATCAAGAACAAGGCGCTCAAGCCCGGTACCGTGCTGCTCGAACTGCTCTATGTCAGCGAAGTGGTGGCACCGCGCAGCCTGCAGCTGGGGCGCTACCTGCCGCCGGCCGCGCTGCGCTGCCTGCTCGACACCAACGGCAACGACCTGGGTCCGCGGGTAGCCTTCGAAACCCTCAACGACCAGCTTGAAAGCGTGCCCAAGGCCAGCGCCAACAAGTTCATCCAGGCCCAGCGCGACGTGCTGGCCAAACGCATCGCCGCGGGCGAGGCCAAGGTCCTGCCAACCCACGACGAGCGCGTGGCCCAGGCCCGCCAACGCCTCGCCGCCGAAGCCGACGAGGAGCTGGCGCGCCTGACTGCGTTGAAGGCCGTCAACCCGAGCGTGCGCGACAGCGAGATCGACGCCCTGCGCAAGCAGCGCGAAGAGGGCCTGGCGGCGCTGGAAAAAGCGGCACTGCGCCTCGAGGCAATCCGGGTGCTCGTCGCCGGTTGATCCCATGGCGGTCATCGCGGGGCAAGCCCGCTCCCACAATTCCGGCCCGGAATTGCAGGGAGCAGGCTTGCCCCGCGCTCGTTACGGCCTGCAAACCATTCATTTAGACCATCTGGCTATTGCCTCCATATCCAAATGGTAGAAATCAAATTGCCATTAATCAGGAAGGCTTAGGTACCCGTTCCTATACTCCAGCAGGAACAGTCTCCATCCGTGCTTTTTGGGGACGAGTGAAGACTCGACGAAGAGGCCTGCAATGGAGTGGCTGGGACTGCAATTGTTCGCCGAGCTGCCGGCGACCGGACAGATCATCCTCGACTGCCGACACAACCCCTTCCTGGTGCTGCTTGCCTTCATCGTGGCCAGCGCCGCCTGTTTCGCCACCCTGGACATGAGCGAACGCCAGAGCCAATGCGAAGACCGCTTCGCCCGCCGCCAATGGCGTGTGCTCGGTGCCTGCTGCCTGGCCGGGGGCATCTGGGCAATGCATTTCATCAGCATGCTGGCCTTCCAGGCGCCCCTGGAAATCCACTTCGACGCCCCGCTGACCGGCCTGTCACTGCTGGTGGCGCTGCTGGCTGCCTGGCTGGCGATGAACAGCCTCAACCGCAGCCAGATGCGCCTGCGCCACTACCTGCAGACCGCGCTGTTCATCGGCCTGGGCATCAGTGTCATGCACTACACCGGCATGGCCGCCCTGCAGACCAGCGCCCAGCAGTACTACCAGACCGGCCTGCTCCTCGCCTCTATCGGCATCGCCGTGCTCACCAGCCTGGTGGCGCTGCTGATGGCGCGCTATTTCAACAAGGGCAGCGGCACCTTGCACCTGCTGCTCAAGTACGGCGCCAGCCTGTTGATGGCCGCAGGTATCGTCCTGACCCATTTCACTGGCATGGCGGCGATGACCCTGGTGATCCCCAGCGAGACCGCGCTGCGCCTGCCTTCGGCCGACAACAGCCTGCAACTGGCGCTGACCATCGCCGTCATCACGCTGCTGATCAGCGCTGGCAGCATCAGCGCGGCGTTGGCCGACAAGAAGCTGCAGAGCAAGGAGCACGACCTGCGCCGGGTCAACGTACTGCTCAGCCAGCTCGACCAGGCCCGTGCCTCGCTGCAGCAGGCCGCCCACTACGATGCCCTGACCAACCTGGTCAACCGCCGCGGCTTCAACCAGGTATTCGCCGAGCGCCTGGCCGAGCAGGCCGCCAATGAGGGCATGCTCGCGGTGATGTTCCTCGACATCGACCACTTCAAGCGGATCAACGACAGCCTCGGGCATGCCGCTGGCGACGAGCTTCTCAAGGTCATCGCCGACCATATCAAGGCGGCCACGCGCGGCCAGGACCTGGTGGCCCGCTTCGGTGGCGACGAGTTCTGCATCGTCACCAGCCTCAACAGCCGCGACGAGGCGCGCCACCTGGCCCAGCGCATCATGCAGCGCATGAAGGAGCCGATCGACCTGGCGGGCCGGCGCATGGTGATGACCACCAGCATCGGCATCAGCATCTTCCCCGACGACGGCCAGAGCACCGAGGAACTGCTGAAGAACGCCGACCTGGCGCTGTACCAGTCCAAAGGCTGCGGGCGCAACAGCCTGAACTTCTTCAACAACGGCCTGAAGACCCGCGCCACCCTCGAGCTGCAACTGGAAGAAGAACTGCGCGTGGCGTTGTTCGAAGAGCGCGGCCTGTGCGTGCACTACCAGCCGATCTTCGACCTGCGCAGCGGCCAGGTGGCCAAGCTCGAGGCCCTGGTGCGCTGGCAACACCCACAACATGGCCTGCTCAGCCCCGACCGTTTCATCTGTATTGCCGAAGCCAACGGCCTGATCGCCGAACTGGACCTGTGGGTACTGCGCCGGGCCTGTGAGGACCTGGCCCAGCTCAACCGCCATGGCTATGGCGATCTCAAGGTCACGGTGAACTGCTCGGCCCTCACCCTGGGCCGCGAGGAGCTCGCCACCGAGGTGGAAATGGCCTTGTTCCAGGCCGGCCTCGCGCCCCGCCAGCTGGAGCTGGAGGTCACCGAAAACGCCCTGATGGGCGACATCCACCACACCATCAGCCTGCTCAAGCACATCCGTGCCCAGGGCGTGGCGCTGTCGATCGATGATTTCGGCACCGGCTATTCATCGCTGGCGTACCTCAAGCGCCTGCCGCTGGACGTGCTGAAGATCGACCGCTCGTTCATCCAGGACGTGCCCGGCAGCCAGAAAGACCGCGAGATCGTCCAGGCGATCATCATCATGGCCCATACCCTGCACCTGAAAGTGGTCACCGAAGGCGTCGAGACTGTCGAGCAGCACGAATTCCTCGCCAGCCACGGCTGCGACTACCTGCAAGGCTACCTGCTCAGCCGCCCGGTGCCGCTGGCCGAGCTGCGGCCGATCCTCGAACGGCTAGGCCGCCAGCCGGGCGAGCTCAATCCTTGCTGCGATACAGCGCTACCAGGGTCGCCGGATCTTTTTGCAGATAACCCTGGCTACCGTGCAGGCGCATCAGTTGCGCGGCGAGGCCACTGAGCGGCGTCGCCGAGCCCTGCTCGCGGGAGAATTTCACTGCGGTGTCGAGATCCTTGAGCAAGGTGCGCACGTGCCACTTGACCGGCTCGAAGCGGCTTTCGGCCATTTGCGGGGCGAGGATCTGCAAGGGTTTCGAGTCGGCAAACCCGCCGGCCAGCGCCTCGGCGATCAGCCGTGCATCGACCCCTGACTGTTCAGCCAACGCCACCACTTCGGCGATCACTAACGCATTGCAAGCCACGATCATCTGGTTGCACGCCTTGGTCACCTGGCCGGCTCCCACCGCGCCCATGTGCGTCACCCGTTGGCCCAGGGTTTGCAGCACCGGGCGCGCTCGCTGCAGGTCGCTCGCCTCGCCCCCGACCATGATCGCCAGGGTGCCGGCCTCGGCCCCCGGCGTGCCGCCGGACACTGGAGCATCAAGCCAGGCCATGTCGCACAAAGCCGCCAGTTCCGCCGCCATCTCCCGAGTGGCAGTCGGCTCGAGGCTGGAGAAGTCCACCAGCAGTTGGCCACTGCGCCCGCCCCGGGCGATGCCCTGCTCACCGAACACCACCTCGCGCACCACCGCCGTGTCGGCCAGGCACAGCAGCACCATGTCCGCCGCCTGGCACAGCTCGGCAGGGCTGCCGGCCAGCTGGGCGCCGGCGGCAACCAGCTCGGCGCATTTATCCGGGCTGCGGTTCCACACGGTCAGCGGATAGCCCGCGGCCAGCAGCCGACGGCACATCGGCAGGCCCATCAGACCGATCCCGGCAAACCCCAACGAAGGCAACGCAGTACTCATGAGCAACTCCAGATTAAAGAAGCGTGACAAACGGACGATGCAATGCGGGTGAGAAAGGAAAAACCTTAGTCCGACTAAGGAAACCCCCTATCGCACAAGAAAAAGACGCACTGATAAAGTCGCGAAATTTCTCCGTGATGGCTAGATGACATGCATCACCGGGAAGCCAACCACTCCAGGCAAATGGCGCACTATGACCTCTACGAACACTTCTGCCAATGCGGCTCCCGAGCCCTCCCTCAGCACCCACTCGCTGACCGCCGGCGGTGCTCGAGACCTGCCCGCGGCGCGCAGCATGCCGGCTCAACAGTACCTGTACTTCACCGAGCAGGACATCCAGCGCATCCTCGACAACCTCGACGGCCTGCGCGACCTGGTATTTCCAGCCAACCTGCATGTCGAGGACGAGGACCAGTTGCGCCTGGAGCAGCAGTTCCCGTCGGTGTGCCTGATCGGCCTGGGCCGCTGCGGATCGAACATCGCCCTGGATGTGGCGGAGCTGGTGTACAACGCGCGCACCTTCTTCCTCAATGAGTACAACAACGAAGACCGTTTCAAGGGCGACGCGGGCTACAGCCCGGCACGCTGGATCCGCCAAAACCTGCGCCTGGTGCAGAACAAGGCCGCCAAACCAGTGTTCCTGGTAGAGCCGCTGGTGATGCTGGGCGACCTGGACAAGGACATCGCCGGGCGCATTCGCTTCTCGCGCAAGGGCGAGCGCGGCGGTTTTTTGCGCGACTACAGCAAGATGAAGATCATGGACCTGTCCGAGGTGCATGCCGGCGGCGCCGGCAACGCGCCGATCCTCGGCCAGTACCTGGCCAAGATCATCCTCAACAAGGACACCCAGCGCTTCTCCAGCGCCGACTGGAAGCTGATCCACTCGTACCTGATCGACTCCTGCGGCATCAAGGCCAACCAGTCGCGCCTGTACTTCTACATCTTCAGCGCCGGCGGCGGTACCGGCTCGGGCATGGCCTCGGAATTCGGCCTGGCCCAGCAGTATTCGTATATGAACAAGACCTTCGATACCAAGCCGGCCGACGAGAACGACGGCAAGAGCGGGCATTCGTTTGTGTTCGAGCCGATCTTCACCAGCGGTATCTGCGTGCTGCCCAATGCCTCCGATCACCGCAGCGAAATGTCCGAGGCGCTCCATATCAACGCCGGGCGCCTGCTGTGCAAATACCTGTCGGAGGAATGGGACTTCTCGTACAACTTCGACAATGAAGACAGCAGCGAGGCCAGCGTCATGGGCCGCATCCGCCCGTGGAACGCGATGATGCTGATCTCCAACGACATCATGCGCTACGCCGAGGAGAGCGACGACGGCACGATCCAGAACATCGACGTCAACGCCATGGAGAAGCACGCCAACCAGTACATCTCCCAGCAGATCTTCAACATCCTCACGGCGCAGGCGGTGACCACCGACTACGACCAGAACTACTTCCGCCGCGCCGGCATCGATATCGGCGAGACCATCCGCCTGGACGCCAACGACCTGTTCATGAGCCTGGCCGGCCCCGTGGCGATCGCCTATGCCGAGTCGGTGGTGCCGGAAGTGCCGCCGGCAGGGTCGGACAAGTTCAAGGTGTTCGAGCGTGAACAGCCGCGCCTGGACATCGACGACCTGTTCTTCCGCTCCATCGACCTGCCGCACTTCAACAAGCAGACCCAGGCCATCGAAGGCATCAGCCTGCTGCCGATCGAGTCGCGCCGCTACCGCGCCGCGCTGGAGCAATACCAGGCCTCGGGCTACGACGCCGCGGCGCTGCACGACCTGCACTTCTTCAAGAACTGTTCGTCGGTGGTGTCGATCGTCTCACTGCCCAAGGACTACAAGCTGTCGTACATGGACCTGAACCGGCTCAAGACCCACCTCAACAGCCTGTTCCCCAACACCACGCTCAAGCGCTATGCGCTGGTGATCGGCGCCTCGGCCAACCTGTCGCTGACCACCCTGATCGCCAAGAGCCCGTGCCTGTCGGACGATTTCCTCACGCTGATCGTGGCGTTCATCAAGCGTTGCTTCGCGCGCAACCCGTACCGCTTCGACGACACCATGGACAATGCGATCCTCGACTTCATCACCAGCGAGCACTTCGATGAGGACAGCATCGACGACCTGCTCAACGAGTTCGAGAACCCGGCGAAGATCCTCGACACCAACTGGTACGCGATCAAGCCGATGTACGAGAAGAAGTACCGCGAACTGATCAACGACAAGAGCCGCTTCGTCTCGATCAACGATATCCGCCTATCGCGCGAGTGCGTGAAGAAGGCGGTGAAGTACCTGCGCGAGATCTTCCGCCACCGCATCGGCAAGACCCGGGTGATTTCGCTGAACAGCCATACCGGGCGTGTGGACTACTGATTCAGTTGGGGCCGCAAAGCGGCCCTATTTACGCATCCCGTAAACTGTTACCGCCCCGCCGAATCACCCCGCCACTGTTACCAACTTCCACCTTACGTGAGCGTCAACGCGCACCATTGCGGAGCGTTTGCGCGTTTTCACGCACTAAAAAAGCCCGCGCTTATCCCGCTTTCTTCGTCTGGATCACGATGAACGGCGAAACCACCACCGCCCAGATCTCTGGATCGCGGGTTTGCAGGTCGAGCGCCTGCTCGGCGGAGACCGGCCCGACAGTGCCATCATTGCGCCACTTGGCGAAGATCTCGCCGCGATTCTCGGCCATCGCCTCGGCAACAGCGATCAGGTCGAGGCTGGGGTCGACCCAAATCAGGTCACCCTTGGCCCAGAAACGCTCCAGGGCTTTCCACTCGATGACGGCGGTCTCGCCGAGCAGTTTGGCATAGAGGGTGCTTACTTGATCAGTCATGGGTTTACCTGCGCAAAGATCGGCCAACAAAAAGGCCGGCATTTTTGCAGAAAAACCCGGTTTCAAATACGTAATTTGGTCGATCAGGCCCGAACTTGTGGGGGCGGGCCGGGAATACAGGCAAAGTGATGGCGCTTTTCTGTATCTTTATGTCGATCAAGCGACACCCCTTGAGACAGACGCTTTTCGCCCGCTTTTCAAGCGCTCGGACAGCGCTCTACACTGTACCGGTACAGTTCCGGGACATGTTCCGGGGGAAGGTGGGCTTACGGCATTGGCGTAGCCAGGCCGCAAATCCCGCCCGGTCTGTAGCCCTGGCCTCAGGACTATAAGAATTACAACAGAATGAGTGGAGCACTATGATCAAGATTTCCAAGCTGTTTGCCGCGATGGTTCTGGCCGGAGTCGCCAGCCATTCGTTTGCCGCCGACACCATCAAGATCGGCATCGCCGGTCCCAAGACCGGGCCGGTGACCCAGTACGGCGACATGCAGTTCGTTGGCGCCAAACAGGCAATCAAGGACATCAACGCCAAGGGCGGCGTCGATGGCAAGATGCTCGAAGCCAAGGAATACGACGACGCGTGCGACCCTAAACAAGCCGTGGCCGTCGCCAACAAAGTGGTCAACGATGGCGTCAAGTACGTGATCGGCCACCTGTGCTCCAGCTCCACCCAGCCTGCGTCCGACATCTACGAAGATGAAGGCGTGATCATGATCACCCCAGCCGCCACCTCCCCGGAAATCACCGCCCGTGGCTACAAGCTGATCTTCCGCACCATCGGCCTGGACAGCGCCCAAGGCCCGGCCGCCGGCAACTACATCGCCGACCACGTCAAGCCAAAGGTCGTTGCGGTGCTGCACGACAAGCAGCAGTACGGCGAAGGCATCGCCACCGCGGTCAAGACCACCCTGGAAGGCAAAGGCACCAAGGTCGCCGTCTTCGAAGGCCTGAACGCCGGTGACAAGGACTTCTCCTCGATCATTCAGAAACTCAAGCAGAACAACGTCGACTTCGTCTACTACGGCGGCTACCACCCGGAGCTGGGCCTGATCCTGCGCCAGGCACAAGAGAAAGGCCTGAAAGCCAAGTTCATGGGCCCGGAAGGCGTGGGTAACGACTCCATCTCGCAGATCGCCCAGGGCGCCTCCGAAGGCCTGCTGGTGACCCTGCCCAAGTCGTTCGACGCAGCACCTGAGAACAAGGCCATCGTCGACGCCATCAAGGCCGACGGCAAGGACCCAAGCGGTCCGTTCGTGTTCCCGGCCTACTCGGCTGTCGAACTGATCGCCCAGGGCATCAAGGCTGCCGGCTCCGAAGACACCGACAAGGTGGCCGCCGCCATTCACAAAGGCACCTTCAAGACCCCGACCGGCGACCTGTCGTATGACGACAAGGGCGACCTGAAAGACTTCAAGTTCGTGGTCTACGAATGGCACTTCGGCAAGCCGAAGACCGAAGTCTCCCCTCAGTAACTGCGTGACTAATAGCTGACCGAGAAGCCCACTGTGCGAGCAGTGGGCTTTGTTTTACGAGGTTCATGAACCTGATTCCCGCGATCCGGGAGCCGGTTCACCTGAAAATCTTAAAACCGTCACCCGCGGTTTCCTGGCCGTGCCCGCAAAAAGATCACGTGGCGAAGACCACGAGAACAAGGGGCCGGGGTCATCCCCCGCCAGAGAAATGCAAATCAGGTTTTTAGGAGCGCTGTAATGCCTGAGATCTACCATTTCCTACAACAACTGGTTAACGGATTGACCATCGGCAGTACCTACGCGCTGATCGCCATCGGTTACACGATGGTGTACGGCATCATCGGCATGATCAACTTCGCCCACGGCGAGGTGTACATGATCGGTTCCTACGTGGCCTTCATCGCCCTCGCCGGGCTGGCCATGATGGGCATCCACTCGTTGCCGATCCTGATGACCGTGGCCTTCGTCGCCACGATCTTCGTCACCAGTGCCTACGGCTACAGCATCGAACGGGTCGCCTACCGGCCGCTGCGCAACAGCAACCGGCTGATCCCGCTGATCTCCGCCATCGGCATGTCGATCTTCCTGCAGAACACCGTCCTGCTGTCACAGGACTCGAAAGACAAGTCCATCCCCAACCTGATCCCCGGTAGCTTCTCGTTCGGCCCGGGGGGCGCTGAGGAAGTGCTGGTCTCGTACATGCAGATCCTGGTGTTCGTGGTGACCCTCGTCGCCATGACCTGCCTGACCCTGTTCATCTCCCGTTCCCGCCTGGGGCGCGCCTGCCGCGCCTGCGCCGAGGACATCAAGATGGCCAACCTGCTGGGCATCAACACCAACAACATCATCGCCCTGACCTTCGTCATCGGCGCCGCGCTGGCGGCGGTGGCGGCCGTGCTGCTGAGCATGCAGTACGGAGTCATCAACCCCAACGCCGGTTTTCTGGTGGGTCTGAAGGCCTTCACCGCGGCGGTACTGGGCGGCATCGGCAGCATCCCGGGCGCCATGCTCGGCGGGCTGGTGCTGGGCGTGGCCGAAGCGTTCGGCGCCGACATCTTCGGCGACCAGTACAAGGACGTGGTGGCATTCGGTCTTTTGGTTCTTGTCCTGCTGTTCCGGCCGACCGGCATCCTGGGCCGCCCGGAGGTTGAAAAAGTATGAACAGAAATCTGAAACAGGCGTTCTTCAGCGCCTTGCTGGTCTGGGCCGTGGCCTTCCCGGTGCTGGGCCTGAAACTCAGCATCGATGGCATCAGCCTGGTGGTGCATAGCCAGGGTTCGTTCACCATCGGCATCATCGCCGCGTGCTCGGTGCTGATGTTCCTGCGGGTCTTGTTCGACAAGCAGTGGAGCGCGGTGATGGGCCGCCGCTCGGAGCGCAAGCTGGTACCGCCTTCAGTGAGCAACTTCCTGACCCTGCCGAAAACCCAGCGCTGGGTGATCATGGGCCTGATCGTCGCCGCCCTGATCTGGCCGTTCTTCGGCTCCCGCGGCGCGGTCGACATCGCCACGCTGATCCTGATCTACGTGTTGCTGGGCCTGGGCCTGAACATCGTGGTCGGCCTTGCGGGCCTGCTCGACCTGGGTTACGTCGGCTTCTACGCCGTCGGCGCCTACAGCTACGCGATGCTCTCGCACTACCTGGGCTGGAGCTTCTGGGTGTGCCTGCCGATCGCCGGCCTGATGGCCGCGACCTTCGGCTTCCTGCTCGGCTTCCCGGTGCTGCGCCTGCGCGGTGACTACCTGGCGATCGTGACCCTGGGCTTCGGCGAGATCATCCGCCTGTTCCTGCGTAACCTCACCGACTGGACCGGCGGCCCCAACGGCATCAGCAACATCCCCAAGCCGGAGTTCTTCGGCCTGACCTTCGAGCGCCGCGCCGCCGAGGGGATGCAGACCTTCCACGAGTTCTTCGGGCTGGAATACAACTCGATCAACAAGGTCATCTTCCTCTACCTGGTCGCCCTGCTGCTGGCCCTGCTGGCGCTGTTCGTGATCAACCGCCTGTTGCGCATGCCGATCGGCCGTGCCTGGGAAGCGCTGCGTGAAGACGAGATCGCCTGCCGCGCGCTGGGCCTGAACCCTACCGTGATCAAGCTCTCGGCGTTCACCCTGGGTGCCTGCTTCGCCGGTTTCGCCGGCAGCTTCTTCGCCGCCCGCCAGGGCCTGGTGACACCGGAGTCGTTCACCTTCATCGAGTCGGCGATCATCCTCGCCATCGTCGTGCTGGGGGGCATGGGTTCGCAGTTGGGCGTGATTCTCGCGGCCATCGTGATGATCCTGCTGCCGGAGATGATGCGTGAGTTCAGCGAATACCGGATGCTGATGTTCGGTGCGCTGATGGTGTTGATGATGATCTGGCGTCCGCAGGGCCTGCTGCCCATGCAACGTCCGCACATGGAGCTGCCTCGATGAGCCGCGAAATTCTGCAAGTCAGCGGCCTGAGCATGCGCTTCGGCGGCTTGTTGGCGGTCAACGGCGTGGCCCTGACCGTCAAGGAAAAACAGGTGGTGGCACTGATCGGCCCGAACGGCGCCGGCAAGACCACCGTGTTCAACTGCCTGACCGGCTTCTACAAGCCCAGCGGCGGCACCATCCTGCTCGACGGCCAGCCGATCCAGGGCCTGGCCGGCCATCAGATCGCCCGCAAGGGCGTGGTGCGAACCTTCCAGAACGTGCGCCTGTTCAAGGAAATGACCGCGCTGGAAAACCTGCTGATCGCCCAGCACCGCCACCTCAACACCAACTTCTTCGCCGGCCTGTTCAAGACCCCGAGCTTCCGCCGCAGCGAGAAGGAGGCCATGGAGCGCGCCCAGTACTGGCTGGAGAAGGTCAACCTGACCGAGTTCGCCAACCGTACCGCCGGCACCCTGGCCTACGGCCAGCAACGACGCCTGGAAATCGCCCGCTGCATGATGACCCAACCGCGGATCATCATGCTCGACGAACCGGCCGCCGGTCTGAACCCCAAGGAGACCGAGGACCTCAAGGCCCTCATCGCCTACCTGCGCGAATCGCACAACGTGACCGTGCTGCTGATCGAGCACGACATGAAGCTGGTGATGAGCATTTCCGACCACATCGTGGTGATCAACCAGGGCACGCCCCTGGCCGACGGCACGCCGGAAGAGATTCGCGGCAACCCTGATGTGATCAAGGCCTACCTGGGGGAGGCGTAAATGCTGAAGTTCGAGAACGTTTCCACCTTCTACGGCAAGATCCAGGCGCTGCACAGCGTCAACGTCGAGATCAACCAGGGCGAGATCGTCACCCTGATCGGCGCCAACGGCGCCGGCAAGTCGACCTTGCTGATGACCCTGTGCGGCTCGCCCCAGGCGAGCAGCGGCAGCATCAAGTACCTGGGCGAGGAACTGGTCGGCCAACCGTCGTCGCACATCATGCGCAAGAGCATCGCGGTAGTGCCGGAAGGTCGCCGCGTGTTCGCCCGCCTGACCGTCGAGGAAAACCTGGCCATGGGCGGCTTCTTCACCAACAAGGGCGACTACCAGGAGCAGTTGGACAAGGTCCTGCAACTGTTCCCGCGTCTGAAGGAGCGTTACATCCAGCGTGGCGGCACCATGTCCGGTGGCGAGCAGCAGATGCTGGCCATCGGCCGGGCGCTGATGAGCAAGCCCAAGCTGCTGTTGCTGGACGAACCATCGCTGGGCCTCGCGCCGATCATCATCCAGCAGATCTTCGACATCATCGAACAGCTGCGCCGCGATGGCGTGACCGTGTTCCTGGTGGAGCAGAACGCCAACCAGGCGCTGAAGATCGCCGACCGCGCCTATGTGCTGGAGAACGGCAAGGTGGTGATGCAGGGTACCGGTGAAGCGTTGCTGACCGACCCGAAGGTACGCGATGCGTACCTCGGGGGTTGAATGATCAAAGGGCCTTCGGGCCCTTTTTTCTTGCGCCGCGATGAGGCCGTGCCTCTTGTAGAGGCCCGGCAGGCTCGGTAACGTGACCGGCACTTTTTGCCCGAACACCGGAGCCCGCCTGATGCGCCTCACCCCTTCCCTGCTGCTCACCGCCCTGCTGCCGCTGTTCGCAGGCTGCCAGATGCTGGCCGAAAAACCGGTCGACCCGAACCTGGGCACCACCCGTCTGCAAGGCGAACTGAGCGCGGCCGGCGGCCATCTGCTGTTCAAACCCTGCAACGAGAGCCGCCGCTTCATCGTCAACGACGCTGCCAGCACCGGCATCCTGCAAGAGGCCGCCACCCTGGCCGACGACGCCGGTGACAAGCTGTTTGCCGATGTCCGCGCGCGCATGGCCGGCAGCAAGCAGGCAGGCAGCGACGGCCAGCTCGACGTGACCCGCCTGTACCGCCTCGACACCTCCGAATACCGTGGCTGCGAAGACCCCAACTTCAAGCAGTTGACCCTGCGCGCCGGCGGCCACGAGCCGGACTGGGACATCAAGGCCAGCGGCAAGGGCATGGTGCTCAACCGCATCGGCCAGGAGCCGTTGCCATTGCCTTACCTGGAAGAAGCGCTGCCCGGCGGTGGCCTGAGCCTGTCCAGCGAGGCCAACGGCCAGCGTGTCGAACTGTGGGTCGCGCCACAGCGCTGCGTCGACGGCGCCACCGGCGCCATCCGTCACCTCAAGGCCGAGCTGCGCATCGACGGCAAGACCCTGCAGGGCTGCGCCTACTACGGCGGCGCCCGCGACCTCTGATCACCGGGTGCTTTTATCCTGCCAGTCGGGGCGGCTAACAGCTTATACTTGGCGGTTTGTGTAAAGCCGCCGGCCGCCCATGGCCGGGATACTGGACCCTGCCATGCTACGAATCACCGAACTGAAGCTGCCCCTGGACCACTCCGACGACGAGCTGCGCGCCGCCATCGTCCAGCGCCTGGGCATCAGCGATGAGCAACTGCTCGGCTTCACCCTGTTCAAGCGCAGCTACGATGCGCGCAAGAAGAACAGCGAGCTGCTGTTCATCTACACCATCGACCTTGAAACCAGCAACGAAGACGAACTGCTGCGCCGCTTCGAAAGCGACGCCAAGATCGGCGTGGCCCCGGACGTCAGCTACAAGTTCGTCGGCCAGGCCCCGGCCGAGCTGCCTGCGCGCCCGATCGTGGTCGGCTTCGGCCCCTGCGGCATCTTCGCCGGGCTGCTGCTGGCGCAGATGGGCTTCAAGCCGATCGTGCTCGAGCGCGGTAAAGAGGTGCGCCAGCGTACCAAGGACACCTGGGGCCTGTGGCGCAAGAGCGTGCTCAACCCCGAATCCAACGTACAGTTCGGCGAAGGCGGCGCCGGGACCTTCTCCGACGGCAAGCTATACAGCCAGATCAAGGACCCGAATCACCACGGGCGCAAGGTACTGGAAGAGTTCGTCAAGGCCGGCGCGCCCGACGAGATCCTCTACATCAACAAGCCGCACATCGGTACCTTCCGCCTGACCAGCATGGTCGAGAAGATGCGCGAGGAAATCATCACCCTGGGCGGTGAGGTACGCTTCGAGCAGAAGGTCACCGACCTGCTGATGGACGGCGAGCAGCTCACCGGCGTTGTACTGCAGAGCGGTGAACAGTTGCACTCGCGGCATGTGGTGCTGGCCCTGGGGCACAGCGCCCGCGATACCTTCCGCATGCTCCACGCCAAGGGCGTGTTCATGGAGGCCAAGCCGTTCTCGGTCGGTTTCCGTATCGAGCACCCGCAGTCGCTGATCGACAAGGCGCGCCTGGGCAAGTACGCCGGCCACCCGAAACTCGGCGCCGCCGACTACAAGCTGGTGCACCACGCCAAGAACGGTCGTTCGGTCTACAGCTTCTGCATGTGCCCGGGCGGCACCGTGGTCGCCGCCACCAGCGAGCCTGGCCGTGTGGTGACCAATGGCATGAGCCAGTACTCGCGCAATGAGCGTAACGCCAACTCCGGCATCGTCGTCGGTATCGACCCCGAGCGCGACTACCCGGGTGGCCCGCTGGCCGGTATCGAGCTGCAGGAGCGCCTGGAAGCCCATGCCTACGTGATGGGCGGCAGCAACTACCAGGCACCGGCGCAGTTGGTCGGTGACTTCGTCGCCGGGCGCCCGTCCACCGCGCTGGGCAGCGTCGAGCCGTCGTACAAACCGGGCGTGACCCTGGGCGACCTGGCACCGAGCCTGCCGGACTTCGCCATCGAGGCGATCCGTGAAGCGCTGCCGGCCTTCGACCGCCAGATCAAGGGCTACAACCTGCACGACGCGGTGCTGACCGGCATCGAAACCCGCACCTCGTCGCCACTGCGCATCACCCGTGACGCCAGCTTCCAGAGCCTCAACCTCAAGGGCCTGTTCCCGGCAGGTGAAGGCGCAGGCTACGCCGGCGGCATCCTGTCCGCTGGTGTCGACGGGATTCGCATCGCCGAAGCGGTGGCACGGGATATCCTCGGGCTGAACGACTAACCCGATCGCCTTTTGCAGGCAAAAAGAAACCCCGACACGGCCAAGCCGGTCGGGGTTTTCTTTTCAAGCGTGCCGTCAGTGAGTGACGCGGCTGGTGCCGTCGACAGTCATGATGCGAACACGCTCACCCACACGGAAGATCTCGTTCTGCTGCACTTGCTGCACGTAGGCGCGCATGCTGCCGTCGTCTTCACGCACGGTGATCTCGACGCCTTGGGTACGGGTCAGGCCTTCTTCGGCGGCGGAGCCTGCCAAGCCACCGGCCACGGCACCGATCACCGCCGCGACGATGCTGCCACGGCCACCACCGACGGCACTGCCGGCGACACCACCGACAATGGCGCCAGCGCCGCCACCGATTGGCGTCTTGGTGCCTTCGATCTTCACCGGACGCAGGGATTCGATGGTGCCCATGCGCACGGTCTGCACGCGGCGGGCCTCATCACGGGAGTAGCTGTCGCCGGTCAGCGACGATTGGCAGCCGCCCAACAGCAGCGACACGGTGGTGAAGCTGGCCAGCAGCAAAGCGGATTTACGCATGGGGACAATCTCCATAAGACAGGTGTCCATTAGACTCCGCGCCTTGACAAGTGTCACGGCGCAAACGTTATAAAATTGTTCTCATTCAGCTCAGGTACAGCCGTTGCTGGCTGATTTGCGGGCCTACAGGTGAGACCAAGGATAGCCATGGATTACTTCATCGTCGTCGTCGTGACGGTCGCCGGGCTGTATTTTCACGGGTGGCTGTATGTGCGCATGCGCCGCTGGATGGACCGGGACCTGGCGCTGTCGCTGGCCGGGGAGGATCCGGCGAAGCAGGACTTCATGCTCAAGTTGCTGGAGCGGGCGCGGGTGGAGAAGGTGCGGCGCAAGGAGTTGGCGGCGTGGTTGGAACGGGAAGCGGCGGGGTATCGTTGATGATGGGGCCGCGTTGCGGCCCCATTCTTGTCAGGGCGCCAGGCGCTCGCGCGCCCACTGGCCATTGACCAGGCGGTAGTTCAGGCGGTCATGCAAGCGGCTCGCTCGCCCCTGCCAGAACTCGATGCGCTCGGGTAGCAAGCGGTAACCGCCCCAATGCTCCGGGCAATGCGGCTGGCTGTCGGAAAAGCGCGCCTCGGTAGCCCTGACCAGGCCTTCCAGCTCCTCGCGATCGGCAATCACCCGGCTCTGCGGCGACGCCCAGGCCCCCAACCGGCTGCCCAGCGGGCGCACCTGGTAATAGTCGTCCGACTCCTTGGCCGTGACCTTCTCCACCCGCCCCTCGATCCGCACCTGGCGCTCCAGCGCCGGCCAGAAGAAGGTCATCGCCGCATAAGGGTTGGCCGCAATGTGCTGGCCCTTGGCACTTTCATAGTTGGTGAAAAAGGTAAAACCGCGTGCGTCCAGCGCCTTGAGCAGCAACACCCGGCAATGCGGACGCCCCTCGGCATCAACGGTGGCCAGGGTCATGGCGTTGGCTTCCACCGGTAGCTGCTCGGTCTTCACCGCATCGGCGAACCAGTGGTGGAACAGCGCGAACGGCTCCCCGGGAGCCTGGGCTTCGGCCAGGCCATCACGGGTGTAGTCGCGGCGCATATCGGCCAGGGATTGGGTCATGCTGCGTTTCCTTGACGATCAGTTGGTCTTCGCAGGGCTGTTGGCGGCGACTTTCTTGTCGGTGGCGGCCTTCTTCGCGGCTGGCTTGGCCACAGCGGCTTTCTTCTTGGCGGTGGTGCTGGCCTTGACCGGCGCCTTGGCTTTGGCGGCAGGTTTCTTCGCAGCCGGCTTGGCGGCGGCCTTGGCGACAGGCTTGGCGGCCGGGGCCTTGGCGTCCTGGGTGGCAACCATCGCCGCCGGAGCCGGCGCCGGGGCGGCCTGCTGGTACTTGGCGAGCAATGCGACCATGGTGTTCTGCGGGGTCAGCAGCAGTTCGACACGGCGGTTCAAGGCACGGCCTTCGGCGCTGTCGTTGGCGGCACGCGGCATCACCGCGCCCATGCCCTTGAGCATCAGGCGGTCGCGCTGCAGGCCGCTGAGCCGGAAGATCGCCGACACCGAAGCGGCGCGCTCGAGGCTGAGCTTCTGGTTGGCGGCCGTGGCGCCGCTGGTGTCGGCGTGGCCGAGGATCAGCACAGCGGTCTTGGTATCGGTCTCGATGACCTTGGCGACCTGGGTGATCGGGCCAAGGGTCGCGGGCAGCAGCATGTTCGGGCGATCAGGGTTGTAGGAGCTGTCGACGGGGATGGTCACCGCCAGCAAATCCTCGCGGCGCTCCAGCTCGAACTTGCTGCCCTTGATCGCTTCGCGGACCTTCGGCTCGTACTGGTCGAGCCAGGCCTGCGTGGCCTTGTGGTCGATCTTCGGCACCGCCGCGACCGTGTCCTTTTTCTCATCGCTGCCGAACGGCCACCACCAACGGCTGCCGCTTTCGGACTTGGCGTCGGCCTTGGCCACGTTCTCGACGACGGCCTCCTTCACTTCCTTGTCAGCGACCTTGTCCGAACCAAATGGCCACCAGTTCAGGCCACCGTCCTTTGCGGCGTCCGGGGAGTGGCTGGCGCAACCGGTCATGGCCAGGCACAGGGCGAGTGCTAAGGTTTTATGTGAAGACATCAGCGATACACCATGAAATAGAAAGAAATTTTGCCCATACGCTTCAGGCGTTGGCATTGAGGATAGTCAAAGGGAACTGGCAATACCCGCGTTACCCGATCAAAGGCAACTGCCAAGCACCCGCACCAGTTTCTGCGCGCGGGGATCCATCAGCACGTAGGGGCCGAGGGTATTGGTGACGAAGCCGAAGGCCACGTCATGTTCGGGGTCGGCAAAACCGACCGAGCCACCGGCGCCGGGGTGACCGAAGGCACGTGCGCCAAGGCCGAAGGTGGCGTTGGCCACCTCCGGCTGGTCGAGCATGCAACCCAGGCCGAAACGGGTCTGGGTGAGCAGCGTGCGGTCCTGGCCCAGGCTGTGCTCGCGGGTCAGTTCGTCAAGCAGTTCGGATTCGAGCAGGCTGCCGTCGAGCAGGCCGGCATAGAAGCCCGCCAGGCTGCGGGCATTGCCATGGCCATTGGCCGCCGGCTGCTGCATGCGCCGCCATTCGGGCTTGTTGGTGCTGGTGAGGATCGCTGGCGGGTTGGTGAAGGCCCGGGTGGACAAGGCCTCGGGCTCGCGCATCGTCACCTGCAGCAGGCGCTGGGCGGCGGCATCGCCAGGGTTGCCCTTGCCGCGGGCGATATGCGCCACGCGGTGGAACTCTTCATCCGCCAGGCCAACGTGGAAGTCCAGGCCCAGCGGCTTGGCGGTGCGGGCGACGATGGAGTCGCCCGGACCACGACCATCGGCGCGGCGGATCAATTCGCCAATCAGCCAGCCGTAGGTGATCGCCGCGTACCCGTGCTCGCTGCCGGGCGTCCACCAGGGCGTTTCAGCGGCAAGGGCATCGACCATGGCCTGCCAGTCATACAGGGCTTCGGCCGGCAGCAGCTCGCGGATGGCCGGCAGGCCGGCGCGGTGGCTGAGCAGCTGGCGCAGGGTGACTTGCTCCTTGCCGGCCTGGGCGAATTCCGGCCAGTAGCGCGCCACCGGCGCGTCGAGGGCGAGCTTGCCCTCGCCCACCAGTTGCAGGGCGGTGACGGCGGTAAAGGTCTTGGTGCAGGAGAACAGGTTGGCGATGGTGTCGCTGTGCCAGGCCTCGCGGCCATCCTTGTCGGCACTGCCGGCCCACAGGTCGACCACGGTTTCTCCGCCGACCTGGATGCACAACGCGGCACCACGTTCCTGGGGATCCTCGAACAACGCGGCGAAAGCATCGCGCACCGCCTCGAACTTCAGCTCATAGTGACCCTGGATCTGCACCCGACTACCTCTCTTTACTGCCTGGCTTGCAAAGGGGTGCATTGTTTCAGTAGTTGGGCGATTTGCCTACTGAAGATGGCTGGGTGGTTATCCGGAACTACGGCTTGTCCAACGCTGTGCGCAAATGCCCAAGGACTTGCAGGTTGCTGCGGCGTACCGCCTCGATGAACCCCGCATAAGGCACATCGGTGACAGCGACCAGGCCAAGATGACCGTTCTCGCCATCGAGCAGGCGCCCACTGGCGGGTTGATCGAGATACTGGAACCAGTGCGCGCCGACGATCATCGGCTGATTCATGGCGGCCTTGAGGAAGTTGGCATACGCCGGGCCACGATCTTCCTCGCGGGCCACTTCCAGCGGGCCTGGCCAGAACGGACCACGGTCGCGCGAGCCGAACTGGAACTCCGAGACCAGCACCGGCTTGTCGAGCTCGGCCAGGCGGGCGAAGTCGTAGCCGTCGTCAGGCTTCAAGGTATAGAAGTTGAAGCTCAGCACATCACAGAACTCGGCGCAGGCCTTCACCGCCTCGGGGGTGCTGACCGCGTAGCGGCCACCGAGCAGCAGATGGTTGGGCGCATGCCATTTCAGCGCGTCGGAAATGGTCTTGAAATAGGTTTCGGCAAACACCTGCTGGAAGTACTGGTAGTCGCGCTCGATTTCCGGATGCTCCGGGTTGGGCAACGGCGCCTCGAAACCCGGGTCTTCCATCAGCTCCCAGGCGGTCAGCTCAATACCCCAGGCCTTCGACAGCCCCTGCTGGTTGCGGTACTTGTCGCGCAGTTGCTTGAGGAAGGCGCGCTTGGCCGGCACATCGGTGGTCAGGCGCAAGGTGCCATAGGCCAGGCCATACCGTGCCTTGGGGTCGTCCCCCGGCGCGGCCCAGGCCAGCTCGTTGTCGGCGAAGTAACCGATCAGCCAAGGATCGTCACGGTGATCCCGGGCAGCAATGGCCACGGCACGCTCGGTGGCCATGGCGAAACGCGGGTCGAACGGGTCGGGCATGCGCCCCCACCAGTCCATGCCGGTGCTGATGCTGGCGTAGTCACCGACGATCGACAGCGGCAGGGTGTACGGCAGGCGCTTGGCTTGCCCGAGCGACACATCGCTCCAGTTGCCAAGGGTATTGAAGCCCCAGGCCTGCAGGCGATCCAGGGTATGGGTCTGCCAGCGCTGGGCGTCCAGCACCGCCACCGGGCACGCCACCTCTCCCTGCGGGCAAGGCTTGCCGTAGGTGCGCTGAAGATTGGCCGCGTAGAAGTCGAACCAGCGCCCCTGCTTGAAACCACGGCCTTGGGACGACGCATTGCCGTCATCGTTGTTGCCTTCGCCATAGAAGGCACTCAGGGTGTCGCCTTCTCCCGGCAAGGCTTTGAACATGCCCTCACGGCCGGCGACATAGGTGCGCCCGCCATCGGCGGCGACGGCATTGACGCCGAGCGAATAGAACGGATGCCCTTCCGGCGTCACCAGGTACCAGCGACCGTCGCGTTTCTCGGTGCGGAAGAAGCCCTTGGCTTCGAACGCAGGACCCTCCAGCAGGCCGCCATAGGTATCCAGCTTGAGCTTGTCGCGCTCGGCCAGCCAGCCCTTGAGCTGTGCCTGTTCACGGCTGTCGGCAGCCTTGAGCTGCTCGTCGTTGACGATTCTTTCCGGCCAGCGACCACGGGTCGATTGCCCATAGACATCGATCAGTTGGTCGTAGGCAGCCTTGAACGCCTGGTCGTCATCCTGCACGCCGACCTTCTCGATCAACAGGCTCTGCGCAACCTTGGGGCCGGGGATGCTCAAGCTGACCGAGGTGACTTGGGCCAGGTCGGCTGCTCCTTCGCTGCTTGCCAGCAGCAGGCGCTGGCCTTCGTAGGTCCAGGGCATCGGCGGCCCGGCGCGCATGCCCTGGCTCAGTGGTGAACGGGCCTTGAGCGGTATCATCACGGTCTGCGCAGGCCCGGCCGGCAGGTCGATGCGGCTGGTGAGCGTGCGTCCGTCGCTGCTTTGCACCACCACATCAACGGTCAGCGCCCAGTCCATGCCGCTCTGCAGGCGCAGGGTCAGCGCCTGGCCGGCAGACCAGTCCCACGCCCCGCTCTGCGGCGCGAGGCGCAGTGTCGGCTGCGCCACCGGGTTGAACACCACGCGCCGCAACACCTCGCCTTCGGCTGTCTGCTCCGCGTTGTACTGCGGCAGGCTGGTGTCCTGGGTGATGACATTCACCACCGAGGCCGGGCGCACGAAGCTGAACAGGGTCTGCTGCCCGGCCAGCAAAGGCGCACTGAACAACACGGAGAACACGACAGGCAAGGCGCGGCGGATCATGGGGCGGTGGCTCTCCTTCGGAGCCCGTCATGGGCTCGCAATCGAGTAATGGACAACGGGTTGTGAGTGTTGCTCCGGCAGTCAGCCGATTTCCCGTCGGAAAGGTGGCAGCGCATTGAGAATAGCCTTGCCATAGCGTTGCGTGACCAGACGGCGGTCAAGCAAGGTGATCACGCCACGGTCCTGCTCGGTACGCAGCAGCCGGCCACAGGCCTGGATCAGGCGCAGCGAGGCGTCGGGCACGGCGATTTCCATGAACGGATTGCCGCCACGGGCTTCGATCCATTCGGCCAGCGCGGCCTCGACCGGATCGTCCGGCACCGCGAAGGGGATCTTGGCGATCACCACATGCTCGCAATAGGCGCCCGGCAGGTCGACACCCTCGGCGAAGCTGGCCAGGCCGAACAGCACGCTGTGTTGGCCGTCGTCGACCCGCGCCTTGTGCTTGTTCAGGGTTTCCTGCTTGGACAGGTTGCCCTGGATCAGCACCAGCTTGCGCCAGTCGCGGTCCAGGCCGTCGAACACGTCCTGCATCTGTTTGCGCGAGGAGAACAGCACCAGCGCGCCGCGGGCGTCCTCGACGATGGCTGGCAGCTCGCGAATGATCGCCGCGGTGTGCGCCGTGGCGTCGCGCGGATCGGCACCCAGGTCGGGCACCCGCAGCAGCCCGGCGTCACCATGCACGAACGGGCTGGGCACCACGCACTGAACCGCGTCGCGTGGCAGGCCCGAACGCATGCGGAAGCGGTCGAACTTGCCCAGCGCAGTGAGCGTCGCCGAGGTCACCAGGGCGCCATAGGCGACGTTCCACAGGCTCTTGCGCAGCATCTCGGCAGCGAGGATGGGGCTGGCGTTGACCTCGATGTCGAACAGCGCGCCGCTTTCGGCCAGGGTCAGCCAACGAGCCATGGGCGGGTTGTCTTCGGGGTCTTCAGCGGTAAAGGCGGTCCACAGCTCCCAGTTGCCCTGGGCACGGGTCACCAGGCTGCCGAACAGTGGGTACCACTCCTCGGCCTGGTGGCTGGCGATACCGATGTTGTTCTCGCCGTCCATGCCTTCCTTGAGCAGGTCGGCCAGGCGGGTGAACAGGTCGTTGAGGCGGGCGAAACCTTTCTTGAGCTCGATGCCTACTTCACGGATCTGCTCCGGTACCACGCCGCCCTCGAAGCGATAACGCGGGCGGTCGCGACCTTCCATGTCCTCGCCGGCGCGGAAGTCCGCCACCTGCTCGCACAGGGTGAACATGAACTGCTGCTGGGTACGCACCTCGCGGGCCAGCTCCGGCACCTGCTCGATGTACTTGCCGAGGTCGCCCGGCAGTGGATGCTGGGCCAGCAGTTTGGTCAGGTTCTTGGCGGTCTGCTCCAGCCAGTCGGCGGTGGAGCGCAGCCGCGAATAATGGGCGAAATGGCCGATGGCCTTGTCCGGCAGGTGGTGGCCTTCGTCGAACACGTACATTGTGTCGCGCGGGTCGGGCAGCACGGCGCCACCGCCAAGTGCCAGGTCGGCCAGGACCATGTCGTGGTTGGTGACGATCACGTCGACCTTGCCCATGCCTTCACGGGCCTTGTAGAACACGCACTGCTGGAAGTTGGGACAGTGCCGGCCGGTGCATTGGCTGTGATCGGTGGTCAGCCGTGCCCAGTCCTGGTCCTCGATGGCCTCCGACCAGCTGTCGCGATCGCCGTCCCAGCGGTTGCCGGCGAGCTTCTCGATCATGCTGTTGAACAGCTTCTGGCTGCGCTCGTCGACCTCGATGCGAAAGCCCTCCTCCTCGAACAGCTGGGCGGTGGCCGACTGGGCGTGGCCTTCCTGCAGCAGGACGTCGAGCTTGGACAGGCACAGGTAACGGCCACGGCCCTTGGCCAGGGCGAAGCTGAAGTTCAGCCCGCTGTTGCGCATCAGGTCGGGCAGGTCCTTGAAGACGATCTGCTCCTGCAGCGCCACAGTCGCGGTGGCGATCACCAGGCGCTTGCCGGCGGCCTTGGCGGCGGGGATCGCGGCCAGGCTGTAGGCGACGGTCTTGCCGGTACCGGTACCGGCCTCGACGGCAACCACCGCGGGCTCGCCGGCACGGCGGCCTTCATCGTCGCTGGCGATATCGCCGAGGACCTTGGCCACTTCGGCGATCATCAGGCGCTGGCCGTAACGCGGCTTGAGGCTTTTGGCTTCGAGGAAACGCGAGTAGGCGCCCTGGATGGTGGCTTTGAGTTCGTTGCTGATCATGGTCTGCAGGCGCCCGGAGGGCTGGATATATTTTCAGTGTTTCGCATGGGCCGGCTATCATACCCCGCTATTGCCCTTTGTGCCGCATGGAGATCCGGATGCTTGCCTTTGCCCTGCCCTACACCTTGCATGTCCTGGCCGCCCTCGTCTGGGTCGGCGGGATGTTCTTCGCCTGGCTGGTGCTGCGGCCGGCCACGGTTGCAGCGCTGGAGGGGCCTGCGCGGCTGCGATTGTGGGTGGAGGTTTTCCAGCGGTTCTTCAGATGGGTCTGGCTGGCGGTGGCGGTGCTGGCTGTCAGCGGGGTCGGCATGATCCACCTGCGGTTTGCCGGGTTCGAGACCGCGCCTCGTTATGTGCAGGTGATGATTGGCGGGGGGATTGTCATGTTTGCGTTGTTCATGCGGGTTCAGGGGTTGTTGTTGCCTGAGCTGCGTGCGGCGGTGGAGGCTGGGGATTGGGCTTCGGGGGCTGGGGTGTTGGGGCGGATTCGGCGGTTGGTTGGGGTTAATTTGTTGATTGGGGTGTTAGTGGTGGGGGTGGCAAGTTCGCGGGTTTTGGTTTGAGGGGTTTGGGTTTGGCTTGAGAGATTGTTTTGGTATTTGTAAGCACATTCGTAGACGATATCGACATTTAGTCACCCTTTCGCCTTTACGGCGACCTACTTTTGTCTTGACAAAAGTAGGCAAAACCGTTCGGCTCCGTTCATACGGCCCCTACGCTTCGCTCCGGGGTTCCCTCGCTCCGTTCTTGCTCCCGTGGGTACCGCGCTGTACGCCCCATCCTGGGGCGCAGCGCTCGACGGCCATCCATGGCCGTCGCCCACTACGCAAGAACTCCACTCGGCCTCCTGAAGTCGCAATTGGTGGCGCCTGAACTATCGCGCACTTAGAAGCAAGATCAAGAGCAGATCAAGAGCAGATCAAGAGCAGATATGTTGGTTTTGTTAGTGGCTGTTATATTGTTCTTCATTACGCTATCGCGGGGCAAGCCCGCTCCCACGTTGAATCACGTAGTTAAACTATGGTGGGAGCGGGCTTGCCCCGCGATGTTGATCTAGAGTTCCCACGATGGCAACTAGCGACTAGCTGCGTTAGTGCAGGCGCCGCCCGTAACTTCGCGACTTCAGGAGGCCGAACGCAGGACTTGCGGAGGGAGGTGACGGGCATGGATGCCCGTCAAGCGCTGCGCCCCAGGATGGGGCGTTCAGCGCGGTCCTCCCGGGAGCAAGGCCGGAGTGAGGGAACCCGGAGCGAAGCGGAGGGCCGGATGAATGGAGCGAGGATTTTTTGGTTCCTTTTTGATCCTTCAAAAAGGGACCCGCCGTAAGGGCGGAAAGGTGAATAAGCGTCGACATCGCAAATGAATGCGCATACAACTTCCAACACCAACTAACCAAACAACCAAACAACCAAACAACCAAACAACCAAACAACCAAACAACACTACCCCAGAAAAACTCAAAGCCGCTGAAGAATCAACTCCCCCGAGGCCCCAGCCAACCCAGGCTGCCCGGCCTGCCCAGGCCGCCCATTCCCCCCCGCATCGGTCCGATAAACCAGACACCCCTTACTGACCCCACCCGCCCCGGCCTTCCCCGCAGCCCCCGCCTTACCAGGCGCACCACCATCAAGCCGCACCACAATCCGCTCCTGCGCAAACCCTTCAGGCACCGCCAGACGAACTCGCCCACCGGGAGCCCCATCATGCCCGTTGCCACCATCATCGCCATTCGCCCCACGACTGGCCTGCCCCCAGGTGCAGCCCCCAGGCTTGCCATTGGCGCCGTCGAGCCCGACATACCCCGGCGCCCCAGCCCCGCCCCGGGCGTCGATCGATAGCCGCTCCGCCTCCAACGCCTGCAGCCGCAGATCCAGGTTACGCCCCGGCCGCGCGGGCCGCTCGTAGCTTCCGGGCGCCCCTGGCGCACTGAATTCGCTACCCTCGCCCAGCCGAGCCGTCAACGCCTCGATGCGCAGGTCGCGCTCGGCCGGCGCGATGGCGATGCGCGCATCGCGCCCCAGTTCGAGCCGGTCGATCTTCAGTTCGGTAAGGCTGGCTGGTAGCAACAAGGTCGCCGAGTCGGCCACCCGCAGGTGCTCCAGATGCACGCTAGCCGCCTTGTTCGGCAGTCGCAGCATGGAATGGGGAGCAACCTCCAGGCTTTCGGCCTGGGCCAAGGGTGTAGCCATTACAGCCAGCAAAATCAGTTTACGCATGGCTCGGCGCCTCCTGCGACCGGGGAATGGACATGACATGGAAGATGCCGGTCAACAGAATCTGCAGGCGGTCGAACCAGCGGTGGCTGCGCCCGCGCAGGCTGCCGTTGAAGAACAGCACCTCGAGCACATGCAGCGACAGCACGACGATACCTGCGGCATTGATCAGCAGATTGAGCGGCAATGGCTGCGGCATGAACTGGTTGAACAGCACCACACCCCAGAATGCCACCGTCAGAGCCTTGCCCAGGCCCAGGATGAACTTCATACCCCGCCCCCATGATTTATTGTTATGCCGAAGCGGTTCGTTCGAGCGGACCGCGTCGGCAACAGTAACCCTACTGCCGGGGCATGCGCCAGAGGGGTCAGTTCAGGTGGAGTTCCACCCGTCGGTTGCGCGAGCGACCTTCGTCGGTGTCGTTGTCAGCCACCGGCTCACTCTCGCCACGGCCCTGGCTGGTCACCTTGTTCGGCGCCAGGCCCTGGCTGATCAGGTACTCCGCAACACCGCTGGCACGGCGCTCGGACAGGCGTTGGTTGTAACTGTCGGAGCCCACGCTGTCAGTGAAACCGATCACCTTGACACTGGCCACACTGGGATCGTTGAGCTTGGGCAGCAAGCCCTGCAGGCGCTGCTGGGCACCCTGGGTGAGTTCGGCGGAGTCGAAGGCGAACAGCACCTGGCCCTGATCATCCAGCGTGATCACCTCTGGGGTCGCCGCAGGCTCTGGCTGCGGTGCGGTGGCTGGATATTGCGGCAACGGGCAGCCCATATGGTTGACCTGGGTACCAGCCGGGGTATCCGGGCAACGGTCGCGGCGGTCGAAAACGCCATCGCCATCCTCGTCGCCATCCTGGGCATAACAAATCAACCCACCGGCAATCGCACCGGCAACGCCGGCACCAGCCGCCCAGCTGGAACTTTCGATGGCGCCCAGGCCGCCACCGACCAAACCGCCAAGCAGGCTGCAGATGGGCCATGTCCTTTGATTGAGGGGCGCGCTGCCATCGCTGTGGGTGGCGCAGCCTGCCAGCAGGCTCGTGGCCACCACCAACGGCAGTGCCGCTTTCGACAATACACGCATGGTGAATGCTCCTGTGTCACCGGCCGCTACCGGTCACACAGGAGTAAAGACGTGCCCACGCCACTTCTCAAGGCGCGGGCACATCGCCGTCAACGCTGGATCTTGATCTCGGTTCGACGGTTCATGGCACGCCCATCGGCGGTGGCGTTGTCGGCGACCGGCTGCGTTTCACCCGCCCCCACCACCGAGACGAAGCTGGCGCGCGGTACACCGCTTTCGACCAGGTAGTTGGTCACCGACTGGGCGCGGCGCTCAGAGAGCTTCTGGTTGTAGCTGTCGGAGCCAACGCTGTCGGTGTGACCGGAAACGCTCAGTCGCGCGCTCGGGGCTTCCTGCTTGAGGCGCGTGGCGATGGTGTTCAGGCGCTCTTTGTCGGTGGCCGTCAGGCGTGCCGAGTCAAACTCGAAATGCACGTCACGGATGACGATGACTTCTTCCTTCTGTACCACGACCTCCTCGACCACCGGCGCCGGCTCCGGCGGGCAGCCATTGGCGTCGACCTGCACGCCGCGCGGGGTGCCCGGGCACTTGTCGCGGCTGTCCGGGACGCCATCGCCGTCTTCGTCACCGTCACCATGGGCCCAGCAGTAACCCGCCGCCAGGCCGCCACCGAGCAAGGCGCCCCAGCCAGCCCAGCTGGAGCTCTCGATCGCGCCCAGGGCCGCGCCGCCAACGCCCCCGACGGCAGCACACTTCGGCCAGTCGGTTTTCTGTAAACCTGCACAACCAGTCAACACACTGGTGAGCAGAACCAGGGGTATCGCTGTGCGTACTATGCTCATCTTGTTGCTTCTCCTAGGGGGAATCGGTAGAAAACCGATGCTCTGGGAGTAAAGACCGGCGCTTCCCGCTCTGCCAACAATAAGCCACGCCGCAGCGGCGCGCCCCTTTGCCCGCTGGCCTGGGACCGTTAGTCTTGAGCGACCTGAACGAGGAATGGCAATGACCGAAGCTTTCTCCCAACGCACGCCCCAGCAGGCACTGGCCGCCCTGCTGGAGCGCTTCACCCCGCGCCACTTGCTGCTGGTGGGCAGCCGCTTCCCGGCTCTGGAAGCCTTCGCCGCCGCCCATCCCGATACCCATATCGAAGCCACCGCACCCGGCCCGCTGCCCGCCGAACAGGCCGCCCGGCGCTTCGACCTGGCGGTGCTGGTCGATTGCCTGGAGCACCTGCCCAAACGCACCGGCCTGGAGCTGCTGGGCGGCATTCGCAACCTCAACGCCAGCCGCGTCGCGGTGCTGGCCGACCTGACCGCCTGCGGCTGGCAGGCCACCGACTTTTACTCGCTGGCGCTCTCGGCCAGCGAGCAGTTCCAGCGCGATGACCAGGTGTTGAGCCTGTTCACTTATGATCTGCATGACTACAAGCAGGTCCCGGACTGGCTCAATGCCAAGTTCTGGGCCAACCCAGAAAACTTCGGCAAGTACTGGTGGTGAACGAATGAGTGTCTCGATCTGCCCCTGCGGCAGTGGCAACCTGCTCGATACCTGCTGCGGGCACTATCACAGTGGAACACCAGCGCCGGATGCCCAGACGCTGATGCGTTCACGCTACAGCGCCTATGTGCTGGGCCTGGTGGATTATCTGGTGGCCACCACCCTGCCAGCACAGCAACCGGGCCTGGACCGCGCCGCCATGGCGGCCTGGAGCGCGCAGAGCACTTGGCTAGGCCTGGAGGTGGAGGGCGCCGAGGTGCTGGGCGGGCAGCCCGAGCATGCCTTCGTCACGTTCACCGCGCGCTGGCACGACCTCGAGGGCGATCACCAGCACCGCGAGCGCTCGGCATTCGTCCAGCATGCCGGACGCTGGTACTTCATCGACCCGACCGCGCCCCTCAAGGCCGGACGCAACGACCCCTGCCCCTGTGCCAGCGGGCAGAAGTTCAAGAAATGCTGCGCCAGTTACTTCGGTAGTTGAGCATGCGCACCCTGGCCCGCCTGCTCTCGCTCAGCCTGCTGCTGTGCGGGTTGGCGGGCTGCGTCAGCTGGGGCAGTGATCCCTGGCGCGAACCACAGTTGCACCTGCTTGAGGTGGAACCGGTGAAGGTGCGCCTGCACCAGCAGGAGTTCGTTCTGCACCTGCGGGTCGACAACCCCAATGACAGCCGCCTGTTCATCCGCCACCTGGCCTATTCTGTACGCTTGGGCGACCTGTTGCTGGCCGAAGACGAGGCCAGCCTGTGGCGCAGCGTTGGCGGCCATGCCCGGCGCACCTTCAAGGTCACCGTGCGGACCAATCTCTGGCAGCACCTCAAGCCTCTGGCAAAGCTGCTCAAGAGCGGGCAACCCGTGCAGTATCAACTGCGTGGCGAGCTGGCCACCGGACTGTTCGTGCATCGGGACCTGCACTTGAGGCAAAGGGGTGAGATAATCCCCGGCGATCTTAAACCGGAGTAACGCTGCAATGACCCAACAACCCCATGTCCATGGCCCCGACTGCGATCACGATCACGGTCACGACCATCACCACGACCACGGCCATGTGCACGGCCCGCACTGCAACCACGGCCACCAGGAGCCGGTGCGCAACGCCCTGAAGGACGTCGGCCGCAACGACCCTTGCCCATGCGGCAGCGAGAAGAAATTCAAGAAGTGCCACGGCGCCTGATCAACGTCAGCGCACGTGTTCAGGGCCAAGCCCACTCCCAGGCAAACCGTCGTGGGAACGGGCTTGGCCCATGATCAACCCGCTCCAGCATGACCACTGGTAAATAAAGCTCCCCGGCACCTTGCACGGCGACTGCGCGCTCACTACCTTAGCGCCTTTCAGAACCCCGCCACGCCCTGCAGGAATCCAGCCATGGCCGCCCCCGTCCTTCCACCCTTCCCCCTCCGCCTCGGCAGTGCTGCCGCGTTGCTTGGCCTGCTCGCGCTGGGCGGCTGCCAGATGGGTGGCTACCAGGACAGCGTCCTGCCCTACAGCGGCGTGCAACCGCTCAAGGGCCTGGCGCAGAACGTCTCGGTACGGCGTAACGCCATGGGCGCGCCGCTGATCGAAAGCAGCAACTTCCATGATGCGCTGTTCAGCCTGGGCTACCTGCATGCCGGGGATCGCATCGAGCAGATGGTCGCCATGCGCCTGCTGGCCCAGGGGCGCCTGGCCGAGCTGGCGGGAGCCGACGCCCTGGAGATCGACCGGCTGATGCGCGCGGCCAACCTCAAGCAGGGTGCCAGCCAGCTGTATGCCGATGCCTCGCCGCGCCTGAAGCGCTTCTTCGAAGTCTATGCCCGCGGGGTCAACGCCTACCTGTTCCGCTATCGCGACAAGTTACCGGGCGAACTCGCTCGCAGCGGTTATCGCCCGGAATACTGGAAACCCGAGGATTCGGCGCTGATCTTCAGCCTCTACGCCTTCAGCCAGTCGGTGAACCTGCAGGAGGAACTGTCGGCATTGACCCTGGCGCAGAAGGTCGGTGCCGACAAGCTGGCCTGGCTGCTGCCCGGCGCTCCGGACGAGCCCCTGGCCGAAAGCGAAGTCGACAAGCTCAAGGGCCTGAACCTGGCCAGCCAGCTGCCGGGCCTGGGCGCGCTCGCCGCCACTGGCCAGCAATTGGCCGACCTCGGCCTGCTGGGCGTGCCCGGCTCGAGCAACCTGGCCCTGTCGCCCCAGCGCAGCCGTGCCGGCAAGAGCCTGCTGGCCAGCGACAGCCGCGCTGCCTGGGCACTGAGCCCGGTGCAGATCCACACCGGCAAGTATCAGGTCGCCGGCCTGTCGCTGCCGGGGCTGCCGATCGTACTGGCAGGCTACAACGGCAAGCTGGCCTGGAGCAGCAGCGCGGTGATGGCCGACAACCAGGACCTGTTCCTCGAGCAGGTGCGCCGCCAGGGCCCCCAGCTGACCTACCTCGCCGACGGCAAGTGGCAACCGGCGCGTGCCCGCAACGAGACCTTCTTCGTTCGCGGCAAGCGCCCTCAGCGCGAGGTGATGTACGACACCCGCCACGGCACCCTGTTGCCGGGGCATGGCAGCCTGGCCCTGGCCCTGCATCTACCGCAGCTCAAGGATGATCGCAGTCTAGATGCGCTGTTCGACCTGACCCGCGCGCAAAACATCGAGCGTGCTTTCGACAGCACCCGCGAGGTCGGTGCGGCAGCGCTGAACTTCGTGTTCGCCGAGCCCCAGCATATCGGTTGGCAGGTCAGCGGACGCTATCCCAACCGCCGTGAAGGCCAGGGCCTGCTGCCCTCGCCAGGCTGGGACGGGCGCTACGACTGGGATGGCTACGCCGACGCGATGCTGCACCCCTACGATCAGGATCCGCCCGCCGGCTTCATCGGCCACGCCAACCAGCGCAGCCTGCCCAAAGGCTACGGCATGCAGCTGTCGAGCAGTTGGTACTACCCCGAGCGTGCCGAACGCCTGGCCCAGTTGGCCGGCAACGGTCGTCACGACAGCCGCAGCCTGATGGCCCTGCA
The DNA here is from genome assembly GCF_021283165.2 of Pseudomonas soli. NCBI lineage: Bacteria > Pseudomonadati > Pseudomonadota > Gammaproteobacteria > Pseudomonadales > Pseudomonadaceae > Pseudomonas > Pseudomonas soli. Next base: position 4,661,516 of record NZ_CP128543.1, read on the forward strand.
AAACGATCAGGTGACACTGCTGGCCGACAAGCTCAAGCAGATGTTCGACGCCCCCGGCATGGCCCAGCCGCTCAAGCAGGCCATCGACGCCCTGCCTGGCGCCCAGCGCGACAAGGCTCGCGATGCGCTGGCGCGGCTAAAGGCCTTCGATGGCCGGCTAAGCCCGGTGTCGGCCGATGCCGCCTTGTACGAACTGTTCCTCCAGGCAGTCACTCGCCAGACCTTCCTCGATGAACTGGGCCCGGAATCCAGCCCGGCATGGCAAGCGTTCATCGGCAATGCCAAGCTTTCCTACTCCGCCCAGGCCGACCACCTGCTGGGGCGCGAGGACAGCCCGTTCTGGGACGATCGCGGCACGCCGCAAAAAGAAGACAAGCCGGCCATCCTCGCCCGCAGCCTGGCTGCGGCGGTGGATGCCGGCACCACACAACTCGGCGCCGACCGCCGTGCCTGGCAGTGGGGCAAGCTGCATCAGTACCGCTGGCCGGCACCGGCCTATCACGGCCTGGGCGACAAGCTCGAGCGCGCGCCCCTGGCGGCGGGTGGCGACTTCAGCACCCTGGCCCTGACGCCCTATGCCTGGGGGAGCAGCTTCGACACCCAACTGCCGGCCTCGGCGCGGATGATCGTCGATTTTGGGCAGACCGAACCGCTGCAGGTGCTGACCAGCAATGGCCAGTCCGGCAACCCGGCCAGCCACCATTACAGCGATGGGCTCGATGCCTGGTTCAAGGGCCGCTTCACCAGCCTGCCGCTGCAACCGCAGAATTTTGCCCGGGCCTACGGTAGCCAGCGGTTGACGCTGGTGCCTGGCAAATAGGCCTTCGGCCCCACGGAAGTAGCTTCCTGGCGCAGCATCTGCGCCAGGAAGGAACCTCTCGGATCATCTTCAGGCAGCTACCACCGCGAGTTCTATGCGTTGTCCCAATACATGCAAGGCATGCTCGACCTGCTCGATCTTGGAGCGATGCAGCAAATCAACCAGCCGGTCCACCTGCGGCCGATTAACGCCAAGCCGTCGGGCCATTTCGGTCTTGGTCACGTTCTGAGAGACCATGGTGTTCCACAGCGCCGCCTTGGCCGCGGTCAGCGCCGGCAACCTGACAATGGCCTCGGCTGACTGCACTGGTGTCGGCAACGGAATGGCTGCCCGACGCTCCACGTACAGGGAAAGCGCTGACTCCAGGGCATCCACTGCATCGAACAATGCTTCATCGAGCGTATCGCCCGCACTGGCCATCTCAGGTATATCCGGACAACTGATCCAGACACTGCCTGTATCACGGTGCACGTTTACCGGATAGTCGAAATTCATTTGGAAACCTCGTTGCGTGGTCAGTCGCTCAGTCCAAGATCCTTGAGGATCTTCTTCCTCAGCCCCTCCCCTGTTTCCTTGGCGCCGTGGTCGGGGAAGATGGTTTGTCGATTGCCCAGGTAAACCTTGAAATGGCTGCCTTTGGCAGGAACGAAGGTGGCTCCCTGAGAACGCAGCCATCGACGTAGTTCGCTGTACTTCATGCATGCACCAGGAGAAAAATGCAGCAAACAGGTTGCACTCGCAACATATTTGTTGCGCAGCGCGATGAAGCATCAGTAGACAGCACCTGCGGGTTCGGCATGTCCTCATTTCAGGTAGTCCATATCCGAGCTCCACCGTCCGCCCGGCCGATATGAATAGTGCGCCAACGCCGAAGTTATGCTTCTATCCTTGATCCCGGCCCTTGCCGCACAGCGCTCACATCAGGACCACCATGCACCACTCGACCCACGACCTGCTCTCCCCTGTCCCGGGTATCGCCCGCCAGTTGCACAGCTTCCATTTCGGCCCACGTGGCGCCGGCAAGGTGTACATCCAGGCCTCGCTGCATGCCGACGAGCTGCCGGGCATGCTGGTGGCCTGGCACCTAAAGCAGCGGCTTGCGGACATGGAGCAGCAGGGGCGGTTGCGCAAGGAGGTCATCCTGGTGCCGGTGGCCAACCCGGTCGGCCTCGAGCAGGTGTTGCTGGACGCGCCCCTGGGGCGCTTCGAGCTGCAAAGCGGCGAGAACTTCAACCGCAGGTTCGTCGACCTGTCGGACAACATTGGTGACCAGATCGAAGGCCACCTCTCCCAAGACCCGGCGCACAACCTGGCGTTGATCCGTGAATACCTGCGCCGGGGCCTGGATGCCCACCCCGCGCACACGCCGCTGCAGTCCCAGCGCCTGACCCTGCAGCGCCTGGCCTGCGACGCCGACATGGTGCTCGACCTGCATTGCGACTTCGAAGCCGTCGAGCACCTGTACACCACACCGGAGGCCTGGCCCGAGGTCGAACCGCTGGCACGCTACCTGGGCGTCCAGGCCAGCCTGCTGGCCACCGACTCGGGCGGACAATCGTTCGATGAGTGTTTCAGCCTGGTGTGGTGGCAGTTGCAGCAGCGCTTCGGCAAACGCTTCCCGATCCCCCAAGGCAGTTTTTCGGTGACCATCGAGTTGCGCGGCCAGGCCGATGTCAGCCACGCCCTGGCCACCCAGGACTGCCAGGCGATCCTCGACTTCCTGACCCACGCCGGGGTCATCGAAGGGCAGCCTGCCCCGTTGCCGGCGCTGCGTCGACCGGCCACGCCACTGGCAGCGGTGGAACCGGTCATGGCACCGCTTGGCGGGTTGCTGGTGTTCCATGCCAGCCCCGGCCAGTACCTGCAAGCCGGGACACTGATCGCCGAGGTCATCGACCCGCTCAACGACCGGGTCACTCCCTTGCGCAATAGCCAGGCGGGGCTGCTCTATGCCCGCAGCATCCGGCGCATGGCCACGGCGGGCATGGTGGTCGCCCATGTGGCAGGCGAGCAGGTCTGTCGCAGCGGTTACCTGCTGGGCAACTGAGCGGCGTCAAGCCACGGGAGCGGGAGGCGGCTCATCCGGCAAGGTCGGTTCGCCCGGCTCCATCGGTGGCTGCTCGCCAGGCTGTGGCGGCTGGGGGGTGTCGGGATCAGGCTGGTGAGGCACGCCGCCAGCGCGCATGGGCAGTGGCGTGTGTATCGGCGGATGGGCCAGCAGCGACCAGGCCAGCAATCCGATCTGGTTCGGCTGCAGGACGGCCAGCTTGGCACTGATTGCGGGGTCAATTTTCATGGAAGGCTCCTGACGAGAGCCGGCGCACGTCATGCGCGCCGGAACTGTTCACTCGTTGGAGTGCCAGGCGCGGAAACAATTCCCGCGCTTTGTCGGCTCAGGTGCGCGGCAAGGTGACGCCGCGCTGGCCCTGATACTTGCCACCACGATCCTTGTACGACACTTCGCACTCCTCGTCGGACTGCAGGAACAGCATCTGCGCCACGCCTTCGTTGGCGTAGATCTTCGCCGGCAACGTGGTGGTGTTGGAGAACTCCAGCGTCACATGACCTTCCCACTCGGGCTCGAGCGGGGTGACGTTGACGATGATGCCGCAGCGGGCGTAGGTGCTCTTGCCCAGGCAGATGGTCAGCACGTCACGCGGGATGCGGAAGTACTCGACGGTGCGGGCCAGGGCAAAGGAGTTTGGCGGGATGATGCACACGTCACTCTTGATGTCGACGAAGCTGCCGGCGTCGAAGTTCTTCGGGTCCACGGTGGCCGAGTTGATGTTGGTGAACACCTTGAATTCGTCGGCGCAGCGTACGTCGTAGCCGTAGCTGGAGACGCCGAAGGAGATGACCCGGCTGTCGTGCTCGCCGCGCACCTGGCGCTCGACGAACGGTTCGATCATGCCGTGTTCCTGCGCCATGCGGCGAATCCACTTGTCCGATTTGATGCTCATGGCGGGGTGTCCTGAAGAGTGCAAGGTGAAAAACGAGAAGCGCATCTTACCGGTCCCGGCGCGCGGGTTAAAGTTTCCTTGCCCATCCCGCGCCAGACGGGGCCTGCACCGGCCGCCGATCCGAAATTCATCAAAGCGCTCCTTGACCATTGGCAGGTCGTGGAAAGTGGGTTAAGGTGGCGCCACTGTGCTGCACGTGACACCGAGAATCTCTAGTTTGATGCACGATTATCATCGGCCCATCGCTGAATTTTCTGCTCTCTTTGCACTCAGTCCCGGCCAGGGTTTTTCCTGACCGTAATCAACTTTGTCCAAGGAGACAGAAACATGTCCAACCGTCAAAACGGTACCGTCAAGTGGTTCAACGATGAGAAAGGCTACGGCTTCATCACCCCTCAGTCGGGTGACGACCTGTTCGTGCACTTCAAAGCCATCCAAGCTGACGGCTTCAAAACCCTGAAAGAAGGCCAGGCTGTTACTTTCGTCGCTACCCGCGGCCAGAAAGGCATGCAGGCTGAAGAAGTTCAGATCGCCTAAGTCGATCTCGCTTCCTCGCTTTCAAAAAAACCCGCCATTGGCGGGTTTTTTTGTGCCTGAGCGAATGGTCAGAAGCGATCGGGGGAGCGAGCTTGCCCGCTCCCACATGACTTCCTGAACCTCAATCCTCGCTGATGGTGATGCTCGGCATCGCCGGCGCCGCCGCTTCCTGCAGCACGATCCGCGCCCCCACCTGCCGCGCCAGCTCCTGGTAGACCATGGCGATCTGGCTTTCCGGCTCGGCAATCGCGGTCGGCTTGCCACTGTCGGCCTGCTCGCGGATAAGCATCGACAACGGCAACGATGCCAGCAGTTCGACACCGTACTGGGCCGCCAGCTTCTCGCCGCCGCCTTCACCAAACAGGTGCTCGGCATGGCCGCAGTTTGAGCAGATGTGCACCGCCATGTTCTCTACCACGCCCAGCACCGGGATGTTGACCTTGCGGAACATTTCCACGCCCTTCTTGGCATCCAGCAGCGCCAGATCCTGCGGGGTGGTGACGATGACGGAGCCCGCCACCGGCACCTTCTGCGCCAGGGTCAGCTGGATATCGCCGGTGCCTGGCGGCATGTCGATCACCAGGTAGTCGAGGTCGTCCCAGGCGGTCTGGGTCACCAGTTGCAGCAACGCCCCCGAGACCATCGGGCCGCGCCAGACCATGGGCGTGTTGTCATCGGTGAGGAAGGCCATGGACATGACCTCGACGCCATGGGCCTTGATCGGCACGAACCACTTCTGCTCGCGCACCTGCGGGCGGGTGCCCTCGGGGATGCCGAACATCACACCCTGGCTGGGGCCATAGATGTCGGCGTCGAGTATCCCCACCCGCGCACCCTCGCGGGCCAGGGCCAGGGCCAGGTTGGCGGCGGTGGTCGACTTGCCGACCCCACCCTTGCCCGAGGCCACGGCGACGATGTTCTTGACGTTGGCCATGGCCGGCACCTGAGCCTGGGCCTTGTGCGTAGCGATCACACAGTCAATGCCGACCGAGGCCGAAGTCACACCGTCGAGGTTCTCGATGGCGGTCTGCAGTACCTGCGCCCAGCCGCCCTTGAACAGCCCGGCGGCATAGCCCAACTGCAACTGCACATTGACTTGCCCACCCTGGATTTCGATGGCGCGCACGCAACCGGCGCTGACCGGGTCCTGGTTCAGGTAGGGGTCGGTGTACTGGCGAAGCACGCCTTCGACGGCGGCACGGGTAACGGCACTCATGGAGGCTCCCATTGGCAAACTGAATACGGAACAGGCGCCTATGCTAACCCGTCAATCGTCAGCGGATGCGTTGTTGGGGTGAAATATATTCGCCAGCCCTTTATAGTGGCCGATCACCCTCATTTTTACCCCGTAGCCAGATAAGTAGCCGAGCCACCATGTCCGAGCCACGTCAGATTCTCGTCACCAGCGCCCTGCCCTATGCCAATGGATCGATCCACCTTGGCCACATGCTCGAGTACATCCAGACGGACATGTGGGTGCGCTTCCAGAAGCTGCGCGGCAACCAGTGCATCTATGTCTGTGCCGATGATGCCCACGGTTCGGCCATCATGCTGCGTGCTGAAAAGGAAGGCATCACGCCCGAGCAACTGATCGCCAACGTCCAGGCCGAGCACAGCGCCGACTTCGCCGACTTCCTGGTCGATTTCGACAACTACCACTCCACGCACAGCGAGGAGAACCGCGAGCTGTCGAGCCTGATCTACACGCGCCTGCGCGATGCCGGGCATATCGCCACCCGTTCGGTCACCCAGTATTTCGACCCTGAAAAGGGCATGTTCCTCGCCGACCGCTTCATCAAGGGCACCTGCCCCAAGTGCGCAGCCGAGGACCAATACGGCGACAACTGCGAAAAATGCGGCGCCACCTACGCCCCGACCGAGCTGAAGAATCCCAAGTCGGCCATCTCCGGCGCTACCCCGGTACTGCGTGATTCCCAGCACTTCTTCTTCAAGCTGCCCGACTTCCAGGCCATGCTGCAACAGTGGACCCGCAGCGGTACCCTGCAGGACGCCGTGGCCAACAAGCTCGCCGAGTGGCTGGACTCCGGCCTGCAGGAATGGGACATCTCCCGCGACGCTCCGTACTTCGGTTTCGAGATCCCGGGCGAGCCAGGCAAGTACTTTTATGTCTGGCTGGACGCGCCGATCGGCTACATGGCCAGCTTCAAGAACCTCTGCGCGCGCCGACCGGAACTGGACTTCGACGCGTTCTGGAAAGAAGACTCCACGGCCGAGCTGTATCACTTCATCGGCAAGGACATCGTCAACTTCCACGCCCTGTTCTGGCCGGCCATGCTCGAAGGCGCGGGCCTGCGCAAGCCGACCGCGGTCAACGTGCACGGCTACCTGACCGTCAACGGCGCGAAGATGTCCAAGTCGCGCGGGACCTTCATCAAGGCGCGCACCTACCTCGACCATCTGCAGCCGGAGTACCTGCGCTACTACTACGCCGCCAAACTGGGCCGCGGTGTCGACGACCTCGACCTGAACCTCGAAGACTTCGTGCAAAAGGTCAATTCCGACCTGGTCGGCAAGGTGGTCAACATCGCCAGCCGCTGCGCCGGTTTCATCCACAAGGGCAATGACGGCGTAATGGTCGCCGGTGACGCCGCGCCGGAGCTGACCGAAGCCTTCCTCGCGGCAGCCCCGTCGATTGCCGAGGCCTATGAAGCCCGCGATTTCGGGCGCGCCATGCGCGAGATCATGGCCCTGGCCGACCGTGCCAACGCCTGGATCGCCGACAAGGCCCCGTGGTCGCTGGCCAAGCAGGAAGGCAAGCAGGACGAGGTGCAGGCCATCTGCGCCCAGGGCGTCAATCTGTTCCGCCAGTTGGTGATCTACCTCAAGCCGGTCCTGCCGGTGCTGGCCGCCGACGCCGAGGCCTTCCTCAATGTCGCGCCGCTGACCTGGAACGACCACCAGTCGCGCCTGGAAAACCACCAACTCAACCCGTTCAAGGCGCTGATGAGCCGCATCGAACCGGCCAAGGTCGAAGCCATGATCGCCGCCAGCAAGGAAGACCTGCTGGCCGCCGAGGCCAAGACCGCCCCGGCGGGCAATGGCGAGCTGGCCAAGGACCCGCTGTCGGCCGAAATCGAGTTCGACACCTTCGCCGCAGTCGACCTGCGCGTGGCGCTGATCGTCAAGGCCGAAGCCGTGCCGGGTGCAGACAAGCTGCTGCAATTGACCCTGGACATCGGTGACGAGCGTCGCAATGTGTTCTCGGGTATCAAGTCGGCCTACCCGGATCCGTCCCAGCTGGAAGGCCGTCTGACCATGATGGTGGCCAACCTCAAGCCACGGAAGATGCGCTTCGGCGTTTCCGAGGGCATGGTCATGGCAGCCGGTCCGGGCGGCGAGGAAATCTACCTGCTCAGCCCTGACAGCGGTGCCAAGCCAGGCCAGCGCATCAAGTAACCGCCTTAAGTAACTACCATGCCCCGGCCACCTGGCCGGGGCATTTGCATCTGCCACCCGCTGCCGGATAATGGCGCCATCCTCCCGCCGTCGGCATCCCCATGAGTGACTACGTTCTGGTCCTGGTCAGCGCCGCGCTGGTCAATCACCTGGTCCTGCAGGCAGAACCGGGCGAGCGAGCGCGCCTGCATGCGCTGGGGCTGTGCAGCGCACTGCTGATCCTCCTGGCACTGCCAGTCGGGGCATGGATCTACCAGCAACTGCTCGTGCCATCACAGTTGCAGGACCTGCAGTTGTTGCTCTTCCTGCCGCTGCTGGCGGCGTTGGCCTGGGCGCTGCCGAACCTGCTGCAACGCCTGCGGCCAGACTGGCCAACACAAGGCCTGCCGAGTCTGCTGAGCGCTAATGCCGTGGTGCTAGGCTTGCTGGTGCAACTGTCCAATGCCGAAATGTACGGCTGGCGCCTGCTGGCGTGGCCACTTGTTACCGCTTTGGGCTTCTGGCTCGCGCTGATGTTGTATGCGGACCTGGACATGCGCAGCCGCCAAGCCGAGGTACCCACGGCATTACGCGGCCTGCCTATCCAACTGATCGGTGCCGGGCTTATGGCCATGGCTTTTTCGGGACTCAATGGGCTCTTCGCACAATGAGCCTGACTCTTAACACCGGCGTCTTGCTGCCGGCATTTCAAAACGCCGCCCGACACTACTTCGAGGAACTGCCGCCCCATGCCGCCATCTGATCCGCGCCTGCGCAGCGCCATGCAACTGGTGCTGCTGGCCTGTGTCCCGGGGCTGCTCGCGCTGTTCTGGCTGCATGGCTGGGGCGTGCTGATCAACCTGCTGCTGAGCAGTTGCGCGGCGCTGGCCACCGAGGCCGTGCTGCTGAGCTGGCGCAAGCTGCCGGTGGCCTCGACCCTGGGCGATGGCAGCGCGCTGGTCACCGCCGTTCTGCTGGCTGCGGCCCTGCCCATTCAGGCACCCTGGTGGTTGCCGGTAATTGCAGCCTGTGTCGCCATTGGCCTGGGCAAACAGGCCTTCGGTGGAGTGGGACGCAACCTGTTCAACCCGGCCATGGCGGGCTACGTGTTCGTACTGCTGAGCTTCCCCCTGCAAATGAACCACTGGCCCGCCCAAGCACCCGGATTGCTTGAGAGCCTGAACCTGAGCCTGGGTACCGGCGATCGCATCGATGCCTGGGCCAGCCCCACGGTGCTCGACGTACTGCGCCACAACCGCAGCCTGACCATCGACGAACTGTTTGCCAGCCATTCGGCCTTTGGCCACCTCGGTGGACGTGCAAGCGAATGGGTCAACCTCGCCTTTCTGCTCGGCGGGTTGTTCCTGATGCAACGCAAGGTCTTCGGCTGGCATGCGCCGGTCGGCCTGCTCGGCGCCTTGTTCCTGTTCAGCCTGGTGGGTTGGAATGGCTCCGGCTCCGACTCCAATGGCTCACCATTGCTGCACCTGCTGTCGGGCTCGACCATGCTGGCCGCGTTCTTCATCGCCACCGAGCCAGTATCCGGTTGCCGACAGCCATTGGCCCGCCTGCTGTTCGGTGCCGGCGCCGGCATGCTGATCTACCTGATCCGTACGTGGGGCAGCTTTGCCGACGGCACGGCATTCGCGATCTTGCTGATGAACCTTGCCGCACCGTCCCTGGATCGCTGGGCGCAACGCCGCCAAGAGGCCTGCCTGTGAATGCCCGTTGGTGCAGCGCTGCCTGCCTTCTGCTGCTGGCACTCCTGGCCGTCGCCACGACACTGGCCTGGCAACGCTTCACTGCCGAACCGATTGCACAAGCATCGCGCCAGTGGCAGGAACGGCAATGGCTGGCGGTGCTGCCGCCGGGCAGCTACGACAACCAGCCCTTGCAGACACCCTTGGCACTGGCAGATACCAGCCTGCGCCACAGCCGCCTGCTCGCCGGTTACCGTGCCACGCTAGGCGGCAGCCCTACCGCCATCCTGCTGCACAACAGGTTCCAGGGCTATGGCGGCGCCATCGAAATGGTCATCGCCATCGACACCCACGGTCGCCTGGCAGGCATGCGTGTACTTGAGCAACAGGAAAGCCCCGGCCTGGGCGACCAACTGGCAGACCCTGCCCGTCACTGGCTCGACCAGTTCATTGGCCGGGCACACGAAGGCACCCCGGAGCAGGCCTGGGCGATCAAGCGTGACCAGGGCGCGTTCGATCAGCTGGCCGGGGCGACGGTAACTTCCAGGGCAGTCATCGAGGCGATCCAGGATGCGCTGCGCTACTTCGACGACCACCGCGAGGCACTGCTCGACGAGGCGCGCCCATGAGCAGGTTCTGGCTAGTGATGATCAGCCTGGCACCGTTGCTCGGCGCGACCCGGACCATTGTCCAGGCTATCGCCATCAGCCTTTGCGCCTGCCTGCTGACACGCCTGCATCAGGCGCTGATGGCACCACTGCGTAGCCACCTTGCCCAAGGCGCCAGCCTGTGGGCGAGCGCTTTACTGACCGCCACCTTGGTAACCTGTCTGCACCTGGGGCTGCGGGCGTGGGCCCTGCCCTTGGCCGAGCAACTTGCCCTCTACCCCCTGTTGCTGGCGCTGCCCTGCCTGGCATGCGAGCAGTTGCTGCCACAGACTCACCGCTACCGCCAACTGTGCCGCGGCCTGGGTGGGCTCTTGGTGGCCAGCCTTGCCCTGGGTATCTGTCGACAAGTGCTCGCCGACGATCTCGGCCTGCACATTGCCACGCTCGCTCCCGGCGCCTTGATACTGCTCGGCCTGCTGCTGGGCTTGTACAATCACCTGCGCCCATCGACCACCTCACCACGCCGTCTAGGAAGCCGTTGACCCCATGAATGCCGCCAAACGCCTGGAGATTTTTCGCAGGCTGCATGAAGACAACCCCGAACCCAAGACCGAACTGGCCTACTCCACCCCCTTCGAACTGTTGATCGCGGTGATCCTCTCGGCCCAGGCGACGGACGTCGGCGTCAACAAGGCTACCGCACGCCTGTTTCCGGTCGCCAACACGCCGCAGGCCATCCACGCCCTGGGTGTCGAAGGCCTGAGCGAGTACATCAAGACCATCGGGCTGTACAACAGCAAGGCCAGGAATGTCATCGAGACCTGTCGCCTGCTGGTCGAACTGCACGGTGGTGAAGTCCCGCAGAGCCGCGAAGCGCTGGAAGCCCTGCCCGGCGTCGGCCGCAAGACCGCCAACGTAGTGCTCAACACCGCCTTTCGCCAACTGGCCATGGCCGTCGATACGCATATATTCCGGGTCAGCAACCGCACGGGTATAGCGCCGGGCAAGACCGTTCTGGAAGTCGAAAAGAAACTGCTCAAGTTCGTGCCAAAGGAGTATCTGCTCGATGCCCACCACTGGCTGATCCTGCATGGCCGCTATGTCTGCCAGGCCCGAAAACCCCGCTGTGGCAGCTGCCGAATCGAGGACCTGTGCGAATACAAGCTCAAGACCTCGGACGATTGAAGCAATAGCTGACAACAGCACAAGGCGATTGAAAAAATCTTTTTTACCCGCTCTGCGATTCCCGTTATAAGGACGGCCAATGGCCCTTTGGCTTGGAGTGACGCATGAGCACCGATAAAGAAGATCTGGCGAACGACGACGACTTCCAAAGTACGGACGACGACGTGGAGCCGCAGGCCGAACCGGCCAAGACCAACCTTAGCAAGCGCCGCACCATCGACAACATGCTCGAGGAACGGCGCCTGCAGAAGCAATTGGCCGACTTTGACTACGATCTGTAGCGCAAACGTGCAAAAGCCTCCTGAACGGAGGCTTTTTCAATAGGGGTCAGGCCAGCCCATGGCGCTGTGCGAGTTCGATCAGATCCACCAACGAGCGCGCATTCAACTTGAGGAGCAGGCGCGTCTTGTAGGTACTGACCGTCTTGTTGCTGAGGAACATGCTGTCGGCGATTTCCTTGTTGCTTTTGCCTCGTGCCAGTTGTTGCAGCACCATCATCTCCCGGCCGGAAAGCCGCTCGACCATCTCCATTTCCGTGGCGCCTCCCGTACCCGAGCGCCCCTTGTGCAATGCCTGATTGGGGAAATAGCTGTAGCCGGACAGCACGGCCTTGATGGCACTGAGCAGCTCGGTCAACTCCTGTTGCTTGCACACATAACCTGCTGCACCCGCTTGCATGCAGCGCATCGAGAAGTGCCCAGGGGCCTGGGAAGTCAGTACCAGTACCTTGCTCGCGGGGCTCGCCAGCGTCATCCGCGCAATCACTTCCAGCCCATCCAGTTTGGGGATCCCGATATCCAGAATGACAATATCCGGCAGATACTCCCGCGTCAGTTGCAGGGCGTCTACACCATTGTCACTCTCCGCCACCACTTCGTAGCCATGCCGTTCCATCAGCATGCGTACGGCCAGGCGAATGACCGGGTGATCATCCACGATCAGCACTTTATTCATGCGATTCCCATTGATACGTTATTTTTAGTTCGATAGACCACCACACCCGAGCATAACGATTATTTATGCAGCGGTTTCCCTGGTAAATTCACCGAAAGAAGCGGCCTACAATTAATGGAGATTCTTCCTACACACTGCCACTTTCACAAAATGTAATAGATAGAGGTTCGTCGCAACGAATCAGAAAGTAACAGTCGGCATAATTGGATCCAAGTGCTATTGAGTCATACTTCATGCGGGAAAATTCGACTGTACATACTGGATAAATGGTAGGTGTTGAAGCTGCGCCGTGGCCTGGGAGGGAAACAAGGCACGCTTAATACGCGGGGGAAAACGCGCTACAGATGGGCAAAGCATCACCAGGCCCTCATCATGAACCGCGACCCCATCAGTCCGTTGACCCTTATCGCTGTCTTTGCCGGCGTGATCGAAGCGTCTGCCCTGGCATCACTCCCGTTCCTCAGCGAAGACAGCCAGACCCTGTATACCTGGTTCCTGGTGGGCTTCCCGTTTTTTCTCACCGTACTGTTCTTCCTCACCCTCAACTTCAACACTCGCTCGCTGTTTGTACCAGACAGCAATGCCAACAGTGCCGGCAAGCCTGTACGCACACCTGTGGCAGAGAGCAAAGGCGCAATGATCATCGCCATTTCCGGAGCGGACAGTCAGAAGATCATCGAAACCCATGTACTGCGAATGATCGACCGCCCGCACGGGCGACAACGACGCTGGGTGCTGTATAACCTGGATACGCGCACCTGCATCCATCTCTCAGCCGCGCCCATGCCGGATGAAGAGGCCACGACCGCCACCCAGGCAAAAACCCAGGCATGAAAAAACCCGGCCTAGGCCGGGTTTTTTCTTATGCTCGAGGCGGCTTACAGCAGCGAACGACCCTTGTTGGCCGCGATGCGCATACGCAATGCATTGAGCTTGATGAAGCCTGCGGCATCAGCCTGATTGTAAGCCCCGCCGTCTTCCTCGAAGGTCGCGATGTTGGCATCGAACAGCGAATCGTCCGACTTGCGACCCACGACGGTGACATTGCCTTTGTACAGCTTCAGGCGGACAACACCATTCACGTTGAGCTGCGAGGCATCGATCATCTGCTGCAGCATCAGACGCTCCGGGCTCCACCAGTAGCCGGTGTAGATCAGGCTGGCGTACTTGGGCATCAGCTCATCCTTCAGGTGAGCGACTTCGCGATCCAGGGTGATCGACTCGATGGCGCGGTGAGCCTTGAGCATGATGGTGCCGCCCGGGGTCTCGTAACAACCGCGCGACTTCATGCCGACATAGCGGTTCTCGACGATGTCCAGGCGACCGATGCCATTGGCGCCGCCAATGCGGTTGAGGTCGGCCAGCACGGTGGCCGGGGTCTTCTCGACGCCGTCGATGGCGACGATGTCACCGTTGCGGTAGGTCAGTTCGATGTAGGTGGCCTGGTCCGGGGCGTTCTCCGGAGAGACGCTCCATTTCCACATGTCTTCCTCGTGCTCGGTCCAGGTATCTTCCAGGACACCGCCTTCGTAGGAGATGTGCAGCAGGTTGGCGTCCATCGAGTACGGCGACTTCTTCTTGCCGTGGCGCTCGATCGGAATGCCATGCTTCTCGGCGTAGTCCATCAGCTTCTCGCGGGACAGCAGGTCCCACTCACGCCATGGCGCGATGACCTTGACGCCAGGCTTGAGCGCATAGGCACCCAGTTCGAAACGCACCTGGTCGTTGCCCTTGCCGGTAGCACCGTGGGAAATGGCGTCGGCGCCGGTTTCGTTGGCGATTTCGATCAGGCGCTTGGCGATCAGCGGGCGGGCGATGGAAGTACCGAGCAGGTACTCGCCTTCGTAGACGGTGTTGGCGCGGAACATCGGGAAGACGAAATCACGCACGAACTCTTCGCGCAGGTCGTCGATGTAGATTTCTTTCACGCCCATCGCCTGGGCCTTGGCGCGGGCCGGCTCGACCTCCTCGCCCTGGCCGAGGTCAGCGGTGAAGGTCACCACTTCACAGTTGTAGGTGTCCTGCAGCCACTTGAGAATCACCGAAGTATCAAGGCCGCCGGAATACGCCAATACGACCTTTTTTACGTCCGCCATGCCATCACTCCACGGGGTTGTACGGAAAGCCGATGATTCTACCGGCCTTGCCGAAAAATTTACAATGGGGCGACAGCTTGTGACGACAAAGCGACAGGAATTGTCGAGAGCGCGACCCGCTGTCGCACTCAGGATTTCGCTGGAGCGGGCTGGGCGGAAGCGGCCGCAGGCGTCGCAGGCGCAGGTGAGGTAGCCGCGGGTGCCGGGGCCGCCGGCGCAACCGGTGGCGCCGGTTTCTCCAGCGGTTTCTCGACCGGTGTCACGCGCTCGAGCTGGATGTTCACCCGGCGGTTACGCGCCCGATTGGCGGCAGAGTTATTCTTGGCCAGCGGATAGCGCTCGCCGTGGAAGCGCACGGTGATCTGCTCTTCCGGCACGCCATGGGCCTTGAGGTAGTCGGCAACCGCCAACGCCCGTCGACGCGAGGTGTCGCGGTTGGTCAGGCGGTTGCCGCTGTTGTCGGAGTGGCCGTTGAGCTCGATGTGATTGACCGTCGGATCGGCCTTCAAATAATCGAGCAGCACATCCAGGCGCGCACGCGCCGAGCTGTCCAGTTCGATCCCGCCTCCGGGGAAACCAACCTGGGTCTGGCGGATCTGGTCATAGTTCATCGGCAGCAGCTTGGCGGCGCACAGTTGGTAGTCGCTGTAGGCCTTGGCGAAGCTGACGGGCATTACCTGCACTTGCATCGGCCGGCCACCCTCGCCCCGGTAGTTGCGCACCACCGTGCTGCGCCCATCGAGCAGGCCATTGATCAGGCGGCTGGCTTGCCCTTGGCTGGAGGTGAACAACACGCCAGTGCGGGCCATGTGCACCGCACCGAGGTTGATATCGCCCCGCCCTGGCTGCCAGGGGGCCGCGGCGGCCAGCAAGGTGGCTGACCCTGCGCCGAGGACATTGCTGTCCGAACGTAGCTGGAACGTCGGTTGTTCGCCGGCACGGCGCACGAACTCGCCGCTGCCGAAACCGTCGATCGGCTGGATCAGGCGACATTCGAACTGGTCACCCTCGACTTTCCAGGCGACGTTCTCCACGCGGGTCTGGAAGGTCATGGCCCCGGCCGGCAGGCTGGCGACAAGGGTGAACAGGGCTAGGTAACGCTGGCGCACGGTCGGCTCCACTGATTCTGACGGCTTACCTGAATGCTATCGGACGCCTGTCGGAAAACTTGATAGCCGTGCTCGAACAGGGGTTTTCCGGTAGCATTGGCTTCTGAGTTCGACCCGCCTGGAATCTCCAATGTCCGATCGCCTGACCCTCCTGCGCCCCGACGACTGGCACATCCATCTGCGCGATGGTGCCGTCCTGCCTCACACCGTTGGTGACGTGGCGCGCACCTTCGCCCGCGCCATCATCATGCCCAACCTGGTTCCGCCGGTGCGCAACGCCGGCGAGGCCGACGCCTACCGCCAGCGCATCCTTGCCGCACGCCCCGCCGGCAGCCGCTTCGAGCCACTGATGGTGCTGTATCTTACCGACCGCACCAGCCCGGAAGACATCCGCGCCGCGAAGGCCAGCGGGATCGTGTACGCCGCCAAGCTGTACCCGGCCGGCGCGACCACCAACTCCGATTCGGGCGTGACCAGCATCGACAACATCCTGCCGGCAATCGAGGCACTGGCCGAAACCGGCATGCCCTTGCTGGTGCACGGTGAGGTAACGCGCAGTGAGATCGACGTGTTCGACCGCGAGAAGCGCTTCATCGACGAGCACATGCGCCGCCTGGTCGAGCGTTTCCCGACCCTGAAAGTGGTGTTCGAACACATCACCACCAGCGACGCCGCGCAGTTCGTCACCGAGGCGCCGGCCAATGTCGGTGCCACCATCACCGCCCAGCACCTGCTGTACAACCGCAACCACATGTTGGTCGGCGGTATCCGCCCGCATTTCTATTGCCTGCCGATCCTCAAGCGCAACACCCACCAGGTTGCGTTGCTGGATGCCGCGACCAGCGGCAACCCGAAGTTCTTCCTCGGTACCGACTCAGCGCCTCACGCCAAGCATGCCAAGGAAGCCGCCTGCGGCTGCGCCGGCTGCTATACCGCCTATGCCGCCATCGAGTTGTATGCCGAGGCGTTCGAGCAGCGTAACGCCCTGGACAAGCTCGAAGGCTTCGCCAGCAAGCATGGCCCTGATTTCTACGGCCTGGCGCGCAATACCGACACCATCACCCTGGTGCGTGAGCAATGGACCGCGCCGGACAGCCTGCCCTTCGGTGACACCACCGTCATTCCCCTGCGCGCTGGTGAAACACTGCGCTGGCGCCTGCAGGAGGACCACGCGTGAGCGAAGATCTTTACGAAGACGACCAGGACAGCCAGGTCAGCAGCGGCTCGCGCCATCCGATGGCCGAGCGTTTCCGCGGCTACCTGCCTGTGGTGGTGGATGTCGAGACCGGTGGCTTCAACAGCGCTACCGACGCGCTGCTGGAGATTGCCGCCGTCACCATCGGCATGGATGAAAAGGGCTTCCTGTTCCCCGAGCACACCTACTTCCATCGGGTCGAACCGTTCGAGGGAGCCAATATCGAGGCCGCCGCGCTGGAGTTCACCGGCATCAAGCTCGATCACCCGCTGCGCATGGCGGTGAGCGAGGAAAGCGCGCTGACCGATATTTTCCGCGGCGTGCGCAAGGCGCTGAAAGCCAATGGCTGCAAGCGGGCGATCCTGGTGGGGCACAACAGCAGCTTCGACCTGGGTTTCCTCAATGCTGCGGTGGCGCGCAACGATATCAAGCGCAACCCGTTCCACCCGTTCTCCAGCTTCGACACCGCCACCCTCGCCGGCCTCGCCTACGGCCAGACCGTGCTGGCCCGAGCTTGCCAGAGCGCGGACATCGACTTCGACGGCCGTGAGGCGCATTCGGCGCGTTACGACACCGAGAAGACTGCAGAGCTGTTCTGCGGCATCGTCAATCGCTGGAAAGAGATGGGCGGCTGGCGCGATTTCGACGATTGAGCTGCGAGCCACAAGCTTCAAGCGACAAGAAAGAGCTGTCTGCATGCGCCGTGCTTTTCACTTGTAGCGTGCAGCTTGAAACTTGAGGCAAAAAAAAACCGGCCACCAGGGCCGGTTTTTTATGCACTTGGCAAATTACAGCTTGCCAGCGTTCTCGCTCAGGTAAGCCGCGACGCCTTCCGGCGAAGCGTTCATGCCCTTGTCGCCTTTCTTCCAGTTGGCCGGGCAGACTTCGCCGTGCTCTTCGTGGAATTGCAGGGCGTCGACCAAGCGCAGCAGCTCGTCCATGTTGCGGCCCAGCGGCAGGTCGTTGACGATCTGCGAGCGGACAACACCATTGGTGTCGATCAGGAAGGCGCCACGGAAGGCCACACCGCCTTCGGACTCGACGTCGTAGGCCTTGCAGATTTCGTGGGTCATGTCAGCCGCCAGGGTGTACTTGACCTGGCCGATGCCGCCATTGTTGACCGGGGTATTGCGCCAGGCGTTGTGGGTGAAGTGCGAGTCGATCGACACGCCGATCACTTCAACGTTGCGCGCCTGGAAGTCAGGGATGCGGTTGTCCAGAGCGATCAGCTCGGACGGGCAGACGAAGGTGAAGTCCAGCGGGTAGAAGAACACCAGGCCATACTTGCCCTTGATGGCCGAGGCCAGGTTGAAGCTGTCGACGATTTCGCCGTTGCCCAGCACGGCTGGAACGGTGAAGTCCGGGGCTTGTTTGCCAACGAGTACGCTCATTCGATCTCTCCTGATGAGGGGGGAAAACCTTGTCCGGGCGGAACGCGTTCCCCCGGATCCAACAAAGGCTGACCATCATACACAGCTTTGCGTGACAGGCCGAATCTCTACCATCGGTCGCTCTGGCGCGGGCCTTACACAAAGTGTTTTGACAACCATTCTCATTACTATTACTCTCCAACCCATCGAATCAACCTGCGATGGTCAGCCTTTATGTATGTGTGTCTTTGTGTCGGTGTCACCGACGGACAGATCCGCGATGCGATCTACGAAGGATGCTGCAGCTACAAGGAAGTTCGAGCCGCCACCAGTGTTGCCAGCCAATGCGGCAAATGCGCCTGCCTCGCCAAGCAGGTGGTACGCGAAACCCTCACCGAGCTGCAACTGAGCCAGCAGGCCGCCCTGCCCTACCCCGTTGAATTCAACGCGGCGTAATTCCCCCAAATTCGAAGAACCGGACCTAGTGTCCGGTTTTTTTATGCCTGCAATTCAATAAGTTAGCGCTCGAACGCGGTTCACAAACATTCTTATTCCGATTAATTTTCATTTATTATTCAATCACTTAGGTTTGACACAGATAGTTGCGAGGCTCAAACTTGTTTGCATTGGCTCAACTTCTACAGGTCAGACCCCATCATGAAAGGCGACGTAAGCGTCATCCAGCATCTCAACAAGGTCCTCGGAAACGAGCTGGTCGCAATCAACCAGTACTTCCTGCATGCGCGCATGTACGAAGATTGGGGCCTGAATCGGATCGGTAAACTCGAGTACAAAGAGTCCATCCAGGCGATGAAGGATGCAGACAAGCTGATCAAGCGCATCCTCTTTCTCGAAGGTATTCCCAACGTCCAGGACCTGGGCAAGCTCATGATTGGCGAGCACACCAAAGAGATGCTCGAGTGCGACCTGAAGCTCGAGAAAAAGGCTCACGTCGACCTGAAAGCCGCCATCGCCCATTGCGAAACCGCTGGCGACTTCGGTTCGCGCGACGTGCTCGAGGACATCCTCGAGGACCAGGAAGAGCACATCGACTGGCTGGAGACTCAACTGGGCCTGATCGACAAGATCACTATCGAGAACTACCTGCAGTCGCAGATGGGCGAAGAGTAACTGCAAGACCGACGACAACAAAAAGCCCCGCTATTGCGGGGCTTTTGCATCCTGGCAAGGAACGCCGGAATCAGGCCTCGGAAGCCTTGGCCTTGGCGGCCGCATCCTTGATCAGGGTCTGCAGTTCACCATTTTCGAACATCTCGATCATGATGTCGCTGCCGCCGACCAGCTCACCCGCCACCCACAGTTGCGGGAAGGTAGGCCAGTTGGCGTACTTGGGCAGGTTGGCGCGGATTTCCGGGTTCTGCAGGATGTCGACATAAGCGAACTTCTCGCCGCACCCCATCACGGCTTGCGAAGCCTTGGCCGAGAAGCCGCACTGCGGGGCATTCGGCGAACCTTTCATGTAAAGCAGAATGGTGTTGTTGGCGATCTGCTCTTTGATTGTATCGATGATATCCATGAAGCACCTCGGCTGAACTTTCCGACTGGGTCGTCGGCACGGTGACGCATTGTATCGGAAAGCCGAGCGGCGTGCTCGGCCTTGCCGATGCTCAGGCGGCCTCCACTTGCACAGGTACGCCATTGAGGGCGGCGTTGCCGGATACGCCATCACGCAAGTGCTCGTCGGTCAGGTCATTGGCACTCACGCCCGGCTGTGCACCGGCCACCTGCAAGCGCGCGCCCTGGCGCCCGTGACCGTAGCCGTGGGGCAGGCTGACCACCCCTGGCATCATCTCCTCGCTAGCTTGGACAGGCACTTCGATCACGCCCGTACGTGAGCGGATCCGCACCATCTGCCCGTCTTGCAACTGGCGGTGGAGCAGATCATCCGGATGCATCAGCAGATGATGCCGCGGTTTGCCTTTGACCAGCCGATGATAGTTGTGCATCCACGAATTGTTGCTGCGCACGTGGCGGCGGCCGATCAGCAACAACTGGCCTGCCGTCGGCGCTGCCTGCCGGGCCAGACGCTGCAGGTCACCGAGCAGTACCGCCGGTGCGGCTTCGACTTTGCCGCCAGCCGTGCGCAAGCGTACCGCCAGGTTGGCACCCAGCGGCCCTAGATCCAGGCCGTGGGGGTGCTCATCGAGCATCTGCAGGGAAAGCTTCCAGGACGAGTCGTCACCATAAGGGCCCTTGCGCAAGGCAAAGTCGATCATTCGTGCCGGTGGCAGGGTCGCCTTGAGCTCGACCTGCGCACGCTGGGCAAAGGCTTCGGCCAGGCCTACGAAAATCTCCCAGTCATGCAGCGCCCCCTCCGGTTTGGGCAGGATCGCCCGGTTGAAGCGGGTGACGTTGCGTACCGCCAGCAAGTTGAAGGTGGAATCGTAGTGGTCATTCTCCAGCGCCGAGGTGGAGGGCAGGATCAGGTCAGCATGACGCGTGGTTTCGTTGATGTAGAGGTCGATGCTGAGCATGAACTCCAGGCCGGCCAAAGCCTCGTCCAGGCGCCGCCCGTTGGGCGTGGACAGCACCGGGTTCCCGGCCACGGTCACCAACGCCCGTACCTGCCCGTCACCGGGCTCGAGGATCTCCTCGGCCAAGGCCGAGACCGGTAGCTCACCAGCATATTCGGGCAACCCCGAGACGCGGCTGCGCCACTGGTCGAAGTGGCCACCCGAGGTGCTGGCGACCAGATCGACCGCCGGCTCGGTGCATAACGCACCGCCAACCCGATCGAGGTTGCCGGTGACCAGGTTGATCAATTGCACCAGCCAGTGGCACAACGAGCCGAAGGCCTGGGTCGATACCCCCATCCGGCCATAGCACACCGCTTTGTCGGCGGCGGCGAAGTCCCGCGCCAATCGGCGGATTTCCTCGGCCGGGATGCCGCACAACGCGCTCATGCTGGCGGCATCGAACGGCAGGATCGCCTCGCGCACCTGCTCCAGGCCATTGATCGGCAGGTGCGAACCACGGGCCAGGCCCTCGGCGAACAGGGTATGCAACAGACCACACAGCAGCGCTGCGTCGCCACCGGGGCGAATGAACAGGTGCCGATCGGCCAGTAACGCCGTCTCGCTGCGCCGCGGATCCACCACCACGAACTGCCCGCCCCTGGCCTTGAGTGCCTTCAGGCGTTTTTCCACATCGGGGACGGTCATGATGCTGCCATTGGAAGCCAGGGGATTGCCGCCAAGAATCAGCATGAACTGCGTGTGGTCAATGTCCGGAATAGGCAACAACAGGCCATGGCCGTACATCAGGTGGCTGGTCAGGTGCTGCGGCAGCTGGTCCACCGAGGTGGCCGAGAAGCGGTTGCGGGTCTTGAGCAGGCCGAGGAAGTAGTTGCTGTGGGTCATCAAACCATAGTTGTGCACGCTGGGGTTGCCCTGGTAGACCGCCACTGCATTACGTCCATGGGCTTGCTGCACCGCCCACAGCCGCTCTGCGGCGAAGGCGAAGGCCTCGTCCCAGCCGATCGCCTGCCACTGGTCACCGATGCGCCGATGAGGCTGGCGCAGGCGGTCAGGGTCTTCCTGGATATCCTGCAGGGCGACCGCCTTGGGGCAGATGTGGCCGCGGCTGAACGGATCCTGCGGATCGCCCTTGATCGAGCTGATCCGCGGCGGTCCCTCTGCCTCATGGGTGATTACGATGTTCAGGCCACAAATGGCCTCGCACAGGTGACAGGCTCGGTGATGCAGGGTCTTGGTCATGGCCGCCTCTGCCTTGTTGTTCTGGAGGTTCGACTATGCGCCGCACCAACCGGGCTTGCCAGCGCGCTTCGCGGCATGAATCGGGCGACATCAGGCCGACGATTCGCGACGATGAATTTGCCAAAATCGAGGTAAGCCGTGTACAACCTCTGTAGCAAATAAAAAACAGCTGCTCGCCAAAGGCTTACGACACCCTTTGACACAGAGGCGCTGTTTCCCCTCTTGGTTTAAGGCGACATTTAATTATAGTATTGCGCCTTTCCCTATTCCGTCCGCCCCGTGCGGCTTACGCCGCAGGTCACTCCCGTTGTCAACAAAACCCATACGGTCGACCTGCAAAACGTTGCAGATAAGGTAGTCAATCATGAGCGCTAGGCACTTTCTCTCCCTGCTGGATTTCACCGCTGACGAATTGCTCGGCGTGATCCGTCGCGGCATCGAGCTGAAGGACCTGCGTAAACGAGGCGTGCTGTTCGAGCCGTTGAAGAACCGCGTGCTGGGGATGATCTTCGAGAAATCCTCGACCCGAACCCGGGTATCGTTCGAAGCGGGCATGATCCAGCTTGGCGGCCAGGCGATCTTCCTGTCGCCGCGCGACACCCAGCTGGGCCGCGGCGAGCCGATCGCCGACAGCGCCATCGTGCTGTCGAGCATGGTGGATGTGGTCATGATCCGCACGCACGCCCACAGCACGCTCACCGAATTCGCCGCCAATTCGAAGGTGCCGGTCATCAATGGCCTGTCCGACGAATCGCACCCCTGCCAGTTGCTGGCAGACATGCAGACCTTCTTCGAGCACCGTGGCGCGATCCAGGGCAAGACCGTGGCCTGGGTCGGCGACGGCTTCAACATGTGCAACTCCTATATCGAAGCTGCCGTGCAGTTCGATTTCCAATTGCGCATCACTTGCCCTGAAGGCTACGAGCCCGATCCACGCTTCCTGCAGTTGGGCGGCGACCGCGTGCAGATCATCCGTGATCCGAAGGAAGCCGTGCGCGGCGCCCACCTGGTAACCACGGATGTCTGGACTTCCATGGGCCAGGAAGAGGAAACTGCACGCCGCCTGGCGCATTTCGCGCCTTACCAGGTCACCCGCGAACTACTCGACCTGGCGGCACCCGACGCCCTGTTCATGCATTGCCTGCCCGCCCACCGTGGCGAGGAAATCAGCCAGGACCTGCTCGATGACCCCCGCTCGGTCGCCTGGGACGAAGCTGAGAACCGCCTGCATGCACAGAAGGCCCTTCTGGAATTTCTTGTAGAACCGGCTTACCACCACGCATGAGTCAACAGCTACTGCTCAACCTGCGCAACCTGGCCTGCGGCTATGGCGCGCAGCGCATCGTCCAGAACCTCAACCTGCACCTCAACGCGGGCGACATCGGTTGCCTGCTAGGGTCGTCCGGTTGCGGCAAGACCACCACGCTGCGCGCCATCGCAGGGTTCGAGCCGGTGCACGAGGGCGAGATCCAGCTGGGAGGCGAGGTCATCTCCCGCGCCGGCTTTACCCTGGCTCCAGAGAAACGCCGGATCGGCATGGTGTTCCAGGACTACGCACTGTTTCCCCATCTGACCGTCGCACAGAACATCGCCTTCGGCATCGCCAAGCATCCGCGCCAGGCTATGGTGGTCGAGGAGATGCTCGAACTAGTCAAGCTGGCCGGCCTCGGCGGGCGTTACCCGCACGAACTGTCGGGTGGCCAGCAGCAACGCGTGGCACTGGCCCGGGCGCTTGCGCCGGAGCCACAGTTGCTGTTGCTTGACGAGCCGTTCTCCAACCTCGACGTGGAGCTGCGCCGACGCTTGAGCCATGAGGTCCGTGATATTCTCAAGAGCCGAGGCACCAGCGCCATCCTGGTCACCCACGACCAGGAAGAAGCCTTTGCCGTCAGCGATCACGTAGGGGTGTTCAAGGAGGGGCGCCTGGAGCAGTGGGACACGCCCTACAACCTCTACCACGAACCGCAGACCCCGTTCGTCGCCAGCTTCATCGGCCAGGGCTACTTCATTCGTGGCCAGATGAGCAGCCACGAAGCAGTAAGCACCGAACTCGGCGAGCTTCGCGGCAACCGAGCCTACACCATGGCACCCGGCAGTTCGGTGGACGTGTTGCTGCGCCCTGACGACATCATCCACGCTCCAGACAGCACGTTGCGAGCGCAGATAATCGGCAAGAGTTTCCTTGGCGCTTCAACCTTGTACCGCCTGCAGCTTCCCACCGGCAGCCAGCTTGAAGCGATCTTCCCCAGCCACAACGACCACCCGCTCGGCCAACAGGTCGGTATTGCAGTGGCGGCCGAACACCTGGTGTTGTTCGCGGTGCCCGGCAGCGTTGCCGCGCAGCTGACGCGCCAGGAGAGCGGTGTGCGGCGCATCAGCTCGGCGCTGTAGGATTTGACAAGCATTATGGGGCATGCCCGCTTTCGCATACCGCTACAACGGTGCGGAAGCGGACTTGCTTCGCGAACGGCTTGAATCACAGCACCAAGGTGCCAGAGGCTACCAACCGGGCCTGCCCACCAATCTTCACCCGCTGCCCCTGCAGTCGGCAGAACAGCTCCCCACCACGTGCGGAGAGCTGGAACGCGTGCAATTGCGACCTGCCAAGGCGTGCCGCCCAGTAAGGAATGAGCGAGCAGTGAATCGAACCGGTGACAGGATCCTCGGGGATTCCGATACTCGGTGCAAAATAGCGCGACACGAAATCGTGCTCTTCACCAGGCGCCGTTACGATTACGCCCAAACCCGGCAGTCTTGCCAACGCCACCATGTCTGGCTCGCAGGCACGCACGGCTTGCTCAGAAGCCAGTACAACCAGCAGCTCCTTGGTCTGGTAAACCTCCTGTACCCCGCACCCCAGCGCCTCGGCCACGGCCACGGCCACGGCCACCGACTCAGCCATGGGCTGCGGATCAATGCGCGGGAAATCGAGCCACAGGCGGCCCCCTTCACGCGCCACGCTCAATGGACCGGACAGGCTTTGAAAGTCCAGACGAGGCTTCTGCTCACCATAGACCTCGAACAGAACATGGGCACTGGCGAGGGTGGCATGACCGCACAGCGGCACTTCGGTTGCGGGGGTGAACCAGCGAATCCGGTAGCCCTCTCCTTCAGCGACCACGAACGCAGTTTCGGCGAGGTTGTGCTCGGCGGCGATCTGCTGCATCAGCGCATCGTCGAGCCACTGTTCCAGGTGGTAGACCATGGCCGGATTGCCGGCGAAGGGCCGGTCACTGAACGCATCGACCTGGTGAAAATGCAGTTGCATGCCACGACTCCTGTGTAGGGCGCAAAGGCCACGAGCATGGAGCAAGGCGTCTGGACCGAACAGTGACAGAGTCGTGGAATTTGAATCAGTACAGATGATCAGCCACGGCCGATCTCGGCGAACTGTGCCTGGGTATGGGCAGCGAGCACTGCTGCGGCGAGTTCCACCTCCAGGCCGCGGCGGCCAGCGCTAACATGAATCGTTTCATGTTGTTGCGCGGATTGATCGATGAAAGTGCGCAGGCGCTTCTTTTGTCCCAGCGGGCTGATCCCGCCAACCAGGTAGCCCGTGGCGCGCTGGGCAGCCTGGGGGTCGGCCATTTCGCATTTCTTCACGCCGGCCGCATGGGCCAACGCCTTCAGATCGAGCGTTCCACCCACCGGCACCACTGCCACCAGCAGCTCACCTTTTTCGCTGCTGGCGAGCAGCGTCTTGAACACGCGCAATGGGTCAAGGCCGAGCTTTTCCGCAGCCTCCAGACCGTACGATGCGGATTTCGGATCATGTTCGTAGCTGTGCACGCGGTGTTCGGCACGCGCCTTTTTCAATAGGTCCAGGGCGGGGGTCATCAACGGCTCCAGGCGATCACAAGTCGCCCGGTACTTTAGGGTAAATCCGCCGGGGCAGCCAGCGCAGGACCCAGGCTAGAGCACCGGCCTTGGGTTCACCGCGCGGCACGGCAGTCAGAATGTGGCTGAACGTTCATTTTCGACCTTTGACATCAGCGTTTCTTGTCTATATTTTTTCGTTTATGAATAAATGGTGCACCTATAAGGTGCGCCTCCTGTACCCGCCCGGCGTCAATGGGGATCGACTCCGGGCTTTTTGCTGTCGAGCGCCCAGCGCCTCACAACAACAAGAACCGAGGTCATACATGACGACTGCTCTACGACAACCCACGCTTTCCGCCCAGTGCCTGGCCGAATTCCTCGGCACTGCCCTACTCATCTTCTTCGGTACCGGCTGTGTTGCCGCGCTCAAGGTCGCCGGGGCCAGCTTCGGCCTGTGGGAAATAAGCATCATCTGGGGGGTCGGCGTGAGCATGGCGATCTACCTCACTGCCGGTGTGTCCGGCGCGCACCTGAACCCGGCGGTCAGCATCGCGCTGGCCGTGTTCGCCGGCTTCGATAAGCGCAAGCTACCGTTCTACATGCTCGCCCAGGTGTGCGGCGCATTCTGCGGCGCCGCGTTGGTGTACTTCCTGTACAGTAATCTGTTCTTCGATTTCGAACAAAGCCACGCCATGTTGCGCGGCAGCCAGGCCAGCCTCGAACTGGCCTCGGTGTTCTCCACCTATCCGCACCCGGCGCTATCCACCGGCCAGGCGTTCCTGGTCGAAGTGATCATCACCGCCATTCTGATGGCCGTGATCATGGCCCTGACCGACGACAACAACGGCCTGCCCCGTGGCGCCACCGCGCCCCTGCTGATCGGCCTGCTGATCGCCGTGATCGGCAGCGCAATGGGCCCGCTGACCGGGTTTGCGATGAACCCGGCGCGCGATTTCGGGCCTAAACTGATGACCTTCCTGGCCGGCTGGGGCGAAGTTGCCTTCACCGGCGGGCGCGATATTCCGTATTTCCTGGTGCCGGTGTTCGCGCCGATCCTCGGCGCCAGCCTGGGCGCGGCCCTGTACCGCGGGCTGATCGCCCGCAATTTGCCGACGATACAAGCCGCGGATCAACAGACAGACGATAATCCTCAGGGCGACACCCAGGTTTCCTGATGCCAACGCCGGGCCCGGGCTGACACCCGGCGCCCGCCACGCCCTGAACTACCCCCTATTCGTGCAAGGCCACCGACATGACCGATACCCTGGACAAGAACTACATCATCGCCCTGGACCAGGGCACCACCAGTTCGCGCGCCATCATCTTCGATCGCGACGCCAACGTGGTGGGCACCTCGCAGCGTGAATTCGCCCAGCACTACCCACAGGCGGGCTGGGTCGAGCACGACCCGATGGAAATCTTCGCCACCCAGAGCGCGACCATGGTCGAGGCCCTGGCCCAGGCCGGCATCAGCCACGCCCAGGTCGCCGCCATCGGCATCACCAACCAGCGCGAGACCACCGTCGTCTGGGACAAGGAAACCGGGCGCCCGGTGTACAACGCCATCGTCTGGCAATGCCGGCGCAGCACCGAGATCTGCGCTCAGCTCAAGCGCGACGGCCATGAGCAATATATCCGCGAGGCAACCGGCCTGGTCACCGACCCGTACTTCTCCGGCACCAAGCTCAAGTGGATCCTCGATAACGTCGAGGGCGTGCGCGAACGCGCCGAGCGTGGCGAGCTGCTGTTCGGCACCATCGATACCTGGCTGATCTGGAAATTCTCCGGCGGCAAGGTGCATGTCACCGACTACACCAACGCCTCGCGCACGCTGATGTTCAACATCCACAGCCTGCAATGGGACGAAAAGCTCCTCGATATCCTCGGCATCCCAAGCCAGATGCTGCCCGAGGTTCGCCCGTCGTCCGAAGTCTATGGCCACACCAAGAGCGGCATTGCCATCGCCGGTATCGCCGGTGACCAGCAATCGGCGCTGTTCGGCCAGATGTGCGTGGAGCCCGGCCAGGCCAAGAACACCTACGGCACGGGCTGCTTCCTGCTGATGAACACCGGCGACAAGGCGGTGCAATCGTCCCACGGCCTGCTCACCACCATCGCCTGCGGCCCGCGTGGCGAAGTGGCCTACGCCCTTGAGGGCGCGGTCTTCAACGGTGGCTCCACCGTGCAGTGGCTGCGCGACGAACTGAAGATCGTCAACGACGCCTACGACACCGAGTACTTCGCCAGCAAGGTCAAGGACAGCAACGGCGTCTACCTGGTGCCAGCCTTCACCGGCCTGGGCGCGCCCTACTGGGACCCGTACGCCCGGGGCGCGCTGTTCGGCCTGACCCGTGGCGTCAAGGTCGACCACATCATCCGTGCCGCCCTCGAGTCGATCGCCTACCAGACCCGCGACGTGCTCGACGCCATGCAGCAGGACTGCGGCCAGCGCCTGTCCGAACTGCGCGTGGACGGTGGCGCGGTAGCCAACAACTTCCTCATGCAGTTCCAGGCCGACATTCTCGGCACCTGCGTCGAGCGTCCGAAAATGCGCGAAACCACAGCACTGGGCGCAGCCTACCTGGCGGGCCTGGCCTGCGGTTTCTGGAGCGGCCTGGACGAGCTGCGCGACAAGGCGATCATCGAGCGCGAGTTCAGCCCGCAGTTGGACGAAGCGGCCAAGGAGAAGCTGTACAAGGGCTGGCGCAAGGCCGTGGATCGCACCCGCGACTGGGAAGATCACGACGCCTGAAGCTATGAAGTCGGGGCCGCTGCGCGGCCCCGACTGAGCAACGGCCTACTGGTCGCCATCCCCTTCCTGCGGCATCATTGCAGAATTTGTCCGGCTGCCCCAAAGGACCGCCCATGAATCTGCCCCCACGCCAACAACAAATTCTCGAGCTCGTCCGCGAACGCGGCTATGTCAGCATCGAGGAAATGGCGCAGCTGTTCGTCGTCACCCCACAGACCATCCGCCGCGATATCAACCAGCTCGCCGAAGCCAACCTGCTGCGCCGCTACCATGGTGGGGCCGCTTACGACTCGAGCATCGAGAACACCGCCTACGCCATGCGCGCAGACCAGATGCGCGACGAGAAGCAACGCATCGCCGACGCCGTGGCCCGGCAGATTCCCGACCATGCCTCGCTGTTCATCAACATCGGCACCACCACCGAATCCATCGCCCGCGCCCTGCTCAACCACAATCACCTGAAAGTCATCACCAACAACCTGCACGTGGCGGCGATCCTGGCGGCCAAGGACGATTTCGAAGTGCTGGTGGCCGGCGGCACGGTACGCCGCGACGGTGGCGTGGTTGGCCAGGCAAGCGTCGACTTCATTAATCAGTTCAAGGTCGATTTCGCCGTGGTCGGCATCAGCGGCATTGACGAGGACGGTAGCCTGCTGGACTTCGACTACCAGGAAGTACGGGTATCCCAGGCCATCATCGCCAATGCCCGCCAGGTGCTGCTGGCGGCGGACTCAAGCAAGTTCGGGCGCAATGCCATGGTTCGCCTGGGCTCGATCAGCCTGGTCGACTGCCTGGTGACCGACCAGGCACCTTCCCCGGCCCTGACCCAGTTGCTCAACCAGTACAAGATTCGCCTCGACGTGGTTTGAGACCGCCCGCCTCGCCTATTGCAAGCAGTCGGGTCGAGCACCGTCCTGGCGGCGCTTGATCTTCCTGCCTTGCAAATCGATCACCCTGCCTTTTCGAAAATGTTCATTTCCCTGTCATCCGATCAGTTTTTTCTATGAAGACTGACTGGCCGCCACCTGTTCATTAGGCTACTATTTTCGCAAACGAACATTAATGTTCACATTCGCTGTGAACAGCCCCAGGAGGCCTTGCCCGTGTCCCAGCCCGTTTCGTCCCAGCCCCCCCTCCAAGACTGCTACGACCTCGCCGTTATCGGCGGTGGCATCAATGGCGTGGGCATTGCTGCCGATGCCGCCGGGCGTGGCCTCAAGGTGTTCCTTTGTGAAAAGGATGACCTGGCACAACACACCTCCTCGGCCAGCAGCAAGCTGATCCACGGTGGCTTGCGCTACCTGGAGCACTATGAGTTCCGCCTTGTACGCGAAGCCCTGGCCGAGCGTGAAGTGCTGCTGGCCAAGGCGCCGCACATCGTCAAGCCCATGCGCTTCGTGCTGCCGCACCGCCCGCACCTGCGCCCCGCCTGGATGATCCGCGCTGGTTTGTTCCTCTACGATCACCTCGGCAAGCGCAAGCGCCTGGGTGCTTCGCGCAGCCTGCGCTTCGGCCCGGGTTACCCGCTCAAGCCGGCCATCACCCGCGGTTTCGAATATGCCGACTGCGCGGTGGATGACGCCCGCCTGGTAGTGCTCAACGCGATGGCCGCGCGTGAACAGGGCGCGCAGATCCGCACGCGCACCCGCTGCCTGCGCGCCGAACGCATCGATGGCGTGTGGCAGGTGGAATTGCAGAACGCCGATGGCAGCCTGCAGACCATTCGTGCCCGCGCCTTGGTCAATGCTGCCGGCCCCTGGGTGGCCAGCTTTATCAAGGACGACTTGAAGCTCGACGCGCCCTACGGTATCCGCCTGATCCAGGGCAGCCACCTTATCGTGCCGCGTCTGTACGAAGGCGAACATGCCTATATCCTGCAGAACGAAGACCAGCGCATCGTTTTCTGCATCCCGTACCTGGACCGTTTCACCCTGATCGGCACCACCGACCGCGAATACAGCGGCGACCCGGCCAAGGTGGCGATCACCGAGCAGGAAACCGATTACCTGCTGAATGTAGTGAACGCCCACTTCAACCACCAACTGAACCGCAGCGACATCCTGCACACTTACTCCGGGGTGCGTCCGCTGTGCAACGACGAGTCGGACAACCCGTCGGCGGTGACCCGTGACTACACACTGGCGTTGTCCGCAAGTGAAGGGCAGGCGCCGCTGCTGTCGGTGTTCGGGGGCAAGCTGACCACCTACCGCAAGCTGGCCGAATCGGCCATGGCCGAACTCAAGCCGTTCTTCACCCAGATGCGCGGTAGCTGGACTGCCGATGCGCCATTGCCAGGCGGTGAAGACATGAGCACTGCTCAGGCACTCGCCGCAGACATACAAGCTCGTCACGGCTGGTTGGCACCAGATATCGCCAAACGCTGGGCGATTACCTACGGCAGCCGAGCCTGGCACATCCTTGACGGTATGAACGGACCAGAGGACCTGGGCCAATCCATCGGGGGCGGACTGTTCAGCCGAGAAGTGGATTATCTTTGCCTGCAGGAATGGGCGCTGGACGCCGAAGATATTCTTTGGCGCCGCACCAAGCTGGGCTTGTTCACAAGCTTCTCGGAGCAACAGGCTCTCGCCACCTATCTGCGGGCTCGCTCCGAACAGGCTTGCGCCGCTTGAAAGCATCCCATGCGCCCCGCGATGGGCGCCCAGGAGCGATTGCGCAGGTATTCAGGAATACAGACGCTGGTAGACCTCACGGGCCAGCGTCCTGAGCAAGCGGCGCTCGGCGAGCTCGAACTCGTACATCAGTGCGTTGCTGCGTAGCGTGAAGGTCCAATCATCAATCCGGCTTTGCTCGACATCCGCCTCCAGCGCTTCCATGCGCAACCGCAGAGGTTCAGCCAACGCAGCGAATCGAGAAGCGTAGCGCTCGCGCACATGGGCCGCCCAGAACGGGCGCTGTGCAGTCGACTCGATCAACGCATCTGCCGTTTCAGCGCCCAATACCTGGTCTTGCGCACGGAGCACGTCACTGGTAGTCACCCGGGCGTGACCTTGGTAATGCATTGAGTCCGACTCCAGCGGCAAGCCGAGTGGGTGTAGCAGTTTGTAACGATAGAAAAACCTTACCTCAATCTCATCTACCGGCAGGCTGGCCTCACGCATTCGCTCAACGTGCCGGGCCGCGATGCGGTCCACCTCATCCAGGCGGAACAACGATCGCCCAAGGCGCATCAGCCGATCCTCGACATCAACAGCAGGTACACCACTGACTGCTCGCTCGACCAGTACGCCAAGCTCCAACTGGCTGAGAATCAACAGCAGGCCGTCTTCGCAGGTGCGCTGGCCGGAAGCCGCTCGCTTATGAAACGTGAAAAGAAGCCGCGAAAGGTCTTGTCGCGCAGCCGTTCGGCCAGCGCGTCGTACAGCGCCTGCCAAGAGTCATGACGCGCAACGGGTGATAGCGGATCGCCAGGAATCCAGGCGATCACACCTAGTAAAGGCGCATCAAGCTCCTGCCGCACCTCCAGTGTCACCACCCCCCTCACGCATTTACCGAGCAGGTAGAGTTGGCGCGGCATGATGACGCCTGGCAAGGTAGGCACGATCGGCTTGGGCGCAGTTACTGGCAACAAGTGAAGATAACTTTGCTCATCCAGGTTCCCCTTGAGTGTGGCAATGCGCACAGCTACCTCAAAGTGACTGCGCAGGCTCTCCTCGAAACGTCGATGCAGCCGCTGCGCAGCCTCTCCAGGAAGGTCGCCTGGCTGATCGGATGGCACCAGGTGCTGATTGAGAAGCGCCTGGTAGCGCCCCCCTATGTCCACTTGTCGACACAGCCCTGCGAAAGCTTCGAATCCCAGCGGCAGCACACGGCCGGACTTTGCATGCAATTGCCCCTTGCGCCTAAGCCCAGGCCGGGTTTCGGTGACATGGAAATTGTGCAGGGCGGCAACCAACAGCGTGCGGATGGAAGAACGCTCGTAGCTTGGTCGATAAAGGCTAGGGGCTACCGTCGGTAAACTGAATTGCTCGACGATGCGTACTGTGCTGCGTCGGACATCGGGGCTGGCAACGCCACGCGCGCGAAGCGCAGGCTCCAGCAGTTGCTCAGCAAACTTTTCCAGCGAAGGAATACCGTCCAATACCTGCTTAAGCGCGCTCGACGCCGCCTCCTGTCGACGTAGCGCGAGGCGCAACGACAGCAAGTGATGCACGCCGTGCCGAGTCATCCACACAGGTAGTTGCCGTGCAATCAGTCCATCGATCGAATGCGGGAAAAACGGCGCGACTGTCATGTCAGGGTCCTTGACGAGATGAGAATCTCAGTACACCACTCGCGCTTGAGAAAGACCCTGTACATAGTTGCCACTTTCCATTGGCCACCTCGCAAACCGATAACAATTCGTTCGGAACACCGAACGCCAAAGAGAGATCCGTTCGGGAACCCGTCTGCTACGAGCTAAGTTTCACCGCGTCAAAAAAGATTAATACTCAGCATTTTCACAGCGTTATGATGATTATCAGGGCTTGGCACGACTCATGCTCTACACTTGGAAGCCGAATGCACCCGCTTCATGCTGTATTCGTTGAACGAAGAGTCCGCCAACGGCTCCATAAAAAAAACAAACACGTCGAGGAAAATTTGATGCGCATCGTTCGTCAATTGCTGGGCGCCGCCATCGCGGCCGCTGTCATCGCATCGCCGGTCATGGCTGAAGAGCTCACCGGTACCCTGAAGAAGATCAAGGATTCGGGCACCATCACCCTGGGCCACCGCGACTCTTCCATTCCGTTTTCCTATCTGGCAGGCAGCACTGCGCCCGTGGGTTACTCCCACGACATCCAGCTGGCCGTCGTCGAAGCCCTGAAGAAGCAACTGGGCACCGACATCAAGGTCAAGTACAACCTGGTCACTTCGCAAACCCGCATCCCGCTGGTGCAGAACGGCACCGTGGACCTTGAGTGCGGCTCCACCACCAACAACGTCGAGCGCCAGCAGCAGGTCGGCTTCTCGGTGGGCATCTTTGAAGTCGGCACCCGCCTGCTGACCAAGGTCAAGGATGGCCAGCCATCCTATAAAGACTTCCCGGACCTGGCCGGCAAGAACGTGGTAACCACCGCCGGTACCACCTCCGAGCGCATCCTCAAGGCGATGAACGCCGACAAGCAGATGAAGATGAACGTGATCTCCGCCAAGGACCACGGCGAAGCCTTCAACATGCTCGAAAGCGGCCGCGCCGTGGCCTTCATGATGGACGACGCGCTGCTGGCCGGTGAAATGGCCAAGGCCAAGAAACCGTCCGACTGGACCATCACCGGTACCCCACAGTCGTACGAAATCTACGGCTGCATGGTGCGCAAGGACGACCCAGCCTTCAAGAAGGCAGTCGACGAAGCCATCGTCGCCTACTTCAAGTCGGGTGAAGTCAACAAGAGCTACGACAAGTGGTTCCAGCAGCCAATTCCGCCAAAGGGCCTGAACCTGCAGTTCCCGATGAGCGACGAACTGAAGAAGCTGATCGCCGAGCCGACCGACAAGGCCGCGGACGAGAAGAAGTCCTGACCTCCGGCAAATAGTGGCCTGAAGCGCATCCGCGCGAATCCATCCAACAGGCCACCTAGTTAGTGTCTAACCTTTACATCCGAGGGCGTCGAACGCCCCCGGATGTATCGAGGTGCCCGTGAAACAACCGTCTGAGGGGAAATCCCGATGAATTACAACTGGGACTGGGGCGTGTTCTTCAAGTCCACCGGCGTGGGCAGCGAAACCTATCTGGACTGGTACGTCACCGGCCTGGGCTGGACCATCGCCATCGCCATCTCCGCCTGGATCATCGCCTTGCTGCTGGGCTCGCTGCTCGGCGTGATGCGTACCGTACCCAATCGTCTGGTGTCAGGGATCGCCACCGCCTACGTCGAGCTGTTCCGCAATGTGCCGCTGCTGGTGCAGCTGTTCATCTGGTACTTCCTGGTGCCGGACCTGCTGCCCGAAGGCCTGCAGGAGTGGTTCAAGCAGGACCTCAACCCGACCACCTCGGCGCTGATCAGCGTAGTCATCTGCCTGGGCCTGTTCACCGCCGCCCGTGTCTGCGAGCAGGTGCGCACCGGCATCCAGGCGCTGCCCCGCGGCCAGGAGTCGGCCGGGCGCGCGATGGGCTTCAGCCTGCCGCAGATCTACATGAACGTGCTGCTGCCCCAGGCCTACCGGATCATCATTCCGCCGCTCACTTCGGAATTCCTGAACGTGTTCAAGAACTCCTCGGTGGCCTCGCTGATCGGCCTGATGGAGCTGCTGGCGCAGACCAAGCAGACCGCCGAGTTTTCCGCCAACCTGTTCGAGGCGTTCACCCTCGCCACGCTGATCTACTTCACCCTGAACATGGGCCTGATGCTGCTCATGCGCATGGTCGAGAAGAAAGTCGCCGTGCCTGGCCTGATTTCCGTGGGGGGCAAGTAAATGGAAATGGATTTCAGCGAAATCATCCCCGCGCTGCCCGCCCTGTGGGACGGCATGCTGCTGACCCTGCAACTGATGGTCATGGGTGTGGTTGGCGGTATCGCCCTGGGCACCGTCCTGGCCCTGATGCGGCTGTCGTCGAGCAAGCTGCTGGCCAACGTCGCCGGCGCCTACGTCAACTACTTCCGCTCCATCCCCCTGCTGCTGGTGATCACCTGGTTCTACCTGGCGGTGCCCTTCGTGCTGCGCTGGATTACCGGTGAAGACACCCCCGTGGGCGCGTTCACCTCCTGCGTAGTGGCGTTCATGATGTTCGAGGCGGCGTACTTCTGCGAAATCGTGCGTGCCGGCGTGCAGTCGATCTCCAAGGGCCAGATGGGCGCCGCGCAAGCGCTGGGCATGAGCTACGGCCAGTGCATGCGCCTGATCATCCTGCCCCAGGCGTTTCGCAAGATGACTCCGCTGCTGCTGCAACAGAGCATCATCCTGTTCCAGGACACCTCGCTCGTCTACACCGTCGGCCTGATCGACTTCCTCAACTCGGCCCGCGCCAACGGCGACATCATCGGGCGCTCCCACGAGTTCCTGATCTTCGCCGGTGTCGTCTACTTCCTCATCAGCTTCTCCGCTTCGTGGCTGGTCAAGCGCCTGCAAAAAAGGATCGCCGTATGATTTCCATCAAGAACGTCAACAAGTGGTACGGGGACTTCCAGGTACTGACCGACTGCAGCACCGAGGTCAAGAAAGGTGAAGTGGTGGTGGTCTGCGGCCCCTCCGGCTCGGGCAAGTCGACGCTGATCAAGTGCGTCAACGCCCTGGAGCCGTTCCAGAAAGGCGACATCGTGGTCGATGGCACCTCCATCGCCGACCCGAAGACCAACTTGCCGAAATTGCGTTCGCGGGTGGGCATGGTGTTCCAGCACTTCGAGCTGTTCCCGCACCTGTCGATCACCGAGAACCTGACCATCGCCCAGCGCAAGGTGCTCGGCCGTAGCGAGGCCGAAGCCACCAAGAAGGGCCTGGCCCTGCTCGACCGCGTCGGCCTTGGCGCCCACGCCAAGAAGCACCCCGGCCAGCTGTCGGGCGGCCAGCAGCAGCGCGTGGCGATCGCCCGCGCCCTGTCGATGGACCCGATCGTCATGCTGTTCGACGAACCGACCTCGGCGCTGGACCCGGAGATGGTCAACGAAGTACTGGACGTGATGGTCGAACTGGCCCACGAAGGCATGACCATGATGTGCGTGACCCACGAGATGGGCTTCGCCCGCAAGGTCGCCAACCGGGTGATCTTCATGGACAAGGGCAACATCATCGAGGACTGCCAGAAGGAAGACTTCTTCGGCAACCCCGAAGGCCGCCACGAGCGTACCCAGCACTTCCTCAGCAAGATCCTGCAACACTAAGTCGGCCACAGTGACGCTGCCCGGCCACTTGCCGGGCAGCGGAAGCTGGTCGTGACAAGGCCACTGTGATGAAATGCGACCCTTCGCTCCTTCGCCCTGCCCAGCCCACCGTGAAATCCCGCCTGATTCGCCAATTGCTCGTCCCCCCGCTGGTCATCCTATTGATGGTCGGTCTAGGGATGGCTGGCTTCCTGATCAGCGAAAGCAACGGCATCCGCACGCTCAGCGAAAACGGCGAGCGCCAGTTGGAGCTGCATGCGCGCACCGTCGAAAGCGAAATCAGCAAGTACACCTACCTGCCCAGCCTGCTCGAGCTGGAAGACAGCGTCTCGCGCCTGCTCACCGACCCTGACGCCGGCGACCGCCAGGTCGTCAACGAATACCTCGAGGGCCTGAACCGGCGCAGCCGCAGCCGGGCGATCTTCGTCCTCGATACCAATGGCCGGGTCCAGGCCACCAGCAACTGGCGCGACGCCGACTCCTTCCTCGGCGAGGACCTGGCATTCCGCGCCTATTTCCAGGTCGCCGTGCGCGGCGAACCCGGGCGTTTCTACGGTATCGGCAGCACCACCGGCGAGGCTGGCTACTATCTGGCCCACGGCCTGGAGGAGCACGGCAAGATCATCGGCGTGGCCGTGATCAAGGTGCGCCTCGATACCCTGGAGGAGCGCTGGCAGCGCGCCCGCCTGGAAGCCTTCGTCAGCGACGAGAACGGCATCATCATCCTTTCCAGCGACCCGTCCCGACGTCTGAAGTCGGTGCGGCCGCTGAACCCGCAGATCAAGGAACGCCTGGCGCGCAGCCTGCAGTACTACTGGTGGCCGCTCAACGAGCTGCAACCGCTGGCCCGGGAAACCCTGTCCGACGGCGTGGAAAAACTGACCTTTCCGGCCAACAGCGAGACCGAGCACGGCAAGCAGCACAATGTCTCCTACCTGGCACAGACCCGACGCCTGGCCGACACGCCCTGGCACTTCACCCTGCTTACCCCCTTGCAGGACCTGCGCCGCGAGTCGATGGTGCAGGGCATCCTGGTCGGGGTGGCCTTTGCCCTGCTGGCGATCCTGGCCATCGCCTGGAACGAGCGACGCAAGGTGATCGCCACCCGCCTGGCGGCCCGCGAGGCCCTGGAAGAGGCGAACAGCCAGCTGGAACGCAAGATCACCGAGCGCACCGCCGACCTGCGCGCTAGCAACGAACGCCTCAAAGGGCAAATCCGCGAACGCCGCCACGCCGAACAGACCTTGCGCCACGCCCAGGACGAACTGGTCCAGGCCGGCAAGCTGGCGGCCATCGGGCAGATGTCCACCAGCATCGCCCACGAACTCAATCAACCGCTGGCGGCGTTGCGCACCCTGTCGGGCAATACCGTGCGCTTCCTCGAGCGCGGCGCGCTGGAAACCGCCAGCGCCAACCTGCGCACCATGAACGACCTGATCGATCGCATGGGCCGCATCACCGCCAGCCTGCGCTCGTTCGCCCGACGTGGCGACGACAGCGGCCAGGCGTCTTTGGAAAAGGCCGTGGAAGCCACGTTGCAAGTGCTGGCCAACCGTATCAGCGCCTGCCACCTGCATTTGCACCGCCAGTTCGACGATGCGTTGCTGGCCATCGACCAAACTCGCCTGGAACAGATCCTGGTCAACCTGATTGGCAACGCCCTCGATGCCATGGCCACACAGCCCTTGCCACAACTGTGGCTGGAAGGCGAGAGGCAGGGCGACAAATACCGCCTGCGGGTGCTAGACAATGGCCATGGCATAGACGCCGAGGCGCGCAAGCACCTGTTCGAACCCTTCTTCACCACCAAACCGGGCGAGCATGGCCTGGGCCTGGGCCTGACCTTGTCGGCGAGCCTGGCCACTGCCGCCAAGGGTACACTGAGCGTCGAACATCCCGCCGGTGGCGGCACCGCATTCGTCCTTGCCCTGCCCCTGGCCACGCCCCCTAGCGAATTGGCTGAGCCTCTATGAAACAAGCACCTCTCACCGTCCTGATCGTCGAAGACGACCCGCACGTGCTGCTCGGCTGCCAGCAGGCGCTGGCCCTGGAAGACATCGCCTGCGAAGGCGTCGGCAGCGCCGAGCAGGCCCTCGAGCGAATCGGCGACGACTTCGCCGGCATCGTCGTCAGCGATATCCGCCTGCCGGGCATCGATGGCCTGGAGCTGCTCAACCGTCTCAAGGCACGCGACCGCAGCTTGCCGGTGGTACTGATCACCGGACACGGCGACATCGACATGGCGGTCGGTGCCATGCGCAACGGCGCCTACGACTTCATGGAAAAACCATTCTCGCCAGAGCGACTGGTCGATGTGGTGCGCCGCGCCCTGGAACAACGCGGCCTGTCGCGCGAGGTGTTCGCCCTGCGTCGCCAACTGGCCGAGCAGAGCAGCCTGGAAGGTCGCATCATCGGCCGCTCACCGGCCATGGAACAACTGCGCGAGCTGATCGCCAACGTCGCCGACACTTCGGCCAACGTCCTGATCGAAGGCGAGACAGGTACCGGCAAGGAGCTGGTTGCCCGCTGCCTGCACGACTTCAGCCGACGCCAGGGCCAGCCATTCGTGGCGCTGAACTGCGGCGGTCTCCCGGAGAACCTGTTCGAAAGCGAGATCTTCGGCCACGAAGCCAATGCCTTCACCGGTGCCGGCAAGCGCCGCATCGGCAAGATCGAGCACGCCAACGGCGGCACGCTGTTCCTCGACGAAGTCGAGAGCATGCCGATCAACCTGCAAATCAAGCTGCTGCGGGTACTGCAAGAGCGCACTCTGGAACGCCTGGGCTCGAACCAGAGCATCCCGGTGGACTGCCGGGTGATCGCCGCGACCAAATCCGACCTCGCCGTACTGGGCCAGAGTGGCCAGTTCCGCAGCGACCTGTACTACCGCCTCAACGTCGTCACCCTCGAGCTGCCACCACTGCGCGAGCGACGCGAAGACATCCTGCAACTGTTCGAACACTTCCTACAACAGTCAGCCTTGCGCTTTGACCGCGAGCCCCCCACCCTCGACAGCCAGACCCTGTCGCAGTTGCTGGCCCACGACTGGCAAGGCAACGTGCGCGAGCTGCGCAACGTCGCCGAACGCCATGCCCTGGGCCTGCCCGCGTTCAAGAAGGGGAGCAGCGGCGGGGCCAGCCAAGGGCTAGGTTTCGCCGAAGCGGTAGAGGCATTCGAACGCAACCTGCTCAGCGATGCCCTGCAGCGCAGCGGTGGCAATCTCAGCCAAGCCAGCCAGGAACTGGGGATGGCCAAGACCACGCTGTTCGACAAAGTGAAGAAGTACGGCCTCGGCTGATCGGCTACCTTACCTTGGAAGTTTAACGTGGACTTGGCATTCAAAGCGGCCCTGGGCGCGGGCGTGGTGCTCCTCCTGGCCATCCTGTCGAAAACCCGCAACTACTACATTGCCGGCCTGGTGCCGCTGTTTCCTACCTTTGCCCTGATAGCCCACTACATTGTTGGCAAGGGACGGTCGCTGGAGGATCTGAAAACCACCATCCTGTTCGGAATGTGGTCGATCATCCCCTACTTCGTGTACCTGGCCACGCTGTACGTACTGGTTGAGCGCATGCGCCTGGAGGCCTCGCTGGCCCTGGCCACGGTAGCCTGGCTGGTCGCTGCGACCCTGCTGGTGAGCCTATGGGTGAGAGTGCATTGAACGAACTGCGGGCTAAACCTGCGCCCAGCCGTGGTGGAAGTGGGCTTGCTCCAGTCGTTATCGTGCACCACCGCGCTAAAGCCCGGCGATATGCGTGACATCC
Source organism: Pseudomonas soli (assembly GCF_021283165.2). Taxonomy (NCBI): domain Bacteria; kingdom Pseudomonadati; phylum Pseudomonadota; class Gammaproteobacteria; order Pseudomonadales; family Pseudomonadaceae; genus Pseudomonas; species Pseudomonas soli. Next base: position 4,701,338 of record NZ_CP128543.1, read on the forward strand.
TGCCGATGCGCCTGTAGGTAGGGGAGCACAACCCCCAGCAGGGGCGCCTTGAACGGCTCCTGGAACCGATGCGCCAGCCCCGGAATCAGCCGCAACTGGCTGCCCTGGATGTGTGCCGCCAGGTGTACCCCATGCATCACTGGCAACAGCGGATCGGCCGTTCCGTGCACCACCAATGTTGGTAGCCGCAGTTGGTTGAGCAACTCCACCCTGCTGGGTTCGGCGAGAATCGCCATGATCTGGCGTTTGGCCCCCTGCGGATTGAATGCCCGGTCATAGGCCACGGCAGCCTGCTCGATGAGGGCAGCGCGGTCATCGTGCACCTGGGGACTACCTAACGCCGCGAGCAACTCGGCTTGCTGCGCGATAGCCACCTCACGATTCGGTGCACTGCGTCGCGCCAGCAATTGCAACAGGGCCGGGGCAGGGGCCGGCAGGCCAACCGCGCCCGAACTGGACATCACCAGCGTCAAGCTACGCACCCGCTCCGGCGCCATGGCGGCGAGATGCTGCGCGATCATGCCGCCCATGCTCACGCCCAGCACATGAAACTGGCGGACCTCGAGTGCATCCATGAGACGTAAGCCATCATTGGCCATGTCCGTCAGGCTGTAAGGTGCCGAAACAGGCAGCCCCAGCTTGTAGCGCAGCAGTTCGATTGTCAGGTTCGCCGAAGCCGGCATTTGGTTCCAGCGTGACAGGCCGACGTCGCGGTTGTCGTAGCGAATCACTCGAAAGCCTTGACGGCACAGGGCTTCGACCACGTCATCCGGCCAGTGGATCAGTTGCCCGCCCAGGCCCATCACCAACAGCAGAACGGGGTCTCGGGGCGCACCGACGCTCTGGTACACCAGGCTCAGCTCGCCCAGCTCCGCCCGTTGCACAGGTGCATGAACATCACAGCGGCCTTCGGCGAAGCTCGCCGGTACGCTGACCAGTAGCAAGAAGAAAAGTAACCACATGAAAGCAACACCAGAATGCAGATCCCCAGTAGCGCGAGATTGTGATGAATCTCCTCCCGGCGCGCTGCCACAAAACCGTGACATTTTGATGAATCCTGCCCAATAGCCGGACACGACAATTAACTACGACCCAGCAGACGTGTCCCTTTCCTTCAATGACGTTGCCCGCTCCGGTAACTCTCAAGAAGGATCCTTCGATGTACGAGCTGACCCCCTCCCTCCCCTTTTCCCTCGCGTCCCTACCGATGCATGCCGTGCCGCCGGACTCTCCGGTTGTCCATCAAGCACGTCAAACATGCGAAGACCAGCAACGAATCTTCAATGCGCTGCTGGGCCAGGCGCCCGGTGTTCGACAGGTCATTGGTGAATGGCTGAACAAAACCCTCGGCATCATTCCCGGGCAAGCCGGCCTGGTCCTGGGATCGGCGCAGCAGCCCGCACGTATCGGTCTCGTTGAGTTGACTGCCTGGGCCCAACACCACAAACCCACTTCCATGATTGACCTTCGCGCCTCTATCACGGGGGTACCTGACGCGCTACAGCAGTCGCCCAGCGAGTTGCTGGAACGTCTGGCCGCCCTGAATCTCTCCGCTCTCGTTCGTGAATCCTGGATCAACTATTGGGGGGAACGCGCTCAAGGAACACCGAGGAGTCGAAAGGAACAGGCGCGCATACAGTACCAACGGCACTTCGAAGCCGCCGTCGAGATCGCCTTCGCCAGTGATCCCTCGGCGACAGTGCTGCGCCCAGTGCTAAGTGTCATGGACCACCCCGAGTGGCTACGGATCGACGATCGCCAGTTGTTTATCGAAACTCCCACCTGCGAGCCTGGCGCGCTGATCTTCAGTATCGAAGGTGAAGCCGGGCTGAGCCTGTACTCCCCCGGCAGCAACGAAACCCTGAGTTATCACACCTCACGTCCAGCGCTGGAGGCCAGACTGGGTGAGTCTTCAGGACAAATTCACTACAACGCACTGGACTCGATCGACGAAGGGTTCAACAGCCTGTTCGTGAGCCTGGAAGCCCGGCTGCTGGCAACACTCGAACATGATCCTGGTGACGAGCTTGGCGACGCCAGCGCAGCATTGGCGCAAGCAGATCGACTGCATGATCATTGGCGCTGCTCAACGGTTTTCGCCATGCCGCTAGCCCTTGAACCTGCCGATCAAGACGATCTCCCTGGCCCCTCACTGTTCGAGCTGGCCCCTTTTGGCCTGGAGGTGCCCTGCTCAACACGCGCGCAAATGATCGCTCGACAAATGGAAAAGTTGACAAGGCTTTCCCATCAGGACCTTGAGGCGTGCCAACGACAACATGATCTCCTGCTCGCTGCGCGCAAGGCCGCTCAGACCCAGATCGAAGCCATCCTGGCATCGGCGAAATGGCACTCGGACGCCCGCCCGTTCAACGCTCCGCCCGCTCTGTCGACAGCTCACGGCCAAGCCCTGCTTGCCCATGCTCGAATGAAAGCGTTGCTGGGCGAACTGACGCCTGACGTGCTCGCGTTGGTCGAAGCACTAGCCAGCCCCCATGACAACAGCCCCCTGACGGCTTCACTCGTGCTTCGCTCAGCGCCCGAAGATCCCTCGAGCAGTGCTCGCGAACAGCTACTGCACGAGGTCATCGTCATCACCAGGCGTACGCCCCGGGACACGCCCGATACCCGTCACCCCTTCGCCATCTACTGGATCGGAGGGCCAGGGGGACTTTTGCAATGCGATGACCAAGCTGCCCTCGCTCGCTACCTGAGCCAGTTTGACCCCAAGCTGTCACTGCGCTTGGAACCCATCGTCGGCGACAGCCTTGCCCATGCGCTCGATGCACAACTGGCGCACGCACGCCGGGCGTGGCAGGCACTGCAGAATGAGAAGGGAGTCGATGCCGCGGCACCTGGACTGGTGCAGGCCAAACAGAGTTTAGGCCAACACCTGCAGGTGTCCTGCAAGGGTGCCCGGGAGGCGGCGCTCTCTGTCCTGCGCGCAGAGCAACAGCTAGCGAGCAAACTGGGCAGTTCGCCGACCGCCTTCGCCAAGATGAATGATGAGGCCCGCAACGCTTTCAAAGCCCTCGCCAAAGACTATCTCAACGCCATGCGCGACAGCCAGGCACTGATAGAGCGCGATCTGCCGGAGCGCAATGCGTTCTGCCAGCGTTTGGTGTCGCAAACCCTGATAGCGGATTTCGATGATTTCAGCGGTGGCCAGATTGTTCTGCAACTGCCGTTATCGACGAGCTGGCGCAATCATCCCGTCGGGGGTGGCGGCACTCCAGGCACGCCAACCCGGCCTGTATTGACGGCAAGCCAGGAAACCGAGGAGATCACCCTTGAGAGCCTGCTGTTGAACAACCTCGACAGCACCATGCTGGAACGGCTGAGATTCGCCAAGCCCAAGCGTGCCGACGGGCAGCCTCTCGGACAGCCCATGGAAGAAGGCCTCGATCACGCCTATCTGCAGAGTCTGGCACGCCGCCTGGACCTCGCCGGGCGCTACGAAACGGCAATACATGCGGCATTCAGCGATCCCGACGAGTCCGACTATGCCCATGCCTATCGCAGGGAGTGCTTGATTGCGCCGCACCGTTTGTTGTTGAAGTTGCAAAACCTGCTCTACCACCAGCGAGGGGACTTGGACAACATCGGCCACGCGATCCTGTCGGTGGCAATCGATGCCGACAGCCGAACCGCCTTCCAGGCCGACGGTCATGACATTCAATTGTTGCCCGCCTTGCTGGCCGTTGGTGGCGAGGATACCGATGAGCAACCTACGACACTTTCGGGGATCACCTTTATCGAAGACCGTATCAGAAAGGTCACCGTGCTCTATCTTCCCGATCATCCGACCCACGGGCTGCGCCAGTACGCCACGCTCGAGCAGGCGCGACAGGCGCTACTCGATGAGCGCGACGACTACCTCGTCAGCCGCGCACTCAGCGGTAACCCAGACGCCCATCGCTCAAGGCTACGCGAAGCGCGGGTTCGTCATTTCGAACACATGATTGTCGCAGGTGCCGCCTGGCCCGCCACCACCTCGCTGGCAGCCCACCTGCTTGATGGCCACCGAGGGCGCCTGGTGATGGAACACCGCGCGACAGCTCGCTCCAATCTGGACCTGTATTTCGAGCATTTGGCCCAACAGAGCGCCGGCGTGCTCATAGGGTTCAAGATCGCATTGGGAGCAATACCATTCCTGGGGCTGCCGATCAGCATCTATGACACATTCGTCAGTGCAACTGAGGTGGTGAAGGCTTTTTCCACGGGTTCGTCGTGTGACATCCTGCAAGCTCTCAACGACTTCATCGTCTCGTTGATTGATGTAGCAATGGATGCACTCGGAGGCGGTACTGGCATCAGCAGCACGTCTCTGCGTCGAGCGACAGGGATACGTCGCATCCATGGGCAGGGCGAACTGATCACCCGCCGGTATCAGGATTCATCCCCCCAGCGCAGCCTGGACCGCTTCACTGGGCTCGAATATGAGCAGCCTCTATCGCTCGCGGGGCTGAAAACGGCCACACATGGCAAATACAAAGGCATCTATCGGCATACCGAAGGACACTTCATCCTCGTTGGCAAGCAAACCTACAAAGTGAGCTGGGACGCGACCGCCCGCACCTGGCAACTAGATGGCAACACCCGCCACCGATGGAAACGCGCAATCGCTCAAGACCAGAACGGTCAGTGGGACACTCATTTCGCCCTCTATGGCGTGCACCGCCAGGGGGCAGGCGGCGGCGGCGGACAAGCCCTTGGCCGCGTAGCCGATACGCTGGAGCCACTCTGGCCAGCAGCGATACGCGAACGCTTGCCACGCTGGTGGCGAGACCACGCCTATCGCCAGCACAACCGCTTGCGCGACAGCATTACCCGCGACATGCAGCTACTGCAGCCCCGTGCCAACGAGCTCAATCAACACATGAAGCGCGCTTTGGAACAACAGGGAAAACTCGACGCGTCACTGAAAGCTTCGCTCGAAAAGACCCTCGCCGACGCCGAGCGCATTCACCGTGACTGCCAGGCATTCCAGCAGGTTGCCGCCGGACGAATTCGCAAACGAGCTCAAGATCAGGCGAAGGATCTGGCCATACTCATTTGCAATGGTCGTCAACGCCTTAGCGACGAAGCCCATACTCAACTCAGTCACGTGATGGATGAGATAGAGAGTCTCAAACAACGTCTTCAGCAAAAATCCATCGAGCTTTCACCAGGCCTCGATGACAGACAGCTCCAGGTCGCCTTCGAACAGCTGTCCGAGCTGAGGATCCGCATGAACCAAGCCCGACAACATGCGCTGGCGGCGGTGGATGACATCCGCGAGCAAGTCGCCCAGCTACGCACCTGGCGCGATCAGGTGCATCAAGCTGGTGAACATCGGGACTTGTTGACAATCGTCGACAGCACCTTGAGCGCTTTCAGCGAGCCGGTCCTGAACTACATGACTGTCAGCCAACTGACAGCGCTGCTGGTCAAACCTAGCCACGCGATGAGCGGCGCCGGCATCCGCCTGCAGTTCTTGATGAAGGAACCGCGAACAACATTGGATCGTGCCCTGTATGCCCTGCATCAACTCGGCGCAACACAAGCCTCGGCCACGCAACGTATAACCATCATGACGGCGTCGATACAGCATTCCGAACGCTTTCGTCATCAGTTGAAATACTGGCTCGGCAGCTACACAACGTACATCGACCACGCTGCCGCGCAGCGCCTGGAGTCGTCACTGACGGCCTATGAAGCACATTTCAGGAGGCTGCTGCTCAATAAAACCAAGCCCGCCCCGCTGGCTAGCAAAAAGGGCACCAGCCAGCCGCGCGTATTCGAGACCATCGACAACCGCCTGCTGGTCGGTGAACCCGACCAGCATAGCCTCAACGTCTACCGCATCACCGGGGTCAACGGGCGGACCGAAATCTATCATCAGGACCGCTCGGGAAAATTCACCCTGACCAACCCTGACACCGCTCCCAGCCCGGGGGGTAGCGTATCCCTGAAAGAGCTGAGTAACGAGGCCAGACGGCAATTGGGCGAACTGCAAGCGTATCGAGCCAAGGTACAGCAGTACGCGCATCAAGGCATGGACGGCGCGAGTCTCGATGATCTCATGCAGTTCAAGGCCACCGATCTGGAAAGCCTCGCACTGCGAATTGCCGAACAGGCGCATGACGACGACCTGGTACGGCAGTTGCGCGACATGGCACTGGAGGCAAGGCGGTATGGCAAGACACTTCGCGTCGACTTCATCATCGGTACGGGCCAACCCAATAGTGCACACCTTGATTATTTGCACGAAGCAGGCCTGGTGCGCATCGAGAAGGAGGGCGGGCTGGTGGAGCTGCGACGGACCAGCGATGGCCGCAGGGACTTCCTGCAGGAATTTGTGGTACTCGATACCCGTGGCGCCTCGCCACGCCCACTATGGTATGCCCACTTCCATTTCAACAAGGCCAATCCCACCTTCGACGAGTACGTCAAGGCGCACTTGAAGACCGTCCCTCAAAGGCGCCTGGGGCGGGAATGGCAAGACAGCCACGTCGAGCAGATCTGGCGTGGTGAACTGACGCGAGCCATTGCCCGCAAGCACTTCGCGACATTGTTCTGATCGGCCGCGAGGGGCTCGGCCAAGCCCCTCGCGCCATGCATCGACAGACACCATCAACATGAGAGAAACTCAACATTCCTGATCAGCCTGCGCCAGAATATCGTTGGAGTTTCACCGTGCTGGAAATACGCCACTTGAAAACCCTTCACGCCTTGCGTGAAGCCGACAGTCTGGTGGAAGCCGCTGAGCGGTTGCACCTTACGCAGTCGGCGCTGTCGCACCAGTTCAAGGAACTGGAAGAACGCCTCGGCTTGCCACTGTTCACGCGCAAGACCAAGCCGATCCGCTTCACCAGCGCCGGCCTGCGCCTGCTGCAACTGGCCGACGCCACCCTGCCCCTGCTACGTGGAGCCGAGCGTGATATCGCCCGCCTTGCCGGCGGCACCGCTGGGCGCCTGCACATGGCCATCGAATGCCACAGCTGCTTCCAGTGGCTGATGCCAACCATCGACCAGTTCCGCGATGCCTGGCCGGAGGTGGAACTGGACCTGGCATCGGGTTTTGCTTTCGCGCCACTGCCGGCCCTGGCCCGCGGCGATCTCGACCTGGTGGTGACCTCCGACCCGGTGGACCTGGCCGGCATCACGTACGTGCCGTTGTTCACCTACGAGGCCATGCTCGCCGTTGCCAACCAGCACCCGTTGGCCGGCAAGCCCTATATCGTGCCCGAGGACCTGCTCGACCAGACCCTGATCACCTACCCGGTGGAACGCGACCGCCTGGACATCTTCACCCGCTTCCTGGAGCCGGCCGACATCGAGCCGGCCGCGGTGCGCACCTCGGAGCTGACGGTGATGATGATGCAACTGGTGGCCAGCGGCCGTGGCGTGTGCGGCATGCCGCACTGGGCCCTGCACGAGTACAGCTCGCGCGGCTATGTGAAGGGCAAGCGACTGGGCGACAAAGGGTTGTTCGCCACCCTTTACGCGGCAGTGCGCACCGACATGCTCGACGCCCCGTACATGCGCGACTTCCTGCTGACCGCCAAGGACACCTCGTTCGCCACGCTCGACGGAGTCAGCGCGGTGCGTTGAAGCCTTCGCGCCACAGCGGCAGGATCAGGTCGCGAGTCAGCGGCGCCAGGTTCAGCGTGTTCGCTTGATCGACGGCCAGCCAGATCACCTCTTCGATTTCCGCCGCCGGGACCACCGCCTCGCGGCACTCGACACGGAACATTTCGGCCTGGACTTCAAAGCCCGGCTCGTTGGCGGCCGGGGCACTGAAGCGGCCCAGGTGGACGGCCTGGGCGGGATCGACGCGCAGCCCCAGTTCCTCGTGCAGCTCACGCACCAGCGCCTGCGCCGGAGACTCGCCCGGGTCGATCTTGCCACCCGGCTGCATGAAGGTCAGGGTATCGCGCTTGCGTACCAGCAGGGTTCGCCCCTGGGAGTCAATGAGCAGGGCGGCGGCGATTCGGATGGTATTGGGCATGGTGGACACTCGGTTTACTCCAGTTGCGCAGAATACCTGACAAGGCTCAATCGCGGGGCAAGCCCGCTCCCATGAGTACCTGGCAGGGCTGTCGTGGGAGTGGGCTTGCCCCGCGATTGAGCCAGAACAGGCAGACGAACGGCCCCTTGCCATTGCCCTGCTTACCCGCCATAACCAACCCATGAACCTGCCCGCCCCCCTGCACCCGGTGCTCGACCTGTTCCACCCCGCCGTCGCCACCTGGTTCCGCCAAAGCTTTGCCACGGTCACCGAAGCCCAGGCCGGCGCCTGGCCGCTGATCCATGCCGGCCAGTCGATGCTGCTGGCCGCGCCGACCGGCTCGGGCAAGACCCTCAGCGCCTTCCTCGCGGTGCTCGACGAGTTGTTCCGCCAAGGGCTGGAACAGGACGGCGAGCTACCTGCGCAAACCCAGGTGGTCTATGTGTCGCCGCTCAAGGCGCTGTCCAATGACATTCGCCTCAACCTCGATGCGCCGCTCGAGGGCATCGGCCACCAGCTCGCCCAACTGGGTCTCAAGGCCCCGCGCATCACCACCGCCGTGCGCACCGGCGACACGCCCCAGAAGGAGCGCGCCGCCATGCGCAAGCTGGCGCCGCACATCCTGGTGACCACGCCAGAATCATTGTATGTACTGATGGGCTCGGCCTCCGGTCGCCAGGGGCTGGCCAGTGTGCACACGGTGATCGTCGACGAGATCCATGCCCTGGCCGGCAACAAGCGTGGCTGCCACCTGGCGCTGACCCTGGAACGCCTGCAGGCCTTCGCTGGCCGACCTTTGAGGCGTATCGGCCTGTCCGCGACCCAACGGCCGGTGGAGCGCGTGGCGCAGTTTCTGGTTGGCCACGGACAGCCCTGTGCCATCGTCGATATCGGCCATGTCCGCCAACGCGACCTGGCTCTGGAAGTACCGCCTGTGCCACTGGGCGCGGTCATGGCCACCGATGTCTGGAGCCTGGTCTACGAGCGGCTCGTGGTGCTCGCCCGCGAGCATCGCACCACGCTGGTATTCGTCAACACCCGACGCCTGGCCGAGCGCCTGACGCGTCACCTGGGCGAGCGCCTGGGCAACGACGCGGTCGCCGCCCATCACGGCAGTCTGGCAAAGGAACATCGCCTGGTCGCCGAGCAGCGGCTCAAGGCTGGCGAACTGCAGGTGCTGGTGGCCACCGCGTCGCTGGAGCTGGGCATCGATATCGGCGATGTCGACCTGGTCTGCCAGATCGCCTCGCCCGGCTCGATTGCCGCGTTCCTACAGCGGGTCGGACGCTCCGGCCACCAGGTCAATGGCACCCCCAAGGGCCGCCTGTTCCCCACCTCGCGGGATGACCTGATCGAATGCGTGGCGTTGCTCGACTGCGTGCGCCAGGGCGAGCTGGATACCTTGCACATCCCTCACGCGCCGCTTGACGTGCTGGCCCAGCAAATCGTCGCCGAGGTCAGCAACCTGCCGTGGTCCGAACGCGCCCTGTTCGACCTGCTGCGCCAGGCGACGCCTTATGCCGAGCTGGACGAGCGCCATTACCAGGCCTTGCTGCGCATGCTCGCCGAGGGCTACAACGGCCGCCAGGGGGTGCGCGGCGCCTACCTGCACCGCGATGCGGTGAACGGCACCCTGCGCGGGCGTCGCGGCAGCCAACTCACCGCGCTCACCAGCGGTGGCACCATCCCCGAGACGGCCGACTACGCCGTGCTGCTCGAACCCCAGGCGCTGAACATCGGCAGCGTCAACGAGGATTTCGCCGTCGAGAGCATTGCCGGTGACATCTTCCAGCTGGGCAACGCGTCGTACCGCATCCTGCGCGTCGAGCCCGGGCGGGTGCGGGTCGAGGACGCGCACGGCCTGCCACCGACCATTCCGTTCTGGCTCGGCGAGGCGCCTGGGCGCAGTGACGAGCTGTCTGCTGCGGTAGCCCGGCTGCAGCAGCGTCTCGACCAGCAATTGCAGGACGGCGACGCTCAACAGGTGCAGGCCTGGCTCCAGGCGACTTATGAACTGGACGAAGCCTGCGCCAGCCAGCTGCTGGATTACCTCGGCCGTACCTGGCAGGTACTCGGCGCCCTGCCCTCGCAGCAGACGCTGGTGATGGAGCGCTTTTTCGACGAGTCCGGCGGCACCCAGCTGATCATCCACTCGCCCTTTGGCAGCCGTATCAACCGCGCCTGGGGCCTGGCCCTGCGCAAGCGCTTCTGCCGCACCTTCAACTTCGAACTGCAGGCGGCGGCCAGCGAGGACGCCATCGTGCTGTCACTGTCCACCAGCCACAGTTTCGACCTGGACGAGGTGTGGCGCTACCTGAACAGCGGCAGTGCCGAAGCGATCCTGATCCAGGCTTTGCTCGACGCCCCGCTGTTCGGCGTGCGCTGGCGCTGGAATGCCGCGGTGGCCATGGCCCTGCCGCGTTACGTGGGCGGGCGCAAGGTGGCGCCGCAGATCCAGCGCATGAAAAGCGAGGACCTGGTGGCGTCGGTATTTCCCGACCAGCTCGCCTGCCTGGAGAACATCGTCGGCGAGCGGCAAATCCCCGATCATCCATTGGTCGAGCAGACCCTCGACGACTGTCTGCACGAGGCCATGGACAGCGAAGGCTGGCTGGCGCTGCTGCGGCGCATGGAGCACGGTGAAGTAGGCTTGCTCAGTCGCGATTTGCCGGCCCCCTCGCCGCTGGCCTCGGCGATCCTCAATGCCCGCCCCTACACCTTCCTCGACGACGCGCCGCTGGAAGAGCGGCGCACCCAGGCCGTGCTCAACCGACGCTGGAGCGACGTGCATAGCGCCGACGACCTGGGCGCGCTCGACGCCGACGCCATTGCCGCGGTGCAGGCCGAAGCCTGGCCCCAGGCTCGCAACCCCGATGAAATGCATGAGACGCTGATGAGCCTGGGGGCTGTGGCCGAGCACGAAGTAGATGCCAATGGCGCCTGGCGCGACCTGTTGCAGCAATTGGCCAAGGCGGGCCGGGCCTGTCGCCTGGATACGGGCGAACACCGTCTGTGGCTGGCCCGTGAGCGCCAGCAGGCGCTGTTGACGCTATACCCGGATGCTCGCCTGGAACCGGACATGCCGCTATTGCCGGGCTATGACGCCCCCGTCGATAGCGATACCGCCCTCACGGAACTGCTGCGCTGCCGCCTAGATGGCTTTGGCCCGATGACGCTGGAGCAGATCGCGACACCTCTGGCGCTGAAGGCCGGCGACTGCGAACAGGCCCTGGCCCGCCTGGAGGGCCAGGGCCATGTGATGCGTGGTCATTTCAGCCCCGGCCAGCCGCGCCTGCAGTGGTGCGAACGGCACCTGCTGGCGCGTATTCATCGCTACACGGTCAAACGCCTGCGCCAGGAGATCGAACCGGTCAGCCTGCAGGACTACCTGCGCTTCCTGTTCGACTGGCAGCACATGAGCGGCGAAACCCGGCTGCGTGGGCCGCAGGCGGTATCCGAGGTGCTCGCCCAGCTGCAAGGTTTTCCCGCCGCCGCCGGGGCCTGGGAGAGCGACCTGCTGCCAGCGCGAATCAAGGACTACAGCCCCCATTGGCTCGATGAGGCCTGCCGCAGCGGCCAGTGGGCCTGGAGTCGGCTGGCGGCGACGCTGGCGGCCAGCACCCTGGCCAGCACGCCCCTGGTGCTGCTGCCCCGCGAGCAACTGGGGCTGTGGCGCAGCCTCACCCCCGCGCCCGACCTCGAACAACTGGGTGCCCGCGCGCATCGGGTCCTGCAGACCTTGCAGGAGCAAGGCGCGCTGTTCTTCGACGAACTGGCCCATGAAGCCCACCTGCTGCCCAGCGAACTGGAATCGGCGCTGCAGGAACTGGTGGGCTCAGGCCTGGCGAGCGCCGACGGTTTCAGCGGCCTGCGCAGCCTCATCAGCCCAGCGGCCAGGCGCAGGCCGCGCACCAGCCGGCGCGGGCACCCAGCACTGTCGAGCAGTATGGTCCATGCCGGGCGCTGGGCCTTGCTGCGCCGCTCGGCCGCCACGGTCGACAGCGACCAGCGCCTGGAACACGTGGCCCGCAGCCTGCTGCGCCGCTATGGCGTGGTGTGCTGGCGCTTGCTGGAGCGCGAGAGCGATGTGCTGCCCCCGTGGCGCGCACTGCTGCGCTGCTATCAGCGTCTCGAGGCGCGAGGCGAGATCCGCGGGGGGCGCTTCATTGCCGGGCTGGCGGGCGAGCAGTTCGCCCTGCCCGAAGCGGTAGGGTTGCTGCGCCAGGTGCGCAACCGCGCGCCAGGCGGGGAACTGGTGTTAGTCAGCGGCTGCGACCCCCTGAACCTGGTTGGCACACTGCTGCCGGGAACGAAAGTGCCGGCAGTGGCGGGCAATCGGCTGCTGTACCGCGACGGGGTGCCAGTCGCCAGTCGCGTGGCAGGGAAGTACCTGTTTGCGGTCGAGGCAGCGGCCAGCGAACAGGAGCACTGGCGCCAGCTTCTGTTGCGCGGTACAGCAACCTAGAGAGCGGCGGTGTACCGCCGCTACCGCAGGTTCAGCCCTTGGCCTGGAACCCGGCGAAGCGCTTGTTGAACCCGGCCACCCGCCCTTCCACCGTGGTCTTGCGCTGCTGCCCGGTGTACACCGGATGCGAGGCGCTGGAGACATCCAGCGCGACGTAGGGGTAGGTCTGGCCATCGCTGTGCACCTGGGTGCGATCGGTATCCACCGTGGAACCGATCAGGAAGTACACATCGGCAGCCGTATCGTGGAACAGCACCGGGCGATAGTCGGGGTGAATGCCAGCTTTCATGACGCAATCTCCTGGAAAGCAATAGTGATACTTTATAACGTATCACAATGCGAATGATTTTCGATACACGAGTTTTCATTTTTCTGCCGCCCGGTGCGCTGGCAAAACGCCGCCCAACCGGGCTATGGTCGGCCTTTGCCCAGGCCCCTGAGCCTGACCGAGCCATCCGCAAGGACCCCGTATGAGCCTGTCACTTCTCAGCCGTTACGCCTTCTTCGCCGCCTGCGTGCTGTTCACCCTCGCCAGCCTGCCGTTCCTCGCCCACGACTGGCTGTGGCCGTTCGCCCTGACCACCGGCGTCCTGAGCCTGATCGGCGTGTTCGACCTGCTGCAGCAGCGCCACGCGGTGCGCCGTAACTATCCGATCCTCGGCAATATCCGCTACCTGGTCGAGGGCATCCGCCCGGAGATCCGCCAGTACCTGCTGGAGTCCGACAGCGATGCGCTGCCCTTCTCCCGCGCCCAGCGCTCGCTGGTGTATGCCCGTGCCAAGAACGAGGCCTCGGACAAACCCTTCGGCACCCTGATCGATGTGTACGAGTCGGGCTTCGAATTCATCGGCCATTCCATGCGCCCCGCGCCGCTGGCCGACCCGGCCGCCTTTCGTGTCGTGGTCGGCGGCCCGCAATGTACCCAGCCGTACTCCGCGTCGATCTTCAACATCTCGGCCATGAGCTTCGGCTCGCTCAGCGCCAACGCCATCCGCGCCCTCAACCAGGGCGCCAAGCTGGGCAACTTCCACCACGACACCGGCGAAGGCAGCATCAGCCCCTACCACCGCGAGCACGGCGGCGACCTGGTGTGGGAGCTGGGCAGTGGCTACTTCGGCTGCCGCACCGCGGATGGCCGCTTCGACCCCGAGCGCTTCGCCGCCCAGGCGCAGAGCCCGCAGGTACGGATGATCGAGATCAAGATGAGCCAGGGCGCCAAGCCCGGCCACGGCGGCATCCTGCCCAAGCACAAGGTGACCAGGGAGATCGCCGAGACCCGCGGCATCCTGATGGGCGAGGACTGCATCTCGCCGTCGCGTCACAGCGCCTTCTCCACGCCGATCGAAATGATGCAGTTCATCGCCCAGTTGCGTGAGCTGTCCGGCGGCAAGCCAGTGGGCTTCAAGTTCTGCCTCGGCCACCCGTGGGAGTTCATGGGCATTGCCAAGGCCATGCTGGAAACCGGCATCCTCCCGGACTTCATCGTCGTCGACGGCAAGGAAGGCGGCACCGGCGCCGCCCCGGTGGAGTTCACCGACCATATCGGCGTGCCGCTGCGCGAAGGCCTGCTGTTCGTGCATAACACCCTTGTCGGCCTGAACCTGCGCGACAAGATCAAGCTCGGCGCCAGCGGCAAGATCGTCAGCGCCTTCGACATCGCCAGCGTGCTGGCCATCGGCGCCGACTGGGCCAACTCGGCACGCGGCTTCATGTTCGCCATCGGCTGCATCCAGTCGCAGAGTTGCCACACCAACAAGTGCCCGACCGGCGTGGCCACCCAGGACGCCCTGCGCCAGCGCGCACTGGTGGTGCCAGACAAGGCCCAGCGGGTGTACAACTTCCATCAAAACACCCTGCGCGCCCTGGCCGAAATGCTCGCCGCCGCAGGGCTGGAGCACCCAGCGCAACTGGAGGCCAAGCACCTGGTGCGGCGTATCTCGGCTACCGAGATCAAGCTGTTCTCGCAGATGCATGTGTTCCTCAAGCCGGGGGAGTTACTCACTGGCGAGGTGAACGGGCAGTTCTATTCGCGGATGTGGCAGCTGGCGCGGGCGGACAGCTTCGAGCCGCACAGCGAGGTAGCGGCCTGATCAGACTTCATCGCAGGTCAAGCCCGCTCCCAGGCCAGGCCACGATGGTCGCCACACGAAAACAAAGCCCCGGCACTGGCCGGGGCTTTGTTCATCAGGAGGCGGTACTCACCGTACCCTGCGCCTCTTTGGGCGCCAGGCGGAAGGTGTAGTACAGCGCCGTCAACAGCACCAGGAATGCCGGGCCGATGTACAGGGCCACGCGGGTGTCCGGGAAGTACGCCATCAGGCCCACCACCAGCACCAGGAACGCCAGCGCCAGGTACGAGCTCAGCGGCCACAGCCACATGCGGTACTTCAGCGCGTTGCGCTCGGCGGTGGTGAGCCCGGCGCGGAACTTCAGTTGCGCAAGCAGGATCATCACCCAGGTCCAGATCGCGCCGAAGGTGGCGATCGAGGTTACCCAGACGAACACTTTCTCCGGCACCAGGTAGTTGGCCAGCACGCCCAGCAGCAGCGCGCCGATCGACAGCAGCAAGGCGTTGCGCGGCACGCCGCTCTTCGAGGTGCGGGCGAAGGTGGCCGGGGCCTGGCCGTTCTGCGCCAGGCTGTAGAGCATGCGCCCGGTGCTGAAGATGCCGCCGTTGCACGACGACAGCGCGGCGGTGATCACCACGAAGTTGATGATGCCGGCGGCAGTCTTGATGCCGAGGCGCTCAAAGGTCATCACGAACGGGCTGCCCTGGCTGCCGATCTCATTCCACGGGTAGATCGACAGGATCACGAACAGCGCGCCCACGTAGAACAGCAGGATGCGCCAGAACACCGAGCCGATGGCCTGGGGGATGGTCTTCTGCGGGTTGCGCGCTTCGCCGGCGGTCAGGCCGATCATCTCCACGCCCAGGTAGGCGAACATCACCATCTGCAGCGACATCAGCACGCCGGTCACGCCGTTGGGCATGAAACCGCCGTTGCTCCACAGGTTGGAGACGCCCATGGCCACACCGTCGTTGCCGAAACCGAAGGCGATGATGCCGATGCCGCCCAGCACCATGGCGATGATGGTGACGATCTTGATCAGGGCGAACCAGAACTCGAACTCACCGAATGCCTTGACCGCGATCAGGTTGATCGCGCCCATGCTGCCCAGGGCCATCAACGCCCAGATCCAGCGCGGCACGTCGGGGAACCAGATGCCCATGTAGATGGCCACCGCGGTGATTTCGGCGACGCAGGTCACCAGCCACAGGAACCAGTAGTTCCAGCCGGTCAGGAAGCCCGCCAGCGGACCGAGATAGTCTTGGGCGTAGCGGCTGAACGACCCGGCGACCGGATTGTGCACGGCCATTTCGCCGAGGGCGCGCATGATCACCAGGATGGCCAGGCCACCGATGATGTAGGAAAGCATGATGGCAGGGCCGGCCATTTCGATGGCCTTGGCAGAACCGAGGAACAGACCGACGCCGATACAGGCGCCGAGGGCCATCAGACGGATGTGCCGTTCGCCCAGCTCGCGCTTGAGCGGGCCGCCCTGGGCGGACTCGCCCTGGGCAGGGTGGTTGCCGACTGGCATAGCAATACAACCTCATTTTGTTATTGGATTTGACCTTCGTGCAGCACCGGCCGCGCCGATAGGCGGGGCGTCGTCTCGCCAGGCCGCCTTGTGGGCGGGCCTGTCCACCGGGCACACAGCACCGACGGGTCGAAGGGGGCGAGCAGTATAGGAAGCAGCTTGTAGGGCTTTTCACTATATACAGCAGGAAATTTGGCGAGAATTCTCGGCCAAATCCCCTTCACCGGAGGGGCATCCTGGCCTCGCTCCGCCCATGCACAGGAATGGGGCAGCTACCTTAGCAACATTGCCGAAGAATGGAAGTCGCACCAAAGGCGCATGTTCATACGTGATTCCCCGAAGCTACTTACAAATTTTTCACCAAACTCGGCCACCGTCTAAGCTTCAGGCAAGCAACGCGAAAACACCTGGCCGGACTCAAGACTATGGGCGCACTGTGGCAATCGGAACCAACCAGAACGGAAGCACCCAAAGAAACTCAGGCTGAAGCCCCCTTGTCCAAGACTCCACGTCAGCGCCGCCTGTGGTGGCGCCTGATCCTGCTTATCCTGCTGGTGGCACTGGTGGCGGTAGGTTTGGCCGCCTACGACGAATTCCAGACCTCGCGCCTGCAGTCCCGTGAATTCAGCCGCCTGGCCGGCACCCTGACCTATGCCCTGGAGCCCGGCCCGAGCGATGCCATCGTCTACCCGGGCGACGGCCCGTTCGACAAACGCCTGGGCTACAGCGCCCTGGGCGAGTTCCTGCCACGACTGCTCAAGCGCGACTACCTGATCAACCAGCAAGTGCGCTTCTCCCCGGCGCTGATGAACTACGTCGAACACGGCCTGTTCGTGCCCTACGTGGAGAAGATCCAGGCTGGCCTGTCGATCACCGACTGCCGCGGCGACATGCTCTACCAGTACAACTACCCGCAGCACCTGTATCCGAATTTCGCCGCGATCCCGCCGGTGATGGTCAACAGCCTGCTGTTCATCGAGAACCGCGACCTGCTCGACCCGAAGGACCCGCAGAACAACCCGGCGGTGGATTGGCCCCGCTTCGCCAAGGCGGCCTACAGCCAGATTGCCAAATACCTGGCCCTGCCCGGCCAATCTGCCGGTGGCAGCACCCTGGCCACCCAGCTTGAGAAGTATCGCCACTCGCCGGACGGGCTGACCGTCTCCGGCGCCGAGAAGATCCGCCAGATGATCTCCGCCAGCGTACGCGCCTACCAGGGCGGCCCCGACACCACCGAGGCCCGCGAACGCATCGTGCGCGACTACCTCAACAGCGTGCCGCTGTCGGCCGTCCCTGGCCACGGTGAGGTGCACGGCATGGCGGAAGGCTTGCGGGTGTGGTACGGCGCCGACTTCGATCAGGTCAACCAGGCCCTCACCTCCACCGCCACCGACGACAAGAGCATGGCCGAGCGCGGACTGGCCCTGCGCCAGGTGCTGTCGCTGATGATCGCCCAGCGCCGCCCCTCGCATTACCTGTCCAAGGGCCGCATCGAACTGGCGGAACTGACCGATTCGCATATACGGGTACTCGCCGCCAACGCAGTCATCGACCGTCCACTGGCCGACGCTGCCCTTGCCAGCAAGGCGGTGTACCGCGACTGGGTGGCCCAGCCGACCATCGTGCCGATCATCACCAACAAAGGCATCAGCCTGGCCCGTAACCGCCTGGCAGCCATGCTCAACCGGCCGCTGTACGACCTCGACCGCCTCGACCTGTCAGCCACAAGCACCCTGCAGGCCGACCTGCAAGTGCAGGTCAGCCAGTATCTGAAGAACCTCGCCGACCCGGCGTTCGCCGCACAGCTCGGCCTGATCGGCGAACGCCTGCTGACCAGCAAGACCACCGACCAGGTCAGCTACAGCTTCACCCTGTTCGAACGCACCGCCGACGGCTCGCGGGTACGGGTGCAGACCGACAGCACCAACCAGCCCTTCGACATCAACGAAGGCAGCAAGCTTGAACTGGGCTCCACCGCCAAGCTGCGGGTGCTTACCACCTACCTGGAAATCGTTGCCGAGCTGCACGACAAATACGCCGGCAAACCCGCCGCCGAACTGAAGAAAGTCCCGGTGGCCGAGCTCGACCGCATCAGCCAGTGGTCACTCGAATGGCTGATGCAGAACGGCAAGAACCAGAGCCTGGACGCCATGCTCGATGCAGCCCTCGAGCGCAAGTACTCGGCCAACACCGGCGAAGCCTTCTTCACCGGCGGCGGCATGCACGTGTTCAACAACTTCCGCAAGGAAGACAACAACCGCAACCCGACCCTCAAGGATGCCCTGCGCGAGTCGATCAACCTGCCGTTCATCCGCCTGATGCGCGACATCGTGCGCTACGTCACCTACCAGCAGCCGTTCAATCGCGAGCCGCTGCTCAGGGACGACAGCGACCCGCGCCGCCAGGAATACCTGGCGCGTTTCGCCGACCGCGAAGGCTCCAACTACACCATGCGCTTCTGGAAGAAATACCAGCGCAAGACCTCGCAGCAGCGCCTGGACACCTTCCTCGACAGCATGCGCGTGACCCCGCAGCGCCTGGCCGCGGTGCACCGCTACCTGTTCCCCGAAGCCGGCCAGGAAACCTTCAACGCCTTCGTCCGCGCCCACAGCAAGGACGACAAGAAGGCCATGGCCAAGCTCACCGATGGCCGTCTGGTGGAGATGTACGAGGCCTATGGCCCGGGCAAGTACGACCTGCCCGACCAGGGCTACATCGCCAAGGTCCACCCCTTGGACCTGTGGCTGCTCGGCTACCTGCTGAAAAACCCTGGCGCATCGCTCAAGGACGCCCTCAACGCCAGCCGCTTCGAACGCCAGGAGGTCTATAGCTGGCTGTTCAAGAGCCGCCACCAGGGCGCCCGCGACAGCCGCATCCGCACCATGGTCGAAATCGAGGCGTTCACCGACATCCACCAGCGCTGGAAGCGCGTGGGTTATCCGTTCGACCACCTGGTACCGTCGCTGGCGACCGCCATCGGCAGCTCCGGCGACCGGCCGGCCGCCCTCTCCGAACTGGTCGGGATCATCCAGAACGATGGCGTGCGCCTGCCGACCCTGCGCATCGACACCTTGCACTTCGCCCAGAACACCCCGTACGAGACGCAACTGATCAGCGATCCGGACCGCGGTCAGCGGATATTGCCCGTCGAGGTCGCCCGGGCGCTCAAGGGCGCCATGTCGCAGGTGGTCGATGCCGGTACCGCGCGGCGCATCTCCGGCAGCTTCAAGTTGCACGACGGCACGCCGCTGGTGATGGGCGGCAAGACCGGCACCGGCGACAACCGTATCGAAAGCTTCGGCGCCGGCGGCCGGCTGATCGGCTCGCGCTCGCTGAACCGCACCGCCACCTTCGTGTTCTTCCTCGGCGACAACCACTTCGGCACCCTCACCGCGTTCGTTCCGGGGCGCACGGCCGAGGCCTTCACCTTTACCTCGGCACTGCCGGTGCAGGTGCTCAAGGGCATGGCGCCGATCCTCATGCCCTACCTGGAACCAGGCAACCCAACCGCCTGCAAGGCGCCGCAGGTGGCGGGCCAGTCGTGAATCATCAAGAAAACAGATGATAATCATCTGCATTTGAAGGCTTGTCTTTAGATATATCTTGAGTAATATCTTGCGATATATCTAAACAGACGGAGCCCTCTCCATGCGTGACCACGATCCCTTCGAACGCCGCCCCGGCCGCGGCGAACGTGGCCCACGGGTATTCGCCCCGGGCGACCTGAAACTGCTGATGCTGTCGATGCTGGCCGAGCAACCGGGCCACGGCTACGACCTGATCCGCCAGATCGAGAGCCTATTCGACGGCAGCTACAGCCCCAGCCCCGGGGTGATCTACCCGACCCTCAGCTACCTCGAGGAAGCCGAGCTGGTCACTGGCGCCATCCAGGGCAGCAAGCGCCTTTACGCCATCACCGATGCCGGTCGCAGCGCCCTGGCGGAACAGGCCGTTGCCCTCGATGGCGTGCGCATGCGCATCGAGGTGAGCAAGCGTGCCTTGCGCGGTCATGACCGCCCCGCGGAAATCCACGAAGCCGTCGGCAACCTGCGCCATGCCTTGCACATGCACAGCGGCCGCTGGAGCGCCGAAGAGATCGAGCGGGTGCGCAACCTGCTCAACGAAACCGCCAAGGCCATCGCCTCCGGGCCGGCCATCCCTGTTACGGAGAACACCCCATGAGCAACACCATCCACCGCGTCAACCACGAGATCCGCCAACGCCGCCTCAACGTGCTGCGGGTCACCGACCTGACCCCGCGCATGCGCCGCATCACCCTGGGTGGCGCGGAGCTGGTGGGCTTCGCCAGCGTCGGCAGCGACGACCACATCAAGCTGCTGTTCGCCTGCACGCCCGAAGAACAGCAGGCCATCGACGCCCGCAACCTCGGCCGCGACGGCGGCGCCCGACCAACCATGCGCGAGTACACGCCACGGCGTATCGACCTGGAGAACCTTGAACTGGATATCGACTTCGTCCTGCATGGCGACGGCCCCGCCTCCACCTGGGCCGCCCAGGCGGCGCCCGGCCAGACCCTGGACATCGCCGGCCCACGCGCCTCGATGGTGGTGCCGGACATCTTCGACAGCTACCTGCTGATCGGTGACGAAACCGCAATCCCGGCCATCGCCCGGCGCCTTGAAGAATTGCCGGCGGGGCGCCAGGTACTCGCGGTGATCCAGATCGAGGACGAGCAAGAGCGCCAGGCACTGGCCAGCAAGGCGCAAGTGGAGGTGATCTGGGTGCGCCGGCATGCAGAAGACCTGCTGGAGCGGGTCAAGCACCTGGCGCTGCCTCAAGGCCGGCTGTATGGCTGGGTGGCGCTGGAGAAGGCACTGACCCGGCAGGCCAAGGCGCTGCTGCTGGAAAAGGGCGTGCAGGAAGACGCCCTCAAGGCTGCCGCCTACTGGCGGGCCGACGGCACTGCCGACGACGAATGACGCCGGCCGGGCCGGTGGCAGCGGACGAGCCCCTTGCCTGGGGTGCCTGTCACTGCAGCTCCTGCTGCGGCGTCTCCTGCCCGGCGCAACGCACCGCGCGCTTGCGGTTGTCCACCAGTACGCCGGTCAGCCCTTTCTGCTCGGTATCGAACAGCACCAGCACGCCGTCGATACATTGCGCCACCTGCGGCGCCGGGGTCAGCGAGAGCTTGTAGTCCTCGCCGGGAATGGTCTTGAGCATGGTGAAGTCCTGCAGCAACAGGGCGTCCTCCGGCTTGGCGAAATGCAGGTAACCGTAGTACCAGAGGGCTCCCACCGTCACGATGATGCTGCCGACACCGGTCAGGATCAGTGGGATGGCGTTGCGTTCTTCACTCATTGCTTGTTCTTCTCGTCAGGATAGTTGGGTACTTCGGCCAGCCGACGCAGGCCGTTGAAGTGCGTGGGATCGTCCAGGAAGCGCAGCATCACCTGGCGCCAGGTCGGGTCGGCGAAGGTCTGCACATGATCGCCACGAGTCAGTTGCAGCACCCGCGGCGGTGGTGCATGTCGGTAGAGGCGCAGGCCGTTGTCCAGCGGCACCAGGTTGTCGTCGATGCTGTGGAAGAACAGCTTCGGCGGGCTGTCCAGACGCTCGATCGAGTGGATCGCGCTGTCGCCATCGGGCACCAGCCACGACAGCGGCACCTGCAGCGGCCAGGTCATCCACGAGGTACTCAGGGCATAACGCCCCACGGCCCGGTAGCTGGCCGGCACACCGTCGAATACCAAGGCGCTGAAACGCCGACGCTGCTCGGGATGCTGTGCCAGATAGTGAATGGCCATCGCCCCGCCGAGGCTCTGGCCCAGCAGCACCAGCGGCTTGTCTTGCACCTGGGGAGCGGCGTGCAGCCAGTCCAGGGCCGCGCCGATGTCGCCATACACCTCGGGCAACGTCGGTTTGCCCTGGGACAACCCATACCCGCGATAGTCAAGCATCAACACCTGGTAGCCCTCTTTCGGGAGCCAGTAGCTGCCACCTAGATGCCAGGCCAGGTTACCGCCGTTGCCATGCAGGTGCAGCACGGTGCCCTTGACCTCGACCCCCTGCGGCACCGGGATCCACCAGGCGTGCAGGCGCGTGCCGTCGGCGGCGGCGAGGCTCACGTCCTGATACTGCAAATGCGCCTGTGCCGGAGTGAACGGCTGGCCCGGCTCGGGGTAGAACAGCAGGCTGCTGCAGCCCCCCAGCAGCAGCAAACCGAGGCCGAAGGCGAGGTGACGGCAGGCGTCAGAGAATGTTCGCGTAGTCGGCTTCAATACGGTCCAGGCTCAGGTGGTTGAGGAAGTTGGAGAAGCACATCCACGCCGACAGCGCGTTGAGGTCGCGGAACTGTTCCGGCAGGTATTTGGGCGGCTCCACCAACCCCTCTTCGACCAGTTGGCGCAGGGTGCGCATGTCTTCCAGGGTGGTCTTGCCGCAGAACAACAACGGGATCTGTTCGAGCTTGCCCTTCTTCACGGCCAACTGAATGTAGTTGTAAACCATGATGAAGCCCTTGAGGTAGGACAAGTCCTTGGTGAATGGCAGGCCGTTGGGCACCGAGCCACGGAAGACGCGGCTGGCGTTGCTGTAGCTCTGGCCCATCTCGAAGCCCTGGCCACGGAAGAACTCGAAGACCTGCAGGAAGTCCGCGCCCTCCTCGACCATGTGGATGGCCCGGGTGCGGTTGGTGAGCTTGCGCAGGCGGCTGGGGTAGGAAGCGAAGGCGATCACTTCCATGAGGATCGCCAGGCCCTCCTGGGTCACCGTCGACGAGGGCGGCCCCTTGGCCAGGAAGGTGCAGATCGGCTGGTTCAGGCCATTGAGGGTGGTGCCGACATGCACCAACCCTTCGTGTACCTCCAGGGCCCGCACGTCGCGGCTGTTGAACATGGCGTCGGCGCGCACCTTGATGTAGTCGGCACCGGCCGCCGCGTCGGCGACGATACCGTCAGACTCGAACACGCGGATTGTTTCCTCGGCTTCACCGAACACCTTGTTCAAACGCCGCTGGAGAATCTCCACCGCTTCCTTGGCGGTGAGATTCTTCGGCTCGTCCTTCAGGTCGCCGCGGCCGTCGATGTTGTTCAGGTAGTCCGAGAGCATCAGGCCCAGGTCGGCCAGGGTCGGGTCACCGGCGTGGAAGGCATCGGAGGCGGCGCCATAGAGCTCCTGGGAGATCAGGCCGAAATCCTCCGTGCCTCGCGCCTCGAGCATACGCACCACCATGCGGTACTCCTTGCACATGCGCCGCATGATCTGGCCGACCGGGTTGAACTGGCCCAGCTGCCGGGTGATGTCGCGCTCGATGCTCTGGAACTCGGCCTTCACCGCGCTGGAATCGAACGACAACGGCCGGTTCTGGTAATAGGCGCGATCCACCGCAGGCGGCTCCTTGCCCTTGGCCTTGAGGAAGCCCTGGCGGATGCCGTCGTCCCATTTCACTGCGTCAAGCACGCGGATCGGGGTCTGCGTGGCGACAATGCGATCGGACAGGCTGCGGATGGTTTGCTGGTATTCGTCCACCGGGGACTCCTTGTTGAAGCCTGTCGCAACGTTGCGTGGAAGTAGGCTTGCCCCGCGAGGAGGCCGGTATGCTCAGTGCTATTTGGCGGAACGCTGGAAGCGTGCCACTTCGACGAACAGGTCGGAGTTGGCCGGGTCGTCCAGGTAGGCCAGCACACGCTCCGTCGGGCTGTCGATCACCACGCCGGGGCCATTGTCCTCGGGCACCTGGGTGCTGCGTCCGCTCAGCTCCTTCTCGTCCACGGCCTGCTGGACCTGCTCGACATCGAGGTTGTAGACCACCAGTTGCTTGCCGTCGATTACCTCGAAGCCGCCGATCAGGAAGTTGCCACCCAGCCGCTTGGGCACGCCCGCCGACAGGTACCAGCGGTTGCCGTGCCGGGCCACGGTGAAGACGTATTCCTCGGGCGCCTTGCCCTGGGCACGGGCCACTGCCTTGTAGGTGTTGCCACCGGCACGGCTGATACTCAGCTTGAGCGGCTGGCCCCAGGCGTCCTTGCTGCTCCACTGCCCGAGTAGGGCCTTAGGCGCTGGCTGGTTGGCCGGCAGCGGTTCGTCGAAGGTCACCAGACAACCGCCCAGCAGGAGGAATGATAAGGTCAACAACACCACACGCCAGGCTTTCATCAGGTTCTCCTTGAAAAATCGTTCGCCACTCAGGCCGAGGCCAGCACCATCTGCAGGTATCGGACAAGGATAGCGAGCATCTGCTCATCGGCCTGCGCATTCGCATCCTTGAGCAGGCCCTGATATTCCATCTGCTCGATAATCGCCGTCAACATCTGGGCATCCTGTTCCGGCTGGCGCGAGCCGACCACCTGCAGTATCTGGCGCGCGCCATGCAGCAGGATCTGCTCGTGAGCCTGCACCAGCTCGGCCAGGCGCGGGCACAGCAGCGCCTCCTGGCGGAAGGCCTGTTCGGCCATGAGGAAGTCGCGGCGGTTGTTCAGTTGGCGCAGCACGTAGTCGGCCAGCATGCGCGCCACTTCATCGGCCAGGTGCGCCCGTGCCTCGTGGCTGCCGTCGCCCTGGGCCAGCAACTGGCGCAGCACGCCTTCGGTGTTGGTCCAGAGCTTGGCCATGTAGGCCGCGCTGCGCTCGACGTACTGGGCGAAGGTGTCGGCCAGCAGGTCCTGTATATCCTTGAAGTAGTAGGTGGTGGCCGACAGCGGCACGCCGGCCTCGGCGGCCACGGCGCGGTGGCGCACACCGCGCACGCCATCGCGCACGACGATGCGCATGGCGGCGTCGAGGATCTGCTGGCGGCGTTGCTCGCTGCCCTGTCGGGCGGTCTTGCGGCCTTGGTACTGCACGCTTTCGGCGACGGCGGTGGCGATGCCGGCGGCGCCCTGGTGGGGCATGGCGGGGGTCACTCGGGTTTACCTCACGAACAGTGGGTTGCCTGTACCGGCCTCATCGCGAGGCCCGTAGAAACAACATAAAGTTTCAGGCAAGAAAAAGCCGCCTCGAAAGGCGGCTTGTTCAGATCACTCAGGCCTGTGGACGCATGTGCGGGAACAGGATCACGTCGCGGATCGACGGCGAGTTGGTCAGCAGCATCACCAGGCGGTCGATGCCGATGCCTTCACCGGCGGTCGGCGGCATGCCGTACTCCAGTGCGCGGACGAAATCGGCGTCGTAGTGCATGGCTTCGTCGTCACCGGCGTCCTTTTCGGCCACCTGGGCCAGGAAGCGCTCGGCCTGGTCTTCGGCATCGTTGAGCTCGGAGTAGGCGTTGGCGATCTCGCGGCCACCGATGAACAGCTCGAAGCGGTCGGTCACGGCCGGGTTGTCGTCGTTGCGACGGGCCAGCGGCGAGACTTCGAACGGGTACTCGGTGATGAAGTGCGGCTGCTCCAGCTTGTGCTCGACCAGCTCTTCGAAAATCATCACCTGCAGCTTGCCCAAGCCCTCGTGGCCGAGCACCTTGGCGCCAGCCTTCTTGGCGATCTCGCGGGCACGGTCGACGTCCTGCAGGTCGGCGGCGGTGAGTTCCGGGTTGTACTTGAGGATCGAGTCGAACACCGACAGGCGCACGAACGGCTCGCCGAAGTGGAACACCTTGTCGCCGTACGGCACGTCGGTGCTGCCCAGCACCAGCTGCGCCAGCTCGCGGAACAGTTCCTCGGTGAGGTCCATGTTGTCGCGGTAGTCGGCGTAGGCCTGGTAGAACTCGAGCATGGTGAATTCTGGGTTGTGACGAGTCGAAACGCCTTCGTTACGGAAGTTGCGGTTGATCTCGAACACTTTCTCGAAACCACCGACCACCAGGCGCTTGAGGTACAGCTCCGGGGCGATGCGCAGGAACATGGCCATGTCCAGCGCGTTGTGGTGGGTTTCGAACGGCTTGGCCGCGGCGCCGCCG
The DNA here is from genome assembly GCF_021283165.2 of Pseudomonas soli. Classification (NCBI taxonomy): domain Bacteria; kingdom Pseudomonadati; phylum Pseudomonadota; class Gammaproteobacteria; order Pseudomonadales; family Pseudomonadaceae; genus Pseudomonas; species Pseudomonas soli. Next base: position 4,727,249 of record NZ_CP128543.1, read on the forward strand.
GGGATGGTCTGCAGCATCGGGGTTTCCACTTCGAGGAAGTCGCGCTCGATGAGGAACTTGCGGATGTGCGAGATCACCTGCGAACGCACACGGAAGGTGTGGCGGGTTTCCTCGTTGACCATCAGATCGACGTAGCGCTGGCGGTAGCGCTGCTCGGTGTCGGTCAGGCCGTGGTGCTTGTCCGGCAGCGGGCGCAGCGACTTGGTCAGCAGGCGCACGTTGGTCATTTCGACGTACAGGTCGCCCTTGCCGGAACGGGCCAGGGTACCTTCGGCGCTGATGATGTCGCCCAGGTCCCAGGTCTTGACCGCGGCCAGGGTCTCTTCCGGCAGGGTCTTGCGGTTGACGTAGACCTGGATGCGGCCGGTCATGTCCTGGATGACCATGAACGAGCCACGGTTGAGCATGATGCGACCAGCAACCTTGACCGGAATGGCGGCGGCTTCCAGCTCTTCCTTGGTCTTGTCCGCGTACTGTTTCTGCAGGTCGTTGCAGTAGCTGTCGCGACGGAAGTCGTTGGGGAAGGCGTTGCCCTTGGCGCGCTCGGCGGCAAGTTTTTCCTTGCGCAGCGCGATCAGGGTGTTTTCTTCCTGTTGCAGGTCTTGCGCTTCGGTCTTGAGGTCGCTCATGTCGTCATTCTTTCCATCAGGTGTTCGTTGCCCTCGCGGGTGAGGGATCGCGGGGCAAGCCCGCTCCCACGGGCCCGCCACGGCGGTGATGCTTACAGCCCCTGCTTGAGGCTCGCTTCCAGGTACTGGTCGAGGTCGCCGTCCAGGACCTTCTGGCAGTCGCTGCGCTCGACGCCGGTACGCAGGTCCTTGATGCGCGAGTCGTCGAGCACGTAGGAACGGATCTGGTGACCCCAGCCGATGTCCGACTTGCTGTCTTCCAGCGCCTGCGAGGCGGCATTGCGCTTCTGCATCTCCAGCTCGTACAACTTGGCCCGCAGCATTTTCATGGCGGTGTCCTTGTTGGCGTGCTGGGAACGTTCGTTCTGGCAAGCCACCACGGTGTTGGTCGGCACGTGGGTGATACGCACCGCCGAGTCGGTGGTGTTGACGTGCTGGCCACCGGCGCCGGAGGAGCGGTAGGTGTCGATGCGCAGGTCGGACGGGTTGATCTCGATCTCGACCTTGTCGTCGATCTCGGGCGAGACGAACACCGCCGAGAACGAGGTGTGGCGACGGGCGCCGGAGTCGAACGGGCTCTTGCGCACCAGGCGGTGCACGCCGATCTCGGTGCGCAGCCAGCCGAAGGCGTACTCGCCCTTGATGTGCACGGTGGCGCCCTTGATGCCGGCGACTTCACCTTCGGACAGTTCGATGATGGTGGCGTCGAAGCCGCGCTTGTCGGCCCAGCGCAGGTACATGCGCAGCAGAATGTTGGCCCAGTCCTGGGCCTCGGTGCCGCCGGAGCCGGCCTGGATATCCAGATAGGCGTTGTTCATGTCCATCTCGCCGCTGAACATGCGACGGAACTCGAGCTGGGCGAGGGATTCCTCGAGCCCTTGCAGCTCGGTCTCGACATCGCCGACAGCGCCTTCATCGCCCTCTTCGACAGCCATGTCGAGCAGGTCCTTGCAGTCGGACAGACCGTTGGCCAGTTTATCGAGGGTCTCGACCACCTGTGCCAGCATCGCGCGCTCACGGCCCAAGGCCTGGGCATACTCGGGCTTGTTCCAGACTGCGGCGTCTTCCAGCTCGCGGTTTACTTCGACCAGACGATCATGTTTGTGATCGTAGTCAAAGATACCCCCGAATAGACTGGGAACGCTCGGTGAGGTCCTTGATGGTGTTCAGGATCGGTTGGATTTCCATGGGCGGGCAGCTCTCGTGCGAATTCGGTGAAAAGCCCGCGAGTATAACCGAGTCTGCGCCACCGCGGCAGACCCGCCGGGCGGTATCGCCGGGCGCAGGGGTCGCCACAACCCACAGATTGAGTCAACGACCGACATTCACCCCTTCAGCGCCTTCTTGGGATAGATATCGTACCGGCTCGATTTCCCCTCGAGACTGTGACTCGGCTTGCCTCCCTCGATGATCGGCGCCTTGCGCGGCCGCTTGACCACCACCCGGTGGGTGGCCAGCGCCAGGGCGGCCTCGAGCAGGGCAGGTGCATCGAGGTCATCGCCGACCAGCGGCCTGAACACCCGCATCTCCTTCTTCACCAGCGCGCTCTTGTCGCGATGCGGGAACATCGGATCGAGGTAGATCACCTGCGGCGCCTCCCTCTCCCACGCACGCATGCGCTCGATGGCATTGCCTGTCAGCAGTTGCATGCGCGCGACGATCGGGCCGATTTCGGCATCCCCCCGCGCCCGCGCCAAACCGTCCTCCAGCAGCGCGGCAATCAATGGCTGGCGCTCGATCAGGGTCATCTCGCAGCCCAGGCTGGCCAGCACGAACGCGTCCTTGCCCAGCCCCGCCGTGGCATCGAGCACCCGCGGCCGCACGCCTTGGGCGATACCGACCGCCTTGGCGATCATCTGCCCGTTGCCACCGCCGTACAGCCGTCGATGCGCCGCCTGCCCCTCGACGAAATCCACCCGCACAGGCCCGGGCGCCTGCGGCCCCAGTTGCTGGATCTGCAGGCCCTCGGCGCCCAACTGCACGGCAAACTCCGCCGCCTCGTCAACCAGCGGCAAGCCCAGTCGCTGCGCCCATGCTTCGGCCTGCGCCTGGAATTGCGCGGCCAACGCCTCGACCCTGATACCCGCCGCCTGTTGTTGCTCTAACATCGATTCGCGCACTCGAAAAAAATTAATGTAACCCCGGCCAGAGCCGATACAGGCAATATCCCGCTATTCTGCCAGAGCACAACGCCCGCGACTGCCATGACAGACACTCTTCCCATTGGCTTGACCTACTTGTCGCCCGTCGGCAACTACGGTCGACAGAATACCCAGGCACTGGGTGGCGTCAGCCACCTGTGGCAGGATTTCTTTGCCCGCGCCATGGCAGAGCAACAAAAAGGCGAAGTCGACGGTTTCAGCCAGGCGCTGATGCAGTGCGACCAGGAGAGCGGCGAACCGATCGGCGGCGCCCGCGCCCTGGCCCTGATCGATGCCCAGCGCGCCCTGCCGGTTCACGACACCGAGGTGGCACCACCCGAGCCGCTGTTCCTGCCCAAGGCGGAACTCGAGGCCAAACTGCTGCCACCTGCCCCCGAGCCCTTCGACACCGTCGAGTTGATCGAGCAGCAACGCCAGCTCGACATCGACAACAGCTGGGTGCGTCCAGTGGTCATGAGCCAGGGCCACCCCATCGCCGAGCCCGGCCCTGGCCCAACGCCACGCCCGCTGTTCCTGCCCATCGCCGAGTTCGAGACCGGCCTGCTCGACCCTGCGCCCGAGCCCTTCGACGACAGCACGCTGGCCAAACAGCAGAACGACCTGGAATTCGATATCCACTGGGCGCGCCCGGTTGTGCTGAACAACGTGCGCCTGCACGCCTGAACCTCAGCGGCAGATCTGCCAGAAACCCATGTCCGCATGGAAGTGATTGTGATGGGCGGCGTTGTACTCCGGCCCCAGCACCGTGCTGAAACTTGCGCACGCCGCCTCCTGCACCTGGCGCAGGAAGTCCGCCTTGCGCCCATCTCCCTGCCAGTCCCGCGCCAGCACGATGCGCTGGCCGTCCTGCAGGCGAAAACCACTGATATCCAGGGCATTGGCGCTGGCATGCTGGCTGAGCCGACCTTGCTTGCGGTGGTAGACGTTGCGGCAGGCAAAGCTGCCCAGGTGATCGACCTGGGTCACTGGCTGGCCGAACACCCGCTGCGCAGCCGGTTGCAACCCATGCACTTCGAACAGCGCATAGGCCACGGCCAGCGGGCAGCTGGCGAGGAAGCTGCTGCTGAGCCGCGCCTGCCCGCCTTCGATGCGCCAGACGTTGCGCAACGGGCAGTTGGCCGCCGCCGGGCTGTCGCTTTGCGGCCGATAGCGCAATGATGAAGTCTGCAAGGCCTGGCGGCACAGCTCGGGGTCGGCGCGCAGGCGCGACAGCTTGTAGGGTGTCAGCAGGTTCGGCGGCTGCCGCACATCCAGCACCGCCCATGGGTTCCAGGCATCCGCCGGGCGCAAACCGAGCCACCAGGCAACAAGCACGGCCAGCAGCAGGCTGGCCAGTACGGTCAACGTTTTGCCCATGCAGCCTCAGCGACGGAAAAGGTCATTGAGCTGAGCGAATGGCAAAGCCTGCTCGCCATAACTGAAAGTGCCCTGCTCATGGATCTCCAGCGCGGCCCGCTGCAAAGCGCCCAGGGCGGCACGCGCCAGCGATGAGCCGACACTGATGCGCTTGACGCCCAGGTCTTGCAACTGGTTCACGCTCAAGGGTACGCCCGCCATGCCCATCAGCACGTTCACCGGCCTTGGCGCCACGGCCTGCACCACCGCACGGATCTCATCGACGCTGCGCAGCCCCGGGGCATACAGCACATCGGCGCCGGCCTCGGCATAGGCTTGCAGCCTGCGAATGGTGTCATCCAGGTCGAGACGCCCGTGCAGCAGGTTCTCGGCGCGCGCGCAAAGGGTGAAGGGGAACGGCAGGCCGCGGGCAGCCTGCACGGCGGCGCGTACACGCGCCACGGACAGGTCGAAGTCGTAGATCGGCACTTCGGCGCGACCGCTGGCATCTTCGATCGAACCGCCCACCAACCCCACCTCGGCGGCGCGCAGAATGCTCTGTGCGCAGTCTTCGGGCAATTCGCCGAAGCCGTTTTCCAGGTCCGCCGCCACCGGCAATGGCGTGGCATCGACGATCGCCTGGGCGTTGCCCAGGGTTTCCTCGAGCGTCAGCGCGCCCTCGGCATCCGGCCGCCCCAGGCTGAACGCCAGCCCCGCGCTGGTCGTGGCCAGCGCTTCGTATCCCAGGCTGGCCAACAGCCTGGCGGAGCCGGCGTCCCACGGGTTGGGGATGACGAACGCGCCATCTCGCTCGTGGAGCGCCTTGAAAGCTTCGGCTCGCAGGGTTTGCACATCCATGGTTCAACCTCCCGGCAGTCAGATCAAAGTAACCCCAGTTGTTCGACCTCAGGGGCGCGGGGCAATTCAGGCAGCGCTGCAAGGCCCGGCAGGCGAGCCATCAGCCGCTGGTGAAAACGCTGGGCCAGCGCCGCCGCCAGGCGATTGTCGGAGGTATGCAGGAACACGTAGGGGCTGCGGCCCTCTTCAATCCATGCAGCGACCTTGTCGATCCATGGGGTGAGGAAGGTCTCGTTGGCCTCGAGCTGCGGATGGCCGATGAAGCGCACCTGCGGAGACTGGCTGAAGGCCGCTGGCCGCGGCGGCACCTTGGGCTTCTTAGCCTGGGCATGGAGCACCGCGGGCTCGCGCGAGGTGCAACTGAACAACGCACGCGGATCCAGGCAGATACGCTCGACTCCACGTTCATGCAGCAGGCGATTGAGCTGACGCTCCTCCTCGCCCCGGGCGAAGAAGGCGTCGTTGCGCACCTCAACCGCTACCGCCACACCGATCTCATCAAGGAAATGCGCCAGCTCGCCCAGCCGCGACGGGCCGAACATTGCCGGCAACTGCAGCCAATACGGCGCCACGCGCTCACCCAGGGGAGCCATCAGCCGAGTGAAGTCGACGGCCGCATCGAGTTGTTCACGCAGGTCGCCGGCATGGCTCACATCGCCGGGAAACTTGGCGGTGAAGCGAAACCCCGACGGCATGATCTGCGCCCAACGCTCGACGGTCGCCGGCGCGGGACGGGCATAGAAGGTGGTATTGCCTTCAACGGCGTTGAATACCTGGCTGTAGAGCCCGAGGAACTCGCCGCTACGGGCGTCGGCGGGATAGAGGTAATCGCGCCAGGCGTTTTCAGCCCAGGACGGGCAACCGAGGAAATAAGGCAGAGATGATGGCGTCATCCATCAAATGTACAGGTCCAGCCCCAGCACTTCCATCTCCCAGTCGGTGAAGCCGGCGGTGGTCAGGTAGCTGGCCAGGGCGGTGGAGGTACGGCGGTTGCGGGCGCGGGGGAAGATCAGGTCCTGCTGGCGGGCCGGCAGGTTCTCGCCGCGACGGCTGGCGCGGCTGATCTGCGCGTCGATGTCCTCGATGATCTCGGCATCGGCTTCATCGATGGCTTCGTCACGCGCCGGCGCCTTGCGTGGCGCACGCTTGATGGGGTAGCTCTGTGAGGAGAAGCCGTCGATACGCATGACAAAGGCACTCAGGATCAATGATGGCAATTTAGCAGCATCAGGAATCCTTCGCTAATGCCCGAACTGATAACTGGACCACAGTTCGCGCAAAAGGTTTTATCGTGAACGGCGATAGCCGACGAAATGCCTTCAACGCGCCTTGGGCGTAGCCACATTATCGCGCAAGTAGACCGGTTGCGCCTGCTCGGCGACCACCGCCTCGCCCCGTGCCCAGGCGAAGCCGGCCAGGGAGAGGATATCCAGGGCGCTGGGCAACGCACCCGCATCGATGGCAGATACCTGCACGGCCAGGCGCTCGGCGTAGCCCCAGCCGGTACCGGCACCGAACCATGCCTCGCCCGCGCCTTGTGGCAGGGCCACACCCTCCGGTGGCAGTACCGCCTCGTGGCCGACCAGACGCATCTCGCCCTGTTCGGCGCGGTAGCAACCCCAGTACACCTCGTCCATGCGCGCATCGATGGCCGCGGCCACCTGCTGCACGCCACGCTCACGCAAGGCGCCCTGAGCCAAGGCCGCCAGGTTGGATGTCGGCAGCACTGGGCGCTCCAAGGCGAAAGCCAGGCCCTGGACCACGCCGATGGCGATACGCACGCCGGTGAAGGCGCCCGGGCCACGGCCGAAGGCGATGGCATCCAGCGCGCTCAGCGCCACGCCCGATTCGGCCAGCAACTGCTTGATCATCGGAAGCAGCTTCTGCGCGTGCATGCGCGGGATCACCTCGTAATGGCTGGTCACCTTGCCGTCATGCAGCAGGGCGACGGAACAGGCTTCGGTAGCGGTATCCAGGGCCAGCAAGGTGGTCATCGAGCAAGGTATCCAGGCAACAGGGAAAAGAGCGGCAGTATAAACGACAACGGCCCGCAAGCGGGCCGTCGTGACACACGGTGATGGATCAGCTCAGGGCTGCCAGCACCTTGGCAGTGATCGATTCGACCGAACCGACGCCCTCGATGTGGCTGTACTTCGGTTTGCCGGCGTTGGCGGCCGACAGCTTCTGGTAGAAGTCCACCAGCGGCTTGGTCTGGCTGTGGTAGACCGACAGGCGGTGACGCACGGTTTCTTCCTTGTCGTCATCGCGCTGGATCAGGTCTTCGCCGGTGACGTCGTCCTTGCCTTCCACCTTCGGCGGATTGTACTGGATGTGGTAGGTGCGGCCGGATGCCAGGTGCACGCGGCGGCCAGCCATGCGGCCGACGATTTCTTCGTCGTCCACGGCGATTTCGACCACTGCGTCGATGTCGACGCCAGCGGCGACCATGGCTTCAGCCTGCGGGATGGTGCGCGGGAAGCCGTCGAACAGGCAGCCGTTGGCGCAGTCAGCCTGCGCGATGCGCTCCTTGACCAGGCTGATGATCAGCTCGTCGGAGACCAGCTGGCCGGCATCCATGACCTTTTTCAGCTCCAGGCCCAGTGGGGTACCGGCCTTGACGGCGGCACGCAGCATGTCACCGGTGGAGATCTGGGGAATACCGAACTTCTCGGTGATGAACTTTGCCTGAGTACCTTTACCGGCCCCGGGAGCTCCCAGCAGAATTACGCGCATCTTGTGCTCCTCATATTTTTTATGCAAATCAACGGATTCGGCGCACAAGGCCAATTCCGGAAAAATCGGTCGAGACCGCAAAATCGGTCAAAAGGCTGCTCAAGATACACAGCACCCGCCCCCCCGACAAGCGTCCCAAAGTGGCAGGAACGCGCCACTTGTAGCCTGCCAGAGGACAGGTTGCGCCAGGCGCAACCGGCCGCGCGAGGACCGATCACGATCCAGCGCGGCCCTCACCACGCCCGGACTGGGCTGAACTCAACCGGTGTTGCGCAACCCAGCCGCGATCCCGGCCACGGTCACCAGCAAGGCCTGCTCCAACGGGCTGTCCAGAGCGGCTTCGCGGCTGCGCGAGCGTGCCAGCAACTCGGCCTGCAGGCGGTGCAGCGGGTCCAGGTAGGTGTTGCGCAGGCGGATGAATTCCAAGGTTTCCGGGCTGTGCGCCAGTAGCACCGACTGCCCGGTCAGACCCAGTACCACCTGGCACGACTGCGACAATAGGTCGCGCAGGTGCGCGCCCAACGGCAGCAGTTCGGGTTGCACCAGACGTTCGTCGTAGGCCTCGGCGATCTGCGCATCGGCCTTGGCCAGGACCATCTCCAGCATGTCGATGCGGGTACGGAAGAACGGCCATTGTTCGCGCATCTGCGCCAGCAGCGCCCCCTGCCCGCGTGCCAGGGCATTGCTCAGCGCGGTCTCCCAGCCGAGCCAGGCCGGCAGCATCAGCCGTGTCTGGGTCCAGCCGAAGATCCAAGGGATCGCCCTCAGGCTTTCGATGCCGCCGGCGCGGCGCTTGGCCGGGCGACTGCCCAGCGGCAGGCGGCCAAGCTCCTGCTCGGGGGTGGACTGACGGAAGTACTCGACGAAGTCCGGATTTTCGCGCACCACGGCCCGGTAGGCCTTGACCCCGTCGGCGGCCAGCTGGTCCATCAGTACGCGCCAGGCCGGCTCAGGCGGCGGCGGTGGCAACAGGGTCGCCTCCAGCACCGCGGCCAGGTAGAGATTGAGGTTCTGTTCGGCGATGCCCGGCAGACCGAACTTGAAGCGGATCATCTCGCCCTGTTCGGTGGTGCGGAAACGGCCACCCACCGACCCCGGCGGCTGCGACAGGATCGCCGCGTGGGCTGGGCCGCCGCCACGCCCGACCGTGCCACCGCGACCATGGAACAGCAGCAACTCTACCTGGTGCTCACGGCAGATACGTACCAGGTTTTCCTGGGCGCGGTACTGGGCCCATGCCGCCGCCGTGGTGCCGGCATCCTTGGCCGAGTCGGAATAGCCGATCATCACCTCCTGCGGGCCGTGCAGGCCGGCACGATAGCCGGGGAGCCCGAGCAGGCGCTCCATGACCGGGCCTGCGTTGTCAAGGTCGGCCAGGGTCTCGAACAGGGGTACCACGCGCATCGGCCGGGTCAGCCCGGCCTCCTTGAGCAACAGCTGCACCGCCAGTACATCGGACGCCGCGCCGGCCATGGAAATCACGTACGACCCCAGCGACGCCGCCGGGGCCGCAGCGATTTCGCGGCAGGTGGCGAGTACTTCGGCGGTATCGGTCTGGGGCTGGAAATGCGCCGGCAGCAGGGGGCGGCGGTTCTTCAGTTCGGTCTGGAGGAAGGTGATGCGTCGCTCTTCGTCCCACTCGGCGTAGCGGCCCAGGCCGAGGTAGTCGGTGATTTCCGACAGCGCGTCGCGATGGCGGGCAGCGTCCTGACGTACGTCCAGGCGCACCAGGAACAGACCGAAAGTCACCGCCCGGCGCAGGCAGTCGAGCAACGGGCCGTCGGCGATCACGCCCATGCCACACTCATGCAGCGACTGGTAGCACAGCTCCAGCGGCGCGATGAGGTCGCGATTGTCCACCAGCACCGCCGCGCTGGCCGGCTGCGTCGCGGCCAACGAGGCGTGGGCCCAGGCGCGGGTGGCACGCAGGCGGTCGCGCAACTGCTTGAGCAGCGCCCGGTATGGTTCGGCGCTGTCCCCGACCTTTTCCTTGAGCGCGGCGCTGGCCTGCTGCATGGACAGCTCGGCGGCCAGGTAGTCGATATCGCGCAGGAACAGGTCGGCGGCCATCCAGCGCGCCAGCAAGAGCACTTCGCGGGTTACCGCCGCCGTGACATTGGGATTGCCGTCACGATCACCGCCCATCCACGAGGCGAAGCGAATCGGCGCCGCCTCCAGCGGCAGGTGCAGGCCAGTCGCCTCGAACAGAGCCGCATCGACCTTGCGCAGGTGGCTGGGCACAGCCTGCCACAATGAGTGCTCGATCACGGCGAAGCCCCACTTGGCCTCGTCCACCGGTGTGGGCCGGGTCCTGCGGATTTCCTCGGTGTGCCAGGATTCGGCGATCAGCCGGCGCAGGCGTTCGCGCACCTGCTGGCGCTCGGCCGGGATCAGATCGCGGTGATCCTGCGCGGCCAGCTGCGCGGCAATGGCGTCGTACTTCTGGATCAAGGTGCGGCGCGCCACCTCGGTGGGGTGCGCGGTGAGCACCAGTTCGATGTTCAACTTGCCCAGTTGCCTGGCCAGCTCATCGTTGCCATGGCCAGCGGCCTTCAGGCGCGCCAGCAACTCGGGGAGCACCCGCGCCTCGAACGGTTCGGGTTGGCCAGCGTCACGGCGGCGGATCAGCTGGTACTGCTCGGCGATGTTGGCCAGGTTGAGGAACTGGTTGAACGCCCGCGCCACCGGCAGCAGGTCTTGCTCGGCCAGGTCGCCCAGGGTCGAGCTCAGTTGCTCGCCCGCTCCACGGCGGTCGGCCTTGGCGCTGTGGCGGATATCCTCGATCTTCTGCAGGAATGCCTCGCCATGCTGCTGGCGGATAGTCTCGCCAAGCAGTTCTCCTAAAAGGTGCACATCCTCGCGCAAGCGCAGATCGATATCACTCATCAGCCTTCTCCACTCCAGGAAACCGCATGCGCCCAAGAGTGCCCACTCGCGACCATTCCTGGCAAGGCGCATGCTGCCAAAGCAACTAAAGTGAACACAGATCATTCGAAGCAATGCCACTCCAGGCTTTGACAGAGGTCATCATGAAAATTCGCCAACTCGCCCAGCACTGGGAACAAAACGCCGCCGGCCGCCTGAGCCCCACCGGCCATGTCCTGCACCTGGACATGGAAGCAGAAGCGCGTCTGGCCGCGCTGATCGACATGTATCCCAAGCGTAGCCCCGAGGAGCTCTTGGGCGAGTTGGTGGCGGCGGCACTGGAAGAGCTGGAGGCCAGCTTCCCCTACGTCAAGGGCCAGCAAGTGATTGCCACCGACGAGGAAGGTGACCCGCTGTACGAGGACATCGGCCCTACTCCGCGCTTTCTGGCTCTCTCCAGGCGCCATCTGCAAGCCCTTGGCCGTGTGCATAAAGACCCCTCGCACTGAGCCACTTCGGGTGCCGGGCACTGCCCGGCATACCGTCATTTACAGCGGAAGTTCCAGGCGAAAACCGCTGACTGATTAGTCAGAAAAAAATACCTTTAGCGTGCAAATTTTTCTGAACTATTCAAAAAACACTCCGGTCACAGCCAATAGCCATCACGGCAAAACCCTGTAAAAACGGGCCTTTGCGCCCGACACTGGCAACAGGGGAACAGCGATTGTCACGGCGTGGCATCGTCGTTTAACAGGAGTGACCCAATGGAGTTGACCACCATGAAGACCCGCATCGCACAACCTTCCTCCACTCATCTGCGCGGGCTCAAGCTGGCCGCGCTGGCCCTGGGCAGCAGCCTGGTGCTGGCCGGCTGCGCGGGCAAGCCGCCTACCGAGCAATACGCCGTGACCCAATCGGCGGTCAACTCGGCGGTCAGTGCCGGTGGCACCGAGTTCGCAGCAGTGGAGATGAAGGCTGCCCAGGACAAGTTCAAGAAAGCCGAAATCGCCATGCACGACAAGAAGTATGACGAGGCCAAGCTGCTGGCCGAGCAAGCCGAATGGGACGCTCGCCTTGCCGAGCGCAAAGCCCAGGCAGCCAAGGCCCAGAAGGCCGTGCAGGATGCTCGCCAGGGTGTCCAGGACGTACGTGAGGAAGGCCTGCGCAGCGCTGAATAAGCCTGCTCAGCTTCCACTGCCTTCGTTAAAGATCAAAGGATGAACACTATGCGCAATTACGTCATGATTCCCGCCCTGCTGGCCCTCAGCGTCGGCCTCGCCGCCTGCTCCCACGACCCGAACGCCAACCTCGAGTCGGCCCGCACCAATTTCTCCGCCCTGCAGAGCGATCCGCAGTCGAGCAAAGTGGCCGCGCTCGAGACCAAGGACGCTCAGGACTGGCTGAACAAGGCCGACAAGGCCTACATGGATCGCGAGGATGAGAAGAAGGTCGACCAGCTCGCCTACCTCACCAATCAACGCGTTGAAGTGGCCAAGCAGACCATTGCCCTGCGCACCGCAGAGGGTGAACTGAAAAACGCCGCGGCACAACGCGCCCAGGCCAAGCTCGACGCCCGCGATGCGCAGATCAAGAAACTGCAGGACAGCCTCAACGCCAAGCAGACCGACCGTGGCACCCTGGTGACCTTCGGCGACGTGCTGTTCGACTTCAACAAGGCGGAGCTCAAGAGCAGCGCCTACCCGAACGTCACCAAGCTGGCGCAGTTCCTTCAGGAGAACCCTGAACGCAAGGTGATCGTCGAGGGCTACACCGACAGCGTTGGTTCTGCCAACTACAACCAGACCCTGTCCGAACGTCGCGCCTCCGCAGTGCGCATGGCCCTGGTGCGTGCCGGTGTGGATCCTGCGCGCATCGTTGCCCAGGGTTACGGCAAGGAGTATCCGGTTGCTGACAACAGCAGCAACTCCGGCCGCGCGCAAAACCGTCGTGTGGAAGTAACCATCTCCAACGACAACCAGCCGGTGGCACCACGCTCGGTCAGCCAGATCCAGTAACGGTTGCACGTTGCGTTGAATGAAAAGCCCCGCCTTGATGGCGGGGCTTTTCGTTGCAACCACTCTTGCAAGCCGCTAACGAAAACGCCCCGAACGGGTCGGGGCGTTTACCTGGCACCTGTCACCGGCTACTGGAACAGCGACTCGCTAGACAGGCCATTCTTCTCAAGGATCTCACGCAGGCGCTTCAGGCCTTCGACTTGAATCTGCCGTACCCGCTCGCGGGTCAGGCCGATCTCCAACCCGACATCCTCCAAGGTACTGCTTTCATGCCCACGCAGGCCGAAGCGTCGTACCACCACCTCACGTTGCTTGTCGGTCAACTCACCCAGCCACTGGTCTATGCTCTGCGACAGATCATCATCCTGCAGCAGTTCGCATGGGTCGGTTGGACGATCATCGGTCAGTGTGTCGAGCAGTGTCTTGTCGGAGTCCGGCCCCAACGAGACATCCACCGAAGACACCCGCTCGTTCAGGCCAAGCATGCGCTTGACCTCGGCCACCGGTTTCTCGAGCAGGCTGGCGATTTCTTCCGGCGACGGCTCGTGGTCGAGTTTCTGCGTCAACTCGCGGGCAGCGCGCAGGTAGACGTTGAGCTCCTTTACCACGTGGATGGGCAGGCGAATGGTGCGGGTCTGGTTCATGATCGCCCGCTCGATGGTCTGGCGGATCCACCAGGTCGCGTAGGTCGAGAAGCGGAAGCCGCGCTCGGGGTCGAACTTCTCTACCGCACGAATCAGCCCCAGGTTGCCTTCCTCGATCAGGTCGAGCAACGACAGGCCGCGATTGACGTAACGGCGGGCGATCTTGACCACCAGGCGCAGGTTGCTTTCGATCATGCGCTTGCGGCCGGCCGGGTCGCCTTTTTGCGACAGACGCGCGAAATGCACTTCTTCCTCTGGCGAAAGCAGGGGCGAGAAGCCGATTTCGTTGAGATACAGTTGGGTCGCATCAAGTGCCCGACTGTAGTCGATGTACTTGTGCTGCTTGAGCGATGCGCCCTGTTTCGACTTGGTCCGAACCGAAGGTACAGCAGGTTCGTCTGACACCACATCCGTTTCCAAAACGATGCCCGTCTCCATCAGAAGCAGGTCATCGTCGATGTCAAACTCCGGCACTTCTTTACTGAGAGCCATTGTTATAGTCCTTTGCTGAGTTCGAACTCAGACTCGAGCGTCACCCTTCCATGGCAGCGCTGGAGCCTGTCCCCTCTACATCCAAGGAACAGGCTGGGACAATGATCAACGGCGTGGCAGGAACTGGAGTGGATCGACGGGTTTGCCCTGGCGGCGAATCTCGAAATGCAGCTTCACCCGATCAGTGCCCGTGGACCCCATTTCTGCGATCGTCTGCCCTGCCTTGACCTGCTGCCCCTCCCGAACCAAAAGCCTGCGGTTATGACCGTAGGCACTGACGTAGGTATCGCTGTGTTTGATGATGATGAGCTCGCCATAGCCCCTCAAGCCACTGCCGGCGTAGACCACCGCTCCATCAGACGCAGCAAAAACAGGCTGTCCCAAATCACCGGCGATATCAATGCCTTTATTCAAACTACCGTTTGAAGCGAATTTTCCAATCAGCACGCCGTTCGCCGGCCACGTCCAACCGCCGACGGCGCGCTCTGCGGCGGGCACCTGGGCAACCGTTTGCGAGGTGGTGGAAGGGGCAGTTGTGGCACTTTTGCCATTGCTGGTCGCCGGTGCCGTGGTGGCGACCGGCCGGCGGATCACGGTGGTCCGGCTCGACGACGAAGTGCTGCCGACGACCGTCGTGCTGCCCCCCGCGCCGCTGCTGAAACGGATCGGCTGGCCCGGGCGGATGGTGTAGGGGGCGGGAATATTGTTGCGCGCCGCCAGCTCCTTGTAGTCCCAACCGTAGCGGAAGGCGATGGAGAACAGCGTGTCGCCGGGTTTGACGATGTACTGGCCAGAGGTAACGGTCGGGCGCTTGGGCGCGGCGTTGTTGCGGTCGACCACGCGGGCGCCGTTCGAGCTGGTGCTGGAACAGCCAGCCAGCAGGGTCCCCATGGCCAGCGCGATCACCAGAAGCTTCAATACCGACCGATCCTTGCGCTGCCGCATGCCTGTGTGACCCACCCGCGCTCCCCTCATGCTGTCAAAAATGACGATACAAAATGCAATATTGTTTCAATTATAACCGAGCCATCCTGCTTGGGGTGACTCGCTGTTGGCCTGCTCGGTGTCCGAAAAGCGCCACGCCAGATAGACAGGGCCCAGACGCAAGAATTCGTCGTCGGCGCAAATATTCCGTGGCCCCGTTCAGGCCAGTGGGCCATTGAGCAACGGCACGAAGCGCACGGCCCCAAGTACCCGGCGCGAGAAGCCATGCTCTTCGCGCACGATCAGCATCAGTTGCTGGGTCTCCCCCGCCGCCCCGACCGGGATCACCATGCGCCCACCCGGCGCCAACTGATCGAGCAGTGCCTGCGGCACTTCAGGCGCGACTGCGGTGACGATGATGCCGTTGTACGGCGCCAGCGCCGGCCACCCTTCGCAGCCGTCGCCCCAGCGGAACACCACATTGCGCAGGTTGAGTTCGACCAGACGCTCCTTGGCCCGGTCCTGCAGCACCTTGATGCGCTCCACCGAGAACACCCGCTCGACCAGTTGGGCGAGGATCGCGGTCTGGTAGCCTGAACCGGTGCCGATCTCCAGCACCTTGTCCAAGGGGCCCGCCTCGAGCAACAGCTCGCTCATGTGCGCGACCATGAACGGCTGGGAAATCGTCTGGTTGTGGCCGATCGGCAGCGCCGTGTCTTCATAGGCGCGATGGGCTAGGGCTTCATCGACGAACAGGTGGCGCGGGGTACGACGAATGGCTTCGAGCACCTTGGCGTTCGACACGCCTTCCTCATAGAGCCGCTGGATCAGCCGCTCCCGAGTACGCTGGGAGGTCATGCCGATGCCGCGGCGCTGCAGATCGTCCTGTTCGCGCATCAGAGCAGGCCCTCCAGCCAACCGTCGAGGCGCTCGAAGGCATCGTTGAAGGTGCGGTCCAGCTGCAGTGGCGTTATCGATACGTAGCCCTGCATCACGGCATGGAAGTCGGTGCCCGGGCCGCCGTCTTCGGCATCGCCGGCCACGGCGATCCAGTAGCCTTCCTTGCCCCGCGGATTGACCACCTTGGTCGGCGCTGCGGCCCGCGCGCGGTGCCCCAGGCGGGTGAGCTGGATGCCACGGATATGCTCCAGCGGCAGGTTGGGGATGTTGACGTTGAGCACGGTGCGCGGCGGCAACGCCAGGCGCGACTGCGCCTCGACCAGGCGCCGGGCAATGTAGGCGGCGGTCGGCAGGTTGTCGGGCAGGCGCGACAGCAGCGAGAAGGCCAGCGAGGTGCCGCCGAGGAAGCGCCCCTCCAACGCCGCAGCCACCGTGCCCGAATAGAGCACGTCATCCCCCAGGTTGGCGCCCAGGTTGATGCCGGACACCACCATGTCGGGGGTTTCCGGCAGCAGGCCGTTGAGCCCCAGGTGCACGCAGTCGGTGGGCGTGCCGTTGAGGCTGATGAAGCCGTTGGCCAAGGTCTGCGGGTGCAGCGGCCGGTCCAGTGTCAGCGAACTGCCGGCACCGCTCTTGTCTTGATCCGGGGCAATCACCACGCACTCGGCATGGTCCACCAACGCTTCATGCAGCGCGGCGAGGCCGGGTGCGGTAACACCGTCGTCATTCGAAATCAGAATACGCATGGGCTGTCCGTCTGCCCTGCCGGCACCAGATCGACGAGTTCGCGCACCACCACGGTGGCGAAGCATCCGGCCGGAAGGACGAATTCCAGTTGCAGGATATCAGGCTCGGGATAATGCCACGTCAGCCGCCCAATAGGGAGCCGCAGGATGCGCCGTTCGTGATCCATGCCCGCTCGCGCCAGCCAATCGCACAGCGCCGGATGTCGTCCGGCCACCGTGGACTCAAGATCCAGGGTCGCGCCCTGGCTCGGTGCCGCACCGGCGCCCCACAGCGGGCCGGTCGGGTGCAGGTCGAGAATGGCCAGGCGCGGGTCGTTGCACTCGGCCTCGCCGGCCACGAAGAAGCTGCGCTTGTCGGTGAAGGCCAGCAGGTCGCCGACCTGGGCGCGCTGCCAGCTGCCGTCGGCGACACGGGCGGCAAGCACCTGGTTGAACAGGTAGCTGCGCCCGGCCGACAGCAGCCGCGAACGCAAGTTGCGCTGCTCGGGCAGCGCCTGGCGAGCGGCCCAGTCCTGGGCGTCGTGTACATTGCCACCGCCATGGCCGAAGCGCTGGCTACCGAAGTAGTTGGGCACGCCCTGCTGCTTGAGCTGCTCCAGGCGGGCATCGAGGGCCTGGTGGTCGGCCTGCAGCGCGGTCAGGCGCAAGGTGAAGCCATTGGCCGAATGCGCACCACGCTGCAGCTTGCGCTGGTGGCGCACCTGCTTGAGCACGCGCAGGGTGTCGTCCTCGGCACGGGACAGGTCTGGGTCGGCCTTGCCCGGCAGATGCAGGCTGAACCACTGGCGGGTCAGGGCCTGGCGGTCCTTGAGGCCGGCATAGCTGATGGCGCGCACCGGCACGCCGGCGGCGCGGGCCAGGCGGCGAGCCGCCTCCTCGGTGTTGAGGTCGCGCTTCTCGACCCACAGCCACAGGTGTTCGCCGTGGCCGGACAGCGGGATATCCAGGACTTCATCAACCTGGAAGTCTTCAGCCACCGCCTTGAGCACCGCGGTGCCCAAGACATCGCCCGAGGCCCGAGGGCCCAGCAGTTCCAGTTCGGTCATGCTGATAGCAGCAGGGCGACCGCATGCACGGCGATGCCCTCCTCGCGACCGGTGAAGCCCAGCTTTTCTTCAGTAGTGGCCTTGACGTTGACCTGGTCGAGCTCGACCTGCAGGTCTGCGGCGATCTGCTGGCGCATGGTCTCGATGTGCGGGGCCATCTTCGGTGCCTGGGCGACGATGGTGGCGTCGATGTTGCCGACCTTCCAGCCCTTGTCGCGCACGACAGCGACCACGTGGCGCAGCAGCACCCGGCTGTCGGCGCCCTTGAACTGCGGGTCGGTGTCGGGGAAATGCTTGCCGATGTCGCCCAGCGCCGCGGCGCCCAGCAAGGCATCGCTCAGGGCGTGCAACAGCACGTCGCCGTCGGAGTGGGCCAGCAGGCCGAACTTGTGGGGGATACGCACCCCGCCCAAGGTAATGAAATCACCGTCGCAGAAACGATGGACATCGTAGCCGTGGCCAATACGCATAGAAAACGCCCTGATTGAGTCAGGGCGTGATTCTACCTGCTTTTGCGGTAATGGGGCTGCTTCACGGCCCTGCGGCTCAGACCCTGCCCAGTGCCACCGCATGATGGCGCAGGTGTTCATCGATGAAGCTGGCGATGAAGTAGTAGCTATGGTCGTAGCCTGGCTGCAGGCGCAGGGTCAGCCCATGGCCGCCCTTGCGCGCCGCCTGCTCCAGCGCCTCTGGCTTGAGCTGCTTTTCAAGGAAGTCATCGCGATCCCCCTGGTCCACCAGCAACGGCGGGCACTCGTCCGCCTCGGCCAGCAGCACACTGGCATCCCACTCGCGCCACTGTGCCCGGTCTTCGCCCAGGTAGCGGCTGAAGGCCTTCTCGCCCCACGGGCAATCCATTGGATTGCTGATCGGTGAGAACGCCGACACCGAGCGGTAGCGCCCCGGGTTGCGCAAGGCGCAGACCAGCGCGCCATGCCCGCCCATCGAGTGGCCACTGATACTGCGCAGGTCGGACGCCGGGAAATGTTCCTCGATCAATGCCGGCAACTCGTGCACCACATAGTCGTGCATCTGGTAGTTGCGGGCCCAGGGCTGCTGGATGGCATTGAGGTAGAACCCCGCGCCGAGGCCGAAGTCCCAGGCACCATCCGGATCGCCCGGCACCTGCTCGCCACGCGGGCTGGTGTCCGGAGCAACGATGATCAGCCCAAGCTCCGCGGCCAGGCGCTGGGCGCCGGCCTTCTGCATGAAGTTCTCGTCGGTGCAGGTCAGGCCGCTGAGCCAGTACAGAACAGGCAGCTTTTCGCCCTGCTCGGCCTGGGGCGGCAGGTACACCGCGAACACCATGTCGCAGCCAAGCACCTTGGAACTGTGCCGGTAACGCTTGTGCCAGCCGCCGTAGCTTTTCTGGCAAGAGATGTTTTCCAGCGTCATGGCGAGGGCCTCAGAAGTGGATCACGCTGCGGATGCTCTTGCCTTCGTGCATCAGGTCGAAAGCTTTGTTGATGTCCTCCAGGCCCATGGTATGGGTAATGAAGGTGTCCAGCGGGATCTCGCCTTTCTCGGACATTTCCACGTAGCTCGGCAGCTCGCTGCGGCCACGCACACCGCCGAAGGCCGAACCGCGCCAGACGCGACCGGTGACCAGCTGGAACGGACGGGTGGCGATTTCCTGGCCGGCACCGGCCACGCCGATGATCACCGACTCGCCCCAGCCCTTGTGGCAGCATTCCAGCGCCGCGCGCATCAGTTGCACATTGCCGATGCACTCGAAGGAGAAGTCCACGCCACCGTCGGTGAGGTCGACGATCACTTCCTGGATCGGGCGATCGTAGTCTTTCGGGTTGATGCAGTCGGTGGCGCCCAGCTGGCGGGCGATCTCGAACTTGGCCGGGTTGATGTCGATGGCGATGATGCGCGAAGCCTTGGCCTTGACCGCGCCGATCACTGCCGACAGACCGATGCCGCCGAGGCCGAAGATGGCAACGGTGTCACCCGGCTTGACCTTGGCGGTATTGAGCACCGCGCCAATACCGGTAGTCACGCCGCAGCCGAGCAGGCAGACCTTCTCCAGCGGAGCCTCTTTCTGGATCTTGGCCACGGAAATTTCCGGCAGCACGGTGTACTCGGAAAAGGTCGAGGTGCCCATGTAGTGGAACAGCTGCTGGCCCTTGTAGCTGAAACGGGTGGTGCCGTCGGGCATCAGGCCCTTGCCCTGGGTGGCGCGGATGGCCTGGCACAGGTTGGTCTTGCCCGAGCGGCAGAACTTGCACTGGCCACATTCCGGGGTATACAGCGGGATGACATGGTCGCCCACCGCCACCGAGGTCACGCCCTCGCCAATCGCCTCGACGATCGCCCCGCCCTCATGGCCAAGGATCGAAGGGAAGATGCCTTCCGGGTCGGCGCCGGACAGGGTGTAGGCGTCAGTGTGGCAGACACCGGAGGCGACGACGCGCAGCAGCACTTCACCGGCCTTGGGCATGGCTACGTCGACTTCGACGATTTCCAGGGGTTTCTTGGCCTCGAAGGCGACGGCGGCACGGGACTTGATCATCAAGGGTCTCCAGAGAAGATGTCGATTGCAGGCTGTCAGTGTAATTCACTGACTTTTTGTGAATAATCCAGGCATTCACAAAACATTATTGCCATGCAGGGATAATCCATGAGCAGTCGCTGGGAAGGCATCGACGAATTCGTCGCGGTGGCAGAAATGGGCCAGTTCACCGCCGCCGCCGAACGCCTCGGAGTGTCGTCTTCGCACATCAGCCGGCAGATCGCCCGCCTGGAGGAGCGCCTACAGACTCGCCTGTTGTACCGCAGCACGCGGCGAGTGACCCTCAGCGAAGCCGGCCAGACATTCCTCCAGCACTGCCAGCGCCTGCAGGATGGCCGCGAGGAAGCGCTGCGCGCCATGGGCGACCTGGCCAGCGAACCCAAGGGCCTGCTACGCATGACCTGCGCGGTGGCCTATGGCGAGCGTTTCATCGTGCCGTTGGTGACGCGGTTCATGGCGCTGTATCCGCAGCTACGGGTGGAAGTGGAACTGAGCAACCGCACCTTAGACCTGTTGCACGAAGGCATGGACCTGGCAATCCGCCTGGGCCGCCTGCAGGATTCCCGGCTGGTGGCCACGCGCCTGGCGCCGCGGCGCATGTTCCTGTGCGCATCACCGGCGTACCTGGAGCGCTATGGGCGGCCGCACAGCGTGTCGGAGTTGGCGCGGCACAATTGCCTGGTCGGCAGCTCCGACCTGTGGGCGCTGCAACAGGAGGGTCGCGAGATCAGCCAGCGGGTGCAGGGCAACTGGCGCTGCAACAGCGGCCAGGCGGTGCTGGATGCGGCGCTGCAGGGGATGGGCTTGTGCCAGTTGCCGGACTACTACGTGCTCGAACACTTGCACAGCGGGGCGCTGGTATCACTGCTGGAGGGGCACCAACCGCCGAATACAGCGGTGTGGGCGTTGTATCCGCAGCAGCGGCATCTGTCACCAAAGGTGCGGCGGTTGGTGGACTATCTCAAGGAAGGATTGGCGCAGTTGCCGGAGTATAGGACTCTCTAAACAGCGTGGGAGCGCCTATTTCAGCAACGCCCAGCCCATCGCTGGCGCAGCCACTCCAGGTCCTCTGGCCGGGTCACCTTTATATTGTCGCTGCGCCCTTCGACCAGGCGCGGCGCATACCCGGCCCACTCGATGGCGGACGACTCATCGGTGACTGCTACATCGGACACCAGGCACTCGGCCAGCGCCCGATGCAACATGCCGAGGCGGAACATCTGCGGTGTGTAGGCTTGCCAGACGGTGCTGCGGTCGACCGTCGCCGCCACCCTGCCCTCGCCGTCGGCACGCTTGAGCGTGTCCCGAGCGGGTACGGCGAGCAATCCACCGACGGGATCTTCAGCCAGGGCTGACAGCAACTTGTCCAGATCGCTGCGCGCCAGATTCGGCCGCGCGGCATCGTGCACCAGCACCCAGTCGTCATCCGACGCGCCCTGGGCGTGCAGCAGCAATAGCGCATTGAGCACCGAGTCAGCGCGCTCGTCACCACCTGGGGCACGCTGGATACGCGGATCGCTGGCACAGCGCAGGCCGGGCCAGTAAGGGTCGTGTTCGGCAATACTGACCACCACCCCCTTGAGCATGGGATGGTCGAGGAAACAGTCGAGGCTATGCTCGAGAATGGTCTGCCCGCCCAGTTGCAGGTATTGCTTGGGCCGGTCGGCAGCCATGCGGGCACCAATGCCCGCGGCGGGAATCACGGCCCAGAAGGCCGGCAGTTCGTTTGTCATTTCTGTGGCAGCTGGTAGAGGGTTTCACCCTCCTTGACCATCCCCAGTTCATGACGAGCCCGTTCTTCCACGGTCTCCATACCTTTCTTCAACTCCAGGACCTCGGCATCGAGCACACGATTGCGCTCCAGCAGGCGCTCGTTTTCCGCATGCTGGTCGGCGATCTGTTGCTTGAGTTCGGTCACTTGCGCGAGGCTGCCATTACCTACCCAAAGGCGATATTGCAGGCCGCCGAGCAGCAGGAACAGGACGAGGAACAACCAATAGGGACTGCGCATGAAGATATCCAGGGTAAAAAAGGCCGCCGCAGCGAGCTTCCGATAGCACGAAGCCTGGCCGAGGCCAGGCTTCGTCGACAGAAACCCGTTGAGACAGCCAAACGATCAGTACGAACGTTCAGCGGGCCCCGGCTGCTGCCTTTTTACCATCTCTTGCTTAGCCGCGAAACTCGGCACGACCGCGATACACGGCTTTGGCGCCCAGTTGCTCTTCGATACGCAGCAGTTGGTTGTACTTGCTGACGCGGTCGGAGCGGCACAGCGAGCCGGTCTTGATCTGGCCAGCGGCAGTACCCACGGCCAGGTCGGCGATGGTCGAATCCTCGGTTTCACCGGAACGGTGCGAGATCACCGCGGTGTAGCCAGCGGCCTTGGCCATCTGGATGGCTTCGAGGGTTTCGGTCAGCGAGCCGATCTGGTTGAACTTGATCAGGATCGAGTTACCGATGCCCTTCTCGATACCCTCTTTCAGGATCTTGGTGTTGGTCACGAACAGGTCGTCACCAACCAGCTGAACCTTCTCGCCAATCTTGTCGGTCAGGATCTTCCAGCCAGCCCAGTCGGACTCGTCCAGGCCGTCTTCGATCGAGATGATCGGGAAACGCTCGGTCAGGCCCTTCAGGTACTCGGCGAAACCTTCGGCGTCGAACGACTTGCCTTCGCCGGACAGGCTGTACTTGCCGTCTTCATAGAACTCGGAAGCGGCGCAGTCCAGGGCTAGGGTCACGTCGGTGCCCAGCTTGTAGCCGGCTTTCTCGACAGCTTCGGCGATGGCGGCCAGGGCGTCTTCGTTGGAAGCCAGGTTCGGCGCGAAGCCACCTTCGTCACCGACGGCGGTGTTCAGGCCACGGGCCTTCAGTACGGCCTTGAGGTGGTGGAAGATCTCGGTGCCCATGCGCAGGCCGTCGGAGAAGGTCTTGGCGCCAACCGGCTGGACCATGAACTCCTGGATATCGACGTTGTTGTCGGCGTGCTCGCCGCCGTTGATGATGTTCATCATCGGTACCGGCATGGAGTACTGGCCCGGGGTGCCGTTGAGGTTGGCGATGTGCGCGTACAGCGGCAGGTCCTGGTCCTGGGCGGCGGCCTTGGCGGCAGCCAGGGACACGGCGAGGATGGCGTTGGCGCCCAGCTTGGCCTTGTTCTCGGTGCCGTCCAGCTCGATCATCGCGCGGTCCAGGGCTTTCTGGTCCGATGGGTCCTTGCCCAGCAGCAGGTCGCGGATCGGGCCGTTGATGTTGGCGACAGCCTTCAGCACGCCTTTGCCCAGGTAACGGCTCTTGTCGCCATCACGCAGCTCCAGCGCTTCGCGCGAGCCAGTGGAAGCACCCGACGGCGCGCAGGCGCTGCCGATGATGCCGTTGTCGAGCAGTACATCGGCTTCCACGGTGGGGTTGCCACGGGAATCGAGAACTTCACGACCTTTGATGTCGACGATCTTTGCCATTGTTGTAAGCACTCCAGAATTGACGAAAACAACGCAGCTTTGGGAATTCTTGCCGTTCACCAGGCGACATGGCACGGGCAGGCCTGGCGAAGGGAGCCCCTGACCGAAAGGTCAGGGGTGGAACGGGCGGTACTTTACCCGAGAAATGAGCTTTACGCGGTTTCTACCGTCGGAAAACTTTTCACCAGGTCATCCAGCTGCTTGAGCTGGCTGAGGAACGGTTCCAGCTTGTCCAGGCGCAGGGCGCACGGGCCATCGCACTTGGCGTTGTCCGGGTCCGGATGTGCCTCGAGGAACAGGCCGGCCAGGCCCTGGCTCATGCCGGCCTTGGCCAGGTCAGTAACCTGGGCGCGGCGGCCACCGGCGGAATCGGCGCGACCGCCCGGGGTCTGCAACGAGTGGGTCACGTCGAAGAACACCGGGTACTCGAACTGCTTCATGATGCCGAAGCCGAGCATGTCCACAACGAGGTTGTTGTAGCCGAAGCTCGAACCACGCTCGCAGAGGATCAGCTGGTCGTTGCCGGCCTCGACGCACTTGGCGAGGATGTGCTTCATCTCGTGGGGCGCCAGGAACTGCGCCTTCTTGATGTTGATCACAGCGCCGGTCTTGGCCATCGCCACGACCAGGTCGGTCTGGCGCGACAGGAAGGCCGGCAGCTGGATGATGTCGCACACCTTGGCCACCGGTTCGCACTGGTAAGGTTCGTGCACGTCGGTGATCACCGGCACGTTGAAGGTCTGCTTGATCTCCTCGAAGATCTTCAGGCCCTCTTCCATGCCCGGGCCCCGGTACGAGCTGACCGACGAACGGTTGGCCTTGTCGAAGCTGGCCTTGAACACGTACGGGATGCCGAGCTTCTCGGTAACTCGTACATACTCCTCGCAGACCTTCATGGCCAGGTCACGGGACTCCAGGACGTTCATGCCGCCGAACAGGACGAACGGCTTGTCGTTGGCGATCTCGATGTTACCGACGCGAATGATCTTCTGAGTCATGGATCAGGCCTTGTTCTTCTGTGCCAGGGCCGCCTTGACGAAGCCGCTGAACAGCGGGTGACCGTCACGCGGGGTGGAGGTGAACTCCGGGTGGAACTGGCAGGCGACAAACCATGGGTGATCCTTCGACTCGACCACCTCGACCAGCGCGCCATCTTCGGAGCGGCCGGATACCTGCAGGCCAGCTTCAACCAACTGCGGCAGCAGCACGTTGTTGACTTCGTAGCGGTGACGATGGCGCTCGGTAATGATGTCCTTACCGTAGCAGTCGTGCACCTTGGAGCCGGCTGCCAGCTGGCAGTCCTGAGCGCCCAGGCGCATGGTGCCGCCCAGGTCGGACGCTTCGGTACGGGTCTCGACCGCGCCGGTGGCATCGGCCCACTCGGTGATCAGGCCAACAACCGGGTGGCCGCTGTTGCGGTCGAACTCGGTGGAGTTGGCGTCTTTCCAGCCCATCACGTTACGGGCGAATTCGATCACGGCGACCTGCATGCCGAGGCAGATGCCCAGGTACGGGACCTTGTTCTCACGGGCGTACTGCACCGCGGTGATCTTGCCTTCGACGCCGCGCAGGCCGAAACCGCCCGGGACCAGGATGGCATCGGCGCCTTCGAGCAGGCTGGTGCCCTGGTTCTCGATGTCTTCGGAGTCGATGTAGCGCAGGTTGACCTTGGTGCGGTTGGTGATGCCGGCGTGGCTCATCGCTTCGATCAGCGACTTGTACGCGTCCAGCAGCTCCATGTACTTGCCGACCATGGCGATGGTCACTTCCTGCTCAGGGTTGAGCTTGGCGTCGACGACCTTGTCCCACTCGGACAGGTCGGCGCTGTTGCACTGCAGGCCGAAGCGCTCGACGACGAAGTCGTCCAGGCCCTGGGCATGCAGAACGCCTGGGATCTTGTAGATGGTGTCGACGTCTTCCAGCGAAATCACCGCACGCTCTTCGACGTTGGTGAACAGCGCGATCTTGCGGCGCGACGAGGCGTCGACCGGGTGGTCGGAGCGGCAGATCAGCACGTCAGGCTGCAGGCCGATGGAGCGCAGTTCCTTGACCGAGTGCTGGGTCGGCTTGGTCTTGGTTTCCCCGGCGGTGGCGATGTACGGCACCAGGGTCAGGTGCATCAGCATGGCGCGCTTGGAGCCCACTTCGACGCGCAGCTGGCGGATGGCCTCGAGGAATGGCTGCGACTCGATGTCACCCACGGTGCCGCCGATCTCGACCAGCGCGACGTCGGCATCGCCGGCGCCCTTGATGATGCGGCGCTTGATTTCGTCGGTGATGTGCGGGATGACCTGGATGGTCGCGCCCAGGTAATCACCACGACGCTCCTTGCGCAGCACGTGCTCGTAGATACGGCCGGTGGTGAAGTTGTTGTTCTGGGTCATCGTGGTGCGGATGAACCGCTCGTAGTGGCCCAGGTCGAGGTCGGTCTCGGCGCCGTCGTGGGTGACGAACACTTCACCGTGCTGGAACGGGCTCATGGTGCCCGGGTCGACGTTGATGTACGGGTCCAGCTTGAGCATGGTGACTTTAAGCCCCCGCGCTTCCAGGATGGCCGCCAGGGAAGCCGAGGCAATGCCTTTCCCCAATGAAGAAACAACACCGCCCGTGACGAATATGTAGCGCGTCATGAAAAACCCTAGAAGTCTGCGTTAAGGCGGCCAGCGCCGCCGGAGAAAGCGAAGGAAGGCCGAAGCCCCCGATCACCTGCGTCAATCACAGTGCATCTCGAAAAACTGCCGCGTCTGTACAGACCAGGGGTATCCCCGGCATGGAGCTCGCTCGTCATTTTAAGAAATCAGCCCAGCAAAAAACTGCTTGGTAATCGGCAACCTCTGTGTTTTCGCGGAACCCACAGAAGTTGTATCAAGAAGGGAGGGTAGTCTACCGGAATGTACCCTTCAGCTCAAACCTTGCACGTTCGTCGGCGGTTGCCAGTGCAGTTGGCCTTCGGCCTGAGCGAGTCCGGGCAGATTGGCCACCGCCAGCAATTGCTCGCCGCGGTACAGCAGCGGCAGGCGCGGGCGCACGAAGTGCGGGACCTGCAGCTCGTTGAGCAGACGCTTGAGGTCGCGCCGGCCACGGCCGCTGACCTCCAGCACTTCGCCGCCTTGACGGTAGGCGATGCGCAGGCCGGCGGCGTCCACGCAGCCCTCCAGCCACACCTGGCCGTTGCCCGGCAACGCCAGGGGCCTGGACGGGTTCGGCCACGCCCATTCACCCGCCGGAGCCTGGAGCCATTGCCCGTCCAGCCACCAGATGCGCCCGTGGCTGCGCTGCAACTGACCGTCGGTCAGGCGCCAGATCGGGCAGGCATCGCCTGCCGCGTCACGCAGGTCGTCCCAGCCGGCCCAGTGGCGACTGTCCGGCTGGCGCGTGCGGCGGCCGAGCCAGTATTGCAGGGCATTGCGCTGGCGCGCCGGTGACAGCGCCTTGAGTACGGCGAGGTCGAGGGAGGCAAGACCGAGCCAGGGCAGCGGCGCATTGTCGCAGGCCGGAGCCAGGTCGGTGGCGGCCAGTTCGTCCAGCAGGCCCATCGCCTCGCCCAGGTGTTCGGCACTGCGTGCCAGGTTGGCTTCGGCCTGTAGCCAGCGCTGGCGCAGGATTGGGAAGACCTCGCCGCGCAGGAAGTTGCGGGCAAAGGCCGTATCGCTATTGGAAGGGTCGTCGATCCATACCAGCCCGTGCATGTCGGCGTAGGCCTGCAGCTGCTGGCGCGACAGCCCCAGCAATGGGCGCACCAGGCTGCCCTGCCCTAGCGGCCGCTGTTGCGGCATGGCGGACAACCCACGCAGGCCGGCGCCGCGCAGCAAGCGAAACAGCAGGGTCTCGGCCTGATCGTCACGGTGCTGGCCGGTGAACAGCACTTCGCCTGAGCCCAGCCGTTTTTCGAAGGCGTCGTAGCGGGCGTTGCGGGCCGACTGTTCGAGGCTGGCGCCAGGGGCGACCTGGACAGGGACCACATCGAGTTCGACACCCAGGGCGGCACACACCGCTCGGCAGTGATCGGGCCAGGCATCGGCGGCGGCTTGCAGGCCGTGATGGACATGGATGGCGCGCAGGGGCGGCGTTGAATGGTTGCGGGTGTAATCGGCGAGCTGGTGCAGGAGGACGGTGGAGTCCAGGCCGCCGGAGAAGGCGACGTACCAGGCGGGGGCGTTGAGCCAAGGGGCAAACTGGCGAGTAAGGTTGATCACCTGGACCTCACCGTGATGGAAATCGCGGGGGGCGTTTCACACCCCTTTCGCCGGCAAGCCGGCTCCCACAGAAGTATGCATTCCCCCATGGGAGCCGGCTTGCCGGCGAAAGGGCCGCAAAGCGGCCCCTGGAATCCATCAGAGACCGTAGCTCATCAGGCGATCGTAACGCCGCTTGAGCAGCGCGTCGTTGTCGAGCTTGCCGAGCATGTCCAGCTGTTCGATCAGGTCGGCGCGGATGCTCGCCGACATTTTGGCCGGATCACGGTGGGCGCCGCCCAGCGGTTCCTGGATGACCTTGTCGACGATGTTCAGGCTCTTCAGGCGCTCGGCGGTGATACCCATGGCCTCGGCGGCGTCGGCGGCCTTGTCGGCAGTCTTCCACAGGATCGAGGCGCAGCCTTCCGGCGAGATCACCGAGTAGGTGGAATACTGCAGCATGTTCAGCTGGTCGCACACGCCGATGGCCAGTGCGCCGCCGGAACCACCCTCACCGATCACGGTGGCGATGATCGGCGTCTTCAGACGCGCCATGACGCGCAGGTTCCAGGCAATGGCCTCGCTCTGGTTGCGCTCTTCGGCGTCGATGCCCGGATAGGCGCCCGGGGTGTCGATGAAGGTCAGGATCGGCATCTTGAAGCGCTCGGCCATTTCCATCAGGCGGCAGGCCTTGCGATAACCTTCAGGGCGCGGCATGCCGAAGTTGCGGCGCACCTTCTCGCGCACTTCACGGCCCTTCTGGTGGCCGATGACCATCACCGGCTTGTCGTCCAGGCGCGCGGTGCCACCAACGATGGCGGCGTCGTCGGAGAAGTGACGGTCGCCGTGCAGCTCTTCGAACTCGGTGAAGAGGTGGTCGATGTAGTCGAGGGTGTAAGGGCGGCGTGGGTGACGGGCCAGGCGGGCGATCTGCCAGCTGGTCAGGTTGCCGAAGATGCTCTCGGTCAGGGTGCTGCTCTTGTCCTGCAGACGGGCAATTTCATCGCTGATGTTCAGCGAGTTGTCGTTACCCACCAGGCGCAGCTCTTCGATCTTGGCTTGCAGGTCGGCAATCGGCTGTTCGAAATCGAGGAAATTCGGGTTCATAGGCTTCCGTCTTGGGTCTACGGCCAGGCGGCCGGCCGGTTGATCCGTTTGGCGCCCTACCTTAAGGGATCAGGCGCATATAGGTCGAGATTAAAATTCGTCGTTTCAACGGTATTGCAGGAAGACGTTCTCACGTCCGAACTGGTCACGCAGCGCCTGAATCAGGCCATCGGCCGGGTCGATGGACCACTGGTCGCCGAACTGCAGCATGGCCTTGGCGTCGCTGCCGGTGTACTCCAGGGTGATCGGGCAGCCACCGCGGTGACGGGTGATCAGCTCGCCCAGCCAGTTCAGGCGGTCACCCTTGAGCGCGTCGTGGGCGACCTTCAGGCGCAGGCTTTCGGCCAGCTTGGTACGCGCATCCTCCATGGTCATCACCGTTTTGACCCGCAGGCGCAGGCCACCGGAGAAGTCGTCGTTGCTGACCTCCCCTTCCACCACCACCATGGCGTCGGTCTGCAGCAGGGCCTGGGCGCCCATGAAGGCATCGGCGAACAACGAGGCCTCGATGCGCCCGGAACGGTCGTCGAGGGTGACGAAGCCCATCTTGTCACCCTTCTTGTTCTTCATCACGCGCAGGGCAATGATCATCCCGGCGATGGTCTGGGTATCCCGCGCGGGCTTCAGATCAACAATGCGCTGACGGGCGAAACGGCGGATCTCGGTCTCATACTCATCGATCGGATGCCCGGTGAGGTACAGGCCGAGGGTGTCCTTTTCGCCTTTCAGGCGCTCCTTGAGCGTCAGTTCGCGCACCTTGCGATGATTGGCATAGACGTCGACATCTACCTCGTCGAACATGCCGCCGAACAGGTCGACATGGCCACTGTCGGCGGTATGAGCCGCCTGTTCGGCGGCCTTGACGGCCTCACCCAGTGCCGAGAGCAGGATCGCGCGATTGATGTCGATGTTGGCCTGGTAGGCCTTGATCTCGTCATGGAAGTGCGGCCCGAGACGATCCAGCGCGCCACTGCGGATCAACGCATCCAGGGTACGTTTGTTGACGCGTTTGAGATCGATGCGCTCACAGAAATCGAACAGGTCCTTGAACGGGCCGCCCTGCGCGCGCGCCTCGACGATCGCCTCTACCGGGCCTTCGCCCACGCCCTTGATCGCACCCAGGCCATAAACGATACGGCCATCGTTGTTGACGGTGAACTTGAAGTCGGAGAAGTTCACATCCGGGGCATCGAGACGCAGCTTCATGCTGCGAACTTCCTCGACCAGCACCACTACCTTGTCGGTGTTGTGCATATCCGCCGACAGCACCGCAGCCATGAACGGCGCCGGATAGTGGGTCTTCAACCATGCTGTCTGGTAGGAGACCAGGCCATAGGCGGCGGAGTGGGATTTGTTGAAGCCGTAACCGGCGAACTTTTCTACCAGATCGAAGATGTTACCGGCAAGGTCTGCATCGATGTTGTTGGCAACGCAGCCTTCGATGAAACCGCCGCGCTGCTTGGCCATCTCCTCGGGTTTTTTCTTACCCATGGCCCGGCGCAGCATGTCGGCGCCACCGAGGGTGTAGCCGGCCATCACCTGGGCGATCTGCATCACCTGTTCCTGGTACAAGATGATGCCGTAGGTGGGCGCCAGTACCGGCTTGAGGCCCTCGTACTGGTAATCGGAATGCGGGTAGGCGAGCTCCGCACGGCCGTGCTTGCGGTTGATGAAGTCGTCCACCATGCCCGACTGCAGCGGGCCGGGACGGAACAGCGCCACTAATGCGATAAGGTCTTCCAGGCAGTCGGGCTTGAGCTTCTTGATCAGCTCTTTCATGCCGCGTGATTCGAGCTGGAACACCGCGGTGGTCTCGGCCTTCTGCAACAGCTCGTAGGTCTTGCGGTCGTCCAGCGGGATGAAGTCGATATTGACGTCAGGCAGGTTCTTCTTGGCCTGCTCGCGGTTGATGATCTCCATCGCCCACTTGATGATCGTCAGCGTCCGCAGACCAAGGAAGTCGAACTTCACCAGGCCCGCGGCCTCGACATCGTCCTTGTCGAACTGGGTCACCAGGCCGCCGCCCTCTTCGTCGCAGGCAATCGGCGAAAAATCGGTGAGTTTGGTCGGTGCAATCACCACGCCACCGGCGTGCTTGCCGGTACCCCGGGTCACACCCTCTAGCTTGAGGGCCATGTCCCAGATTTCGCGCGCATCCTCATCGCCCTTGAGGAAGTCGCGCAGGATCTCTTCCTGCTCGTAGGCCTTCTCCAGGGTCATGCCCACTTCGAACGGAATCATCTTCGACAGGCGGTCGGCCAGGCCATAGGACTTGCCCTGCACCCGCGCCACATCACGCACCACCGCCTTGGCGGCCATGGTGCCGAAAGTGATGATCTGGCTCACCGCGTTGCGCCCGTAGGCCTCGGCCACGTAGTCGATCACCCGGTCGCGGCCGTCCATGCAGAAGTCGACGTCGAAGTCGGGCATGGAAATACGTTCAGGGTTGAGGAAGCGCTCGAACAGCAGGTCGTAGGCCAACGGGTCGAGGTCGGTGATCTTCAGCACGTAGGCCACCAACGAACCGGCACCCGAACCCCGGCCCGGGCCGACCGGCACGTCGTTGTTCTTCGCCCACTTGATGAAGTCCATAACGATCAGGAAGTAACCGGGGAAGCCCATCTGGATGATGATGTCCAGCTCGAACTTCAGGCGGTCCAGGTAGACCTGGCGCTTCTCTTCGTAATTGGGCGTGGTCTCCTTCGGCCAGAGCACCGCCAGGCGCTCCTCCAGGCCTTCGTGGGAAACATGCCGCAGGTAGTCGTCGATGCCCATGCCGTTGGGCGTCGGGAAGTCGGGGAGGAAGTACTTGCCCAGCTGCACGGTGATGTTGCAGCGCTTGGCGATCTCCACGGTGTTGGCAATGGCGTCCGGCAGGTCGCTGAACAGCTCGGCCATTTCTTCGGCGGACTTGAGGTACTGCTGGTCGCTGTAGCCACGCGGGCGGCGCGGATCGTCCAGGGTCCAGCCCTCGCCGATGCACACGCGGGTCTCGTGGGCATCGAAGTCCGACTGCTTGACGAAACGCACGTCGTTGGTTGCCACCAGCGGCGCACCGAGCTTGTCGGCCAAGGCCACGGCAGCGTGCACGTACTCCTCGTCACCGGCGCGGTTGGTGCGCTGAACCTCGACGTAGAAGCGCTCGGGGAACATGCTCATCCAGTCGGCGAGCAGGGCCTGGGCTTCGTCCTGACGATTGGCCATCAACGCCATGCCGATGTCGCCTTCCTTGCCGGCGGAGAGGGCAATCAGCCCTTCGCTGGCCGGGGCGATCCAGTCGCGCTGGATGATCACCAGGCCATTGCGCTGGCCATCGGTCCAACCACGCGAGATCAGCTCGGTGAGATTGCGGTAACCCTTGGGGTTCATGGCCAGGAAACAGATGCGCGACAACGGCGCTTCCGGATCGACCCCGGCCAGCCACAGGTCGGCACCGCAGATCGGCTTGATGCCGGCGCCCATGGCGGTCTTGTAGAACTTCACCAGCGAGCACATGTTGCTCTGGTCGGTGATCGCCACCGCCGGCATGTTCATCCCGGCCAGGGCCTTGGCCAGCGGCTTGATCCGCACCAGGCCGTCGACCAGGGAGAATTCGGAGTGCACGCGAAGGTGAACGAAGGAGACCGACATGGAGGATCCTGTAGCAGTGCTGAACGACAAGGGCGGGATTGTAGCGTATTGCTCTGCGCTTGCCTCGCCTGCAGGTCAGCGGTTGATTGCAGAATGCATCGCGGGGCAAGCGTGCTCCCACGCAACTCGGCGTGGGAGCAGGCTTGCCCCGCGATGAATGGCGCCGATCAGATCAGCAGGGTGGAAGCGCCCTCACGGGCTTCCCAGGCAGCTCGAACAGGCGCGAACGAGCGCCGGTGAATGGGCGTCGGCCCAAGACGGGCCAGGGCCTCAAGGTGCACTGGAGTCGGATACCCCTTGTGCCCGCCGATCCCATAACCCGGGTAGATCAGCTCGAACGCGCTCATCTCGCGGTCACGGGTGACCTTGGCCAGAATCGATGCGGCGGCGATCGCCGGCACCTGCGAATCCCCCTTGACCACCGGAGCCGCTGGCACCGAAAGTTTCGGGCAGCGGTTGCCATCGATCAGTGCCAGCTTCGGCGTGACGTGCAACCCTTCGACGGCACGCTGCATGGCCAGCATGGTCGCATGGAGGATGTTCAGACGGTCGATTTCCTCGACCTCGGCGCGAGCGATGCAGAAACTCAGCGCCTTCTCGCAGATCTCGTCGAACAGCGCATCGCGCTTGGC
This sequence comes from Pseudomonas soli, assembly GCF_021283165.2. Lineage (NCBI taxonomy): Bacteria > Pseudomonadati > Pseudomonadota > Gammaproteobacteria > Pseudomonadales > Pseudomonadaceae > Pseudomonas > Pseudomonas soli. Next base: position 4,760,118 of record NZ_CP128543.1, read on the forward strand.
CTCGGTGAGTTTCTTCGAGTCGTTCAGGCCGAGGATCGGCCGGCGCGGATCGAGAATCACCGCTGCGGTTACCACCGCGCCGCACAGCGGACCACGGCCCACTTCATCGACGCCGGCCACCAGTTCCTCGACCAGGTTGAAATCCAGCCCCATCTGCATGTCAGTGGTCCTTCAACAGGGCAAGCACCGCGTCGGCCGCCTGGTTGGAGGCATCGCGGCGCAGGGTGCGGTGGATCTGGTCGAAGCTGTCGGTCTGCTGCGTACCATCCTTGACCAGCGGCGCCAGGGTTTGCGCCAAGGCCTCGCTGGTGGCGGCGTCCTGCAGCAGCTCGGGCACCAACAGGCGTTGGGCGAGCAAGTTGGGCAGCGACACGTAGGGGCTCTTGACCATGCGCTTGAGAATCCAGTACGTCAACGGCGCCAGGCGATAGGCCACCACCATCGGCCGCTTGTACAGCATCGCCTCCAGGGTGGCGGTACCCGAGGCAATCAGCACCGCGTCGCACGCCGCCAGGGCCTTGTGCGACTGGCCGTCGAGCAAGGTCAGCGGCAACTCGCGCCCTTCGAGCATCTGCTCGACCTGGGCGCGACGCGCGGCATTGGCGCACGGCAGCACGAAACGTGCGCCAGGCACCAGCTCGCGCAGGCGCTGGGCCGCGTCGAGGAACAGGGCGCCCAGGCGCCCCACTTCGCCGCCACGGCTGCCGGGCATCAGGGCAATCACCGGGCCATCGCCCAGGCCCAGCTCGGCACGCGCCGCGCCACGGTCAGCCTCGAGGGGAATGGTATCCGCCAACGGGTGGCCGACGAAGCGCACCGGCACGCCCTGCTCTTCATAGAAGCGAGCCTCGAACGGCAGCAGGGTGAGCATCAGGTCGCACCCCTCGCGGATCTTCAGCACACGCTTCTGCCGCCAGGCCCAGACCGACGGGCTGACGTAATGCACTGTCTTGATCCCGGCCTGGCGCAGCTTGAGTTCGATATTGAGGGTGAAATCAGGTGCATCGATACCGATGAACACGTCGGGCTTTTCACCGATCAGTGTCTCGATCAGCAGCTTTCGCCGCTTGAGCAGCTCGCGCAGACGCCCGAGTACCTCGACCAGACCCATGACGGCCAGGCGTTCCATCGGGAAGTAGGAAGTCATGCCTTCAGCTTCCATCAAGGGCCCACCGACGCCGATGAAACGTACATCGGGGTGGCGCGCCTTGATGGCACGCATCAAGCCGGAACCGAGGATGTCACCGCTGGCCTCGCCCGCGACCAGCGCCACGCAAAGTTGGGCCATGTCAGCGCGTGATGCCGCGGGCGGAGTTGGCGATCGAATGACGGAACAGGTCGACTTCCGGGAACTGGCTCACCAGCTCGTCCAGCTCCTTGAGCGCCTCTTCGACGGTCAGGCCCTGGCGATAGACTATCTTGTAGGCGCGACGCAGTGCATGCAGCACCTCGTCGCTGAAACCGCGACGGCGCAAGCCTTCGAAGTTCATGCTGCGCGCCTCGGCCGGGCTGCCGAACACCGTCACGTAGGCCGGCACGTCCTTGCCGATCGCGGTACCCATGCCGGAAAAGGCATGAGCGCCGATATGGCAGTACTGGTGCACCAGCGTGTAGCCCGACAGGATCGCCCAGTCGCCCACGTGCACGTGCCCGGCCAACGCGGTGTTGTTGACCAGGATGCAGTGGTTGCCGATGACGCTGTCATGGCCGATGTGGGCATAGGCCATGATCAGGTTGTGATCGCCCAGCGTCGTTTCGGAACGGTCCTGCACGGTGCCGCGATGGATGGTGACACCCTCGCGGATCACGTTGTGGTCACCGATTACCAGGCGCGTCGGCTCACCCTTGTACTTCAGGTCAGGGGTGTCTTCACCGATCGAGGAGAACTGGTAGATGCGGTTGTGCTTGCCGATACGGGTCGGCCCTTTGAGCACGACGTGCGGGCCAATGATGGTGCCCTCCCCGATTTCGACATCGGGGCCTACGATCGACCAGGGGCCAACCTCGACACCCTCGGCCAGCCTGGCCGAAGGATCGATGATCGCCCGTGGGTCAATCGAACTCATAGGGAGCGTTCCGCGCAGGTGATCTCGGCCGAGCAAACTGGCTTGCCGTCCACCAGGGCACGGCATTCGAACTTCCAGATCATGCTCTTGCGGCTGAGGAACTTGGCTTCCAGGACCAGCTGGTCGCCCGGCAGCACTGGCTGGCGGAAACGCAGCTTGTCGGAGCCGACAAAGTAGTAAAGCGTGCCGTCAGCCGGTTTGGCGTCGAGCATCTTGAATCCGAGAATTCCGGCCGCCTGGGCCATCGCCTCGATGATCAGCACGCCCGGCATGATCGGATGTGCCGGGAAGTGGCCATTGAAGAACGGCTCGTTGATGCTGACATTCTTGTAGGCACGAATGCTTTGGGCCTCGAAGTCCAGGTCCGTCACCCGGTCCACCAGCAGGAACGGGTAACGGTGAGGCAGGTATTCGCGAATCTCGTTGATGTCCATCATTTCGGGGGGAAGCCTGTATAAGAATAGGGAGCGCAGGTGCTGACCACACGCTCCTTTTGCAGATCCAAAGAGGAGCCAGCTAGCGACGGTAACGCTCGCTCAGTAAATGGTATCAGCCTTCTGATGTCGGCTGGCCACCTGAGGTCACGGTGTCGACACGCTTTTCCAGCTGCTGGAGACGCTTGGACATCTCGTCCAGCTGGCGAATGCGAGCGGCGCTCTTGCGCCATTCAGCCAAAGGTTGCATGGCCGTTCCGGAAGAGTAGCCACCCGGTTCGGTAATAGAACGGGTCACCATGGTCATGCCGGAGACGAAAACATTGTCGCAGACGTCGATGTGACCGACCATCCCAACACCACCGGCAATCATGCAGTGCTTGCCGATGCGGGTACTGCCCGAGATACCGACGCAGGCCGCCATCGCCGTGTGGTCACCGACCTGCACGTTATGGGCGATCTGGATCTGGTTATCGAGCTTGACGCCATCACCGATGCGCGTATCCGACAGGGCGCCGCGGTCCACCGCGGTGTTCACGCCGATCTCGACATCGTCGCCCAGGGTGACGCCGCCAATCTGTGCGATCTTGCGCCAGACGCCCTTTTCGTTGGCAAAGCCGAAGCCCTCACCACCGATCACCGCCCCGGACTGGATGACCACACGCTTGCCAATGGTCACATCGTGATACAGCGTGACACGGGGTGCCAACCAGCCACCCTCGCCGATGAGGCAACGGGCACCGATGAAACAGTGCGCGCCGACCGTCACGTTGGCGCCAATGTGCGCACCACTTTCGATCACCGCAAACGGACCAATGCTGGCGCTGGCATCCACCTGGGCATCCTCGGCAACCACGGCGCTGGGATGGATTCCCGCCACAGCCTTGGGCTTCGGATCGAACAGGTGCGAGATGCGCGCGTAAGCCAGGTACGGGTCGGCGACGATCAAGGCGTTGCCGGCGAAACCTTCGGCGTCCTCGGCCTTGAGCAGTACCGCGCTGGCCGTGGAGTCGTCCAGGAACTTGCGGTACTGCTTGTTGGCCAGGAAACTCAGCTGCCCGGAAACGGCCTCCTGCAAGGTGGCCAACCCGGTAATTTCCAGCGCCTCGGGGCCTTTGAGCTCGGCCCCGAGGGCTTCGGCCAGCTGGCCGAGTGTCATGGTCACGGTCATATCAACGGGCTTGGTTCATGCGCTCGATGACCTGGCGGGTGATGTCGTACTGAGGCTTGACATCGATGACCGCGCCACGCTCGAGCACCAGGTCGAAGCCGCCCTTCTTGATCACTTCCTCGACAGCGCCATCAAGCTTGGGCTTGAGCTGCTTGAGCATGTCGCGATCGGCCACGGCCTTGGCTTCGTTGAGTTCCTTGGACTGGAACTGGAAGTCGCGGGCCTTTTGCTTGAACTCGAGCTCGAGGCGCTCGCGCTCTGGCTGAGGCATCTTGTCGCCGCCCTTGATCAGACGGTCCTGGATGCCCTTGGCGCTGCTTTCCAGGCCCTTGAGCTTGGTCAGTTGCGGGCCGAATTTCTTCTCCGCGTCAACGGCGTACTTCTTGGCCGCATCGGATTCCAGCAGGGCCATCTGATAGTTCAGCACGGCAACTTTCATTTCGGCGAAAGCCGGGGTGGCGACCAGCGCCGCGGCCACGAGGGCCAGTTGAGTCAACTTACGCACGATGCACTCCTGGATAATCCGTTGTCGTTATGCAAGGGCCGACCTCAGAAGGTCTGGCCCAGAGAGAATTGGAACACTTGCGTGTCGGCGTCGTCCGGTTTCTTGATCGGCATCGCCAGGCTGAAGCTCAGCGGGCCCAGCGCGGTGATCCAGGTTACGCCCAGACCGACGGAGCTGGCCATGTCCGAGAAACCGACCTTGGTGCAATCCGGCTTGGAACCGCAGTTGGTGTCGAACACGTTACCCACGTCCCAGAACACGGAGGTGCGCAGCGAACGCTGGTCCTTGACGAACGGCAGCGGGAACAGCAGCTCCACACCACCCTGAACGAGGACGTTACCACCGAACGGCAGCGGATCCTGGTCCGGGTCGGCGATGGTGCCCTGGTTGCCGGTCACGGCCGCGCCACGGCTCGGCGTACTGCGTGGGCCCAGGGTGCTGTCCTTGAAGCCACGCACGGAGTTGAAGCCGCCCGCGTAGTAGTTCTCGTAGAACGGCAGACCATTGGTCGAACCATAGCCGTCACCGTAGCCCAGCTCGGTGTGCAGGCGCAGGGTGTAGTCATTGTTGATCGGCTTGAACAGCTGGCCACGGTAGTCGAGCTTGTAGAACGACAGGTCGCTGCCCGGCACGGTGGTCTCGAGGGTCAGGCTCTGCGAGTGACCACGGGTGGCAAGCACGCCCTTGTTCAGGGTCGACTCGGACCAGCCGATCGAAGCCTTGAAGTTGAGGAAGTTGTCGCCTTCGTCCTGGATGAACTTGAAGATCTCATCGACGGTGTAGCGGCCGGTCTTCAACTTGTCCTGCTGCACGGTCAGGCCGTAAGTCAGGCGCGAGGTCTCGCTGATCGGGTAGCCGAGGCTGACACCGGCACCCAAACTGTCCACCGCATAGCTGGCCACGTCGACGTCGAGGTCGTCGTAGTCGGTGCTGCGGTAGAAGGCGTTGTAGCCCAGGCTCACACCATCGGGGGTGAAGTAGGGATCGACGTAGCCGAAGTTGTAGCGGGTCTGGTATTCGGAGCGGGTCAGGCCGATGGAGACCTTGTTACCGGTACCCAGGAAGTTGTTCTGGCTGATCGAGCCACCGAGGATCAGGCCCGCGCTCTGGGCGAAACCGACGCTGGCGGTGATCGAGCCGGAGGCCTGCTCTTCGACGCTGTAGTTGACGTCGACCTGGTCATCGGTGCCCGGCACCGGCGGCGTCTCGACGTTGACTTCCTTGAAGAAGCCCAGGCGCTCGAGGCGGGTCTTGGATTGGTCGATGAGGTAGGTCGACGCCCAGCCGCCTTCCATCTGGCGCATTTCGCGGCGCAGCACTTCGTCTTCGGTCTTGGTGTTGCCGCGGTAGTTGATGCGGTTGACGTAGGCACGCTTGCCCGGATCGACGACGAACATGATGTCGACGGTGTGATCCTGGTCGTTCGGTTGCGGCACGCCGTTGACGTTGGCGAAGGTATAGCCTTCGTTACCCAGGCGACGGGTGATCAGGTCGGACGTGGTGGTCATCACCTTGCGCGAGAACACCTGGCCAGGCTGCACCAGCAGCAGCGACTTGACCTGGTCTTCCGGCACTTTCAGGTCACCGGACAGCTTGACGTCGCGTACGGTGTACTTCTCGCCTTCATTGATGTTGACGGTAATGTAGACGTGCTTCTTGTCCGGAGTGATCGACACCTGGGTGGAGGCGATGTCCATGTTGATGTAGCCGCGGTCCAGGTAGTAGGAACGCAGGCGCTCCAGGTCACCAGACAGTTTTTCGCGGGCGTACTTGTCGTCGTTCTTGAAGAACGACAGCCAGTTGGTGGTCTTGAGTTCGAACAGCTGGCCGAGGGTCTCGTCGTCGAAGACCGTGTTGCCCACCACGTTGATGTGCTGGATCGCGGCCACGGTACCTTCGTTGATCTTGATCTTCAGGCCGACACGGTTGCGCGGTTGCGGCACGACCTCGGCGTCAACTTCAGCGGAGTAGCGGCCCTGGGCCACATACTGGCGCTGCAGCTCGTTACGCACGCCTTCCAGCGTCGCGCGCTGGAAAATCTCGCCCTCGGCCAGGCCCGACTGCTTGAGCCCCTTCATCAGGTCTTCGGTGCTGATCGCCTTGTTGCCTTCGATCTCGATGCTCGACACCGAAGGGCGCTCGACCACGTTGATGATCAGGACATTGCCGTCGCGGTTCAGCTGGATGTCCTGGAAAAAGCCGGTTTTGAACAGCGAGCGAGTGGAGTCCACCAGACGGCGGTCGTCGACCTGGTCACCGACGTTCAGCGGCAACGCGCCAAACACGCTGCCGGCGGAAACCCGCTGCAGGCCGTTGACACGAATATCGGAGATGGTGAAGGACTCGGCGTGAACTTCAGCGATCATCAGTGCGGAGAGCACCGCAGTTAGCAGCAGACGTTTCATGAAGTCCTTTTATTCCAACTGGCAATAAACAACCCGCCGCAAAGAAAGCGGCAGGTTTCGCGATTGAGCGAAGCTTTTATAGTCGACCCAGATCGTTGATCAGGGCGAGCAACATCACCCCAACGACCAAACTGATACCGATCTGGACCCCCCAACCTTGCACCCGATCCGAGAGTGGACGACCGCGCGCCCACTCGATCAGGTAGAACAGCAAATGCCCCCCATCCAGTACGGGGATGGGCAGCAGGTTCAGAACCCCTAGGCTTATGCTCAGGTAGGCCAGGAAATTCAGGAAATCCCCAACGCCCGACTGGGCTGAAGCGCCCGCCACTTTAGCAATGGTTATCGGTCCGCTCAAGTTTTTTACCGAGAGCTCTCCGAACAGCATTTTCTTCAGCGATTCGAGGGTCAGGACGCTCATGTTCCATGTGCGGGACAAGCCCTCGCCCACCGCCTCCAGCGGGCCGTAACTGACCTCGCGGAGCATCTTCGCCGGCCATTCGCCGGCCTTGACCCCGGCGCCGAGGTAACCACCGGATGCCTGGCCTTCGCCCTTGCGCGCCAGGGTGACCGGTACTTCGAGCGTCGCGCCGTCGCGCTCGATGCTCAGGCTCACCGTACGCTCGGGGCGAGCACGGACCGCGTCGACCACCTGCTGCCAGTCGCCCAGCGCCACACCGTCGAGTGCCAGGAGCTTGTCACCGGTCTTGAGCCCGGCGGCAGCGGCCGGCCCTTTTGGATCGATCTCCGCCAGCACCGGAACCATCGCAGGTCGCCACGGGCGCAGCCCCAGTGACTGGATCGGGTCAGGCTCATCGGCGCCTTTAAGCCAATTGTTCAGAGTAATGTCGAGCTGGCGCTCGGTCGTTGCGCCTTCGTCGAGCACGCCCACTCGCAGCGTGCCGCTCTCGCCAAGGCGACGTACCAACTGCAGGTTGACCGCCGACCAGCCGTTGGTCGGCTTGCCATCGATGGAAACGATTTCCTGGCCGACGCCCAGCCCGGCGCTGGCCGCAAGGCTGCCCGCCTCGACCGCGCCAATGACCGGGCGCACCTGCTGCGAGCCGAGCATGGCCAGCACCCAGAAGAACAGGATGGCGAGTAGGAAGTTGGCGACCGGGCCGGCCGCCACGATGGCGATGCGCTGGCGTACCGATTTACGGTTGAACGATTGCTCGATCAGCGCCGCAGGCACCTCGCCCTCGCGCTCGTCGAGCATCTTGACGTAGCCGCCCAAAGGAATCGCGGCGACAACGAACTCGGTGCCCTGGCGATCGTGCCAGCGCAGCAACGGCGTGCCGAAGCCCACCGAGAAACGCAGGACCTTGACCCCGCAGCGCCGCGCCACCCAGAAGTGGCCGAACTCGTGGAAGGTGACCAGCACGCCGAGCGCAATCAGCGTGCCGACAATCATGTAGAGCGCAGTCATGTCCTATCTCCGGATGACATTCGGCGGAGCCGGCCGCAGGCTTCAGCGGCCGTGGCGTCGCAACCATTCCCGGGACAGCTCCCGGGCACGCTGGTCGGCGGCGAATACCGCGTCGAGCGTGGGCAATGCCACCACAGGCTCCTGGTCGAGCACCTGTTCGATCATACCCGCGATCTCCGGGAAGCGGATACGCCGCTGGAGAAACGCTTCGACAGCCACTTCATTGGCGGCATTGAGCACCGCCGGCGCACTGTTGCCCGCCTCGGCAGCCTGACGCGCCAGGCGCAGGCATGGGAAGCGCTGTTCGTCGGGGGCCTGGAAATCCAGACGGGCGATGGCGAACAGGTCCAGCGGCGCCACGCCCGAATCGATGCGCTCCGGCCAGGCCAGGGCATTGGAGATCGGCGTGCGCATGTCCGGGTTGCCTAACTGGGCAAGCACCGAGCCATCGACATAGTCCACCAACGAGTGAATGACGCTCTGCGGATGCACAACCACTTCAACCTGCGAAGGCTTGGCGTCGAACAGCCAGCAGGCCTCGATCAGTTCCAGGCCTTTGTTCAACATGCTCGCCGAGTCGACCGAAATCTTGCGCCCCATGGACCAGTTCGGATGGGCGCAGGCTTGTTCCGGCGTGACATCCAGCAAAGCTTCGGCCGGGGTTTCGCGGAACGGGCCGCCAGAGGCAGTCAGCAGGATCCGACGCACGCCGACAGCACCCAGGCCACGGGCGTAGTCACCGGGCATGCACTGGAATATCGCGTTGTGTTCGCTGTCGATCGGCAGCAGCACCGCGCCGCTGCGCTGCACCGCCTGCATGAACAGGGCCCCGGACATCACCAGGGCTTCCTTGTTGGCCAACAGCACCTTCTTGCCCGCCTCGACCGCGGCCAGGGTCGGACGCAGGCCGGCAGCGCCGACGATGGCGGCCATCACGGTATCGACCTCCGATGCAGAGGCGACCTGGCACAGCCCGGCCTCACCTTCCAGCACCTCGGTGGCACATCCGGCCTTGGCCAGCCCCGCGCGCAGCCGCCCGGCCGCCTCGGCGCTCGGCACCACGGCATAGGCCGGGCAATGGCGCTCGCACAGGGCCAGCAGTTCGTCGATGCGCGAATAGCCGCTCAAGGCGAACACCTGGTAACGGTCAGGGTGGCGAGCGATGACGTCCAGCGTGCTCAAGCCAATGGAGCCGGTGGCCCCCAGCACGGTAATGCGTTGCACGCGACTCACATCACACCCCACTCAGCCGCCCACAACAGTACGGCAAACATCGGAATCGCCGCAGTCAGGCTATCGATGCGATCAAGCACGCCACCATGGCCCGGCAACAGGTTGCTGCTGTCCTTGATGCCTTCACGACGCTTGAACATGCTCTCGGTCAGGTCGCCGACCACCGAGGACATCACCACCACCACGGCGCCCAGCAAGCCCAGCAGCACCTGACCGACACTCCAGTCACGGGCAATGCCCACGCCCAAGGTGATCAGCAGGCTGACCGCGAGACCGCCATACACGCCCTCCCAGCTCTTGCCCGGGCTGACCTGTGGCGCCAGCTTGCGCTTGCCGAAGGCACGGCCGGAGAAATAGGCGCCGATATCAGCCGCCCAGACCAGCACCATGACCGCCAGGATCAGCCAGTTGCCCAGCGGCCAGTGCTTGAGCAGCACCAGGCCCTGCCAGGCGGGTAGCAACACCAGCAGGCCGATCAGCAGGCGACAGGCGGCACTACTCCACAGCTCGCCGCTGCGCGGATAGGTGAGCACCAACCACGTGGCCAGCGCCCACCAGATCACCGAAGCGCCCAGCACCCAGGGCGCAAGGTCGGGCATCAGGTAGAGCAGCATCAGCCCGCCCGCGACCACGGTGGCGTAGGCGATACGCAGCGGCTGCGCCACCAGGCCGGCCAGGCGCGCCCATTCCCAGGCGCCGAGCGTCACCACGAAACCGATGAAGAGGGCGAAATCCCCACCATTGAGCAGGAAGAAACCACCCACCGCGATCGGCAGCAGGATCAGGGCGGTTATGATGCGTTGTTTAAGCATTAAGCACGGGCTCCGGCTTCGACCTGCTCGCTGGTCTTACCGAAGCGGCGCTGGCGCGAAGCGAAATCGGCCAGCGCATTGCGCATGGCCTCGTGTTTGAAGTCCGGCCAATAGAGGTCGGAGAAGTACAGCTCGGCGTAGGCCAGCTGCCACAAGAGGAAATTGCTGATGCGGTGCTCGCCACCGGTGCGGATGCACAGGTCGGGCAATGGCAGGTCGCCCGTGACCAGGCAGGTCTGCAGCAGATCCGGGGTGATGTCGTCCGGGCGCAGATGACCGGCCTGCACTTCACGCGCCAGGCGCTGGGCAGCCTGGGCGATATCCCACTGGCCACCGTAGTTGGCGGCGATCTGCAGGATGAAGCGGTTGCTGCCGGCGGTCGCAGCCTCGGCCTCGCGCATCGCAGCCTGGAGTTCAGGGTGGAAGCGTGAGCGGTCGCCGATAATGCGCAGGCTGATGTTGTTATCGTTCAGGCGCTTGGCCTCGCGGCGCAGCGCCTTGAAGAACAGGTCCATGAGGGCACTGACTTCGTCCGCCGGTCGCTGCCAGTTCTCACTGGAGAACGCGAACAGCGTGAGCACCTCGACCTTGGCCTCGGCGCACACTTCGATCACGGCGCGTACCGCATCGACACCCGCTTTATGCCCGGCAACGCCGGGCATGAAGCGCTTCTTCGCCCAGCGATTATTCCCATCCATGATGATCGCCACGTGACGCGGCACCACGGAGGGCACAGTCTGCTTGGTCTTTTCCATGAAGGTGTCCTGACCCTTAGATGGCCATCAGGTCCTTTTCTTTATCATCGGTAGCCTTGGCGATCTTCGCCTCGTAATCCTTGATCAGCTTGTCGATTTCGGCACTGGCACGACGCTCTTCGTCTTCACTGATTTCCTTGTCCTTGGACAGCTTCTTCAGGTCACTCATGGCGTCACGACGAATGTTGCGCACGGCAACTCGGGCATCCTCGGCTGCGGCGCGGGCCTGCTTGGTGAAGCCCTTGCGGGTTTCCTCGGTCAGCGGGGGCATGTTGACCAGCAGCAACTCGCCCAGATTGGTCGGATTGAGGTTCAAGCCGGCACTGCCGATGGCCTTGTCGATGGCGCCCAGCATGTTGCGCTCGAAAGGCACCACTTGCAGGGTCTGGTTGTCTTTCACGGTCACGCTGGCCACGCCGGCCAGCGGGGTGTCGGTGCCATAGTAAGGCACCATCACGCTGCCCAGGACGCTCGGGTGCGCCTTGCCGGTGCGGATCTGGCCAAATGCGTGGATCAGCGACTCCAGCGACTTTTGCATGCGCGCCTGGGCGTCTTTCTTGATTTCGTTGATCATTTTTGAACTTCCTCGATCAGAGTTCCTTCCGCGCCGCCATGCACGATGTTCAGCAGGGCGCCGGGCTTGTTCATGTTGAAGACGCGCAACGGCATCTTGTGATCGCGGCACAGGCAGATTGCCGTCAGGTCCATTACACCCAGCTTGCGATCCAGCACTTCATCGTAGGACAGATGATCGAACTTCTCGGCATGCGGGTCCTTGAATGGATCTGCAGTGTATACACCATCGACTTTGGTTGCCTTCAATACCACGTCGGCATCGATTTCGATGGCGCGCAGGCAAGCGGCGGAGTCGGTGGTGAAGAACGGGTTGCCGGTACCGGCAGCGAAGATCACGACTTCTTTCGAGTTCAGGTGGCGCATGGCCTTGCGGCGATCATAGTGATCGGTTACACCGACCATGGAGATGGCCGACATGACGATCGCGGTGATGTTCGCCCGCTCCAGCGCGTCGCGCATGGCCAGTGCGTTCATCACGGTGGCCAGCATGCCCATGTGGTCGCCAGTGACCCGATCCATGCCGGCTGCGCTGAGCGCCGCACCACGGAACAGGTTGCCACCACCGATCACCAGGCCGACCTGGACGCCGATGCCGACCAGTTGGCCGACTTCCAGCGCCATGCGATCCAGGACCTTGGGGTCGATCCCGAACTCTTCCGAGCCCATCAGGGCCTCGCCGCTAAGTTTGAGTAGAATGCGTTTATAGCGAGCCTGATGACCACTGCCCTGCTGAGCCATTGCGAATCTCTCCTGCGGCGTTTGTAAAAATCTGGCTGGCTGTTTTCAGCCTGCGCGTAACTCTAGCGTGACGCAGCTACTGCGTCAGCGAGCAGCGGTCTGGTAAACCACTCCCGCTTTGACAAAGAGGCTGCGCGCGTGAGCGGGCAGCCTCTTTGGGGCGACAGACGACTCCGTCTTACTGCTTGGCGGCAGCTACCTGGGCGGCAACTTCGGCAGCGAAGTCGTCAACCGGCTTCTCGATACCTTCGCCAACCTTGAAGTAGGTGAAGGAAACGATTTCGGCACCGGCTTTCTTGGCCAGCGCGCCGACCTTGACTTCCGGATCCATCACGAAGGCTTGCTCTTTCAGCGAGGCTTCGGCCTTGAACTTGGAGATACGACCGTTGATCATGTTTTCAACGATGTTTTCCGGCTTGCCGGCGATCTTGTCGGCGTTCAGCTGCAGGAAGACGTTCTTCTCGCGCTCGATGGCCTCGGCGGAGATTTCCGACGCGTCCAGGAACTCTGGGTTCGAAGCGGCAACGTGCATGGCGATGTTCTTGGCCAGATCGACGTCACCGCCTTTCAGGACAACAACTGCACCGATCTTGTTACCGTGCAGGTAGGCACCGACAACGTCACCCTCAACGCGCACCAGGCGACGGATGTTGACGTTTTCGCCGCACTTGGCGACCAGGGCTTCACGAGCAGCTTCACGCGAAGCGATCAGCGGAGCGGCGTCGGTCAGCTTCTCGGCGAAGGCCTGTTCGATGCTTTCGGCAACGAAGTTCTTGAAGTCGTCTTGCAGGGCCAGGAAGTCGGTCTGCGAGTTCACTTCCAGCAGGACGGCGGATTTACCGTCGGTCTTGACGGCGATGGCGCCTTCGGCGGCAACGTTGCCAGCCTTCTTGGCGGCCTTGATGGCGCCCGAGGCACGCATGTCGTCAATGGCTTTCTCGATGTCGCCGCCGGCCTTTTCCAGGGCCTTCTTGCAATCCATCATGCCTTCGCCGGTACGCTCGCGCAGTTCTTTGACCAGCGCTGCAGTAATTGCTGCCATTTCAAAATCCTCTTGGAAAGTTTTTCAACCATTCCACCCGTTCGTCACGGGCGTTAAATTCTGCAAATCCGCTGTTTTATACCTCAGCCGGCCCATGATGCGGGGCCTTCGCTGACAGCAGGATTTCAAGGTGGCAAAAAGGGGGCAAAGCCCCCTTTTTGCGTGCCAAGTAGACGCTAAGCGTCAATTACTCGGCAGCAGGTGCAGCCGCTTCTTCAACATAGACTTCAGTGCCGCCGGCAACGTTGTTGCGGCCGCGGATGACGGCGTCGGCCATCGAAGTCATGTACAGCTCGATAGCGCGGATGGCGTCATCGTTACCTGGGATGATGTAGTCAACACCTTCAGGGCTGCTGTTGGTATCGACAACGCCGATAACCGGGATGCCCAGCTTGTTGGCTTCGGTGATGGCAATGCGCTCGTGGTCGACGTCGATCACGAACAGAGCATCAGGCAGACCGCCCATGTCCTTGATACCACCCAGGCTGCGGTCCAGCTTCTCCAGATCGCGCGAACGCATCAGAGCTTCTTTCTTGGTCAGCTTGGTGAAAGTACCATCTTCGGCCTGGGTTTCCAGGTCACGCAGACGCTTGATCGAAGCGCGGATGGTCTTGTAGTTGGTCAGCATGCCGCCCAACCAGCGGTGATCAACGTATGGCGAACCGCAACGAGCTGCTTGCTCGGCGACGATCTTGCCGGCGGAACGCTTGGTGCCGACGAACATGATCTTGTTCTTGCCCTGGGCCAGGCGCTCTACGAAGGACAGAGCCTCGTTGAACATCGGCAGGGTTTTTTCCAGGTTGATGATGTGGATCTTGTTGCGCGCGCCGAAAATGTACTTGCCCATTTTCGGGTTCCAGTAACGGGTCTGGTGGCCGAAGTGCACACCGGCCTTCAGCATATCGCGCATGTTGACTTGGGACATGATAGTTCCTTGATAAGTCGGGTTGGGCCTCCACGTATCCCAATGACCAACCCGTGTTTCCAGGGAAACCGGGCACCCAGGCCATCGTGTCGACACGTGTGTGGGTTTGAGCTGACGGAGGACATCCCCCGAAAGCGGCGCATTTTATACCACAGCCGGCGAGCGAACGGAACCCGGATAATGCTTCGTCCGTCAGCGGCTTTTGCAGCCCCCGCCTTTTGGGGCCAGAATGCCCTCAATAGGCCACCGGATCTGCTGGACTATCCCGACAGATCGCCGCCGCGCTCTGGTAGAATCCGGCCTTTCCCGTTTGTTCGCGCCGCGCGCGGCGCCGTAGAGAGCCTGTAATGACCGTCACCATCAAGACCGCAGAAGACATCGAGAAGATGCGCATCGCCGGCCGCCTGGCCGCCGAAGTGCTGGAAATGATCGAGCCACACGTCAAGCCCGGTATCACCACCGAGGAGCTCGACCGCCTCTGCCACGACTACATCGTCAACGAGCAGAAGGCCATCCCGGCGCCGCTGAACTACAAGGGCTTCCCCAAGTCGATCTGCACCTCGATCAACCACGTGGTCTGCCATGGCATCCCCAATGACAAGGCACTCAAGGATGGCGACACCATCAACATCGACGTGACCGTGATCAAGGACGGCTACCACGGCGACACCAGCCGCATGTTCCATGTCGGCACCGTCGCGCCGTGGGCCGAGCGCCTGTCCAAGGTCACCCAGGAGTGCCTGTACAAGGCCATCGAACTGGTCAAGCCCGGCTGCCGCCTGGGCGACATCGGCGAGGTGATCCAGAAGCACGCCGAGAAGAATGGTTTCTCGGTGGTCCGCGAGTTCTGCGGCCACGGCATCGGCAAGGTGTTCCACGAAGAACCGCAGATCGTCCACTACGGCCGTGCCGGTACCGGCATGGAGCTCAAGGAAGGCATGACCTTCACCATCGAGCCGATGATCAACCAGGGCAAGGCCGACACCAAGGTACTGGGCGACGGCTGGACCGCCATCACCAAGGACCGCAAACTCTCGGCCCAGTGGGAACACACCCTGGTGGTGACCGCCACCGGCTACGAGATCTTCACCCTGCGCAAGGACGACACCATCCCGCGCACCTCGGCCTGATACTGAACGACAGGAACGCGACTCGATGCCCCAGGTGGATCCCGAGCTGTTCGACCGTGGCCAGTTCCAGGCGGAACTGGCCCTCAAGGCAAGCCCCATCGCCGCTTTCAAGAAGGCCATACGCATGGCCGGCGAGGTGCTCGACAAGCGTTTTCGCGAAGGCCGCGAGATCCGCCGGCTGATCGAGGACCGCGCCTGGTTCGTCGACAACATCCTGCAACAGGCCTGGCACCAGTTCAGCTGGGGCGCGCCAGGCGGCATCGCCCTGGTGGCGGTGGGCGGCTACGGCCGCGGCGAGCTGCATCCGTATTCGGACATCGACCTGCTGATCCTGCTCGACGCCGCCGAACACGAGCAGTACCGCGATGCCATCGAGCGCTTCCTCACCCTGCTCTGGGACATCGGCCTGGAGGTCGGTCAGAGCGTGCGCACCGTCGACGAGTGCGCCGAGCAGGCCCGGGCCGACCTCACGGTCATCACCAACCTGATGGAAAGCCGCACCATCGCCGGCCCCGAGGCCCTGCGCCAGCGCATGCTCGACGCCACCAGCACCGCGCACATGTGGCCCAGCAAAGAGTTCTTCCTGGCCAAACGTGCCGAACTCAAGGCCCGCCATCACAAGTACAACGACACCGAGTACAACCTCGAGCCCAACGTCAAGGGCGGCCCGGGCGGCCTGCGCGACATCCAGACCGTGCTCTGGGTAGCCAGGCGCCAGTACGGCACGCTGAACCTGCACGCGCTGGCGGGCGAGGACTTCCTGCTGGAGAGCGAAAACGAGCTACTGGCCTCGTCCCAGGCCTTCCTCTGGCGTGTGCGCTACGCCCTGCACATGCTCGCCGGGCGCGCCGAAGACCGCCTGCTGTTCGACCACCAGCGCAGCATCGCCACGCTGCTGGGCTACACCGACGAGAACCCCAAACGCGCCATCGAACAGTTCATGCAGCAGTACTACCGGGTGGTGATGAGCATCAGCCAGCTGTGCGACCTGATCATCCAGCATTTCGAGGAGGTGATCCTGGCCGACGACGACAGCGGCGCCACGCAGCCCGTCAACGCCCGGTTCCGTCTGCACGATGGCTATATAGAAGCGGTCAACCCGAACGTTTTCAGGCGCACCCCGTTCGCCATGCTGGAAATCTTCGTACTGATGGCCCAGCATCCCGAAATCAAGGGCGTGCGTGCCGACACCGTGCGCCTGCTGCGCGAACATCGCCACCTGATCGACGACAAGTTCCGCCACGATATCCGCAACACGAGCCTGTTCATCGAGCTGTTCAAGTGCGAGATAGGCATCCACCGCAATCTGCGGCGGATGAATCGCTACGGCATCCTTGGCCGCTACCTGCCGGAGTTCGGCCTGATCGTCGGGCAGATGCAGCACGACCTGTTCCACATCTACACGGTCGATGCCCACACCCTCAACCTGATCAAGCATCTGCGCAAACTGCAATACACGCCGGTCTCGGAGAAATTCCCGCTGGCCAGCAAGCTCATGGGCCGCCTGCCAAAGCCCGAGCTGATCTACCTGGCCGGCCTGTACCACGACATCGGCAAAGGTCGCCAGGGCGATCACTCCGAACTGGGCGCGGTGGATGCGCAGCAGTTCTGCGAACGGCACCAACTGCCCGCCTGGGACAGCCGCCTGATCGCCTGGCTGGTGCTGAACCACCTTGTGATGTCCACCACCGCCCAGCGCAAGGACCTCTCCGACCCGCAGGTGATCAACGATTTCGCCCTGCATGTCGGTGACGAGACGCGGCTGGACTACCTCTACGTGCTGACCGTGGCCGATATCAACGCCACCAACCCCAGCCTGTGGAACTCCTGGCGGGCGAGCCTGCTGCGCCAGCTCTATACGGAGACCAAGCGCGCCCTGCGCCGCGGGCTGGAAAACCCACTGGACCGCGAAGAGCAGATCCGCCAGACCCAGAGCGCGGCACTGGATATCCTGATACGCGAAGGCACAGACCCGGACGATGTCGAGCAGCTTTGGTCGCAGCTGGGCGACGACTACTTCCTCAAGCACACTGCCGCGGATGTGGCCTGGCACAGCGATGCGATCCTCCAGCAACCGGCCGATGGCGGCCCGCTGGTGCTGATCAAGGAAACCACGCAGCGCGAGTTCGAGGGCGGCACGCAGATCTTCATCTACGCCCCCGACCAGCACGACTTCTTCGCCGTGACCGTGGCCGCCATGGCCCAGCTTAACCTGAACATTCATGATGCCCGGATCATCACCTCGAGCAGCCAGTTCACCCTCGACACCTATATCGTGCTCGACAACGACGGCGGCTCGATCGGCGACAATCCCAAGCGGGTCAGCCAGATCCGTGACGGCCTGACCAGCGCTTTGCGCAACCCCGAGGACTACCCGGCGATCATCCAGCGCCGGGTGCCACGCCAGCTCAAGCACTTCGACTTCCCGCCGCAGGTGACCATCCTCAACGATGCCCAGCGCCCGGTGACCATCCTCGAGATCACTGCGCCCGATCGCCCCGGCCTGCTGGCCAGGATCGGGCGGATCTTCCTCGAGTTCGACATCTCGCTGCAGAACGCCAAGATCGCCACCCTCGGCGAGCGCGTGGAAGACGTGTTCTTCATCACCGACGCCGATAACCAGCCGCTGTCCGACCCGCAGCTATGCAGCCGCCTGCAGGAAGCCATCGTCCAGCAGTTGCAGGCCGGTCAGGCCAGCGACGCCAGCCCTACCCGCATGACCTTTTGACGCTAACGAGACCTTGCGCCGATGAACCACGCCATGACCCAGCTCCAGCCCTACCCGTTCGAGAAACTGCGCGCCCTGCTGGGCACCGTGAAACCGGCAGCCGACAAGCGTGCCATCGCCTTGTCGATCGGTGAGCCGAAGCATGAATCGCCGGCGTTCGTCGCCAAGGCCATGGCCGACAACCTCGACAAGCTGGCGGTCTACCCCAGCACCCTCGGCCTGCCGGCCTTGCGCCAGGCAATTGCTCAGTGGTGCCAGACGCGCTTCGGCGTGCCGGCGGGCTGGTTGGACGCCGAGCGTCATATCCTGCCGGTCAATGGCACCCGCGAAGCGCTGTTCGCCTTCACCCAGGCCGTGGTCAACCGCGAAGACGACGGGCTGGTGGTCAGCCCCAACCCGTTCTACCAGATCTACGAAGGCGCGGCCCTGCTGGCCGGCGCCACCCCGCACTACCTGCCATGCCTGGAAAGCAACGGCTTCAACCCCGACTTCGATGCCGTGCCGGCCGAGACCTGGGAGCGCTGCCAGATCCTGTTCCTGTGCTCCCCAGGCAATCCCACGGGTGCCCTGGTGCCGATGGACACCCTGAAAAAACTGATCGCCCTTGCCGACAAACACGACTTCGTGATCGCCGCCGACGAGTGCTACAGCGAACTGTACTTCGACGAGGACGCACCGCCACCGGGCCTGCTGAGTGCATGCGCAGCGCTTGGCCGTAGTGACTTCAAGCGCTGCGTGGTGTTCCACAGCCTGTCCAAGCGCTCCAACCTGCCAGGCCTGCGCTCGGGCTTCGTGGCCGGGGACGCCGAGATCATCAAGCCGTTCCTGCTGTATCGCACCTATCACGGATGCGCCATGCCGGTGCAAACCCAGCTCGCCAGCATTGCCGCCTGGCAGGATGAGGCCCACGTGCGCGAGAACCGCGACCAGTACCGCGCCAAATACGACGCCGTGCTCGGCATCCTGCAGCCGGTAATGGATGTGCAGCGCCCGGATGGCAGCTTCTACCTGTGGGCCAAGGTGGCGGGCAGCGATGCCGATTTTACCCGCGACCTGTTCGAGGCCGAGCATGTCACGGTGGTACCGGGCTCGTACCTGTCCCGTGAGGTGGACGGGGTCAACCCGGGCGCCGGGCGCGTGCGCATGGCGCTGGTCGCGCCGCTGGCCGAGTGCATCGAGGCCGCCGAGAGAATTCGGGACTTCCTGCACAACCGTTGAGTTGCATGGGGGCGCCCTGCGCCCCCTGCTTCACTAGGCTCTGTACGAAAAGTCTTGAGACGCAGGTCAGGCAAGGCGAAAACAGCCGAGGAACGGCCGGGGTCGCGCCCGACTGTACTGGAGTACATGAGCATTCCGAGGCTGTTTTCAACGCAGCATGAACAAGTATCAAGGCTTTTCGTACAGAGCCTAGCGAACCTGCCCCAGGTTCGCCTCACTCATGTCCAGTTCCCCCAGCACCTGTCGCACCACCTCATCACCCACCTGATGCTGGCGGTGCAGCTCGTACAGTTCCAGGCGCTGAGCACGTAATGCCCGCAGGCGCAGGCGACGCTCCAGCAGATCCATCTGCTCTGCCAGCGCCCGGGCTTCTGCGGTGTCGTTATAGCTGTCCAGCTCATCCCGGTATTCGGCCATCAACCGCGCTTTCAGCTCAGTGGCCAGGGTGGCCTGGGCGGCGTCCTGGGGCGCATTGGCATCGATCACCTCTTCGGCTTCCAGGGCATGAATAGCCGCTTCGGCCGTGCGCCGCCAGGCCTCCTGCACCTCCTGGTGCAAGCGCTCATCGGGACTCTTGGTAACGCCACGCAGCAAAATAGGTAGGGCAATCACCGCGCTGACCAGCGACAGCAGGATCACACCGGCGGCGATGAAGATCAGCAGGTCGCGCTCTGGGAAGGCTTTGCCCGCTCCCATCAGCAGCGGCACCGACATCACGCCCGCCAGGGTCACCGCCCCGCGCACGCCACCGAAGGTCAGCAGCCAGCAGGAGCGGGCGGTCGGCATCAGTACCAGCGTCGGCTTGCCGCGCCAGCGCCGTACCACGCCGATAGCCCGCCAGATGCTCTGCACCCAGACAAAGCGCAGCAGCACCAGCGCGGCGAAGATCGCCACCACGTCCAGACAGCGCCAGACCAGGGTCGGCCAGACAGTTGCCTCGTCGGTGACCACCGCCTTGATGATGTCCGGCAACTGCAGGCCCAGCAGCAGGAAGATCAGGCCGTTGAAGGCGAACTCCAGCAACGACCAGACACTGCGATTGAGCAGGCGGGTGCTGGTCTGGCGCGGCAACAGGTCGAGCCAGCTCTGCATCATGCCCGCGGCCACCGCCGAGAGGATGCCCGACACGCCCAGGCGCTCGGCCAGCACGTAGGCGGCGAACGGCAGCAGCAGCATGAACACCACGTGGGTGGCCGGATCGTCCCAGCCGCGGGTGATCATCCACATGCGCAGGCGCCCCACCAGCCAGCTCAGCGCCACGCCCACCGCCAGGCCACCAAGGGCGACGAGCACGAAGGTCAGGCTGGCCTCGGTCAGCGAGAATACGCCGGTGATGGCGGCGGCCAGGGCGAACTTGAAGGTCACCAGGCCCGAGGCGTCGTTCATCAACGCCTCGCCTTGGAGCATGTGCATCAGGGGCGTGGGCAGGCGGTCCTGGGTGATGGCCGAGACCGCCACGGCATCGGTGGGCGACAGCACCGCCGCCAGGGCAAAGGCCACCGGCAGGGGAATGCTCGGCAGCAGCCAGTGGATGAAATACCCGGCGCCGACCACGGTGAACAGCACCAGCCCCACCGCCAGGGCCACCACCGGCCCGCGTATGCGCCACAGCTCGCGCTTGGGCATGCGCCAGCCATCGGCGAACAGCAACGGCGGTAAAAACAGGAACAGGAACAGCTCCGGGTCCAGCGCCACATGCAATCCCAGGGTTGGCCAGGCCAGCAAGGCACCCGCGCCAATCTGTACCAGCGGCAGCGGCAGTGGCAACACGCGCCCCACCAGTTTCGACACGCTCACCAGCATCAGCAGGATAAGAACGGTATAGGCTGACTGCATCAGCAAGCTTCCTGTGTGATCGGAGAAACGACAGCAAGGCGAAACATCGCCATTGAAACAATATGTTAGCGAGGACCTTCTATTGTGGACCGCTGCACGTTAGTCGCAACCCACCAGCGAATATGTAACACAATGCTACTTGAGACGATGTGACATACATCCCCCCATACCTTCGGGCCCGCAGCCGTGGCGCCAACCCCATCGATACCGCATAATCGCTGCCACCCAATCTTCAAGGAGTATCGGGGACGCCAGGCCACCGCCGGCAGCCCCAGGCATTTCAATGGCTTACACTCTCTACGGCATCAAAGCCTGCGACACCATGAAAAAGGCCCGTACCTGGCTTGAAGAAAAGGCCATTGGCTACGACTTCCACGACTACAAGACCCAGGGCATCGACCGCGACAGCCTGAACCGCTGGTGCGACGAGCATGGCTGGGAAGTCGTGCTGAACCGCGCCGGGACCACCTTCCGCAAGCTCGACGACGCCAGCAAGGCCAACCTCGACCAGGCCAAGGCCGTCGAACTGATGGTCGCCCAACCTTCGATGATCAAGCGCCCGGTGCTCGACCTCGGCGAGCGCACGCTGGTCGGCTTCAAGCCCGATCTCTACGCGGCGGCGCTGGCCTGATCACGCATTACGCTCCATCCCCATTTCGCATGAGGTAATCGCATGTCTCAATCGCTGTTCAGCCTGGCCTTCGGTGTCGGCACCCAGAACCGCCAGGGCACCTGGCTGGAAGTCTTCTACGCACAGCCTGTGCTCAAGCCGTCCGCCGAACTGGTCGCGGCCATCGCGCCGGTTCTCGGTTATGAAGGTGGCAACCAGGCCATCGCCTTCAGCACCGCCCAGGCCGCCCAACTGGCCGACGCGCTCAAGGGCGTTGATGCAGCGCAAGCAGCCCTGCTGACCCGCCTGGCCGAGAGCCACAAGCCGCTGGTCGCCACCCTGCTGGCCGAAGACGGCGCCTTGGCCTCCACCCCCGAGGCCTACCTCAAGCTGCACCTGCTGTCGCACCGCCTGGTCAAGCCGCACGGTGTATCGCTGGCCGGCATCTTCCCGCTGCTGCCCAACGTCGCCTGGACCAACCAGGGCGCGGTCGACCTGGCCGAGCTTGCCGAGCGGCAACTGGAAGCGCGCCTGAAAGGCGAACTGCTGGAAGTGTTCTCGGTGGACAAGTTCCCGAAGATGACCGACTACGTGGTGCCAGCCGGCGTGCGCATCGCCGACACTGCTCGTGTGCGCCTGGGCGCCTATATTGGCGAAGGCACCACCATCATGCACGAAGGCTTCGTCAACTTTAACGCCGGTACCGAAGGCCCGGGCATGATCGAAGGCCGCGTCTCCGCTGGCGTGTTCGTCGGCAAGGGCTCCGACCTGGGCGGCGGTTGCTCGACCATGGGCACCCTGTCCGGTGGTGGCAACATCGTCATCAAGGTCGGCGAAGGTTGCCTGATCGGCGCCAACGCCGGTATCGGCATCCCGCTGGGCGACCGCAACACCGTCGAAGCCGGCCTGTACATCACCGCCGGCACCAAGGTGAACCTGCTGGATGAGAACAACCAGCTGGTCAAGGTGGTCAAGGCGCGCGATCTGGCCGGCCAGACCGACTTGCTGTTCCGCCGCAACTCGCTCAATGGCGCCGTGGAGTGCAAGACCCACAAGTCGGCCATCGAGCTGAACGAGGCACTGCACGCTCACAACTGAGGCTCTGCCTGGGTTTGAGGTGATAAGATCGGGTCTGCTCCTACGGGCAGACCCGATTTTTCATTCCAGGCCCCGCGAACATGTTCCAGCCCTCCCCCTGGCGTACCGATTTCCCGGCCATCGCCGCCCTGCAACGGCAGCACCAGACCTACCTGGATAGCGCCGCCACCACGCAGAAACCCCAGGCCCTGCTCGATGCCCTGAGCCATTACTACGGCCATGGCGCAGCCAATGTACACCGCGCCCAGCACCTGCCCGGCGCCTTGGCGACACAGGCTTTCGAGGGCACACGGGACAAGGTCGCCGCCTGGCTCAATGCAGCCGATGCGCGCCAGATCGTATTCACCCACGGTGCTACCTCGGCCTTGAACCTGCTGGCCTATGGTCTGGAACATCGCTTCGAGGCAGGCGACGAAATCGCCGTCAGCGGCCTGGAGCACCACGCCAACCTGCTGCCCTGGCAACAACTGGCGCATCGCCGCAACCTGCGCCTGGTGGTCCTGCCGGTTACTGACCAGGGGCATGTCGACCTGGAGCAGGCCCTGCAACTGATAGGCCCGCGCACTCGCCTGCTGGCGATCAGCCAACTGTCCAACGTGCTGGGTACCTGGCAACCGCTGACGCCTTTGCTGGCGCATGCCCGCGCCCAAGGCGCGCTGAGCGTTGTCGATGGCGCCCAGGGCGTGGTTCATGGCCGACATGACGTGCAGCAACTGGCCTGCGATTTCTATGTGTTCTCCAGCCACAAACTCTATGGTCCGGACGGAGTGGGCGTACTTTACGGCCGCCAGGATGCGCTGGCGTTGCTGCGTCACTGGCAATACGGCGGAGAAATGGTGCAGATGGCGGACTACCAGAGCGCCAGCTTCCGCCCCGCGCCACTGGGTTTCGAAGCCGGCACCCCGCCGATTGCCGGGGTGATCGGCCTGGGCGCCACCCTGGACTACCTGGCCAGCCTCGACGTACATGCCGTGGCCGCCCATGAAGCCAGCTTGCACCAGTGCCTGGTACGTGGCCTGGCCGATCGCGAGGGAGTTCGCCTGCTCGGCTCGCCCGAGGCGGCACTGGCCAGTTTCGTCATCGATGGCGTGCACAACGCCGATATCGCCCACCTGCTGACAGAACAGGGTATCGCCGTGCGCGCCGGGCACCATTGCGCCATGCCACTGCTCAGGCACCTGGGGCTCGATGGCGCGATCCGCGTATCGCTGGGGCTGTACTCCGACAGCGACGACCTGCAGCGTTTCTTCGAGGCGCTCGACAAAGGCCTGGAACTGTTGCGATGAACCTTTCGCCAGAGGCCAGCCAAGCGCTGGAAGCGTTCGAACAGGCGCGTGGCTGGGAGCAGCGGGCGCGGTTGCTGATGCAGTGGGGTGACCGCCTGGAGCCACTGGGCGACAGCGACAAGACCGAGACCAACCGGGTGCATGGCTGCGAGAGCCTGGTTTGGCTGGTGGCGGTGCAGGATGACGGCCAGTGGCGGTTCAAGGCAGGCAGCGATGCGCGGATGCTGCGGGGATTGCTGGCACTTCTTCTTGTGCGAGTGCAAGGCTTGGCCAGCGATCAGTTGGCAGCGCTCGACCTGAGCGCCTGGTTTACCCAACTGGGACTGGAGCGGCAGTTGTCACCGTCGCGCAGCAATGGTCTGCATGCGGTGCTACTGAGGATGGCCGAACTCGCTACCCAGGGCTGAACCACTGCCCCGCGATAGCCTAATCAGCCTTGACCCGCTCCGAAGGGCGCCGCGCCCCGGCCACAAGCTTTTCAACGGCCTTGCTCGCCGCCACCATGCCGAAGGTCGCGGTCACCATCATCACCGCGCCGAAACCACCTGCACAGTCCAGGCGCACGCCTTCACCGACAAAGCTCTTCTGCAGGCACACACTGCCGTCGCCCTTGGGGTAGCGCAGCTGTTCGCTGGAGAACACGCACGGCACGCCATAGTTGCGGCTGGTGTTGCGCGAGAAGTTGTAGTCGCGGCGCAAGGTCGAGCGCACCCGTGAAGCCAGCGGGTCGTTGAAGGTCTTGTTGAGGTCGCCGACCTGGATCTGGGTCGGGTCGATCTGCCCGCCGGCGCCACCAGTGGTGACGATGGCGATCTTGCGTCGGCGACACCAGGCGATCAGCGCGGCCTTGGCCATCACGCTGTCGATGCAGTCAATCACGCAGTCCATCTGTTCGGTGATGTACTCGGCCATGGTCTCGCGGGTGACGAAGTCGGCCACCGCGTGCACCGTGCAGGCCGGGTTGATCGCCCGCAGACGCTCGGCCATCACCTCCACCTTGAGGCGGCCCACCTGCCCTTCGAGGGCGTGGGCCTGACGGTTGGTGTTGCTCACGCAGACATCGTCGAGGTCGAACAGGCTGATCTCGCCCACGCCGCTGCGCGCCAGGGCCTCGGCCGCCCACGAGCCGACCCCGCCGATGCCGACGATGGCCACATGGGCCTGACGCAGGCGCTGCAAGCCGTCGTCGCCGTAGAGCCGGGCGACGCCGGCGAAGCGTGGATCTTCTGTGCTCATGTGGGGACCTCGAAAAAACCGGCGCGCATTATATGCCAAGGCATGCGCTCCGGGGGGAGCACAGCACATGAACACGCCGCAAGGGCGTGGCAGAGCGGCCAGGGGTTGGAACAAAACCTACCGACCCTGCTTTAATGTCCTATCAAGCAAATATATCTGGACGACAAGTGAGCGGCCTGAGAACTACATTCCTTGCCGATAATCCAACGGATTACCTTCTCCGGCACTTGTAGGACCCACGGCCTGCGACAGCGACCCTCGCTCCCCTCTTCGGAACCTCGAACACCTATGTCATCACGTAAATTCGGTCTCAACCTGGTAGTGGTCCTGGCCATTGCCGCGCTGTTCACCGGGTTCTGGGCCTTGATCAACCGCCCGGTGTCCGCCCCCGCCTGGCCGGAACAGATTTCCGGTTTCTCCTATTCGCCCTTCCGCCTGGGGCAGAGCCCGCAGAAAGGCCAGTACCCCAGCGAGGACGAGATCCGCCAGGACCTCGAGCAACTGAACAAACTGACCGACAACGTGCGCATCTACACCGTCGAAGGCACCCAGGCCGAGGTACCGCGCCTGGCCGAAGAGCTCGGCCTGCGCGTGACCCTGGGCATCTGGATCAGCAACGACCAGGAGCGCAACGAGCGCGAGATCGAAAAGGCCATCGGCCTGGCCAATACCTCACGCAGCGTGGTGCGGGTGGTGGTCGGCAACGAAGCGTTGTTTCGCGAGGAGGTCACCGCCGAACAGCTGATCGGCTACCTGGACCGGGTACGCGCCGCAGTGAAGGTGCCGGTGACCACCAGCGAGCAGTGGCACATCTGGAAGGAACACCCGGAGCTGGCGAAACACGTCGACCTGATCGCCGCGCACATACTGCCCTATTGGGAATTCGTGCCCATGAAGGACTCGGTGCAATTCGTCCTCGACCGTGCCCGCGAGCTGCGCAAGCAGTTCCCGCGCAAACCGCTGCTGCTCTCGGAGGTCGGCTGGCCGAGCAATGGCCGCATGCGCGGTGGCGCCGACGCCACCCAGGCCGACCAGGCCATCTACCTGCGCACCTTGGTCAACACCCTCAACCGTCGTGGCTATAACTACTTCGTCATCGAGGCCTACGACCAGCCATGGAAGGCCAGCGACGAAGGCTCGGTGGGCGCCTACTGGGGCGTGTACAACGCCGAGCGTCAACAGAAGTTCAACTTTGAAGGCCCGATCGTGGCGATCCCGCAATGGCGCGCCCTGGCCGTGGCCTCGGTAGTGCTGGCGATGATCGCCCTGGCCATCCTGCTGATCGACGGCTCGGCCCTGCGCCAGCGCGGGCGCACCTTCCTCACCTTCATCACCTTCCTGTGCGGGTCGGTGCTGGTATGGATCGCCTACGACTACAGCCAGCAGTACAGCACCTGGTTCAGCCTGACCGTGGGCGTGCTGCTGGCACTGGGCGCCCTCGGGGTATTCATCGTGCTGCTGACCGAGGCCCACGAACTGGCCGAGGCGGTGTGGATCCACAAGCGCCGACGCGAGTTCCTGCCCGTGCAGGGCGACAGCGCCTATCGACCCAAGGTCTCGGTGCATGTGCCGTGCTACAACGAGCCGCCGGAGATGGTCAAGCAGACCCTCGACGCCCTCGCCGCGCTGGACTACCCAGACTACGAAGTGCTGGTGATCGACAACAACACCAAGGACCCGGCCGTGTGGGAACCGCTCAAGGCCCACTGCGAGAAGCTCGGCGAGCGCTTCAAGTTCTTCCACGTCGCGCCCCTGGCCGGCTTCAAGGGCGGCGCCCTGAACTACCTGATTCCGCACACCGCCAAGGACGCCGAGGTGATCGCGGTGATCGACTCGGACTACTGCGTCGACCGCAACTGGTTAAAACACATGGTGCCGCACTTCGCCGACCCGAAGATCGCCGTGGTGCAGTCGCCGCAGGACTACCGCGACCAGCACGAAAGCGCCTTCAAGAAGCTGTGCTACAGCGAGTACAAGGGCTTCTTCCATATCGGCATGGTCACCCGCAACGACCGTGACGCGATCATCCAGCACGGCACCATGACCATGACCAGGCGCAGCGTGCTCGAGGAGCTCGGCTGGGCCGAATGGTGCATCTGCGAAGACGCCGAGCTGGGCCTGCGAGTGTTCGAGAAAGGCCTGTCGGCAGCCTACGCCCACAACAGCTACGGCAAGGGCCTGATGCCCGACACCTTCATCGACTTCAAGAAGCAGCGCTTCCGCTGGGCCTACGGCGCCATCCAGATCATCAAGCACCACGCCGGCGCGCTGCTGCGCGGCAAGGGCAGCGAGCTGACCCGCGGCCAGCGCTACCACTTCCTGGCCGGCTGGCTGCCATGGATCGCCGATGGCATGAACATCTTCTTCACCGTCGGCGCCCTGCTGTGGTCGGCGGCGATGATCATCGTGCCGCATCGGGTCGATCCGCCGCTGATGATGTTCGCCATCCCGCCGCTGGCGCTGTTCTTCTTCAAGGTCGGCAAGATCCTGTTCCTCTATCGCCGCGCGGTGGGGGTCGACCTGAAGGATGCCTTCGCCGCCGCACTGGCGGGGCTGGCGCTGTCGCATACCATCGCCAAGGCGGTCCTGTACGGTTTCTTCACCAGCAGCATGCCGTTCTTCCGCACGCCGAAGAATGCCGACAGCCATGGTCTGCTGGTGGCGATTGCCGAGGCCCGCGAAGAGCTGTTCATCATGCTGATGCTGTGGGGCGCGGCGCTGGGGATCTACCTGGTGCAGGGGCTGCCGAGTTCGGACATGCGCTTCTGGGTGGCGATGCTGCTGGTGCAGTCGTTGCCGTACCTGGCGGCATTGGTGATGGCGTTGCTGTCGTCATTGCCCAAGCCGGCGGAGAAGGCAAGCGAAGCACAGGTCGTTTGATGTAGCGTGGAAGCGGCGGCGCGCCGCCGCTCCCACGAAGCACATCGTGTCCGCAGGCATCATTTGATATAAGATAACGCCCCAGTTTCCCGCCCTGCCTTGCCCCCGGAGTCTTGCAATGACGGCCCCTGCCGAGCTTTCGCCTACCCTGCAACTGGCCTGCGACCTGATCCGCCGCCCGTCGGTCACCCCGGTCGATGCCGACTGCCAGACCCAGATGATGAACCGCCTGGGCGCCGTCGGCTTCCAGCTCGAGCCGATGCGCATCGAAGACGTCGACAACTTCTGGGCCAGCCATGGCACCCAGGAAGGCCCGGTGCTGTGCTTCGCAGGCCACACCGATGTGGTCCCCACCGGCCCGGTGCAGCAGTGGCAGCACGAGCCGTTCGAAGCGCTGATCGATGCCGACGGCATGCTCTGCGGCCGCGGCGCCGCCGACATGAAGGGCAGCCTGGCGTCGATGGTGGTGGCCTGCGAGCGCTTCGTGCACGACTACCCGAACCACCGTGGCAAGGTCGCATTCCTGATCACCAGCGACGAGGAAGGCCCGGCCCACCACGGCACCAAGGCTGTGGTCGAGCGCCTGAAGGCGCGCAACGAGCGCATGGACTGGTGCATCGTCGGCGAGCCGTCCAGCACCACCCTGCTCGGTGACGTGGTCAAGAACGGCCGCCGCGGCTCGCTTGGCGCCAAGCTGACCGTGCGCGGCAAGCAAGGCCATGTGGCCTACCCGCACCTGGCGCGCAACCCGATCCACCTGGCCGCGCCGGCCCTGGCCGAGCTGGCCGCCGAGCACTGGGACGAAGGCAATGCATTCTTCCCGCCGACCAGCTTCCAGATCTCCAACCTCAACTCCGGCACTGGCGCCACCAACGTGGTCCCGGGCGAACTGACGGCACTGTTCAACTTCCGTTTCTCCACCGAATCGACGGTCGAGGGCTTGCAGCAACGCGTCGCGACGATCCTCGACAAGCACCAGCTGGAATGGAGCATCGATTGGGCGCTGTCGGGCCTGCCGTTCCTCACCGAGCCGGGTGAATTGCTCGATGCGGTGTCGTCGAGCATCAAGGCCGTCACTGGCCGCGAGACCCGACCATCGACCAGTGGCGGTACCTCCGATGGCCGCTTCATCGCCACCATGGGCACCCAGGTGGTCGAGCTCGGCCCGGTCAACGCCACCATCCACCAGGTGGACGAGCGTATCCTGGCCAGCGATCTCGACCTGCTGACCGAGATCTACTACCAGACCCTGGTCCGGTTGCTCGCCTGATGCTCGCCTGCCCTCTCTGCCAGGCGACCCTGGCGCAGCTCGACAATGGCGTGGCCTGCCCCGCCGGCCACCGCTTCGACCGCGCCCGCCAGGGCTACCTCAACCTGCTGCCGGTGCAGCACAAGAACAGCCGCGACCCGGGCGACAACCAGGCCATGGTCGAAGCCCGTCGCGACTTCCTCGACGCCGGCCATTACGCCCCGGTGGCACGCCGCCTGGCACAACTGGCGGCCGAGCGCCAGCCGCAGGCCTGGCTGGACATCGGCTGCGGCGAAGGCTACTACACCGCGCAGATCGCCCAGGCGCTGCCGGCGGCCGACGGCTACGCCCTGGACATCTCCCGCGAGGCGGTCAAGCGTGCCTGCCGCCGTGCGCCCGAGGTAACCTGGATGGTGGCCAGCATGGCCCGCGTGCCCATGGCCGATGCCAGCTGCAGCTTCATCGCCAGCGTGTTCAGCCCGCTCGACTGGCAGGAGGCCAGGCGCCTGCTGGCCCCGGGCGGCGGCCTGATGCGGGTCGGCCCGACCAGCGGCCATCTGATGGAGCTGCGCGAGGTGCTCTACGATGAAGTGCGCCCCTACGCCGACGACAAGCACCTGGCCCTGGTCCCGGCAGGCATGACCCACGCCCACGGCGAGATCCTCGAGTTCCGCCTGAGCCTGGTCGAGGCCAAGGCCCGCGCCGACCTGCTGGCGATGACCCCGCACGGCTGGCGGGCCAGCGCCGAGAAGCGCGCACAAGTGATCGAACAGCCCGAACCCTTCGTGGTCACCGTTTCCATGCGTTATGACTATTTCGTGCGCCAAGACTGAGCACACTGGAGCTTCCCATGCGTCAACCCGATATCGAGATCTACCTCAAGGACGCCGAGGTCGATCACAAGCAGATCGCCGACTGGCTGACCCAGGCCCTTGGCCCGTGCAGCGAATGGAAGCAGAAAGGCCAGACCTTCAAGTGCACGGCCGGTAACATCCCGGTCACCTGGTTACCGAAAGCTGTGGGGAAATGGAACAGCCTGTACCTGGAAAGCGACCAGACACCCTGGGCCGACGACATCGCCTGCGCCCGTGCGGCATTCGCTGCGCTGAACGTCGAAGTGCGTTGCGCGCCAGGTAGCTGGGCGGAAGAAGACGGGGAAGAAGATGCCGATCGCTGGATCCGCATCAGCGCCGACGGTGAAGAGGAAATCACCTGGCGTACCAGCTGAGGCCGTTCGCATCAGGCTGCAAGTTCCACGGACAACTTGCAGCTTGAGCGTGCAGCCGGAAGGCTCAGAGCCCGACTACATCCTCTGCCTGCAGGCCTTTCTGGCCCTGCACGAGTGCGTACTCCACCTGCTGTCCCTCGACCAGGGTGCGATGCCCCTCACCGCGGATAGCCCGATAGTGGACGAACACGTCCGCACCACCTTCGCGCTGAATGAAGCCATAACCCTTGGCATCGTTGAACCACTTCACATTCCCAGTCTCACGAGACGACATCTGAACTACTCCGGATTTTTATTTTGAAGATCGCCTTGCTGGCATGGGCTCACCGCCCGCGCCGACGCAGCTTGCACGAATATCCTGCAAGCGGCAGGCCGAGTATATGACAGGGAACAAAAAAAATTCATGACAGGGGCATTTATGGCGGAATTTTGCTGAACTTACGCAGATACGGCAGACTAACGTGCTGAAAAAACACTGTTACTTCCACCCAGGGCCCACCCCATGACCCGTTCTCCCCTGCGCCGCCTCATCTTCGGCGCCCTGCGTCGCGTTCTCTACCTGTGGGTGCGCTCCGAAACCATCAACCAGTCCTCGCTGACGCTCAAGCTTGACCGCAGCCGACCGGTGTTCTATGCCCTCTCCTCGCCGTCGCTCACCGACCTGGCCGTGGTCGACCACGAGTGCACCAAAGCAGGGCTGCCGCGCCCGGTACTGCCGGTGGCCGTCGGCCCGCTGCAGGAGCCCGCGGCGTTCTTCTACCTGACCCCCGACCCTGACTGGCTCGGCCGGCAAGACAAACGCGGCGCGCCGCCCACCCTCGAGCGCCTGGTCGCGGCAATCAGCCAGCATGCCGAGGAAGACGCACAGATCATCCCGGTCAGCGTGTTCTGGGGTCAGACCCCAGCCAGCGAGTCGAGCCCGTGGAAGCTGCTTTTCGCCGACAGCTGGGCGGTCACCGGCCGCCTGCGCCGCCTGCTCAGCGTGCTGATCCTCGGGCGCAAGACCCGGGTGCAGTTCTCCGCGCCGATCCACCTGCGCGAGCTGGTGCAGCACAACAAGGGCCATGAGCGCACCGTGCGCATGGCCCAACGCATGATGCGCGTGCACTTTCGCAACCTGAAGACCGCGGTCATCGGGCCGGACATCTCGCACCGTCGCAACCTGGTCAAAGGGCTGGTGCACGATCCGCTGGTGCGCCAGGCGATCAGCGACGAGGCCGACCGCGAGAAGATCCCCTACGCCAAGGCCGAGGCCAAGGCGCTGTACTATGGCAACGAGATCGCCTCGGACTACACCTACACCGCGATCCGCTTCCTCGAAGTGGTGCTGAGCTGGTTCTGGAACAAGATCTACGACGGCATCAAGGTCAACCACATCGAGCAGGTGCAAGGCATCGCCCCCGGCCATGAAGTGATCTACGTGCCCTGCCACCGCAGCCATATCGACTACCTGCTGCTGTCCTACCTGCTGTTCCGCAACGGCCTGACGCCGCCACACATCGCTGCCGGCATCAACCTCAACATGCCGGTGATCGGCGGCCTGCTGCGCCGCGGCGGGGCGTTCTTCATGCGCCGCACGTTCAAGGGCAACCCGCTGTACACCGCCGTGTTCAACGAATACCTGCACACCCTGTTCACCAAGGGTTTCCCGGTGGAGTACTTCGTCGAAGGCGGGCGCTCGCGCACCGGGCGCATGCTGCAACCGCGCACCGGCATGCTGGCGATCACCCTGCGCAGCTTCCTGCGCTCCTCGCGCACGCCGATCGTCTTCGTGCCGGTGTACATCGGCTACGAGCGGGTGCTCGAAGGCCGCACCTACCTGGGCGAGCTGCGCGGCGCCAGCAAGAAGAAGGAATCGATATTCGACATCTTCAAGGTTATCGGCGCGCTCAAGCAGCGCTTCGGCCAGGTGTACGTCAACTTCGGCGAGCCAATCCGCCTGAACAGCTTCCTCGACCAGCAGCAACCCGGCTGGCGCGAACAGGCGCTGGCCCCGCAGTTCCGCCCGGACTGGCTCAACGAGACCACCACGCGCCTGGGCGAAACGGTTGCCCGCCACCTCAACGAGGCCGCGGCAATCAATCCGGTCAACCTGGTGGCGCTGGCCCTGCTGTCGACCAGCCGCCTGGCCCTGGACGAACGCGCCCTGACCCGCGTGCTCGACCTGTACCTGGCCCTGCTGCGCCAGGTGCCCTACTCGCCGCACACCACCCTGCCCGAGGGTGACGGCAAGACACTTATCGAGCACGTACTGGGCATGGACCTGCTGGCTGAGCAGAAGGATGCGCTGGGTCGCATCCTCTATCTGGACGAAGCCAACGCGGTACTGATGACTTACTACCGCAACAACGTGCTGCACATCTTCGCCCTGCCGGGGCTGCTGGCGAGCTTCTTCCTCAGCAGCTCGCGCATGAGCCGCGAACTGCTGGGCCAGTACGTGCGGGCGCTGTATCCGTACCTGCAGGCCGAACTGTTCCTGCGCTGGACGCCCGAGCAACTGGACGAGGTGATCGACCAGTGGCTGGCGGCGCTGGTCGAACAGGGGCTGCTGCGCAAGGAACAAGACATCTACATGCGCCCCGCGCCCAGCTCGCGGCAGTTCGTGCTGCTGACGCTGCTGGCCCGTACCATCACCCAGACCCTGCAGCGCTTCTACATGGCCACTTCGCTGCTGCTCAACAGCGGCCAGCACACGCTGAACGCCGAAGAACTGGAGGAGCTGTGCGTGATGATGGCCCAGCGCCTGTCGATCCTGCATGGCTTGAATGCGCCCGAGTTCTTCGACAAGACCTTGTTCCGCCACTTCATCCAGACGCTGGTACGTGAAGGGGTCTTGCGCCCCGACAGCGCCGGCAAGCTGGGCTACCACGACAAGCTCGCCGAGCTGGCCGAAGGCGTGGCCAAGCGCGTGCTGTCGGCCGAGCTGCGCCTGTCGATCCGCCAGGTGGCCTTGCACCGCGATGAAACAGCGGAACCCGCGGCGACTGCCTGACTGGCCCGATCACGGACTAAACGATACGCTGAACCTGCTCCACTCTGCTCATAAGGAAAGCCCCATGATCCGCTCCTCCCTGCGCTTCACCACTCTGTGCGCCGGCCTGCTGTTGTCGGCCAGCGCCCTGGCCCTGTCGCTCGGTGACCTGTCCCAGAGCGACGCCTCCGGCGGCCTGAAGGACGCCCTTACCCAAGGCGCGCAGATCGCCGTCAAGCAACTGAGCACCCCCGGCGGCTTCAGCAACAACCCGGACGTGCGCATCGAGCTGCCGGGCAACCTCGGCAAAGCGGCCAAAGCCATGAAGATGTTCGGCAAGGGTGACCAGGTCGATGCCCTGGAAACTAGCATGAACAAGGCCGCCGAGGCTGCCGTGCCGCAAGCCCAGGCGATTCTGGTGGACGCGGTGAAGAAGATGACCGTGACCGACGCCAAGGGCATCCTCAGCGGCGGCCAGGACTCGGCCACCCAGTACCTGAACAAGAGCAGCCGCGAGCAGATCCGCGCCAAGTTCCTGCCGATCGTCAAGCAGGCCACCGACAAGGTCGGCCTGGCCCAGCAGTACAACAGCTTTGCAGGGCAGGCCAAAGGCCTGGGCCTGATCAAGGATGACGCCAATATCGAGAACTATGTGACCGAGAAGGCGCTGGACGGCTTGTTCGAAATGATCGGCAAGCAGGAAGAAAGCATTCGCCAGAACCCGGCCGGTGCGGCCACCAGCCTTGCCAAGAAGGTGTTCGGCGCGCTGTGATGTCGAGCTGAAAACCGGTGGGGCTGCTGTGCAGCCCTATCGCTGGCAAGCCAGCTCCCACAGGTACTGCGCAACTCGTGTGGGAGCCGGCTTGCCGGCGATAGGAGGGCAAAGCCCTCCCGCTCGTTCCTCAGTTTTTCTTGACCCTGAACCACGCCGCATACAACGCCGGCAGGAACAGCAGGGTCAGCACCGTGGCGACGATCAACCCGCCCATGATCGCTACCGCCATCGGCCCGTAGAACACACTCCTCGACAACGGAATCATAGCCAGCACCGCCGCCAGCGCGGTCAGCACGATTGGCCGGAAGCGTCGCACCGTGGCCTCGATGATCGCCTGCCAACGCTCCATCCCCGCGGCGATATCCTGTTCGATCTGGTCCACCAGAATCACCGAGTTGCGCATGATCATGCCGGCCAGGGCGATGGTCCCTAACATGGCGACGAAGCCGAATGGCTGGCGAAACACCAGCAGGAACAGGGTCACGCCGATCAGCCCGAGGGGCGCGGTGAGGAACACCATGAACATCCGCGAGAAACTGCGCAGCTGGATCATCAGCAGGCTCAGCACCACCACGATGAACAGTGGCATCCCGGCGTTCACTGAACGCTGGCCACGCTCGGAGTCTTCCACCGTCCCGCCCACCTCGAGCAAGTAGCCATCAGGCAGCTCGTCCTTGATCTGCGCCAGCGTCGGCTGGATCTGCTTGACCAAGGTCGCCGGCTGTTCCTTGTCGTAGATATCGGCGCGCACGGTGACCGTGGGCAGGCGGTTACGGTGCCAGATGATACCTTCCTCGAAGCCGTACTCCAGGGTCGCCACCTGCGACAGGGCCACGCTCTGGCCGTTGTCGGTGGGCACCGCCAGACTGCCCAGGTTGCCCAGCTCACGGCGCTCCTCTGGCGTACCACGCAGGAGAATCTCGATCAGCTCGTTGTCTTCGCGGTACTGGCTGACGTTGCTGCCGGTCAGTGAACTCTGCAGGAAGCTCGACAGGTGCGCGGTGCTCACGCCCAGCGCCCGGGCACGGTCCTGGTCGATGTCCAGGTACACCGCCTTGCTCGGTTCTTCCCAGTCCAGGTGCACGTTGACCACATGCGGGTTCTCGCGCACCTTGGCCGCCACCTCGCGGGCCAGGGCGCGAACCTTCTCGATGTGTTCGCCGGTGACACGGAACTGCACCGGATAGCCTACGGGCGGGCCGTTTTCCAGGCGCGTGACCCGTGAGCGCAAGTCGGGGAACTGCTGGTCCAGGGTGCCGATCAACCAGCTGCGCAGGCGTTCACGGTCCTCCAGCGACTTGGCCAGCACCACGAACTGGGCAAAGCTCGCCGCAGGCAGTTGCTGGTCCAGCGGCAGGTAGAAACGCGGCGAACCGGTGCCGACATAGGCAACATAGTTGGCGATACCGTCCTGCTGCTTGAGGAGCGCCTCCAATTGCTTGACCCGCTCGGCGGTGTTGTTCAGCGAAGCGCCTTCGGTCAGCTTAAGATCGACCATCAGTTCCGGCCGCCCGGACGCGGGGAAGAACTGCTGCGGTACGAAGCGGAACAGCAGGATGCTACCGACGAACGCGGCGATGGTCAGCACGATCACCGTCTTGCGCCGCCGCACGCACCATTCCACTACACGCCGGACACGCTGGTAGAACGGCGTCGCATAGGGGTCGGGGGCGTGCCCGTCAGCGCCGCGGCGGGCCGCGTGGAGCTTGGCCAGGTCCGGCAGCAGGCGCTCGCCCAGGTAGGGCACGAATACCACTGCGGCAACCCAGGAGGTCAGCAGGGCGATGGTCACCACCTGGAAGATCGAACGGGTGTATTCCCCTGTACCCGAAGCCGCCGTGGCAATCGGCAGGAAGCCTGCGGCGGTGATCAGGGTGCCGGTGAGCATCGGGAACGCCGTGCTGGTCCAGGCATAGCTCGCCGCCTTGAGCCGGTCGTAGCCCTGTTCCATCTTGATCGCCATCATCTCCACCGCGATGATCGCGTCGTCGACCAGCAGGCCCAGGGCCAGCACCAGCGCCCCCAGCGAGATCTTGTGCAGGCCGATGCCGAAGTAGTGCATGGCAGCGAAGGTCATGGCCAGCACCAGCGGGATCGCCAGAGCCACCACCAGGCCGGTGCGCAGGCCGAGCGAGAAGAAGCTCACCAGCAGGACAATGACCAAGGCCTCAACCAGCACCTGAACGAACTCACCAACCCCGGCCTTCACCGCCGCCGGCTGGTCGGACACCTTGCGCAGCTCCATGCCCGCCGGCAGGCTCTGCGCGAGGCGGGCGAACTCGCCTTCCAGGGCCTTGCCGAGCACCAGGATGTCGCCGCCGTCCTTCATCGATACCGCCAGCCCGATGGCGTCCTCGCCCATGAAGCGCATGCGCGGCGCGGGTGGGTCGTTGAAACCGCGCTGTACTTCGGCGACATCACCGATGCGGAAGGTGCGGTCACCGATGCGGATAGGGAACTGGCGAATCTGTTCGACGCTGTCGAAGCGCCCACTGACCCGCAGTTGCAGGCGCTCGCTGGGGGTTTCGAAGAAGCCCGCGGTACTCACCGCGTTCTGCTCGCGCAGTGCCTGCTGCACGGCGGCGAGCGGCACCCCGAGCGTGGCCAGCTTGACGTTGGACAGTTCGATCCAGATCTTTTCGTCCTGCAGGCCGATGAGCTCCACCTTGCCCACGTCCTTGACCCGCTGCAGCTGGATCTGGATACGGTCGGCGTAGTCCTTGAGCACCGCATAGTCGAAGCCGGCACCGGTCAGGGCGTAGATATTGCCGAAGGTGGTGCCGAACTCGTCATTGAAGAATGGCCCCTGCGCTTCGGGGGGCAGGGTGTGCTTGATATCCGCGACTTTCTTGCGGATCTGGTACCACAACTCGGGGATGTGCGCCGAATGCATCGAATCGCGGGCCATGAAGGTGACCTGGGACTCGCCGGGCCTGGAGAACGAGACGATCCGCTCGTACTCGCCAGTCTCCATCAGTTTCTTTTCGATACGCTCGGTGACCTGGCGGGCGACCTCCTCGGCGGTCGCGCCCGGCCAAAGGGTCCGGATGACCATGGCCTTGAAGGTGAACGGAGGGTCCTCGCTCTGTCCGAGCTTGGTGTAGGAAATGGCGCCAATTGCTGCCAGCAGTATCATCAGGAACAACACGATCTGGCGGTTGCGCAGCGCCCAGGCGGAAAGGTTGAAACCCATCGGGACTTACTCCTTGGCCGCCAGGTTCACTTCACGGTTGCTGCGGTCCACAGGCCGCACTTGTTGCCCCTCGCGCAGCACGTGGCCACCGGCGGCAACCACCCAGTCGCCGGCCTGCAGGCCTTCGAGCACCGGCACGCTGTCCGCGCCATAAGCGCCGAGGCGCACGGGGACGCGTTCCAGGCGGTTATCCTGGCCGATCCGCCAGACATAGGCCTGCCCCGCTTCGGCGGTCACCGCCGACAGCGGCACCGCCAGCGGCGAGCGTTCGCCATGGTCGATGAACACCCGTGCGCTCTGACCCAGTTCGGCCGGGGTGGCGTTGGAGGTAAAGGCGATGCGCGCGGCGAAGGTGCGCGAACGGGGGTCCGCCGCCGGGGAGAGCTCGCGAATACGCCCTTCGAAGCGCCGGTTCGGGTGCGACCAAAGTTCAACGCTGACTACCTGCCCTACGGCAAAGCGGGCGAACTGCTGCTCTGGGAGGCCTATGGCCACTTCGCGCTCACCATCGGCGGCCAGCGTGAAGACGGTTTGCCCTGCCGCCACCACCTGCCCCACTTCGACCTGGCGCTTGGCAATCACGCCGGCCTGAGGGGCGCGCAACACGGCATACTCGGCCTGGTTACCCGCTACCTCGTACTCGGCCTTGGCTTGCTTCAGACGGGCCATGCCGGCGCGATAGAGGTTCTCGGCATTGTCGAACTGAGAGTGGCTGACCATTTGCCGATGCAGCAGTTTCTGGTAGCGATCGCGCTCGGCGAGCACCAGCGCCAGGTTGGCCTCGGCCGCCGCCAGCTGAGCGCGGTTGGCTTCCAGTTGCAGGCGTACGTCCTGGGGATCGAGTTCGGCCAGCGGCTGCTCGGCCTTGACCCGCTGCCCCTCCTCCACCAGGCGTTTGCTGACCTTGCCACCGATACGGAACGCCAGGTCAGGTTCGAAGCGCGCCCGCACCTCGCCGGGGTAACTGTCGGCGGAGGCGCCAGCCGGTTGTGGTTGAACCACCAACGCCGGACGCGGCGCGGTGGGCGGCGCGGCCTCCTGGCCGCAGGCGGTGAGCAGCAGCACGGCGGCGGCCGGCAGGGCGAGTGACAATGCACGACGCAACATGATGAATGACCTTTGGCAGAGGGCGCTTTGAATATTTATACTGATGAGTATATTAAATTAGCGAACCTGGTCGGGGAAGCGGGCGTTTCAGAGAAAATGCCTTTTTAGTGATACGACGTACGCTGCAGCCGACCGCCCGCGGACCCGGTAAGATGTGCCCCTTTCACAGAGAATGCGGTCCCTCATGTCCAACGACGCACCCATCGGCCCCGGCCGGCCCAAGGACCTGGCTAAGCGCGAGGCCATCCTCGAAGCTGCCAAGCACCTGTTCCTCAGCCTTGGCTATGCCAACACCAGCATGGATGCGGTCGCGGCGGCGGCAGGTGTTTCAAAACTCACCGTCTACAGCCATTTCACCGACAAGCAGACGCTGTTCGGCGCGGCGGTCATGGCCACCTGCCAGAACCAGTTGCCTGACCTGATGTTCGAGTATCCCGAAGGCGCGGCGGTGGAAGACGTGCTGCTGAACATTGCCCGTGGCTTCCAGGCTTTGATCAGCAGCGACGAGGCCGTCAAGCTGAGCCGCCTGATCTTTGCCCTGGGCAGCCAGGATCCGGGTTTTGGTCAGTACTTCTACGCGGCGGGGCCCAAGCGGGTAATGAGCGGGATGGAGGCGTTGCTGCGTTGTGTCGATCAGCGGGGACTGCTGCGGATCGATAACCCGTGGCAGGCGGCGGAGCATTTCTTCTGCCTGGTGAAGGGGGCGCCGGATTATCGGTTGCTGCTGGGGTGCTCGCCGGCGCTGGTGGGGGATGAGGCTGAGGCGCATGTGCGGGAGGCGGTGGGGGTTTTTATTCGGGCTTTTCGGGGGTAAGGGTTCGGGTTCGGGTTCGGGGCGATTGTTTTGGGTTTTGTGAGCGCATTCGTAGAAGATGTCGACATTTAGTCACCCTTTCGCCTTTACGGCGACCTACTTTTGTCTTGACAAAAGTAGGCAAAACCGTTCGGCTCCGTTCATGCGGCCCCTACGCTTCGCTACGGGGTTCCCTCGCTCCGTTCTTGCTCCCGTGGGTACCGCGCTGTACGCCCCATCCTGGGGCGCAGCGCTCGACGGCCATCCATGGCCGTCGCCCCACTACGCAAGAACTCCACTCGGCCTCCTGAAGTCGCAATTGGTGGCGCCTGAACTATCGCGCACTTAGAAGCAAAATCAAAAGCAGATCAGGAGCAGATCAAGAGCAGATATGTTGGTTTTGTTAGTGGTTGTAATGTTGTTCTTCATTGCCCCGCGATGTTGATCTAGAGTTCCCACGATGGCAACTAGCGACTAGCTGCGTTAGTGCAGGCGCCGCCCGTAACTTCGCGACTTCAGGAGGCCGAACGGAGGTCTTGCGGAGGGAGGTGACGGGCATGGATGCCCGTCAAGCGCTGCGCCCCAGGATGGGGCGTTCAGCGCGGTCCTCCCGGGAGCAAGGCCGGAGTGAGGGAACCCGGAGCGAAGCGGAGGGCCGGATGAATGGAGCGCAGCGGCTTTGCTTACTTTGGCCAAGACCAAAGTAAGCCGCCGTAAGGGCGGAAAGGTGACTATGCGTCGCCATCGCAAATGAATGCGCATACAACTTCAAAACAACCAAAACTCCAAAACCCCCAACCCCCCAAAAACCCCAACAAAAGATCACCGCGCCTCCATATGCGCAATCATCAACTGCACACTCTCATTCCCCCGAAACTCATTCACATCCAACTTGTAAGCCAACTCCACCCACCGCACTGTAGGATTCGGCCAGACCTCCCGGTCAATCCCAAAGGCAATCCCATCCAACCGCACCGCCCCACACTCGCTCTTGAGCACCACTTTCAGATGCCGCTCCCCTACGACCCGCTGTTCGACCAGCTGGAACACCCCATGGAACAACGGCTCGGGAAAGTGCTGCCCCCAGGGCCCGGCATTGCGTAATGCCCGCGCCAGGTCCAGGTGAAACTCCTCCACCGCCAACGTGCCATCCGACAACAACCGCCCGGTCAGGTCTTCCTCACGCAACTGGCGCCGCACCTCGTCGTCGAACGCCTCGGCAAACGCAGGGAAATTCTCGGCCGGCAAGGACAGCCCCGCCGCCATGGCATGCCCACCGAACTTGCTGATCAAGCTCGGATGCCGCGCCGCAACGGCGTCCAGCGCATCACGGATATGGAACCCCGGCACCGAGCGCGCCGAGCCCTTCAGCACCCCTTCTCCCGCATCGGCAAAGGCGATGGTCGGGCGGTGATAACGCTCTTTAAGGCGCGAAGCGAGGATACCGATCACCCCCTGGTGCCAGTCGGCGTCGAACAGGCACAAGCCATAAGGCATGGACTCGACCGGCAGATCCTTGAGCTGGGCCAAAGCCTCGCGCTGCATGCCCTGCTCGATGGACTTGCGATCCTGGTTCAGGCCATCCAGTTGCTGGGCCATGTCCAGCGCAAGCGCCGCGTCTTCGCACAACAGGCATTCGATGCCCAGGCTCATGTCGTCCAGGCGCCCGGCGGCATTGAGCCGAGGGCCAAGGATGAAGCCAAGGTCAGTGGAAGTGATGCGCTTGTGGTCGCGCCGCGCCACTTCGAGGATGGCCTTGAGCCCCGGGCGGGCGCGACCGGCGCGGATACGCTCCAGCCCCTGATGCACCAGGATGCGGTTGTTGGCATCCAGTGGTACCACGTCGGCGACGCTGCCCAGTGCCACCAGGTCAAGCAGCTCGCCGATGTTCGGCTGCGGCTGCGTTTCGTAGCGCCCCAGGCTGCGCAACCGCGCACGCAGGGCCATCAGCACGTAGAAGATCACGCCGACACCGGCCAGTGACTTGCTCGGAAACGCGCAACCGGGCTGGTTGGGATTGACGATGGCGTCGGCGGCCGGCAGTTGCTCGCCCGGCAGGTGGTGGTCGGTGACCAGCACCTTGAGCCCGGCAGCCTTGGCCGCGGCCACGCCATCGACGCTGGAGATACCGTTGTCCACGGTGATCAGCAATTGCGGCTGGCGCTCGAGCGCAACCGCGACGATCTCCGGGGTCAGGCCGTAGCCATACTCGAAGCGGTTGGGCACCAGGTAGTCGACATGGGCCGCACCCAGCAAGCGCAAGCCCAGCACGCCGACCGTGCTGGCGGTGGCGCCGTCGGCATCGAAATCGCCGACGATGAGAATGCGCTGGCGCTGATCGAGCGCCTCGACCAGCAGCTCCACCGCCGCGTCGATACCCTTGAGTTGCTGGTAAGGCAGCAAGCGCGCCAGGCTCTTGTCCAGCTCGGCCTCGGACGCTACGCCACGGGCGGCGTACAGACGGGTCAGCAAGGGCGGCAGGTTGCCCAGCAACGGCAGGGGGGACGGCAGGGGACGTGGTTCGATACGCATGGGGTCTTCGCAATTCCGCTTTGTTTCAGGTCAGCCGCGCTCGCCAAGCAGCCATTGCAACTGCACTTCGTGCTGGCCACGGTCGTCGGTGACGAACACAGTGCCTTCGCTGATCATCACGTCCCACTTGATGGTACGCGGCATATCGGTGGCGAGGGTTTCCAGCACTTCTTGCGGCACGGCGGCAATGCTCAGGTTCTTCAGGCCCTTGACCGCGCCGACCACCTTGGTCTCCCACACGCGCAGGCTGCCGTAGGCCAGCAGGCTGGTGCGCTCGGTGCGCCGCGAGCACCAGGTCAGGCGGTCGGCGTCAGGCTGGCCGACTTCGATCCAGTGCAGGATCCGGTCGTCCAGGCTTTTTTCCCACAGTGCC
The DNA here is from genome assembly GCF_021283165.2 of Pseudomonas soli. Classification (NCBI taxonomy): domain Bacteria; kingdom Pseudomonadati; phylum Pseudomonadota; class Gammaproteobacteria; order Pseudomonadales; family Pseudomonadaceae; genus Pseudomonas; species Pseudomonas soli. The sequence continues at coordinate 4,802,452 of NZ_CP128543.1, forward strand.
GCCTCATCGACGTCCGACAGGCCACGGCCAAAGGACAGCTGCTCGTTGTACCAGAGGGCATAGCCCAGCAGGCGCACGGCCATACGTTCTTCGGTTTCCGAAGGGTGGCGGGCGATGGTCTGGCGGACGTTCTCGTACACGCCGCGGTCGAGGTCGGTCAGATTCAATTCGAACTTGTAGGTGGTGGACGGCTGGGCCATGGGCAATAGGCTTCTTGCGGGGGGAAATGCGCACAGTCTAACTGATCCCAGGCGTCAGCGCCGGTTCAGACAATGCCGATATACCTGCCGCCGCCGAGCTGTGATACAACCTGCGTCACGCCCAGACGCCACGGATGCCCCATGACAACGCCCAGCAAACCCCTCGCCGGCCTGAAAGTCATCGAGCTCGGCACCCTGATCGCCGGCCCGTTCGCCTCGCGGATCTGCGCCGAGTTCGGTGCCGAGGTGATCAAGGTCGAGTCGCCCGATGGCGGTGATCCGCTGCGCAAATGGCGCAAGCTGTACGAGGGCACCTCGCTATGGTGGTTCGTCCAGGCGCGCAACAAGCAATCACTGACCCTCAACCTCAAGCATCCTGAAGGCCGCGAAGTGCTCAAGCGCCTGCTGGCCGAGGCCGACATCCTGATCGAGAACTTCCGCCCGGGCGTGCTGGAAAAACTCGGGCTGGGCTGGGATGTGCTGCATGCCCTCAACCCGCGCCTGGTCATGGTGCGCCTGTCAGGCTTCGGCCAGACCGGCCCGATGAAGGACCAGCCAGGCTTCGGCGCGGTTGGCGAATCCATGGGCGGATTGCGCTACATCACCGGTTTCGAGGATCGCCCGCCAGTGCGCACGGGGATTTCAATCGGCGACTCCATTGCCGCCCTCTGGGGCGTGATTGGCGCGCTGATGGCCCTGCGTCATCGTGAAATCAACGGTGGCGACGGCCAAGTCGTGGATGTGGCGCTGTACGAAGCGATCTTCGCCATGATGGAAAGCATGGTGCCGGAATTCGACGTGTTCGGTTTCATCCGCGAGCGCACCGGCAATATCATGCCGGGTATCACCCCTTCATGCATTCACACCACCGCCGATGGCCGACATGTGCAGATTGGCGCCAATGGCGATGCGATCTTCAAGCGCTTCATGCAGGCTATCGGTCGTGACGACCTGGCCAACGATGCCGCCCTGGCCACCAATGATGGTCGCGATGCCCGCCGCGACGAGCTGTACGGCGTTATCGACCGCTGGGCCAACGGCCTGCCGCTGGACACGGTGATGCAGGTGCTCAAGGACGCCGAGGTGCCGGCCAGCCGGATCTACTCCGCCGAAGACATGCTGAGCGACCCGCAATTCCTCGCCCGCGAGATGTTCCTCCAGGCCCGGCTGCCGGATGGCAAACCATTCAAGATGCCGGGCATCGTGCCCAAGCTGTCAGACACCCCCGGTTCGACCGAATGGATCGGCCCTGCCCTGGGCGAACACACGGCTACGGTGCTGGCCGGCCTGGGCTACGACTCAGCCGCCATTGCCCGCCTGCGCGCGGCCGGTACGGTCTGATCGACATCCCATGGGTATTCGTCATCTGCCCATCATCCTCTGTCTGGCGCTGACCTCACTCGCGGGGCAGGCGGCAGAGGCCAGGGAGCGCCTGCTGTGGCTGGTGCGCGACCTGCCGCCGTTCACCATCTTCGAAGGGCCGGCCAAGGGCCAGGGGGTGATCGACCAACTGCTGCCGATGCTGATCACCCGAATGCCCGAGTACGATCACAGCATCATCCGGGTCAATCGAGCCCGGGGCCTGCAGATGCTCCAGGAGCCCAGTTTCACCTGCGATCCGACCCTGCTGTGGACGCCCGAGCGCGCCCGGTATGTGCACTTCTCTCTGCCATCGCTAGGAGTGTTGAGCAGTGGCCTGATCGTGCGCAAGCAAGACCAGGCGCTATTGACCCCATACCTGGAAGGGCAGCAGGTGGACCTGCAGCGCTTGCTTACCGAAACCCGCCTCAAACTGGGGATCGTCGCTGAACGCAGCTACAGCGCGCAGGTCGACGAAGTCCTGCGGCAACTGCCCGATACCGCGTTCAGCCGTCACTACGGCAACGATGCCACGGCCAGCCTGCTGCAAATGCAGCAATTGGGGCGCCTGCAGCTGGTGCTCGGCTACTGGCCGGAGATGCGTTACCTGATCCAGCAGCAGAATGGCTCACTGGACGATTACCGGTTCTATCCCATTCGTAGCGTCAACCGCTACCAGTTCCTCCATGTGGGTTGCTCGGACACTGCCCTGGGGCGCAAGGCGATCGACCATATAGACCAATTGCTGCCCGCGCTGCGTCGCGACACCTTGCCGGGCCTCTATGCACGCTGGCTGGATGCCGAACTCCAGGAGGATTACCTGGGCCAGGCCCGGCATTTCTTCGAAGAGGGTGAAGCCCCTGCGCACTGAGTTGATGTCCATGGGACGGTAACGGCTCCTACACGGGTGCGGGTGAATTCAGGCCAAAAGAAACCCCGGACGCTGGGGGGGGGCGACCGGGGTCAAGCGAAAGCCCTTGGGACTTCCCGTGACAGCCTGAATGGTACCGGAGCAAAGCACCATCAAACTGCCCTTGCTGTGTCTGACGGCCCGGTCAGGCAAAGGTTCCGGGTATTTGCTTCTGATGCTGCAAGGCGGCGATCACACAAGGCTGCAGGCGACCTTCGGCAATTTGCAGGTCACGGTGCAGGCCATCAACCAGGTCGACCAGCAATTGCTGCTCCACCAGCTCTCGCTCACAGACCGTACGCCGCAGAATCGACAAACCGTGTTCATCGAGAACACTCAGGTGCCGGCGGCCACGGCTATCGGCCGGCCCAATTTCGGCCTGGTAAGGGGTCAGGGCATCGTTGAGCAGTCTGCAGATTCTTTCCATCCGGATTACTCGCTGGTTAGGGTAAGGAAACTGACCATCGGGGCCGACGGAAAGTTCGCCCTGGCCCGTCATCACGAGCATGCGCCGCAAACATGACAGCCTAGATACTCTGCCCCCGCCCTGCTGCCGTTAAGCAGGCTACAGGCGCCCCAGTGCCTGTTCCAGGCCCACCATGGACATCGGCCAGGGCAACTCGGCCAGGACTTTCAAACCCTGCTTGCGCGCCTCGAGCGCCAGGCCGATACCCTCAGCGCCGTCACTGCCGACAAATAACAAGCCTCCCGTACAGGAAGCCTGCACCAGATACTTGAACAGGCGACGGGCATGGCGCCTTGGCATTGCCGGATCAAGCACCAGCACATCAACGGACTGCTGTCGCCGCGCCATATGGGCCGTCGCTGCTGGAACATCATCGGTGAGCCGGACGTTGTACACACCTTGGGCATTGAAGGCCTGATGTAACAGCATCTGATAGTAGGGCCGAGCCTGGTGGATAAGAACATTCAGCTGATGCATGAGCTTCCCCCCTGGAGCCATGTGTGGTGTTGGTTTGAACGCCACTTTAGTAGGGGGAACCATCGAACTACATGGGAAAGATCTGAAAGCCGTTCGCGCCTGTTGTGCACCCACAAAAAAGCCCGTGCAAAACGGGCTTCCCTGTGACTGGGGTCGGCTTAGAGTGGTTTGCCGCGGTTGCCATGCTGGCTGACAAAGGCCTGCACGGTCTTCAAGTCATTGGCCAGCACCGTGCAACGCTCCTCACGGGTGAACAGATCGCAAAGATGCGCCGGCAGCTCCAGTGCCTTGGCGACACCGGCCTTCTCCACCGCCTCGGGGAACTTGACCGGATGCGCGGTGCCCAGCACCACCATCGGCGTATCCAGGCTGCGGCGGCATTCGCGGGCGGCCTTGACGCCGATCGCGGTGTGCGGGTCGAGGACTTCACCGGTGCTCTGGAACACCTCGGCGATGGTCTCGCAGGTCTGCTCGTCGGTGACGGCCAGCGAATCGAACAGCTTGCGCGCTTCGGTCCAGCGATCCTGCTCGACGCTGAAGCCGCCGCCTTGCTTGAAGGTGTTCATCAGTTGGGCAACCGCGGCACCATTGCGGCCGTGCAGGTCGAACAGCAGACGCTCGAAGTTGGACGAGACCATGATGTCCATCGATGGCGACAGGGTCGGGTGCAGGGCGTCCTTGACGTACTGGTTGCCGCTCATGAAGCGGTGCAGGATGTCGTTGCGATTGGTCGCCACCACCAGCTGGCTGATCGGCAGGCCCATGTTGCGCGCCAGGTAACCGGCGAAGATATCGCCGAAGTTGCCGGTCGGCACCGAGAACGCCACCGAGCGCGCCGGGCCGCCGAGCTGCAGCGCGGCATGGAAGTAGTAGACGATCTGGGCCATGATCCGCGCCCAGTTGATCGAGTTGACCGCCACCAGGCGAGTGCCCTTGAGGAAGGACTGGTCGGCGAAGCTGGCCTTGACCATCTCCTGGCAGTCGTCGAAGTTGCCTTCGATGGCGATGTTGTGGATGTTGTCGCCGAGGATGGTGGTCATCTGCCGGCGCTGCACTTCCGACACGCGCTGGTGCGGGTGCAGGATGAAGATGTCGACGTTGTCGCAACGGCGGCAGCCTTCGATGGCGGCCGAGCCGGTGTCACCGCTGGTGGCACCGACGATCACCACGCGCTCGCCGCGCTTGACCAGCACGTGGTCGAGCAGACGGCCGAGCAACTGCAGGGCGAAGTCCTTGAAGGCCAGGGTCGGGCCGTGGAACAGCTCCATCACCCACTCGTTGCCATTGAGCTGGCGCAGCGGCGCGACCGCGGCGTGGGCGAAGTTGCCATAGGTCTCTTCGAGGATTTTCTTGAAATCGGCATCGGCGATGCTGCCTTCGACGAACGGGCGCATCACCCGGAAGGCCAGCTCGTGGTACGGCAGGCCAGCCCAGGACGCAATCTCTTCCTGGGTGAAGCGTGGCAGGTTCTCGGGTACGTACAGGCCGCCATCGCTGGCCAGGCCAGCCAGCAGGACGTCTTCGAAGTTCAGGGCCGGAGCCTGGCCGCGGGTACTGATATAGCGCATGGGTGCAAACCTTCGATGCTGGGCGCGGGCCGCCGTCGCGGCCCACCGCCGGAATTAATTGAGCTGTTCGACGCGGATGCGCACGACCTTGCCGACCACGTCCTGGAGTGCCTCCAGGGCGACGATGGCGTCGTCGATACGCTGCTCGACCACACGGTGGGTCAGCAGGATCATCGGCACCAGGCCATCCTGTTCCTCGGCTTCCTTCTGCATGATCGACTCGATGTTGATGCCACGCTCCGAGAGAATGCTGGCGACCTGGGCCAGCACGCCCGGGTGGTCCTTGGCCTGGATACGCAGGTAGTAGGCGCTTTCGCAGGCTTCGATCGGCAGGATCGGGTGGGCCGACAGCGCATCCGGCTGGAAGGCCAGGTGCGGTACACGGTTCTCCGGGTCGGAGGTCATGGCACGAACTACATCGACCAGGTCGGCGACCACCGACGAGGCGGTCGGCTCCATGCCGGCACCGGCGCCGTAGTACAAGGTGGAACCGGCGGCGTCACCATTGACCATCACCGCATTCATCACGCCATTGACGTTGGCGATCAGGCGATCATTGGGGATCAGCGTCGGGTGCACACGCAGCTCGATGCCGTCGGCGGTGCGACGGGCCACGCCCAGATGCTTGATGCGGTAGCCCAGGGCCTCGGCATAGTTCACGTCGGCGGTGGTCAGCTGGGTGATGCCCTCGGTGTAGGCCTTGTCGAACTGCAGCGGGATACCGAAGGCGATGGACGCCAGGATGGTCAGCTTGTGCGCGGCATCGATGCCTTCGACGTCGAAGGTCGGGTCGGCCTCGGCGTAGCCCAGCGCCTGGGCTTCGGCCAGCACATCGGGGAAGGCACGGCCCTTGTCGCGCATTTCGGTGAGGATGAAGTTGCCGGTGCCGTTGATGATCCCGGCCAGCCAGTTGATGCGGTTGGCCGACAGGCCCTCGCGGATCGCCTTGATCACCGGGATGCCACCGGCCACGGCAGCTTCGAAGGCGACGATGACGCCCTTCTCGCGGGCCTTGGCGAAGATCTCGTTGCCGTGCACGGCGATCAGCGCCTTGTTGGCGGTGACCACGTGCTTGCCGTTTTCAATGGCCTTGAGCACCAGGTCGCGGGCGATGGTGTAGCCGCCGATCAGCTCGATGACGATATCGATCTCGGGGTTGCTCGCGACTTCGAACACATCAGCGGTAATGGGGGTACCGGTAATCTGGCAGTTCGGGTTCTGCGAGCGCATGGCAATCTGTGCCACTTCAATACCGCGCCCGGCACGGCGGGCGATCTCCTCGGCGTTGCGCTGAAGTACATTGAAGGTTCCGCCACCGACGGTCCCCAACCCACAGATGCCTACTTTGACCGGTTTCACTGTGAACTCCCCATAGAACGGCCGGCACCTGCGCCGACCGTGAAACATGCCGTCACCCCATGACGACGGCGTACTGAATTGGTTACTTGCTCTCGGCCAGGGCCAGTTTGGCCACTTGCGGCGCCGGCTGGTAGCCCGGAATCACCTGGCCATTCTGTAGAACGATCGCCGGCGTGCCATTTACACCAATCGACTGGCCCAGCTGGAACTGCTTGCTGACCGGGTTGGCGCACTTGGCTGCCTTGATTTCCTTGCCATCGACCATCTTGTCCAGCGCCGCGCGGCGATCACTGGAGCACCAGACCGCCTGCAACTGCTCGTCGCCCGGCGAACCCAGGCCCTGGCGCGGGAAGGCGACGTAACGCACTTCGATACCGCGGCGGTTGAGCTCCGGCACTTCGGCATGCAGCTTGTGGCAGTACGGGCAGGTGGTGTCGGTGAACACGGTGATGTGCGACTTGGTCTCGCCCTTGGCCGGGTAGACCACCATCTCGCCGGCCGGAATACCGTTGATCAACTTGGCGATGCCCTGGCGCTCGGTCTTCTCGGTGAGGTTGACCGGCTTGCCGTCCTGGATCTGGAACAGGTAGCCCTGCATGACGAACTGGCCGTCGGCGCTGGCGTACAGCACGCGGCCGCCCTGCAGCTTGACTTCGTACAGGCCATTGAGCGGGCTGCTGGCAACGCTTTCGATCGGAACCTCCAGCTGGAGGTTCTGCAACGACTTGCGAATCGCCTGCTCGGCACCGGCATTGGTATCGGTGGCCGCGGCGAAGGCAAAGGTACTGGCCAGCGCCAGGGCGGCGGCAGCGAAAATCTGGGTCACGCGCATGGGAACTCCTGAAGGCGGACAGGGGGCCGGATGCAGCACGCCCGTGCTGAAATCGGGGTGTCATTGCGGCCCTCGGTGCAAACCGCCCAAGCCTACCACAGAAGCGACGGCGGTCGAGGCGTGCTTGATCGGGAGCGCAAGGCTGCGTGCGCCAGGGGCGGCGGTTACCGACGAATTTTGTTCAGGTGTCCCAATGCGTAGTCGCAAGTACCTTTAGCGCCAGGCTCTATCTCCTGCAACCGAGTGAAAAATTTGCGTGCGTGTTCGCTCATGACCCTGACAAATTCATCTTTATCGGCGGCGACAGACACCTCGCTGTGACAATTGACGCTCACCTGCAGACGACCATTGGCAGGGGTAAGTTTGACTTCGATTGGCTGGTCCGGAAAAAAGCAGCTGAACGCTTGCCCCTCACTGACCTTCAGCAGTCCCTCTGACAAATAGCTCCACAGGTCGTCGACATAATCAAACATGCTTTGGTCAATTAGACTTTTACCATTGATCGATAGAACCAAAGCCCCTTCAATTTGATCCAGGCGGCGTTCCTCGCCTTGAAACTCAAAGAAGTCAACAAAACCGTCGAAAACTTTAACGTAGGTTTCAACAATGATTCTACTTTTCATTGCCACCCTTTGAATATATGAGTGCACAGCCTTTGAGGTTTCTGGCAAATCTTGGAACACCTCACCTGCCTACGACACCCTATCAATCACCGTCTGCCAGCAAAACCTCATCTGCCTCACTGGCAACTTTCAAAAAATCAATAAAAAGAAGCACGCTGCCATCCGCATCCTTCGACAGGAGCGTGATGAGTATTTTTTGATGTTCAGGATAGATTCTTGTCCGACCATAAGGATCAATATAAACACCCGTTTTTTCGCGTAACCTAGCAAAGGCATCATGGACGCGTGCGACGTCAGCATCACTTAGCTGAAGGAAAGGCTTATCGCCTCGCTTGTCTGACAAATAAGAGAAGTCCAACATAAAAAATACCTTAAAAATGAGAGGGGTAAGATGTTACTACCTTATCCTTCACAGGGTCATAGATTGTGACATGACCTTTCTCACCCCGTGTACCGATCACCCTACCATAATCACGCTCATAACGAATTCGACCATCATTCTGACGAATAACTCTGGTGGGTTGTTTCATGGTTCTGTCCTCTAGCTTCTTGTACTGACTCGGCTTTCTGTATTTGCTTTTTGCCTGTAGCTTTCTATGTTCCGCAGGCGTGAATTTACTTTTGCCTACATCATTGTGCCGCCGGACGTGGCGATTCGGAACGTGCCGGGTCCTTCTAGGCCCACAGGAGAGCCCCAGTGGATCGATCCAATCAAACGGATTCGCACTGTACTGATAGAGGTTTATACCACCGGCCAGACTGATCGGGTCTGTCTGGATAAAGCGTCCGATATCCGGATCATAAAACCGAAACGTGTTGTAGTGCAGACCAGTCTCACGATCCAGGTACTGGCCCTGAAACCTCAGGTTCTGCTCTTCGATGAAATGCGCCTCACGCACTTCCTGCAGGGTATTGCCCCAGACCTGATAGCGTGCCTGCCAGAGCGCTTCGCCACTGTCAGCCGTCAACTGTTCGGGCAGGCCATTGAGATCGGTATGGTAGTAGCGCACCTGCTGGTACTGCCCTGTACCGTCAACCCGAGCCAAAGGTTCGTGACTGTCTTCCACATACAGATACAGGCTGGTCTGGCTGTGGCGATGCTCCTGCAGCAAGCGCAGGCCATCCCAGGCGAAGCGGGTCTGGTCGAGCAGATTGCCCTGATCGTCATATTCGCTTTTCTCGACACGCCGCCCGAGCGGGTCGTAGCGCATGTTCAGTATCCGTTCGCGCCCACCGTGCTGGCTGCGCACCTGGATCAGGCGGTGCTCGGCGTCGTAGCTGAAATGTTGAATGCCACGCCGGCTGCTGCGTTTCTCGATCAGGCGGCCGAAGCCGTCGTAGCGGTAGCGTTTGTCCTGGTAGGTGAGCAAGCGGTTATGGCGCACCAGGCCGATGCCGGCTTGCGGCCCATCGAGCAGGTTGGCGGCGGCGTCGTAGGCGAAGGTTTCGCTCTGGCCCTGGCCAGCGTCCTGGCTGGCCATGATCCGGCCGCTGGCATCGTAGTGCAGCAATTGCTGGTGCTGGCTGCCGGGCTGCTGGTTGAAACGGCCGATCAGGTTGTCTGCCGAGTCGAAATCGAAGCGTTGCTGTACCGTAGCCGGCAGTTGCGGCGGCTGGTGGTTGGGGCGGCGCAGGCGTGAGCGCAAACGACCGCTGCGGTCGTACTCGCTGCGGGTGCTGACCCGGCCCTGGGTGCGCAGCACTTCACGGTGCAGGCGGTCGCGTTCGAAATCGCTGATCACCTTGCCGTCGAGGTTGAGCTGGTGCAGATGGCCGCTGCCGTAGTACAGGCGGTTGAGCCAGCGGCCGTCGGGCAGCTGGGTCTGGATCAGGTTGCCGAGTTCGTCGTAGTGATGTTGCAGCACACCACTGGCGCTGTGCTCTTCCAGCAATTGGCCAAGGGCATCGTAAGTGAAGGCCAGTTGCTCGCTGTTGCCTGCCTTGTCGGTGAAGCTGATTGCCGTCAGTTGATCAAGGGGATCGTAGCTGTACCGGGTTTCACCATCGTCGGTGCGCTTTTTGATCAAGCGCCCGACGGCATCCCGGTGCAATTGATGAATGATCGCTTCAGCATCGCCTTGGGGGGCGGGGAGGTACTCAACGCAACTGAGGTTATCCAGCCGGTCGTAGTGATAGCGGCTGGCGCTGCCGTCAAGATCCTGCTGTTCAGTCAGGCGATCAGCCAGGTCCCAGCTGAACCTGTAGCTTTCGCTATTTTCATTGGTCAGCGCCAGCAGCCGCCCGTAGGCGTCGTAACTGAACTGCACCCGCCGACCATGCGGATCGATACGCTGCTGCACCTGGCCACGCCGGTTATAGCGGTATTGGGTGGAGTGCCCGGCAGGGTCGGTATAGCTGTTGAGCTGGCCGTTGCGATCAAGCTGATAGTGCTCACTGCGCCCATCGGGCAATTGCGAGCCGAGCAATCGGCCCTGGGCATCGTACTGGTACTCGGTACGTTCGCCGAGGGCATCGGTGACCGCCTGCAGATGCCCGCGCCGGTCATAGCTGAAGCGGGTCGGGTACCCCGAACAATCGACCTGCTCGATCAGCAGGCCCAATTCGTTCCAGCGCAGGTGCTTGTGCTTGCCCGCCGCATCGATGATCTCCACCACCTGGCCGCGTTCGTCATGGCGGTAGCGGGTGGTGCGGCCCAGCGGATCGGTTTCGCTGCTGCAGTTGCCGCGCTGGTCGTAGCGATAGCGCCAGCGCTTACCGGCCTTGTCGGTCTGTACCCGGGGCAGTGACCAGTGCTCCAGCCACTGGGTCGCCTCGCTGCGGCCCAGTGGATCGATGCTTTCGCAGAGGTTGCCGGACTCATCGTACAGATATTGCCATTGCCCACCCTGCGGGTCGGTGGCGCCCAGCAACTGGCGTTCGTCGTTCCACTCGAAACGCCAGGTGTGGCCGAGGGCGTCGGTGTACTGGGTGATCTGGTACTGCGGGTTCCAGTAGCGTGTGCTGACCCGCTGCAAACCGTCGGTGACCCGGGTGATGCCAGCTTCGATGTCGTAGTCGAAACGGTACTCGTCACCGTCGTCGGTCCAGTGCCGGGCCACGCGCCAGTCGTCTACGGCACGAGTCCATTCATAGAAGCAACGCAGGCCGCTGGGCAGCTGGTGTTCGACCATGCGCCGGCCCTGGTCATAGGCAAAGCGCCGCTGCACCTGGCCGCTGGCGTCGCGGACTTCGGCCAAGTCGCCGTTGCTGTCATAGGCATAGCTGACCAGCAGCTCGTTCGACTCGTCGCTGTACCATCGCTCGATATGGCTGACCCGGGCTGGCCATTGGCTGCTGTAAACCAACTGCACCTGGACCACATCAAAGGTATCGCGCAGCCTGAGCAAGCGGCCGTTGCTGTCGTAGTCCAGGTAGATGCGGTTGTCGTTGCGGTCACCCAGTTGCGCCAGGCGCAGGCGCTGCGGATTGTTCGGGGTGGGCTGGAACAGACGATAGAGACCGTCGACGCTTTCGATCAGCAGTTCGCCATTGTGCGCGCGACGCACGCTGAGGCCTTCGCCGGCGCTGAACACGGCATCACCACGAGGGATATGGCCCATGTCGACGACCCGTGCCTGCTCATCGGTGAACAGCAGGTGCTCGCCGCCTTCAGGATGCGCTTCGATAGCGACGGAGACTTCGTAATCGACGCTCCAGCCAGCACCGAACAGGCCGTCGCGGCGTTCATCCCGGCTGTTGTAGTAGCGCTGCCAGTCCAACGGGATCAAGCCCGGAAGGCTGAAATCAAGCTCGGCTTCGCCGCTCAACAGTTTGGCGCCAGTGGAGCTGTGGACCGGGTTGGGTGAGCCGGCGATGGCGCTGGTGATCGCGCCGGTAACCTGGCTGGTGACGGCGCTGCCGATGCCGCCAATCAACATGCAGCCGAACTTGCTGTAGAACTTGCCGCCGCGCCCGCGCAGCATCATCAAGGCGGTAATCGCCAGGCCGATGCCTGGGGTCTTGCCGCTGCGAATCTCCCGGACCACGATCGAGTCGCCGCCGATACGCACATTATCGGAGACCAGCCCGGCGTCGACGATCACCGCCTCGCAGGTGCTGCGATCGCCGCTGCGACAGGCCGGGTGACCGTTGATGGTGACCTTGCTCGAGCCTTCGGCCAGGTACTGCGGCGGCATCGGCGGATGCTTGCTGCAGAGGATCTTGTCGTCGTCGGCAGGCTCGGTGTTCGGCGCCGGGCTGGCGACCGTAGGCCGCCACATCTGCGAGAAAAATCCCTTGGCCATGTCGAGGAAGCTTTCTTCCTCCTCCTCGGCCGGCGACTGAGCCGCGTCGCTGCCGGCGGGCGCAGCGGCGGCAACGATGACGCCGGCAGCGCGTGCGGCCGGTTTGCCATTGGTGTGGGTATTCTTCGAGCCGGTGAGGATGTTGGCTTGCACCGAGGGCGGGAACAGGAAGTTGCCGATGCCCTCGCATAAACTGCTCAAGCCCTTGTCGGCCCCGGTCTTGCTCATGACCACGCCGACCACGATGCCCACCACCGCGCCGAGCACGAAGCAGCCGAGGCCGCCGGTGACCACGGTCAGGCCCAGCGCCGCGGTTACCGCCGCGGTGGCCAGCATGCCGATGGCGACGTTGGCGGCCACTTCCAGCACGCCACTGACGATGTCGGCCATCATCGAGGTGTGCATCAGCGCATCGCCCTCGCGGGCGGCCCACAGGGCGTCAGACATTACTGACCGGCAACGGCATGGCTGCAGGGCACTTGAACCTGGTCATGCTTGATTTCCATATCGAGCGTTTGAGGTGTCGAAATCTGCTGGATGATCGCCCGAGCGTCAACCCCGAGGGTGATGCAAAGCGTGTAGTTCCTGCAGCCGGGCCTTGGCCACATGGGTGTAGATCTGCGTGGTGGACAGGTCGCTGTGGCCCAGCAGCATCTGCACCACGCGCAGGTCGGCACCGTGGTTGAGCAAGTGCGTGGCAAAGGCGTGGCGCAGCGTGTGCGGGGACAGCGGCTTGTCGATGCCGGCCACCCGCGCGTAATGCTTGATGCGGTGCCAGAAGGTCTGGCGGGTCATCTGCTCGCCGCGCTGGCTGGGGAACAGCACGTCGCTGGGGCGCCCCCCCAGCAGCTCGGCGCGACCATCGCGCAGGTAGCGCTCGATCCACACCACCGCCTCCTCGCCCATCGGCACCAGGCGCTCCTTGCTGCCCTTGCCCATCACCCGCAGCACGCCCTGGCGCAGGTTGACCTGGTCCAGGGTCAGGCTGACCAGCTCGGTCACCCGCAAACCGCAGGCATACAGCACTTCGAGCATGGCGCGGTCGCGCTGGCCAATCGCCTCACCGCGATCCGGCGCCTGCAGCAAGGCTTCGACATCGGCCTCCGACAGCGACTTGGGCAGTGGCCGGCCCAGTTGCGGCATGTCCACCTGCAAGGTCGGATCGACGGCGATCAAACGCTCACGCAACAAGTAACGGAAAAAGCCACGTAACCCGGACAGGAAGCGCGCGGTGGAACGAGGCTTGTAGCCTTGGTCGAAGCGCCAGGCCAGGTGATCGAGGATCAGTTCGCGCCCGGCATCGGGCAACAGCACGTGCTTTTCCTGCAACCAGCCGTTGAACAAGGCCAGGTCACTGCGGTAGGAAGCGCGGGTGTTGTCGGAAAGCCCCTTTTCCAGCCACAAGGCATCGAGGAACTGGTCGATCAGCGGGTGGTCCAGTGCAGGCATGAAAACTCGGTGGCAAACGACGAAATGACGCTTAGTCTTTCACAACATGGCATGCAGAGGGAGCCCGCATGAACGAACAGCAGATTCTTTTGAGCGTCGGTGGCATCGGCGCGGCCGCCCTGCTCTGCCAATGGCTGGCCTGGCGCCTGAAACTGCCGGCGATCCTGTTCCTGCTGCTGTGCGGCATCCTCGCCGGGCCGGTGCTGGGCTGGCTGCAACCACAGGCATTGTTCGGCCCGTTGCTGATGCCACTGGTATCGCTGGCGGTGGCGCTGATCCTGTTCGAAGGCAGCCTCACCCTGCACCTGTCGCAATGGCGCGAGATCGGCAGCGTGGTGCATCGCCTGGTTACCGTCGGCGCGCTGAGCACCTGGCTGGTGATCGCCCTGGCCACCCACTGGCTGCTGGGTTTCGACTGGCCCCTGGCGATCCTGTTCGGCACCTTGACCCTGGTTACCGGCCCCACGGTGATCGTCCCCATGCTGCGGGTGGTGCGGCCGAAGGCGACGATCGCCAATATCCTGCGCTGGGAAGGCATCGTCATCGACCCGATCGGCGCGCTGCTGGCGGTGGTGGTCTACAGCTTCATCATCGCCAGCGCCGCTGGCGAAGGCCTGAGCCACAGCCTGGCGACCTTCGCCGGGGTGATTTTCTGCGGCAGCGCGCTTGGCGTCGCCGGAGGCTGGCTGCTCGGGCAGATCATGCGTGAGCAATGGCTGCCGGAGTATCTGCACAACCTGGCGTCGTTGGCCGCGGTGCTGGGCATCTTCATCGCCGCCAACCAGATCGTCCACGAGTCGGGCCTGCTGGCGGTGACGGTCATGGGCATGTGGCTGGCCAACATGCCCGGCGTGGATGTGCGGCAGATCCTGCACTTCAAGGAGAATCTCAGCGTGCTGCTGATCTCCGGCCTGTTCATCCTGCTGGCGGCGCGCCTCGACCTGCAGGCCCTGCTCGCCTTGGGCCCAGCGGTGCTGGCACTGCTGCTGGTGATCCAGTTGCTGGCCAGGCCGCTGAACGTGTTGCTGTCGACCCTGGGATCGCCGCTGAACTGGCGGGAACGCGCGCTGCTGGCCTGGATCGCGCCGCGGGGCATCGTCGCCGCGGCGGTTTCGGCTATCTTCGCCATTCGCCTGGACCAGGCCGGGCATGAGGGCGCACTGCTACTGGTGCCACTGACCTTTGCCGTGATCATCGGCACCGTGGTCCTGCAAAGCGCCACCGCACGCCCCTTGGCGCGCCTGCTGAAGGTGGCGGAACCGGCACCGAGCGGGTTTCTCCTGGTCGGTGCCAACCCACCTGCGCGCGCCATCGCCAAGGCCCTGCAACAACTGGGCTGCCGGGTACTGTTGACCGACTCGAGCTGGGAGAACATCCGCGCTGCGCGCATGGACAACCTGCCGACCTACTTCGGCAACCCCGCGTCGCAGCACGCTGACGCCCACCTCGACCTGGTCGGGCTTGGCCACCTGCTGGGGCTGTCGCCGGCGGGCGAACTCAATGCCCTGGCCTGCGCGCGCTTTCGTCATGACTTCGGCCACGCCCGGCTTTTCGTGCTGGCCAGCGGCCTGGAGAAACAGCGCAGCGACAAGCATCGGGCCAGCGAGGAGCATCGCGGGCAATTGCTCGGGTCGAGCGCGATGACCTATGGGCAGCTGGCCAAACTGCTGCATCAGGGTGCCGAGCTGTACAGCACCACGCTGACCGAGGCCTTCGGCTGGGGCGACTACCAGCAGTTGCATGGCCCACGGGCGACGCTGCTGTTCGCCCGCGACGGGCAAGGCTGGGTACATGTGGCCAGCCCGGACAACCCACTCAAGCCACAGCCGGGGTGGACACTGGTGGCGCTGGTGGAGCCGGAACTGACCGAACAGCCTGTGGCACATTGACCTGTAGGAGTGGCATTAGCCGCGATGAATGCGTCGCGGTGCCTGGCACCCGCTTTGCGGGTGATCGCGGCTGAAGCCGCTCCTACAGGGACGCGTCAAATCAAGGCGATGGCAATCAGGCCAACGGCAGCACCGGCACCGGGCGCTTGTCCTCGTCGATGGCGACGAAGCTGAACACGCCATGTATCGCCCGCTCGCGGCCATCGAGGTACATGTTCTCGACGAACACATCCACCTGCACCTGCAGGCTGGTGTTGCCGACCTTGATCACCGTCCCCACCAGCTCGACGATCGATCCTGCCGGAATCGGGTGCTTGAAATCGATGCGGTCGGTGGACACGGTCACCAGCGGCAGCCGGCAGAAACGGGTGGCGGCAATGAACGAAACTTCGTCCATCCACGCCAGCGCCGTGCCGCCGAACAGGGTGTTGTGGTGGTTGGTGGTGTTGGGGAACACCGCCTTGGTCACGCGGGTCACCGACAGTTCGGTGCGGCGCTGGATTTCCTGGTCTCGGGTTGTCATCTCGGAGTCACATCGCAAAGGCAAGATTCAAGACGCAAAAAAGCAGCCCGAAGGCTGCTTTTTCTCGCACGGGGGCCTAGGCCACCGGACAAACTGTACTCAGGACAGTTTTTCCTTGATGCGAGCTGCTTTACCGGACAGGTCACGCAGGTAGTACAGCTTGGCTTTACGCACGTCACCACGACGTTTCACGGCCAGGCTGTCGATCTGCGGGCTGTAGGTCTGGAAGGTACGCTCTACGCCAACGCCGCTGGAGATCTTGCGCACGGTGAAGGCGCTGTTCAGACCGCGGTTACGCTTGGCGATAACGACGCCTTCGAACGCCTGCAGACGCGAGCGGTCGCCTTCCTTCACTTTGACCTGGACGACAATGGTGTCGCCTGGTGCGAAGGTCGGGATCTCTTTGCTCATCTGCTCGGCTTCGAGCTGCTGGATGATCTTGTTGGTCATGCTGTGCTCCTAAGATGGATAACGCGATCCACCATCGATACGTTTAACTATCGTCCCGCTCGCGGAGGTATTCCTCGAGCAGCTTCTTCTCTTCTCCAGAAAGCGAGCGACTTTCCAGAAGATCGGCGCGTCGTTCGAAGGTCCTACCAAGGGACTGCTTCATCCGCCATCGCCGGATATGTGCATGGTTGCCACTAAGCAACACGTCGGGTACACGCTGATCCGCATACACCTCGGGTCGGGTGTAGTGCGGGCAATCCAGCAGACCGTCGGTGAAAGAATCTTCCTCCGCCGAGTCCACATGCCCTAAAGCTCCGGGCAGCAGCCGCGTAACCGCATCGATCAGTACCATGGCCGGCAGCTCGCCACCGGAAAGTACATAGTCGCCAATCGACCACTCCTCATCGACATGAGCCTCGATAAAGCGCTCGTCGATGCCTTCATAACGGCCGGCGATCAGGATCAACGATTCCTGCTCGGCCAAGCCTTTGACCGCCTGCTGGGTCAGCTTGCGGCCTTGTGGCGAAAGGTAGATCACCTTTGCCGCAGCTCCGGTCGCCTGCCTGGCGCTAACCAGGGCGTCTTCCAGAGGCTTGATCTTCATCACCATGCCCGGACCACCGCCAAACGGCCGATCATCCACGGTGTGGTGGCGATCTGTGGTGTAGTCCCGCGGGTTCCAGCAGGTCACTTGCAGCAACCCCTGTTTCACCGCTCGGCTGGTAATGCCGTACTCCGTGATGGCCGAGAACATCTCGGGGAACAACGTGATGACTTCTACGCGAAGGCTACCCATCGTCTAGAAATCCGCGTCCCATTCGACTCGCATCACACCGGCCTGCAGGTCGATTGCCAGCACGCATTGCTCCGTATAGGGCAACAGACGCTCGCGATCATCCAGGCTGCCTGTGCAAGGCTTGACCACCATTACATCGTTCGCACCGGTCTCCAACAGGTGATCGATCGTGCCGAACAGCTGTTCGTCCTGATTGATGACCTTCAGGCCTTCCAACTGGTACCAGTAGTACTCGTCGGCTGCCAGGTTGGGCAAAAGGCTCCGCGCAATGCAGATTTCGTAACCGCTCAGAAGACGGGCTTCATCACGATCCTCGAGACCTTTCAATTTCACGACCAGGCCCTTTTGGGAGCCACGACCGCTGACCAGCTCGACCTGCTTTACCTTGCCTTCGTGCCTAAGCGTCCAGCGCGGATAATCCAACAGGTTTTCAATCGGATCGGTAAAGGAATACACCTTCACCTCGCCGCGAACGCCGTGAACCGAAAAAATCTTGCCAACGACGATGAGGTCATCAGCCTTTTCTGGCGTCGCGTTCATACTGCTCAGGCTGCAGCCTTGGCAGCTTCCTTCAGCAGCTGAGCAACACGCTCAGACGGCTGTGCGCCCTGGCTCAGCCAGTAGGTGACGCGCTCTTGGTTGACCGACAGCTTGACTTCGGCGCCCGATGCGATCGGGTTGAAGAAGCCAACGCGCTCAACGAAACGGCCGTCACGGGCGTTACGCGAGTTGGTCACGGTCAGGTGGTAGAATGGGCGCTTTTTCGAGCCGCCACGGGCCAGACGAATGGTTACCATGTGAACATCGTTCCTATAGTCGGTGCTGCAAAACTGAATGCCCAATGGGCACACGGGTGCCCAAAAGGCCGCATATTCTCGGGGAATACACGGACATTTGCAAATGCCTTTTTCGGCGAGCGCTTGACCCACCGTTCAGATCTGCCGGTTAAGCCGCCGTTTGGCGGCACTGTTCCCGCCGAAGCGGGGGCTGGGCGACTGTCTTCATAAAAAGACAGTCGCCCGAATTCACTTACATCTTGGGCATGCCGCCACCCGGCAGCATCCCGCCGAGGCCGCGCATCATCTTGGCCATGCCGCCCTTGGCGGAGAATTTCTTCATCATCTTCTGCATCTGCTTGTGCTGCTTGATCAGCCGGCCGATGTCCTGCACCTGGGTGCCGGACCCGAGGGCGATGCGGCGCTTGCGCGAACCACTGATCAGGTCAGGGTCGCGACGTTCGGCAGGGGTCATGGAATTGATGATCGCTTCCATCTGCTTGAACTGCTTCTCGGCCGCGCCCTGGGCATTGCCCATCTGCGACAGGTTGACGCCACCGATGCTCGGCAGTTTGTCCATGAGGCCACCAAGGCCGCCCATGTTCTTCATCTGTTGCAGTTGATCGCGGAAGTCTTCGAGATCGAAGCCCTTGCCCTTCTTCAACTTCTTGGCCAGCTTGTCGGCCTTTTCCTTGTCGATGTTCTGCTCGGCCTGCTCGATCAGGCTGAGCACGTCACCCATGCCAAGGATGCGCGAAGCGATCCGGTCGGGGTGAAACGGCTCGAGGGCTTCGGTCTTCTCGCCCATCCCGATGAACTTGATCGGCTTGCCGGTAATGGCGCGCACCGACAGGGCGGCACCGCCACGGGCGTCACCGTCGACCTTGGTCAGCACCACGCCGGTCAGCGGCAGCGCATCGCCAAAGGCCTTGGCCGTGTTGGCGGCGTCCTGGCCGGTCATGGCGTCGACCACGAACAGGGTTTCGATCGGCTTGACCGCGGCGTGCAGGGCCTTGATCTCGTCCATCATGTCGGCGTCGACGTGCAGACGACCTGCGGTATCGACGATCACCACGTCGATGAACTTGAGCTTGGCTTCGCGGATCGCCGCTTCGGCGATGGCCACCGGCTTCTGGCTGATGTCGGACGGGAAGAAGGTCACGCCGATATCATTGGCCAGGGTCTCGAGCTGCTTGATCGCCGCCGGACGGTAGACGTCGGCCGACACCACCATCACGCTCTTCTTCTTGCGTTCCTTCAGGTGGCGCGCCAGCTTGCCGGCGGTGGTGGTCTTACCAGCACCTTGCAGACCGGCCATCAGCACCACGGCCGGCGGGGCGGCGTTGAGGGTCAGCTCTTCGTTGGCCGCGCCCATCAGGCTTTCCAGCTCGGCCTGGACGATCTTCACGAACGCCTGGCCTGGGGTCAGGCTGCGCGACACTTCGGTGCCGACCGCACGCTCCTTGATGCTGTTGACGAAATCCTTGACCACCGGCAGGGCGACGTCGGCCTCGAGCAGGGCCATGCGCACTTCGCGCAGCGTGTCCTTGATGTTGTCTTCGGTCAGCTTGGCCTTGCCGGTGACATGGCGCAGCGTCTGTGACAGGCGGTCGGTCAGGTTTTCGAACATGGTGATCCTTTCAGGCCCATTGAAGCCGAGGTTTTTCAGGCGCCCAGGTGGAAATGCACACACGCTGGGCACAACAAGGCGGCGATTATAGCGGAGACTGGGATAGACGCACACCTCGCGCTGGACCACCGGCCAATCACGCAGCTCAGGCCTGGCTGCCTCACGCACATCGCGGGAGCGGGCTTGCCCCGCGATTGATGCGCAGTCTTCCTTGCCCACCGCGTTCTATGCCAAACTCCGTCCCTTTAGGGCTTGCACGCCAGGACTTATGTTCTCTTCACCCAGCCTCATCCCCAACCTGCTCGCCGCCTTCCTTTATCTGGCCGCGACCATCTTCCAGGCCACTGGCCTGGCCCGTGGCGCCCGTGCCGACAAACGGCTGCTTGCCCTGCTCGGCACCCTGGCGGTCATCGCCCAGGGCGGTGCCCTGTTCTTCCAGCTGATCACGCCCCTGGGCCTGAGCCTCGACTTCTTCAGCGCCGCCAGCCTGATCGCCGTGGCGGTGATCGGCCTGACCCTGCTCGCCTGCTTGAGCATCCCCGTGGAAAACCTGCTGGTGCTGCTGTTCCCGCTCGGCGCGGTGACCGCGCTGCTGGCCCAGTTCGCCCCACCCGGTACGGTGCCGCTGATCAACGAAGAGCCAGGCATCCTAGCCCATATCCTGCTGTCGATACTGGCCTACGGCCTGTTCACCATCGCCGTGTTCCAGGCCCTGCTGCTGTTGCTGCAGGACCACCAGCTCAAGCACAAGCACCCGTCCGGGCTGATCCGCAACTTCCCGCCGCTGCAAACCATGGAAAGCCTGCTGTTCGGCTTCCTCTGGGCGGGCTGGGGGCTGCTGTCGCTGTCGCTTATCTCCGGCTGGCTGTTCCTCGACAACCTGTTCGCCCAGCACCTGGTGCACAAGACGCTGCTGGCCTGCGTTGCCTGGATCGTCTTCAGTGTGCTGCTGTGGGGTCGCACTCGCCTGGGCTGGCGCGGTCACAAGGCGATCCGCTGGACCCTGGCCGGTTTCTGCCTGCTGATGCTGGCCTACTTCGGCAGCAAGCTGGTCCGCGAATTCATCCTGCACATCTGACGGCCGCCCATGGACACTCTGCCGTACGCCCCGCTGCTCGGCATCATCGCACTGGCCCTGCTGTGGTCGGCGTTGTTCACCGCGGTAGATTGCGCCCGCCAGCAGCTTAATGGCCACGGTGCCCCGACCCTGCCGGCCCAAGGCCTGGTATTGGGCGCCAGCCTCGGCAAGTTGCTGGTACTGGGCCTGGCCTGCCTTATTGGTCAGCGCTACAGCGGCGAACACGGTTTCTGGCTGGCCGGCCTTGGCGCCAGCGTCACCCTGCTGGTACTCGCCGACTACCTGCCGCGCCGCCTGGCACGCCGTAACCCGCAAGCCTTCCTGGACCTGGGCGGCAACCTGCTGAAATTGCCGCTGGCGCTGCTGCAGCCGCTGGGCTGCTTGCTAGACGGCTGCGCCAAAGTGATCCTGCGCCCTTTCCGCTTGCAACCCACCGCGGTGGCACTGCACCCGCAGCAGGGCGCCACATTCGACGAAGACGAACCTACCGAGACCAGCCAGCACGGCCTGCTGGAGGGTCTGCAGGCGCTGGACAAGATCACCGTCAACGACATCCTGGTACCACGCAACGAAGTAGACGGCATCAACCTCGACGATCCCATCGAGCAGATCATCGAGCAACTGATCATCAGCCGTCACACGCGCCTGCCGGTCTATCACGACGACATCAACCAGGTCGAGGCCGTCCTTAACACCAAGTTGATCAGCCACCTGCTGCCACGGGCAGAGCTCACCCCGGAGAAGCTCCAGGCGGCCTGCTACGAGCCCTACTTCGTGCCCGAAAGCACACCGCTGCAGATGCAGCTGCTGAACTTTCACAAGCAGCAGCGACGCATGGGCGTGGTAGTGGATGAGTATGGCGAAGTCCTGGGTATCGTTACCCTGGAAGACATTCTCGAAGAGATCGTCGGCGAGTTCGAGGACGAGCAGAGCCTGGACAACCCCCATGTCCACCCCCAGCCCGATGGCCGCTTCGTCATCGAAGGGACGGCTTCGCTGCGCGAGATCAACCGCACCCTGGGCTGGCACCTGCCCTGCGATGGCGGGCCGAAAACCCTCAACGGCCTGGTCACCGAAGCACTTGAAAGCATTCCAGAAAGCGCCGTATGCCTAAAAATTGGCAGATATCGGCTGGAAATCCTCGAAACGGAGGATAATTGCGCAAGCAAGGTACTGGTCTGGACACTGGCTCGATAGTTATACTCGGGTCACGCTTACCCAGCCCTGCCGTCCCGCCCGCTACCCGCACCCGGCGTCCGACGGCCAGTCCGCCCCACTGACACGCCCCGCGGCCCTGCTCAGCACCCCGAGCAGCCACCGCTTCAGCGCCTATCCCTTGGGCTATCGTCAGGCGGCGACCAACAACAATACGCTCCGGCTCCCGTGTGGCCGCCACATGGGCCGTGCCCCATGGAGCATGACTGTCAGGGACCTTCGCATGACTACCAGCAGCACCTACGCCGAACCTGCCTCGGCTGCCCCGGTCAACTCGCCTGCCCGGGTGGCCACCGCCAGCTTCATCGGCACCGCCATCGAGTTCTACGATTTCTATGTCTACGCCACTGCCGCCGCGCTGGTGATCGGGCCAGTGTTCTTCCCGTCCGGTTCCGGCACCGCGCAAATGCTGGCGGCCTTCCTTACCTTCGGTATCGCCTTCCTCGCCCGGCCACTGGGATCGGCGCTGTTCGGCCACTTCGGCGACCGCATCGGGCGCAAGTCCACGCTGGTCGCCTCGCTGTTGCTGATGGGCGTCTCGACCACCCTGATCGGCGTGCTGCCCGGGTATGACAGCATCGGCGTATGGGCACCGATCATTCTCTGCGTGCTGCGCTTCGGCCAGGGCCTGGGGCTGGGCGGCGAATGGGGCGGCGCGGCACTGCTGGCCACGGAAAATGCCCCTGAGGGCAAGCGCGCCTGGTTCGGCATGTTCCCGCAGTTGGGCCCGTCGATCGGCTTCCTCGCCGCCAACGGCCTGTTCCTCACCCTGGCCCTGGTGCTCAGCGACGAGCAGTTCCGCGAGTGGGGCTGGCGCATTCCGTTCCTGCTCAGCGCAGCACTGGTGCTGGTCGGGCTCTATGTGCGCCTGAAACTCGAGGAAAGCCCGGTGTTCGCCAAGGCCGTGGCCCGCCAGGAGCGGGTCAGGATGCCGGTGATCGAGCTGTTTTCCCAATACTGGCTGCCGACCCTGCTGGGGGCTGCGGCGATGGTGGTGTGCTACGCGCTGTTCTACATCTCCACGGTGTTCTCGTTGAGCTATGGCGTGTCCACGCTGGGCTACAGCCGCGAAACCTTCCTCGGCCTGCTGTGCTTCGCCGTGGTGTTCATGGCCCTGGCCACGCCCCTGTCGGCCTGGTTGAGCGACCGTTACGGGCGCAAGCCAGTATTGATCGCCGGCGCGCTGCTGGCCATCGCCTCGGGCTTTGCCATGGAACCACTGCTGACCTCGGGCTCGACTACCGGGGTGGCGTTGTTCCTGAGCATCGAGCTGTTCCTGATGGGGGTGACCTTCGCCCCGATGGGCGCGCTGCTGCCGGAGCTGTTCCCGACCCATGTGCGCTACACCGGCGCCTCGGCGGCCTACAACCTGGGTGGCATCGTCGGCGCCTCGGCGGCACCGTTCTTTGCCCAGAAGCTGGTGAGCATGGGGGGCTTGAGCTGGGTGGGAGGCTATGTGTCGGCGGCGGCGCTGATCAGCCTGATTGCCGTGCTGTGCCTGAAAGAAACGCGTAATACCGAGCTTTGAATCAATCGCGGGGCAAGCCCATGCCAGACTGATCTGGCGTGGGAACGGGCTTGCCCCGCAATCGCTTGAGGTCAGAACTCGACCTTGACCGCCTGCGAAGCCCGGGTCGCCTTGGCTCGTGCCGCCTCGACCGATTCATCACGCGCCAGGCACACGCCCATGCGCCGGGTACCATTGATCTCCGGCTTGCCGAACAGGCGGATGGCAGTATCCGGCTCGCTCAGCGCCGCGCCCAGGTTGGCGAAACTGGTCTGCTGCGACTGGCCTTCAGGCAGGATCACCGCCGACGCCGACGGACCGAACTGGCGCACCACCGGGATCGGTAGGCCGAGGATGGCCCGCGCGTGCAGGGCGAACTGCGACAGATCCTGGGAAATCAGGGTCACAAGGCCCGTGTCGTGCGGCCGTGGCGACACTTCGCTGAACCAAACCTGGTCACCCTTGACGAACAGTTCCACACCGAACAGCCCACGGCCGCCCAGCGCGTCGGTGACCGCCTGGGCCACACGCTGCGACTCGGCCAATGCCTTCGGGCTCATGGCCTGGGGCTGCCACGACTCCTGGTAGTCACCTTTCTCCTGTCGATGGCCGACCGGCGCGAGGAAGGTCGTGCCACCAACATGGCGTACGGTGAGCAGGGTGATCTCGTATTCGAAGTCGATGAAGCCTTCGATGATCACCCGCCCCTTGCCGGCACGGCCGCCTTCCTGGGCGTAGTCCCAGGCTTTCTGCAGGTCATCGGCGCCGCGCAGCAGGCTCTGGCCCTTGCCGGACGAGCTCATCACCGGCTTGACCACGCACGGGTAACCCAGGTCGGCCACCGCCTTGCTGTAATCCTCGAAGGTGTCGGCAAAATGGTACGGCGAGGTCGGCAGGTCCAGCTCTTCGGCAGCCAGGCGACGAATGCCTTCGCGGTTCATGGTCAGCTGGGTGGCGCGGGCGGTGGGGACGACATTGAAACCTTCGCTTTCCAGCTCGACCAGCGTGGCGGTGGCAATGGCCTCGATCTCGGGAACGATGTAGTGCGGTTTTTCCGCCTCGATCACTGCGCGCAGGGCCACGCCGTCGAGCATGTTGATTACATGGCTGCGGTGCGCGACCTGCATCGCCGGCGCATTGGCGTAGCGGTCCACGGCGATCACTTCGACGCCCAGGCGCTGCAGTTCGATCACCACTTCCTTGCCCAGCTCGCCGCAGCCGCACAGCAGTACACGGGTCGCGGTGGGCGACAGTGGGGTTCCGATACGGGTCATTTCAGGTCCTCGAAGGCGTCCGGGGCCGCGCCACGCTGGCTGCCGCCCGCTGAAAAATGGACCGGTATTCTACATCAGGATGTGGCCACCGCGCGCCGTGCCCGCCAGGCCATGATCAACCACACCGCCGTGACCCCGGCGAACTTCGATGCCATCGCCGTGCCGATTACCGCAGGCGTCAGGGCACCGATCATGCCGAAGAAGATGAAGGTGTCCACCGGGATGCTCAGCGCCGAGCTCAGCCACAGGCGGTCGCGCAGGGGCCGCCGGGTAACGCTGAACACCAGCCAGTCGATCAGTTCGGAGACGAAGAACGCGGTCGCGCTGGCCAGGGCGATGGCAGGCTCGGAGGTGATATAGGACAGCACCAGCGCCACCAGCATGGCCAACAACGCGCCATGGCCGTAGCGGGTCTGCACCATGTCGCGCAGGATGAACACCAGCCCGCCCCAGGCGGACCAGATCACATCCAGGTGCGGCGCACTGGAAAAGGCGAAGTTGATCAGCACCACGCTGCTGATGTAGGCGATGAGATAGAACATGGTCTGCGTTTTCGGAGGGCCAGCCGCACAGATTAGCGCCGGCACCATCGCGGGACAAGCCCGCGCCACGGGCGTCGGCTCTACAGACCGATGATCAGCCCGGCCGCCACCGCCCGCTCATGACAGCGCTGCAACACCACGCGCCGCTCGGCATTGTCCATACGCCCCCAGCGCGTGATCTCGCTCACCGTGCGCTGGCACCCGGTGCAGATATCCTGCTCGTCCAGCGCGCAGACATTGACGCAGGGCGAGGCCACGGGCCGCTCGTCAGTCATCGTCGCTCACCAGGTCACGGGCATAGCGCTGGGCATTGTGCACATAATGGGCGGCGCTGGCCTCGAGCATGCGTTTCTGCTGCTCGGTCAACTCACGCACCACCTTGCCCGGTGAGCCCATCACCAGCGAGCCATCGGGTATCTCCTTGCCCTCGGGGACCAGGGCGTTGGCGCCGATGATGCAGTGCTTGCCGATACGCGCCCCGTTGAGGATCACCGCGTTGATGCCGACCAGGCTGTAGTCGCCCACCGTGCAGCCATGCAACATGGCGTTGTGGCCGATGGTCACCCCGCGACCAAGGGTCAGCGGCGAGCCCATGTCGGTGTGCATCACCGTGCCGTCCTGGACATTGCTGTCCTCGCCGATGTCGATCAACTCGTTGTCGCCGCGCAGTACCGCGCCGAACCATACGCTGGCCCGGGCCTGCAGACGCACCTTGCCGATCAGCGTGGCAGTGGGCGCGGCCCAGCTTTCGGGATGGGCTTCGACCCGCAGGTCGCCCAGGCGGTATTTCATGTGTCGCTCCTCACGGTTGAACGCCAGTGGCGGGGTGTGCCCCGCTCAATTTTCGATGAAACGCTCGGGGGGCTGGTGCAGGCTGATACCAGCGTCGAACAGCAGGTTGACCAGTTCGACGATCATGATCGCCGATAGCCCCCAGATCTTGTAGTCGCCGTAGCGGTAGCTGGGCACGTACCAACTGCGGCCCTGATAGTCGATGCGGTGGGTGTGCTCGCGGGGGTCCTGGCGGAAGAACGCCAGCGGTACACTGAACACGGCAGCGATTTCCGCGTCGTTGGCGCGGTACTCGACATAGTTCGGGATCAAACCGACGAACGGCGTGACCTTCAGGCCATGCAGCGAGATCAGCGGGCTGAGCGGGCCGATTACCTCGACCAGCCCGGGCGGCAGGCCGATTTCCTCCTCGGCTTCACGCAGGGCCGTGAACACCAGGTCTGGGTCCTCCGGGTCGCGCCGCCCGCCCGGAAAGGCGACTTCACCACCGTGGGTGGACAGGCCCTTGGCGCGCAGGGTCAACACCAGCTCCGGCTCCTCGCTGCGGGTAATGGGCAGCAGCACCGCCGCTTCGGGGAAACGGCGGTCCGTCTCCGGTGACGCGGGGGTATGGTTGCTCATTCGGCGAAGAAGCTCGTCCAGCATTACGCACTCTCGTGTCCAAGGCCTGCCCTGCATGATGCACCAAAGCCGCGAGGCACCCAAGCCCCGCCCGCAGGCCGCTTGCGGTAAGCGAGCCGGGCGCGCCAAGATAGCCCGACCCCACTGGAATGAATGAAAGCATGAAATTCTGCAGCGCGTGCGGCCAACCGGTCACCCAGCGGATCCCCGAAGGCGACAGCCGTGCGCGGTATGTCTGCGACCATTGCCAGACGATCCACTACCAGAACCCCAATATCGTCGCAGGGGTATTGCCTACCTGGGGCTCCCAGGTATTACTGTGCCGCCGGGCAATAGAACCGCGCCGAGGGTTCTGGACACTGCCCGCCGGTTTCATGGAAAACGGCGAGACCCTCGATGCCGCCGCCCGTCGCGAAACCGTCGAGGAGGCATGCGCACAGGTCGGCGAAACCAGCCTGTATCAGCTGTTCGACCTGCCGCACATCAATCAGGTGCACGTGTTCTTCCGCGCCGAACTGGTCGATCTGGACTTCGCCGTGGGTATCGAGAGCCTCGAGGTACGCTTGTTCGAAGAGCACGAGATCCCATGGCGCGAGCTGGCTTTCCGCACCGTCACACGCACACTAGAATGCTATTATCGCGACCGCGTCAGGCAGCACTATCCGATTGGCCATGAGTATCTGCCGCCGATGAACGTCACGTCGTCAACCACCTAAGTTTTCAGGGATACGGTTTCATGCGCTGGCTGCTTGCCCTCTTCTGCCTCAGTGTCGCCTCGGTGTCGCAAGCCGCCTTCACCGAGACCATTATCCGCAAGACGCCGTCGGCCGCGCCGTCGCCGGTCCAGCCCGCCACCAGCGGGGTTCAGCAGCAACGCCTGATCGACAAGGTGCTGGTGATCAAGTCCGAACGCCGGCTGCAATTGATCAGCCGTGGCGAACCGCTCAAGACCTACCGTATCTCCCTGGGCAAGCAGCCCAAGGGAGCCAAGGAACGCGAAGGCGACAAGAAGACCCCGGAAGGCCTGTACTGGCTGGACTGGCGCAAGGTCAGCGACCGCTACAACCTGGCTATGCACATCTCCTACCCCAATATCACCGACGCCGCCAAGGCACGGCGCGACGGGGTCGCCGCTGGCAGCATGATCATGATCCACGGCACGCCGATCAACGAGGAGTACCCTGAGTGGTACTTCCACACCTTGGACTGGACCGAGGGCTGCATCGCCATGCGCAACGACGACATGCGCGAGGTGTGGAGCATGGTGAAGGATGGCACGCTGATCGAAATCCGCCCCTGAGCGCTCACCGTTGGCACCAAAGGCCTGTCCTGCTCACGCTGAACGGGCCTTCTCTTTCTAGCGCCCTCTTTCGCCACCCCATCGCCCACTTTTCCTACAGATAGAATCGTCTCATTCCCCGCAATATAGTGGCGTTGGGCCACATAAATGCCATCACTGACATTCTTAGAATTCCCGCAGCTGATTTCACGATTTCGTACATCACTTGCGAGGTTTTCATGCACAATCCTGTATCCAAGATCAGACCAGATACCCTGCGCTGGGCTGTCTTCCTTGCCCTGCTCGGCAGCACCCAGGTTCAGGCGCAAGGCGCCCTGACACCGACATCAGGACCTGGCGGCACCCCGATCATCGACAATGGCCATGGCGTACCGGTCATCGACATCGTCGCACCCAATGCCAGCGGCCTGTCACACAACCAGTTCCTCGACTACAACGTCGGCAAGCCTGGGCTGGTGCTGAACAATGCCCTGCAGGCCGGACAGTCGCAGCTGGCCGGCCAGTTGGGCGCCAACCCGCAGTTCCGGGGCCACGCCGCCTCGACCATCCTCAACGAGGTGGTCGGCCAGAACGCCTCGCGAATCGAGGGGGCTCAGGAAATCTTCGGCCAGAAAGCCGATTACCTGCTCGCCAACCCCAACGGCATCACCCTCAACGGCGGCAGCTTCATCAATACCACCCGGGCCGGCTTCCTGGTCGGCAAGGCGGACATTCACGATGGACAGATCAAGCAGCTCGACAGCCGCGACGCCAACGGCACGCTGAAAGTGCTGGGCCGTGGCCAGAGCAATGCGGCAGGCGCCCTGGACCTGATCGCGCCGCGCATCGACAGCACAGGGCACTTGCTGGCCAAGGGGCAGCTGAACCTGACCATCGGCCGCAACCTTGTCGACACCGGCAGCCGCGAGGTGCTCGAACACCTGCCCGTCGCCACCGCCATCGATGCCAACCTGCTCGGCGCCATGCAGGCCGGACGCATCCGCATCGTCAGTACCGCCGAAGGCGCCGGCGTACAAGTGGGTGACAAGGAGCTGCGCGCGGACCGCGACTTGATCATCCACTCCGCGGGTGACCTGAAAGTACAGGGCAATGACAAGCGCCAGGCCAGGCTGGTCAGCAACACCGGCAAGCTGGACTTGAAGGCCGACGGCGACCTGCAGCTCACCCATGCCCATGGCAAGGCCAGGCAGATCGAGGTTCACTCTGGCAAAAAGCTGTCCCTGGACACCGCCACCCGCGAACAGGTGACGGACGCCCCGGTCAACTGGGCGAAGCAATGGCTGTTCATCCCCACCGAAAGCCATGAGGGTAATGCCACGCAAACCAGTCGCCAGCAACTGGGTAGCCGTCTGGTGGCCGAAGACAGCCTCAGCCTGAAGGCCGGTACCGACCTGCACCTGACGGCCACGCAACTGGAGGCGGACAACGCCCTGCAACTGCGCAGCGGTGGAAAGATGACGATCGACGCTGGCGTGGACACTCTCGATATCGCCGAGCAGTCCACCCACAGGTGCTATCTAGACCGCACCGATATCGACAGCCAGGCACACACCGAGCGGGTCAAGGCCAGCACCCTCAAGGGCGGCACTCTCATCGCCAGCGCCGGGGCCGACATGCAGATCTCCGGCGCCCGCCTCGAGGCGCGCAAGCAGGTCGAACTCGACGCCAAGGGCGCCCTGCGGATCGAAAGCGCCGTGGAAAACGACCATGCCCAACGCACCACTGGCAAGCGCGAGTTCGTGGCCAGCGCCGGCAAGGCCGCGCCGGACTCGGAGCAGTACTCGGCCAAGGTCGGCTACGAAAAACTGCAGAGCGACGAGCAGACCACCGCGACCCGCCAGGTCGCCAGCAGCATCAACGCGGGCTCCGTCACCCTGCGCAGCGATCGCAAACTGAAGGTCAGCGGTTCGGACGTGCAGGCAGACACAGGAGACCTCAAGCTGGCCGCCAGCGAAATCGAACTGGCGGCGGCCTACGACAGCCACGCCAGGCATACCCTCGATACCCGCACCGGCGCCGCGTTGAACGTCACCGGCGGCAGCGACCGTGTAGGCCTTGGCATCGATGGCCAGCATGGCCCGGCCGCGGTACTCGAGCACGAAACGACCGCGCGACGAAGCAATCTGGAGTCAGCTCGCGACCTGCACATAGACGCCACGCAACTGACTACGGCCGCTGCACAGCTAAAAGCGGGACGTACCTTGAAAGTGGACGCCGAGCACATTGACAACCGTGCAGCAGCCGACACCAAGGTCCGCGAAACCAGCGTCGCTGAATGGCAGGGCGGCCTGAGCGTCGGTATCGATTACAAATACCTCAGCGATCGTGTCAAGTGGCTGTTCGGTGGTGAGAAAGCCGCAGACCAGGCGGCCTCCCCAAACGCCGGCGCCGACCTGTCGCTGCAGCGCACGTCGCGTGTGCACAAGGACACCGACAGCACCGCGCAGGTCACGACCTTCGACGGTGGCGACATCACCATTCGAGCCAATCAGCTCATGGATGAAGGGAGCGCCTACAAGGCCAGGACCGGGAGCCTGCGCATCGAGGCTGGGGAGCACCAGATGCTGGCCGCCCGGGATCAGAGCAGCAGCGAAGTCCGCGACACCACGGGTGGCGGCAGCCTGCGTGTTAGCACCATCACGGGAACTGATCTCAAAGCAAGACTTGAAGGTCATGGCAACACCCTGAACCAGCTGAAGCAGACAACCACAGCTCGAGTAGGCAGTTTGCAGGGCAGCCAGGGGGTTCAGGTAGAACTCGAACGTAGTGGTCACTACGAGGGAGTCCGTGTCGACGGCGGCAACGGCGATATTACCCTGCACAGCCAAGGCACACTGAGCGTGACAGCCGCCAGCGATACACGCCAGAGCCAGGGCCAGACCAGGGGCGGCAAGCTGGATGTCGAAGGCAGCAGCACCGGTGGCGGACTGGGTGGCCAGGGCACCTTCGGTTGGGTCAACGAGCGGGGCAGTACAGCCATTGGTGCGCGGTTCGACAGCAAGGGCACACTGCAACTCACCAGTCTTGCCCACGACGACGTCGCGCTACACGTGCAAGGGCTGCAAGCCAACGCCAAGCGGATAGGTCTGGACGCTGGCAATGGTGGTCTGCTGGTCGAGGCGGCCAGTAACACCGAGCGCCACGACAACCTCGACGTTACCCTTGGTGGCGGCCTGAAGGTCAATGCCATGGACATTGGAGGCATCAACGCCCAGGTCAAGGTCGGCCGGGACAAACGCGACAACACCACCTGGCATGACAGCAAACTGCGCGCCGACCTGATCGACTTGCGCAGCCAGGGCGATACCCGCATCGAAGGCGCTCAACTTGAGGCGCAGGCAATCGAAGGCAAGATCGACGGCAACCTGCGGGTGGCCAGCCGTCAGGACCAGGTCGACAGCGTGAAGCTAGAGATCGATGCCAGTCTCGCCCAGAAGCAACAGGCAACTGCCGACACTGACGCTCCGGCCTCGCTGGCGAGCGTTTTCGAGGGCGGCAACATCACGGAAATCGCCGGGGCGCTGTGGAACAAAGTCACCGCGAAATTTACCCCATCGGTCAAGATCGACTACGCCAAGCGCAGCAACGACACCGTCAGCCAGCAGACGCTCCTGTCCGGCACGCAAGGCATTGATCTGCAGGTAGGTGGCGACACTCGCCTGGTCGGCGCCACGCTGCAGGCGGCCGATGGCCAGGTCGGACTCGGCGGCGGCGCGGTCGCCCGCGACAACCTGAGCGGTCGGGACTACGCCAAGGATGTGAAGGTCAATGTCGATTTGTCGACGACCGGTCTTGCAGGTACCGCCTATTCGTACCTCTCGAATCTGTTCACCGGCAACACCGACAAGGCTGACGACCACAAGGCGTACAGCAACACCGGTCACGACCGCACTACCGAGTATGTCTCGCAGATAAAGGAGAGCCGCCAGCGCTGACGCGTGCCAGGCAGCGGCCTGTGGGTCGCTGAGCCTCCCACACGGACTCTGCGGGAGCGGGCACACCCGTTCCCACAGCGGCATCGGACCGAATCCCATGAACGTACCGTTCTTCTCTTCCCATATTTTCCGCCCATCAAGTGCAGGTATGCGCCGCGTCGCCACTGTCGTTCTGGCTTGCCTCATCATGACGCTATCGGCCAACGCCATAGCCACGTTCGACCCGGCCAGCCAGCAGTTACGGGATCAGCAGCAGGCAGTGCGACAACTGGAGCAGCAGCAGCGGCTCGAACGCTGGCAGCGCAATCAACCTGCCAACGCCACTGAAGACCGCGACACTGCAACGCTCGACCCCGACCAGCACTGCTGGGCGATCAGCGGAGTACGCCTGGCCGGCAACCGCATGCTCGATACCCGGCAACTGCAGCCGATCGTGCGTGCGCTGTCGTCCTCCTGCATGGGTGTCGCCGAAATTGACCGGCTACTCAAACAACTGACCCGGCACTACGTGCAAGCCGGATATCCCACCAGTCGCCCCTATGTGGCCCGCCCCCCCGAGCACGGCGCCCCGCTGGACATCGTCATCGTCGAAGGCTTCATCGAATCGATCGAACTGGCTGGCACCGACCTGCCCCTGTCGCGGCAAGGCGCATTTCCGGGCATGCTCGGCCTTCCCCTGCACCTGCCAGACCTCGAGCAAGGCCTGGACCAACTCAACCGACTGCGTGCCTATGACCTGCAAATGGCCTTGCTGCCGGGCGAGATGCAGGGCGGCACCCGCGTCGTGCTCGAACCTCGGCGCGTCGCTTCCCGCGCTCACCTGGATGCCTTGCTCGACAACCGAGGCGGTGAACTGACCGGTCGCCACCGCCTCAACCTGGGCCTTGGCCTGGACAGCCCGCTGGGCCTGAACGACGACCTGCGCCTGTCGCTGAGCTCGGTGGTGTTCGACGCGCCTGGCCAAAGCGAAGGCGCCAGCCTTTACTACAGCATTCCCCATGGCCGCTGGACCTTCAGGCTCAATGCCAGCCAGATGCGCTACCGAGCACCGATTCCGAACACCCGCTACGCCAGCAGTGGCCGCAGCGAATTCTACGGTGTCAGCGCCGAGCGCGTGCTGTGGCGCAACCAGCAAGGCATGCTCAGCGCCAGCGCCCGCCTGGACCGCAAGCAATTGCTCAACCGCTTCGGCCCCGCCGTACTGGCACTGCAGAGCCCGACCCTGGCGACTGTCGAAGCCGGGCTGAACCTGCTGTGGCTCGAAGGTGGATTGTGGAACGCTTACCTGGGCGTAAGCCAAGGGGTACGCTGGTTCGGCGCCGATCGCCCGTTCGCCCACAAGCAGGCGCCCCGCCCGGACTTCACCAAGTACCGCGCCAACCTGCTGCACCTGCGCCAAGGCCCGGCTCAATGGCCCTGGCGCTGGCAGAGCGAACTGGCCCTGCAATACAGCGCCCATGTGCTGCCCGCCGTCGAACAGATGCAACTGAGCGATCATTCGGCGGTGCGCGGATTCCGCAAGCACAACGTCGCGGGGGCCAGCGCCGGGGCATGGCGCAACACCTTCAGCCAGCCACTGCCCCTGCCGCTGCAGGTACGCCCATCCTTCGGCGTTGACCTTGGCTGGGCCCGTTATGCGCGCACCAGCCCGTCGCAGCGCCTGGTCGGCGCCTCGGCTGGCGTCGAGTTGAACCTGCCGCACAGTACGGTGCGCCTGGACTACCAACGCGCACTGCATGCCAGCGATCGCCCGCGCAAATCACTGGAGCAAGGCTTTTGGGTCGCGCAATGGTCCCTCGCCCTCTAACCGGCAAGCGAGCTACCACCTGAGGCGGCGCTGCCCGACCGTGTCTTCGGGCCCCAGCCATTGCACGCCGCGCAGCACCGGCGTCAAACCGGCATCGGCCTGCAACACGAAATCGACCTGCGCCTGCCGGGCCGCGAGGTCGGCGTCCAGGCTCATCTGGTGCTGGCCTTGGCGAACCAGGCCAGCGCTCAACCGCCAGCCCTGACGGCAGGCCATCGCCAGCGAGCCCTGCCCCAGCTCCAGCGACCAGGGCGCGTTCAAAGCCAGGTCGGCGACGGTGATGCTGCCTGCGGCGGCTCGACAATGTTGCCCCGAGCCTTGCAGCTTGATGCTGCCCTGCCATTGCCCGGCCAGGCGATAGTCGCCGCCGACGCTTGGCTGTGCGCCCAGTGCCTTAAGGTCGGCCTGCCAACGCCACGGCCAACCGCTCAGCCGGCCTTGCCAGCCCTGCCCCTGGAAGCCCAGGCGCACCTGCAGGTCGCGCTGCCATGGACGCCATGTCCATTGCACGGGTCCCACCGGTCCGAGCCGGGCAAACTGCCCTTGCCACAGGCTGCCGTTCACCCCCTCCGCCGGCAACCCGAACCCCGCCACCAGCCAACGCGCCGGAAGTTCTGCCACCAGGGTCAGCCAGAACACCAGCCCCATCCAAAGGTACGCCCGCCTGTTCATGGTCGAAGCCGCACAGTAAAACGCAGCCCCTCGGTATTTCGCTCCAGCCCCCATTGCAACGGCTGCGCGCCGTCATCGCGCAGGCTCTGCAACCAGCCCTGCAGGGTTTGCGCATCGATCACCTTGCCGCGCAGCAGCCAGCCCTCGTCCTCGGACTGCACCTCGGCCAATTCGATATGCCGGGCCTGGGCCGATTGGTGCAACGCTTCGAGGGTCAGCGCAGGCGGGCGCGGCTGTGCCGCCAGCGATTCGGCCAGTGCCTGCCATTGCCGCTGTTCCTGCCACAAGGCCATGCCCTCGCGCAGCGCCAGCAATACCAGCAACAGCGCGACGACGCTCCAGGCCAGCGATAGCCGATGCTGTCGCATCCATTCATGGCTCATGCGGCGCTCCCCAGGTCAAACACCACGCGGCGCGCCTCGTCTTCCACCTGGACCTGCACGCCAGCCGCCTTGGCCATCTCCTGCCAGGGCGTGGCTACACCCTCTCCGACCAGCTCAAGGTGCCAACGCTGGCCATCGAAGCGCACCACTTGCAGGCGCCAGCCGGGATGATCGTTCAACCATCCATGGACTTGCGCCTGCAACGCCTCGAGCTGGCGCAGGCGCACCTGGCTTTCACGCGCCTCGTCCTGCAGTTGCGTCAACACCCGCGCCGCCTGGCGAGGCGTCGGTTGAAGGCCGGTCACGGCCTGCACCTGGGCGCGATAGAGCTGGGCCTGGCGCCACTGTTGCGCGCTCCACAGCCCGCCCCACGCCAACATCAACGCCAGGCAGGCAATTGCCAGGCGCGCCTGCCCTTTTGCCAGGCGCAGGCCTTGGCGGGGGCGGCGGGCTTCGAACAAGCTAGGCAAGCCATCGAGCGGGGCCAGCACATCGGGCCAGTCGCCGTCGATGCCCTCGACCTCGCCAGGCAGCCAGGCGAGCGCGGGAGGCGGGCCAAGGCCCTGCGGCCAGGCCAGCCAGTGGGCCTGGCCCTTGTACAGGCTCATCGCTCCTCGGCGCCAATGCCAAGCCGCTTCTGCTGCACAGTCGGGCAGCAACTGGAACTCAGCCCAGCAACGTTCCACGGCCAAGCCCCAGGCGGCGCACTGCCCACGCCACTCGCTCAACCTGTCCCGCGCCACCACCAGCAGGCGCAACTGCCCTGCGTGGCGCCCGATACGGGCACACAGCACGTCATCGTCGCCTTGCAGCAAGCGATCCTCGAGCAGCAAGGGCCATTCCTCGCGTTTCAGCCCAGGCGGCGCGGACAGCTGGAAATGACTGCAATGTTCACCGGGGACGATCAGGGCAACCCGCGCCCCGAGCCCCGCCGGAGGTTCGCCCTGCCCCTGGCGCAATGGACGGCCTTGGCTGACCAACAGCCACTCCCAGACCTCCCCGGGGCGCAGCAGCAGCCAGGGTTGTGCCGGCGCCCGCCGGCGCCATTCAAGCTTCATGCGCGCCCCCAGGGCAGAACGAAGGTACAGGTATAAGGTGCTCCATCACGCACTAGCTCCACGCGCACGCCCCTACCGGGGTGCGCCGTTTGATCGGAAGGCCAGGCGAGCCAATGGCCGGCCTGGTGGTAGAGAACATTCATCGCGCTGACCCGCTCCAGCCGTTCACGTAGCACCCAAACCGGTGCCGCGACGGCATACAGGTCGGCCGAGGTTTCCAGCAGCAGCCGTTGTTCACGCGGCTCGAAGCGCAAGCGCTGGCGCTGCAGGCGCGATCCCCCTTCGGCCTGCGGCCAGGCGGCGGCGGCCACCCACAGCAGTTGCTGGCGGTCGGGCTGCCAGTCGAGCCAGCGCGTCGCCAACGGCAAACGCTGCTCGTACAGGCGGCGCAGCACCGGGCTGTCGAAGCGCCGCTCCAAGGCCAGGCAAAAATCCACTACGCCGGTTTCGCTCACCTGTTCATCGAGCCGCTCGCGCACCTTCAGCCAGCCGTTGACCAGCGCCGACAGCATCACCCCAAGCAAGGCCGTGAGGGCCAGGGCCACCAGCAGTTCGATCAGGGTCATGCCCGCCTGGCGCCGTTTCATGGCCGCTCCAGAAACACCGTGAACTGCCCCAGCGGCAGGCGCTGGTCACGATCGGCATGCAACAGCAGTTCGCCACGGCGCAGGTCGCGCACACCGGTGCGGCGCAACTGCAACTGCCAATGACAGGCCTGCCCGCCCTGCACCAGCACGCCGTTGTCCTGGTTGGTCGCCGGCCAATACTGCTCGACCACGAAACGTGCCTGCAGCTCACGGGCGCACAGCAGGCCCAGACGATGCTGCTGCACGGTTTCCTGCACCGCCAGGCGCTGGCGCAGGACCTGGCTGGTGATCACCGCGAGGACGGCGGCGATGCCCAGGGCCACGCTCACCTCCAACAGGGTGAAGCCGCGTTGCCGGCGCTTCATGGCATCGCGCTCACGCGCAACTGCCCGCCGCGGTCCCAGTCCCAGCGCTGACCGCCCTCGGCCCAGCGCCAGCGCACAGTGCCCGGACGTGACCAGCCATCGGGGGTGAACAGCAGCGCTGGCGCCTGGCTCGCTGGCCAGTCCGGCCGCAAGTCCTTGGGCCAATCACCCAGTGCCACGCTTTCCACCTGCCAGTGCTCGCCTTGCCGACGGACGAACTCGGGGCGTTGACCGTTCCAGCGCAGCCCGCGCAACTGCCCGGCATGGCGCGCCAGATCGGCCTGGGCCACGGTGGTGGCGGCCAGGCGATCGAGCGCCTGGTCGATGCTGCTTCTGCCGCTGTCAAGCCAGGCCACGGCCATGCTGGTCATCAAGGCGGCGATGGCCAGCACCACCAGCAGTTCGAGCAGGCTGAAGCCGCGCTGGAGGGAGTGGGCCATAGGCTTGATCAACTTAAAGCGCCCAGTTGCCCAGGTCGGCATCGAGCCCTTCGCCGCCCGGCACGCCATCGGCGCCCAGCGAATACACATCGACCCGACCGTGCTCGCCGGGCATGCGGTACTGGTACGGGGTGCCCCATGGGTCTTCCGGCAGGCGGCGGATATAGCCGTCACTGCGCCAGCTGCGCGGCAGCGGTTCCTGGGCCGGCTTCTTCGCCAGCGCCGCCAGGCCCTGTTCGGTGCTGGGGAAGCGCAGGTTGTCCAGGCGGTACATGTCCAGCGCCTGTTCCAGGGTCGCGAGGTCGGCCATGACTTTCTGCTTCATGGCCTTGTCCTGGTTGCCCAGAACGCTGGGCGCGACCACGGCGATCAGCAGGTCGATGATGAAGATCACCACCATGATTTCCATCAGCGTGAAGCCCCGCTGGCGGTTGCGTCGTCGTTGCATCGAAGTTCTCCTTGTCACAGTTGCAATCCCTGGTTGAGCTGCATGATCGGCAGCAGCACCGCCAGCACGATGAACAGCACCACGGCGCCCATCACCAGGATCATCAGCGGTTCGAACAGCGCCATGGCGGTGTCCACCTGGCGGGCGAAGCCGCGCTCCTGGTCATCGGCCACCCGTTCGAGCATGTCGGCCAGGGTGCCGCTGGCCTCGCCGCTGCCGACCATGTTCACCAGCAGCGGCGGAAATTCCCCGGCGTTGTCCAGCGCCCGGTGCAGGCTGGTGCCGCCCTGCACCTGCTGGCGCACCTGCTCCATGGCTGCGCGGATGCGCCGGTTGCCAACCGTCTCGGTGGCCACCTGCAAGGCTTCGAGCAGGGCCACGCCGCTGCCGCAGAGGATCGCCAGGCTGCGCGCCAGCCGCGCGCTCTCGAGCACTTGCAGCAGCACGCCGATACGCGGCAGGCGCAGCAGCAGGTCGTCGCGGCGCAGGCACCAGTGCGGCTTGCGCAGCAGCCAGCCGCCCAACAGCGCGGCCAGGATCGCCAGTGCCAGCAGATAGGGGCCGGCCTGCACCAGCCCCTGGCTCAAGCCGATCAGTAGCGACGTGATCAAAGGCAGACTCTGCCCGGAGTGGGCGAACTGCTCGGTGAGCTTGGGCACCACGAAGGTCATCAGGCCGACCACCACGGCCAGCGACACGCCCATCAGCACCGCCGGGTAGATCAGCGCGGTGCGCGCCTTGTGACGCTGGCGCTGAACCTGTTCGAGATGGTCGGCCAGACGGCTCAGCACCTGGCCAAGGCGCCCGGAGCGCTCCCCGGCCTCGACCAGCGCGCAGTACAAACCAGTGAACGGCGCGCCCTGTCGCGCCAGGCTACGCGCCAGCCCCAGGCCCTCGGCGAGGGAACCGCGCAAGGCCACCAGCACCGCGTGCAAGGCCGGCTGGCGCAGTTGCCGCTCCAGTGTGGCCAGGGCATCGACCAGGGGGATGCCAGCGCCAACCAAGGTCGCCAATTGGCGGGTCAGCTCGCACAGTTGGGCGCGGGTCAGGCGCTGACGACGGGGCTGGGCGCTGTCGTGGCGTTGCAAGTGTCGGGTGAACAGCCCCTGCTCGCGCAGCAATTGCCGCGCATGGCGCTCGTTGTCGGCCTGCACGCTGGCCTTGTGTGCCTTGCCGGCAAGATCCACGGCCTGGTAGCGATAGGTCGGCATGCTCAGCCCTGCACCACGCGCAACACTTCGGCCAGGCTGGTCTCGCCACGGGCCAGGCAATCGCGGGCCTCAGCCACCAGGCTCTGCCGGCGGCCATCCAGGTAGGCCTGCATGGTCAGTTCGCTCTCGCCGTCGTAGAGCAAGGCAACCAGCCCGGCATCCAGCTCGATGAACTCGTACAGCCCCAGCCGGCCGACATAGCCGCTGCCCTGGCAGTGCTCGCAGCCAACCGGGTGAAAGCTTTCACGCAGGCTGCCCAGCTCCGGCCACAGTTCGCGCTCGGCGCTTTGCAGCGGCTGCGCCACCGCGCAGGCGCACAGGCGCCGCACCAGGCGCTGGGCCAATACGCCGCGCAGGCACGAGGCGATCAGGAACGGTTCGATGCCCATGTCGCGCAGGCGGGTCACCGCGCCCACGGCGCTGTTGGTGTGCAGGGTCGACAGCACCAGGTGCCCGGTGAGGCTGGCCTGCACGGCGATCTGGGCGGTCTCCTGGTCGCGGATCTCGCCCAGCATGATCACGTCCGGGTCCTGGCGCAGGATGGCGCGCAAGCCACTGGCGAAGGTCAGCCCGGCACGAGGGTTGATGGCGGTCTGGCCGATGCCGGCAATGGCGTATTCCACCGGGTCCTCGACGGTGAGGATATTGCGGCTGCCGTCATTCAGGCTGTTGAGGCTGGCGTACAGCGTGGTGGTCTTGCCCGAGCCGGTGGGGCCGGTGGACAGCACGATGCCGTTGGGCCGCGCCAGGCAACCACGCAAGCCACGCAGCACTGCGGCAGGCATGCCCAGGTTGTCCAGCGCCAGCAGGCTGGCCTGCTTGTCGAGCACGCGCATCACCACCCGCTCGCCATGGATGCCGGGCAAGGTCGAGACCCGCACGTCCACCTCGCGCCCGGCGGCGCGCAGGGTGATACGGCCATCCTGGGGCTGGCGCTTCTCGGCGATATCGAGCCGCGCCATGACCTTGATCCGCGACACCAGCATCGCCGACAACGCCCGTGGCGGGCGCAGTACCTCGCGCAGGTGGCCGTCGATGCGCAGGCGCACCACCAGGCTCTGCTCGAAGGTCTCGATATGGATGTCAGAGGCGCGCAGGCGCAGGGCCTGGCCGAACAGGCCATTGATCAGGCGAATCACCGGGGCTTCGTCGTCGCTCTCCAGCAGGTCCTCGATGCGCGGCATCTCGCTCATCAGGCTGTCCAGGTCGACCTGCTCGCCGATGCCTTCGATCAAGGCCTGGTTCGCCGCCTCGCCGGCCTGGTAGAGCTGGCCGAGGCGCTCGTCGAAGCTAGCGCTGTCGAGCTGCTCGACGCCCACCGGCTGGCCATGCACGCGCAGCAGTTCCTGCAACTGGTCACTCTCGGCGTCGCCGCGCAGCCACAGCTGCCAGCCGTTTTCACCCGGTGCCATGGCCACCCCGCTCTGCCGTGCCAGGCGATAGGGCAGCATCACCAG
The DNA here is from genome assembly GCF_021283165.2 of Pseudomonas soli. Lineage (NCBI taxonomy): Bacteria > Pseudomonadati > Pseudomonadota > Gammaproteobacteria > Pseudomonadales > Pseudomonadaceae > Pseudomonas > Pseudomonas soli. The sequence goes on from NZ_CP128543.1 coordinate 4,842,695, forward strand.
TCACCGCCTTCAAGGCGTGCCCGGCTGGAGGGGAACACCTGCAGCAACGGCAGGCCTTCAGCCAGGGCAGGCAGCTTGAGCGCAGTGTTCTGCTGCAGGCTCCGGTACTTTTGCTGGCTGATCCCGGCCAGACTCTCGCCGTCACGCAGGATGCGCGGGCGGATGAACACCATCAGGTTCTGCTTGGTGTTCTTGCTGGCGTCGGAACGGAACAGCCGGCCCAGGTAGGGAATATCGCCGAGCAGCGGCACGCGCTGGTTGCTGGTGGCCATTTCGTCGCTGATCAGCCCGCCGAGGATCACCAGGCCGTTGTCTTCGACCATGACCTTGGTCTTGATCTCGCGCTTGTTGGTGATCACGTCACTGGCGGCGCTGGAGTCGGCGATCGACGACACCTCCTGGACGATGTCCAGGCGCACGCTGTCGTCGATGCTGATCTGCGGCTTGATGCGCAGCTTCACCCCGACTTCCTTGCGCTCGATGGTCTGGTAGGGGTTGGCGTTGTTCTGGGTGACGGAGCCGGTGACGAACGGCACCTCCTGGCCCACCAGGATCGACGCCTCGGCGTTGTCCAGGGTCAGCAAGGTCGGTGTGGACAGCAGGTTGAAACCGCTCTTGCCCTTCAGCGCGTTGACCAGCATGGCGAAGTTGAAGCCACCACCGATATGGCCGATGCCGGCGGTGGCGCCAGTGGTAGCCGACAGCAGCTTGCCGAGTTTCTCGTTGTCGCCACTGCTGGCGGCCCCGGCGATGCTGGCGATGTTCACCCCGTTGCTGCCAAAGTTGACGATGCCGGCGCCGAACTTCTCATCTGCGAACAGCCACTGCACGCCCAGTTCCTGGGCGCTGCTGTCGGAAACCTCGGCGATGATCGCCTCGACCACCACCTGCGCCCGGCGAATGTCCAACTGCTCGACGATGCTGCGGTAGGCGGCCAGCTCGCTGTCGGGGCCAACCATCACCACGGCGTTGGTGCCTTCCTCGTACTCCAGGCGAATGCCCGAGTCGCTGGCCGCCGGCACGGGCACATCCTTGCCCTCGCCTTCCGCCGCCGGCACCGTGCCAGCCTGGCTCAGGCCGCGCAGCACCTTGACCACCTCGGCGGCATTGGCGTGGCGCAGATAGATGACCTGGGTGTTGCTGCTGCGCAGGCTGTCGCTGGGCCGGTCGAGCTGCACCAGCAGCGCCCGCACCCGCTCCCGGCTGTCGGCGCTGCCGCGCACCAGCAGCGCATTGCTGCGCGGGTCGGCAACCACCTGGGCGCTGTCGGCGCCCTGCTCGCGGGCCAGCAGGCGGGTCACCAGGCCAGCGGTGTCGGCGGCGCTGGCATGCTTGAGCGGCATCACCTGCAACGGCTCGTCGCTGACCTGGTCGAGCTGGCGCAGCAGGCTGTCGATGCGCTCCAGGTTACTGCGCCAGTCGGTGACCACCAGCAGGTTGGCCGCCGGATACGGGGTGATCACCCCGACCCGTGGGTCGATCAGCGGCTTGAGAATGCCGAGCATCTGCTCGCTGGCGGCGTTGCGCACATTGAACACGCGGGTGGCCACGCCGTCGCTGCCTTCGGCCTTCTTGCCCGCGGTTTCCACCGGCACTGGCTCCAGGCGCGCGGCCTGGTCGGGCACGATCTTCACGCTGCCGTTGGGCAGGTCCACGGCGGCGAAGCCCTGGGCGCGCAGCTGGGCAAGGAAGATGTCGTAGATGGCGTCGGCGTCGTGGCGATCGACCGTGCGCACAGTGACCTTGCCCTGCACCCGGGGGTCGACGATGAAGGTGGTGCCGGTGATACGCGACACGCTGTCGATGAACTCGCCGAGCTCGGTATCGACGAAGTTCACCTCGTACAGCGGCGTGCCGTCGTCGGCGAAGACTTCCGCCTCTTCGGCCCGGGCCAGGGACATGCCGAGCATCAGCAGCCCGGCCAGACAGTACCTTGCGATCATCATTCATCCTTGGCGCTTGAAGCCGGTCACGGCGGGGCGTGGTGGCCAGGGCAGGCGCTCGCGCCGCCCGTTGTTGTCGAAGATCAGGCCATCGGCGTCGATGTCCTGCAGCACGATGCCCGGTGCCAGGCGCTGGCCACGGCCGAGGGTGCGCACCTGTTGGCCATGGCGCAGTACCACCACGCTGGCCGACAGCGGCTGGGCCTTGAGCCCGCCCAGGTAGGCCAGGGGCAGGCGGGTCAGCGGAATACGGCCGTCGTCCACCGGCGCTTGCCAATGCTCGGCCAGCAAGCCCGGCAACGGCGCCAGCGCCGACACCGGCGCACTGGCAGGTTGCGGCTGGCGGCTGAGCAGCAGTACGCACTGCGCCGCCAGCCAACCGGCGAGAGTCAGCAACGCGAAGCTGAAAACACGCGAGATCACGCGGCCACCTGGTGCGGGTGCCAGCCAGGGTGGCCCTGCACGTAGCGCACGGCCGGCAGTTGCAAGGGTGCCAGGGCCCAGCCCGGCGCCTGGCGGGTCAGCCAGGCTTCGAGGGTCTGCCACAAGGGGGCGCCGGCCTGGGCATCGAAGTGCAGGCCAAAGGTGCGGCACAGGCCCTCGACGGGTTGCAGGCCGATGATGCGCTTGCCGTTGGGGCTGTAGCTGACCTGCCAGTCCTGGCTTTGCCAGCGCGGCAGGTCCTGGCTGTTGTCCAGCAGCAACGGGTCGCCGAACAGTTGCTCGGCGGCGTTTTCCAGCACCTGCTCGACCTGGCGCGCCGGGGCCTCCACCACCGGAGCGGGATAGCCGCCAGTCAGGCTGATCAGATGCTCGCGGCTGATCGCTTCACCGGCTTGCAGAGGGTAGTCATAACGCAGACCGGGCAGCAGCACCGGCATGCTCGAATCGTCGGCCAAGGCCTGGTGCAGCAGGCGGTCCCAACTGCCGCCACGGGTATCGCGGCGCCACAATGTTTCTGGGGCACGGGCCAGCGGCTGGTCGAGCCAGGCGGCATGGCCGCTACGCTGGCGTTGCAACTCGCCGCGCAACTGGTTGGCGCGGGCCAGGGCCTGGGGGGCGAGGCTGTGCTCGAAGGCCGGGAAGAACCGCGCCTCGAACTGCCATTGGCCGCCTGCCTGGCGGCAGCGCAGGCGAAACGCGCCACTGGCCCGGCAACCGGCGAACAGCACCGGTACCCGACGGCCGCTGGCCTGGGTGGCCTGCACCGGCGCCGGCCACAGGTCCTGGCCACGGGCGCACAACAGCACATCCACCTCGGGTATGCGCTCGGCCAACCACAAGCCCGGGCCGGTGCCGACATCTGCCAGCGCCACCACCAAGTCCGCCTCGCGCCGGGCTTGCTGGAAGCTCGGTTGCAAGGCTTGGTACCACTGTTTAAGGGAGGCTTTCTGATCCTGTGCATAAGGATCGGTGACGCCGACCACTGCAATGCGCACACCACCACGCTGGAACACCTGCAGCCCCTTGACGCCCAGGGCCTTGGCCTGGGCATCGGCCAGGCCGGCACCCAGGGTAATAGAGGAGGACTGGCGATAGAGTCCGGCACTGCGCTGTGGCCACAGCACGCGTTCATCGCTGCTGACCCGCACCTCGCTGCCCAGCAGTTGGCTGCCCTGGACACCGCTTTCGCCCTGGGTGAGGTAGGCCAGGCCACTGCCGTTCCAGCATTGGCCGTTCTCCAGGGTCAGGCATTGTTCGCTGCCGGCCTCGCGCCGCAGCTGTTCGAGCAGCGCGGCCAATACTGCATAGCCTCCAGTCTGGGCCTGGCCGGCAAGGCCGGCATCGAGCAACGGCGCCAGCTCAAGCTGCCCGGCACTCGCATTCGGCCCGCTCATCCACGGGGCACGCCCCAGGTGGCTGACCGGGCCGAGGCGCGTGGCCGGTACCACGGCCTGGCCCGGCTGGCGGGCATCGAGGGTATCGGCGACATACAGCAGGTCCAGCGCGCGGTCGCCAGCGCCACCGGGCATGGGCAGGGCCGAACAGGCGCCGAGCAACGGTGCCAGGGCACCGACACCCATCCAGCTGATCACTTCGCGCCTGCTCGCCATCGACTCCGCCATCCCTGTTCACGTAGGGCTCCGGATATTGCGGCGCTTGCGTGACAGTTTGATGGCAGAAAACCGACTTTAATTCCAAAACAGCGCAGGTTAACGCTTTAGTAATAGCGGTGAGTTTTAAAGGCTGTTTAACAAATCTGACAAACAATCATCATACTTGCCCTCTACATTCGCGGTTTCCTTCAACTCAGCCAAAAAAGGACACCCTGATGAGTCGAGATACCGGCGATAACCTGGACCGCAACCAGAGCGGCAACCTGCCGATGGCCAGTGTCATGGACACCTACCTGAGCCGTCGCTCCGTGGTGCGAGGCAGCCTCGGCGCGGCCATCGCCATGATCGCCGGTGCCGGCCTGACCGGTTGCTTCGACAGCGGTGGCGGCTCGGATCACGACGATCCAGCGCCGCAGCCGGAGAAACCCAAACTCAAGCTGGGCTTCAACTCCATCGCCGGCTCGCGCACCGACGCCTGCGTGGTCGCCGCCGGCTACAGCGCCTACGTGCTGGCCCCTTGGGGCACGCCGTTGAACGCCACCGCCAACCCATGGAAGGCCGACGGCAGCAACACCTCCACCGACCAGGCCAACGCCATGGGCATGCACCATGACGGCATGCACTTCTTCCCCATCAACGGCAGCTCCAGTGATGGCCTGCTGGCGATCAACTTCGAATACATCGACACCGCCGCCCTGCACCCGGCCGGCCCCACCACCGTCGCCGGCAAACGTCCGGTCGAGGAGGTGCGCAAGGAGATCAACGCCCATGGCGCCGGCGTGGTGCGCATCAGCAAGGTCGCCGGGCGCTGGCAGGTGGTCGACAACGACCCGCTCAATCGCCGCTTCACCACCGTCTCGCTGATGGATATCGCAGGCCCCATGCGTGGCACCGACCACGTCAAGACCAAGTTTTCACCCACCGGCACCCAGTGCCGCGGCACCAACAACAACTGCGGCAACGGCTACACCCCGTGGGGCACCTACCTGACCTGCGAGGAGAACTGGCCCGGCATCTTCGTCAACAAGGGTGTGCGCCCGGCCGACCAGGTGCGGATCGGCGTCTCTTCGAGCAGTGGCCAGTACAAGTGGGAAACAGCGGCTGGTGATGCCAGCGAAGTGGCCGGCGAATTCGCCCGCTTCAACATCACCCCCAGCGGCGCCAGCGCCACCGATGACTTCCGCAACGAAGCCAGCACCTACGGCTACATCGTCGAGATCGACCCGTACACCAACAACACCCTGGCGGTGAAACGCACCGCCCTGGGCCGCTTCCGCCATGAAGGCTGCTGCCCAGGCCTGCCGGTGGCCGGCAAGCCGCTGGTCTGGTACACCGGCGACGACTCCAACAACGAGTACCTGTACAAGTTCGTCTCCGACGCCCTGTGGGACCCGGCCGACGCCAACCCAGCCGACCGTTTGGCCACCGGCGCCAAGTACATGGACAAGGGCAAGCTGTATGTCGCCCGCTTTGATGCCAACGGCACCGGCGCGTGGCTGCTGCTCGACGTGGCCACCCCGACCACCGCCGGCAGCACCCTGGGCGCGCAGTTCGGCGACCTGCCGGGCATCATCCTCAACACCCGTGGCGCTGCCGACGCCGTGGGCGCCACGCCCATGGACCGCCCTGAGTGGACCGCCGTCAACCCGCTCAACGGCGACGTCTACCTGACCCTCACCAACAACAGCGCGCGCACCGCGGCCAAGGTCGACGCGGCCAACCCACGCGGGCCGAACCGCCACGGCCACATCATCCGCTGGCATGACAGCGACGACCACAAGACCTTCACCTGGGACATCTTCGTGTTCGGCGCCAACGCCGCCGGTGCGCCGGACATCAACCGCTCGGGCCTGACCGAACTGAACCAGTTCGCCAGCCCCGACGGCATGAGCTTCGATAGCCGCGGCGTGCTGTGGTTCGAGACCGACAACGGCGAAGCCACCCTGACCAGCTACACCAACGACCAGGTGCTGGCAGTGATCCCCACCGACCTGGTGGACGCCAACGGCAAGCAGGTCCCGGTCAACGCCACCAACCAGATGGACCTGCGCCGCTTCTTCGTCGGGCCGAATGGCTGCGAGGTGACGGGGATTGCCTTCACCCCGGACAACAAGACCATGTTCGTCAACATCCAGCACCCGGACAACTGGCCGAGCACCGACAAGGCCACCGACGTCACGCCGGCCGGTACCCCGGTGCGGCCACGGGCTTCGACGGTGGTGATCCAGCGTAACGATGGCGGGGAGATCGGCACCGTCTGATCGATCAGCTTTCACCTCAATCGCGGGACAAGTCGCATCGGCGCACCGATGCGACTTGTCCCGCGATTTTGTTCTACCAGGCCACCGCCTCCCTGCCCCTGACCCGCACCTGCTGCGCCGGCACCCGCGCATGCCATTGCACCACGCCCAGCGCCTCGATCTGGAACTGGCTGCGTAGCGTGCGCCCCTCTTCCTCGAACGACAGTTGCAGGACGAAATGGCCGCTGTTGAGCAGCAACCCTTCGCTTAGCCGGGCGAAGGTCTCGTCATCCACCGCCCCCAGCGCCTGGCGCAACGCCGCGGCATCGACATACCCGGCCGCCGGGCGGCCACTGATCACGCGGCTGAGCATCGAACGGGAGAACCGCCCTTCATACATCGCCTCCAGCAACGGCAGGTGCTCCAACCCCAGGGCATTGGCATTGAGCCGCCAGCCGCTGGTCGACGGCAGCGCGCAGAGCATTCGATAGCGGCCTTGCCGAGCACTGTCCGGCTCCAGCAGCAGGTTGAGTTCACTGGTGTCGAGCATGGGCTGGTTGGCCGCCAGCCGCGGTGGTTGCTGGCGCAGGTACTGGGCGCTCTCGGCGCCCTGCAGGCGGGCATCGCTATCGGCGTCCAGCCAGTCGGCCAGGGTATCGACCAGCCGTTCGGCGGCCATGTCATCGCCCAACAGCTGGCGCAACTGGCGCTCGGCCCGTGGGCCATCCTCCCCCAGCAGGGCGTTGACGTTGAAGCAGCTGTGCTGGTCGATCACCCGCAACTGCGCCTTGCCGGCGCCAAAGTCGTAGGCCAGCGGCTGCCCGCGAAGGGCCTGCCAGAACAGCGGGCTGGCGCGCCAGGCCGGATCACGCAGGGCCTGGGAGGCGTAGGCCAGCCCCGCCTGCTCCATAGCCCGTACCTGCACCCGCTGGTGCAACAGGCGCACTGCGTCCACCTGGCGCCGGCCATCCTCCACCAGCCAGGCCAGCCCCGCTGCCAGCATCGCCAGCACTACCAGCACCATCAGCAGTGCCGCGCCCCGTTGTCGCCTGCGCCCCATCCCTGTCTTCCCGTGGCTGCTGAAAAGCGTCAGTCAACACGCCGGTTGTTGCAGGCAGATGGCAGTCATCTGCCCGTCATCTGCGCAGGGCAGGATTGGCCTTCTTTTTCTTTGACCTGACAGGAGTGGTCTTACATGGGTGGCATCGGAATCTGGCAATTGGTGATCGTGCTGTTGATCGTCTTCCTGCTGTTCGGCACCAAGCGTCTCAAGGGGCTGGGCGGTGATGTGGGCGAGGCGATCCAGGGCTTTCGCAAGTCCATGGGCGGTACTGCTGACAACACTGTCGAGCAGCCCCCGCAAGTGCTGAACAATCAGCCGGTGCAGCAGACACAAACGGATCGTCAGGCCTGATGTTCGAGATCGGCTTCACCGAACTGCTGTTGGTGGGCATCGTCGCCCTGCTGGTGCTCGGCCCCGAGCGCCTGCCGGTGGCGGCGCGGACCCTGGGCCGTGGGCTGGGCCAGGCCCGTCGGGCACTGAATGCGTTGAAGGCGCAGGTGGAACGGGAGATCGACATGCCCGCCCTGGATGCCGCGCCGTTGCAGCGCCTGGAGCAGGATCTGCGCCAGGGCATCCAGCTCGACGCGACGCCGGCCAATGACCCGACACCCGTCGCCCATGCCAAGGAGAGCGCTTGATGTCCCTCGCTCTCGACCAGGCGGCGCGCATGCCGCTGACCGATCATCTGCGCGACCTGCGCAAGCGCCTGGTGCGCTGCCTGCTAATGATCGCGCTGGTGTTCTGCGGCTTGTTCCCCTTTGCCCAGACGCTGTACACGCACATCTCCGAACCGCTGCGCCGCTACCTGCCCGAAGGCGCCAGCATGATCGCCACCAGCGTCACCTCGCCGTTTCTTGCGCCATTCAAGCTGACGGCGATGTGCGCGCTGTTCGTCGCCATGCCGCTGCTGCTGCACCAGGCCTGGGGCTTCATCGCCCCGGGGCTGTACCGCCGCGAACGGCGTATCGCCCTGCCCCTGCTGGTGTCGAGCATCGTGCTGTTCTATGGCGGCATGGCGTTCGCGTTCTTCCTGGTGTTCCCGATGATGTTCGGTTTCTTCGCCAGTGTGACCCCGGACGGGGTGGCGATGATGACCGACATCGGCCTGTACCTGGACTTCATCCTGGCGCTGTTTTTGGCGTTCGGCCTGGCCTTCGAGATCCCGGTGGCGACCTTCATCGTGGTCTGGGCAGGGCTGACCGACGTCGCCACGCTGCGGCGCAGCCGGCCTTATGTGATCGTCGGCTGCTTCGTGGTGGGGATGATCCTGACGCCGCCGGATGTGTTTTCCCAGACCATGCTGGCGGTGCCGATGTGGGTACTGTTCGAGGTGGGGTTGCTGGCGTGTGGGTTGATGCGCCGGGCGGAGTAAAGCTGTACCGGCCTTATCGCGGGGCAAGCCCGCTCCCACGCCAATCGCACATTTGCACACTCTGCGGGGGAGCGGGCTTGCCCCGCGATAGGGCCATCAGCTCAACCAGAACGGTTCAACCCCACCTCCATGTCATCGATCAGCGCCTTGGCCATGGCGCTGAGGATCCGCGCCGAGCTGCCGGCCAGCAGGTCACCCTCCATTTCCGCCTCGCAAGTCAGGTGGCGGATGCAGCCGAGCAGCACCGACAACTCGCTGAAAGCGTCCTCGAAGGAAACACCCGGTTCGACCTTGAACAGGTCCAGGCAGACCGTGCGACCTGCAGTATGTCCGCGAGTCATGGTCGCAGCTCCGGTTTGTGTTCGAGCAGGGCGCAGGCCAGTTGGCCGAGGTAGTCGCTGGCGGTGAACAGACGGTCCTGAACTTCACCGGGTTCGGTCTGGAAGTAGATATCGAGCACATCGGAAATGGCAGTGGCTACCTCGACGGCGGCGGCCATCGCCTCCTCGCGGGCGAGCGTGGGACGGATACTGATAAAGGGTGCGAGACGGGGTGGGTCAGGTACGCGTTTTTTCATTGGGAAGTTCCTTCGTGATTAACAGGAACCGCCACTTGATCGTTCTCACATGATTGGGTGGCAGCCGTACACGGAGTGAGAACCCGGTCACGAAGAAAACCGGTCAGGCAGAACCTGCCCGCGCACGGCTGCCATAGCAGAGCGGCGTTCTTCGTGATGCGGGTTCTCACACCCTGTCACCACAATGTGGCGACCCGGTGAAGTTATCCCTGGGGTCTTTCCCCGACAACGCGCCAGCTTCCGGCAAGCACGTAGGATAGTTCCCAAGCTTTTCCGGTTGAAGCATTTGGTTTCAAGTTCGGAAATGTCCGACAGGAGATTTGGGGGACGGGGCGTTCATCGATAGGCGCCAAATCTCTATCGATATTCATCCCCATCGACACACTAATACAGACCAGTGGTATTGACCTGGTATTAAAGTGGTATTAGTTTTCATCCCACAACAATACCGGACACCGCCCATGCGTCCTCTAACCGCTTTGCGCCCCGACGACACCAGTGCCACCCCGCTCTACCTGCAGCTGGCGCGCAACCTTGAGCAGGCCATCCATGCCGGCCAGTGGACCGCCGACCAGGCCCTGCCCTCGGAGCGCACCCTCAGCGAAACCCTGGACATCTCCCGGGTCACCGCGCGCAAGGCCCTGGAAGTCCTGCTCGAACAAGGCCTGATCCAGCGCATCCAGGGCTCCGGCACCTTCATCACGCCACGCCTCGAACAACCCCTGTCGCGCCTGTCGAGCTTCAGCGAAATGCTGCGCATGAAAGGCTTCGTGCCCAGCTCGCAGTGGCTGGAGCGCAGCATCGGCACGCCGAGCAGCGACGAACTGATCCGCCTCGGCCTGTCGCCCACCGACCAGGTGGCCCACCTCAAGCGCCTGCGCAAGGCCGACGACATCGTCATGGCGGTGGAGGTCAGCACCCTGCCCGCCCGCCTGCTCGGCGACCCGCAGGCCATCGGCGATTCGCTGTACCAGCACCTCGACCAGCTCGGCCGCCCGGTGGTGCGCGCCCTGCAGCATATCCGCGCGATCAACGCCAGCGACGAACTGGCCGCCCAGGTGGGCATCGCACCCGGCACCGCCATGCTGCTGATGACCCGGATCGGCTACCTCGACGACAACACCGCCATCGAACTGACCGACACCTACTGCCGCAACGACTACTACGACTTCGTCGCCGAACTGCGACGCTGACCGGAGCCCCCATGGACATCGCCAACATCCTCACCCCCGACGGCTGGGTGCGCGGACAACTGCACCTCGAAAACGGCCGCATCCGGGCCATCGAGGGTACGCCGTGCGACCCGCAGACCAACGACCTGACGTATCTGCTGCCCGGGTTCATCGACCTGCACGTGCACGGTGGTGGGGGCAGCGACATCATGCAGGGCGGCGACGCCTTCGCCACCATCGCCCGCACCCATCGGCGCTTCGGCACCACTTCGCTGCTGGCCACCACCATGACCGCGCCCCGCGAGGAGCTGACCCGCGTGCTCGCCGAACTGGGCGAGCACCTCAAGCAGCCGCGCCAGGGCGCGCGCATTCTCGGCGTTCATCTGGAAGGCCCATATATCAACCCCGGCAAGCTCGGCGCCCAGCCGAACTTCGCCCACCAGGCGCTGCTCGACGAAGTCGAGGAGTACCTGGCCCTGGCGCCGATCAAGGTCATCACCATCGCCCCGGAAATCGCCGGGCACCTGCCGCTGATCCAGGCCTTGAGCCAGCGCGGCATCCGCCTGCAGATCGGCCACACCCTGGGCAGCTACGAGGAAGGCGTGGCGGCCCTGGAGGCCGGCGCCAGCAGCTTCACCCACCTGTACAACGCCATGAGCCCGCTGCACCACCGCGAGCCGGGCATCGTTGGCGCGGCCCTGGCCCACGCCCGCTACGCCGAGCTGATACCCGACCTGCTGCACGTGCACCCTGGGGCGATCAAGGTGGCCCTGCGCGCGATCCCGTGCCTGTACTGCGTCACCGACTCCACCGCCGCCGCCGGCATGCCCGACGGCGAATACCGCCTGGGCAGCCACACCGTGACCAAGTGCCTGGGCGGCGTGCGCCTGCCCGACGGCACCCTGGCCGGCAGCACCCTGACCATGGACCAGGCCCTGCGCAACCTGGTGAAGATCGGCCTGCCCCTGGCCGAGGCCTCCGCGCGCCTGTCCCGCTACCCCGCCGATTACCTCGGCATCGCCGACCGTGGCCGCCTGCAACCGGGCGCCTGGGCCGACACGGTGCTGCTCGATCGCCAACTGAACCTGACCGCCGTGATGGTCGAAGGAGAAACCGCATGAGCTCAAGGATGCTCGAAGAAGCTCGTAGCTGCGCCGATGTCGTCGAACGACAGAACCAGGTACTGGACCCGCGCCTGGAAACCCTGAGCGAACAACTGCGCCGGCTCGACCCGCAAGTGGCGCTGACCGTGGCCCGGGGCAGTTCGGACCACGCCGCCAGTTACTTCGCCTATGTCGCCATGCAGCAGCTCGGCCTGCCAGTGGCCTCGCTGCCGATGTCGGTGGTGACCTTGCAGCAGGCGCCGCTGCGGGTACGCGGCCAGGTGGCGCTGGGCTTCTCGCAGTCGGGCCAGAGCCCGGACCTGGTCGACAGCCTGCGTCGCCTGAACCAGTGCGGCGCGACCACGGTGTCGCTGGTCAATGCCGAGGGCTCGCCGCTGGAGCAGGCCTGCCAGCATCACCTGCCGCTGGGCGCCGGGCCAGAGCTGTCGGTGGCGGCAACCAAGAGCTTCGTCGCCACCCTGAGCGCCAGCGCCCGCCTGGTCGCCCATTGGGGCCAGGACCGCGCCCTGCTGGCAGCCGGCCTTGCCCTGCCCGCGCAATTGCGCGAGGCCGCCGCCCAGGATTGGAGCCCGGCCCTCGATACCTTGCGCGATGCCGAACGGCTGATGGTGATCGGTCGTGGCGCCGGCTTTGCCATCGCCCAGGAAGCGGCCCTCAAGCTCAAGGAAACCTCGGTGATCCAGGCCGAGGCTTTCAGCAGCGCCGAGGTGCGCCACGGCCCCATGGCGCTGATCGACGCCCAGTACCCGCTGCTGGTGTTCGCCCCGCGCGGCGTCGAGCAGGCCGGCCTGCTGCAACTGGCCGCCGACATGCGCCAGCGCGGCGCCCATGTGCTGCTGGCCGCGCCCGCCAATATCGCCGGGCGCGACCTCACCCTGAGCTGCGCCGAACACCCGGCCCTGGACCCGCTGCTGGCGATCCAGAGCTTCTACGTCATGGCCGCGGCCCTGGCCGAGGCCCGTGGCCTCGACCCCGACCAGCCGCGCCACCTGAGCAAAGTGACCTGCACGCAGTGAAGCCGCGAGGAACAGCGCATGCCCGACAATAACAAGATCATCCTCCATGCCCCGCTCGCCGGGCCGCTGGTGCCGCTGGAGCAGGTGCCGGACCCGGTGTTCAGCAGCGCCACCCTCGGTGACGGCGTCGCCATCGACCCACTCAACGACGTGCTGCACGCCCCGTGTGCCGGCGAGGTGGTGCAACTGGCCCGCACCGGTCACGCGCTGACCCTGCGCGCGGCCAACGGTGCGGAAATCCTCCTGCATATCGGTGTCGACACCGTGCAACTGCAGGGCCGTGGCTTCTCGCCATTGGTGGCGCTGGGCGACCAAGTCCGCCAAGGCCAGCCGCTGGTGCGCTTCGACATGGACCTGGTGGCGCAGCACTGTGTCAGCCTGGTCACCGTGATGCTGATCAGCAATGGCCCTGGCTTTGGCCTGAGGCGACTGGAGGCAGGCACTGCGCAGCTCGGCGCGGCGCTACTGGAGGTCGAGGCCACAGGTCACGAAGCGCAGGCCCGGCCGGTCAGCGATGAAAGCGCGCGCGGTCACGCCCGGGTCGCTCATCACGGCGGCCTGCACGCCCGCCCCGCTGCCTTGCTGCGCCAGACTGCGCAAGGTTTCCAGAGCCATGCCGTGCTGCGCTTCGCCGAGCGCGAGGCCGACCTCGACAGCCTGGTGGCGGTCATGGGCCTGGGCGTTGGCGAAGGTGCCGAAGTCGAACTGATCTGCACCGGGCCAGACAGCCAGGCCGCGCTGCTGGCGTTGACCGCCGCCGTGCAGACAGCCTCGGTCGGTGAGCGCCATGCCGCGCACGCGCCGACCAGCACCGCCATGCCCAAGCCCGCTGCCGGGCCCGGCATGCTTACCGGTGTCTGCGCCGCCCCCGGGCTGGCCCAAGGGCCACTGGCCCGGCTGGACGGGGTCAGCCTGCCGCCCGATAACGGCGACAACGATCCCGCCGCACAGCACCAGGCGTTGAACTCGGCCTTGGCCGAAGTGCGCCACGCCATTGACCGTGATTGGCGCCACCTGCCGCGCGGCCAGGAGGACGCGGCCGCGATCCTCGAGGCCCACCTGGCCTTGCTCGACGATCCGGCCCTGCTCGGCGACGCCCGCCAGCATATCGCCAACGGCGTCGCCGCCAGCCATGCCTGGAGCCGTGCCATCGATGCCCAGTGCCAGATCCTGCGCAGCCTGGGCAACCCGTTGCTGGCCGAGCGCGCCAACGACCTGTACGACCTGCAACAGCGCGTGCTGCGCGCTTTGCTTGGTGAAACCCGGCAACTGCGCCTGCCGCCCTCGGCCATTGTCGTCGCCCATGAACTGACGCCCTCCGACCTGCTGCTACTGGCCCGCCACGAGGTCGCCGGGCTGTGCATGGCCGCCGGCGGCGCCACCTCGCACGTCGCCATCCTTGCCCGCGCCCGCGGCCTGCCGTGCCTGGTGGCCGTGGGCGAAGCGCTGCTGGAGCTGCCCGCCGGCACGCCGCTGGTGCTGGACGCCGACCAGGGCCGCCTGGAAACCGAGGCTGATGCGCAGCGCCTGGCCGAGGTGCAGCGTCATGTGCAACAGCGCCACGAAACCCGCCAACGCCAGCGGGCCGCCGCCCAGCAAAGCGCCCGCACCCGCGATGGCCAAGTGATCGAGGTTGCCGCCAACGTCGCCAGTGCCGAGGAAGCCGCCGAGGCCTTGGCCCAAGGTGCCGACGGCATCGGCCTGCTGCGCAGCGAGTTCCTGTTCATCGACCGCCCCACCGCGCCGGACGAGGCCGAGCAGCGCAGCGCCTACCAGGCCGTGCTCGATGCCATGGCCGAACGCCCGGTGATCATCCGTACCATCGATGTGGGCGGCGACAAGCAGCTCGACTACCTGCCCCTGCCGGCCGAGGCCAACCCGGTGCTGGGCCTGCGCGGCATCCGCCTGGGCCAGGTGCGCCCGGAACTGCTCGACCAGCAGTTGCGCGCGTTGCTGCAAGTCAGCCCGCAACAGCGTTGCCGGATCATGCTGCCGATGGTGACCGAAGTCGACGAGCTGATCGCCATCCGCCAGCGCCTGGACCGGCTGGCCGGCGAGCTGGGCATCGGGCAACGCGCCGAGCTGGGGGTGATGATCGAGGTGCCCGCCGCGGCGCTGCTCGCCGAGCGCCTGGCCGAACATGCCGATTTCTTCTCCATCGGCACCAACGACTTGTCCCAGTACACCCTGGCCATGGACCGCGACCACGCCGGGCTGGCTGCGCGGGTGGATGCCTTGCACCCCGCCCTGCTGCGCCTGATCGAGCTGACCTGCCAGGGCGCGGCGAAGCACGGGCGCTGGGTTGGCGTGTGCGGTGCGCTGGCCTCCGACCCGCTGGCCACGCCGGTGCTGATAGGGCTGGGGGTGGCCGAGCTGTCGGTCAGCGCGCCGCAGATCGGTGAGATCAAGGCGCAGGTGCGCCAGCTCGATGCCGCCGCCTGCCGCCGCTTCAGCCAAGGCCTGCTGGGCTTGTCCAGCGCCGCCGCAGTGCGCCAGGCCTGCCGCGACTTCACCGCCCAGTCCCACGCCCAACCGGCCGCCGCCGCGGCCCTACAACAATAATCGGAGCGCACCATGTACCAGCACTTCATCCAGGGCCTGCAACGGCTCGGCCGCGCCTTGATGCTGCCCATCGCCATCCTGCCCATCGCCGGCCTGCTGCTACGCCTGGGCGACACCGACCTGCTCGACATCGCCCTGGTGCATGACGCAGGGCAAGCGATTTTCGCCAACCTGGCGCTGATCTTCGCCGTCGGCATCGCCGTGGGCTTCGCCCGCGACAACAACGGCACCGCCGGCCTGGCCGGAGCCATCGGCTACCTGGTGCTGGTGGCGACGCTGAAGGTGATCGACCCGAAGATCGACATGGGCATGCTCGCCGGGATCATCTGTGGTCTGCTCGGCGGTGGCCTGTACAACCGCTTCAAGGACATCCAGCTGCCGGACTACCTGGCGTTCTTCGGCGGCCGGCGCTTCGTGCCGATTGCCACCGGGGTGTCGGCGGTGTTCCTCGGGCTGCTGTTCGGCCTGGTCTGGCCGCCGATCCAGGACGGCATCAACAGCCTCGGCCAACTGATGCTGGAGAGCGGCAGCATCGGCGCGTTCTTCTTCGGTGTGCTCAACCGCCTGCTGATCATCACCGGCCTGCACCACATCCTCAACAACCTGGTGTGGTTCGTCTTCGGCAGCTTCCAGGCGGCCAGCGGCCAGGTGGTCACCGGCGACCTGGCGCGCTTCTTCGCCGGCGACCCGAACGCCGGGCAGTTCATGGCCGGCATGTTCCCGGTGATGATCTTCGGCCTGCCCGCCGCGTGCCTGGCCATGTATCGCCACGCCCTGCCGGCCCGGCGCAAGCTGATCGGTGGCGTGCTGCTGTCGATGGCGCTGACCTCGGCGCTGACCGGGGTGACCGAGCCGATCGAGTTCGCCTTCATGTTCCTCGCGCCGCTGCTGTACCTGATCCACGCGCTGCTCACCGGAGTGTCCATGGCGGTCTGCGACCTGCTGGGCATCCGCCTGGGCTTCACCTTCTCCGGCGGCGCCATCGACATGGCCCTGGGCTGGGGGCGCTCCAGCAATGGTTGGCTGGTGTTCCCTGTAGGCCTGCTGTATGCGGTGGTCTACTACTTCGTGTTCGACTTCTGTATCCGCCGCTTCGACCTCAAGACGCCGGGACGCGAGGAGCAACCCGGCAACGAAGCGGCGGCCGGGGCGGAGGTGCCCAGGGCCCGGCGCTATATCGACGCACTGGGCGGCGCGGCCAACCTGCAAGGGGTGGACGCCTGCACCACGCGCCTGCGCCTGGTACTTGCCGATCGCGGCCTGGCCCAAGACCAGGCCTTGAAAGCCCTCGGCGCCATGGCGGTGGTACGGCCTGGCAGCGGCGGCAGCCTCCAAGTGGTGGTGGGGCCGATGGCCGATGCGCTGGCCGATGAGATCCGTGGTGAACTACCCCATGCGCGGGTGACGGCAGCGGTGGCCGAGAAGGCCGCCGTGGTCACCGAGACGGTCGTCGTGGATGAATGGCTGCAGGCCCTGGGCGGGCGCGACAATCTGCTGGAAGCGCAGTGCGTGGCCTCGAGCCGGGTGCGGGTGCAAGTCAGGGATGAGAGCAAGGTGGAACAGGATCACCTGGCCGCCTTGGGATGCCTGGGAGTGAGTCTGCAGGCGGGTGGCGTTTGGCATCTGCTGGTGGGTGGCAAGGCGCCTGCGCTGGGCGCCGCCTTGCAAGGCTGAAAAGCATCGCGGGGCAAGCGCGCTCCCACGAATTTGCTTCGTGAGAGCGCGCTTGCCCCGCGATGTCATTCAACGCTTTCCTAGAAATCGGCCAGCGGCCAGACATCATAGGCAGGCGTTTCATACGGGTGGCTCTGCTTGAGCGCAGCGACCACCTGGGCGATAAGCGCATCAGCCACCACCAGCTCCACCTTCCATTCCTCGACCACCTCGACCTGACCGGTCTGCCCGAGGTACGGCTGGCTGCCGTGCAACGGGCGGAACTGGCCCTGGCCGAGGGTCTGCCAGGCGCAGTGGTCATAGTCGCCAATGCGCCCGCCACCGGCGGCGAACACAGCGGCCTTGACCACTTCGACATGGCTGTCGGGGACGAAGAAGGCGAGCTTGTACACGCCTTAGTTCACCCACACCCGCGCGTTACGGAACATGCGCATCAGGGCCGCGTCTTCCTGCCACTCATCCGGGCGCCAGGAGTTCTGCACGGCGCGGAACATACGCTCCGGGTGCGGCATCATGATGGTCACGCGACCGTCGCGGCTGGTCAGGCCGGTGATCCCGCGCGGCGAACCGTTCGGGTTGGCCGGGTAGGCTTCGGTGACCTTGCCGTGGTTGTCGACGTAGCGCAGGGCCACGCAACCGGACAGGTCGGCTTCCAGCAGTGCCTCTTCGCTGGCGAATTCGGCATGGCCTTCACCGTGGGCGATGGCGATCGGCATGCGCGAACCGGCCATGCCCTGCAGGAAGATCGAGTTGGACTTCTGCACCTCGACCATGGCCACACGGGCTTCGAACTGCTCCGAGCGGTTGCGCACGAAGTGCGGCCAGTACTCGGTGCCCGGGATCAGCTCGTGCAGGTTGGACATCATCTGGCAACCGTTGCACACGCCCAGGGCGAAGCTGTCGGTACGCTCGAAGAAGGCCTGGAAGGCATCGCGGGCACGGGCGTTGAAGAGCGCCGACTTGGCCCAGCCCTCACCGGCACCGAGCACGTCGCCGTAGGAGAAGCCGCCGCAGGCCACCAGGCCCTTGAACGCTTCGAAATCGACACGACCAGACAGGATGTCGCTCATATGCACGTCGACGGCGGCGAAGCCGGCGCGGTCGAAGGCCGCGGCCATCTCGACCTGGCCGTTGACGCCCTGTTCGCGCAGGATCGCCACTTGCGGGCGCACGCCCTTCTTGATGTACGGCGCGGCGATGTCTTCGTTGACGTCGTAGCCGAGCTTGACCGACAGGCCTGGGTTGTCTTCCTCGAGCAGCGCGTCGAACTCCTGGTCGGCGCAGTCGGCGTTGTCGCGCAGGCGCTGGACCTGGTAGCTGGTCTCGGCCCACTGGCGCTGCAGCAGGCGACGGTCGCCCTTGAACAGCTCTTCGCCTTCGAACTTGATCAGCACTTCACCGTTGTTGATCGGCTGGCCGATCACCGCGACGCAATCTTCGCCCAGGCCTGCGGCGCTGAACTGCGCCAGCACATCCGGCGTGGCGTCCTGACGGACCTGGATCACCGCGCCCAGCTCTTCGTTGAAGAGGATGGCGGCGACTTTCTCGCGCTTGCTGGTCAGGTTGCCCAGTTCCAGCTCCAGGCCACAGTGGCCGGCGAAGGCCATTTCCAGCACGGTGGTCAGCAGGCCACCGTCGGAACGGTCGTGGTAGGCCAGCAGGTGGCCGTCTTCGTTCAGGCCCTGGATAACGGCAAAGAACGCCTTGAGGTCTTCGGCGTCGTCGACGTCCGGCGCCTGGGCGGCCAGCTTGCCGTGGGTCTGCGCCAGGATCGAGGCGCCCATTCGGTTCTTGCCACGGCCCAGGTCGATCAGGATCAGGTCGGTCTCGCCCTTGTCCATGCGCAGCTGCGGGGTCAGGGTCTTCCGGATGTCGGTGACCGGGGCGAAGCCGGTGATGATCAGCGACATCGGCGAGGTGACGCTCTTCTGCTCGCCGGCTTCGCTCCACTGCGTCTTCATCGACATCGAGTCTTTACCCACCGGAATGGTGATGCCCAGCTCCGGGCACAGCTCCATGCCGACGGCCTTGACGGTGTCGTACAGGCGGGCGTCTTCGCCCGGGTGGCCGGCGGCGGACATCCAGTTGGCCGACAGCTTGATGTCGGACAGCTTCTCGATGCGCGAGGCGGCCAGGTTGGTCAGGGTCTCGCCGATCGCCATGCGCCCGGACGCCGGGGCGTCGAGCAGGGCCAGCGGGGTACGCTCGCCCATGGCCATGGCTTCACCGGTGTAGACGTCGAAGCTGGTGGCGGTGACGGCGCAGTCGGCCACCGGAACCTGCCACGGGCCGACCATCTGGTCGCGGGCCACGAGGCCGGTAATGGTGCGGTCGCCAATGGTGATCAGGAAGCTCTTGCTGGCCACGGCCGGGTGACGCAGCACGCGCTCGACCGAGTCCTTGAGTTCCAGGGTGCTCGGGTCGAACTCATCGCCCAGCTCCGCTTCGCGGGTGACCGAGCGGTGCATGCGCGGCGGCTTGCCCAGCAGCACGTCCAGCGGCATGTCCACCGGGGTGTTGTCGAAGTGGCTGTCGGTAACGGTCAGGTGTTTCTCTTCGGTGGCCTCGCCGACCACCGCGAACGGGCAACGCTCGCGCTCGCAGATGGCCTGGAAGCGCTCGAAGTCCTCGGCGCTGACCGCCAGCACGTAGCGCTCCTGCGATTCGTTGGACCAGATCTCGTGCGGGGCCATGCCCGGCTCGTCGTTGGGCACGTTGCGCAGTTCGAAGCGGCCACCGCGGCCACCGTCGTTGACCAGCTCGGGGAAGGCGTTGGAAATGCCGCCAGCGCCGACGTCGTGGATGAAGGCGATGGGGTTCTTGTCACCCAGCTGCCAGCAGCGGTCGATGACCTCCTGGCAACGGCGTTCCATTTCCGGGTTCTCGCGCTGCACCGAGGCGAAGTCCAGGTCGGCGGAGCTGGCGCCAGTGGCAACCGACGAAGCGGCGCCGCCACCCAGGCCGATCAGCATGGCCGGGCCGCCAAGCACGATCAGCTTGGCGCCGACGGTGATCTCGCCCTTCTGCACATGGTCTTCACGGATGTTGCCCATGCCGCCGGCGAGCATGATCGGCTTGTGGTAGCCACGGACTTCCTCGCCGTGCGGGGTGTTGATGCCCTGCTCGAAGGTACGGAAGTAGCCGGTCAGGGCCGGGCGACCGAATTCGTTGTTGAACGCGGCGCCGCCCAGCGGGCCTTCGATCATGATGTCGAGGGCGTCGACGATGCGCTCGGGCTTGCCGTACGGCTTTTCCCAAGGCTGCTCGAAACCGGGGATGCGCAGGTTGGAAACGGTGAAACCGGTCAGCCCGGCCTTGGGCTTGGCACCACGGCCGGTGGCGCCTTCGTCGCGGATTTCGCCGCCGGAGCCGGTGGAGGCGCCGGAGAACGGGGCGATGGCGGTCGGGTGGTTGTGCGTCTCGACCTTCATCAGGATGTGTACCGGCTCCTGCACCGCGCCGTACTGGCGGGTCTCAGGGTTCGGGAAGAAGCGCCCGGCCACCGAACCGACGATCACCGAGGCGTTGTCCTTGTAGGCCGACAGCACGCCTTCGCTGTGCATCTGGTAGGTGTTCTTGATCATGCCGAACAGGCTCTTCTCCTGCGCCTGGCCGTCGATGTCCCAGCTGGCGTTGAAGATCTTGTGGCGGCAGTGCTCGGAGTTGGCCTGGGCGAACATCATCAGTTCGATGTCGTTCGGGTTGCGCGCAAGGCCCTGGAAGGCGGCGACCAGGTAGTCGATCTCGTCTTCGGCCAGGGCCAGGCCCAGGTCGATGTTGGCCTGGGCCAGGGCGGCGCGGCCACCGGCCAGGATGTCGACCGAGGTCATCGGCTTGGGCTGGGCGTGGCTGAACAGGTCGGCGGCGTCTTCCAGCTTGCCCAGCACGCGCTGGGTCATGCGGTCGTGCAGCTCGGCGGCGATGGCCTGGGCGTCGGCGTCATTGATATTGCCGGCTACGTAGTAGGCGATGCCGCGCTCCAGGCGCTGGATCGACTGCAGGCCGCAGTTGTGGGCGATGTCGCTGGCCTTGGATGCCCAGGGCGAGATGGTGCCCAGGCGCGGCACGACCAGGAACAGGCGGCCACTCGGCTCCTGTACCGGCACGCTCGGGCCGTACTTGAGCAGACGGCCCAGCACCTGCTGCTGGTCGGCGGTCAGCTCGCCGTCGACGTCGGCGAAGTGGGCGAATTCGGCATACAAACCAGTAACAGCGGGGACTTTCTGGCTCAGTTGCTCGAGTAATTTACCGTGGCGAAAGGCAGAAAGGGCAGGAGCGCCGCGCAGGATCAACATCGTCGGGACAGCCTCAGGAAGGGGTGTGCTTAGAGGCCGTGCATTCTAGCCTAATTCGCAGGCTTTCGGCACCCGCTCTAAGCCAATGCTGCCGGGCGGTGGAACCGGACCCAGGGGTCAAAAAATCACCCCTTGCGCCACTCCCGTCACAGCGCCTGCTACCAGACAAGCCACCTATTGTCGAGATATGGCGCCGGCAGTCCTTTGCGTATACTGCACCCTATGTTCGCCCACACTGCTTTGCGCCAGCGTTGCGCCAAATGGCTCTTCGCAACCGGACTCTTCCTGATGCTCGGTGCCTGCGTTGAAAAACCCAGCACCCTCGAGCGCGTCAAGGAGGATGGCGTATTGCGCGTGATTACCCGCAACAGCCCGGCCACCTACTTCCAGGACCGCAACGGCGAAACCGGTTTCGAGTACGAACTGGTCAAGCGCTTCGCCGATGACCTGGGGGTAAAACTCGAGATCGAGACCGCCGACAACCTCGACCAATTGTTCGACCAGTTGGGCAAACCCTCCGGCCCGGTGCTGGCCGCCGCCGGCCTGGTCAGCAGCGAGCGACGCGCCAGCCAGGCGAAGTTCTCCCACCCTTATCTCGAGGTGACCCCGCAGGTCATCTACCGCAACGGCCGCTCGCGCCCGACCAATGCCAAGGGCCTGGTGGGCAAGAAGATCATGGTGCTCAAGGGCAGCAGCCACGCCGACCAGCTGGCCGAGCTGAAAAAGCAGTATCCGGGGCTGGAATATGAAGAATCCGACGCCGTCGAAGTGGTCGACCTGCTGCGCATGGTCGACGAAGGCCAGATCGACCTGACCCTGGTCGACTCCAACGAACTGGCCATGAACCAGGTCTACTTCCCCAACGTGCGCGTGGCCTTCGACCTGGGCGACACCCGTGACCAGCGCTGGGCGGTGGCCGCCGGCGAAGACAACAGCCTGCTCAACGAGATCAACGAGTTTCTCGACAAGTCGCAGAAGAACGGCACGCTTCAACGCCTGAAGGACCGTTACTACGGCCATGTCGATGTGCTGGGCTACGTCGGCGCCTACACCTTCGCCCAGCACCTGCAGCAACGCCTGCCCAAGTACGAGAAACACTTCAAGACCAGCTCCAAGGTCGAACAGGTGGACTGGCGGCTGCTGGCCGCGATCGGCTACCAGGAATCGATGTGGCAGCCGGAGGTCACCTCCAAGACCGGTGTGCGCGGCCTGATGATGCTGACCCAGCGCACCGCCCAGGCCATGGGCGTGTCCAACCGCCTGGACCCCCGGCAGAGCATCCAGGGCGGCGCCAAGTACTTCATGCTGGTCAAGGACCAGCTCGACGACAGCATCAAGGAGCCGGACCGCACCTGGTTCGCCCTGGCGGCCTACAACGTCGGCAGCGGCCACCTGGAAGACGCCCGCACCCTGGCCAAGCGCGAAGGCCTGAACCCGAACAAGTGGCTGGACGTGAAGAAGATGCTGCCGCGCCTGTCGCAGAAGCAGTGGTACAGCAAGACCAAGTACGGTTATGCCCGGGGCGGTGAGCCGGTGCATTTCGTCGCCAACATCCGCCGCTACTACGACATCCTCACCTGGGTCACGCAACCGCAGCTCGAAGGCCAGGTGGCCGAGGGCAACCTGCATGTGCCTGCGGTGAACAAGGACAAGCCAGCGGAGCAAGCGGCGCCGATGTGAGTCTTCAAGACCACTTCACCGGCAAGCCAGCTCCCTTGATCGCCCTTCTAAAGCCGAGCGCCATCCTGTGGGAGCTGGCTTGCCAGCGATGAGGCCGGCGCAGGTTAGCCCTTGGCCCGCCGAGCCTTGAAAAACTCGCTGAGTATCGCGCCGCATTCCTCGGCCAGCACCCCGCCCTCGTACATCACCCGATGATTGAGAAAGCTCTGGGTGAAGAACTGCCCCTGGCTCTGCACGATCCCTGCCTTGGGCTCCAGCGCGCCGTAGACCACCCGCGCCACCCGCGAATGGACGATCAGCCCCGCGCACATGCTGCACGGCTCCAGCGTCACGTACAGGGTGCTGCCCGGCAGGCGGTAGTTGCTGGCGGACTTGGCCGCAGCGCGGATCGCCACCATCTCGGCATGGGCGCTGGGGTCGCTGTCGAGGATCGGCCGGTTGAAGCCCTGGCCGAGCACCTGGCCGTGCTGCACCAGCACCGCGCCCACCGGCACCTCGCCCAGGGCCGCGCCCTGGGCCGCCAGTTCCAGGGCCAGGCGCATGAATTCCTGATCGCGGCTGCGATCGATGATCTGCGGACGCATCAGACCACCGCGATCGCGGCCATCAGGCCGGTTTCCATGTGGTCGATGACATGGCAGTGGAACATCCAGGTGCCTGGGTTATCCGCCACCAGCGCCACCTGCGCCCGCTCGTTCTTGCCCAGCAGGTAAGTGTCGGTGAACCACGGCTCGACGATCTTGCGCCGATTGGAGGCGATCACCTTGAAACTCATGCCGTGCAGGTGGATCGGGTGCTGGTACTGGGTCATGTTCTTCAGCTCGAGGATATAGCTCTTGCCCTTCTGCAGCGTGGCGATGGGCCGGTCGGCGCAAGTCTTGTCGGTGATGTCCCAGGCCTGGCCGTTGATCTGCCACAGACTCGGCGGCTTGCCGTTCTCGGTATTCACCGAAACCTTGCCGACCCATTCGAAATTGAAGTTGAGCTTCTCGGCATTCTCCAGGTCCGGCTCGGCGACCGGGTTCGGCGGCAGCGCCTTGGGCCAGTCGCCCGGCGCCTCGCTGCTGGCCACCGAGCGCAAGGTGCCCAGGCGCACGAAGCCATCACGCAACGAGACCTCCTCGCTCGCCTCGGGTATGCGGATCGCCAGGCAGATGCGCATGCCGGGGCCAAGCCAGTACTCCTCGTCCAGCGGGCGCGGGGTGATCGGGTTGCCATCGAGGGCGTAGATCATCGCCTCGCAGTTGCCCTTGAGGTTCAGGCGGTAGGTCCAGGTATTGTCCAGGTTCAGCAGGCGCACCCGTACCACCTGCCCGGCCGGCAGCTCGGTGACCGACTCGGCCTGGCCATTGATGGTGATCAGCCGCCCGGCAGTGCCGTTGCGCGCCGCCTCGCGGGGGATGCTGAACGGCAGCCAGGCGCCCTGCTCGTCCACGTGCCAGTTCTTCAGGCTCAGCGTGCGCTCGTGCTTGAAACCGGTCGGTTCGCGCTCTTCGACGATCAGCGGGCCGACCAGCCCGCGCCCCAGTTCCTCGGAGCTGCTCACGTGGGGGTGGTACCAGTAGCTGCCGGCATCCGGCACACGGAACTTGTAGTCGAAATATTCGCCGGGCTTGACCGGCAATTGCGACACGTACGGCACGCCGTCCATTTCCAGCGGCAGGCGGATACCGTGCCAATGGATGGTGGTCTCGACGGGTAGATGGTTGATGAAGCGCACCCGCAACCAGGTACCCTGGCGCACCCGCAACTCAGTGCCCGGCGCCGACGGGCCGAAGGCCCAGGCCTCGGTCTTGAAGCCCGGCACCAGCTCGACGTCCAGGGGCGCGGCGATCAGCTCGTAGTCGTGCCCGGCGTTGTCGTCCTCGACCTTGCCCAGCCAGTAACGCGCCGCGCCACCGGCGCCCAGGCCTACCACTACAAGGCCGGTCAGGCCCTTGAGCATTTGTCGACGGGTGAAGGACATTGGTGCGGGTACCTCGTGTTCTGCGCAATCAAGCTGCCAGCATGGCTGGCGATGAAGGGCGAATACGATACACCTGCAATTGGGAAATATTAAGTGAAGTCTCTTTGGATGCTGCCCGCAGCCTTGCTATCACAAGTGCTGCCTGAAGCCAGACAAAGGTCATTGAACCACTGCTGGTCATCAGCGGACGGCACGCGCAAGGCGGCCTGCAGCAATTGTGGGTCGAGCAGGATATCCAGGTTGTTCAGGCGCGTGGCGAGGTCGGGGTGCGTATCGAATGGATGGGTAGTGGCCAGCCCCAGCACTTCCTCGCCCAGTTGCAACGGCGTGCCTTGCAGGTGCGCCGCCAGCGCCCGCAAAAGGTTGCTGCCACCGTGGGCGACCAACAAGCCGTCGATCACCCGCCCCAGGGCAATCACCCGTAACAGCGCCTGTACGAACAGCTTCGGGCCAGCGACCTCGGCACCTGCCCGATCAGCCAGCAATTCCTGTGCACGCCCCCAGTGATGAACCGCAAGCTGAAAATGGTGCAAGAACTGCCCGGCCAGCCACAAGGTGGGCCGAACCACCCAGCGCGGAGCATCCTCGTCGCCGACCATGGCCGAATAATGCGCGCACATCAGGCTGAAACGCGCACTGGTTTCGCTGCCCCGCTCCGTATCACGGCGCCTGAAGTGGCCCAGTTCGTGACCGATGACCGAGGCCGCCTCTGCCTGGCTCAAGGCGGCCAGGCAAGGTAGAGGCAGATACAACGTACGCCCCCTGAGGACCTGCCCACCGGGCTGCAGCAGGATCGGAACGCTGGTGACGAAAAAACCCTGGTCAAGGCCGACCACGATATGGTCCGGGACAGGCGCGTGCAGTTGTGTTGCCAAGGTCTCGATCCACTGCCACACCGCTGGCGTCGCCTGCCTGCCTAGCGGGCGGGCGAGAAATCTGGCGGTCGGAGACTGCATCAGCGGCCAGTGCCGACGCATTCGCCAGACCTGGCGAACACACACAACCAGGACTGAGGCCAGCGGCAGCACCACGACCAGCACCGTCATGCCGCCCTGCGCTGCGCGGCTTGCTCCGGAACTGGCCTCATAGAGCAGCAACAGGCACAGCGAACCGGCAAGCATGACCATGTAGAGACTCAAGCAACAGCCCAAGGCCTGCCAGTTGGCCATCATGCGTTCATACAGGTAGGCCGCAGAGCGCAGCGCCCGCCAGGCAGCCAACTTCAGCTTGAGCCAGGCCCAGAGGCCTGCCAGCAGAGCGGCCACTGCCAGCCAGCAGCTCACACTGGCCATCACCTTGCGTACGCTTACCCAAAGACGATCCGCATCGAGCAGGTCCAGTTGACGCTGCAGGGCCTGCCGCGGATCGACATGCCTGGCAAGCTCCTTGCGGGCTTCCCACGGCAATTGGCGTAGCAACGTCTCATTGGGGGCAGCCAGCCATTGCCGTATGGTCAGGGCCTGATCCTGCGCCGTGTCAGCCCGCCAGTACTGCACTTTACCCCAGCCAAACAGCACCAGAGGCAACAGCAGCAGGATCAGGCCCCAACCGAAGCGCTTCATTGCCCCAGAGCGCCAACGGTCACGTTCAGGCTCATCTGGCCGCTTCACCCAGACGCGCCACACCCGGAAACAGCTGCGCCAACGTACGCCTGGCCTGGGCCGCTTGCACATAGGCATAAAGCAGATCCACCAGTTCCTGCAGGCCAAGGCGGCGCCCGGCTACGACGGGCGTGCACAACCACAGCCTGACGCGCAAGCCGCCCGCGACGACCACCGCGTCAGGTGAGGCCAGCGCCCTGAAACAGGCCGGTGCCAGCACTGGTGCATGGCTGAACGCCGACACGGTAAAGATCAGCCGGGTAGTGAAGTAACCCTGCTCGACCTCGAAGCCGTCGAAGGAGTCCAGTGGGATCGGCGCCTGCGCGTTGGCGAAGCACAGGGTATCTGGTGTCACGCTCAGCACCCGCTTGCCGTGCCGTCGGTATAGCACGACGGCACAGGCCAGCCCCGCCACCCCGACGCCGGCCAGGCCGAGGCCGAAACCAGACATCAGCCAGATGACACCGCTGCTGGCACCGGGACTGAACCGCACCGCCAGAGTGGTCAGCCATATGCCCAGCGCGCCGAACAACAGGCCAATCACGGCACATGCCAGCGCCTTGCCGAGCGAATGCTCCAGCAGTACGAAGCTGTCGGTGGGGCCATCAGCCTGAGCCTGCAGGTACGCGAGGTGGGCTTCGCGTTCGCCGTTATCCATCGTTCTGCAACAGATCCAGTTGCCGTTGCGCATGTGCCGCATCGCGGTAGGCTGCCAGCAGCGCGAGCACTTCCTCGTTCCCCAGCTTGCGTCCGTTGCTGGCCAGGCCTGCGGACATGATGCGGATCTGCGGCCGCGGTTTCTTCAACACCATGGCCTGGTTACCGAAGAACTGCAGTTTCACCACATGATGCTTTGGCAGGACGGCTTCGCTGCTCATTTCCAGCGTCTGTACCATGACCAGCCCTTCATCCTTGACCGAAACGTCCTCCACTTCCGCCAGGTCTACCGGTGCATCCAGCGTATCGACGAACAACTGCCGGCGGGTCAAGCGCATGAAGACCTGGGTACCGGCATTACGGTGTTGCCAGGTCACCGCTGCTGCGATCAAGGTGATGAAGACACCTGCTGCAACCGCCCCCAAGCGTTCCGGATTGAAGGTCACGGCCGTGATAATCAGTGCACCCAGCAACAATACTGGCCCCCAGATCCGGTAACGCCGGGAGTTGGTGAACTCGCTCTGCTCGGGCACGCGCTCGATTACCTGCTTGAGCTCAGCGATCACTCGGTCGCGCTGGGCGGCACGGCTTTGCTCGTAGTCCTGGCCCAGCGAGCCAGACAGTTCGGAGAGCGGGTCGTTGAACTCGCTCATGATCATTGCGCCTCCGTGTTCTGTGCTGCCAGATAATCGGTAAGGAACGCCTGGGCATTGCCCTCACGCGACAGCCCTTCCGAATAGCCGACCTGCTGTGTCTGCGCCTCACCCGGCAGGTTCAACTCGCCGCCCCAGTTGCCCTGGATGATCAGCACCACGTACTTCTTGCCGTCCACGGTGGTGGAGTAGCGGGTGTCCTTGCTGGTCTTCTCCACCTGCATTTTCTGGATGCGCATGTTCCAGTCGTGATCGATGCCTTCGATTTGTACCAGCGCTTCGTTGGCGGCACGTTCACCGATACGCAGCGTCCACACCTTGGTCCCTTGCGCCCCCATGTAGGCAACTACCTGGTCGGCCACTTCCGGCCGTTGTTCAGCGTGAACCTGGCCCAGCCACAGGGCGAACGCAGCCACCACCAGGGCTGTCCATTTGCGATAAGCGAGCATGTCTTCTCCATCCTGAATCGAAACAAACGCCCATTGAAATAAGCCTGGCCCGACTAGCCAACCCCGCTGACCGGCTTGCACAACAGACAGCACCCTGCGCACAACGGCTGTCGCTGAAAATGTGCACGCGTTACCATTCGCGGCCATGCCGCCCTCAGCCAAGGATGCCAAGCGCACATGCGATCGATCAGCCCCTACCTCGACACCGACTTTTCATTCGATAGCCCCGGGTCACTCGCTGATGCTGGTGTACTGGATGCGAGCAGCGCGCGAGTGATGGGTAGCGCGACCGGCCACTATCGGGCGCAGACGGTACACAGCGGGTTGCAATACTTCGATTGCAACCTGCAGTTTCCAGAGCCGCTGAGGATCGACAAGGTGCTGCCGCAAAGCCTGTGCATCGTGCAGGTGTTCGACGGGGCGTGGCAGCACACGGTGGACGGAAGGCTCAACAGTTATGCCCCTGGCCAGTTGCACATGCTGAGCCTGGGTGAAAGCCTGGAGGCGCAGGACCAACTGCCCGCCAACAGTCATGCCCGCATGGCCGGAGTACGTATTGCCGGCGATTACCTGCAAGAGCTGGCCCGGGAGGACGCGCAGCTCAAGCCCCTGTTGGCACTTGTCGCCGACGGCATGCGCTTCGACCAGCTACCGCAGTGTCCAGCGGTGAGCCGCCTGTTCCGGCAGCTGTATCTGTCACCCTATACCGGCGGACTCAGGCGCCTGCATTGCGAGAGCCTGAGCTTGGCCATCTTGCTGGAACTGGCCAGCCACCTGATCGGGCACAGATCCGCCGAGAAGAGTCAAGACCGGGGGCGCCGCGACCTGGCCATTGAAACGCGCCGCCAGCTCGATGAAAACCTGAACGCACCGCCCACTGCTGCCGCACTCGCTCGCCAGCTGGGGGTGAGCGAGACCACCTTGCGCCGCGCTTTCAGCCACGAATACGGTCGGTCGCTCTTGCAGTATGTTCGGCAACAGAGAATGGAGCTGGCCCGCGCCCTGCTGCTGGAGCGTCGCTGGCAGGTATCGCAGGTTGCCTATCATGTCGGCTACGCCAACCCGGCCAATTTCTGCCATGCCTACAAGGCGTATTTTGGGCATTCTCCCGGGGCTGAGTAGGGTTCAGCCCCCCCAAAAAAACGGGCCTGCAATGCAGGCCCGTTTCATTCAACCGCGACTCGGGATCATTCCCACTCGATGGTCGCTGGCGGCTTGCTCGACACGTCATAGGTGACGCGGGAGATACCGTCGATTTCGTTGATGATACGGCCGCTGACGGTTTCCAGCAGCTCGTACGGCAGGTGCGCCCAGCGCGCGGTCATGAAGTCCACGGTCTCGACGGCACGCAGGGCCACGACCCAGGCGTAGCGACGGCCGTCGCCGACGACGCCGACCGACTTGACCGGCTGGAACACCACGAACGCCTGGCTGGTCTTGTGGTACCAGTCGGCCTTGCGCAGTTCTTCGATGAAGATGTGGTCGGCGCGACGCAGGATGTCGGCGTATTCCTTCTTCACTTCACCGAGGATACGCACGCCCAGGCCTGGGCCCGGGAACGGGTGGCGGTAGACCATGTCGTACGGCAGGCCCAGTTCCAGGCCGATCTTGCGCACTTCGTCCTTGAACAGCTCACGCAGTGGCTCGACCAGCTTGAGGTTCATTTCCTCCGGCAGGCCACCGACGTTGTGGTGCGACTTGATCACGTGAGCCTTGCCGCTCTTGGCGCCGGCCGACTCGATCACGTCGGGGTAGATGGTGCCCTGGGCGAGGAACTGGATGTTCTCCAGCTTGCTGGCCTCGGCATCGAACACGTCGATGAAGGTGCGGCCGATGATCTTGCGCTTCTTCTCAGGGTCGGCTTCGCCTTGCAGGTTGTCGAGGAACTGCTTCTCGGCATCGGCGCGGATCACCTTGACGCCCATGTTCTCCTTGAACATGGCCATCACCTGGTCGCCTTCGTGCAGGCGCAGCAGGCCGTTGTCGACGAACACGCAGGTCAGCTGGTCGCCGATGGCGCGGTGCAGCAGCGCGGCAACAACCGAGCTGTCGACGCCGCCGGACAGGCCCAGCAGAACGTTGGCCGAACCAACCTGTGCACGTACCTGGGCAATGGCGTCCTCGACGATGTTCGAAGCGGTCCACAGGGCTTCACAGCCGCAGATGTCCTGGACGAAGCGCGACAGGATACGGCCGCCTTGCTTGGTGTGGGTCACTTCCGGGTGGAACTGCACGCCGTAGTAGCCCAGGGCATCGTCGTACATGCCGGCGATCGGGCAGCTCGGGGTG
The DNA here is from genome assembly GCF_021283165.2 of Pseudomonas soli. Classification (NCBI taxonomy): domain Bacteria; kingdom Pseudomonadati; phylum Pseudomonadota; class Gammaproteobacteria; order Pseudomonadales; family Pseudomonadaceae; genus Pseudomonas; species Pseudomonas soli. The sequence goes on from NZ_CP128543.1 coordinate 4,873,085, forward strand.
CTGGCCAGCACGCTGAAGTTGCCTGGCATCTGGGTGACCTTGTCGCCGTGGCTCATCCACACGTCCAGGCCCAGCACGCCGTCATCGTCGACATGGTCTTCGATGCCGTCGAGCAGGCGGCTCTTGCCGACCACGTCGACGCGGGCGTAGCCGAACTCGCGCAGGTCGGAACCTTCGACCTTGCCGCCCATCTGCTCGGCCATGGTCTGCATGCCGTAGCAGATGCCCAGCACCGGGACCTTCAGGTCGAACACGGCCTGCGGCGCGCGCGGGCTGTTGGCCTCGTGGACCGACTCGGGGCCACCGGCCAGGATGATGCCGCGCGGGTTGAATTCGCGGATCGCTTCATCGTCCATGTCGAACGGGTGCAGCTCGCAATACACACCGATCTCGCGCACGCGGCGGGCGATCAGCTGGGTGTACTGGGAACCGAAATCGAGGATCAGGATACGGTGAGCGTGAATGTCGAGGGCCATGACTCAATCTCGTCAGTGGAAATCGGAAACGACGCGGGGCTGTGTATGACAGCCCCGTTCGGTAATTGCTGGAAGCCTCAGCCTACGCGGTAGTTAGGGGCTTCCTTGGTGATCTGCACGTCATGCACGTGGGACTCGGCCATGCCGGCACCGGTGATGCGCACGAACTCCGGCTTGGTACGCATCTCTTCGATGGTCGCGCTGCCGGTGTAGCCCATGGACGAACGCAGGCCGCCCATCAGCTGGTGGATGATCGCGGCCAGGGCGCCTTTGTACGGCACGCGACCTTCGATACCTTCCGGCACCAGCTTCTCGGCGCCGGCCGAGGAGTCCTGGAAGTAACGGTCGGACGAGCCTTGCGCCTGCGCCATGGCACCCAGCGAGCCCATGCCACGGTAGGCCTTGTAGGAACGACCCTGGAACAGTTCGACTTCACCCGGTGCTTCTTCGGTACCGGCGAACATCGAACCCATCATCACGCAGGAAGCACCGGCGACGATGGCCTTGGACAGGTCACCCGAGAAACGGATGCCGCCGTCGGCGATCAGTGGCACGCCAGTGCCTTCCAGTGCGGCGGCGACATTGGCGATGGCGCTGATCTGCGGCACGCCGACACCGGCGACGATACGGGTGGTGCAGATCGAGCCTGGGCCGATACCGACCTTGACCGCGTCGGCACCGGCTTCGGCCAGGGCCTTGGCGGCAGCGCCAGTGGCGATGTTGCCGCCGATCACCTGCACTTGCGGGTAGGTCTCTTTGACCCAGCGAACGCGGTCGATCACGCCTTTGGAGTGACCGTGGGCGGTGTCGACGACAACCACGTCAACGCCGGCGGCTACCAGGGCGGCAACACGCTCGCCGGTGTCCTTGCCGGTGCCGACCGCGGCGCCCACGCGCAGACGACCCTGGTCGTCCTTGCTGGCCAGCGGGTAGGCCTTGGCTTTCTCGATGTCCTTGACGGTCATCATGCCCTTGAGGGCGAACTTGTCGTCGACGATCAGGACTTTTTCCAGGCGGTGCTTGTGCAGCAGCTCGCGGACTTCGTTCTTGTCGGCGCCTTCGCGGACGGTGACCAGACGCTCTTTGGGGGTCATCACGTCGCGGACCTTGGCGTCCAGGCGGGTTTCGAAGCGCACGTCGCGGGAAGTGACGATGCCGACCAGGTCACCGTTTTCCAGCACCGGAACACCGGAGATGTTGTTCAGCCGGGTCAGGTCGAACAGGTCGCGCACGGTGGCGTCGGCGTCGATGGTGATCGGGTCCTTGACCACGCCAGCCTCGAACTTCTTGACCTTGCGTACTTCGCCGGCCTGCTGCTCGATGGTCATGTTCTTGTGGATGATGCCGATGCCGCCTTCCTGGGCCATGGCGATGGCCAGGCGCGCTTCGGTCACGGTATCCATGGCGGCGGAGACCAGGGGAATGTTCAGCTCGATGCCACGAGTCAAACGGGTCTTGAGACTGACTTCATTGGGCAGTACCTCGGAGTAGCCAGGTACAAGGAGGATATCGTCGAAGGTCAGGGCTTCTTGGCTGATACGCAGCATCGCGGGGGCTCCCGGGAGGGAAAAATGGAAGCGCGCCATTATACCCATCCATGGCGCGCCGCTCAATGCAAAATAAGGGCCTTCGGTCAGCCTTGCGGCAGTTTTACCTGCACCACCGCCACTGGCTGGTCCAGCCAGTCGGCAAAGCTGTCGAGGAAGGCCTGGGTAAACCCGGCCTCGCCCCAGTTATTGAAGATGAACCCCAGGTTGGAAAAGGCACACGGCTGCAAATAGAGAAAGCCATTGATGTCGTCTTCGAAGCCGCACAGCGGGCAGGTGAAGTTGTCACTCACCCCCGGCATCCACTCCTCCAGGCTCTCGAACAGCGGCTCGCCGACCTCGCGCCGGCACTCCGGGCAACCGGCTTCTTCGAGAAAACCGTCGGTGGGGGTGTAGATGCAACGCTTGAGCATTACCTCCAGGCCGTTGACCTGCTCGCCGAACGGCAACTTCTCGGGATGCAGGGCCACCTTGCGCGCCCCCTCCGCCAGGGCATGGCCCATGCGGTTGCCGGTGCGCCCACAGGTGCTCAACTGTTCCTCGACGATTTTTTCGCGCACCAACCAGCGCAGGATGGCGCGGGCGCGGGCCTCATGGACGGGCACGGTGGACAGTTTGGGGACGATGATGCTCTGGGTATTCATGGGTGAGGCGGGCCTGCGGACTGCGGTAATGGCGCAATTCTAGCGCCTGCTCAGGCGCTCAGATAGCGACCGATCAAGGCCAGGCCGCTGGCCAGGACCAACCAGGTGACCAGGCGGATGAAGGCCTCGCGAGACAGGTTCAAGGTCAGTCGCCTCCCCAACCAGGTGCCCGCGAACATCACCGGCAGCAGGCAGGCGGCGAGCAGCAACAGGCTGGTATCGGCATACACCCCGGCGACCAGGAACAGCGACAGGCGCACCACCGTGCTGCAGCTGATCAGCGCGACCTGGGTCGCGCGCACCTGTTCCTTGGCCTCCAGGCGGGCACTTAGGTAGATCGCGTAGAGGAATCCACCACTGCCGAACAAGGCGCCGAACAACCCGCCCACCGTGCCCATGGGCACCGCCCAGGCGCCCGACAGGCTAGCCGGGCGTACCTTGACCGCCAGGCCATAGACCGCATAGGCGGTCACGAAGATACCCATCAGCAACAGCAACACATCGGACTTGAGCCGCAGCAGGAACACCACGCCCAGGGTGCAACCCACCGCCATGAACGGCAGCAGGCGCAGCAACTCGCCGCGCACCACATCGCGCCGCGACGGCAGCAGGTTGCCGAAGGCTGCGACGAAATCCAGCAGCACCAGCAACGGAATGATCCGTGACAACGGCATGAAATGGATCAGCACGGGGCCGGCGACCAGCGCAGTGCCGAAACCGGCAATACCGAAGACGATATAGGCCACCCCCACTCCCAGCAGGATGGGCAGCCAGTCGAACGTGGAAAACGACAGTTGAGCGAGCATCGCGGCAGTTCCCTTGAAGACAACTGAAGGTTAGCCAGTGACGAGCCATGCCGACTAATATGCATTTTTGCCATTAGCCATCTCGAAAAGGCATGACATGACTTCGATCCGCCAGCTGCGCTACTTCGTCGAAATCGCCGAGGCCGGCAGTTTCAGCGCCGCCGCCGAGCGGCTGTACATTGCCCAGTCGGCCCTCAGCCGGCAGATCAAGGAGCTTGAGCTTCACCTGGGTACCGTCCTGTTCGAACGCACTGCCCGCCAGCCACGGCTGACCGTCGCCGGGCTGGCCTTTCTCGAGCGCGCCCGCCATTTGCTGGCCGACCTGGACAAGGCCGAGCGCCTGGCCCGGGAAATCGGCCAGGGCCTGCGCGGCAGCCTGCGACTGAACCACTCCAGCACCGTGCCGCTGACCGGCCATTTGCTGCAGCGCCTCGGCGGCTACCTCGAGAATAATCCCGGCGTTTCCCTGGAGATCGCTCAGCAATCGTCGGAGGCGCAACTGGAGGACATCGCCGAAGGCCGCCTGGAGATCGGCCTGTTGCGCCTGCCGGTGCTGCGCCAGCATGAAGGCGTGGAGCTGCATGCGCTGTTCGACGAACCCCTGCTGCTGGCAGTGGCGGCGGGCCACCCACTGGCCACGGCAAGCAGTGTTCGACTGGACCAACTGCGCGAGGAACGTTTCATTTCCATCCCCCATCGCCAGCGTGGCGGCCTGAGCTACCTGTCGGCGTCGCTGTGCATGAATGCGGGGTTCTTTCCGCAGGCAGCACAGGTGGTATCGCGCAAGACCACGCAACTGCAACTGATCCAGGCCGGGTTCGGGGTGGCGTTGTTGCCGGCGAGCATGCGCGAGATTGCCCCGCCGGCGGTGCATTTCGTGCCGCTGGACGAGGCGTGCCAAAGTACCGTGGCGCTGGCTTGCCGGCGGGATGCCGGGGAACTGGTGGGCCAGTTCGTGGCGATCATGCAAGGCTGAAGGCCTCATCGCGGGGCAAGCCCGCGATAGAGGCCGGCACAGACAACCAGGCCTTCGCTCATTTATGATGCCCACCATGATCAGAGACCCTTTCGAACGACTCGGCCTGGACCGCGAGGTCCTCACCGTCAGCCAGCTCAACGGCCGCGCCCGCGTGCTGCTCGAGGACGTGTTCCGCAGCGTCTGGGTGGAAGGCGAGATTTCCAACCTCGCCCGCCCGGCCTCCGGCCATATGTATTTCACCCTCAAGGACAGCGGCGCACAGATCCGCTGCGCGCTGTTCCGGCAGAACGCCGCCCGGGTGCGCCAGGCCCTGCGTGACGGCCTGGCGGTACGGGTGCGCGGCAAGGTCTCGCTGTTCGAAGGGCGTGGCGACTACCAGCTGATCCTCGATACGGTCGAACCGGCCGGCGACGGTGCCCTGCGCCTGGCGTTCGAGGCGCTGAAGGAAAAGCTCGGCGCGGAGGGGCTGTTCAGCACCGAACGCAAGAAGCCGCTACCGGCGCACCCGCAACGCATCGGCATCATCACCTCGCCCACCGGCGCGGTGATTCGCGACATCATCAGTGTGTTTGGCCGCCGTGCGCCGCAGGTCGAGTTGAACCTGATCCCCACCGCGGTGCAGGGCCGCGAGGCGATCAGCCAGATCGTCCGCGCCCTGCAGATGGCCGATCGGCAAGGCTTCGACGCGCTGATCCTGGCCCGTGGCGGTGGCTCGCTGGAAGACCTCTGGTGCTTCAACGAAGAGGCCGTGGCCCGCGCCGTGGCCGCCTGCGTCACGCCCATCGTCAGCGCCGTGGGCCATGAGACCGACGTGTCGATCAGCGATTTCGTCGCCGATGTGCGCGCACCCACACCGTCCGCCGCCGCCGAGCTGCTCGCCCCCGACAGCAGCGGCCTGCAGCAGCGCCTCGACGGCCTGCAACGGCGCCTGCTGCTGCGCATGCAGAACCGCCTGGCCCACGACCGCCTGCGCCTCGACGGGCTGGCCCGACGCCTGCGCCACCCCGGCGAGCGCCTGCGCCAGCAGGCCCAGCGCCTGGACGACCTGGACATGCGCCTGCGCCGCGCCTTCATGCTCGACATGAACCAGCGCCAGCAACGCCTCGGCCGCCTCGACACGCGCCTGGCCGCGCAACATCCGGGGCGCAGCCTGAAACTGCTCAAGCAGCGCCTGGACAGCCTCGCCGAACGCCTGCCGCGGGCCATGCGCGACGTGCTCAAGGACCGCCGCCAGCGCTTCCAGGCACAGTTGCAGACCCTGCAGGTGGTCAGCCCGCTGGCCACCCTCGCCCGCGGCTACAGCATCCTCCTGGATGAGCGCGGCCAGGCCATCCGCAGCGCCGCGCAAACCCACAACGGCCAACGCCTGACCGCCCGCCTCAACGAAGGCGAGCTCAAGGTGCGGGTCGAGGACAACCACCAGACCCCGGTCACCCTCTCGCTACTGGACTGACACATGCCACGCCTGTTCGCGCCCCTGCTTGCCCTTGCCCTGCTGCTGCCGGTCACGGCCGCCCACGCCAGCTACATCACCCGCGCCCTCAACAAGCCCGTGCCCGGCGGCGTGGCGGTGGTCGACCTGGGCCCGGCCGCCAGCGCCCCGACCGCGCGCTTCGATGGCAAACCGGTATTGGTGGTCAGGGAGCAGGACAACTGGCTGGCCATCGTCGGTATTCCACTGACGCAAAAGCCCGGCAGTGCCGTGCTGACCCAGGGTGGGCGCAACATTCCTTTCAGTGTCGGCAGCAAGAAGTACCCCGAGCAGCACATCACCTTGAAGAACAAGCGCCAGGTCAACCCTGAACCGCAGGACCTCAAGCGCATCGACCGCGAACTGGCCGAGCAGATAAAGGCCTACCGCAGTTTCAGCCCTGCGCTTCCGAGCAACCTGATCCTCGACAAGCCGGTCAACGGCCCGCTGTCGAGCAAGTTCGGCGTGCGCCGCTTCTTCAATGGCGAGGAACGCAACCCCCATGCCGGCCTGGACTTCGCCGTGCCCGCCGGCACGCCGATCAAGACCCCGGCCAATGGCAAGGTGATCCTGGTGGGCGACTACTTCTTCAATGGCCGCACGGTGTTCGTCGACCATGGGCAAGGCTTCATCAGCATGTTCTGCCACATGTCGAAGATCGACGTGAAGCCGGGCCAGGCGCTGCGCCGTGGCGAGGTGGTGGGCCGCGTGGGCTCCACTGGCCGGGCCACCGGCCCGCACATGCACTGGAACGTCAGCCTCAACGATGCGCGGGTGGATCCGGCGATCTTCATCGGCGCGTTCCAGCCCTGAAATCGCAATCGCGGGGCGAGCCCGCCCCCACGTAGCCCACGCTTGCCCCGCGACTTGCGCAATGAAAAAACTTAACGCAATAAAATCTCATCAGGTCAAATTTAAAAGCCATAAAAACTCAGTAAATTCGTTTTTTTAAGCATTCCTCTCAATTTTCTCGCAATGCTTGCCATACCCAAACCCACTGGTTAGGGTTGAGCATATGAACATCTTCAGCACCCTCCTCCAACAACACCGCAGCCTCTGCCTGGTCAGCGCCCGACTACCAGGGTGAATCGCGTCGCCTCGCCTTTTCATCTCGTACACGTTCGGCAGGCCCGATCACGGCCGCACATAAAAGGATTGCTTCCATGACCATGCTCAAAGATCCATCGAAGAAGTACCGCGCTTTCCCGACCATCGACCTGCCTGACCGTACCTGGCCGTCGAAGACCATCACCCAGGCGCCGATCTGGTGCAGTTCCGACCTGCGTGATGGTAACCAGTCGCTGATCGAGCCGATGGATGCCGAGAAGAAGCTGCGTTTCTGGAAGACCTTGGTACAAGTAGGCGTAAAGGAAATCGAAGCCTCGTTCCCGTCCGCATCGCAGACCGACTTCGACTTCGTGCGCACCCTGATCGAAGACGGCCACATCCCGGACGACACCACTATCCAGGTGCTCACCCAGGCCCGTGAAGACCTGATCGCGCGTACCTTCGAATCCCTGCGCGGCGCCAAGAAGGCCATCGTTCACCTGTACAACGCCACCTGCCCGTCGTTCCGCCGCATCGTCTTCAACCAGGACAAGCAGGGCGTCAAGGACATCGCGGTCAACGCCGCCAAGCTGTTCGTCAAGTACGCGGCGCAGCAGCCTGAAACCCAGTGGACCTTCCAGTACTCGCCCGAAACCTTCAGCGCCACCGAACTGGAGTTCGCCAAAGAGGTGTGCGACGCGGTGATCGAGGTGTGGAACCCGACCCCTGAGCACAAGATCATCCTCAATCTGCCGGCCACCGTCGAAGTCGCCACGCCGAACGTCTACGCCGACCAGATCGAGTGGTTCTGCCGTAACGTCAACCGCCGCGACAGCGTGATCATCAGCCTGCATACCCACAACGACCGGGGCACCGGTATCGCCGCCACCGAGCTGGGCCTGATGGCTGGCGCCGACCGCGCCGAAGGCTGCCTGTTCGGCAACGGCGAGCGTACCGGCAACGTCGACCTGGTGACCCTGGCACTGAACCTCTACACCCAGGGCATCGACCCGCAGCTGGACTTCTCCGATATCGACGGCGTGCGCAAGGTCGTCGAGGAGTGCAACCAGCTGCCGGTGCACCCACGTCACCCGTACGTCGGCGACCTGGTGCACACCGCGTTCTCCGGCTCGCACCAGGACGCCATTCGCAAGGGCTTCGCCAAGCAGCAGGACGGCGAGCTGTGGGAAGTGCCATACCTGCCGATCGACCCGGCCGACATCGGCCGCAGCTACGAGGCGGTAATCCGCGTCAACAGCCAGTCGGGCAAGGGCGGCATCACCTACCTGCTCGAGCAGGAATATGGCATCAGCCTGCCGCGCCGCATGCAGATCGAGTTCAGCCAGGTGGTACAGGGCGAAACCGACCGTCTCGGCCTGGAAATGACCGCCGAGCAGATCTACAAACTGCTGCAGAAGGAATACCTCCAGGCCAACGCGCCATATGCCCTGGTCAGCCACCGCCTGCAGGAAGAGAACGGCAGCAGCCACGTGCAAGTGGAAGTCTCCGGTGAAGGCGAAACCACCCTGCACTGGCACGGCAAGGGCAACGGCGCCCTCGAAGCACTGGTGGCCGGCCTGCCGATCGCCGTGGAGATCATGGATTACAACGAACACGCCATCGGCGCCGGCACCAATGCCAAGGCCGCGGCCTATATCGAGCTGCGCGTGGCCGGCGGGCGTCCGGTGCACGGCGTGGGCATCGACGAGAACATCACCACCGCCAGCTTCAAGGCACTGTTCAGCGCACTGAACCGCTCGCTGAGCCAGCAGCAGGCCAAAGCGGCGTAAGCCAACGCTGATAACCAAAGCCCGCATCCTCGATGCGGGCTTTTTTGTTGGTTTTCCCGAGCCCATCGCGGGCTCGTGGGAGCGGGCTTGCCCCGCGATAGAGCCGGAACCGGCAGCACCCAAATCGCAGGCGAAAAAAAGGGGCGCCGACCAAGCGCCCCACAAGCCGTGTAGCACACAACGAAATCTGTCAGTCCAGCAACGCCATCGCCTCGGCGCTGCACGCCTCGATCCGCGCCCAGTCGCCGTTCTTGATCCAGCTGCTGTCGAGCATCCAGGTGCCGCCCACACACATCACATTGGGCAGGGCCATGTAGTTGCGCACGTTGGCCGGGTTGACCCCGCCAGTGGGGCAGAAGCGAATGTCGCCGAACGGGCCGCCGAACGCCTTGATGGCCGCCACGCCGCCACTGATCTCGGCGGGGAACAGCTTGAAGCGGCGATAGCCCAGGGCGTAGCCCATCATGATTTCCGACGGCGTGCTGATGCCCGGCAACAGCGGAATGTCGCTGTCCACACCCGCCTCGAGAATATCCTGGGTGATGCCCGGGGTGACGACGAACTGCGCCCCCGCCGCCTCGACCGCCGCGAACATGCCGCGGTCGAGCACGGTGCCAGCGCCGACGCACAGCTCCGGGCGCTGCTCGCGCAGCACCTGGATGGCCTTCAGGCCGTGTTGCGAGCGCAGGGTCACTTCCAGGGTGCGGATGCCGCCGGCGGCCAGGGCATCGGCCAGGGGCAGGATGTCTTCCTCACGGGCGATGGTGATTACCGGCAGGATGCGCGCCTTGTTACAGATCGCGTCGATCCGCGCGGCTTTGTCGGCCATCGAGAGCAAAGGCTGTGGGCGTTCGAGGGTGGTCATGACAATGGATCCTTGGCTCATGGGCACCAGTAGATGTCCAGGGGGTCGTGAAGAAAGGCGCGAATCGGCATTTCGGTTGGGTCTTCGGCCGCCAGCGCGGTGCGCAGGGTGGCTAGCTTGCCCGCGCCCTGCACCGACAACAGGGTCAGGCCGGCAGTGGCCAGCAGTGCGCGGGTCATGCTCAGGCGCTGGTGTGGCACGCTGGGTGCCAGCATCGGCAGGCAGCGGCGCTCACCGACCTTGGCCAGGCCCTGGCGCAGGTTGGGGCTGGCCGGGAACAGCGAGGCCGTATGACCATCGTCGCCCATACCCAGCACCAGCACATCGATCGGCGGCAGGTCGGCCAGCACCTGGTCGGCCTGCTCGGCAGCGGCTTCGAGGGTCGCTGCGGGCTGGTAGAGCCCGATAAAACGAGCCTTGGCCGCCGGTCCCTTTAACAGGTGGCGAGCCAGCAGGCCGGCGTTGCTGTCGTCGTGCGCCACCGGCACCCAGCGCTCGTCGGCCAGGCTCACGGTGACCCGGGTCCAGTCCAGCGCCTCGCCGGCCAGCTTCTCGAGAAACGGCACCGGGCTACGGCCGCCAGACAGCACCAGGCAGGCCTGCCCCTTGCTGGTGATCGCCTGGCGCAGGCGTTCAGCCACATCATGGGCCTGGGTCGCCGCCAGGGTTTTCGGATCGGCCAGCTGATGAACCTTCACGGTCGCCGGCAGTTGCAGTTCAGATATCGCCATACCAGGCCCTCCCATCACGTGTAATCAATGCAATCGAGCTCATCGGCCCCCAGGAACCGGCCGCATAGGGCTTGGGCGCGTCGCCGGTGTGCTTCCAGCCAGCGATCAGCTGGTCGCACCATTTCCAGGCGTATTCGATCTCGTCCTTGCGCACGAACAGGTTCTGGTTGCCGCGCATCACTTCCAGCAGCAACCGCTCGTAGGCGTCCGGGATCCGCGCGCTGCGCCAGGTGTCGGAGAAATTCAGCTGCAGCGGGCCGCTGCGCAGTTGCATGCCCTTGTCCAGGCCCTGTTCCTTGGTCATCACCCGCAGCGAAATACCCTCGTCCGGCTGCAGGCGAATGATCAGCTTGTTGCCGATTTGCAAACGCTGTTCCGGGGCGAAGATGTAGTGCGGGGTTTCCTTGAAGTGGATGACGATCTGCGACAGCTTCTGCGGCATGCGCTTGCCGGTGCGCAGGTAGAACGGCACGCCCGACCAGCGCCAGTTGCGGATATCGGCGCGCAGGGCGACGAAGGTCTCGGTGTCGCTCTGGGCGTTGGCGTTGTCCTCTTCGAGGTAACCCGGCACCGGCTTGCCGTCACTGAAACCGGCGATGTACTGGCCACGCACCACATGGGTGCTCAGCCCTTCTCCGGTGATCGGTGCCAGGGCCTTGAGCACCTTGACCTTCTCGTCGCGGATGCTGTCGGCCGAGAGATCGCTGGGCGGGTCCATGGCGATCAGGCAGAGCAGCTGCAACAGGTGGTTCTGGATCATGTCGCGCAGCTGGCCGGCCTTGTCGAAGTAGCCCCAGCGGCCCTCGATGCCGACTTTCTCGGCGACGGTGATCTCCACATGGGAGATGGAATTCTGGTTCCACTGGGTTTCGAACAGGCTGTTGGCGAAGCGCAGGGCGATCAGGTTCTGCACCGTCTCCTTGCCCAGGTAGTGGTCGATACGGTAGACCCGGCTCTCGGGGAAGAACCGCGCCACGGCGTCGTTGACCCGGCGCGACGACTCCAGGTCGTGGCCGATGGGCTTTTCCAGCACCACCCGGGTACGCGATGCCAGGCCGGCCTTGTCGAGGTTCTCGCAGATCGCGCCGTAGACCGCCGCCGCCGTGGCGAAGTAGGCGATAAGCGGCTGCCCGCTCGGTGCCTGTTCGGCCAAGGTCTGGTAGCCCTCGGGCTCGACGAAGTCCAGGTGCAGGTAATTCAGGCGCGCGAGGAAGCGCCCCAGGGAAGCGGCATCGATCTCGGCCTCCGGCACGTGGCGGCGCAGATGGGCTTCGATGTTGTTCATGTGTTCCTGCACACTGCCCGGCTCGCGGGCCAGGGCCAGCAGGCGGGTGTCGGGGTGCAGGAGATCGGCGCGGTCGAGCTGGTAGAGCGCGGGGAACAGCTTGCGCAATGCCAGGTCGCCTAGGGCGCCAAAGAGGGCGAAGGTGCAGGGTTCGACACTGATCGCGGCCATGATGTTGGTTCTTTTATAAATGTTGGACTAGGAATACCGGTTTCAACCCTGCTTTTCAAGGGTTAATGTAGTAAAAACCACAACATCCAATACAGCCATTACAGACAAGTGGTGTGACAATCTTACCGACAGTAGGATACACACCAGCGCAAAAAGCCTACTTCCCGACCCAAGGACACACCATGGACCGCGTGCGAAACCTCCTGGAACAGATCCAGGGCCGCCTCGACGAGTTGAACAAGGCCGAACGCAAGGTCGCCGAAGTCATCCTGCTCAACCCGCAACAAGCCACCCGCTTCAGCATCGCCGCCCTGGCCCAGGCAGCCAGTGTCAGCGAACCGACGGTCAACCGCTTCTGCCGCTCGTTCGGCGTCAGCGGCTACCCCGAACTCAAGCTGCAACTGGCGCAGAGCCTGGCCAGCGGCGCCGCCTATGTCAGCCGTGCGGTGGAGGCCGACGACGATCCGGCCGCCTACACCCAGAAGATCTTCGGCAGTGCCATTGCCTCGCTCGACAGCGCCTGCCAGGCGCTCGAACCGCAGCAGGTCAGCCGCGCCGTGGACATGATGATTCAGGCCCGGCAGATCCACTTCTTCGGCCTCGGCGCCTCGGCCCCGGTGGCCCTCGATGCGCAGCACAAGTTCTTCCGTTTCAACCTCGCCGTGTCGGCCCACGCCGATGTGCTGATGCAGCGCATGCTGGCTTCGGTGGCCCACACCGGCGACCTGTTCGTGATCATTTCCTACACCGGGCGCACCCGCGAACTGGTCGAAGTGGCGCGCCTGGCGCGGGAAAACGGCGCCTCGGTGCTCGGCCTCACCGCCGCCGGCTCGCCCCTTGCCCAGGCTTGCAGCCTGAGCCTGCATATCCCGCTGCCGGAAGACACCGACATCTACATGCCGATGACCTCGCGGATCATCCAGCTCACCGTGCTCGACGTGCTCGCCACCGGCATGACCTTGCGCCGCGGCGTGGACTTCCAGCCACACCTGCGCAAGATCAAGGAAAGCCTCAATGCCAGCCGCTACCCGATCGAGGACGACGACCTCAACTGAGCCGGTGCGCCTGCAAACGCAGGTGCGCCCGCTCGCCCGGCGCCAGGCTCAGGCCCTCGTCACTGCCGCTGGCCGCCTCCACGCAGACGAAGCCTTGGCACTCCCGCCCGCTCACGCCCATCAAGGGCCGATTGCCAGGGTGCCAGACCACGGTGTCGTCACTGTCGCCGGTATCGATGCACAGTTCGCGCTGCCAAGCCGGGTCCTGCAGCTGCACCCGCGGCGTGCCGGGATAGACCCGCTGGCAACCGCCCTTGAGGGTCAGCGCGCCATCTTCGCGGCAGGCCTGGCGATTGAGGCGGTCGTAGCCGTCGATGTCCTCCAGCCCGGATAGCGCTATCTTCGACACGTCGCTGATCCGCCAGTAGGCCAGCAGCGCATGGCTCAGCTGGCACGGTTCGCTGTCCTGGTGCTCGGTGCTCAGGCTCAGCTCCATGCTCGCCCCGAGCCGGGCATGCAGGTCGACCTGCCAGTCGCACAGGTCCAGGCGCCATTTCAGGGTCACCCCTTCCTCGTCCTCGCGGCTGTCCACCAGCTTCCAGTCCAGCAGGCGCGCCCAGCCATGGGCCGGCCACAGGTCCTCGCTGGGATGGCGGCCATACCAGGGCCAGCACACCGGCACGCCACCACGGATGGCCCCCACCTGCGGCCACTGCTCGGCGCACCACAACCAGGGTTTCTCACCGGCGGGTTGAAAGTGCAGGAGCTGCCCGCCCTGGCGGCTGAACACCGCCTGGCAGCGAGGGTGGTCGATGATCAGCACATCGCGCTGCTGGTAACGCTCCCACTCGAAGGTCGGCCTCGGCCGTTGCGAGGTGAAGAAGCGATGTAGCGGATGTTCAGGCATGGTTTCCAAGCTCTTTTGTTGTTCGAGATAGCGCTGTCTCAGCCTGTGCCCGTTAACCACTGCAGACCAGTGGTTAGCGGGAGGCCGAAATGGATGGCGTAAATTTACAACAATTTTTCTCAGAATGACGACTGAATCTTCAATCCCGCGACCAGCGCGTTGTCCACTTCATCCACACCGCCCGGGCTCTTGATGTACTGCAGGTTCGGGCGCACGGTCAGCCAGTTGGTGACGTGGAAGCCATAGTAGAGCTCGGCGTTGTATTCGGTGCGCTGCAGCGGTGCAAAGCCTGGGTTGTCGTAGTCATTGATGCCGGACTGGGCATTGAGCAGCTCGGCGCGCTTTTTCACATCGTCGTTGACGTGGATACGGGCGATGCCAAAGCCGATATCGTCCTTGGGCCGGGCGTCAAAGGCGCCTTTATAGACCATGCCGACCTGCTGGTAGTTGTCGACCACGTTGGTGGCCTTGTCATGCACGGTGAAGTTGGCGAACAGGCTCAGGCCGCGGTTGACGTCGCCAGCATGGGCGGTGACCTGCTGCTGCGCCACCACCCACCAGCCGTGCTTGCTGGAGTGCGACTTGAACGCCGCGCCGGTCAGCGCCTGCGGGTTGCCGTTGATGTCGTCGTACACGTCGTCGGCCTTGGCAGTGCTGTAGTAGTAGCCCAGGCGGTACTCGCCCGGCAGGCCGTTGACCTTCGGCGACCACACCGCCTCCACCGGCAGGATCGCGCCCTTGGTGCCACTGCCGCTGAGCTTGAAGCCGTTGCCGGTCTCCAGGTTCGACGGGTTCTGCTCGTAGGCACCGACCTGGACGAAGAATTCCGGGGTGAAGTTGTACTTGACCCGCAGCGCCCACTGGCTGACCGGCCAGTTGTACCAGATGCCGCCGACCCAGTTGCCCACCTGCGAGCCGCAGAAAGCCAGGTTCTGGAAGTCGCAGGGGAAGCTGTTGAAGTCCTCGCCCTCGCCGAAGCGGCCGAATTTCACGTCCAGCGCGCCGTCGAAGTATTTCTGCTTGACCCACATCTGCGTCAGGCGCCAGGTCTGGCCGCGCCCCCAGACCTCCTGCACCGAGCTGAACTGCCCGGCACGCGGGTCGCTGATGCGGTCGTTGGACAGGTTGCGGCCGCTGCGCTCGGTGATCGCCAGCTTGAACTCGGTGTCCTTCCAGCCGAAGATCTTCTCCAGGTCCAGGTGCGCGCCCAGGGCGAACTGGTCGCTGTAGCGCGCGGTCTTGTCGTCGTTGTAGCCACCGTGCAGGTTGCCGGCCACTTCGCCAACGTAGTCGAGGGTGAAGTCGTAGCCCTTCTCCAGCAGCTCGGTGCGGGTGCCGCCCCAGTCGCCGGTCATCCATTTCGATTCCGACGAGAAAGCCTCGGCGGCCTGGGCCCCGCTGCTGCCGACCACCGCCAGCAAGGCGAGCGATCCCAAGGTCTTGATGCGATTGCGATGTTCCATCCCTTTGCGTCCTCTTTTCTTGTTATGCATTGTTCTAGACGATTCAACGGCCTTTGAAGCGAGTCACGTTGTCCTTGATGGCAGTGCCACTGGCGGCGAGGTCGAGGCGCTCGCCGCTGCCGGCGTCGAACAGCAACACCCGCGCCGGGTCGAACTGCAGGTTGAGGCTGTCGCCCACCCGGCACGTCACATCCGGCGCCAGGCGGCAGCAGACCTTGGTCTGGTTGAGGGTGACGAACACCAGCAGATCCGGGCCAGTGGGCTCGGTGACCTGTACTTCGGCGCGGATCGCGGGCATGCCGTTGCCCTCCGCGGCGCCCAGCGAGATTTGTTCAGGGCGCACGCCGAGAATGATCTCGCGCCCCTCCAGCTCGTCCGCCGCCACGCCCAGCGGCAGCTCGCAGCGCGCCTGGCCGCTGTCGAGCAGTGCCAGCACCCGGCCGTCCTGCTTCATCAGGCGCACAGGGATGAAGTTCATCGGCGGCGAGCCGATGAAGCTGGCGACGAACAGGTTGGCCGGGTCGTTGTAGATCTGCTGCGGGGTGCCGAACTGCTGGATGATGCCGTCCTTCATCACCGCCACCTTGTCGCCCAGGGTCATGGCCTCGATCTGGTCATGGGTGACATACACCGTGGTGGTCTTCAGGCGCTGGTGCATCAGCTTGATCTCGGTGCGCATCTCTACCCGCAGCTTGGCGTCGAGATTCGACAGCGGTTCGTCGAACAGGTAGATCTTCGGCCGCCGCGCCAGCGCCCGGCCCATGGCCACGCGCTGCTGCTGGCCGCCGGACAACTGCCCGGGCTTGCGCCCCAGCAGGTGCTCGATCTGCAGCAGCTTGGCGACCCGCGCCACCTCCTCGTCGATGGCGGCCTGGGACATCTTGCGGATCTTCAGGCCAAAGGCGATGTTGTCGCGCACGTTCATGGTCGGGTACAGCGCGTAGGACTGGAACACCATGGCGATGTCGCGATCCTTGGGGCTCATGCCGCTGACATCCTCGTCGTCGATGAGGATCGCCCCGCCGCTGATGCTTTCCAGGCCGGCGATGCAGTTCATCAGCGTCGACTTGCCGCAGCCCGAGGGCCCGACCAGGATCAGGAACTCGCCGTCCTTGATCGCCAGCTGGATATCCTTGAGCGTGTCCGGCAGGCCAGCGCCATAGGTCTTGTGCACATTGCGAAGTTCGAGTGTTGCCATGACTTACCCCTTGACCGCGCCGGCGGTCAGCCCGCGCACGAAATACTTGCCCGCAATCACGTAGACCAGCAGCGTCGGCAGCCCGGCGATCATCGCCGCGGCCATGTCGACGTTGTATTCCTTGGCCCCGGTGCTGGTATTGACCAGGTTGTTCAGGGCCACGGTGATCGGTTGCGAGTCGCCGCTGGAGAACACCACGCCGAACAGGAAGTCGTTCCAGATCTGGGTAAACTGCCAGATCAGGCAGACCATGATGATCGGCGTCGACATCGGCAGGATGATCCGCCCGAAGATGGTGAAGAACCCGGCGCCGTCCAGGCGTGCGGCCTTGACCAGCGCCTCGGGGATGCTCACGTAGTAGTTGCGGAAGAACAATGTGGTGAAGGCCAGGCCGTACACCACATGCACCAGCACTAGGCCGCTGGTGGTGCTGGCCAGGCCCAGCTTGCCGAGGGTGAACGAGGCCGGCAGCAGCACGGTCTGGAACGGCAGGAAGCAGCCGAACAGCAGCAGGCCGAAGAACAGCTGCGAGCCACGGAAGCGCCACATCGACAGCACATAGCCGTTGAGCGCGCCGATCGCCGTGGAGATCAGCACCGCCGGCACGGTGATCAGGATCGAGTTGAGGAAGTAGCCGTTGACCGTGGCCCAGGCCTTGGCCCAGCCGATGCCGGTGAACGCCGCCGGCCAGCTCAGCAGGTTGCCGCTGCCGATGTCCTCGGGGGTCTTGAAGCTGGTCAGCAGCATGACCACCAGCGGCACCAGGTACAGCAGCACCGCCAGCAGCAGCACCGCATGGATGGCGATGCGGCTGAGGTTCAGCGCGGGTTTGTCGACAGGACTAGTCATGGCGTTTGCCCCGTAGTTCGGAGTACAGGTAGGGGACGATGATCGCCAGGATCGCGCCCAGCATGAGGATGGCGCTGGCCGAGCCCATGCCCATCTGCCCACGGCTGAAGGTGAACGAGTACATGAACATCGCTGGCAGGTCCGAGGAGTAGCCCGGCCCGCCCGCAGTCATCGCCGCCACCAGGTCGAAGCTCTTGATCGCGATGTGCGCGAGGATCATCAGCGAACTGAAGAACACCGGGCGCAGGCTGGGCAGAACCACGGTCCAGTAGATGCGCGGCAGGCTGGCGCCATCGAGCTGCGCGGCGCGGATGATCGACTGGTCGACGCCGCGCAGGCCAGCGAGGAACATCGCCATGATGAAGCCCGAGGCTTGCCACACGGCAGCGATCACCAGGCAATAGACCACCCGGTCGGGGTCGATCAGCCAGTCCAGGCGAAAGCCTTCCCAGCCCCAGTCACGCAGCAGCTTGTCCAGGCCCATGCCGGGGTTGAGCAGCCACTTCCAGGCGGTACCGGTGACGATCATCGACAGCGCCATGGGGTACAGGTAGATGGTGCGGATGAAGCCTTCGCGGCGGATGCGCTGGTCGAGCAGCACGGCAAGGAACACGCCGATGGCCAGGGTGATGCCGATGAACAACCCGCCGAACAGCAGCAGGTTCTTGCTCGCCACCCACCAGCGGTCGTTGTCGAACAGCCGGGCGTACTGCGCCAGGCCTGCCCACTTGTAGGTGGGCAGGAAGGTCGAGGTGGTGAACGAGAGGACGAAGGTCCACAGGATGTAGCCGTAGAAGCCCACCAGGACGATGAACATGCTTGGCGCCAGCACCAGTTTCGGCAGCCAACGCTGCAGCGCGTCCAGGGGTGAGGCCCGCAGGCGGGCGGTTGCTGTAGTCATGATCTGGGTTCCCGATGCGAGATTGCCTGCGCGGGCCTCATCGCTGGCAAGCCAGCTCCCACAGGTACAGGTGTGCTCCGCTGTACCTGTGGGAGCCGCGGTTCGCCGCCGCGGCTTGCCGGCGATAGGGCCGTCAGATCCTTACTTGGCGGCGTTGACGGCTGCGGCCAGCTTCTTCGCCGCGTCGGCCGGATCGGCCTTGGGATCGTTGATGTAGTTGGTCACCACATCGAAGAATGCCCCTTGTACCGCCAGGGTGGTGGCCATGTTGTGCGCCATGCTCGGTTGCAGGCCGCCGGACTTGGCGTCGGCCAGGAAGTCCTTGGCCGCCGTCTGGGCACAGCTGTCGAAGCCGTACTTGCCCATGTCGGCGAGCATGTCGTTACGCACCGGGATCGAGCCCTTGTTGATGCTGAAGACCTTCTGGAAGTCCTCGCCCAGGACCTTGCGGGCGATGTCCTGCTGGCCTGCAGCGGTACCCTTGTCCTTCTGCTTGAATACCACCAGCGAGTCGATGTTGTAGAGGAAGGCCTTGTCGGTGCCCGGGAAGGCCACGCACTGGTAGTCCTTGCCGGCGGTCTTCTTCGCCAGGGTCCATTCGCTCTTGGCCCAGTCGCCCATGATCTGCATGCCGGCCTTGCCGTTGATGACCTTGGCCGCTTCAAGGTTCCAGTCCTGGCCCTTGCCGTCCGGGTCCATGTAGGTGGCGACCTTCTTGAGCTCGGTGAGCGCCTTGACCATCTCGGGGCCGGTCAGGGCCTTTTCATCCAGCTCGACCAGGGCCTTCTTGTAGCCCTCGACGCCCATCACCGAGAGCACCACGCTCTCGAATACGGTGCTGTCCTGCCAGGGTTGGCCACCATGAGCCAGCGGGATGAAGCCGGCGGCCTTGAGTTTGTCACCGGCGGCGTAGAACTCCTCAAGGGTGGTCGGGGCCTTGTCGATACCGGCCTTCTTGAACACTTCCGGATTGATCCACAGCCAGTTGATGCGGTGGATGTTCACCGGCACGGCCACGTAGTCGCCGTCGTACTTGACGGTGTCGGCGACTTTCTTGTCGAGCAGGCCGTCCCACTTCTCGTCCTTGGCCACGTCCTTGAGCACGTCGGGATCAAGCAACCCGGTGGCGGCCCAATCCTGAATATCCGGGCCCTTGATCTGCGCGACCCCGGGCGGGTTGCCAGCCACGGCGCGGCTCTTGAGCACGGTCATGGCGGTGGCGCCACCGCCGCCAGCCACGGCGCCGTCCTTCCAGGTGAAGCCGTCCTTCTCGACCTGCGCCTTGAGCACGTCGACTGCGGCCTTCTCGCCGCCGGAGGTCCACCAATGGACGACTTCCACGCTGCCTTTGGAGTCGGCGGCCTGGGCACTGAGGGAGAACAGGGAGGCGAAGGAGATCGCGGCGGCGAGACGAAGCGTCGGATGCATGGGATTACCTTTCTTGTTGTTATGCGAGGCAAGACTGTCGCTTGCATGGCATGGAGTGTAGGGAGGTCGCGCCCGGCGCCAGGTAACGAACGGATGCGCGAATGTCATCGTCTGGTTACAAAGCCAGCGCCGTGGCCAGGCTCGGCGCCAGCGGCAGGCGTGGCAGCAGCAAGGCCTGGTAGGCGTGGTAGAGGTCGGGCTTGCCGCCCCAGATGCGCGCACTGGGCAGCAGCGCCGGGTCGAGTTCGTGGTGCCAGCTGCCGTGGGCGCAGTCGATGAAGTGACTGGCGATGAAGTCCCAGAAGCAGCGGTACCAGTGTTCGTACTGGGCTTCACCGGTACGTCGCAACAGCGCCGCGGCAGTGGCACAGGCCTCGGCATGCACCCAGTGCAGGCGCTCGCGCACCACCGGGCGGTTGTGCCAGTCCAGGGTGTAGACCAGCCCCGGCGCGCCATCTGCCTGCCAGGCGTGGCGACAGGCGCTGTCGAACAGGCCCCGGGCGGCGGGCAGCAAGGACTCGGGCGCAGGCAGTTGCGCCCTTTGCAGGGCCGCCTCCAGGTGCAGTACCAGGCGCGCCCATTCGAAGGCGTGGCCGGGCGTGGTCCCGTAAGGACGGAAGCCATCGACGGGGTTTTCGCGGTTGTAGTCGGGGAGCGCCTGCCACTGCGCATCGAAATGTTCCGTGACGCGCATGCCGTCGGCAGCGGCGCGGGTCAGGATCAAGCGCTCGACGATCCGTTGGGCGCGCAGCAACCACTGCGTGTCGCCGGTCACGTCGGCCAGGGAGAGGAAGGCTTCGACGCCGTGCATGTTGCTGTTGGCGCCCCGGTAGGCCTCCGCGTGCAGCCAGTCGCGGGAGAACGACTCGCGCAGGGCGCCCTCCTCTTCGCACCAGAAGCGCTGCTCGATGACCTGGGTCACCGCCTCCAGCAACGCCGACGCCTGGCTGATGCCCGCCACCACCGCCGAGCTGGCGGCGAGGGCGACGAAGGCGTGCAGGTAGGCGGCCTTGCCGGTGTCGCCATGACCTTCAGGCTGCGCGTACCAACCGTCATGCTCCTTGTCGCGCAACGGGCCTTGCAGGGCCTCGACACCATGCCCGACCAGTTCGCGGCAACCCGGAACGCCCTGGATATGCGCCAGGGCAAAGCTGTGGGTCATGCGCGCGGTGTTCATGGTCTCGGCCAGGGCGCAACGGGGCAGGCGGCCTTCGTCATCGAGGTTGCCGAACCCCTGGGGCAGGCGCGAAGTCCTGGCGAAGGCGAGCAGGCGCAGGGCCTCGGCGTCGAGCCAGGCATGGTGTGTCGGGGAGTCAAGCCAGCTGATGGCCATGGGTGCACCTTCCTTGTTGTTGTCAGCCGATTCTAGCCAGCGGTCCTGGCTGGCATGTCACGAAGCCCGGCTCGATTGTCACCACATCGTTACATCGAAGCGCTTATCGCGTAGCAAGGGCTCATTCGGCTGAACGCGGCAGGTACAAGGTCACCCGCAACCCACCTTCGCGCAGGTTCAACAGGCTCACCTCGCCGCCATGGCTATGGGCGATGTTGCGCGCGATGCCCAGCCCCAGCCCATACCCCTGCTGCTGCCCGGCGAGGCGGAAGTGCGGCTCGAACACTTGCTCCAGGCGCTGTTCGGGCACCCCCGGCCCCTGGTCGTCCACCTGCAGCACGAAGCTCTCGGCGGTATCGATGATGCGCAGCTGCGCGCGCTCGCCGTACTTGATGGCGTTGTCAATCAGGTTGCCGATGCAGCGGCGCAAGGCCAGCGATTTTCCGGGGTACGGTGCCAATGCCTGCCCCTCCACGGTGATGCGCCCATCGCCGAGATAAGGCTCGGCCAGCATCTCCAGTACCTGGTTGAGATCGATCGGCTCGATGTTCTCGTGGATATCGGTGTCCTTCACGCATTGCAGGGCGCCCTTGACCAGCAGCTCCAGCTCATCGAGGTCGCGGCTGAACTTGGCCTGCAGCTTCTCGTCCTCAAGCAGCTCCACCCGCAGGCGCAGGCGCGTGATCGGTGTGCGCAGGTCGTGGGAAATGGCGCTGAACAGCTGGGAACGCTCGGTCAGGTAGCGGCTGATCCGCTCGCGCATGTTGTTGAACGCCCGCCCCACCTCGACCACCTCGCTACCGCCGCCCTCGGCCACTGGGGCCACGTCGGCACCCAGCGACATTTCCCGCGCCGCCCGTGCCAGGCGTTTGAGCGGCCGGCTCTGCCAGTGCACCAGCAGGCCGATGAACAGCAACAACAGCACGGTAGTCAGGGCAATGAAACCGATCTGCTGACGCGGCAGGCGTTCGGCCTCGAGGCTGGTGTAGGGCTCAGGCAACAGCGAGGCGATGTACAGCCACTCGCCCTCGCCGAGGCGGAGCTGGGTCACCAGTACCGGCGGGTTGAGCGGCTCGAGGGTGAGCGAATAGTGCGCCCAGGAGCGGGGCAGCTCATCGAGTTTCAGGCCGCTGTTGAAGATGCGCAGATCGTCAGGGCTGACGAACTCAACGGAGATCTCCATCTGCTGGCCAAGGCGCTCGTGCAGCACCTCTTGAAAAACGTCGATCACCGCCTGCTTGCGCGGGGTGATCGGCAACACCGGCATTTCCAGCGGCTTGACGTTGAGCGAGACGAAGAAGCGCGTGCCACCCATGCTGCGCAACTGGTCCAGCACCATGGGCCGGTAGGCCACCGGCAGCGAACGGAAGTAGCTGACACTGGCACTCATCGAATGCGCGAGGCTGCTGGCGCTGGCGCGCAAGCCCTGCAGCTGGCTGGCGCGCAATTGCGCGACCCAGATCACGCTGGACAGGCCCTGGGCCAGCAACACTACCAGCAAGGTAAGCAGCAGCATGCGCCCCAGCAGCGAGCGCGGCAGCAGGCGCCAGCGACGCTCGTCAGGCCGGGCAGACATTGGCCGCCAGCAGGTAGCCGCTGCCGCGCACGGTACGGATCAGCCGGGGTGGTTTTTCCGTGTCGCGCAGGCGCTGGCGCAGGCGGCTGACCGCCATGTCGACGATACGGTCCAGCGGCATCGGCTCGCGACCACGGGTGGCGTTGCCGATGGTGTCGCGGTCGAGGATCTGCTGCGGGTGATCGAGAAACAGCTTGAGCAGGGCGAAGTCGGCGCCGGAGAGGATCACCTCTTCGCCGTCGCGGTGGAACAGACGGTGGCTGATCGTGTCGAGGCGCCAGTCATCGAAGGCCAGCACCGCACTGGCCGGCGCCGCCTGGCCGAAATCGGCACGACGCAACAAGGCCTTGATCCGCGCCTGCAACTCACGCGGGCTGAAGGGTTTGCCGAGGTAGTCATCGGCGCCCAGCTCCAGGCCGATGACCCGGTCGGCTTCATCGGAACTGGCGGTAAGCATGATGATCGGCACCCGCGCCTGGCGCGGGTGCTGGCGAACCCAGCGACACAGGCTGAAGCCGTCTTCGTCGGGCAGCATCACGTCGAGGATCACCAGGTCGTAGGAGTTGGCGTCCAGGGCGCGGCGAAAGCCCTGGCCGTCAGGTTCGGCGTGCACCTGCAGGCCGCAGCGGGCGAGGTAGGTCTGCAGCAGTTCGCGGATGTCCTGGTCGTCGTCGACCATCAGGATCGATTTGCCGGCAGTGGTCACAATGGTCAGTCCTTTTGTAAACGCAGATCTTGATGCCTGCTGTGGGGGGCCGCAGTGCGGCTCCGTCGGTTAGAGGTCCAGCGCTTGCTGCAAAGCCACTCCGGCCCCCAGCAACCCGGAAAACTCCGCCGTCACCAGCCACACCGGCACCCCGGTGAAATACCCGCTCATGCAGCCCTTGTCGGCGAAGCTCGCGGCAAAGCCGCTGCGCAGGAACAATTCGGCGAAACGGGGAATCACGCCACCGACAATGTAGACGCCACCCCGCGCCCCGAGGGTGAGCACATTGTTGCCCGCCACCCGGCCGAGGAACCGGCAGAACTGCTCGACCACCGCCAGCGCCCGTGGCTCGTTGGCCAGCGCCGCGTCGGTGATCTGCGCCGGGGTCTTGTGCGTCGGCGCAGCACCATCGAGCGCACAAATGGCCTGGTACAGGCGCACCAGCCCACCGCCACTGAGCACGGTCTCGGCACTGACATGGCCGATCTGCCGATGGATTTCCTGGTGGATCGCCGCCTCACGGGCATTGCCCACCGGCAGGTCGACATGCCCGCCCTCCCCCGGCAGTGCCAGCCAATGCTCACCGTGGCGCAGCAGGCTGCCCACGCCCAGGCCGGTGCCGGGGCCGATCACCAGCGCCGGGCGCGATGGATCGGCGAGACCTGCGCAGACTTCACGAAATTCGCCTGCGCGCAGGCGGGTCATGCCCAGCGCCATCGCGGAAAAGTCGTTGATCAATAACAGGCGATCGACCTGCAGCGTCTGGCAGAACGCACTGCGGCTCAGGCGCCAGTGGTTGTTGGTAAAGCGGAACTCGTCGCCGTCCACGGGGCCTGCCACCGCCAGGCACACCGCCGCCAGGCCGCCACGGGCGATACCCTGGTCGGCCAGGTAGGCCTCGATGGCCTGTTCGGGGCTGGTGTAGTCGGCGGTGGCCAGCACCTGGACCGCCTGCAGTTCATTGTCGCGCCACACGGCGAAACGCGCGTTGGTGCCACCGATGTCGCCGACCAGCAAGGCCTTCATTCGAGGTTCTCCAGAGCCGAGGTGAAGGCGCTCGCGCCTTGCTCGGCGGAACTGAACGCCACACGCATGAAGCCGAACAGCTCACGCCCGCAGCCCAGGTCGTTACCCTTGGGTGGCGCTGGCAGTTCACGGCCGGCCAGTTCCTCGGCCGAGACCATGATCCGCAGCGTGCCTTCGGCACCATCGACGCGCACGATATCACCATCGCGCACCCGCGCCAGCGGGCCACCATCAAAAGCCTCCGGGCAGACGTGGATGGCCGCCGGGATCTTGCCCGAAGCACCGGACATGCGCCCGTCGGTAACCAGCGCCACCTTGAAGCCGCGATCCTGCAGCACGCCGAGGAAAGGCGTCAGCTTGTGCAGCTCGGGCATGCCGTTGCAGCGCGGCCCCTGGAAACGCACCACGGCGACGAAGTCCCGCTCCAGCTCGCCGGCCTTGAACGCATCGGCCAGCGACTGCTGGTCATGGAACACCCGGGCAGGCGCCTCGACCACCCGGTGCTCGGGCGCCACGGCGGAAACCTTCATCACGCCACGGCCAAGGTTGCCTTCCATCACCCGCAACCCGCCCTCGGCGGAGAACGGCCGCGCCACCGGGCGCAGGATGCTTTCGTCGAGGCTGTGCCGCGGCCCCTCGCGCCAGACCAGGCGGCCATCCTCGAGGAACGGCTCCTGGGTGTAGCGGCGCAGGCCGTGCCCGGCCACGGTGTTGACGTCCTCGTGCAGCAGGCCCGCGTCGAGCAGCTCGCGAATGAGGAAGGCCATGCCGCCGGAGGCCTGGAAGTGGTTGATGTCGGCCTTGCCGTTGGGATAGACGTGGGACAGCGTCGGCACCACATCGGACAGGTCGGCCATGTCCTGCCAGGTCAGCTGGATGCCGGCGGCCTGGGCGATGGCCGGGATATGCAGGGTGTGGTTGGTCGAGCCGCCGGTGGCGTGCAGGGCGACGATCGAGTTGACCAGGGCCTTTTCGTCGACGATCTCGCCAATGGGCATGAAGCTGCCACTGGCCTTGGTCATGCGCGTGACCTGGCGCGCGGCCTCGGCGGTAAGGGCATCGCGCAGCGGCGTGTAGGGGTTGACGAACGAGGCGCCCGGCAGGTGCAGGCCCATGACCTCCATCACCAGTTGGTTGGTGTTGGCGGTGCCGTAGAAAGTGCAGGTACCGGGGCCGTGGTAGCTCTTCATTTCCGATTCGAGCAGTTGCTCGCGGGTGGCCTTGCCCTCGGCGTAGCGCTGGCGCACATCGGCCTTTTCCTTGTTGGAAATGCCCGAGACCATCGGCCCGCCCGGCACGAAGATCGTCGGCAGGTGGCCGAAACGCAAGGCGCCCATCATCAGCCCGGGGACGATCTTGTCGCAGATGCCCAGCATCAGCGCGCCATCGAACATGTTGTGCGAGAGGGCGATGGCGGTGGACATGGCGATCACCTCGCGGCTGGCGATGGCCAGCTCCATGCCCGGCTCGCCCTGGGTGACGCCGTCGCACATGGCCGGCACGCCGCCGGCGAACTGGCCGACCGAACCGACTTCACGCAGCGCCTGTTTGATCTGTTCGGGGAAGTGCTGGTACGGCTGGTGCGCCGAGAGCATGTCGTTGTAGGCCGAGACGATGGCCACGTTGGCCGCGTTCATCAGGCGCAGGGTCTGCTTGTCGTCCCCACCGCAGCCGGCCACGCCATGGGCGAAGTTGGCGCACTGCAACTGGGCGCGCATGGGTCCGTCACTGGCCGCCCCACGGATCAGCTCAAGGTAGCGTTCACGGGTACGGCGGCTGCGGGCGATCAGCCGTTCGGTGACCTCAAGGATGCGCGGATGCATGTACTGGACTCCAGGCTAACTGTGGGGCGGCTTTACTGGGGCATTTTCCCTCCAAACGATTGCGACCTAGTCTCTAGGAAAAGGCGCCAGCACCGCTCGACAAGGGGACAACCCAACCACTCGTTGTATGTTTAAACAAAATACTGCCAGCAAAAAGGCTTGTTTTCTATCTCTCGGTGAATAATCTTGTAATTCCAACAACAAAACCGTTTCAGTGAAGCTGTCCTTTGTGCCACAGGCTTCACCCGACTGCCAGAGGTAATACCATGACCCTACGCATCGCCATCAACGGATTCGGCCGCATCGGACGCAACGTCCTGCGCGCACTGTACACGCAGGGCTACCGCCAGGACCTGCAGGTCGTCGCCATCAACGACCTGGGCGACAGCGCGATGAATGCCCACCTGCTCAAGTACGACAGCGTCCACGGCACCTTCGACGCCACTGTCGAGGCCGACCACGAAAGCCTCACCGTCAATGGCGACCGTATCGCCGTCAGCGCCATCCGCAACCCTGCCGAGCTGCCCTGGAAAACCTTGGCCATCGATGTGGTATTCGAATGCACCGGGCTGTTCACCGAACGCGCCAAGGCCGCGGCGCACTTGAGCGCCGGGGCCGGCAAGGTGATCGTCAGCGCCCCGGCCAAGGGTGTCGACGCCACCGTGGTCTACGGGGTCAACCACGATGTGCTGCGCGCCTCGCACCAGATCATCTCCAACGCCTCGTGCACCACCAACTGCCTGGCGCCGATTGCCCAGGTGCTGCACCGCGAGTTCGGCATCGAGCAAGGCCTGATGACCACCATTCACGCCTATACCAACGATCAGGTCCTCACCGACGTCTACCACAGCGATCCGTATCGCGCCCGCTCGGCCACCC
Organism: Pseudomonas soli; assembly: GCF_021283165.2. Lineage (NCBI taxonomy): Bacteria > Pseudomonadati > Pseudomonadota > Gammaproteobacteria > Pseudomonadales > Pseudomonadaceae > Pseudomonas > Pseudomonas soli. The sequence continues at coordinate 4,899,981 of NZ_CP128543.1, forward strand.
AATCGATGATCCCGAGCAAGACCGGCGCTGCCGAAGCCGTGGGCCTGGTGCTGCCGGAACTGGCCGGCAAGCTCACCGGAATGGCCGTACGGGTGCCGGTGATCAACGTGTCGCTGGTCGACCTCACCGTCAACCTGCAGCGCGAAACCAGCGCCGAAGAAGTCAACCAGCTGTTCCTCGAGGCCAGCCGTCATTCCCGGGTATTGGGCTACAACGCCCTGCCACTGGTGTCGTGCGACTTCAACCACAACCCGCTGTCGTCGATCTTCGACGCCAACCACACCCGCGCCAACGGGCGGATGCTCAAGGTGCTGGCCTGGTACGACAACGAGTGGGGCTTCTCCAACCGCATGCTGGACAATTGCCTGGCATTGTTCAACGCGCGTTAAGGCAGGGTCAGGTCTTCAGAGTAAAGTCTTGTGGGAGTGGGCTGCTGCCACAAGCTTTACTCATTCGTGACATTTCCATGCTTGACCTTGGTCGGTGATGATAAGCATTATCATTAATCCAAAAACGCCCAGGTTCCCCCGTGAGTCAGTCCCGGTTCAACTCAGTGTTCCTCACCCAGCGTCTCACCCTGCTGCGCACGCTGCAGCGCATGGTGGGCAACCCCAGCACTGCCGAGGACCTGCTGCAGGAAACCTATCTGCGGGTCACCCGCGCCCTGGGCGAGCGCCCGATCGAGCACCTGGAACCCTTCGTGTTCCAGACCGCCCGCAACCTTGCCCTGGACCACCTGCGCACGCGCCGGGTGCAAGCGCGCACCTTGGTGGACGACGTGCCCGAACAGGTCCTGCATAACGTCGCAGCCCCTGCCGCGAGCAGCGAGGATGCCGCCCACGCCGAGCAACTGCTCAAGCACCTGAGCGTCAGCCTCGGCCAGTTGAGCGAACGCCAGCAGCGCATCTTCATCCTCAGCCGCCTGCACGGCGCCAGCTACCTGGAAATCGCCGAGCAGTTGAGCGTCTCGGCCAGCACCGTGCAGAAGGAGCTGAAACTGATCATGGCCATCTGCATGGGCGTGGCCGATCGTCACCAGTGACGCGACCGCTCGCCGCTGGTCAGCGCAAAGCCCTTGCCATGGGCAAGGTCTGCACTGATCATGCGCAAAAAATGCCCAATGCAAGGATCCGTCGTGACCGACCACCCCACCCCTCGCCCGTCACCCGCCGAGCCTGATGCCCGCGCCCGTGCCCGCGCCCGTGCCCGCGAAGAGGCGCTGGACTGGTTGATCCGCCTGCAATGCGCCAGCGAAGACGACACCCGCGCTTTCGAGCACTGGCTGGGCGCCGAGCCGGAAAACGCCGAGGCCTATGTCGAAGCCGAGGCGATGTGGAACGGCGCATCGCTGCGCCAGGTGGCCGGGCAACTGCAGCAAAGGCGCAAGCGCTCGCTTGCCGGGCGCCTGCGCAGCCACTGGAAACCTTTGGCCACCGCCGCGGTGCTGCTGGTCGGGCTGTTCACGTTCGGCAACCTGCCAGTGCGCCTGCAGGCCGACCATCTGACCGTGGTCGGCGAGCGCCAGCGCCTGGAGCTGGACCACGGCGCCAAGGTGCTGCTCAACACCAATTCGGCCTTTGCCAGCGACGAGCGCGAAGGCCGCAAGGTCGCCCGGCTGTTGCAGGGCGAGGCGTATTTCCAGGTGTCCAACACCAGCCAGCCGCCGCTGGAAGTCCAGGCCGGCCCACTGCGCGCCAGCGTGCGCGACACCGATTTCGCCGTACGCTACCTCGATGGCGAGGCCCAGGTGCGGGTACAACGCGGCGATGTCGACCTGCAGGCCGCGAGCGACCAACGCATCCGCCTGAGCGCCGGCGACAGCATCAGCGTCGGCCCCAAGGGCTTCGGCCAGCGCCAGCGCCCCGACATGAGCAAGGACCTGGCCTGGATCGAAGGCCGCCTGGTGTTCGAGAACTGCCCGCTGAGCCAGGTGCTCGCGGAGGTCCGCCGCTACTACCCGGGCTGGATCATCAACCGCAACGCGCACCTGGAGCAGGTCGCGGTCACCGGCAACTATCGCCTCGACCAGCCGCTGGAAACGCTGCGTGCCCTGGCCCACATTACCTCGGCGCAACTGCATGAATACCCAGCCGTGGTAATTCTTAACTGACCTTGCAAGTTTTTTTACGCGATCGCCACACCTCGCCCGTCTCGTTATAGCCAATACGATTGATTCTCGTTCGAAAACGAGAACAAACACTGTCTATGACTCACGCGCGACAGGGAGCGCTTTCGATGCCCACAGGTCAAACCCGCCCGTCCTCTTCTTCCCGCCGCCGCGGGCAATTGTCCCTGTTGACCTTGGCTTTGCTCGCCAGCGGCGCCTGCAGCCTGCCCGCGCTGGCCGTGGAACCGGCCCAGGCGAGTAGCCCGCGCATGGGCGATTACCGCTTCGCCATCGCCCAGCAACCGCTGGTCGAAGCCATCAATGCCTTCAGCCAGGTCACCGGCTGGCAGGTCGGCTTCAGTGCCGAGCTGGCCGACGGCGTGGCCTCGCCGGGCGTACAGGGCTCGCTGGCCCCGGAAGCAGCGCTGCAGCGCCTGCTGCGCGGCACCGGCCTGGGCTACCGCAAGATCAGCAATGGCAACGTGGTGCTGGAACGCCAGGCCGCCGGCAACGCCATCGCCCTGCAGCAGGTGACCGTCAGCGCCACCCGCAGCGCCCAGGACGTCAGCCAGGTGCCGAGCACCGTCAGCGTGAAGACCCGCGAGCAACTGGACCGGCAGAACGTCAACGACATCAAGGAACTGGTGCGCTATGAGCCGGGTGTTTCCGTCGGTGGCGTCGGCCAGCGCAGCGGCCTGAATGGCTACAACATTCGCGGCATCGACGGTGAACGTATCCTGACCCAGGTCGACGGCGTGTCGATCCCCGACAGTTTCTTCTATGGCCCCTACGCCCAGACCCAGCGCAACTATGTCGACCCGGAAATCGTCAAGCGCGTCGAGATCCTCCGCGGCCCGGCCTCGGTGCTGTACGGCAGCAACGCCATCGGCGGCGCGGTGAGTTACTACACCCTCGATCCCGAGGACATCATCAAGCCGGGCAAGGATGTCGGCGCCCGTCTGAAGACCGGCTACAGCTCGGCCGACGAAAGCTGGCTGACCTCGGCTACCGTCGCCGGTCGCCAGGGCGATTTCGATGGCCTGCTGCACCTGAGCCAACGTAACGGCCATGAAACCGAATCGTATGGCGAACACGGCGGCACCGGCCTGAACCGCAGCAAGGCCAACCCGGAGGACGTGCGCACCACCAACGTCCTGGCCAAGCTTGGCTGGAACTACGCCGACGATGCCCGCTTCGGCTTCACCTACGAGCACTACAAGGACGACCGCGACCAGAACATCCTCAGCGCCGTCGGAGGCCCCTTCATTCCGGGCCGCGGCGCCTCGAACATGTATCGGATGCGCCAGGGCGACGACACCGTTACCCGCGAGCGCTTTGGCATCAACCATGAGTTCGGCCTTGAAAGCCTGGTCGCCGACCACGTGAAATGGAGCCTGAACTACCAGATCGCCAAGACCGACCAACGCACCGACGAGCTGTATTTCGCCAGTGGCCGCCAGGTGTTCCGCGATCGCCAGACCACCTACAAGGACCGCCAGTGGGTATTCGACGCCCAGCTGGACAAGGCTTTCAGCCTGGGTGCCACCGACCACCTGCTGACCTACGGCACGACCCTCAAGCATGAAAAGATCACCGGTTCACGCAGCGGTACCGGCACCTGCCTCAACGTCGGCGGCAGCTGTACGGCGATCGGCCAGAATAGCCCCGGCGACGGCCAGGTACGGGTCAGCGACTTCCCCGACCCGACGGTCAACACCTACAGCCTGTTCGCCCAGGACGAAATCCGCTGGAACAACTGGACCTTCCTGCCCGGCGCTCGGTACGACTACACCCGCATGGAACCGCAGATGACCAGCGAGTTCCTGCGCGGGGTCCAGGGTAACGGTGCAGCGCCTGGGGCCATCGACGACGCAGACAAGAAATGGCACCGCGTTTCGCCAAAATTCGGCGTGACCTATGCCTTCAACGACAACTACACCTGGTACGGCCAATACGCCGAGGGCTTCCGTACCCCGACCGCCAAGGCCATGTTCGGCCGCTTCGACAACCCGACCCTGGGCTACAGCGTCCAACCCAACCCGGACCTCGAGCCAGAGAAGAGCAAGAGCTACGAAACCGGCCTGCGCGGTAACTTCGAGGCCGGCAACTTCGATATCGCGGTGTTCTATAACAAGTACCGCGACTTCATCAACGAAGACGCCGTGCAGTCGGCCAACCTGGGTTCGACCTTCCAGGCCAACAACATCAAGCACGCCACCATCAAGGGCGCGGAGTTCAAGGGCCGCCTCAACCTCGACCACTTCGGCGCTGCCCAGGGCCTGTACACCCAAGGCTCGCTGGCCTATGCCCGCGGCCGCAACGATGACAACGGTCAGCCACTGAACAGCGTCAACCCGCTGACCGCGGTCCTCGGCCTGGGCTACGAGCAACAGAACTATGGGGGGCTGCTGAGCTGGACCCTGGTCAAGCGCAAGGACCGCGTCGACGACTCCACCTTCTTCGCCCCCGATGGCGCCAGCAAGCAGTTCCGCACGCCTGGCTACGGCGTGCTGGACCTGACCGGCTACTACAAAGTGACCGACGACATCACCGTCAACGCAGGCCTCTACAACCTGACCGACAAGAAGTACTGGCAGTGGGATGACGTACGTGGCTACGACGCGCTTGGCGAAGCGGGAGTGACCCAGCCGGCCAATCTCGATCGCCTGACCATGCCGGGCCGCAACTTTGCCATCAACCTGGTGTGGGACATCTGACGGGTTGAGATCGCCATCGCCGGACAAGCTCGTTCCCCCAGTTCCCGCGTGGGAGCGGGCTTGCCCGGCGCTGCATCGAGCCCTGTGCGAATGATTTCACTTCGCAGGTGAGGTTTTTTTACTGTTCCGCGTCTTCTGTTTCGTCTTGTCACTAGACGCCCCATTTTCCAAGGATGCCCCCATGACCGCCCCTTCCACCGAACGCGCCAACCTGCGCTCCCAGCGCCTGAACCAGGTCACCCATGCCCCGCACACCGAGCTGGACGCCCTGGTCAAGTCGCACAAGCCGTTCGACAGCCGCGAGAGCTTCGCCCGCTTCGTGGTCGCCCAGTACCTGTTCCAGTCCGAGTTGCAGGCGCTGTACACCGACCCGCAACTGATCGCCATCGTCCCCGACCTGGCCGAGCGCTGCCGCGCCGAGCAGGCCCGCCTCGACCTGGCCGACCTCGACACCGAAGTGCCCGCGCCCTTCGCCGGCGCCCTGGGCAAGCCAAGCCTGGGCGAAGCCCTGGGCTGGATCTTCGTCTCCGAAGGCTCCAAACTGGGCGCCGCATTCCTGATCAAGCGCGCCGTGGCCCTGGAACTGTCCGAAACCTTCGGTGCCCGTCACCTGGGCGAACCGGCCGGCGGTCGCGCCGAAGGCTGGAAACAGTTCACCCGCATCCTCGACAGCCTGGACCTGTCGCCCGAGGAAGACGCCGCCGCCGAACGTGGCGCGGTCGCCGCCTTCGAGCGCTTCACCGAGCTGCTCAAGCATGCCTATGCCGCCGACGCGGCGCTGGCCTGACACGCTTTACCCGGCCGTCTGCGGGCGGCCGCACCGTTGCAGTGAGACCATGACCCGAATCGCCCGCTCCAAAGTATCCCGCCTGCTGTATGCGATCCTGGCCTATGTGAGCCTGGGCATTGGCCTGGTCGCCATCGTCATTCCCGGGCTGCCCACCACCGAGTTCATCCTCCTCGCCGCCTGGGCCGCTACCCGCAGCTCGCCGCGGCTGTCCGCGTGGCTTGAGAACCACCGACTGTTCGGCCCGATCCTCTTCAATTGGCGCAACGGCAAGGTGATCCAGCGGCGCGCCAAGATCAGCGCCACTATCAGCATGTTGCTATGCGCAAGCCTCATGCTGATCGTCCTCGAGCACCACTGGCCCGTATTCCTTGCCATCGGCGGCATGGCGCTCGGCAACCTATGGATCTGGTCACGCCCGGAACGGCCTGTTTCGCAAGGCAGCGTCGAACTGCAAAATTGATTCAATCGCGCCTGACATGAGCAGTCAGAGGCTAAGCAAGCCCGAATACAGCGCATACGCCGCCAACCCGGCGCCCACCAGCACCGCCGCGAAAATCAGCTTCTCCCATGCGGTGAACAGCACCTGCCCCTGCTCGCGCTTGGCCCGGGCGAACAGGATCACCCCCGGGGCATAGAGCAACGCCGACAGCAGGATGTACTTGAGCCCACCGGCATACAGCAACCACACCGCATATGACAGCGCGATCACGGCAACCAGCATGTCCTTGCGCCGCAACCCCGCCTGCCCCTGGTAGCTCTCGCCTCGCACGGTCAGCAACACCGCATAGGCCGCCGACCAGAAGTAAGGAACCAGGATCATCGACGACGCCAGGTAGATCAGGCTGGTGTAGGTACCGGCGGAGAACAGTGTGATCAACAAAAAGCCCTGAATCATCACGTTGGTCAGCCACAAGGCGTTGGCCGGCACATGGTTGGCGTTTTCTCGCGCCAGGAACCGCGGCATGGTCTTGTCACGGGCAGTGGCGAAGAGGATCTCGGCACACAACAGCGCCCACGACAGCAGCGCCCCGAGCAACGACACCGCCAGGCCGAGGCTGATCAGTAATGCGCCCCAGGGCCCGACGATGTGCTCCAGCACCGACGCCAACGATGGATTCTGCAACCCGGCAAGTTCCGGCTGGGTCATGACCCCCAGCGACAACACGTTGACCAGCACCAGCAGCGCCAGCACGCCGAGAAAGCCGATCACCGTGGCCTTGCCCACATCGGTGCGACGCAGCGCTCGCCCCGAATAGACACTCGCACCTTCGATGCCGATGAACACGAACACCGTCACCAGCATCATGTTGCGGACCTGCTCGAGGACGCTGCCGAACTGCGGATTGCTCATCCCCCAGATGTCGCGGGTGAAAATATCGGCGCGAAAGGCGACAGCCGCGATGACGATGAATATCAGCAACGGCACGACCTTGGCCACAGTGGTCACCTGGTTGATGAAGGCCGCCTCCTTGATGCCACGCAGCACCAGGAAGTGCACCGCCCACAGCAGCAATGAAGCACAGCCGATGGCCATCGGCGTATTACCTTGGCCGAACACCGGGAAGTAGAAACCGAGGGTGCTGAACAGCAGCACGAAATAGCCAACGTTGCCCAACCAGGCACTGATCCAGTAGCCCCAGGCCGAAGAAAAGCCCATGTAGTCGCCAAAACCGGCCTTGGCATAGGCGTACACCCCTGAGTCCAACTCAGGTTTGTGGTTGGCCAGGGTCTGGAACACAAAGGCCAATGCCAGCATGCCCACCGCGGTGATGCCCCAACCGATCAGCACTGCGCCGACATCGGCGCGCGCCGCCATGTTTTGCGGCAACGAGAAGATCCCACCGCCGATCATCGAACCGACCACCAACGCGATCAGCGCGCCCAGGCGTAGCTTCTGTCCCGGTTCGCTCATGGGGCTCCTCGTGCGCGGGTGCGCGTAAACGTATTTGGCAACATGAATGTTACAAGTTTCTTATTGAATCGAGCCATTAAAGCTATAGCACTCATAACCGGACTGTCTATAGCGCGGGGCGGTGAAAAGTGACAATTGCAAAGTATCTCACTCCCCACCTAAATACGTCGCTATTTACTGTGAAAAATTTGCGAAAAGCCTAAAAGAGACTAACTTCATGGTTCGCAGGCAAAACGGAGCGTTTGCTCCAGAAGGACATGGAGGTGCCAGCGTACAAGGCCTGCAACGAAGCTGTCGGCATCCTCCAGGAGACGCATGAAGGTTTTTTCTTACCTTCATGCTGGCATGAACTGATCTAAGTCAGCGAATGATCCAGGCGTCAGATTTATTCTGAGGTCAACTTTCTCCTGGTACGGAGTCGATAAATGTCTGATTCTCCCGGAAAACTAAAACTGGGTGCGCTTGTTGCACTTGTAGTGGGTTCGATGATCGGCGGCGGGATCTTCTCATTGCCGCAAAACATGGCCGCCAGTGCCGGTGTCGGCGCGGTGCTGATCGGCTGGGCCATCACCGCGGTGGGCATGCTCACCCTCGCCTTCGTATTCCAGACCCTGGCCAACCGCAAACCCGACCTGGACGGCGGCGTGTACGCCTACGCCAAGGCTGGTTTTGGCGATTACATGGGCTTTTCCTCAGCCTGGGGCTACTGGATCAGCGCCTGGCTGGGCAACGTCGGCTATTTCGTGCTGCTGTTCAGCACCCTGGGGTACTTCTTCCCGGTTTTCGGTGAGGGCAATACCCCGGCGGCGGTGATCGGCGCCTCGGTCCTGCTGTGGGCCGTGCATTTCCTGGTATTGCGCGGCATCAAGGAAGCCGCGTTCATCAACCTGGTCACCACCGTGGCCAAGGTCGTGCCGCTGGCCCTGTTCGCCCTGATCTGCCTGTTCGCGTTCAAGCTCGATGTGTTCACCGCGGATATCTGGGCCGTGGGCACACCGGAGTTGGGCAGCGTGATGAACCAGGTGCGCAACATGATGCTGGTCACCGTGTGGGTGTTCATCGGCATCGAGGGCGCGAGCATCTTCTCTTCTCGTGCGGAAAAGCGCTCTGACGTCGGCAAGGCCACGGTCATCGGCTTTATCACCGTGCTGCTGTTCCTGGTGCTGGTCAACGTGCTGTCGCTGGGCGTGATGACCCAACCCGAGCTGGCCAAGCTGCAGAACCCGTCGATGGCCGCCGTGCTCGAACATGTGGTGGGCCACTGGGGCGCGGTGCTGATCAGCGTCGGCCTGATCATCTCGCTGCTGGGGGCGCTGCTGTCGTGGGTGCTGCTGTGCGCCGAGATCATGTTCGCCGCCGCCAAGGACCACACCATGCCGGAGTTCCTGCGCCGCGAGAACGCCAACCATGTGCCGGCCAACGCCCTGTGGCTGACCAACGCCATGGTGCAGATCTTCCTGGTCATCACCCTGTTCTCCAACAGCACCTACCTGTCGCTGATCTACCTCGCCACCTCGATGATCCTGGTGCCCTACCTGTGGTCGGCGGCCTATGCCTTCCTGCTCGCCTGGCGCAATGAAACCTATGAGCAGGCCCTGGCTGAACGCAAGAAAGACCTGATCATCGGCGGCATCGCCCTGCTCTACGCGATCTGGCTGCTGTACGCCGGTGGCGTCAAGTACCTGCTGCTCTCGGCTCTGCTCTATGCCCCTGGCGCGATCCTGTTCGCCAAGGCCAAGCGCGAGGTCGGCCAACCGATCTTCACCAGCGTGGAAAAACTGATCTTCGCCGCCGTGGTCGCGGGCGCCCTGTTGGCTGCCTACGGCCTGTATGACGGCTTCCTGACGCTCTGAACCCATGTCTTCGCATTACAGGAGGATTCACCATGTCCACTGAGAAACAGAAATACGGCGTTCATTCCGAAGCCGGCAAGCTGCGCAAAGTGATGGTCTGCAGCCCGGGCCTGGCGCACAAGCGCCTGACCCCGAGCAACTGCGACGAACTGCTGTTCGACGATGTGATCTGGGTCGACCAGGCCAAGCGCGACCACTTCGACTTCGTCACCAAGATGCGTGAGCGCGGCGTCGATGTCCTGGAGATGCACAACCTGCTGACCGACATCGTCCAGCAACCTGAAGCGCTGAAGTGGATTCTCGACCGCAAGATCACCTCCGACACCGTCGGCGTCGGCCTCACCAACGAAGTGCGTAGCTGGCTCGAGGGCCTCGACCCACGCCACCTGGCCGAATTCCTGATCGGCGGCGTGGCAGGCCAGGACCTGCCGGAAAGCGAAGGCGCCAGCGTGGTCAAGATGTACAACGACTACCTGGGCCACTCCAGCTTCATCCTGCCGCCGCTGCCAAACACCCAGTTCACCCGCGACACCACCTGCTGGATCTACGGCGGCGTGACGCTCAACCCGATGTACTGGCCTGCGCGACGCCAGGAAACCCTGCTGACCACCGCCATCTACAAGTTCCACAAGGAGTTCACCAACGCCGACTTCCAGGTCTGGTACGGCGACCCGGACAAGGACCACGGCAACGCCACCCTCGAAGGCGGCGACGTGATGCCGATCGGCAAGGGCGTGGTGCTCATCGGTATGGGCGAGCGCACCTCGCGTCAGGCCATCGGCCAGCTGGCACAGAGCCTGTTCGCCAAAGGCGCGGTGGAGAAAGTCATCGTCGCCGGCCTGCCCAAATCCCGCGCCGCGATGCACCTGGACACCGTGTTCAGCTTCTGCGACCGCGACCTGGTCACGGTCTTCCCGGAGGTGGTGAGAGAGATCGTGCCGTTCATCATTCGCCCGGACGAAAGCAAGCCTTACGGCATGGACGTGCGCCGCGAGAACAAGTCATTCATCGAGGTGGTCGGCGAGCACCTAGGGGTCAAGCTGCGCGTGGTCGAGACCGGTGGCAACAGCTTCGCCGCCGAGCGCGAACAGTGGGATGACGGCAACAACGTGGTGGCCGTGGAGCCCGGCGTGGTCATCGGCTATGACCGCAACACCTACACCAATACCCTGCTGCGCAAGGCCGGGATCGAGGTCATCACCATCAGCGCCGGCGAACTGGGCCGGGGCCGCGGCGGCGGTCACTGCATGACCTGCCCGATCGTGCGCGACCCTATCGACTACTAAACGTCCATTACCCCGGCCGTGCTCACCCAGCGGCGGCCGGGGGATTACCGAACTCAAGGAGAATCATCATGGCGTTCAACATCCACAACCGTAACCTGCTCAGCCTCGAACATCACACCACCCGCGAGCTGCGTTACCTGCTTGACCTGTCCCGCGACCTCAAGCGCGCCAAGTACACCGGCACCGAGCAGCAGCACCTGAAAGGTAACAACATCGCCCTGATCTTCGAGAAGACCTCGACCCGCACCCGCTGCGCCTTCGAAGTCGCCGCCTACGACCAGGGCGCTAACGTCACCTATATCGATCCCAACTCCTCGCAGATCGGCCACAAGGAAAGCATGAAGGACACCGCCCGCGTGCTCGGGCGCATGTACGACGCCATCGAGTATCGCGGCTTCAAGCAGGAGATCGTCGAGGAACTGGCCAAGTTCGCTGGCGTGCCGGTGTTCAACGGCCTCACCGACGAATACCACCCGACCCAGATGATCGCCGACGTGCTGACCATGCGCGAGCACAGCGACAAGCCGCTGCACGACATCAGCTATGCCTACCTGGGCGATGCCCGCAACAACATGGGCAACTCGCTGCTGCTGATCGGCGCCAAGCTCGGCATGGACGTGCGCATCGCCGCGCCCAAGGCCCTGTGGCCGCATGACGACCTGGTCGAACGGTGCAAAAAGTACGCAGAAGAAAGCGGCGCGCGCATCACCCTGACCGAAGACCCGAAAGCCGCGGTCAAGGGCGTCGACTTTGTCCACACCGATGTATGGGTATCAATGGGCGAACCGGTCGAGGCCTGGGGCGAGCGTATCCAGCAACTGCTGCCGTACCAGGTGAACAAGGAGCTGATGAAGTCCACCGGCAACCCGCGCACCAAGTTCATGCACTGCCTGCCGGCGTTCCACAACTCCGAGACCAAGGTCGGCAAGCAGATCGCCGAACAGTACCCGCACCTGGCCAACGGCATCGAAGTGACCGATGACGTGTTCGAGTCGCCGGCGTGCATCGCCTTCGAGCAGGCGGAAAACCGCATGCACACGATCAAGGCGATCCTCGTGTCGACCCTGGCTGATCTCTGACAGCGGCCTTGACTCTGCGGGAGCCGGCTTGCCGGCGATACGGGCAACACGGTGCATGGCACCGGCTTCGCCAGTGATCGCCGGCAAGCCGGCTCCCACAAAGGAACGAGGCGCTTACCCTAAATCCGCAAAGGACATTCCCCATGCGTATCGTTGTTGCATTGGGCGGCAACGCCCTGTTGCGCCGCGGCGAGCCGATGACCGCCGACAACCAGCGTGCCAATATCCGCACCGCCACCGAACAGATCGCCAAGATCCATCCCGGCAACGAACTGGTCATCGCCCACGGCAACGGGCCGCAAGTCGGCCTGCTGTCGCTGCAGGGGCTGTCGTACAAGCCGGATGAAGCCTATCCGCTGGACGTGCTTGGCGCTGAGACCGAAGGCATGATCGGCTACATGATCGAGCAGGAACTGGGCAACCTGCTGGACTTCGAGGTGCCATTCGCCACGCTGCTCACCCAGGTTGAAGTGGACGCCAACGACCCGGCGTTCAAGGACCCGACCAAGTTCATCGGCCCCGTGTACGCCAAGGACGAAGCCGAACGCCTGGCCAAGGACAAGGGCTGGGTGGTCAAGCCCGACGGCGACAAGTACCGCCGGGTGGTGGCCAGCCCGAAACCCAAGCGCATCTTCGAGATCCGCCCGATCAAGTGGCTGCTGGAAAAAAGCAGCATCGTGATCTGCGCCGGCGGCGGCGGTATCCCCACCATGTACGACGAAAACCGCAAGCTCAAGGGCATCGAGGCGGTGATCGACAAGGACCTGTGCTCGGCGCTGCTGGCCGAACAGCTGGATGCCGACCTGCTGATCATCGCCACCGACGTCGACGCTGCGTACATCGATTTCGGCAAGCCGACACAAAAAGCCATCGCCCAGGCGCACCCCGACGAGCTCGAGAAGCTGGGCTTTGCCGCCGGCTCCATGGGGCCCAAGGTGCAGGCTGCCTGCGATTTCGCCCGGAATACCGGCAAGGTCGCGGTAATCAGCTCGCTGGAGAACATCGAGGACATCGTCAAAGGCACCGCCGGTACCCGCGTTTCCACCGCCAAGCCGGGAATCAGCTACCGTTGAACGCAGTTGGCCGGTGCCTGGCACCGGCCGTTTTCAACCTTCCGGAGGACCTCGCCATGGCCCAGTATCAACCCGGTCACGTGCATATCGAGCGCACTGCGCTGAACACCAACGACCACAGCTACGACCTGTGCATCGACTACGAGGCCGTATCGGATCCCAGCGAAGGCCGCGGTATCCAGTTCCGCATGCATGGCCACATCGAGGGCAAGGCCGTCGATGAGAAGTTCTTCCTGGCCAAGGACCAGGTGCTACCCAGCTTTCTGATGCAGTTGAGCCGCAAGGCCCAGTCGTACCTGCCAGCGCCGAAGAAATTCGAGAGCCTCGGTTCGCCGCACAAGCTCTACGACTACATGTTCGAAGACATTCGCCAGAAGCTCGATGTCAAATCGGGTGATTCGATCAAGCCTGAGCATCTGGGCTGAGTGCAATCGCGGGGCTTCGTGGCAGCGGGCTTGCCCCGCGATTGGGTTTAGAGCCCTTCCCAAGGCATACTGGCGCACTCGCTTGGCCACTGCCCCGATCTCCCCATGCGCATCCACGTCAGCTTCATCGACCGCGTCGGCATCACCCAGGAAGTCCTGGCCCTGCTCGGCGCCCGCAACCTCAACCTCGATGCCGTGGAGATGGTCCCGCCGAACGTCTACATCGACGCCCCGACCCTGAGCCCCGCCGTGCTCGAAGAGCTGCACGACGCGCTGTTCGAGGTACGCGGCGTGCAATCGGTGGAAGTGGTCGACATCCTCCCCGGCCAACGCCGGCACCTGCAACTCGACGCCCTGCTCGCCGCCATGAGCGACCCGGTGCTGGCGGTGGACAGCGCGGGCAAGGTGCTGCTGGCCAACCCTGCGCTGATCGCCCTGTGCGGGCGTGAGTCCGCCGGGCGTTCGGTGGGCGAACTGTTCGGCGACCCCGAGCTGCTGCAGGCCCTGCTGGACAACAATTTCCACCTGCCCATGCGCGAAATGCAGTTGAACGGCCAGAGCTTGCTGCTCGACGCCACGCCGATCACCCACGCCGGCGGCCTGCTGACGCTGTACCCGCCGAACCGCATGGGCGAGCGGCTGTCGGCCCTGCACCACGACCACGCCGAAGGCTTCGACGCCATGCTCGGCGACTCCCCGGCGATTCGCACCCTCAAGGCCCGCGCCTTGCGCGTGGCCACCCTCGATGCGCCGCTGCTGGTGCACGGCGAGACCGGCACCGGCAAGGAGCTGGTGGCCCGCGCCTGCCACGCCATCAGCAGCCGCCACGCCGCGCCGTTCCTGGCGCTCAACTGCGCGGCGCTGCCCGAGAGCCTGGCCGAGAGCGAGCTGTTCGGCTATGCCCCCGGCGCCTTCACCGGCGCGCAACGTGGCGGCAAGCCCGGGCTGATGGAGCTGGCCAACCAGGGCACGGTGTTCCTCGACGAGATCGGCGAGATGTCGCCCTACCTGCAAGCCAAGCTGCTGCGTTTTCTCAGCGACGGCAGCTTCCGCCGCGTGGGTGGCGACCGCGAAGTGAAGGTGGACGTGCGCATCATCAGCGCCACCCACCGCGACCTGGAACGCATGGTCGCCGAGGGCACCTTCCGCGAAGACCTGTTCTACCGCCTCAACGTGCTCAACCTGCAAGTTCCGCCCCTGCGTGATCGCGGCCAGGACATCCTGTCCTTGGCGCAGTACTTCATGCAGCAGGCCTGCACCCAGATCCAGCGCCCGCCCTGCCGCCTGGCGCCCGCCACCCATCCGGCGCTGCTGGGCAACCCCTGGCCGGGCAACGTGCGGCAGTTGCAGAACGTGATCTTCCGCGCCGCGGCTATCTGCGAAAGCAACGTGGTGGACATCGGCGACCTGGACATCGCCGGCACCTCGGTGGCCCGCGGGCAGGATGGCGAGGTGGCCAGCCTGGAACAGGCCGTGGGGGATTTCGAGCGGGAGTTGCTGCAACGCCTGTATGCCAGCTATCCCTCGACGCGGCAGTTGGCGGGGCGCTTGCAAACCTCGCATACCGCGATAGCCCAGCGCTTGCGCAAGTACGGTATTCCAAACAAGGCCTGATGCTGCTTCGCCGGCCCAATCCCGCTCCGGAAGCAGGCCGTATTAAAATCATTCCACTGTACAGAATTCGCTACACACCCATCTGGGTGCCTGGGTACAAGGGTTTGATCCCACTGTGCTTTTGAATCACCCTTCTCCTGTATCGATTTCATTCCACAAAAATGACAAATCGATTGCATTAACAAACTAACCAATTGATTTATAAGGATTTTTAAGACTGGCCGCATTATTGCTAAGGGAATTCCAACCTTAAGAGCGCGGAGCCTACCGCGCCCAACGCCCCTGCTTCCCGAGGAATTCCCATGAGCGAGTTGCGTTTCACCGAAGATCACGAATGGCTGCGCGTCGAAGCCGATGGCAGCGTCACCGTGGGCATCACCGCCTACGCCCAGAACGCCTTGGGTGATGTGGTCTATGTGCAACTGCCGGAGCTGCAGCAGTACGACAAGGGCGCCGAAGCCTCCACCGTGGAGTCGGTCAAGGCCGCCAGCGGCGTGTACATGCCACTGGCCGGTGAAGTGGTCGCGGTCAACGAAGGCCTCAACGACAACCCCGAGCTGGTCAACGAAGACCCGCT
Organism: Pseudomonas soli; assembly: GCF_021283165.2. Classification (NCBI taxonomy): domain Bacteria; kingdom Pseudomonadati; phylum Pseudomonadota; class Gammaproteobacteria; order Pseudomonadales; family Pseudomonadaceae; genus Pseudomonas; species Pseudomonas soli. Next base: position 4,915,414 of record NZ_CP128543.1, read on the forward strand.
GGGCGAAGGCTGGTTCTTCCGCTTCAAGCCCGCCGACATGAGCGAAGTGCATGCCCTGCTCGACCAGGATGCCTACGACCGCCTGCTCAAAGCCAACGACGACGCCTGAGGAATCACCATGACCATCAACCTCGGCACCGCCAACGAATTCATTGCCCGCCACATCGGCCCACGCGCCGCTGACGAGCAGGCCATGCTCACGACCCTGGGCTTCGACTCGCTGGACGCGATGACCGCCGCCGTCATCCCCGACAGCATCAAGGGCACCAGCGTGCTCGGCAGCCACGACGGGCAGAGCGAGGCCGATGCCCTCGCCGCATTGAAAGCCATCGCCGCCAAGAACCAGCTGTTCAAGAGCTACATAGGCCAGGGCTACTACAACACCCACACCCCGGCGCCGATCCTGCGCAACCTGCTGGAGAACCCGGCCTGGTACACCGCCTACACCCCGTACCAGCCGGAGATTTCCCAGGGCCGTCTGGAAGCGCTGCTGAACTTCCAGACCCTGATCAGCGACCTCACCGGCCTGCCGATAGCCAACGCTTCCCTGCTCGACGAGGCCACCGCCGCCGCAGAAGCCATGACCTTCTGCAAGCGCCTGTCGAAGAACAAGGCCAGCCATGCCTTCTTCGCCTCCGTGCACTGCCACCCGCAGACCCTCGACGTGCTGCGCACCCGCGCCGAACCGCTGGGCATTGAGGTGGTGGTGGGCGACGAGCGCGAACTGGGCGACGTCAGCGCCTTCTTTGGCGCCCTGCTGCAGTACCCGGCCAGCAACGGTGACGTGTTCGACTACCGCGAGGTGGTGCAGCGCTTCCACGGCGCAGGTGCCCTGGTGGCCGTGGCCGCCGACCTGCTGGCCCTGACCCTGCTCACCCCGCCGGGCGAGTTCGACGCCGACGTGGCCATCGGCAGCGCCCAGCGCTTCGGCGTGCCGCTGGGCTTCGGTGGCCCGCACGCGGCCTACTTCGCCACCCGCGACGCCTTCAAGCGCGACATGCCGGGCCGTCTGGTCGGGGTATCGATCGACCGCTTCGGCAAGCCGGCCCTGCGCCTGGCCATGCAGACCCGCGAGCAGCACATCCGCCGCGAGAAGGCTACCAGCAACATCTGCACCGCCCAGGTGCTGCTGGCCAATATCGCCAGCATGTACGCCGTGTACCACGGCCCTGCCGGCCTCAAGCGCATTGCCGAGCGCACCCATGCGCTGACCGCGATCCTCGCTACCGGCCTGACCAAGCTGGGCATCAAGGTGGTCACCGGCGATTTCTTCGACACCCTCACCCTGGCCACCGGTGCCAGCACCAGCGCGCTGCACGACAAGGCCCGCGTCCAGGGCATCAACCTGCGCCAGGTCGACGCCGCCCAGCTGGGCCTGTCGCTGGACGAAACCAGCACCCAGGCCGATGTCGAGGCCCTGTGGCAGCTGTTCGCCGACGGCCAGGCCAGCCCTGACTTCACCGCCCTGGCCAACACCGTCGCCGTGCGCCTGCCGGCCGGCCTGTTGCGCCAGTCGGCCATCCTCGAGCACCCGGTGTTCAACCGCTACCACAGCGAAACCGAGCTGATGCGCTACCTGCGCCGCCTGGCCGACAAGGACCTGGCCCTGGACCGCACCATGATCCCGCTGGGCTCGTGCACCATGAAGCTCAACGCCGCCAGCGAAATGATCCCGGTGACCTGGGCCGAGTTCGGCAACCTGCACCCGTTTGCCCCGGCCGCGCAAAGCCAGGGCTACCTGCAGATGACCAGCGAGCTGGAAGCCATGCTCTGCGCCGCCACCGGCTATGACGCCGTGTCACTGCAGCCCAACGCCGGCTCCCAAGGCGAATACGCCGGCCTGCTGGCGATCCGCGCCTACCACCGCAGCCGTGGCGACAGCCACCGTGACATCTGCCTGATCCCGTCCTCGGCCCACGGCACCAACCCCGCCACCGCGCACATGGCCGGCATGCGCGTGGTAGTGACCGCCTGCGACGCGCGCGGCAACGTCGACATCGACGACCTGCGTGCCAAGGCCATCGAGCACCGCGAGCGCCTGGCGGCGATCATGATCACCTACCCGTCCACCCACGGCGTATTCGAGGAAGCCATCGGCGAGATCTGCGCGATCATCCACGACAACGGCGGCCAGGTGTACATCGACGGCGCCAACATGAACGCCATGGTCGGCCTGTGCGCCCCGGGCAAGTTCGGCGGCGACGTCTCGCACCTGAACCTGCACAAGACCTTCTGCATCCCCCACGGCGGCGGCGGCCCGGGCGTCGGCCCGATCGGCGTCAAGGCGCACCTGGCGCCATTCCTGCCGGGCCATGCCCAGCTGGAAAACACCCAGGGCGCGGTATGCGCCGCACCGTTCGGCAGCGCCAGCATCCTGCCGATCACCTGGATGTACATTCGCATGATGGGTGGCGCGGGCCTCAAGCGCGCCTCGCAGATGGCGATCCTCAACGCCAACTACATCGCCCGTCGCCTGGAAGAGCACTATCCTGTGCTGTACACCGGCGGCAACGGCCTGGTGGCGCACGAGTGCATCCTCGACCTGCGTCCGCTCAAGGACACCAGCGGCATCAGCGTCGACGATGTCGCCAAGCGCCTGATCGACTTCGGCTTCCACGCCCCGACCATGTCCTTCCCGGTGGCCGGCACGCTGATGATCGAACCGACCGAAAGCGAGTCGAAAGAGGAACTGGATCGATTCTGCGACGCCATGATCCAGATCCGCGAAGAGATTCGCGCGGTCGAGAACGGCAGCCTGGACAAGGACGACAACCCGCTGAAGAACGCCCCGCACACCGCGGCGGAGCTGGCCGGCGAATGGGCCCACGGCTACAGCCGCGAGCAGGCGGTGTATCCGCTGCCGAGCCTGGTGGAAGGCAAGTACTGGCCACCGGTCGGCCGGGTCGACAACGTGTTCGGCGACCGCAACCTGGTCTGCGCCTGCCCGTCGATCGAGAGCTACCAGGACGTCTGATCGGGTGGGGCCGCTGCGCGCCCCATCGCCGGCAAGCCGGCTCCCACAGGTTCAGCGCTAAGCTGTGGGAGCCGGCTTGCCGGCGATGGGCTGCGTAGCAGCCCCCAATGGGCTTACTGGCCATCATCAGGAGGAAGCAGCATGTCTTTGAGCGTCTTCGACCTGTTCAAGATCGGCATCGGCCCCTCCAGTTCGCACACGGTCGGGCCGATGCGCGCCGCCGCGCGCTTCGCCGAAGGCTTGCGCCGTGATGGCCTGCTGGCCGGCACGGCCACGGTCAAGGCCGAGCTGTACGGCTCCCTCGGCGCCACCGGCAAGGGCCACGGCAGCGACAAGGCCGTGTTGCTAGGCCTGGAAGGCGAGCATCCGGACAGCGTCGATACCGAAGCCATCCCCGCCCGTCTGCAAGCCATTCGTGAAAGCGGTCGGCTCAGCCTGCTCGGCGAACACGACATCGACTTCGTCGAAAAACAGCACCTGGCGATGATCCGCAAACCGCTGGCCTACCACCCCAACGGCATGATCTTCCGCGCCTTCGATGCCGCCGGCCTGCAGATCCGTAGCCGCGAGTACTACTCGGTGGGAGGCGGTTTCGTGGTTGACGAGGATGCGGCCGGCCATGACCGCATCGTCGAGGACAGCACCGTGCTGCCCTACCCTTTCAAGACCGGCAAGGAACTGCTCGGCCACTGCACCGCGCAGCACCTGTCGTTCAGCCAGGTGATGCTGGCCAACGAGGCCGCCTGGCGCCCGGAAGCTGAGACCCGTGCCGGCCTGCTGCGCATCTGGCAGGTGATGCAGGACTGCGTCGAGGCCGGTTGCCGGCACGAAGGCATCCTGCCTGGCGGGCTGAAGGTCAAGCGCCGGGCTCCGGCGTTGTACCGCCAGCTCAGCCGGCATCCGGAAGCCAGCCTGCGTGATGCGCTGTCGGTGCTCGACTGGGTCAACCTCTACGCCCTGGCGGTGAACGAGGAAAACGCCTACGGCGGACGCGTGGTCACGGCACCGACCAATGGCGCGGCCGGCATTGTCCCCGCGGTGCTGCACTACTACATGCGCTTCGTGCCCGGCGCCAACGAGGACGGGGTGGTGCGCTTCCTGCTCACTGCCGCGGCAATCGGCATTCTGTACAAGGAGAACGCATCGATCTCCGGGGCCGAGGTGGGCTGCCAGGGCGAGGTCGGCGTGGCCTGCTCCATGGCCGCAGGCGCCCTGTGCGAAGTGATGGGCGGTACTCCGCAACAGGTGGAGAACGCCGCCGAGATCGGCATGGAACACAACCTGGGCCTGACCTGCGACCCCATTGGCGGGCTGGTCCAGGTGCCCTGCATCGAGCGCAACGCCATGGGCTCGGTGAAGGCGATCAACGCGGTGCGCATGGCCCTGCGCGGCGACGGGCAGCACTACGTTTCCCTCGACAAGGTCATCCGCACCATGCGCCAGACCGGCGCCGACATGAAAATCAAATACAAGGAGACCGCCCGCGGCGGTCTGGCCGTCAACATCATCGAATGTTGACCCGAATAAAAACCAAGGAGTCACCGATGTCCGAAACACTGCACAAGACCCCGCTGCACGCCCTGCACCTGGAACTGGGCGCGCGCATGGTGCCGTTCGCCGGCTACGACATGCCCGTACAATACCGCTTGGGCGTGCTCAAGGAGCACCTGCACACCCGCGAGCAAGCCGGCCTGTTCGACGTTTCGCACATGGGCCAGATCATCCTGCGCGGCAACGACGCCGCCAAGGCCCTGGAAACCCTGGTGCCGGTGGACATCATCGACCTGCCGGTGGGCATGCAGCGCTATGCCATGTTCACCAATGCCGAGGGTGGCATCCTCGACGACCTGATGGTCGCCAACCTCGGTGACGACACCCTGTTCCTGGTGGTCAACGCCGCCTGCAAGGAGCAGGACCTGGCCCACCTGCGCCAGCACATCGGCAGCCGCTGCGAGATCCAGCCACTGTTCGAGGAACGCGCCCTGCTGGCGCTGCAAGGCCCGGCGGCGGTCAAGGTGCTGGAGCGCCTGGCACCTGCGGTGGCGAAGATGACGTTCATGCAGTTCCAGCCTGTTCAACTGCTCGGCGCCGACTGCTATGTCAGCCGCTCGGGCTACACCGGTGAGGACGGTTTCGAGATTTCCGTGCCGGCCGACAAGGCCGAAGCGCTGGCGCGCCGGCTGCTGGCCGAGCCAGAGGTACAGCCAATCGGCCTGGGCGCACGCGACTCACTGCGCCTGGAGGCCGGCCTGTGCCTGTACGGCCACGACATGGACACCACCACCACGCCGATCGAGGCCAGCCTGCTGTGGGCCATCTCCAAGGTGCGCCGTGCCGACGGCGCACGGGCCGGTGGTTTCCCGGGTGCCGACACCGTGTTTGCCCAGCAACAGTCCGGCGTGGCGCGCAAACGCGTAGGCCTGCTGCCCCAGGAGCGCACCCCGGTGCGTGAAGGCGCGCAGATCGTCGACGCGACAGGCAAGGTGGTCGGCGAGGTGTGCAGCGGCGGCTTCGGCCCGACGCTCGGCGCGCCGGTCACAATGGGCTATGTCGATAACGAACACACCACCCTGGACACTGCACTGTTTGCAATGGTGCGCGGCAAGCAAGTTGCCATGAAAGTCAGCAAAATGCCTTTCGTGGCGCAACGTTACTACCGTGGCTGAATGAGTGGATTGGACGGGTTCGACATATTCGTTTTCGAACCTGTCCAATAACTTCTGAACATAGCGCCAGGCCAGGCGCCACGGCGTTTCCGACAAATCGTTCGGTGATCGGGAAAAGCCTGATTTTCACCCGTCGCAAGGGCTTGTTTTTCGCTCGGCAGTTGGCGTAGAGTCACTGCACTGTGTTTGCATGGGTCGCAACAGTTCGTGACCTGGGCCAGTAGCCGCAATCTGCTACAACCCGTTCGACGTCTCTTACTTTCCTGCAACCCAGCCCAGTAGTCTTTCACTTACAAAAAGTGTGAAAGAAACTGTCATCAATATTTAAGCTTCATAGGAAATAAGACAATGGCTGAGCGTCAGAACGGTACCGTCAAGTGGTTCAATGACGAAAAAGGTTACGGCTTCATCACCCCAGAAAGCGGTCCGGATCTGTTCGTGCACTTCCGCGCCATCCAAGGCAACGGCTTCAAGAGCCTGAAAGAAGGCCAGAAAGTGACCTTCGTGGCCGTCCAGGGCCAGAAAGGCATGCAGGCTGACGAAGTCCAGGCCGAAGGCTGATCTTCCGATAAAAAGCCCCTGTGTTGACGCACAGGGGCTTTTTTGTGCGCGCAATTCCATAGAATGGGCCTTTGCCATCTGGAGCTGTCATGCATGTCCAAGCCATTGCTCAACCCCCAGGGTGATTTCCCGCCGGTCGGCCTGGGCCGTCGCCTGGCCGCGATGTTCTACGACTTCCTGCTGTGCACGGCCCTGCTGATCGTGACTGCCGGCGCCTACAAGATGATCCAGATGGCGATCATCGGCGAGGCGCGCATGCGCGAGCTGACCGAGGCCGGTGCCTTGGACGGCGACCCGCTGCTGTCGACGATCCTGCTGTTCGCCCTGTTTGGCTTCTTCGCCAAGTTCTGGACCCACGGTGGCCAGACCCTGGGCATGCAGGTATGGGGCATGCGCGTGCAGAACGCCGATGGCAGCGCCATCAGCCTCTGGCAGGCATTGCTGCGTTTCGTGGTGTCGATCGCGTCGTGGCTGTGCCTGGGGCTGGGTTTCATCTGGTCGTTGTTCGACAAACGTAAACGCAGCTGGCACGACATCTATTCCGAGACCCAGCTGGTACGCCTGCCCAAGCGCAAGAAGTGAGCTGCGCGGGCATCAGGCCTGCGAAAAGCACCCGCAAAAAAGCCGACCCAAGGGTCGGCTTCTTTATGCAGCTCGCGCCATCAACCCGCCCGGCGCATCAACCACAAGCCCGCCAGCGCACAGATGCCGGCCGGAATCACCACCGCCAGCAGCGGCGGGAAGCCGAACACCTGGCTCGATGGGCCCAGCAGTTCCCCGGCGATGCGGAACACGAAGCCCACCAGCACACCGGTGAACACGCGCTGGCCAAGGGTGACCGAACGCAACGGGCCGAAGATGAACGAAATCGCCATCAGCACCAGCGCCGCGGTGACCACCGGCTGCAGGACCTTGGTCCAGAACGCCAGCCAGTAGCGGGCGTTGTTCAGCCCCTGGTCGGAAAGGTAGTGGATGTAGTCCCACAGCCCGGTGATCGACAGCGACTCCGGTGCCAGCACCACGGTGTTGAGCAACTCCGGGGTCACCGACACGTCCCACACCTCTTCTGGGCTCTTGACCACTTCGGTGTGGTCACCGCGGAAGTAGGTGGTGGCCACATCGTTGAGCATCCATTTGCCATCGACGTACTGCGCCCGGCGGGCGAAGCTGGAGGTCTGGATCTTGCGCTCGCTGTCGAAGCGGTAGCGGGTCACACCCAGCAGCAGGCCATTGGGCTGCACCGAGTTGATGTGCACGAACTCCTCGCCCTGGCGGTGCCACATGCCGCGCTTGGAACTCTGCGCCTCGCCACCGCCCTGGGCCAGCGAACGGTCGGCCTGGGCCTTGTTCTCGGTCACCGGGGCCACGTATTCGCCGATCAGCAGGCCGACCAGCATCAGCACCAGCATCGGCTTCATCACCGCCCAGACGATGCGCCCGATGGACACACCGGCAGCGCGCATGATGGTCAGCTCGCTGCTGCTGGCCAGGCTGCCCAGGCCGATCAGGCAGCCGATCAGCGCCGCCATCGGCAGCATGTCGTAGAGCCGGCGCGGCGCGGTGAGCAGCACGAAGCTGCTGGCATCCATGACCGTGTAAGTGTCGCTCAGGTCGCCCATCTCATCGATGAAGGCGAACAACGAGGCCAGGCCGAGGATGATGCCCAGCACGGCGAGAATGGCCAGCAGCACGCTCTGGCCGATGTAGCGGTCCAGTTTAACCACGGGCCACCTCCGCACGGCGAGCGGCACGCTTCAGACGCAGCGGCTCCCAGTACATCAGCGCCAGGCCGATCAGCAGGAACAGGCCATGGACCCACCAGATACCCAGCGAGATAGGCAACTTGCCCTTCTCCAGGGCGCCACGCACGGAAATCAGCATTGTCAGATAGGCCATGTACAGGAGAATCGCCGGCAGCAGCTTGAGGAAGCGGCCCTGGCGCGGGTTGACGCGCGACAGCGGCACCGCCAGCAGGGTGACCACGAACACCAGCAGCGGCAGCGACAGGCGCCATTGTAGCTCGGCGCGCTCACGCAGCCCCTGATGCCCGAACAGGTCAGAAGTCGGGATGGCCTCGCGCTCGGTCACCTCCTCGGCGACCTCAGGCTTTGGCAGCAGCACGCCATAGGTGTCGTACTTGATCGCACGGTAGTCGGCCTGGCCGGGATTGCCGTCGTAGCGGTATCCGTTCTGCAACACCAGGTAGCGGTTGCCGTCGGCCTGCACTTCCTGGTGGCCTTTCTCGGCGACCAGCACCGAAGGCGCGCGGTCCTTGGTCTTGTCCTGGTTGAAGCGCTTCTCGGAGATGAACACGCCCGCCAGGTTGATGCGGTCATCGGACAGCTGCTCGGTGTAGGTCACCCGCGAGCCATCGCGCAGGGTCTGGAAACGGCCCGGCACCAGGGTGTCGAACTCGGTCAGGGTATCCTGCTGGGCGATGATCTTCTGCACCTGGGCAACCCCCAGGGGGGCCAGGCTCAGGCTCAGCCAGGCCACCAGCAGGGCGACCAGTGCCGCCGGCACCATGGTCACGGCAAGCAGGCGCTGCTGGCTCATGCCAGTGGCCGACAGCACGGTCATCTCGCTTTCGAGATACAACCGGCCATAGGCAAGCAGGATACCGAGGAACAGCCCCAGCGGCAGGATCAGTTGCAGGAAGCCCGGCAGGCGGAACCCCATGATCATGAACAGCACGCCCGGGTCGAGCATGCCCTGGGCCGCCTGGGCCAGGTACTTGATGAAGCGCCCGCTCATGATGATCACCAGCAGCACGGCGCTGACGGCGCTCAAGGTCACCAGGACCTCGCGGGACAGATAACGAAAGACGATCAAACCAGACACTCCTGGGTTGTCAGGGGTTCAAAGCCAGACGAACGATTCGGACAGCCAAGACCAATGCCGGTTCGCCAAGGCGAACCTCCATGTAAAAGTGCGCGCATTATCCTGTGATTGACGGCGCCTGTCACTTGGCCGCGCACCTTGGCGCATGACGGGGTTGTCAGCAAGGTCGCGGCAAGCTCAAACTGGCAGCTTTTCCGCTGGCCGGCAAAGGTTGCCGGGGCGGTTTGACGAGCGCTTGCCCAAGACAGCGCCAACTGACAGATCATTCGGGGACCCCAGACATGGAACTGGTTGTAAAAAGCGTAGCCGCTGTATCCGTCAAGACCGCCACCCTGGTCGTGCCGGTGGGTGAAGGCCGCAAGCTCGGCGCCACCACCAAGGCCGTCGACCAGGCCACCGAAGGCGCCATCAGCGCGCTGCTCAAGCGCGGCGACCTGGCCGGCAAGCCGGGCCAGACTCTGCTGCTGCACAGCCTGCCGGGCCTGAAGGCCGAGCGCGTGCTGCTGGTCGGCAGCGGCAAGGACGAAGCCCTCGGCGACCGCGCCTGGCGCAAGCTGGTGGCCAGCGTCGCCGGCGTGCTCAAGGGCCTGGGTGGCGGCGACGCCGTGCTGGCCCTGGACGACATCGCCGTCACCGGCCGCGATGGCCACTACGGCAAGTACCGCCTGCTGGCCGAGACCCTGCTCGACGGCAACTACGTGTTCGACCGCTACAAGAGCCAGAAGGCCGAACCGCGCGCCCTGAAGAAAGTCACCCTGCTCACCGCCAAGGCTGGTCAGGCCGAGGCCGAGCGCGCCGTCAAGCATGCCAGCGCCATCGCCACCGGCATGGCCTTCACCCGCGACCTGGGCAACCTGCCGCCGAACGTCTGCCACCCGAGCTTCCTCGCCGAACAGGCCAAGGACCTGGGCAAGGCGCACAAGGGCCTCAAGGTCGAGGTGCTGGACGAGAAGAAGATCAAGGACCTGGGCATGGGCGCGTTCTACGCCGTGGGCCAGGGCAGCGACCAGCCACCACGGCTGATCGTGCTCAACTACCAGGGCGGCAAGAAGAGCGAAAAACCGTTCGTGCTGGTCGGCAAGGGCATCACCTTCGACACCGGCGGCATCAGCCTCAAGCCCGGCGCCGGCATGGACGAGATGAAGTACGACATGTGCGGCGCCGCCAGTGTGTTCGGCACCCTGCGCGCCGTGCTCGAGCTGCAACTGCCGATCAACCTGGTGTGCCTGCTGGCCTGCGCCGAAAACATGCCGAGCGGCGGCGCCACCCGTCCGGGCGACATCGTCACCACCATGAGCGGGCAGACCGTCGAGATCCTCAACACCGACGCCGAAGGCCGCCTGGTGCTGTGCGACACCCTCACCTACGCCGAACGCTTCAAGCCACAGGCGGTGATCGACATCGCCACCCTGACCGGCGCCTGCATCGTCGCCCTGGGCAGCCACACCTCCGGCCTGATGGGCAATGACGACGCCCTGGTCGGCCAACTGCTCGACGCCGGCAAGCGCGCCGACGACCGCGCCTGGCAGCTGCCGCTGTTCGATGAGTACCAGGAGCAGCTGGACAGCCCGTTCGCCGACATCGCCAACATCGGTGGCCCGAAGGCCGGCACCATCACCGCCGGCTGCTTCCTGTCGCGCTTCGCCAAGGCCTACCACTGGGCGCACCTGGACATCGCCGGCACTGCCTGGATCAGCGGCGGCAAGGACAAGGGCGCCTCGGGCCGCCCGGTACCGCTGCTCACCCAGTACCTGCTGGACCGCGCCGGCGCCTGATGGCGCGCAGCCGGTGGCGCCCCCGCGCCACCGGCCGGCACTTAACGATCATGAGCAAAGTCGATTTCTACATCCTGCCCAGCGACTCGCTGTCGGTGCGCCTGGATTTCGCCTGCAAGCTGTGCGAAAAGGCCTGGCGCCTCGGCCACCGGGTCTACCTGCACTGCCAGGACGAGGCGCAGCGCAGCGAACTTGACCTGCGCCTGTGGCAGTTCAAGGGCGAGGCCTTCTTGCCCCACGACCATGCCGAACAGCACCCCGACGCCGTTGTCGCGCTGGGTGTCGGCGCCGATGCTGGCCAACACCGTGACCTGCTGATCAACCTGGGTGGCGAGGTTCCGGCCTTTGTCGGCCAGTTCGAACGGGTCGCCGAAATCGTCGTCGAGGAGCCGGCCATCCGCCTGGCCGCTCGCGAGCGATTCCGTTTCTACCGCGAACAGGGCTATGCTCTGCAAGACCACCGCTTACAGCGACTTTGACGACGATGGACAAGCAGCTGAACTCCCTGACCCATTCCGCCCACCTGCTCGACGACCTCGAGTCGATCCGCGAGCTGCTGGGTGACGCCGACCTGCAACCGCCCCTGCTGACCGAAACCGTGGAGCAGATCCCCCTGCTGCTCGACGAGCCGAGCGCCGAAGCGCCCGCCGCCGCAGCGCCGGCACCGACTCCGGCACCCGAAGAGGATGCCCAGACCCGCCGCCAGGACACCCTGCTGCATCTGGACGCCGAACTGCGCGCCGCGGCGCAGTCGATCATGCAGGACGTGATCAACGACTTCACCCCGCACATCGAGACCGAGATCAAGCGCCGCCTCGATGCGCGGCTGGAACGGTTGCTCAAGCGTTCCGAGTAACCCTTCGTCCGCATCGCGGGGCAAGCCCGCTCCCTCAAGCGGGCTTGCCCGCTACACCTGTCTTGAAACGCGCAGCTTGGTTATACTTCCCGGCTTTCCCGAATTAATGCCTAAGGGTCCCGCCGCGCATGGATAAGACCTACCAGCCGCACGCCATCGAAACTTCCTGGTACAACACCTGGGAGTCCGAGAACTATTTCGCCCCACAAGGTGCAGGCGAGTCCTACACCATCATGATCCCGCCGCCGAACGTGACCGGCAGCCTGCACATGGGCCACGGTTTCAACAACGCGATCATGGACGCCCTGATCCGTTTCCGCCGCATGCAAGGGCGCGACACCCTGTGGCAGCCGGGCACCGACCACGCCGGTATCGCTACCCAGATGCTGGTCGAGCGCCAGCTCGAGGCCAAGGGCCAGAACCGCCACGACCTGGGCCGTGAGCAGTTCCTGGAGAAGGTCTGGGAGTGGAAGGACCAGTCGGGCGGCAACATCAGCCGCCAGATCCGCCGCCTGGGCTCGTCGGTGGACTGGAGCCGCGAGCGCTTCACCATGGACGACGGTCTCTCCGAGGCGGTCAAGGAAGCCTTCGTGCGCCTGCATGAAGACGGTCTGATCTACCGCGGCAAGCGCCTGGTCAACTGGGACACCAAGCTGCACACGGCAATCTCCGACCTCGAAGTGGAAAACCACGACGAGAAGGGCCACCTGTGGAACCTGCGCTATCCGCTGGCCGACGGCGCCAAGACCGCCGACGGCAAGGACCACCTGGTGGTCGCCACCACCCGTCCGGAAACCCTGCTCGGTGACGTCGCCGTTGCCGTCAACCCGAATGACGAGCGCTACCAGGCCCTGATCGGCAAGTTCGTCAAACTGCCGCTGGTCGGTCGTCTGATCCCGATCGTCGCCGATGACTATTGCGACCCCGAATTCGGCACCGGCTGCGTGAAGATTACCCCGGCCCACGATTTCAACGACTACGAAGTCGGCAAGCGCCACAACCTGCCGCTGCTGAACATCTTCGACAAGAACGCCACCGTGCTGGCCGCGGTGCAGGCATTCAACCTCGACGGCAGCGTCAACGAGCAGCTCGACACCTCGCTGCCGGCCCAGTACGCCGGCCTCGACCGCTTCGTCGCGCGCAAGCAGATGGTCGCCGACCTGGACGCCCAAGGCCTGCTGGTCAGCATCGACGACCACGCCCTGAAGGTGCCGAAAGGCGACCGCTCCGGCACCGTCATCGAGCCATGGCTGACCGACCAGTGGTACGTCTCCACCAAGCCGCTGGCCGAGCCTGCCATCGCCGCCGTCGAAGACGGCCGCATCCAGTTCGTGCCCAAGCAATACGAGAACATGTACTTCTCGTGGATGCGCGACATCCAGGACTGGTGCATCAGCCGCCAGCTGTGGTGGGGCCACCGCATCCCGGCCTGGTACGACGAGGCCGGCCAGGTCTATGTCGGCCGCGACGAGGCCGAAGTGCGCGCCAAGCACAACCTGGGCAACGATGTGAAACTGCGCCAGGATGACGACGTGCTCGACACCTGGTTCAGCTCGGGCCTGTGGACCTTCTCCACCCTGGGCTGGCCGGAACAGACCGAGTTCCTGAAGAAGTTCCACTCCACCGACGTGCTGGTCACCGGCTTTGACATCATTTTCTTCTGGGTCGCCCGGATGATCATGCTGACCATGCACCTGATCAAGAACGAGGACGGCACCCCGCAGGTACCGTTCAAGACCGTCTACGTGCACGGCCTGGTGCGTGATGGCCAGGGGCAGAAGATGTCCAAGTCCAAGGGCAACGTCCTCGACCCGCTGGACATCGTCGACGGCATCACCCTCGACGCCCTGCTGGAAAAACGCACCAGCGGCATGATGCAGCCCAAGCTCGCCGAGAAGATCGCCAAGCAGACCAAGGCCGAGTTCCCCGAAGGCATCGCCAGCTACGGCACCGACGCCCTGCGCTTCACCTTCTGCTCGCTGGCTTCCACCGGTCGTGACATCAAGTTCGACATGGGCCGCGTCGAAGGCTACCGCAACTTCTGCAACAAGATCTGGAACGCCGCCCGCTACGTGCTGGACAAGGGCGAGGACTGCGGCCAGAACGGCGAGGCCTACGAGCTGTCGCTGGCCGACCGCTGGATCATCTCGCAGCTGCAGCGTACCGAAGCCGAGGTGACCCGCCAGCTCGAGCAGTTCCGCTTCGACCTGGCCAGCCAGGCGCTGTACGAGTTCATCTGGAACCAGTACTGCGACTGGTACCTGGAGCTGTCCAAGCCGGTGCTGTGGGACGAGAATGCCCCGGTCGAGCGCGCCCGCGGCACCCGCCGCACCCTGGTACGCGTGCTGGAAGTGGCCCTGCGCCTGGCCCACCCGTTCATGCCGTTCATCACCGAAGAGATCTGGCAGCGCATCGCGCCACTGGCCGGCATCAACGGCAAGACCATCATGTTGCAGCCATGGCCTGAAGCGAACGAAAGCCGCATCGACGCCGCCGCCGAAGGCGACATCGAGTGGCTCAAGGAGCTGATGGTCGGCCTGCGCAACATCCGCGCCGAGATGAACATCGGCCCGGGCAAGCCGCTGCCGCTGTTCCTGAAGAACGCCAATGCCGACGACCAGCGTCGCCTGCAGGAAAACGAAGCGCTGCTCAAGAAGCTGGCCAAGGTCGAGTCGTTCACCGTGCTCGGCGAACAGGACGAAGCACCACTGTCGGCCACCGCCCTGGTGGGTGACCTGCAAGTACTGGTGCCGATGGCCGGCCTGATCGACAAGGACGCCGAGCTTGCGCGCCTGAGCAAGGAGATCCAGCGCCTGCAGGGTGAAGTGCAGCGCGTCGGCGGCAAGCTGTCCAACGCCGCCTTCGTCGACAAGGCCCCACCTGCGGTGATCGAGAAGGAACGCGCCAAGCTGGCCGAATCGGAGCAGGCCCTGGCCAACTTCACCGAACAGCATGCGCGGATTGCTGCGCTGTAATTCAAACGTGAAGCCATAGGGGGCTGCTTCGCAGCCCATCGCCGGCAAGCCGGCTCCCACAGGTACTGCACTATCCTGTGGGAGCCGGCTTGCCGGCGATGCTTTTTCAGGACCCCACCATGACCCAGAAACCCACCCTGCATCCGCGCAACCGCCACCAGGGCCGCTACGACTTCCCCGCCCTGATCAAGGCACATCCGGACCTGGCCCGCTTCACCATCACCAACCCCTACGGCAAACCCAGCATCGACTTCGCCAACCCTGAAGCCGTTCGGGTATTCAACCGCGCCCTGCTCAAGGCCCAATACGGCATCCAGCACTGGGACATTCCTGCCGACTACCTGTGCCCGCCGATCCCCGGCCGCGCCGACTACATCCATGTGCTGGCCGACCTGCTGGGCGAAGACAACGGCGGTGAAATCCCCCGTGGCGCCCAGGTGCACGCCCTGGATATCGGCGTCGGCGCCAACTGCATCTACCCCCTGCTCGGGCACAGCGACTACCGCTGGCGCTTCACAGGCTCCGACATCGACAGCGTGGCCCTGGCCTCGGCCAAGGCCATCGTCCAGGCCAACAAGCTCGACAAGGCCATCGGCCTGCGCCTGCAAGCGGATCGCAAGCGCATCCTCAGCGGCCTGCTGCAGGCCGACGAGCGCTTTGACCTGACCCTGTGCAACCCGCCCTTCCACGCCTCGCGCGAGGAGGCCACCCGCGGCAGCCAACGCAAATGGAAGAACCTCGGCAAGCAGGACCCCAAGCGCAAGCTGCCGGTGCTGAACTTCGGGGGGCAGAACAATGAACTGTGGTGCGAAGGTGGCGAGATCCGCTTCGTCGCCCAGTTGGTCGCCGAAAGCGCGCAGTACGCCGCCCAGGTGCTGTGGTTCACCAGCCTGGTGTCCAAGGCCAGCAACCTGCCGGGTATCGAGGCAGCCTTGAAAAAGGCCGGGGTGAAGGACCTGCGCATCGTCGAAATGGGCCAGGGGCAGAAGCAGAGCCGCATGGTTGCCTGGAGTTTCCACGACGAGAGTGCACGCCAGCAATGGCGCACCCTGCGCAAATCCCGGGCATGAAAAAACCGCGCCCGGGCAAGCCGGGCGCGGTTTCGTCAAATCAACAATTACTTGTTGATCGAGTCGCTCAGGGCTTTGGCAGGAACGAACTTGACGACTTTCTTGGCAGCGATTTCGATGGCGGCGCCAGTCGAAGGGTTGCGGCCAGTACGGGCAGGGCGCTCGGAGACTTTCAGTTTGCCGATGCCTGGCAGAGTGATTTCGGCGCCGTTTTCCAGTTGGTCGGCGACGATCTGGCCCAGTTGCTCCAGAGCGTTACGCGCGGTGGTTTTCGGCGCGTCGATGGCTTCAGCGATATCGGCAATCAGTTGGTCTTTGGTCAGTGCCATGGTGGTGTTCCTTCCCTATCAAATTCAGTAGTTGTGCAGCGTGCTTGGTCGGTGGTCGGGCCAGCCCGGGACAATCCAGAGGCCGCGTCGATCGCGTATGTAGATACGCAAATCGGCGTTTGGTTCGACACTGCGCAAGCGATCTGCCAGCAATGCGCCACCCAAGGGGCGCAAGACCGCGCAAAGCTACCACAGGAATCGATAAATATCCGCTGCCGACTGCGTTTTTGTTCAGGTTTTTCGGGGCTTTCAGAAAAATCGCAAATATTTGAACAAAAAACGAACAACCGACATATACGCCAACATCTGGCCACTGCATCACCCTCGCCCTGGGTTAAACTGAGCGCCTTTTGCAGCGCGGCTTTTCACCGCTCCTATCACCGAGAATTACATGCCAATCCGTCATTGCATCGTTCACCTGATCGACAAGAAGCCCGATGGCAGCCCCGCCGTGCTCCATGCTCGCGACAGCGAACTGGCGGCCTCCGACGCCATCGAAAATCTGCTGGCCGACCTCAACGACAGCTACAACGCCAAGCAAGGCAAAGCCTGGGGTTTCTTCCACGGCGAGTCCGGCGCCTACCCGTTCAGTGGCTGGCTCAAGCAATATCAGGACGGGGAGAAAGACTTCGCCAGCTTCAGCCGCGTGGCCGTCGAGCACCTGCAGAAGCTGATGGAAGAATCCAACCTGTCCACCGGCGGCCACGTGCTGTTCGCCCACTACCAGCAAGGCATGACCGAATACCTGGCCATCGCCCTGCTGCATCACAGTGAAGGCGTGGCAGTTAACGCCGAGCTCGACGTGACCCCCTCGCGTCACCTGGACCTGGGCCAGCTGCACCTGGCGGCGCGGGTCAACTTGTCCGAGTGGAAAAACAACCAGAACTCCAAGCAGTACATCTCGTTCATCAAGGGCAAGAACGGCAAGAAAGTCTCGGATTACTTCCGCGATTTCATCGGTTGCCAGGAAGGCGTGGACGGCCCGGGCGAGACCCGCACCCTGCTCAAGGCCTTCAGCGACTTCGTCGAGAAAGAGGACCTGCCGGAAGAATCCGCCCGCGAGAAGACCCAGACCCTGGTCGACTACGCCACCACCCAGACCAAGCTGGGCGAGCCGGTAACGCTGGAAGAACTCTCCAGCCTGATCGACGAAGACCGCCCCGAGGCGTTCTTCGACCATATCCGCAACAGCGACTATGGGCTGTCGCCGGAGATCCCGGCCGACAAACGCACCCTCAACCAGTTCCGCCGCTTCACCGGGCGTGCCGAAGGGCTGTCGATCAGCTTCGAGGCGCACCTGCTCGGCTCGAAGGTCGAGTATGACGAAGAAGCCGGGACGCTGGTCATCAAAGGCCTGCCGACCCAACTGATCGACCAGTTGAAGCGACGCAAGGATTGAGATCGTCTGGGGCTGCGGCGCAGCCCCGGCAACCTCGGAAAGATCTTCGATTTATAAGACTTTCCCCATTCCCTGTAGTCCATTTCCCAAACATACTCCCAAGCCCTTTCAAGCCATTGCGGTGGTCTGGGTTGGCCTCTAGTCTCGGGCGGTCGCTGCATATTCAGCGATCGGCTTTGACAGGCCGCTGAGAACCTTTTGCATGGCTTGCTCTATGGCGGTTGTGCGTGGGGCACCTCGTGTGCGCCGGGTCAGGTTCTCTCACCGGTCTGTCAACCCACGCATAGCTGCCACCCACTTGTTTGACAGCAGTTGGTGGTGGCCCTTCTGAGAGAGCCAAGCCAATGCTGAAGATTGTCCCCGATCCACCCCACAACCCTCATTCCCTCGAAGACACCCTCATCCAGGCCACCGAGTACGCCCTGTGCGCCTTGACCGTGGCCCATCATGCCGTGCAGCTCAAACCCAAGTCGCCGGCCGCCGTGCTGATGATGGCGTCGATGCATGAGATGGAGTCGCTGCGTGTGCTGCTCGAAGCGGCGTTGATCCAGGTACAGGTGCCGGCACAGGCACCGACGTTGCATTAAGCCAGATCGCGGGGCAAGCCCGCTCCCACGCCAGGACTTCGCAGTACCTAGCTACGTGGGAGCGGGCTTGCCCCGCGATGGCGCCCGCACAGCATGGCCAAGGCGCCGCAACGTGTCATGGGTCCGTGGCGAGACCAATATAGGAGGCCACCAACGCCTCCTTCGCCGCCTTGCGCAGCTTCTTCACCAAACGCTCCTGGCGCAGCGCCTCGCCTTTGTCCGGCCACTGCTCCACATACACCAGCGCCTGCGCCGGGCTGGTCTTGAAATACCGCGCGCCCTGCCCTTTCTGGTGCTTGATGAAGCGCCGCTGCGGATCGTCGCTGATACCGCAGTACAGCGAGCCATTGGCGGCACGCACCAGATAGACGTACCAGGGTTTGCAGTCGGGGGAAGGCGCTGTTTCGCTCACGGCTCGGTTCGGTGCAACGGAAGAAGGCCGCCAGCTTAACGCCTCAGCACGCCTGCTGGAATGCGCGAAGCCCCTTGAACGCCTGTTGGCGCACCTTGTTCTGCAGCATCGGCGACCAGCCCAGCAGCACGCCCGGCATGCCCAGGGCCTGCCGCGACCAGCGCCACAGGTCGAAGGTATCGTCGTGCTGGCAGATCAGGCCGTCACGGATCACGAAGCGCGCCTGGATATCGTTGACCACCACCCGCCCGGTCTGGCTGAACAGATAGGTCGCCACCCAGTGCGCGCCGCCACCGCGCTCGTCGCTGCGCACGCTGTCGAAGGTCAGGGTGAAGTCCTTGGCACGGCGGGTGAGCATGCGCCACATGTCCCCGGCATCCTGCCCGCGCAAGGTGCCGAAGACCGGATCGCTGAAAACGATGTCGTCGCTGTAGCAGGCCACCATGGCCTCGGCGTCCAGGCGCTGGAAGGCCTGGTAGAAACGGGTGATCAGGGCGCTGTTGGCATCGCTCATTGGCGGTTATCCGTACTGGGGCTCGAGAAGCGCAAGATAGTCCCCGCCCGGCTTTGGCGCCACAGCCATTTGCGCCATGAATGGTGCCGAAGCCCCAGGCATGTGCCGACAGCTCTCAGACCCGCTCGCTGACCACACCCACATGCAACGCACGCCCGGCACCCAACCCGAACACAATGGCGCCGATCCCCAGTACCGCGAAGATCCAGCCAACCGCGCCCCAGCCCCCGGTCAGGTCATGCACCAGCCCCACCGCGAACGGCCCCATGGAGGCCAGCGTGTAGCCCACGCCCTGGGCCATGCTCGACAGGTTGGCCGCCACATGGGCGTCCTTGGAGCGCAGCACGATCAAGGTCAACGCCAGGGCAAAGGTGCCGCCCTGGCCCAGCCCCAACAGGATCGCCCAGCCCCACAGCCCTTCCAGTGGCGCGTACAGGCAGCCGAACAGCCCGCCCAGGGTCACCAGCATCACCACCACGATGGCCAGGCGCTGATCCTTGCCGCGCGTCGCCAGCCATGGCGCACTCAGCGAACTGACCAGTTGCACGATCACCGAGCCGGACAGCACCAGCCCCGCCTCGGTCGGGCTCAGCCCACGGCCGATCAGGATCGACGGCAACCAGCCGAACACGATATACGCCAGCGACGACTGCAGGCCCATGTACAGGGTCACCTGCCATGCCAGCGGATCACGCCACAGGCCCTGCACCCGGTAGGCCACCTTGTGCACGCCATGGCCCTGGCGCGACTGCGGCAGCCACACCAGCATCGCCAGCAGCGCCGGTAGCACCCAGAAGCCCAGCCCCAGCGCCCAGCTGTCATCGAAGTGGCGGGTCAAGGGCACCGTGGCACCGGCGGCCATTGCCGCGCCCAGGCACAGCGCCATGGTGTAGACGCCGGTCAGGGTGCCTGCATGTTGAGGGAAATCGCGTTTGACGATGCCGGGCAGCAGCACGCCGATGATGCCGATGCTCGCACCGGCCATCAGGCTGCCGATGAACACGCCGGTGGCGCCCAGGGCACTGCGCACCAGGATGCCCAGCGCGAGGGTCAGCAAGATGCCGAGGATGACCCGTTCGCTGCCGAAGCGTCGTGCCAGGATCGGCGCCAGCGGCGCGAACAGCCCCAGGCACAGCACCGGCAAGGTGGTCAGCAGGCCCGCCTGCGATGCGCTGAGCCCCAGCCCTTCGGACACCTGCCCGAGTACGGGCGACATGCTCGACAGCGCCGGACGCAGGTTCAGCGCCACCAGTACCAGGCCCAGCAACAACAGCCAGGGCCGGCGCAGCACCACGGGCTGTTGCTGGACTTGCTCATCGTCGGCCTCGGCGTCGATCAGCAGTTCTTCGAGGTCCGCCTCGCGGGGCGCGGTGTTGCGGGTCAGTTGTTCGGCCATGGCCTTCTCGTGGTCAGGATTCGATGAGGGTCCGGCTCAGGTGCTTGGCCCGCTCCGGATCACGTTGTTCGAGGGCGTCGAGGATCTGCCCGTGCAGGTCGAACACGGCCTGGCAACGGGGGACGGTCGTCATGTTGTGCTGCAGGGCCGCGCCGACCACACCGGAAAAGTAGCGGTACAGCTCGCTCAAGGCGGGGTTGTGGGCGGCGTCCACCAGGCGCTGGTGGAAGACCAGGTCGCATTCGACATAGGCATCCACATCGCCGTGGTAGTGCTGCGCGCTGTGTTGCAGGGCGTCGCGCAGTGCCTGCAGGTCGGCTTCGGTGCGGCGCAACGCGGCCAGGCCGATGGCTTGTGTTTCCAGGATATGGCGGGTTTCGCGGGCGTGTTCGACGGCGCAGCGCGACATCACCTGTACGGCATGCAGTGGGTCCACGGCGGTGCGCAGGTAGCTGCCGTCGCCCTGGCGGACTTCCACCAGGCCGCTGAAGGCGAGGACGCGCATGGCCTCGCGCACGGTGTTGCGGCTGATGCCCAGGTCGCTGGCCAGCTCCGGTTCGGTGGGCAAGCGCTGGCCTACTGACCAGGTGCCCTGGGCGATGCGCTCGCGGAGTTGGTCTACGGCTTGTTCTACCAGGCTGCGTTTGATGAGCGGGGTCACGGGGGGATTACGTCCAGTCATCGGATGAATTGCTTGACGATAGCGGGTTGGTGGGGGTGGTGCAAGGGACGGGAGGTGTTGTTCTTTAAGTGGCTGTTTTGAGTTTTACATGCACATTCCCGGAAGATGTCGACTTTTAGTCACCTTTCCGCCTTTACGGCGGCTTACTTTTCTCTTGGGAAAAGTAAGCAAAACCGTTCGGCTCCGTTCATACGGCCCCTGCGCTGCGCTCCGGGGTTCCCTCGCTCCGGGCTTGCTCCGGGAGTACGCGCCGACGGGCCATCCATGGCCTGATCGGCGCTCGACGGGCATCCATGCCCGTCGCCTCCCTACGCAAGCCCTGCACTCGGCCTCCTGAAGTCGCAATCGGCGGCGCCTGGGCTACCGTGCGCTTAGAAGCAAGAGCAAGAGCAAGAGCAAGAAATTCGAGTTTCGTGGTTGGCAGTGGCGATGTTATCGCCACTGCGATCCTGAAACCGACATGGAGCAGATCAGGCCTGACGTGCCTTCTTCATCCGGAACGCCACCCACAGCACGGCGATCCACGCCGGGATCAGCATCACCGAGATACGGATTGGCGGGGTTAGGTACATCACCACCAGGATCAGCACGATGAACGCCAGGCACAGGTAGTTGCTCAGCGGGTGCCACAGGCTCTTGTAGAACGGCGTGATGCCGGCCGCCAGCTTGGCCTTGCGGAACTTCAGGTGGGTGATGCTGATGCTCGCCCAGTTGATCACCAGCGCCGATACCGCCAGGGCCATCAGCAGGCCGAAGGCCTCGCCCGGCATCAGGTAGTTGATCAGCACGCACAGGCCGGTGGCAAAGGCCGACACGCCCAGCGCGGTGAGCGGCACGCCACGGCGGCTGACCTTGAGCAGCTGGCGCGGCGCGTCACCTTGCGTGGCCAGGCCGAACAGCATGCGGCTGTTGGCGTACACGCAGCTGTTGTAGACCGACAGCGCGGCGGTCAGCACCACGATGTTGAGGATGGTCGCCACCAGGTCGCTGTCCAGTTCGTGGAAGATCATCACGAACGGGCTGCCGCCCTGCACCACCTTCTGCCAGGGATACAACGACAACAGCACGGCCAGCGCGCCGATGTAGAAGATCAGGATGCGATAGACCACCTGGTTGGTCGCCTTCGGGATGCTCTCACGCGGGTTGGCCGCTTCGGCGGCGGTGATGCCCACCAGCTCCAGGCCGCCAAAGGAGAACATGATAACCGCCAGGGCCATGATCAGCCCGGTGACGCCATTGGGGAAGAAGCCGCCGTACTGCCACAGGTTGGCGACGCTGGCATCCGGCCCGCCGTGGCCGCTGCCCAGCAGCCAGGCGCCGAAGCCGATCATGCTGACGATGGCCACCACCTTCACCAGGGCGAACCAGAACTCCATTTCGCCATACACTTTCACCTGGGTCAGGTTGATGGCGTTGATCACCACGAAGAAAATCGCCGCAGTGGCCCAGGTCGGGAAGTCCGGCCACCAGTACTGCACATAGATCCCCACGGCCGTGAGCTCGGCCATGCCGACCAGCACGTACACCACCCAGTAGTTCCAGCCCGAGACGAAACCGGCGAACTCGCTCCAGTACTGGTGCGCGAAGTGGCTGAAACTGCCGGCGACCGGCTCCTCGACCACCATTTCGCCCAACTGGCGCATGATCAGGAAGGCCATCAGGCCGGCGATGGCATAGCCCAACAGCACCGACGGGCCGGCCAGCTGGATGGTCTGGGCGATGCCCAGGAACAGCCCGGTGCCAATGGCCCCGCCCAGCGCGATCAGCTGGATATGGCGATTCTTCAGCCCGCGCTGCAAGCGCTCGGGCGTGCTCTGGTCTTGCATGAAGTGTCCTTTAGGTGAGGCAGTGTTATTGGTTTTGCTTGCAACTGGACTAGATCCATCCACCCCATTGCAAGAAGAAAATCCCGACGTTCGTGGTGACGGCGGCCATCAGTGTAGTGATCACGATGATCGACGCCGCCAGTTCATGGTTGCCGTTGGCCTCCCGCGCCATCACATAGCTGGCCGCCGCAGTGGGGCTGGCGATGTAGAGGAACAGGATGCCCAGCTCGGCACCACGGAACCCGCACAGCCAGGCACCCAGGGTGCCCAGCAGCGGCAGCCAGACCATCTTCGCCAGGCTGACATCGACGGCCAGCCTGCCACTGTCGCGCAAGGCCGCCAGCGACAGGGTGCCACCGATGCAGATCAGCGCCAGCGGCAGGGTCATCTGCGCCAGGTAGTCGCCGGAGGTCAGCAGCCAGTTGGGCAGCGGCACCTGGCCGTAGGCCATGGGTGTTGCCACCAGCACGCTGAGGATCAACGGGTTGCTGAGGATGCTCTTGCAGATGCTCCACGGGTCGGACTTCAGGTCCGGGCTGTACACCGCCAGTACCACCGCCGACAGCGAGTTGTACATGAGGATCACCAACCCGGCCAGCACCGCGCCGAGGGATATACCGTAGTCGCCATACAGGCTGGCCGCCAGTGCCAGGCCGATCACGCCGTTGTTGCCGCGAAACGCGCCTTGCGTGTAGATGCCGCGGTCAGCCCGCGGGCAGCGCCAGATCGCCAGGCCCCAGGCCAGACCGAAGCACGCCAGCGTCGCGCCGACAAAGTAGAGCATCACCCCTGGTTTCACCGCCGACGCCAGGTCGGCGTGGTAGATGCCGAGGAACAGCAGCGCCGGCATGCACACGTTGAACACCAGCTTGGAGGCGACCCGGTTGAAGTTGTCGTCGATCAAGCGGATGCGCTTGAGCAGCACGCCCATGAACAGCATGGCGAACACAGGGGCCGTGATGTTCAGTGTCTGGATGAGTAGGGCGAGCATGCAACGTGGTCCCGGGAAATGCCGTTAGGGAGCGCAATCATACGTGAGAGCTGGGGGCTTGCGCCCGCCACAGCTGCCAGATGCCAGCACAAAGGGCTCTTGACCTAGGAAATTTCCTGCATATGATATGCACTACTGTATATACATACAGTAAAAAATGGATTGTCCAGACATTGCAAGGAGCAAATCATGTCAGGAATGCACGCTGCACCTCTGGCCGCGAAGGCCCATGCCACGCTGGTGGTCGCTGACCTCGACCAGCTGTTCGATGAGCACGGTATCGCCCTGCCCGGCCCCGACAGTCATCTGGTACTGGTCATGCACGGTCACCACACCCTCAAGTATCACCGCCCTGCGCCACCGTCGGCTGGCGGCAAAGCTGCTCAGCGCGGCCCGGAGCTCTTGTTCGAAGGCGCCGAACACACCGCCATCGGCGACAACGCCCTGCTGCGCTACGAGGTGGGCCAACCGGGCATCCCCGCCCATCAGTCGCCGCTGCCACTGCCCAACGGCCTGAACCTGACCTATGGCCAGGTGATCGCCCTGGGCGGCGATTTCTATGGCTTGCCCGAGCGCCCGATCGCCGATGGCGGCACCGACGCCGAACGGATCGAGCGCTTCATCCAGGCCTTCGACTCCCTGGCGCGCCTGCAGGCGGCCAAGGCGGAAGCCGAACAGATCCTCGCGGTCATGCAGGAAGAAATCCGCGCCGCCAACCAGGCCATCAAGGACGGCCGGCAGCCCCATGAAGCCTATGATGCACTGGGCGACAGCCTGTCGGCACGCTGGAACCGCATCACCGGCGGCGGCAGCTTCGCCTCCGACCTGTTCCCCCTGGGCCGCTACCTGAAACTGGCCGCCAGCAACTGGGACCACTTCGGCCCCTGGGCGCTGCTGGCCTACCAGGCCGGCCACGCCGCCGCCCTGCAGCAGGCGCTGAAAGCCCGCTCCAGCGGCGCCGAGCGCGACCTGCAACTGGCCTATGCGATGAACGCCTTCGCCGACCACTTCCTCACCGACCTGTTCTCCGCCGGCCACCTGCGGGTGCCGCGCAAGGCCCTGGCCGACACCGTCACGCCGAGCGACGTCGGCTCGCTGATCTCGCGCTTCATGCACGACGAGGACAGCAAGTACGGCCTGGCCGTGCGCAATGCCGAGGGCGAGCAATGGCGCGCCTACGGCGACAAGCGCTACTTCGACAGCGTCGATGTGGCCAACCGTCGTCAAGTGACGCGCGCCGTGCAGCGCTCGGTCGATGAAGTGTTCCAGGCCTTCGCCGAGGGCCGCGCGCCCCAGGCCAAGGACTTTTCGGCCCTGCGCCTGGCGCCCGACCTGCGCGCCGCCGAACAGGACCTGGTACCCGGCAACTTCGCCGCGCTGTACCTCCAGGACGGCAAGGCGGTGCTGCGGCGCAAGGACGTCAACGACCTCAACGACCGTAACCGCATCGGCGACTGGTGGGGCTGGAGCACCTACCTGCTGCTCAAGGACTACAAGCCGAACAAGCCCACCGGCTTCATCGATGCCCCCGCCACCGCGCCGGTGATCACCGGTTGGGAGCGCCGTGAGCCCGATGGCCTGAACTGGCAACGGGGCAACGCGGTGCGCTATGCCTTCAGCATCACCGACCAGCTCAACGAGTCGTACATTGGCCCATGGAGCGGCTATGCCGAGCTCACCGACCAGTTCCACCCGAGCGTGCAGGTGCCTGCGGACGGTAAGCAACGCGGGCGCAACCTGTTCCGCCAGTTCCGCGGCGGTTCGCCGGAACTGATCGCCAGCCTGGACGCAAAGACAACGCTCTATATCGATCGCAACGCGTGACAAGGAGGTCACCGATGAATATCAAGGTCAAACTGGAACTGGCTTCGGGCCAGTCGATGGAAGGCATGCCGCTGGAGTTGCTGCGCGATGGCAAGGTGATTGGCCGGGCGAAAGTGCCGGCAGGTGGGCAGGTCGCGTTCGAGGCGCCATCGGGAGCAGGACAGCTTGCGGTGCGGGTTGACCGCTCGGGAGGGAAAGCCTGACAAAACGCAGGGGGCCACTACGTGGCCCTTTCGTCGCGGCTTGTCGTGGCGACGAACCGCGACGATGGGGCGCGCAGCGCCCCCAGTGGACTTCAGCGTCGGACTGGACGCTTTTGCAGCTTGCGCTGCAAGGTACGCCGATGCATGCCCAGCGCCCGCGCCGTGGCAGAGATATTGCCCTCGTGCTCGGCTAGCACGCGCTGGATATGCTCCCACTGCAAGCGATCCACCGACATCGGGTTCTCTGGCACCAACGTGTCCAGGTCGGTATGCTCCGATAGCAGTGCCGCCAGCACGTCATCGGCGTCGGCCGGTTTGCACAAATAGTTGCAGGCTCCGCGCTTGACCGCCTCGACTGCCGTGGCGATGCTCGAGTAACCGGTCAGGATCACCACGCGCATCTCCGGATCCAGCTCCAGCAGCTTGGGTAGCAAGACCAGCCCCGAGTCGCCCTCCATCTTCAGGTCCAGCGTGGCGTAGTCGGGCAGGTCCTGCTCGGCAAGCTTCAAGCCTTCCTCAGCGGAACCCGCAGTGCTCACACGGAAGCCACGACGCGACATCGCCCGGGCCATCACCCGGGTGAAGGTGGCGTCGTCATCCACCAGCAGCAGGTGCGGCAGCTCTTCGCCTTCGACCTGGTTTTCTTCGCTCATCATGCATCTCCTCGCTTGCCATGGGGCAGGCGCAATTCGGTCAGGGTGCCACCCTGCTCATGACTATAGAGTTTCACCGAACCGCCCGCACGCGTCACGCTGGCCTTGCTCAAGAACAGGCCAAGGCCGAAGCCTTTGCCCTTGGTGGTAATGAAAGGTTTGCCGATAGCCTCGGCGATGGCCGGCGGTACGCCGGGGCCATGGTCGCGGATGCTGATGACGATATCCTGGGCGTCCCAGTCCAGGCGCACCTCCAGGTCGTCCGGGCAGGCATCGGCGGCATTGTTCAACAGGTTCAGCAGGGCCTGGGTCAGGTCTGGTGGCGGCGTCAGCCGCGGCACCACGCCATCGCGCAGGCGCTGGAAGCGGTAGCTGGCTTCCGGGCGCATCAGGTGCCAGCGGTTGAGCGCCTCGTCGAGCCAGGCGGTGACATCCTGCTCGACGATCGCCAGGCGCCGGTTGGCCTCGGCGGCGCGCACCAGCTGCTGCAGGGTCTCCTTGCACAGCTTGACCTGGTCCTGAAGGATCTGCAGGTCTTCCTGCAACAGCGGGTCGGCGTGGTCCTGGCGCATTTCGTTGAGCAGCACGCTCATGGTCGCCAGCGGCGTGCCCAGTTCGTGGGCGGCGCCAGCGGCCTGGGTGGCCACGGCCAGCAACTGCTCGTCGCGCAGGCTTTCCTCGCGGCGCTCGGCACGCAGGTTCTCCTGACGGCGCAACTCCTCGGCCATGCGCGCGGCGAAGAAGGTGATCACCCCTGCGGCCAGGGCGATGCTCAGCCACATGCCGTAGACCTGCATGGTGTCACGCGCCAGCGGCAGCGTTTCCAGCGGGTAGTACTGCACCAGCAACAGGCTGTAGGCCACCAGGGCGATACCTGAAAGCACCAGCGAGTAGAGCCACGGCAAGGTCACCGCGGCGATGGCCAATGGCACCAGGTAATAGGAGACGAAGGGGTTGGTCGAGCCGCCCGAGTAATAAAGCAGGGCACTGTGGATCAGCAGGTCGCAGGCCAGCTGCAGGGCGTACTCGAGCTCGGTGACCGGCAGCGACAGGCGCAGGCGCAGGGCGGTGAACGCGCACAGCAGCGACGACAGGGCCAGCGTGACTGCCAGCGAGAACCACGGCAGCGGCAGCAGCTCGGTCCAGTAGGCCACGCCTACCGAGCCCGCCTGGGCCGCCAGGACGAGGATGCGGATGAAGGTCAGGCGCCACAGGTTCTGGCGTGTGGCAGACAACGGATGTGCGACGGCGAGCATGAGCTCTCCCAATGAGTGCTCCAGGAAAATCGGCTGGAGTATACCGAAGCCGGGCGCTCCACTGCAGCGATGCGGCAAAGCGCCACACTTTGTCATAGATTCATGATGGCACTTTTGAACCCTCTACACTGTCACCGGTCTGATCGGCCATGCGTGGAACGGATCTGCTCATCCACGCCTTACCCTGCCAAGGAGCTCCACATGCACATTACCCGTCGCGGCGCCGCCGCCGTTGCCCTGTCCTGCGGCATGCTCGCCAGCCTGCCGGCCCTGGCGGCCGACGAGCCACGCTACAACCAGGTGTCGCTGCGTGCCGAAGTCAGCAAGGAAGTGGCACGCGACCTGATGGTCGTGACGCTGTACAGCGAAGCGCAGAACACCGACCCGGGCAAGCTGGCCAAAGAGATCACCGAGACCATGAACAAGGCCATGCAGCAAGCCCGCCAGGTCAAGGACGTGAAGATCAGCCAGGGCAGCCGCAACAGCTACCCGATCTACGACACCAAGGGCCAGAAGATCACCGGCTGGCGCGAGCGCGCCGAACTGCGCCTGGAAAGTGCCGACTTCCCGGCCCTGTCCAAGCTCACCGGTGACCTGCTGCAAGACCTGAAGATGGGCGGCATGGACTTCTCCATTGCCCCGGCCACACGCAAGTCCAATGAAGACGAGCTGCTCAAGGATGCCGTTGCCGCGTTCAAGGCCCGCGCCCAGTTGGCCACCGATGCCCTGGGCGGCAAAGGCTACAAGGTGGTCAGCCTGAACCTCAACAGCAGCGGTTACCCACGCCCCTACCTGCGCAACGCACCGATGGCGATGATGGCCAAGGGCGCCGCCGATGAATCCGCGCCGGCACCGGATATCGAAGCCGGAACCAGCGAAGTTAGCATGAGTGCCGACGGCCTGATCGAAGTCCAGGTGCCCTGACCCACTCGACTGGATGTCCGAGATGGTCAAAACCGTCTCGGACAGCCGTTTCAGACCTTTCCTACGCACCAAACGGGTGCGTCTGCTTGTCATATAAAGTGCGAAATATCCTGAAATTTTCGCCCTTTTCCCCCTCGCAAACGTTCAACATTCGCCAAAGTTATATGGATGCGACATCCATGTACGTCAGTACCACGTTTTTGGCGTCAACCATCCTGCTGAGTGTTGCATTGGGAATACCCCCTGCATAAGTATCCGCAGGTCGGCTCACGAGGCCGCCTCAATTCGAAAAATGACAACAATGAGGCCACCATGCTCAAACACGCAGTCATCCCGTTCCTGGTCAGTGCAGGCTTGCTAGCCGGCGCTCCATCCGCCCTCGCCGCGACCAACCTGGTGTTCTGCTCCGAAGGCAGCCCGGCCGGTTTCGACCCTGGCCAGTACACCACCGGGACCGACTTTGACGCCTCCGCCGAAACCATGTTCAACCGCCTGACTCAATTCGAGCGTGGCGGCACCGCAGTGATCCCGGGCCTGGCCACCAAGTGGGAAGTCTCCGACGACGGCAAGACGTACACCTTCCATCTGCGTGACGGCGTGAAGTTCCATACCACCGAGTACTTCAAGCCGACCCGTGCATTCAACGCCGACGACGTGCTCTTCACCTTCAACCGCATGCTCGACAAGAACCACCCCTTCCGCAAGGCCTACCCCACCGAGTTCCCTTACTTCACCGACATGGGCATGGACAAGAACATCGCCAAGGTCGAGAAGGTCGACGAGCACACTGTGAAGTTCACGCTCAACGACGTCGACGCCGCGTTCATCCAGAACCTGGCCATGAGCTTCGCCTCGATCCAGTCCGCCGAATACGCCGACCAGTTGCTCAAGCAGGGCAAGGCTGCCGATATCAACCAGAAGCCCATCGGCACCGGCCCGTTCGTGTTCAGCAAGTACCAGAAGGACGCGCAGATCCGTTACAAGGGCAACAAGGACTACTGGAAGCCCGAGGACGTGAAGATCGACAACCTGATCTTCGCAATCAGCACCGACGCCTCGGTGCGCATGCAGAAACTCAAGAAGAACGAATGCCAGGTCACCCTGTTCCCGCGTCCGGCCGACATCGCACCGCTCAAACAGGATCCGAAGCTGAAGATGCCTGACCAGGCTGGCTTCAACCTCGGCTACATCGCCTACAACGTGATGGACAAGGTCAAGGGCAGCAACGAACCCAACCCACTGTCGCAGCTCAAGGTGCGCGAAGCGCTGGACATGGCGGTGAACAAGCCGCAGATCATCGAGTCAGTCTATCAAGGCGCCGGCCAGCTGGCGGTCAACGCCATGCCGCCGACGCAATGGTCCTACGACACCACGATCAAGGACGCCAAGTACGACCCTGAAAAGGCGAAGCAGCTGCTCAAGGAAGCCGGCATCAAGGAAGGCACCGAGATCACCCTGTGGGCCATGCCGGTGCAGCGTCCGTACAACCCCAACGCCAAGCTGATGGCCGAGATGCTCCAGTCCGACTGGGCGAAGGTCGGCATCAAGGCCAAGATCGTCAGCTACGAGTGGGGCGAGTACATCAAGCGCTCCAAGGGCGGCGAGCAGGGCGCCATGCTGATTGGCTGGAGCGGCGACAATGGTGACCCGGACAACTGGCTGGGCACGCTCTATGGCTGCGATGCCATGGATGGCAACAACTTCTCCAAGTGGTGCTACAAGCCCTACGACGACCTGATCAAGCAAGCCAAGGCCACCCCCGACCAGGCCAAACGCACCGAGCTGTACAAGCAGGCGCAACACATCCTCAAGGAGCAGGTGCCGATCACCCCGATCGCCCACTCCACCGTGTATCAGCCCATGAGCGCGAAAGTGAAGGACTTCAAGATCAGCCCCTTCGGCCTGAACTCCTTCTACGGGGTCAGCGTGGACAAGTAACGGTCGTGACCGCCCCGCCGGCGTTTGCCGGCGGGGCGGTGACATGATCGGGCGATACGCAGGGTTATTCCCTCGCATTCGCCAGAACGCTCCCGCCCTCAAATCAGTAGCGAACCCTGGTTCCCGCATTCTGGCGCGCCTATCGTCAGGACCGGGATGCAGCAGCCGCGTTTTGCCTGTCGCGGCCTGAAAACACGGACAAAGGATCTGCCATGCGCCTTACCACACTGAGTTCCACCCTGCTTGCCCTCGGCTTGCTGAGCCAGGCTCCCGCGAGCCTCGCCAACAACCTGGTGTTCTGCTCCGAAGGCAGCCCGGCAGGTTTCGACACCGCCCAGTACACCGCGGCCACCGACAACGACGCCGCCGAACCGATCTATAACCGCCTGGTCGAGTTCGAGCGCGGCGGCACTGCCGTGCAGCCGGGCCTGGCCACCGACTGGCAGGTGTCCGAGGACGGCCTGAAGTACACCTTCCACCTGCGACCCGCTGTGAAGTTCCATGGCAACAAGGACTTCAAGCCCAGCCGCGACTTCAACGCCGACGACGTGCTGTTCACCTTCAACCGCATGCTCGACAAGGATCACCCCTTCCGCAAGGCCTATCCCACCGAGTTCCCGTACTTCATCAGCATGGGGCTGGACAAGAACATCGCCAAGGTCGAGAAGACCGACCCGCTGACCGTGGTCTTCACCCTCAACCAGGTCGACGCCGCGTTCCTGCAGAACATCGCCATGGCCTTCGCCTCGATCCTCTCCGCCGAGTACGCCGACCACCTGCTGGCCAGCGGCAAGGCCAGCGATATCAACCAGAAGCCGATCGGCACCGGTCCGTTCGTGTTCCAGCGCTACCAGAAGGATTCGCAGATCCGCTTCAAGGGCAACAAGGAATACTGGGCGCCGGACCGGGTGAAGATCGACAACCTGGTGTTCTCGATCAACGTCGACCCCTCGGTGCGCATCCAGAAGCTGCGCCGCAACGAATGCCAGATCACCCTGCACCCGCGCCCGGCCGACCTGCCCGCGCTCAAGGCAGACGGCAAGCTGCAGGTGATGACACAACCCGGTTTCAACCTTGGCTACATCGCCTACAACACCCAGCACCCACCCTTCGACCGGCTTGAGGTGCGCCAGGCCATGGACATGGCAGTGAACAAGCAGGCAATCATCCAGGCGGTCTACCAGGATGCCGGCCAGACCGCCGTCAACGCCATGCCGCCGACCCAATGGTCCTACGACAAATCGATCAAGGACGCCCCGTTCGACCCGGAAAAGGCCAAGCAACTGCTGAAGCAGGCCGGGGTCAAGGAAGGTACCGAGATCACCCTGTGGGCCATGCCGGTACAACGCCCCTACAACCCCAACGCCAAGCTCATGGCCGAAATGCTCCAGTCCGACTGGAGCAAGCTCGGCTTCAAGGTGCGCATCGTCAGCTACGAATGGGGTGAATACCTCAAGCGCATGAAGAACGGCGAGCATGACATCGCCCTGATCGGCTGGACCGGCGACAACGGTGATCCGGACAACTGGCTCGGCACCCTGTTCAGCTGCGACGCCATCGGCAGCAATAACTACTCCTTGTGGTGCGATTCGCAATACGACGCACTGGTGAAAAAAGCCAAGCAGGTCACCGACCGCGACCAGCGCACCAGCCTCTACGAACAAGCCCAGCAACGTCTCAAGCAACAGGTGCCGATTACCCCGGTTGCGCACTCCACGGTCAACCAGCCGCTGAGCATCAGCGTGAAAGACTTCAAGGTCAGCCCCTTCGGACGCAACGTTTTCTCCGGCGTCAGCATCGATTGACCCTGCAACGCCCGGCCGGGAGTGCGACCCACTCCCGCGACGGCGTGCAGCCCGGATTTGCCTGGCAACCCCCAGGCAGACACTGCAGTACCGCGTCACCGTGACAAGCCCGGCCCACAAGGTCGGGTGATAACTAGAAAAATATCAGGGAGCTTTCATGTTGATTCGTACCACCACCACCGCACTGGCCTTGTCCGTCGGCGCCTTCTGCGCCCTCGCCCAGGCCGAACCCGCAAGCCAGGACTTCGTGCCGTTCGCGCTCAAGTCCAGCAGTGAACAGGCCGAGGCCAAAGGCTTCATCGATGGCCAGAGTCTGACCGGCAGCACCCGCAACTGGTATGCCCGCGAACGCGCCACCCGCGCGCCGCTGTGGAAATACACCAAGGGCGACGGCACCCGCCACGACACCCACAGCCGCGACAACTGGGTGCAGGGCACCATCCTCAACTACAGCTCGGGCTTCACCGAAGGTACCGTGGGCTTCGCCGTCGAGGCCGCGGCCTACAATGCCATCGCCCTCGAGCAGGGCCGCGCCGCCGTGGCCGGCCCGAACAACCGCACCCTGACCCACAGCGACGGCGACCCGATCGGCCAGTGGAGCAAGATGGGCCTGGGCAATGTCAAGGCGCGCATCTCCAACACCACGCTGACCGTCGGTCGTCAATCGGTCGACACGCCGATGATCGCCTACATCGGTAACCGTGCCTTGCCATCGAGCTTCCAGGGCGCGTTCCTGCACAGCGCCGAGTTCGAGAACCTGTCGTTCGACGTGGGTACCTTCGACCGCGTTTCGCCGCGTACCGAGCAGAGCCTGAGCAAGTTCCGCAGCGAATACGGCAACGGCAGGGAAACCGACCGCGCCAGCACCGTCGGCATCAACTACCAGCCGCTCAAGAGCCTGACCACCAGCCTCTACGCGACCAAGGTCGAGGACTTCTGGAACCAGTACTACTTCGGCGCCAACCACGTGCTGGGCGACAGCGCGGTGCTGAGCCTGACCACCGGTCTTAACTACTACAAGACCGTGGACGAAGGCAGCAAGAAGATGGGCGAGATCGACAACGACACCTACAGCCTGTCGTTCGGCCTGACCCACCAGGCCCACACCCTCACCGCCTCCTGGCAGCAGGTCAACGGTAACGAGTACTTCGACTACCTGCACGAGACCAACGGCATCTACCTGGCCAACTCCCTGCTGTCGGACTTCAACGGCCCGAACGAGAAATCCCTGCAGATCAGCTATGTGCTGAACATGGCGCCGTATGGCGTGCCGGGCCTGAAGTTCAACGTCTACAACGCCCGCGGCTGGGATATCGACGGTACCCACTACAAGGGCACCGCCTATGACGTGCGCGGCCAGGACGGCGAGAACCACTACGAGTGGGGCATCGGCACCAGCTACGCGGTGCAGAGCGGCATGCTGAAGGACACCACCATCCGCGCCACCTATACCGCCCACCGTGCCAGCAAGGCGCAGAGCGACGGCAGTCTCGACGAGTTCCGCGTCGTCACCACCATTCCGTTCAACATCCTCTGACCGTTGGCGCCACGGCCCGCCTCCCCACGGGCCGTGGCGGCTACGCTGGAACTAGCACTGCAGGGAGGTTCCATGAAATTGCTACCGCTACGTGCTGCCCTGGCAGCCGTCATCCTGGGCGCCGCATCGAATCTGGCGGCCAAGCCGCTGGTGGTGTGCACCGAAGCCAGCCCGGAAGGCTTCGACATCGTCCAGTACACCACCGCCGTCACCGCCGATGCCACGGCCGAGGCCATCTTCAACCGCCTGGTCGACTTCAAGCCCGGCACCACCGAGATCCAACCGGCCCTGGCCACCAGCTGGGACGTCAGCCCCGACGGCCTGGTCTACACCTTCCACCTGCGCGAAGGCGTCAAGTTCCACACCACCGACTACTTCAAGCCCACCCGCGACTTCAACGCCGATGACGTGCTGTGGAGCTTGAACCGTCAGTTGAAGAAAGACCATCCGTGGCACGACAAGACCAGCGTCGGCTATCCCTACTTCGAGAGCATGGCCTTCAAGGACCTGCTCAAGTCGGTCGAAAAGACCAACGATCACACCGTGGTGATCACCCTGACCCGCCCGGAAGCGCCTTTCCTGCGCGACCTGGCCATGGCCTTCACCTCGATCTACTCCGCCGAGTACGGCGACCAGTTGCTCAAGGCCGGCAAGACCGGCGACCTCAACAGCAAGCCGGTCGGCACCGGCCCGTTCGTGTTCCAGCGCTACAACAAGGACGCCAACGTCCGCTACAAGGCCAACCCGGACTACTTCCGTGGCAAGCCACCTGCCGATGCGCTGATCTTCGCCATCGCCACCGACAGCAACGTGCGCCTGCAGAAACTGCGCGCCAACGAATGCCAGATTGCCCTCTATCCCAAGCCTGACGACGTGCCGGGTATCAAGACCGACCCGAAACTCAAGGTCGCCGAGATCGAAGCATTGGTTACCGGCTACATCTCGATGAACACCCAGCACAAATACCTGAGCGATGTGCGCGTGCGCAAGGCAATCGACATGGCCTTCGACCGCCAGACCCACGTCGACCAGCTGTTCGGCAAGGGCAACGCCCTGGTTGGGGTCAACCCGTATCCACCGACCATGATCGGCTACAACACCGACAACAAGAACCCACCCCATGACCTCGACAAGGCCCGCGCCCTGCTCAAGGAAGCCGGCGTGCCGGAGGGCACGGTGATCACCTTGTTCACCCGCAACGGCGGTGGCCCGACCAACCCCAACCCGCGCCTGTCCGCCGAAATGCTGCAGTCGGATCTGGCCAAGATCGGCATCAAGCTCGACATCCGCGTGATGGAATGGGCCGAGATGCTGCGTCGCGCCAAGAAGGGCGAGGCCGACCTGGTGTCGGCGGGCTGGGCCGGCGACAACGGCGACCCGGACAACTTCCTCACGCCGATGCTCAGCTGTGACGCGGTGAAAAGCGGCGAGAACTATGCACGCTGGTGCAACCAGAAATTCCAGGACCTGATCACCCGCGCCCGCGAAGTGATCGACAACGACGAACGCGCCAGGCTCTATAACGAGGCCTTGGCGGTGTACGATGAAGACCAACCGTGGATCAGCATGGCCCACCCGAAGATGTTCACCGCCATGCGCGAGAACGTCGAAGGCTATGTGATCAACCCACTGACCAACAACAACTTCGCCACCACCCAGGTGAAGTAGAACAACAACAGCCGCCGGACCTTGTGCAAGAGGCCCCGGCGGCACGCCGTTTCCGGCTGATGAGGTACCCCTGACAATGTTGAGTTTTATTGCCCGACGCCTGGGTCTGCTGATTCCGACCTTCTTCGGTATCACCCTGCTGACCTTCGCGCTCATACGCCTGATCCCCGGCGACCCCGTCGAAGTGATGATGGGCGAACGCCGGGTGGACCCCGAAATGCATGCCCAGGCCATGGAGCGCCTGGGCCTGAACAAGCCACTGCCGGCCCAGTACCTGGACTATGTCGGCAAGCTCGCCCAGGGCGACCTGGGCGAATCCCTGCGCA
Source organism: Pseudomonas soli (assembly GCF_021283165.2). Lineage (NCBI taxonomy): Bacteria > Pseudomonadati > Pseudomonadota > Gammaproteobacteria > Pseudomonadales > Pseudomonadaceae > Pseudomonas > Pseudomonas soli. The sequence goes on from NZ_CP128543.1 coordinate 4,951,402, forward strand.
CCCGTGAAAGCGTATGGAACGAATTCCTCACCTTGTTCCCGGCAACCCTGGAGCTGGCCATGGCCGCCCTGCTGTTCGCCGGGGTCATCGGCCTGCTGGCCGGGGTGATCGCCGCGCTCAAGCGCGGCTCGCTGTTCGACCACGGGGTGATGGGCATCTCCCTGGCCGGCTACTCGATGCCGATCTTCTGGTGGGGCCTGATCCTGATCATGTTCTTCTCGGTGAGCCTGGGCTGGACGCCGGTCTCCGGGCGCATCGACCTGCTCTACGACATCGAGCCGAAAACCGGCTTCATGTTAATCGACACCCTGCTCAGCGACGAGGAAGGCGCGTTCAAGGATGCGCTGATGCACCTGATCCTGCCCGCCATCGTGCTGGGCACCATCCCGCTGGCGGTGATCGCCCGCATGACCCGTTCGTCGATGCTCGAAGTGCTGCGCGAGGACTACATCCGTACCGCCCGCGCCAAGGGCCTGTCGCCGTCGCGCGTGGTATTCATCCACGGCCTGCGCAACGCGCTGATCCCGGTACTCACTGTGTTCGGCCTGCAGGTCGGCACGCTGCTGGCCGGCGCCGTGCTCACCGAAACCATCTTCTCCTGGCCGGGCATCGGTAAATGGCTGATCGAAGCCATCGGTGCCCGTGACTACCCCGTGGTCCAGAACGGCATCCTGTTGATCGCCTGCCTGGTGATCCTGGTCAACTTCGTCGTGGACATCCTCTACGGCCTGGCCAACCCACGCATCCGTCATCAGCGCTGAGGACTACGCCATGACCAGCCCGATTCCAAAATCCGTCACCCCGCCCAGCGTGGTCGACCAAAGCTTGCTCTATCCCTCGCCATATAAAGAATTCTGGCAGGCCTTCTCGCGCAACAAAGGCGCGGTGGCCGGCCTGGCGTTCATGTGCCTGGTGGTGTTCTGCGCCCTGTTCGCCCCCTGGGTGGCGCCGCACAACCCCAGCGAGCAATACCGCGACTTCCTGCTCACGCCGCCAGTGTGGCTCGAAGGCGGTACCTGGCAATTCATCCTCGGCACTGATGAGCTGGGCCGCGATCTGCTCTCGCGGCTAATCCAGGGCGCTCGACTGTCGCTGCTGATCGGCCTGTCGTCGGTGGTGATGTCGCTGATCCCGGGTATCCTGCTGGGCCTGTTTGCCGGCTTCTTCCCGCAGATCCTCGGCCCCTCGATCATGCGTCTGATGGACGTGATGCTGGCCCTGCCCTCGCTGCTGCTGGCCGTGGCCATCGTCGCCATCCTCGGCCCAGGCCTGATCAACACCGTGATCGCCATCGCCATCGTCTCGCTGCCGTCCTACGTGCGCCTGACCCGCGCCGCGGTGATGGGCGAACTGAACCGTGACTACGTCACCGCCGCGCGCCTGGCCGGTGCCGGCCTGCCGCGACTGATGTTCGTCACCGTGCTGCCCAACTGCATGGCGCCGCTGATCGTGCAGGCTACCCTGAGCTTCTCCTCGGCGATCCTCGACGCCGCAGCCCTGGGCTTCCTCGGCCTCGGTGTGCAGCCGCCAACCCCCGAGTGGGGCACCATGCTGGCCTCAGCTCGCGACTACATCGAACGCGCCTGGTGGGTGGTTAGCCTGCCCGGCCTGACCATTTTGCTCAGTGTGCTGGCAATCAACCTGATGGGCGACGGCCTGCGCGACGCGCTGGACCCGAAACTCAAGAACGCCGCCTGAGGAGATCGCCATGTCACTGTTGCAGATCAACAACCTGAACGTGCGCTTCGGCGACGCCAATGCCGTGCCTGTGGTGGACGGCCTCGACCTGAGCGTGGATGCCGGCGAGATCCTCGCCATCGTCGGCGAATCTGGCTCGGGCAAGTCGGTGACCATGATGGCGCTGATGGGGCTGATCGAAGCCCCCGGGCGCATCACCGCGGACGTGCTCGACTTCGCCGGCACCAATATGCTCAAGCTCAGCGGCCGCCAGCGCCGCAAGGTGGTGGGCAAGGACATCGCGATGGTCTTCCAGGACCCGATGACCGCGCTCAACCCCAGCTACACCGTGGGCTACCAGATCGAGGAAGTGCTGCGCCAGCACCTCGGCCTCAAGGGCAAGGCTGCGCGCCAGCGCGCCCTGGAACTGCTGAAGAAGGTCGAGATCCCGGCTGCCGAAAGCCGCCTCGACGCCTACCCGCACCAACTGTCCGGCGGCATGAGCCAGCGCGTGGCCATCGCCATGGCCATCGCCGGCGAGCCGAAACTGCTGATCGCCGATGAACCCACGACCGCGCTGGATGTAACCATCCAGGCGCAGATCATGGAGCTGCTGGTCAACCTGCAGAAAGAGCGCAACATGGCGCTCATTCTGATCACCCACGACCTGGCCGTGGTCGCCGAAACCGCCAAGCGCGTGTGTGTGATGTACGCAGGGCAAGCAGTCGAAGTAGGCCAGGTGCCCGAGCTGTTCGACGTACCCGCCCACCCTTACAGCGAAGCGCTGCTGGCGGCCATTCCCGAGCACAGCATCGGCGCCGAACGCCTGGCCACCCTGCCTGGCATCGTCCCCGGCCGCTATGACCGCCCACAAGGCTGCCTGCTGTCGCCGCGCTGCCCCTATGTGCAGGAAAACTGCCGCCGGCAGCGCCCGCCCCTCGATCCCCAGGCCCACAGCCTGGTGCGTTGCTTCTATCCGCTGAACCAGGAGGTGGCGTGATGGCCGTCGTACTTTCCGCTCGTGAGCTGACCCGCCACTACGAAGTATCCCGCGGCCTGTTCAAGGGCCAAGCGCTGGTGCGAGCGCTCAATGGCGTGTCGTTCGAACTGGAGGCCGGCAAGACCCTGGCCGTGGTCGGTGAATCCGGTTGCGGCAAGTCGACCTTGGCGCGGGCCCTGACCCTGATCGAGGAGCCTTCCTCCGGTTCGCTGCAGATCGCCGGCCAGGAGGTAAAGGGCGCCAGCAAGGACCAGCGCAAACAGCTGCGCCGTGACGTGCAGATGGTGTTCCAGAGCCCGTATGCCTCGCTCAACCCACGGCAGAAGATCGGCGACCAGCTGGCCGAACCGCTGCTGATCAATACCTCGCTGAGCAAGGCGGAACGCCGCGAGAAAGTGCAGAAGATGATGGAGCAGGTGGGCCTGCGCCCCGAGCACTACCAGCGTTATCCGCACATGTTCTCTGGCGGTCAACGCCAGCGCATCGCCCTGGCCCGGGCGATGATGCTGCAACCCAAGGTACTGGTGGCCGACGAGCCGACCTCGGCGCTGGACGTGTCAATCCAGGCCCAGGTGTTGAACCTGTTCATGGACCTGCAAAAGGAGTTCAACACCGCCTACGTATTCATCTCCCACAACCTGGCGGTGGTGCGCCATGTGGCGGACCAGGTGCTGGTCATGTACCTCGGTCGGCCAGCGGAGATGGGGCCCAAGCAGGACATCTACGACAAGCCGCTGCACCCATATACACAGGCGCTGTTGTCTGCGACCCCGGCGATCCATCCAGATCCGCTGAAACCGAAGATCCGCATTGCCGGTGAGCTGCCCAATCCGTTGAACCCGCCGGATGGCTGTGCCTTCCACAAACGTTGCCCGTATGCCACCGAACGATGCGCCAAGGAAGTCCCAGCGTTGCGCAAAGTGAGCACGCGGCAGGTGGCCTGCCACTACGCCGAGCAGTTCCTGTAGCGTTATGCGCCAATGAAAACGCCGCCCTTCGGGGGCGGCGTTTTCATTTCTCAGTGCATGAACAGTGCAATCAGGATGATCACCGGAATAGGTACCCCGAGCATCCACAGCAATAATGAGCGCATGATGTTTCTCCTTGTTCCTGTGCGGGTTATCGAATCGGTGCGGAGGCGTGGCGCAAGTTGTAGTCTGCTTGACTGGCTTCGAGCCACTGAACCCGATCACGCTGCCGGCCACCGAAGAGTGCCGCCAGGCTGGCGAAGAAGGCGCCGCAAAGCAGGGCGACGAAGGTCCACAACGCGGTCCAGGCCGCAGCCTTTGTCGCAGCATCCGCAGCTTGCTTGGCTTCGACCTTGGCTTGCTGCAGTTGCGCATAGACCTGATCAACGCGTGCTTCGGCCTCGGGCTGGGTCAGGCGAGTGCGCTGGGCCACCACCTGGGCCAGGTAGGTCCGGTCCTCCGGCGCAAGCGTGCCGCCCTGAGCCAGCGAGCGGGTCAGAATACGCGCTGCCACACCATTTGCAGCGTCGTCACTGACCGCCACCGGGCCTTGAGCACGGAACAGGCTATCGACGAAGTAGCCCATCGGGTCCTTGCCCTGGCTGTCGCTGCCAGCCACGCCCGCAGCGGCAGTTGTAGCCGCTCCGGACACAGCGGTGGCGCCGGCGCCCAGCAAGTTGCCAGCAGTACCGAGCACCAGCATGGCCGCCACGAGCGTGGCAACCGCCCACGCCAGGAAGCCATGTGCAGTGTCCCGGAAATACACTTCATCACCGTGCAGGTTGGCCCATTTCATCCGCAGGCGACCGGCGATGTAACCACCTAGGCCCGAGGCCAGTATCTGTGTGATCAGTAGCCAGATGATGGTGGAAATCCCAAGCGCCTTGGCGCTGGCGCCTTCGTCGGCCCAAGGCGAGGTAGCGGCCAGGCCCAACCCTGTTCCCAGTACCACCAGGATCAGGGACAAGGCCGCCGCCGCTGCTGCGCCAGCGAATATCGCGGCCCAGGAAACACCGGAGCGATTGGGGTCGTTGGTGGGGTAGTCGGCAGGTGTGATCATGATTCGACGCCTTTATCTGAGGGGGAGGTCCTTTCTCGGGTAAGGCAGTGCAGGGGCTGTGCCACTTTGTGTCAAAACATGACTTCTTTATAAATCAGGCGGTTGGCGTGTAGGCAACATCTGAACATCATGCAAAATGCCAGATCGGGTCGGAAACGGCAGGGCCTTCTGCAACCCTGGCTGCGACCTGTGCATACGGGCTGGTTCTTGTCAGACCGGGACGCGGCGAGGCACCATCCACGGCATGTCTATCACCACCGTCCCCGACGGCCCTGGGCAGACCCCGCTCACCGCCGCCACCGTCATGCGCTACCACCTGTGCTGGAAGCATCGCGACCTGGACGGGGTGATGGCCCTGTACCACCCGGATATCCAGTACCACGACTTCTTCCAGAACCGCGTGCTCGGTTTCAGCCAGCTGCGCGACTACGTGCGCGCCAGCCTGCCCCACGAGGCCGGGGAGGACATCGTCCACAGCGACCGCATCCGCGTCGATGGCTGCACCGCGTTCATCCAGTACCAGGTCACCGTACAAGGCGGCGACGGCCTGGTGGCGTTCCAGTCCAGCGAGGCGATCACGGTCAGGGACGGGCTGATCTGGCAGGTCAACGAATACGCCACGCTGGTGCGCGGCGATGCCAAGGGCAGGCCCGCCGGTGGTCCGCGCCCTGCCACCAGCCGGCTTGGCCTGTCGCCACGCCAGCTGTCGACCATGGCCCAGGACCTGGAGCACTACTTCCAGGCCCAACGCCCCTACCTTGACCCTGAACTGGACCTGCAGCAGGTCGCCGACGAAAGCGGCTACAGCCGCAACCAGATTTCCTACCTCCTCAACCAGGTGCTTGGCCAGAGCTTCTACCGCTACGTCAACCAGGCCCGCCTGCAGCACCTGCTGAGCCGGTTGGACAATAGCTGCGCTACGGCGCCCGTCGATGACCTGGCGTTCAACGCCGGTTTCAATTCGCTGTCGGCGTTCTACAAGTGCTTTCGCGAGCACACCGGCCTGTCGCCCAAAGCCTACCTCAAGCAAATTTCCCTGCGTGCACGCACGTAAGACAGCCCTCCCCGCGCTTCACTAGGATCGTCCACATACCTTGAACGGATGTGGAGGCCGACCCGATGCAACCCCTGCGCACGATCAGCCTGTGGATGGACCAGCTCGACGAGCCGTTGTGCGCGCGCCCGGCCCTGCGCCAGGACCTGGATCTCGACGTGTGCATCATCGGCGCCGGCTACACCGGCCTGTGGACGGCCTACTACCTCAAGCGCCAGGCGCCGCAGTTGAACATCGCGGTGATCGAGGCCAACATCGCCGGCTTCGGCGCCTCCGGACGCAATGGCGGCTGGTTGATGGGCAACCTGCTGGGCGAGGACCGCCTGCTGGCCACGCTCTCGCCGCAGCAACGGCGTGAAAGCATCGACCTGCTGCAAGGCATCCCCGACGAAGTCCACGACGTGCTGCTGCGCGAAGGCATCGCCTGCGACTACCGCAAAGGCGGCGTGCTCTACTGCGCCGCCCGCTACCCGGAACAGGAACGCAACCTGCGCGCCTGGCTCGACGACCTCTACCGCCAGGGCATGAATGAAGACGACTACCGCTGGCTGCGTCCGGAACAGCTGGATGCCCAGCTGAAGGTAAGCAACCCCTACGGCGCCCTCTACAGCCCGCACGTCGCCACCATTCAACCGGCCAGGCTGGTGCGTGGCCTGGCACGGACGGTCGAGGCCATGGGCGTGCCGATCTACGAGAACACCCCAGCCATAGACTGGCAGACCGGCGAAGTGCGCACCCCGTTGGCACGCATCCGCAGCCACTGGGTGGTGCCGGCCGTGGAAGGCTACGCCGCCAGCCTGCCACCGCTCGGGCGGCACCAGCTGCCGGTACAGAGCCTGCTGGTGGCCACCGAGCCGCTGCCGGAGTCGACCTGGGAGCAGATCGGCCTGGGCCAGGGCCAGGCCTTCAGCGAAAACAGCCGCCAGGTCACCTATGGCCAGCGCAGCGCCGACAACCGCCTGGTGTTCGGTGCCCGCGGCGGCTATCGCTTCGGAGGCCGTCTGCGCGAGGATTTCACCCTGACCACCGACGAGGTGGAGCTGCGCCGCTACCTGTTCGGCGAACTGTTCCCACAGCTCAAGCACGTACGCATCACCCACTCCTGGGGCGGCAACCTCGGCATGGCCCGGCGTTTCCGCCCCCACATGCTCTGCGACCGCCAGCGCGGCATCGCCCTGGCCGGCGGTTATGGCGGCGAGGGTGTCGGCGCCACCAACCTCGGTGGACGCACCCTGGCCGCGCTGATCCTCGGTCAGCACAACGAACTGACCGCGCAGCCCTGGGTGCACGACAACCGCCCGCTGTCGAGCCTGGCCAGCTGGCCACCCGAGCCGTGCCGCTGGCTGGGCTACAACGCGATCATCCAGAGTTTCGTCCACGAGGACCGGACCCTCGCCAACCCCGCCAGCGCGCCCTGGCGGCGACGCCTGGCCAGTGGGCTGGCCGACTTCATGGAAGGCTTCATGCACTGACTTCCCCTCACCACCACACAGGATCCACTGGTCATGAGCATCACCCAGTTCAAGCACACCGACAGCGCCATCCTGGACAGCAGCACCCCGGTCGCCATGCCCCTCGGCGAGCCGGTCGCAGTGACTTCGGTCACCTGCGTCGAACGCAACGACGGCGTCGAGACCGGTATCTGGGAATGCACCCCGGGGCGCTGGCGGCGGCAGATCATGCAGCAGGAGTTCTGCCATTTCATCAAGGGCCGCTGCACCTTCACCCCCGACGGTGGCGAGCCCCTGGTCATAGAAGCCGGAGACGCACTGATGCTACCGGCCAACAGCCTCGGCACCTGGGATATCCAGGAGACCGTGCGCAAGACCTACGTCCTCATTTTCTGATCCGCTGATCGCCTGCCTTCGATAACAACAGACAAAGCAAGGTAACCCCGACATGCGCACTCTCCTTCTCGCTCCCCTGATGCTGGCCGCCAGCGTGGCCAGTGCCGCCGACTCGGTGAAGATCTATAACTGGTCGAGCTATATCGCCCCGGACACCCTGAAGCACTTCCAGCAAACCACCGGCATCAATCCCACCTACGACGTGTTCGACAGCAACGAGACCCTCGACGGCAAGCTGATGACCGGCAACTCCGGCTACGACGTGGTATTCCCCTCCAACCACTTCATGGCCCGGCAGATCCAGGGCAAGGCCCTGAAGCAGCTGGACAAGTCGCAACTGCCCAACTGGAAGAACCTCAACCCGGTGCTGCTCAAGGCCCTGGAGGTCAACGACCCGGGCAACCAGTACGGCTTCCCGTACCTGTGGGGCAGCACCGGCATTGGCTACAACATCGACAAGGTCAAAGCGGTGCTCGGCGACAATGCGCCCATCGATTCGTGGGACCTGTTCTTCAAGCCCGAATACCTCGCCAAGCTAAAGAGCTGCGGCGTGGCGGTGCTGGACAACGGCCCCGAGCTGCTGCCGATCGCCCTGCACTACCTGGGCCTGCCCCACCACAGCCAGAACCCGGCGGACTACGACAAGGCCAAGGCGTTGCTGATGCAGGTGCGCCCGTATATCAGCTACTTCCATTCCTCGAAGTACACCGGCGACCTGGCCAATGGCGACGTGTGCCTGGTGGTGGGTTTCTCAGGCGACGTGCTGCAGGCGAAGAACCGAGCCGAGGAGGCCAAGAACGGGGTGAAGGTGGGCTACTCGATCCCGAAGGAAGGCGCGCCGATGTGGTTCGACATGGTGGCCATGCCGGCCGATGCACCTGACGAGAAGGCCGGGTATACGTACATGAACTACCTGTTGCAGCCGGAAGTGATGGCCAACATCAGCAACTTCGTGCAGTACGCCAATGGCAACCAGCAGGCGGATGCGCTGGTGGACCCGGCGCTGAAGGGCAACACGATGATCTACCCGAGTGACGACGTGATGGGCAAGTTGTATGCGCTGGAAGCGATGCCGGCGAAGATCGACCGCATCAGGACGCGGATCTGGACCAGCATAAAAGCCGGCAACTGACATACGTCAGTTACAAGCTTGAAGCTGCAAGCGACAAGAAAAAGGCGGGCCTTTCCGGGCCCGCCTCTTCTTGACACTCGCAGCTTGACGCTTGTAGCTGCTCTTAGTGGTGCTCGCGAGTCGCGCGGAACTTCACATCCGGCCAGCGCTCTTCCATCAGCGCCAGGTTGACCCGGGTCGGGGCCAGGTAGGTCAGGTGACCACCGCCGTCGATGGCCAGGTTCTCCACCGCCTTGTTCTGGAATTCCTCGAGCTTCTTCTTGTCGTCGCAGCTGATCCAGCGCGCCGACCAGACGGTGATCGGCTCATAGGCGCACTCGACCTTGTACTCTTCCTTCAGGCGGCTGGCGACCACGTCGAACTGCAGCACACCGACCGCGCCGAGGATGATGTCGTTGCTGCGCTCGGGGAAGAACACCTGTGTCGCGCCCTCTTCGGCCAGCTGCTGCAGGCCCTGGCGCAGCTGCTTGGATTTCAGCGGGTCCTTCAGGCGCACGCGGCGGAACAGCTCCGGGGCGAAGTGCGGGATGCCGGTGAAGCCCAGCGCCTCGCCTTCGGTGAAGGTGTCGCCGATCTGGATGGTGCCGTGGTTGTGCAGGCCGATGATGTCGCCGGCATAGGCCTCTTCCAGCTGCTCGCGCTCGGAGGAGAAGAAGGTCAGGGCATCGCCGATGCGCACGTCCTTGCCAGTACGCACGTGGCGCATCTTCATGCCCTTCTCGTACTTGCCCGAGCAGATGCGCATGAAGGCGATACGGTCACGGTGTTTCGGGTCCATGTTCGCCTGGATCTTGAACACGAAGCCGGTGAATTTCTCTTCCACCGGTTCCACGGTGCGCTCGTGGGCGACACGGGCCAGTGGGCGCGGCGCCCAGTCGACAACCGCGTCGAGCACATGGTCGACACCGAAGTTGCCCAATGCGGTCCCGAAGAACACCGGGGTCAGCTGGCCGTTGATGAACGCGTCCTGGTCGAACTCGTGGCAGGCGCCCTGCACAAGCTCGAGTTGTTCGAGGAAGCGGTCGTACTCGTCACCCAGGTGAGCGCGGGCTTCATCGGAGTCGAGCTTCTCGATGATCTTCGCCTCGGTGCGCTCGTGGCCATGCCCCGGGGTGTAGACGATGATGTAGTCGCCGGCCAGGTGATACACACCCTTGAAGTCGCGGTAGCAACCGATCGGCCAGGTGATCGGCGCGGCCTTGATCTTCAGCACCGCCTCGATTTCGTCGAGCAGTTCGATCGGGTCGCGGATGTCACGGTCGAGTTTGTTGATGAAGCTGACGATCGGCGTGTCGCGCAGGCGGCACACATCCATCAGGGCAATAGTGCGCGGCTCGACGCCTTTACCGCCGTCGAGCACCATCAGCGCCGAGTCCACCGCGGTCAGGGTGCGGTAGGTGTCTTCCGAGAAGTCTTCGTGGCCGGGTGTGTCGAGCAGGTTGATCATGTGCTCGCGGTAGGGGAACTGCATCACCGAGGTGGTGATGGAGATGCCGCGCTGTTTCTCCATTTCCATCCAGTCGGAGGTGGCGTGGCGGTCGGACTTGCGCGACTTCACGGTACCGGCGACGGCAATGGCCTTGCCCATCAGCAGGAGCTTCTCGGTGATGGTGGTCTTACCGGCGTCGGGGTGGGAAATGATTGCGAAAGTGCGGCGCTTCGCGACTTCGGCGGCCTGGTTGGTCATGGGAAATCGCCTGACTGGGGATTCAAAAAGGGGCGATATCATACCTGAAGTCGGGGCGCGGGCCAAAACCGAAGATACGAAAGGCGGCCCGAACATGGCATTCGAGGAATCACGACAGCCACGCATACATCGCCTAGCCCAGGGCCATCCAACGTCGCGTCGGCAAACGCCTCGATAGCAGGTACTTCAACGCCTCCACTTAATATCCGCGCTTTTTTTTCGCGTGAAAATTCCTACAGCCCAGTGATTAACACTGGCCAAATGCCGCCCCAGATGGGAACCTTTACGCCCACGGAGACGTCCACTCCCCTGCAAGCCGCTTCGCTTCAGGGCTGGTTTCACCTGCTTCACGAGCCCGACGGGGTTCGGCTCATGGCCTGATGCCGCGCATCGGCTGCTACTCGCGAGCACACCACCCGCCGCCAGGAATGGCCGGCCGCACGGGGGTGTGATCGCCGACTATAAAAAAGGAGTCCGCCTGTGGCTGCACGCTACGGAAAAGGGCTGTTGGGATGGGCCGCCGTGCTCGTCATCCTGGCCCTGCTGGTCCACTGGATCGGCATCGACACGATCGCCCGCTACCGCGACGATCTTGGGTTCTACCTGCAAGCGCACCTGATCCTGGTGCTGGCTTCGATGGCGGCGGCGCTGGCCGTGGGCATCCCCGCCGGCATTGCCTTGAGTCGACCGCATCGGGTCGACAAGGCCGAGCGCTTCATGCAGCTGTTCAACGTTGGCAACACCATTCCTCCCCTGGCCGTCCTGGCCATTGCCCTGAGTATCCTGGGCATCGGCGCAGGTCCTGCGATCTTCGCACTGTTCCTCGCCTCCCTCCTGCCCATCGTGCGCAACACCTACGAGGGCCTGAAAAACGTCCCCGCCTCGCTCAAGGAAGCCGCCACCGGCATCGGCATGACCGCGCGCCAGCAGTTGTGGCAGGTCGAGCTGCCCAACGCCGTGCCGATCATCGTCGGCGGCGTGCGCGTGGCCCTGGCCTTGAACGTGGGCACCGCGCCGCTGGCGTTCCTGATCGGCGCCAACAGCCTGGGCAGCCTGATCTTCCCCGGCATCGCCCTGAACAACCAACCGCAGCTGCTGCTCGGCGCCGCCTGCACGGCGTTGCTGGCCCTGGCGCTCGATGCGTTGGTGAGTTTCTCCAGCAAGCGCTGGCTGGAACGTGGACTGGCCCAATAACAAGAGGCAAAGCATGAAGAAATCCATCGCCTTGTTCCTGGGCGCGGCCCTGCTTTGCGCAGGCGTTGCCCAGGCAGCGGAAAAACCACAGCTGCGCATCGGTGCCCGGGTGTTCACCGAACAGACCGTGCTCGCCGAGATCACCGCCCAGTATCTGCGCGCCAACGGCTTCGATGTGCGGGTGACCACCGGCCTGGGCAGCAATATCGCCCGCCAGGCCCAGGAAACCGGCCAGCTCGACCTGATGTGGGAATACACCGGCGTATCGCTGGTTTCGTACAACCATATCGACGAGCGCATGCCCGACGCCGCAGCCACCTATGCGCGAGTGAAAGAACTCGACGCGAAAAAGGGCCTGGTCTGGCTGACTCCGTCGAAGTTCAGCAACACCTACGCCCTGGGCCTGCCAAAGGCCGTCGCCGAGGCCTACCCGCAGATCAACTCGATCAGCGACCTCAACCAGGTGCTGCGTGACGAGCCCGACCGCAACCACCTGGTGGCGCTGGACACCGAGTTCGCCAACCGCCCGGATGGCCTGGTCGGCCTGCGCGAGCTGTACGAGCTGCCGCTGGACCGGCGCAACATCCGCCAGATGGACGGCGGCCTGGTGTACACCGCCATGCGCAACAACCAGGTGTTCGCCGGCCTGGTCTACACCACCGACGGGCGCTTGAGCGCGTTCGACCTCAAGCTGCTGGAGGACGACAAGCACTACTTCCCCGACTACACCGCCGCCCCGGTACTGCGCCAGGCCGTGCTCGACGCCCACCCTCGCCTGGCCACCCTGCTCAAGCCGCTGGCCGAGCAACTGGACGACGAGACCATGCGCCAGCTCAACGCCAAGGTCGATGTCGAGCACCAGAGCCCGACGGTGGTGGCCGCCGCGTTCCTGCGTGAGCACCCACTCAGCGAGGTACAGCCATGAACCTGCTCGACACCTTCGCCCACCTCGACTGGGCACAGGTCCTGCAACTGACCTGGCAGCACATCATGCTGGTCGGCATCGCGGTAAGCCTGGCGATCCTTGTCGGCGTGCCGCTGGGCATCCTGATGACCCGCTTCCCGGTGTTCGCCGGCCCCCTGCAGGCCAGCGCCACGGTGCTGCTGACCATCCCCTCCATCGCCCTGTTCGGCCTGCTGCTGCCGTTCTACTCGAAGTTCGGCCAGGGCCTGGGGCCGCTGCCGGCGATCACCGCGGTGTTCCTTTATTCACTGCTGCCGATCCTGCGCAACACCTACCTGGCCCTGACCAACGTCGAGCCCGGTATTCGTGAAGCCGCCCGCGGTATCGGCATGACCTTCGGCCAGCGCCTGCGCATGGTCGAGCTGCCCATCGCCGTGCCGGTGATCCTCGCCGGTGTGCGCACCGCCGTGGTGATGAACATCGGCGTGATGACCATCGCCGCGACCATCGGTGCCGGCGGCCTGGGCGTGCTCATTCTCACCTCCATCAGCCGCAGCGACATGTCGATGCTGCTGGTCGGCGCGGTGCTGGTCAGCCTGCTGGCGATCATCGCCGACCTGCTCCTGCAAGCCCTGCAACGTGCCCTGACTCCAGAAGGACTGCGCTCATGATCGAACTGAAGAACCTCAGCAAGACCTTCAACGTCAACGGCAAGGACGTCAAAGCCGTCGACTCGGTAAGCCTCACCGTCAACGAAGGCGAAATCTGCGTGTTCCTCGGCCCCTCCGGCTGCGGCAAGAGCACCACGCTGAAGATGATCAACCGCCTGATCACCCCGACCTCCGGGCAAGTGTTCATCGATGGCGAGGACACCACCGGCCTGGACGAGGTGACGCTGCGCCGGCGTATCGGCTACGTGATCCAGCAGATCGGCCTGTTCCCCAACATGACCATCGAGGAGAACATCACCGTGGTGCCGCGCCTGCTCGGCTGGGACAAGCAGAAATGCCATGACCGCGCCCGCGAGCTGATGCACATGATCAAGCTCGAGCCCAAGCAGTACCTGCAACGCTACCCGCGTGAACTGTCCGGCGGCCAGCAACAACGCATCGGCGTGATCCGCGCCCTGGCCGCCGAGGCCCCGGTGCTGCTGATGGACGAACCGTTCGGCGCGGTCGACCCGATCAACCGCGAGATGATCCAGAACGAGTTCTTCGAGATGCAGCGGGCCCTGAACAAGACGGTGATCATGGTCAGCCATGACATCGACGAAGCCATCAAGCTGGGCGACAAGATCGCCATCTTCCGCGCTGGCAAGCTGTTGCAACTGGATCACCCGGACACCCTGCTGGCACACCCGGTGGACGATTTCGTCAGCAACTTCGTCGGCCAGGACAGCACCCTGAAGCGCCTGCTGCTGGTGCGCGCCGAGGATGCGGCGGACAACGCGCCGTCGCTGAGCCCGGAAACACCGGTGAGCGAGGTGCTGGAGCTGCTGGATGAGCACGACCGCCGTTATGCAGTGGTGACAGACGCCGCGAACAAGGCGCTGGGCTATGTGCGCCGCCGCGACATGCACCGCCAGCAAGGAACCTGCGGTGCCTTCCTGCGTCCGTTCAATGCCACCGCGGCGCACGACGAGCACCTGCGCATCCTGCTGTCGCGCATGTACGAGTTCAACCGGGCGTGGTTGCCGGTGCTGGATGCCGAGCAGGTGTTCCTGGGCGAGGTGACGCAGGAGTCGATTGCGGCGTACCTGAGTTCTGGGCGCTCGCGCGGAGCGAAGACCTCGATCGTGTCGCCGGCCGAGGCAGTGACCTCCTGATAGAAAGCCGGGGGGCGCTTTGCGCCCCGGCAATCTTGGATCAGAACCCTACACTGGCCTGCACATAGAACGTGCGCGGCTCACCCACATAGATCCCCGCGTTGTTGTCGCTGGAGCGGGTGAAATACTGCTTGTCGAACAGGTTCTTCACCCCGGCGGCCAGCTTCAGGTTCGACAGCTGCGGCCCGAACGCATAGCCCCCCCGGGCATGCCAGGTGACGTAGCCCGGAATATCGCCATACTGCCCGTCGGCGCTTGGCTCGGTGATGTAGTTGCCGTTGAAACTGCCATTGGCGTTCATCCCGGTGCCCGGCGCGCGCTGCTTCGACTGGGCGTAGGCATCCAGGTTCCAGGTCCAGCGGTTGACCTCGTAGCGCACACCGGCGGTGGCCACCTGGCGCGAGTAGAACGGCAGGTCACGGCCCTTGAAGCTGGGGATCTCACCCTCGTAGGTGGCACGGGTGTAGGTGTACCCGGCATTCAGCGACAGCCCCTGCAGTCGTGGGTCCAGGCCGGACAGGTCGTAGCGCGCCGAGGCCTCGATACCCTGGTGCTTGGTCGCCCCGAGGTTGGTCCAGCCGACATCGTTGCTGATGTACTGCAGCTCATCGTCGAAGTCGATGTAGAAGGCTGTCAGCTCACCGGCCCAGTTGCCATTGTCATAGCGCGTGCCAATTTCGTAGGTCTTCGCCTTCTCCGGCTCCAGGCCATTTGCCGTGCTGTCGCCGGCGCCGCCCTGGCCCAGCTGGAAGTACTGCAGGCTGCCGAACGAGGTCTCGTAGTTGGCGAACAGCTTCCAGGCATCGGACATGTGGTACATCACGCTAAGTGCCGGCAGCGGTTCGTTGCTGGTGATGCTGCGGTTCTTCTCCAGCACCGGGCGGTAGTTGGCGTCCAGCACCGGTCGGTCGCGCCAGTCGGTGTTGATGTGCTCGAAGCGGATACCCGGGGTGATGGTCCAGTTGCCGACGTCGATCTTGTCGTCGATGTAGTAGGCGCTGGCCTCGGTGCCACCGCTGCGGTCCTGGAACACATGGCCGTCGGAGGTCGGGGTCACGGTCGGCACGTTGTCGACCAGCGCCAGGCGGGTGGACTGTTCGCGCATCGCTTCCTTGAGGTAGCGATAGCCGACGCTGACTTCCTGGGTGGTCGGGCCGACGAAGAAGATCCGCGACAGGCGTGGCTCGATGGCGAAGGTGTGGTAGTTGCGTGGGTACGAAGACAGGGTCTTCTGGTCGCGGGCGGCGATGGCGCTGCCACGGAAGCTGTCGGTGTAGTAGGTCAGCACCTCGAACTGTGTGGCGTCGTCGATCTGCCGCTGCCACTTGAACGACACGTCCTTGCGCCGGCCGCTGAAGTAGTCGTAATCGCGCACCGACTGGTACGGGTTGTGATCGTACTGGGCCTGGGTCAGGCCGCCCGGCATGTCGGCACGGCCGTCGTAGTAGTGGAAATTGAGCCAGAACTCATCGACATCGGTCGGAGCCCAGTGGGTCTTGAGCATCACATCGTCGATATCGTTGTCGTTGTTGCTTTCGCGATAGCCATCGCCATTCACGCCGGTATACAGCAACGCCACGCCCATGCCGTTGTCGGCGGTGCCGCCGACGAAGGCCGACTCGGTGTGCTTCCAGCCGCCATCGCGCGAAGTCTCGAGGGTGGTGGACAGCTCGCCGCTGGCCTTCTCGGGGATCGCCCGGGTGACGAAGTTGATCACCCCACCGACGTTCTGCGGGCCATAGCGCACCGAGCCTGCACCACGAACCACATCGATGCTGTCGAGGTTGCCCGAGGAGATCGGCGCCATCGACAACTGTGGTTGACCGTAGGGGGCGAAGGCTGCCGGGATGCCATCGATCAACACCGTCGAACGCGGCGACAGGCGCGACGTCAGGCCACGCACGCCGACATTCAGCGACAGGTCGCTGCCACCGGTGCCGTTGGAATCCTGCACCTGCACGCCCGGGATACCGCGCAGGGCGTCACGCACGTTCATCGTGCCCTTCTCCACCATCGCTTCACGGCGTACCACGGTGCGCGCGCCCGGGTGATTCTGCACCACGCTCTGCTCGGCGTCGCCCAGCCAGTCCCCGACCACCTTGATATCGGTGGGCGCCAGCTCCAGGCTACCGGTGGTCAGGGTGCCAGCGGCCTGGGCCGGCTTGACCACCACGGTGTCGGCGGACTGCTCAAAGGTCAGCCCGCTGCCTTGCAGCAGTTGCTGCAGGGCCTGCTCCGGCGCCAGGTTGCCGGACACCGCCGGGGCCTGCTTGCCATCCACCAGCTCGGGACTGAAGAACAGTTGCAGGTTGGTCTGCTGGCCCAATTGCTTGAGCGCGCCCGCCAATGGCTGGGCCTGGATCTGGATGTTGTCGGCGTAGCTGTTGCCGGCGGCGGCGCTGACCGCCAGGGCCAGCGC
Source organism: Pseudomonas soli (assembly GCF_021283165.2). NCBI lineage: Bacteria > Pseudomonadati > Pseudomonadota > Gammaproteobacteria > Pseudomonadales > Pseudomonadaceae > Pseudomonas > Pseudomonas soli. The sequence continues at coordinate 4,968,169 of NZ_CP128543.1, forward strand.
CAGGCGGCGCAGCTGGAGAAGGGAATTATTGTTGTTCACGTCTTCGATGGGTCCTGAGAGTCGGGATAAACGCCAACCGCACGCAAATGGAAATGCTTGGCAGTTGCAGCTGGCGGGGAAGACGAACGAACGGAAAAAAACCTGAGTCTATTTCAGAACAATTTCGCTGGAGCCGTCCGCAAGGGTCTTCACCCGCACCGGCAGGATGCTCGGCAAGGCCCGCAACAGGGCGTCCGGGTCGTCAGTGCTGAAGGTGCTCGACAGGCGCAGCGCGGCGGCCTTGCCGGGCGCCACATGCAGTGGCCGGGCACGGTAGCGCGAGACTTCCGCCACGACATCGCTCAGCGGCGCGTTGTCGAATACCAGCTTGCCCTGGCGCCAGGCGGTCACCGCGTTGGCATCGATGGCATAGGGCGCGGCGACCTTGCCCTGCGCATCGATATGCGAACCCTGGCCCGCAGTGAGCAGCGCCAGCGACTCGCCCGCGCCCTGTACCTTCACCGAACCTTGCTCCACCGCCACGCGGGTGCTGTTCGGATCCTGGCGTACATCGAAGCGGGTGCCGGTGACGGTGACATCGCCCTGGGCAGTGCTCACCACGAAGGGACGATCGCTGTCATGGGCGACGATGAACATCGCCTCGCCCGCGCCCAGGCGCACATGGCGCTGCCCCGCAGAGAACATCACCTGCACCTGGGTGGCACTGTTGAGCTCCAGCCGTGAACCGTCCGGCAGTTCGACCTGACGCCGCTCGCCCAGGGCCGTAGTCAACGTGTCCTTATGGTTGAGCTGTTGATACTGCCAACCTGTCCAGCCCAGCCCCAGCGCGACCACCGCCACGCCGGCCGCCAATGCCTGGCGCAGCAGGCGGCGGCGCGGCAACTGACGTACCGGCTCGGGCTGGCACAGCGCTTCGAGGCGTTGACGCGGAATGAAGTCGGCGGCGCGCCACAGTTGCGCCACGCGCTCGTACTCTTGCCGATTTGAGGGGTGCTGCGCCAGCCACGCCTGCAACGCCGCCTGCACGGCATTGTCGTGCGGCGCGTCCTGGGCGCGGGCGAACCAGCTGGCCGCCTGCTCGCCCACGGGATCGGGCGCGTGCTGTTTCATCGAAGGGGTCTCCTGACTCATCTGGCCGACACATCCAGGTGCTCACGCAGATGTCGGAGCGTGCGGATCATATACTTTTCGACCATGTTCTTGGTCAAACCCATGCGCTCGGCAATTTCGGCCTGGGTCAGGCCTTCGAGCTTCTGCCAGATGAACACCCTGCGGCAATTCAGCGGCAGCTCGGCCAGCGCACGCTCGACGCTGTCGGCCAGTTCCAGGGCATGTACATACGCTTCCGGGTCGTCCCCTGCGGCCATGCCCCCTGCGAAGGTCTCAAGCTCCAGGGCCTGGCGCCGGTCCTCGCGGCGAAAGCCGTCGACGGCGATGTTACGGGCGGTCTGGTGCAGATAGGCGCGTGGCTGTTCGACCTGCTCGCGCGGGTTTTCCAGCACCCGCACAAAGGCATCGTGGGTGAGGTCCTCGGCCTGCTGTCGACTGCGCAGTTTGCGCGTCCAGGTGCCGATCAGCTCTTGGTAATGGTCGAGGAAGCCTTTGGGTCCGGACACGGTCGGGGTCGTCAGGGAGGCAGATGAGGTCGCGAATAGTAATGTTTCTCATCAAGGACGGCAATCGACATGTCCCTTGCACGACCAATGGCCACGACGGGCTCTGCGTAACAAAAAATTTATGGCTAATTTTGCGGTAAAAACCGGGCTGAGCATGTGGCCATAAATTTGAACACTCCGTAACCATTCGCCGCTCTGCCTCAAACCCCGACAAACGGTCACCCAGGGTTTCCTCCGCCCTTTCGCAGCGAAACCAGAGCCATCATGCAAAGAATGAAGCTGTCAGCCGATCGCGGCCAGATCGCCACCTATTCCACAATTTTTTACGCTGGTGGCCTTTTCAGGAACCTACCGGGCGCACATCAGTCGGTTATCACAGCAGCAGCTCCGCGACAGGCGACGAGCACCCCGGGATTGCCTGTTGATATTGCCGTTTTCACGTCCTAAAGTGCGCGCCGAACGTCCATGCTGGAAACGATCCATCCGGCTCAAGTACTGACGACGAGACAGCAAGGTCATCCGCCTTTTCCGGCACGACTGACCTTTTTGCTTTCGGCGACATGCCTTGGGAAGTAGGCGAACCAAAGTGGGGATACGGAGGACGTTCAGTTGCTGCCACTTATCTTTTCAGTTTGCCCATGGAGCCCCTGAGCATGTCGATCCAGGTCGAAGACTACTTTGCGCGTGACACCTTCCAGAAAATGAAGGCGTTCGCCGACAAGCAGGAAACCCCGTTCGTTCTCATCGATACCCAGATGATCAGCCAGGCCTATGACGACCTGCGCGCCGGGTTCGAATTCGCCAAGGTCTACTACGCGGTCAAGGCCAACCCTGCGGTCGAGATCATCGACCTGCTGAAGGAAAAGGGCTCGAGCTTCGACATCGCCTCGATCTATGAACTGGACAAGGTGCTCGGCCGCGGCGTCAGCGCGGACCGTATCAGCTACGGCAATACCATCAAGAAGTCCAAGGACATCCGCTACTTCTACGAGAAAGGCGTGCGCCTGTACGCCACCGACTCCGAGGCCGACCTGCGCAACATCGCCAAGGCCGCGCCGGGCTCTAAAGTCTATGTGCGTATTCTCACCGAAGGCTCCACCACCGCCGACTGGCCACTATCGCGCAAGTTCGGCTGCCAGACCGACATGGCCATGGACCTGCTGATCCTCGCCCGCGACCTGGGCCTGGTGCCTTACGGCATCTCCTTCCACGTCGGCTCGCAACAGCGCGATATCAGCGTGTGGGACGCGGCCATCGCCAAGGTCAAGGTGATTTTCGAGCGCCTGAAGGAAGAAGACGGCATCGAGCTGAAGCTGATCAACATGGGCGGCGGCTTCCCGGCCAACTACATCACCCGCACCAACAGCCTCGAGACCTACGCCGAAGAGATCATCCGCTTCCTCAAGGAAGACTTCGGCGACGACCTGCCGGAAATCATCCTCGAGCCTGGCCGTTCGCTGATCGCCAACGCCGGCATCCTGGTCAGTGAAGTGGTGCTGGTGGCACGCAAGTCGCGCACTGCCGTCGAGCGCTGGATCTACACCGACGTGGGCAAGTTCTCCGGCCTGATCGAAACCATGGACGAGGCGATCAAGTTCCCGATCTGGACCGAGAAGAAAGGCGAGGCCGAGGAAGTGGTGATCGCCGGCCCGACCTGCGACAGCGCCGACATCATGTACGAGAACTACAAGTATGGCCTGCCGCTGAACCTGGCCATCGGCGACCGCCTGTACTGGCTGTCCACCGGTGCCTACACCACCAGCTACAGCGCGGTGGAGTTCAACGGTTTCCCGCCGCTGAAGGCTTACTACCTGTAATGCACAACGGGGCCGCAAGGCCCCGTTTTCAATTCTATCGCGGGGCAAGCCCACGCCCGTCGTGAATACCCGTGGAAGCGGGCTTGCCCCACGATATGACCGGAACAGACATACTCAAGTACCACGCTGTTCGATCTCTTCGGCATAACGCGCCGCAAAAGCCATCAAGACCGGCCCCGCCCCCTGCAACGTCACCAGCGCACTGCGCAGGAAATTCAGGCTGCCCTCGACCCTGGCCCGGTCCAGCCAAGGCCCGGCCTCGGCTATCTGCCCCCGCTCGACCAGCACCAGCGCCAGGCTGAACATCCCGCGGAAATCCCCCGCCTCGGCAGAACGCCGGTACCAGCGCATGGCCCGCACCGGGCTCGCGGCGGTGGCAATGCCCTGCTCCAGATACCGCCCATACAGGTTCATCGACTTGGCATGCCCCAACTGCGCGGCTTTCTCGTAGCACATCAACGCCTGGGACTGGTTGGCGGCCACCCCACGACCGGTGGCCAACAGGTTGGCCAGGTTGTACATCCCCCAGTCCAGCCCGGCGTCGGCCGCCCGGGCATAGTGAATGGCTGCCTGGGCGAGATCCACCTCGCCCCCCCAGCCGTGCTCGAGGCAACGGCCAAGCATGTTGTGGGCCATGGCGCTGCCGCCCTGGGCGGCAATGGCGAACCAACGGCGGGCCACGGTGGCATCCTCTTCGATACCGCGCCCATCGAGCAGGATCTGCCCGAGCAACAGCTGCGCCTCGACCGCCCCCTGCCCCGCCGCCGTGAGGATCGCCTGCGCGGCCTGCCCCGGGCTGTGCTCGAGCATCGCCTTCAGCCCGGCGACATCCACCACTTCCTCACGGCGCAATTGATAAGACACGGCTCAGACCTCGGCCCAGCGGCGCAGCAGGTTGTGGTAGGTGCCCGTCAGTTGCAGCAGCGACGGGTGCTCCGGCACATCGGCGCCGAGCTGGCGGATGGCATTGTCCATCTCGAACAGCAAGGTGCGCTGGCTGTCCTCGCGCACCAGGCTCTGGGTCCAGAAGAATGCCGCATAGCGCGCCCCGCGGGTGACCGGGTTGACCTTGTGCAGGCTGGTGCCGGGGTACAGCACCAGGTCGCCGGCGGCCAGCTTGACCTGGCGCACGCCGTAGGTGTCCTGGATCACCAGTTCGCCGCCGTCGTAGCTGTCCGGGTCGCTGAGAAACAGCGTCGAGGACAGGTCGGTACGCACGCGCTCCGGGCTGCCCTTGGGCTGGCGCAGGGCATTGTCGATATGGAAGTCGAAGCTGCCGCCCTCGCGATAGCAGTTGATCAGCGGCGGGTACACCTTGTGCGGCAGCGCCGCGGACATGAACAACGGGTTGCGCCACAGCCGCTCGATCAACGCACTGCCGATCTCCTTGGCCAGCGCATGGCCCTCGGGCAACTGCAGGTTGTGCTTGGCCTTGGCCGACTGATAACCGGCAGTGATCTTGCCGTCGGCCCAGTCGGCCTGCTCCAGGGCCTCGCGAATGCGCAGGATTTCGTCGGCCTCGAACAGGCCTGGGATGTGAAGCAGCATGGCGACGGCACCGAGAGCGTTAGGGGCGTCAATGATATTGATTACCTTTTACTCACCACAAGCCCCTTTCACCCCCCTTTCACCAGGGCAAGACGCACGAGACCGTTAAAACCGTAAGGCCAAATTGTAAAGAATGTAAATTCCCGGCGAATGGTAACGCTTCTCAATTGTTCCTTACATTCGCTTACATTAACATCCGCGGCCTTCATACCTTGGGGAAGGTCTACAACAATGCGTCACGTGCCATCTGCTGTGAGTTCACCACGTCTGCTCGCCTCCGCCATCGGCATGGCGATCACCGCCACCTCGGCCTATGCCGCCGACCCGGCCGCCAGCAACGCCATCACCCTCGACGCCACCAGCGTCAATGGCAAGGCCGAACAGGCAAGCACCGAGTACAGGGTCGACAAGGCCTCGTCGCAGAAGTACACCGCGCCATTGGTGGACACGCCGCGCTCGATCACGGTAATTCCCCAGCAGGTGATCAAGGACACCAACGCCATGTCCCTGCAGGACGCCCTGCGCACTGTGCCCGGGATCACTTTCGGCGCCGGCGAAGGCGGCAACCCGCAGGGCGATCGCCCCTTCATCCGCGGCTTCGACGCCCAGGGCGACACCTACCTGGACGGCGTGCGTGACACCGGCGCCCAGACCCGCGAAATCTTCGCCATCGAGTCTGTCGAAGTGGCCAAGGGGCCGAACTCGGCCATTGGTGGCCGCGGTGCAGCCGGCGGCACCATCAACCTGGTGAGCAAGCGCGCGCACCTGGGCAACTCGCTGGACGGCGCCTGGACCTGGGGCAGCGACCAGACCCAGCGTTACACCTTCGACGGCAACTACCAGTTCAGCGACAGCGTCGCCGGGCGCCTGAACCTGATGACCCACGAGAGCAACGTCGCCGGCCGCGACAAGGTCAACTACGACCGCTGGGGCATCGCCCCGTCGCTGGCGTTCGGCCTGGGCACGCCGACCCGCGTCAATCTCGACTACTACCACCTGGAAAGCGACGACCTGCCGGATTCGGGCATCCCCTACAGCGTGCCACGGGCTGGCAGCACCGCACGCACCTCTGCCCATCCGGACAAACCGGTGGACGGCGGCGACAGCGACAACTTCTACGGCTTGACCGGCCGCGACTTCCGCAAGACCCGTGTCGATATCGCGACCTTCGCCATCGAGCACGACCTGTCCGACACGCTGACCATCAAGAACACCCTGCGCCACGGCAACAGCATGCAGGACTATGTGCTGACCCAGCCTGACGACAGCGCCGGCAACGTCAACAACAACGGCGTCTGGCGTCGCGCCAACACCCGTGTGGGCAACACCGCCACCACCACCAACCAGACCGACCTGTTCGGCGAGTTCTACCTGGGCGGCCTGAAGAACAGCTTCTCCACCGGCGTCGAGTTCACCAAGGAAGAGTCCGACCGCCAGAGCTACACTGTCACTCCCAACAGCAAGCTCACCTGCACCGGGCCGGGCAGCGGCGGCAGCTGCACCTCGCTGGACAACCCGAACCCGGACGATGCCTGGGTCGGCACCGTCGCGCGCAACTACGCCGGCACCAAGACCAGCAGCAAGACCCGCGCACTCTACGTGTTCGACACCCTGGAGCTGACCCCGCAGTGGCTGCTCAACATGGGCCTGCGCTATGACCACTTCGACACCGACTACCGTGGCTACAATGCCGACGGCAGCACCGCGGTGAGCGCCAAGGGCGTGCCCGCCAAGGGCCAGGACACCAGCGAGTTCATCACCGGCCAGCTGGGCCTGGTGTGGAAGCCAGCCGACAACGGCAGCATCTATGTGTCCTATGCCACCTCGGCCACGCCGCCTGGCGCCATGCTCGGCGAAGGTACCGAAGGCAACCCGCTGGGCAACACCACCGACCGCTCCGGCAACCTGCTGGGCAGTGACATGGAGCCGGAAGAAACCACCAACTACGAGCTCGGCACCAAGTGGGACCTGCTCGACCAGCGCCTGTCCCTGGCAGCGGCGCTGTTCCGCACCGAGAAGGAAAACGCCCGGGTCCAGGTCAACACCAACACCTACGAGAACGTCGGTGAAACCCGCGTGCAAGGCATCGAGCTGTCGGCCAGCGGCAAGCTGACCGACAAGTGGCAGGTGTTCGCCGGCTACACCTACATGCAGGCCCGCCAGATCGACGGTGGCCCGCTGGGCAAGGCCAACGACGGCAACCAGCTGCCCAACACGCCGAACAACAGCGCCAGCCTGTGGACCACCTACCAGCTGACGCCCAGGTTGACAGTCGGTGGCGGCGCCTTCTATGTCGACGACGTCTACGGCAGCGTGGCCAACACCACCATGGTCGACAGCTACGTGCGCTACGACGCCATGGCGGCCTACAAGCTGACCAAGAACATCGACCTGCAGTTGAACGTGCAGAACCTCACCAACGAGGTCTACTACGACAAGGCCTACTCCACCCACTTCGCCAACCAGGCAGCGGGACGCACGGCATTGCTGACCACCAGCGTCCACTTCTAAAAGCCGCACCCCGGGCCCCGTTCAATCGATTGAACGGGGCTTTTGCGTATCAAGGCATAATGCACGCCGCGCAGTTGCTGGCGGCAAGACAAGGTGATCGATGTGGTGAAGAAGACGCTGTTCCAATTGCACTGGTTGCTTGGCATCACCGCCGGCCTGGTTCTGGCGCTGATGGGCATCACCGGCGCGATCTGGTCATTCCAGGAAGAACTGCTGCGCGCGTTCAACGCCGAGGTGCTCAAGGTCGAGGTACGCCAGGAAGGCGTGCTGCCGCCGGCCGAGCTGGTGCGTCGGGTCGAGGCCGCGCAAGGCGACCAGGTCTCCATGCTCTGGGTCGATACCCGCGACGGCAACGCGGCGCGGATCTTCTTCACCCCGGCCCCCGGCGAGCGCCGTGGCGCGCTGCGCTACGCCGACCCATACACCGGCGAGCTCAAGGGTGAAGTCGCAGGCCTTGGCTTTTTCAACCTCATGCTCAACCTGCACCGGTTCCTGGCCATGGGCGACACCGGCCGGCAGATCACCGGCGCCTGCACCCTGATGCTGATCTTCTTCTGCCTCTCCGGGCTGTACCTGCGCTGGCCGCGCAAGGCCCTGAACTGGCGGACCTGGCTGACCCTCGACTGGGCAAAGAAAGGCCGCGCCTTCAACTGGGACCTGCACGCGGTGTTCGGCACTTGGTGCCTGCTGTTCTACCTGCTGTTCGCCCTTACCGGGCTGTTCTGGTCCTACGAGTGGTACCGCGCGGGCCTCAACCGCCTGCTGGCCGACCAGCCTGCGGCGGGCGAGCAGAAACGCGGCGAAGGCCGTGGCGGTCGTCATGGCCCGCCCAAAGTGGACAAGAACGCCCCGCCTCGGGTGGTGGACTATGACGCCATCTGGGCCAACCTCAAGGCAGCCGCAGGCCCGGACCTGGCCACCTACAACCTGCGCCTGCCGCCGGCCGGCGGCCAGCCCGCGACGCTGTTCTACCTGCTGCGGGGCGCCGAGCACGAGCGGGCCTTCAACACCCTGACCCTCGACCCGGCCAGCGGTCAGGTCAAGCGTCACGAACGCTATGCCGACAAGTCGTTCAAGGCGCAACTGCTGCAAAGCGTCTATGCCCTGCACGTCGGCGAGTACTTCGGCCTGCCCGGGCGCATCATCGTCACCCTCGCCAGCCTGACCATGCCGCTGTTCTTCGTCACCGGCTGGTTGCTGTACCTCGACCGCCGCCGCAAGAAACGCCAGGTACGCGCCGCCCGTGGCGCGGTGGGTGATCAGGGCAACGCCGGCGACAGCTGGCTGATCGGTTTCGCCAGCCAGAGCGGTTTCGCCGAACAGCTGGCCTGGCAGAGCGCCGGCCAGCTACAAGCTGCCGGCTTGCCGGTGCAGGTCCGTCCGCTGGCCGAGCTGGGCGAAGCCCAATTACGCAATGCCAACCGCGTACTGTTCGTGGTCAGCACTTTCGGCGACGGTGAAGCCCCGGACAGTGCCCGCGGCTTCGAGCGCAAGGTCCTCGGCCAGCCGTGGGCGCTGGAGCACCTGGACTACGCCCTGCTCGCCCTGGGTGACCGCCAGTACCCGCACTTCTGCGGCTTCGCCCGCCGCCTCCAGGCCTGGCTCGGCGAGCGCGGCGCCACCTGCGCCTTCAGCCCGGTGGAAGTGGACAATGCCGACCCTGCCGCGCTTGCGCTGTGGCAACAGGAACTGACGCAACTGACCGGCACTCTTCCGGTCGCTGCCTGGCAACCACCGAGCTTCGGCAACTGGCGCCTGCTGCGCCGTGAACTGCTCAACCCGGGCAGCCAGGGCGCGCCGGTCTACCTGCTGGGCCTGCAGGCGCAAATGCCCGCAACCTGGGAAGCAGGCGACCTGATCGAGATCCTGCCGCGCAATGGCCAGCCCCGTGTCGATGCCTTCCTGGCAGGCCTGGGCCTCGACCCTCGTTGCCCGGTGCAACTCGACGGCCTGCAGGAAAGCCTGGCGCAGGCCCTGGCCAGCCGCCAGCTACCGGTCGGCCGCGAACACCTGGTGGGCCTGCATGCCCAGGCGCTGGTCGATGCCCTGATCCCGCTGGCCGCCCGCGAATACTCGATTGCATCCATCGCCAGCGACGGCGCGCTGGAGCTGATCGTGCGCCAGGAGCGTCACACCGATGGCAGCCTGGGCCTGGGTTCCGGCTGGCTGACCGAGTACCTGCCACTCGATGGCAGCGTCAGCGCACGCCTGCGTCGCAACAGCGGCTTCCACCTGCCCGGCGAATCGGTCCCCCTGGTGCTGATCGGTAACGGCACCGGCCTGGCTGGCCTGCGCAGCCTGCTCAAGGCGCGCATCGCTGCGGGCGAGCAGCGCAACTGGCTGCTGTTCGGTGAGCGAAACCAGGCGCACGACCTGCTGTGCGGTGAGGAACTGCAAGGCTGGGTGGCAAGCGGCGACCTGCAACGGCTGGACCTGGCTTTCTCACGGGACCAGGCAGAGAAGATCTACGTGCAGGACGTGCTGTTGCAGCAGGCCGCCGAGTTCAAGCGCTGGGTCGATGACGGTGCTTGCGTGTATGTCTGCGGCAGTTTGCACGGCATGGCTGCCGGCGTTGATGCAGCGCTGCAGGGCATGCTTGGTGAGGTGCGGGTGCAGCAGCTGATCGAGGATGGGCGCTATCGGCGGGATGTGTACTGACTGAATAAAGCATCAGGGCAAGTCGGGGCGCCGTCCCGACTTGCCCTGCGATGGGGTCAATGCAATTCGAAGGTATCGGCATCCATGTTGGCCGGGAACCGCGCCCGATACGCGGCCAGCTCCGCCGCCCGCAGCACCACGGTGAACACCCCGTCGGCCTCGCCCGCGCTGAGCAGGCTCTCACCCTGGAAGTCCAGCACCTGGCTGTCGCCGGAGTAGGCGAAGCCCTTGCCATCGGTGCCGACCCGGTTCACCGCTGCCACGAAGCACAGGTTCTCGATGCCCCGTGCCGGCAGCAGCCGGTTCCAGTGCAGGCGCCGCGCCGCCGGCCAGTTGGCGGTGTACAGCAGCAGGTCGGTGTCCTGGGCATCGCGGCTCCACACCGGGAAACGCAGGTCGTAGCAGATCAGCGGGCGAATCCGCCAGCCCTTGAGCTCGAACTGCACCTGGCGCTCGCCCGGGGTGTAGTGCTTGTGCTCACCGGCCATGCGGAACAGGTGGCGCTTGTCGTAGTGCAGGATCTCGCCATCGGGCCGCGCCCACAGGAGGCGGTTGCGGTGGCTGCCGTCGGCGGCCTGGATGATCACGCTGCCGGTGATCACCGCGCTGGCTTTCTTCGCCTGGGCCTTGAGCCATTTGTAGGTCGGGCCGTTTTCCGGCTCGGCCAGGCTTTCGGACTCCATCGAAAACCCGGTGGTGAACATTTCCGGCAGGACCACCAGGTCCACCTCACCGGCCTGGGTGATCAGTTCCTCGAAGTGCGCGTAGTTCGCCTCCCGGTCGTGCCAGGCCAGGGTGGTCTGCACCAGGGCGATTTTCAGGTTCGGCAGTTGGCTCAAATCGCGCATAGTCTTTCCGCTGCCTGGCGCAGCGTCTCCTCGCGTTTGGCAAAGCACAGGCGTACCAGGCGTTGCTCGGGGATGGGTTGCTGGTAGAACACCGACACCGGGATGCTGGCCACGCCATGCTCACGGGTCAGCCACAGCGCCATGTCGACATCGTTCAGGTCGGGGCGAATCTGCGAATAGTCCACCAGTTGGAAATAGGTGCCCGGGGTGCGGGTGAAGGTGAAACGCGAGGCCTGCAGTAAATCGCAGAACAGGTCGCGCTTGGCCTGGTAGAAGGCCGGCAGTTCGTCGATGTGCTCAGGGTGCTCGGCCATGAAGTCGGCCAACGCGCACTGCAAGGGCGTGACGCCGCAGAAGTTGACGTACTGGTGCACCTTGCGCAATTCGGCGCTGAGGGCCGGTGGCGCGACCACGTAGCCGGTTTTCCAGCCGGTGACGTGGTAGGTCTTGCCGAACGAGCTGATGACGAAGGCTTTGCTGTACAACTGCGCGTGGGCCAGCACGCTGGCGTGGCGCACACCGTCGTAGATCAGGTGCTCGTAGACTTCGTCGCTGACCAGGTAGATATCGCGGTTGCCGATCAACGCGGCCAGCTGGTCCAGGTCGTCGCGGTTGATCAACGCGCCGCTGGGGTTGTGCGGCGAATTGAGGATGACCATGCGCGTGCGCGGGCTCAACGCATCGCTGAACTTCTGCCAGTCGATGCTGAAGCTGCCGTCGCGCAGCGGCACATGCACGCAGCGGCCACCGGCCAGTTCCACCGACGGCTCGTAGCTGTCGTAGCTGGGGTCGAAGACGATCACCTCGTCACCGGGGTGGATCACCGCCTGGATCGCGCAGAAGATCGCCTCGGTGGCGCCGGGGGTGATGGTCACTTCCTGGTCGGCATCCACTGCCACGCCATACAGCCGGGCGATCTTGGCCGCAACCTGCTGGCGCAGGGCTGGCAGGCCAGTCATCGGCGAATACTGGTTATGCCCGGCGGCCACGTGGCGGCCAACGGCATCGAGCAGGGCCTGGGGGCCGTTGAAGTCAGGGAAGCCCTGAGACAGATTGAGCGCACCGGTCTGCATGGCCAGTTGCGACATGGTGGTGAAGATGGTCGTGCCGACGTTCGGCAGTTTGCTGCGGATCATGGAGCCCTCTTTCCTGGGGTTTGTCCGGCACGGGGGTGGATCCGAGCATAGCGGAACGAGCGGTCAGGAAAAAGGTTGAAACAATAGGGGGATTGCGGTGGATCAAAGAGCCCTATCGCCGGCAAGCCGGCTCCCACAGGTATTGTGGCTTGTGCTTACGCTGTGGGAGCCGGCTAGCCGGCGATGAAGCCAGCACGGAATCAGCGCTTGTCGCGGCGCTTCTTCTCGGCCTTCTTGTGGTGCGACATCAGGCGGCGCTTCTTGTTGACCTGGCGATCGGTGAGGGTGTTCTTCTTGCCCTCGAACGGGTTGTCACCACCCTTGTACTCGATACGGATCGGCGTGCCGACCAGCTTGAGCACCCGGCGGTAGGTGTTCTCCAGGTAACGCGAGTAGGAGTTGGGGATCTTGTCGGTCTGGTTGCCGTGGATCACGATCAGCGGCGGGTTGGCGCCACCGAGGTGGGCATAGCGCAGCTTGATGCGGCGGCCGTTGACCAACGGCGGCTGGTGCACGCTGATGGCGTCTTCGAGGATCTGCGTGAGGCGGCTGGTCGGCCAGCGGGTGACCGCCGACTTGAACGCGGCCTGCACCGACTTGTACAGATGGCCCACGCCGGTGCCGTGCAGCGCCGAGATGAAGTGGATGTCGGCGAAGTCGACGAAGAACAGCCGGCGCTCCAGCTCAGTCTTCACGTAGTCGCGCTCGCCCGGCTCCATGCCGTCCCACTTGTTCAGGGCGATGACCACGGCGCGGCCGGCGTCGAGGGCGAAGCCCAGCAGGTTGAGGTCGTGGTCGACCACGCCTTCGCGGGCGTCCATGACGAAGATCACCACGTTGGCGTCCTTGATCGCCTGCAGGGTCTTCACCACCGAGAACTTTTCGACTTCCTCGTGGATCTTGCCGCGCTTGCGCACACCGGCGGTGTCGATGAAGGTGTACTTCTCGCCATCACGCTCGAACGGAATGTAGATACTGTCGCGGGTGGTGCCCGGCTGGTCGTACACCACTACGCGCTCTTCGCCGAGCATGCGGTTGACCAGGGTCGACTTGCCAACGTTGGGGCGGCCGATGATGGCGATCTTGATACCGTCTTTCTCGCTCGGGCCGGGGATGCGCGTGGCTTCTTCGCCTTCGGCGACATCCTCGTCGAGGGCTTCTTCCTCGGGATCACGGGGAATATGGCCGAGCAGAGACTCCATCAGGGCGTTGATGCCGCGGCCCTGGGAGCCCGCCACCGGGATGGCGTTGCCCATGCCCAGCGGCGAGAACTCGGCGCGGGCGATATCGGGATCGATGTTGTCGATCTTGTTGGCGACCAGGATCGCTTCCTTGTTCCGCTTGCGCAGGTGATCGGCGATCATCTGGTCGGCGGCGGTCATGCCGGCCCGGGCATCAACCAGGAACAGCACGTAGTCGGCTTCCTCGATGGCCATCAGCGACTGCTCGGCCATCTTCTCGTCCATGCCCACCTCGTCACCGGTGATACCGCCGGTGTCGATCAGGATGTAGGAACGACCCTGCCAGCTGGCATCACCATACTGGCGGTCACGGGTCAGGCCCGACAGGTCACCGACGATGGCATCGCGGGTCTTGGTCAGGCGGTTGAACATGGTGGATTTGCCGACGTTGGGGCGGCCCACCAGGGCGATTACGGGAACCATGCGGCTCTCCACTCTTGAATTCTTGAAAATGCAAAGGCCGCTGCAAGGCAGCGGCCGGAGTTCGGGCGGCGTTTCCTACGCCGCAACCTGAGCCCGCGAACGGGCCCAAGCATAGCTTCAGCGGATGGTCAGTGCCTCGAGTTTGCCGCTGTTGCCGAAGACATAGATGGTGTCGCCGACCACCAGTGGGCGGGCGCGCAGGCCATCGCTGTCGATACGCTCACGGCCGACGAAACGGCCATCGACCTGGCTGAGCAGGTGCAGGTAACCCTCGAAGTCACCGACGGCCACATAGCTGGAGAAAACTTCCGGCGCCGACAGCTGACGGCGGGCCATGGAGTCGTTGCTCCACAGCGAGCTGGAAGAACGCTCGTCGACGCTCTGCACGGTGCCCGACGCTTCGCTGACATAGACGTTGCCGAAGCCCTGGGCGACACCCACGTAGCTGGAGGCATCGCGCTGCCACAGCACTCGGCCGCTTTCCAGGTCCAGGCCGGCGACGCGGCCCTGGTAGGTGCTGACGTACAGGGTGCCACCGGACAGCAGCAGGCCGCCGTCGATGTCTACCACGCGGTCCAGCTCGGAACGGCCCTGCGGCACAGCCACGCGGCTTTCCCACACTGGCACGCCGTTGCTGATGTCGACCGCCACCACCTTGCCGGTGGACAGGCCGGCAACGGCCAGGCGGTTGGTCACCACCGGCGCACCGGTACCGCGCAGGGTCAGTACGGCCGGGCTGTTCTCGTAGATCCAGCGACGGTCACCCGTGGCGGCGTCGAAGCCGACCAGGCGGTCGTCCTGGGTCTGCACCACCACCACGTCACCATTGTTGGCGGGCGGTGCCAGCACTTCGCTGGAGACGCGCGAGCGCCAGCGCTCCTCGCCGGTGCTGGAGTCCAGGGCAATGACCTCGCCCTTCAGGGTACCCAGCATGACCAGGCCATAGCCCACGCCCACGGCGCCGGAAACCGGCAGCTCGAGGTCCTTCTTCCACACCACGTCACCGGTGATGCGGTTCAGCGCGAAGACTTCGCCGTTGACGTCGGAAGCGTAGATGCGGTCGTTCTCGATGGCCGGCACCAGGGTGTTGTAGGTCTCACCCTGGCCGTCACCGATCGAACGGCTCCACTGCTTCTTCAGTACCACTTCCTCGGTGAACTTGGTCAGCTCGGCCGGGGGCAGTTCCTTCTTGCTGTTGCTGCTGCAACCCGCCGCCAGGACGGCGAGGGTGAGCACTGCTGCTTGTTTCCAACCCTTCACTTCAGGCGTCCCCTTTGGCCAGGTCATCCAGCTTCAGTTGCAGGCCACCGATCGCGGCGTCGTCGGACAGCGCGGCCTTGGCTTTTTCGTAGGCGCCGTGCGCGTCGTCGGCGCGGCCCAGCTGCACCAGCAGGTCGCCCTTGAGTTCTTCACGGCTGGCCAGGAAGGCCTTGTCGGTGTCGCCGTCGAGCAGCTTGAGGGCGTCCTCGGCCTTGTCCTGGGCCGCGAGCACACGGGCCAGGCGCTGGCGCGAAATCTCGCTCAGGGTGGCGTCAGCCGGCTTGTCCATCACGCTCTTGAGTTCGCTCGCCGCGTCGTCCAGCTTGCCGCTCTCGACCGCCACCTTGGCGACGAACAGGCTGCCGTACTGGGCGTAGGCAGTGCCGCCGAACTCGCTCTTGAGCTTGCCGGAAAGCTCCGCCACCTTGCTCGCGTCAGGCTTGCCATCCGGCGTCAGCGAGGTTTCCAGCAGGGCCTGGTACAGCGCCGAAGCGCCTTGGGACTGGTTGGCCTGGTACTTGTGCCAGGTCTGCCAGCCCATCACCACCACACCGGCCAGCAGGGCGCCGGTCAGCAGTGGCTTGCCGTTGCGGTTCCACCAGTCCTTGGCCGCTGCCAGGCCTTCATCATCGGTACTCGACACCCCAATACTCCTATTCGCCTATTCGTTGTCGGACCGCATCACGCCTGGGCGATCGCGGTTTCCAGGTGCGCAGCAAGCGCATCCCAGGCAATGTTCTGTTGTTCGCCCTGGCCACGCAGGGGCTTCACGCCAATCTCTTGCTTGGCCAGCTCGTCGTCGCCGAGGATCAGGGCGAACAGCGCGCCGCTCTTGTCGGCCTTCTTGAACTGGTTCTTGAAGTTGCCGCCACCGGCGTTGACCGCCAGGCGCAGGTTCGGCAGACGATCACGCAGCTGCTCGCTGATCTTCAGCCCGGCAAGCTCGGCCTGCTCCCCAAAGGCGCACAGGTAGACGTCGATGGTACGGCTGATCGACTCAGGCACCTGGCCGAGGGTTTCGATCAGCAGCAGCAGGCGCTCGATACCCATGGCAAAGCCAACGCCAGCGGTCGGCTTGCCGCCCATCTGCTCGACCAAGCCGTCGTAACGCCCGCCGGCGCAGACCGTGCCTTGGGCACCGAGCTTGTCGGTAACCCACTCGAATACGGTCTTGCTGTAGTAGTCCAGGCCGCGTACCAGCTTGGTATTGATCACGAACGGGATGCCAGCAGCGTCAAGACGCGCCTTCACACCCTCGAAATGCACGCGGGACTCTTCGTCCAGGTACTCTTCGAGCTTCGGCGCGCCCACCAGGGCGGCCTGGGTGCCTGCGTTCTTGCTGTCGAGGATACGCAGCGGATTGCTCTTCAGGCGGCGCTGGCTGTCTTCGTCCAGCTGATCAATGCGCTGGGACAGGAACTCCACCAGTGCATCGCGATAACGCCCGCGGGCTTCGCTGGTGCCAAGGCTGTTGAGCTCCAGGGTCACTGCGTCCTGGATACCCAGCAACGCCCAGAGGCGCCAGGTGAGCATGATCAGTTCGGCGTCGATATCCGGGCCGGCCAGGTTGAACACCTCGACACCGATCTGGTGGAACTGCCGGTAGCGTCCCAGTTGCGGGCGCTCGTGGCGGAACATCGGGCCCACGTACCAGAGCTTCTGCACCTGGCCATTACCGATGATGCCGTGTTCGAGCACTGCGCGCACGCAAGCGGCGGTGCCTTCCGGGCGCAAGGTAAGCGAGTCCTTGTTATCCTGGAAGGTGTACATCTCCTTCTCGACGATATCGGTGACTTCACCGATCGAGCGCTTGAACAGCTCGGTGAACTCGACAATCGGCGTGCGGATCTGGCTGTAGCCGTAGCTGTCCAGCAAGCCAGCCACGGTGCCCTCGAAGTAGCGCCACAGCGGCGACTGGTCGGGCAGGATGTCGTTCATGCCACGGATGGCTTGCAGCGATTTGCTCACGAATAGTCCTTACGAATCTGTGTCTCAGCCGCGGGCGATCAGCGCCGCGTCGGCCTCGGCCTTCTCGGCCGCTTTCTGGCGAATGAGCTTTTCCAGCTCGTCGACCAGGTTGTCGTTGTTCAGCTTCTGCGATGGCTTGCCGTCGATGTACACCAGGTTCGGCGTGCCGCCGGTCAAGCCCACGTGCGATTCCTTGGCTTCGCCCGGGCCGTTGACCACGCAACCGATCACCGCCACGTCCAGCGGCACCAGCAGGTCCTCCAGGCGCCCTTCCAGTTCGTTCATGGTCTTGACCACATCGAAGTTCTGCCGCGAGCAGCTCGGGCAGGCGATGAAGTTGATGCCACGGGAACGCAGGTGCAGCGACTTGAGGATGTCGTAGCCGACCTTCACTTCCTCGACCGGATCGGCGGCCAGGGAAATGCGGATGGTGTCACCGATGCCTTCGGCCAGCAGCATACCTAGGCCGACGGCGGATTTCACCGTCCCCGAGCGCAGGCCACCGGCTTCGGTGATGCCCAGGTGCAGCGGCTGGATGATCTGCCTGGCCAACAGGCGATAGGCTTCGACGGCCATGAACACGTCGGAGGCCTTGACGCTGACCTTGAAGTCCTGGAAATCCAGGCGGTCGAGGTGCTCGACGTGACGCAGGGCCGATTCGACCAGCGCCGCCGGGGTCGGCTCGCCGTACTTCTTCTGCAGGTCCTTTTCCAGGGAGCCGGCGTTGACGCCGATGCGGATCGGGATACCACGGTCGCGGGCGGCATCGACCACGGCGCGCACACGGTCTTCACGGCCAATGTTGCCAGGGTTGATGCGCAGGCAGTCGACACCCAGCTCGGCCACGCGCAGAGCGATCTTGTAGTCGAAGTGAATGTCGGCGACCAGCGGCACGCTGACCAGTTTCTTGATTTTGCCGAAGGCTTCGGCTGCGTCCATGTCCGGCACCGAGACACGGACGATGTCCACGCCGGCATCGACCAGGCGCTGGATCTGCGCCACGGTGGCCGCGACATCGTTGGTGTCGGTGTTGGTCATGCTCTGCACCGCGATGGGCGCATCACCACCCACCGGCACATTGCCGACCCAGATCTTGCGGGATTCGCGACGTTTGATCGGAGATTCGCCGTGCATGAATTACTGTCCCAACTTCAGGCGAGCGGTTTCGCCACTGGTGAACGGGGCGACATCGACCGCCTGGCCGTTGTAGCTCACCTGGGCGCCGCGGGCGAAGCCCAGGCGCACCGCGAACGGTGGCTTGCCGGTCAGTTCCAGGCTGTCGCCCTTGCGCTTGATGGCGCTGAACAGCACCTTGCCGTTGCCGTCGGTGACCTGGGTCCAGCAATCGGCGGTGAATTGGATATGAACCTTGGCGCTGCCGGCCGGGGCCGGTGCGGCTTCAGCGGGTGCAGTCGGTGCGACCGCAGCGGCGGCGGCTGGCGCGGTGGCGGCAGGCACGGCGGGGGTGGCCACGGCAGGGGCGGCTGGCGCGACAACCGGTGCCACAGGCGCGGCGGCAGTCGGCGCGGCGCTGGTGGCTGGCGTGGCAGGCGCAACGGAGACGACTGGCGCCTGGGCCTCAGCGACCGGCGCCTGCTCGGCACTGCTCGGTTCCAGCGGCAGGGCCTGGCCTTCGGCCTGCTGGCCCTCGCTCACGGCCTGGTCTTCCGGTTCGTCCAGCGGGTGAATCTGCGTGGTGCCGTCGGCGCTCTCGACCTCGACGTGCTCCAGGGCGATCTTGGCCAGGTCCTTGCCGCGCAGGCTGCTCTGGTCCTGCCACCAGAAGAAACCACCGCCGACCACGGCGACCAGCAGCAACAGGCTGACCACGCGCAGGATGTTGTGCGACAGGCGCACCGGCTCTTCGATGCGGCCGAGAGCATGCACCTCACTGCCTTTGGCGTGGGTCCCGGTGATCTGGTCGAAGGCCTCGACCAGGGGCGCCTGGTCCATGTCCATCAGCTTGGCATAGGCGCGGATGTAGCCACGGGCGAAGGTATGCCCGGGCAGCTTGTCGAAGGCGCCGTTTTCCAGGTTGTTCAGCGAAGATACCGTGAGGTTGAGCTTGCGAGCGACCTCAGCCTGGCTCCAATCGCGGTTTTCGCGGGCCTGGCGCAAGACGTCACCGGGGTTCTGGCGAGTCGCTGCTGCTACTTCAGTGTGCGCGGCTTTCATCGTTGCTCCGACAGGTATTGCTGATATTCCGGCGTACCGGGATAAAGTCGTTGTAATTGCTGGCCCAAGCGGGCTGCGGTGCCCTGCTCGTCAAGGGCAAGTGCCAGGCGATGGCCCAGCAGCAGGCTGCGGGCATTCTGGTCGCTCAGCTGGCTGAATCGATCGTAGTAATTCCGGGCCGGCACATAATGCCTGTTTTCGTAGGACAACTCAGCCATTTCGAGCAAAGCCTTCGGTTGCCGCTGATTGAGCCGAAGGGCCTTTTCCAGATATTCGCGGGCCTGAGCGCCCTGCCCGCGCTTCAAGGCGGTGAGCCCGAGGTTCTCGTAGACGCGCGAACGCTCAGGATACAGGGTATCGGCGGCAGCCTGGAGGAACATCGCGTGGGCTTCGTCGAAATGGCCCTGAGCATATAGGAAACCGCCGTAGTTGTTGCGGATTCGCGTGTCATCCGGGCGGATGGCCAGGGCTTTTTCGAAATGCTCGCCGGCCAGGGCGGGCTCATCCTCGGCCTGGAATACCAGGGCGAGCGCGGCATGGGCGTCGGCGTCACGGGCATCGAGGGCCAGGGCCTTGGCCAAGGGAACCTTGGCGCGTTCGGTCAAACCTTGTTGCAAATACCCTAGGCCCAACTGCACATAGGCCTGCCGGGCCGCTTCGCGCCCCTGGCGGTTGCCCAGGGGATCACCCGCGCCGCCGGACACGCAGCCGGCCAGCAGCGAAAGCGTCAGGATCGACAGCGCGGTGCGCAGGCTCATGGGGCAGTGGCTCGTCAGGGGCGCACGGCGCTGTCTTGCGGCTCGTCGGCAGCCAGCTGACGTACGGCGATGTAGCGCTCGCTACGCCGGGTCCGGTCGTTGACCTGGCCCACCAGCTGACCGCACGCGGCGTCGATGTCATCACCGCGGGTGGTGCGCGTGGTCACGTTGAAGCCGCCGTGATGCAGCAGGTCCTGGAAGCGGCGGATGGCATTGTTGCTCGGCCGCTCGTAGCCGGAGTGCGGGAACGGGTTGAACGGGATCAGGTTGATCTTGCACGGCACATCACGCAGCAGCTCGATCATCTGCGCGGCGTGCTCGGGCTGGTCGTTGACGTCCTTGAGCAGGGTGTACTCGATGGTCAGCACGCGCTTGCCGCCGAGGGTGGACATGTAGCCCATGCACGAATCCAGCAGCATCTTCAGCGGGTACTTCTTGTTGATCGGCACCAGCTTGTTACGCAGCTCGTCGTTCGGCGCGTGCAGCGACAGGGCCAGGGACACGTCGATGTGCTTGGCCAGCTCGTCGATCATCGGTACCACGCCCGAGGTGGACAGGGTCACGCGACGCTTGGAAATGCCATAGCCCAGATCTTCCATCATGATCTTCATGGCGGCGATGACATTGTCGAAATTCAGCAGGGGTTCGCCCATGCCCATCATGACCACGTTGGTAATCGCGCGGTCGATCTTGGCCGGGACGGTCCCGAAGGATTTGTTGGCAAGCCACACCTGGCCTATCACTTCGGCGGCGGTGAGGTTGCTGTTGAAGCCTTGCTTGCCGGTGGAGCAGAAACTGCAGTCCAGGGCGCAGCCGGCTTGCGACGACACGCAGAGGGTGCCGCGATCGTCGGTGGGGATGTAGACGGTCTCGACGCAGCTGCCAGAGGCAACGCGGACCACCCACTTGCGGGTACCGTCGGCGGAAATATCTTCGCTGACCACTTCCGGGCCCCGAATCTCGGCAACGGCCTCGAGCTTTTCGCGCAAGACCTTGCCGACGTTCGTCATGGCGGCGAAATCATCGACACCATAATGGTGAATCCATTTCATCACCTGACCGGCACGGAAGCGCTTCTCCCCGATTGAGTCGAAGAACTGTTCCATTTCCGCCAGGGTCAGCCCCAGCAGGTTGATCTTGTCAGTCGATGTCGTCATGGATTCACCCTCACTCGTAAGCCTTCGCTTAGCGAGTGGTTACCTCGGTAGCAGCGAAGAAGTAAGCGATTTCGCGAGCAGCGGCAGCTTCGGAGTCCGAACCGTGAACGGCGTTGGCGTCGATCGACTCGGCGAAGTCAGCACGGATGGTGCCGGCAGCAGCTTCTTTAGGGTTGGTGGCGCCCATCAGCTCACGGTTGGCCAGAATGGCGTTTTCGCCTTCCAGAACCTGCACAACAACAGGGCCCGAAGTCATGAAGGCAACCAGGTCACCGAAGAAGCCGCGCTCTTTGTGCTCAGCGTAGAAGCCTTCGGCTTCGGCTTTGGACAGCTGCTTCATTTTCGAAGCGACGACGCGCAGGCCGGCTTTCTCGAAGCGAGTGGTGATCTCGCCAATGACGTTCTTGGCAACTGCGTCAGGCTTGATGATGGAGAAAGTACGTTGAACAGCCATGGAAAACTCCAGAATATTGAGTGTTGCGAAAAATTAAACCCGCGAATTATACGCGGGTTCCAGGGGATTGCCTAACCTGCAGCGTGCGTTCAGTCGGCTTCGTCGATCCAGGCCGCCTGGATGGCCTCGAGAACCTTCTCACCGCAACGCGACGGATCGTCATCGAATTCAGGCAGCGCCATCACCCAGGCGCGCAGATCGACGAAATTCACGTAATGAGGATCGACCTCAGGCTTGCTTTCCGCAAGCTGGATGGCGATCTCAAGTACATCAACCCATTTCAGACTCATGTACAAAACCTCAGTGCGGCGCTTCTGCGGCGTGGTTGAGCGAGTATTTGGGGATCTCGATGGTGAGGTCCTCTTCGCCGACGACCACCTGGCAACCCAGGCGCGACTGCGCCTCCAGGCCCCAGGCCTTGTCCAGCATGTCTTCCTCCAGCTCATCGGCCTCCTCAAGGGAGTCGAAGCCCTTGCGGATGATGCAATGGCAGGTGGTGCAGGCCTTGACGCCACCGCAGGCGCTTTCCATCTCGATGTGATGGTCGTGGGCCAGCTCCAGGATATTGGTCCCGGACGGCACTTCCACGGTCAGCCCTTCGGGGCAGAACTTCTCATGCGGCAGGAATGTCACCAGCGGCATCGATTACTCCTCGATCTCATTCAGGTTGCGCCCGGCCAGTGCGGCTTTGACCGTCGAATCAAGGCGACGGGCGGCAAATGCATCGGTCACCTGCGACAGACGCTTGGTCTGTTGCTCGATGGCGGCGCCATCGGTGCCGCTCAGCAAATCACGTAGTTCCTGCATCTGGAATTCGATCGCTTCGCGCTCGTCACTGCTGAGCAGGCGTTCGCCATCGGCGTCCAGGGCGCCCTGCACCGCTTCGAGCAGGCGCTCGGCGTCGACCTGGTGCTCGCGCAACTGGCGCGCGTGCTTGTCGGAGCCGGCATGCTCGAACGAATCCTTGAGCATGCGGGCGATCTCGCCGTCGGTCAGGCCATAGGATGGCTTGACCTGGATGCTCGATTCCACGCCCGAGCCCAGCTCGCGGGCCGCGACGCTGAGCAGGCCGTCGGCGTCGACCTGGAAGGTCACGCGGATCTTCGCCGCACCGGCCACCATCGCCGGGATGCCGCGCAGCTCGAAGCGTGCCAGCGAGCGGCAATCGCTGATCAGCTCGCGCTCACCCTGCAGGACGTGGATCATCATGGCCGACTGGCCATCCTTGTAAGTGGTGAACTCCTGGGCGCGGGCCACCGGGATGGTGGTGTTGCGCGGGATCACCTTCTCCATCAGCCCGCCCATGGTCTCGAGGCCGAGCGACAGCGGAATGACGTCCAGCAGCAACAGCTCGCCACCTTCGCGACGATTGCCGGCCAGGGTGTCGGCCTGGATCGCGGCTCCGATGGCCACCACCTGGTCGGGGTCGATCGAGGTCAGCGGGGTACGGCCAAACAGTGCGCCGACCGCCTCGCGCACGCGTGGCACTCGGGTCGAACCGCCGACCATGACCACCGCGCCGACTTCTTCGAGCTCGACGCCGCTGTCACGCACGGCACGACGGCAGGCCTTGAGGCTGCGGGCGACCAATGGCTCGATCATGGCGTCGAAAGCCGCCCGGCTCAGCTCGCCCTGCCAGGCGCCGTGGCTGACACCGACCACGTCGGCGTCGGTCAGGGCTTCCTTGGCTGCGCAGGCAGCCTGCAGCAGCTGGCGCTGAGTGGCTGGGTCGAGGTCGGAGGACAGCCCCGCCTGCTCGATGATCCAGCCAGCGATGGCGTGGTCGAAGTCATCGCCGCCCAGGGCGGTATCGCCACCGGTGGCCAGCACCTCGAAGACACCGCCGGTCAGGCGCAGGATGGAAATATCGAAGGTACCGCCGCCCAGGTCGTAGATCGCCACCAGGCCTTCGGCATTCTGGTCCAGGCCATAGGCCACGGCCGCCGCGGTAGGCTCGTTGAGCAGGCGCAGGACGTTGAGGCCGGCCAGTTTGGCGGCATCCTTGGTTGCCTGGCGCTGGGCATCGTCGAAGTATGCCGGCACGGTGATCACCGCACCCACCAGTTCGCCGCCGAGGGTTTGCTCGGCGCGATGGCGCAGTACCTTGAGAATATCGGCCGACACTTCCACCGGGCTCTTCGGGCCCTGGACGGTGTCGATGAACGGCATGTGCGACTCGCCACCGACGAAGCGGTACGGCAGTTGCTCGCCCAATTGTTTGACGTCGGCCAGGCCGCGCCCCATCAGGCGCTTGACCGACAGGATGGTGTTCAGCGGGTCGCTGGAGGCGGCATCACGGGCAGCCTGGCCTACTTCGCTGCGGCCTTCGAGATAACGCACGGCCGAGGGCAGGATCACCTGGCCCTGGTCATCGGGCAGCGGCTCGCTGCGCCCGCTGCGCACGGCGGCGACGAGAGAGTTGGTGGTGCCCAGGTCGATGCCCACCGCCAGGCGGCGCTGGTGCGGTTGAGGGCTCTGACCGGGTTCGGCGATCTGCAGTAGGGCCATGCTTATCTGAGTACCTTAGGCGTCATCACGGGTGACGCCGGGGTTAATCGTCGAGGCGCTCTTCGAGTTGGCGCACTTCTTGGGCGAGCTTGTCGAGGAACTGCATGCGGCGCATCAGGCGCTCGGCCTTGTCGCGCTGGGCTGCATCGTCCCAACAGTCGGCGAAGTCATTGTTCAGTGCGTCCTGGGCACCCTTGAGGCGCTTCTTGAACACACCGACACCGTCAAGGTCGGCTTCGTCCCGCAACTCTTCGAGCTCTTCGCGCCACTGCATCTGCTGCAGCAGGAAGTCCGGGTCATGCACCGTGACTTCCTGGGGCACTTCGTGGCCACCGATGGCCAGCAGGTAACGGGCGCGACGCGGCGCGCTGCGCAAGGTCTGGTAGGCGTCGTTCAGCGCCGCGGACTTTTCCAGGGCGACACGCTGCTCACGCTCGGAAGCGTCGGCGAAGCGGTCGGGGTGGACCTCACGGGCCAACTCGCGATAGCGAACGGCCAGTTTGTCGAGGTCCAGGCGGAAAGCCGGTTGCAGGTCGAACAGGGCGAAATGGCAAAGAGTACCCACGGCCAGCCTCAAACGTTGAAGCTTTCGCCGCAGCCACACTCACCGCGCACGTTGGGGTTGTTGAACTTGAAACCTTCGTTCAACCCTTCCTTGACGAAGTCCAGCTCGGTGCCGTCGAGGTACACCAGGCTTTTCGGGTCGATGATGACCTTCACGCCGTGGTTCTCGAACACCTGGTCTTCGGCGGCGAGCTCGTCGACGAACTCCAGCACGTAGGCCAGGCCCGAGCAGCCGGTGGTGCGCACGCCCAGGCGAATGCCCTCACCCTTGCCGCGCCCGTCGAGGGAGCGGCGAATGTGGTTGGCGGCGGCTTCTGTCATGCTGATAGCCATCGGAACTCCTTACCTCGCAGTCGACTCAGACCAAGCCTTTCTTCTGCTTGTAGTCGCGAACAGCGGCCTTGATGGCATCTTCGGCGAGCACGGAGCAGTGGATCTTGACCGGCGGCAATGCCAGCTCTTCAGCCAGCTGGGTGTTCTTGATGGTCTCGGCCTCGTCCAGGGTCTTGCCCTTCATCCACTCGGTGGCGAGGGAGCTGGAGGCGATGGCCGAACCGCAACCGTAGGTCTTGAACTTGGCGTCTTCGATGACGCCCTGCTCGTTGACCTTGATCTGCAGGCGCATCACGTCACCGCAGGCCGGGGCGCCGACCATGCCGGTACCGACATCCGGATCGTCGGCGTTCATCTTGCCGACGTTGCGCGGGTTTTCGTAGTGGTCGATGACCTTTTCACTGTATGCCATGGTGCAATTCCTTCCTCATCAGGGAGCCGCTCTTGCCGGCGACTGCTTAGTGGGCGGCCCACTCGATCTTGGAGATGTCGACGCCGTCTTTGTACATATCCCAAAGGGGCGACAGCTCACGCAGTTTGTTGACGGCTTCGCAGACTTTCTGCGCGGCGTAGTCGACTTCTTCCTCGGTGGTGAAGCGACCGAAGGAGAAGCGGATCGAGCTGTGCGCCAGCTCGTCGTTGCGGCCCAGGGCGCGCAGGACGTAGGACGGCTCGAGCGAAGCGGAGGTGCAGGCCGAACCGGACGAAACAGCGATGTCCTTGAGCGACATCAGCAGCGACTCGCCTTCGACGTAGTTGAAGCTCAGGTTCAGGTTGTGCGGCACGCGCTGGGTCTGGCTGCCGTTCACGTACAGCTCTTCGAGGTCCGAGACCTGCTTGAAGAAGCGGTCGCTCAGGGCCTTGATGCGCACGTTTTCAGCGGCCATTTCCTGCTTGGCGATGGCGAAGGCTTCGCCCATGCCGACGATCTGGTGGGTCGGCAGGGTGCCCGAACGCATGCCGCGCTCATGCCCACCACCGTGGATGATGGCTTCCAGGCGCACACGCGGCTTGCGGCTGACGTACAGCGCGCCGATGCCTTTCGGGCCGTAGACCTTGTGCGCCGAGAACGACATCAGGTCGACTTTCAGCTTTTGCACGTCGATCTCGACCTTGCCGGCCGACTGTGCAGCGTCGACGTGGAACAGCACGCCGCGCGAACGGGTCAGTTCACCGATGGCGGCGATGTCGTTGATCGAGCCGACTTCGTTGTTCACGTGCATCAGCGAGACCAAGATGGTGTCGTCGCGCAGGACAGCTTCGACCATCGCCGGGGTGACGATGCCGTCTTCACCTGGCTCGAGGTAGGTAACCTCGAAACCTTCGCGCTCGAGCTGGCGAGCGGTATCCAGGACCGCCTTGTGCTCGATCTTGGAGGTGATGATGTGCTTGCCCTTGGTCTGATAGAAGTGCGCCACGCCTTTGAGAGCGAGGTTGTCGGACTCGGTGGCACCGCTGGTCCAGACGATCTCGCGCGGGTCGGCGTTGATCAGCTCGGCGACCTGGCGGCGGCCGTTCTCGACTGCTTCCTCAGCCTTCCAGCCGAACACGTGGGAGCGCGAGGCCGGGTTACCGAAGTTCCCGTCAACCAGCAGGCACTCGGCCATCTTCTGGGCGACACGGGGATCGACCGGCGTGGTCGCGGAGTAATCGAGGTAGATCGGCAACTTCATTGAGTATCTCCTATCAGGCGGTGGCGTCGCTCGTCGCTGAATTTTCAGTCGACGGCGGACGTCTCAATCTTGTCCAGCTGGGCGGTTCGGCCCGCGACGCGGCGCAGGTCCTGGCGCTGGGCGACTTCCTGCACCTCACGGCGCATGACGAGGTCGGCCAGGCTGATGCCACTGAGGAATTCATGGATCTGCTGGCTCAGGTCACACCACAGGTGGTGAGTCAGGCAGGTATCACCGGCGTGGCAATCCCCCAGGCCCTGGCAACGGGTGGCATCGACCGATTCGTTGACCGCGTCGATGACCTGGGCCACCTGGATGGTTTCCATGCCTCGCGACAGCTGGTAGCCGCCGCCTGGGCCGCGAACGCTGGATACCAGGCTGCTGCGGCGCAGCTTGGCGAACAGCTGTTCCAGATAAGAGAGGGAAATGCCCTGGCGCTCGGAAATATCGGCCAAAGACACCGGCCCCTGCTGCGCGTGCAACGCCAGGTCAAGCATGGCGGTCACGGCGTATCGGCCTTTGGTAGTCAGTCGCATGGC
The DNA here is from genome assembly GCF_021283165.2 of Pseudomonas soli. Lineage (NCBI taxonomy): Bacteria > Pseudomonadati > Pseudomonadota > Gammaproteobacteria > Pseudomonadales > Pseudomonadaceae > Pseudomonas > Pseudomonas soli. Next base: position 4,995,356 of record NZ_CP128543.1, read on the forward strand.
GTATGGGTACCACGGGAGTTACAGGATGTGTGCGAGTATGCGATTCCCGAGCATTTAAGTCAACTATAAGACCTAGTGCTTTAGTCGGGTATGCATGCGGGAGGCGGCCGCGAGTGTAGCAGACAAGGGGCGCAAGCACACGCCCCTTGTATCGGGCCGGCGCAATCAATGCGACCGAGTGTCGCCCTGCTTCAGCTCGACGCAGGCTTCGGCGAAGTCGTCGTCGGGCAGCGCCGGCAGCTCCTTGGCGCAGTAGTCACTGCCCATCCGGGTCAACGCGCCACACATGCCCTCCAGGCGCTCGTCGACGGCCTGCAGATGGTCGAGCATCTGGCCGATGGCGCGCGCCACCGGGTCCGGCATGTCGCCACTGACGCCATAGGCGTCGAAGCCGATCTTCTCGGCCATGGCCTTGCGCTTGGCCTCGACGGCGTCATCCTCGGTCTTGACAATGATCCGTCCCGGGATGCCCACCGCCGTGGCGCCGGCGGGCACCGCCTTGGTGACCACGGCGTTGGAGCCGATCTTGGCCCCGGCACCAACGGTGAACGGGCCCAGGACCTTGGCCCCGGCACCGACCACGACGCCGTTTTCCAGGGTCGGGTGGCGCTTGCCCTTGTTCCAGCTGGTGCCGCCAAGGGTGACACCCTGGTAGAGGGTCACGTCGTCGCCGATCTCGGCGGTTTCGCCAATGACGATGCCCATGCCGTGGTCGATGAAGAAGCGCCGGCCGATGGTCGCACCCGGGTGGATCTCGATGCCGGTCAGCCAGCGGCCGAAGTTCGACACCAGGCGCGCCAGCCATTTGAAATCGCGCTTCCACAGGGCATTGCCCAGGCGGTGCAGCCAGATGGCGTGCATGCCCGGGTAGCAGGTCAGCACCTCGAAGGCATTGCGCGCCGCCGGGTCACGATGGAAAACACTTTGAATATCTTCACGCAGACGCTCGAACATCGTTCAGTCCTTCCGTTTATGCGGCTCGCCCCGGACGACTTTCTGGGTCTCGGTGAGGATGCCGCGCAAAATGCTCATTTCCGTACGCTCGACCGAGCTGCGCCCATACAGCCGGCGCATGCGCGGCATCAGGTGCTTGGGCTTGGCAGGGTCGAGGAAGCCGATGTCCACCAGGGTCTTTTCCAGGTGGTCATAGAACAGCTCCATTTCGTCCATGGTCGCCAACTCATTGGCGTCCGCCTTCTCGACCTTTGGCGCCGTGTCCTGCACCGCCAACGAGGCCATGCGCACCTCGTAGGCGAGCACCTGGACTGCGGCGGCCAGATTCAGCGAGCTGAAGTCGGGATTGGAGGGAATGTGCACGTGGAAGTGACATCGCTGCAGTTCTTCGTTGGTCAGGCCGGCGTGCTCGCGACCGAACACCAGGGCGATTTCCTCACCGCCCAGGGCGTGCTCCACCGCCTTGGTGCCGCACTCACGGGGGCCGATCAGCGGCCAGGGGATGCTGCGCTCGCGGGCGCTGGTGCCCATGACCAGGCTGCAGCCGACCAGTGCCTGCTCGAGGCTGTCGACCACCTGGGCGCCGGCCAGCACATCGTCGGCACCCGAGGCGCGCGCCGAGGCATCGGCGGCCGGGAATTCTTTCGGTTGCACCAGCACCAGGCGCGACAAGCCCATGTTCTTCATGGCACGCGCAGCGCCGCCGATGTTGCCGGGGTGGCTGGTATTGACCAGGACAACACGAATATTTTGCAGCAAGGTGTCGTGCTCTCGGATGCAGAAAAAGGAGCGTTCGATCTTACAGAACCGACCAGCGTAACGCCATGAAAGCAAATGTGACACTTCTGTCGTCAAAGATTTCTGCTAGAATGGCCGGCTTTCCTCTTTAACATCTCCAGGTGACCTTCCCATGCAGCCTATGCTGAATATCGCCCTGCGCGCCGCTCGCAGCGCCAGTGAACTGATTTTCCGCTCCATCGAACGCCTGGACAGCATCAAAGTCGACGAAAAGCAGGCCAAGGACTACGTGTCCGAGGTTGATCGCGCCGCCGAGAAGGTCATCGTCGAGGCCCTGCGCAAGGCCTACCCGAACCACTCCATCCAGGGCGAAGAAACTGGCCTGCACGCCGGCACCGGCGAAGAAGGCAAGGACTACCTGTGGATCATCGATCCGCTGGACGGCACCACCAACTTCCTGCGTGGCGTGCCGCACTTCGCTGTCAGCATCGCCTGCAAATACCGTGGCCGCCTCGAGCACGCCGTGATCGTCGACCCGGTTCGCCAGGAAGAATTCACCGCCAGCCGCGGCCGTGGCGCCCAGATCAATGGCCGTCGACTGCGCGTCAGCTCGCGCACCAGCCTGGAAGGCGCCCTGCTGGGTACCGGCTTCCCGTTCCGTGACAACCAGATGGCCGACCTGGACAACTACCTGGGCATGTTCCGCGCCCTGACCGGCCAGACCGCCGGCATCCGCCGCGCCGGCTCCGCCAGCCTGGACCTGGCCTACGTGGCTGCCGGCCGCTTCGACGCCTTCTGGGAGTCGGGCCTGTCCGAGTGGGACATGGCCGCAGGCGTGCTGCTGATCCAGGAAGCGGGCGGCCTGGTCAGCGACTTCAACGGTGGCCACGAATTCCTCGAAAAAGGCCACATCGTCGCGGGCAACATCAAGTGCTTCAAGGCCGTGCTGACTGCCATCCAGCCGCACCTGCCGGAACACATGAAGCGCTAAGCGCCGACAGCGAGCACAAAAAAAGCACCTCTCGAGGTGCTTTTTTCGTTTTGGCACTGACGCAGCTTCACTGCCCCGGCTGATTCTGACTCAGGATCAGCTTGCCGTTCTTGTCCAGCGGGATGGTCGAGCCCGGCTCGTGATCCATCTTCACCTTGCCGACCTGATCACCAATGGAATAGGTCACGTTGTAGCCCACGACCTTGTCACTGATGTCATTGACCGTGTTGCACCGGGTTTGCGTGGTGGTGTAGGTGTCACGCTCCTGCATGCCCTCCTGCACCTTGTTGCCGGCATAGCCACCACCAACCGCGCCGGCCACGGTGGCAATCTTCTTGCCGGTACCGCCGCCGATCTGGTTACCCAGCAGGCCACCGGCGAGCGCACCGACCACCGTGCCGGCGATCTGGTGCTGATCCTTGACCGGCGCCTGACGCGTCACGGTAACATCCTTGCAGACTTCACGCGGCGTCTTCACCTGCTGCTTGATCGGCTGCACGTCGGTGACCTGGGCGTACTCAGGCCCCTTGTTCACCAAGCTGTAGGTCGCCACAGCACCTCCGGCAGTCACACCGACAGCACCCAGAACCGCACCCACCAGCATTGATTTGTTCACGTGAACCTCCTGATCGTACCTGCGGGGATATGGCCCGCCTTCTCCTTGCCTTGGAGCAAAAAAAAAGGCGCGAGTTCAACACTCGCGCCTTTCTTTACGCCAGGCGGCGCAGGGCCAAGCCTTACGGGCGTTCGTCCACACCCTCGTTCTTGACTGGCGGAATCAGGTCTTCACTGCTCAGGTTCAGCCAGATCAGCACCACGTTGGCGATGTAGATCGACGAGTAGGTACCCGCCATGACGCCGATGAACAGCGCCAGGGAGAAGCCGAACAGGTTGTCGCCGCCGAAGAACAGCAGCGCGGCGATGGCCAGCAAGGTCGACACCGAGGTGGCGACGGTCCGCAGCAGGGTCTGGGTGGTCGAGATGTTGATGTTCTCGATCAGCGAGGCCTTGCGCAGCACACGGAAGTTCTCGCGCACCCGGTCGAACACGACGATGGTGTCGTTGAGCGAGTAGCCGATGATCGCCAGCACCGCCGCCAGCACCGTCAGGTCAAAGGTGATCTGGAAGAACGACAGGATACCCAGGGTTACCACCACGTCGTGGATCAGCGAAATGATCGCGCCCACAGCGAACTTCCACTGGAAGCGGAACGCCAGGTAGATGAGGATGCCGCCCAGGGCCAGAAGCATGCCGAGGCCGCCCTGGTCACGCAGCTCTTCACCCACCTGCGGGCCGACGAACTCGACGCGCTTGACCGTGGCCGGGTTGTCGCCGCCGATCTTCTGCAGCGCCTCGGCCACGCGGTTGCCCAGTTGCGGGTCATCGCCCGGCATGCGCACCAGCAGGTCGGTGGTGGCGCCGAAGCTCTGCACCACGGCATCGTGGAAGCCAGAGCCGACCAGTTCGGTACGCACCTTCTCCAGGTCCGCCGGGCGCTCATAGGTGAGCTCGATCAGCGTGCCGCCAGTGAAGTCCAGGCCGAAGTTCAGGCCCTTGTGCCACCAGCTGAACAGCGCCAGCACGGTAAGGAGCACGGTAATGGCGAACGCGACATTGCGCACGCCCATGAAGTTGATGGTTTTCATCGCAGCTCCCTCAAACCCACAGCTTCTTGATGTCACGCCCGCCGCAGGTCAGGTTGACCAGTGCGCGGGTCACCATGACGGCGGTGAACATCGAGGTGAAAATCCCGAGGGACATGGTGACCGCGAAGCCCTTGACCGGGCCGGTACCCATGGCGAACAGGATGCCGCCGACCAGCAAGGTGGTCAGGTTGGCGTCGACGATCGCCGAGTAGGCCCGGTTGAAGCCTTCGTGGATGGCGCGCTGCACCGACATGCCGGCGGCGATCTCTTCACGGATACGCGAGAAGATCAGCACGTTGGCGTCCACCGCCATACCCATGGTCAGCACGATACCCGCGATGCCCGGCAGGGTCAGGGTGGCGCCCAGCAGCGACATCAACGCCAGCAGCAGGACCATGTTGCCCGCGAGGGCAATGGTCGCCAGCACGCCGAAGGCACGATAGATGGCGATGATGAACAGCGACACGAAGAGCATGCCCCACAGCGAGGCGTCGATACCCTTGGTGATGTTGTCGGCGCCCAGGCTCGGGCCAATGGTACGTTCTTCGGCGAAGTACATCGGCGCGGCCAGACCACCGGCACGCAGCAGCAGGGCCAGTTCGGACGACTCGCCCTGGCCGTTCAGGCCGGTGATGCGGAACTGGCTGCCCAGCGGCGACTGGATGGTCGCCAGGCTGATGATTTTCTTCTCTTCCTGGAAGGTCTGCACCGCGACTTCTTTCTCGACGCCGTCGACCACCTGCTTCTGGTAGCGGGTGACCGGCTTCTGCTCGATGAAGATCACCGCCATGCTGCGACCGACGTTGCTGCGCGTGGCGCGGCTCATCAGCTCGCCGCCATGGCCGTCGAGGCGAATGTTCACCTGCGGGCGACCGTGCTCGTCGAAGCTGGCCTGGGCGTCGGTGACCTGGTCACCGGTGATGATCAGGCCGCGCTCGACCGGAGCGGAGCGGCCGCCTTCGCGGAACTCGAACACCTCGGTGGTGGCCTTGGACGCGCCTGGCTCGGCACCGAAGCGGAACTCCAGGTTGGCGGTCTTGCCGAGGATACGCTTGGCTTCGGCAGTGTCCTGCACGCCCGGCAGCTCGACCACGATGCGGTTGGCGCCCTGGCGCTGCACCAGCGGCTCGGCCACGCCCAGCTCGTTCACACGGTTGCGAACGGTGGTCAGGTTCTGCTTGATGGAGTATTCGCGGATCTCGGCGATCTTGGCCTGGGTCAGTGCCAGGCGGAGCACGGCGAGCTCGTTGCGCTCGGTGGTGGTCAGGTCGAAATCACTGAAATTCTTGCGGATCAGGCTGCGCGCCTGTTCGCGGGTGGCATCGTCGGCGAAGCCCAGCATGATCCCGCCGTCCTGCTGCGGCAGGCTGCGGTAGCGGACGCGCTCTTTGCGCAGCAAGGTCTTGACCTCGCCTTCGTAGACTTTCATGCGCGCGGTCATGGCCTTGTCCATGTCCACTTCCAGCAGGAAGTGCACACCACCGGACAGGTCCAGGCCGAGCTTCATCGGGCTGGCACCCAGGTTGCGCAGCCACTGCGGAGTGGTCTGGGCCAGGTTCAGGGCCACGACATAGTCGTCACCGAGGGCCTTGCGCGCCACATCCTTGGCCGGCAGCTGGTCTTCCTGGTTGGTCAGGCGCACCAGCGCACTGCCCTTCTCGCCCAGGTTGCCGCCTTTGACGGTGATGCCGGCATCGGTCAGCGCCTTGGTGACGCGATCGAGATCGGCCTGGCTGACATGCAGGGCGGAACTGGCGCCGCTGATCTGCACCGCCGGATCATCCGGATAGAGGTTGGGTGCGGAATAAATGAAGCCGACCGCCAGTACAGCCACGATCAGCAGGTATTTCCACAGAGGGTATTTGTTCAGCATCACGCCGCCCGTTCAAGACGCGGGGCGCTTTGCGCGCCCCGACTGGAAAAATGAAACCGGTAACTCAGATAGCCTTGAGCGTACCTTTTGGCAGGGTCGCGGCAATGGCGCCCTTCTGGAACTTCAGCTCGACATTGTCGGACACTTCCAAGACCACGAAGTCATCGGCAACCTTGACGATCTTGCCGGCGATGCCGCCGTTGGTGACAACTTCGTCACCTTTTTGCAAGTTGCTCAGCAGGTTCTTCTGCTCTTTGGCACGCTTGGCCTGCGGGCGCCAGATCATCAGGTAGAAGATGACCAGGAAGCCGACCAGGAAGATCCACTCGAAGCCGGTACCGGCTGGGCCGGCGGCGGGTGCTGCTGCGTCCGCGTAGGCGGCGGGGATAAAGAAGCTCATTGGGCTCTCCTAATGGAATTTTCTAATAATGATTGCGAACAGTCAGTCCAAAGGCGGAACGGGAAGCCCGCGCTTGGCGTAGAAGGCGTCGACAAAGGCGGCCAATTTACCCTGTTGAATAGCCTCGCGTAAACCGGCCATCAAGCGCTGGTAATGGCGCAAGTTGTGGATGGTATTCAGCATGCTGCTCAACATTTCGCCGCACTTGTCCAGGTGGTGCAGGTAGGCGCGGGAGAAGTTGGTGCAGGTGTAGCAATCGCAGGTCGGATCCAGCGGCGATTCATCGTGGCGATGGAACGCGTTGCGGATCTTGATCACCCCGGTATCGACGAACAGATGGCCGTTGCGCGCGTTGCGCGTGGGCATCACGCAGTCGAACATGTCGACGCCGCGGCGCACACCCTCTACAAGATCTTCCGGCTTGCCTACCCCCATAAGGTAACGAGGTTTGTCAGCCGGCATCTGCGCGGGCAGGTAGTCCAGCACCTTGATCATCTCGTGCTTGGGTTCGCCCACCGACAGGCCACCGATGGCCAGGCCATCGAAGTCGATGTTGACCAGCGCTTCCAGCGAGCGCATGCGCAGGTCCTGGTACATGCCGCCCTGGACGATGCCGAACAGCGCCGCGGTGTTGTCGCCATGGGCGTTCTTCGAGCGCTGGGCCCAGCGCAGCGACAGCTCCATCGAGGTGCGCGCCACGTCGTGCTCGGCCGGGTACGGGGTGCACTCGTCAAAGATCATCACGATGTCCGAGCCCAGGTCGCGCTGGACCTGCATGGACTCTTCCGGCCCCATGAACACCTTGGAGCCGTCCACTGGCGATGCGAAGGTCACGCCTTCCTCCTTGATCTTGCGCATGGCGCCCAGGCTGAACACCTGGAAGCCACCGGAATCAGTGAGGATAGGGCCCTTCCATTGCATGAAATCGTGCAGGCCGTTGTGTTTCTTGATGACTTCGGTACCCGGGCGCAGCCACAGGTGGAAGGTGTTGCCAAGGATGATCTCGGCGCCGATGGCCTCGATATCACGCGGCAGCATGCCCTTGACCGTGCCATAGGTGCCCACCGGCATGAAGGCCGGGGTCTCGACCGTGCCACGGGGGAAGGTCAGCCGGCCGCGACGGGCCTTGCCGTCGGTGGCCAGCAGTTCGAACGACATTCGACAGGTGCGACTCATGCTTGATCCTCTGGGCCGCGTGGCGCCGGATTGCGGGTGATGAACATGGCATCACCGTAACTGAAGAAGCGGTAACCGTTCGCGACCGCCGCCGCATAGGCGGCCATGGTCTCGGGGTAACCGGCGAAGGCCGAGACCAGCATCAGCAGCGTGGACTCCGGCAGGTGGAAGTTGGTGACCAGGCAATCGACCACATGGAACGGCCGGCCCGGGAAAATGAAGATGTCGGTGTCGCCACTGAACGCCTTGAGCTCGCCATCGCGCGCCGCGCTTTCCAGCGAACGCACGCTGGTGGTGCCCACGGCGACCACCCGCCCGCCACGGGCGCGGCAGGCCTGCACGGCATCGACCACATCCTGGCTCACTTCGAGCCACTCTTTATGCATGGTGTGGTCTTCGATCTTGTCGACCCGCACCGGCTGGAAGGTACCCGCCCCTACGTGCAGGGTGACGAAGGCGCGCTCGACGCCCTTGGCGGCGATCTTTTCCAGCAGCGCCTCGTCGAAGTGCAGGCCGGCGGTGGGTGCGGCCACGGCGCCGGCGCGCTGAGCGTAGACGGTCTGGTAGCGCTCGCGGTCGGCGCCCTCGTCGGGGCGGTCGATATACGGCGGCAGCGGCATATGGCCGACGCGCTCGAGCAGTGGCAGCACCTCTTCGCTGAAACGCAGCTCGAACAAGGTATCGTGGCGGGCGACCATCTCGGCCTCGCCGCCACCGTCGATGAGGATCTGCGCGCCTTCCTTAGGCGCCTTGCTGGCACGCACATGGGCCAGCACGCGGTGGCTGTCGAGCACGCGCTCGACCAGCACTTCCAGCTTGCCGCCGGAGGCTTTCTGGCCGAACAGCCGCGCCGGGATCACCCGGGTGTTGTTGAACACCATCAGGTCGCCGGGGCGCAGGTAGTCGAGCAGGTCGGTGAACTGCTTGTGGGCCAGCTCGCCGCTGGGGCCATCGAGCACCAGCAGGCGGCTGCCATGACGCTCGGCCAGTGGATGGCGGGCGATCAGGGAATCGGGGAGTTCGAAGGAAAAATCGGCGACGCGCATGATGATGTTCGGGTTCGACAGGGCCGGGAAGTTTAGCCCAATGCGTGAAAATTGACCATGAAAGCCGATTGACCACCTTGGGCGACCTCTCTATACTGCGGCGCCACAAGCCCTGATGGCGGAATTGGTAGACGCGGCGGATTCAAAATCCGTTTTCGAAAGGAGTGGGAGTTCGAGTCTCCCTCGGGGCACCAAGATCCAGAAAGAAGTCGACCAAATGGTCGGCTTTTTTTATGGCCGGATTTTAGTGGTCACCCAGCCTGACGCCTTGAGGGTGGACAGCACGCAAAGGATGGATCAACAGACAGGAGTCCACAGTGTTCGAAGAATGGAATGAAGTACTCAAAGCGTATCGAGCCAGTAGGCCCCGCTACTTCCAGGCACTTTTCACCCAGCCGCTCCGACTCGAGAAGCTACCCATCTGGCTTTGCGCCATCCTACTGACAGTCCTGCTTACACAGGCGCCGGACTTTCATGGCCGCCCCGTCCTCCTACTGGGCTTGGCGGTTTGCGTTGCACTGTGCATGACTGCCCTCTGGCTCTCGCGGGAAATCTTCAGTCTGTCTTACTATCAGGACTTGTACCGCCTACATGCCATCGCATCGCAATCCTCATTGAAAAGCAGCTTCACTCTTCGCTATGCGCTCTTTCTGCAACGCCTCCAGGACAGTGGCATGACCGCCACTCAAGCCGCTCGGCTGGCAGAGTTCGCAAAAATCTGCACGCCACCGCCCAAGTCCCTGAACCTGTCCCAAAGCCTGGTACTGATCGCACTTGTAACCTTTCTCGCTCCGCTCTCGATCGAAGTACTCAAGGCAAGCGAATCCTGGAACTCTGGCGCTGGCAAGATTTCTATCCTAGTCCTCGTGTTGCTTATCCTTATCGTCCTGCTCGTCAAGGCACTGCTAAGTGACCACGCTCATTTCAACCAGCGAATCATCAGATACATCGAGTTGGCGAGTCATGACCTCAAGAAATCAACGCCCTGCTTCCGCGACCGTGGATCCTCTGCCGAACTTTGAATGAGAGTAGGCGTCGCCTGGCGACTTCGAGCTCGTTTCACGCCCAGTCTTTTAAGACTTTCCCCATTCCCTGTAGTCCATTTCCCAAACATACTCCTAACCCCTTTCAAGCCATTGCGATGGTCTGGACCGGCCTCTAGTCTCGACCCGTCGCTGCCAAATCAGCGACCGGCTTTGACAGGCCGCTCCAGTAATTAACTCGCACAGTTTTGCCATCTATGGCGGCTGTACGTGGGGCACCTTCGGGTGCGCCGGGTTTCCTTACTGACCGGTCTGTCAACCCACGTACCGCTGCCACCCTCTTGTTTGACAGCAATGGTGACGGCCCTTCAGTAAGGATCACACCATGTTGAAGATTGTCCCCGACCCACCGCTTTCTCCCGAAACAGCCCACTCGCTCGAAGACCTGCTCATCCAGATCTCGGAACGTCTGTTCTGCGCCCTCTCCGTCACCCACCAGAACGCCCTTACCCAGGTCACCAGCACAGCGCGCGGTATGTCCATGGCAACGATGCACGAAATCGAGGCCGCACGCGGGCTGGTGGAACTGGCACTGAGCAAGCTGCAGATCAAGCACTGAACAGGGAGAAAACACGATGAACGACAAGACTGCCGGCGTGACCGGATTCGGCTATGGCGATGGCGAGCAACCGCTGTTCCGGGTCGAACCGGGGCAGGACGGAAAGTCAGCCATGGAACAAGCCTCCGCGATCATGGCCTGCGTGAAGCGCATGACTTTGCTCGCAGCCACTGATGGTGAGGCCAACCTTGGCTGGGGTGCGCACTTGATGAGCGATATGGCCAAGGCGGTGATGGATGATGTTGAGCTGGGTCGCCAATGGGGCTCGACTGAATAGCCCTGACCCAACGTCTACCGTCTAAATCGGCTGCGCCCGCTCCCACACGCTCGATAAAGCCCTATGGGAGTGGGCTCGCCCGTCTACGCGTTAATGACTTTCGAGCTGCATTACCGCCTCTAGCCAAGCCTTTGCGACACTCCTGACTGCACAGAAAATCACAGTTAGTGCAATTTACTGTAGAGCCACAGCATTGACTTCACGTTACCGGCCGCACAGGGTAAATAGCTTCTGGTCCCATCGGAACATTCCCCGTGCCACTTATCCATCGCCCCGTCCAACCTGCCGACATCGCCACGCTCTGTAGCTTCCCTCAAAGCGCGGACGAACTCTTCTATATGTTCCCCAAAGCCACTTACCCGCTTACCCCCACACAACTAAGCGAAGCTATTGAGCAGCGCAGCGGTTCGACAGTGATCGAGGCCGATGACGTGATCGTTGGCTTCGCCAATTTCTACAAAGCCGAAAAGGGCGGTGTCTGCGCGCTGGGTAATGTGGTCGTGGCGACGACTGCGCGGGGTCAGGGCGTGGCACGTTACCTGGTGGAGCGCATGATCGACTTGGCTCGCGAAGAGTTCGCTGCGCGGGAGGTCTGGGTGTCGTGTTTCAATCACAACACCGCAGGGTTGCTGCTTTATCCACAGTTGGGCTTTGTGCCGTTCGGGATCGAGGAGCGACAGGCACCGGATGGAAGCCGGGTAGCACTGGTACAGATGAAGCAGGTGTTGAGCTGAGGTTGAGGTGGTTTACGAGTGTGCGGTGCAGCCCTGATTGGGACTGTTTTGCAGCCCATCGCGGGGCAAGCCCGCTCCCACGCTGGCGATGCTTGCGACTCTGCTCTCTGCGCGACAGCGCAGCACTAAGCGCTGAGTGACAGGGGATCTCGCTAAACTAGCCTTCTGTATTGCGCAAACGCGCGGCCTGGACATGGGACTGGGCTCGAATGATTTCATCAGCGTCACCTTCGGCCAGTATCTGTGAAAGGTACTCCTGACTCGCTGCCTCGGAATCCAGCAGATCCGCAATCTTGAATGGCGTCAGTTCACTGGCCATGTTCCACCACCTCGCAAGATGAATGTGTCACGAGCCTAAACCATCGTCCTGAGGGAAGCTTTACCGCTTGTTGTAGGCCTCTTCTTTACTGCCGATCAGAAAAACCACGTTACACCCTGCGACGAATCCCAGCGAACCTTGACCCCTCCCGCGACGTCGGAACCTGCATCCCCCGCTTCGAGGTTCCCCCAACGTGAAAGCCCTCCTCGCCCGCAAGTACCGCCTGGTGGTCAAGACCTTCGGCTACATCGGCTGGTCGCTGTTCTGGCTGCTGATCTGGGACGTGCTGGTCACCATCGACTTCATGCTGTTCTTCAACAGCAAGTTCAGCCTGCCGCTGATCCCGCTCACCCTGCTGGGCTCGGCGCTGGTGGTGCTGGTGAGCTTTCGCAACAGCAGTGCCTACAACCGCTGGTGGGAGGCGCGCACCTTGTGGGGGGCGCTGGTGAACAGTTCACGCAGTTTCGCCCGACAGGTGCTGACGCTGGTCGACGACCCGGCTGAGGGGCCGAACCCGGTGAAGGCGACCTTGCTGCGTCGGCATATCGCCTATGTGAACTGCCTGGCCGCCCACCTCAAGAACGAGAAATGCCCGGATGAGCTGATGGCCTTCATACCGCCCGGGGAGTTCGAACGGCGCAATCGCTCCAACAATTTCGCCAACGACATCCTCAGCGGTTCGGCGGCGCTGCTGGCCCAGGAATACCAGGCCGGGCGACTGGACAGCATCCGCCTGGCGCGTCTGGAATCGACGCTGGTGGACATGTCCAACGCCCAGGGCGGGATGGAGCGGATCGCCAATACGCCGCTGCCCTACCCTTATGTGTACTTCCCACGGCTGTTCATCACGCTGTTCTGCCTGATAGTGCCGGTGGGACTGGTGGAATCGCTGGGCTGGTTCACGCCGCTGGCTTCGACGGTCGTCGGCTTCATGTTGCTGGCGATCGAGCGGATCGGCACGGACCTGCAGAGCCCGTTCCGCATCAGCGAGCATCAGATCCCGATGGACACGATCTGCGAGACCATCGAACGCAACCTGGAGTCGATGCAGCGTGAGGCGCAGTGTGCGGCCCGCGTGCCTTGAGCCCTCGGCCCCTGCTTACTCCAGCCGTGCGTACTCCCGACAGCCTTCCCAACCGATCCCGCTCTGGGCCGTGTGCTGCAACAACCACTCCAGCGCCGGCTGGGCCTTGGGCAAGCCGTCACGGAACTGGATAACCCCCTTGCGCCACAAAAGCATCAGCGTCAGCACCCGCTGCGCCGAGGCCTCGGCGCTCAGCGGGCCGTCATCCTGGGCGTCGATGTCCCACAGTGAAACCCGCAGTTGCTGGCTGTCCAGGAACGCTTCGCCATCGGCGCGGCGCTGCCCATAGGGCGGACGGAACAGCGGTACATACTGCTCGGCCAAGTCGGCCTGCACCCGCGCCTGGCTGCGCCGCAGCGAGTCCTGCCAATCCTGCCACTGGGCATGGGAGCGGTATTCCCAGCCCTGGATACCCACGCACTGGCCGGCGTACAGCTCGCCCAGCGGGCCGGCGTCGCGCCGTTGCTGCAGGCGATTGCCAAGCACGAAGAAAATCCCGTCGAGCTTCTGCCGGCGCAGGTAGTCAGCCAGCGCATCGGTGCTACCGCCCTGGGGAGCGGGACCGCTGACGAAGGTCAGCAGGAACATCCGGTCATTGAGTTCCTCGCCGTTGCGTTCACGATCGGAGAGCTTGGCCACCTCACTGGTGGTCTGCGGAAACAGCGCAGCCTTGCGCAGCTGCTCATCCAGGTAACGGGTATGGAACTGGTGGCTGGGTTCGACCCACTCGGTATAGAACGAGCCGACATCTTCGGCGAACACAGCGGCCTGTGTACGCAAATCGGCCATGGATTCCACCGGGTAGCAGAACGAGGCATCCTGCTCGCAACTGCGCTGCGCCTGCTGATAGCTTGTCCACAGACGCTGCCACAGGCGCGCCCGCACTGCCCGCACCACGGTCAGGTTGATCTGGCGCAGGCCCAGCCGGGCCTTCAGCGCCGGCTCGTCAAGCATCTCGCTTTCGTGCAGCACGCGGGCGAACGACAGGATCTCCGCCCGCGACGCCACGTCGAACAGAGCCGGGCTGTTCAACTGCTCCGGCCAGCGCTCACGGTCGAAACTGACGAAGTCGGCCGGGGCCGCCTGCGCGCCAAGGCTCAGGAGCCCGGCTAGCAGGGCAAACGCGATACGCACGATGTGCATTCTCCTAGAAGACTTGGCGCGCACTATAACGCGACAGCCGCCGGTTGCCTGTGGCGATGTTCGATGACTATCGTCGCCATAGTTTGGCGTTGCGCCAGCAGCCCCGTAGAATTCGCCCGACGATTCCAGGAGCCGACCCGATGCTGACGGTGATTTCCCCCGCCAAGACCCTCGACTACGACACCCCGCCGGTGACCCAACGCCATACCTTGCCCCAGTACCTGGACGATTCCCAGGAGCTGATCGTGCAACTGCGCGAGCTGTCGCCGGCGCAAATCGCCGAGCTAATGCACCTCTCCGACAAGCTCGCCGGCCTCAATGCCGCGCGTTTCGGCAGTTGGACCCCGGATTTCACCCCGGCCAACGCCAAGCAGGCGCTACTGGCGTTCAAGGGCGACGTCTACACCGGGCTCGATGCCGAAAGTCTGGGCGAGGACGATTTCAGCTATGCCCAGGATCACCTGCGCATGCTCTCGGGCCTGTACGGCCTGCTGCGTCCGCTGGACCTGATGCAGCCCTACCGCCTGGAAATGGGCACAAAGCTGGCCAACGGCCGCGGCAAGGACCTGTATGCCTTCTGGGGCACGCGCATCAGCGAGTGGCTGAACCAGGCCCTGGCCGACCAGGGCGACGACGTGCTGCTGAACCTGGCCAGCAACGAGTACTTCAGCGCGGTGAAGAAAAGCGCCCTGAAGGCGCGGGTGATCGACGTCGACTTCAAGGACCTGAAGAACGGCCAGTACAAGATCATCAGTTTCTATGCCAAGAAAGCCCGCGGGATGATGAGCCGCTTCGTGATCCAGGAGCGGGTCAACGACCCCGAGCAGCTCAAGCGCTTCGATGCGCAGGGCTACTACTATAGTGCCGAGCAGTCGAAGCCAGATCACCTGGTGTTCCTGCGCGATCACGCTGAGGGCTGATGGCCCCGGGGGCGCTTTGCGCCCCCATCCCACCCCTGCCCCGCAATAGGGCACGCTTGCGCCTGAAAATCGCCAAATAACAGACGCCAAAAAACCATCCCCATTATCCTTATCGCAAAACGCCATAAGACCGTTCGTAGTTTTTTGACGGATTTTGAAAAAAATTTTCGCATGCTGGCATATAACCATCGCGCTTCGTTTTCACCCTTTATATACGGGGACGAAACTGCGCCGTGCTATCAGATTGAAAGTATTTCCCTCTGAAAAAATATTTAGAAATCTTTCACCGTGGGGCAACCACCCCAGGAACTTCTACTACGCCCAATGGCTCATAGCACCCGTAACGAGTTTCAAGCGCTGAACGTGAGAAATGACTTACAGATGACAAAGGGCCGCCATCCCTAACCGGCCCGAGAACTTCAACGGCGGTACAGGAAGTGCCTGAAGCCATTATCCATGCAGGAGACAAGCGCCCCTAAAATTCGTCCTAGTGGTTGATTTCAAAGGATTTATCCACTTGAAAAAACAAGCACAGCAATTCGCGAACGGCGATTTGCAATAAAGACGGCTGCATTTCAGGGCACGCCTTTTAAATATTGGCCTTTGACTGCCAACTTTGAGTGCAGAACTTTTTGCGCTCCGGATTTATTCATGCCTGCGTTCGGTGAAGTGTCAATTCGCCATGGAACCGTGCGCCCGAAAACTGCTGGTCAATCAACCCGGTCGGCTCTTCGCTGAAGGGCTGGCGTGATAAACACATGAGGTGAATGCGATGCGTATCAGCATCTTTGGTTTGGGTTATGTGGGTGCAGTCTGTGCCGGTTGCCTGTCGGCACGAGGCCATGACGTGATTGGGGTGGACGTGTCCAGCACCAAGATCGACCTGATCAACCAGGGCAAGTCGCCCATCGTTGAACCGGGCCTGGAAGAGTTGCTGCAGCAAGGCATCGCCAATGGCCGTCTGCGCGGCACCACGGACTTCGCCGAAGCCATCCGCGCCAGCGACGTGTCGATGATCTGCGTCGGCACACCGAGCAAGAAGAACGGCGACCTGGGCCTGGAATACATCGAGTCGGTGTGCCGCGAGATCGGCTACGTGCTGCGCGACACCACCCGCCGTCACACCATCGTGGTGCGCAGCACCGTGCTGCCGGGTACCGTCAAGAACGTGGTAATCCCGATCCTCGAAGACTGCTCGGGCAAGAAGGCCGGTGTCGATTTCGGCGTGGCGGTCAACCCCGAGTTCCTGCGCGAAAGCACCGCGATCAAGGACTACGACCACCCACCGATGACCGTCATCGGCGAGCTGGACAGCGCCAGCGGCGACGTCCTGCAAGCCCTGTACGAAGAACTCGATGCCCCGGTGATCCGCAAGCCGATCGAAGTGGCCGAGATGATCAAGTACACCTGCAACGTCTGGCACGCGACCAAGGTCACCTTCGCCAACGAGATCGGCAACATCGCCAAGGCGGTCGGGGTCGATGGGCGCGACGTGATGGACGTGGTCTGCCAGGACAAGGTGCTCAACCTGTCGCAGTACTACATGCGCCCCGGCTTCGCCTTCGGTGGCTCGTGCCTGCCCAAGGACGTACGTGCCCTCACGTATCGCGCCTCGAGCCTGGACGTGAAGGCGCCGCTGCTCGACTCGCTGATGCGCAGCAACGAATCCCAGGTGCAGAACGCCTTCGACATTATCGAAAGCCACGACAAGCGCAAGGTCGCCTTGCTGGGTCTGTCGTTCAAGGCCGGTACCGACGATCTTCGCGAAAGCCCGCTGGTGGAGTTGGCCGAGCGCCTGATCGGCAAGGGCTACCAGCTGGACATCTACGACCAGAACGTCGAATACGCCCGGGTGCACGGCGCCAACAAGGAATACATCGAATCGAAGATTCCGCATGTGTCCTCCTTGCTCAACGCCAACTTCGAGCAGGTGGTGAACGACGCCGACATCATCGTGCTGGGCAACCGTGACGAGAAATTCCGAGCCCTGGCCCAACAGGCGCCGGCCGGCAAGCAAGTGATCGACCTGGTCGGTTTCATGAACAAGCCGACCTGCACCACCAGCCGCACCGAAGGCATCTGCTGGTAAACCCGGTCGGGCGGCGCGTCCCTCCCCAGCGCGCCGCCCTTCCCACCCCGAATTCTCGACGGATGCCGAACATGCAAAAGTTCCAGACAGTGCTGTTGCAGTGCGCCGGCTGGCTGCTCTACATGAGCCTGCTCATGCTGATCGCCCTGGCCCTGCCCAGCGATATCTTCGATTCGCAGTCGAAGCACTTCATCTTCCTGGTCGGCGCAGTCGGCATCTGGCGCTACTCCATGGGCGCCACCCATTTCATCCGCGGCATGATCTTCCTGTACCTGGTCTACCCGTACCTGCGCCGCAAGGTGCAGAAGCTCGGCCAGGCCGCCGACCCGTCGCATGTGTACCTGATGGTCACCAGCTTCCGCATCGATGCGCTGACCACCGCCCAGGTCTACAGCTCGGTGATCCGCGAGGCGATCGACTGTGGCTTCCCCACCACGGTGGTCTGCTCGCTGGTGGAGAAGTCCGACGAGTTGCTGGTCAAGAGCCTGTGGGCCAAGTACAACCCGCCCGGACACGTCACCCTGGACATCGTGCGCATCGCCGGCACCGGCAAGCGCGACGGCCTGGCCTATGGCTTCCGCGCCATCTCGCGGATGCTCCCGGACGAAAACGCCGTGGTCGCGGTGATCGACGGCGACACCGTGCTGGCCGAAGGCGTGGTGCGCAAGACCGTGCCGTGGTTCAAGCTCTACCCCAACGTCGGTGGCCTGACCACCAACGAGTTCTGCGAAGTGCGCGGCGGCTACATCATGAGCGAGTGGCACAAGCTGCGCTTCGCCCAGCGCCACATCAACATGTGCTCGATGGCCCTGAGCAAGCGCGTGCTGACCATGACCGGGCGCATGTCGATGTTCCGCGCCAGCGTAGTGACCAACCCCGAGTTCATTGCCGACGTCGAGAGCGACTCGCTGATGCATTGGCGCCTCGGCCGCTTCAAGTTCCTCACCGGCGACGACAAGTCCAGCTGGTTCAGCCTGATGCGCCTGGGCTACGACACCTTCTACGTGCCGGATGCGGCGATCAACACGGTCGAGCACCCGCCGGAAAAGAGCTTCGTCAAGGCCAGCCGCAAACTGATGTACCGCTGGTACGGCAACAACCTGCGGCAGAACTCCCGTGCTCTGGGCCTGGGCCTCAAGCGCCTGGGGCTGTTCACCAGCATTGTCCTGCTCGACCAGCGCGTGTCGATGTGGACCAGCCTGCTGGGCCTGACCGTGGCGGTGATCGCCAGCTTCAAGTTCGGCCTGCAGTTCCTGCTGGTGTACCTGCTGTGGATCGGCATCACCCGCCTGATCCTCACCATCATGCTGCTGTGCTCGGGCCACAACGTCGGCCCCGCCTACCCGCTGATCCTCTATTACAACCAGATCGTCGGCGCGGTGATGAAGATCTACGTGTTCTTCCGTCTCGACAAGCAGTCCTGGACCCGCCAGCCCACTGCCCTCAAGCGCGACCTCGCAAGTTTTCAACAATGGTTCAACACCTGGTCCTCGCGGACCATGACCTTCTCGGCCGCGAGCGTCTTCGTCGCCGTGCTGTTCATGGTCGTGTGAGCCCCCGGATCGGATAACAGGAACGAATATCGCCATGAATACCGCCGTGAACGTCAACGTCGTGCATGAATCCGAAGCGCAGCGCCAGCATGCCCGGGTGCGCATCCCCGCCAAACTGCGCTACCTGGACGGCAACCGCGAGCCACACGAGGTGAAGGTTGACGACCTGTCCGCCGGGGGCCTGTCCTTCCATGCGCCAAAGCCCCTGGCCGAAGGCGAAGTGCTGCGCGGCCGCCTGCAGTTCGTGGTCGACAACCTCGGCCTGTCGATGGACGTGGAGCTGCTGGTACGTACCAACAGCCGCGACACCGGCCGTACCGGCGCCGAGTTCCAGAACCTGGAGCCGCGCGACATCGCCACCCTGCGCCATATCATCACCAGCCATCTGTCCGGCGAGTTGATCAGCGCCGGCGACGTACTCAGTACTCTGCAGCGCGACAACTTTACCAAGGCGCGCAAGCAGAAGGACGGTGGCTCCGGCCTGACGGCCTTCGGCCGCCTGCGCGCGGTCACCGTCACCGCCGGGGTGTTCGTGGTCGGCCTGGTGGCGTTCGGCTTCGTCGCCAAATCGCTGTATGGCCTGTACTTCGTCAGCCATGCCGAAGCCGGCGTGGTCGCGGTACCCACCACCAATGTCACCATGCCCCGCGATGGCAGCGTGCAGAGCCTGGTGGAAAACGGTGCCAGCGTAGCCAAAGGCGCGCCACTGGCGACATTCAATACCAGCATGCTCGACCTGCTCAAAGGCCACCTGGACGACTCGCAACTGGAGCCGGCCAAGGTCGAGGAGCTGTTCGGCAAGCAACTCTCCGGCACCCTCACCAGCCCGTGTGACTGCGTGGTCTCGCGCCAGCTAGTGGATGACGGCCAGTACGCCAGCAAGGGCCAGCCGGTGTTCGCGCTGATCCCGCGTACCAGCACCCCGACCATCGAGGCGCGCTTCAGCTACCGCCAGTTCGATGAAGTGAAGCCGGGCACCCGGGTCAACTTCCAGATCGCCGGCGAGGATGAAGTACGCAGTGGCCGGATCACCGGCAGCTCGAGCCTGGACACCGACAACCTGGCCTCCGACATCCGCGTGCAGATCAAGCCCGACGGCGGCCTGCCGGCCGAACTCGCCGGCCGCCCGGCCTCGGTCAACAGCGACCGTGGCCCGTCGCTGAACTGGCTGATCGACAAAGCCGTGGCCCGCGGGCTGTAAGAGGATCATGCCGATGACCAGCAGACACCCCGGCTCCCACAGGGACAGCTTGCGCCTGGGGGCATGCGCCCTGGCCGCCGCCATCACCCTGGCCGGCTGCGCAGGCCTGCCCGACCAGCGCCTGGCCAACGAAGCGCTCAAGCGCGGCGACACCGCCACCGCCGAGCGCAATTACAAGGCCCTCGCCGACCTCGGCTACAGCGACGCCCAGGTCGGCCTCGCGGACATCCAGGTCAGCACCCGCGACCCGGCCAAGCTCAAGCAAGCCGAGGCCACCTACCGCGCCGCCGCTGCCACCTCGCCCCGTGCCCAGGCGCGCCTCGGCCGCCTGCTGGTGGCCAAGCCCGACAGCACCCAGGCCGAGCGCGAGGAGGCCGAAACCCTGCTCAAGCTCGCGGCGCAACGAGGTGAGACGAATACCCTGATCCCGCTGGCGATGCTCTACCTGCAACACCCGCAGAGCTTCCCCAAGGTCAACGCCCAGCAGCAGATCGACCAGTGGCGCGCCGCCGGCAACCCTGAAGCCGGCCTGGCCCAGGTGCTGCTGTATCGCACCCAAGGCACCTACGACCAGCACCTGGGCGAGGTGGAAAAGATCTGCAAGGCCGCACTGACCACGACCGATATCTGCTATGTGGAACTGGCCACCATCTATCAGAAACGTGCCCAGCCCGACCAACAGGCCGCCCTGGTGGAGCAGCTCAAGGCCGCCCATGCCCGCGGCGCCGTGCCCGCCACCCGGGTCGACAGCGTCGCCCGCGTGCTGGCCGACCGCAGCCTCGGCCAGACCGACGAGAAGACCGCCAAGGACCTGCTCGAGCAGGTCGCACCGGCCAACCCGGCGTCCTGGGTGAGCCTGGCGCAGCTGCTCTATGACTTCCCCGAACTGGGCGACACCGACCAGCTGATGACCTATATCGACAAAGGCCGCGAGACAGAACAGCCCCGCGCCGAATTGCTGCTGGGCCGGCTCTACTACGAAGGCAAGACTGTGCCCGCCGATGCGCAGAAGGCCCAGGAACACCTGCAGGCTGCCGCCGATGCCGGCGAAGTCAGCGCCGACTACTACCTCGGCCAGTTGTACCGCCGTGGCTACCTGGGCCAGGTCGAGCCGCAAAAGGCCGTGGACCACCTGCTGGCCGCCGCCCGTGGTGGCCAGAACAGCGCCGACTACGCCCTGGCCCAGCTGTTCAGCGAGGGCCACGGCATCCGCCCGGCGCCGACCAATGCCTGGGTGTTCGCGCAGCTCTCCCAGGTCAACCCGACTCCACAGTCGAGCGAACTGCTGCAACAGCTCGACCAGCAGCTCACGCCCGACCAGCGCAACCAGGCCCAGCAACTGCTGGCGCAGGAGAAGCAGGCACGCGGCAGCATGGCCCAAGGCGCCAACAGCACACTGGCCATCGAAGCGCTGCAGGACGAGAAAGAAGACGTAGACGCCGAGGATTCGCTATGACGCTCAACCCCTTCGTGAAAGCCGGCATCGGCCTGGGCTTCGCCCTGCTGTGGTCGATGCCGACCCTGGCGGCGGAAACCGCGCAGAAGAACTTCGGCCTCGACGTGAAGATCACCGGCCAGTCCGAGGACGACCGTGACCTGGGCACCCGCTCCGGCGGCGACGTCAACGGCCTGGGCCTGGACCTGCGCCCCTGGGTGTACGGCGAACGCGGCAACTGGAGTGCCTTCGCCATGGGCCAGGCAGTTGCCGCCACCGACATCATCGAAACCGACACCCTGCGCCAGAACGACGACGGCACCACCAGCGACAACGGCGACGACAGCCGCAAGCCGGACAAGAGCTACCTGGCCATGCGCGAATTCTGGGTCGGCTACAGCGGCCTGACCCCCTACCCAGGTGAGCAGCTGCGCTTCGGCCGCCAGCGTCTGCGCAGCGACGATGGCATGTGGCGCGACACCAACATCGAAGCGCTGAACTGGACCTTCGATACCACTCTGCTCAAGGCCGACTTGGGCGTTGCCCAGCGCTTCAGCGAGTACCGCACCGACCTCACCGAACTGGCCCCCGAAGACAAGGACCGCACCCATGTCTACGGCAACGTCGCCACGCAATGGACACCCGGCCACTGGGTTGGCCTGCGCGCCCACCACAGCCATGACGGCGGCAGCCTGAAGAGCCCCGGCGAAACCGTCGATGCCCTCGACAAGACGCGCACCGGCGACCTCACCTGGCTGGGCCTGGAAGCCAACAGCGACGCCTACAACTGGCGCAACGACCACACTGTCAACTACTGGGGCAGCGTCACCTGGCTGACCGGCGATCGCGATACGCTCAGCAGCCAGGTGGTGGGCAACGACCAGATCGCCACCGGCAAGCAAAGCGGTGACGTCAACGCCTGGGCAACCGATCTTGGCATCCGCCTGCGCCTCGATCCGCAGTGGCAGGTCGGTGCAGCCTACGCCCGGGGCAGCGGCGGCGGTGGCAGCAACGGCTCGAACAACTTCGAGCAGACCGGCCTTGAGAGCAACCGCTCCAACTTCACTGGCACCCGCTCGCGCGTACATCGCTTCGGTGAAGCCTTCCGCGGCGAACTGGGCAACCTGCAGGCGGCCACCCTGTTCGCCTCCTGGCAGCTGCGCGACGACTACGACGCCAGCTTCATCTACCACAAGTTCTGGCGTGTCGACGGCAAGCAGAACATCGGGTCCAGCGGCATCAACGCCGTGGTCGACGACGGCGGTATCAACCGTCCGCTGGTGCAGGGCGAGAAAGACCTCGGCCAGGAAATGGACGTGGTCGTGACCAAGTACTTCAAGCAGGGCCTGCTGCCGGCCTCGATCAGCCAGTCGATCAACGAACCGTCGGCCCTGGTGCGCCTGCGCGCCGGTGTGTTCAAGCCGGGAGACGCCTACGGCAAAGAGGCCGACTCGTACATGCACCGCGCCTTCGTCGACGTGATCTGGCGCTACTGAGGCCGGGAGAGGATAGCCATGAACCTGCACCCGAACCTTCGCCACAGCCTGCTCGCCAGCGCCCTGCTGCTGGCCGGCGGCCTTGCCCAGGCCGCCGAGCCCGAGATGGCCAAAGGGCTGCAACAGGCCAAGACCTATACCGTCTCCAGCGCGCCGATCGAGCCGCTGAAGATGGACCCGCCCAAGCTGCCCGACCTGTCCGGCTACACCGCCCAGGCCGTGCAGCAGAAGATCGACCGCCAGCACAAGGGCAAGGTCAGCGTCCGCCGCATGCTCCAGGAGGACACCCTCAAGGAGTTCATCGGCGGCGACAACAAGGGCGCCGAGTGGGTCCGCCGCCAGCACGGCATCCCCCAGGCGATCTTCGTCGATGACGGCCACGTCGACCTGGTGGAGCTGAGCAAGAAAGTGCCCAGCCAGTACCTGCGTGAAACCGCACCTGGCGTGTACCTGGCGCGCCTGCCGATCGTGGTCGGGCGCAAGGGCGTGCTGGAGATCGACGGCAAGGTCAAGGAGCTGCGCCTGTCCGAGGAAGGCGGCTCGTTCATCGTCAACGACGGCAAGCTGTTTGTCAGCGACACCCAGGTCACCGGATGGCGCGAGCAGGCCAATGGCCCGGCGACCTTCCGCAAGCCCGATGAATTCCGCCCGTTCCTGCTCAGCTGGGGCGGCACCGAGACCTATATCGTCAACAGCAAGATGGCTAGCTTCGGCTACGCCAAATCTAAGTCCTATGGCGTGAGCATCTCGCAGTACACGCCGAACATGGCCAAGCAGATGGGCCGCCCGGAACCCACCGGCTGGATCATCGGCTCCGAGTTCAGCGACATGTGGTACGGCTTCTACTGCTATGAGACCAGCGACTTCGTGGTCAAGGACAGCACCTACCGCGACAACATCGTCTACGGCATCGACCCCCACGACCGCTCGCACCGCCTGATCATCGCCGGCAACACCGTGTACGGCACCAAGAAAAAGCACGGGATCATCGTCTCCCGTGAGGTCAACGACAGCTGGATCATCAACAACAAGAGCTACGACAACAAGCTCTCGGGGGTGGTGATCGACCGTAACAGCGTCAACAACCTGATCGCCTACAACGAGATCTACCGCAACCACACCGACGGCATCACCCTGTACGAGAGCGGCGACAACCTGATCTGGGGCAACAAGCTGATCAACAATCGCCGCCACGGCATCCGCGTGCGCAACAGCGTGAACATCCGCCTGTACGAGAACGTCGCCATGGCCAACGGCCTGGTGGGCGTATACGGCCACATCAAGGACCTGTCCGACACCGACCGCGACATTGCCCTCGACCCGTTCGATACCAAGGTGTCGCTGATCGTGGTCGGCGGCGAGCTGGCGGCCAACGGTTCAGGTCCGCTGTCGATCGATTCGCCGCTGTCGGTGGAGCTGTACAAGGTGTCGATGCTGATGCCGCGCAAGGCCAACGGCATCAGCTTCAACGGCGTGCTCGGCGAACGCCAGGACGAAATCCTCGACCTGCTGGTGCGCCAGCAGAAGGCCGTGCTGATCGACCCGGTCGAACGCCAGACCGAAATGATCGACTAAGGAAGCCCAGACCATGACTCCACACCTGATGAAACTGCTGGGCCTGTCCGCCGCCCTCCTGGCCATCAGCCAGGGCGTGCGCGCCGAAGACGTCCAGGCACCGACCTTCAGCGCCGAACCGTGCTGCCAGCTGTGCCCGGAGGCCCACGACGCCAGCCGCTACACCACGCGCTACCAGCAGAACTTCACCACCCTGGTGCAAGCCCAGGGCGACTGGCTGTTCCGTACCCGTGAGGACCTGCGCACCGAGTTCGACACCACCCCGGGTGGCTACAAGCGCCTGCAGCAGGTGCACGACGCGTTCAAGAAGCGTGGCGTCGAGCTGGTGGTGGTGTACCAGCCGACCCGTGGCCTGGTGAACCGCAACATGCTCAACCCCGAAGAGAAGGCCGCCTTCGACTACCAGAAGGCCCTGCGCAACTACCAGGCCATGCTCCAGCGCTTCAGCAAAATGGGCTACAACGTGCCCGACCTGTCGCCGCTGACCAACGAGCAACTGGCCGCCGCCGACCAGGGCAAGGACTTCTACTTCCGCGGCGACCAGCACTGGACGCCCTACGGCGCCGAGCGCGCGGCGAAGATCGTGGCCGACACCGTGCACAAGATGCCGGCTTTCGAAGGCATCCCGCGCAAGGAATTCGAGACCAAAAAATCCGGGCGCATGGGCAAGACCGGCACCCTGCACAACGTCGCCGGCCAGCTGTGCGGCACGAGCTATGCGGTGCAGTACATGGACCAGTTCGCCACCGAACCGAAGGGCGCCGCCGGCGGCGACGACCTGTTCGGCGATTCGGGCAACGCGCAGATCACCCTGGTGGGCACCAGCCACAGCGGCAAGAACTACAACTTCTCGGGCTTCCTCGAGCAGTACATCGGCGCCGATGTGCTCAATGT
Source organism: Pseudomonas soli (assembly GCF_021283165.2). Classification (NCBI taxonomy): domain Bacteria; kingdom Pseudomonadati; phylum Pseudomonadota; class Gammaproteobacteria; order Pseudomonadales; family Pseudomonadaceae; genus Pseudomonas; species Pseudomonas soli. The sequence goes on from NZ_CP128543.1 coordinate 5,020,502, forward strand.
CGCCTTCCCCGGCGGCGGCCTGGAAGGCTCGATGATCCAGTACCTGGGCAGCGAGGAGTTCCAGAACAACCCGCCGAAGATCCTGGTGTGGGAGTTCTCGCCGCTGTACCGCCTCGACCAGGAAACCATCTGGCGGCAGATCCTCGGCCTGCTCGACGACGGCTGTGACGACCGCCCGGCACAGATGAGCGCCAGCGCCACCCTCAAGCCCGGCAAGAACGAGCTGATGGTCAACGGCAAGAACGGCGTGATCAAGGACCTGGTCAACCGCAACCACCAGCTCGACATCAAGTTCGAGGACACCTCGGTGAAGGTGCTGCAGGCCACCCTGTGGTACCTCAACGGCCGCCACGAGGACATCAAGATCGAGAAGCCCGAGACCTCCGACACCGACGGGCGCTTCGTCTTCCAGATGCGCGAGGACGAAGACTGGGCAGGCCAGAACCTGCTCGCCCTGGAGGTCCAAGGGCCAGAAAGCGGTACGCAGAAAGTCGAAGCCAAACTCTGCAAACGCAACAACTTCGCCAGCCCCGCGCAGCACACCGCGCAAGCTGGCCAGTGAGGCGACCATGACCACCATAAGCAGCAAGACCGCACCCGCCCTGCTCGCCCTCGCCCTGTTCGGCGGCGCGGCGCAGGCCGCGCTGGTGCCGCCCCAGGGTTACTACGAGGGCATCGACAAGCTCAAGACCGGCGACGGCAATTTCCGCTGCGAAGCCGCGCCCAAGCCTTATACCGGCGCGCTGCAGTTCCGCAGCAAGTACGAAGGTTCGGACAAGGCCCGGGCGACGCTCAATGTCGCCTCGGAAAAAGCCTTCCGCAAATCCACCGAGGACATCACCACCCTCGAGAAAGGCGTCAGCAAGATGGTCGGCCAGTACATGCGCGATGGCCGCCCGGCGCAACTGGACTGCGCCCTGACCTGGCTCGACACCTGGGCACGCGCCGATGCATTGATGTCCACCGATTACAACCATACCGGCAAATCCATGCGCAAATGGGCCCTGGGCAGCATGAGCGGCTCGTGGCTGCGCCTGAAGTTCTCCAACTCGCAGCCACTGGCGGCGCACCGCGCCGAAGCCGAGCAGATCGAGAAATGGTTCGTGCGCCTGGCGCGCCAGACCGTGCGCGACTGGAGCGACCTGCCGCTGGAGAAGATCAACAACCACAGCTACTGGGCGGCCTGGTCGGTGATGGCCACCGCCGTGGCCACCGACCAGCAAGAGCTGTTCGACTGGGCGGTGAAGGAATACAAGGTCGGCGTCAACCAGGTCGACGAGCAGGGCTTCCTGCCCAACGAGGTCAAGCGCAAGCAACGCGCCCTGGCCTACCACAACTACGCCCTGCCGCCGCTGGCGATGATCGCCAGCTTCGCCCAGGCCAACGGCGTGGACCTGCGCAAGGAAAACAACTTCGCCTTGCAACGGCTTGGCGAAGGCGTGCTGGCCGGCGCCCGCGACCCTGTTCATTTCAACACCCGCGCCGGCGTGAAGCAGGACCTCAAGGACCTGAAGATCGACAGCAAGTACGCCTGGCTCGAGCCGTGGTGCGCGCTGTACCAGTGCGTCGGCGACACCCTAGAGCGCAAGCATGACATGCAGCCGTTCAACAGCTTCCGGCTGGGTGGCGATGTGACGCGGGTCTATGACCCAAAAGCCGAAATGAAGCAGTAAGTCGTTGGGAGCGGGCTTGCCCCGCGATGAGGCCCGAATGGGCAATGGTGTTGGCCCTGCTGACGCCATCGCGGGGCAAGTCGCATCGGCGAACCGCCGCTCCCACAGAGGTATAGGTTTCCCCTGCATTTTCGTGGGGGGTTTGGGGGGCGCTGTGCCCCAGGTGCTGTGCATAACTAGGAGAACCGGGATGGTCTTCTCGTCCAACGTGTTCCTGTTCCTGTTCCTGCCGGTTTTCCTCGGCTTGTACTACGTGAGCGGGAATCGCTATCGCAACCTGCTGTTGCTGGTTGCCAGCTACATCTTCTACGCCTGGTGGCGGGTGGACTTCCTCGCCCTGTTCGCCGGGGTCACCCTGTGGAACTACTGGATCGGCCTGAAAGTCGGCGCCGCCGGCGTGCGCACCAAGCCCGCGCAGCGCTGGCTGTTGCTCGGCGTGGGCGTCGACCTGTGCATCCTCGGCTACTTCAAGTACGCCAACTTCGGCGTCGACAGCCTCAATGCGATCATGACCTCGATGGGGCTGGAGCCATTCATCCTCACCCATGTGCTGCTGCCGATCGGCATCTCGTTCTACATCTTCGAGTCGATCAGCTACATCATCGACGTGTACCGCGGCGACACCCCGGCCACGCGCAACCTGATCGACTTCGCGGCCTTCGTGGCGATCTTCCCGCACCTTATCGCCGGCCCCGTGCTGCGCTTCAAGGACCTGGTCGACCAGTTCAACAACCGCACCCATACCCTGGACAAGTTCTCTGAAGGCTGCACCCGCTTCATGCAGGGCTTCATCAAGAAGGTGTTCATCGCCGACACCCTGGCGGTGGTCGCCGACCACTGCTTCGCCCTGCAGAACCCCACCACAGGTGATGCCTGGCTCGGCGCCCTGGCCTACACCGCGCAGCTGTACTTCGACTTCTCCGGCTATAGCGACATGGCCATCGGCCTGGGCCTGATGATGGGCTTCCGCTTCATGGAAAACTTCAAGCAGCCCTACATCAGCCAGTCGATCACCGAGTTCTGGCGGCGCTGGCACATCAGCCTGTCGACCTGGCTGCGCGACTACCTGTACATCACCCTGGGCGGCAACCGCAAGGGCACCTTCAACACCTACCGCAACTTGTTCCTGACCATGCTGCTGGGCGGGCTGTGGCACGGCGCCAACTTCACCTACATCATCTGGGGCGCCTGGCACGGCCTGTGGCTGGCCATCGAGCGCGCGCTGGGGCTGGACACCAACCCGCAGCGGTTCAACCCGGTGAAATGGGCCTTCACCTTCCTGCTGGTGGTGGTCGGCTGGGTAATCTTCCGCGCCGAGAACCTGCACGTGGCCGCCCGCATGTACGGCGCCATGTTCAGCTTCGGCGACTGGCAGCTGTCGGAAATCAACAGCGCCCAGCTAACAGGCCTGCAGGTCGCGACGCTGGTCGTCGCCTACCTCACCCTGGCGTTCTTCGGCCTGCGCGACTTCTACCGCAATGCCGCGCCGAAACAAGCTCCGCGCACCCCGGTGCAGGTCAATGCCGATGGTTCCCTGGGCCTGGACTGGACCCGGGTCATGACCCGCGCCCTGGTCCTGCTGCTGTTCGCCGCCTCGGTACTCAAGCTCTCGGCGCAGAGCTACTCCCCGTTCCTGTACTTCCAGTTCTGAGGCCTGAATCATGAACCGGACACTTCGCATCACCTATTCATTGACGTTCATGGGCCTGCTCGTCGGGCTGGGCGCATGGTCGGTCGGCGGGCTGGAAAGCTTCAACCGCACCGGGCAGATGACCCTGCTCGACGGCAAGCTGGCCAAGGCCGCCGAAACCCACTACGACGAGCAGTTCCCGATCAAGCGAGTCGGCACCAACCTGTGGGCCGCGCTGGACTTCAAGCTGTTCAACGAAGGCCGCCCTGGCGTGGTGCTGGGCCGCGACCAGTGGCTGTTCACCGACGAGGAATTCAACCCCACCGTCGGCGCGCAGCAACAAATGCAGGACAACCTGGCGCTGGTGCGCGGGGTGCGTGACACACTGCAACGCCAGGGCGTGCAACTGGTGCTGGCGATCGTCCCGGCCAAGGCCCGCCTATATTCCGAATACATCGGCAAAGAGACACCGGCCAGCCTGCACGACGACCTGTTCAACCAGTTCCACGCCCAGGCGCGCCAGGCCAATGTGTTCGCCCCTGACCTGCTGGCGCCGCTGGAGCAGGCCAAGGCCCGCGGCCAGGTGTTCCTGCGTACCGACACCCATTGGACGCCGATGGGCGCCGAAGTGGTCGCGCAATCGCTGGCCGAAGCCGTCGACCGCCAGCACCTGCTCACCGGCGAGCCACAGGCGTACATCACCGAGGCCGGCGCCAGCGCGCCGTACAAGGGCGACCTGACCAACTTCCTGCCGCTGGATCCGCTGTTCAGCAACCTGCTGCCCAGCCCCGACACCCTGCAACAACGCAAGACCCATCCGGTGCAGGCCGAGGGCGCCGAGGGTGGCGACGCGCTGTTCGACGACAGCCGCATCCCGGTGGCGCTGGTAGGCACCAGCTACAGCGCCAACCCGCACTGGAACTTCCTCGGCGCCCTGCAGCAGGCCCTGCGCAGCGACGTCGCCAACTACGCCGAAGACGGCCACGGGCCGTTGCTGCCGATGCTCAAGTACCTGCAAAGCGACGCTTTCAAAAATGCCCCGCCACAGGTCGTGGTGTGGGAATTCCCTGAACGGTATCTGCCAATGAAGAACGACCTCAGCGCCTTCGATCCGCAGTGGATCGCACAGCTGAAGAACTCCCGCAAATCCGAAGAAAACCTGGCCCTGTCGTCCAACCGGACGGACCACTGAAGATAGAGAGGAACACGCACATGACCACCAAGACTTCCATTGCCAAAGCCCTCACCCTCGCCGCCGGCCTGTCCCTGGCCTCGATGCAGGCCTTCGCTGGCGCCGATGCCGCCCTCTATGGCCCGAGCGCGCCGAAGGGCTCGACCTTCGTGCGCCTGTACAACGCCGCCAGCAGCCCCACCGCCGCCAGCGTCGGCAACACCCAGATCAAGCAGGTCGGCGCCCAGGCCAGCAGCGACTTCAGCTTCCTGCCCGGCGGCGACTACACCGCCCAGGTCGGTGGCAAGAGCGTGCCGGTCAAGCTGGCCGCCGACAAGTACTACACCCTGGTCAACAACAATGGCGGCAACCCGCAGCTGATCGAGGAGCCACCATTCAAGAACAAGCAGAAGGCCCTGGTGCGGGTGCAGAACCTCAGCGACCAGTCGCTGAGCCTGAAGACCGCCGACGGCAAGACCGAGGTGGTCCAGCCAGTGGCGGCCAAGGGCCGTGGCGAACGTGAAATCAACCCGGTCAAGGTCAACCTTGCCCTGTATGCAGGCGACAAGAAAGTCGGCGACGTCAAGCCCGTCGCCCTGGAGCGCGGCGAAGCGGCCGTGCTGTATGTCACCGGTTCCGGCAACAGCCTGTCGCCGGTGTGGGTAACTCGCCCCGTGGCTAGCAACTGATCCCCCTGCCTCTAAACGACTATTGGAGAAACATGATGATCCCGGTAATTCTTTCTGGTGGTAGCGGTTCGCGTCTGTGGCCTCTGTCGCGCAAGCAGTTCCCCAAGCAGTTCCTGGCCCTGACCGGCGAACACACCCTGTTCCAGCAGACCATCGAACGCCTGGTGTTCGATGGCATGGACACCCCGATCGTGGTCTGCAACAAGGACCACAAGTTCATCGTCCAGGAGCAGCTGGGCGCGCTGAAGCTGGAAACCCAGGCCATCCTCATGGAGCCGTTCGGCCGCAACACCGCGCCGGCGGTGGCCATCACCGCGATGAAACTGGTCAACGAAGGCCGTGACGAGCTGATGCTGGTGCTCCCGGCCGACCACGTGATCGAGGACCAGAAGGCCCTGCAGCGCGCCCTGGCACTGGCCACCGTGGCCGCCGAGCGCGGCGAGATGGTGCTGTTCGGGGTGCCGGCGACCAAGCCCGAGACTGGCTACGGCTACATCCGTTCCAGCCAGGATTCGCTGCTGCCCGAGGGCGTGGCGCGGGTCGCCCAGTTCGTCGAGAAACCCGACGAGAAACGCGCCAACGAGTTCGTCCGCGCCGGCGGCTACTTCTGGAACAGCGGCATGTTCCTGTTCCGCGCCAGCCGTTTCCTGGAAGAGCTGAAAAAGCACGATCCGGACATCTACGACACCTGCCTGCTGGCCCTGGAGCGCAGCGACGAAGACGCCGATGTGCTGAGCATCGACGAAGCCACCTTCGCCTGCTGCCCGGACAACTCCATCGACTACGCGGTGATGGAGAAGACCCAGCGCGCCTGCGTGGTGCCGCTGTCGGCCGGCTGGAGCGACGTGGGCTGCTGGTCGTCGCTGTGGGACGTGCACGAGAAGGACGACAACGGCAACGTCACCAAGGGCGACGTGGTGGTGCAGGACAGCCACAACTGCATGATCCACGGCAATGGCAAGCTGGTGTCGGTGATTGGCCTTGAGAACATCGTGGTGGTCGAGACCAAGGACGCCATGATGATCGCCCACAAGGACAAGGTCCAAGGCGTCAAGCAGCTGGTCAACACCCTCGACGCCCAGGGCCGGACCGAGACCCAGAATCACCTCGAGGTCTACCGCCCGTGGGGCTCGTACGACTCGGTGGACATGGGCGGGCGCTTCCAGGTCAAGCACATCACCGTCAAGCCCGGCGCCAGCCTGTCGCTGCAGATGCACCACCACCGCGCCGAGCACTGGATCGTGGTGTCCGGCACCGCCGAGGTGACCTGCGACGAGAACGTATTCCTGCTGACCGAGAACCAGTCCACCTATATTCCCATCGCCTCGGTGCACCGCCTGCGCAACCCGGGCAAGATCCCGCTGGAGATCATCGAGGTGCAGTCCGGCAGCTACCTGGGCGAGGATGACATCGAGCGCTTCGAGGATGTGTATGGGCGAACTTCCACGCCGGTGGAGCGTGGGGTTTCGGTGAAGACCATCGCGCAGTAAGCCTGGGGCACCTTCGCGGGGCAAGCTCGCTTCCACGCAGTTTTCCGGCGTGGGAGCGGTCTTGCCCCGCGATTGCGTTTTGGAGGCCTGCCCAATTTGCGGCTAGGATGGTCGAACCCCCGCCACCAAGGCCTGCACTCCCATGATCATCGGCGCCCTGCTCATCCTCACCTGGCTGGTCCTGCTGCTGCGCTATCCCGCCAAGGCCTTGCCGATTTCCCTGGCCGCCGTGTGCGGCCTGGGCCTGGTGGCACTAGGCGTGGTCTGGCAGGACACTCGCGAGGCCTCGCAGCTGGCCCGCCTGGACATTCGCCTGAGCTATGCCCCCGACCAGTGCCCCGCCGACCGCGCCCTGCAAGTACGGATGAAGAACGGCAACAAGGTGCCGCTCACCGAGCTGCGCTGGCGCGTGGCCGCCTATGCCCCCGGCGATACCGTGAACCTTGCCGAGAATACCTATGCAGCACCCCGCTACCGTGGTCCCGGCGAATTGCAGCCGGGCGTCGAGTGGAGCGACTGCCTGCCCTTGCCGCCGCTGCGCTCGGGGTATCGGCCGCAGACCCTGGAGTTTCGTGCCGAGCATCTGCAAGGTACATTCGCCAATTGATTCATTGCCTGTACCGGCCCTATCGCTGGCAAGCCAGCTCCCACAGGGGCTTCGGTGATCCCTGTGGGAGCTGGCTTGCCAGCGATAGGGCCGGGCAGGTATTACGACCCTCCCAGACCTAAGGCCTACCCCATGCCCACCGTCCTCATCACCGGTTGTTCCAGCGGCATCGGCCGCGCCCTGGCCGACGCCTTTCGCGATGCCGGCCACGAAGTCTGGGCCACCGCCCGCAAGCCCGACGACGTCGACGCCCTGCTCGCCGCCGGCTTTGCCGCACGGCAACTGGATGTGAATGACGGCGAGGCACTGACCCGCCTTGCCGACGAGCTGGAAGACCGCCACGGCGGCCTCGATATCCTCATCAACAACGCCGGCTACGGTGCCATGGGCCCGCTGCTCGACGGCGGTGTCGAGGCCATGCGCCAACAGTTCGAAACCAACGTCTTCGCCCTGGTCGGCGTAACCCGCGCGCTGTTCCCGCTGCTGCGCCGCTCCCGTGGGCTGGTGGTGAACATCGGCAGCGTCTCGGGCGTGCTGGTCACCCCGTTCGCCGGCGCGTACTGCGCGTCGAAGGCCGCCGTGCACGGTCTCACCGATGCCTTGCGCCTGGAATTGGCGCCGTTCGGTATCCGGGTGATGGAAGTGCAGCCGGGGGCGATCGCCTCGCAGTTCGCCAGCAATGCCCAGCAACAGGCCGAGCAGGTATTGGCGAGCGATTCCCCATGGTGGCCGTTGCGCGAACAGGTACAGGCCCGAGCGCGGGCGTCGCAGGACCGGCCGACCTCGGCGGCGGTGTTTGCCCAACGCCTGCTGGCCGCCACGCGCAAGTCGCCAGTGCCGGCGCTGGTGCGTATCGGCAATGGCAGCACGGCGCTGCCGTTGATGGCCCGGGTGCTGCCACAGAGGTTGCTGGATTGGGTACTGCGCAAACGCTTCGGTCTGTTGCGACCGCTCTGACGACACAAGGCATCGTGGGAGCTGGCTTGCCCCGCGATGCCTTTCAAACCTGATCGAACGCCTGCCAGCCGCCGCCCAGCGCCTTGTATAGCCCGACCAACGCCTGCGACACCGCCGCCGAGCTGTCGATCCACTGCTCTTCGCTGGCCAGCAGCGCACCCTGCACCGTCAGCACGTTGAGAAAGTCCACCGCCCCTTCCACATACTGGCGCTGCGCGGTCTCCAGGGCGATGCGGTTCTGCCGCACCGCCTCGGCCAGGTGATCACGGCGCAGCTGGCTGGCGTTGTACAGGCGCAGCACGTCGTCGATCTCGTGCCAGGCACCGAGCACCACCTTGCGGTAGTTCAGCGCCGCCTCCTGCTGCTGCGCCTCGCGCAGCTCCAGGGTGCCCTTGAGCCGCCCGCCCTCGAAGATCGGCAGCGACAGTTGCGGGCCGAAGGCGAACCGGCGCGAATCCCAACCACCGAAATCGGACAGTTGCATGGCCTGGAAACCGACACTCCCGGACAAGCGGATGCTCGGGTAGAAGTCCGCCTTGGCCACGCCGATGCTGGCGGTGGCGGCATGCAGGCGGGCCTCGGCCTGGCGAATGTCCGGCCGGCGCTCGGCCAGCTCCGAAGGCACGCCGATGGCGAAACGCTGCTGCGGCGCGGGCAGCTCGCCGCCTTGCAGCAGCTCACGCTGCAGGCTGCGTGGCGGTTCGGCGGCGAGCAGGCCGAGGGCGTTGATCAGGTCGTCGCGACGGGCTTCCAAGGTCGGCAGGCGCGCCTCGATCGAGGCCACCTGGGCGCTGGCTTGGGCCACGTCGAGGCGGGTGGCTACCCCTTCCGCCTGGCGGCCTTCGGACAACTTCAGGCTGTGGCGGGCAACCTTGAGGTTGTCCTGGGTAATGTCCAGCGTGTGCTGCACGGCACGCAACTGGATGTAGTTGCCGGCGGTTTCCGCAAGCAAGGCCAGCAGCACGCCCCGGCGATCGTTCTCCGCCACCTCGACGCTCGCGTCGGCGGCCTCGACCTGGCGGCGTACACGCCCCCACAGGTCCAGTTCCCAGCCGGCCACCAGGTCGCCTTGCCAGAGGTTGTACGCCGACTTGCCAGACTTGCCGGACGGGTCGTTCAGCCCCTCGGCGCTGTTGCGCGCACGGCTGTACCCGGCGTTCACGTCCACCGCCGGCAGCTCGTCCGCCGCCACGCTGCTGCGCAGGGCGCGGCTTTGCAGCAGGCGGGCACTGGCCATGCGCAGGTCGAGGTTGCGCTCTGTGACCTTCTGGATCAGCGCGCTCAGGCGCGGGTCGTGGAAGCTGTCCCACCAACGCAGTTCCAGCGGTTCGGCCACCGGCTGGCTGGACGCGGCAGCGCCTTGCAGCTCGGCCCAGTCCTTGGGCGCCTCGCTGTCCGGACGGTGGAAGTCCGGGCCGAGGGTGCAGCCGGCCAGCAGCATGGCCAGCAACAGAGGGCTCAGGCGTCTCATCGCGCAGTCACCTCTTTGCCGGCGAGCGTGTCGCCGTGGGTATCGATGGTCGCTTCCACCGACATGCCCACGCGCAGGCGCGCCAACAGCGGCTGGCCGTCATCGAAGACGATCTTCACCGGAATACGCTGCACCACCTTGGTGAAGTTGCCGGTGGCATTGTCCGGCTTCACGGCGGCGAAGGTCACCCCAGTGGCCGGGGCGATGCTCTCGACACGGCCGTGGAGTTGTTCGCCGGAGAAGGTATCGACACTGATACTGACCGGTTGCCCCGGTTGCACATGGGTCAGTTGGGTCTCCTGGAAGTTGCCGACGATATAGGCGCGCTCCAGCGGCACCACCGACAGCAGCCGCGCCCCCGGATTGACGTAGGCGCCGATGCGCAGGGCGCGCTCGCCGACCATGCCGTCGACCGGCGCGGTGATACGGGTGTAGGACAGGTCCAGGCGGGCTTTTTCCAGCCCGGCTTCGGCACGCTTGAGCTGGCCATCGGCGCTGGCCACCTGGGCGCTGAGGATGTCCACCTGCTTGCGCGTGGCCAGCAGCGCCGCCTGGCTGTTGGCCAACCGCGCACGGGCCTGGTCGACGCCGCTGCGCGCCTGCTGGGCATTCTGCACGGTGCCGGCGCCCTGCTCGGCCAGGCGGCTGTAGCGGGTCACCTCGTGGTCGGCGAAGGCCGCCTCGGCCTGGGCCGCCCTCACCGCCGCCTCGGCCTGGGCGATCAACGAGGCCTGGCGCTCGAGCGTGGCGCGGGCATCCAGGCTCTGCGCCCTGGCCACCAACAGTTGCGCCTGGGCGGCGTCGAGCGCGGCCTGGTAGTCGCGCGGATCGATGGTCGCCAGCAACTGGCCGGCACTCACCTGCTGGTTGTCCTCCACCAGCACCTCCTTGATGAAGCCCGCCACCTTGGGCGCCACCACTGTGTAGTCGGCAGTCACGTAGGCGTCGTTGGTGCGCTGGCGATGATCGCTGCCGAACATCCAGGGGCCGACCAGGGCGGCGAGCACGGCCACGGCGAGTGCCGAGCCGATGAAGAGCGTCTTGCGGTTGTTGGTCATCTTTCTATCTCGAATTCAGCCCCGGCTTCAGGCCACCGCACGCGGTGGGAAGATCCGGGTAGGCACGAAGGGGATCAGGCAGATCATGGCGACGGCGATACCCGCCATCACCAGGTACAGGTCGGCCGAGGTCAGCACCAGGGCCTGTTCATGGATGCGCTTGGCCAGGCCAGCGGCGTTGTCGTCGATCAGCGGCGCGTTGCCCAGGCTGTCGACCAGGTGGTTGGAATGAAAATGCCGGCGCAGGGTGCCAAGGGCGTCGAGCAGGCCGCCGGCGATCACCGCCGACAGCCCTTTGACCGTGTTGAACCAGGCGGAGGCGAACGGGCCTTCCTGCGGGGTCATGCCATTGGTGGAGAGCATCAGCAGGGGCAGCACCGCCATCGGCTGGCCGAACACCTGCAGCAGGTAGAAGGGATAGAAGTCGCCGCGAATCCACTGCGAGGTCAGCAGGCTGCTACCCACGCACGATGCCGCCAGCATCGCCAGGCCCGCCGCCAGCACCCAACGGCAGTCCACCGCGCGGATGTTGCACAGCGCTGCGGTGAGCGGCAGGGCGAGCAGCTGCGGCATGGCCACCAGCATCATCAGCGGGCTGGTCTGCGCCGGGCGGTAGCCCTGGATCTGCGCCAGGTACGCCGAAGGAATGCTGCCCACACCGGACAACACCACCAGTACACCGGCCAGGGTCACCAGGGCGAAGCTCAGGTTGCGCCGCGAGAGCATGCGCAACTGGAAGAACGGCAATGGCTCGGACCACTCGTTGTACATGAACAGCACCAGTAACAGCACACCGCCACCGAGCAGCCAGCAGATCAGCGGCGAATCAAACCATCCCCAGCGGTCGCCCAGCGACAGGCCGAGGACGATGCAACTGATCGCCGGCAAGCCAAGCAACACCCCACGCCAGTCCAGTTGCCTGAAGCGCTCCAGGCGCAGCGGATCCTGGGGCAGGCCCCAGCCGACGCAGGCGATTGCCAGCAGCGACGGCAGGATGATCTGCCAGAACGCCCACTGCCAGCCGACGTACTCGGTCCACAGGCCAGCCAGCGGCGTGCCGAGGTTCGGCCCGAAGGTGGCGGTCAGGGCATAGCAGGCCAAGCCATAGACCTTGATGCCCGGCGGCAGGAAGCGCAGCGCCACGCTCATCAGCATCGGCGGCAAGGCGCCCGAGGCGAAGCCCTGCAGCACACGCAGCAACATCAGGCTGTGCAGGTTGGGGGCGAAGGGTTGGATCAGGCCGAGCACGGCAAAGACGCCAACGGCGGTCATGGTGAAGCGGCGCAGCGAGAAGGTGGTGGCCAGCCACGGCGCGAAGGCCATGGCCGAGACCGAAGCGGCGCTGTAAACCGCCAGCAGCCAGGCGCCTTCGTCGGCACCGATGCCCATGGCGCCACGGATGTCGCTCAGGGAAATCTTGGTCACCGCCTCGTTGAGCCCGGCGCACAGCACCGCCAGCAACACGCCGAACAGCCCGACCACCACCCGCAGGCCGAACGCCGTCTGCGCGGGGGCGGCCGGCGCAGGGGCGGCGGCCAGCGCGGCGGAAGGCGCGGTCAGGGAACTCATGGATAGACATCTCCAGCAACATTTTAAGGGCTGGGTGAAGTCTAAGAAGGTCGAATACTGACGAAAACTGACTTGTTGGCAGCTTTATGTTGCGTCAGACGCAATCCAGATTGATTTGCCGGCTATCGAATGCAAAACATTGCCCATCAAGGATCGATGCTGCCGCAAGCCTTCAGCGTCTGCCGCAACCAGCGGTGCGCCGGGTCATTGTCGAAGCGCGGATGCCAGGCCTGCATCACGTTGACCTTTTCCAGCGGCACCGGGATCTCGAACGAACGCAACGGCAGCTTCAAGCGCTGCACACTGTTGAGGATGTTGGCCGGTATCGGCAGGATCAGGTCCGAATCCGGCAGCGAGAACATCGCCGAATGGAAGCTGGTGGTGATCAGCGCCACTCGCCGCTCCACCTTGCAGTTGGCCAGCGACACGTCGATCGGCCCGTTGGCCCGCCCCCGCCGGGACACGCTGATCTGCGGGTAGGCAGCAAAACGCTCGGGGGTGATCGGAGCATCGAAGATCGGGTGATCCTCACGGGCCAGGCCGACGAAATAGGTGTTGAACAGGCTCTGCACCTTGATCTCCGGCCCCAGTTCGATGGCCGAGCTGATGATCAGGTCGATCTGTCCGTTGCGCAGCACCGCATCGTCATCGCCACTGCCCTCGGGCACGAAACGCAGCACCGTGCGCGGCGCCTGGGCCAGCATCATGCGCAGCAACTGTGCGCCATACAGGGCAATGAACAGGTCGTTGGTGCGGATGTTGAAAGCGCGGTCGAGGTTGGCCAGGTCCACGGCATCGCGGCTGCGAAACACCAGGCCAGCCTGCTCCACCAAGCCATGCACCTGTTCGCGCAGGGCCAACGCTCGCGGTGTCGGCACCAGGCCACGGCCGGCACGCACCAGGATCGGATCGCCCATGGCCTCGCGGATTCGCCCGAGGGTCCGGCTCATCGCCGCCGGGCTCAGGTTCATGCGCTGGGCGGCACCGACCACGCTGCCTTCGTCGAGCAGCACATCGAGGGCGACGAGCAGGTTCATGTCCGGGAGTTGCATGGCCGTTTTCCGTGACAGCTGTGGGAAACGCGATGGTAACAGGTTGGCCGATTGCGTCTGACGCAATGGCGCCGTGCGTGGGGGACCATTTATCCGTAGAGGTCAATGAACCGACAATGGTGTGGCCTCATCGTTGGCAAGCCGCGGCGGCGAACCGCAGTGCCTGCAGGCAGCGCATCTCCCTGCGGGCACCGCGGTTCGCCGTTGCGACTTGCTGGCGATGAGCGCAGCACTGCCATCCATTCTCCAAAGGATTGCCCATGCCCCATCCGGTTCTGATCGCCATCGACGCCTCTCCGGCAGCCGCCAGCCTGCTCACCCTCGCCCAGCGCTACTGCCGCCCCGGCGAGCACACCCTGCATGTGCTGCTGGCCATCGACTCGACCTTCGCCGTGCACGACCACCGCACGGCCTACACCGAAGATGAGTTGGAGGAATACCCCGCCGCCTGCGACGAACAGCAACAGGCCGAGCACGCCGTGAACACCGCCGTGAGCATGCTGCGCGACGCCGGCTTCGACAGCCTGGGCTGCATGGTCGCCGGCCAGCCGGTGGAGGCGATCGTCGCCAAGGCCCGGGAGCTGGAGTGCGAACTGGTCATCATCGGCCACCGCCACCTGTCACGGCTAGGCAGGCTGCTCGATCCGTCGATCAGCGCCAAGGTGATCGATCGGATACAGATACCGGTTCTGGTAGGCGTGCCGACTGAAGTTGGCTGAAGCCCCGCGATAGACTTAGCCCCGCGATGACGTACTCGGATCAGCCCTCGCTCGGCTTGACCACCACGGTACAGGTGGTCCCCGCCGCCAGCAGGAAACCTTCCGGCACTTCATCGATATGGATCCGCACCGGCACCCGCTGCGCCAGGCGCACCCAGTTGAAGGTCGGGTTCACATCGGCGATCAGCTCGCGGCTCTGCGGGTTGTCGCGGTCGTAGATCCCCCGGGCGATGCTCTCCACATGCCCTTTGATACGCTCGCCGCTCATCATCTGCAGCTCGGCGACATCGCCGACCTTGACGTGGGGCAGCTTGGTTTCCTCGAAGAAGCCGTACACCCAGAACGACTGCTCATCCACCACCGCCATCACTGCCTCGCCGGTGCGGGCGTAATCGCCCTTGTGGATGTTCAGGTTGGTCACATAGCCATCGACGGTGGCAACGATCTGCGTGCGTTTGAGGTTCAGTTCGGCGGCGGCCAGCTGGGCCTGGGCGTGCTGGTAGTCGGCCAGCGCGGAGCTGGCGATGTTGCTGGCGTCGTCGCGGTTCTCTTTCGAGATCACCAGGTTGTCCATGTCGGCGCGGCGCCTGGCGTTGACCTTGCGCATTTCCCAGGTGGCCTTGCGCGAGGCCACCAGCGCCTTGGCCTGCTCCACCGCCAACTGGTAGTGCTCGGGGTCGATGCGGATCAGCACGTCGCCCTTCTTCACCCGCTGGTTGTCCTTGACCGGTACGTCCACCACATAGCCTGGCACATCGGCGGCAACGTTGATGATATCGGCGCGCACCCGGCCGTCGCGGGTCCACGGCGTGGTCATGTAGTGCAGCCACAACTGGCGACCGATCACCACGGCAGCGGTCAGCACCAGGAGGGTGGCGATCAGGCTGAAGAACTTTTTCATTGCAGGATTCTCACCAGTAGAGCGACAGCGCCAGGGCGCCGAAAAGGCAAACGAACAGGCTCAGGCGCAGCAGCGCCGGGTGCCAGAAGAAGCGATAGCCATCATGGCTGGCGATGAACCGGTCCAGGCCCCAGGCCAGGCCCAGGGCGAACAGGAACATCAAGGTCATGGTGGGCATGTACACGCCATGGAAGGCGATCTCGCGGGGCATGGTTTCACGGAGCATCGTGCGATCCTTTCGCCGGAGCCAGCGGCGACTGTGGGTCGAGCAGGGAGGAACGGATGAAGTGCAGGTAGCTCTGCGCCCGACGTAACACCGAGGTGTCGAAGTGCCGGGCGAAAGGTTCGTCGGTGGCCTGCACGCGGCTGATGGCATGGTCCACCGCCACCAGGGCGCGTTCGTGGTTGCTGGCGCTGGGTTGCAGGAACAACCGCGCCAGGGCCCGGCCCATGACGCGGATGGCCTGGCGCCACGGCTGCGACTCGGCGTAGGCCGGGTGCACCGGGGCGCGGGCCTGCTCCTTGCGCAGCTCGATGATGGCGTGGCCGATCTCCAGCACCGTGAACATCCAGCCCATCAGCTGGCTCTGCACCTGCGGCTTGCCGGCGGCCAGGCCGTAGGCCTGGTGCAGCAGGTCGCGGGTGCGGCTTTCGAAGGCCGAGCCCAGGCCGCGCAGGCGCCCGCCGATGGCGAACAGCACCTGCTCACGCAGCTCCTGCTCCAGGCGGCTCCACAGCCAGCGGCTGTTGGGCGGCAGGATGATCGCCCCGGCTGCGGCGCAGACGAACATGCCAATGACCATGCCGATGTAGTCGTTGATGAAGGTGTAGGGGTCGTAGATCGTCAGGTTGTTCGGCACCGAGCCGATGGCAAAGAACACCAGCAAGCCCAGGCCGTAACCGGCATAGGCCGGGCGCGAGGCGAGGAATGCGCCGAGCACGAACACCGGCGCCAGGACCATGCACAGCAACGGGAAACCGTCGATCCAGGGGAACACGAAGAACGTCTCGAAGAAACCGACGAAGGCACCGATCGCCGTGCCGCAGGCCATCTGGAACGCCATGCGCTTGGGGTTCGGCGATGCCGCCGAAAGGCCCACGGTGACCGTGGCGATCAGGGTCATCATGCCACCGCTGGGCCAGTCGCTGAGCAGCCAGTAGCTGCCCAGCAGCAACAGCACCGCCGAGGCGCGCACCCCAGCGGCGAGCGATACCAGCCAGCTGGTCTGGGCCACATAAGGTTCGTCCCACTGTTCGCGTTCGTGCTTGTGCACGGCCAGCGAGGCGTGGGTCTCGGCGTAGCTGTACATCTCGTCGACGAAGCGGTACAGCAGCTCGAAGGCGGTATGGAAGTCGAGCAGGTCAGACTCGCTGGGGTTGGTCTGCAGATACTCGGCGCGCAGACCACGCACCTGGGCCTGCAGGCCTTCCTTGTAGGTGCCCAGCTCCAGGGCCAGGCGCAAGGCGTCGGCGTCGGTCAATGCCCGGCCGACATAGGGCTGCAGCAGCTCGGCCAGGGTGGCCAGCCCGGGCTCGATGGCGCCGACGATCTGCAGCGGGCCACGGGCGCGCAGGCGCTCGAGCAACCGGTGCAGGGCGTTGAAACGCGTGGTGATGGCCATGAATTCGCTGTTCATCCGCACCAGCCGGCCGGAGCGGCGGCGCATGTGCGGGTCTTCGAAGGCGGTGACGTTGCGCAGGCTCTCCAGGCCCACCGCCTCGGCAACGAAGCGCACATTGCTGGTCTCGAAACGGTCGCGCTGGCTGTCGCCGCGCAGGGCCTCGACCACCACCCCGGCGAACACGCCAAAGCGCTGGTACAGGGCGTTGCGCATGGCGGCACTGGCCGACTGCGGCAGGATCGCGGCGCTGACGAAGGTCGAAACGAGAATCCCCAGGGCGATCTCCAGCACCCGCCACACCGCCGCCATGAACGCCTGGTCGGGGTGCTGCAGCACCGGCAGGCCGATCATCGCCGCGGTGTAGCCGGCCAGCACGAAACCGTAGGCACGGAAGGTCCGATAGCGCATGGCACCCGCCGAGCACAGGCCGACCCACAGGGCCAGGCTGGGCAGGAACAGCTCGGTGTTCTGCGGGAAGATCGCGATCAGCGCGACCATCATCGCCGAGCCGGCCAGGGTGCCGAGCACCCGGTAGAAACTCTTGGCGAACACATGGCCGCTCTGCGGCTGCATGACGATGAACACGGTGATCATCGCCGTGCGCGGCTGCGGCAGCTCCAGGCGCATGGCCAGCCACAGGGTGATGAAGGCGGCGGCCAGGACTTTGAAGATATAGACCCAGGTGACGCCGTCGGTACGCGCCCAGGCAAAGAACCCCCGGCGCCACTCCAGGCTCTGCAGCCAGCGCAAGGGCAAGCTCGATGTGCTCATTCGGCGTGGTCCGGCGTGTCGAAGATGGCCAGGGTGGCGGGTGTTTTCGGTGCGGCCTGGCGCTGTTGATCGGGCACATCCTTGCCCGCCTCCAGGCCGCCGCCCAGGGCAGTGACCAGTTCGGCATGGGCCACCAGGCGCGCGGCCTGCACTTGCTGCTGCACCTGCTGCTGGCGGAACAGCAGGGTCTGGGCGTTCAGCACGTTGAGGTAATCGGTGAGCCCGCGCTGGAAGGCGACGGTGGCGATATCGTAGGTCTTCTGCGCGGCGGCCACGGATTCGGCGGCGAAGTGCGCCTGCTCCTTCATCGACTCGCGGCGGATCAGTTGGTCGGAGATGTTCTGCAACGCGCCGATCACCGTCTGGTTGTAGCGCGCCACGGCCACGTCATAGCCCGCCGAGGCCACGCCCAGTTGCGAGCGCAGGCGGCCACCATCGAAGATCGGCAGGCTGATGGCCGGCCCGACGTTGTAGTTGAACTTGCGCCCGGTGAGGAACTCCAGCGGGCCGCCCCCGGTGGCCATGAAGCCGAGGCCACCGACCAGGTCGACATTGGGGAAGAACCCGGCATGGGCCACGTCGATGCCACGGGCCTGGGCCGCCACCTGCCAGCGGCTGGCGACCACGTCGGGACGCTGGCCGACCAGTTCGGCGGGCAGGTTCGAGGGCAGTTTCAGCGGCGCAGCGAGGGTCAGGGTCGGGCGTTGCAGTTTCGCGCCCTCCCCCGGCCCCTTGCCGGCCAGGGCCGCCAGCTGGTTGCGAGTCAGGGCGATCTCTTCGTCGAGGCTATCGATCTGGCGGTGGGTTTCCGGCAGCGGCACCTCGGCCTGGCTGACTTCGAAATGGGTACCGATGCCACCGTCGAGGCGACGCTTGGCCAGGGCGACGATCTGCTCCTGCTGCGCAAGCTCCGCCCGCACGATATCGCGCCGGGCGTAATGCAGACTGAGCTGGATGTAGGCGCGCACCACGTTGTTCTCCAGCTCCAGCTGGGCCTGGCGCGCCTCGGCGGCGCTCATGTGCGCCTGGTCCACGGCCTGCTCGCTGGCATTGCGCTCGCGGCCCCACAGGTCCAGGGCGTAGCTCAAGCCGATGGCGGCGTTGTTGTCCCAGGTGTTGGCGCCGGACAGCGCGCCGGGGCCGTAGAACTGATCCTCCGGCCAGTTGTGGCGCTTGAGGGTGGCGTTGCCGTTGGCCTGCAGCTTTTCCGCCGACTCCACCACGCCCGCCATGGCCTTGGCTTCGCGCACCCGCGCGGCGGCCATGGCCATGCTCGGGCTGCCGGCCAATGCCAGTGCGACCCAGTCGTTCAACTGCGCGTCGCCATAGGCGCGCCACCATTGCTGGGCCGGCCAGTGGGCGTCGCGCGCAGCCTCACGGATGGCGTCGTCGGTGGTCAGTTGGTTGGCTTGGAGGGTCTTGCTCTGCGGGGCGATACCCCAGGTTCCGATACAGCCGCTCAAGGTGAGACTAAGGGCACAGGCACTGAGCGCGCTAAGCGCTCTGATGTTGCGACGCGGCACAGCTGCGATTTCCCGAGGAAGAGGTGGAGGGGCCGGGCAATTCTAGGGGCGGGTTTCATTGGCGATAAGCGTATATTCCTGCGAATCTTTGTTACCAAAACAGCGATAATCCGGCTTTAGTCGGAAGCGAAACAGCGTTACTTCATGTCACAATTTTGTCCTCTAAACCGAGAGTGACCCATGGACACCCTGCAAAACATGCGTGCTTTCAGTTGCGTGGCCCAGCTCGGCAGCTTCACCGCTGCCGCGGCGCAACTGGATACGACCACCGCGAACGTGTCGCGGGCGGTCTCCAATCTGGAAGCCCATCTGCAAACCCGCCTGCTCAACCGCACCACCCGGCGCATCGCGCTGACCGAGGCCGGCAAGCGCTACCTGATGCGCTGCGAACAGATTCTTACCTACGTCGAAGAAGCCGAGGCCGAGGCCAGCGATGCCCATGCCCGCCCCGCCGGGCAGTTGAAGGTGCATTCGATGACCGGCGTCGGCCAGCACTTCGTGGTCGACGCCATCGCCCGCTACCGCGAATCGCACCCGGACGTGACCTTCGACCTGACCATGGCCAACCGCGTGCCCGACCTGCTCGACGAGGGCTATGACGTGTCGATCGTGCTGGCCAGCGAGCTGCCGGACTCGGGGTTCGTCTCCCAGCGCCTGGGCATCACCTACAGCATCGTCTGCGCCGCGCCCGACTATGTGGCGCGCCATGGCTTCGCGCACAAGCCCGCCGACCTGCTCAAGCATGCCTGCCTGCGAATGGTCAGCCCGGTGATCCCGCTGGAGAAATGGCTGTTCGACGGCCCCGAGGGGCAGGAGGTGGTCAACATCACCAGCTCGCCGTTCCAGGTGAACTCCGCCGATGCGATGAAGACCGCGATCCGCAGCGGCATGGGCGTGGGTGTGCTGCCGATCTACACCGCCATCGATGGCCTGCGCGACGGCAGCCTGGTGCGGATCCTGCCGCAGTACCGCCTGCAGGAGCTGAACCTGTATGCGATCTACCCGTCGCGCCAGTACCTGGATGCGAAGATCAAGACCTGGGTCGAGTACCTGCGCAACTCGCTGCCGGAGATTCTCGCCGCCCACGAGGCCGACCTGAAAACCCACGAGCTGCTGATCGCCAACTGAAAAAGCCGGTGCATTCGGGCGGGGGACAATGGTAGGTTGCTAAGCAACGACACCGCCCCTACCCGCCTTGCAGAGAAGCAGCCCGATGAAAAAGACCGTCCTGGCCTTCAGCCGCATCACCCCGGCCATGGCCGAGCGCCTGCAACACGACTTCAACGTGATCGTGCCCAACCCCAAGCTGGGCGACATCGCCGCCCAGTTCAACGAAGCGCTGCCCGAGGCCCACGGCCTGATCGGCGTCGGCCGCAAGCTGGGCCGGGCGCAGCTCGAAGGCGCGGGCAAGCTGGAGGTGGTGTCCAGCGTCTCGGTCGGCTACGACAACTACGACCTGGACTACTTCAACGAGCGCGGCATCGCCCTGACCAACACCCCCGACGTGCTCACCGAAAGCACCGCCGACCTGGGCTTCGCCCTGATCATGGGTTGCGCCCGGCGCACCGCCGAGCTGGACGCCTGGACCAAGGCCGGCCACTGGCAGGCCACCGTCGGCCCGGCGCAGTTCGGCTGCGATGTGCACGGCAAGAAACTGGGTATCGTCGGCCTGGGCAACATCGGCGCGGCTATCGCCCGCCGTGGCCGTTTCGGTTTCAACATGCAGGTGCTGTACACCGGCAACAGCCGCAAGGCCGCGCTTGAGCAAGAGCTGGGCGCGCAGTTCCGTAGCCTGGATGAGCTGCTGGCAGAGGCCGATTTCGTCTGCCTGGTGGTGCCGCTGTCGGACGCCACCCGCAAGCTGATCGGCGCCCGCGAGCTGAAGCTGATGAAGCCCAGCGCGTTCCTGGTCAACATCGCCCGTGGCCCGGTGGTTGACGAAGTGGCACTGGTCGAGGCGCTGCAGGAAGGTACCATTCGCGGCGCCGGCCTGGACGTGTACGAAAAGGAGCCGTTGGCCGATTCGCCGCTGTTCAAGCTGCCCAACGCCCTGACCTTGCCGCACATCGGCTCGGCCACTGCCGAAACCCGCGAAGCCATGGCCAACCGGGCCATCGACAACCTGCGCTCGGCGTTGCTGGGCGAGCGGCCGCAGGACCTGGTGAATCCACAAGTGTGGAAAGGCTGAGTCGTTCAGCCCGAGCGCCTGGCCCCGTCGCAGTCTGTTTCCACCGCAGACTGCGACAAGGCGCCATTACTTGACTGCCAGCTCCCCTTCCACAGGCCTGGGCTTGGGCTTGCGAAACACCAGCACGTTCCCCGCCATCACCGCCACCAGCCCCAACAATGCCGGCGCTGTCCATTGATACCCCTCGGCAAACGCCGACACATTCAACGCCACCAGCGGGAACAGCACGGTGCAGTAGGCTGCCCGTTCCGGCCCCATGCGCCCGACCAGCGTGAGGTAGGCGGTAAAGCCGATCACCGAGCCCGGGATCACCAGATACAGCAGCGAGCCTATGTAACGCGTGTTCCACTCCATATCGAAGGGGATCCCCCTGAACAGGCAATACCCTGCCAGCATCGACGCGCCATAAACCATGCCCCAGGCATTCGTGGTCATGGGTTTGAGCCCGGCCTTCTGCTGCACACTGGAGAGCATGTTGCCGGCGGAGAAACACAGCGTTCCAAGCAGTGCCAAGCCAAGGCCATAAAGGGTTTCGCGGCTGGCGGCATGATGAGAAAGCTCCGGCCAGAACAGCAGCCCCAACCCCAGCAGCCCCATGGCTCCGCCGCCAAGCACATTGGCAGCGATCTTCTGGCCGAAGAACACCCTCGCATTGATCGCGTTCCACAGGGTGGCAGTGGAAAACACCACGGCGATCAGGCCGGTCGCGACCCACTGGCTGGCGGTGAGAAAGCACATGAAGTTGACGCAGAACAGGCACAAGCCCTGGGCCAGGCACACCAGGTGACCACGTCGGTTCATCGGCTGCAAGCGGCGGGTGAGCAGCAGCAAGACAAACAGGATCAACCCGGCCAGGGCGAAGCGGTAGACGATCGACACCGGGATGGCGACCACACCCAGTTGCAGCTTCAGGGCGATCCAGGTGGTGCCCCAGATCAGGACGGTAAGCAGGTAGAGCGACAGGTTCATGGCGGCTTCCTCGAACAGGCTTTCGGCCCATCGCGGGGCAAGCCCGCTCCCACATTGGGCCACCCTGGCGGGCTGGCGTGGGAGCGGGCTTGCCCCGCGATGGCCGTCACAGGCAAACAGTGTCTTCCCGGGCTTCACACCTGCGCTTGCATAAACTTGCGCTTTTCCTCCTCCGCCAGCTGCCTTCCCGCCCACGCCGCAGTACGATGGCCTTCAGAGGAGTCTCCGATGCCCGCACTCGACCACCTGCAAGTCTTCAACGCCCTCAACGCCTCACCCAACGCCCGGTTGGAGCTGAGCGCGCACCTGGGCGACGGCCTGGCGGCGGCATTGTGGAGCAACCGCGACGATGCCCGTGATTACCAGGCGCCCAGCCATCACACCCTGTCGTGCTACATCGCCGACGGCACCGGTACTTTCCGCCGCCAGCGCCCGGCCGACCGCGGCGCACCGGACAAACTGTGCGTGATGCCCGCCGGCCACGAATCGAACTGGGTAATCAATGGCTCGATCCGCCTTGCCCACCTGTACATCAGCGAGGAACAGTTCGCCCTTGGCTGCACCCGCCTGCTGGACCGCGAACCGCGTGAAATGCAGCTGCGCGAGGCGACCTTCCTCGACGATCCGCAACAGGCCGCACGCTTTCGCCAGCTGATCGACATGGACTGGTCCGAGCCCGGCGAACGCCTGCTGGCCAGCAGCCTTGCCCACGACATCATCGACCACGCCGTGCTCAACCAGGTCGGCCTGCGCCATGGGCTCAAACTCAGGGGTGGCTTGGCGCCGCACCAGCGTCGGCAGTTGGTGGACTATATCGAGGCCCACCTGGACCAGCCGCTGACGCTGGGCGAGCTGGCGCTGCGCTGCAACCTGTCCGAGTACCACTTTGCACGGATGTTCCGGGCAAGTTTCGGCCTGCCGCCGCATCAGTATCTGCTTGCCCGGCGGCTGCACAGGGCCTGTCGCTTACTGCGCCTGGGCACGCCAGCCTTGGGCGAGGTGGCACTGGCGTGCGGGTTCGCCAGTGCCAGCCATTTCAGCAACAGGTTTCGCCAGGCATTGGGGGCGACGCCTGGAGAGTACAGGGCAGCGTTCCGCGCCTGACTGCCGGGCCCTGTCGCGGAACAAGCCCATTGCCATGCCGCCCATCATCGATTGGTCAGAACTCGAAGGTGCTCGACAGGCTGACTTGCCGCGCATCCCCCACCGCAACGAAATAGCGGTTCACCGCGGAGCTGTAGTACACCTTGTCGAACAGGTTCTTCACGTTCAACTGCAGGCGCACCTTGTGCTCGTCCAGCTTGGTTTCGTAGCTGGCGAAGGCATCGGCCACGGTGTAGGCCGGCAGGTCGAAGTCGTTTGTCGCATTGCCCGCACGCTCACCCACGTAGCGCGCACCGGCTCCCAGGCGCAGGCGATCACCGCCGAACAGGCTGCCGTAGTCGTATACCGCCGACAGCGAACCACTGTGGCGGGCGACGTTCTGCAGGCGGTTGCCCTTGAGCTGCGGGTCCTTGGTGACCTCGGCGTCGGTAAAGGCATAGGCCCCGATCAGGCTCCAGCGCTCGCTGAGCTGGCCAGTCAGGTCCAGCTCGACGCCCCGTGAACGAACTTCCCCCGCGTTGCTGTAGAGAATGGTCCCCGGCTGGGTGTCGCCATCGGCCACCAGCACGTTGCGCTTGGTGATGTCGAACAGCGCCAGGGTACCGGTCACCGCGCCCGGCACGTCGAGCTTGGCCCCCAGCTCCCAGGACTTGCCCTCCTCCGGCGCGATCCCAGAGTCCAGGGTCAGGGTGCGGCCACCACCGATGCTCAGCGGGGCGATGGTCGAGTTGGGCTTGAACGACTCGCTGTAGCTGCCATAGAACGACAGCTGCTCATCGACCTTGTAGACGACGCCCGCATGGGGCACCCAGGTCTGGTCACTGCTGTCGGTGTTGACGTTGAACGGTCGGCCGCGGCCGGCGTACTGGTCGTACTGCTGGAAACGCCCGCCTGCCACCAGGATCCAGTGCTCGTCCAGGTGCCAGGCGTCCTGCAGGAACAGCGAATCGGTGCGCAGCTTGTCGGTCTGGTCGCTGTCGCTGGCGCGCACGTTGGTGCCTTCCACTTCGCGGCCATAGACCGGGTTCAGATAGCTGAAGGTCGAGCGGCTGTTCTGGCGGATCAGGTCGGCGCGGTAGACCTTGCGGTCCTCGTGATCGGCACCCAGCACCAGATCGTGACGCATGCCGGCCAGCTCGACACTGCCGTTGAGGCTGAAGGTGACGAACTGGTCACGGCTCAGGGCGCCCCGGGTGCCGTCGATACTGCGCGACAGCGTGCCCTTGCTTTCATCCACGCCGGTCACGCGCACCTGGCTGGCATCGTAGGTTTCGCGGTTGAAGCTGTAGCCGACGTGCAGCTTCCACGCGTCGTCCAGCTGATGGTCGATTTCCAGGCGGTACAGGTCGGAGCGGCCCTCCATGTCGTTGAACGGCTCGTCCAGGCGGCGAGTAGCGGGTATGTTCAACGGGTGGCCATCGCTGCCGAAGGCGGTCCCGCGGTCGAACGGATAGCGAAACTCGCGGTGCTCATAGGCCAGCACCACCTGGGTGTCCTCGCCGTACCAGGCCAGCGACGGCGCCACCAGCGATTCGCGGTGCACGCCGAAGTTGCGCCAGTAGTCTTCATCCTCGTGATCGACGATCAGGCGATAGGCCAGGTTGCTCTCCCCCAGCGCACCGGTGCTGTCCAGGCCGCCACCGCTGCCGTTCTTGCCGTTGCCGTAGGTCGAGCCGCGCAGGGTCAGGGCGTTGTACTGCGCAAGTTGCGGGCGCTTGCTGACCACATTGATCACCCCGCCCGGGTCCTGGATGCCGTAAAGCAGCGAGGCCGGGCCCTTGAGCACTTCGACCCGCTCGGTGCTGGCATTGAGCGCGCGGCCCTGCACGATCGGCATGCCGTCGCGCATGATCGAACCGTCGCGGTTGTCGCCGAAGCCACGCTTCATCACGGTGTCTGCGGTACCGCCGAAGTTGTTGCCCTGGGTGATGCCGCTGACGTTGTACAGGGCATCGTCCAGATTGCGCGGCGCCTGGTCGCGGATCACCTGGGCCGGGACCACGTTCACGGCCTGCGGGATATCCAGGGTCGCGCCCTGGCCGCGCATGATCGAGGCGCTGGCCGGCGGCTGGTAGCTGTAGTCGTCCAGTTGCGAGTTGATGGTGGTGGCTTGCAGGTTCACCGCGCCGGAAGTGTCGACCGGCTCCAGGGTCAGCGTGCGGGCGTCGAGGCGGCGCCAGGCCAGGCCTGAATTGCCGAGCAACTGCTGCAGAGCCTGCTCGGCGTCGAAGGTGCCGTTCAGCGCCGGGGCTCGCAGGTCCGGTAGCGTCAGGGTATAGACCACGCTCTGCCCGGTGGTACGGCTGAAGGCGTTGAGCGCCTGGGCCAACGGCTGGCTGGGCTGGGCGAAGGCATAGACCTGGCTCTGCTGGGCGGCCACGGCCTGGGGCACGACGGCCACGGCGGACAAGCTGCAGAGGCCGAACCAGAGCGAGACGCAACGCGGGGTGAACTTCATGGACGCGGACCTGTGGGCGGGATGATCGTATGCGAATGAATCGCACTTCCACTTACTACACGGATGCCGGCGTGGGGTACCTCATCACCTGATGGAAATATTTTGCTGTTCCGACCCTATCGCGGGGCAAGCTCGCTCCCACGCGGTGGCTTGCAGGGTCCAAGATCGTGGGAGCGGGCTTGCCCCGCGCTGACGTCGGCTCAGGTCAACGCAAAACGGTCAACCGGCCCAACAGCGTCTGCCGCTCGAACCCCAGCACCTTGCCCAGCGAATCCAGCGCGGCCAGCGGTTCCTCAACCGGGAAACTGCCACTGACCCTGCGCTGCGCCAGCTCACCGTCGAGCAGCAGGATCCGCCCCGGGTAGTAACGCCCCAGGTCCTCGAGCACCTGCGCCAACGGCACCTGGTAGTAGTTCAGCCAGCCCTGGCGCCAGGCCAGGCGGCTGTCGCTGTCCACCGCCTCGACCCCACCGGCCACACCACCGGCATAGGCCAGTTGCTGGTTGGCTGTCAGTTCGTGGGCAGGCTGCCCTTCGGCTGCCGTTACCGCCACCCGCCCGCTGCGTACCGTGACCTGCGCGCCGTCACCCTGCCCGCGCACCTCGAACTGGGTCCCCAGCACCCGCACTTCGCCGCCCTGGGCATCCACCAGGAACGGCTCGCCGGTATGGGTCACCTCGAAGAACGCGGCGCCGCGCAGCAACCGCACACGCCGCTCGCCCTGGGCGAAATCCACTGCCACGGCAGTGCCGGCATCCAGGGTCAGTTGCGAACGATCGGCCAGGGTCACCTGCCGCACCTGCGCCCCGCTGGTGTAGTCGGCGCGTAGGTCCTGCAGCCAGAACTGCGGCTGCCAGCCTGCCGCGAATCCCAGCGCCAGGACCAGGCTCGCCGCCACTGCCAGGCCGCGCCACGGTCGCTTGCGCTCGGGCCGGCGCATGGCCTCCAGGTATGTTTGCAGGCCTTGGTGTTCCTCGGCCGCCAGCCGCGCCGCCGGCGCCTCGCTCAGGCGCCAAAGCGCCTGGGCTTCGGCATAGGCCTGGCGATGGGCGGGGCTCTCCAGCAACCAACGCTTGAACGCCGCGCCCTCGGCCTGCGCCGGCTGCTGCTGGATGCGCCCCAGCCAGCGCAGGGCGGCCTGGGACTGGGCGGCAGTGATCGGCTGTTCAACACTCATCGACGGGCGCTCCCTGGCCGGCGCAGTGGGGACGCGGGGTCGGCGACACTCGCCTTGCACGCTTCGAGGGCGCGCATCATATGCTTTTCCACTGCGCTCTGGGACAACTGCATGGCCTTGGCGATCTCGCCGTAGGTGCAGCCATGGATGCGGCTGAGCAGGAAGATCTGCCGGGTGCGTTCGGGCAGCGCCCGCAGGGCCGCCTCGATGCGTTGCAGGTCGTGATCGACCTCCAGGGCCTGGTCGGGGGCCTGGCTGTCCGACACGCTGTCAGGATCATGCAGGCCTTCAGCGACCCGGTCGCGGCTGCCTTCGCTGCGCAGGTAGTCGATAGCCAGGTTGCTGGCGCTGCGCAGCAGGTAGGTATCGAGCGCCTCGACCTGCACCTCGGGGCGCCGCCAGAAGCGCAGGAACAAGTCCTGCACCAGGTCCGACGCCGTGGCGCGGCAGCCGACGCGGCGGCTGACCAGCGCCTCCATGCGCGCACGCTGGGCGAGGAACACCTGGAGGAAGCGTGCCCGCCCGCCGCCGGCCTCGGAGTCGCTCAAGGGCCTAGACCGCCAGCACGGCCAGCAGCGGCCCGAGCACCAGGCTGGCAAGCGCCGCGCCGAGCAACAGCCGCGGCTGGTAGGGCAGGCCGAACACCCACAGGGTCACGCCGGCCATCAGCACGGCGATCCACTCCACCAGGCCCAGGGCCCAGCCGCGCCCATGCACGGCGAGGATCAACGACAGCAGCAGCAACGCCCAGCCCGTGATCTTCAAGGCTCGCAGCTGCCGCCCCGTGGGCTTGCGCCCGAGCAGGTCGTTGAAGTGTTTTTCCATGGCCAGGCACAGGCCGGCAAAACCGGCGAAGCCCATCAGCGCAATCCCCAGCATCAGCTCGCCTCCACGGTCTTGGCGGCGCGTGGCGCATGCTTGGCGACCGGCTTGGGCGCGCGCAGCATCTTGCCGGCGGCCCAGGCCAGGAACAGGCCGGTGGCCAGGGCCGTCAGGTCGAAACCGGCCATGGCCCAGTCACCCGCGGCGATGGAGTGATCCAGGCCCTGGTCGGAGGTCAGCGCGTTGAGCAACGGCAGCAAGGCGAACGCCAGCGCGCCCAGCGTCAGTTGCTCGCCCCAGGCGCGGCGCCCGCTCCTGAGCATGGCGTGGAGCAATGACGCGCCCCAGGCCAGGAAGAAGCCGTTGATCTCCCAGTCAGCCCGCCCTTCCAGCGTTGCCGGCAGCAGGCGATTGGCCCAGAAGAACGCCGCCACACCCAGCAACAGGCCGCTCATGCTGGCGATGTTCAGCACTTCGACCAGGCGCAGTTCGCCGGGCATGCGCTCATTCTTGGCGTGCTTGAGTTGGCGCTTGCCCAACCACATCACCAGGCCCGTGCCGATCACCGCCGTGCCGGCCACGCCGAAGGCAAAGTAGAGCCAGCGCAGCCAAGGCCCGGCGAAGTTGCCCATGTGCAGGCCGACGAAGGTGAACGAAGTGGTCATCGCCGCGCTTTCCGGCGCCCCGCGTCGCAACAGCTCACCGCTGACGCCATCGAAAGTCCAGGTGGCGCTGCGCTGGTAGGCGACACTGTCGGCCGAGGCACGGTTGAAAGTGACCCGAGCGTTGCGGTCACCGGGGTTGTATACCCGGATGTAGCCCATGCGCGCCCCCGGCGCCTGTTCCTGGACCTTGGCATACAGGTCAGTCAACGGCGCCAGCGGCGCGGCCTGGGCAACCGCCTCGGGCACTTCGTCGCGGCCGAACACATCGTTGAAGTAGCCGCTGCTGTCACCATAGCTGGCCAGGATGCTGGCCGGCATGACCATGTACATGAAGATCACCAGGCTGCTGTAGCTGATCATCAGGTGGAACGGCAGCACCAGCACACCGATGGCGTTGTGGCCGTCGAGCCAGGACCTCTGGCCCTTGCCCGGGCGGAAGGTGAAGAACTCCTTGAAGATCTTCTTGTGGGTGATGATCCCGGTGACCAGCCCCAACAACATGATGAAGGCGCAGAAGGTCGACAGCCAGCGCCCCCAAGGGTGGGGCATCTGCAATTGAAAGTGGAAGCGGTAAAAGAACTCGCCGCCCCGGCTGTCGCGGGCCTGGACTGCCTCACCGGTGCGCGCGTCGAGGTTCTTGTCGGTGAAGCCACGACGTCCATCACCGTTAGGGTCGCGCCAGCTGACGCTCAGCGCCGCCTGGCGCTCGCTGGGCAAACGGATGAACCAGGTGCTGGCATGCCCCGCATGGGTTTCGAGGTAACGCTGGGCCAGGCCAAGGCTGGCCACTGGGTCGAGCGGATGGCTCTGCACCTCGGGCCGGGTCCAGTGGCTGATCTCTTCCTTGAAGTACGACAGCGTCCCGGTGAGGAAGATGGCAAACAGCAACCAGCCGAAGATCAGGCCGGTCCAGGTATGCAGCCAGGCCATGGCCTGGCGGAAGCCTTCTTTCATGACAGGTTCATCCAGTAGGCCAGTACGTTGATCAGCCCCAGCACCAGGCTTGGCAACAGCATGCCCAGCCAGGCACGCCAGGCGCTCCGACAGGCGAAGCACCAGACGAACGCGATGAGGTAGACGACGAATGACAGCATCATTCCGGTCATCGTCGCGTCGGCCTGGGTCATCGGCGCAAGCAGGGTGATGCAGACACTGGCCATCGACGCCAGCAGATAGCCGCCCAGCAGCGCTGCCAAGCTGCGGGAAGTCACGGCCAGGCGGTAGCTCAGGGGAAGGCCGGCGGCTTTGCTCTTCATGACGAGGATCCGGGAATGGGGGCTGCAATACTAATGATTTCAATTCTCATAAGCAAAGCATGCCGACACGCGCGATGGCGAGCCAGCTGCCCAACCGGTCAGTCGTTACGAGTTGAAACCCAAGAAGGTGCGCACCTTGGAAAGCGGCACCGCCAACGGGGACCTGCAGGCCGATGCCGGCGCGCTCTGGTCAATTTCGACAACCCGCTCAAGAGCCTCCAGAACCACACCGACCGCGCGACAGCCCTCTGGACAAGCGCCCCCTGTTGGCGCTGCCTTCAAGCCAGCGCTTTCTCGATGGCCTGCACCACGGTCGGATCATCTGGTGCGGTACGTGGGGCGAAGCGTGCCAGCACCCGGCCATCCTTACCGACCAGGAACTTCTCGAAATTCCAGCTGATGTCGCCAGGGAACTCAGCGCCTTCGCCCGCCAACAGGCGATACAGCGAATGACGTTGCGGGCCGTTCACCTCGAGCTTGGCCCCCAGCGGGAAGCTCACGCCGTAGTTGAGGCTGCAGAAGTCCTGGATTTCCTTCTCGCTGCCAGGCTCCTGGCCTGCGAACTGGTTGCACGGCAGGCCGAGCACGTTGAAGCCCTTGCCCTTGAATTGCTGGTGCAGTTTTTCCAGCGAAGCGTATTGCGGCGTCAGCCCGCACTTGGAGGCGACATTGACCACCAGCACCACCTGGCCCTTGAACGGAGCGAGGGGCAGGTCCTCGCCGTTCAGCGCCTTCAACGTCAGGTCGTGAAATGCACTCATGATGAAATCCCCTCTCAGGTTCCGATTGCCGCAGGGGCGAATCCCGCCCACGAAAAAGGCGCGCGGCCAAACCGTCCACCCTCCCGAGGAGGGCAAGTCCGGCTTGCCCGAGCGCCTGGCGACTCTCTGAGCTTAGCGCAGAAAATCAGTGGTGATGGCCACCTTCACCGTGGATGTGACGGTGAGCGATTTCTTCTTCGCTGGCGTCACGCACGTCGACAACCTTGACCTTGAAGTTCAGGCGCTGGCCAGCCAGCGGGTGGTTGCCGTCGACGGTCACGTCGTCGCCGTCGATGTCGCGGATGGTGACGATCTGCATCTGGCCGTCCGGCGCCGAGGCGTGGAACTGCATGCCGACTTCGAGTTTGTCGACGCCTTCGAACATCTTGCTGCTCAGGGTGCTGACCAGCTCGGCGGAGTATTCGCCGTAGGCTTCTTCGGGCTCGATGGCAACGGTCAGTTCGTCACCGGCCTGCTTGCCTTCCAGGGCTTTTTCCAGGCCCGGGATGATGTTGCCGGCACCGTGCAGGTAGACCAGCGGCGCACCACCGGCGGAGCTGTCGATGACCTCACCAGCGTCGTTGGTGAGGGTATAGTCGATGGAGACAGCCTTGTTGGCGGCGATCAGCATGGGGCAAGACCTTTTGCAAAAGTATATAGAACGAACAAGTGTAACCAACGCATCAGCCGATTGCGAACCCGGCGCGGACCAACAGCAGCCCATCAGTCGGATCACCGGCTTCCACCTCGACGAAGAGCGGCACTGGGTGGTCGAGCTGTCCTGCGGCCACACCCAGCATCTGCGCCACCAGCCGCCCTGGCAGGCCCGGCCCTGGGTGCTCGATGCCGACGAACGCGCCCGGCGCATCGGCCAGGTATTCCCCTGCGGCTGGTGCGCTCAGGGTGCCGTTAGCGCTACCCTTGGCCGCTGAACTCCTTGCACCGCTTATTCCGAGAAGCACGCATGCAGACATTTTTCATCGCGCCGACCGACTTCGGTGTCGGCCTGACCTCCATCAGCCTGGGCCTGGTGCGCACCCTGGAGCGCGCCGGGCTCAAGGTAGGCTTCTTCAAGCCGATTGCGCAGCCGCACCCCGGCGACACCGGCCCGGAGCGCTCCAGCGAACTGGTCGCCCGCACCCATGGCATCAAGCCGCCGACGCCCCTGAGCCTGGGCCATGTCGAGCGCATGCTCGGTGACGGCCAGCTCGACGAACTGCTCGAACAGATCATCCGCCTGTACCAGCAGGCCTGCGTCGGCAAGGACGTGGTGGTGGTCGAGGGCATGGTGCCGACCCGTCACGCCAGCTATGCCGCCCGGGTCAACCTGCACCTGGCCAAGAGCCTGGACGCCGAGGTGATCCTGGTATCGGCGCCGGAAAACGAGGTGCTCAGCGAGCTGTCCGGCCGCGTCGAGCTGCAGGCCCAGCTGTTCGGCGGCCCGCGCGACCCGAAAGTGCTGGGGGTGATCCTCAACAAGGTGCGCACCGACGAAAGCATGGCCGATTTCGCCACGCGCCTGCGCGAGCACTCGCCGCTGCTGCGCGGCAACGACTTCCGCCTGCTCGGCTGCATCCCCTACCAGGCCGAGCTCAACGCCCCGCGCACCCGCGACGTGGCCGAGCTGCTCGGCGCCCAGGTGCTCAACCCCGGCGACTATGACCAGCGGCGCATGAGCAAGATCATCATCTGCGCCCGCACCGTGGCCAACACCGTGCCGCTGCTGACCTCCGGCACCCTGGTGGTGACGCCGGGCGACCGCGACGACATCATCCTCGCCGTGTGCATGGCGGCGATCAACGGCGTGCCCCTGGCCGGCCTGCTGCTGACCAGCGACAGCAAGCCCGACCCGCGCATCCTCGAGCTGTGCCGCGGCGCCCTGCAGGCCGGCCTGCCGATCCTTTCGGTGAGCACCGGCTCCTACGACACCGCCAACCAGCTCAACTCGCTGAACCGCGAGATCCCGGTGGACGACCGCGAGCGCGCCGAATTCATCACCGACTTCGTCGCCAGCCACCTGGACGCCGCCTGGCTGCACCAGCGCTGCGGCACGCCACGCGAGCTGCGCCTGTCACCGGCGGTGTTCCGCTACCAGTTGATCCAGCGCGCCCAGCAGGCCAACAAGCGCATCGTCCTGCCCGAGGGCGCCGAGCCCTTGCTGGTGCAGGCTGCGGCCTTGTGCCAGGCCCGGGGCATCGCCCGTTGCGTGCTGCTGGCCAAACCCGAGGAAGTGCAGGCCGTGGCCCGCGCCCAGGGCATCAGCCTGCCGCCGGACCTGGAGGTACTCGACCCCGAGGTGATCCGTGGCCGCTATGTCGAACCCATGGTGAACCTGCGCAAGAGCAAGAACCTCAACGCGCCGATGGCCGAGCAGCAGCTGGAAGACCCGGTGGTGATCGGCACCATGATGCTGGCCCTCGGCGAAGTGGACGGCCTGGTCTCCGGTCTGGTGCACTCCACCGCCAACACCATCCGGCCGGCCTTGCAACTGATCAAGACCGCACCGGGCAGCAGCCTGGTGTCCTCGGTGTTCTTCATGCTGTTCCCCGACCAGGTGCTGGTCTATGGCGACTGCGTGATGAACCCGCACCCCAGCGCAGCCGAACTGGCCGAGATCGCCCGGCAGAGCGCCGAGTCGGCCGAATCGTTCGGCATCGCGCCACGGGTGGCGATGCTCAGCTACTCCAGCGACTCGGCGGCCAGCGACGAAGAAGTGGAGAAGGTCCGCGAGGCCACGCGCCTGGCGCAGCAGGCCGAGCACGACCTGCTGATCGACGGCCCGTTGCAGTACGACGCCGCCGCCAATCCCGAGATTGCCCGACAGCTGGCGCCGTCGAGTCCGGTAGCCGGGCGCGCCACGGTGTTCGTGTTCCCCGACCTGAACACCGGCAACACCACGCACAAGGCGGTGCAGCGCAGCGCCGACTGCGTCAGCCTCGGGCCGATGCTGCAAGGGCTGCGCAAGCCGGTCAACGACCTGCCGCGCGGAGCGCAGGTGGACGATATCGTGCACACCATCGCCTTGACCGCGATCCAGGCCAGCACCGTGCGCTGAACGGCAAAGGGCCGTCATGCAGCCCCACGCTCATCGGAGTGGCCAAGCCTTGGCGAGTCCGAATGAGGGCATGCCGGCACGCCGATCATTCATTTGAATTTCAGATCAATGGCAAAGAAAAACAAACTTCTCAAATAAGCCCCGGGCGCGGATGCTGTGACGATCACGCTCGTATCCTGGAGAACAACAATGAACGAAGTCGTCATCGTCGCCGCCACCCGCACTGCCATCGGCAGTTTCCAGGGGGCCCTGGCCAACGTGTCCGCCGTGGAACTGGGCGCCGCGGTGATCCGCCAGCTGCTGGCCCAGACCCAGCTGGACCCGGCGCAGGTCGACGAAGTGATCCTCGGCCAGGTGCTCACCGCCGGTGCCGGGCAAAACCCCGCCCGCCAGGCCGCCGTCAAGGCTGGCCTGCCTTATGAAGTACCGGCCCTGACCCTGAACAAGGTCTGCGGCTCGGGCCTCAAGGCCCTGCACCTGGCCGCCCAGGCCATCCGCTGCGGCGACGCCGAGGTGGTGATCGCCGGTGGCCAGGAGAGCATGAGCCTGGCGCCTTATGTAATGCCCTCGGCACGCACCGGCCAGCGCATGGGCCACGGCCAGCTGGTCGACAGCATGATCAGCGACGGCCTGTGGGACGCCTTCAACGATTACCACATGGGCATTACTGCCGAGAATCTGGTGGACAAGTACGGCCTGAGCCGCGAGCAGCAGGATGCCTTCGCCGCCGAGTCGCAGCGCAAGGCCGTGACCGCCATCGAGGCTGGCCGCTTCAAGGACGAGATCACCCCGATCCACATCCCGCAGAAAAAAGGCGAGCCGCTGGTGTTCGACACCGACGAGCAGCCACGCCCTGGCACCAGCGCCGAGTCCCTGGGCAAACTGCGCGCCGCGTTCAAGAAAGACGGCAGCGTCACCGCTGGCAACGCCTCGAGCCTGAACGACGGCGCCGCCGCCGTGCTGCTGATGAGCGCCGCCAAGGCCAAGACCCTGGGCCTGCCGGTTCTGGCCAAGGTCGCCGCCTACGCCAGCGCCGGGGTGGACCCGGCGATCATGGGCATCGGCCCGGTGTCGGCAACCCGGCGCTGCCTGGACAAGGCCGGCTGGCAGCTCGCCGACCTGGACCTGATCGAAGCCAACGAAGCCTTCGCCGCCCAGGCCCTGGCGGTGGGCAAGCAGCTGGAATGGGATGCGGCGAAGGTCAACGTCAATGGCGGCGCCATTGCCCTGGGCCACCCGATCGGCGCGTCGGGCTGCCGGGTGCTGGTGACCCTGCTGCACGAGATGATCAAGCGCGATGCCAAGAAAGGGTTGGCGACGCTATGCATCGGCGGCGGCCAAGGTGTAGCCCTGGCAATCGAGCGCTGACCGACGGCTCTTGGGGCTGCCTTGCAGCCCATCGTCGGCAAGCCAACTCCCACCCCGGCCACACTGCCCGATAGTCGTGCGCTGTTGCGGTGGGAGCCGGCCCGCTGGCGATGGACCGCAGAAGCGGCCCCGAAGATCTGTTGCCCACCATGAACAATCGCCATACAGAAGCACTAGTTGCAATTAATAGTGCAGCTCGAAATAACTCATAAAATAAAAAAATATCTTCAAATGAGCACTTAAAGTCTCATCAACTTAACGGCTCACGATAAGCAGCTGCGCCATTAATTCGAATACGCTCACCAACGCACACTGCTTTCCGACTGTTACCAAAACGACACTTTGACACTTTCAAGGTGCCCTCTAGCCTATGTCAGGCACTCCATGAACTGCTTAAGTTCAAGTGCAATCGAACCTATAATTAAATCTGCTAAAGGGATTTGACATGCACGCTCCAGGAGCAATTCCATCGGAAAAAGAAAGCGCCCACGCCTGGCTGACGGAAACCAAGGCGAATGCAAAATCCACGGCGCTGCGCGGCAACATTTTCGCGCAGGACTATAACCGCCAACTGCTCACGGCGACTGGCCAATCCATGCGCAGCGGCGCGGATGCCATCAACCCCTTCTTCAGCCCGGCCAAGGGCACGGCGACCGGCAGCTATGCCAAGGATGCGGACGCCAATGTCAGCCCCGGCAGCGCACCAGTGAGCATCTACGAAGGCCTGCAGACGGCCATCGACATTGCCCGCCGACGCTCCGGCTACAACCCACTGGACCAGCCGACCGACCAAAAGCCAAAGTCCGCCGGTGACCGTGAGCACTTCATCGCCTTCACCCAGCAGATCGCGGAAATCCCCTTCCTTTCCCTGCTGGCAGCGCAAGTCACGCAGATCCAGCAAAAAAGCCATGACGCCAACGCGCTGGTCGACTCATTCGTCAAAGGCTTCATCGGCCTGAAGAACCAGGATGTCGAGCAGATCAAACAGTCCCTGAGCAGCCTGGTGAATGCGGCACTGTCCTATTCCGAGCAGACCGAGCGCCAGTCGAACTTCAACCAGAACATCCTGCAAACCGGCGACAGCGGCTCGGTAAACTTCATGCTGTACGCCAGCGAGTTCACCATCAAGGCATCCAGCCATAAGGGCACCATTACCTTCCAATCGTCGTACACCTTGTCCCAGGCGATCTACCAGCTGTCGGTGGAAAGCTGGAACAACGTCAAGGACGTGTTCTCCAAACAGCAGAAGACCGATACCCAGCAATGGCTCGGCGATACCACCACGCAAGTGCGCGAAGGCTCCAAACTGCGGGCGATCTGCCTGGTCAGCTGAGGCCCATGCCCGGGCCCGACGGGGTTCTCCTGTCGGGCCTTTTCAGCATCGGCGCGCGCCCTCGCAGCTCAAAAGCGCTCGTCGCGCAGCGCCGGCAAGGTGATGTCGCGCACATAGCTGGCCGAGGACAGGCTGAGCATCATCCGACACACCTGCACCACATCGTGCAACGGTATCAGCGAGCCCTCGCCCCGTCGTTCGGCCTCGGCCAGCGGCACGTCCAGGCCATCCTCGGTGTTCAGGTAGCCCAGGTTCAGGCAACTCACCCCCAGGCCTTGCTCGCGAAAGCCTTCACGCAGGCTTTCGGCGATGCCGCGCAAGCCGAACTTGCTGGCACCAAAGGTCACCTCCGGGCGACCACTACCCGGCAGGCCGGAGGTGGAGCCGGTGAGGATGATTCGTGGTCGGGCACTCTGCAGCAGCAGCGGCAGCAGGCGCTTGATCAGCAGCAGCGGCGCGGTGATGTTGGTGTCGACCATGCGCTCGATCTGCCCTTCGTCATCCTCAAGAAAGCTGTAGTTCTCCTCGAAGGCCCGCGCCTCCCAGATGCCGACGTTGTACACCAGCACGTCCAGTCCAGCGTCGGACACCGCCTCCTGGATGATCGCTGCGGCCTGGCGCGGCTGGCCGAGGTCGGCCTCGATCCACTGCGCCGCGCCCGGCAACGCTGCCGGCCTGCTGCGCGACACACCTATCAGCGTATCGCCTTGCCCACCCAGGCCCTGCACCAGCGCCTGGCCCAATCCCTTGCTTGCACCGACCACTAGAATTCGCATCGAATCACTCCCTATGGACTGCGCCGGATAGTACCCTGCCTGCCCCAGTAATCCAGTCGGAAATGCCAGGCCGCCCGTGAACAGAGAGCAACTCGAGCAAAACCAGATCCCCCTTTACTTCGTCGCCGTGGCGCTGGCCGCCGTGCTCGGCCTGCTCGTACCCAGCGCCGCCAGCGTGCTCGAAGCGCTGGTGACTCCGGCCATCGCCGTGCTGATGTACGCGATGTTCCTGCAGATCCCCTTCCTCGACCTGCGCGCAGGGCTTGGCAACCGGCGCTTCATGGGCGCGCTGCTGCTGGCCAACTTCGTGCTGGTGCCGCTGCTGGTCTGGGCTGGAACCCGGGGGCTGGTCGAGCAACCCGCCGTGCTGGTCGGCGCCCTGCTGGTGCTGCTGACGCCGTGTATCGACTATGTGGTGGTGTTCACCCACCTCGGCAAGGGCGACGCGCGCCTGACCCTGGCCGCCACGCCCGTACTGTTGCTGGTGCAACTGGCGATGCTGCCGCTGTACCTGGCGTTAATGCTCGGCGGCGTCGGCCATGTGGAGATTTCCGTGGCGCCATTTGTCGAGGCCTTCGTGCTGCTGATCGCGCTGCCACTGCTGCTGGCCGTCGCCACCAGCGCCGGGGCGCGGCGCTCTGCAGTGGTTTCGAAGTGGAACGATGCCTGGGCCTGGCTGCCGGTGCCGGCCATGGCCCTGGTGCTGATCGCGGTGATCGGCTCGCAGATCGGCGTGGTCGCCAGCCGGCTGGACGACCTGCTGCCGGTGGTGCCGGTGTATGTCGCCTTCGCTGTGCTGGCGCCGCTGCTTGGGTGGTTTGTGGCGCGCCTGTTCAGGTTGTCCACAGGCGAGGCCCGGGCGGTGACCTTCAGCGCCGCCACGCGCAACTCGCTGGTGGTGCTGCCGTTGGCGTTGGCGCTGCCTGAGTCGATCCGGGCATTGGCAGCGGCGGCGGTGATTACCCAGACGCTGGTCGAGCTGGTCAGCGAGCTGGTCTACGTTCGCGTCGTGCCGGCGTTGGTGCGCCGCTAGGCCAGTCGCACCCGCCACTGACCGTAATGGCTGAACCGCACATTGGCCAGGGGCTGCACATCTATGCGGTGGAAGGATTGCACAGGCGCGCCCAGCGCATGCAGCATTGCGGCGCGGATGACGAAGGGGTGGGTGACGGCGATCCATTCGCCCTCGCCCAGGGCGCTGTCCATCCAGTGAGCAACACGCCCGCACAGGGCGGCCAGCGATTCGCCGCCGTGAGGTGTGGCATGGGGGTCACTCAGCCATGCCTGCAACTCGGCCTCATCCAGATGCTTGAGCAGCTGACCTTTCCAGGTGCCCAGGTCGCAATCGCGCAGCCCCTCATCAACCGTCGCCCTCAGGCCCTCGGCTGTTTGCCGGGCACGCAGCTCAGGTGCGCTGAGGTAGCGGACCGCCGGTTCAGGCACAAGCGACGGCAATTCCAGCAAAGGCTCGCCATCCTGGGCGAAGCGCCCCACCCTTTGCGCCTCGGTGCGGGCGTGGCAGATCAGGGTGAGGTGGATGGGCTTCATGGCAGGGCTTCGGCAGGAATGTCCGGGCACTCTAGCCGAAGTCCGGGGAACATGCGCGATGAGGTCAGGCCGAAGCGCGCAACTCGCGGGCAGCGGCGACCATGTTCACCAACGCCGCCTCGGTTTCCGGCCAGCCACGGGTCTTCAAGCCGCAATCCGGGTTCACCCACAACCGCTCGGCCGGAATCCGCTGGGCAGCCTTGCGCAGTAGCTTGACCATCTCTTCCCTGGCGGGCACCCGCGGTGAGTGGATGTCGTACACGCCCGGACCGATCTCGTTCGGGTAAGCGAACTGCTCGAACGCCTCCAGCAGTTCCATGTCCGAACGCGAGGTCTCGATGGTGATCACATCCGCATCCATCGCCGCGATCGACTCGATCACATCGTTGAACTCGCTGTAGCACATGTGGGTGTGGATCTGCGTCTCGTCCCGCACACCCGAGGCACACAGGCGAAACGCCTCGGTGGCCCACTCCAGGTAGCGCGGCCAGGCACTGCGGCGCAGCGGCAGGCCCTCGCGGAAAGCGGCTTCGTCGATCTGCACGATCTTGATGCCGGCGGCCTCCAGATCCAACACCTCGTCACGCAGCGCCAGCGCCAGCTGCTGTGCCTGCACCTCGCGGCTCACGTCCTCGCGAGGGAACGACCACATCAGCATGGTCACCGGGCCGGTGAGCATGCCCTTCATCACCTTGCGGGTAAGGCCCTGGGCGTAGGTGATCCAGGCCACGGTCATCGCCTTCGGGCGACTCAGGTCACCGAAGATCACCGCCGGCTTCACGCAACGCGAACCGTAGCTCTGTACCCAGCCGAAACGGGTGAACATGTAGCCGTCCAGTTGCTCAGCGAAGTACTCGACCATGTCGTTGCGCTCGGCCTCGCCGTGCACCAGCACATCCAGACCGAGGTTTTCCTGGATCTCAACCGCATGGCGAATCTCGCTGTGCATGGCCTCGATATAGTCGGCCTCGGTCAGCGTGCCCTGCTTGAACGCCTGGCGCGCCAGGCGGATGGCCGCGGTCTGCGGGAACGAACCGATGGTGGTGGTCGGAAACGCCGGCAGGTTCAGCCCGGCGCGCTGCTTGGCGATGCGCTGCTCGAAAGCGGTGGCGCGCTGGCTGTCGGTTGGCTTGATCGCGGCGACGCGGGCCTGCACCGCCGGCTTGTGAATCCGTGGCGAGGTGGCGCGGCTGTGCTGCACGGCGCGGCTCTGCGCCAGCGCCGCCAGCACCTCGTCGCCCTCGGGCTGGTTCAGTGCCTTGGCCAGCACCGCCACTTCCTGGCACTTCTGCACGGCGAACGCCAGCCAGCTTTTCAGCTCGTCATCGAGCTGGTCTTCACGGGCCAGGTCCACCGGGCTGTGCAGCAGCGAGCACGACGGCGCCACCCAAAGGCGCTCGCCCAGGCGCTCATGGGCATGGCGCAGCACCTCCAGCGCCTTGTCCAGATCGCAGCGCCAGACGTTGCGGCCGTTGACCACGCCCAGCGACAGCACCTTGTAGGCCGGCAGACGGTCGAGGATGGTCGGGTACTGGTCCGGGGCACGCACCAGGTCGATGTGCAGGCCATCGACCGGCAGGTTGGCGGCCAGGCCGAGGTTGTCTTCGAGACCGCCGAAGTAGGTGGCGATCAGTTTTTTCAGCGGGGCGCGCTGGAGGATGTTGTAGACCCGCTCGTAGGCGTTCTTCCAGTCCTGCGGCAGGTCGAGGGCGAGGATCGGCTCGTCGATCTGCACCCACTCCACGCCCTGCACCGCCAGGCGGTTGAAGATCTGGTCATACAGCGGCAGCAGGCGGTCGAGCAGGTCGAGCTTGTCGAAGTCGGCGCCCTTGGCCTTGCCCAGCCACAAATAGGTCAACGGGCCGATCACCACCGGCTTGACCGCATGGCCCAGGGCCCTGGCCTCCTCGACCTCCTCGAACAGCTGCTCCCAGCTCAGGGCGAATTGCTGGTCGGCGCTGAACTCGGGGACCAGGTAGTGGTAGTTGGTGTCGAACCACTTGGTCATCTCCTGGGCGTGGGCACCACCGCAGCAGCTGTCGCTTCGGTCCGTCGCCACGGCGCCTCGGGCCATGGCGAACAGGGTCTGCAGGGTCGGCTTGGCAGCGTCCTTGGCACGGAAGCGTTCGGGGATCACGCCAAAGGTCAGCGAGTGGGTTAGCACCTGGTCGTACCAGGCGAAGTCGCCGACCGGCAGCAGGTCGATGCCGGCGTCCTTCTGCACCTGCCAGTGGGCCGCACGCAGCTCACGGCCCACAGCGCGCAGGCCAGCTTCGTTCAGCTCGCCCTGCCAGAACGCTTCCTGGGCTTTCTTCAACTCACGGTCGCGGCCGATGCGTGGGAAACCCAGGTTGTGTGCCAGTGCCATGTCGTGGTCCCTCGATCTTCTTAAAATGAATGAGGGAGATTCTGGGCTGCGGTTTAATGTGAGACAAACTCATTAAATTTGAGATGAACTCAAGATTTTCTCATAGTGCCTTAGCCATGCCGTCGGCCAGGCATCGCAAATGTCTCAATCAACATACTCCCCCGCGCAATCAGACATGCCCCAGCCGCCCACCTGTCGCACACTGCCACCCTGCCCCAACCCGGTAGCCCACACCCCATGAGCCTGTTGAAAACGACCCTGGACGCCAACGCCTTCGCCTGCATCCTGGAGTTCGTGCCCAAGCCCAGCGCCGAGCGTTTCGCCACCCTCGACACCCTCATGGCCCGCACCCAGCTGTGCGGCTGGCCGCTGACCGTGGCCATCGGCGACCGCGTCGGCAGCGCCCTGGACATGTCGCCGCTGGACGCCTTCAACAGCCTGGCCGAGCCCGTCCCCGCCCTGCTGCACTTCTCAGGCAAGGACCGCGAGCGCCATGAACTCCTGGCGCAATTGCAGCGCATGGACGCCGCCGGCCTCGACCAACTGCTGCTGCTCACCGGCGACCGCCTGCCCGGCCACGTCCCGGGCGAGCGCCCGGTGCGCTACCTCGAATCCGTCGCCGCCCTGCAGATCGTCCGCCAGGCCCGCCCGCACTGGCTGCTGGCCGCCGCGCTCAACCCGTTCAAGTACCAGGAGGCCGAAGGCGGCGCGCAGTACAGCAAGGCTGAAAAGAAACTCACCGCCGGGGCCGACCTGTTCATCCTGCAGCTCGGTTTCGATATCGATAAGCATCAGGAAGCCTTCAACTGGATGCAGCGCCAGCCCCGGCCCAAGCCGCTGATGGCCTGCATCATGGCGCTGACCGAGGGCCGTGCCGGGATGCTCGGGCATGTCGCCGGGGTGACCGTCACGCCGTCGATGCGCGCACTGCTGGCCGCCGAGGCAGCGGTTTCCAAGACTTACGCCAAGGAACGCGCCAACCAGCGCCTGGCCTTGCAGGTGATCGGCCTGAAATTGATGGGCTATGCCGGGGTGCACTTGTCCGGCATCCACGAGGTGGCGCAGTTCGAGGCACTGGAGCAGGCCATCGAGATGCTGCAACCGCAGTTCAGCTCACTGCAGGACTGGACCCCGGCCTGGGAAGCAGCCTGGCAGGCACCTGGCCTGACGCCGGTCACCTTCCATCCACCCGGACACGCCTGGCGCCTCGGGCAGCGGCAGATCACCGCGTCCAACAAGGAAAAGGTTCGCTATCACCTGCTGTCGGCGATGCACCACCAGTTGTTCAGCCGCACCACCGCCTTGAGCAAGGCCTTCGGCTGGGCCGTGACCCGGCCGCTATGGGCCAACCCCACGGCAGCGCAGTGGCTGCACCAGCTGGAACGGCGTATCAAACGGCCGATGGTGGGCTGCGATACCTGTGGCAGTTGCCGGCTGGAGGACACGCTGTATATCTGCCCCGAGACCTGCCCCAAGGGGCTGGCAAACGGGCCGTGCGGCGGCACCAGCCTGGATCGTTGCGAGTTCGGCGATCGGGAATGCGTGCACAGCGCCAAGTACCGGCTGGCGGTGAGCGTGGGCAGGACCGAGGTATTGCGTGAGCGGCTGATTCCCTGTGTGCAGGTGGAGAACCGGCAGCGTAGTTCGTGGCCGGGGTGGTTCGAAGGGGGCACCTCGAGATCGCCCTCCCTGCAGCCTGACGTCGCTCCGGAGTTCAACGAGTAACACGCTTGTCGGTAATCTCGTTACTACCCTTGCCCAACAAACTGCTTTGCCTCATTGTACAGACCAATGTCATTACAAAGAGGCTGCAAACATGGCGTCCATCAATGTACGTATCGACGACGACCTCAAGGTGCGCGCCTACCGTGAGCTGGAAAAGCTGGGTGTAACCCCCTCCGAGCTGATGCGCCAAGCGCTGCAATATGTTGCTGAGCGCGGGCAACTGCCTTTTAAACCCGTGTTACTGACCGAAGAGGACGAAGCACTGCTCGCCACGGTACGCGAACGCCTGGCCTCGCCGCAGAGGGTGAGGGTAACGCTGGATGACCTATAACCTCGATTTCGATGCGCGCGCACTCAAGGAATGGCAGAAGCTCGGCGACACCATTCGCCAACAGCTAAAGAAGAAGCTGGCAACCGTGTTGCTCAACCCGAGGGTCGAAGCGAACCGTCTGCACGGTTTCCCGGACTGCTACAAGATCAAGCTGCGCAGCAGCGGATATCGATTGGTCTATCAGGTCATCGATCATCAAATCGTGGTGTTTGTGGTCGCCGTGGATAAACGTGAGCGAGATCAGGTTTACCGCAAGGCGGCCGAACGATTGACCGAGTAAATCAAGCCTTCCAGAGGCGAAAGCGCTGGCGCTCTCAAGGACACTATGAAGGTGCTATGAGGGCGCGAGATACATCTCGCAAACGTCCCGATGAGGCCAAGCACTGCCCAAACCGGGACAATAGTCTGCAAGTCCACATAGCTGTCTTCACCATCCGTACCAGCTGTTTGTCATACGTACAGATATGCGCATTGATAAATGCAAATTGAGCGTATGTGACTCCGAGGAACTCCAAATGACCGGCCTACTGACCCGAGCTGAACAGGCAGTGTCCACCACCACCATGGCCCGGGAGTTTGGCGCACGCTTGAAACAAGTGACCAGCACAGACGCCACTCATCTGGTCATATTCAAGGACAACGAACCCGCTGCGGTCCTGATGGGCGTGCAAGCCTACCAGGCCATGCTGGACGAGCTCGCCGACCTGCGTGCCGAACGTCTCACCACCGAGCGCCTGCCCAGCCTCAATGATAAACACACCGTGAGCCTGGAGGAGATGGAGACTCGCTTCAGGTAGAAGCACATGATCTGGACTG
This sequence comes from Pseudomonas soli, assembly GCF_021283165.2. NCBI lineage: Bacteria > Pseudomonadati > Pseudomonadota > Gammaproteobacteria > Pseudomonadales > Pseudomonadaceae > Pseudomonas > Pseudomonas soli. The sequence goes on from NZ_CP128543.1 coordinate 5,064,125, forward strand.
TCAGGTTTCATCCCAACAGGAAGACAATCTTCTGTAACTTGGCCGCGCCGAAGCTCAGCGGGTCCTTAAAGTCGTACGCGAGCGCATCGCTCAAGGTGAACCCGATAAGCTCGGTGTGCTGGTGCTCTGTATTGGCGCCAGGCGCGATGACGAGGTGCATGCCGCTGCCAATCGCCGTATATGAGCCCTGCAAGAGCAGGAAGAACGTGGCAGATTACTGTTCCCGTCCATCAACGGCAGCAACAGTGCCAGGCAAAGCCCCCCTGGCCGGCAACCACACGGTGAAGGTAGTGCCATAGATCGCATCCGAACGCATGCCGATCCTGCCGCCATGCGCCTCGACAATCTGCTTGACGATGAACAAGCCCAAGCCCACCGAGCGCAGCGGATCCTCGCGCTCGCTGCCTCGCGTCATCGGCTCGAACAGCGTCGGGATCACCGCTTCAGCAATGGCCGGCCCGTGATTGTGAACGCTCAAGGTCGCGCCTTCGTCCGTCAGGTCGGTGGTCACGGTGATCGGCAAGCCCGGGGCGCCATAGGCCACGCTGTTGGCGACCAGGTTGCCGAGCATCTGCTGCAAGCGGTCCTGGTCCACTTCGAAGGTGCCATGCCCGCGCGAATAATGGCGAATACCGGCCTGGGCGAAGGCCACCCTGAGCTCGCTCACGCACTGGTCCACCGCCTGGCGCAAATCGACCTGCTGACGCGTCACGCGGATGCCCTGCCCTAGCCTGATCGAGGCGAAGTCCAGCAGGTCGACGATCATCCGCTGCGCCCGGTCGGCGGCACTGCCGATGCTGCCCAGCAAGCGCCGGGCCCGGTCGCTGTCGGCATCGCGTTCGAGCAGTTCGGTCGCCATCTTGATGGCCGTCATCGGGTTCTTCAGGTCATGGCTGGCGACCGCGACCATCTGCTCGGCGAGGATGGCGCGGCGCTCGGCGTTTTCATAGGCAGCGGCAAGTTCGGCCTGTGCCCGTTGCAGGGCGGCCTCGGCGCTGACCTTCTGCGCCAGCAGCTCTTCGGCGCGCTGCATGGCCACCAGCGCCGCCCGTTCGTTGCGGTCCCGCTCGCCGGTGCCGAGCAGCGCCAGGTGGTAGCGCACCCCCTCGGCGGTTTCACGCCGCACCCCGTTGAGCAGCATGGCCAGCAGGTGCCCATCGCGATGGCGCAGTTCGAGCTTCACCTCCGACACCGAGCCCTGCAGGTTCATCAACGGCCCCCAGTGCGTGAGCTGGAACGCCCGCCCCGCAGCCGTCAGCAACTGATCGAAACTGCGCGCCTGCAACGCCGCCGGGTCATGTCCCAGCCACTGGCTGAAGGTCTGGTTGCAGCGCAGCACGGTGCCATCCGCGGCCATGACGACCAGCCCGCACGGCGCATGCTCGAACAACGACTCATCGAACAACAAGGCGGCGTCATCCATGGCCGAATCCATGGCCAGCGAAGAACGCATCCATCGCCGCCGCGCAGGCACCCGGGGCACTCAACTGCGGGTAATGGCCCATGTTGTCGATAAGGCTCAGCTGGCTGTCGGGGAGCACGCTGTGCAGGTACTCGCCTACGCCCACCGGCACCACCGGGTCGCCCGTGCATTGCACGATCAGCGTCGGTACCGGCAGGCCGCTGACCTCCTGGCGGTGATCGGAGAGGAAGATGACCCGGGCAAAGTGCCGGGCGATCTGCGCGTCGGTACGGCAAAAACTGCTGGTCAGCTCCGCCTCCAGCAATGGTTGCCCGGGCGTGCCCATCAGCGTCGGGGCCATGGAACTGGACCAGCCGAGGTAGTTGTCATCGAGGGTGGTGAGCAGCGCCTGGATTTCATCCGGCGCAAAGCCACCGGAGTACCCCGCCGAATCGATGTAGCAGGGCGAGCCGCCGATCATCACCAGCCCGGCAAGCCGCCCGGGCCGCTGACGCTCGGCCAGCACGCCGATCATCGCGCTCACCGAGTGCCCGACCACGATCACCGGCCCCTCGGCGTAAGCGTCGATCAGCTCGTTGAGGTCCGTGGCATAGCCCCAGAGCGACGCATATTTTTCCGCCGTGTAGGCCGCAAGGTCGGACTGACCGGCGCCAACCAGGTCGTAGCTGACCACGCGAAAGCGCGTGACCAGATGAGGCAGCAGGCAGCGCCACATCGACTGATCGCAGCCGAAGCCGTGAGACAGGATCAAGGTGGCACTGCCGTTCCCAGCGACGTGCACGTTGTTACGCTTTTGCAGGGTCATTACCTATCCCGATGTCGTGCAACGTTGTGCTGAGCAGTGCCGAGCGGTCCATGCTGCTGGTGAGAATAGTCGAGGCGTGGGGCGGGTGGCTTGGATTGGCCGGCGGGTTGGGGCGGCCAATGAAGCAGCAGTGCGCGGGGCTCGACGTCACGGGCGCACCGGGTGGATCGGGGTTGAACTGGTGGACACCATACGCGATATGGGTGGAAAGAGGGCGGATTTTGCGGGGCATCGCCGCCTTTTGAGTGAAGACGTGTGGGAATCATCCCTCAATTGAAAGGATTGGGACGAATAGGCCCCTTAGGCAAGAGGGCATCTGACCAGGAGTGGATAATCCACAACCAATCTGCCTTTTTGAACACATCCGACCTATGACAAGCCATCCTAGTCTTGACATCTGCAAGCGAACGAAGCTTAAAGTGTCCACGTTTCATGGAATGTGGACAGACGGGATTTTTACTCGAATGAAGAGTCAAGATATTTTGCTCCTGTTCAAGATGGCGAGCCTCTACGCTCAGGAAGAGAATTTGCTCATCGACACAGAGCAGCTCGACCGCGCCATCAAGAGCGCCATGCAGGCGCCTGACTGGGAATACGATCGAACGGGAAGATTTTTGAAGCCAAGCGACGCTGGATATCCCGATACCGATTCGGCGCCAGCACTTTCCTATTCCAGTGCCGCCAAGGAAGCCTATTTGCTTATCACCGGCGGCGAAAGCTGGGAGGGCTGGAGCGATCCAGTCGAACCGGTCGAGGCAGCGCTCTCGTCCTGGAGTGATCGCTACTCTGTCAGGTCGCTTTCAGCATCGCTGGGCCTGAGTAAGAGCGAAGTGTCGAACGCCATGGGCAGATGTCGCGAATCGGGCCTGCTGATCAACGATCATGCTACCGGGCTCCCGAAGGTCAATCGCCGTGAGCTGCTCAAACTTGCCGAGCACGCCTTGAAGTACTTTTTCCCGGTACGACCGGGTGCTTTGGTTCGTGGAATACCGACCGGCTTCGCCGCTCCCGCGTTGAGCCGCAACATCCGCAGTGCTGGGGAAACCCTCTACGTTTGGCCCGACCCACTAGGGGTCGAGCGCGGCCAGCTGATAGAGCCGCTCTACAAAACGGTCCCCCATGCGGTGAAACAGGACCGTACGCTGTACCACTACCTGGCCCTGGTTGATGCAATACGTGTGGGTGGCCCTCGCGAAACCAGTGTCGCGGTAGGCATTCTCAAAGCTGGATTGGGGCTGAAGTAAATGCCCTCCAACGCTGACCACAACCTCGAGCTCCTTGAGTTTGTCGCTCAGGGGCTTGGTCAAGACTTGCTCGATGAAGTCGCATTCGTGGGCGGCTGCACGACGGCCATGCTGGTCACCGATCCGGTGATCATCGATGACATACGCCACACGGTGGACGTCGACCTGGTTATCGAGTTGGCCGGTATCGCTCAATGGGCCCACCTCACAGAACGGCTGGCCGCTAAAAACATAAAATTAACCGGCGAGGATGACGTCAATTGCCGGTTTCGTTTCAACGACGTTATCGTGGATGTAATGCCCACAGCCGCAGAAGTCTTGGGCTACACAAACAGATGGTTTGTCGAAGGCTTGGCTCATTCCGCTACACAACCACTTCCAAGTGGCCTGGAGATAAAAATCTTCAGGGCCCCGTACTTCCTGGCTACCAAACTGGAAGCGTTCAAGGGCCGAGGAAAAAACGACCCTTATCACAAGGATGTAGAAGATATCCTGATCGTCATCGATGGGCGGCCCGAACTGTTGCAGGAACTCAAGGCGGCCGAAGACGAGCTCAGGCAGTACGTTGCCGCCGAGATGACTGAACTGTTGAGCCTGGACGGGATTGACTATGCGGTTCAGAGCAGCAACTCCGTAAGGTCCACCCCGGGCCGGGAACGCCTGGTTTTTCAACGTTTGCATGAACTGGCCGCCTTGAAATGAGGTTCTCGACGAGGTCGTTCAAGGGAACATCGACTGACCTCAACGGCGACTTTGCCGATGCCGTGTTCGACGGCGATAGAGGGTTGATCGTGATTGTCGATGGCACGGCGAAAACAGGGAGCGATCAACTTGCCAGGAGCTTCGTCACCTACGTCATCGATACCTATCAAAAATGGCTATCCGCCGGTGACACTGATACCTCCCCTGCCGCTGCACAGGCGCTATTAGGGAAAGTGCTTTCTGAAATCCATGGCCCACTGTTTCGTGACCACACAGGGACATGCTGCTATCTGGTCGGGGTGATATCGAACGGTTACCTGACCGTGGCGTACGAAGGGGATTGCTCCTGCGGCATTGTCACTGCAGGGACTGTGATCAAATGGCTTACGCCACCTCACTGCTGGGCAAACTGGCAGCGAGACAAAAGCCATGGGGAGCTCGCCGAAGATCCCGCTCGAAACATTGTCACACGCTGCTACAAGGCCAGGACCGCACCACGGCCAGATTTTGTTTCTCTAAAGGTCGAAGCGGGGGAACGATTGGTCTTCGCGACTGACGGGTTCTGGGCGGATCTCGAGGTAGAGCGGCAGGGCTCTGCACTCAATTCAGCGCCCTTTGAAACTGTTGAAATGGATGATGACGTAACTTGGGTAGACGTCTGGGTTTAACGGTTGATGCCAGCCATGGTCCAGGCATCGAGTAATCGCCCGCTGATTCATCTGCGTCTCAAAAGAATGTATAAAGCGTCAGCGCCCTGCGACCCCGACGTCCGCACAAGGAAACTCCTCCATGCTTCGGCTCACCATGCCGGCCCTGCTCCTGGCTGTAGCCGGCTGTGCCACCAAGCCTCCCGCCAACCCCGAGAACCTCTGCGAGATCTTCCGCGAGAAGCCGAAGTGGTACGAGGCGGCGTTGAAGATGCAGGCGCGCTGGGGCGCCCCGGTGCAGGTGCCGATGGCGATGATGTACCAAGAGTCGTCGTTCAAGCACGACGCCCTGCCGCCGCGCTATTACTTCCTCGGCTTCATCCCCTGGGGCCGGGTCAGCACCGCCTACGGCTACGCCCAGGCCAAGGACGAGACCTGGGCCGACTACAAGCGCGAAGCCGGCGGCTGGGGCGCCGCCCGCGACGACTTCGCCGACGCCCTCGACTTCATGGGCTGGTACATGCAGAAGAGCCAGCGGGTGAATGGCGTGTCCAAGTGGGACGCCTATGGCCAGTACCTGAATTACCACGAAGGCTGGGGCGGCTACCGCAACCGTAGTTACGACGGCAAGCCGTGGCTGAAGAACGTGTCGCAGAAGGTGCAGGCGCGGGCTTCGGTGTTTGGGGCGCAGTATCGGAGTTGTGAGCAGGAACTGGCTCGGGGTGGGTGGTTCTGGTAGGCGCTGATTCGGGGGTGATGTAGCACCGGGCGAGCGATGCGTTGCTGACCGGGCACTCTTTGCCAGACGCGATGGTTCAAGTGGAGTCCGCTCAGGACACACCACGCAATAGGGCCGCAAAGCGGCCCCGATGATGCGCAGCATCAGTCTGTAGAAACACCCTCTTCTTTCATTACCTCCAGCTTGCCGAACTGCTCGCTGGCCAAGCGGCTGATGATCCGGATCGCCTGGTGAATACCCGCCGTGTTGCGGAAGCTTAGTTGCGGGTTGTGCTCGCACTCGAGCACCTCGTCATGCTGGACCAGCGCCTCGCCTAGCAGTTCGAGGGTCCAGACGTAGCTTTGCAGGGTAGACATGCGTTCGTGGTCAGTCATGGCGCACCTCGCGGTTGGCGCGGTCGGCGAGGGACTGGCTGTCGATTGGATAGAAGGTCGGGGATGGGGTGGCCGCACGGGTGGGGCGGCGGAGAGCGGATGCGAGGATCCTGTACAGATTTGCGATGAGCATGCATGAGGTCCTTTTCGGTTAAAGCACCACACCATCGTCGCCAAACGAATAGGGTGGCAGCTGTACGCAGGTTGGCGAACCGAGGAAAAGGAACCCGGCAGACCCGAAGGTCTCCCACGCACAGCCGCCATTACACGGAACTGCGGACACAAAAAAAGCGCCTGCAATCGTGATCGGGGCGCCGTTGCGCCTTTTTCGGTCGGGTCGCCAAACCCGGTCGCGGAAATGGCCGCGACGGAGGGAATTTATTCCTTGGGGGCTGCTAAAGCAAGCTTAGGACGGTTGGGAAAAGGCAATGGAGGCTGCGAGAAACTGCCTACATCGTAGAGAGTGGGCAGTGGGCCAGTCGCGAAACAGCGCCGAGCCTCACCACATGAAGCGGAATCGGAGAGAGGCGGAGACAGACGGACGGTTGTTGGTCGTGAGGGCCCGGTTTTCGTGGGGCTGGAATTGGGTGGATTTCTAGCCGTACCTCATAGGGTATCTATAAACAAATCAGCTAGTTATGGCTTTCCGTGGAATCGAATCGGGATTTTTTGGACTCCAGTGAGAACGACGACCACCCGCTTCAAATGCTAAGTGAGGAACGACAGGATCCGTCCGAAAATGGCATAGCGAACCATATACAGCGCTCGTCGATAGAATAACGGCATCGATGGCGGGCCGTAGATGTCAGCGGCCTTAAACCTAGATCGAGAGCGGCCGGAGCCCTGTCGGCATTTTTAACGGATGCCGCTAGCGAACATTCTTCGTACGCTTGCTAGCGGAGTTCGCGCTATGGGCTATCGTTTGTGCCAGTATTTTGAAATCACGATCTGAGGCTCAGATTGATTTCGACCCCATAAGGATGGGCTGCGGTGTTTTCAAAAGCTGATGGTTCGATACAGCAGCTGCGTAATCATCTCTCGGGCAAGCAGCTACAAACGGAAGGTTTACGACATGTCTAGATGTACAGCACCAGTACAGGGTCATCGTTCGGCAAGCGCAAGAGCAGCGTGTCCCGCATGTGGCGGCGGATATAGCGGCTACGGATCCCGATCGTATTCATCCTCGTCCTACGCACCATCCTATTCGTCTCCGTCCCATGGTGGGGGTGGTCGCAGCAGTGGCGGTTCATCCAGCAGCGCACAGCCGCGCTGGTCGAAATCCGGGTCCTCTGTGGCCTATACCCCCGCCCAGGTACGAACGCTCACACCGGTACGCGAAAATGTCGAGAAGCGTGCGGCAATACCTGATCTACGTGACGTATTTCTTTGTCATGCCTGGGACGACCGGAAAGGATCCGCGAAGGAACTGCATGATGTACTCGAGTCGCTCGGTGTTTCCGTTTGGTTCAGCGAGAAAGATGTCCTTCTAGGCTCTTCGTTAATGCGTGAAATTGATAAGGGATTGGCGAAGTCTCGTGTAGGAATTGTGCTGGTGACCCCTGCTTTGCTGCGTCGCTTAACGGCCGAAGGCATCGCCGACAAAGAGCTTTCCGCGCTCCTCGCAAGGGATCTGCTGGTTCCAGTCATTCACGACACAACATACGAATCGCTTCGCGAAGTCAGTCCTTTACTCGGCTCGAGAAGCGGCTTGAGCACCGCTGAAGATACCTTTGGAGATATCGCTGCCAAGCTTGCCGAGTTGGTGGCTCCGTAGCTTAACGGTACAGGCGCACCGCTTTACTTAGATACCGTTATCAATCGAAGGAGCTGAACACATGAGTATTAAACCCGGCCCAAAACCGATTGCTGAATCCACCGGAAAAAAGGACCAACGCCGTCGTGTTACCGAAGAAAACAAATCCAAACATCCTGATCTGGAAGTACACAAACACAAAAAAGGTGACTGACCTTAAATGTAGCGAGAGGGGACGAATCACTTAGATTAGGCCCCTCTTGGTCGAATCCACCTCCGCCAACAGCAGACTTGAGGCGGAATCAGTCGGTCACCTCTGCCCGCTAGAGACCTAGCAACCAGCAAACCTAATGACGCTCACTCTAGATCTTTTTTCTTGTGTAAAAAGAACTCATCTTCCAAAGCAATTAAAGATGGGCTGTAAGTCGCATGCTCAGCCATATTTAAATCTTCGATATCGTTCTGATAGTAAAACATATGTGTGTCAACTGAGTAATCAATCAACTGCTCTAGGTGAGAAAAAACGATTTCTTTATCCACACCCCAGTTTTTAGTTATTAAAGCCAAGACACTTTCATGCGACTTATCGGTTATTCGAATATTTGATGAATGCCCGCCTAGGCAAAGTTCCAAATTGCTAATGGCGTGGGTGAAATCCTTGATAAATTCTAAAGAGTCAGAAAAATGCACTACCCATCTTCCACTAGCATCTCGGTGAAGAACAATATTACCTTTTGGACTCACCGTTTCAATGTTTTTCTTTCGGTCAGACGCGCCGAGGGCAAAAGTAGCAAATTTTGATTTGAGGCCATTTTTGCCCCCCCAATAGTCTTCTCGAAAAAGACGTTCTCCATGCTGCCCTTCAACTTCGCCTACAAAACCATAGGTGTGCTTCGCACCGTCGGAAACCATGATAAACAAGTCGCAGAAGCCAAAAGCCGCGGATATATTTCCACTTGAATAGGAAATTGACAAGCCAGCCTTCTTTCTCTCAAAAACTGACTCTGTGCGGCCTGGCAAAAAAATCTTAACATCTGGGTTCTTATAACCAGAAATGCGTTTACTAACGAGGGAATCAGAGCCCAGCTTAAATATATTTAATAATTTTATATCGAAATCATTTATCCCATTCTCCTGAAGAAGAGAACTGGTCAGCTGAGCAAAAATCTCGCTACCATCCTGAGATCGAAGAAAGTCAATCATGAGATATTCAAAACCATGATTTCTTAAGCTACTTCTCATCTGATGAAAAAAATTCGCCGGATGCTTTAGCACACCTCGATAACTTTCAAGAGAGGACTGAATTAGCGGGTATTTAATATTTTTCTGATTCGCCACAGTTTTCAAGATAGCGTAGTAGAACATAGCCCAATATGACGTAGCACTATTTACCAACTTCGGCTTAATCAGAATCGTGTCAGTCATTGCTTTCATTTCCCGTCAGGATATCTGCGTATAGCTGGGGCACCCTTGTATCAGTCATGCAATGGTGCACAAACTATTATTCTAGTCGAGGATCAGATCATAATTTCCGTGTAGCAAAAAAGGGGAAGGACTTATTCTTCCAAAAATAAATCCATCCCCTTTTTGTCATTTTCCTTTTTTATTCCCATTTTATTTGATAGTTAATAATATGCATTTTTACTTGGCCCGTCCTGGCGGCTCAGGTATTTGAGATGAATCGATACCATCCTTGACCCAGCTCGACCATTGTTTAAGGCTATTACCATTCCTTGATTTGGAGGCATCAGTCCAAGACATTTGATATTCAGAAGAAAGGAAATCACCTAGTTCCAGCCCGGTAATGTTAGGATTTTGAGAAAGTTTTTCGATGCATTTTGCGATTGCGGGTTCATTTTTCGCCAAGGACCATACGGCGGCACTGCTTCCGCCTAACTTATTAATAGAACCAAGATTTGGTTTTACTTCATTGTTTTCTTTGGTTATAAGATCAAAACGGTCTAGGATGAAAATAGAATTTCTATAACCTTTTCCTATTAAATCGTTAATCGTCAGGACGTTGGCTTTGAGCAGTTCGAGTGCCTCACACACACTTGCCGGTGATGCCATAGCCGAAAATACTACGCCTCGTTGCCTACTACTACGCCTACCCAATTCTGCTGCGTCAGCTACGGATGCTCCTGAATCTTGTACTAAAAACTTATTTCCAAGTTTGCTAAGAAAACCTGTAACCATCAAGAGCTTTATTAGCCGGTTAGAGTAGATTTGCCAGGTTTTTTCACTATATTGGCCATTTTTTATGCATGTTTTGAGGGCTTTGGTTATGTCGGAACTGCTTATCACTTTGCCGGCGCTTGATTTGTAAATGGCGATTTTTAAAGAGTGCTTTCCGAGTTTTTCTCGAAACCGCTCCATCATTGAGTACTCTTTGTCCTCTAAGTCTCGATGAAGCTTGAATTTTACGTTTTTTCGCTCTGCAATTCCGAACATAACTAAGTCGGCGCCGATGTTCCATACTGTACGTTCGTTAAGTCCTGACTCATTCGCAATGTCTATAGATTCGGTGAAATTTGTTTCATTCAGCTTGGCGGCAACTTTGTACATTGAAAAGAAGTCGGACGTTGGTATGTAGTTAAATGGTATTACCGGGATGGCGCCAGTTAGCAAGTAGTCTTTAAATATATCCCAATAAATGTTGAGTCTTGATCCGCTCTTAATTATTAACCGTTTATGAACCAAACTGTTCACAATCCCGACGCCTGATATCTCGATGATTTCTCCCCAGTCGGCTGGTGCTTTTTGAGCGACTAGCTTAAGGCATGAGTATTCTTGAGGGGTGAGATTTTCGATGTCGTTTTCAAATAGCCTGCTTACATCTAATTCGACTACTAAAGCCTCTCCATCGGTCTCTTTTTTCATGTTGTCGTAAAGGTTTATGCATAGCTTTTTTAGTAACCAAGGAAAGCCTTGGCTACTATTGGAGATTTGATGTCTTATTTCGACAGGTATTTTTTGGTCTATTTCTTTTTCGAATGTAGTAATAGCTTTAGAGATTTCACCATTTAGAAAAACGTCCAACTTGTAAACTCTTCGGTGATCAGACAGGTCATGCCACATGTGGTATGCAGGATGGTCATGCTGTGTCGTACTATCAGTCTTCCAAGCAAATCCTAACGCTAAGTTAGCTTTGTATGCGGCTACCTCTAGCATGAGGTCCTTCGCTGCGTTGAAAATTCCAAAAAGTTCTGGTTTTGAGTATAACTCCTCAAATTGGTCGAAAACCAAGCAGATGATTTGTTTTTTCTGCTTTAGAGATTCCAAATAACGAGTAATACTGCCAGATGCGAGAAGTGATGTTGGATCAGTCAGTTGAAGCTCTATATCGTCACCAAATCCTGCATCTTGTGCGCTTTTAAAACAGCTTAGCAGCGAAGATGCAATATAGGAGGGAGTCGCTGCGCCACGAATATCAATTGCGTAGGTAAAAAAGCGTTTTGCATAAAATTTATTTCTTGTCCTAGATCTGAGCTTGGCGATTAGCGAGCTTTTCCCCAGCCCCGAATTTCCAGTTATTGCAAAGACGCGCGTATCAACCTTATTTTGCTGAATAAGGCTTAAGAAATTAATTATGTCTTTTTGGGTATTGTCTCTGCCGACGAAGTCTTGCGGACGTGCCGGTCGATAGTCATCCCACGAGTCTCCAGTTTGAACTTCTACAACTCTAGGAAGCTTACTATTTTCGCTAGCTGGTATTGTTTCATTATTGATGTCTACCGTTAGATCATATTGTGCGAGGCTGCTATCAAGTCTTGAGATATTGAGTATGGTTGCTTCATCAGTTACACGTTTTGACGTAACTGCGTTGAAAAGGAAGGCACCACATGGGGCTCCACCCTGTAGTGCATAGGCAACCCAAAATCGTCCGTATGCTGTAACTAGCAGGAACCAATCACCGAGCTTCTCCTCTCCTCCTGCAATTTCTATGGCTTCAGAAATTGGCTGCTTACATATGATTGAAGAACTTTGCAAAGAATCAATCACTAGTTTTGGTGTGTAGAAGCTAAGTTTAGAACCGAGATTTTGATTTTTTTCCCGCCATTGTTCTGCAAAACCCTTCGCTTCTTTTCCTAGTTCGGCGGTGCTTATTAGCCACCCCTCAGCGTAATCATATGCTATTACTGTCCCTAATAGCTGGCGAAGGATAGGCGCTGAGATTTTTTCTTTTTGTGCTTTACATTCTACATAGATGGTTTTTCCACTAACTCGATGTTTGCAAAGTAAGTCAAGCTCCGCGCCAGTAATTCGAATCTCTTCAATTACTTCATAGCCTTGAGCAATAAGTAAGTCATTTGCTAAGTTTTCTAACAGGTCACCCTTAGCTTTAGTGCTGTCGGTTTCTTTGCAAGCTACTTCGATTTTCAAAAATCTCTCCTTAATTTTTCGAGTGGCGACCGATATTGATTGGTAGGGATGATGACCTATGGCCACCATCTGGGCAAAGAAAAATTAGGTGCTCATTTCTCGTTCGAGAGGCGGGGTTGTGTTCTATAGAAATCTGTATAGACCGCCATGGTGATTCGGAAACCAGAATCGTCGGCCCAAGAGTAGGTTTCAGAGCCAAGAAAAATTGAATTCGTATCGGTAGCGAATCGCCCCGAGTTTCATGGATGCTTTCGAGCCTTAGGGATACCAGCCCAGTCCCAGTGAGGCTGTCCGCTTTTCGCCGTTTTCGGCCTGTTGCCAACGTTAGCTTCGGGTCGATTGCTTCCAGTCGTGCCTATCAAGAGCAGTACCTCGCTCAGAGATTGAACACCCATGCTTTTTGCAAACGACGGGCGAGCAGCCGCACAGTCAGCAGAAAGTAATACCGCGTCGCCTCGCTGCGTGGATGTAGGCGATGCTCAAGAAACCAATCCACATGCTTTTTCTGCCAAGCCCAAGGCGTCTGTCGCTGCCAGCGTTCTGTTATTTCAGCATGGATGAGCTTTGCTTGTCGTAAATGGCGTTGCCGGGTTGCGTGCGAGCCGGTCAGAACGCCAGCCAAGAACAGCTCCATATCGAATGGCTTGCTCATGTCCGTCCTCCAATGTAGGCCGCGACCACGTCGATCCGACCGTGCCCCAGCTCGTAGCTGATTCGCTTCCGGGCCTCGTGATCAAGGTTTCTATCGACCTGGCAACATTGGCCCCCATTGATTGGCGCTGGGTGTTGGGTGATCTGCTCGTAGCGCTCACATGCGTACGCCGCTCGTAGTTCATGGAAGCCTTTGAGGTTGTGTGTTTGCAGGATGTCTCGCGCAGGGCGGATGCTTTCTTGCAGAAGATTCAGGTAGCTTTCGTTTGGTGCAATTAGGTTGCGGCTACCTGCAGGTGACGCTTGCCATGCGAATCCAAGTGCACCACGTATATGGTCGTTCACTGCTATCCAACGTGGGGCCGAGGCGCCGGCGCGGCCGCCCTTGGCGCCCTCCTGAATGTTAATCCTGCCTAGGTCGTTAGCCTCACGGCTTAGCCGTGGCAGGTCAGCCAAGATAGCCTCACGTAAGCGCATACCGGTGGCTCGTGCCAGCAGAACAATCGCGGCGGCTCGAAGCTGATCACGACTACAAAGCGTATCGACGATCTGCTTAACTTGTTCGCGGTCTTTGCCCTGCGGCACCGATTGTCGAACTCCGGTGCGCTGCATACCCAACGCCTTGCTCGGACTGGGCAATTTCACGTACTGATCACCGCGAAGCGCTGCCATGGTCCTGTTAACGCTGGATAGCCGGTTTTGTGCGGTGCTGACGGCGAGGTCACCGCGCTCAAGCATGTCACGCAGATACGCCGCATAGTCGGCCAACACCTTCCGGTCAATCTGCCGCGCATCATTGATGCCCGGCCCCTGTTCTGAGCGGCACCACTTCACGAATGCCAGCCAGCGATCACAGTGCGCCTTGACCGTGCCGTAATGGCCACCGCCAAACATGTCTTTCAGCGCCTGCGGCCCTGCATAGCTCAATTGCCTGCCGTAGCCGAAATTGCGGCCATCGCGTCTACCCACCAATGCCATGTCGGTCACCTCATCGTCCGCTCTTCGATCCTCGCCCCACGTCATCCCGCCAAGAATGTTGAGTGTTATCAGGGATCAAGGCCCCTGCGACCTGTGGGGAATGTCCACTACGCGGGACTGGCGGCTCCTTACATCCGGGAGCAAGGGCATCTCATGATCTGGCCTCCTGAACACCGTTACCGGTGGGCGGGTGGAGGCAGCACTGGCTGACTAGACCAGCGTCTGAGGATCCTGAGCCGGGTGAACGCAGCACTGCGATGACCGGGGCATGCCTGACTGTCAGTCAGGTGCAGTCCATTCCGTGGTCTGCGGCACCATCATCTACAGCGCTGTTGCTGGTGACATCGGCGTTTGTCACGCCGATTGTCACGAGGGGAATTGCCGCAAAGCCATATGCGATCAGGGCTGCAGCAGTGGTAGAAGTGCCCGTCTCTTTCCACAGAAAGAGACGGGCGCAGGTTGGCGCAGTATTCGGCCAAGCGGATAGGTTGCTGCAGGGCAGCGAGGTACGGTGTATCTGGCACACGAGCGCTATGTGTGTAAGAGCATCCATCACATGGGTAGTGACCGGGCGAGCTGCCGGATGCGAATCGCCCTTGGGGAGAACCACCGCGGGAGCGGCGTGACCTTCAAGGTTCGGGCCACCTGGGGTGCTGTCATCGACAGCGCTTGCACGGCCAGTTCTACGCCTGTGGATATACCCGGTCAAGGGCCGAAACTCAGCGCTCTTGGGGACGTGAAAAGCGATCATCCACCGGTGGAATTCCGTGGTAAACCCCGGACAACGTCGTGGCTTTTAGCTTTTCAAAGTGAGGTCCATCCAAACAGGGCGGCTTTGCAGCCCTGTTTGGATGGACCCGCGAGAAAGAGCAGCAAGCACCGATCTCACAGGCTTACCCGCGATTGAATGCGCCAAGGCCATTTGGCAAGGCGGTGACGTTGTCGCCTACCGGATGGGCAAACTCATGCGGAGTGACATGGCCCGATCTGTTGGCATCGATGTAGTTACTCCACCACGCCATGATCAACCGACGCTGCTCCAGAAATTGGGCCTTGTGGATGTATGCGGCACGCACGCGGTTACGCTCCTGATGGCTCATCTGCCGCTCAATCGCCGCATCCGTCCATAGCCCTGATTCGAGTAAGGCACTACAAGCCATGGTTCTGAAACCATGTCCACAAACGTCCTTGGTGGTGTCGTATCCCATGTTGCGCAGCACCTGGTTAACCGTATTCTCCGACAAGGGTTTCCAGTACCGGTGGTCACCGGGCAAAACCAGTTCAGAGAAGCGATTCAAGCTGCGCAGTCTTTCCAAAATCTCGATGACTTGAGGCGACAGCGGCACTATTTGAATGTCCCCACTCATCTTGGTCCCGCGCGTGGAATAGCGGACGCCTTCAATCGGCTTACGGGTATCAGGGATCTCCCACATCGCCCGTTGAAGGTCGAATTCATCCCACCGCGCAAAGCGCAGTTCACTGGAGCGCACGAACACATGTAGCGTCAGCAGCACTGCGAGCCGGGTCAGTTCGCGACCGGTGTAGTTGTCGATTCGATCCAACAGTTCAGGAAGGCGGTTCAGCGAAAGTGCGGGACGGTGCACGGTGCGCGGCGCTTGAATCGAGCCGGCCAGATCGAGCGCCGGATTTTGAGTGATCTGCCGCGCCCGCTTCGCGCCCCGCATGATCGTGGATAGATAGTTCTGCACACGCAGCGCAACATCCATGGTGCCGCGATCCTTGATTCGCTGGGTGACCTCAAGAAGATCATGGGTGTCGAGGTCAGCGATAGGCCGCTGGCCGATCAGTGGAAATACATGGGTGCGCAACCTGCTCAGCACCGTCTTGGCGTGGCCTTCGGTCCAGCGCCGGGACATTTCGACGTGCCACTCCAGGGCAACGGTTTCAAAGAGAAGGCTCGCCCGCTGGGCTGCGATCTTGGCCTTCTGCTTTTCTTCCATCGGATCAAGGTTGTCGAGCAACAAAGCCTTGGCCTCATCGCGCTTGGTCCTCGCGACGGCCAACGAAACGATGGGGTACTTGCCGATGATCAGCGTACCTTCCTTGCCGTTGGGTTTGAAATACCGCAGCCGCCAGGTCTTCGAGCCACTGGGCGCGACGTACAGGTACATACCCCCGCCGTCGAACAGTTTGTAGGCGCGATCACGCGGTTTGGCCGTGCGGCATTTGAGGTCGCTGAGCGGAATGGCTAGGCGTGGCATAGGGGTACGTTCTCCATGCAGGAAAGACGCTGTACCCCAAAAATACCCCCGGTTATTGGGGATTTTGTTGGTTCCCGACGGAGGGTCGTGGAAATGAAAAACCGGCAATAAGGCCGGTTTAGAGGGCTTCCAAAGCATTCAACGGAATGCAGTGGAGCTGGATGTGGTGCCGGAGACAGGAATCGAACCTGCGACCTTCGCGTTACGAGTGCGCTGCTCTACCGACTGAGCTACACCGGCGTGTTGCGCAACGTACCACTGCCGTGTCGGTTACGCAAACCCCTGTTTCACCTCACTTTCATTGCACCGTGCAGCCATTGGGTGCGAGGTCTTCCTCTACCGTGGTCACGCAGGTCCAGCCTGCCTGGGTACGTGCCAGGGTCACGGTCTTGCCCAGCACATTGGCCGGTGCATCGGCCAGGGTGCAGGCGATGCTGGCGGTGCCGTCGGCGGCCTTGCCGCTGGCGGTGATCGCGCAATGGGCGGTGGCGGGCTGGCCGCCGAGGCTGGCGACGTCGGGCACGTCCTTGCCGTCGTTCAGGCGCACGTCCATCGGTGTCTTCAGCGCGGAGATTTCCAACAGCGCGGCGGTAGCCTTGGCGCGGGCCTGGTGGTTGGTGTACATGGGGATGGCGATGGTCGCCAGGATGCCGATGATCGCGACAACGATCATCAGTTCGATCAGGGTGATACCTCGTTGCCCTTTCATGAACGGTCTTCCTTCGTGATACGTGGAGGCGCGGCGGGCGCTTTCATCGTGGCGCGCCCCGGCCGGCAGGCGCGCAGTAGGCCTGAACCGACACCTTTTGTCACCCCTGCGCGGCGGGGCGTCATCTTCGCTGGACTACTCTAGTGAGCCACAGGGAAACGCGCCCGGCAGCAGGCCGGGCAAGCTGTTACCGGGCTTTTCGCCCCCGCGCAAAAGGACTCTCGCCATGCCTGCTTCCACCCGTCTGTACGCCTGGGAAGGCGTCGATGCCAGCGGCGCGCCGCAACAGGGCCAGCACACTGGGCGCAGCCCGGTGTTCGTGCAGGCGTGGTTGCGCCAGCAGGGGATTCGCGCGACGCGGGTGCGGCTGGCGGGTGGGCTGCGCTGGCGCTGGCCGCAACGGGCGGGCAAGGCGGATGCGCCGGGGTTCAGCCGCCAGCTGGCGACCTTGCTCACGGCGGGGGTGCCGCTGTTGCAGGCGTTCGAGGTGATGGCGCGCAGCACGGTGAACGGCGCCATGGCGGCGTTGCTGGCGCGGTTGCAACAGGATGTGGCGGCGGGGTTGGGGTTGGCGGATGCCTTGCAGCGCCATCCGGCGTGGTTCGATGCGCTGTACTGCAACCTGGTGCGGGTGGGCGAGCAGTCGGGCACGCTGGACCGGCAGCTGGAGCAGATGGCGACCATGCTGGAGAAACGCCAGGCGCTGCGGCAGAAGGTGCGCAAGGCGATGCTGTATCCAGCGCTGTTGCTGTTCACGGGGCTAGGGGTGGCGGCGTTGTTGCTGCTGGAGGTGGTGCCGCGGTTTCAGGGGTTGTTCGCCAGTTTCGACAAGGCACTGCCAGCGTTCACCCAGTGGGTGATCGATTTATCCACAGGGCTGGGCAATCACGTTGGGTGGTTGGTGCTGTTGATAACTGCACTGGGGTTTGGGGTGCAGGCGTTGTACCGGCGGCATCTGCCGGCGCGCCTGTGGATATTGCGCGGGGTGTTGCGGGTGCCGGTGGTGGGCACCTTGCTGGGGCAGGCGGCGTTGGCGCGCTTTGCCCGCAGCCTGGCGACCTCTTATGCCGCCGGAGTGGCGTTGCTGGATGCGCTGGCCACGGTGGCGCCGGTGAGTGGTGACAGCCTGCACGAGCGGGCGATCCTCAAGTTGCGCCAGGACGTGGCCGGTGGCATGGGCCTGCAGCAGGCAATGGAGGCGGATGCGCTGTTCCCGCCGCTGTTGCGCCAGCTGGTGGCGGTGGGCGAAGCCAGCGGCACCCTCGACCGGATGCTGGACAAGGCCGCGCTGCATTACGAAGAACAGGTGAGCCAGGCGCTGGAGCAGTTGACCACGCTGCTGGAGCCGGCCATCGTGCTGATCCTCGGGCTGCTGGTGGGGGGCCTCGTCGTGGCGATGTATTTGCCGATCTTCCAGTTGGGTAGCTTGATCTGAACATGAATGCCTGGACCGTAATCGTCGATCATCCGCCGTTCTTCCATACCTTGGCCGCGGTGCTGGGGTTGCTGGTGGGCAGTTTTCTCAATGTGCTGGCGTATCGGCTGCCGATCATGCTCGAGCGCCAGTGGCAGCGGGAGGCGCAGGAGGTGCTGGGGCTGCCGCAGGCCGAGCATGAGCGCTTCGACCTGTGCCTGCCGGCTTCGCGTTGTCCGCACTGCCAGCGCCAGATCCGCGCCTGGGAAAATATTCCGCTGCTGAGTTACCTGGCCCTGCGCGGGCGTTGCGCGGGGTGCAAGGCGCGGATCAGCGCGCGTTATCCCTTGGTTGAGCTGGGCAGCGCCCTGCTCTCGTTGTTGGTGGCCTGGCATTTCGGGCCGGGTGTCGCGGCGCTGTGGGTGATGCTGCTGACGTGGGGGCTGATCGCCTTGAGCCTGATCGATGCCGAGCACCAGTTGCTGCCGGATGTGCTGGTGCTGCCGCTGTTGTGGCTGGGGTTGATCGTCAACGCCTTCGGGCTGCTGGTGCCGCTGAGCGATGCGCTGTGGGGCGCGGTGGCGGGTTACCTGAGTTTGTGGTCGGTGTACTGGGTCTTCAAGCTGGTCACCGGCAAGGAGGGCATGGGCTTCGGCGACTTCAAGCTGCTGGCCATGCTCGGTGCCTGGGGCGGCTGGCAGATCCTGCCGCTGACCTTGATGCTGGCGTCCTTGGTGGGGGCGCTGGTCGGGCTGACGCTGGTGCGTTTCAAGCGCACGCAAATGGGCGCGGCATTGCCTTTCGGGCCTTATCTGGCCATTGCGGGGTGGATCGCATTGCTCTGGGGTGATGAAATAGTCGCCTCATACCTGCAACTGCTTGGAACCTGATGAGCACAGCGCCCTTCACACCCTGGATTCTTGGCCTCACTGGCGGCATCGGCAGCGGCAAGAGCGCCGCCGCCGAGCGTTTCGTCGAACTGGGCGTGCACCTGGTCGATGCCGACCAGGCCGCGCGCTGGGTCGTCGAGCCGGGGCGCCCTGCCCTGGCCAGCATCGTCGAGCGCTTTGGCGCTGGCGTGCTGCAGGCGGACGGCCAGCTCGACCGTGGCGCCCTGCGCCAGCTGATCTTCGCCGACCCGAGCCAGCGGCAATGGTTGGAACAACTGCTGCACCCGCTGATCGGCCAGGAGATCTTCAGCTACCTGGCCAAGGCCGAGACGCCCTATGCGGTGTACGTTTCGCCGCTGTTGATCGAGTCGGGGCAGCACCAGAAGACCCAACGCATCCTGGTGATCGACGCGCCGACCGAGTTGCAGGTGCAACGCACCTTGGCCCGCGACAACACCAGCGCGGAACAGGTGCAGGCGATTCTCAAGGCCCAGCTGGCCCGGGAAGAGCGCCTGCGCCATGCCGATGACGTGGTGGTCAACGATCGTGACCTGCAATCGCTGCACGACGAGATCGACCGCCTGCACCACTTTTACCTGACTTTACGAGGAGGCCAGCCATGAGCCAGCCGATGACCGTTGATTGCCCGACCTGCGGGGCGCCCGTGGAATGGGGCGAGCAGAGCCCGTTCCGGCCGTTCTGCTCGGACCGCTGCAAGTTGATCGACCTGGGCGCCTGGGCGGCCGAGGAGCACAAGATCGCCGGGGCGGAGGAGTCCGAGGACGAGTTGTATTCGGGGGATCTGGAGCCGCGGCACTAAGCAGGGTTCGGTGGTGTGGATGCCCCGCGATCACCGGCAAAGCCGGTGCCATTCACATCACTTCTCTTCATCCTTCCACGGGGCCTGCAGATAGCGGCTGCGGTTGAAGGTCTCCAGCCACTCCGGGCAGAACACCACCAGCGCACTGATCACCGTGCCGTTGATAAATGCCTCGGGGAACATCATCAGCCATAGGTAGCCAACGAAGTCGCTGAGCCATTCCGGCATGGCGAAACGCTCGTCCATCCACAGCAACCCCAGCCCTGCCATCAGGCACAGCAACACCGTCAACGCCGCCGGGAAGAACCCGCAACAGAAGATGTAGACGAACAGGTTACGCGGCTGGGCGCGCTCGACCAGGATCGCGCACACCTCGGTGACCAGCACCGGCAGGCCGACGATCAGCAGGCCGTTGACGCCGATGGCGGCAAGGTCCTGCCGGCCCATCAACAACAGGCCGAGCTGGGCGAGAAAGCCGCCGAGCACGGCCAATGGCCAGTCCAGCAGCAAGGTGACGGCGGTCATGCCGATGAAGTGGTACGACACCCCGGTATCGAAATCGCGGCGCACCAACCAGAGTATGAACAGGCAGAACACCGTGCCGAACAACAAGTGCTGGCGGCGGGTGTCGGTGAACAGCTCGACCCAGCGGGTGCGGCTGGCGGCCCAGATCAGCAGGGGCACGTAACCTATCCAGCCAAGGGTAAGGCTGGTGCTGGACAAGACTTGTGCGCTGATCACCTGAACAATATCCCTGTCGGCCATGTGGACAAGCCTGAGTCTACACCCATTCTCCCTTTCAGCCTGTTGCTATAGGCTGGCACCTCCTTTCGATGCAGGACGCATCCGCCATGCCTGAAGGACTTAACCTGCCGCTGCTGCTAGGCGCGGCGTTCAGCGCCATCGCCGGCGTGCTGCACCTGGCGGTGATCGCCATTGGCCCGCGCTGGTACCGCTTGTTCGGCGCCGGCGAGCGCATGGCCAGGGCGGCGGAGCAAGGGCGCGCCTACCCGGCCCTGGTCACCGCGGTGATCGCGACGGTGCTGCTCGTTTGGTCGGCCTATGCCTTGTCAGCGGCTGGGCTGATGCGCCCATTGCCCTTGCTGTTGCCGGTGATCTGCCTGATCACCCTGGTGTACCTGGCGCGCGGCCTGCTGGGGCCGCTGGTGCTGGCCGGCACCGGGCGCAGCCGGCGGTTTATCGCGGTCAGTTCGGCCATTTGCCTGGGCGGCGGGCTGCTGCATCTGCTGGGGGTGGTGCAGCAATGGCTGGTGCTGGGCTGATTCCTACGCACAAACAGCATCTTACCGTCATCAATTAGCGACTAAGCTTGTCCCCATGGATGACTCAGACTACCTCCGCCTGCTTACCATCCAGGCCGAGCAAGCCAATGCGTTCCTGTCCAATGCCCGCAAATGGGAGCGCGAGCGTTGGGTCTGCCAGCGCCTGCTGCAAGGGCTGAACATCCCCTACCGCAGCGAGGACTTCACGCCGGCCGGGCAAGAGCCGCCGGATGTGCTGTTCCGCGACGCTGCGTTCGAGGTGTTCTTCGTGCTCGACGAAGGCCGCCGGCTCAACGACGAATGGCGCGAGGAGCTGCAACGGCGGCGCAGCGCCTTCTCTCTGGCCCAGCTGGTGCGCCGCGAGCAGCGGCCCCGGCGCATCAGTGCCCAGGAGCTGCTGGCGCGCCTGGCGCCGACCCTGCGCAAGAAGTCGCACAACTACCGCGAGCGCGGGCTGGACCTGAGCGAGCTGGACATCATCGCCTTCGCCAGCCTCAAGCGCGAGGTGCTCGACCTCAACAGCCATTTCCCGCCGCCCACCGAGTACCTGCGCCAGGGCTGGCGGTCGCTGTCGCTGGTGGGGCCGACCTTCGCCCGGGTGCTGTTCGCCCACCCGGACGCGCCGGATTTCCTGCGCGGCAACCTGGGGCGCAGCATCGTGTTCGACGTAGGCATCAGTCTTTGATCCAGTGCCGGGTGTCTTTGCGATCACGTACACTCGGCGCCAGGGATAGAAAGCATTATCATTCGACCCATGCGTTTGCGTGAACGCTGTGGCGTACACGCAGTCACGAACGTCTATCTGACGAGGCCCACCATGACCAGCCGCCTGAATCCTGAAGATCAGCGTCGCGTCGATGAGTATCTGAGCGCCCCCCAGCATCAAGTCGAGCGCCGGCCCTTCCGGCCGTGGCTGCTCCTGCTGCTGGTGGTGGCCGTGACCATCGGTCTGGGCCTGTTGAGCCGCCTGCTGAGTGGACTGGTGCTATGAGCTGCCTTGCGCTCGCCCGCCCCTCATGCCGGATGCGGCCGGACCTTGTGTCCACGAATTCCGTAAAACTTGTGAGATATCCCCATGACTCATCGCATCGTGATTGTCGGCGGCGGCGCCGGCGGCCTGGAACTGGCGACCCGCCTGGGTAAAAGCCTGGGCAAGCGCAAACAGGCCGAGATCACCCTGGTTGATGCCAACCTGACGCACATCTGGAAGCCACTGCTGCACGAAGTGGCGGCCGGCTCGCTGAACTCCTCGGAAGACGAACTGAACTACGTGGCCCAGGCCAAGTGGAACCACTTCAACTTCCAGATGGGACGCATGAGCGGCCTGGACCGCGAAAACAAGATGATTCAATTGGCCGCGACCCTCGACGACGAGGGCCGTGAGCTGCTGCCTGCGCGCACCATCGGCTACGACACCCTGGTGATCGCCGTGGGCAGCAACACCAACGACTTCGGCACCCTGGGGGCGGCGCAGCACTGCCTGTTCCTCGACAGCCGCAAGCAGGCCGAGCGCTTCCACCAGCAACTGCTCAACCACTATCTGCGTGCGCACGCCGGAGATGTGGCCAGCGAGCAGATCAGCGTGGCCATCGTCGGCGCCGGTGCCACCGGCGTGGAGCTGGCGGCCGAGCTGCACAACGCCGCCCATGAGCTGGCAGCCTACGGCCTGGACAAGATCCAGCCCAAAGACATGCACATCACCATCATCGAAGCCGGCCCACGGGTATTGCCGGCGCTGCCGGAGCGCATCAGCGTGCCGGTGCACAAGACCCTGGAAAAACTCGGGGTGACGGTGATGACCAACGCCGCGGTCAGCGAAGTGACCGCCGATGGCCTGAAGACTGCCTCGGGCGAAGTGATCCAGGCCAGCCTCAAGGTCTGGGCGGCGGGCATTCGCGCGCCGGGCTTCCTCAAGGACATCGACGGCCTGGAGACTAACCGCATCAACCAGCTGGTGGTGCGCCCGACCTTGCAGACCACCCTGGACGACAACATCTTCGCCTTCGGCGACTGCGCCGCCTGCCCGCAGCCTGGCACCGACCGCAACGTGCCGCCACGGGCCCAGGCCGCGCACCAGCAGGCCTCGCTGCTGGCCAAGAGCCTCAAGCTGCGCCTGGAGAACAAGGCGCTGCCGACCTACGAGTACAAGGACTATGGCTCGCTGGTATCGCTGTCGCGCTTCTCGGCGGTGGGTAACTTGATGGGCAACCTGATGGGCAGCGTCAAGCTGGAGGGCTGGCTGGCGCGGATGTTCTATGTGTCGCTGTACCGGATGCACCAGATGGCGCTGTACGGGACCTTCCGCACCTTGATGCTGATGCTGGGCAGCAAGATTGGCCGGGGCACCGAGCCGCGCCTGAAGCTGCACTGAGGCTTCAAGATCCTAGGGCTGCTTTGCAGCCCTTTCGCTGCGGTTCGTCGCCACGACAAGCCAGCTCCCACAAGGATGCGCGCTCCTGTGGGAGCTGGCTTGCCAGCGATGACCTTGACGCGATTTATCTGACCACGCGATACGTACTCTGCACGAACCCACTCTCGTAACTGGTCGTCCTCATGTGCTGCAACAGCACATCCTTCGCCAACTCGCCGAACAACGGTATCCCCTGCCCCAGCAGCACGGGGATGCGGGTGATGGTCAGCTCGTCCACCAACCCCTCACGCAAGAACCCCTGAATCAGCTTGCCGCCATCCAGGTAAAGGCTCTTTGCGCCCGTGGCCTGAAGGTGTTCGAGCAAAGCCGGGATCGGCCCCGGGTGCAACTCGACGCGCTCTGATACGCCCTGGGGCAGTGCTTTGAGGGTGCTGCTGACCACCACCACTCGCGCATCCGGATACGGCCACTCGCCAAAGGTCATGACCTTGTTGAAGGTGCCACGCCCCATTACCAAGGTATCGACGCCGGCCATGAAACCGGCGTAGCCATGGTCGTCAGCAGACTGGGTGGCCCCTAACAACCAATCGAGGCCGCCATCTTCACGGGCGATGTAGCCATCCAAGCTGGTGGCGATGAAAACACTGGCTTTGAGTGGCATGCGCGGGCACTCCTGCGGGCAAAGGCCACAGGGTAGCAAAGGGCGGGGATATAAATCTCGGACAAAGAAAAAGGGCATCTCTTTCGAGATGCCCTCTTTACATGGTGGGTCGTGTAGGATTCGAACCTACGACCAATTGGTTAAAAGCCAACTGCTCTACCAACTGAGCTAACGACCCTGAAAATGGTCGGGGTGAGGGGATTCGAACTCCTGACATCCTGCTCCCAAAGCAGGCGCGCTACCGGACTGCGCTACACCCCGAGATTGGCTCCGCGACCTGGACTCGAACCAGGGACCCAATGATTAACAGTCATTTGCTCTACCGACTGAGCTATCGCGGAACTGAACTTCGGTACACCTTTACTGCTTCGAAGCCTGTGTTAGCTTCGATCTCTTTGGCTATCCGCTTTCGCGTTGTCGCTGCTGAGGCCGGCTATTCTACATTCTTCGTTTTGCTTGTCAACCACTTTTTTTCGTTCAACTTACTGATTTGTAAGTTATTTTCAGATCGTCGGTGTTGCTGGCGATCTGCTCAGTGCCTGACAGCGGGGCGAATATTAGGGGCACTCTGATTTTTGTGCAAGCACTTTTTTCAAAATTTTCAGCAAGTTAGCTAGGAAGCCGGAAAATCAGGGGTTTGCGCTGCCTGTACTGGCCTTATCGCGGGGCAAGCCCGCTCCCACGCATTGGGTACTTTCTGGCGCAGATCGGCGTGGGATCGGGCTTGCCCCGCGATAAAGCCGGACAGCACACATAAAAAAGCCCCGCTTACGCGGGGCTCTTCGTTTACTGCAGGTCAGCCAAAGACGATCTCGTCGCCCTCCACCTTCGCGGTGATCGCCGCACCCGGCAGGAACTCGCCCGCCAGGATCAACTGCGCCAGCGGGTTCTCGATCCAGCGCTGGATCGCACGCTTCAATGGCCGTGCGCCGTACACCGGGTCGTAACCGACGGCGATCAGCTTGTCCAAGGCCTCCGGGCTCAGGCTCAGCGACAGCTCGCGCTCGGCCAGGCGACCACGCAGGCGGCCAAGCTGAATCTCGGTGATACCGGCGATCTGCTCGCGGCCCAGGGGTTCGAATACCACTACTTCGTCGATGCGGTTGATGAACTCCGGACGGAAGTGCGCGCCCACCGCGTCCATCACCGCCGCACGCTGTGCCTCGCGGTCACCGGCCAGTTCCTGGATCTGCGCCGAGCCCAGGTTGGAGGTCATCACGATCACGGTGTTGCGGAAGTCCACGGTGCGGCCGTGGCTGTCGGTCAGGCGGCCATCTTCCAGCACCTGCAGCAGCACGTTGAACACATCCGGGTGGGCTTTCTCCACCTCGTCGAGCAGCACCACCGAGTACGGCTTGCGGCGCACGGCCTCGGTCAGGTAACCGCCCTCTTCATAGCCCACATACCCTGGCGGGGCACCGATCAGACGCGCCACGGAGTGTTTCTCCATGAACTCGGACATGTCGATGCGCACCATGGCCTCTTCGGTATCGAAGAGGAACTCGGCCAGCGCCTTGCACAGTTCGGTCTTGCCCACCCCGGTGGGCCCGAGGAACAGGAACGAGCCACTTGGGCGGTTCGGGTCGGACAGCCCAGCGCGGGAACGGCGCACGGCGTTGGCCACGGCGGTCACCGCCTCGTCCTGGCCGATCACCCGTTCATGCAGCAGGCTTTCCATCTTCAGCAGCTTCTCACGCTCGCCTTCGAGCATCTTCGCCACCGGGATGCCGGTCCACTTGGACACCACTTCGGCAATCTCTTCCTCGGTGACCTTGTTGCGCAACAGCTGGTTGTCGGTCTTGCCGTGCTGGTCGACCATCTGCAGGCTGCGCTCCAGGTCCGGGATCACCCCGTACTGCAGCTCGGCCATGCGGCTAAGGTCGCCCTTGCGGCGCGCGGCTTCCAGTTCCTGGCGGGCCTGCTCGATCTTTTGCTGGATCTGCGCCGAACCTTGCACCTCGGCCTTTTCCGAGGCCCAGATCTCTTCGAGGTCGGAGTACTCGCGCTCCAGGCGCTCGATTTCTTCGGTCAGTTTCTCCAGGCGCTTCTTCGCCGCTTCGTCTTCTTCCTTCTTCAGCGCCTGGGATTCCACCTTCAGCTGGATCAGACGACGGTCGAGGCGGTCGAGCACCTCCGGCTTGGAGTCGATCTCCATGCGGATGCGGCTGGCGGCTTCGTCGATCAGGTCGATGGCCTTGTCCGGCAGCTGGCGGTCGGTGATGTAGCGGTGGCTGAGCTTGGCCGCGGCAATGATCGCGCCGTCGGTGATGGCCACCTTGTGGTGCACTTCATAGCGCTCTTTCAGGCCGCGCAGGATGGCGATGGTGTCTTCCTCGCTCGGCTCCTCGACCAGCACCTTCTGGAAGCGGCGCTCCAGCGCGGCATCCTTCTCGATGAACTGGCGGTACTCGTTGAGCGTGGTGGCGCCGACGCAGTGCAGTTCGCCACGGGCCAGGGCCGGCTTGAGCATGTTGCCGGCGTCCATGGCGCCCTCGCCTTTACCGGCGCCGACCATGGTATGCAGCTCATCGATGAACAGGATGATCTGGCCTTCCTGCTTGCTCAGTTCGTTGAGCAGGCCTTTGAGGCGCTCTTCGAACTCGCCGCGGTACTTGGCGCCAGCAATCAACGCGCCCATGTCCAGCGCCAGCAGGCGCTTGCCCTTGAGGCCGTCGGGCACTTCGCCGTTGATGATGCGCTGGGCCAGGCCTTCGGCGATGGCGGTCTTGCCGACGCCGGGCTCGCCGATCAGCACCGGGTTGTTCTTGGTGCGGCGTTGCAGCACCTGAATGGTGCGGCGGATCTCGTCGTCACGGCCGATCACCGGGTCGAGCTTGCCTTCCTCGGCACGCTTGGTGAGGTCGACGGTGTACTTGTCCAGGGCCTGGCGCGATTCCTCGGCGTTGGCGTCGTTCACCGCCGCGCCGCCGCGCAGGTTGTTGATGGCGTTTTCCAGGGCCTTCTTGCTCACGCCCTGGCCGAGCAGCAGCTTGCCGACCTTGCTGTTCTCGTCCATGGCGGCAAGCAGCACCAGCTCGCTGGAGATGAACTGGTCGCCCTTCTGCTGGGCCAGGCGGTCGGCCTGGTTGAGCAGGCGCGCCAGGTCCTGGGACATGTTCACGTCGCCGGTGGGGTTCTGGATTTTCGGCAGCTGGTCGAGCTCTTTGGTCAGCGCCTTGCGCAGGCTGTTGACGTCGAAGCCGACCTGCATCAGCAGCGGCTTGATCGAGCCGCCCTGCTGGTCGATCAGCGCCTGCAGCAGGTGCAGGGGCTCGATGGCCGGGTGGTCCATGCCCACGGCCAGGGATTGGGAATCGGATAACGCGAGTTGCAGCTTGCTGGTCAGTCGGTCTATTCGCATGGGGGATACCTTCCTTTAAAGGGCAGGCGGAGCGATGGACAGCACCTGTAATGATGAACCTGCCTGAGATGACCAATAGATAAGGGTGATTCTGGAAGATTCAAGCGTAGCGGGGTTGACGGAAGTCAGCAGGGTGGTGATGGGATTGATATTGCCGGGGCTGCTGCGCAGCCCAATCGCCGGCAAGCCGGCTCCCACAGGGGCAGTACAGACTTTGGCATGTGGGAGCTGGCTTGCCAGCGATAGGGCCGCGAAGCGGCTCCAGGCTTAGCGAGGGCTGAGCCACACCAGCGAAGCGAAGCGCCCACCCTGCGGGGTACGGCGATAGGAGAAGAACCGCGGGTCGCTGACCGTGCAGAAGCCACCACCATAAACAGCAGTCACTCCACGCGCCGCCAGGCGAATCCGCGCCAGCTGGTAGATATCGGCCATCAGCTTGCCCGGCCGCTCGCCGTCGACGAACGCCGCGGCCGCCTCGGGATGCACGGCGGTAAAGGCATCGCGCACTTCCATGCCCACCTCGAACGCCTGCGGCCCGATGGCCGGGCCCAGCCATACCAGCACTTCTTCGGGTGGCAGGGCCAGGCGATCAAGGGTGGCTTCCAGCACGCCACCGGCCAGCCCGCGCCAGCCGGCATGGGCGGCGGCCACGCGGGTACCGGCGCGGTCGCAGAACAGGGCGGGCAGGCAATCGGCGGTCATCACGGTGCAGGCGATGCCCGGCTGGTCGGTCCAGCTGGCATCGGCCTCGGCGACCACGGCGGGGTCGGCATCGGCCACCACCAGGCCGTGCACCTGCTTGAGCCAGGCGGGCTGGATGGCGAATTCTTCGCTGAGGCGACGACGGTTCTCGGCAACTGCAGCGGGGTCATCGCCCACATGGTCGCCAAGATTGAAGGATTCATAGGGCGGCAGGCTGACGCCGCCCTGGCGGGTGGTGACACAGGCGCGGACCGAGGCCGGGGCCGGCCAGTCGGGAATGATCAGCGCCTGCGTCAGGCCACTCATCCGATAAAGCTCTCGCGATCGTCGTTGAGCAGCGACAGCAGCCAGAGGAAGTCGTCCGGCAGCGGCGAGGCCCATTCCATGCGCTCACCGGTGGTCGGGTGATCCAGGGCCAGGAAGCGGGCGTGCAGGGCCTGGCGCGGGAAGTTCTTCACCGCCTCGACCATGGCCACGCTGGCAGCCGGCGGAATGCGGAAGCGCACGCCGTAGGTCTGGTCGCCGACCAGCGGATAACCGACATGCGCCATGTGCACGCGGATCTGGTGGGTGCGGCCGGTTTCCAGCTTGACCCGCACATGGGTGTGCGAGCGGAAGCGCTTGAGCACGCGGTAGTGGCTGACCGCCGGCTTGCCGCCGTCGGTGACCGCCATGCGCTGGCGCTCGCCGCCGTGGCGGCCGATCGGGGCGTCGATCTTGCCGCCGGCGATCACCACGCCGACCACGATGCACTCGTAGATGCGGCTGACCGAGCGCTTCTGCAGTTGGTCGACCAGGTTGGTCTGCGCCTGCAGGGTCTTGGCCACCACCATCAGGCCCGTGGTGTCCTTGTCCAGACGGTGCACGATACCGGCGCGCGGTACGTTGATGATGTCTGGCACATGGTGCAGCAGGGCATTGAGCAGGGTGCCGTCGGGGTGGCCCGCCGCCGGGTGGACCACCAGCCCGGCCGGCTTGTTGATCACCAGGATCTGGTCATCTTCATAGACGATGTCCAGCTCGATGTCCTGAGCCACCCATTCGCCCTGGGCCTCCTGCTCGGCCTCGAGAGCCAGGATGGAGCCGGTGTGGACGGTGTCGCGCGGCCGCAGCACCGCGCCATCGACGGTCAGGCGGCCATCTTTGATCCACGAGGACAGGCGCGAACGCGAGTACTCGGCGAACAATTGGGCGGCGACCTGGTCGAGGCGTTGGCCGCCCAGTTCGGACGGGACCTCTGCGCTAAGTTGAATGATCTCGGACATGCTCGAATCGACGGGCGTTCAGCCTTTGGTTTCGGCTGCGCGCTTGTGGTTAAATACGGCTTCTTTTGCCCCGGGGTTTGCCGGGGGCGCTCATCATAACAGGACGGCACCGCCCAAGACAGCGGCCGTCAAAGGGACGCAAGCCGCCATGCAAGTGAAACACCTGCTGCTGATCGCCATCCTCGGGCTCACCGCTGCCTGTTCCTCGAACAAGGAAGTCATTGACGAGAACCTCAGCGAGGCCGAACTGTACCAGCAGGCGCAGGCCGACCTGGACAACTCCAGCTATACCAGCGCCGTGAACAAGCTCAAGGCCCTGGAGTCGCGCTACCCGTTCGGCCGCTACGCCGACCAGGCCCAGCTCGAGCTGATCTACGCCAACTACAAGAACTCCGAGCCCGAGGCCGCCAAGTCGGCTGCCGAGCGTTTCATCCGCCTGCACCCGCAGCACCCGAACGTCGACTACGCCTATTACCTCAAGGGCCTGACCTCGTTCGACCAGGACCGCGGCCTGCTGGCGCGCTTCCTGCCGCTGGACATGACCAAGCGTGACCCGGGCGCCGCCCGCGACTCGTACAACGAGTTCGCCCAGCTGACCAGCCGCTTCCCCAACAGCCGCTACGCCCCGGACGCCAAGCAGCGCATGATCTACCTGCGCAACCTGCTGGCCTCCTACGAAATCCACGTGGCCAACTACTACCTGAGCCGCGAGGCCTATGTAGCCGCCGCCAACCGTGGCCGCTACGTGGTGGAGAACTTCCAGGAAACCCCATCGGTGGGTGACGGCCTGGCGGTGATGGTCGAGTCGTACCAGCGCATGCACCTGGACGAGCTGGCCGCCACCAGCCTCGAGACCCTCAAGCTCAACTACCCGGACCACCCGAGCCTGGTCGATGGCCAGTTCGTCACCAAAGTCGACGAAAACGGCAACCGCTCGTGGCTGTCCAAGGCCACTCTGGGCCTGATCGAAACCAAGGCCCCACTGCCGCCGGGCGAAACCCGCGCCAACCAGGACGTGGTCAAGCAGTTCCAGGACGCCCGCTCCGAGATGCCCGAAGAGCTGCTCCCCAAGGACGAGAACGGCGACCCGATCCTGCCGGAAGGTCCGAAGGAAGCCGACAAGGACCGCAGCTGGTTCAGCTACATGACTTTCGGTCTGTTCGACTGATACGTCGCATGCGCAGAAAGGGAGGCCCGAGGCCTCCCTTTTTTATTGGCCGCGTCCTAGACTGTCGCCTTCTTAATTCGACAAGCTGGACACCATGGTTCGCCTACTTTTCTGGATCGCCCTGATCGCCGCCGCGTTCTGGCTGTGGCGCAAGTTCAAGACCAGTCAGCAATCACCTGCCGAACCGCGCCTGCAGGACCCGCTGCAGATGGTGCGCTGTGCCCATTGCGGCGTGCACCTGCCCAATGACCGGGCGTTGCAGCTGGGCAAGGAGTGGTATTGCAGCCAGCAGCATCTGGAGCAAGGGCCGGGGCAACAGCGCTGAGTTGCGTTGTGGGAGCGGGCTTGCCCCGCTCCCACGCCCGCTCGTCATCACTGTTGTGTCTCAGCCCAGACGCCCCTCAGGCGCATACGGCGCCGGATCGATGATCGGCGCACGCCCCAGCAGCAGGTCGCTGAACAACTGGCAAGACGCCGGTGCCAGCACCAGCCCGTTACGGTAATGGCCGCAGTTCAGCCACAATCCCTCATGCCCCGGCACCGCGCCAATGTAGGGGATGCCTTCCGGCGACCCAGGGCGCAGGCCAGCCCAGTGCCCCACCACCTCGGCATCCGCCAGCGCCGGCAGCAGTTCCACCGCCGAAGCCTTCAGACTCTCGAGCGCATCACCGGTCGGGGTCTTGTCGTAGCCGGCATGCTCCAGGGTGCTGCCGACCAGGATATGCCCGTCGCGGCGCGGGATCGCGTAGCGTCCCTTGGCCAGGACCATGCTCGGCAGGAAGTCCTCGGCGCACTTGAACAGGATCATCTGCCCTTTCACCGGTTCCACCGGCAGCCTCAGGCCCAATGTCTGCAGCAGATCGCCGCTCCAGGCACCGGCACTGAGCACCACCTCGTCGGCAGCCAGCACGCCCTGCTCGGTACGCACCCCGGCGACACGCCCGCCTTCATGGACGAAACCGCTGATCTGGCAATGCTCGCGCAGGGTGACGTTGGGCAGCGCCAGCAGCGCGGCCTTGAGCGACTTCACCAGGCGCGGGTTGCGTACGTTGGCCACGCCCGCCATGTAGATGGCATGGCGGTAGCCTGACCCGAGCACTGGCACCGCGTCGTAGGCAGCCGAGATATCCACGGCGCTGAGCGGCCGCTGCTCACGGGCCGCCCAGGCCAGGGCCTCGACTTCGTCGTCCAGGTCCAGCCAGTACAGCCCGGTGGTGTGCACCTGCGGGTCGATGCCGGTGCTGGCGAACAGACGCTCGCCCAGCTGTGGATAGAAATCCTGCGACCAATGCGCCAGCGCCGTTACCGCCGGGCTATAGCGCCAGGGGTACAACGGCGAGACGATGCCGCCACCGGCCCAGGACGACTCACGCCCTACCTCGCCCTGGTCGCACACCACCACCTGGTCGACATCCGCCGCCAGGTTCAACGCCGTCAGCAGGCCGATGACGCCACCGCCGACAATCACTACTTGCTTGCTCATCGTTCGATCCAACACCTGAAGTAATTCCACGGTGCACGGGCACCTCTTGATCTTCAGCTTCCCCAGCACGCCTGCTCGTCTGCGCTGCCGCCCGGATTGTCACGCACGCCAGCGTGATCGAGGCGGAAGTCGCCACAGCGGTCGTCGGCCATGAACGTCTCCGTCACACGGCGCGCAAGCAGTGTGAAAGCGTCTTCGTCGCGCTGCGCCTGCAGGCGGTAGTAGCGGCTGCCAGCCGGCAATACCGTGACAAGTTGCTCGCTGTCGGCATAGCCGCCGACATGCGCGCGATGCTGTTCCAGGCGCAACGCCGCGTCCTGCAGCAGCCCGACCACCTCGCTGCGCGCGGCACGGCGTAGCTGGTCGCTGTAACTGGGATAGGCAATGGCTGCCAGCATGCCGATCAGCGCCACGACAATCAATAATTCGATCAGACCAAGACCCCGCTGCATGTCAGCCCTCCTCCAGGCGTTGGCGCCAGCTGATGCGTCCGATATTGCCCTGCCCGTCCACGGCATACACCGCTTCCAGGAACTGCCGGCCGCGCACCTGGCGGCTCAGCGCCGTGATCCGCACGAGGTTGACCCGCTGCTCCGGCGGCAGGCCGACGGCACGGCGTGTCTGCCCCAGATGCTGGAGCAGGACATAGCCACTGTCGGTGGTTCGCCACGGCGCGGCAGGTGAGGCTGTCGGCAGTGCGGGTGGCAGGCAGTCAAGGCACAGCGCAGGCAAGCCACCTGGCAGCAACGCGGCGCCTTCCACCAGGCTGGCTTCGGCCTGTTCGAAAGCCTGCGCCCTGCGCCATTGTTCGCCGACCTGCCGCGCCTGCAGCAAGGCTTCGCGCATGCCCAGCGCGGTCAGCAGGCCAAGCAGCAGGCTGAGGCTCAGGGCCAGCAACAGCACCACGCCACGCTGGCGGCTCATGCGTCATCCCCTGGATTGCGCACGGCCACGCTCAGGGCATGGCGCTGCTCCAGCCGATGCTCGCGGTCCTGCATGAGCAACTCGATATCGACGCGACCGTCGCCATGACGCACCCGCAGGGCCCGGACATTGTCGACCAGGCTGGCATGCTGGGCGTTGCTGGTGAACATCAGGCTGCCATTGCGTACGCGGTAGGTAACCCGGCGCACCGGCAAGGCCAGCAGAGCATCGCCAGGCACATGCTGGCCACGCAGGACTTGCGCCCAACTGCGACAGTCGGTGAGCACGGTCCAGTCCGGCGCGCCGAGCAATCCCGGCAGCTCGGCGCCTACCAGCGTGAGGCTGTCAGCGTTGGCCTCGATCGGCCTGGCGAACGCTAGCGCAGCCTGCGGATCGGTGAAGTCCGCCGCTTCCAGGCGCAGGCAGCCAAACATGCCCGCCATGCGGATGTCCTCGGCCAGGCGCTGCAGGACCAGGCGCGCATCATCCTGCAGCCTCGCCGCCGCGCCTTGTAGCCGCCAGGCCTGATAGGCCTGGCCGAACAACTGGCTCGCCGTCACCAGCAACAACGCCCCCAGGGCCACGGCCAGCAACACCTCGACCAGCCCGGCGCCTGCTTGCCCGCGTTTCATGGCAGCACCCTGCCCTGCAACTGCAAGGGCGGGCGCCCTTCAGCCTGGGCCGGCCAGCTCACCTGCAGGTCCAGCATGCCGGCGTGGCGCCTGATCAGCCCCTGCGCCGAGGTGCCAAGCACCTGGGTGACCCGCGAGCGCCAGGCACTCTCCTCCCCCGCTTCGAGCGTGCCGCTGGCCCTCACCCGCTCGAACATGCCCTGGGCCAGCTGCAACGCCTGACCGTCACGCAGGGCGCTCTCGGCCACCTGCATGCCACGCACCTGCAAGGCCGCCGCGGCGAACACCCCAAGCGCCAGCACCGTCATCGCCAGCAGCACCTCCAGCAGCGTCATCCCACCTTCCTTCGCCCACATCGCCACCCTCCTGGGATCTTTCCTCGCCGTCTGCCCGAACCGCCTGACTGGCGCCTCGCGCGGCCAGGCCGGAAGCTACAGCGAAGCACTTCCAGGGAGGAATGCACGGTGAGGCAACAAGGCGTAACACTGCTACAAATGATGTGCGCACTGACAATTGGCAGCCTGCTGACACACCTGGGGATAACGGCCTACGCCAGGCTCGGCGAAACCCTGCAACTGGCCGCCGCAGCCCGGGAACTGGCGCAGGCACTGCGCGCTGCGCGCAACCAGGCCGCGCTGCAACAGCTGGCGCTGACGGTTCATCCACTGCAAGGTGACTGGGGCAAGGGTTGGCGTGTGTCGCAGGAACACGACGGCCAGGTGTTGCGCGAACATCGCCTGGCCAAGCCCGTAAAGGTAGTGGCCAGTTCTGCGCGGGAGGTGCGCTTCAGCAAGCGTGGCGCACCGATAGGGGAAGGCTTTGTCGGTATCACGCTGGACATCTGCCAGCGCAGCGGGCCTGGCAGCCAGCATCAGGTGGTGCTGAGCCCCAGTGGCCGGGTCAGCCTGCGCAGCGACGAGGGCCGCCGCTGTGCAGGTGACTGAGTCAGATCAGCGAGCGAACCCGCAGTTCCTTGGGCATCGAGAAGGTGATGTTCTCTTCGCGGCCGTCGAGCTCTTCGGCGCCGGTGGCGCCCCAGGCCTTGAGCTGCTCGATCACGCCACGCACCAGCACCTCGGGCGCCGAGGCACCGGCGGTGATACCGATACGCTCGGCACCATCGAACCAGCTGCGTTGCAGGTCCTCGGCACCGTCGATCAGGTAGGCCGGCGTGCTCATGCGCTCGGCCAACTCGCGCAGGCGGTTGGAGTTGGAGCTGTTGGGGCTGCCGACCACCAGTACCACGTCACACTCGTCGGCCAGTTGCTTGACGGCGTCCTGGCGGTTTTGCGTGGCGTAGCAGATGTCGTCCTTGCGCGGGCCGCCGATGTTCGGGAAGCGCGCGCGCAGGGCGTCGATCACCCGGCTGGTGTCGTCCATCGACAGTGTGGTCTGGGTGACGAAGGCCAGGTGGTCAGGGTCATTCACCTGCAGCTGGGCAACATCGTCCTCGTCCTCGACGAGGTAGATGGCGCCGCCGTTGCTGGCGTCGTACTGACCCATGGTGCCTTCGACTTCCGGGTGCCCTTCGTGGCCGATGAGAATGGTCTCACGGCCATCACGGCTGTACTTGGCCACCTCGATATGCACCTTGGTCACCAGCGGGCAGGTGGCGTCGAACACTTTCAGGCCACGGCCGGCGGCTTCCTGGCGCACGGCCTGGGAAACGCCATGGGCGCTGAAGATGACGATGACGTCGTCCGGCACCTGGTCCAGCTCTTCGACGAACACCGCGCCACGGTTACGCAAGTCTTCGACCACGAACTTGTTGTGCACCACTTCGTGGCGCACGTAGATCGGCGGGCCGAAGACTTCCAGGGCGCGGTTGACGATCTCGATCGCACGGTCGACCCCGGCGCAGAAGCCGCGCGGGTTGGCGAGTTTGATTTGCATGCTCGGCTCCAGGCTCACACGGCCTTCACGTCGAGGATCTGCACCTCGAAGTTCAGGGTCTTGCCAGCCAGTGGATGGTTGAAATCGATGGTCACCTGGTTGTCGTCGAACGCTTTGACCACACCCGGCAGCTCGGTGTTGGCGGCATCGTTGAAGATCACCAGCAGCCCTTCGGACAGCTCCATGCCTTCGAACTGCGAGCGCGGCATCACCTGTACGTTCTGCGGGTTGTGCTGGCCGAAGGCATTCTCCGGGGCGATGCTCAGCTTGCGCTGGTCACCGGCCTTGAAGCCGAACAGAGCGTTTTCGAAGCCCGGCAGCAGGTTGCCGTCACCCACCTTGAACGTGGCCGGGGCCTTGTCGAAAGTGCTGTCGACGGTGTCGCCGTTTTCCAGGTGCAGCGCGAAGTGCAGGGTGACTTCGGTGTTCTGGCCGATACGGGTCTCAGTCATGGACGGCTTCCTCGGACTTCTTGCTCTTGAACATATCCAGCGCCAGCATCACCGCGCCCACGGTAATGGCGCTGTCGGCCAGGTTGAAGGCCGGGAAGTAGTGGCGGTTCTGCCAGTGCACCAGGATGAAATCGACCACATGGCCAAGCACCACGCGGTCGTACAGGTTGCCCAATGCACCGCCCAGCACCAGCGCCAGGGCCACGGCCAGCCAGGTCTCGTTGCGCCCCAGGCGCTTGAGCCAGACCACCAGCACGGCGCTGACCACCACGGCGATCAGCGCGAACAGCCAGCGCTGCCAGCCGGAGCTGTCGGCCAGGAAGCTGAACGCCGCGCCGGTGTTGTAGGCCAGGGTCCAGCTGAAGTAGTCGGGGATGACCACGATCTGCTGGTACAGGCTCAGCGCGCCCTCGAAGTAGACCTTGGTGGCCTGGTCGAGGACCAGCACCACCAGGCTCAGCCAGAGCCAGGCAAGGCGCCCAAAGCGCCCCGCGGAAGCGTTAGGCATAGTGGCGCACCTCACCGGAACCGCTCAGGTTATCGACGCAACGGCCACAGATTTCCGGATGCTCCGGATGGCTGCCCACATCGGCGCGGAAGTGCCAGCAACGGCCGCACTTGACATGGCCAGACTTGACGACCTTCAGCTTGAGCCCTTCGACCTCGGTTGTCACGGCATCGGCCGGAGCCTGGACGAACGGCACCACGCTGGCGGCAGAGGTGATCAGCACGAAGCGCAGCTCATCGCCGAGCTTGTTCAGGTCGGCGGTCAGGCCCTCTTCGGCGAACAGGGTGACCTCGGCCTGCAGGTTGCCGCCGATGACCTTGGCGGTACGCTGGTTCTCCAGCTCCTTGTTGACTGCGGCCTTGACCGCCATCACACGGTCCCAGTAGGCACGGTCCAGCTCGGCGTCGGCCGGCAGCTCCGTCAGGCCCTGGTACCAGGTGTTGAGCATCACCGACTCGTTGCGCTCGCCCGGCAGGTACTGCCAGATCTCGTCGGCGGTGAACGCCAGGATCGGCGCGATCCAGCGCACCAGCGCCTCGCTGATGTGGTACAGCGCGGTCTGGCAGGAGCGGCGGGCGACACTGTTCACGCCGGTGGTGTACTGGCGATCCTTGATGATGTCGAGGTAGAAGCCACCGAGCTCCTGCACGCAGAAGTTGTGGATCTTCGAGTAGACGTTCCAGAAACGGTACTCGCCGTAGTGCTCTTCCAGCTCGCGCTGCAGCAGCAGGGTGCGGTCGACCGCCCAACGGTCCAGGGCCAGCATGTCCTCGGCCGGCAGCAGGTCGCGGGCCGGATCGAAGCCGGACAGGTTGGAAAGCAGGAAGCGCGCGGTGTTGCGGATGCGGCGGTAGGCATCGGCGCTGCGCTGCAGGATCTGCTCGGAGACGGCCATCTCGCCCGAGTAGTCGGTGGCGGACACCCACAGGCGCAGGATGTCGGCACCCAGGGTGTTATTGACCTTTTCCGGCTCGATGGTGTTGCCCAGCGACTTGGACATCTTGCGGCCGTTCTCGTCCACGGTGAAGCCGTGGGTCAGCAGCTCGCGGTAAGGCGCGTGGCCGTCGATGGCACAGCCGGTCAGCAAGGAAGAGTGGAACCAGCCGCGGTGCTGGTCGGAACCTTCCAGATACAGGTCGGCGCGCGGGCCGGTGGCGTGGCCGATATCGTGGGAACCACGCAGCACATGCCAATGGGTGGTACCCGAGTCGAACCAGACGTCGAGGGTATCGGCAATCTTGTCGTAGTGGCCGGCTTCATCGCCCAGCAGCTCAGCGGCATCCAGCTTGAACCAGGCTTCGATGCCCTGCTGTTCGACGCGCTTGGCCACTTCCTCCATCAGTTCGACGGTACGTGGGTGCAATTCGCCGGTCTGCTTGTCCAGGAAAAACGGGATCGGCACGCCCCAGTTGCGCTGACGCGAGATGCACCAGTCCGGGCGGTTGGCGATCATCGAGTGCAGGCGCGCCTGGCCCCAGGCCGGAACGAACTTGGTCTCTTCGATGGCCTTGAGCGAGCGCTCGCGCAGGTTGTCGCCGCTGGTGGGCTGCTTGTCCATGCCGACGAACCACTGCGCGGTGGCGCGATAGATCAGCGGGGTCTTGTGCCGCCAGCAGTGCATGTAGCTGTGGCTGATGGTTTCGGTGTGCATCAGCGCGCCGACTTCGCTGAGTTTGTCGACGATGGCCGGGTTGGCCTTCCAGATGAACTGGCCGCCGAAGAACGGCAGCGACTCGACGTACACACCGTTGCTCTGCACCGGGGTGAGAATGTCGTCGTTGACCATGCCGTAGCGCTTGCAGGTAACGAAGTCGTCTTCACCGTAGGCGGGCGAGGAATGCACCACGCCTGTACCGGCGCCCAGCTCGACGTATTCGGCCAGGTAGATCGGCGACAGGCGATCGTAGAACGGGTGACGGAAGTTGATCAGCTCGAGGGCCGAACCCGGGGCGGTGGCGATGACCGAACCTTCCAGCGCATAGCGCTTCAGGCACGACTCGACCAGCTCCTCGGCCAGTACCAGCAGGCGCTCGCCGGTGTCGACCAGGGCGTAGGTGAAGTCCGGGTGGATGTTCAGCGCCTGGTTGGCCGGGATGGTCCACGGGGTGGTGGTCCAGATCACGATGGCGGCGGGCTTGGCCAGCGCGGCCAGGCCGAAGGCAGCGGCCAGCTTGGCCTCGTCGGCGACCGGGAAGGCGACGTCGATGGTCTGGGATTTCTTGTCGGCGTACTCGACTTCGGCTTCGGCCAGGGCCGAACCGCAATCGAAGCACCAGTTCACCGGCTTCAGGCCCTTGAACACGAAGCCTTGCTTGACCATCTCGGCCAGGGCGCGGATCTCGCCGGCCTCGTTGGCGAAGTTCATGGTCTTGTACGGGTTGTCCCAATCACCCAGCACGCCCAGGCGGATGAACTCGGTCTTCTGCCCCTCGATCTGCTCGGCGGCGTACTCGCGGCACAGCTCGCGGGTGCGGTCGGCGGTCAGGTGCTTGCCGTGGGTGACCTCGACCTTGTGCTCGATCGGCAGGCCGTGGCAGTCCCAGCCCGGTACATACGGGGCGTCGAAACCCGACAGGGTCTTCGAACGGACAATCATGTCCTTGAGAATCTTGTTCAGCGCATGACCGATATGGATCTTGCCGTTGGCATAGGGCGGACCGTCGTGCAGGACGAACTTCGGACGATCCTTGCCAATTTCGCGCAGCTTCTGGTACAGGCCAATGCTGTCCCAGCGCTGCAGGATCTGCGGTTCGCGCTGAGGCAGGCCGGCCTTCATGGGGAAGGCGGTGTCCGGAAGGTTAAGCGTGGCTTTGTAGTCGGTCATTTCAGGCTCTTCGTTAGCGGTTGAGCGTGCCAGTGGGCACGTGCGGCGGCGATGTCCGCGTCGATCGCCGACTTCAGCGCCTCCAGGGAGGCGAAACGCTGCTCTTCACGCAGCTTGTGGTGGAATTCCACCGTCAGGCGCCGGCCATAGAGGTCACCGGCGTAATCCAGGAGATGAATCTCCAGGTGAGGACGCCCGTCACCGGCGACGGTGGGGCGTACTCCGATATTGCCGACACCCGGCCACTGCTGGCCGTCGATCTCGATGCTGGCCAGGTAGACCCCGGACAGCGGCACGCGACGGCGCTTGAGCTGGATGTTGGCGGTAGGTGTGCCGAGCTGGCGGGCCAGCTTCTGGCCATGCAGCACGCGGCCGGTAATGCGGTACGGACGGCCCAGCAGGTGTTCGGCCAGCTCGAAGTCGCCCTCTGCCAGGGCCTTGCGCACTTCGGTGCTGCTGACCCGCAGGCCATCCTGGATGACGGTGTTGGCCGCCTCGACGCTGAAGCCATGGCGTTTGCCGGCTTCGGTGAGGAAAGCGAAATCACCGGCGCGGTCGCAGCCGAAACGGAAGTCATCGCCCACTTCGAGGTGGCGCACGCCCAGGCCATCGACCAGCACTGCCTTGACGAACTGCTCGGCGCTGAGCTGGCTCAGGCGCTGATTGAACGACAGGCACAGCACCCGATCGATGCCCTCCGCGGCCAGCAACTCGACCTTGTCACGCAGGCGCGCCAGGCGGGCCGGCGCGGTATCCGGGGCGAAATATTCGCGAGGCTGTGGCTCGAAGATCACCACGCAGGTGGGCAGGCCGAGTGCCTGGCCACGTTCGCGCAGGCGTGCGAGGATCGCCTGGTGGCCGCGGTGGACCCCGTCGAAGTTGCCAATGGTGGCGACACAGCCCCGGTGCTCGGGGCGCAGGTTGTGAAGACCTCGAACCAGCTGCATAACGCGCTTCTTGCTCATAAAGTGGCCGATTATAACCACACCCGGGCGCTGGTGACAGGCAGCAGCGCCACCCTGGAGTGTGGAATGCGAAAAACCGACGCCTGACCCTTTTCGCGCCTCAGTGCAACGCCTTGCGGGCGAAGTGCCGTGGGCGGAAACCACACAGGTACAGGCAGCCGAAATAGGTCACCACGCCGGCGACGATCAGGGCGCCCAGGCGCACGAAGCGCTCGAGCATGTTGCCCTGCTCCCAGGCCGGCATGTAGTGCATGCCCAGCAACAGCACGCCCGACATCAACGCCACCGCCAGCACCAGCTTGAGCAGGAACATCGTCCAGCCCGGTTGCGGCTGGAACAGTTGCTGGCTGCGCAGCTTCCAGTACAGCAGGCCGGCGTTCAGGCAAGCGCCCAGGCTGATCGCCAGGGCCAGCCCGGCATGGGCCAGCGGGCCGACCAGGGCCAGGTTGAGCAACTGGGTGCAGACCAGGGTGAACACCGCGATCTTCACCGGTGTGCGGATATTCTGCTGTGCATAGAAGCCAGGTGCCAGCACCTTGACCAGGATGATCGCCATCAACCCCACCGAATACGCGACCAGCGCGCGCTGGGTCATCGCCGCGTCAAAGGCACTGAACTTGCCGTACTGGAACAGCGCCACGGTCAGCGGTTCGGCGAGGATGCCCAGGGCCAGGGTGCAGGGCAGCACCAGCAGGAAGCACAGGCGCAGGCCCCAGTCGAGGATCCGCGAATACTCCTCACGGTCCTGGTTGGCGTAGGTCTTGGCCAAGGTCGGCAGCAGGATGGTGCCCAGGGCCACGCCGAGCACGCCGGAGGGCAGTTCCATGAGGCGGTCGGCGTAGTACATCCAGGACACCGAGCCGGACACCAGGAAGGAAGCGAAGATGGTGTTGATGATCAGCGAGATCTGGCTCACCGATACCCCGAGGATCGCCGGCAGCATCTGCTTGAGCACACGCCACACGCCGGTGTCGCGCAGGTTCAGGCGCGGCAGCACGAGCATGCCGATCTTCTTCAACGCTGGCAGCTGGTACAGCAGTTGCGCCAGGCCACCGGCCAGCACGCCCCAGGCCAGGGCCATGATCGGCGGGTCGAAGTAGGGCGTGAGCAGCACGGCGAAGGCGATCATCGCCACGTTGAGCAGCGTGGGGGTGAACGCCGGCACGCTGAAGCGATTCCAGGTGTTGAGGATCGCGCCGACCAGCGACGACAGCGAGATCAACAATATATAAGGAAAGGTCACCCGCAGCAGCGAAGTGGTCAGCTCGTACTTCTCTGCGCTGTCGACGAAACCCGGTGCCGTCGCCCAGACCACCCAGGGCGCGGCGAGGATGCCGATGGTGGTGACCAATGCCAGGATCAGGGTAAGCAGGCCACTGACATAGGCGACAAAGGTGCGGGTGGCCTCCTCGCCCTGCTGGGTCTTGTACTCGGCGAGGATCGGCACGAAGGCCTGGGAGAACGCGCCTTCGGCGAATATCCGCCGCAGCAGGTTGGGCAGCTTGAAGGCGATGAAGAAGGCGTCGGTGGCGATGCCGGCGCCGAACACCCTCGCCAGGATGGTATCGCGCACGAAGCCGAGCACCCGGGAAATCATGGTGATGGAGCTGACCGCAGCCAGGGATTTGAGCAGGTTCATCGAAAAGTTTCACGCCAGGGGCAGAGGACGCTGCAGACAGCGTCCGAATGTGCGATA
This sequence comes from Pseudomonas soli, assembly GCF_021283165.2. NCBI lineage: Bacteria > Pseudomonadati > Pseudomonadota > Gammaproteobacteria > Pseudomonadales > Pseudomonadaceae > Pseudomonas > Pseudomonas soli. The sequence continues at coordinate 5,106,067 of NZ_CP128543.1, forward strand.
CTCCCGCGCCTTCGCAGGGGAGCCAAAAATTCCCGAGTTTACAGGTCGTGCGACAGAAAGGAATATTTCCCTCCTGTTGGCTCACCACTCGGCGGAACCTTGCAGGTGGCCTTGACATCCGATCGACTCATCGGCATGATTCGCGGCCTATTTTGTTTGCTATTTACCTAAAGTCTTTCGAGGAGCTCGACGGTGGCCAACTCACCTTCCGCCAAGAAACGTGCAAAACAGGCTGAGAAGCGTCGCAGCCACAACGCCAGCCTGCGTTCCATGGTCCGTACCTACATCAAGAATGTAGTCAAGGCCATCGACGCAAAAGACGCCGAAAAAGCGCAAGCCGCTTACGTTCTGGCTGTACCTGTAATCGACCGTATGGCCGACAAGGGTATCATCCACAAGAACAAAGCTGCTCGCCACAAAGGCCGTCTGAATGGCCACATCAAGGCACTGAAAGAAGCTGCAGCTGCCTAAGCGACGTTCTTGTCGAAAAAACCGACCCTAGGGTCGGTTTTTTTATGCCTGTGATTTTCTCGTTACTCGCCAAGGCTGCATTAGCACCGGTGTCTTCGAGTCAACCGGCAAGCCGGCTGCCACAGAATATCCTGAGGCCAACGCGGTCGGCGTGAGAGCCGGCTCGCCGGCGAAAGGGCCGCATAGCGGCCCCCCATCATTACTTGCCGATCTGGATCTTCGGCGCCCACTGCATCCATTCATCCTCCGGCTTGTCGAACAGCGCGAAGGTCTGCTGCGGTCGCGCAGGATTACCCATCTGTTCGCCATCGGGCGTGGCAAAGGCAATCCCACCGTCGATCAAGGTTTCCAACGACTCGGTGCGCACCGTGGCCCCCTTGAACAAGCCCCAGTCGAAACCAAACCCACTGCTGTTCCAGAAACGGCTGCCGCCACGCACCAGCCCGGCATAGCGAGGCTCGATAAGGATGTGGATAAGCACCCGGTCGGCGGTCTGGCCCAGCTCGAAGCCGGTGACCTTGCCCACTGCAATCTCCCGGTAGGTGACCGGCACGCCTGGCTTGATCGAACCACGGCGCGCCGCGCTCAAGGTCAACGGCAGGCCGACCTCCTCACCCTTCACCTCGGGGGCATCGCTCAGGGCGATGAAGTCACGCTGCGGCCCTTTATCCTTGAGCGCCGGCAGCACCTCCAGGTACTGACCGCCAATCAGCGTGTCGAGATTCTCGGTACGCACCAGGCCCAATGCAGGCTTGACCACCCAGAACTGCGTACCGGTGCGGGCGATACGCTCGGCCGCCTGGGTAATCCGCGCACGGAGCAGGACCGCCTGCAGGTCGCCGGTCAGGTCGACGCTCTCGACACTGCCCACATCTAGGCCGCGGAAACGGATCGGCGTGCCCGGCTTCAGGCCATCGGCGCGGTCCACGCGAATGGTGATCAGGGTCCCGGCCCGGTTGGCCGCGTCCTGGCTTTCATGCAGACGGAAGCGCGGGATGCGACGCTTGAGCGGTACATCCGGCTTCGGCGTATCGAAAGCGATGCCCCCGGCCATGAGCGTCTGCAGCGACTCACTCTTGACCTGGATCCCCGACAGGCCACCGGTCAAGGTGATGCCGCTGGCATTCCAGAAGCGCGTAGACCCGTTGACCAGGTTGGCGTATTCCTTCTCGATGTGCACACCGATCAGGATGCGCTTGCTGTTGCGAGCGAACTGGTAGCTCTGCACGCTGCCCACGCGCACCTGGCGGTACATCACCGGGCTACCCACCTCCAGCGAGCCCAGGGTATCGGCGAACAGCACCATGTGCAGGCCGGGCGCCTTCAGGTCCAGTGGCGGCGCCTTGGGACGCGCTTCGAACTCGCGCAGGGGCTTGGCGCCTGGCTCGCCCGGGCGGACCGCGATGTAGTTACCCTTCACCAACGCCTCGAGGCCAGTGATACCGGCAAGCGAGATCGACGGCTTGACTACCCAGAACTGTGTGCCTTCAACCAGATAGTCCTCGGCCAGCGGGTCCAGGGTCAGCTCGGCCGTTGCGCTGGCCAGGTCACTTTCGACCTTGAGATCCTTGAGCGTGCCCACCTGGATGCCCTTGTACAACACTGGCGTGCGCCCCTTCTGCAAGCCTTCGAAATCACTGAGCTTGACCTTGACGCGGATACCGGCCTGGGCCGCGTCGAAGTCCTCGTACAAGCGGAACGGCAGGCTTGGATCGGTGGGCGGGCTGTCCTTGCGGTTCTCCGGCGTTGCAAAGGCGATACCCCCGGCCACGATGCTCGACAGCGATTCAGTGCGTACCTTCACCCCGGACAGGTCGGCATCGATGCTGACCCCGCTGGCATTCCAGAAACGTGTGTGCTTGCGCACCAGGCTGGCATAGGCTGGCGCGATGAACACCTTGATCTCCACCGTGCCCTGATCCTCGGACAGGCGATAGCTCTTCACCCGACCGACCTGGATCTGCTTGTAGAAGATCGGGCTGTCGCGGTTGAGCGAGCCCAGCCGCTCGGCCTTGAGGGTCAGGTGCAAGCCAGGCTCGGCATCCGACAGTGGCGGCGCTTCCTTGAGCGCGGTGAAGCGCTTGGTCGGCTCTCCGTCTCCAGGGTCGACGGCGATATAGTTGCCCGAAACCAGCGTCTCCAGGCCCGAGATGCCTGCCAGGCTGACGCTCGGCTTGACCAGCCAGAAGCGCGTGCCCTTGTTCAGGTGCGGGCCTGCCTCCTTGCGCATCTCGATGGTGGCGATGACACCACGGTTGTCCCCCTTGTCATCCAGCACCAGGGCAACCACCTTGCCCACCGACATGCCTTTATAGATAACCTCGGTCTTGTTGGCGACGATGCCCTCGCCACTTTCGAAGCGCACCTGGATCTCGATGCCAGCATCCTTATAGGCTTGCCATGCCAGCCAGCCACCGATTGCCAAGGCAATCAGCGGCAGGATCCAGATGGCCGACCAGTTCGAAGCTGGGCGGGTTTTAGCCGTAGGCAAGTCACTCATGGTCGTCATCCGACTCCGTGTTGTCCCAGATCAGTCGGGGATCGAAAGTTAAAGCGGCGAGCATCGTCAGGATCACCACGGAGGCGAAGGCGACGGCACCCAGGTTGGCTTCGACACTGGCGATGCGGCCGAAATTCACCACGGCCACGAGAATGGCAATGACGAAGATGTCCAGCATCGACCAGCGGCCGATGAATTCAATGAAGCGATACATCAGGATGCGCTGCCGCGCCGACAGCGGCTGGTGGCGCTGTACCGAATAGAGCAGCAGGGCGATCCCCACCAGCTTGAAGGTGGGCACCAGGATGCTGGCAATGAACACCACCGCGGCGATCGGCAACATGCCGTGCTTCATCAGGGTGATCACGCCGGACATGATGGTGTCCGGGCTGCCTTGGCCAAGAGCGCTGACGGTCATGATCGGCAGCACGTTGGCCGGGATATAGAGGATCATCGAGGTAATCAGCAGCGCCCAGGTACGCACGATGCTGTTGGGCCGCCGGGCATGTACCACTGCCCCGCAGCGGGTGCAGCTCTGCGAGGTGCTGCCGGGCTCCTGACGATTAAGCTCATGACATTCATTGCATACCAGGATGCCTGCATCAATCGCCCGCATGGACGTCCTCCCCCGACAAGGCCACCCAAATCTGGTGCGGTGACATCACCACTTCGAGCCAGACCTGCACCAGCAGCAGGCTGATGAAGCAGAACAGACCCAGGCCAATGCTCAGCTCGGCCAGATCGACCAGCTTGACGATGGCCACCAGCACGCCCATGAAGTAGACCTCGAGCATCCCCCACTCACGCAGGTGGTGGTAGATACGATAGATCAGCAGGCCATAGCTGCGGCCGAAGTCGAGACGGATGCTCAGCAACACCGCCAGCTGGCACAGCAGCTTGAGCAGGGGAATGGCCATGCTGCACAGGAACACCACCACGGCGATGCCACGCATCCCTGAATTGTATAGCCCAAGCACACCACTCCAGACCGTGTCGTCGGAGGTCTGGCCGAGCAGGTGCAATTGCATGATGGGCAGGAAGTTGGCCGGCACATACAGCAACAGGGCGGTCAGGACGAGGGCCAGGCTACGGGTGACCAGGTTGTGGCGATGGGCGTACAGCTCGTAGCCGCAACGTGGGCATTGCGCCTTTTCATCAGTCTGCAACGAGACTTTGCGCATCAGCAGGTCGCACTCGTGGCAGGCCACCAGCTCATCCAGCGGCAGCTGCGCGAGCGCTTCGGGTTCTACAGGGTTAGGCATAAAGGGGTTCTGAATGGAGACGTCGGCTCTATTCTAGTGTTCCGACTCGAATTGTGGGAGGTGGCCAGTATGAGGAACTGTATCGGTGTTCGAGTCACATTTTCCGTGAGCAGGGCGCATCGCCGGCAAGTCGGCACCCGTAGCGTTTGCCGGGCACAAAGACAAAACCCCTACCTGCTCGCGCAGATAGGGGTTTTGCGAAATGAATCTTGACGATGACCTACTCTCACATGGGGAAACCCCACACTACCATCGGCGATGCATCGTTTCACTGCTGAGTTCGGGATGGGATCAGGTGGTTCCAATGCTCTATGGTCGTCAAGAAATTCGGTTGCCAGTACGTCCTTGCAGACATGCCAGCCAATTCGGATATGTGATCTTTGTGGTTCGTCGCGAACTTTCGGTTCGTTTCGTCTTCACCACCGCAATCTGCGTGAGCAAATTGCTTGGGTGTTATATGGTCAAGCCTCACGGGCAATTAGTATTGGTTAGCTCAACGCCTCACAGCGCTTACACACCCAACCTATCAACGTCGTAGTCTTCGACGGCCCTTCAGGGAGCTCAAGGCTCCAGTGAGATCTCATCTTGAGGCAAGTTTCCCGCTTAGATGCTTTCAGCGGTTATCTCTTCCGAACATAGCTACCCGGCAATGCCACTGGCGTGACAACCGGAACACCAGAGGTTCGTCCACTCCGGTCCTCTCGTACTAGGAGCAGCCCCTCTCAAATCTCAAACGTCCACGGCAGATAGGGACCGAACTGTCTCACGACGTTCTAAACCCAGCTCGCGTACCACTTTAAATGGCGAACAGCCATACCCTTGGGACCGGCTTCAGCCCCAGGATGTGATGAGCCGACATCGAGGTGCCAAACACCGCCGTCGATATGAACTCTTGGGCGGTATCAGCCTGTTATCCCCGGAGTACCTTTTATCCGTTGAGCGATGGCCCTTCCATACAGAACCACCGGATCACTAAGACCTACTTTCGTACCTGCTCGACGTGTGTGTCTCGCAGTCAAGCGCGCTTTTGCCTTTATACTCTACGACCGATTTCCGACCGGTCTGAGCGCACCTTCGTACTCCTCCGTTACTCTTTGGGAGGAGACCGCCCCAGTCAAACTACCCACCATACACTGTCCTCGATCCGGATAACGGACCTGAGTTAGAACCTCAAGGTTGCCAGGGTGGTATTTCAAGGATGGCTCCATGAGAACTGGCGTCCCCACTTCAAAGCCTCCCACCTATCCTACACAAGCAAGCTCAAAGTCCAGTGCAAAGCTATAGTAAAGGTTCACGGGGTCTTTCCGTCTAGCCGCGGATACACTGCATCTTCACAGCGATTTCAATTTCACTGAGTCTCGGGTGGAGACAGCGCCGCCATCGTTACGCCATTCGTGCAGGTCGGAACTTACCCGACAAGGAATTTCGCTACCTTAGGACCGTTATAGTTACGGCCGCCGTTTACCGGGGCTTCGATCAAGAGCTTCGCTTGCGCTAACCCCATCAATTAACCTTCCGGCACCGGGCAGGCGTCACACCCTATACGTCCACTTTCGTGTTTGCAGAGTGCTGTGTTTTTAATAAACAGTCGCAGCGGCCTGGTATCTTCGACCGGCGTGGGCTTACGCAGCAAGTGCTTCACCCTCACCGGCGCACCTTCTCCCGAAGTTACGGTGCCATTTTGCCTAGTTCCTTCACCCGAGTTCTCTCAAGCGCCTTGGTATTCTCTACCTAACCACCTGTGTCGGTTTGGGGTACGGTTCCCAGTTATCTGAAGCTTAGGAGCTTTTCTTGGAAGCATGGCATCAACCACTTCGCGCTCTAATGAGCACTCGTCATCAGCTCTCGGCCTTGAGATCCCGGATTTGCCTAAGATCTCAGCCTACCACCTTAAACTTGGACAACCAACGCCAAGCTGGCCTAGCCTTCTCCGTCCCTCCATCGCAATAACTGGAAGTACAGGAATATTAACCTGTTTTCCATCGACTACGCTTTTCAGCCTCGCCTTAGGGACCGACTAACCCTGCGTCGATTAACGTTGCGCAGGAAACCTTGGTCTTTCGGCGTGCGAGTTTTTCACTCGCATTGTCGTTACTCATGTCAGCATTCGCACTTCTGATACCTCCAGCAAGCTTCTCAACTCACCTTCACAGGCTTACAGAACGCTCCTCTACCGCATCACCTAAAGGTGATACCCGTAG